>NZ_CP109277.1:0-5122500 GCF_045209715.1 Streptomyces sp. NBC_01635 | reverse complement strand
GGCCGCCTGACAGCGGCCGTCCGTACGTATGCGCTCAACGGCCGCCGCTCCGGTGGCCGTTTTCGTTTCTCCCTCCAGGGCTCCGGCCCTCAGGACTCCGGGAGCGGCCGGCCGGGGCGGCGGGCACAACCAGGAGACGGAGACAGGAAGCGATGACACGGGTCTTCAGTGGGATCAAACCGACCGGGCATCTGACGCTGGGGAACTACCTGGGGGCCATGCGGCGGTGGGCCGCGGTCGACCAGCACCGGGCCGACGCGTTGTTCTGCGTCGTCGATCTGCACGCGCTGACCGTGGACCACGATCCCGCACGGGTGCGCAGACTGAGCCGGCAGGCGGCGACGCTGCTGCTGGCCACCGGGGTGGATCCGAAGCTGTGCACCGTGTTCGTGCAGAGCCATGTGGACGAGCACACCCGCCTGTCGTACGTGCTGGAGTGCGTGGCGACCGACGGCGAGATGCGGCGGATGGTCCAGTACAAGGAGAAGGCCGCGCGGGAGCAGCGGCGGGGCGGGAGTGTGCGACTGTCGCTGCTGACGTATCCCGTGCTGATGGCGGCGGACATCCTGGCGTACGGGACGGACGAGGTGCCGGTGGGGGACGACCAGGCGCCGCACGTGGAGCTCACGCGGGATCTGGCCGTGCGGTTCAACCAGCGGTACGGGCACACCTTCGTGGTGCCCCGGGCCACCCATCCGGCCGTGGCGGCGCGGGTGATGAATCTGCAGGACCCCCTGTCGAAAATGGGGAAGAGCGACGACGTCGGGCCGGGGATCGTCTATCTGCTGGACGAACCGGACGTGGTGCGGAAGAAGGTCATGCGGGCGGTGACCGACAGCGGACGCGACGTCGTGTACGACAGGGAGGAACGGCCCGGGGTGGCGAATCTGCTGGAGATTCTGGCGGCGTGCTCGGGCGGGGACCCGGAGACGCTGGGCGATGCCTACGAGTCGTACGGGGCTTTGAAGAAGGACACCGCGGAGGCCGTGGTCGAGGTGCTGAAGCCATTGCGCGAAAGGCACAAGGAGTTGTGCGCGGACCCCGGTCATGTGGAGGGGGTCCTGCGGGACGGAGCGGAAAGGGCTCGCGCCATGGCGCGGCCGGTCGTGGACGCCGCCTATCGGGCCATCGGCCTGCTCCCCGCGTCCGGAACCGGGGCAGGCTCCGGGAGGTAGCGCCGGCGCCGACTTCGGTGTCCGTGCCGGCCCCCGCGTCCGTGCCGGGCGGCCGGCTCGCTTGGCAGTAAGTCGTCGGTCGTTGGCCCCCGTACCTCTGGGAGGCGGGGTGCGGGGGCGGCACGATCGGGGTCATGGACATTGCGGAGAACGCGGCGCTGGTGGTCGTCGACGTGCAGCAGGGCTTCGAGGACCTCGATTTCTGGGGGCGGCGGAACCATCCCGGAGCGGACGGGAACATCGCCGGGCTGATCGATGTGTGGCAGGCGTCGGGGCGGCCGGTGGTGTTCGTGCGGCACGACTCGGTCGAGCCGGCCTCACCCCTTCGTCCGGGACAGCCGGGCAACGGGTTCAAGGAGTACGTGGAACAGCGGCGCGGAAAGGGAGGCGGGGGCGCCGAGCTGCTGGTGACGAAGAGCGTGAACTCGGCGTTCCACGGCACCCCGGATCTCGGCGCCTGGCTGAAGGACGCGGGGATCGCCCAGGTGGTGCTGGTCGGGATCCAGACCAACATGTGTGTGGAGACGACGGCCCGGGTGGGCGGGAACCTCGGGTACGACGTGGTGGTCGTGTTCGACGCGACGTACACCTTCGACGTGGAGGGGCCGTTCGGCTGGCAGCTCGACGCGGACGAGGTGGCGCAGGCGTCGGCGGTGACGTTGCACGGGGGCGGGTTCGCGCGCGTGGTGAGGGCGGCAGACGTGCTCGCCGGAGCGACGTGAGGGGCAGTGGCCGACGGGGCGCCCGGTCAGGGGCGCCCCGGGCGGGGCCCGTCCTCAGTCCTTGGTGCCGGAGGCCAGTTCGCGGCTGCGGTCACGGGCGGCCTCGAGGGCGGCGATGAGGGCGGCGCGTACGCCGTGGTTCTCGAGTTCGCGGATGGCGTTGATGGTGGTGCCGGCGGGGGAGGTGACGTTCTCGCGGAGCCGTACGGGGTGCTCGCCGCTGTCGCGGAGCATGGTCGCGGCGCCGATCGCGGACTGGACGATCAGGTCGTGGGCCTTGTCGCGGGGCAGGCCGAGCAGGATGCCGGCGTCCGTCATGGCTTCGACCAGGTAGAAGAAGTACGCCGGGCCGGAGCCGGACAGGGCGGTACAGGCGTCCTGCTGCGACTCCGGGACGCGGAGCGTCTTGCCGACGGCGCCGAAGATCTCCTCGGTGTGGGCGAGGTGCTCCGGGGTGGCGTGGCTGCCGGCGGAGATGACCGACATGGCCTCGTCGACCAGGGCGGGGGTGTTCGTCATGACGCGGACGACCGGGGTGCCGGCGGCGAGGCGGTCCTCGTAGAAGGAGGTGGGGATGCCCGCGGCGCCGCTGATGATCAGGCGGTCGGCGGGGAGGTGCGGGGCCAGCTCGTCGAGGAGGGTGCCCATGTCCTGCGGTTTGACCGTGAGGATCAGGGTGTCGGCGGTCTTGGCGGCTTCGAGGTTCGAGACCGGGGTGACTCCGTGGCGGGCGCGGAGTTCGTCGGCCCGCTCCTGGCGGCGGGTGGTGACCAGGAGGTCGGCGGGGGCCCAGCCGCCGCGGATCATTCCGCTGAGCAGGGCTTCACCGATCTTGCCGGTGCCGAGGACTGCGACTTTCTGAGCCATGACTGGGGATGTCCTCCGGAGTGGGCGCGTCGTCCTGGTTCATCCTCGCACCCGGGGGGCGTGGGGGCGGGGTGATGTCCGATGGGCGGACGGTGGCGGACGCAGGCGCCAGGGGCTCCGGAGGGGGCGGGTCAGGCTGTCCTGCGGCGCAGGGTCGCCGCGCCGAGGGCGAGCACCAGCAGGGCACAGCCGGCGACGATCAGGATGTCGCGTACGAAGGGGGCGGTCATGTCCGTGTGCCGGAGGACCTCGTTCATGCCGTCGACGGCATAGGACATGGGGAGGACGTCGGAGATGCCCTCCAGGACGGGGTGCATGTCGGCGCGCGCGGTGAAGAGTCCGCACAGGAGGAGCTGGGGGAAGATCACTGCCGGCATGAACTGGACCGCCTGGAATTCCGAGGCCGCGAAGGCCGAGACGAAGAGGCCGAGGGCGGTGCCGAGGAGGGCGTCGAGCAGGGCCACCAGGAGTAGCAGCCACGGGCTGCCGACGACGTCGAGTCCCAGGAACCAGACCGCCAGTGCGGTGGCCAGGGCGGACTGGACGATCGCGATCGCGCCGAAGGCGAGGGCGTAGCCGGCGATCAGGTCGCCCTTGCCGAGCGGCATGGCGAGGAGGCGTTCCAGGGTGCCGGAGGTGCGCTCGCGCAGGGTGGCGATCGAGGTGACCAGGAACATCGTGATCAGCGGGAAGATCCCGAGGAGCGAGGCGCCGATGTTGTCGAAGGTGCGCGGGCTGCCGTCGAAGACGTAGCGGAGCAGGAGCAGCATCAGGCAGGGGACGAGCAGCATCAGCGCGATCGTGCGCGGGTCGTGGCGGAGTTGACGCAGGACCCGGGCCGCGGTGGCGAGGGTGCGCGAGGCGTTCAGGGAGCTCGTCGGCACGGAGGGACGTGTCGTCGTACGGGGGGTGCTCATCGCGAGGTCTCCTTCGTGCGGCTTGCTGCGGCGGCCGCGTCCACCAGATGCAGGAAGGCCGCCTCGACGGTGTCGGATCCGGTGCCGGTGCGGAGGGCGTCGGGGGTGTCGTCGGCGAGGATCTCGCCCTCGCGCATGAGCAGGAGGCGGTGACAGCGCTCGGCCTCGTCCATGACGTGGGAGGAGATCAGCAGGCTGGCTCCCCGGTCGGCGGCGAGGGCGTGGAAGAGCTGCCAGAGGTCGCGGCGCAGGACGGGGTCGAGGCCGACCGTGGGCTCGTCGAGGACCAGCAGCTCGGGGGTGCCGAGGAGGGCGACGGCGAGGGAGACGCGGTTGCGCTGGCCGCCGGAGAGGTTGCCGGCGAGGGCGTCGGAGTGGGTGGTGAGGTCGACGTCGGCGATGGCCCGGGTGACGTTGTCCCGGCGGCGGTCGGCGGCGGCGCGGCCGGGGTCGAGGACCGCGGCGAAGTAGTCGAGGTTCTGCCGGACCGTCAGGTCGTCGTAGACCGAGGGGGCCTGGGTGACGTAGCCGATGCGGGTCCGCAGGGTGGGGTGGCCCGCGGGGAGGCCGAGCACGTCCAGCGTGCCGGTGACCTTGGCCTGGGTGCCCACGATGGCCCGCATCAGGGTCGACTTGCCGCAGCCGGAGGGGCCGAGGAGACCGGTGACCTGCCCGCGCGGGACGGTGAAGTCGAGGTCGCGCAGGACGGTGCGGGGGCCTCGGACGACGGTGAGGTCCTGGGCGCGGACGGCGGGAGGTTCTCCCTCGCCGGTGTCCGGGTGCGGAGCACCGGAGGAGTAATTCATCATGTGATGAATAATCCTCTCGGGGGCGGGACACGTCAAGCGGTGACGGGGCGGTTCACGCTGGGGGCAGGGTTCGGCCGCGCGGGGGCGGAGGACGACCGCGCGGGGCGAACGGGCATGCCGAAGGGAGACGCGGCGCGGTGTACGGCGCGCGGCGCGAAGTGGAAGGCACGAGGTGGAAGGCACGGCGCGGCGCGCGGCGGCAGCGGCCCGCGAAGGGCGTCGGCACGGGGCGAACCGGTGCGCGGGGCGGCAGCCCGGCGCGGAGGCGGGCCGGCGCGGAGGACGCGGGGAAGCACGCGGTGGTGGAGGGAGGGAACCGTTCGGTGCAGGCCGGCGGTTTCCCTGCGGCGGTCAGGAGCGGCGGCGCTTCTTGGGGTTGCCGGAGCGGCGGGACATCCGCTTCGCGTACTGGGCGCGGGCCGTTTCGTACTCCTCGCGGTGGAGCTTCTCGCCGGGGGCCTCGGCGAGGGAGCGGAAGAAGTAGGCGAGGAGGGAGCCGACGAAGCCGACGGTGAGCAGGCCGCGGAGGGACCGCTGGCGGTCGGGGTCGGGGCGGCGCTTGAACGCCTCCCAGGTGTGCCCGAACGCGAGGGCGCTGCAGACCGCGAACATCACGACCATGAGGAGCGTGACGAAACCGCCGACCTCGGCGATCCGGAAGCCCTGGTAGGCGATGCGCAGGACGAAGCAGGCGGCGGCCGCGGCGGCGAGCGAGCCGACGGCGACGCCGATGCGGCGGGCCGCGTAGCCGCTGTCGTGGTCGACCCAGGTCGTGCCGAAGAAGCGGATGGGCTCGGGGCGGGGGCCGACGGGGGTTCCCGGGGAGCCCGCGGGGTGGTCGTCCGGGGTACCGTTCTCTGCGCTCACGCTTCGATTATGGCTCCGGCGCCCCCACGGGCTCCGAGCGGGATCGGCCGCGATCACCCGGTCCCGGGCGGGATCACCCGGGATCGGGCGGGATCAGCCGCAGCGCGGGGCCACGTAGCCGTCGCTGCCGGTCTTCACGTAGGCGTCCGAGACGTACTGGCCGTTGCTGATGTTGTCCCAGATGTTCGACGTGCCGTAGGGGCCCGTCACCGTCGTACCCGGCGTCTGGCAGTTGATCGGCACCTGCGCGCCCACGGGCAGGGTGCGGACGATGGTGTAACTCGTTCCCGGACCGCTGCGGACATTCAGCTGGACGCCCGGGGCGACCGGGTAGTACGGCAGGGCTGCGGCTTCCGACGCCGTTCCCAGCAGCATGAGGAAAGCTCCGGCGCTTGCGAGCAGAACAGATCTGCCTCTTCCGGACATCGTGAGTGCTCCTGACAGTGGTGGTGGTGGTCGGTCAGGCACAGCGCGAGGCCACGTAGCCGTCGCTGCCGGTCTTCACGTAGGCGTCCGAGACGTACTGGCCGTTGCTGATGTTGTCCCAGATGTTCGACGTGCCGTACGGGCCCGTCACCGTCGTACCCGGCGTCTGGCAGTAGATCGGCACCTGCGCGCCCACGGGCAGGGTGCGGACGATGCCGTAGCTCGTTCCCGGACCGCTGCGGACATTCAGCTGGACGCCCGGGGCGACCGGGTAATAACGGACAGCTGCGGCCGCCGCCGTCGTGACGGCTTCCTCCGTGCCCGACTCGACCTCTTCGATGCGGTCAACAGACATGAAAAACCTCCCCCGTTGAACCCCATGACTGCGATGGGATCACTTTGATTCCCCTGAATCACTCCATGAAACACCAGTTCTCAACTCGCACACAGATACCGGCAAGCCGCCTCGGTCCCGTACGAGACATCGACTAGGCTCCGTGCGTCGCGCGCGCGGACGAACAGCACGGGGGTGGTCCCATGGCGCCACAGCGGAAGGCCGGAGCGGGTGCGGAAGCGGAACTTCCGGAGTACGCCGGTCACTACCGGCTGGAGTCCCTTCTTGGCTCCGGGGGCATGGGTGTGGTGCACCTGGCCCGCAGCACCTCCGGTCTGAAGCTCGCGGTGAAGGTCGTACACGCCGAGTTCGCCCGGGATCGCGAGTTCAGGGGACGGTTCCGGCAGGAGGTGGCGGCGGCCCGCAGGGTGAGCGGTGCGTTCACCGCGCCCGTGGTCGACGCCGATCCGGAGGCGGAACGGCCTTGGATGGCGACCCTGTTCATTCCCGGACCGACGCTCGCGGAGCAGGTGAAGCGGAACGGCCCGATGACACCGGCGCAGCTGCGCCGCCTGATGACGGGGCTGGCCGAGGCACTGCGCGACATCCACCGGGTCGGGGTGGTGCACCGGGACCTGAAACCGAGCAATGTGCTGCTCGCCGAGGACGGACCGAAGGTCATCGACTTCGGTATCTCTCGGCCGACGGACAGTGAACTGCGCACCGAGACGGGGAAGTTGATCGGCACGCCGCCGTTCATGGCGCCCGAGCAGTTCCGGCGGCCGCGGGAGGTCGGACCTGCCGCGGACATCTTCGCACTGGGATCGGTGGTGGTCCACGCGGCGACCGGGCGAGGGCCGTTCGACTCCGACAGCCCCTATGTCGTCGCCTATCAGGTGGTGCACGACGAGCCCGATCTGACCGGCATACCGGAAGAGCTGGCGACGCTCGTGCTGCGCTGTCTCGCCAAGGAGCCCGAGAACCGGCCGACACCGGACGAGTTGATGCGGGAACTCCGCTCGATGGCGGCGTCCTATGACACCCAGGCGTTCATACCGGCGCAGAGGACGGGTGCGGAGGCGGCACCGGCTCCCTCTCCTCGGCGACCACGACGACCGTCCCGGAAACGGCTGAGCCGCAACGTCCTGATGGCAGGCGCCGCGCTGGTGCTCGTGGCATCGGGAGCCGCCTCCGTCCAACTGGCCGGCTCGGAAGAGGACTCCCCCGCAGAGGCGCCTGTCCGTACCCCGTCGGCCACGTTCGGCGCGTGGGAGGCGGAGCCGGTGTCCGGGAACGGGGGCATGCCGCATTGCTCCTACGGCGCAGACGAGTTGCTCTGCGCTCAGCGCGATGTGGCCTTCGCCCTGGACCCGGCCGACGGAGGTCTGATGTGGCAACGCACGACATCCGACCGGGCCGTCAGTCGCCCTCCGGTCGTCTCGGGCGGAATCGTCCAGTCGTCCGTGGGCGGGGACGGGTTCGTCGAGGGGCTGGATCCCGCCTCGGGCGCACAGGTCTGGCAACGGGACGTGCCCGAGGGCGGTTCGGTCCGGTACGTGGGTGACATGCTGCTGCTCACCGGCGTGGACGGAACGGTCACCGGTGTGGACAGCTCGTCGGGTGCCACGAAGTGGAACCGCTCCCTACCGGGCCACAGCGGCACGCCCCTCGCCTCGTTCGCCGCAGACCCGCTGGCCTACGCGACGAGCACGTCGTACGACGGGTCGCACACGCGGGTCACGGCGGTCGACCCGGGCACAGGGGAACCGCGGTGGGATGTCCGGATGGAGGGAGCGCTGCAGCCCATCGGCGTCGGGGGCGGATCCGTCTTCTTCCTTTCCGGCGATCCGCGGGACGGCACCACTACCGGCCTGGTCCGCTACTCCCCGAAGTCCAAAGCGTCGCTCCGAGTCCCTCTGCCGGTTCCTCGCCACGACGTTCGTGCCACCGTGCGCGGGAACGTCGTCCATCTCCTGGCCCAGGGCGGTTCGCTGGAGGCCGTGGACCTGAAGGCGCGCAAGCGGGTGTGGCACCTGGAAACGGGTATCAGTCACGGATCCGCGCCCGTCTCCGACGGGCGGCACGTGTACGTCACCGCTCCCGACGGCCGCCTGCTCGCCGTGGACGCCCGAACCGGACGGCTGCTCGGGCAGACCGCGCCCCGGCTCGGGGCAGCTGCGGATCGAGTGGTCGCCTCACTGCCCGAGCCGGTGGTCGCGGGTGGTCGCGTCTACGCGTCCGCACCTGACGGCACCGTGTTCGCCGTGGACGGACGGGAGCCGGCGGGCTGGTAGCGGAGCGCGGCACACACGGATCGCCGCACGCACAAGGGCCGCCCCCGGTGCTACGGAGGGCGGCCCTGGTGCGTGCGAAAGGCGTCAGCCCAGCTTCGACACGTCCCGCACCGCGCCCTTGTCGGCGCTCGTGGCCATCGCCGCGTACGCCTTCAGCGCCGCCGAGACCTTGCGCTCGCGGTTCTTCGGGGCGTACGCACCGTCCAGTGCCTGCTCGCGGCGGGCCAGCTCGGCCTCGTCGACCAGCAGCTCGACCGAGCGGTTCGGGATGTCGATGCGGATGCGGTCGCCCTCCTCGACCAGGGCGATGGTGCCGCCCGAGGCCGCCTCCGGGGAGGCGTGGCCGATGGAGAGACCGGAGGTACCGCCGGAGAAGCGGCCGTCGGTGATCAGGGCGCAGGCCTTTCCGAGGCCACGGCTCTTCAGGTACGACGTCGGGTAGAGCATCTCCTGCATGCCGGGGCCGCCCTTGGGGCCCTCGTAGCGGATGACGACGACGTCGCCCTCCTTGACCTGCTTGGTGAGGATCTTCTCGACGGCCTCCTCCTGCGACTCGCAGACGACCGCCGGGCCCTCGAAGGTCCAGATCGACTCGTCGACACCGGCCGTCTTGACGACGCAGCCGTCCACGGCGAGATTGCCGCGCAGCACCGCCAGGCCGCCGTCCTTGGAGTAGGCGTGCTCGGCGGAGCGGATGCAGCCGCCCTCGGCGTCCTCGTCGAGGGTGTCCCAGCGCTCGGACTGGGAGAAGGCCTCGGCGGAGCGCACGCAGCCGGGGGCCGCGTGCCACATCTCCACGGCCTCCGGGGACGGGGAGCCGCCGCGGATGTCCCAGGTCTTCAGCCAGTCGGCCAGGGTCGGGCTGTGGACGGAGTACACGTCCTCGTTCAGCAGGCCCGCGCGGTGCAGTTCGCCGAGCAGGGCGGGGATGCCGCCCGCGCGGTGCACGTCCTCCATGTAGTACGTGCGGTCCTTGGCGACGTTCGGCGCGACCTTCGCCAGGCAGGGCACGCGGCGCGAGAGGGCGTCGATCTCGGTCAGGCCGAAGGGGACCTCCGCCTCCTGGGCGGCGGCCAGCAGGTGCAGGATCGTGTTGGTGGAGCCGCCCATGGCGATGTCCAGCGTCATCGCGTTCTCGAAGGCGGCGACGGTGGCGATGGAGCGGGGCAGGACCGTGTCGTCGTCCTGCTCGTAGTAGCGGCGGGTGATGTCCATGACCGTGCGGGCGGCGTCCTCGTAGAGCGCCTTGCGGGCCGTGTGGGTGGCGAGGACCGAGCCGTTGCCCGGGAGGGACAGGCCGATGGCCTCGGTGAGGCAGTTCATCGAGTTGGCGGTGAACATGCCGGAACAGGAGCCGCAGGTCGGACAGGCGTTCTCCTCGATACGGAGGACGTCGGCGTCGGAGATCTTGTCGTTGGCGGCGTCGACCATCGCGTCGACCAGGTCCAGCGTGCGGACCGTGCCGTCGACCAGCGTCGCCCGACCGGACTCCATCGGGCCGCCGGAGACGAAGACCGTCGGGATGTTCAGCCGCAGGGCGGCGTTGAGCATGCCCGGGGTGATCTTGTCGCAGTTGGAGATGCAGATCAGGGCGTCCGCGCAGTGGGCCTCGACCATGTACTCCACGCTGTCCGCGATCAGGTCGCGGGAGGGCAGGGAGTACAGCATGCCGCCGTGGCCCATCGCGATGCCGTCGTCGACGGCGATCGTGTTGAACTCGCGCGGGATGCCGCCGGCCGCGACGACCGCCTCGCTGACGATCCGGCCGACCGGCGCGAGGTGGGTGTGGCCGGGGACGAACTCCGTGAAACTGTTGGCCACGGCGATGATCGGCTTCCGGCCGATGTCCGCACCCGGTACACCGGAGGCTCGCATCAGGGCGCGTGCACCCGCCATGTTGCGGCCGTGGGTGACTGTGCGGGACCTCAGCTCGGGCATCGTCGCTCGCTCCTTCAGACCTTCTCGGGGTGCGGGGTCAGAGATTCCTGACTGTCGTCGAGCGTACGCCCGTCATCCAGTGGGCGGGACAGGGTGTCCGCGATGCGGGATACGTGTCTCAGTGCGGGGGCGGTACGCAGACCGCGGTACGCGCGGGGGCGCGGCGCTTCAGCGGCCGGTGAGATGGCCCTGGACCACCGGCGCCACCCGCTCGACGATCTGCTCGACGTCCGCCGAGGCCAGCGGTTCGACCTTGATCACGTACCGGACCATCGCGATCCCGACCAGCTGGGCCGCGGCGAGCTCGGCGCGCAGTTCGGCGTCCGGCAGGTCGAGCCGCCCGGCGATACGGCGCAGCAGCTGGCCCGCGACCAGGCGGCGGAAGACACCGGCGGCGGTCTCGTTGTTCACGGCGGACCGGATGATCGCGAGCAGCGGGGTCCGGGTCACCGGGTTCTCCCAGAGGCCGAGGATCATCCGGGTCATCCGCTCGCCGACCTCCTCCAACGGAGCGTCGAGGACGGCTCGCCGGCCCTTGAGCACCGGGGCGAAGGCGACCTCGACGGCCGCCTCGAACACCTGCTCCTTGGTGCCGAAGTAGTGGTGCACCAGTGCGGAGTCGACCCCGGCCGACTTGGCGATGCCCCGTACGGATGTCTTGTCGTACCCGCGTTCGGAGAACTCCTCGCGGGCAGCGTCCAGGATGCGGTCCCGGGTGTCGGCCGACTCCGTGCGCGGGGGCCGGCCACGGCGCCGGGGAGCGGCGCCGGGGCGGTCGGGCGGCGGGTCCGGGGCGGTGGCAGACGTGTCCGGGACCGACTCGGCCGGGCCGCCGGACTCCCTGCCGGGACCTCCGGGAGACGCCTCCGGGCTGCCGGGCCCGGTGCCGCCGGTCATCGGCGAGGCGACCGCAGCGCCGAGGTCGCCGTCGAGGACCCGAGGGCCCCGGACTTCGCCGACGCCAGGTGCAGGCGGGTGAACGCCAGCGCCTCCGCCAGATCGGCCTCGCGCTCGGCGCCGGACATGGCACGGCGGGTGTTGACCTCGATGACGACATGGCCGTCGAAGCCGTTGAGGGCCAGGCGCTCCAGCACCTCGGCGCAGGGCTGGTCGCCGCGGCCGGGCACGAGGTGCTCGTCCTTGGCCGAGCCCCGGCCGTCGGCGAGGTGGACGTGACCGAGGCGGTCGCCCATGCGGTCGAGCATCCCGAGGGCGTCGGTGCGGGCGGTCGAGGCGTGGCTGAGATCGATCGTGAAGTGGCGGTAGTCGTCCTTGGTGACGTCCCAGTCGGGGGCGTAGGCGAGCATCTCGCGGTCGCGGTAGCGCCACGGGTACATGTTCTCGACGGCGAACCGCACATCCGTCTCGTTGGCCATCCGCCAGATTCCGTCGACGAAGTCGCGGGCGTACTGGCGCTGCCAGCGGAACGGCGGATGAACGACGACCGTGGCGGCACCGAGCTTCTCGGCGGCGGTACGGGCCCGCTGGAGCTTGGTCCAGGGGTCGGTGGACCACACGCGCTGCGTGATGAGCAGGCAGGGGGCGTGCACGGCCAGGACGGGGATGCGGTGGTAGTCGCTGAGGCGGCGCAGCGCCTCGATGTCCTGGCTGACCGGATCGGTCCACACCATGACCTCGACACCGTCGTACCCGAGGCGTGCGGCGATCTCGAAGGCCGTCGCCGTCGACTCCGGATAGACGGAGGCCGTCGACAGAGCGACCTTCGCATCCGGGATGCGCACCGCTGGATCTGCCACGAGGGACAGCGTACGGGGTGCGTTCGACGGGTGGGACGCGGACGACGGGCTTCGGCCGGAGGCGTCCGCCGCGGCCACGAGCACATGACCGCAGCGCACGGGGCACTTTTCGTCCGTCCGGCGGCGCCGCGGTCCGGAGGCCGCCGTGTGAGCGAGCTAACCGGACGGCGGCCGTACGGTTCCGGTCCGTCGAAGCCCGCACGGTCCCGGCTCACCCACCCACGCGCGATCCGGCTCACAGGCCCGCACGGTCCGGCTCGTCGATCCCCGCACGGTCCCGGCTCGTCGATCCCCGCGCGGCGGGCGGTCGCGTCACGTGGTGCGGGCGGTCGCGTCACGTGGTGCGGGCGGTCGCGTCACGTGGTGCGCGGCTACGCGGGTCCCATGTGGTCCAGGCGGCGCAGGATGACGCCCTCGCGCAGCGCCCAGGGACAGATCTCCAGGGACTCCACCCCGAAGAGGTCCATCGCGGCCTCCGCGACCAGCGCCCCGGCGACCAGCTGGCCGGCGCGCGACTCGGAGACACCGGGCAGCGCGGCGCGCTCGGTGGTGGTCATCCCGGACAGCCTCGACACCCATCCCTCCAGGGACTGGTGCTTCAGCTCACGCGGGACGTACGGGCCCTCGGTGGAGCGGGCGGCGCCCGCGATGCGGGCGAGCTGCTTGAAGGTCTTGGAGGTGGCCACCACGTGGTCGGGCGGACCGAGACGGCTGAACTCGCCGACCGTACGGCCGATCTCCGCGCGGACGTGCCGGCGCAGTGCCCGCACGTCGTCCGGTGCCGGCGGGTCGCCGGGCAGCCAGGTGCCGGTGAGGCGGCCGGCGCCCAGCGGCAGCGACACCGCGGCGTCGGGCTCCTCGTCGATGCCGAAGGCTATCTCCAGGGAACCCCCGCCGATGTCGACGACCAGCAGCTTTCCCGCCGACCAGCCGAACCAGCGGCGGGCGGCGAGGAAGGTCAGCCGGGCCTCCTCGGCACCGGTGAGGACCTGGAGATCGACTCCGGTCTCCGCCCGCACACGCTCGAGGACCTCGCCCACGTTGCGGGCGTCGCGCACCGCCGAGGTCGCGAACGGCAGCAACTCCTCGACACCCTTGTCCTCGGCGGCCTGGAGCGCCCCGTGAACGATCTGGATCACCTGGTCCGTCCCGCCGGGTCCGATCGCTCCGTCGGCGTCCAGCAGCTCGGCCAGGCGCAGCTCCGCCTTGTGCGAGTGCGCGGGCAGTGGGCACGCCCCGGGGTGCGCGTCGACCACCAGCAGATGCACCGTGTTCGAACCCACGTCGAGGACACCGAGTCTCATGTACGGCACGCTACTGCGCGCGACACGGTCAAAAGTCCGCTCCGTCGCAGTAGGTCCGGTACAGGACAACGATCCGGGCGACTTACCCTGGACGAGTGCCAAAGACGAAAAAGGCGAAGGCTGAAAAGGCGGACAAAATGACCAAGCAGGCCAAGAAGGCCAAACCGGTCGACGGTCCGTCGCAGGTGCCGCCGAACGACGAGAAGGGCCTCGACTTCGCTCGGGCGTGGGTGGAGTTCCCCGATCCGGCGGACGAGGAGCAGGTGTTCCGCTGCGATCTGACATGGCTGACCTCTCGCTGGAACTGTGTCTTCGGCAGCGGTTGCCAGGGCATCCAGGCGGGCCGCGCGGACGACGGGTGCTGCACCCTGGGGGCGCATTTCTCGGACAAGGACGACGAGAAGCGGGTCGCGGGCCATGTGGCGAGGCTGACGCCGGACATCTGGCAGAACCACGACGAGGGCACCCGGAACGGCTGGGTCTCCGAGGACGAGGACGGCGACCGTCAGACCCGCCCCTTCCAGGGCTCGTGCATCTTCCAGAACCGGCCGGGCTTCGCCGGCGGCATGGGCTGCTCGCTGCACATCCTCGCCGTGCGGGAGGGCCGCGAGCCGCTGGAGACCAAGCCGGACGTGTGCTGGCAGCTGCCGGTCCGGCGGACCTACGACTGGATCGACCGGCCCGACGACACGCGCGTGCTGCAGGTGTCGATCGGTGAGTACGACCGCCGGGGCTGGGGTCCGGGCGGCCACGACCTGCACTGGTGGTGCACGTCGGCGACCTCGGCGCACGGCGCGGGCGACCCCGTGTACGTGTCCTACCGGGCGGAGCTGACCGAGCTGATGGGCAAGGCCGGTTACGACCGGCTGGCCGAGCTGTGCGAGGAGCGGCTCGCCTCGCAGCTCCCGCTGCTGGCACCGCATCCGGCGGATCCCGCCTGACCCGCCTCCCCGGCGCGGGACACACGGGTCACCGGTTTCGGGTCACGGTGGTCACGGCAGTCACGGCAGTCACGGCAGTCACGGCAGTCACGGAGCGGACGGGCTCAGGGCGCTGCGGATGTCATCGCCGATGTCCCCGCCGCCCTTCTCTGCGGGCGGGGACGCCGGGTCCGTCGGCCGGGCGGGGGCCGCCGGGCCGCCGGGGGCCGAATCCGTGGGCTCCGGGTCGGGCGACCGGGGCGGGTCGCTCGGGGCGGGCTCCGACGGAGGCGGTGACGTGGGCGTCGGGTCCGGGGCGGGGGACGACGGCGGGGGCCCGCCCGGGTCACCGGAGCTCGGGGGCGGCGTGCCCGGAGGGCCGGGGTGCGGGGTTCCCGGGCTGCCCGGACGACCGGGAGCCCCGGAGTGACCGGGAAGGGGGGTACCGGAGGAGGAGCCGGGGGCGTTGCCGTGTCCGTCGATGGTCACCACGGCGCCGGTGGGCGAGACCGCCACCCGCGCGCTCCAGGGGCCGGACGGCTCGCGCAGCCGGTCGACGTACACCTTGATCCTCAGCGACTGCCCCGGCCGGAGCGTCCCCGACGACTGGCTCAGGTAGAGCCAGGGCGCCCCCGTCGACGCGGACCAGCGGACCGGCGCGGCGCCCCGCGCGGTGAGGGTGACCAGTGTGGTGTCGCCGCTGTGACCGGCGGTGACACCCAGCACGGCGGCGCCCTTGTGGCCTGCGCCGGTGACCCCGACGACCTCCACGGACACGTCCGCCCTGTCGTTCCCGCCGTCCTCGCCGGAGCCGCCCCCGGGCCGGGTGTCGGCGTTGCCGGTGTTCTCGTAGCCGCCCGAGCCCTCGCCGTAGAGGTCGAGGGGCAGGTCGGCCTCCCGCGCGGAGGCCGACCTGCCGTCCCGGGCCTCGCCGACGGGGGTGCCCCGGTAGGCGGCGTACAGCGCGAGCACGGGAGCGGCGACGACGGTGGCGACGACGGTCGTCGTGACCGCACGCGCGCGCAGCCGGTTCCGGCGGGCGACACGGTCCTTGGGGTCCATCGGGAAGCCGCGCCGGTCGAAGCGGGGCACGCCGCCCCGCGCGCGGGGGTGGTGCGCCAGGGCGGTGCGCAGGGCCGCTTCGGGAGCCGGAAGGACGTGCAGGGTCTCGGGGGCGACGCCGGCGCCGGGCCAGCGGCCGGGGAGGGCGCGCCCGGCGGTGCGGCGGCAGCGCGGGCAGTCGTCGACGTGCCGGACGAGTTCGCGGCGCAGCGCGCTGCTGAGCACGAGCCGGCTGTCGCCGGTGAGATGCGCCACTCCCCGGCAGGCGCCGGTCTCGACGACGGCGAGCGCCGCGCGGGTGCGCTCGACCTCGCAGGCGGCGGAGGCGAGCAGTTCGCGGGCGGCGCCCGGTTCCATGCCGAGCACGGCGGCGACCTCGGGGACTCCGAGGTGGTGCCGGACGGCGAGTTCGAGCGCCTCACGCTGCTCCGGCGTGGTGCCCGCGGCCTCCGGCCAGGCGAGCAGGGCCAGTTCACGGCGGCGCTGCTCCCGCACCTCCTCGGAGACGGCCGGGGCGGTGGCGGTCCGCGCCGCCCGCTGCCGGACCACCCGGTCCGCCGCGTGGGTGACCTGGGGTTTCTGCCGGACCTCGGCCAGTTTGCGCAGACAGGCCCAGCGGGCCAGCGCGTACAGCCAGGCCCTGCGGTCCCCGGACGCGTCCGGGAGGTGCCGGCCGCGGCGCTCCGCGAGGGTGAGGACGTCGGCCAGGGCGGCGATCGCCGCGTCGTGGTCGCACAGCACCGACAGGCAGTAGGTGAACAGACCGTCCAGACACGGTTCGTGGCAGGTGGACGGCCGGTGTGCCGGCGTGTGCGCGGCCCCGCGGTCGCGCACCTCCCGGTGCGCCCGGTGTGTGCCGGTCGTGCGGGTCGGGATCTCCGGGCCACTGCTCGTCATTCGGCGACCGTAGGCGGCCGGAGCCGACCCCTCCCGGAGCCCTGCGCACTTTTAATCCGTACGGGTGAAACGATCCCTCAATCGGGGGTGAGAACCCCTCGCCCCACGGGTGGGACGGGGAAATCGGCCCGGTCCCGGGACCGGCGACCGGGCACTGCGCGTCCGGCTGTCAGTGCCGGGCGCTACCGTTCCCACCATGGCTGCCCGTACCAAAACCGCCAAGGACCGACCGTCCTACCGCTGCACCGAGTGCGGCTGGCAGACGGCCAAGTGGCTCGGCCGCTGCCCCGAGTGCCAGGCCTGGGGGACGGTCGAGGAGTACGGCGTGCCCGCGGTCCGTACGACGGCTCCGGGGCGGGTCACCACCTCCGCCGTGCCCATCGGCCAGGTCGACGGCCGTCAGGCCACGGCCCGCTCCACCGGTGTTCCCGAGCTGGACCGGGTGCTCGGCGGCGGGCTCGTCCCCGGCGCGGTGGTGCTCGTCGCGGGCGAGCCGGGCGTCGGCAAGTCCACGCTCCTGCTGGACGTCGCGGCCAAGTCGGCGAGCGACGAGCACCGCACGCTCTATGTCACGGGCGAGGAGTCGGCGAGCCAGGTCCGGCTGCGTGCCGACCGGATCCACGCCATCGACGACCACCTGTACCTCGCCGCCGAGACGGATCTGTCCGCCGTCCTCGGCCATCTGGACGCGGTGAAGCCGTCCCTGCTGATCCTCGACTCGGTGCAGACGATCGCCTCCCCGGAACTCGACGGCGCGCCGGGCGGCGTGGCCCAGGTGCGCGAGGTGGCGGGCGCGCTGATCCGCGCCTCCAAGGAGCGCGGGATGGCCACGCTGCTGGTGGGCCATGTCACCAAGGACGGCTCGATCGCGGGGCCGCGCCTGCTGGAGCACCTGGTGGACGTCGTCCTGAGCTTCGAGGGCGACCGGCACGCGCGGCTGCGCCTGGTCCGGGGCGTGAAGAACCGCTACGGCACCACCGACGAGGTCGGCTGCTTCGAGCTGCACGACGAGGGCATCACGGGCCTGGCCGACCCCAGCGGGCTGTTCCTGACCCGCCGTGCGGAGCCGGTGCCGGGCACCTGTCTGACGGTGACGCTGGAGGGCCGCCGCCCGCTGGTCGCCGAGGTGCAGGCGCTCACCGTCGACTCGCAGATCCCCTCCCCCCGCCGCACCACCTCCGGGCTGGAGACCTCGCGTGTCTCGATGATGCTCGCGGTGCTGGAACAGCGCGGGCGCATCAGCGCCTTGGGCAAGCGGGACATCTACTCCGCGACGGTCGGCGGGGTGCGGCTCTCCGAGCCGGCGGCGGATCTGGCGATCGCGCTCGCCCTCGCGTCGGCGGCGAGCGACACCCCGTTGCCCAAGAACCTGGTCGCGATCGGCGAGGTCGGGCTCGCGGGTGAGGTCAGGCGGGTGACGGGGGTACAGCGCCGGCTTTCCGAAGCGCACCGCCTGGGTTTCACGCACGCGCTCGTGCCGGGCGATCCGGGCAAAATCCCGTCAGGAATGAAGGTTCTGGAAGTCGCGGACATAGGGGACGCCCTGCGTGTCCTTCCGCGCTCGCGTCGCCGGGACGCCCCCCGGGACGAGGAGGACCGCCGGTAGACTTTGCCCTGGTCTCGCCCGTCCGTACGAACCGAGTGCGTGAGGGTCTCCCGTTTGGATCTTGCCGGACAGGGAGCGGGGCCGGATGCGTGCAACTGTAGGGCGGAGGAGGGAGTCGACGCGGAGCGTCGGCGACCGACGACCACGCCGCAGATGCGCGTGCCCGGCCCCGCGAGCCCGGCATGATCCCCACGGGAGACCCTGAGCGGGGGCGGCCCAGACATCGCGACCGGAGGAGTGCAGTGGCAGCCAACGACCGGGCAGCAGCTCCCGGAAAGTCCGGCGGGAGCGCCGGTTCCGACCGCCTGATGCGCGCCTCGCTGAGTGCCGTGGCACCCGGCACCGCCCTCCGTGACGGCCTGGAGCGTGTACTGAGGGGCAACACCGGCGGCCTCATCGTCCTCGGTTCCGACAAGACCGTCGAGACGCTGTGCAGCGGCGGTTTCGTCCTGGACGTCGAGTTCACCGCGACCCGGCTGCGCGAGCTGTGCAAGCTCGACGGCGGCATAGTCCTGTCGTCCGACCTGTCGAAGATCCTGCGGGCGGGTGTCCAGCTGGTGCCGGACCCGACGATCCCGACCGAGGAGACCGGCACCCGGCACCGCACCGCCGACCGGGTCTCCAAGCAGGTCGGCTTCCCGGTGGTCTCGGTCTCCCAGTCGATGCGCCTGATCGCGCTCTACGTGGACGGGCATCGCCGCGTCCTGGAGGACTCGGCGGCGATCCTGTCCCGCGCCAACCAGGCTCTCGCGACACTGGAGCGCTACAAGCTCCGCCTCGACGAGGTGGCCGGCACGCTGTCGGCACTGGAGATCGAGGACCTGGTGACCGTGCGGGACGTCTCGGCGGTCGCGCAGCGGCTGGAGATGGTGCGCCGCATCGCCACCGAGATCACCGAGTACGTGGTCGAACTGGGCACCGACGGCCGTCTTCTCGCCCTTCAGCTGGACGAGTTGATCGCGGGCGTGGAGCCGGAGCGCGAGCTGGTCGTGCGGGACTACGTGCCCGAGCCCACCGCCAAGCGTTCCCGCACGGTCGACCAGGCCCTGCACGACCTGAACGGCCTCCCCCAGGCGGAACTGCTGGATCTGCCCACGGTGGCCCGCGCCCTGGGCTACACCGGCTCCCCCGAGACACTGGACTCGGCCGTGTCCCCGCGCGGCTTCCGGCTGCTCGCCAAGGTGCCGAGGCTGCCGGGCGCGATCATCGACCGCCTGGTGGAGCACTTCGGCGGCCTGCAGAAGCTGCTGGCCGCCAGCGTGGACGACCTCCAGACGGTGGACGGCGTCGGCGAGGCCCGCGCCCGCAGCGTCCGGGAGGGCCTGTCGCGGCTGGCGGAGAGCTCGATCCTGGAGCGGTACGTCTAGGACTCCCGGTACGACCAGGACTCCCGGTACGACCGGGCCGGTGCACGGGGACGTGTTGCGCCCGGGGCCCGGGGCCCGCAGGGCGCGTCGCGCGTCAGGCGTTCTTCAGCACGAAGGACGTCTGCACCTTCGCGAACCCCGGCGCCTTCGCCTCGACCAGGTACGTGCCCGCCTTGGCCGACCCGGCCGGCGGCGTCGCGCACTGCGGGGCGCTCGGCTTGCGGTCCCACTTCACGGTATACGTGATGCCGTCGCCCGCGGGCACCCGGAACATCAGACTCCCCGCGTCCTTGGGGCAGTCGTCCGACGCCCAGTACGTGTCGTCGTCGGCGGCCGCCTGAGTGATCGTCAACACTGTGCTCTTCGGGCCGAGATCGACCTTGCAGTCGCTTCCGGAGATGTTCCGCGCGGTCAGCCGGAAGGTGGGCGTCTCGTCGGGCTCGTAGGAGTTGCGGACGCTGCGCAGGCTGAACTTGACTGCGGCCGCGGTGCAGTTGGGGAGCCCGGACCCGGCCGGCAGCGCGTCACCCGCGCCGACCCCCGCCGTCGTACCGCCCTCGGAGCCGCCGCCCACGCTGCTCCCGCCGTCGCCGCCGCCGTCCGATCCGCCACCACCGGAGTCACCGGGGTCGCCGTTCGCCCCGTCGTCCCCCGTGCCGGTGCCGCTCGAGGAGCCGCCCGAGCCCTCGCCACCGGACTCGTCCCGGCCGCCCGGTGCTTGACTGATCGCCGGCCCCGAACTCGACGGTCCTGGAGCGATGGTGGAGGGTGCGGGGTTCTTGCCGTTGGCCCCGTTGCCGTGTCCGCCGCTGTCCCCGCCGCGGAAGACGACGACCCAGGTGATCAGCAACGCCAACACGCCCAGCAGGGACAGCAGTACGGCCCTCCTGCGCCAGTAGATGGAGGAGGGAAGCGGCCCGACCGGATTGCGCAGAGATCCCACGGCGCAAACTCTACGAGAGATCCGGGCCTTCGCAGATCCCACCCGCCGCCGAGAGCTCAACTTTTCCGGATCATCATCCCGGAAACGGCTGCCAGTTCCCGCTCTCCCTCAGGCACGGCACGCGACCGTCGCGGAGTGTGATCATACGAGCGCTTCATCTACGGTCCGTGACCGAGGGGTGCGGGGGCGGCCCTCGCCGCCGGGAGCTCCGCACTCCGACACTCCCGTGTTCGCGATCGCGTCCCTTGCAGCTCTGGCCATGGCTCCGACCGTCATTGCGGCACGACGGGGTGGCGGATTCCCCGTTCACGCCGGTGGTCGTGGCAGGATCGAGAGGCCATGACTGCTCTCACGAAGCCCCAGCCCGACGGCACCGCCGATCCCTCGTCCGAGCACGCTCCCGGAGCGCAGCTCCACTCCCCCGTCATCGACTGGTTCGACGAGCACGCCCGGGATCTGCCGTGGCGACGCCCGGAGGCCGGCGCATGGGGGGTGATGGTCAGCGAATTCATGCTCCAGCAGACCCCGGTGAACCGGGTCCTGCCGGTCTACGAGCAGTGGCTGGCCCGCTGGCCGCGCCCCGCCGACCTCGCCGCCGAGGCGCCCGGTGAGGCCGTCCGCGCCTGGGGCCGGCTCGGCTACCCGCGCCGTGCGCTGCGGCTGCACGGTGCCGCCGCCGCCATAACGGAACGGCACGGGGGCGACGTACCCGCCGACCACGCGCAGCTGCTGGCGCTGCCCGGCATCGGCGAGTACACGGCCGCCGCCGTGGCGTCGTTCGCGTACGGGCAGCGGCACGCCGTGCTGGACACCAATGTGCGCCGGGTGTTCGCCCGGGCGGTGACCGGTGTCCAGTACCCGCCGAACGCCACCACGGCCGCCGAGCGCCGGCTCGCCCGCGCGCTGCTGCCCGAGGACGAGCGGACCGCCGCACGGTGGGCGGCAGCCTCCATGGAGCTGGGGGCGCTGGTGTGCACGGCGAAGAACGAGTCGTGCCATCGCTGCCCGATCGCCGCGCAGTGCGCCTGGCGGCTCGCCGACAAGCCGGCGCACGACGGCCCGCCGCGCCGGGGGCAGACGTACGCGGGCACGGACCGCCAAGTCCGCGGGCGGCTGCTGGCCGTGCTCCGGGAGGCGCACAGTCCCGTACCGCAGGCGATCCTGGACCGGGTGTGGCAGGAGCCGGTGCAGCGCGCCCGCGCGCTGGACGGCCTGGTCGCCGACGGTCTGGTCGAGCCGCTGCCCGGCGGCCTCTACCGGCTGCCGATGACCTGACCCGGCCGCCGTGCCCGACGGCCGTACCCGCCGACCGGGCCGGCGCCGGCCTGCTCACCTGCGGACGGGCCGTGTCGTCACACCTGTCCGCGCGTCCGCCGCACCCGTGCACCCGCCCGTGCGGCACACATCACCCCATAGGCTCCCCAACTCTCCCACCGCTTTACCTCGTCCCTACTTCCGTTACACAACCGACGGACAGCCGAGGGCAGGCCGCAGGCTGCTCCGCACAGTGCCGTGACAACGCCTCCGTACCTTCGTTCCCATGCCCCGCACGCAGCGCGCAGCACACGGCGCGCAGGGGCACGACCAGCACGGACCACAGCAGGGGGACCGGGCCGCACGGGCGGGCCGGTACGGGGAGCGGAAGGCGGTTCACCATGGCGCAGGGCGAGGTGCTCGGGTTCGAGGAGTACGTCCGTACCCGGCAGGACGCGCTGCTGCGCAGCGCCCGTCGTCTGGTGCCGGACCCCGTCGACGCGCAGGACCTGCTGCAGACCGCGCTGGCCCGGACGTACGGCCGCTGGGACGGGATCGCCGACAAGCGGCTGGCCGACGCCTACCTGCGCCGCGTCATGATCAACACCCGGACCGAGTGGTGGCGTGCCCGCAGGCTGGAGGAGGTGCCCACCGAGCAGCTCCCGGACGCCTGCGTGGACGACGCCACCGAGCAGCACGCCGACCGTGCCCTCCTGATGGACGTGCTGAAAGTGCTCGCCCCGAAGCAGCGCAGTGTGGTGGTGCTGCGACACTGGGAGCAGATGTCCACGGAGGAGACGGCCGCCGCACTCGGCATGTCGGCCGGAACGGTCAAGAGCACGCTGCACCGGGCCCTCACCCGGCTCCGCGAGGAGCTGGAGGCCCGCGAGCTGGACGCACGCGCGCTGGAGCGTGAGGAGCGGGAGCGTTGCGCGGCCTGACCGGCGCGAAAACCATGCGGGTCCAAAGACCCGCCCGGGCGGCGACCACGGCGACGTCCGTGCTCGTCGCCCTCACCCTTTCCGTCACCGCCTGCGGAACGGGCGGCACCGGCGCCCGCGACGAGGGCCCCGCGCACGCGGACTCGGCGGCGAGTCCCCCCACGTCCACGGCCACCGGCTCGAAAGCGCCGGTCTCGGCTGCCAGCCGGGTGGACGCCGTGCGGCTGATCAAGGACGATCCCCTGGTCTCGGCCGAGGTCAAGCGGCTCCTGAAGCCGTGTGTCGCCGACGAGTACCCCGTCGACGTGAGCTACGGCAACCTCACCGGAGGGACCGCGAACGACGTCGTCGTCAACGTATTGACCTGCGGAGACGCGGTGGGCGTCGGTTCGTACGTGTACCGCGACCAGGACGGTGCGTACGTGAACGCGTTCCGGGCCGAGGAGCCCCCCGTGTACGCGGAGATCGACCGCGGGGACCTGGTGGTGACGATGCAGGTGTACGACCGGGGCGACCCGGTGTCGAGTCCGTCGGGCGAGAACGTGATCACCTACCGCTGGACCGCGGGCCGGTTCGCCGAGGAGTTCCGCACCCACAACGACTACGGCAAGGTGTCCGGCGCGGAGCCGGCCCCGGGGCCCGACGGCTGAGATCCGGGGCCCGGAACCCGAGGCCCCGAAGGTTCGGGTTCACGCCACGCACCACGTTTCGTGGCGCGTGGCGTGAACCGGCGGGCCGCGCGGTCCGATGAAGAGGATGAACCCTTCGCGCGCTCCCCGCGTTCGTCCGGTGGGCGGGTGAAACGCTCCCACCGACCCGAGAGCACACGAGAACCGAGAGCCGAGAGCTGAGAGACGGGGATGGCAGACCAGAACCACGTCCTGTTCGTCGAGGACGACGACGTCATCCGTGAGGCCACCCAACTCGCCCTGGAGCGGGACGGCTTCGCGGTCACCGCGATGCCCGACGGGCTGTCGGGCCTGGAGGCGTTCCGCGCCGACCGGCCGGACATCGCCCTCCTCGACGTCATGGTGCCCGGCCTCGACGGCGTCAGCCTGTGCCGGAGCATCCGCGACGAGTCGATGGTGCCGGTGATCATGCTGTCGGCGCGCGCGGACGCCATCGACGTGGTCCTGGGTCTGGAGGCGGGCGCCGACGACTACGTGACCAAGCCGTTCGACGGAGCCGTCCTGGTCGCCCGCATCCGCGCGGTCCTGCGCCGCTTCGACCGGGCGAACGGCGGCCGGGAGGGAGCGGAGGACGGGACTCCCGCCGGCGCGCTGGCCTTCGGCGAACTGGAGATCGACACCGTCGGCATGGAGGTGCGGCGGGCCGGGGTGCCGGTGGCGCTGACACCGACCGAGATGCGACTGCTGCTGGAGTTCTCCTCGGCGCCGGGCACCGTCCTCTCCCGCGACCGGCTGCTCGAACGGGTGTGGGAGTACGGGTGGGGCGGCGACACCCGCGTCGTCGACGTCCATGTGCAGCGGCTGCGCGGGAAGATCGGCCAGGACCGCATCGAGACGGTCCGCGGCTTCGGCTACAAACTGAAGGCCTGAGCACGGACATGCGGCGGTACTTCGGGCGCCTGGTGAGCGCGGGGACACGAGGGGATTCCGGGGAGCCGGCGAGCACGGACGTCCGGGAGGGATTCGGGCCGCCGGTGGGCTCCGGCGCGCAGGGCAGGTTCGGGCGGCTGGTGGGCGCGGGGCTCGAGCGGGCGGGTGTGCTCACCGGGCTGAGATGGAAGCTCAGCGCCGCCATCGCCCTGGTCGGTGCGCTGGTGGCGGTCGCGCTGAGTCTGGTCGTGCACAACGCGGCCCGGGTGTCGATGCTGGACAACGCGCGCGACCTCGCCGACGAACGCATCATGATCGCCCAGCGCAGCTACGAACTGTCGGGGCGGTTGAACTTCCCCAACACCAAGGTCGACGACCCCGACCTGCCGGCGGAGCTGCGGGCGAAGGTCGAGGAGGGTAGGCGGGCGACCTACGTGGCGAACCGGCCGGGCGGGTCGCCGGACATCTGGGCGGCCGTACCGCTGAAGAACGGCCATGTCATGTCCCTGCACTCGGGCTTCACGGACCGCAGTTCGAACATCCTCAAGGACCTCGACCAGGCCCTGGTGATCGGCTCCATCGCCGTCGTCCTGGGCGGCAGCGCGCTCGGGGTGCTGATCGGCGGGCATCTGTCCCGCCGGCTGCGCAAGGCGGCGATCGCGGCCAACCGGGTCGCCAAGGGGGAGACGGAGGTCCGGGTGCGGGAGGCCATCGGCGGGGTCGTCCGGGACGAGACCGACGACCTGGCCAGCGCGGTGGACGCGATGGCGGACGCGCTGCGCCAGCGGCTGGAGGCCGAACGCCGGGTCACCGCCGACATCGCGCACGAACTGCGCACCCCGGTCACCGGTCTGCTGACCGCCGCCGAACTGCTGCCGCCGGGCCGGCCGACCGAACTGGTGCTGGACCGGGCGAAAGCCATGCGCACGCTGGTCGAGGACGTCCTGGAGGTGGCCCGGCTGGACGGTGCCTCGGAGCGGGCCGAACTGCAGGACATCCTGCTGGGCGAGTTCGTCGCCCGGCGGGTCGCGGCGAGGTCCTCCCGTCCGGATCGGGCCGGACCCCGCGAGCCCGGCCCGATCCGGACGGGAGTGCCCGGGGACCCGGACGTCACGGTGCGCGTGGTGCGCGAGTCGGAGGTCACCACCGACCCGCGGCGTCTGGAACGCGTGCTGTTCAACCTGCTGGCCAACGCCGCCCGGCACGGCAGGCCGCCCATCGAGGTCTCCGTCGAGGGGCGGGTCGTCCGGGTCCGCGACCACGGGCCCGGCTTCCCCGCGAACCTGCTCGCCGAGGGACCGAGCCGGTTCCGCACCGGGAGCGCGGACCGGGCCGGACGCGGTCACGGTCTGGGCCTGACCATCGCGGCCGGGCAGGCCCGGGTCCTGGGGGCGCGGCTGACCTTCCGCAACGTACGGCCGGCCGGCGCGTCCGAGGACGCGCCGGCCGAGGGTGCGGTCGCCGTGCTGTGGCTGCCGGAGCACGCACCGACGGACACGGGAAGTTATCCGATGCTGCCGTAGGGCGGCCGGCCGGGGAAGCCCGGGGCCGGGACGTCCGCCCGGCCCGGAATCCTCAGAAGTGCAGGCCCTTGCCGCTCAGGAACTTGGCCGGGTCGATCGCGGTGCCGTAGTTGGCGCCGGTCCGGATCTCGAAGTGCAGGTGGGGGCCGCTGGAGTTGCCGGTGTTGCCGGACGCGGCGATCTTCTGGCCGGCCTTGACGACCTGACCGGGCTGCACGTTCACCTGGGAGAGGTGGGCGTACTGGGAGTACATCCCGTTGCCGTGGTTGATGACCACGGCGTTGCCGTAGGCCGGGCCGTCGCCGGCGCCGTTGCCGCCCGCCTTGACGACCGTGCCGCCGTGCGTGGCCATGACCTTGGTGCCGCTCGGCACCGCGAAGTCCTGCCCGCTGTGGGCGGACTGCCACATGCCGCCGGCCTGGGCGTAGGTCGCGGAGACCGTGTAGTTCTTCACCGGGCTGACCCAGGACGCCTTCTTCTCGGCGGGCTGAGCCGGCTTCTCGGCCTTCGCGGCCTTCTTCACCTCGGCGGCCTTCTGGGCCTCGACGGTCTTGGTCTTCGCAGCCTTGGCCTGGGCGTCCGCCTGAGCCTGCACGGCCTTGGCGGTGTTGCCGGTGACGGCCGTGGTGTCGGCGGCGGCCGCGATCCCGGCTCCCACGACGGCCGTGACTCCCATGCCGGCGGCCAGGACGGCCGCACGGGTGCGGAGGTGGGACGTGAGGAAGGAACGGGGCGTGACGCGCTGGGACATCTGAACCTCGTGAGGAAGGGGGCGGAGGAAAGCCACCGGGCGAGTCGGTCCCCGCCGCAGTGGCTATCCCTTGGTAACCCCTTCACCCACAAAGCCACAAAAAGGGTGATCTACGAGGCAAGTTCGTACTTCTGGAGTGAGATGCACGTCTCTTGACACTTGGCCCGTACCGGACGAAAGCCCTATTTAAGGCTGATCGATCAGAACTTCACACTGAATGTTCGTTTTGCGTTTCGGCACTTCACTACTATTACGGCTCGTAACGGACAAAACGGATGTGCAGCATGTCACCGGAGGGCGGGTTCGGACATTCCATAAATGTGGCGTGCGCCTCTCTGGCCGCCCACCGCGCGGCAACCCTACGGTTCACCTCGCGTCACCCTCGAAGACGAGCATGCACACGACACATCGGCAGCGTCACGAGCCCGAGAGGACCCCCCACCCCATGAGAAGCCGACGTCCCTGGCTGCGCCGCGCATCGGTCACCGCCGTCTCCACCACGGCCCTGGTGGCCCTGGCCGTCCCCGCCCAGGCAGCGACCACCCCCGGCACCTCCACAACGGCCACGACGGCCACCGTGACGGCTACGGCAGCCGCCGCAGCGGTCGACTACGACACCTGGCAGCGGGACTGCCAGGCGGTCATGGACCAGGCGCTGCCGCAGCTGACGCAGCGGATCGCGAACCCGCGGCCGGGCGAGAAGCAGGCGATCGTCCTCGACATCGACAACACCGCCCTGGAGTCCGACTTCGGGTTCAGCTTCCCGGCGCCGGCCAACGAGCCGGTCCTGGAGGTCGCGCAGTACGCCCAGGAGCGCGGGGTCGCGGTGTTCTTCGTGACCGCCCGGCCGGGCATCGTCGAGGTCTTCACCGAGTACAACCTGGACCACGCCGGATACGAGTCCGCAGGACTGTACGTCCGCGGATTCCTCGACCTGTTCCGGAACGTGGCCGAGTACAAGACGGCCCAGCGCGTCCACATCGAGTCGAAGGGCTACACGATCATCGCCAACATCGGCAACAACACCACCGACCTGTCGGGCGGGCACGCCGAGAGGACCTACAAGCTGCCGGACTACGGCGGTCAGCTCTCCTGATCCGGCCCCGGGCAGCCGAAAGGGGCCGGTGCCCTTCCCGGGCACCGGCCCCTTTCGGCTGCCGTGACGCTTACACGTCGACGCTTACACGTCCTTGCTGAGGTTCGGTCCGGCTCCGCCGGCCGCCTGCTCGATCGGCGGGACGTCGGGCAGGGCCGACTTCTCCTCACCACGGAAGGTGAAGATCGCGCTCTCGCCCTCGCCCTCGATGTCCACGACCACGATGTGGCCGGGGCGCAGCTCGCCGAAGAGGATCTTCTCCGACAGCGAGTCCTCGATCTCGCGCTGGATGGTCCGGCGCAGCGGCCGGGCGCCCAGCACGGGGTCGTAGCCCCTCTTGGACAGCAGCTCCTTCGCGGGCTGGGAGAGCTCGATGCCCATGTCCCGGTCCTTCAGGCGCTCGTCCACCTTCTCGATCATCAGGTCGACGATCTCGAGGATGTCCTCCTGGGACAGCTGCGGGAACACGACCACGTCGTCGACACGGTTGAGGAACTCGGGACGGAAGTGCTGCTTGAGCTCGTCCGACACCTTGTTCTTCATACGCTCGTAGTTGCTCTTCTTGTCGCCCGCGGCGGCGAAGCCCAGGTTGAAGCCCTTGGAGATGTCCCGGGTGCCGAGGTTGGTCGTCATGATGATGACCGTGTTCTTGAAGTCCACGACCCGGCCCTGGGAGTCGGTCAGGCGACCGTCCTCCAGGATCTGCAGCAGCGAGTTGAAGATGTCCGGGTGGGCCTTCTCGACCTCGTCGAAGAGGACGACCGAGAACGGCTTGCGGCGCACCTTCTCCGTCAGCTGACCGCCCTCCTCGTAGCCCACGTAGCCGGGGGGCGAACCGAAGAGACGCGAGACCGTGTGCTTCTCGCTGAACTCCGACATGTCGAGGGAGATCAGCGCGTCCTCGTCACCGAACAGGAACTCGGCGAGGGCCTTGGACAGCTCGGTCTTACCGACACCGGACGGGCCGGCGAAGATGAACGAACCACCGGGACGCTTCGGGTCCTTCAGACCGGCACGCGTACGGCGGATCGCCTTCGACAGCGCCTTGACGGCGTCCTTCTGGCCGATGACCCGCTTGTGGAGCTCGTCCTCCATGCGCAGCAGACGCGAGGACTCCTCCTCGGTCAGCTTGAAGACCGGGATGCCGGTGGCCGTGGCGAGGACCTCGGCGATCAGGTCGCCGTCGACCTCGGCGACGACGTCCATGTCGCCGGCCTTCCACTCCTTCTCGCGCTTGGCCTTGGCGGCGAGGAGCTGCTTCTCCTTGTCACGCAGGGAGGCGGCCTTCTCGAAGTCCTGCGAGTCGATCGCGGACTCCTTGTCCCGGCGGACACCGGCGATCTTCTCGTCGAACTCGCGCAGGTCCGGCGGCGCGGTCATCCGGCGGATGCGCATCCGCGAGCCGGCCTCGTCGATCAGGTCGATCGCCTTGTCCGGGAGGAAGCGGTCCGAGATGTACCGGTCGGCCAGGGTGGCGGCCTGCACCAGCGCCTCGTCGGTGATCGAGACACGGTGGTGCGCCTCGTACCGGTCGCGCAGACCCTTGAGGATCTCGATGGTGTGCGGCAGGGACGGCTCGGCGACCTGGATCGGCTGGAAACGGCGCTCGAGGGCCGCGTCCTTCTCCAGGTGCTTGCGGTACTCGTCCAGCGTGGTCGCGCCGATGGTCTGCAGCTCACCGCGAGCCAGCATCGGCTTCAGGATGGAGGCCGCGTCGATGGCGCCCTCGGCAGCACCCGCACCGACCAGCGTGTGCAGCTCGTCGATGAACAGGATGATGTCGCCGCGGGTGCGGATCTCCTTGAGCACCTTCTTCAGGCGCTCCTCGAAGTCACCGCGGTAGCGGGAGCCGGCGACCAGGGCGCCGAGGTCCAGGGTGTAGAGGTGCTTGTCCTTGAGGGTCTCGGGCACCTCGCCCTTGACGATGGCCTGGGCGAGGCCCTCGACGACGGCGGTCTTGCCGACGCCGGGCTCACCGATCAGCACCGGGTTGTTCTTGGTGCGGCGGGACAGCACCTGCATGACCCGCTCGATCTCCTTCTCGCGCCCGATGACCGGGTCGAGCTTGGACTCACGAGCGGCCTGGGTGAGGTTCCGGCCGAACTGGTCGAGGACCAGGGACGTGGAGGGGGTGCCCTCGGCAGGACCGCCGGCGGCGGCGGTCTCCTTGCCCTGGTAACCGGAGAGCAGCTGGATGACCTGCTGCCGCACCCGGTTCAGATCTGCGCCCAGCTTGACCAGGACCTGGGCGGCGACGCCCTCGCCCTCGCGGATCAGGCCGAGCAGGATGTGCTCCGTACCGATGTAGTTGTGACCCAGCTGCAGCGCCTCGCGGAGCGACAGCTCGAGCACCTTCTTGGCACGGGGAGTGAAGGGGATGTGACCCGACGGGGCCTGCTGGCCCTGCCCGATGATCTCCTCCACCTGCTGACGGACCGCCTCGAGCGAAATCCCGAGGCTCTCAAGGGCCTTGGCGGCGACACCCTCACCCTCGTGGATCAGGCCCAGGAGAATGTGCTCGGTGCCGATGTAGTTGTGGTTGAGCATCCGGGCTTCTTCCTGAGCCAGGACGACAACCCGCCGCGCGCGGTCGGTGAACCTCTCGAACATCGTTAATCGCTCCTCAGAGCGGTCAGGCAGTGGGGGGAACTTCCCCTCCCTGTCCTTCCGCAGCTTAGTCCCGCAAGCGGGGACCGCTCATTCCAACTGCCGACACCGTCGATGGCCTCCTGACCCCGAACGCCGACATCTTCTCCAACCCGATGGTGCGAGACGATGTTCCCGCAGGCCAGGCAGTTACCCCCATCGCCAGTACGCCGATGGCGAACGTGAGATGCGCTGCCCTGCGTGTCGTCCCCTCCCACTAGGGATGTCTTACCCGCTGCGACCGACAGTCCATGCCATGGGCAGGGGTTCCCTCCGCTACGGGCGAACAACCTTGCGCCTCCCCGGGCTCCCTCACGCCCCCCTGTTCGACACCCTGTGCATGCACACGCACACCCAGCGTAACCCGAACGGCCTTCCGGCGGTTGCGCTTGCATGGCCGGCACCGTCTCCTCCGTCACCGCGGGCCCCTCGGGCTTTCGCAGGCCCCTCGGTCCGCTCGATCCGGCCGGGGCGGACGCCCCGGGTGATCCGGGTGATCCGGGTGATCCGGGCGATCCGGTCCGGCGCTGGTACGAGAACGAACAAGGGTGGCCGACGGTGCCCGGTTCTCCGGTACGCCTGTCGGTGGGGGTGCGCTTCGACGTCCTGGACGTCCCCGCCGAGGCGGGCCGTGCGGCGCTGGGACGCCTGGAACGCCCGGGGCGTCAGGGGTCTGCGGAGTATCCGAAGGGTCCTCGGCGGGCCGGACCCGGCGCCGGGAGATTTCCGGTGGCCCTGCAGGGCGGCCGGATGCTGCTGCTGGTGGCCGCGGGCAGCGCGGAGGAACTGCCGGGGCTGCTCGTCTGGCTGGAGTGGGGCACGCTGACCCTCGATCTGGCCGCGATCGGCACGGGCGGTCTCATCGACGCTCCGCCGCCCCCTGGGACCTCCGGCCGCGGTGCCGTCCGGCCGGTCTCCCCGGCAGGCGTCGGTTCACAGGGGGCCGCCGTGTGGCTGCGGCCCCCCGGGCCGGGGCGCGAGGTCGAGGCCTCGCTGCCGACACTGTCGGCGACGGGGGCCCGTGGGGACGCCCCCGATCTCGTGCGGCTGGTGAACACGGTGGCCACGCAGTGCCACCGGGTCCGGCTCCTGCGCACCTGCGGCCGGCCGCCGGCCGGGGTGCGCGAGGCGGTACGGGCCGACAGTCAGCCGTTGGCCCGCTCGTAGGCCTCGCGAATGGCCGCGGGGACACGGCCGCGGTCGTTGACCTCGTGCCCGTTCTCCTTCGCCCAGGCGCGGATCGCCGCGGTGTCCTGGTTGCCGCCGGAAGTGGCACGCGCCTTTCCGCGCCCGCCCGAAGCACGGCCTCCCGTACGGCGGCCGCCCTTCAGGTAAGGCTCGAGAAGGCCGCGGAGCTTGTCCGCATTGGCGGTGGTGAGATCGATCTCGTATGTCTTGCCGTCCAACGCGAACGTCACGGTCTCGTCCGCCTCGACGCCGTCGAGGTCGTCGACAAGAAGGACCTGAACCTTCTGTGCCACCGGATTTCCTTTCATCGATAACGTCAGGGCCTGGGTGTAACGGCATCCGCCGTATCGCCGTCCCCTGTTATATGCACTACTGCAGTACGTCGGAAAGCAAACCGCTTTTGCCGGAAAAACACAAACCCCAGGGACGGACCCACTGCCGCACACAGCCCGGAAACGTGCGCGTTTCGGACATAGGGAACCGGGCAAGGCCCACGGTACGGAAGCAGTACGGAATATGCCTTGAGGCGGCACACCGAGACCTCCGCCGCAAGGCGTCGGGTACGGAACGCCGACGATCACAGATGCAGAAGCATCCGGCTGTTGCCCAGAGTGTTCGGTTTCACGCGTTCGAGACCGAGGAACTCCGCGACACCCTCGTCATAGGAACGCAGCAGCTCGGCGTACACATCCCCGTCGACGGGCGTCTCACCGATCTCCACGAAGCCGTGCTTGCCGAAGAACTCGACTTCGAAGGTCAGACAGAAAACACGGCGAACACCGAGCCGGCGGGCGGTCTGCAGCAACTTCTCCATCAAGCGATGTCCCACACCGGCGCCCTTCAGCCCGGGCTTCACGGCGAGAGTACGGACTTCCGCGAGGTCTTCCCACATCACGTGCAGCGCGCCGCAGCCGACGACCTCACCGTTGTCGTCCCGTTCCGCGATCCAGAACTCCTGGATGGCCTCGTAAAGAGTCACCGTCGCTTTGTCGAGCAGGATGCCCTTGCGGACGTAGGCGTCAAGGAGGCGGCGCACGGCGGGGACATCGCCGGTGCGGGCCCGCCGGACGGTGATGGCTTTTGCGGTGACATCCGGGCTGTCTGCTGACATGAACGGACGTTATCGCCCGCGCGGGCCCTCGCCCGCAGCGGGGTTCTCGACAGAGGGTTCCGCGGGCGGGGACTGTTCCGGCGAGCCCACTTGTTCGGGTGATCCCGCTTGTTCGGGCGATCCCGCTCGCTCCACCGGCCGGCGTTGTTCCCCGGTTTCCGGAAGCCCTGCAACGCGTACGGCATCCGTGAGGGCCTGACGCTGTTCCTCGCTCATCATGCCGAAGAAGGCGACGAGGGCGGCAGCGGGGTTGTCGCTCTGCGACCACGCTTCGTTCATCAGCGCGGCGGCGTACGCGGCGCGGGTGGAGACCGCCTCATATCGATAGGCCCGGCCTTCCGCCTGACGGCGCACCCAGCCCTTCTGATGGAGATTGTCCAGAACGGTCATCACCGTGGTGTACGCGATGGACCGTTCCTTCTGCAGATCTTCGAGGACTTCCCTGACGGTCACCGGGCGGTTCCACTTCCACACCCGCGTCATGACCGTGTCTTCGAGTTCTCCCAGGGGGCGAGGCACACATCAGACAATAGTGCTCCATCACACCTGCGGCGTGCTGAACATGTACGAAAATCTGCAAACGTGAACAAAAAGGGCGTACGACTCGTCATCGAGTCGTACGCCGGGTCCGTCCCCTGTGCCGCCCGCGGTCGGCCGGGCGGCGGGCGGGTCAGCTGTCGGTCTTGGCGGTGGCCTGGTGGGTGGCCTCCGCGCGGTCGAGGGCCGCGTCCACGGCGGCGTCCTCCTTGGCCTTGTTGGCGCCGCCCTGGGTCTTCACGATCACCCGGATCACACCGATGAAGAGGACGGCCATGACGACCGGGGGCAGGAGCGCGGAGACGTAGTCCATGGGTCCAGGGTAGCCAGGGCGGCCCGGCGGACGGCCGAGCGGGGCGGGTGCACGGCCGGGCGTGCGGGTGTACGCGGGCATGGCGGGCCCGCGGCGGCGCTTCAGCCCGCGGCGAGCCGCCGGCCCTGCGGGGGCCGGGTGGGCTTGCGGCGGGGGAAGACCTCGCCCGGAGTGGGAACGGGGCGGCCGGGCTTCGGGGCGCCGGGAGCGGGGGTGGCGGGTTCGGGCCGGGGGGTGGACGGCTTGCGCTCCGGCTCCTTCTCGGAGCCGTCGGCGGCCTGGCCGCCCTGCAGGGCGAGGAGGCGGGGGCGGGAGGCGAGGACGACGGACAGGGGGCCTGGGGACGGCGGGGCGGCGGACGGGGCGCCGGGCGGGGAGTCGACGGCGGCCGCGTGGACCGTGCGGCCGGCGAGGCGGGCCCGTACGTCCTGCTCGGCCAGGAGCCGGCAGCGGTCCAGGAGGGCGGCGGCGGTGGGGTTGCCGCGCAGCGCCCGGAGGGCGGCGAGGTCGTCGGCGTCGGGGCGGTAGCCGGCCCCCAGCGCCTCCTCCAGGAGCGTGAGGTAGCCGGCGACGGTGCCGGGGAGGGCGGCGCGGTAGCGGCCGAGGTCGGCTACCAGGAAGGCGCGCAGGCGGGTGCTCTCCCGCGTCGCCTCGTCCAGGGAATCGGCGAGGCGGAGGCAGTCCTGGACGTCTTCGGCCGAGGCGGACGTGGGGTGCAGGGCGAGGGCGAGGGCGCGGCGGAGCACACGCAGCTCCTCCGCGCCGAACGCCATGCCGCCGCGGGATCCGTAGGGCGTGGGCATGCGGCGACGATACGCGCTAATCAGACAAACAACGCATAGTGCACGGGTGTGGCGCGCGGGTACGACGCACGAGTCCACCCGGGTGGGGGTCTGCCCGGCCGAGTGGACCTGCCCGGGCGGGCGCCCCGGCGAGGAGCGGGTGCCGTTCGGCGAGGGCCGCCCGGTGCCCCGGGGTGCGGGCTCGCGGGCCCGGGACCGGGACCGGCGGGGAACCGGCCGACGGCATTCGCTCCGCGAAGGGCCCGGCCCGCTCCACGAGGCGTGCGGGCCGGACCCTCCCCCACCGCTCGGGACCGGCCGCCCGTGGCCCGCGGGCCACGGGCGGCCGGTCCCGAAGCACCACATCCGGAGCCGGTCCCGAAGCGCCGCGTCCGGAGCCGGCCCCGAAGCGCCGCGTCCGAAGCCGGTCCCGAAGCACCACGTGCGGGATGCGCTACATCCGCGACACGTTCCGTTCGTAGACCAGGCGCAGGCCGATCAGGGTCAGCCACGGCTCGTGCTCGTCGATGACCGAGCTCTCGCCCAGGACCGTCGGCGCGAGGCCGCCGGTCGCGATGACGGTCACCTCCTCGGGATCGTCGGAGAGCTCGCGGGCCATCCGGCGGACGACGCCGTCGACCTGGCCGGCGAAGCCGTAGACGATGCCGGACTGCATCGCCTCGACCGTGTTCTTGCCGATCACGCTCCGGGGCCGGGCCACCTCGATCTTGCGGAGCTGCGCGCCGCGGACGCCGAGCGCCTCGACGGAGATCTCGATGCCGGGGGCGATGACGCCGCCGACGTACTCCCCGCGCGCGCTGACCGCGTCGAAGGTGGTGGCGGTGCCGAAGTCGACGACGATGGCCGGCCCGCCGTAGAGGTCGACGGCGGCGACCGCGTTGATGATGCGGTCCGCGCCGACCTCCTTGGGGTTGTCGGTGAGGATCGGCACACCGGTCTTGACGCCCGGCTCGACCAGGACCGCGGGGACGTCGCCGTAGTAGCGGCGGGTCACCTCACGGAGTTCGTGCAGGACGGAGGGGACGGTCGCGCAGATGGCGATGCCGTCGATCCCGTCGCCCAGTTCGTCGCCGAGCAGGGGGTGCATGCCCATCAGGCCCTGGAGGAGAACGGCGAGCTCGTCGGCGGTGCGGCGCGCGTCCGTGGAGATCCGCCAGTGCTCGACGATGTCCTCGCCGTCGAACAGGCCCAGGGTGGTGTGCGTGTTGCCCACGTCGATCGTCAGCAGCATGGCGGACCCCTACTCAGCCGCTCGCAGATCCAGGCCGATGTCCAGGATCGGCGAGGAATGGGTGAGGGCGCCCACGGCGAGGTAGTCGACCCCCGTTTCGGCGTACGCCCTGGCGTTGTCGAGGGTGAGCCGGCCGGACGCCTCCAGGGTGGCGCGGCCGGCGACGAGAGCCACCGCCTCCTCGCACTCGCCGGGGGTGAAGTTGTCCAGCAGGATCAGGTCGGCGCCCGCGTCCACGACCTCGCGGAGCTGGTGCAGGGTGTCGACCTCGACCTCGATCGGTACGTCGGGGAAGCGTTCCCGGACGGCCTGGAACGCCTGGGCGACGCCCCCCGCGGCGACGACGTGGTTGTCCTTGACCAGGGCGGCGTCGGAGAGCGACATGCGGTGGTTGACACCGCCGCCGCAGCGCACGGCGAACTTCTCCAGGGAGCGCAGGCCCGGGGTGGTCTTGCGGGTGTCGCGGACCTCTGCCTTCGTGCCGTCCAGGACGTCGGTCCACGCGCGCGTGGCCGTCGCGACGCCCGAGAGGCGGCACAGGAGGTTCAGGGCGCTGCGTTCCGCCGTGAGGAGGTCGCGGGTGCGGGCGGTGACGGAGAGGAGCTTGTCGCCGGCTTCCACCCGGTCGCCGTCCTCCACGTGCCGTTCGACCTCGAACTCCGCCGTGCAGACCACCGAGAGGACCGCCTCGGCGACCCTGAGGCCCGCCACGACGCCCGCTTCCCGCGCGGTGAAGTCGGCGGTGGCGACGGCGTCCTCGGGGATGGTCGCGACCGTCGTCACGTCCACGCCGTGGGCGAGGTCCTCCTGGAGGGCGACGTTGGCGATGTCCTCGACCTCCACCGGGTCCAGACCGGCGTCGGCCAGGAGCTGGGCGAGCGCGGGGTCGAGGCCGCACTCCAGGTAGGTCTCGTCATGGCTCTCGTCGCCGTTCGCGCCGCAGGCGCAGCCGTCGCCGCAGCCACCGGACGGGGCGAGGGGAAGGTCTGGGGTGGTCACTGCTGTCACTGCTCCTGGGGCCTGGTGCGGGAGGGTCGGGGAGTCCGGGACGTCAGAGAAGCTCGACGTCGGGGAGGGCCGGGGCATCGGGGAGGGTCGGGGGGAAGTCTGTGGTGTCGGTGGTGTGCGTCGCCAGCGTGCGATCCGGATTCAGCCGTACGACGATGTGGCGGCGCCAGTCGGTGTCGTCGCGCTCGGGCCGGTCCTCGCGCCAGTGGCAGCCCCGGGTCTCCTCGCGCCGCAGCGCGGCGGCGACCAGGACGCGGGCGACGCACAGGAGGTTGGTCGTCTCCCAGGTGTCGACGCCGGGCTCGGCGGTCTTGCCCTGCTCGTCGAGGGCGTCGCGGGCGGCGGCGTGCAGCCGCTGGAGCGCGTCGGCGGCCTGCTCGAGGGAGGCTGCGGAGCGCAGGACACCGGCTCCCCGGGTCATGATCCGCTGGATGGTGAAGCGGGCCTCCGCGGGGAGGAGGGGGTGTCCGGGGCGCTCGGCGGGCGGGAGGGGCTGCGGCGTGCGCGCGTGGAGGGCGTTCCCGGTCCGGCTCCCGGCGATGTCGGCGGCGATGCGCTCGGCGTAGACCAGGCCCTCCAGGAGCGAGTTGGAGGCGAGCCGGTTGGCTCCGTGCACGCCGGTGCAGGCGACCTCCCCGCAGGCGTAGAGGCCAGGGACGGTGGTGCGGCCGTGGAAGTCGGTGCGGACGCCGCCGGAGGCGTAGTGGGCGGCGGGGGCGACCGGGACGGGCTCGGTGACCGGGTCGATGCCGTGGGCGCGGCAGGCGGCGAGGATCGTCGGGAAGCGGTGCTCCCACATGTCGGCGCCGAAGTGCCGGGCGTCGAGGTACATGTGCTCGGCGTCCAGTTCCTGCATCCGGCGCATGATGCCCTTGGCGACGATGTCCCGCGGGGCGAGCTCGGCGAGCTCGTGCTGCCCCACCATGAAGCGCACCCCGTCGGCGTCGACCAGGTGGGCGCCCTCGCCGCGGACCGCCTCGGAGACCAGGGGTTGCTGGCCCTCCGCGTCCGGACCGAGGAAGAGGACGGTCGGGTGGAACTGCACGAACTCGAGGTCGCTGACCTCGGCGCCCGCACGGAGGGCCAGCGCCACCCCGTCGCCGGTCGAGACGGAGGGGTTCGTGGTCGCGCTGAAGACCTGGCCCATGCCACCGGTCGCCAGCACCACCGCGGGGGCGTGCACGGCCCCCACGCCGTCGTGCTGGCCCTCCCCCATGACGTGCAGCGTCACACCCGCGCTGCGCCCCTCGGCGTCCGTGAGCAGATCCAGGACGAGCGCGTTCTCGATCGTGCGCAGTCCCGCCCGTCGCCCACCACCGCCCTCGCCCGGGAGCGCTGCGCGCTCGCCGCTCCCGATCGCGCGTACGGCCTCCACCAGCGCGCGGGAGATCTCCGCGCCGGTGGCGTCCCCGCCCGCGTGCGCGATGCGCCGACGGTGGTGGCCGCCCTCGCGGGTGAGTTCCAGGCTGCCCTCTTCGGACTCGTCGAAGTGGGCGCCGGTGGCGATGAGACGGCGTACGGCGTCGGGGCCCTCGGTGACGAGGATGCGGACCGCCTCCTCGTCGCACAGGCCCGCGCCGGCGACCAGGGTGTCGTCCCGGTGCTGCTCGGGGGTGTCGCCGTCGCCGAGGGCCGCGGCGATGCCGCCCTGGGCCCAGCGGGTGGAGCCGTCGTCGAGCCGGGCCTTGGTGACGACGACGGTGGCCAGTCCGGCGGCCTCGCAGCGCAGCGCGGCGGTCAGTCCGGCCACGCCGGAGCCGACGACCACGACGTCCGCGGTGATGGACCACCCGGGCGCGGGAGCGTGCAGTCGTATGCCGGTGCTGGTCACGAGGCGGCTCCGAGGGTGCCGAAGGTCAGGGGGACGTTGTCGATCAGGCGGGTCGTGCCGACCCGGGCGGCCACGGCGAGCACGGCCTCGCCGGTGAAGTCGTCGCCGATCTCGGTGAAGTCCGAGGGGTCGACCAGGGCCAGGTAGTCCAGCGTGAGCGGCGGGGTGAAGCGGGCGGCCCCGTCGAGGACCTGGCGGGCGGCGGTGCGGACGGCCTCGGGTCCGCCCGCCGTGGCGACGGCGTGTGCGTCGGCCGCCGCGCGGGACTCCCCGAGCGCGTTCAGCGCCTCGACGCGCGCGTGCGTGGCGGGCACTTCGCGGGCCCGCGCGCGCAGCGCCTCCTGCGCGGCGTGCCGGTCCTGGCCGGCGAACAGGGCGCCGGACAGGGCGAGGGCGGTGCGCCGGTCCGCGGCGGAGAGGTAGCGGTTGCGGCTGGAGAGGGCCAGTCCGTCGGGCTCGCGGACGGTGGGGACGCCGACGATGTCGACGCCGAAGTTCAGGTCGCGGACCATGCGGCGGATCAGCGCGAGCTGCTGGGCGTCCTTCTGGCCGTACAGGGCGGCGTCGGGGCGGGTGAGGTGCAGCAGTTTGGCGACGACGGTGAGCACACCGTCGAAGTGGCCGGGGCGGGCGGCGCCCTCCAGGCGTTCGCCCATGGGTCCGGCGCTGACGCGGACCTGGGGTTCGCCGCCCGGGTAGACCTCGTCGACCGACGGGGCGAAGAGCACGTCGGCGCCCGCCTGCCCGGCGAGCTCGAGGTCGGCGTCCAGGGTGCGCGGATACCGGTCGAGGTCCTCGCCCTCGCCGAACTGCAGCGGGTTGACGAAGACGGTGACCACGACCTCGCCCTCGGCGCCCGCGAGGTCGCGCGCGGCGTGGATCAGGGCGGCGTGGCCCTCGTGCAGGGCGCCCATGGTCATCACGACGGCTCGGCGGCCCGTGCGCACGCGTGCGTGCAGGTCGGCCGCAGTGCGCAGCAGGGTGGTGGTCATCGGGGGTCCTCTTCGCCTTCGCCGCCTTGATCGCCCTGGCCACCGGGGTCACCGGGGTCACCGGGATTGCCCCGGGCGCCCCGGTTTCCCGGACCGCCGGGGCTCGTCGTCCCGTCGGCGAGTACCCCGAGGAGGTCCTCGGCGAGCTCCGGCTTCAGCAGGCCGTGGGCGAGGGCGCGGTCGGCGGTCGCGCGGGCCATCGCCAGATAGCCGGCGACGGTCTGCGGGGCGTGCCGGCGCAGCTCGGTGACATGGGCGGAGACGGTGCCCGCGTCACCGCGCGCGACGGGGCCGGTGAGGGCCGCGTCGCCGGAGCGCAGGGCGTTGTCCAGGGCGGCGCCGAGCAGCGGGCCGAGCATCCGGTCCGGGGCCTCGACCCCGGCGGCGCGCAGCAGTTCCAGGGACTGGGCGACCAAGGTGACCAGATGGTTGGCGCCCAGGGCGAGGGCCGCGTGGTAGAGCGGGCGGTTCTCCTCGGCGATCCACTCCGGTTCGCCGCCCATCTCGATCACGAGGGCCTCGGCGGCCAGCCGCAGTTCCTCGGGCGCGGTGACGCCGAAGGAGCATCCGGCGAGCCGCTGCACGTCCACGGGGGTGCCGGTGAACGTCATCGCCGGGTGCAGGGCCAGCGGCAGCGCGCCGGCCCGCAGGGCGGGGTCCAGCACCTTCGCGCCGTACCGCCCGGAGGTGTGCGCGAGGAGCTGTCCCGGCCGTACCGCACCCGTCTCGGCGAGCCCGGCCACCAGCTCGGGCAGCGCGTCGTCCGGGACGGTCAGCAGCACCAGTTCAGCCCGCTCCAGCACCTCGGCGGGCGCGACCACCGGCACGTCGGGGAGCAGCTGCTCGGCCCGCTTCCGGGAGGCGGCGGAGACCGCGGACACGGCCACCGGACGGTGTCCGGCGAGCTGCAGGGACGCCGCCAGGGCCGGTCCGACGCGCCCGGCGCCGACCACACCGACGCTGAGCCGCGCGGGGCGGTCCCTGGGATCTGGCTGTGGGCTTGTGTTCACGCGACGACGGCCTTCCCGTTCCAGTCCGCTCGGGGTACCGGACGTTTTTTCGTCATGTTAACGCGAAACGCGGCCGGTTCCCCGGCGCGCGGTGGTCCACAGGGTGTGGACTCCGCGGCGAAAACCCGGGTGCCCGCGCGCGTCCGTACGCGGGATGATCCCGGGCATGGGTGATACGGCGGAGAACGGCACTGCGGCACAGGACGGGGACGGGCGGCGGGCCGGGGCGGAACCGGGCCCGGACCGGGAGCCGGACCGGGAGCCGGCTCGAGAGCCGGAGCAAGGGACGGATCGAGGGACGGATCGAGGGACGGAGCAAGGGACGGAGCAAGGGACGGAGCAAGGGACGGATCGGGAACGGGGCCTGAAGCTCCGCGAGCGGCGGATCGCCGCCTGCCGCGACGCCCCGCGCGCGCTCGCGCGCCTCGGTTTCCTCGGCCCTCTCCGGGAGCGGCTGGCCCTGCTGGACGCGGCGTCGGACGTGTACGACCTGGACGAGACGGCCGACCTCTACGGCGACGGCGTCGTCGAGGCGCTGGAGGAACGGGTCGCCGGACTCCTGGGCACCGAGGCCGCCGCGTTCTTCCCGACCGGGACGATGGCCCAGCAGGTGGCCCTGCGCTGCTGGGCGGGCCGTACCGGCAACCCGGTGGTCGCGCTGCACGGGCTCGGCCATCCCGAGGTGCACGAGCGGAACGCGTTCAGCCGGGTCAGCGGCCTGTCTCCGGTGCGGGTGACCAGTGAACCCCGGATGCCGACCGCCGCCGAGGTGCGGGACTTCGAGGAGCCCTTCGGCGCGCTGATGCTGGAACTCCCCCTCCGGGACGCCGGTTTCGTGCTGCCCACCTGGGAGGAGCTGACCGAGGTGGTGGACGCCGCGCGGGAGCGCGAGGCCGTGGTCCACTTCGACGGGGCCCGGCTGTGGGAGTGCACGGTGCACTTCGGCCGTCCGCTGGAGGAGATCGCCGCCCTGGCGGACAGCGTCTACGTGTCGTTCTACAAGTCCCTCGACGGTTTCGGCGGTGCGGCGCTCGCCGGTCCGGCGACGCTGGTGGAGGAGGCCAGGGCCTGGCGGCACCGGTACGGAGGCAATGTCTTCCAGCAGTTCCCGACCGCGCTGTCGGCGCTGATCGGTCTGGAGCGTGAGCTGCCCCGGCTGCCCGAGTACGTCACCCACGCGCGTGTGGTGGCCGCCGCCCTGCGCGAGGGGCTGGCGGAGGCCGGGGTGCCGTGGGCGCGCGTCCACCCCGAGGTGCCGCACACCCACGACTTCCAGGTGTGGCTGCCGTACGGGGCCGACGTCCTGGCCGAGGCGGCCGTCCGGGCGGCCGAGGAGACGGGGGCCGCGCTGTTCGCCAACCACTGGGATCCGAAGGGACCGGGTCTGGCCCTCACCGAGGTGTACGTGCGGGCGGCGGGCCTGGAGTGGACGGCCGACGACGTACGGACCGCGGCCGCGGACTTCGTACGGCGGCTGCCGCCGGAAGCGCAGGCGTAGGGGCACGGAGACCGGCGTAGAGGCGTAGAGGCCGAGGAGCCGCGGGGCGTCGCAGGGCCGAGGAGCCGCGGGGCGTCGCGGGGCCGAGGGGCGTCGCGGGGGCAGGGGCGTCGCGGGGGCAGGGGCTCCCGAGCGCCGCCCCGATTGACGGCGGCCGTCAATCGGGGCGGCGCCGTCAGCGGCGGAGTGCACGATGAGGGCATGAGTGTGCGCATCGACATCTCGGGGCTGAGACCGACGGGGCCGGCCCCTGCCCGGGCGGAGCCGGGAGCCCGGGAGAGGATCGCCGTCGTGCCGTCCCCGCTGGCCGAGCTCGGCATGGCGCTGCACGCGCTGTCCGAGCCGGCCCACCACCCCGGGCTCCAGAGCTGGGTGACGGGCGTGACCGCACGCCTGGACCCGCATCTGGCGGACCGGATGTGCGAGGCCGACTTCCTGTGGCGTACGACGTTCTCGGACCTGTTCCTGGCGTGCGCGGGCGTCCCCGGCGGCGCGCTCCCCGGCGCGGACCTCGCCGAGGAGCTGGAGCTGCTGGACAAACTGTCGGACGAGCAGTTCGTGGCCGCCGCGCTGGAGTTCACCTGCGCGTTCCCCTACGGCACGCCGGGCCCCGGCCCGCTCACCGACGAGAGGATGCGCCACCGGGCGCTGGAACTGGCCGCCGCGCGGGGGCCCCGGCAGGTGCGGTTCGCGGAAGGACTGCTGGCCGAGCCGCCCCGGATCCGGGCCTGGCTGAGGGAGTTCCTCCAGGACTGCGACGAGGCGTTCTTCGCCGAGGCCTGGTCCCGGCTGCGTCATCAGCTCGCCGCCGACACCCGGCTCAAGACGGACCTGCTGCGGCACAAAGGGCTGGCCGAGGCACTGGCCGCGGTGTCCCCCGCGGTCACCGTCGACCTGGACGCCGGCCTGGTCACGGTCGACAAACTCGGTGACACCCGTACGGCCACGGCCGACACCGGCCTGCTGCTGATCCCGACGAGCCTGGGCCGGCCGCACCTGATGGTCCTGCACCGGTACGGCTGGCAGCCGGTGCTGCACTACCCGGTCGGCTCCCCCGAGCTCGCCGCGCCGCCGACGGTCGAGCAGCTGGCCCTGCGGATGACGGCGTTGTCCCACCCCGTCCGCATGCGGTTGTGCCGTCACCTCGCGCGCAGCGCGTACACCACCGGTGAGCTGGCCCAGGTGCACGGCATGACGGCCCCGGAGATATCCCGTCACCTCGGCGTGCTGAAGAAGGCGGGCCTGCTCACCACGCGCCGCCGCGGCCGGTACGTACTGCACCAGCTGGACGTGACGGTCGTGGCCCGGCTCGGCAGCGACTTCCTGGAGGGCATTCTGCGCTGACGGCGGCCCCGGACACGGGCCGGACGGCGCCGACCGGCCGGAGCGGAGGTGGTGCAGCGGGTCAGTCGAAGCGGATGTGGCGGATGCCGACGCCCGCCTGCCGCAGCCGGGTCCGCAGCGGGCCCTCGTGGTTGGGGCGCAGGGTCAGTCCGGCCAGGACGGCGATGCGGTCCGCCGTCTTCGGGACGGTCGTGTGGTCGGTCCACAGGTGCTCGGCGAACTCCGGCTCGCCCAGCCGCTCCAGGCAGTGGTCGAGCCGCCGCACCGCCCAGCTCTCCCCGCGCAGGCCCGCGTTCTTCCCGCCGACGTACTTCAGGAGGCGCCCGAAGCCGCGTTCGCGCAACCGCCGCAGCACCGTCTCCCGTTCGGCGAGCAGGGCGAAGTGACGTACGTCGTGGCCGAGTTCGCGCAGCCGGCCGACGGTCTCGGCGAAGCAGCCCGGGTCCGTGACCGTCATGGGCACGATCACGACGCCGTCGTGCCGGTTCAGGGCGAGGTCGAGGACCTCGACGACACCCTGCCGCCAGGAGGCCAAATCCTGGAAGTCGTCTATCAGCGGCCTCCGGCCGCGGGCTCCCCGGAGTTCCGGCGGGAGCATCCGGTGCAGGCCGAAGCCGACGTGCTCGGGGTCGCAGATGACGCTGCCGGGCAGCCGGCGCCGTATCTCGTGTGCGGTCTGCGTCTTGCCGCCCCCGAAGGGACCGTTGATCCACAGCAGCATGCGCAGACCCTACCGACGCGAGGACGCCCGGTCAGCCCTGTGCGCACGGTCAGCTCTGTCCGCCGGCCCGTACCAGCCCCGTCTCGTAGGCGAGGACCACCACCTGCACCCGGTCCCGCAGCCCCAGTTTGGTCAGGATGCGGCCCACGTGGGTCTTCACGGTGGCCTCCGACAGCACCAGGCGGGCCGCGATCTCACCGTTGGACAGGCCCTGCGCGACCAGCACCATGACCTCCCGTTCCCGCTCGGTGAGCCGCTCCAGCTCCTTGTGCTGGGGCTGCTTGGTGGTGCTCGGCAGCATGGGGGCGAAGCGGTCCAGGAGCCGGCGGGTGGTGGAGGGTGCGACCACAGCGTCGCCGCTGTGCACCGCGCGGATCGCGGTGAGCAGTTCGCCGGGCGGCACGTCCTTGAGCATGAAGCCGGAGGCGCCCGCCTTCAGCCCGGAGAAGGCGTACTCGTCGAGGTCGAAGGTGGTCAGGATCAGCACCTTGGGAGGGTCGGTGTCCTCGCAGATCCGGCGGGTCGTCTCCACCCCGTCCAGCTTCGGCATCCGGACGTCCATGAGCACCACGTCGACGGCGGTGGAGCGCAGCACCTGGAGGGCCTCCACGCCGTCGCCCGCCTCCGCCACGACCTCCATGTCCGGCTGGGCGTCGAGCACCATCCGGAACCCGGTGCGCAGCAGCACCTGGTCGTCGACGAGCATCACACGGATCGCCATCGGGGCCTCTTCCCTCATCCAGAAGGTGTTACAGGTGTCAATAAAGGGCGTGCGCAAACGTTCAGGTGTCAATGAGCGGGTTTGAGGGGCAACAGGACGCTGATGCGGAATCCTCCGCCCGGCCTCGGACCCGCGTCCAGGGTGCCGCCGACCATACCGACCCGCTCGCGCATGCCGATCAGACCGTGCCCCTGGCCGTCGAACCCGCCCTCCTCGTACAGCTCGTGCGGGGCGCCCTTGCCGTCGTCCTCGACGAGCAGGCCGAGACCGTCGTCGAAGTACACCAGGCGCACACTGGCCCCCGTGTTGGGCCCGCCGTGCTTGCGGGTGTTGGTGAGCGCTTCCTGCACGATGCGGTACGCGGTGAGTTCGAGGCCGCTGGGCAGGGAACGCGGGGTGCCCTCGACCTTGAAGTCCACCGGCAGCCCGGCTTCCCGGCACTGTTCGACGAGGTCCTCGATCTGCCGCACGTCGGGCTGCGGCACGTACTCCCCGGCCTCCTGGTGCTCGCCGGTGCGCAGCACGCCGAGCAGGCGGCGCATCTCGGCGAGCGCCTGGCGGCCGGTGGAGGAGATCGTCTCCAGCGCCTTCCTGGCCTGGTCGGGCGCCGCGTCGAGGACGTAGGCGGCGCCGTCGGCCTGCACCACCATCACCGACACGTTGTGCGCGACGACGTCGTGCAGTTCGCGCGCGATGCGGGCGCGCTCGGCGGCGACCGCGACCTTCGACTGTGCCTCGCGCTCCTTCTCGAGCCGCGCGGCGCGCTCCTCGAGCTGGGCGAAGTAGGCACGCCGGGTGCGCATGGAGTCGCCGAGCACCCAGGCGAGGACGAAGGGCACGGTCAGGAATATCACCATGGCGATGTTGCCCGCCGCGCTCACGTCCTCGATCGGCCAGCGCGCCTGCGCCACCGGCGCCGCGCACAGGCCGGCGCCGAGCGCGAGACGGGAGGCCCAGCGGGCGCCGACGGCGGCGACCGTGTAGACGATCACCAGCAGGGCGAAGTCGGCCGGGACCGTCGCCACGTTCAGGACCACCTGGAGCAGGGCCACCACGAGGGCCAGCACCAGCATCCGCTCCGGCATCCGGCGGCGCAGCGCGACGACCAGGGACAGCAGCAGCATGACCGGTACGGCCACGGCCGTCGGCGGGGTCCCGTGGCCCTCCTCGACGGGTGCTCCGCTGAGCAACGAAATCCCGAACAGGACCACGGCCCAGAAGCCGTCGACCCATGCCGGGTGTCTGCGGAGAAAATCGTAGAGGCGGTGCACGTGGCCCAGCGTAGGGAAGCGAACTGCGTGCAGGGGTCAACCGGAGGGCCGATCCCCGGTCCGTACGCGTACTCCGCAAGGTGGAGGCCCGGCGTGTCCCCGCACGTAACCTGGGCCGATGACGACGGCAGCGGCGGCGGCGACGAGCCGGCGGCGCCGGTGACATGGGCGACAACGGGCGGGGGAACCGGTGACGGCAGGGACGGAAGGCGGCCCGCGCGGGTGGCGGGCGGCGACCCGGGCGGCTCTGTACGGGCCGGACGGGTTCTACCGCGGGCCGGAGGGCCCCGCCGGGCACTTCCGCACGTCGGTGCACGCCTCACCGCTGTTCGCGGAGGCCGTGGCGCGTCTGCTGTGCCGGGTCGACGAGGCGCTGGGCCGGCCCGCGGTGCTCGACTTCGTGGACATGGCGGCGGGACGGGGCGAACTGGCCGCCGGTGTGCTCGCCGCGCTGCCCGCCGACGTGGCGGCGCGCACGCGGGCGTGCGCCGTCGAACTCGCCGGCCGTCCCGGCGGTCTCGACCGGCGGATCGAGTGGCGGGCCGAGCCCCCGGAGCGGACCACGGGGCTGCTGTTCGCCAACGAGTGGCTGGACAACGTGCCCCTGGAGGTCGCCGAGGTCGACCCGGAGGGCGTCCCCCGGCTGGTCCTGGTGGGCGACGACGGAACGGAACGGCTCGGGCCGCCGGTCACGGGCCCGGAGGCGGAGTGGCTGGCACGGTGGTGGCCCCTGGCGGGCGAGCGACCCGTGACGGACGGCGGGGAGGCCGTGACGGACGGCGGGGAGGCCGTGACGGAGGGGGAGGCCGTGACGGAGGGGGAGGCCACCCCGGGATCCGCCCCGGAGGCCGCGAGCGGAGCGGGACTGCGGGCGGAGATCGGGCTGCCCCGGGACCTGGCCTGGGCGTCGGCGGTCGGGACGCTCGCGCGGGGGCTCGCGGTCGCCGTGGACTACGCGCACACGGCGGGCGCGCGCCCGCCGTTCGGGACGCTCACGGGCTTCCGGGAGGGGCGCGGGACGACGCCCGTACCGGACGGGTCGTGCGACATCACCGCGCACGTCGCCCTGGACGCCTGCGCGGCGGCCTGCCCGCTCCCCGGCACCCGGCTGCTCCCCCAGCGGGCCGCCCTGCGCGCCCTGGGCCTCACCGGCTCGCGCCCCCCGCTCGCCCTCGCGTCCACCGACCCCGCCGGCTACGTACGGGCCCTGGCCGCCGCCTCGGAGGCCGCCGAGCTCGTCGCGCCGGGCGGGCTCGGTGATTTCGGGTGGCTGCTGCAGCCGGTCGGGATCCCGGACGTGCTCGCGGACGCCGCCTGAGACGGCTCCCCCACTGCCTTCTCCCGCTGCCCCGCTGCCCTACTGCCCCGCTGCCCCGCTCGCCTGCCGCCCTACTTGTCGATGTCCCCCACCACGAAGAACATCGACCCCAGGATCGCCACCATGTCCGAGACCAGCGTCCCCGGCAGCAGTTCGGTGAGCACCTGGACGTTGTTGTACGACGCCGAGCGCAGCTTCAGCCGGTACGGCGTCTTCTCGCCCTTGCTGACCAGGTAGTACCCGTTGATGCCGAGCGGGTTCTCGGTCCACGCGTACGTGTGTCCCTCGGGCGCCTTGAGCACCTTCGGAAGCCGCTGGTTGACGGGGCCCGGGGGCAGGTCGGCGAGCCGGTCGAGGCAGGCCTCGGCGAGGTCGAGGGCGTGGTACGTCTGCTCCAGGAGGCATTCGAAGCGGGCGAGGCAGTCGCCCTCCTCGCGGGTCACGACCTTCAGGACGTCCGCCAGCTCGCCGTACGCGAGATACGGCTCGTCGCGGCGCAGGTCGAGGTCGACGCCCGAGGCCCGGGCGATCGGCCCGCTCACCCCGTACGCGTGCACGGCCGCCGGGGAGAGGACGCCGACACCGCGCGTGCGGCCGCGGAAGATCTCGTTGCCGAGCACCAGGTCGTCGAAGCGGTCCATGCGGGAGCGCACGTCGGCGACGGCGCCGCGCGCGCGTGTGGTCCATCCCGCCGGAAGGTCCTCCTTGAGGCCGCCCACGCGGTTGAACATGTAGTGCATGCGCCCGCCGGAGACCTCCTCCATGACGTGCTGGAGCTCCTCGCGCTCGGTGAAGGCGTAGAACACCGGTGTGATGCCGCCGAGTTCCAGCGGATAGGAACCGAGGAACATCAGGTGGTTCAGCACCCGGTTCAGCTCCGCGAGCAGCGTGCGCAGCCACACCGCGCGCTCGGGGACCTCCATGCCGAGCATCCGCTCCACGGCGAGGACCACGCCCAGTTCGTTGGAGAACGCCGACAGCCAGTCGTGGCGGTTGGCCAGCATGATGATCTGCCGGTAGTCCCGCGCCTCGAACAGCTTCTCCGCGCCCCGGTGCATGTAACCGATCACGGGCTCGGCACGGGTGATGAGCTCGCCGTCCAGGACGAGCTTCAGCCGCAGCACACCGTGCGTGGACGGATGCTGGGGCCCGATGTTGAGCACCATGTCGGTGCTCTCCGCGGCGCCGCCGATGCCGACCATGGTCTCCGTCGTGGGAGTCATGAACACAGTCTCCCCTACGTACGCTGGGGCCATGGAGACGGGGAACCCGCACGACGCGGGTACAGCGGGGCAGGAACGGCCCGCTGAGGCGACGGCGGCCACGGCGATCACCGGGACGACGGCGGGACCGGCGGCGGGACCGGCGGCGGGACCGGCCGCGGGACCGGCCGCGACGACGGAAGCGGTGGAGCCGGTGGTCCCTTCCGGCGCGCCGGCGGCCCCCGGGGGCGAGCCGAAGTGGATCGCGCTGCCGCCGGGGCTGCTGAAGGTGCGCCGGCTGATGCTGGTGGTGTGGCTGGGGCTGCTCACGCTGGCCGCCGGGCTGGTCCCGGGCCTGCTGGCCGGGCCCGGATGGGCCGCGTTCGCCCTGCTGCCGCTGGCCCTGCTGGTCTGGGGCTGGGTGATGCTGGAGCGCAACTGGCGCTCTTGGCGGTACGCCGAGCGCTCCGACGACCTGCTGATCAGCCGGGGTGTCCTGTGGCGTGAGGAGACGGTCGTGCCGTACGGGCGGATGCAGCTGGTCGAGGTGACGTCCGGGCCCTTGGAACGGCACTTCGGGCTGGCCAGCGTGCAACTGCACACGGCGGCCGCGGCGACCGACGCCACCATCCCCGGTCTCGTCCCGGCCGAGGCGGAACGACTGCGCGACCGGCTCACCGAGCTGGGCGAAGCCCGATCGGCGGGGCTGTGACCGCCCCGCAGGCTCCCGGGGCCGTACGCGAGCGGCGGCCCGTGATCGAGCGGCGGCTGCACCCCGTCACGCCGCTCAGGCGGGCGTGGGCGCCCGTCGCGGTCGTCATCGGGTGGGCGCTGCACGACCCGGACCAGGCGCAGCGCCAGCTGACCCGGCTGACGACGACCACCCTGCTGATCGGTCTCGGCGTCCTCATCCCGGCCGCCGCCCTCTACGGCTTCCTGACCTGGTGGTTCACCCACTTCGCGGTGACCGACAGCGAACTGCGCATCCGCACCGGGCTGTTGTTCCGGCGTACCGCGCACATCCGGCTGGAGCGGATCCAGGCCGTCGACGTCACCCAGCCGCTGCTCGCGCGGGTCGCGGGCGTGTCCAAGCTCAAACTCGACGTCATAGGGACCGACAAGAAGGACGAGCTGGCCTTCCTGGGCGCCGACGACGCCCGCGCGCTGCGTGCCGAACTGCTCGCGCGGGCGGCCGGTTTCGCACCCGAGACAGCGCACGAGGTGGGTGAGGCCCCGTCCCGGCAGCTGCTGCGCGTGCCGCCCGGCGTCCTCGCTCTCTCCCTCGTGCTGACCGCCGCGACCTGGGTCTGGCTGATCGTCGCCGTCGTCGCGCTGCCGCTGCTGTGGATGGCCACCCACAGCCTGTGGACACTCCTCGCCGCCGCCGTCCCGGTGGCCGGCGCGGTGGGCGCGAGCAGCGTCGGCCGGTTCGTCACCGAGTACGACTGGACCCTGGGCGAGTCGCCCGACGGGCTGCGGATCGACCACGGTCTCCTCGACCGGGCGCACGAGACGGTGCCGCCGGGGCGGGTGCAGACCGTGCGGATCGTGGAGCCGCTGCTGTGGCGGCGCCGGGGCTGGGTGCGGGTGGAGCTCGACGTGGCGGGCTCGTCCAACTCCCTGCTGCTGCCGGTCGCTCCGCGCGAGATCGCCGAATCCGTCGTCGCGCGGGTGCTGCCCGGCGTCGGCGTGCCGTCGCACGCGGAACTGTCCCGGCCGCCGCGGCGCGCGCGGTGGTGCGTGCCGGTGTGGTGGCGCGGCTACGGACTCGCCGTCACCGGCACTGTGTTCGCCGCTCGGCACGGCCGGCTGACCCGGACCGTTGCACTGGTGCCGCACGCCAAGGTGCAGAGCGTACGGCTGGTCCAGGGGCCCTGGCAGCGCGCCCGGGGCGTCGCGGACGTCCATGTGGACACCGGGGCCGACAAGTCCGTGGTCGCCCGGCTCCGGGACGCCGACGAGGCGGCGGAGCTGTTGCGGGCCCAGGCGGAACGGTCCCGGACCGGCCGCCGGGACGCCCGCCCGGACCGGTGGATGGCCTGACCCGGGTGCCGGGCGTCCGGCGCCCGGCCCGGACACGCGAACGGGGTCCCGCACGCCTCCCGTGCGGGACCCCGTTCGCGTAGCCCCGTTCGCCGTGTGGCGGGTCTGCCGTGCGGCCGGCCCGCCGTGCGCTCTCCCGGGCCTCAGGAGACCGCGCTGCGCAGTCCCTTCGTGCCGGTCTCCGCCTCTGCCTTTTCGCCGGCCGGCTCCGGCTCGTCGTGCGCCGTCAGGTCGATGACCTGGCCGACGCCCCGCGCGTCCTCGGCCGGCCCGAACTCCGGCTCGGCCTCGGCCCGGTGCGGGGCCGGCGCCTCCTCCTCGGCCGCCTCGGCCGCCTCGGCCTCGTGCTGCGTGCCGAAGAAGTCGAAGGCACCGTCGGACACCGGGCGCCGCACGGGCTCGGTCGGCGGTGCCACCGCGACCGCGGTCGGCACGGTGAAGTGCCCGGGGGGCCGCCGCACGGAACTGCCGGGCAGGGGCGGCGGAGCAGGCAGGGCGGGCTGTGCGGACTGGGCGGGCTGCTCGGGCGGGGTGCCGGTGTCCGAGCCGTCCGAACCGTCCGATCCGGAGGAGGCGGTCGCGCGCCCGGGCTCGGCGACCGCCCGGGGCTGCCCCTCCGCCCCGTCCTCCTGCGGCTGCCGCGGCTTCCTCGCCCTGGGGGGCTCGGGGCCGTCGTCCTCGGGGGTGTCACCGCTCCGGGGGGACCCGGCGGGGTTCCCGGGCCGGGTGTCCTCCCTCGCGGACACGGAGGCACCGCCCTTCGCCGAGTGGTCGCCCCGAGGGGTGTCGGCGCCGGTCGGCGCATCGTCGGCCGGCGTCTCCGCGGTCTCCGCAGTCTCCGCGTCGGTCACATCGGTCCTACCGACCGCGTCGGCCGCGTCGGCGGCATCAGCGGCATCAGCGGCACCGGTGATGTCCCGCACGGGGCGGTCGTCCCCCTCGCCGTGGGCGGCGAGCCGTGCCAGCGCCGCGTCGGCCCGCAGGAACAGCGTGGACCCCGCCGGCGAGAAGACCCGGAGGGCCACGGGCCGCCCGGCCTCCTCCCCGCCGTCCGCGGGTACCTCGGACTCGGGTGCGGTCGTCCCCTCCTCGGGTCCGCCCGCGGTTGCGCCCTCGGTCCTGGCCGCCGGCACGGTCGCCTCGTCGTCGGGCACGGCACCGGACTCGGGGGCCGACGGTCCCGCCGTCAGCGCGCGGGCCGGGACCGTCGCCTCGATCTCGAGCACCCGGCGCTCCTCCAGGACCGTCGCCCGGCCGGTCTCCGCCGCGGCGTACCGCCTGAGCAGTGCCGCGTGCTCGTTGCGCAGCCCGGCCAGCTCCGAACGCTTGGCGCGCAGCCGGTGCTCCAGCTTGAGGCGCAGCTCGCGCGACTCCTCGAGGTCGGACTCCAGTTCGGCGACCCGTTCCTCGAAACGCCACTCGTCACTGGCACGCGCGCGCGTGAGGTCGGCGACCTGCCTGCCGGCCTGGGCGTCCCAGTGCCGCATGACGACCGCACCGAGGACCGCCACGGCCGCCGCGGCAGCGGCCAGGAGGCGAAGCGTCATCGGTTGTGTGAACACCCAGGGCCCCAGGGCGCAGACGAGCGAGACGCCTGCGATCGCCGACGGGGGCAACATCCTGTGCAGGGGCGGGGAATGACGGTGACGTCCACGTGGCATGGCCAGAAACTTACCGCGCGTAGGGGAATGTTGGAGCCCCGCCCCGTAAAAACAAAGCCGCACCGGGGCTTTCACAGGCAACAGGGAACTCCGCCGAACCGTGAATAGACCCGCGCCGCAATTATCAAGATCATTTTCTGGGCGGAAAGCCGGTTCCGTCACCTCCCCCGCCCCTCGGCGGATCACCTCCCGCACCGGTGGCGGGCCCGTCCCGGGCCGGGCCCGGGCCCGTTGCGCACCGCCTCTCCGGCACCCAGTGATCCACTCGGGCTTCCGCCCCAAAAGAACCTACTCCAGGGTAAGGAAGTCGTGCCCGAGTCGTACCCGAGTCGCGTCCCGAGGCGCCCCCCTCCCGCTCCCGCCGCTTTCCGGGATGCCCGGCGAGATCCGGATACGCCCCGGCCCTCTCGCGCCCGCCGGAAATACCGGGTCGCAGTCCGGTTCCGGGGCTCCGGTCTCCCGGGCCCGGTCACGAGATCCCGCAGCAGGCTTCCGGCCGCCTCCCCCGGATCCAGGTGCTTCCCGGCCCCGTCCTGGGCCTACGCTGAACATATGAGCAACAGGAGCGGACACCTTCACGTCTCGGGCCTCCCCCACTGGGGCCGCTGCGCGGTCATGGGCGTCGTGAACGTGACGCCCGACTCCTTCTCCGACGGCGGCCGCTGGTTCGACACGACGACCGCCGTCAAGCACGGCCTCGACCTGGTCGCCCAGGGCGCCGACCTGATCGACGTCGGCGGGGAGTCCACCCGCCCCGGTGCCACGCGAGTGGACGAGGCCGAGGAACTCAAGCGCGTCATCCCCGTGGTCCGGGGGCTCGCCTCCGAGGGCGTCACGATCTCCGTCGACACCATGCGCGCCTCCGTCGCCGAGCAGTCCCTCGCGGCGGGCGCCGCGCTCGTCAACGATGTCAGCGGCGGTCTCTCCGACCCCGGCATGATCCCCGTGGTCGCCGACGCCGGCGCCCCCTTCGTCGTCATGCACTGGCGCGGCCTGCTGGAGGGCGGCAACGTGAAAGGCACGTACGAGGACGTCGTCACCGAGGTCGTCGACGAACTCCGCACGCGCGTGGACGCCGTGCTGGAGGGCGGCATCGCCGCCGACCGCGTGATCGTCGACCCCGGGCTCGGCTTCTCCAAGGGAGCCGACCACGACCTCGCCCTCCTCGCCCGCCTCGACCGGCTCCGGGCGCTCGGCCACCCGCTGCTCGTGGCCGCGTCCCGCAAGAGGTTCCTCGGCCACGTCCTGGCCGGCCCCGACGGCGCGCCCCCGCCCGCCCGGGAACGCGACGCGGCCACCGCCGCCGTCTCCGCCCTCGCCGCCCAGGGCGGCGCCTGGGCGGTCCGCGTGCACGAGGTGCGCGCCACCGCGGACGCCGTACGGGTCGCCCATGCCGTCGCGCAGGCGCGTACCCCGGACGGCTCGCCCCCCGTGTCCGGCGCGCACGGTGCCGAGGGGACCCGGTGAGCGCCCCGCACACCGATGTCGAGCAGGTCGAAGCCACCAACGCCGCCTTTTACGAGGCGCTCGAGCAGGGCGATTTCGAAGAGGTCGCGTCACTCTGGCTGACCCCGGCCGACCTGGGCGTCGACGAGACCTACCACGACCCGGCGGACACCGGCGTGATCTCCTGCGTGCACCCCGGCTGGCCGGTGCTCACGGGACGCGGCGAGGTGCTCCGGTCGTACGCCCTGATCATGGCGAACACCGACTACATCCAGTTCTTCCTCACCGACGTGCACGTCTCCGTCACCGGCGACACCGCCGTCGTGACCTGCACCGAGAACATCCTCAGCGGCGGCCCCGCCCCGAAGGCCGGCGAGGAGCTCGGCCCCCTGCTCGGCCAACTGGTCGTCTCCACCAACGTGTTCCGGCGCACCCCCGTGGGCTGGAAGCTCTGGTCCCACCACGCCTCTCCGGTGCTCGCCGAGAACGACGAGAACGAGGACTCCGAGGACTCCGAGGCCCCCGACGACACCGACCGCCCCTCCTGAGGGGAACAGGCCGACCACCGGCCCGGACCGAACCCGGTCCGGGCCCGGACCCGGAGCGGACCGACCACGGGACCGACCCGGCCTGCCCGATCACAGAACCCGGCCGGACCCCGCCGTTCCCTTCCCCGCCCGGGAAGTGATTGGCACCACCTCCGTGCGGGTAGGGGCCGCTAGCTGTCCGTGAGCTCCAGGCCTTCCTGGGGAAAACGCACGGTGAAACCTCCCGGCACACATCGGATCCGCCCCCCTCGGGGTCCGCCCTGTGGGTACCCGCGGGTAAATTCGACTGAGGCAAGGGCGCCGTCCGCACACGGCGCCGACCGGCCGGACCGACGACTGCAGGAGTGGATTCGTGTGGATCGTGTCGCGCTGCACGGCCTGAAGGCCCGCGGGCACCACGGTGTGTTCCCCAAGGAACGCGAAGAGGGACAGACCTTCATCGTGGACCTGGTCCTCGGCCTGGACATCCGGCCGGCCGCGGCCCACGACGATCTGACGAGGACCGTGCACTACGGCATCGTGGCGGAGGAGGTCGTGGCGGTCGTCCAGGGCGAGCCCGTCAACCTCATCGAGACGCTCGCCGAGCGCATCGCACAGGTCTGCCTCAAGCACGACGTGGTCCAGGAGGTCGAGGTCCGCGTCCACAAGCCGGACGCGCCGATCACCGTGCCCTTCGACGACGTGACCATCACCATCATCCGGAGCCGCGCATGACCAGGCCGTCCACCCAGGGCCACAGCGACCCGACCGTCCAGCCCGTTCCCGCCTCCGTGGTCGAGCGGGTGGACGCCGCCGACACCACCCTGCACAACCCGAAGCAGGCCGTCGTCTCCCTGGGCGCCAACCTCGGCAACCGGCTGGAGACCCTCCAGGGGGCCGTCGACGCCCTGGAGGACACCCCCGGCATCCGGGTCAAGGCGGTTTCACCCGTGTACGAGACGGAGCCGTGGGGCGTCGAGCCCGGCAGCCAGCCCTCGTACTTCAACGCGATCGTGGTCCTGAAGACCACCCTGCCCCCGTCCTCCCTGCTGGAGCGGGCCCACGCGGTCGAGGAGGCCTTTCACCGGGTGCGCGACGAGCGCTGGGGCCCGCGCACCCTGGACGTGGACATCGTCTCCTACGCGGACCTTCTCTCCGACGACCCGCAGTTGACGCTCCCCCACCCCCGCGCCCACGAACGCGCCTTCGTGCTGGTGCCCTGGCACGACGTCGACCCCGAGGCCGAACTCCCCGGACGCGGACCCGTCGCCGCCCTGCTGGGCACGGTCGCCCGGGAGGGCGTCACGCCCCGCGGCGACCTGGAACTCCGGCTGCCCGAGTAGCCGTTAAGGTCGGCAGGACCGCACACCGGGGCACCGGAGGAACCGAAGGGACACCGTGAGAGAGCTGCGCATCAGGGTGCTGGCCGGCGTCTTCGTCGTGGCCGGCATCCTGTCCTGGGCCGGCGCCCGCCTCTGGAACTCCCTCGGCACCCTGCCGAGCGTTCCGCTGGCCGCGCCCGTCGTCCTCGCCCTGATCGCCGTGGTCCTCACGGCCACGGCGCTGTCCCTGCGCGCCCGCCTCAAGGACCAGCGCGAGCGCCGCCCCGGCGCCAAGGGCGTCGACCCGATGATGGCGGCCCGCGCGGTCGTCTTCGGCCAGGCCAGTGCCCTGGTCGCCGCCCTCGTCGCCGGGATGTACGGCGGCACCGGCGTCTTCCTCCTGGAGTCCCTCGACATCCCCGCCCGCCGCGACCAGGCCATCTACGCGGGGGCCTCGGTCGTGGCGGGGATCGCCGTCATAGCGGCGGCCCTCTTCCTGGAGCACGTCTGCAAGCTCCCGGAGGACGACGACGACAGCCCGGGGACAGCTCCGGCAACGTGACGGTCACCGGGGTCGACGGACCGAGTGCCCGTCGACCAGGAAGCCCGGGCAGGGATCGAGGTGGTAGTCGTAGAGGATGAACGGCTTCGTCCCGGCTGCCGCACGACGCCGGATCTCGTTCACCCCGGCCCAGGCCGACTCGTTCGGTTCCCAGGGGTGGCGCTCGGGCACAAAAGTTCCTCGCTCCTGCCATCGGTCAGTGGTGACCGACGGGGAAGAAGACCCCTTGGGCCTTGGTGTGAACCTCGCACCGATGATCTGGGCCGATTCCACGAGAACGGCACATGCGAACTGATCACAGTGCGCCCGTCCCCTTTCTTGTGGCGAAACCCGTCTCCCTCGGCACAGCCGTCCAAAAAGCCCGCGAACGTGTCGATGTCCCGGAGAACCACTCGCGGAAAGCGTTGCCGCATGTGATGCGGGTCCCCGCCCACGTACTGCCGCGGGATGGCATCGGGCGCCACCGGCAATCGGTTCAGCGTGCCAGTATCAGGCTCATTGCCTCGGCCCGGGACGTGGAGTCCCGAAGCTGCCCACGCACCGCCGAGGTCGTGGTCTTGGCGCCGGGCTTGCGAATGCCGCGCACAGACATGCACATGTGTTCGGCCTCGATCACGACGATCACGCCACGAGCTTCGAGAATCCGCATGAGGGAATCGGCGACCTGCGTAGTGAGTCGTTCCTGCACCTGCAGACGACGGGCGAACACCTCGACCAGCCGCGCCAGCTTCGACAGACCGGTGATCTTGCCGGATTCCGCCGGGATGTAGCCGACATGCGCAACACCGTGGAACGGCAGCATGTGATGTTCACAGAGACTGACGATCTCGATGTCCTTCACCAGGACCATCTCATCGTGCCCCAGGTCGAACGTCGTCGTCAGAACGTCCTCGGGCTCCTGCCGAAGACCCGCCAGGAGCTCCTTGTACGCCCGCGCCACCCGGGCCGGCGTCTCCTGCAGGCCCTCCCGGTCCGGGTCCTCGCCGACCGCGATCAGCAGTTCGCGTACGGCGTTCTCGGCACGCTTCTCATCGAACTCGCCGATGATGGCCTCGCCGTCCAGCGTCACGGGGTCGGTCATGTGATGCCTCGTTCCTGTGCCTGCGCGCGTGTCGGACCTGACCGCACGTGCTCTCAACTGCGGATACGCAAAAGAACCGCGCCCCCCAGGCTAGAACCTGGGGGGCGCGGCATCCATTCCGGGCCCGGTGGGACCACCGGGGGAGCCGGTCAGCTCTCGGGACGGTCCTCCGGAGCCGGCTCGGGCACCGGCTCCGCGACGGTGCTCTTCACGGTCGAGATGGCCGGCGCCGCGCCGTTCACCCCGTTCGTCAGTGCCAGCTCCTTGGGGGAGAGCACCGGCGGGCGGGTGGACGGCGTACGGCGGGAGGAGCCGGTCCAGGCGGGCCTGGCCGGACGCTTGACGATCGAAGCGAAGACCTCGGCGATCTCCTCCTTGCCCAGCGTCTCCCGCTCGAGGAGCGCGAGGACCAGGTTGTCGAGTACGTCGCGGTTCTCGACCAGGATCTCCCACGCCTCGTTGTGCGCGGTCTCGATGAGCTTCTTGACCTCTTCGTCGACCAGCGCGGCGATCTCTTCCGAGTAGTCGCGCTGGTGAGCCATCTCACGTCCGAGGAACGGCTCGGAGTTGTCGCCGCCGAACTTGATCGCGCCCAGACGCTCGGTCATGCCGTACTGCGTGACCATCGCGCGGGCCAGACCGGTGGCCTTCTCGATGTCGTTGGCCGCACCGGTGGTCGGGTCGTGGAAGACGAGCTCCTCGGCCGCGCGGCCGCCCAGCATGTAGGCCAGCTGGTCCAGCATCTCGTTGCGCGTGGTGGAGTACTTGTCCTCGTCCGGCAGCACCATCGTGTAGCCGAGGGCACGGCCTCGCGACAGGATCGTGATCTTGTGGACGGGGTCGGCGTTCGGTGAGGCCGCCGCGACCAGGGCGTGTCCGCCCTCGTGGTACGCGGTGATCTTCTTCTCCTTGTCCGACATGATCCGGCTCCGCTTCTGCGGGCCCGCGACCACTCGGTCGATCGCCTCGTCCAGCATGTGATTGTCGATCAGCTTCTGATCGCTGCGCGCGGTCAGGAGCGCGGCCTCGTTCAGCACGTTGGCCAGGTCGGCACCCGTCATGCCGGGGGTGCGGCGGGCGACGGCCGACAGGTCGACGTCCGGAGCGACCGGCTTGCCCTTCTGGTGGACCTTGAGGATCTCCAGCCTGCCCTGCATGTCCGGACGGTCGACCGCGATCTGGCGGTCGAAGCGGCCGGGACGCAGCAGAGCCGGGTCGAGGATGTCGGGACGGTTCGTGGCGGCGATGAGGATCACGCCGCCCTTCACGTCGAAGCCGTCCATCTCGACGAGGAGCTGGTTCAGGGTCTGCTCGCGCTCGTCGTGACCACCGCCGAGGCCGGCGCCGCGATGGCGGCCGACCGCGTCGATCTCGTCGACGAAGACGATCGCCGGGGCGTTGGCCTTGGCCTGCTCGAACAGGTCACGGACCCGGGAGGCACCGACACCGACGAACATCTCGACGAAGTCGGAACCGGAGATCGAGTAGAAGGGAACCCCGGCCTCACCCGCGACGGCGCGCGCGAGCAGGGTCTTGCCGGTACCGGGCGGGCCGTACAGCAGCACGCCCTTGGGGATCTTCGCCCCGACGGCCTGGAACTTCGCGGGCTCCTGCAGGAACTCCTTGATCTCGTGGAGTTCCTCGACCGCCTCGTCCGATCCGGCGACGTCGGAGAACGTCGTCTTCGGCGTGTCCTTGGTGATGAGCTTCGCCTTGGACTTGCCGAATTGCATGACGCGGGAGCCGCCGCCCTGCATCTGGTTCATCAGGAAGAGGAAGACCACGACGATGAGGACGAAGGGCAGCAGCGACAGCAGAATGCTCACGAACGGGTTCTGCTTCGACGGCGAGACCGTGTAGCCGTCCGGGATCTGCTTGTTCTGGAACTTGTCCTGCAGCGTGTTGGCGATGGTGACGCCCTGGTCACCGATGTAGCTCGCCTGGATCTTCGAGCTGTCCTTGACCTTTTCGTCGCCCTTGAGCTGGACCTTGATGATCTGCTCATCACCGGTGGTCAGCTTGGCCGACTCGACTTTGTTCTCGTTGATCGCCTGGACGACCTCGCCGGTGTCCACCGTCTTGTAGCCGCCGGAAGAGCCGACGACCTGCATCAACACGACCACGGCGAGGACGGCCAGCACGATCCACATGACCGGCCCACGGAAGTATCGCTTCACGTCCATCCATACGGAGCGGTGCCGCCCCGTCCCTCCTGCCATAGTGAGTTTGATAAAGACTGTTCTTCGGACGGTACCCCAGCATTGCCCCCCGAAGCTGCGAGGGACAGTCGGCATTCGCGTCCACGCATGCTCCAACGGCGCGGACGCCGCCGGGGTTCCCGATCACATACGGCGTCGCGACCGCAGTTGCTCAACCGCCGTATACGTGGGGCGCGAGCGTACCCACGAACGGGAGGTTGCGGTACTTCTCGGCATAGTCGAGGCCGTAGCCGACGACGAACTCGTTGGGGATGTCGAAACCGACCCATTCCACGTCGATGTTGACCTTGGCGGCCTCGGGCTTGCGCAGGAGCGTGCACACCTTGAGGGAGGCGGGCTCGCGCGAGCCGAGGTTGGAGATCAGCCATGACAGGGTCAGGCCGGAGTCGATGATGTCCTCGACGATCAGGACGTGCTTCCCCTTGATGTCGGTGTCGAGGTCCTTGAGGATCCGCACCACACCGGAGGACTGGGTGCCCGCTCCGTACGAGGATACGGCCATCCAGTCCATCGTGACCGGGGTGGACAGCGCCCTCGCGAGGTCGGCCATGACCATCACCGCGCCCTTGAGGACACCGACGATCAGCAGTTCCTTGTCCGCGTACTCCGCGTCTATCTTCGCGGCCAGCTCGGCCAGCTTGGCGTCGATCTCTTCCTTGGTGATGAGCACCTTCTCGAGGTCGGCACCCATGTCTTTCGCGTCCACCCGCATCACTTTCGGTCGTCCCAGCGGCTGTCCCGTACCCGTCCGCGGCTCTGCCGAGGATACGTTTTTCAGCCTTGCCGAATCACCAGTCTGCCACCCTGGCGACGGGCCACGACCCGGCCGGGGAGATTGATGGCCCCCTGGCCGCGCCAGCCGGTGATCAACCGGTCGACCTCCTCGATGTGCCGGGCGAACAGCGAACCGGCCGGGGCTCCCGCGTCGATGGCCGCGCGGCGCAGCACACGGCGGCGCACGGCGGGCGGGAGGGCGTGCAGCCCCGCGCACTCCAGACGGCCGTCGGCGTCGCGGACGCCGGCCTCGGCCCGGCCGGCCCAGGCGTCGAGGGCGTCGGCGTCGTCGCGGGAGAGCCGGGCCGTCCGGGCGAGTGCCTCGACGACGCCCTTGCCGAGGGCCTTCTCCAGGGCGGGCAGGCCCTCGTGGCGCAGCCGGGAGCGGGTGTAGGCGGGGTCGGTGTTGTGCGGGTCGTCCCAGACGGGGAGGGACTGGGCCATGCACGCCTTGCGGGCCGTCTGCCGGTCGAGCCGCAGGAAGGGCCTGCGGTAACGGCCGTCGGCTCCCGAGACCGCGGCCATTCCGGACAGGGAGCGGATGCCGGAGCCGCGGGCGAGCCCCAGCAGGACGGTCTCGGCCTGGTCGTCGCGGGTGTGGCCGAGCAGGACGGCGGTGGCCCCGTGCCGTTCGGCGGCGGCGTCGAGGGCGGCATAGCGGGCGTCGCGGGCGGCGGCCTCGGGACCGCCTTCGCGGCCGACGGTGACGGCGACGGACTCGACGAGGTCGAGGCCCAGCTCGCGCAGGCGCAGCGTCACTTCGGCGGCCCGCAGGTCGGAGCCGGCCTGGAGGCCGTGGTCGATGGTGACACCGCCCGCGCGCACACCGAGGCGGGGGGCCTCGAAGGCGAGGGCGGAGGCGAGCGCCATGGAGTCGGCGCCGCCGGAGCAGGCCACGAGCACGAGCGGGGACGGTTCACGCTCGCGCGGGGCGTCGGGGATACGGCCGGGCCCGTCGGAGGGCCTGCCGTGTTCGCCGGGGTTTCGGGTGTGTTCGTCGAGGATGTCGTGGAGTACGCGGCGGACCGCCAGGCGTATCGCCGCGACCGCAGGATGGGGACCCATGTCCGGTTCCCTTCATGAAGTTTTCGGGGGGAGTGAGCCCGGGATCGGTCACTCAGAGTGTGTAGATGGTGACAGAGAAGGGGCGTTCCCCGAGCATTGCACGCCTACTCTTCGCTCACGGTCCCTCGGAAGGGTGATTGAGGGCCCGTTCGCCGGATTCGCTTCACGTCGTCCCATGTGGCCCTGTTTCCAGCCCTGTTACCGGGCGTCGCGCCGCCCCGTACCCGCGCGGCGCACGCCCGGCGTTCGGGTGCACGCGCGGCGCACGCTCGATTCACGCCTCGGGTTTGCGGTGCACTCGGGTGACCCACTCCGCGGGCTTGGCGATCTCCGCCTTGGTGGGGAGGGTGTTGGGCGAGGTCCACACCCGGTTGAAGCCGTCCATGCCGACCTCCTCGACCACCGCGCGGACGAAGCGTTCGCCGTCGCGGTACTGGCGGAGCTTGGCGTCCAGGCCGAGCAGTTTGCGCAGGGCCAGGTCCAGGCGGGAGGCGCCCTTCGCACGGCGCTGCTGGAACTTCTCACGGATCTCGGTGACGCTCGGCACGATCTCGGGCCCGACGCCGTCCATCACGAAGTCGGCGTGCCCCTCCAGCAGGGACATCACGGCCGTGAGCCGGCCGAGGATCTCCCGCTGGGCGGGGGTCTGCACGAGTTCGACGAGGGAGCGCCCGTCGTCCTCGTCCTCCTCGCCCTCGGGCCGGCCGCCGGCGAAGGACTGGACGGCCTGGCGGACCCGCTCCAGGACGGTCATGGGGTCGACGTCGGTCTCCCCCAGGAACGACTGGATCTCGCCCTGCATGTGGTCGCGCAGCCAGGGCACGGCGGAGAACTGGGTGCGGTGCGTCTCCTCGTGCAGGCACACCCACAGCCGGAAGTCGTGGGGGTCCACGTCGAGTTCGCGTTCCACGTGGACGATGTTGGGGGCGACGAGCAGCAGCCTGCCCCCGCCGTTCGGCGCGCCGGGCGGGCCGCCGGCCGGCAGGTCGCGGGTGGCGGGGGCGAAGGTCTCGTACTGGCCGAGGACGCGGGAGGCCAGGAAGGACAGCAGCATGCCGACCTCGACGCCGGTGACCTTGCCGCCGACGGTGCCGAGGAGGGCGCCGCCGGGCGAAGTGCCGCGCCGCTCCTGCATCTTGTCGAGAAGCGGCTTGAGCAGTTCGCGGAAGCCCGCGACGTTGGCCCGGACCCAGCCGGGACGGTCCACGACGAGGACGGGGGTGTCGTGCGTCTCGTCGGTGCCCAGCCGGGTGAAGCCCCGGACGTGCGTCTCGGACGCCTTCGCGTGCTCGCGCAGTTCCGCGACGATGGCCCTGGCCTCGTCACGGCTCACCTCGGGGCCCGGCCGCATGAGCCGGGTCGCGGTCGTGACCGCGAGATCCCAGTCGACCATCCCGGAAGAGGCAGCACCACCGAAACTCGTCATGCTGCAACGGTACGTGAGGAGCGCGGCGCGGGGCAGGGCGGCGAGACACCCGGCCGGAGGCCGGAAGTCACCGGCAGCCGCACGCCGCCAGGGCCGTGGCCGCCTTGTCCAGGGCCGCCTGGGCGGCCGTCGGGTCGGTGGTGCCGGTCGCCAGGAAGGCGAAGGCGAGCAGCCGGCCCTCCCGGTCGACGACCGTCCCCGCCAGGGCGTTCACGCCGGTGAGAGTGCCCGTCTTGGCCCGTACGACGCCGGCCGCGCCGTCGGCGTAGCGGCCGGCGAGGGTGCCGGTGAAGCCGGCGACGGGCAGGCCGGTGAGGACCGGGCGCAGTTCCGGGCGGGCGGGGTCGCCGGACTTCACGAGCAGCGCGGTGAGCAGGCCGGCGGTGAGCCGGTTGCCGCGGTCGAGGCCGCTGCCGTCCTTGAACACGGCCCCCTTCAGCGGGACCCCGAGCTTCTGGAGCTGGGCGCGGACGGCGGCGGAGGCGCCCGCGAAGTCGGCCCGTCCGCCGGTCGCGATCGCGGTCTGGCGGGCGAGGGCCTCGGCGAGGTCGTTGTCGCTGTGGGTGAGCATCCGTTCGACCAGGGTGGCGAGCGGGGGCGAGGAGACCGCGGCGAGGGCGCCGGCGCGGGTCGTGGACTTCGACGGGCCGGGGGGCGTGGCCTTGATGCCGTACTCCTTCAGGAGGGCGCCGAACTTCCGCGCCGCGTCGGCGGCGGGGTCGGCGACGCGGTCCGCGGGGCCGGCGGCGGAGTTGTCACGGCGGGCCTCGTCGGCCATCAGGGGGGTGAGGGCGGCGAGGTTGGGGTTGACCCCGATCGGGTGCCGTTGGCCGCCCGGGTAGAGGGTGGTGTCGTACGACAGGGTCACCTCGCGCACGCCGCGTTCGGCGAGGGCGGCGGCGGTGCGGCCGGCGAGGTCCCGCAGGCTCGCCGAGCCGGTGGGGTTCTTCTCGCGGGCGGTGAGGGTGGGGTCGCCGCCGCCGACGAGGATGACCTCTTTCGTGTCGGGTTCGAAGGTGGCGCGGGTGGTCAGGCGGTGGTCGGGACCGAGCGCGGTGAGGACGGCGACGGCGGTGGCGATCTTCGTGGTGGAGGCGGGGGTGAGGGCGTCGCCGGTGTCGTCGCCGTACACGCTCCTGCCGGTGGACACGTCGACCACGGAGGCGGAGAGGTCGCCGAGCGCCGGGGACTTCAGCAGCGGGGCGAGGGCGCCGGTGAGGGCCTTGCCCCCGGGTGCCGACTTCACGGTGGTGGCGCCGCCGCCGAGACCGGTGAGCACGGAGGGCGCGCTGGGGGCCGTACGGGGGCCGCGGGGCGGTGTACCGGCGTTGCCGCGGCCGCCGTGATCTGTGCCACGCGTGGCCTCCAGGGCCACGGCCCGGTCCTGCTCGGCCGTACGCTGACCCGTGGAGTCCCAGGGACCGGCGGCGGTCACCGCTCCCGCGGCCAGCACCGTCCCGGCGGTGGCCGCGACCACGGTGAACCGCCAGGCCCCCGGCCAGGTCCCCGGCCAGGCCGCCGACCGCGTGATCCGTGACCCGGCGGCCGTGCCGGCACCCGCGGGACGGCTCGGCCGCAACCGCGCCAGACGCGGTCGGACAGCCGCCGCGGTCCGTGCCAGACGGGGTCGTACGGCGCCCGCGAACCGTGCCACATGCGGTCTCGCGGCCCGCCAAGGCCTCAGCTCCGGCACGACCACCAGCCCCTTTCGCGATCACACACCTGCGTGAGGGACACTTAACCACCAGAACTATGTGCTGATCATGGAGGAGCCACCGGTGGAGTTCGACGTCACGATCGAGATCCCGAAGGGTTCGCGGAACAAGTACGAGGTGGACCACGAGACGGGTCGGATCCGTTTGGACCGTCGACTCTTCACCTCGACCGCCTACCCGACCGACTACGGCTTCGTCGAGAACACTCTCGGCGAGGACGGCGACCCGCTGGACGCGCTGGTCATTCTCGACGAGCCGACGTTCCCGGGCTGTCTGATCCGCTGCCGCGCGATCGGCATGTTCCGGATGACGGACGAGGCCGGCGGCGACGACAAGCTGCTGTGCGTCCCGTCGACGGACCCGCGCGTGGAGCACCTGCGGGACATCCACCACGTGTCGGAGTTCGACCGTCTGGAGATCCAGCACTTCTTCGAGGTCTACAAGGACCTGGAGCCGGGCAAGTCGGTCGAGGGCGCCAACTGGGTCGGCCGGACGGACGCCGAGATCGAGATCGAGCGGTCCTACAAGCGTTTCAAGGAGACGGGCGGCCACTGAGCCCTCGTCGCACGAGACGCGGAACGGGCCGCACGCATATGCGTGCGGCCCGTTCCGCGTCTCGTGCGCATACTGAAGCCCTGGGGACTGTCTACCTGGCCCCGACGGGGGCACAGAGGTACAACGGGCGTGTCGTACAGGGAGTGCAGCGCAGGTGACGGACGCGGAGGACCGCAAGCCCCAGTCGGACGAGGCGAGGAGCGCCTTCAGCGCTCCGGTCGGGCTGACGGCCACGGCTGATACCGAGTCGACGACGTCGGAGTTCGCCGTTCCGGAAGGGCTGGCGCTGATGAGCGCCGGACGAGGCCCCACGGAGTCGGAGACGACGTCGGAGTTCGCCCTGCCCCAGGGCCTGGACGCGCCTCCGCAGCCGCCCGCCGAGACCGAGGGTTCGGCGTTCAACCCGCCGCGCACCTACCAGGCCAAGCAGGCTCCGTCGGCGTTCGCCCCGCCGCGCGGGGTCCCGGCCGTGGCACTGCACCGGGACGCGCCCTGGCAGGACCGGATGCGCACCATGCTGCGCATGCCGGTGACCGAGCGGCCCGCGCCGGAGCTGGTGCAGCGGCACGACGACGACACCGGGCCCGCCGTACCGCGCGTGCTCGACCTGACGCTGCGTATCGGGGAGCTGCTGCTGGCGGGCGGTGAGGGCGCGGAGGACGTGGAGGGCGCGATGTTCGCCGTCTGCCGCTCCTACGGCCTGGACCGGTGCGAGCCGACCGTCACCTTCACCCTGCTGTCGATCTCCCACCAGCCGTCGCTGGTGGAGGACCCGGTGACCGCGTCGCGCACGGTGCGCCGCCGGGGCACCGACTACACCCGTCTCGCGGCCGTGTACCAGCTGGTGGACGACCTCAGCGACGAGGAGACGCACATCTCCCTGGAGGAGGCCTACCGGCGGCTCGCGGAAATGCGCCGCAACCGGCACCCCTATCCCATCTGGGTGCTGAACGCGGCCAGCGGGCTGCTGGCGGGCTCGGCGTCGGTGCTGGTCGGCGGTGGCGTCCTGGTGTTCCTCGCCGCGGCGATGGGCGCGATGCTCGGGGACCGGCTGGCGTGGAAGTGCGCCGACCGGGGGCTGCCGGAGTTCTACCAGTTCACGATGGCGGCGATGCCGCCGGCCGCGATCGGCGTCGCGCTGACGCTGGCGCACGCGGACGTGAAGGCGTCCGCGGTGATCACCGGTGGGCTGTTCGCCCTGCTGCCGGGACGGGCCCTGGTGGCGGGCGTGCAGGACGGCCTGACCGGCTTCTACATCACCGCGGCCGCGCGGCTCCTGGAGGTCCTGTACTTCTTCACGGCCATCGTGATCGGGGTGCTGGTGGCGCTCTACTTCGGCGTGCAGCTGGGCGCCCAGCTGAGCCCGGACGCGGCACTCGTCCTGACCGAGCGGCCGCTGTGGCAGATCGCCGCGTCGCTCGGGCTGTCACTGGCCTTCGCGGTGCTGCTCCAGCAGGAGCGGGCCACGGTGCTGCTGGTCACCCTCAACGGCGGCGTCGCCTGGGTGGTGTACGGCGCGATGGCCTACGCGGGCGGCATCTCCCCGGTGGCCTCCACGGCCGCGGCGGCGGGCTTGGTCGGGCTGTTCGGGCAGTTGCTGGCCCGGTACCGGTTCGCTTCGGCGCTGCCGTACACCACGGCGGCGATCGGGCCGCTGCTGCCCGGTTCCGCCACGTACTTCGGTCTGCTGGCGATCGCCCAGAACGAGGTGGACGCGGGTCTGGTGTCCCTCTCGAAGGCCGTGGCGCTCGCCATGGCCATCGCGATCGGGGTGAACCTCGGTTCGGAGATCTCCCGGCTGTTCCTGCGGATCGGCTCCGCCGAGAAGCGCAGGGCGGCGAAGCGGACGCGTGGTTTCTGAGGCGGGGCCGTCCGGCCCCCGGACACACGGATCCCCGGGGTGCGCGGGTGTCGCGCGCCCCGGGGACGGGTGGTTCGGTGCGGCGGCTCAGTAGCCCTGGTCGTAGGGCTGCTGCCGGCGGGGGTCCGGGGCCTGGCCCCGGCCGCCCTGCTCCTGACCGCCCTGTCCCTGCGGGTACTGCCCGCCGTAGTACTGGTCGTAGCCGCCGTCCTGGCCGTTGCCATACGGCTGCTGGGGCTGCTGAGGGTGGCCCTGGTTGCCGTAGGGCTGCTGGGGCTGCGGGGCCTGCTGCCGGTGCTGCGGGGGCGGCGGTCCGTCCGGGGTGATGCGGCGGAGCTGGGTCGTGGCGTCGTCCATGACCGGCTGGGCGTACGGGGTCGCCTGCCGGGCGGCGTACGCCTCGTACTCGCCCTGCTGCGGGGCGTCCGCGACCGCGTCCCCGTCGCCGCGCTTCTTCTTGGCCCGCTCCCGCAGGAACTCGACGATGATCGGGACCACCGAGAGGAAGACGATCAGGATGAGGATCGTCTCGACGTTGTCCTTGATGAAGCCGATCTGGCCGAGCCAGTAGCCGGCGAGCGTGACGCCCGAGCCCCAGGCCACACCGCCGATGAGGTTGTACGTGAGGAACGTGCGGTACTTCATCCGGCCGGCACCGGCCGTGATGGGGGCGAAGGTGCGCACGATCGGCACGAAGCGGGCCAGGACGATCGCCTTGGGGCCGTACTTCTCCATGAACTCGTGGGCCTTCTCCAGGTTCTCCTGTTTGAAGAGCTTGGAGTTGGGGCGGCTGAAGAGCCTCGGGCCGAAGAACTTGCCGATCATGTAGCCGACTTGGTCGCCCAGGACGGCGGCGATCACGATCAGCGTGCACACCAGCCACAGCGGCTGGCTGATGTAGCTGCCCTCGGCCACGAAGAGGCCCGCCGTGAACAGCAGGGAGTCACCGGGCAGGAAGGCGAAGAATCCGGACTCGGCGAAGACGATCAGCAGGATGCCGGTAAGGCTGAAGGTCTCGATCAGATAATCCGGGCTCAGCCACTCGGGGCCGAGCGCAAGGGTGGTCACGGGAGTGTGGCTCCTGCTGCTTGAGGGGGCGGGCGAGAGTGGCTGCCAAAACTATCAACGCAGCAGTCCCGGCCCAGGTTCCACGGGCGTACCCAGGATTGCACCGTGCCCCCTCCCCCACGAAGCTGGGGGCCATGAGCATCGAGGAGCACGGCGGTGGACAGGGCCCCGGGACCGACGTCCTGGTGGTCACGACGAACGACGTCCCGGGGTACAGGGTGCAGGAGGTGATCGGAGAGGTCTTCGGCCTGACCGTGAGGTCCCGGCACCTCGGCAGCCAGATCGGCGCGGGTCTGAAGTCGATGGTCGGCGGCGAACTCAAAGGGCTGACCAAGACGCTCGTGCAGACCCGCAACCAGGCCATGGAGCGCCTGGTCGAACAGGCACGCGCGCGGGGCGCCAACGGCGTGCTGGCGTTCCGCTTCGACGTCACGGACGCCGCGGACGTGGGCACCGAGGTCTGCGCGTACGGCACCGCGGTGGTGCTCGTACGCGAGTGACCCCGGCGCCCGCCCGGTCCCCCGGGAGGGGACGGGCGGGCTCCGGGGAGCGCCCGGTGGGCGCCGCGCGGTACGGGCTCAGCCGTTGTGCCGGGCCGCGTTGGCGACGATCGCGTCGCGCAGGTAGACCGCCAGGCCGGGACGGATGTCCTCGTACGTCCGGGTGAAGCGCGGGTCGGCGACGTACATCTCGCCCAGGCAGGTGTGCATCTCGTGCCCGCAGTCGTAGTACGCGCCCGTGATGAACAGCCGGTGCTCCTCCGCCGTGTCCATGGCCTCCTCGGAGTCGGCCGGGGCGCCGGCGGACATCAGGTCGGCCATGCGCAGGTGGAGGGAGTCGAACTCCTCGGTGACGCGCTTCCAGTCGTCCTTGGTGTAGGACGCGGTCCGCTGCCGGGACTGCCGGTGGGCGTCGGTGTCGCCCCAGCGCTCCCGGACCTCGTCCTCGTGCTGGTCCGGGTCGAAGTCCCCGAACACCTCGAACCGTTCCTCGGGTGTCAGACCGATCCCCATCGTGTGTGCCTCCATGGCGTGCTCCACGGCCGCCGCCATCTTCCGCAGCCTCTCGATCCGGGCGGTCAGCAGGTCGTGCTGCCGGCGCAGGTGCGCGCGCGGGTCCGCTTTTCCGGTGGCCTGATCGTCGAGCAGGGCGGCGACCTCGTCGAGCGGGAAGCCGAGCTCCCGGTAGAACAGGATCTGCTGCAGCCGGTCGAGGTCGGCGTCGGTGTAACGCCGGTGCCCCGCGCGGCTGCGCTCGCTCGGAGCGAGCAGGCCGATGTCGTCGTAGTGGTGCAGGGTGCGCACCGTGACCCCGGCGAAGCCGGCCACCTGTCCCACGGAATGACTCACTTCCGCTCCCTTCTCGGTACGCACTCCACCCTGGATCCTCACGCCACGTGAGGTGCAAGCCGGATGCCCTCCGACCGTTCCACGCCGGCCGCCCGTCCGTACCGGCCCTTTACGCCGACCGCTCCACGCTGACCGTTTCGCACAATTTTGGGTGCTTGATCCGTCTATCGTGTGCGCGTGGTCCAGGACAGCGCGCAGCAGGAGCCCCCCGCCGCCCCGGCGACCCGGGCACGCGACCTGCTGCCGTCCGTCGTCCCCGCGCTGGTCGTGGGCGTGGCGTGCAGCCTGCTGCTGACGGGCGTGAGCCTGGCGGCCGAGGAGCTCCAGGACGTGCTGTGGCAGGTCCTGCCGGACGCGCTCGGGGTCGGCAGGTACTCCGTGCTGTGGATGTTCGTCGTGCTGGTCACCACCGGGATCGCGGTCGGTCTGGTGGTGTGGAAGGTACCGGGACACGCCGGTCCCGACCCGGCGACGACCGGCCTGGACGCCCCCGCGCTGCCGCCCATGGTGCTGCCGGGGCTGTTGCTGGCGAGTGCCCTGATGCTGGCCGGCGGGCCGAGCCTGGGGCCCGAGAACCCGATCATCGCCGTGAACGTCTCTCTGGCGGTCTGGCTGGGCGCACGGGCCGCCCCCCGGGCCCCCGGGCGCGGCTGGATGGTGCTCGCGGAGGCGGCGACGATCGGCGCGCTGTTCGGTACACCGGTGGCCGCCGCCCTCGTCATCTCCGAGGCCTTGGCGGGACAGCGGATCAAGGGGCGTCTGTGGGACAGCCTCTTCGCCCCGCTGACCGCCGCCGCCTCCGGCGCGCTCACCGCCACACTGGTGTCGCAGCCCAGCTTCGACCTGGGCCTGCCGCCGTTCGGCAGTCCCGGCTGGGCCGATCTGCTGGCGGCGCTCACGGTCGCCGCGGTGGGCGCGCTGCTCGGCATGTGCGCCGTCCACGCCCTCCCGTACGTCCACGGGGCCTTCCAGCGGCTTCGGCACCCGATGCTGATGCTCCCGGCGGGCGGGGCCGTGCTGGGCGCGCTGGCGGCCCTGGGCGGGCCTCTGACGCTGTTCAAGGGGCTCGACGAGGTCGCCGAGCTGGCGGCCGATCCCGGGGGCTGGTCGGCCGGCCAGTTCGCCACCATGACGGTGGTGAAACTGGCCGCTCTGCTCGTCGCCACGTCCTGCGGTTTCCGGGGCGGGCGGATCTTCCCGGCCGTGTTCGTCGGCACCGCGCTCGGGCTGTGCGCCCACGCCCTGGTACCCGGTGTGCAGCCGGCGGTGGGCGTGTCGGCGGGAGTGCTGGGGGTGCTGCTGGCCATCACCCGGCAGGGCTGGGTGAGCCTGTTCGTCGCCGCCGCCCTGGTCGCCTCGCCGAGCGTCCTCGTGCTCCTGTGCATCGCGTCACTGCCGGCCTGGCTGCTGGTGACGGGACGCCCGCAGATGCAGCTGCGGGCGGACGGGACACCGGTCCGGTGAGCGCCCGGCCGCCCGTGCGCCCCGGCCCGGCGACGTCTCCCCCTCGTCCCCCGTGCTCCCCATGCTCCCCGCACTCCCCGTGGCCCCTGTGGCCCCCGTGGTCCTTGTGGCCCCCACCCGCACGAACTCCCGTACGAAATCCCGGAGGTCTCCATGCCGCTGCACCATGCTCCCCAGCGCGATGAGCGCCCCCTGTCCGTCAATCCCTTCCTGGGCCCGGCCAACCCCATCGGGGACATGACCCAGGCGCCGCCCAAGCACCGGATGCCCGACGGGCCGATGGCGCCCACGACGGCGTATCAGCTGGTGCACGACGAGCTGATGCTGGACGGCAACGCACGGCTGAACCTGGCCACCTTCGTCACCACCTGGATGGAGCCGGAGGCCGGTCTCCTGATGGCGGAGTGCCGGGACAAGAACATGATCGACAAGGACGAGTACCCGCGCACCGCCGAGCTGGAGCGGCGCTGTGTGTCGATGCTCGCGGACCTGTGGCACGCGCCCGACCCGTCCGCGGCCGTGGGCTGTTCGACGACGGGGTCGAGCGAGGCGTGCATGCTCGCCGGGATGGCGCTCAAGCACCGCTGGTCGGGGCGCAACGCCGACCGGTACCCGTCGAAGGACGCCCGGCCGAACCTCGTCATGGGGGTCAACGTCCAGGTCTGCTGGGAGAAGTTCTGCACCTTCTGGGAGGTGGAGGCCCGTCAGGTGCCCATGGAGGGCGACCGGTTCCATCTCGACCCGCGGGCCGCCGCGGGGATGTGCGACGAGAACACCATCGGGGTCGTCGGCGTCATGGGCTCCACCTTCGACGGGTCCTACGAGCCGGTCGCGGACCTGTGCGCGGCGCTGGACGAGCTCCAGGAGCGCACCGGCCTCGACGTCCCGGTGCACGTCGACGGGGCGTCCGGCGCGATGGTCGCGCCCTTCCTCGACGAGGACCTGGTGTGGGACTTCCGCCTCCCGCGCGTGGCGTCGATCAACACCTCGGGGCACAAGTACGGCCTGGTCTACCCGGGCGTCGGCTGGGCGCTGTGGCGGGACGCGGACGCCCTGCCCGAGGAACTGGTCTTCCGGGTGAACTACCTGGGCGGCGACATGCCGACGTTCGCCCTGAACTTCTCCCGGCCGGGCGCCCAGGTGGTGGCGCAGTACTACTCGTTCCTGCGGCTGGGCCGCGACGGTTACCGCGCGGTGCAGCAGGCCTCGCGGGACGTGGCCGGCGGGCTCGCCGGGCGGATCGCGGAGCTCGGCGACTTCCGGCTGCTGACCCGGGGCGACGAGCTGCCGGTGTTCGCGTTCACGACCGCGCCCGGGGTGACGGCGTTCGACGTCTTCGACGTGTCCCGGCGGATGCGGGAGAACGGCTGGCTGGTGCCCGCGTACACCTTCCCGGCGAACCGCGAGGACCTGTCGGTGCTGCGGGTGGTGTGCCGCAACGGCTTCTCCGAGGACCTCGCCGACCTGTTCGTCGAGGACCTGGCCCGGCTCCTCCCGGAGCTGCGCCGGCAGCCGCAGCCCCTCGTCCGCGACAAGAACGCGGCCACCGGTTTCCACCACTGAGCGGATCCGGCTCCGGGCCCGCTCCGTGATGAGCGGACCCGGCTCCGGGCCCCGGGGACGGCTAACGGCTCAGCCGCGCGAACCTCCGTACCGCCAGCGGGAAGAACACCGCGAGCAGGGCCAGGGGCCAGGCGACGGCGACGAGTCTGGTCATGAGCGGGTACGGCAGCGCGCAGCTGAGGGCCAGGAGAGGTGGGTGGCGGTGGGGTCGATCGCTCGTTCGGGTGAGCGTGACCGGGTTCGAAGAGGAAAGCGAGTGGCAGGGCTAGGTTGGCGGCATGTCACGTTTCCGGATGTACCCGACTGGCCCGCAGGAGCAGCAAATGCTGCTGCACTGTGCGCATGCCCGGTACGTGTGGAACCTGGCCGTCGAGCAGCACGCGCACTGGCAGCCGGGCCGCAGGGCCGCGCCCGGGTTCGCCGAGCAATGCCGCCAGCTCACCGAGGCCCGACGCGAGAACGCGTGGCTCGCTGCGGGGAACGCGGATGTGCAGCAACAGGCCCTGAAGGACTTCACCAAGGCCAAAGCCGCCCGTTTCACCTCCGGGTTCGGGAAGCCGACCTGGCGCAGGAAGCACGTACACGAGGGCTTCCGCGTCATCGGCACCGACCGCGTGCCGGAGTCGGAAGCCGACGGCACCCCGAGGCTGAACGCCAGGGGCAGGCAGGTGATGGGCCGCTCGGTGGTGGTGCAGAAGCTGAACCGCCGGTGGGCGCGGGCAAAGGTGCCCGGCTGCGGCTGGGTCCGCTTCCGCCTCACCCACACCGAGCTACCTACCGCGAAGACGTTCCGAGTCACCTTCCGCAACAACCAATGGCACATCGCCTTTGCCGTCATCCCTGAGCCGATCGGCGCACCGGGCACGGGCGAAGTCATCGGCATCGACCGGGGCATCAAGATCACAGTCGCCCTCTCCGACAGCCGGAAACTGAACTGCCCGCAGCTCACCACCCGCGAGTGCGCGCAGATTCGCAAACACCAACGGCGCGCCGCCCGCGCGCCGAAAGGCAGCGAAGCCAAGGCCGCTGAGTACGCAGAGGTCGCCAGACTCAAGGCCCGAGAGGCAGACCGGCGCAAAGACTGGTGCGAGAAGACCAGCACCATGCTCGCCAGATCGTACGATCTGATCCGGTTCGAGAAGTTGAGCATCACGACCATGACCCGCTCGGCAAAGGGAACTACTGAGCAGCCCGGTACGAATGTCCGACAGAAGGCCGGGCTGAACCGGGCGATCCTCTCCCAGGGCTGGGGCCTGCTGCGGCGGCGCACCGGGGAGAAGGCTCCGGGCCGGGTCGAGGATGTCCCCGCGCCTTTTACGGCACTGCGGTGCAGCGCCTGCGGATGGATCGAGAAGGACTCGCGCAAGAGCCAAGCCGAGTTCATCTGCGTGTCCTGCGGGTTCGCCTGCAACGCCGATGAGAACGCAGCAGTCAACGTCGCGGCAGGACAGGGCGGGATCCCCCGCCCCCGGCGCACAGCCGGTGCCGGAGGGGTGACAGCGGCCACCGGCCGCTCGAGCGCCCGTGAACCTCAACCCACCTGGGTTGAAATCCCTCTTCTCCAGAAGGGGGAGGATGTCAAAGCATCGCGAAGCGGAAGAGGTAGGAGCAGTCCTACGGTGTCCAGGAAGCCGACCGGACCGCCCCAGTGCGCCGGCCAAGCACAGCAATGACGGCGAGGAGCACCACCAGACCGAGCACGCAGCGCATCGTGCCACGCGCGACCGTCAGATCAAGCCCGTCCAGTGCGGGCCTGCCGCCTTTACGACCGTTTCCGCCATACGCCTTGCGTGCTTCCTCGATGGTGGTCGCCGCGTAGGCCACCGGGCCCCTCACCACTAAGTTGACTATTCGTTCGACGGTGCACCCTTGCCACACACTGATCACATTCGATTAGCGAGCGTCGCCGGGATGATTTTCCCCCGTCGCGTACGGGTTCTCCTGGTCCTCGGCCAGGATGCCGACGAACGGATCGCCCTCCCCGGCGAAGGTGTAGGAGCCGCCCTCGATCCGTCCGATCAGGCCCCTGGTCCACTCGGCCTCCGCGTCGGCCGTGTACACCCACAGGTTCATGATCTCGCCGATGTGGCCCAGCGGCTCGGGGCCGCCCTCGGGCACATAGTGCTCGGTGACCGCGGCCCGCCACTCCTCGATGCGCCGGATCCGCTCCTTCAGCAGCGCCGTCGCCTCCTGCCTCGGCAGGTCGACGACGAAGCCGATGGCCGCCGACTTCACGTCCATCTTCTGGTCGTAGGAGACGAGGGCCTCGCGCAGCAGTGCGAAGTACGCGTCGTCGCCCGCCGCGGTGATCTCGTACTCGGTGCGCGGCGGGCCCCCGGCCGTCGAGGGCGCGATCTCGTGCGCGTGCAGCAGCCCTTGTTTCGCCATCTGCTTCAGGGCGTGGTAGATCGAGCCGGGCTTGGCGTTGGACCACTCGTGCGCGCCCCAGAACTCCAGGTCGTTGCGCACCTGGTAGCCGTGGGCCCGCCCGTGCTGGCGCACCGCGCCGAGCACGAGGAGACGGATCGCTGACATGGGTTCCAGCGTAGGCCGCGGGCGGTCACTCCCAGGAGCTGCCCCGCTCCTTCGTGACCAGCTCGAAGGCCGTGGCGCCGTCCAGGGACTCGCGGATGATGTCGGCGTGGCCGGCGTGCCGGGCGGTCTCGCGGATCAGGTGAAGGCACAGCCAGCGCATCGAGAGCCACTCGTCCTTCGGGTTCCAGGACGTCTTCGCCATCAGGAAGGTGTCGTCGAGGCTGGGCACCGCGCGGATGAACGACTCCGTTTCGGCGGCCACCTTCTCGTAGTACGCGAGGTACGACTCCACGGTCTCGTCGCCGACCAGCCGGAAGCACTCGTGCCAGTTCGACTCGTCCCGGTGGACGGCCGGCGGCTCGCCCTTGGCACGGGCGATCCAGACCTGCTCGATCTCGGCGACGTGCTTGAGCAGCCCGGCCAGGGACAGCTCACTGGCGCTGGGCCGCGACGCGGCCTGCTCGTCGGTGAGGCCGAGCACCGACCGGCGGATGCCCCCGCGCTGCTCCTCGATGAACGCCAGCAGCGCCCCGCGCTCGTCGCCCCGGGTCTCCGCGGACACGTGAGTGACCATGCCGGCCGCCTTTCGTCGGTGAGGGCTTCCGCCCCGGTTTCTCTGACACCGACGACGCTACGGGCCCTTGCGGTCAGCTGCTGTCCGCAAGGGCCCGGGAAGGAGGAGCGAGTCAGAAGTGACTGATCGAACCGATCAGAGTGACTGGTCGAACCGATCAGAAGGGGAACCCGCTGCGGCCGTGCTGCACCGAGATCCACTTCAGCGTGGTGAAGGCGTCCAGCATCGCCTCGCCGTTCAGCCGGCCGCTGCCGGAGTGCTTCTCGCCGCCGAAGGGGACGATCGGCTCGTCGTGCACGGTGCCGTCGTTCACGTGGAACATGCCGGTGTCGATCTGCTTGGCGAAGTTGACCCCGCGCTCGACGTCCCCGGTGTGCACCGCGCCGCTCAGTCCGTACGGGGTGTCGTTGACCAGGCGTACGGCCTCCTCCTCGCCGTCGAACGGGACGAGGAAGGCGACCGGGCCGAAGACCTCCTGCCGGAGCAGGGCGGAGTCGGCGGGGAGGCCGGTGAGCACGGACGGCTCGACCAGGTTGTCGGTCCGGGCGCCGCGCACCAGGGCGGTCGCGCCCTCGGCGAGCGCCTGCTCCACGACACCTTCCAGCGAGTCCGCCTGCCGGGAGTTGATCACCGGGCCGATGACGGTCCCGGGATCGCGCGGGTCGCCCGCCTTGAGGGACTTGACCTTGGTGACGAACTTCTCGGTGAACTCCTCGGCCACCGAGCGGTCCACCAGCACCCGGTTGGCGGCCATGCAGACCTGGCCCTGGTGGACGTACCGGCTGAACACGGCCGCGTCGACCGCGTAGTCGACGTCGGCGTCGTCGAGGACCACCAGCGCGCTGTTGCCGCCGAGTTCGAGGACCGAGCGCTTGAAGAGGCGGGCGCAGACGGTGGCCACGTGGCGGCCGACCGCGTCGGAGCCCGTGAAGGAGATGACCTTCGGGACCGGGTGCTCGAGGAAGGCGTCGCCGATCTCCGCGATGTCGGTGATGACGACGTTCAGCAGACCGCCGGGCAGGCCCGCGTCCTCGAAGATCTTCGCGATCAGCGACCCGCCGACGACGGGGGTGTTCTGGTGCGGCTTGAGCACCACGCCGTTGCCGAGCGCGAGCGCCGGGGCGACCGACTTCAGCGACAGCAGGAACGGGAAGTTGAACGGGCTGATCACGCCGACGACGCCGACGGGCACGCGGTAGACGCGGTTCTCCTTGCCGTCCACCGGCGAGGGGATGATCCGGCCCTCGGGACGCAGCGCCAGGTGCACCGACTCGCGCAGGAACTCCTTGGCGAGGTGGAGCTCGAAGGCCGCCTTCAGGTGCGTGCCGCCGAGTTCGGCGATGATGGCCTCGGTGATCTCCTCCTCGCGCTCCTCGACCAGCTCGAGCGCCTTCTCCAGCACCGCGCGGCGCGCGTACGGGTTGGTCGCCGCCCACTGCTTCTGCACGCGGGCCGCCGCCCGGTAGGCCTCGTCGACCTCGTCGACGGTGGCTATCGTGATCGACGCCAGTTTCTCGTCGTCGTACGGGTTGAAGTCGATGATGTCCCAGGAGCCGGTGCCCGGACGCCACTCACCGTCGATGTACTGCTGGGCCAGGTCGGTGAAGTACGACGACATGTGATCCCTCAACCCCTCAATCCCTCGCTGCCGAAGCGGGCCCACCCCGGATCGGCTCACACCCCGACCGGCCGGGCGATCGGCATGCGACCGGCGTGCGACCGGCCGGGCGATCGGGGTGCGACCGGTCCGGCCGCACGACCCGGTGGCGATCCGTCCCGCGCGCGCCTGATCGGCCGTCATCGTACTTGTGTTTCAAGAGAGTTGGAGGAGACCTCGCAGAAGGTCCCGGCTCTCCGAAGGGCCCGGGCTGTCCTGCTGGAGCTCCTTGAGCGCCTTCTCGTACTGGGCGACGTCCTCGGCCTTGTCGAGGTACAGCGCGCTCGTCAGCTGCTCCATGTACACGACGTCCGAGAGGTCGGACTCGGGGAAGCTGAGGATGGTGAACGCGCCGGACTCGCCGGAGTGGCCGCCGAGCCCGAACGGCATGACCTGCAGCCGGACGTTGGGCCGCTCGGAGACCTCGATCAGGTGCTGGAGCTGCCCCTTCATCACCTCGCGGTCGCCGTACGGCCGGCGCAGCGCGGCCTCGTCGAGCACCACGTGGAACTCGGGCGCGTTCTCCGCGAACAGGTACTTCTGCCGCTCCAGGCGCAGTGCCACCCGTCGTTCGACGTCGGCCCCGCTCGCGCCCTGCATGCCGCGCCGGACCACCGCGCGCGCGTACTGCTCGGTCTGCAGCAGACCGTGCACGAACTGCACTTCGTACGCCCTGATCAGTGCGGCGGCACCCTCGAGGCCCACATAGGTGGGGAACCAGCTGGGCAGCACGTCCGAGTAACTGTGCCACCAGCCCGCGACATTGGCCTCCCTGGCCAGGGAGAGCAGCGAGGCGCGCTCCTGCTCGTCCCCGATGCCGTACAGCGTCAGCAGGTCCTCGACGTCCCTGGTCTTGAAGCTCACCCGGCCCAACTCCATCCGGCTGATCTTCGATTCGGAGGCGCGGATCGAATAGCCCGCCGCCTCGCGCGTGATCCCCCGAGCCTCACGCAGTCGCCTGAGTTGTGATCCGAGCAGCATGCGCCGCACCACCGATCCCGGCTCTCCCGCGCTCACGTTCGCCAGCCTCCCCAACGTCTGCCAGGGGCCGAAGTCTGCCACTAAAACACTTCGAGCAGTACTCGCCCGGTTACGGAAAGGGAACCGGGGTGGAGGTTTCGAGCAGGAAGGAGCCGAGAGCAGGCCACGGAAGTGACAGGAGGGGCGTGAATATGGCGGAAAAATTGACCAACAAGCGGTACGGCAGGGCCTATTTCGGTCAGCTGCACGTGCATCTGCCCTTGCATCTGCCGTGCGCATCCGAAACCATGGTCTCCGCACCACCGCCGCATCGCTACGACCGCGAATCCCGGGAGTGCCTCGCATGGGGACGAATGGATCGACCATGCTCGAGCCGTTACGGCAGGGCCTTCCGCCACTGGACCCCGCGGCCGTGTCCGACGCCGCCTCCTGCTCCCTGCCCACCCGCTACGAAGCGGTCCGCGAGGCGCGGCAGTTCACCCGGAAGACCTGCGACCAGTGGGACCTGGACGACCGCTTCGACGACGTGTGCCTGGTCGTCTCCGAGCTGGTCACCAACGCCCTGCGGCACGGCCTGCCGGCCTGCGCGCCGCGGCTGACGGACCAGGAAGCTCCGGTGCGGCTGCATCTGCTGCGGTGGACCGGACGGCTGGTGTGCGCGGTGCGCGACCCGAGCCACGACAGTCCCGTCACCCGTGCCGCGGACGACTTCTCCGCGGAGTCGGGCCGCGGGCTGCTCCTGGTCGAGTCGTTCAGCGACAGCTGGGGCTGGCAGCCGATGCGGAGCGGGCGCGGCAAGATGGTCTGGGCGCTTTTCCTGCTGCGGCCGCCCGGCGGCGCATGACGGAAGCGGCACCTCGGGGCGCCGCGCTTCTACGCGCGTCGCGCGGGATTCGGGGGGTGCCGGGCGAGGCCGGTACGGCAGGCGAGGCCGACGCGGCGGGCGAGGCCGGCGCCGATGCGGCCGGTGGGCGTGGCGGGCGCTTTCTTCAGCCGGCGACCAAGTGGTCGAACTCGCCGTCCTTGATGCCGAGGAGCATCGCCTCGATCTCCGCCCTGGTGTAGACGAGCGCGGGCCCCTCGGGAAAGCGGGAGTTGCGCACCGCCACCTCGCCGCCCGGCAGCCGGGCGAACTCGACGCAGGAACCCTGCGAGTTGCTGTGCCGGCTCTTCTGCCAGGCCACGCCGTTCAGCCCGGTGGCCGCCATGCCGTTGAACACGCGGGACGCGCCGGCGACGCCATACACGTCGCCGTCGTACACATCACCGTCGTACACGTCGTGGTCCACAGGTCGCTCCCCGTTGTGCACTGGCTGGTGCTGCCATTGATGCAGTGGTCAACTGACCCGGATCATAGCTTTGTTCAAGTGCAAATGCATGGGCAGATGCACGTGCACGCGGGGTGTTCCCGCAGTTACAGCCCTGCGGCCCGACCTGCCGGACCCCGTGTGGGTTGAGACGCGTACGGGGGCCTTCATGTTCCCTCGTTTCTCCCTCTGTCCTCCCGCACCCCCGCCAGTCCTGCAAGCGGTCTCTTTTCTCCGCCGACTGGCTTTCGCCACAAGGAAGCGAAGCAGGGCCGTCTCCCGAGCCTTCCCGACCACTCTCACGAGCTGCCGCCGCGCAGCGCGGCGGGTGCCGTCCTCGCCGCCACGCCGTTCCCTCCTCCTTCCCGTCCCCTCCCCCTTCCCGTTCCCGTCACCACGCGGCGACGGTGCGGTGCGGGGTGGGTCACCGGGCTGGTGGGGTGCCGGGTACGTCCTGTTAGCTGACTGCGGTCGTTCCGGCCGACGTGGCCGGCTACAGGGCAGGGGGCTTGCGGTGACATCGGTGGATCAGGGCGGTACGGGGACGTCGGCGGGCTCGGCCGGCTCGTCGGGGGCCATGGGCGAGGCTTCGGGGGCGCCTCGGGACGCAGCTTCGGACGCGCCTTCGGAAGGGGCTTCGGAGAGGCTTTCGAAGGGGTCCTCGGTAAGGGCTTCAGTGGCCGCCTCGTCCGCGTCGCGCTCCCGGCGCGCCGTGTCGCGCCGGCACGTACGGCTCGCGGTCGTGGCCACAGGCCTGGCCGGCGCGCTCGTCCTCACCGGGTGCAGCGGCGACAGCGACTCCGGCGACGACTCCACGCCGTCCGCCGGGGCGTCCTCCTCGGCCGACGCCGATCCCGACGGGGGTACCGGCGGTGGCACCGGCGGGACGGACGAGACGGGTGGCTCGGCCACGAGCAGCGCCCCGGCGGGCGAGCTGGAGGGAAGCTGGATCACCACGGTCGACGGCAAGGCCGTGGCGCTGATGTTCACCGGGGAGCAGGCGGCCCTCTTCGCCACGGGCGGCACCGTGTGCAGCGGCACCACACAGGAGGATGCCGGAACCCCGACGATCACTCTCCAGTGCGCGGGTGGCGACGAGGAACGGGCGAGCGGCACGGTCGACTCGGTGAGCGGGTCCACCCTGAAGGTCACCTGGGAGGGCTCCCTCGGCACCGAGACGTACACGAAGGCCGAGGGCGGCCGGCTGCCGTCGGGGCTTCCGACCGCGGGACTGGGGTCATAGGGCCTCCTCCTGCTGCAAGGACACCGGCCCTCCGGATGCACAGGGAGGGATCCCCGGGGTGTGATGATCTGGGGGCTGCTCCACGACCCCAGGGGAATCCTCATGCGCACCATGCCGATCACCGTCACCGCTGTCACCGCCCTCCTCCTGCTGACCGCCTGCGGCGGCGAGGGTGGTGGGGACGGGGCGAAGGACGACGCGAAGCAGGAGAGCGGGGCCTGTTCGAGCGCGACGGTGGACATGGAGGCCGGCCCCGCGAGCGAGGCCCCGGCCGCCGGTGACACCGGCGAGGTCCCCGTGAACCTCGTCAACCAGGGTGCCGCCTGCGTCCTGGACGGCTTCCCCGAGGCGGGCCTGGCGGCCGGGGACGAGCTCGTCGCGCTGGCCCCCGTCGAGGGCGCGACGGCGCAGAAGCTGACCCTGGCCGAGGGCGAATCGGTCTCCTTCACGATCACCTACGTGCGCGGGCCGGAGGGCGCGGGCGAGAGCCTGGACGTCAAGACCCTGCAGGTCGGTCTCCCCGGCGGCTCCGCCACCCGGGACCTCCCCTGGTCGTACGGCCCGGTGGCGCTCAAGGAAGGGACCGAGGACGCGGCCGACGCCTCCGTGGGCGCCTTCCAGCGGACGGGCGACTGACCGACGGAAGGACGGCCGACCGGCGGAAGGACGGCCGACCGGCGGAAGGACGGCCGACCGACAGAAGGACGGCCGACCGGCGGAAGGATGACCGACCGGACCGCCGGCCTCCGGACAGGACGCCCCACGCCCCACAGCGTGCCCCGCGCGGAAGGCGCGATCCGCAACCCGCCCCCGCGCTGGGCCGGGCGATCCTCGGCCCGCCGCCTGCGCGGGTTCCGGACCACGCGGGCGGGGTGGGGCGGGGCGGGGTGCCGCAGAGTGTTTTCGACAGGGTGAATGGGAGCCGCTCGGACAGCGAGATCGGGAGCCACTGTTTGGGCATCGAAGTTGAGAGCCACCTGTCCCGACCGGGTGCGACATGCCGCTTTTGGCGTAATGAGCCCTTTAGGCTAGTCAGCCGCGTCACTCTGTGCGGGTTGATCACGGTCGGTCAGGAACCCGGGTGTACAGATCGCGTGAGTGGGTCTTCGAGCGGATCTGCAAGGTGAGCCGGGTCTGTCCCAAGCCCCAAGGCCGAGGCCAGCCGCCTGGTGAGCGGCCCCTTGGAGAGGATCACCCAGCGGGCGAAACCGGTTCTGCTGTGGTGAAAGGGAGCGGCTGTGGCGGACGGTGGGTGGCGGCCTGACAAGGCCATGGTGGACCGGTCGGAAGGGTTCGGTGAGCGGCTGCTGGGGGTGCTGCTGGATCGGGCGCACGAGATGCCGCCGCAGCTGATTGCCCCGCTGATCGCGGAAGAGGTGGCCAGGGTCGGTGGCCGCGACGTCTCGATCCTGCTGCAGGACTACGGCCAGCGGGTGCTGGTGCCGCTGGCGGGTAGGCGGCTGTTCGTCGGGGAGCCCGAGCCGATCGGTGACTCCCACGCCGGCACGGCTTTCCTGTATGCGACCCCTGTGGAGGTACCGCAGGCCGACGGCGTCCGGATGTACCTGCCGTTGCTGGACGGCAGCGACCAGGTGGGAGTGATGGCCCTCACCCTGGACACCGTCGATGACGACGACCGGCGGCTGCTACGCAGACTCGCCGGTCTGGTCGCCGACATGCTGGTCACCAAACACAGCTACACCGACCAGTTCTTCCAGACCCGACGGCGCGAGCCGATGAGCGTGGCTGCGGAGATCCAGTGGTCCCTGCTGCCGCCAGTGGCCATGTCCACCCCGCAGGTCGCGGTGGCCGGCATCCTCGAGCCCGCCTACAGCGTCGCCGGTGACAGCTTCGACTACGCCCTCAACGACGACATCCTGCACGTGGCCACGATCGACGCGATGGGCCACGGTCTGGACGCCGCCACCATGGCAACCGTCGCCATCGGCGCCTACCGCCACGCCAGACGCGCCGAAGTCGGGCTGTCCGAGATCTACGCGTTCATGGACCGGGCCATCGCCGGGCAGTTCGGGCCCGAGCACTTCGTCACCGCGCAGATGATGCGCCTGAACGTCGCAACCGGCCACCTGCAACGGGTCAACGCGGGCCACCCGGCACCGCTGCTGATCCGCAACCACCAGGTCGTCCGGCAACTGGAGAGTGCGACCACCCTGCCGGTCGGCTTCGGCGGCGACGAGCCCCGGCTCAGCGAGCAGACGCTCCAGGTCGGCGACCGGGTGCTGTGCTTCACCGACGGCCTGATCGAGGAGCACGAAGCCGGCGGGAAGCAGTTCGGCGTGGAACAACTCATCGCCTGGGTCAACCGCATCGAGCACGCCGAGAAGGGAGTGCGGGCGGTGGTGCGCTCTCTCTCCCACGCCCTGATGGAGGAACGGGGCGGCACGACCAGCGACGACGCGACCCTCTTCCTGATCGAGTGGCGCGGGGGCGCCGCCGACCACCTTGCCACCCTGGAATGAGCCGATACCGCCCGACTGGTGGTGCGGCCGTTGGCGGGGAGATCTGGCATGTCACGCGAGAAAACCGCGAGGGATCTATCGTCAAGGTATGAGCGTGTTCATCAAGCTGGTGGAGAACCGGCCCCCCAAGGAATACGCGGAGCCGGCGGCTGCAGATATCTCCTACGACGACATCACCGAAGGTGAGTCGCCCACCACGTACGAGTACGACCTGCTTCCGAGCGGAGCATTGCGGATCCTCAGGGTGACCAAAGGCGAAGCCGCTGTCGTCGAATCGATCTACGCTCCCGGACTCTGGTTCCGTGTCCAGGGGCAGTGGCGCGGTAGTGCGGAATAGCAAGCACTCTGCCGGCGGCCGGGCGCTGCCGGCTGCTGAGCCCGGTCGTCGGTGCTTGAGGTCCGAGCAGAATGTGCTCATGCTTCGCGTCAGCCTACGGAATCACGTCGGAAACTACCTGCAGGTGTACCGTGGATTGTGGGTTGCGCACTCTCACGTGTTGCGCCTGAAAGGACGGCCCCGGCGGTTTCACCGGGGCCGTTTCGAGGATCACGCTGAGCGTGCCGGCGCGGTCACACGGGCGCCATGGCCGCCCTCGGAGTCCCAGACCGCTTCTCGGGCCTGGTCGGCTTCTGTCACCATCCGTTGGAATCGGCCCTCGCCAGCAGATCACTCGCTGTGTGGCTGCGCAGCGGACCGGTAGCCGCGGTCATCAGCCAGGCGGCGACGGCCGGATCCGTCTGCGGCGGAATCACCAGCAGGTCCCAGCGGCCGACGGTGTAGGAGAGCAGCAACAGCTTGTGGGGGTCTTGCTCGGCCTTGAACCAGCCGACGCTCACCACGTGCCCGTCAACGGGCACCTTCCGTGGGATGACCGGCCAAAGGGTCGGGTTCACCGTGACATGGGTGATGCGCCCCCAAAGGGGATCCAGCACCGCTGTCAACGCAGGAAGTTCCGCCGCCAGGTCGCGGGAGCGGGGCCACCAGGCACCGTCCAGAAGAGCACCAGGGGTGTCCGTTGAGGCGAGCGCGAGACGCAGGGGCAGCGAAAAGGTCCGCTCCTCGACCGCCGACGTATACACAATGGTCGCGGTCATGACGCGGACCTGTCCCCGGGCCGGTGTACACCGGCCCGGTGTTGTGAATCGCCGAGAACGACAGGAGCTTAGAAACTCCTATGCGAAATGTCCTCGGTAATTTCAGGATACTCCCGGATACAACCCGCCGGGCGGTTTCAGGGCGACGGATATCAGGGCGTTTTGACGGGTCTTCGAACTTGAGCGGTGCACTCGGCTGGCGGTGCTGACCTGTCGTCACGATGGTGACAGTCGTGGTGGTTTTCGGCATCCGAATGCAGAGCACCCGTGGTCATACCTGATCATTTCTGTTCTCGACGCAGAACGATCACGCAGGAGCCACGGGCTTGGTCAACGATACGGCGTTGCTGCTCGACCTCGACGGGGTGTCCGTCGCACGTGTCGAGCGGCCCGAGGGCGGCAGACGCCGGTTCCATCGGTCACGGCAAACGAGTCGGCGCGGGCTTGTCCGGCCTGCGGGGCATTCGCCTCCCGGGTGAAGGGCTCGGCGGTGACCCGGCCCCGCGATCTTCCCTACGGGGACAGCGGCCTGGAGTTCTTGTGGCACAAGCGCCGCTGGTTCTGCCGTGAGCCGCGGTGTCCCCGGTGGTCGTTCACCGAGCAGCTCGCCCAGATACCGGCCGGCGCGCGGCTGACCGGCCGGTTGCGTGGTGCGGCTGGGCGGCGCGTACGTGATGCATCTCCAGCGCACGACCATGATCAATCTCGGCGCTGCTTCCTGTACCTCAACTACTCACACCCGGAGCCAGCGGGGGGGAAAGATCGTCGGGCGGGCTCTGCGGGAGCGAACCGCCTGAGCGCGGGCCCCCGCTCCGCCACCGGTTGCACAGAGTACAATTGCAGTCACCAGGACGTTTCACCGTTGGCAGCCGAGTCGGCGTCGCCCTAGACCAAACCGGTTCCGTCGAGAACCGAGACGGGCGGCACGCCATGTTGCCGAACCACAGCACTGCATTCGTATGGGGGCGCTCCCCCAGCCTCTTCCCGCAGCCGACGGCGCCCTCGGCAGTCCGGCTGACCCTGGAGCCTACGCTGGCCCGCGCGGGAATGTTCGATGGCGCGTGGTGGCCGCATTCCCGCGATGTCCGCGCCGAGCTGCCCGGCCTCATCACCGCACTGAGCGCGCACCTCGGCGCGATCCTGCGCGTCGGGCTGGACCAGGACGCCTGGGACGACATCCCACGCAGCCTCACGATCGACGGCCGCGTCGTTCACATCGGCTGGTTCACCGCCAGCGATGACACGATGAGCGTGACCCGCGGGCTCAACGACCACTTCATGCTTCTCGTGGTTCCGCCGTGGGCCACCGCGCCAGCCGCGGCGGCGGCCATGGCGATGGCCGCGCGGACCGGCAACCGCATGCCGGCTGCGACGATCCTCGCCGCTACCGGCACCACCCCCGAAATCCCCGACGCGGTGCCCCTGCCGGCGGTCGACGCGGAGGGCCAGCGGATCCAGGAGGCCGAAGGCGGCGCCGCAGGCCCTGTTTAGCCCGCACCGGTCAGCCCGTCGGTGCGGAGCACCGCCGAGTTCGTCCCACCCCGCCTGGTCTCGGACCGCCAGTCGCCCGTCATCTGCACGACCCGGCTGACTTCACCGAGATGGACCTTCATCCCCTCCACCCCACAGCCCGTGAAGCTCTTGGCAGGTGCACGATGGATCTCGCCGAACGGATACCAGTAGTGATCGCCGTGTGGCCGCCACCCTGGCCGCCACCCTGGCCGCCACCCTGGCCGCCACCTTTGCCTCAGCCACCGCCGTGGCCTCAACCGCTACCGCGGGGGGAGAGATGGGCGAGGTTACCTCTCTGACACCAGCTACCAAGGAACCCACGCGTAGTTGATGGCAGCGTATGGCGCGGACCGCGGCGCCAGCGGTGCGTAGTTCTGTCACAGGGCAGCGTTGGAGGCATAGCGGTGCAGCGGAGCAACGGGGCTGCCGCACATCCGGCATTCGCGCGTCGAGCCATCACCGCCACAGCCAGAAATCACCCGATCGAGGTGGCTCTCAATCTCATTGCCGATCACGGACTTGCGTCGTGTCCATTCCCACCACGGATGGGGCAACGTGGCTCTCGACCTCAGTGCCGGAGTGGCTCCCATTCATCCTGCCGAAAACACGCAGAGTGTCGCAGGGTGCGGGCTCCGGTTCAGCCGAGTCGTCTGCGGGCTTCGACCTGGGCGTCGTCCGCCGCCCGCGCGCCCTCCTCCCAGCCCGCCACGTCGCTCACCCCGCGCAGCCGGGTGGTCGTCGTCTCCGGGAACAAGTGGTCCAGCCGCTCGGTGACCGCGACGTCGCGGGAGGCTAGCACCGGGAGCAGGTCGTCGCTCAGCCCGCTCGTCCGGCCTTCAGCGGCAGCCGCGAGGCGTGCGCCCACGCGGTGGGCGTAGGCCGCGAGGAAGGACTGCCGGAAGGTCTTGGTCCGCTTGCGTCCGCCCGCCTTCTGGGCCGCCTCCGCCTTCGTCATGGCCGTACCGGCCTGTACGAGCAGTGAGGTGTAGAGAAGTTCGACCGCTTCCAGGTCGGCGTCGAAGCCGACCACGGTGGAGAAGCCGAGGGATTCGTTCCACACGGCCCGGCAGTGGTTCGCGTCGGCGATCGCGTCGAGCAGGACGGCCTTGGTCTGCTCGTACGGCGCCTCCACCCCGATCCGGCACGCGCCCGGCACCGTCGCCGCGTGCGTCCGTACCGCGAGCAGGGCCTCGTCGACGCTGTGTCGCGCCATCAGTTCCTGCGCCTTGGCGGTGAGCGCCTCCGCCTCCTCCGGGAATCCGGTCGCCTCCGCCTTGGCCAGCAGCGCGCGGATGCGGCCGAGCATGCGGGACTCCGGACGCCGGTCCCGCCCCTCCGGTCCCGCCGCGCCGGCGGCCTCGGCCGCCGCCCCGTCGAGGGATTCGAGCATGGGCAGGCGCAGCAGCAGCCGGTACGCCTCCAGTACGGCCGTGGCGCGCGAGAAGCGATCGGTGCGGGGTGCGGACGCGGCGCCGGAGTCGCCGAGGGCATCGAGCTGGGCGGTCCAGCGGGGGCCCCGGGGCCGGTCGTGCGGCGCCTGCGCGCGGATCAGCCCCGTGACGAGCCGTAGGTGCACGTCGTCCAGTTCGCGCCGGACGATCCGTACGAGGTCGGCGGGCTGCCAGCCGCGCTGCCAGGCTTTCGACACGAACTCCTCGCCCCGCCGGGCGAGTTCGGCGTCCGCCGCCGGGTCGCCGGCGAGCAGGGACGCGCCGGTGTCGAGGGCGTCGTCGGTGGTGGCGTACAGGGCGGCCCGGAAGGCGCGGTCGACGGTGCTGGACGTGCTCACGGGCCGATGGTGCCATGCCGTGGGTCTTCACCCCCAAGTGTCAACTCGCGGTTGACACCCTCGCACTGTCAACCTACCGTTGACACATGACGACGAATCCCGGCATCAAGTCATCCGTACGTCTCGACGACCTCATCGCAGCCATCAAGAAGGTCCACGAGGAACCCCTTCAGCAGCTTCAGGACGCGGTGCTCGCGGGCGAGCACCTCGGCGATGTGGCGGATCACCTGATCGGCCACTTCGTGGACCAGGCCCGGCGCTCGGGCGCCTCCTGGACGGACATCGGCAAGAGCATGGGCGTCACCCGGCAGGCGGCCCAGAAGCGTTTCGTGACCAAGGAGTCGGCCGCCCTCGACCCGAACGAGGGCTTCAACCGCTACACGACCCGCGCCCGCGCCGTGGTGATGGCCGCGCACAACGAGTCCAAGGCCGCACGCAACGCCGAGGGCCTGCCCGAGCACCTGGTCCTCGGCCTGCTGGCCGAGCCGGGCAGCCTGGCCGCGAAGGCGATCACCGAACAGGGCGTCACCCTGGACGCGGTCCGCGCGGCCGCCGTCGCGGCCCTCCCGCCGGCCGTCGAGGACGCCCCCGAGCTGGTGCCGTACGGCCCGGCGGCCAAGAAGGTCCTGGAACTCACCTTCCGCGAGGCCCTCCGCCTCGGCCACAACTACGTCGGTACCGAGCACCTTCTGCTCGCCCTCCTGGAGCACGAGAACGGCGAGGGCGTCCTCAGCGGCCTGGGCGTCGACAAGACGACCACCGAGCGGTACGTCGCCGACCTGCTGGCGCAGGTCGTGGAGACGCGGCAGGAGGAGGACCAGGAGAAGGAAGCCTCGCCGGAGAGCTGATCCGGGCCGTCGCCGGACCCCGCTGCCGAACCCTTCCGCCGGGCCCCGCACCCGAACCCGGCTGTCGGGCCCGGCTGCCGGATTCGGCTGTCAGACCCCCCTGTCACACTCACGTCATGGCCGACCGGTGGGCTCTCTCCTCGGCCGAGGACGGTGGCGTCGACGTCGCCCCCCTCGGCCCGGAAGGGCTGCCCGCCGCTCCGGTGCGGCGGGAGGCGGGTCCCGCCGAGGCCGTACGGAGCCGTCCCGGTGTCACCCGGTGGGTGTGGCGGTCCACCGCCGAGGTCTATCCGCGCCTGCTCGCCGCGGGGGTGCGAGTGGAGCGGTGCTACGACGTCGAGGCCGCCGAGACTCTCCTGCTCGGCCACGAGGGGCGGTACGGGCAGCCCCGTTCGGCCGCGGCCGCCCTGGCGCGGCTCCGCGGAGGCCCTGTACCGCCCGATCCGCCGCAGCGCCCGGCCGAGCCGGGCGCGCAGTCGTCGCTCTTCGAACCCCGGGGCGCCCACGTCCCTCTGACGGACCTCCTCGCGGTCTACGCCGACCAGCAGCGCCGGATCGAGGCCACCGCGCACCCGGACCGGATGCGGCTGCTGGTGGCCGCCGAGTCGGCGGGGATGCTCGTCGCCGCCGAGATGAACCGTGCGGGGCTGCCCTGGCGGGCGGACGTGCACCGCGCGGTGCTGCACGACCTGCTCGGCGAGCGGTACGCGGGCGGCGGCGAGCCCCGCAGACTCGCCGAGCTCGCCGACGAGGTGTCCGCCGCCTTCGGCCGCCGGGTCCGGCCCGACCTGCCCGCCGACGTCGTCAAGGCGTTCGCGCAGGCCGGGATCAAGGTCTCCTCGACCCGCCGCTGGGAGCTCGAGTCCCTCGACCATCCGGCGGTGAAACCGCTGATCGAGTACAAGAAGCTGTACCGCATCCGGGTCGCCCACGGCTGGTCCTGGCTCCAGGACTGGGTGCGCGACGGCCGCTTCCGGCCCGAGTTCCTGGCGGGCGGGACGGTGACCGGCCGCTGGGTGACCAACGGCGGGGGCGCGCTGCAGATCCCCAAGGTGATCCGCCGCGCGGCCATCGCCGACCCGGGCTGGCGGCTCGTCGTCGCCGACGCCGACCAGATGGAGCCACGTGTCCTCGCGGCGATCTCCCGCGACCCCGGGCTGATGGAGGTGGCCGGCCGGGAGACCGACCTCTACCAGTCGGTGTCCGACCGCGCCTTCTCCGGCAACCGCGCGCAGGCGAAGCTCGCCGTCCTCGGCGCGGTCTACGGCCAGACGTCCGGCGACGGCCTGAAGAACCTCGCCGCCCTCAGACGCCGCTTCCCCCGGGCCGTGGCCTACGTCGACGAGGCCGCCCGCGCCGGTGAGGAAGGCCGGCTCGTACGGACCTGGCTCGGCCGCACCTGCCCGCCCGCGACCCGTACGACGGACGACGCGGTGGAGGAGGCGGGCATCCCGCTCACGGAGGAGGAATCCGACGCCGCCCGACAGTGGGTACCGGGTTACGCCTCGACCGACGCCCGCGCGCGAGGCCGTTTCACCCGCAACTTCGTCGTCCAGGGCAGCGCCGCCGACTGGACCCTGCTGCTGCTCGCCGCGCTACGGCAGGCGGTGCGGGACATGGCGGCCGAGCTGGTCTTCTTCCAGCACGACGAGGTGATCGTGCACTGCCCCGAGGAGGAGGCGCAGACGGTGGTGACGGCGATCCGGGAGGCGGCGGAGCTGGCCGGGCGGCTGACGTTCGGCCCGACCCCGGTGCGGTTCCCGTTCACCACGGCGGTGGTGGAGTGCTACGCGGACGCCAAGTGACCACGGAGACCGGACTCCCCGGCGGCACGCTCGGGAAGGAGGGCGGGGACCGGTCCGCAAGCGACGGCCGGTTCGGAGAGCGGGTCCGCTTCCAAGGCGGGCCCCCGAGCCGGCTCACGGAGGCCAGATCTCCGAGATGTCACAACGCGTGGCTTCGTGCCCAGGGTGCCGATGCCGTCTTCGTCCCGGAGCCCTGTCCCCCAAGGACCGGGTTCGAGCGGGGCCAGACGCAGTGAAGGCCCGGTATCCACCGGGCCTTCACGTTCGAGTAGCGGGGACAGGATTTGAACCTGCGACCTCTGGGTTATGAGCCCAGCGAGCTACCGAGCTGCTCCACCCCGCGTCGGTACGGTGAACTGTACGGCACCGATCCGGCTCGGCCGAATCGGCTTTCGTCCGCCCGCAGGGCCAGGACTTCTGTGAGCGATGCCGGCTGGTCGATGAGCACCGTCCGATGCAGTGAGCCCTCCTTCAGCAAGGCCACCACCTCAGTCGGTGCGGGCGCGCACCGGCACCAGGGACAGGACTCCTGTCGGCTCCGAGGACGAGCAGGGACGATGCCGTACGAAACAAGTGGAGGACCGGCCCGTCCGGCCCTGACGGACAGCGGGCGTGCGAAGCGGAAGGCGCCGGAACGCGGGTCCGGACTCCTCCTGGACACCGCCAGGACGATGCTCGTCGCGGCCGGGGAGGCCGAGGAACGACGTGCCCTGCGGATCTCCAGGTCCACCGCCTCTGGTTCCTCCATGGTGGCGTAGCAGTACACCTTGACTGCTCTGCGGAGCTCCCGCGTGCAGCGGCGGCCCCTGGACCAGAAACGCTCGGGGAGAGCGAAACCAGTTGCCGCCACAGCCATGGAACATTCCAAGCCCAGGTCCCGCGAATCCACCCAGTTCGCGCGCCCCGCCATCGCCGCCGCGACATCGTCAGCAGGCCTCGGCGCCTGTGGAATCGAACAAAGCCGCAACCGCCTCGCCGACTCACGGCTCACACGCCCCGACCCCCACCTCTGCAGCGCCGCTGCAGAAATGGCCGCACCTCGGCCTCGCATCACCGCCGACGGGCTCGCCAAGCGCTTCAACCCTCGGCGGGAAAGGCCACGGAAAAGCAAAAGCCCCAGGTCACGGCGAGTGAGTCCTGAGGCTTTCACAGAGCCGCCTTCGGGATTCGAACCCGAGACCTACGCATTACGAGTGCGTTGCTCTGGCCATCTGAGCTAAGGCGGCGCGCTGTCGGCACCATGGTGCGGTCAGCGACGTCGGTAAGTCTACACAGTTTCGAATGGTGCTTCGTACCTGCCCCGGAGGCGGGCCGGGGGGCCTGCCTCCGGGGTGGGTGCACCCGCTATGAGCAGCGCTTTCCGTCCGCGGGCGGGGTGCCGTCGACGAGGTAGGCGTTGATCGCGGAGTCGATGCAGTCGCTGCCCCGGCCGTAGGCGGTGTGGCCGTCGCCCTCGTAGGTGAGGAGGCGGGCCGAGGCGAGCTGGCCGGCCAGGGCCTCCGCCCAGCGGTAGGGGGTCGCGGGGTCGCGCGTGGTACCGACGACGACGATCGGCGCCGCGCCCTTCGCCTCGATGCGCTGGGGCTCACCCGTGGCGGCGACCGGCCAGTACGTGCAGTTCAGGGCCGCCCAGGCGAAGCCCTCGCCGAAGACCGGGGACGCCTTCTCGAAGTCGGGGAGCGCGTCCCTCACCTGGTCCGGGGAGTCGAAGGCGGCCGGGAGGTCCAGGCAGTTCACCGCGGCGTTGGCGAACATCAGGTTGGCGTACTCGCCTTCGGCGTCGCGTTCGTAGTAGCTGTCGGAGAGGGCGAGGAGTCCGGCGCCGTTGTTCTCCTTCATCGCCGCCGTCAGGGCCTTGCGCAGGAGCGGCCAGGCGCCCTCGTCGTACATCGCGGCGATCACGCCGATGGTGGCCAGCGACTCGGTGAGCTCACGGCCGTCGGCGTCACCGGTGGGGATCGGCTGGGCGTCGGTCTTGGCGAAGAACTCCTTCAGGTTTTTGCCGGCCTCTTCGGAGCTGGTGTTCCGGTCGCCGAGCGGGCAGTCGCTCTGCCGTACGCAGTCCTTCGCGAAGGCCGTGAACGCGGTCTCGAAACCCGCCGTCTGCTCGATGTTGAGCTGTCGCGCGGACAGGGAGGGGTCCAGCGCGCCGTCCAGCACCAGCCGGCCCGTCCGGTCCGGGAACAGGCCCGCGTACGTCGCCCCGAGGAAGGTCCCGTAGGAGGCGCCGACATAGTTCAGCTTCTCGTCGCCCAGGGCCGCCCGCACGATGTCCATGTCCCGGGCCGCCTCGATGGTGGACACGTGGCGCAGCAGCTTCGGCGCGTCCGCCCCACAACCCTCGGCGAACTTCCGGTACCCGGCGACCAGCGTGTCCGCCTCCTTCTCGTCGTCCGGCGTGAAGTCCGTCTGCGTGTACGCGTCCATCTCGGGGCCGTCCAGGCATTCGACGGGCTCGCTGCGGGCCACGCCCCGCGGGTCCACGGCCACCATGTCGTAGCGGGCGCGCACCTCCTTGGGGTAGCCGATGCCCGCGTACGCCTGGAGGTAGTCGATCGCCGACGCGCCCGGGCCGCCGGGGTTGACCAGCAGGGAGCCCAGCCGCTCCCCCGGGCCCTCGGCCTTCTTGCGGGACACGGCGAGGCGGATGTCGCCGGCGGCCGGGTCCGCGTAGTCGAGCGGGGCCTTCAGCGTGGCGCACTGGAAGCCGGGCACTCCGCAGTCGCGCCAGGCCGGCTTCTGCTCGTAGTACGGCGTGAGCGCCTTGGGCGTGGAGCGCGGCAGGGGGGCCAGCGCCGCCGCCTCCTCCTTCGCCGCCGAGCTCGCGGAACTCGTGGTGCTCGTCGTGCTTCCGGAGGAGCAGCCGGAGACCAGGAGCGCGGCGGCGGCAAGCAGCGTGGCTCCGGTACGGGTCCTGCGGAGGATGCGCCTTGTGTACATGCTGCGAGCGTAACTCTGCGCGATGGAACGAGCGCCCTGTGTGGGTTTCGCGTGCCGTGCGCGTCGTGATTTTCGGGCTACGGGACGCGGTTTTCGGATTCGGATTCGGATTCGGGGTCAGGGTCGGGTCGGGTCGGGTCGGGTCGGGTCGGGTCGGGTCGGGTCGGGTCGGGTCAACCTGCTCTGAGGGCCATCGTCATCGCTTCCACCGCCAGGAGCGGGGTCACGTTGCGGTCGAGGGCGTCGCGGCAGGCGTCGATGGCCTCGATGCGGCGGAGCGTGGATTCGGGGGAGTTGTCCCGGGCCAGGCGCTCCAGGGCGTCCTCCGCGTCCGCGTTGGCGATGGCCACGCGGGAGCCGAGCTGGAGGGCGAGGACGTCGCGGTAGAAGCTGGTGAGGTCGGTCAGGGCCACGTCGAGGCTGTCCCGCTGGGTACGGGTTCTGCGGCGCTTCTGCATGTCCTCCAGTTCCTTGACCACGCCCGCGGTGCCGCGCGGCATCCGGCCGCCCTGCACCGCGCCGAGAGCCGCCTTCAGCTCGTCGGTCTCCTTGGTGTCCCTCTGCTCGGCCAGCTGTTTGGCGTCCTCGGCGGCGGCGTCTACGAGTTCCTGGGCCGCCTTGAGCGCGCTCCCGATGTCCTCGACGCGCAGCGGCAGCTTCAGTACGGCGGCCCGGCGCTCGCGGGCGGCCGGGTCGGTGGCCAGCCGGCGGGCCCGGTCGACGTGCCCCTGGGTGGCGCGGGCCGCGGCAGCGGCGACGTCCGGCTCGATGCCCTCACGGCGTACGAGCAGATCGGCCACGGCGTCCACGGAGGGCGTGCTCAGGTTGAGGTGGCGGCAGCGGGAGCGGATCGTCGGCAGGACGTCCTCGACGGAGGGGGCGCAGAGCAGCCAGACCGTGCGGGGCGCGGGCTCCTCGACGGCCTTGAGGACGGCGTTGGCGGAACTCTCGTTCAACCGCTCGGCGTCCTCGACAAGGATCACCTGCCAGCGGCCGTTCGCCGGTGCGGTGAACGACTTGCGGACGGTGTCGCGCATGTCGCGCACCAGGATCATCGCGCCGACGGCGGCGATCGTGCTCACGTCGGCGTGGGTGCCGATCAGGGCGGTGTGGCAGCCGTCGCAGAATCCGCAGCCCGGGGCCCCGCCGAGCGCGCGGTCGGGGCTGACGCACTGCAACGCGGCGGCGAAGGCGCGCGCCGCCTGGTTCCGCCCCGCGCCGGGCGGTCCGGTGAACAGCCACGCGTGCGTCATCCTCGACGCCTCCGGCGGTGGGGCGTCGGCCGCCGCGGCCGTGACGAGGGCATCGGCGTCCCGCGCGGCGGCGGCGAGCTGGTCGCTCACCCGCTGCTGCCCGACGAGGTCGTCCCACACGGTCATGGGTCACACCGCCCTTCCGTCATGTTCGTCACGCTCGTCGCGTTCGCCACTCATTGTCCACCGGCCGATTCCACCGCCGGATCCACTGTCCGGATCCGGGCAGTGGAGGCACTGCCCGAAACCATTGTGGGGGTGACCACCGACAGTCCCGGACCGGTGGCGGGACCGGCCCGGGGAACGGCGCTGGGCGGGGGCCGTCGTTCCGCCCCCGCCCGGCATCGGCACCTCGGTGGGCCGCCGCTCGTGTCAGCGGCGCCGTCCCTTGCCCTTGCCCCGGCCGCCCTCGTCGGGTTCACCCGGTTCACCCGGTTCACCCGGTTCACCCGGTTCACCCGGTTCACTGTCGCGCTGGCCCAGCAGTTCGTCCGCCAGGGTCGGCAGGTCGTCCAGCGGGGTCTCCTCGGCCCAGTCCGAGCGCTGCCTGCGCCGGTCCGGCAGGTTCTCGAGGTCGACCCGGGGCAGCTCGCGCGTGCTGGCCACCTCGTCCTCGTCCTGGGTGATCGCGGGGAGCACCGCCGTCTCCTCCGTGGCGCTCGGCGGCGGCACGGCCGGCAGCACCTCGGTCTCGTCGGCCGCCCCCGGCGCGACCGACACCTGCGGCAGCTCGGTCGTCGCCTCGGCCTCGGACGGCTGGGAGGACCTGACCCAGCCGGACCGTCCCTCGCTCCCGCCCCACGCGGAGTCACGCCCGCCCTTGCGGAACCGGCCCGAGGACTCGCCGGAGCCCGGCCCGTCCTCTCCCGCCGCGTCGCCCGTCACCTTGGGCAGCACCGCCGTCTCGTCCGCCGGGGCCGACCCGCTCGGCACATCCGGACCACCGGACGCATCCGTACCGTCGGACGCGCCCGACCTTCGCGAGGCGTCCGACCTGCTCGGCGCATCCGCACCACGCGCCGCGTCGGCCCAGTTCACCGGGGAGGGCCCCGCCTCCGCCGCGGCCGCGGCCCGCTCCGCGAGGCGTCGGGCCTCCTCGGCCCGCCGTAGTGCCTCCTCGGCCTTGCGCTGCTTCTCCAGGCGCAGTGCCTCGGCCTCGGCGCGCAGCCGCTCCGCCTCCTCGGCCTGCTTGCGGCGGCGCTCCTCCTCCGCCTTGCGGCGGGCTTCCGCCTCCGCGCGCGCCTTCTCCTCGGCGAGGAGCCGCTGCCGCTCCTCCTCGGCACGGCGGGCGGCCTCCTCGGCGCGCTGCCGGGCCTCCTCCGCCTGCCGTTCGGCCTCGCGCCGCTGCGCCTCCTCCAGCTCGCGCCGCTTGCGCTCCTCCTCCTCGGCACGCAGCCGTGCCAGCTGTTCCTGGCGCTCGCGCTCCAGGCGCTCCTCCTCGGCCTTGCGCGCCGCTTCCTCCTCCGCCTTGCGGCGGGCCTCCTCGATGGCCTTGCGCCGGGCCTCCTCGATGGCCTTGACCTCGGCCTCGGAGAGCGGCAGCACCTGGTCGAGCCGGTGCCGGATGACGGTACCCACCGCGTCCGGCTCCTGACCGGCGTCGACGACCAGGTACCGGCCGGGGTCGGCCGCGGCCAGCGTGAGGAAACCGGCCCGCACGCGCGCGTGGAACTCGGCGGGCTCCGACTCCAGCCGGTCCGGCGCCTCGGTGAACCGCTCGCGCGCGGTCTCCGGCGCCACGTCGAGGAGCACGGTGAGGTGCGGTACGAGGCCGTCGGTGGCCCAGCGGTTGATGCGGGCGATCTCGGTCGGCGACAGGTCGCGCCCGGCGCCCTGGTAGGCCACCGAGGAGTCGATGTACCGGTCGGAGATGACGACCGCGCCGCGCTCCAGGGCGGGCCGTACGACCGTGTCGATGTGCTCGGCGCGGTCCGCCGCGTACAGCAGGGCCTCCGCGCGGTGGGACAGTCCGGCGCTCGAGACGTCCAGCAGGATCGACCGCAGCCGCTTGCCGACCGGTGTCGCCCCCGGCTCACGCGTGAGCACGACCTCGTGGCCCTTGCCCCGGATCCACTCGGCGAGCGCCTCGGCCTGGGTGGACTTCCCGGCCCCGTCGCCGCCTTCCAGGGCGATGAAGAAGCCGTCGCCCGCCACTGCGGGCTCGGGGTCGTCGCCGCCGAGCAGCGCGTCCCGGAGGTCGTGGCGCAGCGGCACCCCGGAACGGTCGTCGACCTTGGCCAGGACAAGCGCGGCCACCGGCAGCAGCAGTGCCCCCACCAGCATCAGCGTGAACGCGGCGCCGTCGTGCGCGAAGACGAACCGGCCGCTCTCCAGCCGGTGCGGTCCGATGCCCGCGGCCACCAGCGGGGCGATCACCACGCCGAGTGCCACGAAGAGGCGGACGACCGCGTGCAGGTGCTCCGTCGTGCGCGCCCGCCGCTGGTCCTCGGTCTCCTGGTCGAGCAGGGTGTGCCCGGTGTTGGCCGCCGTGCCCGCGCCGACACCGGCCAGCGCGGCGAGCAGCAGCACGCTGGTGACGTCCGGTACAAGTCCGGCGGCGAGCAGCGCGACGCCGGTGCAGGCGAGTGCCAGCGCGAGCAGCCGGCGCCGCGACAGCGACGGCAGCAGGGCCGGTGCCGTCCGTATGCCGACGACGACACCGCCGGTCAGCGCGGCCACCAGCAGGCCGTACAGCACGGGCCCGCCGCCCAGGTCCGTGGCGTGCAGCACGAACACCGCGACGGCCGCCGACACCACGGCGGCCACGGACGCGGAGGCGAGCACCAGCAGCGGCACGGCACCGGTGCGGCCCTTGTCGGAGCCGGTGCCGCTCTTCGGGCTGCGCAGCCCCTCCAGCGGCGACCGCGCGCGGGGAGTGCGCGTACCGGGCAGTTCGAGGAACGTCACCATGGACAGCGACGCGGCGAACAGTCCGGCCGCGACGTACGAGGCGAGCGCCGCCTGGTGCTGCTCGAACCAGTCGATGCCCGTGCCCAGCAGGTTGTTGAGGAGTCCCGCGACGACGAGGACGAGGGCCGCGGCCGGCACCGCCACGAAGCCCGTACGCAGCGACAGGCGGCGCAGCGCGTCCATGTGGTCGGGCAGCGGCCGCACCGTCGCGCCCTCCAGGGGCGGGGCGGGCAGCAGCGCGGGCGCCGCGCTCTCGCGGCAGACCGTCCAGAACCGCTCGGCGACCGATGTCACGAAGGCGGTGACGAGGAGCAGGGCGAGCGCGTCGTCGGGCGTCCAGTCGATCCACAGCGGCGCGACGATGAGCAGGACCGCCCGCAGTCCGTCCGCGACGATCATGGTCCAGCGGCGGTCCAGAGGGCCGCCCGGGGAGGTGAGCGAGGTGAGCGGGCCGAGGAGGACGGCGCCGAACAGCAGCGTCGCGAGGATCCGCACCCCGAAAACGGTCGCCACTGCGAACGCCACGCCCCGGTAGCCGCCGCCGAACGATCCTTCGGCGACCGCCGCCTGGAGAGCGAGGAGCACCAGCACCAGGAGGGCGAGGACGTCGCCGACACCGCCTACGAGCTGCGCGCTCCAGAGGCGTTTCAGCTGCGGGCGACGCAGCAGGGCGCGGACCGCGCGCTCGCGGGAGTCCGCGACCAGGGCGTCGTCGGGGGCCGTTTGAGGGGCCGTTGGCGGCTCGGATCGCGTCATGCGTTCAGCCTATCGGCCCGCACCGATACCTCGGGCTTCTGCCCTGACATGCGCACGTCCCGACACCGAAGTGTGGCCGGGGCGTTCGCATTCCGAACCCTCGCGAAGATCCGTACCGGGGGACGGGCAGGTCCTGAGGGTTCCGCGGGAGCTTTGCGGGAGCTTCGCCGGAGTCCCCGGGCCCCGGAGTCCCAGGGGACTCCGGGGCCCCTGGGAACTCCCGCACACTCATCAGGCCCTGAAGAATCCTCAGTCCTCGGCGTCGGTACCGTTCGACGCGGCCGTCGCCTTCTTCGCGGCGGCGGACTTCGTCGCGGTGGCCGTGGACGTGGCCGTGGACGCCGTCGTCTTCCGCGCCGCCGTCGTCTTCGCGGCGCTCGTGGTCTTCTTCGCCGCGGTCTTCTTGGCGGCCGCCGTCTTCTTCGCCGGAGCCTTCTTGGCGGCCGTCTTCTTGGCGGCCGCCGACTTGGCCGGGGCCTTCTTGGCCGTCTTCTTGGCGGGTGCCTTGGCGCGCTTCTCGGCGAGCAGCTCGAACCCGCGCTCCTGGGTGATCGCCTCGACGCTGTCGCCGGAGCGCAGGGTCGCGTTGGTCTCGCCGTCGGTGACGTACGGGCCGAAGCGGCCGTCCTTCACCACGACCGGCTTGCCGCTGACCGGGTCCTCGCCCAGCTCCTTCAGCGGCGGCTTGGCCGCGGCCCGGCCCCGCTGCTTGGGCTGGGCGTAGATCGCCAGCGCCTCCTCCAGCGTGATCGTGAAGAGCTGCTCCTCGGACTGCAGCGACCGCGAGTCGGTGCCCTTCTTCAGGTACGGCCCGTACCGGCCGTTCTGCGCGGTGATCTCCACGCCCTCGGCGTCGGTGCCGACCACGCGCGGCAGCGACATCAGCTTCAGCGCGTCGTCGAGCGTCACCATGTCCAGGGACATCGACTTGAAGAGGGAGGCGGTGCGCGGCTTGACCGCGTTCTTGCCGGTCTTCGGGGTGCCCTCGGGGAGGATCTCCGTGACGTACGGGCCGTAGCGGCCGTCCTTGGCGACGATCGGGTGGCCCGTCGCCGGGTCGGTGCCCAGCTCGAAGTCACCGCTCGGCTTGGCGAGCAGCTCCTCGGCGAACTCCACCGTCAGCTCGTCGGGCGCCAGGTCCTCGGGGACGTCGGCGCGCTGGTGGTTCTCGGAGTCCTTCTCGCCGCGCTCGATGTACGGGCCGTAGCGCCCGACCCGCAGCACGATGCCGTCGCCCACCGGGAACGACGACACCTCGCGCGCGTCGATCGCGCCCAGGTCGGTCACCAGCTCCTTGAGGCCGCCGAGGTGGTCCCCGTCGCCGTTGCCCGCCTCGGCCGCGCCGCTGCCGCTGCCACCGGCGGGGAACTCGCTGTCGGGGGCGCCCTTGCCGAAGTAGAACCGCTTGAGCCACGGCACGGACCGCGCCTCGCCGCGCGCGATGCGGTCGAGGTCGTCCTCCATGCGGGCGGTGAAGTCGTAGTCGACGAGCCGGCCGAAGTGCTTCTCCAGCAGGTTGACGACGGCGAAGGAGAGGAAGGACGGCACGAGGGCCGTGCCCTTCTTGAACACATAGCCGCGGTCGAGGATCGTGCCGATGATCGACGCGTACGTCGACGGGCGGCCGATCTCCCGCTCCTCCAGCTCCTTGACCAGCGACGCCTCGGTGTAGCGGGCCGGGGGCTTGGTGGCGTGGCCGTCGGCCGTGATCTCCTCGGCGGTGAGGGCGTCGCCCTCGGCGACCTGCGGCAGCCGGCGCTCGCGGTCGTCGAGTTCGGCGTTCGGGTCGTCCGCGCCCTCGACGTAGGCCTTCAGGAAGCCGTGGAAGGTGATGGTCTTGCCGGACGCGGTGAACTCGACGTCCCGGCCGTCGGCCGCCGTGCCACCGATCTTCACGGTGACGGAGTTGCCGGTGGCGTCCTTCATCTGGGAGGCGACGGTCCGCTTCCAGATCAGCTCGTAGAGCCGGAACTGGTCGCCGGTCAGGCCGGTTTCGGCAGGGGTGCGGAAGCGGTCGCCGGAGGGGCGGATCGCCTCGTGCGCCTCCTGCGCGTTCTTCACCTTCCCGGCGTAGGTACGCGGCTGCGGCGGCAGGTAGTCGGCGCCGTACAACTGCGTGACCTGGGTGCGGGCCGCGGTGATCGCCGTCTCGCTCAGCGTCGTCGAGTCCGTACGCATATAGGTGATGTAGCCGTTCTCGTACAGCTTCTGCGCGATCTGCATCGTGGCCTTCGCGCCGAAGCCGAGCTTGCGGCTCGACTCCTGCTGCAGCGTCGTCGTACGGAACGGGGCGTACGGCGAGCGGCGGTACGGCTTGGACTCGACGGACCGCACGGAGAACCGGGTGTTCTCCAGGGCGGCGGCCAGGGCGCGGGCGTTCGCCTCGTCGAGCTGGAGGGTGTTCGCGTTCTTCAGCTGTCCCAGGGAGTCGAAGTCGCGGCCCTGCGCGACCCGCCTGCCGTCGACGGTCTGCAGGCGGGCGAGCAGCGAGGACGGATCGGAGGCGCCCTCCCGTCGCCCACCGCCACCCTCAAACGAAGTCGCTTCGCTCCCCTCGAATTCGGCGCGGCCCGTGGAGAAGGTGCCGGTCAGATCCCAGTACTCGGCGGAACGGAACGCGATGCGCTCGCGTTCCCGCTCGACGACGAGCCGGGTGGCGACGGACTGGACACGGCCGGCGGACAGCCGGGGCATGACCTTCTTCCACAGGACCGGCGAGACCTCGTAGCCGTAAAGACGGTCGAGGATGCGGCGGGTCTCCTGGGCGTCGACCAGCTTCTGGTTGAGCTGGCGCGGGTTGGCCACGGCCGCGCGGATCGCGTCCTTGGTGATCTCGTGGAAGACCATCCGCTTGACCGGGATCTTCGGCTTGAGCACTTCCTGCAGGTGCCAGGCGATGGCCTCGCCCTCGCGGTCCTCATCGGTGGCGAGGAAGAGCTCGTCGGATTCCTTCAGCAGGTCCTTGAGCTTCTTGACCTGGGCCCGCTTGTCGGCGTTGACCACATAGATCGGCTGGAAGTCGTGTTCGACGTCCACACCGAGACGGCGGACTTCACCGGTGTACTTCTCGGGCACCTCCGCGGCGCCGTTGGGAAGGTCGCGAATATGTCCGACGCTCGCCTCGACGATGTAGCCAGGGCCGAGATAGCCCTTGATCGTCTTCGCTTTGGCAGGCGACTCGACGATGACGAGTCGGCGGCCGCTCTTCGCGGTCTCGCTGGTCGGGGACAACTTCGCTCTTCTCTCCGGATCGACGCTGGGGCCCCCCGGGCTGTCGTCCCGGGGTCGGGTCTGCACTCACGGTTCGTGACGCTGCGGAGTGTGACGGTACATCCCGCCCCCGTGTCAAACGGGAAAAGCCCGCAACGGCCACTCGAACGGTAACCCGACTTGCACCGTTCCTGCCGCCCGGACTGTCCAGACCCTGCCCGCCCCTATGCGGAGCGCGACCTCTCGCTCACCGGAATCCCCTGTTCGCCCGTGCTGCTCAGAGCCAGGTGAAACACCACGCCCCGACGACGAGGGAGGCAAGCGAGACGAGGCTCGCGACGGTGACCGAGGCGACCTGACTCACACCGTGGGCCACGGGGCGATGCCGGCGGACACTGGTCGCGATCCAGGCCAACAACCCACCTCCGAACAGGCAGAACACCATCCCCGCGAAGATCGCCGGTCCGTTCTCCATGGTCTCCCGTGCCCTTCTTCCCGGCCGCTGATGCCGGGCCCGGGGTGAGGCTGGCACGCGCGAGCGGCGGGAAGGCGAACCGGAAGTGAACGCAGGGGCGACGGGGGCGGGAGCGACGGCGGCCGGCCCTCGGCGAGGTGTCCGAAACAACTCGAAAGTTGGCGAACCCACCACCCTCCCGAGCCCCTGTCACCCCTTCATCGGCCTCCGGACCCACCCGCCCCCGCCGCCTCCCAGGACCCACGCGCCCCACCGGCCTCAGGACTCACACGCCCCACCGGCCTCACCACCGGCCTCAGGACTCACACGCCCCACCGGCCTCACCACCGGCCTCAGGACCCGCGTTCCCCCGGCCGGTCCCAGGACCGACCGGCCCGTCCCGTCACTTCACCGGCTCCAGGAAGCCCTGCTCCACGAGCAGCCGGATCTGGGCCGGTGTGCGGTCGCGCAGCAGGACCGGGTCCTCGCCGAGCAGCTGGGCGATGGCGTCGAGGATGCGGCCCGCGCTCATCGTGCCGTCGCTCACACCCGCGAAGCCGGCGCCGATGGTGTCCACCCGGGTGGCCCGGCGCATGCCGCGGTTCTGGCGCAGCACCACATGCTCCGGGTCCTCCGCGCCGGGCAGCCCGACCTGCTCCTGCACCACCTCGGCGGCCAGCCTGAAGCGCGCTTCGAGCAGTGCCGCGTCGTCGTGCGCACGGAGATGGTCGAGCCGCTCGAAGTGGGCCCGCACCGTGTCCCCGAGCGGCTGCTCGACCGGATGCGACCATTCCTCCACCGTGATCGACGGCCGGTCGCTGCCCGACCTGCGCAGCGTGATCCAGCCGAAGCCGACCGCCTTCACGCCGCGCGCCTCGAACTCGTCCAGCCAGGCGTCGTACCGCGCCCGGTACTCGGCCGTGTCACCGCGGTGGTCTCCGGCGTCCCGCAGCCACAGCTCGGTGTACTGGGTGACGTCCTGCACCTCGCGCTGCACGATCCAGGCGTCGCACCCACGGGGCACCCACGACCTGAGTCTGTCCTGCCAGTCCTCCCCCTCGACGTGCTGCCAGTTGGCGAGGAACTGCGCGAACCCGCCGTCGCCGAGCCGTTCCCCCGCCTCCTGAACGAGCGTGCGGCACAGATCGTCCCCGCCCATTCCGCCGTCGCGGTAGGTGAGCCGCGCGCCCGGCGAGATCACGAAGGGCGGGTTGGACACGATCAGGTCGTACTTCTCGTCCGCGCGGACCGGCGCGAACAGCGATCCCTCCCGCAGGTCGGCGGCCGGGGCCCCGGAGAGGGCCAGGGTGAGCGCGGTGATGCGCAGCGCGCGCGGGTTGACGTCGGTGGCCGTCACGCGCGTGGCGTGCCGGGTGGCGTGCAGCGCCTGGATGCCGGAGCCGGTGCCGAGGTCGAGCGCGGAGGCGACGGGCGTGCGGACGGTGATGCCGGCCAGGGTCGTGGACGCCCCGCCGACGCCGAGGACGACGCCCTCGTGCGCGCTGCCGATGCCGCTCGCGCCGCCGACCGCGCACCCGAGGTCGGACACGATGAACCAGTCCTCGTCCGCGAGCCCGCCGTACGGCCGTACGTCCACGGTCGCGACGACGTCGCCCGCGCCGGCGCGCGTCAGCCACCCGTCCTCCAGACAGGCGTCGACGGGCAGCACGGCCGCCACGCGCGCGTGCGGCACGGGTTGCTGCAACAGGAACAGTCGTACGAGGGTTTCCAGCGGGGTGTCCCCGCGCGTGGCCCGGAAGGCGGGCACGGTCTCGCTGCGGGCCAGCGCCGCGTACGCGGGGGCGCCGAGCAGTTCGAGCAGTCCGTCAGCGGTGAAGGAGGCCCCGAGCAGCGCGTCCCGGAGACGGGCGGCGGTGTCGGGACGGTCGGACGAGGGCAGGGGCGGCAGGCCGGGGTTACTCACACCCTCCATTGTGGCCGCCGCCCTCACCCCGCGCGTGCCGTGACCGCCGGGGCGGTCACGGCGGTCACGGCGGTGGCGGCCGCCGTGACCGCAGCGACTGCCGCGGCGGCTCCGGGGGCGCGGGGTGAGGGCGGCTGTGCGCTGTCGTGTTGTCGCGCCGTCAGCCCGTCGTGGCCTGCCCCGAACCGGTGGCCGTCTTGCAACTGGCCTGCCGGGCCATCGCCTCGCCGACCTCGCCCTCCTCCAGCGTCTTGAGGGCGTCGTTGCCGCTCTTGCTGAGCTTGTCCAGCTCGGTGGCGATGTCCTTCAGGCCGTCGGCGAACTTCGCCTGGTCGTCCGTGTCGAGTCCGTCGACCTGCTTCTTCAGGGAGGCGTACGACGCGGAGATGCTGTTGAGCTCCTTGACCGCGTCCGTCTGCTTCTTCTCGCCGTTCTCCACGTCCGGCGCCCCCGCCTTGGTCACGGCCGCACCGATCGCCTTGTAGGCGTCGGACATGTCCTGGAAGGCTTTGGAGTCGGTCTTCTGGACCTCTTCCGGGGTGCTGTTGTCCGAGGTCTCCTTCTGGATCGCGGCGTTGGCGGACTGGATCTTCTTCGCCTGCGGCTGCACCGCGCCGCAGACCTGGTCCGCCCAGGAGTTCAGCTTCTCGTTGTTGTCGTCACCGCCGCCGCATCCCGTCAGCGCCAGTACCAGTACCGCGCCGCCGGACAGCGCGGCCGCGAGCTTCTTGTTCACCGGATCGGCCCCTTCCATGGCTCCCGGCCCCGGAACATACACGGCAGATGCGCGACATCTCCTCGTCGAACGTCCATTAAGATCACGTTTAGAGCCATTTGCACCATCGAGAGAAGGCTCACGGCGGGGGCGCGCAGCGCACAGCGCGGGCGGGCGACGCGTCGTCAACACGCGCCGTCCGCCCGCACCTTGTGCTGTCCTCGGTGGCCGGTCCTACGACACCACCGCCGGATCGGCCGTTCTGGAATCCGGTTCGGCATCGCCTGCGTCACCCATGGCGATCCCGCGCCGTTTGGACACGTACACCGAGCCGACGATCACCGCCAGCGCGAGAACCGCGATCAGCACCCGCACGCCGACGTTCTTGTCCGCGCCGTAGGAGAACTGGATGACCGCGGGCGCGATGAGCAGCGCCACCAGGTTCATCACCTTCAGCAGCGGGTTGATGGCCGGCCCCGCGGTGTCCTTGAAGGGGTCGCCGACGGTGTCGCCGATGATGGTCGCCTCGTGGGCCTCGCTGCCCTTGCCCCCGTGGTGGCCGTCCTCGACGAGTTTCTTGGCGTTGTCCCACGCGCCACCGGAGTTGGCGAGGAACACCGCCATGAGCGTGCCCGTGCCGATCGCGCCCGCCAGGAAGGCGCCGAGCGCCCCGACGCCGAGCGTGAACCCGATGAAGATGGGGGCCATCACGGCCAGCAGACCGGGCGTGGCGAGTTCGCGCAGGGCGTCCTTGGTGCAGATGTCGACGACCTTGCCGTACTCCGGCTTCTCGCTGTAGTCCATGATCCCGGGCTTCTCGCGGAACTGCCGCCGCACCTCGAAGACCACCGCACCCGCCGAACGCGACACCGCGTTGATCGCCAGCCCCGAGAAGAGGAAGACGACCGCCGCGCCCGCGATGAGTCCGACGAGGTTGTTGGGCTGCGAGATGTCCATCATCAGGCTCAACGGCGCGCCCTCACCGCTGAGCCGTTCGCCCACGTCCCGCGCGCCGGTGGTGATGGCGTCACGGTACGAGCCGAACAGGGCCGCCGCCGCGAGGACCGCCGTGGCGATGGCGATGCCCTTGGTGATGGCCTTGGTGGTGTTGCCGACGGCGTCCAGGTCGGTGAGCACCTGGGCGCCGGCGCCCTCGACGTCGCCGGACATCTCGGCGATGCCCTGAGCGTTGTCGGAGACCGGCCCGAAGGTGTCCATCGCGACGATCACACCGACCGTGGTGAGCAGGCCGGTGCCGGCCAGCGCCACCGCGAACAGCGCCAGCATGATCGACGTGCCGCCGAGCAGGAACGCCCCGTACACACCGAGGCCGATCAGCAGGGCGGTGTAGACGGCCGATTCGAGCCCCAGGGAGACCCCGGCGAGGACGACGGTGGCCGGGCCGGTGAGCGAGGTCTTCCCGATGTCCCTGACGGGACGCCGGGTGGTCTCGGTGAAGTAGCCGGTGAGCTGCTGGATCAGGGCGGCGAGCACGATGCCGATGGCCACCGCGACGAGCGCGAGGATCCTCGGATCGCCGTCCTTGCCCTGGATCGCCGCGTCGGTGACGCCGTCGAGGCCGGCGTACGACGACGGCAGATAGCTGTACACGGCGATCGCGACCAGGACGAGTGAGATCACCGCGGAGATGAAGAACCCGCGGTTGATCGCGCTCATGCCGCTGCGGTCGGCGCGTCTGGGGGCCACCGCGAAGATGCCGACCATCGCGGTGAGGACGCCGATCGCGGGCACGAGCAGCGGGAAGGCCAGTCCGGCGTCGCCGAACGCGGCCGAGCCCAGGATCAGCGCGGCCACCAGCGTCACGGCGTACGACTCGAACAGGTCGGCCGCCATGCCCGCGCAGTCGCCGACGTTGTCGCCCACGTTGTCGGCGATGGTCGCGGCATTGCGCGGATCGTCCTCCGGAATGCCCTTCTCGACCTTGCCGACCAGGTCGGCGCCGACGTCGGCGGCCTTGGTGAAGATGCCGCCGCCCACCCGCATGAACATCGCGATCAGCGCGGCCCCCAGCCCGAAGCCCTCGAGCACCTTCGGCGCGTCGGCCGCGTACACGAGCACCACGCAGGCGGCGCCCAGCAGGCCGAGCCCGACGGTGAACATGCCGACCACGCCGCCCGTGCGAAAAGCGATCTTCATCGCTTTGTGCGAGACGGCGGTGAGATCCTTTTCCGGCTCTCCGAGAGCCGGTGTGGCCTCGCGGGCCGCCGCGGCGACTCGCACATTGCTGCGGACGGCGAGCCACATGCCGATATATCCGGTGGCCGCCGAGAACGCCGCTCCGATCAAGAAGAACACCGATCGTCCGGCACGCTGATTCCAGTCGTCCGCGGGCAGCAGCAGGAGCAGGAAGAACACGACGGCGGCGAATACACCGAGCGTGCGCAGCTGGCGGGCCAGATAGGCGTTCGCGCCCTCCTGGACCGCCGCGGCGATCTCCTTCATTTTGTCGGTGCCCTCGCCGGCCGCGAGGACCTGGCGCACCAGGACCCCCGCGACGGCCAGTGCCGCCAGCGCTACGACCCCGATGACCACCACGAGCACGCGGTTGTCGTCGGTCAGCACGGCAGCCGCGAGGGAGATGGGTTGGCTCGGCTGATGTGAGAGGGAAAGCCCCGCCATTCGTCCTCCTTGACGCTTGGGCTGAGCTCAAGATGTGGACGGGATTGTAGGTACCAGGAACCTGATCAAAACAGAGTGCGTTAAATGTAAATCGCCGCACATGCTCTTCGCGCAATGATCGCCGGACGGCCCGGCAACCGAAATCTGTAATACCACTGGGGCATTCGACGGATCATTCACCTGATCAGGCGAATGATCCTTTCGGTGATCACGCAAAAACCTCTTCGATCACCCGGCTGATCGTGAATCAATTCACGCGGTGAACGGTACTGCGGACCGCTCGCACCGGGACTGCTCCCACAGGGGCCGCTCGGCGGGGACGGCCGGCACAGGGCCCACTGTAGGCGCGGGCGATGACACCCGCACATGCCGAAGGGCCCCACGGGTGGGGCCCTTCGACACGGGTCGCTGTTCGGGTGAAGCGAGCGAATCAGGTGATTCGGCGCAGTCGGGTGAGACAGGTGCGATCGGACGGGACCGGCGCAGTCGGGTGAGCCGAATACGTCCGGTCGGCCGAGTCGGTCGAGTCAGCCGGGTCAGACGGGGAAGGTGGCCGGCGGCGTGGTGGACCACCTCATGCGGATCGATCCGCCGTGCTCCCCGGCACTGACCTCGACATCGTCGACGAGCCCGCTGATGACCGCGAGGCCCATCTCGTCCTCCTCGATCTCGGCCCCGGTGGCCCCGGGCGTGTGCCCGCCGGGAGTCGTGTGGGGCGCCTCGTCACCGACCTCGATGGAGAACTGCTTCTCCTCCTCGATCAGCAGCACCTTCACAGGGGCCGAGATTCCTCCGTTCTGGTGCAGTCCGACGGCACGGGTGCACGCCTCACCGACGGCGAGCCGGACCTCGTCGAGGACGGCCTCGTCCACTCCGGCCCTGCGCGCCACCGCCGCCGCCACCAGTCGGGCGGTCCTGACATGCTCGGGCAGCGCGCTGAAGCGGAGCTCAACGGTGGCCATGCATCCCCCTCGCAAACTTCGGGCGTGCTGTGGGGGAGGCACCGGGCCGCCGAAGAGCCCGGTCCTCCTCGTACTTCACTGCTCTCCCGGGCACGGACGCCCGGGACCGGTGATCAGTCGGTGGCCGCCACCGCTTCCTCGACCGAGGTGTGAATCGGGAACACCTTGGTGAGGCCGGTGATACGGAAGATCTTGAGAATGCGCTCCTGGTTGCAGACCAGGCGCAACGAGCCCTCATGGGCACGCACACGCTTCAGGCCGCCGACCAGCACGCCGAGTCCGGTTGAATCGAGGAAATCCACACCCTCCATGTCGACGACAAGGTGGAAACTGCCGTCATTCACCAGCTCGACCAGCTGCTCGCGCAGCTTGGGCGCGGTATATACGTCGATTTCGCCACCGACCCTGACGATCGTGCGATCGCCCATGGTCTCGGTCGACAGGGACAGGTCCACGGATCCTCCAGCACCTAGCTATCGAGCGGTCGCCCTTGGGGCATCTCGGCTCAGCCCCCGGGACGGTTCGCCAGCCGCGATGGCATTCAATCACTTACCGGCAGGCGTGCACGACGCCTTGGCCCCATTGTCCGTCATGCCGGTGACACACTCGGTGCCGATGGCCAAGAATCTCCGACCCGATCGGTCCCCGACGGACAGCGCTCCCCGGCCCTCGCCGGGAGCGCTCCTCGACCGGCTCGCCGCCGGACCGAGCAGGGCTTCGCGCGTTACTCATACGGAGCACCTGCCCCCGCGCGCGGGTCGCCATGCCGTCTGGCCGGACCGGATCCGGGCGGAAGTGGTCGCCGCCGTGCAGGCCGCGGGCATCGACCATCCGTGGGCCCACCAGGCACGCGCCGCCGAACACGCCCTGGACGGCGAGTCGGTCGTGGTCGCCACCGGTACCGCCTCCGGCAAGTCCCTGGCGTATCTCACGCCGGTCCTGTCGGCGCTCCTCGACGGCTCCGAGGCCCCGAACGGCCGCGGCGCGACCGCCCTCTACCTGGCTCCCACGAAGGCCCTGGCGGCCGACCAGTGCCGTGCTGTGAAGGAACTTTCACAACCTCTGGGCCATTCGGTGCGCGCGGCGGTCCACGACGGCGACACTCCGTTCGAGGAACGCGAGTGGATTCGCCAGTACGCCAACTACGTCCTGACCAACCCGGACATGCTGCACCGGAGCGTCCTCCCGTCCCACGCCCGCTGGTCCTCCTTCCTGAAGTCGCTGAAGTACGTCGTCGTCGACGAGTGCCACACCTACCGGGGCGTCTTCGGCTCGCACGTCGCCCAGGTGCTGCGCCGGCTGCGCCGCCTCTGCGCCCGCTACGGCGCCTCGCCCGTGTTCCTGCTCGCCTCCGCGACCGCCGCCGAGCCCGCGGTCGCCGCCCGCCGCCTCACCGGCCTGCCGGTGGTCGAGGTCGCCGACGACGCCTCGCCTCGCGGCGAACTGGTGTTCGCTCTCTGGGAGCCTCCGCTGACCGAGCTGCACGGCGAGAAGGGCGCACCCGTCCGCCGTACCGCCACCGCCGAGGCCGCCGACCTGCTGACCGACCTCACCGTGCAGGGCGTCCGCTCGGTCGTCTTCGTACGCTCCCGGCGCGGCGCCGAGCTGATCTCGGTGATCGCCCAGGAACGCCTGGCCGAGGTCGACCGCTCGCTGGCCCGGCGGGTGGCGGCCTACCGGGGCGGCTATCTCCCCGAGGAGCGCCGCGCCCTCGAAGGTGCCCTGCACTCCGGCGAGCTCCTCGGACTCGCCGCGACGAACGCCCTGGAACTCGGCGTGGACGTCTCCGGCCTGGACGCCGTGGTGATCGCCGGCTACCCGGGCACCAGGGCGTCCCTGTGGCAGCAGGCGGGCCGTGCGGGACGGTCGGGGCAGGGCGCCCTCGCCGTCATGGTCGCCCGCGACGACCCCCTGGACACCTTCCTCGTCCACCACCCCGAGGCCCTGTTCGACCGGCCCGTGGAATCCACCGTCCTCGATCCCGACAACCCCTATGTGCTCGCCCCGCACCTGTGCGCGGCGGCCGAGGAGCTGCCGCTGACGGACGAGGACCTGGGGCTGTTCGGCCCGGCCGCCGCGGAGCTCCTGCCGCAGCTGGAGGCCGCGAAGCTGCTCCGCCGCCGGACGAGGGCCTGGCACTGGACCCGGCGGGAACGGGCCGCCGACCTGACCGACATCCGCGGGGAGGGCGGCCGTCCCGTCCAGGTCGTCGAGGACGGTACGGGACGGCTGCTCGGCACGGTGGACGCCGGCGCCGCGCACACGACCGTCCACGAGGGCGCGGTCCATCTGCACCAGGGCCGTACGTATCTCGTCCGCTCCCTCGACCTGGAGGATTCCGTCGCCCTGGTCGAACAGGCCGCCCCGGCCTACACGACGGTCGCCCGCGACACGACGTCGGTCTCCGTGCTGGAGACGGACACCGAGATCCCGTGGGGCGACGGCCGCCTGTGCTACGGCTCCGTGGAGGTCACCAACCAAGTGGTCTCCTTCCTGCGTCGACGTGTCATCACCGGCGAGGTGCTGGGCGAGACGAAACTCGACCTGCCGCCCCGTACGCTGCGCACCCGCGCGGTGTGGTGGACGGTCACCGAGGACCAGCTGGACCGGGCCCGGATCAACCCGGAGATCCTCGGCGGCGCCCTGCACGCCGCCGAGCACGCGTCGATCGGCATGCTGCCCCTCTTCGCGACCTGCGACCGCTGGGACATCGGCGGGGTCTCCGTGCCCCTGCACCCCGACACCCTGCTGCCCACCGTCTTCGTCTACGACGGTCATCCGGGCGGGGCCGGCTTCGCGGAGCGCGCCTTCCACACCGCCGGCGACTGGCTCACCGCCACCCGGCAGGCCATCGCCTCCTGCGAGTGCGAGGCCGGTTGCCCGTCCTGCATCCAGTCCCCCAAGTGCGGAAACGGCAACGAACCGCTACACAAACGAGGTGCGGTACGGCTTCTCGCGGTGCTGCTGGAGGGTGCGCCGACGAAGGAGAGCGAGACGGAGGCGGAGGCGGACGGGACGGACCCGACGGGCCGAACGGGCGACAGGGCGGCGGAGGCCGGCCAGGGGTGAGCGGTGGTCGGCGGGCCGGCCGGTCCCGCCCGCGCTCTGACCTCCGCCTCGAACGGTCCTCGTCCCGCGGCCACCGACACGTCCGAGACCTCGCCCGCGACCGTGCACCGCACCAGGCGCGTGCCCTGCGCCCCGGCCACCCGGCCGGCCCGCGCACAGGCCTCCGTCGTACCGTCCATCCACCGGTCCGCCGCCGCCAGCGCGGCGAGGTCCGCACCGCCGGCCGCCCGGTGCCGGACCACGACGGCCTGCCCCAGGGTGAGGACGACGCCGAAGACGACACACAGCACGGCGATGGCCCCGACACTCCAGACGGTCGCGGAGCCCCGGTCGGGGCCTTGCCCGGAGTACCGGTGCCGGCCTGGCCACCGGGCCATGTCCCGGCCACCGTCCCGGTGTCGGCCGCTGTCCCGGCGGAGGCCGCTGTCCCGGCGGAGGCCGCTGTCCCGGCGGAGGCCGTACCCGGGTACGGCCTCCTGACCGGCCGGTGCGGCGCGCACCCCGTCGCACTCCCCGCGGGCATGGCGCTCGGGCCCCCGGTCCGGCGGACCGGCCCCACGTCCGCCCTCATGCCCTCGGCCGCGCGCCCGGCCGCTCCGCCGTTCCCGCCGGTCGCGGGTCCCGTGCTTCACGTGTCCGCCCCCACCGTCTCCTCCACGGCCGCCACCGCCTCCTCCCGTACCTCGAAGGGCAGCCCGTGCAGGAGCGGGGGCCTGGCCACGACGACCACACGAACCTGCGTCGCCTCCCGGCTCACCGTGACCTCCGCGCCGGACGGCGCCGCCCGGCGGGCCACCTCGACGACCGCACCGGGAGAATCCTGCCGGGCCGCCGCGCGGGCACCGGTGCGGGCCGCGTCCACGCACTGGATCTGCGCCGCCACCACCAACAGCCCCCACACCAGCGCCATCGCGAACATCACCAGCACGGGCAACACCATCGCCGACTCCGCCGTCACGAAGCCGCGGTCCGAGCGCCGTTCACATCCGGCCATCGAGCGCCTGCTCCACGATCTTCGTCAGCGCCGCGTCGACCGGACCGCTCGTGACGACCTTGTAGAGCACGACGGCGAACGCCACCGCCGCCACGATGCCCATGGCGTACTCGGAAGTGACCATTCCGGTGTCCTTCCGTGCCGCGCGCATCCTGCACACCAGGGCGCGCAGCCGCGCCCGCACCACCTGATACATCTCAACCCCCTTGTCGAAAGTTCCTGTTGAAACACCACTCGACATGTCTGTTGTCCGTCCGTTTACCCGTTCGTCCTGCCGCCGCTTTCGGTTCCCGTCCGTCATCGACCACCTCCTCCCAGCACTCCGCCGGCGAGCCCGATCACCACGGGCAGCACGCCGACCGCGACGAAGGCGGGCAGGAAGCACAGACCCACCGGTGCGGTGACCATGACGGCGGCCCGCCGTGCCCGTGCCGTCGCCGCGCGGGCCCACCGCGCGCGGGACTCCACGGCGAGCCGCGCGACGGGCGCGGCCATGGGGAGTCCGGACACGTCGGCCCGTTCCAGCAGCCGGGCCAGGGCCGCGGCTCCCGGCACGGCGGCCAGCCGGCGCCAGGCCGCGCCCGGTTCCCCACCGAGCCGCACCTCCGCCGCACCTCTGGCCAGCGCGTCCCCGACCGGTCCGCCCAGGGCCTCGCCGACCGCCTGCGCGGCGGGTACGGGCCCGGCGCCGGCCGCGATGCAGGCAGCCAGCAGATCGGCTGCGAGAGGGAGTTGCCGCGCCGCGCGGGCCGCGGCACGTTCCCGTTCGTGCGCCCCGGCCGCCGTCTGCCACAGGCGCCACCGCCACAGTCCGGCGGCTCCGGCCAGCCCCACCAGCACTCCGGCGGGACCGCCCACCAGCACCCAGCCCGCGCAGGCCGCTCCCATCGGGGGCAGCCACTCGCGTGCGCCTCTCGGCACCGTGAGGCGTGGCCGGGCCACCGCCTGTTCCACGGCCAGCGTCTCGGCCAGTCGTCGTCGCAGCCGACGCTCGCACCGCGCGTGGCACAGCCACCAGGCCGGCCAGCCGAGCGCCGACGCCGCCCCCACGACGATCCCCAGCCCGTGGAAAACGTCGCCGCTCATGCCGACACCTCCTCGGCACCCCGCATGATCCGCAGCACCCACCACAGCCCCAGCCCTTCCAGGACCCCGCCGGCCGCAAGGCAGCCGAGCCCCGACGGGGTGTGCAGGAGGATGTGCAGGGGGTCGGCCCCGAGGGCCGCGCCGAGCCCCAGCCCCAGGACGGGGAGCCCCGCGAGCATCACCGCGGTGGCGCGGGCGCCGGCCAGCTGGGCGCGCAGGTCGGCACGCCGGTCCCGTTCGGCACGCAGCGCCGCTTCCAGCCGGTCGAGTCCGGCCGCGAGCCCCGCCCCCTGGTCCACGGCGACCCGCCAGCACGCTGCGAGCCCGCGCAGCCCTTCGGCGCCCGGCTGCCGCGCCGCCACCACGAGCCCGTCCGGGACGTCCCCGCCGAACCGCGCGGCCGCCAGCACCGCCGCCCGGGCGTCGCCGAGCCCGCCGGAGTCACGCGCGGCCGGTGACAGTGCCTCACCCGGCTGCCGCCCCGCGCGCACCTCCCCGGCGAGGGCTCCGCACAGCGCGATCACCGCGTCGCCCCTGCGCTCACGGACCCGACGCTCCCCAGCGGCCAGCCGCGCCCGCCGCAGCAGCGGCACCCCGGCCGTGCCCGCGACGAGCGGCAGTACCGAGGCGCCCAGCAGCGCCAGCACCGCCCCGGCGGCCAGGGCCCACCATTCGGCCCGCAGCCGTCCCCTGACGCGTCCCCACGCGCGGATCGCCCGGGGCCCTCCCGGCGGCCCGCTCCCGACCGGCGCCCCACCGGCCAGCAGCAGCCGTGCCCGCCTGGCTCCGGCCCGTCGGCCTGCCAGCAGCCACCCGGCGGCCCCGAGGCACGCCGTGGCCGTCCCCACCGACATTCCGGCAGTCCCGTTCACCCTCGGTCCCCGCTCACCCTCGGTCCCCGCTCACCCTCGGTCCCCTCTCACCGTCTGCCGCCTCCACCGGTTCAACGGCCGCCCGTTCACGGGCCGATCGCCCAAAGGCCGCTCCTCTGCGACCCGGCGGCCTCCCACGAGCCACCCCCTCACAGTCCGCCGCCGTCGCCGGTGCTCCGGAGCAGTTCCCGCAGCCGCTCCCACCCCCGCTCGGGGACGAACGCGTCGGGGCTCCAGCGCAGCGCGGGCACCGTCCGCACCAGTCCCGACGGGTCCCGTTCCAGCACGTGCACCTCAGCGATCCGCCGTCGGCCGGCCCGGTCACGGACGAGGTGCAGCACCACGGACAGGGCGGCCGCCAGCTGGCTGTGCAGCCCGAAGCGGTCGAGCCCGGCCGCCGTGCCGAGCGCTTCCAGCCGGGCGGGTACGTCCGCGGCAGCATTGGCATGGACGGTCCCGGCGCCTTCGTGTCCGGTGTTGAGGGCTGCCAGCAGATGGACCACCTCGGGGCCGCGCACCTCACCCACGACCAGCAGGTCCGGCCGCATCCGCAGTGCCTGGCGCACCAGGTCCTCGAGCGTGACCAGCCCGGCGCCCTCCTGGTTCGCGGGCCGGGTCTCCAGGCGTACGACGTGCGGATGGTCGGGCCGCAGTTCGGCCGATTCCTCGGCGAGAACGATCCGCTCGTCCGGGCCGACCAGTCCCAGCAATGCGCTGAGCAAGGTCGTCTTGCCGGTCCCTGTGCCGCCGCTGACCAGGAAGGACAGCCGCGCGCCGAGCAGCGCGCGCAGGATCCGGTCGCCGCCCGGCGGCACCGTTCCCGCCGCCGTCAGTTCGTCCAGGGTGAAGGCGCGGGGCCGTACGACGCGCAACGACAGGCAGGTGCAGCCGACGGCCACCGGGGGCAGCACGGCGTGCAGCCGTGTCCCGTCGGCCAGCCGCGCGTCGACCCAGGGCCGGGCGTCGTCCAGGCGTCGGCCGGCCACGGCGGCGAGCCGCTGGGCGAGCCTGCGTACGGCCACCGCGTCCGGAAAGGAGACGCCCGTCAGCTCCAGTCCGCCACCCCGGTCCACCCAGACCCGGTCGGGTGCCGACACGAGTACGTCGGTGACCGACCGGTCGGCGAGGAGCGGGTCCAGCGGGCCGCTGCCGATCAGTTCGGACCGCAGTTGCTCCGCGGCGCCCAGTACCTCGGCGGCGCCGAGCACCCGCCCCTGCTCACGCAGGGCCTGCGCCACCCGCGCGGGCGTCGGTTCGGACCCGCTCTCCGCGAGCCACCGCCGTACCCCGTCGAGCAGTCCGGCGGGCATGCCCGGCCCGCCCCCCGACGCCCTCTCCGGCGTACCGGACATCGCTCCCGCCACCGGCACCCCGGCCCCGTGCGCCTGCCCCGCCGCCGCTGCGCTGCGGAAGCCCGCGGCGGCCCCGCGGCCACCCCCGACGCTTCCGGCACCCGCCGGAGCCATGCCCCCGAGCCCCGCCCGAGGCCCCCCGCGCGTCTCCACGGACACCGCGCTCTCCCGGCCGCCCACCGGCATCCCGTGCGGCTCGTACGGCCCGTGCGGCCCGTGCGGCCCGTGCGGCCCGTGCGGCACCCCCGGCGTCTGGCGCCCTCCGCCGTTCATGCGGCCCTCGCCTCCACCAGCGCCCGCTCCCAGAACTCCTTGCAGAACCGGGCCAACGGGCTCCGGCCGGACGCCCCGGGCGGCCGTCCCGAGCCGGGCGGGTGCTGCAGGCCGGGCTCGACGGGCACGTCGCCGACGAGGGGCAGTCCGAGCAGCCGGGCCACCTCGCGGTCGTCGAGACCGGGTGCGTACGGCCCGCGCACCGCCACCCGCAGGTCGCGCAGGACCATGCCGACGGCGGAGGCGACGCGTCCGGCCGCCGCGACGGCACGCAGCTCGGCGGGGACCACCAGGAGCCCGAGGTCGAGTTGCGCGAGAATCTCGGCCACCCCGCTGTCGACGCGCCGCGGCAGGTCGACCACGACCGCGCCGCCCCCGCGCCGGGCCGCGGCGAGCACCGCGCGTACGGCCTGCGGCGGCACGGTGACGCAGTCGCCGCGGTCCCAGCTGAGCACTCTCAGGGAGTGCAGTTCGGGCAGCGACTCCTCCAGGGCGCCACCGCCGACCCGCCCCCGTGAGGCGGCGAAAGCGGGCCAGCGCAGCCCTTCCGCCGTTTCGCCGCCGAGGACCACGTCGAGTCCGCCGCCCAGCGGATCCGCGTCCACCAGGAGAGTGCGCAGCCCTTCGCGCGCCGAAGTGACGGCGAGCGCGCACGCGAGCGTGGAGGCTCCGGCCCCGCCCCGGCCGCCGAGGACACCGACGGTCAGGGCCGGCCGGCCGACGCCCTCGGCCACATCGGCGATGCGGTCGACCAGCCACTGCTCGCCGTCGGGCAGCATCAGCACATGGTCGGCGCCGATCTCGACGGCCCGGCGCCAGACCCCGGAGTCGTCCTGGTCACGGCCGACCAGTACCACTCCGCGACGCCGCGGGGCACCGCGCACCCGCCGCGCGGCGTCGTCACCGACGAGGACGAGCGGTGCGGCCTCCCAGCTGCCCCGCCGTTCCGGCAGCCCGTGATGGACCTCCGGGGTGGCACCGGCCGCCGCGCACAGGCGCAGCAGGTCGTCGAGGAGCCCAACGTCCTCGGTGACGATCAGCGGTCCGCCCTGCCTGCCTCCTCCGGCGGCGGGCGGCGGATCGTGCGTGACGGTTCCTGCCATTTCCTTCCCCCTTCGCTGCATCTCGCGACGCCTCTGCGGCCCCGCGATTCCCGAACGTGTGAGAACCGACAAGCGGCCTCGATATGAACGGCCGGCAGAAACCGGTCGTACGCGACTCGGCAAACGGAACGAGCGGTGAACTCGCCGTGGGCGGGACGCGCTGGAATCACGGTGCAGCGATCCGGGAAATCGTGTGGATCTTGGTCAAAAACTGTGGACAGGCTGACGCTTGTGAATATCGCCATCACCCATACCGGTGAGCCCTGAGCGACCCATGCGCGAATCCCGCAGAGCATCCTTGCGGATACACGGAGTCACGAATCATGGACATGACAAGACAGTCGAGGCCCGGCCTGCAAGCGGCGTCCCGGTTGCGTCGAGAAGAAGGAAAACCCACCCGGACATGCGACGACCCCCGCCGGGGGGGAGAGCGGGGGTCGTCCCCACGGCCGACTCGGGGGGGGAGGAGCCGGACCGGGTTAGCACGGTCGCGAACGATCCGTGACTTCCATGGTGTACCCGAGAGCCCTCTTAGGCAAACCCACGCGCCACACCTTACGCCGAATGGGCTGCACCTATGCTCAGGGCGTGGAAAACCACTCACTGCCCCGCACAGCGGCCTTCTTCGATCTGGACAAGACGGTCATTGCGAAGTCGAGCACGCTCACGTTCAGCAAGTCGTTCTACCAAGGCGGCCTGATCAACCGCAGGGCAGTCCTGCGTACCGCATATGCCCAGTTCGTCTTCCTGGCCGGCGGCGCCGACCACGACCAGATGGAGCGGATGCGCAAGTACCTGTCCGCACTGTGCCGCGGCTGGAACGTCCAGCAGGTCAAGGAGATCGTCGCCGAGACCCTGCACGACCTGATCGACCCGATCATCTACGACGAGGCCGCCACCCTCATCGAGCAGCACCACACCGCCGGCCGGGACGTGGTGATCGTGTCCACCTCGGGCGCCGAGGTGGTCGAGCCGATCGGCGAGCTGCTGGGCGCGGACCGGGTCGTCGCCACCCGCATGGTCGTGGGCGACGACGGGTGCTTCACCGGAGAGGTGGAGTACTACGCGTACGGTCCGACGAAGGCCGAGGCCGTCAGGGAGCTGGCCGAGTCGGAGGGCTACGACCTCGCCCGCTGCTACGCCTACAGCGACTCGATGACCGATCTGCCGATGCTGGAGTCCGTGGGCCACCCGCACGCCGTGAACCCGGACCGGGCGCTGCGCCGCGAAGCCGTCACGCGCGAGTGGCCGATCCTGGACTTCCACCGGCCCGTCCGGCTCAAGCAGCGCCTCCCCGCGCTCTCCGTCCCGCCCCGCCCGGCCTTGGCGGTGGCCGCCGCCATAGGAGCCGCCGCGGCCACCGCGGGCCTGGTCTGGTACACCAGCCGGCGCCGTACGACGGTGGTCTGACCGGCCACCGCGAAGGCGCACCGGCCGGGCCGGTTTCCGTCCAGCGAACCGGCGCCCGATTGGTATGCCTTTGAACCTAAAAGTAAAGAAGCAGGCCCCCCACTTCCGCTTGCTTGGAACCTGGAGTACAAAGGACTCAGCGGCCCGCGAGACCAAGGACATCCGAGAGGATCACCTTTACAACGCATTTGGCCCCACGGACCGAGCATGGACACAGGGCACCCACGCGACGTCGACCCGTCGATTACGGGCCAGCCGCACCAGGAACGGGCAAAGTTCCCGGCCTGATGGGCATATATCGAGGACGCTTGGTAACCAGGTGGACATGCCAGCGGCGGTACGAGAATTCGTACCGCCGCATCACTGCGCGGCTGACGGCGCAAACGTCTCTTAAACGCTTCACCGCCGTTCACCGCCTTCGCCTCTTCGCTCCCCGCGCAGGCCGGTCACCCCGCGCCCGTTACGCCGCCCCGCGCTGCAGCGCCTCGCACACCGCCATGGACTCCCGCGCCCCCAGCTCGACCGCCCGTCCGCAGTGGGCGATCCAGGCGGCCACACCCTCGGGGGTGCCGGAGACATAGCCCTCCAGAGCCGTCAGATAGGCCTCGCGGCCCAGTTCGGCGTGGCCGACCTCGGCCGGGCAGACCGACTTCGGGTCCAGCCCGCTGCCGACCAGCACGATGCGCTCGGCCGTACGCGCGAGAAGGCCGTTGCAGGAGGTGAAGGGGCGCAGCGCGAGCAGCTCGCCGTGCACGACGGCGGCTGTGACCAGCGCCGGGGCGGAACCGCCCCCGATGACCAGCTCGGCCAGGCCCTCCAGCCTGCCGTGCGCCTCCGCCGCGCCGGGCAGGGGAAGGCCGATCAAGGGCTCGTCGACCGGCTCGCCCTCCTTGCGGGGCCGCCCGACCTGGTCGGCGTGGCCGGCCGCCGCCACCAGGTGCAGCCGGGCGAGCACTCTCAGCGGCGACTGCCGCCAGATGGTCAGCAGTTGCCCCGCCTCGGCGGACAGCCGCAGCGCGGCGCCCATCGTGCGTGCCTCGTCGTCGGTGCCGAAGTCGCTGCGCCTGCGCACCTCCTCCAGTGCCCAGTCCGCGCCGGACAGCGCTGCCGAGCCGCGGGCGCCGCGCAGCGCCGCCTCGGAGGTGATCTCGTTGCTGCGCCGCCGCATGACCCGGTGTCCGTAGACCCGGTCCACAGCCTTGCGCACGGATTCCACGGAGTCGGCCACACCGGGCAGCGAGCCCAGGGCCGCAAGGGGGTCTCCCCCGCTCGAGCTCTTCCGAGAGCTCGGGGGAGGGTCGGCGGTCGCTCCTGTCGTACTCATGAGTACGACATTACGCACCCGGGGCGCCCGCCCCACGAGGGAGTGGTCTTCTTCACGCCGGGCCGCCGGTCGAAGCCGCGCCGAAGGCCGCCGCTCACCCCTTCGCCGCGGGCGCCCCGGGCACGCCCCTGGGGGCCGGAGCGGGGGCGGCGGACAGGAAGGACTTCCAGCCCCGCTTCGGGCTCTCGCCCACGTTCAGGGTGCGCAGCTTCTCCAGGGTCTGCGGGTCCTGGGCGTCCAGCCAGTCCGCGAGCTGCCGGAAGGAGACGCAGCGGACGTCGGGTTTGGTGCACACCGCCTCGACGGTCTCCTCGACGGCACGCATGTAGGCGCCGCCGTTCCAGGACTCGAAGTGGTTGCCGATGATCAGGGGCGCCCGGTTGCCGTCGTAGGCCCGCCGGAAGCCCGCGAGCAGGCTGTCGCGCATCTGGTCGCCCCACAGTTCGTGCTTCGCGGGGTCGCCCTGGGTGGTGGTGCCGGACTGGTTGACCATGAAGTTGTAGTCCATGGTGAGCTGCTCGAAGGAGTGCCCGGGGAACGGCACCAGCTGCAGCGACAGATCCCACAGGCCCTGCTTCTCCTTCGGCCACACCTGGTTGTTGACGCCACTGGTGTCGTAGCGGAAGCCCAGGTCGCTCGCGGCCTTCATGAAGTTCTCCTGGCCCTCCAGGCAGGGGGTGCGGGCCCCGATGAGCTCTTTGTCGTAGTCGAAGGGCAGCGGCGCCTCGTTCTTCATGCCGGTGTGCGTCTTCCAGGCCTTCACGAACCACTTGGCCTGGGCGATCTCGTCCTTCCACTCCGCCACCGACCACTCGCCGACCCCGCCGTCGGCGCCGCAGAAGTGGCCGTTGAAGTGGGTGCCGATCTCGTTGCCCTCCAGCCACGCGAGACGCAGTTGCTCCACGGTGGCGGCGATGCCCTCCGCGTCGTTGAAGCCGATGTCGGAACGGCCCGGCGAGTGCTGCGGCGGGCGGTACAGGTCCCGCTTCTCCTCCGGGAGCATGTACACGCCGCTCAGGAAGTACGTCATGGTCGCGTCGTTCTTCTTGGCGACCTCGCGGAAGTGCGAGAAGAGCTTCTGGCTGTCCTCACCCGCGCCGTCCCAGGAGAAGACGACGAACTGCGGGGGCTTCTCGCCCGGCTTCAGCCGCTCGGGCTTCGCCAGGTGCGGCTGCGCCCCGGTGTACGCGGTGGAGCCGTCGCCGATCAGCCGGACCGCGCTCTCCGGCCCCGGCGCCGGCTTCGCCTTCTCGGCACCGGGCGATTCCCTCCCGAAGATGTCGGCGCCGGTTCCGCAGCCGGCGAGCGAGGCGGCGCAGACCGCGGTGATCACGGTGCTCACGGCGATGCTTCGGGTGGCGGCCATGTCCGCCCACCTTCTTCCTTCTCTCGGGCCAACCCTGGCGGGGGAGATCTGGTGCTGCGCCGGCCCGCGCCGGCGGCGCCGCCAAAGTCGCACGGGATCGAGAAGGAATTAGTACGACAAGCCGATGTAATGACTGCTTCACCCAACAAGATGATTCACTGCCCCATTTGCCGGGAAAGTCAATACTTGTCCTTTACTCTGAATTACGATCTGTTTACTGACAGTTGGGATCTCTTGCCATCGAGACGCCTCGTCACCGTTGACCGGTCCCGCCCGCCCTTGATCCCGCCGCTACCAGACCTCGCAGTTGCCGCACCCGCCGTCGCCGGATCCCGCCGTCCCGATGCCGTACCCCCGGCCACGTCCGCCCGCCCGCCCCGCCCTCGAGCGGGCCGCCCCTTTCCCCGACCGCGCAGCCCCGGAGGAGACGGGAAGCATGCCAACCTGTGTTCCCACCCATACCGCCGACCCGAACCGGCCCGAGCGCGCCCATCCGCCGCACAGTCCACCGCACAGCCCGCCACCGGACCGCCCCCGCCGCCTGCGCATCGCGGGCGCGGATCTGTCGGCCGCCGTCGCGGTCTTCCTGATCGCCCTGCCCCTGTCCCTCGGCATCGCCCTCGCCACCGGCGCGCCGCTCCAGGCCGGCCTGGTCGCCGCCGCCGTGGGAGGGATCGTCGCCGGACGGATCGGCGGCTGCCCGCTCCAGGTCAGCGGTCCGGCCGCGGGGCTCACCGTCGTCACCGCCGACCTCATCCAGCAGTACGGGTGGCGGACGACCTGCGCCATCACCGTCCTCGCCGGGCTCGCCCAGATCGGCCTGGGCTGCCTGCGCGTGGCCCGCGGTGCGCTCGCCGTCAGCCCGGCGATCGTGCACGGGATGCTCGCCGGAATCGGCGTCACCATCGCCGTAGCCCAGGTGCACATCGTCCTCGGCGGCACCCCGCAGAGCTCCGTCCCCGACAATCTCCGGGCACTGCCCGCCCAGTTGGCGAACGTGGACCCCGCGGCCGTCGCGGTGAGCGTGCTCACCCTCACCCTGCTCCTGCTGTGGCCGAAGCTGCCCGGGCGGGCCGGGCGCCTGCTGCGCACGGTCCCCGCCGCCCTCGTCGCCGTCGCCGGGGCCACCGCGACGGCCGCGGCGGCCGGTCTCGTCCTGGCCGAGGTCGACCTGCCGTCCTGGCGCAGCCACGCACTCGCCGGGCTCCCCGAAGGGCCCGTGCTCGGGCTCGTCGCCGCCGTGCTCACCACCACGCTGGTGTGCAGCGTGCAGTCGCTGCTGGGCGCGGTCGCCGTGGACAAGCTGGTGGCCCGCCGCCCCGGTTCGGGCCACGTCCCCCGCTCCGACCTGGACCGCGAACTGCTCGGCCAGGGCGCCGCGAACATCGCCTCCGGCTGCCTCGGCGGCCTGCCCGTGGCCGGGGTGGCCGTGCGCAGTTCCGCGAATGTGCGCGCCGGTGCCGTGAGCCGGAACTCCACGATGCTGCACGGCGCTCTCGTGGTGGTCGCCGCGCTGCTGATGGTTCCGGTCCTGGAGCTCATCCCGCTGGCCTCACTCGCCGCCCTGGTGATGGCCGTCGGCATCCAGATGGTCTCCCTGCACCACATCCGGACGGTGACCCGCCACCGGGAAGCCCTGGTCTACGCCGCGACCGCCGTGGGCGTGGTGTTCGCGGGGGTCCTGGAGGGCGTCGCCCTGGGGATCGCCGTCGCCGTGGGCGTGGCCCTGCACCGCCTCACCCACACCCGGATCACACACGAGGTGAAGGAAGAAGTCCATCACGTAGATGTACGGGGGCAGCTGACGTTCCTCGCCGTGCCGAGGCTCAGCCGGGCCCTGCATCTCGTGCCCCAGGGAGCCACCGGCGTCGTGGCGTTGGACGGCTCGTTCATGGACCACGCGGCGTACGAGGCGCTGCAGGACTGGCAGAACACGCACACCGCACGGGGCGGAGCGGTGGAGATCACCGGCCGTCGGCCCGGAGCCGGCGTCCGGCTCGCCGAACCCGAGGCCCTCATCTCTTCTCCCACGACGGGGGGGACCGACGGAACCGGCGTGCCGTCCGGCGCCGGGTGCCGCTGCCGGCCCTGGACCGCCTGGCGCAACCACCAGTGCGAGCTCCCGCTCTCCGCACCGGACGACGACCGAAGCGACCACGACAACCGTGTCACCGGTGGTCCCAGTACCACCAGTAGCACCCATGAGACCGGTGACGCCGCCGGCAGAAAGGACGGTCACTACGGGCGGCCGTCCCGGCCCGGCACAGGGGACGGTCCGTCGGACACGGACACGGACACGGGCATGGACACAGACACGGGCACGGGCACGGGCACGGGCACAGGGTCTGCCTCCCCCGCCGGGAGCGTGTCGGGTGCCGGTGGGCCAAAGGCGTCCCGGACCGGGACCGACCTGGTGCGTGGGCTCAGCACGTTCCAGCGGAGCACCGCTCCTCTGGTACGCGGGGAGCTGGCCCGGCTGGCGCGCGAGGGGCAGCGGCCGACGCAGCTGTTCCTCACCTGCGCCGACTCGCGACTGGTCACCTCGATGATCACCTCCAGCGGTCCGGGGGACCTGTTCGTGGTCCGCAACGTCGGCAACCTCGTGCCGCCGCCCGGTGAGGAGAGCGGTGACGACTCGGTGGCGGCCGCTCTCGAGTACGCCGTGGAGGTGCTGGCGGTGCGGTCCATCACGGTGTGCGGGCACTCGGGCTGCGGCGCGATGCAGGCGCTGCTCGACCCCCGGCCGGACGGCACCCCGAGCGCCCGCACACCGCTGGAACGGTGGCTGCGGCACGGGCTGCCGAGCCTGAAGCGTGTGCGGGACGGAAGCGGGCCCGGGGTGCGACTGGCCGGGCGGGCACCGGCCGACACCGCCGAGCAGCTCTGCCTGACCAACGTCGTCCAGCAGCTGGAGCACCTGCGCGCCCACGCCTCGGTGGCCCGCGCTCTGGAGGACGGGCTCCTGACGCTCCACGGCCTCTACTTCCACGTGGGGGAGGCGCAGGCGTATCTCCTCATCGAGACGGCCGCAGAGCGGGTGTTCGACCGGGTACGGGCCGAGGACCTGGCGCTGTGAAAACCCGTCCTGCGGGCATACGAGGCACTGCCGGGGGTGAACCGCACACCACCGGCGTCCGTGGGTAGGGATGACCCCTGGCCACGGAAGCAGCCAGCCAACTCAAAAGGTCTAAACCACTTTGCCGACGACCCTTGTCAGCGCACCCCTGGGTCTGATGAGCTGTGGCCTGGGACACAACGGACACTCCGGGAAAGGCAGATGCCGTGAGCAACGAAAGCCTGGCCAACCTGCTCAGCGAGGAGACGGGACGATGAACGAACGTCCTAACCTCTCCAACCTGCTCAAGGAAGAACGCAGGTTCACACCCCCCGCCGACCTGGCCGCACACGCCAACGTCACCGCGGAGGCGTACGAACAGGCCAAGGCTGACAGGCTCGGTTTCTGGGCCGAGCAGGCCCGCCGACTGACCTGGGCCAAGGAGCCCACCGAGACCCTCGACTGGTCGAACCCGCCGTTCGCCAAGTGGTTCAAGGACGGCGAGCTCAACGTCGCCTACAACTGCGTGGACCGGCATGTCGAGGCCGGGCACGGCGACCGGGTCGCCATCCACTTCGAGGGCGAGCCCGGCGACAGCCGCGCGATCACCTACGCCCAGCTCAAGGACGAGGTCTCCCAGGCCGCCAACGCCCTGCTGGAGCTGGGTGTCCAGAAGGGCGACAGGGTCGCCGTCTACCTCCCGATGATCCCCGAGGCCGCGATCGCGATGCTGGCCTGCGCCCGTATCGGCGCAGCCCACTCCGTCGTCTTCGGCGGCTTCTCGGCGGACGCACTCGCGACCCGCATCCAGGACGCCGACGCCAAGGTCGTCATCACCGCCGACGGCGGCTACCGGCGCGGCAAGCCGTCCGCGCTCAAGCCCGCCGTGGACGAGGCGGCCGGACGCGTCGACACCGTGCAGCACGTCCTCGTCGTCCGCCGCACCGGCCAGGACGTCGCCTGGACCGAGGGCCGCGACGTGTGGTGGCACGACCTGGTGGGAGGCCAGAGCACCGAGCACACCCCTGAGGCGTTCGAGGCCGAGCAGCCGCTGTTCATCCTCTACACCTCCGGCACCACGGGTAAGCCGAAGGGCATCCTGCACACCTCCGGCGGCTACCTCACCCAGACGGCGTACACCCACTGGTCGGTCTTCGACCTCAAGCCGGAGACGGACGTGTTCTGGTGCACGGCCGACGTCGGCTGGGTCACCGGGCACTCGTACATCGTCTACGGGCCGCTCGCCAACGGCGCGACCCAGGTCATGTACGAGGGCACGCCCGACACCCCGCACCAGGGCCGCTTCTGGGAGATCGTGCAGAAGTACGGCGTGACGATCCTCTACACGGCGCCCACCGCGATCCGGACGTTCATGAAGTGGGGCGACGACATCCCCGCGAAGTTCGACCTGTCCTCGCTGCGGGTCCTCGGTTCCGTCGGCGAGCCGATCAACCCCGAGGCCTGGATCTGGTACCGCAAGAACATCGGCGCGGACCGCACCCCCGTGGTGGACACCTGGTGGCAGACCGAGACCGGCGGGATCATGATCTCGCCGCTGCCGGGCGTGACCGCCGCCAAGCCGGGCTCCGCCCAGACCCCGCTGCCCGGCATCGCCGCGACCGTCGTCGACGACGAGGCCAACGAGGTATCGAACGGCGGCGGGGGCTACCTGGTCATCACCGAGCCGTGGCCGGCGATGCTGCGCACCATCTGGGGCGACGACCAGCGGTTCCTCGACACGTACTGGTCCCGCTTCGAGGGCAAGTACTTCGCCGGTGACGGCGCGAAGAAGGACGGCGACGGCGACATCTGGCTGCTCGGCCGGGTCGACGACGTGATGCTGGTCTCCGGGCACAACATCTCCACCACCGAGGTGGAGTCGGCGCTCGTCTCCCATCCGTCGGTCGCCGAGGCGGCCGTGGTCGGCGCGGCGGACGAGACGACCGGACAGGCCATCGTCGCCTTCGTGATCCTGCGCGGTACGGCCGCGGAGACCGAGGAACTGGTCGCCGAGCTGCGCAACCACGTGGGCTCCACGCTGGGACCGATCGCCAAGCCCAAGCGGATCCTGCCGGTGAACGAGCTGCCGAAGACCCGTTCCGGCAAGATCATGCGCCGCCTGCTGCGGGACGTCGCGGAGAACCGCGAGCTGGGGGACGTCACGACGCTGACCGACGCCACCGTGATGAATCTGATCCAGGAGAAGCTTCCTCAGTCGTCCAGCGAGGACTGACCCGAGGACCGACCGTCCGAGGACCGACCACCCGAGGACCGACCACCCGAGGAGCGGCCCGGGGACCGCACCGAAGCGGGTCCCGGTTCCTCCCCTCGGACCCACCGGTCACGGCCCGCCCACGGGCAACGGAGGCACCCGGCGCCGTACGCGCGCCGGGTGCCTCTGTGACGTCCGTCGTCGAAGGCCCTTCGTGCGGTGCCGGAGCACGTTGGTTAGAGTGGCCACGAAGGACGTCCACAGCAGGCCGTCCCCCACAGTTGTCTCATGGAGCGCCGGGAAGTCTGGTCGGCACACGATTCGTGCTGCCCGACGACCAGAGGACCACCCGTGACCGCCCCCCGCACTCCCAGCCCGCGCAAGGCCTTCGGCCGTCTCTCCCTGCCCGAGCGGACCTACGTCACGGATGCGCTGCGCACCGAGACCGTCGGCGGCATGCTGCTGCTCGTCGCCGCGATCACCGCGCTGATCTGGGCGAACGTACCCGCCCTGCACCACAGCTACGAGAGCGTCAGCGACTTCCACTTCGGGCCCGAGGCGCTCGGCCTGAACCTGTCCGTCGCGCACTGGGCCGCCGACGGACTGCTCGCGGTCTTCTTCTTCGTCGCCGGCATCGAACTCAAACGCGAACTCGTCGCCGGTGATCTGCGCGATCCCCGGGCCGCCGCGCTCCCTGTCGTCGCCGCCCTGTGCGGCATGGCCGTACCGGCCCTCGTCTACACGTTCACCAGCGGCATCGGCGGCGGTTCACTGGCCGGCTGGGCCGTGCCCACCGCCACCGACATCGCCTTCGCGCTCGCCGTGCTCGCCGTCATCGGCACCTCGCTGCCGAGCGCGCTGCGCGCCTTCCTGCTGACCCTCGCCGTCGTCGACGACCTCTTCGCGATCCTGATCATCGCGGTCTTCTTCACCGACCGCCTCGACTTCCTCGCGCTCGCCGGCGCCGTGGTGGGCCTGGCCGTTTTCTGGCTGCTGCTGCGCAAGGGCGTACGCGGCTGGTACGTGTACGTGCCGCTCGCCCTGGTCGTCTGGGGCCTGATGTACAACAGCGGGATCCACGCCACCATCGCCGGTGTCGCCATGGGCCTGATGCTGCGCTGTCACCGTCGCGAGGGGGAGGAGCAGTCCCCCGGCGAGCGCGTCGAGCACCTCGTCCGGCCCTTCTCGTCGGGTCTCGCCGTCCCGCTGTTCGCCCTGTTCAGCGCGGGTGTGGCGGTCTCCGGCGGCGCGCTCGCGGACGTGTTCACCCAGCCCGAGACGCTCGGTGTGGTCCTCGGTCTCGTCGTCGGCAAGACGGTCGGTGTCTTCGGCGGCACGTGGCTGACCACACGCTTCACCCGGGCGTCGCTCAGCGACGATCTCGCCTGGGCGGACGTCCTGGCGGTGGCGGTGCTCGCCGGGATCGGGTTCACCGTCTCCCTGCTCATCGGCGAACTCGCCTTCGAGGGCGACGCGTCGATGACGGATCGTGTGAAGGCCGCCGTCCTGACCGGATCGCTGATCGCGACCGTCCTCGCGACCGTGCTGTTGAAGATCCGGAACGCCAAGTACCGCAGGCTGACCGAGGCCGAGGAACGCGACGACGACCTCAGCGGCGTCCCGGACGTCTACGAGGAGGACGACCCGGCGTACCACCTGCGCATGGCGGAGATCCACGAGCGCAAGGCCGCCGAGCACCGGCGGCTCGCCCGGGAGAAGGCCGAGGGACATAGCGGGCTTGCCGAAGTACCGGGCGGGGCAGGCGGGGACCACGACGATCCGGCATGATCTGACGGGACGGTACAAAGGTCAGGACAGTCGGAGCCGGTCCGAGCCGGTCGGACGTACGCGACCGGACACACGCGGTCGACGCAGGTGATGGGGCGGACAGGAGCCGTCAGGCGGCAGACTGATCCTTACTCAGAGGTACGCAGAGGCACGCAGGACGAAAGCAGAAGAGGGAGACCGCGATGAGCGCACCCGACGGCAGCCCGGTCGGCGCCGAACACAGCATCGGCCAGTTGTTCGCCTCGGCGACGGAGAACATGTCCGCGCTGGTGCACGACGAGATCGCCCTGGCGAAAGCACAGCTCAAGCGGGATGTGCAGCGGGGCGCGACGAGCGGCGGACTGCTCACCGCGGCCGGTCTCGTGCTGCTGTTCTCGCTGCCGATGCTGAGTTTCGCCCTCGCCTACGGCATCCATACCTGGAGCGACTGGAACCTGGCCGTCTGCTTCCTGCTGTCGTTCGCGGCGAACGTGCTGGTCGCGCTCGTCCTCGCCCTGATCGGCACCGTCTTCGCGAAGAAGGCCAAGAAGGGCCGCGGCCCGCAGAAGGTCGCCGCCTCGATGAAGGAGACGGCGGTCGTGCTGCAGAAGGCCAAGCCGCACCCGCGTCCGGAGCTGCCCAGGGATCAGATCCCCGAGGCGATCGAAGCTGTGGCACGCTCGTCCTCATGACGGACCCCGCCACTCCTTCGGCCCAGCCCCTGTCGGCCGTACGCCTCGACATCCCCGGGGGCGCCGAGGTGACCCACCGGGACGTCGCCGCCAACGGCGCGCGTTTCCACATCGCCGAGCTCGGCGACGGGCCGCTGGTGCTGTTGCTGCACGGCTTCCCGCAGTTCTGGTGGACCTGGCGGCACCAGCTGACGGCGCTCGCCGACGCCGGGTTCCGCGCGGTCGCCATGGACCTGCGGGGCGTCGGCGGCAGCGACCGCACACCGCGCGGCTACGACCCGGCCAACCTCGCGCTGGACATCACCGGTGTGATCCGTTCCCTCGGCGAGCCGGACGCCGCGCTGGTCGGGCACGACCTGGGCGGATACCTGGCCTGGACGGCGGCGGCGATGCGCCCCAAGCTCGTACGACGGCTCGCGGTGTCGTCCATGCCGCATCCGCGGCGCTGGCGGGCGGCCATGATCGCCGACGTCAGGCAGTCGTCCGCCATGTCGCACATCTGGGGGTTCCAGCGGCCCTGGGTCCCGGAGCGGCAGCTCACCGCGGACGACGGGGCGCTGGTGGCCAAGCTGATCCAGGACTGGTCCGGGCCCCGCCCGCCGGAGGAGAAGGCGCTGGAGAACTACCGGCGCGCCATGTGCATCCCGTCCACGGCGCACTGCTCGATCGAGCCGTACCGGTGGATGGTGCGGTCGCTGGCCCGGCCGGACGGCATCCAGTTCAACCGCCGGATGAAGCGGCCGGTGCGGGTTCCGACCCTGCATCTGCACGGCTCGCTCGACCCCGTGGCGGGCGTCCGCAGCGCCGCCGGGTCCGGGGAGTACGTCGAAGCGCCGTACCGCTGGCGGCTGTTCGACGGGCTCGGCCACTTCCCGCACGAGGAGGACCCGGCCGCGTTCTCCGCCGAGCTGATCAACTGGCTGAAGGACCCGGAACCCGACCGCTGACAGCCCACCGGGCGGCGTCCGCGTCCCTTCCGTGCTCCTTCCTCTTCCCCTCCCGTACTCCTTCCGTACGCAGGACCGATCACCAGATCTGAACACCTGTCCTACGAACGGCCACTTGCCTGACGCATAGGCCAATTGGCCCTGCGCCAGGCGGTTATCGACCATGGGTCGGGGGCAGTGGTCGGAGTATGGGCTGGACGCACGACTACAGTGACGCACGCCGCGACCGCCGCTCGGCGGGCGGTATGGGATCCCACCAGCAAGGCGGTGCACCGGAGATGGCAGATACGGATCTCAGGGTCGGGATTCCGCATATCCTCCGCCGCCGGGCCCGCTGGGTCTCGGTGCGGCTCCGCCACCATCACCCACGCGGCTGACGAGGGGCGTACGCCCGGCCGTGCTCCCGGTGAGCCGTCTGGGCGTACACCCGTCCCCGGCCCCTCCGTACGACTCCTCCGTACGACTCCTCCGTACGATCCCTCCACGCGGTCCGGTCGCAGGCCCCGTCCGTACAACCGGGCCATACGACCGGACCCGTGCGACCGGGACCGTGGCAACCAGGACTGTGCGACCGGCCGTACAAGCCGTACAACGGGCCGTACGGACGTCCTCACGGCCGTAGCGGGCCTCGCGCCGCTCAGAGGGCGCAGCTGTCGCTGTCCACCTGCCGGGTCGCGGAGCGGCCCTTGACGATGTCCTCCTGGATCTCGTCCACGGTGAGGGCGTATCCCGTCTCGGCGTCGTCGAGGGACTTGGCGAACACCACGCCGTAGACCTGACCGTCGGGGGTCAGCAGCGGGCCGCCGGAGTTGCCCTGTCGGACCGTCGCGTACAGGGAGTACACGTCACGGCGGACCGTGCCCCGGTGGTAGATGTCCGGGCCGTTGGCCGTGATGCGCCCGCGGACCCGCGCCGACCGGACGTCGTACGCGCCGTTCTCCGGGAAGCCGGCGACGATCGCGCCGTCGTCCCTGCTCGCGTCCTCGGTGGTGAACCGCAGCGCGGGCGCCTTCAGGTCCGGGACGTCGAGGACCGCGATGTCGCGCTTCCAGTCGTAGAGGACGACCGTCGCGTCGTACTTCCTGCCCTCGCCGCCTATCTGCACGGTCGGCTCGTCGACGCCGCCCACGACATGCGCGTTGGTCATCACGCGGCGCTCGGAGAACACGAAGCCGGTGCCCTCGAGGACCTTGCCGCACTGCGGGGCGGTGCCCATGACCTTGACGATGGACCGCTGCGCGCGGCCGGCCACCGGGCTGCCGGCCAGGGCGGGGTCGGGGGGCTGGACGTCGGTGATCGGCTCGGTCGCGAAGGGGCTGAAGACCTGGGGGAAACCGTTCTGCGCGAGGACGGAGGAGAAGTCGGCGAACCAGGTGTCGGACTGGTCGGGCAGCGCCCGGGAGACGCCGGTCAGCACCTTGGACTGGCGGACCTCCTTGCCGAGCGTCGGCAGGGTCGTCCCCGCGAGGGCCGAACCGATCAGCCAGGCGACCAGGAGCATCGCGACGACGTTGACCAGGGCGCCACCCGTGGCGTCGAGCGCTCGGGCCGGGGACCAGGTGATGTAACGGCGCAGCTTGTTGCCGAGGTGGGTGGTCAGGGCCTGGCCGATGGAGGCGCAGACTATGACGACGACGACCGCGGCGACGGCGGCGACCGTGCCGACCTCCGCTTTGTCCGTCAGGACGTCCCAGATGACGGGGAGAAGGTAGACGGCGACGAGACCGCCGCCCAGGAACCCGATCACCGACAGAATGCCGACGACGAAGCCCTGGCGGTAGCCGACGACCGCGAACCACACGGCGGCGACCAGCAACAGGATGTCCAGCACGTTCACCGCTTTTTGCCTCGCCTCGTCATTCCGGTCGTTCCTGCTCGGCCGGAGTCCGGGGGCATGCGGGACGAACCGCCGTCGTCACAGGCCCCCATACCGCACGGCACCGCGCCCACCCTGTCATGACCGCCAGTCCAGCGGGACCTGCTTGTCCCGGTCCCAGGGGCGCTCCCACCCCGCGTAATGGAGCAGCCGGTCGATGATCCCGGCCGTGAAGCCCCACACCACGGCCGATTCGACCAGGAACGCCGGACCCCGGTGGCCGCTGGGGTGGAAGGTGGTCGTGCGGTTGTCCGGATCGGTGAGATCCACCACGGGGACGGTGAAGACCCGGGCGGTCTCGTTCGGATCGACGGCGCCGACCGGGCTGGGGATCCGCCACCAGCCCAGGACCGGCGTGACGACGAAGCCGCTGACGGGGATGTAGAGCTTCGGCAGGACGCCGAAGAGCTGGACTCCGTCGGGATCGAGCCCCGTCTCCTCCTCGGCCTCGCGCAGCGCGGCCGCCAGCGGCCCGTCGGTCAGCGGGTCGCCGTCCTCGGGGTCGAGGGTGCCGCCGGGGAAGGCCGGCTGTCCGGCATGCGAGCGCAGCGCCGCCGACCGCTCCATGAGCAGCAGCTCCGGGCCGCGCTCCCCGTCGCCGAACAGGATGAGAACGGCGGCCTGGCGTCCCGCGCCGTCCGCCGGGGGGAGGAAGCGGCTCAGGTCGCCCGGGGCGATCGTCTGCGCGACCCGGGCCACCGGGTCCAGCCAGGCGGGCAGGCCCTCCGTGCTGAGCCTCACCCGGCCGCCCCGGGGATCGGTCACCCGCGCCATCGCCACCCCTGCCGTCCTGGCCCCCGCCGCTCCCATGCCCCGTCCAACGCCCGGTGGCGCCTAGATCGTTCCATCGGCGGCCGTCCTGTGTGCCCCCGTGTACGCCTCCGCGCGTGCCCCCGTCATGCGGCGCCCAGCGGCGGGGCCGGCCGTCCGCCCGCGTCGAGGTAGGCCTGCGGAGGGTTCAGCCGCTGGCCCGGGTAGCCGCCCTTCTCGTACTTCAGCAGCTTCCGCGCCTTCTCCGGGTCGGTCTCGCCCTCGCCGTACGCCGGGCAGAGCGGGGCGATGGGGCAGGCGCCGCAGGCGGGCTTGCGGGCGTGGCAGATGCGGCGGCCGTGCCAGATCACATGGTGCGAGAGGTCGGTCCACTCGCTCTTCGGGAAGAGCGCGCCGACGGCCGCCTCGATCTTGTCGGGGTCGGTCTCCCGCGTCCACTTCCAGCGGCGCACCAGACGCTGGAAGTGCGTGTCCACGGTGATGCCGGGGCGGCCGAAGGCGTTGCCGAGCACGACGAAGGCCGTCTTGCGGCCCACACCGGGCAGCTTGACGAGGTCCTCGAGACGGCCCGGCACCTCGCCGCCGAAATCCTCCGCCAGCATCTTCGAAAGGCCTATCACCGACTTGGTCTTGGCCCGGAAGAACCCGGTGGGGCGCAGGATCTCCTCCACTTCCTCCGGGTTGGCGGCGGCCAGGTCCTCGGGGGTGGGGTACTTGGCGAAGAGGGCGGGGGTCGTCTGGTTGACGCGCAGGTCGGTGGTCTGGGCCGACAGGACCGTGGCGACCACGAGTTGGAAGGGGTTCTCGAAGTCCAGCTCGGGATGGGCGTACGGAAACACCTCGGCGAGCTCCCGGTTGATCCGCCGGGCGCGGCGGACGAGGGCGATGCGCGACTCCGCCGCGGGCGGCTCGACGGCGGCCGCGGACTTCGCCCCGGCCGCGCCGCGCGCCCTCGCACTCCCACTCGTGGTCGCATCCGCGGTCGCACTCGCGGTCGATTTCTTCTTCACCGGCGCCTTCTCTGTCGGTTTCTCCGTTTCCCTGCCGCCATCGGAGCCCTGTTCGCCCACAGCGGAATCCCGGTGCGCCGCCACCCGAACAGCCCCTGGGGCGTGCACTCTCACCGGCATTTTGGCCACCCGGCCAGCCTACGGCTCGGCGCCGACATCCGTCCCGACCCCTGAAGATCGGCCCCCAATTGGACCCCTGCCGCTTACCCGGGCAGGCCGGTGCGGCATCCTTGTGACAGATCACACTGTTTGGACTGTCCGGCAAAATGGGCACCCCGGACCCCTGGTACGTGGGGGCCGGAGGTCCCCTGAGCAGGTCGACAAGGAGAGAATCACGTGGACGACGTTCTGCGGCGGAACCCGCTCTTCGCGGCGCTCGATGACGAGCAGGCCGCGGAGCTTCGCGCCTCGCTGACCGAAGTGACCCTCGCACGGGGCGACTCCCTGTTCCACGAGGGCGATCCCGGAGACCGGCTCTACGTGGTCACCGAGGGCAAGGTCAAGCTCCACCGCACCTCCCCCGACGGCCGGGAGAACATGCTGGCCGTCGTCGGGCCCAGCGAGCTCATCGGCGAGCTGTCGCTCTTCGACCCGGGCCCGCGCACCGCGACCGCCACGGCACTGACCGAGGTCAAGCTGCTCGCCCTCGGCCACGGCGACCTCCAGCCCTGGCTGAACGCCCGCCCCGAGGTGGCCACCGCGCTGCTGCGGGCCGTCGCGCGCCGGCTGCGCAAGACCAACGACGCCATGTCGGACCTGGTCTTCTCCGACGTTCCGGGCCGGGTGGCCCGTGCCCTGCTGGACCTCTCCCGCCGCTTCGGCGTGCAGTCCGAGGAGGGCATCCACGTCGTCCACGACCTCACGCAGGAGGAACTGGCCCAGTTGGTCGGCGCGTCCCGCGAGACGGTCAACAAGGCCCTGGCGGACTTCGCCCAGCGCGGCTGGCTCCGGCTGGAGGCCCGCGCGGTGATCCTCCTGGACGTGGAACGCCTCGCGAAGCGGTCCCGCTGACCTGACCCGGTCCCTACCGCCGCCGCCCCTGCCCCGTCCCTCGGCCGGACGTCCGGGCAGGGGCTGAACGCTCGGGTGGGGACTGGACATCCGGGCAGGGGTCCCTGCGCCTCGGCCCGGCTCCGGGGTTCCGCCGAACGGACGTGGAGCGGGCTGCAGACCCCGGGGTCTTGTGCTTCAGGGCTTTGGGGCCTTGGGAGCCTCGGGGCCTTGGGAGCCTCGGGGCCTGCCTCAGATGAGCCCGTGCTCCCGCAGGTACTCCAGCTGCGCGCGGACCGACAGTTCCGCGGCCGGCCAGAGGGAGCGGTCCACATCGGCGTAGACGTGGGCGACGACGTCGGACGGGCTGTGGTGGCCGTTCTCGACGGCCGTCTCCACCTGGGCGAGGCGGTGCGCGCGGTGGGCCAGGTAGTACTCGACGGCGCCCTGGGCGTCCTCCAGCACGGGGCCGTGGCCCGGCAGGATCGTGTGGACGCCGTCGTCGACCGTGAGCGAGCGCAGACGGCGCAGCGTGTCCAGATAGTCGCCGAGGCGGCCGTCGGGGTGGGCCACGACGGTCGTACCGCGTCCCAGGACCGTGTCGCCGGTGAGGACGGCCCCGTCGGCCGGCAGGTGGAAGGCCAGCGAGTCGGCGGTGTGGCCGGGGGCGGGGACGACCCGCAGTTCCAGGCCGTCCACGGTGACCACGTCCCCGCCGGCCAGCCCCTCGTCCCCCAGACGCAGCTCCGGGTCCAGCGCCCGTACCTTCGTGCCGGTCAGCTCGGCGAAGCGGGCGGCGCCCTCGGAGTGGTCCGGGTGACCGTGCGTCAGCAGGGTGAGGGCGACGCGCCGGCCGGCCCGCTCGGCGGTGTCGACGACGTTGCGCAGATGCCCCTCGTCCAGGGGGCCCGGGTCGATCACGACCGCCCGCTCGGAACCGGGTTCCGAGAGGATCCAGGTGTTGGTGCCGTCCAGGGTCATCGCCGAGGCGTTCGGGGCCAGGACGTTGACCGCCCGCGCGGTGGCGGGTCCGGAGAGGACCCCTCCGCGCGGTTGGCCGGGGAGGGCTGCCGCGTCCGTCATGTCGTGGCTCCACCGTTCGGGATGTGCAGGGTGAACTCGTCGTACCCCGGCCAGGACAGCACGATCCCGTCCTCGTCGAGCCGCGTGGTGACCAGCACCGGCGTGAGGTCGCGCGCGGGTGCCGCGTCGAGCGCCTGAGCCGCCGTCGTGTACGCCGTCAGCTGGCGCAGGGTCGCGATCGTCGGCGGCATCATCAGCAGCTCGCTCCGGTCGTACGCGGCGACCGCCTCGCGCGGGGCGATCCACACCGTGCGGTCGGCCTCCGTGGAGGCGTTCCGGGTGCGCTGGCCCTCGGGGAGGGCGGCGACGAAGAACCAGGTGTCGTAGCGGCGGGACTCGAACTCCGGGGTGATCCACCGGGTCCACACCCCGAGCAGGTCCGAGCGCAGGACCAGTCCCCGGCGGTCGAGGAACTCCGCGAAGGACAGGTCCCGCGCGACGAGTGCCACGCGGTCCGCCTCCCAGTCCGGGCCCGTGGTGTCGCCGGTCACGGAGTCGGGCGTCGGGCCCGCGAGCAGCACCCCGGCTTCCTCGTACGTCTCGCGCACGGCGGCGCAGACGATCGCCTGGGCCGCCATGTCGTCCACGCCGAGCCTGTCCGCCCACCACGCGCGCGTGGGACCCGCCCAGCGGACGTGCAGGTCGTCGTCGCGCGGGTCGACGCCACCGCCGGGGTAGGCGTACGCGCCCCCGGCGAAGGCCATGGAGGCGCGTCGACGCAGCATGTGGACGGCATAGCCGTCGTCGGCGTCCTTCAGGAGCATGACGGTGGCCGCGCGCTTCGGCGTGACCGGGACGAGGGTGCCGTCCGCGAGCGCACGGATGCGCTCCGGCCATTCCGGCGGACACCACTGCCCACCGGCCGGGCCACCCGTCCGGCTCTCGGACCGGTCACCCGTTCGGCCCCCGGCCCGCCCATCAGCCTGCGCATTCGCCATGGCCGGAGGCTATCCCGTGAGGGGCTGATGTTCGAGTGCCCACGGGGAGAGGGGGCCGGGCCGCCCTCGTCCCCGTGGGTCACCGGGTCATCGGCCGCCCGCAGCCGTCAGCCCGCCCCGGTCAAGGCCTGCCCCGGTCACTCCGCCCCGGTCAGCCCGCCTCGGTCAGTTCCACCTGGATCTCGATCTCCACCGGAGCGTCCAGCGGCAGGACCGCGACGCCCACCGCGCTGCGGGCGTGGACGCCCTTGTCGCCGAGGACGTCGACCAGCAGCTCGCTCGCGCCGTTGAGGACGCCCGGCTGGCCCGTGAAGTCCGGGGCCGAGGCCACGAAGCCGGTGACCTTGACCACGCGCGCGACGCGGTCCAGGTCGCCGGCGACGGACTTCACGGCGGCGAGGGCGTTCAGCGCGCAGGTGCGTGCCAGCTCCTTGGCCTCCTCTGCGGTGACCTCGGCGCCGACCTTGCCGGTCAGCGCGAGCTCGCCGTCCACCATGGGGAGCTGGCCGGCGGTGTACACGTACGGCCCGGTCAGCACGGCGGGGCGGTACGCGGCCAGCGGCGGGACGACCTCGGGCAGCCTCAGCCCGAGCTCGGCCAGCCTCTCCTCGACCGCGCTCACGCCTGCTTCTCCCGCTTCAGGTAGGCCACCAGCTGCTCGGGGTTGTTCGGCCCGGGGACAACCTGCACGAGTTCCCAGCCGTCCTCGCCCCAAGTGTCCAGAATCTGCTTCGTGGCGTGGACCAGCAGCGGAACCGTGGAGTACTCCCATTTCGTCATGCCGCGACTCTAGCCGCTGGTTTCCGGGGAACTCTCCCCCGGAGCCGACGGGGCGCGCGGGGAGGAATTAGGCTCAAAGGCGTGAGCAGGCTTCAGGTCGTCAGTGGCAAGGGCGGAACCGGCAAGACCACGGTGGCCGCGGCCCTCGCGCTGGCTCTGGCCACGGAGGGGAAGCGGACGCTTCTCGTCGAGGTCGAGGGCCGCCAGGGCATCGCACAGGTCTTCGAGACGGAGGCGTTGCCGTACGAGGAACGGAAGATCGCGGTCGCTCCCGGCGGCGGGGAGGTGCACGCCCTCGCCATCGACGCCGAGCGTGCCCTTCTGGATTACCTCCAGATGTTCTACAAGCTGGGCAGTGCCGGACGGGCCCTGAAGAAGCTCGGCGCGATCGACTTCGCGACCACCATCGCGCCCGGTGTGCGGGACGTCCTGCTGACCGGCAAGGCGTGCGAGGCGGTACGGCGCAAGGACAGGAGCGGGCGGTTCGTCTACGACTACGTCGTGATGGACGCCCCGCCGACCGGGCGCATCACCCGTTTCCTCAACGTCAACGACGAGGTCGCCGGACTCGCCAAGATCGGTCCGATACACAATCAGGCGCAGGCCGTGATGCGGGTGCTGAAATCACCGGAGACTGCGGTGCACCTGGTCACGCTGCTGGAGGAGATGCCGGTCCAGGAGACCGTGGACGGCATCGCCGAGCTGCGGGCGGCCCGGCTGCCGGTGGGGCGGATCATCGTGAACATGGTGCGCCCCGGGTTGCTGGACGCGGCCGATCTGGAACTCGTGGGGACGGTCTCGCGTTCCTCCGTCGCGCGGTCGTTGTCCTCCGCCGGTCTCGGCGGCGCGCGGCGCGGGGGGCACGCCGAGCAGCTGGTGGACCCCCTGCTCGCGCAGGCGGAGGAGTACGCCGAGCGGTACGCGCTGGAGGCCGAGCAGCGTGCCGCACTGGCCGAGGTGGATCTGCCCCGGCACGAGCTGCCGCTGCTCGCGGAGGGCATGGACCTGGCGGGCCTGTACACGCTGGCCAAGGAACTCCGCGCCCAGGGCGTGTCATGACCGGCGGGAACCCTCCCGGCGGCACCGCGCCGACCACGGCCGCACTCGCCCCGGGTCCACTCGGCCCGCGCGCACTCGGCCCGGGCACGGTAGCGGGCGTACCCGGCCCGGGCGCCGTAGCGGGTGTGCTCGTCGCGCCGTCCGTCGCGCCGCCCTTGGTCACGAGCCGGAAGCCGAACAGGGAAACCCGTCGAGAACCGAGTCGGAAGTATCGGAAGCAGGGGATGTCATGAGTCGTCGTCCGGAACCGGCGCACGCGCACGACCCGGCCCACTCGGGCGGCTCGGCCCACTCGGCCCACCACCGCCTCTCCCCCGTCCCCACGCTCGACGTCGATCCGCTGATCGAGGACCGCGGCACCCGGATCGTGGTGTGCTGCGGTTCGGGCGGGGTCGGCAAGACGACCACCGCCGCGGCGCTGGGCCTGCGCGCGGCCGAGCGGGGGCGCAAGGTGGTCGTCCTGACCATCGACCCGGCCCGCAGACTCGCCCAGTCCATGGGCATCGACTCGCTCGACAACGTCCCCCGCCGGGTCAAGGGCATAGACGACTCCGCGGGCGGCGAACTGCACGCGATGATGCTCGACATGAAGCGCACCTTCGACGAGATCGTCGAGGCGCACGCGGATCCCGGGCGGGCCTCCGCGATTCTGGGCAACCCCTTCTACCAGTCGCTCTCGGCGGGCTTCGCGGGCACGCAGGAGTACATGGCGATGGAGAAGCTGGGGCAGTTGCGGGCCCGTGACGAGTGGGACCTCATCGTCGTCGACACCCCGCCGTCCCGGTCCGCGCTGGACTTCCTGGACGCGCCGAAGCGGCTCGGCTCCTTCCTCGACGGCAAGCTCATCCGCGTCCTGCTGACCCCGGCGAAGGTCGGCGGCCGGGCGGGGATGAAATTCCTGAACGTCGGGATGTCCATGATGACCGGCGTTCTGGGAAAGGTGCTCGGGGGGCAACTGCTGAACGACATGCAGACGTTCGTGGCGGCGATGGACTCCATGTTCGGCGGGTTCCGTACCCGCGCGGACGCCACCTTCAAGCTGCTCCAGGCGCCCGGGACCGCGTTCCTGGTGGTCGCGGCCCCGGAGCGGGACGCGCTGCGCGAGGCCGCGTACTTCGTGGAACGACTGGCCGCCGAGGACATGCCGTTGGCCGGCCTGGTCCTCAACCGGGTCCACGGCAGCGGCGCCGACCGGCTGTCGGCCGAGCGGGCGCTGGCCGCCGCGGAAAATCTTGAGGACTCCCGCATTGTGGATCAGGAGGACGGGAAAGCTGGACTTCGTAACTCCCCCGACACATACGAAAGTTCAAGCACCCCCGCTGCGGAGACTCCCCCTCCGGAAGCACCCGGTACACCGGCACAGGACGACGTCCCCGACGGAGGCTCCCCCGCCACCGTGGACGACACCGGTGCCGGCAGGACGGACGACGAGGCGGCCGCGGAGCGGTCCGTCGACCAGCTCACCGCGGGCCTGTTGAGGCTGCACGCCGAGCGGATGCAGCTGCTCTCACGCGAGCAGCGCACACGTGACCGCTTCACCGCGCTCCACCCCGAGGTGGCGGTGACGGAAGTGGCCGCGCTGCCCGGCGACGTGCACGACCTCACGGGACTGCGGGCCATCGGCGACCGGCTCGCGACCAACCGGCCGGAGCTGCCCGAGGCGAGCGCCTGACACGCGTCGGCACGCCCTGACGGCTCGGCACGCCCTGACGGGGGCGCCATGCCCCGTCTTCCACCGGCATCCCGGCGCCAACACGCCCTGAGGCGCACCGACATACCCTGACGGGCGCCCCTTGCCGGACGCCCTCTGCCGCTCGGCCGAGCACCGCCCGCCCCGAAGACTGCCGGAGGACCGACCGGAGGAGCACCCAGAAGCCTGTTCGGAGGCCCGCCCGGCTGCGGGCGCCGGTGCAAGGCCCCGCCCGGAGCCCCGCCCACGCGGAGCGGAGCAGGGGCCGAGACCCCGAGAACCCTCAGCCCACCGCCGCGAAGCTCGCGTACACCTCGTCGTCGTCGAGGGGCATGACACCTGTCCCCTGCTCGTACTCCGTGCGCGCGGTCTCCAGCAGCCGGCGCCAGGACGTCACCGTGGGCCTCCGGCGCAGCAGTGCGCGGCGCTCACGTTCCGTCATGCCTCCCCACACGCCGAACTCGACGCGGTTGTCGAGCGCGTCGGCCAGGCACTCCGTGCGTACCGGACACCCGGTGCACACCGCCTTGGCCCTGTTCTGCGCTGCTCCTTGAACGAACAGTTCATCCGGATCAGTAGTGCGGCAGGCAGCCTGCGCACTCCAGTCGGTAACCCAGCCCATACCGGCGCCGTCCTCTCCCGAATCGAGGCTCCCCCACGGCGGCAGCGGCATATTCACCGCCGCCAGTTGAGGACGTTACGGAAGGTGGGCACAGCGCAACACCCCCAGCGGGCCCAATCTTGAATGGCCCGAACGGACTATGGGTAAGCGGCAGATCACCCGGGGGAGTGAGCTGGCGACATGCGCGACAATCCCGACGCTTCGGGGCGTTTCACTTGCGCCACAACGGACACCATGTGACACGGAAGGTGGATCCGGACACGCATCCCCCACGCCCCGACAAAAAAGTCGGAGAGATCCGGAACGATTCGGGATCGCCCGGCGTATTGATACGTGACCTCACTGCTGTGACAGTTGTGGGCAGCTTAGGCCAAGGCCTGTACGCGTGTCCGGCAAATGAGAACGTAGGCTGCTCCCATGCCAAAGAAGCGCTCGGGCGGCGGCCTGTCGGCAACGCAGCAGGCCGCGAAGTTCCTCGGTGTCAGTGTCCTGTCGGGGGCCGTGCTGGCCGGTATCGCGCTGCCCGCCGTGGGAGCGCTGGGCCTCGCCGCCAAGGGGTCGGTGGAGAGCTTCGACGAACTCCCCGCCAACCTCAAGACGCCTCCGCTCAGTCAGCGCACCACCATCCTCGACGCGGCGGGCGGCAAGATCGCCACCGTCTACTCGCGCGACCGCACGGTGGTCGACCTCAAGGACATCTCGCCGCACCTCCAGAAGGCGATCGTCGCGATCGAGGACTCGCGCTTCTACGAGCACGGCGCGGTCGACCTGAAGGGCGTACTGCGCGCGATGAACCGCAACGCGCAGAGCGGCGGCGTCTCCCAGGGTGCCTCCACCCTGACGCAGCAGTACGTGAAGAACGTCTTCGTGGAGGAGGCCGGTGACGACGCGACCAAGGTCGCGCAGGCCACCCAGCAGACGATCGGCCGCAAGATCCGCGAGCTGAAGTTCGCGATCCAGGTCGAGGAGGAGCTGGGCAAGAAGAAGATCCTCGAGAACTACCTGAACATCACGTACTTCGGCCAGCAGGCCTACGGCGTGGAGGCCGCCTCCCAGCGCTACTTCTCCAAGCCCGCCAAGGACCTCAACCTCCAGGAGTCGGCGCTCATCGCCGGCCTCGTCCAGTCGCCGAGCCGGTACGACCCGGTGAACGACGAGACGGAGGCCCTCAAGCGGCGCAACACCGTCCTGGCGCGGATGGCCCAGGTCGGCGACATCTCCGAGGAGCAGGCCACCGAGGCGTCGAGCACACCGCTCGGGCTGAAGATCAGCAAGCCGAAGAACGGCTGCATCACGGCGGTCGACGGCGCGGGCTTCTTCTGCGACTACGTGCGCCAGGTGTTCCTGACCGACCCGACCTTCGGCAAGACCCCGGAAGCGCGGGCCAAGGTCTGGAACCACGGCGGTCTGACGATCCGTACGACGCTCGAAGCGCAGGCGCAGAAGTCCCTGCAGGCGTCGGTCAAGAGCCACGTCAACAAGAGCGACGAGGTGGCCACCGCCGCCAGCGTCATCGAGCCCGGCACCGGCAAGATCCGCGCCATGGGCCAGTCGCGTCCGTACGGCTTCGGCAAGAACGAGACGCAGATCAACCTCTCCGTGGACCAGGGCATGGGCGGTGGCGCCGGCTATCAGCCCGGTTCGACGTTCAAGCCGATCGTGGCCGCGGCCGCCCTCGAGGGCGGGATGCCGGCGACGAAGACGTACGCCTCGCCGTACCAGATGGACTACCCGACCCCGGTCTCGGCCTGCGAGGGCAAGACGTGGAACGAGTCGGGCGTCCCGGTCGAGAACGAGAACGAGACCGAGGTCGGCCCGTACGACATGAAGGAAGCGACCGCGAAGTCGGTCAACACCTACTACATCGAAATGATCAGCGACATCGGCATCTGCCCGGTGACGCAGATGGCGAAGCAGATGGGCGTCGAGCGGGCCGACGGCAACAAGATGATGCAGGCGCCGTCGATCGCCCTCGGCACCCAGGAGATGTCCCCGCTGACCATGGCGAACGGCTACGCCACGTTCGCCTCGCGCGGCATGTACTGCACGCCGGTCGCCATCGAGTCCATCAGCCGGCGCGTCGGCGAGAAGTCGAAGTCGCTTCCGGTCCCGAAGTCGACGTGCTCGCGCGCGATGTCGGAGAAGACGGCCGACACCATCAACACGCTCCTGCGGGGCGTGGTCGAGGACGGTACGGGTACGGAGGCCGGTCTCGGCGGCCGCCCGAGCGCGGGCAAGACCGGTACGACGGACTTCCGTTACGCCGCCTGGTTCGTGGGCTACACGCCGAACCTGGCCGGTGCGGTGTGGGTCGGCGACCCCGAGCACAAGCGGCAGATGGTCGACATCTCGATCGGCGGGACCTGGCACGCGAAGGTGTTCGGTGGCCAGGTGCCCGGCCCGATCTGGCGCGACATGATGAGCGGCGCGCTGAACGGCAAGGAAGCCCCCGAGTTCAACCTCATCCACATCCCGGACCGCAAGAAGCCCGACGAGGACAAGGGCCGAGGCCGGGGCCGGGGCCGCGGGGGCGACGAGGACCGTGACGACGACCGCAACAACGGCGGCGGCGGGTTCATCGGCGGCCTGGGCGGCGGCGAGAACGGCGGAGACGGCGGCACCGGCACCAACGGCGGGGCCGAGCCGAACCCGACCATCTCCATCCCGGAGGGCTTCATCCAGGGCCCCGGCAACGGGCCGGGCGGGCGGCGCTGACAGCACACCGGCGGCACAGCGAAGGGCCCCTCTTTCCCGCACCGGGAGGGAGGGGCCCTTCGCTGTCCGCCGGCTCGTCCGGCGGGACGCTTTCGCTCACCGGACGTCTGCCCGACGCCCACCGGCTCAGCCGGCGAGGAGCTTCTTCACCGCGGCGGCGACCCGGCCGCCCTCGGCCTGTCCGGCCACCTTCGGGTTGACGATCTTCATGACCGCCCCCATGGCCCGCGGGCCCTCCGCGCCGGCCGCCTTCGCCTCCTCGACGGCCTGGGAAACGATCGCGTTCAGCTCGTCGTCGGACATCTGCCGGGGCAGGTACCGCGCGAGCAGCTCGCCCTCCGCCTTCTCCCGCTCGGCCTGCTCGGGACGTCCGCCCTGCGCGAAGGCGTCCGCCGCCTCACGGCGCTTCTTCGCCTCACGGGTGATCACCTTGAGGACCTCGTCGTCGGAGAGCTCGCGCTTCTCCTTCCCCGCGACCTCCTCCTTGGTGATCGCGGTGAGCGTCAGCCGGAGCGTGGAGGAGCTGAGCTCGTCACGCTCTCTGATCGCAACGTTGAGGTCGTCGTGCAGCTTCGACTTGAGCGTGGTCATGCCTCGATTGTCGCAGGAAGGGGAGGCAGGACGCCCGCGCATTTCCTTCCCGCCCCACACTCGCCCCACACCCGCCCCAAAGCCCGGCGTTCCCGGGCATGTTCGGGCGGCCGGACACCGGCTCCGGCCGACCACCCGAAAGGCGCCGCGGCTCTCCACTCCCCCCGGATCTGACACGATGGGCGCATGCGCGCGCGATACGGAATCCCCCTGGGAATCACGGCGGCCGGTGCCGCCGGACTGGTGTACGCGGCGGGCTTCGAGGCCCGCTCCTTCCGGCTGCGACGGGTGACGATCCCCGTCCTGCCCGCCGGAATGCGCCCCCTGCGCGTCCTGCAGATCTCCGACATCCACCTGGTGGGCGGCCAGCGCAAGAAGCAGCGCTGGCTGCGCTCGCTGGCGGGCCTGCGCCCGGACTTCGTGATCAACACGGGCGACAACCTGTCCGACCCGGAGGGCGTCCCGGAGGTGCTGGACGCGCTGGGCCCGCTGATGGAGTTCCCGGGCGCGTACGTCTTCGGCTCCAACGACTACTACGGCCCCAAGCTGCGCAACCCGGCCCGCTACCTGATCGAGAAGGCCCAGGGCCGGCACGGCCTGAACGGCAACGACCCGGCCGCCAACGTGATCCACAACCCGTGGGAGGACCTGCGGGACGGCTTCGACGGCGCCGGCTGGCGGAACCTGACGAACACCAGGGACCTCCTCAAGATCGAGGGCGCCACGATCGAGCTGACCGGCCTGGACGACCCGCACATCAAGCGGGACCGCTACGCGGAGGTGGCGGGCGGCCCGTCGAGCACGGCGGACTTCTCGATGGGCGTCGTCCACGCCCCCTACCTGCGCGTCCTGGACTCCTTCACGGCCGACGGCTACCCCCTGGTCCTGGCCGGCCACACCCACGGCGGCCAGCTCTGCATCCCCTTCTACGGCGCGCTGGTCACCAACTGCGACCTGGACACCGACCGGGTGAAGGGCCTGTCCACGCACACGTCCGCGGGCCGCACCTCCTACCTCCACGTCTCCGCGGGCTGCGGCACCAACCGCTACACCCCGGTCCGCTTCGCCTGCCCGCCGGAGGCGACGCTGATGACCCTGGTGGGGCGGGAGTAGCCGGCCGAGAAACCGGGCGGGGAGCAGGGGCCGGACGGCTATGTGACCGGGCGGCTGCGTGACCGGGTGACTGTACGACCGGGTCGCCGGATGGCCGGGGGGGGCCGATACGGCCGAGCCGAGCCGGCCCCCATGTCACCCGTCCGGCCCACCCGCATCGCCCCGACCAGGTCATCCACCCACTCTGGGGTCCATGACCGCCCCGATACCCAGGGACATCCCTGACCTCCCCGTCATCCCCGGAAGACGGACGAACCTCATGCCCTCGTCCGCCCCCGCGGGAGCCGTGGCGCCGCCGGTGCGCCGCCCCCTGACAGCGACGTACCGCCTGCTCCTGGCCCTGGCGGCGATCGCGGCGGTGACCGTCGAGATCCTGCTCGGCAGCCCCGCACGAGTCCTGAGCCACTTCACGATCCAGAGCACGCTCCTGCTGGCCGTGGTCACGCTCGCCTCGGCCCGCCACGCCTGGACCGCCCGCCGCCCTCTCCCGGGCGCCCTGACCGGAGCGGCGCTGCTGTACGTGGTCGCGGCAGCCCTGCTCCACCACGTACTCCTGGCGGACGCGGCACCGGCGTACACGATGACGGGGACGGCGGAGCCGACGGCCCTGACCGGCCCGGCCGGGACGCTGGCCGCGCTCGCGCCCCCCACCCTGCACACGGTGCTCCCGATCGCGGCGGTGCTGGACTGGCTACTCCTCTCCCCGCCGGCCCGCATACGCCTCGCCCACGCCGCCGCATGGCTCCTGTACCCGACGGCCTACCTGGTCTTCACCCTGCTCCGCGGGCTGCTCCTCCCCGCCGGCCCGGCCCGCCACCTCTACCCCTTCCAGGACACCGGCCGGCACGGCCACCCGTACGTCCTGGGCGTCTCCCTCCTCCTGCTCCTCGTCCTGTACTGCCTGGCCGTCACCCTCATCGCCGTGGACCGCACCCGCCCGGACCCCCTCCGCCTGGGCGCCAAAACCGGATTTCGTCTCCAGCCACCGGTGGGCTAAAGTAAACGACGTCGCCGCGAGAGCAGCGACAATCGGGGTGTGGCGCAGCTTGGTAGCGCGCTTCGTTCGGGACGAAGAGGTCGTGGGTTCAAATCCCGCCACCCCGACAGAGAAGTACCAGGTCAGGGGCCTGATCCGCAATGCGGATCAGGCCCCTGAGTGGTTTGTGGGGTGCTCTTGGGAGCCATTTGGGAGCCGAGCACGGGAGTCTGCTCCCAGTCGGCTCCTGGAAGCAGACACGTGGTTCCAAGCGCGAAGCTCGATGGACTACCCCGGAAGCCGTCCGCGCCATAGACCACCTGCACGCACCAGTGCTCAACGAACTCGCCATCGTCGTCGTTCAGCGCGGTCCCGACCAGGACACTCGCTACCTCGCCTTCTGCCGAGTGGTCATGCAGAGCTCGCTCCAACGTCTCGGCCACCACCTCGTGAGGCAGCGCGGGAGGATCTCGAAACTCAGATGAGAGTGCACCCCGCGAGATAACGTGTCCCGCGCCAACCGCTCTCGACCGGCAAGACCGAGGCGTAGCCTGATGCGGCACTAACTGTCGCGCCAGGGTGGTTGACGGATCTGTGGACAACTCACTCGAGAACCGCCCGTGTCGCACAATGAAGTGTCGGTGAGTGGGAGTCGGGGGGCGCGATGGCACTGGTACACGTTCATGGCATCGGAAACCGGAAGGCCGATGCCGTGGGGCGTTCTGCCGCTCTGCGCGACGAACTGTTACGCCGACATCTCCTCCCCGCGACCGGCCACTCCCCCGGCGCTCTGCTGTCCAGCCCCTGGTGGGGCGAGCTCGTCGCGGAACCGGCCTGAGGGTGGGCCTCGCTGGCCCCGGATGAGGTGGAGTCGCTGGGCAGCGAAGGCGAGGAGCCGCTGGAGGCGGCCGTCGCCGAAGCTCTGGCGGACGCCGCCGCCGGGCCGGAACAGTGGGAAGGCTGCGACCGAGGGCGGACCGCAGCCGGGCAGGGCCGGCCACAAGGCCAGGGCCAGGAAGGGGAAGTCGCGTCCGCGCGACAGGAAGCAGCGCCCCGCCCACAGCGTCCGCCTCAACGAGCACGAACTCGCCATCATCCGATCCGGCGCCGAGCACGTCGGCATGAGCGTGGCCGGGTTTTTGGCCTACTCCGCCCTGGCCACCGCCCGTGACCAGTCCCGCACCGCGGCCGCCATCGCCACCGAGCGCGATGTCCTGACCGCGCTGTTCGGCGTACGCCGCCAACTCGGCTGGGCCGGCAGCAACGTCAACCAGATCGCCAAGGCCCTCAACTCCGATGCTGACGCACCGCACTTCGCCGCCGCTCTCGACGGTCTGCGACGCGCCGCGCAGGCCGTCCAGCGGGCGGCCGACAGGATCACCAACCGGCGGGAGGACGAGGCGGCTTGATCCCCCGGATCCACCAGCAGGGCAGCAACACCCTCGGCCTCCTGCACTACCTGTACGGCAGGGGCACCCACGAGGAGCACATCGACCCGCACCTGGTCGCCTCCTTCGACACCATGGCCCCCGACCCCGGCCGCGACCTCTCGGCGACGAAGAAGGACCTCCAGCATCTCCTCGACCAGCCCCTGTCCCTCCTCGCTGCGGACCAGCGTCCCGACAAGCACGTCTGGCACTGTTCCGTGCGCGCCGCCCCCGACGACCCGATCCTGTCCGACGAGCAGTGGGCCGAGATCGCCCGCCGCATGGTCGCCGCCACCGGCATCGACCCCGGCGACGGCGCCGGCTGCCGCTGGGCCGCCGTCCGCCACGCCACCGACCACATCCACATCATCGCCACCCTCGTCCGGGAGGACGGCCGCCGCCCCGACCACCACCGCTCCGGCAAGCGCGCCCAGGCCGAGGCCCGCCTCATCGAAGCCGAGTACGGCCTGCACCGCGTCACCCCTGGTGACGGCACCGCCGCCAAGCGGCCCACCAGCGCCGAACGCCACAAGGCCGAGCGCCAGGGCAGGGAGCGCACCGTGCGGGAGGAGCTGCGCGAGACCGTCCGCCGCGCGGTGGCCGGCGCCGCCACCGAGGCCGAGTTCTTCGACCGGCTGAAGGCCGCCGGGCTTCTGGTCCGCACCAGCGTGCTGCCCTCCGGTGACCTGCGCGGCTACACCGTCGCGATGCCCGGCGATCGCAACAAGGACGGCGAACCGGTCTTCTACGCGGGCTCGACGCTCGCCCCCGACCTGTCCCTGCCCCGCATCCGGGATCGGTTCGACGCGACTGATGTCGCGGCGGCGCCGGACAGCGCCCATCCCCCGCAGCGGTCCGCGCCGTCCGCCGCGCGGCGCACCGCCACACACGCGGCATGGGCGGCCCTGCTCGTCATCGACCACGGCGACGACGGCGCCGTGGCAGCGCAGATCACCGCCACCGGCGAGGTCCTCGACGTCCTCGCCAAGACCTCCGCCCTTCACACCCGCCAGCAGCTACGCGAAGCGGCCTGGGCGTTCGAACGGGCCTCCCGCTCCCACACCCGAGCGGAGTTCCGCCACAGCCAGCAGCTACGACGCACAGCCCGGGACCTGGTCCACAGCGGCCCGGCACTCGGCCGGGGCGAGGACAGCGCCACCACCGCCATGGTGATCGACACGCTCTTCTTCCTCGCCCTCGCCGCCGCACACTGGCACGCCCAGCGCCAGCACGCCCAGCAAGCCGCAGCTGCCCGCCAGGCAGCCACCCACCTCCAGGCCGCGTACGCAGCGGCCAGCGAGGAATCGATGGCCCGCCTGCGAGCCCAGGGCCTGCGCCTGGCCCAGCCCGTACGCAACTGGTCCGCCACCCTTCTGTGCACCACCGCGCCACAGATCGCCGAGCGGGTGCTCGGCGAACCGGGCTGGCCCGCCCTGGCGGTCACCATCACGCACGCCTACCAGGCCGGCCACGACCCACGAGCGCTGCTGCATAAAGCCGTCGCCCAGCGCGAACTGCATACCGCCGAGTCCGCCAGCGACGTCCTCGTCTGGCGTCTGCGACGCATGGCCGACCTGCCCGCCAACGTGACGGTGATCTCCCCGCACAGCACCCGGGCCACGGACTCACTGCCCTACGCTGCCCCGCTCGGACCTGTCTCCATCGCTGTCGACCAGCACCGCCGACACCGCAGGTAATCACCAGCAACGGCGGGGCCGTTCAGTGTGCTGATGTCCAGGATTCCTTGTCTTCGTAGCGAGAAGCCTCCCTGAACGCCGTCGGAGGCATCCCCCTCCACCGCTTGAAGGCCATCGTGAAGCTGGCCGGATCCGTGTAGCCCAGCTTGCGGGATATTTCCGCTACAGAGTGATCTGTATGCGAGAGCAGATCGCAGGCCAGGTCACTCAAAGTCTCGTCCCGTACCCGGGCGAAGTCGTCGCCCGTGAGTTCAAGCTTGCGTTGCAGGGTGCGTGGAGAGACTCGCAGCGTCGCGGCCACATTTGCCAATGTGCGGTTGAGATTGGGTGCGGCCCTTATGGCTTTCGCGACAGTGTGGGGCCAGTCGCCAGTCGCCCGGAACGAGTCGATGATCTGGGCATCCGCCTTGACCCATGCCTCGTGCTGGAAGGCGTTGCCGAAGGGGAGCTCCTCTGTTGATATCGCAGGGTCCCACCACAGCCGCAACGCCTCGGCACAGCAGTCGATGGCGCAGGAGACGTACGTCAAAGCCTCGGGCGAGATTTCCGCGAGAGGGACTTCGATGCGGGTGAAGGGGAAAGTGCCGCCGTACAGCCACGCGAGAGAGGGGGTGGCGGTACAGAGATCGCGGTAGACGCTGAACGGGATCAACTCCTCCGGGGCGTCCGGGTAGGTGAATTCGATTCCCGTCACCCTCCCATCCGGTGCCCGGAGAGGCGTGATCTCGAGGAGCCCAGGGGCGTTATCAGTCGCGCTGGCAACTTCTGTCCACGCCGCAACGGTCGGTGCGGTCGCGAGGGCCATTCCGCGAGCGCCGTAGGTGCTCGTCGCGTAAGCGCGCGAGGCTCGCACCCAAAGATCGACGCGATCTCTTGTGAGAGCGACGAACTGAAGCTGGAAGGCCAGCTCCTTCCTTGCGGGAATAGTGCTTCCCGGTCGGGTCAGCGCGTTGGGGTCGATCTCCGCATTCGCGAGCGCAGTTCGCCAGTCGAGATCCGCCTCCTCGAGTACCTGGCGCAGGTTGTGAACACTGAAGTTCGGCACGCGCAAGTTCTGATACGAGCTCAGCTTCATCGCTGCGCTCTTTCGCCGCCGACGCATGGAGGCGGCCCGGCGTGTCCAGGAACCCTCTGAGGAAGCCGCGTCCACCTGCCGCGGTGGGGAGCCGGCCGGCCAAGGGGTCCCGGCGAAGCCGGCCCAGGTGTCGTTCCACCGCAAGGCATGTTCGCTCGGCTGCCGGGAGGAACGGTTGCAGAACGCATTTCTCTCCTCTTCGTCGAGGCGATGGGGTGCCGCTCCGGAAGCGCTGCGGTGGCTGGAGCACCGCCAGGCATCTGAAGTAACGCCAGCAGCTTTACATCTTGCGCCACCAATCGGCAAGGGGAGGCGCTGTGGCGCGCTTTCCCGCGCTGATGGCGTCTCTTGCTATGACGGTCCGGTGCTGCCCGCTCTTAGCGTCATGCGTCAACGGGGGTCGGCGGAGAAGCCGACGCACCGCCATCGAAGGAGATCCGGGGAGCACCCCCAACGTACGAGATCACCCTCAGCGGCAGGGTCATCATCGTTGCTCGTCATAGGCGACATCGCGCACGTCTGGAAAAACCACGACGACGCGGATCGCGTATACGCCGCCATCACAATTGGCTGCAACCAGTAGGCCAAGAATGCGGCTCGCCATACACCCAGTGGAGAGCGCAATCACAATCGGGCGCGTCCGGTCGGCACGCTGCCCGCGATCGCGACAACCGAACCCTTGTTCACGCGACCCGATCTGCCCCAGGTGCTCTTCGGTATCTCAGAGCCACAACGATATGGAGAAAACCAATGACGCAGAATGTCGCACCGCGTGATTTCGTCGCTGATCACACAGTCGAACGTTCTCAGCGGCCCATGATAGGTGGCCCGAACAAGTTCAAGGTCGCGATTTTCGGCGCGAATGTGACGACCGGCCAGGGCGGTCTCAACCTCGCCGAGAACACGATCAAGCTCGGCAACTGGGGCGAGATCCAAGGTCTCGCGCAGAAGGCCGACCGCTACGGTGTCGACGGGTTCATCCCCATCGCCCGCTGGCAGGGTCTCTCGGGCCCCGACCGCCCGTGGGGCCGGCAGTTCGAGACGTTCACGTGGGCCGCAGGTCTGGCAGCAGCCACGCAGAACATACAGATCTTCGCCACCTGCCTCGTCCCCTTCATCCACCCGGTGATGGCGGCGAAGATGATGGCCACCGTCGACCACATCAGCGGCGGCCGCATGGGCCTGAACGCCACAGCCGGCTACTTCAAGCCCGAATACCACATGTTCGGCGTCGAGGTGCCCGAGCACGACACGCGCTATGAGCTCGCCGACGAGTGGATGACCATCGTCGAGCGGCTCTGGGCAGTCGAAGACGACTACCAGTTCGACTTCGACGGGGACTTCTTCCAGCTCCAGGGTGCGCAGTCGTGGCCCAAGCCCGTTCAGACGCCCGGGCCGATGGTGATGAGCGCGGGCTCCAGCCCTGCCGGTCAGCAGTTCGCGTTCAAGCACGCCAACATCTTGTTCGCGGCGATCGGCAGCGTCGAGCACAGCCAGTCGGTGACGCCGAAGCTGCGCGAGAACGCCGACGCGGCCGGGCGTGAGGACCTCGGCCTGTGGGCCGGTGTGCACATCATCTGCAAGGACACGGAGAAGGAAGCGCGGGAGTACCTCGAGTACGTCGAGGAGAAGGGCGACTACGAGAGCGCCCTCCGCTACAAGCACATCATCCAGAACGGCGACTCCCGCGGGTGGAGCTGGGATCACTACAAGAAGTCCGAGGACCCGAAGCAGGACGAGAGCATCAAGACGTTCTTCCGGGCCGGTCTCGTTCCGCTCGTGGGCACGCCCGAGATGATCGTCGACGGGCTCCAGAAGCTGCAGGACTCGGGCATCACGGGCATCTGCACCGGCCTCGTCGACTACGACGAGGGCCTCGACCGGATGAACGAGCAGATCTTCCCGCTCATGCGCGACGCGGGCCTGCGCGCCTGACGTCCGACCGTTCACAAAGGAGTGAAGGCAGATGACGTTCCCTGACCCCAAGCAGTTTCGACTCGTCGTCGCGGGCCCGACCGAGTCCGGCGACGTCGACTTCCTCGACGTGGGCCCTGCCGCCGAGTTCGACTTCCCCGGCGTGTCCGCAGGTGCGTTCTACTGGGCCGTCGAAGGCGGCCACAGCAAGTCCTCCTTCGGGGCGCCGCCCGCCAAGGTCTCCCTGGCCGGGCCGAACGGGTCCACGTTCGGCGTCAGCAGCTTCCCTGCGCACTCGTCGGGCGAGGTCGACGCCTCGACCCTCGACGAGAGCATGTCCGCGACCGAGGACGACGGCGACGCCGGGATGCACGCCAGCGACACCATCGACTACGAGGTCGTCATCTCCGGCAAGGTCGACCTGGTGCTCCCGGGCGGCAAGAAGCGCACCCTCGTGCCCGGCGACCTGCTCGTCATGGCCGGCGTGCCCCACGCCTGGAAGAACCCCTACGACGAGGACTGCGTCTACATCGTCGTCACCGTCGGCTTCAACACCGCCGAGGGGGCCGCAGCGTGAGCCTGACCTCTCCCGGCAAGGCGCTGCGCGCGGTCTTCGAGAGCGAGAAGACCGAGCTGCTGCCGCTCGGCTCGGTCCCGATCCACGCCCAGATGGCGCAGCACGCGGGCTTCGGCGCGTTCCAGCTCTCCGGCGGGGTGTCGGCCTGGTGGCAGGGCATTTCCGACGTCGGCTGGCTCGCCATGACCGAGGTCGTCGACCTCGCGCGCCGCACGGCGCGCGCTGCCGACATCCCGATCTACTGCGACGGCGACACCGGCTACGGTGCGCCCCTCAACGTGCAGCGCACGGTGCTCGAGTTCATCGACGCCGGTGTCGCCGGCATCCACATCGAGGACCAGCGCGAGCCGAAGAAGTCGGGCGGTGTCGCCGGCGTCGAGCTCGTCTCCGACGTCGAGGCGATCGGTCGGCTGAACGCCGCGTGCGACGCGCGTGACAAGCTCGACGAGGACTTCGTCATTGTCGCGCGCACCGACGGGTACGGGGCGGCCGGCGGCGGCCTCGAGGAGGCGATCCGCCGCGCGCAGCTCTACAAGGCCGAGACCGGCGCCGACGTCATCTTCTACGAGGGCTTCCACACGTGGGAGCAGGCCGAGATCGCCCTCAAGGAGACGCCTGGCCCCGCATACGTCGTCGGTGTCCCGATGATCGGGACCAGGACGGTCGCCGAGATGACGGCGATGGGGCAGGCGGTGCAGTCGCTGCCCGTCTTCCTGCCCGGGGTCCGCGAGGTCTACCACTTCATGGTCGACGCCATCGAGAGCGGCGAGGCGACGGGCTTCCCCGAGTACCTCCAGAAGGTGAACGGCGACGCCGGGACGAAGTACGACATCGGCTGGGGCGCCATGTTCGGCCGTCCCTCCTCCGAGGAGGTGCGTCGCATCGAGGAGAAGTACCTCCCGAAGGACGCGCAGCGCGACTACGAGAGCAGCGCGCACGCAGGAGAGACGTACTGACGACCCACGGATCGCTCGGCCGGGACCCCTGCCCCCGGCCGGGCGGACCCTGGCGGCGCCCCCGCGTCGCCGCAGCCGATCTGACAAGGGAGTCTGATTCGTGGCGAGCTCGATGAGTGGCAAGGCCGGTCTGGTGACCGGCGCAGGGTCTGGCATCGGGCAGGCGGCCGCGGTCGCCCTGGCCCGGGCCCGGGCCTCCGTGATGGTCTCGGACATCGACGAGACGGCCGGTACCGAGACGGTCGCGAAGATCGAGGAGGAGGGCGGCACCGCGGCGTTCCTGCGCTGCGACGTCAGCGACGAGGCGCAGGTCGAGGCGCTCGTCGACGCGACGGTGTCCGCCTTCGGGAAGCTGGACTTCGCGTTCAACAACGCGGGCACCAACGGTGTCTTCGCGCCGATCGGCGACATGGACAGCGCGGTCTGGGACCGCGTGATGAAGGTCAGCCTCTACAGCGTCTTCTACTGCCTGAAGCACGAGGTGCGCGCGATGGAGGAGAACGGGGGCGGGTCGATCGTCAACACCGCCTCCGGCGCCGGGCTGATCGGCATCGCCTACAACGCGCCCTACACCGCAGCCAAGTTCGGCGTGGTCGGCATGACCCGGAACGTCGCCATGGACTACGCGCCCAAGGGCATCCGGGTCAACGCACTCGCCCCCGGCTCCACGGCCACCCCGATGATGCTGAACGCCTTCGAGCAGAACCCCGGCCAGGAGTTCAGGAACAGCATCCTGGCGGGCATCCCGATGGGAGTGCTGGCCGAGCCGGAGGACCAGGCCGACGCCGTCGTGTGGCTCTGCTCCGACCAGGCGCGGATGGTCACGGGCGTGACGCTGCCGGTCGACGGCGGCTACCTCGCGGGCAAGTAGACGGCCCGCCCCGGGGCCGCAGGAGCGGCCCCGCACAGACACGGCAGAACTTCTCAGGAGAAGCACGGACATGACTGCACAGAACCTCGACTTCGGCGGCCGCGTCGCAATCGTCACCGGCGCAGGCCAGGGCATGGGTCGCGCGCACGCCAAGATGCTCGCCTCGCGCGGCGCGCGCGTCGTCGTGAACGACCTCAACGCGGACAACGCCGCCTCGGCCGTTGCCGAGATCATCGCTGACGGCGGTACCGCCGTGGTCGACATCAACAACGTCGTCACCGGCGCGGAGGCCATCGTGCAGACCGCGATCGACGCGTACGGCCGGCTCGACATCGTCGTGAACAACGCGGGCATCAACGCGTTCGGCACGTTCTGGGAGATGGACCGCGACACGTGGTGGCGCGTCTTCGACGTCACGGTCAAGGGCGTCGTCGAGGTGTCGCGCGCCGCGATGCCGCACCTCATCGCCTCGGGCACGGGTCGCCTGATCAACATCTCCTCGAACGGCCTCATGGGTGTGCCGCTCGACTCGGCCTACTCCGCCGCCAAGGCCGCGGTGTGGGGCCTGAGCATCGGTCTCGCGGCCGAGGCGCGCGAGGTCGGCGTGCAGGTCACGACGCTCATGCCCGTGGCCTGGACGCCGATGACGCAGGACGCGTTCCCGAACCCCGTCGTGCAGGAGGCCATGAAGGAGAACGTCCCGCCGGAGGCAGTGTCGGCCTTCGTGACCTACCTCGCCCACCAGGACACCACGACGTACGCCGACACGTTCGAGATCGCGGGTGTCGCGGCGGGCCGTGTGGTCATCGCGGGCATGGAGCGCGTCGATGCTGCGGCGGCCACGCCCGAGGCATGGGTCGAACAGGCCGAGGCCCTGACGAAGGACGGCGAGATGCGCGTGTTTCACAACGCGAGCGAGTCATTCCGCGACCAGATGGTGCACCTCGCTCCCGAGCTGGACTCGGTGCTGCCCGAGGACGCCGCGAACGTGGAGAGGGTGTGAGTCCAGTGACCGTCGTAGAGCAGGAGGTCGGGTCGGTGAGCAAGGTGCGCGAGATCGTCGGGGACCCTCGAGCCGTACGCGACGCGTTCGCACAGTTCCCGTCGGGCGTGGCCGTGCTCGCGGCCGACATCGACGGCGAGAAGCACGCGCTCGTCGCATCGTCCTTCATGGTCGGCGTCTCCCTCGAACCGTGCCTCGTCGCCGTCGCGGTGCAGAAGGCGTCCGTGACGTGGGAGCAGATCTCGAAGGCGGGCCGCCTCGGCGTCTCGATCTTCGGAAAGGGGCAGGGCGGTCTCACCCGACAGCTCGCCCATAAGGATCGCGCTGCGCGATTCGAACAGGTCGCGATCGAAGTGAGCGATGACGGTGCGGTATTCATCGACAATGCGGCGTTGTGGCTCGACTGCTCCATCTCCGCCGTCTCGGAAGCCGGCGACCACTGGATGGTGCTGCTCGAAGCACACCGTCTCGGTGCCGGTGAGAACGAGCCGCTCGTCTGGCACGGTTCGACATTCCGCGAGCTCGCATCTCCTCCCGCAGTCGACGCCGCGTAACGGAGTCGAGCACACCGCCTCCGCGCCGCATCTCCGGCGCGGAGGCGACCGGGCGGCTGAATACGGCTGTTGACGCTCGCGACCGCCTGGATCCCGAATTCGTGATCGTCGCGCGCACCGGCGGATTCGGTGCTGCGGGTGGAGGTATCGACGAGGCGATTCGCCGTGCGAATCTCTACCGGGTCGAGACAGGAATCGATGTCATCTTCTACGAGGGCTTTCAGACGTGGGAGCAGGCCGAACTGGCGCTGAGAGAGACGCCCGGGTCGAATGCTTCAGGACATCAAGCAAGCTGGCGAGGGTCCCTACAGGCGAGCCGCCGATCGGTTCATATGTGATGCCACTGATGTGGCCCCTGACCGCACCAAGGAGGATTCCATTGCTGCAGACAACTCGGCAGAGCCCGGCCGGGCGCCTGACAGCGAGCCGGCCGTTCTCGGTCGAAAGCCTTCAGTCGCACGACCAGGTCGTCACCGGCGTCGTCCAACACGGCGATGCCCGCGGACGACTGCTGGGTTTTCCCACCGCCAACCTCACCATGGCGACCAGCGCTCGCCTCGACGGTGTCTGGTCCGCCGTAGTTGTCACGGAGGATGACGGCCGACACTGGCCTGCTGCGGTCTCCATCGGACGGAGAACCACCTTCTACGGCCGCCACGGCCAACGACTCCTCGAAGCCCATCTCCTCGACGTGGAGATCGAGCTGTACGACCGGGAAATATCGGTCCATCTCGTGAACCGACTCCGCTCGCAACGTCGGTTTCGTGACGTCGAGGACCTTGTGGGGCAGTTGGCGAGAGACGTTGAGGATGTCCGCAACTGGGCAACGTCGATCTCGCTCGAAGTGGGCGCGCGATGACCCCGCGTCGACCGCCTCGGTGGGCAATTCTGCGCGTTGTGGCCGCTGTGGAGGCGCAGCGTCGCGCCGGGTGCGCACGGATCGACGTCGGCCTGCTCGCACGGCAAGTCGGACTCAGCCGAAGCATGACGTCCGCTTGCCTCTTCGCGGCAGATTCAGAGCGCTCCACGCCGACGTCCCCGCATCGTGCGGTCGGTGTGCCGAAGCCGAGCTGACGACGCTTTTCGGGTCGGGTGCAAGGGTCGGGAACGGTCGACAGACGGGTGACGGTGAAGGAGTGCGGCGGCATGATCTAGCAGGCGAGGATCGGCAATGGGTGTGTTGCCTGAGCCAGAAGATGCCGAGCAGCCGAGGGGAATCTCACCCCTCGGATCTCATAGAAGCCGTGCGTAACAGTGAGCGTTTTCCAACCTCAATTTGAGCAGGCAGGTGCAGTGTGACCCGGCACACCGCGCAGGTTGGGAAAGGCTCACCGGGTGGGTGCCTCGGCGAGCGACAGGCTGTTCCCGTCCGGGTCCAGCACGACAACGTGGCGCACGCCGTTGCTGTAGGTCTCGACCGGTTCGTGGTCGATCCCGTGTGCGGCGAGTCGGGCCAGGATGTCGTCGAGGTCGTTCACGCCGAGCGTGATCATGGCTCCGCCTACTCGCTCGGCGCGCACGTCCCGATCGTCGACGACGACCCACGCATTCTCACCGAGCTGCCACAGGTACTCCTCGCCGATGATCTCGTCCGCCGGACGCCCGAAGAACGCCTCGAACCACTCCAGTGCCTTGATCCGGTCACTCACGCACATGACGCTGTACAAGTCCACTCGGGATCACTCCTCACAGTCGTTTCGGAAGTTTGACCACTCCCGTGACCGAAACTCATCGGAGGCAGGTCCCGGTTCTCCACAAGGAAGGCGAGGACAGGCGCCGTCGGCGTTATTGGAGTCACCTCACTCGCACTGAGCCTTTCCAGCCTGCGCGGTGTGCAGGGTGAGGATGGCCTGGACGAGGCTCGTGATGTGGATGGTGGAGCAGCGCAGTTTGCGCAGGATCCACCAGGTCTTGAGGGTGGCCATGGCCTGTTCGACGAGTGCGCGAATCTTCGTGTGCGCGCGGTTGACGGCCTGCTGACCTGCGGACAGCTTCTCCCAGCGCCCCCAATAGGGCACTCGCACGGTGCCGCCGGCTCCCCGGTAGCCCTTATCGGCCCAGCACTCCACGCCGGCTTCTTCCAGGGCGTTGATGATGCCGTGGGTTCGCGCGGCCTTGATGTCGTGGATCGCTCCGGGAAGCGCGGGTGATGCCCACAGCAGCCGTCCCGCCGGATCGGAGATGACCTGCAGGTTCATGCCATGCTTCTTGTGTTTCCCGGAGTAGAAGGGCCGGTCCGCCGCGATCCGGTCGATTGGCAGCAGCGTGCCGTCCAGGATGACGAACACCTTGGTGGAAGCGGTCTTCATCGCCTCAGTGAGGGTCGGGGCGAAGACCGCCAGGACATCCACGGCCTCGGCGACGTAGTGGTACGCGGTGGTGGTGCCAATGGCGAAGCCAGCCGCGAACTGGGCGTAGGTGTGGCCGCACTGCAGGTGAGCCAGGGCGAGCAGGGCCTGCCGGCCGGCGTCCAGGCGCCGCCACCGGGTACCGAGCACCTGGTGGCGCTCCCGCAGGCTAGCGGCGAGGCAGAGCAGGCCGCCGCTGAGCAGCGGCGCAGCTCCTGAGGGGCGTCGGCCACAAGGCCGGCACGCATGTTGCTAATGTCCGACAGCCTTGAGGCAGAGTGCCCGACGGGCCGGAGACAGTACGCTGAACCGAGCGGGATCGGGCCCGCCGCACAGTGTCCGGGAGGTGCTTCATGACGGCCGAGATGGTGGCCCCGGCGTGGATGCACGAGCAGATCACGGCGGAGGAGTACGAGTCCTGGTCCGAGGAGCAGTGCGCCGGCATCGAGATCGTTGACGGGATGGTCGTCGTGAGCCCGAGTGCGTCCAAGCGGCACAACCGGCTGGCTCGGATTCTGGCGAACGCCCTGGATGCCGCCGCGGGGCCGGACTGGAACGCGGACACCGACTTCGACGTCCGGCTCCAAGACGTCCCGCTGACCAATCGCCGCCCGGACGTCGTGGTGTACCGCGCGGACACGATCGACGTCACGCCCACCCGGCCCGAGCACGTGCTGCTGGCGGCGGAGGTGGTGTCACCGGGCTCGGAGACCACCGACCGGATCGTGAAGGTCGATCAGTACGCCAAGGCAGGCATCGGCTTCTACTGGCGGATCGAGCAGGCCGCGACAGGCGTTCCTCTGGTGTACACGTACGTGCTCGACCCTGCGACGAAGACATACCGGGAGGGTGACGTGTTCACCGGCGTCGTCAAGGTCACGGCTCCGTTCCCGGTGGAGATCGACCTCGGGCAGATCTGACCCACATGCTGCTCAGCGGCCTGCTGTGCGTGAGCGGACGGTGCCGCACAGGGCATCACAGAGAAGACCGCGCGACACCTGTCACGGGCTCCGACCAGGCAGATCCGGGCAGTGGAGCACCGTCCGGAACCGCCCGGCACACCCCCACCAGCCCTCGTAATGTGTAGGTCTCATCTGTGTCGACCGCCCCAGGGCACGCACGCCGTCGACCGCCCCAGTGCACGCACGCCAGAAGGCGGATCGCCAGTCCGTCGGCGCCGACCAGTCTGAGGTGGCGGATGGGGGTCCTCCTGGGAGCCATCGGGGAGCCGACTCGCTCTCCGAGCCCCTTCGAGACCACTCGAGACCACGACAGCCCGACGCTCTGACCAGGGAAAACGCCATCCGTCCTGGCGAGCTCAGCAACCGGACCTCATTCGGGACGAAGAGGTCGTGGGTTCAAATCCCGCCACCCCGACAGAGATACACCAGGTCGCCCAGGCTACTCACGTGAGTAGCCTGGGCGACCTGCTTTGTGCGTGTCTATCTGCGTGACTACCGGTTCCCGCGTGTCTAAGGCCGCTGCGTATCAGCGCCGAAGATCCCGTCCATGACCACGGCGCCGGTCTGAATCACGGGTCGGATCTGCTTCCGGTAGACCTCCTCGGTCACGGCCGTCCCGGAGTGCCCGACGAGCCGGGAGATCACTTCCAGCGGCACGCCGCGGTCGGACAGCAGGGACACGAAGCTGTGCCGGAGCTCCCGGGGCGTCCACTCGTCGGCGTTGATCCCATCGATGCCCTTGAGCGCCTGGCGGAAGGCACGGCGGACGTTGGCCGCGTCCAGCGGCTTGCCCACGGCCGAGGAGAAGACGAGCCCATATTCCTCCCACTTGTCGTCGGCGGCGAGCCGATCCCATCCCTGGTCTTCGAATTGCTGCCTCTGGTTGGTGCCGACCGAAGCCCAACCGATCGCCTCGGCAGGCTCCACCCTCCCCCGCCTCGCGGCAGAACTCCCGCACACACTGACCCTGCTCGACCCACACCACGGTGCCGAGGGCATCACCCGCCAACTGGAAGAGCTGGTAGACCACTTGATCCCCACGTCGATCGATCTGCTGGACGTCGGCGGAGACATCCTCGCCCAGGGCGACGAACCCACCCTCAAGAGCCCACTCGCCGACGCCCTCGCACTCGCCGCCTGCTGCCAGGTCAACGCCCCGATCCGATTGCTGGTCGCAGGTCCCGGGCTGGACGGCGAAATCTCCCCCGATGACCTGCGCCCCCTGCTCGGCGCCCTCGTCCACACCTTCACGGCCAAGGACGTGGAGACGATCGGCAGCATCCTGGAATGGCACCCCTCAGAGGCCACCGCCATGCTCGCCGCAACAGCCCGAGGAGCCCGCGGCATCTGCGAGGTGCGCGACACCCGCCTCCCCGTCCCCCTCACCGACGAAGGACCCACGGTCCACGAAGTCGACCTGGACAACGCAGTGAGCCGCAACAGCCTGGCCCGCGCCATCATGACGACCGCCACCCTGGACCAGGCCGAGGCCCACAGCCGCGAGATCTGCGGCTTCTCGGAAATCGACTACGAACGCAACAAGGCAGCATGGCTCACTGAGCGGCCACCGACGAAGCTGAACCCCGACGACGTACTGTCTCGGCTCGATCAGTTCCAGAGTGAGGCCCGAACCCGCGGGGTCACCCATACGACGTTCCGCCACATCACCGAGGCCCTGAACCTCAGCGGCTCCCAGCGCGACGAGCTACGCCGGCTCCTCATTCACAGCCGACCGGACCAGTACGACGCCCCGCTGTGGAACATCGGAGCATGAGCGCGTTCGCAAGCGACCCAGGCCTGAACGAAGTCCGGGACGCAGCAGGCCACGGCACAGAAGTCGACGTAGCCGTACATCTTCAGGATGGCACGGTCAGGCTCTCGCTCCTCTGGACACAAGAGATCCTGCTGAGCGCCGACGACGCCGACCAGGTAGCCCAGGCACTTCAGCGCGCCGCAGAACAAGCACGCAGGATCACAGCATCCAGACGACCGGACAGGCCAACCGGCGTCTGAATCTCACTGAGTTACAACCTTCTCTACTGGTTCAAGGCCCGCGCACGGCGCGGGCGCGCGCCGCCTTGTCGGCGGGGCCGCCGCCCTGTCTTCGCCAGCGGCGGCCCCGCCCGGCGGCGCGCTGCGTGCAAACGGGCAAGGGCGGGACGTCATCCGCGGCCACAAGATGATGCCTCCGGCGGGGGATCGGCCGGCACCGGGATGGAGGGGGCACCGTTCCCGGCCGCGGGCCCGTAGGAGTGTGCGCGGGAGCTCCCATCCCGTCCACCGCCGACCCAGGCAGAGCCGAGCAGACGCGGCCCAGGGCGTCAAGGTCGTTCGTACAGTGGCGCGCTCCACCTGGACGCCCCTGAACCACGCCCGCTCCACGGTGTGTGGGTCGACGGCGGACGGGATGGGAGCTGGGGAGAGTGGTGGGTTGAAGCGGGATGATGCCGCCATGGCAGATGAGTCGAGGCGTCCCCTCAGCGAGCTTCGTCAGGGCGAGACCGTCCAAGCAACGATCACCAGTCACGAGCCATGGGGCCTCATGGCGGAACTCAACGACTACGAACCCGTGGGCGCCTCACTGGACCTGATTCGCCGCAAGAGCGAACCTGGTGTGAAGCGACTCGCTCAGGAGCTGCCGCCTGTGGGGAGGACCATTAACCTCGTCATAGGCGAAGTGCGTACGTGGCACCGCAAGCCTTGGATATGGGTGGATCTCACGGCACCCGGACACGGCGAAAACTGACTCGGGTCGATCTGTCAAGAGGTGCCCTGACACCTGACACCAACAAGCGCGGACAGCAGCGGTCATTCCCGGCTCTAGGCGGACGATCATTCGAGGCCGCAAGCGAGTTGATAGATGCCGTCAGCTACCCGTGATCGACCTGATAAGGATGAGGCCACAGGATCAACCCCGTGGCCGGCCAGCGCCCGCTCAACCGTCGGACGAGGCGACCTGGCTTGACTCAGCCACTGAGAATCCACCGCCCTCCCGCACGTCATCCCCTGACATGATCGGCTCATGACCGAATACGACCAGCCCAACGATCCGTCCCTTGAGCAGATCCGCCAAGAGTGGCCAGCAACTGTTGCCGCGCTCCCCGTAGGCACCCGCATCACGGGTCAGGTCGTCGACTGCCAGCCCTTCGGGGTCTTCATTCGTATCGACGATGTGCCCAACGCGCTCGGGCTGGCAGATATCGGCTCCATGCCGCCCGGTGCAAGCCTTCCAGCACTGGGAGCTCAGGTCAGTGGCAAGGTCGTCTGGCACACCGATTACAACTACGAAGTGAGGATCAGACTCAGTGAGTGGATCGATCACAGCTGAGTCGGTCGGCGGCGCGTGCCCGATCTGCCGGGGAGCCAAGGGAACAGCGGGTGATCACGGTGCACGAGCACGAACACGGCCCCCGACCAAGCTGGCTGGTCAGGGGCCGGTCATCTGCGGTGGGTGTGGGATTTGAACCCACGGTGACATCGCTGCCACGACGGTTTTCGGGACTGGCGTGCACGGAAACCGGGGCCGTCTCGGGGCCGTCAAAGGGCGCTCAACGACGACCAACATTGACAACCATCGACAGCTAAGCCGCAGGTCGCAACGTTGATCAATTACACGGCCGCAGGTCAGAGACCCGGCCCGTCACTTCTTCGGCTACTGACCGCGCTCGAGGGAGCTTGACTCGACGATTGAGACTCCAGTCCAAAGCCGCTACGCCGACCTCAGCACTGGAGGTGCGGCCAGCCGTCCTTGTTGGAGAAGGTCTCGAAGCAGTATCGCGTCGAGCGATCCCACTCCCGGCCAGTAGCCAGTTCGTACGCCTGATCCGGCACGTAGAGCAACCACTCGCCGTCGTGCCGGGTGGAGGTGAACGGCGCGAACTTGTCGACGTCGAAGAACACGTCTTCCCAGACGGCTCGGCCGGCAGCGACCACCACGCAGCGGGTGTACAGGAACTGATCGGCCGACTGAGGGAAGGGACTCCCGTCTCGATCTGTCAGGTCGGCGACGGGCAGAGAGCCGAACTTCTCCTGATCCAGCCGATAGAGAGCCTCGGCATGGCGCTCGGCGAAGCCGATGATGTCCGCGACGGGACGACGACCCAACTCCTCGGCAAGGCGTCGACAGCTCGCCTCGCTGGCTTCGCCGCCCAAGGTATCTATCAGTGTCCAGAAGTCAGCCCAGGTCATCCTCACGGAGGCAGGTTGCCAGATCGCGGACCGCCTGTCTCGGGCCGCCCAAGGCAGAGCAACGCGGGCTTCGCGTGCCCCTGGCGTGCCCGATCAGCGGGCGACGAGCGGGGAACCACGGAGGGTTCGGCACTCCCACGCAGGTCAGCGGCATCGCAGGTCAACACCGATCCGCATACGGCGTCTTCCAAACTAGGGACATAGAGGGTGGCTACCGGTACCAGTCGCCATCGCCTGCGAGAGAACGGTGCAGGTAGTCCTCCAGCTCGCGCGCAGCCCACAGCCGACTGTCATTTTCGTGGTCCCAGACGAAGATGTCCGGACGCTCAGGCGTCAGCACGAAGGCGAACTGATCGCCCCCTCCGTTGTCGCCGAAGAACAGCAGCGGATCGAAGGGCATGTACAGGCCGGGGAACGTATCGGGGGACCAGAACAGCAGGTTCTGCTCCACAATCCGATCCAGGGACCATACGACGTCAGTCCCGTACTCGCCGACCATCCCGTTGGTCTCCATCAGCAGAGCAGTCAGCTGCGCCGGCAAGCCTCGGCCAAGGCGCCGCTCCGCCTCGGCTAGAGCAGTCGCGTCAACGGGTGCGCGGAACTCGACCTCGGGCAAGGCTTCGGCAGCAGCTTCTTTCCACATAGGCGCAGCCTAGGCCGAAGGGCCGACCGCCCGACAACAGGAGCTGTACAGCAGTGAAGTACAGCAACCACAGCAACCGCCCTCGGTCGGCAACGCACTTACAGGACCTCAGCGCAACCGGTATGACCGCCACCGACCGATCCACATAGAGCTACGGATCAGAAGTTGCCCGTGCCCCTTCCGTGCCCGATCGAGCGGGAAACCACGGGGAACACCGGGCAGCCACGGAATCCGGGCAGGCGAACGGCCCCCGACCGACTTCCCAGGTCAGGGGCCGTTTCCGCTGTTCTCAGCGCGGAGGCGGTGGGATTTGAACCCACGGTGACATCGCTGCCACGACGGTTTTCAAGACTGTCCCGCTCGCGCCCCGCCCCTCCTGGTCAGGGACCTACACAGGCCCACACCAAGCCCTCTGACCCACGCATGGCCCACACGCCCCTGCACGGAGCCCTAAGAGCTCGTAACACGATCATGGTCGGGCCTTCTTGAGGCGTCTCCAGCAGATCAGGCTGCAGGCCAGGGAGACGAAAGCGTCGTGGAGTTCGGTGCGGCGTTCCCAGCGGACGGCCAGTCGTTTGAACTGGTGGAGCAGGGCGAAGGTCTGCTCGACGACGTACCGGAGCTTGCCCAGGCCCTTGATGTTGGGGGCGCCCTTGCGGGAGATGACCGGCAGGATGCGGCGCTTGCGGAGCTCTTCGCGGTTCGGGTTGGAGTCGTAGCCCTTGTCGCCGAGCAGGGCCTCGGGACGGCGGCGCGGACGGCCGGGGCGGCCGGCCACGGGCGGGATGCCGTCGACCAGGGCGAGGGTCTGGGTGACGTCGTTGACGTTGGCCGCGGTGGTGAGGACCTTGAGCGGGGTGCCGTGTCCGTCGCAGATCAGGTGGTGTTTGCTGCCCGTCTTGCGCCGGTCGGCCGGCGACGGACCGGTGTCGGCACCCCCTTTTTCGCGCGGATGTGGGAGCCGTCCACGCACGCGCGAGACCAGTCGAGTTCGCCGGCCGCGTTCAGTTCGGCCAGCAGGATGCGGTGCAGCTGGTCGAAGACGCCTGCCTTTTGCCAGCGGTCCAGGCGCCGCCAGCAGGTCTGTCCGGATCCGAATCCCAGCTCCAGCGGCAGGAGTTGCCAGGCTATGTCGTTGTGGAGCACGTAGAGGATGCCCTGCAGGCAGAGCCGGTCCGCCACCGGCTGAGGCCCCGGTGCCTTCTCCGGCCAGGGCGGCAGCAGCGGTTCGATCAGTGCCCACAAGTCGTCGTCCACGCTCCACGGCCGGGTACTCACACCCTCCCGAACGGTCAAATCGTCAGATCGGTCACGCCCGACCAGGACAATTCAACAAGATCGTGTTACGAGTTCTAAGGGGAGGCTGGAAACCTTGGGGCAGACGCTAGAACCTGGCTCGATCAAAGCGAACCCCAGGGCCAACGAAATTCGGTACCCTACTCATCCAGATCCGCTACAAGGGGGGCGAATGTCAACTTTCCTCAGCTCATTCGATGGTCATTGGCGTCGCCCATCTAGCGACTACAGGCACGCAGTCAAAAACTACCGAATTTCGGTGGATACGAATGTGTTGCTCGAACTTTATCGCTTTACCCCTTCGGCACGCGAAGAGCTGCTGGTAGTACTTCGCCATTTGCGCAAGCGACTTTGGGTAAGCCATCAAGTTGCTCAAGAATACTACGCCAGGAGAGTTTCGGCCGTAAAGGAGCACCTCGCTCTTTATGAATCAGTTCCAGAGGCGCTGGAAGAACAAAAAAAGAAAGCTCTGCAAGAGCTTTATGCTTTCGCCAAACGCTGCTCAATCAGCAATACAGAAAAAGAGCAACTCACCAAACCCATTGAGCACGCCTTCCAACAGGTCAACGCCGAGATCGGCAAGCACCGCAATAGCTTCGATCTCACGCTGGAACGGATTATCGACTCGGACCCGGTACTTTTGTCTCTCGGTGAAATCCTGGACGGCCAGACCGGTGTCGGCTTCACCGAAGAGGAAGCAGCAAGGCATCTAGTCGAAGCGCAACGCAGGGCTACCGATAAAATTCCACCCGGTTACAAGGATGCAGGGAAAACCGAAAATGCACACGGCGATTTCTTCGTATGGGAGCAACTACTCGTCGAGTCCGAGAAAGACAGCGACCCTCTACTATTCGTTACGAACGACGCCAAGGAGGACTGGGTCAGAAAGGAGGCCGGACTAATCGTCGGGGCACGCCCTGAGCTGGTAGCCGAGTTCAAGGAGCGCTGCGACGCAGACTTCTTGATCCTGCAACTTGGTCGCTTCCTGCAGATCGCGAAGGAAGCCTTGGGAGTCTCCGTCAGCGAGTCGACGGTCGCTCAGGCAGAAGCTCTTGTCGGACCGTTGCCAGCGACGCATATTTACACCCTGCCCGACAAGGCTTACTTGGAAGTAATTGACGCGCTGCACGCAGAGTCAAGAATGAATGCAGAAAATGCGCCACACCTGTCCATGGAAGAAAGAAGGCAAGCTCGCCATAAGGCGAGGAAGGTCGGCACCGTTCTGGATAATCTGCAACACTCAGCCAGAAGGAGAGGGGAACAGGTCCACGTAAGGCTGACCAGAGAAGAGATGAATATTGTCATGGATACTCTGCGGAGACAGAGGCCGGAAGACTCCTTCGAAAACGAATCCAGTTCGCATGAAGCGACTAAATCACAGAAATTGCGAACGCGAATCAAGCAGCTGGAATCCGAACTCGCCGAAATCCGCTCCGACCTCTCGGGCAACGAGACTACCGATAGGGAGAACTGATTCAGCAACCGATCAATCACCGAGACCACTCCTCCGCAGATCAGCAGGCAAGCCGCCCCCAGAACATGTGAGCTTCCCAAGCTGAGGACTCAGGCACCGTTAGCACGTGCCGGCCGTTGCGGCTTGCCCTGGTCGACGGCACTGGCAAGGTGGTGGAGAGCGGTGGGGCGCAGCGAGACACACACGCGCCTAGTCGGCCGACGCACCCAACAACGTGGCTGACTGTCGTTGGCTGAGGTTCGTGCCACAACCGTGCCAGATGCAGCGGTCAGCCACGGTCAACGAGGGTGTCTCGTGGTCGAGTTTGCAGCCGCCTCACCAGGCAGCAAAGCCCCAGGTCAACGGCACGGCCTCCCTGGACTTTCCCCGTGACGTTGGACACTCGATGCTTACGCCGCGAGGGCATGTCCTTGCTCGTGCCGCTGCCGGATCTCCAGCGGGGTCAGGTAGCCCCAGTGCGGGTGCTTCCGTAGCCGCTTGCGGTTGTAGAAGGTCTCGATAAAGGTGAAGATCTCGGCGCGGGCGGTGGCTCGGTCGGGCCAGCGGCGGGTGCCGATCTCTTCCTTCAGTACTGCGAAGAACGACTCGGCGACGGCATTATCGAAGCACGAGCCGGTCCGGCCCATGCTCTGCCGCAGCTTCAACCGGCCTATCTCCCGCCGGAGTTCCTCGGACGTGTACTCACTGCCGCGATCCGAGTGCACGATGCAGCCCGGCTGGAGCCGACCGCGGCCGGCGGCCATCGCCAGCGCGTCGACGACCAGGGACGCCCGGTGGTGGCCGGCCATCGAGTAGCCGACGATCTCGCGGGTCGCCAGGTCCAGCCAGGTCGCCAGGTAGAGCCAGCCCTCCTCGGTGGCGATGAAGGTGATGTCGCCGACCAGCTTCTCGCCCGGCGCGCTCGCCGTGAAGTCGCGGCCGATCAGATCCGCAGCGGGCACCGCCTTCTTCGCCGGGCGGGTCAGTGAACGGCGTTTGCGCCGGGTGATCCCGGCGATGTCGCGCTCACGCATGATCCGCTCCACGCGCTTGCGGTTGATCCGCCTGCCCGACCTGCGCAGTGCGGCGTGGATGCGCGGCACTCCGTATGCGTGTCTGGAGGCGATGTGCAGCACGGTGATCTCGTGGGCCAGGGCGTCGTCGGCGGCCTGGCGGGCGGCGCGGGCCTGCTCGCCGGCCCGCCAGGCGTAGAACGAGGACCGGGCAACCTTCAGCAGCCGGCACAAGAGAGCAACACCATGGGTGGTCTTCTCCGCTTCGATGAACACGTACACGTCGTTCACCGATCGCTCTCCTTCGCGAAGAAGACCGCCGCTTTTCGCAGCACCTCGATCGTCTCGGCCTGCTCACGGGCCAACTTGCGCAGCCGACGCAGCTCCTCCCGCTCGGCCGTCGTCAGCTCGCCCGGTGCCCCCTGGCCCTGGTCGACCTGGTCCTGCCTGACCCAGTTGCGCAGCCCCTCGGCGCTGACGCCGAGTTCCCGGGCCACCTCGGTGACGGTCCTGCCGGAGGAGCGGACCAGAGCGACCGCGTCCCGCTTGAACTCCTCCGTGTACCGCCTACTGCGGTTGCTCTTGTTTCCCACCTGGCACTACTTCCTCTGGAACCTCACGTCCCAGTCTCCAGGTGTCCAACATCAAGGGGAAGCTTCACCCAGCCTCTCTCCTAAAGCGGGGGTCGCCACTCCCGCTGGCGACCCAGCACCCATGTCAGTGCCTCGCCTTCTTTGATCACCGGTGAGCATGTATCGGGCCTCCCCAACTGACGGGCGCGCTATGTCCGTTGTCGGTGGGCGGTGCGACACTTCTACCCATGGGTGAAGAGGTGCGCTCTCGTATCGAGATGACGGATGACGAGGTGATCGGTGCCGCATCTGTGCTGCTGGTGCAGCGCGGATACAGGGAGGCGGCCGCCCTAATGCTGGACGTGACAAACGTCTGGATCGAGAGACACACCGTCCACGAGGACTCCATGTCCTTCTCCTACGAGAGGGAATACCAGGAGGTCATCATGGAACTGGAGCCGCGCCTCCTGCCCAACTCCGGTTACCTCCTGAACCACATCAGGTCGGCGTTCGAGGCCGTCGGGGCTGGCTGTGGGCGGAACATCGAGGATGTCTCGGTCCGAGAGGTCATCCCCAGGGTTGGATCGAACTGGCGGGAACAGTTGGCCCGTGAGCTCAAGGGTGGGCGCCAGACGAACCAGGCCCGCAAGATCCGGCTGGAGCCCCGGCACCCAACCGAGGACGGTCTCCACTTCACGAACGAGTGGGAGCACCGCGTCTACCAGCTGCTCAAGGAGCGGCAGGCAGCCCTGCCGGACAACGACACCATCGGGGTCATGCCTCTTGGTGCGCTACGAGTACCAGGACACACTTTCGAACCGGACTTCCTGATCACGTATCGCGGACGAGCCGGTGTCATCGAGATCGACGGTCCGCACCACAAGGGCCGTGCCTCCGCTGACCGTAGCCGGGATCGGTTGTTCAAGCACGCCGGTGTAAGGGACGTGGACCGCCTGTGCGTCGAGGACAGCACGACGAAGGAGGAGGTCGAAAAGTTTGTAACCGACTTCCTCAAGCACCTAGCGAGTTGACTCGCAGCCATGTCTTGGGCTCGGCTCAGTGCGCTACTGCGTGCTGTCAGGCATCGAACTCACCCTCGACTCACATCAGCGTGGCCGGACGGGTCGCACACAGTGCAGGCATTGGGCCGTCTCTGGGCCGTCGGAGGTCAGCCGGCGCCGAGTAGCCCACGGCAACCGAACTGGTCAGAGCCGTAGGCTTCTTCTGTCCCGCTGGTCAGCGGAATCAGTGATCCGTAGAGCGGCAAGACAGGTTGCCCAGGCAGACGGGCGTGCCCATGTGCCAGACGCGTGCCAGATCCTGCGGGAAACCAGGGGGGACGGCGGGGAGTCAAGGAACTTGCCCGTCATACTCCCACGGCCCTCCACCGCAGGTCATGACCGCAGCGAGCCCTAGATCACCTTTGCTTCCCAAGCTGATGTCACATGTCAGCGTCGACCAGTAACCTGCGACGATCAGCCGTGGCACGCCTGGAGGCTCCGTGGAAGTTACCACTCTCGTCAATCCCGACCGGTTGTGGTCAGCGCAGGAGGTTTTGGCGCGTCCGAGCCCTGTCCCGGCGGCGGCAGGGGTCTACGGGTGGCACTTCAAGCAGCCGCCCCACCCGGACCTGGGCGCTGGGCGCCTGCTCTACGTCGGGATAGCCCCGCGGTACATGGCGAACCGAACCAGCACCCAGAACCTGCGCAAGCGGGTGCGCTACCACTACCGGGGCAACGCGGCCGGCTCGACCCTGCGGCTCACCCTCGGCTGCCTGCTCGGACTCGATCTGCGCCGCGTGGGCAGCGGCAAGCGGATGACCTTCGGCAAGGCCGGCGAAGCCACCCTGAGCCAGTGGATGGCGGACAACGCGCGGGTGTGCTGGATCGAGCAGAGCGAACCGTGGGACCTGGAGTCGCAGCTCATCTCCCAACTCGACCTCCCGCTGAACCTCGACCAGAACCGCCACAACGCGTTCCACAGCCGATTGAAGGAACTACGAGCGCAAGCACGCCAGCGAGCGCGGGAGTTGCCCATCAGCTCGTAGGCCGCCGAGCGGGCCGACGGGCCGATGTCTGGGCCGTCTCTGGGCCGTCCGAGGCTGCTCAACAGTGGCCAATGACGACCACCAAGCGCGCGAGCATACTGGCGCTGACCAGCAAAAACCCAGCTCACCAAGATCCCCGGCAAGACCCAGGGCAAGAAGACACCTAGATTGCATCCCGCCGTGGATCCGACAGGTTGTGCCACTCGTGGCCGCACCCATCGGCACAATGCAGCATCCGCCTGCGGGTATCCGCGATGCTGAAGAGGGCGATGAGCAGGCGGAACGACTTGGTGAGTTCATAAGCCGGGAGTGCTTCCATCCCGAAGCGCCACTTCGTGAGCATCACCGCCGGCGTGTGAGTGGGACGAATGCCAGAACGCGCAATGCTCTCAGGCACATCGTCCTCGCAGGCGCGGGCCTGCCCGCAGAACAGCACCAGTGCGTGCAGGACCTTGCGTTGGTCTTCCTCCGCGAGGCCCTCGAACCACTCGACACCCTCGGCCGTCGGCCTGAGCCCCTGCGCAAGCTCGTTCAGGACCACCTCGTGTGCGTACAATGTCGGCCACCTCCCCCGTGATCTCAGACCGACGGTACGCTCACCAAAGCCCCGCCGATTCCCCGAGCCGTTCAGTGCGAAGGCATGAAGCCAGCGGACTGGTCGAGGTGGAACGCGGAACCCGGAGTCGTCGGAGTCCACCCCTCACCCAGGGCAAGCCGAACAGCCGCGGCAACACTGGACGGCCGTACAGGCTCAGCCTCGCGCCCCATCCAGTTACTCGGATGCGGCTGGCCGGTGGTAACCACGAGCGTCGCTCCCGGGGTGTCCGCACGCTCGACCGCGAACGTGCACGGCGACCAGGCCAAGCCCTGGAAGTAGGTCGGCCTGCCTCGAAGCCGCCAGCGGCAGGCCGTGCCGTCGACGACGATCCGTCGTGATCCCCTGCGGACCAGCGCCATGACTCCCCCTTCAACAGCGAAGATGCTAGCGGGCCCGGCGCAGTCGTCCGTCTCAGTTTCCGTCTCATTCAGCGACGTTCACGGCCGTTCAGACAGGACCGGAAGCGGTAGCCGTCCAGACGACCGGCCGTCCATGCACGCAGGTGAACGGCCCTGTACTCGGCCCGGGACGGCACCAACACAGTTGGAAAGCGTGTTGGGGGCAACCTCTCACGAGTTCGAATCTCGTATCCTCCGCCAGCGCCTCACCAGGCACTATGTCGAAGGGCGCCCTGAATCAGGGGCCCTTCGGCGTTGCCCCTACACCTCGTTGTCCTGGTCTTGTCCTCAGCGAGGTTTTCCGGGGGCCCCAGATGATCTAGTCAATGACCCGGTCGGGGACCCCGAGCAGCATCAGTTGGTGCCAGCGGCGCGCCGGGCGTCGAGCAGTCGCCCGTCTCGGACGCCGACGTCTTCCAGCCGTCGCTTCCAGTCGTGGCAATCCGTGTTCAGGCTGAGCGGCCCGCCCAACGGCTTGGTGAACACGTAGGCGGACTCGGTCCATAGAGTTCCAGCAGCTGCGCGCTCTCGGGCCTGCGTCTCCCTGCGGGAGCCGAGCATCACGACCAGTGGGCCCCCGGAAAAGCACAGCGCGACGCTCGGCGCATGACTTCGTGTTCTTCGTCTCGTACCGCACCTGAACTCGAGTCAGGCAGTACCCGGCCTTCCGGCCACACGGCGCTGCCTCACCACACCGTGCTCATACTTCGGCCGCAAACGCCCACACCGGCAAGGGTTCCCTTCGCGGCCCAATACTCCAGATGTAGATCGTGATCCGAGAGAGGCTTCTATGATCGGATCACATTTTGATCGTCATGCAGAGCAGTAGGGGGGCCATGGCACAGTCAACGTCTGCGGCCGAAAGGGCAATTGAGGAACTTCTTACGCACGATAGGAAGATTCTCGCTCTTCAAGGCGAAATTCGCGAAGCCCGCCTTAAGCGATTTCTACTGGTTTCCGCCTACTCTTCTGCACCTACGCTGCTGTTGATTGTGTTCGTTGGGAACATCGTCGCATGGGGCCACATCGACCTCGCCCGCGTCAACGTGGCCTGCATCCCGATTCTCATCGCTCTCCTAATCCTGTGTGTGATCGTGCGCGCCAACAGCACAGCTATTGAAATCTGGGACAGTCGCCTCAAAGACAAATGGGAAGCGGGCCACGCGGCGGGGAAAAAGATCGATCTTGAGCTCGCCCTTGAGCGCAAGCGTCTCTCCGCAGCATCTATCGACCTACCAGCAGAAACCCGTCGCCACGTCTACCGAGAGACCGTCCCAGTAGCCATCGAACAGTATCGCTCCGACGGGCTTCGTTACAGGCGTGTCCATAACTTCTTCCAAGGCATCATCATTGTCGGTTCGCTTGCGACGTCGACGGCAGCAAGCCTTGCGGAAACCCCGGCTCCTTATAAATGGATCACCGTTGGCACCAGTTTCTCTGTCGGTCTCGCAGCAGGCTTCACGGGCTACTTCAAGTTCCGCGAGCGTAGCTTCTATCTCCAGCAGACAGCCGACTCCATCGAGGAGGAGTACGACGCTGTCAATCTGAAGGTTGGCCGCTATAAGAGCAGCGCTGACGACGAAGCTGCCCTTCTGGAGTTCACTGAGCGGGTTGAGACCCTCAAGAATGACCAGCGCAAAAGGCAACAGCAGCTGGACCAGCCGACAGAAACGCCCGAGGGCTGACCCTGTTGTCCAGTTCGCTGATGGCCGTCACTGTCCACTGTCGTACGCGCGCCCCTCCCACGCACCCGTGCTCGTATGAGGAGCGCGGGCGGTTCCGGCGCAGCTTCAGGTACTCGTTGTCCCTGTATGTGGACACGCTGCACACCTCACCACCGCTCCACCAACTGAGGTTCATGACCGTGCGCGTCGCGGTCCCCAGAACCGCAGTCTGGAGACGGGGTGTTTCTCTCCAGCAGGACTCAGCCCTCACGCGTTCCACTTATCGCCGGCAGTGAAGGTGTCGGTGCGGTAAACGAGCATCGCGTGCAAGTGGAGCTGCCGTTGAGAAACCCCGTAGCGCAGGCAGGGACGCTCCGACGATGCTAGGTCGGTGGCTGAACCCGACCCGCGAGACGGCCTGACGCGTCTCGAAAACTTGATCACCGGCAACCTTCACGAGTACATCGACCCCGTTGACCGCTCTTCTGTAATCGGCTGGGGACTCTTCTTCAACGTGGCGCACCAAGTGCGTGCAGTCCTCACGCTGCACCAAGCCGGCGCGTGCGGCGCTGCATCCCCGAACCGACGGAGCGCTTTGGAGTACGCCATCACCCTTCGGTGGTGTGTGGACCAGGGCGATCGGATAGGCGACATCTACAACCGCAAGCTGCGGGGCGACCAGATCCAACTCGCCAAGGCCCTGGCGGCGGACGAGACGAAGGACCGCTACAGGGACGCCTACGAGATCATGGCGCAGACGGTGAAGACGGTCAACGACACCATCGCGGCGGACCCCAACGAGAAGTTGGTGAAGATCGACAACCTAGTTAAGGGCTACGGCCTCACGAAGGAATGGAGCCTTTACACCGTCGAGTCCCGCTTCACCCACCCGACGCCCACCGGCGTGCAGATGTTCTTCAAGGACGATGGGGAAGCAATCCACGTCAGTCAGGCACCGATCCATGAGGAGATCGTGGCGTGCCAGCTGTACTGCCTATGGATCCTGCACATCGCGATGCTGGCCTTCAACGAGGTGCTCACCGGCAAGCCGTGGACCGTCGAGCTTGGACAGGTCGCCAAGGAGTATGGGTTCGCCACAACGCTCCCGCAGTGGCAGGGGCCTGGCGACCTGCACGCGCAGTGATGGGCGCAGACAGCGTGGGCCACCCATGGACGGACCGCAGGCCGTCGTGATCCATATGGATTTGACCAGCGGCTTCCCCCGAGGCTCAAGGGGCCTTCGGAGCCGTGTGCAAGAAACACGCTCTACGCCAGCGGGATACGTCAGTCGCCATCTTCTATGCGGCTACGCTGCGGGCCGCTGGTCGGACCATGACGCTACGTCGGGTCAGGCGTCAGCGGAGCCTTGATCGATGCCGAAGTGGCGGGAGATCTCTTCGATCGTGAAGCGGGCGCGGAGCTTGCAGGCGGAGTTCTGGTTGGCGAAAAAGCCGGTACGCCACAATGCCTCTTCGCGTGGCACGGCACGCTCCCAGGTAACCGGGACGATCCACTCGCGAGGGTCCTCCCCATCCCTGTCTGCTGTCTCCCCGGCGCGTCGGTAGGCGCCCGTCAGGGAGAGATCAGACATCCGCTGGCTTCCGCCGTCGAGGCTGAGAACGGCATCCTCAAACGGTTGGGGTTCGCCGGAGACCGTGCCGACGCCCACGTAGCCCACTTTGGGGATGTGAGTGAACACCCGCGCCCCGAGTGGCAAGGACCGGATCGTCCGAGAGAACCATGCCCCGCCGCCAGCCGACACGAAGCCGTAGTGAAGGGCGTCGTCCCAGTTCCGGCCTCCGGGCTCATCGCCGAACGACACGTACCAGTCCGTCCCATTCCACGGCTCCTGCTTCCCACGTCCCTTCGCTCCGGCCGCCGGTGCCAGGGCCTCGACCTCGTCCATCAACCAGGTACGGGCCAGGTAGGAGCGTCCCTCGTCCTCGAAATAACGAAAAAAGAGCACGTTGACCGGAACCTGGAACCCAGAGGCCAGGTAGGTGACGATCCGCTCCGTCGCCGCATCGATCTCGCTCGCGACGATGGTGAGAGCGTGCGTCGCGTTGAGGGCTTCCGGTGGGGTGCCGCCGAACCGCAGCGCAAACGCCTCGTCCAACTCTTCCGCCAGTCCTCTGCCGCGAGCGTAGGAGGTGTAGATGTCGCGGATCTGGTCGTTGGTGAGCTCCTGGACCCAGGAACCGTAGTCGAGGACCTGCGCCACCACCTCGCGAGGCGTGCGATCTCGCTTGAGCTCAAGAACGTGCAGGCCGCCTTCAGCATCCATGCCCAGGAGGTCGACAACCTTGCCGTACTGCGTGAGCACCTGCCGGCCGATCAGCAGCAGCGGATGTCCCAGGATGCCCGGGTCGGCCTCGATGAGCTCCTCCAGCCGAGACTCTGAAGGCATCGGCTGCGTGGCGACTCGCACGGGCTTGTCGTCCACACGCCACAGTCCGAACTCCAGCGGCATCCGCGTTCCCCCTCCGCTCAGACCACAGGGCCCAACTGACTGGGCATGGCGCAAGACAGTATGACGCCGAAGCGTCGCCCGCCACCGGATCGCCTGCGAACTGGACCCACATGATTGCCGTTGCAGTACAGCAGCGAAGTACAGCAACCACCGTGACCACAGCGGACCGCCAATGCCCCTCAGTGGCTCCCTGGCCAACCCATTGGACCTTGGTGACCTTCCAGCCGAGAGTTCGGGACGAAGAGGTCGTGGGTTCAAATCCCGCCACCCCGACAGAGATACACCAGGTGAGGCCCGGTGCTGAGAGATCAGTACCGGGCCTCACCTGGTGTGCGGACCCGTTTTTGGGAGCCGCATTCGGGAACCGGCTCCCAGGGCCCGTCTGCCGACGAGAACACAGGGGCGTGTGCGGTCAGATCCAGTCCCAGTTCTTGAAAGCGAAGTACAGCGTCAGAGAGACAACGACGATGACGGCGCTGGAAACGATGAATCCCGACTGGTGTCCGAATCCGGGGTAGGGAAGGTTCTGTCCGTAGAAGCCAGTGATCGCCGTGGGCACGGCGATGATCGCGGCCCAGCTCGTCACCTTCTTCATGATCAGGTTCATCCGGTTCGCCTGCACCGACAAGTTGGTTTCCATCACCGAGGCCACCAGGTCGCGCAGCGACTCCGTCCACTCGTCGGCACGCAGCACGTGGTCGTACACATCGCGGTAGTACGGCAGCAAGGGGCCGTCGACGATGTCGAGGTCGGGGCGCATGAGGGTGTTGACGACCTCCCGCATGGGCAGAACCACGCGACGGAGCCGGACCAGTGATTTCCGCAGGGCGTAGGACTGGCGCTGTACGGTCTGGATCTGCCGGCCGCCTTCGGCGAAGAGCAGATCGTCCAGTTCCTCAATACGTTCGTCGAGTTGCTGTACCGCGGCAAAGTGCCCGTCGACGACATAGTCGAGCAGGCCGTGGAGCAGAAAGGCGACCCCGTGCGCTGCCAGAGCCGGAGTACGGTCCCACCGGGCGACCAGCTCGTCGAGGGCGAACGCGGCGTCCTTGCGGACCGTGATCAGCGCCTGTGGCGTGAGGATGACCGCGAGCTCACTCATCGTCAGTCCCGCGCCGTCCGGGTCGACGGCTACCGCGTAGACACTGAGGAAGTGATGGGTACGGTAGTTGTCGAGTTTCGCCCGTTGTCCCTCGTGCAACGCGCCCTCGAGAGCCAGCTCGTGGAGACCGAGTTCCTCGCCGACCGCCGTGAACTCGGCGCGGTTCGGGCGGTACAGGTCCAACCACACGGTCGAAGACGGATCCGCCAGATGCCGTGAGATGTCCTGGACCGGGAAGTTCTCCTCGACCAGGGAGCCGGCGCGGTACAGCCGAGTGTGGGCCATGTCGCGCACACTAACGGCACCAGCGGAACATCAGCGGACACCACTGCCGGGCATGCACCCCGACCGGCGGTACCGCCCCGATCACCTTGAAGTCGGCGACGCAGCAGAGACAGCCCTACGGGCGCTCGGGCCTCCAGACGTCGTTCCTGGGGCTCGTGGCGTTTCTCGCCGGTCCGAGGGTCCTCCGCGGGGATCGGGTGTGCCCGATGGGTGCCGGTGGTTCCGGACGCGTTGCCTCTCGGTAAAACGCCTGCTCACGCGCACGTCCCGGGGTCTCGGAGCGGCGTAGAGTGAAGGAATCGGGAGTACTTCGCACACTGGCCACCACGTCGGTGTCGTTCCCGGCGAGCAACAACACCGGCCTCCAAGAGGAGACTCGGGGACAGGTCCGCGTCATGACCGCGACCATTGAACCTAAGATCATCAAAGAACGTCTGCCTTCGGCGTCGGCCCGGCTGTCCCTGGTCCCGACCGGCTCGGTTCCAGGTCTCCTGGACGGTGCCTGGTGGCCCCGCTCCCGTGATCTCCTCCGGGAGATCCCCACTCTGACGGACGCGCTGGACGCGTGCTGGGGCCGGATCACCCACGTCACCGTGAACCCGGCCCACTGGCCCGTCATCCCGCGCAAGGTCCCCGTCACGGGGCACACGGTGCATGTCGGCTGGTTCGCCGACGAGCAGGACCCGAACAAAGTGATCCTCTTCTCCTACACGGTGGGCCGCCTGGACCTGCTGGTGATCCCTCCGGAGACGGAGCCGGCCGCCGCCGCCCGGCTGATGGCCGCGGCAACCGTTCCGGGAGGTATCAGCACCGCCAGTGGCCTGATGGCCGACGAGGCCATGAGCCACGACGCGACAGAGGCTCGGAGCCGGGAAGAGGAATGGGAGACCGACGGCGGAGCCGCTCCAGCGGCCGGAGCCGCGATCGGGATCTCGAGTTCCGCCCTGAGGGGGTGAGGACGTGGAGACAGCCGTCACCGTCGCCGTGATCATCTTCGTGATCATCGCGGGGATGTTCCTGATCCACCGGCTCAACGCGCAGCACGACGAAAGGATCGGGGCGTTCCGCTACAGCGACGCCCTGCCGGGAATCGGTCGGCAGCCCCGTAAGAGCCCACGTGCGACCGCGCCGAAGGGTCCTCCTGCCGACGCCGCACGCCGTGAGCATCGCGAGGGGAGCCGCTGAGGACGCAGCCCTGCTTCCAGCCGGGGTGGTCAGGGCGGGGGAGTGGCCCACAGGGCGGCGAGGCACCCGTGGCAGGCGGTGCCAGGACAGCGCGGGTATGGCAAGGTCTGCCCCTGATCGTTTCGGCAGTGCCTCCGCGATCGGGGCTGATCGTGGTGCATGGTTCACGGCACCGTCAGGGCGCCTGGGGGAAAGCAGCGTGGAGCCCTCGACGAGAGCCGGTCATGATCCGAGGATCCTGCGCTTCTGCTCCTCGAACTCGGTCTCGGTGAGCACGCCCTGAGCCTTGAGTTCGCCGAGCTGCTTCAGCTGTTCGATCTTGCTGGTCATGTCGGGGGCCGGCGGAGCCGGAGACTGCGGGGCAGGGGACGTCGGCTGAGGCGAGGGTGCCTCGGATTCCTGCTGAGCTGCCCAGCGTCCCTGCTGGCGGCGTGACACGCGGTTCGATACGGCGGTCGCCGTTCCGGCGATGGCGGCGGTACGCGCGACCCCGCGGATGAGACCCGGCATGGTGGTTTCCCTTCTGCTCAGCGAGCGGCCTCAGCCGCGTCGAGGGCGTCGAGGACTGCGGACACCGGGATCCGTCCGGAGGCGACCATCCTGGCCCCGCCTCGGCGCAGAGCGGTGGCGAAGGGCGCGGCCCACAGGTTCTCGTAGACCAGGATGCCGGCGGAACTGCCGGGCTCCAGCGCGGTGGCCGCCTCCTCGATGTCGTCCTGGCCCAGGAGACCGGAGGAGGCACCCTCGAAGACGGCCAGGTCGAGTTCGCCGTCGCCGGTCAGGTCGGCGATCTCCATGCCGGTCACGGAACCGTCGTCATCCTTCTTGACGAACATCAGGTCGAGGATCCTGATCAGGCCGCGGTCCACAAGATCGACCAGCAGGGGGAATCCCTCGCCCGTCATTCGGTTACCGGGAAACTCGACGACCAGATAGTCGATCGGGCCCACTTCTTGGGTTTCGTCGCTCACGGCGTCACCTCTGGTGCTCGCGTCCGGTACTCGCAGCTCTCCCCGTATTCCGATTGCACCATCGGGCCGTGGCGTTCGCACTTCGGTGAACCGTTCACCCGCCTGGTCCACCGGGTCCGCCCGCGTCGGCGTGCCGCATCGCGTGGATCTGCCGGTGTCCACTCCCGGGGAGCAGCCTCACGTCCAGCTCGGCTCCGCTCGCTCGTCGCGGGCCTGGACTCGGACGCGGTTCGCGGCGGTCGGCCGGTTCTGGGCGCCCGCCCTCCGGACGGCCCTGCCGCGGCTCGTGGTCCCGGGAACGGGCGGGTCGTGGCCCCGGGAACGAGCGGCTCGTGGTCCCGGGAACGGGCGGGTCGTGGCTCTGGGAACGGGCGGTTCGTGGTTCTGGGAACGGGCGGAGGCCGCCGGGCCCGCCGGGTGGGCGAGGATGCGCGCAGATCTCGACCGTAATTGGCACGCACACCTCGGTCAGAACCGGCACCGGCCCGCTTTCGTCCGGTGTGCGGCCTCGCACGAACCGGCAAAGGCCCCCTCCCCGGCTCCGCGCGCCAGGACCGAGGGTCCCCGGCTCGACCGAACCAACACCTAGAGTGAGCGGTCATGTCACTGCGTGACCGTGACGGGTGGCGTGGTCGGGCGCGTGGCGCGTCGTCCCGGCACAGCTGCCCGGGCGGTCACCCTGGTCCCGGGTGAGGAGTACGGATGAGCCAGTGGGGTGTGGTGGTGGCCGGTGGCGTGGTCGTCGGCTACGGAGCGCTCTCGCGGCGGCTGTCGACGACCGTGCTGTCCGGGCCCCTGGTGTTCGTCGTGTGCGGGCTGGCGATCGGGCCTCTGGGCCTGGACCTGCTGAACGCGGACCGGGATCCGGAGGTCATCCGGACGCTGTTGGAGAGCGCGCTCATCCTTGTGCTGTTCACGGACGCGGCGGCGATCAGGATCGGGGACCTGCGCAGGGAGGGGTTCCTGCCGTTGCGGCTGCTCGTGGTCGGGCTGCCCGTCACGATGGCGCTGGGGTGGCTGGCGGCCTGGCCCCTCCTGCCCGGTCTGGGTGTGTGGGAGCTGGCGCTGGTCGGTGTCATCCTGGCTCCGACGGATGCCGCGCTCGGGCAGCAGGCTTTCTCCAACAAGCGGGTCCCGGCGCTGGTCCGAGGCGGCCTGGGCGTCGAATCGGGTCTGAACGACGGTCTGGTGCTCCCGTTCTTCGTGCTGGCGCTGGCGGCGGCGGGCGAGGCCGAGGGGCATCCGGGCGTCGTCGTGACGTTCCTGCGCGCGCTGCTGCTGAGCGGTGCGATCGGGCTCGCCGCCGGTTGGGCCGGGGCGGGCGTGTTGCGTCGGTCGGTTGCCCGGGACTGGAGCACTCCCGCGTGGCGGCAGTTCCTGACGTTGGCCGTTCCCGTGAGCACCTACGCGCTGTGTGACGTGGGCGAAGGCAGCGGCTTCATCGGTGCCTGGGCCGCCGGTCTGGCCTTCGGAAGCCGGCTGCGTGGCGCGTCGTCAGGACGTGTCGCTCACGCCGAAGGCCCGGGTCCCACGCAGAGCACGAAATTCAGCGAGCGGCTCGGGCTCCTGCTCGCCTCGGTGAGCTTCCTGGTCTTCGGCGCGGTCATCCTGGGGCCGGTCCTTCAGCACGTGACGTGGCGGATGGTGGTCTACGCGCTGATCAGCCTGACCGTGGTCCGGATGCTGCCGGTCGCTCTGGCCATGGCCGGCGCCGGTCTGCGGGCCGCCTCCGTCGCCTACATCGGGTGGTTCGGTCCGCGCGGGCTCGCCTCCCTGGTCTTCGGCCTGCTGGCCTTCGGTGAGCACCTGCCCGGGACGACGCTGCTGAACGGCGTCATCGCCGTGACCGTGGGCCTGAGCGTTCTCCTCCACGGCGCCACGGCCCCGTTTCTGGGAAACCGCTACGGCGACTGGTTCGCCAGGACGCTCCGCACCGAACCGGGCCTGCGGGAGAACGCGCTCAGCGCCGACAACGCCCCCGGCATACGAGGCCCCCACAGCCCTTGACGAACACGGCGACTGCGCCACCCGTGGCGTTCGAGCTCGCCGATGGCGAACCCCAGGCCGTGCGAGACAGCCCCGCTCCGAGTGCTTCCGCAGGCGTCGGCGGTTGCAGCAGCTCCCCTTCCGCGCCTCACACAGCCATGGGCCGGGCCCGGGCTAGCGGGCGAACGACCCGTTCTGGGTGTCGGAAGCGGACTGCCACGCCTGTATGCCCGCTCGGGACGCCTCCTTGGCCTGCTGCCACTTCATGGCCGCCTGCTGGGCCGGAGGCACGTCCATGCCGCGGATCATGCGCCGACCTGCGGCGAACACGGCGACGGCCGCGATGACCATGCCGGTGCACGCCACCACGGCACCGGCCGCGGTGAGCACGGCACCGGTCGTGACGAGCCGGGTGTCGATGTCGATCGTTTGCGGGGGCTTGTGATGGTTCATGACTCCACCATCCAACGGCAGGTGACCACCTCGCATCCCGGGCACTCGCATCCCGGGCAGCGGCACAAGAGGCCGGAGCGCCCCCGTACTGGTAGGTGCGGCCCTGGCGGCAGGCGAGGAGTCGCCGGTGACCGGGGCCGGTGGCGACGTGCTGACGATCGTCGTGGTGCCGGGCTCACCGCCGGCGCGGTCGCCGCACAGGAACCCCGTCCGGCGCGGAGCCCGCAAAAGGGGGGCCCCAACGGCCGAGCCGCACGACCACGCCATCGGCCGGTCGCGCGGGGGACTGACAACGAAGATCCATCTTGCTGCCGACGGCCGCTGTCGTCCCCTCGCATTTGTCCTGACCTGCGGCCAAGCGGGCGACGCACCTGCCTTCCTGGACGTCATGGCCGGCCTCCGTGTACCGCGTCGCCGCGGACGGCCCCGAACCAGGCCGGACGTAGTCATGGCCGACAAGGCGTACTCCTCCCGCGCGATCCGCGACCACCTGAGCAAGCGCGGCATCCGTGCGGTGATCCCCGTGCCGGCAGATCAACGTGGCCATCGGCTGCGGCGGGGCAGCCGGGGCGGGAGACCGCCGGCGTTCGACCGCGAGACCTATAAACAGCGCAACACCGTCGAACGGTGCATCAACCGCCTCAAGCAGTGGCGCGGCATCGCCACGCGCTACGAGAAGACCGCGACCATCTACCTGGCCGGACTCCACATCGCTGGCATCTTTCTCTGGTCCGCCTGCTGACTCAGGGAAGTTGTGTGGTGTCAGCTGACGTGGATCGGTACACCCATTGTCAGACGCTGCTGGCAGCATCACCGCTGTGAACGCCATCTTTACCACCCCACCGCGGCCGTTCGACGTCACCGCGCTCTTCCCCCGACTGGCCCCGCTGGCACGCACGGCGACCCGGCTGCACCCGCGCCCCGGATCCCCGACCGCGCACGACAGCTCCGTCGGCGGGCCACTCCTGTGGCCCGCCGACGAGCCGTGGCCGTACTGCGACGAGCCGCACGACAGTCGCGTGACGAGAGTGGTGCACTCTCCGGACGACATCAGGCTCTTTCGCCGCAGGCAGGTGGCAGCGGCCGAGCGGCTGCGCCTCGACCCCCAGGCACCCACGGTCACACCCGAGGAACTGGAGGCCGCGCAGCGGTTCCGCGAGGGCCGCCCGTGGTTCGACGGCCCGATTGCCATGATGCCCGTGGCCCAGCTCTACGCTCGCGACATCCCTTTCCCGTGCCCGCCCGACGCGGACCTCCTCCAGGTCCTGTGGTGCCCCTTCGACCACGCGATGGCTCACCCCAAGACCGTCCTCTTCTGGCGCTCCTCCGCCACCGTCACCGACGTCCTCGACGCACCGCCCGAGCCGCCGATCGTCCAGTCCGCGTACTACCTCCCGGAGCCGTGCCTGTTCTCACCGGAGCAGGTCACCGATTACCCGAACCCCTCGGAACTGAGCGAGGAGCTTCGGGACCAGCTGGACGACATGAGCCGCTGGGAGACGGTCGACCCTGCGCTGTACAGCAGTTACGCGGACGACCCGGGCGAGCTCTACCTGAACAACCTCTCCACCGCCCCCGGCTGGAAGACCGGCGGCTGGACCCGCTGGAGCCCCACCGACCCCGTGCCCCGCCTCTGCCCCGAGTGCGGCACCGAGGAAGTCCCGCTCCTCACCATCGCCTCCTCGGAATGGGACGGTGGCAGCGAGACCTGGATCGGCGAGGAGGAACGGCCGAACCCGACCCCGCTTCCCCTGGGCGCCCGGGACGGCAACTTCACCTTGATCAGCATCACCGGCGGCAACAACCTGCAACTCCACGTCTGCCCCGACTCCCCGGACCATCCGCACATCGAACTGCTCCAGTGAGCCCTTGCGGAAGTCCTCCGCGCCGACGCGCACGCCACCATCGGCACCGCGATCGACTCTCCAGTCAGCAGCCTTGGCCAACTACCGGATGATCCAAACGACGGGCCCCAGCGCCCCGAGGTGGCGTGTCGAGTCAGGTGCAGTTTGACGATTTGGCGCCGGGTGATGCTTGACGTCTGATTTGGACGATCTCATCCCGCGGGCCGGCTTCGTCTCGTTGTTCGAAAGTTCCTGGCCTGTTCGGTGGTCCTCGAAGCGACAGTAGGGTTCCCGCATGGCAGAGGCGGAAACGGTCCGGCGGGCGCCCAGACAGCTCACCGAGATGCGCGATGTGTACGACCTCCTGGAGGAGGTGCGACTGCGCCCGGGGATGTGGGTGCGAGGCAGTTCGCTGCAGCATCTGGATTCCATGCTGTTCGGCTATCACGTGGCTCTGAAGGTTCACGGCGCCAAGGAAGAGCTTGACCTCCGGCAGGGCGGCCCGTTCGCCGACTGGCTGTGGCCGCGGCTGGGGTATGAGTACGAAAGCTCGCTGGGCTGGGTGGTGGAGATCGAGCGCGCGGCCGAGGCCACGCACCGGCCCGCGATCGAGCTGTTCTTTGAGCTGCTCGATGAGTTCCGTGCCGAGCAGGGCCAGCCGGGGGCCTAGTAATGCTTCGTTAGGGTCTGGTTCGGTTGCGGGGCAGGAGGCGGTTGCAGGTGGTGCAGGCGCCGGTCCAGCACTTCAGCAGGTCCTGAAGGACGTCGAGGACCTGGTAGAGAGTCAGGCCGGCGTGTGGACTTTTGGGTCGTGCCGCCTGAGGATGAGGAATGCCTAGGTGGCGGTGACGAGGGTGACGTGGTGGTGCCGGCCACGCCAGGTGCGGCCCTCGAAGTGGTCGAGTCCCAGGCCGTGCTTGAGCTCCTGGTAGTCGTGCTCGATTCGCCAGCACATCTTCGCCCACCTCACCAGGTCTTCCACCGGTGTGGTGATGGGCAGGTTGGATATCCAGTAGCCGGTAGGCCGGCCGGTACGGTTCGGCCTCCTGACCATGGGCGACCTCCTTGCCGGTCAGTGCCGGCACATAGGACAACCCACGTTCCTCCAGGCCGATCCGGAACGCGGTCACGACCGGGGCTTTCAAGCGCACGCCGGGTGTCCGTGCGGACGCCCGGCGTAAAGTCCCGGTCGTCGGGCCGTGAAGATCGGTACAACCTCATCCCGGCCTCGCATGTCGTGGTCATGAACGCTCTTTTGCGTCCTGATCCGATCAGAGGACCGAATGACCCCAGCCAGACGCACGACCTCCGCGGCCGCGACCGCGATCGTGCTCGCCACCGCGGGCGGCCTGCTCACCGCCGTCGCCACGCCCGCCTCCGCCGCGACCACCTGCACCTCGCCGGTCTACAAGCGGCAGTTCTTCGCGAACACCACCTTCTCCGGTACGCCGAAGAAGACCGACTGCGACTCCAAGATCGACCAGAACTGGGGCACGGGCGCCCCGGCTTCCGGTCTGCCGTCGAACAAATTCGGCGTCCGCTGGACGGTGACCCGCGACTTCGGCTCCGGCGGCCCCTTCTCCTTCCCGGTCGAAGCGCGTGACGGCATCCGCGTCTACCTCGACGGCGTCCGCAAGGTCGACCTGTGGAAGGACGTCTCGACGACGGTGAAGAAGACGGTCAACGTCACCATTCCGTCCGGCAAGCACACCCTGCGCGTCGACTTCGTCAACTGGACCGGCGCCGCCAACGTCAAGTTCGGCTACGCGCCGCGGACTTCGTCCACCGTCGACAAGGTCAAGCCGCGTACCCCGACGGGCACCGCCGTCACGTACGACACGGCGACCGGCAAGGCCAGGATCACCTGGTCCAAGAACAAGGAGATGGACCTCTCCGGCTACCGCGTCTACCGCCGCCTCAAGGGCAGCACGTACCCCGCCAAGCCGCTGACGACCACGACCTCCACGTCGTACACCAACACCCCGCCCCCGACCGGCCAGACGTACTACTACGAGATCCGCGCGGTCGACAAGGCCGGCAACGAGTCCACCGGCACCGCCGACCAGGCGGTCACCACCGTCGACCGCACCGCGCCGCCCGTGCCGGCCGGACTGAGCACCGCCTCCCAACCGGAGGGGCTGCGGGTCGGGTGGAGCGCGGTCCAGGGAGCGGTGTCGTACCGGGTGTACCGGGCGGCCAGTGCGGACGGGGCCTACACCGGCGTGGGCGGTACCGAGCAGCTCTCGTACGTGGACGCCTCGGCCGCCGAGGACACCACCTCCTACTACCGGGTGACCGCTCTGGACGCCGCGGGCAACGAGTCCGCGCGGTCCGTCGCCGTCAGCGGCAAGCGCCGGGACCTCACCCCGCCGTCCGCCGTCACCGGGGTGACCGTCACCCCGACCGAGTACGGCTTCGAGGTGCGCTGGGACGCCAACCCGACCGCCGACCTGGCGAGCTACGTGGTCCGACGGGGCGAGCTGCTGGGGGACGAGGAGGAGCAGCTGTGCTCCCTCTACCCGGGCTATTACGTGTCGGCCGACACCACCTCGTACGCGTACACCGCCTTCCCGGACGGCGAGGAGTCCTGCTTCATCGTCAACGCCGTGGACGACGCCGGGAACTCTTCCTTCCGGGTGACCGGCGAGGCCCAGATCGTGACCGCGACCGAGCTCGACATGACGCCGAGCGCGGCGACGCCGGGGGGTTCGCCGGTCAGGTTGACTGCGGCTTCCGGAGAGGCGGGCGTCGAGCTGTCCTGGTCTCCGGTGACCGACGCCATCGGCTACCAGGTCTACAGGTGGAACCCGCACGCCAAGGCGTACGAGAAGCTGGCGGCCACGACGGGGTCCTCCTACGAGGACACCGACGCCGCCAAGGGCACCACTCACTTCTACTGGGTGACCGCCCAGTACGCGGACGGCACCGAGTCCGCGCCCGACGCCGACTGGGTGGTCCTGGCGCCCTGAGCACAGCGACGGCGCTGGGAGAGATCCGGGAGAAGATCTTCTCCCAATGCCTCCCAGGCACCCAGGGATACCATGCCACCCCAAGGTCCTGACCTGCATAAACACCAGCGAGGGCAGGTATGGGTCTCGCCCTGACCTTATTCGGGACGGAGAGGTCGTGGGTTCACATCCCGCCACCCCGGCAGAGGGCAGAGGCCCCTTCACGTGATCGTGAAGGGGCCTCTGTCGTGTGTACAGCAACGGAGCACAGCAATCGCTACGGCACTCGCCGGCCATCCACCCGCCCGTGCTCGCCCGCGGTCCGCACCACGAGCTCCAGATGCCGTGGTGTGAGGGAAATGTCCGGGGCCGGATCAGGCCGCGTCGCGGGCGGTGAGAGTGAGGCTTACGTCTTCCTCGTTTATGGCGATGTTCAGCGAGGCATTGAGCCCCTTGGCCAGCTTCGCCAGCAGCGGCAGGGTGGGAACGGTGTCCGATCCCTCGATGCGGGAGATCTTCGCCTGGGTCAGACCACAGCTACGGGCAAGCTGCTCCTGGGACAGGCCGAGGGCCTTGCGTCGGTCGTACACCACTTGGGCGAGCGCCATGGAAAGGCTGATCTCCCGGTCGAGTTCCTTCAGCTCCGGCGAACGGCCGTCCTCGCCGGTGAGCGCCTTTTCCCGTGCGAGCCTCCAGCGGCTGTGGTTCATTCCAGCTCCTCCTTGTCGACGTCGCGGTCGAACAACTGATGTGCCGGCCCATGCTCGGCTTCGCAGGCCTTCTTCGCCTGCTTGGCCCTGTCGACCTCCGCTTCCTCCCGCATCCTTGTCTTGCGAAACACGGTCAACAACACCACTGTGCGGCGCGAGGTCAGCCAATAGGTGATACGGAAGGCCGTGCCGTCGAGCATCGGTCTCAGTTCGCGCACACCGTCACCGAGATGGCGGGCGTGTGGCTCTCCCAAGTTCGTCGGGTCGTCGGCCAGGAGCATCACCATCCGCTCCACCTTCCGGTAGTGCCTTGCCGGAAGGGACTCCAGCCAAGCTCGTACCTCGGGCTCGATCTCGACATCGTACAGATCAGCCATGTCGCCCACGATATATGTCGTTCGCGACATGGTCCACTCGGAATTCACGCCTCGGAAGTCGTTCGGGAGCAGTGCGGGTCGGTCCCTGGGTGGTTTCCGGGGTCGGCTGGGGAGCTTGCCCCCACGGACACTTCCGCCCACACCGTCTTGCCCACGGGCCGGCGAGGTGTCGAGCCCCAGCGCAGGGCCAGGGCGTCCACCAGGAGTAGTCCCCGGCCCGACTCGCCCTCCGGGCACGACGTGGGCGGGGCCGAGGGCAGCCGCTTCGCCGAGGGGGCGTCCGCGACCTCGATGCGCACCAGGTCCGCAGCCGTGTCGAGGGCGAGCCGGAGGTGGAAGTCACGACCGGGGGCCCTGCCGTGCCGTACGGCGTTCGCCGCGAGTTCGCCGACGACCAGAGCGACCGTGCACGACGCGTCCGACTCCGGTGGGTGGCCCCAGTCCTCCATGCGCCGGACGGCGAGGCGTCGGGCGAGCTGCGCACCTCGCGGTGAGGGGGCGAACTGCCCGGCCCAGGAGTGGGGTTCGTGTGCGGTGTCGTGGAGTGCGGCGGCGTTCGCGGTCCGGCGCGGCCGTTCTTCCGGGGTGGTCGTTCCTGTCAGCACGGCCTGTCCGTCCTTGTCCGTTCGAGCCGCGACATCTCGCGGCGTGCGCGATGCGTCACGTTCCGTGAACAAGAGTCGTCCGATCGCCCTACGCTCGAAAGGTGACACAGCATTACCTTTCAGGCGGTAAGGAACGGAAGTGACGCTTTGGCCAACGGAATTGATCCGAGTACGTCGATGGCGGCGCTGTTCGGCGCGCGGGTGCGCCGGCTCCGTACAGCGGCCGGGCTGACCCAGGCCGAACTCGGTTCCAGGACGCATGTGGTGAGCACGCGGATCACGCAAATCGAGCGGGCGTCCGGCGCGAAGCCGACGCTGGAGCTGGCCCGTGCGCTGGACGCGGTCCTCGGTGCGGACGATCTGCTCGTCGAGTTGTGGCCCTACGTGTACCGGGAGGCGTTTCCGGACTGGTCGCGGAGGTTCATGGAGTACTCGGGGCGAGCGGTGGCCGTCCACGAGTACGCGGCTCATGTGGTTCCGGGTCTGTTGCAGACGGAGGGCTATGCGCGGGCGGTGCTGAGCGTCGGTCGAACGCTGGGCGGAGAGGAGCAGTTGGAGGAGCGGGTCGTCCTTCGCATGGGACGACAGGAGCGCCTCGGCACGTCCTGCCGTCCCGAGTTGTGGGTGGTCCTCGACGAGGCGGTGCTCCGGCGTCCCGTCGGCGGACATGCGGTGATGCGGGAGCAGTTGGAGCGGCTGCTCGAGACCTCGGAGGAACCTCACATCACCGTGCAGGTGCTGCCGTTCGACCAAGGCGAGCACGAGGTCATGGGTGGCTCGCTCACGGTGCTCACCCTGCCGGACGGCTCGGAGACCGCCTACACGGAGGGCGCGCACTACGGCCAACTCATCGAGGATCCGGACGAGGTCAGGAGTTTCGCGCTGACCTACGATCGGCTGCGGGCGGCAGCTCTGCCCCCGCTCATGTCACTCGACATGATCCGATCCGTGAGGGAGGACAACCACCGTGGAGCGAAGGTCCCATCCCGATCCGAACGGCGTCGCCTGGCGCAAGAGCAGCTACAGCAACCAGGAGGGCGGCAACTGCGTGGAGGTGGCCGACGGGTTCCGGGCCGTCGTGCCCGTCCGTGACAGCAAGGTGCCGTACGGTCCGGCGCTGTGCTTCGCAGCAGCCTCCTGGGCCGCCTTCATAGGCGAGTTGAAGGGCGACGGGCAGCACCGTCCCTGAGACGGCCGGGCTCCGGCCGCCGTCCGTCCGCCGGGCCCGCCGGGTCCTTGTCCGCGAGGGTCCGGCGGGCCGCTGACCTCCTGAAAGAACCGGGGGAAAGAACTACCCGCCCGCCCACCCTCCCCGCCGGAAGGCTCGCGTCACTCGTGCGAGTGACCGGCTTGCGGGCGCGGGATACGGGCGGTTACGTTCACCGCAGCAAGCTCGACAACCGCAAACAGATACGGCCCCCGGCCGGGACGGCAATCCCGAGCGAGGGCCTCACCGATCAGGAAGAAGTAGCTTCCCGATGGCTGACTCGCAGTCTAACGCGCGCCTGCGCGCCGACGCCGGAGCTCCGACCTCCGGCGTGATCCACGTACGCACCCGGCTCACCGCCGACTTCACGGTGATCTCCAACGCCCTCGCGCAGCGGCGCGGCAGCGCGGTCACCGTCGGCGTGGCGGTCTACATCCTCTCCCTGCCCACCGGCACCCCCGTCAGCATCGATGCCCTGTGCGCGCACTTCACCGAGGGCGAGATCCTGATCTCCCGGGCGCTGCGGGAGCTGGAGGCCGCCGGTTACCTGGAACGCCGCTGTGAGCGCCTGCCCTCCGGGCAGATCCGCACCCGGACGTACTTCTACGACGTCCCCGGCGGCAGCCCGGAACCGGAGCCGGACGGGCCACCGGAGCCCGACGGCTCCCCGGAACCGCCGAAGCCGCCCCGGCCCCGGAAGCCGCCCGCGGCCGAGCGCGCCACGTCCTCATCGGCGACGGTCACGGAAGCGGCGTCCTTCTCCGCTCCGGACCGGCCTGAAGAGCCGGAAGAGGCGGCGTCACTCGCCGACGCGGACCCGCGGGCAGTCGCCGTGCTGACCGCGCTCCGCCGCGTCGATCCGCGGCTCCTCCTGTCCGAGCGGGAGGCCGTGCGGCTGGCGCCGGCCGTCGGGCAGTGGCTCGCGGCAGGTGTCGCGCCTTCCCAGATCACCGCGCATCTCACGGCACGGCTCCCCGACCACTTCCTGACCCGCCCGGTGGGCCTCCTCGCCTTCCGCCTCCGGGAAACGCCCCTGCCCGCGCCACCTCCGGCCCCGCTCCCGCCGTTGGCCGAACGCCCGGCCGTACTGCCGTTCCAGACCTGCGACGGCTGCGAGCGTGCCTTCCGCGCCCCGGAGCCCGGGCGCTGCCGGGACTGCCGACGACGCGAGGAGAAGCTGCCCGCCGCTGCCTGAGCCGACGATTCAGGGCACTTGACCAGCCGGGAGGCCGGTTAACGCCGATACATACGGCATTTGTCATACGTCAGGGGTGGGGGGGGGTGGGGGGATGGTCTCGAAGGCCGACCGGAAGAACCGCGCCCCAACGCCCTGAACAGGCGAAACAGCAAGCCCCCCGGGCCGATGTTGCTCGCACCTCGTTCGGGACGAAGAGGCCATGGGTTCGAACCCCGCCGCCCCGACGGTGAAGTACCGGCTCAGGGGCCTGATCCGCATGCACGGGCGGGTCCCTGAGCGGTTTTCCGGGGCTCTTCGGGGAACCGGCTTCAGGATCCGGCTCCAGACGGAGGCAGGCGACGTCCCGACTCGGCCGCGTCAGTGGTCCTGGCGTCCGAGCTGCTTCGATTCCTTCAGGTATTCAGGGCACTCGGCGTTGTGGCAGGGGCCGGGGCGCCACACGGGCACGAAGATTCCGAGAGTCTTGTGCCGGCCCTTCACCGTCGTGGTCACGGGCTGCTTGCAGACCGGGCAGACAAGCGCTCCCGGGGAACCGGTCTCACGCTCGACTTTACTCATTCTTTAATAGTAGGCTCCGCGGTCGCAGAAGGACACCGGGAACGTGCACGCGTTCTCCGGCATTGATCAGCCCGCCGGTCGGGGCGGATCTTTCCCGTCCTGGTCCTGCTCGGTATGTGCGCCTCCGTCCGAGCCGGGGTTCTCGGTGGTTGACGACTCCGGCGGCGAGGCCGCCTTCTCGTTCGGACCTCCGGGCACCGGGTGGGGTGGGGCGGGCCGGAGCAGGCTGAGGGCTACGGAACCGGCCAGGACGACGACGATGACCGCGAGGCTGACCGGTGAGGGGATCTCGGGGACGCTGGTGCTGATCGTCTTGTGGGACGCCTGCAGGACGAGCTTGACGCCGATGAAGGCGAGGATGATCGCGAGGCCCTTGCTCAGGTAGTGGAACCGGTCCAAAAGCCCTGCGAGCAGGAAATAGAGGGCCCGCAGACCGAGAATGGCGAACGCGTTGCTGGTGTAGACGATGAAGGCGTCGTCGCTGACAGCGAGAACGGCGGGAACGCTGTCAACGGCGAAGATCAGATCGGCTGCCTCGATGGCGGCCACCACTGCCAGGAGCGGGGTGGCCACGCGCCTGCCGGCTTCCTTGACGAAGAACTTCGCGCCGGCGTACTCGTCGCGGACCGGCATGATCTTGCGGAGCAGCCGTACGGCGAAGTTGCTGCCCGGGTCGAAGCTCTCCTCCTCGTCCTTGAGGAGCTTGTAGGCGCTGTAGAAGAGGACGGCGGCGAAGGCGAAGAGCACGGCGGTGAAGCGGCTGACCACGGCGACGCCGAGGGAGAGGAAGATCCCGCGGAAGACCAGGGCTCCCATGACACCGAAGAACAGCACACGGTGCTGGTAGGCGCGGGGCACCTTGAAGTACGCGAAGATCACGGCGAAGACGAAGAGATTGTCGACCGACAGGCTCTTCTCCAGGAGCCATGCGGTGATGTATTCCGTGCCCGCCGTCGCACCGAGGACCAGGAAGACGACCGCACCGAAGGTCAGGGCGAGGCCCACCCACAGGGCGCTCCAGGCGCCGGCTTCCTTGAAGCCGATGACGTGCGCGGTGCGATGGGCCAGCAGGTCCACCGTCAGCGACACCACCACGGTCGCGGCGAACGCCCCCCACAGCCAAAGCGGGACCTCAAGCACGCCAGTCACTCCTCCACGGCCCACGCCGACGGATGGGAACCATTTACCGCATTCTGCGTCCATTCGTGCGCTTGAGCGATCCAGGAGGCCGGACCGGTGTGCGCTCCCGCTTCCTTTGGCACACGGCCTGATGCCGAGCGCGCACCGGGAGAGCCGGGCTCCTCCCGCGGACGGGACCCGTCGGGCTATTCGACCGCTCCGGCGCTGTTCAAGGCCGTGAGGACGTGATCCAGTTCGTTCGGCATCACGGCGACGAGAACGGTGCCTTCGGCCGAGCCGCACTCGACGATTCTGGACCTGCCGTTGATCCTCCACGCCTCGCGCCTCGAAGGCGATCGCACGCCGACCGGGCGCAGGTCCGCCGGCAGCGCCACCCCGGCACCGGCTTTGGTGCGAGGTTCCCAGACCACCGCGGTGGGGGTTGTCAGCATCCGTCCCCGGAGCCAACGGGCCTCATGCGAAGGGTGCTTGATCAGGCAGGGAACCCTGATCGCACTACCCTGAGCGGCGTTGTCCGCCCGCTGCCGCACCTTCCGGCGCATCAGCCAGGCCGTCAGCGCGGCTGCTGCCGCCATACTCGCCAGTTCGATCACTGGAGCAGTCAAGCAGCACGGTCAGTGCATGCCCCGGTCTTCCAGGGCTGTTTTCAGGCTGCGCAGGGCGTAGTAGACGCGGGACTTCACCGTGCCCTGGGGGACGCCGAGGGCGGTGGCCGCCTGCTGGGTGGTGCGGTCGGCGAAGAAGGTGGCCTCCAGGACCTCGCGGTGTGCGGGCGTCAGGGCCTGGAGGGCGTCGTGCAGGACGATGGACGACAGCATGCGTTCGATGTCGTCGGCCTCGGCGCCCAGTTCGGTCAGCCAGGTCGCGCCGCCTATCTCCAGCGGGCGGGCCATCTTCGTACGGTGTGCGTCGATCACGATGTTGCGGGCGACGCGGAACATCCAGGGGCGTACGGCCATTCCCTCGCCGTCCGCCAGGTTCTGCTTGTTCCAGCAGCGCAGCAGCGTCTCCTGGATGACGTCCTCCGTGCGGTGGGTGTCCCCGTTCAGCATGCGCAGCACGTACGTGTAGAGGGCCGGGCCGTGCTCCAGGTAGAGGTCCCTCAGTGCCCGTTCCTCGGGGGACACCGCGCTTGCCGATCCGATCACCGTCACGTTCATGGTGTGCTCCTGCTCCTTGGGACGGCCGGCTCCCTGCCGTGGGACGGGGAGCCGGAACCTCCGGCGGAGTGGAGTGTTGCCAGGCGTGTTCGACGCTCGTTCGATGCTTCATTGACGTTGAATACATGCGCCGTACAACGGGGTCGTACGACCGGGTTGCACGACGGGTTTGTGCAGCGGGTCCGCACGACGGGTTTGTACGGCGGTTTGCACGGCGGTTTGCACGGCGGCGGCGTGCGACGGGCCGGTCAGACGTAGGCCGTCAGGTCCTCCAGCTGGATGCGGACCTGGTGGGCAAGGTGTTCGTCCGCCGGGGACAGGCGGCCGGCGCTGTGCAACCTGCCCCACATGTGCAGCAGTTCGTTGCCGTGGATCTCCGCCGCCCGGTCGTCGTCCAGCCGTTGCCACGCGGCTGCCGCCCTCGCCACCGCCGCCGGCGCCTGCGGGTCGCCGGCCCCGCACAGGATGCGGGCCACGGACAGGGCCAGCACCGTGGCCTCCCGGTGGTCCCCGCGCAGGTGCGCCAGGTACGCCTCCATCGCCCGCGCCTCCAGGGCGTCGGGGTGTTCGGCGCCCATCTCGGCGGTCATGGCCTCGCGCAGCGCGGTCGCGTCGTCCAGCGCCTCGTCCAGCCGGCCGACGGCCGCCAACGCGTTGATCCGGGTGATCCGTTCGATCAGCTCGGGCGACAGGTCCACGGCGGCTACGGGGGCGGACAGTTCCTCGGTGACGCCCCGTGTGGTCCTGCGTGTGGGCTCCGGGGGTGGGCCGGATGCCGGTTCCGGTTCCGGCTCGGGGGCCGGGGACAGGGACGGGGACGGTTCCGCCTCCCGCTCCATGGCCGGTTCCTGGCCTGGTACGAGCTCCGGTTCGGGGGCCGTGGCCTGGGCCGGGATGCTGATCCGGGCCGGTGAGTTCGCGGCGTCGCCGGCGGCGGTGGCCCGCGCGCGGGCGACCGCCGCGGCGATGGCGGACCCGGCCACGGGATGCGGCACAGGCGCCGGGGCCTCGGAGACCTCCAGGTCTTCGGAGTCCTCGGGTGCCGCCGATTCCCGCGGGCCCCCGGAAGCCTCCGGGCTTTCGGACACCTCCGGGTCCGTCGAGCTTTCGGACACCTCCGGGTCCGTCGGGCCTTCGGGAACCTCCAGAACCTCCGGTTCCTCTGATTCCTTCGGCTCCTCGGGTTCCTCCGGCGCAAGAACCCGGCTCGATCCGTCCGGCGCGACCTCCAGGGTGAAGTGGACGTCGCCCGGTCCCTCGGTCACGGTCGCCTGCACCGGGGTGCCGTACCGCTCCGCGTACCGCTGCAAATGGTCCAGTACGGCCTCGTGCACGGACTCGCCCGGTGCGGGGGCGACGGGCTCCTGGTCGATGCGGGCGAACCCGTCGTCGGAGATGTACACATCGAAGCGGGTCATGGCTGTCCTCCTCATGGGGCGGGAGTCCCGTCGCTGGCGGAACCGGAATCCGCGGTCCGGGTGTCCACGAATTCGGAGTCGTCCGGTTCGTCCGGGCCGCCGGACTCGTCGGGGCTGGGGGTGACGCCCGGAGTGGCGCCGTCGGGCGGGGCGGCCACACCGGCGTACTTGGCGAACTGGGCGCGGATGGCGGCCACATAGCCGACGGCGTCGTTCGACTGCGGAACGCCCCCGGCCTCGATGACGGCGTCCATGCCGATCCTGTAGGCGGCCAGGGTGACGTCCAGAACGGTCCCTTCGACCGTCTTGGCGTCGATGGCGCTCTTCGCCTGTTCGGCCAGGTCACACATGTAGCGGCCCTGCGCCATGATCGAGTCGGCGGTGTCCATGGCGTCGACCTCGTCGTTGTCGTCGTCGTCCTCGCCGTACTCCTCGAAGATCTCGGGCGGCAGCTGGGAGATGCCCTTCTCGCCGTTGGCGCCCTTCATCTCGGCGTTGAAGCCGGAAGCGTTCTCCAGCTGCGACGCGATGACGATCGGGCCGATGTCCGAGCACAGGTCGCCGGCGTCCTTGATGCTGTCCACCAGCTCGTCCGGGACGGTGTTCTCGTCCAGCTCCTCCTTGCCGTCGCCGCCGAAGACGTTCTCGATCTCGTGGCCGATGGCCTCGTTGGCGGAGTCGCTGCCTCCACCCCCGCCGAACAGCAGGATCAGGGCGATCAGCGGCGCCAGCAGCACGCCGAATCCGCCGAAGACGATGACGACGACCGCGCCGATCACCAGGATCACCGGCGACATCAGACAGCCGCAGCCGACACCGGCCGCTGCCACGTTGCGGACGGTGTTCGATGCGTTGTCTTCCGAGTCTGCGCTCATCGGCGCGTGCCTTCTTCCCCTCACCTTGAACCGCTGTGCCGGTCGGCCCGTTGTGCTGTCCGGCGGGCTCGGTAGATCAAACGCGGCCCGGCGCAAAGAAGTTCAAACCGGTGGAAAGCAGATGAGCCAGAGCAGCACAGGAACAGGGCAAGAGGGGGGCAGGAAGCGCATGGGCACTCCTTCGGCAACGCCGTCGGACCCGAAGGGCTGGGTACGGGGACCGAAACCCGCCCGCCCGCGACCCGGCACGGAGACGGCCGCCCCCGAGGGGCAGGGCGCCGGTACGTCCCCCGCACAGCAACCCGCCACCCGGCCGGCTCCGGCCGCGCAACCGCCGGCCACCCGGCCTGCCTCCGTGCAGGCTCCGCCTGCCGCCGACCGCACGGCACCCCGTCCCGCGGCCGGTCACGCGCCCGCCGCCCCAGCCACCGCCGCGGCCCAGCCGGTACGGCAGCAGTCCTCACCGGCGGCCCGCCCCCACCCGGCGCCACGCCCGGCGCCCCACCCGGCCCCGCGCCCCGCGCAGCGGACCGAACCGGCGCCCGCGTCCCGGACCGCGCCTCCGGCCTCCCCCAGGACCCCGGGTCCGGTCACATCCCCCGGCCCGGCCGGGACTCCCGGCGTCCCGAAGTCCCGGCCGGGCCCGTCCAAGGCGTCCGGTTCCGCCGGGGCCGCATCCGTACGCCGGGCCGCCGCGGACCGGTCCGCCGAAGTCGGCTGGGGCGAGCCCAAGCGGCGCAGGCCCCTGCGGGGCAAGTCCCCGGACGAGATCGGGTGGGTCAAGGCGCACGGCGGCGCCGGCGCGACCTCGCTGTGCGAGCTCCTCGGCGGCGTGGACGTGGGCGCCCGCTGGCCGGAGCCCGCGAAGGGCGAACCCCGCCGGATCGTGATCGTCGGCCGGACCAGCGCGCAGGGCATCAGAGCCGTGTCGCAGGCACTGGGCGCACTGCACGAGGGCAAGGCCCCGCAGGGCCTCGACCTGGTGGCCGTGGTCCTCGTCGCCGACGCCCCGAACCGGCTGCCGCTCAGCCTGCTGCGCCGCATCCGGGTCATCCGCTCCGTCGTCCACGTCCACCGGGTGCCGTGGATACCGGCCTGGCGCGTGGGCGGCCGGCCGCGCTCGCTGCCCCGGAAGATCGGCGCACTCGCCCAGTTGGTGGGAACCGACGTCCACCGAGGAAGTACCGCCTCATGAACCGACTGCTGTTCCAGAGCCACCTCGCGGTCGACGCGTTCGACCCGAACATCGGCGGTGGCGCGATGACGATCCTCCGTCTTCTCGCCTGGTGCGCCTCGGCCGCCGGGGTCGCCGGTCTGATCATCATCGGCATCAACATGTCCCTCCAGCTGCGCCGCGGCGATCCGGGCGAGGGCGGGGAGCACTTCCGCGGTGTCTTCTTCGTCGTCCTCGCCGCGCTGATCGCCACCTGCGCCGGTCCGCTCGTCGCGTTCCTCGGCGACCTGTCGCTCCACGCGCCGGAATAGCGGCGCCACCTCCGACCGACAGGCACCGCCTCTGACCGACGCCCCTCCTGACCCGCACCACATCCTGGCCCGCACCACATCCAGACCAGCTCCACATCCAGGCCCGCACCACCCCCAGAACCGCATCACATCCAGACCAGCTCCACCCTTCCCACCCCTCATCACCTGCCCACCCCACCGGGCTCGGGCACCGACTCTCCGGAGATCTCCATGTCCTCCTCACTCCTCCTCAAGGCATCGGTCTTCCTCGCCTCCGACGTGCCGGACCCCGGCCGGGAGGCCCCGGAGGAGCTGACCGAGAAGGTCAACACCGTGCTCGGCATAGCCGCCTGGGGCGGAACCGCCGCCGGTGTGGCCGGGGTGCTGGTCACCGGCGCGATGATGGCCATCTCCCTCAAGCGGGGCGAGAGTTCGGAGCACATGAGCCGGCTCGGCATGGTGCTCGGCGGCTGTGTCCTGGTGGCCACCGCGGGTCCGCTGATCTCCTTCGTCTTCAACTGACCGGCGGTCGTCCGAGATGTTCACACGCAGGCAGCGGCAGCCCGAGGTGTCCGGCCCGTACTGGCGTCAGCGCGGCTGGCAGCTGTCGGCCGGGTTCCTCGCCGGCGCGGTGGTCCTGGGCGGGCTCGTGGCGCTGACCTCCGGCGGCGACGGCTCGGCCCGCGCCCCGGCGGCCGGCCGCGAACCGGTCGCCGCGCACGGCCGGCCCGGTGACTGCCGTACGGACGACAGCGCAGGTGCCGCCCGCCCCGAGGCCGCGCCGAAGGACGTCACCTGGCGCATGATCGGCGCCGTGCGCGTGCCCGTCTCCCCGACGGCCGGACCGGTGCGGACCGGGGGCACGCCCTGGTGGTGTTTCGCCCACACTGCCACCGGTGCCGTGCTGGCCGCCCATGTCATCACGTCCCAGATGGGCATGGCGGACTGGGAGACGGTGGCGGAGCGGCAACTGGTGCCGGGCCTGGCGCGGGACATGTTCGTCTTCACGCGCCGCACCATCGAGGACGCCCCGTCCGAGGAGGTGGACCAGGCGTCCGTCGCCTCCTACGTCGGCTTCTCGGTGCGCTCGTACACGAAGAGCGCGGCGAGTGTGAACCTGCTCATGCGCGGCAGCGACGGCTTCACCGGGACCACCGTCAACCTGCGCTGGGAGGAGGGGGACTGGAAGATCCTGCCCTTCGGCGACGGCAGCCTGTACTCCACCCTGAGCCCGGTGCAGAACACCAACGGTTACCTTCTGTGGGAGACCTGACATGGCCTCGTGCAACAGTTCAGGGGTCCCCGTACTGGACGCCCTGGTGGGATTCTTCAAGTTCCTGGGCAACCCCATCGGAACCATCATGGAAGCGGTCGCGGACTTCGTCCTGGGCGCCGCGATCCAGGTGTACGGGTCCCTGGTCACCTCCATCCCGACCCTGACCTGGGAGAAAAGTTCCGGGGCGACGGGCAGCAATCCGACCACGGCCATCAACAACGCCTCGCAGTGGGTCGTGGTCTACCTGGCGGTCGGCTCGCTGCTGTTCGCCTCCGCCCGGATGGCGATCGAACGGCGCGGGGACGCCGGCAAGACCGCCCTCAAGGGCATCCTCCGGGTCGTCTTCGTCTCGGCGGCCGCCACGACGGTCCTGACCGCGGCGGCCGGGCTGTCGGACAGATACGCGCAATACCTGTTCGACGCGGGAGCGGAGGCGCAGCTGGCGCACATCGGCCGCTGCACCTCCGGCAGCACCCTGCAGGCCTTCCTGCTGATGGTGCTCGCCTTCCTGCTGCTCATCGCCGGCATCATCCAGACGATCCTGCTCTACATCCGGCTGGGCGTCATGATCCTGCTGCTGGGCACCCTCCCGATCGCCGCCGCCGCCTCCATGACGGACTGGGGGGCCGGCTGGTGGCGCAAGCACATCGGCTGGATGATCGCCTGGCTGCTGTACAAACCGGCCGCGGCCCTCGTGATGTACGCGGGCTCGGTGATGATCTCCTCGGACAACAGCGAGGTCAGCATCCACGAACGCATCGCGGGCATCGGCATCATGCTGCTCTCCGCGGTCTCGCTGCCCGCCCTGCTGCGGCTCGTCATGCCCGCCACCGCCGCTCTCGGCGGATCGGGCGCCGAGAGCGGCGCCATGTCGGCGGTGGGCGGCACCGTGGCCTCCGGCGCCCGCTCGATCGCGGGTGGCAGTGGCAGTGGCAGTGGCGGACGGACCGGCCCGTCCGGCCCGTCCGGTTCGTCCCGGTCGGGCGACGGCGGCTCCGCCGGGTCGGGCGGGTCGTCCGGGTCCTCCGGCAAGAGCGGCCCCAGCGGTGCCATGGGCACGAAGGGCGTGGGCGCGGGCGGCGGAGGTTCCGGCAGCGGTGGCCCCTCGGGGGCCGGTGGAGGCGGAGCCGGCGCGGGAGCCGGAGCCTCCGGTGCGCTGAGCAAGGCGGCCGCCGCGGCCGGGCCCGCCGGGATGGTCGCCGGTGCGGTGATCACCGCGGCCGGGATCGCGACCCGTACCGCCGCGGGCGCGGTGGACGGCGCCGACGGCGACCAGGGGCACAACCCCTGACCCCAGGGCCGGTGTCGCCGTAGGGCCGGCCCCGCCGCCCGCCCTCCGAACGACCGCCGGACTCCCCCGACCCCCCGAGGGAGTCCGGCGGTCCCGTCCGCTTCGGCCTCCGCTTCGGTCTCTACTTCGACCTCCGCTTCGGTCTCCGCTTCGGTCTCCGCTCCCGCCGCCGTCCCGCGCCACTCCCCCACCCCCTACTCGACTCCCCACTCCTCGAAAGGAGTTCAGACCCTCATGAGCGCACAAGCCGCCTCCCATCCGACCTACGGGAACTGGCGCCGGCCACGGCGAGCGGGGCTCGGGCCCCTCGGGCTCGTCGGCACCTTCGGCGTCTTCGGCGGGCTCGTCGTCACCCTCCTCGCGTCGCTGATCTCGCTGTACGCCGCGCTGGTCGTGCTCGTACCGGTCGTCGTGTTCCTGGTGCCGCTGGCCATCCGCACCCAGGACGGCCGCAACGTCTACCAGTTGATGGCGCTGCGGATCGGCTGGCGGCAGCGCAAGTCCAAGGGCGCGCACCTGTACGTCTCGGGGCCGCTGTCGCTCCGGCCGGGCGGCCGGTTCCGTCCGCCGGGTCTGCTGAACAAGGTCACCGCGACCGAGGGCCGCGACGCCTACGACCGGCCGTTCGGCGTGCTGCACCACCCGGCGCGCAACCTGTACACGATCGTCCTGGGCTGCGACCCCGACGGCGGTTCGCTCGTCGACCCGGACCAGGTCGACGTGTGGGTGGCGCTGTGGGGCGAGTGGCTGGCCCGGCTGTCCCACGAGCCCAGCCTGCGGGGCGCCTCCGTGATCGTGGAGACCGCGCCCGACCCGGGCACCCGGCTCTCCCACGAGGTGCTGCCCCGCATCCACACCGACGCGCCGGACGCCGCCCGTGCCGTGATGGAGGAGGTCGTGGAGCGCTACCCGACCGCCTCCTCCGAGATGCACACCTACATCACGCTCACCTACGGCGTCCCGGCCGGCCAGAGGCGCAAGAAGGAGGACGTCGTCGCCGACCTGGCCATCCGGGTCCCGGGCCTGCTCAGCGGGCTCGTCGCGGCGGGCGGCGGGGCCGCGTACCCGCTGTCGGCGGAGCGGATCGCCGAGGTGGTCCGGGTCGCCTACGACCCGGCCGTGTCCGCCGACGTCCTCGACGCCCGCGCCCAGCACGGTGGTACGGGCCTGGAGTGGGAGGACGCCGGCCCCACCGCCACCGTCGAGACGGTGAACAGCTACCAGCACGACTCGGGCGTGTCCCGCACCTGGCTGATGACGCTGGCCCCGCGCGGCACCGTCCGGTCCTCGGTGCTGCGCGGCATGCTGGAGGCGGCTCCCGGCACCCGCCGCAAGCGGGTCGCACTGGTCTACCGGCCCATCGACCCGGCCACGTCGGCCCGCATCGTCGAGGCCGACCGGCGCAGCGCCCAGTTCATGGCCACCTCCGGCCGCGGCATGGTGCAGGCCCGCGCCGCCTCGGAGATGCGCGCGGCGGAACAGACCGCGGCCGAGGAGGCGTCGGGCGCCGGCCTCGTCGAGTTCTCGCTGATGCTGACCGTCACCGTCGACGACGTCTCCGAACTGGCCGACGCGAACGTGGCGGTGCGCAACCTGACGGCGGGATCGCGTGTGCTGATGCGGCCCGCGGACCGGATGCAGGCGGCCGCGTTCAGCTGCACCCTGCCCACCGGGATCCTCCCCTGGGAGCAGACCCTCGTCCCGCACGAACTCCAGGAGGCGCTGTGAGCCGTCGCAGCGAGGAACGCCGGGCGGAGCGCGCCGACCAGCTCGCCGAGGAGCGGGCCCGCGCCGCGCTGGCGGCCGGACAGGGCCCGTACGACCCGTCCTGGGCGGCGGGTCCGCTGCGCACGGAGCAGCGGACCGGCGGGACGGGGTCGCGGAAGTCGCCGCCCCGCGCCCGGGAGCCGTACATCCCGCCGCGCGGCTGGTACGGGGTCGGCGGCGGGCGCGTCGGCTATCTCGACCCGCCCACCATGTGGCGGGCGACCACCGTGCAGGCCTGCGGCATGTGGCCGTTCGCCGCCGGGTCCGGCTCGCCGATGACCGGGGTGCCGCTGGGCCAGCACCTGTACACCGGTGCCACGGTCTGCGGCGACCCGCTGAACTGGTTCACCCGGGCCCGCTACATCTCCAACCCGTCGCTGTTCATGCTGGGCATGCCCGGCCTGGGCAAGTCCACGCTGGTCAACCGGATGCTGATCGGGCTGGCCTCGACCGGTGTCGTCCCGCTGGTCCTCGGCGACCTCAAGCCGGACTACGCCGACACGGTGCGGGCGCTCGGCGGCCAGGTGATCTCCATCGGCCGCGGCCGGGGCGGCATCAACGTCCTCGACCCGGGCGCCATGGGCGCGGCGGCGAGCAGGATCGGCGGCGAGTCCGGCGAGGTGCTGAAGGCCGAGACGCACGGCCGGGTGCTGAACATGGTGGCCGCCCTGATCACCATCGTGCGCGGGCGCCCGATGGACGACCACGAGCAGTCCGTGCTGTCGGCGGTGCTGCACCATCTGCGCGAACGCACTCCGGCCGGGCGGGCTCCGCTCCTGCCCGACCTGCTGCGGGTCCTCGTCGAGGGCCCCGACCGGGTGCGTGCCGTCACCCTCGACCGCGGCTCCGACACCCGCTACCGGGACGCCGTCGACCCGCTGCACCGTTCCCTGCTCGGCATCCTCGACGGCCCCCTCGGCGACACCTTCGCCTCCCCGACGTCCACCCGGATCGACCCGAACTCGCCCGCCGTGTGCATCGACATCTCCGGCATCGGCGAGGCCGACACCCAGCTGACCGCGGCGGCGATGCTCGCCGCCTGGTCCGACGGGCTCGGCACGGTGGCCGCCTCGCACGCCCTCGCGGACGCGGGACTGGCGCCGCGGCGCTGGTTCTTCACCGTGCTCGACGAGCTGTGGCGTCCGCTGCGCGCCGCCTCCGGCATCGTCGACCGCATCGACGCGCTCACCCGCCTCAACCGGTCCCTCGGCCTCGGCGACGCCAAGATCACCCACACCCTGAAGGACGCCGAGGCACTGGGCACCGACTCCGACCGGGCCAAGGCCCGCGGTTTCGTCGAGCGGGCCGGCATGGTGGTGTGCGCCGGGCTGCCGAAGACCGAGATGGAGGAGCTGGGCAAGGTGGTGGGGCTGTCCCGGCGCGAGATCGACCTGGTCTCGTCCTGGTCGTCGCCGCCCGGCTGGGGCGTCTCCGGCGAGCACGAGGAGCCGCCCGGCCGGGGCCGCTTCCTCATCAAGGTCGGCGGCCGGCCCGGCATCCCCATCAAGGTCGCCATCACCGACGCGGAACGCCGCCTGCACAACACCAACCTCCGCTGGACACCCAACGAGCAGGTCGCCGGGCAGACCGTCGAGCAGGCGGTGGCACAGGTCACCGCTCAGGTCCGGCAGGCCGCCGAGGCGGGCGCGCTGCCGCTCCTCGGCGACGACCCGGCCGGTCCGTCGCATCCCGACGGACCGTCGCGTCCCGGCGGCCCGGGGAGGTGGACGGCATGAGCGGCGGCAGCCCTTCGGGCGGCGACCACCACGCGATGATGTCCTGGGCCGTGGTGGGCATCGCCGCCACGGTCCTGGCCCTGTTCACCTTCGTCTGGGCCGGCGGCACCCTCGGTGCCGGTGTCACCGGGCACGGCTGGGACGCCCCGCCGTTCGCCCTGTCCACGGTGGGCGAGCTGGTCTCCTCCGGGGCGGCGGGGCCGTGGCCGGGGGTTCCGGCGCCCGCCGTGTACGGCGGGATGCTGGCGCTCCTCGCGCTCCTGGCGATCCCCGTCGCGCTCGGGACGCGGTACCTGCTGGGGCGGGCCGGCCGCCAGAAGGGTCTGGCCGGGCGGCGCGAACTGGCCGCGATGTGCCCGAAGGGCATCGAGTCCCGCGCCCGCGAGCTGCGTCCCACGCTCGAGGGCCGCGCCCGGGTGCACCCCGACGAGACAGGCAACCTCCTCGGCGACCTGATGCCCGACGGTCCGGAGCTGCGCAGCAGTTACGAGGACGTGGAGCTGGACCTGATGGCGCCCCGGGCGGGCAAGTCCACCGGGATCGCCGTGCCCCGCGTCCTGCGCGCCCAGGGCGCGGTGCTGCTCACCTCGAACAAGTCCGACGTGTACGCGGTGACCCGCGCCGAGCGGGAGAAGGCCGGCACGGTGTGGACGTTCGACCCGCAGGGCATCGCCCACACCCCGCGCGGCATGTGGTGGAACCTGCTCGGCGAGTGCCACACCATCGAGGGCGCCCGGCGGCTCGCGGGCCACTTCGTGGCGTCCGTCAACGACGACACCACGAAGAAGGACTTCTGGATCTCCGCCGCCCAGAACACCCTCACCGCCCTGTTCCTGGCCGCCGCCCGCGGCCGTGCCTCGGTGCAGGACCTGCTGGGCTGGCTCGCCGACCCGGCCGACCGCACCCCGATCGACCTGCTCCGCGACGCCGGACTCGTGGCGATGGCCGAGCAGTTGCAGGGCACCATCCGCGGCGCGGTGGAAACCCGTGACGGCATCTACGAGACGGCCCGGCAGACCGTCTCCTGCCTCCTCGACCCGGAGATCCTCGCCTGGGTGACGCCCGACCCGCACCTGCCGGAATTCCGTCCGGACCGGCACGTACTCGGCGCGGACACCCTGTACCTGCTGTCCAAGGACGGCGGCGGCTCCGCGGCCGGGGTCATCGCGGGTCTCGCCGACACGACGCTGCGGGCGGGCGTGGTGGCCGCCGAGCGGATGGGCGGCCGGCTCGACCCGCCGCTGACCGCGGTCCTCGACGAGGCGGCCAACGTGTGCCGCATCTCCGACCTGCCCGACCTGTACTCGCACTTCGGTTCCCGCGGCATCAACGTCGTGACACTGCTCCAGAGTTACCGGCAGGGCGCGCGGGTGTGGGGCGAGATCGGGATGGACGCGCTGTGGAGCGCGGCCACCGTCAAACTCCTCGGCGCGGGCCTGGACGACGCGGACTTCGTGCAGAAGATCTCCACCCTGGTCGGCCAGCACGACGTGCGGACGCCGACCATCTCCCGCGGCAAGGAGGGCACGTCCCGTTCGTACTCCTACCGGCAGGAGTCCGTGCTGCCGCCCGACCGCATCCGCGCCCTGCCCAAGGGCACCGCGCTCCTGCTGGCCACGGGCGTCAAACCGGCGCTGATCCGGCTGCGCCCCTGGTACAAGGAGCCGGGCGCGGGCGCCATCTCGGCGGCGGCGAAGGCGGAGACGGCGGCGATCACGGAACGGGCCGCGGCTCGTCTTGTGGGCGGCGTGAGCTTCCACAAGCCGGCTCCGGCCGGCCAGGACGCCGCGCCAGGGTGATGGTGCGCAGCAGCCACTCGGCCGGCCCGTACCGCGTGCGCGCCGCCAGACGGGCGCCCAGCGCGAGCTGGGCGGCGTACAGGGCGAGGCAGCCGAGCAGGACGGCGGCGCTGCCGACCCGGTCGTACAGGCCGAGGCCGTAGCCCGTGAAGACCCAGGCGAGGACCAGCGACTGGGTGAGGTAGTGGGTGAGCGCCATGCGCCCGGCGGCGGCCAGGAATCCGGCCGCCGCCGGGCGCACCGCGTCCAGCAGCAGGAGCAGCCCGCACGCGTACGCGGCGGCGAGGGCCGGACCGGTCAGCACCGCCACCGCCTTCCCGGCCAGAAACCAGCGGTCGTCCAGCGGGCCGTTGGTGCAGCAGGCGGACAGCACCCCGCCGGCCAGACCGACCGGCAGCCACCGCACGACGACCCGCCGCAGCCAGGCCCGGTCCCGGCCGCGCCGCCGAACCAGTGACGTCTTCGCGGCGGCCAGCCCCGCCAGGAACGCGGCCAGCTTGTTCGGGGCGTACAGCAGGGCCGTGGCGAACGCCGACGGCAGCTCCCGCAGGTGCTCGGCCGGCACCCGGGCGGGGCCGCCGCGACGGGCGGCGAGGGCGTCGGCGGCCCGGGGCGCGTGCTCGCCCGCGGTGGCCGGGTCGGTGAGGGCGACGATCAGCAGCCCGTACCCGAGCAGCAGCGCCGCGAGCCCGGCGACCAGGCCGGCCGCCAGGCGCAGAGCGGTCCGCGGGGCGAGTCCGCGCAGCCCGTACAGCACCAGCGCCAGCACGGCGTACGTGGTCAGGATGTCGCCGGGGTACAGCAGCACCGCGTGGGCGAGTCCGATGCCGAACAGGCCGAGGGCGCGCCGCAGATGGCGGGGGGCGAAGTCGGCGCCCGCGTGCCGGGCGGAGCGCGTCTGGAGGGCGAAGCCGTAGCCGAACAGGAAGGAGAACAGCAGGGAGAACTTGGTGGCGACCAGCGCGGACACCAGCCAGGCCGCGATCCGGTCCGGGGCCGGCGCCCCGGGGCCGCCGCCGGACACCGTGTACGGGCCGGCCATCAGTTCCGCGTTGACCAGCAGGATGCCGAGGAGGGCGAAGCCGCGCAGGACGTCGAGTTCCCGGAGGCGCCGGCCGTCTCCCGCCGGACGTCCGCCCGCGGTCACCGCGCCACCACCACCCCGGTGCCGAACGCCAGCGTCGCGGTGAGGAACCAGCCGAACGACGGCGCCAGCAGAGGGCACATGTGCCACAACCGGGCCACGGTGGGCCGCTCCCGCCGGTAGACCACCGGAACGTTCCCGCCGACCGGGGGCAGCCCGCACAGCGGCCCGTACCGGCCGGGGTCGAGGACGAGTTCACGGCCGAGGTGATCGGAGAAGCGGACCAGGCCGCCGGGGCGCGGATCGGCCGCCGGGCGGTGGGTGACCACGCCCATGACGCGCAGTCCGCGCGCCCACAGCCCCAGGGCGGTCAGGGCCGCCTTGAACGCCCCCAGCAGGCAGCCGACGCCGAGACCGAGACACAGCGCGAGCAGCAACAACTGAGTGAACATACCGCTCCTTGGCCGGCCGACGCCCTCGGCAGCACAACGGGAAGCGCACCGCGCCCGGTTCACCCGCCGCTTGAACCGCGGCACTTCGCCTCCCGTTGTGAGGATGCCCCGCCCCCGCATCCCCTGCGGGTCACACGAAAGGAGCCCCGGCCCCGATGACCCGGACCCCGCGCGCACCCGGCAGGCGGACGGCCGCGGCCGTCGCCCTGGCCTGCGCCCTGACGGCGACGGTCCAGACGCCCGCACGGGCCGAGCCCGAGCCCGCCACCCTCACCGAGGTGAGGGACCGTATCGAGCGTCTCTACCACCACGCCGAAGCCGCCACGGACAAGTACAACGCCGCCGGCGAGAAGGTCTCCGCGAAGAAGAAACGCGTCCGCGGGCTGGACGCCCGGGTGACCGCCACCGAGACCCGGCTGACCCGCCTCACCTCGCTGGCCGGGGCGGCGGCCCGCGCCCAGTACCGGGGCGGCGGACTGCCCGCCGAGGCACAGTTCGTCCTCACCGGCGACCCCGAACGCGCCCTGGACACCGCCTCCGTGGCCCGCCAGGCGCAGCAGGCCACACAGCGCGTGCTGACCGCGCTGGCCGAGACCCGCGGAAAACTCGAGAAACAGCGGGCGTCCGCCGACAACGAGTTGCGGGAACTGCGGTCCGAACGGAAGAAGATGGCCGCCCACCGCAAGACCATCGAGAAGCGCATCGCCACGGCCGAGGCCACGGAGGCGCGGCTGTCGGAGGAGCAGCGCCGCCGGCTGGCCGCGCTGGACAAGGAGAAGGCCGACGAGGCGCAGGCGAAGTGGGTGGAGACGGGCGTCCTCGACAAGGCCGGCAAGGCCGACAGGGACGACAGGGACGACACCGGGGAAAACAGCGCCGGCCGCAAGGCCCTCGCCTTCGCCACCCGCCAGCTCGGCAAGCCCTACGTCTGGGGTGCCGAGGGCCCCGACTCGTACGACTGCTCCGGCCTCACCTCGCAGGCCTGGCTGGACGCGGGAGTGGCCATCCCGCGCACCTCGCAGGAACAGTGGCGCCTGCTCCACCGCGTCCCGGTCGAGGACATGCGCCCCGGTGACCTGATCATCTACAACGCCGACGCCACCCACGTCTCCCTCTACCTCGGCGACGGCGAGATGATCCACGCCCCGCGCCCCGGCCGCTCGGTGACGGTGGCGCCGGCGGCGTCGATGGAGATCCTCGGGGTGGTCCGGCCGGACGCCTGAGGGGGCGGGGGCCGTGTTCCGGTGCGGCCCCCCGCCCCGTCGCCGCGGGCGCCCCGGCCAAAGTCACATGCTCCGGCCGGAGCCGCCCTCCTGCCTCCCGGGCCTGTGGGGCCTGGGCCCGCCGTGCGTCCGGGAGGCGCCCGGCACGGGCGCGTGCCCGCTCTCCTGCGCGGCTCGGCGGCTCGGCGGCTCGGCGGCTCGGCGGCTCGGCGGCCGGCGGCTCGGCGGCTCGGCGGCCGGCGGCTCGGCGGCCGGCGGCTCGGCGGACTGAATTCCTGCACCAGCCGGCTGGTGAGCGGGGGCACCGGGACGGCCGGACCGCTCCCCGGGGTCGACCGCGCCGTGTGGAACGACTCGGTGGAGGCGTAGGACGTAGGTGTCCCGGGCGGCGGCGGCCGCATCCGGGCCGGCAGGTCCTGGAGCGGTATGTCGTCGCGCTGCTGGTACACCGGCAGCGTCGGCGCACTGGCGTCGGCCACCGCCTTGGTCACCGTCGCCGTGCCGGCGGCCCCGTTCGCGGCACCGCCTGCCACGGGGGCGCCGGTTCATCGCACGCCGATCGGCTCCTTGAACCCGTTCCGTCCGGTTTCCGTTGTGTCCGGCAGCGAGCCGGGGCCGGCCGTGAAGGGCCCGGCTCCGCACCGGACCACCAGGAGGTACGGCATGGCCCCGAAGGACAAGAAACGCAGGAGTTCACCCACCGGGTCGGACGGAAGCGGCCAGAGCAGCTCGAGCACGTCCAGCATGGGATTGGAGCAACTCTTCGCGACACTGCCGCCGAGCCCCCCGTCGGAGCGCGCTCTGAGCCGCGCCCCGGCCCTGGCTCTGGACCCGGAATCCCTGCGCGCCATCCCGGAGCGGACCCCCTGGACGCCGGGGGACGGTGCGACGTGGCTCTACCGGGCGGGCAACAAAGTCCTCACGGGGATCGTCAGCGGTTCCTCCTCGGCCGCCAAATGGGTCGCGGAGAACGACGCCGCCCTCGTCCAGTCCGTCGTCGCCGGTGGCTCCTCCATCCTCCAGGGCGCCGGTATCGCGGGCCAGTCGGCGGCGGCGCCCGCCGCCACCGCCGGGCAGGGGGTGTACGGCGCCGGTGTCACCATCGCCGGGGTGGCGGGGGCGTACACCGGCATCAAGGAGCTCTCCAGGCTCTGGTCGAACTACCGGCACCCCGAACGGACCCCCAAGCCGGTCAACTACCCGAAGATGGCCCTGGACCTGGCCACAGCCGGGTTCGCGGGCGTGTACGGCGGTTACAGCACCGGTGCGGAGCAGAACCCGAGCGCCGCTCAGATGGGTATGGCCGTGGGCGCCATCGGTGCCGGGGTGACCGCCGCGGCGGCTCCCTGGTTCCAGAGCCCGGAGCCGGCGCCCGCGCCCGCATACACGCCCATGTACACGTCCGCGTCCTATCCGCCGCCGGTCCCCCTGGGCCAGCCGTACCACCCCAGCATGACCTCGCTGACCCAGCAGTTCGAGACCTTCGAGCTCTCCAGCCTCCCGTCGACCGACACCCGGAACAGCTCGGTGTCCACCGGCAGCAACCCTCATGGCACCTATCCGCCCGCGCAGAACCCGGTGTCCGGGGCGGTCTCGTCCTACTCCTACTACCCGACGGACGGGCAGAACAGCCAGCAGCAGCACACGAGCACCTCCTCCACGACCTCGCACCGGCGCAGGCACCACCACCAGCCCAGCGGTGGTAACGGCAACGGTCAGTCCCTGTAGCCACGATTCACGACGGTTCGGCGGGGCCCTGGACCGGCCCCCGCCGAACCGTCGTACCCAGGAGCACCATGACGACCGAGACGGAAGCCGAGACCGAAGCCGAGACCGAGACCGGGACCGACGCCGACACCGCTGCCGCCGCCAGGCAGGAGCGGAAGTGGGAACGGGCCCCGAAGGGGGAGCGGGAGGCGCAGGGGGAAAGGGAGACGCAGGGGGAGCGGGAGCCCGCGCCACCCCCCGACCCCGCAGAGCCCGCTCCACCCTCCCCGCCGAAGTTCATCCTCTACCTGGAGGGCCACGAATACGCGGACACCCTGCGCCGCCTCACCCTGTGGACGCACCACGTGCTGCTGCCGGTGTACGGCAGGGAGGTGACCTCCACCGCGCCCTGGTGCGGCCGTTGGTGGGAGCACCCGGAGGCGATCGCCCAGCTGCACGGCCTGTGGCTGGCCTGGGGGGACATGACCGGGCCCGGCTCCGAGGCGATCGGCCCCGCCAACTGGCACCGTGACTGTCTGGGCCCGGTCATGGCTTCCCTGCGGGACCCGCAGGGCCCCTTCGCCGGCTGCAAGCCCCACGCACACCGGCCGAAGGAGACGCCGCCCGTCGACACGATGGACCCCTTCGGGCCGCCGCCCCCGCAGCCACCGCCTCCGGGCGTCCCCGCCTGACGGTCACCTCGACCGTCCCCCTCCCCCCAGTGCCTGGGTGTGGGTGGGCACCACGGGCCGGGTGGGGGTGCTGCTCCGGGGCGTCGACGGGCCGACGGGCCCGCGGGTCTCCGCCGTGGACTTCAGCCCCTCCGGACCGAGCAGGGCCCAAGGGGTCTCGGGGCTCACGGGGCTCACGGGGCTCACCGGGCTCACCGGACTCACGGGGCTCACCGGACTCACGGGGCTCACCGGACTCACCGGACTCACCGGACTCACCGGACTCACCGGAGCCGGTGACTCGAAGGGGTTGCGGGACGGGTTGAGGAACGGGTTGCGGGATTGCGCAGGACTCGGCGGACTCGTCGGCGGGGCGGGTGTGCCGGGCCCGGTGGGTGCGACGGCGTCGGTGTGGGCGGAGTCGGGGTACCGCTCCGACTGTTCGGGTGGGGCCGCCGTGAAGGCCTGGCTGTCGTAGGAGCGACTGTCCACCTGTGCCAGCCGGGAGTCCGGCCGCGCTTCGCCCTGCCGCTGCTCCGACAGCACCGGGTCCGGCGTCATCGCCGCCCATGCCGCCAAGGAATCCGGTGGAGACGACGCCAGCAGGTCCCTCTCCTGCGACTCGGCCGGCGGGTTCCGCGTCGGGGACACACCCGAGTCCCACGACTCCGACGACGGCGCGGTGACCCGGTCCACCCGCTGCTGCTCGACCGAAAGGAACCCCTGGCCGTCCAGCGTCTGGTTGCCGTCCACCCCCTCGATCCGGGACTCCGCGGGTGGCGAGGGCCGGCGCTGCTCGGTGAGCTGGTGTTCCGTCGTCCGTGCGGCCCCGTCGGCCGGGGCGTCCGTGGACGCGGCACTCTGCCGAGGCGGACGGACGAAGCGTTCGGTGAACGACGAGGACCGCGCGTTCCGCCGGTCCGCCTCCTGCGCGCTCTCCCGCAGGGCCTTGCGGGTGTGCGCGTTGGCGACGTACTCGGCGACGAGCGGCATACTCTCCGGGGATTTCCGGAATCTGTCCTTCCATTTTCCGGACGTGACCAGCTTCATCAGGGCGTCCTCGAGCGCCTCGTGCTCGGTGTGGGACGTACGCAGCCTGTTGCTGATCTCGGACTTCAGCCGGGTCAGCTCCCGGGGTTCCCGTCCGGGGCCGGACATCCGCTGCCCCTGCCCCTGCCCCTGCCCCTGCTCCGGAGCCGGCCCCTTCCCGCCCCGGCCGAAGCGGTCGCCCTCCGGGCCACCCCCGTAGGGACCCGTACCACCCTGGCCCTGGCCGTACCCGCCCTGGCCGTACGGGGCTTCCCCGTGACCGCCGCCGTCGAAGCCCGCGCCGATCTGTTCGTACCCGCGCCGGGACCGGCCGGTCAGGCTGCGCCAGGTGTCCCGCAGGGCACGCCACAGGCGCTCCCCGACGTCCGGCCCCTGCGGCTGCTCCTGCCCGCGGTTACCGCGGCTCAGGTCCCACTCGGTCCGCAGCAGTTCCCGGGCCAGGTCGTCCGGGCTCCGCCGCTTGGTCAGCCGGTTCGGTTCGCGGGGAACGGGTTGGCTGTCGGCCATGGTCGCCCTCTCTCCTCGGTTCGCTTCCCGGGCCGGGTCCTCGGAGTGGGATCGGCCGGCACGAGACACGACGGGCGACTCCGGCGAACGGTTCAACGCGGCGGGCAACGGGCAGCGGGCAGCAGGCACGGGGCGAAAGGCAGCCGGCGACGGTGAACCATCGGCCGCGCGCACCCGTCGTGCCTGCGCAAGCGATATCCGATCGCCCACAACGCGTACACCCGACAGGGGAGACACGTTCTATGCGCAGACGCACCTCGTTCCTGCTGGCGCTGCTCCTGGTCGTCGCCGGGGTCACCGGCACCGCCCTGCTGATGCAGAACCAGCGCTCCGACGGCGTGAGCATCGCCGGCACACCGGCCGCCGAGGCCGGTGCCGCCGAGCACACCGTCACCTTCCGGAACACGACGGACAGCCGCATCTGGATCGGCAGCACGGTCAACGCCGACGGGTCGGCCGAGCTCACCGGACTGCCGACGCTGGACCCCGGCCAGTCGGCCACCGTCACGATCCCCGAGCACTCCGGCGCCGGGCACTGGCGCGGCAAGTTCTTCGCCCGCGAGGGCTGCACCGGCGAGGAGGGCAGTACCTTCCACTGCGCCGTCGGCGACTGCGGACCGTACGCCGACCGGTGCTCGACCGGTGAACAGCCGACCGGGCTGGCCGAGTTCAACTTCGATCCGAAGGACAGCCTGGCGCCCTGGTACAACGTCAGCTACGTCAACGCCGTCGCGTCGCCGATCACCATCACGCCGGACGGCGTGACACCGCCCGAGACGGGCGAGTGCGCGTCGGCGGGCTGTGCCGAGGAACTGCTGGCCGCCTGCCCGGCCGACAACCTGGTCAAGGACGAGGCCACCGGCCGGCCGCTGGTGTGCGTCAACCCGAACCGGGACGCGAAGACCCCCTACAGCGACGCGCTGGCCAAGAAGTGCCCGACCGCGTACAGCTGGTCCAAGCACGACGCCGAGCAGGGCAACCAGGTCGTCTACCAGTGCCGGCAGTGCACCGGCATGACCGTCACCTTCCACGGCACCGGCGACGCGGCCACCCCGGCCGACGGCAACGCCTCGCCCCCGCCCGGCCCCGCCGTCACCGAGCAGCCCCGCGCGGGCGGCGGCACCCCGGCCGCCTCCCGCAAGGGCGTCGCCCTCAACCCCGTCGCGGGCGCCGCCGAGGCGCTGGCCGACTCCGGTTCGTCCTGGTACTACAACTGGGCCTCCTCCACCGACGGCGTCACCAGGCCGGAGGGCGTCGAGTACGTCCCGATGATCTGGGGCCCCGGCTCGGTCACCGACGCCGAACTGGGCCGGGCCGCCAAGGAAGGAAAGGCGCTGCTCGGCTTCAACGAGCCCGACCATCCGGGCCAGGCCACCATGTCGCCCGAACAGGCCCTGGATCTGTGGCCCCGGCTGGAGTCCACCGGCCTGCGCCTGGGCGCACCCGCGGTCGCCTCCGGCGGCGACGTCGCGGACGGCTGGCTGGACCGGTTCATGAAGGGAGCCGAACAGCGCGGCCTGCGCGTCGACTTCATTCCCCTGCACTGGTACGGCGCCGACTTCGGCCCCGACGCCGCCCACCAGCTGCGCGGCTATCTCCAGGCCGTGCACGACCGCTACAAGAAGCCGGTCTGGCTCACGGAGTACGCCCTGATCGACTTCTCCCGGGGCACCCCCCGCTACCCGAGCGAACAGGAGCAGACCGCCTTCGTCCGGTCCTCGACCGAGATGCTGAACGGCCTGGACTTCGTGGAGCGTTACGCCTGGTTCGCACTGTCCACCGGAACCAGCCCGACCGGTCTCTACGACGGGGCGGCCGCCAACGCGAGCGGGCGCGCCTACCGCGAGGTGCGTTGAGGCGCCCGGGCACCCGCCGCGAGCACCGGGACGGTTCGGCTCCGGAAACGGCACCGGAGTTGAACCGTCCGCACCTCGCGCCCGTTGTCCGGGTGCACCCGGCGGCTTCCCGGCGGGGCTCATGATCGAAGGAGATCCATGTCAGGCGGTCCGTTTCGGCGCAGCCCTTCGGGTACGGGCGTCGGCCGGGCCGTCCTGCAGGCGGGCGAGCCGCTCACGGACCTTCTCGGCGTCCGGATGACCGAGTTCCATGAAGATTTCCAGGGCTTCCCGCCAGCTCGTCCGGGCGGCCTCCGGTTCCTCGGCGTCGAGATGGGCCTCGCCGAGGTTGCCCAGTGTGTGGCCCTCGCCCCACCGGTTGCCGATGTCCCGGTGCGTCGCGAGCGCCCGACGGTAGTACGCGACGGACTCGTCGTAGTGGCCGAGCCGATGGTGGACCGTGCCGAGGATGTCGAAGGCGACGCCCTCGACCCAGCGGTTGTCGCTGGCGCGCAGGACGACCAGCGCCCGTTCGAGGCAGTCGAGGGCGTCGTCGTACCTGCCGAGCCGCTGGTAGGCGTCGCCCAGGTTGCACAGGGCGATGCCCTCCCCCCACACGCTGCCCTCGACGCGGTCGAGGGCCAGCGCCCTGCGGGTGTACTCGACGGCCTTGCCGAGCCGGCCGGCCTGCAGGTAGGAGTCGCCCAGGTTTCCGATCACCGCCGACCTGCCCTTCATGTCCCCGAGTTCCTGGAACAGGGCCAGCGCCAGGTGCAGGTGCTCGATGGCCTCGTCGAGGCTGCCGGAGCTGCGCAGCGCGGCGGCCACGTCGGCGAGGCCCTGGGCCTCGCCCTCCCGGTCGCCGGCGTCGCGGGCGGCGGCCAGGCCGGTACGCGCGGTGTCGAGCCAGTCCTGGATATGGCTGCGGAGGTAGAAGAACCCCCACAGGACGGCGGGCAGCCGCCACGCGATGCCCGCATGTCCGGACGCGGCGGCCCGGTGCACCGCGGCGACCAGGTGGGGCCGTTCGGTCTCGCACCAGGCCAGCGCCTGTTCGTGCGTCGTGAACTCCAGCGGCCGGCACCCCTCGGGCAGCGGTTCCAGGGAGATGCGGCGGCGATTCGGGGTGATGTGCGGGTAGGCGGCGTCGGCGGTGTACAGGTACCAGGCCAGCAGCCGCCGGCCGGCCAGGTCCCGCTCCTCGGGTGTCTCCTCGGCGCGGACCCGTTCGGCGGCGTACACGCGCAGCAGGTCGTGCAGGGTGTAGCGGCCGGGGAAGTGTTCGGTGAGCAGGTGGGCACGGGTCAGCTCGGAGAGGAGGCCTCGGGCCTCTCGCGGGGGAAGTCCGGCGAGACCGGCCGCGGCGGGCACGGAGATGTCCGGCCCCGTGTGCAGGCCCAGCAGCCGGAACAGGCGCGCCGCCGGGGCGGGCAGCGCCTTGTACGACCAGGAGAAGACGGCCCGTACGTCGGTGCTGATGCCGTCGCCGCCGGCGAAGGCGTCCAGGCTGCCGTGGCTGTCGCTCACCTCGTCGGCGATGGCACTGAGCGGGAAGGCGGGGTGGGCACAGGCGTGGGCGGCGACGATGGCGAGCGCCAGCGGCAGCCGGCCGCACCGCGTGATGATCTCCTCCGCCGCCTCCGGTTCCGCGGCCAGCCGGTCGGTGCCGAGGCGCCGGGCCAGCAGGTCGTACGCCTCGGCCGGCGTCAGCTGGTCCAGCGTCAAGGGGTGCGCCCCTTCGCCGGCGACCAGGCCGGTGAGCTGATTGCGGCTGGTGACGATGACCAGGCAGCCCGGGGAGCCGGGCAGCAGCGGGCGGACCTGCTCGGTGTCGCGGGCGTTGTCGAGGAGGATCAGCACCCTGCGCTGCGCGAGCATGCTGCGGTACAGGGCCACCTGCGCGTCGGGACCGGCGGGAATCCGCATCGGGGGGACGCCGAGCGCGTCGAGGAAGATGCGGACGGCCTCGTCCGGCGTCACCGCCGAGCCGGTCGGGTCGAAACCGCGCAGGTTGATGTAGAGCTGGCCGCCGGGGAAGCGGTCGGCGATCCGATGGGCCCAGTGCACGGCCAGGGCGGTCTTGCCGATGCCGCCCATGCCGCCGATCGCGCTGATCACGACGGTCGCCGGAGGGCTTCCGTCCTCGGGCAACAGGGCGCTGGTCCGGTCGAGTTCGGCGTGCCGTCCGGCGAAGGTGGGGAGATCTGCGGGCAGTTGCGCGGGGCGGGTGACTCCGGACGGGGGGTCATTCGGGTGGGAACGGCCGGTGTGGCCTGTGTGGCCGGACCCGTCCGCCTGCCGGTCGGCCGGGCCGTCCGACTCCGGCTCGTCCGCCGCCGTGCCACCGTCCACCGACCCGTTCGCCGACCCGTTCGCCGACCCGTTCGCCGGGACGACATCGGACGGCTCGGATATCACCGGCGGCCCGGACGGCCGGACCTGCCGGTGCGGAGCCGGTGCCGGGGCGGGAGTCGCACCCGGGGCCGGGTCGGGCATCAGGGCCGGGTCGGCCGCCAGAATGCGGTCGTGCAGATCCCGCAGCGAGGCGCCGGGCTCGATGCCCAGCTCCGCCACCAGGGCACTGCGTGCCCCGCGGTACGCGGCCAGCGCTTCGGCCTGCCGCCCGGACCGATACAGCGCCAGCATGAGCAGCTGACACAGTTGCTCCCGCAGCGGGTGTCTGCCGGAGAGCGTGATCAGCGGGCCGATCACCTCGTGGTGACGTCCGAGCTCGATGTCGAGGTCCAGCCGCGTCTCCAGCACCGTCAGCCACTCCTCGTCCAACCAGGAGCGCGCCGACTCGGCCAGCGGGCCGTTGAGTCCGGCCAGCACGGCTCCCTGCCATCCGTCGAGCGCGGTGTGCAGCAGTTCCGCGGCGCCCCACAGGTCTCCGGCGGCACGCAGCTTCTTCGCCCGGGCGACCCGCTGCTGGAACACGGCCAGGTCCAGGGCGTCGTCCGCGACGTGCAGCACGTATCCGTCTCCGACGGAGACGACCGTCCGGGGCGGCCCTGCCGCATTCCGGTCGGGTTCCAGGACCTTGCGCAGGCGCGACACATAAGTCCGCAGCACGGACACGGCGGCCGCGGGCGGCTCCGCGCCCCAGACGGCGTCGATGAGTTCACCGAGCGGTACCGGGCGTCCGTGGCGTAACAACAGGGCCGCCAGCACGACTCTCTGCTGCGGCGAGCCGAGGTCCAGTTCCTGTTTCCCGCGCCATGCCCGGACCGGCCCCAGCACAACGAAACGAACGGAATTCTCGTAGGCGTTCACCCTCGGACTCTAGTAAGTCAAGACTGCGTCGCAGCCCACTTTGGCGGAACATGCCGTTCCGTCCCGTGTCATCGCTGATTTCGCTGTTATCCCGCTTATCACCGAGGGGGTTGAACCATTTTTCCCCGGCACCCGTTGCGGTACGCGGGCCATGCCGACACGTCCCCGGCCGCGCCGTGCGGCCGGGGACGTCAGAGAGGAATGCTGATGAGCCGTGACGAAGCGGACGAGCCGGTCGACGGAGGGGAACACACCGAGTCGGGGAGGACGCCCGATCCGTCCCCGCACTTCACGGTGGTCATCTCCGGTGACGGCTCCGCCGCCATCGACGGAGAACCCGTACAGGTGGCGGAGGGGGAGGCGGTCGACGCCGCGATCCTCGACACCCTGCACGGACACGCACGCGACCGGGGCATCACCGTCACGGCGGCGATCTCCGACCCCGCCGCGGGGTACGTGGCGTTCGTCGAGGTCTCCCCGGACGGCTCGAGCTCACTGCTGGAACAGCAGCAGGAGCCGGAGGCATCGGCCCCGGTGCCGGCACCGGCACCGTCCCTTGTGAAGGGGGACGCCCTTGACGATGCCGACGACGACGGGCCCGCCGGTGGCACCGGTCCCGCGGTCGCTCCGGGCGTCGACGCCCACGAGGAGGCCCACGACGACTTCGACGAGGCGGCGTACGCGCTTCCCGAGCCCGAGGGGCCGCCGCCCCCGCCTCCGTCCGATGGTCCGAGAGCAGGAGCAGGAGCAGGAGCAGGGTCGGGACCGGAGCCCGGGGCCGGGCCGGGTGCGGGTGTGGGTAGGGGTAGGGGGCTGGGCTGGGATTCGGGCTCCGGGTCGGCATCCCGGTCGGAGTCGGCCACCCGCCCCGTACCGCCGCCGAAGCCTGCCCGCAGGACCGCCTCGCGGCAGTCGGACGACGCGTTCGAGGGCCCCGGGCTGCTCAGCAGGCCCCTGGTCGTCGGGCCGGTGGCCCTCGGTGTGGCCGCGCTGGTCGTCGTGCCGCTGGTGATCCTGGGCAGCGGCGGATCGGACGGCGGCGGGAACCAGGAACAGGCCGCCGCCCGTGCGAGCAGTTCGCCTTCGGCCGAGGTGTCACCGACCCTCGAGACGCCCCCGCGGCCGACCCCGCCCCCGCCCGGTCCGACGTCCGCCTCGCCGTCGGCCGAGCCGAAGGACAAGGACAAAAGCAAGGCCAAGGACAAAAACAAGCCGCAACCGAAGCCGAAGCCGACGTACACCCCGGGGGCGAAGAGCGGTGGGCGCGTCACCGTCACCGTGACCGCGACGCCCCCGAAGGACACCACCACCGTCACGGCCAAGCCCCCGCAGGACACCGCCGCCAGTGCCGTGAAACGGCTCGCCGGGAACGACCCGTCCGGACGGCACATCTGCTATCGCGCCTACGTCGCCGGGCAGGGCTGGCAGAAGCCGGTGTGCGACGGCACGATCGCCGGTACGTCGGGCCAGAACCGGCCGATCAAGGCCCTGAACATCGCGGTGCACGGCGTCGACGGGTCGGCCGCCAACGCGTTCCGTCACTCGTCGAAGCCGGTCGACGGCCGGGGTGAGTGGGAGCCGAGCTGGACGGCCATCACCGGCGACGGCAAGAACTTCTACATCGGCAGCTCGAAGCGGAACGCCCCGAACATGCTGGGCTTCGCCATCAACGTCGGCAGCGGCGAGGTCTGCCACGCCGTCCGCCTCCGCCAGGGCGACTGGGCTCAGCGGACGTGCAGCAAGCCCCGCCCCGACTACACCTTCGGCGGCACCCTCGACAACGACGTCTGGCTGGAAGCCGTGAAGTTCACTGTGTGAACCGCGCGGCCGCGGCGGCCTCTGCCGACGGTCCCGACGAGGATGCCGTCGCCCGCCCCGCTGCCGACCGCCCACTGATCACTCGCCGATCGCCCACCGACGGTTTACGACCAGTACTTTCGTAGTAGTGGCAGTGGTAGCGGCAGTGGACGGTTGGGCGGTGGCCCGGAACAGGAGCGATGACATGATCATTTTCGGCACCAAGGGGTACCTCTACCAACTCGCGATCCTCACCTTGGTGTGCTCCCAGTGCGGGAATCCCTCCGCGCACACGCTCAAGAAGCGGGTCACGAAGTTCACGCTGTTCTTCGTGCCGCTGTTCCCGGTCTCGACGAAGTGCGCGACGCAGTGCACCTTCTGCGGCGCCGAGTCGAAGGTGACCGCGGAGCAGGCCGAGCAGTTGCAGGCGCAGGCCGCGGGCGGCCCCGGCGGCGGTCAGGCGTACGGACAGCCGCCCCAGCAGCACCAGCAGCCGTACCAGCAGTAGTACCGGCAGGAGTGCCGCAAGCCGCGGGCCCTCAGAAGTACGGGCCCGCGAGGGCGATCCACGGCACGGCCACGGCGACGGGGACCAGGGCCAGGATCCAGCGGGGCTGGTGGCGGGGCGGGCGGGTGAACGCGAAGGCCAGGACCGCCGCGCCCAGGACGAGCCCCGCGTAGCCGACGTACCAGCCGCGTTCGACGGCCCCCCGCGCCCACAGGCTGATGCCGGCGCCCTCCAGCTCCTCCTCGAGCGCGCTGCCCGTGTACGGGTCGCCCCACCCGGCCGCCACGGACGCCACCTGGCAGGTCAGCAGGGCCGCGAGGACGAGGAGGACGGACGCGGGGAATCGTTCCTCCACCGTGTGGCGTACGCGCCACAGCAGGTAGAGGAGAACCCCCGCGACCGCCGGGGCGAGCGACACCGCGTACGCCGCCGTGTAGACCTTCGTGTAGGCCCCGTCCCCGGCCTCTGCCGAGGGCGTGCCCGAGGCCGCCGCCGCTCCCAGCACCTCGGCACGGTCGAGGAGGCTCCAGATCTCCGGGATCGCCGCGTACCGCGCCGACACCCACAGGACCACCAGCGCGCCGACGACCAGCCACTTCGCCCTGGCGGGGAAGCGGCCCGCGTCGAGGACCCGGTCGGGCACGGTCATGGCCGGATGATAGCCACAGCGGCCGCACGGACCCTTCCGGGCAACCCATCTATGCTCCACGCGGTTGTTCCCTGTGCGCGGATGCGCGCAGGTGTACGCGGCAGGTGTACGCAGGTGACAGGTAAGGAGCGGATGCCTCGATGGTGTTCAAGCGGCTGCTCGGTTCGCCGGGTGTGGGCGGGCCCTCGGTCGACACGGTTCTGGAGCCGGGACCCGTCCGGCCCGGCGGGACGCTCGCCGGGCAGGTGCGGCTCGTGGGCGGCGACACCGCGTTCGACGTCGAGCAGGTGGCCCTTGAACTCGTGGCCCGGGTGCGGGACGGGGAGGACGGCGGGAGGGGGGTCGCCGTGCCGTTCGAGCGCTTCGCCATCGGGGGCGGGTTCCGGTTGGACGAGGGTGAGGCGCGCACCGTGCCGTTCGGGGTGACGCTGCCGTGGGAGACACCCGTCACCGAACTGGACGGCCGGGAACTGGACGTCCGCCTCGGCGTGCGGACCGAGCTGGCGGTCGCCGGGACGCAGGCCCCGGAGGCCGACAACGACCCCGACCCCGGCCTCGATCCGCTCGGTGTCGGCCCGCTGCCCGCCCAGGAGGCGATCCTCGGCGCGTTCCGGCAGCTCGGGTACGGGCTGCGGTCCGCCGGTCTCGAGCACGGCCGCATCGGCGGCACCGGGCAGCGACTGCCCTTCCACCAGGAGATGGGACTCACCCCGGCGCCCTCGTACGCGGACCGGGTGGAGGAGATCGAGCTGACCTTCCTGACCCACCCGGGCGGCATCGACGTCGTCCTGGAGGCCGACAAGCGGGGCGCAGGGAACGCGGGCGGCGACGACACCGGGCACGACGCGCTCAGCCGGTTCACCGTGGGCCACGACGACGCCCGCGACTGGGCCACCGAGGTCGACGGCTGGGTGCGCGAGCTGGTCGAGCACCGGGAGGCGTACGGCAGCGACAGTGCGTACGGGCACGGCGGACCGCACTCCTCCGGGCCGGGTCTCGGCTGAGAGTCCGGCTCCCGCCACCGCCTCACAGCGACGTCATCACAGCGACGTCATCACAACGGCGTCATGACAGCGGCCTCGTCATAGCGGCGCGTCACAGCGGCCTCGTCACAGCGGCGTCGCCGTCCACAGGATCCAGAACAGGGTCACCGCCGCGTTGGCGGACGACATCGCCGACGCGGCCGTACCTGCGGCCGCTCCCCAGGCCGCCAGGCCCGCCGAGGTGAACACCTCCGGCCAGGGCCCGGTCGCCGGAGCCGGGGCGAGCAGCGCCGCCACCCGGCGGGGGATCGGTCCCGGCGCCGCGAACGCGGGCAGGGGCGGGCCGCCGGCCCGGGAGGCGAGGGCCGCCTTGCCGATGGCGGTGGCGACGGTACGGCGGTCGCCGACCGTACGCGCCGCCTCCTCGTCCGCCCAGCGCTCCGCCGCGTACGACACCGCGGTGTGCAGGGGGCGCAGGAACGGGTTGGCGTGCGCGGCCAGCCGTACGGCCAGCAGGAACCGGTGATGGCGCGCGGTGAGGTGGGCGCGCTCGTGGGCGAACAGCGCGCGGCGCTCGGCGGGGGCGAGGTGGTCAAGGAGCGCGGTGGTGACCACGACGCGGTCGCGGCGCGGTCCGGTGCCCGGAAGGGCGTACGCGTACGGGGCGCCGTCGGGCAGGACCGCCACCTCCGTGTCCGGCAGACCGTCCAGGGCACGGTGGGCGCGGCGGCGGGTGCGGACGTGCCGCCACAGGGTCCGGGCGCAGGCCAGCAGCACCGCGCACAGCGCCGGGATGGCGGCCTTCCCCAGGACCTCGTCGTACGGGACCGCCTCGCGCACCTCCGGGTCCGACCAGCCGTCGGGCAGCGGGTTGCCGGGCAGGGTGGCGGTGCCGACCACCATCACCAGGCACAGGCACACCGTGCTGCACACCGCCATCACCGCCGCCACCCAGGTCAGCATCCGCGTCGCGGTCCGCGGGTGGAGATGCTGTGCGGCGAGCCGGGCGATCGGCCATGCCGTCAACGGCAGGACGAGCGGCAGGAAGACGAACACCCCCATGAGGCTTCAGTCTTCCCCGTCGCTCCGGGGCTGACCCAGCAGTTCCCGCAGCAGCCGTTCGTCGTCCGGGCCGAGACCGGTGACGAAGCTGGCCAGGACCGCCTCCCGGTCGCTCTCGGCGTCCAGCACCCTGCGCATCCGGTGGGCGGCGAGGCCGGCGTGGTCGGAGGCGGGGGTCCAGGCGAAGGAGCGACCCGCGCGTTCACGGGTGACCGCGCCCTTCGCGAGCAGCCTGGTGAGGATCGTGATGACCGTCGTATAGGCGAGGTCCTCGCCCAGCCGCTCCTGCACCCAGCCGGCCGTCGCCGGGCCGTCCGCCTCCCGCAGCACCGACAGCACCAGCGACTCCAGTTCGCCCTGTCCCCGCCGCCGGTGATGCCGGCTGTGCTCGACCACGGCCTGTCTCCCTTCCGTCGCCCTCCCGTTCCCGGGCGGTCATCGTATAGACGAGCGGACACCGTCAAATTCTCTACATTGCTGTAGATTCTACGGGCGGCATCCGGCAACGGCTCACGAGAAGGACGGACGGACTCCCATGTTCGGACTGAGCGAACTCGCGATCATCCTCATCGTCCTCATAGCCGTGCTCGCGGCGAAGAAGCTGCCCGAGCTCGCCCGCTCGGCCGGAAAGTCCGCCCGCATCCTCAAGGCCGAGGCCCGTGCGGCGAAGGCGGAGTCGGAGGCGGAGGCGGAGGCGCAGGAGGACGAGCGGCGGGCCCAGGCCCAGCAGCCCCGGCAGGCGCACCAGCCGCAGGGGGAGCAGCCGGGCGCCCCTCGTGTCATCCGGGGCGAGACCGTCGTCAAGGGTGAGACCGTCACCCGGGACGCGGCCGCCGACGGCAGCCGCACCCAGCAGCAGCGCTAGCGCGCCTGTTCAGCCGTTCCAGACCTCGTCGTACGGGTCGTTCGGGGTGGGGACCGGCTTCGCCGACGTGACCTCGAAGTAGGGGACGGGTCCGTCGTTGACCGGGTCCTTCGTCCGGCGCGGACTGTAGGTGCCGGTGACCTCCAGCCAGGCGTCCGGTTGCAGCACCGGGGGGACCTCGCCGGTCAGGGCGATCTTGACCGGCTGGCCGTCCGCGGCACAGCAGTTGAGGGACATCCGGACCAGGTAGGGGACGCCGGACGGGTCCAGAGCGACGAAGCCGGTGATCTCGATGGGCCGGTCGCCCAGCCCGCGGCCGTCGTCGTAGACCGCGCGGGCCGCGTACTCCCCCACCCCGAGACGCAGCGTGCCCCCGGCGGGGAGTTCCGGGAAGCCGAACGGCTTCTGCAGGGCCGTACCCGTGTGGGTGGCGCTGTACGAGCCGAGGGCCGGCGGCGCCACCAGGATCAGGGCGAGAACGGGAAGGGCCAGGAGCCAGGAGATACGGGGCTCGTGGTGCCCCCGGTCGTGATCGTGCTCGCCACCGCCACCGTCACCACCGCCTCCGTTCCCGCTCTCACCACCGCCGTCGCTCCCGCTCTCACCACCGCCGTCGCTCCCGCTCTCGCCACCGCCGTCGCTCCCGTCCCCGCTCCCGTTCCCGCTTTCGTCGTGGTCGCGCTTTCCGGACGCTTCGCGCCACTCGTACCAGACCGTCGCCATCGCCGTCACGACGAGTACGGCTCCGCACAGCAGGAGCAGCGGGCGCAGGCCGGCCTTGACGTAGCGCAGATGGAGGTCGGTCAGCCCGGCGTGCAGCACCGTCGCGCCCAGGAGGAACAGCAGGGCCGCCTGCGCCTGCCGGTTCGGATTCAGGTTTCGACGCACCCGGTTCACAGCAGCACCGCTCCCGTCAGGACCGAGACCGCCACCGCCAGGACGAGGGTCGCCGGGGCGAAGCGCAGGGCGAAACCGCGGCCGAACGTGCCCACCTGCATGGCGAAGAGCTTGAGGTCGACCATGGGGCCCACGACGAGGAAGGTGAGCCGGGCCGTCAGCGAGAACTGGGTCAGGGACGCGGCGACGAACGCGTCCGCCTCCGAGCAGATCGACAGGAGAACGGCCAGCGCGGCCAGCACCAGGACCGACAGCACGGGATGATCGGCCGCCCGTTGCAGCCAGTGGGCCGGGACGACCGCCTTCAGCGTCGCCGCGGCCATCGCACCGACCACCAGGAAGCCGCCGGCGTGCATCACGTCGTGCCGGACCGACCCCCAGAACGCCGCGCCCCGGCTCCGCCCCTCGTAGGACGAACGGGACGGCGGGCGCAGCCAGTCCGCGCGGCCGTGGCGCTGCCACAGCCAGCCCATCAGGCAGGCCACCAGCAGGCTCGCCACGAACCGGGCGAGGACCATCAGGGGATCGTTCGGGAAGGCGACCGCCGTCGCCGTCAGCACGATCGGGTTGATCGCGGGGGCGGACAGCAGGAACGCCAGGGCCGCCGCCGGGGCCACTCCCCTGCGCACCAGCGCCCCCGCCACCGGGACGGACGCGCACTCGCAGCCGGGGAGCACCGCGCCCGCCGCACCCGCGACCGGGACCGCCAGGGACGGACGCTTCGGCAGGGCGCGGGCGAAGAAGGACGGCGGGACGAACACCGCGATCGCCGCGGACAGCAGGACGCCGAGCACCAGGAAGGGCAGCGCCTGGATCATCACCGCCACGAACACCGTCGTCCAGCTCTGCATCACCGGGGCGCCCAGGGCGCGGCGGATCGGGTCCTGGAACATCACGGCGGAGAGCAGGAACAGGACGAGGAGAAGAGGGGGATTGAGCTGCCGGGACTCCTCGGCCGTCCCGTCGCCGCCCTCGCCGCCGGCACCACCGGGCGTCATGCCACCGTCGGTCCCCTTCCACGGCCCGCTCCCCGGCTCGCTCCCCGGCCCTGATCCCGCCCCGGTCGGACCGTGCCGCGCCCCGCTTCCCCGCGGAGTCGGCTTGGTCATGGCCACGAGCCGGGCACCTCCTGGCATCGCGCGCGGGAGCGGGGACGTCAGCGGGGCGGGGCGCGCGTCTCCCCTCCCGTTCCCGTGCATACGGGACGAAGGGCGGGCGTGTTCAACACCGTTGGGCATCATTCGGCACCGGCCGCCGCGTACGCCTGGAACCGTCTGTGTGTATACGGCAGTCTTTCCTCTCGTGGTGAGCCTTCCGAATCAGACCCTGCCGGGCGTTCCCCCCGCGCACATGGTGGTGTGCGGTGACGACGGACTCGCGCATCGCCTCGCCGCCGAACTCCGGGGCGTGTACGGCGAACAGGTCACCCTCGTCGTCCCGCCCTCCGGGCTCCGGGTGCGGGAGCCGGTGGTGGGGCGGGCCCGTGCCGCGTCGGCCGCGCTGCTCGACCGGTTCGTGAACGCCACCGTCAACCGCGGTGGCGGCAACGGCGCGGGCACCCACGGCGGTTCGGACGACCCGTCCGACGAACGGCTGGTGGAGGCCGCCGAGCCCACCGACGCCGTACTCGCCGAAGTGGGTGTGGCGCGGGCCGCCGCGCTGGCCCTGGTGTACGACGACGACGAGACCAACATCCGCGCCGCCCTCAACGCCCGTCGGATCAACCCCCGAATCCGCCTCGTCCTGCGTCTCTACAACCGGCGCCTGGGCCGGCACATCGAGGAACTGCTCGACCAGGCAGCCGAGTTGTCCGTCGGTGGTGACACGCAGGGGCGGGGGTACCCCAGGACCGACATCTCCACCACCGTGCTGTCCGACGCCGACACGGCCGCCCCCGCCCTGGTCGCCACCGCGCTCGTCGGCACCAGCAAGATCGTCGACACCGACGGGCTGCTGCTGCGCGCGGTGGAACGGCGGCCCCCGCGCTCCGGCGAGGTCGCCGATCCCGGACTGTGCACACTGGCGCTGCTGTCCGCGACGAGCAACGACCCCGCCGGTTCGGAAGGTTCGGAGGACAGCGGCGACCAGGGGCCACAGATGCTGCCCGACGCGGCGGCCGTCGCGGCGGCGACCGGACGCGGCACGATGGTGCTGGAGCAGGTGTCGTACTCCGGAACGCCGTTGCCCGCCGTCCGGGCCCAAGTGCCGCCGTTCGCCTCGCTGTTCTCACAGCGGCTGCGGTGGTCGCTGGCAGGTCTCGCGGCGGCGGTGGTGGCGCTGGCGGTCGTCCTGGCCCTGGCCACGGGCGACCACCCGCTGCACGCCACCTACGTCACCCTGCTCGACCTCTTCGCGATCAACGAACCCGCGCACAACGACTCCATGGGCCGGCAGATCCTGCAACTGCTGTCCGCACTGGTCGGGTTGCTGCTGCTGCCGGTGATGCTGGCGGCGGTCCTCGAGGCAATGGGCACCTTCCGCACCGTGTCGGCGCTGCGGAAGCCGCCGCGCGGGCTGAGCCGGCACGTGGTGCTGCTCGGACTAGGCAAGATCGGTACGCGGGTGCTGACCCGGCTGCGCGAACTGCACATCCCCGTGGTGTGCATCGAGGCCGACCCGGAGGCGCGGGGCATGGCCACGGCACGGCGGCTGGGCGTACCGGTGGTGCTCGGGGACGTCACGCAGGAGGGCGTGCTGGAGGCCGCGAAGATCCACCGGGCCGACGCACTGCTCGCGCTCACCAGCGCCGACACCACCAATCTGGAGGCCGTGCTGTACGGGCGGGCCCTGCGCGCCGACCTGCGGGTCGTCCTGCGGCTGTACGACGACGAGTTCGCGACGGCCGTGTATCGCACCCTGCGGGCCGCGCACCCCGACGCGGTGACCCGCAGCCGCAGCGTCTCCCACCTGGCCGCGCCCGCCTTCGCCGGGGCGATGATGGGCCGGCAGATCCTGGGGGCCATCCCGGTCGAGCGACGGGTGCTGCTGTTCGCGGCGCTGACCGTGGGCGGGCATCCCCAGCTGGAGGGGAAGACGGTCGGCGAGGCGTTCCGGGCCGGGGCGTGGCGGGTGCTGGCCCTGGACACGGCGGCGACCCGGGCGGCCGCTCCGGGCGCGTACGGGAGCAGTATCCGGAACGGCTCCGGAAACGCCGCCGGTCCCGGGGCCGGTGCCGGCACGGGAACCGGCGGCGCCACGGCGGCCGGGGAGCCGCCGGGGCCGTCGGGGCTGGTCTGGGACCTGCCCGACACGTACGTCCTGCGGAACGAGGACCGGGTGGTGCTGGGCGCCACCCGGCGAGGGCTGGCGGAACTGCTCGGGCGCAGGGGAAGGGACCGGCCGGGGAGGTGACCGGCCGGGAGCGACGGCCGGTGGCACGACCCGGACGGCCGGGGACGTGACCGTCCGGTGCCCCCCCCGGGCCGGAGCCCGGGAAGCCCCGCGTCGCGCTCCCTCAGCCCTGCTTCCCGGCCTCCGCCCCCGCCCCCGTCCCCGTCTTCGTCCCCAAGTGCCGTTCCGCGAAGTCCAGTTCCAGGCGGACCTGCTTGATCCGCTCGTCGACCACCAGGGAGCCGTGCCCCGCGTCGTAGCGGTAGACCTCGTGGGGGGCCTCGCGGGACTGGAGGCGGTGGACGTAGTTCTCGATCTGCCGGATCGGGCAGCGGGGATCGTTCACTCCGGCCGAGATGTAGACCGGCGCCTTCACCCGGTCGACGTAGGTGATCGGGGAGGACGCCTCGAACCGCTCGGGCACCTCCTCGGGCGTGCCGCCGAGCAGCGTGCGGTCCATCGCCTTCAGCGCTTCCATCTCGTCGTGGTACGCCGTGACGTAGTCGGCGACCGGGACCACCGCGATGCCCAGTGTCCACGCGTCGGGCTGGACGCCCAGGCCGAGCAGGGTGAGGTAGCCGCCCCAGGAGCCGCCGGTGAGGATCAGGCGGTCGGGGTCCGCGAGGCCCGAGTCGATCGCCCACGCGCGGACCGCGGCGATGTCCTCCAGCTCGATCAGCCCGACCCGGTGCTTCAGGGCGTCGGTCCAGGCGCGGCCGTAGCCCGTGGAACCCCGGTAGTTGACGCGGACCACCGCGTACCCGTGATCGACCCAGGCGGCCGGGCCGGCGGCGAAGGAGTCGCTGTCGTGCCAGGTGGGGCCGCCGTGGATGTCGAAGACGGTGGGCAGCGGGCCGGTCGCGCCCTCGGGCTTCTGGACCAGGGCGTGGATGCGGCCCCCGGGGCCCTCCACCCAGACGTCCTCCACCGGCACCGAACCGGGCGAGCGCATCCCCGGCGGGTCCAGGACGACCTCGCCGGTCGTGGAGCGGACCGCCGACGGCTGGGCCGACGACGACCACAGGTACTCCACGCTGCCGTCGGGCCGGGCGGTCGCGCCCGAGACGGTGCCGGGCGGGGTGTCGATCTCCACCAGCTCCGGGCCCGCCAGGTCGTAGCGGAACAGTTCGCTGCGGGCCTCGAAGCCGTGCGCGATGAGCAGGCCCGTGCCGTCCGGGAACCACTCGGCGCTCACGTCGCCCGGCAGCTCCAGGGAGAGGTCCGTCTCCTCGCCCGTCGCCACGTCCCACACCATGGGCTCCCAGCGGCCGCGCCGCTGATGACCGATGAGCAGACGCGTGTCACCGTCCACGGGGGCGAAGCCCAGCACCTCCAGGCCCAGCTCCTCGGTGCCGCCCTTGGTGTCGTCCAGCTCGGCGACGGTGGTGCCGTCGGGGCGCAGCACCCGCAGCGCCGAGTGCATCGCGTCGCCGTGCTCGGTGTGTTCGACGGCGATCAGCGAACCGTCGTGCGAGAGGTCCCCGACGCCCGCCGACTCACGGTGCCGGTAGATCTCCACCGGCGCCACCGGTTCCGCGGGCGCCTCGGCCCCTTCGGCTCGTGGGACGGTCCGCACCAGGTGGATCGTCGTACCGTCCTCGTCCGTGGAACGGCCCACGACGGCCGTCCTCCCGTCCCGGCCGAGGGCGAGACCGGCCGGGTACGAGGCGTCCAGCCCCGGAGCGGCGAGTTCGTCGGGACCGCCCGCGAACGGCTGGCGGCGCCAGACGCCGAACTCGTCGCCGTCCTTGTCGTCGAACCACCAGATCCACTCGCCGTCGGGTGAGAGCACGCCGTCCGTGGTGCCGTTGGGCCGGTCCGTCACCTGGCGCTGCTCACCGGTCGACCGGTCCCAGGCGTACAGCTCGTACGTCCCCGTCGCGTTCGACACGAACAGGGAACGGTCGGGGGCGTCCTCCGCCCAGTCGGGCAGGGACACCCGGGGTGCCCGGAAGCGCTTCTCCCAGTCGGGCGTCTGTTCGCCCTGATGTACTCGCTCGGTCCGGTCGGTCCGCCCCGCCGGTGCGTCGGACCCGTTGCTCTCAGTCATGGCCCCATAGTGCCCGTCCCGGCGGGTGTCGTGCCGCCGAGACCCCCAGCCTGTGGACAACCGAGCTCCCCGGCCTGTGGACAGCCGGCGGGATCACCTGTGGACCACCGGCGGGATCACGGGTCTCCGGGGCGGCCCCGCGGCCCGGTTTCCGGGGGCGGCACCGTACGGTGGGGGGGTGTACCGGTTTCTGCTGACGCCCCGATGGTGGGGGATCAATGTCTTCGTGCTGCTCGCCATCCCCTTCTGCATCTTCATGGGTTCATGGCAGCTGGGCCGGTTCGAGGACCGCGTCGAGAACCACCGCAGTGCCGAGGAGAACGTCGCCTCCGGCCGGCAGGAGGAAGCCCGGCCGCTGGACACGCTGCTGCCGGTGACCAAGGAGACCTCCGGCCGGCAGGCCACCGCGAGCGGCCGCTACGAGGAACAGTTCCTCGTGCCCCACCGCGACCTCGACGGCGAACCCGGCCACTACGTCCTGACGCTGCTGCACACCGACACCGGCAAGGTGCTGCCCGTCGTACGGGGCTGGCTGCCCGGCGACCCGAAGCCGGCCGGCACGCCCGCGCCGCCGGACGGCGAGGTCACCGTCACCGGGGCGCTCCAGGCGTCCGAGACGCCCGGCAGCAACGGCGTCACCGCGCTCAGCGGCCTGCCCGAGGGGCAGACCGGCGCGATCAGCTCGGCCTCCCTGGTGAACCTGGTGCCCCACGACGTGTACGACGCGTGGATCACCCTCACCCAGGGCGACTCGGGGATGCGGGCGGTGCCCGCGGTCGCGCCCGGCGGTACCGGGCTGGACCTCAAGGCCTTCCAGAACCTCGGCTACACCGCCGAGTGGTTCGCCTTCGTGGGCTTCGTGATCTTCATGTGGTTCCGGCTGGTGCGCCGCGAGGCGGAACTCGTCCGGGACACGGAACTGGGCCTGGTCCCGGACGAGGAAGCGAAGCCCGAGCCGGGCCGGCAGCAGGACCAGCAGGACCAGCCGAGCCCGTCAGGAGTCTGACGGGCGGGTCCGGTCAGCCCGCCGTGGTCGGCAGCAGTCCCGTCCAGTAGACGGTCCCCGCGCAGGCGTTGGACACCGTGGCGGTCGCCGTGCCCGCTCCCGACGCCGGGGTGTACGTCAGCGTCACACTGCCGTCGGCGGTGCCGTCCGTCCTGAGGAGCTGGGTCAGGACACCCGTGTCGCCGCCCGTGGACGTGCCGTCGTCGACCGTCGGTTCCTCGGAAGGGCTGGGATCGGGCGAGGGTTCGCCGGTACCGCCGTTGTCGCCGTTGTCGCCGCCCCCGCCGTTGTTGACGGGGCAGGGCTCGGAAGGCACCCAGGCGAACTTCACGTCGTACGACTCACCCGGCTTGAGCACCAGCTGCCCGGCCTCCAGGGACGGGTCCGGCAGACCCGCCGCCGCGTCCCCGGCCGTGTGCCGGGCCCGGCCCACCTTGGTGGCGTCGGCCGCGCCCAGCGGCGTCACGCCCAGGCTTCCCGGGCCGTCGACCGTACAGCCGGTGGTGGACACGTTGGCGACCCGGAAGGAGCCGTAGACCACGCCGGTGGAGTCGGGGGCGCCGCTGCTCGCGACGGCCTGCCCGAGCTGTGCGGCCGTGCAGACGGGTGACCCCGAGGCGGCGCTCGCCGAGGGGCCCGCCCCCTCCGTCACGCCGGTGCTCGTCCCGGCCTTGGCGCCCTTCTCCTTCTCCTTGCCCTTCCCGCCGTCCTTCCGGCCCTTCTCGACCTGGTCCGAGGCGCCGCCCGACGTGCTCTCGCCACCGCCGGGGCCCTTGCCCTCGCCGGTGCCGCCCTGCGCCTGCGAGGCGTGGCCCACGGTGGACGGGCGGGCGTCGGGGTCGGTGGACCGGGAGACGTGGACGAGCGCCGGTACGGCCGTGCCGAAGAAGAGGACGGTGGCCGCCGCGCCGACGAAAATCTGCCGCTTGCGTGCCCGGCGGGCCGGCACGGCGCGTCGCAGGTACTCCAGCGAGCCCTCGCTCGGCTCCACCACGCGCACCGAGCTGTGCAGCAGGCTGCGCAGCTCCAGCTCGTCCAAGCCGGCTTCCTGCCCGTCTTCCTGTCCGGGCTCTTGGGTCTCCTGGCCGGCGTTGCGGTCGCTGCCGTCGTTCACAGTTCCGTTCCCAGCGTGCGATTGCTTCGTCTGCTGTCCGAGCGGCGACGCCGCCCCCCGCAGCACGGGCGGGCCGTCCCCGCCGGGGGAAGCCGGACCCTCGGCTTCGGTCACGCCCTCGGCTTCGGACGTGCCACCGGACTCGGGCCTGCCATCGGACTCGGACGTGTCCTTGGCTTCGGACGTGCCCTCGGACGCATGCTCCTCGGCCGTCCGCTCCTCGGCCGTCCGCTCCTCGGGCGCGTCCTCTTCGAGTTCGCGCTCCCCGGCCGCACGCACTTCGGGCTCCTGTTCCTCGGGTTCGCTTTCCTCTGGTTCCCGCTCGTCGTCCTCGGGCTCGCGCTGTTCGCTCCCGGGGGGGCGCACGGGCGTGCCTTCCTCCGCCCCGCGCCCTTCCTGCTCGCGCTCCTCGCCGCGCACGTCCTCGCCGCGGGCGTCCTTCCCGGCGCTCATACCGTCGCCTCCATGGCCACCCGCAGTGCCGCTATCCCGCGCGAGCCGTACGCCTTCACCGAGCCCAGTGAAATGCCGAGCGTCGACGCCACCTGCGCCTCGGTCATGTCGGCGAAGTAGCGCAGCACCAGCACCTCGCGCTGACGGCGCTGGAGCCCTTTCATCGCCTTGATGAGGGAGTCCCGTTCCAGCAGGTCGTACGCGCCTTCCTCCGCGCTCGCCATGTCGGGCATGGGCTTGGAGAGCAGCTTGAGGCCGAGGATGCGGCGGCGCAGCGCGGAACGGGAGAGGTTGACGACCGTCTGACGCAGATACGCCAGGGTCTTCTCCGGGTCCCGGACGCGTTTGCGGGCGGAATGGACACGGATGAACGCCTCCTGGACGACGTCCTCGCAGGAGGCGGTGTCGTCGAGGAGGAGTGCGGCGAGGCCCAGCAGCGAGCGGTAGTGCGCGCGGTAGGTCTCGGTGAGGTGGTCGACGGTCGTGCCGGCCGCCACTACGTCGTCGGCACCGCCGTCACGCTGACTGGGTATGCGGGCAGGCCGCGCTGCGGGCATCGGCGCGATCACCGGCATGCCACCGGACGCACCGGCCTTGCGGGGTCGGAGAGCCTGGCGGGGCGGGCATAGAGCCGGGCCGCGCGGCGTTGCGAAGTCGAGTACCTCAGCCACGCCAGTTGGACACGCTTCCCCCCATGAGGGTTGTACGCGTCGGGCGTCGTGTTTACGGCGCCCGGTACAGACCGGCCGGCATCGTCCGGGCCCCGCCGATCACCGCCCCGTGCCGGTCGTACGCCGTCCCGCGACGACTGCGCCCCGTTCCCACCGGGCAGCACCACCGACAGCACACCGAATGCCCTCATGCGTCCCGCACTTCCCCTATGCCTCATATGAACGGACGTCCCCACGTCCGGTTCCGGACGTCCCCACGTCCGGAAAAGACCGCCTCGTCCCCGAGTGCGCCCCGAAGGGGATGCCCGCAGAGACGCTTTCCGCCCCGCGCACGGTTGCGCGGGGCGAAAGGTAAATCCTCGACCGCGGGCCGGTCAGGATCAAGAGATCCGAGACACATGACCCGTTCACATCACTTGAACGGATCTTACAAAGCAAATGCAGTGACCAAGGATTATTTACGATCCGGAAGGTCAGGACCGGTCCGGCACCGCCAGCAGTTCGGCGATCTGCGCGGTGTTGAGGGCCGCACCCTTGCGGAGGTTGTCGCCGCAGACGAAGAGCTCGAGTGCCGTCGGGTCGTCCAGGGCACGGCGTACCCGCCCCACCCAGGTCGGGTCGGTGCCGACGACGTCGGCGGGCGTGGGGAACTCCCCCGCGGCGGGATTGTCGTACAGCACGACACCGGGCGCGGTGGCGAGGATCTCGCGGGCCCCGTCGACGGTGACCTCGTGCTCGAAGCGGGCGTGCACGGTGAGCGAGTGCACGGTGATCACCGGCACCCGTACGCAGGTCACGGCGACCGGGAGGCGGGGCAGGCCGAGGATCTTGCGGGACTCGTCGCGGACCTTCATCTCCTCCGAGGACCAGCCGTCCTCGCGCAGCGACCCGGCCCATGGCACGACGTTCAGCGCGACCGGCTCCGCGAACGGCCCGGTGTTGTCCCCCACGGCCCGGCGTACGTCACCGGGTCCGGTCCCCAGCTCCGTGCCCGCGACCAGGGAGAGCTGCTCCCGCAGGGTCCGCACGCCCGCGTGCCCGGCCCCGCTGACCGCCTGGTACGAGGAGACGACCAGCTCGCGCAGCCCGAACTCGGCGTGCAGCGCACCCACGGCGACGATCATCGACAGGGTGGTGCAGTTCGGGTTGGCGAGGATCCCGCGCGGGCGGATCCGCGCGGTGTGCGGGTTGACCTCGGGGACGACGAGGGGCACCTCCGGGTCCATGCGGAAGGCGCCGGAGTTGTCGACCACCACCGCGCCCCGCGCGACGGCGACGGGCGCCCACCGCGCGGCGACCTCGTCGGGGACGTCGAACAGCGCGACGTCGATCCCGTCGAAGGCCTCCTCGGTGAGCGCCACGACCTCGGTCTCCTCGCCGCGCACGGTCAGCTTGCGGCCGGCCGAGCGCGGGGAGGCGATCAGTCGGATCTCGCCCCAGATGTCCGCCCGCTGGGACAGGATCTGGAGCAGGACCGTGCCGACGGCTCCGGTCGCTCCCACGACCGCGAGCGCCGGTCGTCCGGACCGCGTCATCAGCGGCCGGTACCCCCGTAGACGACGGCTTCGTCGCTGTCGGAGTCCAGCCCGAAGGCGGTGTGCACGGCGCGGACGGCACCGTCCACGTCGTCCTTGCGGGTGACGACCGAGATGCGGATCTCGGAGGTCGAGATCAGCTCGATGTTCACGCCCGCGTCGGACAGCGCGGTGAAGAAGTCGGCCGTGACCCCGGGGTTGGTCTTCATACCGGCGCCGACCAGGGAGATCTTGCCGATCTGGTCGTCGTAGCGCAGGGATTCGAAGCCGATGGCGCCCTTGTTCTTCTCCAGGGCGTCGATGGCCTTGCGGCCCTCGGTCTTCGGCAGCGTGAACGAGATGTCCGTCAGGCCCGTGGAGGCCGCCGACACGTTCTGCACGACCATGTCGATGTTGATCTCGGCGTCGGCGATCGTACGGAAGATCGAGGCCGCCTCGCCCGGCTTGTCCGGCACACCGACGACCGTGACCTTGGCCTCGGAGGTGTCGTGCGCGACACCGGAGATGAGCGCCTGCTCCACCTTCTTGTCCCCTCGCTGAATCGGCTCACTGCTGACCCACGTGCCCGGCAGTCCGCTGAAGGACGAGCGGACGTGGATCGGGATGTTGTACCGGCGGGCGTACTCCACACAGCGGTGGAGCAGCACCTTCGACCCGGAGGCCGCCAGTTCGAGCATGTCGCCGGTGGAGATCCAGTCGATCTTCCGGGCCTTCGGCACCACCCGCGGGTCGGCGGTGAACACGCCGTCGACGTCGGTGTAGATCTCGCACACCTCGGCGTCGAGGGCGGCCGCCAGGGCCACCGCGGTGGTGTCGGAGCCGCCGCGGCCGAGCGTGGTGATGTTCTTGCCCTGCTGGCTGACGCCCTGGAAACCGGCGACGATGGCGATGTTGCCGTCGTCCACCGAGGCCTGGATCCGGCCGGGCGTGACATCGATGATGCGGGCTTTGTTGTGGACCGAGTCGGTGATGACACCCGCCTGGCTGCCGGTGAAGCTCTGGGCGTTGTGGCCCAGGTTCTTGATCGCCATGGCCAGCAGGGCCATGGAGATCCGCTCTCCCGCGGTCAGCAGCATGTCGAGCTCGCGCCCGGCAGGCATCGGGGATACCTGCTCGGCGAGATCGATCAACTCGTCCGTCGTGTCGCCCATCGCGGAAACCACGACGACCACCTGGTGGCCGTTCTGCTTGGCTTCCACGACCCTCTTGGCGACGCGCTTGATGCCTTCGGCATCGGCTACGGAGGAGCCTCCGTACTTCTGCACGACAAGGCCCACGTGCGCTCCTCGCTCATTCCGTCGTTGTCCCACGCTGTGCGCACAGGTGTGCCCAGCCCGGTCGGCTCATTCTATCGAGCACCCGGAAAACGCCTTCTCGATATCGCATCGTGAGACTTCCGGGCACCCGCGCAGGGGGCTCATGCCCAGCCCGGGACCGACCACTCGGAAAAGCGACCTGCGTCACACCCTCACGGCTCGCGGCCGCTCGACGACCATGCCCTTCCGGCCCGCGCAGGCGGCCAGTGCCCTTGTCCTCGTCGGCGCCACGGGCGCGCGGAGGGGCACGGGCGAGCGCGCGAGGTGTCGTGGTCACGGGTTCCAGCGCCTGGACGGGAGGCCGTTCGCGATGCGGTCGCGGTTGTCGCGGTAGTGGTAGAAGACGCGGTCCTCGATGGGCACCGGGCGGAAGGTGTCGGGCACGGACCCGCCCGTGCGCCGTTCCAGCTTCTTCCTCAGGAAGAACGCGGACGTGGTGCCCAGGTGGGCGATCTCCTCGATCTCCTTGACCATGTCCTCGTCGGTCACCGGTTCGTCCGGGAGCTCCTGACGGCAGTTCTCGCAGACGCCCCGGTCGATCTTCACCGTGCGTTCGTCCTGGTCACAGGTGGCGCAGGCCATGATCACGCGGGTCACGCGGGCGCGCGGTTCGCTCTGCTGCGGAGGCATCTTCGACTCCAGTCGTCGGCGGGCGAATCCGCCCGGGTTGCTGACAGTGGGCGGGAGCCCGCCGGTGAGGGCTCGGGTGATGTCGCGCGGCGTCGCGCCTCGGGCCAGCCACTCCTCGGCGAGAGGTTCGAGGGAGCGGCAGTCGCCTTCGGTGAGCTGCAGACGGGCGTCGGCGGCACGCAGTCCGGCGAGGACGCGGTACGCGGCGCTGTCCGGCTGGGCCTCCGGCTCGACCTCGGGCTCGATGCCGACCTCGGGCTCGATGCCGACCTCGGGCTCGATGCCGATCTCGGGTTCGGGCTCGATGCCGGGCTCGTCGGCAGCCGGTACGTCGATGGTCACCCCGTCCTCGATACGCGCCAGGCCGGGCTGGTGGTCCCGGGTCACGTCCTTGCCGTGGCGCTCTCGCGCGAATTGCGCCCACCACTCCGGTGACCTGCGGGTACGCGACCAGTAGGTACGCGTGACCCACCGCATGGTGTGGTCGTCGAGGGTGATGTGTTCCTTGATCCAGCGCAGGTGGCCGGCCTCGGTGATGCGGGTCAGCGCCGTGCGCGTCGCCTGCTGGCCGTAGCGCGGGTGCTCCGCCGCGAGGACCTTGTGGGCCATCGAGTGGCCGGTGTCGAGGTGGTCGATGAAGACGGCGAGCTCAGCCTCGCGCGGGAGCAGATGTGCGAAGTCGGCGTCCGCGTGCGGGTCTTCGTCACCTGCAAGGCGTTTCCCGTACCCCGTTTTGGCCATGGGGTGGGACGGGGACGGCAGGGCGGCACTAGGGTGGGCGTAAGCCACGGTCGAAGCTCGATTCGTTCCGTAGGTCAGGCCCCGGAGCCGGTGTTGGCGCACCGACCGGGGCCGATCTGTTTGCTCGTTCGCCGCGAACCTAGAGCCGCTTCACGCTCCGACGCAAGCCGATCACGAAACGTCACCCATTCGAGGTGCGTCGTCTCAATTCACCTTCAGACTTGGTTGGTTGGGTATTTCAACCACACCAGAAAACCCAGGAAAGCCCATGGGAAGAGCTCGAATCCCGGGGCTCAAGCTCCGGGCTGAACTGCGGCGATGAACGCCGACCAGGCGAGGGCGGAGACGTGGAACTCCGGCCCCCGCGTCCTTGAAGTGCCCGAGGATCCAGCCCCGGTCCAGCACCGCGTCCTTGCCCGCGTTGCCGACGTACACGCTGTCGTCCATGCGGCGCACCCACCCCGAACGTGAACACTTCGGCCACCACTGTCCACATGGCGCTCTTTTGAGCGCTTAAGGGACACTTGCCTGCTGAGTGTTCACGCTTTTCAGCACGGCACACGCTCTCGGCGTGCACGTCCGGCACTACCAGGCGCCACGCGTTTATGTGACCGCGCGCATGCCCAGCGGGGTGCCGATCTCCTCCGCCATCACCCTGCCCGCCTCGATCTCCAGGGTGTCGTCGCCCATGCCCTGATCGGTGTCGAGGCCGTCCAGGGCGGCGAGGGGCTGGTTCAGGCGGACGTGGGCCACTACCGACTGGAGCGCTCGCAGGGCCGCGGAGGCGGTGGAGCCCCAGTTGGAGAAGTAGGAGAACTGCCACCACCACAGGGCTTCCGTGGTGCGGCCGGCGCGGTAGTGGACCATGCCGTGGCGGAGGTCACTGATGACGTCGGTGAGGTCGTCGGAGATCCGGGCCGGGACCGGCGCCGTACGGGGCTCGTACGGGTCGAAGACCTCGGAGTAGACGTCGACCGGCTCCAGGAGGCGGGCGAGGTTCTCGCGGAGTTCGTCCACGTCGGCCTCGGGGCCCGGATCGGGCTCGTAGCGCTCGTCGGGGACGATGTCCTCGTGCGCGCCCAGCCGGCCGCCGGCCAGCAGGAGCTGGGAGACCTCGAGCAGGAGGAAGGGGACCGCCGAGTCCGGCTCGTCGCCCTTGGCGACCTCCGTGACGGCGACCAGGAAGCTCTCGACCTGATCCGCGATCTGGACCGAGAAGTCGTCCGGATCCCGGTCGGTCATGTGCAGCGTGGCATCAGACATCTAGGAGTCGTCTCCCCTCGAAGGCGCGGCCGAGGGTGACCTCGTCCGCGTATTCCAGGTCTCCGCCCACCGGAAGGCCACTGGCCAGGCGGGTGACCTTCAGGCCCATGGGCTTGATCATGCGGGCGAGATACGTGGCCGTGGCCTCGCCCTCCAGATTCGGGTCCGTGGCCAGGATCAGCTCGGTGACCGTGCCGTCCGCCAGCCGGGCCAGCAGTTCCCGGATGCGCAGGTCGTCCGGGCCCACCCCGTCGATCGGGCTGATCGCGCCGCCCAGGACGTGGTAACGGCCCCGGAACTCGCGTGTGCGCTCGATGGCCACGACGTCCTTGGGCTCCTCCACGACACAGATGACGGCGTTGTCGCGGCGGGTGTCACGGCAGATGTTGCACAGTTCCTCCTGCGCGATATTGCCGCAGGTGGCGCAGAAGCGGACCTTCGCCTTCACTTCCATGAGGGCGTGGGCGAGACGCCGTACGTCCGTCGGCTCCGCCTGGAGGATGTGGAAGGCGATCCGCTGGGCGCTCTTGGGACCGACGCCGGGCAACCGCCCGAGTTCGTCGATGAGGTCCTGTACCACGCCTTCGTACAACGGACTGCCATCCTTCCTGGGTTCCTTCAGTACGTACCGTAGAGGCCTGCGGCCCGTCTTAGAAGGGCAGACCGGGGATGCCGCCGCCGCCCAGGCCCTGGGCCAGCGGGCCGAGCTTCTGCTGCTGGAGGTTGTGCGCGTTCTCGTTGGCCGCCTGGACAGCCGCGACGACGAGGTCCGCGAGGGTCTCGGTGTCCTCCGGGTCCACCGCCTTCGGGTCGATCTTCAGGGCGCGGAGCTCGCCGGCGCCGGTGACGGTGGCCGTCACCAGACCGCCGCCCGCCTGGCCGTCGACCTCCACGTGCGCGAGTTCCTCCTGCGCCCGGGCCAGGTCCTGCTGCATCTTCTGGGCCTGCTGGAGCAGCTGCTGCATGTTGGGCTGGCCACCACCGGGGATCACGATTCAGCTCCTTGGTCGGTCCGCTCTTACGGGACTTTTCCGTTCGGCACGAGCCTACGTGGTCCGGGCGGCCGTCGCCGCAGCACTCTTTCGAGTGAGTCACCCTCGCGCCCTATACCTGATCACAGCCTCCTTCCGGGTGGAAGTGGCGCTCGAACCCCCGACCCGGCCACCCGTTGGGCGGTAGGAAGGGGTTTGGCACGTCCGCGTCCGGCGCCCGGGCGGGGGCCGCACAGGCGCCGAGCAGGGACTCGCAGGAGTCCAGTAGGGGTCAGGCCAGGGTCGGGTCCGGGTTCGGATTCGGGTGGGGCCGGGTTCCGGGGTCAGTAGGGAGTAGCGGGTGGTTCAGCCGGAGATGCAGCCCGAGGGCCGTCCGCAGGACGGGGTCGGCGAGGGGGCGGCCGGGCTGCGGCCGGGCGATCTGACCGGGCGGGTGTTCCCGCTCGGGGACTGGGGCGAACCCGCACCCCGGCTGGACGAGCTGTACCGGTGGGTGGAGCGCGGGGCGCTGGACACCGCCGCCTGGTATCTCGCGGACCGGGCCTGGAAGCGGCGGTGCGCGCGGGTCCTGCGTACGGGGGCCGCGGCGGGGGCGGCCTCCGGGGCGGCGCTGCCGCTGCTGGATCTGACCGGAGCGACCGACGGCGTCGCCCCGTGGGGGTACATGGCGCTGCTGCTCGCGGTCGTCTGTGTGGCCGCGGACCGGTTCTTCGGGGTGACGTCCGGCTGGATGCGGGACGTGGCGACCGCGCAGGCCGTGCAGCGGCGGCTCCAGGCATTCCAGTTCGACTGGGCGTCGGAGTGCGTCCGCGAAGTGCTGGGACCGACCGAGGGCACCGCGAGCGAGGCGACCGAGCGGTGCCTGTCGGTGCTGCGGCGGTTCTCGGAGGACGTGAGCGAGCTGGTGCGGGTCGAGACGACGGACTGGATGATGGAATTCCGTACGGCCACGAGCGTGCCGCCGGGCATCCAGGGGGCGCCGGCGGGCACGGGCCGCCCCGAGTCGGCCGGGCAGCCCCACGGCCGCTTCCCGTCCGCGCCCGGGGCCGCCCGCCCGAACATGCCCCGGCAGCGGCCGCCGGAGCCGAGGTGAGTGCTCCCGGCGTGCCGGGGCTCAGAGCCCGGGGTCGGCGCAGAGGCGCTGGATCCCCGGGTTCAGGCACGGGAGGTGCCCGTGGGTGTGGATCACGTCCTGGCCGATGCCTCGGGTCAGGTACGTCAGGAAGCTCGACGCCAGTGAGTTCGCCGGCGGCCGCCCGTAGGTGTAGGCGTACTCGATCTCGCGGAACGGGTAGGAGTGGTCCCCCCGTTCCAGGGCGTCCACGGAGGGGGCGTTGCCGTCCAGGCTCAGCCGGTCCACGTCCTGCGCGGCGGCGGCCCGGTTGAACTCGCTGTACCCGATCGAGCCGGGGAGGTCGGCGACGGTCCGCAGCACCAGTTCCGTCGAGTCGAGTTCGCAGCGCAGGACCGGTGCCGTGGGGTCGTCCTTGTGCCGGCAGTCGAGGGACGAGTTGGCGATCTCTCCCCGGCCCAGCACCCGATGCTGCAACACCTGCCGCGTGCCCGAGTTGGCGTCCCGGCTGACCAGGCGCACCGCGACGTCCCTTCCGCCGAGTTCGCTCCAGTTCGTGACCTCGCCCCGGTACAGCCTCCGTACGTCCGCCGTGGACAGGTCCTTCACCCCTGCGTCCTTGTTCACCACCAGGCTGAAGAGCGACACCGCCACCCGGTTCTCGCGCAGCTCTGGGAGCCCGCCGGGCTTGCGTCCGTCCGACAGGGCCACCACCGGCGGCGAGCCCTCCTCCGTCTCCCGGCCGGCCGCCATCAGCTCCCGTATGCCCGAGGTCGATCCGTGCGGGTCCACGACGATGTCGGGTTCGCTTTCCTCGCAGTCCCGCTCGTACTTCCGGGCGACCTCCTGGAGTACGGGCTTGAAGGCCGTCGAGCCGGTGACGGTCAGGGTGCCGCCCTCGCAGCCGAGGGGACCCCGGCGGTCGTCCTGGACGACCACGATCGTCGCCAGCGTCAGCACGCTCACCGTGAGCATGATGGTGATCGTGCGGGCGGCGCGGCTGAACAGCGGCGGCTTGTCGTCCGGGGTGGCGCTGCGGTTGGGGTGCACCTCGCCGTCGCGCAGCCCGCCGGTCAGCCTGATCTCGTCGCCGACGTCACCGCCGGAGAGCAGCACCAGCAGCTTGAAGTGGTCGCCGTGGTTGAGCGGAACGCGCGGGATGCGCAGGGTGTTTCCCTCGTAGGCGAAGCCCCGGGGCGCGGTGAAGTGGTCCATCAGGTGCTCGGTGTCCGAGGGCTGGGTGACCGAGACGCCTCGGATCGTGCGGTTGCCGAACAGCGCGGTCAGGCCGTGGAGTTCGGGTCCCGTGTAGTCGTCGCGGTCGATGCTCTGCGAGCCGTCGTTCTCGATGCGGATCAGCACCAGGGTGGCATCGGTCATGCCGGGCGCCTCGTCGAACAGGCCGAGCCGGCGATTGATCCGGCCGGACCGCGCGTCGTCGCCGATCGGGCTCTCCAACTGCACGCGGTACCCAATGCTCCCCCACTGCCTCAAGGGCGTGGGAGGTACCCCCAGCGGCGCGGTATCCGGCGTTCGTACCAGACCATGACGCCCGAGGCGGCGATGCCGAGCATCGCCGTCGCCACCGCCACCAGGTTTTCCGCGCTCAGCCACTCGTCCACGACGTCGCCCCCGCTGCCGCACGCTGGATCGGGTGGCCACCGTACGGCCGCACCGATGAGGCGGGCGAGCGTCGTGGGGCGAAGTTCGCCGAACGTTCAACAACGGGCTCCGGGCCGGCCGTCGGCCCGGCGCGTCGGTCCCGTGGGTCAGTGCCCCGTGTCGGTCCGCCGGTAGGTGAGCTGCTCGCCGCTGCCGGTGTTCACGCGCCTCAGGGAGCCGTCGGGCAGGAGGGTGACGGTGCTGGCGGCTCCCGGGGTGCAGGCGCTCCGCGGCTGACCGACCGTCACGGTGGTCGGGCCGATCTCCAGCCTGCCGCCGGAACCCGCGCTGGTGAGGTCGCCCTCGAACACGCAGTGGTAGGTGCCGTTGCCGGTGGGTCCGTCGGCGACGAGGGACATGACCGTGTCACCGGCCCCGCCCTGCTGGATGGTCAGCCTGCGGCTGTGCAGCCCGCTCGCGTTGTCGATGGTCGTCGACCAGCTGCCGAGATACCCGGTCGGGATCGCCCCGTCGGCGGGCGGTCGGTCCGTCCCGGCGACGCCACCCGTTCCGTCCGCCCCGGTCGAGGACTTCCCGTCGGACGAGGGGTCGGCGCCCTGGGACGTGCCGTCGGTCGGCGTGCCCGAGGGGTTGCCGCCGGCGGTGTCGCCGGCGCCGCCGCTCATCAGCGCGTACACCGTGCCGCCCGCGGCGAGCGCGACGACCAGCGCGATCACGACGAGCAGCGCGGTGGAACGGTTGTCGCGCGGGGACCGCGCCGGGCCGTACGGCGGCTGATGCGCACCGAAGGGCGGCGGGCCGTAGGGAGGGGTGGCACCGGCGGCCCCGTAGCCGTTGTAGGGGTAGCCGTAGCCGGGGGACTGGGGGTGCGGCTGAGCCTGCTGTTGAGGGTACGGCTGGGGGTGCGGCTGGGGATGGCCGTACGCGGCGGGACCCGGCCCGGCCGCCGGGGCGCCCGGGGCCGGACCCGGGGGCGCGGTGGGGCCGTTCGGGCCGACGACCAGGGTGGGCAGGTGATTCACCGGCGCGCCGTCGCCGGGCGTGCCCGGCGACGGCGGGGCGGAGCCGTCGGCGGCGGGGGCGTGCTCGGGGGTGGCGGCGGGGGCGGGGCCGGCCGGCGCGGGCGGCGGCGCCTGCGGATCCTCCGCGTCCAGGAGCCGTACGGCGTGCCGGCCGAGCTGGGCGACCAGGGCGCCCGGCAGCCAGGGCTCGCGGGAGCGGCCGTCGACGACGGTCTCCCCGGCGCCGGTGCGCAGCAGGATCTGGTCGAGAGTGGGCCGCTGGGCGGGGTCCTTCCGGAGGCAGTCCTTCACCAGGTCGGCGAGGCCCTCGGGGACCCGGCCGAGGTCGGGTTCCTCCTCGGCGATGCGGAACATCAGGGCGTGCACCCCGCTGTTGGCGGTGCCGAAGGGAAGCTCGCCGGTGGCGGCGTAGGCGAGCACGGAGCCGAGGCAGAAGACGTCGCAGGCGGGGGTGATGCGGTCGCCGCGCACCTGCTCCGGCGCCATGAACCCGGGCGAGCCGACCAGCGCCCCGGTGCGGGTGAGGCCGCCGTCGGTCACGGTCTCCAGGGCCCGCGCGATCCCGAAGTCGATGACGCGCGGCCCGTCGATGGTGACGAGCACGTTGGACGGCTTGAGGTCGCGGTGCACGATGCCGGCGGCATGGATGTCCTTCAGCGCGTGGGCGAGACCCACGGCGAGAATGCGGACCGACCGCTCGGGCAGTGCGCCGTGGTCGTGCCCGACGACCTGCTGGAGGCTGGGCCCGGCGACGTATCCGGTGGCGACCCAGGGCACCGGGGCCTCGGTGTCCGCGTCCAGTACCGGCGCGGTCCAGTCGCCGCCGACCTGCCGGGCGTTCTGCACCTCCTGGCGGAAGCGGGCCCGGAACTCCTCCTGCTGCGCCAGTTCCTCGCGCACCAGCTTGACGGCGACGGTGCGTCCCCGGTCGGAGCGGGCGAGGTAGACCTCCCCCATGCCGCCGGCCCCGAGCCGCGCGAGCAACCGGTAGGCGCCGATTCTGCCGGGGTGCCGAGCGCCCTGGTCCCCCATCGCGTCCCCCGGTCCGTGCTTCTCCATCGTTGCGCCGCCTTCCCCCGCCGTGAGCAACAGCCTGAGGATAAACCGGGCATGGTCCGGGGTGAGCTGGGTGTCGTCTACGGTTCCGTAACAGGGGGACCGAGGTCGTCGAGTACGGCGCACAGGCGTTCCAGTGTCTGGACCGCCTGTGCGAGTTCGGTTTCGCCGAACGCCTCCGCGAGCCGTTGCGCGAAGGCCGCGTGGCCGGGGCCGATCCCGCCGACGGCGGCGCGGCCCCGCTCGGTGACGGCGAGGAGTTTGGCGCGGCGGTGCGCCGGGTTGGGCCGGTACTCGGCGAGACCGCGCTCGACCAGCAGGTCGGCGATGCGCTGCACGCTCTGCCGGGTGATGCCCATGACGCGGGCGATGCCGGAGACCGGCAGGGGTTGTTGGAGGACCGCGCCGAGCACCTGCCACCGGGCGGCGGTGAGTCCGGCGGGCCGGGCGAGTTCCTCGGCGACCGCGAGGAACTCGCCGTTCAGCCGGAAGGCGCCGAGCGCGCCGCGGCTGAGCAGATCCTGCTGTTCCCGGCTCACCGGCCCAGGACCTCCTCGAGCTCGGTGGGCGCGACGGTACGGACCTGGTACCCGGCGAGGGCGAGGTGCGCGGTGGCGTGACCGGTCTCCCAGTCGGCGTAGGTGTCGTAGACGGCGAGATGGACGGGCCTGCGGGTCATGACCGCTCCCTGGGTGCGCCGGTGGGTGGGGTTGCCGCGATGACGGCCGGCCGGCCGGGCCGACCTTCATGACAGCATACTGACAAATGCGCAGCATACTGTCAAAGATGGAGGGTCACGTCTTACGCTCGCCCGTATGACTGCACAGCCGAACCCCGACGCCGGGGCCGCCGTGAAGGCCGCCGACCGCGCCCACGTCTTCCACTCCTGGTCCGCGCAGGAGCTGATCGACCCGCTCGCCGTCGCCGGAGCCGAGGGGTCGTACTTCTGGGACTACGAAGGCCGGCGCTACCTCGACTTCACCAGCGGGCTCGTCTTCACCAACGTCGGCTACCAGCACCCCAAGGTCGTCGCTGCGATCCAGGAGCAGGCCGGGCGGATGACGACGTTCGCGCCCGCGTTCGCCGTCGAGGCGCGGTCGGAGGCGGCCCGGCTGATCGCCGAACGGACGCCGGGCGACCTGGACAAGGTCTTCTTCACCAACGGGGGCGCGGACGCCGTCGAGCACGCCGTCCGGATGGCGCGGCTGCACACCGGGCGGCCCAAGGTGCTCTCCGCGTACCGCTCGTACCACGGCGGCACCCAGCAGGCCGTGAACCTCACCGGCGACCCGCGCCGCTGGGCCTCCGACAGCGGCACGGCCGGGGTCGTGCACTTCTGGGCGCCCTTCCTCTACCGCTCCCGCTTCTACGCGGAGACCGAGGAGCAGGAGTGCGCGCGGGCGCTGGAACACCTGGAGACGACGATCGCCTTCGAGGGGCCGTCGACGATCGCGGCGATCGTCCTGGAGACCATCCCGGGGACGGCGGGCATCATGCCGCCGCCGCCCGGTTATCTCGCCGGCGTGCGGGAGCTGTGCGACACGTACGGGATCGTCTTCGTCCTGGACGAGGTGATGGCCGGGTTCGGCCGGACCGGCACCTGGTTCGCGGCGGACCTGTACGACGTCGTGCCGGACCTGATGACCTTCGCGAAGGGCGTCAACTCCGGCTACGTGCCGCTCGGCGGCGTCGCGATCTCCGGCGCGATCGCCGAGACGTTCGCGAAGCGGCCGTACCCGGGCGGGCTCACCTACTCCGGGCACCCGCTGGCCTGCGCCGCGGCCGTCGCGACGATCAACGCCATGGCCGAGGAGGGCATCGTCGAGAACGCGGCCCGGCTGGGCGCGTCCGTCGTCGGGCCGGCGCTGCGCGAGCTGGCGGAGCGGCACCCCAGCGTGGGCGAGGTCCGCGGGGTCGGCATGTTCTGGGCGCTGGAACTGGTGCGGAACCGGGAGACCCGGGAGCCGCTGGTCCCCTACAACGCGACCGGCGAGGCGGGCGCCCCCATGGCCGCCTTCGCCGCCGCCGCGAAGGCGAACGGGCTGTGGCCCTTCGTGAACATGAACCGCACCCACGTCGTCCCGCCGTGCAACGTGAGCGAGGCCGAGCTGAAGGAGGGCCTGGCCGCGCTGGACTCGGCGCTGTCGGCGGCGGACGAGTTCGTGGACCGACCGTGAGAAGGTGACCCGGCCGTTCGAACAGGCATGGGTCACTCGAACACGTAAAGTGGCGTGACCGTGGACGGACACGTGCGCCGGATGCACGCGGCCTCCGCGCGGGCCGGATGCACGCGGCCGGCGCGTGGGGCCCGCGCACCGGCCCCACCCGTGGCACGGTCACGCCACTCGGACACGACCAGGGAGACGCCCGAGCATGCCCGGCATCAGCGGCAACGGCGCGGTGACGCGCAGCACGCTGCGGCAGCAGATCGCCGACGCCCTCCGTGAAGAGGTGCTGTCCGGGCGGATGGAGCCGGGGCAGGAGTTCACCGTCAAGGAGATCGCCGACCAGTACGGGGTCTCCGCGACCCCCGTACGGGAGGCGCTGGTCGACCTGTCGGCGCAGGGGCTGCTCGACGCCGACCAGCACCGGGGCTTCCGGGTGCACGAGTACTCCGTCGACGACTTCCGCGGCATGATCGAGGCCCGCGTGCTGGTGATCGACGGGATGTTCCACGCCCTGACCGACGCCCACGGCCGCCTGGCGCGCCTGCGGCCCGAGGAACCGCGGGTCGCCGCCGCGCTCGCCGGAGTGCGGCGGCGCGGGGAGGAGGCCCAGCGTTCGGCCCTCGCCGGCGAACTCACCGTACTGATCGGCTACGACCTGCGCTTCTGGCGCGAGCTCGTGGCCCTGTTCGGCAACCCCCACCTCACCGCCTTCCTGCACCGGATCCGCGTCCAGACCTGGGTCTGCGTGGTCCAGCACCTGCGGCGCCTGCCCGATCTGCGGGGGCAGCTGTGGTCCGAACACACCGATCTGGTCGACGCGCTGGTGCGCCGTGACACCGATTCCGCCCGCGCGGTCGTCGCGTCGTACAACGCCCACTCCCTGGCCCTCGTCGAACGGCTCCCCGCGGACTGAACGGCCCGGAGCCGGTGCGAGGGGGAGCCCGGGGTCCGGGCCCCGCGTCGTCTGTGTTCGTATGGGTAGAGGATCTGCACGAGGGGAGCCACCCTCGTGCCCCGCCGGTACCCTTCCCTGACCGCCGTACTGGATGTACCGGACGTACCGGATGTGGTGGACGCGCTATGCGAGGAGCCCTCTTTGGCCTGTGACCTGTGGCTGGTGCCGCTCGTCGACGTGTTGTGCCACACCCCCGACAATCCGTTCGCCGAGGAGATCGCGCAGTACAACGAGGTACTGGCCGGAGCCGGGCTGCCGCCGGTACCGGTGTACCAGTACATGCCGGGGCTGTCCGGCGAGGTCGCCCCGGTCGCGGGCTTCGACTACGACGCGCTGCACTTCCTGCGGCGCGCGTATCTGCTCCAGGTGTGCGGACTGCCGGTCACCCCGGTGGGCGAGCTGGGCGGCGACTACGAGCAGTTGCTGGAGATGTTCGAGTCGACGGCCCAGCAGTCGCACCTGGTCTGGCACTACGACCACGCCGGGGCCTACGTGCCCGTGGACTTCCCGCACCCGCTCTCCAGCGACGAACTCCTCGCGGGCGGCGGCCCGCTGGGCTCCTCCCACGCGCTGCTGCGGGAACTGGAGGTCGTCGCCCCCGCCCTCGGCATCGATCCCGCGAACCCGCCGGCCGCGCCGGAGCCCCCGCAGGGACCGACCGAGCTGGAGGAGCCCGCCGTCCCGGCGCCGTACGACCCCAGCCCTTTCGCCCGCGAACGCCACGTCTGGCTCGGCCTGCACGCGGCGGCCACGCGCAGCCTGGCCCAGGGCTCGATGATCGTCTTCAGCTGAACCCCGGGCGCGGGCCGGCTCGCCCCGGACGTCCCGGACACCCCGGGCCGCCTCGGCTCCCCTGCCGCCCCGGACGCGAAAACGTCCCGGTGACCCTGGACGGGCCACCGGGACGTCACGGTGCGGCGGGGTCCGGCAGGGCCGGACTACAGGAACGAGTTGATCTGGATCGTCTCGTCGCGGCCCGGTCCCACGCCGATCGCGGAGATCGGGGCGCCGGACATCTCCTCCAGGGCCTTGACGTACGCCTGGGCGTTCTTCGGCAGGTCGGAGAAGGACTTCGCGCCGGTGATGTCCTCGGACCAGCCGGGGAGCATCTCGTAGACGGGCTTCGCGTGGTGGAAGTCCGTCTGGGAGTACGGGAGCTCCTCGACGCGCTTGCCGTCGATCTCGTAGGCCACGCAGACCGGGATCTGCTCCCAGCCGGTGAGGACGTCGAGCTTGGTGAGGAAGAAGTCGGTCAGGCCGTTCACGCGGGTCGCGTAGCGGGCGATGACCGCGTCGAACCAGCCGCAGCGGCGGTCCCGGCCGGTGGTGACACCGCGCTCGCCGCCGATGCGGCGCAGGGCCTCGCCGTCCTCGTCGAAGAGTTCCGTCGGGAACGGGCCGGCGCCGACGCGGGTCGTGTACGCCTTCAGGATGCCGATGACCCGGGTGATCTTCGTCGGGCCCACGCCGGCGCCCGTGCAGGCGCCGCCCGCGGTCGGGTTCGACGAGGTGACGAAGGGGTACGTGCCGTGGTCGATGTCGAGCAGGGTGCCCTGGCCGCCCTCGAAGAGGACCACCTTGTCCTGCTCCAGCGCCTGGTTGAGGACCAGGACGGTGTCGGTGACGTACGGCGCCAGCTTGTCGGCGTAGCCCAGCAGCTCCCCGACCACCTGGTCCGTGGCGATCGCGCGCCGGTTGTAGAACTTGGTGAGCATCTGGTTCTTGACGTCGAGCGCCGCCTCCACCTTCTGGGTGAGGATCGACTCGTCGTACAGGTCCTGGACCCGGATGCCGACGCGGTTGATCTTGTCGGCGTAGGTCGGACCGATGCCGCGACCCGTGGTGCCGATCTTGCGCTTGCCGAGGAAGCGCTCCGTCACCTTGTCCACCGTCACGTTGTACGGCGTGATGATGTGCGCGTTGCCGCTGATCAGGAGCTTGGACGTGTCGACGCCGCGCTCGTTCAGCCCGCTCAGCTCGGAGAACAGGACGGAGGGGTCGACGACGACACCGTTGCCGATGACGGGAGTGCAACCGGGAGAAAGGATTCCGGAAGGGAGCAGGTGGAGGGCGTATTTCTGGTCGCCCACGACCACCGTGTGGCCGGCGTTGTTGCCGCCTTGGTAACGCACCACGTAGTCGACGGATCCGCCGAGCAGGTCCGTCGCCTTTCCCTTGCCTTCGTCACCCCACTGAGCACCGAGCAGCACAAGTGCGGGCACGCGCGTACACCCCTTCCGGGCGGGGCATGTCCAGGGTCAAGGGCGTACGCGGAGGATCTCCGCCGCACACACCGCGACCACCGTTGGCCGCCAACCGTCGGACCGTATGCCCCGGAATAGACGAAGCCCCTGCGCAACAGCGCAAGGGGCTCTTGCACAAAGATGCTACCCGAGGAAGCGAGGCATGGCCGAGGTGGCGACTTCCCCGACGTCCGATCAGCTCCTGGTGGTCATCGATCCGGTCGCCCGCCGCAGCGACGGCGAGTCCGTACGTATCGCGAAAGACGTGCTCAGCGGGGGTGCGACGACGAAGGTGTGCCTACCGGACGGGCCGGAGGAATTCGCCCGCGCGCTCGCCCGGCGGGGCTCGAGGCGCCCGGTGCTGGTCGGCGACGACCTGGCCCTGATGCGGGCGGTGGGACTGCTGCACCGGCAGCGGGAGCTGACCGGCTGCGCGCTGTCCCTGGTGCCGGTCGGGGGCGCGCTGTCGCTCGCCCGGTCGCTGGGGGTGCCCACGGGAGCGGTGGCCGCGGCGCGCGCCGTGCTGGACGGCGCCGAGCGGCGGATGAACCTGCTGGTGGACGACAGCGACGGCGTGGTGCTCGGCGCGGTACGGATTCCGCCGGTCGGCGCCGCCCGGGTGCGGGAGGAGGACGCCGAAGAGGCCGAGGACACCGACGGGGCCCTCGGGGCGGGGCAGCGTCCGTGGCTGCGGACCTGCCAGTCCCTGGTACGGACCCTGGTGCCGGTCAGGCCGCCCCGGGTGGCCTCCGCCCCCGAGAGCGGACCGGCCCGGCTGCGGGTGGAGGTCGACGGGCGGACGCTCGTCGACCTGCACCAGCCGGTGGAGGCCGTCTCCGTCGTCCCCGGCCCCGGCGGGATCGCCCGGGTCGAGGTGCGGCCGGTGTCCGTCGGCGCGGAGGCGTCGCCGCTGCTGGCCGAGGGACACACGGTGACGGTGTCGGGAGCGCACTTCCGCTACCGGGCGGACGGACTGGTGTCGGGGCCGGTAGGCACCCGGACGTGGGTGGCCCGGGAGGACGCCTGGGGGCTGACGCTGCCGGTGTGAGTCAGGTTTCAGTGCCTTCGTGGGGCCGGTGGAACCCGCTCGTGTCGAGGAGGCAACCGAAGGGATCGGGGATCAAGAGCTTTTCGCCGAACGGCTTGTTGATGCGGATCTGGTAGCCCTGTGGCGACGGGGATCCGTAGACGGTGGCCTGCTGTTCCTGCATGTCGAGGATGAGATACACGGGGATGCCCGCCCTGCCGTAGACCTCGACCTTGTCGGTCAGATCGTCGTTGCGGGTGGAGGGAGAGGTCAGTTCGGCGACGAAGGACAGAGCCTCGCCGTCCAGACGGTTGCCCTCCGTCTCGAGGGCCTGCTCGTGCACCGCATGAATGTCCGGCCCATATGCGCATGCCTCCCCCGGGAAGACATACAACGTCGGTGCCCGGTCGATCAGGTGCCCTTCCGGAAGGTACGGCTCGAGCTGTTTGCACACCAGGTGCATCACACGGTGGTAATAGCCCTTCGACCACGGCGACACAACGATGTTCCCCCTGATGATCTCGGCTTTGAAGCCGTCGCGCAGGTGCAGCTCGTCGAGAAGGTCCAGCAGTTCCTCGAAGTTGCCGAGCTCGGTGCCGCTTGCCGTCGGTCGCTCTGCCATGACTGTCATGATGCGCCCTCCCCTTGAAACGGACCATCCGTCACCCAGAGTATTCGATCACTCACGCAAACGCGCCCAGTTTCGGGGTCACCCCCTCACCCCCGGCCGAAGGTCTCGTCCCGGTGGGCCCGCCACCGCTCCATGAGCGTCTCGACCTCCTTCTCCACGAACTCGAAGAAGGCCAGCGTCTCCCCCAGCCGGCGGCCCGCCGGGCTGTCGGGACCCACGCTGGCGACGCCCTCGCGCAGCGCGTCCTGCCAGCGCCGGATGACGGCCTCGCGGTTGGTGAGGGCCTCGTACCACTGGTCGCCGTGCACCCGGTAGCGCTCGCGGCGCGAGCCGGGTTCCCGCTCCCGGGAGACCAGGTGCTGCTGGTCCAGGTAGCGCACCGCCCCGGAGACCGCGGCGGGCGAGATCCGCAGCGCCTCCCCCAGTTCGGCGGAGCTGCCGGCCCCGGTGTCCGACACCAGCAGGGCCGCGAAGACCCTGGCCGGCATGCGCGGCATTCCGGCCATCACCAGCTGCGCCGCGAAGTGCTCGACGAACCGGGAGACCGCCTCGGGGTCCCGCTCCGGCCGACCGGCCCCTTCCTCCGTCATGATCCACTCATCTCCGCCCTCGGCCCCTGCGCATCCCGTCCGCCCGCTGCGCACCCGTATCCGCAGCTCAGCCACATCAGGTCAGTCTAGTCCGGCATTTATACACTTCTTTAACTTCACAAATTTGTGAAACCAGCGTACGTTCCGAAGCATGACGAAGGCCATCACCGTGTCCGGACTCCACAAGTCGTTCGGTCGCACGCGCGCGCTCGACGGTCTCGACCTGGAGGTCGAGCCCGGCGAGGTCCACGGCTTCCTGGGCCCGAACGGCTCCGGCAAGTCCACCACCCTCCGCGTCCTGCTCGGTCTGCTGCGTGCGGACGCGGGCGCCACCCAGGTGCTCGGCCGTGATCCGTGGGCGGACGCCGTGGAACTCCACCGCCGCCTCGCCTATGTCCCCGGCGACGTCGAACTGTGGCCGAACCTCACCGGCGGCGAGGCCATCGACCTGCTGGCGCGGCTGCGCGGCGGCCTGGACGGGAAGCGGCGCGCCGAGCTCGTCGAGCGCTTCGACCTGGACCCGACCAAGAAGGGCCGCGCCTACTCCAAGGGCAACCGGCAGAAGGTCGCCATCGTCGCCGCGCTCGCCTCCGACGCCGAGCTGCTGCTGCTCGACGAGCCGACCGCGGGACTGGACCCGCTCATGGAGGTCGTCTTCCAGGACGTCATCGGCGAGGCCAAGGAAGCCGGCAGGACCGTCCTGCTCTCCAGCCACATCCTGGCCCAGGTGGAGAAGCTCGCCGACCGCGTGAGCATCATCCGGCTGGGGCGCACCGTCCAGTCCGGCACCCTCGGCGAGCTGCGCCACCTGACCCGCACCACCATCGAGGCGGAGACCGGGCGACCGGCCACCGGCCTCGGCGAACTGCCCGGCGTCCACGACCTCCAGATCCTCGACGAGGCCGGTGGCCGGGTCCGTTTCGCCGTCGACGGCGGCCGGGTCGACGGAGCGGTCCGCAAGCTCACCGAGTTCGGCATCCGCAGTCTCATCAGCCACCCGCCGACCCTGGAGGAGCTGATGCTCCGCCACTACGGCAGCGAGCTCGCCGCCAACGGGCACCGTGCGAAGGGACACGGCACGGACGGGCAGCGTACGGACGGGCAGCGTACGGACGGGCAGCGTACGGACGGAGACCTGCGATGACCACCGCGACCACCGCCGCCGAGGCGCCGGCACCCGTCGGACAGGTCGCGGGCGGCAACGCGCTGGCCGGGACCCGGACGCTGATCCGCTTCGCCCTGCGCCGGGACCGGATCCGGCTCCCGGTGTGGATCCTGGCCCTGCTCCTCGGCACCCTCATGACGGCGAACAGCTTCACGACGCTGTACAGCGACCCGCAGGACCGGGCGAACGCCGTCAGGAGCATGGACAGCCCGGCCGGCCTCGCCCTGTCCGGCCCCCGCCACTACCTCGACGACTACGGCTTCGGCTCCATGCTGAGCCACCAGATGCTCGGCTTCATGGCCGTCCTCGTCGGCCTCATGAGCGTGCTGATCGTCACCCGGCACACCCGCGCCGAGGAGGAGACCGGCCGCGCCGAGCTGGTGCGCTCCACCGTCGTGGGCCGCCACGCCCATCTCGCGGCCGCCCTGTCCGTCGCCGTCCTGGCCAACCTCGCCCTCGCCCTGCTGCTGGCCTTCGGCCTGGCCGGCCTGGGAATGGAGGGCGTCGACACGGCGGGCTCGCTGCTCTACGGCTTCGGCCACGCCGCCGCCGGTCTCGTCTTCGCCGCCGTCGCCGCGGTCACCGTCCAGCTCACCGCGCACACCCGCGGCGCGTCCGGCATGGCGCTCGCGGTCGTCGGCGTCGCCTACGTGCTGCGTGCCGCCGGCGACAGCGGCGAGAACGGCGCCCTGTCCTGGCTGTCCCCGATCGGCTGGGTGCAGCGCAGCTACCCGTACGTCGACAACCGCTGGTGGCCGCTGCTGCTCTGCCTGGGACTCGCGGTGGCGTGCGCGGCGGCGGGTTTCGTGCTCTCCACCCGGCGGGACGTGGGCGCCGGCCTGCGTCCGGAGAAGCTGGGCCGCCCCACGGCCTCCGACGCGCTCACCACACCGCTCGGCTTCGCCCTGCGGCTGCACCGCGGCATGCTGACCGGCTTCGGCGCGGGCCTGTTCCTGATGGGGGCGATGTACGGGTCGATCCTCGGGGACGCCGAGGACATGCTGAAGGACATCGACCAGATCCAGGAGGCCCTGGACCGCACCGGCGGTGCCGGTGTCGCCGAGTCCTTCGCCTCCATGGTCATGGTCGTCCTCACGGTCGTGGCGGCGGTGTACGTCGTCATGGCGTCCCTGCGGCCCCGCTCCGAGGAGACGGCCGGCCGTGCCGAACCCCTCCTCGCCACCGGCCTCTCGCGCGCCCGCTGGGTCGGCGGCCACCTGGCCGTGGCCATGGGCGGCGGTACGGTCGTGCTGCTGCTGGCCGGGCTCGGCTTCGGCATCGCGGGCGCGGCCTCGACCGGCGACGCCGGGCTGCTGCCGGACCTGGTGGGCGCCGCCCTCGCGTACGCGCCCGCCCTGTGGGTCACGGCCGGCGTGGCCGTGGTCCTCTTCGGCTGGTTCCCGCGGGCGAGCCAGGCGGCCTGGATCGTGCCGCTGTACGCCTTCGTGGTCGGCTACCTCGGCCAGATCCTCCGGTTCCCGGGCTGGATGAACAACCTCTCCCCGTTCGGCCATGTCCCCCGGCTCCCCGCCGCGGACATGGACTGGATTCCGCTGCTCCTGCTGTCCCTCGTCGCCGCCGGCCTGGTGTGGCTGGGCCTGGCGGGCTTCCGACGGCGGGACCTCGAGACGAAGTAGCGGCTGCCGTGCCGGATCCGGCTTCGGTGTGTCGGACAGGCCGGTACAACGGCACGGCGATGGGGCCATCCCTCGGGTTCACCCGGCGCCCCCTGAGCCGATGTGGGCGAGCACCGTGGCTGCGCCGTCCTCTGCGGCGATGCGGTGAGCGAGTCCGGCCGCGCGGCGGCGGTGGGCCGGCTCGGACAGGCAGGCCTTGATTCCGGCGCCGAGGGCTTCGGCGGTGAGGTCCTGGAACGGCAGAGGCCGGGGGGCGACCCCCAGCCGGTACAGCCGAGACGCCCAGAACGGCTGGTCGGCCATGACGGGTACGGGCAGGGCGGGTACTCCGGCCCGCAGTCCGGCCGCGGTGGTACCCGCCCCTGCGTGGTGGACGACGGCGGCGGTACGAGGAAACAGCCAGTCGTGCGGGAGGTCGCCGATGGCCAGGACATCGGCGCCGCAGCCGCTCAGTTCGGCCCACCCCGCCTGCACCACCGCGCGCACGCCCGCCCGCTCCACCGCCGCGGCCACCAGCTCACTGAGCCGTTCCCCCTGCCCCGGTGCCATACTGCCGAACCCGATGAACACCGGGGGCGGGCCGGCCTGGAGGAAGTCGACAAGCTCGGCCGGGGGCTGCCAGCGGTACGGCCGCGCGGGCCACCAGTAGCCCGCCACTTCGACCCGGGACGGCCAGTCTTCGGGGCGCGGCACCACCAGCGGGCTGAAGCCGTGGAAGACCGGCCCGGTGTCCACCGGCGCCGAGGGCGCGTCGGCGGGCAGCCCGAGGCGGGCGCGCAGCCGGGTCACGGCGCCCGCGAAGAGCCCTTCCGCCCGCTTCTCCACTGCCCGGCCCGCGGCGAGGTTCCCCTCCGGCCCCGTACCGTCGGCGTCCCGTGCGCCGGGTAGCGGGAAACGTCCGGTGGCGAACGCCGGCACGAGGTAGGTGCCGATGACGGGGACGCCGAACGCCTCGCCGGCCGTCCGGCTGAGCGGTGCCGGGCCGAAGGCGGTCAGCACCAGGTCGGTTCCGCCCGCCACGGCCTCCGCCACCCCGTCGGCGAGCCCGTCCGCGTACGCCCTTGTCAGTGCCCGGGACTCCTCCCGCGACGCTGCCCGGGACCAGTCCCGGAGCAGCCGCTGCGGGTCTCCCGGCACAGGCCGGTGGTCGAGACCGCACCCGCCGACGAGTGCGGCGAAGGACGGGTGAGCGGCCACGGCGACCTGATGGCCCGCTTCCAGCAGGCGCCGCCCCAGGCCTGTGAAGGGCGCGACGTCTCCCCGTGAACCGGCGGTGATGATCACAATCCGCATGGAGCGATTCTCCTCGTGAATGCCGCCCGGTCACCGTCATCAGCCAAAGGGGCCCCTCAGCGCACCTACCCGCTGCAACCCCGGGCGCAGGTGCTGTCGTTACCCACGAACATCGAACACCGCCACGTCGGCCCGCTGCCCAAAGCCGCGTACGTCCGCTGTCGAAACTCGGTTCTGGCACAGCCCTCTGTGGTGCTGGGCCGCCCCGGTTCCGTCGGCGAGGGTGCGGCCGATAGCGTGCAAGCGCCTGAGCGGCACTGACATGGCAGGCGTGATCGAGGACTTCGGGTCTGTGGTCGCCCGGGTGGAGGAGGCCGGCGAGCGCGTGACCATCACCGTGGAGGGCCGGCTCCCCGGGGTATGTCGCCGGTCCCCGGGGGTGACACACCTCCCCAAAGGCGTGAGCACTTCGACCACTATTGCCCTGATGTCGCCCATTTGAGCGCTCTCGTGACACATGCCCGCCGACTGCTCACGCTTTCCAGCAAGGCATCCGCCTCCGGCCCGGCAACGTCGGGACCACGGAGGCCCCCTCCCCACACCACCCAGCGGGGCGCCATCCACCGCGTGAACGCGAACCCTTCGGGGGTGAACGCGTAAGAGAGCCGGAGCACCGTCTTCCCAGGGGTGACAGAGTCCGGGACGACGGACTCAGACCTCGACCACCAGCCCTTCCAGTCCTCGGATCACGAAGTTCGGCTTGCGCTTCGGCTCCTCCGTCGGGCGCAGCGTGGGGGCCTTCTCCAGCAGGGCCCGCATGGACGCCGCGAGTTCGATGCGGGCCAGGGGTGCCCCGATGCAGTAGTGGATGCCGGCGCTGAAGGAGATGTGCGGGTTGTCCGCGCGGGTGAGGTCCAGGCGGGCGGGGTCGGTGAAGACGGCCGGGTCGTGGTTGGCGGAGCCGAAGAGCATGGCGATCTCCGCGCCCCGGGGGATCACCGTGCCGTCGATCTCGATGTCGTCCAGGACCCAGCGCTCGAAGAGCTGGAGCGGGGTGTCGTAGCGCATCAGCTCCTCCACGGCGGAGGGGACCAGGGAGTGGTCCGCGCGCAGGGCGGCCAGCTGACCGGGGTTCCGGAACAGCGCCGCCCAGCCGTTGACCGTGGAGTTCACCGTCGCCTCGTGGCCCGCGTTCAGCAGGAGCACGCAGGTGGAGATCATCTCCTGCTCGGTGAGGCGGTCGCCCTCGTCGTGGGCCGCGATCAAGCCCGAGATCAGGTCGTCGCCGGGCTTCGCGCGACGCTCGGCGATCAGCTCCCGGAGATACTCCGAGAACTCGACCGAGGCCCGGACGGCCTTCGTCGCCGACTCCCCCGACGGCTTCAGCTCGTACATCCCGCAGATGTCCGCCGACCAGGGGCGCAGCGGGGCCCGGTCCGACTCGGGGATGCCCAGCATCTCGGCGATCACCGCGACCGGGAGCGGTTCGGCGACGTCCCGCAGCAGGTCGCCGCCGCCGGCGTCGACCAGCGCGGACACCAGGTCCGCCGCGAGCCCTTCGACGTACGGCTTCAGCCGCTCCACCGTGCGCGGGGTGAACGCCTTCGACACCAGGCGCCGGATGCGGGTGTGGTCCGGCGGCTCGAGGTCGAGCATGCCGTGGTCGTTGAGGGTGTGGAACGGCTCCTGCTCGGGCGGCGGGGCGGTCCGGCCGAACTCCTCGTGGGTGAAGCGGTGCTGGTACGTCCGGCCCAGGCGCCTCTCGCGCAGCAGCGCGGAGACATCCGCGTGGTGCGGGACCAGCCACTGGTTCGTCGGCTCGAACCAGTGCACCCGGCCCCGTTCCCGCAACTCGGCGTAGGCGGGATACGGGTCGGCGAGGAACGCCGGGTCCCATGGGTCGAACGCAAGGTCGGATTCAGCCGTCATGGACGGACCATAGGCCGCCGAGCGGGCCCCTGCCCAGCGCCCTCATCAAAAGCGGTTTTCCCGACGGGGACAGGAAGGGCCGGCAGGAGCTGCCCCATGCGACCTGCGGAGCGAGACCGGAAAATGCCTCGCACAGCACCTTGGCCGGATGCGCACCCGCGCTCATGGCGTCTGCCGTACAAGGCGGGAAACTCTGGCCATGTTCATCAGACGATCAGTCGCGGCAGTCGCCGTCTCCCTTGTCGCGGTCACCGCGGCCGCGTGTGGAACCCAGCGGGGCGAGCAGGCGCGGTCGGCGAGTCCGCCACCTTCCCTCACGCCCTGGCCGACGTGCGCGGAGCCCGTCGAGGTGCCTTCGGATCTGCCGTCTCCTCCCGTTCCGAGCGTGACCGGCACACGCCAGAAGGGGAACGGGGAGAACGGGGACCAGGCTCCCCACTACGCCGAGAACCACGCCTACCGCATGCAGGCATCCATGACGGCGGACGAACACGCCCGGGGGCAGGCGTCGGCAAAGCTCATCCGCGAGGAGCTGGAGAAGGTCCGGCAGGAAGGCGGTCCCGGTGAGCACGGCGCCTTCGGCGAGGAACGGATCGCGGCGGCGCTGAGCCGTCTCGGCTGCGGTGAGGAGCACGGCGTGTATGTCGGGCCCGGGTTCTACAGCGTCCACACGGGAGCCGCGTGCGTGTCCGGTCGCGTGACGGAGGACGAGTTGACCAGCAAGGTGCACGGCGCCTACATCGAGCCCCAGCCGGGGACGGGCCCCTGTGTCAGGAACCAGGGAGGCCACTGAACGCCCGGAATCACGCCCCTGGTCGAGCGTTTCGCTTCACGTGCTCGACGAAGGCCGCGAAGGAGAGGGCGGGGACGGAGAGGACGGCGCGGGCGGGGACCTTGGAGTCGCGGATGGCTATGCGAGTGGAGAGGGCAGCGATCTCGACACAGGTGTTGCCTTCGCCGCCGCCGGAGTAGGTGGACTTCCGCCAGTTCATCAAAGCTCCTTCGTCAAGCGGTGAACGAAGTCCCGTGACTCCGAGGGGTTCAGCGACGACTTCTTCACCGTGCAGAAAAGCGTTCGGAGCCGATCCAAGTGGGCTGCCGCATCGATGAACAGGGTGCCCGTGGGTGAGTCGAGGAGCCCCGTGTCCAACTTAGGCACCGACCCACCCAGATACATCATCGATGCGTCAGCACCAGCGAAGCCGTCCCGGTCGACCGGGATGATCCGCACGGTGGCGTGACCCTCCTCGATCTCGTCCAGGATGAGCCGAAGCTGAGACACGGCCGTCCGGCGGTCGGCCACACGAATACGCAGGGCGAACTCGTGAATCATCGTCTCGTACGGGGTCGGCCTGTCACCCTCGATCGCCTTGCGCCGTCTCATCCTGTGCTCCACGCGCGGCGCCAGTTCACTCTCGGGCAGATCAGGACGCATGTACCTGAAGACCGCCCGAGCGTAGTCCGGGGTCTGGAGGAGCCCGGGAACGTGCGTGATCACGACCTCCCGCAGAAAGGTCGCGTGATGTTCCGCCTCGGCCACATCCATGTTCACCTGCGGCAGGACTCCCCGGTAGTCGTCCCACCAGCCGTGTGACCGCTCACTGGCCAAGGACGCCAGAGCGTCGATGAACTCCTCGTCCCCGCAGACGTAATGAGCTGCCAGCCGACGAACGCGCTCCGCGCTGACGCCTGAGATGCCCAACTCCACCTGACTCATCTGCGCGGAAGTCGAGTTCAGGAACGCCGCCACCTCGCGCGCCTTCATGCCCGTCGCCTCGCGCAGCTTGCGCAACTCAGTCCCCAGCCGCACCTGCCGAGCGGTGGGATTACTTCTCGGCGCCATACGTTCTCCCTCCCCAACGCTTCTGCGTACGTGCCACGTTCGAGTGCCAAATTATGGCAACAGCTTGCGAGAGGAGAAATTACTCCTCTACCGTCAGTGACGCGACGCACACGCTACGGAACATCGGGGTATCGGAAGTGCACCGCTTCGTCCTGTCATGACGGTTGCGGCAATGACACCGCCCGGCGGCTGCGACGCCCCTCACCTCACCGAACGGAGTTGCCGCATGTCCGAAAACGAGTCCTGGGAGTACTCCTTGTACATCCCGAACGATCCGCGCGCCGTGACCATCAGTCGTCGCACCCTCCGCCTGATCCTCACGATGCATGGCCTGATCCGCTTGGTCGACGTCGCCGAACTACTGGCGGCGGAGCTGATCACCAACGCCGTGACGCACACCAAGGGGCCCGCCGCGCTGCGGGTGCGCTGGTCGGCCGGCGTGCTGCGGATCGGCGCGTGGGACGCTAACCCCGAACCGCCCGACACTTCGGCGGAGTTGAACGGCAATGCCATCGATGAGGGCGGCCGGGGGCTTGCCCTGGTCAGGGCCTGCTCCGACCTGTGGGGCTGGCAGCCGCTCTCCAGGTTCGGCAACCGGGGCAAGTACGTGTGGTGCGAACTCGCCGGTCAGCCCGGCCAGCCCCGTCAGCCCCGTCAGCCCCGTCAGCCCGGTGTCACCAGCCGGGCCTCGTAGGCGAAGACGGCTGCCTGGGTGCGGTCGCGGAGGCCCAGTTTCACCAGGATGCGGCTCACATGCGTCTTGATCGTCGACTCGGCGACCACCAGGCGTCCGGCGATCTCCGCGTTCGACAGGCCCTGCGCGATGAGCACCAGGACCTCCGTCTCGCGCTCGGTCAGGTCGCCGTAGGCCGCGTGCGCGGACGGCATCAGGCGCGGGGCCTCGGACAGTTTGGAGAACTCGGTGATCAGGCGCTTGGTCACCGTGGGGGCGAGCAGCGCCTCGCCGGACGCGACGATCCGTACCCCGTCGGCGAGTTGGCGGGCGGAGGCGTCCTTGAGGAGGAAACCGGAGGCGCCCGCGCGCAGCGCCTGGTAGACGTACTCGTCGAGGTCGAAGGTGGTCAGCACCAGCACCTTCGCGGCGCCGTCGGCGGCGACGATCTCGCGGGTCGCCTCGATGCCGTTCAGCTCGGGCATGCGGATGTCCATCAGGACGATGTCGGGGGCGAGTTCGCGGACCCGGTCCACCGCCTCCCGACCGTTGACGGCCTCGCCGACGACCTCGATGCCCGGCATCGCGTTCAGCAGAACCGAGAAACCCTCGCGCACCATCATCTGGTCGTCCGCGATCAGGACGCGGATGGTGCGGTCGTCGTCGCTCATGCGTCACCTTCGTTCACCGAGGCGACCGGCAGGAACACCGCGACCTCGTAGCCGCCGTCGTCGGCCGGGCCGGCCGTCATCTCGCCGTTCAGCATGGTGACCCGCTCGCGCATGCCGGTGACGCCGTGCCCGGCGCCGGGCGAGGGCTTCACCAGGTTCGGTGCGGGGACCGGGCCGTTGACTATGCGCAGGCCGAGGCCACCGAGGACGTACCCGATCTCGACCCGGGCGCTCGCGCCCGGCGCGTGCCGCAGGCTGTTGCTCAGCGCCTCCTGCACGATCCGGTACGCCGACAGCTCTACGCCCTGGGGCAGCTCGCGCACCGCCCCGGTCACCACTTTCTCCACGTCCAGACCGGTGTCCCGCACGTTGGCGAGCAGGGCGTCCAGGTCGGCGAGGGTGGGCTGCGGGGCGTCGGGGGCCTCGTAGTCCTCGGCGCGGACCACGCCGAGGACCCGGCGCAGCTCGGTGAGGGCGGCCACCGCGTTCTCGCGGATGGTGGCGAAGGCGCGCTCCAGCTCGGGCGGCGGGTTCTCCACCCGGTAGGGCGCGGCCTCGGCCTGGATGGCGACGACCGACATGTGGTGGGCGACCACGTCGTGCAGCTCGCGGGCGATGGTGGTGCGCTCCTCGAGGAGCGTGCGCCGGGAGCGTTCGTGCGCGGTGACCGTCTGCTGGGCGGTCACCTCCTCCTCGGCCGAACGCCGGATGTGCCACACGGCCACGCACAGCAGGATCAGCGCCGAGAGGACCAGCATGGGGCCGGTGTTGATGCCGTGGTAATACGGATCGACAGGGCCGATCAGGATTTTGGCCGACATGCCGTACAGCGCCGTGAACACCCACATCCAGGCGGCCGTACGGGGCCCGGTCCGCAGCGCGACGACGGTCAGCACCGCGAGGTGGCAGACGAAGGAGCCGGCCGGCCACGGCCAGTAGTCCCCGATGTCGCCGAACAGGGTGGAGACGACGGTCGCCCCCATGGACATCCAGAACGCGCCGACCGGCCGGACGAGGGTCATCAGGACCGGGATCACGGCGAGCAGATCGAGGATCACATCGAAGGAGCTGTCGGAGACTCCGAACGCCAGGTCGGAGACTCCGAACGCCAGCAAGGAGATCGCGACGATCAGGGCGTGCGGTGCCCAGCCCGCGTACTCCCGCAGGCGGCCGGGCAGCAGCCGCACCAGGCGGCCGTTCGTCTCGCGGCGCGGGAGCGGCCGATAGTCGAACGCGTTGTGGATCAGGTCGTGGCGCAGCCCGCGCAGGGCATTCCGGGCCAGCCGGTAGGCCAGCCGGTACTCCGGGCTGCGGGTCTTGGTCCCGTCCCCGGGCGGCGGGGCCGCGGGGTGGGCGTGGGTCGTCTCGGTCACGGTCACGGTCACACGTTAGGCCGGTCGGGTGACCGGGGGCGTCCCCGCCGAGAGGGGTTCCCGGGCCTCCGTCTCAGGTACTACAAGGGGGCGAAAAGTCGTACGGGGAGAGGGCCGGCGGCCCCCGGCGCCCCGGCTCACACGGCACCCGGGCGGGCCGCCCCTCGCGTCAGTACCCCGTCGGCCGGACCAGCCCCGACTCGTACGCGAAGACCGCCGCCTGGGTGCGGTCCCGCAGGCCCAGTTTCACCAGGATGCGGCCCACATGGGTCTTCACGGTCTGTTCGGCGACCACCAGCCGCACCGCGATCTCCGCGTTGGACAGGCCCTGCGCGATCAGCCCGAGCACCTCCGTCTCCCGCTCGGTGAGAGCGCCGACGCGCTCCCTGAGCGGGGGGCGGGGCCTGTCCTCCAGGCGGGCGAACTCGGCGATCAGCCGCCGGGTGATGCCGGGCGCGAGCAGCGCCTCGCCGGCCGCCACCACCCGTACGGCCTCGGCGAGCTGGTCGCTGGAGGCGTCCTTCAGCAGGAAGCCGGAGGCACCGGCCCGCAGCGCCTCGTACACGTACTCGTCGAGGTCGAAGGTGGTCAGCACCAGTACCCGGATGTGCGGGGTGGCGGCGGTGATGCGGCGGGTGGCCTCGATGCCGCCGAGTTCGGGCATGCGGATGTCCATCAGCACGACGTCCGGGGCGAGGTCGGCGACCTGCGCGACCGCGTCCAGCCCGTCGACCGCCTGGCCGACCACCTCGATGTCGGGGTAGGTGTTCAGCAGCACGGTGAAGCCCTGCCGAATCATCTGCTGGTCGTCGGCGACGAGTACGCGGATCATGGGGTGTCGTCCTTGCGCTGAGGGGGCGGGGCGGCGGTCCCGGTACGGGAGTCGGCGGGAAGGCGGGCGGTGACCCGGTAGCCGCCGTCGGACCGGGGGCGGGCGGTGAGGCTGCCGCCGAGCATCGCGGCCCTCTCCCGCATGCCGAGCAGCCCGTGCCCGGCACCGGCCGACGGGGACGCCTCGCCCGTGGGCCGGGTGTTGGTCACCTCCACCCCCAGCCCGTGCGGCTCGTGGGTGAGGACGACATGGGCGGTGGCGCCGGGAGCGTGGCGCAGCACGTTGCTCAGCGCCTCCTGCACGATCCGGTACGCCGACAGCTCGACGCCGGGCGGCAACGGCCGCCGCTCACCGGTGACTTCGGTGGTCACGGTGAGTCCGGCGGCCCTGGTGTTCTCCACCAGCGCCTCGAGCCGGTCCAGGGTGGGCTGCGGGGCGTGCGGGGCGGTGCCGGAACCGTCCTCGTGCACGGGGGAGTCGGGGTGCTCGGAGCGCAGTACGCCCAGGACACGGCGTAGTTCGGTGAGCGCGTCGAGGGCGTTCTGCCGGATGCCGGCCAGGTTCTCCCTGAGTTCGTCGGACGGGTTCTCGACGAGGTGCGGGGCGACCTGGGCCTGGATGGAGATGACCGACATGTGGTGGGCCACCACGTCGTGCAACTCGCGTGCGATGCGGCTGCGTTCCTCCAACAGGGTGCGCCGGGCCCGCTCCTCGGCGGTGAGCGTGGTCTGCTGCCGCAGTTCCATGCGGGCCTCGCGGCGGTCGCGCAGGGCGATGCCGAGGAGGACTGCGGTGGCGAACAGGACGACGGCGACCATGCCGGTGGAATCGTAGTCCGGCCCTCCCCACACGCCCTGGAGAAGGTAGGTGACCAGCGCGGTCAGGGCCAACGTCTCGACCGCGACCCGGGTGGGCACGCGCAGCGCGACCAGCAGCAGGACGAGCAGGTGGGAGATGATGCCGGAGACGGTCCAGGGCCATTGGAACCCGGCCGCCGGACCGTACAACATGGGGTGGACCACGACCGCGCCCAGCACCGTGGCCGCCAGTGAGATCCACCAGGCGGCGAGCGGCCGGCGCATCGCGACGAGCACGGCGCCGCTCTGCCCGAGCGCGATCGGGACGCCGTATCCGGCCACTACGGAGGCGTGATCGTGGAGCTGGGTCATGCCTCCGAAGAACGTCCCGAACGCGGCCAGGCACAGCATTCCGTGCGGTAGCCAGCGCAGCTGGACGGACGGGGGCAGCGGGTCGGCGCGGACGGTGCCGAGGTCCTCCCGCAGCACGCCCCAGATGCGCCGCAGCCGGCTGATCACCACCCGAACGACCCCCGATTCCACCATCCGCACCAGCCTAGATTCTGTTCTATACATGTCGTACTCCCTGACGGGTGTCCTGGTCCGCCGTCGGCCGGTGGGCGCGCACCACCCGGGTCCGCCCGCTCCGCCCGTCGCCCCGCTCCCAGAACCGGAACGCCGCCCAGCAGACCGCGAGGGCGGCGGCGAACACCGGCAGCCAGGCCAGCCGGGCGGCGACCCAGCCGAGGCCGTTGGGGACGGTGTGCAGTCCGGGGAGACGGCCCAGGAGGAGCGCGGTGGCGGTGGTCGCCATGAGGGCCGTCTGGTGCCAGAGGAAGACCGTCATCGCGGAGAGGTTGACCAGCGCCACCGCCGCCCACGCGACCGGCCGGCGCATCGCGCCCCGCAGCCGTTCGCGCAGCAGCAGCGCCAGCCCGCACTGGGCCAGGCCGAAGGTGACGGCGGCCAGCGTCGGCGGGTTGAGGTTGGAGACGGCGGCGCCCGGCACGCCGACCATGGAGGCCGGGTAGCCGGCCCAGGCGACGAGCGCGGCCGTGGCCGCCGTACCGGAGACAAGGAGGAACCGGCCCGCACGGCGGTGCTCCAGCTCTCCCCGGGTCCAGGCCGCGCCCAGGGTGTAGGGGACCAGCCAGCCTGCCGCGAGGTTGATCCAGCCGAGCCAGGCGGGGCCGCCGAAGCCGAAACGCAGCAGGTCCACGTGCAGGACCACGGCGAGCGGCCACAGCGGGTGGAGCCGGGCCAGCAGCGGGGTCGCGGCGGTGAGGGCGGCGAAGACCAGCAGGAACCAGAGCGGGGACAGGGCGAGTTTCACCAGCGTGCGGACGGTCGCGTACTCGGTTCCGGAGAGCAGGAGCGCGACCGCGACGACCGTCCACAGGCTGAGGACGGCGGCGACCGGCTTGAACAGCCGGGCGAGACGGCCGCGCAGCCAGCGGTGGTACGGGATGCCGCGGGCGCGAGCCGAAGCATGGCTCCGGGTCGCCACGTGGCCGCCGACCAGGAAGAACACGGCGAGGGTCTGGAACAGCCAGGAGACGGGGGTCAGCCAGGGCAGGTGCTGCAGCGGACTGGCCGTGCGCAGGGTGCGGCCGTCCGCGACCAGCGCGGTGACCAGCCAGTGGCCGAGGACGACCCCGAGGACGGCGAGGGCGCGCAGGGCGTCCACGGCACGGTCGCGGTGGGCGGGGGTGGCCGCGTCGATGCGCTCGGCACCGCGCCGTACGCCGTGCCGTACGCCGTGCCGTATGCCGCGCCGTATGCCGCGCCGGCGGCTCCGGAGGGTCGGGTCAGTCACGGGTCACCGCCTCGGTCTCGCCCAGGACGATCCGGGTCAGGTTGGTCAGGGAGGGGGAGCCGGGTGCGAAGTAGTCGCTGTGGCCGCCGTCGCCGGCCGTGAAGACCCGGGCGCCGAACGCCGGGGAGACGGGGTCGGTGCCGAAGCCGACGCGGGTGCCGAACAGGTCGACGGCGAGGTGCGGGACGTTCTCCACCCAGTCGCCGGCTCCCCGGGCCGCCCAGATCCGGGCACGGGTGCGCAGGGCGGCGGCGGTGTCGGCGCCGGTGCCCGGACTGCCGAGAACGGCGATGTCGTCGACGTCGGCGGCGTCCAGACCGGGGGCGGCGCGGGCGCAGACGACCGAGCCGTAGGAGTGGCAGAGCAGGGAGATGCGCGGGCTCGGACCGATGATCGCCCGCAAGTCCGCTATGAAGGAGCGCAGTTCGGGCGCGGCCCGGTCCGCGCGGTCGGTGGTGGCGACGGCGAGGCCGATCGTCGGGGGCGTCTCGTAGCCGAGCCAGGCGACGACCGCCGTGCGGGTGCCCGCCGGGGCCACCCTGGTGAGCCGGGCGTGCAGGGCCCGGGCGGCGGCGCGGAACCGGCCGTAGGTGTCGATACCGGTGTCGGAGCCGGGTACCAGGACGGCGACCCGGTCGGCGTGCGCGAGGTCGCCCAGGACCTCGGTCACCAGCCCGGAACCGCGGCCGTCGAAGGAGAGCAACTGCCGGGCGGGGTCGGCCAGGGCGTGGTCGGCCGCCGCGCGCCGTCGGTCGCCGTGGTCCGCGGCCATCCGGGCCGCCTTCCCGGCATTGGCCCGGTGGGCGGCGTAGGTGGCGTCGAGGGTGGCCGCGGTCGGCGGGGTGAGCGCGACCGGTGGCGGGGCGGGGACCCGGGGCCGGGCCGCCCCGACCACGGGCAGCGTCACCGCCGATGCGACCAGCACGGCGAGTGCGGCGCGGCGCCACCGGTGCCCCATGGTCGGTCCCCCCTGTCCGTCCGCCCGCTCATCGGGCCGTTCAGGGAAGGAAGTTACGGATCGGTGCAGGTGGTCCGCGTCCCACCGGGGAGCTCACCTCCGGGGTGGCTCTCAGGTATGACGGGTATGACCTGCGGCACCGGGGAGAGGGGCCCGCCGGGCACATCCCGACGGGCAGGGTTCACCAGGCGAGTTGGGCGATCTCCTCCGCCACCACCGCGCAGGCGTCCGCCGCCGGGTCGATCAGCGGGAAGTGACCGACGTCCTCCAGCAACGTCAGCCCCACCACCTCACCGGCCTTGGCCGCCGCTTCCGCGTACGACTCGGCGACCGCCTGCGGGACATCGGCGTCGGTACGGCCCTGGACGACGGTGGTGGCGATGCCGGTGGGCAGCAGCAGCGCGGGGTCGGCATACGGCTGCCGCTCGACGAAACCCTCGTCTCCGCCCAGGAGTTGGCGTACCGCGCCGCCGCAGACGTCCAGCTTGTCGGCGACCGCGAAGTCGGCGATCGGGGCGAGGGCGACCACGCCCCGCAGGGGCGCGGGACGGTCGGTGCGCCAGGGTGCGTCGGCGGGGAGGAGGTGGCGGGCGGCGGCCCACAGCGCCAGGTGGCCGCCGGCGGAGTGGCCGGTGGCCACCATGCGGCGCGGGTCGGCGCCGGGCAGGTGCCGGCGGGCCAGCTCGGGCAGTGCGTCGAGCGCGGCGGCGACGTCGTCGAAGGTCTCCGGCCAGCGTCCCGCGACCGGGGCCCCACCGCCCGCCCCGCCCGCCCCGCGCCGGTACTCGACACTGGCCACGGCGAAGCCCCGGCGGGCCAGGAAGCCGGCGAACGGGCTGATGTGCCGCCGGTCGTAGGGCGCCCGCCAGGCACCGCCGTGCAGGACGACGACCACGGGCGCGGGGCCGCCGGGGCCGCCCGTGGCCCGCGGGACGTAGAAGTCGATCAGCTGGTCCGGGTCGTCGCCGTAGGCCGCGGTCGCGTCGGGGTCGACCGGCGGATGGGAGAAGACCGACTCCTCCTCGGCGGCGGCCCGGGCGGCTGCGACGTCGTCCGTCATGCTCCAACCTCTCAGCGATGAAACGTATTTGGCGGACCGGAGAAGTGTTCGGCCATTGGCCGGGACGGTATCAGGACGATCATGTGCGGGGACATGGGGATATCACACTCGGTGAACCCCTAGGGAGGCGGCCGGCGGATCCCGCCCTTTTCACGGGCCCGCCGACCGCCGCCGTGGCGCCCTACACCCCGGTCTCCGCCAGCACCTCCGCCAGCACCCGTGCCGCACGCTCCGTATCCGCGAAGCCGACGTACAGCGGGGTGAAGCCGAAGCGGAGCACGTCCGGGTGGCGGAAGTCCCCGACCACCCCGCGTTCGATCAGCCGCTTCATGACGTCACCCGCATCCGGACAGCGCAGGGCGATCTGGCTGCCCCGTTCCCCGTGCGGCCTCGGGGTCAGACACGCGACCCGGCCCTCGGGGACGTACGCCTCGACGCACTCCAGGAAGAAGTCCGTCAGTGCGAGGGACTTGGCCCGCACCGCCTCGACCGTGACGCCGTCCCAGACGTCCAGCGCCGCCTCCAGGGCGAGCATGGACAGGATGTCCGGGGTGCCGACCCGCCCGCGCAGCGCACCCGGCGCCGGTGCGTACTCCGGGCGCATACCGAAGGGCTCCGCGTGGGAGTTCCAGCCGGGCAGCGGGGAGTCGAAGCGGTCCTGCAGCTCCGCGCGCACGTAGAGGTACGCCGGTGCACCGGGACCGCCGTTCAGGTACTTGTAGGTGCAGCCGACCGCCAGGTCCACGCCGTGCTCGTCCAGCCCGACCGGCAGCGCGCCCGCGCTGTGGCACAGGTCCCAGACGATGTACGCCCCCGCCGCGTGCACGGCGGCCGTGAGCGCGGGCAGGTCGTGCAGCCGGCCGGTGCGGTAGTCGACGTGGTTGAGCAGCACGGCGGCCGTACGGTCCCCGAGCGCGTCCGGGATCTCGGACGGCGGCACCGGACGCAGGGTGCAGCCGGTCATCCGGGCCGCCGACTCGGCGATGTAGCCGTCCGTGGGGAACGTGGTCGCGTCGACCACGATCTCGTCACGGGCCGGTCCGGCGGCGCCGTCCGCCGACCGGGCCAGGCGCACCGCGCCCACCACCGCCTTGAAGACGTTGACACTGGTGGAGTCGCCGACGACGATCTGCCCGGCCGCCGCGCCCACCAGCGGGGCGATCCGGTCGCCGATCCGCTCGGGCGCCGTCCACCAGCCCTCCTCCGTCCAGGACCGGATGCGCAGTTCGCCCCACTGCCTGCGGACCACGTCCTCGACCCGGCCGGGGACGGCGACGGGCAGCGCGCCCAGCGAGTTGCCGTCGAGGTAGACCGCCTCGCCGCCGCTCCCGCCGTCACCCTCGTCCAGCACGAACTCGGCCCGCTGGGCGGCCAGCCCGTCGGCCGCGTCCAGTTCCTTCGCCCTGAGCTTCGGTTCAGACATAGGACCGCGCCGTCCACAGCTCGGGGAACACGTTGTTCCGTGCCCGCTTCTCCAGCCAGGCCACCCCGGCGGAACCGCCCGTACCGGCCTTGGCGCCCATCGCGCGGCGGGTGGCGACCAGGTGGTCGTTGCGCCAGCGCCACACCAGCTCGGCGACATCGGTGAGCGCCTCGCCCAGCCGGGCGACCTCGTCCCGCTCGTCACCCGCGTAGACGGCCGTCCAGACCTCCTCCACCCGCGGCGACGGCTCGTACCGCCGGGACACGTCGCGGCGCAGCACCTCGTCGGGGACGGCGTGCCCGCGGCGCGCGAGGAGGCGCAGCACCTCGTCGTACAGGCTCGGCTCGTGCAGCGCCTTCTCCAGCTCGGCGTGCACCCGCGGCGCGCCCCGGTGCGGGACGAGCATGGACGCGGACTTGTCGCCCAGCAGGAACTCCATGCGCCGGTACATCGCCGACTGGAAGCCGGAGCCTTCGCCGAGCGCGCCGCGGTAGGCGTTGAACTGCGCCGGGGTGAGCTGCCCGAGCGGCTTCCAGGAGGCGTTCAGCGCCTCCAGTTCCCGCACGGACCGCTTCAGCGCGTCGATCGCGGTGGGGATGTCGTCGCCCCGCAGCGCGTTCGCCGCCGTCTCCCACTCGTGCACGATCACGGTGAACCACAGCTCCATCACCTGGGTGGTGACCAGGAAGACCATCTCTCCGGGATCGTCGGAGAGGGTGTGCTGGAGGTGGGTGAGGACGTCGGCCCTGACGTAGTCCTCGTAGGGGGTCGTGCCCTCGAAGTCGAGATGCGGGGTCTCCGGCTCAAAAGCCTCGTGGGACATCGCTGTCTCCTGTTTTTGTGCTCCGGGTAGCGGTCCGCCCCTGCCGTTACCGGCACGGGGGCCCCGGTCCCCGCACTGCATCCTCCGTAATGATCCCCCGGCCCCGCAAGGCCCGCCCGATCACGGACGGGCCACGGGGCGAGCCGTGGGGATGCACACGTGGGGAAGCGCACCCGGGGAGGCACAGGGGGAGGCGCCCCGGGTCACGCCACGGGGACACCCCGGCCGCCGGGTCCGGTCCGCGGCCGCGCAGATCTTCCGGTCGCCGCCGCCGGGGGCGTGTCGGAGACTGGATCACAGCCGCACCGGAACCGACGGGACGACCATTTCAGGAACGCGGAATCGCATGCGAAACGGGCGCAGGGAAGTGGGGGAGCGCGAGCGGCGGCTCCGGTGGCTGCCCGCCGCGCTGCTCGCGAGCGCCTTCGTCCTCGACCTGGCCCTCCTGAACAACGTCAGCACGTTCCCCCTGCTCGCGTCGGCCCCCGTCCTGGCCGCGCCGATCCTCTCCCTGCGCGGGACGATCGCCACCGGCGTGGCGGCGAACGTCATCGGGCTCCTCCTGGTGGAACTGGAAAGAGAGCCGACCCGCACCGACATCACCGCGTTCACCAGCCTGGTCGTGCTCACCCTCATCGCGGCGGGCCTCAATGTGCTGCTGACACGCGACCGGCAGCAGCTGAGGACGAGCCGCGAGGTGGCGGCGGCGGTGCAACGCGCGGTCCTGCCGGACCCGCCGCACCGGGTGGGACGGCTGACCGTGGCCTCCCGGTACGAGGTCGCCCACGCGGAGGCCGCCATCGGCGGTGACCTCTTCTCGATCCACGAGACACCGCACGGCATCCGCATGATCATCGCCGATGTGCGCGGCAAGGGGCTCGAGGCGGTCCGCACGGTCAACGCCCTGGTCGGATCGTTCCGTGAGGCCTGCCTCCACCAGCCGGATCTGAAGGACGTGGTCCGACAACTGGAGGACCGGATGCAGGCGAGCACCGAGGGGACGAGCGGTGCGGAGGCCGAGTCGTTCGCCACGGCCGTCGTCGCGGAACTCGCCCCCGACTACTCCGAACTCCGTATCGCCGTCCGAGGACACGCGGCACCCCTGCTGGTGCGCGACGGCACGGCGCTCCCGCTGCAACCGGCCGTACCCTCGCTGCCCCTGGGCCTGGGCGCTCTCGGCGACGGCCCCGGCGGCGCTCCCGACGGCGACGAGGTCCCGGTCGACCGGTTCGAGCTGCCGGCCGGGGCCACCCTGGTGCTCTACACCGACGGCATCAACGAGGCCCGCGACGCCGACGGCGCCTTCTTCGACCTCGTCCCGACGCTGTCCCGGCCCTTTCCGCCGGACCCGGACGCGGTGCTCGACACCGTGCTCGACGCCGTCCTCCGGCACACCGGGGGAACACTGCAGGACGACGCGGCGCTCTTCGCCGTCACCCTGGACGCGGACACCGCCGTGCCGGCTCCGGACGCCGCCCCGGGCCCCCGGCACGGGCACGACGCATAGCCCACGGTGCGGCACCACGGTGCGGGAGGACGGCCCGGCGGCGCGGCCCCCGACAGATGGCAGACTGACGTCATGACCACTCAGAAGAACCTGCTCGGCGGCCCGGACCCGACACATCTGCCGGCGAACGAGGAGGCGTATCGCCTGCTCGGCGAGGAATCCCTGTCACCCGCCGAGGTGGTGGCGAAGTTCCCGACGTTCTCGCTGGCCTGGGCCATGCTCGCCGACGACGCCTTCGAGGCGGGGCGAGTGGTCGAGTCGTACGCGTACGCCCGGACGGGCTACCACCGAGGGCTCGACTCGCTGCGCCGGTCCGGCTGGAAGGGCCACGGCCCGATCCCGTGGAGCCACCGCGCCAACCGCGGCTTCCTCCGCTGCCTCGCCGCCCTCGCCCGCGCCGCCGAGGCGATCGACGAGAAGGACGAGGCGGAGCGCTGCAAGCAGTTCCTCCAGGAGAGCAGCGCCGAGGCGTACGAGGAGCTGAAGCGGGCCTAGGGCCTGTACCGGGACCTGCCCTCAAGGGCTCAGGTTCCGGGTCGCCGGGGCTCGGACGGTCGTGTTTCACGTGAAACACCGCCGTCCGGCCCCCCTACGGTCTCGGGTTCCAGCGGGGGCACGGCCACACTGCCGTGCGTATGGCATTCGGGGCGACGACAGCCCGGTGCGGGACGCCGTACGGTCGCGAAGGCGATGACCGAGCCGACCACCAGGACGATGGCGCACAGCACCATCGCCCGACCGAACGCCGCGTCGAAGGCGTCCGGCTCCCGGTACGCCTCCGGCCCCATCCCGACGAGCAGAGGCAACGCGGCCACCGCCACCAGGCCGGCCGCGCGGGCCGCCGCGTTGTTGACACCACTGGCCAGGCCCGCCCGCGCGGTCTCCACGGCCGCCAGGACGGTCGCGGTCAGCGGCGCCACCAGGGTGACCATGCCGAGGCCCAGCACCAGCAGCGCGGGCAGCACATCGGTGAGGTACGAGGCGCCCGGCCCCACCCGCGTCATCAGCAGCATCCCGGCCGCACACAGCAGCGGTCCGACGGTGAGCGGGATGCGCGGCCCGATCCGGGCAGCGAGCTCGCCGGAGCGGGCGGAGAGCAGCAGCATCAGCACGGTCGTGGGCAGCAGCGCCGTACCGGCGGCGAGCGCGGACCAGCCGACGGCGACCTGGAGCTGGAGCGCGGCGAGGAAGAAGAAGCCGCCGAACGCCGCGTACACGCACAGGGTGACCACGTTGATCACCGTGAACTGGCGGGACGCGAAGATGTCCAGCGGCATCATCGGGTGCGACCGGTGCTTCTCGACGAGCACGAAGGCGACGGCGGCCACCAGTCCGGCGACCCCGGTGATCGCGATCACGAGGGACCCCTCACCGGCGGCCTCGATCAGCGCGTACGTCACCAGGGCGAGGGCGAGCGCGCCGAGCACCGCGCCGAGCACGTCGAAGTGGCCGGGGGCCCGCTCCCCGCTGTCCGACTCCGGTACGTGACGGACGGCGATCGGGGCGCACAGCACGGCCAGCGGCACGTTGATCAGGAACACCCAGCGCCAGCCCGGCCCGTCCACCAGCCAGCCGCCCAGGAACGGGCCGACCGCCGCGCCGATCCCGCCGAAGCCGGACCACAGGCCCACCGCCCGGCCCCGGTCGTCGGGGTGGAAGGAAGCCTGGATCAGGGCGAGGGAGCCGGGCGTGAGCAGCGCGCCGCCGATCCCCTGCAGCGCACGAGCGGCGATCAGCACACCGGCGTTCGGCGCGATACCGCACAGCAGGGAGGCCGTGGCGAACCACAGGACCCCGACCACGAACACCTTCCGGCGCCCGAACCGGTCGCCCAGCGCCCCGCCCAGCAGGATCAGTCCGGCCAGCGTGACCATGTACGCGTTGACCGTCCACTGGAGGTCGGCGAGGTCCGCGTCGAGGTCGCGGCCGATGCGCGGCAGGGCGACGTTGACGACGGTGGAGTCCAGCATGGCCATGCTGGAACCGAGCACCGTGGTGAGCAGGATCCACTTGCCCTGGGGTGAGGCCAGCCGGACATCGGGCATGCTCGGAGCATACGGAAGCGGGCCGAGCCCGGCACTCCCCCGCGCACGCGCCGCACCGGGTGCGGACGGACGTGACGGGCGGGGTGCCGGGCTCGGCTACGCGCTACTGACTACTGCCGACGCCTACCGACGTCTGCCGATGTCTGCCGACGTACCTGCGGGGATTACTTGATCCTCGTGCCCGTGGAACGCAGGTTCTGGCAGGCCTCCAGGACGCGGGCGGCCATCGACGCCTCGGCCAGCTTGCCCCAGGTGCGCGGGTCGTAGGTCTTCTTGGAGCCGACCTCGCCGTCGACCTTCAGAACACCGTCGTAGTTCTTGAACATGTGGTCGACGACCGGACGCGTGAAGGCGTACTGCGTGTCCGTGTCGATGTTCATCTTCACGACGCCGTTCTCCAGCGCGGTGAGGATCTCCTCCGGCGAGGAGCCCGAGCCGCCGTGGAAGACGAAGTCGAACGGCTGCGAGCCGGCCGGCTTGCCGTACTTGGCGGCGGTGCCCTCGTTCAGCTCCTTGAGCAGCTCCGGGCGCAGGACGACGTTGCCCGGCTTGTACACGCCGTGCACGTTGCCGAACGACGCGGCCAGCAGGTAGCGGCCCTTCTCGCCGAGGCCGAGCGCCTCCGCGGTGCGGATCGCGTCGTCGACCGTGGTGTAGAGGGAGTCGTTGATCTCGTGCGAGACACCGTCCTCCTCACCGCCGGTCGGGGTGATCTCGACCTCGAGGATGATCTTCGCGGCGCGGGCGCGCTCCAGAAGCTCCTGGGCGATGCTCAGGTTGTCGGCCAGGGTCTCCGCGGAGCCGTCCCACATGTGGGACTGGAACAGCGGGTTGCGACCGCCCTTGACGCGCTCCTCCGAGATCGCGAGCAGCGGACGGACGTAGCCGTCGAGCTTGTCCTTCGGGCAGTGGTCCGTGTGCAGGGCGATGTTGACGTCGTACTTCTCGGCGACGATGTGCGCGAACTCGGCCAGGGCGACCGAACCGGTCACCATCTCCTTCTGGTGCTGACCGCCCAGGAACTCGGCGCCGCCCGTGGAGATCTGCACGATGCCGTCGCTCTCCGCCTCGGCGAAGCCGCGCAGTGCCGCGTGCAGGGTCTGGGACGAGGTGACGTTGATGGCCGGGTAGGCGAACTTTCCTGCCTTCGCCCGGTCCAGCATCTCGTTGTAGACCTCGGGAGTTGCGATGGGCATCTGTCCGCTCCTTATGCAAGCGCGTGCGGGTTGGCGTACTGCGTACTGTCGGCCCTGACCTGGAACCTTGGATGCGACGTCGTTGTCGGTGCCATCCTCCCAGACTTGTCCCGCCCGTCGACGGCGCTGGTCGAGTCGTTATGCGGGGGAGGCCGAGGGGGCCGGAACACGGTGTCCCGGGGGCCGGGACACCGGCCGGTGGGAAGGGTGCCGGCCGGTCGGCTCGGTGGGGCCGGCCGACCGGTGCGGTGGGCCGGCCGGCGCGGTGGGCCGGCCGGTCAGTCCAGGCCGAGCTCGTCCTTGCCGAAGGCGAACAGGTACGGCACCCCGGCGCCCTCCTGGATCTTCTCGGCGGCGCCGGTCGCCCGGTCGACGATGGTCACGACGGCCACGACCTCGCCGCCGGCCTCGCGCACGGCCTCGACGGCGGTGAGCGGGGAGCTGCCGGTGGTGGAGGTGTCCTCGACGACCAGGACCCGGCGGCCTCTGATGTCCGGGCCCTCCACCTGCCGCTGCATGCCGTGTGCCTTGGCCGCCTTGCGGACCACGAACGCGTCCAGCCGCTGCCCGCGCGCCGCGGCGGCGTGCAGCATGGCGCCGGCCACCGGGTCCGCGCCCATGGTGAGGCCGCCGACCGCGTCGAAGTCCAGGTCGGCGGTGAGGTCCAGCAGCACCTGGCCGACCAGCGGGGCGGCCTCTCCGTCGAGGGTGACACGGCGCAGATCGACGTAGTAGTCGGCCTCGAGCCCCGAGGAGAGGGTCACCTTGCCGTGCACCACGGCCTTGTCCTTGATCTGCTGCAGCAGCGCTCCACGTACGTCACTCATGGCAGCCAGGGTAGACGGCGCCGAGGGATGCCCCGCAGGACATGCCCCGGGCCTGCCCGTCCGGAGGCGCCGCCGGGTCGTCTAGAGGCGCCGCCAGGTCCAGGTGGTCGTGGCCTCCAGCGGCTCCAGCGGGGTGACCAGACGCGGGTGGGTGTTCAGCCCGTTGGGCGGCCCGGTCTGCGGCTCCACGCAGACGGCCTCGGACTGCTCGTCGTAGACCACCACCCACTCCTCGCGGCTGGTCACCTTCAGCTCCAGCTGCCCCGGCCAGGTGAGGGTGACGTCGACCCCGTCGGGCATACCGAAGCAGTCGTCCCAGGGGCCGGGGCAGGGGTCGACCCGGCGGCCGGTGGGCAGGTGGTCGTCACCGCGCTCCTCCTGCCAGGCGGCGGTGAAGTCGAGGCGTACGTCCTGGGCGTCCGCGCCGCCGAGGCTGCGGTTGAACCAGGGATGCCAGCCGAGCTGCGCCGGGAAGGACGAATCGTACGTCTCCACGGCCATGGCCAGCGTCAGCGCGTCCTCGCCGAGCGTGAACTGCTGCGTCACCCGCCCCGGGTACGGCCACGGCTCCACGAGGTCGTACGTGAGCACGGCCTCGTCGGCGCTCTTGCGGGCGGTGCGCCAGGCGGCGTCACGGGCGGTGCCGTGGATGGCGTGGGGCGGGGCGTTCAACGGCAACTGGTGGACGGTCGTCCCGTTCCGGAACCGGCCGTCCCTGGTCCGCCCGCACCAGGGGACCATCGGGAAGCACCCGAAACGGTCGCCCTGCCGCAGCAGTTCCACTCCCCCGACCCGCAGTCCTGAGACCCGCCCGCCGTTGCCCGGCCGTACGGTCACCTCCGCGTCACCCGCGGTCAGCGTGATGTCTTCGTCACTCACGGGACGACCCTACTGTGGGGTGATCAAGGGTGCTCCCGCCGGTCGGGCCGGCCCCGCCGTCCGGACACGGCTCTTCAGCCGCGCCTGTCTTCAGCCGCGCCTGCGGAGGGCCCGCACCGCGACGATCGCCGAGGCCACCGCCAGGGCGGCCGCCGGGGCGGCCCAGCGCAGCGGGGTGGAGGCGGAGACGGTCTGGGGGGCGGGGACGGGCGCGTAGCGGCCCCGGGGCGGTGCGTGGTCCACCTCTTCGGCGCTGCGGCCGATCATGGTGCGGCGCGCGTGCGCGGCCTCGGCGACGGCGCCCTCGTCGCCGTCGTCCTCCCCGTCCTCCCCCTCCACCGGCCCGCGCCCGGTCTCGTCCACGTCGTCCGGAAGCCCGGATTCGAGGGACGGCAGAGGGATCTCCCCGTCGAGGGAGGAGGGAACCGAGGGGACCGAGGGCGGCTCCGGGGCGGAGGGCTCCTCCGAGGACGAGGCCCCGTCGTCGGGTGCCGCCTCGTCGGATGTCGCCCTCTCGGGCGTCTCCTCCCCGGAGTCCTCCCCCGCTGTTGTCCCCGCCGTGGTACCCGCGGTCGTCCCCAGGTTCGCCGCGAAGCGGTTCAGCAAGCGGGCCACCGCCGAGGCCACCGCGTCCGGCGGCAGCTCCGTCACCCGGCCGTCGGCCGTCGCCGTGCCGTCGACGGCGAGCGTGGCACCGCCCTCCGCGGCCCGCGGGCTCAGCCGCAGCGCCAGTTTCACGGCGCCGGTGCCGCGGGCCTCGACGGCGTCGCCCTCGACGGCGTAGGAACCGTCGTCCCGCCGGGTCACCCGGACGGCGCCCCGGTAGGTGATGGAGTGGCTGCCGATGCGGACCTTCAGCCGGCCGGCGACCGGATCGGCTCCGGCGTCGTGCTGGAGCCCCGGCACCGCGCGGGCGACCCGTGCGGGATCGTCCAGCGCCTCCCTGAGCCGCTCCACCGGAACCGGAACGAACACCTCGTGCTCCATGACTGCGGAGCCTACCCACGGGAACGCCGGACTGTATCCCCGTCGGCACGAAAGGCGCAGCGGGCACAGCTCGGACACGCGTCCGTGTGGACGCGGGTCAGCGGTCGTGGCTCACCGCGCGTACCGGGGGTGGATCAGCGTCGACGGCGGGAGGCCGGGGACGCGGGTGCGCTCGGCGGCCCGCGCGCCGACGGCGAGGGAGCTGTCGGTGAGGGTGCGCGGGCGGGGACCGGACGGGTCCAGGCGCAGCTCGGGGGCCGTGCGGGCGGCGAGGACGAAGCCCCGGTCGCGCAGGGCACGGGTGGTGTCCGCCGGAGTGCGGGCGGGCCCGGTGACGAGACCGGCCGGCCGGCCGCCCGTGCCGTACGGGGCCGTGCGGAAGCCGGCCGAGCGGAGCGTCGACTCCACCGTCCAGTACGCCTCGGGCCGGGACGTCACCGGCCCCGCGTGCACCGCGAGCCGCCCGCCGGGGGCGAGCACGCGTCGGGCCAGACCGTAGAACTCCTGCGAGTACAGCTTGGTGCTCGCGGTGATCTCCGGGTGCGGCAGGTCGGACACCACCACGTCGTACGCGGCCGGGGGCGCCCCGCGCAGCCAGTCGAAGGCGTCCTCGGTGGTGACGCGTACGCGCGGGTCGTCGAGGGCGTGGCCGTTCAACGCGGACAGGGCGGGGTCGTGGCGGGCCAGCCGCACCACGTCCGCGTCGAGTTCGACGACGTCGACCCGCCGCACCCCGGTGTGGCGCAGCACTTCGCGGACGGTCAGCCCGTCGCCGCCGCCGAGGACGAGCACACGCTCGTGCGGGCCGGTCATGGCGGGATGCACCAGGGCCTCGTGGTACCGGAGTTCGTCGCGGCTGCTGACCCGGAGCCGGCCGTCGAGGAACAGGCCGAGGGACCGGCCGTCCCGGTCGCCGGTGAGCACCACCTCCTGGACGTCGGTCCGCAGGGCCACCCGGACGTCCGAGCCGTACATGGCGTGGCGGGCGGCCCGCTCGAAGTCGTCGACGAGGACGGTGGCCGAGGCGAGGAGGGTCAGCACGCAGAGGTTGGCCACGATCAGCAGCCGACGGGCGCGGCGGGTGAGGTCCTCCCGGAACAGGCCGAGCACCAGTGCCCCGCCGACCACCGTGTTGACCGCCCCGGTGATCAGCGTGCCCGTCAGCTGGCCGAGGAACGGCAGGAGGAGGAACGGGAAGGCGAGCCCGCCGACGAGAGCGCCGACGTAGTCCGCGGCGAACAGGTCGGCCACCGCGCCGCCCGCGTCCTGGCGGCGGATCCGCTGGATCAGCTCCATCAGGAGCGGCACCTCGGCCCCGATCAGCAGACCGACGGCGAGCGAGAAGAAGACCAGCAGGACGGGCGGCCCGTGCGCCCACGGGCCGCCCCAGTCCCCGGTCCAGGCGAAGACGGCGTACAGGGCCATCGCGCTGCACCCGCCGACGAGGGCGAGGGCGGCCTCGACGGCGCCGAAACCGGCCGCCGCGTGCCGCCGCAACCGCTTGGCGGCCAGCGAGCCGATCCCCATGGCGAAGACCATGACGGACAGCACGACCGACGCCTGGGTGACCGAGTCGCCCATCAAGTACGCCGCGAGCGCCACGAGTTCGAGTTCGTACACCAGTCCGCAGGCCGCACACACGAACACACCAGCGAGCACCAGGAACCGCCCGGTGCCCTGCCGCACGGGCAGCCGCAGCGAACTGCACGAGCCGTCCCCTCCACCGCCACCGCTGCCGCTGCCGCGCAGCCTGTCACGGGGCTGCGCGGAGCGGGGCGGAGCGGGGGCCTGCGGTTCGATCACCCTGCGACGTTACGTTACTGCTCCACTGCGGATCGTCACCCACACGTGTGATGTTTGTTTACCGTTGACCGGTGTTGGTACAACCGGGGACCCTCGCGCGGGTCTCCGACGGGACACCACTCGCACGGCGCTCACCCGGCGCTCACGCGGCCGCCTTCACCCGTACGCCCACCCGTGTCCGGGTCGCCACCACCTGGCCGTCCTGCGGATAGGCGTGCCAGGTCCGCCAGTGGACCCGGCCCCCCTGGCGTTGGGCGAGCATCGCGGTGAACGCGTGCGGGCTCCCGGGGAACACGCCGACGAGACCGTGCGGATGGTCGGAGACCAGGGCGAGCAGTTCCTGGGCGCGGCCCGCGAAGGAGCCCGGGGAGAGCATCTCCACCCGGGCGGCGAACTCGTACTCCCAGTCGCCCACCCGGGTGGCGACACCCAGCGGGAGGGGCGTTCTGGAGCCCCGGATGCACGCCACGGTCTCCGAACAGACGCCCTGTTCCTCCTCCAGCAGCACCTGGTGGGACGCGCCGAGGAGCCTCAACTGGACTTTGGCCCCCGTCAGCTCGAGGTCGAGCGTGGCCAGCGCGGGCAACGGCTCGCACCCCAGGGCCCAGGCGAGGTCGGCCGCACGCGTGTCGGTGTAGGAGGTGGTCAGGGTCGTGAGCATGGAACGGCTCCGCAAGCGCGCATGGAGAAGGGTCGGGGAGGAGGGGTGCGGGCGGCCCGTTACGCCCCGGTCGTACCGGAGGTTCGGCCCGCCGGCCCGGTCGGCCGGTCGGATGAGGTCCGCGGTAGGTCCGAGGGCTGTGCTGGTGATTGAGAGGGAACCATGAACTATGGCTCCGCAACAGCGTTTTTACCCAACTTCGTGCGGTTTCCATCCCCTCGGGGGCCCCTCAGATCACCTGTTCAAGGGGGCGAACCCGGCGCTCACCTGGCGCGCACCTGGCGCGCACCCGGAGCACATGCGGCGCTCGTCCGGCGCCCGTCCGGCACTCGTCCGGCACCCGCACGGCACTCGCACGGCACTCATCCGGCGGGAAACGCGGCAGGGAGCCCGCCAGGCGCGGGCCCCCTGCCTCCCGGGGCGGATGCCCCCGACTGCTCCCGGCCGCCCCCCGTCAGCCGCCTCCCCCACCGCATCCGCCGCCGCCTCCGCAGGACGACCCGCCCCCGCAGGACGATCCGCCGGAGCTTCCCCCGCCCCCGTCACCGTGCGACGAGCCGCAGGAGGCGGCCACAGCCCCGCCGGCCGCCCACCAGCTGCCACTGTCACTGCCGCCGCTGCCGCCGCGGCGCGACCGGCTCACAGGGCGCCGACGTCCCGCCGCCACCACGAACACGACGACCAACGCGAAGACCAAGGCCAGGATGATGCCGATGACCATGAGCCACCGTCCTTTCGTTCCCCCGTGATGCACCCGAAGCGACCCCCCGTGGGCGCCTCGCTCACGCGTGTGGACGGGAGATGCCCGATGCCCGCCCGGCCCAAAGCAGAGTTGAGCAACTTCTGAGGATCCGTCTGGAGGAACGGCCCCTGACCTGTGCAGAAGCGCAGTCCAGGGGCCGTTCGGGTGTCACTGGGCCGTCTGTGGGCCGTGATCTTCCCGAGAGAGGCGCTGAAACACCGTGTCGATGGCACGACGGGCACGCTCGCGACTGTCGGGCATCAGGTGGGCGTACACCCGCAGTGTCAGCCCCGGATCAGCATGTCCCATGTACTCGCTGACGGCCTTGATGTTCTCGCCGGCGTCCAGCAGCGCGGAAGCGTAGAAATGCCGTAGGGCATGCATCCCGTGTTCGCGCGCCGACTCGTACCGGTTGTTCTCCCCCGCTGCAGGGAGGAGACCCGCGGCAGCAAGAGCGGGCTTCCACTCCTTGGCATTGAAGTTGCTGCGCCACACGATGCCCCCTTGCTCAGCCGTGAAGACCAGTCGGGCGGACACCTTCGGCCCCTCCGGCACGCGCCACGGCAACCTGATCTCCACGGGCTTGCAGGCATCCATATGCGCCCGGAGAGCTCCCGCAACGGAGTCGGGCAACGGTACGTCCCGCTTCTTGCCTCCCTTGGGAAGGTCGAACACCGGATGCCCCTCCACGTGCTTGACCTGTCGGACCACGTGGAGGGTACGGCCGTCACTGCTGAGAGCGTCTTCGGCGAGCCCGAACACCTCACCCTGCCGCAGACCACACCCGGCACCGACATCGACCATCGCCTGATAGCGCTCCAAGAGTGCCGCTCGAACGGCCAGCACTCGGGCGGGTTCCCACGGAATCACCGGGTGCGAGTCGGGCTTGGGCCGCCGTACGGTCCGCGAGCCGCACGGATTGCGGGACAGGAGCGAGTCGTCGACAGCGGCGGACAGGACCGACTGAACGTCCGCGAAGATGTTCCGGGCATAGGACGCACTCACGCCGGGCTTCGCTTCCAGCACGGCGAGAAGTTCCCTGATGTGCTCAGGCCGGAAGGTCCCGATCGGCCGGGAACCGAGCACCGGGTAGACGTGCAGCCGCAGGCGCCGGCCGAGTTCCTTCCGGGTCATCGGGCTGGAAGTCTTACTGTCCAACCACTTCTCGGCGTACTGCCGGAAGGTAATCCGCACCGAGTTGGGGTCGGTGTACTGACCGCGCGTCATGTCCGTCTCGATCGCGCTGAGCCACTTCTCAGCAAGCCGCTTCTTGCCGTCGGGAAAGCTCTTGGACTTCTCGGTGCCATCGGGGCCGACGTACCGGGCCCGGTAGCGGAGGCCGACGCCGTGCCGGTCGGTCTTGACCTTGCGGCTCTTGCCATCCGGCCCAGTCTCGGTCCGAAACCAGCGGTCTTGGATGTGTCCGGCCATCAGGCGACCCCTTCCATGAGGGAGTCGACCCAGGCCCGCACGTCGTTCGGATCGAAGCGGAGGTGCCGGCCGACGCGAAAGCCGCGGGGACCGGTGTCCTTGCGGCGCCACTGGTAGACCGTCTCGACGCTGGGGAGCTCGAACATCTCGACCAGGTCCTCAGGGGTCAGGAACCGGTTCGGCAGCTCTGAGGCCATGGTCAGCACTCCCTTTCGTCGGCGAGTTGGTCGCGTAGGGCTTCGCGGGCGGTTTCGCGGTTGAGTTGGAGGTCGCGGGCGATGATGGCGGCGAGGGCGGACTCGCCGGGGGTGTGGCCGTGGCCGGCGTACTGCCAGTCGGCCAGGACGAGGACGGTGTCCGGCTCGCGGTCCTCGAGGCCGAGGGCGGCGTGTTCCTGGGCGGCGCGGTAGTCGGCGCGTGCCTGGCGCAGTTCGCCGAGGGTGGTGGAGTAGCGGCGGGACTTGGAGGAGAAGTGGCCGCGGAAGCCGAGCATGTGCGCCCACGCCCACAGCCGCCGGTCCGGATAGAGCGGGTCGAGCCGCTTGCAGGCTTCGATCAGGCGGCGGGTGTGGTCCGGGACGCCGTGCCGGTCGAGTTCGGACAGTTCCCCGATGCGCCGGTCCAGGGTGCCGGTGTTCTCGGCCGCCTTGGTGGCGTATTTGGCGACGTAGGAAGCGACGGCCTGTTCGGTGATGTCGGAGCCGTCGCCGAACGCCTTGACCGGCCGGACGTCGAGCTGGGTGCCCCACCGGAAGGTCCGGGCGGGCTGCTCGGCGGCGGCCGGGACGGAGACCGAGGTGTACGAGTGGCCGGCGGCGGCCCGGATCGCGTCAGCGAGCAGCTGCACGGTGGCCCAGGACGGCGGAGCGGTGTCCGGGCCGTCGGGTCCGTCGAGGCGGACCACGGCATGGAAGTGCACGGCGCCGCGCTTCTGGAACTCGGCGACCTTGCCGTACGACAGCCGGGCGCACTCCTTCAGCTCGCGTTGGGTGAGGCCGGCGCGGGCGGCGATCTCGCGGCGGAGTCGGTTGGTGAAGCGCTGCCAGAGCTGCCCGGCGTGGTTGTTGAACAGCACCGCGCCCGCATAGTCGTAGGTGGCCGGGTCGAGGGCGGTGCCCAGTTCGGGCGCGTCCGGGGCGTGGCGGGTGCTGCAGCGGCAGGCGCCATGGTCGGGCCGGTTGTGGACCGGGCCGAACGAGGGCGCGGTGAGGGTGGCGAACACGCGCGGGTGGTCGCGGACGGTGCCGGGGATGGCGCGGCGGTCGTCCCCGGCCAGGCCCGCGCGGATCAGGTGATAGGTGTCGCCGGCGTAGGTCCAGGCGCAGGCGGGGCAGCGGGAAGCCCGGCGGTTGCCGCAGGCGACGCGCAGCCGTCCGCCCGGCTCACCGGCGGTGGTGTAGTGGTGCAGGGTCTGGCCGGTGGTCTTGTCCTTGGTCAGGGTCCAGCCGGTCAGGTGGATCGGGTCGGCGCAGCCGCCGGTACGGCGGATCTGGTCTTGCCAGCGGTCGAAGCCGGGGGACCCGGCCACCCGCAGCAGATCGCCGAGGGTGACCGGGTCCAGGCCCGCCGCAGTGGCGGTGTCACTCACGCGAACACCTCCTGTCGGGCGGTGAGGAAGGCGGTACCGATCCAGCGGGTGTAGGCGGGCGGGATCGCCTCGGTCAGCTCCTCGCGGACGTCGGTCCAGGTAATGCCCATGGCCGTTTGCATCTCGGGGACGGTGGCCTTGCCGCCGCCGTTGCCGTACGCGGCGACGTAGGGGCCGGTGCGGTGGACGCCGTGGCGGTGGCCGCGCACGTAGCCCCGGTGCCGGGGGTGAACGGGGCGCGGGGTGGCCCAGCGGCCGAGTTCGAAGTTGCGGTGCCGCAGCACGCCGAGCCCGAACATCTCCCCGCACAGGGACAGGTCCTTGCGGATCTGTGCGCGGCCGTTGGGCTGCTCGATCACGTACGGCAGCCCGGAGGCGTCGAGGAGGTCGCGGGTGGCGGCGACCATGTCGACGTGCGAGCCGCCCCAGCCCCGAGACGCGTTGGTGCCCACGGTCAGGGCACAGCCGGCCTGGCAGGGCGGGGAGGCGTGCACCAGGGCGTACCGCTCGCTGTCGCCGCTGGTGATCAGGTGGGCGAGGTAGTCCAGGGCGTCGCCCCGGTAGTAGGCGAAGGGGTAGCGGGGGCGGTCGGCGATGTCGCAGCCGTCCACCTCGAATCCGGCCCGGTGGTAGCCCATGGCGGCCCCGCCGGCGCAGGAGAACAGGTCGAGTACGCGCGGGAGCACCATGGCGGTCACCTCCCGGCCCGGGCGAGGCCAGCGGTGGGGGTGGTGGTGCCGGTGCCCTGGCAGGTCGGGCAGGTGACGCGGAGGGTGGTGCGGGTGCCGTCGGTGTGGCGGGTGCCGGTGGTGATGGCGACGACCGGGAAGCCGTCGCAGTCGCGGCAGACGCGCGCGGCCGGGGTGCGCTGGGGCATCATGGGATCTCCCTTTTCGGGTCCGTTGGATCTGGATGGGTGGGCCCCCGGAGCGGCGGAGACTTGGCGGTTGAGGCCGCTCCGGGGGTTGGTCAGTCGTGGACGTTGCGCCTGCCGTGGCCCTTGGCCGCGTACATTGCGGCGTCGGCCGCGGACAGCGCGTCGGTGAGAGCCGGTACCGGCAGGTCGGTGCGGTGGCAGAAGCCGACCGAGGCGGAGACCGACAGCAGGCGTCCGTCGTGGACGACGGGCCGGCCGAGGGCGGTGTGCAGCGCGCTCGTCCCCGGCGTGTGGGCGGGGTCGGTGACGATGGCCGCGAACTCGTCTCCACCGAGACGGGCGGCGACGCCGTGCCGGCCGCTCCAGTCCCGCAGCCGGCGGGCGGTCACGGTGAGGACGGCGTCCCCGGCGGCGTGGCCGTACGTGTCGTTGATGCTCTTGAAGTCGTCCAGGTCGATCAGGACGACCAGCGCGGCCGGGTGCCGGGTGAGCAGGTGCTCGGCGCGGGTGGTCCATCCGGCGCGGGTGTGCAGGCCGGTCAGCGGGTCGCGGCGGGCGGTGGCCAGGCGACGGACCAGGAGGCCGCCGTGAACGGCCCAGCCGAGCGCCGGTAAGGCGGCGGCGATCAGGGTTTCCACGGCTCACCGCCCCTTGCGCAGGTCGTTGACGAGCAGCCGCAGGACGACGGCGACCACGGCGACCGAGACACCGGTGACGGCGACCGCCAGCAGCAGCGAGACCAGGACCGCACCGACGACCAGGACCACGGCGGTGCCGCCGCCGACGAGGGCGAGCGCGGTACCCGGGGTGAGCTGAACCGTCGGCCGGGACGGCGCCGGGACGACCGGGGCCGGCGGCGGGACCGAGGTGGCGGGAGTGATGGTGGTCGGCTGGACGACGACCGCGGGCGGGGTGAGGCGGCCGGTGGGCTGGGGCATGGTCGGGGGCTTGGGCCGGAGCATGGACGGATCTCCTTACTTGACGGCGGTGTCGATGACGGGGGACAGGAGGCTGTCGGCGAGGAGGTAGCCGCCGAGGAGGAGCACGGCGATCAGCCACCAGGGCGGGCGGATGAGCTTGACGCCGAGGACCCCGACGCAGAGCAGGGCGAACCAGAGCGGGACATCCATGACGGCCTCCTAGCGGACCTTGCAGCGGTGGGTGCGGGCGGCGAGTTGTGCGGCGGACCGGCTGGAGTAGTCGGCGGACCAGCCGCAGCCGTCGGAGCTGCACACGGCGGCGTGCTTGGTGGTGCCGTGGCGGTCGCGGTGGGTGCCGATCTGCACCGGGCCGATGCGCATCACGGAGTGGAAGAAGTCGCGGGCGGGCATGTCAGTCGGTCTCCGTCCGGGTGGTGGTCGGGTCGGGGAAGGAGGCGCGGATACCGGCGGCGGTGACCGGGTCGTCGGTGCGACGGGCGGCTTCCTCGGCGAGCAGGTGGGCGAGGTAGGGCCGGTCGGCGGCGGCCATCTCGCGGGCGGCGTCGAGGTGGTCGGCGGCGGTCAGGTCGGCCGGGTCACGGGTCACGGGTGCTTCTCCCTTCCGGGTCAGGTGAGTTGGGCGGCAATGGCGTCGGCCAGGTGCGGCGGGACGCCGAGGCGGGCGCGCAGGGTGTCGGCGTCGATCCGGGCGCCGGTGCGGGCGTGGTGGTCGTCGGCGACCTTGCGGGCATGGGCGACCAGCGCGGCCGGGACCGGAACCGCAGGCGACGGGGTGGGAGCCGGGTCGGCGGCCGGGAGGGCCGGGGGGTCGTCGGCGGCAGCCACCGGGACCGGGGTGGGGTCCGGGTCGGCGACGGCGGGCGGCTCCGGTGCCGCCTCGGGCACGGGGTCCGGGTCCGGTGTGGTGGGTGCCGGCGAAGCCGGGGAGGTGTCGGTGGAGGAGTGGGCGAGGAGGGTGCCGCCCATGAAGGCCAGGGCGGGCCAGGCGGCGACGAGGATGCGCAGCCAGGCCGGGACGTCGTTCAGGTCGAGGAGTCCGGCGGTGGCGACGTTGGCGCCGAGCGAGGCGACCAGGGCGATGAGGAACCAGCACCAGGCCAGCCGGGACGGACCGTCGGTGCGCAGCCGACGCCAGGCGGCGACCAGCAGCAGATCCACCGAGACGGGGTAGGCCCAGGCCTTCCAGCCGTCCTGTCCCGCGGCGGCGGCGAGGTCGTGCAGGTGGGCGAAGGACAGGGCGCCGGCGATGACGGCCTGGACCAGGACGGCGTCCACGCGCAGGGCGGAGCGGGTCATGATGCGTGTCCTTCCTGGCTCAGTCGGCGGCGTGGCCGGTGCCCCAGCAGGTGAGGCACAGGGCGGTCTGGTGGTTGTCGGTGGCACGGCCCTTGCGAGCGCCGACGCGGACGGTTTCGGCGGTCTCGCCCTTGCCGTCGCAGTCGGGGCACTTCTCGGGCTCCGGCTTCGGCTTCGGCTTCGGTGTGGTCGTGCGGCGGGTGGCGGGCTTCTTCGCGGCGGGCATGAAAAACCTCCCGGAAGGGGTCAGGCGGCGGCCGGAGCCGACTCGACAGCCGGGGCCGGAACCGGGGCGAGGGTGCCGAGAACGGGCCGGAACGGGGCCAGGGCGGGCACGTCCGGGGTCAGGTCGGCGTGCCGGTTGCAGATGTTCACGGCCTGCCGCAGCGAGGTGTGTGGAGCACGGATGCGAGCCCAACCGCCGGACGAGTCACCGGTGACGGCGACGCCGGGCGTGTCGGTGGGGATCTGGATCGCGGCCAGCACGGCATCCGGGGCGATGTCGCCGAAGGCCATGTTCGCCGACGATTCGTCGTTGACCCGGTGGGCGGTGCGGCCGGTGAGCTGGGCCCGGAGCATGGTGATGCCCCTGCCGAGTTCGGAACCGAAGCGCTGCCCGCAGATCTCCAGATAGATGCCGGCGGCACGGCCGAGCTGGGCCAGCCGGGCCAGGGCGGTGATGATCCGGTCCCGCCGCTTCTCCTCCTCCTTGCTCGCGAAGAGGGCGAGTTCGGCGACCTCGTCGACCATGACCACGACCGGCACCGGGCGCAGGTCCTCGCGCAGGTCCCAGATGTCGGCGGCGATCTCGGCATCCGGCACGTCGGCGGTGATCCGCTGTTCGGCCCGGATGAGCTGGTACACGTCCTGCATGTGGGAGACCAGCGCGTCGAGGAGTTCGGCGGCGGTGTCGGGGTTGTCGGCCAGCGCGGAGAAGCGGCGGGCGAGCGGGAACAGTTCCACGCCTTGCTTGCAGTCGATGCCGACCAGGGCCACATGGTGCGGGGCGAGCGCGGCGACGAGGTTGCGCTGATAGACCGACTTGCCGGACTCCGTGGCGCCGAGGGTGAGCGCGTGCGGGACGGTGCGGTAGTCGCGGAAGTGCACGGAGCCGTCCTCGCGCAGGGCGACCGGGACCCGCATCGGGCGGGCGTCATCGGCCAGGGCCGGCATCTGCACCCGCTTGAGCACGTCGTAGCCGGTCATCCGCAGTTCGACCACGCCCGAGCGCAGCTCACGGGAGGTGACGCCGTACAGGGCGAAGGAGTGGCGCAGCCGGTCCGTGGCGGCGGCGACGTCGAAGGCGTCCTGTCCGGGGCGGAGCTTGAGTCGCAGGACCAGGCCGGTACGGGTCACCCGCACCCGCAGGATGCGCGGAGCACGAGGACCGGGAATCGGCCGGTTGGTCACCCGGGCCACGGTCAGGCGCCAGCGCGGGGCCGGGACGGTCAGGCCGCAGGCGTCCATGACCGAGCCGTAGCGGATCAGGACCCGCAGCGCGGCGAGGGTGACCCCGAAGGTCAGCCAGTACCAGGCGGGGCGCCGCCACCGCAGGAGACCCGCAGCGGCGACGACCATCACCAGGGCGACTAACAGCCACGTCATGACTCAGGCCGCCTTCGGCTTCGAGGCGCCGGCGGCGAGCGAAGTGACCGCGACCGCGCGGAAGGCGATGCCGTGCCGCTTCTGGCCGTTGAACTCGTTCTCCCACGCCGAGGCAACCAGGCCCGTGAGCGCGACCGGGGTTCCCATGGTCAGGTCCTCGGAGACGCCGGGCTGCGGAACGGTGAGCTTGAGGATCTCGACCTCGTCGGGCGTGGAGAACATGACCTCCACCGTCATCAGCGTCACGCCGTCCTTGTCGATGGCGATCTCACCGGTACGGCGGTCCTTCACCTTGGGCTGCGGGGCCTTGGCGACCATCACGGTGGCGTTGGCGGTGTCCACGGGAATCTGACGCATCGTCTTGTCTCCTGTAGCAGTGAGGCGTTGACCGACATCTCGTCGGTGAGATCAGGAGACCGCGAGAGGCAGTGGACGCATCACGGTCCATATGGACGTTTGGGGACGTCTGAGCTATCGTCAAAACGTCCCTACGGCGTCCCATGGAAGGACACGTCATGGCGAACGAGCGTCTGCGCGCGGCGATTTCGGCGAAGGGCGAGACGATCCAGTCCGTGGCCGAACATGTCGGCGTTGACCCCAAGAGCGTGGAACGTTGGATCACAACAGACCGCACGCCGCACCGGGGACACCGTTGGAAGGCTTCGAGCTTCCTCGACGTCGATGAGGTCTACATCTGGCCCGCGGTGGAGAAACGAGCCGAGTCGGCGAGCACGTCAGAGCTGATCACGTACTACCCGCACCGGGGAGCGGTGCCGGCGACACTGTGGTCATCGCTGATCGAGAAGGCGAGGGACCAGGTGGACATCCTCGTCTACGCGGGGTTGTTCCTCTTCGACGGCCATCCGGATCTTCCCGACCAGTTGGCAGAGAAGGCCAAGGCCGGCGCACAGGTTCGCGTTCTGCTCGGTGACCCGGACTCCGACATGGTCCGCCAGCGCGGCGAAGAGGAAGGCATCGGTGACGATCTGGCCGCACGCGCCCGGATCACCCGGCGCTACCTCGAGCCGGCGATGACAACACCGGGCGTCGAAGTCCGGTTGCACGACACGATCCTCTACAACTCGATCTACCGGTTCGATGACGACGTGTTGGTAAATCCGCACGTGCTCGGAGCTCCCGCGGGGCAGAACCCGGTTCTGCACTTCCGCTACATCCCGGGGGCCCGGACGTTCCGGCACTACATGCGCAGCTTCGACTACGCGTGGGAGCGCGGGCGACCCGAGTAGACAAGCGCCCATGCCGTCCAGCGGCGGAGCGTGCAAGGCTTGGGCCATGGCTCGAGTCGACTACTTCAACGATCCGAACTCTCCGAAGGCGAACAGCATCGTTCCATCCGTCACTGCGGTGGCGCTCAACGATGCCGGGGAAGTCCTGCTGATCCACAAGACGGACAACAACCTGTGGGCACTGCCCGGTGGTGGGGTCGACGTCGGCGAGTCAGCCCCCGATGCCGCAGTGAGGGAGACGAAGGAGGAGACAGGTTTCGACGTCGAGGTGACGGGCCTGGTCGGCATCTACACCAACCCGGCTCACGTCATGGCATACGACGACGGCGAGGTACGCCAACAGTTCTCGATCTGCTTCCGAGCCCGCATCGTCGGCGGCGAGCCGCGCACGAGCAGCGAGAGCAAGGAAGTGGCGTTCGTCCATCCCAGCCGACTGGACGACCTGAACATCCACCCGTCGATGCGGATGCGGATCGATCGCGGACTGACCGACCGACCCGATCCCTACATCGGCTGATCACCGAGACGTGAGCGCGTCCGCCCGACGGCAGCCCCGAGGTAGGGACGCGCCTTGCTGATCGCGTTGTGCACCTCACTGCCCGGCTCGTACCGCTCCAGAATCTCGTCAATGCGATCATCGAAGTCGAAGGACTGCCCCGCCGGCCCAGTCGTCATGTCCGCATAGATCAGCGCGTCCAACACGGGAGAATTCTCCCGCGCGTACACGTCCAGCTCGTCAGTCAGCCCACGCTGCTCAGCCTCGTACACGGCACCGGAATGATGAGCGACCAGGCGTACCAGTCGGGACGGCGCTCCAAGCGTCTCCAGGTGGCGCGCGCCATCGAGCGGGTGGAAACCCGTGTCCCGCAGCTCTGGGGCGTACCCGATGTCGTGCAGCCAGGCAGCGGCGACGAGCAGATCACGATCCCCCTCGGACACAGCAGCCGAAGCCTCGCGCGCGCGAGCAGCCACCGCCTGAGTGTGCAGCCAACGATTCCCGAGCGGAGGCAACAGCGACTCGGCTAGCTCAGCCGCGCCTTGAGGCGTATCCAATCCAGAGGGCATAGAACGCACGGTAGCCCAGACGGGCCCGGAGCCGACACCGCGAGACCGGACACCCCGAGCCGTGGCGCGGTAAGACTTTCTCTACTTCATCAAGGCCCGCGCACGGCGCGGGCGCGCGCCGCCTTGTCGGCGGGGCCGCCGCCCTGTCTTCGCCAGCGGCGGCCCCGCCCGGCGGCGCGCTGCGTGCAAGCGGGCAAGGGCGAGACGTCATCCGCGGGCACAAGATGATGCCTCCGGCGGGGGATCGGCCGGCACCGGGATGGAGGGGGCACCGTTGCCGACCGCGGGCCCGTAGGGGCGTGTGCGGGGTGGGCTCCCATCCCGTCCACCGCCGACCCAGGCAGAGCCGAGCAGACGCGGCCCAGGGCGTCCAGGTCGTTCGTACAGTGGCGCGCTCCACCTGGACGCCCTGAACCACGCCCGCTCCACGGTGTGTGGGTCGACGGCGGACGGGATGGCAGCTGGGCGAGTGGTGGCCTGAGGTGGGACTGGCGTGATCAGGGTTACCGCAGCGGCAGAAGTTTCTGAAACCACAATTGCAGCACTACCTAATGCAAAGGCGATAGCGCTTTCGTCGAGGAGAGAGGAAGGAGATATGCACCTCCCGTATTTGCAAGGCCGCGGACTTACGGGCAACCCACGGCGACGACCCCTAATGGGCAACCAAGAAGAGATCGCCGCCCTGTTCTCGGCGCGGAGGTGGTGGAACTACTCGACATGGTAGGTAAGCCGGTAGTGCGCCTCGTCGGATAGGAAGTCTGCCGTGAGGTCTCCGTGCCCTTCGTCGAATTCCCTGATCGCCACCGCGCCAAGGTTGTCATCTTGGTCGGGGTCGTCCTCATCGAAAAGTTCGATGCGGATTTCTCCACCGTGAGGGATGATCCGCTCGAGGTGCATGGGAGCGACTCCGCCCTTGGACATGGAGAAAATGCCGCTATCTGGCCAGAACCGACGTCCGTTGGCTGTCATGTAGAGCTCGTCTGTGCCACCGTCATCCTCGGTTGCGAAGCACTGGAGGTTCGTAAGTACGGCTACTGACCTAGGCACGGTGAATCACCTATCTCTGCACAATTCGGCCCGTCATCGCTGAAGCTGTCCCGTAACTCCCGAGACCGCCCTCCGGTGCTCAGTTCGCCTGGTTGGACGGGTCTCTACTGAGGCCGCGAGTCGAGCAAAAAGCGGACAAGATTATCTGATGGCGGCGCCCGTCATCCCCTGTCGCTGAGTTATGGGACAACTCTTGGATGCAGGGTTGGAGAGGGACGCGTTAGGTAAGACCCGGTGAAGTAAGGGTCTCGCGCTTGAGGGTTGGTCTTCACCCTTACGTTCGAGTGTAAGTGACCTTTTAGAAACGCGCCATCGGAGCCAAGTCGGGGTGGAGTTGGATTTAGGTCATCTTTCGACAGGGTCGCTTGATTGCATCGGCAACGACTCTATCTCCGCAGCCACATTTGCCTTCGGCTGCCATCCCGCCTGCCGTCGACTCACATCCTGTGGAGCGGGCGCGGTTCCTGGCATCCAAGTGGAGCGCGCTACTGTATGAACGACCTGGACGTGAACCACAGCGACCGTCCTCGTCCACTACCGTCTCTCCAGGACCTCGTAGTGACCGGTGTGACCGTCGCTGACTGATCCGGCTAGAGCTGCGAATCAGGCGTTACCCGTGCCACGACCGTGTCAAATGGGGCGGGGACTTGCGGGGAACTGCGGTTGTCGACAGGGACCACAGCCAACAGGCGCCGAAGTCGGTATCCCGCAGGTCAGACCCCAACTAGCCCCACTTCGCTCCTAAAGCGGGCGTCAGGTGGGACCGTGCTTACGCTGCACTGCACGGCCACTATGTCTGGCTTGGGGGTAGTTGCCCGCCGGGGCTGTCGGTGCTTACCCCTAGGCTTCCGCCATGCGCAAAGGTGCGATCAGCCGGGATAATGTCCTCAAAGCCGTAGCGGAGTACGACGAGTTGGGCCGCGAGAGGTTCCTGTCCGAGTACGGGTACGAGCCGGCGACCGGGTACCTCCTCGTACACGAGGGCCGGACATACGACTCGAAGGCCATCGCCGGGGTGGCCCACAAGTTCGATCAAGGTCGAGCGCTGAGGCCGGATGAGTTGAGCGGGGGAAGGTCGCACGCCGCCAGGTGGCTCGCCCGACTCGGCTTCGCGATCCGTTCGTCCCGGGATCCCGACTGGACGCGTGACGAGATCATCCTCGCCTGTGACCTGGCGATGGCCAACGGCTGGAAGCGACTGGAGTTCAACGACCCACGCGTGATCGAGCTGTCCGCGCTGCTGCAGACCATGCCGATCCACCCCGAAGAAGTACGTACCGAGCTGTTCCGGAATCCCAACGGGGTGGCTCGCAAGACCGTCGACATCACGTCCCGGCACCCGGACTACCGGGGGAAGCCCACGAACGGCAACGCGCTCGATGTCGAGGTGATGAACGACTTCCTGGCCCGGCCGGCCGAGATGGCGGAGGTGGCCCGGCACATCCGGGACGGCCTGACCACAGGCGAATTCCAGGACCTGCCCCCGCAGGCCGAGGAGGAGGACGACTACAGCGCGCCCGAAGGCAGGTTGCTGATACGCCGTCACAAGAGCCGGGAGCGGGACAAGGGGCTGCGCAAGAGGAAGATCGATGCCGTGCTGCGCCAGGGCCGCCGGCTCGCCTGCGAGGCATGCGGCTTCGACTTCGAGGCGACCTACGGCCCGCGGGGTGCCGGATACATCGAGTGTCACCACGTCGTGCCCCTGCACGAGGCCGGAGAGGGGCGGACCAAGCTCAGTGATCTCGCTCTGATCTGCGCCAACTGCCACCGCATGATCCACCGCCACGCGCCCTGGCCCACACCCGACGAACTCCGGAACCTCATCCGGGAGACAGCGACCCGGGACGGGGCACGGATCCCCGCGCAATCGGAGCCCGAACCGAGCCAATCGCGACTGACGCCGTTGTAACGAGGTCGGCTCCGGCGCCCGGCAGCCCCTCACCCATGTTTCACGCGAGGTTTCACGACCTTGCCAGAGGCGACAGATGCGACTGGATACCCTCACGCGGCACCGTTAGCGACGTAGAAGATCTACGCCGTTTGGTAAAGCGTCTGTAAAGCATAAAACGCGCATGTCTGATAGATCATGTTTTGGTGAGCGCGCTAATGGCCCAGGTTGTCAGTGAGCGGCTGTATAAGCGGGAGTCGTACGAAAAACCCGCAGCTCAGGGGCACGGGAAGCGCACTGAGACGCGTCATCCGGCCGCTCAGTACCGACATGGACGTCGCCCTAAGCGACCTCATCTACAGGTTCGTGGGGTTGGTGCGGTCGCCTGTTGCGCCGGCCATCATGGTTCCTGTCATGCAGAAAGCCCACCCCGCCGCGCTGGCTACCAAACGAGAGCGGCAGAGGTGGGCCCGGAACCTTGGAGGTCCATCTTGAGTCTCCCGCGGGTGACCCAGCATCTGTCAACTCCCCCTCAGTCGGTCACCGTGATCACAGTGCTTGTCTGCATCCTGTGGGTGGTCGCCCCTCAGGCGCAGGAGTTGGCCACATCTCTGATCGTCCTCAACGCTCTGTGGCTGGCTCGGGCAGCCATGCGTGCGGCCGGTCAGACTTCGGCGCACGGAACGCTCGTACAGCAGCAAAGCACAGCAACCGCAGCAACCGGCATCGTCCGGTGGCGCGCAACCGGCATCGTCCGGTGGCGCCTTCGAGGGACCGGTAAGCAGCCGGTATGACCGCCACCGACCGGTCCACATAGAGCTACGGATCAGAAAGCACCGCCCGCCCGTATAAGACACCGGGGTAGGCCACGCTCTTCATGGAAGTCGTGGCCTACCCCGGCAGTCTTCGCCCCATCTGTCGGGCCGTCTCTGGGCCGTGCGGGGGTGCTCAACGATGACAGCTGACGACAGCCGACGACGGCTCTTCCCCTGCTCAGAGACGGTGCTTCGGGTACCGGCGCAGGTGCCGATCAGTGAAGCAGAGTTGAGCAACTCCAGAGGTTCGGCGCAGGATGGCGGGCATGACCTCCAGCGCGCGTCCCCTCCTGAACCGCCGGCTCGCCGGGTTCGGGACCACGATCTTCGCCGAGATGTCCGCCCTGGCCCTGCGCACCGGCTCCATCAACCTGGGCCAGGGCTTCCCGGACACCGACGGCCCCGAGGAGGTCAGGGAGGCGGCGGTGCGGGCCCTGCGGGACGGCCGCGGCAACCAGTACCCGCCCGGCCCCGGCATCCCCGAACTGCGCACCGCGATCGCCGCGCACCAGCAGCGCCGCTACGGCCTGTCCGTCGATCCCGACACGGAGGTCCTGGTCACCGCGGGCGCCACCGAGGCGATCGCCGCGTCGCTGCTCGCCCTGCTGGAGCCGGGCGACGAGGTGGTCGCCCTGGAGCCGTACTACGACTCGTACGCGGCCTGCGTCGCGATGGCGGGCGCCACGCGCGTACCGGTCACCCTGCGCCCCCGTGAGGGCCGCTTCCACCTCGACCTCGACGAACTGCGCGACGCCGTCACCGACCGCACCCGCCTGCTGCTGGTCAACACTCCCCACAACCCGACCGGCACCGTCCTCACCCGCGAGGAACTGGCCGCGATCGCCGAGCTGGCGGTGGAGCGCGACCTGCTGGTGGTGACGGACGAGGTGTACGAGCACCTGGTCTTCGACGACGCCGAACACGTACCTCTGGCGACCTTCCCGGGCATGCGGGACCGCACGGTCACCATCTCGAGCGCCGGCAAGACCTTCTCGTTCACCGGTTGGAAGGTCGGCTGGGTGACGGGAGCGCCCGAGCTGGTGACGGCAGTCCGCTCGGCCAAGCAGTACCTGACGTACGTCTCCGCAGGCCCCTTCCAGTACGCGGTCGCCGAGGCCCTCGCCCTGCCGGAGGCGTACTTCGACGCCTTCCGCGCCGACCACCGGCGCAAGCGCGACCTGCTCGGCGACGGCCTGCGCGCCGCCGGCTTCGAGGTCTACCAGCCCCGGGGCACGTACTTCATCACCACCGACATCACCCCCTTCGGCGAGAAGGACGCCTATGCCTTCTGCCGCGCCCTCCCCGAACGCTGCGGCGTCGTCGCCGTCCCCAACTCCGTCTTCTACGACGACCCGGAAACCGGCCGCAGCCAGGTCCGCTTCACCTTCTGCAAGAAGGACGAGGTCCTCACCGAGGCCGCCGGCCGCCTGCGGCGCCTGGCAGCCTGAACCCGCGAACGGCACGGCGCGTGACAGGGTGATGTTCCGGCCGGTGTTCCCCGCGCCGGGCCCCGGTAGGACGGCCGGGGTCCGGACGCCGAGTTCGACGGCGTGCTCCCGGAAGCACACGGCCTTCCCGCGCGGGACCGCCTGAGCGGTGGCGGGGCTGTTGCCGCCGGTGAGGACCGGGGTGAGGAAAGAGGCCGGCGCGATACGGCGTGGCGGAGAACGCGGCAGTTCCGAGGCCGTGGCTGCCCAGGCCGATCGCCACGTCGGCGGACCGGGGATCGTGATGCGTCCGGTGGCAGCCCCAGATCGGCTTCGCCCGCTGCCGGAGTCCGGCCGGCTCCTCGGCCATGGCCTTGACGCCTTCGATACCGGGCAGTTGGTATACGTCGGCCTGCGTCCACCCCGGTAGCACCCGACAGGTCGGGGGGCGGCCCGGATGGCCGGTGGAACGGGTTGTTCCTAGCCTCGGGCCATGATTCTTCGTCGCTTGTCGTTGTCCGCCGCCGTTCTGGCGCTGGCCGTGTCGGCTTCCCCGTCCGCAGCGGCCTCGCCACCCCCACCGCGTCCTTCCGCCGTGGACCGGTCCGTGCAGCACGACGCCGACGCGCTGCGTGCCACCGGAGTCACGGGGGTCTCGGTCCGCCTGGAGACCCCCCGGGGGACCGTCACCGCCCGCTCCGGTGTGGGTGACCTGGTCAGTGGTCGCCCGGTTCCCGAGGACGGCCATCTGCGTCTGGGCAGTGTCACCAAGACGTTCGTCGCGACCGTCGTGCTGCAACTGGTGGAGGAGAAGCGGCTGACGCTCGACCGGACGGTGGAAGAATTACTGCCCGGGGTGGTGACCGGCGCCGGGAACGACGGTCGTGCCATCACGCTCCGCGACCTGCTGCAGCACACCAGCGGACTGTACGACTACACGGCCGATGTGTTCCCCGACCACAGCGCGGAAACGTACTACGCCCATCGGTGGCACGCCTACCGGCCCGCACAGCTGGTCGCCATGGCCATGCGCCACGAGCCCGCCTTCCCTCCGGGAACGGACTGGGAGTACTCCAACACGAACTACGTACTCGCCGGGATGGTCATCGAGAAGGTCACCGGCCGCTCCTGGGAGCAACGGGTCCGCGACCGTATCCTGCGCCCTCTCGGGCTGCGTCACACGGACATCCCCGGCACCCGGCCCTTCCTGCCGCAGCCCCACGCGGCCAACTACCAGCAGTTCGCCCCGGACGGCCCGATGGTCGACACCACGATTCCCTACCGCCCCTTCGACCTCGGGGCCGACGGATCGATGACGGGCACGGCCCGTGACCTCAACCGCTTCTTCACCGCCCTGACCCGGGGACGACTGCTGAAACCCGCCACCCTCGCCACCATGCGGGCCACCGTCCCCATGCCCCGGGACAGCGATCATCCCGTGGGCACCCGGAGCGGCCTGGGACTGTTCTTCACGCCCTTGTCCTGCGGCGGCGGTTACCTCGGTCACGGGGGAAGCGGCTTCGGTTATCTCGTCCGGGCCGCCACCACGACGGACGGCCGTCGCAGCATCACCGTCTCCACGCACAGCCGGCCGGGAGATCCGGACACGGCGGACCGCCAGGAGAACGCGCTGCGCGAGCTCGTCGACCACGCCCTCTGCCACCCCGGGTAAGCACGCCCCCTGCTACCCCGGGCAAGAAGGTGCGGGCAGCGGGCCTGTGGGAAACCGGAGGAGCCCGGATCCGGGCGACCCTGGGGTCGGTCCGGAGCCGGGCTCCTCCGCGCGTACGCGGGCGGGAAGCGGAGGGCTTCTACTCCTCGTCGTCCTCGGGCTTCTCCGCCTCGTCGACCTCCTGCTCCAGGCCGAGCTGCTCCACGAGCCACTTGTCGAACTCGATCGCGGCCCGCACCCAGCTGACCGTCGACGAGACGAAGTGCTCCAGGCTGACGCCCGTGCCGATCAGCATCTGGGCCTCACCGATGAGGCGGACGGTGCCGTCGTCATGGGTGTGGGTGTAGACCTTGGGCCACAGGGTGCGGCGGTTCCAGTCGTCGATCGACTCGAGGAGCTGCTGCTTCTCCTCGATCCCGTGCGGCCGGTCGTAGAACGTCCGCACGGAGAAGATCTGCTGGTCGTCCTCCCCGCGGAACATGAAGTAGGTGCGGAACTGCTCCCACGGCGCCGCGAGGTCACCCTCGTCGTCGACGACGTACTTGAGCTCCATCTGGTCGAGGAGCTGCTTCACGAGGTCCTGATCCGGGACGACGGGGCCCGCGGGGCCCTGGGGCTGCGGCTCCGGCTGCTGGCCCCCGAAGCTAGGAATCGAGGACGGGTCGATGGACATCTGGGACTCTCCTGCGGTCGTCTGGCGTCCGGCCGTGGATGGGACCAGACGTACGTCCCACCCTCTCTCTCTTGGCACGTGCCGGGCAACCTGCCTGGCCGAGAGGTCTCCCCACGCGCCGGTCTCCATGATCACATTTCGATGACCATGGAGACCGTACCCCTAGGGGGTATTACAGCGTCTTGACCGTGGCCGGGCCCACCAGGAGGCCCTCGCCGGCGCGGTCCACGCGGACCGTGTCGCCGTCCTTGATCTCGCCGGACAGGATCTCCTTGGCGAGCCGGTCGCCGATGGCGGTCTGCACCAGGCGGCGCAGCGGGCGGGCGCCGTAGGCCGGGTCCATGCCCTCGTCCGCCAGCCAGGCCAGCGCCTCGGGAGTGATGTCCAGGGTGAGCCGGCGTTCGGCGAGGCGGCGGCCCAGCCGGTCGAGCTGCAGTGCGGCGATGCGTTCCAGCTCGGGTTTGGTCAGCGCCGAGAAGACGACCAGGTCGTCGAGCCGGTTGATGAACTCCGGCTTGAAGGAGGTCCGGACCACTTCCAGGACCTGTTCCTTCTTCTGCTCCTCGGTGCTCAGCGGGTCGACCAGGAACTGGCTGCCCAGGTTGGACGTCAGCACCAGGATCGTGTTGCGGAAGTCGACCGTGCGGCCCTGGCCGTCGGTGAGGCGGCCGTCGTCGAGGACCTGGAGCAGGATGTCGAAGACCTCGGGGTGGGCCTTCTCCACCTCGTCGAGGAGCACCACGCTGTAGGGGCGGCGGCGCACGGACTCGGTGAGCTGGCCGCCCTCCTCGTACCCGATGTAGCCGGGCGGGGCGCCGACCAGGCGGGCCACGCTGTGCTTCTCGCCGTACTCCGACATGTCGATGCGGACCATCGCCCGCTCGTCGTCGAAGAGGAAGTCGGCGAGCGCCTTGGCCAGTTCGGTCTTGCCGACGCCGGTGGGGCCGAGGAAGAGGAAGGAGCCGGTGGGGCGGTCGGGGTCCGCGATTCCGGCGCGGCTGCGGCGTACGGCGTCCGACACCGCCCGTACGGCCTCACTCTGGCCGATGAGCCGCTTGCCCAGCTCGTCCTCCATGCGCAGCAGCTTCTGCGTCTCGCCCTCCAGCAGGCGGCCCGCGGGGATGCCGGTCCAGGAGGCGACGACATCCGCGATGTCGTCGGAGCCGACCTCCTCCTTGACCATGGTGTCCTTGGCGACCTCCTCCTCGGCTTCGGAGGCGGCCTCCAGGTCGCGTTCCAGGCCGGGGATCTCGCCGTAGAGCAGCTTGGAGGCGGTGTCGAAGTCGCCCTCGCGCTGGGCGCGTTCGGCCTGACCGCGCAGGCCGTCGAGCTTCTCCTTCAGCTCGCCGACCCGGTTCAGGGACTGCTTCTCCTTCTCCCAGCGGGCGTTGAGGCCGCGCAGTTCCTCCTCCTTGTCGGCGAGGTCGCGGCGCAGCTTCTCCAGGCGCTCGAGGGAGGCGGCGTCGGTCTCCTTGCCGATCGCCAGTTCCTCCATCTTCAACCGGTCCACGGAGCGCTGGAGTTCGTCGATCTCGAGGGGCGAGGAGTCGATCTCCATGCGGAGCCGGGAAGCCGCCTCGTCGACCAGGTCGATGGCCTTGTCGGGCAGGAAGCGGGAGGTGATGTAGCGGTCCGAGAGGGTCGCCGCCGCCACCAGCGCGCTGTCGGCGATCTGCACCTTGTGGTGCGCCTCGTAGCGGCCCTTCAGGCCGCGCAGGATGGCGATGGAGTCCTCGACCGACGGCTCGGCGACCAGCACCTGCTGGAAGCGCCGCTCCAGCGCAGGGTCCTTCTCGATCCGCTCGCGGTACTCGTCGAGGGTGGTGGCGCCGACCATGCGCAGCTCGCCGCGGGCGAGCATCGGCTTGAGCATGTTGCCGGCGTCCATGGCGGAGTCGCCGCCGGCACCGGCGCCGACGACCGTGTGCAGCTCGTCGATGAAGGTGACGATCTGCCCGTCGGATTCCTTGATCTCGGCGAGGACGGTCTTCAGCCGCTCCTCGAACTCGCCGCGGTACTTGGCCCCGGCGACCATCGCCCCCAGGTCGAGCGCGACCAGCCGCTTGTCCTTCAGCGACTCGGGCACGTCCCCCTTGACGATCCGCTGGGCGAGTCCCTCGACGACGGCGGTCTTGCCGACGCCGGGCTCGCCGATGAGCACGGGGTTGTTCTTGGTGCGGCGGGACAGCACCTGCACGACCCGCCGGATCTCCTGGTCCCGGCCGATCACCGGGTCGAGCCTGCCCTCGCGGGCAGCCTCGGTGAGATCGGTCCCGAACTTCTCCAGGGCTTTGTACTGACCCTCGGGGTCGGCCGTCGTCACCCGACGGGCTCCTCTCGTCTGCTGGAAGGCCGCCTGCAGCTTCTTCGCGGTGGCGCCCTGCCCGGCCAGCACCTCGCCGGCCGCGCCGCCCTTCGCGGCGACGCCCAGGAGCAGGTGCTCGGTGGAGAGGTACTCGTCGCCCAGGTCGCGGGCGCGGGCCTCGGCGTCCGCGATGACGGCGAGCAGCTCGCGGTTGGGCTGGGGCGGGGCGACGGTGGACCCGGTGACGCTCGGCAGTCCGGCGAGGACGCGCTCGGCCCCGGCGCGCACGGCGGCCTGGTCGGCGTCGACCGCGGCGAGCAGGTCGGTGATGTTCTCGTTGTCCTGCCCTTCGAGCAGGGCGAGCAGCAGGTGGGCGGGGGTGAGGTCGGGGTGTCCCCCGGTCAGGGCCCGATTGCCGGCTGCGTTGATCGCGTCCCGGCTCCGGTTGGTCAGCTCGGCGTCCACGTTCGCGTTCTCCTCCTTGCGGTGACCGTTCAGCGGCCCTCACGGCCGACATCGACTTGGCTGACTCGGTCAGCGTACACAAACTTGAGTCTATTCCACTCAAGGTGAGGACGGGAGGGCCGGAGTGATCGAGTTTCCGGGCCTCCCGGCTTCCGGCGCGACCACCGGCCGCTCACCTCCGCGTACCTCCGTGTACCTCCGTGTACCTCCACCCATGGATACGCACGCACCCCCGGGATGTGCACGCACACACGCACGTGAATACGCACGGGCGCGGGCGGGCAGAGGCGCGAGCGGGCAGGGCGCGGGCGCGTGCCGGAGAAACGGAGCGCGGCGGGCGTCACGGCACGGATCGGGGTGGGGTCGCGGCGCGAGGGCGCGGGCGCGGGCGCGAAGGCGGGGCCCTGCGCGAAAGGCGTACGACGGGCCCGCGCGCGGGGGACGACATTCGCCGGCCGTGGGTGACACTGGGGGCGGCACCGGTACGGCGGCGCGCGGGCCGGCCGGCCGGGGCGTGCGGTGAAGGCGCGGTCGGGGGAGGCCACCCGCGGGCACGGCCGGCAGCGGCTCCGGCACGGGGGAGCACGGCGATCGCGCCCGTACACGTGAGGCGGCGACGAGACGGGGGGTGAGGCGGTGGTGAAGATCCGTAGCGTCCGACGACCGGTTCCGGCCATCACTCGACCCCGGCCATACCCGGAAATGTCCCCGCAAACTGCAGTGGCGTCACCGTGTTCAGGTCACGGTGACGCCACTGCGGGGGGAAGCACCTGCGCGATCTTTTACGACGGGGGAATCGCGTCAGGCACTGCGGGGGGTGGCCGAGATGGTCCGGGAAGCGGGGGAGCCGGACTCCACCTGCTCGTGGTCCCGTTGGTCCAGGTTCACAAAGATCATTCCGTACCGGATGGCACACCGCACGGGCTGCGGCGCCCCACGGGGCCGCCGCAGGCACCGGTACGCCCGTACGTCCTGGTCCTCGTCGCGCGTGACGACGACCGGTTCACCGAACACGGTCACCATCAGGGAGTCACCGCTGTGGGGGATGGCGGTGACCAGGTCGATGAAGTGCCATCCGGACCGGTAGGCGGTGGCCATCTCGCGGCGGAAGGATCGGTCGTCGGGAGGCGTGGTCATCACTCAGCCCCAGCTGCTGTCGGCCGTGCCCATGGAGCCGGCGCCCACCACCGGTCCCCAGCTGCTGTCCAAAGACACGGAGTTGGCGCCCACCACTGGTCCCCAGCTGCTGTCCGCCCGGACGTCGCCCTTCGCGCCGGCCGGGCCACTCAGCACCCCGAAGGCCACGACGGCGGAGAATGCGGCGACAAGCACCGAGCGAAGCGTTCTCTTGCGCATAGTCGGCTTCGTCCTCACTCGAAGATCACCCTTTTCCCCCGTCAGGTACGACGATGGCTCATTCGGGCACGTCGTGGCCACACAATCGGTGCATCATGTTCCTGCATGTTCAGGACCCTGTGGGGTGGAGATTTGACAATGAATCGGATGAACAAGACACATCCCCATGCGGTCACCGAACTGTGCGAGGCCGGCAGCCGTCTCTATGCCGACGCTTTGCGCGCGGGCCGCATCGCCCGTGCGGACGTGGAGCCCGCTCCCTGCCTGATGGAGCTCGCCCTGCTGCATCCCGACCCGGACGACCCCAGCTGGCTGCGCCCCCTCTCCCCGGCGGTAGCCCTGGCCCACCGGCTCAACCCCCTGGAACGGGAGATCACCGAGCGTCGGCGGATGTCGATCGAACTGGCCGACGCCTTCGAGCCGTTCATGGCCCTCAGCGCCCAGACGTCGATGACCACCCACTCGATCACGGTGCTGGAGGGCTTCGACCGGATCAACGCCGCCCTCGATCTGGCCACCGCGCAGTGCCGGTCCGAGATGCTCACCGTCCAGCCGGGCGGCCGTCGGCTGGAACACACCCTCGCCCAAGGGCTGGAGCGCGACCAGCAGCTGACCGAGCGGGGGGTGCGCATCCGGACCCTCTACCAGCACACCGCCCGCCACAGCCCCGAGACGCTGGCGTACGTGGCACGGTTCGACACCAGCAGGGTGGAGTACCGCACCATCGACGAGCTCGTGGAGCGGCTCGTCATCTGCGACGAGACCGTGGCCTTCATCCCCACCCGCGACGACCGTCAGGTCGCCCTGGAACTGCGCCATCCCGGCCTCGTCCGCTACCTGATCAAGGTCTTCGAGTTCATGTGGACCCGCGCGGTCCCCCTGAGCATGGGCGCCCCGTACGAACCGGCCTCGGACGGCCTCACGGACATCCAGCACTCCATCGCCAAGCTCCTCGTGGAGGGCCACGTCGACGAGGCCATCGCCCGGCGCCTGGGCATGAACGTCCGCACCTGCCGCGCCCACATAGCCAAGCTGGCCTCCGCCCTCGGCAGTGGCAGCCGCGCCCAACTGGGTTATCTCATCGCTCAGTCGGGGATCCTCGAACAGGAGAACTGAGCACCGGGGGTGAGCGAGCCACACATGACGGCGAAGACGCACGACCACGGAAGGGAGGAACTGTGCGGGGCGGGGGTGGAGTTGTACGCACGTTCCCTGCGTGAGGGGCACGTCCGCGCGCAGGAGGCGCGCGCTGCTCCCTGTCTGGTCGACTTCGGGCTGCTGCATCCGGCCGTCGACGATCTGAACCGCCTGGAGCCCGTCGAACCGACCGTCGCCCTTCACGGGATGCTGCGGGCCTGCGAGGCGCGGATCGCGGACGAACGGCGGCGCGAGGAGCGACTGGCCGAGACGTTCCAGCCGCTCATGCGGATCGGCAGGCTCCGCGCAACGGGGGCGGACACCCCGATGATCCGGGTTCTCAGCGGCTCGGAGCGGATCAACAAGGCCCTCTTCGAAGCTCTGGCGGAGGGGACCGACGAACTCCTGTGCATCCAGCCGCACAGGAACCACTACAGCTCCGGGCGCGGCGTGACGGCTCAGACCCTCGCCCTGGAACGCGACCAGGCCTTCCTCGACCGCGGCGGCCGTATCCGCACCCTGTACCCGCACAGCCAGCGCCACGTCTTGATGGTCATCGCGCGCTACGAGCAGTTGAGGGGCGACGCGGAGGCCCGCACTCTCGACGAAGTGACCGACCGTCCCATCATCGTCGACCGGGCCGTCGCCTTCGTCCCCTCCGACCGTGACGGCCGCGTCGCGCTGGAGATCCGGCACCCGACGATCGTCGGCTACCTGGCCACCGCCTTCGACCGTTTCTGGCGGCCGGCCACACCGATGCACCCCCAGGCGGTCCGCCGGCCCACGCTGAACGGCGTCACGCCCCGCCAGCGCGCCATCGCCGCGCTCCTCGTCGAAGGCCACACCGACGCCGTGATAGCCGACCGCCTCGGCATGAACGTCCGCACCGCCCGCGTGCACATCGCCAAGATCGCCACGACGTTGGGCAGCGGGAGCCGGGCTCAGCTCGGGTACCTCATCGGGCAGTCCGGGATTCTCGATCAGGAATCGTGACGGAGGCGGAGGCCGCCGCCGATCGCGGTGGGCCGTCCAGGCCGGCCTGGGCCATTTTGACGCCCAGCTGGGTACGGCTGGCCGCGCCCAACGTCTCCGACAGCCGGGCGATGTGGGCCCTGCAGGTGCGCACGCTGATCCCCAGCCGCTCCGCGATCACCGCGTCCTGGTGGCCCTCCGCGAGCAGTGCCGCGATGGACCGCTCCCGGTGCGAGATGCCCTCGATGCCGGTGTCGGGGAGCGGGGCGGCCAGCGGGAGGGCGAGCCGCCACAGCCGCTCGAAGACCGTGCCCAGGTACTCCACCAACGCCGGATGCCGCAGCTCCAGGGCCATCGAGCGCTCGGCGTTGGCGGGGATGAAGGCGACCGTACGGTCGAAGAGGATCAGCCGCTCGGTCACCTCGTCCAGCGTCCGCGCCTCCACCGCGGCGCCCATCAGCTCCAGGTACCCGTGCAGCCCCTGGCCGTGCCGGGCCACATGCGTGTAGAGGTCCCGCATCCGCACCCCGCGCCCGCGCAGCGCCGTCGCCCGGTGCAGGCCCTCCGACAGCTCCGCCTCGCGCCGGATGCCGCCGGGCTGGACCGTCAGCACCTCCGTGGTGCACGCCTGCGTCGCTTCGTCCATCGCGGCCTGGATACGGGCCACCCCGTCCAGCACCCGGATCGCCGGGCCCTCCCCGGCCGAGGCGGCGAAAGCCTGCGGTGACTGCGTCCCGCGGCCGAGGCCGGCGTACCACTCGAAGGCCTCGACGGCCGAACCCACGCGGCGCTGGCTCGCGCTGACCTCGTCGTACATCCCGCGCAACAGCCGGGTCATGACCTCCTGCGGGGCGGTCGGCACCAGCCATTCCATGTCGTCGGGGTCCGGGTGCAGCAGGGCCAGATCCAGCAGACAGGGCACCGGTTCCCCGTCCCGGCGCGGCACCCGCCCGCGCCGTACGGCCCGGGAGTACACGCGATCCCCGAGGTCGCACAGTCGGTCAGCACCATGTGGATGCTCGTCCGTCCCGCGCCCGGCCATTGCCCGCCCACCCCCGGTTCAGCCACTTTCCGATGCGCAACTATGCGCGGACCCACCCGGCTCCGCAACACGGCTCCCGTCGGCACGGTCGCCGGAAACCGCCGGTATGACCTTCTATGCCCCTGCCTCGACTCGTCACATTGCAACAAACCGGCGGTGGTCGGCCCCACATGAGCGGCGGGAGAACGGCGGGGTGCGGGGCGAGGACGCGGGACGTGCGCGGGCGGGAACGACACTGCCGGGGAGGGCGGCGGTCCGCACTCCCCGGCAGGGCGGTCGACAAGGCGGTCGACGTGGTCCGGCGGCCGAAGACCCGCCGCCGGACAGGCCTTACTTCAGTCCGGCCTTGTCGCACGCCTCCTTGTAGGGGGCCGTGCAGATGTCCGACAGCTTGTAGATTCCGTCCGCGACGACCGTGTCCGCGATGTTCTCCTTGGTCAGGGCGACCACGGGCACCAGCTTCGCCGGAATGTCCTTGTCGGTGGGGCTGTCGACGCGGTCGCCGGTCAGCGCGTCGAACTGGATGGCCTTGCCCTGGATCCGTGCCACCGCGATCTCCGCGGCGGTCTCGGCCTCGGTCGGGTAGGACTTGTAGACGCTCATGAACTGGTCGCCCAGGATGATCCGCTGCACGCCGTCGAGTTCGGCGTCCTGGCCGGTGATCGGGGGCATCTCGGTCACCCCGGCGGCCTTCAGCGCCTTGATGACGCCGCCCGCCATGCCGTCGTTGGCGGAGTAGACCGCCGCGATGTTGCCCGCGCCGATCTCGGCGATCGCCTCGGCCATGTTGGCCTCGGCGTTCTCCGGCTTCCAGTCCTTGGTGTCGTAGGTCTTGGCGATGGTCACCGCGTCCTGGAGCTCGGACAGCGCCCCCGCCTTGAACTGCTTGGCGTTCGGGTCGGTCGGCGAGCCGTTCATCATGACGATCTTGCTGGTGACCTCGCCGTCGCCGCCGAGCGCCTCCAGCAGGGTACGGCCCTGGACCTCGCCGACCAGCTCGTTGTCGAAGGAGATGTACGCGTCGATCGGGCCCTCGGCCAGCCGGTCGTAGGCGATGACGGGGATGCCCTCGTCCTTGGCCTTCTCCACGTCCTCGGCGATGGCGTGCGCGTCGACCGCGTCCAGCACGATGACGTCGACCTTGTCCTTGATCATCTGCTGCATCTGGCTCGACTGCTTGCCCGCGTCCGCATCGGCGTTGGCGTAGTCGACCTTGCCCTTGTCGCTGGTGAGCTCCTCCACCTTCTTCTTGAAGATGGGGTAGTCGAACTGCTCGTACCGGGTGTTGGCCGTCTCCGGCAGCAGGAGCCCGATGGTGACATCGTTCCCCTTGGTGGGGCTCGCTCCGTCGCTGCTCCCCGTCGCGTTGAGTGCACCGCAACCGGCGAGCATGACGGACATCGAGGTGACGGCGACTGATATGGCGATACGACGCATGCGAGGGCTCACTTCAGTACGTTTTTGGACGTGGGCAGAACATTGCGGCCCATGTGACTGAAAAGCCAACGCTCCAGCGACCAGTGGCGTCAAGACCAACTACTTAACGAGATGAACACAGCACCGTGCGCTGAAGTCGTGTGGGCTCGGCGAAAGAATCGCACATATCTCCTACACGCGCATACACGTGCTGCTCACAGCCGTGCGCGGGGCGTACACGGGGGCACTCGGGACTCCGGTTGACGCACCGTCAACAGCCCGCGCACAGACGGGGCCCGGAGGTTCGGACGAACCTCCGGGCCTCGCCCAGTACCTCACTTTTGCGCCAAACGGAACTTCTCCGTCAGGCCGCAGCCTTCCCACGGGGACACTTCCGTCACCGCACCGCCGCCCCGGACCGACGCTTTCACGCCGGCCGACGACGACCGGACCGGGTGCCGGCCGTCAGTCGGTCTGCTGCTGGCGCTTGGGCCGCCACACCACCAGCGCGCTGGTCTGCTGGACCTCCTGGTACGGCACCAGGTCCCGGCGGTACGATGCGTGCACCGCCGCCTCGCGCTGCCGCATGGTCGCGGCCACGCCGTCCAGGGCGCCCTCCAGCTCCGCCACCCGGGCCTGCAGCGCGGCGACCTGGTTCTCCAGTTCGATGATGCGCTTGATGCCCGCCAGGTTGATGCCCTCGGTCTGCGACAGCTGCTGCACCTGACGGAGCAGCTCGATGTCACGGGCCGAGTAGCGGCGGCCCCGGCCCGCGGTGCGGTCCGGGGAGACCAGCCCCAGACGGTCGTACTGACGCAGCGTCTGCGGATGCAGCCCGGAGAGCTGGGCCGCCACCGAAATGACATAGACCGGAGTGTCCTGCGTCAGTTCGTACGGATTGCGTCGACGACCGTCCATCGCCCTCAAGCTCCCTTCGCGGCCTGGAACAACTCCGCCCGCGGATCGTCGTCCGCGGTCGCCTCGCGATACGCCTCCAGTGCGTCACGAGCCTTCCCCGGCAGGTCCTTGGGAACACTCACCTCGACGGTGACCAGCAGATCACCGCGCGAGCCGTCCTTGCGGACCGCTCCCTTGCCGCGGGCCCGCATGGTCCGCCCGTTGGGTGTCCCCGGGGGCAGCTTCAGCGTGACCGGCGGACCGCCGAGCGTCGGAACGCGGATCTCCCCGCCGAGCGCCGCCTCCGGGTAGGTGACCGGGACGGTGACGGTGAGATTGTCGTCCTTGCGGCCGAACACCGGGTGGCTGCCGACGTGCACGACCACGTAGAGGTCGCCCGCCGGGCCGCCGCGCTCGCCCGGAGCGCCCTTGCCCCGCAGCCGGATCCGCTGACCGTCGCTGACCCCCGCGGGGATGCGCACCTGCATCGTCCGCGAGGACTTGGCCCGGCCGCTGCCCTTGCAGATGTCGCAGGGGTTCTCCGCGGTCAGACCGCGGCCCTTGCAGTCGGGGCACGGGTCGGTGAGCGAGAAGCCGCCGCCACTGCCCCGGGCGACCTGCCCGGTGCCGACGCAGGTCGGGCACACGCGCGGTGTGCCGTTCTTGTCGCCGGTTCCCGAACAGGCCTTGCAGGCCTGCTGGGAGGACATCCGCAGCGGGACCGTCGCCCCCTCGATCGCCTCGGTGAAGCTCAGGGTGACCTCGGACTCGATGTCCTGGCCGCGCCGGGGCTGGGTACGCGTGGTGCCCGTGCCACCGCGGTTGAACAGCCCGCCGAAGACGTCGCCGATCCCGCCGCCGAAGCCGCCGGCACCGGCCTGGCCGCCCTGACCACCGCCCTGGCCGCCCCCGAAGAGGTCACCCAGGTCGAAGTTGAACGACCCGGCTCCGCCCGCGCCCGGCCCCGCGCGGAAACCACCGCTGCCGAAGAGCGAGCGGGCCTCGTCGTACTCCTTGCGCTTCTTGGGGTCACCGAGGATGTCGTTCGCCTCGGAGATCTCCTTGAACCGCTCCTCCGCCTTGACGTTGCCCTTGTTGGCGTCCGGGTGGTACTCGCGGGCGAGCTTCCGGTACGCCTTCTTGATCTCGGCCTCGGTGGCGTCCTGAGGGACGCCGAGGACCTTGTAGTAGTCCTTCTCGATGAAGTCCTTGGTACTCATCCCCGACGTCCCTCCTCTCCTGACCTGCTCGTCCTGCCCGCCTCCGCCGGCGTGCCGCGGACGCCGGCGAAGGCGTCAGCCCTCCTGAGGGCCACCTGTCTCCTTGTCGTCCGCCGCCGCCTCGGTGCTCTCCTCGGCCGGCTTGCCCGGTTGGGCGCCCGGCTGCGGTTCCGCCACGGCCACCCGCGCGGGGCGGATGATGCGCTCGCCGATGCGGTATCCCGGCTGCAGTATCGCCACGCACGTCGTCTCGGTGACGTCCGGGGCGTAGGAGTGCATCAGGGCCTCGTGGATCGTCGGGTCGAAGGGCTCGCCCTCCTTGCCGAACAGCTGCAGGCCCATCTTCGCCACGGTCGACTCCAGCGACTCGGCGACGGACTTGAACCCGCCGACCAGCTCACCGTGCTCCCGCGCGCGGCCGATGTCGTCGAGCACGGGCAGGAGCTCGGTCATGAGGTTCACCGCGGCGACCTCCTTGACCGCGATCCGGTCGCGCTCGACCCGGCGGCGGTAGTTCTGGTACTCGGCCTGGAGCCGCTGAAGGTCCGCGGTGCGCTCGGTGAGCGCCGTACGCACCTGGTCCAGCTGCGCCACCAGCCCGGCGTCGGGACCCGAGTCCCCGGCCGGGGCCGCCGCCTCCTCCGCAGAGGGGGTGGCGGCCTTCGGCTCGGCCTCGTCGGCCGGAACGCCTGAGGGGACGTCGGGCTGCTGCGACTGCTCGTCGAAGCCCGGGGTCTCCTCGGTCACGCCGCACCGTCCTTACGTTCGTCGTCCACGATCTCGGCGTCGACCACATCGTCGTCCGCCTTGGCCCCACCGGCGCCGGCCCCGCCGCCCGCGGCCTGGGAGGCCTGCGCGTCGGCGTACATGGCCTGGCCCAGCTTCTGGGAGACGGCCGCGACCTTCTCCGTGGCGGTGCGGATCTCGGCGGAGTCGTCGCCCTTGAGCTTCTCCTTCAGCTCGGCGACGGCGGCCTCGACCTCGGTCTTGATCTCGCCGGGAACCTTGTCCTCGTTGTCCGCGAGGAACTTCTCGGTCTGGTAGACGAGCTGCTCGCCCTGGTTGCGGGACTCGGCGGCCTCGCGGCGCTGGTGGTCCTCCTCCGCGTACCGCTCGGCCTCCTCACGCATGCGGTCGACCTCGTCCTTCGGGAGCGAGGAGCCGCCGGTGACGGTCATCTTCTGCTCCTTGCCGGTGCCGAGGTCCTTCGCCGTGACGTGCATGATGCCGTTGGCGTCGATGTCGAAGGAGACCTCGATCTGCGGGACGCCGCGCGGCGCCGGCGGCAGACCGGTCAGCTCGAACATGCCGAGCTTCTTGTTGTACGCCGCGATCTCGCGCTCGCCCTGGTAGACCTGGATCTGCACCGACGGCTGGTTGTCCTCGGCCGTGGTGAAGATCTCGGAGCGCTTGGTCGGGATCGTGGTGTTGCGCTCGATCAGCTTGGTCATGATGCCGCCCTTGGTCTCGATGCCGAGGGACAGCGGGGTGACGTCGAGCAGCAGGACGTCCTTGACCTCGCCCTTGAGGACACCGGCCTGGAGCGCGGCACCGATCGAGACGACCTCGTCCGGGTTGACGCCCTTGTTGGCCTCCTTGCCGCCGGTCATCTCCTTGACGAGCTCGGCGACGGCGGGCATACGGGTGGAGCCACCGACGAGAACGACGTGGTCGATCTCGGACAGCGCGATGCCGGCGTCCTTGACGACGTTGTTGAACGGCGTCTTGCAGCGCTCCAGCAGGTCCGCGGTCAGCTGCTGGAACTGGGCGCGGGTCAGCTTCTCGTCGAGGTGCAGGGGGCCCTCGGCGGAGGCCGTGATGTAGGGGAGGTTGATCGTGGTCTCGGTGGACGCGGACAGCTCGATCTTGGCCTTCTCGGCGGCCTCACGGAGGCGCTGGAGCGCCATCTTGTCCTTGCCCAGGTCCACGCCGTGCCCGGCCTGGAACTGCTTGACCAGGTAGTCGACGACGCGCTGGTCCCAGTCGTCACCACCGAGGTTGTTGTCACCGTTGGTGGCCTTCACCTCGACGACGCCGTCGCCGATCTCCAGCAGCGAGACGTCGAACGTACCGCCACCGAGGTCGAAGACCAGGATGACCTGCTCGTCCTTGTCGAGGCCGTACGCCAGGGCGGCGGCCGTCGGCTCGTTGACGATGCGCAGCACGTTCAGGCCCGCGATCTCGCCGGCCTCCTTGGTCGCCTGGCGCTCCGCGTCGTTGAAGTACGCCGGGACGGTGATGACCGCGTCGGTCACCTTCTCGCCCAGGTACGCCTCGGCGTCCCGCTTCAGCTTCTGGAGCACGAAGGCGCTCATCTGCTGCGGGTTGAAGTCCTTGCCGTCCAGGTTGATCTTCCAGTCGGTGCCCATGTGGCGCTTGACCGACCGGATGGTCCTGTCGACGTTGGTCACGGCCTGCCGCTTGGCCACCTCGCCGACCAGCACCTCGCCGTTCTTCGCGAAGGCGACGACGGAAGGCGTGGTCCTGGCGCCCTCGGCGTTGGTGATGACGGTGGGCTCGCCGCCCTCCAGAACGCTGACGACGGAGTTAGTCGTGCCCAGGTCGATGCCGACCGCACGTGCCATTTCGATTCCTCCAGCTGACTTGAGTGGAACAGGCTCAAGCATGCCTGACGCCCGGCGCCGGGTCAACAGAGCTGAGTCGGTCGGACTCAACTCTTATCCGCTCCTTACGCGCAACCAGGCGCTGACCTGCGGTTCCGCTCGAGGGCGAGGCGGAAGTCACCCGCCAGGAGCGGGGCGCCGGCGGCATCGACGGCGCTGTCGCGGCGACGTCGCAGCCCCCTCAGCGGTCACGCCGGCAGCGACGTCGGCGACGACGCGGCCGGGGCGGCGACGGCGCGCGGCAGCAGTCGAGAACCCCGCGCGAGAGCGGCGAGCAGCCCCGCGCAGGAACGCGGATAAACCCGCGGACCACCCGGGACGGCGGTATCAGGACAGCGGCACCCGGATACAAGTGTGCGTCACGGATATAAGTTAGTGGCGTATGCCCCGCTTTGGCGGTCGTCCCGCGGCCGCGGCCGGGGCGCCTCCCAAGGCAAGCCTCAGCGATTCAGATCACCCCGCACCCGACTACAGTGCGGCTGGGGTTAGGGGTAGTCTCAAACGGACTGCATAAGTTACCGCTTAGTAATGTCGGGAATTCCGTGGCAGGAGCCCCCGACCAAACCCTCGCAGGCCCGAGGAGCCCCCATGCAACTCGCCGCGATCATCGTGTCGCTGGTCCTGGCCGTGGTCGGCGCTGCCCTGCTCGCGCGCGCGATCGGCCAGTTCGTCCGGTACTTCAAGCTGGGCCAGCCGGTCCCGGCCGGTACCCGGACCGACAATCCCTACCAGCGCAGCGTGACCCTGGTGAAGGAGTTCCTCGGTCACACGCGCATGAACCGGTGGGGTGTCGTCGGCATCGCCCACTGGTTCGTGGCCGTCGGCTTCCTGACGCTGCCGCCGACCCTCGCCCAGGCGTTCGGCCAGCTCTTCCGGGCCGACTGGGTGCTGCCGGTCATCGGCGGCTTCCTGCCGTTCGAGATGTACATCGAGTTCATCGGCGTGATGACCGTGCTCGGCATCGCCGTGCTCATCGTCATCCGTCTGCTGAGCCTGCCGTCGCGTCCGGGCCGCAAATCCCGCTTCGCCGGTTCCAAATCGGGTCAGGCGTACTTCGTCGAGTACGTCATCCTCACCATCGGCCTCGCCATCTACGTGCTGCGCGGCCTCGAGGGCGCGCTGCACCACGTGGACGGCTACGAGGCGGCGTACTTCGCCTCGTACCCGCTGGTGCTGGCCTTCGACGGCCTGTCCGTCGAGACGCTGCAGAACCTGGTCTACCTGGTCGCCACGATCAAGATCGGGACCTCGTTCGTGTGGATGATCGTGGTCTCGCTCAACACCAACATGGGTGTGGCCTGGCACCGCTTCCTCGCCTTCCCGAACATCTGGTTCAAGCGCGAGGCCGACGGCGACGTCGCCCTCGGCGCCCTGCAGCCGATGACGTCGGGCGGCAAGCCGATCGACTTCACCGACCCCGGCGACGACGACGTCTTCGGCGTCTCCCAGGTCGAGCAGTTCTCCTGGAAGGGCCTGCTGGACTTCTCCACCTGCACCGAGTGCGGGCGCTGCCAGTCGCAGTGCCCCGCCTGGAACACCGGCAAGCCGCTCTCCCCCAAGCTGCTGATCATGTCGCTGCGCGACCACGCGCACGCCAAGGCCCCGTACCTGCTGGCCGGCGGCGGCAAGACCATGGAGGGCGAGGAGAAGGCCTCGGCCGAGGCCCTGAAGGACGTGCCCGCCGCCGCGCTGGCCGAGGCCGAGCGGCCGCTGATCGGCACCCTCGAAGAGAACGGCGTCATCGACCCCGACGTCCTGTGGTCCTGCACCGCCTGCGGCGCCTGCGTCGAGCAGTGCCCGGTCGACATCGAGCACATCGACCACATCGTCGACATGCGCCGCTACCAGGTGATGATCGAGAGCTCCTTCCCGTCCGAGGCGGGCACGATGCTCAAGAACCTGGAGAAGAAGGGCAACCCCTGGGGCCTGGCCAAGAAGCAGCGCCTTCAGTGGCTCAAGGAGGTCGACTTCGAGATCCCGGTCGTCGGCCAGGACATCGAGGACCTGTCCGAGGTCGAGTACCTGTACTGGGTCGGCTGCGCCGGCGCCCTGGAGGACCGCGCCAAGAAGACCACCAAGGCCTTCGCCGAGCTGCTGCACATCGCGGGCGTCAAGTTCGCGATCATGGGCGGCGACGAGAAGTGCACCGGTGACTCCGCCCGCCGCCTCGGCAACGAGCCCCTGTTCCAGGAGCTCGGCATGGAGAACGTCATGTCGCTGAACATGGCCTTCGGCGAGGAGACGGACGACGAGGGCAACGTCACCGAGGAGTCGAAGAAGCCCAGGTCGGCGAAGAAGATCGTCGCCACCTGCCCGCACTGCCTCAACACCATCGGCAACGAGTACCCGCAGCTCGGCGGCGACTACGAGGTCATCCACCACACCCAGCTGCTCCAGCACCTCATCGACGAGGGCAAGCTGATCCCGGTCACCCCGGTCGAGGGCCTCATCACCTACCACGACCCGTGCTACCTGGGCCGGCACAACAAGATCTACACGCCTCCGCGCGAGATCATCGCCAACGTCCCGGGCCTGCGCAACGAGGAGATGCACCGCCACAAGGAGCGCGGCTTCTGCTGCGGCGCCGGCGGCGCGCGGATGTGGATGGAGGAGCGGATCGGCAAGCGCATCAACGACGAACGCGTCGACGAGGCCCTCGCCCTGAACCCCGACATCGTCTCCACCGCCTGCCCGTTCTGCCTGGTCATGCTGACCGACTCGGTCAACGGCAAGAAGAACGACGGCAAGGCGAAGGAGTCCATCCAGGTCGTCGACGTCGCCCAGCTCCTGCTGAAGTCGGTCAAGACGCCGCTCGACCCCGCCGGTGAGGCGGAGAGCGAGAACACCCCGGAGCCCGAGCCGGTGAAGTAACCGGTCCGGCCCCTCCTCCAGCGCCCCGTCCCGGCTCCGGCCGGCGGCGGGGCGCTGTCGTGCGCCGAGGGCCCCGGGGCCCTCGTGGGGGAGCGGCCGAAGAACGGCCGGTGCGGGGAACCGGCGGTGGCCGTGCGGTGGCCGCCTGCCCCCGCACCCGCTCCCCGTCCGCGCCCGCCTGTCCCACGCCCGAGCCCGCGCCCGTCTCACACCCTTGTGCGCACTCATCGCGCACCCGCCCCCACTTTTGCCATGTCCACGTACAACCTTCCCCGCCCCTCGCCGGTCTCCTTGGCGGTGATCACCGGGTGATCACCCGGTGAACTCGTGGCCCCTCCGGGACGCACACGGGCGACCCACCGCACCGGCACGGGACGCCGCAGCCGGCGGCCGCCCCGCACAGGGCAGGAGACCCCATGCGCAAGAAGCTCAGCATCACCCTGGCGACCGCCACCGCGGCCGCGCTCACCGGCGGCCTGCTCGTCGCCGCGGCCGGACCCGCGGCCGCCGCCCCGGGCCTGGACAGCGACTTCAACGGTGACGGCTACCGGGACGTCGCCGTCACCGCCCCCCTCGCCTCCGTCAACGGCAAGTCCAAGGCCGGCGCCGTCACCATCCTGTACGGCTCCCCGGCCGGCGCGGGCGCGAAGCGGATCCAGACCCTCAGCCAGAACAGCGCCGGCGTCCCGGGCACCGCCGAGAAGGGCGACCAGTTCGGCGCCCACACCGCCCCCGGCGACTACAACGGCGACGGCTACGCCGACCTGGCCGTGGGCGCCCCGGGCGAGGACGCCGGCTCGGACACCGACGGCGGCACCGTGGTCATCCTGTGGGGCGGCTCCGGCGGCCTGTCCGGCGGCACCACGGTCTCCGACCCCTCCCGCTCCACCCACGACTGGTTCGGCCAGGTGGTCGCGGCCGGCGACTACAACGGCGACGGCCGGGACGACCTCGCGATCGCCTCCGACATCAACAAGGTCGACATCTACCGCGGCGGCTTCACCAAGTCGGGCTCCACCGGCGGCCGCTACAGCGTCACGGCCCCCATCCTCAAGGTGAAGGGCCTGGACATCTTCAACCTCACCCCGGGCGACATCGACGCCGACGGCCGGACCGACCTGGTCGTGGACGGCTACGAGGGCGACAGCGACGGCGAGTACTCGTACAACGCCAACTACTGGCTGCCCGGCTCCTCCTCCGGGGTGACGAAGTCGGGCGCGCGGAAGCTGCCCGCCGGGGTCATCTCCGACATCGGCGACGTGAACGGCGACGGCCACGGCGACATCGTCATCGGCAACAGCTGGGACGCCGGTTCGGTCAGCGCGGGCGTCGCCAAGGGCGGGGCCGTCGAGATCGTCTACGGGACGGCGGGCGGCCCCGGAGGCGCCGCCGAGACCATCAGCCAGAACACCGCGGGCGTGCCCGGCAGCAACGAGAAGGGCGACGGCTTCGGCCACGAGGTCTCCCTCGGCGACATCAACGGCGACGGCCACGACGACCTCGTCGTCGGCGCGCCGGGCGAGGACCTGAACGGGGTCAAGGACTCCGGCATGGTCTCCGTCATCTACGGCTGGAGCGGCGGCCTGCGCGAGAACGGCTCCCAGGCCCTGGAACAGAACACCCCGGGCGTCCCCGGCAGCGGCGAGGAGGGCGACGGCTTCGGCGGCGAGGTCCTCCTCTCCGACGTCACCGGCGACGGAAAGGCCGACCTCACGGTCGGAATCCCCTGGGAGAACGCGGGCAACGGCTACACCGTCGTCTTCAACTCCGACGGCACGAAGATCAACCCCGCCGGACGCGGCATCGGCCTGACCCCCGCCGGCATCTCCTCGGCCGGCAACCCGCTGTTCGGCTTCCACATCAACGGCTGACCCGACCGGGCCACTTGAGCGAACCGCGCTTCGGCACGGCCCTCGGCGGCTGACCCCGGCTCCGTCCTGCGGAGGACCGGGCCCGTGCCAAGCCCTCCGAAGGACGGACCATCAGGCCGACGCCCCCTTAGGGGATGTCACAGCTCGGCCGCAAAGCCGGGCCCGAAACCCCGGGCCCGGCACGCGGCCCCCCGGGACCAGGTACGTTCGACAACGTGGCTGGATTCAGGATCGGACGCGGCCGGGACAACAACGGCGCTCCTCACGCGCGACCGCAACAACCCCCGTACGGACAGCAGACGCCGCCGGGGCCGTCGTACGGCTCCCCGCAGGCGCCTCAGCCGTACCCGCCCCAGCAGCCGCCCTACGGCAGGGGCGGTCACAGCGGCGGCGGCAACGGCGGCGGCTGGCCGCAGGTGAACCGCGGTCCGGGCGGTGGTCCGGGCGGTCCGGGCGGCTACGGCGGCCAGCACCGCCCCGGGGCCGGCGGCGGCCACGGCGAGCCCGAGTACTTCGGCGACGGCGGCGCGTACCCTCCCGCCCCGCACTCCCCCCATGCCCCGCACGACCCGTACGCGGCCAACAACCCGGGGCACACCCAGGCCTTCCAGATCAGCGACGACCACTACCACGGCGACGCGGCCCCGCTGCCGGGTCCGGTCGGCCCCCGCCTGCCCTGGAAGGACCTGCTCAAGGGCATCGTCACCGCCCCTGACCGGACCTTCCTGCAGATGCGCGACTACACGGTGTGGGGCCCCGCCCTCACCGTCACCTTCCTCTACGGCCTGCTGGCGGTCTTCGGCTTCGACGGCGCCCGCGAAGAGGCGATCGAGGCCACCATCACCAGCGCCATACCCATCGTCCTGATGACGGGCGTGGCCATGGTGATCAGCTTCCTCATCCTGGGCGTGGTCACCCACTCCCTGGCCCGCCAGCTCGGCGGCAACGGCGCCTGGCAGCCCACGGTCGGCCTGTCCATGCTGATCATGACCCTCACGGACGCCCCCCGCCTGATCCTCGCGATGTTCGCGAGCGGCGACGCCACCTTCGTCCAGATCGTCGGCTGGGCCACCTGGGTCGCGGGCGGCGCGCTCCTCACCCTGATGGTCAGCCGCTCCCACGACCTCCCCTGGCCGAAGGCCCTGGGCGCGTCCGCGATCCAGCTCCTGGCCCTGCTGTCCCTGGTGAAGCTGGGCACGCTCTGACAGCGAGCGGCACACACGGCACACGAGGAAGGGGGCTCCCGCTCGGGAGCCCCCTTCCTGTCACCCTGCCCTCGACTGCTCTCTACGCGTCGAGAACCTGCCCGGTCCGCCTCACCACGGGCGGCTGAACGGACCAAGGGAAATTGATCCAGTCATCGGTCCGCTTCCAGACGTACTCGCACTTCACCAGGGACTGCGTCTTCTCGTACACGACGGCGCTGCGCACCTCGGCGACGGCGCCGAGGCAGAAGTCGCGGACGAGCTTGAGCGTCTTGCCGGTGTCGGCGACGTCGTCGGCGATCAGCACCTTCTTGTCGGTGAAGTCGATGGCGTTGGGCACGGGCGCCAGCATGACCGGCATCTCCAGCGTCGTCCCCACGCCGGTGTAGAACTCGACGTTCACGAGGTGGATGTTCTTGCAGTCGAGGGCGTAGGCGAGCCCGCCGGCGACGAAGACACCACCCCGCGCGATGCTCAGCACGACGTCCGGCCGGTACCCGTCGTCCGCGACGGCCTGCGCGAGCTCACGCACGGCCACACCGAACTGCTCGTAGCTCAGGTTCTCCCGCACCTCGCTCACGTCACCCGCCTCGCTCACACCTGGGTCCGGTGGAAGTTGAGGAAGGACCGCGAGGCGGTGGGCCCGCGCTGCCCCTGGTAACGGGACCCGGACCGCTCACTGCCGTACGGGAACTCGGCGCGCGAGCTGAGCCGGAACAGGCACAGCTGGCCGATCTTCATCCCGGGCCACAGCTTGATCGGCAGGGTCGCGAGGTTGCTGAGCTCGAGGGTCACGTGCCCGGAGAAGCCGGGGTCGATGAACCCGGCGGTCGAGTGCGTGACGAGCCCGAGCCGCCCCAGCGAACTCTTCCCCTCGAGCCGCGAGGCGAGATCGTCGGGCAGCGAGATGACCTCGTACGTACTGGCCAGCACGAACTCACCGGGATGCAGGATGAACGGTTCGTCCCCCTCCGGCTCCACGAGCCGGGTCAGCTCCGCCTGCTCGACGGAGGGGTCGATGTGCGGGTACCGGTGGTTCTCGAACACCCGGAAGAAGCGGTCGAGGCGCACGTCGACACTGGACGGCTGCACCATGGATTCGTCGTAGGGATCGACCCGTACCCGCCCGGCGTCGATCTCGGCCCGAATGTCCTTGTCTGAGAGAAGCACTCCCCGAGGATACGCAAGACGCGCAGGCCGGCCACCACCGCGCCGCCCCACGCGCCCACGCCCGAGGTTCTCCGTACTGCCCCCGGCCCACCGACCGCTCTCACGACCGCCGGACCGGACACAGCCCTACCGCTTCACCGCTCTGCCGCTCTACCGCTTCCCGAAGGCCACCGGCACGACGCTGCGGAGCCGCGCACAGCGCGGACACCGCAGCAACCGACCGGGACCGAGCCGCTCGGCCTGCTGCATCGGGAACGAGGCGGCGGCGAATACGTGCCCATCGGCACAGCGGACGACGGTGCGCTCCATCAAGTCCAAGAGTCCCTTCCCAAGAACCGCATCTGGCTTCCTGCCCTGACGACAAAAGCCACATTACGGGATCAAGGAGACTCCCTCGTGGGGGGATCCTCCACCCCGGGCACCCCTCACTCGGGGCCCCACCGTACGCCCCAACTCCACCCCTCCGCACACGCTTCCACCCCTGAAACGACATCAGGCCCCCGGCACGGAAAACACCGGGGACCTGGCATGGGGTACAGTGGGCGAGCATCCGGACACCGGTCGAGATCAGTGCCCTGGATCACACGCGGGTGTAGTTTAATGGTAGAACATCAGCTTCCCAAGCTGAGAGCGCGAGTTCGATTCTCGTCACCCGCTCCACGAAGAAGGCCCAGGTCAGAGACCCGGGCCTTTTTGCTGTGCTCTGTGATCACTCGTCGCGTGCCAGATTCGTGCCAGAAGGCCTGTCGGGCTCCTTCCCCCTGGCAGCGGCCCGCGCCTTCCGCACGGTGGCATCCAGCCCGGCGGCGACCTCCGCTTGCCGCTCGTCGTCGGAGTGCTGATAGATCAGCGCCGCCTTCTCCGAGGACTGCCCGGCACGGACCATGGTGTCCTTGAGTGTGGCCCCGGACCGGGTGGACAGCGTGTGCCCGGTGTGCCGGAGATCGTAGAACCGAAAGCCCTCTGACATGCCGACGACCTCACGCGCCTTCCGCCACTTCCGCCCGAAGGTGCTGCGCCGGAAGGGAGCGCCCTTCTCCCCGACGAAGATCAGCCCGTCCGGGCCCGGCTCGGCGTAGCTCTCCAGGTGCCAGCGGAGCTCCCGGCGAAGGAACGCGGGAAGAATCACAGTCCGGGTGCCCGCCTCGGATTTGGTGTCGCCCTGGACGCGACGCCCGTTCATCCGCTCCGGCTCGGCGAGGCGGACGCGGACGCGGAGGTTGTCGAGGTCGACGTCTCGGCGGCGGAGACCGGCCAGTTCTTCCGGCCGCATCGGACCGTACGCGCCGAGCCACAGCCGGCCGGACCAGTACGACGCCCCGCTGTGGAACATCGGAACATGAGCGCATTCGCAAGCGACCCAGGCCTGGACGACGTCCGGGACGCAGCAGGCCACGGCACAGAAGTCGACGTAGCCGTACACCTGCACGACGGCACGGTCAGGCTCTCGCTCCTCTGGACACAAGAGATCCTGCTGAGCGCCGACGACGCCGACCAGGTAGCCCAGGCGCTTCAGCGCGCCGCAGAAGAGGCACGCAGGATCACGACAGCCGGACGACCGGCCAGGCCAACCGGCTCCTGAACCTCACTGAGTTACAACCTTCTCTACGGGTTCAAGCCCGCGCACGGCGCGGGCGCGCGCCGCCTTGTCGGCGGGGCCGCCGCTCTGTCTTCGCCAGCGGCGGCCCCGCCCGGCGGCGCGCTGCGTGCAAACGGGCAAGGGCGAGACGTCATCCGCGGCCACAAGATGATGCCTCCGGCGGGGGATCGGCCGGCACCGGGATGGAGGGGGCGCCGTTCCCAGCTGCGGGTCCGTAGTGGCATGGGCGGGGTGCTCCCATCCCGTCCACCGTCGACCCAGGCAGAGCCGAGCAGACGCGGCCCAGGGGCGTCAAGGTCGTTCGTACAGTGGCGCGCTCCACCTGGACGCCCTGAACCACGCCCGCTCCACGGTGTGTGGGTCGACGGCGGACGGGATGGGAGCTGGGGCTGAGATTGAGCGGTCGTCGGCTCGGCTTCGTCCGTAAGATCGCTCCATGCCCGCTGACGAACGCATAACTCGGTCCAGGTTTTCCGGTCGCATGCAGCCGATATCAGCTCCTCAACCGATGCCACAGCTGCCCCAGCGCATCTGGTCAGATGAAGACTGGGAGCGGATTCAGCGCGGCTACGCGTCGCGGGACATGGACGAGAAGTGGGACGTCTTCACGGAGAGCGAGGTTGTCTTCCTGCATCGAAGCTGGACCGGTAACGGGGCCTACGCGGCGACCTTCGCGCCGGTTGATGGCGGTGGATGGCGGATCGCTCATGCCGTAGTTGAACGGGATCCCGAGCGCTATCGGGGCACGGACGACGACTACGACTGCCTGATGCTTGAGCTGGTGATCAGCGCCATCGTGCTTGGTGAACCCGCGTCTGACCTGCGCTCGAAGCTGGTGGAGTTGACGCGTCGGAAGTCGGGCGCTGCTGATGCACCCGCTGGGCTCATTCAGCACAGCGTGTTGGGGCTGCGCTCGGATTCCTAGGGCGCCTCTGGACCGTCCACGTCGACTTGTCAAAGGAGCCGGGATCTCTGAGACGCCATCCGCTTTCCGAACGTGATCGTTTAGTTCGGGCCGGAGGGTATGAACTCCGGTCGGCAGCGGGAGAGATGGGCATGGTTGGTCCGCTCGTCTGGCTCGTGGAGGTGGCTGGTGGCGTCGGTGCTCGGTCTGCTGGAGGCTCGGGAGAAGAAGGCCCGGGAAGAGATCGCGCGGTTGCGGGAGGAGGCGGAGCAGGTGCAGGCCGCACTCGGCGAGGCGGAACGCGTGCTGCAGCGGCTGGTGGATGCCCGCGTGACGGTGGCCGAGGTACTGGCCGAGCCGCCTTCCGCGGTCGTGGAACCGCAGCGGGGCCCGGTGGCCGGCTCGGTGGTGCCGCACCGGACCGGCAGCATGACGGCGTCGGTCCTGGCGCCGGACTACCAGCGGATCGTGTCGGTGCTGGAGTCGGAAGCGGGCCGGGAGGGCATGCGCTGTCAGCAGCTGGCCAGGGCTCTGGGGCTTCAGGTGGTCCCGGCGAAGGTCGAGGGGGTGCGGTCGAGGGCGAAACGCCTGGTGGAGCGGGGGTGGGCCCGGCAGGTGCGGCCGGGGGTGTTCACCGCGCTCGCTGCACCGGCCGGCTGAAGGCACCGGGGCGGCGCCCGGCGAGGCGGCCGCTCATGAGCATGGTCATCGACCACAGCACCATGGCCTCGTGCATGGCGGGCAGGGTCTCGTAGTCGCGCACCAGGCGGCGCGAGCGCATCAGCCAGCTGAGCGTTCTTTCCACCACCCACCTGCGCGGCAGCACCACGAAGCCCGTGGCGTCGTCGGTGCGTCTGACGATCTGAAGGGTGAGCTGAAGGTTCTCGGCCGCCCAGTCGACCAGTCGCCCGGCATAGCCGCCGTCCGCCCACACCAGGCGGATGGAGAAGTGCACCTTGCGCAGTCGCTCGAGCAGCGGGACGGCGGCGTCGCGGTCCTGCACGCTCGCCGCGGTCACCGCGACGGCCAGGACCAGGCCGAGGCAGTCCACCACCAGGTGCCGCTTGCGGCCGCCCACCTTCTTCCCGCCGTCCCAGCCGGACGTGGAGCGCGGGATGTTCGCCGCTGCCCTCAGTGACTGCGAGTCCACGATCGCAGCCGTCGGGTCCGCCTTGCGGCCCTCTTTGTCCCGCACGCAGTCGCGCAGCCGGTCGTGGAGCTCGGCCAGCAGGCCCGTCACCTGCCAGCGGCGGGCGAAAGCGTGCACACGCCGGTACGGTGGGAAATCCGCAGGCAGATTGACCCACTTGACGCCGTTGTCGACCACGTAGCGGACTGCATCCAGCATCACGCGGTGGCAGTAGTTCTCCGGTCGGCCGCCCCGTCCTTCAAGCCACGCGGGCACCGGCAGCACCGCCCGGATGACCTGCCATTCCGCGTCCGTCATGTCCGAGCCGTAACACCGCACGCGCTCCGGCCCGTCCGCCGCGTTGCCGAACCTATGCGCGAGACAGTCACACGACAGGGACGGCGAGTTGGACTCCACACAGGTGAGCGCGAAAGACTGCGGCAACAGGGCCTCCTGGTGATCGGTTTGGTTCGCACCCCCGAACTACCAAGAGGCCCTGCTGTCATGCGCCGACCCTCACACGATCACCCGAACAGGAACCCTGTTCGACCAGACCAGCCCCGTCATCGATAAGCGGATGGCGTCTGACATCAGCGCCTGACACCAACGGGAGTGGACAGCGGCGGTCGGCGCCGGACCCCAGCAGACCATTCGTCGAGGCATGAGGGCGGTTACCCGGTGTTGACGGTGTCCCGTGATCGACCTGATAAGGATGAGGCTCGAACCTGTCCCAGGCGGGTCGCCGCTGGCTTGACTCAGCCTTTGAGACTCCCCCGACCTCACGCCGTAGGGCGGCGGTGGCGTTCGTAGTACGTGGGGAAGTCGAAGAAGCTTAGGCCCTCAATCGCGGTCCCTGCCTCGATCTCCTGCAATGTCCAGGCGTGCTCGGAGTAGTCGTCGAACGCGACACCACCTCGCCTCAACAACAGAGTGGCAAGGTGGCGCACCTCAGCAGTTCCATCGATGCGCCCAGATATGTCAACCTGCACTGCCCAGGTGGGGTGATACCCAAGAGCCGCTTCGAGAAGGGCCAGGTCATCAGGCTCCCAGTCTCGGAACAAGCAGCCAGTTTCCTCGTCATCAATCAGGACATAGACGCGCTCGGCGAACGTCCACGACCCGTCGCCCCCCGCCAGGTGCTGGTTGAGGCAGGCCACTGTGTCGGCACGATCAGCGACGGGGAACATGAACACGGTTCGCATGGACGCAGCGTAGGGGCAGCAACCACGCAGCGTCGCGGCATAACGACCAGGCGAGCGCTGCCATCTGAGGCCAACCGCAGCCACCGCCCCGCCACATACCGCACTACCCCCGTTCAGGCCGTCCCTGGGCCGTGCGGGGGTGCTCAACGACGACCAACGCTGACAACCGTCGACAGCTAAGCCGCAGGTCGCAGCGTTGATCGATTACCCGGCCGCAGGTCAGAGACCTGGCCCTTCACTTCTTCGGCTACTGATCGCGCTCGATGGAGCTTGACCGGGCCATTGAGGCTCCGCCGACCGCGTGCGCCCCTTAAGGTCGCAGCCATGACGAGCCCCCTGGCGCCTGACGATCACATTGGCGATCGCGAGGCCTTCAGCGCCTTCCTGGCGCGCCTTCGTGCAGACCACGCAGCCAACGGCCAGCAGTGGGAGAACGCGACGCTGGACAGGTTCCTGGAAGCCCTGGAAGCCTGGGTCGCTGCGTCTCCGGGGTGGTACCGGAACTTCGGGCACGACCTGCCGCCCGAAGGTGACTGGTCGTTCTTCGCCCGCGCCCTGACTGCCGCTCGGATCTACGAATAGCCCTGGTGGGCACCGTGCCCCTTGCGTGCCCGACCGAGCGGCGACCAGCGGGGAACAGCGGCGAGCGTCCCAGGAACGCGCAGGTCGCCGTCTCTCCAGGTCAGCGCCCACCCGCATACGTGATCTTCCAAACTGGTGCTCTAGGATCCCGAGCGCGCCGGCGCTTTTTTCGGCGGAAACGCCCCCTCGCGGAAACGACGAAGGGCCCGGCCTGCCGGGCCCTTCGGTTCTCTCGCTACCGCGCGCTGCGGGACTACTTCACGTCGACGAAGTCACCGGTGGCGTTGACTGCGGGAGTCGAGGTTGTACCGGCGAAGCTCCAGCGCCAGTAGCCGTCCTCCACCGCCTTGACCGTGGTCTTCAGCGTGCCGGTGTTGGAGCTCTTCACCGTTTTGACGGTGGTGTATGTGCTGCTGTTCTTCTTCCGGAACTGGAGTTTGACCGACTGGGACGCGTAGCCCGCGTACTTACGGGTGTCCCAGTTGGCCCGGTCCAGCTTGCCCGTGACCGTGATGGTGCGGCCCTTCTTCACGGGCTCCGGGGAGGCGTTGACCGTCAGCCGCGACAGTCGCTGGAACCTGACCGAGGAGAACCTGGCGTTCTCGGTGAAGTTCCCGTCCCTGCCCCATGCGCTGGCGTATACCCGCCAGGTCGTGGCGTTGGTGTTCCACAGGTATCCGGGATCGACCGTGATGGTGAGGGTGCAGGTCGAGGTTGTTGCGTTCGCGGCCTTGCACTTGGCCCTTTCCCCGTCCGGGTGGAACCCGAAGCCGTACAGGTTCGGGTTGCTGTCGCGGCCCCTCCAGATGTAGGAGAGAGCGTCCTCGATGCCCGAGGAGTGGGACGCGGTGACGGAGACTGTCACCTTCTTGGTGGCGGTGGTACCAAGCACGATCGGCTTTCCACTGTTGACAACGACCTTGCTGATCACCGGGGCGGCGTTCGCCCGCGTCAGCGCGAACGAAGGGTTGCTCGCCTGAGAGACCGGCACGGCGAGGGCGGACAGGGCCAGGGCGCCGGAGACAGCGGCAACAGTGGCACGAATACGCATTTGTTCCCCAGGTTTGGTCTGTGGGTCTGCTGACCTCACAGACCAGACCTGGGGCGAACGTAAAAGGTTGTACACAAAGATAAAATCGGGAGAACGAGCGGCTTATCCGAGCTGCAATCAGCAGGCCCGTACCCCAACAGATGGCGGACTATGAGCGTCGGCTGCGGCGTGAGGCTCATGCCCAGAACGCGGCGACGAAGCGAGCTGTACAGCAAGGAAGTACAGCAACCACAGCAGCCAACCTCGACCAGTAGTGCCTCTGAGGGGCCATGAAACGGCCTGTATGACCGTCACCGACCGATCCACATAGAGCTACGGATCAGAAGGCGTACCCTGCCGAGTGGTGAGGTCGTCCGCACGGTAAAGGCCGCGACCCGGGGTGCGACAAGGGTCGGCTGCCTCACCACCACCGCAGGACCGTGCCACTCTCGTGCCAGAACGTACGGGGAACCACGGGGAGTCAGCAGCAACGACGTGGAACACGACGGAACTTGTCGTACTGTCAATACACGCAGGTCACAGCAGCAGCCGCCCAGCCTCGCTCCTAAAGCGGTGCGCGGCGACATCTAGGTAGCGAAGGGCGCGATCCGCCGTATGCCAGCACGCCGACCGCGCTGTCGCCATGGCCGTCCGCCCAGCCGACCAGGACGAGGAACTCCCACCACGCTTGTAGGCAATCGGACCGGACACACGCCGAGGGCCTGACCACCGTGGTCAGGCCCTCCGTGCGGTACAGCAGCGACCTGTCAGTGCTTGAGGGAGCCTTTGGACCGTTCTTTCGCGCCGCGCATCATGCCCCGTGCTTCGAGAGCGGCGCCTTTTGCTTCGAGGGTTCCTTTGTGCACAGCGTGGGCCGCCTTCCGCACAGTCTTTCCGACCACCTGTTCGGCCTTCGCCTTGGCCCGTTCTCCGGCACTCATCTCAGTACCTCCGCGGAGTCTCACTGGCCGTGTGCCCTTGAAGCAGGCGGCAAAACCAGTCTGGGGGATGTGCCGATCGTGGACGGCCGAGTGCACCCCCGCTCGGGCCGTCTCTGGGCCGTCCGAGGGCGGCCGAGGGCGGCCGACGACGACAGCCGACGACAGCCCTTCCCCTGCTCAGAGCCGGTGCTTCGGGTACCGGCGCAGGTGCCGATCAGTGAAGCAGGGTTGAGGAAGATCTAGTCAATCGCTCGCCCCATTGCGAAACGGATCTCGGCGGTGCGCGTTACCGCTTCGCGGAAATCGGTACAGGTGGACTGTTCCACATACGGCACTTCGAAGAGGTAGGTGCCGTGGTCACCCACGTGGACGATGTCCACGACGCTGTCATCCTCAGGCTGACCGTGTTCCCGGAGCTGCGCGAGAAGTCGATGCCGTAGTCGCTCATGGACGGGCTGCTTTCTGTCCGCTGCTGTAACCGCTTGCAGGTAGTGCTCGGCTGTTCAGCGCCCCTCCAGGCTCTGGACGGCCACCGTGTCCTTCGAGTCCGGCGCGTGCTCGGAGCCGTGGCGGGCGGCCAGGGTGGCCACTCCCAGGAGCAGGAGGGCCACCACGGTCGTCTTGCGGATCACGATCAGGAGCGGCTCCGGCCCCGGGGCACGATCCGCATCACAGCGGTTCCCAGGGCCACCAGGGCGAAGGCCGTCAGGCTCAGCCACACGCTGGTCATCAGCCCGATACCGGTAGAGGCCAACGCCCCACCGCCCACAGTCGTTGCAGGGTTGTTGTACAAGGGTCCCTCCGAAATGATCTCTGACAGTTTCTGAAGCGACCTGCTACCAGGCGCGCTCACGGCGGAACACGGAGTCCAGGTACGCCTTGGCGTGGCAGGCCTGGAGCAGGAAGTCGAAGAGCAGCTCGTACATGGACGCGGCGAGCAGCATCCGCTTCCAGCCGCGCTCCCGTACGGTCACCACCCGCTCGATCACGAAGACGAGCGAGACCCAGAGCCAGAACTCGTGCACGCGGAACGAGTCCGAGGCCAGGGAGTAGGCGATGGTCACCATGTACACGGCGGTCACGAGGAGGCCGGCCATGCTCAGGAGCTGACGGCCCCAGTAGCGCCACGTGATGCGCGTCAAGCCGTACTGGACGCAGTTCTCCACCGCTCCCCGCTTCCAGCGCAGTCGCTGGTCCCACAGGGCCTTCCAGGTCAGCATGACCTCGGTGGTGAGCGTGCAGTCCTCCGGCGAGAGCACCTGATAGCCCAGGTGCAGCACCGCGAAGGTCAGCTCGTTGTCCTCGGTGAGCACCGAGGTGTCGTAGATACCCCCGAGCCCGTCCCCGGCCGGGAGACGGCCCTTCAGGCGGGCCTGGGAGATCTGCCGCAGCACCTGCACCCGGAACATGGCCGCCGTGCCGGTGAGCACCAGGCACTTGCCGCCCAGGCGCTTCACGTCCCGCGAGTAGCGGGCGTACTCGTTGCGCTGGAGGTGGCCCACGAAGCCCCCGCCGGGTCCTCCCCGGAAGGTGCCGCCCACTCCCCCGTAACCCTTCGCGAGGTGCTCCACCCCACAGGCCACGAAGCCGGGATCCAGGGCGCTGTCCGCGTCCGTCACGAGGACCACGTCGCCGTCGTGCAGATCGGGCAGCAAGCCGGCCAGGACCTGGTTCAGCCCTCCGGCCTTCTTGTGCCGGTTGCCCCGGGTCTCGAAGACCTCGGCCCCCAGGGAGTCCGCGATGGCCACGGTGGCGTCGGTGCAGTTGTCCGCGACCACGATGACCCGCTGCGGGGGCACGGTCTGCCCGTACAGCCCCTGGATGGAGTCCGCGATGGCGTCGGCCTCGTTGTGGGCCGGGATCAGGGCGATCACGTTGCGGATCACGGGCTTCGGCTCGGCCGTGCGGTACATCCGCACCGCACGCTCACGCAACTCCAGCGGATATTTCCTCGGGGCAGGCATCGTCCGGGCTCCTTTCACGAGACCCATCTGACCCCCTGTCACACAACTTCGCATCTCGGGGGAAACCCACCGCGGCTCAGGGCGCTGTGTGTGGAGTGCACCGTCCAACTCAACCGTCGGCAACGTTCATGGCCCCGCGCTTGGACGGTAGTGACGGCAACAGCGGCGGACGACAGCAACGGTCAGCAGTCGGCGATGGCGGCAGCACCCACCAGTCAGGTCCCTCCGCAGATCAGTGCCCGCATCTTCCAAGCACTGGGTCAAAGACCGCGAGGCCGCAACCGGCCGAGGGCCCACGTGCCATCCGGGTGCCAGATCGTGCAGGGAACCGTAGGGAATGGCGGGGACCAGGTCAGCGGGCCGGGCAAGCCCCGCCGCCGCTCCGTCGCAGGGCAGCCCGGCAACTGCATGTTGATGACCCGAGCTTCCCAAGCTGAGAGCTCAGGCATCGTCGTCACGGGCTGGCCGTCGCGGCTTGCTCTGGTCGACGGCGCCAGCAGCGTGGCTGAGGCCGGTGGGGGTGCAGCGAGGCATACACGTGCATGGTCGGTCGGCATCCTCAGCGTCGTGGCTGATTGTCGTCGGCTGAGGTTCAGACGGGTCGCATCGAAGGTGCCGGCCGCCGGCCGAGCGCGCCAAGGCTGGGACGTCTCTGGGCCGTCCGAGGTCGCTCGACAGTGGCCAATGACGACCAACGATGACCACCAGGTGCACGGGCCCACCGTCCCTGACCAGCAAAAACGCAGGTCATCAAGATCTCCGGCAAGACCCAGGGCAAGAAGAAGTGAGCCCGCACGCACAGACCCCCTGTCCGCGGTTCTTCCGCCGGTAGGGGGCCTGTCACTGTGTCGGAGCTCCCAGGGTGCGCGTCCTGTCTACGTGTTGTCCCTGTGCTCGGCATACCCCTGGCTGGTTGGCACAGGTGCAACCGGACGGACTGCGGTGAAGTCCTGGGACTCGTCGCGGGTGGCGGAGAGCAAGAGCAGCCACTCGTCGCAGCCCTGCCACGGAGAGAGGTCGCCGGCGCCTCCGCGCACCACCCGCGGTCCGTCCCCGGTGCGGGGTCGTGCGTCCGCAGGCGCGTCCGTGAAGTGCGGGATCCACACGTCGGCGCAGATTTCGTTTGCCGACCCCATCGCGGCCAGTCCGAAGGCGTTCTCGGCCGCGGCAGTGCGCTCTTCGTCGGCGAAGTCGTCGAGCACCTGGTCCTCGTCCGGCCTCCCGTCCCCGCGGAAGGTCAGGGTGGTCGTGCCTGCCCGGGCCGCGTACTCCCACTCCGCCTCGCTGGGCAGCCGGAACGGCAACGTCCCCAGCAGGTCATCCACGTCGTCCTCGAGCCGGGCCGTGCTCGAAGCCGAGTCGGCGAAGCTGTCCTCGTACTCGGGCAGCCAGTGCCGTACTTGCGCCACCGTGAGCGGATGCCGGGCGATCAGAAACGGCTCGACCCGCACTTCTCGCACCGGCCGGGCCCGGACAGCACCGGCGAAGAACGCTTCGAGGTCGTCATCGGCGCCGTCGGCCCGTTCGATGGCACGAACCGCGTCCAGTTCCGCGTCGGACAGGCCCATCCGGAACGTCCCACCGGGAACAGCCCGGAAGACCACTCCGGAGGGGGTGTGCCGCCAAGCCGGTCGGCCGGCCACGATCTCTTGAGCCCACATGGTGCCGGACGCTAGCAGTCGGGCATCCCGGATGAAGGAGAGGATCCAGGAAGGGAACGCGGTCAACGAATCATCTCCTGGACGCCGCAGCTCTGCACCACTACCGCACCGGATCGAGCGGAGAACAGCGGTGAACCACGGTGAAGACAGTCGAGCCCAGAAGGAGCGCGGGCCGTACGTTCGTCCAGGTCAGCGCCCGAACCGGCCGCGAACGATCGCAGCTTCCCAAGCTGAGAGCGCGAGTTCGATTCTCGTCACCCGCTCTTCTTGAAGCCCCAGGTCAGCGGCCTGGGTCTTGTGTATTGCCGGGGGTTCTCCGCCGATCCGGGTCGGCGGACACACAAAAATCGGGCACGCGGAGGGCACGAGTGCTCGGTGGGCGCCCTGCGGTCACCGCTCCCGGCTCGGAACGTGGCGCCGACCTGGGATTTCGTAGCGCACATCGCACCCTTCCCACGGGAAAGCCCGCAGCTTGCTTTTCCCTCATCAACCAGGCGCCGAAAAGAGGTGGTTGGGAAGCGAGTCGCGGCGCGCAGTCGCGATGAACGGGCTGCAGGCCGAGCGACGGCGGGCGCCTTCGCTCCTCACACGCCTGGCGACCGCCCGTCGCCGGTCATGCGCGGAGGTAGGTGAGGACGGCGAGGACGCGGCGGTGTCCCTGGCCGTCGAGGTGGAGGTCGAGTTTCTGAAGGATGTTGCTGACGTGCTTGTTGACCGCTGCTTCGGTGACGTACAGCTCTCGGGCGATGGCGGTGTTGGTGCGCCCCTCGGCCATCAGTGCGAGGACCTCGCACTCTCGTGGGGTGAGGCGTTGCAGGGGGTCGCGGCGGCGGTTGAGGAGTTGGCGGACCACTTCGGGGTCCACGACCGTCGCGCCTGCGGCGACCTGAATGACGGCGTCGACGAACTCGCCGACGGAGCTGACGCGGTCCTTGAGGAGGTAGCCGACCCCGCTGTCGCTGCCCAGGTCGAGCAGGTGGGCGGCGTAGGACTGCTCGATGTACCGGCTGAGGACCAGGACCGGCAGGGTGGGGTGCTCGTGGCGCAGGGCGACGGCGGCGCGCAGGCCGTCGTCGGTGTTGTCCGGTGGCATGCGGACGTCGGTGACGACGATGTCGGAACGGTGTTCCCGGACGGCGGTGATCAGGGCGTCCGCGTCGTCGACGGCGGCGAGCACCTGGTGGCCGAAGCGGGTGAGCACGCCAACGGGCCCGACACGGGGCCGGGGGCGACAGGGGCGGCGCACCACTCGGCGCAGGGGAGGAGCACGAGGCCCTCCGCCCCGCCTGATGCCGATCCCCACCACGAGGCCGATGCCGGTGGGCGGATGACAAGAGCCGACAGGAGGTCCGGGCGCTCCCGAAAGGTTTCGGGCGGACCACCGCCAACGTCGGGGCACACGGCACTGGCCTCACCTCAGGCAGCAAGCTCGCCGACTGATCGCACCTGCGATATCGCCTATGTGCGCCTTGCAGAGGAAGCATCCGAGCCACCTCTCCACGCGAAGGACTGCGCGGTCGACCGGCCACGATCCGGCGGAGGCTGCCGAACGGCGGGAGCCGGGCACCGCCGACTCGATCGGTGACGTGCTGGTGTGGCGGCTGCGCCGCCTGGTCGACCTGCCCGCCGATGCCACCACGATGCCCGACCACACCCTCGGCCGGCGTGCTGTCTCGCCTGCCCCGAGCCGAGACGATCGGCCCCGCAGGATGCGGTGATGCAGCACATACGCCGGCGCCGGAGGGAAGTCGGATCCGACGTGGCGCTGAGATGTGCGGGTCGCGGCTGTCTCTCGTTCGCGTGGAAACGCCGACGGGCGGGCCAAGCGGCCGTGCCGGGAACAGCCGGTCCGGGCGGCGCTGTTGCATCGACCGGGGCGTCGGCGCCGCGCGGGGCGGGGGACACGGAGAACACAAGGTCGTCCGCCCCACCAGGATCCGGGCCCCAGAATCGCGGTACGCCCGCCGCGCTGCTTGGACCAAGACGTATCTCTGCAGGAGGACTGTTTCATGACTGACCGGCCCTTGACGCTCATGGCAGTACACGCCCACCCCGACGACGAGGCCACCGGAACCGGAGGGGTCCTCGCGCGGTACGCGGCGGAAGGCATCCGTACGGTTCTCGTGACGTGTACCGACGGCGGTTGCGGTGATGGGCCGGGAGGTGTCAAGCCGGGCGATCCCGGGCATGATCCGGCGGCCGTCGCCTTGATGCGCCGTCAAGAACTCGAGGCGAGCTGTGACGTCCTGAAGGTCAGCGAGCTGGAGATGCTGGACTACGCCGACTCCGGGATGATGGGCTGGCCGAGCAACGACGCCCCCGGATCCTTCTGGCAGACCCCCGTCGAGGAAGGCGCCGCCCGGCTTGCGGAACTCATGCGGCACTACCGACCCGATGTGGTCGTCACCTACGACGAGAACGGCTTCTACGGTCACCCCGACCACATCCAGGCCCACCGCATCACGATGGCGGCGCTGGAGATGACCACGCTGACACCGAAGGTGTACTGGACCACGGTGCCCCGCTCGGGGATGCAGCGGTTCGGCGAAATCATGCGTGAGTTTCATGAGGACATGCCGGAGCCGGATCCTGCCGAGGCCGCCGCGATGGCCGAGATCGGCCTCCCCGACGATGAGATCACCACGTGGGTGGACACCACCGCGTTCAGCAATCAGAAGTTCGATGCGCTGGCCGCGCACTCCAGTCAGGGTGAGAACATCTTCTTCCTCAAGATGGGCAAGGAGAGGTTCGGTGAGTTGATGGGCACGGAGACCTTCGTACGTGTCCAGGACGCCACCGGCGCCGCCGTACCCGAGAACGATCTCTTCGCCGGACTGCGCTGATCCACCCGTCCGACCGGCGGCCGGGAAAGCTCATCGGCCGCCGGCACCGCACGGCGCAATCGAGCGGGACACCCGGAGTCGCCGTCCGTCGCGAGCTTTCCAGCGCGGTCGATCCCGGTGACCGAGCTGTCACACGTGGCCTCGGCGACGAGCGGCGCCCCGTACGGCTCGTCGCCGCACTACGCGGTCGTCGTGACTTCGCGCGGACACTTCGTGCGTCGTGGGACTTGGACATACTTCTCTGACAGTGCCTCCGCGATACCCCAGCTGGGCCACTCGTATGCAGCTGCAACGTCACATCAACAGCTGGTCTCCGTACGAGGCAGCCCATGCGCGGTTGCACCGTCGGCAACGCCGGTCTCTCCCCTGCCGAGGTTCCGTGCCCTCCGCGTGCCCGTAGAGACGGAAAACCACGGTCGACAACGGTGCGATCCGACCCACACGACCACTTCGAGCACCAGGTATCTGCGCTGTTCAGAGCCATGCAGCCCGCCCAAGCGCCGTCGCTTCCCCAGCTGAGAGCGCGAGTTCGGCACTCGTCATCCGCTCCACACGAAACCTCCGGGTCAGCGACCCGGAGGTTCTTTACGTGTCCGCGATAACGGTGATCACGCGGCAGTTCCGGAGGCCGTCTCGCGCCGGACCGCGTCGGCGACCGCGTCACGGACCTCGTCCCTGGACGGCGTGCGCCCGCCCCCCTCGAAGGTGCGCGAGAACAACGGCTTCTCCCGGACACGGTTCGCCGTGGCCGCGAGATGGATCCCCTGACGGATGCTCTCGGTCTCGCTTGTCCCCCGGCGTTTGGCAGCACCCTTGATGATCGCCGGGTCCTCTGGGTCGGCGCAGACGTTGGTGCGTTTCCTGGACGTGCACCGAAGGAAGTCCATGTACCGGATTGGCGTATGCCGCCACCACCTCGTGCGCGTCCTCCCGCCATCGGGTGGAACAAGGCTCGGGTTCCAACGAGTGAATTCGGCCGTCCGCGAGCAGCGGCCGATGTGACAGCGGGAAGTCCCTTGCACACCGACAAGCGACGGGCAGGAAGCATCCCCATGCCGAAGTTCCTCATCCAGGCCACCTACACCCCCGAGGGCACCAAAGGGCTGCTCAAGGAGGGCGCGAGCGGCCGTCACGCCGCTGTCGACCAGGTCGTCACCGGCCTCGGCGGGCAGGTCGAGGCCATGTACTTCACCTTCGGGGAAAACGACATCGTGCTCATCGTCGACTTCCCCGACCCGGTCTCCATGGCCGCCGCCAGCCTCGCCGTCAAGGCCAGCGGAGCCCTCCGCACCCGGGCCACCCCTCTCCTCACCCTCGACGAGATCGACGAGGCCGCCCGCCGGCAGGTGGCCTTCCGCGCCCCCGGCAGGTGAGCTCCGGGGGCGGGGGCACGTCTGCTCTTCGTAGCTGAACCTCTCGGAAGCCGACCGCGCGTCCGGGACCGGGGCCATGAGCACGGACAGCGCACTCGGCCTCCGTGTCCCGGCACCTCGCGCGATGCTCACCCCGCGCCACAGCCGCACCGGATCGAGCGGGGAAACAGCGGGGGACCCACGGGGGAAGCACGCGTCGCCGACGAGGCCGCGGCTCAGCCGTTCTCCCGGGTCGGTCGGGTCAGTGCCTGATCCGGTCGTAAGCGATCACAGCCCCCCGAGCGACCGCAGCACCCCGAACCAGTGGTCCGTTCACTCGGTACGGCCGCGGGATCCCGTGCCTCTCCAGCGCAGCCTCGTACCGAGCCGGCGGGGCCTCCGGATGCGACAGGAGGAGGCCGGCAGAGTCCCGGGCCTCGGTGACTGAGGTCACCGAGGCTCACACGTCTCCAGGCCCAAGGCCGCTACCACCGCCCGCATCACGGCACCGAGCGGAGCAGCGACAGCCTGGTCGCGGTCATGGATTCGTCATGGATTCCGCTTCCACCACCGCAAGGGCAACGATCTGGTACATCTGCGCCTGCCGCCGCCTGAAGCCAGGCCGTGCAGGCAGGCGTGACGGGCGTGGTGTGCGGGTGCGGGTGCGGGACTAGCCTGGGAAGTACTCGGGCGGCCGTTCGGGACCAGGAGCTCTCCCGGTGTCGATCTCGCGGCCGAGCGGGCGCGCGGCGCGCGTCCACGGTCCCGTTTTCCCTCATGAGGTCGAGGCGCCGCACAAGGCCGGCGCTCGCACCAGGCCTTTCGCTCCGTCGACCGGGCGCCGCTTCGCATCACCGACATGCGGGTGAACCAGGCGGGAGTACAAAAATGGCTTGGAATGTGAACGGTACATATCTTGAAAGCTGCAACTGCGACACCGTGTGTCCGTGCACCACCTCAGGTCTGACCGCACCCGCCGATCACGAGCGCTGCCAGGTGACTCTCGCGTTCCACGTCGCACGGGGTGAGGTCGACGGCGTGGACGTGGCGGACCACAGCGTCGTCGTCTTCGCCGACGCGCCCCGCGTGATGGCCGACGGCGGCTGGCAGGTCGTGCTGTACGTCGACGCTTCGGCCGACGACAGCCAGGCGGACGCGCTGGGCAAGGTCTTCTCCGGGCAGGTGGGCGGACCGATGGCGGCGCTCGCCCCCCTCATCGGCGAGGTCCTCGGCGTCGAACGCGTTTCCATCGACTTCCACGACGACGGTCGCCGTCACACGGTGCGGGTGGCGGACGCCATCGACATCGAGATCGAGGACCAGGTGGCCCCGCAGTTCGGCGAGGACGGTCCCGTGATGGGGCTGACCGGCATGTTCCACCCGGCGAACAGCACGCTGACGATCGCCCGGTCGACGCGGGCCGTCGGCGACGGCGTACACGGCCGCTCATGGGACTTCACCGGCCGCAACGCACACTCGGCGCCCTTCTCATGGTCGGCGTGACCCCGACGACGATCACCGCCCGGCACAGCGCGAGCTATTCCGGGCTGGTGCTGCTCACGGCGGCCGCAGCGTGGGCGTGGGTGGCACTGCGCTGGGGGGACATGGGGTCCCGGACCATGGCCGGGCAGCTGCCCGCCTTCGTGGGCACATGGACGATCATGATGGCCGCGATGATGCTGCCGGCCACGGCACCCGTCGCCTCGCTGTACGCGCGGACGGCCCCCGTTCACCAGGCGCCGCGCATGATCGCGTTCACCGCCGGCTACGTACTGGTCTGGGCCGCCGCCGGGCTGCCGGCATACGCCCTGGCCGTCGGCGCGGCGCACGTCGCCACCGCACATCCCACGGCAGGGACGGTGGCGGCCGCCGCCGTCTTCGCCGTCAACGGTGTCTACCAGCTCACCGCCCTCAAGGATTTCTGTCTCACCAAGTGCCGCTCGCCGATCGGCCTGTTGCTGCGCTACGCGTCGTACCGCGGCCCCTCGCGCCACCTGCGTGCCGGAGCGCATCACGGCGCGTTCTGCCTGGGATGCTGCTGGTCCTTGATGCTGCTGCTCACGGCGTTCGGTGTGATGAACCTCTGGGCCATGGTGGGCCTGGCCGCCCTCGTCACCGCGGAGAAACGCCTGCCGCGGGGTCGTCTTGTCGCCCGGGTCGTCGGCCTCACCTCGCTCGCGCTCGCGATCGCCGTCTTCTGGGTGCCCCTGCTGGCCCCCGGCCTCACGGGCAGCGGCATGACCGAGATGGGCCTCCGCCACCCGTGACGCGTGCCGCACAGCCGTAAGCCCGCCGGTTCCTGGACGCCGTGGGTCCCCACCACCCCGGACATGTTCGCGGGCGCTTCCAGAGGGCCACGTTCGGTGCGGCACCTGGTGAGCCGCGCGCGGTTCTCGGGGTCCGGCTCGGCGTCGTCGCCGCCCGCTACGGGCTTGAGCTTCCAAAGGAGCCGGCAGCCGTCCTTCCCGCCTCCGACATCGATGACGAGTAGGTGTCGGCAACGTCGCGACGTGCACCACTACCGCACCGGCCGAGACGGGGAGCAGCGGGGAACCATGGTGAAAGAGCCCCAGCCCGAAGTGGCCACCCCTCAGCCGTTCGCCCAGGTCAGCACCCCGACTGGTGGCGAATGGCCGCAGTTTCCCCAGCTGAGGGCGCGAGTTCGGTTCTCGTCACCCGCTCCACGACAGACCCCCGGGCCGAAGACCCGGGGGTTGTGTGCCGTCCGGACCGGTGAGCGGCTGGCACACCGTGGTGAGGGGCGCCGGGGAAGGGATTCGTCCGTACGTCCCCACCGGGCGGGCCTGGTCTCAGCTGTGGGTGACCCACTGACCGGAAGAGAGGTCCGCTCCGGGCAGCCCCTCGGGAAGCGGTTGCCGGGCGCCCGCGGCCGCCTCACGGGACTCCGGGGCCCGGCAGAGCGCCTGGACGATGTGTTCGTTGATGGCGTGGTCGATCGCGCTCGGCTCCAGCGCCGTGCCGTCCTCGTTGAGGCGCTGGTACTTCATGAGGTTCCAGCCCATGGCGAGTTGGCGCTTGCCGTCGCGGCTGGACAACGCGATCGTGCCGGCGCCGAAGACCGCTCCGTCGTGGCCCCAGAAGCGTCCGCAGCCGGGCAGGTCGAGCACGTAGATGCCGAGGCCGTAGTCGATGCCGACGCCACCGGCGGTGACGGGGACCGTGCGCAGCATCTCGTCCAGGGCGGCCGGTCCGACCAACCCGCCCGCCAGCAGGACGCGGTAGAAGCGGTTCAGGTCGTCGGTGGTCGAGACGATCGAGCCCGCAGTGGACGCCCAGGACATGTCGTAGACGCTGTAGTCACGAGGCGGGTCGATCAGACCGTAGAACGACTCGTACATCCGGGAGTGCGGGCCCTTGATGTACGGGGTGCGCGGGTAGGAGGTCGCGCGCAGTCCGGCCCGGTCCATGACGTTGCGGGTGATGTACGTCCCGGCGCTCTGGCCGGTGACCTTCTCCAGGAGCAGCCCGGCGATCACGTAGTTGGTGTTGGAGTACGACCCCGGCTGCTCGCCGGGCCGTCCCGTGGCGGGTGCCGCCAGACCGAGCCGCACCAGTTCCTCGGGCCGGATGGAACGGAAGCGTCCTTCGTCGAGGTCGGCCGTGGAGCTGTCGGCGAGGGAGGGGAAGGCGCCCAGAAAGTAGTCGCCGATCCCGCTGGTGTGGTTGAGGAGCATTCGTACGGTCACGTCCCGGCCCCGCTCCCCCTCGACCAGGTCCGGGAGGTAGTCGCCGATCGGTGCGTCGAGCCGGATCCGGCCGCGTTCCACCTGCTGGAGCACCGCGACAGCGGTGAACGTCTTGCTGATGCTGCCCACTCGGTGTCGCATGCCGGGCTCGACCGGACGCCGGGTGTCCACGTCGGCGAGCCCGGACGCGCCGGTCCACCGCTCGGCCCCCTCGCGGACGGACGAATAGCCGCCGTACATGCCCGCTTCGTGGACAGCATCCAGCGTGGCGTGCAGAGCGGCACGGTCTAAGGACTCGGCCGTCGACGAGACGGTTTCGGTGTCGGCCGTTGCCGTCGGCACCGCGGTGGTCATGAACAGCGCGGTGCCGAGGGCGATTCCGACGAGTCGGTCGATGCGCAAGGCTTTTCCCTTCCTGGTGTCGAACCGTTTTCGGAGTAATCCTCACGGGTCGTCAATGCGTCTTACATCCTTCCTGTGGATGATCACCGGCACAGCCGGTTTTCCGGCCTCTCGCCACCTCGCGGGGTTCATCCAGCGGCTGAAGCCTCCGGGCAGCTGCCCTCCGAAGGCACCCGTCCCGGCACCAGCGCTGCCGGAACCCGCGAGAAAGGCCCCCTACCGGCGTCGGTAGGGGGCCTTCCAGGGGCGGTGAACCGCCTCGGGTGTTCGTGGGGTGCCTCAAACGCTCACGGCATGCTCGCGCACCGCGATCCGGGCCAGTTTCGTCAGCATCATGCCGTTGCGGACCCCGACGAAGTAGTCCACGGGGAGTCCGTGCATCCGGGTGCCGGGGCCCCGGAGGGGGTGCCAATCGAGGGTGAAGAGGGTGTGCTCGCCCCAAGGGGTCAACTTCATGGCGATGCGGGCCGCGCCGAAGGGATCCGCCTTCGCGTCCAGTTCCAGGCGGTGCGGGGGCTCGGAGATGCGGACGACGCAGGTGTCGTCGAGGGTCAGCGGGCCGGCGCCGACGCGGACTTCCAGTCGGGCGCCCACGTCCGGCCAGTGGGGGTCCACGGCGAGGACCTGCTGGGTTCCCGTCACCCACTCCCCGTAGCGGTGGCCGTCGGACAGCAGGCTCCAGACTTCGGACGGTGAGCTCAGGATCAGACAGCGGTTCCGGGCCATCATCACGCTCCTGGAGGATCGGCGGCAGAAAGGCGCCCCCGGTCGTGGCGTCCCCGGACGAGGACGTCCGGCGCGGCGGATGCCCGGCAGCAGTGAAGCGCGGCGCGGGAACCCGGCCGCTCCTCGGTTCGGCGGGTGGGCCCGGCGCACCGGGTCACCTCTCCGGCCGTCCACGGGCTGGCTTCCAGCGTCATACCGACCGCACCGCCTGCACAGTCCGAGAGATCCAGACGGGTGAGTCGACAGCCGGGGACGCGTGTGCGCCGGCCGACGCGGAGCAGCCGCGGCACACGACGCAGCCGCGGCGCACGACGACACAGCCGTCGCCCGCCCTCGGCGAGGGGCGTCAACCGTGCCGGACGGCGGCGGACCGGGCCGAGCCGGTCCTACGAGGCTCGTCCGACGTCGGCCGCTTCGCTCGTCCCCGCCCCGCACCGCCCGTCTCCCGCACCGCCCGGCTCCCGCACCGCCCGTCTCCCGGGCGTCCCTCGTCCGACTCCCGTGCGGCGGACGGAGCGGCCGTCCCGGGCTGCCCGGCGGCCGCACCACGAAAGCCCTGCGGCCGCCGGGGACCGGTCAGCGGTGTTCGGGGTTGTCCGCGCCCGGGTGGCAGCCGGCGTCCCACTGCGAGCGTTGGTTGCCGTGGGCGGGGATGCCTCCGGCGCGCTTCAGCAGGGCGGCGAGGTGCATCAGGTTCCAGGTCATGAAAGCGGTGTTGCGGGTGGTGAAGTCGTTCTCCGGGCCGCCCGAGCCGGGGTCGAGGTACGACGGCCCGGGGCCGGCCGCGCCGATCCAGCCGGCGTCCGCCTGGGGCGGGATCGTGTAGCCGAGGTGCTGGAGGCTGTAGAGGACGTTCATGGCGCAGTGCTTCACGCCGTCCTCGTTGCCGGTGATCAGACAGCCGCCGACCCGGCCGTAGTAGGCGTACTGGCCCTGGGAGTTGAGCAGTGAGGAGCAGGCGTAGAGACGCTCGACGACCCGCTTGGTGACGGAACTGTTGTCGCCCAGCCAGATCGGGCCGGCGAGCACGAGGATGTCGGCGGCCATCACCTTCTCGTACAGCTCGGGCCAGGCGTCGGTGGCGAAGCCGTGCTCGGTCATGTCCGGGTGGACGCCGGGTGCGATGTCCTGGTCCACGGCGCGGATCAGGTCCGTGGTCACGCCGGCGGCGTCCATGACGGCCCGGCTCTTGTCGATCAGGCCCTGGGTGTGGCTGAGCTGCGGAGACGGTTTGAGGGTGCAGTTGAAGTAAAGGGCGGTCAGGTCGTCGTAGCGGTACGGGGTCTCGGTGAAGGGTGAGGCTGTCATGGGCGGCAGCCTCTCGCACGATTTCCGGTTTGCCCCGCTTCGACGCACTCGCGCACACCTCCCCCGCATGCCTGACGGAGTCACGGCCCACGGGCGCGGTCCCGCGGTGCGGCGCCGGTGCGGGCCTAGCGTGGCCGTATGCGCGTACTGGTCACCGGCGGCGCCGGGTTCATCGGGTCCCAGGTCGTCGCCGTGCTCCGGGAGCGCGGACACGAGCCGCTCGTGTTCGACGTGCGGAAGGATCCCGGCGCCGACGTGCGGGACCCGGCAGCCGTCGGCCGCGCCCTGTCCGGTGTGGACGCCGCGTGCCACCAGGCCGCGATGGTCGGGCTCGGCGACGGGGTCGCCGACGCGGCGGAGTACGTCTCGCACAACGACCTGGGCACCGCCGTGCTGCTCGCCGCCATGGCGGAGGCCGGCGTCGGGCGTCTCGTGCTGGCCGGGTCGATGGTCGTCTACGGGGAGGGACGGTACGCGTGCCTGCGGCACGGAGTCGTACGGCCCGGGCCGCGTGCCGTCGCCGACCTCGAGGCGGGCCGGTTCGAGCCCACCTGCCCGGTGTGCGGGGGCGGCCTCTCCCCCGGGCTGGTCGGCGAGGACGTCCCGGCCGATCCCCGGAACGTGTACGCGGCGACCAAGCTCGCCCAGGAGCACCTGGCCGCCGCCTGGGCCCGCTGCACCGGCGGGTCGGCGGTGTCGCTGCGCTACCACAACGTGTACGGGCCCGGGATGCCCCGCGACACCCCGTACGCCGGTGTCGCCTCCTTCTTCCGCTCGGCGCTCGCCCGGGGCGAAGCGCCGCGGGTGTTCGAGGACGGGCGGCAACTGAGGGACTTCGTGCACGTCCGGGACGTGGCGGCGGCCAACGCGGTGGCGCTGGAGGCAGAAGCCACCGGAGGTGTGCTCACGGTGTACAACACCGGCAGCGGTGAGCCGCACACCGTCGGCGAGATGGCGCGGGCGCTGGCCGCCGCGTACGGCGGGCCCGATCCGGTCGTCACCGGCGAGTACCGGCTCGGGGACGTACGGCACATCACCGCGGACTCGTCGCGGCTGCGGGTCGGGCTGAGGTGGAAGCCGGAGGTCGGCTTCGAGGAGGGCATGGCGGAGTTCGCGCGGGCCGGAATGCGAGGGGCATAGAACCGCGCAGGGGCGCAGGACCGCGCCATCGCCGGTGCGCACCGAGCACCGCCCCGGTCTCGAACGTCCGCGTTTCCCGAGGAGAGAAAGTCCGGTATGCCTGATTCGCGTTTGTAGGGTGACCCCGTGACGACGACTCTCCCGGACGTCGACGTGGTGCTGCCCTGCCTGAACGAGGCCGAGGCCCTTCCCTGGGTGCTCGAACGGATCCCGCCGGGCTGGCGCGCCCTCGTCGTCGACAACGGTTCCACCGACGGCTCGGCCGAGGTCGCCCGCGCGTACGGCGCGACCGTCGTGCACGAACCGCGCCGGGGCTTCGGCGCGGCCTGCCACGCCGGACTGACCGCCGCCACCGCCGACGTGGTGTGCTTCTGCGACGGCGACGCCTCCCTCGACCCGTCGCTCCTCGTCCCCTTCGTCCGCGAGGTCCGGGACGGCGAGGCCGACCTGGTGCTCGGCCGACGGCGTCCGCGGGGCCGGGGCGCGTGGCCCGCGCACGCCCGCGCCGGCAACCTCGCGCTCGCGCGGATGCTGCGCCGCCGCACCGGGCTGCGCCTGCACGACCTCGGCCCCTTGCGCGCCGCCCGCCGCGCACCCCTGCTCGCCCTCGGCCTCACCGACCGGCGCAGCGGCTATCCGCTCCAGATGGTCGTCCGCGCGGCCGACGCCGGCTGGCGGATCGCCGAGCACGACGTGCCGTACCTGCCGCGCACCGGGGCGTCGAAGGTGACGGGCACCTGGCGCGGCACCTGGCAGGCCGTACGGGACATGAGGCGTGTGCTGCGCGAGCCCCCCGCGCGCGGAGGAGGAACCGTCCGTTGACCACGCTCCTCGTCATCGCCAAGGAGCCGCAGCCGGGCCGGGTCAAGACCCGGCTCACCCCGCCGTTCACGCCCGGTCAGGCGGCCGAGCTGGCCGAGGCGGCCCTCGCGGACACCCTGCACGCCGTGGCGGCCACGCCCGCCTCCCGGCGCGTCCTCGTCCTCGACGGCGCCCCCGGCCCCTGGCTGCCGCCCGGCTTCGACGTCGTACCGCAGTGCGCGGGCGGGCTGGACGAGCGGCTGGCGGACGCCTTCGCGCACTGCGACGGCCCGGCCCTGCTCATCGGCATGGACACCCCGCAGGTGACGCCGGAGCTGCTCACCGTGGACTTCACCGACTGCGACGCCCACTTCGGCCCGGCCGAGGACGGCGGTTTCTGGGCCCTCGGTCTGGCGCACCCCGATCCCGCCCTGCTGCGGGGCGTGCCCATGTCGACCCCGGGGACGGGAGCGGCCCAACGGAACCGGCTCCTCACCGCCGGCCTGCGGGTGCGCGACCTGCCACCCCTGCGCGACGTCGACACCGCTGCCGACGCCCACGCCGTCGCCGCCCTGGCCCCGTACGGCCGCTTCGCCGCACGGCTGGCCCGGTGCGCGGCGGTCGCGGGGCCGGATGCGCGGCCGGTCACGGGAGGCGACTCGCCGCCGGTCACGGGGGTCGACTCGCCACCGGCCACGGAGCCGGGATCCGGGCCGGACTCTCCACCGGACGGCCGACCGTGCTCCCCACCGGGCCCCTGACCCGTCGCGGAACCGAATCCGCCCACGGCCGCACCCCGATGAGCACCCCGTGCCCCGCCGTCCGCCGTCCGCCGGCCACCGGCCACCGGCCACCGGCCACCGGCCGGTCAGTGGACGGCCGGCGGGCGCTGCTTCGCCGCCCTGCGCAGCCGCCGCAGCCGCAGCGTCAGCAGCAGCGCCGAGCCGCCGAAGAGGACGGCGGTGATCAGCAGCCAGCGGCCGAGGAACACGTCCGCCGACAGCCCGGTGCCGAGCCGGTAGCGCCGCTCCACCCTCCCGCTGATCAGCGGGAACCACACCAGAAGGAGCAGTACGGAGAGGGCCGCCGGTACGCGTACGTACGGCACCCACTCCCGGCGCCGGACCGCACCGAGCCCCCGTACGATCGCCCGGTCCGCGACCGCGTACAAGGGAAGCAGCACGAGGTCGTGCAGCAGTGCCGCCCCCACGAACCACAGCGCCACACCGAACCAGTCGTCCGCGAGCAGCCGTACCCCCGCGTAGGCGGCGAGCGCGAACGAGCAGGCCAGCAGTAGGAGTTGCAGAGGGCTGCCGATCGGAAGGCGCGGAAGCCGCAGAAGCCAGGGAAGGCGCGGAAGCCTTGGAAGCCGTGGAGGCATCACAGGTCTCCGAACGTCATCCGGGCCACCCACTTGGTGTTGAGCACACCGGGCGCGGCGGGCACGATGATCCGCGCCGGGTGGCCGTGGTCGGGGGACAGCTCCTCGCCGTTGACGTACAGGGCGAGCAGGGAGCGCGGGTCGGCCACCTGGTTGGCGCGCAGCGCGGCTTCCCGGAAGGCGCCGCTCCGCTGGAGGGACTCGACGAACACGTCCGGCGGGTCGTCGTCGTACCCGACGAGCGCCGCGAGGTCGCGCAGCCGCACCCCGCGCCACCACTGGTCCGACGTCGACCAGCCCTCCACGCAGGCGATGGGCAACGCCGCGCTGTGCAGGGGGAGCCGGAGCAGCTCGTCCCGGCGGAGGCGGACGGTGCCCGCGCGCCCCGTGACGACGAGCCGCCACACGTCCTCGCCCGTCTCCGCCGCGTCGATCCCGGCGTACGCGGCGGTCTTGTTGATCTGGAAGCCGTTCGGGCCGCTGCCGGGATCGCCGCCGCCGCGCGGTGCCAGGAGGGCGGTGCGCCGCAGCGGACCGTCGAAGCTCTGCCCCACCGTGGTGGCGAACAGCAGCAGCGAGCCGCCCCCGACGAACCACAGGGCGCCCCGCCGGGAGAAGGTCGGCTCGGCGGGGCGCGGAGTCACCAGGTCGTTCCGCTCCTCCCGCGGGTGCCGCAGAGTGCGCAGCACCGTGGGCATCCTCAGCAGCACGTGGGCGACGAACGCGGCGAAGAACACCCACGCCCCGTAGAAGTGCAGCGTGTAGAAGGAGCCGGGGAAGACGTAGTCGAGCTGGATGTTGAGCACACCGGTCACGAACTGGAACAGTGCGCCGCCCACCAGGAGCAGCAGCGAGATCCGCTCCAGGGCGTGCGCGAGCGAGCGGGCCGGCGGCAGCGCGAACAGCCTCGGCACCACGGACCACAGCTTGGCGAGCAGGACGGGGATCAGGGTGATGCCGAGGGTGACGTGGACGCCCTGGTTGAGCCGGTACAGCCAGTGCGGGTCCGTCGGCCAGGCGAAGAGGTAGAAGCCGAGGATCCCCTTGTCCGGCGTCTTGTCGTTCACCGGCGACAGGTCGGGGTTGTAGGCGGCGTACGAGACCAGGCCCGTCACGAACAGCACGGTGATGCCGACGAGCAGGACGAGGCCCAGCACCGAGGTGAACCAGGGGCCGCGCAGGGGGCTGCGCCAGAAGCCGGGCGAGGAGGGAAGCCGTGGGGCGGCGGGGTCGCGCATGTCCCGACGGTAGGCCGGAACCACCCGGCGAAAGGTGAGCAACCCGTGATGAAACGCCGACATCGGGCCCGGTCGGCGGTCCGTGACCGGCCGCGCGGCCTAGCGTTCCGGTGTGAACCGCACCCCGCCCTCCGCCGAGCCCGGCGCAGCGCACTCCGGCGTGCCGCGCGGCCCGAGCCGTGACCTGTACGCCGCCGGGGCCGCCGTGCTGCTCGTGACGGCGGCCGTGCTGGTCGGCCGCCGCATCCAGGGGACCAGCCGTACGCTGTTCGCCGACTGGCCGCCGCTGCTGGCGTCCTGGGGCCCCCACCTCGGCCCCGGCACTCCCGCGGCCGTCCTGGTGGCGCTCGCCACCGTGGCGTACGGCCCCGCCCTCGCGGCCCGTCTCCCCTGGCGGGCCCTGGTCCCCCTGACGTGGGGCACGTCCCTGGCGTGGACCTTCTCCCTCGCCCTGGTCGACGGCTGGCACCGGGGCATCGCCGTCCGGCTCACCACCCCCCACGAGTACCTCCAGGCCGTCGACCGCTTCCATGACATCCCGGCGGCGCTGCGGGACTTCACCCAGCACATCCTGCTCGGCTCCCCCGACCACTGGCCCGCCCACATCGCCGGCCACCCGCCCGCGGCCGCGCTCACCTTCGTCCTGCTCGACCGGATCGGGCTGCGGGGCGGGGGCTGGGCCGGCGTGTGGTGCATCACCGTCGGGGCGACGGCCTGCGCGGCCGTACTGGTCACGATCCGCGCCCTGGCCGACGAGGCACTCGCGCGAAGGGCGGCGCCCTTCCTCGTCCTGGCCCCGGCCGCCGTGTGGATGGGCACCTCGGCCGACGCGTACTTCGCGGCGGTGGCGGCGTGGGCGGTGGCGCTGCTCGCGCTGGCGGTCACCGGACGGTCCCTGTGGTGGGCGGGGGCGTCCGGGCTGCTGTTCGGCCTGACCTGCTACCTGTCGTACGGCCTCACGCTCGTCGCACTGATCGCGGCGACGGTCATGGTCCTCGGCCGGCACGGGATCCGGGGGCGCCCCGCCCTGCTGGCGCCCCTGCTCGCCGGACTGGCGGTGGTCCCGACGGCGTTCACGCTCGCCGGGTTCAACTGGTGGGAGGCCTACCACCTGCTGGGCACGCGCTACCACCAGGGCGTGGGCGGCATCCGCCCCTACGGCTACTGGGTGTGGGCCAACCTCGCCTGCACGGTGCTCGTCACGGGCCTGGCGACGGCGGCGGGCCTGCGGCGGACCGGTGCGGTGCTCGTCCGCCGCCGCCGCGGCGCCCCCGACCGGGCAGCCGAGGCCCGCCTCGCGCTCCTCGTGTCCGCCGCCCTCCTCGCCCTGCTGGTCGCCGACCTGTCCGGCATGAGCAAGGCGGAGACGGAACGCATCTGGCTGCCCTTCACCCTGTGGCTGCTCCCGGCCTGCGCGTTCCTCACCCTCCCCCGAGGTCCCGGCTCCTCCCCCGAGTTCTCGACTCTGCTCGAACAGGGGGGACCCCCACCAGCAGGGGGGACCCCCGTCCGCGCCTGGCTCACCGCCCAGGCACTGCTCGCCCTGCTCCTCAACCATCTGCTGCTCACCCGATGGTGACCGCTTCCGAGCGGGGCCGAGGAGCAGCAGAGCCGAACGAGTCGCGTCACATCGGGCGAAGGCGAGGATGAGCAGCATCTCGATGCTTGCGTGGGTGCGGTCGCCTCCGCGGAGCAGGAGTTCCGCACAGGAGGCGCCCTTCACCCGCCCGTCGTCGACAGGACCGGCGGCTTCCACGTCACCGACAAGAACGTGGGCATGGCCCGAACGGAGGACGACACCCTGATGGTGGGGGGCGGCCGTTCTGCCGACCGCCCCCCACCACCCGAGCTGTCAGGGGTTTTCGATGGTGATGAAGGGGTCCCACTGGAAGTACCCCTTCAATTGCCGATGGCGGTCCAGGATCTGGAAGGAGAAGTGGTACACGACTTTTCCGGTCCTTTTGACCGTCGTCCGCCAGTAATGGTCCTGGTAGTTCTGCGTCACGAATTCCGGCCTGCCTTCGGTTCCCTCCTTCGGCATCGGATAGACGCCGTCGATCACCTCGATCTCCGGCGTCCTGATGAGCACGTGCTCGTTGTCGCTGCTCACGTACCGGTACAGGAGTGCCTTGTGGTCGGTGTCGAGCGACAGCGTCGTCTCCCGCCACTTGACGCTGTCCCCGGGTTCGGCCCGGAGGTTCAGCTCGGCGCCCGACGTGCCGATGATGTGGTCCTGGCGCGTCGTCATGTAGATCAGGCTTTCGTCGACGTAGGTCGGCGCGTCGGGGTTCTTCGACGCGTCGGGGTACCGCTCGACGATCGTGGCCGCATCGAATGCGATCAGTACGTTGAGATCAGCCATTTCCTGCCCCTTTCGGACACGGGTTCCTCCTGGCGCACCGCCTTGGCGCGCCTCTTGCTCCTGCCGGGCCGGGCGGCCCGTCAGGCGGTCGTGGCGGGCTTCGGCACCTTGTACGCCATCGCTCGCGGGTAGTCGTGCCAGCGCAGGCGGACGCGGACCAGCAGCGGTCCGGCGTTGACCGGGTCGGCGGGGGCGGTGAGGTGGGCCAGCAGGGCGTCCAGCTCGGAGGTGTCCGCGACGACGATCCCGTTCGCCGGGGTGTTCCCGCCGGCGAAGACGGCCGCGAGGCGGTCGTAGTGCCACGGGTGGAGGACGTTGTAGAAGTCCGGGTCGTACGGGCCGTCCGGGTCGACGGGGCCGGTGAAGCCGTCCAGGCCGACGGAGCCGTCCGGGCCGGTGGAACCCGGCTCGGCGTAGTAGGACGGGCGCACCAGCATCTGCTCGATGCCGTAGAAGTGTCCGTTGTCCATGACGAACACCACCGACCGCAGCCCGAGCCGGGTGTGGGTGGAGATCTCCTGACAGGTCTCCTGGAAGGCGCCGTCGCCGACGAACACCATCGGGCGGGCGGGCGTGCGCTCGGGGGCGAGCGCGGCGCCGGTGGCCGCGCCGACCGACCAGCCGATGGACAGCCAGCTGACCTGGGACAGGAACCCGCCCGCGGGCAGGGACAGGTTCATCGAGCCGATGAGGGAGAAGGCGGCGTCGGAGACGACCGTCCAGTCCTCCCGGGTCTCGTGGCCCAGGAAGTGGTTGATCCGGTCGAACACGCCGTCGTAGGTGAGCCGTTCGGGGTGCCGGGACGGCGAGCCGGAGACCCGGAGTGAGGCGCGGTGGTGTTCCAGGGCGGCGGGGCGGTCCTCGGGCGCTCCGTGGTGGGCGTGGGCCTCGGCATAGTAGTCGGCGGCCAGGCCCCCGGAGCCGTAGCCCTTGACCAGCGCGCCCTGGAGGGCGGGCAGCAGCTGTTCGAGCCGGACGTCGGGGAAGTAGGAGGTGCCGACGCTGAGGCCGCCGTGCGCGGCCATCACCCAGTCGGTGCCGACGGACTGCTCGCCGCCGAGGTTCTTCGACGTGGACCAGGCGCCGAGCCCGATACGGCAGGTGGCCCAGTCCTGGAAGATCCAGTGCACGTCCGGGTGGCTGGCGCGGCCGTTGTAGACGCCGTGGAACTGCGGCTGGTCCTCGTCGACGACGGCCTTGGCGCCGACGGTGGTGCAGAACGGCACTCCGGTGGCCTCCACCAGGTCGGTGAGCTGCCCGCCGAGGCGGAACCGGTCGATCTCCTCGCCGGCCCACACGATCGGGCGGGGCCTGCCGTCCGGGCCGGGGTGCTCCTCGATCAGGGTGAGGATCGCGTGCACGGCACTGTCCAGCATGGTCTGGTCGCCTGCGCCGAACGGCCGCTCGCGGCGGAGGATCGGCTCCCCGGGTTCGACGCAGGGCTCGTCCCACAGGTCCTCCATGACCTCCAGGTAGACCGGCCTGCGCTCGGAGAGGCACGCGGTGAGCGCGGCGTCGATCTGGCCGGGGGCGAGACCCGGGTGGGAGATGATCTGCGCGTCCGCGGTGACCTGCCGGTAGACGTCCAGGTTGCTCTCCGGGCGGGGGCTCATGTGGGAGGTGAGCAGGCCGAGGGCGCGGTAGTTCTGCCACTGCTCGTAGGGCGGGGAGGCGTTGACGACGACGAGCGGGACCTGCTCGACGTAGGCGCCGCCGCACGCGCCCAGCAGGTTGAACGCGCCGACGCTGTAGGTGACGGCGGCCGCGCCTATGCCGTGGATGCGGGCGTAGGCGTCGGCGGCCTGGCCGGCGCCGCCCTCGGTGGGGGTGCCGACCCACTCGATGTCGCCCTCGGCGCGCAGGGTGGTCAGGAACGGGCCGAGGTGGTTGCCGGGGACGCCGAACAGGTGGGTGATGCCCAACTCGGCCAGGCGCAGGGCGAGGTAGCGGGCGACCGTGCACCTCGGGGTGATCGCGATCACGACGAGTACTCCTCCCTGTCCGGGCCCGGGGTGGTGACCGGCGGGGCCCGGTGGACGGCGACGGCGGCGCGGACGGCGCTCTCCAGGGCGCCCTCGATCCAGGCGTGCTTGAGGGACGTGTGCTCTCCGGCGAAGTGCACGGGGCCCTCGGGCCGGGAGACGTCCAGGTGGAAGCTGGTCATCTGGTGCGCGGTGTAGATGGCCGCCTCGCCGAAGGCGTACGGGTCGCGGGCCCAGCTCTGGGTGGCGCCCCGGCCGGTGAAGAACACCTCGACGCGGCGGCCGTGCACGGCCTGGAGGTTGCGCAGGGCGTAGACGTAGCGCTCCGCGTCGCGCAGGGAGTCCCAGCGTGCGGCGTCGTCGGACCAGCAGTACGAGGCGAGCACGACGCCGCCGGTGCTGCCCTCGACCCGGTGCGAGGGGTAGTACATGAACCGGTTGGGGTTGTCGGCGGCGGAGCCTCCGCCGAAGCAGTGGGTGGCGGGGCGGACGGCGGGGCCGCGCAGCGGCATGGTCCTGTCGAGCCGCCGCATCTCCTCGGTGACGCCGCTGTCCTTGGCCGCGGCACCGAGCAGGCCGGCCTCCGGATCGGGGAGGGTGAGGTGCGGCTCGGTGTCCGCCCCGGCGCCGAGCCGGTAGTACGCGTAGAGGCCGGGTGCGATGTTCTCCAGCTCGCCGCGCCAGTCGTCCTCGGTGAACTCCCACCAGCGGTGGCTGAACTCCAGCAGCACCTTGGTGGCCTGGTCGTAGTGGGTCTCGATGAAGGCGCGGCGCTTCTTGTACGACATCGAGGGGACGATCTCCACGAAGCGCAGGGCGGAGAACGGGACGGTGACGATCGCCAGGTCCGCGGTCCACAGACGCGGCGGGGCCTGCGGATCGTCCTCGGCGACGGTCTGCACGGCCACGCCCCGACCGTCGGGACCGACGGCGCCGGTGCCCTCGGGGCCGGCGTCGCGGCTGGGGTCGTGGTACTCGAGGCGGATCATGCGGTGGCCGAGCCGCACCTCGTCGCGCAGGCCCTGGTGGAGGGCGTGCGGCAGGCGCCAGCTGCCGCCGGGGATCTCCCAGTAGCGGACGGCGGAATTGATGTCGCTGCGGCTCAGGAAGCTGTGGAAGAAGGAGAGGTGCAGCCGTGAGGACATGTTCTCCAGCGTTCCGACGGCCTCGATCGCCTCGTCGCTGAGCCCGGCGTGGTCGCGCAGGAAGCCGCCCATGGAGTAGCCGTCGAAGTCGCGGATCACCCGGGCCCAGCCCTCGACCCACTCGTCGAACGGCTTGTTGACACGCGTGCCGTCGACGACGTCGGAGTAGTAGTCGCGCACGCTTTCCAGCGCGTCGTCGACCATCTTCACGACGGGGGAGCGGACCTCGTCGTCGGTGAGGTGGAAACCCTCGTTGATCCGTTCGGGACCGGCGGCGTAGTCGGCCCGCCGCACCTGGACGCGGTTGGCGCGGATCCACGCGTTGCCGCGCTTGTCGGGTTCACGGAAGTCGGGACTGTCGTCGCCGTGGGTCCAGGTCCGGCCGGTGAAGGAGGTGTACGTCACCGGCGGGAGGGGGACGTCGGGGCCGCTGCCGGTGGAGGGGTCCACGTCCACGTTGTAGAACTGGCGGCGGCCGAGCCCCAGTTTGTCGACGAGGGCGAGGACGAGCGGGTGGAAGTCGGGCAGCCGCATGGCGCCGGCTTCGGCGTACTGGGCGGGGTCGGCGAAGGGCTGGTGGTGCTCGGTGGCGCGGAAGGTCTTGATGCGCCCGCCGACGCGGCCGGCGTTGGCCTCGAGGACGGTGACGTCGTGGCCGGCTTCCTTGAGCAGGCGGCCGGCGACGAGGCCGGTGACGCCGGCGCCGATGACGAGGATCTTCTTGCGCGGGTGACGGGTGGGGCCGAGGTCGCCCGTGTCGATCAGGGTGCGGAGATAGCCGAGCTTGAGGTCCTCGCCGTCCGGCCCGACGAGAAGGAGTTCGCGGGCAAGCCTGAGACAGGTCTGCCAGCGCTCACGGATGGCCGAGTTTTCCCGTGGAATGTCGGTCATAGCTTGCGATCGTAGATATGGAGAAACGGTTTCCCGGATCCTTCGGCAGATAAAGTCCAGAAACCACCGATCACGCCGCTTGACGAAAATTCGACCTGCTCGGTTTTCTTTTGACGGACGGCAGATTCACCAGGGGCGGATGGGAAAAGGGAAACGAAGCCGAATCGATAATTCACTTGCGGAGTGCGGAAATCCCGGCGCCTGCAGGGTGGTGGTCCCGCCAGCCGACCGGGGCGGAAAGGGCACCGGGACGGCGATTTTCCGCCCGGCCGTCGCCGCCGCGGCCTCGCTCGGCGCTGTCGACGCCCGGGGGTTGTGGGCCGTGGGCCGTGGATCGTGGATGCCGATGTGGGAGACGGCGGCCCGACGTGAGACGTCATCCGGCTCCTGCCGCCGACCAGCGGTCTGCCGCCGGTACGAGGCAAGTGGGGCCGGCCTCCCACCACCCCCGTCGGAAAGCTGTCGGACCCGCTCCTGAGCGGCCGGGCGCCGAGCCCGGCGATGACTTCCTGTGGCTGGGCTTCGTCCTGATGGATCAGCGCCACCGGCTCGGGGTCGCCCGGCGTCCCCACCGACTCGGCGGTGAGCGGCTCAGTGACCGGTCGCCCCGTCGCTCGCCATCCGGTGCCAGACCTCTTCCGCCCGCTGCCGCAAGGCGGGAACGAGTTCCACGTTGTCCCCGCGTTCGGCGCTCTGCAGGAGTTCGGTGATGACCACCAACTCTGCGAAGCGCCCGCCCTCACTGTCGAGAACGGTGGAAAGTTCCTGGCGGACGCGCTCGGCGGTCGCCGGCATCCCGACGCTGTAGGCGTGCAGCAAGGCGGCGTCGTAGCCGGCCGGGGCGGTACCCCAGCCTTCCCAGTCCAGGATGCCGAGTTCGGGACCGGCGAGGTTGGCCCAGTGCAGGTCGCCATGTGCGGTGGACCACGCGGGCGGCATCGTAGGGACGGGCCCGCCGAGGAAGGCGAGGTACTTCGGCATGGCGCGGTCCAGGTATGCCTGGCGTACGGCCGTGCGGTCGGTACGGACCGCCGAGAGACAGGCGAGGGTCGTGCGGAGGTCGCTCCACCAGGCGGTGGCGGCCCGGCCGGAGGCACCTGTACCCGACTTCGGGACTCGTGCATCCGAAGTCAGGTGGTCGGTGGTCAGGGGCAGTGATCAGGTGGCAGTGACATGCGCACGGGAGCCGCTGAGCACGTCGCATCCCGGTTCGGCAACCGCCACCGGCCGCTGTGCACCCCCGAACGAGGGATCGCTTTCGCATGCGGCGGGAGGCAGGCGGGACAGCGAGGGTGAGCAACCGCCGATCTCGAACCAGACCGCCTTTCCGTCTGTGGTCGGCCGTGAGCCCCACCTCTGGGCAAGACCTGCGACCAACTGCAGTCCGCGCCCGCTCTCCTCGTCCAGGTCGGCCGGCGCCCGCTGCGGGAGAAGGTCGCCTTCCGCGTCCTCGGCTTCCAGCCGCACGCGGGCCCCGTCCCAGTTCACCGTGACCTGGCAGCCCTCACCGGTGTGCACCACGGCGTTCGCGATCACCTCGCCGGCCAGCAGTTCCAGCGTCTCGACCGTGTCCTCCGCGAGCGGCAAGTCCCAGTCACGGACGATCGCGACAACCCTGCGACGAGCGGAAGACACGGAGCCGACGTCGGATGGGACACGGAAGGACGAGGATTTCGGGACGGGTGTTCGGAACGTCATGGAGGGCGAACCTTCCTGGCTGTGTGCGTCGGAGTTCCACACAACCGCCCACAGCCGACAACTCCCAGAGCACAATGGACGCATTAATGCGGCATCCGTGCGTCACACCCACGCCTCACCTGGGGGGAATTACGCAGCCGCACGTCCCTGACAGGGCAGGCGAAACGGGGAGACAGCGTCATGGCGCACCACCGCAACGGCCTCGCAGCGCGCCGCCGAACCATGGGCCTCACCCAAGAGGCTCTCGCCGAGCACATGCAAGTGGACCGCTCCACCATTACCCGCTGGGAATCAGGCCGCACCGCCCCGCAGCCCTGGATGCGTCCACGGCTGGCCCGCCTTTTGCGCGTCAATGCCGAGGGCCTCAATGACCTACTGACCGCACGGTTGCCAGGTGGCACGCAGGAACAGGACGCTCTCGATTACGCGATGCTTCACCCGGGCCGCATCGATCTGCCCGCCGTCGCCACCCTTCGCACGCGCTTCGACGACTGCGCCGCCCGTTACGACCGTGTACCTTCGGCCAGCCTCATCGCAGAAGCAGCAGCACAGCTCAACCGCATCGACCAGCTTGCCGCCGGCTCCGCCCGCGGACGCGTTCAAAGGGAACTCCACGCCCTGCACGCCGACGCGTGCACTCTCATGGGGCAGTTGGTCTGGGACGCCTCCCAGCGCCGCGACCACACCACCGCGAAGACGTACTACGAGCAGAGCGCCGACCTCGCCCGCCACCTACGGGACACCACTCTCGAAGCCCACGCCTTACTGCGCACCTGCTACGTCGCGCTGTACGGCGCCCGCGACAAGCAGGCCGGGCTCGCACTCGCGGAGCGAGCAGCCGAAACCGCCGAGCACACGAGTCCCGCCCTGACCGGACTGGCACTCCTACACGTCGCCGAGGCACACGCCATACTTCGGTCGAGCTCGGACTGCGAACGCGCTCTCTCCCGCGCAGAACGCCAACTCGCCCACGTGGACGGCAGCGACGCCGCCGCCGGCCTGGTGTCACCCACCCAGTTCGGGCGCCTCGCAGGATCCTGCTACCTCTCCCTCGGAGACCACCGACGGGCCGAGACCTTGCTGGCCAGCACGGCGGAGAAGCTACGGGACAGACGAAAGTCACGCGCGATCGTGCTGGGGAACCTTACGCTCGCCCGTATCCGTCAACGCGATGTCGAGGCGGGGGTGGCCAGCCTCACCGAAGCCATCGCCGAACTGGAGACCACACGCGGAGGCGGAGGCATGAACATCGTCTTCGGAGCCGCCCGCGAATTGCGCCCCTGGCGACAGGAACCCTTCGTCGCAGAGGTTCACGACAGACTGCTCGGCTTGATGACGGCAGCGTAGAAGAGAGAAGGAGACACCGGTGGCAGCCAACTCCCTGGACCGCGCCAAGCAGGCGGTACGCATACAGGTTTGGAACGCCCTGACCGCCGCGGACGCCGTCCACGACTCCTCCGTTCACGGCCGCATCCCCCACTTCAAGGGCACCGAGCAAGCCGCGGCCCAACTCGCGGAACTCCCGGCCTGGCAGCGGGCGGGTATCGTCAAAGCCGTACCGGACAAGGCCCAACTCCCAGTCCGAGTGAGGGCCCTGGAGGAGGGCAAAACCGTCTACATGGCGGTCCCTAAGCTGGCCACCCTCAAGCCCTTCTACCTCCTCGACCCGGCCACCCTCACCATCTCACCCACCGAGGCCGCAGCCAGCCGCACCGCTGCCGTCATCGCCCCCACCGTCGAGGTGGACGCTCTCCGCCCACTGGACCTGATCGTCCTCGGCAGCGTCGCCGTCAACCGCGATGGCTCCCGCATCGGCAAAGGCGCCGGCTACTCCGACATCGAGTTCGCCCTGCTCACCGAGGCCGGCCTGGTAACGCCGGAGACCATCGTCGTCACCACCGTCCACGCACTCCAGGTGACCCAGACCTCGATCCCCACCACCGAGCACGACGTCGGCGTCGACCTGATCGTGACCCCCGACCAGACCATCACCTGCCCGAACCCCCACCGACCGTCAGGAGTCGACTGGTCGGCCCTCACGGCGGAGAAGATCGCCACGATCCCGGCGCTGGTAGCTCGACAGGGCGTCTGACGACCGGAGTATCAAGCGTCTCCCGGGACCAGACAGCAAGGCTCTCAGCCAGAGAGTTACAACCTTCTCTACTGGTTCAAGCCCCGGCTGCGCTCCGCTCCGCCGGGCGCGCTCCCGGCTCCGCCGCCCTCCGCGCTCATGCCTTCGGCCCGCGCTGCGGGCGCTGCGCCGACGCGCGCCCACGAGTGGGATAGGGCCGGGTGACGAAGGCGAGCGCCGAACGAACTTGGCCGCGTCCAAAGACGTGCCTCCGGCGGGGGCGCTCCTGCATCCGGGATGGAGGGGGCGCCGTACGCGAGTGCCGGCCGAGTGTGGTGTGCGCGGGGAGCTCCCATCCCGACCACCATCGACCCAGGCAGAGCCGAGCAGACGCGGTCCACGGTGTGTGGGTCGACAGCAGACGGGATGGGAGCTGGGGCAAGTGATGGGTACAGGTGGGCGGTTGGCCAACAGGCATGCGAAGCAGTGCCAACGGCCCCTCAGGTACACTCCTGACAGGTATTCCTCTCGGGGAACACCTGTAGCCGTGCCTGCGCGCACTTTGGGGAAAGGGCCGCGCAGCACGGCTTCTACAGAGCTAGTCCGAGCAACATCGACTTACAGGAGTCTAGATGCCCGAGCTGGGGTCCACCGTACCGCGCAAAGCATGGCAGTGCAATGCGCAACACGTGATGCTGGAGTGCACTCACCCGCTGCCAGCCTGCAAGCCCACACGACGGACGTGGAAGACTCGGCTGGAGTCAGCCACGACGGTCATGAAGTGCCTTGCTGCGGCCGCGAGTCTAGCCGCAGTGGTCTACCCGTGGGTTAGCACGCTGATGTGAGCGTGCACCACCGTGTCTCTCCCGTGTCTGTCAGGCTGGCAAAAGACGGGGCGCGGCGGGGACTCACGGGGAACTGACCAAGAACACGCAGGTCAGCAACTTCCCAGGTCGCACGGCGGGCGCGTACCCAGTCTTCCAAACTGGTGACGGTTCGATGCTGAGGCCGGGCCGCCCCTGGGCCATCCGAGGCCACTCAACATCAACCAACAACGACAGAAGCCCGCGGCATCTGAACTGGTCAGAGCCGTGGGCTTCTTCTGTCCTGCTGGTCAGCCGAACCGATGATCAGTAGACCGGCTACTGACCGCAGTTGCCGGCGCCTGCCACATCCATTGAGACTCCGCCGACCGCACGCTCCCGTGCATCCCATCGGGTCTCCCGCACACCCGGCACACGGGGGTACGAGAGACCTATCCTGGGGCGCACGAGCGGCTGGGGTTTCCCGGTGACAGACATGTGCGTGACGGGGGTTGGGCATGGTGAATGCGGAGATCGTGCAGTGGGTGCAGCAGGCTGGGCCTGCCGTGACGGCCGCGGTGAGCGCTTACGGGGCGGCGGTGCTGACCCGGGCGGAGGACGCCGCCGCCGATTCCACGGTCAGTCTCGGACAGCGGATCCTCCAGTCGGTGTGGCGGCGCCGGGACGAGACGGGCCGGGCCGAGCTGGAACGCGTGGTGGACGAGGCCGCTGACGAGCGGGACGACACGTACACCACGGCTGTGCTGAGCAGGCTGCTCAAACACGCGTTGCAGAACGACTCCCAGTTGCGGGAGGAGCTGGCCGCCATGCTGCCCACCCCGGCCGCGGGCACGGTCAACATCACCGCTTCCGGCACCCGTTCGATCGCCGGGCAGCACATCGGCACCGCGATCACCGGTGACGGTCACACCCCGCCACAGCCGTGAGCGCTGACGATGCCGTGTCCAGGCCGCGGATCGAGGCCGCCGGACAGCGATCGATAGCGGCCAAGCACGTCGAAAACGCCTACACGGGGGACGTGCTGCCCGCCGAGGCGTTGCACGCGCCGGAGAGAGTCCCTGCGGCGCGGGGCACCTCGAACCTGCCTCCGGCCGCCCTCTGTCTGGGACGTGAGGAAGAACTGGTCTGGCTGCGCCGTGTCCTGACCTTCCAGGGTGAGGGCGCGATCACGCAGAGCGGAGCAGTGCAGGGCTTGGGCGGAGTCGGCAAGAGCACCCTCGCCTTGCACTACGCCCACCGCTACCGCAGCGACTACACCCTGATCTGGTGGATCAATGCGGCGTCCCCCGACGAGATCGAGACATCCCTCACCAGCCTCACTCACACCCTGGTTCCCGGCTGGGCCGCCACAGCCGGGCGCCAAGCACAGGTGGCCTGGGCGAGGCAGTGGCTGGCCTGGCATCCGGGCTGGCTGCTGGTCTACGACAACGTCGAGGACCCTGACGACCTCACCCCGTACATCGGTGCACTCCACCAGGGGCACCACCTGGCAACCAGCCGCCGTACCACGGGCTGGCCCGACAGCGCCCCCACCCTGGCCCTGGGCAACCTCGACCCCGACGACGCCATGGCGCTGCTGTGCCGTCTCGTTTTCAAGGACGCAGCTCCGACACCACGGCAGCAGGCCGATGCCCGCGCCCTCACCGCCGACCTGGGGCACTTCCCTCTGGCGATCAAACAGGCCAGCGCCTACCTCGCCCAGAACCGCGGCATCAGCCTCGACGCCTACCGCCGTCGCCTGGGCACCAAACTGGGCAAGGCCGCCCACGGCATCGACGCCGAACGCACCATCGCCCGCATCTGGAACGTCACCCTTAACGCCTTGGAGAAGGACAATCCGCTGGCTGTAGAGGTACTGCACATCGCCGCCTGGCTCGCCCCCGACGACATTCCCCACACTCTGCTCGCCCCGTCCGGCACCGACCCGGACGACACCGCGGAAGCCATCGGCACCCTGGCCACCTACAGCATGGTCACCGACACCGGCACCACTCTCAGCATCCACCGCTTGGTCCAAACCGTCCTACGCACCGCCCAGAACACCGACGCCACCCAGCTACCCCGGCACCTTCAAGGACGCGACCGCGCTGAACGAACAGTCCTCCATTGTCTGGCTCCGCCTCCAGGCCAGGACAGCACCACCGATAGCCAGTGGGACACCCTCACTCCCCACCTGGTCACCCTTGCCGCTACCACCCCACCTGGACACCACAACGCCCCACTCACCGACGCGTATGGCACCGCTGCCGATCGCCTTCGCGAGCAAGGCCATACCGCCCGCACCGTCCCCCTGTTCGAGGCCGCCCTCGCCCAGTGCGAGCAGACCCTCGGCGACACCCACCCCAACACCCTGACCAGCCGCAACAACCTCGCTGGTGCCTACGAGTCGGCGGGGGACCTGGAACGGGCCATCCCCCTGTTCGAAGCCACTCTCGCCCAGTGCGAGCAGACCCTCGGCGACACCCACCCCAACACCCTGACCAGCCGCAACAACCTCGCTGGTGCCTACGAGTCGGCGGGGGACCTGGAACGGGCCATCCCCCTGTACGAGGTCACTCTCGCCCAGTGCGAGCAGGTCCTCGGCGACACCCACCCCGACACCCTGACCAGCCGCAACAACCTCGCTGGTGCCTACGAGTCGGCGGGGGACCTGGAACGGGCCATCCCCCTGTACGAGGTCACTCTCGCCCAGTGCGAGCAGGTCCTCGGCGACACCCACCCCGACACCCTGACCAGCCGCAACAACCTCGCCTACGCCTATAAGGAGGCCGGGGACCTGGGACGGGCCATCCCCCTGCATGAGGCCACTCTCGCCCAGCGCGAGCAGGTCCTCGGCGACACCCACCCCGACACCCTGGCCAGCCGCAACAACCTCGCTGGTGCCTACCGGGCGGCGGGGGACCTGGAGCGGGCGATCCTCCTGTACGAGGCCACTCTCGCCCAGCGCGAGCAGGTCCTCGGCGACACCCACCCCGACACCCTGGCCAGCCGCAACAACCTCGCTGGTGCCTACCAGGAGGCCGGAGACCTGGAACGGGCCATCCTCCTGTACGAGGCCACTCTCGCCCAGTGCGAGCAGGTCCTCGGCTATACCCACCCCAACACCCTGGCCAGCCGCAACAACCTCGCTGGTGCCTACCAGGAGGCCGGAGACCTGGAACGGGCCATCCCCCTGTTCGAAGCCACTCTCGCCCAGCGCGAGCAGATCCTCGGCGACACCCACCCCCACACCCTGGCCAGCCGCAACAACCTCGCTGGTGCCTACCGGGCGGCGGGGGACCTGGAACGGGCCATCCCCCTGCATGAGGCCACTGTCACCCAGTGCGAGCAGATCCTCGGCGACACCCACCCCCACACCCTGACCAGCCGCAACAACCTCGCTGGTGCCTACCAGGAGGCCGGAGACCTGGAACGGGCCATCCCCCTGCATGAGGCCACTCTCACCCAGCGCGAGCAGATCCTCGGCGACACCCACCCCGACACCCTGCAAAGCCGCAACAACCTCGCCACCGCCCGTGAAGCTGCCGAGACCGTACAGCAACCGGATACAGCAACCTAAGCAGCCACCCCCGAGCAACCGGAATGACCCTCAGCGTCCGTTCCGGATAGAGCCACGGATCAGAAGATCGCTGACATCCACGGCTGACATCAACGACGCCGAACGGGGGCGTACAGCAGCGTCTCTGTCCGGCCGTCGCACCAGTCGGCGGCAGCAGCCGGAGCGGGCGCGGATCGAACTCCTAAAGCGGTGCTCACAGGCAGCTTTCAGCTCTCGGTGCGCGCGACCCTCGGCACCTACTACCTGGTCTTAAATTCGACCCTTCCGGTGCTCATCCTGAAGTTCCCGTTGGAGTACAGCATCGGGCGGGCTTCGACATGGTTTCCACTGTACTTCTCCACGTGCCGGATCTGAACACCGCCGGGAACAGTGAAGTCAATCAGGGCAATGGCTACCCAGTAGGACTGGTTGCGGTTGTTGAACAGTGGCACCGTAACGGTGGAGCCTCGCCCATCAGTAATGACCGCGTGGGCGCCGTAGGACTTGAACGAGCCCGTACCATTCTCCACAGCGCTGTATGCACACAAGAGGACGTATCCCTGGAGGTCGGGACGACGGATCGTGACCGTCTCACGGCCGGGCACTCGGGAGTCGCCGTCCAAAGCGATGTAGGGCGGTGCGGAGATAGATCCAAGTTGGCGGTAGTAGACGACGTGGTCTGTCTTGTTCGGGCGTTTCCCTTGGGGCGTAACAAGACTTCTGGGGACGTAGAGGGCGTATAGGTCGAGGTCGGCGCCGGCTTGTCGCCGGGCTGCGCTTCCACCATTCCACTCAAGGCTGGCGGTGACGACGAGGCTTGGGTCGTCCTTGCGCATGTCGATGGTTGCTTGACCAGCCTTGGTGAGCGCGACCTTACCTAGGGGGGCCGTAGGGCGAGGTTGCGTTGGCGCAGGTGAGGGCGGGGCCGGGGACGGCCCCGGATCATCCACAACGATCCCAACGTCTGTAGCCAGACCCGCCAGTCCTGTGTCCCAGCCCTGGCCTACTGCTCGAGCTTTCCACCCACCTGCTCGTCTGTAGAGCTCGACCAGGATGGCTACTGTCTCTCGATTCGTCAGAGGCGGTGGCATGAAACTGATCCGCGTGCTCCCACACTCGATGACGGCCTGTGGGGTGTTACTTGCGTCGAAGTGGGTGGCCGGTAGTTCGGGGTCGATGCTGGCGACGACAGCGATTCTGTCGACCGTGGACGGGACCGCCACCAGGTCCGCGATGATGGTTTGCCCTTTCAGGGTGACGCTGTCTTGCGACGGATGGTTGTAGAAGACGAGATCGTCATCGCTCCGCACCCTGCCGTCTGTCCCTAGAAGGACGGCGGAGACGTCGATGCTAGTTGTGGGCGATGTAAGGGTGACATGGCATACCCCTACTGACAGGGGCGTGTTGCCGCCCTTGGCAAGAGTCGTGGTCATGTGTGGCCTCTCACGGTGGTGTGTACATCGTGAGGTCTCCGACTGGTTTGTGTACAGCAAACGCTGACGCCGGGAGCAATGAGTACCGCTGCAAGTTGACCGAGTTGCTGGGACGGCCAACCAGGCGATAGTGAAGTACACGCCGTCAGGTGTCCTCCTGCGCGCGCATTCGTCTGAGCACCGCACCACAAGCGCACCAGCTGGAGTGGGGAACAGCGGGGACTCACGGTAAAAACGCCGAGTCCGACGAGGGCGCGCGCCAGCCGTATGCCCAGGTAAGGGCCCTATCCAGCCGCAAATGATCGCAGCTTCCCAAGCTGTGGCTCGGTTCGTTGCCACTTACCGATCGCTGGCCACCGCGCGACGGCCTTCCGCGGGCCTAACCCGGCGCCTCGTCACCCGACCCTGACCATCACACTCCAGGCTGCCCCACGGGGCGCAAACGCACCGCTCTCTTACTGAAGAGCGTCACCAAAGCGCTCGCGACGCTCAGCGCTGCTTCAGCTGCTTCCTGAGATACCGGGACTTCGCGCGGACCGCCCGCATGCCGGTCACCGTGCCCCTCCCACAGATCAGTGAGCATCGCGACTACCCCAGCTGTCGTGCCTTGCGTCCCAGACTTGTCGGTCAGTACGTACTCGTACTTCGCCTCTGCGTCCCGGATATGATCACGGACCCTGCCGAGGGTGGGCAGCGGGCTGCGCGGCAGGAACATCGGGCAGGCCACTGCCTCCACCGCGCGGATCAGGTCAACGTAGGCACCGCTTGCGTCAGCGTGCACCGCGAACAGCTTGTCGCGGGCTCGCCCCAAGTGCCGCCGGGCTGCCAGGTAACCACTGCTCTCAGCCGCGTCTGATGCCATGGCCAGTGCCTCGCTGAGACCCTCCTCCATTCTCCGCTGGAGGCCGCGCTGATCCGGGGCGACCTCATACACCGACCGGGATTCAATCAGCAGGCGGTTCAACGGCTCGATGATCCGCTTGGTCCGCCTGGCGCCGCTGTTCAACCGGGCGACAATCGGCGAAGTTTCCGGGGGCAGTGGCTCCCTGCACAACACGGAGAGGAGGTCATCGACCACGTCCCACAGGATCTCCGACTCCGTGCCGTAAGCAAGAAAGCACACGTACGGGTCCGGGGGCATGGGCACAGACGGCCGACCGGGAAAGTACGCCTTCTCCTCCCGCATCGAACTCTCCGCCTCCCATTGCGCGGTGAGCTCCGCCAGCTCCGCCTCACGTTCTCTCAACTCCCGCTGATAATCGTTCAGGTACCGCCTCGGCAGTTCGAGATCCAACCGGATCAGAACGTGCTGCGCCTCCTGCCGGCCTTGAGCCGCCGTGTCGAAGATCCAGTCACGGAGCGCAGGTTCGAGGGACGCGGGCACCCCCTCTACCAGGGCCGGCACAGGGGCCGTGCCCACGCGAACGGAGAGCCGAGGCCGAACGGTTGATCTCATGTGGCGACGATAGCTCCCTGAACCGACACATCACCCCCAATTTCCTAACGTGCTCCCCTCGCCGGACCAGGTGGTCTCCGAGGCCTGCAGCTCTTGTCAAACTGCGCAATACACATAGCCAGTGCCAGCACGTTCCAAGGTCGAGGTTCGTCCCCGGCGGCTCAGAGGAGGGAACGTGCCATTCGTGTGCCAGATCCTCCGGGGAACCACGGGGAACAGCGGAGACTGACCGCAGGTACGACCAGGGCTAAAACCACACTCCGCCACAGGTCAGTCCAACAACCGCCCGTTGAAGACCCGAGCTTCCCAAGCTGATGGCCTACCGCCGGCCTTGACCCCGTCGGCCCACCTTGATCGGCTGAGCCCATGACCACGGACCCCAGCGAGTACGAGAAGGCCATGCCACTCGTGGCAGCCCACCTCGCGAAGATCGAGCGGGCGGTCGATCGGACCCGCACCTCACACGCCGGACAGCCGTATGCGGCAGTGCATCAAGCACTTACCGAAGCACTACAGGACGAGGACGCTCAGCGGGTCGTCCCGCAGGTCGTCGAGGAGTTGGCGCGACAGATCTCCGAGACCCCGGTAAGCCCTCCGCCCGACATCCACGGCTGACCTCGACGACGCCGGACGGGGGCGTACACCAACGACTCCGTTCGGCCGTCACACCAGTCGGAGGAAGCAGCCGGAGCGGCCTCGGACCGAACTCCTCAAGCCGTGTCGCGGGTTCGCGTCCTGCCAGGGGCACAGAAGTAAGGGCCGGCTCAGGAGGGTCCCCTCCCGGGCCGGCCCCTACCGAGTGCTTCAGTCGGCTTCTCCTCCGGCCGTCCGAAGCACTCGGTCGCAGCTCCGGGCCCATGGGCTCGATGTCGTGTTCAGCCCTGGTCCCGCTCCACCGGGAGCCACAGCTCGGCATCGGCCTCGGTCCCGTCGGCGGACAAGCGGGTGCGGAGGATCTCGGGGCCGGGGCGGCTGCGGTACGGGGTGGAGGGGAACCACTGGGTGAACACGTCCCGCCACAGTTCCTGGATGGCCTGCGGGGCCGGCCCGGAGGTGGTGAAGACCGCCCAGGTACCGGCCGGGACGGAAAGCACGGTGGCGCCCTCGGAGGCGGCCGCCGACGTGATCACCCCGTGGTAGTAGTCGAGTTCGGTGCCCTCGGCGCGGCTGGGGTCCAGGTCGTCGCAGACCGCGACGATGCCCTGTGGCTCCTGGTCCGACAGCTTCTCCAGGCGTTCCAGCATCCGCGGGTCGATCCCGCGGACGAAGTCGATGATCGCCTGGTTCGGTCCCGTGTGCACCAGCGGTACCCGGGCCTTGAGCCCGACGACGCTGAAGTCCGGCCTGTCCACTACGCGATAGCGCATGCTGCTGCTCCCTTCTACGGTGAGGCGGAAGGCCAACCGGGGCTGGGAGACGAGCACGGTACCGGTACGCCGGGCCTCACCCGGCCCGATGCCGTGCATGGCACGGAACGCCCGGGCGAAGGCCTCGCCCGAGCCGTAGCCGTAGCGCACCGCGATCTCCAGCAGCGACTCCCGCCCCGCGAGCACCGCGGCACCCGCGACCGTGAGCCGACGGCGCCGCACGTACTCCGACAGCGGCATGCCCGCGAGTGCGGAGAACATCCGGCGCAGGTGGTACTCCGAGGTGGCCGCGATGCGCGCCAGCTCCGTCACGTCGACCTGCTGCTCGAGACGGCCCTCGATGTGTTCCAGGGCCTGGTTGAGACGCTCCAGCACTCCCGGTCTCCTTCCTCTTTCGTCATCACCACGCTAGGAAGCAGACCCCCTCCCCGACCCGACATCCTGTGCCCGATCCGATCGGCCCGGGCCGGCCTCCCCTTCCCACCGCCCAGTACGACGCGCACACGGGCCACGTGCTTCGCCCAGTGGTCGAGCAAAGCACTCGGTCGCCTGTCGGCCGAACTCCTCAAGCGGACGTCGCAGATTCGAACCTTGCCGGGAGCACGGAGAAAAGGAGCGGATCAGACCCCTGCCCTGGCACTTCGAGGATCCCGCCGCCCCGCCCGGGCTCCGGGCCGAGGAACCGCTGCGCGCCCCCGTCTGCGCGGCCCGGGTCAGCTCTCGGTCCTGGCGGGTTCCTCCCGGGCGGGTTCCTCGCCGTGACGGTCGACGACCGCGCGGACCATGACGGCGTCGATGCCGTACAGCGTGTCGGTCGTGATGCCCCTGGCCTCGTCCCTGGTGGTGTACGACCGCGAGCCGAAGTGGGCGAACGTGTGCTTGTCGAAGATTCACACATCCCGGGTCGCGGACTCGGCGTCCTCGCGGGTGATGCCGATGCCGTGCGGGTCCCGGCGGTCGGGCCGACTGCCGTGACGGTGGTGACCGTGGGGGCGTACTACGACCGTCGCGGGGAAGGCGCGCTTCCGCGCAGCGATGACGCAGGCCCGGGTCCTCTCATGCGGGGCTCGTGGGCGTCATACGGTCCCGGGGTGCTTGCCGGGCCCCTCGGCGCCGGGGAACAGCGGAGTGGGCGACAGGGTGGTGTCCTCCTCACCGGGTTCCAGAAGGGTGTCGGCGGCGCCGACGATGAGGGGGTCGGGTGTGCCGACCGCCTCACTGTCCTTGCTGGCGTAGTCGATGCGCGACAGCAGACTGCGCATGGTCTCCAGCCGGGCGCGCCGCTTGTCGTTGCTCTTGACGACGGTCCAGGGGGCGTGGGCGGTGTCCGTGGCGCGGAACATGTCGACCTTCGCCTCGGTGTAGTCGTCCCAGAGGTCCAGCGACGCCAGGTCGGTGGGCGAGAGCTTCCACTGGCGGACCGGGTCGACCTGCCGGATCGCGAAGCGCGTGCGCTGCTCGGAGCGGGACACGGAGAACCAGAACTTCACCAGCAGGACGCCGTCGTCGACCAGCATCCGCTCGAAGGCCGGGCACTGGTCGAGGAACAGCTCGTACTCGTCCTTGGAGCAATATCCCATCACGCGCTCCACGCCGGCCCGGTTGTACCAGGAGCGGTCGAAGAAGACGATCTCACCGGCCGTCGGCAGATGCGCGATGTGGCGCTGGAAGTACCACTGGCCCGCCTCGCGTTCGGTGGGCTTGTCCAGGGCGACCACGCGTGCGCCACGCGGGTTGAGCCGCTCGGTGAGCCGCTGGATCGTGCCGCCCTTGCCGGCCGCGTCACGCCCCTCGCACACGACGACCAGGCGTGCGCCGGTGTCCTTGACCCACCGCTGGAGCTTGAGCAGCTCGATCTGCAGGATGCGCTTGGTCCGCTCGTACTCCCTGCGGCTCACCTTGCGGTCGTACGGATGGTTCTCCTGCCATGTCCGGATGGGACGCCCGTCCGCGTCCAGCACGATCGGCTGCTCCCGCCGACTGGCGTCCACCGTCAGCCCGTCCAGCAGCTTGTCCGCTTCTTCGGCGTTCATCACCGGTCTCCCCGCTCGGTCCGCTCGGTCTGCTCGGTCCGCTCGGTCCGCACAGTCGGTCAGAAGGACATACGGCCGCGGGAGCGGCGACCTGCCGAACCGCTGCGGCTCACCGCGCGCGAACCGGTGTGGAAGGGCTTGCTGAAGAGCCGGCCCAGGATGCCGGGCGCCCTGCCACCGGCCCGCGCCCCGGCACCGAGCGTACGGTGCGTGCCGCGTTCGGGACGGCGGGAGAGACCGGGGACGAGGAAGGCCAGGACGGCCAGGACCGCACACACGGCGATGACGGCGACGACTACCATGATCGGCTTCCTTTGCTGGTGGACCGACATACGGGTGCCCCGCCTCGTCCCACCCATGTGAGCGGCGAAGGCTCCGATCCGGGACCGGTCCGATCACCGGCCCTCACCCGCACCTGCCGCGGCACGCGCCCGGCGTCGTCGACGCTTCGGCCCGGACACGTCCTCGGTGTCGGAGCCCCGGGGTTCAGTTCTCCGCCACGCTGAACCATTCGGTGCCGCCGAGCAAGTGCTCGTAGACGGGACGGCCCTGGCTGCCGCTGGTGCGGAACGGTTTTCCGTGGTCGTCGATCCGTGTGGTTCCCTGCCGGCCGCCGCTGGACCACTGCAGCTCCGCGTACCAGTGCACATCGTGGGCACGGGCACGGGCGGTGACGTACAGCACCTCGGGGTCGGACCGGCTGACCTTGTAGGGGAAACCGCGCTGGCCGGCCTTCGGCACGACGGTGGGGTGACCGGCGTCGAGATCCGTGTCGAACGACCTCGTCTCCACGCCTCCACCGCAGCCCGACGACCCCAGGTACGCGTTCCAGGCCGGGGGCGCGCTCGAGCCGACCACGCGGACGTGCAGGGACTCGATGACGACGGCTTCGTCCCCGGTGCCCTGGACGGTCAGCGCCACCCGCTGCCGGTCGGCGGCGATGGCGCCGTGCGCCTTCACCCAGCCCGGCACGTCCTGCCCCATCACCGGCGGTGAGACTTCGTCGGGAGGCCGGTCGATCAGGTACTTCCCCTCGCACTGCGGGTCGTCCCAGGCGTAGGTGCGGGTGCTCACCGTGAGCGGGGCCTCGTCGCCGCCCCGGGCGCGGCCCGTGCCGGTGCTGGGCGCCGACGGCTCGGCGTCGGGCTTTCCGGGGGCCGGAGCAGGGGCCGGGGAGCGGCTCGGACCCGCGGAGGGGGACGTGGACGCCGAGGGGGGCGGCGTGGAGGCGGCGGAGGCCGACTCTCCGGAGGAGGTCACGGTGTCGGCCGGCCGGCCGTTCTCCGCCAGGTCTTTCTCCCCGCCCTTCAGGCCGATCGTGAGCGCGGTGGACACGGCGACGACGACGGCGGTGCTCGCCGCGATCAGGGCCCACCGGCTGCGGGCGGTCCGGAGGGGCGCCGGCGTGCGGCGAGTGAGGACAGCCGTCTCCTCCGACGACGGTTCGGCGACGGACTCGGAAGGGTCCCCGGGCTCGCTCAGGGAGGGGGTCGTGGATGCGGACGCGGTCGGCGGCACGGGTCCGGTCGAAAGCCCCGGTGCGGGTCCGGTCGGGGGCCCCGGCGCGGGCGGGGTCGGGGGCCCCGGCGCGGGCGGGGTCGGGGGCCCCGGCGCGGGCGGGGCGTCCGGCACGGGCTCCGGCCGGGGCCGGCCCTCTGTGCGTACCCGCGCGGAGCGTGGCTCCGGGTCCGAGCCGCCGGGTGTGGACGCTCCGGCCCGCTCCGCGGAGTCCGGTTCCGCCTCCGCTGCGGCCCGCCGGGCACGTTCCCGTGCCGCGTCCGCCAGGACCCAGCGCCGGTGTAACTCGACCCGTTCCTCGGGAGTCGCCTTGCACACCCGGGCGAAGCGGGAGACGGCCTCGTGGTCGGCCGGTACGCCTTCCCCCTTGCAGTACCGGTGCAGCGTCGAGGTGCTCATGTGCGCCCGCTTCGCCAGAGCCTCGTAACTCAGCCCGGATCGCTGCTTCAACTCACGCAGCAGTGCCGCGAAATCGGCAATCTCCTCAGCCGCCCCCACCAGTCCCCCATCCCGTTCGGCATCCCATGAAGGTCACGTTTCCCCAGCTCAGAGCCGGTCGCGCATCCCAACGTCCCAAAAATCCCGAGGGAATGGCGCGTGGGACGCCGCATGACACAGCCTTGGGTCATCCAAGCACGGCGCCTCACCGAACACGGTGATCCGCCTCGCCCAACTCCCTTTCACGACCCACGCTTCCGGCGTGCCCACCCGCGCCCCGCGCAGCACGGCCAGGACAAGACCGGCCGACCGACCGACCGGCCGACCGACCGCCGGGCCGCCGGGCCGCCGGTCGGCGACGCGGTTCACCGCCAAAAAATCATCTTCCTGATGTTCAGAGAAAGCAGTCCACTCATGCGTATCGCCACTCGTTTCGCCTCCCGCACGGCCGCCTCTTCCATGGTCGTCGCCGCCGCCCTCGCGTTCGTCGGCTTCCAGGCCGCCGGGCAGACCGCCTCCGCCGCCACGAAGGAGGCCCCCTCGGCCGTCACCTGCACCACGGCGAACACCAAGCTGACCGTCACCGAGGTGTCCCGCCCGATCAACCACCTGCTGCTCAAGGCCACCAACACCGGCACCAAGCCCTGCTACGCCTACAGCGCCCCCCACCTGAGGGCCGGCGCCGACGCCCAGGCCCCGCTGCCGTGGGCCAAGGAGACCACCCCGCAGGCTGTGGTGGTGCTCAAGCCCGGTCAGTCCGCGTACGCGGGCATCACGACGTTCTCCCCCGACGGCGAAGGGGGCAGCACCGCGAAGACCCTGGGCGTGTTCCTCGCCGACAAGAAGGGCAACGCGCTCGACGACGAGAAGACCCTGAAGCTGCCGAACGGCGGTGTCTTCTTCAACAGTGCCGCCACCGTCACCTACTGGCAGGACAACGCGGCGGACGCCCTCGTCTGGTAACCGCCCCGGCATCCCGCGACACAGCCGCCGCCGGCCGCACCGGGCGTCCCTTCTTCACCGGGGCGCGGTGCGGCCGGCGGCAACATCGCGGACGCCACGCGGGCTCCCGCGTGGCGTCCGCGGTACTCCGGCGAACCCTTTTTCGGCTCGCTGCTCAGGCCAGGGGGCTCAGTGTCGGGCTTGGTGAAGGCGAACGCAGTGACCGGGCCGGGGCGCGCGGAGCCGCCCGGGTACCCGGGCGCCGTCCCCTGAGGACGGCGCCCCTGCCGGACATCCACTGAGACCCGACCAGGCGTGCTGTGACGGTCGCCTGGGGCGAATCGGTGTTCTCTCCGCCTCAGGTCTCAGAAACGCTCTCAGCACGTGGCTGCACGTGGCTATTGGACGTCCACGAAGTCGCCGGCCGCGTTGACCGCCGGAGTCGTCGCCGTGCCCGCGAAGCTGTAGCGGAAGTAGCCGTCGACGGAGGCCGTGACCGTGGTCTTCAGGTTGCCCGTCGAGTTCGTCTTGATGGTCTTGACGGTGGTGTAGGTGCTGGAGCTCTTCTTGCGGAACTGCAGCTTCACCGACTGGTTGGTGTAGCCGGCGTACTTGTTGGTCTCCCAGTTGGCGCGGGACAGCTTGCCGGTGACCGTGAGGGTCTTGCCCTTCTTCACCGGCTCCGGCGCGGCGTTGACCGTCAGCTTCGAGTGGCGCTGCACCTTGAACGTGGTGGCCGCGTCCCGGTGGATGTAGTCGTAGTCGTTGGCGGAGACCAGCGTGCCGAGGCTCCAGGTGGCCGCCGCGTTGTTGCCGACGAAGCCGGTCGACGCCTGCGGGTCGAACGTCAGCGTGCCCGTGCAGGTCGACGTGGTGGCGCTCGCCTTGACGCACGTGATCTCGTCGTCCCAGATCTGCGCGTAGTTCGGCTTCGGACCGGAGGCACTGATGTACGTGGTCCCGGCGATGCCCGAATCGTCCGAAGCGGTCACGGAGACCTTGGCGGACACCACCTCGGTGGTACCGACCACGACCGGCTTGCCGCCGTTGACGACGACCTTGTCGATCGTGATGTTGCCCTTGCCGCCGTCTTCCGCCTGGGCGGCGGTGGCGCCGATTGTGGTGACGACCAGCGCGACGCCGGTGCTGAGCAGGGTGAGGCGCGTGGTGGCGCGCATGAATGTCCCCCCGAAGTCTTTGATTGATCAGAGGGAGCGTACGGCGTTGGCCAACGGTTCACCACCTCGTTCTTCAACGCCTCCCCCACACACAGGGCCCTCGCCCTCTTCGAGCCCCGAAAGTGTCAACAACACTCATGCTCAACGGTGTTGCGCCTGCTGATCATCGCCACTCCGGGTACGTCGAGCCGAGGGAGGCGAGGAGACCTGACGAGTCGGCGATGACGGCGATGACGGCGATGACGGCGATGACGGCGATGACGGCGATGACGGCGATGACGGCGATGACATGATCACCCGGCTGCTTTCCGGCACGCGAGTCGGAGTCCGTCTCACGACGAGCGTCATGTCAGCGCGGCCCCAGCTCCTGGTCCAGCTCCATCGGCTCGTCGGCCACGCCCTTGCGCCTCGCGTCATCCTCCCGCAGGTACTGGCGCAGATCGGCGAACACGATGGAGCTCGACCGGGAGCTGTCGCGCGTGACCTCGGATCCTGGGTCGTTGTACGACCTCGGCTTGGAGGACCACGTCATCGAGGTCGTGCTCCAAGCGCCGGTGGAAGACGTGGCGCGCATGCGTGAAGTGCCGCCCCGGATCCTGGAGTACGGACGCCCGGACGCCTGTCCAGGACTGATCATGGTGTAGTGCCCAGAGCTGTCACGCCCTGTCGTTGCGGCTGACATCTGCGACTGACACCAACAGCGGAGGACAACGGCGGTCGTCGCCGGGTCCGTCCTGTGGATGGAGGATCCGGCCTCTGACGGCAGACGACTTCTAGGCAGCCCGCCAGACCGTCATGTCCGCCATCACGAAGCTGACCCCGCTGGCCGGCAGCGCGGTCGACTTCACCTGGACCACGAGCAGGGCGATGTCTCCGGAGGGGTGCTTGACGCAGATCTCACTGCCGTTCGCCACTGCGGCCAGCGGGAGGTCGTGGCTGTCGGCTCCGGTGAGGTCGAGGCGGCACGAGTCCAGGGAGGCGCCCGGCTTGCCGTAGCGCAGGCTGATCACGCTGGTGTCGCTCTCCAGCGCGCAGGTCTCCTCGCAGACGAAGCGGATGTCCCCCTTGCGGTCCTCGCGCTCGACCGGCTCCTTGATGTCCAGTGAGTTCTTCTCGTCCAGCCACTGCTGGGGATACGCGACGGCTTGCGGCGACTTGGACGCGGTCGGGGAGGGGCGTGGCACCTCTGGTGTCCGGCCGTCGGCCTCCGCGGCCGGCGTGGGTGCCGACGAAGAGGTCGACGACCGTCCGGACGTTGTCGGTCCGGACGTCGAGGAGGCGGCCGCGTTCCGGTCGCGGAGCCGGTCCATCGCGTCCTTGACCGTCCATGCCATGCCTGTCAGCAGCAGCGCACCCGCCGTCACTGCGGCGGCCGTGATCAGCGCGATGTTCCGTCGACGGGCCTTCCGCTCGTCCGGCCCGACCGGCTGCGTCCGTGCGAGCAACGGCAGCGTGTGGTGCACCGGGGTGGGATCGGGGACCGGAAGCGGAACCATCACCTCCGGCCCTGTGACCTCCCGCCAGACGGCCGGACCCGCCCCTGCGTCGGCGTCCTGGCCCAACTGCTGCCGACACCACTCGATGATCTCCGCCGGGGTGGCCCGCTCCTCCGGACGGGCGGCGAGGCACCGGGCGAGCAGCGGACGGAGCTGCGGGGGCATGAGGGACAGGTCGGGTTTCACGTGCACGATCCGGTACAGCACGCCGGCCGAGGAACCGTTCCCGTACAGCGGCTCGCCCAGCACCGCGAACGCCGCTGTCTGGCCGAGCGCGAAGATGTCGGTCGCCGCCGTGACCTCGCCCCCGGACGCCTGCTCGGGAGCCATGAACTGGGGCGTGCCGGCGACGGCGTCCGTGGCGGTGTACGAGGTGGCGTCGGCGGCCAGCGAGATGCCGAAGTCGATCACCCGCGGGCCGTCGGAGGCCAGCAGCACGTTCGACGGCTTCAGGTCCCGGTGCACGATTCCCGCACCGTGGATGGCCTGCAGCGCCTCGGCCACCCCGGCCATGAGCCACAGCACCGCCGGCACCGGCAGCGGTCCGCGCCGGGCGACGGCCTCCGTCAGGGAGGGCCCGGGCACGTACAGTGTGGCCAGCCAGGGCGGTATGCCGTCCGCGTCGGCGTCGATCACCTCAGCGGTGTACGCGCCCCGGACGCGCTGGGCCGCCTTTATCTCCCGGCCGAACCGCCGCCGGAACGCCGGGTCGTCGGCCAATTCCGGCCGTACCACCTTGATCGCCACCGGTCGTCCACCCTGCGTGTGCGACAGATAGACGCGCCCCATGCCTCCCGCGCCGAGCCGGGCAGCGAGGCGGTAGCCGGCCACCGCAGGCGGATCGTCCGCCTGCAACGGCCGGAACACCTCAGTCGCGTTGTTCATCGGTCCTCGTCCCCCCGCCCCTCTGAGTCGATGATCTGATGAGCTGATCAATAACAGCAGCCTAAAGGTCGTCCTCCCTTTCAAGGCCCGGGGCTGATCTGATCACTCGTACGACCGGAGGGGCCGGGGCGTTGAGGCGCGAGTTCGCTTGATTGCGGCGACAGTTGGTGATCGGCAAGCTTGGTGATGCTCATGAGAAGCGACGACGCCGCCGATGGCCACCGAGGCCGTGCGGGTGATGGGGGACCGATGAAGGAACGGCATGTGCGGAAGATGCTGCGGCAGATGGCGAGCGGGGAGCCGGTCAAGGTCGCCCCCGCCACGGCGGCATCCCTGAAGAATTTCAGCCGACTCGCCTTCATCGCCCAGCAGTTCGGGTACGACTACGCGGACATGCAGCAGGACGACAGGTACGTGATGTGGATCGAGCCCGACCCCAGCCCGCAGGCCCAGGCGCGGGCCGCGCAGAACTGGGCGCGGTACCCGGACGCGGGCGACGGGGGCGCGCTGCCGCCCTTCGTGCCCGAGGCGCTCGAGCTCCTCGAGGCACGCATCGCGTTCGACATAACCGCCATGTACACCGACAGGCAGCTGATCCTGATCACAGGTATCGCCGCCATCCCGCTGGCCCTGCCCCTCGGCTTCGCGCTCGGCGAGGGCACCACGGCCGTTGTCCTCGTCGGCGTCATCTGGGCCGCGCTGATGGCCCTGATACCCATCGGGTTCACCATCAACCGACACTACAAAGCCAAGTACTCCTCTCTCCTGCAGGCCGCCGGGTTCACCCTGGTGACCGACCAGGACGGACGGCTGCGGTATGTGCCGCCGGGCGAACCGCTTCCCGGGCACGGAAATCCGTTCGCCGTAGGGACGTAGTACCCACGGCGTCACGAACGCCGTCGACGCCGCGAACCGCCGGCCCGCCCCCGCCCACACCACCCGGGCGGCCCGGCGCCCCCTCGCCCGCCTGCGCCACCGGACCCCGCGCACGACCGGGACCCTCCCACGCCCGCCGCACCGCCGTACACGTCCGTCCCGACCAGGGCCGACGTGTACGGGAACCAGGCGCGGACGGTGCTTTCCCGGGCCCGCTCACAAGGAGCGGCGGTGGCGCTGGGCGGCCGGCAGGGCTCGCCTCCGGACGTGGCCCACCCGACCCCCTCGGGAGCCCCCCTCAGCGAGGAAGGTCCCATCCCGGTACCCGTATCGCGGTAGCGGGACGATCACCGGTCCCGACCGTCGTCCACACGCCCCTGGCGACCATGTGAGGACCGGTCGCCCACGGGTACTCGGCAGGCCGAGCGGCGGAGAGCACCGCCCACTTCGCGGAGGGACGGTCCCATGGCTCAGCGTGTCAGCGATGTCATGACGAGTGCCCCGGCGACCGCCGAACCTCTGACCTCGGCGACATCAGCGCCGCAAGGCCCGACAAGCAGCGCACCCCCTCCGTATGAGCGAAGGCGGTGCGGTGTCGAGGAGAACCAGCCCACAGGCGGATGAGCGCCAAGAGGAGCGTGTGCCATGACAACTCCTGATCCCGACCCGAGGCAAACCCCGGAAGCCGCACCGAGGAGCGGCGTCTCCCCTGGTGAGACGCCTCCCGCCGAAGGCGGCACGTACGGCATCTCGTATCCGGAGCCGCCCGAGCTGCGCAAGGGGTGGGGAGCGGTGCCGCTCGTCCTGATCATGGCGGTGGTGGCACTGGTGGTGATCGGACTGGTCGCCATGGTGGTGACCCTGGTCGTGTAACGCTTCCCGCGCATGCTCAGGGGCCGCAAGGCGTTGTCGCCGGGTGCCGTCGGTGGCGGGACGCGGCGGCCAGGGCGCACGGGGCAGTCCGGAACGCCGGCTGCTCCCGGTCCTACGTGACCTTCCGGTGCGTGGGGCTGATGGCGGTGTGGACGGGATCCGTTCTCGCCGTGGGAGCCACGGCACTCGTGATCTTCATCCACGCGAGGACGTGGCGAGCTGCGGCCTGCCCGACGGAGGGCGTCAGACCCGGTCCAGGGGCCAGTGCGGTCCGCTGGGCAGCTCCGCTCTGATCGCGTCGCCCGGGCGCACCGCACCGCTCTCCCTCACGATGCTCATGATTCCGGCCTTGCGCACGAGGTTCCCGGCTTCGTCGCGACCGACCACCTGCTTCAGCAGCCCGTCCTGGAAGTTGTCGATCTGCAGACAGGGATTGCGCAGGCCCGTCACCTCCAGCACCGCGTCGTCGCCGATGCGCAGCAGCGTGCCGACCGGCAGACCGAGCAGGTCGATGCCGCGGGTGGTGATGTTCTCACCGAGGTCACCGGGCGCCACCTCGAACCCCTCTCCACCGACCTCGGCGAAGAGCTCCTCATGGATGAGGTGGACCTGGCGCAGGTTCGGCCGGGTGGGGTCCTGCGCGACCCGCGAGCGGTGCTTGACCGTCACGCCGGCATGGACGTCGCCCTCCACACCGAGCCCGGCGAGCAGCACGACGCTGTCCCGGTTCGGCTTGGTGAAGGAGTACACGCCGTTGCTGCTGACTGCCGTCACTGTCCCGGTCATCCTCGGATCCCCCTCCTCGGCGCTGAACAGCCACGACCCTAACCGCCGGACCTCGCGGCGGCCACGGTGCGGCGGCCACGGTCGATCGCGGGTGGGGCCGTGAGGCTTTCCGGGCTCATGGGTACTTCGACCTGGGGTGCTGGGCCTCGGAGCCTTCGTGGGGGGCGCGGCCGGCCGGGCCCGCCCGCTCGCACGGGGTACGCGGAGCAAGCAGTGTGCCGGCCGGCGTCCGGTCGGGCGTCCCGGCCGGCGCACGCGGCGCATCGAACGCCCGGCTCCGGTCCTCCACCACTCCGTTGCGGCGTACCGCCGCGTCCTTCCCCCGTAGGGGTTCTTCCGGGGGTGACGGACCCGATACGCCCGCGTGCCACACGCCACGTTCCGGCCGGTCATGCTCCAGCCGGCACCGCGTCCCTGTCGGACGTCAGCGGCGCCGGGTGGGTGTCCCGCATCCGGCGCGGGCCTGTCCGCGATCTCAGTCGTCGACGCGCGTCTCAGAGCCGACGGCTCGTGCCGTTCGGCGAAGGCCGACCGCGCGGACGGCAGTCTGCATCGCCAAGAGGGCGAACACAGTGCCTCCCACGCACAGCCCGAGCAGCTCCCACCGGTCCACCACCGGCTCCGTGAGGATCCCCACGGCCCGCCGGACGTCCCACATCACGATGCCGGTCAGCACCGCGGCCAAGAGAGCCGCAGACCACCAGCGCTTGGGCCAGCCCTCGTTCACGTCTCCCCCTGCCCGAAGCGTCGGCGCCTTCCCCGCCCCAGTGTGCCGTGCGCGCTGCGGGCTCGTTCCGGCAGGAGCGGGGCAGGGGCAGGGGCTTGGCCACGGACGTCGGCCGACCACCATCCGGACGACCCCCGGCACATGCGGCCGATCGACGGCCGGTGGTCGGGCGAGCCGGCCGGGCAACGTTTTCCATGGCCCCAATGGGACACCCGAGAGGGAAAGGCAGGAGGAGCCGGAAATCAAGCCGGCCCCAACGGGAATGACTCAGAAGGAAGATGGACCGCCGTGACTGCGGAAGTCAGGAAGAAGTACACCGTGCGCCCGGCCGAAACGGGCTGGGCGAGGGCGCGCCGTCTGCGCGGGCAGCGCATACGCACCTGTGAGCGCGCGACGCTCGACGCCGACGCTGGGCGGATACGGCGAAGGGGCGACTGGAACGTGGTGCGGGGCGAGGACTGAGCGGCCGGCACGCCCTCGCAGGTGACGGCGCGGGGGCGGCCCCGGTAGGCCGATTCCTCGCCTCCGGCGTGGACGTCGGTGGCGTGCGGGGGCTCCTCCGGTTCCGGAGGAGCCCCCGCCTTCCGCGTGCCTGTTCCGCGTGCCCGCCGGCCGGCTCCCTCTGCTGATCCGCCGACCGCACGAAGTTCTCCCCGGCCTCAGTGGGCCTAACCGGCGTCCCCGGGCCGGAGGCGTCCTCGCCAGGCACCCGTCTCTCCACCGTGCCGCTCGATGTACTCCTTGAAGCGGTGAAGGTCTCCCTTGACCCGGCGGTCGATCATGCCCAGCATGTCCGCGCCCTTCTCGGCCACGCCGGACGGCTCGACGTCCATGGTGAGCTCCACGCGGGTGCGGGTGTCGTCCAGCCGCTCGAACCTGACCGATCCCCGTTGCCGGGTCTCGCCGTCGACGGACCGCCAGGTGATGCGGTCGTCCGCCAGCTGGTCGACGATCTCGGTGTCGAACTCGCGCCGCACCCCGCCGATACTGGTCCGCCAGTGGTTACGCCGCTCGTCGAGCTGCCGCACCTCCTCGACGCCCTCCATGAACTTCGGGAAGTCCTCGAACTGCGTCCACTGGTTGTAGGCGGTGTGGACGGGCACCTCGACGTCCACCGCTTCCTTCACCGTGCTCATTGATTCCTCCTGGTCTGCGGCCGTTCCGCACGACGCCGGGTACCCAGCTCCAGCGGTGTGAAGACCCTCGTATCGCGGGGCATCCGTCCCCCACCTCACGGGGGCTCCGGCGGTCGCCCTCCCGGGGAGCAGGCCGGCCTGCTCCCCACGGGTCCACGGACCGCACAGGCCACAGGCCGCGCGCGTGGCCGTTCCCTTCATTCCCCGCGTCCGTCCGCTCATTCCCCGCGTCCGTCCGCCGGGGGCGACTGGTCCTCGGGCACCACGTGGACCGCGGCCTCCTCGGCGCCCGCCGCCCCGCCGTCGATGCCCTGGTCGTCGGCGACCAGCTCCGCGGTGGTGTCCGTCCGCGTGCCCTCGTCCGGCGCGACCATGCGCCCCGCGCGGTCGGTGCCGGTCTCCGGGTCCCGCGGTTCCCCTTCACCGCCGGGCAGGTCGCCCACACCGTCCCCGGCCGGCACCTCCACGTCGGGAACCTCCTGTCGCAGCCTCTCGTCGAGGGACTCGCCCTCGTACTGCTCAGCGGCCGTGGTGCCGGGCTTGGTGACGCCCAGCGGCTTTTCGGGCGGGGATTGACTTCCGCTCACCTCCCTAGAGGGAGGTGATTCCTACCACGGTCGTCCGACCGTCTCGGTGGGTTCCTGCTTCAACGCGCTGTGCCGGTACAAGTACCGGTCTCACCTGCGCTCCACAGGCTGAAACCGCCAGTCCGGCGGCCCTGGCGACGTTGACCGCCGCGTTGATGTCCCGGTCGAGGAGGGTTCCGCAGGCCCCACACTCCCAGAAGCGGATGTGGAGGGGCTTGGGGCCGTCCTTGACGCCGCAGACCGAGCAGACCTGAGAGGTCGGCTCGAACCGCCCGATACGGTGGAAACTGCGACCGAACTTGGCGGCCTTGTACTCCAGCATCGCCACGAACGCGGACCATCCCGCGTCGTGCACGGACTTGGCCAGGCGCGTACAGGCGAGCCCCTTCACCGCCAGGTCCTCTACCGCGACCGCTTGGTTGTCGCGGATCAGGCAAGTGGAGAGCTGGTGGTGGAACTCGCGCCGCGCGTCGGCCACCTGCGCGTGAGCGCGGGCGACCTTGATGCGGGCCTTGTCCCGGTTGTTGCTGCCCTTCGCCTTGCGGCTCAGGTTCCGCTGTGCCTTCTTGAGCTTCTTCTCGGCCCTGCGCAGAAAGCGCGGGGCGTCGATCTTCGTTCCGTCGGAGAGGACGGCGAAGTGTCCCAGGCCGAGGTCGATGCCGACGACGGATTCGGTCCCGGGCAGCGTGACGGGATCGGTCGCGACCACGAAGGACGCGAAGTACCTCCCGGCCGCGTCCTTGATCACGGTCACCGTGGACGGAATCGAGGGCAGGTTGCGGGACCACTTCACCCGCACGTCGCCGATCTTCGGAAGGGACAGGTCGCCGCCGGTCGTGATCTTCCAGCGGGCGTTGGCGGTGAACCGGACGGCCTGCCGGTTGTCCTTGCGACTCTTGAACCGGGGTGCGCCCATGCGCGGACGCTTGCCTGTGAGACCGTCGAAGAAGTTCCGGTAAGCGGTGTCCAGGTCCCGCAGGGACTGCTGGAGCACCACGGCGGACACCTCGCCGAGCCAAGCTCGCTCATCGGTGAGCTTGGCCTCGGTGATCAGCAGCTTCGACAGGTCCCCGGTCTTCGGGAACGCCTCGCCTGCGGCGCGAGCGCTCTCACGGGCGCGCAGCGCGTCGTTGTAGACCACTCGCGCACACCCGAACGCCCTCGCCAGCGCGGCACGCTGAGGACCGTTCGGGTACAGACGGAAGGAGTACCGAAGCTGCACGCCGATCACCGTACTGCAGTTGACTTACGGCCACGTATCAGAACATTTGCACGGGCCGTCACTGTGCTTTCGTCGTTCATGTGCACTTGGTTTTCGTGACGAAGTACCGGCACAAGGTGTTCCCCGACCGGCATCTGACACGCATGGAGGAAGTCATGCGGGCCGTGTGCGCCGACTTCGAGTGCGAGCTGGTCGAGTTCAACGGTGAGAAAAGCCACGTCCACCTGCTGGTGACCTTCCCGCCCAAGGTCGCCCTGTCGAAGCCGGTGAACTCCCTCACAGGCGTGTCCTCCCGCAGACTCCGTCTGGGGGCACCTCCCGGCCGAAGGCCGGGGGAGAGTTCCCCGACCTCGTCCGGCACTACTGGCAGGCCAACAGGCTGTGGCCCGGCTCGTACTTCGCCGGCTCGGTCGGCGGAGCCCTGCTGTCGATCGTGAAGCAGTACATCGAGCAGCAGAACCGGCCGGCCTGATCCTCCGCTTCGGCCGAGGCCATCAGTGCAGATCCGTGCGCACAACGAAGGCCAGAACAGTTCTCAGAATCGCTTCACCACCGGGCTGAAGCCCGGTGCACTGCGATTAGATCCGGTAGCCCTCGTCCAGCATGTCGTCGTACGAACGCTCGTCCACCGCGTCCTGCAGGTCCAGCGGCGACGCGTCCTCCTGCTGCTCGTTGCCACCGGTGGGCTGGTAGACGTCGTCCGCCCTGTTCTCGTCGCTCATGTCCGCCTCCGGCCGGGGTTCGGTTCACGTTTTCCGTCAGGACGGGACGAGTACCCAGGTCATGATCCGTCTACCTCGGCTCCCTGGCTCCCCGGTCCCCGGCTCCCAGCTCCCGGGTCCCGGGTCCCGGTCTCACCGGCGGCTTCCTCCCGGACGCATGGCGGCGTCGTACACGGTGCGGTAGTCCGGGACGACGATCCGCGTCGCCGGAGACGCCTTCTCGACCTGGGTGAGGAACGCTTCCAGGTCCATCGACGGGTCCCGTACGGGGGAGCCGCTCAGTGGCACCTCGAAGTTGTCCCAGTGGACGGGGACGACGACGCCCGGGCTGTCCAGCGCGCGCAGCAGCCGGGGTACGTACCGATGGGTGGCGGTGCCCGCGGGTACGGCGATCATCGCGAGGTCGGGGCGCAAACCCCTCACCGCCCGTTCGGAGAAGTCGCTGGCGCCCATGAGGAACGCCGACGGACCGCTGTCCCCGGCCGTCACTCGGAAGGCGAGGGTGTCGCCCTCCGGCAGGTCCGAGATGGTTTCCGGGGCCGTCATGGGCGGGGCGTTCAGCGTGCCCGGGGCGAAGTAGGCGCACTTCTTGTTGCGGCTGTGCAGGCTCGGCACGACCTCCACGGTGATCCCCCCGCCGAAGTCCAGCACCTCGCCGCCCTTCACCACGGAGATCTGTCCCGGGTCGACCCCCAGGGAAACCAGCAGGTGGTAGGTGGTCTCGGTGCCGACGACGCGGGCGCCGGTGGTTCTGGCGATGTGCGGCACGTCGCCGAGGTGGTCCCAGTGGGAATGGCTGACCAGGACGAGTTCGGGACGGCCGATGTGCGCGTCCACGACCTCCGGCCGGGTGCGCAGACGGGTCCCCGGGTCGAAGGCGCCGTCGAAGAGGCCCGTGGGGAAGCGGGTGAGATACGGATCGAAGAGTACGGTCCGGTCGCCGACGTCGATGCGCCAGCCGGCGGTGCCGAGCCAGCGCCATGATGCCGAACCGGCGGCTCGGCCACTGCCACGAGCGGTGGCGGGGGCGGCCGTGGCAGCAGCGGTGGCCGTGGCGGCCGTGGCGGTGGCGGCCGGGATCAGCGGGGAGGCCGCGCCGAGCGCGGCGCCGCGCAGCACCGTACGACGGTCGAAGCCCCGTCGGGAAGGCGCGTCCGGTCGGTCCGTTCGGTCTGTGACACGTGTGTCCTGGGTCATGGCGTCAGAAGATCAGGACGCCAACTCCCTTGTCCAAGACCGTAATTCGGCTACACCGATATGCGAACGCATATGCGCTCCGGTCACCGGCCCGCACCGCGCAGGAAGCCGACCGCGATTCCGGCCGCCCTGCCCGCCGCGGCGTCCACCGTGGGGCGTGAAGCGGCCAGGGCGTGCGTGCGGGCGAAGACGGCGACCGCGTAGCACCCGCCGTCGGGGTAGCGGACGACGCCCGCCTCCATGTGCAGTCCCGGCAGGGTTCCGGTCTTGGCCGCGACCGTGACGTCGTCCGGGAAGCCCGACACCAACCGGTGCCGGAAGACTTGACGAGCCATCAAGTCACGTACGAGCGAGCAGGCTTCGGGCGGGCCGGCGGCGTCGGTCCAGATGAGCCGGAGCAGCCGCGTGATCTCGCGGGGCGTGCTCGCCGTGGTGCGGCGGGGATCCAGCACGGCCAGCCGTCTCTTGCGGTCGTCCGGCAGGGCGGGGTAGCGGACGGCGAAGTCCCGCTCGTCGCGCGCCCCGACCTCCGCGAGCATCGACTCCAGCAGGTCTCGCGGTCCGCCCACGATCCGGGTCCGCTCCAGGCCGAGTTCCGCCGCGAGCAGCCGTACGGTGTCCAGGCCCACGCGGGCCAGCAGCAGGTCGGCCGCCGAGTTGTCGCTGACCGACATCGCGAAGTGGGCCAGGTCGCGCAGCGACAGCTCGACGTCGTCCAGACAGCCGGCGGTCCCCCAGCCGCCGAGCCGGTCGGCCGCGGTCACCCGCACCCGCTCCCGCGGGTCCAGCTGGCCGGCGGCGACCTGCCGGGCGAACTCCAGGACCAGCAGCACCTTGAAGATCGAGGCGATCACGACAGGGTCGTCGGCCCCGATGCCGACCTCGCACCCACCCGGCTCCTCCGCGCCGGTCGCCGCGTCGGCCCCTGCCGCGGACTTCGCACCCGCCCCGGCACCCGTCTCCCCGAGCGCCCCCGCAGGCCCGTGGACCGGTACCGCGTGCAGCCGGCCTTCGGCCCTCGCCTCGGCGAAGACCTGTCGGATCCGCTCCTCGATCACTGTTTCTCCTCGGTCCTCGGTCCTCGACCATCGGCCCCGCCCCTCGCCCTCGGTCACCTGCCCCCGGTCACCGGCACCCCGGCACCCCGGCACCCCGGCACCCCGGCACCCCGGCACCTGATCATCGGCCCGTCCCGGTCGGTGGTTCCGTCCGGTCGTCAACGCGTCGCGGCCGACGGTCCTTCGGACCCGGCCACCGTCCGGGGGACCCGGCCACGGATGCGTCATCCTCACCACGGCCTTCCCGTAAGGTCATCGACCGTGGATCTCTTGCGCCACCTGCGCCTTTTCGTCACCGTAGCCGACGAGTTGCACTTCAGCCGGGCCGCCGAGCGGCTGGGCATGGCACAGCCGCCCCTCAGCCAGGCGATCCGCAGGCTGGAGAGGGAACTCGGTGCGGAGTTGTTCGACCGCTCGCAGCGTGGCGTCCGCTTGAGCGCCGCGGGGGCGGTGCTGCTGGACGAGGCCCATGAACTGCTCGCCCGGGAACAGCGGTTGCGCACCCTGGCCCACCGCGCCGCCGACGGTGGCCTCGGCACGCTCCGCACGGGCGTACCGCCCGACACCACGGCCGCCGTGCTGTCCGCCCTGCTCGCCTCCTGCGCGCACCACGCCCCCGGGCTGTCCGTGGACCTCCAGGAGGTCACCACCGAGGAGCAGGTACGGCTGCTCTCCTCCGGCGGGCTGGACGTCGGACTCGTGCACCATCCGGTCGACACCACCGAACTGCGGCTCGGCCCCGAGATCTCGCTCGATCTGGGTGTCGTCCTGCCGCGTACGTCACCTCTGGCAAGGTTGCCGGAAGTGGCGCTCGGCGAGCTCTCCGGCCACGACCTGGTGCTCTTCCCACGGGCCCACGCGCCCGGCTGGTACGACCGGATCCTCGACGTGTGCCGCGCGGAGGGCTTCGTACCCGGCCGGGTACGGCACGCGTCGAACCCCGAGTTCCTGCTCGCGCTGGTGACGGCGGGACACGGCGTCGCCTTCGACCAGGGGCCGGTGGCCCGTAAAGAGCCCCGCGTCGCCTGGCGGCCCCTGGCCGGCCGCCCCCTCACCCTGCGCATCAGCGGCGCCTGGCCCTCCGGTCGCGGCGCTCACCCGGCTGCCCGCCGCTTCGCGGAACTCGCGGCCGACGTCCTGGCCCGCGACCACACCGCGACCCCGTGGCGCGACGGTGTTCCCCGCCCACCGGACGATTCCCCGCGCCCGTGGTCGGTGGTCTACGGATAGGACCTTTTGTTTGAATCAGTCCGGATCAGAGAAGATCCGGATCGGAGAAGATTCAGCATGATTCGGCCCGATTCGGTCTGATCAAGGAGCGGGGGCCGGCGCCGTGCCCGTGCGTCGCACGGCTGATCGGGCGCGCAGGAGCGCGTCTGCGGAGACGGGTCATCGTCCCGGGACGTCATGTCGTTCGTTCCCCTGCCGTGCGGGCCGGGGCGCCGTGCTCGCGGTGGTGGGCTCTGCGGGTGGCCGTGAGGGCGAGGGCGGCAAGGGTGAGGGAAGTGGCGGCGGCCGGCCAGAGCGGGGCCGTGTCCTGGCCGTGGGCCCAGAGGACGCCTGCGGCCGTGGCCGTGGCCGCGACCAGGCCCCCGGTCAGGACGACGGCGACGAAGGCGGTGCGGGAACGTTCGGGAGGACCGGACCACCCCAGTTGTGCCCAGATGCGGGCTGCTTCGCGTGCGCCGCGTCGGCGGTGGACGGCCGCGCGGGTCCACAGGCCGGTCGTGGCGGTCGCGCCCGCCAGGGCCGCCGCGCAGGGCGGCCACCAGCTGTCGGTCAGGAGGAGGAGTACGGCGACGGCGGCGGCCGTGCTCCAGCCGCTGAGGCAGGCCACCGCCCCGGTGCGGCGGGAAGCGGGCCGGTCGGCCCCGGCCCGCAGATCGGCGAGGGCCGGCAGGTACCAGACGGAGCCGGCCGCGGTCACCACCGCCGCACCGAGGGCCAGGACGGAATGGGCCATGGTTCAGTTCACCGTCTCGAGGGCGGTGATCTCCGGGTGGTGGAGGTCGAAGGCGGGGGATTCGGAGCGGATGCGGGGCAGGGAGGTGAAGTTGTGGCGCGGGGGTGGGCAGGAGGTGGCCCATTCGAGCGAACGGCCGTAGCCCCAGGGGTCGTCGACCTCGACCTTCTTGCCGTACTTGGCCGTCTTCCAGACGTTGTAGAAGAACGGCAGGACCGATATGCCCAGCATGAACGACCCGATGGACGACAGGGTGTTGAGGGCGGTGAAGCCGTCGGCGGCCAGGTAGTCGGCGTAGCGGCGGGGCATGCCCTCGACGCCCACCCAGTGCTGGACCAGGAAGGTGAGATGGAAGCCCACCGTGAGCGTCCAGAAGGTGATCTTCCCGAGCCGCTCGTCGAGCATCTTGCCGGTGAACTTCGGCCACCAGAAGTGGAAGCCGGCGAACATCGCGTACACGACGGTGCCGAAGAGCGTGTAGTGGAAGTGCGCCACCACGAAGTAGGAGTCGGTGAGGTGGAAGTCCAGCGGCGGCGAGGCCAGGATGACGCCCGTCAGACCGCCGAAGAGGAAGGTCACCAGGAAGCCCGTGGCCCAGAGCATCGGGGTCTCGAAGCTCAGCGACCCCTTCCACATCGTGCCGATCCAGTTGAAGAACTTCACCCCGGTCGGGATCGCGATCAGGAAGGTCATGAAGGAGAAGAACGGCAGCAGCACACCGCCCGTGGCGTACATGTGGTGCGCCCACACCGTCACCGACAGGCCCGCGATCGCGATCGTCGCGCCGATCAGGCCCATGTAGCCGAACATCGGCTTGCGGGAGAAGACCGGGAGCACCTCGGAGACGATGCCGAAGAACGGCAGGGCCAGGACGTAGACCTCCGGATGCCCGAAGAACCAGAACAGGTGCTGCCACAGCAGGGCGCCGCCGTTCGCGGCGTCGAAGATGTGCCCGCCGAACTTCCGGTCGTACTCGAGCGCGAAGAGCGCCGCCGCGAGCACCGGGAACACCATCAGGACCAGCAGAGCGGTCAGCAGGACGTTCCAGGTGAAGATCGGCATGCGGAACATCGTCATGCCGGGAGCGCGCATGCAGATGATCGTGGTGATGAAGTTGACCGCGCCCAGGATCGAGCCGAAGCCGGACAGGGCCACGCCCATGATCCACAGGTCGGAGCCGATGCCCGGGGAGTAGAGCTCGCTGGACAGCGGGGCGTACAGGAACCAGCCGAAGCTGGCCGCTCCGTCGGGGGTGAGGAAGCCGCCGGCCGCGATCAGTGAGCCGAGCAGGAACAGCCAGAAGGCCAGCATGTTCAGCCGCGGGAACGCCACGTCCGGTGCGCCGATCTGGAGCGGCATGATCCAGTTCGCGAACCCGGTGAACAGCGGCATCGCGAACATCAGCAGCATGATCGAACCGTGCATCGTGAACGCCTGGTTGAACTGCTCGTTCGACATGACCTGCAGACCGGGCCGGGCCAGCTCGGCGCGCATCAGCAGCGCCAGCACACCGCCGACGGCGAAGAACACGAACGCGGAGACCAGGTAGAGCGTCCCGATCCGCTTGTGGTCGGTGGTCGTCAGCCAGTCCACCCACGACGCGCGCGTTGTCTCCGGCGCGGTGTTCCCGGGGCGCCCGAGCGCCTCGCCCGCGCCGGGGGCCACGGCGTGCGCCCCCGCGGTCCCCACCTCTTGTATCTGCCCCTCGGCCACCGCCGGTGCCCTCTCCTTCTGCTCACGCTCCGCTCCTGTCCGTAGGTGTTCGGACAGGCGTCGGCGAGCCGGGAGATGCCGAGTGGACGGGAGTGGACGCGACGCTTCCCGGCCGCTGCCACATGATCGCCGCCGGGGCAGGGGGGTCGGACAGGGCCGAACAGTCCCCACTGTCCGCCGGGCGGAGGGACCAACGGCCCTGATGTGCCCGGCGGTGCGGAACGCGCTCTCGTCGCCGGGCCGTCCGTCCGCGCCGGCCGGTGCGGCCTGTGACGGCGTTGGCGCCGTGACCGGTCCGAGGTCTCCGCGGTAACGGCTTACGCCCGGACATCTCCCGGCCGCGGACGCCCATCGCGGCGCCCACCCACCCCTGACGGTCGGCTCGTGCGGCAGGCAGCACCGAGGCGCGCGGCCGGCGCGCACAGAGGTTCCGTCCTCGTCCGCGCCTTCCCCCGCAGCACACGACCGCCGTCCGACGCCAGTGCGCCACGCTTCGGATCATCTGGCCGTGTTCGCGCACACCGCCATGCCACGTACGGACGCAACCTCGTGGCCGGCCCCGCGGAATCGAGCGACCGGCACGGGTCAGGCCAGGTCAGGTCAGGTCAGGTCAGGTCAGGTCAGGTCAGCTTGCGGCAGTGCAGCGCGTCCGGGGTGCGGGAGGAGCCGAGGCGGCCGGTGTAGGCGATGCCGGCCGCGTACTCGTCGGCGGCACACTGACCCTTGTAGTGGCCGTGGGCGAAGTCGCCGCCCTGGGGGGCCGGGCCCCTGTTGTCACCGCGGTCGAACCAGACCGTACGGCCGCTCGTGCCGGTGATCGCGCCGGGCCGGGCGGCCGCGCACAGGGCGGCGGAGACGGCGGCGCCGCGGACGCTGTAACCGGTGAGGAAGTGGCCTTCGGGGCACTGGAGTTTGGTGTATCCGGAGGCCCAGTCGCCGCCGGGCCCGACGTGCCGTTCGTCGACCACCACCTCGTGTCCGCCGGCCGGGGCCGCCAGGGGTCCGGCGGTCACGTCGGAGCACAGGCCGCGGTTGCCGGTGTGGCTGAGGCCGAGAAGGCGCTGTCCGTCGGGGCAGACGGCCTTGCGGGCGCCGGAGTTCCAGTCGGGGAGCGCGCGCATGCGCCGCGAGGCGATGAAGTCGGCGTGGTCGGGGCTGAGCATCGACCAGTCGGCCACCGGGGCGATGTGCCCGGTGCGGCCCGGGGCCCCGACGAGCCGGGTCCAGTCGGCGGCCCGCCAGTCGTCACCGTCGTACGGGCCCATGCGGTGGCCCGCGGCGTCCCAGTGCAGCAGCGCCCAGCCGTTGCCCCTGCGGTTGTCGTGCCAGCCGACGAGCGGCCAGTACGCGAAGTCGGCGTCGGTACGGATCAGGTGGTCGACGAAGTTCGTGAACCAGGCGCGCTGCTTCGCTCCCGTCTCCTCACGGCCGCCGACGCCGAACTCGCTGATCCAGACGGGGGCGGTGAAGTGCCGCTCCCCCTCGGCGGTGACGTAGAGGGCCTGCCGGTTCAGGACGTCGGTCAGCTCGGTGGGGCTCAGGTCCTGGTAGCGGGGGTCGGTGGTCTCACCGATTCCGGTGGCGCCGCTGTGGTTCGGGCCGGTGTACCCGTAGAAGTGGGCGGAGTACACGAGTTTGCCGGAGTCGACGAGCGTGTGCGAGAGATGGCGTACGGGCTCCAGGGTGGGGCGTCCGTGCGCGAATCCGTCGACGGGGATGCCGGTCCAGTTGATGCCCTCGACGATGATGAGAAGGTCGGGGTCGGCTTCCGTCAGGATGCGGTCGCCCACGCGCTGGGACGCGGTGAACCAGTCGTGGTGGTCGCCGAGGCCCCAGTTGGGGTCGTCCCAGACGGTCCGACGTACCTCGTTGTAGAGGTCGGCGCCCACGACGCGCTGGTTGTCCCGGTAGCGGCGGGCCATGAACAGCCAGTCGCTCTCCCAGGCTTCGGTGGACCGGCTCGCGTTCCAGCGCTCGTTGCCGTCGACACCGCAGCACCAACGGGTGGTGTTGGTGTGGTTGTTGAGGATCACCGCGAGTCCGGAGGCGGTGAGTTCGCGGACCACGACGTCGTAGACCTCGAGCGGGGTCTTCCCCCGCAGGGCGTGGTTGGCGGCGACGGCGCCGTCCGTCACGGGGCGGGTGTCGTGGATCATCTCGTTGGAGAAAGGCAGCCGGACGCTGTTGATCCCGATCTCGTGGAAGCCGGAGATGATCTCGGTCATGGGGGCGCGGTCCAGGCCGAGGGGGATCCGGCCGGCGTTCTCGCCCGCGTGGTGGTTGGCGTCGTCGTCCACGCTGCCCGAACCGTTCCATGTGCCGCTGGCGCCATGCCAGTTGCCGGAACGCAGCTTGAAGCGGTCACCGTCCGCGTCGACGATCCAGCGGCCGCGCGTGCTGAGCGGCGCGGACCAGTCGGGGGCGGAGGCGGCGGACGTGCCGACTGTGGCGGACGCGGCGCTCGTGCCGGCCGTCGTCGCGGGGCCGGAGACGGAGGGGGGTCCGCCTGCGGACTCCTGCGGCATCGCGGTGGCGGCGGCAGCGGGCGTCACGGGCGCCAGCAGAAGTACGGCGGCCAGAATCGCCCTGCCGAAGGATCCGCGCACGGTCACCACCCCGAGGACTAAATTGTCATGGCGACGTCATCATGACGGACGGGGTGCCATGGGTCCAGGCCTACGGAGGAGACCTGCGGGACCGGCCACCCGCACGGTCACGCCGGGGCCGGGGCGGGGGCGGGCTCGGCGAACGCCCGTCGGCTGTGGTGCAGCAACTCCCTTACCGCGGAAGCGCTTTGTCCGCTCTTCCAGACCAGGGCGAGCATCACCGGTGTGTCGACGTCGTCGATGAGGCGGGCGGTGAGCCGGTCGCCATGGCCCGCGGCCATCGACTCGCTGAGGACGGCGACCCCGAGTCCGCGGGCGGCGAGGTCCGCGACGGCGTCCGCCGCGCCGGCCTGCAGCGCGATCACGGGCCGGAGGTCCTGTGCGGCACAGGCCAGGTCGAACGCCGTGCGCAGCCCTGTGCCGGAGGGCATGCAGACGATCGGATGGGCGGCCAGGTCGCGCAGCGTGACCCGCCGCTGCCGCGCCAGGGGATGCCCGGCCGGGACCGCCGCCACGAGCCGCTCACTGATGATCGTCAGCGCTTCCAGCCCGTCCGGGGCGGTGGCCGCGGTTCCGACGAGGGCCAGGTCGACGGTGCCGGCGCGTACGCCCTCGACGAGCCGGTCGGAGTTGTCCTCCAGCAGAGCGATCTCCACCCCGGGGTGTGCCCGGTGGAAGGCGGCGAGGGCGTCGAACAGCGGGGTGACCGTGCAGCCCAGGACCATCCCGACCGTGAGCCGGCCCCGGAGCAGGCCGGTGACCTCGCCCACCGCCCGGCCCACCGCCCCGGCCGCGGCGAGCGCGGCACGGGCGGGTCCGAGCGCGGCCTTTCCCGCGACGGTGAGGGTGACGGCACGCGACGACCGGTCGAACAGCTCGGCGCCGAGTTCCCGTTCCAGCCGGCGGATCTGGGCGCTGACCCCGGACTGGCTGATGCGGACCCGCTCGGCCGCCCGCGTGAAGTTCCGCTCCTCGGCGACCGCGACGAAGTACTCCAGCTGCCTCAGTTCCATGACTGTGGATTCTAGTTCCCAGCAGATCCATCTGTTGGACTTCTGACCGGTGGGCGACCACGCTGGAGGCATCGAAGTCCGAGCGAGATCGGGAGGCAGCCATGCCGGGAACATCGGGGCACCAGTACGAGGGCGGGTCCGCGTACGAGAAGGCCATGCGGCCCGAGGACATCACCCGCCTGTTCGTCGAACGGTCCAACGCCGGTGACGCGGCCGGAGTCGCCGCGCTCTACGAAGAGGACGCGGTGATGGCGTACCCGCCCGGCGACCGGACCGTGGGCCGGGAGGCGATCCGCGCGCTGTGGGAGAAGGTGCTGGCCCACCGCCCCCGCTTCGAGCCGGAACAGCCGCTTCCGACCCTGGTCAGCGGCGACATCGCCCTCACCTCGACGCCGCCGGGGGACGGGGCGGGCGCCCGCGCGCAGGTCGTCCGGCGCCAGCCCGACGGAAGCTGGCTGCGCCTGCTCGACCAGCCCGAGTTCGTGTCACCCGCCCGTTGATCCCTTCGGCCGCGTGGCCGCGTCGCCCGGACACCGCCGGCCGTCGACGGACGCGGTTCTCGGACCTACGCCGCCGGCCCCGTGTCGACGACGCAGCCGATCTCGACGATCTGACCGGGGAACGTCAACTCGCTGACGCCGACGACGGTGCCGACCGGGTGGTGGCCGGGTGGCGGCCGCCGAAATGCGCCCGGTCGCCCGCCGCCACCGCTTCGACAGCTGACGACACCTGACGGCGCCTGCCGGGATCGTGACGCCAGGGGGTGGCGCGCGGCACCCCGCCGCTCAGTCGGCGGGGTCCGGACGGCCGCCGCGGCGCAGTGTGCGGGCGCACCAGCCGATGACCGCGGCGTTGAGCAGCGCGCCACCGACCACCGCGCCGATGAACGTCACGGCACCGCCCGGCAGCCCGAACAACACCAGGCTGACCGGGGCCGTGGCCAGCAGCGGGATGACTCCGGCGAAGGACGCGTCCTCCCCGGCGCCGACGACGGCCACCGTGATCGCCCACACGAGCAGGGCGGCACAGAGCCCGAGGTAGACGAGGGCGAAGACATCACCGAAGAAGACGCGGCGCAGCCAACGGGAAAGGGATCTGCCAGGCCGTGAGGGTCTGGCGGATCGGCCGGAATCGGTCATGGTGGCGGGTCTCTCGGTGTCAGAGGTGTCGGAGACATCGGTGGCGTCGATGACGTCGATGACGTCGGAGACGATCGAGGGGTCAGAGGTGTGCGCCCGGCGGGTTCGGGTGGGCGAGGCCGACGTCGTACGCGAGGATCGTCGCCTGGACCCGGTCGCGCAGCCCGAGCTTGCGCAGCAGCGCGTTCACATGGGACTTCACCGTGCCGACGGTGATGCCGAGTTCGGCGCCGATCTCCATGTTGGTGAGCCCGGACGCCACGAGGGTGAGGACGAACCGCTCACGCGCGGTCAGGCTGTCCAGCTCGTGGTGGCCGCTCGCGGCGTGGATCCGGGTGGGCTCACCGGACGCGTAGTGGCCGATGAGCCGGCGGGTCGCGGACGGGGAGAGCACGCTCTCGCCCGAGGCCACCACCCGGATGCCCTGGAGCAGTTCGGAGGGGTGCACGTCCTTGAGCAGGAAACCGGAGGCGCCGGCGCGCAGCGCGTCGAAGACGTACACGTCGAGGTCGAAGGTGGTCAGCACCAGGACACGGGGCGCGTTCTCCCCGCCGGTGATGATCCGGGTGGCGGCGATGCCGTCCAGTTCGGGCATCCGGACGTCCATCACCACCACGTCGGGTGCCAGTTCCTCCGCGAGCCGTACCGCGGCGGCACCGTCGGCGGCCTCGCCGACGACGGTCATGTCCTCCTCGGCGCCGATCACGGCGGCGAACCCCGCCCGTACGATGCCCTGGTCGTCGACGACCAGCACCTTGAGGCTCATCGTTCCCTCTTCTCCTCGTCCCCCTGCCCGGCGACCGGCGCGCCGGTGGCCTCCGGGCCCGGGGCAAGGGGCAGCCGGAGGCGGAGGGTGTCCGCCGGGCCGGTGGTCACCGTACCGCCGAGGGCCGCGACCCGCGCCGCCAACCGCTCCCGTACGAGGCCGCGGGTGGCGCCCGGCACCCCGGTGACCGTGAGCGTCAACGAGCCGTCGTACGCGTCGAATTCCAGGATCGCCGGTCCCTCACCGCTCGCCGCGAGCACGGTCTCCGCCGCATGGTAAGCGGTCAGGTCCACGGCGGTGGGCAGTCGGCCGGGCACCCGGTCGGTCAGCCGTATCTCCACGTCACGACCGGTGGCCCGGCACTGGTGGGCGAGCAGGTCGAGGGCCTGGAGGGTGGGCTGCGGCCGCCGCGCGGCCTCCGTCCCGCCCTCCCGGACCGTGTCGAGGAGAGAGCGCATCGCGGCCAGGGCCTCGCGGGCGCGTTCCGCGGTCCCGTCGAGCCGGCCCGCCTCCGCCTCCGCGACCATGTCGGCGGTGCGTGCCAGCACGGTGCTCTCCAGCCCGGCGGCGATCCGGCGGCGCTCGGCCCACGCGTCCCGGACGGCCTCCTCGGTCCAGGCGGCGAGACGTTCGTCGCGCGTGCCCCGCGCGGCCCGGTCGCGCCGGCCGCGCAGGGTCCCGCCCCAGTGGGCCGCGCCGACCGCCACGGACGCCCCGGCCGTCGCCGGCACGGCGACCGTCCAGATGTGGGCCGTCGTGTCCCGGTCCAGGCCGGCGGCGGTCGCCGCCGCCGCGTGCACCATCACCGCCACGACCGAAGCGACCACCGCGGTCACCGCGGCGGGCCCGCTCCCCACGGCCACCGCGGCGGGACGGAGCCACCGGGGCGGGCGCGGACGGTTCCCGGCGGGGGACGGGCCGGCGGCGGTACGGGCCGCGTGTGCGGCGAGTACGGCGAGCGCCCCGCAGGTGGCGAGCATGCTCAGCGCGGGCGGCAGGACGACCGGCCCGGTGTAGTCACCGACCGCCATCGCCACCGGCCACAGCGGGGCCAGCGCGAGCAGGGCGCCCGTGGCCGCGCGGGGCGCCCGGCGCAGAGCCACAGCAGCGCGACCGCCTGTGCCGCGGCGAGCAGGGTGAAGAACGCGCCGGCGGCCGGCGTCGACCCGCTCGACACGTCCTCCGATCTGATGATCATTACGGGGAGGAGCGGTTGCAGGACGAGGCCGACCGCGGCCGTCAGCTGCGCCAGGCGGTAGCTGAGCGGGACGGACCGCTCGACCGGGGCGGCGGTCCGGCCGGGCAGGACCGCCGCCACCTCCCAACCGCCGTCCGCGGTCGGGCCGCTGGTCAGCGTGCCACCCGCCTCCCGCGCACGGGACCGCAGGAAGGCCGTGCCGCGCCCCCCGCCGAGGTTCGCGCCGTGCGCCGTCGCCCCTGCCGGCGGTGCCGAGCTCGTGACCACGATGTCCGTACGCGTGTCGCCGTACTGGCACCGCACCCTCGTGTGCGCGCCGGGGGCATGTCTGGCCACGTTCGTCAGTGCCTCGCGCACGATGCCGAAAGCCGCGTCGGCGACGGCGCCGTTCGGCAAGGGGCCGATCTCGTGGTCCACGTGCCGGCCCAGCCCGCGGAACCCCTCGACCAGGTCGCGCAACCGTTCCTCCGGCGACGGCAGTTCCTCGCGCGAGGGCGAAGGCGCCCGCACCGAGCCGAGCGCGAGGGTGACCTCGTGACCGGTCCCGACGGCGAATCGGAGCGCCTCGTCGGCCAGTTCGGGACGGCTCTCCCGGAGTCCGAGCGCCGCCCCCGCCGTGACCACCACGGCCGTCAGATGGTGGGCGCTGACGTCGTGCAACTCCCTTTCCATGCGCTGTCGTTCGAATGCCGGAAGCCGGTGGCGTTCGGACTCGGCACGTTGCAACAGCCGTTCGGCCGCCTGCCGTGCATGACGGGTCCGCCGTGCGAACAGGCCGGCCCCGCAGGCAAGGACGTACAGCAGGGCGGTGAGGACGAGGTCGAGCCCGTCGTGGTCGCTGAGCCCGTGCAGACTGATCCAGTACAGGACCTGCCAAACGGCGAGCGCGACCGTGCACAGCAGGGCGGTGAAGGTGTCGCGTTCGGCCGCCACGGTGAACAGGGCCAGTGCCACACCCGCGGTCCCGAGTACCGCCATCGCCCCGGCAGGCAGCGGCCCGGCGCCCAGCGCGCAGGCGGCGGCGACCAGGACGAGGGTGGTCACCGGGCGGGTACGGCGCAGGGCGAGCGCGGCCGTCACCGGTCCGGCGACCAGGACCGCCACGAGAAGGGCGGAAGCGGTCGGGACGGTCCCGCGCACCAGTGCCGCCCCTGGCCAGACCACGGCCTGGGCACAGATCAGCAGGACCGGGAGCAGCCGGTCGTCGGTTCGCTTCATGAGACGACAAGGCTATGTCCGCAGGTGGGCGGCCCGACTCCGGCTGGAGGTGGATCCCCTTCTCCTACCTGGGTTACAAAGGCGGTGACACCCGCCCGGTGGAGACTGCGCGCGGCCTTCTCTGCCTCCGGTTGCACGCGGCAATCGTCCGCCGGCCCGAGGACCGAGGGGTGCCCCCGGCCATAGTCTCGATCACATCGGGAAAGCGGCCCGCCACCGGCTCCACCAGCGGTTTCCGTTCCGTCCAGGACGGCGCGCCGCCTTCCCGCCGCCCGGTCCGGCAGGTCCGACCTCACCTGCTTCCGCACCACCGGCCAAGCAATTCCAAGCAAGTCCAAGCGAATTCGAGCGAATTCGAGCGAATTCGATCACATCAGGGGGATTCACCATGTCCAAGCGCGTTCTCATCGGGTCCTTCGTCGGTGCTCTCGTCGTCGGCGGAGCCGCCGCCGGTTTCGCCATGGCCTCGGGCCCCCCGAAGCTGTCTCTGGAGAACAGCTCGGCCCGCTACACCGCTCCGTCCGGCGACAGCGCGGGCTCGTTCTCCTTCACCACGGACGTGAGCGACGACTCGGGCGTCACAAGTCTCCACGTCCTGCCGTGGCCCGCCGATTTGGAGCTGGACCCGACCGGGAAGGAACTCCGCGACACGGAGGAGACCGCCACCTGCCGCAAGACCTCGGACGAGACCTCCCGCTGCACCTACGCGCTGGAAATCACCGAGGAGGAGGCGGCCGCGCTGGAGGCGGGCACCTGGAAGATCACGGTGCTGGCGACGGCCAAGGACGGTGACACCCTGTTCGTGCCCTCCGCCGCCACCTTCGAGATCAAGCACTGACCCGTCGAGCGCTGATCCGCCGAGCGCTGCCCTGCCGAGCACTGACCCGTCACATGACGGCCGGGCACCTGGTCCCGGCAGGGCCCGGCCGCGCACGGAACACGGCGCCGACGGCCGGCCGGGCTCAGTCCAGGACGTGCCGCAGGTAGGACCGCGGGTCGGCCAGATAGCGGCGCCAGTGCTCGACCAGGGCGAGTTCGTCCCAGGCCACTCGGCGCATGCCGTGGTCGCCGACCTCGACGATGTCCGCGCCGGGCAGGGCGGTCAGCAGCGGAGAGTGCGTGGCGCAGATGACCTGGCCACCACTCCTCACCAGCTGGTCGACGTGGCCGAGCAGTTCCAGGCACGAGGTGAACGACAGCGCCGCCTCCGGCTCGTCCATCACGTACAGGCCGGGCTGGAGGAACTTCCCCCGGAACGCCGCGAGGAAGCCCTCGCCGTGGCTGACCGAATCCGGCGCGAACCCTTCCCGGTCCAGCGCGTCCAGCGCCGTCTCGGCGCGCAGGAAGAAACCCTTGCGGGCGCGCCAGCTGCCCAGCATGGGGCGACCGCGCGGCGCCGCGTCGAAGCGGATGCGCTCGCCCAGCACCGACTTCGGGCGGTGACTGGCATAGCGCCAGTCGTGCGAGCCGCCCCAGGAGTCCAGCCCGAAGCCTTCGGCGAGAGCCTCGACCAGGGTCGACTTGCCCGAACCGTTCTCACCGACCAGGTAGGTCACCGGCGCGGTGAGGCGCAGACCGTCCGCCAGCAGCCCCCGCACACAGGGCACGGACCACGGCCATTCCCGCTCGTCCTCGTCGGGTAAGACCCCGGATACGTACGCACGTTCGACGATCACGCCCCGAGTTTCCCATGGAGCCGCGCGTAGTGAACCGTGGAGGGCGGTAGCAAGCGGCGCTCGCAGGCCCATACTGGAGACAATGACAAAGCCAGTTGCACCGAAGCGCATTCTGCCCACCAGCCCCTTCAAAGCCCCGGTCGCCCCGCCGCCCAAGCACTTCGCGGTGGGCGACCAGGTCACGCACGACATGTACGGTCTCGGCCGGGTGATCGGCATCGAGGACGGAATCGCGGCACTCGTGGATTTCGGTTCGGCGCAGCAACGAATCCTGAGCCCGTACTCCAAGATGAGCAAGCTGTAGTTCCAGCCGTAGCCGTAGTTCCAGCTGTGGCCGAGGCTGCCGCCGCGACCGACGTCGCAGCCGTAGCAGCGGCTCCAGGACCGCCGGGCCCGGTCACGACATGCCAGACCCCTTCATGGCCCCGCACCGAATCGGAGACCTCTCATCGACACGACCTCGCTGTTCTCCGCCCCGGAAGGGGCGCCGCGCCAGGCCACCACAGCGTCCCCCCGTCCGGAGGCGGACCCCTTCCAGGCCCCGGACTTCGGGGAGGACGAGACCTTCCTGTTCGAGGAGGCGCAAGCATCCTTCCCGGACCTGGACACGAGTACGCCCCACCGCAGGGCGCGCTAGGCCACAGCCGCGTGAACAGGCACGACAGACCCCGGACTGCGCGGCAGCCGGGGTCTTCGTCGTGCCGCGGACCCGGCTCCCCGGTCGGACGCCCCGGCTCCCGCGGACAGACCTGCCGGGACGTCCGACCGGGACTTCGAGTGGTCGGCGCCTAGCCGGTTCGTCACCCGCCCACCGCCGGGCACGGCCCTCGGCGTGCTCCCCGGACGCCGCTGCCGGGCCAGGACGTTCCCGCCGGACGCCGCCTGCCGCCCCACCGGAAGGCTCTGCTCCGGTGCGACCGAACCGGCCGTCACGGAACGAGCACACCGGCTCCCGCACCCGACTGCCGCTGTGTGGTTCACCACACTCCTTCGTGAGCCGGCCATCGGCGGCCACCTGCGGGCGCCGGCCGGCCCCGGCAGCGCCGACCTCGCCCGGCCCGACGCGTAGCGCATCGGTGTGGTGAGCACCCCACCGCCGAAGTCCGACGAGGCCCAGCCCCTGGTCTGCGGAACCGCTGCCCGTCCGGTCGACTCCGAGGAGCCCCTCGGCAGCCACCCTCCGCTCGCGCTGATCCTCAACGTGGTCGGTCCGGGCGCCACCCTCGGCGTCATGACGTGGACCTCCCAGGACGGCAGCCTCTCCTCCCCTCCGGGCTTCACCGCGCAGCCGACGGAGGCGTCGATGACGGCGGCCCCGTACCCGAACCCGCCTCCGGGTCCGTGGGCATCCCGGCCCGGCCCCCGCACAGCGGCCACAGCCCCGGCCGCCCCCGTGAAGAAGCCGACGGAGGTCCGACCGCGGCGACCCGGAACCCGGGGACAGCCGGACTCCCGCCTGTCCCCGGCCGTCGAGGAACACCGTGCCGTGTCGCCGGCGGGGCCACGGACCGGCAGGGCCGCGGACGCGGACGCCGGGGCGAATGCCGGGGCGGATGCCGAAGCGACTCAGGGTTCGATGCGCAGGGGGTGGGACTCGGTCACCTGGTCCACCTCCGAGACCCTGATCGTCGCCTTCATCGTCCAGGTGCCCGGCAGGGGGAGGTTGAGGTCGCTGGTGGCCCAGTAGCCGCCACGGTCGGTCAGTCCGGCGTCGATGGGGCCGATGTCCTTCTCGGCGAGGGTGAAGGAGAGGCGGAGCTCCGGGATCGAATCCAGGGCACCGGCGGGGTCGAAAGCCACCGCCTGGATGCCGTTCTCACCCACCCGGCCCGGGTCCAGAGTGATCTGCACGCTGCCCCTCCCACCGGGGACGTCGAGGGCGTACGGGATCGTGACCACCGTCGCCGCGGGCAGTCCGGCGATCGGGGCCGTCCCGGTCGCCGCGGCCTCGGCCTCCGCTCGGGCCGGGAGAGTGCTGGTCAGCACCGTCGTGACCAGCAGCACCACGACCGCCACCACCGCTTCCACCAGAACGGAGACGCGCAGGGCACGACGGTAACGGTCGAGGGGCGGCTCGTTCGGATCGGACGGAGTCGGATCGGACGGAGTCGAGCCAGACGGAGTCGGATCAGACGGAGTCGAGCCAGACGGCAGGGCAGGTGACGGAGCGGGGGGCGGGGAGTCCGGGGTGCCGTCGTCGGAGGCGGGCAGCGCGGGGGCGGTGGGCGGTGCCTTGTCCGAAGTGGCGGAAGCCACCAGTTCCGGGAGCCGTTCCCGCACGGCCGCCGTAGCCCCCTCCACAGCCTTCTCCTCCTCCTTCTCCTTCCCCTTCTCCTCCATCTCCGTCTCCGTCTCCGTTTCCGTGGATGAGGCCGCCGTCGCCAGGCCGAGCGTCAAACGGCGGGACAGGCCCGCCGCCAGCAGCAGTGCGGCCGTCACCACGAGCTTGACGACCAGGGTCCTTCCGTACGACGAGTCCGCGAGCGCCGACCAGGAGCCGAGGCCCCGCCAGGACTGGTAGACGCCGGTGACGACGAGGACCGTCACCGAGAGGAAGGCGAGACGGGAGAAGCGGGTGACCGTGGCGACGGGCGGCGGGGCGTCGGCGCGGAACAGGACGATGAGCAGGGCCGTGAGGCCGCCGAGCCAGCAGGCCGTCGCCAGCAGGTGCAGTACGGACGACGTCATCGCCACCGGCACCTGGATACCGGCCGAAGCGTGCTCGGCCGCAGCCCACGTCAACGCGAGGGCGACGGCCAGGACGGTGCACGCGGCGAGCCGGGCGGGCGATGTCCGGCCGTCCGGCTCGCCGTGATCTCTCCGCAGGAGAGGCAGGCGCAGGAAGACCACCGCCGCCAGTGCCAGCAGGGCGAGCCGGGTCAGCAGCGCGATGCCCGGCCGCCCGGTGAGGACGCCGGTGAAGGCCGAGAGGTCGAACGCGGTCGCCGGGGACGTTCCGTTCTCGTACGGAGCCCGCAGCACGAGGAGGACCGCGGTGGACGTCAGCAGCGTCCACCAGCCCGTGACCAGCGGCATCCGCAGCGGGGCGGTGTCCGGCGGCCGGCACAGGGCCGCGAACGCCACCGTTCCGATGAGCAGCGCGGCGGCGATGTACGCGAGATAGCGGCCGGTGTCGTAGAGGCTCGCGGTGATCGGGTGCTCCGCCGGGGCTGCGGGCGCCATCGGTGCGGTGGGCGAGGGTTTGCCGATGGAGAAGGTGAAGGCGCCGGAGGCGGGGTGGCTGTCCGCGGAGACCACCCGCCAGGCGACCGTGTAGGTGCCGTCGTCGAGCCCGTCGGGCAGGCCGATGCGCGCCGTGTCGGACCTGCCGTCGGCGTGCTCCGGCTCATCCAGCGGAACCCGGTGGTTGTCGGGGCTGTAGATCCGGAACGAGTCGTCGAGCAGGGCGACGGACTCCGTGAAGGTCAGGGTGATGTGCCGGGGGGCGGACTTGACGACGCTTCCCTCCCCGGGGTCGGCTCCGCGGAGCGCCGCGTGGGCGCTCGCCGGCCCGGCGCTGCCGAGGAGGAGCAGGATCAGCGCGGTGCCCAGCAGCACCAGCCCTTGAAGCCGCCGGGCTCCGCGACCGAACGTTCCGCGATCCGCCGCTCGGCGGCCCGTTCCGGCGCCCCGTCCGCCCGCGCCTCGTCCGCCCGCGCCTCGTCCGCCACCGTCGCCCGCCGCCCTGCTGCGCCGTCGCTGCACGTCGTTCCCACCTCCCGGCCGTCCGGCCGTCCGGCACTCCGGCCGTCCCGCATCCCGGCCATCCGGCACTCCGGCACTCCGGCTTCAGGTGGGGTACGGACGGGAGGCGCGGAATGCTCACCGCCCCGGCGGGGCGGCGATCCGCCGGCCGGTCCGCATCACCTGTCTCCGAAAGCCGCCTCCCGTGTGAGGAAGGCGAGTTGGGCCTTCTTCTCCGGCAGGTACACGTCCGGCAGATCGATCTCGGGCAGGACGACCTCGGGGCCCGCCGTGAAACCCTGCCGCAGGAAACGGGCGACCACCTTCTCGTTGGCCACGTCCGGGTCGACCACCACGCGCCTGCGGTCCGGGCCCAGCAGGACGAACCCGACCATGACGGTCAGCAGCGCGCCGGTCCACCCGGAACGCGCCCCCTCCGGGCCGGCCGGAGCGACCAGCAGGTGGATGCCGATGTCGCCGGGCTCGACGGGGTAGCAGTCGCCGACCCGGTCGGCCTCCGGTTCGTACGTCTGGAGCAGCGCGGCCGGCTCGCCGTCCTTGACGAGGAGGTACGCGTGATGGGTGTCGAGCGTGTCCATATGGGCGTAGATCTCGGCCACTTGCTGCTCGGTGAGGCCGTTCATGCCCCAGAAGAGGGCGCGTTCGCCGCTCACCCAGCGGTGCAGGACGGCCGCGTCCGCCGCCGGATCGAGCGGCAGCACGCGTACGGAGCCGAAGCCGTCGGCCACGTCCTCGTGAACGGCCGCGCGGGACGCGTACGGGTCAGACATCGGTCTCCTCCTGAAGTTCCTCGAGTCCATCGGTCTCCTCATGAGTGCCCCGGCCCCGGACCACGTCCTCCCTGCGGAGTCCGTCCCAGTCGGTGACGACCGGGACCAGGTCCCCCGCGAGCCACAGCGGCAGCTGGTCGCGGTGGTGGGGCGAGTCCGGGACGCCCGAGGCGCCGAACGGCACCACCCAGCGGCTGTCCTCCCGGCGGGCCAGGTCCCAGACGTAGCGGGCGGCCGGGCCGCGCGCCGCGAGGTCGGTGAGACCGGGCACCGAGGAGGTGCACAGCACGCAGTCGTGGTCGCCGGACAGAGCGGGTTCGTCGTACGGCGTCATGGGCGGAAGGGCCCGCCAGGGAGCCAGCCGGTGGGTGTCTCCCCAGGTGCCGGCCGGCGGCCGGGCGGCCACCTCCTCCAGCGCCGCACGCACCGCCGCCGGACGGTCGATGCCGTACAACTCCTTCGCGGTCAGGAGGTGTTCCAGCGCGTAGCCGATCCGCGGGAGCAGCGCGAGCCAGGGCTGGAACACCTCCGGGTAGGCCGGGGGCGTGGCCAGCCGGGCGAACGCGGGGTGCCGCGCGAGCTGTCGTACGAGCGCGCCGCGCACCGCCGCGTGGAGCGCCGCGCCGGTGCTGTCCGCGTCCATGCGCCGGTCCCAGCCCAGCAGTCGGCCGCGCAGGCCGGCCGCCGGGCCGGTCAGACCGTCGAGGGCGGCGACATGGTCCAGCAGGGCTGTGGCGGAGGCGAGGTGGGTGTCCGTGTGGAGGGCGGGCATCTCCGCGGCCGACCAGTGCTCCCGCCGGGCGAGCAGCGCGGCGATGCGCTCGGCGCGGTGCGGCGCGGCGAACTCGACGCCGAGGGGGGCCGCCGGGCCGCGCTGGTTCGCCATCACGGCGATGCCGTCGGTCAGGCCGGCGCGCGGCGACTCGTGCCACCCCTGCCAGTCGTGTCCGGGCTCCCACGCGGGCACCGGACGGATCCGGTTGGCCTCGGCCCGTACCGGCACCCGGCCGGCCACCCGGTGCAGCGTGCCGCCCTCGGTGTCGGCGGCCTGGACCACGTTGACCGGCTCGGCCCACAGGTCGAGGGCCCGGTCCACGTCGGCGACCCGGCGGGCCCGCAGCAGCGGCAGCAGAGCGCCGAAGCCCAGGTCGCCGGTGACGCGGGGCGGGTAGCGCAGGGCGACGGCGACCGGGGGAGCGCCGGGCTCGGACACACCGTCCTCGAGGCCCTCGGGACCGCCGATGATCACCGGTCCCCGGTCGGTCTCGATCACCTCGACCTCGACCGGGTCCTCGCCGGCGACCTCGACGGTCTCGGTGTGCCGGGCGGCCCGGTGCCAGACACCGTCCGGGCCGAGCGCCTCCACACCGGCGCCGGTGCGGCGCAACTGCTCCCGGTACAGGTCCTGGTAGTCGGCCATGGCGTTGGTGATCGCCCAGGCGACCGAGCCGGTGTGGCCGAAGTGGGCGATGCCGGGAACGCCGGGCACGGCGATGCCGACGACGTCGAACTCCGGGCAGGACAGACGGATCTGCTGGTAGACGCCGGGGTCCTCGATGAAACGGTGCGGGTCCCCCGCGATCACCGCCTGCCCGGTCACCGTCCGCTCCCCGGCGACCAGCCAGCCGTTGCTTCCGGAGGTGCCGGGACCGTCGGCGGCGAACAGGCCGACGGCGTCCCGCCCGAGACACTCGACGACCCGCTCGCGCCAGAGCTTCGCGGGGAACCCGGCGAACAGGATGTGCGTGGAGAGCCACACCGCGAGCGGCGTCCAGGGCTCCCAGCGGCCGGGGGTGAGGGCGACCCGGGCGAACTCGGGGGCTGCGGCGCGTCCGGGGGGCGCGGCGAATCCGGGGGCCGCGGTGGGTCCCGGAGCTCCGGTGGGCCCGGGGCTCGGGGAGGGCCCGGGGCTCGGGGAGGGCCCGGGGCTCGGGGAGGGGTCAGAAGCCGGGGAGGAATCGGATGCCGGGGAGGGGGGAGCGTCCGGGGCCGCCAGCCCTTCGTTGACTCCCTCCACGTACGCCCGGAGCCACTGCCCCGTCTCCGGGTCCCGCCGGTCCAGTTCGGCGAGGCAGCGGCGAGCCGTGTCGGCCAGGCGGACACGGCGGGCGAAGCGGTCCCAGGGGAGGGCCTCGGGGCCGAGGAAGGACGCCGAGGTGCCCTGCGCCCTGTGCCGTTCGGTCTCCAGCTGCCAGGCCCGGTCGAGGGCGGTGACCCGGCCCTGGAGACGGGCGAGTTCGGTGGCGTCACCCGCGCGCAGATGCGGAATGCCCCAGGCGTCCCGGAAGATCTCGCCGGTCACTGTGCCCCCATTCACTTTAGGTTAGGCTCCCCTAACCAAGCCGTGGCGGAATCGTACGCGAAAGGTGAACGAGCGAGGGGGCAGGGGCGGGGTCGGGAGGGCACGGTCCTCAAACTGATGCGCGCCAAGGACTTCGAGTTCACGGTGACGCGCGCCGAGGACGTCACCCCCGACCACCGGCGGTTGCGCTTCACCGACGGCGGCATGCTCGCCGCGACCGGCGTCCACCCGACGATGCGGGTGCGGCTGTGGTTCGACGACGCGGGCAAGCCGCACCAGCGGGCGTACACCCTCGTCGACCCCGACCCGGCGGCCGGCGCCTTCGGCCTGGAGTTCGCCCTGCACGAGGGGTGCGCCGGCGTCTGGGCGCGGGCGGCGAAGCCCGGGGACACCATCGAGGCGACCGTCCAGGGAACGGGCTTCGACGCGCCCCCCGCCCCCTCACACCTCTTCGTGGTGGGGGATCCGGCCTCCCTCCCGGCCGTCAACTCCCTGCTGGGCGCCCTGGGATCCGCACCGGCGACCATCTGGTTCGAGGGCGCCCTGGACGGACTGCCCTGCCTGGCCGACCCCGAGCGGCACGAGGTGCGCGAGGTCCCGCGCCGGGACTCCGGCGCCCACCTCGTCGAGCGGGTCCGGGCCGACCTGCCCGACCTGCTGCGGGCCCACCCCGACCCGTACGTCCGGGTCGCCTGCGACACCGCGACCACCCGGGCCCTGTCGGCGTTCCTGCGCAAGGAACAGGGCGTGCCCAAGCAGCGGATGCACGCCCTGGGGTACTGGCGCACGAGCTGACCCGCGGACACGCCGATCGTCGCGGCAGGGACGTCACCCTTCACCTCGCCGGGACCCCGACGCCGACGCCGTCGCCGAGGGCGCCCGGCACGGCGTGGACACCGGCGATGAACTGCTGAAGCGACTGGAGGGCCTGCCCGGGTTCGGTCGGCGGAAGGCGCGGACCCCCCTCACCCCCTTCCGCTTCCTGCCGCTCTGGGATGTTTTTTCCCGTGTCGTACTCCGCCGCCATGGCTGCGCCCGGAACGTCTGGGCCGGTAGGCTTTCCGTGTGATCTTCAAGCGCATCGGAAACGGCCGGCCGTACCCCGACCACGGCCGGGAAAGCACCCGGTCGTGGGCGGACGTCGCGCCGCGCCCGGTCCGCCTCGATCAGCTCGTCACGACGAAGCAGCAGCTCGACCTCGAGACCCTCCTCGCCGAGGACTCGACCTTCTACGGCGACCTCTTCGCGCACGTCGTGAAGTGGCAGGGCGATCTGTATCTGGAGGACGGGCTGCACCGCGCGGTACGGGCGGCGCTCCAGCAGCGCCAGGTACTGCACGCCCGCGTCCTCGAGCTGAGCTGACATTCCCCGCGCGCAGGCCGGTGCCCCACCGGCCTGCGTGCGGGCGTCACCGTCCGACATGCGGACGACTCCGGCCGACACGCGGGTGTCACCGGCCGACACGCGGGTGTCACCGGTCAGTACACGAAGGGCACCGGCACGCCGTCCAGGCCCCTCGACCCCACCGGACGCACCTCTTTCGGCACTGGGTTTGACCCTTTCGGGTTGGACTGCGCGCTATCGAATGATCATCTGGTAGGCATCGTCGCCGGAGCGCATTACGCTGCGCTCATGAGCATGCTGACTCCTCCCGGCATGGGCGGCCAGTACCAGATCCGGGGTGACAAGTACCCGCGGATGCGCCGACCCCGACGCCGCGGCAAGCTCGTCGTCCTGACCATCACCTCCGTCGCGGCGCTCGGCGTGGCCGGCTGGGGCACACTGCAGCTCTTCGACGTCTTCACCGGTGGCGGCAACCCCGCCTCCGCGGTCGGCGTCAAGGCGGGCTGCGCCACCGAGGCGAGCCCCTCGCCCAGTCCGAGCCCCAGTGCCGCGCTCCCCGGGCCCGACCGGATCACGGTCAATGTCCTCAACGCCACGACCAAGTCAGGTCTGGCCAAGAAGACCGCGGACGAACTGAAGAAGCGCGGTTTCAAGATCGGCGACGTCGGCAACGCGGCCAAGGAGTACGACAAGAAGGTCAAGGGCACCGGTGTGCTCCTCGGCCCCGCGTCCTCTCTCAAGACCTCGCTGCCGGTACTCGGCACCCATCTCGCCGACGCCGAACGCCGCACCGAGGCCTCCCGCAAGGGTGTCGAGATCGACCTGATCATCGGTGACGCCTTCACCCGGCTGACGGCCAAGGCGGACGCCGACCGGGCCCTGGCCGCGCTGAACGCCCCCGAACCCGAACCCACCGCGAAGAAGAGCTGCTGACGCCGGAGGCGGAAGCAGGAGCCCTGAGCAGAAGCAGAGGCGGCTGCTGCCGAGTCCGAGGACGGAACTCGGCAGCAGCCGCCTCGTCCTGCGGCCGTCCTGCGAACGGGCGGGCCGGTCCGGCGCCGCCGCCCGTATGCGTAACGCGTACCTCCGGCGGACGGCCTACTCGGCCGCCCCGTACATCCGGTCCCCCGCGTCTCCGAGGCCCGGCACGATGTAGCCGTGCTCGTTGAGGCGCTCGTCGACCGACGCCGTCACGACGGTCACCGGGGTGCCGGCCAGCTCGCGCTCCATGACCTCGACGCCCTCGGGAGCGGCCAGCAGCACCACCGCGGTCACGTCGTCCGCGCCCCGCTTGATCAGCTCCAGGATCGCGGCGACCAGCGTGCCGCCGGTGGCCAGCATCGGGTCCAGCACGTACACCTGACGCCCGGAAAGGTCCTCCGGCATCCGGGTGGCGTACGCCGAAGCCTGCAGCGTCTCCTCGTTGCGGATCATGCCGAGGAAGCCCACCTCGGCGGTCGGCAGCAGCCGGACCATGCCGTCCAGCATGCCGAGACCGGCCCGCAGGATCGGCACCACCAGCGGGCGCGGATGGGAGAGCTTGACGCCCGTGGTCCGCTCCACCGGCGTGTGGATGTCCACCTGCTCGGTGCGCACGTCGCGCGTGGCCTCGTAGGCGAGGAGGGTGACCAGCTCGTCGGCGAGACGGCGGAAGGTCGCGGAGTCGGTGCGCTGGTCGCGCAGCGTGGTGAGCTTGTGTGCGACCAGGGGGTGGTCGACGACGTGGAGACGCATGTCCCCACATTAACCGGGCAGGACCGGGCCCGACTCCCCCGCATACGGCAAGCCCTCACTGTCCGCCGCCACTCCTTCGCTGGCGTCAAACCGCCCGTCCGGGGGAAGGTGGGAGGGACGGACTGGGGTGATGAAGCAATGCCTGAGCGGAATTCCCGAGACGAGTCTCCGGTACGCGAGACACCCGGCGGCCTGCGCGGCGCATCGGGCGCGGCCGGCGTGGCCCGTACGGCCCGCGCGTCGGAGGTCTCCGGAGTGTCCGGGGTGCCCGGCATGACCAGACCGCCCGGCGCGGACGAGACGGACGCCGAGCGGCGGCGGCGGCGCGCCCGGTTCCTGCGCGAACTCGCCGAGGCCCGGGAACTGCGCGACCGGGTCCAGCCGCGCCGCGCCAAGGCGGCCCGGCTGCGGCACGCGATGCGCATGCGGACCTTCCGCTGGTAGGAGGCCACGGCCTCCCGGGACGGGACGCTCCCGGCGAACGGGATGGCGCGAACACCGCGGGAACGGGCCCGGCTGCGGGAAGATCGCGGCCCATGCGGGTGTTTGCCTCGTGGCCGTACGAGCACGGCAGGCCGATCCGCGTACGATCCGCTGTGGCGGCGGCGAGCGCGCCGACGGGTCCCGGGCAGCTTCCGGGGGGACACTCGGCGGAGCGAGGTCAAAACTGCCGGACACAGGGAGCCGAAGACGTCCCCTGTCGGCCTTGTTTCTGCCACGATTCCGAATGGGCGGGGCTCGTAGAGCACTCCTCGTCCACACACCTCCGCCGGGGGGATTCCCAACCGGCACACCTAAGACCAGTGGGAGAGTCACGGTGTACTTCGCCGCACTGCTCGCGCGCACCGAAGACGGGTGGGAAGCGAGCGACACGGAGCTCGACGATGTGGAAACCCTGTCGGATCTGGCCGACCTGGCCCGGGAAGCCGCCCCCGACGAGGACACGGTGCTCGTGCTGATCGAGCAGGAGGACGGCTGGTTCGGCGTCGTCCGCGTGGACGGCGAGGACGACCCTCGTATCTACGTGTCCGACGCCGCGGCCGCCGCCCGCAGCAGCTACGGCGAGATCCTGCTCACCGACGAGCTGCTCGGCCGGGAACCCGGGGTCGACGGCCCCGACCTGGACGCCCTCGACCTCGACGGCACGGAGGACGGTGAACCGGACGACGCCGGCACCGGTGAGGACGGCGCGGCGGACACCGGTTCCGCCGATTCCGTACCGCACGGTCCGGTCGGCGACGCCCTGGTCCTGGACGACCTGGGCGTGAGCGAGAAGGACCTGCGCTCGCTGTCCGGGGACGCCCTCGGCGAGATCGCCGAGGTCCTGGGCGCCGCAGAGGTCCTGGAGACCGTCCGCTGACCGGGCCCACCCCGCCCGACCCGGTGCGCGACCCCTGGCGGGCCGCGATGCGGCTCGCCCTGGACGAGGCCCAGCGGGCCGTCCGGGGCGGGGACGTACCCGTCGGCGCGGTCGTCCTGGCGCCGGACGGCAGCACCGTACTGGCCTCCGGGCACAACGAACGCGAGGTCGCCCGCGACCCCACCGCGCACGCGGAACTGCTCGCCCTCCGGCGGGCCGCCGCGGCGCTGGGGCAGTGGCGGCTGGCCGACTGCACCCTCGTGGTGACGCTGGAGCCCTGCACCATGTGCGCGGGCGCGATCCAGCAGTCCCGGGTCGACCGGCTCGTCTACGGCGCCCGGGACGAGAAGGCGGGCGCGGCCGGCTCCCTCTGGGACGTCGTCCGCGACCGGCGGCTCAACCACCGGCCCGAAGTCGTCGAAGGAGTGCTCGCCGAGGAGTGCGCGCACCTGCTCACCGCGTTCTTCCGGGACCGCTGACGGCGGAGCCGCCACCTCCCGAATACCGATTTCAAACCATCGCGCCGCGTGCTGTAAGGTCTCTCCCGGTAGCGTGTCCGAGCGGCCGAAGGAGCTCGCCTCGAAAGCGAGTGTGGCGCAAGTCACCGTGGGTTCAAATCCCACCGCTACCGCTTCCGAAGGGCCCCGTCGTCAGACGGGGCCCTTCGTGCGATCATGGGCCCGCCCAGCAGCAAGGGTGACACCTGTGCACAGCAGTGACGCCTGTGCACAACAGTGACAGGGGAGGGCCGCGATGGCGGTGAACGCCAAGAAGGTCGCCGTCTACGTCCTCGTGGTCTTCGCGCTGTATGTGATCATCACGGATCCCACCAAGGCGACCGGCTACGTCCAGATAGCGTTCGAGGGCATATCCGACGCCGCGACCGCCGTCGGGGACTTCATGACGTGGCTCGCCAACGGAGGAGGATGATGATCCGCCACCTGGTCCTCTTCAGGCTGAACGAGGGCGTGGAACGCGACGATCCGCGCGTCGTGGCGGGCGAGGAGGCGTTCCGCTCGCTCGAGGGCAGGATCCCGGAGATCCGCTTCTGGGAGTGCGCCTGGAACATCAGCGACCGGCCCGTCGCCTACGACTTCGCCATCAACTCGGCGTTCGACGACGCCGACGCGCTGCGCCGGTACGTGGAGCATCCGGAGCATCAGGCGGGTGTCGGCCTGTGGCGCGCGTTCGCCACGTGGGTGATCGCCGACTACGAGTTCTGAGCCTCCGCCCCAGCAGCCCTCCGTCGCGACGACGGGGGGCCTTCGCGCGTTATCGGCACGACTTGCCCTCAACACGGAATATGCGGTGCTTGCACACAGTGAGCATGTCTTGTGATGCTATGACCGCTTTTGACGGATGAGTTGACCGATGAAGAGGTGGCGTTGACCGTGTCGGCCAGTACTGCGCCTCCCCAGGACCAGGTGTCCGCCCTGACCCCGGCTCCGGCTCAGTCCCCGGACGCCCCCGCCACGCCCGCCGGTCCGCCCTCCACCGCACCGCCGCCCGCCCCCCTGTCACCCGCCAAGCGCCGCGGGGCGGACACCCGGGCGCTGACCCAGGTGCTCTTCGGCCAGCTCAAGAATCTTCAGCCGGGCACTCCGGAGCACACCCGCGTACGCGCCGCGCTCATCGAGGCCAACCTCCCCCTCGTGCGCTACGCGGCCGCCCGCTTCCGCTCCCGCAACGAGCCGATGGAGGACGTGGTCCAGGTCGGCACCATCGGACTCATCAACGCCATCGACCGTTTCGACCCGGAGCGGGGCGTCCAGTTCCCGACCTTCGCGATGCCGACCGTGGTCGGCGAGATCAAGCGGTACTTCCGCGACAACGTCCGCACCGTCCACGTGCCGCGCCGGCTGCACGAGCTGTGGGTGCAGGTCAACAGCGCGACCGAAGACCTCACGACCGCCTTCGGGCGCTCCCCGACGACCGCCGAGATCGCCGAACGGCTGCGCATCGGCGAGGAGGAGGTACTCTCCTGCATCGAGGCCGGGCGGTCGTACCACGCCACCTCCCTCGAGGCCGCGCAGGAGGGCGACGGACTCCCCGGACTGCTCGACCGGCTCGGCTACGAGGACCCGGCACTGGACGGCGTCGAGCACCGGGACCTCGTCCGGCACCTGCTCGTCCAACTCCCCGAGCGGGAACAGCGGATCCTGCTGCTGCGGTACTACAGCAACCTCACCCAGTCACAGATCAGCGCCGAACTGGGCGTCTCCCAGATGCACGTCTCCCGGCTGCTCGCGCGCAGCTTCCAGCGACTGCGGTCCGCAAACAGGATCGACGCGTAACCCCTGAGAGCGAATCGCTCACCAGTGCCTTTACCTGCGCTTCTGGCCTGAAATGGCGTCAGACCCTTTGTTTGCAGGGCTGATTCACCATATCGATGTCGACATGTCACTACAGCGTGTTGCCGACATGTGACATTCTGCCGGAAGCGCGTTTGCCGAAGCCCCGGCTCCGGTATTCAGGTGAAGGCTGCGTTCCTCGGACAGGAACGTTCGCCGCGACCGTCCCGCGACCCAAAGGGGGTGGCATGTCCGCAGACCAGGGCAGCTCGAAGGTGCTCACGCTCGCGGAGAGCGAGACAGCTCCCAATGCTCTCGACGTACTCGGCCCCATCGACGACGTCCCGGCCCTCGCGGCCGCGCCCGCTCCAGATCTTCCGGAGACACCGGACACACCGGACACGGCGGCCATCGACACCCGCACCCTGTCCCGCTCCTTGTTCCTGCGGCTCGCCGCACTCGACGAGAACAGCCCGGAGCGCGGCTACGTCCGGGACACGCTGATCGAACTCAACCTCCCACTGGTGCGGTACGCGGCGGCCCGCTTCCGCTCGCGCAACGAGCCGATGGAGGACATCGTCCAGGTCGGCACCATCGGGCTGATCAAGGCGATCGACCGCTTCGACTGCGAACGGGGCGTGGAGTTCCCGACGTTCGCGATGCCGACGGTGGTCGGCGAGATCAAGCGGTTCTTCCGCGACACGTCGTGGTCGGTGCGCGTGCCGCGCCGACTGCAGGAGCTGCGCCTGGCGCTGACGAAGGCCGGCGACGAGCTCTCCCAGAAGCTCGACCGCTCCCCGACGGTCGCCGAACTCGCCGCGGTACTGGGCGTGTCCGAGGAGGACGTGGTCGACGGCCTCGCGGTCGGCAACGCGTACACGGCGTCCTCGCTGGACTCCCCGGCGCCCGAGGACGACGGCGGCGAGGGCTCGCTCGCGGACCGCCTCGGCTACGAGGACACGGCACTGGAGGGCGTGGAGTACCGGGAGTCGCTCAAGCCCCTGCTGGCCAAGCTGCCGCCCCGGGAGCGGCGGATCATCATGCTGCGCTTCTTCGCCAACATGACGCAGTCACAGATCGGCGAGGAGGTCGGCATCTCCCAGATGCACGTCTCCCGGCTGCTCACCCGGACCCTGGCCCAGCTGCGCGAGGGTCTCATCTCGGACTGAGACACACCGATCGCCGGCAGCCCTCGGTTCCCACCGTCGGCCACCGGCTCGGAAGCGGACCCACGGCCGCCGGGGCGCCCCTCACGGGCGCAACGGCGGCCTCCGCGTGTCCTGTCGTGTCGTGTCCGGGTGCTGTCAGGCGCTGTCGGATCAGCCCAGCGCCAGCCAGGCCACGGCCGCGACGATCGCCACGGCGACGACGACGCCGACGATCAGACCGATACGGGGACCGCCACCGCTCGTCGTGGCGGCCTGCTGCCCCTGAGGGGCCTCGTCGACGAACGCGCGGAACATCTGGGTGCTGCCGGCGGGGTCGTGGTTGCCCTGCGGGGGCTGGGAGTTAGCCATGGCCCGAGACACTAGCGAACTGCCTACGGAGGCCCCAAGCGGGGGCGGCCTCGAAGCGGCATCGGAGCGACCTCGAAGCGACCGCGCAGGGGCGCGCACGGGGCACGTGACGGGTACATACGGGGGCACGTGCGCGGACACACGCCCGGCTCGGCGATACGGACCGAGGGCGGCCCGCGTGCACCCCCGCGGGCCGCCGGAGGGTGACCGGAGAGCCCGGCCGCCGGCACCGAGCGACTGACACCCCGCCTCACCTGCGTGTTTGCAATTCACCATACTTGCCTTTGCCAAGTTTTGAGGCCCTTGCATGCTCTTCTTGTTTGCCTTCAGCAACCATCCACTTCTATCGTTGCCCTAAGCAACGAATGGGAGGTGTCATGGCCGAGCAGACGCAGTACGAGGAGCTGGTACGGCAGCTCAGTGCCTTCAGCGCGGTGAAGCGGGAGCTGCGCCGGAGCATGCCGGCCGACTTCCACAGCGGCTCCGCCGCCGTGCTGACGGCCCTCGGCCGCCACGGCGCCATGCGCATGAGCCGGCTCACCGAGCTGCTCGCCGTCGACCTCTCGGTCACCAGCCGCCAAGTCGCGCAGGCGGTCGAGCTCGGCTGGATCGAGCGTTCCCCCGACCCGGCCGACAAGCGCTCCCGCATCCTGCGCCTGACACCCGCGGGCCAAGTGCAGCTCGACGCGTTGTTCCGACGGGCCACCCACCTGCTCACCGAGCGCCTGCACGACTGGTCCGACGACGAGATCGGCCTGCTCGCCCAGCTCATGTCCCGGCTCCGGGACAGCTTCAGCGACTGCCGGCCCACGCTCCGCGCGACACCACCGCCCAGTCCCGCGCCCCCTGCGGCCCCCGCACCCCCTGCGGCCCCCGCGCCGCCCGAGGCGGCCGCACCCTCCGAGGCCCCTGGGCCCCCGGCCCCTCGCGCCCCCCAGGACACCGAGACCACCCGTACACCGGCAAACGCGTAAGAGAAGGAAGTCCATGGCAACGACCACACCGACTGGTGTGCGGGATCAGGCCGAGCGCGGGGGAGACTCCTCCGCGAGCGGCGCTCCCATGTCCCACCGGCAGATCCTGGAGGCACTGTCGGGCCTGCTGCTCGGCATGTTCGCCGCGATCCTGTCCTCCACCATCGTTTCCAACGCCCTGCCCGAGATCATCACCGAACTCGGCGGCGGCCAGAGCGCCTACACCTGGGTCGTGACGGCGGCGCTGCTGTCGATGACCGCGTCCACGCCCCTGTGGGGCAAGCTGGCCGACCTGGTCAGCAAGAAGACGCTGGTCCAGACGGCCCTGGTCATCTTCATCGTGGGCTCCGTGGTCGCCGGCATGGCGCAGAACCCCGGCATGCTGATCACGGCCCGGGTCATCCAGGGTCTGGGCGCCGGTGGTCTGACCGCGCTGGCCCAGATCATCATGGCCGCGATGATCTCCCCCCGGGAGCGCGGCCGCTACTCCGGCTACCTGGGCGCGACCTTCGCCGTCGCGACCGTGGGCGGCCCGCTGGTCGGCGGCGTGATCACCGACACCTCGTGGCTCGGCTGGCGCTGGTGCCTGTACGTCGGCGTGCCGTTCGCCCTGATCGCCCTGCTCGTGCTGCAGAAGACCCTGAAGCTGCCGGAGACCAAGCGGAAGGTGAAGGTCGACTGGGCCGGCGCCTTCTTCATCACCGCTGCCGTCAGCCTGCTGCTGATCTGGGTCACCTTCGCCGACGACAAGTTCGCCTGGGTGTCCTGGCAGACGTACGCGATGGTCGGCGGCGCGCTGCTGCTCACCCTGGTCTTCCTGTTCGTCGAGACGAAGGCCGCCGAGCCGATCATCCCGCTGCGGCTGTTCCGCAACCGCACCATCACGCTGGCCTCGGTCGCCTCGCTGTTCGTCGGTATCGCGATGTTCGCCGGCACCATCTACTTCAGCCAGTTCTTCCAGCTGGCCCGGAACGAGTCCCCGACCATGTCGGGCGTCCTCACCATCCCGATGATCGGCGGTCTGTTCGTCTCCTCGACCGTCTCCGGTCTGATCATCACCCGGACCGGCAAGTGGAAGTCCTGGCTCGTCACCGGCGCCGCGCTGCTGACCGCCGCCCTGGGGCTGCTGAGCTCCATACGCCACGACACCCCGTACTGGCACATCGGCCTCTTCATGGTGATCATGGGCCTCGGTACCGGCATGATGATGCAGAACCTGGTGCTGTGCACGCAGAACCAGGTCGAACCGAGCGACCTCGGCGCCGCGAGCTCCGTCGTCACCTTCTTCCGGTCGCTCGGCGGCGCGGTGGGCGTCTCGGTGCTCGGCTCGGTCATGTCGACCCGGATCAACCACTACGCCGAGGACACCATCGGCTCGCTGAGCCCGCAGGAGCAGGCCGCCGCCGCCCAGTCGGCCGGCTCCGGCGAACTGCCGGACATGGACCTGCTGCCCGAGGGCATCCGCACCTGGCTGGAGAGCGCCTACGGGCACGGCATCGCCGACATCTTCCTGTACGTCGCCCCGGTCGCCTTCCTCGCCTTCCTGGTGACCCTGTTCATCAAGGAGGTCCCGCTGCGGACCTCGGGCGCGCTGGCCCAGGCCGCCGAGTCGCTCTCCGCCGCACCGGTTCCGGTGGCCGCCGGGACGACGGACGGAACCACCGGCGGGGCGGCCGAGGCCGACACCGCCGAGGCCCCGAGCCGGTCCGGCGCCGCTTCGACCTCCGGCGGCAGCGGCAAGGGCAGCGGCCCCACCGGCTCCGGGAAGTAGTCCGGACTCCTTCTCCTCCGGACCACCCGACCCCGGCCCGCGGCGGGGGCGCGCTCTCAGCGGAGGCGCGCCCCCACCGCGGGCCGGTCCTCTTCACCGAGGTCCTCTGCACAGAGGCTCTCTTCGCCGGGGTCCTCTTCACCGGTCCTGCTCGCCGGTCCTGCTCGCCGGTACTCCTCCCGGGTCTCCGCCCGCCCCTCGCCGAGTGAGGCGCCCGCCGGCACCCGGCGTCGGTCCTAGGCTGGCGCCATGGCACCGAACATCGCGACGAACACCCGTGTCTCCCTCGACGAGTTGCTGGACTTCGTACGGCCCCGGCACCGCGCGATCCTGCTGACCCGGCGGGCCGACGGAAGCCCTCAGGGGTCGCCGCTGACCTGCGGGGTCGACGACTCCGGCCGCATCGTGCTGTCCACCTACCCGGAGCGCGCCAAGACCCGTAACGCCAAGAGGGACACCCGCGTGAGCCTGATCGTCCTCAGCGACGACTGGAACGGCCCCTGGGTGCAGATCGACGGCACCGCCGAGGTCGTCGACACGCCCGAGTCGGTGGAGCCGCTCGTGGAGTACTACCGGAACATCGCCGGCGAGCACCCCGACTGGGACGAGTACCGGGCGGCCATGGTCAAGCAGGGCAAGTCGATCATCCGGATCACCCCGGAGCGGTGGGGCCCGGTGGCGACGGGCGGCTTCCCGGCACGGCTGGTCGAAGGGGAGTGACCGGCGGGCGGGGGAGGCGGCTCCCGGTTCCCCTCCCCGCCCGCCCGCTGCCGACTGCGGCGTGGTCGTCAGCCGTCGGCCTTCCGGGTGAGGACCAGCCCCGCGATACCGGCCGCCACGAGTCCGGCGCCGGTGACGCTCACCTCGACGGCACGCATCGCCGCCTCGTGCAGCTACCCGTCCGGTTGCTCGTACAGGCGCGACCGCAGGGCCGGCGTCGTCACCGTGCCGAGCACCGCGCACACCAGGGCGATCAGGACCGCGGACGCGACGACGAGCCGGGTCCGGAGCGTGCGCGGTGTGCCCGCTCTCCCCGTGGACGCGGCCGTCGTCGTCCGCTCACGACACCGCGGGCTTGATCAGATACCCGGCACCGCGCCGGGTGTGGATCATCGGCTCCCGGCCGGCGTCGATCTTCCGGCGCAGATACGAGATGTACAGCTCGACGATGTTCGCCTGCCCGCCGAAGTCGTAGGACCAGACCCGGTCGAGGATCTGCGCCTTGCTGAGCACCCGCCGCGGGTTACGCATCAGGTAGCGCAGCAGCTCGAACTCGGTGGCGGTGAGGTGGATGTCCACCCCGGCCCGGGTCACGTCGTGGCTGTCCTCGTCGAGCGTGAGGTCGCCGACGACCAGCATGGACTGCGGCCGGCGGTCGGTCGCGCCGGAGCGCCGGATCAGGCCGCGCAGCCGCGCGACGACCTCCTCCAGGCTGAACGGCTTGGTCACGTAGTCGTCGCCGCCGGCGGTCAGGCCCGCGATGCGGTCCTCGACGGCGTCCCTCGCGGTGAGGAAGAGGACGGGCATGTCCTGTTGCTCACGGCGCAGCCGCCCGAGCACGGACAGGCCGTCCATGTCCGGCAGCATCATGTTCAGGACGACGGCATCGGGCCGGAACTCGCGCGCGGCCCGGACAGCGCCCTGGCCGTCGGCCTCGCTGCGGATCCGCCATCCCTCGTAGCGCAGGGCCATGGACAGCAGTTCGGTGATCGACTGCTCGTCGTCCACCACCAGCACGCGGACGGGGCTCCCGTCCGGCCTCAGCAGTTCGGTGCGCCCCTGGGGCGAGGTCGTGGTCATGCTCCACACCCTCGCGAGGACCTCTGAGAGTGCCCTTTCCGAAATCTGTGTTTTCCCTGAGAAATCCTCGGGCCGCTCCTTCAGCGGCCCTGGCGCCCTCGTCAGCCGACGGCGCCGTTTCCCCTTCCCCTTCCGTTTCCGTTTCCGCTTTCGTTCCCCCGCAGGCCGAAGAGACGGGCCGCGTTGTCGTGGCACACCGCCCGCAGCCATGCGGGCCCGAGCCCGAGCCGCTCCAGGGCCTGGAGCTGATGGAGGTACGGATACGGGATGTTGGGGAAGTCCGTGCCGAGCAGGATCCGGTCGCCGAGGCCGGCCAGCCGGGGCAGGGCCCGCCGGGGGAACGGCACCATGCGCTCGGCGAAGTCGGTGAACGCCATCGTGGTGTCCAGCCGCACCTCCGTGTAGCGCTCGGCGAGGTCGAGAAAGTCCTCGTACTCGGGCATCCCGAGGTGCGCCACGACCAGACGCAGCCGGGGGTGCCGGGCCAGCACCCGCGCGATCGGCTCGGGGCCGGTGTACTTGCCGGGCGCGGGCCCGGAACCGCAGTGGATCACTACCGGGACGCCCGCCTCGGCGAGCACGCCCCAGGCACCGTCGAGCAACGTGTCGGCCGGGTCGTACGCCCCCACCTGCACATGCACCTTGAAGACCCGTGCGCCCGCTTCGACGGCGTCCCTGACCAGGCCCTCGGCCCCGGGTTCGGGGAACAGCGTCGAAGTGTGCAGGCAGCCGGGCGTGCGGCGGGCGAAGTCGACCGCCCAGTCGTTCAGCCACCGCGCCATGCCGGGCTTGTGCGGATAGAGCATGGCCGTGAAGGCGACCACCCCGAACTCCCGCAGCAGTTCGGCCCGTTCCCTCTCCTCCTGCCGATAGGTGATCGGCCACTCGACCCCGCCGGTCAACGGCCCGAGCGCGTCGAAGTAGGCCCACACCTTGCGCAGCACCCGCTCCGGCATGAAGTGCGTGTGCACGTCGACGAGTCCGGGGAGCCCGAGCCCCTCCCAGAAGCGCCGCACGTCAGCGGCCTCGGCGCGGACGGATTCCGTGAGGTGATGACTCATGCCGCCACGATCACCCGTGACCCGGCTCCCGGTCCACCCCCCTGCCGCCGGAACGGGCCGACGCACCGGACGGCTCACCGCACGGGTTACCCCCGCCCCCGCCCCCGCCCCCGCGAACGGATCAGAACAAGCCGTCCTGCACTCCCGCCCCCTCCCCGGTCCTCTTGAGCGCCTTGAGCACCTTGACCGGCACGTCGAACCTCCTCCCCTCCGCCGGAACCAGCCCCCAGCCGGGCAGGAACCGCGTATCCAGCACCACGACGCCGCCCTCCGTCGCCAGATGCAGATCGGGCCCGGCGGCGGCCACCAGTTCCCCGCTCACCGCGCCCCCGGGAACCAGCTCGCTCACTTCCCCGAAGGGGGCCGGGGCTCCCGCCAGTCCGAACACCCCGACATGGTCGACGGGCCGGAACACCTCACGGTCCAGCGACTCCGGCCACCCGGCCAGGGCGACCGCCCGCCCGTGCAACTCCGCCAGCTCCGCAGCCCGTTCGGCCTCCGTGTCCGGAAGCACCGCGCGTACCGCCCGCTTGTCCGCGTAGGGAATCCGGTCGGGCACCCGGAGTGCGGCGCGCAGCAGCTCCTCGGTGCGCCGCGCCGCCATCAACGGCCCGGTCCCCAGCCAGCTGAAGCAGACCGCCCCCTGCTCCAGCAGCCGCGCCGGGCCCCGCGCCACACCGGTGATCCCGACCTTGACCATCCCGGGACCGAACCAGGCCAGATATACGCGGTACGGCCGCGGATCGTCCGCGAGGGTGTCGGCGGCCACGGAGTGCGCCCGGTCCAGCCGCGCGCACTCCTCGCACCGCGCTCCCGTGCCCCGCCCCGGCACCACCGCGCCGAGCGGACACGCGTGCCTCCGTGCCCCCACGCATGTCCGCACTCCCCCTTCCGCGACCGCGAAGGCCACCCGTTTTCCCCAGGTCAACGCGCTGTGCCGCCCGCCGTCCCACGCCAGCACGGGACCGCTTGCCGACCACCGCAGCCCCGAGCATCTCCACGCCTGTGCCATCTCTGCCGAGCGTAGGGGTCGTCACTGACAACGGGCCGCGCGAAGCCTCAGCGCACGGGGCCGCCGGCGTCCACGGGGCCCGGCTCCCCGGCGCCGCTCCTGGGCCCGGGGACGGAGGCGGGGACCGGGACGGGGGCGCCGGATTCCGCCGCCGTGGTCCGGCGCCGGCCGCGGCCCGCCAGCCGGCATCCCAGGCACCCCGGGTGCCCGTCCCCGGCATCGGGGTCCCTGACCCGCCAGTCCCACTGCTCCCTCGGCCGCCGCCCTGTCGGCTTGCCCCACCCGGCCAGGTGCAGCGCCCAGGTGACGAGGAGGCCGAGCAGGACGATGCCCAGGCCGACGGTCCGCGACACCCCGGATCCCGTACACACTCCCAGTGCGAGAACGGCCGTCCCCGCGGTGACGATCCCGAAACCGGTCCACCCGGCGACGGTATGCCCATGGTCATATTGATGTGCGCTCACGCACCTGCTCCCTCACCACAGTCGACGGGCGCGAAAACCTCTCACGACGTAAGCAATTTAGCGCAGAAAACTCTCACGCGCTAAGTGAAATGGGGAACACCATGCACGCGAAGCCGCGCCCGCCCGCCACGCCGGAGCAGGCGCTGTGGGCGATGGACCGCCTCATCGCGACCCACCTGGTGGGCCAGCACCGGATCGCCCAGCAGGTGGACCTGAACGTCACCGACCTGACCTGCTTCGGGTTCGTCATCGCGGCGGGCGACAACCTGCTCACGGCCGGAGAGCTGGCGGAACGCGTCCACGTCACGACGGGCGCGATGACCGGCATCCTCAATCGCCTGGAACGCGCCGGCTACATCACCCGCCGCCCCGACCCCACGGACCGCCGTCGCGTCCGGGTGGCCGCCCAGCCGGACGCCGTCGCCCGCGTCCGCGAGATCTACGAGCCGCACTACGCCCGGCTCACCGCGCTCTTCGCCGACTACGGCCCCGACGAGATCGCCGTCCTGAGCGACTGGTTCACCCGAGCGAACGCCCTCGCGGCCGACTACCTCGAGGAGCACGGCCGCACCAGGTGACGAGGCGCGTGCGGCACGGCACCCGAGGTGCCGAGCACACCCGGGGATGCAAACCTGGATGAGGAAACACACCGCTCGGGGACCACTCGGGGCAGCCGAAAGGGCGAGCACATGGCGAGCAATGTCGGTGGAACACACCAGCAGCGGACCGGATGGGAAGCCCAGAGCGCCTGGGCTACGGGCTGGACCGGGGCCGCGGCGGTCCTGATGACGTTCGGCGGGATCATGGCGATCTTCCAGGGCATCGCCGCCATCGCCAAGGACGACGTCTTCGTCACCACCCGCAACTTCACCTACGCGTTCAGCCTGACCGGCTGGGGCTGGATCCACCTGATCCTCGGCGCCCTCGTCCTGGCCGCGGGTCTCGCCCTGTTCACGGGGGCGGCCTGGGCCCGCGCCACAGGTGTCGCCCTGGCCGGACTGAGCATGATCGCCAACTTCGTGTGGCTGCCCTACGCGCCGGTCTGGTCGATCGTCCTCATCGTCATCGACGGCTTCATCATCTGGGCCCTGTGCTCACCACGCCGCGAGACGACAGCCCAAACCTAGGAACACCCTTCCCCTCCGGCCTCCAGCCCTCCTCCCCGCCCCATGGAAAGCAGTCACCACCGCGAGCGGGCCACGGCACGGAACACCCTGTGGCGCTGGCTCACCCAGGCCGTCGCCGCGGCCGTCCTGGTCACCGCCTACTTCCTGCTCCCCATCGACGACCTGGGCCCTCGCCGCCCGACCCTGAGCTGGACGCTCTTCGGCCTGACCCTGGCGCTCATCGCCACCCTGCTGATCCAGCAGATCGGCCACGTCCTCCTCGACCACCCGCACGCCCGGCCCGGACTGGTCATCCCCCTGCTGATGAGCCTGTCCATCCTGGTCTTCGCCACCGCCTACCAGGCCCTGGCCCAACACCCCGGCGAACTCATCGGCCTCGACACCCGCCTGGACGCCCTGTACTTCACGCTGGTCACCCTCGCCACCATCGGCTACGGCGACATCACCCCGCACGGCCAGGCGGCCCGCCTGGTCGCCATACTGCAGATCCTCTACACCTTCATCTTCCTCACCGCGGCGGCCACAGCCCTGAGCCACCAGCTCCGCACCGTGCTGCTCCGCCGCAGAACCGACCACCGCCCCGAACCCTGACCCCACCCCACCCGACCCCCGCCCGCTCCCGCCCCGCCCCGTCCCGCCCCGTCCCGCCCCGTGCAGGGTCCACCGTCAGGGCGAGCTCACGCGAAGCCACGGGACCGGACCTCGACCCGTCCCCTTCTCACACGGAAAGAGCCCCGCCGGTTCAACCGGCGGGGCTCTCATCTCTGTGCACTCGGCAGGATTCGAACCTGCAACCTTCTGATCCGTAGTCAGATGCTCTATCCGTTAAGCTACGAGTGCCTGTTTTTCAGTTTTCTCGCCGCTCCCGGCCCTCTGCGGGCTCGCTCGCGGCGACAGGAAGAACATTACATGACCGCCGCCGCCATGTGAAATCCGTTTGCCCCACCCCTTGCGACCTGCGGAAACGGCGGCGGAAGACCGGGTATGCGACGAAGCCCCGGCCGAGTGGGCCGGGGCTTCGCAATCGGTGCGGAGGCGGAGGGATTTGAACCCTCGATGGGCTTTAAGGCCCAAACCGCATTAGCAGTGCGGCGCCATAGACCGGACTAGGCGACGCCTCCGTGCACTACCTTCCGCGCGCGAGCGCGGTTCAAGTGGTGCGTGCCGATGATGACACAGCCGTGCGTGGTGTCACCAATCGCCCCCTACGGTACTAGGCACGACGCCCGCAGAGCAAAGTCCTTCCGACGGCGCGTGGCGGACCCGTCGTCGCCTCACCACAAGGACGTACGGGCGTACGACCGGGACAGTGGGGTGGGCGGGACAATGGGCCGGGCGGGACCGGGACCGCGTGGAGGTCCCGCAACGGTTCGGGCCGTGGCGGGGCGGGCCACGGCCGGTGCCGGCCGGCGGCGGCGTCACAGCACCGTCACGTTACGTGCGACCTCGGTCTCATCCGGCGTCGCGAGCGCAACCCCAACCCTTAGACTCCCTCCGGTGACACGTTGAGGGCCGGTCGACAAGACGGCCCGACCGGTCGGCACGTCGCGGAACAGGAAGGAAGCGTCTCGTGAGCAGCAGGCCATCCCGAGGCACTGCTCGCCTCGCAGCCATACTGGACGCGCTTCCCGACGCATTGTTGCTGGTCAACGCCAACGGGACCGTCGTCAACGCCAACACCATCGCCCTTGAGGCCTTCGAGACTCCGGGCACCGCTCTGGTGGGGCGCGGGCTCCTCGACCTGTTGCCGGAGTTCGACTCCAAGCTCATCCCCGGCTCCATGCGCCGGCCCGACCACATCGACCCGCGGGCCCGTACCAAGCCGACGCGGATGGTCGCCCGGCGGACCGACGGGGCCGAGTTCCCGGTCGAGGTCACCAGCGCGAATCTGGAGACCGGGCAGCAGGCCTACGACACCGACAGCTACGGATACACCGGCGACGAGCTGCTGATGCTCGTCGTACGCGATCTGTCCGGCACCGTGGACACCGAGGCCGAGCTGGCGCGTTCGCAACGGCAGACCGAGATGATCCTGCGGGCCGCCGCCGAGGGTGTCGTCGGGACGGACACCGACGGGCGGATCGTCCTCGTCAACCCGGCCGCCGCCCAGATACTGGGCTACCGGGCCAGCGACCTCGGCGGGCGGGAGCTGCACACCCTCGTCCTCCACTCGCGCGCCGACGGCTCCCCCTTCCCCTACGACGAGTCCCCGCTCGCCGACACCCTGCGCTCCGGACGCAAGCACCGGGTACGCGGCCAGGTGCTGTACTCCAAGAGCAACGACAAGGTGTCGGTCGACCTGACGACCGCGCCGGTGCGCGACGGCGACCAGCTCGTCGGCGCCGTCATGACCTTCACCGACCGGCGTCCCTACGACACGCTCGTCAAGGAGAAGGAAGAGGCCGAGCGGCAGCACGCCGGGCAACTGGAGCGGATCGCCGAGGAGCACGCCTCCGAGCTCACCGCCCTGCGCCAGGAGCAGGTCCGTGAGCTGGAGGAACTGCGCGAAGCGCACACCGAGGAACTCGCCGCGAACGAGGAGCGGTACGCCGCGCTCGGCGAGCGGGAGAAGGACCGCTTCGAGGCCCTCGCCGGCCGGCACGAGCAACTGCTGACCCTGCTCGGGCAGTCGCTGCGGGGCCCGCTGGAGGAACTGCGCCACGACTTGGCCGCACTGGCCGCCGACGACGCCGGGCAGCTGTGGCCCGAGGCCAACCAGGTGCTCCATCACCTGTCGGCCGGCTACTCCCGGATCACCACCCTCATCGACAACGTCCTCGGCTTCCAGCGGCTCGACGCCGGAACGGGCGGCATCACTCGTACGAAGGTGATGCTCGACGCCGTCGTCGCCGCCGGTGTCGACGGGGCCGTGGAACTCATCGGGCCGGGCCGGGTCCAGTTCGCCGTGCACGCGCCGCCCATCGAGGCCGAGGTCGACTCGCGGCTGCTCGCCACCGCCCTCGCGCACCTCGTCGCGGATGTCGCGGGTGTCGACGCCACCGGCAGCAGTCCCGTGTCGGTGGGCGGTTACCTGGACAACACGGTCGTGGTCGCGGCGGCACAGCGCGGCGAGGTCGTACGGATCGAGGTGCGCGGGCCGTACAGCGGCGGCGATCCGGTGCACGAGCCGATCGTGCGCGGGATCGTACGGGCGCACGGAGGTGTGCTGCAGACGCACGAGGTGCCGGGCATGAGCGGCAGCGCGTTCGTCCTCGAGGTGCCCATCGGGGCCGGTGCGGGTGCCGTCGCCGCAGCTCAGGCGACCTCCCAGCTCGCACTGCCCGCCGGAGTGCCGGCAGGTGGGGCACCAGGCGAGGCATCGGTGCCGGAAGCGGCGCCGGCCGAGGAGGCCGCCGCTGCCGCGGGCGGTCAGCAGGGTTCCGGCGGCGGACGGCGGAGGGCCCGGCGCTCCTCGGTGGACGCCTTCCTGGAGAGCGAGGTGCCGGGGCCGGACGACGGTGCCGGTGCCGGTACGGAGACCGCGGCGCCCACCGGACGGCGCAGGCGTCGGGCGGCCGCGGAGCCCGTGCAGGTTCCGGCTCAGGCGTCCGGTGAGGACGCGGTGGCGGTGTCCGGCGGGACCGGACGACGGCGCGGACGGCCGGCCGAGGGCGCGGAAGCCGCTGCCCCTGCCGCCCCGGCTGCGGTCACCGGTGCGCTCGGCTCCGGAAGCGGAGTGTCCGAGGGAGCCGTTGTCACGGCCGCCGAGTCCGCGGCGGGGTCCGCCGCCTCGAACACCGGGCTGGGCGGGACCGTACCGCCGCAGGGCGTACCCGTCCCGGCGGGAGGGCAGCGTGCCCGGCAGGTTTCCGGTGAGCAGCACGCCCTGCCGCCCGCACTGCCGGCGGTGGGCAGCGGGGACGGAACGGCCGGTGCCTCCCAGGGACAGGGCCGGGATCAGACTTCGGGACAACAGGGCCAGACGCAGGAGCAGGGGCAGGCGACCGGGCGGCGCCGGCGTGCGCTGGCGGCGGCCACCGAGCGGGCGGCGGCGCAGGAGGCCGCGCCCCGTACGGTGTTCGCCCTGCCGCCCGCCGAGGCGGACCAGGAAGAACAGGCCGAGGCCGTCGGGGCTGTCGGCGCGGGCGGACAGGGCCAGGCGCAGGGCTCGGTGCCCTTGGCGATGCCCGGACCGGCCGCTGCCGGTGACGCGCTGATCGACGGGGGGCGCCATGACGCCGTCCCGCACGACCAGTCCGACGACCACACCCCTCCGCAGCCTCATCCCACCAGCGCCCCGACGGGCCGCCGCCGACGGGCCGCCGCCCAGCCGGCCGCACAGGGCACGGCCCCTTCGCCGGTGCAGGCCGCTCAGGCCCAGGCCCAAGCCCAGGTGCAGGCACAGGTCCAGGTCCCGGGGGGTGCGGCCGGAGGTGCCGCTCAGCCGGTTCCCGTACCGGTGGCTCCGGTGCCGGGGGCCGTCCCGGAGAGTGCTCCCGTACCGCCGCAGGCAGCGGTCCTTCCTTCGGCCGTTCCGCCGCAGGGCGTGGCCGGGCAGGGACAGCTGCCTCAGGCACAGGTTCCGGCACCGGCACCGGCGGTCCACGATCAGCTCCAGCCGGCTCCTGCCGGACAGCAGTTGCCCCGGTCGACCGTGCTGCCGCCCGCTGTGCAGGCGCAGGCGCAGCCCGTCGCTCCGGTGGCTGAACAGCCCGCTTCCGTGGCCCAGCCGCTGCCCGCCGAGGCCATGCCCGGTCAGGGGACTCCGACCCAGGGCACTCCGGCCGCGCAGCAGCCGTGGCCCGCCGCCGGTACCGCCTCCGGCGCCGGAGCTCCCGTACCGCCGCAGGGTGCTCCCGTACCGCCGAACGGCATGCCGATGCCGATGCCCGCGCCCGCCACCCCGCTGCCTCCCGAGAACGCGGCAGCACCCCCGCAACGGGCCGCTCAGCCGCTCCCCGTCGAGACGTCGGCTCCCTCGGCTCCGGCGGTCCCGTCGGCTCCCTCCGCTCCGGTGGCTCCCTCGGCTCCGGTGGTCCCGTCGGCTCCGGCGGTCCCGTCGGCTCCCTCGGCTCCCTCCGCTCCGGTGGACCCGAACTCGACCCAGGGGCGTGCGTTCAGCGTGCGCACGCTGGGGCAGGGTGTGCCGTTCACCCGGCAGGCCGCCCAGGTCCAGCAGTCGCTGCCGTCGGCCACGCCTCCCCCGCACCAGCCGGGCGGCTCGGGCCGCCGCCGCAAGCTCGGTACGCCCCCCGACCCGGCCGCGGGCCAGGAGCAGGGCGCGCACCCGCACGCGACGACCGGCTCCGCCCTCACCCAGCGGCAGGCCCAGGCAGCGACCCAGGCCCCTGCCCGCGCCCAGGCACCCGCACGGCCCCAGGTGCCCGCACAGAGCCCACCGCCCCAGCAGTCCCCGCCGCAACCCTCGTCGCAGCCCCAGGCACAGCCCCAGCCGCAGTCGCAGCACTCGATCGCCGGCCAGTCGGGGCAGCCGGGTCAGCCGGGTCAGTCGCGGCTCGGGCCGACGACCGAGGGAACGGGGCGCTCGTACGCGATAGGGGCGCCGGACGCGGACGCGGCCGAGGGACCCGAGCCGCTGGACGGTCCGGGTGGGGCCGTCGAGGTGGCGGACCCTCCGCGTCCGCAGCCGATGGACGACGAACTGCCGCCGGAGCCCCTGGACAACCCGCGCCGGCTGCTGGTGTGGCCCGCGCCGGACGTCGCCACGCAGCAGGCGTTGAGCGACCGCGGCTACCGGCCGGTGATCGTGCACTCGCGCGAGGAGGTCGACGCCCAGATCGCGGCGTTCCCCGCCGCGCTGTTCGTGGACCCGCTGACCGGGCCGATCACCCGTACGGCGCTCCAGTCGCTGCGGACGGCGGCGGTGGCCGCCGAGGTGCCGGTGCTCGTCACCGCCGGGCTGGGGCAGGCATCGCGTGATGCCGCCTACGGCGCCGACCCCGCCGTCCTGCTGAAGGCCCTCGCACCGCGGGACAGCGAGCAGCATCCGCCGCGGGTGCTGCTGATCGAGGAGCACGCGGAGATCGCGCTCGCGCTGACCGGGACGCTGGAACGACGGGGAATGCAGGTGGCCCGGGCCGCCGGCGACGCGGACGCCGTGACGCTCGCGGGGCAGTTCCGGCCGAACCTGGTGGTGATGGACCTGATGCAGGTACGCCGTCAGCAGGCCGGGATCGTGGACTGGCTGCGGGCGAACGGGCAGCTCACCCGCACGCCGCTCGTCGTCTACACCGCCGCCGTCGACCAGGGGGACCTGCCTCGGTTGGCCTCCGGCGAGACGGTGCTGTTCCTCGCGGAGCGCTCCACGAGCGACGAGGTGCAGGACAGGATCGTCGACCTGCTGGCCCGCATCGGCACCAACTGAGCCGCGCCGCGTCCGTACCGAGGGAACCGCGCCTCCGGGCGCACGACGGCGCCCCGCGTACGCCGGCCTGGTGACCGGCGTACGCGGGGCACGTCACAACGCGTCACAACGTGTCGGAGGGCATCGGAGCGGGTCAGAGCCGGGTGATGTCCAGCGTGCCCTCGGCGTACTGCCGGCGCAGCACCTTCTTGTCGAACTTGCCGACGCTCGTCTTCGGCACCGACTCGATCACCGTCCAGCGCTCGGGCAGCTGCCACTTGGCGATCCTGCCCTCGGCGGCGAGGAAGTCGCGCAGGGTGTCGAAGTCGGCGGTCGAGCCCTCCTTGAGGACGACCGTGGCCAGCGGGCGCTCGCCCCACTTGTCGTCCGGGACCGCGACGACAGCGGCCTCGGCGACGTCCGGGTGGGACATCAGGGCGTTCTCCAGCTCGACGGAGGAGATCCATTCACCACCGGACTTGATGACGTCCTTGGCCCGGTCCGTGAGGGTGAGGAAGCCGTCGGGGGAGATCGTGCCGACGTCGCCGGTCTTCAGCCAGCCGTCCTCACTGAACTTGTCGGCGGGGCGCAGGGGTTCGGCGTCGGTGCCGTTGTAGTAGGCGCCGGCGATCCAGGGGCCGCGCACCTCCAGCTCGCCCGCGGACTCGCCGTCCCAGGGAAGTCGTTCGCCGCCGGGGCCGGTGAGCCGGGCCTCGACACCGGCCGGGAAGCGGCCCTGGGTCAGGCGGTAGGCGAACTCCTCGTCGGTGCCCACGGCGTGGGCCGGCGGGCGGGCGATGGTGCCGAGGGGGGAGGTCTCCGTCATGCCCCAGGCGTGGCAGACCCGCATGCCGAGTTCGTCGAACGCCTCCATCAGGGAGGGCGGACAGGCCGAGCCGCCGATGGTGACCTGGGTGAGGGAGGAGACGTCACGCGGCTTGGCCAGCAGTTCGGCCAGCAGTCCCTGCCAGATGGTGGGGACGGCGGCGGCGTGGCTCGGACGCTCACTTTCGATCATCTCGGCGAGCGGCACGGGCTGCAGGAAGCGGTCCGGCATCAGCATGTTGACGCCGGTCATAAAGGTGGCGTGCGGCAGGCCCCAGGCGTTGACGTGGAACTGGGGGACCACGACCAGCGAGGTGTCCTCGTCGGTCAGGCCCATCGACTGGGCCATGTTGACCTGCATCGAGTGCAGGTAGATCGAACGATGGCTGTAGACCACGCCCTTGGGGTCCCCGGTCGTGCCCGAGGTGTAGCACATGGCGGCCGCGGCACGCTCGTCCAGCTCGGGCCAGTCGTAGGCGGTCGGCTTCCCGGCGATCAGGTCCTCGTACTCGTGCACCCGCACCTGCGCCTGCGCCGCGGCGTCGGTCAGCGCGGAGCGGTCCCCGGCGCCGGACACGACGATGTGCTCGAGCGACTTCAGGTGCGGCAGCAGGGGGGCGAGCAGCGGGATCAGCGAACCGTTGACCAGGACCACCCGGTCGGCGGCGTGGTCGACGATCCACACGAGCTGCTCGGGCGGGAGGCGGAGGTTCAGGGTGTGGAGCACCGCGCCCATGGAGGGGATCGCGAAGTACGCCTCGACATGCTCGGCGTTGTTCCACATGAGGGTGGCCACGCGCTCGTCTCCGGACACCCCGAGGTCCTCGCGCAGCGCGTGCGCCAGCTGCGCCGCGCGGGTGCCGATCTCCGCGTAGGAACGACGGTGCGGTGCGCCGTCGCCGGTCCAGGTGGTCACCTGCGACGTGCCGTGGATCGTCGATCCGTGGGCCAGGATCCTCGAGATCAGCAGCGGTACGTCCTGCATCGTGCTCAGCACGGCGTCCTCCCGGGCGACATTGCCTACGCGGCGGTAACGGATGTGCTGATTCTGCGCACATACCGCGCGGTATGTCACTAGAGGAACGGATGATCGATCACGTATCGCGAAATGATGTTTCGGATCAGGATCGAACAAGCCCCAGCTCAACGTCTTCCCGCAACTTGCCGAGCGCTCGCGACACGGCCGATTTCACCGTACCCACCGATACGCCCAGCACCTCGGCCGTCTGGACCTCGCTGAGATCCTCGTAGTACCGCAGGACGACCATGGCGCGCTGTCGCGCGGGCAGCCGCATGATCGCCCGCCACATCGCGTCGCGCAGCGCCTGCTGCTCGGCCGGGTCGTCGGCGGCGTACACCGGGTCCGGCTCGGGCAGCTCCTCGCAGGCGAACTCGTCCACCTTGCGCTTGCGCCACTGCGACGTCCGGGTGTTCAGCAGCGCCCGGCGCACATAGCCGTCGAGCGCGCGATGGTCCTCGATACGCTCCCAGGCGACATACGTCTTGGCGAGCGCGGTCTGCAGCAGGTCCTCCGCGTCGCTCGGGTTCCCGGTCAGGGACCGGGCGGTACGCAGGAGCACCGGCTGGCGGGCCCTCATGTACGACGAGAACGACGGGTACGGGAGGGTCTGCGTCACTGGAGCAGCGGCATGCGAAGCGCTGGTGCAGACGGGTGTGGTCATGGCTCAACGCTATGAGCGGGACACGTTCGGCAAATCGGCCACAAGTCCCGAAGCCACGTCCCTCTCAGGTTGTAGGGGTAGCACCTGCTCCACCTCCTGAGGGTGGAGGAGCGGTGGAGAGCCACTGCGGGTTCACCCCTGGGGGAAACACACCGGCACCTCGAGGTCTCACCCGTCCCCGGCGCGACGCCGCCTCCCTCCCGCCCCCACCCGTCCACCGCAAGGATCAATCCCGAGGCCGGCACGCCCACGCCCCTGCCCACGCCCTTGTCACCATGCCCTCCCTGCCGTCCTTGGGGCCGGTTCTCCCTGCACGGCCGGCGAGGCCGCCCGTTCCTCGTACGACTTCGGCCGCACCTCGACAAACACATCGGTCGACCACCCCGGCTCCTCCCTCGCCTCCGGCTCCCCGCGCACGCAGCCCCTCGCCGTGCAGCACCGCCTCACCTTGTGTCCCCCTGGCAGATCTCCTGACCGCCCGTCGGGTATCACCTCCGGTCGAGGCCGTTCCCCCCGCAAACTCACGCACACGGACCGGTCGCCCCCGCCCCGATCAACAAGCACGGCCCCGCGAGGCGTGTGCCCGGCGGCACCGAAGCACCGACGCGCACACGCCTTGCACCCCACGAGGCACACTCCACACCGTCAGAGGGCCGCCGGCCCCCTCACCTCACCCCCACAGCGGGGTGAAGTTGATCGTCACGTTGTCGTTTCCCTGATTGACCACCGTGAACTCAGAACCGTTGACCTGGGCGGTGTTGCTCTGGTTCGAGGCGTCGGAACCGACGGCCTGCTGCTGCGTGGTGGCCGAGGTGCCGAAGTTGTCCCCGCCGACGCCGCTGCCGAGCACACCCGCCGTGGCACTCGCAGCCGTGGCACTCGAACCGTTGTCCGCGAAAGCGCCGTTGTCCGCCGCCGCGACGCCGGTGAAGAGGGCTGCCGCCAACGGAAGGGCGGAGACGGCGGCGATGACACGGGCGGTACGGATGCTTGCCATGTTGTGTTTCCTCCAGAACCAAGGACGCACCGGTTCATGACCGCGTGTGCCCGATCTACGGCTGTCACCAGGGAAGTTGGCCGACCGCCCCGGGCTGTTCTCGACGTCGCAAGAGCAGGATTGCCCAGCGGATACCCGCGAACCACCCCTGAAGCCGTCATTCGCACGCAAGCGTGAGGACAAGTCGATAAACCCCTACTCGCCCCCCAATCCACCCCTCCCTCCGGCAAGGGGCCCTCCACGCCAAGCCCCGCAAGAGGTGAAGCGTTCCAGCACATTTCTCATCAACCACCCGAACCCCGGCGCGTCGACCCGACCCCCCCTTCCTTTCTTCGAACATGCGTACGAAAATAGAAGCATGGCCACCACCGACCGGCAGGCCACGACCCTGGCCCTCGCACACGCCCTGTCAGCCGCCGAGCGCGGACTGGCCGTCATCCCGCTGTCCCGGACGAAACTTCCCGCACTGCGTTCCCCGCACCGCGACGAAACCGGCCCCGGCCTCGGCCCCACCAGGCGCTGCCGCGGCGAGTGCGGCCGCTTCGGACACGGTGTCCACGACGCCTCCACCGACCCCACCCGCATCCGCGAACTGTTCGCCGCCGCCCTCCGGGCCACCGGCTACGGCATCGCCTGCGGCCTGCCCCCGCACCACCTCATCGGCGTCGACCTGGACATGAAGACCACTGACGACTCCTCCGCCGCCCTGCGCGAACTGGCCCTGCGCCACCTGTTCACGATCCCCGCCACCGTGGTCGTCCTGACCCCCAGCGGCGGCCGTCACCTGTGGCTCAGCGGCCCGCCGGACGTCGTCGTCCCCAACTCCGCGAGCCGACTCGCCCCCGGCATCGACATCCGGGGCGCCGGCGGCTACCTGGTCGGCCCCGGCTCCCGCACGGACCACGGCACGTACACCGCCGCCCCGGGTACCGCACACCTCGCCCTCGCCGCGTGCCCGCCCGCCCTCCTGCGGCTCCTGCTACCGCCGCCCCGCGCCCACCACCCCACGCCCCCGCCTGCCGGCGGTCACGAGCAGGGGCACGGGCACGGGCAGGGGCTGGTCCAGTTCGTCCTCGCGGCGCACGAGGGCCAGCGCAACACCCGCCTGTTCTGGGCGGCCTGCCGCGCCTACGAGGAAGGCATCGGCCCCGCCCTGGCGGGCCCCCTGATGGAGGCGGCCCTCAACACGGGCCTGTCCGAACGCGAGGCCCGCGCGACGATCGTCTCGGCAGCCCGCATGACGGGCCATCACCCCTGACGACAGACAACACACAACTCGCCCCCTCTCTCTCCTCCCCTCTCCTCTTCGCCCTTCCCCCAGCCCTGCTCCGCCCGACGAAAACCGAAAGCCCCGGATGCACCACCGCCCTAGAGTGCCGACCATGTCACTCACGCGCGTCGTCCTCGCCTCAGGCCGCTCGGTCGACCTCTCCGAGCTGCGGATGTCGTCGACGTACGGCGGCATGATCGAGGGTTACCCGTGCAAGCCCCTCAACGACCGGAAGATCACCTCGGCGCTGCGGTCCGCCGAAGACGCCTTCCCCGGAACCCCGGTCCACCTGGTTCCGCCCCCGCGTGAGCGCCCCGACCAGTACGCCGGCGCCTTCGGCCCCGTGGAGGTCATGCCCGCCGTGACCTGCCTGGGCCACTTCCGCTCCGAGGCACTCGACCCGGCCCACGACCGTGCCCTGTACCGCTCCCGTCTCACCGTCGTCTGGTTCCAGCCGGCCGCGCACGTGCCGTCGGGCCACGACACGGAGCCCGTACTGCGGGAGGTGTCCTGGGAGCAACTCGCCCAGGACACCGAGATCTGACCACCCGTACCGCACACCTCGCGGAAGGCCAAGGACCCCCGATGAGCACCCCCGACCCGAGCACCCCGGATCCGAGCACCCCCGACCTCACCACCGCCGCCGGTCCCTCGCCCGTCTCCCGGACACAACTCCTGCGCTGGCAGTTCGACCTGACCTGGTCGCTGTTCGAGTACCACCTGGAGCGGCTGGAACCGGACGATTTCCTGTGGGAACCCACCCCTCACTGCTGGACGCTGCACCGTTCCGCCGACGGGACCTGGGAACCGGACTGGGCCGAGACCGAGCCCGACCCCGTACCCGTGCCCACCATCGCCTGGGTCAGCTGGCACATCGGCTGGTGGTGGAGCGTGACCCTGGACCACACGCGCGGGCGCCGGCCCCGGAAGCGGACCGACATCACCTGGCCCGGCGAAGGAGCGCCGACCGTCCAGTGGCTGCGCGGCCTGCGGACGGAGTGGCAGGCGGTCCTGGACAACCTCACCGACACCGACCTGGACGCCACGGCCTCGTTCCCCTGGCCGGGCGACCCGGCGTACACCGTGGCCCACACGCTCGCCTGGGTGAACACCGAACTCCTGAAGAACGCGGCAGAAATCGGCCAGCTCCGCCTGCTGCGAGCGGCCTCCTGACCACAGAGGGCCCGCAGGTCCCGGCTCAGGGAGCGAGCCGACGGCCGCTTCGTTCTCGATATGTTTCCCGGCCGGCCGGACGTCGGCATTACCGCCCTTCAACGCGTTCTGTCGTCACGGTGGTTTGCCCAAGCCGATATGGCGAATCCCTTTGTGGCTTTCTCGTTGCCGGCATACCGCCTGCTACGATCCGTGCTCGTCTTGTCACCCAACGTAAGGGCACGGAAATGATTCGTCGCACCGCCATTGTTCTCGCCGGCCTTGTCACCGCGGGACTCTTCGCCATGGGCACCGCAGTCGCCGCACCCACGGACTCGGCTCCCCAGGAAAGCTCACAGGGAAATGCTGCTCTCGGTCCTGCGGGTGGCGTTCTCGGCTCCCTCGTCGGCGGCGTCAAGCAGACTTTGGGCCAAGGCCTCTGACGCCACCTCGGCAGTGCCGAAAGCGGGTGCCGGAAATCTCCTGGATCCCGCGTGCATACGCATTGCCTCCCCCACAGGCGTGACACGCGGGGCCATTTCGGTTCCCTGCCAAAGGAGAACGTCATGGGTCTCCCGGCGTTGACCGTTCCAGCGCCCGCCCCACTCCACCGGGTGGCCAGGTGCCCCACGCCCACCGGGCAGTGCCTTGTGGGCGCGAGGCACCTCGTGGCGTTCTTCGGCTGCCTCTGCCCGAGTCGTCAAGAGATCCTCCTTCACGTCTCCGCGCCGGCCAACTCGCCGAACCCGTCATCCCGTTCGAAGCAGAACGATCACGCGAGCGGATGGCACAGCCGGTCGGGCAGCCATTGCAGGGTGATTCTCCAAGAGCATGGCCCAACGCCGGGTTTCAACGGACAAGCCCCCAGACCGACCGACTCGCCATCGGCTTACGGGCCACGATCACTCGCCCCAGAACAGCTCCACCACTCCCCCATGGTGGGCGGAGGGGCTACGCGCCCGTCATCCGATGGAAAGCGGCCCCGATTCCGGAAACGGAAACCGGGCCCGATGTCTTCATCGCGGCGTTTCGGAGCGAGTTCGGGCCTCAGCGGCGCAACGCACTCACCACCGCCTTGGCGAGTTGATCGAGAGGCGGAGACCGCATGGCAAGAACAGCGCCCGCGCCGGCTCGGGCGCGTGGAAAGCGTCGCGCCGTGCAACCATTCCGCAATCGACTCGGAAGACGACGTGATCGTCCCGCCAGCGGCCCGCAGGAAAGGGGCCGGCCGTCACGGAACGGCTCAAGCCTTCGGGGCACGGGCGGCATCGTGGAACCCGCCGCTCCCCGCCAGGTCGTCCGCAAGGTGCCGGTCGGTCGTCGGCCGTCCGCATTCGACGCCCGTCGCCGACGTCCCCCCATACGGTCGTCCGCGCATGCCCGGACCATGCCCCTTCCGTGCCCCTTCCGTGCCCCGCCGAGCGGAAACCACGGGCAGAGACGGTGCTCAGCGGGCAGCGCACAGCAGAACGGCCCCTGACCGCAGGACCTGGTCAGGGGCCGTTCTCACTGCTCTTCACGCGGAGGCGGTGGGATTTGAACCCACGGTGACATCGCTGCCACGACGGTTTTCAAGACCGTTCCCTTCGGCCGCTCGGGCCACCCGCCTCGGCACTGTCCCACCTGGGGTGGAGCGACTGCGGGCTTCCCGGGTTCACGCTTTGTGCGGGGCCGTGGTCCACACGGGGTCCACCGGCTCCCCCGGTATGAGTCAGACCCATGATCTTCTGGTCCGTAGGGTCGGGCATCACTCTGTGACGAGTGCTGGCGGCCTCCTGCTCCGATCGCCGACTCCGACTCAGCCCCCACGCCGTCAAGCGGCCGCTCTCCCGCTACGCCTACAAGAGCATGCGCGTCGACCGCCGTACCTACCAGGCCACCCTCAACATCAACATCTTGACGGTCCCCATCAGCCCGTAACTTCATGGCCTTGGGCTTTAGGCAGCCACTTTGGGGCGAGCCTCTAAGATCATGGCCCCAACGTCGTGCTTTAACGGGCAGGTCCACAGACTGCCCGACTCGCCGGAAGCTTGCGGGGCCATGATCACTCGCCCCAAAGCCGCTCCTCCGACCTTTTCTGTTGCGCTTCTGTGATCGGGCCACACCGCCACACGTGAGTAAGCCCGTCAGGAGGTGAGGATGGAGATGCCGTCTCCGAGCAGTTTCAACCCGAGTACGAAGAACAGGACGGCCATCACGGCGACGTTGTGCTGAGCTGCCCAGTCTTTCCAGTTGCCGAGTGTGGTCTTCGCTCGCTCTCCCCCGATCAGGAAGACTCCCAGTGGGGCCAGCAGGCCGAGGGTGGCGATCAGGACGAAGATTGCCAGCGATGCAATCTGCTGCCCGACCGGCAGCCCGGCTGAGCCAATGGAGGCGGCCGCGGCGATGGTCAGTGGGGCGTTCTTGGCGTTGAGCGCGGCCAGGGCCAGTCCGAGTCCGAAGACCTTGACCGGCGTGAGGCGGTCGATCGCACCCATCCACTTCGGCAGCTGGGCTTGTGAGGGATCCTTTGGGCGCCGGTGCCATTGCCGGGCGCCGAAGAGGACGAGGAACAGGCCCAGAGCGAGCTTGAGGGCTCCCACCCAGGTGGCCGGTTGATTGTGGGCGGAGGCACCTGCGGGGGAAGCGATCGCCAGCATTACCGCGCCCAGTGCCGAGAGTCCCAGGATCCAGCCGACGGTGAAGAGGGGTCCGTTGAGACGTCCCCGAGGTGTGGCGAGTATGAGGATGATGGCGATGATCGGGAGCGGGCTGATCGCGACGGCGGCCGCGAAACCCAGCACGTCACCGAGAACTGCGCCCATGGTTGCCTCCGCGTGGGGCTCAGGGTGGCGATCCAGTGGAGCAGGGCTTGGCGGCGGATGCCCCGACCGCCTGGACGGCGCACCGGGCTGTTGTGCGATCGGCTGCGCCGCTGTCTTCACGGCCGCGCGAAAGTGGCTGCCTGAGAATGGCGACGCCGACGTACTCGGCACGTCCCACCAGTTCCATCTTCCTGCGCTTGGCCGGATCTGTCCTCGGGAGTTTCTCGGGACACGTGAGTACCCCGGCATTGGCCTGCCGCACCGAGCAGGCTGGACCCCGCAGTGCCGGAGCTTCCCGGGAATCCGCCCCAGGTGACCACAACGCCCGGGCGGAGATGCAAGGCAGCGCATCCGCAGTGAGGATTGATATGTGAGGGCGATGGCGCCTCATATCCGAGCGCTTGGCGACCCTCGCACCGATCCGTGGCAGGAGAATCTCACGATGACTGCGACGTCAGGTGCAGCCCAGTCAGCTCACCCCGAGCGGCCAGGCAGGTCGGACGGGGTCTGCGGCGAGTTCACCGTCTTTACCAAGATCAAGCCGGGCGAGGCCGATGCTCTGCGTGAGGATCTCGCCGCGATGGCCAGCGGGGCAAGTGACGAGAAGAACCGTGGGGCGCTGCGCCAGATCGGCACTCTGCATGACGCACGGCACGTGATCTTCGACGACGACACCCGGTTTATGTTCGCCAGTGTCTTCGACGGCTCCTGGGACACCTACATCGACGACTTCGCCAAGACGGTAATCGGGGCGAACTTCGACAGGATCTTCTCGCACAGCGAAGGGTTCCCGGGCATCAGCGATCCGGGGGTGAAGGACTGGTTCGTCGCCCACCAGGCACCCGCGACGAGCTTCGTCAGCTCCTATCCCGACCTGACCGTTCAGCAGATCTGGAAGGACCAGCGCGTGGACGACGCGTTCCAGGACGTGCTGGACACCCCCGAGTTCCGGGCGGCGCTGGACAACCCGGCGAACGCCGAGTTGGTGGGCACGCCGGCCTTCCAGAAGCTGCTGGAGGAAGCCTCGGCCTAGAACCCCGACACAACCAACCCTCAGAGCCGACCCCACGTCTGTGGACCGCGTCGGCGGGCGCGGACCAGCCGCTGCCGGGCTGCCCGGGCAGTGACCGATGTGGAGGCACAAGCAATCATGAATGCGACGGCAAGCAGCAGCGCGGCCAGCGTGCGCGTCGAGATCGACGACGTCCAAAGCGGGGCACTGCGTCCACGGCCCGTGCCGTACGAGGGAAAGTTCGTCTTCCTGCGCGTCGATGACCCCCACGCCGGGCGCGCCCTGCTGCAGCGGCTGCTCCCGGTGACCGCGGGTGGGCTGCCCAGCGTGGACCCGAGCCAGGATGCCTGGGTGGCTGTGGCGTTCACCTACCAGGGACTGAGGGCCCTGGGGGTGCCCCAGGACTCGCTGGACAGCTTTCCGCGGGCGTTTCGTGAAGGCATGGCCGCTCGGGCGGAGCTGATCGGCGACGTGGGCGAGAGCGCCCCGGCCCACTGGGAGGCACCGTTCGGAACGGGCGACATCCACATCGCGCTGAGCGCCCTCTCTTCCGATGCGGCGCAGCTGGACAAGGAGCTGGAGCGGGCCCGTGTCGCCTACGAGGACACGCCCGGTGTCCAGGTGATCTGGCAGCAGGACGTCCACCAGCTCCCGACCGGGCGAACCACCTTCGGCTTCCGCGACGGCATCAGCCATCCGAACATCGAGGGCGTCGGACTTCCCGGCTCCAACCCGCAGGAAACCCCCATCAAGGCCGGCGAGTTCATCCTCGGCTATCCCGACGAAACCGGCAATCTGCCGCCCATGCCCAGCCCCGATGTACTGGGGCGCAACGGAACCTACGCGGCCGTGCGCAAGGTCCACACCAACGTGGCGGCCTGGCGGCAGTACCTGCGCGCGAACAGCTCCAGCGCCGAGGAGGAGGCACTCCTGGCGGCGAAGATGGTCGGGCGCTGGCCCAGCGGGGCGCCGCTGACGCTGACGCCGGAGCACGATGATCCGGAGCTGGCGGCCGACCCGCACCGCGTCAACAACTTCCTGTACCGGGAGAACGACGACCGGGGCTACCGGTGCCCGGCCGGTGCGCACATCCGGCGCATCAACCCTCGCGATTCCACCATCGTCGGCGACGCGCGGATGCACCGCCTCATCCGCCGCGGGACCACCTACGGGCCGCCGCTGCCGGAGGGCGTGCTGGAGGACGACGGCGCCGACCGGGGCCTCGTCGGAGTCTTCCTCGGGGCCCACCTTGAACGACAGTTCGAGTTCATCAAGGCCGAGTGGGTCAACGACGGCAACTTCATCGGCCACCCCGGCGAGAAGGACCCGGTCGCCGGGCATCACGGCGGAACCGGCAGCGTCACCATCCCGGAGAAGCCGGTCCGGCGCCGCCTGAAGAACCTGCCCAGCTTCGTGGTCACCCGGGGCGGTGAGTACTGCTTCGTGCCGGGTCTGCGCGCCCTGCGCTGGCTCGCCGAACTGGAGGACTGACGGCAATTCGCGCCTCCTGAGGTCCCACCACGGTCTCCAAGGAAAGGTCGAGGTCATGGCAGCACAGTTCGTCCGCTACACGCCGGACGTCGAAGACTACGACCCGCACTTCGATCAAAACCTGCAGACGGTGATCGAAAAGACCGAGAGCTACATCGCCGAGTCGGTCAAGGCCGGTGGCACCGGCCGGGCCCTCCGCGACGCGCATGCCAAGGGCTACGGGCTGGTCCGGGGGGAAGTGGAGATCCTGGACGGGCTTCCTCCCGAGTACGCCCAAGGCATCTACGCGACTCCGGGAACCCACGATGCGCTCATCCGCTTCTCCAACGGCTCGCCTCACGCCGGAGCCGACGCGCGACTGGGCGCCGCCACCGGACTGGCGCTGAAGATCTTCGACATCCCCGGCCCGACCCTGCTGGAAGACGAACCGGACACGGGCACGTTCGACTACGCCAACATCAACGCACCGATCTTCTTCTGCAACACAATCGAGCACTACCTGTTCATCCAGGAACTGTTCCTGGATGCGCCGGCCTACTTCTCCCAGGGCCGACCCGGCGCGCATCGTTTCTTCACCGAGTTCGTGACCGGAAAGGGAACCCTGGACCAGGACAACTGGGCGTGGGACGAGTTTCTGGCCTTCCTGAGCCTGTCAAAGATCCCCCCGGTCAATGTGCTGCTGTCGAGCTACTGGACCATGGGCGCGGTCCGGCACGGGGACTACATCGCCAAGGTGCGCATCACCCCCGACCCGTCCTCCGCCGCCGCGGTGATCCGGCGCACCATCGACCCGGCCTCGGCGCCGGAGGTCTTCCGACCGGCCCTGGAAGCCGAGCTGCAGGAGCGGCCCTACGTCTTCGACATCCAGGTCCAGCTCTGCACCGACCTGGAGCGCATGCCGGTGGAGGACACCACCGTGGAATGGCCCGAGAAGCTCTCGCCGTCCGTCACCGTGGCCAAACTGCGGCTGCCGCAGCAGGACATCTCCGGCCCGGAAAACCTGGAGAAGTTGGACTCACTGTCCTTCACACCCTGGCGGGTCAACGCCGAGCACGCACCCCTGGGCAACATCATGCGGGCCCGCAAAGAGGTCTACCGGCACTCCTCCATCGAGCGCCACAAGCTCAACAAGCAGCCGCGCACAGAGCCTCGCAGCGCCGACGAGGTACTTGGCACGGCTCAGTGAAGCCGACGGCTGGGACGGCAAGCGCCCGCCCGGTCACAATCCCTGCTGTATAGCAGCGGAGTACAGCAACCACCGCAACCGAAGCGGTTATCAACGGCCGCCGATGACTACACGAGCAGCGTCCTGGACCGCAATGACCTCGCGGCCGATAGTTCCGGACGAAGAGACTTGGGTTCAAATCTCCCCGACAGAGAAGTGATAGATCAGAGGGTCCTTACTGAATCGGTGTGGGCCCTCTGGCCTTGCTACAGCGATCTGGTTGTGCGCCAGGAACTCCATCACGACACGTGGCGCCACCCCGGCCGCGGTGAGCAGGGTCGCGCAGCCGTGTCGAGCGTCATGCAGTCGGATTACCCGTAGGTCCGCGTTCTTGGCCGCGACTTCGACGCCCGTCCCTGGGGGTGCCGGTAGCGGGCGTCAGTAGCCGGTGCCGCGCTTGACCTGGGCCCGCTCGATCTCGGTGGTCGCACCCTTGTGGTCCAAGGTGCTGCACGCGTCGTCAATGTCCTGGCTCAGGCGATCGATCTGCTCGCGGCTCAGGGTCTCCTTGACGAGGGCACGCAGGATCTTCACCCGCTCAGCGTTGGGCGGGAGCGTGTACGCCGGCACCATCCAGCCTCGCTCGGCCGAGAGCTGCCAGGCGATGTCGGACTCGTCGTAGGCGTGCTTGCCGGCGAGACGGAAGGCGACCAACGGCAGTTGCTCGAGGCCGCTGCCGATCACTTCGAAGCGGCCGTTGCTACGCAGGTTGTCCGCCAGCGCGTGGGCGTTCTTCTGCATCGTCTCCATGACGTAGGTGTAGCCCTGGCGACCCAGTCGCACGAAGTTGTAGTACTGGGCGAGCACCATCGCCGCGCCGGTCGAAAAGTTCAGTGTGAACGTCGCGTCGGTCTTGCCCAGGTAGTTCTCGTGGAACACGAGGTCCTTGGGCAGGTCGGACTCCTCGCGGAAGACCAGCCAGCCGATGCCGGGGTAGACCAGGCCGTACTTGTGTCCCGAGACGTTGATCGAGCGGACCTGCTCGAGCCGGAAGTCCCATTTCGAGTCCGGGTAGAGGAAGGGCCACACGAAGCCGCCGCTGGCTCCGTCAACGTGGATCGGGATGTCGAGGTCCCGCTCCTTGCGGACGTCCCGCAGGAGCTTGTCGATCCCGACGACGTCGTCCTTGTGGCCGGTGAACGTGGTGCCGAGGACGGCGACGACGCCGATCGTGTTCTCGTCGAGGTGGGGCTCCACGTCCTCCGGGCCGATCGTGTACTTGCCCTCCGCAAGCGGCACGATCCGCGGCTCGACGTCGAAGTAGCGGCAGAACTTCTCCCACACGACGTGGACGTCGCCCCCGAAGACCAGGTTGGGCCGGTCGACCGAGAGATTGGCCGCCTGGCGGCGCTCCCGCCACTTCCACCTCAGCGACAGCGCGCCAAGCATGATCGCCTCGGACGAGCCCTGGGTCCGACACCCGGTGGTCTCGCCCGGCGCGTGGAAGAGGTCCGCGAGCATGCGCACGCAGCGCTGCTCGATCTCGGCGGAGATGGGGTACTCCGCGTGGTCGATGAAGTTGCGATGGAGGTTCTCGGCGATGATCCGCTGCGCCTCCGGCTCCATCCAGGTGGTGACGAACGTGGCGAGGTTGCGCTGCGGGTCGCCCTCCATGGCGAGATCCGCGTCCAGCAGCCTCATGGCGTCCGTCGCGGTCATGCCCTCCTCGGGGAAGGTCTCCGAGGGAGCGGGCGCGGTCAGGAAACGGTTGCCGAACAGAGTCGCAGCGTCACTCTTGGTCATACCGGCGACTCAACCACGTCCGGGGCGAGAGCCGTTCCGAGGACCTGTGGACGGGGCTCGGGATGCACGCGAACGGCGTACCTTCCCGAGTGATCGACGACGCTCGCCAGCCGCACGGAAGCCCACGTTCCGGTGGATGGACGGTGGAGGAAGCCGCAGGAGCCACCTCTTGAGACTCTGAGCAACAGGTCAGAGCGTGATCGCAGATTCGGTTTACGCAGCCAAGTGCCGGACCAGCCCGACCAGCGTGATCACCCAGGCGGCGACGGCGATCCAGAGCAGTACCTGCCCCGGCGTCCGCAGCCAGCCCACGGCCGCGGCGTCGGCGACGGACAGGGTGGCGACGGCCGTCATGCCCATCGGGAAGACCGTCGCCCAGCGCCTCATGTCGTAGCGCGGACGCGGCCAGCGTGCCTCGGCGAAGACGAGGACGGCGTACCAGCACACGGACAGCGCGAGCGTGACCAGAGTGAGCGCACGCAGCGCGTCGTGCAGAGCGGTGCCGCGCCAGGCGGGCACGGCCAGCAATTTCGCCCCGGCGAGCGCGGAGATCGCCAGCGTCCCGCCGGCCACCCATTGGTCGCCCGCGCCGGACCGTACCTGGCCGAGGTCGAAGCGGAGAAAGGCGATCAGGTAGAGCGCCAGCCCGAACAGGAAGCAGCCCAGCGCTGGCCAGGCGAGCCACCCGGACGGCAGCGAGAGGGCCAGCGTTCCGCCCAGCACGGCCAGGCCCTGCGTCGCGACACACACCAGGAACACCGTGCCCGGCAAGCGCCGCCGCCAGTGCCGCACCACCGCCGTCAGCAGCACCGGCCAGATCAGTACCGCGACGACCAGCGCGGCGACGGCGACACCCGACCATCCCTGTAGTGCGAACCAGGTCCCGAGGATGGTCGTCGCGGCCACTGCGGTCAGCGCGGGCGGCGTGTCTGCCTTGACCTCCCACTGTTCCCGTTCGCGCAGTAGCTGCCGCGCGAAGTCGATAGCGAGCGCGAGCCATACGATGGCGGCGAGGACGAGCAGGATCCATGAGAGCGCCTCCTGTCCGACCAGGTGCAGCCCGATGGAGACGATCCCGGTCGCCATCACCGCTGTTCCTGCACCCGGGGGCAGCTCCACCCACCAGCCGGCTAGCCCGCCCTCGGCCGGGACACGATCACCCATCCCCCCCACAGTCTGCGGCGGTGGGGCGAGCCGCAACCGCAACGCGGTGTCCGACGGGCGAGCGGGCGTCAGTCCAGCGGACGTCCTTTTCAAGCCATGCCACCTGTTTCAAGCCCAACTGCTCGCGGGCCTACCTATTGATCAGAAACTCAACGGGTTCTCGTCCAGGACGTAGCGGACGGTTGGGCCACCGAAGTAGCCCCGGACGATGTGCGGCTGTCGCTGGCGTCTACGGAAAAACCGGCGGGTCTCTGCGGCGAGTTCGGTCTGGTTCCGGGCCCGGTGCTGTCTGGGCAGGCTGTGCTTGAGGTCGGCGTTGACCAGTTCGTCGGGGTTGAGCTCGGGCGAGTAGGCGGGGAGGAAGTGCAGCTCGACATCGTCGGGGTGGGCGGCGAGCCAGTCGCGGACCTTCTTGGAGCGGTGGGCGGAGTGCCCGTCGACCACGAGGTGGACCTTGTGGTCGAAGTGGCCGGCGAGCCGTTCCAGGAAGCGGCACATCACCCCGGCGGTGAAGCTCTCGGTGAAGACCATGAAGTGCATCCGGCCCTTGGTGCTGATCGCCGACATGGCGTTCACCGAGAACCGGTTCCCGCTGCGTCGCACCACGGGAGTCCTGCCCTTCTCACCCCAGGTGCGGCCGGTGACCTGGTCGGAGCGGATGCCGACCTGGTCGGCGAACAGAACCTCACCGCCGTCGGCCTTCGCCTTCGACCGGATCGCCGGCCAGGTCTCCTCATGCCGGCGCCGCACGGCCTCCGGGTCCTGCTCGACCGCCCGTTTGTCCGGCCGCTGAAAGGACAGCCCCCACCGCTTCAGGTACTTGCCCACCCCGGGCTCGGTCAGCCGCACCCGGTACAGCTTCGCGATCAGCTCGCCCACCAGCCGCCGCGTCCACAACTGCCCGCCCAGCCTCACGTCACAAGGCCGGTGATCAAGGACCGCCTGACGCACCGCGGACTGCTCGGCCTCACCGAGCACCTGGTGCACCCCCACCGGCTTGCCCCTGGGCCGCACGACCAGCGCCTCCCGGCCACCGGCCTGCCACTTCGCCCACCACGTGTCGACCGCCTTCAGCGACACCCCGAACACCGCCGCGACGTCCTCACGGTCCCGCCCCGCCACCAACGCGGCCACCGCACGCAGCCGCAGGGCCTCCTGCGCCGACGGCGACAGATACCGCGCGTCCCCCACCAGACCGCTCACACCCCACCAACGACCCAGAACCAAAACCGTTTCGGATCAATAGCACAGATGTAGCCAGCCAGACGGCCTCGTTGCGGATCCACCAGTGCGTGCTGTTGGCGCCGTGGTCCACACCTGGTCCACACGCACTGATCCACAACGCGACAGAGCCGGATCAAGGTGAGACAGGCCCCGTGCAGAAGGGGTGCCCCTCATCGAGGGACACCCCTTCTGACCAGCACGTCTATGACCTGCGCGGAGGCGGTGGGATTTGAACCCACGGTGACATCGCTGCCACGACGGTTTTCAAGACCGTTCCCTTAGGCCGCTCGGGCACACCTCCCCACGCTCGCCGAATGATCGGCGGCGCGGGGACAAGGGTAACGGGTCTGCGCGGCCGGGGTGGGGTCAGCTGTCGCCGACGCGGGAGCCCAGGGTGAGCTTCGTGGTCTGCTCCTTGCCGCCGCGTTCGTAGGTGAGGGTGACCTCGTCTCCCGGCTTGTGGGTCCAGATCTCGCCGATCAGGGTCGGGCCGGAGTCGATGACGCGGTCGTCGAGCTTGGTGATGACGTCACCGGGCCGCAGGCCGGCCTGGTCGGCGGGACCGTTGGGGTCGACCGACTCGGAGCCGCCGGCACCCTGATCGGTGATCTTCGCCCCGCCCGTGCCTTCCTCCAGGGAGACCGAAGCACCGATCTTGGCGTACACCGGCTTGCCCGTCTTGATCAGTTCCTGGGCGACGTACTTGGCCTGGTTGATCGGGATGGCGAAGCCCAGGCCGATGGAACCGGACTGGCCGGTGCCGAAACCGCCGTTGCTGGTGGACTGGATGGCGGAGTTGATGCCGATGACGTTGCCCTGGGCGTCCAGCAGCGGTCCGCCGGAGTTGCCCGGGTTGATCGAGGCGTCGGTCTGCAGGGCGCTCATGTACGAGGCCTGGCTGCCGGTGCCGTCGCTGGAGGCCACGGGACGGTTCTTCGCGCTGATGATGCCGGTCGTCACCGTGTTGGACAGGCCGAACGGGGCTCCGATGGCGATCGTCGAGTCACCGATGGCGACCTTGTCGGAATTGCCCAGCGTAAGGGGCTTCAGGTTCGAGGGGGCGTTCTTCAGCTTGATGACCGCGACGTCGTAGCCCTGGGCGTGACCGACCACCTCGGCGTCGTACTTCTTGCCGTCCGGGAAGGTCGCCGCGACCTTGCCGCCGTCCACGGCATCCGCCACCACGTGGTTGTTGGTGACGATGTGCCCCTGGGTGTCGAACACGAATCCCGTGCCGGTGCCGCCCTCGCCGCTGCTGCTCTCCGCCTCGATGGTGACGGTGCTCGGCAGCGCCATGGCGGCCACCGCCGCGACCGTGCCCGGGTCGCGCTTGACGTTGCCGCCGCTGGTGGACGACGAGACGGTCGTCGAGCCGTTGCCGTCGTCGTTGTTCTTGGCCAGCGTGTAGCCGAGGCCGCCGCCCAGGCCGCCGGCGACCAGTGCGGCCAGCAGGACGGTGGCCACCAGGCGGCCGCGCCTGCCGCCCTTCTTCGGCGCCGACTCCTGGTAGGAGGAGCCCCATCCGGCCGCGCCCCCACCGGCTCCCTCACCGGCGCCGCCGTCGTACGACGGGGTGCCCGGTGCCGGGGGCGGGGGCCAGGAGGCGTCGGGCGGGGAGGAGGTTCCCGCAGGGGCTCCCATCGGGGCTCCCGGCGGAGGGCCGACGGGGGGCTGTTCCTGGGTGCCGTAGCCTCCCTGGCCCGCGTGGGCGGCCGGGGCGGCGGGTCCGGCCGGCTCACCGTATGCACCGCGGTCGCCGCCGCCGTATCCCGGGTACGGTGACGAACCGTGGCCCTGTGCCGTACCGGGCGCGTTCGGCGGGACCGGGGGCAGGGGGGCCGTCGGACCGCCCCCGTCCGGAGCCGGGTGCTCCGGATGCGCCTGAGCAGCGGGAGCGTCCACCGGCGTGGGCGGTACGGACGGGGCCGGGGGTACCGATGCGCCCTCGCTTGTGCCCTCGTTCTCGGTGCTCACAGCTCTCTCTCCTCGATCCACGGCTGTTGTTCCAGGTCGCACTCGGTCACGCTCATTCACGCTCGATCACGCATGTCGACGAGTCCGGCGCGCTTCAGCTGTGCATGTCTCTTTGTATGACGTCAGTTTTTCCCATGGGCCGTCAGGGCACCATAAGCCGTTCCTGTGGGTGCGAGACCATCCCTTATATAGGGCATTACTCACTAAGGGTGCACCAATCCCATGCCTCCGATCAGACGTCCGCGTCGCCCGGACCATCGACACCCGTGCGATCGCACGGGTACCCCCGTGCGATGGCACCATGACGCGGTGACCCCTGCACGCCAGCGCCCGCCCCAAGTCGTCGCCCACCGCGGAGCCTCCGAGGACGCCCCCGAACACACCCTGGCCGCATACCGCAAGGCGATCGAGGACGGTGCGGACGCGCTCGAATGTGATGTACGGCTGACCGCGGACGGTCATCTCGTCTGCGTTCACGACCGTCGCGTCAACCGTACGTCCAACGGTCGCGGTGCGGTGTCGGCGCTGGAGCTCTCCGATCTGTCCACCCTGGACTTCGGCTCCTGGAAGACCCGTGACCCGCTCGGGGGACGGGCCGAGGAGCCCGACTGGGAGTACGGGCCGGAGGACCGGGAGGCGACCTCCGTCCTCACCCTGGAGCGGCTGCTGGAGCTCGTCGCCGACGCCGGCCGCCGGGTGGAGCTGGCGATCGAGACCAAGCACCCCACGCGGTGGGCAGGTCAGGTCGAAGAGCGACTGCTGCTCCTACTGAAGAGGTTCGGCCTGGACGCGCCCGGCACCCCCGAGGAGTCCCCGGTACGTGTGATGAGCTTCTCCGCGCGGTCGCTGCATCGCGTGCACGCCGCCTCACCCACCCTGCCGACGGTCCACCTCATGCAGTTCGTCTCGCCCCGCCTGCGCGACGGGCGGCTGCCGGAAGGGGTGCCGATCGCGGGCCCCTCGATCCGGATCGTCCGCAGCCACCCCGCGTACATCGAGCGCCTGAAGCGGTCCGGCCACCAGGTACACGTGTGGACCGTGAACGACCCCGAGGACGTGGAGGCCTGTGTCGGTCTCGGGGTCGACGCCATCATCACCAACCGCCCCCGCGCGGTGCTCGACCAGCTCGGCCGCTGAACGGGACGGGGCGGTCCGGCCATGCGATCCGCCCTGCTCAGCGCAGGGCTCTTGACCACGACCCTCCTCTCGTTCCATCCTCACATCTCGGCCACATCGACTAAATCCAGCCACCCGACCACGAGGAGTGCTCCGGCGCATTCGGTGCGTGCTCGATTGTTTCGAGTGCGTCACCGCACACGGATGGGCCGGTTTCCGGTTCAGGCCCGTGGGGCATTCACACCGTGGCGTGGGGCGAAGGAGGTTTCGGGGGTGGCGTTGGTGGTGGCACAGGAGGTGCCCACGTCGTCGAGCATGGCCGTACCCCATGGCCCTGCGGGCGTGGGGAAAGCGAGGCGCCGTATGCGCCTGCAGTTGCGCGACGGCGGCGTGGCGGACACGGTCATCGACGATGCCGTACTGATCCTTTCCGAACTGTTGAGCAACGCGTGCAAACACGGCAGACCCCTGGGCGACGCCTTGGCCGGGGACGGCGACGTCCGCGCGGCCTGGCAGGTGGACCCCTGCGGCCGGCTGGTCGTGGAGGTCACGGACGGCGGAGGCCCGACCCGGCCGGCACCGGCGACCCCGTCGGTCACCGCGCACGGCGGCCGGGGGATGAACATCATCACGGCGCTGGCCGACGACTGGGGCGTACGCGACGAGGTACCGGGCGAGGTCACGGTGTGGGCCGTCGTCCACGACGACGTGCACGACCCGGACGCCGGACACCGGCGCGACGACTTCGCCGCGCGGGTGACGGCGCCCTCGGTGTCCGAGCTGTCCGGCCTGGAGTTCGCGGACGCCTTCGACCGCCTCGACTGACGACATACGCGCGGCGATCCCCCACGACCGCTCCGCGTGGTCGCCTCCCGTCGGTCACCGTCGGCCACCTTCGGTCACCGTCGCCGCCGCACGGTCGCATCGCGGCGGCCTCGTACGGACCCGGCCCCGTACGGAATCGGTCCCGTACGGCTCGCGCGGTCGCCCGCGGTCGGCATGTTGTCCACAGGGTCCCGTCAGCGGCGTCGTGAACGGCTAGGCTCCCGCCCGTACGAGACGAGCCGTAACCGGGAGACACCCACGATGGCCAAGAAGCGCCCTCAGACCAAGGCCAAGCGCCCGCAGCTCACGGACGGAGAGATCCCGGTCGTCGGCGCCCGAGAGCCCTGCCCCTGCGGCAGCGGCCGCCGCTACAAGGCCTGCCACGGTCGTACCGCCGCGCACGCCGTGACCGAGCTGGTGCACCGCCCGTTCGAAGGGCTGCCGGGCGAGTGCGACTGGGTGGCGCTGCGCGAACTGGTGCCGGCGGCCACCGTCGAGCTGCCCCTCAGGGGCGGCCTGCCCGACGGCGTCCCGTCGGTCACCCTGGCCACCGTGCTGCCGATGGCCTGGCCCGCGCTGCGCCGCGAGGACGGCTCGGTCCTCCTCGGCCTGCAGAACGACACGTCGTCCGGCGACATCAGCCGCGACCTCGCCGACACCCTCCAGCGCGCCCTCGTCGCCGATCCGGGCACCCCGGTGCAGGCCCGCCGCGCTCCGGCCGACGGGCCCCGGCTGCAGGATCTCCTCGACCCCGAGGGCGCGTTCGAGCCGGTGGTGCACAGCGGCTTCGAGTTCTGGGTCCCCGACCCGGAGAACGCCGCCCCGGACGTGACCGCCTCCCTGGAACGGGCCAACTCGGCGGCCATCCCGACCGTCAAGCTCTCGGGCGTGGACTCCGCGTACTGGTGCGAGACACCCGAGAAGAACCATCTGCGGTGGGTCATGCCGCACCCCGAGGAGCAGCTTCTGGACGCCTTGGCGCGACTGCACGCGGCGGGCCGCTCCTCCCTCGGTGAGGGGACCCGTCTCGTGGGTTCCTTCCGCGCCCACGGACTCATCGTGCCGGTCTGGGACCTGCCCAGCGGGGTCGGCGCCGAGGACGTGGAGAAGCCGGCGGCCGAGTTCGCCGAGCGCCTCGCCCCGGCCCTGGCCACCGACGCCCCGCTCACCGCCGACGAGCGCCGCGCGCGCGGCGGTCTGACCAACCGTCAGGTCACCCTCAGCTGAGGCGCGGACAGGCTCCCCGGTCGTGCTGACCGCCCGGTCAGCACGACCGGGCGGTCAGCATGACCGGCTTCCTCCACAACTCCCGGCGGGGACAAGCCAGTCGGTGACCGGAAAAGCTGAGATCGAATTTGCTAACAGCCGATCTCTTGTTACCGTTCCAGTAGCCCGGTTGCTGGTGCATCCCCCGTCGCCAGCAACCGGGTCTTTCTGTGACCACTCTTCCTCACGGCACGCAGCCGCATGCCGCCCAGCGGTTCCCACCGATCGGCTGCTCCCCGGCACGCAGCACGACAGCGGCCCGCGTCCGGCCCGGTTCCCGAACTCCGTGTCCGCGCAACCGGCGCGCCCTACCGCTCGAAGCCGCACCACCGGGGTTCAGGCGGAGAGCACGGGAACCGTGGAGACGACGAAGCCGCCGGACGCCGTGCGGCACCAGGGAGTGCCTGGCGCCGCACCCGCCGGGAGTCGCTACTTCTCGGGCGCGCTCACACCCGTACGGGTGAGGGCCTCGACCACGGCGTCCACCACGGCCTCGACATCGGGCACCCAGGGCGAGGCCGAGCCGGGCAGCGGCGCGCGCTCCCAGCGGACATCGCCCAGGCCGGTGGCGGACGGGGGCAGGGCTAGATAGCCGCCCTCGCCGTGGAAGCGGAGGGAGCCGGGGACGAAGTCCTTGGCGTACAGCAGCTCGCCCAGCTGCTCCAGGGAGTACGGCTTGACCAGGATCGACCAGCGGTCCGCCGAGGCGACGACCGGGCCGAGCCGCATGCCGAACCGGTCGAGGGCGTCCAGGGCCCGGGCGGCCGGCTCCGCGGGCAGGGAGACCGCGCAGGGCGCCCTGCCTCCGGTGGCCAGGATGACGGACGCCGTGGGCCGGTTGCCCCACCACCAGCGCACCATGCGCGCGTCGGTGGTGGCGGCGAGGAGCCCGGGGTCGAAGGGATGGGCGCCCGGCACTGTGCATTCGGGGTCCGGGCAGCCGCAGCGGGACCCGCCCTGCGGGTCCGTCGCCACACCCGGGAGTACCGGCCACTGCCAGTGCGAGGCGAAGGTCAGGGCTGCTTCGATCAGCTGGGGCCCACTGTCGCCTCGCCGGGACAGGAGCCTGCGTCGCCTTCCGAGGATCTCGCGCATGAGCGCTCGTTCCTTTCCGTTGCACGCCTGGCAACACCGTGGTCCACATCACAACATGTGTCGATCACTGCACTGTGCGTACCTACTGTGCGTACCTGTTGGCGCATCACACCCCTGCACCGGGCAAGGGGAGCCCCTACGGGCCGAGCAAGGTCTGCCTCCGTGGCCGTGCCACCCCTACCGCGTCGGTCGGAAGCACGGGGTGGCGTGGGGGTGGCGAAGTCTGGCGTTTACCGTCGCGCGTGTTTCTCTCCGCCTCCGCCACGGGAGGATGGGGCACGGTCGTCGGTGGTTAAGACGCCCGGGTCCGTCGCCAGGTTCCCGGGTGATTCCCAACCACCCCTGGCCTTCTCCGAGTACGTACCCATCACGACCGCTGTGACGCTCCGTCGAGCGAGCCCAGTCGACCGCAATCAGCCTCCCCCTGAGGCAGTTTCAAGCCAAGTTTCATTTTCGGCAAGAGGGTGGGAGAGAGTTCCCTCCGGACTCACTCCGAACCCACGGACACCAGGAATCCCAGCAGGACAATGCTGGACATCTCCTCACGAGAACGTGTACATGTGGAGACACTGCCGGCGATGCAGGATCACATGGGGGTTTGCGATGCTTTTGAGCAGTTCGTACCTGCGGGAAAGCCGGACGCCATGAGCGCCCCGCATCCTCCGAAAGTGGCTGGAATCGATTCAACGGTTCCAGCCCCCGCACACACTGTCGCGCCCGTTGCTACGGGTACCTCCCCGGCCGCCCCGGCAAACCCCCAGAACGCACCGGGCGCACTTCTGCAGGACCGGCTCGCGGGATGGGTCTCCGACCTCACGACCCTCCACGAGCTGACCGAACGCCTGGCCCGCACGAGCTTCCTCGACGAGGCGCTCCAGGAGCTGCTGCGCGCCGGCGCCGCCCTGGTGGGCGCCCGACGCGGTCTCGTCGTTCTGGAACCCCCCGACGGTCGCGGCCCGGACACCATGATCGGTCTCGGCCTGGCCCGCGCCGATCTCGGCCACATCGAGACGATCCCGCGCAGCGCGATGCCCTACGGCAGGATCCTCGACGGAGTGCCCGGCGCCGACGACGGCATCGCCGTACCCGATCTGCTCGCCGAGAAGGAACTCGACCCCCGGCACCGCGAGGTCGCCGCCCGCCTCGGCTATGCCGCGAGCTACACGCTGCCCCTCACCCCCGGGGCCGCGGCCGGCACGGGCACCACGCAGGCGGTGGAGGCGGCGCGGCGCCTGGGCGCCGCGGTGTGGCTCTACGACGAACCCGCCGAGCCGTCGCAACGCCAGCGGCACCTCATCGGTCTCTACTCCCGTTACGCCTCCGAGCATCTCGCCCGCCTCCTGGAACTCGAGCGCGCGCGTGCGTCCATGACCACCATGTCCGAGGAGCTCCTCCCTTCACGCCTGCCCCGGATTCCCGGCGTCCAGCTCGCCGCCCGGCACCGCACCTCCCCGCACGGCGGCGGCGACTGGTACGACGCGCTGCCGCTGCCGGACGCCGCCCTCGGCCTCGCCGTGGGGTCCGTCACCGGAGCCGGACCGAGCGCGATCGCCGCGATGGGGCGGCTGCGGGCGTCCCTGCGCGCGTACGCCGTGATGGAGGGAGAGGACCCGGTCGCCGTCCTGTCCGACCTGGAACTGCTGCTGAGGCTCACCGAACCGGCCCGATCGGCCACCGCGCTGTTCGGCTACTGCGAACCCGAACTGCGCAGGGTCACGCTCGCCGGCGCCGGCCACAGTCCGCCGCTGCTGCTCGGCGAGCGCCGCACGGAGTTCGTCGAGACGTCGGTCTCGGCCCCCCTGGGCATGCTCGCCTGCTGGGAGGCGCCGAGCGTGGAGGTCCACGCGGAACCGGGAGAGACCGTTCTGCTCTACACCGACGGGCTGCTGCACCGTACCGGCGATCCCACCGACCGCGCCTTCGCGCGACTGCACGCGGCTGCCGCCGGGGTGCCCCAGGCACTGCGGCGCGACCCCGGTGCGATCGCCGACCACATCCTGCGCACCGTGCTGCCCGAGGAGCCGGCGACGACGGACTCCACGGAGGATGTCGTCCTGCTGGCCGCACGGTTCGAGTAGCCGCCCCGGGCGGGGCGGGAGGCGGCGGCGCCGGGCAGGCAGGGAGGTGCCGGTTCGCAACACCGCTTCGCAGTACTGCTGGTTCGCGGCACTACTGGTCCGCAGCCGGCTCGGCGCCCGCTCCTGCGCCGGTGGGTCGCTCCCGTTCTCGTCACCCTCCGCGCCCCCTCGGTAACAGGCCCTTCCCCCCGGTAACCGTTTCGTCGGTAACCGTACGATGGAGGAGGTCCCCCGGCCCGGACGAAGCCGACACCCTGGGGGAGGTCCAGAGCTTTACCGAGGAGGATGACCGCTGTGGCAGAAGAGCTCCCGACCGCGTTCGACGAGGCCGCCGGTATGCCGGACCCGGAGACCGGTGAGGAAGAGCCCGTCAAGCAGCGCAAGAACGGCCTCTACCCCGGTGTGTCCGACGAGCTGGCCGAGAACATGAAGAGCGGCTGGGCCGACACCGAGCTGCGTGACCTCGAGCCGATCCCCCAGGCAGCGGAGACCGCCGCCCGCCGCGCCGCGCTGTCCGCGCGCTTCCCGGGTGAGCGCCTGGTCGTCCCCGCGGGCAACCTGAAGACGCGGTCCAACGACACCGAGTACGCCTTCCGCGCCTCGGTCGAGTACACCTACCTCACCGGCAACCAGACCGAGGACGGCGTCCTCGTCCTGGAGCCGACGGCCGACGGCCACCAGGAGACGATCTACCTCCTGCCGCGCTCGAACCGCGAGAACGGCGAGTTCTGGCTGGACGGCCAGGGCGAGCTGTGGGTCGGCCGCCGCCACTCCCTCACCGAGGCCGAGAAGCGGTACGGCATCCCCGCCGCCGACGTGCGCGAGCTGGCCGGCGCCCTGCGCGAGGCCACCGGCCCGGTGCGCGTCGTGCGCGGCTACGACGCCGGCATCGAGGCGGCGCTGACCGACAAGGTCACCGCCGAACGCGACGAGGAACTGCGCGTCTTCCTCTCCGAGGCACGGCTGGTCAAGGACGCCTTCGAGATCGGCGAGCTGCAGAAGGCCGTCGACTCCACCGTCCGCGGTTTCGAGGACGTCGTGAAGGTCCTCGACAAGGCCGAGGCCACCAGCGAGCGCTACATCGAGGGCACGTTCTTCCTGCGCGCGCGGGTCGAGGGCAACGACGTCGGCTACGGCTCCATCTGCGCCGCCGGTCCGCACGCCACCACTCTGCACTGGGTGCGCAACGACGGCCCGGTCCGCTCGGGCGACCTGCTGCTGCTCGACGCCGGTGTCGAGACGCACACGTACTACACGGCGGATGTCACCCGCACCCTGCCGATCGACGGCACGTACAGCACGCTGCAGAAGAAGATCTACGACGCCGTGTACGACGCCCAGGAGGCCGGTATCGCGGCGGTGAAGCCCGGTGCCAAGTACCGGGACTTCCACGACGCCGCCCAGCGGGTCCTGGCCGAGCGGCTCGTCGAGTGGGGTCTGGTCGAGGGCCCGGTGGAGCGGGTGCTGGAGCTGGGCCTGCAGCGCCGCTGGACCCTGCACGGCACCGGCCACATGCTCGGCCTGGACGTCCACGACTGCGCGGTCGCCCGTACCGAGACGTACGTCGACGGCACCCTGGAGCCGGGCATGGTGCTCACGGTCGAACCGGGCCTCTACTTCCAGGCCGACGACCTGACCGTTCCCGAGGAGTACCGAGGCATCGGCGTCCGCATCGAGGACGACATCCTGGTGACCGGGGACGGCAACCGGAACCTCTCCGCCGCGCTGCCCAGGCGGTCGGACGAGGTCGAGGCCTGGATGGCGGCCCTCAAGGGCTGATCGCCACCCGAGAAGCTGAGGGACTGCTCGACGGTCTGCTGTGTGCACTGTGGCCGGCACCCCGCGCGGGGTGCCGGCCACAGTGCGATCGGGTGCGGTGCGATCGGGTGCGGTGCGATCGGGTGCGGTGCGATCGGGTGCGCTTCCGCGCGTCCGCCGATTCCCGAGCCGGTGGTGAGGTCACACCGCCATCAGCGGCGCGCCCTTCCGCCATTTGAGAATCTTGTCGAAGCTCACCACGGCGCCGCTCCGATCGGGCTTGTTCCCGATGTCGACGTGATCGACGAGCTCCTGGATGAGGCAGAGGCCGCGGCCGTGTTCCGCGTCGTACGGCGCGGGGCGGACCGACGGGTGGGGGCGGCCGCCGGCCACGGCGGGAAAACCGGGGCCCGCGTCGGCGACCTCGATACGACACTTCTCACCCTCGAGATAGGCGGTCACCCGGTACGCCTCCGAGGACCCGCCCCGGGCGGCTCCCCCGCCGTGCTCGACGGCGTTCGCACAGGCTTCGGTGAGGGCGACGGAGAGGTCGTAGGAGATGTCGGGGTCAACGCCCGCGGTCTCCATCGCGCCGAGAAGAAGGCGACGCGCGAGCGGCACGCTCGCAGCATCACGGCGCAGATGGAGTGACCACCAGATGCTCATGCTCCAGCCTCCCGGCCGCGGCTCGACATACCGTTACCTATTGCCCTGCGTACACACTTGTAAGCATGCCGTTGACGTGATAACCCCCATATGGCGGGTGCGCCATGAAGCCGACCGGTGTATGTGGGGCACCTCGCACATAAGTGATCTTCCGGTCGTAGCTCTCCTTGCGGACCTGCCGTACGGCGGCCGGAGGCCCAGTGCGATGATGAGCCCGCCATGACTGCCCCCCACCCGCACACGAAGCGCTCCGGACGCGGGCTCCGGACCCTGCGGGCCGCGGTGTTCGCCGCGGTCTGCGTCGTGCTGGCCGGGGCAGGGCACTCACTCGCCTCCCACGCCGCAGTTCCGCTGTGGACCCTGGGCGTCGGATTCCTCGTCACGTTCGTGGCCTCGGTACCGCTCGCCGGACGCGCGCGGTCCCTTCCGGGCATCGCCGTCCCGCTGGCGGTCTGCCAGACGGTGCTGCACGCCCTGTTCGGCATCGGCCAGCACGGCGCCGCGACCCCCGCGAACGTGTCGCCGTCCGTGTCCGAATCCCTGTCCGACACCTCGCTGATCGAGCAGGCGGCCCGGCTGATGTGCGGTGCCGGCGCGGTGTCCATCAGCCCCGCGCAGGCGCAGCGCATCCTCACCGACGCCCGGGTCCACCCCGGCACGACCGGTACGGGGAGCACGGCCGGCGGCACCCACGGGGGGCACGCCCAGGACGGCGTCCTGACCCTGGCCGCGGACCCCTCGGCCGCGGCCTCGTCCATGCCGCTGCTGCCGTCCCTGCCGATGCTGCTCGTGCACGTCCTCACCGCACTGGCCACCGGCTGGCTGCTGCGCCGCGGCGACCTGGCTCTGCTGCGGCTCACCGAACTGTCGGCGCACGGCGTCGCCGAGGGCACCCTCGTACGGTCCCTGCACGCGGCACTCGCTCTGGTGCGCGCTTTGCGCGCGGGTCTCCCGGGGGCCCCGCAGGTGGCCCCGTGCCGGTTGCGCACCGTACCGGCCGTGCCGTCCACGCCCCGTACCACCGCACTCCAGCACACGGTGATCCGCCGGGGACCGCCCCCGGCCGGCAGCGCACTCGCCCTCGCCGCCTGACGCGACCGGGCCCCTCGACGACCTCCGGACCTCCCGGCGGAAGGAGGGTGCCCGCATGCGGCATGGCACGGCACGCGCGTACGCGTCCGTTTTCCCGCGCACTTCCCGTGTACTTCCCGCCTGCTTCGCTCGTACTCCCCTCGTACGACGAGCCGTCTGTGGCCCAGTCACCACCGACGAGCGGGGACGTACGCGCCGTACGCGGTTCCCTCACCGTCAGCGAAACCCAACTGAAGCGGAGTGCTCCTTCCATGAAGGCTTCCCGTATCGCCGCCGTCGGCGCCGTCGCCGGTGTCGCCGTCCTCACCCTGTCCGCCCCCGCCTTCGCGCACGTCAGCGTGCAGCCCGAGGGCGAGGCGGCCAAGGGCGGTTACGCGGTCGTGAACTTCAAGGTCCCCAACGAGCGCGACGACGCGTCGACGACCAAGCTCGAGGTGACGTTCCCGACCGACCACCCGCTGGCCTCCGTGATGCCGCAGCCGATCGACGGCTGGGACATCAAGGTCACCAAGTCCAAGCTGGACAAGCCGCTGGAGATGCACGGCAAGAAGATCGACGAGGCCGTCACCAAGGTCACCTGGACCGCCGACGACGACGCCGGCATCGGCCCCGGCTTCTTCCAGAAGTTCCCGGTGTCTGTCGGCACCCTGCCCGAGAAGGCCGACGAACTGGTCTTCAAGGCGCTGCAGACGTACTCCAACAAGGAGGTCGTCCGCTGGATCGAGGTGCCGCAGGAGGGCCAGGAGGAGCCCGACTTCCCGGCCCCCGTGCTCACCCTGGCCGAGGCCTCCGCCGACGGTCACTCGCACGGCGCGTCGGACGGCGGGGCCGAGGACGCCAAGTCCGACGAGAACGCCGCCGCGGACACCACCGCGGCGGCCGACTCCGGTGACGCGGGCGGTACGGACACCACCGCCCGGGTCCTGGGCATCGTCGGCATCGTGGTCGGTGCCGCGGGTGTCGCCTACGGCGTACTCGCCGGGCGTCGGCGCGCCGACGCCTGAGCCCTTCCTCTGTTCAACGGCACGCACCGGGGTTCCACAGCCCGGTGGAACCCCGGTGCGTGCCGGAGCACCTACATTCTGGACACCATCATGCGCAAGAAGACCCTCACGGCGGCGGCCCTGCTCGCCGCCGCCACCCTGACCCTCTCCGCCTGCGGCAGCAGCGACGGCGACAGCGGCGAGCCCATCGCCGTGGTCTCCGAGGAGGCGGGCGCTGAGAAGGCCGCCACGGCCCTCGACAATCCGTTCGAAAAGCCGGACCTCGTCCTCACCGACACCCAGGGCAAGAAGTACGACTTCCGCGCGGAGACCGCCGGCAAGCCCACGCTGATCTACTTCGGCTACACGCACTGCCCCGACGTCTGCCCGCTGACCATGAACAACCTCGCGGTGGCCAAGAAGCAGCTGCCCCAGGACCAGCAGGACGAACTGCGGATCGTGTTCGTCACCACCGACCCCGAGCGGGACACCTCCGCCGCGCTCGGCAAGTGGCTCAAGGGCATCGACTCCCAGGTCGTCGGCCTCACCGGCGACTTCGACACGGTCCAGGCCGGCGCCCGCACCCTCGGCATCTCCATCAACGCGCCGCGCAAGGACGACAAGGGCCAGGTCGTCTCCGACCACGGCACCCAGGTCATCGCCTTCTCCCCGAAGACCGACGGCGGCTACCTCCTCTACGGCGAGGACGCCACCGTCGAGGACTACACCGCGGACCTCCCCAAGATCATCAAGGGTGAGAAGCCGTGAGACGGCTCGCGAGGAGGCAGTTCCCCGGGAGGCCGCACGCCTTCGCGGCGGTGGCCGTCGCCGGGGTGCTGACCCTCGCCGGCTGCGGCGGTTCGGACTCGGACGGTCCGGGCTCGGGCCCGGACGACGAGGCGGACCTGTCCGTCGGCTCCGCGTACATGCCGCAGCCGGTCTCGGACATGGCGGCCGGCTTTCTCGTGATCAGCAACAAGGGCGGCGCGGCCGACCGGCTGACCTCGGTCAGCAGTGACGCCGCCGACCGCGTCACCGTGCACGAGACCGTCGACGGGACCATGCAGGAGGTCGACGCGCTCGACATCCCGGCCCGGGGCAGCCTCGTGCTCGAGAGCGGCGGCAATCATCTGATGTTCGAGCAGCTGACACGGAAACCGAAGCAGGGTCAGAAGGTCTCCGTCGAACTGCGCTTCGCCCACTCCGACCCCGTCACGGTCGAGATCCCGGTGAAGCCTGCCACCTACATTCCGAAGCACGGACACTGAGGGAGAAACCCCTGTGACCCAGACCATCGCCCCCCGCGTCCGGATCCTGGTGCTGCTGTTCCTGGCCGTCACCGGCGCGCTCCTCGCCGGGGCCGCTCCCGCCTCCGCGCACGCCGCGCTGACCGGAAGCGATCCCCGGCAGGGGACGGTGGTCGACAAGGCGCCCGCCCAGGTCTCGCTCACCTTCTCCGAACCGGTCGCGGTGAGCGACGACGCCCTGCGCGTCCTCGATCCCAAGGGCGAGCGGGTCGACAAGGGCGACCCGGCCGGAACGAGCGGCACCACGTACACCGTGCAGCTGCTCGGCGGGCTGCCCGACGGCACCTACACCGTCACCTACCAGGTGGTGTCCGCGGACAGCCATCCCGTCGCCGGCGCCTTCACCTTCTCCGTCGGGGCCCCCTCGGAGACCTCCGTCGAAGCCTCCGCCCAGTCCCCCGACGACGGGTTGATCGGTTCGCTGTACGGCACCGGACGGTACCTGTCGTACGCCGGGTTCGCGGTCATGGTCGGCGGGGCCGCCTTCGTGCTCGCCTGCTGGCGGCCCGGCTCCGGCGTACGGGCGGTGCAGCGGCTGGTCGTCTCCGGGTGGCTCACGCTCACCGCGTCCACCCTCGCACTGCTGCTCCTGCGCGGTTCCTACACGAGCTCCGGGAAGATCGGCGACGTCTTCGACCTGACGCTGCTCAGCGAGGTGCTGCAGACCAAGACCGGCGCGGCGCTCGTGTCACGGCTGCTGCTGCTCGCCGCGGCGGCGCTGTTCATCGCGGTGCTCTTCGGCTCCGCCCAGTACCAGCGGAACGACGAGGAGAAGCGGGACCTGTCCTTCGGGCTCGCCATCGGGGGGACGGTCGTGGCGGCCGGGCTCGCCGCGAGCTGGGCCATGTCCGAGCACGCCTCCCAGGGAATCCAGCCAGGCCTCGCGATGCCGGTCGACGTCGTCCACCTGCTGGCCGTCGCCGCCTGGCTCGGCGGGCTCACCGCCCTGCTCGTCGCGCTCTACCGCGCACCCGCCGACACCGCGGTCGACACGGCCGCCGTCCAGCGGTTCTCGCGGCTCGCGTTCGGCAGTGTGGTCGCGCTGGTCGTCACCGGGATCTACCAGAGCTGGCGGCAGCTCGGCTCCTGGTCGGCGTTCACCGACACCCGGTACGGGCAGTTGCTGCTCGTCAAGATCGGGCTCGTGGTGGCCATGGTCGGGATCGCGTACGCCTCCCGGAGGTGGACGGCCCGCCTGGCGGAGCCCGGTGCGCCGGTGACGCTCCGGGAGGAGCAGAAGGAAACCGCGGCGGCGATGTCGGCCACCGGGGGCGGGGCAGGACAGGAAAGCGCCGGGGCCACCGGTACCGGGAAGGCCGGGGCCGGTACGGAGACGGCCGCGGCAGCCTCCGCTTCCGTCTCCGCGGCCTCGGCCGACACCGACACCGACACCGACACCGACACCGACACCGAACGGGAGAAGCCCGCGGCCGTCACGGGGCCTGCCGAGGTCCGGTCGGAGGAGTCGGAGGCCGGGGCGAAGGCCGGCGGGGACTCCGCGCGGGCCGCGCAGCTCGCCCGGCAGCGAGCCGCCGTGGCGACCGCCCGGCAGAAGCGGCTGCGGGACGCCGACCCGAACCGCTTCGGACTGCGCCGCTCCGTGCTCGCCGAGGCCGGTACAGCCGTCGTCCTGCTCGCGATCACCACCGTGCTGACACAGACCGAACCGGGGCGTACGGAGCAGGAGGCCGAGAGGGCCGCCTCCTCGTCCTCGGCCCCGTCGTCGCCCTCGGCCTCGTCCGCCCAGGGCACCGGTGCGGTGACCCTGAACATGCCCTTCGACACCGGCGGCAAGGACGGCAAGGGCGTCGTCACCATCGACCTGGATCCCGCGCGCGTGGGCGGCAACGACATGCACGTCTATGTGGAGCGGACCGACGGCAAGGCCTTCGACGTCCCCGAGCTCAAGGTCGCCCTCACCCTTTCCACGAAGGACATCGGACCGCTGCCCGTCGTCCCCGACCGCCTCGCCACCGGACACTTGTCGGCGAGCGGAGTGCAGATCCCCATGGCGGGCGACTGGACCGTCGAGGTGACCGTGCGGACCTCCGACATCGACCAGGTGACCGTCTCCAAGAACGCACAGATCGGCTGAACCACCATGGCTGACCAGTCCATTCCGGAGGCCCGCACCCCTGTGACGCCGGAACCTCGGGGAGGCGCCACCCCACCGGTCGCCCGGGAGGGCATCTCCCGGCGCCGTCTGCTCGGCACTGCCGGAGCCACCGGGCTGGTGCTCGGTGCTGCGGGCGGTGCCGTGGGCTACGCCGCCGCACCGGCCGAAGCCACCCCGCTGGCCTCCGTGGGGGAGGGCCGGGCGATGTTTCACGGGAAACATCAGCCCGGTATCACCGAAGGGCTTCCGGCCCGTGGTCATCTCGTCGCGTTCGACCTCGCGCCGGGCGCCGGGCGCAAGGAGGCGGCCGCCCTGCTGCGCCGCTGGTCGGGCACGGCCCGGCGGCTCATGGCCGGCGAGCCGAGCGCCGACGGCGACACCGGTGTGGCACAGGACGCCGGTCCCTCCTCCCTGACCCTCACCTTCGGCTTCGGCCACAGCTTCTTCGCCCGCACCGGACTGGAGAAGCAGCGTCCGGCGGCTCTGGACCCGCTGCCCGACTTCTCCTCGGACCACCTCGACAAGGCCCGCAGCAATGGCGACCTGTGGGTGCAGATCGGTGCCCATGACGCCCTGGTCGCCTTCCACGCACTGCGCGCCGTGCAGAAGGACGCCGGTTCGGCGGCCAGGGTGCGCTGGCAGATGAACGGGTTCAATCGCTCACCCGGTGCCACCACCCGCCCGATGACCGCCCGCAACCTGATGGGCCAGATCGACGGCACACGCAACCCCAAGCCGTCCGAACCGGACTTCGACCAGCGGATCTTCGTACCGGCGAACGGTGACCCCGCCTGGATGGCGAACGGCTCCTACGTGGTCGTCCGTCGTATCCGCATGCTGCTCGACGACTGGGAGAAGCTCGCGGTCAAGGAGCAGGAAGCGGTCATCGGCCGCCGCAAGTCCGACGGGGCGCCGCTGTCCGGAGGCGCCGAGACCTCCGCGATGGACCTGGAGAAGACGGACTCCGCGGGCAATCTGGTGGTCCCCATCAACGCCCACGCCCGGATCACCCGCCCCGACCAGAACGGGGGCGCGGCGATGCTCCGGCGCCCGCTCTCGTACCACGACGGCATCGACGCGAACGGTGTGCCGGACGCGGGTCTGCTGTTCGTCTGCTGGCAGGCCGACCCGCTGCGCGGTTTCGTGCCGGTGCAGCGCAAGCTCGACCGGGGGGACGCGCTCACGCCGTTCATCCGGCACGAGGCGAGCGGGCTGTTCGCGGTGCCGGGCGGCGCGGCGGAGAGCGAGTACGTGGGGCAGCGGCTGCTGGAGGGGTGAGGCACCCCGCCCGACACGCATGCCACGCGCACACCACTCGCATGCCACTCACATGTCACTCCCGGGAGGGCATCCGGGGATGCCTTCGGCGCGGGCCCATTAGGGTGAGGTCATGCCAGCGAGCTACGCGTACCTCGGCCCCGAGGGCACCTTCACCGAAGTCGCCCTGCGCACTCTCCCGGAGGCGGCCACCCGGGAGCTGATCCCGTACGTGTCCGTACAGTCCGCGCTCGACGCGGTACGCGCCGGGGAGGCCGAGGCCGCTTTCGTCCCCATCGAGAACTCCGTCGAGGGCGGCATCACCACCACTCTCGACGAACTGGTCGCGGGTACCCCGCTGACGATCTACCGCGAGGTGCTGCTGTCGATCACCTTCGCGCTGCTCGTACGCCCCGGCACCAGGCTGTCGGAGATCAAGACCGTCACCGCCCACCCCGCCGCCCAGCCACAGGTCCGCAACTGGCTGAAGAAGCACCTCCCGGACGTCGTCTGGGAATCGGCCGCATCCAACGCGGACGGGGCCCGACTGGTGCAGGAGGGCCGGTACGACGCGGCCTTCGCCGGCGAGTTCGCGGCGGCCCGGTACGGGCTGGAGGCGCTGGAGACCGGAATCCACGACGCGGAGAACGCCCAGACCCGCTTCGTCCTGGTCGGACGGCCCGCACGCCCCGCCGCGCCCACCGGTGCGGACAAGACGTCCATCGTGGTGTGGCAGCGCGACGACCATCCCGGTGGCCTGCGCGATCTGCTGGGCGAGTTCGCCACGCGCGGCGTCAACCTGATGCTGCTCCAGTCCCGGCCCACCGGTGCCGGTATCGGCAATTACTGCTTCTGCATCGACGCCGAGGGCCATATCTCGGACCGCAGGGTGGCCGAGACGCTGATGGGTCTCAAGCGGGTCTGCCTTCAGGTGCGCTTCCTCGGTTCGTATCCGCGTGCGGATGTGGGGCCGGCCGAGGTGCGGGAGCCGCTGCCCGGAACTTCGGACGACGAATTCGTGTCCGCGGCGGACTGGGTGGCGCGTTGCCAGGACGGCCGGTTCTGAGATTTCCAGCCCTACCGGTCATATTTACTGATTTTCGTTATCCACAGAAGTTATCCACAGGCCAACTTCTCGATCCGGGGACAAGTCGACAGCGTTGTGCCGTTCCGTCGACAAATCTCCCTACCGCCCATGATCGCGTTCACTCGCCCGGCGGACACCCTTCGTCCACCCTTTTCCTTTCGCCAACCCTTTGGGGTGACCATTTCCTGCCCGAAAGTAGAGGTAAGGGAGGGTTCATGACGGGAATCCTCGCCTCCGGTCACGCGTTCCGGAATGGCCCATTCCGAAATCCACAGACTTTCTTCACAGCCTGTGGATAACTTCCCCCACCCTGTGGACGCCTGTGGACAACCGGACCCCGAATCCCGGTTCCGCAAGGAATTTCAGTCAACGGACAGCTCGCGAACTGACCCTTTCAGGGGAGTGGGCCCCTCCTCTTCGACCCCGATCTCCGCCGAGCCGACCCTCGGGACGCCCCGCGGCAACCCCGACTGCACCCCTGTGGACACATTGCGCAATTCCCCCATACCGGGGCGTGAGGGACTCCGGTGGAATAGTGAGTCGTGGAGCGTCACCACGCACCGGTAGCCTTGAGCGCGTGATTGACCTTCGCCTGCTCCGTGAGGACCCCGACCGTGTGCGCGCTTCGCAGCGCGCCCGTGGAGAGGACGTCGCGCTCGTCGACTCCCTCCTGTCCGCCGACGAACGGCGCAGGTCGTCCGGCGTCCGCTTCGACGAGCTGCGCGCCGAACAGAAAGCGCTCGGCAAGCTCATCCCCAAGGCGACCGGCGACGAGAAGGCCGAGCTGCTGAAGAAGGCCGGCACCCTCGCGGCCGACGTCAAGGCGGCCGACGCGGAGCGGGACGCGGCAGCGGCCGAGACGCAGGAGCTTCTGGGCAGGCTGAGCAACCTCGTCCACCCCGACGTCCCCGTCGGCGGCGAGGAGGACTTCGTCACGCTGGAGACGCACGGCACCGCCCGCGACTTCGGCGCCGAGGGCTTCGAGCCCAAGGACCACCTGGAGCTCGGTCAGATCCTCGGTGCCATCGACGTCGAGCGCGGTGCCAAGGTCTCCGGATCGCGCTTCTACTTCCTGACCGGCGTCGGCGCGCTGCTCGAGCTGGCTCTGGTGAACGCCGCGATCGCCCGGGCCACCGCGGCCGGCTTCACCCCGATGCTGACCCCGGCCCTGGTCCGGCCCCAGTCCATGGCGGGCACCGGCTTCCTCGGGCAGGCGGCCCAGGACGTGTACCACCTCGAGAAGGACGACCTCTACCTGGTCGGCACGTCCGAGGTGGCGCTCGCCGCGTACCACATGGACGAGATCATCGACGCCGACCGGCTGCCGCTCCGCTACGCGGGCTTCTCACCCTGCTTCCGGCGCGAGGCCGGCTCGCACGGCAAGGACACCCGCGGCATCTTCCGCGTACACCAGTTCGACAAGGTCGAGATGTTCTCCTACGTCACTCCGGAGGAGTCGCAGGAGGAGCACCAGCGGCTGCTGGAGTGGGAGAAGCAGTGGCTGACGGCGCTGGAGCTGCCGTTCCGCGTGATCGACGTCGCCTCGGGCGACCTGGGTTCCTCCGCCGCACGGAAGTACGACTGCGAGGCGTGGATCCCGACCCAGGGCAAGTACCGCGAGCTGACCTCGACCTCGGACTGCACCGAGTACCAGTCCCGCCGGCTCCAGATCCGCGTACGTGACGGCAAGCGTGTGCGCCCGCTGGCCACGCTCAACGGCACCCTGTGCGCCGTACCGCGCACGATCGTGGCCATCCTGGAGAACCACCAGCAGGCCGACGGTTCGGTGCGGATCCCCGAGGTGCTGCGTCCGTACCTGGGCGGCCGGGAGCTTCTGGAACCGGTTTCCAAGTGAGCACACCGTTCCCGTACCAACTCGTCGCCACCGACCTCGACGGCACACTGCTGCGTGACGACCACTCGGTCTCCCGCCGCACCCGGGACGCGCTCGCCGCGGCCACCGCGGCGGGCGCCTCCCACATCGTCGTCACCGGCCGCGCGGTCCCCTGGACCCGGCCCATCCTCGACGACCTGGGCTACCAGGGCCTCGCCGTCTGCGGCCAGGGCGCCCAGGTGTACGACGCCGGAGCACACCGGCTGCTCACGTCGGTGACGCTGGACCGGCAGCTGGCCGCGGTGGCGCTGGCCAAGATCGAGGCGGAGACCGGCCCGCTGCACCTGGCCGCGAGCCGCGACGGGCTGGACGGTGAAGTACTGGTCGGCCCCGGCTACGAGGTGACGGGCAGACTGCCCTCGACGCCGCTCACGGACGCGTCGGACCTGTGGGCGGCCCCCCTGAACAAGCTGTACATACAGCACCCGACCCTCACCGACGACGAACTCGCCGAAGCGGCCACCCGCACCGCGGGCGGTTTCGTCACTGTCGTCATGGCGGGCGAGGGCATCGTCGAACTGCTTCCCCTCGGCCTGTCCAAGGCCACCGGACTGTCCCTGGCCGCTCGCCGGCTCGGGGCGAAGGCCGCGGGGACGATCGCCTTCGGCGACATGCCCAACGACATCCCGATGTTCGCCTGGGCCGCACACAGCGTCGCCATGGCCAACGCCCACCAGGAACTGCGGGCGGTGGCCGACGAGGTGACGTCCTCCAACGAGGAGGACGGGATCGCGGTGGTGCTGGAGCGGTTGCTGGGCTGAAGGCGCCACGCCCGCTGAGCCGTTCAGAAACCGGAGGGCTCAGCGGGGCGGGTTCGACGTCCTGCGGAGGATGCACGAATCGAACGTGCGCGGGCTTTCGCCCGACCGCGGCTCAGCGAGCCGGTGCCTTACCTCTCGGCCAATCCTCCGGGTGGGCGGCCCACGCGGCTGATGCGCGTGCTCGAAGCGGCCGCCCCGGGCAGCTCCCCGTGGAGCGGACTCGGCAAAGGAGCAGGAACTACTCCGGAGCCCGCCGTCGGCTGCCCTGTCGGGAGCTGGACGTACTGCCGTGCATGGACATCGTCCCGCTCCTCTCCCGGATCACGACACCGGACCTTCCCGGCGATGCGGACACCACCACTCTGCCCGCCGGGCGAGGTGGGTGCCACTCATTTAGGGCCCGTCGTCCGGACCACGCCAAGGACGTGAAGCCGCGGGACCGCCGGCCGTGAAAACCCGGCCGCCCCGCCGTCAGCGGGACGGCCGGGCGGGCACCGCTGCCGGCCGCCGCGGCGCACTCATCCCCGGCGACGGCGCCACCGGCGTCGGCGTGCCTTGCCGAAGAACCATCCCGCCGGCGGCTCGTCGGAGCGTCAGGTCTGCGGCTGCGGCTCCGGCTCCTCGTGCCGCCGGCGTTCGGTCAGCATGCGGGCGCGAGCGGACGACTCGGCGGTCTCCGCAGCGCGGACGAAGGCGTCGACCAGGACCACGCCGTCCGGGGCGGGGGAGACACTGCTCTCGGCCTCGGCCTCGTCCTCGGCGTCCCGGTCACGGGTCCGGCGGTCGGGGCGGTGGTCCGGCCGGTCGTCGGTCCCGAGGACGGGTGGGTCGTCCGGCCCGTGGACGGGCCGGCGGGCGGACCACCCGTCCTCGCCCTCGTGCTCCCGCCGTTCGTCGTGCCCGGCCGTCCGACCCGCCATCGCGGTCGGTCCTTCCGTCGGATCGTGAGCCGTAGCCTTCCGTGTCCCCCGTGCCCGGTGTGCCGGAGCGGAACGAAGCGCGTGCAACGGGGTGAGGTCACTCCTCCCCGGCGAGCGTCAGCGTGCGCAGCTTCTGCCCCGCGTACCAGGTGGCCAGGACGGTGACGACAACCAGCAGGATCGTCGCGGTCGTGAGACCGACGTCCGAGGTGACCAGGTCGCCGCCGGAGACCTTCTGGGCCACCGCCAGCGACCACTGCTGGACGCTCAGCGTGCGCGCGCCGGGCACCAGGGAGCCGAACAGGGCCTCCCAGACCAGCGCGTAGACCAGCCCGAACACCACCGCGTGCCGGGAGACCGTGCCGAGCAGCAGGAAGAGCGCCGCGTACGCGATGGAGGCGACCAGCGCGGCCACCGTGTAGGCGACGGCGATCTGCTGGCCGTTGCCGTTGAGGACGAAGCCGGCGATCAGGGTGGGCACCGCCGAGAAGACCATCGTCACGGCGATCGCCACGATCAGCTTGGTGTAGATGATCGTGGGCCGCTTGATCGGCTTGGACAGCAGGTACACCACCGAGCCGTCGTCGATCTCCGGGCCCATCGCGCCGGTTCCCGCGATGACACCGATGATCGGCACCATGGTGGCGAGCGCCAGCCCGCCGAGCACGTCGGCCGCGGTCTGGTCGTCGGCACCGGCGAGGACGCGCACCGCCACGGAGATCGCGATCAGCAGCAGGGGCAGGGCGCCCAGGATGAGGGCCCGGCGACGGCCGAGCAGGGCCCGGTAGGTGAGTCGGGCGACTGTGGGGTCGTACATGGTTGGCCTCCTACGCCGCGACGAGATACGAGAAGACGGACTCGAGGGACTCGTCGGACGGCGAGACCGTGAGCAGGCGGATGCCGTGTTCCTTCGCGACCCTGGGCAGCAGGGACGTGAAGCGGGCGAAGTCGACGGCCTGGATGCGCAGGACGCCCTCGCTGTGGTCGACCTCGATGCCGGACGTGGACGGGTCGGCGATCAGCGCGGCCGCGAGGACTCGGTCGTCGCTGGAGCGCACCAGGTAGCGGTGCGGACGGTCCGTCATCAGGCGGCGGATCTTGCGGAAGTCTCCGCTGGCCGCGTGCCGGCCGGCGACGACGACCTCGATGTGCCAGGCGAGCTGCTCGACCTCTTCGAGGATGTGGGACGAGAACAGTACGGTGCGGCCCTCGTCGCCCATGCGCCGCAGCAGGTCCATCAGCTGCATGCGCTGGCGCGGGTCCATGCCGTTGAATGGTTCGTCCAGCAGGAGCAGGGACGGCTCGTGGACCAGCGCGGAGGCCATCTTCACGCGCTGCCGCATGCCCTTGGAGTACGTGGCGATCTTGCGGTCCTGCGCGTACTCCATCTCGACCGTCGCCAGGGCCTGCTGGGCCGCCTTGGCGCCCAGTCCGTGCAGTTCGGCGTTGGCGACGACGAACTCGCGGCCGGTGAGGAAGTCGTACATCCCCTCGCGCTCGGGGACGATGCCGATCTGCCGGTAGATCTTTTCGTTGCGCCACACGGTCTGGCCGTCGAGGGTGACGGTGCCGGTGGAGGGGGCGAGGAAGCCGCCCATCATGTTGATGAGGGTGGACTTCCCGGCACCGTTGGGGCCGAGGAGACCGGTCACGCCGGGGCCGATGGTCATGGTGATGTCGTTGACGGCGACCACGTTGCCGAACCAGCGGGAGACATGGTCGATGGAGAGCGTGGTCACAGGCCCACCTTCCGGTAGCGGCGCGTCAGAAGGCCGTAGCAGGCCGCGATCAGGCCGAGGGTGATGAGGACGTACACCACGCCCTCGCCGTTCGACGGTCCCACTCCACCGGGGAAGGTGGTGCTCGCGCCCAGGAAGGCGGACTGCACACCGTCGATGAGGGTGACCGGCGAGAACAGGCCGATCCAGGCGATCGCCTGGGAGCTGTCCTGGACGTGCGCGATCGCCTGGAGGGTGGAGACCGCGCCGTAGGAGATGGTCAGCACGGCGATCACGGCGGCGATGCCGAAGCCACGACGCGGGGTGACCGCCGCGATGACCAGGCCGATACCGGCGAAGAGCAGGGAGAGCAGTGCCACCGAGACGAGTCCTTGCGCGAACCCCTTGGTCTGGTCGGCGAAGTCGAGTTCGGCCAGCAGCGCACCCACGTAGAGCACCAGCAGGGGAGTGGCGGTCAGGATGAAAAGGGCCGAGGTCAGGGCCGCAAACTTGGCGCGTACGTAGTCGGCGGTCTCGATGGGCCGCGAGAAGTACAGCGGCACGGTCTTGAAGCGCAGGTCGCGCGAGACGGACTGGGGTGCCTGCGAGGCGATGTACAAGCTGATCACGGCCTGCATGATGATCGCGTAACGGGTGTAGTCGACGGGCAGTTCCTTCACCTTGGTGGCCACGGCGACGGCCACCATGATGGCGGCGGGGATGCACATCACCACGAACAGCAGCATCGGCAGCACCTTGGACTTCGCCGAGCGGCCGAGGCCGTAGGAGCCGCGCAGGGACTGCGAGTACAGCGAGAGCCTGGCGTAGGAGCGGCCGAGGCGAGGGCCTTCGTAGGAGCGATAGCCGATGTTGTGGATCCGGGTCTGGTCACCCGACGCCGGTGCGGGTGTCCGCAGGGGCTGCTCAACCGCCATGGCCGACCGCCTCCTTCCGCTGCTCGCCGTTGCCGTGGCCGGCCCCGGTATTCGTACCTGTACCCGCGTCCGTGCCCGCGCCGGTGTCCGTGTCGTTCGTGAAGACCTCGGAGATGTGGTGGCGGCGCTGTTCCATGCGCACCAGGCCGAGGCCGAGGTCGGCGATCACGTCCCGCACCAGGTCGTAGGTCTCCTCGCCCTGGGCGGTGAGCAGGAGGACATGTCCGGAGCCCGGCAGTCCGCTGCCGTCCTGGACGGACACCCCGCGCGCGTCGAGCGCTTCGCGCACCGCGCGGGTGCCGTCGGGGTGCTCGTCGGTGTCGGTGACCTCGATCGCGAGGGTCGTCGTGTTCTGCGTGAAGTCCGTGGTGGAGCTGGAGCGCAGCAGTTTGCCGCCGTCGACGACGACCACGTGGTCGCAGGTGCGCTCGAGCTCGCCCAGAAGGTGTGAGGTGACCAGGACCGAGATGCCGAAGTCGGTGTGGATGCGACGGATCAGGCCGAGCATCTCGTCACGGCCGACGGGGTCGAGGCCGTTGGTCGGCTCGTCCAGGAAGACCAGGTCCGGGTCGTGCACCAGGGCCTGCGCGAGCTTCACGCGCTGCTTCATGCCGGTCGAGTAGCCGCCCATGGGGCGGTAGCGCTCCTCGTACAGGCCGACATGGCGCAGGGTGTCCGCGGTGCGCTCCCGCGCGGCGGTGGGCGGCAGGCCGGACATGCGTGCCATGTGGACCACGAACTCGGTGGCCGAGACGTCCGGCGGCAGGCAGTCATGTTCCGGCATGTAGCCGACCCGCTCCCGGATGGCGGCGCCCTCGGTCGCGACGTCGAGGCCGAGCACTTCGGCGCGGCCCTCCGTGGCGGGGGAAAGACCCAGAAGGATCTTGATCAATGTGGACTTGCCGGCTCCATTGGCCCCGACGAGTCCGGTCACACCGGGCCCGACGTCCATGGAAAGCCGGTCAAGCGCGGTCACCCTGGGGAACCGCTTGCTCAGACTTTCGGTCGCGATCACAGTCACGTCCCCGACGTTAGTGACCCGCGCCACGCGGGTCGTCAGCCCGGAGAGCCGTCTTGGCATCCCCCTCTGGTTGTACGGGCCCGTAGGGGATCCTCCCCTCGGGGAGCTGTCCGCAGCCAGGAGTCGCCTCTTGACCCGGCCTCCGCTGAGCTGCCGGATTCGCCGGTGTCACGCCACGGACACGGAGCACAGCCTGCGGTACGGACACGTGGCACAGCAGACGGGCGCGGGCGCAGGGCGAAGCCGGCGGCACGGGGCGGAGGCGGAGTGACGGGCTCGTCCGGAACGGTGCTGCGGGGCGCGCGCGAGCGCCGGGTGCGTACGGGGGGCGTCGACCGGGACGCGGAGGCGGCGGTCCGCACCGCCGAGGAGGCCCGTTCGGCCGGAGCGTCGGCGTCCTGAGCCAGGACCGTCGACGTGTCCGACGCGCAGGCCATGGAAAAACTCGCCGAGGAGATCACCGCGGAGCACGGCGTGGTGGACGTCCTGGTGAACAACGCGGGTGTCGGCCTGGGCGGCTCCTTCTTCGACACCACCCCGGAGGACTGGAAACGGGTTCTCGACGTCGATCCGTGGGGCGTGATCCACGGTTGCCGACTCTTCGGAGCGCGGATGGCCGGGCGCGGGCAGGACGGTCACCTCGTGAATGTGGCGTCCGCCTCGACGTACCAGCCGTCCCGGGCGCTGCCCTCCTGCAGCACTTCCAAGGCGGCGGTGCTGATGCTCGGCGAGTGCCTGCGCGCGGAGCTCGCGGGGCAGGGGATCGGCGTGACGGCGGTCTGCCCCGGCATCGTCGACACCGGCATCACCTCCAGCGCGCGCTTCGCGGGCACGGAGGCCGAGGAGGAACAGCGCCGCAGGCGGCGGCCCGCCGCTACGGGCTGCGCGACTGTCCTCCGGAGAAGGTCGCCGCCGCGATTCTGCGCGCGGTGGTGCGGAACGAGGCGGTGGTACCGGTGACCCCGGAGGCGCGCGGCGCGTACGTGTGGGCACGGTGGATGCCGGGGGCGCTGCGCAGGATCACTCGGGTGAAGCCACCGGTGTGAGACCTCGCCGAGGGGCGGCCCGAAGGCCCGGCCCCGTGTCGGCCGGCGGCCGTCGGTACGGGACTGTCCGGGAGCCGCCGATACGGTTGTCCACAGGTTCGACCGACTCTTCTGTGGATAAACAGACTTTGCTGTGGATCAAACACGCTGGACAAAATCAATCGCGTGATTCACGTCTCCCACGGCAGGCTGAGCGGATGGACGAAAGACGCACCGTGAAGGTGTCGAAGTACCTGGCCAGACATCTGCGCCATCAGCCCGAGGCCATCGGGCTCACCCTCGACGAGGCCGGCTGGGTCGAGATCGACACGTTGATCGCCGCGGCGGCCGCACACGGCTTCCGGTTCACCCGGGCGGAACTGGACCACGTCGTCGCCGCCAACGACAAGCAGCGCTTCGCGATCGAGGGCACCCGGATCCGCGCCAGCCAGGGGCACAGCATCGAGATCGACCTCGGACTGCCGCCGGCCGCCCCGCCGCCGTATCTCTTCCACGGCACCGTCGCCCGTCACCTGGCCGCGATCCGCGCCGAGGGTCTGCTGCCCATGGACCGGCACGACGTGCACCTCTCCGCCGACCGCGCCACGGCGACCCGTGTAGGTGCCCGCAGGGGCCGCCCCGTGGTGCTCTCCGTGGACTCGGCCGCCATGCACCGCGACGGCCATGTCTTCCGGGTGAGCGCGAACGGCGTGTGGCTGACCGGCACCGTGCCCCCTGGGTATCTGCGGTTCCCCGAGAGCCACTGACGCGGCGGTTTCCCGGCGGCCGACGGCACCGCATGATCAGCGGTATGGAACATCTGCCCACCACCGAGGCCGCCGTCACCGCCCTCCGGGCCCTCGCGGACGTATACGGACGCGAGATCGAGGTCACCCATGACATCGGCGCCGACCAGACATCACGCCGCACCGCAGCGGGTGTGGGCGTGACCACCGACCCGGACGGTTCCCTCCCCCATGAGGCCTACGTCGAGTTCGGCGGCCTGCCCCGAATCAGCGTGCGGCTCTATGCCGAGGGCGACGCCCTGATCGACGTGGAGGGCGTGGAGTGCCCCGACATCCCCCGCGACGAAGTGCCCGCCTTCCTCCGCTCCGCCTTCGACGGCCTCGCCCATGTCCGAAGCCGACGCTTCCCCCCGGGCCACTTCCTGATCGTGCCGCTGCCCGGCGACCGGACGCACAAGGAGTTCATCCCCATGATCGTCCTCACGCCTTGGCTGAGTGCGCACGTGCGGTGAGCGCTGGACGTGTGGCGACCGTTTCACGTGAAACACCCGGGCGTCGACGGGGGGCGGCAGAACCTGGGCTCGACGGCACGAGTCTGCGCCTGAGCACCGTGCCCCTCCCGTACCGCCGCTGGAACGGGGGCAGCCGTTCGACCCGGAAGCGCGCCGAGGAGCTCGGCTTCCCTACGGGATACACCCACGGTCACCTGTCGTGGCGCATCTTCCGGACCGACCCGTGGTCCGGTGCCCTTCCGACCCCGACCGCCGCCGCGGCCGTCACCCTGATGTCCGGCCGTCCCGCTCCCCGGTGACGAGACGTACGAGAAATCGTGCCCGGAGCCTCACTCGTGTCCCGGAGGAACGGCAAGGTCCGCTGACCGGTGGCTCGGGGCGGCTCGGGGCGGCTCCGGGCGGCTCCGGGCGGCTCCGGCCGAAACCGCCCGGGGCCCGTTGCGGACCGCCGGGCGGACGGCCCCCTGTGCCCGACGAATCCGTCACCGCGTCCGGGGAAGACTGGCGGGATGGGAGAGATCCGCGTCGGAACCTGCTCGTGGACGGACAAGGCACTGGTGTCCAGCGGCTGGTATCCGACAGGCCACCGCGACGCGGAGGGCAGACTGCGGCACTACGCCACACAGTTCCCGGTGGCAGAGGTGGACTCCACCTATTACGGGCTGCCCAGCACCCGTAACAGTCTTCTGTGGACCGACCGCACCCCTGAGGGCTTCCGGTTCGACGTGAAGGCGTTCTCCCTGCTCACCGGGCACCCGACGCGGCCGGAAGCGCTGCCCGCCGAACTGCGCCCGGCCCTCGCACGGCAGCGGGGGCGGGCAGGCATCGACCCCGGGCTGCTCGACGACGTGTGGGACCGGTACAGCGCGGCCCTCGAACCACTGCGCGCGTCCGGCCGTATGGGGACGCTGGTTTTCCAGTTCCCGCACCGGCTCGTACCGGGGAGGCCGGCGGTGGAGTTCCTGCGCCGGTGCCGTGAGCGTGCCGCGGGATGGCCGATGGCCGTGGAATTCCGACACCCCGGCTGGTGGCGCGAGGAGCACGTCGATGCGACGACCGCCCTGCTGACGGAACTGGACACGGCCGCCGTGGCCGTGGACATGGTGCAGACGCTTCCCGCTTCCGTACCACCGGTCGTACGGGTCACCACCCCGGAGCTCGCCCTGGTGCGCTTCCACGGTCGCAACAGCGCGTGGGGGACCGGCACCAAGGAAGAGAGGTTCCGCCACTCGTACACGCCCGAAGAACTCTCCGAGTGGGCACCGCGCGTCCGCGAGATGGCCGAGCAGGCGCGGGAGGTCCACGTCCTGTTCAACAACTGCTGCGGGGACGCCGCCGTCCGCGCCGCGCAGTCGATGCAACACCTGCTCGGTCTCTCGTAGGGTCGTCCCCATGCGACTGAGCACTGTGATTCTGCCGATCGACCGCTGGCGCGAGGGGGGCCGCGACAAGTGGCGGCGCGCCGAGGAGCTGGGCTTCCACGCCGCCTACACCTACGACCACCTGTCCTGGCGCACCTTCCGGGACGGCCCCTGGTTCGGCGCGGTACCCACGCTCACCGCCGCCGCGGCGGCCACCGAACGGCTCCGGCTCGGCACGCTCGTCACCTCGCCGAACTTCCGGCACCCGGTGACCCTGGCCAAGGAGCTGATCTCCCTCGACGACATCTCGGGCGGACGCGTCACCCTCGGTATCGGCGCAGGCGGTTCCGGTTTCGACGCCACCGCGCTGGGCCAGGAACCGTGGACCCCGCGCCAGCGGGCGGACCGCTTCGCCGAGTTCGTACCGCTGCTCGACCGGCTGCTCACGGAGGGCTCCGTGTCGTACCAGGGCGACTTCTACGCGGCGCACGAGGCCCGCGGCATCCCGGGGTGTGCGCAGCGGCCCCGGCTGCCGTTCGCCGTGGCCGCCACCGGGCCGCGCGGGCTGCGGCTCGCCGCCCGGCACGGGCAGGCATGGGTGACCACGGGTGACCCCAAGCTGTACGAGAACGGCACGCCCGAACAGTCGGTGCACGCCCTTCGCGGTCAGCTGGAGAAGCTGGCCGATGCCTGTGCCGAGATCGGGCGGAGCATGGCCGAGCTGGACAAGATCCTGCTCACGGGATTCACCCCGGACCGGGGGCGCCCGCTGGAGTCCCTGGACGCGTTCGTCGACTTCGCGGGCCGCCATGCGGAACTGGGATTCACCGAGATCGTGCTCCACTGGCCCATCCCGGACTCGGACTTCGCGGCGGACCAGAAGATCTTCGAACGGATCGCCATGGAGGCTCCGGCCCAGCTGGGCTGAACGGGCGGGCGGCCGGCGAGCCGGATCGATCCCGTAGCCGGCCCTCACCGTCACTGCCGCGGCTTCGGCCACCGCACCCGTTTCGGCTGCCGCACCCGTTTCGGCCGCTCACCGGGAGCGGTGAGCCCTCACATGTGCGGAGTGCCGCACGGCCGTGCGGGCTCATACGGGACAATGGCGGGGTGACCTCAGCGACCGCACAGCCCGAGACCCCGGGCTCCCCCCAGCCCTCGACCTCGCTCGAGTGGGCAGACATCCCTGTCACCCCGCCGCGGCTCATCGCCACCGACCTCGACGGCACCCTGCTGCGCGACGACAAGTCGGTGTCCCCCCGCACGATCGCCGCACTGGCCGCCGCCGAGGAGGCGGGCATCGAGGTCTTCTTCGTCACCGGCCGCCCGGCCCGCTGGATGGACGTCGTCAGCGACCACGTCCATGGCCATGGGCTCGCCATCTGCGGGAACGGCGCCGCCGTCGTCGACCTGCACGGCGGTGCCGGTGCCCACCGTTTCGTGAAGGTGCGCGAGCTGGCCCGGCAGAACGCGTTGGACGCGGTGCGACTGCTGCGTGAGGCGGCGCCCGGCACCGTGTACGCCGTCGAGCAGACCTACGGCTTCAACCAGGAGCCGGCGTATCCGAAGCTGCACATGGAGATACCGGACGTCCGCGCCCCGGCCGAGGAACTGCTGGCACCGGGCGGTCCCGCCGACGACGAGCCGGTGCTCAAGATCCTCGCCCACCATCCCGAGCTCGACCCCGACGCCTTCCTCACCCTGGCCCGGCTGGCCATCGGCACCCGCGCCAACGTCACCCGTTCCAGCCCCAGCGCCCTGCTGGAGATCAGCGGTCCCGACGTGTCGAAGGCCAGCACCCTCGCCCTGTGCTGCGCCGAGCGCGGGATCTCGCACGAGGAGGTCGTGGCGTTCGGGGACATGCCCAACGACATCGAAATGCTGACCTGGGCGGGCCGTTCCTACGCGATGGGCAACGCCCACCCGGATGTCCTCACCGCCGCCTCGGGGCGCACGGTCGCCAACAACGAGGACGGCGTGGCCGTGGTGATCGAACAGATGCTGAGCCGACGGTCGTGACCGGGCCGATCACCCGGTGGGCCGACCGTCTCGGGTGGGGCCGACCACCTCGAGTGGGTCCGGCGTGAACGGCGGAGCGGGCCGGGCCCGGTGCCCGCTCAGAGTGTCAGCCCGCGTTGGGCCAGCCACGACACCGGGTTCACCGCCGAACCCATCTCGGGCGTGACCCGCACCTCGAAGTGCAGGTGCGGCCCGGTGGAGTTGCCGCTGGTGCCGGACTGACCGATCCACTGGCCGGGCGAGACGTGTTCGCCCTGGTCCACGGTGACGGCGGCCAGGTGGGCGTACTGCGTGTAGTAGCCGCCCGCGTGCTCGACCACGATTTCGATACCGAAGGCCCCTCCGCAGGACACCTTCACCACCTTGCCCCCGCCCACGGACCGCACCGGCGTGCCGATCGGCACCGCGAAGTCCTGGCCGGTGTGCCGGTTCGCCCAGAGCGCGCCGCCGCTCCCGTAGGACGCGGACAGCACGTAGCTCTCCACCGGCGCCACCCAGGACCCGGTGAACGCGGTCTCCGGCTGATCGAGCCGCACCGCCCCACGGCAGGAACCGGCCGCCACCGAGGCGTCCGCCTGGCCCTGCAGCTGCCACCGCGCCGTCTCGAGCTTCTGCTCGATGCTGCCCTTGAGATCGGCGAGTTCCTTGTTCCGCTTCTCCAGCGCCTTCCACGCTTTTTCTGCCTTCGCCTCGTTCCGGGCGAGCCGGGCCTCGGCGCGCGCGTTCCTCTTGAGCGCGGTGCCGAGGGTCAGGTTCGCCTTCCACACGGCACGCTGACCGCGTATCACCTCCTCCGGGTCGTCCGCGAGAATCAGGTGCGCGGTCAGTGGCAGTCCGCCGCCACTGCGGTACTGGGACCGTGCGATGCGGCCGAGGTCATCGCGCAGGACCTCGGACTCCTGGCGCTCCCGGTCGAGCAGCTCCTCCAGCCGTCGTACCTCGGTCCGCTGCCGGCTCGCCTGGCGCCGGCCCGCCTCGTACTTCAGTGTCGCCGCGGCCGCCTCCTCGTAGAGTCGCGCCACCTGGGCGCTGGCCCCGGATTCCGGACTGTGGCCCGGAGCGTACGGGCCGTCGCCCTCGCCGTCGGTGGGCCGGGCGGCGAGCACGGCGAGCGCGCACAGCGGCACGGCGACGAGCAGCGGATGACGGCGGGGGAGGCGCATGACAGCGATCCTGGCCCCCGCCCCGGCAACGGTCCTGTTCATGTCGTACGCCTGGGGGACCGTACGACCCGGATGGACCAGCGATACCGCCGAACAGAGCACCCGCTGATCGTGATTGACACCTGGTCAAGTGTTCTCACGTCACGCGGGCCCGCCCCCGGGCGCGCCCGCTTCGTCAGGCGCGCCCGTCGTACCCGGTCAGCCCACTTCCACCAGCCGGTCCGTCTCTGCCTCGCGTCGCGCCATCCGCCGCAAGGGCCCGGCCGCGGCGGCCAGTTCCCCGTACGGACCGCGCTGCACCACACGCCCCTCGTCCAGCACGATCACCTCGTCCACCGCCTCGAGCCCGGCCAGCCGGTGGGTGATCAGCAGCGTCGTACGGCCCTCGGTCGCGGACAGCAGGTCGGCGGTGAGCGCGTCGGCGGTCGGCAGGTCGAGGTGCTCCGCGGGCTCGTCCAGCACCAGTACGGGGAAGTCCGCGAGCAGCGCCCTGGCCAGTGCCAGGCGTTGCCGCTGGCCGCCGGAGAGCCGCGCCCCGTGCTCGCCGACGAGCGTGTCCAGGCCGTCGGGCAGACTGTCGGCCCACTCCAGCAGCCGGGCCCGGGCGAGCGCGTCGCGCAGTTCTTCCTCGGTGGCTTCGCGCTTCGCGAGCAGCAGGTTCTCGCGTACGGAGCTGTCGAAGAGGTGGGCGTCCTGCGCGCACAGCCCCACCAGCCCTCGTACGTCGTCGCCGTCCAGGGCGTACGCGTCCACACCGGCCAGCGTGTACGAACCGGCGCCCGGGTCCAGGAACCGCAACAGCACCTGTGCGAGCGTCGTCTTGCCGGAGCCGGACGGGCCGACCACCGCGATCCTGCGGCCCTGCTCCAGTGTCAGGTCCAGTCCGGCGAGGGCGTCCCGTTCCTGCCCGGCGTGCCGGGCCTCGAGTCCCTTGACCACCAGTGGGAACGGCGACGCGGGTGCCTGCCGGGGCTGCTCCGGCTCCTGTACGGGTACCGGGGCATCCAGGACCTCGTACACGCGCTCGGCGCTCTTGCGCACCCTCTGCCGGTGCTGCACGGCGAGCGGCAGCCCGAGTACGGCCTCGAAGGCCGCGAGCGGGGTGAGGACGACGACAGCCAATGCCACTCCGTCCAGCCGGCCGGCGGCCACTGCCTGGACGCCGACGAGGGCCGCGGCCGTGACGGTCAGGCCCGAGACGAGTGCGGTGAGCCCGTCGCCGAGGGCGGTGGCGGTGGCGGCGCGCGAGGCGATCCGGGTGAGCACGCCGTCGGCCCGCCGGGCCTCGGCGGTCCGTGCGGGCAGAGCGCCGGCGACCGTCAGTTCCCCGGTCCCGGTGAGCAGGTCGGTGGCACGGGTCGCGAGGGCTCCGCGGGCGGGCGCCAGCCTGCGTTCCGCACGCCGGGCCACGGCGCCCGTGAGCAGGGGCAGACCCGCCCCCGCCGCGAGCAGCCCGACCGCGAGGACGGCGCCGGCCTCGGGGAGCAGCCAGGCCGTGAAGCCGACCGACAGTGCCGAGACGACGACCGCCGCACCCGCCGGCAGCAGCCAGCGCAGCCAGTAGTCCTGAAGCTCGTCCACGTCGGCGACCAGCCGGGACAGCAGATCGCCCCGGCGGATCCCGCGCAGTCCGGCGGGCGCCAGCCGCTCCAGCCGCCGGTACACCGCGACCCTGGTGTCGGCCAGCATCCGCAGAACCGCTTCGTGCGACACGAGCCGCTCGGCGTACCGGAACACGGCCCGTCCGATACCGAAGGCCCGGGTCGCCGTGACGGCGACCATCAGGTACATCACGGGCGGCTGCTGCGAGGCCCGGGAGATGAGATACCCGGACGTCGCCATAAGACCCACGGCGCTGCCCAGTGCGAGGCTGCCGAGCAGCAGGGCGAACGTGAGCCGCCCTCGGCGGGCACCGGACATGGCACGGACGCGGGCCAGCACACTCCCCGCTCCGGCCTCCGCAACCGGCTCGGCCGGCTCCGGGCCCGCGGAGTCGGCGGGCTCGGCCTCCTCCACCCGTTCCCAGTCGAGTGCGGGCTGGGCGTCCGCCCGTTCCCGGCCGGCGCCGAGGCCGGTGTCACCGTGCTCGGGCAGCGGCCGGTCACCGGGCGCGGGCTCCGTCAGCCGCACCACGCGGTCCGCCACCGCGAGCAGCGCCGGCCGGTGCACCACCAGCAGCACCGTCCGGCCGGCCGCCAGGCGCCGTACCGTCGCCACGACCTCGGCCTCGGTGGCGCCGTCCAGCGCGGCCGTCGGCTCGTCGAGCAGCAGTACGGGCCGGTCCGCGAGGAACGCACGGGCCAGCGCGAGCCGCTGCCGCTGCCCCGCGGACAGCCCCGCCCCGTCCTCGCCCAGTACCGTGCCGGTGCCCTCAGGCAGCGCGTCCACGAACTCCAGGGCGCCCGCGTCCCGCAGAGCCCGGCGGACGGCGTCGTCGTCCGCGTCGGGCCGGGCCAGGCGTACGTTCTCGGCGACCGTCCCGGCGTACAAGTGCGGTCGCTGCGGCACCCAGGCCACCTGGCTGTGCCACTGGGCCGGATCGATGCCGGTGAGATCCGCTCCCCCGATCCGCACCCGCCCCTCGGCCGGCCGCACGAAGCCCAGCAGCACGTTCAGCAGCGTCGACTTGCCCGTTCCGCTCGGCCCGACCAACGCGACCGTCTCACCGGGTTCGACGGAGAAGGACGCGTCCGACACGGCGTCGGCCGACCGTCCGGGATAGCGGACGGTCACACCCTCGAAGGACAGGGCGCCCGACGGCACCGCCCCGGCCCCCGGTGCAGGCACGGGTGTCTCCAGGACCTCGAAAATCTCCTCTGCGGCGGCCAACCCTTCCGCCGCCGCGTGGTACTGCGTGCCGACCTGCCGCAGGGGCAGATACGCCTCGGGGGCGAGAATCAGGATGAGCAGGCCGACGTACAGGTCCATGTCGCCGTACACGAGCCGCATGCCGATCGTCACGGCGACCAGTGCCACCGAGAGAGTGGCGAGGAGTTCCAGTGCGAAGGAGGAGATGAAGGCGATCCGCAGGGTCCGCATGGTCGCCCTGCGGTACTCGGCCGTGATCCGCCGGATCGAATCCGCCTGCGCCTTGGCCCGTCCGAACACCTTCAGCGTCGGCAGCCCGGCCACGACGTCCAGGAAGTGGCCGGACAGCCGGGACAGCAGTTCCCACTGCCGGTCCATCCGGGACTGGGTGACCCAGCCGATCAGCATCATGAAGGCCGGGATGAGCGGCAGGGTGACGACGATGATCGCGGCCGAGACCCAGTCCTCGGTGACGATCCGCGCCAGCACCGCCACCGGAACGACCACCGAGAGCCCCAGCTGGGGCAGATAACGCGAGAAGTACCCGTCGAGGGCATCGACCCCGCGGGTCGCCAGGGCGACCAGCGAGCCGGTCCGCTGACCGGTCAGCCATCCCGGGCCGAGTGCCGTCGCCCGCTCCAGCAGGCGTCCCCGCAGCTCCGACTTGACCGCCGCGCTCGCCCGGTGCGCGGCCAGCTCGGTGAGCCAGCCGACCAGGGCGCGGCCGACCGCGACACAGGCCAGAAGTACCAGGGGAGTGCCGAGGTCGGCCACGGCCATGCCGTGCTGGAAGGCGCCCACCACCACCTCGGCGATGAGCATGGCCTGAGCGATCACCAGCACCGCGCCGACGATGCCCAGGGCGACCACCGCTACCAGGAAAAGCCGTGTGGCACGGGCGTAGCGGAGCAGTCGTGGGTCGATTGGTTTCACGTGAAACACACCTCAGTGCACGGGATCGGCGATGTGCTGGGTGCCGATCCGCTTGCGGAAGACCCAGTACGTCCAGCCCTGGTAGAGCATGACGAGCGGTAGGGCGATCACCGCGAGCCAGGTCATGATCTTCAACGTGTAGTCGCTGGAGGAGGCGTTGGTGACAGTGAGGCTCCACTCCGCGTTCAGTGTGGACGGCATGACGTTCGGGAAGAGCGTCAGGAAGAGCATCGTCACGGCGGCCACGATGGTGGCGCCGGACAGGGCGAACGACCAACCCTCGCGCCCGGCCTGGTTCGCCACCAGGGCGGCGACCAGCGCGGCGACCGTGACGACCATCGCGACCAGGCTCGCGCCGTCACCGCTGTCGATCTGCGTCCACCCCAGGAAGGCCAGCGCGAGGACGGCGGTGAGCAGCCCTACCCGCAGGGCCGTCTGCCGGGCCCGGCCCCGGATGTCGCCGACGGTCTTGAGCGCGGCGAACACGGCACCGTGGAAGGTGAAGAGCGTCAGGGTGACCAGACCGCCCAGCAGCGCGTACGGGTTGAGCAACTCCCAGACGTGGCCCACGTACTCGAACTCGGAGTCGATCTTCACTCCGCGCACGATGTTGCCGAACGCCACGCCCCAGAGGAACGCGGGGATGAGCGAGGTCCAGAAGATCGCCGTCTCCCAGTTGCGCTGCCAGCGCTCCTCCGGTCGCTTGACCCGGTACTCGAAGGCGACACCGCGGATGATCAGACAGACCAGGATGACCAGCAGCGGCAGGTAGAAGCCGGAGAAGAGCGTGGCGTACCACTCGGGGAAGGCGGCGAAGGTCGAGGCGCCGGCCGTGAGCAGCCATACCTCGTTGCCGTCCCAGACGGGGCCGATGGTGTTGATCAGCACCCGCTTCTCGGCACGGTCGCGAGCGAGCAGCCGGGTGAGGATCCCTATGCCGAAGTCGAAGCCCTCCAGGAAGAAGTAGCCGATCCACAGGAAGGCGATCAGAACGAACCAGACGTTGTGCAGTTCCATGACTCTGCGGCTCCCTCGGGCCTAGTACGAGAAGGCCATCGGCTTGTCGGCGTCACGGAGATCGCCACCGATCTTCGTGGGCGGGTTGAGATCGGCCTCGGTGAGCTCGGGCGGGCCCGCCTTGACGTACTTGGCGAGCAATTTGATCTCCACCACGGCCAGAACTCCGTACAGCAGGGTGAAAACGGTCATCGAGGTGATGACCTCGGCCTGGGACACTCCGGGGGAAACCGCGTGCCGGGTCTGCAACACGCCGTAGACGACCCAGGGCTGCCGTCCCATCTCGGTGAAGATCCAGCCCCAGGCATTGGCGATCAGCGGGAATGCCATGGTCCAGAGCGCCAGGCGCCAGTACAGCCGGGTGAGCCTCGCGCCCAGCGGCTTCCTCAGCAGCACCAGATGCGGTACCTCGTCCTCCCCGGTGCGCAGGGCGGCCGGCAGCAGGAACCTCTTCCTCGTCAGCCAGAGCCCCAGCAGCGCGAGCGAGAAGGACGCCATGCCGAAGCCGATCATCCACCGGAAGCCCCAGTAGGCGACGGGGACGATGGGCTTGTAGTCACCGGGGCCGAACTTCTCCTGCAGCGCCTCATTGGTGTCGTTGATGCCGGGCACGTAGGAATCGAAGTCGCCGTGGGCGAGGAAGGACAGCAGCCCGGGAATCTCCAGGGCGACCTCGTTGTGTCCCTTGTCGACGTCCCCGTACGCGAACACGGAGAACGGCGCCGGACTCTCGCCGTCCCACAGCGCCTCGGCGGCGGCCATCTTCATGGGCTGCTGTTCGTACATGACCTTGCCGAGGGTGTCTCCACTGATCGCGGTGAACATGCCTCCGACGGCCATGGTGACCAGGCCGAGCCGGAGCGATGTCCGCATCACCGAGATGTGCTTCTTGCGCATCAGGTGGAAGGCGGCGATGCCGACCATGAAGGCGCCACCGGTCAGCGCGGACGCCGAGAAGCTGTGGAAGACCTGGTTGAGCGTGGTGTTCTGGGTGAGCACCAGCCAGAAGTCGGTGAGTTCCGCCCGGCCCTTCTCCTCGTTGATCCGGTAGCCGACCGGGTGCTGCATCCAGGAGTTGGCCGCCAGGATGAAGTACGCCGACAGCAGCGTGCCGAGGGAGACCATCCAGATGCAGGCCAGGTGGATCTTCTTGGGCAGCTTGTCCCAGCCGAAGATCCACAGGCCGATGAAGGTGGACTCGAAGAAGAAGGCGATCAGGGTCTCGAAGGCGAGCGGGGCACCGAAGACATCGCCGACGAACCGCGAGTAGTCGGACCAGTTCATGCCGAACTGGAACTCCTGCACGATGCCGGTGACCACACCCATCGCGATGTTGATCAGGAAGAGCTTCCCCCAGAACTTCGTCGCCCTGAGGTACTTCTCCTTCCCGGTGCGCACCCAGGCGGTCTCCAGCCCGGCCGTGAGAGCGGCCAGCGAGATCGTCAGAGGAACGAAGAGGAAGTGGTAGACGGTGGTAATGCCGAACTGCCATCGCGCCAGCGTCTCCGGCGCCAGAGCCAGGTCCACGTCGCACTCCTTGCATCGCCTTGCATCGCCGTGTCACAACGACCGCTTGATCCTGTTCGTCCCCCACATCCGGGCGAAAACAGGACGCGCTTGTGAACGCGTTCACATTCACAAGCAATTATGGCCTACTGCTTTTCGGATTCGGAAGGGGGGTCCCCTGTGACGTCAACCCCTCGTCGGTAACGGTCGAAACACAGGAGTGCCGGGCGACGGCTGATCCGTCGCCCGGCACTCCTGACCCTGCTCCTGACCGTGTGCGGCTACAGCTCCTTGTAGAAGGCTTCCGTCACCTTCAGGAAGATGTCGTTGGCCTCGGCCTCGCCGACCGTCACCCGCACACCCTCACCGAGGAAGGGCCTGACGACCACACCCGCCTGCTCGCACGCCTGCGCGAACGCCGTCGTGCGCTCCCCCAGCCTCAGCCACACGAAGTTGGCCTGGCTCTCCGGCACCTTCCAGCCCTGCGCGCGCAGCGCCTCCATGACACGGTTGCGCTCACACACCAGCGAACCGACCCGGCCGATGAGCTCGTCCTCGGCGCGCAGCGAGGCGATCGCGGCGTCCTGCGCGACCTGGCTCACACCGAACGGCACCGCCGTCTTGCGCAGCGCCGCGGCCACCGGCTCATGGGCGATCGCGAAGCCGATCCGCAGCCCCGCCAGACCGTAGGCCTTGGAGAAGGTCCGCAGGACGCAGACGTTGGGCCGATCCCGGTAGAACTCCACGCCGTCCGGGACCTCGGGGTCGCGGATGAATTCGCGGTACGCCTCGTCGATCACCACCAGGACATCACGGGGCACCCGGTCGAGGAAACGCTTCAGCTCCGCCCGCCGCACCACCGTGCCGGTCGGGTTGTTGGGGTTGCAGACGAAGATCAGCCGGGTCCGTTCGGTGATCGCCTCGGCCATCGCGTCCAGATCGTGCACATCGCCCGGCGTCAGCGGCACCTGCACAGCGGTGGCGCCACTGATCCTGGTGATGATCGGGTACGCCTCGAACGAACGCCACGCGTAGATCACCTCGTCCCCGGGGCCCGAGGTGGCCTGCAGCAACTGCTGCGCGACGCCGACCGAGCCGGTGCCGGTGGCCAGGTGGGAGACCGGGACGGCGAAGCGCTCGGACAGTTCCTCCATCAGTGATGTACAGGCCATGTCGGGGTAACGGTTGAAGGAGGACGCCGCGGACGTCACGGCCTCCATCACCCCCGGCAGCGGTGGATAGGGGTTCTCGTTGGAGGACAGCTTGTAGGCCACCGGCCCCCCGGCCGCCGCCGGCTTGCCCGGCTTGTACGTGGGGATACCCTCCAGCTCGGCGCGCAGCTTGGGGCTCGTCTCGCTCACCGCAGTCCTCCTCCGAAGACCGGCGGCCCTTGACCGCCGCCGACATCCAATACTGCTCACCTTATGAGGATTCGGCGCCACTGCGTAGATGCGTACAGCGGCGACGGCGACGGCGGACCTGCCGAGGCACAGGCCGCAGTGCGCGTCGGCGAGGACGTCGCAGGGCGTACCGGCCTCGCACCACCGTCAGGGCCGGTCAGCTCCATGAGCCACATCAGTCCCTTCAGAAACAGGGGTATCGCCCTACCAAGGCGCACAAAAGGCGTCCAGGCAGGGGGCGCACCCCACATATATCTACGCGCCGGTGGCTTGCGCCGTGGCGCGCGTCCCTCGTGCAGGTGAGTTGAGACCTCTTCGCAACATCGCCCTCTCGACAGGCCCGCATGCACCGACGCGCCAGATCCTGGCATTGAAACGTTAAATACCCTTGCTTTCCAAGGAGATTACCGCTTAACGATCATGCAGAAACGTGCCTGTCGATGCGTGCATATGCGTCCGCCCTACCCCACTGCATGAGCCCTACTATCGGCTCGCCATGACAGCAGCAGGGAAGCACCAGGTGAGCCGCGCGGAAACCTCACGCCGAAGCAGCAGGCCGGGTCGGGCAGGCATCAGGGACGTGGCCGCCGCAGCCGGAGTATCCATCACGACCGTCTCCGATGCCCTCAACGGCAAGGGCAGGCTCCCGGACGCCACCCGGCGCCACGTCCGCGAGGTCGCCGACAGACTGGGCTACCGTCCCTCGGCCGCCGCCCGCACGCTCCGCACCGGCAAGTCGGGGCTCATCGGCCTGACCGTGACCACGTACGGGGAAGAACCTTTCACCTTCACCGAGTTCGCGTACTTCGCCGAGATGGCGCGCGCCGCCACCTCCGCCGCCCTGGCCCGCGGCTACGCCCTCGTGATCCTTCCCGCGACCTCCCGCCACGACGTGTGGTCCAACGTCGCCCTGGACGGCACGGTCGTCATCGACCCCTCGGACCAGGATCCGGTCGTCAGCGAACTGGTCCGGCAGGGTTTACCGGTCGTCTCCGACGGCCGCCCGGCCGGCTCGCTCCCGGTCACGGCCTGGGTGGACAACGACCACGAAGCGGCGGTCCTCGGGATCCTCGACCACCTGGCCGACGCCGGCGCCCGCCGCATCGGCCTGCTGACCGGGACCACGACCGACACGTACACCCACCTGTCGACCACCGCGTATCTGCACTGGTGCGAACGCGTCGGCCAGGATCCGGTGTACGAGGCCTATCCGGCGCACGATCCGTGCGCGGGTGCCGTCGCCGCCGACCGGCTCCTCGCCCGTCCCGACCGCCCGGACGCCGTCTACGGCCTGTTCGATCCGAACGGCACCGATCTGCTCGCCGCCGCACGCCGATACGGCCTGCGCGTCCCGGACGACCTGCTGCTGGTCTGCTGCAGCGAGTCGACCGTCTACGCCAACACCGAGCCGCCCGTCACCACGCTCTCGCTCAAACCGCGCCGCATCGGCACGGCCGTGGTGCAGCTGCTCATCGACGCGATCGAGGGCGTCGATGCCGAGCACACGGTGGCGCAGGTCATACCCACCGAGCTGATCGTGCGCACCTCGTCGCAGCGCCGCCCGCCGCGCACGACGGTCAGCCCACCACGGTCACCGGAACGGACCTGACGGACGGCGAGGACTCGGCGGAGCGGGGCAGAGAGGTCTCGGTGGCAGTGGCTCCCGGAGGGGTGAAGCCACTGCTTCCTCGGGGGTGGGTCGGCGCCGCGCCTCCCGAGCCCTTCCGGTTCCCTCCGCCGCTCCTCCGTCGCTCATCCGGCTCCCGCGGAGCCCTCCTCCGCGGAAAACTGACCGGCCTCCCTGAGGCGGGCGACCGCCGTGCCGCGAGGAGCCCGCACTGCCGGACGGCACCTGGGCGGCCGAGGTCCTGAAAAAAAGCCGACAACTTGACCAAAAGGGGATGAAATTCGTAGCGAACTGGACGCGTGCGCCGATTCACCACCCCTGGGTCATCACATGGCGCTATCCGCATTCCTATGATGGGCCCACGACACCGCGGGCCGCTGCGACCAGGCAGTCCGACGCGGTGCAGTTGCGGCTTGATGGTGGAGGGGTCGATGACTCAGGGGGCCGGTCAGGGACCCGCGGTGGAGCGCACAGCGACGGTGCGCGACTTCCGGGTACCCGCTTACGTCCACGAGACCGGTCCGTACGCCCACAGCATGCACCCCGGCAACGCGGTCCCACCCTCCGAGGCGAACCACCCGGAGGGATACACACCCACGCAACGGGACCTTCCGGTCATCAATCGGGGTGACACTGTGCAGGTGACCGTCGACCCCGCGTCCGTGCCCGCACCGCAGCCCGCCACCGGGCCCGGTCCGCTGTACGTGGTCGGTGACGTCCACGGCTACCTCGACGAACTGGTGGCCGCCCTCCAGGAGCAGGGCCTCATCGACTCCGCGGGCCAGTGGTGCGCCGGACCCGCGCGGCTTTGGTTCCTCGGCGACTTCACCGACCGCGGCCCGGACGGCATCGGCGTCATCGACCTCGTGATGCGGCTGTCCGCCGAGGCCGCCGCGGCCGGTGGCTACTGCAAGGCCCTGATGGGCAATCACGAACTGCTGCTGCTCGGTGCCAAGCGGTTCGGCGACACTCCCGTCAACTCCGGCGCGGGCACCGCCACCTTCCAGGCCGCCTGGCTGCTCAACGGTGGGCAGAAGACCGACATGGACCGCCTTCAGGACCACCACCTGCAGTGGATGGCCCGCCTGGACGCCGTCGAGGCCGTCGACGACCATCTGCTGCTGCATTCCGACACCACCGCCTACCTCGACTACGGCCGTTCCATCGAGGAAGTCAACGACACCGTCCGCGAGACGATCACCCGCAACGACGCCGACGAGGTCTGGGACCTGTTCCGCAAGTTCACCAAGCGGTTCTCCTTCCGAGACGAGGGCGGCGCCGAGGCGGTACGCTCGCTGTTGGATACGTACGGCGGCACCCGGGTCGTTCACGGACACAGCCCCATTCCGTATCTGCTGGGCGAAGTAGGCTCCGAGGACGGCGAGGACGGCAACGGTCCCGTCGTCGATGGTCCGCACGTCTACGCCGAGGGGCTGGCCATCGCGATGGACGGTGGCGTGACGATGGACGGAAAGCTGCTGGTCCAGCAACTGCCGCTCACCCAGTGAGCGGGTTCCGGGCCGAGTACCCCCGGCCCGGAACCGCACCGAACCGAGTCCAATTTCGGTAAACCCCCTGTCATGGCGCACCGTTGTCGCTCTACCATCGGCTTATCCGTAGCAGGCTCCCCTCCGTTTCTGCCCAACGGCTCGTCAGCATGCCGAGTCACAAGCCCTACGGAGCATCGGGGGATGCACATGAACAGCGTTCCGCAGCATCTGTTGACCGAGGACCGCCAGGATTACGCGCGGATTCTCGATGAGGTGCTGCGCTCCGCACCACAACGCCCGGAACTGGCCACTGCCGGACAGCGGCTCACCTCCGAACAACTGCGCACGATGGCGCTCAACGCCACCGCGATCATCACGGTGGCCGCGGCAACCGAGTACCAGCACTACACCAAGGTCCGCGAGGAACTGCGCCGGCCACCGGCGTCGTCCACCCCGTCCACTCGGGCGTCCGGCTCCTCCGAGCCGGGGCCGGAGACGGCGGGGCTCGCCACCACCATGGGAGAGGTCGCCGAGACCGCCGGCGCGGGCGCCGTCGCCGTCGTCGCCGTCCTGGCACCTGTTCTGGCCGGCACCGCGGCCGCGATATTCCTGCTCGTCGGCTACATCCTGCGCTTGCTCGATCCCGGCGCGGCCTTCGCCCGGACCATGCTCATCACGGGCTGGACATTCGGCGCCGTGACCGCGGTCGCCATCCTGGTCGCCGCGGTGGGCCTGCTGCTGACCGCCCTGCGCAACAAGCCCTCGGCCCGGAGCGGGCCGTACGGCGAAGCCGACAAGGAGCTGACCCTGGCCAGGGAAACCTGGCACGAGGCACTGCGGGAGCAGGGGATCATCCCGTTCCTGCGGGACGCGCTCGCCGACCCGGGTACGGCGGCCGCACTGCACTACGCGACGCCGTCCGAACCGGCCGGCCGCATCCCGCATCTCGGCTACGACCGGCCGGGGTTCACCAGCCCCGGTGAGAGGACGAACCGCAGCCGGCGTCCGAGCTACTCGAGCCCGGACTACAGCAGCCCGGACTTCGGAGGACCGGAACACAAGCCCGAGTAGCCGAAACAACCGAATAAGCCGGCCCCACCGGAGTCGGCCCCACCCGACGAGCCGAAGCATGCGGACGGCCCAGCCGTCGGCTTGCGCTCCCTCACCGGCGGAGCCCGTCCCGGAGGCTCCGCGCCGAGGCGTGTGAGCCGGGGCGTCCGGGGCTCACCGCCCTGTGCCCGCACAGGCCTGGGCAGTGATCAGCAGTGATCATCAGGGACGGAGGATGCCCGCCCGGCCCGCTGCGGTGATCCACTGGGGGAACTCGGACAGCAGGCGGTCGTACAACTCCGGGTCCGGCACGGTGCCGATGTCGTCGACGGCGAAGAACCCGACGTTGTCGACGCGGCGCCCGGGCAGCGTGTCGAACCGTTCCAGCACACCGTAGTTCGCCCGGCCAAGGCCCACGAACTGCCAGAAGATCGGTTCCTCCACCGCTTCGCGGAGCTCTCTCTCGATCTCGGCATTCCGGTAGACACCACCGTCGGAGAAGAACAGCACGAGCGTCGGGGCCGCCGCGGGGCTGTCCCTGACGAACGAGCGGACCTCGGCGATGACCTTCTGTTCCTCGTTCTGGATGCCGACCTCCCGCATGTCGACCTGGCTCGGGTCCAGCCCTTTCTTCCGCCCACGTCGGAAGAGGCTCATCTCTCCCACCCGTACGTGCAGCCGGAGCCATTCGGGCAGCTCGCCCAGGAGCAGGTCCGGCAGCCGCGCCGGATTCGAGGCGAACGTCCAGGCCTGCATCTCACCGTCGTCGTCCAGTTGCGCGGCAACCGCGGCCATACGTTCGACGACGTCCGCCACCACTCCTTTGGAGTACAGGAAGGACATGGAGCCGGAGGCGTCCAGTACGAGGACGACGCGCGCGGTGACCCCGGCGGCTCCGTGCTTGCGCAGGCTGACCGCCACCTGCTCCTTGCGCAGTGACAGCCGCTTGCGCATGTCCACCGGCAGCCGTTCCTCACCCTTGGTGAGCCGCGGAGCGGCCGACGGGACGGGGGCAGGGGACGCCGGGGCGGAGGCGGCCGGCGCGACCGAGGGCTGGGGCGCGGTGGTGGGCACCGCGGGCGGGACCGGCGGCACTGCGGCCGCGGGCGTCGTCACACCGGGTGCCGTGGTGGAGCCGGCAGCCGTCGTGGAGTCCGCTGCCACCGGGGGAGCGTCGTCCACGGTGATACCGAAGTCGGTGGCCAGCCCCGCGAGCCCTGCGGCGTATCCCTGCCCCACCGCGCGGAACTTCCACTTTCCCTGCCGCCGGTACAGCTCGCCGCCGATGAACGCGGTCTCCGTTCCGGCCACCATGTCGAACCGCGCGATCTCGGCCCCCGTGCCGGCGTCGAGCAGCCTGAGCACCAGTCCCGGCACCTGGCCGAACGTCCCGCCGTCCGACGACGCGCACAGCACGACTCGCTCGACGGCCGGTTCCAGCCGAGGCAGATCCACCTCGACCGTGTCGGTCGCGGCGCCGGCGGCGCTCCGCTTCCCCAGGTGCGTCACAGCGCCGGAGGTGTGCCGCGGCTGGTTGTAGAAGACGAAGTCTCCGTCGTCCCGCACCCGCCCGCTCTCCGTGAGCAGCAGAGCCGACCCGTCGATGTCGGGCACACCGGCCCCGGCGGTCCAGGCGAGCTCGGCGCGCACCACCCGTGCGTCGACGGGAAGGTTGGACCCCTTGCTCATTGATCTCGCTGTCATGGCATCCAGTCTGCCGACCCGCTTCCCGGGAGAGGAGAGGGCGGGCCCGAACGGCCCGCCCCTTTGTCCCTTCGGTCCGCTTGTTCGTTCAGTCCGTCAACGGCAGGTACACGCGGTTGCCCGCCTCGGCGAACTCCTTCGACTTCCGCAGCATCCCTTCAGCGATCTCCTCGGCCGACGCACCCTCCGCCGAGGTCCCGCCGAACCGCTCCGTGATGCTCCGGCTGATCTTCATGGAGCAGAACTTCGGCCCGCACATCGAGCAGAAGTGCGCCGTCTTCGCGGGCTCCGCCGGAAGCGTCTCGTCGTGGAACTCCCGCGCCGTGTCCGGATCGAGAGCCAGGTTGAACTGGTCCTCCCACCGGAACTCGAAACGCGCGTCGGACAGGGCGTCGTCCCACTCCTGCGCCCCCGGGTGCCCCTTGGCGATGTCGGCGGCATGGGCGGCGATCTTGTAGGTGATGACACCGGTCTTGACGTCGTCGCGGTCCGGCAGGCCCAAGTGCTCTTTGGGCGTGACATAGCAGAGCATGGCCGTACCCCACCAGGCGATCATCGCCGCACCGATACCGGAGGTGATGTGGTCGTACGCGGGCGCGACGTCCGTCGTCAGCGGACCGAGCGTGTAGAACGGGGCTTCATCGCAGATCTCCTGCTGAAGCTCGATGTTCTCCTTGATCTTGTGCATCGGGACGTGCCCCGGGCCCTCGATCATGGTCTGCACATTCAAACGCCTGGCGATCCGGTTGAGCTCCCCGAGCGTGCGCAACTCCGCGAACTGCGCCTCGTCGTTGGCGTCGGCGATCGAGCCCGGCCGGAGACCGTCACCGAGCGAGTACGTGACGTCGTACGCCGCGAGGATCTCGCAGAGCTCCTCGAAGTTCTCGTACAGGAACGACTCCTTGTGGTGCGCCAGGCACCACGCCGCCATGATCGAGCCGCCGCGCGAGACGATGCCCGTCTTGCGGTGGGCGGTGAGCGGCACGTACGCCAGCCGTACGCCCGCGTGGACCGTCATGTAGTCCACGCCCTGTTCGGCCTGCTCGACGACGGTGTCCTTGTAGATCTCCCAGGTCAGCTCCTCGGCCCTGCCGTCGACCTTCTCCAGCGCCTGGTAGAGCGGCACGGTGCCGATGGGGACGGGGGAGTTGCGCAGCACCCACTCCCGGGTGGTGTGGATGTTGCGACCGGTGGACAGATCCATGACCGTGTCGGCGCCCCAGCGGGTCGCCCAGGTCATCTTCTCCACCTCCTCCTCGATGGAAGAGGTCACCGCGGAGTTGCCGATGTTGGCGTTGACCTTCACCAGGAACCGCTTGCCGATGATCATCGGCTCGGTCTCCGGGTGATTGACGTTGGCGGGCAGCACCGCGCGGCCTGCCGCGATCTCCTCACGCACGATCTCCGGCGATACGTTCTCCCGGATGGCCACGTACTCCATCTCGGGCGTGATCTCACCTCGGCGTGCGTACGCCAGTTGCGTGACCGTCCCGCCCGCGCGGCCCCGACGCGGCTGACGGGGTCGGCCCGGGAACACCGCGTCGAGATTGCGCAGCCCACCGCGCGGCGAGGTGTGCCTGATCCCATCGTCCTCGGGACGGACCGGACGACCCGCGTACTCCTCCGTGTTACCGCGCTCGATGATCCAGTTCTCCCGCACCGGCGCCAGCCCTCTGCGCACATCGGTGTTGACCAGGGGGTCGGTGTACGGGCCCGACGTGTCGTACAGCGTGACCGACTGCCCGTTGGTGAGGTGCACCTGACGGACCGGCACCCGCAGGTCGGGGCGTGTGCCCTCGATGTACGCCTTGTGCCAGCCGATGGACTTCCCGGCCTCCTCCCCCGCCGACGCTTCCGTCGGATTCTGGGTGGAGGCAGGCGTGCGTTCGTCCTTGTTGGTCATGAGACCTACTCCCTACGCCGGCATTACCCGGTAACAGGTTCAGCGGTCGGCGCAGCGGTTTCCGTCTGCCGATGTTCCGTGTGAAACATCACTCGGACAAGTGGTGTTTCATGTGAAACATCGCTGGGACGGAGGTCAGCGCCCTCTCAGCCCGGTGCTCCGAGCTCCCGCGTGTACAAAAAGGTGCCTCCACGCTAGCGGGAATCCTGGCGCGGTGACCAGAGGGCCTTCGTTGTTCTTGCGATGATCAGGCGGTGACCTCGACGCAGCCTCCCCCCTACCCGCAGCCCGAACCATCCCGTGGCTCCGGCGCCCGAAGCGGCGGCGGCCGTGGCAGAGGCCCCGCAGCCGGCACCGGCTTGGGCCATGGGGACGTTCAGGGAGACGGCCCCGGCTCCGAAGACTGGTTCGGGCATGGACACGGCCCCGGCGAGGCGCCAGCGACACAGAACCACCTGCCCGGTCCTGGAGGGCCTGGCCCCAGAGGCCCCAGAAGCCCCGGCGGGCCCGTCGGCCCAGGGCCCGTAGACCCGGTTTTCGGACCTCCCGGTCAGGCTCCCGGACCCGGCGCGGGCCGGCCGGGCCAGGGCTACGGGCAGGGACAAGGAGAGCAAGGGCAGGGTCGAGTCCGCGGCCAGGACCGGGGCCCGGGTCATGACCACAGTCCGGACCCCGGTGCCGGCGGCCGCGGACGTGGCCCGAACTCCGGCGGAGGTCCGCACTCGGGCGGCGGGCACGACGGTCCGCCTCCGGGGAACGGCGGGCACGGGCATGGTCCGGGCGACAGCGGTGGGCACGGCCACGCGCACGGGCACAGTCACAGCCACGGCCCGGCCGCTCCCGTATCGAAGCACTTGCGCAAGGTCATCGCGGCGGTCCTCATCCCGTTCGGCGCGGCGGTGCTGATCGGCCTCGCGGTGCTGTGGCCGGGTGGCACACCCGACCACGAGCGGACCGGCGTCGGTTTCGACCGGCAGACGCAGCAGGCCACGGTCACCAAGGTGGTCGAGCTGAGCTGTTCGTCCGTCAACGCATCCGGGGGCGTCCCGACCGGCGACACCTCCACGGCCGAGGGGTCCTCCGCGCAGCAGCAGGCGGACGGCACGTGCAAGAAAGCGACGATCCGGGTCGACACCGGTGACGATGCGGGCCGCACCTTCACCGAGATCGTGCAGCCGGACCAGTCACGGCAACTGCGCGAGGGTCAGGAGGTCGTCGTCGCCTACGAGCCCTCCGCGCCGAAGGACCTCCAGTACTCGGTGGCGGATGTGAACCGGCGCGTACCGCTGACCCTGCTCGCCGGCATCTTCGCGGTCGCCGTCGTCGCCGTCGGACGGCTGCGCGGCGTGATGGCCCTGGTCGCGCTGGCGATCAGCTTCCTGGTGCTGAACTTCTTCATCCTGCCCGCGATCCTGCAGGGTTCGAATCCCCTGGTCGTGGCGGTGGTGGGGGCGAGCGCCATCATGCTGCAGGCCCTATATCTCTGCCACGGACTGTCGGCGCGTACCTCCGTGGCCGTGATCGGGACCCTGATCTCATTGCTGCTGATCGGTTTTCTGGGCACGGTCTTCATCAATTGGGCGGCGCTGACCGGCGACACCGACGACAACACCGGGCTGATCCACGGCCTTTACCCGAACATCGACATGAGTGGTCTGCTGCTGGCCGGCGTCATCATCGGATCGCTCGGTGTGCTCGACGACGTGACGGTCACCCAGACCTCGGCCGTATGGGAACTGCACGAGGCCAACCCGTCGATGGGCTGGCGCGGGCTGTATCGCGCGGGCATCCGCATCGGCCGCGACCACATCGCGTCCGTCGTCAACACCCTGGTTCTCGCCTACGCGGGTGCTGCGCTGCCCTTGCTGCTGCTGTTCTCCATCGCGCAGAGCAGCGTGGGGACGGTCGCCAACAGCGAACTGGTGGCGGAGGAGATCGTGCGTACGCTGATCGGCTCGATCGGTCTGGTCGCCTCGGTGCCGGTCACCACGGTGCTGGCTGCCCTGGTGGTCTCGGCCGACCGTCCGACCGCGCAGGCGGCGACCGAGGAAGGCATCCGGTCGGCTCCGGCACGCGGCGGACGGGGCAGGCGCCGGAAGCGCTGACCCCGCCCTCCGGACCGCGCGCCGCCGACTTCCGACCGTCCGTGGCCGCTCTCCCGGCAACCCGCCCTCCGGCCATCAGCCATCAGCCATCAGCCGTCGACTGCCGACTGCTGTTCAATGCGGCACCGGAGCCGCTCGGTCGCCGCTGCGGAAGCGTTCCTGCACGGTCCGGCGGAACACGGTGAGGTGTTCCGCCGGGGCTGGCCGGAGGCGGAACGCCTCACCCGGCGCTCTGCTCCGCCAGAATGCGGTCCAGCGCGTCGTCGAGATGGGCGTCGAAGTCGGCGAGCGCCCCCTCCTGGCCCAGCGGTACCAGTTTGTCGGTGCGATCGAGGAAGGCCACGAGGGGAGCCGTCGAAGAACGGAACAGCGCGTGATCGCATCCGACCTGAAGCCGGATCAGCACCTCGCCCAGGGAGTCGGGGTCGACCGGTGAAACGCGTACGTCACCCTCGCCGCACGGTCTGCCCACCCCGTCGATCAGCAGCTCCCTGCCGAACGCCCAGGTCACCGGCGCGTCACCGGGAAGATGGAAGGTCAACCGTACGGCGTAGGGATCACAGGTGTCGTAGCGGAGCTCCACCGGGATACGGAAGGACAGCTCCTCCGACACGAGAAAGCTCATCATGACCTCTGCCTGCACGGACTCGCGCATCGCCTACCCCGTCATTCGCTACGGACCGGCCGGGAATGGACCCCTGACACTGGGTGAATCTTGCTCAACGTACACAGCAAATTACAAGGAGTGAGTTTTCAGATACTGATAGAGAGTGCCAGCGGCCCCAGCAGACGGCCCACTTCCGCCTGCAACTGCTGGGCGGCAGGGTGCAGCCGGTGGACCTGATGGACCGGAAGAGAGACGGCGATCGTCGCGGCCGTGGCACCGGCCGTGATCGGGACGGCCGCGCACACCGTCCCCAGCGCGTACTCCTGCCGCGCGAACACCGGCTCCATGCGACGCGTCCGCTCAAGGCGCCGGAGCAGGCTGTGCCCGTCGCGCACGGTGTACGGCGTGACGGGCTGCACCGGGTAGCGGTCGAGGTGGTCACGGCGGGCGGGCTCGTCGAGCTGGGACAGCAGGCACTGTCCGATGGCGTGCGCGTGGCCGGTCGCCCGGAAGTCGGCCCATTCCTGGACCGCGGGATTGCCCGGGGTGTCGGAGACGCACACCAGGTCGATCTCGCCCTCGCGGTACACCGCGTAGTACACGGGGGCCCCGATCGCGTCACGCCAGTGCGTGAGGGCGGCGACGACCATGCTGCGACGTTTCTGCGGGGCTCCACTCCTGTTCAGCCGCTCGGCCGCGTCGCCGAGGAAGAACAACCCCTTGTCGCGGCGCAGATAGCCCTCGTGCACGAGGGTGCGCAACAGGTGGTAGGCCGTGGGAAGCGCCAACCCGGTCTCGCGGGCCAACTGTTTGGCCGGGGCCCCGGACTCGTGTCCCGCGACGGACTCCAGTAGACGCATCGCACGCTGTACCGAGCCGATGAGGGTCGTGGTGGGCGCCGGCTCGGACGCTGGGCGCGCATGGGGCTGGCAGGGAACGGCGGACAGATGTGCGGGGACGGTGGCAGCCGTGGCCAAGGGTCACTCCCGGAGCGAGGGGGCAGCCCGTGCGGGGGAACACGGGTGGGGGTGTACGCCGCTCGCGGGGATCGTCCCCGCATGGCCTTCCGGACTCTAACCGTCTGTCACCGCACGCAGACGGTTCGTCCGGGAAACTTCCCCCACCCGAGGGAACCGGCGCCGGCTGTTACCGCTTCACCGGCTCCCCGTGAGGCTCACCAGTCGCCGCGCGACGTCGAACTCGACGTGAACTTCCGTACGACGTAGATGAGTCCGCCGACCAGGGCGACGAAGACCAGCACCTTGAAGAGTAGATAGACCACGAACCCGACCACGCTGGCTATCAGGCCGCCGAACACGACCAGGGCGATGACCGGCACCGCGATCCACTTCACCCACCACGGCAGTCCCATGAAGATCTCTCGCATCGCCTTCGTCCTTACCTGCTCCGCCCGTCTCGTACCGGGTCGCGTGAATGATGTCCTGCACTCGATGCTAGGGCGGCAGGAGCCCTGCCGGGGGCCTCTGATCCCTTGTCCTCCCCTGAGCGGTCCCCTAGGGAACCCGGAGACCGCGGCTCAGCTCTCGGGCGGAGAGAACACCACCAGGACCCTCAGGTCCTCACTGATGTGGTGGAACTTGTGCGCGACCCCGGCCGGCACGTACACGATGCTGCCGCGGGCCACCTGCGTGGTCTCCATGCCGACAGTGATCGCCGCTCTGCCGCTGACGACGAAGTACACCTCGTCCTGGCCGTGCGGCTGCTGTGGATCCTGCTCGCCCGCGTCCAGGGCGTACAGGCCGACCGACATGTTCCGCTCCCGCAGGAACTGGAGGTAGGCGCCTTCGTTGGCGGCGCGTTCGGTCTCCAGTTCGTCCAGCCGGAATGCCTTCATAGCCTTGTCCGCCCCTGCCTCACTGCTCATGTCCGGTCCTGTCTGCCACGATCAGACACATGAAGAATTTCGTAGTCAAGACGATCGCCAACGCAGCGGCCCTCGCGGTCGCGGTGTGGCTGATCGACAAGATCACCCTGACCGGTGACAGCACGGGCAAGGAGATCGGTACCCTCATACTCGTCGCGTTGATCTTCGGCGTGGTGAACTCCCTGGTCAAGCCGCTCGTGCAGCTCATCAGCCTCCCGCTGCTCGTCCTGACTCTCGGGCTGTTCACGCTGGTGGTGAACGCTCTGATGCTGCTGCTCACCTCCTGGCTCGCCGACGTGTTCGACCTGAGCTTCCATGTAGAGGGCTTCTGGACTGCCGTGCTGGGCGGTCTGGTCGTCTCGGTCGTCTCCTGGGCCCTCAACGTCGTTCTCCCCGACGGAGACTGAACACCATGGCCTACCGCGTCTGTTTCGTCTGCACCGGCAACATCTGCCGCTCTCCGACGGCCGAGTCCGTCTTCCGCGCGCGCGTCGCGGAAGACGGACTCGACGGCGTGGTCGAGGCCGAGAGCGCCGGCACCGACGGCTGGCACAAGGGGGACGGCGCCGATCCACGCACGGTGGCCGTCCTCGAGGAGAACGGCTACGCCTCCGACCACACCGCCCGGCGGTTCGACCCCTCCTGGTTCGCCCGCCTCGATCTGGTCATCGCCCTCGACACGGGCCACCTCAGGACCCTGCGCCGCCTGGCCCCCACCCCGCGGGACGCGGACAAGGTGCGCCTGTTGCGCTCGTACGACCCCGAAGCGGGTGACGATCTGGACGTACCGGACCCTTACTACGGGGAGATGGACGGCTTTTACACATGTCTTGAGATGGTGGAGGCGGCGAGCGCCGGGCTGCTCTCCTCGGTACGTGAGCAGGCGGAGGGACGGGCGGCATGAACGATTCGAGGATGACCAGCGGCTACGAGACGGGCGCGGGGGGAACGTCTCCCGGTGAGGGCACGCGTGCGGTGCGGGCCGGGCTGCCCGATCCGGTCAAGCACGAACCGACCCTGCCCGGCCCCGTCTTCGCGGCCCACTTCCACCTGCCCGGCGATCCCACCGGCCCCTACACCTACGGCAGGGACGAGAACCCGACCTGGACGCTGCTGGAGCGGGCCATCGGAGAGCTGGAGGCACCGGGGCAGGACGGCGTCGAAACCCTGGTGTTCCCCTCGGGCATGGCCGCGATCTCCTCGGTGCTCTTCTCCCAGCTCCGCACCGGGGACGTGGCTGTCCTGCCGAACGACGGCTATCAGGCACTGCCCCTGGTGCGCGCCCAGCTGGAGACATACGGCATCGAGGTACGCACCGCACCGACCGGGGGCGACGCCCAGCTCGATCTCCTCGACGGCGCGAGGCTGCTGTGGATCGAGACCCCGTCGAACCCCGGGCTCGACGTGTGCGACGTGCGGCGGCTCGCCGAAGCCGCCCACGCGCGTGGTGCCCTGGTCGCCGTCGACAACACCCTCGCGACCCCGCTCGGCCAGCGCCCGCTGGAGCTCGGCGCCGACTTCACCGTGGCCAGCGGCACCAAGCAGCTCACCGGACACGGCGACGTCCTCCTGGGATATGTCGCCGGCCGCGACGCCGAGGCGATGGCCGCCGTACGCCGCTGGCGCAAGATCGCCGGCGCCATTACCGGCCCCATGGAGGCCTGGCTCGCACACCGTTCGATCGCCACGCTCCAGTTGCGGGTCGACCGGCAGAACGCCACGGCGCTGACGCTCGCCCAAGCGCTGCGGGAACGGCCCGAGGTGACGGGGCTGCGCTATCCGGGGCTGCCGGACGATCCCTCGTACAAGATCGCCTCGCAGCAGATGCGGCGTTACGGATGCGTGGTCTCCTTCACTCTGCCCTCACAGGCACGTGCGGACCGTTTCCTCGACGCGCTGCGGCTCGTGGACGATGCGACGAGCTTCGGCGGTGTGCGGTCCACGGCCGAGCGACGGGGTCGTTGGGGTGGGGACGCGGTGCCGGAGGGCTTCGTCCGCTTCTCCGTCGGGGCCGAGGACCCTGCCGATCTGGTGGCGGACGTGCTGCGCGCACTGGACGAGTCGGCCGGCTGACCGGTCCGTCCGGGCGGGTCGTCAGGCTCCCGGCTCCCGACGACGGACGGTCCGAGCCTCCCCCCTCGTGGCTCGGACCGTCCCGGTTCTACGCTCGCGAAGAACCGTGTGACCAAGGCTAGTTGACTCAGTGTCAGTGTCCAATCACTGTAGCGACAGCGACCTATCGACATATTTATAGTTGCGCCGGAGCGGCAGCGAGGCCGACGAACGGGAGGGTGTGCTGTGGATCTGGCCTTGTTGCGGACTTTCGTGACCGTCCACCGAGCCGGTTCCTTCACCCGCGCCGCCGCCTTGCTCGGCCTCTCCCAGCCGGCCGTGACCTCTCAGATCCGGACCCTGGAGCGGCAGCTGGGGCGGCCGCTGTTCCTGCGGCAGGCCCGCGGTGTGACCCCCACGACCATCGGGGACGAACTCGCCCACAAAGCCGCACCCCACCTCGATGCCCTGGTGGAAATCACCGAGACCGGGCTCGACGATGACTTCTCCTCGCGGACGCTGCACCTGGCAGGACCTCTGGAGTTCACGTCCGAGCGGGCCGTGCCCGCGCTCACCGCACTGACCCCGAACGGCCAGAGCTTCGCCCTGCGCGCCTCCTTCGGAACCGCCGAGGAGACGCTGGAAGGGCTGGCCGCCGGACGGCACGATCTGGCCATCAGTACGGTCCGGCCCCGCGGTGCACTGCTCTCGGCGACTCCGCTCTGCGACGAGGAACACGTCCTGGTCGCCGCGCCCCGCTGGGCCGAGCGGTTCAGCGCCGACGGAGTTCGCCCCGCCGGGGTGTCCGCTCCGGAGCAGATCCCGGTGATCGAGGTGCACGAGTCGCTCCCCCTCGTCTCCCGTTACTGGGCTTCCGTCTTCGACTCCCGTCCTGTCACCGCGGGCGCTGTCGTCGTCCCGGATCTACGCGCGGTGCTGGCCTGCACCGTCGCGGGTGCCGGGATGGCTGTGCTGCCCCGGTATCTGTGTACGGCCGCACTCGAACGGGGGGAGGTGACCGCCCTGCACGAGCCCGCGGTGCCGCCGTTACGTACATACTTCCTGGTGGTCCGGAACGGCGCCCTGGCCATGCCGCATGTCGCACGCGCCCATGAGGCACTGCAGCAGGCGGCCACCGACTGGTGCTGACCCTCCGGTCGGGCGGCTCACGCCGAACGACCCACGCCGGAAATTCAGTCGGTGACGTCTCCCGATGTTTCACGTGCAACGAGCTGGGCCACATTTCCTCCATGACCGTCCGACCCGTGGTCAAGCGCACCGCTCGAGCCGTCCTCCTGGACGGCGACCACCTGATCCTGATCAAACGCACCAAACCCGGCGTCGATTCCTACTGGGTCACCCCCGGCGGCGGTGTCGAGCCGGAGGACTCGACCGTCGTCGACGCTCTCCACCGAGAGGTGTACGAGGAACTCGGTGCCAAGATCACCGATGTGGTGCCCTGCTTCGTCGACACGGTGGAGCACATCGGTGCGGACGGCGGCGCCACCGGCGTGAAGGTACAGCACTTCTTCGTCTGCCGCCTCGAATCCATGGACCCGTCCTTGCGGCACGGCCCAGAGGTCGACGAACCCACCGGCGAGTACCAGATCGTCCGCATACCGTTCACCCGCGTGGGCATCGCCTCCGTCCACCTCGTTCCGCTGTCTCTGCGGCACTATCTGGACGGCAACATCGAGGGCGTGCGCGCTCTGCAGGCCTCCGACCTGGCCTGACCCGCCGACACTCGCCGGTTTCATATGTTTCACGTGAAACATCCCGTGCCCGCGACCGCGCCCTGCACCGGCCTCCGCGCGACCGAAAGATCACCTCGGTCTTTGCAAACAAGTGGACGCCGCCCGTCGCCGTCGGACAGCCTGACCTGCGTGCCGACACCTCCTCTTGCCTCTCTGCCCATCCGCCGTCTGACGCTCCGCGACCTCTCGGCCTGCGCCGACTTGTCCGAGGACCGGGGGTGGCCGCGTGAAGAACACAAGTGGGGACTCCTCCTCTCCGCCGGGAAGGGCTACGGCATCGATGATCCCGACGGCGGGCTGGCCTCCGCCTGCGTCGTCACCGAGTACGGACCCCAGGAGCAACCCGCACTCGGCGCCATCGGCATGGTTCTGGTCGCGGAACGGCATGCCCGGCAGGGCATCGGGCGCCGCCTGATGCGCCACGTGGTCTCAGCGATGGGCTCCACGCCACTGACGCTGTACGCGACGCCACACGGCCGCCCGCTCTACGAAGAGCTCGGTTTCAAGGTCATCGGCCGGGCTGAAATGCTCCGCGGGCACTTCCTCCCGGACGCGGGCGGACCCGTGGCGGAGGTGTCCACACGAGCGGCGACCGCCGAGGACCTGCCCGCCCTCCTCCGGCTCGACGAGGAAGTGTTCGGGACGGATCGCACACACATCGTCACCCGGCTGCCTGCATTCGCCGACCAGGTGCGCGTGGCCGAGGAGAACGGCCGGATCATCGGCTACGCCGCCGCGTGGCCCAATATGGACACCCATGTCGTGGGCCCGCTGATCGCCCGCGACACCCCCACGGCCACGGCGCTCCTCGCCTCGCTCGCCGCCCACACCGACCGGCCGTTGCGCACCGACATCGATGTGCGGCACGAAGAGTTGCTGGCCTGGGCGAAGAACCACGGTCTGGAGTCCATCGCTTTCAACGCTGTGATGACGTACGGGATCACGGAGCCACTCGGCGACTGGGCCCGAAGGTTCGCCCCTGTGACGGTCGCGGCAGGCTGACGCCTTCCGGACACCACGACGCCGGTTCCCGGAGGTGTCGGGAACCGGCGTACGCGCTACGGGCGCCGCATGCCCTGGACGAGGGCGTCCACGGCAGTCGTGGCGAAGGAGTGGTCCTGCTCCGGTGCACCGCCTCCGACGCCGATCGCGCCGATCGGACGGCCGCCACGCTGGATGGGGACACCCCCCGCAATGAACAGCAACGGCCGGTCGAGTGCGGTGGGCAGGGTGTGGAAGACCCCTCCGGGCTGTACGGCGTCGACGAGGTCCGCGGTGGGCGTGTTCAGTTGAAGAGCGGTGAAAGCCTTGCGGATGCTGGTCTCGCCGGAGATCAGCACGGCACGGTCGTCCCTCCGGAAGGCGAGCAGATGTCCACCCGCGTCCAGGACGGTCACGCTCACCGTGACCCCGGCGGCCTCGGCGGCCTGGTGTGCGGCCATGACCAGGGCTTCGGCCTCGGCGGTGGTGAGCGGGGCGACAGCGGTGGTGGTGCTCATGAAACAGGTACTCCTCGTGTACAGGGGATGTCGCTTGAACAGGTGAAATCTGGGAGGGAAGTGATGTCGGTGGTGAAGGTGATGTCGGTGGTGGTGGCGAGGAAGTCTGTGGACACGGAGGGCACGGGGGCGGCCCTCGCACCCCTCGTGGCCACAGGCCTCCCGGTCAGTGGGGGACCGCGGCCTGCCGCTCGGTGGACATCCGGTCGGCGTCCACGACGTTGAGGACCTTGTCCCGACGGTCGAGGGCGGCAGCGACGAAGGCCAGCACCAGGGCGCTCGCGGCGAGGACGGCGCCGACCCAGTTGGGCGCGGTGTAGCCGAGGCCCGCGGTGATCACCAGGCCACCGAGCCAGGCGGACAGGGCGTTGCCGAGGTTGAAGGCGCCGATGTTCACGGCCGAGGCCAGGGTGGGGGCCCCATGGGCCTGGTCGAGAACACGCTTCTGCAGGGGCGGAACGGTGGCGAAGCCCAGGCCGCCGATCAGGATGATCGTGACGGCCGCCAGGACCTTGTGGTGCGCGGTCAGGGTGAAGAGGGCGAGGACGACGGCGAGAGCGCCCAGGGACACGTACAGCAAGGGCATCAGGGCGCGGTCCGCGTACCTGCCTCCGACGAGGTTGCCCCCGACCATGCCCAGGCCGAAGAGGACCAGCAGCCAGGTGACGGATCCGTCCGCGAAGCCGGCGACCTGCGTCATCATCGGCGCGATGTAGGTGATGGCCGCGAAGACACCGCCGAATCCGAGGACGGTCATCGCCATGGCGAGCAGTACCTGGACGTTCTTGAAGGCGGCCAGTTCATGACGCAGCCGTACGCCTTCGGGCGCGGGAAGGTCGGGAACGAGCCCGGCGATGCCGGCCAGTCCGATGACACCGAGCGCGGCGACGAGCCCGAACGTGATGCGCCAACCGGCCGACTGACCGACAAGGGTGCCCAGGGGGACACCGACGACGTTGGCCACGGTCAGCCCGGTGAACATCAGGGCGATGGCGCCGGCCTTCTTGTGCGGGGCGACCAGACCGGCCGCGACCACCGAGCCGATCCCGAAGAAGGCGCCGTGGGCCAGCGAGGCGATCACCCGCCCGAGCAGCATGAGGCCGAAGACCGGGGCCAGGGCCGAGAGCAGGTTCCCGGCGATGAACAGGCCCATCAGCAGCATCAGCATCCGCTTGCGGGAGATCCTGGTGCCGAGCACGGTCATCAGCGGAGCGCCGAGCACGACGCCCAGGGCGTAGCCGGTGACCAGGTGACCGGCGGTGGGTACGGAGACACCGAAGTCGTCGGCGACCTCGGGCAGCAAACCCATGATCACGAACTCGGTCGTTCCGATCCCGAAGGCCCCGATCGCGAGGGCCAGAAGCGCGAGAGGCATGAGGAGACAGCCCTTCCCAAACGATTGCAGAATCACTTTGTGCGCTCAAACAATAGTTGCACACGCGGGATGCATGCAAGCGCGGTCTACCTCGCTCCTGCACTACTCTGGTTTCAGCAGCTCCTGGACGGAGGGAAACGCCCATGACAGCCACGGACCCCGCACTCACCGCCCTTGCGCAGGGCTGGTGCGCACTCTCCCTGCTGCACGGGAGAATCGAGGCCCACATCGAGCGGGCTCTCCAGGCTCAGCACGATCTGAGCGTGCGGGAGTACTCCCTGCTCGATGTGCTGAGCCGACAGCACGACGGCGAAGGGGGGCATCTCCAGATGAAGCAGGTGGCAGACGCGGTCGTACTCAGCCAGAGCGCCACCACCCGCCTGGTCACCCGGCTCGAGGACCGTGGCCTGCTGGCGCGCTACCTGTGCCCCACGGACCGGCGCGGCATCTACACCAACGTCACGCAGGCCGGCCTCGCCCTTCTCGAGAAGGCGCGGCCGACCAATGACTCCGCGCTGCGCGAAGCGCTCGACGCAGCGGCGAAAAACCCCGACCTGGCCCCACTGGTCCGTACGGTGGAGACATTGAAGACATCCGTACCGGCATGAGCCGACCGTGTCGGCGCGGGCCTGCGTATGGTGCTGCCATGGAAAATCTTGAGATACGTGCCGCCGCTGCTCCCGACGTCCCCGCGATCATCGGCATGCTCGCGGACGACACCTTGGGGGCACAGCGCGAGTCTCCGGACGACCTCGGTCCGTACCTGGCCGCGCTGGAGCGGCTCAGCACCGACCCGAACCAGCATCTGGTCGTCGCGGTCCACAAGGGCCGTGTCGTCGGCACACTCCAGCTCACCATCATTCCCGGGCTGTCCCGTCGCGGCTCCACGCGATCGATCATCGAAGGCGTCCGCATTCACGCCGACGAACGTGGCAGCGGTCTGGGGACCCGGCTCATCGAGTGGGCCATCGGCGAATCCCGCCGCCAGGGATGCCAGTTGGTCCAGTTGACCTCCGACAACACCCGCACCGAGGCCCACCAGTTCTACGAACGGCTCGGCTTCTCGGCTTCCCACGTGGGCTTCAAGCTGGCGCTGTAAGGACGACGGAGGGCTGTTTCACGTGAAACAGCCCTGCGAACTCCGGAAGCCCTCGGCCTCCGACACACCTCGGGCAGGCTGGGCTTGCGATTCCTAACCGATCCCCCGCCATCCTTCAGGGTCCACTCCGCCCGGCACAGAAGCCCCTTCCTCGTACGGCTGACGGCCGAACACGAAGGACCCGAGGTCCAGATGGCTCACTGATCCGTCCGGCCGTCGTACGGGCTTCAGGAGCTCTCCGGCGTAGTAACCCTCCAGTCCGGTCCAGGTTCCGTCGCCGTTCGAGCGGAAGCGGGCGCGACGGCCCGTGCCGGACAGCGGCTCCAACGACAGCAGCCCGTCGGCCGACAACCGCAGAGCAAAGCCCTGCGTCCCCCAATACCACTGACCCACCAGTTCCAGCAGCGTGGAATCAAACTCCCGCAACGGTCGCCAGGGAGCAGGGATACGCGGTTCCGCCTCGGCGACGATCCGGACGAGATCGGCAGCCACCGGGAACAGCATGGGCCCCGAAGTGCAATTGGCCAGGACCACCGCGGCCACGTCGTCCTCCACACCGATCGCGAGACAGGCGAGGAAGCCCGGCAGCGATCCTGTGTGCCCGACAAGAGCCCGCCCGTCCCGATGACGCAACTCCAGCCCCAGGCCATAGGCATAGCCGCTCGCCACGTCCGTCGCCTCTGCCGGCGCCGCCGGTCTCCTCATCTCCCGCAACGACTCGATACTCAGTACGCGGGCGTCCCCGTTGGCCAGGAAGGCCGCGAAGCGCGCCAAGTCACCTGCCGTGGACCAGAGTTGTCCCGCCGGAGCCATCCTCCCGAGATCCTCGGCCGGCTCGCGCAGCATCACGTCGGCCCACGGATGCACCGCCCAGCCACCCGCATGCGGCGCCTTCGGACGCACACCCGTCCGGTGCAGACTCAAGGGATCGAGCACATCGCGCCGGAGCACCTCCTCCCATGTGGCACCGCGCAGCTTCTCCACAAGCGCGCCGAGCAGCGCGTATCCGGGATTCGAGTAGTGGAACCGCCGGCCGACCGGGTGCACCAGAGGCCGCTCGCCCAGGACATCGGCCAGGTCGGGCCGCAGTGAGCCGGGGGTGCGCTCCCACCAGGGCCCCGGCGTCTCGGCCGCCAGGCCGCCGGCATGCGAGAGCAGTTCGACGAGGGTCGCCTCCCCCACACCCGTACCCGGCAGATGTTTCTCCAGCGGGTCCCCGAGGTCGATCACCCCCTCATCGCGCAACTGGAGGACCAGTACGGCGGTGAACGTCTTGGTGACGGAGCCGATGCGGTACTGCACGTCCTCGTCCGGCGCATGTCCCTCCACCGACGTCCGCACCCCTGTCCATACGGCCTCTCCGCCCCGCACCACGGTCGCGACGAGCGACGGAGCACGCTCCTCCGCCTGGGCGACGGCAATCCGGTGCAGCAATGCCCGACGCGTGCCGGCCAGCAGTTCTTCCTGATGTGTCGTCATGCCCTCAGTTCACCAGGTGCGGGTTCCGCCCGTACGAAGTCGGCGGCCGGAACGCCTGAGCCGCCGTCGCCGCGTCCGTCCTTCGTGCTCGTCAGCGGGAACAGATCACGCTGACGAGCATGAAGGAAGCGAAGAAGGATCCCTCGGAAAGAGAGGTGAACCAGCGACGGCCACCTTCTTCGTCGATGTGACCTTCCTGGATGGCCTGTTGCAGGTTGCGGCCCAGTCCCAGTGTGTGATCCGCGTCCTGGAAGTCGAGGAAGACCGGTGCCGTGGCGATCACCGTCTCGACGGTGAAGCCGGCTTGCTCTGCGTGGCGGGCGAGGCTGCGGCCGATGGTGGCGTGCCGGACCACTTCCGAGGTGGTGTAGCGCGTGAAGGCGCGGCTTGTGCCGAGATCCTCCGCGTCGACGACCAAGGTATCCCCATCAGGCTCGGCAAGACCGATCCGCGCACCTGGCCGGGTGACCGAGTGGAGTTGTGCCAGGACATCGGCGGGCTCGACGACGTGCATGAGAACCCGGTCGATCTTGGCCCGGTCCACTGACCCCGGCGCGACGGGCAGGGAATGAGCGTCTCCCTCCCGGATCTCCACTGCCGACAGGTCTGCCGTGCGCCGACGGGCCTCGACGAGCATCGCCGGGTCACGGTCGACCCCGATCACCGTGCCCCTGACGCCGACGCGTTCGGCCAGCTCCGGCAGGTCGGCGCCCGGACCGCATCCCACGTCGAGTGCCGTCTGCCCCGGCTGGACGTCCAGCAGGTTCATCAACTCCCGCTTGTAGCCGCGGCCGGCGCCGGCTGCCGCTCGGAGCATGTAGGCGGCTTGGTCAGGTCGGGACGCACCAAGAGTCGTTGACATGCGGAGGAGTCAAGCACTGCGGCTGATGGCTGGGCTGCTCAGCGGAGAGGGAACCGGTCAGGTCTGCGCCATGTCCACGAAACGGGAGTAGTGGCCCTGGAAAGCGACCGTGATGGTCGCCGTCGGGCCGTTTCGGTGCTTGGCCACGATCAGGTCGGCCTCGCCCGCGCGCGGGGACTCCTTCTCGTACGCGTCCTCACGGTGCAACAGGATGACCATGTCGGCGTCCTGCTCGATGGAACCCGACTCACGCAGGTCGGAGACCATCGGCTTCTTGTCGGTGCGCTGCTCGGGGCCACGGTTGAGCTGGGAGAGCGCGATGACCGGCAACTCCAGTTCCTTGGCGAGCAGCTTGAGGTTACGGGACATGTCCGAGACCTCCTGCTGACGGCTCTCCGCCCGCTTGGAACCGCCGGACTGCATCAGCTGGAGGTAGTCGATGACGACCAGCCGCAGGTCGTTGCGCTGTTTCAGCCGACGGCACTTGGCACGGATTTCCATCATCGACAGGTTCGGGGAGTCGTCGATGTAGAGCGGGGCCGCCGACACGTCCGGCATCCGGCGCGCCAGGCGGGTCCAGTCCTCGTCGGTCATCGTGCCGGACCGCATGTGGTGGAGGGCTACCCGGGCTTCGGCGGACAGCAGGCGCATCGCGATCTCGTTGCGCCCCATCTCGAGCGAGAAGACCACACTCGGCAGGTTGTTCTTGATGGACGCGGCACGGGCGAAGTCCAGCGCGAGCGTGGACTTGCCCATCGCGGGACGCGCGGCGATGACGATCATCTGCCCGGGGTGCAGCCCGTTGGTGAGCGAGTCGAAGTCCGTGAACCCCGTGGGCACACCGGTCATCTCGCCGCTGCGGGAGCCGATCGCCTCGATCTCGTCGAGCGCGCCCTCCATGATGTCGCCGAGCGGGAGGTAGTCCTCACTGGTGCGCTGTTCCGTGACGGCGTAGATCTCGGCCTGCGCCCGGTTGACGATCTCGTCGACGTCGTCGTCGGCCGCGTACCCCATCTGTGTGATGCGGGTACCTGCCTCGACCAGGCGGCGCAGCACGGCGCGCTCGTGCACGATCTCCGCGTAGTACGCCGCGTTGGCCGCCGTGGGCACCGTCTGGACGAGGGTGTGCAGATACGAGGCACCGCCGACCTTGTTGATCTCACCGCGCTTGGTCAGTTCCGCGGCGATCGTGATGGGGTCGGCCGGCTCGCCCTTCGCGTAGACGTCGAGAATGGCTGTGTAGACGGTTTCGTGAGCCGGCTTGTAGAAGTCGTGGCCCTTGAGGATCTCCACGACATCGGCGATGGCGTCCTTGGACAGCAGCATGCCGCCCAGAACGGACTGCTCGGCCTCGAGGTCCTGCGGCGGCACCCGCTCGAACGTGGAGCCCGTGCCGTCCCATCCGCCGGAATCCCGGCCACGGTCGTGCTGCTCGTCACGGCCTCGGCCTCCGTCCTCACGGCGTCGGGAAGCGGGCAGACGATCACTGGGTCCGCTGTCGGCCCACGGGTCGTCCAAGGGCTCGGAAATGCTCACCGAGCCACCTCCTCCCGTCCGCCGAGCGGACCTCGCCGTGCCCTCTTTCTACGGCACGGCACTGACAAATAGGACACCCGACTCCGGTTGTCGCGCGCCGGTTTTATGACTTTTTGGAAACCGGCAGACGGAGCGGGCGCCGGACCACCGTAGGCCTGTCTGCACCGTCAGCCAATCTGGTTATCCACAGGGCATGTGGACGACCGGCCCAATGCTGTGGAGAAGTCCGCCAAACCTGTGCACGACCCGGTGGACAGCCCTGTGAACAAGACCCGAGTTGATCCGCAAGAAGGGCTTTGACCTGGCACTTCATCATCCACCGCCTGTGCAGAACAAAAAAATTTCCTCTCCGGCCAAGATCCCCTCAAGTGCTGTATGCAAGCACACACCCTGCGCCATGACGTAAGGGTCTATGGAGCATTGCATCTCTTACCTGTGGACGATTAGATTGGTGCGCATGACACAGGCCCCCGCGCGCCCTCGAGCCGCCCGACGACAGCACGACCGCGAGATCGTCATGCTGGCCGTACCGGCATTCGGCGCCCTCGTCGCCGAACCCCTCTTCGTCATGGCAGACAGCGCCATCGTCGGCCATCTCGGCACAGCACAGCTCGCCGGACTCGGCATCGCCTCGGCCCTCCTGATGACCGCCGTCAGTGTCTTCGTCTTTCTCGCCTACGCCACCACGGCCGCTGTCGCCCGGCGAGTCGGTGCCGGTGACCTCCCCTCAGCCATCCGCCAGGGCATGGACGGAATCTGGCTCGCCCTGTTCCTCGGGGCCGGCGTCGTCGCCGTGATGCTGCCCACGGCACCCGCCCTCGTGGAGCTGTTCGGCGCCTCGGACACCGCGTCCCCCTACGCGATCACCTATCTGCGTATTTCCTCACTCGGCATACCGGCCATGCTGATCGTGCTCGCCGCGACCGGTGTCCTGCGCGGGCTGCAGGACACCAGGACCCCTCTCTACGTCGCCGTCGGCGGCTTCGCCGCCAACGGCGTTCTCAATGTCGCGCTGGTCTACGGCGCCGGTTTCGGTATCGCGGGCTCCGCCTGGGGCACGGTCATCGCCCAGTGGGGCATGGCTGCCGTCTATCTGGTCGTGGTACTGAAGGGCGCGCGCGCACACGGTGCCTCACTACGCCCGGACCTCGCGGGTATCAGAGCTTCTGCCCAGGCTGGTGCGCCCTTGCTGGTACGGACCCTCTCGCTCAGAGCCATTCTGATGATCACCACCGCCGTCGCCGCCCGACTCGGCGATTCCGACATCGCGGCTCACCAGATCATCCTCTCCCTGTGGAGCCTGCTCGCCTTCGCGCTGGACGCCATCGCGATCGCCGGGCAGGCCATCATCGGCCGCTACCTGGGAGCCGGAGACGTCCAGGGGGCCCGCCAGGTGTGCCGTCGCATGGTGGAGTGGGGTTTCGGGGTCGGGGCCGTCCTCGGCGTGGTCGTGGTGCTCGCCCGGCCGGTCTTCCTGCCCCTGTTCACCAGCGATTCCACGGTCACGGACACGGCACTGCCGGCTCTGATGATCGTCGCGCTGTCCCAACCGATCTCCGGCATCGTCTTCGTGCTGGACGGGGTACTGATGGGTGCGGGCGACGGGCCGTACCTGGCGTGGGCGATGCTGGTCACCCTGGCGGTATTCACTCCGTTCGCCCTGCTGGTCCCGGCGTTCGGAGGTGGGCTCACCGCGCTGTGGGGGGCGATGACGCTCATGATGACCGTTCGGCTGCTGACCCTGTGGTTCCGTACCCGATCGGGCCGCTGGCTCGTCACCGGTGCCGCACGCTGACCGTTTCGCGTGAAGCCACGCGTTTCACGTGAAACGGCGATGGGGCCGCACCTGAAAGGTGCGGCCCCATCCCACTGCTACAACGAGCAGCACTTACTCCGAGACAACCTCGAGGTCGACCTTGGCGGCAACCTCGGGGTGCAGACGCACGAACGTCTCGTGGGCGCCGAGGGTCTTGATCGGCGCGCCGAGCTCGATGCGACGCTTGTCGACCTGGGGGCCGCCGGCGGCCTTGATCGCGGAAGCGATGTCGGCCGGCGTGACGGAACCGAAGAGACGACCGGCGTTGCCGGAGCGGACCGCGAGGCGGACCTTGACGCCCTCGAGCTGGGCCTTCACCTGGTTGGCCTGCTCGATGGTCTGGATCTCGTGGATCTTGCGAGCGCGACGAATCTGCTCGACGTCCTTCTCGCCACCCTTGGTCCAGCGGATCGCGAGCTTCCGCGGAACCAGGTAGTTGCGAGCGTAACCGTCCTTGACGTCGACGACGTCGCCCGCGGCACCGAGGCCGGAGACCTCGTGGGTGAGGATGATCTTCATGATTCGGTCACCCTTCCCTTATCGCGCGGTGGAGGTGTAGGGCAGCAGCGCCATCTCACGGCTGTTCTTGACAGCCGTGGCGACGTCGCGCTGGTGCTGGGTGCAGTTACCGGTCACGCGACGGGCACGGATCTTGCCGCGGTCGGAAATGAACTTCCGCAGCATGTTCGTGTCCTTGTAGTCCACGTACGTGACCTTGTCCTTGCAGAATGCGCAGACCTTCTTCTTCGGCTTGCGCACAGGCGGCTTCGCCATGATGTATCTCCTGTGTGATCAAGAAGTGTGGTGCGGCCCCGCCTAGAAGGGGGGCTCGTCCGAGTAGCCGCCGCCACCGCCGCTGCCGGAGCCTCCGCCCCAGCCGCCGCCCTGGCCGCCGCCACCCTGCTGGCCGCCGGCGGGAGCGCCGGATGCCCAGGGGTCGTCGGCCGGAGCGCCGCCACCCTGCTGGCCGCCGCCGGAGCCTCCGCCCCAGCTGCCACCACCCTGGTTGCCGCCACCGCTGTAACCACCCTGGCCACCGCGGCCCGTGGTCTTGGTGACCTTGGCCGTGGCGTTGCGCAGACTGGCGCCGACTTCTTCGACGTCCAGTTCGTAGACCGTGCGCTTGACGCCCTCACGGTCCTCGTAGGACCGCTGCTTCAGCCGGCCCTGCACGACGACGCGCATGCCTCGCTGGAGCGACTCGGCGACGTTCTCCGCCGCCTGACGCCAGACCGAGCAGGTCAGGAACAGGCTCTCGCCGTCCTTCCACTCGTTCGTCTGACGGTCGAAGGTGCGGGGAGTCGACGCGACACGGAACTTCGCGACGGCCGCACCGGACGGGGTGAAGCGCAGCTCGGGGTCATCGACAAGGTTGCCGACGACCGTGATGACGGTCTCGCCTGCCATGGGGGAACCTCTCGGCGGGTTTGCTGCTGGCTGCTTGTACTGCTACTCGGATCCCGGGACCAGCTGAGCGGAAGGGCTCAGTGGTTCTCGGGGCGGAGGACCTTGGTCCGGAGGACCGACTCGTTCAGGTTCATCTGGCGGTCGAGCTCCTTGACGACCGCAGGCTCGGCCTGCAGATCGATGACCGAGTAGATGCCCTCGGGCTTCTTCTTGATCTCGTACGAGAGACGACGACGCCCCCAGGTATCGATCTTCTCGACCTTTCCGCCGCCATCCCGGACGACAGAAAGGAAGTTCTCGATCAGCGGGGAGACAGCGCGCTCCTCGAGATCGGGGTCGAGGATGACCATCACCTCGTAGTGACGCATGTGGAACCCACCTCCTTTGGACTCAGCGGCCACGGTCGTTCCGTGGCAGGAGGGTCGTGATGCGTTGCGCAACGATGCCTGTCAGTAGAGCAGCCGCCACTGACAATGAGGTCGGGTGACGGTTTCTCCAGGCCGACCGGGACGGACCCATGGCCCTGTCCTGAACGTGACTGGATCTGTCCGGACAGACACCGGTGCAGACGGTACAGAGTACCCGCACAGCGGCTTCCGGTTGAAATCCGGTCCGGAAGCCCGTCAGTCTGTACACATCGGGTGTGTACGGCGCTACGATGCGCCGCCTTTCGCAGGAGGTGCCCATGGCACAGGCAACGCGACCCAATACCGCCGGAGGCCTTTTCGCCACGGACGGCAAGCCCCACCCAGTCCAGGTCGCCCTGCTCGCGGCAACCCTGGTGCTGGGGGTCACGTCCCTTGTCACCGCGATGTTCCAGCATCTGCACCTGCTCAGCTCCTGGACCGGCCTGGTGGGCATCCTCACCGGCGCGTACGGCCAGTGGATCTCGGAGACGACACGGGAGCGCTTCGGTCTGATCCTGGGGCTGGGCGCCTCGGCGATCGGTTTCTTCCTCGGCATGTCGAACGGCGGCCTGTTCGGCGGGCTCTTCGACTGACTCCGGGCCCCTCCTCCCGCATACCGTGGAGCGCCCCGGCCGTAACGGGCCGGGGCGCAGGCCCCCTGCGCCCAACCGAGGCGCACCCACGGCGCAGTAGGCTTCGCGCGAGAGCCGGAGCCCCTGAACCCATGGGGACACACCAGCCCGAGGAGCGCCCCGAATGAGCCTGACCCTGAGGACCATCAGCCGAGAGCAGCATCTGGCATACCTCCAGAGCCTGCCGTCGGCGAGTCACATGCAGGTCCCAGCCTGGTCGGACGTCAAAGCGGAATGGCGCGCGGAGAACCTCGGATGGTTCGACGACCGGACCGGTGAGATCGTCGGCGCCGGCCTCGTCCTCTACCGGCAGCTTCCCAAGATCAAGCGCTACCTGGCCTACCTCCCCGAAGGCCCGGTCATCAACTGGTTCGCGCCCAACCTTCAGGAGTGGATCGAGCCGATGCTCGCGCACCTGAAGCAGCAGGGCGCGTTCTCGGTGAAGATGGGGCCGCCGGTGATCATCCGGCGCTGGGAGGCGACGACCATCAAGAAGGGCATCCAGGACCCGGACGTGAAGCGTCTGCGCGACCTGGAGGCCGACTTCATCGAGCCCCGTGCCTTCGAGGTCGCCGACAAGCTGCGCCGTATGGGATGGCAGCAGGGCGAGGACGGCGGGGCCGGTTTCGGCGACGTACAGCCCCGCTACGTCTACCAGGTGCCGCTGGCGAACCGCTCCCTGGAAGAGGTCCACAAGAACTTCAACCAGCTGTGGCGCCGCAACATCAAGAAGGCCGAGAAGGCCGGTGTCGAGGTCGTCCAGGGCGGTTACCACGACCTGGAGGAGTGGCAGCGGCTGTACGAGATCACCGCCGTGCGCGACCGCTTCCGGCCGCGCCCGCTGTCGTACTTCCAGCGCATGTGGACCGCCCTCAACACCGAGGACCCCAACCGCATGCGGCTGTACTTCGCCCGGCACAACGGCGTCAACCTGTCGGCGGCGACGATGCTGATCGTCGGCGGTCACGTCTGGTACTCCTACGGCGCGTCCGACAACATCGGACGCGAGGTCCGGCCCTCGAACGCGATGCAGTGGCGGATGCTGCGCGACGCCTACGCGCTCGGTGCCACCGTCTACGACCTGCGCGGCATCTCGGACTCGCTGGACGAGACCGACCACCTCTTCGGCCTGATCCAGTTCAAGGTGGGCACGGGCGGCCAGGCCGCCGAGTACCTCGGTGAGTGGGACTTCCCGCTGAACAAGCTGCTCCACAAGGCGCTCGACATGTACATGTCGCGCCGCTGACACCGGCTCCGCGCACAGCTCGCTCCACCGGCTCCCACAGCTCTCACTCCTTCCCCACACCGCAGCCACGAGAAAGGTTCCAGGTCCGGCCATGGCGCTCACGCTTTACGTCGACACCGCGCGCTGGCGGGCGCATCACAAGCACGTGCAGCAGCAGTTCCCGGGACTCGTCCCGGTCTGCAAGGGCAACGGCTACGGCTTCGGACACGGGCGGCTGGCCGAGGAGGCCACCCGGCTGGGCTCGGACGTCCTCGCCGTCGGCACGACGTACGAGGCTGCTCGGATCAAGGACTGGTTCGGCGGCGATCTGCTCGTGCTGACGCCGTACCGGCGCGGCGAGGAGCCCGTCCCGCTGCCCGACCGGGTCATCCGCTCGGTTTCGTCGGTCGACGGCGTGTACGGCCTGGTCGGCGCCCGGGTGGTCATCGAGGTGATGTCCTCGATGAAGCGGCACGGGGTCAGCGAGCAGGATCTGCCCCAGCTGCACTCCGCCATAGAGAACGTCCGGCTCGAGGGTTTCGCCATCCATCTGCCCCTGGACCGCACCGACGGCTCGGACGCCGTCGAGGAGGTCATCGGCTGGATGGACCGACTCCGAGCAGCCCGCCTCCCCCTGCACACCATGTTCGTCAGCCACCTCAAGGCCGAGGAACTCGCCCGGCTGCAGCAGCAGTTCCCGCAGACGCGGTTCCGCGCCCGGATCGGCACGCGGCTGTGGCTGGGGGACCACGAGGCCACCGAATACCGCGGTGCCGTCCTGGACGTCACGCGCATAGCCAAGGGCGAGAGGTTCGGCTACCGGCAGCAGAAGGCCGCGTCCGACGGCTTCCTGGTGGTCGTGGCGGGAGGCACGTCGCACGGGGTGGGTCTGGAGGCTCCCAAGGCTCTGCACGGCGTCATGCCGCGCGCCAAGGGCGTCGCCCGCGCCGGACTGGCCACGGTGAACAGGAACCTCTCTCCGTTCGTCTGGGCCGGCAAGCAGCGCTGGTTCGCCGAACCGCCGCACATGCAGGTGTCGATCCTGTTCGTGCCCTCGGACGCGCCGGAACCGCAGGTCGGTGAGGAGTTGGTGGCCCACCTGCGGCACACCACCACCCAGTTCGACCGGATCCTCGACCGCTGAGCGGCACGAGGCGCGGAGAGGACGGAGCAGGCGGGGGAGACAGAGCCTGCGGAGGAGACAGAAGCAGCGCCTGAGCAGGCGCCAGGCAACGAGAAGGGCCGTGCACGGGAGTCCCGTACACGGCCCTTCCCTCGTGCCTTCACCAGCATCCGTGTGAGCTGTCATCGGACCGGCCACCAGCCGTTCGCTCAGAGCGAACCGCCCGGGGCGTCGGCCTTGCCCCACTCGACCTGCGATCCGTCGAGGCGCACGGCGTCCCGGGCGGGCCGAGCGGCAGGACCGAACACGAAGGCGTCCTCCGCTCCGTTCAGCACCCCGCCCGACGGGTCGTCGTCACCGGACCGCCTCACCGGGTCCCGGTCCGGCATCAGGATGTCGCGCACGATCATGACGCACAGGTAGAGCGTCCCGAGCAGGTGCAGAGCGATGGCCCAGTGGTAGCCGTCGGCGGGCAGTCCCTTGTGAGCGTCTCCGCTGGTCGTGTACGCGAGGTACATCCAGATGCCGAGGAAGTAGGCCACCTCGCAGGCCTGCCAGATCAAGAAGTCCCGCCACTTCGGCCGGGCCAGGGCGGCAAGGGGCACCAGCCACAGGACGTACTGGGGCGAGTAGACCTTGTTGGTGAGGATGAACGCGGCGACGACCAGGAAGACGAGCTGCGCGAAGCGCGGCCGGCGGGGAGCCGTGAGGGCCAGCGCGGCGACGCCTGCGCAGCACAGCAGCATCAGCAGCGTGGCAAGGGTGTTGACGGTCTCGGTACTGAGCGGGTCGGACGAGTTCTGAGCGATGATCAGCCAGAAGGACCCGAAGTCGACGCCCCGCTCCTGGCTGAACGTGTAGAACTTCGACCAGCCGTCGAAGGCGAAGAACATCACCGGCCCGTTCACCACGGCCCAGGCGACGACGGCACCGCCCAGAGCCTTCCCGAACTCCCGCCACCGTCCGGCACGCCAGCACAGCACCAGCAACGGCCCCAGGAGGAGCACGGGGTAGAGCTTGGCGGCCGTGGCCAGCCCCAGGAGGACCCCGAAGGCGAGAGGTCGGCTGCGCGACCACATGAGCATCGCGGCGGCTGTCAGCGCGACCGCCAGCAGGTCCCAGTTGATGGTCGCGGTCAGGGCGAAGGCCGGCGCCAGGGCGACCAGCAGGCCGTCCCAGGGCCGCCGGGCGTGCGTACGAGTCACGCAGACGGCGATGACGGCCGCGCACACCATGAGCATCCCGGCGTTGACCATCCAGTACCACTGCTCCTGGTCCTGAATGCTCCCACTGCCGGGGGTGAGCCAGGACGCGACCTCCATGAACACACCGGTCAGCACCGGGTACTCGAGGTACTGCATGTCGCCGGGGAGCCGGTCGAAGTACGGTACAAGGCCGTCGGCGAAGCCCCGCCCCTGGTAGAGGTGCGGGATGTCCGAGTAGCACGCGTGGGTGTACTGGGAGCCGGCGCCGAAGAACCACGCGCCGTTGTAGCAGGGAGCCTTCTGGACCAGGCCCAGGGTGAACATACCGATCGCCACGAGCGCGATCACCCGGACCGGGGTCCACCAGGACGTCCCCAGCAGGGCACGCCGCCCGAGCGGACCGCCGATCAGCTCACTGCCGGCCTTGGCGACCTTGTCCTCCCGGGTCGGCTCCACCAGCTCCGGCTCGTGGACGCTCGCTCGCGTCGATTCTCCACTGGGCATGCCGCACATCCTGCCGTACGCGCCGGGGCCTATGGCGAGGGCCGCCGCACCCGAGGGTACGGCGGCCCATGTTTCACGTGAAACACCCAAGTCGGGCGAAAGTGCGGCTATCCGGCCGGGCCTCCGAAGAGACCGCCATTACCGCTTCCGTTGCCGTTGCCGTTGCCCCGGTTGGCGCCTTCCTCTTCCGACTCCGAAGCCGACGGCGAACCGGTCACCCCGCCGTCCGTGCCACCGGCGTCCGAGCCTCCTGGCCCTGTACCGCCCGTGTCGTCCTCGTCCTCACAGTTGAAGTCGAAGACCCTGCAGGTGGCGGTCTCGGACGGCGTGGGGCGGCTGGGCTCCGGCTCCGGCTCCGAAGTGGTCGGAGACGCCGACGGAGTCTCCTCCTCGGTCTCGGTGGGGGAGGGAGCCGCGGTCGGGGACGGAGTGTCGTTGATGATCTCGCCGATGGGCTCCGGCGTCGGGAAGGGCACCGACTTCTGGTCCTTCAGCGCCTCCTCCATGTAGTCCGCCCAGATCTCGGACGGGAACGAGGCACCGTGGATCGACTCCTGGCCACCTGTTCCGTACATCTCCAGGAACTGGCGGTTCTTGATGGTCTCGTCGTCGGGGTACCGGAACATGCTGATCGCGGTGGACAGCTGCGGGGTGTAGCCGACGAACCAGGCGGACTTGTTGCCGTCCGTGGTACCGGTCTTGCCGGCCACCTCGCGGCCCTCGAGCTGGGCGTTGGTGCCGGTTCCTTCCTCGACGACGGTCTTCAGGACGTCCGTGACGTTGTCGGCGACCTTGGCGGTGAACGCCTGCTTGGTCTTGGTCCTGTGGGTGTAGACCGTGCCGTCCTTGCTCGTCACCTTCTTGACCGAGAACGGATCGCGCTGGTCGCCGCTGGCCGCGAAGGTGGCGTACGAACCCGCCATACGGATCGCGCTGGGGCTGGAGGTACCGAGGGAGAACGACGGGTAGTTCGCTCCGGCGAGGCTGTTCTTCAGGATCCCGGACTCCACCGCGGCGCTCTCCACCTTGTCCAGACCGACATCCACGCCGAGCTGGACGAAGGCGGAGTTCACCGAGAGCCGCATCGCCTCACGAAGATCGATCTTGTAGTCGGGCGCGGTGCCGAGGGTCTCGTCGCCGTCGTTGACCTGCTCCCACTGCTCACCCTTCTCGTTCTGCCAGATCGACCCGTCGTATTCCTTGATCTTGAGCTTGTTCTTACCGCTGTACAGGCTCTTCTCGGACACCTTCGTACGCTCGTCCTGGGCCTGTACCGGGTCCCCGTCGGGGTCCCTGACGCCCCACTGCATGGCGGCCGCCAGCACGTACGGCTTGAACGTCGAGCCGACCTGGGCACCGGTCGCGTCGGCGTTGTTGGTGAAGTGCTTGGTCGCGTCGGTGCCGCCGTAGATGGCCTTGATCGCACCGGTCGCAGGATCCACCGAAGCTCCGCCGAACTGGACGTGCGTGTCCTCTTTCGGGCGCTCCTCGGGCTTGATGTTCTTCTTGTAGACCTTCTTGACCGCCTTCTCGAGCTCCTCGACCTTCTTCCTGTCGAAGGTCGTGTAGATCGAGTAGCCGCCCTTTTCCAGCTGGCGGGCGGTGATACCGGTTTCCTCGCTGTTGTTGACGATGTACGCCTTGGCGAGGTCCACGAGGTAACCGATCTGCCCGCTCAGCGCGGTGTTCGACCGGGGGTTCTGCCACTTGGGCAGCTTGGTGTACTTGGCCCTGGTCGCGGGATCCAGCTCGCCGTACTCGACCATCTTCTTCAGTGTGTCCTGCATCTGGGTCAGGGCACGCTTCTGGTTCTTCTTGGGAGTGGCACCGACCGGGTCGATGGAGGTCGCACCGGCGGGGTCGTAGTAGGTGGCGCCCTTGAGGATCGCGGACAGGAAGGCGCACTCGCCCTCGTTGAGCTTGATTGCCTCCTTGTCGAAGTACGCGCGGGCGGCGGCCTGGATCCCGTAGGCCCCACGTCCGTAGTACGCCGAGTTCAGGTAGCCCTTGAGGATCTCGTCCTTGTCGACGGTGGTGCCCACCTTGATCGAGACGAACATCTCCTTGAACTTGCGGGAGAGCGTCTGCGACTGGTCGTCCAGCATGGCGTTCTTGACGTACTGCTGGGTGATCGTGGATCCGCCCTGCGTTTCGCCGCCCGTGGCCATGTTGAGCATGGCGCGGGCGATGCCCCTGGGGTCGATGCCGTTGTCGTCGTAGAAGGTCTTGTTCTCCTGGGAGATGACAGCGTTCTGCATCGCCTTGGGGATCTGCTCGAGATTGACGATCTGACGGTTGCGCTCACCACCCGTCGCGACCATCTGCTTGCCGTCGGCCCAGTAGTAGACGTTGTTCTGCGCCTCGGCCGTCTTGGCGATGTCCGGCACGTTCACCATCGCGTACCCGATCCCCGCGGCGGCCACCATGCTGCCGAAGAACGCGATACACAGCCCGGTGACGAACTTCCAGGAGGGCATCCAACGGCGCCAGCCGTACTTGTCATGGCGTGGGTAATCGATGATCCGCTTCTCGCCGGGAGGCGCCGACCGCCCCCGGCCGGGCCCGGTGGAACCGGCCCGGCGGCCCCCGCCTCTCTGTGCCGCGCGTCGCGCTTCGGCGCGGCTTCCATGGGTATGGTCCTCACCACCCGAGTCGCGGGAGTCCGACCCATAGGAATCGGACGGAGACCCGGTGGCGCCTCGCGGTGCCGCGCGGCGGCCGGAGGACGGGCCGGACTGGCCGCGTCGGGCCGCGGCACGTCCGCCTCCCTGCGGCTGCTGCGGTTTGCGACGGTGCTCGCTCATCGAACGACTACTCCTCGGGCAGGCGCATTCTCGCGCGCCTGGAAACGGCAACTGGTTTCCGGTCCCCCCGAAGTACGGATGCGGTGGACTCCGCATTCATCCCGTACTGCACCAGGGACGAGGACGCCCCCACGCGTAACTCGGTTCCCGGTGTTGTGCATGGCGCACAGACTACGCACCACCAAAACCCGCCGAGCACAGAAGTTCAGCTCAAATCAGGCAACTTGCTCGCATTGAATCGATGATGTGACCCCGTTCACCCCACCCCCTCTTGCCCCAGCCGCGAGGCCGTTCTATCGTCGTGATGTATCGAGTCGATACATCAGCTCGGCATAAAGATGGCGACGAGCCACCCGAGAGACCGTCACGGCACGACCGCGGCAGAGAGGAGGCGACGATGAGCCGGCGTTCCGGGATCCTTGAGTTCGCCGTCCTCGGTCTGCTCCGCGAGTCCCCGATGCACGGCTATGAGCTGCGCAAACGACTCAATACGTCACTGGGTGTGTTCCGTGCCTTCAGCTACGGAACGCTCTACCCCTGCCTCAAGACGCTGGTCGCCAACGGCTGGTTGATCGAGGAACCGGGGAACACCACCGAGGACGCCCTCGCCGCTCCGCTCACGGGCCGCCGCGCCAAGATCGTCTACAGGTTGACGGCCGACGGCAAGGAGCACTTCGAGCAGCTGCTCTCCCAGACGGGCCCCGACGCGTACGAGGACGAGACCTTCGCCGCGCGGTTCGCCTTCTTCGGACAGACATCACGCGACGTACGCATGCGTGTACTGGAAGGCCGCCGCAGCCGGCTGGAGGAGCGCCTGGAAAAAATGCGCGCTTCGCTGACCCGGACCCGGGAGCGTCTCGACGACTACACGCTCGAGCTCCAGCGCCACGGCATGGAGTCCGTGGAGCGGGAAGTGCGCTGGCTGAACGAGCTCATCGAGAGCGAGCGGGCCGGACGGAACCTGAAAGGTCCCGCCTCCGGGGCGCCCCCTCGACAGGACACCACATCTGGAACGTCGGGCGACCTGCCCCGGCCCGGGGACAACCCCCGGCCCGGTTCGCCCGACGACACCGCCACGTGAGTCCCGCTCAGGGCCTCACTCGTACACACAGGGAGCAACCGGAATGGGTTCGGTTCGCGTAGCCGTCGTAGGCGTGGGCAACTGCGCCGCGTCACTGGTGCAGGGCGTCGAGTACTACAAGGACGCCGACGCGGCGTCCAAGGTGCCGGGCCTGATGCACGTCCAGTTCGGCGATTACCACGTCCGCGACGTCGAGTTCGTCGCCGCTTTCGACGTGGACGCCAAGAAGGTCGGCCTCGACCTCGCTGACGCCATCGGCGCCTCCGAGAACAACACCATCAAGATCTGCGACGTCCCCAGCACCGGTGTGACGGTCCAGCGCGGCCACACCCTCGACGGTCTCGGCACGTACTACCGGGCCACCATCGAGGAGTCCGCCGAGGAGCCGGTCGACGTCGTCCAGGTCCTCAAGGACAAGCAGGTCGACGTCCTGGTCTGCTACCTGCCCGTCGGTTCCGAGGACGCGGCGAAGTTCTACGCCCAGTGCGCCATCGATGCCAAGGTCGCCTTCGTCAACGCCCTCCCGGTGTTCATCGCCGGCACCAAGGAGTGGGCGGACAAGTTCACCGAGGCCGGTGTGCCGATCGTCGGTGACGACATCAAGTCCCAGGTCGGCGCCACCATCACGCACCGCGTCATGGCGAAGCTGTTCGAGGACCGCGGTGTCGTCCTGGACCGCACGATGCAGCTGAACGTCGGCGGCAACATGGACTTCAAGAACATGCTCGAGCGGGAGCGCCTGGAGTCCAAGAAGATCTCCAAGACGCAGGCCGTCACCTCCCAGATCCCCGACCGGGACCTCGGCGAGAAGAACGTCCACATCGGCCCGTCCGACTACGTCCCGTGGCTGGACGACCGCAAGTGGGCCTACGTGCGCCTCGAGGGCCGCGCGTTCGGTGACGTCCCGCTGAGCCTGGAGTACAAGCTCGAGGTCTGGGACTCCCCGAACTCCGCCGGTGTCATCATCGACGCCCTGCGTGCCGCGAAGATCGCCATGGACCGCGGCATCGGCGGCCCCATCCTGTCGGCCTCCTCTTACTTCATGAAGTCCCCGCCGGTGCAGTACTTCGACGACGAGGCCCGGGTGAACGTCGAGAAGTTCATCGCGGGTGAGATCGAGCGCTAGGACCCGCCTCCTGCGGGTGAGGACCTGACGTGCGGGTGATCGAGGGTCCCCGGGGCGTATGTCCCGGGGACCCTCCCCGTGTGTGAGGCTGTGCCCCATGGCCGTCGTCCGTGACCTGCGCGTCCTGCTGCGTTTTCAGGGCTTCAGACGCCTGCTCGCCGTCCGGCTGCTCTCCCAGGGCGCCGACGGCGTCTTCCAGGTCGCACTCGCCTCCTACGTGGTCTTCTCCCCGGAGAAGCAGACGTCAGCCGCGGCGATCGCCTCCGCGATGGCGGTCCTGCTGCTCCCCTACTCCTTGGTCGGCCCCTTCGCCGGGGCCCTGCTCGACCGCTGGCGTCGCCGCCAGGTCTTCCTGTACGGCAACCTGCTGCGCGCGCTGATGGCCTCGGTGACCGCCGTCCTGATCCTCGGCCAGGTCCCGGACTGGCTGCTCTTCGCCTCCGCCCTGTGCGTGACCGCCGTCAACCGCTTCGTCCTCGCCGGCCTCTCCGCCGCGCTGCCGCGCGTGGTGGACTCCGAACGGCTGGTCGTCGCCAATTCCCTCTCCCCGACCGCCGGAACGCTCGCCGCGACCGCGGGCGGCGGACTCGCCTTCCTCGTACGCCTGGTCGTCTCCGACTCCGATGCGGCCGTGGTGCTCGTGGGTGCGGTGCTGTACCTGTGCGCGGCTCTGGCATCGCTGCGCATCGCGAAGGAACTGTTGGGCCCCGCCCGGGCACTGGTGCGGCCGGGGCTGGCCACAGCGCTCACCGGCACCGCTCACGACCTGCTGGCAGGCCTGCGCCACCTGGCAGCGCCCTCGCGCAGGGAAGCCGCGTGGGCGCTTGCCGCGATGTCCCTGATGAGGTTCTGCTACGGTGCCATGCTCGTCATGCTGCTGATGCTGTGCCGGTACGCCCTGACCGACACGACGGAGGAAGGACTCGCCCTCCTGGGCCTGGCAGTGGGTGTGTCCGGTGCCGGTTTCTTCGTCGCTGCCGTCGTGACCCCCTGGGCCGCGGGGCGCTTCGGGCCCGGCGGCTGGATCATGCTGTGCGCGGCGGCCGCCGCGGTCCTGGAGCCCGTGTTCGGCCTGCCCTTCGCCAGTGGCCCCCTGCTGATCGGGGCATTCGTCCTGGGCCTGACCACCCAGGGCGCGAAGATCGCCACGGACACCATCGTCCAGTCCACCGTCGACGACGCCTTCCGTGGCCGGATCTTCTCCCTCTACGACGTCCTGTTCAACGTGGCCTTCGTCGGTGCCGCCGCAGTGGCGGCCCTGATGCTACCGCCGGACGGCCGATCGGTCCCTCTAGTGGTAACAATCGCCGTTATCTACGGGGCAGTAGCTGTGGCTATCAGCCGTTTTGAACGACAGTAAGTGTCACATCAATGCCACAGAGCTCCCGCACGGGAGGACGCTGTCAGTGGTGCCCGGTAACTTACGTGCGTCTGATCAACGCACAATTCGCGCCACGCACTCGCGTTACAGGGGGACTTCCACGTGACCACTCCGCCGCCTCAGGGCAACCCGTTCGCTCAGGGCCAGCAGCAGCCCCAGGGCCAGAATCCCTTCGCCCAGGGTCAGCCGGGCTTTCCCCAGCAGGCCGGCCAGCCTGGATTCCCCCCGCAGGGCGCCCCCGTCCCCCCTGAGCAGCCGCGCCGCAAGATCGGCTTCAAGACGATCAAGAACATCGTCATCGCCGTGGTAGTGGCCGGTGTGGCCATCGGCGGTTTCATCGCCAGCCGGGACGATGCCAACACCGCCGCGGTCGGCGACTGCATGCACCGCGGCAGCACCAGTGACAACGATCCCGACCTCGAGGTCGTCGACTGCAACTCCTCGGACGCTCAGTACGAGGTGCTGGCCAAGATCGACGGTTCGTTCCTCTCCGACACTCTGGCTTCCAGCAAGTGCGAGGCCGAGGCCAAGGAATTCCAGTACGTGTACACCCAGAGTGGCGACGGCAAGGACTTCCTGCTCTGCCTGAAGGACTACAAGAAGTAAGGCAGGATGCGCGGAGGGGCGGTGTCTCACGTGAGACACCGCCCCTCCGCGCATCCTGAACCGGCTCATGTTTCACGTGAAACATGAGCCGGTTCCACGCTCTCAGCCCTGCTGCCCGGCCCACCACTCCTTGAGGGCCGCCACCGCCGCGTCGTATTCCATCGGGCCGTTCTCCAGCCGCAGTTCCAGCATGTGCTGGTACGCCTGACCGACGGCCGGCCCGGGGCTGACTCCGAGGACCTCCATGATCTGGTTTCCGTCGAGGTCCGGACGGATGGCGTCCAGCTCCTCCTGTTCCTGAAGCTTCGCGATCCGCCCCTCCAGACCGTCGTACGCACGCGAGAGGGCGGCCGCCCTGCGACGGTTGCGCGTCGTGCAGTCCGAGCGGGTCAGCTTGTGGAGCCGACTCAGGAGTGGCCCCGCGTCGCGGACGTAACGGCGGACGGCGGAGTCCGTCCACTCTCCCGTGCCGTAGCCGTGGAACCGCAGGTGGAGCTCTACCAGGCGCGAGATGTCCTTCACCAGCTCATTGGAGTACTTGAGGGCCGTCAGGCGCTTCTTCGTCATCTTCGCCCCCACCACTTCGTGGTGGTGGAACGAGACCCGGCCGTCACTCTCGAAGCGGCGCGTGCGCGGCTTGCCGATGTCGTGCAGCAGGGCCGCCAGGCGGAGGGTCAGGTCGGGGCCGTCGTCCTCCAGGGCCATCGCCTGCTCCAGGACGATCAGCGTGTGTTCGTAGACGTCCTTGTGCCGGTGGTGTTCATCGCTCTCCAGACGGAGGGCCGGCAGTTCGGGCAGCACATGGTCGGCAAGCCCGGTATCGACGAGCAGAGTCAGTCCCTTGCGGGGGTAAGCGGACAGAACCAGTTTGTTCAGCTCGTCCCGTACCCGTTCGGCGGAGACGATCTCGATGCGTCCGGCCATCTCCCGCAAGGCTGCGACCACCTCGGGAGCCACCTCGAAATCGAGCTGAGCGGCGAAGCGCGCGGCCCGCATCATCCGCAACGGGTCGTCCGAGAAGGAGGCCTCGGGGGTGCCCGGCGTCCGCAGCACACCTGCCGCGAGATCGCCCAGACCACCGTGCGGATCGATGAACTCCTTCTCGGGCAGCGCGACGGCCATCGCGTTCACGGTGAAGTCACGGCGGACGAGGTCCTCCTCGATGGAGTCGCCGTACGCCACCTCGGGCTTGCGTGACGTGCGGTCGTACGCCTCCGAGCGGTAGGTCGTCACTTCGATCTGAAAGCTTCGATCGACACCTCCGACACGGGCCTCCTTCTGGGCCCCGACCGTGCCGAAGGCGATACCCACTTCCCAGACGGCGTCCGCCCACGGACGGACGATCTTCAGAACGTCCTGCGGGCGGGCGTCGGTGGTGAAGTCCAGGTCGTTACCGAGTCGGCCGAGCAGCGCGTCCCGGACCGAGCCGCCGACCAGAGCAAGGGAGAACCCGGCCTCCTGGAAGCGGCGGGCAAGGTCGTCGGCGACCGGGGCGACACGCAGCAGTTCATTCACCGCTCGGTCCTGCACCTGGCTCAGGGCACTGGTTTGTTCGTTGGCGTTCGGCACAACAGAAAAGGGTACGTGGCTCGGGCGGCCGGAAGCTCCTCCATTGATCTGCCCGGCCCCTCCCACGGTCTCCGCACAGGGCCGGCGCCCGGGACACGGAGAGCGCCCCCTTATACGGCCACATACAGGACAGTGCGGCGGCTGACCTGATCTTGTGGACCGGTCCGCGGCACTCAGCCTCACCGGGCATCGTTACCATGCGTGGACGCACATACGACGACCACTGACGACGAGGGACGGGCGAGCACGTGGCCGAGGCGGCAGACTTCCAGGGGACGCATCCCTCACCTGCCCGCCGCTGGCTGCGGCGCACCGGCACCCTGTTCGCCGGAGTCCCCCTGCTGACGGGACTGCTCCAGTGGCCCGCCGTGTCCCCGGCGGCCGCCGTGGGGAGCTCCGCGCAGGCCGTTTCCGGCGCGGGCTCGGTCTCCGTCTCCGTGAACTCGCTCACGCCCGGCGTTCCCGGCGAGGACGACACCGTCACGGTCTCCGGCACGGTGACCAACAAGGGCAAGCAAGCCGTCACCGACGCCCACGTCGGTCTGCGGGTGGGCCCTCTGCTGAACACCCGCTCCGGGATCGACAACGTCGTCCGGAACAGCGACGACGTCCAGAGCGTCATCGGCCCGGAGGTCGATGACAAGTACACCCAGGAGTACGCCGAGCTCACGCCCGGCGTCTCACAGCGTTTCAGCATCTCCGTCCCGGTGGACGAGATGAGCCTCGGAGAGAACGGCGTCTACCAGGTGGCCGTGGCCCTCTCCGGGCAGACCGCCGCGCAGCCCTGGGAACAGACCCTCGGGGTGCGGCGGACCCTCCTGCCGTGGCAGCCCGACGAAGTCGACACGAAGACGAGCACGACATTTCTGTGGCCGCTGATCTCCACGGTCCACACGACGGCGGAGACCGGTTCCAACGAGCAGCAGACTCCGGTTCTCCGTGACGACGACCTGGCCAAGGAGATCGCCCCGGGCGGCCGTCTGGACCGGATGGTGGCGCTGGGCAAGAACCTCGACATCACCTGGGTGATCGATCCGGATCTGCTGGCATCCGTCGACGCGATGACCGAGAGCTACGAGGTCCAGGGCTCGGGTGACACCACCACGGCCGGCAGCCATCAGGCCGCCGCCAAGCGGTGGCTCGCCAACGTACAGAGCGCGGTGAAGGGCAAGGAGGTCGTCGCGCTGCCCTTCGGCGATCCGGATCTGGCCTCCCTCGCCCACAACGGCACCTCGGTCACCGGCTCCCTGAGTCATCTCAAGGAGGCCACGGACGTCGTCGTCAACACGGTGGAGCCGATCCTCCACGTGAAACCGACCACGGACTTCGCCTGGCCCGTAAACGGCGCGGTGGACCCCTCCATCGTCAAGGTCGCCACCTCCGCCGGAGCCGACAAGGTGATCGCCCGCAGCGACACCTTCCGGGAGACCGGCGACCTGTCGTACACGCCCTCGGCCGCCCGCCCCATCGGCGGCGGCACCACGGCGATCGTCGCGGACGCCCCGCTGTCCACCGTGTTCCAGGGCGACATGACCAAGGCCTCCACCTCCACGCTCGCCGTGCAGCGGTTCCTGGCCCAGAGCCTGGCGCTGGGCCTCCAGACCAGCCGGCAGCGCAGCGTCGTCGTCGCACCGCAGCGCACCCCCACCGCCAGCCAGGCCCAGACGATGGCCGAGGCGCTGAAGGCCGTCCAGGACGGGAACTGGTCGAAGTCCGAGGACCTCACCGCTGCCGCGAAGGCCGAACCGGACCCTGCCGCCACCACCGAGGTCCCAGCGGCCTCCTCGTACCCCTCCTCGCTGCGCAAGCAGGAGCTGCCACGGTCCGCGTTCGAGCAGGTCGCGAGGACTCAGGACAAGCTCGACGCGTTCAAGATGATCCTCTCGGATCCGTCCCGGGTCGTGACTCCGTTCGGCCGGGCCCTGAACCGCGGGATGTCCGTCTCCTGGCGCGGCCGGATCGCCGAGGCCGCCACCTACCGCAGCGGGGTCGAGGCGTATCTCGACGGACTTCTCGACCAGGTGAAACTGATCGACAAGTCGGAGACGAAGCTCTCCGGCCGCAGTGCCACCATCCCCGTAACCGTCCAGAACAACCTGGTGCAGGGCGTCGAGAACCTGACGCTGCGGCTCACCTCGACCAACCCGACCCGCCTCGAGATCAGCGGCGACACCTACGAGGAGCAGCCGATCACCGTCTCCGGCGGGCACAGCCAGTCGGTGAAATTCACCACGTCCGCCAACGCCAACGGCCGGGCCACGGTGATCGCCCAGCTGTACACACAGGACGGCCAGAAGTACGGCGAGCCCGTCACCTTCGACGTCAAGGTCACCGAGATCACCGCCACGGTGATGCTGGTCATCGGCGGTGGCGTGCTGTTGCTCGTCCTCGCCGGCTTCCGGATGTACACGCAACGCAAGCGTGCCGCGGCCCGCGAGGCCCAGGAAGCCCAGGAGCAGAACCGCGTGCAGGACGAGAGTCCCGACAGCCCGCAGAACCCGGGCACCCCCGCGGAACGTCCTACCGAGAAGCCGGAGAGCGGCCCTGGGACGAAGGAACCGGAAACCGGCTCGGAGACGGACGGCCCGGAGCAGCCGAGTGACCCGGTATCGGACACCGCACCGGAAAACGCAGGCCCGTCCGGCACGGGTGAGAGAGTGGACCGTTGAGGATGCCGTGGCCGGTGGGCCCGGGACGATGAGGTGGGGTAACCATGAACGCGCCGTACGACGGTGACCGCGGCCATGCCGCGGGCAACTCGGGCCATCCCGAGTCGGACCCCCAGGGGGGCCCGCCGCCCGGTCACGACCAGGCGCCGCAGCCGCCCGCCGACCCGTACCTCCAGGACGCCTACGACCAGGACCCCTACCGGGCGCAGGACATCGCCGCCCAGGACCCGGTCGCCGAAGCCCTGTACGACCGCGCGGCACACCCCCCGCCCCCACCGGGCACCTACCCCCCTCAGCAGCCGCTGTACGGGCAGCCGCCCCGGTCGCCCTACGCGCCCGACCCCCGGGTGTGGGCCCAGGCCCCCGCGCCGGAGCCGGACGGCCCGTCCCGACACCTTCCACACGGGGACGACCCCCGCACGACGCAGTTCGTGGGCGTGGACGACTTGGTCGGCCAGGTCGGGGAGCAACGTCATGAGCCCGACGCCTTCGCCCACCTCTTCCGCGACCAGCAGCAGGGCGGGGGGCACCCCGGCCGGCCCTACGAGTCCGCGCCCGGCCCGGCCTCCGCGGCCCCCGGCCACTACGCGGGCGCCACGCCGCCTCCGGTCGCCGAGGCCCCCGCGCCGGAACCGGCTCCCGCGGCGCCCGCGAAGAAGGGCGGCCGGGCCGGGGGGCTGCTGAAGTCCAGTGCCGTGATGGCGGCGGGCACGATGGTGTCCCGCCTCACGGGTTTCATCCGGTCCGCGCTGATCGTCTCGGCGCTCGGCCTGGGCCTCCTCGGCGAGGGGTTCCAGGTCGCGTACCAGTTGCCGACCATGATCTACATCCTCACCGTCGGCGGCGGCCTCAACTCCGTCTTCGTGCCGCAGCTCGTCCGCGCCATGAAGGACGACGCCGACGGCGGCGTCGCGTACGCCAACCGGCTGCTGACCCTCGTGATGGCGGCCCTGGCCGCGCTCACCGCCGCCGCGTGGCTCGGCGCGCCGCTCCTCGTCCGGGCGCTGTCGAACCCGGTCGCCTCCGACCCCGCGGCCAACGAGGTCGCCGTCACCTTCACCCGCTACTTCCTGCCCTCGATCTTCTTCATGGGCGTGCACGTGGTGATGGGCCAGATCCTCAACGCGCGCGGCCGGTTCGGCGCGATGATGTGGACCCCGGTCCTCAACAACATCGTCATCATCGTGACGCTCGGTACGTTCATCTATGTCTACGGCACCGCCGCCAACTCGCAGATGACCGTCACGAGCATCCCGCCGGAGGGCCAGCGTCTCCTCGGCATCGGTATCCTGCTCGGCCTCGTCGTCCAAGCGCTGGCCATGATCCCGTACCTGCGCGAAACGGGATTCCGTATCCGTCTGCGCTTCGACTGGAAGGGCCACGGGCTGGGCAAGGCGGCGATGCTCGCCAAGTGGACCATCCTTTTCGTGCTCGCCAACCAGGCGGGCGCGCTGGTGGTGACCCAACTGTCCACCGCTGCCCTCCTTGACTCCGGCGTCCAGGGCACCGGCTTCGCCGCCTACGCCAATGCCCAGCTGATCTGGGGCCTGCCCCAGGCCATCATCACCGTCTCCCTGATGGCCGCCCTGCTGCCCCGTATCTCCCGCTCGGCGGCAGAGGACGACGGCGGCGCCGTCCGGGACGACATCTCCCAGGGCCTGCGCACCACGGCCGTCGCGATCGTGCCGATCGCCTTCGGCTTCATCGCGCTCGGCATCCCGATGTGCACCCTGATCTTCGGCTCCTCGGGCATCAGCTCAGCGACCAACATGGGCTACATGCTGATGGCCTTCGGCCTCGGCCTGATTCCCTACTCCGTGCAGTACGTCGTCCTGCGTGCCTTCTACGCCTACGAGGACACCCGAACTCCCTTCTACAACACGGTCATCGTGGCCGCGGTCAACGCGGTCGCCTCGGCGGCCTGCTACTTCGTCCTCCCGGCCCGCTGGGCCGTGGTCGGCATGGCCGCCTCGTACGGTGTGGCCTACGCGGCCGGCGTCGGTATCGCCTGGCGGCGGCTGCGCACGAAGCTGGGCGGAGACCTGGACGGCGCCCGCGTCCTGCGGACGTACGCCCGGCTGTGCATCGCCTCGGTTCCGGCCGCTCTCCTCGCCGGTGCGGCCTGCTACGGGATCGGGCGCACCCTCGGTCAGGGCGCCGGCGGTTCCTTCGCCGCGCTGCTGGTCGGTGGAGCCGTACTGCTCGGCGTCTTCTTCGTCGCCGCGCGCCGGATGCGCATCGTGGAGGTCAACTCGCTGGTCGGTATGGTCCGGGGGCGGCTGGGACGCTGAGGCGGGGGTAGGCGCACAACCATCGTCGGCCCTTGCGTGTCGTGCATAGCGGCGGACTGTGGGCACAATTGGGTTCGGCGTCGGACGGCGCGTACGGGCCGTCGCACGACGCGTACATGGATGGGGAGGCAGGGAACGACGGTGGCGGAACGGAGCACAGCTGCCGTCGACGTGGCAGACAACAGCGACGACCAGTCGCTGACCGCGCAGGCGGACCAGTCCACGGCCGACGGGGTGGCCAAGAACCAGGAGCAGGAAACGGACAGCGACGCGGCACAGGAGAACACCGAGACCGGGATCGACGGTTCCGGGAAGATGCCGCCGCTCGAACTGCACAGCGGTCACAAGCTCGCCAGACGCTACCGCCTCGAGGAGTGCGTCACCCGTCTGGACGGATTCAGCAGTTGGCGTGCCGTGGACGAGAAGCTCCGCCGTGCCGTCGGCGTGCACATCCTGCCCGCGGATCACTCACGTGCCCGCTCCGTCCTGGCCTCGGCCCGTTCCTCCGCCCTGCTGAGCGACCCGCGCTTCGTTCAGGTCCTGGACGCCGTCGAGGAGAACGACGTCGTCTACGTCGTCCACGAATGGCTCCCCGACGCGACCGAGTTGACCGCCCTGCTGGCGGCCGGCCCGCTGGAGGTGTACGACGCCTACCAGATGGTCAGTCAGATTTCCTCCGCCATGGCCGCGGCCCACCGCGAGGGCCTCGCCCATCTGCGTCTGAACCCCAACGCCGTACTGCGCACTTCGACCGGTCAGTGGCGCATCCGCGGCCTCGCCGTGAACGCGGCGCTGCGGGGTGTCAGCTCCGACACCCCGCAGCGCACCGACACCGAGTCCATCGGTGCCCTCCTCTACGCCGCTCTCACCCAGCGCTGGCCGTACGAGAGCGACGCCTACGGCATGTCCGGCTTGCCGAAGGACATCGGCCTGATCTCGCCGGACCAGGTGCGGGCCGGTGTCCACCGCGGCCTGTCCGAGCTCGCGATGCGGGCGCTCGTCAACGACGGGGCCACCGCCTCGCGTCACGAGTCGCCGTGCACCACGCCGGAGGAACTGGTGAAGGCGATCGGCGAGATGCCCCGCATCCGCCCGCCGGAGCCCGCTTTCACCACTCCGCCCGAGTACCAGCGCACGACCTACCAGCAGGGCACGTACGGCCGCCCGGCGCCGCATCCCGGCGTCACCCAGCCGGTGCCGGCTCCGCCTCCTCCCCTGCAGAGCCGCACGGGCAAGGCACTGAAGTGGGCCGTCTCGGCCCTGCTGATCGCCGCGCTCGGCCTGGGCAGCTGGCAGCTGGCGGACGCCCTCATGGAACAGGGCGGCAAGGCGGACGACACGAACAAGACCCAGACGACGGACGAGAACGACAAGAGCAGCAGCGCACCCAAGCCGGCTCAGCCCATAGCCATCACGAGTGCCGGCGACTTCGACCCCATGGGCGACGGTTCCGAGAAGCCGTCCGATGTGGCGAAGGTTTATGACGATACTCCCGGTACGTACTGGCAGACCGACTTCTACCTGAGTTCGGACTTCGGCCGGCTCAAGCCCGGGGTCGGCGTCATCCTGGACCTCGGCAAGGTCCAGGAAGTCGGCGAAGTCACCGTTTCCTTCGTGGGGAACACCTCGGTCGAGCTTCGTGCCGCTCCCAGCAATGCAGGAGGGCGGCCGACGTCCTTGGACGGATTCACCGAGGTCGCCCAAGGGTCTGGCGAAAGCGTCATCCTCAAGCCCGAAGAGACGCTCAAGTCCCGGTACTTGCTGGTCTGGCTGACCGAGTTGCCGGTACAGGCGGACGACGGGAAATGGCGCGGCAGGGTCGTGGACGTCAAGGTGAGCAGCTGAACTCAGTGGACCGCACGGTCCGCGGTTACCGAAAACCGCGGACCGCCACTATTCGACCGCCTTCGGCGAGCAGCTTCCGAGCGGATTCACCTTGGCCGTCTGCAGGCTCAGAAACCTGTCCAGAACCGCCTCGCTGTCGTTGATCACACGCTTCTGCCTATCGGACTCCACGGCGTTCCTACGCATGACCAGGTCAACCTTCTTCCTGTAGAAGATGTCCCGCTGAGCGGCCACCTTTTCGTGACTCGTAAAAGGATTCTTTGAAACCGTCGAAGTCGATGGTTCGAGCGACCGTCGCACCCTCGGCATGGCTGTAGGGCGCCCTGACCACCCGGTCGGCTTCGCTCCTGCACCTGCCTTGGGGGAGATTGGCTCTCCGTTGTCGGCCCTGACTGACCGGGGCAGGACCTCGCCCTACCTGTTCCCACCCCCCAGGGCGGCGATCTCGGCGTCCGTAAGGTCGGAACCCGGGAGGAACCGGTCAGTGGGGTAAGCACACCCGCAGTTGATCTTGATTTGCAAGAAATGCAAGAACTCTCACTCACCGGCCACGGCATGTCTTCGTCGGCACTTTTCGGTGGATCTGCTGGCCACGCGCAATGGGCACGGGGCAGGGCGGATCTCTCCCTGCCCCGTTACATCCCGACCCGCCGTGTGCCATTCTGTCGGTCAGGATGGCGAGTTGGGCAGCAGTTTCACGGCTGCCTCCCCAAGGACGCGGGGAATCTGTGTGGACAATGAGTCGCGCCGAGCTGATCGCTCAGACGCCGAACTCCTGGCATCCCATGTCTCGGGGGACAAGGACGCCTTCGGTGAGCTCGTGCGCCGTCATCGCGACCGGCTCTGGGCCGTTGCCCTCCGGACACTGGGAGACCGGGAGGAAGCCGCTGACGCGGTTCAGGATGCTCTTGTATCTGCCTACCGGGCCGCTCACACCTTCCGAGGCCAGTCGGCCGTCACGACATGGCTGCACCGGATCACGGTGAACGCCTGCCTGGACCGCGCACGCAAGGCGGCATCCCGGAAGACCTCTCCTGTTGATGACACGGAGCGCCTGGACCAGTTGCTGGAGCCCCACGAGTCCGCTTCGGCTCCTGCAGAACGGAACGATCTGCACCGCCAGCTCATCGAAGCGATGGGGACGTTACCTCCCGATCAGCGAGCGGCTCTCGTCCTCGTGGACATGCAGGGCTATCCGGTGGCCGAGGCCGCCCGCATCCTCGACGTGCCCACCGGAACGGTGAAGAGCCGCTGTGCCCGGGGCAGAGCCAGACTCCTGCCTCTTCTGCATCATCTACGACCGGACGGCAGCGGTGACGGCAGGAAACAGGGCGAGGAACGGAACCGGACGCAGGGAGCATCCGTCCCACCCGCAGCGGGACCGCGTCGAGCGGATCCGCCGGATACAGGACCGAATGACCCAGCGGCTGTGAAGGGCGGAGGTGGGCGAGCGTGACCTCGACGGCAGACAGGACGGAACACCCGGGCGTCGAGGAGATCTCCGACCTCACCGAGGGAATCCTGCCGCCCGCCCGGGGTGCCGCTGTGCGCCGGCACCTGGACGAGTGCGAGCTCTGCGCGGACGTCCGTGCCTCACTGGAGGAGATCCAGGGGCTGCTCGGCACCATGCCGGGGCCACTCCGCATGCCGGGTGAGGTAACGAGCCGTATCGACGCCGCGCTCGCCGCAGAAGCTCTGCTCCATGCCACAACGCCTGAGCCCAGGGACCTCTCAGAATCCGTCGACGCTGAACCCGTCGATGCTTCTCCTGCCCTGCCCGACGGTGACCGCGCGCCTGTTTCACGTGAAACATCGGTATCGCGTGAAGCACCAGCGTCGTCGGGCGGCCCCGCTGGGCGCCCTCGGTCTTCCACGACCGGTCCGGGTCGCAAGGGCCGCGTACAGCGTGGACGCCGCAGAGCCACAGTGCTGGGGACGGTGTTCACCGTCGCGGCTCTGGGGCTCGGCACCGTATTCCTCTTGTCTCAGAACGAGGACACAGGGGACGGTCATCAAACGGCCGCCACAGACACCTTCTCCGAGGGAAAGCTGGAGAAGCAGGTCTCCGATCTCCTCGCACAGAGCCGGGTGAAGATCAACTCCTCCCGCAGCCCTCAGCCCTTCGGGCTGGAGTCGGCATCCGGTACCGCTGCCAGCCCCAGGGTGCTCAATGCCGCAGTCCCGGAATGCATCCGTGAAGGGATCGGCCGTGACGACGCCGCCCTCGCCACGGAGGAAGGCACCTACGAGGGACGAGAGGCTCTGCTGGTGGTACTCCCCGACGTCTCCGACGACACCCGGGTAACCGCCTACATCGTCGATGCCGCTTGTGTCGCCGATCCCTCCTCTGCCTCTGCCGCGAAGGTTCTGCTGGAGCATGCCTACACACGCGGCTGAGGGTCATACTCCGCCCGCATCCTGTGTGGTATCTCGTACGGTGTGCATCTCCCCGTGCCTGCCCGAGGGACATGTCCGTGTACTCGGGCACAGCGGGAATGCCCGCCCCTTAGGATCCGTTGGGTGAGGTGAGAGTTCCGACAGAAGCTCCCACCGGTCGGATGACACAGACCAGAGACGAGGAATCAAGCTGTGAGCGACGTCCGTAACGTGATCATCATCGGTTCGGGGCCTGCCGGCTACACCGCGGCGCTCTACACCGCCCGTGCGTCGCTGAAGCCTCTGGTGTTCGAGGGCGCCGTCACCGCTGGTGGCGCGCTGATGAACACGACCGATGTCGAAAACTTCCCGGGCTTCCAGGACGGCATCATGGGTCCCGAGCTCATGGACAACATGCGTGCCCAGGCGGAGCGCTTTGGTGCCGAACTCATTCCGGACGACGTGGTCTCCGTGGACCTGACCGGCGAGATCAAGACCGTCACGGACACAGCGGGCACGGTTCACAAGGCGAAGGCCGTCATCATCACCACCGGCTCGCAGCACCGCAAGCTCGGTCTGCCGAACGAGGATGCCCTCTCCGGCCGCGGTGTCTCCTGGTGTGCCACGTGCGACGGCTTCTTCTTCAAGGACCAGGACATCGCCGTGATCGGCGGCGGTGACACCGCGATGGAGGAGGCCACCTTCCTCTCGCGGTTCGCCAAGTCCGTCACGGTCGTTCACCGCCGCGACACCCTGCGGGCTTCGAAGGCGATGCAGGAGCGCGCCATCGCCGACCCGAAGATCTCGTTCGTCTGGGACAGCGAGGTCGCCGAGGTCCAGGGTGACCAGAAGCTCTCGGGTCTGAAGCTGCGGAACGTCAAGACCGGCGAACTTTCGGACCTGGCAGTGACCGGTCTGTTCATCGCGATCGGGCACGACCCGCGTACGGAGCTCTTCAAGAGCCAGCTGGAGCTGGACGACGAGGGCTACCTGAAGGTCGAGGCGCCGTCGACGCGTACGAATCTCACCGGCGTGTTCGGTGCCGGTGACGTGGTCGACCACACCTACCGCCAGGCGATCACCGCGGCCGGTACGGGCTGTGCCGCCGCCCTCGACGCCGAGAGGTTCCTTGCCTCTCTCGCCGACGAGAAAAAGGCCGAGCCCGAGAAGACCGCAGTCTGACCCCCACCCGCCCCACGCACCAACCAGTTAAGGAGCCCGCCGTGGCCGGCACCCTGAAGAACGTGACGGACGATTCCTTCGACGAGGACGTCCTCAAGAGCGACAAGCCCGTCCTGGTGGACTTCTGGGCCGCCTGGTGCGGCCCGTGCCGCCAGATCGCCCCCTCCCTCGAGGCGATTGCCGCGGAGTACGGGGACAAGATCGAGATCGTCAAGCTGAACATCGACGAGAACCCGGGTACGGCCACCAAGTACGGCGTCATGTCCATCCCGACCCTGAACGTCTACCAGGGTGGCGAGGTCGTCAAGACCATCCGTGGCGCCAAGCCGAAGGCCGGGATCATCCGCGACCTCGAGGACTTCATCGCCGGATGACCACCGACCGCCTCACTGGCGGCGTGTGTTTCACGTGAAACACGAATGGGCCGACCCTCACGGGTCGGCCCATTCGCATGAGGTGCCCCGAACCCGCAGATACGACATCGTCGACCCGGACTCAGGGCATCACCCCCGGTGGGTCAGCAACGCCCGGTTCAGAGGGGGCGCAATGCCGGCTCCTTCTGTACTGCTCCGAGCAGGCGGTCCAACGCCATCTCGACGTCGTCCTTCCACGACAGCGTCGTCCGCAGTTCCAGCCTGAGCCGGGGATATGCGGGGTGCTGGCGGACCGTCTTGAATCCCACGGCCAGTAGATGATCGGCAGGCAGCACACAGGCCGGCGCCTTCCAGCGCGCGTCACCGAAGGCCTCGATCGCTTTGAACCCGCGACGCAGCAGATCCTTCGCCACCGTCTGCACCATCACCCTCCCCAGTCCTTGGCCCTGGTAGCCCGGCACGATGAACGCGGTCATCAACTGCACCGCATCGGGCGACACAGGGCTCGTGGGAAAGGCCGTGGCGCGCGGCACATAGGCGGGCGGGGCGTAAAGAACGAAACCCACGGGGACGTCATCCACATAGACGACTCTTCCGCACGACCCCCAGTCCAGGAGTACAGCGGAGATCCACGACTCCTTCTCGACCGCTGACGTACCCGCCTTTACCGCTGCCTCACCACTGACGGGATCAAGCTCCCAGAAGACACACGAGCGACAGTTCCGGGGAAGGTCCTGAAGGTTGTCCAGCGTGAGCGGTCCGAGCCGACGCCCCATGAAGCCTGTGCCTCGCTTCCTTCGCCTGCTGCCTCGCGGACGGCTTTCAGAGCATGTCGCTCCTTGAGGAGGCTGCCGATGAACCCACCGAAAGCGGCAATCGCCAGCCCTGTTCCCACCAGTCCGGTGCGGCTCATCATTCGCATGGCCCCTGTCTTGCGCTCAGAGAATCAGAGGTACTGCCAGTGGATACACCTCGTATGTCCATGCATCGTATCCACGAAGCGATTCCGTCGATACCGACAAAAAGCAAAGGGCGGACCATGTTCCGTCACATACCGGACACGATCCGCCCTTGGTCAGCCGTTCGGCCGAACTGGCCGATGTCTCAGGACTCGTCCTCTACAGCCTCGTCGTCCACAAGGCTCCTCTGCAGGACCGGCCCCTCATCGGGAGCGAGCGTGCCGAGGATGCGTTCGAGATCTTCCATGGAGGCGAACTCGACGGTGATCTTTCCCTTCTTCTGCCCCAGGTCGACCTTCACCCGTGTCTCGAAGCGATCCGAGAGGCGTGTGGCCAGATCGGACAGCGCCGGCGACACCAGTGTGCCCGCCCGCGGACCCTTGGACCGCGCCGCTTTCTGGGGCCCGGACCCCATCAGTGTGACGATCTCCTCGACGGCCCGCACCGAGAGCCCTTCGGCCACGATCCGATGGGCCAGCCTGTCCTGCTCCTCGGAGTCCTCGACAGACAGCAGGGCCCGCGCATGTCCGGCGGAGAGCACTCCGGCAGCCACTCGGCTCTGGACCCTCGGCGAGAGCTTCAGCAGACGCAGAGTGTTGGATACCTGCGGGCGGGAGCGGCCGATGCGGTCCGCCAGCTGATCGTGGGTGCAGTTGAAGTCCTTGAGCAGCTGGTCGTAGGCGGCTGCCTCTTCCAGCGGGTTCAGCTGGGCCCGGTGCAGGTTCTCCAGAAGGGCGTCCAGAAGGAGCTTCTCGTCCTCCGTGGCCCGGACGATCGCCGGGATGGCCTCGAGCCCCGCCAGGCGGCAAGCCCGCCAGCGACGCTCACCCATGATGAGCTCGTAGTGCGCCGGCCCGACCTGGCGTACGACAACGGGCTGGAGGAGGCCGACCTCCTTGATGGACGTGACAAGCTCTGCCAGCGCGTCCTCGTCGAAGACCGCGCGGGGCTGACGCGGGTTCGGCTTGATGGACTCGATGGGGATCTCAGCAAAGTGCGCCCCCAGAGGGGGCATGGGAGTCTCCGCCGCACTGTGCGTCGAGGGCTCCTCTGTTTCACGTGGAACAGAGGGCAGCGCAGCCAGCTTCGCAGCGGCCACCCCGCGCTCGTGGGGCGCCACCGGCGGGCCGGCGGGAGACATGGAAGCAGTGCCTCCCGTCACGGCCGGGGCGACCGTTTTCTCTGTCGGGGCAGCAGGGATCAGTGCGCCGAGACCACGACCCAACCCTCTTCGTCGCTCACTCACTGGACGCCCTCCACCATGCTCGGATCGTTCTGCTGTGCGCCGATGTGCGCGTTCGATGCGTCATAGCTGACGCCTACACCCCTCAACGCGATCTCTCGTGCCGCCTCAAGGTAGGAGAGGGCACCGCTCGATCCAGGATCGTAGGTCAGTACCGTCTGCCCGTAGCTCGGTGCCTCCGAGATGCGTACGGAACGGGGAATGCTCGTCCGCAGCACCTCTTCACCGAAGTGACTGCGTACCTCGTCCGCAACCTGGGACGCGAGCCGCGTCCGGCCGTCGTACATGGTGAGCAGGATCGTCGATACATGCAGGGAGGGGTTGAGGTGACCCCGCACCAGATCGACGTTGCGGAGCAGCTGCCCGAGGCCTTCCAGCGCGTAGTACTCGCACTGAATCGGGATCAGGACCTCCTGCCCTGCCACCATCGCATTGACTGTCAGCAGGCCGAGCGACGGAGGGCAGTCGATGAGGATGTAGTCCAGGGGCTGCTCGTAGGCTTGGATCGCCCGCTGCAGTCGACTCTCCCGTGCCACCAGGGACACCAGCTCGATCTCCGCACCGGCAAGATCGATCGTGGCGGGTGCGCAGAAAAGACCCTCCACGTCGGGGACCGGCTGGACCACTTCCGCCAGCGGCCTGCTCTCGACCAACACGTCATAGATGGAAGGAACTTCTGCGTGGTGGTCGATCCCCAGAGCTGTGGATGCGTTGCCCTGAGGGTCGAGGTCGATCACCAGGACCCGAGCACCATGGAGCGCGAGTGACGCGGCGAGGTTGACGGTCGTCGTCGTCTTACCCACGCCGCCCTTCTGGTTGGCGACCACCATGAGACGTGTCTGCTCAGGCCGTGGCAGGCCCTCGCCTGCGCGGCCCAGCGCGTCCACCGCCACCTGGGCAGCACGACCGATGGGAGCGTCGTCCATCGGAGGCGGTGTTTCACGTGAAACATCCGCCCCCATCGATTCGGTACGGGGACCGGGGACCGGATCGGTCATCGGTCCCGCGATGTTGGCGTCGGACCGCAAGGATTCACTCTCCTCGACTTCAGGCTCGCAATGAACAGAGCCTCCCATGCCTTCGGGGTCGTGAACCAGCGAGGCCTTACGTTCTGTGGAGAAAACCACCTCTGTGGACAACTCCGTGCCCCCTGAGGGGGGTGAACTCTCGTCGGGAACAGGACCCTCTCCGAGTGAACCGAGAGGCTTGCGGTCGCGAGGTTCGGCTGCGGCGCGACCGCGGCTGATGATGCCGTGCAGCAAGGAGCGACGTTTCACGTGAAACACGATGCACAGCAGCCGGGCCCGCACTGTCGCGACACTCCGGCACACGGAGTTCGGCAGCTTGTGTGGAGTACGCCTGACCTCTCAGAGCGTATGCCTGCTTGTCAGCCGTCCTGCCGCAGGACGCGCGAATCCCTTAGCCGCGTCGGCGTCGCACACGCCCCGCACGGGCGGCCTTCGCGCGCTTCGCCGCGAAACGCACGCCTCCGGGGCTTTCCCCGACCTCGACGCGCACGACTGTAGACATCGGATCCACCACGCCCTCACCCACATGCACGACCGACGTCGCCACTGCGCCGAGCTTGTTCAGAGCGACGGTCGCGCTCTTCAGCTCCTCCTCGGCGGCATCGCCCTTGAGTGCGAGCATCTCTCCATAGGGCCGGAGCAGGGGGATGCCCCATGTGGCGAGACGGTCGAGTGGTGCCACGGCCCGCGCGGTCACCACATGGACCGGAGGCAGCGTTCCCATGACTTCCTCGGCCCGCCCACGGACGACCGTGACATGGTCCAGGCCCAACAGCTCCACCACTTCGGTCAGGAAGGTGGTACGCCGCAGCAGCGGTTCCAACAGCGTGATCTTGAGATCCTCCCGGACCAGCGCCAAAGGAATGCCCGGCAGGCCGGCGCCCGAGCCGACATCGCACACCGTCACACCCTCGGGAACAACCTCCGAGAGCACCGCGCAGTTCAGCAGATGCCGCTCCCACAGCCGGGGCACCTCCCGCGGACCGATCAGACCACGCTGCACGCCCGCCTCGGCAAGTAGCTCCGCGTAACGCACCGCGTCCGCGAAGCGATCACCGAACACCTCACGGGCCTGCTCGGGCGCGGGGGGAAGCTCCGCTGCCTCCGTCACGGGGGACCGTCCTTCCGTACCGTGCCGACCCACCGGTCGACACCACAGAACTATCAGGCTGACAAAATTCGGCCCCGTCTGCGCAACAGACGGGGCCGGTGGAACGTGGAACCGTTCAGGCAGGGAGCACGACGACGAAGCGCTGCGGCTCCTCGCCCTCGGACTCACTGCTCAGGCCGGCGGCCTTGACCGCGTCGTGCACGACCTTGCGCTCGAACGGCGTCATCGGGTCGAGCTTCACGGGCTCACCGCTGCTCCTGGCCTCGGCAGCGGCCTTCGCACCGAGCTCGGACAGCTCGGCCCGCTTCTTGGCGCGGTACCCCGCGATGTCGAGCATCAGCCGACTGCGGTCACCGGTCTCGCGGTGCACGGCCAGGCGCGTGAGCTCCTGGAGCGCTTCGAGTACCTCGCCGTCACGCCCGACCAGCTTCTGCAGGTCGCGGCCGGACGAGTCGCTGATGATCGAGACAGAGGCACGGTCGGCCTCGACGTCCATGTCGATGTCACCGTCGAGGTCGGCGATGTCGAGCAGACCCTCCAGGTAGTCCGCTGCGATCTCGCCTTCCTGCTCCAGGCGGGTCAGGGTGTCTGCGCCCTCGGCAGCGGCGGAGGTGGTGCCTTCCGTCACGGGATGGACTCCTTCTTACTTCTTGGACGGGGACTTGGGCCGCTGCGGGCCCTTGCGCTGTCCGGACTGGGCCTTGCTGCGGGTGCTTCCGCCGGGCTTGGCGTTGCCCTTCTTGGCGGCGGCGGGCTTGACGTCGTCCTTGGGCTCTTCGGCCTTGATCAGCGAGGGGGACTCACCGGTTGCCCTTGTCGCACCGCTCTGGCGCTGGGACTTGCTCTGCCGCTTGGGCTGCTGCCGCTTCGCGGCTTGGGCCGTGGTCGGGGAGCCGTCCTCCGCCTGGGCGGCAGCCGTGGCGTCGCTCTTGATCACCACACCGTCGGCCTGAGCCGCGAGGCCCGCCTTGTTCAGACCGTTGATGAACTTGCGCTCGTGCTCGTTGCGGTCCCGGCCCTTGGCGACGATGGCCTTGACGACGGCACGATCACGGCGGTTACGGGTCTTGCCGTGGTGGGTGACGTGCTTGGTGAGGCGCTCCAGGTACGCGGCCTGCGCCTTGGAGCCCGGCGTCGGGTTGTTGTGGATGACGTACATCTGCTGGCCCATGGTCCACACGTTGGTGGTCAGCCAGTAGACGAGGACACCGACGGGGAAGTTGATACCGAAGACGGCGAAGATGACGGGGAAGACGTACATCAGCATCTTCTGCTGCTGCATGAACGGCGTCTTCACCGTGGTGTCGACGTTCTTCGTCATCAGCTGGCGCTGCGTGTAGAACTGCGACAGCGACATCAGCACGATCATGAGCGCCGTGACGATGCGCACATCGGTCAAGGAGGCGTTGAGGGCCTCGAGCTTGTCCGAGTTGTCCGTGAACTTCGCCGCGAGCGGGGCACCGAAGATGTGGGCCTTCTGCGCGCTTTCCAGCAGACGCTCGTTGATCACGCCGACGGTGTCATTGGACGCGATGCTGTTGAGCACGTGGTACAGGGCGAAGAAGAACGGCGACTGCGCCAGGATGGGAAGGCACGAGGAGAGCGGGTTGGTGCCCGCATCCTTGTACAGCTTCATCATCTCTTCGGACTGGCGCTGCTTGTCGTTCTTGTAGCGCTCCTGGATCTTCTTCATCTCCGGCTGGAGCGTCTGCATCGCGCGTGTCGCCTTGATCTGCTTCACGAAGAGCGGGATCAGGCAGATACGGATCAGAATCACCAGGGACACGATGGACAGGCCCCAGGCCCACCCGGTGTCAGGGCCGAAGATGGCCCCGTACACGCTGTGGAACTGGACGATGACCCAGGAGACAGGTGTCGTGATGAAGCTGAAGAGGCTGGCAATCGTGTCCACTAATCATGCTCCTTGGGCATGGGGCGAGATCTCTGCGGCCGGGCTCGAAGAACTCGGACTCCCGGGAAGGGTCTGTCCTTCGGTGGCCGGTTCGGCGGAGGCGGGCCCGCCCTTGCGTGCACGCCAGGCGTTACGCAGCATTTCGTGCCACCGCGGCCGCTTGCGCGGCGGGACATGGTCCACGCCGCCCAGCGACCACGGATTGCACCGCAGGATGCGCCAGGCCGTGAGTGCTGTGCCCTTGATGGCACCGTGCCGGTCGATGGCCGTGTAGCCGTAGTGGGAACACGACGGGTAGTACTTGCATACAGGCCCAAGCAGGGGACTGATCGTCCACTGATAGAGCTTGATCAGAACCAGCAGCGGGTACTTCATCGCGTGCCCCCTCCCAGCAACCGCTGAAGAGCGGCATCCAGGTCTTGGGCCAGTTGTGCATGGTCGGCGTCCCCCGCTCCGGGCAACGCTCGTACGACTACCAGGCTACCGGGGGGCAGCAGGGCGACTCGATCGCGCATCAGGTGGCGAAGCCTGCGCTTCACCTTGTTCCGCACGACCGCGCCGCCCACCGCCTTGCTTACGACGAAACCCGCACGCGTCGGGGCAGCGTTCTGCCCAGGCGCATGCGGGTCCGTGACACCGCTGCGTAGGTGCACGACGAGGCGCGGGCGTCCGGCCCGGCGTCCCCGTCGTACCGCGGTCGCGAAGTCCTCGCGCCGCCTCAGCCGGTTCTCGGTGGGCAGCACGACGTCATGACCTGATCAGGATCAGGCGGACAGACGGGTGCGACCCTTGCCACGGCGGGACGCGAGAATCGCGCGGCCGGCACGGGTGCGCATACGCAGCCGGAAGCCGTGGGTCTTGGCGCGACGACGGTTGTTCGGCTGGAAGGTGCGCTTGCTCACTCGGGGGCTCCAGAAAGAGTTCGTAGATTGCGGGGTGCCGTCCTGGCTGTCACCGTGCGCCCACGAGTAGCTCGCGTTACGCCCGAGTGCACCGCTGACCGATCATCTTGCGCGATCTGTGCCCATCGGAGGCAGGCGGCAGCAGCCATCGACAACTCGACCTCGTCACGGTACGCGCGGCTGCGTCATTCGGTCAAACCAGCCGTCGCCGGGAGACACTTGTCCACAGGCTGGGGACAATGACTTGAACCGTACCGGCCGCCCTGACTACCGTGGCTGAACTCCGATTCGTTCCTTTGTCCCTCCCGCACCCCCTTTAGAACCCGACCCAACCCGTCCCTGAACCACACGTTCGAGGGACCCGTGAGAGAGCGTGCCCTGTGGCTGACGTACCTGCCGATCTTGCCGCAGTGTGGCCACGCGTATTGGAACAACTCCTCGGTGAGGGCCGGGGCCAGGGAGTGGAGGGGAAGGACGAACACTGGATCCGGCGCTGCCAGCCGCTGGCACTGGTCGCCGACACCGCCCTGCTCGCCGTGCCGAACGAGTTCGCCAAGGGCGTGCTCGAGGGCCGTCTGGCCCCGGTCGTCAGCGAGAGCCTGAGCCGCGAGTGCGGGCGCCCCATCCGTATCGCCATCACCGTCGACGACTCCGCGGGAGAGCCTCCGGCCCCACTCGCCCCCCGCCCTCCGTCGCGCTACGAGGAACCCGAGCTCCCGCCCGCCCGGCAGGACCACCCCGAGCGCCCGGACCGCCCGGACCTACAGGACCGCCAGGAGCGCGAGCAGTACGAGGACTACGACAGCTACAAGGGCTACGGCCGGCGCCGCGCCGACCAGCATCCCGGACCGCCCGGCGATCAGCTCCCCACCGCCCGCCCGGCCTACCCCTCGGAGTACCAGCGCCCGGAGCCCGGCTCCTGGCCTCGCCCGGCACAGGACGAGTACAGCTGGCAGCAGCAGCGCCTCGGCTTCCCGGACCGCGACCCGTACGCCTCGCCGTCCCAGGAGACGTACGGCTCCCAGGACGGCTACGGGGGCGCGCCCTCGCAGGACTACCGTCCGCAGCCGATGGAACGTCCCTCCTACGACCAGCAGCGCTCCGACTACAAGACATCCCGCGCGGAGTACGAGCGCAAGGATTATGAGCGCGGCAACTACGACCAGCGCGACGCCGTCCGCCGCGAGCTGCCGGAACCTCCCTCGGGCGCGGGTCATGTCCACCGTGGCGGCCCCGTCGGCCCGAACCTGCCCGCCAGTGGTGCACCCGGCCCGCTGGCCGCGCAGCCCGCACCGGCGGCCGGCCCCGGTGAGCCGACCGCCCGGCTGAACCCGAAGTACCTCTTCGACACGTTCGTCATCGGCGCCTCCAACCGCTTCGCGCACGCGGCGGCGGTGGCGGTGGCCGAGGCCCCCGCGAAGGCGTACAACCCTCTCTTCATCTACGGGGAGTCCGGGCTCGGCAAGACGCACCTGCTGCACGCGATCGGGCACTACGCGCGCAGTCTCTATCCCGGCACCCGGGTGCGGTACGTGAGCTCGGAGGAGTTCACCAACGAGTTCATCAACTCCATCCGCGACGGCAAGGGCGACAGCTTCCGCAAGCGGTACCGGGAGATGGACATCCTGCTGGTCGACGACATCCAGTTCCTCGCGGACAAGGAGTCGACGCAGGAGGAGTTCTTCCACACCTTCAACACGCTGCACAACGCCAACAAGCAGATCGTGCTCTCCAGCGACCGGCCGCCCAAGCAACTGGTGACGCTGGAGGACCGGCTGCGGAACCGTTTCGAGTGGGGTCTGATCACCGACGTCCAGCCACCGGAGCTGGAGACGCGGATCGCGATCCTGCGCAAGAAGGCGGTGCAGGAACAGCTCAACGCCCCGCCGGAGGTGCTGGAGTTCATCGCTTCCCGGATCTCACGCAACATCCGTGAGCTGGAGGGCGCGCTGATCAGGGTGACGGCCTTCGCCTCGCTCAACCGGCAGCCGGTGGACCTCGGGCTCACCGAGATCGTCCTGAAGGACCTGATGCCCGGCGGAGACGACTCCGCACCGGAGATCACCTCGACGGCCATCATGGGCGCGACCGCCGACTACTTCGGGCTCACGGTCGAGGACCTGTGCGGCACCTCGCGCGGACGCGCGCTGGTGACCGCGCGGCAGATCGCGATGTATTTGTGCCGCGAGCTGACCGACCTGTCGCTGCCGAAGATCGGTGCGCTGTTCGGCGGCCGCGACCATACGACGGTGATGCACGCGGACCGGAAGATCCGCAATCTGATGGCGGAGCGGCGCTCCATCTACAACCAGGTCACCGAACTCACCAACCGCATCAAGGCCGGCTGAGGTCTCCCGGCCCCCTCGCAGTCAGACACCCGTGACCAGGGGCTGGTGACAGGTCGCCCGTGGTGGGCACGAGGGGATCCGGTGCCTGCCCGCAGCTGTCCTGGTCCCCTCGGGCAGGCCGCCCCCTCAGAACCGTCGGCGTACGGGAAGGGCGTCCCCGGATGAGGTCCGGGGACGCCCTTCCCGTACGCCCGCCGACCCGCCGTCCCGCTCGCCGACGGAACCCGGAAGACCTTCGGGTGCCTTCCGGTGCCCCCAAGAGCCGCCGTCCCGCACCGGCCGTCTCCCTCAGCCGCCCCCTCGCCGTCCTCGCGTCGGTCCCCTCAGCCGCCCCCTCGCCGTCCTCGCGTCGGTCCCCGGTCGCCCGGTCGTCCTCGAGGTCCCGCCCGCTGTTCCCATCCGGCACCGGGTTACGGCCTTCCTCCACAGATTCGGCAAGTTTTTCCCGTCCACATCCTGGGGACCGCGAAGTTGTCCCGATCCTGTCCACAGGGCTGCCCGATGGGGCACTATCAGGCCAGGTCAATCGGTTGTGGATTCGTGGACAAGCGATCTCCACAGGCTGTGGACGAAACGGTGATCCACAGGCTGTGGACAAAGTTTTCCACCGGCAACCCACAGGCAGCGGCCGGTTGTCCCCAGCGATCATCCGCTTCTCCACATGCTTGTCCACTGTTCGGCAACACGAGGCCCCTCCTCACTGGGTCGAGTGAAAGGCGTCACATCAAGGTGCCGAGGGGGCCTGTGGGAAAGACCGGCAAACCTGGGGACAGAGCTGGGGAGAACTCGGCCCTACCTGTGTACGGAGTGTGCAGAACTTTCTGTTCTCCACAGAAACCCCGAGTTGTCCACCGGCTCCGCCCACAGGACCAGTGGACAAAATCTAGGCTCTGAGCTGGGAAAACGAGGTTATCCACGGTATCCACAGGCCCTACTACTACTCCCAACCAGAGAGAGTGAGGAATCCGTTTCGAAGCGGGCCCTGTGCACAACTCGCCGTTTCTACGCCGGCTGCCCCTCGTCACGACTTGACCCCGAGAGGCACCTACTGTCAGTGCTGTGCGTCAGACTGTTCCCCGGTGTCCTTGCCCCTCCCAGAGGCCGAGCACACCGAGTCAGATGACGAAGGCGAAGCAGGGCGCGAGAACGCCGGCAACAGCAGGAGGCGGCTTACGGTGAAGATCCGGGTGGAACGCGACGTACTCGCGGAGGCAGTGGCCTGGGCGGCGCGCAGTCTCCCGGCCCGTCCGCCGGCGCCGGTCCTCGCAGGCCTGCTGCTGAAGGCCGAGTCGGGACAGCTGAGCCTGTCCAGCTTCGACTACGAGGTCTCCGCGCGGGTCTCGGTGGAGACGGAGGTCGAGGAAGAGGGCACGGTGCTCGTCTCGGGCCGGCTGCTCGCCGACATCTGCCGCGCCCTCCCCAACCGGCCGGTGGAGATTTCCACAGACGGTGTACGGGCGACGGTGGTCTGCGGCTCCTCTCGGTTCACGCTCCACACCCTGCCGGTGGAGGAGTACCCGGCCCTGCCGCAGATGCCGAACGCGACGGGCACGGTGCCCGGTGAGGTCTTCGCGTCCGCCGTGCAGCAGGTCGCCATCGCGGCGGGCCGCGACGACACCCTGCCCGTCCTGACCGGTGTCCGCATCGAGATCGAGGGCGACACGGTGACGCTGGCCTCCACCGACCGCTACCGCTTCGCGGTCCGCGAGTTCCTGTGGAAGCCGGAGAACCCGGAGGCCTCGGCGGTCGCCCTGGTGCCCGCCAAGACGCTCCTGGACACCGCCAAGGCACTGACCAGCGGCGACCAGGTGATCCTGGCGCTGTCCGGCTCGGGTGCGGGCGAGGGCCTGATCGGTTTCGAAGGCGCGGGCCGGCGCACCACCACGCGGCTGCTGGAGGGCGACCTCCCGAAGTACCGCACGCTGTTCCCGACCGAGTTCAACAGCGTCGCCGTCATCGAGACCGCCCCCTTCGTGGAGGCCGTGAAGCGTGTGGCCCTGGTCGCCGAGCGCAACACCCCGGTGCGGCTGAGCTTCGAGCAGGGTGTGCTCATCCTGGAGGCCGGTTCCAGTGACGACGCACAGGCTGTGGAAAGGGTCGACGCCCAGCTGGAGGGCGACGACATCTCGATCGCCTTCAATCCCACGTTCCTGCTGGACGGCCTGAGCGCCATCGACTCCCCGGTGGCCCAGCTGTCGTTCACCACGTCCACCAAGCCCGCACTGCTCAGCGGCAGGCCCGCGGTGGACGCGGAGGCGGACGACGCCTACAAGTACCTGATCATGCCGGTGCGGCTCAGCGGCTGATCTCGTCCGCCCGACCTCGCCCGCCTGTCCATGGCCGCCCGCATCGGTCCACAGGCGTGCACAGTCCTTCCGGGTCCGGACGCCGGACCGCGGGTGTGTACCGGATCGTGCCGGACCCGGAGGGAGCGGAAGAGGGCTGATCGGCCGGCATCGGTGAAACCGCAGGTGAGGGCGTGCGTATGAGCGCGTATGCCCACAGATGTGCGTGAGCGCCCGGGTTTAGGGTCGGGTTGGTACGTAAGTGCCGCGGCACGCTCGTGCCGCCACGCCACGTCGCAACCTAAGGAACACAACTGATGGAGCTCGGTCTCGTCGGCCTCGGCAAGATGGGCGGCAACATGCGCGAGCGGATTCGCCGCGCGGGCCACACCGTTCTCGGATACGACCGCAACCCGGACCTCGCCGATGTCCACAGCCTGGAAGAACTCGTGGGCAAGCTCGAGGGCCCGCGCGTGGTCTGGGTGATGGTCCCGGCGGGCGAGGCCACCCAGTCGACCATCGACGAACTCGCTGAGCTGCTGCAGCCCGGCGACGTGGTCGTGGACGGCGGCAACTCCCGCTGGACGGACGACGAGAAGCACGCCGAGGAGCTGGCGGCCAAGGGCATAGGTTTCGTCGACTGCGGCGTCTCCGGCGGTGTCTGGGGCCTGGAGAACGGCTACGCGCTGATGTACGGCGGCGACAAGGAGCACGTCGCCAAGGTGCAGCCGGTCTTCGACGCCCTGAAGCCGGAGGGCGACTTCGGCTCGGTGCACGCCGGCAAGGTCGGTGCCGGCCACTTCGCCAAGATGGTCCACAACGGCATCGAGTACGCGATGATGCAGGCCTATGCCGAGGGCTGGGAGCTCCTGGAGAAGGTCGACTCGGTGACCGATGTCCGGGAGGTCTTCCGCTCCTGGCAGGAGGGCACGGTCATCCGCTCCTGGCTGCTCGACCTCGCGGTGAACGCGCTGCGCGAGGACGAGCACCTGGAGGGCCTCCGGGGGTACGCGCAGGACTCCGGTGAGGGACGCTGGACCGTGGAGGCCGCGATCGACAACGCGGTCCCGCTGCCGGCGATCACCGCGTCGCTGTTCGCGCGGTTCTCCTCCCGTCAGGAGGACTCGCCGCAGATGAAGATGATCGCGGCGCTGCGCAACCAGTTCGGCGGCCACGCGGTCGAGAAGAAGTAATCCACAGAGAAGCAGTCCACGAAGCAGCCGGAGCAGCCACAGCCTGAGCCGCCGGGCGGTTTCGGGGCTGCAGTCCACAGGACCGCACGGCGGTCCACCACGCCGGGGGAGGTCGGCGAACGACCATGCACGTCACGCATCTGTCGCTGGCCGATTTCCGGTCCTATCCCCGGGTCGAGGTCCCGCTCGACCCGGGGGTCACGGCCTTCGTCGGCCCCAACGGGCAGGGCAAGACGAACCTCGTCGAAGCGGTCGGCTACCTCGCCACACTCGGCAGCCACCGTGTCTCCTCCGACACTCCGCTGGTCCGCATGGGAGCCGACCGCGCGATCATCCGGGCCCAGGTCCGCCAGGGCGAGCGGCAGCAGCTCGTCGAGCTGGAACTGAACCCGGGCCGCGCCAACCGCGCTCGGATCAACAGGTCCTCGCAGGTCAGGCCCCGGGACGTGCTGGGGATCGTCCGCACCGTCCTGTTCGCGCCCGAGGACCTTGCCCTGATCAAGGGTGATCCCGGCGAGCGGCGCCGGTTCCTGGACGAGCTGATCACCGCCCGCTCCCCACGCATGGCCGGGGTCCGCTCCGACTACGACCGTGTTCTCAAGCAGCGCAACACGCTGCTGAAGTCCGCCGCGCTGGCCCGCCGCCACGGCGGGCGCACCATGGACCTGTCCACCCTCGACGTCTGGGACCAGCACCTCGCGCGTGCGGGTGCCGAACTGCTGGCCCGGCGACTGGATCTGATCGCCGCGATCCAGCCACTCGCCGACAAGGCGTACGAACAGCTCGCGCCGGGCGGCGGTCCCGTCGCCCTGGAGTACAAGCCGTCGGCACCCGGCGAGGCGCACACGCGCGAGGACCTGTACGAGCAGCTGTCGGCCGCGCTCGCCGAGGCGCGCAAGCAGGAGGTCGAGCGGGGCGTCACCCTGGTCGGCCCGCACCGCGACGACCTGCTGCTCAATCTCGGCCGGCTGCCGGCCAAGGGCTACGCCTCCCACGGCGAGTCCTGGTCCTACGCGCTGGCGCTGCGCCTGGCCTCCTACGACCTGCTGCGCGCCGAGGGCAACGAGCCGGTGCTGGTCCTCGACGACGTCTTCGCCGAGCTGGACACCCGCCGTCGTGAGCGCCTCGCCGAGCTGGTCGCGCCGGGCGAGCAGGTGCTGGTGACCGCGGCGGTCGACGACGATGTCCCCCATGTGCTGTCGGGGACCCGGTTCGCGGTGGCCGGCGGGACGGTGGAACGGGTATGAGCGAGCCGGGCGGGCCCGACAAAGCCCCCGACGACGCTCGGAAGGCGACTCCTGAGCCCTCGGGGGTCGACCTCGCGCGCGTGGCGTTGCGCGCGGCCAAGGAAGCGGCACGCGCGCGTGGGGACGTGGCGCAGCAGAAGAAGCAGGCGCGGCGCGGCGGCCTGCGCTCGGGTGCGCGCGGGGACCGGCGCGATCCCATGGCGCTCGGCGCGGCGATCAACCGGTTGCTCACCGAGCGCGGCTGGGAGGCCCCGGCCGCGGTGGGCGGTGTGATGGGGCGCTGGCCCGAGATCGTCGGTGAGGACGTGGCCAAGCACTGTGAGCCGGAGCGTTACGACGAGGACGAGCGGGTGCTGATCGTGCGCTGCGACTCCACCGCGTGGGCGACGAATCTGCGGCTGCTCGCCCCGACTCTGGTCGCCCGGCTGAACGAGGACCTGGGCCACGGCACGGTGAGGCTGATCAAGGTCAACGGGCCGGGTGGCCCGGCCCGCCGCTACGGGCCGCTGCGCGCCCCCGGAAGCACCGGTCCCGGCGACACGTACGGGTGACCGAGACCCTTTCCGAGCCATGTTCGGGGCCCTGTTTCAGGCCTTTCGCCAAAGGGTGACCGACGTCACACGGAGGGCTTCCGGGAGTGTGTGCGGTCCGTCGGGGTTCCTTTCGTCGCACCCCCGGGCGGAGTGCCGGATCGCCACCTGACTCGTAAGTAGCAAAGGGTTGACGGCCGGAAGCGCTAGGTGCCCTCGTGAGCCTCCTGGAGCCCCCATCCGTATATCGGGAGTCGGGCGAGACCGGTTGAGGGCGGCACATGCGGACTCAGGCACCGGCAAACCCCCATCGATGTCCGAGCTACCGGTAGACTGGAAGCAATCCCGCCCCGATCGTGGGGACCGCCCGGGAAAAGCTGAGCAACGCTGATCAAGGCTTATCAACGCAACATGCCGCAGCCGCTCCGGCAACCCGCCGCCGAGCCAGGCTCGTGGTGTGCCAGAAAGGGCGCTTCGTGGCCGATTCCGGCAACCCCAACGAGAACATCCCGTCCACCGACACCGGTGCGAAGAACGAGGCGACCGCCCTCAACGGCGAGATCACCGCTTCGTACGACGCCAGTGCCATCACCGTCCTCGAGGGTCTGGACGCGGTCCGCAAGCGACCCGGTATGTACATCGGTTCGACCGGCGAACGAGGGCTGCACCACCTGGTGCAGGAGGTCGTGGACAACTCCGTCGACGAGGCGCTGGCCGGGCACGCGGACACGATCGACGTGACGATCCTGGCCGACGGCGGTGTCCGGGTCGTCGACAACGGCCGGGGCATCCCGGTGGACATCGTTCCCTCGGAGAACAAGCCGGCCGTCGAGGTCGTGCTGACCGTGCTGCACGCGGGCGGCAAGTTCGGCGGCGGCGGATACGCGGTCTCCGGCGGCCTGCACGGCGTCGGTGTCTCCGTGGTGAACGCCCTGTCGAGCAGGATCTCCGTCGAGATCAAGCGTGACGGCTACCGCTGGACGCAGGACTACAAGATGGGCGTCCCCACGGCCCCGCTGGTCCAGCAGGAGGCCACGGAGGAGACCGGGACCACGGTCACCTTCTGGGCCGACGCGGACATCTTCGAGACCACCGAGTACTCCTTCGAGACGCTTTCGCGGCGTTTCCAGGAGATGGCGTTCCTCAACAAGGGCCTGCGGATCAACCTCGCCGACGAGCGCGAGTCGGCGAAGGCCACCGCCGGGGCGGACGAGGCGGGCGAGGACGAGAAGTACGAGGTCAAGGCCGTCTCGTACCACTACGAGGGCGGCATCGTCGACTTCGTGAAGTACCTCAACTCCCGCAAGGGCGACGTGGTGCACCCCACCGTGATCGACCTCGAGGCCGAGGACAAGGAGAAGCTCCTGTCCCTCGAGGTCGCCATGCAGTGGAACAGCGGCTACACCGAGGGCGTCTACTCCTTCGCCAACATCATCCACACGCATGAGGGCGGTACGCACGAAGAGGGCTTCCGCGCGGCGATGACCTCGCTCATCAACAAGTACGCGCGCGACAAGAAGCTGCTGCGGGAGAAGGACGACAACCTCACGGGCGACGACATCCGCGAGGGTCTGACGGCGATCATCTCGGTCAAGCTGAGCGAGCCCCAGTTCGAGGGCCAGACCAAGACCAAGCTCGGCAACACCGAGGTGAAGACCTTCGTCCAGAAGGTCATCTACGAGCACCTCGCCGACTGGCTGGACCGCAACCCCAACGAGGCCGCGGACATCGTCCGCAAGGGCATCGCGGCGGCCACCGCGCGCGTGGCGGCCCGCAAGGCCCGCGACCTGACCCGCCGCAAGGGTCTGCTGGAGTCGGCGTCCCTGCCGGGCAAGCTCTCGGACTGCCAGTCGAACGACCCCATCAAGTGCGAGATCTTCATCGTCGAGGGCGACTCCGCCGGCGGCTCGGCCAAGTCCGGCCGGAACCCGCAGTACCAGGCGATCCTCCCGATCCGGGGCAAGATCCTCAACGTCGAGAAGGCGCGCATCGACCGGATCCTGCAGAACCAGGAGATCCAGGCGATGATCTCCGCGTTCGGCACCGGCGTGCACGAGGACTTCGATATCGAGAGGCTCCGCTATCACAAGATCATCCTGATGGCGGACGCCGACGTCGACGGCCAGCACATCAACACCCTGCTGCTGACGTTCCTGTTCCGCTTCATGCGGCCGCTGGTCGAGGCGGGGCACGTGTACCTCTCCCGTCCCCCGCTCTACAAGATCAAGTGGGGCCGGGACGACTTCGAGTACGCGTACTCCGACCGCGAGCGCGACGCGCTGATCGAGATGGGCCGCCAGGCCGGCAAGCGTATCCGCGAGGACTCCGTCCAGCGCTTCAAGGGTCTCGGCGAGATGAACGCCGAGGAACTGCGCATCACCACGATGGACCAGGAGCACCGCGTCCTCGGCCAGGTCACCCTGGACGACGCCGCGCAGGCCGACGACCTGTTCTCCGTCCTCATGGGCGAGGACGTGGAGGCCCGCCGCCAGTTCATCCAGCGCAACGCCAAGGACGTCCGCTTCCTCGACATCTGAGTCGGTCTCAGCTGACCGCACCAGGAAGGACCTTCACCAGCAATGACCGACGAGAACACTCCCGTCACGTCCGAAGAGAACGACATCGTCCTGCGTGTCGAGCCCGTCGGGCTCGAGACGGAGATGCAGCGTTCGTACCTCGACTACGCGATGTCCGTCATCGTCTCGCGCGCGCTGCCGGACGTCCGTGACGGGCTCAAGCCCGTCCACCGCCGCGTGCTGTACGCCATGTACGACGGCGGCTACCGGCCCGAGCGCGGCTTCTACAAGTGCGCGCGCGTCGTCGGCGACGTCATGGGCAACTACCACCCGCACGGCGACTCCTCGATCTACGACGCGTTGGTCCGCCTCGCGCAGCCGTGGTCGATGCGGATGCCGCTGGTGGACTCCAACGGCAACTTCGGCTCCCCGGGCAACGACCCCGCGGCGGCCATGCGGTACACCGAGTGCAAGATGGCGCCGCTGTCGATGGAGATGGTCCGCGACATCGACGAGGAGACCGTCGACTTCAAGGACAACTACGACGGCCGCTCCCAGGAGCCGACCGTCCTGCCGGCCCGCTTCCCGAACCTGCTGATCAACGGATCGGCCGGTATCGCGGTCGGCATGGCGACCAACATCCCGCCGCACAACCTGCGCGAGGTCGCGGCCGGCGCCCAGTGGTACCTGGAACACAACGAGTCGTCGAACGAGGAGCTCCTCGACGCGCTCCTCGAGCGCATCAAGGGCCCCGACTTCCCCACCGGCGCCCTCGTGGTGGGCCGCAGGGGCATCGAGGAGGCGTACCGGACGGGCCGCGGCTCGATCACCATGCGCGCGGTGGTCGAGGTCGAGGAGATCCAGAACCGCCAGTGCCTGGTGGTCACCGAGCTGCCGTACCAGACCAACCCCGACAACCTCGCGCAGAAGATCGCCGACCTGGTGAAGGACGGCAAGATCGGCGGCATCGCGGACGTCCGTGACGAGACGTCGTCCCGCACCGGCCAGCGCCTGGTCATCGTGCTCAAGCGGGACGCGGTCGCCAAGGTAGTCCTGAACAACCTCTACAAGCACACCGAGCTGCAGACCAACTTCGGCGCCAACATGCTGGCGCTGGTCGACGGTGTGCCGCGCACGCTCTCCCTGGACGCGTTCATCCGCCACTGGGTGAACCACCAGATCGAGGTCATCGTCCGCCGTACGCGCTTCCGGCTGCGCAAGGCCGAGGAGCGCGCGCACATCCTGCGCGGCCTGCTGAAGGCCCTGGACGCCATCGACGAGGTCATCGCGCTGATCCGGCGCAGCGACACCGTCGAGATCGCGCGCGGGGGCCTGATGGGCCTCCTGGAGATCGACGAGATCCAGGCCAACGCGATCCTGGAGATGCAGCTCCGCCGACTGGCGGCACTGGAACGCCAGAAGATCGTCCAGGAGCACGACGAACTTCAGGCGAAGATCAACGAGTACAACGAGATCCTCGCCTCCCCGGTCCGCCAGCGCGGGATCGTCAGCGCGGAACTGGCCGCGCTCGTGGAGAAGTACGGGGAGGACCGCAAGACGAAGTTGATCCCCTACGAGGGCGACATGTCCATCGAGGACCTGATCGCCGAAGAGGACATCGTCGTCACGGTCACGCGCGGTGGCTACATCAAGCGCACCAAGGCCGACGACTACCGGGCCCAGAAGCGTGGCGGCAAGGGGGTGCGGGGCGCGAAGCTCAAGGAAGACGACATCGTCAACCACTTCTTCGTGTCCACCACGCACCACTGGCTGCTGTTCTTCACCAACAAGGGCCGGGTCTACCGGGCGAAGGCGTACGAGCTGCCCGACGCCGGCCGGGACGCGCGCGGACAGCACGTGGCGAACCTGCTGGCCTTCCAGCCGGACGAGTCGATCGCCCAGATCCTCGCGATCCGCGACTACGAGGCGGCGCCCTACCTGGTTCTCGCCACCAAGGCCGGTTTGGTGAAGAAGACGTCGCTGAAGGATTACGATTCGCCGCGTTCGGGCGGTGTGATCGCGATCAACCTGCGAGAGCAGGAGGACGGTGCCGACGACGAACTGATCGGGGCCGAACTTGTCTCGCCAGAAGATGATCTACTACTGATCAGCAAGAAGGCGCAGTCGATCAGGTTCACCGCGACGGATGAGACTTTGCGGCCCATGGGCCGTGCGACTTCAGGCGTAAAGGGCATGAGTTTCCGCGAAGGGGACGAACTGCTCTCGATGAATGTTGTTCGACCCGGTACGTTCGTGTTCACTGCCACAGACGGCGGGTACGCGAAGCGGACCGCTGTCGACGAGTACCGCGTCCAGGGTCGTGGCGGCCTCGGTATCAAGGCCGCCAAGATCGTCGAGGATCGTGGAACTCTCGTCGGTGCGCTGGTGGTCGAGGAGACCGACGAGATCCTCGCCATCACGCTGTCGGGCGGTGTGATCCGTACGCGGGTCAGCGGGGTCAGGGAGACGGGCCGTGACACCATGGGCGTCCAACTGATCAATCTGGGCAAGCGCGATGCCGTGGTCGGCATCGCCCGTAACGCCGAGGCGGGACGCGAGGCGGAGGAAGTCGACGGCGACGTGGCCGTGGACGAGACCGATGAAGGTGCCGTGACCACCGGCACGGCCGAGGGTGAGGCGCCCTCGGCCGAGTAGCACGAGGAGTGAGTCAGCGTGAGCGGAGCCACGGGCGCCGGACCGACCGGTACCAGCACGGGTGCGGACGGCGGTGGCCGTGGCTCTGCCGCGCGGGCGACAGATCCGCACACGACCAACCTGAAAGCGATCAAGTCGCCCGGCAAGGACTCGCCTTCGTCCGACAGACAGGGATCCCAGGGGGGGACTGTGACGGACACCCGAGGCCAGCAGCAGAGCGCGCCCGGACAGGGCGCCGCTGCTCACACGGCCTCACCGCTGCCGGGGGAACGGCAGCCGCAACAGCAGGCGGGGCCGTACCACCCGCCGCAGGCCTACGCCGCGCAGGACGCCACCACGGCAGGGGGCCAGGCCGGCGCGGTGCGCCGGCCGCGCACCGGGGCGCGCACCGCACCGCGCGTGCGCAAGGCGCGCCTGAGGGTGGCCAAGGCCGACCCCTGGTCGGTGATGAAGGTCAGCTTCCTGCTCTCCATCGCCCTGGGCATCTGCACGATCGTCGCCTCCGCGGTGCTGTGGATGGTCATGGACGCGATGGGCGTCTTCTCCACCGTCGGCGGCACGATCTCCGAGGCGACCGGCTCCAACGAGTCGAACGGCTTCGACCTCCAGTCGTTCCTGTCGCTGCCCAACGTGCTGCTGTTCACGACGATCATCGCGGTCATCGACGTCGTCCTGGCGACGGCCCTGGCGACTCTCGGCGCGTTCATCTACAACCTTTCCGCGGGCTTCGTGGGCGGCGTCGAGCTGACGCTGGCCGAGGACGAGTGAGCGGCGCTCAGCGCTTCCCCGGCCTGCTCCGACGGCCCTTCGACAACCGATTTTGGGACTGCCCCGGTCGTGCGCTAATCTTCAGGAGTCAGCGCGCGGGACATACACCGCAGAGCGCGGCGGGGCTATAGCTCAGTTGGTTAGAGCGCATCCCTGATAAGGATGAGGCCACAGGTTCAAATCCTGTTAGCCCCACATCATCGCGAGACCCCCGGTCGATATGGCCGGGGGTTTTCGGCGTTTCCGGGGCTTCCGTGTCCGTGCCGTGTGCGGTGCGCGGTGCGCCGGGTCTGGTGTGCGGTGGCGGTGCGGCCGGAGTGGCTCATTCGCTGGTGGGGACGGGGCGTCCGTGGCCGGCGTCGAGGGCGTGAGCGTGGCCGGTGCGGTCGTGAGGGCCCTGTGTTCCGCCTGGACTCGTTCCCGCCGTCCCGCTCCGTGCCGTCCATCGAGTTCCGTCGTGTCGTGAGGGCGTGGCTTGGATGTTTCCCTCCGCGTCCTTCGCCGCTGTGGCAGGGGGCCGGTGAGCGTGCTGGGCCCCTGCGCCCTGATGATCCGGTGGGCTGGGCTGGGCGTGGGCTGGGCGTGGCAAAGCCCGGCTGCTCGTGTGCGAGCTGCCGGGCTGTTTTTCGCGTGCCGTTGGGGCTGTACGCGAGTTCGCCGGGACTTCGGGGGAGCCGGAACGGCACGGAAGGGGTGCTGTGGGGCTCCGGGGCTCAGCGTTGGAGCGGGACGCGGCCCCTGGGGGATTCCGCCGGGGGCGGGCTGTCGTCGTCGGAGCAGGGTGTGGAGGTGGCCGGATCAGAGGCCGGGGCCGGGGCCGGGTTCGCGAGCGGGCGGTGGCGGCAGCCGGGAGAGGCGCCGTGGGCCTCCGCGCGGATGCGCTGTTTCATCGTGGGGGGCAGGGCCCTCGCATGGGACCAGGGCCGGACGGACGTCGCCGGCGCCGTCGTGTCCGAGGCGCTCTCGCTGTTGCGCGTCGTCTCGGTCTGGGGTACGGCCGCGGAGGCGGTCGTGGTGACGAATCCGAGCGCCGTGCACAGCGCGAGGAAGGCGGTGACGATGGCGGTCCACAGCTTCATGACCTTGTTCCGGGCCATGGCCCCTCACTTTCGGGTCGGGCGATTTGCGTACTTTCCTCATGATGTGTATGTGGGCCGCGAAGTGGTGGACCTCCGTACGTGGCGCGTCGATGTTCAGATGAACACCACTCGGATGGGCGCAAGTGGGGCGAAAAGCGGAAGATCGTGGAGAGAGGTGGCTGAAATCACCCACCGTGCAGGGGTGATCACCCTCCGGACCAGTTGATGTTCTCTGCTTCTACTGCGCAGCTCAGGAGGGGAGTTGACGGGCCGACGCAGGTCACCGATCGGTCTCGGTCGGTGTGTATAGTCGGGCGCCAGAGGTCCCCTACGTCAAGAAAGACGAGGTCGCGCGGTGAAGAAGCTTCTCCTGGTCGCACTGGCCGCCATCGGCGGGCTCCTCGTGTACCGCCAGATCCAGGCGGATCGCGCCGAGCAGGATCTGTGGACGGAGGCGACTGACTCCGTGCCCACGGGTTCGTGAGTACCGACATACGACGCTGAACAGACCCCGGCCGCGCTCGCGGCCGGGGTTTTGTGTGTGGTGGGGCCTTGCCGACGGACCTTGTCCGCGGGGCAGGATGGTCACGGTGCGACGTCCGGCGACGACGAGGAGTGGCGCGTGAGGGCACGGCGGTGTACTGCGTGGGGACGGCGTGCACGGGCGGGGAGGAGAGGCCGGGCCCCGGCCGCCGGACGCGCGGGAGTGGTGACGCTCGCGGCAGTGCTCCTGACGGGCATGCCGGGCCTGCCCGCGGGGCAGGAGGCGGCCGCCGCAGGGGCTCCTGGGACGTATGCCTTCGACGAGAGCGCACCGCGCGTCGAAGGAGCGCTGAGCACCGCGGACGCCGTACGGCTGGAGACCGGCCGCACCTATCGGAGCACCCTCCCGGCGAACGGCCCGGTCCACTACCGCCTGGAACTCGACGACACATCGAACGTCTATGCCTCCGCCACCGCCGTCCCGCCGGGCGGCGGCAGCGCCGCTGTCATCGACGGCGTCAAGGTGTCCGTACAGGACGGTGACGGCCGCTCCTGCGACGTGGACACGGCAACCTTCGGCGCTGCCGCCAGCCCGCACCCGGTCGCCGCGTCGGCCGTGCGCGAGATCTCTCCCAGACGGTCCCTCTGCAAGGACGCCGGTACGTACTACGTGACCGTCGAACGCGCGGATCCGGACGGGAAGGGCGCCTCCCCCGACGCCTGGGAGCTGGAGCTCACCACCGTGTCGGAACCGCGGCCGGCACAGGCCGGAGCGACGACCGCGCCGGAGGCGTGGAACTCCGCCTCGCCCGAGCCCGTCGCCGGGGAGGCCCGACGGCGTGCCGGCGGCACCGGTTTCACCGAGGCCACCCCTCTCGGTGAGGGAGTCTGGCGGGACGACATCCGGCCGGGCCGGACACTCTTCTACAAGGTCCCGGTCGGCTGGGGCCGGCAGTTCAACGTCACCGCCGAACTGCACAGTTCGAGCTCGGGCGGTACCGGGTTCGTGCCCGCGGCCCTGGACCTGGACCTCTACAACCCCGTACGCGGACATGTCGCGGACGTGGGCGTCGGCTACGACGGCAGACAGAAGTCGGGCAGCCTCTCCCCGCTGCCCCACGTCGCGTACGCCAATCGCCACGCACCCAACAGCCGGGTCGCGGCGATGCGTTTCGCCGGCTCCTACTACCTCGTCGCACACCTCGCGGAGAAGGTCGCGGACGACTTCGGCGACGGGCCCGTCCCGCTGACGCTGCGGGTACGGGTGAGCGGGACGGCACAGGACGGGCCCGAGTACGCGGGGGAGCCCGTGCCGTCGGACGTCTTCGCGGCCGGCGAGCAGGACCGCGAGACAGTGGCGGACGGGCAGGAGGCGGGTCGGGCGGGCAACGACGACACCGCGATGACGGCGCTCGCGGTGGGCGGTATCGGCACCGGCAGCGCACTGCTGGTGGGCCTCGGAATGTGGACCGTGGCGGCTCGGCGGAGAACCGCCTCCCCGGGCCGGGAAGGAAGTTCCTGGGACGGCGGTCCGCGGGACGGCAGGGGCTTCAGATCCGGGTGAGCGCCCAGAACCCCACGGCGTAGCAGGCCAGGGCCAGGAGCAGGAGAGGGACGGCCACCCGCGCAGGAGGGCCGGGGCGGCGACGGCGTCTACTGCCCCCTCCGTGCCGTGGACCGGCCCTGCCATGAGACGGGGCCCCATGGACCCCGGCGGTGTATTCGGCGGTGGAGGGATCGGCGCGGTGCGACACGGGTCGGGGACGCGCGGACGACCGGGGCAGGGGGGAGCGCAGCGGATGAGTGGGGTCGTGAGGGGATACGGGGGACACGTGCCCGGCATGGGCGACCTGCGGCTGCGCGCTGTACGGCGGCTGGGACAGCCCCGGTGTCCGGGACTGTGCCGGTAACGGAGCCTGTGGCTGCGCCGGTGGCGTGTGGGCGTGACGGGACGGAGCGGGCGCGGGGGAGGGCGTCGGGGCCTGGGGCGGTGGCAGGTGGAAGCTGCCGGTGTCCGACAGGGAGGGCGGCTGCGACGGGACGGACGGTGCCGGAGGAGGGACGGCATCGGGGCCGGAGGCGGGCGTCCGGGTGGCGCGGGGGGTGGAATGCGGTGCCGGGGCGGTGCCCTGGCGCGGGTCGGGAGAAGCGGTGCCGCCGCCCGTGGAGGACGAACCGGATGACGCCGGAGCGCTGTCACCTCCGGCGAAGGACCGAAACACCGGACCTGCCGGTTCGGCGGCCGCCGGTACGGCGCCCGGCGCTCCGGCATCTGCCGCCGGTCCGGGGACTCCTGGTCGGGCGTCCCCCCGGCTGCCCGTCTCCTCACGCTCCGGAGAGCGGCCCTCCGCTCCGGGACGGCCCCGACCCCGGCCCGTGCGCACACCCGAGGTCGCTTTCAACGGGCCGTCGGGGCCGAAGCCCGGGGGGAGCGGACCGAGTTGGTCGAAGATCTCGATCACTTCGTCGTCGGGGCCGGGTTCCGGCAGCAGCTCCCTCGCCGCCGCCAAGGCTTTGCGCGCCCCCGTGGCCGTACGGAACCGCGCCTGCGGGTCCGGCTGCAGCAGAGTGGCCACGACCTGCCACAGCGGCTCGGGGACGCCCTGGGGAGCCCCGGGCGTCCCGTGTTCGGCGAAGTACTGGATGAGGGCCTTGGCGTCCGGCTTGGCGCCCTCCAGCAGGTACAGCGCGACCAGGCCCACGGCGAACAGGTCTGCGGGGAAGTCCGGTTCGGAGCCCATCATCTGTTCCGGCGCGAGATAGCCGGGTGTGCCCACCACCAGGTCGGCCTCGGTCAGGCGGGGCTCTCCGAGCCGCATGGCGATGCCGAAGTCGGACAGCCGCAGCCGTGGCGTGCCCGTGCCGGTGGCCTCCAGGAGGATGTTGGCGGGCTTGATGTCACGGTGGACGACGCCCTCCGTGTGCACCGCGGTGAGTCCCGCCAGGAGCTGGTCGAGCAGGGTGCTGACGAACACCGGCGGCAGGGGGCCGTAGTCACCGATGAGATGGACCAGGGAACCTCCGCCGACCAGGTCCATGGTGAACAGAACCTTGTCGTCGTCGGCGGCCCAGCTGGTCGGGGCGAGCACATGGGGGTGGTCGATCCGCAGGGCCTGCTCGCGCACGAAACGGAGCAGGGAGTGGGCGTCGCTCTGCAGCAGGACCTTGGCGGCCGCGTAGCGGCGGCGACGGTGGTCCCAGGCACGCCAGACGGCACCGACACCTCCGCGCCCGATCGGGTCGGCCAGTTCGTACCGGCCGGCAAAGACCTCACCCATGGCTGTGCGTCGCTCCTCCCCCCCAGCGGTGCCGTGCCCGGCCCTGCCCCTTACCCCTTCTGCCTCACGCCGACTGCTTCCCCTCGACTGCTTCCCCCGTGACGAGCGGTTCGACTCCCCCCAGCCGTCCCTCCCGCGTTTCCGGCCGCCGGACCCCCTCCGGCGGCCGGGATCTCAGCTCTGGTGGGACTGGTAGTGCGTGACCGCGTCGGAGGTACGGCCGGCACCGTAGACCCGGAGGAACTCTGCCAGTTCGGGGTGGGTCGGGGCGAGGGTGTCGGCGGCGTCGATGATGTCACCGGCGGCCGCCACCGAGCGCAGCAGCGACTGGATCTCACGCACCACCCGCTTGACCGTGGGCGCACCCGAACTGCTCGTCGTCTGCGTGGTGTTGCTGAGTACCGAGCCGCCCTGCGACTTCTTGATCTCCTCCATGCGCTCGGTCGCCTCGGCCGCGCTGACGCTTCCGTCCGCGACCTGTCCCGCCAGGTCCTGCAGCAGTTGCACCCGCTGGACCACCGCGGGATTGCCGATCTTCGCCCGCTGGCCGCTCATCAGCTGCGACAGCATCGGAGCGGACAGTCCCAGGACCCCCGCGAGACGAGCCTGGTTGAGGCCGAGATCGTCTATGAGCTTACGGAAGAGCGCCCCCAGCGGCTCCCCGTACCAGTTCCGCTGCAGTTCCCGCGCTCTGGCGGTGGCTTCCTGCTGTGCGGCGTCCATTGCGTCTCCCCATCGCTTCCCCAAGAACCGTGCTTCGCTGTAGCGAACCACGCCGAGCATCTTACGGAGAGTGGTCGGTCAGGGGGACCCCCAATCCTTTTTGCGGAACCCCCCGGGTGACCCGGTACTCTGGTTCCGGCGCCCACCCGGATGTCCTTCTTCCTGGTGGACGCTCTGTCCACGGGGCCTTAGCTCAGTTGGTAGAGCGCTGTCTTTGCATGGCAGATGTCAGGGGTTCGACTCCCCTAGGCTCCACTCCAGGTCACAGGCCTTTTCAGGGGTCCTCCCACGGGAGGGCCCCGGGGTCGCAGTACACATTCAGTACACATGCTCAGCGATCTTCCCTCGTGGCCATGTAGCGGCTGACGGCCGTTGCCACGTCCCGCAGAGCGTCCCGGTGGGCGCGCTCGCGGTCCAGGCGGTCGGCCACCTCGTCCAGCCGGTCGGGGAACAGATGCCCGTAGGTGTCCAGCGTCATCGCTGCGGACTTGTGCCCGAGCATCGTCTGTACGACCTTCACGTCCGCGCCGCTCGCGATGCTCAGCGACGCTGCGGTGTGCCGCAGCTTGTGCGGGGTCACGCCGGCGCCTGCCAACCCCGCGGCCTTCACAGCCGGGTTGAACACGCGGGTACGGAAGTTGTCCCCGTACAGCGGTCCTCCCCCAGGGGCCGTGAACAGCAGCTGCTCCGCGGTGCGGTCCTTGGTGACCTTCCCCAGCTCGAGGGCCAGTGACCGCAGGATCGGAACCTTCCGACGCTCGTGCGTCTTCGGCATGCCGAGAATCAAGCCGCCGCGCGTCTTCTTGTAGGCCTGCCGCACCGCGAGTCGCCGCGCGCTGATGTCGACGGCGCCGACGGTCACGGCGGACACCTCACCCCAGCGCAAGCCTGTGTAGGCGAGCAGCAGGACGAGCAGCCGGTACTCATCGGCGGCCTCCGCGATCCGGTCGACCTGGGCGTGCGTGAGGTAGACGTGATCCTTCGGGACCGGGCGGGGGAGCGGGACGCCGGCCGCCGGGTTCGCGGCGATACGCTTCGCCCGGACCGCATGCCCGAGCACGAGGGACAGCACCAGGTGGACCTTCTGGATACGGCCGGGACCAACCTTGCGGCAGCCGTGGGAGCCCTCCGCGAGATGGCCCACCCACTCGGCGATGTCCTCCCACTCGATGCGGCGGACCTGGTAGTCGCCCCACCGCGGGTCGACGTGCACGCGCCACGTGTCCAGGTACGTCTCCCGGGTGGTCGGCTCCAGGCCGCCCAGGGTGCCCTTCCACTTCTCGTAGACGTCCCGCAGCGTCGCTTTCCCGGCGGAGGCGTCCCGGTACGAGCCGTCCCGCATCCGGGCTTCGACCTCGTGCACGTGGTTCTCAGCCTCGGGCAGTTTCGCGAACGTCGCCGACTTCGGCATGCCGTCGGGGCCGTACCAACGGACCCGCCAACGGCCGGGCGGCTGGCGCTTGCTGCCGGCCTTCTTCGCGGCCTTCCACCGCTCGATGGCCGCCTGGTATTCGGCGTGCTTGGCACGGTCCTCGATCCAGACCCTAGCCATCGTCCCCCCCGCCCTCTCGCTTGAACCGGTAGCGGTTGGTCCCCTCCACGCGCTCGATCCCAGCTGTGCGCCTCAGCCGGTCGCCGAGGTTGCGATCCGCACCGCCCGCCTCTTCCTCGTCCTCCAGGTCGACGAGCCAGTGTGGACGGCCGTAGAGGCGGTAGAGCATGTGTGCTTGGTACGCCGCGTGCCCGGATGCCGGATCGTCCAGTGTGTCGCGACCGTCCACCCACTCCCATGCCTTGAGCGCGGGAACCGCGCGGCTGCGGCCCGTGACCTCGATCTCCGCAAGCGGCTCGGTGTCCACCGGCAGCAGCAGCCCCGACGGCGCAACGTTCAGCGCGACCGCGAGGGCGATGAGGTCGCCGACGTCCACCCGGCGCTCCCCTCGCTCGATCTTCGCGAGGGCGGACGGGGAGACAGGCCGGCCTCCGTCCTTCAGCTTCTTGGCCAGTTCATACGTCGACCAGCCGCGCGATTCGCGGACACGGCGCACGTTCGCAGCGACGGTGAGGCCGCTCGGGTCAGTGATCCGGGTGGGGGTGCGTGAGGGCTGCGTCATGGCGCTCAGCTTAGGCGCCGGACGAATCTTCAACCGTCCCGGTTGGTCTGCTAGTGTCCTTGGCATGCGTCGACTGTAGACGCACTTGAGTCTCTAATCAACTCATGCGAGGTGGAAAGTGGCAGACGTAAGGCTGACCCCCCGGCAGTTGGCGGAGGAGCTGGGCGTGAGCACGCGCACCCTGGCCAACTGGCGTTGGTCGGGTATCGGCCCGCGCTACACGAAGCTGGGGGACGGACGCGCCGCGCGCGTCCGCTACCGGCGCACGGACGTCGACGCGTGGCTGACGGCACGGGAGTGCGGGGACGCGGCATGACGACCGAAAAGACGAACGCCCCCGCGGCAACGGGGGCGAACGAGGAAGACCAGCTGATGACCGGGTCTTCCGACACCGTAGCGCAACAGCGGGCCGCCGACACGCCTCTCGACGGCGCCCTGTGGCTCGTCCGCCACGGCTTCGCCGTCTTCCCCACCGACCATCCCGGCCTTGACCGGTGCGCGGGCATCGGGCAGGGCCACGACCCGGTCACCTGCACCGACCGGGGCAAGCACCCGTGCGTGCCCTTCACCCGCGCGCACACCCTCGACGAGGACCAGGTCCGCCGCACGTTCGGGGAACGGCTCCGTAACGTCGGCGTGGCTATCGGCGCCGTCGACGGCCCGGACGGCGCCCGCCTCCTGGTCGTCGACTCTGACCGCCCGGGAGCCCTTGAGGACGCCGCCGGCGCCTTCGGCCACCGGTACACGCCGACGATGCGCGTCACCACGGCGAAGGGGCACCACGACTACTACTGGTCGCCCGGCAGTCTCCAGCTCGGCAACGGGCTCGGTGCACTGCGCGGCAAGTTCGACGGGGACGTGCGCGGCCCGCGTGGGTACGTCATCGGCCCCGGCTCCGTCCACGCCACCGGCGTGATGTACGAGCTCGTCGACCCCGAGCAGCCGCCCGTGCCCGCCCCCGCCTGGCTGCTCACCGCCCTACAAGCACCGGCCGCACCGCCCGTACCGCGGCCCGCCGGCGCCCCGCCCCGCGAGGGCGGCGGCGCCCTCGTCGGCCTGGTGCGCTCCGTCCTCAACGCCCGTCAGGGCAACCGAAACAGCTGCCTGTACTGGGCAGCCTGCCGCGCGTTCGAGCACGCCAGGAAAGCGCAGCTCGACGCGCGCGCGGTCGCCGGTGCTCTGGTCGACGCGGCCACCCATGCAGGACTCACTGAGGCGGAGGCGCGCACGACGATCGCCTCCGCCTACCGATCGGCCGGAGGCACCCCTTGAACGAGCACGACCAGGCCGAGGAGATCTTGCGCAACGCGGGGATCACGCTGGACGAGCCGCAGCCTGCCCGGTCCCTGCGGATCACCCGCGCCTCGGACATCGAGCCGGAGCCCGTGGTGTGGGCGTGGCTCGACGAGGGCGAGGGCCGCATCCCCGCCGGCACCCTGACCGTCGCCGCCGGACGCGAGGGCACCGGCAAGTCGTCGTTCGGCATGTGGATGGCCGCGCAGATCACCCGCGGCACCCTGCCCGGCAACTTCCACGGCCGCCCCCGCGCCGTCTTCTACGTGGCCATCGAGGACTCGTGGAAGCAGACCATCGTGCCCCGGCTCATCGGGGCCGGCGCGAACCTCGACCTCGTGTACCGCGTCGAAGCGGTCGAAGCCGAGTACGGCGAGACGACGCTGAGCCTGCCGCAGGACAACAGCCTGATGGAGAAGGCCATCGCGGAGCATGACGTCGCCCTGGTCGTCCTCGACCCGCTCATGTCGTGCATCGGCAAGGGCATCGACACCCACCGCGAGCGGGACGTGCGCACCGCCCTGGACCCGCTCGCCCGCATGGCCGACCGCACCGGCGCCGTCCTGCTCGGCATCGCCCACTTCAACAAGGGCTCCGGCACCGACCCGGCGTCGCTCATCACCGGCTCGGGCGCGTTCAAGAACGTGCCCCGGGCCGTGTTCGGCTTCGCCCGCGACGACGACAACGACTGTCGGGTGATGACCCAGGCGAAGAACAGCCTCGGGCGCGCAGACCTGCCGTCGCTCTCCTACAACATCCTGTCCACCGAGGTGCCCACCCGCACCGGCATCGCCTACGTCGGACGGTTCGTGTTCACCGGCCAGTCGACCCGCTCCGTCGACGAGATCCTCGCCGCCGGATACGAGACCGACCGCGGCGAGCGCGACGATGCTGCCGAGTGGCTGCGCGGCTACCTGATGGACCAGGGCGGTGAGGCGCCCGCGAAGGACGTGAAGAAGGCCGCCGCCGCCGACGACATCTCAGAACGGACGCTGCAGCGCGCCATGCGAAAGGCCGGCGTCGTATCCGCCCGAGCCGGGTTCGGGAAGGGCGCCGTCTGGCGTATCGAGGCACTGACCACCGACACGCAGAGTGACACCGGTTCGGCAGTCGCGCCACAGTCGCGCCATTCGCGCCAACCCTCAGACCCTGGCGCGAATGGCGCGACTGATGGCGCCACTGGCGCGACCGGCGAAACGGCATCACAGAACGTGACCGGTGAAACGGCGCGCTGCACCGTGTGCAGGGACCCGCTCGACCCCTTGCACGCCGCCAATGGAGAGACCACCTGCCCCTCTTGCTTCGACCCGCTCGACCGAGCCTGAAACGGAAGGAACGCCATGCCCGAGGAGACACCGGCCACCGGCCGCAGGGTGCCCCTGCGGTTCATCAACGACGACGGCCGTTCCGTCGTCGCCACGAACACCGACCGCACCGAGCACTGGGAGGGCGACCCCGACGACTGGGCCAGCCTCCCCGCGGACACCGTCGACCACTGGGACGCCACGTGCTGGCTCCCCCTGGACACGGCCGGAGAGGCCGGCCGACCCGAGATGCTCCCCATCCCCCTCAACCCCGGGGGTGCCCAGTGAGCGACATGACCCCCGAGCAGGAAGCCGAGTTGCTCCAGGGCCGCGCCGATGCCGCGGGCCTCGCGCTCGCCTGGGCCGACAACCCCGACGGGGCGTCCGCCATGCTCGCCACCGTCACGTTCGGCGAAGCGGCACGGCTGCTGATCTCCCTGTGCGGCACCGTCGCCGACATGGTCCGCATCGGAGACAAGGCCACCGCGGGCGAGCACGTCCAGCCGTCCGCGCGCGAGCAGTTGGCCGCGCTCATTGAAGCCGCCCACCAGGGCGTGCGAGACTGATCACGAGCCCCTGACGGGCCGGTCCGCCATCGCCTGCGAGGCGCCCGCGTAGACCGCCGTCAGGGGGGCTCAGCCCCACGACGCGAAGTCGTGTGAGGCCGCCGCTGCCAGGCTTCCGCCGGCCGCCGCGAAGCCCTCAACGCCGCCCCGTGGTGGAGAGAACCAGCACTCCACACCGAGGCCGCACGCTGCGGCCGGAAACGGACTCTCATGCCCACGCTGCGCGAGCAGTTCAACACCGTCATCGACCGTGTCCGCGAGATCGCAGAGAAGGCCCAGGCCGAGGGCCGCAACTTCACCGAGGAGGAGGTGAAGGAGATCGCCGAACTCGACGTCAAGGCCGAGGAGCTGGGAGCCAAGGTGAAGGCCGCCGACGACGCACAGGCCACCGCCGCCAAGCACGCCGGCCGAGGGAAGGACAGCCACATGAAGGCCGGACAGCCCGACGGCCTGGCCCGCGCCTTCACCGACGCCATCACCCAGCGCGGCATGACCCACGGAGAGAAAGCGCTGCTCCCCACCTCCGGCTCCGTCATGCTGCCCGTCGACATCGGCACCGTCGTCCTGCCCTACGCCTCCAACGGGCTCGCCCAGGTCATCAGCAGCATGGAGATGAGCGGGGGCGACGCCTTCACCTACATGCGGCAGACGGCCCGCACCCACAACGCGGCCACCGTCCCCCGGGGTACCCAGAAGCCCACCTCCCCCTACTCCCTGGAGAGGGTCCCCGGGCAGGTCATGACCCTGGCCCACCTCTCCGAGGAGATCCCCAAGCAGTGGCTCGCGGACATGCCCGCCCTCCAGGACTTCCTCCGCTCCGAGATGACCGCCGGCCTCCAGCTGGCAGCGCACTCGGTCATCCTCAACGGCGGCACCGCCGAGGACGGCACCGCGGTCGCCGGACTGCTCGGCACCACGGGCGTCCGCACGCAGGCCTACGCCACCAACCCGCTCATCACCACGCGCAAGGTGCTCACCACGCTGCAGCTCGCCGGGGAGAAGCCGACCGCGTGGGTCTTCAACCCGAGCGACTGGGAGACCATCGAGCTGCTGCGCAACGAGCAGGACCAGCCCGAGATGCCGGGCACGCCGACCGGCCGCGCACCGCTCCAGCTGTGGAGCGTGCCCGTCGTCCTGGACGCCGGCATGGAAGCCGGGACCGGGCTCGTCGGCGACTGGTCCACCGTCACCCTGCTCACCCGACAGGGCGTCAAGATGGACTGGTCCGAGGCTGGCCCACTGTTCGAGAAGAACCTCGTGAAGTTCCGCGCTGAGGCGCGCATCGGCGTCGCGTTCAAGCGGCCCGGAGCGCTCGCCACGGTCGACCTGACGGCCGTCTGATCCTGCGTCGGGTCCCCCGGGGATAGGGAGTCTCAGTCTTCAGACTGAATCGTCGGGGGCCCGGCGCTGTCAGTGAAGCGCGTGCGTGAACAGAATGATTTAGGGGGGGTCCCCGGCCGACTGCGGCCCGGGGACCCCCCTTCGGCGTAGTGAGCGTGCGTGCACAGAGCTGACGGCGCCGGGCCCCCTGGCGTTCGCTCCGACGATCTGGCCTCCCCTACCCCTCGTCGGGGGCGACGACGAACGTGCCCTTGTTCGGCAGCGTGACGACCAGGCCGCGGTCCCGGAGTTCCTGGACTGCCCGCCGGGCGGTGCCCGGGGCGACGCCGTACTGAGCGCCCATGTCCCGCTCGTTCGGCAGACGCGCCCCGTGCGGGAGCCGAGCAGATCGGATCTCGGCTTCCACTTCGTTGGCAACGCGCACGTAGACGTAGACGAACGGGTCTTCGCTCATGCTCCGGAACGTAGGGCGGCACCCCGTGACAGGCACCCGTAGGTGGCACCATGTGGCCGTATGGGGTGCCCTGTGGTGGCCTATAGCGGTACGGTCCCATCAGCGGAAAGCCCCCGCAGCCTGGCCGGGCTCGGGGGCGTGGACGACTGGTTGGAGTCGACATGGACGAGCGTACCCAGACCCCCGCGGCATCGACAGGCACCTACCGGGCCGGGCCCGCCGGGCTGGCCTACCGGGCGCTGCTGGAACACACGCAGCAGTGCGAACAGTGCGTGGACGACGTCGGGCAGTGCGCGACGGGCAGGGCGCTGGTGCGCACCCTGCGGGAGGCAGCACGCGGGAAATGAGACTCCGGTCCGGCCGCTGAAGCTTCCCCCGGGCGGTGCGGTCGGGCCGGGCATGGCAACGGCCCCCGTCCTCGAGGACGGGGGCCGTTGCCGTGGGCGGGGTCAGATGCAGGGGAAGTGCGACGGCGGGTAGTGGCCGGCGCAGTTGGCGCAGTAGTTCAGCGGCTTCTGCTCGTAGCCGAGGGCGGCGAGGATGCGGCGGATCATGCCTGGTTCACCTCCCCCTCGACGAAGTGGATGTGGGTGTGGTTGGGCCGGTCGGGGGGCGACGTCTTGTAGATCAACATCCCCTTCTGGGTTTCAGAAGGGGTCACGCTCACGAAGTCGTGACCTGCGCATTCACTGCAAGAGGGGCGGTCCTCCCCCGGTGGGGGAGGGGCGGACGAATCGGACACAGGGCGGCGGGCCGCCCGCCACACCGCCGTCACGCCGACCGCCCACACGGTGAGCACACCGGCCTCCGAGGAGAGCGCGAAGACGACCGCCAGGGCGGCCCCGCCGAGGACGGCCAGCACGCAGGCGCCGGCCGTCCTCGACGGCTCGGGCGCCGTCACAGCGCACCGAACAGGACGGCGCCGACCCAGTTGACGGCCTGGGCGAGCGGGACCGCGGCGAAGCCCGCGATCCCGGCCGACGTGCCGAGGGTGATCCCGCACCAGGCGCCGAGCTTGATCGCGGCCCCGTGGCGGGACTTCTTCACGAGGGCGACCATCACCGCGGTGAGGATGAGGACGACCGCCCCGCCGGTCTGCGTGAGCGGCAGGTAGACCGTGCCGCCCGCCCGCTGCCCGGCGTCCGCGCCGACGCCCCAGACGAGGGCGACGTCGCCGAGCCAGTTGGAGATCCACAGGGCGGTGTCTGCCGTCCAGCCGATCAGGCCGCCGATGCCGAGGACGGTCAGGCAGCCATACGCCCAGGCGAACAGGAACGGGGCGAGGACGGCCGCGTGCCTCGCGGGGTCCTTGGTGAGCTGCTTGGTGCCGGGCCACCAGGTGGTGAGGTAGTAGCCGAGGATGCACAGGCCGACGGTCACGCCGCCGATGGTGACGATCTGCATGACGGGGTCCTTCAGCGGGTGATGGCCACGGCGAGCGCGGCGAAGGTGAGCACGAGGGCGCACGTCCCGGTGACCGGGGGGACGGTGCGGGCGTCGACCAGGGCGAGGCCGAGCAGGGCCGCGAGGGCGGCGAGCGCGAAGACGACGGCGAGGATCATGACCGGTCGCCGACGATCTCTCGGCGCAGTTCTGTTGCCTCGCGGCGCGACAAACTGAGTTCGTCCTGCAGGGTCTTGATGGTCACCGGCCGGTTCGTCGACCTGACCGCTTCCCGGTGCAGCTTCGACGCCTTGCGCCGCAGTTCAGCGGGGGTGAGGGTGACCACCTCGGTGACCACCTGACGGCCGGTCTCGGCGGGTACCGAGGTGGCCACCTCGACCGGCTCGGGGCGGGCGACGACAGGCAGCATGCGGGCGCTGGCCGGGACCACCTCGGGCAGCGGGCGGGCGACCAGGGCGACCGGTTCCGGCTGGTCATCCTCGACCCGCTCGACGGTCACCGGCTCGGTCACCTCGGGGGCCGCCGGCCTCACCTCGGAGAGCCGGTGGACACGCCACAGAACGAGCGGGGCGACCGCCGAGACGGCGACGACGAGGGGCACGGAGACGGGCAGCAGCCCGACTTCCACAAGGTGGCTGGCAGCGTTCACCGCGATCAGCGTGAGCACGACCGCGAGGACGTCGCGGCGGGCCCGCAGGGCGGCGAGGGCGTACACGTCCAGGGCGGCCGGGACGCCGGCGGCGACGTAGGTGCCGAAGCCGCACGCGACGGCCAGCTCGTACTCCGCGCTGGCGAGGACGACGAGGACCGCGGCGAGCGCGGCCCAGAGAAGGGGGTCGCGCTTCACAGGTCACCCCCGCGGGGGCCGCGGGCGTTCAGGCGGGCGTCGTCCAGGTCGACGCTCAGGCAGTCGAGGGCATCCGCGTAGGCGCGCAGCCGGTCGGCGAACTCGTGCGCCTGGTCCGGGCCCATGTCCTCGCTGGCCGACGAGACGCCCATGACGGGCTCCCGGAGGATGCTGCTGAACGGGGCGTGCGTGATCTGGGCGGACAGCATGGTCTCGCCGCCGCCGGGGGCGGGGAAGACGAGTTCCTCCCCCCGGTGCGTGAAGTCGGGCGCGAACGTCCCGCGGGTCTTCTCGTCGGCGTGGTCGGAGACGCACCACTCGGGGCAGGTGACCGTGAGGGTGGCGCCGGGGGCGTCGAGGAGGCGGATCACGTGCACCCGCTCGCCCTCGTTGACCTGCGGCGCATCAACGCGCATCAGGTCCGCATCAGCGGATGCGGGGGAAGGGCCGTCCCAGGTCTGGGCAAAGGCGTCGCGGTGGTCGCCGTTGTGGCCGGCGGGGAGTATGCAGGGGAGGCGGCGGCGACCGGGGCCGGGACGCTCCCAGCCGGTGCGGCGGGCGCCGCACGGGGGCGTGGTGGGCTGTACGTTGTGCTGCATGGCTCGGGTTCCTTGCTGGTGAAGGGTCCGGCCGTAGGCCCCGTGGTCGGTGGTTGGACACCGCCCGGGGCCGCCCCGTTCTCGTACACATTCCGTACACGTGAGAACGGGACTAGCCGGGATTGCTTGGGATCTAGCGGGATGCCAAATCCGCAGGTCAACCGGCCTGTGACTGGATTCATGCAGGTAGCAGAGCTACCCCAAATGCCTTTGCATGGCAGATGTCAGGGGTTCGACTCCCCTAGGCTCCACAAGGGAACCCCTCCCACCTGCGGAAACGCAAATGGGAGGGGTTTTTCGTCGGCCTCTCTCCTGGCCTCGTTCCCCGGCCTCCTGGCCTTGTTTTCCGGCCTCCGGCCTTGTTCCCCGGCCTCCTGGCCTTGTTTTCCGGGCTCCGGACCGGGCTTCCTGCCCTGGCCCGGCCTTCGGGATTCCCGACTTTCCGCCGCCCGGCTCCCGTTCACCGCCCCCGGGGACCTGTTTCACGTGAAACAGCCCGGTGGGGCAGGAGACACTGAACTCTCCTGCCCCACCGGGCTGTTCATGCCGCAGGCGGGCGTGCCGCCGCGCGCGGACAGACCTACGGCTGTTCGTCGCGCTTGGCGGCCTCCTCCTCGGCCTCCTTGGCCCGGACCTCGGGATCGAGCGAGGCCTCGCGGCTGCCGTCCACCGACGCCAGCGTGCCGGACTCCCGGACGTCGGTCGCGGGCGGCGGCTCCACCAGCCAGTCCGGGTTGGCCTGCTTGTCCCACCACTTCCAGGCGGCGAAGGCGCCACCGGCAACGGCGCCCAGGACGACGATCACCTTCGCGGCACGACCGGCCTTCGCGCGACGCTGCTGCTTACGGACCAGCTTCTGGATCTGCTGGGCCGAGACCTGACCGCGCAGTGCGGCCAGCACCGCAGCGCTGCGCGCCGCCGCCTCTTCCTTCGCCGGGCCGGCGGCGGCCCTGGCGTGCTCGAGCCTCGGCCGGGAGTAGTCCGCCGCCTGCTGGGCGGCCTTACGGGTGCGGACGGCGGCCTCATGGGCGGCCAGATCGACCTTCGGCGGCACATGGGTGCGGGCCTGCTCCAGGTACGGCTGGACATGGGTGCCGTACTGGACGAGAGCATGCCCTGCGGCCTGTGTCACCTTGGGCGCCAGCCGTACGCGTGCCTCCTGCGCGTAGTGCGCGGCCTTCACCTTGGCTGTGTCGGCGTAGGGCGCCACCACGTCCGCGGCGTGCAGCACGCTGTCCTTTGCCGAATCAGTCGCGGCGCGCACGCTTTCGATGCGGGTCACGGTTCCTCCTCCTCGGTGGCGTACGTTTTTCGACTGTCCACCCTTTTACGGATCATGCCTCCCGCGTCGGCGCTGGGCATGTGTGGGCGGGCATACGGGTGCCGATGGCATTGATCGAGTGCAATAGCGGATGAATACGGGGGAACAGGAGCTAGTCGTCGACAATGCCACGGATCGTTGCCGAGTGCCCCCGTCGCGGCGGCACTCACCCGGTTTCCGCAAGCTGTTCGGCCCTGTTGCCCTCTGGGAACGGGCGTCGGGCGACTGCGCGCTCCGTCCGTGCGAGGATCAGGGTGTTACGGAAAGACAACGGAAGGCACACCGTGGCTGACCAGCTCTACGCCACCCTGAAGACCAACAACGGCGACATCGAGGTCCGGCTCTTCGCGAACCAGGCACCGATCACCGTCAAGAACTTCGTCGAGCTCGCCAAGGGCGAGCGGGAGTGGACGCACCCGGAGACCGGGGCGAAGTCCACGGCCAAGCTCTACGACGGCACGGTCTTCCACCGGGTGATCAGTGGATTCATGATTCAGGGCGGGGACCCGCTGGGCAACGGCACCGGCGGTCCCGGCTACCAGTTCGAGGACGAGTTCCACCCGGACCTGCGCTTCGACAAGCCCTACCTGCTGGCGATGGCCAACGCCGGTCCGGGTACCAACGGCTCGCAGTTCTTCATCACCGTCTCCCCGACGGCGTGGCTGAACCGCAAGCACACCATTTTCGGCGAGGTCACCGACACCGCGAGCCAGAAGGTCATCGACACCATCGCGGCCGCGCAGACCAACCCGCGCACCGACCGTCCGCTCAATGACGTCGTCATCGAGTCGGTCGAGATCCGCGAGGGCTGAGGACGGCCCTGCCCCCGAGGAGTGCGCAAGCCCCCCAGAGGGAACCAAACGCCCCGCTCATCCGTAAGGATGGGCGGGGCGGGGCTTTTCCACACGACCTAGGGGATCCCATGGACGACCAGGCTGCCAGCAGCCCGCAGGACGCCCGCGGCGTCCTCGTCTGCTATCGCCACCCGGACCGTGAGACCGGCATTCGCTGTACTCGCTGTGAGCGTCCGATCTGCCCCGAGTGCATGATCAGCGCCTCGGTCGGTTTCCAGTGCCCCGAATGCGTCCGCGGCGGCTCGGGCACCGGCCACGCGCCCACGGCCTCCATGCCCCGCACGATCGCGGGCGGCACCATCGCCGCGGACCCCCGACTGGTCACCAAGATCCTCCTCGGGATCAATGCCGCGGTGTTCATCGCGGTGCATGTCTGGTCGTCGCTGCTGGGCCATCTCGTGCTGATCGGGGTCTGGCCCCCGGCGCCGTTCCATCCCACCGAGGGCGTCGCCGAGGGCGAGTGGTACCGCCTGGTCACCTCGATGTTCACGCACGAGGCGATCTGGCACATCGCCTTCAACATGCTCAGTCTGTGGTGGCTCGGCGGCCCGCTCGAGCAAGCCCTCGGCCGGGCCCGCTATCTCGCGCTCTATCTGATCTCGGGCCTGGCGGGCAGCGCCCTGACCTATCTGCTGGCTTCGGGGTCCACGGCCTCGCTCGGTGCCTCCGGCGCCATCTTCGGGCTGTTCGGCGCGACCGCGGTCCTGGTGCGCCGGCTCAACTACGACATGCGGCCGATCATCGCTCTGCTGGTGATCAACTTGATCTTCACCTTCGGCTGGAGCAACATCGCATGGCAGGCCCATATCGGAGGACTTGTCGCCGGTGTCGTGATCGGCTACGCCATGGTCCATGCCCCGCGTGAGCGGCGGGCACTGATCCAGTACGGGACCTGTGCGCTGGTTCTTGCCGTGGTCGTGTCGGTGACCCTGGTGAGGACGGCTCAGCTCGTCTGAGTGCACGTTGTCCACAGCATGTGGCGGATCTTGTGCACACTGTGCGGGAACATCTGTGCCCGTTGTCACTGACCGGAGTTTTCCCAGGTCAGTGGCGTGCGAACAGGTATTCGGTTATTAGTATTTCCGTCATACAGGGGTCAACGCCCGGCGAGGTCCGACGGGTTATCCACAGATCGTCGTTTCTTTTCCCCACGCTGTGGAAACGCCTGTGGATAACTCGGTGGATAGTTCTGCCCAGGGCTGAGAACAGCCCTGCCCGGAGCTGTCGGGCAGCTCCGGGCAGGGCCTGGTCCAGTGGGCGGTGAGCGCTGCGGGGCGCTACTTCCACTGCGTCGAGACGCCGAAGCCGGCGGCGATGAAGCCGAAGCCCACCACGATGTTCCAGTTGCCCAGATCGTCGATGGGCAACTGGCCGTCGGTGACGTAGAACACGACGATCCAGGCCAGGCCGATCAGGAACAGGGCCAGCATCACCGGCGCGACCCAGGCGCGGCTGGTCAGCTTGAGGGCGGTCGTCTGCTTCGCCGCCGCCGGCGGCGTGTAGTCGGCCTTCTTGCGGATACGTGACTTCGGCACGAGGGTCTCTCCTGTCGATGCGCTGCGTGGCCGCGCAGGGAACTGGGTCGGGCTCGGGGTGGTTGGAAGGGGACTCCGAGCGCTCGCCGGGCGTCCGTTAGCGTAGTCCTTCCGTGGCGCTGAAGGAGATAAGGGTACGTTGAGCAATTCTGCCGACTCTCCCGGAACGGAATCCAGCCCTGTCCGCCGACGGGGTTTCCGGCCCGTCCGGATCCTCACCGCGGGTGTCTTCGCCCTCGCGGGTCTGATCTTCTTCACCAGCTTCAACACGGCGAAGGGGACCAACATCCGTACGGACGACTCCCTGCTGAAGCTGTCCGATCTCATCCATGAGCGCAGCCGCAAGAACGGTGAGCTGGAGGAGTCCAACGGAGCCCTGCGGGGGGACGTCGAGTCCCTCGCCGAGCGCGATGCCGGCAGGAGTGCGGCGGAGGACGACGAACTCGCCGGCCTGGAGCGCCGTGCGGGGACGCAGGAGCTCAAGGGCGAGGCCGTCACGGTCACGCTCGACGACGCTCCGCCGGACGCCACCGCCAAGCTTCCCGGCTACCCCGAGCCGGAACCCGACTACCTGGTCATCCACCAGCAGGATCTCCAGGCCGTGGTGAACGCGATGTGGCAGGGCGGTGCCGAGGGCATCAAGGTCATGGACCAGCGGCTGATCTCCACCAGTGCGGTGCGCTGCGTGGGCAACACCCTGATTCTCCAGGGCCGCGTCTACTCACCGCCGTACAAGATCACGGCGGTCGGTGATCCGGAGAAGCTGAAGAACACGCTCGCCGCTTCCCCGTCGATCCAGAACTACATGGTGTACGTCAACGTCTACGGGCTCGGCTGGAAGGTCGAGGACGACGGGCCGGTGACTCTGCCCGGCTACTCGGGCACAGTGGACCTGCACTACGCGAAGCCCGTGGAGTAGCGGCCACGGGGCAGACCCCGGGCCGGGACGGGCTCCGGGGGCGAGGCCGGGAGCCGCCGGTGCGTGTGATCGTCAGGACCGCCAGCGAACTGTGCGTCACCGTCGGCACCCTGATCGTGCTCTTCGTCGTCCACCTCCTCTTCTGGACCGGAGTCAGGGCCGATCAGGTCATGGACGATCAGATCGCCCTCCTCGAGGACCAGTGGGCGAGGGGGAGCGCTCTGCCGGCCGTTACGCCCGCGCCCGGGGCCACCCCGGGTTCCCGTACCGGCGCCGCTTCTGCCGCCCCTGCGGGCTCTCCGAAGCCGAAGCCGTATGTCGCGGGAAAGCCCTTCGCGATCATGTGCATCCCGCGTTTTGGTTTCACGTGGAACAAGCCCGTGCTCGAGGGCACGGAGACCAGCACCCTGAAGAAGGGCCTCGGTCACTACGCGAACACCGCGCAGCTGGGTCGCGAGGGCAACTTCGCCGTCGCCGGCCACCGACGCACCCATGGCGATCCGTTCAAGGATTTTCCCCGGCTCGGACGGGGCGACGCGGTGGTGTTGAGCGATGGGACGACCTGGTTCACGTACCGGATCGACCGGGATCCGTACAAAACCGTGCCCACGGACATCGAGGTGATCGACCCTGTGCCACGTACTTCCGGGTACACGCGTCCGGGTCGCTACCTGACGCTGACGACGTGCGCACCGGAATGGGGGCACAGTCACCGGCTGATCGTCTGGGCCCATCTGGACTCCACGCAGCCCGTGGAGGCCGGGAAACCGGAGGCGTTGCGCCGTTAGTCTGGTGACGTACGGCGTGGGTCTGGTGCCGTGGTGCGACGGAAGGGACGGCATGTACAGCTGGATCTGGCGGCATCTGCCGGGGAACGGATGGGTGAGGGCGCTCATCTCGCTCGTGCTGGTCACCGCTGTGGTCTATGTCCTCTTCCAGTACGTCTTCCCCTGGGCCGAGCCGCTGCTGCCCTTCAACGATGTGACGGTGGACAACCAGTGAGCGCGCGCATTCTCGTCGTCGACAACTACGACAGCTTCGTCTTCAACCTGGTTCAGTACCTGTATCAACTGGGCGCCGAGTGCGAGGTCCTGCGCAACGACGAGGTGTCGACGGCGCATGCACAGGACGGGTTCGACGGTGTGCTGCTGTCCCCGGGGCCCGGCACTCCGGAGCAGGCGGGGGTCTGTGTGGAGATGGTGCGGCACTGTGCGTCGACCGGGGTGCCCGTCTTCGGTGTCTGCCTCGGCATGCAGTCCATGCAGGTGGCCTACGGCGGTGTCGTGGACCGCGCCCCTGAGTTGCTGCACGGGAAGACCTCGCCGGTCGAGCACGGGGGCAAGGGCGTTTTCGCGGGTCTGCCGTCGCCGTTCACGGCGACGCGCTACCACTCGCTGGCCGCCGAGCCGGCCACCGTACCGGAGGAGCTGGAAGTGACGGCCCGGACGCCGGACGGCATCGTGATGGGTCTGCGTCACCGTGAACTGCGCGTCGAGGGTGTGCAGTTCCACCCCGAGTCGGTGCTCACCGAGCACGGCCACCGGATGCTGGCCAACTGGCTGGTGGAGTGCGGGGACGAGGCAGCGGTGGCGAGATCGGCGGGGCTCGCCCCGGTGGTGGGCAGGTCGCCGGCGTGACCGCCCTGCGCCCCGAGCGCGAGTCCGGCGCCGGACACGGGGAGCCCTTCACGGAGGGCTTCTCGTACGGCACCGGCGGCGAGCAGGGGACCTCGTACGGGCAGCAGCAGCCGTACGGGGCCCCCGGCACGCTCGGGGGCGGCGACTGGTACGACACCACCCAGCAGGGCGCCTACTCCTACGGCGGCGCGGGCTCGGCCGGCAACAGCGCTGCCGGGGCCGACGACAGCACCGCGTATCTGCCGCCCGTCGACGAACACGCGTACCTGCCGCCCGTCGACGAGGAGACGGTAGCGCTGCGGATCCCCGATCCGCCGCCGCAGCGCGGGCAGCGCACGCAGAGTACGGACGGCACGGGGTACACGACGGGCACGGGCGGTACCGCGGCGTACGGGGCGAACGGGGCGCGCACGGAGCCCCCGGCGGCTTCCGGGGGCCGGGCGGAGCGCAGGAAGGCCGCCAAGAAGCGTCACGGGCGCCGTGGCGGCGCGAGCAGCCCCTCCGAGGGCCACGATGCCCCGCAGGGCCGCAGCGCGCCTCAGGCGCCGCTCTCGCGCGTGGAAGCACGGCGGCGGGCCCGGGAGCGGAAGGTCAGCCCCGTCGTCGTCGCGAGCCGGGGCATCGGTGAGGTGTTCATCACCTGCGGTGTGCTGATGCTGCTGTTCGTGACGTACCAGCTGTGGTGGACGAATGTGCGGGCGCAGGCACAGGCCGGCCAGGAGGCCAGCGATCTCCAGAAGGACTGGGCCAACGGCAAGCGCAATCCAGGAGTGTTCGAGCCGGGTCAGGGTTTCGCGCTGCTGCACATCCCGAAGCTGGACGTGGTCGTGCCGATCGCCGAGGGCATCGACAGCAAGAAGGTGCTCGACCGGGGCATGGTGGGCCACTACGCGGAGGGGGCCCTGAAGACGGCGATGCCGAACGACAAGAAGGGCAACTTCGGGGTGGCGGGGCACCGCAACACGCACGGGGAGCCGTTCCGGTACATCAACCGGCTGGAGCAGGGCGACCCGATCGTCGTGGAGACGCAGGACACGTACTTCGTCTACAAGATGGAGTCGATCCTGCCGGTGACGCCGCCGAGCAACGTGAGCGTCCTCGAGCCCGTCCCGAAGGGATCGGGCTTCACCGGACCGGGCCGCTACATCACGCTGACCACGTGCACGCCGGAGTTCACCAGCAAGTACCGCATGATCGTCTGGGGCAAGATGGACGAGGAACGGCCGCGCAGCAAGGGCAAGCCGGATGCGCTCGTCAGGTAAGGGCAGAGGAAACGTGGCAGCGACCGCCGACGACACCGAAGAGCACACCGCCAGGTCCGCGTCACCGTCGCCTCCGGCCCGTCGCCGTATGGGGCCGGGCGCGATGCTGGTCAGCGCCCTCGGGGAACTCCTCATCACCGCGGGCCTGGTGCTCGGCCTGTTCGTCGTCTACTCCCTGTGGTGGACGAACGTGCTCGCCGACCGCGCCGCGGACAAGCAGGCGGACAAGGTGCGGGACAACTGGGCCCAGGGGCCCGGTGCCGGTACCGGTGACGGTCCCGCCTCCTTCGACAGCAAGAGCGGCATCGGTTTCCTGCACGTGCCCGCGATGGGGGGCGACGACATCCTGATCGAGAAGGGCACCACGATGAAGGTGCTCAACGACGGCGTCGCCGGCTACTACACCGACCCGGTGAAGGCGACCCTGCCGACGTCCGGCAAGAAGGGCAACTTCTCGCTGGCCGCGCACCGGGACGGCCACGGGGCCAAGTTCCACGACATCCACAAGATAAAGGACGGCGACCCGATCGTCTTCGAGACGAAGGACACCTGGTACGTCTACAAGACCTACGCGATCCTTCCCGAGACCTCGAAGTACAACGTGGACGTCCTCGCGAAGGTCCCCGAGGAGTCCGGCCGCAAGAAGGCCGGCCGCTACATCACCCTGACGACCTGCACGCCGGTGTACACCAGCAAGTACCGCTACATCGTCTGGGGCGAGCTGGTCCGCACGGAGAAGGTCGACGAGGACCGGACGCCGCCGAAGGAACTGCGCTGAGGCGATCGGGGCCCTTGAGGGGCCTCGGTCCACTAACCTGACGGAGGCCCGAAGCCGCAACTTCCTCTTGCGGCTTCGGGCCTCCGCGATCCGTCGTTGCTGCTGTTACCGCAGAGCCTTGAGACGAACTCCCGCGGTCCAGGCCTCCACTTCTTCCCGATTGACCGTGACGACTCCGGTCAGGTCGGCGATCGCCTGCGACTCGTGGCTGAAGTCGCAGGTGGCGACGAAGAGCGCGAGGTCCACACGGTCGATGGCACGCGCCGCGCCCGCGAACTTCTGCAGGTCGGCACTGGGCACTGTCCGGCGGCCGGACCGGTTCTTGCACTGGACGGCCACGGTCCGCCCGTCCGCGGCGCGGCCGGTGATGTCGATGCCCCTGTCGCTGCGGGCCTGCCGCACGACGACATCGGTGCAGCCGTCGCGCCGCAGCAGGGCGGCGACGTGCTGTTCGAACGCCTGCCAGGTCATCGCCTTGAGCGTCGACCTGACGTTCTCCGCGGGGGCCTCTCCTTCCAGGGTGGCCAGGCGCTTGTGGTGCCAGCACATCCTGCGCTCGACGTTCTCGATGTCCTCACGGAGTTCGATGAGCTCGCGGCGGTGCTCACCGGATGCGGCGATCAGGGCGTTGAACATCGGCACGACCGTCTTGCCGAGGACGTGGGTGATGCGCTGATCGATGCGTGTATCGAGGGAGGCGAAGTCCGCAGCGACAAGGTTTTCCACAGGCTGTGTGCGGGCCAGATACTCCGTGTCGAGCAGATACACACGCACCTGACGTGCCACGTCGCTGTCCCGGAGCAGCATGGCGACGTTGAGGACGGCGCGACGGGGGAAGAGGGCCAGGGAAGGCGTCCGTGACTGGATACCACTGAGTTGCTTGAAGTCACTCAGTTCTGTCCCGGACAGAACTCGGTACCCGCTCGCCTCCAACTCTGGGCGGTGGTCGTGCACGAGGGCGCGGATGGTCTCCACCATGGCGCCGAAGTAGGCCGCCACCATCGCTGTCGTCACGTGCATCCCGTCCGGCAGCAAGGACAGGGCCTTCACCCTGTCCAGAACCTCAGTGCGGCCCAGGACGCCGCTGCGCAGCGTTTTGGATTCCAGCAGAACTGATTCCTTGAGCACCCGATGCTCCTTGTGGTGTCGTGGTCAGGGCAGACCGGATGACCCGCCCCACTCGATCAACGAGCTGTGGCACGCGAAGGCACGAGCGAAGCGAGGACACGCGTTCAGGCAGGGTCCATGAAAGAGCCCCGGCCCCTCCGAAGAGGGGCCGGGGCTCGGTCGTGTCCGGGTGTCCGAAGGTGTCAGTCCCTGTTGCCGGTGAGGCCGCCGAGGAAGCCTCCGCCGTTGTCGCCTCCGCCGTTGTCGCCCTGTTGCTGGTTGATGGCGATGAGGGTGACCTTGTCGCCCTTCTTGACTTCCTGGCCCTCGGGCGGGTTGCTCTGGAACACCGTGGCGGTGTCCTCCTGAGCGCCCTGGATGCTTTCGAGCTCCAGGCCGGCCTGGGCAAGGATCTGCTTGGCCTGGGCGACGGTGATCTCGGTGACCTTCGGCATCGCGAACTTCTCGTTCGCCGGCGCCTTGGCGATCTTGATGGTGACCGTGCTGCCCCGGTCGACGTCCGTGCCCGGGCTGAGGCTCTGCTCGAAGACCGTTCCTTCGGCCTGGGCCGTCGACTCCTCCTCCGTCTGGGTTCCGAGCACCAGGCCCTTCGACTCCAGCAGTGCCTTGGCCGCGTCGGGGGTCCTGCCCAGGAGGTTGGGCACGGTCACCTGGGATACCTCCCTGGCGACGGTGAGGGTGATGGTGGTTCCCTTTTCACGGGTGGTTCCGCCCTCGGGATCCTGGGAAAGCACGGTGTCCGGTGTGTCACTGGACTCCTGGCTCTTCTTCTCGGTCTCGAAGCCCTTCTCCTTCAGGGACTTCTCCGCATCGGCGAAGCTGAGGCCCTTGACATCCGGAACCTCGACCTTGGGCGCCCCGGTGGACACCACTAGGTTGACGGTGGACTCCTTCTCGACGCTGGTGCCCTCAGCGGGATCCTGGTCGCAGATGTTTCCCTTGGCCTGGTTCTCGCAGGGTTCCTCGGTGAACTTCGGGACCAGGTCGACGTTGGCGGCCTGTTCCTTGGCGGCTTCCTTCGTGAGGCCGCGGAAGTTCGGGGCTTTGACGGTGTCGTTGCCCACGCCTCCGTCGCCGGAGAAGGCCAAGCGGCCGATCAGGATGGCGCCGACCAGGACCAGGACACCCGCCGCGACCAGCAGGATCGTCGAGGTGTTGTTCTTCTTCTGCTGGCGGCGCCGGCCGGGGCGGTCGTCGTAGCCGTAGCCGCCGTCGTCCGGGTTCATGGGGGGCAGCATCGACGTCGCGGCGCCTGAGTCCGAGCGCAGGGCGGTCGTCGGCTGGTCGTTGGGGTAGCCGCCGTAGCCGGCCGCGCCCATCGCGGCGGTGGCGGCGACGGGCTGGCCGTCGAGGTAGGCCTCGATGTCGACCCGCATCTCGTCGGCCGACTGGTAGCGGTAGTCGGGGTCCTTGACGAGCGCCTTCAGCGTGATCGCGTCTATCTCGGGCGTGACCTCGGGGTCGAAGACGCTCGGCGCCTGCGGTTCCTCCCGGACGTGCTGGTAGGCGACCGCCACCGGGGAGTCGCCGACGAACGGCGGGCGGACGGTGAGGAGTTCGTACAGCAGACAGCCGGTGGAGTACAGGTCGGAGCGGGCGTCGACCTGCTCGCCTTTGGCCTGCTCGGGCGAGAGGTACTGCGCGGTGCCGATGACCGCCGAGGTCTGGGTCATCGTCATGCCGGAGTCGCCCATGGCGCGGGCGATGCCGAAGTCCATGACCTTGACCTGGCCGTTGCGCGTCAGCATGACGTTCGCGGGCTTGATGTCGCGGTGGACGATGCCGGCCCGGTGCGAGTACTCCAGGGCCTGGAGGATGCCGATGGTCATCTCCAGTGTCCGCTCCGGCAGCAGCTTGCGGCCGCTGTGCAGGAGTTCACGGAGCGTGGAGCCGTCGACGTACTCCATGACGATGTACGGGATGGAGACCCCGTCGATGTAGTCCTCGCCCGTGTCGTAGACCGCGACGATCGCGGGATGGTTGAGCGAGGCGGCCGACTGGGCCTCCCGGCGGAACCGGGCCTGGAAGGACGGGTCGCGCGCGAGGTCGGCGCGGAGCGTCTTCACTGCAACGGTACGGCCGAGGCGGGTGTCATGGGCGAGGTAGACCTCCGCCATGCCACCGCGGCCGAGCACGTGGCCCAGTTCGTACCGGCCGCCGAGGCGACGCGGCTCTTCCATAGCTAACTACCAGCCCTCTCCGTCGGTCCCGGCCGGCACGTTCGTGCGGCCGGAGACTGCCGTCCGGGCCTACCGTACCCGGCTCGCTTTGTGTGACCTGGCCAAGTACCGCAGCCGATACAGGACCGGTACCGCAACGTGCACCGATGGGAAGCGGACGTGAGCGGCGTCACTGCCTGCCCTTGACGACCGCCTCCATCACGCTCTTCGCGATGGGGGCCGCGAGGCCACCGCCGGAGATGTCGCCACGCACGGCGTCGTCGTCCTCGATGATCACGGCGACGGCCACCGGCGAGCTGCCGTCCTCGCCCTTGGCGTAGGAGATGAACCACGCGTAGGGGTTCTCGCTGTTGTCCACACCGTGCTGGGCGGTACCGGTCTTACCGCCGACGGTGACACCGTCGATCTTGGCTTTGCCACCGGTGCCCTCGGAGACGACGGTCTCCATCATCGACTGGAGGATCTGGGCGTTCTCCGCCGACATCGGCTTGCTCAGTTCCTCCGGGTCCGTCTTCTCGATGGTGTCGAGGCTGGGGGCCTGGAGTTCGTCGACCATGTACGGCTTCATCAGGGTGCCGTTGTTGGCGATGGCGGCGGTGACCATGGCCATCTGCAGCGGGGTGGTGGCGGTGTTGAACTGGCCGATGGAGGAGAGCGCGGTCTCCGAGGGCTCCATGTCGTCGGAGAAGACCGAGGCGCTGGAGCGGACCGGGGTGAACTGCTCCTCGGTGAAACCGAACTTCTTGGCGTACTCGAGCATCGTGTCGTTGCCGAGGTCGGCGCCGATCTTGCCGAAGACGGTGTTGCAGGAGACCTTGAGCGCATCGCGCAGGGAGGCGTCCTCGCAGGGGAGGTCGCCGTCGTTCGGCAGCTCGGTCGTGGTGCCCGGCATGGTCCACGGCAGCGGCGTGTCCGTCTTCTCGTCCGCGCTCTTGTACAGCCCCTCCTCCAGGGCGGCGGCCGCGGTGAGGACCTTGAAGGTGGAGCCGGGCGGGTAGACCTCGCGCAGCGCCCGGTTCAGCGTCGGATCGGCGGGGTTTTCCTTCTTCTGCAGCTTCTGCCACGCCTCGGCGTCCTTGTCGCTGTTGCCGGCGAACACGGACGGGTCGTAGGAGGGGAAGGAGGCCAGTGCCAGGATCTTGCCGGTGGACGGCTCGATCGCGACGACGGAGCCCTTGCCGCCCCGCTGCTTCAGGCCGTTGTAGGCGGCCTTCTGCGCGGCGCCGTTGAGGGTGGTGACGACATTGCCGCCCTCCTTGTTCTTGCCCGTCAGCATGTCGAGCGTGTTGCGGAAGAACAGGCGGTCGTCGTTGCCGGTGAGGATGCCGTCCTCGATGGACTCCAGCTGGTTGGCGCCGAAGGCCTGCGAGGCGTAGCCGGTGACCGGCGCCCACATCGGGCCGTCCTTGTAGGTGCGCTTGTACTCGAAGTCGCTGCCCGACGTCTCCTTGGAACCGGTGATCGGCTTGCCGTCGACGATGATGTCTCCGCGCGGCTGCTCGTAGCGCTCGATGGCGATGCGCCGGTTGTGCTTGTTCTTCTGCAGCTCGTCCGCCTGGACGTACTGGATCCAGTTGCCGCGGATCAGGAGGGCGAGGACGAGGAACCCACAGAAGATGGCGATGCGGCGCAGGGGCTTGTTCACGGTCGGACCACCTGAGTCATCTCGGCGTCTGGGTTGCTGGCGGGCGCGGGGGCGGGGCGACGGGCGGTGTCACTGATGCGGAGCAGGATGCCGACCAGGGCCCAGTTGGCGATGACCGACGAGCCACCGGCGGCGAGGAACGGCATCGTCATACCCGTCAGCGGGATGAGCCCCATGACGCCGCCGGCCACCACGAAGACCTGCAGGGCGAAGGCGCCGGACAGACCGATCGCGAACAGCTTGCCGAAGGGGTCACGCGCTGCCAGGGCAGTCCGTACACCGCGCTCGATGATCAGCCCGTAGAGCAGGAAGATGGCCATGACGCCGGCCAGGCCGAGTTCCTCGCCGAAGGTGGAGAAGACGAAGTCGGAGTTGGCGGCGAAGCCGATCAGATCGGAGTTGCCCTGCCCGAGGCCGGTGCCGACGACGCCGCCGGATCCGAACGACATGATCGACTGGCCGATCTGCTCACAGGCGCCGGAGGTCTGGTAGCAGCCGAACGGGTCCAGCCAGGCGTCGACGCGGGCCTGGACGTGGCTGGCGAACGAGGCCACGCCCACGGCGCCGACGGAGGACATCAGCAGACCGATCACGATCCAGCTCGTCCGCTCCGTGGCGACGTACAGCATGATCACGAACATGCCGAAGAACAGCAGCGAGGTACCGAGGTCGTTCTCGAAGATGAGGATGAGCAGGCTGACGGCCCAGATGGTGATGATGGGTCCGAGGTCCCGGCCGCGGGGCAGGTACAGGCCCATGAAGCGGCGGCTGGCCAGGGCCAGTGCGTCCCGCTTCACCATCAGGTAGCCGGAGAAGAAGATCGCGATGATGATCTTGGCGAACTCGCCGGGCTGGATGGAGAAACCGGCGACGCTGATCCAGATCTTGGCGCCGAACACGTCGGCACCGACTCCGGGCACCAGCGGCAGCAGCAGCAGGACCAGTGCCCCCACCATCGAGATGTAGGTGTACCGCTGGAGAATCCGGTGGTCCTTCAGGAAGACGAGTACCGCCACGAACAGAGCCAGTCCGACGGCCGAGTACAGCAGCTGGTTCGGCGCCGACGGGCTGAACACCCCGTACTGGCGCTCCGCCAGGTTCTGCAACCGCTCGGACTGGTCCAGCCGCCAGATCACGACCAGCCCGAGACCGTTCAGCAACGTTGCGAGAGGCAGCAGCAGGGGGTCGGCGTAGGCGGCGAACTTCCGCATCACGAGGTGTCCGACCGCCGCCATCAAGCCGAGCCCCAGCCCGTAGGCGAGCAGCCCGGAGGGGACGGAGCCGTCGATGGCCAGGCCGACGTTGGCGTAGGCGAAGACCGGGATGACGACGGCGAAGGCGAGCAGCGCGAGCTCGGTGTTGCGCCGGCTCGGCGCCCCGATCGCACCGATCGTGGACGTGTGCTGCGCCGATGGGTTGGTTGTACTGCTCATCGTGTGACAGGGCCTCTCACGGCTTGCCTACTGCTTACCGCACAGCGAGACGACCTTCTGCTCCTCCTCCGAGAGGCTGGGGCCGGGGCTGGGAGTAGGTGCGGACGGGGGCGTGGACTTCTGCGGTGCCTCGGTCGTGCCCGAGGGGGTCGGCGTCGGCGAGGCCTTGGACGTGAAGGAGGCGGGTGTGGTTCCCGTGGTGCCTCCGGCCTCGCCCTCGCCGGTCTTGGCGTTGTTCTTGCTGTCGGCGGTGCGGCGTTCGGCTTCCTTCCTGCACGCGGAGGCCTGGACCGCGAGTTCGTCGATCTTCGACCGGGCGCCGTGCAGGTCGCCGTCGGCGATGGTCGCCTCGACCAGCTTCCGCTGGTAGGGCGGCAGGTACTTGAGTTCGATCTCGGGGTGGTCCTTCTCGACCTTCGAGAGCGAGACCCAGGCCAGGTCCTGGCTGATGCCCTGGTAGAGCGCAACGTGTTCGCCGTTGGTGCCGACGTAGTACTGGGTCTGCGTCCAGCGCCAGCCGCTGTACACGCCGCCGCCGATGACGGCGAGGGTGAGCAGACTGAAGAAGGAGCGTTTGAGCCACCGGCGGTTCTTGCGGGGCTTGACGAAGTCGCCCTCGGCGTAGTCGAAGCCGTCGGTCTGGATGAAGCCGGTGACGTCGCCGCTGCCGGGCGGGCCGAACTCGCCCCCGCCGCCCTGGCCGCGCCTGCGGCCGAGTCCGGCGGCACGGCCGGCCGGGGTCTGCATGGCGTTGTTGTCGTTCGGCTGGTTCTGGTTCTCGGCGACGGCACCGACCACGACCGGGGTGTCGGACAGCTGGCCGGCCAGGGTGTCACCGGTGTCGAGGTCGAGGACGTCGGCGATGATCACGGTGATGTTGTCCGGGCCGCCGCCGCGCAGCGCCAGCTCGATCAGGGTCTGCACGGTGTCCTCGGGGCCCTGGTAGCCGGCGAGGGCCTCTTCCAGGGTCTGGTGGGAGACCACGCCGGACAGGCCGTCGGAGCAGATCAGATACCGGTCGCCCGCCCGGACCTCGCGGATCGACAGGTCGGGTTCGACGTGCTCGCCGCTGCCGAGGGCCCGCATGAGCAGGGACCGCTGCGGGTGGGTGGTCGCCTCTTCCTCGGTGATCCGGCCCTCGTCCACCAGCCGCTGCACCCAGGTGTGGTCCTGGGTGATCTGGGTGAGGACGCCGTCGCGCAGCAGGTAGGCCCTGGAGTCGCCGACGTGGACCATGCCGAGGCGCTGGCCGGTCCACAGTAGCGCGGTCAGGGTGGTGCCCATGCCCTCGAGCTGGGGGTCCTCCTCGACCATCATGCGCAGCTGGTCGTTGGCGCGCTGCACGGCCGAGCCGAGGGAGGTGAGCAGGTCGGAGCCGGGGACGTCGTCGTCGAGCGAGACGATGGTGGAGATGGCCTCGGAGGAGGCGACCTCGCCGGCCGCGGCGCCGCCCATGCCGTCGGCGATGGCGAGCAGGCGGGGACCGGCGTAACCGGAGTCCTCGTTGCCCTCCCGGATCATTCCCTTGTGCGATCCGGCGGCGAAGCGCAGGGACAGACTCATGCGCACCTCGCCCGTCGGCTCCGGGTACAGCCGGTCGTGTCGAGCCACACTGCCCACCCTCCGGTCGGGAGCGCGCCGGGGCCCGGGGTGGGGGCCCCCACTGCGTGCTCGCTCCGCTCGCTCATTGTCGTACTACTTCCGCAGCTCGATGACGGTCTTGCCGATGCGGATCGGTGAACCCGGCCCGATCGGTGTGGGGGTCGTCAGCCTGGACCGGTCCAGATAGGTGCCGTTCGTGGAACCCAGGTCCTCGACGATCCACTGGCCGTCGCGGTCCGGGTAGATCCGGGCATGGCGGCTGGAGGCGTAGTCGTCGTCCAGCACGATGGTGCTGTCGTGCGCCCGGCCCAGCGTGATGGTCTGGCCCTGGAGCGCGACGGTGGTGCCCGTGAGGATGCCCTCGGTCACGACCAGTTTGGTGGGGGCGTTGCGGCCGCGGCGGCCACCCCCCGACTGCTGGCGCTGCGGCGGTGGTGCCTGCCGGGCACCCTGTTGCGGCCGGGCGGTCTCCCGGCGCGCTCCGCGCTGGGTGACCCGTGTGCCGAACAGGTCGCTGCGGATGACCTGCACGGCCACGATCACGAACAGCCACAGAACGGCTAGAAAACCCAGCCGCATGACCGTGAGGGTCAGCTCTGACATTGCCCCCGCTTCACCCTTCGGCTTGCCGGTAAATGATGGTGGTGCTGCCCACGACGATCCGCGAGCCGTCGCGGAGCGTAGCGCGGGTGGTGTGCTGTCCGTCCACCACGATGCCGTTGGTGGATCCGAGATCCTGGATCGTCGAGGGCGTTCCGGTCCGGATCTCGCAGTGCCGGCGGGAGACGCCGGGGTCGTCGATCCGCACGTCGGCCTCGGTGCTGCGGCCCATGACGAGCGTGGCGTCGGAGATCTGGTGGCGGTTGCCGTTGATCTCGATCCAGTACCGGGTGCGCCCGGCGGACGCGGGTGCGGCGGGGGGCCCCTGGGCGGCCGAGGGCTGCGGGTAGCCGTAACCGCCGGGCCGGCCGCCGGGCGGCGCGGCCGGCATGGGCGGGGCGCCCGTGGGTCCGGCCGGCGGGTAGCCGTAGCCGCCGGGGCCGCCGGCGGGCGGGCCGCCCGTGCCGGGCCCGGCGGGGCCGGGGCCCGTGGGGCCCGCCTGGCTGCTGGAGGAGGCGAGCGTACGGCTGCGCACCCGGTACAGGCCGGTGTCGAGGTCGTCCGCCTTCTCCAGGTGCACCTTGATGGGGCCCATGAAGGTGTAGCGCTGCTGCTTGGCGTAGTCGCGCACCATGCCGGCGAGTTCGTCGCCGAGCTGCCCGGAGTACGGGCTGAGCCGCTCGAAGTCGGGGGTGCTCAACTCAACGATGAAGTCGTTGGGGACAACGGTGCGATCGCGGTTCCAGATGGTCGCGTTGTTGTCGCACTCCCGCTGGAGCGCTCCCGCGATCTCCACGGGCTGCACCTCGGACTTGAACACCTTGGCAAAGGTGCCGTTGACCAGGCCTTCGAGTCGCTGCTCGAACTTCTTCAGGACTCCCATGTGGCACCTCCTCCGGCGTTGCCGTCCTGTGTACTGCCCTGTCTTCTGCTGCGTCTACCGCGTCTACTGCCCGGTGCACTGTTCCGTGCACCGCATAACTGGTACTGCTTACTGATCGTATCCACGCCTCGGTCGATCGGCTGGTTCCCCCTACCGCCCGGACCGACGGGTGTCGATGCCTGACGGCGTTCCCTTCGGGGCTCGCCTTCGAACTCCTTCGGCCGTGCTCGTGCGAGCCCTCTGCCATGGATCGTAGAGGGGGCCGCAGACCAGTGTCCCGCACCCGGCTGTGGACTCTGCCCGGCACCTGGGGAGAAGGGTGCTACCGGTACGAGGTTGATACGTGAAGCAGTTCTCATCGGTTCTCGTCGGTTCTCGTGGGCAGGTGTCCGGTGGCCTTCGGTACGTGTTCGGCCGGTACGACGGGAGCGATACGGGGCGATACGGGACGGGCCGGTGCGACGGTGCTGTTGATCTTCTGTGACTGTTCGAGGGCGGCCGGTGGGCGGCTTGTGGGCTGCTCATGGGCCCTCATGGGCGACGGCGCTACTCAACGCGGGTGGGTGCCGGGGCGGGTGGAAAGGGATGTGAGTCCACCCCCACCAGCGTGCTAATGTTCAGGAGTCGAAAGGCGCCGAACCCCAACGGGGAAGAGCCTGACGGCACACCCAATGCGCGGGTGGCGGAATAGGCAGACGCGCTGGATTCAGGTTCCAGTGCCCGCAAGGGCGTGGGGGTTCAACTCCCCCCTCGCGCACACCGTCGAACGGGCGGCATCTCTCACGGATGCCGCCCGTTTCGCATGCCCGGGCTCGGGACGGGGCGGGTCGAGGGTGCGGTGGTGCGGGAACCGAAGCGGTAATGAGCCTGGAACGTGTGAGGAACATCTCATGATCCTTTTGGGTGTCCGGTGACCGTACGTGCGGACTTCGGTGCTTTCCGCAGTCGAGCAAGGACTGAGGGGCGGCAGGGGGCCCCGACGGTGCGGCGGCGTGATGCCGTGGCCTGTGGGGGTGGCATCGCATGGCTGTCGCAGGAGTCAATCCGACGGGTCGGTTTGGTCTCCGGGGTGGTGGGAGCGCACGGGGGCGCGGGTGCGGTGCAGAGGGCAGAGAGGCCGGGGTCGGGCCGGGGCCGGGGCAAACGCGAGTGCGGCGGCCGTGGTGGGGAGTCGCTCAGGGAGTGGTGACGAACGACCGGTACCAGGGGGCTGCGTGGGGGAAGGCGTGGAGGAAGGGCTTGCCCGGGGAGCAGTCCAGGCCGTCCCAGAAGGTGTCGTCCCTGAACCAGTGGTCCACGGTGAGCATGCCGAGGTGGTGCAGGGCGCGCGGGGAGCCGGCGGCCCGTGCGTAGGCGGTCGGGACGTCGACCTCCGTTCCCTCGCCGGGCTGTTCCACCTGGGTGCAGACGGCCGCGAGCAGCTCCGACGCGGGCACCGGGTCCGGGTGGTTGACGTAGTGGACGCCAGGTTCGTGCACCGGGGAGAGCGCCGCGGCGACGGCCGCGCGGCCCAGGGTGTCGACGTCGATCATCGAGTGCAGGGCTCCGCAGCCCGCCACGGTCGCCGACAACTCCCTCAGGAGTCCCACCAGTCCGGGGACCACCCAGCGGTCGCCCGCGCCGTACACCAGGTGGGGTCGCAGCACCAGGCCGCCCCTTTCGAGGACGTGTCGTTCGGCCGCGGCGCGGGCGCGGCTGGCGGCGGAGGCGGGGGCGACGGGCGCCTCGCCGGGCCGTACGCCGCGGAAGGGGCCCCTGCCGTGGACGGCGGCGGTGCTCACGTACAGGATGCGGCGCACCCCGCTGCGTACCGCCTCCTCCAGCAGGGCCTTCGTGCCCCGGTCGTTGACCGTCGCGACGGATTCCGGGTCACCGGTGATGCGCGAGGCGCAGTGGACGAGGACATCGACGCCGTCGCAACTGCCGTGCAGGGAGGCCGGGTCGGCGAGGTCGCCGGGAACGGTCCCGGCGGACGGGAGTGCGCCCAGGGAGGGGTCCGCTTGCGTCGCTTCGGGCCGTGCGCTCCCGGAGGGTGTACGGCGGGAAAGCAACCGGACGCAGGCGTACGGGTGTTGGCGGGCGGCGGCGGCGACCCGGCTGCCGATGAAGCCGGTGCCGCCCGTGACCAGGAGGTTCACCGTCATGTCAGCGACCGCACCGGGGGCGGGGCCGGGGTCGGCCCCGGGGTCCGGCGGTGGGGTGCCGAGGTGAGGGAGACGGTGAAGACGGGTTCGTCGTTCTGCAGGCCGAAGACCCGTACGGTCACCTCGTCTCCGTCGCCGTGGTCTCCCCTGTCGGGGCTGCCGGCTTCAGCACCTGCCCCACCCTTGTCGAGGACCTCGGTTTCGAGGAGGCAGGGGCGGTCCAGTTCGGTGTAGCGGCTGAAGGAGGAGGCAAGGTCGGAGGGAAGGAAGACGCGTCCGCCGGTTGCCGCTGTCGCCGCTTGGCGGGCCGCCTCGAACAGAACCATGCCGGGGACGTGGTCGTTGGGCCGGGCGAAGAGGACGGGGTGACCGGTGTCGACGCGCAGGAGCCAGGTGCCGGGTCGGTCCGAGCGGGAGAGGACGACGTCCTCCGCACGGCGGCGGCCGACCAGTTCGTGAGGGACGGGAGGGGAGGGGGATATCGCGGTGCCCGGACCGGCCAGCTGTCCGGCTCGCAGGCGGCGGTAAGCGGCCGGCGAGGTGCAGCCCATGCCGCCGGTGCCCCGGGCGACGAGCCGTCCCGCGCGGTGGAACTCCATGACGGTCCGCATACTGCTCAGACCGCGGCCCCGGCGGCGTACCCCGGAGCAGACGACGTCGACGGTGACCGGCTCCGCGGCATCCGCGAGCAGGAGTTCGGAGGGGGCGGTGGAGATTCCCAGGTCCCCCATGACGAAGTGGGTGTCGAGGGGAGCGCCGAACTCGGCATGGGCGAGGGCCATCGTGGTCTGGCGCAGCGTCTCGGCGATGATCATCGGATCCTGGTGGAGGTCGTCCACCGGGCCGAAGAAGGAGTGGTCGGCGGGCCAGTACGCGGTGACGCGGAAGCCGAATTCGGACCGGCGGACCCATTCCGTCGGGAAGATGTCCGCCGCACGGGTCCGGTGGGCGAGTTCCGCGGTGACCCGGGTGACGGTGGGTGCTCCGGCGGCCTGTCCGATGGTGGTCGCGGGCGCGCTCCGCTGTCCGGTTCGATCCCCCGTGGGCGTGCTTGTGGCACCTGACTGCGGCATGAGGAACCCTCCGGATAGAAGGCCTGGCTCCGGTCGACTTCGCACTAAGATACGGACGAGCCGGTTTTTTTCAAGGGTGATCCACACCGTTGGAGACGAGCCCACAAGCCCACGTGCCCGCACGGCATCGTGGTACGGCGGTATGCCGACCGCACGGCTACCGCATGGCTACTTCACGGCGATCCACGAGATCCACGGAGATCAGGAGGCACCCGATGGCGCGACAGGAGCGCGCGATCCGCACACGGCGGACCATTCTGGACGCGGCCGCGGCCGTCTTCGACGAACGCGGTTACACCTCGGCGACCATCGGCGAGATTCTGGGCCGGGCCGGAGTGACCAAGGGCGCGCTGTACTTCCACTTCGGCTCCAAGGAGGAGCTGGCGCTCGGCATTTTCGAGGAGCAGTTGGCGGTTACCCTGCCGCCCCAGTCCAGCAAACTCCAGGAACTCGTCGACTCCGGTCTGGTGCTGGCTCTGCGGTTGTGCACGGACCCGCTGGTGCGCGCCAGTGTCGGACTGGCCCTGGACCAGGGAGCGTTGGGACTGGACCGGACTCCGGCGTTCCGGATGTGGATCGACCAGACCACCCGGACCCTGGCCGAGGCGAAGGCGAGGGGCGAGCTGCTGCCGCACGTCGAGGTGACGGAGACGGCGGAACTGCTGGTCGCGAGCTTTTCGGGAGTGCAGCTCCTCTCCCAACTGCGTTGTCAGCGGCAGGACCTGGAGCACCGGGTCGTGGTGCTGTTCCAGCACATGCTGCCGGGCATCGCGGTCCCGGCGGTGCTGGCCCGGCTGGACATCTCGGCGGACCGCGGCCGACGGGCCCTCGAGGCGGGGCGACTGGAACCGGCCACGGGGAATGTGACCACCGGGGCAGAAGCGGGATAACGGGACAGCAGGACAGGCGTGGCAGGCGGTAGCCGTGGCTCGGACGATGGGGTGGACGGTGGTCGCGGGGCGGGTGGTGGCAGGGGTGCGGGTGGGTGACGAAGTCGTCCACGGTCCCGGAGTTGTCCACAGGGCCTGACGCATTTCGGCCACCGGGTTGTACGGTCGGCACGGTTGATGTCATGGCCTGCGCCGACGCCCGTGTCGACGTCGAGGCGGGCCGACGGCCGGTGGCCGTTCGTGTGCGGCGCGGCCGACGTGGGTGTACGGGCGTACGTGTGGGCGTACAGGGGGAGGCGGTTGTGGTGACCGAGACGGGTGCCGGCGGGGCCGGGACGGGCAGGACGGCGGAGCAGGCGGAGCCGGGCCTCGCTGCCGGTGAGGTACGGCGGTTGCCGCGCGTAACGGGCTTCGCGGCGTGGCCGCCCGAGGGCTCGGCCAAGGCGGACGGCAAGGCTCTGCGCCGACTGGTGCCGCGCGGGGCGCACTCCGCTCTCGACCTGGATCCCTCCCGCCCCGACGCGGTCAGTGCGGTCGAGGAGTCCAGCCGTGGCCGGCTGCCCGAGCTGACGCCGATACGGGTGGGCAGGATGGCGGCGACACCGTTCGCCTTCCTGCGCGGATCGGCGGGCCTGATGGGCCACGACCTGGCCCGCACTCCCATGACGCGGATCCGCGCGCAGCTCTGCGGCGACGCGCACGCGGCGAACTTCGGTCTGTACGGCGACGCGCGCGGTGGGCTGGTCATCGACCTCAACGACTTCGACGAGACGGTGTGGGGCCCCTGGGAGTGGGACCTCAAGCGGCTCGCCACCTCGCTGGTGCTCGCGGGACGGGAGGTCGGCGCGGACGAGGACACCTGCCGCAAGGCCGCCCGCGACACGGTGGGCGCCTACCGTCGCACGATGCGGCTGCTGGCCGGGATGCCGGTGCTGGACGCGTGGAACGCCATCGCCGACGAGGAGCTGGTCTCCCACACCGACGCGCACGATCTGCTCGGCACGCTGGAGCGGGTCTACGCGAAGGCCCGCGCCAACACCAGCGGCCGTTTCGCGGCCAAGTCCACCGAGGCGACGGAGGACGGCGGGCGTCGCTTCGTCGACGCCGCGCCGGTGCTGCGTCGCGTCCCCGACGCCGAGGCCCTGGCGGTGGCCTCCTCCCTGGAGGAGTACGTCGGCACCCTCCAGCCCGACCGGCTTCCGCTGCTGGCCCGGCACGCGGTGCAGGACGTGGCGTTCCGTGTCGTCGGCACGGGCAGCGTGGGCACCCGCTCGTACGTCGTGCTGCTCCTCGACCACCAGGGTGAGCCCCTTGTCCTCCAGGTGAAGGAGGCCCGCGCCTCGGCGTTGGTGCCGCATCTGCTGACGGCCGGCTTCGACGTCCCCGACGCCGACCACGAGGGCCGGCGCGTGGTCCTGGGCCAGAAGCGGATGCAGGTGGTCAGCGACAACCTGCTGGGCTGGACGACCGTCGAGGGGCGGCCCTACCAGGTACGGCAGTTCCGCAACCGCAAGGGCAGCGTCGACCCCACGGCCCTGTCCGCCGACCAGGTCGACGACTACGCCCGGATGACCGGCGCCCTCCTGGCCCGCGCCCACTCCCACAGCGCCGACCCCCGCCTGATCGCGGGCTACTGCGGCAAGAACGACGAACTCGACGAGGCGATGGGCGACTTCGCCTTCCGTTACGCCGACCGCACGGAGGCGGACCACGCGGACCTGGTGGCAGCGGTCCGCTCGGGCCGGATCGCGGCGGAGATGGGGGTCTGAGCACTGCTTCACTTCTTCCGGAGGCTCTCCGCCGGCCGGGTGGAGAGCCCGGTCGGTCGGCTCCCGGGGGCAGAGCGGGCGGCCTCGGGAAGCAGGGTGGTGGGATTCGGGGGTGGCGGTGGTGCCCTACGCTGTTCGGGTGACGACCTCGGAGGGTGAGCAGGGCAGCGGCGGCGCCGGTGCGGGGCAGGCGTCGGCCGGCGGTGGTGCGCAGCGGCCCGAGGCACGGCTGGAGCAGGCCGTGCGGGCCGCGGAGCAGGCGCTGATCGAGTTCGAGATCGCGGTGGACACCTTCCGCATCGAGGTCGAGAACTTCTCCCGGCTGCACGAGCAGCGGCTCGGCCCCGTGTACGCCCGCATCGAGGAGCTGGACGCCCGCATCCTGGAGGTCAAGGCCGCCCGCAGCGGTGACCCCGAGGACCGCCGGCTGGCCGACGACGCGCGTTCCCGGCTGCAGCCGATCCCCGGCGTGGAGGAACTGCTGGGCGGCTGGATGGACGGCAACGGGCTCTTCCCGGAGGCCGCGGCCATGCTCACCGACCAGCCCGTCCGGCCCCCGGAGCGGGTGCGGCCCAGCGAGGAGGCCCGCAGGCTCTACCGAGACCTCGCCCGCAAGGCCCACCCGGACCTGGCGCAGGAGCAGGCGGAACGCCACCGTCGCGAGGAGTTCATCACCCGCGTCAACGCCGCCTACGCCCGCGGCAGTGAGGCAGAACTGCGGGAACTCACCGCGGAATGGGCGGCGGGCCCGAAGCTGAAGGAACAGGCCCCGAGCGCCGGCGAGGAGCTCTATGCCCGGCTCGAATGGCTCGCCCAGCGCAAGGAACTGCTCACACTGGTCGCGAAGGAGCTCGAAGAGGGCGCCATCGGCTCGATGCTCCGGCTGGCCCCGGACGACCCGGACCGTCTCCTGGAGGAGATCGCCGAGCAGCTGCGCGCCGAGGTGATCGAGCGCGAGACGGAGCTGGCGGCCCTGGAGGCTCTGGAGGGCTGAGGGCCGGTCCGGCGGGCGTGAGTCCCCGGGCCGGGGCTTCCGGTAGCGTCGGGGGTATGAGTTTTGCGACTGGAGTGCCCACGGTCGGGGTCTCGGACCTCAAGGACGGCGACTTCCTGCTGGACGTCCGCGAAAGCGACGAGTGGGCGTCCGGTCATGCCGAAGGGGCGCTGCACATCCCGATCAGTGAGTTCGTCGCCCGTTACGGCGAGCTGACCGAAGCGGCTCCGCAGGACGGCCGGGTGCATGTGATCTGCCGTTCCGGCGGGCGCTCGGCCCAGGTCACGATGTATCTGGTCCAGCAGGGCATCGACGCCGTGAACGTGGACGGCGGCATGCAGGTGTGGGAGTCCGCGGGACGCCCCGTCGTCACCGATGACGGCCGGCCCGGGCACGTTCTGTAGGACCCGCGTTCTGCAGGACCCGCGTTCTGTGGGACCGGGGACGGGCGGGCGGTCATCACAGGCCGTGCCGCGCATGGGTATCGGGCACCGGGTCCGGGTGCCTGCGTCGCCGTGCTCCGCGTCGAGCAGCAGCAGCGAGCAGCAGGATGAGCAGGTCCGCGTCGGCCTGCTCTTCCCCCCCCGGGGCGCGGTCGGGACGTGTCGGCGACGGGTCCCGAGGCGAGTGCCGGACTGGTCGCCGGGCTCGTCGGCGGCCCCGGAGAGCACGTCCCGCGCCGCCGACGGACCCGGCGTCCCCTGCCTTCCGTCGTCCTGACGGGGCGTCAGCTTCGAACGGGTTCAAGAGGCAGGGAACGGTCCGCGCGGCATGGACAGCGCTGCCTGGACGGTGGCAGTGCGGCCGTCACCGGTCGAAGTCCAGCACCACCCTCTCCGTCACCGGATGCGACTGGCATGCCAGTACATAGCCCGCGTCGGTCTCCTCCGACTCCAGCGCGAAGTTGCGGTTCATCCGCACCTCGCCCGAGACGAGGAAGGCGCGGCACGTTCCGCACACCCCGCCCTTGCAGGCGTAGGGGGCGTCGGGGCGGTTGCGCAGCACCGTCTCCAGCAGGGCCTCGCCGTCCTGGACGGGCCAGGTGCCGCCGCGTCCGTCGAGCAGGGCGGTGACGGTGCTGTGGGCGGGGGCCGACGCCGTGGGGGCGGCCGGTGCGCCGGCGTCCACGTGGAAGATCTCCTCGTGGATACGGGAGCGCGCCACGCCCAGGCCGCGCAGGGCCCGTGCGGCCCCCTCGACCAGCCCGTACGGGCCGCACAGGAACCAGCCGTCCACCTGCCCCACGGGCAGCAGAGCGGGCAGCAGGGCGGCGAGCCGCTCCTCGTCGAGCCGTCCGGACGGCAGCCCCGCCTGCTGCTCCTCCCGGGAGAGCACCGGCACCAGCTGGAACCGGTCGGGGTAGCGGTCCTTCAGGTCGGCGACCTCCTCCAGGAACATCGTCGAGGCGGCCGTCCGGTCACTGCGGATCAGGCAGAACCGGGCGCCGGGCTCGCGCTCCAGAAGGGTCGAGACGATGGAAAGCACCGGGGTGATGCCGCTCCCGCCGACGATCGCCGCGTACCGGCCGGGTGCGGGCGGGAGGGTGAAACGGCCCGCCGGGGTCATCACCTCCAGCTCGTCCCCGACGCCGATCTCCTTCAGGGCGTACGTCGAGAAGGCGCCGCCCCCGACCAGCCGCACCCCCACCCGCAGCGTGTCGGGCCCCGCGCCGTCGGGGGCCGGGGAGCAGATCGAGTAGGTGCGCCGGATGTCCTCGCCGTCGGCCCTGCGCCGCAGGGCCAGGTGCTGGCCGGGGGCGTAGCGGTACTCCTCGCGCAGGTCCGGCGGGACGGTGAGGGTGAGGGCGACGGAGTCGTCGGTGAGCCGGTCGACGGCGGCCACCCGGAGCCGGTGGAAGCGCGCCATCACAACTCCTTGAAGTGGTCGAAGGGTTCACGGCAGTCCAGGCAGCGACGCAGCGCCTTGCACGCGGTGGACGAGAAACGGCTGAGCAGCTCGGTGTCGGCGGAGCCGCAGCGCGGGCACCGCACGGGCTCCGGCACGGGTCCGTCCGCTCCGTGCGCCCGCGAACCGCGGGCGCGGGTCGGTCCGAGATCCACCGCGACCGCACCGGACGCCGGCCGTACGCGCGGCGGGGCGATGCCGAACTCCCGTAGCTTGCGCCGTCCTTCGTCGGTGATGTCGTCGGTCGACCAGGCGGGCGCGAGCACTCTGCGGACGGTGACCTCACGCACCCCGTGCTCGCGCAGCACCCGCTCTATGTCCGCCGACATCGCCTCGACGGCCGGGCACCCCGTGTACGTGGGGGTCAGCTCGACCTCTACGGCGTCCGCCCCGTGTGCGTGCACCGCGCGCACCACGCCCAGCTCGCGCAGGGTCAGCACGGGCAGTTCGGGGTCGGGCACCGAACCGGCCAGTTCGAGCAGTTCCGCCTCCAGCGGGGTGGTGGCCGCCGGGGTCACCATGTCGCCCCCGGGTGGCTGCGGTGCAGGTGCTGCATCTCGGCGAGCATGCGGCCGAAGGGCTCAGTGTGCAGCCCCTGGCGCCCGGCGCCGGCCGTCCACGCGCCCGTGCGCGGACCGTCGGGCACGGTGAGCGTGGCCCTGTGCAGCACCTGCGTGATCCGCTCCAGCCAGGCCGTCTCCAGGGCCGGCCAGTCGATGCCGAGGCCCTCGACCGGCTGGAACATCTCGCCGGTGTAACGCCACAGCGCGTCCACCGCCCGCTGCATCCGGGCGTGGCCGGTGGCGGTGCCGTCGCCGAGCCGCAGGGTCCACTGCTCGGCATGGTCGTGGTGGTAGGCGACCTCCTTGACGGCCTTGCCGGCCAGCGGTGCCAGCGGGCCGTCCCCGGCGGCGAGTTCGGTGTGCAGGAGGTGCTGGTAGGTGGAGAAGTACAGCTGGCGGGCGATGGTGTGGGCGAAGTCGCCGTTCGGCTGCTCGACCAGCTGGAGGTTGCGGAAGGCGCGCTCCTCGCGGAGGAACGCCAGCTCGTCCTCGTCGCCCGCCAGCGACAGCAGTACGCGGGCCTGGCCCAGCAGGTCCAGCGCGATGTTGGCGAGGGCGACCTCCTCCTCCAGCACGGGGGCGTGGCCGGCCCATTCGCCCAGGCGGTGGGAGAGCACGAGGGCGTCGTCGCCGAGGGCGAGTGCGGCCGTCGTGAGGACGGTGTCCCGGGCGGGTGTCGTCGTCACAGGTGCTGCACCCCCTCGGGGATCTCGTAGAACGTCGGGTGCCGGTAGGGCTTGTCGGCGGCCGGTTCGAAGAACGGGTCCTTCTCGTCGGGCGAGGACGCGGTGACCGCGGACGACGGCACGACCCAGATCGAGACGCCCTCGCCGCGGCGGGTGTACAGGTCGCGGGCGTTGCGCAGGGCCAGCTCCGCGTCCGGGGCGTGCAGGCTGCCGGCGTGGGTGTGGGACAGCCCCCGGCGCGAGCGCACGAAGACCTCCCACAGGGGCCAGTCGGTGTCGGTCATGCGCGGATCGCTCCTGTCTCGCCGGTCGTGTGCTTGGCCGCGTAGGCGGCTGCCGACTCCCTGACCCAGGCGCCCTCTTCGTGGGCGCGCCTGCGCCGGGTCAGCCGCTCCTCGTTGCACGGGCCGTTGCCCTTGAGGACGTCCCGGAACTCGGTCCAGTCGATCGGGCCGAAGTCGTGGTGCCCCCGTTCCTCGTTCCACCGCAGGTCCGGGTCGGGGAGGGTGAGGCCGAGCGACTCGGCCTGGGGGACGCAGATGTCGACGAAGCGCCGGCGCAGTTCGTCGTTGGAATGCCGCTTGATCTTCCAGGCCATCGACTGCGCGGAGTGCTGGGACTCGTCGTCGGGCGGGCCGAACATCATCAGGGACGGCCACCACCAGCGGTCCACCGCGTCCTGGGCCATCGCGTGCTGCTCGGGGGTGCCGCGGCTCAGGGCCAGCAGCAGTTCGTAGCCCTGGCGCTGGTGGAAGGACTCCTCCTTGCAGATGCGCACCATCGCGCGCGCGTACGGACCGTACGAGCAGCGGCACAGGGGCACCTGGTTGGTGATCGCGGCGCCGTCCACCAGCCAGCCGATCGCGCCGACGTCGGCCCAGGTCAGCGTGGGGTAGTTGAAGATCGAGGAGTACTTCTGGCGGCCGGAGTGCAGCTTGTCCAGCAGCTCCTCGCGGCTGGTGCCGAGGGTCTCGGCGGCGCTGTAGAGGTACAGGCCGTGGCCGGCCTCGTCCTGCACCTTGGCCATCAGGATCGCCTTGCGGCGCAGCGAGGGCGCACGGGTGATCCAGTTGGCCTCCGGCTGCATGCCGATGATCTCGGAGTGGGCGTGCTGCGCGATCTGCCGGACGAGTGTGGCGCGGTAGGCGTCGGGCATCCAGTCGCGCGGTTCGATCCGCTCGTCGGCGGCGACGGCCGCGTCGAAGGCGCGCTCGTACTCCGTGCCGTCACCCCCGCCGCCCGCGCCCGCGCCCGCGCTGTCGACTGCTGTCGCCATGAGGTCCCCTTCGACCTGGGTTCTTCCTGGGTTTTCCTGGGTTCTTCCCGGAACACGCTCCCGACCGATCGTTCGGTCCGTGCGAGTCCATGGTGAGACGGGCGCCGCGAGGTGTCAACAGCTGTGGATAACCTGCGGAGCGGGACCGACGGCGGGGGCGGGCCCCGGTGGGCGACCGGGCCGGCCGTGGATGTGGTGACGGCCACGGAACGCGCGGACCGCTGGGGCTGTGCCGCGACGGCCGGTGCTGAGTACCGTTCCCGTGCGACGCTGCGGAGCGGTGCGCGGGCGGCACGTCGCCCTCGCACGCCGGACGGCGGCGGCGATCGGCCGGAATTCGGACCGGGACTTCGGACCGGGACTGTGGGGACGGGGCGGGATGGACGCGTACGACGAGGGCTCGCACGCCCGGCACGGGTGGACCGGGCCGGGAGTACCGGGCGACCCTGCCCCGCCCTCCGCCCCGCCCGCACCGGCGCCCGCCGACCGGGACGATCCCTGGCCTTCGGGCGCCCCACCGTCCTCCTCTGCCCCACCGCCCCCGGACGCGGATCCCCCGCCCCCTGAGCCCCGTACCGGCGTGGCCGCCCTCTCCCTCCGTCATCAGATCGCCGCCGCCGTGGCGCTCGGGATCGTCGCTGTCGTCGTCTGCGTGCACATAGGCATGACGTTCCTCCACGTCGCGCCCGCGAACACGGTCTCCAAGGAGCACGCCGAGACGATCGAGGACTGGATCTACCCGGAGTTCGAGCAGAACTGGAAGCTGTTCGCGCCGAACCCGTTGCAGCAGAACATCTCCGTCCAGGTCCGTGCCGAAGTGCTGGCGCCGGACGGGGGAGTGCGGACCACCGGCTGGTACGACCTGTCCGCCGAGGACGGCCGGGCCATCGACGGCAACCTCCTGCCCAGCCACACCCAGCAGAACGAGCTGCGCCGCGCCTGGGACTTCTTCGTCGCCACGCACGACGGCGAGGACCGGCCGGCGGGGATGCGCGGCACGCTGGCCGAGTCGTATCTGCGCCGGATCATGGTGATGCGTCTCGACCGGTCGGACGCGGCCGGACCGGGCGGCGTCGTCGACCGGATCCAGGTCCGCTCCCGCACGGCCGACGTGCCGCCGCCGGAGTGGAGCGAGGAGGAGGTCTCCACGAAGCCGGTGTACCGCATGCTGCCCTGGTGGCCGGTACCGGAGGACGAGGCCCGGGGAGGCATCGGGTGAACCGCTTCCCCCTCAAGCTCTCCGGCGCGGTCGCGCGGGTCGCCGATTCCGCCCTCGGTCCTCATCAGACCGCGGTGATCCGGATCGGCTTCAGCGCGACCTGGCTGCTGTTCCTGCTGCGTGAGTTCCCCCACCGCCAGGAGCTCTACGGGCCCGACGGCCCGTGGGACTGGGACCTCGCCGATCAGCTCGTAGGGTCCAACGGTGCCTTCACCGCGCTGCTGTGGTCGGACGGCCAGGGCTGGTTCGAGGCCCTCTACCTGCTCGCGGTGGTGTGGAGCGTCCTGCTGCTGCTGGGCTGGCGCACCCGCACCATGTCGGTGCTGTTCATGGTGGGCGTGCTGTCGCTGCAGAACCGCAGCGTCTTCATGGGCGACGGCGGTGACAACGTCCTGCACCTGATGTCGGTCTACCTCGTGTTCACGCGCTGCGGCCAGGTGTGGTCCCTGGACGCGAGGCGTGCCCGGCGCGCGGACGAGGCGCGGGCGCGTGGCGAGCGGCCGCGGGACCGGACGGGCCCCGCGCTGTGGGGAGTGCTGGGCTTCCTGCTGCTCCTGGCGACCCTGGCCGGCCGGATGGACGGCGACCGGTTCGTTCCGGCGCTGCTGTGGGCCGTATGGCTGGCGCAGGCGCTGTGGTGGCTGGTGGGGCGCTACGCGAGGACCCCGCAGCCGCGCGGTCTGCTGGACGTCGTCGCCAACATCGTGCACAACGGCGCCCTGCTGGTGATCATGGCCGAGGCCTGTCTGATCTACGCCACGGCCGGCTGGTACAAGATCCAGGGCTCCCGCTGGCAGGACGGCACCGCGGTGCACTACCCGCTGCACCTGGAGTACTTCTCCCCCTGGCCGGCCCTCAGCGACCTGCTGACCGCCAGCGGCACCCTGGTGATGCTGGTGACCTACGGGACGGTCGCCGTACAGGTCGCCTTCCCGTTCACCCTGTTCAACCGGCGGGTCAAGAACGTGCTCCTGGCGCTCATGATCACCGAGCACGCGGTGATCGCCGTCGTCCTGGGACTCCCCTTCTTCTCCCTGGCGATGATCGCGGCCGACGCGGTCTTCCTGCCGACGTCGTTCCTGCGCCGCCTGGGCAACGCCTTCGGGCGCGCCTACGTGGGGGTACGCACCCGAACACTCCGCACCCCGCCGTCGCGCACGCGCGCGGACGGTGCGCCGGTACCCGTACCCAGGACCGGGAGCCCGGGAGGGCCGGTGGGCCACGTGGGTCAGGTGGACCACGTGGATCAGGTGGATCGCGTGGACGGGGAGGAGCAGGCCGGTCGGGAGCCGATCGCCCCCGCGCCCGGGAAAGCACCCGGCACGCGCCCGTAGGCTGCACATCATGGCCGCCCCCGACCGCGACACCAACACCGATCCTGACTGTGACACCGATCCTGACCGCGACGCCGCCCCCGACCCCGACCGCGACACCGACCCCGACCGCGACTCCGTGCCCCCCGCGACTCCCGCCCAGGACGACGCCGCCCCCGTGACCCGCTGGCACCGGCACACCGGCGGTGCGGTTCTGCTCGACGGCTTCCACGCCCTCAAGCACGCCGTGCGCTTCGGCGCCGAGGTCGAGGTGGCGGTGACCGCGGACCGGGCCGCCGCGCTCGCCCTCGCCGACGAGCTGGCCCCGGACGTCCGGGAGGCGCTGGCGGCGCTGCTGGCCGAGGTGCCGTACGCGACGTACGCCTCGCTCGTCCCGCGCCCGCACCCCACCGCCGTCGCCGCGCTCGCCGTACGGCCCTCCCGCGCGGGCAACCTGGCCGGGCTGGCGCGCACCCCGCGCACCGCGCCCGTGGTGGTCCTCGACCAGCCGCGCAACCTGGGCAACGCGGGCGCCGTGATCCGGCTGGCCGCCGGTTTCGGGGCGACCGGGGTCGTCACCACCGGCACCCTCGACCCCTGGCACCCCACGGTCGTGCGCGGCGGGGCCGGGCTGCACTTCGCGACCGCCGTGGAACGGCTGTCCGTCGACGAACTGCCCGCCGGCCCGGTGTTCGCACTCGATCCGGAGGGCGAGGACATCCGCGCGCTGGAACTGCCGGACGACGCGCTGCTCGCCTTCGGCTCGGAGCGCAGCGGGCTCTCGCCCGAGCTGCGCGCGCGGGCCGACCACTTGGTGGCGCTGCCGATGCGCCCCCAGGTCTCCAGCTACAACCTCGCGACCAGTGTGGCCATGACGCTGTACCACTGGAGCGCCACCGGGGGCGCACCCGCCTGAACGCCTCCCGCGCCGGCCGGGCCTACGCCTCCTGGCGCACCTCGACCACCCGGAAGCGGTTGGCCACGAACGCGGCGTCGGTGAGGGCCGCGTTGGCCGCCGGGTTGCCGCCGGAGCCGTGGAAGTCGGAGAAGGCGGCCGTCTGGTTGACGTACACCCCGCCGGTGAGGTTGAGGGAGAGCTGGGCGGCCTCCTCCAGGCAGACCTCCCGCACCTGCTCCTCGAACTCCGGGGAGGTCGTGTACGCGCCGACGGTCATCGCGCCCTTCTCACGGACGGTGCGCCGCAGCAGCTCCGCCGCGTCCGTGGCGGAGTCGACGGCGACGGCGAAGGAGACCGGGCCGAAGCACTCGCTCATGTAGGCGGCCTCGGCGTCCGGCTTCGCACCGTCCAGCTTCACGATCACCGGTGTACGGACCACCGCGTCCGGGAATTCCGGGTGGGCGATCGCGCGGGAGGCGAGGGCGACCTCGCCGAGGCCGCCGGCGGCCTCCAGACGGTCCTTGACACCGGGGTTGACGAGCGCGCCGAGCAGGCCGGCCGCGCGCGTGTCGTCGCCGAGCAGGCCGTCGACCGCCTGCGCCAGGTCGGCGACGACCTCGTCGAAGGACTTGGGGCCCTGGTCGGTGGTGATGCCGTCGCGCGGGATCAGCAGGTTCTGCGGGGTGGTGCACATCTGGCCGCTGTAGAGCGACAGGGAGAACGCCAGGTTGGCGAGCATGCCCTGGTAGTCGCCGGCCGATTCCACGACCACCGTGTTGACGCCGGCCTTCTCCGTGTACACCTGCGCCTGGCGGGCGTTGGCCTCCAGCCAGTCGCCGAACTCCGTGGAGCCGGTGTAGTCGACGATCCGGATCTCCGGACGGGTGGCCAGGGTCTTGGCGATGCCCTCGCCGGGCCGCTCGGCGGCCAGCGCCACCAGGTTCGGGTCGAAGCCGGCCTCGGCGAGCACCTGGCGCGCGACCTGGACGGTGAGCGCGAGCGGCAGCACCGCCCGGGGGTGCGGCTTGACCAGGACCGCGTTGCCGGTGGCGAGGGAGGCGAACAGGCCCGGATAGCCGTTCCACGTGGGGAAGGTGTTGCAGCCGACGACCAGGCCGATGCCGCGCGGGACCGGGGTGAACCGCTTGGTCAGCGCCAGCGGGTCGCGCTTGCCCTGCGGCTTGGTCCACTCCGCGGTGTCGGGGGTGCGCACCTGCTCGGCGTACGCGTACGCCACCGCCTCCAGGCCGCGGTCCTGCGCGTGCGGGCCGCCGGCCTGGAACGCCATCATGAACGCCTGGCCGGAGGTGTGCATGACCGCGTGGGCGAACTCGGGCGTCCGGTCGCTGATCCGCTTGAGGATCTCCAGGCAGACCATCGCGCGGGTCTCGGCGCCCGCGTCCCGCCAGGCCCGCATCCCGGCCCGCATGGCGGGCAGCAGCACGTCGAGGTCCGCGTGCGGGTAGCTCACGCCCAGTTCGACGCCGTACGGGGAGGTCTCGCCGCCCACCCAGTCGTCGGTGCCGGGCTGGTCGAGGTCGAGGCGGGTGCCGAGCAGCGCGTCGAAGGCGGCCTTGCCCGCCGCGAGGTCCAGACTGCCGTTCTCCCCGTAGGCCTTGGGGTGCTCGGGGTGCGGGGACCAGTACGCGCGCGTGCGGATCGCTTCCAGCGCCCGGTCCAGGGTGGGCCGGTGCTGGGCGGTCAGCTGCTGCGCGGTGGGTTCGGCGGCCATCGGGGACCAACTCCTCGTCGAGTTCGGGGACCGGGCAAAGCCTGGGGCGGGAGGCGGGGGCAGGGACATCGGAGGCCGACGGCGCCGGACGGCGGGAACGGCGACGATGCCGGAGGGAAGGGTGTCGGAGGCAAGGGATGTCGGAAGTCGGGCGGTCGGAGTTAGAGTAACCGAACGATCGGTCGGGACAAGAGGGTCCGCCGCATCTGTGGACAAGCCCGTGCGGGAGGATCGCGCACATGACAGCACTCGACCTCAGCAGTCCCGTGGCCGTCGTCGGCACCGGCACCATGGGCCAGGGCATCGCCCAGGTCGCACTGGTCGCGGGTCATCCCGTGCGGCTGTACGACACCGTCCCCGGCCGGGCCCGGGAAGCGGCGGAGGCGATCGCGGCCCGGCTCGACCGGCTCGTGGCGAAGGAACGGCTCACCGCCGCCGACCGGGACGCGGCCCGCATCCGCCTGCTGCCCGCCGAGGACCTCACCGCCCTCGCCGACTGCGCCTTGGTCGTCGAGGCCGTCCTGGAGCGCCTGGACGTCAAGCAGGAGCTGTTCCGCGCGCTGGAGGACGTCGTCTCCGACGACTGCCTGCTCGCCACCAACACGTCCTCCCTGTCGGTCACCGCCATCGGCGGCGCCCTGCGCGTCCCCGGCCGCTTCGTGGGTCTGCACTTCTTCAACCCGGCGCCGCTGCTGCCACTCGTCGAGGTCGTCTCCGGCTTCGCCACCGACGTCACCTGCGCCACGCGCGCGTACGAGACGGCCCGCGCCTGGGGCAAGACACCGGTCGCCTGCGCCGACACCCCCGGCTTCATCGTCAACCGCATCGCCAGGCCCTTCTACGCCGAGGCCTTCGCGGTGTACGAGTCCCAGGGGGCCGATCCGGCCACCGTCGACGCGGTGCTGCGCGAGTCCGGCGGCTTCCGTATGGGCGCCTTCGAACTGACCGACCTCATCGGGCAGGACGTCAACGAGTCCGTCACCCACTCGGTGTGGCGGTCCTTCTTCCAGGACGTGCGCTTCACACCGTCCCTGGCCCAGCGCCGGCTGGTCGAGTCCGGCCGCCTCGGACGCAAGAGCGGCCGGGGCTGGTACGACTACCGGGACGGCGCCGAGCGCCCCGAGCCGCACACCGCGGAGCAGGCCGGGCCGCCCGCGTACGTGGTCGCCGAGGGCGATCTGGGGCCCGCCTCGGACCTGCTCGCCCTGATCCGCGAGGCCGGAATCCAGGTCCGCGCGGAGGACGAGGACAACGGCACCCGCCTGGTGCTGCCCAGTGGCGGCCAGTTGGTGCTCGCCGACGGCCAGACCTCCGTGGAGTACCGCGACGTCGTCTACTTCGACCTCTCGCCGGACTACCGCGAGGCCACGCGCATCGCCCTGTCCCACTCCCAGGACACCTCCGCCCGGACCGTCGCCGAGGCCACCGGGCTGTTCCAGGCGCTCGGGAAGAAGGTCAGCGTCATCGGGGACGTCCCCGGCATGATCGTCGCGCGCACGGTGGCGCGGATCATCGACCTGGCGCACGACGCCGTCGCCAAGGGGGTGGCCACCGAGCAGGACATCGACACCGCGATGCGCCTGGGCGTCAACTACCCTCTCGGCCCCTTCGAGTGGAACCGTCGCCTCGGCCGCGGCTGGGCCGGCTCCCTCCTGGAGGACCTGCACGAGCGCGATCAGTCCGGCCGCTACGCGCCGTCCCTCGCGCTCTACCGGCACGCGTGCGCCACCGAGAAGCGGGAGGACACCCCATGACCACCGCCAGGCGCGACACGTACACCCCGGAGTCCCTGCTCTCCGTCGCCGTCCAGGTGTTCAACGAGCGTGGCTACGACGGCACCTCCATGGAGCATCTCTCCAAGGCCGCCGGCATCTCCAAGTCGTCGATATACCACCACGTGGCGGGCAAGGAGGAACTGCTGCGGCGCGCCGTGAGCCGGGCGCTGGACGGTCTCTTCGGCATCCTCGACGAGGAGCACGCGCGCGTGGGGCGTGCCGCCGAGCGCCTGGAGTACGTCGTACGGCGCATGGTCGAGGTCCTGATCGCGGAGCTGCCGTACGTGACGCTGCTGCTGCGCGTGCGCGGCAACACGGGCACCGAGCGGTGGGCCCTGGAGCGGCGGCGCGAGTTCGACCACCGGGTGGCGGCACTGCTGAAGGCCGCGGCGGCGGACGGGGACGTGCGCGGCGACATAGAGGTGCGCCTGGTGACCCGACTGGTCTTCGGGATGATCAACTCGCTCGTCGAGTGGTACCGGCCGGACGGGCGCGGCATGAGCGAGCGCGAGGTGACGGACGCGGTGGTCCAGCTTGCCTTCGGCGGACTGCGCAAGGCGTCCTAGCCCCGGGAACGGCCCGGGGCGGTCCTCGCGGGGGGACGGGTCCCGGGCGGGGCTGCCCGGGAGCAGCCCCGGACTCGTCCGGCGGTTCACCCCTGGGGTTCCAGGTCCTCCTCCTCGAACACCAGCAGGGTGCGCGTGCTGAGCACCTCGGGGATCGCCTGGAGCCGGGTCAGCACCAGCTCGCGCAACGCCCGGTTGTCCGGGGTGTGCACCAGGAGCAGCACGTCGAAGTCACCGCCCACCAGGGCGATGTGGGAGGCGCCGGGAAGCTGTCGGAGCTGCTCGCGGACCGTGCGCCAGGTGTTCTGGACGATCTTCAGGGTGATGTACGCCGAGGTGCTGTGACCGGCCCGTTCGTGGTCGACGCGGGCGCCGAAGCCGCGGATGACGCCGTCCTCCACGAGCCGGTTGATCCGGGCGTAGGCGTTCGCACGCGAGACGTGGACCCGGTCGGCGACCGACCGTACGGACGCACGGCCGTCCGCCTGGAGCATGCGCAGGATGTCCTGGTCTATGGCGTCCAGGGGGCGCGCGGGCGGCAGCGGCCCGCTCCCCTCCGAACTCTCGGCCATTTGTTCAGACGACACCCGGTCCCGCCTCTCCGTCATGGACGTAATGCGTCCATCACAGGCTGTGGAAAACCGTTTGTCCACAGCCTGGCGCCACCCGTAGCCAAAATGCGCCGACGACCGAACAATCGGTTGGTGAGGCGCGTCACAGACGCCGCGCCTCCACAAGCCGCTCCCACGAGGAGGTGCCGTCATGACGGTCATGGAGCAGCGGGGCGCTTACCGGCCGACCCCGCCGCCCGCCTGGCAGCCCCGTACCGATCCCGCGCCGCTGCTGCCCGACGCGGAGCCGTACCGGGTGCTCGGCACCGGGCGCGCCGACGCGGCCGATCCGGAGCTGCTGCGCCGGCTGTACGCGGAGCTGGTGAAGGGCCGCCGCTACAACGCGCAGGCCACCGCGCTCACCAAGCAGGGCCGTCTCGCGGTCTACCCCTCCAGCACGGGTCAGGAGGCCTGCGAGGTCGCCGCCGCGCTGGTCCTCGAGGAGCAGGACTGGCTCTTCCCGAGCTACCGCGACACGCTCGCCGTCGTCGCCCGCGGGGTGGACCCCGTCGAGACCCTCACCCTCCTGCGCGGCGACTGGCACACCGGGTACGACCCCTACGAGCACCGGGTCGCGCCGCTGAGCACGCCCCTCGCCACCCAGCTGCCGCATGCCGTCGGACTCGCGCACGCCGCCCGCCTCAAGGGGGACGACGTGGTCGCGCTGGCCATGGTCGGTGACGGCGGGACCAGCGAGGGCGACTTCCACGAGGCGCTGAACTTCGCCGCCGTGTGGCGGGCACCGGTCGTCTTCTTCGTCCAGAACAACGGCTTCGCGATCTCCGTCCCGCTCGCCAAGCAGACCGCGGCCCCGTCGCTGGCCCACAAGGCCGTCGGTTACGGGATGCCCGGCCGTCTGGTCGACGGCAACGACGCGGCCGCCGTGCACGAGGTTCTGGCCGACGCCGTACGCCATGCGCGCGCCGGCGGCGGCCCGACCCTGGTCGAGGCGATCACCTACCGTGTGGAGGCCCACACCAACGCCGACGACGCGACCCGCTACCGGGGCGACGCCGAGGTGGAGACCTGGAAGGGGCACGACCCCATCGCGCTCCTCGAACAGGAACTGACCCGGCGCGGTCTGCTCGACGACGACCGTATCGCCGCCGTCCGCCAGGACGCCGAGACCATGGCCGCCGACCTGCGGGCGCGCATGAACCAGGACCCGGCGCTCGACCCCATGGACCTGTTCGCCCACGTCTACGCCGAGCCCACCTCCCAGCTGCTGGAGCAGCGGGAGCAGTTGCGTGCCGAGCTGGCGGCCGAAGCGGAGGACGGGGCCGGGGCAGGCTCCGGCCCGGGAGGGACACAGCGATGACCACTGTCGCCGCCAAACCGGCCACCATGGCGCAGGCGCTCACGCGCGCGCTGCGCGACGCGATGGCCGCGGACCCGTCCGTGCACGTCATGGGCGAGGACGTCGGCACCCTCGGCGGGGTCTTCCGCATCACCGACGGCCTCGCCGAGGAGTTCGGCGAGGACCGCTGCACGGACACCCCGCTGGCCGAGGCGGGCATCCTCGGGACGGCCGTCGGCATGGCGATGTACGGGCTGCGGCCGGTCGTGGAGATGCAGTTCGACGCGTTCGCCTACCCGGCGTTCGAGCAGCTGGTGTCGCACGTCGCGAAGATGCGCAACCGCACGCGCGGGCGGATGCCCCTGCCGCTCACCATCCGCATCCCCTACGGCGGCGGCATCGGCGGCGTCGAGCACCACAGCGACTCCTCCGAGGCGTACTACATGGCGACTCCGGGGCTCCATGTCGTCACGCCCGCGACCGTCCCGGACGCCTACGGGCTGCTGCGTGCCGCCATCGCCTCCGACGACCCGGTCGTCCTCCTCGAACCCAAGCGTCTGTACTGGTCGAAGGACTCCTGGAACCCGGAGCGGCCGTCGGCCGTTGAACCCCTGGGCCGTGCGGTGGTGCGGCGCTCCGGCCGGAGCGCCACGCTCCTCACGTACGGGCCGTCCGTTCCCGTCTGCATGGAGGCGGCCGAGGCGGCCCGTGCCGAGGGCTGGGACCTGGAGGTCGTCGATCTGCGCTCGCTGGTGCCGTTCGACGACGAGACGGTGTGCGCCTCGGTGCGGCGGACGGGACGCGCGGTCGTCGTCCATGAGTCGGGCGGCTTCGGCGGTCCCGGCGGCGAGATCGCGGCCCGGGTCACGGAGCGCTGCTTCCATCATCTGGAGGCGCCGGTGCTGCGTGTGGCAGGGTTCGACCTTCCGTATCCGCCGCCGATGCTGGAGCGCCACCACCTGCCCGGCGTGGACCGGATCCTGGATGCCGTGGGGCGTCTGCAGTGGGAGGCCGAAAGCTGATGGCACAGGTGCTGGAGTTCAAGCTCCCCGACCTCGGTGAGGGGCTCACCGGGGCGGAGATCGTGCGCTGGCTGGTCGAGGTCGGCGAGGTCGTCGCCGTGGACCAGCCGGTCGTCGAGGTCGAGACGGCCAAGGCGATGGTGGACGTGCCCTGCCCCTACGGGGGCGTGGTCACCGCCCGGTTCGGCGAGGAGGGCGCCGAGGTGCCGGTGGGCGCCCCGCTGATCACGGTCGCGGTGGACGGCCCGGCCGACGACGACGGCCGTCCGGCGGGGGAACAGCGTTCCGCGGCGGACGGCTCCCGTGCCGACAACTCCCGTGCGGAGGACTCGCGTGCACAGGTCCCACGCTCGGAGGGCTCCGGCAATGTGCTGGTCGGTTACGGCACGTCGGAGGCGCCGGCCCGGCGGCGCAGGGTCCGGCCGGGGCAGTCGGCGCCGAGTGCCCCGGCGACGCCCGCCGCGTCCACGGCGAACGGTCGGGCCGCCGCCGCCGGCGGCCGGACACCCGCTGCCCTGCGGGCCCGTACCGCCGGGGCGGTGGACGAGCCGGTCCCCGTGATCTCGCCACTGGTGCGCCGGCTGGCCCGGCAGAACGGCCTGGACCTGCGGGAGATGGCCGGTTCCGGGCCCGAGGGGCTGATTCTGCGGGCGGACGTGGAGTACGCGCTCCGGGCCGCCGGAACGCAGACCGGCAGGGACCGGACGCCCACCACCGAGCCGCACCCGCGCGTGCCGCCGACGCAGGCACCGGCACCGGCGCACGCGCCGGCCGTCGGTGTCCCGGCCGCCCCGGAGGCCGCCCGCATCCCCCTCAAGGGCATCCGCGGCGTCATGGCCGACAAGCTCTCCCGCAGCCGTACCGAGATCCCCGACGCGACCTGCTGGGTGGACGCCGACGCGACCGAACTGATGCGGGCGCGGGACGCGATGCGGCGCTTCGCCGAGGAGCGCCCCCAGAACCCCGTGACCGGCGGGCCGAAGATCTCCGTGCTCGCCCTGTTGGCCCGGATCTGCACCGCCGCGCTGGCCCGCTTCCCCGAGCTCAACTCCTCCGTGGACATGGCGGCCAGGGAGATCGTCCGGCACCCGGCCGTGCATCTCGGCTTCGCCGCGCAGACCGAGCGGGGGCTCGTCGTCCCCGTCGTACGGGACGCGCACACGCGCAACGCGGAGTCGCTGACGGCGGAGTTCGCCCGGCTGACCGAGGCGGCCCGCACGGGAACGCTGACGCCGGCGGAACTCACGGGCGGTACGTTCACGCTGAACAACTACGGCGTCTTCGGTGTCGACGGCTCCACCCCGATCATCAACCACCCGGAGGCGGCCATGCTCGGCGTCGGCCGTATCGTCCCCAAGCCCTGGGTGCACGAGGGCGAGCTGGCGGTGAGGCAGGTCGTGCAGCTCTCGCTCACCTTCGACCACCGGGTCTGTGACGGCGGCACGGCAGGCGGCTTCCTGCGGTACGTGGCGGACTGCGTGGAGCAACCGGCGGTGCTGCTGCGGACACTGTGACGTCCTGTTCCCCCTGACCATGTCGTGCGTGCCCCCGCGTTCCCCGTGCTCGCGGGGGCACGCATACTCGGGGGGTGACCGAGTACGAGCTCCCGGGTGCTTCCGGAGCCGCTGGCGACCGCACCCGTGACCGCGACCCCGCGCCGGACCGGGCGGCACCCGCCGCGTACGACGAGTCCGCCGCGCCCTCCGCGGGTCCCACGCCCGCCGTGCCCCTCGCCTACGACGCCCTCGTGCTGGCAGGCGGGGGTGCCCGACGGCTCGGGGGTGCGGACAAGCCCGGGGTGCGGGTGGGCGGCCGTTCGCTGCTCGACCGTGTGCTGGCCGCCTGCTCCGGTGCCCGCTCCACCGTCGTCGTGGCCGACCCCCGGCCCACCTCCCGGCCGGTGTCCTGGGCACGGGAGGAGCCGCCGGGCGGCGGACCGCTCGCCGCGCTCGACGCGGGGCTCCGGCTGAGCACCGCGGAGTACGCCGTCCTGCTCTCCGCCGACCTGCCGTTCCTCGACGGACCCACCGTCGACGAGTTGCTGACCACCCTTCGCACGAGCAGGGCGGACGGGGTCCTGCTGACCGACGCCGACGGCCGGGACCAGCCGCTCGTGGCCGCGTACCGGACGGCGGCCCTGCGCCGCGGACTGGCGGTGCTCGCCGACCGGCACGGCACGGTGGCCGGGTTGCCGCTGCGCCGGCTGACCGGCTCACTCGACCTCACCCGAATCCTCGGCCCCGTGGCGTCGTTCGACTGCGACACCTGGGACGACATCGCCGCCGCCAGAGCACGCATCAGGGAGCATGGACACGTGTTGGATGAATGGATTTCCGCAGTCAAGGACGAGCTGGGCATCGATCTGGACGTCGACACCGGCGTCCTCCTCGACCTCGCCCGTGACGCCGCCCACGGTGTGGCCAGGCCGGCGGCGCCGCTGACCACCTTCCTCGTCGGGTATGCGGCCGCTCGCGCGGGCGGTGACCAGGAGGCCGTCGCCGAGGCCGTGCGCAAGGCCGCCGCCCTCGCCGCCCGCTGGGCCGACGAGGACACCACCGACGCCGTGCCCGCGCAGGCCGCGGGCCGGCAGCCCACGGACCAGCAGTCCGACGCCACCGATCCAGCCCCCGGTGGGGCCCCCGACCCGGCTCCCGGCACGCGCCCGGACGCCGAATGAACGCGCCCGAGGCCCGAGCCGACAAGGGAGCCGGGGTCACCGACGATGCCGAGGACCCCGATGATCTCGACGTCGAGGAGGCCCTCGCCCTCGTGAACGACCCCTCCGGCCGCGGCCCCGGCGACCCCGCGCGCGCTCGTGCCGGCGCCCCCCGGCGGGGCGACGGGCCCCGGCCCGCCGCGGACGGCCGGAGCCCCGCCACCCGCCCCTCACGCCACGACGACCGCCACGCCCTCTCCTGGCCCGCGGCCCGCGCCGTCGCCGAGCGCGCCGCACGCCGGGGCACCGGCAGCCCGGCCGCCCCCCGCGCCCCGGTCCCCGTGCCGCTCGACGCCGCCCTCGGCCTCACCCTGGCCGCCCCCCTCACGGCCCTCACCGACCTGCCCTCCTTCGACACCTCGGCCATGGACGGCTGGGCGGTCTCCGGCCCCGGACCCTGGGCCGTACGGGAGGAAGGCGTCCTCGCCGGGCACGCCGAGCACCCCCCGCTCACCGACGGCGAAGCCGTCCGTATCGCCACCGGCGCCCGTGTCCCCCCGGACACCACCGCCGTCCTGCGCAGCGAACACGGCCATACCGACGACAACGGCCGGCTGCACGCCGCCCCACCCCGGCCCGCCGCCCCACCCCGGCCGCCCGCCGCCCCACCCCGGCTGCCGGGCGCATCCCGCGCCGGGTCCGGCTCCACGGTCGCGCACGGTCAGGACATTCGCCCACGCGGCCAGGAGTGCCGCAGCGGCGAGCAACTGCTGTCGGCCGGCACCCTGGTGACCCCGGCCGTGCTGGGCCTCGCCGCGGCCGCCGGGTACGACACGCTCAGTACCCTCCCCCGCCCCCGCGTCGAGGTCCTCGTCCTCGGCGACGAACTGCTCACCGGAGGCCTGCCGCACGACGGACTGATCCGGGACGCCCTCGGCCCGATGCTGCCGCCCTGGCTGCGCGCACTCGGTGCCGAGGTCACCGCCGTCCGCCGGGTCCGCGACGACGCGCAGACGCTGTACAAGGCGATCACGAGGTCCGGCGCCGATGTCGTCCTCACCACCGGCGGTACCGCTGCGGGCCCGGTCGACCACGTCCACCCGACGCTGCGCCGCATCGGCGCCGAACTCCTCGTGGACGGAGTCGAGGTGCGCCCCGGCCACCCCATGCTCCTGGCCCGCACCAAGGAGAACCAGTACCTCGTCGGTCTGCCCGGCAACCCCCTTGCCGCGGTCTCCGGGCTGCTCACGCTTGCCGAACCCCTGCTGCGGACCCTCGCGGGCCGCCCCGCCCCCGAGCCGTACACGATGCCGCTGCGGAACGCGGTGCAGGGACATCCGCACGACACCCGTCTCGTCCCGGTCGTACTGCGCGGTGACGTGGCCCTGCCGTTGCACTACAACGGTCCCGCCATGCTGCGGGGCATTGCGGCGGCCGATGCCCTCGCGGTCGTCCCCCCGGGTGGCACACGACCCGGTCAGGAGACGGAACTGCTGGATCTGCCCTGGGCGTCCGGGGGAATCGGGGTGTGTTTCACGTGAAACTTTCGGGCGAGGACGCCATGGCCCGTCAGGCGGACGAGCACCTGATGACACATCGGGTGAAACTGCCCAGGAAAGTGGTCGAGCATCCGATCCGTCAGGTCGCCAAGCGGCTGTCCATGGCGTTGCTCCTCCTCGTGGTGACGGCGTTGATCGTGTACGTCGACCGCGACGGTTACGCCGACAACTCCGACGGCACCCTCGATTTCCTCGATGCCTTCTACTACGCGACCGTCACCCTCTCCACCACGGGGTACGGCGACATCACCCCGGTCAGTGACGCTGCCCGGCTGACCAACATCTTCGTCGTCACGCCGTTGCGTGTGATGTTCCTGATCATCTTGGTCGGCACCACCCTCGAAGCCCTCACCGAACGCACGCGGGAGGAGTGGCGACTGAACCGCTGGAGGTCCACCTTGCGTGATCACACCGTCGTCGTCGGATTCGGCACGAAGGGCAGGTCCGCGATCAAGACCGTCTGCGCGACGGGGCTCCGCAAGGAGCAGGTCGTAGTGGTCGACCCCAGCAGCAAGGCGATCGAGGCCGCGGCGGCCGACGGATTCGCGGGCGTCATAGGTGACGCGACGCGCAGCGAGGTGCTGAAGCGGGCCGAGGTCTACCGGGCGAAGCAGATCATCATCGCCACCCAGCGCGACGACACGGCCGTACTGGTGACGTTGACGGCCCGTCAGCTCAACCGCAACGCGAAGATCGTGGTCGCGGTGCGCGAGGAGGAGAACGCCCCCTTGCTGAAGCAGTCGGGTGCCGACGCGGTCATCACCAGTGCCAGCGCGGCCGGCCGGCTGCTCGGTCTGTCCGTGCTCAGCCCCGCGGCCGGCATGGTGATGGAGGACCTCATCCAGCAGGGCACCGGTCTCGACATGGTCGAACGGCCGGTCATAAAGGCCGAGGTGGGCAAGTCGCCGCGCGAGGTCGACGATCTGGTGGTGAGCGTCCTGCGCGGGCACCGGGTGCTCGGCTACGACGACGAGAACGTCGGGACGCTCGAGCTGACGGACCGGCTGATCACCATCGTGCGGGCGACGCCGGGCACCCAGGTCACCCCCGACATCCGCCCGCTCCACGACTGACCCCGCCGGGACACGCGGGAGACGACGTGGTGCCCCGGGTCACCCGACCCGGGGCACCACGTCGTCTCCCGCGGCGTTCGCCGGTCCGCGTCACTTGTGGTTGTAGAGCCGCATCGTGATCGGTCCGAAGACCAGGACGAACAGGGCGGACCAGCCCAGCGACCAGGCCACCTCGTCGGCCGGCCAGTCCCCCGCCATCAGCCCGCGCACCGCGGACGCCAGGTGCGTGACGGGACTGTTGTTGACGAAGGCCTGGAGCCAGCCCGGCATGGTCCGGGGGTCGACGAAGACGTTGGACAGGAAGGTGAGCGGGAAGATCACCATCATGCTGACACCCATCACGGACTTCTCGGTGCGCAGCATCAACCCGAACATCGTCCAGATCCAGGAGAACGCGAACGCGAAGACCACCAGCAGCACGATCCCGGCGAGCACACCGGCGACCCCGCCGTCCGGCCGGTAGCCGAGGACGATGCCCACGGTGAGCATCACGACGGACGCGATGGTGTAGCGCAGGGCGTCCCCGAGCAGATAGCCGACCATCGTCGAGGGCCGCCAGATCGGCAGGGTGCGGAACCGGTCGAAGACGCCCTTCTCGATGTCCGTGTTGACCGAGACACCGGTGTACATCGTGATCATCACGACCGACATCACCAGGATGCCCGGCAGCAGGAACTGGATGTACTCCGCCGGCGAACCGGCCAGCGCCCCGCCGAAGAGGTACGTGTACATCAGCACCATCATGATCGGGAACGCGGTGACGTCGAAGAGCTGCTCCGGCACATGCTTGATCTTGAGGATCGCGCGCCAGCCGAACGTCAGGGAGGCCGACCAGGCGCTGGGCCGCGGCGGGCGCTCCTTGGCGACCAGCAGCTCGGCGAGGGAGTCGGTGCGAACCGGGGCGAGTTCCGCGCTCTCGGTGGTCGTCGTCACGGTGCTCATGCCGCCACCTCGTCCTTCGGGTCGGAGGAGTCGTCGGCGTCGGACCCCGTCCCGGAACCGGCACCGGTGCCCGATGCCTGGGTGTCGTGGCCGGTGAGGGCGAGGAACACCTCGTCCAGGCTGGGCTGGCCGAGCGAGAAGTTGTCGACGGTGATGCCGGCCGTGGCCAGTTCGCCCAGCGCGCGGGCGGCCTGTTCGGCGGCGGTGTCCTGGCTCGCGGCCGCGCCCAGGCGGGCGGTGAGCGTGACCGGGTCGGGCTCGGGCTGCACCTGTGCGTCGAGCAGGCGGCGCAGCAGGTCCGCGGCGAGCGGCCGTTGATCCGGATCGCGCAGCCGTAGATGTACGGTGCCGGCGCCGACGGACGCCTTCAGCTCGCCCTTGGTGCCCTCGGCGATCACCTTCCCGCGGTCGATGACGGCGATCCGGGACGCCAGCTGGTCGGCCTCGTCCAGGTACTGCGTGGTCAGCAGCACGGTCGTGCCCTGGGCGACCACCGCGCGCACGATGTCCCACACCTGGTTGCGGCTGCGCGGGTCCAGGCCGGTCGTCGGTTCGTCGAGGAACAGCAGGTCGGGAGTGTTGAGGATGGACGCGGCGATGTCGATACGGCGCCGCATTCCGCCCGAGTAGTGCTTGACCTGCTTCGCCGCCGCGTCCGTCAGGCCGAACGCCTCCAGGAGCTGGGCGGCACGGTTGCGGGCGCCCGGTTTGCGGTGGCCGAGGAGCCGGGCCAGCAGAACCAGGTTCTCGGCACCGGTGAGGTCCTCGTCCACGGACGCGTACTGCCCGGTGAGGCTCACCAGGCCGCGCACCGTGTCGGCCTCGCGCACGATGTCGTGGCCGAAGACATGGGCGTCGCCGCCGTCCGGCCTCAGCAGGGTGGCGAGCATCTTCACGGTGGTGGTTTTGCCTGCGCCGTTCGGTCCGAGGACGCCGTACACCGTGCCGGCCGGGACGGTGAGATCGACTCCGTCGACGGCCCGTGTCCCACCGAAGGTCTTGACCAGGCCGGCGGTCTCGATCGCCATGCCGGACGTCTGCGTGCTCATGCTTCGGGTCCTTCCGCGTGCTTCCGCGTGCTCGGGCTATGCATGGGAGACCTTCACGGTCGCGCAAACTCATCGCTCCCGCCCATGGATTTCCCCGCGAACCGGCCCGACGACGGATCCCGCCCTCCGCCCATGGACCCAGGCCCCCCTCCGCCCGTGGACCCGGGTTGGCCCCCGGACCGAGCCGGCTTTCGGACCGGGCCGGCTCCCGGACCGGATCGGTCACGGACCTGAGCCGCCCACGGCCCGGCCGGGGGTAGCGTCGCTCTCATGTATGCGATCACGATTCCCGAACCCGGTGGACCCGAGAGGCTGGTATGGGCGAAGGTCCCCGATCCCGTTCCCGGTGAGGGCGAGGTGCTGGTCGAGGTGGTGGCCGGCGCCGTCAACCGCGCCGACATCATGCAGCGGCAGGGTTTCTACGACCCCCCGCCCGGCGCCTCCCCCTACCCCGGACTGGAATGCTCCGGCCGGATCACCGCGCTCGGTCCCGGGGTGACCGGGTGGGCGGTCGGTGACGAGGTGTGCGCGCTGCTCGTGGGCGGTGGCTACGCGGAGCAGGTCGCCGTCCCGGTCGGCCAGCTGCTCCCCGTCCCCCGGGGGCTCGACCTCAAGCAGGCGGCGGCACTCCCGGAGGTCGTCTGCACGGTCTGGTCGAACGTCTTCATGGTGGCCCACCTCCGTCCCGGCGAGACGCTGCTCGTGCACGGCGGCTCCAGCGGCATCGGCACCATGGCGATCCAGCTCGCCAAGGCCGTCGGCGCCAAGGTGGCCGTCACGGCCGGTACGAAGGAGAAGCTGGAGCGCTGCGCCGAGCTGGGCGCCGACATCCTGATCAACTACCGGGAGCAGGACTTCGTGGCCGAGCTGAACCAGGCCACCGACGGCGCCGGCGCGGACGTCATCCTCGACAACATGGGCGCCAAGTACCTGGACCGCAACGTCAAGGCCCTCGCCGTCAACGGCCGGCTCGCGATCATCGGTATGCAGGGCGGGGTCAAGGGCGAGCTGAACATCGGCGCCCTCCTCGGCAAGCGTGCCGCCATCAGCGCGACCTCGCTGCGCGCCCGGCCGCCGGCGGAGAAGACGGCGATCGTCGCGGCCGTGCGGGAACACGTCTGGCCGCTGATCGAGGGCGGTCATGTCCGTCCCGTCGTCGACCGCGAGATCCCGATGCAGGACGCGGCCGACGCCCACCGGTGCGTGGAGGCCAGCAGCCACATCGGCAAGGTGCTGCTGATCGCGCCGTAGGACGTCCGGAGGTCCGTGGGCTTCGCGCTTCAGCTCCGCCGCAGCCTGAGGCCCACGAACGCCAGTCCCAGCCCGAGCCCCATCAGGACCAGTCCGCTGCCCAGCGGCAGGATGCGCAGCATGGGCCCGGCGGAGCGATCGGTACCGGTGACGGTGTCCGCCGTGGGCTGCCGCGACACCTCGGAGGGCACCGTGGCGGCAGCCTCCTGCGACGGGGGAATCCGATGGGTGATGCCGGCCCCGGGCTCCTCGGATCCGTCCGTACCGTCTCCGGAGTACGGGCCGGACCCGGTGTTCTCCGCACCGACGGGAGCCTCGCCCGGCTTCTTGGGGACGCCGCTCACGCCGTCGCCCGTTTGGGAGGGATCCGGCACGGGGCGCGCGCCGTCGCTCGGTCCGCCGTCCCGTTCACCCCGTGGATCCGCCTTCCCGGTCCCTTCGGGCCCCTCGGGGCTTTCGCTCCTCTCCTTCGGTGCGGGCACCTCCCGCCCCGGCCGCTTCCGCCCTTCCCCGGGCCGGCTACCGGCCCTGGAGGGCTGGACGGAGGGCGAGAACGACGACATCGCCGCCGCGACCGCGGCCGCGGCCGAGCGGAAGGGCAGGGGAGCGGAGGAGGGAACAGGAGACGGAGGGGGAGAGGAAGGGGATGGGCGTGCGGTCTCGCGGGCGGGCACGTCGAACCGTCCGGCCACCGCCTCCTGACGCCCGCCCACCGCCCCTTCGGGGCCGTGGGCCACCGCCGTACCGAAGGGCGCCACGGCAGCGCTGTACGGCGCCGCCACCCCCGTTCCCGCACCGGCCGCGGTCGCCGTGCCCGCCACCACCCCGAGGGCGATGCCCGCGCGCAGGGCGAGCCCCGCCCTCGTCTCCCTCACTGCACACATCCATGGAGCCACGACGGTGACCTCCCGCACCGGCCGGTGCCCGTTCGCACCGTCGGCAAGATGGACCGGATGAACCCCCACAGGTTCGCATTTCCGCCCACTCCCGGCATTCCGGATTCCCCCAGTCAGGGGGACGGCCGGGGAGCCGGTCAGGGGGCCCCGGAAGTGTGCGGCGGGCGTGCGAGAGAATGGCCTCATGGAGATGCCGAGGAACGAACGGTCGCCGGACAATCCGCAGGTTCTGGTCGTCGGCCAGGACGGGATGGCGCTCGGCGGGGGCACGGGGGACGAGGACTCCCGCGAGGTCCCGGTGACGGAGCAGGTGGAGCAGCCCGCGAAGGTCATGCGGATCGGCAGCATGATCAAGCAGTTGCTGGAGGAGGTGCGCGCGGCTCCTCTGGACGAGGCCAGCCGGGTCCGGCTCAAGGAGATCCACGCCAGCTCGGTGAAGGAGCTGGAGGACGGACTCGCGCCCCAGCTGGTCGAGGAGCTGGAGCGGCTCTCGCTGCCCTTCACGGACGAGGCCACCCCGAGCGACGCCGAACTGCGGATCGCGCAGGCCCAGTTGGTGGGCTGGCTGGAGGGCCTCTTCCACGGCATCCAGACCACGCTCTTCGCCCAGCAGATGGCCGCGCGCGCCCAGCTGGAGCAGATGCGCCGAGCCCTTCCGCCGGGCGCCGGTGACGGCGGAACCGAGGAACCCCCGTTGGGCGGCCGCTCGGGCGGCCCTTACCTGTAGTCGTCATTGCGGTGTGCGAGTGAATACCGCTGTTGTCCGGCCGTTTGGTCACTGCGTTCAGACAGTGCGCTGTTCTTGAGCCCCGACCGGTCGGCCCCCGCTGCACGCGGGGGCCGACCGGAGCTCATGCCCAGATGATCAGTCGCTCCCGAACCCGATACTTCTGGCATGGCGACGGCACGAGGGGTCGTTCATCAGGTTGATCGGGCTCAGTAGTAGGTGTTGCCGTCCCAGGCGGACTCACCGCAGCCCAGCGCCGTGTCCTTCTCGAAGACACAGACCTGGACGCGCAGCGCCCAGATGCCACGGCTGTCCGTCAGTGAGGTCACCCATTCGCCGGCGGTGTCGGCGCCGGTGGTGACTGAGCGCCAGGCGTAGTTGGTGACCACGCGGTTCGGGGTGAGGGACTGAACCCGGATGCGGACGTGGTGCCCGTCAGCCCTGGTGTCGACCAGCCTCAGGTAGATCTCGTTGGAGTTGGTCTTGCTCGCGTAATAGAAATTCCCGCTGCCGTACGCCCCGGTTATCGTCTCGGAGACTCCACCGGCCAACGCCGGGCTCGCAGAGAGGGCGAAGGCGCTGAGGGCTGCGGCGCCTACGGTGAGAAAACGGCCAAGATTCTTCAAATGGATCCCCTATGTCCAAGAGCGATGGGACTTTTCTGCGGGAATCCTAGGTAAGGCGTGTCCATGTCACGCGATGTTCGGTAATTGTGTGATGGGTGTAACACCCTGAACGAAGCCGTGGATGCCTCGCCGGCGGCTCCCCCGGGGACCTCACCGCTGGGCCTCGGCCACGGCGCCACCACGCAGCGGTAAGGGGTGAGGCGGAACGGTGAGGTCCCTCCTCTTCGGTGTTCCAGGGCCTGCTAGGTCCCCAGGGCCTGCTAGGCCGGCTTCCCGGTGGAGACGTAGAGCTGGATCTCGGGCACGTCGTCCTCTTCGACATCCGTGTCGGCCGCGGGGTACTGCTTCATGATCGTGCCGTCGCCGTAGGTGTTCTCGTCGACATTGATGACCTCGTACCGCCAGCCGGCCGCCTGGAAGCACTCCTTGACCGACTTGATGTGCTTGAACTTGAAGTTCGGGAGCTGGATCTCCTCAGGGTCGTTGTTCGACTCCCGAGGCTCGGTGCACTCGGTCTTCTCGATCTCCCGGCTCTCGTCGCCGGCGCGGTACTCCGTCGGATGCGACGGCGCCGCCGAGGTGCTGTCCCTCTTGGGATCGTCTTCCGCCCCGCCCCCGTTCAACGTCAGCGCGGCGATCAGGCCGCCGACCGCCATGACGGAGACGGCGATCGAGCCGATGACCACCGGCTTGTTGTTCCTGCCGCCGCCCGGTCCGCTCTGGGGCGACAGGTTGTACGGCGGCGTCGACGGGCCGCCCGGATGCGTGCCGTACGGGGGGTGGGGTGTCGCGTAGCCGCCCTGCGGGGCGCCCTGCTGCGGATAGCCGTACGCCGAGGCGGGGCCCGGCGCGAGCGGGGTGCCGTACGGGTTCGGGGTGTGCTGCTGGGACGGGCCCGGAGTGTACGGCGTCTGGATGCTGCCCGGGGCCGCCGGCGCCGACTGGTCGACGGGCGGGAAGACCGCGGAGCCGACGCCCGAGCCGCTCTGCCCGTGCGTGCCGGGGACGATGCTCGGCGGGACCGCCTGGAAGGACTGGCTCACCCGCAGGCACTCGCCGCGCATGGCTTCGGCGCTGGGGAAACGCTCGTTCGGGTTCTTCTTCAGCGCGCGGGTGATCAGCGCGTCCACGGCCGGGGGCAGCGAGCGGTTGACCGAGGAGGCGAGCGGCGGCTCCTCCTGCACGTGCGCGTACGCGATGGCCAGCGGCGAGTCGGCGTCGAACGGGATCCGTCCGGTGACCAGTTGGAAGAGCATGATGCCGACCGAGTACAGGTCGGAGCGGGCGTCGACGCCCCGCCCGAGCGCCTGCTCGGGCGAGAGGTACTGCGGGGTGCCGACGACCATGCCGGTCTGCGTCATCGAGGTCACGCCGGACTGCATGGCGCGGGCGATGCCGAAGTCCATCACCTTGACCACGCCGCGCTTGGTCGTCATCACGTTGCCCGGCTTGATGTCCCGGTGGACCAGGCCCATCTCGTGGCTGATCTCCAGGGCGGCCAGCACGTCCGCGGTGATCTTCAGCGCCTTGTCGGCGGGCATCGCGCCCTGCTGCCGTATGTCCTCGTCGAGGATGGAGCCCAGCGGGCGGCCCTCGACGTACTCCATGACGATGTACGGCGTCGTCATGCCGTCCACCTCGTCCTCGCCGGTGTCGAAGACCGAGACGATGTTGGTGTGCGTGAGCTTCGCCACGGACTGGGCCTCGCGGCGGAAGCGTTCGCGGAAGGCCTGTTCCCTGCCGAGTTCCGTGTGCAGGGTCTTGATCGCGACCTGACGGTCGAGCACGCTGTCGTACGCGAGATGGACGGAGGCCATGCCGCCCTGGCCGAGCAGGTCCCGCAGTTGGTAGCGGCCGCCGGCCAGCGCCCGCCCCGTGTTGTGGCCCTGTGCGCCGTCCTGGCTCATGTTCCGCTTCCCCCGTGGCCTCTCCGGCGCTGCTGCCGTCGGCGACCGATTCCTCGTGGATCACCTGCGCTATACCCGGCCAAGTCTGCCCCAGGCCCCTGACACGTCAAGCGTGGGGCCCGTTCCGTGACCGTACGGGAGAGAAGCGTCGCGGAAGCGTTACAGGGGACGTGAGGCGGGTGCACGGAATTTGCACGACGATATGGATTGCGGGTTTCATGGCCGGTCCGTCTCATGCCCGTTCCTGGCAGCCCGTCCCGGACCGGAGGTCGGTGCGAAGGCTGTAGCGTGGCCGACGGAGACCGTGACAACACCGCGCGCACCGCGGGCAGAAACGACGGCGAGGACTGATGGCACAGCAGCAGCGCGCTCAGGGCCCGTCCGACCCCGAGGCGGCTGGCGGCGGCATGTCGGACGCGCCGGACAACTGGGGTAACGGCGGACTTGTGGGCGACGGCCGTTACCGGCTGACACACAGGCTCGGTCGGGGTGGCATGGCCGAGGTGTTCGCCGCGGAGGACGTGCGGCTCGGGCGGACGGTCGCCGTCAAACTGATGCATTCCGACCTCGCCGAGGACCCGATCGCCAAAGCGCGTTTCACACGCGAGGCGCAGTCGGTGGCCGGTCTCAACCACCACGCGATCGTCGCCGTGTACGACTCCGGTGAGGACATCGTGGGCGGCCAGGCCGTGCCGTACATCATCATGGAGATCGTCGAGGGCCACACGATCCGCGATCTCCTGATCAACGCCGAGGCGCCCGGCCCCGAACAGGCGCTGATCATCGTCTCCGGCGTCCTGGAGGCGCTGGCCTACTCGCACCAGCACGGCATCGTGCACCGTGACATCAAGCCCGCCAACGTCATCATCACGGACAACGGCGCCGTGAAGGTGATGGACTTCGGCATCGCCCGCGCGCTGCACGGCGCGTCCACGACGATGACCCAGACCGGCATGGTCATGGGCACTCCCCAGTACCTCTCGCCGGAGCAGGCGCTCGGCAAGGCCGTCGACCACCGGTCCGACCTGTACGCGACCGGCTGCATGCTGTACGAACTGCTGGCACTGCGGCCCCCGTTCACCGGTGAGACGCCGCTGTCCGTGGTCTACCAGCACGTGCAGGACATCCCCACGCCCCCGTCGGAGGTCTCGGACGCCAGCCCGCCGGAGCTGGACGGGCTTGTCATGCGCGCACTCTCCAAGGAGCCGGACGACCGGTTCCAGACGGCGGAGGAGATGCGCGGGCTGATCCAGTACGGGCTGCAGATGCTCTACGACCAGGGCGGCCACACCGGCACCTGGAACACCGGTCCGGTCGACATGCACGACGGCGGGCGCACCCCGGCGGCGGGTTTCGCGGGCACGACGGCGATGCCGCACCCGGACGCCTCCAGCACCGCGGCCATCCCGCAGCCGATTCTCCCCAACCGGTACGGCGGCGGGGACGACGGAGGCTTCGAGGGCGGCGGCAACCGGGGTGACGGCCGCGGAAAGCTGTGGATCATCGCGGTGCTCGCGGTGATCGCCGTCGTCGCGGGTGTCGCGCTGGCGCTGAACGGCAGCGACGGCACCGAGAATGACAAGGACCCGTCCAAGTCGCCCTCCTCCTCGCAGACCAGCGAGAAGGAGAAGCCCAGCGCGTCACCGGACGAGGACGACACCACCGACGAACCGGAGGTGCCGAACACGAACCCCGGCACCGGCACCGGCTCCGGAGGCGGAGGCTACGTCCCGCCGTACAACCCGGACCCGGCCCCGACGCAGAGTCAGCCGCAGCCCGAGGAGCCGACGGGCGAGCCGACGGACGTCCCGACCACGCCGACGGACACCGAGCCGGAGAACCCGCCGGAGTCGCCGTCGGTGCCCGACCCGGGTGAGGGCGGCGACGAGGGCGGCACGGAGAACGGCGGCGTGGTGGGCGGCGGCGACACCGCCGCGGTCACCGGCGGCTGACCACCGGCCACCGACGACGGACCACGGACCTCGCGTCACGAGTCGCGGAGCACGGAACACGGGGCGGGCCCTGAGCCCGCCGTCCCGCCCCGCGCGGAGCACCTCCGCGCGGGGCGACGCCGTGCGCGGGCCCGCCGGGGCCCGCGCCGTGCCCGGCGCGGAGGAAGCCCGCCTCACCCCGTGAACGCCGCGCGCACCGCGTCGTACTCCCGGCTCCACCACACCACCAGGGCGGCCGTGGCCGGGAACTGGGAGTCCGCGCGGGTGTCGTCGCGCTCGTAGTGCCAGCGGAGCATCCAGAAGTCGTTGAGGCGTTCCCACCACACTCGGTGCACCGCCGCGGCGAGCTGGGCGGGCGTGGCCCCCGCGCCGCGCCGGTACGCGCGCGCGTAGGACCGTACGCGCGGCAGGTCGAGGGTGCCCGAGGGCCGCACGAAGAAGATCGCCGCGGCGCGTACGGCCTCCTCCGCGCGGGGCTGTACCCCGAGCCGGTCCCAGTCGACGATCGCCGCGGGCGCGCTCCCCCGGTACAGCACGTTGAACGGGTGGAAGTCCCCGTGCACCCATCCCACCGCGTCCCCGCGCGGAGGACGCCGGCCGGCGTGCCGCTCCAGAAGGGTCCGTCGTTCCTGGAGCCGGCGGCGGGCGAGGGCGTCGAAGGAGTCGGCGGGGCGGTGCCGGTGGACGCGGCCGAGCAACTCGTCGATGAGGGTGAGGGTGTCGGCCGGGTCGGCGCTCTCCGCCGGAGCGCCGTGGGTCCGCGCGTGGGCCGGCATCACGCGTTCCAGGCCGGCGTGGACCGCGCCGAGCAGTGCCCCGAGCCGTGCGCACTGTCCCGGCGTGAGCTGCCCGCCGTGCCGGTGCCGGCCGTCGATCCAGGGATGCAGGGCGTACGCGTGCCCGCCGACCACGGCGACCGTGCGCCCGTCCCGGGCGGGCAGCGGCGGGGCCACCGGCACGCCCAGGTCGGCCAGGCGCCGGGTGGCGCGGTGCTGGCGGACGATCGCGGCCGGATCGGCGGTCTCGGGGTCGAAGTGGTGCTTGAGGAAGTAGCGGCCGCGGGTCGTACGCAGGCGGTAGCCACGGTTGAGCAGGCCCTCGTCGACGGGCTCGCAGGTCACCGCGGAACCGGCGGCGTACCGGCGCAGCAGGGCGCCCAAAGGGGGCGCGCAAGGAACGGGGGGTAGTACACGTAAGGGCGACACGCGCCAGATGCTAGGGCACCGCGCGGGCCCGTGAACTGCGCGTTGTCGCAGCCAGTCATTTCCGGTCGCGCTGTGTGCTTGATCCGCCTCGGGCGGGAGCCGGACGGAGTGCCGGGCAGGCGTCCGGTGGAAGTGCGGCGGGACGCCGGCCCGCCGCAGGGCGCGCGCGGGACACGACCCTTCCCGAGTCCGGGGTCGGCGGGATAACGTGCCGTTGCTCCGGCCTCCTGCAAGGCTGTGACCAGCGCGCCTTTCCAGCCTTTCCGATTTACTTGGAAATCCAAGCAAAATCCCAGGTCAGGAATGGTTTCCCAGAAATGCGGCGCACTGGGTAACGTGCCATGTGCAGGTCGCTCGCCGGGGCACCTGTCACGCCTGTTCCCGGCCGAGCGGCACCCACCCCGTGCCCGTGGTCGAGAAGAGGTGAGCCTCCCCCAGGCTTCGACGAGCTGGAGGGGGACCCCAGACCTACCGGCAATCCCGGGGGTCGGACCGACGGAGGAGCACACGTGACCGTGGAGAGCACTGCCGCGCGCACACCGCGACGCAGCGCCGGAAGCGACGCCGGCGCCACCGGCGCCCAGCGCACCACCAGCACCACCGCCGAGAAGGCGGTCCCGGCGAAGAAGGCGACCGTGGCCAAGAAGGCACCCGTGGCCAAGAAGGCACCCGTGGCCAAGAAGGCATCCGCGGCCAAGAAGGCATCCGCGGCCAAGAAGGCATCCGCCGCGAAGAAGGCCCCGGCGGCCAGGAAGACCGGCGGCACGAAGCCGCGGAGCGCCGAACCCCACCTCGTACAGCTGCTGACGCCCGAGGGCGAGCGGGTCCGGAACGCCGAGTTCGACCCGTACGTCTCCGGCGTCACCTCCGAGGAGTTCCGCGGCCTGTACCGCGACATGGTGCTCACCCGCCGTTTCGACGCCGAGGCCACCGCGCTCCAGCGCCAGGGCGAGCTGGGCCTGTGGGCCTCGCTGCTGGGCCAGGAAGCGGCGCAGATCGGCTCCGGGCGCGCGCTGCGCGACGACGACTACGTCTTCCCCACCTACCGCGAGCACGGCGTCGCCTGGTGCCGCGGGGTGGACCCGACCAACCTGCTCGGCATGTTCCGTGGCGTCAACAACGGCGGCTGGGACCCGAACAGCAACAACTTCCACCTGTACACGATCGTCATCGGCTCCCAGGCGCTGCACGCCACGGGCTACGCGATGGGCGTCGCCAAGGACGGCGCGGACAGCGCGGTGATCGCCTACTTCGGCGACGGCGCCTCCAGCCAGGGCGACGTGGCCGAGGCCTTCACCTTCTCCGCGGTCTACAACGCCCCGGTGGTGTTCTTCTGCCAGAACAACCAGTGGGCGATCTCCGAACCGACCGAGAAGCAGTCCCGCGTCCCGCTGTACCAGCGTGCGCAGGGCTTCGGCTTCCCGGGCCTGCGGGTGGACGGCAACGACGTGCTGGCGAACCTCGCCGTGACCCGGTGGGCCCTGGAACGGGCCCGCGCCGGTGAGGGACCGACGCTGATCGAGGCGTTCACCTACCGCATGGGCGCCCACACCACCTCCGACGACCCGACCCGCTACCGCCACGACGACGAGCGGGCCGCCTGGGAGGCCAAGGACCCGATCCTGCGCCTTCGCCGCCACCTGGAGTCCGCCCACCACGCGGACGAGGGATTTTTTGCGGAACTGGAGATCGAGAGCGAGACGTTGGGCAAACGAGTGCGCGAAGCGGTCCGTGCCATGAAGGATCCGGACCACTTCGCCATCTTCGAGAACGCGTACGCGGACGGACACGCCCTCGTCGACGAGGAGCGGGCCCAGTTCGCCGCCTACCAGGCGTCGTTCGCCGACACGGACGGGGGGAAGTGACATGGCGGAGACCGTGACATTCAAAAACATGGCCCTGGCCAAGGCGATCAACGAGTCGCTGCGCCGCGCTCTGGACACGGACCCCAAGGTCCTCGTCATGGGTGAGGACGTCGGCAAGCTCGGCGGCGTGTTCCGGGTGACGGACGGGCTGCAGAAGGACTTCGGCGAGAGCCGCGTCATCGACACCCCGCTCGCCGAGTCGGGCATCGTCGGCACGGCGATCGGCCTCGCCCTGCGCGGCTACCGCCCGGTGGTCGAGATCCAGTTCGACGGCTTCGTCTTCCCGGCGTACGACCAGATCGTCACGCAGCTCGCGAAGATGCACGCGCGGTCGCTGGGCAAGGTGAAACTCCCGGTCGTCGTGCGCATCCCCTACGGCGGCGGCATCGGCGCGGTGGAGCACCACTCCGAGTCCCCGGAGTCGCTGTTCGCGCACGTGGCGGGCCTGAAGGTGGTCTCGCCGTCGAACGCGTCGGACGCGTACTGGATGATGCAGCAGGCCATCCAGAGCGACGACCCGGTGATCTTCTTCGAGCCCAAGCGGCGCTACTGGGACAAGGCCGAGGTCAACACCGAGGCGATCCCCGGCCCGCTGCACACCGCGCGCGTGGTCCGCGAGGGCACCGACCTGACGCTGGTGGCGTACGGCCCGATGGTGAAGCTCTGCCAGGAGGTCGCGGACGCGGCCGCCGAGGAGGGCCGCTCCCTGGAGGTCCTGGACCTGCGCTCGGTCTCCCCGCTCGACTTCGACGCGATCCAGGCGTCGGTGGAGAAGACCCGCCGCCTGGTCGTCGTCCACGAGGCGCCGGTGTTCTTCGGTTCGGGCGCGGAGATCGCCGCGCGGATCACGGAGCGCTGCTTCTACCACCTGGAGGCCCCGGTCCTGCGGGTGGGCGGCTACCACGCCCCGTACCCGCCGGCCCGCCTGGAGGAGTCCTACCTCCCGGACCTGGACCGGGTGCTGGACGCCGTCGACCGCTCACTGGCCTACTGAGGGAAAGGGAGGGTCGTGACGACGATGACGCAAGCGCCCGTCCGTGAGTTCAAGATGCCCGACGTGGGCGAGGGGCTGACCGAGGCCGAGATCCTCAAGTGGTACGTCCAGCCCGGTGACACGGTCACCGACGGCCAGGTGGTGTGCGAGGTCGAGACGGCGAAGGCGGCCGTGGAGCTCCCCATCCCCTACGACGGGGTGGTCCGCGCGCTGCACTTCCCCGAGGGCACCACGGTGGACGTGGGCACGTCCATCATCGCGGTGGACGTCTCGGGCGGAGCCGCCCCGGAGGCGGAGGCTCCCGCGGCCGCCCCGGCCGCCGAAGCCGTACCCGCCGCTGCCGTACCCGCCGAGCAGCCGGCGGAAGCCGAACCGACGACGGCGGGTTCGGGCCGCCAGCCCGTGCTGGTCGGCTACGGCGTGGCGACGTCCGCGACGCGCCGCCGCCCGCGCAAGACCGCCCCGGACGGCTTCGCCCAGCAGGCGGTGGCAGGGGTCCGGACGGAGCTGAACGGCCACGCCCCGGCCGCCCCGGCACCCGCCGCCGGTCCGGCACCCGCCGCCGGTCCGGTGGCCGGTGCTCAGCGCCCGCTGGCCAAGCCGCCGGTGCGCAAGCTGGCGAAGGACCTCGGCGTCGACCTGGCGACGGTCACCCCGACCGGCCCGGACGGCATCGTCACCCGCGAGGACGTCCACGCGGCGGTGGCCGCGCCCGAGGCCGGACCCACGGCGCCGGAGCCCGGGGCGCCCGCCCCGGAAGTCCCCTCCGCCGCTCCCGTCTCCACTCCTGCTCCGGCTCCGGCGTCGTACGACACCGCGCGCGAGACCCGCATCCCGGTCAAGGGCGTGCGCAAGGCGACGGCGGCGGCGATGGTCGGTTCGGCGTTCACCGCGCCGCACGTCACCGAGTTCGTGACGGTCGACGTGACGCGCACGATGAAGCTGGTCGAGGAGCTCAAGCAGGACAAGGAGTTCGCGGGCCTGCGCGTGAACCCGCTCCTCCTGATCGCCAAGGCCCTGCTGGTCGCGATCAGGCGCAACCCGGGCGTCAACGCGTCCTGGGACGAGGCGGCCCAGGAGATCGTGGTCAAGCACTACGTGAACCTGGGCATCGCGGCGGCCACACCGCGTGGCCTGATCGTCCCGAACATCAAGGACGCCCACGCCAAGACGCTGCCGCAACTGGCCGAGTCCCTGGGTGAACTGGTGTCCACGGCGAGGGACGGCAAGACCTCCCCGTCCGCGATGCAGGCCGGCACGGTCACCATCACCAACGTCGGCGTCTTCGGCGTCGACACGGGCACGCCGATCCTCAACCCCGGCGAGTCCGCGATCCTGGCGGTCGGCGCGATCAAGCTCCAGCCGTGGGTCCACAAGGGCAAGGTGAAGCCCCGTCAGGTCACCACCCTGGCCCTGAGCTTCGACCACCGCCTGATCGACGGCGAACTGGGCTCCAGGTTCCTGGCCGACGTGGCCGCGATCCTGGAACAGCCGAAACGGTTGATCAGCTGGGCGTGAGGCCCGACGAACCACTAGGTTCATCACAGGAGGGGCGCCGCAACTTCGGATTGCGACGCCCCTCCTGCTGCGCCGGCCTCAGGTCTGATGGAGCACGTACACCGGAGCCCCGTCCCCGGTCCCGCCCCGCGAGCGAATGCAGGCGTGCTTGCGCAGCAGCCGGAGGCATTCGTTGACACGGTGCACGGAAAGCCCGGTACGGGCGGCGATCGACTCCAGTGGCTCGCGCATCTCACCCTGCTCGACGAGTACCGGGGCGATGACCACGGCCACCGTCCACACGTCCTCGGTCACGGACAACCGCTCCCGCCAGTCCGCCAGTACCGACTCCGTGGTGGGCGGCGTGGCCAGGTGTCCCCGGGTCGGACGACGTTCGAGGACGAGGGTGTCGAACCGGTCCGCGATGCGTTCCATCGCCCGCACCATGGCCTGCTGGACAGCGAGAGTTGCCTGCTGCACGGCGAGAGTCGCCTGTTGCACGGCGAGTGCGTCCTGTTGCGCGGTCAGCATCTGCTTCTGCAAAGCGATCGACTCGCGCTGCCCGCCGGCCAGCTCCTCATCCAGCTGAAGGTTGTGCGCCTCCAGCCGGACGATGGCCTCGGCGACCTGCTCCGGCATGGCATAGGCGATGGGGGCACCGGGTTCGGCGGGCTGCACTTCGGCCTCGTCGAGAGAGTAGGAACCCTCGCGCTGAACGGTCTCGATGACTTCGGCGACCCACTGCTTGAAGGGGGCGCAGGCCGATTTGGTGCAGGCGTTGACGAGGAGGACGAGACCTTGGAGAGAGATGACGTGCAAGTCTCGACGCCACCCTCTACCTGCGGGAATGCTGAGACCGTAACCTCCAGTTACGGTCTCGAGCATCTCTCGATGCTCGTCGGGAACATGATCTGCGAGAGCTTTCCGAGAGTTGGTGTGGCCGAGTTCCTTGCAGACGTCCACCGCCGGAAACCAATGCGTCCCGTCCGGCATCGTCAGCCTCCGCACCCGGGCGCCGGTCGCCGCGTAGACGAAGTCGCTGACGTCGATCGCCTCATGCCGCTCGGTGGAGCTCTTTCGTTTGCTGGGTTCGTTCACGTGAACCACCTCCGTCGCGGAACGTAGGGCGAGCCGGAGGGCATATGCCAGCCGGGTCGAGGATGTTCACGAACACGGGCGAAGAAGATCGAAACTCGCTGTACCGGCTGGTGGGAGGGTGTAGGGCAGACGGCGGTCGAGGCGCGGGGCAGGGAACCTAGGTGGAACTGTGGCGCGGCATGGTGGTGTGAGGGGCGAACGCGGCGGTCAGGGCGCGGTCGCTTCCGGCGGCCGCGAGGAGGCTGAGTCCGACGGGGCCGGCCGGGCTCCGCACTCCGGGCATGGTCAGCACCGGCAGGCCCGCCGCGCTCGCGGCGCAGACCAGTCGCACCGTCGCGGTGCGCAGCGCCAGGCCGGCACCGGCCGGGCCGGGCGGGGGAGCCGCGGTCGGGGCCGCCGGCTGTACGAGCGCGGTCCCCGGCGGGATCAGTTCGGCGAGTGCGATCCGCGCCTGGCTCAGGATGTCCCGGGCCCATTCCAGGTACTCGGCCGGCATGTTCTCGCCCGCGGCGACGGCGTGCGCGACTCCGGGCGAGACGGCCTCGGGATGCGCCTGCAGCCAGCTGCCGTGCACCTGCCACATCTCCACGGCCTGGACGACGCCCACTGCCTCCGCCCACTCCTCGAGATGCGCGGCGCAGGTGCTCTCCCTCGGCTGCAGCGGGACGGCCAGCCGGTCCGCCCACGCGTGTGCCGCGTCCTGCAGCGGAAGGCGCAGGGACGGGTCCACGAGGGCGAACAGGTCCGTGGCCAGGATCCACCGTTCGATCGGCTGTGCGGGCTGCCGCGGAAGGAGTACGTCGGTCACCCGGTCGAGCAGCCGTGGGGTCCGGGTGATCCAGCTCGGGGTGTCGAACGAGGGCGCGAGACCGGTCTGTCCGGTGTCCGGGACCAGGCCGTGGGTCGGCCGCAGGCTGTACAGCCCGCAGTAGGAGGCCGGTACCCGCGTCGAGCCCGCCGTGTCGGTGCCCAGGCCGATGTCGGCCAGGCCCAGGGCGACGGCACTGGCCGGGCCGCTCGAGGATCCCCCGGGGACCCGTCCGGGCGCCGCGGGATTCGGGGGCGTCCCGTAGTGCGAGTTGTGCCCGGACAGGCCGTAGGCCAGCTCATCGGTCTGCGCGATCCCGGTGACGTCCGCCCCTGCCCGCAGCAGGGCCCGGACGGTCGCGGAGTGGGCCGGCTCGACCGGTGCCCCGTGCAGCCAGGCCGGATTCCCCATCCCGATCGCGTGGCCGGTCACGGCGAAGACGTCCTTCACCGCGACCCGGGAGCAGGACAGCACGCCTTTCCCGGGCGCCGCGACCAAGGGGTCACCGACGACACGCCAGACCGACGCGTCGGTCTCCCCCGGAGCCGGGACGGCACCGCCGGGGGCGCCCGTCGTGCCGTCGCCGTCGAGGCGGGGCCGGACCGGGGACGGCGCGTCGGCGACGGCGGGACTCGGCTGCTGCGCGGACATGAGCGACCTCGACGGGATCGGGAGCGGTACCGGGAGACGGGGCGTACAACCGTAGACGGGAAGGGCGTACGGCCGTAGACGGGGGATGGGGGGTACGGCCTTTCGCGCGGGGGTGGGCCGGATGGACGGTGCCCCGCGTACGACGGAGGCCCACCGCGAACGGTGGGCCCCTGTGGTGCGGCCGTGCGTCAGATCTTGCCGAAGCCGTAGTTCATGATCTTCTTGGCGTCCGTCTCGCGCTGGGCGGAGCCGGTCGAGGCGAGGACCGTGCCGATGACCGTCCTGCCGTTCTTCGTCGCGGCGAAGACCAGGCAGTACTTGGCGGTCGGGCCCGAACCGGTCTTCACGCCGATCGTGCCGCTGTAGCTGCTGAGCAGACCGTTGGTGTTGGTCCACGGCGCCATCGTGCGGGTGCTGCCCGTCTTCGTGACGGTCTTCGCCGTGTACGTCTTCGTCTTGACGATCGCGCGGAAGTTGGCGCTCTTCATCGCGCTGCTGGCGATCTTCGTCAGATCGCGCGGCGTGGAGTAGTTCTTGCCCTTGCCGATGCCGTCGAACGAGTCGAAGTTGGTGTTCTTCAGCCCCAGCTTCTTCGCGTCGGCGTTCATCTTCCCGATGAAGGACTTCACGCGCGCGGCCCGCGTCGTGCCCGTACCGAACTTGTCGGCCAGCGCGTACGCCGCGTCGCAGCCGGACGGCAGCATCAGCCCGTACAGCAGCTGGCGCACGGTCACCTTGTCGCCCACGATCAGGCGCGCGGACGACGCGTTGTTCGCCACGATGTAGTCGCTGTAGGCCATCTGGATGGTGACCTTGGCGTCGAGGTTCAGGTTCTTCTGCGCGAGCACGACCTTCGCGGTCATGATCTTCGTCGTGGAACCGGTCGAAAGGCGGGTGTCCGCGGCCTTGGTGTAGAGCGACTTGCCGTTCGCGTCGTTCATCAAGAAGCCGCCCTTGGCGGCGATCGTGGGTGCGGCGGCGGCCTGCGCGGGCGCCGCGTAGAGGGCGCCGGAGGCCAGCATGGCGCCGGTGGTCACGGCGACACCGACGGCTCTGCGGACCCGGATGCCCTGAATGCCGATATTCAAGTGAGGTACCCCGATTACGTTGAATGCCCCATTGCTGCGGCCGACTTGAGGCGCGACCGAGAGCGGCCGCACGAGTCTGACGCATGGGTGGCGCGGATGGTTGTGCGCCGGGGCGGGGTGATTTTCCAGTCCGTGCGACAGGGGCGGCGCGACAGGGGTGGTGTGGCAGGGCGGTGCGGCAGGGGCGGTGCGGCAGGGGTGGTGCGGCGGGGTGGCGCGGTCGGTCCGGATGATGGACGGATGCATCCACGCACACGTGTTGTATCTATCCTGTCGGCATGAGTCCGGCTCCCGTGAAGCAACCCCCCGCCGCCGAACGCGTCTACGTCCACGTCAAGCAGGGTGTCCTCGAGCGCCGTTACGAGGGCGGCACGCTGCTGACCGAGGGGGAGCTGGCCAACGCCGCCGGGGTCTCGCGCACACCGGTGCGTGAGGCGCTGCTGCGGCTGGAGGCCGAGGGCCTGATCCGGCTCTACCCGAAGAAGGGCGCCCTCGTCCTGCCCGTCTCCGCGCAGGAGATCGCCGACGTCGTCGAGACCCGGCTGCTCGTCGAGGAGCACGCGGTGCGCAAGGCCGTCCCCGCGCCCCCCGGGCTCATCGAGCGCCTGGAGGCGCTGCTCGCCCGGCAGAAGGAGCAGGCCGCCGCCGGTGACTTGGCCGCCGCGTCCGTCACCGACCGCTGTTTCCACGCGGAGATCGTCCGCAGCGGCGGCAACGAGATCCTCTCCCGCCTCTACGACCAGCTCCGCGACCGTCAGCTGCGAATGGGAGTCGCCGTCATGCACTCGCACCCCGACCGCATCGCGAAGACCCTCTCCGAGCACCAGGAGATCCTCGAAGCGTTGCGCTCGGGCGACCCGGAGGCGGCCGCCGGGGCCGTCAACCGGCACGTCGGCTGGTTCTCCCACCTGGCCCGGGGAGAGGTGCGATGAGGGGCGGGAGGGCCATGAGCGGCGGGAGTGCGAGGAACGGCGGGAGCGCCCTGCCCGGGGATCCTCCGGGCGGGCGGCGGGCCCTGATGGTGTGGGGGATCGGTGTCTCGGTCTACTTCGTCGCCGTCATCTTCCGTACGTCCCTGGGGGTGGCCGGCCTCGACGCGGCCGACCGCTTCGGGGTCAACGCCTCCGCCCTGTCCACCTTCTCCATCCTCCAGCTGCTGGTCTACGCGGGCATGCAGATACCCGTCGGCCTGCTCGTCGACCGGCTCGGCACCAAGAAGGTGCTGGGCATCGGTGTCGTGCTGTTCACGGTCGGACAGCTCGGCTTCGCCCTCTCCCCGTCGTACGGCATGGCGCTCGCCTCCCGTGCCCTGCTCGGCTGCGGGGACGCCATGACGTTCATCAGCGTGCTGCGGCTGGGCAGCCGGTGGTTCCCGGCCCGGCGCGGGCCGCTGATCGGGCAGCTCGCCGGGCTGGCCGGCATGGCGGGCAACCTCGTCTCCACCCTGGTCCTGGCCCGGCTGCTGCACGGCATCGGCTGGACGGCGGCCTTCGCGGGCAGCGCGCTCGCCGGCGTCGTGGTGTTCGTCCTGCTCCTGCTGTTCCTGAAGGACCATCCCGAGGGCCACGAGCCGGACCCCGTCCCGCACCAGGGCGCCGCTTACGTGCGCCGGCAGATCGCCGCCTCCTGGCGCGAACCGGGGACCCGGCTCGGCATGTGGGTGCACTTCACCACGCAGTTCCCGGCGATGGTGTTCCTGCTGCTGTGGGGCATGCCGTTCCTCGTCGAGGCGCAGGGGCTGTCCCGGGCCACCGCCGGTGAGCTGCTCACCCTCGTGGTGCTGTCCAACATGGTCTTCGGTCTCGTCTACGGTCAGCTGATCGCCCGGCAGCACGGCGCGCGGCTGCCGCTGGTCCTCGGGACCGTGGGGGTGACGGCCCTGCTGTGGGCGGTCACGCTGGTCTACCCGGGCGAGACGGCGCCGATGTGGCTGCTGGTGGTGCTGTGCACGGTGCTGGGCGCCTGCGGTCCGGCCTCGATGATCGGCTTCGACTTCTCCCGTCCGGTGAACCCGCCGGAGCGGCAGGGCACGGCGTCCGGCATCACCAACATGGGCGGCTTCATCGCGTCCATGACCACCCTGTTCGCCGTCGGCGTGCTCCTGGACGCCACCGGCGGGGACTACGGCGTCGCCTTCGCCGCCGTCTTCGTCCTCCAGGCTTTCGGGCTCACCCAGATCCTGCGGCTGCGCGGGCAGGCGGCGCGCAGGGAGCGGGAACGGCTGGTCGCCAGCCGGGTGGAGAGCGTGCACGTGCCGGTGCAGCCGGTGTAGGGGCGTGGGCGGCCGCCGGGGCCCAGGAGGTCGCCGTACAGGGCCGCCCCGGAGCCCCGGCGCCCCGCTCCCGTCGGTTCTACCGCGTCACCGCGAAGTGCCGCAGGATCGCCGCCGCCAGGTCCGGGTCGCCCTCCGTCTTCACCCGGTCCGACACCGCCTCCGGCGTCACCCGGCCGCACGCCAGGCGGACGTACGTCTCCCAGTCGAGGCCGAGTGTGACGGCCGGGCCGAGCGCCGGGGCGGTCTCCAGCGTGCCGCGGCCCTGGATGTCGACGCGGATGGTGCGCAGGAACTCCACGGGCCCGTGGACGTCGATCACCACGGCCGAGCTGCGTGGTGCCTCCGCCTTCTCGGCGACCACCCGCGGCAGCTCCGCGAGCAGCACGTCGCGGGCGACGTGCGCGCCGGGGGAGTCGAGGTTGCCGGGGCGGCCGAGGGCCGCGCGCAGGTCCTGCTCGTGCACCCACACGTCGCACGCGTGCCGGCGCATGGACTCCTCCAGCGTGAGCTCCGAGCCGAGCGGGCCGCGCACCGTCCTGCCGGGCTCACGCGCATCGTTCCGCAGCTGGCGGTTGCGGCGGATGATCGTGTACTCCAGCTCGGAGGTCATCTCCGGCGCCGTGTGGTGGCGCCGCACGTCGACCTGTATCTCCATGTAGCGCTGCTGGTCGTCGGTGACGTGGAACAGGTCGCGCGGGAGTGTGTGGATCGGGCGCGGGTCGCCCAGCATCTCGCAGTCCAGACCGATGACGTGGGAGACCACGTCGCGGACCGACCACCCCGGGCACGGCGTCCGCCGGTTCCAGTCGGCCTCCACGAGCGGCTGCACCAGCTCGGATATCGCCTCGACGGAATGGTTCCAGGCGTCGGCGTAGGGCTGGAGGGTGGGATGCAGACTCACGGAACGGGACCCCTCGGCGGTCGGTACACGGGCAGGTTGTGGCGGCGGTGCCAGTGGGCGGTGGCTGCGCTCGGCGGGCGTCTCGGGACTCCCCCGGTTCTTGACTACGCTCGAACCGGGAGGGCCCCCAAGTTACGCTGCTGTGAGGCACCCCGGCAGTGCTTTCGTGTGACGATCGTAGGCCGTGCCGACGAGTCGAATGCCAGGACGGTGGTATTGTGCGCGCTTCGTTGCTCCAAGTCGACGTGAACGAGGGCGAATCGGTCGAATCCCGTCGGCGCAGGGTGGCCGCTCTGGTACGGGAACAGGCCGGGGCGGACCTCGTCGTCCTGCCGGAGCTGTGGACGACCGGCGCGTTCGCCCACGAGGACTTCGCGCGCGAGGCGGAACCCCTCCACGGGCCGACCCTCGAGGCGATGGCCGCGGCCGCGCGCGACGCGGGGGTGTGGCTGCACGCGGGCTCCGTCCCGGAGCGGGCCGCCGCCGACGGCGGCTCCGCCACGGGTGACGGGCCGCTCTACAACACCTCGCTCGTCCTCTCCCCCGCCGGAGACCTGGCCGCCGTCTACCGCAAGATCCACCGCTTCGGCTTCGATCAGGGGGAGGCCGTCCTGATGAGCGCGGGCGACGCGCTGGTGACGGTGCCGCTGCCGCACACCACGCTCGGTCTCGCGACCTGCTACGACCTCCGCTTCCCCGAACTCTTCCGCGGTCTCGTCGACGCCGGTGCCGAGACGCTGGTCGTCCCGGCGGGCTGGCCGGACCGGCGGCGGTCCCACTGGACGCTCCTGGCGCGGGCGCGGGCCGTGGAGAACCAGGCGTACGTCCTCGCGTGCGGAACGGCCGGGACCCACGCCGGAGTTCCGCAGGCGGGTCACTCGATCGTGGTCGATCCGTGGGGGGAGGTCCTGGCGGAGGCCGGCTCGGGGGAACAGGTCCTTACGGTGGACTTCGACCCGGCGAGGGTGGCGAAGACCCGCGAGCAGTTCCCGGCCCTCAAGGACCGCGTCCTCGGTCTGGACCGCCCGCACCGCTGAGCCTCCGCCCCGAGGACCCCGAGGACCCCGAGGAACGGACCCGGGGCGGGCTCCGGAGCGGGACCCTGGAGAGGGCCCCGGGCGGGCCCTAGCCCTCCCGCTCCTTCTCCGCCAGGTGGATCACGCACACCGCCACCGCGATCAGCAGCGCCGGGTCCGCGTCGTCCCGTACGACGTCGACGCCGTACGTCTCCCGGATGTGCCGCCAGCGCCGCGAGATCACGGCGAGCAGTTCGCCGTCGTACTCCACGGCGAACTCGCGGTCGAGGATCTTGCCGCTGACGTCCAGTTCGGTGCCGTCGGCCAGAGTGACCCGGTAGTGGTTGCGCAGCAGGGACAGCCGCTTGCGCCGGATCGCCGCCAGTGCCTCGCCGTCCCGCTCGATCACCATGGTGTCGCGCAGGGCGAACATCTTCTTGCGGATGTCGATGAGCACACGGCCCCGGACGTCCTTCAGCTCGAAGGTGTCCCGCAGTCGCATGGCCTTGCCGTCGACGAGGAAGACCTTGTTGCCCTGGTCGTCCTCGATCCAGTAGTCGTCACCGATTCCGAGGAGCCGGTCGCGTACGAGGAATCTCATGCCATCACGGGTGCCCCGCCGCCCGCCTCCCGACGCCGTCACTAGGCCGATTGTCGGCATACGGCGTACCCGGCACCTGCGGTGTACATGGCGCATGTGGTGGGCCCGGCGCATGCGGGGTACACGGCACGCCCACGGCGTACGCGCACCGGTGACGTTCGGTCAGACCCCGTATCCGTCGCTGTATCCGTCGCGGCTGCGCGGGCGGGTGTCGTCGATGACGGGCGTGGTCGGTGGGACGACGACGCGCCTGCGCCGGGCGATGCTGCTGAAGGTCGCCACGCCGATCAGTCCGACGATCATGAAGATGACGCCGACCAGGTTCAGATTGACTCCCTGCATGTCCCAGTCGGTCGCGAAGGTGAGGATCGCCCCTACGGCGATCAGGATGATGCACCCTCCGAGTCCCATGAGTGCCGCCTCCCTATCCGGTTCTCCCGGTTCTTCCCCGGTCCTTCCGGTTGCCTCCAGGTACCCGGAAGGTCATCACTCATGCGTCGGGGGCGGGTTGACCTCCCGTCGGGAGAAGCGGGTCTCCGACGGGAGGTCGACCCGCCCCCGACGCACGCGGCCGGTGACGGGGCGGGCGCCCCTATCCCTCCAGGAACGCCGTCAGCGCGTTCGCCAGGAGGAACGGGTCCTTCGCACCGCACAGTTCGCGCGCGCTGTGCATCGACAGGATGGCCACGCCGATGTCGACGGTCCTGATGCCGTGCCGGGCCGCGGTGATCGGGCCGATCGTGGTGCCGCACGGCATGGAGTTGTTGGAGACGAACGACTGGAAGGGCACGCCCGCCTTCTCGCAGGCCGCCGCGAACACGGACCGGCCCGAACCGTCCGTCGCGTAGCGGTTGTTGACGTTGACCTTGAGGATCGGGCCGCCGTCGACGCGCGGGTGGTGCGTCGGGTCGTGCCGCTCCGCGTAGTTGGGGTGGACGGCGTGACCGGTGTCCGAGGAGAGGCAGACGGTGCCGGCGAAGGCGCGCGCCCGGTCCTCGTACGAGCCGCCGCGGGCGAACACCGAGCGCTCCAGCACGCCGCCGAGCAGCGGCCCGTCCGCACCGGTGTCGGACTGGGAGCCGTTCTCCTCGTGGTCGAAGGCGGCCAGGACGGGGATGTGGGGCAGCCCGGCCCCGGCCGCGGCGGCCGCCGTCAGCGCGGCCGTACCGGCGTGCACGGACAGCAGGTTGTCCATGCGCGGGCCCGCCAGCAGCTCCTTGTCGCGGCCCAGGTACGCCGGCGGCTCCACGGAGTGCACCATCAGGTCCCAGCCGGTGACCTCGCCGGACGGGACCCCGGCGGTGTCCTCCAGGAAGGCGATGAGGTCGCCGTCGCACACGTCCTCGCCCAGGCCCCAGACCGGCTGCATGTGGCGCTGCTTGTCGAGCTTGAGGCCGTCGGCGTTCACCGAGCGGTCCAGGTGGATGGCGAGCTGCGGGACGCGCAGCAGCGGCCGGTCGACGTTCACCAGCCGGGTCGAACCGTCCCGCAGGGACAGCCGGCCGGCCAGGCCGAGGTCGCGGTCGAGCCAGGAGTTGAGCAGCGGCCCGCCGTAGATCTCCACGGCCACCTGGCGCCAGCCCTGCGTCCCGCTGTCGGGCCGCGGCTTCACCCGCAGGTTGGGGGAGTCGGTGTGGGCGCCGACGATCCGGAACGGCGTGTGGTGCGCGGTGCCCTCGGGGACGTACCAGGCGATGATCGCGCCGCCGCGCAGTACGTACTTTCCGCCGCTGCCCGCGGCGGGAGCCGCCGATGTCCCGGCGTCCCAGGCGTCCGTCTCCATGACCTGGCGGAAGCCCGCCTTCTCCAGCCGCTCGGCGACGTTCGCCACCGCGTGGTACGGCGTGGGGGAGGCGGCGAGGAAGGTCATGAGGTCGTCGGTGTGGCCGCGGTCGAAGCTGAGAGGGGCGCGCTCGGCGCTCCGTGGAGGGGCGGCGGCGGGAGACGGGCGGACGGGTTCGCTCATGGGTTCACCTTAACGAGGACGAGGGCCCGCTTCCCTGGCGCGGAAGCGGGCCCTCGTACGGGTTCGGACGGACTCGGAGAGCAGCGGACGGGACCGGGCGATCTTGTCCGCTCGCGCGCGATCTGCGCCGGGAGGCCTAGAAGGCCGCCTCGTCCAGCTCCATCAGGTCCAGCTCGACGCCCTCGGCGATCTTGCGGGCCAGGGTGACCCCGGGCAGGACGTTGGACGCGAAGAACTTCGCCGCGGCGATCTTGCCGGTGTAGAAGGGGACGTCCTTGGCGGAGGCCGTCTGGAGCTTCTCGGCGGCGACCGCGGCACCCCGCAGGAGCAGGTGGCCGACGATCACGTCACCGGAGGCCATCAGCAGGCGGGTGGTGTTCAGGCCCACCTTGTAGATGTTCTTGACGTCCTGCTCGGTGGCCGCGAGGTCGGTGAGCATCAGGCCGACGATGGCCTCCAGCTCGACGGCGGCCTTGGCCAGGTGCTCGCGGGCGCCCGCCAGCTCCTCGCCGCCGGTGCCGAGGGCGAGGAACTGCTTGATGTCCTCGGCGATCGAGTTCAGGGCCGCGCCCTGGTTGCGGACGATCTTCCGGAAGAAGTAGTCCTGCCCCTGGATCGCGGTGGTGCCCTCGTACAGGGTGTCGATCTTGGAGTCGCGGATGTACTGCTCGATCGGGTATTCCTGCAGGAAGCCGGAGCCGCCGAACGTCTGCAGCGACTGGGCGAGCTGCTCGTAGCCCTTCTCGGAGCCGTAGCCCTTGACGATGGGCAGGAGCAGGTCGTTGAGCGCGTGGTCGACCGAGGTGTCCTCGCCCGCGGCCGTCTTGACCGCGATCGTGTCCTGCACCGAGGCGGTGTGCAGGACGAGCGCGCGCATGCCCTCCGCGTACGCCTTCTGCGTCATCAGCGAGCGGCGCACGTCGGGGTGGTGGGTGATGGTGACCTTGGGCGCGGACTTGTCCATGAAGTTCGCGAGGTCCGGTCCCTGGACGCGCTCCTTGGCGTACTCCAGCGCGTTGAGGTAGCCGGTGGAGAGGGTGGAGATCGCCTTCGTGCCGACCATCATGCGGGCGAACTCGATGATGCGGAACATCTGGCGGATGCCGTCGTGCTTGTCGCCGATCAGCCAGCCCTTGGCGGGGTGCCGGTCGCCGAAGGTCATCTCGCAGGTGTTGGAGGCCTTCAGGCCCATCTTGTGCTCGACGTTCGTGGCGTAGACGCCGTTGCGCTCGCCCAGCTCGCCGCTCTCGAAGTCGAAGAGGTACTTCGGGACGAGGAAGAGGGACAGGCCCTTGGTGCCGGGCCCGGCGCCCTCGGGACGCGCGAGCACGTAGTGGAGGATGTTCTCCGACATGTCGTGCTCACCCGAGGTGATGAACCGCTTCACGCCCTCGATGTGCCAGGAGCCGTCCTCCTGCTGCACGGCCTTGGTGCGGCCGGCGCCCACGTCCGAGCCGGCGTCCGGCTCGGTGAGGACCATGGTGGAGCCCCACTGCTTCTCGACGGCGATCTGGGCGATCTTCTTCTGCGTGTCGTTGCCCTCGTCGTGCAGGACCCCGGCGAAGGCGGGACCGGACGAGTACATCCACACGGCCGGGTTGGCGCCCAGGATCAGCTCGGCGTACGCCCAGATCAGCGTCGGGGGCGCCGTCGTGCCGCCGACGGCCTCGGGCACGCCGAGCCGCCAGTACTCGGAGTCCATGAAGGCCTGGTAGCTCTTCTTGAAGGACGCGGGAACCGGTGCGGTGTTGGTCTCCGGGTCGAAGACCGGGGGGTTGCGGTCGGCGTCGGTGAAGGACTCGGCCAGCTCGTTCTCCGAGAGGCGGGTCAGCTCCTCGAGGACGCTCTTCGCGGTGTCGACGTCCATCTCTTCGAACGGCCCGGTGCCGTACAGCTTGTCGCGCCCGAGGACCTCGAACAGGTTGAACTCGATGTCGCGGAGGTTGGACTTGTAGTGCCCCATGGTGACGGCTCCCGGTCCGTAGAGAGATCGGCGAGGCACTTGATTCCTCGCACAGGTTTGCATTCCAACAAGTGGCTACGATGATGCTACCCGCCAGTAATAAGAAGCAAGCCCGATCCGGCCATCTGTGACGAGATCCGCCTCCGGGGACTTTCCGGAGCGCCCGGCCGCGGATCGCCGGGAAGGGCCGGCCCTCGGTCCGTCGGTCCTTACCGGCCCGTACCCGCCCGCCCCTCCGGTGCCCTCGGTACGCTTGCGCGCATGTACGGCTACGACCAGAACGTAGGGGCACAGCAGGGGTATGTCCCGCCGCAGCAGCAGATGCCGGGCGGCTACGGGCAGCAGCAGCAGCAGCAACAGCAGCAACAGCAGCCGCCGCTGTACCCGGAGCCGTCCGCACCGTCGCTCGCGGACGCGGTGCGCGCCTTCACCACGGGTCAGGTGACCGCCGAGGACTTCCAGCAGGTCTTCGCGACGTCCAAGGTGTACTGCCCGCGCGGCGACAATCCGGGGTTCCTCGCCCTGCACAACACCCAGCAGCCGGTGATCCCGATGTTCACCTCGCTGAAGGAGCTGCGGCGGTACGCGGGCAAGGAGTCCAAGTACTTCGTGATCACCGGCGCCGAGATGATCGACCTGCTGCCGACCGGCTACGGCTTCGTGCTGGACATGGAGGGCGAGCACCGGATGGTGTTCGACGCGAAGGCAGTGGAGCAGATGGTCGAGTTCGCGATGCGGCGCATGTACGGCTAGGGCCCGCCCCGGACGCCCCGGTCACGGGCACGCCCGGTGCCGTCGCCGGGGTCGCCGTCGTCGCGTGACGGGCGGGTGATCTCCGCCCGCCCCGGAACCTGCCGAGCCCGGAGGGAATGCCCTCCGGGCTTTCTCCGTTGCTGCTGGCGGAAAGTTCAACGCTCAACTAAAATGGCCGCACGAGAGAGAGGTACCGACATGCCTGCAGTGACCGTCGAGAACCCGCTGACGCTTCCCCGTGTGACCGCTTCGGCCGACGCCGTGGCACGTCCCGTGCTCACCGTCACGACCGCGCCGAGCGGTTTCGAGGGCGAGGGCTTTCCGGTGCGCCGGGCGTTCGCCGGGATCAACTACCGTCATCTCGACCCGTTCATCATGATGGACCAGATGGGCGAGGTGGAGTACGCGCCCGGCGAGCCCAAGGGAACGCCCTGGCACCCGCACCGCGGATTCGAGACCGTCACCTACATCATCGACGGGATCTTCGACCACCAGGACTCCAACGGCGGTGGCGGCACGATCACCAACGGCGACACCCAGTGGATGACGGCCGGTTCCGGGCTGCTGCACATCGAGGCGCCGCCGGAGTCCCTGGTCATGTCCGGCGGCCTCTTCCACGGCCTCCAGCTGTGGGTGAACCTGCCGGCCAAGGACAAGATGATGGCGCCGCGCTACCAGGACATCCGCAGCGGCAGCGTCCAGCTGCTCACCTCCCCCGACGGCGGCGCGCTGCTGCGGGTCATCGCCGGTGAGCTGGACGGCCACGAGGGCCCCGGCATCACGCACACGCCCATCACGATGGTCCACGCGACGCTGGCTCCGGGCGCCGAGATCACCCTGCCCTGGCGCGAGGACTTCAACGGGCTGGCCTACGTGATGGCCGGCCGCGGCGCGGTCGGCACCGACCGCCGTCCGGTGCACGTGGGGCAGACGGCCGTCTTCGGCGCCGGTGGCTCGCTGACCGTCCGCGCGGACGAGAAGCAGGACTCGAACACGCCGGACCTGGAGGTCGTCCTGCTCGGCGGACAGCCGATCCGGGAGCCGATGGCGCACTACGGGCCGTTCGTCATGAACACCCGCGAGGAGCTCCAGCAGGCTTTCGAGGACTTCCAGAAGGGCCGTCTGGGTTCCGTCCCGGCCGTGCACGGCATGTCGGCATCGGGACCGCAGGAGTCCTGACCCGGGAGCCCCGGGAGCTAGGGGAGTCCTGAGCGGCCGAGCGTGTGGCGGCCCCGTCCGATTCCGGGCGGGGCCGTCCGCCGTTCCCGGTGCGGTGGCCGGGAGCGGAGGAGGGGAGACGACGTGCTGCTTTCGGTGCGGTGGCCCGGGACGGGCGGCCGGCGGGTGGACAGGGTGTGCCGGGCGTGATCGGCTGAGACGATGCAGGACTCCTCGTCATCTCCGTTGCTGCCCGAAGCCGTTCGGCGGTTCGCCGCCTGGTGTGCCGTCATCCTGCTCGCCTGCGGGGTCGGTTACGTCGTGGTGCTGCTGTGCGTGCAGTTCCGGACGGCCGTGATTCCCGTACTGCTCGCCCTGCTCGGGACGGCTCTGCTGCGGCCGTTGCACCGGCGGATGGTGCGGGTCGGGGTGCAGCGGTCCTTGTCGGCGGGCCTGACCTGCGTCGCCGTCGTCGCGGTGGTCGGCGGGGCGCTGTACATCGTCGTGTCCGCGCTGGTCGATTCCGGGGACCAGATCATCGCCTCGCTCAGGACCGCGGCGCGTGATCTCAGCAAGCATTTCGGGGCGGCCGACACCTCCCTGGACGACGTCGTGGGGAACGCGCGCGACCTGCTGTCCAAGTTCGGGGGCACGGCCGCGTCGGGTGTCATCAGCGGGGTCGGCGTGGTGGGACAGGCGATCGCCATGGCGGTGCTCGCGCTGCTGCTCGTCTTCTTCTTCCTGCGCGACTCCGACCGGGCCGCCGAGAAACTGCGCGGGCTCGTGCCGGGCGATTCCGGGGACGCGGTGCTGGCCATGGCCCGGCGAGCCTTCCGGGGGGTCGAGGGCTTCATGCGGGGGACCACCTTCATCGCCTTCATCGACGCCGTCTGCATCACCGTCGGGCTGCTGATCCTCGAGGTGCCGGGCGCCGTCGGGCTGGGCGCGCTGGTCTTCGTCGGGGCGTACATCCCCTACCTCGGGGCGTTCATCTCCGGGGCGGTGGCCGTCCTGGTGGCGCTGGCCGACCGGGGGTTCCTCATCGCGCTGTGGGTGCTCGGCGTGGTCCTCGCGGTGCAGGCGCTGGAGGGGCACGTGCTCCAGCCGATGATCCAGAGCCGCACCGTGCAGATGCATCCGGCGGTCGTCATGATCGCCATCACCGCCGGTGCCTCGGTCGCCGGGATCGTCGGCATGCTGATGGCGGTACCGGTGACGGCGGCGGTCTTCGGGGTCCTGGACGAACTGCGCCAACGCCACAACGCGTCGGCGGAACCGCCCTCGAAGTCGCCCCCGGAGCCCGAGCCGTCGTGAGGGACTTCACGGGGCGGCGCGGCTCTCGGCGGGCTTGCGGCCCTCGGGAGGCCTTGAGGGAGCGGTCCTGTCGGTCCCGTCGGCCCTGTCGGTCCCGTCGGCCCTGTCGGTCCTGTCGGTCCCGTCCGGCGGGGCTTCCGACTCGTCCAGCTCGAACCAGATGCTCTTGCCCTTGCCGCGCGGGGCGACGCCCCAGGCGTGGGCCAGGAGGTCGATCAGCAGCAGGCCGCGGCCGGAGGACGCCAGCTCGCCCGGTGTGCGCCGGTGCGGGAGGTCGTCGCCCGAGTCGGTGACCTCGATGCGCATCCGGCGGCCCCGGGGCCCGTCGGTGATCTCGGCTTCGAGCAGGGCGGCGGCGTCGGTGTGCACGAGGACGTTGGTGAGCACCTCCGACAGGAGCAGGACCGCCGAGTCGACCTGGTCCGTCGAGCACCAGTCGTGCAGCAGCTCGCGCAGTTGCCGCCGGGCTTCCGCGACCCGTTCCGGTTCCGCCTGCTCCACCGTCAGCATGGTGCGGCGCAGCGACGCCCGTACCCCGTCCAGGCCCGTGCCGGCGCCGTGGCCCTCGGTCCGACGGGAGAGCAGCAGCAGGGCGATGTCGTCCTCGCGGCGGTCGATCAGAGGGCCGGTGGTGTGGTGCGAGGAGGGGCCGTGGACCGCCTGGACCAGGGCGTCCGCCAGTTCCTCCAGGTTGCCCTCGTGGCGTTCGAGGATGCCGCGCAGCCGCTGCCAGCCGGTGTCCAGGTCATGGCCGCCGGTCTCGATCAGACCGTCCGTGCAGACCAGCAGGGTCTCACCGGGTTCCAGGGGCATGCGGGTGGTGGGGTAGTCGGCGTCCGGGTCGATGCCCAGCGGAAGCCCGCCGGCCGTCTGCCGGGTCAGCACGGTCGTGTCGGGCATGCGGACCGCCGGCTCGGGGTGTCCCGCGCGGGCGACGTCCAGCACTCCGCCGACAGGGTCGACCTCCACGTAGAGGCAGGTCGCGAAGCGCGGATCGACGGGGTCCACCTCGTTGATCCCGTACAGGAAGCGGGAGGCGCGGGAGAGTACGGCGTCGGGCCGGTGCCCTTCGGAGGCGTACGCCCGCAGGGCTATCCGCAGCTGGCCCATGAGCCCGGCGGCCCGTACGTCGTGGCCCTGGACATCTCCGATGATCAGGGCGAACCGTCCGTTCGGCAGGGGAATCACGTCGTACCAGTCGCCGCCCACCTGGAGGCCGCCGCCGGTGGGGATGTACCGGGCGGCGAGGGTCATGCCGGGGATGCGCTGTGGGCCGAGCCTCGGCAGCATCGAGCGCTGCAGGCCGTCGGTGAGGGCCCGCTCGCTCTCCGCGGTGCCCGCGCGGCTCAGCGCCTGGGCCAGCATCCGTGCCACGGTGGTCAGCACCGACCGCTCGTCGGGGGTGAAGGCGACCGGGTTGACGAAGGCCGCCATCCAGGTGCCCATCGTGCGGCCGGACACGATCAGTGGCAGGAATGCCCAGGAACTGCGGCCGAAGCGTTCGGCGAGCGGCCAGGTGAGGGGATAGCGGGCCCGGTACTGCTGCGGGGTGGACAGGTAGATCGCGCGGCCCGTCCGTACCACCTCGGCGGCCGGGTAGGGCGTGTCCAGAGGCATGTAGAAGGCGTCCTCGGCAGCGGGTTCCTGCCCGTGGTGGCCGATGATGGTGAGCCGGTCGCCCGTCACGCCGAACACCGCGAGTCCGTCGGGTGAGAAGCCCGGCATCGAGAGGTTCGCCACGACCCGCAGCACTTCCTGCGTCGACCGCGCCTCGGCCAGCGCCCTGCCCGCGTCCAGCAGGAACGCCTCCCGGGACCGGCGCCAGTCGCCGGTGACCGTCCCACGGTCCGCGGACGTGCAGGGCACCGGGTCGGTGACCTCCTGAAGGGTTCCGGTGAGCAGGTACGCATTGCGCAGGGGATCGAAGGTCGGCTTGGAACGGCTGCGCACCACCCGTACGATCCGTCCCCGGTCGTCCATGATCCGGATGCGCACCTCGGAGAGGGTGCCTTCGGCGACGGCGAGCCGGATCACCCCGGTGATCTCGTTCCAGTCGACCGGGTGCAGCCGGGCCCGGACCTGGGCCTCGGTGAGGGTGGCCTGCTCGGCGGGCAGCCCCAGGAGCCGTGCCGCCACCTCGTCGACCGTGACCAGCCCGGCTGCCGTGTCCCAGTGCCATCGGCCGGTGTCGACGAGGGCGAGGACCTCCTCCATGGACGGCAGGGGCTCACCTGTGCGCATTGCCCCACTTTATGGAGCTTCAGCACAAAAATGCTACCGGCGTTCTCCGTGGCACCGTCAGACAATCCTGGGGCGGCGATCTTGGACCGGCCGGTAGGCTTGGGGGAGTTTCACGTGAAACAAAGACCCCGATCCGCGAAGGCTGGATGAACGACGATGCATCGGTACAGGTCCCACACCTGCGGCGAGCTCCGCGCCTCTGACGTCGGCACCGACGTCCGGTTGAGCGGCTGGCTGCACAATCGGCGCGACCTGGGCGGCATCCTTTTCATCGATCTGCGCGATCACTACGGCATCACGCAGCTCGTGGCCCGTCCCGGCACGCCCGCCTACGAGGCCCTGGACCGGCTCTCCAAGGAGACCGTCGTCCGGATCGACGGCAAGGTCGTCTCCCGCGGCACGGAGAACGTCAACCCCGAACTGCCGACCGGTGAGGTCGAGGTCGAGGTCGGCGAGGTCGAGGTGCTGGGCGCGGCGGCTCCGCTCCCCTTCACGATCAACGCCGAGGACGGGGTCAACGAGGAGCGGCGCCTGGAGTACCGCTTCCTGGACCTGCGCCGCGAGCGCATGCACCGCAACATCCTGCTGCGGACGTCGGTGATCTCGGCCATCCGCCACAAGATGACGGCGCTGGGCTTCAACGAGATGGCGACGCCGATCCTCAGCGCGACCTCGCCCGAGGGCGCCCGCGACTTCGTCGTCCCGTCGCGCCTCAACGCGGGCAAGTTCTACGCGCTGCCGCAGGCTCCGCAGCAGTTCAAGCAGCTGCTGATGGTCTCCGGCTTCGACCGCTACTTCCAGATCGCGCCCTGCTTCCGCGACGAGGACGCCCGCGCGGACCGCTCGCCGGGCGAGTTCTACCAGCTCGACGTGGAGATGAGCTTCGTCGAGCAGGAGGACGTCTTCCAGCCCATCGAGAAGCTCATGACCGAGCTCTTCGAGGAGTTCGGCAACGGCCGTCACGTGACCTCGCCGTTCCCGCGGATCCCGTTCCGCGAGGCGATGCTGAAGTACGGCTCCGACAAGCCTGACCTGCGCGCCAAGCTGGAGCTCGTCGACATCACCGACGTCTTCGAGGGGTCGGAGTTCAAGGCGTTCGCCGGCAAGCACGTGCGCGCGCTGCCGGTGCCGGACGTCTCCGGTCAGCCGCGCAAGTTCTTCGACCAGCTCGGTGACTACGCGGTCTCGCAGGGCGCCAAGGGCCTGGCGTGGGTGCGGGTGGCCGAGGACGGCTCGCTGACCGGCCCGATCGCGAAGTTCCTGACCGAGGCGAACATCGCGGAGCTGACCAAGCGGCTGTCCCTCGCCCCCGGCCACGCGGTGTTCTTCGGCGCGGGCGAGTTCGACGAGGTCTCCAAGATCATGGGCGCTGTCCGGGTCGAGGCCGCGAAGCGGGCCGGCCAGTTCGAGGAGGACGTCTTCCGCTTCTGCTGGATCGTCGACTTCCCGATGTACGAGAAGGACGAGGAGACGGGGCGGATCGACTTCTCGCACAACCCCTTCTCGATGCCGCAGGGCGGCCTGGAGGCCCTGGAGACCCAGGACCCGCTGGACATCCTGGGCTGGCAGTACGACATCGTCTGCAACGGCGTCGAGCTGTCCTCGGGCGCGATCCGGAACCACGAGCCGGACATCATGATCAAGGCCTTCGAGATCGCGGGCTACGACCGTGAGACGGTCGAGGACAAGTTCGCCGGCATGCTGCGCGCCTTCCGCTTCGGCGCCCCGCCGCACGGCGGCATCGCGCCCGGCGTCGACCGCATCGTCATGCTCCTCGCCGACGAGCCCAACATCCGCGAGACCATCGCCTTCCCGCTCAACGGCAACGCCCAGGACCTGATGATGGGCGCCCCGACGGAGCTGGACGAGGCCCGCCTGAAGGAACTGCACCTGACGGTGCGCAAGCCGCAGGCGAAGTAGGCCACAGGCACAGCATGAAAGCGGCTCGGAACCGGACACCGGTTCCGAGCCGCTTTCTGTTCGGACGCGGTCAGTACAGGGCCTTGTATCCGCCCCAGCCGGTGCCGATCTGGGTCCGTGCGCCGATGCCGCCCTTTCCGTTGCCGTAGTTGCGGAACAGCTTGCCGGAGGTGTCCCGGGAGATCAGGTCGCCGATGCCGTCGCGGTTGAGGTCGCCCACGCCGACGACGGCGTTGTAGGAGCCGCCCCACTTGGTGGCGATCCTGACGCGGGCCTTGAAGGTGCCGGTACGTGTGCCGTTGTAGCGGTAGAGGTTGTTGGACTTGTCCTGGGCGAGCAGGTCGCCGATGCCGTCACCGGTGATGTCTCCGACGGCGACGATCTTCTTGTACGTCTTCCAGTTGCTCATGATCTTGACACGGGCGGAGAGCTTGCCCGCGCTGGTGCCCTTGTAGAGGTACATGTCCCCGGTGGACGCCTTGCGGACGATCAGGTCCGGGCGTCCGTCCCCGGTGATGTCACCGGTCGAGAGCATGATGTCGTACTGGTTCCAGCCGCTCTTGCCGATCGTGGTGTACGGCGTCGACGCCTTCAGCGCGGCCCCGCACTTCGGCTTGTAGAGCCGCAGCGAGCCGTTGCTCGGCCGTACGACGAGATCGTTGCAGCGGTCGCCGCTCAGGTCACCGAAGGGCACGACCGTGGTCCCCTTCGGCCAGCCGGTACCGCCCACCTTGGACGAGAGGGTGCCCTTGCCCGTGCCCCGGTGGATGGTCAGGGAGCCCGTGGAGTTCATGGTGAGCAGGTCGCCGGTGCCGTCCGAACCGCTGTAGTCGTGGCGTACGGGCGAGCCTCCGGTCAGCGTGCCGCTGCCGCTGCCGATGGTCACGGCCGTGGAGGTGCCAAGGCCGGTCGCCTTCAGGCTCCACTTGAACTGGCCGTTGGGGAAGCGGACACCGCCCGCTGTCCTGCCGTCCCAGTTCGCCGTCACCTGCGCGGTGGCCGCGCCGCCGGTGAGGGTGCGGGTGGCCTTGCCGGTCTCGCCGCTCTCCACGGACGTGAACGTCAGCGACCAGGAGGTGACGGGGCGGGACAGCAGCCAGGTGCCGGTCCAGGGCTTCGCGGCGGTCAGGTTCGCCTGGGCGGCGGCGTCCGTCGTGAACGCGGTCGGGGCCGACGGGGAGAAGCCGGTCGTGGCGACATGGGTGCGCTCGTGGATGTCGAACCAGGCCACCAGGCCCGTGTACTCGTCCACGGTCCAGCGGTAGCGGCGGTCGGCGGCCAGGCCGGTGTCCGGTAGCTCGGAGGCCAGTACGCGGGTGGCGCCGGTGGCCGCGTCGGTCAGGACGAGGGTGCCGGCCGCGTGGTCGTGGCGGACCGTGAAGCCGTCGCCGAGCAGTACGTCACCCGGGGTGACGGCGCGGGAGGTGCCGGCCTTGGTGTCGTACACGCCCGCCGAGGAAGTGCCGCAGGACCAGTACAGCCAGCGGCCCGCCGCCTGCAGCTCGCTCGGGACGCAGCGCGCGCCCGGGACGGCGATCGTGGTGAGGGTCTTCTTCTCCGTCAGGCTGTAGGAGGTGACCCGGCCGGCGGTGCTGGTGGCGCTCCACAGCACAGGGCCGTTGAGGGCGGCGGCTTGGACCGGGCGCTTCAGCAGTTGGCCGTGGCCGAACCGGCCGACGTACTGGGCCGGGGCGGAACCGCCGGAGTCGTAGACCGCGTAGTCGTCGGAGACGTCGACGATGCTGCCGCCCGTGGTGGTGAACCCCAGGGCGTTGTAGCCGATCGGGACCAGCCGGTCCGAGCCCGGCACGGGGCCGTCCTCGTAGACGTCGGAGGCCCCCTCCAGGTAGACGTCCCGGGGCGAGGTGACCGTGTTGCCCCACAGGGCCGAGCACGTGGTGTCCGGGTAGGGGCACTTCGGGTGGATCTTGGCGCTCTCGGTGGCGGGGGACGCGGTGAGCACCGTACCGCCGTTGGTCGTCAGGGGCCGTACGGAGGTGGTGTGGAGGCCGTTGGCGTTGCCGGGGTCGACCTGTGCGACCCGCAGGCTGCCGCGGCTGAGGGCGATGCCCGTCTTGGCGTTCTCGACCGCGGGCACCTGGTACAGCTTCGTCAGCTTCGGCGTGCCGTCCGCGGCCGTGCTCACGCGCTGCACCCACCAGTCGGTGGCGCCCGTGCCGCCGCTGACGAGAGCGGTGTCGCCGGGTCCGCGTACCGCGAACCTGCCGGCCTTCTCCAGCAGGGTGCGGGACGAGCCGTCGGTGAGGGAGAGGGCCGTCAGACTGCTGGCGCCCGTCTGCGGAGGCAGCAGCAGCCAGTCACCGATCAGGGCCGGCTTGGCACTCTGGTAGGGACCCGGCAGCTCGACGAACTTCTCCTCGCCGCCCGGCTCGGTGCGCGGCTTGAAGTGCAGACCGCCGTCGCCGTACCAGCCGATCCTGTCCTCGCTCAGGACGGCGGGGGCGGTGGCGGAGACGCCGCTGAACGCCTTGGTGACGGCGGCCGACTCGATGTCGATGTAGTACAGGCCGGTGCCCGACCTGACCAGCACCCCGGCCGCGTCGGCGGCCAGGACGTAGCCGTCGTTGACCACCACGTCGGCCGGTGTGAAGGGGCGCTCGCGGCGCTCGCCGGCCACGGTGTCGACGAGGGTACGACTGGTGACGACGGTGGTCCCGGCCAGCGCCCGGTAGGGGTACGCGGAGGTCACGGTCGACGTCTTGCGGGTAGCCGGGTCCCACAGGGTGACGGCGGTGGCGGACGTGCTCGTCGGCAGGGCGACGAGGTCGCCGTCCGAGCCGTACCAGGCCTGCCGGCACGTCGAGCCGAGGTCCTCGCACGGCGCCGTCTGCGTGAAGACGCCGTCCGGGGTCCGCACGCCGACGGTGGTGCCGTCCGCGTAGCTCGTCCACAGCAGTCCGGGGACTCCCGACTGCCGGTGCAGGAAGCCACTGGGACCGGCGGCGAACGGCCGTTCGCCGCGCGGCTGGGTCGAGGCCGGATCGGTGAGCGTGATCTTGGTGGTGCCGGCCGCGCTCTGCGCGCCCGCGGCCCGAGCGGGGTCGCTGCTTCCGGTGAGGACGGTGACGGACGCGGCCGCGACCGCGAGCGTGGCGACGGTGGCGGCCAGACCGCCCCGTCCCAGGGCGTGTCTGCCCACGTGAGGTTCCCTCCCTGCGAGGGTCCCCTGCCCTCGCACAAGTGAGCGGACTCTACCAGGGGGTTTTCAGCTCTTTTCGCGCCCTCGGATCTTGAACAAGCCACGGGGCCCGCTTCCTGGACCTGCGCCGCGAGCGCATGCACCGCAACATCCTGCTGCGCACGCGGATATGAGCGGCCTTTGACGCTACGTCTTCAGGGTTGTTCGGAGGCGTCCGTCGGCACGGTCGGGCCCTCCTTGAGAACGTCCTCGGCCGTGGTGGCCGTCAAGGAGCGATCGAACCAGGCGGTGAGCGTGTCGAGGTCGGTGCAGGTGGTGATGCGCTCGTGGACGCTGTCGGGGATCGTGAGCCCGCGTACCTGCAGTGCGCGCAGGATGTCCTCGGCCTTTCCCTCGGCCTTTCCCTCCAGGTACGTCTCCTCGATCAGGGTTCCGCTTCCCGGGAAGTGACTGGCGAAGCTCATCAGATCTCTCCATTTCTGCTTGGTCGGAGTGTTCTCCAGGCCGATTTCCACCAGCTCGAACCAGTACGACATGGTGTGCGGAGCGAGGGACGCGAATCCATGGGCCACCGTGTCCAGTATGGCGTCCGCCCTGCGGTCCCCGCTGTGAACGATGGCCGAGAGTGCCGACAGCGCCGGCTGTCGGGTCACCATCGACGTGTCGGTGACCTTCGGGACGGTCTGCGGTCCCAGGACGAACGGGCGTGTGGTCTGGGTCGACCACGGACCCACGGCGCATTCGAAGGGTCCCATCGCCCAGGCTGCCGTGGCCCGGTCCCGGCAGACGATCACCAGCAGCACCGGCATGTCGAATTTCGCGCTCAGATAGGCGACGTAGTAGGACCAGCTTCTGGCCTTGTCCGGGTCCTTCTTCGTCTGGGACTCGACGGCGAGCAGGAAGCTCTCCCCCATGTCGGGCTCGAACTTGAGCACCGTGTCGACGCGACGCTCGAGTGGCCGGATCTCCGTGGTGTCGGGGGAGAGTTCGCCGAAGTCCTGCTTCACGGGCGGGGGAAGCCGCAGCGCCTCGAAGACGGGTGCGAGGGCTTCCGGGTGCTCCTGGAGGAGCCGATGGGAGACCTCGTGTGTCGATGTGACCATGGGAGTGAGCCTGCTGGGCCCATGATCCCGGCGTGGGGCATATGCGGGGGCATTCACCCGTTCGGGAGCTGGAAAAACGTTCCAGGGAAACAGGGCGTTGACTTGCTCCCCGGACGTGCGGGTCAGCGGGCCACGAACTGGGTGAGGATGGCCTGCACCTCGTAGATGTCGACGCCCTTGGTGAAGGTCTTCTGCACCGGGGTGGAGGTGCCGGAGAGCCAGATCTTCAGCTCGGCGTCGAGGTCGAAGGTGCCGGCCGTCTCGACGGCGAAGTGGGTGATGCTGCGGTACGGGATGGAGTGGTACTCGGTCTTCTTGCCGGTGATGCCCTGCTTGTCGATCAGGATCAGCCGGCGGTCGGTGAAGAGGATGGTGTCGCGGATCAGCAGGTAGGCGGCGTGCACCTGCTCGCCGTGGCCCAGGAGGCGGGCGTACTCCTGCTGCGCCTGCGCCGGGTCGATGCTGTGCGCGTTGCCGAACAGTGCCATGAAAGGTCCCCTGCGTGAAGTGGTCTTCGCATGAAGTGATCTTTCCTGGACGTTATCGGACATTGCTGAACGCGTCAGGGCCCGGGAACCTTTGTTCCCGGGCCCTGACGTCGGTGGTGCGGGGTCGTTACGCGGGCTGCGGCTCGCCGCCGAAGCGCTCCTTGTACGCGTCCAGGTCGTCGTCCGTCAGCTTGGCGAAGAGGACCGGCGGGACGGTGAAGGGCGTGCCGGCCGGGACGGAGGTGAGGGCGCGGGCCTCCTCGGCGGAGACCCAGACCGCGGTGTCATCGGCCAGGGAGAAGACCTGGCGCATCGCCGCCGACGTCGACGGGATGAACGGCTCCGACACCACCGCGTACAGGCGGATCAGGTTCATCGCCGTACGCAGGGTGAGGGCGGCGCCGTCCTGGTCGGTCTTGATCTCCAGCCAGGGGGCCTTCTCCTCCAGGTAGGAGTTGCCCGCGGACCACAGGGCGCGCAGCGCGGCGGCCGCCTTGCGGAACTGCAGCGCCTCCATCTGGGTCTCGTACTCCGCGAGGAGCGAGGCGATCTCCTCGCCGAGCCTGGTCTCGGCCTCGCCGGGCTCGCCGCCCGCCGGGACCTCCTCGCCGAAGCGCTTCTTGGAGAAGGACAGGACGCGGTTGACGAAGTTGCCCAGGGTGTCGGCCAGGTCCTTGTTCACCGTGGCGGTGAAGTGCTCCCAGGTGAACGACGCGTCGTCCGACTCCGGCGCGTTGGCGATCAGGAAGTACCGCCAGTAGTCGGCCGGGAGGATGTCCAGCGCCTGGTCGGTGAAGACACCGCGCTTCTGGGAGGTGGAGAACTTGCCGCCGTAGTACGTCAGCCAGTTGAAGGCCTTGACGTAGTCGACCTTCTTCCACGGCTCGCGGACGCCCAGCTGGGTGGCCGGGAACATCACCGTGTGGAACGGGACGTTGTCCTTCGCCATGAACTCCGTGTAGCGGACGGTGTCGTCCGCCTCGTACCACCACGACTTCCAGTCGCGCGTCTCACCGTCGGGCGCGGAGTCCGCCCACTCCTTCGTCGCGGCGATGTACTCGATCGGGGCGTCGAACCAGACGTAGAAGACCTTGCCCTCGGCCGCCAGCTCCGGCCAGGTGTCGGCCGGCACCGGGACGCCCCAGTCCAGGTCGCGGGTGATCGCGCGGTCGTGCAGGCCCTCGGTCAGCCACTTGCGCGCGATGGACGCGGCCAGCTGGGGCCACTCCTCCTCGTGCCGGGCCACCCACTCCTCGACCTCCTGCTGGAGCTTCGACTGGAGGAGGAAGAGGTGCTTGGTCTCGCGGACCTCCAGCTCCGTGGAGCCGGAGATCGCCGACCGCGGGTCGAGCAGGTCGGTCGGGTCCAGCACACGGGTGCAGTTCTCACACTGGTCGCCGCGCGCCTTGTCGTAGCCGCAGTGCGGGCAGGTGCCCTCCACATAGCGGTCCGGGAGGAAGCGGCCGTCGGCCGGGCTGTAGACCTGCCGGATCGCGCGCTCCTCGATGAACCCGTTCTCCCGGAGGCGGCGGGCGAAGTGCTGCGTGATCTCCACGTTCTGCTGCGAGGAACTGCGGCCGAAGTGGTCGAAGGCGAGGGCGAAGCCGTCGTAGACCGCCTTCTGCGCGTCGTGCGCCTGCGCGCAGAACACGTCGACGGGCAGGCCCTGGTCCTTCGCGGCCAGCTCGGCCGGGGTGCCGTGCTCGTCCGTCGCGCAGATGTACAGGACGTCGTGACCGCGCTGACGCAGATAGCGGGAGTAGACGTCCGCCGGGAGCATGGACCCCACCATGTTGCCCAGGTGCTTGATCCCGTTGATGTACGGAAGGGCGCTGGTGATGAGGTGTCGAGCCATCGGGGGCTGCTCCCAGGTTGAAACGTACGGAACCTCCAAATCGTAGCCGACATGGGTACGCCGCCCGCTTCTCGTTTTATGGGCTGAGAAGCGGGCGGCGCGGGGGTGTGCGGGAGGGCTGGCGCCCGTCTGTCACCCGTGGGGCCGGAGGCCCCACCCGGGTCAGGGACGCCAGGACTCCAGTACGGCCTCGTAGAGCTCCTTGTCGGTGAGCTCCAGGGGAGACTCGCCGGCGAGGAAGTGGGCCGTGTTCGGCGTCTTCAGCTTGCGGAGGTAGTCGAACGCCTTGTTGTCCGGGTCTCCGAAGGCGACGAACGAGAAGAAGACGGAGGAGTGGGTCTTCGCGGCCTCCGTGAGGGCCTGGGTCGCGGGGGTCTTCGCGTCGGGGGCGCCGTCCGTCTGGAAGACCACCAGGGCGGGCGTGCCGGGTGCCGCCTTGTCGTGCAGCGCGAGGACCTCGGCCACGGCCGCGTGGTAGCTGGTCCGGCCCATACGGCCGAGGGACGCGTGCAGGGTGTCGATCTTGTTCTCGTGGTCGGCGAGGGTCAGCTCGCCGGTTCCGTCGATCTCGGTGGAGAAGAAGACGACCTTGACCGTGACGGACCCGGGGTCCGTGTCGAGGTGGGCCGCGAGAGCGAGGGTCTGCTCGGCGAGCGCCTGTGCGGAGCCGTCCTTGTAGTACGGGCGCATCGACGCGGAGCGGTCCAGGACGAGGTAGACCTTGGCGCGGGTGTCGGCGAGGCCGCGCTCCGCGAGGGCCTGGCCTGCGGCTTCGTAGGCGGTGCGGAGTGCCTCCGGCGTTTTGAGGGGGGTGGTGGGGCCGGCGTCGGCCTCGACCTCGGCGTCGGCCGCGACCTTGACCTCGGCCTCGGCCTCGCCTTCGGCCTTGGTCGTGTTCTCACCCGCACCGCTTGTGCGGCTTTCGTCGTCGGGTGCGGGCGGCCCCTGGGGGGTGTCCTCGCCGTCGGCGGCCTCGGGCTGGGATTCCGGGGTTGCCTCCGGCTCCGACTCCGGCTCCGGCGTCGTTGCTGCCGCGGACTGTTCCTCCGGCTCCGGCGTCGGTTCCGGCTCTGCCTTCGGGGTGGCCTCGGCTGCGGGTTCCGGTTCCGGCTTCGGCTCTGGTGCCGCCTCGGTCACCGGCTCGGCCTGCGACTGCTCGGGCTGGGCCTTCGGGGCGGCCTCGGCCACCGGCTGGGGCTCGGGCTCGGGCTCGGGCTTGGCTTCGGCCTCGGGGGTGGTGTCGGCCTCGGGCTCGGCTTCGGGGGCTGTGTCGGCCTCGAGCTTGGGCTCGACCTTGGTGTCGGCCTCAGCCTCGGGCTTGGCCTCAGCTTCGGCTTCGGTCTCAGCCTCGAGCTCGGCTTCGGGCTCGAGCTTGGCCTCAGCCTCGAGCTTGGCCTCAGCCTCGGGCTCGGCTTCGGTCTCGGCCTCGGGGGTGGTGTCGGCCTCAGCTTCGGGGGCTGTGTCGGCCTCGGTCACCGGCTCGGCCTGCGGCTGCTCGGGCTGGGCCTTCGGGGCGGCCTCGGCCACCGGTTGCGGCTCAGTCTCGGGCTCGGGCTTGGCCTCGGGCTCGGGGGTGGCCTCAGCTTCAGCCTTGGGGGCGGTGTCAGCCTCGGGCTTGGCTTCAGCCTCAGCCTCGGGGGCGGCGTCGGCCTCGGGCTGTGGGGTGTCGGGGGTTGTCGCCGGCTTCGGCTCGGGCTGTTCGGCCGTGGCTTCGGGGGTCGGCTCCGGGTCGGGGTGGGTCTCTGTCTTCGGTTCCGGGGTCGGTTCCGGGGAGGTGGTGGTGGAGGGCGTCGCGTTGTTGAAGGCCGCGGAGACGAGGTCGTGTTCGTCGGTGCGGGGTTCCGGGACGGAGGCCTTGGTGGCCTGCGGCGTCGGTTCGGGGGAAGGGGACGGAAGCCGGGGGGCCGAAGCTGCGGCCGCCGTGGACTCGTCGGTCGGCTCGGGCGGCGTCGGGGTGGCCGCGGTCGCGGCGTCCGGACGGGCGGTTTGTTCCGCACCGTCCGTTTCCGCGACCGGCGTCGCACCCTCTACCTCTGCCGTGCTCGCTTTGCGTGACCGGCCGAACGCGTTCCGCAGGAGAGTGAGAATGCCCATGTGCGCAACCCTTCGCGTGAGTTGTAGCCCGTCGATCCCTGGCCAGGACGGACACGTAAGGTTAGCGGCCCTTGTGGGTGATCTTGGGCAGGGTGTCAAGGGCGCCATTCGGCCCCTGAGGGCCGGAGTGCAGTGAAGCAGGTAACTCCCTTCGTGCTGCCGCAGGTTCACTCTCCGTTCACCCTGACGCCCGGCTGCCGCACATATGTGCCCCTACGGTCACGCTGACACCCCGGGTTTCCAAGGAGAGAACACGTGCGCAAGCTGCTTCCGTTGATCGGGACGCCGTCCAGTTCGCACCCTGGCGGCCGGTCCGCCATGACCTGCCGCTTCCGGTGTGGTGACGCCTGCTTCCACGAGGTGCCCAACACCAGCTCCAACGCGTACGTCGGTGACGTCATCTCCGACGCCCTCAGCCGCCGGTCGATGATGCGGGCCGCCGCCGCTGTCACGGTGGTCGCGGCCGGTGCCGGCGCGGTCGGCCTCGCCGGTGCTCCCGAGGCCCAGGCGACCCCCGTCGCGGGCAAGGGAGGCCAGGGCCAGGGCCACGGGCACCAGAAGCCGAAGGGTGCCCGCGGTCTGCGGTTCACGCCCGTCGCGCCCAACACCGCCGACGTCGTCACCGTGCCGGAGGGCTACGACCAGAACGTCGTCATCCGCTGGGGTGAGCCCATCCTGCGCGGCGCTCCCGCCTTCGATCCCGAGAACCAGACGGCCGAGGCGCAGGCCGGTCAGTTCGGGTACAACGTCGACTTCCTCGCGCTGCTCCCCCTCAAGGACGAGCGCGGCCGGCAGCTGCTCGTGGCCAACCACGAGTACACCGACGAGGTCCTGATGTTCCGCGGCTACGACGCCGACAACCCCACCCGCGAGCAGGTGGAGATCGGCTGGGCCGCGCACGGCCTGGGCGTGGTCGTCGTCGAGGAGGACCGCAGGAGCGGCAAGCTCACGCCCGTCACCCGGCACCACCTCAACCGGCGTCTCACCGCCACCTCCGAGTTCCGGCTGACCGGCCCCGTCGCCGGGTCCGACCTGGTGAAGACCTCCGCCGACCCGACCGGCCGCAAGGTGCTCGGCACCCTCAACAACTGCGCCGGCGGCACCACCCCGTGGGGCACGACCCTGCACGGCGAGGAGAACTTCAACCAGTACTTCGCCCACAGCAGCCGCGCCACCGACAAGCGGTACGGCATCGGCACCGGCGCCACCGAGCGCAAGTGGGAGCGGTTCGACAAGCGGTTCGACCTCGCCCAGGAGCCCAACGAGGCACACCGGTTCGGCTACGTCGTCGAACTCGACCCGTACGACCCGGACTCCGTCCCGCGCAAGCGCACCGCGCTCGGCCGCTTCAAGCACGAGGGCGCGACCGTGCGCCTGACGCACGACGGCCGCCCGGTCGTGTACTCCGGTGACGACGAGCGGTTCGACTACCTCTACAAGTTCGTCGGCAGCAAGCGGATGCGGCACGGCAACAGCCGCTCCGCGCGCGAGCACAACCTCACGCTGCTCGACGAGGGCACCCTCTACGTCGCCAGGATCACCGGCGACTCTCCGGCCATCGAGATCGACGGCACCGGCAAGCTTCCGAAGGACGGCGAGTTCGACGGCAGCGGCCAGTGGATCCCGCTGGCCACCGCCACCGCCAAGGGCGCCGTCTCGCACGTCGACGGGATGACCGCCGAGGAGGTCTTCGTCTTCACGCGGCTCGCCGGCGACAAGGTGGGCGCCACCAAGATGGACCGCCCCGAGGACGTCGAGCCCAACCCGGTCACCGGCAAGGTCTACGTCGCCCTGACCAACAACTCCAACCGCGGTGTCGGCTCGAACCCCAAGGCGGACGAGGCCAACCCCCGCAACGCCAACAAGCACGGCCACGTCCTCGAGCTGACCGAGCGCTGGAACCGGCCGGAGAGCACGAAGTTCGCCTGGTCGCTGTTCCTGGTCGCGGGCGACCCGAAGGACCCGGCGACGTACTTCGCCGGCTTCCCGAAGGACTCCGTGAGCCCGATCTCCTGCCCGGACAACGTCGCCTTCGACGACCACGGCAACCTGTGGATCTCCACCGACGGCGCCGCCCTCGGTTCGCACGACGGGCTCTTCGGTGTCGCCACCCGCGGTGACCGCCGCGGTGAGCTGAAGCAGTTCCTCACCGTGCCGAAGGGCGCGGAGACCTGTGGTCCGATCGTCCAGGACCGGCGGGTGCTCGTCGCCGTGCAGCACCCCGGCGAGGTGGACGGTGCGTCGGTGGAGAACCCGGGCAGCACCTGGCCCGACGGACCCGGCACGTACCCCCGGCCCGCCGTGGTCGCCGTGTGGCGCACCGACGGCCGCGACATCGGCGTCTGACGTCGACGGGCAAGGGCACTGACACGAGACCGGGACCGGGACCGGGAGCCACACGGGTTCGGATTCGGGTTCGGGTCCGGTCACGGACGGGGTGCGGGTTCCTTGCGGGGCGCCCGTGCCCCGTCCGCTGTGTCCGGGTGCGGCAAGGCGCCGGCCCGGGGTCAGCCGCCGTGGTGCAGCGCGAGGTCGATGACCAGGGTGCGGTGGTCGGTGTCGGCGAGGTCGAGGAAACGGGGCCGGTCCGCGGCGAACTGCCGGGACACCAGCACATGGTCGATCTGGGCGCCGAACGTCGGCGTGGTCCTGGCCGGCCAGGTCGGGACCCGGTAGGCGCCGCCCAGCCGGGCGGCGTCGCTGAGCCCGGAGTCGAGGAGGCGCCGGAAGGCGGCGTGGTCCTGGGAGGCGTTGAAGTCCCCGGCGAGCACCGTCGGGGCCGTCGGGTCCGCGGTGACGACGTCGCGCAGCCCGCGGAGCTCCCGTTCCCAGACGTCCACCTGGCCGGGGATCGGGGGCATGGGGTGGGCGAGCTGGAGCCGTACGGCGTGCCCGTCGACGTCGGCGACGGCGCCGGGCATGCCCAGGGTGCCGGGGACACCGGCGGTGCCCTTGAGCGGGAAGCGGCTGAGGATGACGGAGCCATCGGAGCCGCCGCCCGCCACGGCCCGGCGGTGCGGGTAGTCCGCCGCCAGGTCCCGCCGCAGCAGTGCGTCGCAGGTGTACTCGCACTCCTGGACGAACACCACGTCCGGCTTCAGCCGGCGCACGGCGTCTACCAGCCCGGCGGTGGCCCGGCCGAACTCGACGTTGGACGTCATCACCCGGAACTCGGCGACGGGCGGCCCGGCGGGTGCGCCGGTCTTCCCGTACGGCTCGATGCACCAGGCCAGCAGCCCGAGCAGGACGACGCCCCAGACCGCGCCGGCCCACCACCGGGCGAGCAGGGTGAACAGCAGCCCGAAGGCGGTCGGCACGAGGAGCCAGGGCAGGAACGCGAGCAGCTGGGGCACGGGAGTGACCGCGTCGGTGCCGACGGCCCGGCAGCCGACGATCACGCTCACCCCGGCGAAGATCAGTGCCGCCGACCAGCCGCCGAACCGCCGCTTTCCGCTGCGGCGTCCGGCCCCTTCCCGGGTGTCCGCCCACTCGGCCGTCTCGGCAGTCGCAGTGTCCAACGTCCGGCCTTCCGCTCACGGTGGATCGATCCGTGGAGATCCTCCCTCAAAGACGAGGGCCGAGGACGGGAGGTTGCGGCGATCCGTTCCGCGCCTCGTCACAGGCCGGTGACGCAGCCCCGGCAACGGTCCGGGCCTTTGCCCGCCACCTCCGCGAACGCCGTACCGCGGGCCCGCGCCGGCGCCCGCGGAGACCGGTCAGCAGGCAGGCGAGGGCCACCGTCAGGCCCAGGGCGAGCAGCATCCAGGACGCGGTGCGCAGCGTGGCGGTGAGGGCGTCGTAGACCACGCCCACCGCGGGACGGTGGACCGGTTCGGGCACGTCGGCCAGGGTGAGCCGACGGCCGACCGCGACGGCGACGGCGAGCAGGCCGCCGCCCAGGGCGACGCCGAGACCGGTCGCGGCGAGCGCGCGGCGGCGGTGGACGGCGACGGCGATCCCGGCGACGGCCAGGACGACGGCCGAGAGGGGCAGCCAGAAGGCCGCGGCGTCCAGCAGCCGGTACCCCGTCCGGAGCCCGGCCGTCTTCTCGGCCGGTACCACCGCGACCCGGGTGTGCTCGACCGGAATGCGGTCGGCGAACGGCATGCGGTCGGCGACGAGCTGCCGCTTCACCTCGGCGGTGACGGGCGCGAGGTCGAAGGTGACCGGGCCGGGGTCCGCCCGGCCGTCGCGCAGGGCGTGCAGGACCGCGTCGTGGACGGCCCGGTTCCCCGCCTCCCACACGGTGCCGAACGCCTCGGTGCGGGTGAACGAGCGGACGGCGTCCCGGACGAACGGCCCGAACAGGTCGCGCACCGGGCCCGCTTCCAGCTCCTGTACGACCCCGTCCCCGACGGCATCGGCGACCGCGTCGCGCACGGCGGGGTCGGCGGAGAGCGGCGCCATGGTGCCGACGTACCGCCCGGTGTCGGCCAGCCCGTGCACCGCCCAGGCCGCGAGCACGCCACAGGGCACGAGCAGGCAGGCCAGGGCGACGAGCACCGCCGACAGGGCGTTGCGCAGGCGTGCGGGCGTCCGCTCGCGGCGGGGCGCTTCCGGCGGTTCCAGCGGTACGGCGTGGGGCGGCACCCCTTCAGCCAAGGCGCGGAGGGACGTGCACGCGAGCGCAGGGCGGGCATCCGGAGTATCCGAGGGGCCCGGAGTGCCCGGGGCCCTGCGCCCGTCGTTCCGGCAGGCAGGCAGGCAGGCAGGCAGGCGGAACGACCACGTCACTCGGTGTGGTGGCCCTGCGCGTCCTCGTGCGTGTAGTACCGGTAGAACAGGAAAGCGGAGACACCCGCCGCCACCGCCACTCCCAGCGCGGCCGACCGCAGCACGCTCGTGTGGGACTGGTTGACCAGGAAGCCGATCGCGGCGCCGGAGAACGCGCCCCACAGCACGGCGTGCACCTCGCGCCGCAGCTTCGACGCGACGTTCAGCAGGGCTATGCACAAGGCGGCGAACACCAGCGCGGTGAGGAAGCCGAACAGGATGTTCCAGCCGGTGAGGGGGCCTCCGTAGCGCTGGTTGGCCGCCGCCCAGTAGCCGTAGACGAGTCCGAGGGCGATGGGCCCCGCCAGCTTGGCGACGGCATGGGCCCGCTCGCCGAAGACGCGGATCCCCTCCGGCCGCTGCCCGGGCATGATCTGGGGTCTGGGTGCCGCATGAGCCATGAGCGCACTTCCTCTCTCCTCGCCCCCGCCTCCAGCGCACACCTGTGCGGGGCGCCCGGCAACTCGGCCACCCGGACTTGCTTCGAACGCGTTTTTGATTCCCTCCCGCATTCGCCCCCCGTCCCCCTCCCGTCCCCCTCCCGTCCCCCTCCCGTCCGCCCGGTCCGCCCCGTTCCCACCCCGGACCCGCCCGCATTCCGTACCGACCGGATGCGGGCCGTGCGCCCGCGTGCTTCGCTGGGGCGGTGCGCCAGGGCGACAGGGGACTCGGCCCGCACGGCCGGCGGTACCTCCGGGCCGGCCGCCGGGAGGTCACGTACCGGCACGAAATGCTGCACGTGAGAGGGCGCAGTGTCGCGTGGGTGCCGCCGCTCCTCCTGCTGGTCGCCATCGCGGTGATCGACTACCACACCATCGGCGAGTTCCGGATCATCTCCTGGATCGTGCTGGTCCCGGGCATCGCGGCCGCGATCTGCGGGGTGTGGGGCACGGCCGTGTTCGGGGCGCTCTCGATCGCCACCTTCACGGTCGTGGACAACGCCTGGCCCCACGAGTTCCAGACAGGGCTGCCCGACTTCATCCTCGTCGCCGTCGGCGGATTCCTGGCGACGCTGGCGTGCGCGGTCCGGGTCCGCGGCGAGAGCCGCGCGCTGCACATGCGGAACGTCGCCGACACGGTCCGCCGTACGGTGCTGCGCCCCCTGCCGCCGTCCTGGGGCGGTCTGGAGCACGCCGGCTTCTATCTCGCCGCGGACGCCGGTGCCCGGGTCGGCGGCGACTTCTACGACATCCAGCCGGGCCCGTACGGCACCCGGGTCCTGGTCGGGGACGTGCAGGGCAAGGGACTGGGCGCGGTGGAGACGGCGGCGACCCTGCTCGGCACGTTCCGCGAGGCGGGCTTTCACGAGCCGGAACTGGCGGTCGTGGCCGAGCGCCTGGAGGAGCGGATGCTGAGACACCGGGGCTACACCGCGGCCCTCGGCCGGGCCGAGGGCGACCGCTTCGCCACCGCCGTGCTGCTCGGCTTCCCGGCGGAGTGGCCGGCCACGAGGGGCCCCGGCCCGGAGTGGCCCCATGCCGTGGGTCCCGGCACGGCGGGTCCCACCACGGTGGAGGTCGTGGTCTTCGGTCATGAACCGCCGCTGGCCGTCGGCCCCGGCGGCGTACGGCCGTTGCCGGTGACCGGGGGGCTTCCGCTGGGTCTGCGCGAGCTGGACCCCACACCGGTGTGCGTGCACCGGCTGCCGCTGGCCGCCGACGAGACGCTGCTGGTGGTCACCGACGGGGTGACCGAGGCGCGCGACGCCGACGGGAGGTTCTACCCGCTCACCGAGGACGTGGTGCGGGCAGTCACACGGGACGCGCGCGCCGCCGAACCGGCCCGCCTGGCCGCCGTCGTACGGGACGGGACACTCCGGCACAGCGGCGGTCGCCTGGACGACGACACCACGGCCTTCGCGGTGCGCCGGACCGGCGGGCCGGGGTGAACGCCCCGAAGAGGGACGTTCATTGCTCCGAGGCCCCTTGCCGGAGCCACAGCGGTTACGGTGCTGCTCTGGGTCGTGATCGACAGGGGGAGGGAACATGCCCGGGACCACACCCGGAAGCGAGCCCGGGGCCGCGCCCGGAACCGTACTGCTGCTGGCGGCCTCGCCGCCCGGGCGGGGACGGCTGGTGGACGCGGCGTCCGTGCTTCCCGTCCTCGCGGCCGTGCCGCCCGCCGTCCTGTCCGGTACGGGCACCGCGAACGTCGTCGAGCTCGCCGACCCGCTGGAGCCGCAGGCGGTCCTGACCCGGCTGCGTGCCGCCGCGACCGCCCCCGGACCGCTCACCCTGTACGTCGTGGGGCAACTGCTGCTCGACCGCCGCCAGCGTCTGCCCCATCTGGCGCTGGCCCGCACCACCCCGTCGACCGTGCGCTACACGGCGTTCCCGTGGCACTGGCTCCGGGACGAGCTGCGCCTGCGTCCCCCGGGTGTCACGACGCTGATCCTCGACCTGCACGCGGACCAGGAGACCTGGCAGACACTGGGCATCGCGCAGCCGCCGGGCCCACCAGGTCCACCGGGCCCACCGGGTTCGGCGCCGGCCCCGCCCATGTTCCCGCCCGCGCTCGACTCCGGTCGCGACACCGCCGTCTACGGCCGCATCGCGCCGCCGCCCTCCCGCTCCCGTCGTACGGTCGGGGAACCGGCGTACATGAAGGCGGTCGGGACGCTGTTGCGCAGTGGACGGCGCCCGCCGGACGAGGAGTTGCACCGGCAGGCGCTGGTCCGGGCCGCCGCGGAGGGCGCGTACCCCGGATTCGTCCTGGCGCGGCGCGGAACCGGACCCGTGCCGGGAAACCCGCACACGGTCATCACGGAGGCCGTACGGTCCGGCCGTCACGCCGATGCCCATGCGCTCGCCGCACAGCACGAGCAGAGTGCCGCCCTCGCCCACGGGCCCGCCTCCGAGGAGGCGTTGCACTGGGCCGAGGTCCGCGCGGACCTGGCGATGCTGGCCGGGGACGCGGCGCTCAGCTGCCACATCTGGCTGGCGGTGGCCGCCGCACGGCTCGACACCGGCCAGGCGGCGGACGCTTCCTCCGTCGAGACCGCCGTGGACCGGGCGCACCACCAGTGGGGCCGGATCGGCGACCCGGGTCGGGCCCGCGAACTCGGCTTGTCGCTCGCGGAGTTGCGCAGCCGTGTGCCCGGCCGGCGGGAGGGCGCCCTGGACCATGTGCGGCGGCAGCTCGACCAGTTGCAGATGCAGAACTGAACCGGCGCCCGACCGGATCCGCCCGTGTCCTTCCGTTTCCGACCGAGAGGAAGTGACTGCTGTCGACCCCTCCCCGTGGAGCAACGGCGGTGCCATGATGCTGAGTTATTGCTGAGGGGGACAGTGTGGCCAATCAGGGCATTCGGATCAGGCTGGACGACACCGCGAGCACGAGCGACATCGGCGCGCTGCGCAAGTGGCTGGAGCGGGAGAAACCGCTCGACGAACGGGTGCGCGCCGGCGAGCTGCGGATCCAGGAGCGGCCGAGGACGGACGAGTCCGGCACCCCGATGGGGCTCGGGATGGATATCGTCGTCCTGATGGTCGGTGCGGGCGCGGGCGCGATCGCCACGGAGCTGCTGGACCAGGTCAAGAAGGCCGTGTCGGCCTGGCAGGTCAACCGGCAAGGCGTCGAGAGCGGCGACCCGCCCGAGGGCAGAGTCGAATCGGTGAACCTCGACGACAGGTAGGCCGGTGATCCGTTTCGACCCCCGGGGGAAGTCCAACAGGGCGCTGCTGGTCGGCGTGTCCGAGTACGACCACACGAAGCCGCCGCACGGCGTGCCCGGTCCCATCCCGGCGACCGAGCACAACGTGAACCGCCTGCGCGAGGTACTGGCGCGCGGGCGGGTGTTCGACGAGCACGAGATCACGGTCGCCCACTCACCGTCCCTGGAGCACTTCGAGCAGGCGCTGCTCCTGGCCGCGGAGGCGGAGGGGGTGCTGCTGCTCTACTTCGCCGGGCACGGTGCCATCCCCAGCGCGGGCGACGAGTTGTTCCTGCAGATGCGCAACGCGCGCGTGGTCGCGGGCGGGCAAGCCGTGTTCCCGGGTGCGGCGCCCTTCACCACCGTGCTGACGATGCTGGCCACCAGCCCGGCCCGGCGGATCGTGGTGATCCTGGACTGCTGCTTCGCGGGCAACGCGGCCTGGGTCCGGGAGACCCTGAGCGACAAGCACCGCCTGCTGCTGATGATGAGCGTCCAGGCCAACCACCGTATCGACGCGGGCGGTCCGCGGACGCCGACGCCGTACACCGCCGAACTCGTCCGGCTCCTCGACGAGGAGGGCGAGACGGGTTTCCTGGACCTCTCCGAGCGGATACGGGAGCGGATGGCCGTCCGCGACCTCAGCACCGTGCGCGGCGAAGGGTGGGAGCCGCTGTGCCGCGCGGAGCCCGGCGAGGACGTCCTGCTGGCGGCGAAGCCGGCTCCGGACCGGAAGGGAACCGGCGCAGATCCGGACCCGCCCGACGATGCAGACGCCGACGTGCCACGGACCTCGCTCGCGGTCCGGCTCCTCGGCCGTCTCCGCGGCCTCCGCGGGAGGGGCCGGACGGGCCGATCAGGCACGACGGGTGGAGCGGGGGGGCGGGGCGCCCCCTGGGCCGTCCCCCTCCTCGGCCTCCTCTCCCTCACCATCCTCACCGCCGGCACCTACGGCATGATCGAGCTCGTCGGGCACTTCCGGGACGACACCGCCACCGTCTGTGCCCCGGCACTGGAGCAGCGCGTCCTGACCGACCCCGACCTGGAGCCGACGATCCGCGCCGCCGCCGACGCCTATCTGACCTCGGCGGCGAACACCCTGGACGATGGCTGCCGCCGCACCGGCATCACCGTCTACAGCGCGGGCTCCTCCGACGTGGTCACCGCGCTGCACAGGCAGACCGCCGCCTGGCGGGAGCCCCCGGACGAGGACGCCAACCCGCAGCGGGACATCGGTCCGCAGCCGGACATCTGGATTCCCGCCTCCCGCGCCGACTTCGCCCGGGTCATGAAGGAGCGGGACACCGACGCGTGGGCCGTCCTGAAGGCCGCCGACAAGCCGCTCGCCTACTCCCCGGTCGTACTGGCCGTTCCGTGGGCCATCGCGGCCGACACCATGGAGAGCCGTACCGGCCTGACCCTGAACCGCATGATCGAGGACCTGTCCGAACGGAACGAGAAGGCCGAGGTGCGGCGCCCCGACCCGGAGTTCACCGACGTCGGGCTGCTCGCCACGATCGGTCTGTACGCCGGTGACGAGTCCGTCGCCGCCGCCGAACTGCTGGTCGACCAGACGGGCCCACCCTCCCCCACCGCCGCCGAACTGCTGTGCACGCTGCCCGACCACGACGATGTGGACAACCAGACGGCCGCCCTGGTCCCCGAGTTCCTGATGCGCAGCGGCGTCGGCTGCGACAGCACCACGCGCACCCGCCGCACGGCCCAGTACCCCAAGGACGTCCCCGGCGTGGCCCCGGTGTTCGTCCGGGTCACCTGGCAGGGCGCGGACCGGGACAAGGAAGCCCGCGACGCGTCGGCCGCCTCCTTCCAGGACTGGCTGACCGGTGAGGAGGGTCAGGCGGTGTTCGCCGAGAACGGTTTCCGCAATCCGTACAAGTGGGATCTGCTGGACCGGGACACGAAGGTCGACGGCGTGCTGGTCGCGTCCCCCCCTCTCGACCGGTTCGCCCGGCAGGACAAGATGGATGAGGCCCTGAAGGAGTACCGGGCGGCGGGCGGCCCGGGACGGGTGCTCTATCTGCTGGACAGTTCCCTCTCGATGGATAATGTGTGGAAGGGGTCGAGCGGGGCCCCCGGACTGCTGAAGCAGTCGCTGGGCGGCCTCGGCGGACAGGACGAGTACGGCGTGTGGGCGGTGGCGGAGACCGGCGACCGGTCGTACGAGCAACTGCTGAAGTCCGGCTCGCACCGGCGGGCCGACACCGAGCGCGCCCTCGACGCCCGTGCCCGGGTGCAGGACGCCGAGGCCGATCCGCGGGACGCCCTGGACGCCGCGTTCGAGGAGATGGAACGGTCCGAGGGCGACAACCGCCGGCGGCTGATCGTGTACATCACCGACAGCGAGGACAGCGACCAGCTCACCCGGGACCGTCTGGGGGACATCCTCTCCGGGGCGCGGCGGGCCGAGGTGCCGGTGACCGTGGTGTCCCTGAAGAACGGCGGCTGCGACCCGGGCAGACCGGACCGTCAGATCACCGACGCCAGCAAGGGGCGCTGCCTGGACAGCGGCGACGATCCCGGCACGGCCCTGCGCGACGAGGTCGCCCGCACCGGAACGGGGGATGAATGACGACGGCCCGGCCCCGACGGCTCACCGGCGGGCCGGCGGCCCCGCGGCTCGCCCTGGCGCTCGCCCTGCTGCTGGTCGTCGTCCTCGCCGCCTGCACCGGCGGAGGCTCCCGCGGTACAGGCGGCGAGGACGACACCGGTGCTTCCGCCGGATCCACCGCCCCAGGCGACGTGACCGGCCCCATCGTGATCGCCAGCGGCCGGGACGTCACCGGCAAGAACGGCATACGCCAGCAGCTCATCGACGCCTGGAACCTGCGCGAGAAGCGGAAGAAGTCCGACTTCCGGGCCCGTCTGGTCGAGCTTCCCGGCAGCGCCGACGAACAGCGCAGCCAGCTGCTCGGCGCCCTGCAGTCCCGCAGCGCCGCCTATGACGTGGTCAACCTGGACGTGACCTGGGTGCCCGAGTTCGCCACCGCCGGCCTGATCGAACCGCTGCCCCACCACCTGGTCGACGACGACATCATCCCGTCCGTGGCCGGCACGGCCCGGTGGGACGGTGAGGTGTACGCGGTGCCGTTCAACAGCGACGTCGGTCTGCTGTACTACCGGCGCGACTACCTGAAGCGGGCCGGAGTCGAGCGGCCCGACCTCGGCGCCGGCCTCGACTGGAACAAGCTGCGGGGCCTCGTCGACGACCTGAACGCCCGGCACCTCCCGGACACCTACGAGAAGGGCTGGACCACCCAGCTCGCCGCCTACGAGGGCCGTACGGTCAACGCGGTGGAGGCGTTCGCGTCCGCGGTGCCGGGCCTCGAGCTGGTCGACGGGAAAGGCCGCTACACCGGCGACGTCGACGAGCTGACCGAGGGGATCAGGGAGCTGCGCCGCCGCACGGAGACGGCGTACACCCTCCAGGACGCCCACTCCTCCGACGAGAACGCGTCGCTGAGCGACTTCGTCGAGGGCCGCACCGCGTTCCTGCGGCACTGGCCGTCGGAGTACCGCACCCTGTACCGGACCTTCCCCGAGGGGCAGCTCGGGGTCGCCCCGCTGCCCGGCCGGGCGGTGCTCGGCGGACAGAACCTCGCGGTCACCGGGGCGTCGCAGCGCAAGGGCAAGGCGGCCGAGCTGATCCGGTTCCTCACCGGGAAGGAGAGCGAGCGCTGCCTGCTGGAGGCGGGCTTCGCGGCGACCCGCACCTCGGCCTACGAGGGCGACGCGGACGGCGAGCGGTGCACCGCGGTCGGCCCCGGTCCCTCGGCGTCCCCCACGGGCGAGGGCGCCGATCCGGTCCCGCGGGACGGGGGCGGCCGCCCCGCCTACGCCCGTGACATCCTCCTGCCGGCCCTGCGGAACGCGGTCCACCGGCCGAGGACCCCGCTGTACGGCGCGTTCACCCAGACGTTCATCGCCCGGCTCGGCTCGCTGCACGGCGACGGCGCGCTGTCGGACGAGGCCCTGGCCGGACAACTGGACAAAGCCCTGCGCAAGGCCCTCCCGCATTAGGCCCGGCGGAGCGACCGCGCGGTGACCGCGAAGGGGCTGCGGGAGGGCTGCGGACAGGTCGGGTCCTAGCGGACGGCTGCTTCCACCGGGCTCGTGGTGCGATGGCCCGGCTTCTCGGGGTGGACGGCCTTGGCCGGACCCGCGTTGGCTGCCAGGACCAGTGCGGCGACCGCGACGACGGCCGCGACGAAGCCTCTGGCGTAACGCCTGGCGGTGCCGTAACCCCTGGTGGTGCGAATGCGTTCCAGCACGGCGACCTCGCAACGGCGATGGGTGGGGCACGGTGAATCCGCGATTGAACCTAAGGGCTGCCGGACTCGAACGGCAAGGGGCACAAAGGGGGTTGGCCATCAGGAGCGGGTGGGCAAGCCCTGCCGGGTTCCCTACGCTTGCCGACCATGGACATAGCCGTGCTTTTCCTCACCTCCGTCGTGATCCTCGGAATCCTGACCCTCCAGAGCCACGTCTCCCGGGCCGAGCGCACCATCGCGCGCGTCGAACGCAAACTCGACCTGGTGCTCCAGCACTTGGACCTGCACGAGGAGATCCCGGGCAAGGACGGGATCGTCGCGCTCGTGCGGGAGGGCAAGACGGTCCAGGCGGTCAAGGCCTACCGTGAGGCCACCGGGGCCGGCCTGCTCGAGGCCAAACAGGCCGTGGACCGTCTGACGTGACGGCCGGAGCCGTGCGGGCCGGAGCCGTGACGGGTGCAGCCGTGACGGTTCGCCCCATGGCGGTCAGACCCGTACCCGGCCCTGCTTCTGGATTTCCGTCAGCCGGTTCACCCCGAACTCCACGACCACCTGAACGAGTTCGGACGCGACGTCACCGAAGCCGCCGTTGGTGAGGGTGATGGTGTCCTCGCCGACCCGGACCACCGCCACGTCCAGGGTGAGGCGCGTCAGCTGGTGGTCGGGCGTCTCACCGGTCATGGTGACCCGCAGCGCCTGCCGGGCGTCCCCGGTCTCCGGCAGCTTCAGCGCGTCGACCTCGACCTTCTGGACGCCGTCCTTCTTGGCCGTGGCGGTGAACTCCCCGCACTTCTTCGGCAGGCCGCCCAGCCACTTCAGCGTGCGGTCCACGTCGGCGGGCCGGTACGCGGCCACCTGGTACCGCAGCTGGGCGCCGCTGTAGGCGTCGTCCAGGGCGACCACGGCCCGCGGCCCGGCCGGTGTGCCGAACAGCTCCTCGGTGTAGAGGACGTCGAGCAGCCGCCGGCAGTCGGCGTTCTTCGTGCTCGACTTGAGCAGCCCGTCCCGCCAGATCGCCACCCCCCGCGTCGGTATCCAGGGCTGCCCCAGGTCCGTCTCCGTGATCAGCGCGGCCCGCAGCTGCTCCTCGCTCAGCCCGGGCTCGGACGTCGCCGACGAGGACTGCTCGGCGGCCGGGGTGGCGGCGGAGGACGAGGCGGTGGCGGACGCCGGGGCCGCCGGTCCGGCCGTGTCGTTCCCGAGGACGGAACAGGCTGCCGTGGTCAGCAGCGCGGACACCGACAGCACGGAGGCGAGAAGGGCGCGGGCGGCGGCCGGGGTATGCGTCATCGGGGCGTCTCCTGGTGGGGCCGGGCTGTGGATGTGGCTGCGACCGCGCGCCGGCCGTCCGGAACGGGACCGGGACAGCGACACGTGCTCATACGGCACCACCGCGCCGTCCGCCCCACCAGCGCGGTGGTCCGTCCGGGTGAGTACGACGAGGGAAAATGTCCTCGTCCCCGGGCCCGCCCCCACGTTCCGAACCCCACATCCCACGCCCTCCACGCCCCACCCCCCATGTCCCGCAGCCCGCGCCCCGAAGGAGTCATCGCCGTGACGTACGGTCCGCCCATCCCGGTGATCATCGACTGCGACACGGGCGTCGACGACGCCCTCGCCCTGCTGTTCGCCGTCCGCCACCCCGGGATCGACCTGCGCGCGGTGACCTGCGTGGCCGGCAACACGGACGTGGACGGCGTGGTACGCAACACGCTCACCGTGCTGGAGACGGCGGGCGCGCCCGCCGTGCCCGTCGCGCGGGGCGCCGAGCGCCCGCTGATCGAGGCCCCGCGCTCCGCGGCCCACGTGCACGGCCACGACGGGATGGGCGACCTCGGCCTGCCCGCTCCGCGGCGCACCCCGGCCGACGTGGACGCGGTGACCCTGCTGCGCCGCGAGATCCTCGCCTCCCCGCGCCCGGTCACCCTGGTGCCCACCGCCCCGCTCACCAACATCGCCCTGTTGCTGCGGACACATCCCGAGGTCACCCGCAACATCGAGCGGATCGTGTTCATGGGCGGCGCGGCGGGCGCCGGCAACGCCACCCCGGTCGCCGAGTTCAACGTCTGGCACGACCCGGAGGCCGCCGCGATCCTGCTCACCGCCGGGGTGCCGATCACGATGTACGGCCTGGACGTGTTCAACCGGGTCGTCGTCCCGGCGGCCGAGGTGCGAAGGCTGCGCGCGAGCACCGAACCGGGCGCCCGACTGGCCGGTGACCTGCTCGCCCACCGCCCCGCGGCCCCGGGCACCACCGCCGGGGGCACCGGCGGCACCGCCGTCCACGCCACCGTCGACGGCCCCGACGAGGCGGCGGGCGGACTCGGCGACGCGGGCGCGCTGTGCGCGGTCGTCGACCCGGAAGGCCTGACCACCCACCGGCTCCCCGTGGAGGTCTCCCTGGCCCCCGGCCCGGCCCGTGGCCAGACCGTCGTCGACCGCCGCTCCCGCATCGGCGAGTCCGAACTCCACGAGGGCACACGCGAGCAGGCCATGGTGGACGTGGGGCTGGAGGTGGACGTCCCGCGCTACGTGAAGCTCTACCTGGAGACCGTGGAGGCGGGCGGAACCCGCTGAAGCACCGCCACCGGGAACGGGTCGGCCACACCGCTCCGCCTACTTCTGCGGCGTTTTGGACAGATTCACGCTGTCATCCGCAGGCACCGGACACCGCAGGAGACCGCGTGACCGACCGCACCAGCAATCCCGCCATCCGGCCGACCACCCCCACACCCGACGCCCCGCCCGACCTCTCCCCGCGGAACCCCGACTGGTGGCGGCAGGCCGTCGTCTACCAGGTCTACCCGCGCAGCTTCGCGGACGCCGACGGGGACGGGCTCGGCGATCTGCGCGGCCTCACCCAGCGCCTCACCCACCTCGCCGCCCTGGGCGTGGACGCCCTCTGGCTGAGCCCCTTCTACCCCTCCGAGCTCGCCGACGGCGGCTACGACGTCGGCGATCCACGGGACGTGGACCCGCGCCTCGGCACCCTCGACGACTTCGGCGCGCTGGTCGCCGAGACCCACCGCCTCGGACTGAAGGTCATCGTCGACATCGTCCCCAACCACACCTCCCACCGGCACGTCTGGTTCCAGGAGGCGCTGCGGGCCGGCCCCGGCTCCGCGGCCCGCGACCGCTACGTCTTCCGCGAGGGCCGCGGCCCGCGGGGCGAGCACCCGCCCACCGACTGGCAGTCCGTCTTCGGCGGCAGCGCCTGGAAGCGGGTGCCCGACGGGCAGTGGTACCTGCACCTCTTCGCCACCGAACAGCCCGACCTGAACTGGACGAACCAGGAGGTCCGAGACGACTTCCGCACCACCCTGCGGTTCTGGTCCGACCGGGGGGTGGACGGCTTCCGCATCGATGTCGCGCACGCCCTCGCCAAGGACCTGAGCGAGCCGCTGCGCGACCTCGGCACCCCGGGACGGAGCGGCGAGGCCGCCCTGACCGAGTTCGCGCCCGGCACCCATCCGTTCTTCGACCGCGACGAGGTGCACGAGATCTACCGGGACTGGCGGAAGATCTTCGACGCCTACTCCCCGCCCCGCACGGCCGTCGCCGAGGCCTGGGTGCCCGGCACCCGGCGCGCCCTGTACGCCCGCCCGGGCGAACTGGACCAGGCCTTCAACTTCGAGTATCTGCAGGCCCCCTGGGATGCCGAGGCGCTCCGCGAGGTCATCGCGGGCTCGCTGGAGACGGCCCGCGCGGCCGGTGCCTCGGCGACCTGGGTGCTCTCCAACCACGACGTCGTACGCCACGCCTCGCGCCTGATGCTCCCACCGGACACCGACACCGACGCCTGGCTGCTGTCCGGCGGCCGCGCTCCGGCCGTCGACACCGCCGCCGGGCTGCGCCGGGCCCGCGCGGCGACCCTGCTGATGCTGGCCCTGCCCGGCTCGGCCTACCTGTACCAGGGCGAGGAACTCGGCCTGCCCGAGGTCGCCGACCTGCCCACGGAGGTCCTCCAGGACCCGGTCTGGGAGCAGACCGGCCATGTCCGCAAGGGCCGCGACGGCTGCCGGGTGCCCCTGCCGTGGACGACGACCGGGCCGTCGTACGGCTTCGGCGCGGGGGGTGCCTGGCTGCCGCAGCCGCCCGGCTTCGCCGCGTATGCCGTCGAGGCGCAGGACGGGGTCGAGGCACGCGAGGGCGTGCCGGGCTCGACCCTGGAGTTCTACCGCACGGCCCTGCGCCTGCGCCGCAAACTCCAGGAGGGCGAGACGCTGACCTGGCAGGATGCTCCCGCCGGGGTGCTGCGGTTCGACCGCCACGACGGCTGGCGCTGCGTGGCCAATCTGTCGACCGCCCCGGTCCCCCTGCCTCCCGGCGAGGTTCTGCTGACCAGCGCACCCCTGACGGACGGCCGCCTGGCCCCGGACACGACGGCCTGGCTGAGTCCCTGACGAACCCGGAGCCGGTCCGTCTCCGGACCGGCTCCGGATCCACCGGTCACACGTGTCCCGGGCCCCCACTGCCGAAGGCGCCGCTCGACCCGGGCAGCCAGCGCTTCCGCTGCTGGTCCTTCCCTGTTTTGGTGGAGGCGTGGTGGAGTTGGTAGGGCATGAGGCGTTCGCCGTCCCTCGGTGCCGTCGGCATCTCGTCCGGCTCCCGCATCTCCCGCATCTCGTGGACCGCGCCGGTCTCCGGCAGTCTCGGCTGCTCCTCGGGGCGTGGACGGAGTTCCTCCTGGTCCATGACCTTCATGCCGACGCGTACAGCCCAGATCAGCGCGCCGGCCACGACGAGCCCGCCGATGAAGGCCGCGCCCAGGTGCAGGACGTTCTGACCTGCGGCCAGTAGTTCATACGTTGCCGTACTCATGTTCTGAGTATGGACGAGGAAATAAGATAAAGCGCCCGGAATGTCCTGATCTCTCGTTCGGTCGTCCCGACAGGCGCTCCTCCCCGCGCCATGGCAGATTGCGGCCGGAGGGAAGGCCGGGATGGGCCGTCGCGTCCCCACGTGTGCAGCTCGGGGCCCACCCCGGCCTTCCCGGCCGTCGCGAAGGCGGCGATCGGTCCACCTCTGCCCCGAACCTTTGGTATGCCCGGGGCGTACACATCGCGATCGCCGCCCGCGTGGGGTGCGCGCGTTGCGGCCGAAGCCCGCGTGAGCGGCGCCGCCGGGGTAGTCAGGCCGGTGGCCCCCTGCTGTCCCGGCCTCCCGGTCGGCCCAGGCGCAGAGGCAGTTCCCTCAGGCCGCGCAGCAGGGTGCTCGTCCGCCAGGTGAGGTCCGCCGGGTCGGTCGCGAAAGCGAGGAAGGGGTAGCGGTCCAGGAGGAGGCGAAGGGCGATCGTGGCCTCCGCGCGGGCCAGCGGGGCGCCGAGGCAGTGGTGCGGGCCGTGGCCGAAACCCAGGTGGCCCCGGGGGCGGCGGGTGATGTCGAAGCGGTCGGGGTCGGGGAAGGCCAGCGGGTCGCGGGAGGCCGCCGCCAGCGACACCAGGACCGCGTCTCCGGCGCCGATGCGGGTGCCGGCCAGGTCCAGTGGTTCGGCTGCGAAGCGGAACGCGCCCGCGTGGACGGGAGAGTTGTAGCGCAGGGACTCCTCGACCGCCCCGCCGGTGAGTGACGGGTCGGCGCGGAGCCGGGCGAGCTGGTCCGGGTGGGCCAGCAGGCTGTGCAGGGTCGCCGAGATCAGGTTGACCGTCGTTTCGTGGCCGGCGACGAGGAGGAGGAAGGCCATCCCGAGCAGTTCCTCCGGCATGAGGCCTCCGGCTCCGGGCCCGGGGAGGGGGCCCGCGCTCGCGTCGCCGGTCGTCGTGGCCAGGGTTGCGAGCAGGGAGTCGTCCGGGGAGCGGGTCTTCTCGGCGATCAGCTCGGTGAGGTAACCGGTCAGCGCGCCCGCCGAACCGGCGGCGGCCTCCTCGCTGGTGGGCATGACCAGCTCGTTCGACCAGGTGTGGAAGGCCGCCCGATCGGCGACGGGCACGCCCAGCACCTCGCAGATCACCGTGACGGGCAGCGGCAGCGCGTACCCGCTCACCAGGTCGGTGGTGCCTCGCTCGGGCAGCTGCGCGAGCAGTTCCCGCGCGACGGCCTCCATCCGCGGGCGCAGCCCGGCGATCCGGCCCGGCGCGAAGTGGCCGGCCACCAGCCGCCGCAGCCGCGTGTGTTGCGGTGGGTCGCTCTGGAGCATGTTGCGGCCGATGGCGTGACCGCCGTCGGTCTCCCAGTTCGCGGAGTGCCGGATGTCGTTGCGCAGCCGGGGGTCGGTCAGTGCTGCCCGTACCGCCTCGTGCGTGACCACGAGCCAGCTGTCCCCGGTACCGGGGGCACGCACGCGGTGCACAGGGCCTTTGGCGCGCAGCGCCGCGTAGGCGGCGTACGGGTCGGCCGCCGGGTCGAGGTCCTCGGTGACCGGCTCCTTCGGGGCGGGCGCTCGCATGCCACCGTCCTTTGCGTGTCGGTTGCGTCCTCCGTCGGTCGGGGTGCTCATCGACTGGACCGTGCGTCGACCGTCGCGTCGACGACGGCGTTCCCTGGGCTTTCCCCGTGCGGTCCCGCCCGTTCCATCCATGACATATCCGCTCCGGTGCTTCGACGCAGCTCAAGTGGGGAGTGCTCCCCACTTAGTGGCCCGACGGTAGCATCCTCACCGGGGAGTGCTCCCCGCTTTGTACGGGGACGGACGGATGCGTGAACGGATGGCCATGAGCGCCGGTGAAGACCCCACGGGCACGAACACGAACACGGGCGCAGGCACGGAGCCGGAGCCCGCGCCCCGACGGAGGCGCGACGCCCGGCGCAACCGGGACCGGCTGGTGGCGGCGGCCCGCGAGGTGTTCTCGGAGCAGGGGCTCGACGCGCCGCTCGACGTGATCGCCCGCCGGGCAGGCATCGGCAATGCGACGCTCTACCGGCATTTCCCCGCCCGCGCGGCACTCGTCGACGCCGTGTTCCGCGACCGGTTGACGGACACGATGGCGGCCGGAGAGCGGGCCCGAGCCGCCCCTGATGCCTGGACGGGGCTGAACGACTACCTCGGCGCGGTCTTCGGCACCCTGGCCGACGACCGCGGCACCAACGACCTCATGACCACCCGTCTGCCGGACGTCGAAGCCCTTCAGGCCGTGCACGCCCACAACCGACGGACGGTGGAGCTGCTGCTCGGCCGGGGCCGCGAGGAGGGCACCGTGCGTCCCGACGTCGCCACGGAGGACGTCCTGTTCGCCCTCGCCGCCCTCGGTCGCGCCGTCCCGCCTCTCACCGCGGCCACCACCCCCGACGCCTGGCGTCGCCCCCTCGCCCTGTTCCTCGACGGCCTGCGCGCCGCCCCGCCGTCGCCGCTGCCGGGCCGCGCACTCACCGGCGCCGAGCTCGGTGACGTACTCCGGGAGATGGGTCCGCACCGGTCACGGATCCGAGAGGGAACGAAGGGCGGCTCCGAGGCCCGGACGGAGGAGCGCCGACTGCGGGCACCGTGAACAAGGGCAGACATCTGTGTGCGCCGCGACAGCTTTTCCTTCGAGGCGGTTAGAGTTCCTGTGTGGGGAACCCGTCCCCGGAGCGGTCCGTGTCCCGGCGGTCCGCAGGAAGGTCCGCATGCCCTCGGAGAGCCAGCCGAATGCCGGCGCCCGGCAGCCGGACGGTGGCCGGCCTCCCGTCGCCGATCGGCTCGACGACAACCACTTCCCGGCCTACACCATGGGCAGGGCCGCCGAACTGGTCGGAGTGACACCCGCTTTCCTCCGCGCCCTGGACGGGACGGGACTGATCACCCCGACGCGCTCGGACGGCGGCCACCGTCGCTACTCGCGCCATCAGCTGAAGCTCGCCGCACGGGTGCGCGAACTCGTCGACCAGGGGACCCCGGCCGACGCCGCGTGCCGGATCGTCGGCCTGGAGGAGCGGCTGGAGCAGGTCGAGCGTGACTACGAGGAGCTGCGCCGGCAGGGCGGGAGCGCCGCGCATCAGCATCGGTGAAAATCTATCCCCGCCAGAACAGAAATTTAGCGCCCGTCGCAGAAATCTATTTCTTCAAACGCGTTGACCATGCCTTTCCTTGGTGATTTTCCTCGCTTGCCGTGGATATGGTTCGTGCTACGCTGACGTCAGTTGCAGTTGTGGTTGCCAGTTTGCTACCGGTTCTCCGGGCAGGTGATCATCGCGACGATGAGGGAATTCGTAAAGTGCGATTTCCCGGCACTGTCTCAGGAGATTTGATATGGCCACCGGTACCGTGAAGTGGTTCAACTCGGAAAAGGGCTTCGGCTTCATCGAGCAGGACGGCGGCGGCGCCGACGTCTTCGCCCACTACTCGAACATCGCCACCTCGGGCTTCCGTGAGCTCCAGGAAGGCCAGAAGGTGACCTTCGACGTCACGCAGGGCCAGAAGGGCCCGCAGGCCGAGAACATCGTTCCCGCCTGACCCGTAGTACGCGAGTACGCAGGGATTGCAGCAGGGCCCCGCACTTCGGTGCGGGGCCCTGCTCCGTGTTGTCCGGGGGGCCGGACCCCCTACGCGTTCAGGGTTCCTGAACGCGGCCCGGGTTTCCCGGTACTCGTCCTGAGGGGAAGGGCCGGAGCGCGGACGCCCCGGCCCTTTCGTGGCGCGCGCTTCAGCGGCGCCGGTGGACGGTTCAGGCCTGCTTCGGGCCGGTCTGCTGGACCACCTCGAACGACCACAGCGTCGCGTCCGTGGCGGCGGGCTTCGGCCGGTCGCCCTGCGCGCCGCCCTGCGCGCCGCCACCGCCGTGCGCGGCCTGGCCGCGGCCGGCCATCCAGCGCTGGAAGTCCTCCTCGGTCCGCCAGCGGGTGTAGACGAGGTAGGTGTCGGTTCCCTCCACGGGACGGAGCAGCTCGAACCACTCGAATCCGTCCGAACCCTCCACCGCGCCCGCCCGCGCGGCGAACCGCTTCTCCAGCGTCTCCCGCTGCTCTTCCGGGACCGTGAGTACGTTGATCTTGACGATGCTCATGCCCCGATTGTTCCGCAGTGCCGGTGCGGAACACGGGCGGGGGCCTTCCCGCCGTGCCGGATTCAGGCGGGTGCGGTGAGTTCCGGGTCGGGTCCGCTTTCGCTTTCCTCACCCGTCCGGCCCCTCTTGATCGGTTCGGCTCGTTCGGTTCGTTCGATGTGTTCGATTCGTTCGCGCAGGGTGGTGGCGAATTCCTCCGCCCGTGCCAACTGCGTCCGAAGATCCGCCGTCCGCCGGCGTGCCGCTTCCTCGAAGCCGCGCAGCGACTCGAGCAGTTCCTCGCGTTCCTCCCCCTCGGGCGGGCCGGTCCCGGCGTGCCCGTCGAGGCGGTCGGTGGCCGCGAGCAGTTCCCGCATCCGGTCCAGGGTGAAGCCCAGCGGTTTCATCCGGCGGATCACCATGAGGCGGGCCACGTCGCCCTCGGTGTAGAGCCGGAAGCCGCCCTGCGAGCGGGCCGACGGAACGACGAGACCGGCCTCCTCGTAGTGCCGGATGGTGCGCAGGGACAGTTCGGTGCGCGCGGCGACCTCACCGATCTGCATGTGCTTGCCGTCCACGTGCCTGATCCGGCCCTTCTCGTCCATGTACCGCTCTGCTGGTCAGCCCGGAGGTGTGACCGGTCGGACGCACCTCGATCCCTACTCTAACGTTAGGGTAGGGTCACCGCCCGGCCCTTCTCCCGACCGGCCTCGGCCTCCGCACGAAACCGCCCCGTCCCGCCCTGCCCCCGCGCCGTCGTCGCCGCCGGGCCGGAGCGCGCCCGAGCACGACAGGTAACGCCCCCTTGTCCTCTCCCGCACTGTCCCCCGCCGCTCGGCTGCGCGCCGCGCGCCCCGACTGGCTGAACGATCCGAAGGTCTGGCGGACCGAGATCCTCGGCGGCCTCGTCGTCGCGCTCGCGCTGATCCCGGAGGCGATCTCCTTCTCGATCATCGCCGGTGTCGACCCGGCCGTCGGTCTGTTCGCGTCCTTCACCATGGCCGTCACCATCGCGTTCGTCGGCGGACGCCGGGCGATGATCTCCGCGGCGACCGGCGCCGTGGCGCTCGTCATCGCGCCGCTCAACCGTGAGCACGGGTTCGGGTACCTCGTCGCCGCGGTGCTCCTCGCCGGTGTCTTCCAGATCGTCCTCGGCGCGCTGGGCGTGGCGAAGCTGATGCGGTTCGTCCCGCGCTCGGTGATGGTCGGCTTCGTCAACTCGCTGGCCCTGCTGGTCTTCATGGCCCAGGTCCCCGAGATGCGGGACGTGCCCTGGCCGGTCTATCCGATGATCGTCGCGGGGCTGGCCCTGATGGTGTTCTTCCCGAAGGTCACCACCGTGATCCCCGCGCCCCTGGTCTCCATCGTGATCCTCACCGTGATCACGGTCGCCGCCGGGATCGCCGTACCCACCGTCGGGGACAAGGGGGAACTGCCCTCGTCCCTGCCGGTGCCCGGCCTGCCCGACGTGCCGTTCACGATGGACACCCTCACCACCGTCGCCCCCTACGCCCTCGCCATGGCGCTGGTCGGCCTGATGGAGTCGCTGATGACGGCCAAGCTGGTCGACGACATCACCGACACGCACTCCTCCAAGACCCGGGAGTCGATCGGCCAGGGCGTCGCCAACATCGTCACCGGGTTCTTCGGCGGGATGGGCGGCTGCGCCATGATCGGCCAGACGATGATCAACGTGAAGGTCTCCGGCGCCCGGACCCGCCTGTCCACCTTCCTCGCGGGCGCGTTCCTGATGGTGCTGTGCATCGTCTTCGGTCCGGTCGTCTCCGACATTCCCATGGCCGCGCTCGTCGCCGTCATGATCATGGTGTCGGTCGCCACCTTCGACTGGCACTCCATCGCGCCGAAGACCCTCAGGCGGATGCCGGCCGGGGAGATCGGCGTCATGGTGATCACCGTCGTGTTCGTGCTCACCACGCACAACCTCGCCGTCGGCGTCGTCGTCGGCACGGTCACCGCCATGGTGATCTTCGCCCGGCGGGTCGCCCACCTCGCCGAGGTCACTGCGGTCGCCGACCCCGACGGCACGTCCGTCGTCTACCGGGTCACCGGCGAGCTGTTCTTCGCCTCGTCCAACGACATCGTCGGCCGCTTCGACTACTCGGGCGACCCCGACCACGTCGTCATCGACCTGTCGTCCGCCCACGTCTGGGACGCCTCCTCCGTCGCCGCCCTCGACGCCGTCGAGACGCGGTACGCGCAGCGCGGGAAGACCGTCGAGATCACGGGCCTGAACGAACCCAGTGCCCGCCTCCACGACAAGCTCAGCGGGGAACTCGTCGGCGGTCACTGACGGACGGCCCCGGGCCAGGACCTGCGGGAGGACCTGTGGGAGGACCTGCGGGGACACCGGGGCCGGCCCCCGTCAGCCGAGACAGATCACCAGGAGACAGAGCTCAGAACCAGAACCGGAACCAGAACCGGAGTCGGACGAGCCCGGTGACTCGGGCGCGGGTGTCGAGGGGGCCGAGGTGGCGGGTGGCGATCCGTTGTGGCCGCCCGGGCCGCCGCCTCCGTCGTTTCCGCTGCCACCACCGTTGCCCGAGGAGTCCTTGGGCGGGGTCGTGGGACGGGTCGCCGTACCGGATCCGGAGCCGGAAGCGGAACCGGCGCCGTTGGAGTCCGAGCCCGTCCGTGTGCCCGAGCCGTCGGACGAGGGTGTGGTCCGTGACGGGGACGTGGCCGTCGTGGTGCCGTCCGGCCGGGTGCTCGACGCGGTGGCGGGCGCCGACGCGGTGCCGGTCGGCTGCCGGTGTGCGCCGTCGCCCGGGGCCGGCTGCGAGGGCCGCTCCTGGGAACGCTGCGTGCCGGGCGGGCCCACGGACGGTGCCGGGCCGCCGTACTGGTCCGCGGGCCCGTCCGCGCCGCCCATGCCGGACACCTCGGGTGCCGTGGCGGCCCGGGCGCGGTCGCCGGAATCCCGGTCCATCGAGACGAGGGTGAGTCCACCGCCGACGAAGGCCACCGCCGTGGCGACCAGGGCGCGGCGCTGGGTCTTCCTCCAGCGGGCCAACTGCCGCCGCCGCGCCGCCCGCCCCGTGGACGCGGACACGGGCGTGGGCACCGGGTCCGGGACTTCCACGGCAGGGACCGGCGGCCCCGTACCGATTCCCGTACCGATCCCTGTACCGGCTCCAGCACCGATCCCTGTACCGGCCGTGGTGCCGAGACCTGCCGCGGGTGCGGGTGAGGTCGCCGTGCCCGGGGCGGTGTGACCGTCGATGACGCTCGGCGCGATGTCGGGTGCGTAGGCGCCGCATCCGGGGCACACGAGGGCGCCGTTCAGATGCCGACGACACGTGGAGCAGTAATCCATCCGCTGTCTTCCCGGGTTGGCAGGCACCCGCCGGGCCGGGGACGGCCCGTTCGCGTCGTGTACGAGGGAGCGGGTGGAGCAGGACAGCAACGCTAACGACACCTGCGAGCCGCTGTGTGCAGTCCGTGTGTCACTCCTGCGCACATTCTCTGCCCGCTTCGCGTGAATGCCGTGAGCATGTGCGTCGATCGGTGCGCAATGCGGCCCGGAATGAATGTTCTTCAATCAAAATCCCTTGAGAAAAGGCAGTTGAGGGCCGCGTGCGAAGTCGATTTGAGCCGTCAAAACCGGAAATCGGAATCGGCGGGAGTTGCTCACGTCACGGAAATGGCAGGGCTGTTCCCATGAAAGGCGCGGTTTGACGCTGCCGGGCCGCGCGGCGTTGGCTTGCCCACCACCTGGTCGCCACGCTGCACTCTCGCTTGGAAGGCACCTGATGTGAACCCCTGCACCACGCGCACCACCCCCTCACCCCGCACGATCCGGGGGCGTCGGGGCACCACTGCTCCGCTCGCCACCCTCTCGGCCCTGGCGGTGCTCTCGCTCTCCGCGTGCGGTGCGGTCGACGCCCCGGGCGAGGACGACGGCTCCGTGTCGCCGGGCCGGCGCAACGACATCACCGTGGGCCTCCTTCTCCCCGACAGGGAGACGGCGCGCTTCGAGAAGTTCGACCGTCCTCTCGTCGAGGAACGGGTCGGTGTCCTCACCGGCGAGGAGGGCAAGGTCGTCTACGCCAACGCCGAGGGCAGCACGGCCAGGCAGAGCGAGCAGCTCGGCCGCATGGTCGCCGACGAGGTCGACGTGATCATCGTGGCCGCGGTGGACGCCAGGGCCGTCGCACCGGACGTGGAGAAGGCCAGGAAGGCGGACATCCCCGTCATCGCGTACGACCGGCTGGCCGAGGGCCCGATCGACGCGTACGTGTCGCACGACAACGAGCTCGTCGGCGAGGTGCAGGGCCGTGCGATCGTCGACGCGCTCGGCGCCGAGGCGGAGAACCGCAAGGTCGTCATGATGAACGGTGAGCCCGCCGACCCGAACACCGCGCTGTTCAAGGACGGCGCGATGACCGAGTTGAACGGCAATGTGGACATAGCCGAGTCGTACGACACCGAGAAGTGGCTGCCCGCCGTCGCCAAGGCGAACATGAAGAAGGCGATGAAGGCCGTCGGCGCCGACGACGTCGCCGCCGTCTACGCGGCGAACGACGGCATGGCCGGAGCCGTCATCGAGGCGATGGAGGAGGCGGGCGTCTCCGACATCCCGCCGGTGACCGGGCAGGACGCCGATCTGGAAGCCGTGCAGCGGATCGTCGCGGGCACGCAGCACATGACGGTGTACAAGTCGTTCCTGCTGGAGGCCGGCGGTGCCGCCGAGATGGCGGTGGCCCGGGTCCAGGGGCGCGACATCCAGTTCGACTCGCTGACCGGTGAACGGGTCGACAGTCCGACGCAGAAGGACATCCCGTCGATGCTGGTGCCGGTGGTCGCCCTGACGCAGGACAACATCGAGGACACGGTGGTCCGGGACGGCGTCTACGACGTGGAGGACATCTGCACGGCGAAGTACCGGCCGGCCTGCGCGTCGATCGGCCTCACGCCGTAGGGGACCGTAAGCACCGCGGGCGCCGTGGGCAGGACGGCGCCGGTCCGCTCACTGCTGGTCGGAGTACCCGATGCCTCCCACCGTCCAGGCGCTCACGTCGGCGAGCGCCACCCGGTACATGCCCCCCGTGTCCGGGATGCCGTAGCTCCCCTGGAGGATCCGGGCGACGTGGAAATGCAGGTGGGAGGGGTGCGACGGCGCTTCGTCCCGGCCGGCCTCCGCGAAGGGGAGGGCGAAGTGGCCGAGTCGAGCGGAGTCGCGCAGCACCTCCGCCACGCGCTCCCGCCACAGGGCTTCGGGGGCCAGTCGGCCGGTGATGACGGCGCCGGGGATCACTACGGTGAGTGACATCTGGCTGTCCTGGTCCGTCTCGACCATCGCGGCGACGGCGACGAGCAGATCGTCAGGGTGTGACATGGTCGAAGAGCCTAGCCGAGCCCCGGCCCGGCCGGGTGATGCGGGTCCGGATCACTCCGACGTGGCGGCCGCAGGCCCCCGCGCAGGTCCCCGCGCCGGCTCCGGCCCGCCCGGTGGGTCGGGCGGGCCTGAGCCGGGAGAACACGCGACGCCGGGGCCGGTTGCCGGGGCCGGCCGTCAGGGCTGCAGGGGCATGCTCCAGCAGTTGGAAGTGGCCCGCTTGCCGGACAGCCGATCGGTCAGCCAGTCGACGGCGTCCCCCTGATCGGTCAGCAGCGGGGCGAAGTGGTTGAGCAGCGCGCTGCCGACGTCGGGGAGGACGACGGCCTTGTACGTGACGTCGGCGCCCTTGGCGCACCAGTCGACGGCGAGCCGGCGGGACTGCCCGTGCGGCACGAGGTCGTCGCTGACGCCGGTGACCAGCCGTACCGGGCCGGACGGCTTCATCGTGCCGATGAGCTGCTTGTCCAGGAAGGCCTGGAGGGCGGGAGTGGCGGCGATGATGTCACCGAGGGACTTTCCGGCCGTGGTCCACTTGGTGCTTTTGGCGAAGCCGTACGTGAAGAGGGCATCGCCGACGCACATCGTCGAGAGATCGGTGAGCGCGGCCTTGCCGACGGCGTTCAGATGCGCCTCGGCGAGGGGCTTCAGCTCCGGGTCGGACTGGAGGAAGCCGTTCAGCGACCAGCCCAGCGCGCCCGCCAGTTCGCTGCCGTCGATGGCCTTGGTGACCTTGGTCAGATCGGCGGGCGGCGCGCCGGAGTAGGTGCCGGACAGGGTGAGGTCGGGGGCGTAGGTGGACTGGAGTTCGGCGGCCGCCGCGGTCGCCCCGCCGCCCTGGCTGTACCCGTAGAGCCCGACCGGGGAGGCGGTGGTGATCGACGCGCCGCGGACCGAGCGGGCGGCGCGGACGGCGTCCAGGACCGCGTGGGCCTCGTCGACCCGGTTCACGTAGGTGTGCAGGCGGTCGGTCGCGCCCAGGCCGGCGTAGTCGGTGACGACCACGGCGACGCCCTTCGCGAGGAGGCGGTAGATCGCCAGGTCCTCGTAACCGACGGACACGGTCTCGCCGTTGAACCGCAGCGGATGCTCGAGCCCCATGGACGCGGCGCACTGGTCGCCCTGTCCCATGGTGCCGGGCGCCACCGCGACCAGGGGACGCGGTCCGCCGCCCTTCCAGGCGGCGGACGGTTCGATGTACGCGCCGGTGACGGCGACCGGCTGCCCGTTCGAGTCGGTGGACTTGTACATCAGCCGGGTCGCGGTTCCCGGCAGCGGGCCCTTGAGGCTGGGCAGGCTCAGGGCCAGCGGGAGGGGCTCGCTGCGGAGGAGGGTGCCGTTGGCGTCGGGCAGGGACGCGGGCGGGGTGTAGAACGCGGGGATCGTGACACCCCGGGACACGACCTCGTCCGTCGCCGCGGCGGGGGCGGCTGCGAGGGCTTGGGCGCCGAGGCATGCCGCGGCGGTGACGGCGACGGCCAGAAGCTTGGGGCGCGGGCGTGCGGGCATGGCGAACCTCCTGTGAAGCGGCTGTCAGGAAGCGGCCTCCGTGCCGGGGCGTCCCGTGATTGGCCCGGACGGGGAGGCGCGGTGGCGGAGCTACGGAGCTGAGCTGGGGGAGTCGGGGCTTCGGAGCTACGACGGCACGGCGGTGGGGCGGCACGGCGGTGGGACGGCGGGGCGGCGGGGCGGTGGGGCGATGGGACGGCACAGCGGCAGGGCGGTCCGGCGACGAGGTGGGGCACACGCGTCCCACGGGCTTGCCCACGCCGCTCGGCAGCGGTTCGCATTGAACTTACCTGTGGGTAAGTTACTCGTGGTAGCAGTAGGAGGGTTACGGTTCGGTAATGTGACGGCCGGTCCGGTGCCGCCCGCCGCCTGCGACCCGCCCCCCGCTTCCTGCTTCCTGCTCGCCGGGCCACCGGACCACCGGAGGGCGACAGCCTCGCCTTCCGGGAGCCGGGAGCCGGGAGCCGGGAGCCGGGAGCCGGGGAGAGGGCGGCCCGTCGGCGCTCTTCAGGGACGCCGAAGACTTCTCCGAACGCGCGAGGCCGGGGCGCGTCCGCGCCCCGGCCTCGTGATGATGGCGGTACTCACGGGCGCCCCTCGGCGCCCACGGAGTGACCTTTCAACTGCCCCTCAACGGCCCTTCAGCGGCCGCCCTTTCCCTTGTTGCCGGTCGCGCTGCGGCGGGCGGCCTGCCCGGGACGGCGGCTGCGCCGGCTCCGGGACGGGGAACCCGTGCGCGCGGGCTGGTTCTGGGCGGGCGGCGGAGTGAGGACGACGGGCACGCCCGACGGCGCCTGGGCTCCGGTGATGCGGTTCAGTTCGTCCCCGCCCGGACGTACCCGGGTGGTCTGCGGGGTGATGCCGGCGTCGGTCATCAGGCGGGACATCTCCCGGCGCTGGTGCGGCAGGACCAGCGTGACGACGGTGCCGGACTCACCGGCGCGGGCGGTGCGTCCGCCGCGGTGCAGGTAGTCCTTGTGGTCGCTGGGCGGGTCGACGTTGACGACGAGGTCCAGGTTGTCGACGTGGATGCCGCGGGCCGCGACGTTGGTGGCCACCAGGACCGTGACGTGCCCGTCCTTGAACTGGGTCAGGGTCCGGGTGCGCTGGGACTGGGACTTCCCGCCGTGCAGGGCCGAGGCCCGCACGCCGACGGCCAGGAGCTTCTTGGCCAGCCGGTCGGCGGCGTGCTTGGTGTCCAGGAACATGATCACGCGTCCGTCGCGGGCGGCGATCTCCGTCGTGGTGGCGTGCTTGTCGTCGTCGTCCACGTGCAGCAGGTGGTGATCCATCGTGGTGACCGCGCCCGCGGACGGGTCGACGGAGTGGACGACGGGGTCGTGGAGGTAGGTGCGCACCAGACGGTCGACGTTGCGGTCCAGCGTGGCGGAGAACAGCATGCGCTGACCGCCGGGGCGCACCCGGTCGAGCAGGGCGGTCACCTGCGGCATGAAGCCCATGTCGGCCATCTGGTCGGCCTCGTCCAGGACGGTGATGGCGACCTGGTCCAGGCGGCAGTCGTCACGGTCTATGAGGTCCTTGAGCCGGCCGGGCGTCGCGACGACGACCTCGGCGCCGCCGCGCAGGGCGCTCACCTGCCGGCCGATCGACACTCCGCCGACCACCGTGGCGGTCCGCAGGCGCAGCGCTCGGGCGTAGGGGGTGAGAGCGTCGGTGACCTGCTGGGCCAGTTCCCGGGTGGGGACGAGGACGAGCGCCAGCGGGTGCCGGGGCTCGGCCCGCTGCCCGGCGGTACGCGCCAGCATCGCCAGGCCGAAAGCCAGCGTCTTGCCCGAACCGGTGCGCCCGCGGCCCAGGACGTCCCGGCCGGCCAGCGAGTTCGGCAGCGTCGCGGCCTGGATCGGGAACGGGGTGGTCACGCCCTCGGCGGTCAGGGCGGTCAGCATCGGCTCGGGCATGTCGAGTTCGGTGAACGTCTCGACCGGCGGCAGCGCCGGGGTGAGGGTGACCGGCGGCGCGAACTCCCCGCCGGCCGCGGCGGGACGGCCTCCGCGGCCGCTGCCGCGTCCGCCCTTGGCGGCGGCGCCCCGGGACGGACCGCCCTGGCGGCCGCCCGACCCCTGGGAACGGGCACGGCCTCCCCGCCCGGAACCCGCGGAGCCCGCGGCCCTGTCCGTGCGGGAGCGGGACGAACCGGCGCCGCCGGTGCTGTTGTTCGAACGAGCTGTGTGATTGCGGTTCATGCGGAACCTTCCTCGATGCGGCACGTATCGAGGAATTCCGCCCAACGGCGAGGTGCTGGCCGAATGAGAATTCGCAAGAATGAGCCGAAAAACGGTGGATCAGTGCATCACTGCATCAGCGGATCAGTAGATCAGCGGATCAGTGGAACAGCGGCAAGCGGCCGCGAGTGGCGGGCCACGAGCACGAGTGCGGCGTCGGCTTCGTTGCCGGGCCGGGGAACGCAGTGGGCCGGGACCCCGCGCCACAGGGGTGCGGGGTCCCGGCCACGCACTGCACGTCGGCGTCGGATACCGACGCCGGTGTCAGCGTACGCGTCAGGCGGGAACGATGTTCTCGGCCTGCGGGCCCTTCTGGCCCTGCGTGACGTCGAAGGTAACCTTCTGGCCTTCCTGAAGCTCACGGAAACCGGAGCTGGCGATGTTCGAGTAGTGGGCGAACACGTCGGGGCCGCCGCCGTCCTGCTCGATGAAGCCGAAGCCCTTTTCCGAGTTGAACCACTTCACGGTGCCAGATGCCATGCTGTATCTCCTTTTGGGCAGTGCCCGGGGCCCACACCTTGTGGGCCCGTGGTCGCAACAATGATCTACCTGGCTGTTGTTCCCGGAAAGCCGCGAAGCTTCTCAGGAACGAAAAAGAGTGCTCGTCGACGGAAGGTCGGAAGAGCACTCACAAGCCTCTGGTAACCAAAACTGCAACTCTTCACGATAACACGGATGGGGCGCCGGTGTCCGAAACCGGCTTCGCCGGGTCGTCGGCGCCCGGGGTGCGGGTGATCAGGAGGCCGTGGCGGGGCGCGGGCTGCCGTGGAAGACCTGGCCGGTGTGCCAGGAGCGGTGGGCGTCCGCGACGGGGCGGGTGCCCGGCTGGGGGCCGACGAGCGGGCGGCCCGCGAGCGCGGTGACGTGTTCGCGGGCGGCGGGGCTGTGGCCGACGAAGCGCTGCGAGACCAGGATGCGGTGATGGTCGCCGATGCCGAGGACGCCCTTGTCGAAGAGCTTGTGGTGCAGTGAGCACAGGCACAGTCCGTTGTCGACGTCGTCGGGGCCGCCGAACGCCCACCAGCGCACGTGCGCGGCCTCCAGCCCGACCGGGAGCGCGCCGATCCTGCCGTCGTAGCCGCAGAAGGCGCACCGGTACTCGTAGGCCGTCAGGACGCGCTCCCGCATGCCCGGGTCCCGCCGCCTCCGCACGACGACCCGGAGCCGTCCGGGCTCCGCCGGCTCCGGCTCCAGGCCGACGGATTCGCACAGCTCGGCGTGGAGCGAGGGCGGGAAGTGCAGGTCGAGCAGGAGCTGTGTCATCCGGCCGAGCAGCGACGGCTCGCGCCGCAGTGCCGCGCGCAGTTCCGGCGCCAGCCGCCCCGCGGCTCCGAGGGCCCGCAGCTCCCGTACGCCGCTGCCGGGGCTGCCCGGGCCGCGGTCGGTACGTACCTCCCACACGCCGTCGCTCACCAGATGGTGGAACGGGTAGGCGGGAGTGGTCCTGTGGGGCGGACCGTACTCGTCCAGCAGCCGCTTGAGGTCACCCTCCACCGCGCTGTAGCGCAGTTCACCGTCGGCATCCCGCTGGAACCGGCCGAGGGCGTACAGGAGGAGCAGCGGCTTGTGCGGAGCGCGTGTCCCGCTCCTGGTCCACTGTCTCAGCTCCGCCGCGCGCTCAAGCCAGTCCATGACCGGCGATCGTAGTGGTGCCCCGTCGATCACCGATCCGCGTGTGCCCGGAGGGGCGTGGCGAGGACCCGCGGGCACGACGCCGTGAACCGCGAACGCGGAAGAGGACGAGGTGAGGACGCGGGTCGCTCGCTGTCGGTCAGCGGGGCGGCTCGGACGGGAGCACCTTCGGGACGGCGCGGTCGGTCTTGGCGGCGTCGGCGACGGCCTCGGCGGCGGCCTCCTCCGCCTGCGCCGTGTCGCTGGCGGCCTGGGCGGTCATGTCGTCGTCGACGGGCTTCTCGCGGGTGGCCGGCGACCGGGGCAGCTGCTCGGTGAAGGCCTTGGAGACGCCCTGGAGCGCTGAGGTGATCTCGCTCGGAATCACCCAGAAGTTGTTGCCCGACCCCTGCGCGAGCTGCGGCAGGGCCTGGAGGTACTGGTAGGCGAGCAGCTTGGGGTCGGGGTCATTGCGGTGCACGGCCTGGAAGACCTCGTCGATGGCCCGGGACTGGCCCTCGGCCTGCAGGATCGCGGCGGTGCGGTTGCCCTCCGCGCGGAGGACGGCGGCCTGTTTGTCGCCTTCGGCGGTGAGGATCTGGGACTGGCGCTGTCCCTCGGCCCCGAGGATCGCGGCCCGCTTGTCCCGCTCGGCGCGCATCTGCTTCTGCATCGCGTCCTTGATGGTCTGCGGGGGGTCGATGGCCTTGATCTCCACCCGGTTGACTCGCAGCCCCCACTTGCCGGTGGCTTCGTCCAGCACGCCGCGGAGCTGGCTGTTGATGGTGTCGCGCGAGGTGAGCGTCTTCTCCAGGTCCATGGAGCCGACGACGTTGCGCAGGGTGGTGACGGTCAGCTGCTCGACGGCCTGGAGGAAGTTCGCGATCTCGTAGAAGGCCGCTCGCGCGTCGGTGACCTGGAAGTACAGGACGGTGTCGATCTCGACGACCAGGTTGTCCTCGGTGATGACCGGCTGCGGTTTGAAGGAGACGACCTGTTCCCGCAGGTCGATCAGCGGGTGAACGCGATCGATGTAAGGAATGACGAGGTTGAGGCCGGGATTCAGCGTGCGATAGTAACGGCCGAGCCGCTCGACATTACGAGCGCGCGCCTGGGGAACGATGCGCACCGCCCGCACCACGGTGAAGATCGCGAACAGCGCGACGAGCAGACCGGCGATGAGAAACGCAGAGGTCTCCATGTTTTCAGTCCCGGGGGTAGACGAAGGCTGTGGTGCCGCTGATCTTTATGACGTCGACGGTCTTGCCGGGAGGAATCACCAGCGTCTCGTCGTAGGAGCGGGCCGTCCACTCCTCACCGTCGATACGCACCCTGCCGCCCAGGCCCGACACCTCCGAGACGACGTAGGCGGCCTTGCCGACCAGTGCGTCTATACCGAAGCGCGCCACCTGGGGCTGGAGCACGTGGCGCACCGCGAGGGGGCGTACGAACAGCACGGTGACGGTGGCGACGACGGCGAACACCAAGAACTGGAAGGGCGGCGAAAGCCCGAGCGCGGCACACCCCGCCGTGATCAGTGCGGCGGCGCTCAGCATCCCGAGCGCGGCGGTGAGGGTGAAGATCTCCGCCACAGCCAGCACGGCTGCGACGATCAACCAGATCAGCCACGGATCCATTGCGTACCTCTTCCGACCGGCGCGGACGCGGAGGGCTCGGTCCCACCATTGGACCCTGAAAGGGGAGGATCGCGGTACCCCTGAGGGAGGAAATCCTGCCGAACGGGCGAAGAGGGGGGTGGTGCAACACCCGTCGCAATTTTCCATTTCACAATTTACTCTTACTTTGCCCATTCTTGAAAAGGATAATCTCCCCGGCGGGCTGTTCTCCTTTCCTCTTCGCTGCCGTTGCCACGGGCGGCGCGGGACACCGGCCGCCCCCGACGCCCGCAGTCCGCGGCCCGCCCGCGCGACTGCCGAGGCTCCCACCGGTCGATGACGTGCGAGCGCAGCGGCCCGCCGCGGGAGAAAAACATGCTGCGCGGTGACATAGGTGCCGGGCCCTCACACCGTCTGAGAGGTGTAACCAGCCACACCGACGACCGATGACTGGAGAACGGATGAGAACGAAGAGGCTCGTTCTGGTCGGAATCGCGGCCCTGGCCCTGGCCGGCGGGAGCGGTACGGCCCTCGCCGTGAACGGCGGGGAGCCGCCCGCCGCGGCCGGGGAGACGGCCGGCGGCGGGGCGCGGGAAGCGGCGGCAGTGCGGGCGCCCGACCTGCCCGCCGCCTCCCTGACCGCCGGGCCGCGCGTCGTGCGGCCCTACCAGCCCGTGGAGATCGGCCAGGGCGCGAAGATGGGGCTCCTGCCGGAAGGCCGGCAGAACTACGTCGTCGCCTGGGAGGACTACGCCGAGTCCGTCGAACGGGCCAAGGGATACGCCGGTGACAGCATCCGGCCCGACAGTCTCAGCGGCGGGCTGCACACCGAGGGGGACGACGCGCTGTACACCGGCGCCTTCCGTACGGAGACGGTGCCGGCGCGCATCACCCTCCGGATCGACGGGGGCGCCGAGGTGGAGGCGGGCATGCTGCGGCTGCCCGGCGACCCGGGCTGGGGGACGTACTACTACGACGCCGCCGCCGGTGCCGGCGTGCCGCGGGAATCCGTCACGATCACCGCGTACGGCCCGGACGGCTCGGTGCTCGCCGACCTGACGTTCCAGCCCTTCTTCGCGGGCCGCTGACGGCCCCTCCGCGTGGGGCGGGACCGGGGCCCACGCCGTCGTGCCGATCGGGGGACGGCACGACGGCGGGCCCGTGTCCCGCCGACGGCAACCCGAGGACTCGATTGAAGAAGAGCACGGAGGCGGACTTCCAGGCGTTCGTGGTCAGCCGATGGCCCAGAATGCTCCGTTCCGCCCACCTCCTGACAGGACACCACCACGACGCGGAGGACCTGGTCCAGGCCGCTCTGGCCAAGGCGTACGTGAGGTGGGAGCGCATACAGCGCACCGACGACCCCGATTCCTACGTCTGGCGCATCATGATCAACGCCAATGTGGACCGGCTGCGCCGCGCGAAGGTCCGCGAATGGCTGACCAACCGCTTCCCGGAACCGTCGGCCCCCGACCACGACGACACCGTCGCCGAGCGCAGCGCCGTACTCGACGCGCTCGCCCGGCTGTCGGCGAAACAGCGCGCGGTGGTCGTGCTGCGCTACCTGGAGGACCGCAGCGAGACAGAGGTGGCACGACTGCTCGGTACCGGGGTCGGTACGGTACGCAGCCACACGGCCCGCGCGCTGCGCAAGCTCCGTGAGGAGTCGCTCGCGCCCGAACCGGCCGCACCCGCGGCGCACCGCAGGACGAAAGGGGCACGGCAGCCGTGACCCACGACAAGCGACTCGGTGAGCTCCTCCACGACGAGGCGGACGCGTTCCCCGTCGGCCCGGCTCCCGTCGACGACGTGCTGCACAGGGGCCGACGCGGCGCACGCCGCCGCCGTACGGCCGCCGCGGCCGGTGCGATCACCGCGGCGACGGCGCTGCTGGCCTTCGGCGCGGCACACCTCACGCCGACCGCCCCACCCGCTCCGGCCCCACCGGCCACCGCTCCGCCGCCCCCCACGGCACCCGAGAAGTCCTGGCGGCCCCCGCGGACCGTGGACCCCTACGAGCCCGTGCCGATCGGCCACGGTCTCAGCACGGCCCTGCTGCCCGACGGCAAACAGAACTCCGTCGTGGGCGCCGGCGACATCACCGAGGTGGTCGAGCAGGCCCGGAACCACACCGGCGACAACATCCGGCCCGACAGCCTCAGCTTCGGCACGCACGTCGCCGACGACCACGTCCTCTTCCACGGAGCGTTCCGCGCGGACACCCCACCGGCCGGGATCGACATCGCCCTCGACTCCGGAGCGCGCCACACCGCCACCCTGCTGAGCCTGCCGGGCGACCCGGGCTGGGGAACGTACTACGCCTTCGGCGACGCTTCGGCGGCGGACACCGGCTTCACGGTCACGGCGTACGCCGAGGACGGCGGCGTGCTGTTCGAGCAGCACGTCAATGCTTCGCCCCGGGACTGAGAGCGGCCGCGACGCCGACCCCGTCGAGGGAGACCGCAGCGTGGGGGAGGAGCTCGTACGCGCCTTCCTTCATGAACCCCCGGAAAAATCTTCCGCAACCTTTTGTTACGTGTGTCTGTCTGGTTAGCGCAAAGATGTTCAAGGGAGTATGAAGAGGAGCTCATCACGTGACCGTGCGTTCCTTCACCCGGCGGATGCGACCGCGAGTCGAGCGGAAGGCCGCCGAAAGTGTGTGGCGGCTGCGCACCATGCGGCGGCGCCGCAGGGCAGCGGTCACGGACCCGGTGCTCCGCCCGGTGGCGGTGCGCGGCCAGCAGCTCTACGGGCGGGTCGTGACGCGGTTCAGCGCCGCTGAGGCGGCCGCCACCAACCTCGGTCTGGTCGTCGCCGCGCTGGAGCAGGAAGGCATCCCCTACTTCCTGGTACCGGCCTCGCGTACGCGCCACACGGTCGGCGTGAACGTCGTCGACCGGGAGCGTCTCCTCACCACCCTCGAGGCGCGGAACGCGGGGAAGGCGGTGTTCATCGGCAGACCGCTGCCCGGCGCACGGCTCAAGCACCCCGCACTGTTCATGGACGGTGTACTGCCGACCGCTTTACGCACGGCCCCCATCCTGCGGATCGGGGAGAACCACCTCGGGCCCTCGGGCCAGCTGCTCGCCGGGCCGGAGCTCGCCTGCGACGTCGAGTTCTGGGAGGACGGGGCACAGCTCCTCGCCACCGACGACGGGCCTCGCCGACTGGCCAAGGCGCAGCCGCAGGCGTCCGAGGACGTCTTCGCCGAGTCCCTCGTCGCACCGCGGAACAACGGCATCACGGACGTACTGCCGGCGTCCGAGCAGAAGCCGGCCACGGTGCGGGTCGGCGGCCGGGAGCTGCCGAGCTTCGTCCCGCTGACCCTGCCGACCGTGGGCGACGTGACCTTCCCCGTCGACGTCGTCTACACCTGGGTGGACGGCGAGGAGCCGGAGATGCGGGCCAAGCGGGCCCGGTACCAGGAGCGCGGCATCGCCGAGATCCTGGACAAGGAGACCAACGCCTCCCGCTACACCAGCCACGACGAGCTGAAGTACTCGCTGCGCTCGCTCGCGATGTACGCCGACTTCGTCCGGCACGTCTACCTCGTGACCGACGGCCAGAAGCCGCACTGGCTCGACGACCGGGCCCCGGGGATCACGGTCGTCGACCACCGTGACATCTTCCCGCAGGGCGTCCTGCCGGTGTTCAACTCACACGCGATCGAGACCCGGCTGCACCACATACCGGGCCTGTCGGAGCACTACCTGTACTTCAACGACGACGTGTTCGTCGGCCGCCGGGTGACCGCGGAGCACTTCTTCCACGGCAGTGGCCTGATGAAGATTCCGGTCTCCCCGCTCAAGATAGGCGTCGGCAAGCCGCACGCCGAGGAGACGGCCACCAACTCCGCGAGCAAGAACGTCCGCCGGCTGCTGTTCGAGAAGTTCGGGCGGATGACGACGAACAACTTCATGCACACCCCGCTGCCGCAGCGGCGCGGGACACTGCAGGCCCTCGAGGAGCTCTTCCCGGAGGACATCCGCCGCACCACGGCGTCCCGCTTCCGCTCGCCGCAGGACATCGCCGTGACGGCCCCGCTGCTCTACCAGTACGCGCTCATGACCGGCCACGGCACGCCGGGGAAGTACCACTACCGGTATGTGAACATCAGCCGCCCGGACGCCGAGCAACGCCTGGCCGATCTGCGCCGCAACCGCCGCTTCGACTTCTTCTGCCTCAACGACGTCGATGTGCGGCCCGAGGAGCGGGAGCGGGTCGGCGTCCGGATGAGCGGGTTCCTGGAGCACTACTTTCCCTTCGCAAGCCCCTTCGAGAAGCAGAAGTGACGGGGCCGGGGGCATGGACATCCGCCACCGTCCTGGAGCGTTCGAGGGAATGCGGGCCGCCCGGGACCTCCTGGTGGGCCTGAGGTTCCGGCTGTCGGCCCGGCTCTGGGCGCTGTGTGCGGTCCGGGCCCGACGGCGCCTGCGGGCCACCGTCCCCGGACTGCGCCGGGTCACCCTCGGACCCGTACGGCTGTACGGCCGTACGGTCGCCGACTACACCGCCGAGGACGCCGCCGAAGCCGATCTCGAGCGGGTGTGCGCCCTGCTGGAGGGGCTCGGCATTCCGTATTTCCTGGTCCCCGCCGACCACGGGCACGGCGCGCCGCGGCAGGTCGTCGGGGTCGAGAAGACGTACCGCGGCATGCTCCTCTCGCAGGCCGTCCAGCGCCTCACCGGCACCGTCGGGTACGTCGGCACCGTCGGACCGGACGGCGCCGTGACGAAAGCGGCGCTGTGGGCCGACGGGAAGCTGCCGCGGGCGCTGAGACGGGCCGCGGTGCTCCGCACCGGCGTGGTCCGCCTCGGCCCGGGAGGACAGGTGCTCACCGGCCTCGAAACGGGGTGCGACATCGAGTTCTGGTGCCACGGCCGGGACCTCGGCACGGCTTTGGCCACGGACCCCTCCTGGCTCACCGTGCCCGGCAGCAGCTTGCCGGACGTCTTCGGCCCGGCGCTCGTCGCCCCGCGCCGCAACCCCGTGTCGGAGGTGCTTCCGGTGACGGCGCAGCGGCCCGCCACCGCGGCGGGCCACCGCCGCCGCGTGCCGACGTTCGCCCCGTTCGCCGAGCCGGGCATCGACGAGGTCTGCTTCCCCGTCGACGCCGTGTACACCTGGGTCGACGGCGACGACCCGGCCATGGCCGCGAAGCGCCGCGCCCACCAGGCACTCTCCGACGGTGCCATCGCTCCGCGCGAGACCGGCGCCTCCCGCTACACCAGCCATGACGAACTGAGGTACGCACTGCGCTCGCTGCAGATGTACGCCGGGTTCGTCCGGCACGTCTACCTCGTGACCGACTCCCAGATCCCCCACTGGCTGGATCCGGACGCGGAGGGCCTGACCGTGGTCGACCACCGGGACATCCTCCCGCCCGACGCGCTCCCCGTCTTCAACTCGCACGCGATCGAGAGCCGGCTGCACCACATACCGGGTCTGTCGGAGCACTACCTCTACTTCAACGACGACGTCTTCATCAACCGGCCGGTACGGGCCGAGCACTTCTTCCACGGCAACGGCATCGCCCGGATCCCGCTGTCCCCGCTGAAGCTCGGCGTCGGTTCCCCGCACCCCCTGGAACCGGCCCCGAACTCCGCCGGCAAGAACGCCCGCGAGGTGATCAACCGCTTCCACGGCAGACACATCACCCACAAGTCGTTACACACTCCCCATCCCCAACTGCGCTCGGTCATGCGGGAGATGGAGAGCCTCGACATCGAGGAACTCGAGCGGACCGCCTACTCGCGCTTCCGCTCCACCTCCGACGTCGCTCCGGCGTCCACGCTCCACCACCACTGGGCGATCGCGACCGGCCGGGCCGTCCCGGCCGACTACCGCTTCCGCTACGTGCAACTGGGCACCCCGGACATGCGGCGGCGCCTGGCCCGCCTCGCGGCCGGCGAGGACATCGACTTCTTCTGCCTCAACGACGTGGACACCGCCCCGGAGGCCAGGTCGGCGGCCCGGACCGCCATCCGCGTCTTCCTGGAGCGGAAGTACCCGTTCCCGAGCCGCTTCGAAGGAGCGGCCCGGCCCGCCCCGCGCCCGGTCGCGCCGCTCACGGCGAGTCCCCCGCCGCAGTCGAGGCCGAAGGAGGCACGGCTTCGCGAGTGACACCGTCCGCGGGTACCCCTCGTGCCGGTGACGTTGCCCGGTGAGGCACTGGCGGAGGAGACGGGATGCGAACTCGTGAGGGGGCGCCCCACGCGCTTTCCCACTGTGCCGGTGGCCTGCTGTGGCCTGTCCAGGACCGTTCACCTGCGTCCACGGTCGGTTGGTCGGAGGGGCGGGCGCGGCTCTGAGTCTCCCCTGAACAGCCGTGAACGGGACTGAACGAGACGGAAAGTGAGACGGTGCCGCCGGGCCGGGCGTTCAGGTCTTCCCAGGTGTCGCTCAGCCTGCCTGTGCCTCGGCCGCCTGTGCGGCGAGGTCGGCGGTGTCTTCGGACGGTGGTGCCTCGACGGTCACCGGCTGGTTGACGTCGAGGAAGGTGATGGTCAAGTCGAGGGGGTCGCTGTCGGTGAGCTCGAGCGGCTTTCCCTCGGTGCTGCCCTGTGCGGCGAACGTGTCGCCCCGCATGCGGAACTGCTTGGTGTGCTTGTCGTCGCCGATCCACAGATCCATGGTGAGTGTGCCGTCGATGCGCAGCGCCATGAACTGATCAAGGCTGTCGATCTGGCGCTCCCGATCCGCCCTGTTCGCGGCAGCGTTACGGGCGGCACTTATGCCGTCACCGGTGACTGTTCCTCTGTAGTGAGTGGTCCGGTTGCCGTCGATCGTCTCCGTCCCGATCCTCCGCACGTCCTTGGAGGCGGTCAGGATCGTGGACTGCACGGCTGGGTTACCTTCGATCTGACGCGGCAGTATGCCGTAGGACCTGTTGTCCACCGCGCCGCGTCCCCATACAGCAGGGTCGGCGCTGAACCAGCTCTTGCCGTCCAGTTCCTCGGAGTCGATCGCACTCCCGCCGACGTACATCACCTCGTCGACGAACCGGATCTCCAGCCGGCCGTCTTCGCCCTGGTCGGCCGCGGTCATCTTCATACTCATGGTCAGCGGTTCCGTGCTCATGGATGCCTCGGCCTCCAGGCGGCCTTTCTCCGGCACGGTCCCGGTGACCCGGTAGTGGAGCGACGTGACGTCTTCGGTGTTCGTCGCCGCCTCCGCCACGGCCGCCGCGGGCGTCACCTTGGGCGGGTCATCATGCGCGGAACCACTCGCGATGCCCCCTCCGCAGGCAACCGTTCCCCCGGTGAGCAGCACGGCCGCGGACACCGCGCTCGTCACTCTGCGCGGTACGAAACCGAACGCTGAAACCCCCACTTGTCCCCCCGATTTGGATGACAGATCCACATCAAGGCCGCGAGCGTATCTCGGAGTGCGTCCTGCGGTCCGCTGGATTCTTGTGAGGCACGCGCGGCAGACGGCATATACCTGCCCGCATGAATTCCGAGGGCCGTGCTGAGCGGTTGGACACCCAGGGTGCTTCGGCCTCAGGCCACCGCCGGACCAGCTCCATGGCGTTCGTGGAGTCGCTTCACTTGCTTGACCCGGAAGCCGGACTTCTCGTCTGCTGACGCGCTCATGGGGCAGTCGGAGTTCCTTGGCCCACTGAGGGAAGCCGGAGCCGGCGTCGTTGGCACCCAAGTGGTTCACCAGGGCCGAAAGCGTGACAGGTGGGTCCGAGGAAGAGATCTCCTGATCTCGTTCCACGATCAGTCCGAGCGGATGCCCCCTCGCGGTCCGCCCGGCACGGCAGAGAATCGACGGTCGCTGTCGGTCGCCGTGGGTCGACCTCGCACGGCCCACGGACGGCCCGCCCGAGGGTGTCACTTCCCTGCCGCGTCGGGCTATCGTGCCGCCGTGGCACGCGCAGCGGAGCGCCCCCTCCTCTTCCTCGACGTCGACGGCCCGCTCATCCCGTTCGGGGCGTCGTCCGGTCACCCGCAGGCCGCTACGGCCGACGCCTCGACGCCTGTCGATCAGGGGAACCCGCTGCTGAAACGGCTCGACCCCGGGATCGGGGAGCGTCTCATGGCCTTGGGCTGCCGTCTCGTATGGGCCACGACCTGGATGGAGGAGGCGAACGAGGCTGTTGCCCCACGTATCGGACTGCCGAAGCTGCCCGTGGTGGAGTGGCCGGACCTCTGTGCCGAGGAAGGCCCGCGCGGCCTGCACTGGAAGACCCGCCCCCTTGTCGAGTGGGCCGACGGCCGGCCGTTCATCTGGGTCGACGACGAGATCGGCCCCATGGACCGTCTCTGGGTCACTGCCCAACATCCCGGGCCGTCGCTCCTCCATCGCGTGGAACCGGCCGGAGGCCTCGTGGACGCGGACTTCTCCGCGCTCGCCGGTTGGCTCCATACCGTTGCGCCGAGATGAACACCGCATCAGGAGTTCGATCGCGTGATGGTTGCGTCCCTGGTGGCCCGGGCCGTGGGGCCACCAGCGCTCCGTAGGAGCCCTGAGGCGTCCGTTCGTGTCCGCTGTCGTTGATGTCGGCCGTGGATGTCAGCCTGCTCCTCGATGCGAACTGTGGGTGGGGCGGGCGCCGAGGTCCGCGCGGTTACTCGGCAAGGTGCCGGAAGCCGTAATCGATTGACTGCGATCGGACGGGTTGCTGTACTCCGCTGCTGTACTGCGGTCAACAGGGCAAGGGTGAAGTTGTTCAGGAGGGGTCCTCGTGCAGCGCTGGAAGAAGGATGCCGCCGAGCGGCACAGGTATCGCGTGATGTCGGATGATGCTCTTCGTGCCGAATTGCTTAGGTATCAGACCGGAGAGGCGCAGTCTGCCGCAAACAAGGGGAGGCGTTCCTGGAAGGCCGGGCGAGAGGCCATCGAGGAAGAGTTGATGCGGAGAGGCCTGCTGGGCTGACCAGCTGTGAGGGTCGGTGGAGTCTCGAGGGGCGAGTCAAGACCTGGATCGATCTTGAAAACCGTCATGGCGGCGACGTCACCGCGGGTTCACATCCCGCCGCCTCCGCGCGATGAGCGGTGAGAACGGCCCCCGGCGGTCATGCCGGTCGCTTCGTGGCTCTGGAAAGACGCTATTGGGCGAGAGGCGGTTACTGGGGTTGCGGTACTGCGCTGCTGTACGCCTACGGAGACTCGGTGGTCCTGCCGCTGCGGGCTTTGAACGGCAGAGGTCGGCGGAGTCCCAAAACTCACCAAGTCCCGAGCGGGACGACGCGTCATCGGCCTGCCCGATCCGCTGATCAAGATCTTTGGCCGGCACCAGGAAGCACAAGAGCGGGAGCGGGTCGCTGCCGGTACCGACCGGGAGGGCGAGGGAGGCGTGTTCGCCCCGTCGGTCGGCGGGCCGCTGAGCCCGAACACCGACTTCCGTGTAGGGAAGCGGCTGCTTCGGGACGCCGGCGTGCGAGACGGCCGCCTTCGTGGCGCTCGCCACACCGCCATGACCGTCCTCCTGATCCTTGGCATCCTGACCAGCCGTGGAGCGGACTGTTCAGCTGTGTCCGGACACAGCTGAACGTGGGTGAATGAGACCAGAACTGAGACCAAGAGGTGAGGGGTGGTCGGCTCGCGCCGTTCGGTGTGCACTGAACCCAGACCGAATTCCTACTCGTTTGATAATTTAGGTCCCATGAGCGAGATTCCTTACAGCGTCGGCGAAGGGCCGGCCACCAGGGTCAGCCTCTCCCTCCCCGAGGGGACGGCGGAGGCGATCCGCCGACGGGTCGGCAAACGTGAGTTCTCCGCGTTCATCACCGAAGCGGTGGAGCGCGAGCTGCGCGGTCAGATCTTGGATGAGTACCTGGCCGACTACGAACGCCGTCAGGGGCCGCTCTCCGGGCACGAGCAGGAGCAGGCACGCCGGGTCTTCGACGAGGTGTTCGCCGAGGAGGGGCAGTGGCCCGCCGCAAGCTGAGTCACGAAGGCACCCTCGTTCTCGACTGCGAGGGCCTGTCGAAGTTCGTCAGTGATCACGAGCCCGTCGTCGCCCTCATCGCCGAAGCCCGCAAGCGGGGCATGGAGGTGGTCATCAGTGCACTCACCATCATCGAAGCGGCGCATCGCCGGACCGACAAGGCGCGGCTCGCCTGGGTTCTGTCCGGCGTGAGAATCGTGCCCATCGGCGACGAGGAGGCCAAGGCCGCCTCAGCCATATTGATCGGCACGGGGCTGCATGGTCACAAGTACGCCATTGATGCCGCCGTGGCTGAGATGGCGCTACGGCAGCGCCGTCCGGTCGTCATGCTCACCTCGGACATCGACGACATGACGAAGCTCTGCGGCGACAGGGTGCGCCTCGTCGCCGTGTAACCGGCAGTGCGGAACCGGCGGGGATGTTGATCAGGAACCCGATCGGCCCTGTCCGGGTAGGCCACCGTGAAGCGTTGGTCGGGCTGCGGCGTTCGGGCACCCCGGGCACCATCGGCAGCACGGGCTGGGACCGGTCCAGGGCCTGGATCCGGGACTTCTCGTCCACGCACGGCACCAGGGCTTTCTCCGGCGGGTCGAGGCAGGGGCCGACGACGTCACGGACCTTGTCGATGAGCAACGGGTCGGTGGACAGCAGAGACGTCTGTGAGCGGTGCGGGGCCAGGGCGAACGCCCGCCAGATCCGCGAGATCGCCGACTGCGACATGCCCGTGGCCGCCGCCATCGACCTCGTCGACCAGTGGGTGGCGTTCTTCGGCTTCTCCTCCGGCGTCTTGACGATGACCCGCTCGACGTCCGCGTCGGTGATTTTTCGCGGGGCACCGGGCCGCGGCTCGTCGGACAGGCCGTCCAGGCCCCGTTCGACAAAGCGCCGCCGCCAGGTGCGGGCCGTGTCCGGCGAGATGCTCAGCCGCCGGGACACCTCCATGATCGAGTGCCCTTCGGCGCACTCCAGCACGATCCTTGAGCGCTGGGCCGGAGCCTGGGCCGTCGTGCGACGACGACTCGTACCGAACCAACGACGCATCTCCGACTCAGGTCACCGGATCCCCCAGCTCCTCCTTGAGCTGCGCCATGATGCGTGCGTACTGATCGCTCTCGATGGACACGCGGTCCCCCTTGGCGCGCGTGCAGGACTGCACTCAGGCGGCCCGACAGCCGGAGACGAGTCGATCGGTATCAGCTGACCGGAGAAGCGCGCCCTCGGCGTGGCAGCCGGTTCGTGGTGTGGCTGGTGGCGGTTCCTTATGGCGCAGGTGCTGCGCCGGCGTGGTGTGAACTGCAACCCCACACGTCGAAGGGCCCCACCGCAAGCGGTGGGGCCCTTCGACTTCGTGCCCGGTGAGGCACTGGCGGAGGATACGAGATTCGAACTCGTGAGGGGTTGCCCCCAACACGCTTTCCAAGCGTGCGCCCTAGGCCACTAGGCGAATCCTCCGGGAGGAACATTACATGACCGGAAGGAGTGCTTGCGAACTCGTTCCGCCCCCGCGACATGGGGTAACCTGTGCGCAGCCCCTCACGTGGCGCTATCTGACTGAACTCCCCCAGGGCCGGAAGGCAGCAAGGGTAGGTCGGCTCTGGCGGGTGCGTGGGGGGCGCTTTCGTGTGCCGTCCCCCCGCCGCAGGGCGGGGCGGGGTGGGTTGTCGGCGGGCGCCTATAACCTCGTAGGCGTGTCGTCTCTCGCGCTGTACCGCCGCTATCGCCCGGAGTCGTTCGCCGAGGTCATCGGGCAGGAGCATGTCACCGACCCGTTGCAGCAGGCGCTGCGGAACAACCGGGTCAATCACGCGTACCTGTTCAGCGGTCCGCGAGGCTGTGGCAAGACGACCAGCGCGCGCATCCTCGCCCGGTGCCTGAACTGCGAGCAGGGTCCTACGCCGACGCCGTGCGGGGAGTGCCAGTCCTGTCAGGACCTCGCGCGCAACGGGCCCGGTTCGATCGACGTCATCGAGATCGACGCCGCTTCCCACGGTGGTGTGGACGATGCCCGTGACCTGCGCGAGAAGGCATTCTTCGGGCCCGCCCACAGCCGGTACAAGATCTACATCATCGACGAGGCCCACATGGTCTCCCCGCAGGGCTTCAACGCGCTGCTCAAGGTCGTCGAGGAGCCCCCGGAGCACCTGAAGTTCATCTTCGCGACCACCGAGCCCGAGAAGGTCATCGGGACGATCCGGTCGCGTACGCACCACTACCCGTTCCGGCTGGTGCCGCCCGGGGTCCTGCGGGAATACCTCGGCGAGGTGTGCGGACGGGAGAACAGTCCCGTCGAGGAGGGGGTGCTGCCGCTCGTCGTGCGGGCCGGTGCGGGCTCCGTGCGTGACTCCATGTCCGTCATGGACCAGCTGCTCGCGAGCGCCGGCCCCGACGGTGTGACGTACGCCATGGCCACCTCCCTGCTCGGATACACGGACGGCTCGCTGCTCGACTCCGTGGTCGAGGCCTTCGCCACGGGTGACGGCGCCGCGGCCTTCGAGGTCGTCGACCACGTGATCGAGGGGGGCAACGACCCCCGGCGGTTCGTCACCGACCTGCTCGAGCGGCTCCGGGACCTGGTGATCCTCGCCGCGGTTCCGGACGCCGCGGAGAAGGGGCTCATCGACGTTCCCGCCGATGTCATCGAGCGGATGCAGGCCCAGGCCGGGGTCTTCGGCGCCGCCGAACTCAGCCGTGCCGCCGACCTCGTCAACGAGGGGCTCAGCGAGATGCGGGGCGCCACCTCGCCCCGGCTCCAGCTCGAGCTGATCTGCGCGCGCGTGCTGCTGCCCGCCGCGTACGGCGACGAGCGGTCGGTCATGGCCCGCCTGGACCGGATCGAGCGCGGTGTGAACTTCTCGGCGGGCGGTTCCGCAGCCGGCGTGCCCGCCATGGGGTACGTGCCCGGTGCCGAGGGGCACGGCGGTGGTGGGGGAGCGCCGGTTCCCCCTGGGGGCGGTCCGGCCGCGGCTCGGGCGGCGGTACGGGGGCAGGGCGCGCCCGCGCCCGAGCAGCCTCAGCAGCCCGTGCAGGCACCGGGGGCGGCGGCTGCCGCGGCTCAGCAACCTCCGGCTGCGGCACCTGCGCCTGCACCTGCACCTGCGTTTGCACCTCCTGTACCTCCTGCACCTGCTGTACCGGCTCCGGCGGCTTCGGTTCAGGCTCCGGCCGCGGTGCCGAGTGAGCCCGCGCCGCCCGGCGCGCCGGCTCCCGGCGCCTGGCCCACCGCCGCCTCCGCCGGGGGCGGGCGGCGGCCCGGCGGCTGGCCCACCGCCGCCGCGGCGGGAGGAGGACACGCTCCGAGCGCCCCCGCCCCCACCCCGGCACCCGTCTCCGCGTCCGCGCCTCCGTCGGCCCCCGCGCCCTCCGGAGGAGGCGGCAGCGGGCTCGACCCCCGGATGCTCTGGCCGAACATCCTGGAAGTGGTCAAGAACCGTCGTCGCTTCACCTGGATCCTGCTCAGCCAGAACGCCCAGGTGACCGGGTTCGACGGGACGACCCTCCAGATCGGCTTCGTGAGCTCCGGCGCGCGGGACAACTTCCTGAGCAGCGGCAGCGAGGACGTGCTGCGGCAGGCCCTGGTCGAGCAGTTCAACGTGCGGTGGAAGATCGAGGCCGTGATCGACTCCTCCGGGGGCGGCGCGGCGGCTCCGGCCCTGGGTGGCGGACCCGTCGGCGGCCGCGGCGGCGGTGCGGGGTACGGCTCCGGGGGCACGGGTGGTGGGTACGGGGGCGCGGGCGCCGGTGCCGGTCAGCGCCCCGGCGCCTCCCAGCCGTCGGGCCCTTCGGGGACCTCGGGCCCGGCTGCCCCGGCCGGTCCTTCCGCCTCCGCGCCATCGGGCGGCGCCCCGGCGGCCGCCCCCGCACCGGCTCCCGACCCGGCGCCCCGGCCCTACGCCCCGGAGCCGCCGCCTCCCGTCTCCCCCGAGGACGACATCCCGGAGGACGACGACCCCGACCTGGACGAATCCGCCCTCTCCGGGAAGGAACTGATCGTCCGGGAACTCGGCGCGACGGTGGTCGAGGAGATCACGAACGAGTAGGACGCCCCGGCGAGGGCGCCCCGGCGGCAGAAGCCCGGTGTCACCGGCCCGGTGTCACCGGCCCGGCGACCCGGGTGGGCCCGACCGTCCGGCGTCCGGGTTGGAGGAAGCCACGAACAGGTTCGGCCCGGTCCTTCGGAAGCCCGTACAAAGCGAACCCCCGGCTCCCGTTAGGCTGACCCCGTGAAGGTCCTCGTCATCGGCAGCGGTGCCCGCGAACACGCCCTGTGCCGTTCTCTGTCCCTCGATCCCGACGTCACCGCGCTGCACTGCGCCCCCGGCAACGCCGGTATCGCCGAGGTCGCCGAGCTGCACCGGGTCGACGCCCTGGACGGTGCGGCCGTGTCCGCGCTGGCCGCACGGCTCGGCGCGGACCTCGTGGTGGTCGGCCCGGAGGCCCCCCTCGTCGCCGGTGTCGCCGACGCCGTGCGCGACGCGGGCATTCCCGTCTTCGGCCCCTCGAAGGAGGCCGCGCAGCTCGAGGGCTCCAAGGCCTTCGCGAAGGACGTCATGGCGGGAGCCGGCGTCCCCACGGCACGGTCGTACGTCTGCACGACTCCCGACGAGGCCGCCGACGCCCTCGACGCCTTCGGCGCGCCGTACGTCGTCAAGGACGACGGGCTCGCCGCCGGCAAGGGCGTGGTCGTCACCGACGACATCGAGGCGGCCAAGGCGCACGCCGGCGCCTGCAAGCAGGTCGTCATCGAGGAGTACCTGGACGGTCCCGAGGTCTCCCTCTTCGCCGTGACCGACGGCGTCACCGTGCTGCCCCTCCAGCCCGCCCAGGACTTCAAGCGCGCGCTGGACGGCGACGCGGGCCCCAACACCGGCGGCATGGGTGCGTACTCCCCGCTGCCGTGGGCCGATCCGAAGCTGGTCGACGAGGTCACGCAGTCGGTGCTCCAGCCGACCGTCGACGAGCTGCGGCGGCGCGGAACCCCGTTCTCCGGTCTGCTCTACGCAGGTCTCGCGATCACCTCGCGCGGCGTCCGCGTGATCGAGTTCAACGCCCGTTTCGGCGACCCCGAGACGCAGGTCGTGCTGGCCCGTCTGAAGACCCCGCTGGCCGGGGTGCTGATGGCCGCCGCCACCGGCGATCTCGCCGATCTGGAGCCGCTGCGCTGGAGTGACGACGCCGCCGTCACGGTCGTCGTCGCCTCGCACAACTACCCCGGCACCCCGCGCACCGGCGACCCCATCACCGGCCTGGACGAGATCGCCGCGCAGGACGCCCCGCACGCGTACGTGCTGCACGCGGGGACGAAGCGCGAGGGCGACGCGACCGTCAGCGCGGGAGGCCGGGTGCTGTCCGTCACGGCGACCGGCGAGGACCTCACCGAGGCCCGCGACCGCGCCTACCGCGCGGTGGCCCGCATCCGCCTCGACGGTTTCCAGCACCGTACGGACATCGCCGCGGAAGCGGCCGAGGCGGCGAGGACCGCGTAGGCGCTCCCGCGCGCCCCGGCGCGGGCAGGCGTGGGCCGGCCCGGCCGTGCGGGCGCCGTCGGGCCGCACCGCGAACGGCACTGAACCCCAGGGGCCCCGGATCCGTCTCAGGATCCGGGGCCCGATCCTTGCCGTCCGTCATCCACCTTTCCCCTGAGCCATTCCATCGAGTGACCGATGCGCTATCCGGCTGACGGGGGCCGGACCCCCAACTAGGGTGCCGCGCAAGCGTTCCGGCACTTGGCCCACCGGCATTGCGATGTCAGTGACGGGTGCCACAGTGGGGGGAGTGGACAACGCCGGGACAGCGTCAGAACCGTCGGGAGGGGGGTGAGGACGGGGTCATGAGCGGAGGCGGCATGAGCAGTGAGGCGGGCGTGCAGACCGCGCGTTCACGGGCGCTCGCGGTGCTGCGCCTGCGCGGCAGAGCACTGGCCGTCGCCCTGCTGCCCGCGGCCGTCGCCGTGATCCTGCTCGTCGGCGTTCCCACCGGCCATTTCACCGGCACCGGCTGGGACATCGCCCGCTGGACGCTCACGCCGCTCGCGGCGCTGGTCCTGCTCACCGCCGCCGGAGTCGCCCTGGTCGTGGCCCGTGCGCGACCCGCCATGAGTCCGACGGTCGCGATCGCCGAGGAGGCCGCCCCGGACCTGTACCGGATGGTCCGCGACCTCGCCGACCGGCTCGCCGTCCCCGTTCCGTCCGCGATAGCGCTCACCCCCGACTGCGACAGCTGGCTGGAGGACCGCACCCATCCGGCGCACGGCCGCCCCCCGCCCGCCGAGGAGCACGGCGACATAGCGGACGCGGGCCGGCATCCGCACCGCCGGGCCGTCGCCGCACCCGTGCTGGTGATCGGCTCCCCGTTCCTGTGGTGGATGCGCGTCGGCGAGCTGCGCGCGGTCCTCGCGCCGGTCGTCGCCGGTACGGGGCCTTCGGCGCACCCGGACATAGCCGCCGCCCGGCGCTTCGTCCGCGGCCTCGACGCGGCGGTGGCCGTGACCTCGGAGCACCGCCGCGGGCCGGTGTTCCGCACGGTGTTCACGGGCTTCGGCTGGATCGCGCGGGTGCTGCTGCGCAGCTGCCGGGTCCATGCCGCGGAGATGGAGCGCGGAGTCGCCGCGGCGGCGGCCGAGCGCGCTCAGGCGGTGGACTACGGACTGCGCATCGTCGCCCAGGAACAGGTGGGACTGGCGTACGCGGGCTGGGACCGGCTGCTCACCCGGGTCGCGCTGCCCGCCTGGCGGATGGGCCGCTGGCCCTCGCGGCTCAACGCCGGGGTGGGGGCCGCGCTCACCGAGCTCTCCCGCCGGGACCGGCTGGCCGAGGGATTCGCCTCCCGCCTCGGCGAGCGCCCCGCCTGCGACCTGCTCGAGGAGCCCGGCACGGTGGACGAGGCCACCTCCCTCCTCGCCGCCCGCCTCTTCCACGGCGGCCCCGCCGGGAGCGGACCGGACTGGTCGCCGGTCCACTGGGGCGACTACCCGGAGGAGGTCGTCGACCGTAAGTGGCGTACGGACGCGGCCCGCCTCCACCGCGTCCTGGACACCCTCGGCGTACGCCCCGGAGCCGGCGCGGAGAGCCCGGGTCCCGACGGCCCGACGCTCTCCCGCGTGCTCGACCATCTGACGCATCCCGGCCCGGACCCGCACCCACACCCGGACCCGCACCCACACCCGGACCCGCACTCGGATCCGGACTCCCGCGCGGAACGGCCTCCGCCCGTGTCCCCGCCCGCCGACGGAGGACGCGGGGCGGGCGGGGAACGAGAAGCCGCACCCGCACCCGCCCCTGCCCCTGCCCCCGCCCCCGTCGCCGGAGCCGACCCGGACGACGACGAGGACCTCGTCGGTACCACTCCGCGCAGCGCGGCCCTGGCCGCGCGTATCAGCGCCGAAGTGGCCCGCGAGGGAGCGGCGGCCACCGCGCGAGCCGCCTCGACCGCGAGTGCTCCGACGGCCGCGTCGGCCGGTCCCGCTTCTCCCTGGGACGACCGGGCGCTGCCCCTGCTCCCTCTCCAGCCCCCGCGCACCGGGCGTGAACTGCTCGCCGACCACATCACGGCGATGGTCTGCTGCGCGGCCATGGACACCCTGGGCGCGACCCCCGGGCTCGACTGGCTCGACGGACCGACTCTCCTCGTGGGCGGCGTACGCGTCACGGACCTGCCCGCCCAGGTCATGATGCTGATCGAGGACGGCGATCCCACGGCCCTCCGCCTGTGGCTGGCCCGGCAGGGCATACGCCCGGAGAAGCCGGTCCGGCTCGTCTGAGCCGGACGACCGGGAAAGCCGGAAGCCGGAGTCTGCCCTTCCGCTTATGGTCGATTCACGACGAAGGGTGATGTGATGCATGCGTAATGTGATGTGCTTGGGCTGTTCGGGCTCCTTGACCAGGGCTTGCGACATACGACAAGCACACTGCTGACCGTCGGCGGCGGGGCCTGCGGGAGGGGAGCGACCATGGGTGCGCAGCAGGGGCACTGCCGGATCGAGGGGTTCAGCTCCACCGGCGGGGTGGCACCCGGAGAGACGATCGACTTCCACGTCACCGTCGACCCGCCCCAGGAGTTCCGCGTCGACGTCCACCGCGTCGGCCACTACGACGGGCGGGGCGCCGCCCGGATCATGTCCGGCCCCCGCCTCGCCGGCATCGCGCAGCCCCCGCCGCTCACCGCCGACCGTACGGTCTCCTGCCACCACTGGTGGCTGTCCTGGCGGCTGGCGGTCCCGTCGGACTGGAGCGTCGGCGCCTACGTGGCCGTTCTGACCACGGCCGACGGCCGCAACCGCGCCCGGATTCCCTTCACGGTCCGCGACCACCGCCCGGCCGACCTGCTCCTCGTCCTGCCCGACATCACCTGGCAACTCCACAACCGCTACCCGGAGGACGACGGGACGGGCGGAGCCCACACGGCCGACGGGATCCTCCACCAGCGCAGGGACGGCGACGGGGACGAGGGCGAGAGCGGGGACGGCCGGCTGCCCGGCGAGGCCGGCACCGACCCCCTCTTCGACCTCGCTTCCCCCTCCCACTCCGCGGCCACCGTCTCCTTCGACCGCCCGTACGCGGGCGCCGGTCTGCCTCCGTCCGCCGGGCACGCCTACGACGTCATCCGCTGGGCCGAGCGCTACGGCTACGACCTCGCCTACGCCGACGCCCGCGACCTGCACGCCGGCCGGGTCGACCCCACCCGGTACAGGGGCCTCCTCTTCCCCGGCCCCGACGCGTACTGGTCCCGGGCCATGCGCGGTACCGCGGAACACGCCCGTGAGTACGGCACCTCCCTGGTCTTCCTCTCCGCCCGGACGATGTACGGGCAGGTGGAACTCGCCCCTTCCCCGTCCGGAGTCCCCGACCGTCTGCTGACCTGCCGCAGCGGCAGACGCCGGGGCCCGGAGCGCAGGGCTCAGGACCGCGGGGCTCAGGACCGCGGGGCGCCGGGCAGGGCGGCGCTGTGGCGGGAGGCGGACCGCGCGGAGCAGCAGCTGATCGGCGTCCAGTACGCAGGCCAGGTGCCCGAGCCGCATCCGCTGATCGTGCGCAACGCCGGCCACTGGCTGTGGGAGGCGACCGGGGTCTTCGAGGGTGACGCGATCGAGGGGCTGGTCGCGGTCGGGGCCGACCGTTACTTCCCGCGCACCCCGCTGCCCGAGCACGAGGAGCGGGTGCTGCTCGCCCACTCCCCGTACACCGACGGGGCGGGCGCCGGACGGCACCAGGAGACCTCGCTCTACCGGGCGCCCTCCGGCGCCTGGGTCTTCGCGTCGGGCACGCTCGCCTGGCCCCCGGCCCTGGGCCGCCCCGGCCGGACCGACCCGCGCGTCCAGCGCGCCACCGCCAACCTCCTCGACCGCGTCTGCAAGAACGACTGACCAGGCCCGCCGCCATCCTGCCTGCTCGGCACACGCCACCGCGCCCGACCGGCCTCTGCCACCGGCCCCGGCCCGGCGCCGCCGTCGTCCCGACCCGCGGCGGCCGCCCCGACCAGCGGAGTCGGCCGCCCGTACGGGACAATCGGAGGCACTTGTCCCGCCGTCTCCCACCCCACCCTGTGCGAGCCCCGCGGGCGCCCTGTTGTTCCGAACCACGCGGAGGAACCGTGTCCGGATTCGTCGAGAAGCCCGAGCCGATCCAGGTTCCGGGTCTGGTGCATCTGCACACCGGGAAGGTGCGCGAGCTGTACCGGAACGAGGCGGGCGACCTCGTGATGGTCGCCAGTGACCGCATCTCCGCCTACGACTGGGTGCTGCCGACCGAGATCCCGGACAAGGGCAGGGTCCTCACCCAGCTCTCCCTCTGGTGGTTCGACCAACTCGCCGACCTGGTCCCGCACCACGTCCTGAGCACCGAACTTCCCGCGGGCGCCCCCGCCGACTGGGAGGGCCGCACCCTCGTCTGCAAGTCGCTGCGGATGGCCCCCGTGGAGTGCGTGGCCCGCGGCTACCTCACCGGCTCGGGTCTCGCCGAGTACCAGGAGTCCCGTACGGTCTGCGGCCTGGCCCTCCCCGAGGGACTGGTGGACGGATCGGAACTGCCCGGCCCGATCTTCACCCCGGCCACCAAGGCCGCCGTCGGTGAGCACGACGAGAACGTCTCCTACGAGGAGGTCGCCCGCCAGGTCGGCGCCGACACCGCGGCGCAGCTGCGGCAGGCCACCCTCGCCGCGTACACCCGGGCCCGCGACATCGCCCGGGAACGGGGCATCATCCTCGCGGACACCAAGTTCGAGTTCGGCTTCGACGGCGACACGCTGGTGGTGGCGGACGAGGTGCTCACCCCGGACTCCTCCCGCTTCTGGCCGGCCGAGCAGTGGGAGCCGGGCCGCGCGCAGCCGTCGTACGACAAGCAGTACGTGCGGGACTGGCTGACCTCCGCAGAGTCGGGCTGGGGCCGGGCGGGCGAGCAGCCCCCGCCGGCACTGCCGCAGTACGTCGTGGACGCGACCCGGGCGAAGTACGTGGAGGCGTACGAGCGTCTGACGGGCCTCGGCTGGAGCTGAGGCCCGAGCCCGGGGCTGAGGGCCCGGCGCGCGCCGGGCCCTCAGCCCCCGGCCCCTCACCGGGCGCGCACGAAGAAGACCCCGGTCCGATGGACCGGGGTCTTCTTCGTTGCCGAGCGGACGACGAGGTTCGAACTCGCGACCTCAACCTTGGCAAGGTTGCGCTCTACCAGCTGAGCTACGTCCGCATGCGCCGGGGCGCGAAAGCAACTATACCCAACCGCGCTCGCGGGCGAGTCGCACCGCGGCGTGCCGGTTCTCCGCACCGAGTTTCGTGGCGGCCGACGACAGATAGTTCCGCACGGTCCCCTGGGACAGCGCGGCCCGCTCCGCGATCTCCGTCACCGGCGCTCCGTCGGCCGCGAGTTCCAGCACCTCGGCCTCACGCGCGGTCAGCGGCGAGTCACCGGCGGCGATCGCGTCGGCCGCCAACTCGGGATCCACGTAACGGTTTCCCGCGTGCACGGTACGGATGATCTCCGCGAGGTGCTGGGCGCTGACGGTCTTGGGGACGAAGCCGCGCACTCCCGCCGCGAGGGCCCGCTTCAGATGCCCGGGACGCCCGTGACTGGTCACGATCAGCACGCGGCAGCCGGGGAGTTCCGCCCGCAGCGATGTGGCGACCTTCACACCGTCGGCGCCGGGCATCTGCAGATCCAGTACGGCGACGTCGGGAGCGTGCGCCCGCGCCATCGCCAGCGCCTCTGGACCGGAGGCCGCCTCGGCGACGACCAGGAGGTCGTCCTCCAGCGACAGCAGGGCGGCGAGCGCCCCCCGGATCAGATGCTCGTCGTCGGCGAGCAGCAGCCGGAGCGGGCGCACGGGCCGAGGTGTCGTCATGGCATGACCTCACTCACGTTCGTTCGGGGTGCGGGCGACGCGGTGGACTCCCCCGACGGGGACGGTCCGGAAGGCGACGGCAACGGGACCTCGGCCGTGAGCAGGAACCGCCCGTCCCCGGCCGGGCCCGCCCGCAGGGACCCCCCGATCTCCGCCAGCCGCTCACGCAGTCCGACGAGCCCGGATCCCTGGCCCGAGCCGCCGTTCTCCGGCATCCCGTCGTTCTCCACCGTCAGCACCGTCCGCCCCTTCAGCACCCGTACCCCCACCGCGCACCACCGCGCGTCCCCGTGCCGCAGCACGTTGGTCGCCGCCTCCCGTACGACCCAGCCCAGCGCGGACTGCACCTGCGCCGGGAGCCCGGTCGTCGGGCCGGTGACCGTGCAGTCGATACCGGCCGCGTCCAGGACGCCCTTCGCGCCCGCGAGCTCGCTGCTCAGGTCGGCCTCGCGGTAGCCGCGGACGACCTCGCGCACCTCCCGCTGGGCCTCGTGCGCCAGCCGCTGGACCTCGACCATCTGCGCCACCGCCTCCGGCCGCTCCCGCTGCGCCAGTTGGACGGCCAGCTCGCTCTTCAGCGCGATCACGGCGAGGTTGCGGCCCATCACGTCGTGCAGATCCCGGCCGAACCGCAGCCGCTCCTCCGCGACGGCGAGCCGGGTGCGGGTCTCGCGGGCCTCGTCGAGTTCGTACACGGCGTTGAGCAGCCGGACCGAGAACACCGAGGTGAAGGCCACGAACCCGCCGCCGAACAGCACCACCGCGGCGACGGTCAGCGTGGCCGGAGCCGGCGTGCCGAAGGGCAGGGACCCGAGAGTCGCGCCCGCCGCGAAGGCGAGCACCCGCAGCCGGTGCCGCACCCCCAGGGCGACGATTCCGGCGCCGAAGGCCGGGACGACCAGCAGCATCCCGGCGACCGCCTCATCGACGTCCCGGCCCGCCGGCCCGTGCTCGGCGATCGCCACGGCCGACCCCGCGACGACCGCGGTGAGGCCCCCGAGCGCCCACACCAGCCGACGCGGCTGCTCCCGCTGCCCGCGCAGCCAGTCCAGCGCGTGCGAGGCGGACACGGCGCAGAGCGCGCAGTGCAGGGCGACCAGGAACACCAGCAGAGCCGTCAGCCCCGGCCCGATCTTTCCCGCCCGCCCGAGTACCGGCCCGCCGACCGTCACGAACTCGATCAACGGGAAGGAGTGGAACGACCACCGTGTGTACGTCTCGAACTTCGCCGGAGTGCTCTTGCGCCCCCACCAGCTGCCCGGCCTGCTCATGCGCCCGGCTCCCGCAGCCGGCACGTCAGCGCCTCGGTTCCCAGCGGAACCACCGGCGGACGGCGAACACCGCCAGCAGGACCCAGGCCACCCCGGTCGCCACGGCGAACAGTGTCTCGGAGACCGACAGGTTGCCCGTGAAGCCGCCGCGCAGCAGGGTCACGGCGGGGGTGAGGGGCAGCAGTTCGCAGAAGGAGGCCAGCCGGTCGGGCAGCACCTCCAGCGGGACCGCCATCCCGGAGCCCAGCATCGAGACCATGACCACCGGCATCGCGGTGACCTGCGCGCTCTCGGTGGTCCGGGTGAAGCCCGAGGTGACGGCGGCGAGCGCCGCGCACAGCACCAGGCCCAGCAGCAGCCCCAGCACGGACAGGTGGACGGCCTGCGGCGCGGCCACGTCCAGCAGCAGCGCGCAGCCCACCGCCAGCACCAACGACTGCACCAGCCCGGTCGCGACGGACGGCAGTGAGGCCCCGCACAGGATCTCGGCGTCCCGCAGCTCGCCGGTGCGCAGCCGCTTCAGCACCAGTTCCTCGCGCCGGGTGACGAAGACGCCGACGAGTGCCGAGTAGACGGCGAACAGCAGGGAGAAGCCGATCGCGCCGGGCAGGATCATGGCGCCGATGCTGAGCCCCACCTCGTCGAGGTTCATCTCCCCGGCCGCCGAGTAGAGGCTGAGCGGCAGCACCAGCGGCACGAACAGCGCGGCGAAGAGCATGCCCCTGCTGCGCCCCAGCAGCGTCAACTCGGCGCGGGCGAGGGACCGCATGCGCCCTATCGGGGTGCTGGCCGCAGTATTCCGCCCGCTCCCCGCCTCGGCCGTTCCTCCGGCCGGACCCTCGGTCGTGCTGACCGTCCCGCTCATGCCGCGTACTCCTGTCCGGTGGTGGTGCTCTCGCCCTGCTCGAGAGTCTCGTGCGCGGAGGCCTCGCGGGCTATGCCGAGGAACGCCTCCTCCAGCGAGGCCGAGCGCACGTCCAGCCCCTTCAGCTCCATGCCGGCCTGCTCGGCCCACACCAGCAGGCGGGTGGCCGCCCGCTGCAGCTCGCGGGTGTGCAGCTTGACGGTCCGTCCGTCCAGCTCGTGCCCGCTCACGCCCAGTTCGTCGAGCGGCGGCAGGTCGCCGGGGAAGTAGCCCTCGGGCAGTTCGAAGGTGATCCGGGAGGGTTGCGCGGCGGTCACCTCGGCGGGCGTGCCGGTGGTGGCGATGCGCCCCTTGTGCATGATCGCGAGGCGGTCGGCCAGCGCCTCGGCCTCTTCCAGGTAGTGGGTGGTCAGCAGCACGGTCGTACCGTTGTCGCGCAGGGCCCGCACCAACCGCCAGGTGTCGCGCCGCCCTTCGGCGTCCAGGCCGGTCGTCGGCTCGTCGAGGAACAGCACCTCGGGGTCGCCGAGCAGCGCGAGGGCCAGGTCGAGGCGGCGCCGCTCGCCCCCGGACAGCTGCTTGACCCGTACGTCGCCCTTGTCGGCCAGGCCGACCAGCGGCAGCACCTCCTGCGGCGGACGGGCGCCGCTGACGGAGCCGGCCCACATCCGGGTGGTCTCCATGACGGTCAGGTCGGAGGGGAAGCCGCCCTCCTGCAGCATCACGCCGGTGCGGGGCCGTACCGCGGCGCGGTCGGTGTACGGGTCGTGCCCGAAGATCCTGATCTGCCCGCCGGTCGGGGCGGCGAGGCCCTCCAGCAGTTCGACGGTGGAGGTCTTGCCCGCGCCGTTGGTGCCCAGCAGTGCGAAGACCTCCCCGCGCCGTGCGGAGAAGCTGACCCCGCGTACGGCCTCGAACCCGCCTGTGTACACACGGCGCAGGTCGGTGACCTCGATCACCTGCTCGTGTTCGTTCGTTCGCATGCTTCGATCATCCCGGTCGTACCGGCCGGGCAGCAGTGCGCCCTGTCATCAGCGCCCATGACAAATGTCAGAAGCCCGGGAGCATCCGGTGCGCGGAGCACAGGGGACCGGAGCGGCGCGTGAGGCCGGAGTGCACGGGAGAGGTGCGAGCACACGAAAAGACCCCGGTCCGATGGACCGGGGTCTGATTCCCGAGCGGACGACGAGGTTCGAACTCGCGACCTCAACCTTGGCAAGGTTGCGCTCTACCAACTGAGCTACGTCCGCATTGCTCCCGACCGGCTTTCACCGATCGGTGCGAGCACCAGCCTACCTGATCGACTCGGTCGATCGGTACGGCTACGCAGAGCGGGTGACAGGAATTGCACACTGCGCCTTCCCCCTGGAAGGGGGATGTTCTACTACTGAACTACACCCGCATGTACTCCGTGAGCCGGGCCTTTCGGCCTTGCCCCTCGGCGTGCTCCAGACTCTAGCTGATCAATGGGGGTGCTGCGCAAGTCGGCTGTTCCGAGGGGCCGGTGGCCGGGGAGCCGGGCCGCGGACGCGGCCGTCGACGTCTCCGGCCCGCCGCGCGGGCCGCGCCACGACCGCCCGGCCGGTCCCGCGCCCGGCCGGTCCCACGACGCCCGGCCCGCGGGTCCCTTCAGCGCGCCGCGGCGAACGCCTCGTAGACCCGCTTGGGAATCCGTCCCCGCGCGGGGACGTCCATCTGGTTCGACTGGGCCCAGGCGCGCACGGCCGCCGGGTCGGGGGCGACCTCCGTCTGCTTGTACGTCCGTCCCGAGCGGGAACGCTTGCGGCCGGCCTCCATGTAGGGCGCGAGCGCCTTCCGCAGCCCGTCGGCGTTGATCTCGTTCAGGTCGATCTCGTACGACTTGCCGTCGAGTCCGAAGGCGATCGTCTCCGCCGCTTCCGAGCCGTCGATGTCGTCGAAGAGAGTGACCACGACCTTCTGCGCCACGAATATCGGTCCCTTCGTGCGACACCTCTGTGTTGACGTCCGTGATGACGTGCCGGAGCGTCTCCGAGATGTCGGCTGTCTGCCTGTAATCGGGCAAAGTATCTGCTAATGACAATTCATTTGTACAGTGCCCGGCATTGCATTGTGAAGCTCGACTAAATCTGTCCGCGCGTCCTGTGCGCAATAGCGATACGTGACAGAACGTGGATCTTTCCCGGATCTTTTCCCGGAGGCCTCCCCGGGATGCCGAATCGTGATCGCGGTCACGTAGATTCCTCCAACTCTACTCGCGTAGAAATTTTGTGCGGGTAGTCTGAAGGAACCTGCTCAGCACCACACACCGGGAGTGCCAGTGGCACGCGTCGTAGTCGACGTCATGCTCAAGCCGGAGATCCTCGACCCCCAGGGCCAGGCGGTGCAGCGCGCACTGCCGCGGTTGGGATTCGAAGGGATCTCGGACGTCCGCCAGGGAAAGCGATTCGAACTGGAAGTTGACGGGCCGGTCGACGAGGCCGCGCTCGCCCGCATCCACGATCTTGCGGAATCCTTCCTCGCCAACACCGTGATCGAGGACTTCACCGTCAGGGTCGAGGAAGTCACGGAGGCCGTGAAGTGACCGCTCGTATTGGCGTCGTCACTTTCCCCGGCAGCCTCGACGACCGTGACAGCCGGCGCGCTATCCGGCTCGCGGGTGCCGAGCCGGTCGCCCTGTGGCACAAGGACAAGGACCTCCAGCAGGTCGACGCCGTGGTGCTCTGCGGCGGATTCTCCTACGGCGACTATCTGCGCGCCGGGGCCATCGCCCGTTTCTCGCCGGTGATGGACACCGTCATCGAGCAGGCGAAGGCGGGACTGCCGGTCCTCGGCATCTGCAACGGCTTCCAGATCCTCACCGAGGCGCACCTGCTCCCCGGCGGCATGCTCGGCAACGACCACCTGCACTTCATCTGCCGCGACCAGAAGCTGCGGGTGGAGAACGCGGACACCGCCTGGACCGGCGACTACACCGCCGGGCAGGAGATCAGCATCCCGCTGAAGAACATGGACGGCCGCTACGTCGCCGACGCGCGCACGCTGGACGAACTCGAGGCCGAGGGCCGGGTCGCCTTCCGCTACGTCACCGACGGCGAGGCCGCCGACGGCTACGGCAACCCCAACGGCTCGCTCAACGACATCGCCGGCATCACCAACGCGGCGGGCAACGTCGTCGGCCTGATGCCGCACCCCGAGCACGCCGTCGAGCCGCTGATCGGCACCGGCCGCACCGACGGCCTCCCGTTCTTCACCTCGATCCTCAAGAAGCTGGTAAGCGCATGAGCAGGACGCCTCTGGACACGGTCGAGCACGCGGCCGAGACCCCCGACGTCGAGCTGCCGTGGGCCGAACTCGGTCTGAAGAAGGACGAGTACGAGCGCGTGGTGGAGATCCTCGGCCGCCGCCCGACCGGCGCCGAGCTCGCCATGTACTCGGTGATGTGGTCCGAGCACTGCTCGTACAAGTCCTCCAAGGTCCACCTCCGCCAGTTCGGCGAGAAGGCCCCCGAGTCCGACGCGATGCTCGTCGGCATCGGCGAGAACGCCGGTGTGGTCGACGTCGGCCAGGGCTACGCGGTGACCTTCAAGGTCGAGTCGCACAACCACCCGTCCTACGTCGAGCCCTACCAGGGCGCCGCGACCGGCGTCGGCGGCATCGTCCGCGACATCATCGCGATGGGCGCCCGTCCGGTCGCCGTCGTGGACCCGCTGCGCTTCGGCGCCGCCGACCACCCGGACACCAAGCGCGTGCTGCCCGGCGTCGTCGCCGGCATCGGCGGCTACGGCAACTGCCTGGGCCTGCCGAACATCGGCGGCGAGGTCGTCTTCGACGCCTGCTACCAGGGCAACCCGCTGGTCAACGCCGGCGCCATCGGCGTCATGCGGCACGAGGACATCCACCTCGCCAAGGCCTCCGGCCCGGGCAACAAGGTCATCCTGTACGGCGCCCGGACCGGCGGCGACGGCATCGGCGGCGCGTCCATCCTGGCCTCCGAGACCTTCGACGACGCCAAGCCCTCCAAGCGCCCCGCCGTCCAGGTCGGCGACCCCTTCCAGGAGAAGCTCCTCATCGAGTGCACCCTGGAGGCGTTCCGGGAGAAGCTGGTCGTCGGCATCCAGGACCTCGGCGCGGCCGGCCTGTCCTGCGCCACCTCCGAGCTGGCCTCCAACGGCTCCGGCGGCATGCGCGTCACCCTCGACGACGTACCGCTGCGCGACTCCACGCTCTCGCCCGAGGAAATCCTCATGAGCGAGTCGCAGGAGCGCATGTGCGCGGTGGTGGAGCCGGAGAAGGTCGACCGCTTCCTCGAGATCTGCGAGAAGTGGGACGTCATCGCCACCGTCATCGGTGAGGTCACCGACGGCGACCGCCTGGAGATCTACTGGCACGGCGGCAAGATCGTCGACGTCGACCCGCGCACCGTCGCCCACGACGGCCCGGTCTACGAGCGTCCCTACGCCCGCCCCGACTGGCAGGACGCGCTCCAGGCCGACGACGCCGGCAAGCTGCCCCGCCCGGCGACCTCCGAGGAACTGAAGGACCAGGTCCTGAAGCTGGTGGGCTCGCCCAACCAGGCCTCGAAGCAGTGGATCACCCAGCAGTACGACCACTTCGTGCAGGGCAACACCGTGCTCGCCCAGCCCGAGGACTCCGGGATGATCCGCGTCGACGAGGAGACCGGCCTCGGCGTCGCCATCGCGACCGACGGCAACGGCCGGTACGCCAAGCTCGACCCGTACACGGGTGCGCAGCTCGCACTCGCCGAGGCCTACCGGAACGTGGCGACGACCGGCGCCACGCCCCTCGCGGTCTCCGACTGCCTGAACTTCGGCTCGCCCGAGGACCCGGCCGTCATGTGGCAGTTCGCCGAGGCCGTGCGCGGTCTGGCCGACGGCTGCCTGCAGCTCGGCACGCCGGTGACCGGCGGCAACGTCTCGCTCTACAACCAGACCGGCGAGGCCGCCATCCACCCGACCCCGGTGGTCGCGGTCCTCGGCGTCATCGACGACGTGGCCCGGCGCACGCCGGTCGCCTTCCGGGAGGAGGGCCAGCTGATCTACCTCCTCGGCGACACGCGTGAGGAGTTCGGCGGCTCGGCCTGGTCCCAGGTCGTCCACGACCACCTCGGCGGCCTGCCGCCCGCGGTCGACCTGGAGCGCGAGCGGCTGCTCGGCGAGATCCTGATCTCCGCCTCCCGCGACGGCATGATCGACTCCGCGCACGACCTGTCCGACGGCGGTCTGGTCCAGGCCGTGGTTGAGTCGGCGCTGCTGGGCGGCAAGGGCGCGCGTCTCGTCGTACCGGACGGGCTGGACGCGTTCACGTTCCTGTTCTCCGAGTCGGCCGGCCGTGCGGTAGTCGCCGTACCGCGTTCGGAGGAGCTCCGCTTCACCGACATGTGCGGTGTCCGCGGCCTCCCGGCGACGCGCATCGGCGTCGTCGACGGGGACACGGTGGAGCTCCAGGGCGAGTTCGCGCTCACCCTCGAGGAACTGCGCGAGACCCACGAGGCGACGATCCCGGCGCTGCTGGCCTGACCGGCTCCGCCCTTCCCGCCCTCCCGCACGACCTTTCTGCACGAAGCCCCCGCCCGGGTCAGGGCGGGGGCTTCGGCGTTGAGCGGGCCCGCAGCGGAAGGGGTTGCAGATGATTACGTAGTTACGTAATCTCGAAATCGTGGAACTCGAAGAACGTGTCGCCGACCTCGAACGCCGGCTCGCCGCACTGGAGACGGCCGGGGCGGCGGAGACGGCGCGCCGCGGCGCCCCCCGCCTGGGGGAGGGCGACTTCTGGGCGCTGGAAGGGCTGAAGAACCAGCTCGCCGAGCTGAGGGCGGCCGACGGGGGCGTGCTGTTCACCGGCGCGGTCCGGCTGCCGACCGGCGAGCAGTACGAGTGGCAGCACGGCGCCCTCACCGGAGGACTGCTGGAGGACGACTGGCCGGCCGCCGCCGAGCCGCTCGCCGCCCTCGGCCATCCGGTCCGGCTGCGGCTGCTCCGCGAGATCCTCGGCGGCCGGCGCACCGCCGCCGAACTCGCCGAGCTGGACGGAGTCGGCACGACCGGCCAGATCTACCACCATCTGCGCCAGCTCACCGGAGCCGGCTGGCTGCACACCACCGGCCGGGGCCGCCACGAGGTGCCGGCGGGCCGGGTCGTACCACTGCTGGTGCTGCTGTCCGCGGCGCGGCCCTGACCACGCCCGCTCACCGGGCCCGCTCACCGGGCCCATGACGACCAGGGGAAACCATGTCCGCACGCAAACTCGCCATGAGGACCTTCCGCGGTTTACAGCTGGGCTTCATCGCCCTGGTGACCGCCCACATCTGCCTCGGCTGGGGCTACTCGCGGTGGTGGAACTTCCTGCCGCTGCTTCTGGCCTACGTCCTGATCACCGTGGTCAACCGATGGGGCGGCGGCGCCCCGGACCACCCGCGCTTCGCGCGTGAACCGGTCGAGGTCGACCCGCCCGTGACCGGCCGCTGGTCCGCGCTGAACAGCCCGGCCGACCGCACCCCGAGCCACGGCACCCACGCCTACGGCCAGACGTACGCCATCGACATCGTCGCCGAGCCCGAGCCGGGCGCCCGTCCCGCGTTCTCCCCGCTGTGGCCGCTCGCCCGCCGCCCCGACGCCTTCCCCGCGTTCGGCGTCCCGCTGCGGGCGGTCGCCGACGCCACGGTCGTCCGGGTCTCGGACGGGCAGCGCGACCACCTCAGCCGCACCTCGCTGCCCGGACTGCTGTACCTGATGCTCGTCGAGGGCTCGGTGCGCGAGATGGGCGGGGTCCACCGGATCACCGGCAACCACCTGGTGCTGGACCTCGGCGGCGGAACGTATGCCGCCTACGCGCACGTGCGGCGCGGCTCGTTCACCGTCCACGAGGGCGACAGGGTGCGGGCCGGACAGGTGCTCGCCCGCTGCGGCAACTCGGGCAACTCCTCGGAGCCGCACCTGCACTTCCAGCTGATGGACGGCCCCGACCCGGACACCGCCCGGGGCGTCCCGTTCACCTGGAGCGGCGTCGGCGTCCCCCGGGGCGGCGAGGTGTTCGACGTCCCCGAATCGGCGCCGATCGCCCCCGCATAGGCTGCCGCCATGCCCCCGGCCAAGAAGCGCACCCGCTCCTACGACCCCGCCAGGACCCGGGCCGCCGTACTGGCCCAGTTCGAGAACGTCCGCGCGGCCGTCCGGACCCTCACTCCCGAGCAGCTCGCGCTGCCCACCCGCCTCGGCGACTGGACCGTGCGGGACCTGATCGCACACCTGGCCCTGACCGTCGCGAGCGTCGGCCGGGCCCTGGAGCGGGACGAACCGGCGAAGCCCGACCTCACGCTGCCGGACTACCTCTCCGCGACCGCCGCCCACGCCGGCGCCATCGCCGAGGGCTCCCGGGACCTCGCCGGGGCGACCCCCGACCTCGACGCCCTGCTCACCCGCACCGGGGAGGACCTGGCCCGGCACCTCGCCGCCGCCCCGCACACCCGCGTCCTCGCGACGCGCGCCGGCGCCATGACCCTCACCGACCACCTGGTCACCCGCGCCGTCGAGCTCGTCGTCCACACCGACGACCTGAACGCCGCGGTGCCCGGCCTGGACGTCCCCCACGACCGTCAGGCCCTCGCCGCCTGCACCCGGCTGCTGGCCGACACGCTCGCCGCGAAGGCTCCCGGCGGCTCGACGGAGGTGCGGATCCCGCCGTATGCGGTCGTCCAGTGCGTGCAGGGGCCGAGGCACACCCGGGGCACCCCGCCCAACGTCGTCGAGACCGACCCGCTGACCTGGCTCCGCCTGGCCACCGGGCGCACGACGTGGCAGGACGCGGTGGCCGGCGGCACGGTCGGCGCGAGCGGGGGGCGGGCGGACCTCGGGCCGTACCTGCCGCTGACGACGTGAGGCGACGACGGCGGTGGACGTGAGGCGACGGCGGTCGACGTGAGGGGAACCGGAAGTCCCCTGTCTCCGTCAAAGCGACATGTACACACAAAGGAACAACCGGCGCGGACGGCGCACTGTTCTCGTGGCGGCCACCGCAGCCCTCTCCGTCCCCTTCGTGGCGGCCTGTGGGGGTGAGCAGGCGGACGCGGGAGCGGGCGCCGGGCGGGCGAGCGCGGTCGGTGCGACGACGGGCACGGCGGAGCGGACCCTCGTCGGCTCCCGCTGGAACGTCGACAGCATCACCGCGAACGGCACCACCCTCCCCGCCCCCGTCGACTCCCACATCACCGTCGGGGACGACGGCCGGACCGACGGCCGGTACGCCTGCAACCACTTCCGCGGCGAGACCGAATTCGACGGAGACCGCGTCCGGTTCTCCGTCTCCACCACCCTGGTGGCCTGCGACGACGAGCCGCGCAAAACCTTCGAGCGCACCCTCGCCCGCGCCCTCTCCCTCCCGGACGGCGCTCTGAAGGTCCGGGTGAGCGACGACCGGGTGACCCTCACCGCCGACGACGGCACCACCGTCCGGCTCAGCGAGAGCACCGGGGACACCCCCCTGTACGGCACGAAGTGGAAGAACACCAACCCCGACTCCGAGAGCGGCTCCCACCTCACCTTCGACGAGGAGGAGGGCACCGTCTCCGGAAGCCTCGGCTGCAACAAGGTGAACGCCGACGCCACCGTCCGCGACGGCCATATCACCGTCGGCACGCCCACCACGACCCGAATGGTGTGCGAAGACTCACTCATGGAGACCGAGAAGCGGCTGCTGAAGTTCTTCGACACCACGCTCAGCTATCGGGTCGACCACCGGACGATGACGCTGACCAGGGAGAACGGTCCGTCCGTCGAATTCTTCGCCCCCACGTGAGCCGGGGCTGAGGTGGTGTACCCAATTCGGACCAGCACGCGACCTCGCCTACACTCGGTGGCGTGCCACGTGGTGACGGACGACTCAACCACGACCTGCTCCCCGGAGAGAAGGGCCCCCAGGACGCTTGTGGCGTCTTCGGTGTCTGGGCTCCGGGCGAAGAGGTCGCCAAGCTCACGTACTTCGGGCTCTACGCCCTCCAGCATCGGGGCCAGGAATCCGCGGGTATCGCGGTCAGCAACGGCTCCCAGATCCTCGTCTTCAAGGACATGGGCCTGGTGTCCCAGGTCTTCGACGAGACTTCGCTCGGTTCGCTCCAGGGTCATATCGCGGTCGGTCACGCCCGCTACTCGACCACCGGCGCCTCCGTGTGGGAGAACGCCCAGCCCACCTTCCGCGCCACTGCGCAGGGATCGATCGCGCTCGGCCACAACGGCAACCTGGTCAACACGGCGGAGCTCGCCGAGCTGGTCGCCGAACTCCCCAAGGAGAACGGCCGCGTCCCGAAGGCGGCGGCCACCAACGACACCGACCTGATCACCGCCCTGCTGGCCGGCCAGCGCGCCGCCGACGGCGAACCGGTAACCGTGGAGCAGGCCGCTCACGTGGTCCTCCCGAAGGTCAAGGGCGCCTTCAGCCTCGTCTTCATGGACGAGGACACGCTGTACGCGGCCCGCGACGCGCAGGGCATCCGCCCGCTGGTCCTCGGCCGGCTGGAGCGCGGCTGGGTGGTGGCCTCCGAGTCCGCCGCCCTCGACATCTGCGGCGCCAGCTATGTGCGCGAGATCGAGCCGGGCGAGTTCGTCGCCATCGACGAGAACGGCCTGCGCTCCTCCCGATTCGCGGAAGCGAAGCCCAAGGGTTGTGTCTTCGAGTACGTGTACCTGGCCCGTCCGGACACCGACATCGCCGGCCGTAACGTCTACCTCTCGCGCGTCGAGATGGGCCGCCGCCTCGCCAAGGAGGCGCCCGCCGAGGCCGACCTGGTGATAGCGACGCCGGAGTCCGGCACCCCGGCCGCCATCGGCTACGCGGAGGCGTCCGGCATCCCCTTCGGCGCCGGTCTGGTCAAGAACGCGTACGTCGGACGGACGTTCATCCAGCCGTCGCAGACCATCCGGCAGCTCGGCATCCGCCTGAAGCTGAACCCGCTCAAGGAAGTCATCAAGGGCAAGCGCCTGGTCGTCGTCGACGACTCGATCGTGCGCGGCAACACCCAGCGCGCCCTGGTCCGCATGCTCCGTGAGGCGGGCGCCGCCGAGGTGCACATCCGGATCTCCTCGCCGCCCGTGAAGTGGCCCTGCTTCTTCGGCATCGACTTCGCGACCCGTGCCGAGCTCATCGCCAACGGCATGTCCGTCGAGGAGATCGGCACCACGCTGGGCGCCGACTCCCTGGCGTACATCTCCCTCGACGGCATGATCGAGGCGACGACCATCGCCAAGCCGAACCTGTGCCGCGCCTGCTTCGACGGCGAGTACCCGATGGATCTGCCCGACCCGGAGCTCCTCGGCAAGCGACTGCTGGAGACCGAGCTGGCCGCCGGTACGGCCGAGCCGGCCGCGGTCGACGCGATCCGCCGCCCGTAAGCCCTGCCGCAACGAGACGAAGGCTTTCACCGTCATGTCCGAGAACACTGGCGCCGGCCCCGCGGCGGCGTCCTACAAGACCGCGGGCGTCGACATCGACGCGGGCGACCGAGCGGTCGAGCTGATGAAGGAATGGGTCAGGAAGACCCGGCGTCCCGAGGTCCTCGGCGGCCTCGGGGGCTTCGCCGGCCTCTTCGACGTCTCCGCGCTCAAGAACTACGAGCGTCCCCTGCTCGCCTCCGCCACGGACGGTGTCGGCACCAAGGTCGACATCGCCCGCCGGATGGGCGTCTACGACACCATCGGCCACGACCTGGTCGCCATGGTGATGGACGACATCGTGGTGTGCGGCGCGGAGCCGCTGTTCATGACCGACTACATCTGCGTCGGCAAGGTCCACCCCGAGCGGGTCGCCGCGATCGTCAAGGGCATCGCCGAGGGCTGTGTGCTGGCCGGCTGCGCCCTGGTCGGGGGAGAGACGGCCGAGCACCCGGGCCTGCTGGGCGAGAACGACTTCGACGTCGCCGGCGCCGGCACGGGCGTCGTGGAGGCCGACCGGCTGCTCGGCGCGGACCGTATCCGCGAGGGCGACACGGTCATCGCCATGGCCGCCTCCGGACTCCACTCGAACGGGTATTCGCTGGTCCGGCACGTTCTGCTGAACCAGGCCGGACTCGCCCTGGAGAGCCACATCGACGACCTGGGCCGCACGCTCGGCGAGGAACTCCTGGAGCCCACCCGGATCTACTCGCTGGACTGCCTGGCCCTGATCCGCACCACCGAGGTGCACGCCTTCAGCCACGTCACCGGCGGCGGCCTCGCGGCCAACCTGGCCCGCGTCGTCCCCGACGGGCTGCACGCGGTCGTGGACCGCTCCAGCTGGGCCCCGGGCCCGGTCTTCGACCTCGTCGGCCGGACCGGTTCGGTCGAGCGCCTGGAGCTGGAGCGGACCCTCAACATGGGCGTCGGCATGGTCGCGATCGTGCCGGAGGAGTCCACGGACGTGGCGCTGACGACCCTGGCCGACCGAGGGCTGGACGCCTGGGTGGCCGGCGAGATCACCGGCCGTGGCGACCGGACCACGGGAGCGGAACTGGTGGGTGACTACGCGGGCTGAGCGAGCCGGGCGACCGGGTGCGCCGGGCGTCCCGGTGCCTTCGCACGCAGAGCATGCGAAGGCACCGGGCATGCCGAGCACACCCGGTACGCAGCCGGCCCGCGCGGGCGGGCAGCACAGAACCCGGTCGGTGACCGGAGCCACCGACCGGGCTGATGATTCAGTGCAAGGTCAAGCGCCACGACGTTGTGGCGGGGACTTGTCGTCCTCGTCATCGTCGTCGTCCTCATAGAGGTCGGCGTACCGTGCGTACAGGTCGTCGTCCTGCTCATCGTCCTCCACAGGGTCACCGATGACATTCGGTGACGTGTTCGAAGGCGATGCACCCAGCTCCTCGGCCAGACGTGCGAGGTCCGTGCCGCCGCTGTTGTACTTCAGCTGGCGGGCGACCTTTGTCTGCTTGGCCTTGGCCCGGCCGCGCCCCATGGCTCGACCCCCTCAACGACGGGGCTCGACGGCCCCAGAGTCTTGACACGCGTTCATGGTCCGGCACGGACTCTCCGTGGAGAGGCCGGTCCGTAGGGCTCCCACGGTACCTGAGCCCACGCCCATACGGTACGTCGCCCGCATGACGTGCCCCCTTCCGGGACCCTCGGAGCACCCTGTTCTCCCTGGTCACGTGCGATTTCAAGCACTTGTCGGGGGGCGACCCGCCGGGAGAAGTGAGAGTTCTCTCGAAGTGGCACTCCACGGGTACCGGCCATATGTGCGAACGGCGTGGGGGGGCGGACCCGCCGGCCCGCCCCCGCACGCCGTACCGCACGTGCCCCGTACGCGCCCTGACGCGTCATGTGGGCGCCCGTACGCGCTCTGTACGTGTCATGGCCTTGCCCCGTACGGCTCCCGTACCGCTTCCGTACGGCTCCCGTACGGGGTTCAGCGTGACGCGCGCGCCTCCGCCATCCGCTGTTCGGCGATCCGGTCGGCCGCCGCGGCCGGCGGAATCCCGTCCGACTTCGCACGTGCGAATATGGCGAGCGTGGTGTCGAAGATCTTCGCCGCCTTCGCCCTGCACCGGTCGAAGTCGAAGCCGTGCAGCTCGTCGGCGACCTGGATGACCCCGCCGGCGTTCACCACGTAGTCCGGCGCGTAGAGGATCCCGCGGTCGGCGAGGTCCTTCTCGACGCCCGGGTGGGCGAGCTGGTTGTTGGCTGCGCCGCAGACCACCGCAGCGGTCAGCACCGGCACGCTGTCGTCGTTCAGCGCGCCGCCCAGTGCGCACGGGGCGTACACGTCCAGACCCTCGGTGCGGATCAGCGCCTCGGTGTCGGCGACGGCCGTGACGCCCTGCGGGTGCCGGTCCAGGACCCGCCGTACGGCGTCCTCGCGCACGTCGGTGATCACGACCTCCGCGCTCTCCTTGCGCAGGTGCTCGACCAGGTGGTGGCCGACCTTGCCGACGCCCGCCACACCGATCCTGCGACCGCGCAGCGAGGGGTCGCCCCACAGGTGCTGGGCCGAGGCCCGCATCCCCTGGTAGACGCCGAACGCGGTGAGGACGGACGAGTCGCCGGCGCCGCCGTTCTCGGGGGAGCGGCCGGTGGTCCAGCGGCACTCGCGGGCCACGACGTCCATGTCGGCGACATAGGTGCCGACGTCGCAGGCGGTGACGTACCGGCCGCCCAGCGAGGCGACGAACCGGCCGTAGGCGAGCAGCAGCTCCTCGCTCTTGTCCGTTCTCGGGTCGCCGATGATCACTGCCTTGCCGCCGCCGTGATCGAGACCGGCCATGGCGTTCTTGTACGACATTCCGCGCGCGAGGTTCAGCGCGTCGGCGACGGCCTCCTCCTCGGTCGCGTACGGGTAGAAGCGCGTGCCGCCGAGGGCGGGGCCCAGGGCGGTGGAATGAAGGGCGATGACGGCCTTGAGGCCACTGGCACGGTCCTGGCAGAGCACAACTTGCTCGTGACCGCCCTGCTCCGAACGGAACAGGGTGTGCAGGACGCCGTCAGATACGTCGGTCACGGTGGTGACTCCTGAGTAAGTAGCGGCGGGTGGACACAGTTCCCGAAACTCCCCCGCGCTTGTGGCTGTGGGGGCGGTGGCGGAGGCTGTGAGCACGAGGTTAGGGCCTGCCGCCGGTGAGGGCGGCAACGTGTCCAGGATCACCTTCGCGCGGCTTCCCGTGCGGGAGCGCCGTGCGACGATTTGTCCGGATGGCCCGTATGTCCGCGCCATCCGTCCGTCGCCCGGGCGTCCGCGGGCGGACCCGCAGGTTTTCGCGCCGGTGCGCGGGGGAGGGAGCAGGCGTGCCCAAGGTCTCCTCGGTGATCGTCCCCTACGCGACCTACCTGCGCGTGTACGAACCGCTGACCGCCTTCCCCGAGCCGGAGCGCAGTCACTGGGCCCGTTACGCCCGCCGCCCCGACCTTCCCTCCTACCAGGACGAACTCCGTCTGGCCCTGGCCGGCGTCGTGCCGACACCGCCGGTCCCGGTCCCGGTGCGGGAGAGTGAGGACGCGTTCGTGCTGGAGGTCGACGGCGTGGTCTGCGTCTGCCCCTGGCGCACCCGGCTGCGCGGCTGGCAGGCACTGGGAGAACTCGCCGAGGAGTTCCCCCTGCCGGTCCTGGACGTGCTCCTGCCCCCGTTCGTGCGGCGCCAGGCTGCCGAGGACTACGAGCGCTGGATGACCGCCCATCCCGAGGCCCGGCCGTGGATCCGCACCGCGACCTGGCAGGTGCCGATCAACTGGTTCGTGCTGGTCTCGGACGAGGAGCGCGAGTACGACGAGGGCTGCCGGAGCTCCCCCGGTTCCGTCGGCTCCGCGAGTTCCACCGGTGAGGCCCCCGTGCTGCGCTACCGCACCCCCATGGTCGAGGCGCGCCGGCGGGTGGCGCGCGGGCTGCGGGCGCTGAAGACCGCCATGGACGAGGGGCCGCTGATCGACGGCCTGGTGGACGTGGGGCGCTGGCTGGAGGAGTTCCATCCGCGGTCACTGGTCGAACTGGACTACGGAGGCCTGGTGCACGCCCTGCCGGCCGGTGTGCTGGAGGACGACCACTCCGCGGCGGACGTGGCCGAGGGGATCGCGGCGCTGCGCCGCGGCGACGGGGTGACCGCGGGAGAGGCCTACGGGCGGCTGGTGGAGCGCTGGCGCTCGGTCCGGGACCTGCGGTCGGCCAACTGACGCCCGGCCGCGATAACGAACTGGCGTTTGACCAAACGCCCTTCTTGGGGTTTTGTCTTCGCCCTGAGGTTTCGTCACCCTGGACCGGACAACGGACGTACCAGCCGATCCGGGCGTATGTCCCAAGCGGGTCAAGGGTGACGGACCGCACGTACGCGGCCCTTGCGCCGCTTGCCCCCCCTCGTGCCAAAATAGGACAAGGAGTCCGGGGAGGACTCCTCCGTCCTGCTGTGCTCGACTATGGGCGGAATCTCGGTATTGCGTGCTTTGGGGGACCAGCGCCTCCTGATCGCGGGTGTGACTGATCGTCACAACCGCGTGACTGTCCGCTATGGCATGGTCCATCGGCTTCCGCGGCTGATGAACACCTGGGAGGGCAATTCCATCGGTTTGGCCGACGCGGCTGGACGGATGGTGTAGTTGTAGTGCCGAGGACAAGCCGTTCGTCCTATAACCGACTCGACTCGCGTCCGCCATTTCGGGCAACGCGGGTCAAGGTGCAGAATTTAGAGGAAAGAACCGAGAAGGTTCGGTTCTCCCGAGGAGGCCGCTCATGACCGCTCGCACCCCTGATGCCGAGCCGCTGCTGACCCCGGCTGAGGTCGCCACCATGTTCCGCGTCGACCCGAAGACGGTCACGCGTTGGGCGAAGGCCGGCAAGCTCACGTCGATCCGCACGCTCGGCGGGCATCGCCGTTACCGCGAAGCCGAGGTTCGCGCCCTGCTCGCGGGCATTCCGCAGCAGCGCAGCGAGGCCTGAACAACTGAATAAACCGGACGAATCGGCTGCTCCCCCAACTCGCCGAGACGTTCGGACCCCTAGCTCCACACGACGTGGGGACTGCCCCAACAGGCCCCTCGCCCAAGCCGATCAGAGCTTTCCCGGCAGCTGAACCGGGTGCGTCGTCGATCGCGCTGGACTCCGCCGAGTCCAGCGCGATTTTTTTGTGCGGTGCCGTGGGGTGCGCCGCCGGAGATGTGTCGGCGCGGCCTCCGGGGGCGGGCGCGTGCGGTGTCCGTGCGCGGGCCCGTCCGGCTCCGGGGGGCGTCTGCGAGGTCACCTGTGCGGAGGTTTGTGCGGGCCTCCGGGGGTAGTGCAATTGCACATATTAAATTGACTTGTTGTAGGGGGTGGGTAAGCGCCGGACTTTCCAAAACTCACAGGGTGACACCCGTCACATGCCGGTCGTCTTGTTGGGCCACCGGCATATGCGTTAGAGCGGCGGGCGCCGGGCCCGGTGGGGAGCAACTCGGTGGCAGGGCACGGGGACTGGGCGGCCGGGGGTGCTGGGCTAGGCGGTGGGGGCGCCCTCGCCTTCGACGCGCTCCGGAGGGCGCTCCGTGGACTCGGCCGGCCGCGAGGGCTCGGCGGTGCGTGATGACGGCTCGACGTACTCGACGTACTCGACGTACTCGACGGTGTGGGGCGTGGAGTCCATGGCCAGCCGCAGCAGGCGGTGGCAGACCGGGCAGTGGCGGGTGAGATGCCCGAACGGCGAGGCGGCCGAAAGATGTGCGCGGAGCAGTGCCCGTGTCTCGTGCCTGGCCGGTGTCGGCATGTGCCACCTCCCGTGGCCGCGCCGAGGGCGGCCCTGCTCTCTGAGGTACCCAGGGAATCCCGCCCCGTCAAGACATGCGGACCCCGCCAGGAGGTCGCAGAGGCGCGCGAAGCGGAGCGCGGGACTCCCGGACCCTCAGGATCACCTGAAAGGCCCTCAGGCGGCCGGTGAGGGGCGTTGAACGCGGGTGTCGGCGACGGGGGAGGGTGAAGGTACGGGGAGGGGGCGCGGGACGGAGGGGGCGGATCCCGCCGTGAGGGTGGGCGCGGCCCTCGCCTCGACAGGGTCTCGGGTGAGGGTCCGGGGAACGCGAGAAGGGCCCCGCCTGACGGCGGGGCCCTTCGATCGTGCGGTCCTGACGGGATTTGAACCCGCGGCCTCCACCTTGACAGGGTGGCGAGCACTCCAAACTGCTCCACAGGACCTGGAGCCCCTCCCAGACCCTTGAGGCACTGGGGGAGTTTCGCAGTGCGATTGCTGTCTTGCGCTGCGAAAAGAGACTGTACAGGAGCCGCGGCCCGCTGGTCGAACTCACCCTGTGTGGCCGCCGTGTCACGGAACGGCGGCGTCGATCGCCTTCACGATCCGCTTGTCCGAGACCGGGTACGCCGTGCCCAGGGCGTGGGCGAAATAGCTGACCCGGAGCTCCTCGATCATCCAGCGGATGTCCAGCACCTGCTGCGGCACCGGACGGCCCTGGGGCAGCTGTTCCAGCAGCCAGGCGTACTCGTCCCGCATCTCGCGGACCTTCTCCATGCGGGTCGTGTCCCGCTGGACGTTCGCCGGCATCTGCTGGAGGCGACGGTCCACGGCCACCAGGTACCGCATCAGGTCCGGCAGCCGGCGCAGTCCCGTCTCCGTCACGAAGCCCGGCTTCACCAGGGCGTCCAACTGTCCGCGCACGTCCTGGAGGTTGGCCAGCAGCGCGGGGCTGCGTACGCCCTTCAGCCGTCGCTCGCACGCCTGCCAGGCGGCCAGCACCTGCTGCACCTGACCCACTGCGCGGACGGTCGTGTCGACGATCTCGGCGCGCACCTTGTCGTACAGCTTGCGGTACGACTCCTCGTCCCACACGGGCCCGCCGAAGTCCGCGATCAGCCGGTCCGCCGCCGCCGTCGCGCAGTCTTCGAACAGCGCCTGGATGGAACCGTGCGGATTCGCCGACAGGGCGAGCTTCTGGGCGTTCGTCAACTTCTCGGATGCGAACTTCGCAGGGTTCACCGGGATGTTGCGCAGGATCAGACGACGCATGCCCTTCCACATCGCCGGCTGCTGTTCCGCCTCCGTGTCGAAGAGGCGTACGGAGACCGTGTCGCCGTCGTCGACCAGTGCGGGGAACGCCTTCACCGGCTGACCGGCCCGCCGTGTCTCGAAGACACGGGTCAGCGTGCCGACGGTCCAGTCGGTCAGACCCGTCCGCTCCAGCGACTCACCGCCCTCGCGCTGGGCCGTGGCGGCCGCCGCCTGGGAGAGCGCCTGGCGGGCCTTCGGCTTCAGCCGGATCCGGAGCGCCTCCAGGTCCTTGTCCTCGGCGATCTTCCGGCGCCGCTCGTCGGCGATCCGGAAGGTGACCTTCAAGTGGTCGGGGACCTTGGACCAGTCGAAGTCGTCCGCGTCGAACGGCACCCCGACCATGCGCTTCAGCTCGCGGGCCATCGTCACGGTCAGCGGCTCCTGGAGGGGCACCGACCGCTCCAGGAACGCCTTCGCGTAGTTCGGCGCCGGCACGTAGTGGCGGCGGATCGGCTTGGGGAGGGAACGGATCAGCTCCGTGACGACCTCCTCCCTCAGCCCCGGGATCTGCCAGTCGAAGCCCTCGTCCGTGACCTGGTTCAGCACCTGGAGCGGCACGTGGACCGTCACCCCGTCCGCGTCCGCACCCGGCTCGAACTGGTACGTCACCCGGAACGTGAGGGCGCCCTGCCGCCAGGAGTCCGGATAGTCGGCCTTGGTGACGGCCTCGGCCGACTCCCGGATGAGCATCTCGCGCTCGAAATCGAGGAAATCCGGCTGCTCGTGCCGTTTGTGCTTCCACCACGAGTCGAAATGCGCCCCCGACACGACGTGCTCGGGCACCCGCTGGTCGTAGAAGTCGAACAGGGTCTCGTCGTCGACCAGGATGTTCCGGCGCCGCGCCCGGTGCTCCAGCTCCTCGACCTCGGTGAGCAGCCTGCGGTTGTCCGCGAAGAACTTGTGATGCGTGCGCCAGTCGCCCTCGACCAGCGCGTTGCGGAGGAACAGCTCGCGCGACACCTCGGCGTCGATCCGGCCGTAGTTCACCTTCCGCTGGACGACGATCGGTACGCCGTACAGCGTGACCTTCTCGTACGCCATCACCGCGGCCTGGTCCTTCTCCCAGTGCGGCTCGCTGTACGTGCGCTTCAGCAGGTGCTCGGCGAGCGGCTCGACCCACTCCGGCTCGACCTTCGCGTTGACCCGTGCCCACAGCCGGGAGGTCTCGACGAGCTCCGCCGACATCACGAACCGCGGCTGCTTCTTGAACAGCGCCGAACCCGGGAAGATCGCGAACTTGGCGTTGCGCGCGCCCACGTACTCGCCGCGTCCGCCGCCGTCCTTGCGGCCGTTCCCGTCCTTGCGCCCGTTCTGACCGGAGTCCTTCGACTCCTTCACGTCCTTCATCCCGATGTGGGAGAGCAGGCCCGAGAGGAGGGAGATGTGGATGCGGTCGCCGGGGGCGTCCTCCTCGTTGAGGTGGATGCCCATCTGCTTGGCGACCGTGCGCAGCTGCGTGTAGATGTCCTGCCACTCACGGATCCGCAGGAAGTTCAGGTACTCCTGCTTGCACATGCGCCGGAAGGACGACGAGCCGCGCTCCTTCTGCTGCTCCCGTACATAGCGCCACAGGTTGAGGTAGGCGAGGAAGTCGCTGGTCTCGTCCCGGAACCGGGCATGCTGCTGGTCCGCCTGGGTCTGCTTGTCGGCCGGCCGCTCGCGCGGGTCCTGGATGGACAGCGCCGCCGCGATCACCATGACCTCGCGGACGCAGCCGTTGCGGTCCGCCTCCAGCACCATGCGCGCCAGCCGCGGGTCGACCGGCAGCTGGGCCAGCTTGCGCCCGGTCTCCGTCAGCCGCTTACGGGGGTCCTTCTGCGCCGGATCCAGCGCGTTGAGTTCCTGGAGCAGCTGCACGCCGTCGCGGATGTTCCGATGGTCCGGCGGGTCGATGAAGGGGAACTTCTCGATCTCGCCGAGGCCCGCCGCCGTCATCTGCAGGATGACCGACGCCAGGTTGGTCCGGAGGATCTCCGCGTCCGTGAACTCCGGGCGGGTGACGAAGTCGTCCTCGCTGTACAGCCGGATGCAGATGCCGTCCGACGTACGTCCGCAGCGGCCCTTGCGCTGGTTGGCGCTGGCCTGCGACACCGGCTCGATCGGCAGCCGCTGCACCTTGGTCCGGTGGCTGTAGCGGGAGATCCGCGCGAACCCGGGGTCGATGACGTACTTGATGCCCGGCACCGTCAGTGACGTCTCCGCGACGTTGGTCGCCAGAACGATCCTGCGGCCGCTGTGCTGCTGGAAGACACGGTGCTGCTCGGCGTGCGAGAGCCGCGCGTAGAGCGGCAGCACTTCGATGCCGTGCCGATCAGCGCCGCCGGCGCGGGGATACGCCTTCTTCGTCAGCGCGTCCGCCGTGTCCCGGATCTCCCGCTCGCCGGACAGGAAGACCAGGATGTCGCCGGGCCCCTCGGCCATCAGCTCCTCGACCGCGTCCGTGATCGCGGTGATCTGGTCGCGGTCGGCGTCCTCCGAGTCCTCCTCGAGCAGCGGCCGGTACCGCACCTCGACGGGATACGTGCGACCGCTGACCTCGATGATCGGCGCGTCGCCGAAGTGCCGGGAGAACCGCTCCGGGTCGATGGTCGCCGAGGTGATGACGACCTTCAGGTCCGGTCGCCTGGGCAGCAGCTGGGCGAGGTAGCCCAGCAGGAAGTCGATGTTCAGCGACCGCTCGTGGGCCTCGTCGATGATGATCGTGTCGTAGGCGCGCAGCTCACGGTCCGTCTGGATCTCGGCGAGCAGGATGCCGTCGGTCATCAGCTTCACGAAGGTGGCTTCCGGGCTCACCTGGTCGGTGAACCGCACCTTCCAGCCGACGGCCTCCCCGAGGGGGGTGTCCAGTTCCTCCGCGACCCGCTCCGCGACCGTGCGGGCGGCGATCCGGCGGGGCTGGGTGTGCCCGATCATCCCGCGGACGCCCCGGCCCAGTTCCATGCAGATCTTCGGGATCTGCGTGGTCTTGCCGGAACCGGTCTCACCCGCGACGATCACCACCTGGTGGTCGCGGATGGCCTCGGCGATCGTGTCCTTCTTCTGGCTGACCGGCAACTGCTCCGGATACGTGATCGCCGGCACCCGCGCCCGCCGCCGGGCCATCCGCTCCTCGGCCTTGGCGACCTCCGCCTCGATCTCGCCGAGCACGGAAGCCTTGGCCTCCGGCTTGCGGATCGTGCGCGCACCTTCGAGCCTGCGCCCGAGCCGCTGCGTGTCGCGCAGCGAGAGCTCGGTCAGGCGAGAAGCGAGAGTGCCGAAGGAAGGGGCGCCGGAGGAGGGGGCGCCGGAGGAGGGGGCGCCGGAGGAGGGGGCGGAGGCAGGGTGCGTGGACATACGGGAACCAGGATCTCATTCTCGAGAATTCTGTGGCGAACGGTTTTGGCCCGCCGGTCCGCGGCCCTCACCGCACCTTGAGCCACCAGGACCGATGAGTGCACGAGAACACCCCCTCCGGAACCCGGAGGGGGTGTGTGATGTGGCTGGGGCCGGGGTCGAACCGGCGACCTATCGCTTTTCAGGCGATCGCTCGTACCAACTGAGCTACCCAGCCACGAGATTTCCTGGGAAACCTCAGCGGTCCTGACGGGATTTGAACCCGCGGCCTCCACCTTGACAGGGTGGCGAGCACTCCAAACTGCTCCACAGGACCAAGCTCCGTACGACAGTGTCGCACAGGGTGGTGCGTGCCCCCAACGGGATTCGAACCCGTGCTACCGCCTTGAAAGGGCGGCGTCCTAGGCCGCTAGACGATGAGGGCTATCGGCCCGCCTGGGCGCTTCTCAGCGCGTCGGGGACGTCCGAAGCATATGTGATGCCGGGAGGGATCGCCAAAACGGTTTACGGCACGGGTGCCGAGGAGGTGGGGGAGGGGAGCCGGGCGGGCGGCGGGGATGACGGCGGGGACGACGGCGAGGAAGGGGAGCCGGAAGGGGAATCGGCAGGTGAGCCCGTGGGTGACCCCGACGGAGAGCCGGAGGGAGCACCGGACCGGGACGCGCCCGGCTGGTTCTCCTCCGGGAGGTGCCGGCTGACCTCCGCCGTGGTCAGGCCCAGGCCGCCCAGTCTGATCGCGTCCCAGGCCTGGAGGCGGCGGGTGTCGCGGTCGAAGTAGAGGATCGAGGTCTCGATCGGGTCGGGGTGTTCGCCCTCGATCGCGCGCAGGCCGCTGCCGCCGGTGGAGCCTTCGATGCGGAGCCGGGTGCCGTACTTCATGACCTCGGTCTTCTGGCGGTGGACGTGCCCGGCCAGGACGAGGGGCACCGTGCCGTCCACCTCGCGGGCCGCCGCCGGTTCATGGGCGACCGCCACGTCGACCGGGGTGCCGGCGGCCCGCTGGTCCCGCAGGGCGGAGGCCAGACGGGCGCCCGCGAGTTCCTGGGACTGCGCGGCGCCGGGTTTCGTGGAGCGGTCCGGGGTGAACTGCGGGTCGCCGATGCCGGCGAAGCGCAGGCCCGCGACGGTCCTGGCCCGTCCGTCGTCCAGGACGTGGACGTTCTCGAGGCCTTCGAGATAGCGCTGGGTGACGAGCGAGTCGTGGTTGCCGCGGACCCAGACGTAGGGGGCGCCGAGGTCCTCGATGGGGTCGAGGAAGCCGTTCTCGGCGGCGGTGCCGTGGTCCATGGTGTCGCCGGAGTCGACGATGACGTCCACCTGGTACTGCTCGACGAGCGAGGCGATGATCGCCCAGCTCGCGGGGTTGAGGTGGATGTCGGAGACGTGCAGGACCCGGAGGGTGGTCGGGTCGGGCTGGTAAGCGGGGAGCGTGGAGGTGGCGTCGTAGAGCTTCGTCACATTGGTGACCAGGCGGGCCAGCTCCTTCTGGTAGACGTCGAACTCCGTGACGATGCTGCGGGCGTTGCCGACCAGGGAGGGCGCCGAGGAGAGCAGCCCGGAGAACCTCGGTTCCAGGACGGAGTCCGGGTTCCAGGTGGCGTAGGCGGTGCCGCCGGACGCGGCCAGGAGGGTGAGGGCGAGGCCGCCCGCAGCCAGGGCCCGGCGCGGGCGGCGGTAGACGGCGAGGCCGAGAGCGGTGGCGCCGGTGACGACGGCGACGACGGAGCGCACGGCGAGGTCGGCGGTGCCGCGGGCGATGTCCTGGGTGACTTCGTCCTGGAGCCCGGAGAGGCGCTCGGGGCGGTCGACGAGGGCCTGGGAGCGGGCGGGGTCCAGCTGGTCGACGTTCACGTCGAGGCGGACGGGGGCGTGGTGGCTGTCGAGTTCGAGGGCTCCCAGGGGAGACACGTTGATCTTCGTACCGCCCGTGAGGGACGGGCGCAGGGTCATGGTCGTGTCCATGGGGCCGACGGGGACGCGCACATCGCCCACGATCAGCAGGCCGAGCCAGGCGCCCAGCAGGACGACGGCGAAGAGTCCGACGACGCGTTTCCAGGGGCGGGGGGGCCGGGCGGCGAGTGTGGTGGTGACGGCCGTCGCCGTGGCGGCGGGGCGGCGGGAGCGGTGACGGCGGGTGAGGGCTCGCGGGACCCTTCGGATGCGGTGACGGAGGTTCCTTGCTGCGGAGGGGACGCGTGCCATTGGTCCCGTATGCCCATGCGGCGCGCCGGATATGCGGGACGTCCGGCGGCACTCGTACGGATGGGTCATGACTGACAATGGCCCTGTGCTGGAGATGACGCGTGGGGAGTTCGAGGAACTGGTCGCCGAGGCGCTCGACCGGATCCCGCCGGAGCTGACGCGGCTGATGGACAACGTCGCGGTGTTCGTCGAGGACGAGCCGCCGGCGGACGATCCCGAGCTGCTGGGGCTGTACGAGGGGACTCCGCTGACCGAGCGGGGCGAGTGGTACGCGGGGGTGCTGCCGGACCGGATCACCATCTACCGGGGGCCGACCCTGCGGATGTGCGAGTCCCGGGAGGACGTCGTCGCCGAGGCGGAGATCACCGTGGTGCACGAGGTCGCGCATCACTTCGGAATCGACGACGCCCGGCTGCACGCACTCGGCTACGGATAGGTCACCGGCGTGTCACCGGTGTGCCGACGGCGTGTCCTCTTGCGGGTGGCGGGAGTTGGGCAGTCCGACCCAGCATTCCGACCGGAGGTGGCCTCGTGCGCCCCTTGTACGTACCTGTCCGCCTGGCCGCCACCGTCCTGGCCGTCGTCGCTGCCGCCGGCTGCATGAGTGTCGGTGGGGAGGGGCCGGCCGGGGCCGGGCCGACGTCTTCCGCGGGCCGTTCGGAGGGCGAGGCGCCCGACGGGGGGCCCGAGGTGCCGGACGGCAAGGGCGGTCATGGTGCCGCGGCGGCCGAGGGCGGGAGCGAGCACCGCGAGGGCGGCGGCAGGAAGGGCGAGCGGGGCCAACGGAAGAAGGGCGGGGCGGGAGCCTCGTCCGCCGCCGGGGTGTCGCCCTCCCCGGGGACGAGTGGGCCGGTGCCGGACGACGGCGGGCCGGGTGCGTCGGCGGGGCCGACCCCTGACAGTCGGCCGGAACTGCCGGAACCCACCCGGCCGGCGGATCCGGAGCCCACACAGGCGCCGCCGGAGCCCTCGGTCCCGCCGGAGCCGACGGCCGCGGAGCCGTCCTCGTCGGCGCACGAGCCGCCGGAGGTCCAACTGGTGCACCGGGAGCCCGCACCGGAGGCGGGGGCGCCGGTCTAGGAACCCGCTCCGTGCCTCGTCCCACCGCTGTGAGCTCCCGGTTTGCTTTTGGGGGTACAGGGTGCGTATGGTGGCAGATCGTTTGATCCTATTTGCCCGGCGCCACTGCAGAGCGCGCCGTGTGGCGCGTACTCTCCCCTTACCGTGGTGGACCGCATCGAGGCGGTCATATTGCGAATTGCGAATCACGGAGTTGACGGGCGCGTGCCGAAGAGACTCCGGAAGGTTTCGCATTCGTATGCCCATCGCCAGTACTGATCACGTCGTCGTGCCCGAGAACACCGAGGACACCGACATCACCACCGTCGTCACCCCTGACGTCGCCGCCGACATCGCCGACATCGCGGATGTCGCGGACGTCACCACCGACCTCGACGTCATCGACGACGGCGTCAGCGCGGACAGCACCCCCGAGCTCACCTTCGCCTCCCTCGGTCTTCCCGAGGGCGTCGTGCGCAAGCTCGCGCAGAACGGCGTGACCAGCCCCTTCCCGATCCAGGCGGCGACCATCCCGGACGCCCTGGCCGGCAAGGACATCCTCGGACGGGGCCGCACCGGCTCCGGCAAGACCCTCTCCTTCGGTCTGCCGACGCTGACCACGCTGTCCGGCGGCCGGACCGAGAAGCACAAGCCGCGCGCCGTCATCCTGACGCCGACGCGTGAACTCGCCATGCAGGTGGCCGACGCGCTCCAGCCGTACGGGGACGTCCTCGGGCTGAAGATGAAGGTCGTCTGCGGCGGCACCTCCATGGGCAACCAGATCTACGCCCTCGAGCGCGGTGTCGACGTCCTGGTCGCCACCCCCGGCCGACTGCGCGACATCATCAACCGCGGCGCGTGCTCCCTGGAGAACGTGCAGATCGCCGTCCTCGACGAGGCCGACCAGATGTCCGACCTGGGCTTCCTGCCCGAGGTCACCGAGCTGCTCGACCAGATCCCGGCGGGCGGCCAGCGGATGCTGTTCTCCGCGACCATGGAGAACGAGATCAAGACCCTCGTCGACCGGTACCTGAAGGACCCGGTCCACCACGAGGTCGACGCCGCCCAGGGCGCCGTCACGACGATGTCGCACCACATCCTGGTCGTGAAGCCGAAGGACAAGGCGCCGGTCACCGCGGCCATCGCCTCCCGCAAGGGCCGCACCATCATCTTCGTCCGTACCCAGCTGGGCGCGGACCGGGTCGCCGACCAGCTGCGCGAGGCGGGCGCCAAGGCCGACGCGCTGCACGGCGGCATGACCCAGGGCGCGCGGACGCGGACGCTGGCCGACTTCAAGGACGGCTACGTCAACGTCCTGGTCGCCACGGACGTCGCCGCGCGCGGTATCCACGTCGACGGCATCGACCTGGTGCTGAACGTGGACCCGGCCGGCGACCACAAGGACTACCTGCACCGGGCGGGCCGTACGGCGCGGGCCGGCCGCACCGGCACCGTCGTGTCGCTGTCCCTGCCGCACCAGCGGCGCCAGATCTTCCGGCTGATGGAGGACGCGGGCGTGGACGCCACGCGTCACATCATCCAGGGCGGCGCGGCCTTCGACCCGGAGCTCGCCGAGATCACCGGCGCCCGGTCGATGACCGAGGTCCAGGCCGAGTCGGCGGGCAAGTCGGCCCAGCAGGCCGAGCGCGAGGTCACCCAGCTCACCAAGGAACTGGAGCGGGCGCAGCGCCGGGCCTCCGAACTGCGCGAGGAGGCGGACCGGCTGGTCGCCAGGGCCGCCCGCGAGCGGGGCGAGGACCCGGAGACGGCGGTGGCCGAGGCGGCCACCGAGGCGTCGGCCCAGGCCGAGATCTCGCTGCCGGAGCAGCAGACCGCGCGCGACACCGAGCGCTCCGACCGCCGGGACGGCTTCCGCCGCGACGACCGCGGCGACCGCCGTGACGGCGACCGTGGGGGCCGTTCGTTCGAGCGTCGTGACGACCGCGGTGGCTTCAACCGCGACCGTGACCGTGACCGCGGTGGTGACCGTGGCGGCTTCCGTCGTGACGACCGGGGTGACCGCGGTGGCGACCGTGGGGGCCGTTCGTTCGAGCGTCGTGACGACCGCGGTGGCTTCAACCGCGACCGTGACCGTGACCGCGGTGGTGACCGTGGCGGCTTCCGTCGTGACGACCGGGGTGACCGCGGTGGCGACCGTGGCGGCCGTCCGTTCGAGCGTCGTGACGACCGCCGTGACGGCGACCGTGGCGGCCGTCCGTTCGAGCGTCGTGACGACCGCGGTGGCTTCAACCGCGACCGTGACCGCGGCGACCGTCCCGGCTTCCGCCGCGACGACCGCGGTGAGCGCGGCGAGCGCCCCGGCCACCGTGGCAGCAGCGACCGTCCGGTCAACCGCGACCGCCAGGGCGAGCGCCCCGGCTTCCGCTCCGGCGCCTCCCACGACCGCCCGTACGGCCGTCGTGACGAGCACCGCGGCGGCGGCTCCTTCGGCCGCCGCGAGGACAAGCCGCGCTGGAAGCGCAACGGCTGATTCCGGCACACCGGACTGACGTGGCAGGGCCCGTACGACACCCGTCGTGCGGGCCCTGCCGCATGCGGAGGGGACACGTCCGGGACCCGTCGCGCCGATACCCGATCAACGACGCGCCCACGTCCCGCTATGCTCGTGGAGGCAACATCGCCTGGGGCCCTTAGCTCAATTGGCAGAGCAGTGGACTTTTAATCCATTGGTTGTGGGTTCGAGTCCCACAGGGCCTACCGGACCCCTCGGGGTCGTGACCCCCGCTGACCTGGTCAGACGGGGGTTTCGTCTTTTCCGGGGCCTGGCCGTCGGCTGAATCCGTAGCCGGGGTGGTCACCGAGTGGTCACGCTGGCCCGCTGCTGGCCCGACCGGCGCCGTCTTCCTGGCGCGCGGCACGAGAGCTGAGGCGCGGTCCGCGGCATCCCGCCCAACTCCGCCGAGCAGATGCGAATACGTGTCCGACGTGATCGAGATGGAGCTGTGACCGAGCCGCTTCGACACGATCGCCAGGTCGACGCCGGCGGCGAGCATGAGCGACGCCTGACCGTGGCGCAGGTCATGCAGCCGCACCCGGCGCAGTCGCCGACGCTGTTCGTCGGGAAGGTGGGCGTCGTCCTCGAACCGGGCCGCGTCGACGAGGGCACCGAACAGCTTAGTGACGTCGTCGGGGCGCAACGGGTTGCCGTCCTCGCGGGCGAACACGAGACCGTGATCGGCGTACGCCTCGCCCCACTGCTGCCGCTCGGCCTGCTGCCGTAGCTGGTGTGCGAGCAGGGCGCCGACCGTGACCTCGTCGAGGTCAATCACGCGATCCTCGCCGGACGCGGTCTTGGGCTTGCCGAACGAGACACCGAGGTGTCCGGCTTCGCAGTAGGGGCACGGTGCCGCGGTCTGCTTGTTCTTCTTCCGCCCGGACTCCTGTACAACTTGCTGCCGCACCGTGATGATCCGGCGGGCGAGGTCGACATCATCCCAGCGCAGGCCCACGGCCTCGCCGCGGCGCATGCCGGTACCGGCGATCACCTCGAACATGGAGCCGAGCCGGTGCCCGCCGATGCTGTCGAGGAAGACGCCCAGCTCGGCCGGCTCCCACGGCTTGGCCTTGGGGCGCTGAGCCTTGGGCAACTCGATGTCCTTCGCGGCGTTGTAGGACACAAGTCGTTGCCTGACCGCGGTCGACAGGGCTGAACGGAGCGTCGCGTGAATCCGCCGAACGGTGGCGGCCTTGCGCTTGCCGTCGCTCACGGCACGTATGAGCGCGTCGACGTGCGGCGGGCGCAGGTCGCGCAGGCGCATGCGGCCGAGCTGGGGCACGAGGTAGTCGTCGATGTGGTGCCGGTACGCGCGGATCGTCGTGGGGCGCAGTCCGGCCCGCTCCTTCGACTCCAGCCACGTGGCGAGCCACTGCGCGACGGTCTGCCCGTCGTCGTGGGTGTAGCCGCCGGAGGTGACACGGGCGAGCAGCTCGGCGAGCGCGGTCTCAGCGTCGTCCGCGGTGCGGAACCCACCCTTACGGGCCTGCCGACGCTTGCCGTCCGGGCCGAAACCGACGTCGGCCACGTAGTACCAGGCGCCGTGATCCTTCCGGCAGTTCTTCCGCCGACCCTTGGCGTCGTACTGCGCCGGGCACTTGCACCGCTTGTAGACGCTGCCCTTCACCGCAGGTTCCCCCAGTTCGGCCGATAGTCGGCTGCGTCAATGTGACGTAGCTCGGTGGGCAGCTCGGGCAGTTCAAGGCCGAGGCCGCGCAGACGGGTGCGCTGCTCCCACAGTTTCGTTTCGGCCGAGGTTGCCCGCTGTTCCGCCTCTTCGCGGTCGGCTTCGCTGCGGGCCTGGGTGGCCGCCTGCTGGTCCTGGTGCCACTCGTCGAGATAGCGGTCGTGCCACCGGTACGAGGTGAGGCCGGCGCGGTCGGCGCTCCACTCGGCGAAGTCGTCTTGTTCGACCGCCCAACGGCGCGGTGCGTCTTCACCCTGGTCTACGGGGAGGGCGGCCTCCCCAGTGAACCAGCGAAGCGCATCCCAGGTCGGAACGGTGCGGCCGGGGAGCGGCTGCACCGCGTCGACACGGCCGACGGGAAACAGCAGCGCGACCGGTGGCACGCCGAGGCACTTAGCGAGGACCGCGAGTTCGTCGACGGTGATGTTCCGCCGGCGCTGCTTTGTGTCCTTGTCCTTGCGCCCCGTCTCGATGTTGACGATGGCGGCGTACGTGAGGTGGGGCGCCCCGTGTTGGGCGCAGGCGTCGGCGAGCGCCTCGCGGGTTAGGCCGCGGCGCTCCCGATGCCCTTTGACCTCGGCGGCGGCAACTTCGCTGGGAGTGTGCATATCTACAAAATATCGCGTCGGATTGCATAGTGCCACTCCGTACGCCTAGAGTCGGATCATGTTCACCTCGCACAGTGAACTTTGAATTTCGACAAGGAGGCTTGCCGTGGTGCGTAAACCGATGAGTACTGAGGAAATCCTCGCCCTGCCTGCTTCCGTAGACCTCGTCACCGCGGGCCGCGCCCTGAACATCGGGCGCACGCTGACCTACGACCTCGCTCGTCGCGGTGAACTGCCGGTTCCGACGCTCCGCCTCGGGAACGCACTCCGTGTCCGGCGCTCCGACATCCTCGCAGCCCTCGCCATCGAGGACTCGCAGGCTCGGACCGCTCTCGCCGCCGCATGAAACGGGCCGCCAGCAAAACGCCGGTCTCTCACCACCGGCCCCCGCTGACGGCCACAACGCCCCCGCAAACGACGAGGGCCCCGGCTCATTCGCTCGCCAGCGACCGGGACCCCTCGTCTCCATCTACCTGGAGGACGCCATGTCCATCATTGCAGACACCCCCGTCAACCTGTCGAACCCACTCGACGCGGACCGCGCCGCTGCTGCCCCGGTGATCACAGCTCAGCGCGCCGTGACATTCGTGACCGTGCCCGGCGCCGTCGAGGTGCCGTCGGGCGTGGCCCGGCTCGCCGAGCTGATGAAGTCGGAGGCGGACAAGTACCGCGCCGCGATGATGCGCCGCGACGTCAAGGCCGCTGCGGCCAGCCTCGCCACCGTCGGCATCCTGTACGAGGTCGCGTCCACCGAGATGGGCGCCGGCATGGACGTCATCGAGGCCGCCCTCGTCGACGCGCTCGGCGGCGCCCGGTGACCGACCGCCTGAAGGAAGTCGAGACCGGTCCCGCTACGGCGGGTCCGGCTTCGGCCATTCCCACCCAGCTCCGTAGCCGTCGGGCCGCCGGATACCGCACCGCGCCCCGCACCTGCGGATGCCCGCACGCCTTCCACAGCGACCCGCTCGACTGCGACGCCGCCCCGGCCGGACACTCCGACTACGGACTCACCCCGCGCGAGCTGTGGGCCGAGTACCGGCGTCTCCGCGCCGCCGGATGGACCCCGGGAGAGGTTCGGCGCCGCCTGTGCCTGCGGGGTGACGCCGCAGCGTGAACAGCACCACCACCGCCGAGGCGGGCCGTGTTGAGCAGGTTCTCGACCTGGCCCGCCTCGGGCTGCACGTATTCCCCCTCCGCCCCAACGACAAGCGGCCGGCCGTCGAGCAGTGGGAGCAGCGCGCCACCACCGACCCCGACCGCATCCGGCGCTGCTGGTCGCACGCCCCGTATGGTGTCGGCGTTGCCTGCGGCCCATCTGGTCTCGTCGTCGTCGACCTCGACACCGCCAAGGGCGACACCCCGCCCGCCTCCGGCGTCGAGTCCGGCGAGGACGCCCTCGCCCTGCTGTACGAACGCCACGGCGACCGCTACCCGTTCGGCACCACACCCGCCGTCCGCACCACGTCGGGCGGCACCCACCTTTACTACCGCGCCCCCGACGGGCACGAGGTGCGCAACAGCGCATCCAAGGTCGGTTGGAAGGTGGACGTACGCGCCGCCGGCGGATACGTCGTAGCCCCTCCCTCGACCTACCGCGGTAGCGCCTACGTGTGGTTGACGCCTCCCAGCGAGGCCAGTCCCATGCCGCTGCCTACGTGGCTCGCCGAGGCCGCCACGCGGCGGCCTACGCCCGCCCGTCCGGTCGCCATGCCCGCGGCCGTCAAGAACACCACCGGCTACGTCGCCGCTGCGCTCCACAACGAGGTCCAACGGGTTTTGGACGCGCACCCCGGCACCCGCAACGACGCCCTCGTACGCGCTTCGTTCAGCCTCGCCCAGCTCTCTGCCGGGGGGCAGCTCCCCGCCGCCCTGGCGGTCGAAGCCCTGTACGCCGCCGGACAGTCCGTAGGTCTCCCGTACCGCGAGGTCGAGGCCACCGTCACATCCGGCATGCGTGCCGGCGCCCAGCACCCCCGGAGCACGCCATGACCGCGCCGACGAACGCCCTCAAGCTCATCAGCCACCTGGAAAGCGTCGCCGAGGCCCGCGCCGAACAGGACACCGGCGACGACCCGGAACACCCCGGACTGTCGTCCGAAGAGCACTTCGAGCAGCGCGTTACCGGCATGCTCGGCGAACTGCTCGACACGGACGCCCTCGACAGCATCGAGCCCCTTGAACCGGTCGTCGTCGACATGCTGTTCCGCGACACCCTCGCCCGTATCTACGGCCCGTCCGGCACCTTCAAGTCGTTCATGACGCTCGACATCGCCGCGTGCGTCGCCACTGGCTCCACATGGCACGGCCAGGCCACCCGACCCGGACCCGTCGTGTACCTCGTCGCCGAGGGCCTGCGCGGCATCCGCAAGCGCGTCCGGGCGTGGGAGCAGCACCACGGCCGGAAGATGACCGGCGTCAAATTCCTGCCCCGCCCCGTACAGGCACGCGACCCCGAATGGCTCGTGCTCATCGAGGTGTGCCGTCGCCTTACCCCCGCCCTGGTCATCGTCGACACGCAGGCCCGCGTCACGGTCGGCGTCGAAGAGAACAGCAACAGCGAGATGGGCATCATCGTCGACCGCATGGAGCAGCTCCGCGCGGCATCCGGCGCCTGCCTCCTGCTTGTGCACCACACCGGCCACGACGAGGGCCGCAGCCGCGGCGCCACGGCCGTCAAGGGCGCCCTGCAAACCGAGTTGGGCGTCACCCGCAAGGACGCACCCGGCACCGGCCCCGTGGTCACGCTGAAGACCGGCAAGCAGAAGGACGACGCCGAACTCGACGACATGGAGTTCGGTATCCACTCGATTGCCCTCGACGGTGAGGCCAACGAGGACGGAAGCCCCGTCACGTCCGTCGTCCTCGTCCGCCTCAACACCGCCGGGCAGGCCCAGGCGCACACCGGTTACGCGGGCAAGGTCGAAGAGATTGCCGCCGCCCTCGACGCCGCAGGAGTGCCCGCAACCGCCGGACGCGACCGCCTCCGCAACGAGTGCAGCCGCCTCGGAATCCAGGCCGGAAACGCGGTCCTGAGTGACGTAGCCAAGCACCGCAAGAACCGGACGAACAGCCTGGATCACCTGTCCCCGCAGACCCTCGAAGACACCCCACAGACAGGACAGGGGGAATAGGGCAAACCCCCTGTCCCGATCGTCGGGACAGGGACAGTCGAAAGCCCAGGTCAACCCTGTCCCGGACAGCCGCAGGACAGTGGGGACAGGGCACCTACGGGCGACCTGTCCCCACTGTCCCCACCCCTTGGAGGGGGGACAGGTGGACAGACCGAAGCCCCTCTCCCGCACCCTCTGTCGCCGCGCCGCACGTCGTGCCTCGCATGCGCACCCGAACCACAGACACCGCGTCCGCGACCGGTCGCACCCCGGATCGCCTCGCGGGCGCACGTACATGTACGAGAGGACCAACCCCATGCACAGCAGCACCACCACCCCCGACGAACAGCAGCCGAGCGGCTATCCCGGCCGTGACCGGCTCGACGACGCGAACCGCGGGTTCCGCCGGGCCCTGGCCCGCCTCGCCCGCGAGGGGCGACGGCACGACCCCGAGTTGCTGCCCGTGGTGGAACGCATCGCCACCGAGGCCGCCGGCCACCTCGAACGGCTCGCCAAGGACGCGGCCGAGGCCGAGGCCGAGGGGAAGTCGGCTCGGCATCGCGCCGCACTGGCCCGCGAGCAGGAGAACCTGACCCGCACCCTGCGGAAGTTGTCCCGCTCGAACCCGGCCCTCGCGGCACGGCTTGCCCGAGGTGCCGCCGAGCAGGACGGGGCTGCCCGTGGTTAGCCACGTCGAGCAGGCCATAGCCGCCCACATCGCCGCCGTACGTGCCCGCCGGGAGCAGCAGGCCGCCGACCGCGCCGCACGGGTCGAGCAGCGCGCCTACGGCGTAGCCGCCCGCCACGCGGCCAAGCTGCGCCGCCTCGCCGAGCAGGACCATGCCGCACTCGAACAGCGCGGTGACGAAATCGAACAGTCGTCCCAAGGGGGTGCCGAATGAGTAGCCCCGCCCGTGACCACCGCGTGAGCACCCCCACCGTGACCAGCAACGACACCCCCACCGCCGGATACCAAATCCGTAGGAGTAGCCCCGGCGAGGCGCACCTCGACCTCATCCGCCCCGATGGAACGGTCGTTATCCCGCCCACCGTCGCAAGCGACGTACTGCGCGCCCTCATGCGCGACCTGACGGCCCGTGTGCGTGCCGACGGGGGCGAGGTGACCCCCGGCGTCCGTCGACTCCTGTACGCGCTTCATGCGGCCGCACAGCGCGCCGACAACGAACACGGTTCCGGTAACGGCACTACTCCTGTCGCGACTGTCACCGTGACCACGGGTACGGACGTGTCGGTCAGCGAGGCCGCCGCACTGCTCGGCTGCACCGCCGGGTACGTGCGGCGCCTCGCCCGACACGGCGCCTTCCAGGCCCGCCGCATTGGCACCCGCACCTGGGCAATCGACCGGGCCTCACTCGACACCTACCGCCACGGAGAACACGCAGCATGACCACCGACACCAACACCGACACCTCGCCCGAGGTTGCCCAGGCCGACGCCGAGGCACGCGAGGCTGGCGACCTGCTCGCCGCCCTCGAAGAGCGCGTACGCGACGGCGACGACAAGATCACCCCGCAGCAGCTCACCGAACAGCGCGAGTTGGGCCGCTTCGCCCGCCTCCGTGCCGAGGCCGCCCGACGCAAGGCCGAACGCGCCGCCGAGCGCGCCGCCGAGGAGCAGCGCCAGCAGCACCATCGCCAGGCCCTCGCCCTGCTTGCCGACCAAGGCGACCCCCAGCGCCTCACCGACGCCTACCGCGCCGCCCTCACCGCGATCGTGGAATTCCTCGCGGTATCCGATGGGTTCGACGACGCCGTGTCCGAGGCCGTCGCCCTGCTCAAGAAGGCGCAGGCCCCGCAGGCGAGGGGCGAGGAGTACGGGACGCCGAAGGTCCCGGCATGGGTGGACGACTACGGGCACCAGTTGGTGGCGTTCGGACGGGAGGACATGCGGGCCGCGAACGGCGCCGGCAACCGCCTCGCCGTCCTGCTCGAAGACGCCGACACGGCCCGCCGCAAGCAGAACCGCGCCGAGGGCCGCGACGCCGCCCGGGGGGTGCGCACCTCGCAGTCCGCGCCCGCGTTCATGAACGCGCCGATCACGGATCAGGCCCGCGGTGCCCGCCACGGGCTGCGCCCGCGCCTCGACCAGCTCGCCGCCGCCGAGGAGGGTGAGGCCGCGTGATCGGGGACCACGTACACGAGACCGTCGCCGCCGGCGACCCGGCACCACGCCGCACCGTGCCCGAGCAGACCGGGTGGGTGTCCCCCACTGCGCGCAGGTTCGCCGAGGTGCAGGCCCTCGCCGCCGCCGACCGCTACCGGGTGCCGGAGACGCGCGAGCAGTTGCTCGCGATGCACAGCGCCGATCAGGTGCGCACATTCGAGGAGCACCGCACCACGTACGACCGGCTCATACTCGGCGAGTGACCGCGGACATGACGAGAGCCCCGGAGCCCTTCCTTCAGGGAAGGTCCAGGGCCCTCACGTCCCCACCACCGGGTCAGGGCCCGCGCCGCACCAGTACGACATCCCTAACGCGCGTGAGGAGCTGTCATCCCGGCCAGCGGTGACACCCGATACCGTCGTCGCTGAACCAACCACAAGGGGGGAACACATGCGTGGCAAATGGGGATGGGCCGTACTGGGTGCCGTAGTTGTCGGCCAACTCATCGTAAACGCGCGGCCGCGCGACACCGCCGAGGCAGACGAGGATGTCCGCCGCAGGTTTGGCGACGACCCGGGCAGCTTCGGCACACACTTCAGCAGCGGGTCCGGCGGGTACCGGGCGTGCGGCCACCGAGCGTGTAGCAAGAAAGCAAAGGATTTCATCACGAGTCACGACTGCTGCGGCCGGTGCCGGATCGCGAACGACCGAGACTGCGCGGACAAAGCGATGCGCGACTACGACGGGCCGGGCAGCTTCTACCACGACTTCCACGACGGGTTCATGCAGCCGGGCGTGTGTACCGTCTGCGGTGAACCGCAGGAAGCGCACTGACTCGAAGCGATCCGGTTCCAGCAGATTGCATATCCGTTCCACGGGCCTGTCTTCGACAGGTTGTTTGAGAGCCACTGCAGCAAGTCAACTGAGAGCCATTCGTGGCCTTGTGAATAACGGCGGCCCAGTTCCCTCGGACGCGTGAGAGGCGGTCTTGCTGACGGACACAGCGCGTGGGTCTCATGCGTGACGTGCCAGTGGCCCCCAGACACCCCGGTAAAACGGTGGCTCTCTCGATTCTTGGCTGGCTGCGGCAGCGGTCCCTACTGCGGCAGTGTTTCGAGCCAGGCCGTGACGTCCATCACCTGCTGTAGGTCATTCGTGATGATTGCGGGATTCGCCTCGGCGAGGGCGCGGCGGAGATCGACAGCCTCCCGGATCGCGGCCAGGGCCTCCTCCCGCCGCTCCACCTCACCCAGCCGGATGGCCAGGTTGCTCAGGAACGTGGCGAGGGCGGGCAGGTGGGCAGCCGGGTTCGCCTTGGCGAGGGCGCGGCGGATGTTGACAGCCTCCTGGACCGCGGCCAGGGCCTCCTCCCGCCGCTCCACCTCACCCAGCCGGATGGCCAGGTTGCTCAGGAACGTGGCGAGGTCGGGCAGGTGGGCAGCCGGGTTCGCCTCGGCGAGGGCGCGGCGGATGTTGACAGCCTCCTGGACCGCGGCCAGGGCCTCCTCTCGCCGCTCCACCTCACCCAAATCGACGGACAGGTTGTTCAGGGACGTGGCGAGGTCGGGCAGGTGGGCAGCCGGGTTCGCCTCGGCGAGGGCGCGGCGGATGTTGACAGCCTCCTGGACCGCGGCCAGGGCCTCCTCTCGCCGCTCCACCTCACCCAAATCGACGGACAGGTTGTTCAGGGACGTGGCGAGGTCGGGCAGGTAGGCAGCCGGGTTCGCCTCGGCGAGGGCGCGGCGAATGTCGACAGCCCCCTGGATCGCGGTCAGACCCTCCTCCCGCCGCTCCACCTCACCCAGCCGGACGGACAGGTTGTTCAGGAACGTGGCGAGGGCGGGCAGGTAGGCATCCGGGTTCGCCTCGGCGAGGGCGCGGTAGTGGTCGACAGCCTCCTGGATCGCGGTCAGACCCTCCTCCCGCCGCCCCACGTCACCCAAATCGACGGACAGGTTGCTCAGGGACCCAGCGAGGTTGGGCAGGTAGGCATCCGGGTTCGCCTCGGCGAGGGCGCGGTAGTGGTCGACAGCCTCCTGGATCGCGGTCAGACCCTCCTCCCGCCGCCCCACCTCACCCAGCCGGACGGACAGGTTGTTCAGGGACCCGGCGAGGTCGGCCAGATGGGCAGCCGGGTTCGCCTTGGCGAGGGCGCGGCGGATGTTGACAGCCTCCTGGACCGCGGCCAGGGCCTCCTCTCGCCGCCCCACCTCACCCAGCGGGTTGGACAGGTTGTTCAGGGAGCTGGCGAGGGCGGGCAGGTAGGCATCCGGGTTCGCCTCGGCGAGGGCGCGGCGGATGTCGACAGCCTCCTGGATCGCGGTCAGACCCTCCTCCCGCCGCCCCACCTCACCCAGCCGGACGGACAGGTTGTTCAGGGACGTGGCGAGGGCGGCCAGATGGGCAACCGGGTTCGCCTCGGCGAGGGCGCGGTAGCGGTCGGTGAGCGTCTGGGCGAGGCGGACGGCTTCGTGGGCGAGGCGTCGGCTGGAGTCGGGGAACAGCGCGTTGAGGGTGGTGAGGTCGCGGAGGGCGGTGGCGGGGTCGGTGGTGATCGTGGCGAGGGCGGTGGTGAGGGGGGCGGGGCGGTGGGTTCGGGTGGCGGTGGTGATGATCTGGCGGGCCAGTTGGTGGTGACGGCGGACGCAGAGGCCGGTGAGGTGGACGTCGAGGCGGTCGTGGAAGACGGGATGGGCGGCGGCGCGGCTGTAGACGGTCAGGAGCTGCCCGGCCTGGGGATCGTCGGCGCCGTCGAGGAGTCGGTCGGCGAGGGCGGGGTCGGCGTCCAGGGTGCGGCCGATGTGGCGTTCGGCGAGGCGGTCGGGTTGGAGCGTGCCCCAGGGCAGCGGGGCGGCGGCGGGGTAGAGCGCGGTGAGCCAGGCCGTGACCGCATCGCGCCGGTCGCGGGGCTGGTCGGCCAGCGCGGGCAGACGCCGCCACAGCAGGTCCGCGTGCTCGCGGTCGGCTGCGCCGGTCAGGTGGGCGGCGGCCAGGGCGGTCTCCAGCGTGGCGGTGGACAGGCCCGGGGACAGGCCGCGGGTGGCGGCGCTGTGGCGCCAGTAGCGGCGCTCGTGCCCGAGCAGCCGGTCCTCCACCCCTTCCGCCTGCTCGCGCGCCGTGCCGCCCCCGGTGCGGTGCGGGCCGGGCCCGTCCGGGCGGGCGGCCGGCCCGGTGGTGTCGAGGAGGTCGGCGAGGGCGGTCATGTGGAGGGTGAGGGCGTTGCCGAAGGCGGCCCGGCCCAGGTGTACCGGCAGCGGCAGGCCGTTCGCGGTGCTCGCCCAGTCGTAGCCGCTCAAGCCCTCGATCCGGGGGAGAGCGGCGGCGAAGGCACGGGCTGCATCGCGGTAGGCGCCCGGGCGGGCGTCGGGGTCGTCCTCCAGGGGTGCCAGCAGGCGGGTGGGGGCGGCCTCGAGGTAGTCCTGGACGAGGCTGTTGGCGGTGAGGGCCTGGTGCCACCAGTCGCCGCCGGTGCGGGCCAGCAACAGGACCTTGAGCCGGGTGCTGCCGGAGTGGTCTGCCGCCTCGATCAGGGCGGCCAGCTGCTGAACGCGGGTCTCGGCGTAGTCGAGGACGACCAGCAGCGGCTTGGCGGCGTGCCGGACCTCCCCTAACTCGATCGTGGTGGCGTCGGCCCTCGGCCACAGCACGGCCCACCGCTCGGCGGCCAGCAGCGAGGCCAGCTGGTGGGCGAGGCGGGTCTTGCCCTGCCCTCCGGATCCGTGGAGCAGCCACGCCCCGAACCCGTCCCGGGCGCACCACGCCGTCATCTCGTCCAGCAGTTGCCGGCGGCCGTGGAAGGGGACAGTCTGACGTGCGGCCTGCAGCAGCGCGGCGGGAGAGTGCAGCGTGCCGTCTCGGCGGTCCGGTGCGGTGGCGGGGTCGGCAAGCTGCTGCAGCTCCACCGCCTCCAGAACCGCCGGACGGGCACCATGCGCGGCCAGGGTGGCACGGAAGGCCGGATCGTGGTGCAGCACGTAGGCGGGCACGACGTTCAGCTGTCCGCTGCCGGAGTGGGCGCGGTCGGAGGCCACCACCCCCACCAGCAGGCGGTCGCAGTACACCGCCGCGCCCGACAGCCCGCCCCACGGTGAGGTGCCGGGCCCGGACCACTGCGGCGGGTGCTGCAGGAGGTCCATCACGTACTGGTTGTGGGTGATCCCGCTGCCCGGGTTCAGCGCGCCACACAGTTGGGCGGCCTCCATCGCGCGGCCTTTGCGCTGGGCGACATCGGGGACGCCCCAGGTCTCGCAGTCGGTGCCGGGCCGGTCGGTGACCATGCGGCCCCAGCGCACGGGGACGATAGGGGCGGTCCAATGCGGGTCGTCGTCGACGAGGACGAGCGCGGCGTCGTTCCGGCCCCTCGGGGCGCCGCACCACACCACCGCGGCGCCCAGGGTGTGATCGCCGCCGCCGGGGTGGAACACCTGCACCTGCCTGCCGGCCGGGGCCGCGGTCTCCTGTCCGGAGGCGACGACATGAGCGGAGGTCAGCACCAGCCGCCCACCGACCGCGTATCCCGACCCCGGACCACCCGGCCCGGTCACCCCGACCAGACGCGACCGCTCCACTCCCCGCCCCTTTCAGCCAGTCACGCATGCGAGCCCACCCGGCCGGAAACCGTCTGCTCCCGGCCCCGACGGGCAGCTCAGTCCGGGATGCGCCCCGAGGTGTCCCCCGGCCCGGCCGGCCGGTCAGAGTCGCCACTGACCAGCAGGTCGCCACCGTGCGTGCTGCGCGGGGTGAGCGTGAACGACACTCGATGGGTGCGCCCGCGGGAGATGCCGGCCGCGGTCTCCGCGCCGACCGCCCACAGCCGGAACCCGGCCTTGGCCTTCGCGTCCGCGCGCACCTCGACCTCGAACTCCATTTCCACCGGCCCCACCGCGAACACGACGTCCGGGTGGTCCCCGCCCAGCGCCGCCGCGGCGATCAGCTCGTCCCGTACCGCGGCCACCGCTTTCACCAGCGGAATATCCACAGAACACGCCTCCTCAGATGACTACCTGCCATCCCGACGCGAACACCGTAGAACCACCGCCCCGCCTCGCGCAGTCAAACCCCCCAACCGCCCCCGTCACCCCGGCTAAACGGCGCAACACCCGGCGCGCACCCCCCCACCTCCGCCACATCGAAAGTGGCTCTCGAGCTCACTGCCGAAGTGGCTTTTGATCAACCTGCCCAAAAAACGGGCCGTTTCAGCAGGTCACATGCGGGGTGCTCACGGCAGGATCACGCGCGAGGGGCGTCGTCGGCGTCGGCGCCCCTATGTGTCCGCGGGCTCCCCGGGGAGCGCGATCACGAACACGCCCTTCCCCTGGACGCCCTGAACGAGGCCCTCGTCGGCGAGGACTTCCAGCGCGCTTTTGATGGTCCGACGCGACACCAGGCCCCCGGTTTCAGCCTCCAACTCCGACTGCGAGGGCAGGCGACGGCCGACCGGGATCTCCCCGTGCCGGATGCGGTCGCGCAGCACGTTCGCCAGCTGCACATACATCGGCGTCATGGCGTCCCGGTCAAGCTCGATCATGCTGTGACCGTAAGAGCACAGCCTCACCTGCCATAGATCGAGCTAATCCGTCTGAGGACGTACCAAGACGTACTAAGTTGCCGTACAGTCCCACACAGAAGGCCCCCGCGACCGCGGGAACGGTCCGGGGGCACGGCCGACTGGTGAAGGAGTCGACGTGTCCGAGAGTACGCAGACCGAGCCCACGCAGGGCACCCCCACGGCCTACGGATGGTGCGCCTGGCACCGCCAGCATGCGGGCGGGGTGCGGCTGATCGAGGTCATCGAGCAGGGGTCCGGGTCGGGCGGGGCGCTGTACGCCTGCGGCCCATGCCGTGAGACGCATGGCCTGGTGCCGTTCGCGGACCGGCCGTGAATCCGGTGAGCCGCCGCCCGCCGGCCCCCGCAGCAGTGACCGGCACCTACCGGACCGGGCCGGCCGGCCTGGCATACCGGGCGCTGCTGGAGCACACGCAGATGTGTGAGCAGTGCGTGGACGACGTCCGCGGGTGCGCGACCGGGCGGGCGCTGGTGCGGACCCTGCGGGAAGCCGCGCGCGGCCGGTAAGACTCCGGTCCGGCCGCTGAAGCTTTCCCCCGGGCGCGGCGGCCGGACCGGGCAACACGACAGCCCCCGAGGCGGGTCCTCGGGGGCTGTCGTCGTGTTCAGGACGCTACGGCTGGAGCGCTCGGCGCGGTGGCGTCATACCGCCCTCGTCACCCCCGGTATGACCGGTGTTCGTCGGCGTATGACCTGCATACGGCACGCCGTCCGACGGACCCTCGCCGGGCGTGCCAGAGGGCTGCTGACCTGCGTCATACCGGCGTACCATCACATGCGTGATGTCCGGCGCCACCCCGTCCGGAATCCGGCCCGACTCCCATGCGCCGCGGTAGCCGTCCGCCACGATGCCCACCGCGTGCCGGACCGCGTCCGACAGCGTCATGCCGGCCCGCAGCATCACCGCCAGGTCGTCATACAGGCGCGCGTCGACCTTCACCGACAGGGCCTTGCCCGGCTTCGGAGGCGTACTCACCGGGTGCCACCGCCGTAGCGTGCCGGGTCGCAGATCACACACACGTGCTCGGCACCACCGCCGTGGCAGTTGTCGACGCACCGCCGACACCACGGCGTGTCCGCGTGGCGGGCGTGACCGTTGAACATCGTGTCGTCGGCGTCGAACGGCCGGAGGCACCGCCGGCACCGGCCGTTGTCCCGCCGCTCCGCGTCGGCCTGCTCGGCGGCCAGCTTCGACCGGAGGTAGTCGACGTTCCAGCCGATATCCGCGGGGTCCTCGGCGAGGGCGGCAACGGCGACGGTACGGGCCTCGGCGGCGCGGTCGAGGATGCGCCGACTGTAGTCGGGGGTGTCGTAGGGAAGGGTGAGCGCGTCGAGGACGACGGCGAGCAAGTCGCGCACGGCGTCCGGGGTACGGTCCTGCATGGGTCTGGGCTCCTTGTACCGAAGGGGTTCCGGATCAAGGCCCCGTCCGGCGTTGCAGTCGCCGAGGCGGGGCCGTCGTTGTGTCGGCGGCGCGGTGGTCACGTGGTCACGGGAGTGGTCACGGACGCGCTGTAGAGGGCCGACACGGGCCGGTACCGGGCGGTGGAGCCCTAGCCTGCTGACCTGCGAGGGAAGCAAGGAATGTCACCGGGCATCGCCCGGCGGCACGTCTGAACCTGAACTTTTAATCCATTGGTTGTGGGTTCGAGTCCCACAGGGCCTACCGGTGGCGGGGGAGGGAAATGCCCTCTGACCTGCCTTGCAGCGCCTGAGTCGACTTCGGTCGGGCCGGGCGCTGCTTCGTTTCCGGGCCTCTGCGTGAGCGGATGTGACGGCGGGCGCCGTTCGCGAGCGGTTCCGGGAACTCCGGCGGCCGGCGTGGCATGCTCGATGCCGTCGGCTCGCTTCCGGTGTGGTGGTCCGCCGTGCGGGAAGCCCGTATCGGAAGGCTCCGACGCTGAACGGCTCGCTGGCGGAAGTGCTCCCCGTCGCACTCCTCGTGGTGGTCCTGGCCTGCGCGGTCGTACGCCCCTGGGGGTGGCCGGAGGCGGTGGTCGCCGTCCCGGCCGCCGCACTGGTGATCGCCACCGGGGCGGTGTCGCTGGACGCCGCGCGGGAGGAGGCGGAGCGGCTGGGCCCGGTGGTCGGGTTCTTGGCGGCGGTGCTGGTGCTGGGCCGACTCTGCGCCGACGAGGGCTTGTTCCACGCCTGCGGGGCCTGGATGGCGCGCGGCGGTGCGGGTCGGCCGCGCCGGCTGCTGGCGCAGGTGTTCGTGATCGCGTCGTCGATCACGGCGGTGCTGAGCCTGGACGCCACGGTGGTGCTGCTGACCCCGGTGGTGTTCGCCACCGCCGCCCGGCTCGGTGCCCGTCCCAAACCGCACGTGTACGCCTGCACCCATCTGGCGAACACCGCCTCGCTGCTGCTGCCGGTGTCGAACCTGACGAACCTGCTGGCGTTCGCGGCCAGCGGGCTGAGCTTCAGTCGGTTCGCCGCCCTGATGCTGCTGCCCTGGCTGGTCGCGATCGGTGTCGAATACGTTGTCCTCCGCCGCTTCTTCGCCACCGACCTGGACGCCGGGGCACAGGCCCCGCCCGCCGCCGAGCCGCCCGAGCTGCCGCTGTTCGCCCTGGTCACCGTGGCCTGCACGTTGCCCGGGTTCGTCGTGACCTCGGCGTTCGGGATCAACCCGGCCTGGGCGGCCGCGGCCGGTGCCCTGGTGCTGGCCGGCCGTGCGCTGGCCCGACGCCGCACCAGTCCCGCCGGGATCGTGCGCGCCGCGGCGGTACCCTTCCTCGCCTTCGTCCTGGCCCTGGGGATCGTGGTGAGGGCGGTCGTCGACAACGGGCTCGACAGGGCTTTGGGCCACCTGATCCCGGGCGGTGCCTCGCTGCCCGCGCTGCTGGGCCTCGCGGCCCTGGCCGCCGTTCTGGCGAGCGTGATCAACAACCTTCCGGCGGTGCTGGTGCTGCTGCCGCTCACGGCTCCGTCCGGGCCGGGCGCGGTGCTGGCGGTGCTGCTCGGTGTCAACATCGGTCCCAACCTCACCTACGCCGGGTGCTTGGCGACGCTGCTGTGGCGGCGGATCGTGCGCGAGCACGACACGGACGTGCAACTCGGGGAGTTCACCCGGCTCGGCCTGTACACGGTGCCCGCGGCCCTGGCCGGCTCCGTGGTGGCACTGTGGGGCGCACTGCACCTGATCGGAACCTGAACCGAGCCGGAGCGAAGGTCGGAGGTCGACCCGTATGGCTGTCGTGGTCTGGATCGTCGAGGGCACCTGGACCGCGTGCGTGGACGCCGCCCGCGCCCATGTCCCCGACGGATCGGAGATCGTGCTGTTGCACGTGTCCGGGCACGAGGAACCGGGAGTCGCGCACGGCGCCTTCGCCGGGCTGCTCGGGCGGGGCAGCCCCACGCAGGACCCCGGGTCCCTGATCGAGCGCCTGGCTGCCGAATCCGCTCACCGGCTGCTGGAGGAGGCCGCCGAGCGGCTCGGCCGGCCCTGCACCCGGGTGGAACGCTCGGGCCGGATCGAACGCGAGGTCGTCGCCGCGGCCGAGGACGCCGACCTGCTCGTTCTGGCCCGGGACGGTGACCGCAGCCGTCTCGGGCCCAGGAGCCTGGGCCCGCACAGCCGGTTCGTCGTCGACCACGCCCCCTGCCCGCTGCTGCTCGTCTGGCCCGAGGCCGCCCCCGATCTCTCCGGCATCCCGGCACCGCCCCCGCACCACCCGTAGCGCGGCGGCCGAGCCGACGCGGGTCCGTTCAGGGGAGGGCCGGTGTCCTGTCGGGCCCGGTCCGCAGGAGTCGTTGGCGGTGGGAGCCTCCCGGGACGCGGTGCAAGGCGTACGAGCCGGGCTTGCGCGCCTCGTCGGACAGGTGCTTGACGATTCCCCTGCACACGAACTCCTTGAGCTTCGCGCCGGGGCGGCCGTCGACGTGGAACCACACCGCGACGTCGTACCGGTGGGCGAACTGGAAGACGCCGCTGCGTCGGCCCAGGCTGATGCACTGGCCGGCGAACGTCTGGTTGAGGGGTGACGGCTGTTCACCCGCGATACGGCTCAGCACCGTGTCGGCGGCGCGGGCGCCCAGCGGCATCGCGGCCTGGCAGCTCATCCGCAGCGGCAGGTTCGACGGTGCCGCCGAGTCCCCGGCCGCCACGATGCGCGCGTCGTCCACGCTCGTCAGCGTCTCGTCGGTGAGCATGCGGCCCACGGCGTCGGTGCTCAGCCCGCTGCGGGCGGCCAGGTCCGGCACGGCGAATCCGGCGGTCCAGACGGTCACCTCGCTCGCCGACTCCCGGCCGTCACCGAGCCGTACGGAGTCGCGGGTCACCGCTGTCACCCTGGCGTCGGGGCCTTCGAGCAGGGTCACCCCGAGCGCGGTCAGCCGCCTCCTCACCGAGCGCCGGCCCCGAGGGTGCAGGTACGGGCCGAGCGGTTCACCGCACACCAGGGTCACGGTGCGGCCGGCCTCCGCCAGTTCGGCGGCGGTCTCGATGCCGGTCGGACCGGCTCCGACCACGGTCACCGCGGCTGTCGCGGGAGCGGCGTCGATGACCGGCCGCAGTCGCTCCGCCGCTTCCAGAGTGGCGATCGGGTACGCGAATTCGGTCGCTCCGGGCACGCCCGGGTCGGCGCCGCCGCTCCCCACCGCGTAGATCAGGTAGTCGTAACCGATCGTGCCGCCGACCGCCAACGCCACGCTGCGCCCGGCCGCGTCGATGTGTGTCACGCTGTCGACCACCAGCCGGACGCCTTCGGCCAGGACGCGCCGGTAGTCCAGGACCGCGTCGTGGGATCCGCCCACCAGTTGGTGCAGGCGGATCCGCTCGACGAAGTCCGGGCGCGGGTTGATCAGGGTCACTGTCACGTCGTCGCGCCGCGTCAGGCGGTTGGCCGCCATGACGCCGGCGTATCCGCCGCCGATCACGACCACATCGGTGTTCCCGGTCATGGTGTCTCCGTTGTCTCAAGGGGTCGACCCTCTTCAGTGGGTCGATCTCGAGACACCGCCCGGTCGGTCGCTGTGACAGTGAACCGACGGAGCCACGGAGCCAGGGAGCCACGGAGCCACGGAGGGGCGGCTGATGGCCCGTGCGGTTCAGCGGCGGGCGATGGACTCCTCGATGAGGCGCACGGTGGCGCGGGGGTCGTCGACTTCGAGGATGAGCCGGTCGTAGTGCTCGGCGTCGGCGAGCTGGATGACGATCGCCTTCTCCGGGTTCTTCACGCCCCAGAACAGGCGTTCACCGCCGCGGCGGAAGCGGCCGGCGGTGATCAGTCCGGGAAAGTACGTACCGCCGACCCGGACACCCTTGGGTTCCCGGGCGATGCCGGGGTCGTGCGTGGCGCCGCGCACGTGGGCGAGGGGGACCTCCAGGCGGCTGCTCAGCGTCCAGAGCTTGTCGAGGCCCTGGAACTCGGCGGTCAGCAGGCCTCGTTCACGGTCGATGGAGATCAGGGCCATGTCAGTGCTCCTTGGAGGGGGTCGGCCGGGCTCGCAGCCGCAGGCGGGTGCCGAGGACGGTGGAGGCGAGCTGAGGGGCGTCGTCGCCGTGGGAGGGGCGCAGGGCGTCCTCCAGTGCCGTGATCCCTTCCGTGACCAGCGCGGCGACGTCCGGGTCGTGGGGTGCGCGTTCGGCGGCGGAGAGGAGCAGGAGCCCGGCCGCCGGGCCGTTGTCGTACGACGCGATGGCCGTGGTCAGGGCCTGCTCGGGGTCGGTGAGCGTGGCGATGGCCGCGGTGGTCGGGTGGATCTCGTGGTCGAGGTGCGTGCGGAGAGCGGTCAGATGCAGGCTCCGTTTGGAGCCGAAGACCTTGTACAGGCTGCCCCGGTGGATGCCGGTGGCGGTGACCAGGTCGTCGACCGAAGTGCCCTCGTAGCCGTGGGTGGCGAAGAGGACGGCTGCGGTACGGACGGCCTGCTCGGTGTCGAAGGCGCGTGGTCGTCCCATGTCCATGACCGTACGGGATTAAAGAACGATCGGTCAAGAACGACCGTTCTTTAATGAGTGGGTGGACGGAAGAGGGCGGGCGGGTGGTGGATGAGGGGCCGGGTGGCCGGGGGCCTCCCCTCCCGGGTCACGTCGTGAGGCGGCGGTAGGCCGCGCGGGCGTGGGCCAGGCGGGCGGCGGTCGTGCCGGCGACGGTGGCCGTGAGCAGGCAGCCGAGCCAGAGCGTGTCCCTGGAGCCGGTCCAGGTGAGGGTGCCGGCGGGCGGTATGGCGAAGCCGTTGAGGAACAGCCAGCACAGGACCGTCGTGCCGGGGGCCGCGGTGAAGCGCGCGCACACACCGAGGACGGCGGCGAGCAGGGACAGGGCCGCCAGGGTGAGCCCGGGGCGGTCCGGGCCCACGACCGTGTTGAGCAGGACCACCACCGCCGGCGCGCCGCCGAAGGCACCGGCCCACACCAGTGGGGTGGCGACGGGCTGCGGCACCGGCCTCGGACCGGTGCCGAGGGCGACCCACTCGACCATGCTGACGTTCCCCTTCCGGCGCTCCCCGGTGCCGGCCCGGCGGGTGGGGCCGGCCGGTCGTCGGCGTGCCCGGCGCCCGGCGGGCGAGGAATGAATACCGAGCCGATTTTCGCACCACCGGGGTCATCGGACCGGGGGATCGACACCGATGGCCGGATTCCGGTGGCCGGGCGATGACGGTCGGGTCACGAGGGTCGGGTGTGAGGGCCGGAGCGTGAGGGCCAGGTGGTGAGGTTCTCGTCCCGGCGGTCGATCCGTTCCTCGCGGGCGGGTTGCCCGGACGTCGTCGGGCCGGTGGTCAGCCGCCCGCGTGGACCGGTTCCGACTGGTCGGCCGGGGCGGTGTTCTGCGGCTTGTCCGGCGAGCGGCGGGTGAGGCGGCTTGCCAGCGGTTCGGTCCAGCGGGCGGTGAGGGGGCCGAGGACGACCAGGAGCAGGACGTACGCCGTGGCCAGCGGACCGATCCGGGGTTCCGTGCCGACGGCGAGACCGGCGATGACGATCGAGAACTCGCCGCGCGCCACCAGCGTGCCGCCGGTACGCCAGCGGCCCTTGGACGGGATGCCCGCCCGGCGGGCGGCCCACCAGCCGGTGGCGATCTTCGTCAGCATGGTGACGACCGCCAGGGCGAGCGCCGGGAGCAGCACCGGCGGGATGTCCGCCGGGTCGGTGTGCAGCCCGAAGAAGACGAAGAACACCGCCGCGAACAGGTCCCGCAGCGGGGACAGCAGCCCGTGCGCACCCTCGGCGACCTCCTCGGACAGGGCGATGCCGACCAGGAACGCGCCCACCGCGGCCGACACCTGGAGGTGCTGGGCGACGCCCGCGACCAGCAGGGTCAGCCCCAGCACCACCAGCAGCAGCATCTCGGCGTTGTCGGAGGAGACCGCGCGGCTGACGATGCGTCCGTGGCGCAGGGCGATGTAGAGGACGGCGCCGACGGTGCCCAGGGAGATCAGCAGGGTGATGCTGCCCCCCGCGAGGCTGACGCCGGCCAGCAGGGCGGTGAGGATCGGCAGGTAGACGGCCATGGCGAGGTCTTCCATGACCAGGACGCACAGGATGACCGGTGTCTCGCGGTTGCCCGTGCGCCCGAGGTCTCCGAGCACCTTGGCGATGACCCCGGAGGAGGAGATCCAGGTGACTCCGGCGAGGGCGACGGCGGCGACCGGCCCCCAGCCCAGGAGCAGCGCGGCGACGGCGCCGGGGGCGGCGTTGAGAACGAAGTCGACGGCACCCGAGGGGTACTGGGTCTTGAGGGTGGTGACGAGGCTCGACGCGCTGTACTCCAGCCCCAGCATCAGCAGCAGGAGGACGACACCGATCTCGGCGCCCGTGGCCACGAACTCCTCGCTGGCCTGCAGGGGCAGGATGCCGCCATGGCCGAAGGCGAGCCCCGCGAGGAGGTAGAGAGGTATGGGGGAGAAACCCACCCGTCCGGCGAGACGGCCCAACAGCCCGAGGGCGAGGATGATCGCTCCGAGTTCGATGAGCATGGCGGTGGTGTTGTGCACGGGCGTCTGACCTCCGTGGATCGATGCGGTGTCGGCGTCTGTGCCTGATGAGCGGGTGCCGGAACGGCAGGTGCGGTGCCTGGTGAAGGTTTCCGGGGTCGGATGCCGGGGTGCGGGGGTGTCGAGAGGGCGGGGGACGGGTCTCGGCGCGAGCCGGGTGTGCCCCTACGGGGCGGGGGAGCACGCGCCGGGTTCCGGACCGAGGGGGCCGGGAGGGCCGAAGGGGCGGGTACGGCACGGGCTGCGGCCGGGGCGGGAACCGGCGGCGCTCGCGGCTGGTGAGGGACGCGTCAGCGCCGGGGGCGGCTGCTCGGGCGGCAGACGGCGCCGTCGGTATCAGGGACGCCGTCGCGGGCGGCGTTGTCGACACGTACGGGGATCACTCGACCCATGTCACGCCCCCGTTCTTCTTCCCGTCGGTTCAACCGGTCGGCGACGCTCGGCACTCGGTACGCGGCACCCGGGGCACGGCGCACTCGGTACGCCGCACTCAGTGCCCAGTACTCGACGCGCAGAGTTCAACGCTCGACGAAGGAGCGGAACGCTGCTCAACGGAGCGTAAGCGCTTGGTAAAGATTTTAGCGCACCCCGAACCGGGGTGCGCTGGGAAGAACGCCGCACGGCATGACAAAGCGACGTGCGGGAATGTGGAACTACCCGGCGGCCTGTGCCCTCAGCGGGTCGAGTGCCGCTCCCGACCGCCCCTCTGCGGCGGGTACGGGTCGAACAGCTGTACACCGATTCCGCTGAGCACCAGACCTGTCGCGATGAGCAGCCCGTCGGGCATGATCAGGCCGATGGTCAGCAGGACGAGGCCGACCCCCAGCACCCACCAGGCGCGCGCGTGCCGGTACTCGCGGGGCCGGGTGGGCCGCCCGCTGGACATCGAGCGGGCGAAATGCGGGTCGTCCTGCTCGATTCGGACTGCGAGATCGACGAGGCGCTTGTCGTCGGACTGGGGCACGTCTCCTCCTTCCCGAACGGTGGCAGCACGGTGAGACGGCCGACCGCCACCTCCGAAGCAACGCCTCCGGGCGTCGGTGCCGTGGCAACCGACGCCGGGGCGGAAAAGCGAAACGCCGGCCCTCAGGAATCTCGACACTCCACCATCGGGCCGACCTTGGGAGTTTGCCCGTGCGCCGAGGTCATCACCCGCCCGGTACGGGCTGATTCGACGGGCACGGGCCCGCGTCCACGTCAAGGATCGCCCGCCCGGGGGCCCCGCGACCATCGGGGGCAGCCCTCATCTTCGTGGGGGGCCAGGCTGTACGCGGACCGGGCCGGCGCCGCACACCCACGGGAAAAATGGGGGCTGTCACGGATGGCGCCCCGTCGGACCAGCGCTCACGCTGGGTCGTGACGGCCCGCGCCCGCGCCCCCGGTAGCGCGGGCCGTCAAAAGCTCCGTGGCACGGGAGCCTACGACAGCGGGGCCGCCCTGGGCTGCGCCCCTGCCGAGCAGCGCCCTGCGGGGGTGCTGTCCGCCAGGCTGTTCCAGGGGGCAGGACCCGGGAGGCAGCCTCCAGGGGGGGCAGGACCGGGGACAGAGGGCCGGGTCACGGCGGTATCGGCGGTATCAGGGAAAGACCAGGGGGCGGCAGGGCAGCACTACGGCGGTGCCGGGGCATAAGTACAGCAGGACGGCCGTGCGACGACGGACGGCTCCGGAGAAGCACGGTGAGGAGGTGGTACCGGGTGCCACTGTTCTGGCGGATCTTTCTGCTGAACGCCGTCGTGCTGATCACGGCCACCGTCCTGCTGCTCGGACCGGTCACCGTCTCCACGCCGGTCCTGCTCACCGAGGCCTTCGTGCTCACCGTGGGACTGGCCGCCATGCTCGGTGCCAACGCCCTGCTGCTGCGTGTCGGCCTCGCCCCGCTGCAGCGGGTCACCCGCGCCATGTCCACCACCGATCTGCTCCGCCCGGGACAGCGCCCCGAGGTCACCGGGCGCGGGGAGATCGCCGAGTTGATCAGCACGTACAACACGATGCTCGACCGGCTCGAGGACGAACGCGCCACGAGCAGTGCCCGCGCCCTGTCCGCGCAGGAGGACGAACGCCGCCGGATCGCCCAGGAACTGCACGACGAGGTCGGCCAGAGCCTCACCGCCGTCCTGCTCCAGCTCAAGAGGGTCGCCGACCACTCCCCGCCGGAGCTGCGGGAGGAACTGAGCCTGGTGCAGGAGACCACCCGGGGCAGCCTGGACGAGATCCGGCGCATCGCCCGCCGGCTGCGCCCAGGGGTCCTGGACGAACTCGGCCTGGCCAGCGCCCTCAAGGCACTCACCGCCGAGTTCGGCGGCCCCGGCCTGACGGTGCAGCACCGCCTCGCCCCCGACCTTCCCGAGCTGGGCCCGGAGGCCGAACTGGTCCTCTACCGGGTGGCCCAGGAGGGGCTCACCAACATCGCCCGGCACGCGAACGCCCGCCGCGCGGAGGTCTCCCTGCGCCGCACCCCCTCCGGAGTGGAACTGCGCGTCCAGGACGACGGCCGGGGCATCGGCGCCGCCTCCGAGGGCGCCGGCATCCTCGGGATGCGTGAGCGGGCCCTGCTCGTCGGCGCCGACCTCGACGTGGGCCCGGCCGCCGACGGCGGGACCCGGGTGCGCCTCGCCGTCCCCGTTCCCGTGCGGGGCCCCGCGCCCGTGCGGACCCCGCCGCCCGTGACCACCGTCCCCGACCGGAAACACCGAACATGACCGAGCCCGGCCCCACCAGCACCCCCACCGGCACCGAGAGCGGCGGCGCCCTGACGCGCATCCTCCTCGCCGACGACCACGCGCTGGTCCGCCGAGGAGTACGTCTCATCCTCGACGGCGAACCGGACCTGACCGTCGTCGCCGAGGCCGACAACGGCGCCGAAGCCCTCGAACAGGCCCGTATCCACGAACCGGACCTGGCCATCCTCGACATCGCCATGCCCCGCCTGACCGGCCTCCAGGCGGCCCGTGAGCTCTCGCGCACCCTGCCGCAGACGCGGATCCTCATTCTGACCATGTACGACAACGAGCAGTTCTTCTTCGAGGCGCTGGGCGCCGGCGCCTCCGGTTACGTGCTCAAGTCCGTCGCCGACCGCGACCTGGTGGAGGCCTGCCGGGCCACCATGCGCGGCGAACCGTTCCTCTACCCGGGCGCCGTCAACGCCCTCATCCGCAACTACCTCGAACTCGCCCGGGACGGCCGGAACCTGCCCGCGAAGGCCATCACCGACCGCGAGGAGGAGATCCTCAAGCTGGTCGCCGAGGGGAACACCTCGCAGCAGATCGCCGACCTCCTCGTCATCAGCCCCAAGACCGTGGAGCGCCACCGCGCGAACCTGCTGGCCAAGCTCGACCTGAAGGACCGGCTGGAACTCACCCGGTACGCCATCCGGGTGGGACTGATCGAACCCTGACTGCCCCTGACCGGCTCTCACCGAAGTCTGATCGAGCGTCAGTTTCCATGCTGCTGGCAGGCGTTCCCCGTGTAGGCGTTCCCCGTGCAGGCGTTTCCCGTGCAGCCGTTCTCCGTGGGGCCGATGCCCGCTGCTGTGCGGCTAGCGCTCGGCGTCGGCGGGCTCCCGGTCGGGCACGGGCCCGGCGTCCAGGCTTCCGTCGGGCCCCGCGTCCAGATCCGGGGGGAGCCCCGTGCCCGATGAGGGTCCGGTGTCCGGGTCGGTTCCGGTGTCCCGGGACGAGCCGCGGTCGGGCAGCCGGGCCTGGACGGCGCGCAGGGCACGCGCGAGCAGAGGGGACTGCTTGGCGAGCACCGGACCGAGCACGGCGAGGACGAGGACGTATCCGGCGATGAACGGCGTGAGCCGGTCGTCGAGCCCCGCGCCGGTGGCCATGGCGGCCAGGATCAGCGCGAACTCGCCGCGGGAGACGAGCGTGGTGGCGATGTCGGCCGCGATGTCGACGCCGTACCGGTACAGGCGGGCCACCAGGAGGCCCGCGATCAGGTTCATCGCGAGGGTGAGCGCCACCGCGACGGCCACCGGACCCGCGACGGAGGCGATGTCCCCCGGGTCGATGGCCAGCCCGAAGGCGAAGAAGAAGATCGCCGCGAAGGCGTCCCTCAGGGGGTGCACCAGAGTGCGGATCCGGGGCGCCGCGGGGGTACCGGCCACGATCAGACCGACCATGAACGCACCGATGGCGTCGACGACCCCGAGCACCTCGGAGACTCCCGCGACGAGGATCGAGGTCCCGAGGAAGGTGACGACCAGCAGCTCGTTGTCGCGTACGGCCATGATCCGGCCGAACAGCCGGGTTCCGTAGCGGGCGGCGACGGCGAGCACCATCAGGAAGCCGAACGCCTTGGAGGCCTGGAGAGCCATGTCCCCGAGGCCCTGGGCGCCACTGAGGACGGGCTGCAGGGCTGCGAGGTACAGCGCGAGGAAGATGTCCTCGACGACGGTGACACCGAGGATGAGGCGGGTCTCGGGCCGGCTGATGTGGCCCAGCTCGATGAGGATCTTCGTGACGATCGCGGAGGACGAGATGCCGAGCACCCCGGCGAGCACCAGGGCCTCCCGCGCTCCCCAGCCGAGGGCGAACCCGAACCCCAGCCCCGCGCCGACGTTGAGCGCCAGGTAGATGCCACCGGCGCTGAGGAGCTGTTTGCCGCCCCGTCTCAGGTCGTCGAGGTGGAACTCCAGGCCGAGGTAGAAGAGCAGCAGGACGAGACCGAGCGCCGACAGCATCGAGAAGTCGTGCGCGTCCTCGACCAGGACCAGGCCGGGCGTGTGCGGGCCGAGCAGAATGCCGGCGAGCATGAACAGCGGGATCGTCGGCAGTCCGATCCAGCTGCCGAGACGGGCCAGGAACGCCGCGGCGAGGAACGCGCCGCCCATGGCGAGCAGGGTGTCGGCATGTCCCACGGGTCACCACCTTCCACAGCACGGGAACGGAGGGGGGACTGATCGACTGACCCGAGTGGGGAACGCTCCTTCGTGTCGGTGGGGGTTCCCCGCCATACGGGGCCGCGGCCGGTGCACCCACGGGTCCCGAGGGGTTACGGCCTGTGCGTCCCGGGACCGCGGCCCGGGGGTTTCTCCACGCTCACATCCGACCCCCGGCACTCGCCATCCGTGACACCACCCAAACGAGATGGCGGACGACACCCACGGGGCATGGGGGAAGGTCCCTCGTCGCGGGCCGGCGCCGGATGCGGCGGAGCCACCGCGCGTTTCCACGCCGTACGGTTCGCGCCGTACGGTTTCGCGCCACGTGGCGGTGGCACACCGTACGGCTTCCCTCCGCAGGGGGACACACCGGGTGCAAGACTCTCTTCGCCCGACCCAGCCCGCCCCAGCCCAGTTCTGGCTCTGCCCAGCCCGGCCCGCCGTCCCCGTCAGGAGCACCGTCGATGCCTCACCCGTACGTCCTGCTGTCCGCCGCCGTCTCGCTCGACGGGTATCTCGACGACACCGGCCCCGAACGGCTGCTGCTCTCCGGCCCGGAGGACTTCGACCGGGTCGACGAGGTGCGGGCGTCGGTCGACGCGATCCTGATCGGCGCCGGCACGATCCGCGCCGACAACCCCCGGCTGCTGGTCAACGCGCCCGAGCGGCGTGCCGCCCGGGTCGCCGAGGGCCGCCCCGCATACCCGCTGAAGGTCACCGTCAGCGGCTCGGGCGACCTGGACCCGGCGGCACACTTCTGGCACACCGGCGGCGCGAAGGTCCTCTGCACGACCGACAAGGGCGCCGAACGCGCCCGCGCGCACGGCATCGCCGCCGACATCGTGCCGCTCGGCGCCGAGCTCGACTGGCGGCGGCTCCTGACGCACCTGTACGACGCGTACGGCGTCCGGCGGCTCATGGTCGAGGGCGGTGGCCTGATCCACACCCAACTCCTCACCCAGGGGCTCGCCGACGAGCTCCAGCTGGTCCTCGCCCCGCTCTTCGTCGGCGACCCGGACGCCGCCCGCCTCTTCGGCCCCGGCGCCTACCAGGGCGGTCGGCTGCGGCTGTTGGAGACCCGCCCCATCGGTGACGTCGTCCTCATGCGCTACGAGCCCACCGCCCCCGGCACCGGCCCGCTCCCCGTAGCCGCCGACCACCACTGGCTGGCCCTCGCCTGTGAACTCGCGGACCGGTGCCCGCCCTCGGAGACGGCGTTCAGCGTGGGCGCGGTGGTCGTGGCGGCCGACGGCACCGAACTGGCGCGCGGCCACTCCCGGGAGGGCGGCGACCCGGTGGTGCACGCCGAGGAGGCCGCCCTCGCCAAGATCGACCCCGCGGACCCGCGGCTCGCGACCGCCACCGTGTACTCCAGCCTGGAACCCTGTGCCCGCCGCACCTCCCGTCCGGTGCCCTGCGCCCGGCTGATCCTGGACGCGGGGGTACGGCGGGTGGTCACCGCGTGGCGGGAGCCGGACACCTTCGTGGCGGGCGCCGACGGCAGTGGGGCGCTGGCCGCGGAGGGAGCCACCGTCGTCGTCCTGCCGGAGCACAAGGAGGCCGCCGAGGCGCCGAACCGCCATCTGACCGGCCGGTGACGGAGGGGCGGGGATCATGTGTGTGCGGAGTGCCCTGCGCATGCCGTATGCTGGTTACACAACGACGCGGGGTGGAGCAGCTCGGTAGCTCGCTGGGCTCATAACCCAGAGGTCGCAGGTTCAAATCCTGTCCCCGCTACTGAAGGCCGAGGGCCGGAACCCGAAAGGGTTCCGGCCCTCGGTCGTTCCCGTTCCCGCTTCTGTTCCCGTTCCCGTCCTCCGGCCCGTCTTCCGGCGGAGGTTTCGAGAACGCGCTCTCCGGGCCCTCCCCGCCGATATCACGCCGGGTGATCGGGCCGCCCCGCTGCGCATAACAACTGATGTACTGTCAGATGCGGTGTGACGAATGAGGGAGAGTCAACTCGCCCGTTTTGAGGCGGTCGTGATGCTTAAGTCCGTGCGGGAATCGTTAACGATCAAGAGGAACGGCTTGGAATAAGAGCCCTCCGTCTATTAACGTTCGATAACGCAGCGCGGTCGTCCCAGCCGTCACACGAGTCGGCTCCGTGCGCACGCGCCGAATCCCGCAAGGGAACCGGGGAACCAACATTTTGGGGTGAATCGCGTAGATGCCCCCGTGGAGACACGGACGGTTACGCGCGTAGGAGACCTTCCTGCTCCGAACCCGTCAGCTAACCCGGTAGGCGAGAAGGAAGGAAAGGAGTGCGCCCACGTGGCGTCGAACCGGCCTGCCCCCGAGGCCCCCTTCATGCCGAGCCAGCGCGACAGCGACACCTTCGGCTACGGCAGCATCCGCACCGACGAGGGCCCCTTCGAGGAGTGGAACCCCACTGCGGAGTCCCTTCCTCCCGTGCGCGGCCGGCATCGCGTCGGCAAGCAGCGCGGCGGAGGCCTCGCCCGTAGCTCCACCGTCCTGGGCGTCGGTGTCATAGCCGCGGTCGCCGGTGGCGGCATGGCCAGCGCCCAGACCGGCAAGCCGCCGGTCTCGATCTCGATGCCGGACCTTCCCTCCGTCGGTTCCCTCATCTCCGACGAGGAAACCCCCCAGGGTTCCGCCACCCCGCTCAGCAGCATCGGCACGGTCGCCGACGAGGTCGAGCAGGGCAGCACCTCCGACGCCGGCGAGGTGCTGCGCGCCCGGATCATGGCTCAGGTCGAGCAGCAGCAGAGCCAGGCCGAGGACAAGGCCGCCGCCGAAGCCGCCGCGAAGGCGGAGAAGGAGGCCAAGGAGCAGGCCGCCGCCGCGAAGAAGGAGGCGGAGGAGCAGGCCGCCGCCGCGAAGAAGGAGGCGGAGGAGGAGGCCGCGAAGAAGGCCGAGGCCGAGCGTCTCGCCGAGCTGGCCACGCAGTACGCGCTGCCGACCTCCTCGTACACCATCTCCTCGACCTTCGGTCAGGCCGGCGCCTACTGGTCCTCCGGCCAGCACACCGGCCTGGACTTCGCCGCCCCCACGGGCACGCTGATCAAGGCGGTCCACACCGGCACGATCACCTCCGCCGGCTGGGACGGCTCCTACGGCTACAAGACCGTGCTGACCCTCGACGACGGCACCGAGATCTGGTACGCCCACCAGTCCTCCATCAACGTCAGCGTCGGTCAGCAGGTCAACACCGGCGACGTGATCGGCCGCGTCGGCTCCACCGGCAACTCCACCGGTGCCCACCTCCACCTGGAGGTCCACACCGGTGGCGCCGGCTCGGGCATCGACCCGCTGGCCTGGCTCCAGTCGAAGGGCCTCACCGTCTGAGAACCCGGCCCCGGCCGGTCTTCGCGCGCTCTCGCAGCCACAGCCCCGGCAGTCCTGACGACGACCCCCCGACGTCAGGACTGCCGGTTCGGCGTTTCAGGGGCGGTACGGGTATGCGTACGGGTTCGGCCCGGACGCCGGGTACCCGGGGTGCGCGAAGTGCGCGGGGTCCACGGCGCCGTACCTCCCGTACGGCCCGTATCTCCCGTACGGCCCGTACCCCTCGTACGCCCAGGGCGAGCCGTACGGGCCGTACACCGGCCAGGGCGGGACGGGCGGTGCGGTGACCCGGGCCGCGTGTTCCAGGGCCGGGCGGGCCGTGTCGCGGCGCCGCCACAGTTCCCGCAGCAGCTCGTGCTCCCGCGCGGCGAAGTCCGTACCCACGCCGCCGCGGCGCCCCCGGCGCCGCAGGAACGCCAGCGCCGTCGCGTACGCCCCGTACTGCGCCACCGCTCGGGACGCGGCCCGGCCGCCGTGCCCGCGCGCGTACCGCCGGGCGACGCGCCGGGCCCGCATCGAGCCGAGCGCGTAGGGCTGGGCCGGGGTCAGCCAGCCGGCCCTGACGTAGGAGGGCAGCTCCTCCCGTACGGTCCGCAGCCCGCGCTGCCGGGTCCACACCACCAGCCAGGTCAGCAGGCCGAACGACGGCACCATGAACGCCGCGTACACGGCGAAGAAGCCGTACTCGCCGAGGGTCGAGGAGACGTTCCACAGCGCGTGCAGGCCCATCGCGAGCAGCAGGCCGCCGAGCGGGAGCAGGAAGCGCACCGGGCGCCGCCGCCCGGTGGCGAGCGCGGCCGCCCCGAAGCCGATGCCGGTGAGGGCCGTGAAGAGCGGGTGCGCGAACGGCGCCATGACGACGCGGACGAAGAACGTCGCCGCGGTGACGGAGGAGACGCCGCTGCCGCCGGTGAGCTGGTCGGTGCCGAGGTAGAGGATGTTCTCGGTGAAGGCGAAACCGGTGGCGGTGATCCCGGCCAGCACCACGCCGTCGAGGATCGTGGTGAAGTCGCGTCTGCGGAACAGGAAGACCAGCAGGACGGCGGCGGCCTTCGCGGACTCCTCCACGACCGGGGCTATCACGGTCGCGCCGAGCGTGTCCGCGCGGGACGGGTCGGCGGTCTCCGTCGCTATCCACCGCGTGGCGAAGCTGTTGGCGACGATCGCCATGAGCGCGGCGGCGCCGGCACCCCAGGCGAACGAGAAGACGAGATTGCGCCACGGGCCGGGCGCGACCCGGTCCAGCCAGCGGAACGCGGCGACGAGCAGCGGCACCGGCAGGACGGCGAGGCCGAGGCCGACCAGGAAACCCTCCGTACCGGTCTGCTCGCGGACCAGACCCAGGATGACCAGACCCGAAAGCGCGAGGAGGGCCGCCAGCGCCCCGCGGCGCACCCGGGGACGCTGCCACCAGTGCGCGTGCCGCGGGGCGGGCCCGTCGGCCGGCCCTGCGGGGCCGGGGGCCGCGCCGGGCTGTGTCGGGTACGGACGGCTGATGGCCACAGCATTGACCCTAACGAGGGAGCGGTGCTGCCCGCAGGAACACCAGGTGGGCTCAGGCGCCGGCGGCGTTCCGGTCCTCGGACCGGGTGGCGGCCCGGGTGCCGGGCCGGTCGTCGTGGTGTACGCGGCGGAAGAGCAGGTCGTTCACCACATGTCCCTTGTCCAGCCCCTGCCCCTCGAAACGGGTCAGCGGCCGGAACTCCGGACGCGGCGCGAAACCGCCGTCCGCCACGGTGTTCTCGAAGCAGGGGTGCGCGGTCAGCACCTCGAGCATCTGCTCGGCGTACGGCTCCCAGTCGGTGGCGCAGTGCACGGTCGCGCCCGGGGCGAGACGGGCCGCGGCGAGGTCGAGGAAGGCCGGCTGGATCAGCCGGCGCTTGTGGTGCCGCTTCTTCGGCCAGGGGTCGGGGAAGTAGACGCGCAGCCCGCCCAGCGCGTCGGGGGTGAGCATCTCGCGCAGCAGGATGATCGCGTCGCCGTTGCCGACGCGCACGTTGTCCAGGCCGTGCTGGTCGGCGAGGCCGAGCAGATGGCCCTGGCCGGGGGTGTGGACGTCCACGGCGAGGATGTTGGTGCCGGGGTCGGCGGCGGCCATGCGCGCGGTGGCCTCGCCCATGCCGAAGCCGATCTCGAGGACGACCGGGCGGTCGTTGCCGAAGAACGCGGCGAGGTCGAGGCGCTGCCGGCCGTCGACGTCGAAGCCCCACCGGGGCCACAGCCGCTGCAACGCGTCCGCCTGCCCGGCGGTGACCCGGCTCCGGCGCGGCTGGAAACTCCGGATCCGCCGCTCGAAGTGCGACCCGGCGGGATCGGCCTTCGGGCCGTCCGGGAAACGGGGCTCCCCCTTCTCCCGGGTACGGCGGACCGACACGCCGGGCGTGTGCTCGAAGGGCCGGGTGTGTGCATCGGGGGTGTTCACGGAGTCAGACACAGTGCTGACGATTTTACGGGGGTGCCGCGAGGGATTCGTCCGACGGCCGCGGGAGCGGTCGCCTCAGCGGGGTGCGCCGCCCAGGGCGGCCAGGGTCCGGCGGGCCACCTCCCGGCCGATGGGCAGGGACGCGGTCGCCGCGGGCGAGGGGGCGTTCAGGACGTGGACCGCGCGGGGCGTCTCCCGGATCAGGAAGTCGTCGGCGAGCGTGCCGTCACGCAGCACCGCCTGCGCCCGTACGCCCGCCGGGGCCGGGACCAGGTCGGCCTCCCGGACCGCGGGCACGAGCCGACGGACCGCCTCGGTGAAGGCCCGCCGGGACAGGGAACGGTGCAGCTCGCCGGTGCCGTGCCGCCAGTGGCGGCGGGCCAGGTGCCGGGAGCCCGGCCAGGCCAGTGTGGCCGCCAGCTCGCGCGGGCGGACCGTCCGCCAGTCGTAGCCCTCGCGCGCCAGCGCCGGTACGGCGTTGGGCCCGACGTGGACGCCCGAGTCGATGCCGCGCGTGAGGTGGACGCCGAGGAACGGGAACGCCGGGTCGGGCACCGGGTAGACCAGGCCGCGGATCAGCTCCGGGCGGGCCAGCTCGTAGTACTCGCCGCGGAACGGCACGATGCGCATGCCGGGGTCGTCGCCGGTCAGGCGGGCGATCTCGTCGCAGTACAGCCCCGCGCAGTTCACCAGCACCCGGCCGCGCACGACGTCCCCGGCGGCGGTCAGGACGGCCACGCCCAGGTCCGGGCGGCGGTCGACCCGGGTGACCCGCGCGCCGTAGCGGATCTCCGCGCCGGAGGCGGCCGCCAGCCGGCGGGCCACCGCCGCGTAGTCGCAGACACCGGTGGTGCCGACGTGGATGGCGGCCAGGCCCTCGACCTCCGGCTCGTACGCGGCGATCTGCGCGGCGCCCAGTTCGCGGACCGCCAGACCGTTCTCCCGGCCGCGCTGGACCAGGGCGTGCAGGCGGGGCAGCTCGTCCCGGCGGGTGGCGACGATCAGCTTGCCCGTCACCGCGTGCGGGATGCCGTACTCCGCGCAGAACTTGACCATCTCGGCCGCGCCCCGCACCGCGTACCGCGCCTTCAGGGAGCCGGGGCGGTAGTAGATGCCGCTGTGGACGACGCCGCTGTTGCGGCCCGTCTGGTGCCGGGCGGGGCCGGGTTCCTTCTCCAGCACCGTGACCCGCGTGCCCGGTGCCGCGCGGGTGATCGCGTACGCCGTCGACAGGCCGATGATGCCGCCGCCGATCACCAGCACCTCGCAGTCGTACGCCCGCCGTGCCACCCGCACCACCTCCAGGTCCCGATAGTGCACTGCGCCACTGACAACGCCCGTAAACCCCGGACAACCCGGAAGGCGGCAAGGGGCTGCCGAAGGCTGCCGGCAGACGGCGGCCCGGATCAGGCGGGGCGCACGGGCATCGGGCGGGTGTCAGGCGGGAGTCATCAGCAGGGGCCGGGCGCGCTCGCGCAGCTCTACCACGCGGGGTTCGTCGCCGTAGGGCTCCAGGCGGTGCAGGAGGTCCCTGACGTACTCCGTGGTGCGCGCGGACGAGATGCGGCCGGCCACCTCCACCGCGCGCACCCCCTGCTCGCAGGCGGCGTCCAGGTTGCCCGACTCCAGTTCGGCGACCGCCGAGACGACGAGCCGCAGCCCGTGGGAGCGGACGAACTCCTCCGTCGGCCGCGACAGCGCCTGCTCGGTGAAGCGGCGGACCTGGCGGGGCGCCTTCAGGTCGCGGTAGCACTCGGCGGCGTCGGCGGCGAAGCGGTCGTAGGAGTAGAAGCCCAGCCAGACCGGGTCGCTGTCACCGGGGCGGGAACGTTCCAGCCAGCCCTCGGCCGCCTTCAGGGCCGCGCCGGCCGCCGGGGCGTCGCCCGCGCGTGCGTGCGCGCGGGCCTCCACGAGCCGGAAGAAGCTCATGGTGCGGGCCGTGGCCAGGCCGCGGTTGCGCTCCAGCGCGGCCTGGGCGAGGTCGACGCCCTCGTCGCCGAAGCCGCGGTAGGTGGCCTGGAGGGACATGGAGGCCAGTACGTATCCGCCCAGGGGGACGTCGGCCGCCGCGCGGGCCAGGCGCAGGGCCTGGATGTAGTAGCGCTGGGCGGCTTCCTGCTGGCCGGTGTCGAAGGCCATCCAGCCGGCGAGCCGGGTGAGTTCGGCCGACGCGCCGAACAGGGAACGGCCCACGTCGTCGGCGTAGGAGCCCAGCAGCAGGGGCGCCGCCTCGACCCGCAGGCACTCGGGGACCATCGACGAACGCCAGTCGCCGCCTCCGTATTTGGAATCCCAGCGGCGCGCGTCCTCGGCGGCCTCGCGCAGTTTGCGCACATCGCTGTGGCCGACTCTGGCCGGTGCGGCGGAGCCCTCTCCGGGGCTCACCTCGCGTGCGACCGAACTGTCGGCCGGGGTTATCAGCCAGCGTGAGGCAGGCGTTGCATATGCGCTCACTGCGAACGATCCGGCGAGCGACTGCCAGATGCCGCCGGACCCCGCGCGGCGGCCGGCCAGGTCCAGCCGGTACAGCTCGGTGGCGGACTTCACCGCCTGTCCGACGTCCCGGGGGAAGGCCAGGCCCACTTCGGGGGCGGGATCCGCGTCCGCCAGGCCGATCTCGTGGAGCGGCACCGGGCGGCCGAGCTTCTGGCCGATGGCGGCGGCGATCAGGTGGGGCGCCGCACCCTGCGGCACCATGCCCTTCGACACCCAGCGCGCCACCGACGTCTTGTCGTAGCGCAAGGTCAACCCGCGTTGGGCGCCAAGGTCGTTGACGCGCCGCGCGAGGCCCGCGTTGGAGATACCCGCGAGGGCGAGGACGGTGCCGAGCTTTTCGTTCGGCCCGCGTAGCTCCCTGGACATGCGCCACCCCTCGACACAGACGGCTGCCGCTCTGGCATAACCGCGCGGCATTCGTAAACCCAGCGTAGTTCGCCGCATCCCAAGCGTTAAGGGGCATTCTTCCGGATGGCGGGATTGTGGTCCGTACTGAAGTACGGGTCCGATACGCGCAGTTGCTGCATGCTCCCGGCGTGTGGCCGTGCGCCCGTGCGTGCGCTCTCCTCCGGCCACGGCGGGGGCGATTCCATGGTCCTTGCGTGGGTCGGCCCGCTGTACTGGATCCAGTGGGCTGGGGGACACCGCCGCCTTCATCCCCGCGGGCGGCGGAACGGTCCGGGAGACGCACTCCGTCTCCCGGACCGCACGGCTTCCCGGCGGTGCGCAGAGCCTGTACGGAGCGTGTTCGAGGTGGTCCCCGCCTCTTCGAATTGGCCGAAAATCGACCCCACTCTTTCAGGGCTGTCAGCCCATCTATCCTGGCAGTTGAGGGCGCGTTAGTGGTTCTTGGGGCGCGCTGGGGGGCGCATTCGCGTCGCAGCGGTGCAGGTGGGCGGGTGGTCGCGAGCGGACGATCTCCTTGCCTCGGGCGGGTGTTCGGATCGGGGTAGGAGTATCCGCCGGGGCGCATCCGACGGAGCACATGCGGCACCGGCACCCCGCCTGAGCGCCTCCTTCATGGCAGCATGGGTGAACCGGTGCGTGCGGTGCGCCGGTTGTCCACAGCCTGTGGAGGCGTCGATGCGGTGGTTGGTGGGATGGAGCAGCGCCGCCGCGGGCGCCCTGGCGTACGGCTCCGCCGGCGCCACCGGCCCCGACGGCGAGACACTGCAACCGGTGGGTTCCCATCCGTTGTGGGGCGACCCCGATCCGCTGTGGGCGGTCGGCGACTGGCGCCCCGACGAGGTGCGGGTGGTGACCGGCGACGCCGAGACGCGGATCGCCGTCCTCGGCACCTGCGGAGCCTCCGACGAGCAGCTGCGCGCCGCCCTGTTCGCCGCGCGCGGCGGCGCGCTGCGCCACCTGACCGCCTGGCCGGGCAGCTACACCGCCGTCGTACAGGTGGGCCGCCGGGTCACCGTCTGCGGCGACCTCGCGGGCGCCCGGCCGGTGTTCCACACCCCGTGGGAGGGCGGCACCGCCTACGCCACCGCCGCGCTGCCGCTCGCCGACCTCGTCGAGGCCAACCTCGACTTCGGCCACCTCGCCGCGCTCCTGGCCGCCCCCGACGTGCCGGCCGCGCTCCACGACTCCACTCCGTACGACGGCGTGAAACGCGTTCCGCCGGGGCATGCGCTGATCCTGCGCGCCGGGGCGCGCGAGATCGCCGGGTACGAGCCCGTCGCCTCACTCGCCGTCGCCGCGCCGCCCGCCGACCCCGACCGCGCGGTGGACGCCGTCCGGGACGCGCTGGTCGAGGCCGTACGCACCCGGCTCGCCGCGCCCCGGCACGTCCCTGGCGCCGACATCGATCCCGGCCCGGTGCCGGGCATGGGCCCCGCCGAACGGCGCGCGGCGCGCGGGATGCCGGTGCCCGGGATCGGGGCCGACCTCTCCGGCGGGCCCGCCTCCGGGACCCTGGCGCTGCTCGCCGCCGGGCTGCCGGGCATGCCGGGGACCGTGCTGGGGCACGGCACCGGCGCGGGCGAGCGGCTGCTCGCCGTCACGTTCAACGATCTCGCGGGGGGCCAGGCCGGTGCGGGGAGCGGTCCGGCCGGCGGCCGGGCCGACGAAATCGCGCGCGCCGGGGTGCTGGCCGCCAACCCCCGGCTGCACCACGTGGTCGTCCCCGGCGGCGAGGACACCCTGCCGTACGCCGACCTCGACGGGCCGCTCACGGACGAGCCGGCCCCCTCCCTGGTCACCGCCGCCCGGCACCGGGCACGGCTGGCCGCGGGCAGCGCCGACCACTTCACGGGGTACGGGGCCCGGCAGGTGCTCGACGCGCATCCCGCGCGCCTCGCCGACCTCCTCATGGACCGCAAGCGGCGCCATCTCGTACGGCCCGTCGCCGCGCTGGCGAAAGCCGACGGGTCTGTGATGGTGCCCGCGCGCGTGTACGCCGCGGCCCGGCGCCTGGCCCGTACGCCGTACCGCACGGGACTCGAGACCCTCGCGGAGCAGCTGCTGCGCCACCAGCTGGACGACGGGACCCCCTGGGGTGCGGCGGACGCCTCGCTGGCCGCGCTGACCTGGGGAAGACCCGGTCCGGCGGCGCGCTGGCTGACCGGGGAGGCGCTCGCTGAAGTATCGGTTCGCCTTCAGACGTCCACCCGCCGGTCCGACGTGGGGCCGGGTCAGCGGCCCGGTGACTTCCGCGCGCGTGCGGCACTGACCCGGCACGCGGCCGGTGTACGGGTGCTGGAGCAGGCCGCCGAGATCCGCTTCCAGCGGCTGCACACACCGTTCCTCGACAACCAGGTCGTCCGCGCGTGCCGGGGGCTGCCCGAGGCGCTGCGGGTGAAGCCGGGGGCGCGGGCCTCCATCCTGCGGAGCGTGCTGGAAGGGTCCGGCGTGCGGGACCTGCCCACCGGGTGGGGTGCGCCGACCCAGTCGAACGCCGCTGCCGAGGCGCGGATCGGGCTGCGGGCCGCCGCCGGCACGCTGATGACGTTGTTCGACACGCCGCTGCTCGCGGAGGCGGGGCTGGTCGAGGCCCGCGTGGTGCGCAAGGCGCTGCGGGCCGCGGCGGAGGGGGAGCCGCTGCCGCTGGACGGGCTTGCGGATCTGGTCGCGCTGGAGCTGTGGCTGCGGCGGCTGCTGGCGCGGCGGGGGACGTGCTGGACGGGGACGCCCGGGCGGCAGCGGGCGGTGCCCGGGGGGATCGCCCCGCAGCGGGGGGCGTTGGCCCGGGGGGTCTGAGAGGGCCTACGTACAGGTGAAGCGGGACTCGGCCCAGTCGGCCAGGGCCAGGCGGTCGAAGGGGCTGCGAGGTTCCACCACCAGGCGTACGGTCTTGCGGCCCGTCAGGTCCACGTGGACCGGGACGGCTCGGTCGCCGCCCTTGATCGGCCCGGAGTTCCACAGGGGGACGCCGTCCGCGTGGACGGAGAAGGCGACCTTGCCCAGCTTCATCGTCAGGTCGTCCACGCCGATCATCGCGTCGTAGGCGGTGCACGGGCGGTTCAGGTCGATGGTGACGGAGGAACGGCCGTGGACCGTCACGCCCGGGGAGTAGCTCCGGCGGGCGATGGGCAGGGCCGAGCGCTGCCAGACCCAGCTGCTCCCGCGGATGCGCATCTCGGGAGCGTCACCGTCGCCGCTGATGTCGTAGACGAGTGCGCTCCACTGGTGGACCGTCGGGGCGGGCGGAGGGGGAGGCGGCGGCGGTGGAACCGGGGTGGGAGCCGGGGCCGGTGCGGGGGTCGGCGTGGGGGCGGGTTTCGGGGTCGGCGCGAGGTTGGGGGGCGGGGCCGGCTCGGGGGTGGGGGGTGGTGTGGGTGTCGGGGTGGGCTTCGGGGTCGGGGTCGGGGTCGGTGCGGGCGTCGGTGGCGCGAGGGGCGGCGCGGGAGGCGCGGGTGCCGGTTCCGGGTTTTTCTCCGAGGGCGGCGAGGGCTCCTCGCGGACCACGGGGGACGAGGCGGGCGGGGCGGCCTTCGGCTCCTCGGCGGGTTTCTCGTCGCCCGAGAGGGCGAAGGCGAGGGCCGCCGCCGTCGCCACCGCGACCACACCGGCCGCCAGGCCCGCCTTCACCGGCGCGGCCAGCCCTTCCGAGGCCACCGCGCCGGCCGCTCCGCCCGAGCCACCGGTGCCGACCGCACCGGCCGCGCCCGCCGCGCCCGCGGCGGCCGTGCCTCCGGCGAGGAGACCGGCCGCCTTGGCGTACCCGGCGGCGCCGAACCAGCCGATGACGGCCACGGGCACCAGGGAGGGGATGCCGCCGGCGACTTCCTGGACCTGGACGGCCGCCAGCCGGCACCGCGCGCATGCGTCCAGGTGTCCCCGCAGTCCCCGTTCGGCGCGGGTGCGCAGCCGGCCGCGCGCGTACGTGCCGAGCTGGTCGGCGTAGCGGGCGCACTCCTCGTCGTCGGTGAGGGTCGCGCTGACGTGCGCCTGGAGGTACGCCTGCTTCAGGCCCTCGCGGGCGCGGCTGGCCAGGACGCGGGTGCCGTTGGCGTCCAGGCCGAAGAGCACGGCGACCGTGCTCGGCGACTCGTCCTCGACCTCGGTGTGCCACAGCACCGCCTGCCAGCGCTCCGGCAGCGACCTGAACGCCTGCATGGCCATGGACTGCTCGGCCTCGTGCATCGCCCGTACGTCCGCGCCCAGGTCCAGGGCATCGGTGTCGGACACGTGCGGAAGGCGCGCGGCCTGGGTGGCGAAGGCCGCGAAGTCGTCGACCAGTTGCTCGCGCTTCGCCGACCGGGTCCAGGACGCCGCCACCCGTCGTACGGTCGTGAGCAGGTACGCGCGTACGGCGTGCTCGGGGCCCGAACCGCCGCGCACCGCCTGGAGCACGCGGGCGAAGACCTCGGCGGTCAGGTCGTCCGCGGTGTGGGCGTCCCGGCAGCACGTACCGGCGTACCGGCGCACCGCTTCCGCGTGACGCCGGTACAGCTCCTCGTACGCCGAGTCGTCGCCCGCGCGCATGCGCGCGATGAGAGCGGCGTCGGACGGCGGCAGTTCGCGCGGGGGAGGCAGGACGCTCCCCTCGCGCCGGTCGCGCTGGGCGGGGACGAGGCCGTCCGGGTCGTCCATGTCGTCGGGGGGCACGCCCGTGCGCCACCCCTGACTCGGCACCTGCGGTGGGCTCTCGGCCCCGGGCTCGTCGTCACCGTACGACTCGTCCCGCCCGTCAACGCTCATCGCGGAAGCCCTCGCCACCTGCCCCAACAGTCCTGATCACGGGTCAGGGTGCCATAGCGGCTTTTGGTCAGGACAGCTCAGAGCGACCCATCCACCCGTCCGAGGGTTTCTGTCGCACATGCGTGTGGACAGTCACCCTTTGGGGGAGTGGAGGGAACCCGCCCGGTGCGGACGGGCCCCATCGGCCGCACCCACCACCCTCACGCAGGGCGTGAGCGCAGGCCCTCCAGCAGGATGTCCAGCAGCCGGGCGGAGGCCGCCGCCTGCTGGGCCGGGTCCGGCAGTGAGGGAGCAGCCGTGGCGATCACCAGGAGCACGTCCGACACCGACACGTCCGGCCGCAGCGCGCCCGCCTCGCGGGCCCGCTCCACGAGCCGGCCGACGACGTCGAGAAGCTGCGCCGCACCGGCGTCGTCCTCCCCGGCGGCGGACCCCTTCTCGGGCACCAGTCGCAGTTCGGCGCCGGCCGGCTGCGTCCGCTGCTGCGGCACGCGCGCGTGGTCGTGCTCGTCCGCCACGCCCACCCGCAGCACCTGCGGCGGCAGCAGCCGCCCGGCGCCCGAGGCGACCGACGTGCGCAGGAAGCGGGACAGCGCCGACCACGGCTCGTCCTCCTGACCGAGCGCCGTACGCGCCTGGTCGGTCAGCCGGGAGGTCTCCTCCTCGGCTATCCGCCGGACCAGGACGTCCTTGCTCGGGAAGCGCCGGTACACCGTGCCCACACCGACGCGGGCCCGGCGTGCCACGTCCTCCATCGGCGCGCCGTAGCCCAGCTCGCCGAAGACCTCGCGTGCCGCGCGCAGCACGTGCTCCAGATTGCGCTGCGCGTCCACGCGCAGCGGTGTCGTGCGCGGCCCTCCCGCACGCCCGTGGCCCGACGACGGCGCGCTCAGCGCGGTGCCGGGCGCCACGGCGGACGCGGAAGACCAATGAGAATTCTGAACATGCATATGTTTTCCCCCGGTGATGACGTCTCCCCCCGGAGACTCCCCGCCACAGATGGCCGGGGCTCGAGAAACATGCCCGGTGGCCGGATCCGCCCGTCGCGGACCCGAATGAGCGCATCCCCCTACACCCCGTCGACGTACGAACATAGTTGAGAGGAAGTCAATTCAGAAGGGGCAGGTTCCGCACGGAGCGCCCCCCGATCGGAGTACGGGGCACATTGATCCCGTATGCACTCCGGAAGAAGTACCGGGAAAGCACTGCTGACCTGCGTACATGACGTTCGCTCCGGGGACCCGGGCCGCTCGGCGCGCCCATCGCCTCCAGTCACACAATTCGTCGGGGCTGTGGACAAACGCAAGCGGCGGGTGCGTCATGGGAGGGTGAAGGAACGTGCGCGCATTCTCGTTGTCGGTGGCGGCTATGTCGGGATGTACACGGCCCTGCGCCTGCAGCGGAAGCTGAAACGGGAACTCGCCCGGGGCGCGGCCGAGATCACCGTGGTCACTCCTGACCCGTACATGACGTACCAGCCGTTCCTTCCCGAAGCGGCCGCCGGTGCCATTTCCCCTCGTCATGTGGTCGTACCGCTGCGTCGTGTCCTGGACCGGTGCCACATCGTCATCGGCGAGGCCTCCGCCATCGACCACGCCGCCCGCGTCGCCACCGTCACCACCCTCGCCGACGGTGAGAAGGGCGGCGGCGGCCGGGCGGTGGTGTACGACGAACTCGTCCTCGCGCCCGGCTCCGTCTCGCGCACCCTGCCGGTCCCCGGTCTCGCCGACCACGCCATCGGCTTCAAGACCCTCGAGGAGGCCATCGGGCTGCGCAACCACGTCCTCGAACAGATGGACATCGCCTCCTCGACCCGCGACCCCGCGATCCGCGACGCGGCCCTCACCTTCGTCTTCGTCGGCGGCGGCTACGCGGGCGTCGAGGCGCTCGGCGAGCTGGAGGACATGGCCCGCTACGCCACGCGGTACTACCACAACCTCCGCCCCGAGGACATGAAGTGGATCCTCGTCGAGGCCTCGGACCGCATCCTGCCCGAGGTCGGCGAGGAGATGGGCCGCTACACGGTCAGCGAACTGCGCCGCCGCAACATCGACGTACGCCTGGAGACCCGCCTGGAGTCCTGCGCCGACCGCGTTGCCGTCCTCAGTGACGGTGCCCGCTTCCCCACCCGCACCGTCGTGTGGACCGCCGGCGTCAAACCGCATCCCGTCCTCGCCGCCACCGACCTGGCGCGCGACGAACGCGGACGGCTGCGGTGCACCGCCGAACTCGCCGTCGAGGGCGCCCCGCACGCGTGGGCCGCGGGCGACGCCGCCGCCGTCCCCGACACCACCGCCGAGGACCCCGGCCGGGAATGCGCCCCCAACGCCCAGCACGCGCTCCGCCAGGCGAAGGTCCTCGCCGACAACATCGCGCACTCCCTGCGCGGCGAACCCCTGGAGACGTACGCCCACTCGTACGCCGGGTCGGTCGCCTCCCTGGGACTGCACAAGGGCGTCGCCCACGTCTACGGGCGCAAGATCAAGGGCTACCCCGCCTGGCTCATGCACCGCACCTACCACCTGAGCCGCGTCCCCACCTTCAACCGCAAGGCGCGCGTGGCCGCCGAATGGACCCTCGCCGGGCTCTTCAAACGGGAGATCGTCTCCCTGGGATCACTCGAACACCCGCGGGCCGAGTTCGAACTCGCGGCCGGTGGAAAGCCTTCTCAGAACCCCCCGGACGACCCGAAGGGGTCGTCCTGACCGCACCCAGGAACTCCACGGACCGGTCCGGCGTCTGACGGATGTCGGCCCGGTCGGCAGCCTGCCAGACTGGTCCACCACCGAGGGCGGGCGGCTGTCCGTTCCCGGTGCGGCCCCGGGGCCCCGGCCGGTCCCGTTTCCCGGCCGCCGACACCTACACGAGGCAAGGATTCGTGAACTTCACCCGCTGGAGCGCCCGGCTCCCCGGAACGCAGCGCCGCGCCGCAGCGCGCGGCGAGCACGCGGTCTCCCCGGACCGGCGGGGAGAGGGCTCCGTGCCCACGGCCCGCGCCGAACAAGCCGTCGAGCATGCACGGCCCGTGCCCGCCGTCGACGACCTCAGAGTGCGCGAGGTCCTCGACCACGTCCCCTCCCTCGTCGCCCTGGTGCACGGCCCGGACCACCGCATCGCCTACGTCAACGGCGCCTACACGGCCGCCTTCGGCGCCCGCCCGCTCGGAGCCCCCGCGCGGGGAGCGCTCCCGGAACTCGAGGAACTCGGCCTGCTGACCCTCCTCGACCAGGTCCTGCGCAGCGGAAAGCCTCGCACGGTCAAGTCCCGCAAGGCCCCCGACGGCCGCTCCTACACCTTCACCTGCACCCCGGTCACCCAGGGCGACGGCAGCGGTGTGCTGGTCTTCGCCACCGACGTCACCGACCACGCCGAGGCCGCCGAACGCCTGCGCGCGAGCGAGCGCCGCCAGCGCGAGACCGCCGTCACCCTCCAGCGCTCCCTGCTCCCGCAGGAGCTCGAGGAGCCCGACGACCTGCGGGTCGCCGCCACCTACCACCCCGGCGGCACCGAGGCCGCCGTCGGCGGCGACTGGTACGACGTGATCACCCTCGGCGGCGGGCGCACCGCCCTGGTCATCGGCGACGTCATGGGCCGGGGTGTCCGCGCGGCGGCCGTCATGGGCCAGCTCCGCACGGCGGTACGCGCTTACGCGCGCCTCGACCTCCCCCCGCACGAGGTCCTCCAACTGCTCGACGGACTCGCCACGGAGATCGACGCCAACCAGATCGCCACCTGCGCGTACGCCATCCACGACCCCAACGAGGGCACCCTCGTCCACGCCTCCGCCGGCCACCTGCCCATCCTGGTCCGCGACGAGCACGGCACCGTCCAGCGCGCCGACGAACCGACCGGCCCCCCGCTCGGCACCGGCGGCTGGATCCACTCCTCCGGCTCGATCCCGCTGGGGCCCGGCTCCACCGCCGTCCTCTACACGGACGGCCTGGTCGAGCGCCGCAACGAGGACCTCGACGAGGGCATCGCCGCCCTGGAGCGCGCCCTGGCCGGCGCGACCGGCACCCCCCAGGTGATCTGCGACCGCCTGGTCCGCTCGGCGGGTGTGACCCCGGAACACGACGACGACGTCGCCGTCCTGGTGCTCCAGCACCCCGCCCGCACGGGCCCGGAGAGCGAGCTGTTCCACAACGCCGCCCTGGAGCTGCTGGGCGGCGTCGAAGCGGCCCCCCGCGCGCGTGCCTTCGCCTCCGGCGTGCTCACCAGCTGGCGCTTCCCCTCCGACCTGCACGACCTGGGCGTCCTGGCCGCCAGCGAACTGGTCGCCAACTCCCTCCAGCACGGCACCCCGCCCATGCGCCTGCGCCTGCGCCGCACCGACCGCCGGCTGATCGTCGAGGTCACCGACGGCGACGACCACCTGCCGAGGCGCCGCCGTGCGGAACCCGCCGACGAGTCCGGCCGGGGCATCGCCATCGTCGCGACGATCGCCTCCAACTGGGGAAGCCGGCGCACCCCGGGCGGCGGCAAGGCCGTCTGGTGCGAGTTCGCCCTGCCGAAACCGGTCACTCCCTAGGGGGCAGGCCCCGGGGAGCGGTGCGCCGTGGGAGCGCCGGCCTCAGACGTGTGCGCCGGCCTCAGGCATGTGCCGGGGACTGGCCCGCCGGGGCGGTGCCGCCCTGGGTGACCACCCGGCTCCGTGCCGCGGACGGGTGGTCCTGCGCCTCCGTGAGCTGTCGGCCCAGCCGCAGCGCCAGCACCGTGATCGCCAGGGAGAACAGCACGAAGACCACGATGTAGAGGCCGTGCAGCGAGGCCCCCATCGGCCCGCCGACCGCCGGACCGATGGCCAGCGCGAGCTGTTTCACCAGGGCGAACGCCGAGTTGTACTGACCCGCCAGCCCTTCCGGCGCGAGATCCGCGACCATCGGCGCGAGCGTCGGCGACAGCATCGACTCACCGAGCCCGAACAGGGCGTACGTAGAGATGAAGGCGGCGGTCGCCATCGCCTGGCTGCCGTTCCCGAGGCCCGCGTACCCGGCCACGGCCCACGCCACGGCCCAGAGCAGCCCCACCGACGCGATCACGCGCGTGCGGCTGCGGCGCTCCACGAACCGCAGCACCACGAACTGCGCGACAACGATGACCAGGGTGTTCGCCGCCAGCGCCGTCCCCAGCGTCGACGGCGAGATACCGGCCGCCTCGACCCCGTACGCGCTCAGTCCCGACTCGAACTGGCCGTAGCAGGCGAAGAACAGGACGAAGCCCAGCACGCACAGCTGCACCATGGCCCGGTTGCCCATCAGCTGCTTCCAGCTGCCCTTGGCCGACGGAGCCGGAGCACCCTCGATACGCGGCGAGCGCGGCATCCGCACCGTCGCCATCACCACGACCAGCAGCAGGAACATCGCCGCCTCGATCGAGAACAGCACGGTGAAGGAGGAGGCCCTGGTCGTGTCGACGAGGTGTCCGCCGATGAGACCGCCGACCCCGAGCCCGAGGTTCTGCAGGAAGAACTGCATGGCGAACGCACGCGACCGGGTCTCCACCGTGGAGCAGTCCACGATCATCGTCGCCAGCGCCGGCTGCATCACGGCCTGTCCGGCGCCGAGCAGCACCGCCGACGCCAGCACGCTCGACGCACCGCTCGACAGGCCGAGGCTCAGCGCTCCAACGGCGGCTGTGACCAGGGCGACGAGCAGCACCGGCAGCGGACCCCGTCGGACGATGGCCCGTCCGGCGAACGGCAGCACGATCAGTGCGGCCACCGCGAACACGGCGAGCACCAGCCCCGCCGTCATGGCCCCGAGCCCTCGTACCTGCGCCACGTAGACGTACAGGTAGGGGACGGTGAAGCCGAGGCCGAACGCACTGAGTGCGTTGCCCACGTGGATCCGGCGCATCGCAGCGCCCATCGCCCTGGTCACGTTCACCTCTCTCACAAGTTAGGAGTGAAGACTTAGAAGCTAAAGTTCGAAGGTGAAGAGTACACGTCGAATGGCTTCAATGCGAAGGGCTTCAAGGTGAAGGGTGGCGTGCCATACTGCGGCCATGGGCGACACCTCCGGCCTCAACGAGCCGACACTCGAAGAGCAGATCGCCGCGTACCAGCGCGAGTTCCAGGGCCTCGACCTCCAGGTCGAGAAGATCGTCTCCGCGCTGTCCCGGCTGAACCGCCGGATGAACGTCGCCTACGGCCGCCAGACCGCCGAGCTCGGCATCACCAACGCCGACTGGGAGGTCCTCAAGGCCCTCGTCCTGTCCGGCGCCCCGTACCGCATGGGCCCCAGCGACCTGGCCAAGCGCCTCGGCCTCACACCGGCCGCCATGACCCACCGGATCGACCGCATGGTCGCCGAAGGCCTCGTCAACCGGGAACGGGACGAGACGAACCGGGTCCGGGTCATCGTCGAGGCGACATCCGCCGGCCGCGAGAAGTGGCTCGAGGTGATGCGCATGGCGACGGTCTTCGAGGAGGATCTGCTCCAGGACCTGTCCCCGGACGAGCGGATCACCCTGGGCGAGGTGCTCACCCGCCTCCTGCGCAGGGTGGAGGACGCCCAGCCCGACGCCGGCGGCCGCCTCACCGACCTGGACTGACGGCCTCGCCCCACGAACGGCCGAAAAGATCTTGACAGGGGGCGCTTGACTTCCCCCTCCCCGATACGTACAGTTCGTCAAGTTGCCATCGGGACGTAACGGTTCTCCGGCAACACTTCCGCCGCGAGAGCGGCACTCAAAACCACCAGCACGACCTCTCCAGTGAACTGATTTCGGCATGCTCGAATTCAATTCGCAGGGGCGCCGGCGTCTGAATCGGAACCGAACGGCTCCGATTTGAGAAACGGCGAGAGAGTCCGCTAAGGTTTGAGACGTCGGAACGGCCCAACGGCCGGAAAGACAAACCCCGCTGACTGGGGGTCAGGTCGAAGAAGAAGATCTGATAGAGTCGGAGTCGCCGGAAAGGGAAACGCGAAATGCGGGAACCGGGAAGGCGAACAGCCCGAGGAAATCGGATCGGAAAGATCTGATAGAGTCGGACACGCAGGACCGAAGGGAAGCGCCCGGAGGAAAGCCCGCGAGGGTGAGTACAAAGGAAGCGTCCGTTCCTTGAGAACTCAACAGCGTGCCAAAAATCAACGCCAGATATGTTGATACCCCGTCTTCGGCCAGCAGGCCGGGACGAGGTTCCTTTGAAGAACAACACAGCGAGGACGCTGTGAACGGTGGGGCCTATTCCGCCCGACCGTTCCGCTCTCGTGGTGTTCTCCCGATCACGGGAAAGCATTCACGGAGAGTTTGATCCTGGCTCAGGACGAACGCTGGCGGCGTGCTTAACACATGCAAGTCGAACGATGAAGCCCCTCGGGGTGGATTAGTGGCGAACGGGTGAGTAACACGTGGGCAATCTGCCCCTCACTTCGGGACAAGCCCTGGAAACGGGGTCTAATACCGGATGATACTTCCACTCGCATGGGTGGGGGTTGAAAGCTCCGGCGGTGAGGGATGAGCCCGCGGCCTATCAGCTTGTTGGTGAGGTAACGGCTCACCAAGGCGACGACGGGTAGCCGGCCTGAGAGGGCGACCGGCCACACTGGGACTGAGACACGGCCCAGACTCCTACGGGAGGCAGCAGTGGGGAATATTGCACAATGGGCGCAAGCCTGATGCAGCGACGCCGCGTGAGGGATGACGGCCTTCGGGTTGTAAACCTCTTTCAGCAGGGAAGAAGCGCAAGTGACGGTACCTGCAGAAGAAGCGCCGGCTAACTACGTGCCAGCAGCCGCGGTAATACGTAGGGCGCGAGCGTTGTCCGGAATTATTGGGCGTAAAGAGCTCGTAGGCGGCCTGTCGCGTCAATTGTGAAAGCCCGGGGCTTAACCCCGGGTCTGCAGTCGATACGGGCAGGCTAGAGTGTGGTAGGGGAGATCGGAATTCCTGGTGTAGCGGTGAAATGCGCAGATATCAGGAGGAACACCGGTGGCGAAGGCGGATCTCTGGGCCATTACTGACGCTGAGGAGCGAAAGCGTGGGGAGCGAACAGGATTAGATACCCTGGTAGTCCACGCCGTAAACGGTGGGCACTAGGTGTTGGCGACATTCCACGTCGTCGGTGCCGCAGCTAACGCATTAAGTGCCCCGCCTGGGGAGTACGGCCGCAAGGCTAAAACTCAAAGGAATTGACGGGGGCCCGCACAAGCAGCGGAGCATGTGGCTTAATTCGACGCAACGCGAAGAACCTTACCAAGGCTTGACATACACCGGAAACGTCTGGAGACAGGCGCCCCCTTGTGGTCGGTGTACAGGTGGTGCATGGCTGTCGTCAGCTCGTGTCGTGAGATGTTGGGTTAAGTCCCGCAACGAGCGCAACCCTTGTCCCGTGTTGCCAGCAAGCCCCTTCGGGGGTGTTGGGGACTCACGGGAGACCGCCGGGGTCAACTCGGAGGAAGGTGGGGACGACGTCAAGTCATCATGCCCCTTATGTCTTGGGCTGCACACGTGCTACAATGGCCGGTACAATGAGCTGCGATACCGCGAGGTGGAGCGAATCTCAAAAAGCCGGTCTCAGTTCGGATTGGGGTCTGCAACTCGACCCCATGAAGTCGGAGTTGCTAGTAATCGCAGATCAGCATCGCTGCGGTGAATACGTTCCCGGGCCTTGTACACACCGCCCGTCACGTCACGAAAGTCGGTAACACCCGAAGCCGGTGGCCCAACCCCCTCGTGGGGAGGGAGCCGTCGAAGGTGGGACTGGCGATTGGGACGAAGTCGTAACAAGGTAGCCGTACCGGAAGGTGCGGCTGGATCACCTCCTTTCTAAGGAGCACTTCTCGCCGGGTTCGCCCGGCCAGAGGCCAGTACACCGGCGCACGTCCGGTGCTGGTGGCTCATGGGTGGAACGTTGATTAGTCGGCACTCTCGACCGTCTGCTCTTTCCAGTACGGCCCCCCGGGGCATGGAACGAACGAGCAGCGCGGCAGGGAGCGCCGGGCACGCTGTTGGGTGTCTGAGGGCACGGCCGTATCGGCTGCCTTCAGTGCCGACCCCGGTACAGCATCGCGTCAGCGGTGTGTGACGGGTGGTTGGTCGTTGTTTGAGAACTGCACAGTGGACGCGAGCATCTGTGGCCAAGTTTTTAAGGGCGCACGGTGGATGCCTTGGCACCAGGAACCGATGAAGGACGTGGGAGGCCACGATAGTCCCCGGGGAGTCGTCAACCAGACTTTGATCCGGGGGTGTCCGAATGGGGAAACCCGGCAGTCGTCATGGGCTGTCACCCATACCTGAACACATAGGGTATGCGGAGGGAACGCGGGGAAGTGAAACATCTCAGTACCCGCAGGAAGAGAAAACAACCGTGATTCCGGGAGTAGTGGCGAGCGAAACCGGATGAGGCCAAACCGCAGGCGTGTGAGACCCGGCAGGGGTTGCGCATGCGGGGTTGTGGGATCTCTTATTTCATGGTCTGCCGGCCATGAGGCGAGTCAGAAACCGTTGATGTAGGCGAAGGACATGCGAAAGGTCCGGCGCAGAGGGTAAGACCCCCGTAGCCGAAACGTCAACGGCTCGTTGAAGAGACACCCAAGTAGCACGGGGCCCGAGAAATCCCGTGTGAATCCGGCGGGACCACCCGCCAAGCCTAAATATTCCCTGGTGACCGATAGCGGATAGTACCGTGAGGGAATGGTGAAAAGTACCCCGGGAGGGGAGTGAAATAGTACCTGAAACCGTGTGCCTACAAGCCGTGGGAGCGTCGCGTTGAGTGCTTGCACTCAACGTCGTGACTGCGTGCCTTTTGAAGAATGAGCCTGCGAGTTTGCGGTGTGTTGCGAGGTTAACCCGTGTGGGGAAGCCGTAGCGAAAGCGAGTCCGAACAGGGCGACGCAGTAGCATGCCCAAGACCCGAAGCGGAGTGATCTAGCCATGGGCAGGTTGAAGCGGAGGTAAGACTTCGTGGAGGACCGAACCCACCAGGGTTGAAAACCTGGGGGATGACCTGTGGTTAGGGGTGAAAGGCCAATCAAACTCCGTGATAGCTGGTTCTCCCCGAAATGCATTTAGGTGCAGCGTCGCGTGTTTCTTGCCGGAGGTAGAGCACTGGATAGGCGATGGGCCCTACCGGGTTACTGACCTTAGCCAAACTCCGAATGCCGGCAAGTGAGAACGCGGCAGTGAGACTGTGGGGGATAAGCTCCATGGTCGAGAGGGAAACAGCCCAGAGCATCGACTAAGGCCCCCAAGCGTACGCTAAGTGGGAAAGGATGTGGAGTCGCACAGACAACCAGGAGGTTGGCTTAGAAGCAGCCACCCTTGAAAGAGTGCGTAATAGCTCACTGGTCTAGTGATTCCGCGCCGACAATGTAGCGGGGCTCAAGCGTACCGCCGAAGTCGTGTCATTGCAGTACATACCCCCAACGGGGACTGTGATGGGTAGGGGAGCGTCGTCTGCCGGGTGAAGCCGCGCCGGAAGGCAGTGGTGGACGGTTGACGAGTGAGAATGCAGGCATGAGTAGCGATACACACGTGAGAAACGTGTGCGCCGATTGACCAAGGGTTCCTGGGTCAAGCTGATCTGCCCAGGGTAAGTCGGGACCTAAGGCGAGGCCGACAGGCGTAGTCGATGGATAACCGGTTGATATTCCGGTACCCGCTGTGAAGCGTCAAACATTGAATCGGGCGATGCTAAGTCCGTGAAGCCGTTCCGGACCCTTCGGGGAAAGGAAAGTGGTGGAGCCGACGAACCCAACCCGTAGTAGGTGAGTGATGGGGTGACGCAGGAAGGTAGTCCAGCCCGGGCGGTGGTTGTCCCGGGGTAAGGGTGTAGCCCGTCATCCAGGTAAATCCGGATGGCATAAGGGTGAGACCCGATGCCGAGCCGATTGTGGCGAAGTGGATGATCCTATGCTGTCGAGAAAAGCCTCTAGCGAGTTTCATGGCGGCCCGTACCCTAAACCGACTCAGGTGGTCAGGTAGAGAATACCGAGGCGTTCGGGTGAACTATGGTTAAGGAACTCGGCAAAATGCCCCCGTAACTTCGGGAGAAGGGGGGCCATGTCCGGTGATGAGGTTTTCCCTCTGAGCTGGGTGTGGCCGCAGAGACCAGCGAGAAGCGACTGTTTACTAAAAACACAGGTCCGTGCGAAGCCGTAAGGCGATGTATACGGACTGACGCCTGCCCGGTGCTGGAACGTTAAGGGGACCGGTTAGTCACTCTTCGGGGTGGCGAAGCTGAGAACTTAAGCGCCAGTAAACGGCGGTGGTAACTATAACCATCCTAAGGTAGCGAAATTCCTTGTCGGGTAAGTTCCGACCTGCACGAATGGCGTAACGACTTCTCGACTGTCTCAACCATAGGCCCGGTGAAATTGCACTACGAGTAAAGATGCTCGTTTCGCGCAGCAGGACGGAAAGACCCCGGGACCTTTACTACAGTTTGATATTGGTGTTCGGTTCGGCTTGTGTAGGATAGCTGGGAGACTGTGAAACTCGGACGCCAGTTCGGGTGGAGTCGTCGTTGAAATACCAGTCTGGTCGTGCTGGATGTCTAACCTGGGTCCGTGATCCGGATCAGGGACAGTGTCTGATGGGTAGTTTAACTGGGGCGGTTGCCTCCTAAAGAGTAACGGAGGCGCCCAAAGGTTCCCTCAGCCTGGTTGGTAATCAGGTGTTGAGTGTAAGTGCACAAGGGAGCTTGACTGTGAGACCGACGGGTCGAGCAGGGACGAAAGTCGGGACTAGTGATCCGGCGGTGGCTTGTGGAAGCGCCGTCGCTCAACGGATAAAAGGTACCCCGGGGATAACAGGCTGATCTTCCCCAAGAGTCCATATCGACGGGATGGTTTGGCACCTCGATGTCGGCTCGTCGCATCCTGGGGCTGGAGTCGGTCCCAAGGGTTGGGCTGTTCGCCCATTAAAGCGGTACGCGAGCTGGGTTTAGAACGTCGTGAGACAGTTCGGTCCCTATCCGCTGCGCGCGCAGGAGTCTTGAGAAGGGCTGTCCCTAGTACGAGAGGACCGGGACGGACGAACCTCTGGTGTGCCAGTTGTCCTGCCAAGGGCATGGCTGGTTGGCTACGTTCGGGAGGGATAACCGCTGAAAGCATCTAAGCGGGAAGCCTGCTTCGAGATGAGGACTCCCACCCACTTGATGGGGTAAGGCTCCCAGTAGACGACTGGGTTGATAGGCCGGATATGGAAGCACGGTAACGTGTGGAGTTGACCGGTACTAATAGGCCGAGGGCTTGTCCTCAGTTGCTCGCGTCCACTGTGTTGGTTCTGAAACCACGAACGACCCCATGTGCCACACATGGTGCGGTTGTCTGTTTCATAGTGTTTCGGTGGTCATAGCGTAGGGGAAACGCCCGGTTACATTCCGAACCCGGAAGCTAAGCCTTATTGCGCCGATGGTACTGCAGGGGGGACCCTGTGGGAGAGTAGGACGCCGCCGAACAATTCTTACAGAGAAAGCCCCGTGCCATTGGCACGGGGCTTTCTGCGTTTCCCGTTGTGTTTATGACGGCTCCACCAGCTTGGTGTCGTAGGCCAGGATCACCGCCTGGATGCGGTCCCTCGAGCCCGTCTTCGCGAGGACGCGGCTGACGTGGGTCTTCACCGTCGATTCGGCGAGGTGGAGGCGGGTGGCGATCTCCGTGTTGGTCCAGCCCTGGCCGATGACGGTGAGGATCTCGCGTTCCCGCTCGGTGAGGGCTTCCAGTCGGGGGTCGCTGTGCGGGGCTGTGGGCGTGGAGGGGTCCTGGTGGGTGGACGTCGGCAAGTGGTGGGCGTAGGCGTTCAGGAGACGGCGGGTCAGGCTGGGTGCGACGACCGCGTCGCCGGTGGCCACGGAGCGGATGCCGGAGAGGAGTTCCTCCGGCTGGGCGTCCTTGACGAGGAAGCCGGAAGCACCGGCGCGGAGGCCTGCGTAGGCGTACTCGTCGAGGTCGAACGTCGTGAGGATGAGGACGCGGGTGCGGTCGCCGGCGGCGACGATGCGGCGGGTGGCCTCGATGCCGTCCATGCCGGGCATGCGGATGTCCATCAGGACGACGTCGGGGTGCAGTTCGGCTGTCATGCGGATCGCTTCGCTGCCGCCGGACGCCTCGCCGAGGACCGTCATGTCGTCCTGGCTCTCCAGCAGCATGCGGAAGCCGAAGCGCTGGAGGGGTTGGTCGTCGGCTATGAGGACGGTGGTCACTGCGGGGTTTCCTCCGGGAGGTACAGGTGGACGCGCCAGCCCTGTTCGGGGTGGGGGCGTGGGCCGGCCTCAAGCGTGCCGCCGTACAGGGCGGTTCGCTCACGCATTCCCGGGAGGCCGCGGCCGTCTGCGGGAGTGCCCGTTCCGGCTGTGCCGGTGTCGGTGATCGTGGCCGTGACGGCGCCCCGGCCGCCGTAGGCGAGGGTGATCTCGGCGGTGGTGTTCGGGCCGGCGTGCTTGAGGGTGTTGGTGAGGGCTTCCTGGATGACGCGGTAGACGGTGAGCTGGCGGCCGGCGGGGAGGTCGGCCCGGCCTTCGACCGTGGTGTGGACGGGGAGGCCCGCGGCGCAGACGCCGTTGATGAGCTGCTCGAGGTCGGTGAGGGTGGGCTGGGGGGTCAGTTCGGCGGGGTGATGGCTGGTCTCGTCGTCCCGCAGGACGTTCAGGAGACGGCGGAGTTCGCTCATGGCCTGGCGGCTGGTGGTGCCGATGGCGTCCAGTGCCTGGGCGGCGCGTTCCGGTGACTTGGCGGCCGCGTACTTGCCGCCGTCGGCCAGGCCCGTGATGACGGAGAGGTTGTGGCCGATGATGTCGTGCATCTCGCGGGCGATACGGGCGCGTTCCGCGGCGGTGGCGAGCTGGGCCTGCTGGTCGCGTTCGATCTCGAGGCGGCGGGCGCGGTCCTCCAGGGCCTCCGTGTGGTTCTGCCGGGTGCGGACCGTGATGCCGATGAGGGCCACCACGACGACGGACGTCAGCTGTGAGCCGATCTGCTGACTCCAGCGGCCCTCCCCGTGGCGTGCCGCGGAGACCGCGACCGGGGTGAGGACGAGGGCGGTCACCCACAACAGGTTGCGCAGCGGAAGGCGCAGGGCGATGTGGTAGATGACGACGAGTTGGAGGAGGGACGCCTGCAGGGCGGTGCCGGTCCATGCGTTGACGAAGGCGAACGGGGCCACAGCGAGCAGGGCCGCCGCGGGGTGCGTGCGCCGCCACAGGAGGGGCACGGAGAAGCCGACGCTGAGCGTCAGGAGGAGCCAGGCCGGCGTGTCGGGGTTGTGGGTGGTGGTGAGCCAGCCACCGCCGAGGACGTCGATGAGGGCGGCGGTCACCCAGAAGCCGGTGATGTGCAGGTCCCACGGCAGGGGGTGGCGCCGGTCCCAGGCGCGCACCCGCCGGGTGACGCGTTGGACGTACTGGGTGAGGGGTTCCGCCGTGCGCTCGCCGGTGCGTTCACTCGCCACCTCACGGGTGCCCGCGCCTGTGCGTTCGCCCGTCCGCTTGTCCTCCGCCGTCTTTGTCGTCTCCGTGGTTCTCGTTGTTTCCGTCGCCACGCGGTCCATGGTGGTCGGTTCGTTCGCCGGGCGGAACAGTGAGCGGGACACAGAGTGGAACACCGGGCGGAACACGGCGGGTGCCACGGCGTCAGACGTCCCGGCGGCGCATGGTCACCGCCGCTGCCGCGAGGGAGGCCGCCGCCCACAGAGTCAGGGCGAGCAGCGCGGCGCCGGGCGTGGCCGCGCCCGGGCCGTGCTGGGCGGTGGTGAGGGACTCGAGGGCCTTGGCGGGGAAGTAGCGGACGGCGTCGTCGACGACGGCGTACGGGAGCATCCGCAGGACCTCCGGGACGATCATGACGAGGCCGATGTAGGCGCCGGTCGCGAGGGGGATCGAGCGGGCGACGGCGCCGAGTCCGAGGGCTATGACGGCGAGGAGGGTGAGGCCGGCCGCGTTGCCGACCAGGCCGCGCAGGACGCCCGCGTCGCCGAGGGCGGCCGCCTGGTCGGTGTCGGTGAGGAAGGACTGGGCCAGGGGGAAGGTGAGCAGGTTGGTCCACAGGCTGAGGACGAAGGCGACCGCGGCCAGTACGGCGGCCTTGGACCACAGGACGGGCAGGCGGCGGGGGACCGCGGTCATCGTGGCGCGGATCTGGCCGGTGGAGTACTCGCCCGCGGTGGCGAGCACGCCGAGGACGGCGAGGTTGATGGTGGCGAACTGGGTGCCGAGGAGGACGAAGACGACCGTGTCGAGGCCGCCTTCGCCACTGCCGTCGTAGGCGGCGCTGATGCCCGCGCCCATGCCGAGGGTCAGGACGGCGGTGGCGGCGAGGTTGATCCAGGTGGAGCGGAGCGTCCACAGCTTGTGCCATTCGGAGCGCAGGACGCGGTACGGGGTCACCCGGTATGCGGGGGCGACGGTGGCAGGGGCGGTGGTGGTCATGCTGCCGCTCCTTCCACGGTGGCGGTGTACTCGACCGTGTCGTGGGTGAGGTTCATGAAGGCCTCCTCGAGGGAGGCCGTGTTCGGGGTGAGTTCGTACAGGGGGATGCCGTGGGCCGCGGCGGTTCGGCCGATGTGTTCGGCGTCCGTGCCGCGCACGGTGAGGCTGCCGGGAGCGTCGGTGGTGAGGGTGACGCCGGGGGCGGCGAGGAGGCCGGCCAGGGCGGCGGCGTCCGGGCTGGCGACCTGGACTGTGCCCGTGCCGGACCGGCGGACGAAGTCGGTGACGGTGGTGTCGGCGAGGAGCCGGCCGCGCCCGATGATGACGAGGTGGTCGGCGGTGAGGGCCGTCTCGCTCATGAGGTGGGACGAGACGAGGACCGTACGGCCCTCCGCGGCCAGGGACTTGAGCAGGGTGCGGATCCACAGGACGCCCTCGGGGTCGAGGCCGTTGACCGGTTCGTCGAGGACGAGGGCGGCCGGGTCGCCGAGCAGCGCGGCGGCGATGCCGAGGCGCTGGCCCATGCCGAGGGAGAAGCCCTTGACCCGGCGGTGGGCGACCTCGGTGAGGCCGGTCCGGGCGAGGACGTGCTCGACGCGGCTCCGGGGGATGCCGTGGGTGTGGGCGAGGGCCTGGAGGTGGTGGTGGGCGGTGCGACCCGGGTGGACGGAGCGGGCCTCCAGCAACGCGCCGACCTCGGTGAGCGGCGCGGGGTGGGCGGCGTAGGAGCGGCCGGACACGGTGGCGTGGCCGCGGGTGGGGGCGTCCAGGCCGAGGATCATGCGCAGGGTGGTGGACTTGCCGGCGCCGTTCGGGCCGAGGAAGCCGGTGACGGTGCCGGGGCGGACGGTGAAGGACAGGTCGGTGACGACGGTCCGGTCGCCGTAGCGTTTGGTGAGTTCCTGTGCCGTAATCATGCGTCGATGCTCGTCCGCGCAGGGGGTGGTGGGCGTCGGACCGCGGGCGGTATTCCGGGTGAGGGCGGTCGTACCCGGGTACTACGGTGGCCGGTATGGGGCATCACTGGAAGCGACCTGATCATGCCGGTCTCCGCGCCCCCGTTCCGGCTGCCCGAACCGGCGTCCTCGTGGGATATGCGCGTCAAGGAGCGGGCGCCCTGCGTCCGGCAGGCCGTCGACCGGGGCGAGACGGCTGAGGGAACCGATGCCCACAAGGTGATCCGCGCTGTCTCCGCCCCCCTCTACCACGGCCTGCTGACCAGCGGCGAGCGCCTCGCCGAGGCCGCCGCGGCCTCGGCGTGCACGGGAGCGTACCTGCGGGGGTGAAAGGGCCTTGCGTGACCGGCTTCTCGCATCCGTCGCTGAGGGCGGGGCACCGTGCGTGATCTGCGAGGACGCCGTGGCTCCAGGTCCGTCGGCCTCGGCGGCGAGCCGGGCAATGGACTCGGCCCTGTTCTCGTACAGCTACCGCCAGGCGGCGTGTAGCGCTGAGTAACTGCTTGGGGCTGCGGTCGCGCTGCTGGAGGGCGGCGAAGTCGGCGTGCGCCGTCTCGACGGCTCGGCTGGGCTGGCAGGGCTTCGTTGTCCGGATTTATGATGGGGTGCCCGGGTGGGTGCGTGAAAGCGGGGTGTCCGGAGTGGGATGTTACGGGGGGACCCCGGCCCGATTCCAGCGGGCCGGGGTCTTCATGTTGTGCTGGGGTGGCGGTTCGGTCAGCGTCCGCCGAATCCGTCGTTCTTGTCGTGTCCGTCGAAGCGGTGGACGACTCGGAAGCTGCCCACCACTCCGTCCCTGACCTTGACCCCCTTGGTGTGGTGCACCTTGATGCCGTTCGCTTCGCTGTGGGGGCCGACCGTGGCGACGGGGGCGCCGTTGTCGCAGGTCGCCCCGCGGAAGAACTCGACGGTCCTCTTGCTGTCGTTGCGGATGTTGAAGCTCTTGGAGCCCAGGCCGCTCACGACGGTGATGCAGCCGTCCGGGTGGGCGGAGAACGAACGCTCGTTGATGTGGATCCGGTCTTCGAAGTCTCGGCCTCCGTGGTCCCTTCCTTCGTGGCCCCTTCCTTCGTTGTCCCTTCCTTCGTTGTCCTTGCCTTCGTTGCCCTTGCCGGAGTCGCCGCCCATGGGGGCCGCGGCGGGGGCGGGCGCCTGCTGGAATGCGGGGGCGGCCGCCTGCTGGACCGCGGGGGCGGCCTGGGCCGGCTCGTAGGCGGACGCCGAGGCGTAGGTGATACCGGTGGCGGCCAGGGCCGCGGCGGCCGCGACGGCCGCGGTAACGACGTTGGAACGTGTGATCATCACGCGCTTCTCCTGTCTCGGGAGGTCGGCTGGCCAGCCGACTCGTGATGAACGTACTGACCGATTCTCATGTCTGTCATATCGGGATATGGGGGGAGGTCAGTAGATTGACTCCAATCGGGTCACAGGGGGCGCCTGCATGCCGTTTCGTGGTGTGCTGACGGTTAATCAGATGACTTTTCCTGTAGTGGACTTGATGCCCCGATACGCTGTCCGGGGGACTTTGCCGGAGCCTGTTCACCCGCAGACACAGCGTGTCGTTCGTTGACACAGCAGGTGAAACCGGTATTCCCGCTGTGCTGCCGGGCGGCGGGTGGGGCCTTCGAGCACGCGGGCGGGCCGGTGACGTGGCGCGTTGCCGTCCGCGGGGTGAAGTTCCTGCAGAACGTCCCGGTGAGGGCGAAGACCTGACGTCGGCCCCAGGTCCCCATCACTGTGCACCTGCGGCCGGCCGGCGGGTCCACGTGAGCGTCCTGGACGTGTGCCCGCCGCCCGCGACGGGCTGTGGTTCATGGTGACGGGGGCGGCTCGTCGGGCGAACCGGAACCCGGGTCGTCGGGCCGGAGGCCGGGGGTCACCGACTTCGCCTCCTGGACGAGGTGGCCCGGCCGTAGCGGGGCGGGCCCGCTCAGCGCCACGGCGGCCATGACGACGACGATGCCCTGGATGACCAACGAGCAGACGCCCAGGGGTTCCAGCCAGTTGCCGTAGTCGTCCTCGTCGGTGGGAACGGGCGTGGCACGGGTGATGATGTAGCCGATGGTGGTCAGCAACGCGGTGAGCCCTCCCACGACCCAGCCCAGCCGCGGTCCGCGGGTCAGAAGAAGAAGGGCGCCCGTAGCGGTGCCGACCGCGGTGGCGAGGAAACCGCCGATGAGGAAGGGCACGTCCGCGTCGATGGCCTCGTAGGCGTGGATCCCGGCATCGGCCAGGAGAAGGACTGCGGCCACAACGCGCGCCCCGCCGTGCTCCGCACGGCCTCGCGGGGTGGAGGCGGGACTGTCCAGCATGATCCATCCCGTGTTCGAGTCCTGGGTCAACAGGTCCCACGCGCCACCGCGCGAGCAGGCCAAGGACATGATGCCTGTCGCCGCGGGCGAATCGCGGACACACGGGGTCGGCGTGTCCGGTGCCGGCCCCCTTCACGCTTGCCTGCTCACCCGTCCGCCCCCTTCGCCGGCCTCTGCACCGGCCGGCGAAGGGGGCGGCGTGGACATGCCGCCCTCCACGCCGTCGACTGCAGGCGGCATGCTGTCGTAGATCTTGGTGAGCGGCCGCAGAAGCCGCCCACTGACCTCCTCACCGAAGCCTGGAGCACCAGACCCGCCGTACCCACGCCCAGGCCGGAGCCGACCCCGACCGCCGATCCGGCCGGCACCACCACCGCGGCGACGTCGCCGGCGAACGCGGCCCCGGCCGGCGACGACCAGGCGGTAGGGCTGCGCGAGGCCCACGAACACCACCTGCGAAGTGCCGTCACCTTTCGTCGAGATTCACGAGGCGAGTGATCACCGACCGCCTCCGGAACCTACCGGCCATCGCTGTGCCTGGAGGTGAACGGAGCCACCCGGCCACGCCGCCACCCGAGGACGGCCCCCGACCACCGCACCAGGACGACCATCCGCTTCGCCATCCGGACCAGCTGGTCGTGCACACAGTCAGGGGCCGCCGGCGGCGTCCGCCGCGGTTCGCGCCGGGCCCCATCGGCGCGCTCGGCGCGCACTTCCCGGGTGCCGCCCGGGCCGATCAGCACGATCCGCCCGGACGGATCAGCACACTGTCCGGTCGCTCACCTGACGTAGGCAAGCCGGCTCACCCATTGGGACAGCGTGAGCGAGGCGGCCAGGGCCCCCCGGGCCGCACCGTGCCGGCGGCGCCGGGGCCGCGAGCCATGGCGGCACCCGAACCCGGGCAGGTACGACGGCTGCCGCCGGCCGAGGTCGTGCGCCAGGGCCGTGCGCAGAGCGGACAGGTGGGCGGCCACGACCGCGAGGCAGTGATGCTCGTCCCGGCAGTCGGGGCAGGTCACCAGGTGGGCGCGGACCGCGCTCGCCTCGCCGGGGTCCAGGACGTTGAGGGCGTGTCCTTCGAGCAGGTCGCCGATGGTGCGGCAATCCTGGGAGGCAGTGAACATGGCGGGTCCCTTCGTGCGGGGTGAGAATCGCGCCGTCGACGGGGCCGGTGTACGGCTGGTGCACCGGTACACGGCTCCGTTTCCTGACCCCACCATCGCCCGGGAACGGCCCCTTGCGCGTCGTCCCCGCGCAGCAATTCCCGGATACCACGGCCGCGGTATCCGGCAGGCCGGCCTACGACAGGGCCACGACGCGCCCCGCGGCCACGCCGGCCTTCACCCGGCCCCCGGGGGACGAGTCGCCGGCGTCGCCGGGCTGACCACGCCGCACTGGTAGGCGATGACCACCAGCTGGGCCCGGTCGCGGGCGGCCAGCTTGCTCATCGCCCGGTTGACGTGGGTTTTAGCCGTCAGCGGGCTGACGAACAGACGCTCGGCGATCTCGTCGTTCGACAGCCCCAGCGCGACAAGCCCCAGGACATCGCGTTCCCGCCGCGTCAGGCATTCCAGCCGCTCGTGCACGGCTGCCGCACCGCATCGAAGCTCTTCCGTGAGGGGGCCGAGAGCGTCGGACCACGGGCAGTGATCCGGGTGAGGACGGTCGTACCCGGGTACTACGGTGGCCGGTAGTACTACGTCGTCCGGGGAAGCTCTCGGCACCGTCTTCGGGGAGTACGTGGTGCGGGCCGTGCGGGCCGGTGAGTGGCCCGCGGTGAAGGCGTTGCGGCCGGCCGCGCTGCGGGATCCGGTCGCGGACATCGCGTTCCTGGACACCTACGAGGTGGCGGCGGTGCGTCCCGACACGTACTGGCGGGAGCGGACGGCGAACGCGGCCGAAGGGGCGGGCGGAGTGCGGCAGTTCGTCGCCGAGACGGCGGACGGTGCCCTGGTGGGCGCGGTGGCCGTGGTGGTCGAGGAGGGGCCGGTACGGCGGACTGGGCGGGGGTGCCCGTCGAGCGCCGGCAGGGGCATCTCGTCGGGGTGTACGTGGCGCTCGAGCACCGGGGGAGCGGGCTCAGCGGGGCGCTGTTCGAGGCCGCGCTGGAGTGGGCGTGGGGGAGAGCCTGGAGAGGGTGCGGCTCATCGTGCACGCGGAGAACACGCGGGCTCCGGGCTTCTACCGGAAGGCGGGGTTCACCGAGAGCGGGGTGACTGTGCCGTTGGAGGGGAAGCCCGACGAGCACGAGCTGGAGATGGTGGTCGAGCGCTGAACGCTCCCGCTCGGTCCGTCTTCGCTGTTCACACCGGGAGTTCGTCGTGGGGCCAGCGGGAGCGGGACTGTTCTCGGGAGCGGAGGAGGGCCAGGGTGGGCATGCCCCGCTCCGGGCCGGTGGTGAGGAGGTCCGGGAGCTGGGGGAGGGGGGCCACGGCCGCCACGTCGTCCAGGATCAGGGTGAATGGTGGGTCGAGCCGACCGAAGGATGACCGTTCGGCCATGCGTCGGCCGTGCTCGACCACGCTTGAGGTGAGGGCCGTCAGCAACGGCATCGCACCCGGACGGGTGCGCGGATCCTCGATGGATTCACCCACCACATACAGTGTGCCCCCTTCCTGGACAAAAGAATCCAGGGAGAGCGCATCGGTTCGGTCGGGCGTGCAGGCTTCGCGGACGTTGACCGTGGACAGGGCCGACAGCGCACGCGTCGTCAGCTGCTGCGCGATGTCCCGGCGTTCGGGGTACGCGGTGAGGGTCGCCTCGAGTTCGCCCGCGGCGCCCGGGGCGGCCTTCGGGTGGGTGCGCAGGATGCGTACGGCGTCCTGGACCTGGGTGCCCTGCGCCCAGCGGTGGAGGTGGCGGACGGTACGGCCGTCTATGGCGGCGGCGTGCAGATAGCTCCGCAGGAGGGTCTGGGCGGTGTCGCTGACGGCCTGGTCGAGCCGGGAGGCGGGGCGGACCGGGGCCAGCAGGGCGGCGGCGCGTGCGACGGCCGTGTCCTTGTCCTCGCAGCCGCTGATGGGCGACCAGTGGAGACGGGCAGGGGTGTCGCAGCGGTGGATCGGGTCGTAGAGGTGGGTGGGACCGAGCTTGGCCCGCCCGTCCTTCGTCTCCTCCCAGAGGGCGGGGTTCGAGGTGAGGACGAGGACGGGGCCCTCCGCGTCCCGTACGGCCGCGGCGGCGGTGGCACGACGGGTGTCCGGGGAGCCGTAGAACACCGGGTGGGTCGAGGACGCCGAGTTCGCCGAGGGCGCCAAGGGCGTCGAAGGTGCCGGGTGCGGCAGCTCCGCCGAGTTCGCCGAGTTCGCCGTGGGAGGGAGGGTTTCGGTGGGGGCGGCTTCCTGCGGTGGTGCGGTGACGGGCAGCGGTGCCGTTTTCCGCTCCCGTACGGGCTCGGGGCCGGGCCCGGGGGCCGTTCTCGGGGTCGGGACCTCGTGCCGGATCGGCTCCGGCTCCGGTGCCGCGGTGACGGTCGCGGCCGCCGCCCGCTCCGCCTTCTGCCGGGCTCGTACGGCCCGCCAGCGGGCCACCGTGCCCAGGACGAAGACGGTGAGGACGACGAGCAGCATCAGCTGGCCGATGAACAGGCCCCAGAACAGCCCGTACCCCGAGAGGGCGGAGGCCGGGGTGTCCGGCCAGGCGCCCGGGATGTCGTGCGGTTCGGCGACGAGGTGGCGCATGGCGACCGGGGTGTTGGTGAAGGTGACGCCGGACGGCCAGGAGCCGCGGGCGAAGAGGCCCGCGAGGCCGGTGGCCGTCCACACCAGCAGGGTGATGCCGAGCAGGAACGCGAGCAGCCCGACCAGCAGCCCGTCCGGGATGCCGCCCTGGCCGTCCCGTCCCTGACCGCCACCCTGCCCGCCGCCGTGCCCGTCCGGTCTCACGTGGAATCCCTTCCCTCTACGCCACCGTCGATTCGGAGTCGCCGACGTGCTGTTCCACGAAGGCCGCCGCCCGCTGTTCCGCCTCCAGCTCGGCGGCGCGCAGGGCGTCGCCGGCGGCCAGGTCGACGGAGGACTCGGTCATCGCGCGGTCGGTGAAGACCAGGGGGCGTTCGGTGTCGGTGATGAGGTGTTTGACCACCTGCACATTGCCGTTGACGTCCCAGACCGCGATGCCCGGGGTGAGCGAGGGGATGATCTCCACCGCCCACCGGGGCAGGCCCAGCACTCTGCCCGTCGCCCGCGCCTCGTCGGCCTTCTGGGCGTAGATGGTCCGGGTGGACGCCATCTTGAGGATGGCAGCCGCCTCCTTCGCCGCCGCCCCGTCCACGACGTCGGACAGGTGGTGGACGACCGCGACGAACGACAGGCCCAGCCGGCGGCCGAACTTGAGCAGTCGCTGGAACAGCTGCGCCACGAACGGGCTGTTGATGATGTGCCAGGCCTCCTCGACCAGGAAGATGCGCTTCTTCCGGTCGGGGCGGATCCAGGTGTGCTCCAGCCACACGCCGACGATCGCCATCAGGATCGGCATCGCGATGGAGTTGCGGTCGATGTGGGACAGGTCGAAGACGATCAGCGGCGCGTCCAGGTCGATGCCGACCGTCGTCGGGCCGTCGAACATGCCGCGCAGGTCACCGTCGACGAGCCGGTCCAGCACCAGGGCGACGTCCAGGCCCCAGGCCCGTACGTCGTCTATGGCGACGTTCATGGCCTCCGCCGACTCCGCCTCGGGGTGGCGCAGCCGCTCGACGATGTCGGTGAGGACCGGCTGGCGTTCGACGATCGTCTCGGTGACGAAGGCGTGCGCGACCTTCAGCGCGAACCCGGCGCGCTCGTCCAGGCCGTGCCCCATCGCGACCTCGATGATGGTGCGCAGCAGGGCGAGCTGACCGGTCGTGGTGATCGACGGGTCGAGCGGGTTGAGCCGGATGCCGTGGTCCAGGGCGGCCGTCGGGTCCAGCCGGATGGGGGTGATGCCGAGTTCCTGCGCGATGAGGTTCCACTCGCCGGCGCCGTCCTCGCCCTGGGCGTCCAGGACGACGACCTGGCGGTCGCGGAAGCGCAGCTGGCGCAGGACGTACGTCTTCTCCAGCGCCGACTTGCCGTTGCCGGACTCGCCGAGGACCAGCCAGTGCGGTGCGGGCAGCTGCTGGCCGTAGAGCTGGAACGGGTCGTAGATGTAGCCCTTGCCGGAGTAGACCTCGCGGCCGATGATCACGCCGGAGTCGCCGAGGCCGGGGGCGGCGGTCGGGAGGTAGACGGCCTGTGCCTGGCCCGTGGAGGTGCGCACCGGCAGCCGTGTCGTCTCGACCTTCCCGAACAGGAACGACGTGAAGGCGTCGGTGACGACGGACAGCGGATCCCGCATCAGAACTCAGCCCCTACCTTCGAATGCCGGTGGCGAACGGGAGTGTGTTCACGAAGGCGCGGTGGTGCTCGCGGTCGCACCACTCCAGCTTCAGGTACGACTTTCCGGCCGAGGCCCTGATGGTCCGCTTGTCGCGGGCCAGGGCCTCGGGGTTACGGGAGGAGACGGTGATGTAGCCGACGAGGTTGACGCCGGCCGCGCCGCTGGCGAGGTCCTCGCCGCGCTGGTCGAGCCGGCCGTGGGCGGCGATGTCGCGCGGGTCGACCGTGCGGTTCATCTTCGCGGCGCGGGACGCCTCGGCCTCGTCGTTGGTCTTCTCCGTCAGCATGCGCTCGATGGCGACCTCGGTGGGTTCCAGGTCCATCGTCACGGCGACCGTGCGGATCACGTCCGGGGTGTGGACGAGGAGCGGCGCCAGGAAGTTGACGCCCACCGGGGTCATCGGCCACTCCTTGATCCAGGCCGTGGCGTGGCACCAGGGGGCGCGGGTGGAGGACTCGCGGGTCTTGGCCTGGAGGTAGGTGGGCTCCATGGCGTCGAGCTCGGCCGGCCAGGCGTTGCGCTTGGTCATCGCCTGGATGTGGTCGATCGGGTGGTCCGGGTCGTACATGGAGTGGACCAGCGAGGACAGGCGGCTCTGGCCGAGCGGCTGCCGTACGCGGATGTCGGCCTCCTGGAGCCGGGAGCAGATGTCGGTCAGCTCACGGGCCATGACGACGGCCAGCCCGGCGTCCCGGTCCACCTTGCGGCGCCCCTGGGTGCGGATCGCGCGCGCCATCGCGTTGGCCTCGGAGGCCAGCTCGCGCGTGTAGTGCATACAGGCGACGAGGTACGCGCGGTGCTGCTCGCTGCTGGTCGACACCATGGACTGCAGCTGGTCGTACGACTGCTGGAGCCAGTACGGCGCCTTCTCGTCCCCGCGCTGGGAGACGTCCTTGGCGTGCGCGTCGGGGTCGGCGGGCAGCGTGCGGGCGAGCATCTGGATGCGGGTGACGAAACCGTCGCCGTTGGCCACGTGCTTGAGCAGCGTGCCGAAGCGGTCGACGAGCGCCTCCTGGTCCTCCGAGTCGCGCAGGCCGACGCCGGGGCCCTCGATCTCGATGGCGGCGGTCACCGTCTTGCGGTCCGCGTGCAGCTGCACGGCGATCTCGTCGGGCCCGAAGGGGGCGGCGAGCCAGGTGATCCGGCCGATCCCCGGCGGCGGGCCGATCTCGACCTCCCGGCCGTCGAGCCGGGTGCCGGCCTCGACGACGCCCGAACGGTACGTCGTGCCCTGGCGCAGGGTCCGCTTGTAACTGCGGTTGATCTCGAACCACTTGTAGAAGGTGCGGCCCTTGTACGGGACGTACACGGCCGCCAGCGCGATCATCGGGAGGCCCGCGAGCAGCACGATCCGCAGGGTCAGGAGGGGGACGAGGAGACCGGCCATCATGCCGAGGAACGCGCCCACGACGATCAGCGCGATCTCACCGGTCTCGCGATTGCGGCCGACGATCGCGTTCGGCCGGGCCCGGCCGATCAGATACGTACGGCGGGGCGTGATCGGATGGGACATGTGTGCTTCGGTCGTCAACGCCCTTCACCTCCCGTGCTGTTGTTGCTGCTGTTGCGGTTCCCGTGGGGCGTGCTCACCGGGCTGCCCTGCCGGGGGGCGGGTGCGGCGGAGGGGACGGCTCCGCCACCGCCGTTCGAGGTGCGCGCGCTGTGCGCGGCGACCCCGCCGGAGACGGGGTTGGACGGGCGGGCACCGCCGGAGGACTGGCCGCCCCCGCCGCCGTTGTTGTCGGCGCGCGTGCTGTGGGTCTTGATGCCCTGCGCGACCATGGTCGCCGGGGAGCTCATCACGGCCGCCGCCTTGCCTTCGGCGCCCTGCATCAGGCGGTTGTTGCGCGAGTTCGCGATCTCGTCGCCGAAGCCCGGCACGAAGCGGTAGATCATCGCACTGGCGAAAATGGCCAGCAGGATGATCGCCAGGCCGGACACCACGGCGGAGAACGCGTTCGGGCCGTCCTCGTTGGACAGCGCGCCCGCCAGACCCAGCACTATGACGATGACCGGCTTCACCAGGATCACCGCGATCATGATGCCCGCCCAGCGCCGGACGTGGCCCCACAGGTTCTTGTCGACCAGACCCGCGTACACGACCGTGCCCAGCAGCGCGCCCACGTAGAGCAGCGCCGCCCGGATGACCAGCTCCAGCCACAGCACACCGGCCGCGACGATCGACACCAGCGAGACGACGATCAGCATGATCGGGCCGCCGCCGATGTCCCCGCCCTTCTCCAGGGCGCCGGCGAACGTGCCGAAGAACGTGCTCGTCTGGTCGCCGGTCGCCTTCGCCAGCACGTCCGTCACGCCGTCCGTGGCCGACACGACGGTGTAGAGGATCAGCGGGGTGAACGCCGAGGCCAGCACCGTGAGCCACAGGAAGCCGATCGCCTCGGACAGGGCCGTGGTGAGGGGGACGCCTCGTACGGCCCGCTTGGCGACCGCCATCAGCCACAGGATCAGCGTCAGGATCGTCGACGCGGCGAAGACGACCGCGTACTGCTTCAGGAACGTCGGGTTCGTGAAGTCCACGGTCGCCGTCTCGTCGACGGCGGCACTGAGCTTCTTGATCGTCCAGCTGGCGGCATCGGCGCAGCCCTGGGCGAGGGAGCCGAGGGGGTCGAGGACGGAGGTGGGGTCGTTGAGGGAGTCAACTCCGCCGGAGCCGCCGCCGGAGCCTCCGCCGTCTCCTCGGTCGCAGTAGTCCTTGGCGGGGCCGCGAATCAGGTCGCAGGGGTCGTTGCTCTCTTCGGGGGCCGGTGTGGGCGTGGGCGCGGCGACGGCGCGGGTAGCGAGCAGCACCGCAGCGGTTTGCACGCTGACGACAGCTGCTGTGAGCTTGAGGAAGCGGTGGTTAGCGCGCATACGTGAACCCTCCGAATTCCTCGACAGCCTTCGTCATGTCGTCGGCGGTGGAGGCTTGCTGGTCGCGCCCAACCGGGACAGGACCGTCCTTCTGCTGGAAGTCCGTGATCTTCCAGTCGTTCTCGACCCATGACAGCTGGTACGTGGTGGTGTACCAGCTCTCCGTCACAGGGTTGGTCGAGCCCTCGCCGGAGAGACCGAACAGGGACGTGTACCAGACCTCGACAGTGGCATCGTTCTCGGTCGACTTCGTGACCTTGGTTCCCACCGGGATGACACGAGAGATGAAGGTCTGTCCGGAAGGAGCTTTACCGTCCTTGTCGAGGCCGATGTTCGCCAGGAACTCCGCGTTGGAGTACGCCTGGTCGAGGTCCGCCTGTCGAGCGGTGGCGACATCAGGGGCATAGACGGTCGTGACGATGTCGCGTCGACGCTCAGTGTTGAACAACTCGGCTGAGCCAAGTGCGACGGAGTAGTTCGCCGCCGCGCTCTCCGCCCCCTGGCGGTCGTGGGCGAAGCCGGAGGGGATGCCGGCGTTCGCCGACCGGACCGGCTTCTTCCCGGAGGGGGCCGTTGCCGCCGCCTGCGGGGAGTCGTCGGCCTCGTCCGTTGAGGAATCGTCTCCTCCACGATTCGCGAAGGCGATCGCGGCGATCAGGAGCACCACCACGCCGACCACCGTGACCAGGCTGCGGGACGACGTGCGACCGCCTCTGCGCCCGCCGCCGTGCGGACCGCCGCCGCTCTCCGGCATGCGGGTGCGGGTCTGGCCCGTGCCGCCGTACCCACTGGTGTTCTCGTACTCGTCTCCGAGACTCATACCGCGTGCGCCCCCTCAGCGTCGTGCGGAAACACCTCGTACTCCGCGTACTCCTGGTACGACGGTAGCCGTGCTGGTCCCCGCGCGGGCGCGGTGTTATGAGTCGACATCAGGGAAACGCAACCTCAGGCGGTGGGCGCGACGGGCGGGTGGGGTGGAGGGGAGGCCGGGCATGCCTGGTCAGAGGCATGGGACGGCGCCCTACACGGCCATTCCGTACACGATGGTGAACACCGTGCCCAGTGAACCGATGATGAAGACGCCGGTGAGGCCGGCGATGATCAGGCCCTTGCCCTGCTCCGCGCTGAACGTGTCCCGCAGGGCCGTCGCACCGATGCGCTGCTTCGCCGCGCCCCAGATGGCGATGCCGAGGCAGATGAGGATGGCGAGCGCCATGATCACTTCGATCATGACCTTGGCCTCGTTGCCCAGGCTGCCGAAGGGACCCCAGTCGGGAGCGATCCCGCCGATGATGGTGTTGATGTCTCCCTCGTCGGCCGCGAAGAACATGTAAGTCACCGCCCCTGTCGGGTTGTTCCGTGCCTCTGCGGGCATGCAGAGGTCAGGGCCCATTGTCGCCGACGATGACGTCGTCGCATGCCGACTCGGCGTCATTAGTTGGCGGGTTTCGTATGAACAATCGCTGTCACCCGCGCGCGCCGGTTGCCGGGAGGGGCGCGAGCAGGTGGGTGATGAGTCGTATCGTCACTCTGTGTATCACGGTCGGGCGAAAAAATGGTCGAACTCACCCGCGCGCACGCCCAGGACGAAGGTGTCCCACTTGCGGCGGTCCGTGGTGACCGTGGTGTCGGGGGCAGCGGTGGCGCGGATACGGACCGTGTCATCGTCGACGGTCACCTCGATGCCGGTCCGCCGGTCCTCCGCCGTCTGCCGCTCCCCCTTGAGTGCCTGAACAAGGGTCAGGAAGTCGTCAGGGGTGGCGGTGAGTATCGCTCCGCTGGGATCGGCGGACTCGGTTATGTGGATGGCCTGGGAGGTGGCGGCCACGTGGACGCATGAGTCGCCCGTGCCGCACAGGGACGACCTCTGCCACTTGAGGTGGGACATCGAGCTTCCTTTCACAGGTCTCGGATGAGGTGGTGGATCACGTTGCGGGACCCTTCCGGGGTGAGTGCTGTGGAATCCAGCCGTTCCAGCAGCACCCGATACATGTCCAGTTGGGCCTCGGCGTCGAGAAAGACGGGACCGTGCGACTGGTCGAGATGGACGGTGTCCAGTTGGGGGACGGGACCGTGCGAGTAGAAGATCGACTGCCCGGAACCCGGGAAGCCCCCGGCGGTGAACGGCAGCACCTTCAGGGTGATGTGGTCCCGCTCGCTCATGTCCAGCAGGTGCCGCAGTTGTGCGGCGGCGACCGTGGGGCCGCCGAACTGCATGCGTAGGGCCGCTTCGTGAATGACGGCTTGGTAGGGGGTGGACGAGTCGCGGTACAGCACGGCTTGGCGCTTGATGCGGAACGACACCCGGTGCTCGATGTCCGGGGGCGGGAACTCGGGCACCACGTGACGGAACAGCGCGCGAGCGTGTTCGGTGGTCTGGAGCAGCCCTGGGATGTGGACGGTCACGGCACCGCGCAGCCGGGCTGCATGATGCTCGACTTCGGCCAGATCCAGCAGGGCGGCGGGCAAGATCTCCCGGTACTCCTCCCACCAGCCGCGTCTGCGGTCGGCGGTCATGTCGCTGAGCGCCTGGATGAGAACCGGATCGCCGCACTTGTAGTGGTGGGCCAGGGTGCGCACGCGTTCGGGACTCACACCGATGCGTCCGGCCTCGGTGTTGCTGACCTGGTTTTGCTTCACGCCGAGAAGTTGACCGGCCTCCGTCGCGGTGAGCCCTGCACGCTCCCGGAGTTTTCGCAGCTCCACGCCCAAGCGGAGCTGACGGCCGGTCGGCCTGGTTCTCACGGTCCTGACGCCTCCCTGGCGCACCTGTCACCCATAGGGGTGGCAACTAATGCAGATTCGAGCATCTGGCTAATGCGTTAGCTGGAGCGTCGCTACTTTAATTTTCGGCGCCCTCGCCCCAGAAGTGCACCGATCGACGGATCGACACCGCCACTGGGTCACCACCGTACGCAATCCATCAACTGCCTTCAGTGATCGGAGACTTCCATGCCCACCGTAGCCCCGCCCTGGTCCTACACCCTCCAGCTCCCGCACGACCCCCGCGCTCCGCGCATCGCCCGGGTCACCCTGCGGACCGTGCTGGGGGCGCACGGTCTCGGAGAGCTCGCGCCGACGGCCGAGCTGGTGGCCGCCGAGCTGCTGGCCAACGCGCACCTGCACACCACCGGTCCTTACGCCCTGCGGGTGCGTGCCGCCGAGGCGGGGCGGCTGCGGGTCGGGGTGTGGGACACGGACCCGTGGGTGCCGCCGGGTCTCACCGGCGCGGTGGTGCTCGACGCGCCGCCGGACGACTCCGAGAACGGGCGGGGGCTGCCGCTGGTGCGGGCGTGTGCGTCTGCGTGGGGTGCGGGGGCCGTGGGCGGAGGGAAGTTGGTGTGGGCGGAGTGCGGCGGTTGACGCCGTACCTCGCCGTACCTCGCCGTACCTCGCCGTACCTCGCCGTACCTCGTCGTGCGTCCGGGCCCGCGCGACGCGCTCGTCGCTCCCTTCACATGATCACCCCGGAGAGGGGCGCCCGCCTCTACACTGACCCACGAACGTGAGCGGCGGACTCCTGTACGACGAGGGGCGGTTGACGGTGCGTAAGGCCTGGATCGCGGCAGGGGTGGCCGGGGGCTCCGTGCTCGCCTTCGTCATGCTGCTCGCCGTCGGGGTCTACGTCGTCGCGGGGAACCTCGCGGGCGGGGTCGGCGGCGGGGCCGCCAAGGCGCTGGCGAAGGGCGCCGTGCCGGCCGCGTACCAGCAGCTCGTGCAGACCTGGGGCAATCTCTGCCCGGCGATCAACCCGGCGCTGCTCGCCGCCCAGCTCTACCAGGAGAGCGGGTTCAACCCGAAGGCGCAGAGTCACGCGGCGGCGCAGGGCATCGCCCAGTTCATCCCCGGCACCTGGGCCACCCACGGGGTCGACGGGGACGGGGACGGGGACCGGGACGTATGGGACCCGAACGACGCGATCCCGTCGGCGGCGACGTACGACTGCGCCCTCGCGGGCTACGTGAAGGACGTCCCGGGGAATCCGACCGAAAACATGCTGGCCTCCTACAACGCCGGGGCGTACGCGGTCATCAAGTACAGCGGGGTGCCGCCGTACAAGGAGACGCAGAACTACGTCCAGCGCATCCTCTCCCTGGAGAAGAGCTTCGCCGCTCCGGTCGGCCGGGTCGACCCGTCCAAGCAGGCGGCCGGGGCCATCGCCTACGCCCAGAAGAAGCTCGGCACCCTCTATCTCTGGGGCGGTAACGGTACCGCTGACCAGGGAGGACGCTTCGACTGCTCGGGGTTGACGAAGGCCGCGTACGAGAGTGTGGGGATCACGCTGCCGCGGGTGGCGAACGACCAGTACAACGCGGGACCGCATCCCGCGCGGGACGAACTGCTCCCCGGCGATCTGGTCTTCTTCTCGGACGACCTCACCGATTCACGGGCGATCCGGCATGTGGGCATTTATGTCGGCGGTGGGTACATGATCAATGCGCCGCGTCCGGGTGCGGTGATCCGATTCGACCCGATCGACACACCTGATTACTTTGGTGCCACCCGTGTCACCGAAGATGGCGCGAAAGCACTCCCCACGACGGTCTGAGCGGCCGCTGAACCGGCCCCCTGAGCTGCGATGACGAATCTCTCTTCGATAACGTCTGCGTGATCATTCGGTGGAGCTGGAACGTACATGCGGGAGCCGTGCGTTCCTGTTGTCGTAGCCCGAACAGTCAGCGGATCTACACACCACGGGGGTGGCGGAATGGCGTATCGCACGGTGCGCCGAGAGAGATGATGAAGGGGCCTCAGCACCAATGGCTGGACTCGCCGATTCCGGGTCGAACCCCGACGTCGACCTGCTGTACGACATCAACGGCCTGGCGAAGGCCGCGCCTCCCTGGTTCGACCATGTCATGGAGTTCGTGGGCGAGTTCGGCCTGCTGTTCGCCCTGATCGCGATGGTGATGTGGTGCTGGTGGGGCGTCAGGAAGCGGGGCGGCGAGGACGCGGCCCCGACCGTGGCGGCCCTGGTGTGGGCCCCGCTCGCGGCAGGTGTCGCGGTCCTGGTCAACGTGCCGATCCGCGAGTTCGTGGAACGGCGCAGACCCTTCCTCGACCACGAGGGGCTCGAGGTCCTGGTCGACGGCAAGACCGACTACTCGTTCGTCAGCGACCACGCGACGCTCTGCATGGCGCTGGCGGTGGGGTTGTTCCTGGCCAACCGGCGGCTCGGGATGATCGGCCTGGCGTTCGGCGTGCTGGGAGGCTTCATCCGGGTCTACATGGGCGTGCACTACCCGACCGACGTCGTGGGCGGGCTCGCGCTCGGCACGGCGGTCGCGCTGCTGCTCTCGCCGCCCGCCATGGCGCTGTTGACCCCGTTGATGCGGTCGGTCGAGCAGTCGCGCCGGGGGGCGTGGCTGATCAAAGGGCGACAGGACGACGCACGGGTGACGCACGGAGGGGCCCGGTCGTCGGAGACGGGGAGGCGGGACCTGGCGGCGTAGGCCGCGCGGCGCGCCTCCTCCCGCACCGAACGCGGGGCGCGGGGCGCGGATCGGTCGGTGGGGTGACCCCCGGGTATGCACCCGGGGTCACCCCACCGCGTGTTTCCGGCCCTCGGTACGGGCGAGGCTCCTGGCTCTTCGCGCGGGGCCGCGCCAGCCGCAACTGCAGCGGGCGAAGCAGAAAGGTCCCAGTTCGGCGGTGGTGATCCGGTGCTCCGGGGAGCGCTCCTTGGTGTCCTGCTGTTCCACCTCACCAAGGTACCGCCCGGGCGGGGTCGCGTGACACGGCCCGTGACGAGGTCCGTGACGGGGCTCCCTACCGGTCGTTAACCCTGGAAAAGGGATAGCCCGTGTCGGACGTAGCGGGGGTAGGCGGACCATGGCTGGACGGCAACCGCGGCGTACGCGGATCGGTGATGCGGTCGTTGTTCTCGGGGTGGCCTGCGGGCTGGCCCTCGTGGGTGTCTCGGGGTGCGGCCGCAGCGGGGCCGCGACCGGCGGCGGGGGCGGCGGCACGACCGCCGGGGAGGTGGCGGCGGCCGTGCGGGAGGCCGCGGACGCGCTGGTGGACGCGGGCAGCTCCAAGGCGCGTACGTCCATGGAGATGGCCACCGGCGGCACCCGCGTGACCATCCGCGGGGAGGGTGTCTACGACTACCGGAAGCGGATCGGCCGGCTGAAGGTGCTGCTGCCGCAGGACCCGTCCGGGGCGCCGGTGAGCCGGCCCATCACCGAGCTGCTCGCGCCGGGCGCCTTGTTCATGAAGAACCGGGGCGCCGGAGTGCCCGCCAACAAGTGGGTGCGGGTGGACACGGGGACCCTGCCCGACGGGAATCTCGTCACCGGCGGGGTCACCGACCCGTTCACCGCCGCCGAGCTGCTGCGCGGGGCGCGGACGGCGACGTACGTGGGGAGGACGGAGTTCGCGGGCGTCCCGGTGCGCCACTACCGGGGCACCGCGGATCTGCACGAGGCCGCGCAGGCCGCCTCGGAGGCGAACAGGAGGACGCTCGGCGCGGCGGCGAGCGAATTCGCCACCTCCGAGGTCCCCTTCGACGTCTACCTCGACGACCAGGGACGCATCCGCAAGGTCCGGCACCGCTTCAGCTTCGTGAACGAGGAGCGGTCCGCCCCGGTCGCGGTCGCCTCCACCACCCTGCTCCACGACTTCGGCGCTCCGGTCGACGTACGCCTGCCGGAGGCCGAGGACATCTACGCGGGCCGGATCGCGAAGGAGTGAACCGCCACTGGCTCCGGTGCCGGCCCTCCGGCCCGGCCCGGTGTGAAACGCCGGTGGCTCCCTGCGTCAGGAAGGGGAGCACTCGGTCATTTTCCTGGGCAGGAACTCCTCCCTGCCGCCGACCAGCGTGTCGTAGATCTCATCCCTTTCTTCCATTGTCTCCCTCATGGCTTCGCAGACTTTCTCCTTGAGGAGCAGGCTGTTCTTGTTCAGGCCGATTCCGTACTTCTCGCGCTCGCCGAAACTGTCGTCGGCGAGGATGTACTCCCCCGGATTCTCCTCGAGGAATCCCTGCAGGATGGTGGCGTCTGTCATCACCACGTCCTGGTCCCCGGTGAGCTCGTCGACACAAAGATCGTAGTCGCTTTTCCTGGAGATTTTGTTTTGGAATCTCCCTCGCTTCACCTCTTCCTCGACGTACGCCTCCGCACTGGATCCATCGACCAGGCATACGCGGGCTCTGGGGGGAATATCCGTGAAGGAACGAACGGTTTCCGGTTCTCCGTGAATCATTGCTTTATTGGAGCCCGGATGCCTCTGCATCATTATTTTTTGAGGCGTTTCGAGGTATGGTCCGGCGAAAATGACGGCAGGTTGTCCTTTCCTGGTGCCCTTCTTTCGGATCTCCGAGATCCCGTACGTTCCGATGAAAATATCGACCTCCTTTTCATTCAGTGAACCTGCCCGGTTGTTCGTTGCTACGCCTACGAACTCGTATTGGTCCTCTTTGAGGCCCAAGGTGCCGAGGAGCTTCTTCGCGTACTTGATTTCTGCGCCGACCCACTCCTTGTCCTTGTATTCACTCAGACCTGGTTGTTCCCTTTTTACGCCTACTTTCCACTTGGGTCCGCCGCTCTTTGCTTTCTGGAGTCTTTCCAGGGCGGTGTCCTCGGGTGTTCCGGACGGGCCTGGGGCGGCGGATGAGGAGGCGCCGTCGGTGCCCGTGTAATTCTGGATGAGCCATCCTCCGCCGGCGAGGACGGCCAGACAGGTGGCGCCTGCGAGCGCGAGGCGCAGGCCCTTGCGGCCGCGTCGGGGACGGTCTTTGGTTCCGCCCCTGGGGGAGGGGCCTCCCTGGCTCTGCCTGCTGGCGTTCCCGGACCTGGCAGGGGGGCCGTCCGGCGTGGTGGCGGGGCTGCCGCCGAGCCTGTCCGGTATGTCCGCGGACGCTGTGGGGACAGGGTTTCCGCTGGTCGGGGCGTTGTCCGGGCTGTCCGTGGACATGGTGGTGATGACGCGGCCGGGGACCGTGGGCGGCCCCTCGGGCGGGGGCGGGGCGGGGTTGCCGAGCTGTTCGCGGACGGCTTCCATCCCGGCTTCGTGGGCGTCGAGTTGTACGTCGGCGGCCTCGAGGAAGCGGTCGTACTCCCACGGCTGAGGCACGGACAGCTCGCCGATGTCCTCGTCGGCTGAACCAGGAGAGGCACCGGGCCGCACAGGCTGCTCGAGCGCGAGACGCCGTTCCTCGGCTTGCCGGAACGCCTCGATGCGAAGGTCTTCGGCGTTCTGTTTCTCCCTGCGGGCACGAGCGAGTCGTTCCTTGAACTCGGCCAGCCGCTGTTCGGTCTCGGCCAGCCGCTGTTCGGTCTCGGCCAGACGCTGTGCGTCCTGGGCCGCGCGTCTCGTGTTCTCGGCCGCGCGTTGCTGATTGGTCGTCGTTGTCTGCATTTCCTGCTGGGTCAACCGCAGGCGCGCTTCGTCCCGTTCGGTTTCCAGGTTCCGGCAGCGCTGGTTCAGGTCGGCCATCGCGGTAACGAAGGCGTAGATGAGATGGGTGAGGCTCTGCACCGTCTCCTGTGCCTTGAGCTGGCCTTGGAGCGCCTCGTTCAACCGGATCTGCTGTTCGTGCACGGTCCCGGGGGAAGCGATGGCCGGGGACCCGGCCGGCCGCTGGGTGTTCCTGGCTTCTTCCGCGGCTTCGGCCGCTGCCAGCAACTGCTGCCCCACACCCCGCTGCAGTTGCCGCTCCGGTGGGGGCACGAGAGTGGAGACGACGTCGTTCAGAATCCACAGGGGGACCAGCTTGTGGCCGTTGAGGAAGTGGTTCCACTGGGTACGGCGGGGGTGGTGAGGGAAGATCTTCTCCAGCCTGCGCAGCGAGTAGCCGCTTACGCGTTTACGTAACCACTCCGCGAGCGCGGCGGCCTCGGGTGTATCCGCCTCGACCGGGCCGAGTCGTTTGTGCGACGACCGGGCGGACCGTGACGGTTGGGCGGAGCGCGGTGGTTGGACGGGCCGCGGTGGCTGGGTGGGCCGCTCTTCTTCGTGCATGTCGTCGCTTCTCCTGTCGTCCTTGTCCGTGGTGTCCTCGGAATTCGTCCGGATTCACTGCTGTGAGGTGCGCGGACATACGTGGACGTGAACGGACGCGCACGGACATCGGATCACCGTCGCACGCTGGTCCTCCACCTGTTCCACGCATCTGGAAGGCAACCGATATGCGAAACCGCCCGAAGGCCCGCGGCACGTTCCTTTCCCGCAGCCGACTCGTCACCACCGCCGTTGTCCTGGTCGCCGGAGCGGCGCTCATCCTCCTGGAACTCCCTTCCGGCTGGATCGACCTGGCCGCTCTCCTCGTCGCCTCCCTGTCGCTGAGGCCGGCCGGCGCCAACCGTCCCGCCGGCCCCGACCCCCGCTCCGGTGGTGAGGTGCGCAGGGCCCGTCGGAGGATCCGCCTTGTGCGGCAGCGCGCTCCGCGTATTACCAGGTAACGACTTCCGGAGCCGTAGGACACGACGTCTCCCGTCCGACGTCTTCGTCGTTCCGGGGGGCGGCTTGCGGCTTTTCAGATGGGTCCGTGGTCGCCCGATGGTGTGAGCGAGGGCGGAATCCGCCGGCCCGGGGCCGCTGATCCGTTGATGCGGCGAGGCGCATCGAATCGGATCGATGCCGACGGGATGAGAACCGGACTTCGAAGGGTGCCGGCTTACGGAGACCCGAAGAAGATTCCCGTGACGAATCTCTGGTCATTGAACCCGGGGTCGAATGGCGAATGGGGTCCCGAACGCAACGGGGCCCCATTCGGTCGCGCGGAATCGAGCGCCCTGAAGTCAGGGCCGCGGAAACAGGAGTGCCGCGGAGTCAGGAGCGCCCCGGGCCGGGAAAGCGCTGCGGAGTGGGAGGGCGTGGGAGTGAGCTGGAGTGGAGTCTTCCCGGCGACGGGGACCGAGGGGGCTGTCGAGCCGCTCTTCGACGCTGCACTTCGACACGAACCCGGACAAGGAGTACGGCCGTGAGAGCCGTCGGGAGGCGGCTTCTTCGTCCGGGCCTTCTGATCATCCGGACGGAAGTGCCTAGTCCTTACGTGCCATGCGCGGGGAGCGTGAGGCTGCCTAGGCTAGGGAGCCTATGACCGCATGACCGCATGGATGAGGTGACGGGCGTGGCTCCGCTCAGGGGTGGGATGGTTCAGGACCATGTGGCCCTCGCCGAGATCGAACTGTGCGGAGAGCTGATCATCGCCGCTTCCGCAGCCCAGGGGCCGCTCAGCCTGGAGAGTATCGACAAGGTGTTGCGGGTGGCCGAGGTGTGTGCGGAGCCGGTGGTCGGGGTGCGTGTGCGTCGTCCGTACCGGTCCGGCTCGTACTGATCCGGTTCGTAGCGGTTCGGCTCGTACCGGTCCGGTTCGTAGCGGTCGGGTCCGGGGCCGGCGGGTCAGGTGCGGAGCATGCGGGCGATGGCCTGGGTGGCTTCCTTCACCTTGGCGTCGATCTCGTCGCCGCCCTTGAGGGCCGCGTCCGCCACGCAGTGGCGCAGGTGCTCCTCCAGCAGTTGCAGCGCGAAGGACTGCAGGGCCTTGGTGGAGGCGGACACCTGCGTGAGTATGTCGATGCAGTAGACGTCCTCGTCGACCATCCGCTGGAGGCCCCGGATCTGGCCCTCGATGCGGCGCAGGCGCTTGAGGTGTTCCTGCTTCTCGTGGTGGTAGCCGTGGATGCCCCGGTCGTGATCGGTCACGATGCCGGGAGCGGAGTCGGGCACGGAGTCGGGAGCGGAAGCGGTCGACGCACCGGGGGACCTGCCCGTCGAATCGGTCACATCCGGGGTATCGGCGATGCTTTTCGTTCCGGTTGCGGCCGTTGCTCGCGTCACGTCCGCCCCGTCCGGAGAAGGGGGCACGTCCGCGCCGGTCTCGGTGGTCGTCATCGCGTCCTCCTGGTGCAATGGCGGGCGACATATACCCCTGGTGGGTATATGGTACCGAACTTTGCTGGGTATAGGGACTGTGGCCGGTGCCGTCGGTACCGGCCGTGGCACAGCCTGGGCCGCCCCCGTGTCCGCCGTGTTGCTCGATGAGTGACACTGGTGGGCGGCCCGTAGTCGTGGCTGGACGGTGCGCCTAGCATCAGCCACACCGAACCCGATGCACCCCGAGGACCCCACGTGCGCTTTCGTCTGACCCCCAGGGAGACGAGCTTCTACGACATGTTCGCCGCGTCCGCGGACAACATCGTCACGGGCTCGAAACTCCTCATGGAACTGCTCGGGGCGGACACCCCTGACCGGGGCGAGATCGCCGAGCGTATGCGGGCTGCGGAACACGCGGGTGACGACGCCACCCATGCGATCTTCCACCAGCTGAACTCCTCGTTCATCACGCCCTTCGACCGCGAGGACATCTACTCCCTCGCGTCGTCCCTCGACGACATCATGGACTTCATGGAGGAGGCCGTCGACCTGGTCGTCCTCTACAAGGTCGAGGAACTTCCCAAGGGCGTCGACCAGCAGATCGAGGTCCTGGTGCGAGCCGCCGAGCTCACCGCCGAGGCCATGCCGAACCTGCGCACCATGGACAGCCTCACCGAGTACTGGATCGAGATCAACCGCCTGGAGAACCAGGCCGACCAGATCCACCGCAAGCTCCTGGCGCACCTCTTCAGCGGCAAGTACGACGCCATCGAGGTGCTCAAGCTGAAGCAGATCGTGGATGTACTCGAGGAGGCGGCCGACGCCTTCGAGCATGTGGCGAACACGGTGGAGACCATCGCCGTCAAGGAGTCCTGAACCCCTTCATGGACACCTTCGCTCTGATCGTGACCATCGGGGTCGCGCTCTTCTTCACGTACACGAACGGCTTCCACGATTCGGCGAACGCCATCGCCACCTCGGTGTCGACCCGTGCGCTCACCCCGCGCGTGGCGCTCGCGATGGCAGCCGTCATGAACCTGGCCGGCGCGTTCCTGGGGTCCGGGGTCGCCAAGACCGTCAGTGAGGGACTGATCCAGACCCCCGAGGGCTCGACGGGCATGGGGATCCTGTTCGCCGCGCTGGTCGGCGCGATCACCTGGAACCTCATCACCTGGTACTACGGCCTTCCGTCCTCCTCCTCGCACGCCCTGTTCGGCGGCATGGTCGGAGCGGCGCTGGCCGGCGGGACGACGGTGTACTGGGACGGGGTGCTCGAGAAGGTCGTCATCCCGATGTTCGTGTCGCCGATCGTGGGCCTGCTCGCGGGCTACCTGGTCATGACGGCGATCATGTGGATCTTCCGGAACTCCAATCCGCACAAGGCCAAGCGGGGCTTCCGCATCGCGCAGACCGTGTCGGCGGCCGGCATGGCGCTCGGCCACGGTCTTCAGGACGCGCAGAAGACGATGGGCATCGTGGTGATGGCCCTCGTCATCGCCGACGTCGAGGAGTACAGCGACCCGATCCCGGTGTGGGTGAAGCTCTCCTGCGCCCTGATGCTGTCGGCGGGTACCTACGCCGGCGGCTGGCGCATCATGCGGACGCTCGGGCGGAAGATCATCGAGCTGGATCCGCCGCAGGGCTTCGCGGCGGAGGCCACCGGCGCGACCATCATGTTCGGGTCGGCGTACCTGTTCCACGCCCCGATCTCGACGACGCACGTGATCACCTCGGCGATCATGGGTGTCGGCGCGACGAAGCGGGTGAACGCGGTGCGCTGGGGCGTCGCCAAGAACATCGTCCTGGGCTGGTTCATCACCATGCCCGCGGCGGCCCTGGTGGCGGCGGCCTCGTACGGGCTCGTGTACCTGGCATTCCTGTAGCCGGCGCCGGCGCCCGACGGCGCCCGGCGTCTCGCGCCTCGCGTCCGGCACCGTACGGACCAAGGAAGGGGCCCGCCCCCCGGTAGTGGGGGGCGGGCCCTTCTCGTCCTCGCGGTGGCACCGCCATGCAGCACCGCGAGGGGTCTGATCAGCCGAAGCGGCCGGAGATGTAGTCCTCGGTGGCCTGGACCGACGGGTTGGAGAAGATGCGCTCCGTGTCGTCGATCTCGATCAGCTTGCCGGGCTGGCCGACGGCAGACAGGTTGAAGAAGGCCGTACGGTCCGAGACGCGCGCGGCCTGCTGCATGTTGTGCGTCACGATGACGATCGTGAACTGCTCCTTGAGCTGGCCGATCAGGTCCTCGATGGCGAGGGTGGAGATCGGGTCCAGGGCGGAGCAGGGCTCGTCCATCAGGAGCACCTTCGGCTCGACCGCGATCGCGCGGGCGATGCACAGACGCTGCTGCTGACCGCCGGAGAGGCCCGAGCCGGGCTTGTTCAGGCGGTCCTTGACCTCGTTCCAGAGGTTGGCGCCCTTGAGGGACTTCTCGACGATGCCGTCCAGCTCGGACTTCTTGTACTTGCCCGCCAGGCGCAGACCGGCCGCCACGTTGTCGTAGACCGACATGGTGGGGAACGGGTTGGGGCGCTGGAAGACCATGCCGACCTCGCGCCGCACGGCGACCGGGTCGATGCCGGCGCCGTAGAGGTTCTCGTCGTCGAGCATGACCTTGCCCTCGACCCTGCCGCCGGGCGTGACCTCGTGCATGCGGTTGAGCGTGCGCAGGAAGGTCGACTTGCCGCAGCCGGACGGGCCGATGAAGGCGGTCACGGAGCGGGGCTCGACGGTCATCGAGATGTCCTCGATGGCGAGGAAGGAGCTGTAGTAGGCGTTGAGGCCGCTGATGTCGATGCGCTTGGCCATGGGGATCACTGCTTCTTTCGGGTCCGTGTCGCTGATGGCCGCGTCAGCGACCGGTCTTCGGGGCCTTCCAGCGGGCGATGCCGCGGGCCACGAGGTTGAGGATCATGATGAACGCGATGAGCGTCAGGGCCGCCGCCCAGGCGCGGTCGTAGGCCGCGCCGGCGCCGCCGCTGTTCTGGTACTGCAGATAGATGTACATCGGCAGTGACGCCTGCGGGTCCTGGAAGGGGTTGGCGTTGATCACGCTCGTACCCCAGACCAGCAGCAGCACGGGAGCGGTCTCACCGGTGATGCGGGCGATGGCCAGCATGACGCCGGTGGTGATGCCGCCGAGGGACGTCGGCAGGACGACCTTCAGGATCGTGCGCCACTTCGGGATGCCGAGCGCCAGGGACGCCTCGCGCAGCTCGTTCGGAACGAGCTTGAGCATCTCCTCCGTGGAGCGGACGACCACCGGGATCATCAGGATGCACAGGGCGAGCGACCCGGCGAAGCCGGAGTAGCCCATGTCCAGGATGATGATCCACAGGCTGAGGACGAACAGACCGGCGACGATGGACGGAATGCCCGTCATGACGTCGACGAAGAAGGTGACGGCCTGGGCGAGCTTGCCGCGCCCGTACTCGACCAGGTAGATCGCGGTCAGCACACCGATCGGGACCGAGATCAGGGAGGCGATTCCGACCTGCTCCAGGGTGCCGAGGATGGCGTGGTAGATACCGCCGCCCGGCTCGCTGTCGGCGACGACGCCCATGGAGTGGCTGAGGAAGTAGCCGTCGAGGACCTTCACGCCGCGCTTGAGGGTCTCCCAGATGAGGGAGGCCAGCGGGATGACGGCGATGATGAAGGCGACCCAGACCAGGCTGGTCGCGGTGCGGTCCTTGGCCTGGCGCTTGCCCTCGACCGTGGCCGACAGGGCGTAGGAGCCGACGACGAAGAGGAGCGCGGCGATCAGTGCCCACTGGATGCTGCTGTCCAGGCCGGCCACGGCGCTGATACCGAGGCCCAGCGCGACGGAGCCGGCGGCGACGGCGACGGCGTACCACTTGGGGAGCCGGGCACCGTGCAGGGAGTGCGCGGACTTGGGGGTGATCGTTGCGTGGCTCATGCGTTGGCCCCCGAGTACTCCTTGCGACGGGCGATGATCAGGCGGGCGCCGCCGTTGACCAGCAGGGTGATCACGAAGAGCACCAGACCGGACGCGATCAGCGCGTCCCGGCCCATCACGGTGGCCTCGTTGAACTTGCTGGCGATGTTCTGCGCGAACGTGCCGCCGCCCGGGTCGAGCAGGCTGGCGTTGATGTCGAAGGACGGCGAGAGGATCATGGCCACGGCCATCGTCTCGCCGAGCGCGCGGCCGAGGCCCAGCATCGAGGCGGAGATCACGCCGGAGCGGCCGAAGGGAAGCACCGACATGCGGATGACCTCCCAGCGGGTGGCGCCCAGCGCGAGGGCGGCCTCCTGGTGCATCTGCGGCGCCTGCCGGAAGACCTCACGGCTGACGCTGGTGATGATCGGAAGGATCATCAGGGCGAGCAGGATGCCCACGGTGAACAGCGAGCGCCCGGCGCCGCCGTTCCACTCGAAGATGCCGGTCCAGCCGAGGTAGTCGTTCAGCCAGCCGTAGAGGCCGTCCATGTGCGGCACCAGGACGAGCGCGCCCCACAGGCCGTAGACGATGGACGGCACGGCGGCGAGCAGGTCGATCACGTACGCGATGGGGCCGCCGAGCCTGCGCGGGGCGTAGTGCGTGATGAACAGCGCGATGCCCACCGAGACCGGGACCGCGATGACCATGGCGATGATCGACGACGCGACGGTGCCGTAGACCAGGACCGCGATGCCGAACTCCGGCGGGTTGCCGCTGGGGTTCCAGTCGAACGACGTGAAGAAGTTGGCCTCGTTGTTGCCGAGCGCGAGGACGGCGCGGTACGTGAGGAAGCCCGCGATCGCGGCCATGATCGCGAGCACGAGGATGCCGGACCCCCGGGAGAGCCCGAGGAAGATCCGGTCGCCGGGCCGGGTGGCGCCGCGGGCGGCGCGCTTCCGCTCGGCCGGCGAGGGCAGGGGGGCGGGGGGTGGGGCGGTCTGCTGTGTGGATATGTCCATCAGGGTCTCCGGTCTGCGGGATCCCTCGCTGTTCGAGGATCCCCCTGGCGGCGGTGCACCGGACGGTGCGGTCCGGCTCCGGGTGGCGGAGCCGGACCGCACTCGGGTCAGCTCAGGCTCGAGATGTTCTCGCGAACCTTGGTGATGATCTCCTCGGGCATCGGGGCGTAGCCGGCGTCGGCCAGCAGGCCCTGACCGTCCTCGGAGGCCATGTAGTTCAGGAAGGACTTCGTGGCGGGCAGGGTGTCCGCCTTGTTGCCCTTGTCGCAGGCGATCTCGTAGGTCACCAGGACGAGGGGGTAGGCGCCCTCGGCCTCGGGGGTGTAGTCCAGCTCCAGCGCGAGGTCCTTGCCGGTGCCGACGACCTTGGCGGCGCCGATGGCGGCCGTGGCGTTCTCGATCGTGGCCTTGACCGGCTCGGCGGCCTCGGTCTTCACGTCGACGGTCTTGATGTCCTTGGCGTAGGAGAGCTCGAAGTAGGAGATCGCACCCTCGGTCTGCTTCACCTGCTGCGCCACACCGGAGGAGCCCTGGGCGGACTGGCCGCCCTTGGCCTCCCACGACTTGCCCGGCTCGTAGGGCCAGGCCTTCGGCGCGGCGGCCTTCAGGTACTTGGTGAAGTTGTCCGTGGTGCCGGACTCGTCCGAGCGGTGGAACGCCTGGATCTTCAGGTCGGGAAGCTTCGCGTCGGGGTTCAGCTTCGCGATCTTCTCGTCGTTCCAGTTGGTGATCTTGCTGTCGAAGATCTCCGAGATGGTGGCGGCGTCCAGGACGAGCTCGTCGACCCCCGGGACGTTGTAGCCGATCGCGATCGGGCCGCCGACCATCGGCAGGTCGATGGCCTGGCCGTCGGTGCAGATCTTCTTGGAGTCCGCGATCTCCTCCGGCTTGAGGGCCGAGTCGGAGCCGGCGAACGCGGTCTGACCCTGGAGGAAGGCGGTGATGCCGGCGCCGGAACCGTCGGGACGGTAGTTGATCTGCACGTCCTTGCAGGCGGCCGTGTAGTTCTTGACCCAGGCGTCGATCGCGTTCTTCTGGGCGGAGGAGCCGGAGGCCTGGAGCTGGCCCTTGGCGTCGGCGCAGTCGATGTTGCCGGCCTGAGCGCTGGCGGAGCTGTTGCCGCCGTCGCCGCCGGTGCCACCGCTGGTGTCGTCCGAGCCGCACGCCGTGAGGGCCAGGGCGCCGGAGACGGCGAGAGCACCGAGAGCGAGGGCCCGCCGGTTCTTGCGCTGAAGCTTCACTTGAGTTCCTTCCAGGAGCCGCCGTCCTGAATTCCGGCGGCGTGCGAAGTACGAAGTCAGTCCGAGTGATGCGAGTGCCCGTTCGGCGGGTGGTTCGCATCCCGTAAGGCCGAAAGTAGGCAGAAGAGGTGAAGCAGCCCGTGGTCGTACATGAACGGGAGGTGAACCCCTATGGACGGTGCGGTGAGGTCACGGAACGCTTACGTCGAGGACACGGGACGATACCGGGCGGATGTCGGGCAGGAGCGGGACAGTGGGACAGTGCGGACACGGGGTGAACCGGTGCGGGCACCGGTGTGGTCCGGTGGGGGAAGGCATGTGCGCGGGTGAGGCGTCGGCAGGCGCCGGCAGCCGTTATGCCGGCGGGCGGAACGTGGCGAGGAGGGCGTCCACCAGGTCCGCGTCCCTCGGCTCGGTGAGCCGGCGGCGGGCCATGTGCGGGGGGAGCCACAGGACGCGGTCCACCTCGTCGTTGGGGGTGAACGTGCCGGAGAGCGCCTCGGCGGCCCAGTAGCGGACGCGCTTGGGGCGGCCGTTCGCCAGATAGTGCGCCGACGGGAGCTCGGCGGCCGTCACGGCGGAGTGTCCCGTCTCCTCGGCGACCTCGCGCAGCGCGCCCGCGAGCGCGTCCTCGCCGCGCTTCAGCTTTCCCTTGGGCCAGGACCAGTCGTCGTACTTGGGGCGGTGGACGAGACACACTTCGAGCGTGCCCGTGACCGGCGAACGGCGCCACAGGACGCAGCCCGCCGCCTGGACGGTCAGGCGGCAGGCCGTGCGCGGGCCGCGGTGGCCGTGGTCGGACGGGGTCGGGTCCACCGGGGTCTCCCTACAACGAGCCGAGGACGTCCTTCTGCCAGCTGCGCTGGAACGCGTACCGTGCCGCCTCCACCTCGTGCCGCTGGTCCGCGTGGAGCACCCCGAGCGCGTACGCCGTGGCCGGGGCGATGCGCGGGGTACGGGCGGCGTGCGCCGCGGCCGCCGACGCCTCGGACGCGTCCCGGTGCCGGTCGAGGGCCTCGCCGGCGGCGAGCAGAAGGAGGTCGGGGGGCGGGGCGGCGGGGGTCGTGGTGGGGAAGGCGGTGGTGGGGACGGTGGCGGCGGTGGGAGCGGTGGGCTCTGCGGCCGCTGCGGTTCCGGCGGCCCGGTACAGCACCTCGAGGGCGTACCGGTGCAGGCGCAGCAGCAGGCGGACCTGGTGCCAGGGGGCGTCCTGCGGATGCGGAGCCGGGTCCGGGGACAGCCCGTGGGCCAGCGCCTCCGCGTTGTACGGGCTGCCCGCGGTGATCAGGGGCAGCGCCGCGACGGCGTCGACGAGCCGCTCCCGCGCGGCTTCGGCCGGCGGGCGCAGGTCGGCGGTGTCGGCGGCCGGGGTCAGCGGAACCTCGCTGGCCAGCACGGCGACCTTGTCGGCGACGGCGTGGAACCGGGAGGAGCCGAGGGCCTGGAGCGCTGTGGAGTGCGCCCGGGTCCGGGCCAGGGTGAGCTGCCGGTCCAGCAGGGCGCCGGCCTTGGCGGCGCCCACGGTGAGGCTGCCGCGCCCGGGGGCGGCGGTGGTGGCCGGGGCCGTGGCGGTGACGGCGGCCGGGGCGGAGGACCGGGCCGAGCCGCCGGGGCCGCCCGCCGGACCGGCCCCGGCCGGTCCCTGGGCCGGGAGCACCGCCGTGCCGGACAGCCGGTGCAGTGCCTGGAGCAGCCGCTCCAGACGTGCCGAGCAGGCGTGTTCCAGTGCCAGGGTGCCGGAGACCCAGGCCAGCTCCGGGCGCATCGCCTCGGACCAGTCGGGGTCCAGGACCGCCTGGAAGGTGTGCAGGCTGCCGCTGATCCGGCGGGCGGACCGGCGCAGCGCGAGCGCCGCTTCGACGGAACCCTCGGAGGCCGCCGCGCCCGCCCCCGCCTCCCGGTGGAGACGCAGCGCGCGCAGGAACTCGGTGGCCTGGGCCCGTAGATAACCCGCCAGGGCCTCCGCGGCCACCGGACCGGGCACCGGACCGGTGTCCGGTCCGGTTGTCAGTCCGGTCTTCGGGCCGGACTCGGAGCCGGGGCCCGAGCCCGGTCCTGAGCCGGTTCTCGGGTCCGTCGGGTCAAGGTGTTGCTGTGCCACGCCGGCGCCTCCGGGCGTCTATGAGCATCTCCTGGATATGTCGCAGGGGCCGGCCGTCCGCGTCCGTCGCGTGCCGTGTCCACTCGCCGTCCGGGCCGAGGTGCCAGGACGTGGTGGCGTCGGACATACCGGTCTCCAGCAGCCGGTTCAGGGACGCCCGGTGGGCGGGGTCGGCGACCCTGACCAGCGCCTCGATACGGCGGTCCAGGTTGCGGTGCATCATGTCCGCGCTGCCGAACCACACCTCGGGCTCGCCGCCGTTGCCGAAGGAGAAGACGCGGGAGTGCTCGAGGAAGCGGCCGAGGACGGACCGGACCCGGATGTTCTCCGACAGCCCTTCGACGCCCGGCCGGATCGCGCAGATGCCACGCACCCACACGTCCACCGGCACCCCCGCCTGCGAGGCCCGGTACAGGGCGTCGATGATCGCCTCGTCCACCATCGAGTTGACCTTGATGCGGACGTACGCGGGGCGTCCGGCACGGTGGTGCTGGGCCTCCTTGTCGATCCGGGAGATCAACCCGTCGCGCAGGGACTTGGGGGCGACCAGCAGCCGCCGGTACGTCTCGCGGCGGGAGTAGCCGGACAGGCGGTTGAACAGGTCCGAGAGGTCCGCGCCGACCTGCGGGTCGGCGGTGAGCAGGCCGAGGTCCTCGTAGAGCCGGGCCGTCTTCGGGTGGTAGTTGCCGGTGCCCACGTGGCTGTACCGCCGGAGCGTCTCGCCCTCCTGGCGGACCACCAGGGACAGTTTGCAGTGGGTCTTCAGACCGACCAGGCCGTAGACGACGTGGCAGCCGGACTCCTCCAGCTTGCGCGCCCACTTGATGTTGGCGGACTCGTCGAAGCGGGCCTTGATCTCGACCAGGACGAGGACCTGCTTGCCGGACTCGGCCGCGTCGATGAGCGCGTCGACGATCGGGGAGTCGCCGGAGGTCCGGTACAGGGTCTGCTTGATCGCCAGGACGTCCGGGTCGGCCGCCGCCTGCTCCAGGAAGGCCTGCACCGAAGTGGAGAACGAGTCGTACGGGTGGTGCAGCAGCACGTCCCGGCTGCGGAGCGCGGCGAAGACGTCCGGCGCGGACGCCGACTCGACCTCGGCGAGATCGCGGTGCGTGCCGGCGATGAACGCGCGGTACTTCAGCTCCGGCCGGTCGAGCCCGTGGATGCGGAAGAGGCCGGTGAGGTCGAGCGGCCCCGGCAGCGGGTACACCTCGGCCTCGCTGATCTTCAGTTCGCGCACCAGGAGGTCCAGGACGTCACGGTCGATGGACTCCTCGACCTCGAGGCGCACCGGCGGCCCGAAGCGGCGCCGCATGAGCTCCTTCTCCAGGGCGATGAGGAGGTTCTCGGTGTCGTCCTCCTCGACCTCCAGGTCCTCGTTGCGGGTGAGCCGGAAGGCGTGGTGCTGGAGCACCTCCATGCCCGGGAACAGCTCCTCCAGGTGGGCGGCGATGACGTCCTCGACGGGGACGTAACGGCCCGGGGAGCTCTCCAGGAAGCGGGACAGCAGCGGCGGCACCTTGACCCGGGCGAAGTGCCGGTGACCGGTGACCGGGTTGCGCACGATCACGGCCAGGTTCAGCGACAGTCCCGATATGTACGGGAAGGGGTGCACCGGGTCGACCGCCAGGGGGGTCAGCACGGGGAAGATCTGGTGCCGGAAGAGGGTGAACAGGCGGGCCTGCTCCTTCTCCGCCAGCTCGCTCCAGCGGACCAGGTGGATGCCCGCGTCCGCCAGCCCGGGGAGGACGTCCTCGTGGAAGCAGGCGGCGTGCCGTGCCATCAGCTCGCGCGAACGGGACCAGATCATCTCCAGCACCTCGCGCGGCTGGAGGCCGGACGCGGAGCGGGTGGCGACACCGGTGGCGATACGGCGCTTGAGACCGGCCACCCGGACCATGAAGAACTCGTCCAGGTTGCTGGCGAAGATCGCGAGGAAGTTGGCCCGCTCGAGGAGGGGGGTGCTCGGGTCCTCGGCGAGCTCCAGAACGCGCTCGTTGAAGGCGAGCCAGCTGCGCTCCCGGTCGAGGAACCTGCCCTGGGGGAGCGGCTCGCCGCCCGTGTCCGAGTCCTCGTAGACGTCCAGGTCCGAGTCGATGTCCGGTTCCAGATCGGAGACCGTCCCGGCCACGGTGTGCGGCCGGTGGGCGGCGATCGAGCCCACGGAGGGCTGCGTGTGTTGTACCTGGCCCGTGGCTTGTACCTGACCCTTGGCGGTGGCGCCAATTTTGGCGTTCGACTGGCTCATGAATCCATTGTTCCGCGCCACGGGCCTTATAGGCGCGCCGGACGGCGGGGGCGGGAAGGATCGTGCCCCTGGGACGGCCCCGTTCCCCTTGGGGGGCGGGGGCGGCTCTGGCGCGACGGGATGCATTCGCCGAGCGTCGCAAGACTGTCTGAATCCCCGGTTACGGAGACATGACGTGCGGGCTATCGGGGCGCGGCCCACCGGGGCCGAGGCGGGCGCGCGGAGGCCGGACCCCGGCGCGCGCACCGGACGCCCGCACGCCGGTGGGGCCACGCCGGTGGGGTGTCGCTCCGGTCGGGTGTCCCCGGGGCGACCGTATGCGCTGGGCGGGGGAGGGGCCGGGTGTGGGGGTGCGACGGGGGCCCGGAGCGGGGCGGGGGCGGGGGCGGCGAGGGCCTGGGTGAGGGGGCGAGGGCTTGGGCGGGTGGCGGAGGACGGCTGCGAGGGCGTGAACCGATCCGCTGGGCTCGTCCGATGAGGGGACGTGAGCGAAACGAGAAGCGACGGTGAGCTGCTGCGTGCCGTTGCCGAGGATGCTGACCGGCGTGCCTTCGAGGAGCTGTACCGGCGCTACGCCCCGTGGCTGACCGCCCGGATGCGGAGCCGGTGCGCCGATGCGGGGATCGTCGACGACGTCGTGCAGGAGACGTTCCTCGCGGTGTGGCGGGGGACGGCCCGGTACCGGGAGGACGCGGCGCCCGCCGTGTCCGCCGCCGGCACGTCGAGCGGGGCGAGCGGGGCACGTGGGGCACGTGGGGCGCATGGGGACGCTGCCGGGTGGCTGTGGCGGATCGCCTCGCGCCGGCTGATCGACGCGCTGCGCGGTGCCGGGGCACGCGGCCGGCTGCGGCAGACGCTGGCCCGGCTGCGGCACCGGGACGAGGTCTCGGCGGAGGAACGCGTGCTCGCGGGGGTGGAGCACGGGGACCTGGCCGGTGCGCTGGTCCGGCTGTCGCCGGAACTGCGCGCGGTGCTCCAGGCCACCGTCGTCGACGGGCTGACCACCCGTGAGGCGGCCGTGCTGCTCGGCATACCGCCGGGGACGGTCAAGACGCGGGCGATGCGGGCCCGCAAGCAACTGCGGGAGGCGCTGGCATGACGTACGACTCGACGGACGGCGCGAACGGTGGTTCCGGGGGGCCGGGGGGCGGCTCGCGGTGGCACGTGCCGGCGGAGGACCTGCGGGCGTACGCGCGGGGTGAGCTGGCGGCGCCGATGCTGTGGTCCGCCGACACCCACCTCACCGCCTGCGCGCACTGCCGGGGCGTCCTCGCCGAGGCCGCGGACCCCGTCGCGCTCGACGCGGGCTGGGAACGGCTCGACGCCGAGCTGGACGCACCCCGGCCGGGCTTCCTGGAATCCCTGCTGCTGCGCCTCGGCGTCGCCGATCACACCGTGCGCCTCCTCGCGGCCACGCCGGTACTGCGCCGTTCCTGGCTGGGCGCGGTCGTCGCGGTGCTGCTGCTGACCGTGGTCGCGGGCCGCTCCGGCGCGACCGCCGGTTCGCCCACCCTCTTCCTCGCCCTCGCGCCGCTGCTGCCGCTCCTCGGGGTGGCGCTGTCGTACGGGCCCGCGCTGGACCCGACGTACGAGATGGCGGTCGTCGCCCCGATGCCCGGGTTCCGGCTGCTGATGATCCGTACGGTGGCGGTGCTCGGCGCCGTGCTCGGCCTCAACGGCCTGGCGACGCTGGCCCTGCCCTGGTACGGGGCGGCAGCGCTGGCGTGGCTGCTGCCCGCCCTCGCGCTCAGCGCCACCGGCCTCGCCCTGACGGCACGCCTGGGTCCGGTGCTGGCGCCGTCCCTCGTCGGCGGCGCCTGGATCACGTTGCTGCTCGTCGCGCGGACGGGCCGGGAGGGCGTGACCGACCCGCTCGCCCCGTTCACCGCGGCCGGGCAGGGGGTGTCGGCGCTGGTCGCCGTACTGGCGGCCGGGCTGCTCTTCCTGCTCCGCGACCGTTTCGACCTCAATCGGGCGAGGGGCACGGGCGGTGGCAGCGGCGGCATGGCCTGAAGGCCGCCGCTCCTCCTCCTCCACCACTTCTTCCACTTCTTCTGCTTTTTCCGCTTCTTCCACGACCTGTACGGGAGTTCTGTATGACCCCGACCGTTTCCGCCTCCGGGCTGAGTCTCCACTTCGGTGGCACCCGGGCCCTCGACGACGTGTCGCTGCGGCTGTCCACCGGTGTCACCGGCCTGCTCGGGCCCAACGGCGCGGGCAAGACCACCCTGTTGAGGGTGCTCGCCACCGCGGTTCCGGCCGACCGGGGCGTGTTCACGGTGCTCGGCCACGACCCCGGCACCTCGCGCGGCCGTCAGGAGGTCCGGCGCCGGCTCGGCTATCTGCCGCAGGCGCCCGGTTTCCACCCCGACTTCACCGCCTTCGAGTTCGTCGACTACGTGGCGATCCTCAAGGAGCTCACCGACCGCACCGCCCGCCACCGTGAGGTGCGGCGCGTACTGGACGAGGTCGGGCTCACCGGCGTACGCGGAAAGCGGCTGCGGAAGCTGTCCGGCGGGATGCGCCAGCGGACCGCCCTCGCCGCGGCCCTGGTCGGCGACCCCGCCTTCCTCGTCCTCGACGAGCCGACCGTCGGCCTGGACCCCGAACAGCGGATGCGGTTCCGCGAGCTGATCGCCCACGCCGGTGAGGGGCGGACCGTCCTCCTGTCCACCCACCAGACCGAGGACGTGGCGATGCTCTGCAACCGGGTGGTGGTCATGGCCGCCGGTACCGTCCACTTCGACGGCACCCCCGCCGAGCTGACCGCCCAGGCCGGCGGACGGGTGTGGAGCAGTGCCGAACGCGACCCCGGCGCGAAGGCGGGGTGGCGCACCGGCCTCGGCACCTTCCGCAATGTGGGCGATCCGCCCGACGGCGCCGCTCTCCTCGAACCCACCCTGGAGGACGGCTACCTGCTCACCCTCGACGGCATCGGCGGCGTCGGTGGCCTCGGCAGGGGCGGCGGCTTCGGCGCGGAGGCGGCGGCATGACCACGACGACCACCGCGACCGTGACCCCGCCCGAGGAGACCGCGCCGACCGGACCGCGCGCGTCCTGGGCGGCCGTGCTCGCCCTCGCCGGCTTCGAGGCCCGCATACTGCTGACGCGCCTGCCGGTCCTCCTCGCCTTCGCCGTGTACATCGGCTGGACCGTGTGGCGTACGCGCACCTCCTACGAGGGCTTCCCCGCCCTTCAGGACGCCGACCGCGCCACCCAGACCGCCCCCCTGCTCGTGGGACTCGCGGTGCTGCTCTCCGTCAACCAGGCCGTGCTGCGGGCGCGGCGGTACGACACCGAGCGGCACTTCGCCGTGCTGGTGCTGCCGCCGTGGCGCCGTACCGTCGCGCATCTGCTGTCCCTCGTACCGGCGGTGCTGCTCGTCGCGGTGTGCGTGGGAGGGCAGTTCGGGTGGGAGGCGCTCAAGCCCGGTGCGCTCGGGAACGGTTCGCCGGGCGAACTCCTCGCCGGGCCGCTGTCCGTGCTGCTGCTCGGGGCGCTCGGGGTGCTGTTCGCCCGCCTGTTCGCCTCCGCCTTCGCGGCGGCGCCGCTGCTGCTCGTCGTGCTGCTCTTCTTCTCCCTGTTCACCGCGATGTTCCAGGAAGGCGACGCGACCCGGTGGCTGATGCCGGTGGTCGACGATTACAGCATCAGGACCCTGCCGTCCGAACTGCTGGGCCGTCCGGCCGCCTGGCACGCCCTGTACCTCGCCGGGCTCGCGCTGAGCGTGGCGCTGGCGGCGGTGCTGGTCTCCGGCGAGGGCGCCGGCGCCCGCCCCGGTTCCGGTTCCGTTTCCGGCACGGGGCGGGCCCTCCGGGGCCGGTTCGTCGGCAACCGGGGTGTTCATGCCGGGTTCGCCGGGGCGGTGGCGCTGATGCTGCTGGGTGCGGTGATGCAGACCGGCGGCGTGCCGGCGGAGACGGAGAAGGCCCGTACGCGGTACTCGACCGCCCCGCAGGAGCTGCAGAAGTGCGTCGAACGGGACGGCACGACCTACTGCGCCTTCCCGGAGTGGACCTCGCGCGCCGACGACTGGGCCGGGGTCGTGGACCGGGTGAACTCCCTCGCGGGCGACGCCGTGCAGGACCGGTCGCTGCTCGTACGGCAGCGGGTCGAGGCCCGGTACGGACTGACCACCGACGCGGCGATGGACCCGCTCACCGCCCCGGACCAGGTGAGCGTCGGCACGATGTGGGGCGGCAACCGCGTCCCCGAGTTCGCCGTCGCCGTGGCCGGTGTGCTGGTCACCGGGAAGGAGGCGGTGGCGGGCACCCTGTGCGACGGCCGTCTCGTCACCGTGATGTGGCTGGCGCTGGCCGGCGGGTCCGACCCGCTGTCCGACCTGAGGGACATCCGCGTCGACGACAGCACGTCCGGTTCGGCGGTCGTCGTCTCGCAGACGGAGCCGCTGTCCATGACCGCGGCGCACACCGAACTCGTCCGCGAACTGCTGGACCGGCCGCGGGAGGAGATCGGCGCGAAGGTCACGGCGCACTGGGCCGAGCTGACGACCCCGGAGGTGACGACGGACCGGACCGCGCAACTGCTGGGTCTGGACGCGCCGGAGGAGGCGGACGAATGCCAGGAGTGAGCGGGGACACGAGCCGGGCCACGAGCCGGGCCGCGAGCGGGGACACGAGCCGGGCCGCGGGGACGTGGCGCGCGCTGGTGCGGCCGGTCGTACGGACGCTGCCGTGGCGGGCGATCGGGGTGGCGGGCGGCCTCGGGCTGCTGTTCGCCGCCGCGCCCCGGCTGCTGGGGGAGGACGCGACCGGCCGGCTGGCGCTGAACGCGCTGCGGATGTCCGCCCTCGCCTTCGCGCTCGGCGCGGCCTTCCTGCTGGACGACCCGGCCCGGCACACCACCGCCGCCGTACCGACCCGGCGTGCCGTGCGGCACACCCTGCGCCTCGCCCCCGTCGTCCCGGTCGCGGCCCTGGGGTGGACGGTCGCGCTGCTGCTGGTCCCCGCGGGCGTACGGCCCCCGGTCGGCGGCGTCACCCTCGAAGCGGCGGCGGCCCTCGCCCTCGCCCTGGCCGGAGCGGCGTTCGCCGTCCGCCGGTCGGACAGCACGCGGCCGGGCCAGGCCGTCGCGAGCGCCCTGTTCACGACGGCGGTGCCGGCGTCCCTGCTGTGGCCGGAGCGCTGGGCCCTGTTCGTGGCGCCGGACGACGAGAGGTGGGCGGCGGCCCACGACCGGTGGACGGTACTGCTGTGCGCGGCCCTGGCGGTGTGGGCGGTGTGCGGGGCGGAGCCGGTACGGAGGCGGATCGGCGGAGGCCTCGGGTCCCGCTCCTGAGGTCCGCGGGATCGGGGCCGGGCCCGGAGCGGAGCACGCGGGCCTCGCGGCCCCGGGCTCGGGGGCTCGGGGGCCGATCGGGCTTCGGGTCTCAGGTCTCGGTGCGGTACATCAGGTCCGTCTCGTGGGTCAGGAAGCCCAGTCGCTCGTAGACGGCCACCGCCGCCTTGTTGTCGGCGTCGACGTACAGCATGACGGTCGGCAGTCCCTGCCCCGCCAGGTGCCGCAGCCCGATCGTCGTGAGGGACTTGCCGAGCCCGCCGCCCTGGGCCTGCGGGCTCACCCCGAGGACGTACACCTCGCCGAGGTTCTCCGTCCGGTGCACCTTGGTCCAGTGGAAGCCGACGAGGCGGCCGTCCCGCTCGGCGAGGAAGAAGCCCTTCGGGTCGAACCAGGGTTCGGCTTTGCGGTCGTCGAGGTCGCGCTGGGTGAGGGAGCCCTGCTCGGGGTGGTGGGCGAACGCGGAGGCGTTCAGCGCGAGCCAGGCGGCGTCGTCCCGGCCGGGGACGAAGGAGCGTACGGTCACGCCTTCGGGGAGGACGGGGTCGGGCAGGTCCAGGTCCGTCAACGACCTCCGCATCTGCCGCAGTTCGCGGAAAAGCGTGAGGCCGAGGACCTGGGCGAGGTGCCGGGCGGCGGAGTGACCGCCGTGCGCCCACACCCGCATCCGCTTGCCGGAGGCGGCGAGCAGCGCGGACCCGAGCGCCCGCCCGTGCCCCTGCCCCCGGTGCGAGGGGTGCACGACGAGTTCGGCGGCCGGGGGCTCCACCGGGTCGGTGTCCTCCAACTGGGCGTAGCCGACGAGTTCACCGGAGTCGGCGCTGTCTCCTTCGCCCGTGAGGGAGAGCAGCAGATGCGAGACGCCCGCCCGCTCCCCGCCGCGCAGCTGCAACCGCCCCTGCTCGGACACCGCCTGCTGTCCGTCGGTCCGGGCGGCCTCGCCGAGCAGGGCGAGAACCGCCTCGACCTGCTCCGGGGAGAGCGCGGCGTACCTCTGGAGCGAGCGGGTGCGGCCGGAGTGTGCGGTGTCGTCGCTGGTCATGCGTACGAGGGTAAGCCGAGCCCGTCGAAAACGGACGGGACACGGAGCACGCCGTGCCAGCCGATCGGCCCCGGACACCACCGGCGGCGGGAAAGATAACCAGGATGTAACCGCGAAACCCCTGTCGCGCTACGCGCGTTGACCTTAGGCTTCCGGGCGGTCGGCGTGCCTCACCCGGATCCCCTTCGGACCCATGTGGACCGGCCCCGACCGACCCCGACGCATCTCGCAGCACGCACGCACACTCACCCGGACCCACGCAGACCCTCTGGGGGGCACATGCCAGCCACACCCGCATCGCCGGCCTCGTCGGTACAGCGCCGCAGACGCCGTACGAACCGTCTTCTCGCGACCGCGGCCGGTGTGCTCACCGTCGGCGCGCTGACCGCGGCCACCCTGCCCGCCGGTGCGGCGAGCGCCGGTGAGGGCAAGGGCGGCACGTCGCACGGCCTGCACAAGGGGCACGACGACGGCAAGGGCGAAAAGGGCGGTAAGGGTGGTAAGGGCCGTTACCAGGACGTGCAGTTGCTGTCCTTCAACGACCTGCACGGCAACCTCGAACCCCCGACGGGCTCCTCGGGCCGGGTCACCCACCTCCACGAGGACGGGACGACGGAGAACATCGACGCGGGTGGTGTGGAGTACCTCGCCACGCACCTGCGCGAGGCCCGCAAGGGCAACCGGTACTCCGTCACCGCGGCCGGCGGCGACATGGTCGGCGCGTCCCCGCTGATCTCGGGCCTGTTCCACGACGAGCCCACCATCGAGGCGCTGAACAAGCTCGACCTGGACGTCACGTCCGTCGGCAACCACGAGTTCGACGAGGGCGTGCGGGAACTGGCCCGGCTGCAGAACGGCGGCTGCCACCCCACCGACGGCTGCTCCACGGACAAGAAGTTCAAGGGCGCCGACTTCCCGTACCTGGCGGCCAACGTCCTGAACGAGAAGACCGGGAAGCCCGTCCTCAAGCCGTACTGGGTGTGGAAGCAGAACGGCGTCAAGGTCGGCTTCATCGGCGTGACGCTGGAAGCCACCCCGGACATCGTCTCGGCCGAGGGCGTCAAGGGCCTGTCCTTCAAGGACGAGGTCGACACGATCAACAAGTACGCCAAGGAGCTCCAGCGCCAGGGCGTGAAGTCGATCGTCGCCCTGGTCCACGAGGGCGGCTTCCCGGCCTCGTCCGCGTACAACTACGACTGCGACTCCCCGGGCGCGGGCGACGGCGTCTCCGGCCCGATCGCGGACATCGCCAAGAACGTCTCGCCCCAGGTGGACGCGCTGGTCACCGGCCACACCCACGCGGCGTACGTCTGCACGATCCCGGACCCGGCGGGCAACCCCCGCATGGTCACCTCGGCCGCGTCCTTCGGCCGCCTCTACACGGACACGACGCTGACGTACGACCGCCGCACGGGTGACATCGCCCGTACGGCCGTGAAGTCGGCGAACCACGTGGTGACGCGGGACGTCCCGAAGGCACCGGACATGACCCGGCTGATCGACCGGTGGAACACCCTCGCCGCCCCCATCGGCAACCGCACGATCGGTCACCTCTCCGGTGACATCGTCAAGGACGGCACCGAGTCCCCGCTCGGCGACCTGATCGCCGACGCCCAGCTGGAGTACGGCAGGACGCTGGACCCGGAGACCGACCTGGCCCTGATGAACCCGGGCGGCATCCGCGCCTCCCTCACCTACGCGGCGAGCGCCGCCGAGGGCGACGGCGTGGTCACCTACGCCGAGGGCTTCACCGTCCAGCCCTTCGCCAACACGGTCAACCTCCAGGACTTCACCGGCGCCCAGCTGATCCAGGTCCTCAAGGAGCAGGTGAGCGGCCCGAACCAGGCCTCGATGAAGATCCTCCAGGTCTCCTCCGGCCTGACCTACACCCTGGACCTGACGAAGACGGGCGCGGACCGGGTGGTCACGGACTCCATCGAGCTGAACGGCGAGCCGATCGACGAGGCCGCCACCTACCGCGTGGCCACGAACAGCTTCCTCGCGGGCGGCGGCGACGGCTTCACCACCCTCGGCGAGGGCACGGGCGACCTGGTCGGCGAGGACGACCTCACGGCCCTGGAGCGGTACCTGACGGCCAACTCCTCGGCCTCGAACCCGCTCGCACCACCGGCGGCGGACCGCATCACGATCGTGCAGTAGCACGCCCCACCCTCAGGGCCCGGAAGCGACCTCCGGGCCCTGAGGCGTACCAAGCCGGGTTCCGGAGGCCCGAGGTTCGGCAGACTCCACTTGCCAAAATATTAGTGCGTGCTAATTTATTCATGTGGCCGAACCTTATGAGCTGCGGTTCTTTGATGACGTGCTGGACTGGATCAAGAGGCTTGCCAAAGAAGATTCGGACAGCCACCTCCATGTGATAGCGGCTCTGGAGCGGCTCCAGGAAGTGGGTCCGGCGTTACGTCGTCCGACGGTTGGTGCGATCGAGAAGAGTCGCTATCGGAACATGCGGGAGCTGCGTCCACGCAGTGGCGGCACGGTGAGCATCCGGATGTTGTTCGTCTTCGATCCCGAACGCCGGGCAATCTTCCTGGTGGCGGGTAACAAGGCTGCCGGACGGCAGTGGGCAAGCTGGTACCCCAGGGCGATCAGGGAAGCGGATGGAAAGTACGCGGCCTACCTTGAAGCGCTGGAGCAGGAGAAGAAGGAAGGGCAGGACAGATGAAACTCGGCACCATGGCCGACCTGACGGCCGACATCACTCCCGAGCAGCGCGAGCGTATCGACGCCGCCAAGGCCGAACTGGTCGATGCCGAGCGGGGCCATGAACTGGCCGTTCTCCGTAAGGCTCAGGGCTTCACGCAGGTCCAGGTCGCCGCAGCGATGGGGGTCACCCAGGGGCGGGTGAGTCAGATCGAGCGGGGCGCCGCCCACTTGGACACCTCGACCATGGCCGCATACCTGAACGCGATCGGTGGCGAGCTGACGATAACTGCCACCGTGGGAAACCTTTCCGTACGGCTGTAGGGCGCAGCGAACCGGTGCGGGGGCGCTTGCTCGAGCCTGCCGGTGCGGGGACCGGGATCGACTGGGACGTCACGGAGGCGGCGACCGCCATCAGCGACGCCCACGGCCTCCCGCACGCCCGGCCCGGACCCGTCACGCCGAAGTGGCGTTCCCTGCCCCGGGCCACACAACTGCCTGCGCGACGATCACCCGGTCGCCGTTGAACGTGACCGCCGGCCCTTCGTGGAGTCGGTACCCCATCGCCAGGGCCTCGCTCACACGATGACAGAACGCCACATCATCAGGACCGGTCAGTACGCGGTACGCGGGCAGTCCGTCCGGTGGTGTTTTCATGATCCCAGCGTGTCATACGCGCCCTCGGTGTCAGAGGGCCACGAGGTCGATGACGTTGACGACCACGTGGCGGTTGGACACGACGTACGTGACGAAGCCGCCCCGGAAGGCCCCCGACCAGCTGTTGTCGCGGTTGCTGAGCGCCGGCGGACCGAACGGGTTGAGGGTGAGCAGCTTCTCGAGGTTCTCGAGCGACGTCCGCCGGGAGTCCGGTAGGGCGGCCTTTCGCTCCGCCGCACGGTCCACGTAGCGGATGAGGTAGGCGCTCACCGACGCCCGCCCGCATCGACGGACCGACCGTCCGCGTCATAGGCGTGGCCCTCCGCGTCGCGGAACACGAGGCCTTCGGTGTCGTCCTCCGTCATGCGCTTGACGGTCTGCTCCACGGCGTCGAGATACCCGGGTGTGGCGCAGGCGCAGGCGAAGGGGAACCACTTGTCGATCGCGGCGTCGAGGGCCGGCTGGTCGAAGTCGGCGGCAGCGCTCAGCCACTCCTGCTCGAAGGCCCGCAGCCAGTCCGGGCGCCGTTGCAGGGCCGCCCGGATCGCCTCGGGTGTTCTTTCGCAGGAGTTCGGATCCACCTCGTGGGCCATGGTCGGCTCCTCATCTCCGGCCGGGGTGTGACAGGGGGAGGGCCGGAGGTCCACGGTAGAACGCGGAAGACGCCGGACGGAGCCGGTCGGACGTGTCACCCGCCGCCACCCGCCCTGACGCGTCCTCCCCGGCTGACCGCGACACGGAGCACGTCCTCCAGGGACTCCGTCGCCCTGGTGAGGGCGAAGCGCATCGCCCGCTCACCGGCCTTCGGGTCGCCGAGCACGGCCCTGGCGCCCGCGAGCACCTGCTCGCCCGAGTCCAGCTGGTCCGCCTCGACGTCGTCGGCGAGCCGGGAGAGCCTGCTGTCGTCCCTGTCGGTGCTCAGATAACAGGGGTTGCCTTCGGGAGTGGTCCAGGGGAGAAGGCGGAGCGGAGTGTTGCTCATGCGGAGACGTCCATTCTCTGGCGGCGACGGTGTCGTTCCTCTGGCGTGAGCGCACAAGGGCGTGCGGTGTGCGCATCGCGCTCGTACGGGCGCGTACTCGACAGCTGCCCGGTGACTGTCCTCGATGGTGGGAGTGCCCCCTGTCCGTGCGGGCCGCAGGGCCGGATGGCGGCCGACGGCGATTACTGCTTGTGCCTCGATCGTCACTTACGGCACGTACGCTGCGGAAGGGGGCCGGCGTTGTCCGTCACCCCGGACCACGGACAGGAGCGACATGGCCGAACAGGTGGACACGCAGACGGAGTCGGGACGCGTGGTGCTGGGACGGACGCTTCGTTTCCTGCGGGAGAAGGAGGGCAAGTCGCTGGGGCGGCTGGCCGACGAGTCCGGGTACGACAAGAGCTATCTGTGCCGCCTGGAGTCGGGCGAGCGACTGTCCAAGGTGACGGTCATGGAGGATCTCGACGGGTACTACAGGTCGGGCGACCTGCTGGTCAGCCTCTGGAAACTGGCCCGGATCGACGCCTTCAAGGACAAGTACAAGGAGTACATGCGGCTGGAAGCGGCAGCACGCGTCATCCACGTGTACACGCCGAACGTACCGGGGCTGTTGCAGACCGAGGATTTCGCCCGCGAGGTGTTGTCCGAGCCGGAGGCAACGGGCCGGGACCGTGAGGCTGTTGAGGAGCAGGTGGCCGCTCGCCTGGGACGACAACTCCTGCTGGGTAAGAGCCCGGCGCCGAGTGCCCGCTTCGTCATCGACGAACTCGCCTTCCGTCGGCCCGCAGCCGGCCCGGAGACGTGGGAGGGCCAGTTGAGGCACGTCGAAGCGGTCGCGCAGTGGCCCAGCATCGTGATTCACGTACTGCCGTTCTCCGCGGGGATCCATCACCTCATGGGGAAGGGATCGCTGACCCTGCTGTGGCAGAAGGACGGAAGCTCCGTGGCCTATACGGAGGGCGGCAGCAGCGGTGTACTGATGGATGATCCGGAGGACGTACTGCACCACCGTTTGTCCTACGATCGACTGCGGGATCTGGCGCTGACCCCGTCGGACTCGCTGACGTTCATCCGGGACGTACTGGAGGAGCACAGACCATGAAGCAGGCCCCTGACCTCAGCAACGCCGCCTGGCGCAAGTCGAGTCACAGCGACGGGGGAGCCAACAACTGCGTCGAGGTCGCCGACGGCTGCGCCGGCATCGCCCCGGTCCGCGACAGCAAGGTGCGGGACGGCGGGGTGCTCGTCTTCGGCTCGGCTGCGTGGGAGCTGTTCCTGACGGGGATCAGGGACGAATCGAGTCTTCGGTGAGGTGCCGGGGCCCGGCACGTCGTCTCCAGGCCCCGGACGAGCAGGTCAGGACGCCGTGGGGGTCCAGTCGCCGAGCCAGGTGTTGACGGCCTGGGCCGTCGCCTGGGCGTCGGTCAGGTGGGGGCGGTCGGTGGAGGCGGAGCCGGCGCCGGGGCCCGTGTTCCGGTATTCGGCGAAGCGGTCGTCCTTCCAGGAGAAGCCGCTCATGTCGGTCCAGGGCGCGGTGCGGACGGCGGCGCTGAGGTAGGTGTCGCGGACCGTGGCCTGCGGGTCGAGGGAGGCGTCGCCGCCCGCGTGCCAGGGGCGTCCGAGGTGGAAGGTGCGGTCCGAGACGTCGCCGTTCACCGTGGAGTTGGCGATCAGGATGCCGTTGCGGCCGGCGGCCGTGCTCGGGGCGGTGACGTAGCCCGCGGAACTGCCGTCCCAGCGCTTCTTCAGCGTGATGACGGAACGGTCGATCAGCGCCGTCGCCCGGCCGAAGATGAAGTCGACGTTGCCGACGACGTAGGAGTTGGTGACCTTCACCCTGCCGAGGCGCTCCTTGGCGGCCGTGTCGAGGAGCAGGGTGTCCTGGTCGCCCTCGACGATGACACCGTCCAGGAGGACCTTGTCGGCGGCGGTGCGCAGGGCCACGGCCTGGTGTCCGGCGAGGGACTGGTTGGCCCGCTCGTCGAAGTCGTTGGCGATCGTCAGGTTGCGGGCCTGGAAGTCGTCGGCCTGCACGGCGACCGTCGCGCTGCCCGAGGTGCCGTAGGTCCCCGAACCGTCCGGTTTCGGGGTGCCCGCCGCGTTGTTGAAGACGATCACGGTGTCCTTGCGGCTGCCGCCGGTGCCCTGCACCGTGATGTGCGGCTTGTTCGACGGGACCTGGACCGTCTCCCGGTACGTGCCCGGCTTGACGGAGATCAGCACGCGGGACGGGTTGTTCGCGGGTACGGCGTTCACCGCGGCCTGGACCGTGGTGTATTGGCCGGTGCCGTCCTTGGCGACCGTGAGGGTCGTCGCGGCGGCCGCCCGGGTGGCGGCTCCCGCGGCGGCCGTCGTACCGATGGAACCGCGAGGGCCGGTACCCGACTTGAGGAGCGACGGGACGTTCGCCGCCGCGTCCGGCGTGTACGCGTAGTACGCCCTCGGGTCGAACGCCGTGCCCCCGCTCTCGTTGCGGCCCGACGTCCCCGAGAAGACGTTGCCCCGCTGCACCACGGTCGCCGTCGCGTCCTTGATGACCGGGTTCTTGAAGCCCTGGAAGTAACTGTTCTCCAGCACCATGCGCGTGCCGCCGCGTGAGTAGGTGCCGTAGGAGGAGGTGATGTCCGTGCCGGGGGTGTCCTCCAGGAAGTTGTTGTAGAGGTGCGCGTGCGCGCAGTTGTCCGTGGACGGGTTGCGCTGTTCCGTCTCGCGGATCCAGTTGTGGTGGATCGTGATGTCGGTCAGCACGTTCTCGGTCCAGCCGATGCCGAACGTCTTGTTGTTGTGACTCATCTCGTTCCAGGAGACCGTCACGTACGTGCTGTCCTTGCGGACGTCGATCAGGCCGTCCGCCATGTTCCGCAGGTCGTTGTGGTCGATCCAGACGTGGTGCGCGCCGTCCATCTGCACGGCGTCGAAGTCGTGGTCCTTGTCGTTCCAGATGCCCTGGTAGGCGTCCCGGATCGTCAGGTTGCGGATGATCACGTTGTGCACGCCCTGGCCGAGGAAGAAGCCGCCGCCGACGATGTGCCCGGACGTGCCCGAGCCCACGATCGTCTTGTCGGAGGCGACCTTGATCTCCTTGCCCACCGGGTTCATCGTGATCGTCCCGGCCACGACGATCACGTACGGCTCGGCGGCGGTCGCGTACCGCTCCAGCTCGGCCTGGGTCCGGACGGTGACGATCGCACCGTCCCGGCCGCCGTACGTGCCGTTCTGGCCCAGCGCGTCGACGGAGGCGAAGCCGTCGGCGGTGGCGGTGGCCCAGGCGGGGGCAGCGGCAGCCGCGACGGGGACGGGAGCGGGGGCGGGGGCGGCCGCGCCCGGGGCGGCTCCGTAGGCCAGGGCGGCGGCCGCGGTGGCCAGGGCCAGCGGGAGGGTGGCCGCCCGTGCCCCGGTACCGCTGCGGTGCCGGACGCTGCGAGGGTTCTCACTCATACGGCGATCCGATCCGTGTGGGGGATGAGTCGCCGGTCGGTTGCCGCCCGGTACCGAAAAGTTGCCGCTCCTCCTCCGGTTACGGAACCTCCGGTTACGGCACCTCGGGCGGCGGGGTCGGCGCCCCCGGGAGGCGGATCGTGACCGTCGTGCCCCCGGCGCCGTTCTCCGCGCGGGTCAGGGTGACCGTGCCGCCCGCCTGTTGGACCGTGCGGGCCACGATGGACAGGCCGAGGCCCGAGCCGGGGAGTGCGCGGGCGGTGGGGGAGCGCCAGAAGCGGTTGAAGACGTGGGGGAGTTCGTCGGCGGCGATGCCGGGGCCGTGGTCGCGGACGGTGAGGACGCCGTCGGCGAGGCGGACCTCGACGGTGCCGCCCTCCGGGCTGAACTTCACCGCGTTGTCCAGGACGTTGACCATGGCCCGCTCCAGCGCGGAGGGCTCCGCGCGGACGTACCACGGCCGGACGTCCGCCGTGATGGTCAGTTCCGGGCCGCGCAGCCGGGCGCGGCGCAGCGCCGACTCCACGACGTCCTGCCAGGCGACGATCTGCGCCCGGTCGGCGTGCTGGCCGGTGTCCGGGCGGGACAGTTCCTGCAGGTCGCCGATGAGCGACGCCAGTTCGGTCATCTGCGCCGTCACCGAGGCGAGGAGGGCCTTGCGGTCGTCGGGAGGGATCGGGCGGCCGGTCTCCTCGCTGCGGGTGAGGAGTTCGATGTTGGTCCGCAGGGAGGTGAGCGGGGTGCGCAGCTCGTGGCCGGCGTCCGCGATGAGCTGCTGTTGCAGGTCGCGGGAGCTGGCCAGGGCGGACGTCATGGAGTTGAAGGAGCGGGAGAGGCGGGCGACCTCGTCCTCGGCGTCGTCCTCGACGGGGATGCGGATGCCCAGATCCTCCGTACGGGCCACGTGTTCCACGGCCTCGGTGAGTTCGTCGACGGGGCGCAGGCCCGCACGGGCGACCGCGAGGCCGGCGGCGGCCGCTCCCAGTACTCCGACGCCGGAGACGAGGAGCAGGATCAGGGCGAGGTCGCCCAGCGTCGACCGGGTGCTGTCGAGGGGAACGGCGGCGACATAGGCGTAGCCGTTGGCCACGCCCCGGCCCAGGGGCACCTTGACGGTGACCGCGGTGGTCAGCACGCGCACCTGGTGGCCGTCGCTGTCGACGCTGTTGCGGAAGTGCGCGGAGCGGGGGTCCGGGTCCTTCGCCATGTCCTTGTCGCCGCCGGTGACCTTGACCGCGGCCGAGGCGAAGGGCAGCAGGCACACGGTGCCGTCCGTGCTCACCAACTGGCCGTAACTTCCGCTCTGCGGGCCGAAGGCGTCCGTCTGCGAAGGCGTCCGGCCGCAGGTGTCGACGATTCTGGCGAGCTGGTTCTCGTCCAGCTCGACGACCGAGGACCGCAGGTCGTCGTCGAGCTCCGCGTACAGCTTCCCCTGCACGATGAACCAGCAGGTCACCGACACCGCCGCCACCGCGAACGCCACCGCCGCCGCCACCAGCAGCGACAGCCGCGCCCGGATCGGGAGCGAGCGGAACCTGCGGACCAGCCTGTTCACTCCGTGCCGCCCTGCCGCAGGGCGTAGCCGACGCCCCGCACCGTGTGCACCAGGCGCGGCTCGCCACCCGCCTCGGTCTTGCGGCGCAGGTACATGACGTACACGTCGAGGGAGTTCGACGACGGCTCGAAGTCGAAGCCCCAGACCGCCTTCAGGATCTGCTCCCGGGTGAGGACCTGGCGCGGGTGCGCCATGAACATCTCCAGCAGCGTGAACTCCGTACGGGTCAGCTCCACCTGGCGCGTGCCCCGGGTCACCTCGCGGGTCGACAGGTCCATGCGCAGGTCGGCGAAGGTGAGGACGTCGCTGTGCTCGGCGGCACCGGCCACGGCGGCCGCGTACGAGCTGCGGCGCAGCAGCGCGCGGATACGGGCGAACAGCTCGTCCAGCTCGAACGGCTTGACCAGGTAGTCGTCCGCCCCGGCGTCCAGTCCCGTCACCCGGTCGCCGACCGTGTCCCGGGCGGTCAGCATCAGGATGGGCGTGGTGTCGCCGGTGGCCCGGATGCGGCGGGCGGCGGTCAGGCCGTCCATCCGGGGCATCTGGATGTCGAGGACGACCAGGTCGGGCCGGTACGCCGCCGCCTTCTCCAGGGCGTCCGCGCCGTCGACGGCGACCTCGGTGCCGTATCCCTCGAAGGCGAGGCTGCGCTGAAGCGCTTCGCGCACCGCCGGCTCGTCGTCGACGATCAGGATGCGCTGGGGGTCACGGTCGCCTTCTGCGGGGCTCATGGCTCGGGTTCCTCTGTCTGCATGGGGCGGGGGCGCGGGGGCAGGGCTTGGGGCCTGAGGGCTTCAGCCTCTCAAGCTCTCAGGCTCGCACGATCCCCCGGGGCGCGGGCGGCCCCGGCCGGCCGCGGGTCAGCCGTGGATCAGCCGCGCACGGCACGTCGGTGGCCGCCGCGACCGGGGCTGGGCTTCCGGTGGGGCGGGGGCGGGGTGACTTCCGGGGCCCGTCGGGCCGGCGCGCGCAGCTCGGCCGCGACCTCCAACGCGAGGGCGAGACCGGCGGGGTCGGTACCGGCGTCGGGTACGCGGTGGGTGACCTGCGGGATCTGCTGGATCATGTCGGACTCCTCGGGTGAGTGCCGCGTCGTCACGTCAGTTCATGGAGCCGGCCCGCAGCGTCGGGAGGTCCGCCTTGACCGTGTTGACCGGGATGGCGAAGCCCAGGCCCACGCTGCCGGCGTCGGCCGAGGAGGAGGAGCCGCTGCCGCTCGCCGAGTACATCGCGGAGTTGATGCCGATGATGGCGCCGTTCATGTCGATCAGCGCGCCGCCGGAGTTCCCGGGGTTCAGGGACGCGTCGGTCTGGATCGCCTTGTACGTCGTCGTGGACCCGCCGGTGTCGCCGTTGAACTGCCGGCCGCCGAACTCGAACGGCCAGCCGCCGGGCTGCCCCTGCTGTTGTTGCTGCTGCCCCTGGCTCTCGTCCGTGGAGACGGTCACGTCACGGTTGAGCGCCGAGACGATGCCGCTGGTGACGGTGCCGGTCAGGCCCTCGGGGGAGCCGATCGCCACGACCTCGTCGCCGACCTGAACGCCGTCGGAGTTGCCGAGGGTGGCCGGCGTCAGGCCCGATGCGTCGTTCAGCTTGATCAGCGCGAGGTCCTTCGAGCTCTCCGTGCCGACGACGTCCGCGGTGTACGTCTTGCCGTCGCTGGTCCGCACCTTGACCGAGGAGGCACCGGCGACGACGTGGTTGTTGGTGATGATCTCGCCGTCGTTGGTGATGATCACGCCGGAGCCGGTGGACGATCCGGCGTTGGAGGTGGCGTTGATCTCGACGATGCTCGGGCCGACCGCCTTGGCGACGCCGGACACCGTGCCCTTCTGGCCGGTCGGCACCACGCCGGTGGCGGCCGAGCCGGCGGACGCGACGGTGGTGCCGCCGGTCAGCTCCTGGACGCCGTACGCGGTGCCGCCGCCCACGGCCGCCGCCACGATCGCCACGGCGGCGAGCAGCGGGACCGGGCCCCGGTTCCGCTTCCGGCGGGGGTGGGGAGCGGCCGGCTCGGACGCGTGGGGCGAGTCCGCGGGTGTCGCCGGGTGCGCGGCGGCGATCGGGTGCGTCGCCGTCGTCGGGTCCGCAGGGCCCGCCGGGTGTGCGGCGGTGATCGGCTGCCCCGGCGCGTAGGCCGGCGGGGCCGGCCACTGCGGGTCCGCGGGGGAGGAGTAGGGCTGGTGGCCGCCCGTCCGGGGGCTCTCGTACTCGCTGCTGCGGCGATGGCTCTCGGTCATGTCGACGAGCCTGACGCCCGACGATGAGAGCACCCTGAGTGCTCGCTGAGAAGCCCGACAGAACCGCGTATGCCCGATATAAAGACGGCGGGGCCGCCCCGTGGAGACGACGGGGCCGCCGGAGGTCCGGTGCTACCCGCAGCCGCAGGAGCGGCGGATCACCAGTTCGGACGGGAAGATCTTCAGCCGCTCGCGCTGCGAGCCGGTCACCCGCAGCCCGTCGTCGAGGACGAGGTCGACCGCCGCACGCGCCATCGCCGGGCGGTCGGAGGCGACCGTCGTCATCGGCGGGTCGGTGAGCGCCGCCTCCTTGATGTCGTCGAACCCGACGACCGCCAGCTCGCCGGGCACGTCGATGCGCAGCTCGCGCGCCGCGCGCAGCACGCCGACCGCCTGGTCGTCGGTGGAGCAGAAGATCGCGGGCGGGCGGTCCGGTCCGGAGAGGATGTCGAGCCCGACGCGGTAGGCGTCGTAGCGGTTGTACGGGGCCTCGAAGAGGCGGCCCTCGGTCGGGATGCCCGCGTCCTCCATGGCCCGCCGCCAGCCCTCGACGTGGTCGGAGACGGGGTCGCCCACCGCGGGGGTCTCCGCGGTGCCGCCGACGCAGGCGACGTACGCGTTGCCGTGTTCCAGCAGGTGGCGGACGGCGAGCTGGGCGCCGCCGAGGTCGTCGGTGACGACGGCGACGTCGTCGATGGCCTCGGGGCGCTCGTGCAGCAGGACGATCCGGGCGTCCCAGGCGTCTATCTCCGCGGCGGCGAGGTCGTTCAGCGCGTGGCTGACCAGGATCAGGCCGGAGACGCGCATGCCGAGGAACGCCCGCAGGTAGTGGACCTCGCGCTCGGCCACGTAGTCGGAGTTCCCGACCAGCACCATTTTTCCGCGCTCGGAGGCGGCCTGTTCGACCGCGTGCGCCATCTCCCCGAAGAAGGGCTGGCGCGCGTCCGGCACGATCAGGCCTATGAGATCCGTCCGCCGCGACGCCATGGCCTGGGCGACCCGGTCCGGCCGGTATCCCAGCTCCTTGATCGCGGCGAGTACGCGTTCGCGCGTGGCCGGGGCGACCGGCCTCGGTCCGTTGTTGATGACATAGCTCACGACGGCGGTGGACGTACCCGCCAGCCGAGCCACATCATCCCTAGTCACCTTGGCCACGCGCGGAGTCTACGCGGATATAACCGGTCGGGGCAGAGCGTGAACGACCTTGTGAACAGCACGGAAACGGCTCGCGTGTGCGGGCGCGGCGCTCGTGCGGATGCCGTTCACGCCTGGCTCGGGGCCTCGGCGGTGTCCAGGGTGACCGTCTCGTCCGCATCCGCCGCCTTTTGGCGGTCGGACCCGGCCTGCCGCCGGTCGCCCTTCGCCCTGGCGTCCTCGGCGGCCCGCTCACCCTTGTCCGGGGTAACGAATCGGTAACCCACGTTCCGCACGGTGCCGATCAGCGACTCGTGCTCGGGGCCGAGCTTGGCACGCAGCCGCCGTACGTGGACGTCGACCGTCCGGGTGCCGCCGAAGTAGTCGTAGCCCCAGACCTCCTGCAGCAGCTGGGCGCGGGTGAAGACGCGGCCGGGGTGCTGGGCGAGGTACTTCAGGAGCTCGAACTCCTTGAACGTGAGATCGAGGACGCGCCCCTTGAGCTTGGCGCTGTAGGTCGCCTCGTCGACGGACAGGTCGCCGTTGCGGATCTCCATGGGGGAGTCGTCGCCGACGATCTGCTGCCGGCCCATGGCGAGCCGCAGCCGGGCTTCCACCTCCGCCGGTCCCGCGGTGTCGAGGAGGACGTCGTCGATGCCCCAGTCCGCGGTGACGGCGGCGAGGCCGCCCTCGGTCACCACGAGGACGAGGGGGCAGCCGGGGCCGGTGGACCGCAGCAGCTGGCACAGGTTGCGCACCTGCGGGAGGTCGCGCCGGCCGTCGACGAGGATGACGTCGGCGCCGGGGGTGTCGACCAGGGCGGGGCCCTCGGCGGGAGCCACGCGCACCTGGTGGAGCAGCAGGCCGAGGGCGGGGAGTACCTCCGCCGACGGCTGGAGGGCGTTGGTCAGCAGGAGCAGTGAACTCATCGCACCCCTCCTTCGAGTCCGTCGAGGACGCGGTCCTGGCCCCGGGGCTCGGGTCGTGGTGCTGCCCACGACCGGGTCGTCATTCGTACGTGCACGGTTCGCTCGCCCATAACGTCTGGTTCCTCCTCGGTCCCTGCGAGGACGTTTACGGCACTGCTTCGTGCGTTTCGACGGCCCGTACACCGGCGGTTTCCCGCGTCGTATACAACGCTTCCGAAAGCACAAAAGGACCCGGGGGCTTCACTGCCCGAGTCCTCTTCCCAGCAGAATAGCCGACATGAGCACCGGTCCGTCAGGTCATGTGGCACCTTCCACCAATGGTCCGCATTTCAAGATACGCGGTGTGAGGCGTGAAGTTACCTGGGGCGGTACGTCTTTTCGGACGTTTTTGCGCACGGTGGACGGCGTGCGGATCAATTCTGCATACAACCCGGCCGCGGCCGAAAGGGTGACCGGGAAGAACATCCCGCGGCCGCCCTCCCATGACCTCGTGTTCGTGATCGCGCACGGGACACGCGGAGAACGCGGCCCTCGACGGACTGCTGCACCGGATAGGGGACTGGGCCGCGGCCCGGGCGGGCTAGCCTGACCGTGTCCACTGTCAAACATTGAGGAACCAGCAGATGGCAAAGGTCACGGTGCGGTACTGGGCCGCCGCCAAGGCCGCGGCCGGGACGGCCGAGGAGTCGTACGAGGCGGTCACGCTCGCCGACGCGCTCGATGCGGTGCGCGAGCGGCACCCCGGCGAACTCACGCGAGTCCTGCGGCGATGCTCGTTCCTCGTCGACAGTGATCCCGTGGGCACCCGCGCACATGAGACGGTACGGCTGGCCGACGGCGGCACGGTCGAGGTGCTCCCGCCGTTCGCAGGAGGGTGAGCGATGACCAACCAGCCGTATCAGGGCTACGACGGGCACGACGGACGCCGCGAGGGAGACGAGGGCTACGACCCCTACGGCCCGCCCCCGCCCCGGCACCAGCGGCCCGAAGGACAGGCGCAGGGGCCGTCGCAGGCGTGGCCCGGAGGGCAGCAGGCGTACGACGATCCGCACGCCGCCCAGCAGTACACGCAGCAGTGGCAGGGACAGACCTGGGAGACGCAGATGCAGCCCCCGGTCCCGCCGACGGCCGCGGAGGAGACGTCGTACCTGCCCCAGCACACCGGACGGACCCCGCAGGCCCCGCAGACCCCTCCGGGGCATGCCGGGTACGCGGGGCAGGGTGACGGCAGCGCGCTCGGCGGGCCCGCGGTGTACGCGGGGTACGGGGTGGCCTCCACCCACGGGGCACCGCTCCCCGACCCCTCTGCCCATCCCGGTGCCGGTGCGGGCGCCCCTGCCGGGGCCATGCCCCCGCCCGCCTCCGCCGCGCCCTCGGCCCCCGTCGTCCCCGCCCCCGATGCCCCGGACGGCCCCGGGTACGGGCCCGCCACCCTCGCCGGGAACACCCGGGTCACGGACGCGCAGCGCGCCCGCGCGGAGGGGCGTTCGCCGATCATCGAGCCCGGCCTGCAGCCGGCGGCGCTCACCGCGCTGCTGGGGCTGCTGCTCGCCGGCGGGGCGGCCCTGGGCACATATGCCCTGCTCGTGCCGCTGGTGGCCCTCCAGGGGCTCACCGCGGCCGGCTGGTTCCGGCTGAACGGCATGTGGCCCGCACGGCAGGGCATCGCGCTGGGCTTCCTCGGGGCGCTGGTCGCGGACGTGGCGCTGCTCGCCTCCGACCGGTCGCCGTCGGCGATCCTCGGCACGCTCGGTGTGTGGGTGCTGCTCTCGCTGGTGCTCCAGCTCCGGTCGCACGCCGATCCCGACGAGCGGATGTACGGCCTGACGGCGACGGTCGCCGCGGCCGCGCTGGCGATCGTGGCGAGCGGTTACCTGGCGGCCGCCGCCGACGCGGTGACGGTCGGCGGGATCGCGGTGGCGGCGGCGGTCGTGGCGCGGGCGCTGCCGTTGCCCACGCCGGCGTCCGTGGTGGCCGCGCTGCTCGTGGCGGCCGGTGCGGGTGCGCTGGCCGGCGGGATGACGGGGTACGGCGCCTCGGGCGCGCTGATCGGCGCGGGCGCGGCGGTCTGCGCCCTGGTCGGACACCGCGCCGCGAGCTACGACTACCCGTCCCGGTTCGTCCACTTCACGGCCGGAGTGGCCCTGCCGCTGGCCGCGGCGGCACCGGCGGTGTACGTCCTGGGCCGCGTCGCCGGCTGACGTCCCGGCTGACGTCCCCACCGCGTTCCGCGGTCGCGTGCCCCGTCTCCCCCCGCCGACACGACCGTCGGCGGGGGGAGCTCCGTCTCGGGCGCCTGTCACAGCTGATCAACAATCCCGGAGTTCTCCTTGCCGTGCGGGTTACTCTCGCGCAGGACGGCTGCCCGGTCGTCGGGGACTGTCGTCGAAACGCACCTAGGTGGGGGAACCAACCACATGCGCGCACTGCGAATACTGCTGATCATCGCCGTGGTCCTGGGCGGCATCTTCGTGCTCGTGGACCGCCTCGCGGTCAACTTCGCGGAGGGCGAGGTGGCCGACCGGCTCAAGTCGACCGAGAACCTCAGCACCACCCCCGACGTGTCCATCAACGGGTTCCCCTTCCTCACCCAGATCGCCGGCGGCTCCCTCGACGAGGTGCGGATCGGGATCCAGGAGTACGAGGCCGGCACCGGCGACGGCAAGCAGAACATCCGGATCGAGGACCTGCGCGCCGACATGAAGGGCGTCGAGTTCTCCGGCGACTTCAGCTCCGCCACCGCCGCCGACGCGACCGGTACCGCGAGCGTGACCTACGACGAGCTGCTCAAGACCGCCAAGTCCGAGTCCACCCAGGTCGGCCCCGGTGTCACCGCCAGTGTCATCGGCCTCTCCGACGGCGGCAACGGGAAGATCGAGGTCGCGGTGGAGGCCACCGTGCTCGGCACCAAGCTGCCCGAGCCGGTCTCCGTCCTCAGCTCCGTCACCGTCGTGGACGGTGACACCGTGCGGGTCCAAGCGGACGCGCTGCCGGCGTTCGGCGGCATCGAGATGGCCGAGGCGCGGGTGCGGGAGATCACCGACTTCGAGCAGAAGATCGACGGCCTGCCCGGCGGGATCAAGCTCGACAAGGTCGAGGCGGGGAAGTCCGGCGTCGACATCACCGTGCGGGGTTCCGACGTCCGGCTCGCCGGGTAGGTAGGCGGTCGGCGGGACCGCTTCGCCCCCGAGGGGCCCGGTGGCCCCGGATGTCCGACAGGCGAGACGAAGATGTCCGCAGAGCAGATGCGAGGACGGGCGCCGTCGGGTCCGGGGGAGCGGAAGCAGGCCCGCCCCTCTTGTGATCCCAGAGTGCGGACAATCTTGTCTCAGTATGCGACACGGCGGTGACACGCCCGCCCTGTCCTCCTTACGATCGACGGCATGCAGTGTCAGACGAGCGTCCTCCGAGCGCGGGGACAGGCGGATCTCACGAAGCGGCGGGCAGTGGACCTCTGCCGCGTCGCCGCCATGCTCTGTCGACCTTTCTGAGCGAGCGCCCCGCCGCCCGCATCCCCACCTCGCCCCGCTGAGGGGCATCCGTGCGCCCGCTCCCGCAGGAGTGCCGCGCACCCGCACAGCCGCACGCCTCGCCGCAACTGCCGCCGTAACTGCCCCGGAGGAGACAAGAGCATGAGCCGTAACGACGTACTGGTCGACGCCGACTGGGTCCAGGAACACCTGGACGACCCGACCATCGCGATCGTCGAGGTGGACGAGGACACCACCGCGTACGAGAAGAACCACATCAAGAACGCCGTCCGGATCGACTGGACCAAGGACCTCCAGGACCCGGTCCGCCGTGACTTCGTCGACCAGGCGGGCTTCGAGAAGCTCCTGTCGGAGAAGGGCATCTCCAACGACCACACGGTCGTCCTCTACGGCGGCAACAACAACTGGTTCGCCGCGTACGCCTACTGGTACTTCAAGCTGTACGGCCACGAGAACGTCAAGCTCCTCGACGGCGGCCGCAAGAAGTGGGAGCTGGACGCCCGCGAGCTGGTCGCCGGCGACGAGGTGCCGGAGCGGGCGAAGACCGAGTACCGGGCCAAGCCGCAGGACCTGTCCATCCGCGCCTTCCGCGACGAGGTCGTGGACGCCATCGGCACGCAGAACATCGTCGACGTGCGCTCGCCCGACGAGTTCTCCGGCAAGCTGCTCGCGCCGGCGCACCTGCCGCAGGAGCAGTCGCAGCGCCCCGGCCACGTGCCGACCTCCCGCAACATCCCGTGGTCCAAGAACGCCAACGACGACGGCACCTTCAAGTCCGACGACGAGCTCAAGGCGCTCTACGAGGACGAGCAGATCGACCTCGCCAAGGACACCATCGCCCTGTGCCGCATCGGTGAGCGCTCCGCGCTGTCCTGGTTCGTGCTGCACGAGCTGCTGGGCGTGGAGAACGTCAAGAACTACGACGGCTCCTGGACCGAGTACGGCTCCCTCGTCGGCGTGCCGATCGAGCTCGGCCCCGCCAAGTAGGACCTCGCCCGCACCACGACCCGACCACGAGACCAGTTCAGGAGTACGCCATGTGCGGTGCGAAGGCCGGTGGCCCGGACGCCTCGACGATCAAGCCCGGCGAGACCACCATCCAGGGTCAGCTGACCCGTGACGGCGAGCCGGTGACGGGCTACGTCCGTCTGCTGGACTCGACCGGCGAGTTCACCGCGGAGGTTCCGACCTCCGCGACCGGGCAGTTCCGCTTCTACGCGGCGGAGGGCACCTGGACGGTCCGCGCCCTGGTGCCCGGCGGTACCGCCGACCGCACGGTCGTCGCCCAGCAGGGCGGTCTGGCCGAGGTCGCCATCGCGGTGTGAGGTCCCTTCGAAGGGCCGCATCCCACGGACCGGACACCGGCACCGGGAATGCGGCCCTTCGGCCTGTCCGCGTACCTGCGTACCTGCGCACCTGCGGGTCCGGTTCTACGCTGGAAGCATGTACGCGCGCAGGCGGCATACCTACTTCGTCATGATGGGCACGTGCATCGTGCTCTTCGTCCTGGCCTGCGCCGTCGTGCGGCTCTGGTCGGTCCCGGTGGCCGTGGGCATGTGCGTGGTGGCCATGGTCATCCCGCCGTTCGCCGCCATGGTCGCCAACCGGCGAGGCCCCGACGACCGCTGGTGGGACGACCCTTCCGGTGACCCCGAGTCCGACGCGTGGTGGGACGAACTGGACGGGAAGAAGAGACACGGGCCCCGGTGAGCCCTCCGGCCCTCCGTATCAGGTGAGCCCTCCGGCCTTCCGTATCAGTAGACGAGCGCCTGCGTGTCGTCCGCCAGCGCCTCCTGGACGAACACCTGCGCGCCCGCGATGCGCACGCCCTCGATGACGTCCTTCTCCGTGATGTCCCGGCGCGCCGCGCACTGGGTGCACAGGGTGAGACGGCCCCCCGCGACGATCGAGTCCAGCAGGTCCGGCAGCGGCGCCGCGTGCGGCAGCTCGAACTCCGCGGCCCTGCCCGGCAGCGCGAACCACGCCGACTCCCCGGTGAGCCACAGCGAGACGTCCACGCCGCTGGCCACGGCCACCGCCGCCACCGTGAAGGCCTGCGAGCAGCGTTCCGGGGCGTCGGCCCCGGCGGTCACCTTGATCACGAGCTTCTTCGCCATACCCGGATCGTAATCGCCCTCGTCCCGCCCGTATCCGAGAGCCTGTACCCGAGAACCCGGCGCCGGACCGGCCGCCGGCCCCGCCGTCGCCGGGTGGGTGCAGGACGGGGCCGGGGTCCGGCCGCGTAAGCTGGGGTCCGCCCTGCGCACACGCAATGCACCGCACCCCCGCTCAAGGAGCATCCCGTGGTTCTCTTCTACGAAGCCCTGCTGGTCCTGGTCGCCGTCGGCGTTCTCGCCTTCGCCGGGCTGGCCGTGAAGAAGCTGTACCAGGGTCAGCGCTGACCGCCCACTCCAGGAACTGCCACTGATGATCGAGATCCCGTCCGACCTCCACAAGGACCTCGTGCCACTCGCCTTCCTGCTCGGCGACTGGGCGGGCGCAGGCGTGCACGACTTCCCCGGCTCCGAGAAATGCAACTTCGGGCAGGAGGTCTCCTTCACCCACGACGGCCGGGACTTCCTGGAGTACTCCTCCCGCACCTGGGTGCTCGACGAGAACGGCGGCAAGGTCCGGCCGCTCGAGTCCGAGCACGGCTTCTGGCGGATCGACGCCGACCGCAAGGTCGAGGTCACGATGACCCGCGACGACGGCGTCATCGAGATCTGGTACGGCGAGCTGGCCGACCAGAAGCCGCAGATCGACCTGGTGACGGACGCCGTGGCGCGCACCGCGGCCGCCCAGCCCTACACCGGCGGCAAGCGGCTGTACGGCTACGTCAAGAGCGACCTGATGTGGGTCGGTGAGAAGCAGACCCCCGAGGTCGAGCTGCGCCCCTACATGTCGGCGCACCTGAAGAAGGTCGTCACTCCCGAGGACGTCGAGCGCTGGGCCAAGGCCCTGCCCGACGACATGCCGGACGACGGGATCGCCTTCTTCAAGTGAGCCACCGGGCCCCGGAGCACCGGGGTGCACGGCCCGCGAGCCCGGCGTGATCCGAACCGGAGGCCCTAGACTCGTGGTGTGGTGAGCACCGACTGGAAGAGCGATCTCAGGCAGCGCGGCTACCGGCTGACGCCGCAGCGCCAACTCGTGCTCGAAGCCGTCGACACGCTGGAGCACGCGACCCCCGACGACATTCTCGTGGAAGTGCGGAGAACGGCGTCGGGGGTCAACATCTCGACCGTCTACCGCACCCTGGAGCTCCTGGAGGAGCTGGGGCTGGTCAGCCATGCCCACCTCGGGCACGGCGCCCCGACGTACCACCTCGCCGACCGGCACCATCACCTCCACCTCGTCTGCCGTGACTGCACCGAGGTCATCGAGGCGGACGTGGAGGTGGCCGCCGAGTTCACGGCGAAGCTGCGCGACACCTTCGGCTTCGACACCGACATGAAGCACTTCGCGATCTTCGGCCGCTGCAAGGACTGTTCCCTGAAGGGTTCAACTACCGAGTCGTAGGCTAGGGGTATGAAGAGCCCTCTGCTGACCCTGCCCGGCGCCGTTCCCGCCGAGGGCGTGGACGAAGGCGTCGCCGCCCACTACGGCGACCTGTTCCGCGAGCAGCGTGCCCTCGCCGCAGGCACCGGCTTCGTCGACCTGTCCCATCGCGGGGTCGTCACCGTCTCCGGGGCGGAGCGGCTGAGCTGGCTGCACCTGCTGCTCACCCAGCACGTCAGCGACCTTCCGCCGCACCAGGCCACCGAGGCGCTGATCCTCTCCGCGAACGGCCACATCGAGCACGCGCTCTACCTCGTCGACGACGGCGAGACGGTCTGGGCCCATGTCGAACCCGGCACCCAGGAGGCGCTGATCGCCTACCTGGAGTCGATGAAGTTCTTCTACCGGGTCGAGGTCGCCGACCGCACCGCCGACTTCGCGGTGGTGCACCTGCCCGCCGGTTCCATCGTGGAGGTGCCCGAGGGCGTCGCCGTCCGCGAGACGTCGTACGGCCGTGACCTGTTCCTGCCCCGCGCCGATCTGGAGTCGTACGCCGGGAAGGCGGGGCCGCCCGCCGGCATCCTCGCGTACGAGGCGCTGCGGGTCGAGCAGCACCGCCCCCGGCTCGGCTTCGAGACCGACCACCGCACCATCCCGCACGAGCTGGGCTGGATCGGCGGTGCGGTGCACCTGCAGAAGGGCTGCTACCGGGGCCAGGAGACGGTCGCCCGGGTCCAGAACCTGGGCAAGCCGCCGCGCAGGATGGTCTTCCTGCACCTGGACGGCAGCGAGGTCCATCTGCCGCCGCCCGGCACCGACCTGAGGATCGCCGACGACGGTCCGGACGGCCGCCGGATCGGCTTCGTCACCACGTCCGTACGCCACCACGAGCTGGGCCCGGTCGCCCTCGCGCTGGTCAAGCGGAACATCCCGGTCGATGCTCGCCTGATGGCCGGGGACACGGCGGCGGCCCAGGAGACCGTGGTCGAGCCCTGATCCGTGCCGAGCCCTGATCTGTGCCGAGCCCTGATCTGTGCCGAGCCCTGATCCACGTCCGAGGTGACGTGGATCAGATCTCGAGGAGGACGGTGAACGGGCCGTCGTTGGTCAGCGACAGCCGCATCCGCGCGCCGAAGCGGCCCGTCGCCACCGTCGCGCCCAGCGCACGCAGCTGGGCGACCACCTCGTCCACCAGCGGCTCGGCGACGTCCCCGGGGGCGGCGGCGTTCCAGGTGGGGCGCCGGCCCTTTCGGGCGTCGCCGTAAAGGGTGAACTGGCTGATCACCAGAAGCGGGGCGTCGACGTCGCTGCACGACTTCTCGTCCTGGAGCATCCGCACCGACCAGAGCTTGCGGGCGAGCTGCGCCGCCTTCTCCTTGGTGTCCTCGTGGGTGACGCCGACAAGGGCGCACAGCCCCTCGCCCTCGATCGCCCCCACCGTCTCGCCGTCCACGACGACGCTCGCGCCGTCCACCCTCTGCACCACTGCACGCATACACCCATCATGCCGGTCGGCGAACAGACGGCTGACGGCGGTCCGCGAGGGGCCCCGGTCGGGCTATTTTTACTCCTTACCCCCCATCTGGGGCGGATCAGGAGTACTCGGTCACATGGCGGCCACCAGAGGTGGCACGATGCTGGCACACACCGGTCGAGGGGACGGTCAAGGCACATGAGCACACCAGGAACCGGGCAGCAGTCCGGGCCTGTCCTGCCGACCCGGGCGGGGGTGGGGGAGCGCGAGTTCCACCGCCCGCCCGCACAGCGCACGGACAGCCCGGCCCTGCCCGAGGAGCACCCGGGGCCCGAGTCGGCCCTGGCCGTGCGCAGCCTGCCCGAGCTGCGCACGCTGCGCCGCGACGCCCAGCGCGACGAGGCCGACCTCAGTTATGTGCGGCGGCTGCTCCAGGGCCGGATCGACATCCTGCGGGCGGAACTGGCCCGGCGTACGCCGGTGGGCGCGGCCTCGGTCGCCACGTCGGCGGAGACGTCCGTGGTGGAGCGACTCGCGGAGATCCTGCGGGACACCCCGGTGCGCCGGCGTTCCTCCGCCCGCCATGTGACCCTGGGGACGCCGCAGAGCGAGGAGTACGGGCGGCTGGCGGCCGAGATGCTCGCCGAGGTGGAGCTCTCGGACCTGGGTGCGCGTACGGACGAGGAGCTGACGGCCGCGATGGGGCGGCTGGTGCGGTACGAGCAGGAGGTGTCCCGGAGCCGGCAGCGCCTGCAGCGCACCGCGGACGACTGCAGTGCGGAGATCGCGCGCCGGTACCGTGAGGGGGAGGCCCAGGTCGACGACCTGCTGGTGTGAGGCGGGCCGGGCGGGGCCGGGTGTCGGGCGGGTGGCTCGCATCCGGTGGTCCGGCCGGGCGGGCCGGGGCCGCGGGACGGTCGGAAAAGCGCGCGACACCTCCCGAGGGGGCGACCTACGGTGAAACCATGACCCCCAGCGCCGGAACGCCCCGCACCGACATCGACGTACGCCCTATCACCGAGACCGAGTTCACCGACTGGAACCGGGCCCTGAACACCGGGTTCCTGCGGGAGCCCACCCCTTCTCCGGAGGTCCTCGACACCCGCCGTCTGCAGTTCCTGCCGGGCCGGTCACTGGGGGCCTTCGACGGCGGCCGCTGCGTCGCGACGTTCCGTTCCTTCCCGCAGGACATCACCGCGGTCGGCGGGGCCGCCGTGCCCGCCGACGCCATATCGAACGTCACCGTCAGCCCCACACACCGCCGGTGCGGTCTGCTCACCCGCATGATGGCGCAGGACCTCGCCGCCGCGAAGGAGCGCGGGGACGTTGTCGCGACCCTCATCGCCGCCGAATACCCCATATACGGCCGCTACGGCTTCGGCCCCGCCACCTGGGCCACCGAGTGGACCGTCGACGTCCCGCGCACCGGCCTCGACCCGCGCCGGTCCCGCCCGGAGGACGGCGGACGGGTGGACCTCGTGGACGCGGAGGACGTGCGCAAGCTCGGCCCGGAGCTGCACGAGCGGCTGCGCGGGATCCAGCCGGGCGCGGTCAGCCGGAGCGACCTGTGGTGGAAGACCGCCACCGGCGCCGTGCACGTCCCCCCGACGTGGAACGAGCCCTACTTCGCCGTGTACCGCTCGGCGGACGGCGCGGTCGAGGGACTGGTCTCCTACACGGCGGACGACAAGTGGAGCGACTCCAAGCAGCCGTTGAACACGGCGCGGGTGGACTGGCTGCTCGCGGTGAGCCCGGCCGCGGAACGGGCGCTGTGGCGCTACCTGTGCTCGATCGACTGGATCGCGAAGGTGAAGAGCGGCTGGCGGGCCCCCGACGACCTGCTCCCCCTCCTCCTGCCGGACCCGCGCGCCGCCGCCGTGACGACGTATATGGACTGGCTGTGGGTGCGCGTCCTGGACGTCGTACGGGCGCTGGAGGCCCGGACGTACGAGGCGGCCGGGTCGCTGGTGCTGGAGGTGGCCGACGGTGCGGGGCTGGCCGGCGGGCGTTACCGGCTCCAGGCGTCGGCGGACGGCGCCGGGACGTGCGCGGTGACCACCGAGGACGCCGATCTGACCCTGGACGTCGCCGAGTTGGCGACGCTGTGGCTGGGCGACGAGTCGGCGGTGCGGCTGGCGGCGCTGGGCCGGGTCCGGGAAGAACGAGCGGGCGCCGCCCGTGAGGCCGACGCCCTGCTGCGTACGTCCAGGCGTCCATGGTGCCCGGACCTGTTCTGAGCGCTGCCGCGCTCCCTCGGTGTCGTTCCCTCCTCCTCCCCTCGTCCGGCGGGTGTCCGTGCATCCGTAGCCGTATGTGCTTTTCCTGCTGTTCAGTTGTGGTTGTTGTGCTGGTGCTGACCGACCGGGTTCCCGGCTCCCCTCCGGAAGGGAAGCCCGGTCGGCGGCTCGAGGAGTGGTCCCCACCGTCACCGTGATGGCCAACCTCCTGGGAGGTCCGACCATGTTGCTCAAGTTGGCGACCAACTTCTTTTAAGTTATCTCCGCTTGGATGCGGCTCATAACCACCTTTCCGTGAACTGCCAAAAGATGGCGAGAAGTTGTAGGGTTTCGGCGTGGACCCGGAATACGCCCCCGTCAATGGACGGAAGAGGCCCCAGCGGCCACAGAGGACACATCGCGAGGTGGCCGACGAGTTGCGCGCCCGGATCAGGTCCGGGGAGCTGCGACCTGGCCAGCGCATGCCCACTCAGGCGAAGCTCGCGGACGAGTTCGGCGTCGAGCGCGGCGCCGTACGCCAGGCGCTGCGCATCCTGCAGTCCGAGCAGTTGCTCACCAACGTCGCCAAGGGCGCCCCGGCGACCGTCGCCGGCCACCCCGGCAGTGCGCTGACCGGGCCGGAAGCGCCGCCCCGACCCACCACGGCGGCCCTCACCCCCCGTATCGCCGCCGCCTTCGAGGCCGAGCACGTCCGGATCGACGCCGTCTGCCTGACCGCGATATCCCTCACCCTCGCCATCGGCGAACCGCTGCGCCAGATCCATGCCGGGCGGATGAAACCGGCCAAGGTCGACGTCCGCGTCCTGCTCCCCGGCCGGAACATCGACCTCGCCTTCCCGGTGGCGGTCGAGGACTCCGCCGACGGCCGCCGCGGTGGCCGCCGCGGCGGCCGCGGCGACGACCCCGTGCACGAGCGGTGGCTGGCGATGCGCAACGCCCAGGGGCAGGTGCTCCGGCACAATCTGCTCGCCCTGCGCGCCACCCACGGCATCGACGTGCGGGTCTCCTTCCGGGCGCTGCCCTTCACCCCGCCGGTGAAGCTGTACCTGCTCAATGGCGTGGAGGCGTTGTTCGCCTACTACACGCTGTCCCGCAGCGAGGCGCAGATCGACCAGGAGAACGTCCAGACGTACGACGCGCAGGGCACCCGCTCCGCGCTGTTCGCGTTCGAGCAGGGCGCCGGGATGCGGGACAGCGCCTTCGTGACGCAGTCCCGGCTGTGGTTCGACGCCTTGTGGGAGACGATCAGTTCGGAGTTGCAGCTCACGAGCTGACGTCTCCCCGCCCCCTGCGTGGGGGGCGCGGCATGTACGGGTGGTTCAGAGTGCGGGCCGCGTCACCAGCAGCGCGAGCAGGAGGGCGCCGGCGGAGCTGACGCCCGGACTGTGGGCCTTGATGCCGACGGTGAGCAGCAGCAGACCGATGATGCCGGCGATGCCGTACTTCCATTCGACGTACTGCTCGAGGGTGACGACGAGGATCGCGGAGATGAGAGCGAGGACTGGCACGATGTTCCCCCTTCGTGCTGCTTCGTGCTTTCCTGTGGACGGAAGCGGAACTTCCGCCAACTCGGTCAAGTTGGTTACCAACTCTAGCTATGTTGTCCCCACTTGGCAGGTGCTTGTAAACAACTTTCAAACAACTCCCCATAGATAGGTCAGAGTTGTAGCGTTTGGTCGTGACTCAGGAGAACGTCGCCGTGGACGACAGCAGCAGGAACTCGCCCCAGGAGATCGCCGACATCCTGCGCGAACGTATCCGCGCCGGGGAGCTCAGGGCCGGCGAACGCCTGCCCACCCAGGCCGAGCTCGCCGAGGAGTTCGGCGTGGAACGCGGCGTCGTCCGCCAGGCACTGCGCGTTCTCGCGGACGACGGTCTGCTGAGCAACGTCAGCAAGGGCAGCCCGCCCCGGATCGCCGAGCCGGCCCCCGCGTCGGACGAGCCCCAGCCGACCATGGTCGGTCTCGCCCCCCGTCTCACCGAGGCCTTCTCCACGCCGCACGTCCGTATCGACGTGGTGTCCCACACCTCCGAGACGCTGATGGTCGCCGTCGGCGAACCCGTCCGGCTGATCCACGAGGGCAGACTCCGCCCCGAGTCGATCGAGTTCCGCGTCCTCCTGCCGTCCCGGACCATCAACCTGGCCTTCCCCGTCCTGGTCGACGAGAACGCCGGCGACGACGACCCGGTCCACGAGCGCTGGCTGCAGATGCGCAACGCCCAGGCCCAGGTGCTCCAGCACAACCTGCAGTCCGTCCGCCACACCCACGGCATCGACGTCCACGTCAGGTTCCGCGCCCTGCCCTTCACCCCGCCGATGAAGCTCTACCTGCTCAACGGCCAGGAGGCGCTGATCGGTTACTACATGCTCGCCAGGCGCGAGGAGGAGTGGGGCACCCAGACCCTGGACATGTACGACGCGCTCGGCTCCCAGTCCCTGCTCTTCTCCTTCAGCAAGCAGGCCGGACAGCGGGACCAGGCGTTCGTGGAGGAATCCCAGAAGTGGTTCGACGCCCTCTGGGAAACCATCACCACGGACCTGACACTCTCCTAGTGACTTCTGATGCGACGCAGACCGAACAGGTGACACACGAGACCGAGAACGACCAGAAGGACCTCAATGATCCGGACGGACTGAAGGAACTGATCAGCGGCGCCCGTGTCGTGCTGTGGGACTTCGACGGGCCCATCTGCCGTCTCTTCGCGGGCCACTCGGCGGAGCGGGTGGCGACGGACCTCGTCGAGTGGTTGGAGGGCCGGGGCCTGCACGGCCTGCTCACGGAGCCCGAACGCGAGTCACTGGACCCGCACGCGGTGCTCCGCGCCGTCGACCGCAGGCACCCGGGCAGCGACCTGGTGGCCGAGCTGGAGGCGCGGCTCACCCAGGAGGAAATGCTGGCCGCCTCCTCGGCCCGGCCCACCCCCTACGCCGACCCGCTGATCCGCACCTGGACCGCGGTGGGCCCCCGGCCGGCCATCGCGACGAACAACTCCCCCCGCGTGGTCCGCAAGTACCTCACCGACCGCGGCCTCCTCGGCTGCTTCGCCCCCCACGTCTACGGCCGCACCCAGCAGCTCAGCCGGCTCAAGCCGGACCCCCACTGCATCAACCGCGCCCTGAACGCCATGGGCGCCGCCCCGGACTCCGCCCTGATGATCGGCGACACCCCCTCCGACTTCCATGCCGCCACGGCGGCCGGCGTGCCCTTCCTCGGCTACGCCCGCAACGAGGACAAGGAAAAGGTCCTGCAAGCCGCGGGCGCCACCGTGATCCTGCCCTCCCTGGAACCCGTCCTCGCCCTGCTCCGCACGGCACCTCAGGCCTGAAGCGTCAGCGGGGCCGGCAGCAGGGCGGCGCCGACGGCACGCCCGTCCTGCCGAGTCCGCGCCCACACGCCGTGGAGGAGCGGGACCGCCGGGCCGACCACGCCGAGCGCGGTCTCCGCGGCCGGTCCCGGTAACAGTTCCCCGAGCCCCGCACCGGCAGCCGTCCACCGGCGGTGACGGTCGTCCCTGCCGTCGCAGCGCGATCCGGCCGAGGAGCTCGGTGCCTCCCGTGACACGGTCGACACGGTGCACCGGCATGCGGCAGTGGTTCGCATCGGTGGGGAATCCGCTCTCCACCGATGGTTGAGCCGGTTTCCGCCCGCCTTCCGATAGCATGCCCGCACCGACTGAGCAAACGCTCTCCCGCGTTCGTACAAGAGGCTGACAAGCCAACCTGGAACGAGCTTGCGCGGCCCTCACGCAGCAGGGGGCCAACCACCTGTGCCGCCCAGCGCGCCACTCCGTCGCGCCACTCCGTCGCGCGACCCTCATCGCGCGTGACACCGGCCCCGTGCTTACCGTTTGCCATGTCGTGACTCCCTCCCCCGCACTTCCGGAGTGGCCAGTGGGCGCATCGTCCCCTCCCCGTCCCGCCCCCGGGGGACGCCCCGTGCCCGACCAGGGACACCGCGCCTTCTTCGACCTGGCCGTGCGGACGGGACAGGCGATCGGTGGGCACCACCACCAGAACCACGTCGTGCCGGTCACGCCGGCCATGGCGAGGCCGCTCGGCCGTGCGGCCGGTACGCCGGTGACCGTGCGGGTCCGGCGTGCCGAAGCGCTGCCGGTGGTGATCAGAACGTGGCGCAACGAGCAGGAGATCCTCGACGCCGTCAGGAGGACCCTGCCGCACGTGCCGGAGGTCCTGGCCAGGGGACACGGGTTCGCGATCCACAGCCATGTGCAGGGAGTCCCGCTCTCCCGCGTCTGCGGAAACGACAAACCCGTCGACACCCTGATGGTCCAGGAGATGGCCCGCCTGCTGGCCGGGACGGCCCAGGTGCGCCGCACCGGGCTCCCCCCGCTGCCGTCCGTCTGGCCCAGCAACGACACCGACAGCCAGGGCTTTCTGCGTACGTTGGCCCGTCTGGCGGACCAGCAGATCAGGAAGCCCCACCGGAAGTCGTTCGGTGGGCTGTTCGCGGCACTCGGCGTTCCCGAGGACGCCCTGACCGCGTTGGCCGAACGGGCGCCCGCCATGGCCCGGCGACCGTACAGCCTGCTCCACGCCGACCTGCACCGCGACAACGTGATCGTGTCGTACCCCGGTGACCTGTCACTCGTCTGCGTCGACTGGGAGCTGGCCACCTACGGTGACCCGCTGCACGACCTGGCGACCCATCTCGTGCGGATGCGGTATCCGGAACACCAGCGGTCCGAAGTGGTCGACGCCTGGGCGGACGCCATGCGGGAGGTCCGTCCGGCCGCGGTCAACGGGCTGGGCAAGGACCTGCGCCACTACCTGGCCTTCGAGCGGGCCCAGTCCGTGTACCCCGACGTCATGCGGGCGGTGCGGTCCCTGGAGGAATCGTTCACCCAGAAGAAGCTGGACGAGGCGGTGGCGGAGGTGCGCAGGGCGCTGGAGGCGGCGTCCGAACCACTGCGGCTCAGGAGCGTGCCGGGGGAGCGGGAGATCGAACGTGCGCTGTTCCGCCGGCTGGCGGCCCACGACGACAGCGGCCACCGCACCGGGCGCGGCCCGAGCGCCAGAGCCTTCACCTGGGAACCGGACCGGCGCCTCGAGCAGCCCGCGGACTTCCCCGGGTCCGCGGTGCGGGAGGCCCTGGCGCTCGAGGGGGCGGCTTCGGCCGACCGCGTCTTCAAGGGCACCGCTCACCTCAACACGGTGGTGCGGGTGCCGAGCACCGGCCGCCTCGTGGTCGTCCGCCGGAAGCTGCCCGACGTATGCGGCCGGGAACGCGGCATCCTCAGCGAGCACGCCGTTCTGCGGCTCATCGAACAAGCGCCCGTCCCGGTGGCCGCGCCGAGAACCCTGGCGCTCGGAGTCAGCCACCCGGACGATCCCTTCGCCATCCACACCTACGAGGGCCCGGCCGATGCCGACCGCCCTCCGAACCACCCGGTCGACGGCCTGCTGCCGCACGAGGCGGACGGTCTCGTGGACCAGCTCCGCGCCCTGACACGGGTGGACTGCACACCACTCGATCCGCTGGTCGGGGCGGCAGGGTTCTACCCCTCGCTCACAGACCAACTGGTCCTGCTGGTGGCCGAACTTCCGGAGAAGTCACAACGGTTGGCGCGGTATCTCGGACTGCCGGACGCCGACCGCCTTCGGCAGATCCTGTCCCGCCACGAGGTGAGCCACCGCAAGCCCTCCCTGCTGCACGGCGATCTCAACCCGTGGAACCTGGTACGCAGGGACGACGCCTTCGCGCTGACCATCATCGACTGGGAGATGGCCCTGGTCGGCGACCCCCTCTACGACCTGGTGCGCCACATGCACCTGACGCCCACCCGCCCGGAGATCCGCGACCGGATGTTCCGCCGCTGGGAACGCCGGCTGGCACCCGAGTGCACCCGTGACTGGCAGAAGGACTGGCAGGTGTACCGCCGGCTGGAGATCGTGCGCTCCGCCTACATCGACCTCGATCGCATCGTGACCGGAGCGAGCCTGGACGCCCCCAACGTCCGGCGCGCGGTGGACTCCTACGCCATGACGCTGGCGGTGGCGATCGGAACGCTGGGTCTGCCGTTCCGCGGCACCGCCGCTCCCCGTCTTGCCCGTGCCGTGGTGTAGACGGGCCATGGATCCAACGAAAGCCGGTTCGAACACAGGCATGTGAGGTCTCGTCAGTCGCTGTGCGCGGAGGGAGTTCGGCATGCCGGAGCGCGTGACCAGGGCAGCGGATGGAGGGAGGGTGGGCAGCGACCGCGGCGTTTCCAGGAACGCTTCGAGCCCGCCGTGACCCGCGTCGTCCTGCCGGTCATCTGCGTGAACGGGCCGACCGCGCAGTTCGTCCAGCCCGTGGGGGACGCCCCGGAGGGCAAGGCCTTCCTCGGCGGTGTCCTGTTCAGCCTGGTCGCCCACGTCCTCCACGACGCCGTGACGCCACTGTCCTCGTCGATGCGGCTTCCGGCGCCTGGGACGTATCCGTGGTGAGTCATCAGACGTCTCCCGCTGCGGAGGGCTTGGCAGGGCCGAAAATCCCGTGCCACCATCCCGAGTCGTCTTATGTCTTGAGTCTTTCCGTGCCGGAGGTCCGACGACTGCCGGTGCGAGAGCGCTGTATCCGGGGCTTCTCCCGGGACCCGGACGGGAGTCATGTGAGCGAGACCGAGGTCATCACCGCACCGCGCCCCCTGCTGCTGGCCGACGGCCGGCCGGCTCTCCACGCGTGGTCGCTGGACCCGGCCCTGCGGCACCTCAACCACGGTTCGTTCGGGGCGGTCCCGCTGGTGGCGCAGGAACATCAGCAGCGGGTGCGGGAGGAGATGGAGAGCGCGCCGGTGGTCTGGTTCCCCGCGCTGCCGCAGCGGCTCGCGGAGGCCAGGACCGACCTCGCCGCGTTCCTCGGGGTGGACCCCGGTGACCTCGCCCTGGTGCCGAACGCGAGCGCCGGCGCCAGCGTCGTCTACGCCAACCTCGAACGCCGCCACGGCGGGGAGATCGTCGTCACCGACCACGGCTACGGCGCCGTCACCATGGGCGCCGAGCGCCTGGCACGCCGCTGGGGCGGCCGGGTCCGTACGGCCGCGGTGCCACTGGACGCGGACGAGGAGCAGGCGTACGAGGCCGTGGCCGCCGAGCTGAGCGACGCCACCGACCTCGTGGTCGTCGACCAGATCACCTCGCCGACCGCCCGCCGCATGCCGGTGGAGCGGATCGGCGCCGAGACGCGGCGGCGCGGTGTCCCGCTGCTCGTCGACGGCGCGCACGCGCCGGGGCTGATCGCCGCCCCGCTCACCGGGACGGCCTGCGACTTCTGGGTCGGCAACCTGCACAAATGGGCCTGCGCGCCGCGCGGCACCGCCGCCCTGATCGCCCGTGGCCCGCAGCGGGACGACCTGTATCCGCTGATCGACTCCTGGGGGGCCGAGGACCCGTACCCCGACCGCTTCGACCAGCAGGGCACGATCGACGCCACCGGCCCTCTGGCCGCCGCCACCGCGATCGGCCTCGTCGAGAGCACCTGGGGCTGGCCCGCCGCCCGCCGCTACATGGACGACCTGGCCGATTACGCCGAGCGGACCATCGGCGCCGCACTCGCCGGACTGACGGGCTTCGACGGCCCGGTGGACGTCGGCATGCCCGTGCCCGGGATGCGGCTGGTGCGGCTGCCCGAGGGACTGGCCGACAGCCGCGTCTCGGCCGACGCGCTGCGCGACCGGGCGGCCGGGGAGCTGGGGGTGGAGGCCGCCTTCACCAGTTTCGACGGCATCGGTTACCTGCGGCTCTCCGCCCACGTCTACAACACCGCCGAGGACTACGAGTACTTCGCCGAGCACTGCGTTCCGATCCTCGGAGAGTGGGCCCGCGTGGCCCGCGCAGAGCGGCGGCCCCGCGCTTCCTAGCGGCGACCGGCGTTCCGCCCCGCCCGCGTCCCGGGGGGAACCGGCCGTGCAGGGCCGTGTGGCGGAGGACGTACGCGACGCTCCCGACCGGCCGGGCGGGGAGTCCGTTTTCGTCGCGCGGCATCCGTGAGGATCGCTTGGAGGCGGGCTCGGCACTGCGTGAGAAAAGTGGGAAAAGAGGGCGCGGCCCTCGGATCCGGCGGTGCGCGCCTCGCCTGCCGGGCGAGCCGGTACGCGTCGGCTTCCCGCATGAGTTCCTGAGCACGGATCCGATGCAGCTCGACGTGCATACCGTTCACCCCGGTTCCTGACGCCGGGCCCTCTGCCCGGCCCTCCTGAGGCTGCGGCCTCACCCAAGGTGAAGGTCAACCACCGGCGCCCGCGCCGCCGGGCCCGTCACGCCGACGGCGTTCGCGACCGGCGAAGGCGCGGGTCCGAGACTCGGGGTGGTGTCGGGAAGAAGCCGCCGTCAGGACAGGAGCTTCCTCCTCCAAGACTTGGCCGACGCCACCGACGGCTTCCACTGCGCGGCCGGGGAAGCATCCGCCACCGAGTCCCTGCACCTGCTTGTGACCTGGAGTGGCTGTAGGGGGGCTCGTAGCGTCCGTCCCGGTTCGGGCGGGCAGGTCGGCGAGGGGACCTGAGAGGCCGGGAGGACTGAGCGGCCTGAGCGACTTGAGAGGTCTGAGAGGCCTGAGCATCCTGGGAGGCCCGGGAGGACGAAACGACGAAACGACGAAGGCAAGGAGAGAACCCGTCTCCTTGCCCTTCTCAACGTATAGCGCACCGGGGGGCTTGCGGCAAGGCCCCGGTCGTGCCGCAGAATCGTCGCCCTGGGCCGGAACCTGCGTAAATCGGTGATTCGCGAAGTGTGTGCGCTGTTGTCGAGGTAGGCGCCTCGCGTGGGGCGTCGCACCGTCGGCGTCGCACGCGGTGCGGTCCGGTCGGCATCCGACATCGTTCATCCGGGGGTTGGGTTTTTCATGATTGACGTGATCGTGGCCGGCGGCGGGCCGACCGGGCTGATGCTGGCCGCTGAGCTGCGGCTGCAGGGTGTGCGGGTGGTCGTGCTGGAGAAGGAGGCGGGGCCCACCGGGTACGCCCGTGCGCTCGGGCTGCACGTGCGCAGCATCGAGGTGATGGCTCAGCGCGGGCTGCTGGAGCGGTTCCTCGCGCTGGGCCGGAAGTACGCGGTCGGCGGTTTCTTCGCCGCCATCGACAAGGGGTGGCCCGAGCGGCTGGACACCGCGCATTCCTACGTCCTCGGCATTCCGCAGCCGGTCACCGAGCGCCTGCTGACCGAGCACGCCGTCGCACTCGGCGCCGAGATCCGGTACGGCTGCGAACTGGTCGGGCTGAGCCAGGACGCGGACGGGGTGACCGCCGAGCTGGCCGGTGGGGGCGCTTCTGCCCAAGAGGGCGTGGCCGGCGGGGGAGGCACGCGGCTGCGCTCGCGCTACCTCGTCGGCTGCGACGGGGGCCGCAGCACGGTGCGCAGGCTGCTCGGCGTCGGCTTCCCCGGCGAGCCCTCCCGGGTCGAGACGCTGCTGGGCGAGGTGGAGCTGGGCGTACCACCGGAGACGATGGCCGCCGTGGTGGCCGAGGTCCGCAGGACCCAGTTGCTGTTCGGTTTCATCCCCCAGGGGGACGGGGTGTACCGCGTCATCGTGCCCGCCGAGGGCGTGGCCGAGGACCGCACGGTCCCGCCGACCCTCGACGAACTCAAGCGGCAGCTATGGGCGTTCGCCGGCACCGACTTCGGCGTGCACTCACCCCGCCGGATCTCCCGCTTCGGCGACGCCACCCGCCTCGCCGAGAGCTACCGGAGCGGCCGGGTGCTGCTGGCCGGCGACGCTGCGCACATCCACCCGCCGACCGGCGGGCAGGGCCTCAACCTCGGTATCCAGGACGCCTTCAACCTCGGCTGGAAACTTGCCGCCGAGGTGGGCGGCCGGGCACCCGAAGGACTGCTGGACAGCTACCAGACCGAACGGCGCCCGGTGGCCGCCGACGTGCTGGACAACACCCGCGCGCAGATGCTCCTGCTGTCGGTGGAGCCGGGGGCCCGGTCGGTGCGCCGGCTGCTGTCGGAGCTGATGGACTTCGAGGAAGTGAACCGCCACCTGATCGAGAAGATCACCGCGATCGGGGTCCGCTACGACGTCGGCCACGACTCGGGCGAGGGCCACGAACTCCTCGGCCGGCGGCTGCGGGACGTGGGGCTGAAGCGAGGACGCCTGTACGAGCTGATGCACGGCGGCCGCGGACTGCTGCTCGACCAGACCGGCGGCCGGCTCTCGGTGGAGGGCTGGGCGGACCGGGTCGACCACGTGGTCGACGTCAGCGAGGAACTGGACGTCCCCGCGGTGCTGCTGAGGCCGGACGGACATGTGGCGTGGGTCGGCGAGGACCAGCGGGATCTCCTCGACCGACTTCCCCGGTGGTTCGGCACTGCCACCGGCTGAGTGCCGCCCCCGTCCCGGCCGTCCCGGCCGTCCCGGCCGTCCCGGCCGTCCCGGCCGTCCCGGCCGTCCCGGCCGTCCCGGCCGTCCCGGCCGTCCCGGCCGTCCCGGCCGTCCCGGCCGTCCCGGCCGTCCCGGCCGTCCGGGACGGGGGCGGCACCGACACCTCACCGGCCACGGCACTGGGCGGATCAAATGGGATGGGCACGTTTGAGTGAACGGGGTGAAGTTCCGTGGGTGTGCCTGGCTGGGTGCACGTAACGCACTCGGTGCGATCTGGGACGCCGGGTGTGGCGTCGGCAGTCGGGGCCCCCGTTCTACCGGAGAGATGGTTCGGGGCCTCCCCGTCGCCTCTGGCCACACCCGCATGGCCAGGTCGTAGGGATTCCGCCCGCCTGGGACGGACCGCATACGTGATATGCGTCGCCGCCCAGGATGCGAAAGCGGAGGACCAGTGCGCCCAAGACCGTTCGGGGCGTGCCGGAGAGTCAGGACTCACTCCTGCTCACTGCCTAGGAACGGTTGGACAGGCCCGCGAACAGCACGACCTCCCTCGCGCCCGCGGCCAGCGCGGCCCGGCTCACCTCCGCCGTCACGGCGCCCGCGTAACCGCGCCCGCGCAGGTGGGCCGGGGTGTAGACGATGTCCACCTGGATCTGGCCGCCGATCATCGGGTTCATGCCCGCGAGGGAGACGGGAGTGCCGTCCGGGGTCTCCCAGAGCGTGTAGCGCTTGTCGGCGAAGCGGGTGCCGGCCCACGTGTCGTCGCTGATGGAGACGTCTTCCCCGACGGCCTTGGCGAACTCGCCGCACCAGAACATGACCTGGTCGAGGTCCTGCTCGCCCAGGACGCGGCCCCGGCCCGCCGGCAACGGCTCCGGTGGGGTGAGCGTGCCGAGGCGGTACAGACGGAGCCGCGTGCCGCGGAGTTCCGGCGTCGCGCCGGTGTGCCGCTGCCAGGCCTCGGCGAAAACGGTGGCGGTGCCGTGGTCCGCGCTGACGCGGGAAAGGGAGTGCCCGAGGGCGGCCAGGTGGGCGGCGAGGGAGTCGGCCTCCTCGGGCGTGAGCGGGGAGAGGCCCAGAGCACGGGGCGGGAGGCGGGAGGCGGTAGAAGGTGGCGCCAACCTCACCCGCTCGCTCCAGCACTCCGAAGACGGGGGCTTCGGTGCCGAACGCGTCCGCCCCGCATGCTCGCACTCTCGGCCCACGTCAGCTGCATGACGTGCGAGCCGGGCCGCGAGCGCAGGAAGTCTCCGGCCCGGGTGAGAAAGTCGTCGACGTCTTCCGTGAGGTGCCAGCCGTCCGAGTGCATGCTTCATGATTCCCCGCACTGGAGAGGAACCCAACGGGTTTCCGCCAGGCGAGGAAGCGGACCTTGGGCCTCAGGGCCGGGCCGAGTTCGGGATTTCAACTCCGTTGAGGCGAGTGGTCATGGATCCTCCGACGGGCAGCGGGGTCGTGGCACGCCCCATCGACTTTCCGTGCCCGTTTGCCTCCCCGGCCCTGTGCGGCACTGTTCACGAGAACGGTTCTCACGCCCAGAGCCAGCTGGAGATCTCGTCCGATGGGGACACCAGCACCTCTGCCGGCCGGGGAAATCGACTAGGCAGGCAAGCCCGGCCCCCATACGGTCGGCCGCATGGCTGACGAGTGTTTCGGGCATCCACGACTCGCCGCGATCCATGACCCGCTCGACCCCGATCGCAGCGATCTCGATGCGTACGTGGAGATGACGGAGGAGTTCGAGGCACGTCAGGTGGTGGACATCGGCTGTGGGACAGGTGTGTTCGCACTCGCGCTGGCCGAACGCGGGATCGAGGTGGTCGGCGTCGACCCCGCGCAGGCGTCCATCGACGTGGCCCGAGCCAAGCCGGGCGGCGAGCGGGTGCGCTGGATCTGCGGCGATGCGACGACACTCCCGCCGCTGCGGGTCGACCTGGCGACCATGACGGCGAACGTCGCCCAGCAGATCCGCGATCCGCAGGCATGGCGGGAGACCCTGCGTGGCGCGTACGAAGCACTGCGACCTGGCGGCCGTCTGGTGTTCGAGACCCGGGATCCGGCCGGACGCGCCTGGGAGGAGTGGAACCGCGAGGCCTCGTATCGCGTGACGGAGATCCCGGGTGTCGGCGCCGTCGAGAGCTGGGTCCAGGTGATGGAGGTGAGCGAGCCGCTGGTGACGTTCCGTTGGACCTATGTGTTCGCTGCCGATGGGCAGGTGCTGACGTCGGACTCCACCTTGCGCTTCCGCGAACGGCAGGAGGTCGTGACGGAGCTGATCACGCAGGGCTATGAGGTGGAGGGCGTCCGCGACGCGCCTGACAGGCCGGGCAAGGAGTTCGTCTTCGTCGCGCGACGTCCATAGGCCGGCCCCCGAGGGACCTCGTCGCGCAGATCGACCGGGACTCGGTCACTTCGCCGAGCAGATCCCGTGGGAAACCCTCACAAGCGCTGGGAGCGGACACGGCACCCGTCGTGCTCGTGTCCGGTCTCGCTCAAGGTGAGGCAGCGTGAGTGCATGACCTGGGGTGCCTCAGTTTGAGCGAGACGGAGGCGGGTCGGCTGTCTCGCTCAATCCGAGGTGTCGCGCTGAGTGGCCGAGGTCATCTGCGTAGGAGCAGCGACGACCAGCAGAGCGGCGAACACGATGGGGGCGACTGTCTGGTACCCCATCCAGACTTCACCCCCGGCGCTGCTGCCCTGCCACGCCATCAGGAGACCGGTCAGGGCCGCCAACACCCAGCCACTGTCGTAGGCAATCATGAGCTGCGTATAGGTGCGCATCGACCGGCTGCGCGTGTATCTGATCTCGATGCCGCCGCCGATCAGCAGGGCCACGCCTGAGACGACCATCAGCCAGGCTGGCGTGCCGAGTAACCGGCCGAGCGGGGCAGCTCCGGCGATAGAGACAGCGGCAAGCAACACCTTGAAGGCGCCATCGGCGATGGCACCCACCGTCTGGCGGGTCACCCGCGATGCCACGACCTGGTTCATGAGCGTCCTCCTCGAAGCTCGTCCCGACTGGTTTCGTAACGAGATTACGGCAATAATCTGACTATGAGAATGACGAGAGCGGAGGCCAAGGAACGCAATCGCCGCGCCTTGCTGAACGCTGCGTTCCAGGTCGTGTCCCGGGACGGGTACCGGGCCAGGCTTGATGAGATCGCCGAACGCGCCGACCTGACCACCGGCGCCATCTACTCGCTGTTCGGGAGCAAGAACGGCCTGGTGGTCGCCCTGGTCGCCGACTACCTGCGGCCGTACTACGAGGAGATCGAGCAGGCGGTTCCCGCTGGACTTGACCTGCTGGAAGCGGTCGACTCCTTCGCCCGGTACTACCGGCGCAGTTGTGACGCCCCGGACGCGCTGTCCCGCCTGTCGCTCCAGACCACCTTGCTGGACATGGCCCTGCATGACCCAGAGCTGGGGTCCCAGCTCGCCACGTCCATCCGGTCACAGGAGACCCATCTGATCGCGCTGTTCACCGGAAGGTCGCACAACGGAAGCGTCGTGACGTCGCAACAGGCACAACGCCTGACCACCGCGCTCAGGGCACTGTTCGTCGGCCTCAGCCAGGGCGTCCCCCTCGGTCTTGCCCCTGGTGCCGACGAGCAGTACTTCGCCGACACTGCCCGCGCTCTGGCATCAGGGATGTCCCTCATGGATCACGACACAGATGCTTTGTGATGACCAGTCAAGATGATGCGTCTTCGGGCTCACCACCACGCGTCAGATCTGCACAGAAGCCGCGGACGCGCCGGCACCGCTCCCCACCTCCCCCGTCGCGGCGGGTGCCGGTCGCACCACCGTCGCCGCCGACAACCGCTCGCCCACCAGATCCACGGCCAGCTCCCGCTGCCAGAGCAGATGGAAAAGCACCGGCAGCACGGCGATCGGATCTCCGACCGCCCGGACCCCGGCAAACAAGCCCTGCGGCTGGGCGAACACCGCCCGCAGACACTCCGCCACCGGCTCACACCGCACCCTCGGGTGCCGGTAGTCCGACAGCCAGCGCAGCTTCGCCGCCAGCACCGGACCGATCATCCCGACCCGCTCGTAGTCCCAGCCGACCCGGGCGCACGCCACGGCCGTAGCCGCGAACTTCGCCGCGTCCTCCGGCTCGACCAACTCGTCCGGACGCACGTCCAGCACCATTGCCCTGCCAGCCCGACGACGCACGAAATAGTCCGGCGTGTGCCTGATCCGCCGACGCCCGCCGCCGTAGCGCCACGACAGCTGAAACGGCTGGGAAGCCACCCCGACCACCTCCGGCTCGGCATCCAGGCGCATCAGGTGGCTGAGCTCCACCCACGACTCGTAACCCACCAATTCGGCGCTGGTCGCAGCCCAGTACCAGCCGGGGAAATTGCGCTGCCCTCGGTACGACGGAAACCCCCGAACCTGCCCGACCGCCTCGAAGTACACAGGCCACGCCACCTCAAGCGGCCCACCATGTGACTCGCCCCGGCTGTCGACGTACTCCAGCCAGAAGTCCCCTGCCTCCACCAGCCACCCCCACTCGGCGCTGACCCGGTACGACGGCCGTAGAAGGCGGAGCGAACCACTGCCTCAGGTTGACCGAGACACCGCACCGAATGCCCGAGATTGAGCGAGACGTGTGACCAGATGCCTCACAAAGACCGGGACTGCCTCAACTGCACGGAGACGGGACAAGTGCTCAGGCTCAGCTCGCCTCCGGCCCAGCATGGCGCACTATTGCAAGCAGGTGCTTGCAATAGTTAGCGGTGTGCGGCAGGGTGGAGGCATGGCATCACTCAACGTCGGCAATCTCGGTGACTATCTGCGGGAGCAGCGGCGCAACGCGCAGTTGTCACTGCGGCAGCTCGCCGATGCCGCCGGTGTGTCCAATCCGTATCTGAGCCAGATCGAGCGCGGGCTGCGCAAGCCGAGCGCGGAGGTGCTGCAGCAGGTCGCCAAGGCGCTGCGGATCTCCGCCGAGACGCTGTACGTGCGCGCCGGCATCCTCGACGCCGAGCGGGACCGTGACGACGTGGAGACACGGGCCGTCATCCTCGCCGATCTCACCCTGACCGAGCGTCAGAAGCAGGTGCTGCTCCAGATCTACGAGTCCTTCCGCAAGGAGAACGGGTTTGTGGGTCCCGAGGGCGGTGAGACGACGGGGAGTGCCGGTGGCGTGGACACGGTCGACGCCGTCGCCTCCGTCGACGTCGATGTCGTGGGTGTCGTCGGGGGTGCCGGTGCTGCTCAGGGAGCCGGGGTTCCGGAAGTCGCGGAGGCTTCGGACGTGACGGACGGTTCCGGGGGTGGTGCCGGGATACGGCGGGGGCGTCAGGGCGGTGGCGGTTCGTCCGCCAAGCGCCGGACTCCCTCCCGCAGCAAGGGCGGTACGTCCGCCGAGCGCCGCCCCCGTACGGCCGGCGGCACCGACACCGATCCGCAGCGGACGGCCGACTGAGCCGGACCAGGGCACCGGCCGCCGCCGCGGATCACACAGACCCTCAGCCGAAAACGAATCCGGGAGGACCCTCACCATGGCCATCACCGACGACCTGCGCAAGACCTTCAGCAACCCGACCCCCCTCTACTTCGCCGCCGGCACCGCCGATCTCGCTCTGCAGCAGGCCAAGAAGGTGCCGGGGCTGGTGGAGCAGATCCGCGCCGAGGCTCCTTCGCGCATCGAGGCCGTGCGTCACACCGACCCGAAGGCCGTCCAGGAGAAGGCGACCATCAGGGTCAAGGAGACGCAGGAGACCGTCCAGGCCAAGGTCGGCGAGTTCTTCGGCTCGCTCGACACCGACCTCAAGAAGGTCGGCGAGACCGCTCAGGACCTCGCCCTGCGCGGCGTCGGCGTCGCCGCCGAGTACGCCGTCAAGGCCCGCGAGACGTACGAGAAGGTCGCCGAGCACGGCGAGCAGGCCGTGAAGACCTGGCGCGGCGAGGCCGCCGAGGGCATCGAGGACATCGCCGTCGCCGTCGAGCCGAAGGCCGAGCCCAAGCCGAAGCTCGAGGCCGTCGAGGTCAAGGAGGACGAGGCCGTCAAGGGCGGCAAGGCCGCTCCGACCGCCTCGGACGAGGCGAAGAAGGCCGCCGCCAAGAAGGCCCAGGTGCGCAAGGTCACGACCAAGAAGACGACGCCGCCCATCAAGTAGCCGCGAGCGGAGCGGCAGCGGTGAGCAGGGGATGGAACCGAACGGGCCGGGCACTCTCGCGGTGTCCGGCCCGTTCTACGGATAACCGGCCGGCGGTTGCGGGTACGGTGACCGCGTAAGGACGAGCCGAGTCGGGTGGTGGACGTTGTGCTGATGCAGGGCTTCACGGGGTTCTTGTGGCTGCTGAACATGGCCCTGATCGTTTTCAGCGGCTTCGCGTTGATCGACGCGGCCACCCGCCGTGAGGACGCCTATCGCGCGGCGGACAAGAAGACCAAGCCGTTCTGGCTGATCATCCTCGGGCTCGCCTTCGTGGTGAACCTGATCTTCGACATCCTGTCGTTCCTGCCGATCATCGGGCTCATCGCGACCATCGTCTACATGGTCGACGTCCGTCCCGCCCTGCGCGGCCTCTCCGGTGGCGGGCGCAGCCACCGGGGCTCCAGCAGCGACGGCCCCTACGGCCCGTACAACGGCGGACGGTAAAAGGCGCTGGCCCGGGCCGGATCGGGTCGGGTCGGATCGGGTCGAGCGGGACCGGAACGCACCGGACCGGCCGCGGTCAAGGCTGGGGCACCCGGTCCAGGAGGAGTACCGCCACGTCGTCGGTCAGCTCGCCGCCGTTGAGGTCGCGGACCTCGTTGACCGCCGCCCGGAGCAGTTCCTTGCCGCGCAGGCCGTCGGTGAGCTGACGGCTGACCATGCCGACCATGCCGTCCTGGCCGAGCCGTTCCCCGCTGTCGCCGACGCGGCCCTCTATCAGGCCGTCGGTGTAGAGCATCAGGCTCCACTCGGTGCCCAGGTCCACCTGTGTACGCGGCCAGCGGGCGCCGGGCAGCAGGCCGAGCGCGGGGCCGTTGTCGTCGTAGGGCAGCAGCCGTGCGGGGTGTCCCGGGCGGGCGAGCAGCGGTGACGGATGGCCGGCCAGGCACAGGCCCGCCTCCCGGCCGTCGGGGGAGATGTCCACCGCGCAGAGGGTCGCGAAGATCTCGTCGTCCGCGCGCTCGTGTTCCAGCACCTGCTGCAGCGTGCCCAGCAGCTCGTCCCCCGACAGGCCCGCCAGCGTCAGCGCCCGCCAGGCGATCCGCAGCTCCACACCGAGGGCGGCCTCGTCCGGACCGTGGCCGCAGACGTCGCCGATCATGGCGTGCACGGTGCCGTCCGGGGTGCGGACGACGTCGTAGAAGTCACCGCCGAGCAGGGCGCGCGAGCGGCCCGGACGGTAGCGGGCGGCGAAGCGGAGCGGGGAGCCGTCCAGGAGCGGTGTCGGCAGCAGTCCGCGTTCCAGCCGGCGGTTCTCCCGGGCGTGCAGTCTGCCCTCGGCGAGCCGGCGCTCGGCCGAGTCGGACCGCTTCCGCTCCACCGCGTACCGGATCGCCCTGCTCAGCAGCCTGCTGTCCAGCTCGTCACGGAAGAGATAGTCCTGGGCGCCCACGCGCACCGCCTCGGCGCCCCGCTCGGCGTCGCCGGACGTGGTCAGCGCGAGGACGGCGTGCCGGGGCGCGAGTTCCAGCACGTGCTTGAGCACGGCGAGCTCGTCGTCGCCCTCACCGCCGTCGCCACCGCTGCCGCTCGCGCCGTTCACGCCGTTCGTCCCGTTTCCGCCGTTCGCCGGCCTGCTGCCGGGTGCGGGCAGGGCGAGGTCCAGGAGGATGCAGTGGACGTCGTCGGTCAGCAGCCGCTCGGCCTCGGTGAGGTTGCGGGCGGTGCGGACGCGGATCGGCTTGCCGCCCCGGTCGAGCAGGTCGGGCACGATCGGCGAGCCCGCCGGGTCGTCCTCGATCAGCAGCAGGGTGAGGTTGGTGGGGGCGGTCGAAGTCGCCTCGGCGCTGTCCGGCGTGATCCTGGTCCTGGCCTTCCCCGTGTGGTGCGCGGTGTCGATGTCGGTATTGGTGTTGGGGTCAGTGTCGGTTTCGGCGCAGGTGGCGCCTTCGGCGCTGCCGTTCGCGGCGTTGCCGGTGGTGACGGTCGCGGGGTTTTCCGCCGTGTGCGGGGCCGTCGTCCCCGTCTCCGGGGCGCTCTCGGCGGGGCCGCTGTTCATGGATGCGGCGTGCGCCTGACCGCTTTCCGCGGCCGGGAGCGTTCTCTGCCGCGGTACGGATACGGGCATGGTTCCGGGTTCCTTCCCTCCCCCCGAGGGCGTGGTGGGGGCGCGGGCTCTCGGCCCGTCCCGTGCTCGCCGACTCCGTGCGAGCAGGGGTGCCCCTTTCCAGCGGGGACGATAGCGGGTGCCGGTGCCGCAGCGGAATGGCGTGGAGCACGCCGTTCGGCCATCAGCCAGTGTCATATGCCGCGTAATGGGCAGCAGTTGGACAGGCTCGGGGATGCAGCCGGAATGACGAACGTCACGTCCGCGGAGGTTTGGCGGCGCCGATTACGTGGATTGGGTCACGTGGCGCAGGTCACGGGCGGATCGAGCGGGCGAGTCGAGCGGGCCGGTTCGGGGCGGAGTGGAAGGGCGCGAGACCCGGGTCGCTCAGTTCGCGGCTGTGTCCGCGGCGGCGGACACAGTCGCGTTCTTGTCCGCGTCCGGGCGCGCTTTCGCGGTCTCGGTCGTGTGCGATGCCGAGTTCGCGTTCCCGCTTCCGCTCCTGTGTCCGCGCCCGCTCTCCTTCTCCCGCTCCCTTTCCCTCTCCTTCTTGTTCTTGCTGCCGCTTCCGTCGGCGGTCCCGCCCGGGCGTACCACCCCGAGGATCGGCATCGAACCGGCACCGGCGGTCGTCACCGTCCGTCCCGGGCGCGGGGCGTGCACCATGGAGCCGTCGCCGAGGTACATGCCGACGTGGCTGGCGTCGTTCCAGTAGATGATGAGGTCGCCCGGCCGCATGTCCTCGACGGCGACGCGCGGCAGTCGTCTCCACTGTTCCTGCGAGGTGCGCGGGATGGTCTGACCGGCCGATGTCCACGCCTGTGAGGTCAGCCCCGAGCAGTCGTACGCCTCCGGGCCCTCGGCGCCCCACACGTACGGCTTGCCGATCTGGGCGGTGGCGTACGCGACGGCCTTCTCGCCCTGCGCGGTCGCCGCGGCCGCGGTGCCTTCGAGGGCGCCGGATTTCAGCCAGGCGGCCTGGGCCTTCTGGGCGGCCTGTCGCTCCAGTTCGGCCAGGCGCTCCTTCTCCTCCTGCTCCAGCTCGGACTCGACCTTCTCGGCCTCCGCGATCTTGTTCTCGATCTTCCTCTGCGCCTTGGCCCTGGCCTTGCGGCCCGTCTCCAGCTTCCGCCACTGGGCTTCGGCGTCCTCCGCGTACTGCTCCAGGTCCTCCTGGGCCCGCTGCATTTCGCCGAGCAGGCCCTTGGCCGCGTGCTGGCCCTGACGTAGCCGGCCCGCGCCGACGAAGAAGTCCTGGGGGCTGTCGCTCAGCATCAGATGGGCCTCGGGCGGCAGCCCGCCGCCGCGGTACTGGGAGGCGGCCGCGGCGCCCGCGCGGTCCTTCAGGTCGTCCAGCTTCTCCCGGCCCTTGACGATCCTCCCGGTCAGCTTGACGATCTCGGCGGACTGCTGCTTCGTCTTCTCCTCGGAGGCGTTGTACTCCTCGGTGGCGACGGCCGCCGCGCGGTAGAGCTTCTCGAGCTTCTTGCGTACGGCTTCGAGGTCCTTGGACGGGGCGGCCTCGGGGTTCTCGCCGGCCTGCGCGCCGGGGCTCGCGGTCGCGCTCGGGGAAGGCTGAGGGGTGGGAGCCGCGAACGCCGCGCCCGGTGCCGCCAGCACGGTGATCGCGCAGGCCACGGTCACCGCCGTCGCCGTCAGAATGCGCCTGCCCACCTTCATGACTCCGCCCCCAAACTGGGTAACCGTCAGTAACATTCCGTCGCCCGGGGGATGGTGCCACGCCGACCTGGGAAGTGACCAGAGGTAACACTTCCCACCTCCCCCGCCTCGCCATGACGATCGCCCCCTCGATGTGACGAACGACTCATGGGGATCGTCCCCGGTGTCGGTCCGGGTGCCGGTCCGGGTGCCGGCATGCCGGAGTGCCGCAATGCCGGAGTGCCGACTGGCTCCCGGCTCGCCCGCAGGAGGAGGGCCGGCTCACCTCCGGGGTGCCAGGGCCTCCCACCGCACCGTGACCTCGCCCTGCCGCCACCGCGCCGGGCCGTCCGTCACCGGCCAGTCGGCCGCGAGATCCCGCACCGTGCGGATCCAGCGCTGGCGGGCGCCGTACGAGGCGTAGGGCGCCGCCGCCGCCCAGGCGCGGTCGAAGTCGCGCAGGAAGGCGTGCACCGGTTCGCCGGGGACGTTGCGGTGGATGAGTGCCTTCGGCAGGCGTTCCGCCAGGTCGGAGGGGTGCTCCAGGGAGCCGAGGCGGGTCGCGAACGTGACCGTGCGCGGTCCTTCGGGGCCGAGGGCGACCCATACGTGCCGCCGTCCGATCTCGTCGCAGGTCCCCTCGACCAGCAGCCCTCCGCGCGAGCCCCGTCCCGGGGCGGCCGGTGCGAGCCGCGCGCACAGCCGTTGCCATACGGCGGCGACCTCGGCCTCGTCGTACTGGCGCAGGACGTTCGCCGCGCGGACCAGCGTCGGCCGGCCGGGGAGCGGGATCTCGAAGCCGCCGTGCCGGAAGGACAGCCCCTCGCGCTCGTACGGGCGGGCCGCCGTGACCCGGGCCGGTTCGATCTCGACGCCCACCACCCGCGCGCGCGGGGCCACGGTACGGAGGCGGTGCAGCAGCTCGACCGCCGTCCAGGGGGCGGCGCCGTAGCCGAGGTCGACGACGACGGGGTGGTCGGCGCGGCGCAGTTCGGCGCCGTGCGTGGCCGCGATCCAGCGGTCCATGCGGCGCAGGCGGTTCGGGTTGGTCGTTCCGCGCGTCACCGTGCCCACGATGGGGGTCCCCCCGCTCGAGCGCGGTCGAGAGTGGGGGAGGGGGGCGGCGCGGGCGGTCATGCGTACGAGGGTATGCGGGGGCCGGGAACGGGTCCGAATCGACCGGTACCGCGCACCCGGCGTGCCCGCGCGTGTCCTCCACGCCCCACGCTCGAACGGTTGAGCGACATCCGGTAATGATTCGGCAAAGACCCGATCCGGGAAGGTCGCCCGGAAATGGGAACGCATCCTTCCGGTGTTGGGGGACTGGAGGGCGCACCGCATGCCCTCGAAAGCCATGCCCGCAGCGAGGAGGACCGGCACGTGAGCCAGTACATCGCCCGGCTCGGGCGGCGCTCCCCCGCCGCGCCCCCGCGGCTGCGACTGCACCGCAGGCCCCGCCGTGTGGCGATGCTCTCCGTGCACACCTCCCCGCTCCACCAGCCGGGCACCGGCGACGCCGGCGGCATGAACGTCTACATCGTGGAGCTCGCCCAGTGCCTCGCCGCGATCAACATCGAGGTCGAGATCTTCACGCGCGCGACCGCCGCCGCCCTCCCGCCCACCGTCGACCTGGCGCCCGGTGTCCTCGTCCGCCACGTCGACGCGGGCCCCTACGAGGGCCTCGCCAAGGAGGAGCTGCCGGCCCAGCTGTGCGCCTTCACGCACGGCGTGATGCAGGCGTGGGCCGGCCACCGGCCCGGGTACTACGACCTGGTCCACTCCCACTACTGGCTCTCCGGTCACGTCGGCTGGCTCGCCGCCCAGCGCTGGGGCGTCCCCCTGGTGCACGCCATGCACACCATGGCCAAGGTCAAGAACGCCAGCCTCGCCGACGGCGACACCCCCGAACCGGCCGCCCGCGTCATCGGCGAGACCCAGATCGTCGCCGCCGCTGACCGGCTGATCGCCAACACCGCCGAGGAGGCGGACGAGCTCGTCCGGCACTACGAGGCCGAGCGGGACAAGGTCGCCGTCGTCCACCCCGGCGTCAACCTGTCCCGCTTCCGCCCCGCCGACGGAAGGGCCGCCGCGCGCGCCCGCCTCGGTCTGCCCCAGGACGCCCTGATCCCGCTCTTCGCGGGCCGCATCCAGCCCCTCAAGGCTCCGGACGTGCTGCTGCGCGCGGTCGCCGTCCTGCTCGACGAGCGTCCCGAGTTGCGCTCGAGGATCTGTGTCCCCGTGGTCGGCGGCCCCAGTGGCAGCGGCCTCACCAAGCCCGAGGGGCTGCAGAAGCTCGCCGCCCGCCTGGGCATCGCCGACGTCGTACGGTTCTGTCCGCCGGTCGGGCAGGAGCAGCTCGCGGACTGGTTCCGGGCCGCGTCCGTCCTCGTCATGCCGTCCTACAGCGAGTCCTTCGGGCTGGTCGCCATAGAGGCGCAGGCGGCCGGTACCCCGGTGCTCGCGGCCTCGGTCGGCGGGCTGCCGGTGGCCGTACGGGACGGGGACACCGGTTTCCTCGTCCAGGGCCACGACCCGCGCGCGTACGCGCGCGTGCTGCGCGACTTCGCCGACGCGCCGCACCTCGTGGACCGGATGGGCGACGCCGCCGCCCTGCACGCCCGGTCCTTCGGCTGGGACAGGGCGGCCGCCGCCACGGCCGACGTCTACACGGCCGCGACGCAGGCGCACCGCCGTCACGTACGCTCCCACCATGGCTGACAGGGCAGCGGCGGAAGCGGAGCAGCGGGCGGCACAGGTCGTCGAGGGCGTGCTGAAGGACGCCGAGCTCGACTGGGAGAGTCCGGCCCCCGGCACGTACGTGGTGAAGCTGCCCGGCACCCGCAAGCTGTCCACGACGGTCTCCCTCATCGTCGGTCGCCACTCGCTCTCCCTCAACGCCTTCGTCGTCCGCCACCCAGACGAGAACGAGGCTGCCGTCCACCGCTGGCTCCTCGAGCGCAACCTCAAGCTGTACGGCGTGGGTTACGCCGTGGACCCGCTCGGCGACATCTACGTCACCGGCCGCTTCCCGCTGGCCGCCGTCACCCCCGACGAGGTCGACCGGCTGCTCGGTCAGGTCCTGGAGGCGGCCGACGGAAGCTTCAACACCCTTCTGGAGCTCGGGTTCGCCACCGCGATCCGCAAGGAGCACGCCTGGCGGGTGTCGCGCGGCGAGTCGACCCGGAACCTGGACGCGTTCACCCGGCTGTTGCAGCGCCCTTCGGGAGAGTGACGACGGCGCAGGCGACCGTCGGCGGCGATGCGGCCTACGGGCCGTCGGCCCGGTAGCGACCGGGCGTGACCCCCACCAGTTTCCGGAAATGCCGCGTGAGATGGGCCTGGTCGTAGAAACCGGTGGCCACCGCGACCTCGCTCGGCGCCCGGCCGTCGAGCAGCAGCCGACGGGCCCGCCCCACCCGGCGGGACGTCAGGTACTGGTGCGGGGCGATGCCGTAGGCGCCGCTGAACGCCCGTACGAGATGGGCGGGATGGGCGGCCAGCAGCCCCGCGGCCTCTGCCAGGCCGAGCCCTTCCACGACCCGCTCGTCGAGCAACTCCCGCAGCCGCCGCGCGAGGACGGGATCCCGCAGGGGCTCCGGTGCGCCGGCCCGGGACCGCAGATGGGTCCGCAGCCGCTCCCCGACGAGCGTCAGCCTGCTCTCCGCCTCGAACTCGTCACCGGGCCCCACGAGCGCCGCGTGCACCTGCCCGACACGGTGCCGCAGCAGCGGGTCACGCAGGTCGGGGCGGTCGACGGCGGCCCCGATCAACTCGTCCCCGAGGTGCGTCCCGTCGAGGTACAGCACCCGCTTGCGGAAGCCGTCCGAGGTGGCGGGAGCGCCGTTGTGCGGAACGTGCGGCGGCAGCAGGGAGACGGTGTCGTGCGGGGTGCCGTGCTCGTGCCGGTCCAGGTCGTACCGCACGGCGCCGTCGTCGACGATGAGCAGCGTCCAGGCGTCGTGGACGTGCATCGGATAGGCGTACTCGGTGAAGCGGGCGTGGAACACCTCGACGACCCCCGGAACCCGGGGCCGCCAGGCGGAAACGATCCGCTCGGGGCGATCCGCGCGCGCTGCGGCCATGCAAACAACGTACAAGACGGGGACGTACGCTGATCGGCAGTCTCAGGGCATGAGCACTCGCTTCGACACGAAGATCGCCGTCCTGCTGCGCGAGGACCTGGAAACCTGGCAGCGCCTCAACGTCACCGCGTTCCTGGTCAGCGGCCTGGGCAGCCAGGTCCCCGAACTGATCGGCGAGCCCTACGAGGACGCGGACGGCGTGGCCTATCTGCCGATGTTCCGCCAGCCGGTGCTGGTCTTCGAGGGCGCCAAGGAAACCCTGACGGCGGCCCACACGCGCGCGCTGTCCCGTGCCCTGCCGCGTGCGCTGTTCACCGGCGACCTGTTCGCCACGGGCCACGACGACGCCAACCGCGCGGCGGTACGGGCGGTGCCGACGGCGGACCTGGACCTGGTCGGCCTGGCCGTCCACGGTCCGAGGAACGCGGTCGACAAGGTACTCAAGGGAGCCCGCATGCACCCGTGAGCGTGGCGTGGTGGGGCTCGGAGCGGTCGTCGCCTCTGACGCGGCGGGTGTCTTTCCGGACCGTCCGCGGGCCGCGGCCCACGCCTGCATCCGGTGGTCAAGGGGCCGGCATCCAGGTGAGGGCCGCGGTCACGAGGGCGCGGACGCCCGTGCTCAGCGTGGGCTCGACGGTGGTGCGGCGCCCCCCTTCGATGAGGGCGGGCCGTCAGGAATCGAGGCGGCGGCGGTCCTCCTCGTCCCACTTCCGGGTGTCGCGCGGCTCCACGTAGGGCTCCTCGTGGGGCGGATGGCCCCCGGCGACGGCGCGCTGGCGGGCCAGCTCCGCGTCGAACTCCAGGCCGAGCAGGATGGCCAGGTTGGTGATCCACAGCCACACCAGGAAAATGATCACACCGGCGAAGGTTCCGTAGGTCTTGTTGTAGGAGCCGAAGTTCGCCACGTACAGCGCGAACCCCGCCGAGGCGATCATCCAGATCATCAGGGCCAGGAAGCTGCCCAGCGTGATCCAGCGGAAGCCGCGGACCTTCGCGTTCGGGGTGGCCCAGTACAGGACCGCGATCATCAGCGTGACCAGGAGAACCAGCACCGGCCACTTCGCGATCGACCACACGGTCAGCGCCTCGTCACCGATCCCGAGCGCGTCGCCGGCCTGCCGGGCCAGGCCGCCGGTGAAGACCACGATCAGCGAACTGATCACCGCCATCACCATCAGCAGCACGGTCACGCCGACCCGCACCGGCAGCACCTTCCACACCGGACGGCCCTCGGGGACGTCGTAGACCGCGTTGGCGCTGCGGATGAACGCGGCGACGTAGCCCGAGGCCGACCACACCGCCAGCACCAGACCCACGATCGCCACGATCGAGCCGATCCCGCTCTGGCCCTGCATCTGCTGCACCGCGGTGCGCAGCACCTCCCGAGCCTGGCCCGGCGCGAGCTTCTGGATGCTGTCCAGGACCGACTGCGTGGCCGACTGCCCGACGACCCCCAGCAGCGACACCAGCGCCAACAGCGCGGGGAACAGCGCCAGGATCGAGTAGTAGGTCAGCGCCGCGGCCCGGTCGGTCAGCTCGTCCCTCTGGAACTCCTTCAGGGTGCCTTTCAGGACCGCTTTCCAGGAGTGCTTGGGCAACTCGGTGGGGCTGTCCGGCGCCCGCTCCTCCACCTGTTCGTCGGGCCCGGCGTCGGGGCCCCGCCCCGTCCCGGCTCGCTCTGTCCCGGCTCGTCCCGTCCCGGCCTGGAGGGCTCCGGCCTGCCGGTCCTCGGCCTCGCCGCCCTTGTCCTCGTCCTCGCGGCTCTCGGCAGAGGTCTGCCCGCCGTGCTTTCCGTGCCATCCCACTGTCCGCGCCATTCCCTGCGGGTATCCGGCTCACCGTCGCTCATGCGTGGAAGCGAGACATGTCAATCCTTTCGGATCCCGCTCCGGTGTCCGCTCCGTGTCTCTCCGATGTCCCCTCCGGTGCTCTCGGCCTTCCGCGCCGGTGGCGTCGTGGGCCGGGCCGTACCGGCCGGCCTCGATTCCGGGAACCGTAGGTGCGTCTCGTCCCTGGTGTGGCACTTGCTGTCCCATGGAGTGGATGCACAGGGCGAACCGGGCTGCCCGGCGCTGGGCCGGAACGGCCGTCACGGCGGTGCGGCGGGCCTGGGAGGGACCGGGCCGTGAGCGGGATCTGGCGGTGCAGGCGGGCAAGGGAGCGCTGGCCGCCTGGGTGGCGTGGGCGGTGATGGGCTGGTGGCTCGAGGCGCCGATGGCGTTCGTGGCGCCGTGGGTCGCGGTGGTGCTGGTGGAGTCGACGGTGTACCGGTCGGTCGCGCACGGGCTGCAGCAGCTCGCGGCGATCGCGGTGGGTACGGCGCTGGCGACGGCGGTGGCGTTGTTGCTGGACAGCACGATGGCCGCGATGGCTCTGGTGCTTCCGGCGGTGCTGCTCCTCGGACAGTGGCAGCGCCTGGGGAGCCAGGGTGTCTACGCCGCCACCGGCGCGCTTTTCGTGCTGACCGGTGGCGAGGTCACCGTCGCCGGGGCGGCCGCCCGCGTCCTGGAGGCGGTCTTCGGCGCGGCGGTCGGAGTGACGGTCAACGTGCTGATCCGGCCTCCGGTGTACCTGCGGGACGCCCGCGCCGCGCTGGAGGACACGGCCCGTGAGGCGCACGAACTCCTGGGCGCGGTGGCCGATGGGCTGGCCACCGGAGAGTGGGACGCCCATGCGGCCGGGGACTGGCATGTGCGGGCGCTGCGTCTGGGCCGTCTGGTCGACCAGGCGCGATCGGCGATCGGCTGGGGCCGGGAAAGCATGCGCGTCAACCCGCTCGGGCGGCGCAAGCGGGCTCTCTCCCTGCCCGGGGAGAAGTACGCCGACGCGGTGGAGGTGCTCGACTACGTCGCCGTGCACATCGCGGGCGTGACCAGGACCGTGTGGGAGACGGCGGACAGCGAGGAGGCGGACCGGCCGGCCCCGGAGCTCACCCGTGCCTACGCGGAGTTCCTGCGCCATACGGCGCGCGCCATCCGGTTGTACGGCCGGACCCGGTTCGGCCCGAGCGGCAGTGACGACTCCGCTGCGGAGCAGCTGCGCGAGGCGGTCGAGGAACTCCACCGGACCCTGGACGACTTCCGCCGACGGCTGCCGGGAGCCGTGCTTGACGACCCGGCCGCGCTGGCGACCTACGGGACGCTGCTGGCCCAGGCGCACCGCCTGGCCGATCAACTCGTGCAGGACTGACACCGCCGAGTGACGGGGCGGGAGGGCACGACGTCCGGGTGTCCGGGTGGGGTCCCGGGGAACCCGTCGATCCCAGCGGCCCCGCCACTGGCTGGAGGGGCCCGCCACCCGACCGCAGTCCGGACGGGAGTCCGCGCGAGACCGTGAGAGAGGGAGAACCACCATGCCGGCCGGATCCAGCTCCAAGCGTGAACGTCAGTACGAACACATCAAGGAGAGTGCCGAGGACCGTGGCGAGTCGTCGAAGCGGGCCGAGGAGATCGCGGCCCGGACGGTCAACAAGGAACGCGCCAGGTCGGGCGAGTCCAAGACCGCCGGCAAGACCTCCCTGCGGGACCCGAAGTCGGCCTCCCAGCGCGGCGGGCAGCGCTCGCACAGCGGCGCGGAAGGCCCGACCAAGGACCAGCTGTACGAGGAGGCCAAGAAGCGCAACCTCCACGGCCGCTCCTCGATGACCAAGAAGCAGCTGAAGAACGCACTCGACCACTGACGTGCGACGTGAGAGGCCCGCCGAGAGGAGCCGGGAGAGGACGGCACACGCTCGGCGGGCCACGCTCTTACCTGTGGCCGGGAGAGAACCTCAGCCGTCAGCCGGGGGCCGGCAACGGGTGCGCGGTCAGGGCCCGTGCGACGCCGAAGAGGTTGTCGGCCATGGCACGCCCGGTGTCGTGCGCCCACTCGCGGCCCCGCTGCTCGTCCAGTGCTTTCACGTTCGCTCCGAGGCCGGGGGCGGGGGTCGGGCGGCCCGCTGCACGAACACGAGCCAACAGCGCCCCACGGGTACCCCTGGGCAGCAGACGTAACGAAGCCACGGTTCCCGCGGCCGGCCGACGAGCCGTGAGCCGAAGGCGGCCGCATCCGTATCCGCGTCCATGTCCACGTCCGTGCTGCGTACAACCATTGGACGTCCGTGCGAGTCCAAGATCGCAGTTCAAGCGCCCCACGGGCACGTCGGGCACGTCAGGTCCTTCGGGCACTTCACGGACAACGGAGAACCATGCGCGCCTCACGCACCGTCCTCGCCACCGTCACGGCACTCGCGGCGGCGCTCTGCACCTCCCTCCTCGTCGCACCGACGGCGGCCGCGGCCCCCGCCAAGCTCGCCGACGACTTCAACGGCGACGGCTACCGCGACTTCGTCATGCTCGGCGGGAGGCACGGCAAGGACGGCCGGGTCACCGTCGTCTACGGCACGTCGACCGGCCCCGGCACACGCGTGCAGACCCTCCACCAGAACTCGCCCGGGATACCGGGTGCGGTGGAGGAGGGGGACGACTGGGGGTGGGCCGCGACCAGCGCCGACCTCGACCGCGACGGTTACGCGGACCTGGTCGTCGCCTCACCGGGCGAGAAGATCGGCGAGATCCAGACGCGCGGAGGCCTGACCGTCGTCTGGGGCGGATCGAAGGGGCTCGGCTCCGGCACCGTCTTCCACTCGCCCATCGCACCGGAGAACGCGTACTCGGGCGACCAGTTCGGCCTGGACGTCGTCGCGGGTGACTTCGACGGTGACGGCGACCAGGATCTCGTCGCGATCAGCAGCAGCCGGGCCGGCGCGGTCCTGCTCAAGGGCCCTTTCACCCGTAAGGGCGGGAAGAGCGGCTGGCAGTCCCTCGGCAAGAGCTACGGCTACCTGAGCGCGTCCCAGTTGGCGGCGGGCCGGGTCACGGCCGACGGTGCCACCGACCTGTACATCCTCGGCAGCGATCTCCAGGGCGGTGACGACGACGTGGACCTGCGGGCCTACTTCCACCGCGGCGGCGCCGACTTCGCCCGGCGCGCGAGCGAGACCCGCGTACCGGACGACGGCGGCCACCAGGTGGGCGGCGGCTCCATCACCGCCATCGGCGACTTCGACAAGGATGGCTACGGCGACCTCGCCATCGGGCGCGGCTACGAGCAGCCGGACGGCGGGAAGGGCTACGTCACGGTCCACTACGGCGGCTCCTCCGGTCCGAACGCTGCCCGCAAGCCGGTGAAGTTCACGCAGAACACGGCGGGCGTGCCGGGCTCCTCGGAGAAGGGGGACGGCTTCGGTGCCGCCGTCGCCGCGGGCGACGTCAACGGCGACGGCTACGCGGACCTCGCCGTCGGCGCCCCTGGGGAGGACCTGGAGGGCAAGCGTGATGGCGGCATGGTCACGGTCCTGCTCGGCCGCAAGGGCGGCTTGTCCGGCACCGGGGCCAAGGCGTACCACCAGAACACGTCCGGTGTCGGGGGAGCCGTCGAGAAGGACGACTACTTCGGCCAGAGCCTCAAGCTCACCGACTACACCCGCGACGGCCGTGCCGACCTGGTCGTCGACACGAACGACCAGCTCGACAACACCCGCTGGGGCCTGGTCCACCTGCTGAAGGGCTCCAAGTCCGGCATCACCGGCACCGGTTCGAAGTCGTTCACGGTGAAGTCCCTCAAGCTGACGTACAAGACGCTCGGCGGCCCCTTCCCCCACTGACCCGGGCAGCCGAACAGAAGCCCTCCGCCGACGGAGGAAACCGCAGGCAGAGGGCTTCACCCCCCCCACAAAACCCGCATACACAACCATTGATCCGGCGGAAAAGGCAGAGAGCCGGCCGGTGGATCAACCAGAACAGACCTGGTGGGGAAGCATTGAGAAAAATCACGGCAGCGGTGGGTACGACGGCCCTCGCGGTCTTCGCCTCCACGCTGATCACCGCGCCGGCCGCGCAGGCGGCCGACGTCAGACTCAAGTCGCGCACCTCGACGCAGGAGAAGGACGGCAAGATCCACGCCGTCTACGAGTCCTACGACGACCATGTGCGTCCCGAGGACGTCAGCATTCGCATCCGGAAGAAGGGCGGCGACCAGATCCTCGACACTGTCCGGATCGCCGACCGGTGCGCCCCCGAGAGCGACTGCTGGGACATGGAGTTCCTGAGCGAGCCGGTCACGCTCCCCGAGATGGGCGTCTACACCATGGACGTCGTGGTCAGAGAAGGCCAGGCGGACGAACTCGTCCACCGTGACAACGGCGAACTCACCTACGGACTCGCCCCCCGCTTGACGGTCACCAGCGACCGTCAGTGGATCTCGTACGACAACCACCTCATCACCGTGTCCGGCACCCTAGTGGCCAAGGACCCGAACACGCACGAGGTCAAGCCGTTCGCAGGAGCCGGGCTCTACCACCGCGCGACGCCCGGTGGGGGCGGCTGGCTGTGGACGAACGACGAGGGGCGCTTCACCGATACCCTCCACTTCTTCGAGGACAGCACCGACACCCGGCACGAGTACAGCTTCAGGTCGGAGCGCGAGACACTCACCCTGCCGTTCCGCAAGCAGGAACTGAAGCTGAAGGTGGACGCCCCCCTCGGCACCGTCAATGCCCCTTACGGCAGCGAGGTTCCCGTGCGGGGCAAGCTCACCCGTATCGCCGACGACGGTACGGAAAAGCCGGTGCTCCGCCATGGCATCACGATCGGCGGCAAGAACATCCTGCCGACCCGCAAGGACGGGACCTTCTCGGGCCGGTACACCGTCAAGCAGGCCGGCACGGTGAAGATCGCGCCCAGCGAATGGGGCTGGTTCAACACCACGGCGCACTCCTTCGAGGTCGCCAAGGCTCCGCGGACGAGCAAGTTCACGTCGCTGAAGGCCAGTGCGGACAAGGACCGGAAGGTCACCTTCACCGGCAAGCTGGGCGTCACGGAGGACTCGTACCCCGCGGGGACGACGGCCCTCGTCGCCATGGAGCACTCCACGGACAACAAGACCTGGTCGAACGTCGGTACCTTCACCGCGAAGTACGGCGCCACCTTCACCCAGTCCCCGGCCAAGAAGGCCTCGACCAGCAGCTACTGGCGGCTGCGCCACACGGGCGCGGACCTGAGCAGCACGTCCTTCAAGCTCGGCCGCAAGACCACCCAGCTCGTCGACGACGACCTCACGCCCGAGGGCGTGCGCAAGGGCAAGACGCTCACGGCCAAGGGCAGCCTGATCCAGAAGTCCGGCTCCTCCTGGAAGTCGTTCTCCGGCCAGACGGTCCGCATCTACTTCAAGGCCTCCGCCAAGGGCGCCACCTGGAAGAAGCTGGGCACCACCAAGACCCTGTCCAACGGCACCTTCAGCAAGAAGTTCACCGCCCAGCAGGACGGCACCTGGCAGATCCGCTACGTCGACACCCCGAGCACCCACTACGCGGACTACGGACGGGAGGACTACATCGACGTCCGCTAGAAGCACACGGCATCGGCCGGCCCTCCACCCGGGGGGTCGGCCGATGCCGTGCCAAGACACCGCGGATCACCCGGGCTGCTCGCTTCATGAGGCACCGGACGTCTTTGTCGCCGGTACGAAGTGCCGAGGACCGAAATCAGAGGCTGTCGGCATCTCGCACGGGGCGCGGGTGAAGCGGTGAAGCGGTGAAGTGCGCGGTGCCGGGCGGCGGTGGAACGGTTCGGTGTCCGCCGTCGTCGTCCCTCTTCGGGGCACGGTGGTCGCGCCCCGGGGAGGGGAGACCGAGTGCACACGGGCGGCTTCGCCACATGGACAAGGCGGTTCGAGGACGAGCGCGAGCGCAGGCGCGTCCAGGGAGACCCGGACTGGGGGCAAGGCGCGACGCTGCATCCGGCGGTGTGGGCCGGCATCCAGCGCTTCCAGGTCGGCGAGGACGGTGACGGCGCCAACCTCATCGGCAAAGCGGACGAGGCCGGCGACGGCGACTACGCACGGGCAGTCCGGCTCTTCGTCGCCGAGGAACAGAACCACGCCCGTCTGCTTGCCCAGTTGCTGGCTGCGGGGCACATACCGACGTTTACCGGTCACTGGAGCGACACGGTCTTCGTACGGCTGCGGCGTCTCATGGGCCTGCGCATGGAACTGCTGGTGCTGATGATCGCGGAAGTGGTGGCGCTGCGTTATTACCGGGCCCTGCGCGACGGCACCGACGACTCGCTCACTTCGGATGTGGCGGGGCGGATCCTGTCCGACGAGCAGCGCCACGTCCCGTTCCACTGCGAGCGGCTGCACGCCTCCATGGCGGAGCTGCCCCGAGCGACGCGCCGCCCGGTGATGGCCCTGTGGCGACTCCTCCTGCTCGCGGTCTCCCTCGCCGTCGCCGCCGACCACGGTCCGGGGCTGCGACGACTCGGCATCGGACGCCTGCGATTCGTGGCTGAGGTGGTGGCCTCGTCCGGCGCGGTCGTCTCCGCGGTGCTCGCGCCCCGCCCGGATGCATGGACCGGCGCGGACTGACGACGGACAGCCCACCGCTTCCCGCCCCCTTCTTCAAAGGTTCGGTCCTTTGGGCGTTCTGGAGCCTCGGTGGTTGCCGGACATGTGCGCTCGGCCGCTCAAGGCCGCCTGAATGCAATGCCGTTGAGGCGAACTGATCGTCCTTGTCGAGGAGGAAGGCGACGGCGTCGATCTCGCAGTCGGACCGCGGGGCCCAGCCGGCGGTGTCGTACCACTCCGGCGCGGGTCCGCCGTGCGGCATGGGCAGGTCGACGACGCCGCCCCTCGGCATCACGTGCGGCTCCTGGGGCCGGAGAGCCACCACGTTCTGGTCCGTCGCGGTCGGAGAGGTGAGCCAGTGCAGGTCGTGCACCGGGAGCCCGAGGGCGGTGATGCGCCTCATGCGCCGGTCGCCCTCCCCTTCCGGCAGGAGCACGAGATCGGTGACGCCGGCGGACAGGTTGACCGCCGCGGACCCGCCCAGCTCGACGACGCGGGTACGAGCTGCCACGGCATCGGCATGGGTGCCACCGAGCACCAGCACCCGACGTCCCGCCAGGGCGGCCGCCTGCGCCGGTGCGGTGACCCGATGAATAACTCTTGATCGCAGTGTACTTTGTTATGCAAAGTATTCCGGTGGGCGACCGGCCGGTCGCCCGCTTCCCCGCGCTCCCGAAGCGCGACCACAAGGGGGACACCGTGGGAACACCGTCACTGAGCAGCGCGAGATCCGAACCGAGAGCGCAGGTTGCAGCCCTGTTGGCGGCCACGGAAGGTCTGCGGGCCAGGACCCGCGCGCAGATGAACGGCTCGTGGGCCGCTCTTCTCGGCTTCGGACTTCTCGCGCTGGCGGCTGCTCCGGTTGCCCGCTACGCCTTCAATTTCGGCGCCCACGGTCGCAACGTCATGTCCTATCCGGCCTTCGCCTACGCAGAGTTGATCGGCCTGTGCGTCGTCCATGAACAGGGAACCCCTTGCCTGAGGGGCGAGTTCGACGGTGCCGTCCTGCGCTTCGTGGCCTGGGGGCCGTGGTTCGCCCTCCTCCCCCTGGCCTGGTTCGCCTTCGCCCGCTGGTACCGCCTGCGTGGCGAGTCCCGAGGCATCGTCCCCCGCCGCGGCGTGTGGATCCGCGCGACCGCCCTGGCCACCGCAGTGATCACGGCCGCCCTGTCGGCGCTCCTGTTCGGCAGGAACCAGGCGTGGGAGCTCGTGGTGTGGGAGAACAGCTACGTCTCCCCGTGGTACCTGGTCGGTATCGGGCTCGTCGCTCTCGGGGTGGTCGAACGGAGCTGGATCGCGGCAGGCGCCGGCGCCGCTCATGCCCTGTTGCTCACCGGCTACCTCGGTGCCTCCTGGGGCAGTGGATGGCTTCCCTTGCGGCACCCCGCCCACCCGGGCTGGTCCGACGGACCGCAGACCAAGGCGCTCCTGCTCGCTGCCGTCCTGCTTCTCGCCGGCCTGGCCGAGTGGGCGCTGGCACGTCGTCGAGCCGCGTCCGGTCACGCCGAGGCGAGTACGGTTGCCTCATGAGTGTCGGGCCGGCCGCTGCGTGGGATGACCAGGAAGGGCTCCACCCGACCCAGTCTCTGGACGACACCGTCCATCAGCGTGTGCGACTCGGCATTCTCACCATCGCCAGGGAAGCCGACCGGGTCGAGTTCGGCTTCCTGAAGAAGCAGCTGGCCGCCACGGACGGAAACCTCTCCCGGCACCTGAAAGTGCTCGAGGAATCGCACCTGATCACCGTGGAGAAGGGCTACGTCGGCCGGCGCCCACGGACGTGGATCGCCCTGACCCGCGAAGGCGCGCAGGCACTGGACGCCGAACTCCGCGCCCTGCGCGCACTCGTCCTCCGCCTGGAAGGTCCCCGCCCCGCTCCCGGCCCGCCCGGCACGTGAACACCGCTTGCCGAGGCACTTCCAGGTGTGGGTCCTGCTGGATGGACACCGGGAGAACGTCGTAGCCGTCAGCGAGTACATCTGGGGCACACCGAGCCGAGGCTCACGCTGAAGGCGTATGTCCACCTCATGCCCGGCAGTCGCGACCGCACGCGGAAGACCCTCGCCAAGGCGCTGCGGCCCGACTCGCTGCGATGACACCGCTTCAGTGCTCCAGCCGTAGTTCGTGATCTTCATGGTTGAAGGGCTGCTTGGCGGCGGTAGTGGCTGTAGCGGGCGCGAGCCTGGTGGCGTCTGCGCCAGGTCGACCAGCACAGGAGGTGGACAGGGCCGCGGGCGGGCCGGGCGATCAGCGTGGTGAACAGGCGCTGGATCTCGTCACTGGTGAGCGGGATCAGTCCGCCGGGGCCGGCTCCGTCGTCGGCCGGGGCCTGGTCGCGGCGTTCGAGGGCGGCGGTGACGGCGAGGAGGCGTGCGCGAGCAGGGCCAGGGTGACCCAGCGGTGCCAAGAGTCCCAGCGACGTACTTGGTGCTCGTCCAGTCCTGCCAGAGTCAGGGCTCCGCCGCTTTTTATCTTGCAGATAAATGCGAGTGACACTCGCCGAACTTCCTTGGGCAGTCTGCTTGTTGTGCGCCGGGCCCGGCTGCCGATCAGAACCCGACGCATGCCTCATGCCATGGAGAGGCTCGTGTTCGACCTCGCATCCCTCGTGCCCGATCTGGTCGGTGGACCGGGCCTGCCGGTCCTCGGGTCCAGCCCGAACGGTCCCTGTGGGGAAATGGAGACTTCCCCGGCGGTCACCCTCACGGATCACTGCCGAGCCATCTGCAACCACGCCCGCAGCCTGGTGGTACTCATCGTCCGGAGGAGCGGCGCGGCCGGCTGAGGCGGCTCTACGTCACTGACGGCGTAAGGCGCGTTACGGCGCCCGCTCTGGTGCCGGGGCGGGCGCCCCTGGGGATGGAGGAGGCGAAGACCTCTTCGTCCCGAAGCAACTTGGGTGGGTGCCCGGCCTCGGGCTGCCGTGCCTGTCACCTGCTGCGATGGTCCACAGGCGTCCGCGCCTGTCCGCCGGTGTGCGTGGGTGTCGTCACGCAGTCAGACACTCACCGACCCGCGATGCTTGAGGCTCCCGACCGTGCAGTTCTGATTCCCCGCAGCTGCCGTTCACGACCGTGTGGCCGTCCCGCACCCCGCATCGCCGGCCTCCCGCATGCGCGTTTCCATCGACGTGCTCCGGTCGTACGGGTCGACCTCGGGGCCGTCTCCCGGGCGCGAGGCCGCGCGCTCTGCGCCGAACTCGGGGGTGAGGTAACCGGTGAAGGTGTCGCAGCCGCCGTTGGTGGTGTCCACCTTGTAGGAGACGAGGGAGAACGTACCCGGATCGACGACGACCTTCGCCGGGTCGTCCCAACTCATCACGACCTCGCGGCGCACGATGGTGCGCGCGACTTCGTCGCTTCCCGCTGCGGCGCGTACGGCCGGATATACGTAGGTGACATCGGTGGTCACCTCGACCGCACCGCGCTTGCCTTCTCGGTACGTGATCCGCCCTCGTGTCTTGACCACCTCCCCGACGAGCCGGACCTTCGTGTTCTCGAACCGGCTGAACAGCAGCAGAGGATCGTTCTCCCGGCCGGGCGCACGGAACGCGGTCGCCAGGTAGTCCTGGACATCCTGCTGATGAGGATTGATCAACGCGATCGCCTTCCTCGGCCGCTCCCCGCGCAGCACACCAGGATCCAGACTGGACGCGGCGAGGAAGTCCCGGGTCTTCTCGAGCGCCTGCGCGACCTGCCCCTTGCTCATCCACCCGGTCGCCCGTGCCTCGGGCAGGCCGATCCCAGCCGTCCCGTCACCCCACTGCGCCGCAGGCGACCCCCTGAACGGCTGCTCCAGAGTCGGATGTTGGGCTGCCGCTTCCGTCGGCGGCGGTTGATCCGGACGCTTCGACTCCACGGCGAGCGGCGCATTCTCGCCGCCTCCGCCTCCGAACCATCCAGCCACCCGCCCTGGATCCAGCGCCACGACCAGCAGGGCGACCGCAACCAGCAGACCGACCGCGTACCAGCCCTTACCTCCCTGCCGCCGGGCCGGTTGGTGACTCCGCCACGGCTCCGGCCGGCCGGTCTCCTCCCGCAGCCGCCGCCCCACCATCCGGGCCCGCGCCGACGGCTCCTCGGGCGCGCCCTTGGTCCCCGCCTCGGCTTCACGAAGGAAGCGCTCCCACTCTTCGTCCGGTATGGACTCCCCACCCTTGCCCACGATGGGCCCCCGCCCTTCTCACATACCCGGTCCCACCCCAGGGCCGGTCATCTTCCGTGCATCCTCACACAGCTCAGCTTGGCTCCGTGATCGCCGCCGGTCGGGGCCCCGGCCCAGAGGACCTACGCGAAAGGTCGGCGGAGTCTCAAGGGGGCGAGTCACACTTCATCGAGCGCGATCAGCAGCCGAAGAAGTGACGCGGGGGCCTCGCTGACCTGTGGCCTCCTGAGCGGCCAACGGCGATGCCTGGCTTGCTGAAACGTTGTGACCTGCGGCTTAGCTGTCGACGGTTGTCAACGTTGGTCGCTTTCGGCTGCCCTCGGACGGCCCCAAGACGGCCCCGCAGACCTGCACTTGCTGTTAACGCCCTCCGCACCTCGGGGCAAGCTCACTCCGTCCCTGTTCATTCAACGGGCCTGGCCCATCATGGTGCGGTACTGGGATATACGGGTTTGGACGCCGGCGAATGAGATGAAAACTGAGCCGGCGGCGGGAGGGGACACAGAAGTCGGTGTCGGCGGTCGGAGCTAGCCTGTCGTGCGTTGGGCCGCTCCGAGGCCGCGGAGGTGGATGGTGCCAAGAATGAGGGAACATGACCGGGCTAGAAGCCGTAGACCTGATTCGCCTCGCCGACGACGAGGGCAATAGCGTCGTCGTGCAGGTGACCGGACGGGATATGCCGGGGGTGCTGACAGGCCATGACACCCTGATTGCGAACGTCCTGGTAACGACCGGGTTCGTCAGTGGGCAACTGAAAGTTTGGCTCTTGCCTAGCGACCTGGTCGAATGGGAATCAGCTCTCGACTCGTTGGCGGCGGGTCAGGACATCAGATGGATGGGAGGTCGCGCGCCCGAGATCAGTGTCCAACTTGAAGGAGAGCGTGGCTGCCCCGAGGTCATCGTTGACGACGTACCGGGTTCTATGGCGACAGTGACAGTGCCCGTGGCCCTCGAAGAGGGCTGGATAGATGATCAGCGTCGCCGTTTGGACGAGGTTCGTCGACGCTGGCCCCGCGAGGTCGTAGAACCCTCCTTCGGTGTCTACGAGTGGAGTCCGAACCGAAAGCGACATCCATAGCCAGGATGCGCCGTGCCGCTGTGCGTACGGGCGCTCTCGAATACTTCACGTCGAGTGTCCCGGCACCAGTTTGGAAGACCGCGTATGCGGGCGATGCCTGGCTTGCTGAAACGCTGACCTGTGGGGGATCGGTGCTGTCACTCCCGTTCCCCGTGGTTCCCCCTCGTCCCCGGCCAATCAGGCACGCAAGGGGCACGGGAGGCTGAACGTCATGACACGTGAGCAACTGGCTGCAGCATTGACCCTGAGTGATTGCGATGCAGCCCAGGAGGCGCGAGCCCGCCTCCTGGCCGGCGCCGACTTCACATGGCTCTCCGACGGGCATCGGGCGCAATCGGTACATAGGTACTGGGACGTCTGGTCCTGGCGCTTGGAAGTGATGCTCGACACAGGCGTCATGCCGCGGCCGGGGCTCGCCGAGGCTGTCGCCCACCTGCGGGCCGCCGGTGAGGCCGAGACACATCTCGCCACTGTCTCGGCACCTGATCGCAGGTTCACGGTGTTCCTCTCAGCCGACCTCACAAGCTGCATCGCCTGTATGTGAGGGGCGCACGGCCAGATGAGCACCGTGCTCTCGTCGACCGGCTGAGGATGACCATCCCGGCGGCGGGACTTGAACCTGTGGCCGCATCCTTATCAGGTCGATCATCGGGCGTCGGCAACGTCGGCCAACCGGCCGGTGTCCTTGGCTGATCGTCCGTTGCCAGTCGGCGTTGGTCGACGCTGTCCACACCTGTTGGTGTCAGCCGTTGGTGTCAGCCGCCCGACTCGGTCTAGCTCGGTCCCTGTGGGCATCGGGGAGAGGATCTTCTCCCCGATTTCTCCCAGCCCCGACGGGAGTCGGCCCCACGTTCACTGCCGCCTACGACGCGTCTGGCCGTCCTGGCTGTCTTGGCCGGGGGCGGAGGGCACGGAAAGCGGGGACGGCGGGGCAGTAGACAGTGCGCCGAGCACGTGAGGCAGGTCCTCGCTGCCCGCGCCGATCAGTACTCGCGCGCCGGGAACCGGTCCGCCCAGGGTCTCGCACTCGGCGATGAGCGCGATTTGTGCCTCCTCCGCCCCGTCCGTACGCCGGTAGCGGCCGAACCGCAGCCGCAGCGGGTCGTCCCGGTGCGGTGGCCGCACCCGGACCAGGCGCAGAGCCCCGGGGAAAGGCCGCACCCCGAAGCTGCCGGTACCCGTGGCCGGTCCGGGTACGGCGGCAAGTCCCTGCGGGCCGGCCCGCAGCCACCCCATCGACAGCATCTGCCACGGGCCCGGACCCCACACGGTGCCCAGGAAGTGGCGCTCGGCCACCGGCGCGACGGGCTCCATCCGCTCCAGTGCCGGCAGCGTGCGCCGCACCAACCGGTACGCCCAGCAGGCCATGCCCACCGCGCTCACCGCACCCACGACACCCGCGGTCCACGCCATCGTCCAGGGCGAACGCACCGCGAACATCGCGCCGAGGGCCCCACCCAGCCCTGCCAGGGTGAGGGTCACCCCCGGCACCGTCGTCTGCCACGGCCAGTTCAACCGGGACGCGCCCCCACGCACGATCCGCCACAGCCCCGACCACAGGAACGCCGCGCCCATCCCGGCGAGGACCGCCCCGAATGCGGCGGGGAGTACGAACTCCCGGCCCGGGTAGTGCGCTGTGCGCAGCATCCGCTGTTCACTGCCCGCCGACACCTCCAGCAGTCGCACCGAATCGCGCCACCAGTACAGGGTTGCCTTTCCGTTCCTGCCGGCGGCTTCGACAAGGTCCTGGTCCGCGTAGCGGATGTCCAGCTTGAGGGCCAGCGTGCGCCCGCCGGACCGGCCGAACTCGAACTGGTAGCGGGCCCCGCTCTTCTTGTTCAGCTTCAGCAGTACCTCGTCCACCGCCACATGCTCCGCCCGCAGGCAGAACGGCTCCTGGTACCGGTCCCCGCACACCTTCAGACTGCCCGTGTCCCGCCCCTGAGCGTCGTGTATCTCCAGGCGTGGGAAGTCGAGGTCGACAGAGCGATCACGCTCCGCGCCCCGTGCCAGCTGCCACGCCGCCCCCAGCAGCACGACGGCCAGTACCACCCGCACCGTCCCCCACACCGCGTCATGCATCCGCCCGCGCACAGACCACACCTCCCTGCCCCCGGACGCCCCTCGCGCCGGTGCGGCAGATCGGAAGTCTGCCACCGGTCGGCGCCGACCGGTGAGGCGGTCCAGGGCACCAGAGGTGCTGTCCGGGCCTCATCCTGGCGGCACCCACCTCGATCCACCACTCACCCCGGCTCCCATCAAGCGGCTGGAAGACCTGGCAAGGTCGTACGGGCTCGACGTCACCTCGGAGCACGTGCCGGTGAGGGGCGAGATCGACCTCAACCGGAACGGCCTGGTCGTGGTCTGCGGTCCGCGCATGTACCAAGAGATGGGGGAGGCGTACGCGCAGGATCCCGTACTGCGCTGGGAGCGGGCGGAAGACGGGCCCTGGACGGTAGTGGATCGCCGCACCGGCGACGAGGATTGGGAGTAGCCATGCCCAAGAAGGCTGCGCAGGACTGGGAGGTTCTGGAGCAGGAGCTGTACGCGGCCGGTGTGGAGCCGGCCGAGGTGGAGGCGGAGTCTCGTCGGCTCCTCGCCGAGGCGCGTGGCCATCAGCTCGCCGAGGCGCGCGAGCAGTCCGGTCCCGCACCCCGCTGGCGTCTGACGACTGGGCCGGGCAACTGACGGCCCAGCCCCACCAAAAAGCCCCTGACCTGCCAGGAAAGCGCAGGCCGGGGGCTTACTGGTGTCGGCTTACTTCTTCTTGCCCTGGTTCTTGACCGCCTCGATGGCCGCCGCCGCGGCGTCCGGGTCGAGGTAGGTGCCGCCGGGGTTGAGCGGCTTGAAGTCGGCGTCGAGCTCGTAGGACAGGGGGATGCCCGTCGGGATGTTCAGGCCCGCGATGTCGGCGTCGGAGACGCCGTCGAGGTGCTTGACCAGGGCGCGCAGGCTGTTGCCGTGGGCGGCGACCAGGACCGTGCGGCCGGTCAGGAGGTCGGGGACGATGTTGTCGAACCAGTACGGCAGCATGCGGACGACGACGTCCTTGAGGCACTCCGTGCGCGGGCGCAGCTCCGGCGGGAGGGTGGCGTAGCGCGGGTCGTCGAACTGGGAGTACTCGTCGTCGGTGTCCAGCGGGGGCGGCGGGGTGTCGTAGGAGCGGCGCCACAGCATGAACTGCTCCTCGCCGAACTCCGCGAGGGTCTGCGCCTTGTCCTTGCCCTGGAGGGCGCCGTAGTGGCGCTCGTTCAGGCGCCAGCTGCGGTTCACGGGGATCCACAGGCGGTCGGCGGACTCCAGCGCGAGCTGGGCGGTGCGGATGGCGCGCTTCTGGAGCGACGTGTGCAGTACGTCGGGCAGCAGGCCGGCGTCCTTCAGCAGCTCACCGCCGCGGACTGCCTCCTTCTCGCCCTTCTCGGTGAGGTTGACGTCCACCCAACCGGTGAACAGGTTCTTCGCGTTCCATTCGCTCTCGCCGTGGCGGAGGAGGATCAGCTTGTACGGTGCGTCGGCCATGGCTCCGAGCGTAATCGAAGCCCCGAGCGGGCCGCGCCCCTGTCCGGTGGGTGAGGAGCGGGCTCGACGGGTTGACGGGATCTGTTAATCGAGTGGTGGACCCTTCGACGGCCTTCGTAATGTGTGCCTGCCGGTTCAGGTGCTTACATTCGGGGGGTCTTCGTGGTGTCCATCGGGCGTACCGGGCGTGCGGTGCGGGAGACCGTGTCCGGACTGCCACCTGCCTTCTGGTGGCTGTGGACGAGCACCCTCGTCAACCGGCTCGGTGGCTTCGTCGCCACCTTCATGGCGCTCTACCTCACCCTCGACCGCGGCTACTCCGCCACCTACGCCGGTCTGGTCGCCGCCCTGCACGGCCTCGGCGGGGTGCTGTCGTCCCTGGGCGCCGGCGTGATGACCGACCGGCTCGGGCGGCGGCCCACCCTGCTGGTGGCGCAGGCGTCCACCGCGGTGACCGTCGCCCTGCTCGGCTTCGTGCGCGACCCCGTCGCCATCGCCGGCGTCGCCTTCCTCGTCGGGATGGCCTCCAACGCCTCCCGGCCCGCCGTCCAGGCGATGATGGCCGACATCGTCCGGCCCGAGGACCGCATCCGCGCCTTCTCCCTCAATTACTGGGCGATCAACCTCGGCTTCGCCGTCTCCACCACGGCCGCCGGGTTCATCGCCGAGCACAGCTACGCCGCCGGGTTCCTCCTCGAGGCGGTGATGACGATGGCCTGCGCGATCGTCGTCTTCGTGAAGCTCCCCGAGTCGAAGCCCGTCCAGGTCGAGGGGGAGGCGCGCGAGGACTCCGTCGGGCTCGGGACGGTGCTCCGCGACGGGCGGTTCATGGGCGTCGTCGGGCTGTCCTTCCTCGTCGCGCTGATCTTCCAGCAGGGGGCCGTCGGACTGCCCGTCGCGATGGGTGCGGCCGGGTTCACCCCGGCCGACTACGGCATGGCCATCGCGGTCAACGGCGTCCTCATCGTCGTCCTGCAGATCCCGGTCACCCGGTTCATCGAGCACCGCGACCCCGGCCGCCTGCTGGTGCTCTCCGCGCTGCTCGCCGGGTACGGCTTCGGCCTGACCGCCTTCGCCGGGTCGGTCGGGGTCTTCGCCCTCACCGTCTGCGTGTGGACGCTCGCCGAGATCGTCAACGCGCCCACCCAGACCGGACTCGTCGTCCAGTTGTCGCCGGCCCACGGGCGCGGGCGCTACCAGGGCATGTACACCATGTCCTGGGCCGTCGCCGCGCTCGTCGCCCCGCTGATGTCGGGACTCGTCATCGACCGGTACGGGGCGGAGTGGCTGTGGGGCATGTGCGCCGTCGTCGGCACAGTGGCGGGACTCGGATACGCGCTGCTGATGCGGCGGCTGCCGTCCGGGACCTCCACCCTCGCCGCCCCGGCCCCGGCTCCAGTTCCTGCCACCGACGCCGTCCCCGTCCCCGCCCCCGTAAAGGGGGCGCCGGTGGTCGCCGCCGGAGCGGACGCGAGCGAGGAGGAGGCCGTGGTGCCGGGGCGTGGGGGAGAGGGACGGTCGGAGGTCGGCGCCCCCTGAGGCTCACCGCACCGAGAACGGCACCGGGTGGATCTCGTCGGCCTGGTGGCCGGTGCGTTCGTGGATGCGCTGGACCGCCTCGGCGGAGGGCGCCTCCGAGAGGCAGTAGACCGTGCCGGACTCCGGGTCCGCCCACGCCTGCTGGAAGTGGACGCCTTCCTCCTGCTGAATCGCGAGGTCGGCCGCGTGGGCCTGTTCCAGCTGGTCCGCCGTGATGCCGCGCATGTTGTGGTGGATATCCATGTACTGCGCCATGGCCTCGCACCTCCTTCCGGCTTCAGCCGGCCGTACGCGCCTTTGTCCGGTCGTGCGAACCGCACGGACCTTCCTTCGGGCGTACGCGTCTGCTTCGGGTCTGGGTACTTCCCATGCTGCGCCCGCGCCGCCCGTGAGGCACGCCGAGGGCCCCGGCGGCCGGACGGCGGCGGCAACGAGTGCCGTCGTCACGACGACCACCGGGGCCCTCGGCGTGTACGGAGCGGTGAGCGGACGGGATCAGCCGCACTGGCAGGAGCCGCCCGACTGGCAGCCGCAGCCGCAGCCCGAGCCGCAGCCGCACGCGGCGATCAGGGGCAGACTTCTGATATCGGCCGGCTGCTCGGTCTCGCGCTCCCGCGCGGGATCGGGCGTCGTGCCGGTGGAGCCGGGAGAATCGGCCATGGGTCCCTCCTCGAGACTGGTGCCTGTGCCCATTGGATGCCCGCGCCACCGGGCGCATCAACGGCGCATCGACGGCGCATTGGGACTCGCACATGCCCCTGGCCGATTCCCGCTCGGTCCGGTCAGGCATCCGCCCCCGGCGCCGCCTGGATGTCGGGCTGGATGTCCGGCTGGATCTCGTCCGCGTGCTCGCCCGTGACCAGGTAGACCACCCGCTTGGCGACCGAGACCGCGTGGTCGGCGTACCGCTCGTAGTAGCGGCCCAGCAGCGTCACGTCGACGGCCGTCTCGATGCCGTGCTTCCAGCGGTCGTCCATCAGGTGCTGGAAGAGGGTGCGGTGCAGCAGGTCCATCTCGTCGTCGTCCTGCTCCAGCTGGAGCGCCAGGTCGACGTCCTTGGTGATGATCACCTCGGCCGCCTTGGCCATCAGGCGCTGGGCGAGCTGCCCCATCTCCAGGATGGTCGCGTGCAGGTCGCTCGGCACGGCACGCTCCGGGTACCGCAGCCGGGCGAGCTTCGCCACATGCTGGGCCAGGTCGCCGGAGCGCTCCAGGTCGGCCGACATCCGCAGCGACGTGACGACGATCCGCAGATCGGTCGCCACCGGCTGCTGGCGCGCCAGCAGGGCTATGGCCAGGGCCTCCAGGTCGTGCTGGAGCTCGTCGACCTTCTGGTCGCCCTCGATCACGTGCTCGGCCAGCTTCAGATCGGCGTCGAGGATCGCGGTCGTGGCGCGCCCGATCGCCGACCCGACCAGTCGGGCCATCTCCACCAGACCGTCGCCGATCGAATCCAGTTCCTCGTGGTACGCGTCCCGCATCAGGGTTCCTCTCATGCGTTCGAAGGGGTTTCGGGAGCCGGGGCCCCCGCAGGTTCTCGGGGCATGTACCCCGCCACGCATCCGACGGCGCGAACCCCGCGCGACCGAGGGTGCGAAACCCACGTTCCCACGTTCCGTTCTCCACGCGTCCGGATCCGGCCCCCTACATGAATCATCCCTGGCTCCGAGGTGAACTCTGGGCGACGAGTGTTCGAGCTTGTCGTCCCATGGCTGTGGCCACCGGTCGGCGCATGCCTAACCTGGACACATGGACGTGAACGCGGCGGTCGCCGCAGTGGCAGCGATCGCCGGAGTACTCACCGGCGTCATCGCCATGCTGGCGTTCCGTTTCAGCGAGCGCGAACAGAGGCGTCCCACGCGTTCCTCGCTGCACACGGACCCGGTGCTCCCGCCGGGCGTGGACACCGTGCTGTCCGTCCTGCGCTCCTCCGCCGTCGTCCTGGACGAGGCGGACGGCGTGGTCAAGGCCAGCTCCGCCGCGTACGCCCTCGGGCTGGTCCGCGGCGGCAAGCTCGCCGTGGACCCCATGCTGCAGATGGCCCGCGACACCCGGCGCGACGGCGAGATACGCCAGGTCGAACTGGACCTGCCCCGCCGCGGCACCGGACGCGGCGAGGCCCTCGCCGTCTCCGCCCGGGTGGCCCCCCTCGGCTCCCGGCTCGTCCTGCTGCTCGTGGAGGACCTCACCGAGGCCCGCCGCATAGAAGCGGTACGGCGTGACTTCGTCGCCAACGTCAGCCATGAACTGAAGACCCCGGTCGGCGCGCTCTCCCTGCTCTCCGAAGCCGTCATGGACGCCTCCGACGACCCGCAGGCCGTGGAGCGCTTCGCCGGCCGCATGCAGGGCGAGGCCGTCCGCCTCACCAACCTGGTGCAGGAACTCATCGACCTCTCCCGGGTCCAGAACGACGACCCGCTCGAGGACGCCGAACCCGTCCGCGTGGAAGAACTCGTCGCCGAGGCCGTCGGCCGCTGCCGGCACGCGGCGGGCGCCAAGCAGATCACCATGGCCTCGAACGTGTGGACGCCCGAAGGAGTGGAGCAGGGCGACACCGGACACAAGGCGGAATCGACCACCACCGGCGACCTCCGCATCTGGGGCAACCGCGGCCAGCTCGCCGCCGCCCTCGGCAACCTCGTTGAGAACGCCGTCAACTACTCACCCGCCCGCACCCGCGTCGGCATAGCGGCCCGCAGGGTCGCCCGGCCGGGCGGGGACATGATCGAGATCGCCGTGACCGACCAGGGCATCGGCATCTCGGAGAAGGAGAAGGAGCGCGTCTTCGAGCGCTTCTACCGTGTCGACCCGGCCCGCTCCCGTGCCACGGGCGGTACGGGTCTCGGCCTGGCGATCGTGAAGCACGTGGCCGCCTCGCACGGCGGGGAAGTCACCGTGTGGAGCGCCGAAGGCCAGGGCTCCACCTTCACCCTGCGGCTTCCCGAGGCCGCCGCGGCCCCCACCCGCGACCGCGCACCCCGGCCGTCCCACCAGGACGAACCCGAAAGCCTCGACGCCGAGGCCGGACGGACCGCCGGCGCCCCCCATTCCCCCGATCCATCCGCGTACGAAACGCTTCCCTCCCCGGAGGTCCTTCCGTGACCCGAGTGCTCGTCGTCGAGGACGAGGAGTCCTTCTCCGACGCCCTGTCGTACATGCTCCGCAAGGAGGGCTTCGAGGTCGCCGTCGCGGCCACCGGCCCCGACGGCCTCGACGAGTTCGAGCGCAACGGCGCCGACCTCGTCCTCCTCGACCTGATGCTGCCCGGCCTGCCGGGCACCGAGGTGTGCCGTCAGCTGCGCGGCCGCTCCAACGTCCCCGTCATCATGGTGACCGCCAAGGACAGCGAGATCGACAAGGTGGTCGGCCTGGAAATAGGGGCCGACGACTACGTCACCAAGCCGTTCTCCTCACGCGAACTGGTCGCCCGTATCCGCGCCGTGCTGCGCCGCAGGGGCGAGCCCGAGGAGGTCGCCCCCGCCGCCCTGGAGGCCGGTCCCGTCCGCATGGACGTCGACCGGCACGTGGTCACCGTGAGCGGCACCAAGGTCGACCTGCCCCTGAAGGAGTTCGACCTGCTGGAGATGCTGCTGCGCAACGCCGGACGCGTGCTGACCCGGATGCAGCTCATCGACCGGGTCTGGGGCGCCGACTACGTGGGCGACACCAAGACCCTCGACGTCCACGTCAAGCGGCTGCGCGCCAAGATCGAGCCGGACCCGGGCGCACCGCGCTACCTGGTGACGGTCCGCGGGCTCGGCTACAAGTTCGAGCCGTAGACGGGCCCCGGATGCCGGGCCACCATCACCCGGCACCCGGCACCCGGCACCCGATGACCGGCCTCGGCCGGCAGTGACCGGCACAGCCACTGATACGACGGTGGGCGGGCCCCCTGCGCAGGGGGCCCGCCCACCGTCGTATCAGTGCGTGGACGCGGCTGTACGGCTACGTGACGACACAGCCGCGCGTACGAGTGCTGTCGCTGTCGCCGCCGTTCAGTTACCGGCCGGCTGGCTGGCCGAGGCGGCGTCGGTCGGGGTGCTCCCGGCTTCGTCGGTCGCGGAGGCGTCCGGTGAGCCCGTGGCGTCACCGGTGGCCTCGGTGGACGCCTCCGCCGCCGGCTCGGTCGAGGCCTCCGGCGCGGTCGGGATGTCGCTCGGGCCCCATTCGGTGAAGAAGCTCTCGGCCGGGTAGACGAACGCGCGCAGGCTCACGTCACCGGTCTCGCTGAAGGTGAAGGTGACCGGCTGGGCGTTGCCGTCCTGGACGGACTCACGGCTGCTGGGCACCACCGCCGAAGCGTTGCCCTTGCCGCCGAGGATGAGACGGCCGCCGGCCGGAACGGTCAGGTTGCCGCCCTCGGCGGGGGTCAGCTCGACGGTCTTGCCGGTGCCGGGGAGGGTGATCGACTCCAGCGTCTGGTCGGTGCGGCCCTTGTTGAACAGGGTCGCGGAGACGACGGCCGGGCCCGTGGACTCGAGGTCCGGCTGGGTGACGACGATGGCGTTCTGGACCGAGATGTCGTCGACGGTCGTCGCGGCGTTGTCCGGCTTGATCTGCAGGGTCTGGGCGTTGTTGCCGGCCGCGCACGCGGAGAGCGAGGCGATCGAGAACGCGATGGCGGCGGCGGCGATGGCCCCGCGTCGAAGGCTGCTGCTCACGGCGGCGGCAACTCCTTGACTCGTGCGAGCGGTGGCGACCGGTCAGCCGCCCTGAGTGTCTGTCAGTCGCTGTCAGTGGGTGTCTGCCAGCGGCCTCAGGTTATCGAGCCGCTCCCGCGCGTCCGCACCCGACCCTCCCTGGGGCCTCCACTGTTCACCCCGGATGGCATGCGCGGGTGCTGTCCGGGGTGGACGGTGAAGGCTTTTCGGCCTGCGTGCGGTCACCGGAGCACGATGCCCGAGCGTGAGCCCGTGAGCCCTGTGAGCAAGGGAGAGTGATGCCCGTCGGCCGCTCGTACGAGTGACGTGCGGGTTACTCCGTCCGGGTACTCCTCCGGCATTCGCATAAGTACGGCCGGAGGCGTCCTCGCCCCGGCGTGGCGCGTATTCCGTGAAGGAATGCGGGGCAGGGCCGGAAAATGCGGCGGGCGGTCCGGAAATGGATCACCGTCGGCGTGTCCCGGGAGGACTCGTGATCAATTCCGGATTCGGCCGGAACCCGGCCGCACGCACCGAACGGAGTAGCGGAAGTCGAGCACTTGGGGTCAGACATATGGGGACGTATGGGCGTCTTCGAGGGGCTCCGGATACGTGTAACGTACGCGTTTCGCTTGCCCCGGAGAGCCCCTCCGACCTGCGAATACCTGCTTCCGTTCGGTGGTCGAAGCACGTTCCCGATGCTGTTGTCAAGCCCCGAGAATGGCCCTGACCTGCGAAAACGCCATTCAGAACGCGCTGTATCCGTGTTACCCTGGATAGCCACGGAAGGGGTACCTGTCACATGACGTTCAAGGTTGGCGACACCGTGGTCTATCCCCATCACGGGGCCGCGCTGATCGAGGCTATCGAAACTCGCCAGATCAAAGGCGTGGACAAGACCTACTTGGTGCTGAAGGTCGCCCAGGGTGACCTGACGGTACGTGTGCCAGCGGACAATGCGGAGTTCGTCGGCGTGCGTGATGTGGTCGGTCAGGACGGGCTGGACCGGGTCTTCGAGGTGCTGCGCGCACCGTATGCCGAGGAGCCCACGAACTGGTCCCGCCGGTACAAGGCAAACCTGGAGAAGCTCGCCTCGGGCGACGTCATCAAGGTCGCGGAAGTCGTGCGTGACCTGTGGCGTCGTGAGCGTGAGCGCGGACTCTCCGCCGGTGAGAAGCGCATGCTCGCCAAGGCGCGCCAGATCCTGGTCAGCGAACTCGCCCTCGCGGAGAAGACCAACGAGGACAAGGCCGAAGCTCTCCTCGACGAGGTCCTCGCCTCCTGAGGCGGGGGAAAGGCAGCAGGCGGGGCACGCACGGAGCTTCGTCGCCCGGTGCTCGGTAGCACACCGGAATTCCAGTGCACCTCGAGGACCAGCACATCGAAATGCCGCGGTGCCCGATGACGTGTGTGAAGTCGCCGGGCGCTGCGGCATGTCCGTATCCGGACATCGTCCGTATGCCGCACGGCCCGTATGCTTCGCACCCGCCGCGCTTCCCCGCACCCTGCCGGGTCCGGGCGGCCGACCCGACCAGAGTCACGGAAGGGGCTGGTCAAGGCGGTACGCCCGGCACTTCCCCTGCTTCGGGAGCAAGGGTTACGCCCAGGCCATACCCACTCGGGTCCAGCACACAAACCTGACAGGAACCGATGTCTGACGCTCCCCTCCCGCAGCCGCCTGCGCAGCCCGTGTCCGGCCGTACGACCACTCGCACGGCGGCCGTGATCCCGGCCGCCGGCCGGGGTGTGCGCCTCGGTCCGGGCGCCCCCAAGGCGCTCCGCACCCTGGGCGGCACGCCCATGCTCATCCACGCCGTCCGCGCGATGGCCGATTCCCGCGCCGTCTCCCTGGTCGTCGTCGTGGCCCCGCCCGAGGACGCCGCGGAGGTCAGGACGCTGCTTGACGCGCACGCGCTGCCCGACCGCACCGAGTTCATCGTCGTCCCCGGCGGGGAGAGCCGCCAGGAGTCCGTGAAACTCGGCCTCGACGCGCTGCCGCCCGGGTTCGACATCGTCCTGGTGCACGACGCGGCCCGCCCGCTGGTCCCCGTCGACACGGTGGACGCCGTCGTCGAGGCCGTCCGCGACGGTGCTCCCGCCGTGGTCCCGGCGCTGCCGCTCGCCGACACCGTCAAGCAGGTCGAACCCGCCGCCGTCCCCGGCGAGCCGGAGCCCGTGGTCGCCACCCCCGACCGCTCCCTGCTGCGCGCGGTGCAGACCCCGCAGGGCTTCGACCGGGACACCCTGGTGCGCGCGCACGAGACGGTGACCGACAACGTCACCGACGACGCGAGCATGATCGAGCAGCTGGGCCTGGCCGTCGTCACCGTGCCCGGCCACGAAGAGGCGTTCAAGGTCACCCGCCCCCTCGACCTCGTCCTCGCCGAGGCGGTCCTCGCCCGCAGGAGGCTCAACGATGGCTTCTGAGCCGCAGGCCGTACGCGCGGAGCCCGTCCACGCCGAACCCGCCCACGCGGAGTCCGCGCGAACGGAGTCCGTCCACCCCGAGCCCCTCCTCCCGCAGGTCGGCATCGGCACCGACATCCATGCCTTCGAGGACGGCCGGGAGCTGTGGTGCGCCGGCCTGAAGTGGGAGGACCAGGGGCCCGGACTCGCCGGGCACTCCGACGCCGACGTCGTGGCGCACGCCGCGTGCAACGCCCTGTTCTCCGCCGCCGGCCTCGGTGACCTGGGACAGCACTTCGGCACCGGGCGGCCCGAGTGGTCCGGCGCCTCCGGCGTGACCCTGCTGACCGAGGCCGCGCGGATCGTCCGGACGGCCGGATTCCGGATCGGCAACGTGGCGGTGCAGGTCGTCGGGGACCGGCCCAGGATCGGCAAGCGCCGGGACGAGGCGCAGAAGATCCTTTCCGAGGCCGCCGGGGCACCCGTGTCGGTCTCCGGCGCCACCACCGACGGACTCGGCTTCCCGGGTCGCGGCGAAGGACTGATGGCCGTCGCCACCGCTCTCGTCGTCCGCACGGGCCGGGGCTGACCGCCGTCCGCGCGGACCGGGGACCGACCGGAACACGGGGCGAGGACGGCGGAAAGGGGCGTGAGGCACCGCCCCGGGCCGACTACCCTGGAGGGGTGACTATTCGCCTGTACGACACCAACGCCCGGCAGATCCGTGACTTCGTCCCGCTCCAGCCGGGTTGTGTCTCGATCTACCTGTGCGGTGCCACCGTGCAGGCGGCACCCCACATCGGACACATCCGCTCGGGGCTGAACTTCGACATCATGCGCCGCTGGTTCGAGTACCGCGGTCTGCGCACGACGTTCATCCGCAATGTCACGGACATCGACGACAAGATCATCGCGAAGTCCGCGGAGCAGGGCCGCCCCTGGTGGTCCATCGGCTACGAGAACGAGCGCGCCTTCACCGACGGCTACCAGGCCCTCGGCTGCCTCCCCCCGACCTACGAGCCGCGCGCCACCGGCCACATCACCGAGATGGTCGAGATGATGCGCGGCCTCATCGAGCGCGGCCACGCCTACGAGGCCGACGGCAACGTCTACTTCGCCGTCACCTCGTTCCCCGAGTACCTGGGGCTGTCCAACCAGGAGCTCGACAATCTGCTCCAGCCCGCGGGCGAGGGCGAGACCGGCAAGCGCGACCCGCGCGACTTCGCCCTGTGGAAGACGGCCAAGCCCGGCGAGCCGAGCTGGGAGTCGCCGTGGGGCCGCGGGCGTCCCGGCTGGCACCTCGAGTGCTCGGCGATGGCGCACAAATACCTCGGCACCGTCTTCGACGTCCACGGCGGCGGCCTCGACCTGATCTTCCCGCACCACGAGAACGAGATCGCCCAGGCCAAGGCCTACGGCGACGAGTTCGCCCGGTACTGGGTGCACAACGCCTGGGTCACCATGAGCGGCGAGAAGATGTCGAAGTCGCTCGGCAACTCGGTGCTCGTCAGCGAGATGGTCAAGCGCTGGCGGCCCATCGTGCTCCGCTACTACCTCGGCACCCCGCACTACCGCTCGATGATCGAGTACAGCGAGGAGGCCCTGCGCGAGGCGGAGTCCGCGTTCGCGCGGATCGAGGGCTTCATCCAGCGGGTCGGCGAGCTGACCGGCACCGCGGGCGCCGTCGAACCGGCCGCCGAGGTGCCGCCCGCCTTCGCCGAGGCCATGGACGACGACCTCGGCGTACCGCAGGCCCTGGCGGTGGTGCACACCACCGTCCGGCAGGGCAACAGCGCGCTGGCCGCCGACGACAAGGAAGCGGCCGTCGCCCGCCTCGCCGAGGTGCGCGCCATGCTCGGCGTCCTCGGCCTGGACCCCCTCGACCCCCACTGGGCCGGTGACGCCGGCCGCGGCGACGAGCTGAACGGCGTCGTCGACACCCTCGTCCGCATGGTCCTCGACCAGCGCGAGGCCGCCCGCGCCCGCAAGGACTGGCCCACCGCGGACGCCATCCGCGACCAGCTCGGCCAGTCCGGACTGGTCATCGAGGACGGCCCCCAGGGGCCGCGCTGGAGCCTGGGCCCGCGCTGACGCGGACGCACGGCCGCGGCACGGCCTCGGCACGGCCGCAAGATCAAGTGTGCCGTCCGGGCCTCCGGGCGGCACACTGCATAGACGTAACACCGACACCGACGCAACACCGACACGCCGACGCGACAGACGCAGGACCGAGTCGCCGGCGCGACGGACGCGACACCGCCGTGCGTACGCAGATCCGTACGCACACACGACTTCATGGAGACGGGTACATCATGGCCGCGAACAACCGCCGCATGTCCGGCAAGAAGGGCGCGCAGGTCGGCAGTGGCGGCCAGCGGCGCCGGGGCCTGGAAGGCAAGGGGCCCACGCCCCCCGCCGAGATGCGCAAGGGGCACGCCAAGCAGCGCATCGCCCAGGCGAAGGCCCGCCGGACCGTCGGACGCGCCCCGCAGCGACGCGGCGGCGGACGCTCGACCTCCGAGCTCGTCGTCGGGCGCAACCCCGTCGTCGAGGCGCTGCGCGAGGGCGTGCCCGCCTCCACGCTGTACGTCCAGCAGTTCATCGACAACGACGAGCGGGTGCGCGAGGCGCTCCAGCTCGCGGCCGAGCGCGGCGGCATCAACCTCATGGAGGCCCCCCGCCCCGAGCTCGACCGGATGACCAACGGCCTGAACCACCAGGGTCTGGTCCTCCAGGTCCCGCCCTACGAGTACGCGCACCCCGAGGACCTCGTCGCGGGCGCCCACGACGCGGGCCAGGACCCGCTGATCGTCGCCCTCGACGGCGTCACCGACCCGCGCAACCTCGGCGCCGTCGTCCGCTCCGTCTCCGCCTTCGGCGGCCACGGCGTCGTCGTCCCCGAGCGGCGCGCCGCCGGGATGACCGCCGGCGCCTGGAAGACGTCCGCCGGTGCCGCCGCCCGGACGCCCGTCGCGCGGGCCACCAACCTGACGCGCACCCTGGAGGCGTACAAGAAGGCGGGGATCGCGATCGTCGGACTGGCCGCCGACGGAGAGGCCGAGATCGGTGAACTGAAGGCGCTGGCGGGCCCCGTGGTGATCGTCGTCGGCAGCGAGGGCAAGGGGCTCTCCCGACTCGTCGGCGAGACCTGCGACTTCCGGGTGCGGATCCCGATGCCGGGCGGCACCGAATCCCTCAACGCCGGTGTGGCGGCGGGAGTCGTGCTGTACGAGGCGGCACGCCGACGCGCCTGAAAGACCGTTCGACACCTTCACCCGTACGGGGTATTCCAGGTCGTCCGGACGGGTGGGAGACATGCTTGACGCGGTCCGGACACATCCGGCGCGTCAAGGCAGTGTCCTAACGTCGGGTCACTCGGTTAGATGAGTGTGGACACCAGAACACCCCGCACACCTACGGGGGACCGCTCGTCGGGACTCGACGACGCTCCCGCGCTGAGCATGGTGAAGGTGCCGAGCGATCCGGCGCAGGTCATCGTCAATCACGCCAGCTTCCGCGTGCAGCTGGGCGTCTCGAACCGACGCGTCCAATCCCAGCGGATCGCACGGCACTTGATCGCGGCCGAGGACACGGCCCGCATCCCCGTCGTCACCACCGTGGGCGCCCCGGGCCGGACCGCGGCCCGTCGGCGCCCCGTCGTCTGGAGCGGCCGCTCGGCCCCCGACGACACCGGCGCGCACCGGCTCCTCCAGACCATGCGGAACGAAAGCGTCCGCCACGCCGACGAACCGCTCACCGACGCCGGCGCCACCCAGGTCATCCCCCGCGCCGGCGACGGTTACGGCTACGGCTACGCCGAGGACCCGACCGCCCAGACCCTCGAAACACCCGTCGTCGGCCCCCAGCGCACCCACGGCGGCCGGCAGCCCCTGCTGCCCCCCCTGCGCACCGTCGGCAGCGCCTACGACGAACCGGCGTACGGCGACCAGGGCTACGGGGACCAGGACTACGACGAGCAGGGATACGGCCGGTACCGGGACCAGGGGTACGGCGAGCAGGGTTACGACAGCGACGAGTTCGGGGACACCGGCGGCCACCGGACCGCCACCGACCCGAACACCGGGGGCCGCCGCGCCAGGCGCCACGGCGACGACCCGGCCCGGCACGCCTACTACCCCGGCCGCCGGATGAACCTCGGGGTCGTCCTGCTCCCGCTGCGCCTCTTCCTCGGCTTCATCTCCATCTACGCCGGCATGGGCAAGCTCTGCGACCCGCTCTACTTCGACGGCGGCGAGCGCGGCTCCATGGTGACGTGGCTCAGGACCCTGCACCCGTGGGAAGTCGCCCAGCCGCTGCAGCAGTTCGCCCTCGAGCACCCCATCGGCTCCGGACTCCTCGTCGCCTTCCTCCAGGTGATCGTCGGCGTCCTCACCGTCCTCGGCTGCTGGCAGCGCGTCGGCGCCGTCATCGGCGCCCTGCTCTCCGCCGCGCTGCTCGTCACCGTCAGCTGGAAGAGCGTCCCTGCCTACGACGCGCCCGACATCATCTACCTCGCCGCCTGGTCCCCGCTGATCATCGCCGGCGCTCCCGTCTACTCCGTCGACGGCCGCCTCGTCGCCCGCGCCTGGCGCCGCCTCGGACCCCGCTCCGACCTCTGGGACCTGCGCCGCTACGTGCTGCGCCGCGGTGCCCTCGTCACCGTCGTCGTCTGCGGACTCACCCTGCTCGTCGGCTCGCTGCTCGGCGGCGCCGTACGGGACGCCGACCGCGTGGTGGTCCCCGGTCCCGGCGAAGCCCCGCGCAACGAACTCCCGGGCTCCCCGCTTCCGCAGGAGCCCGGCGAGCGCCGGAAGGGGACCCCGTCCGCTTCCACCCCGCCCACCCAGGGCGCCACTTCCGGAATTGGCAGCGCCAGTCCCGCCGAGGGCACCACGACCCCTGGCGCGACCCGTGACACCGGCGGTGGTGTGACCGGCGCGCCCAGCCAGACCCAGGGCACCACCGGCGAGGCCCCGCCCCAGCAGTCGTCCCCGGTGGAGCAGGCCCCGAGCACCAGCGCCGGCGCCACCACGGGCGGCGGCACCACCGGAGGCGGCGGCGACAGCGGCGTCCCGAGCGACGGCGGAGGGGGCGGGGACGAGGGCCCGGCGCCCGAGCAGCCCGGTCGGCTCGTGGGCGGGCTGCTGGGATAGGCAGCCCAGTAGCCCGGCAACCTGGCCGCAGGGCAGCCCGGCGGCCAGGCGCAGTCAGGACGCCGACGGGGTCCCGTACGGAGTGACGTGCGGGACCCCGTCGGCGTGCTGGGGCGGTGCGGTGGGAGGGGGATGCGGCCGGGGGCGGAGCGGGCTCAGCGGTTCTGGGAGGCCAGTTCCTTCGCCGCCTCCATCAGGTCCTTCGCGGTGTCGATCGCCCGCCAGTAGGCGCCCTGAGGGATCGGGAACCCGGCCAGCCGGCGCTCACGGGCCAGCCGCGGGAACGTGGTGCGCTCGTGGTCGCCGCGCTCCGGCAACAGACCGGTGAACTCGGGGGAGAAGACGTACACACCCGCGTTGATCTCGAACGTCGACGGCGGCGACTCTATGAAGTCGGTGATGTGACCGAACCCGTCGGTCTGCACCGCCCCCCAGGGAAGGCGCGGGCGGGCCAGGGAGAGGGTCGCGACGGCGCCCCGCTCGGTGTGGAAGTCCGCCATGTCGCGCAGCGAGAAACGGGTCCAGATGTCGCCGTTCGTGGCGTACCAGGGCTGGTCCGGGTGCGGCAGGCGGGCGGCCGCGTACCGCAGACCGCCGCCGCGGCCGAGCGGCTCCGTCTCGACGACGGTGGTGACGGAGAGCGGCAGATCGGTGGTTTCCAGCCACTCCTGCAGCACCTCGGCGAGATGACCGCAGGAGACGACGACGTCCGTCACGCCCTCCTCGGCGAGCCAGGAGAGCTGATGGCCGATGATCGGGGTTCCCGTACCGGGAATCTCGACCATCGGCTTGGGCCGGTCGTCGGTGTACGGACGAAGCCGGGAGCCTTGCCCGCCGGCCAGGACGACGGCTTGAACGGGGCGCGACGCGGCGCTCGGATGGGTCATGAGCGCACTGTACGTGGCGCCCCGGGGGCCGGACCGTGGGCCCCGGGGCCATGGGTGCCCGCTGCCCGTGGGCCAGGCAGCGGGTCCGGACGAGGGGCTGTTGAGGACTCCGGCCGAGAGGTCCGGCCGAGGGGCGGGCGGGGGCTCAGCCGTGGGCGGTGAGCACCCCCGAAGCGAAGGAGGTGTCGCAGACCGGACGGGCGTAGGACTGGGCCCTGGTGGGGCCGTACACCCGGACCGCCGCCTTGCCGAGCGCACGCGCGATCGACGCGCAGTGCCGCGCCAGCGACGGGCGGTCGTTCACCGCCTGCTGGAGGTGGGTGAGGGCGACGCTCGGGTTCTCCTTGTGCAACTCGACCAGGAGCCTGTCCCGCAGGACCTGGTGCGGGGCCCGCTCGGCGGTACGCGAGGACGCGCCGGACGAGGAGGCGCCGGACGAGGACGCCCCGGACACGGCGGTGTCGGCGGCGGCGAGGACCGGACTCGAAGGCCTCCCCGACCAGTTGACCCCGGCGACCGCGAGGGTTCCGGAGAACACCAGGACGACGGGCAGGACGAAGGCGAGGGTGCGGCCGACCCGGCGGGCGGGGCCCTGGCCGCGTCGCGTCTGAGGGGTAGTGGAGTGCTTCACGCGTGTGAGAGTAGCGTCCGGTGATGGAATGGAGACATTCAGTCACCGGTTCGGGTGACATGGCGGGGGAGATTCCCGGGTGGCGCGTTGACGCACACTGCTCGAAATAGCCTGTATGTCTGGGTATTTATCGACAATGAAGAGGCAATGAAGAGGGCCCCGCAGCGAACTGCGGGGCCCTCTTCATCAACTCGGGTGAATTACCCGGGCCGTCGCGTTTCGAATGCGACGACGCCCGGCTCAGTCGGACAGGCGCGCGCCGGACGACGTCGAGAACACGTGGCTCTCGCCGGGCCGCGGCACGACGTGCAGCGTGCTGCCCTTCTCCGGCACGTTGCGGCCGCCGACGCGGACGACGAGGTCCTTGGACTCGTCGCCGACCTTGGCGGTGCCGTACACGAACGCGTCGGAGCCCAGCTCCTCCACCACGTTGACGACGACCGCGAGGCCCTGGTCGGACTCGGCGCCGGCCACGTCGAAGTGCTCGGGCCGGACGCCGACGGTGACGGTCTTGTCGGTGGCGGCGGCCAGCGCGTCGCGGTCCACCGGGACCACCGAGTTGCCGAACTTCACGCCACCGTCGGCGATCGGCACCTCGACGAGGTTCATCGCCGGGGAGCCGATGAAGCCGGCCACGAAGAGGTTGGCGGGCCTGTCGTACATGTTGCGCGGGGTGTCGACCTGCTGGAGCAGACCGTCCTTGAGGACCGCCACCCGGTCGCCCATGGTCAGGGCCTCGACCTGGTCGTGGGTGACGTAGACGGTGGTGATGCCCAGGCGGCGCTGGAGCGAGGCGATCTGCGTACGGGTGGACACGCGGAGCTTGGCGTCCAGGTTGGACAGCGGCTCGTCCATGAGGAACACCTGCGGCTCACGCACGATGGCGCGGCCCATGGCGACACGCTGGCGCTGACCGCCGGAGAGCGCCTTCGGCTTGCGGTCCAGGTACTCCGTCAGGTCGAGGATCTTCGCGGCCTCCTCGACCTTCTGCCGGATCTCCGCCTTGTTGACACCGGCGATCTTGAGCGCGAAGCCCATGTTGTCGGCGACCGTCATGTGCGGGTACAGCGCGTAGTTCTGGAACACCATGGCGATGTCCCGGTCCTTCGGCGGCAGGTGCGTGACGTCGCGGTCGCCGATGCGGATGGCGCCGCCGTTCACGTCCTCGAGCCCCGCGAGCATGCGGAGCGAGGTGGACTTGCCGCAGCCGGACGGGCCGACCAGCACGAGGAACTCCCCGTCCTCGATATCGATCTCCAGCGCGTCCACGGCGGGCTTGGTCGAACCGGGGTAGATCCGGGTCGCCTTGTCGAACGTGACAGTGGCCATGGTGAATGGGCCCCCTTCTACCGGCAGGAACGTGCCGGACGATCCGAGTAGGAAGGTGGTGCCACGACGGGATGTTCCGTTGTGGTTCCGGGTGGTGCAGTCCACGAGGGTGAACTGGCACAGGACGGTACCCGGCGTTCACCTGGTCTGTCAGTACCCGCGGACCTGTGAACTTCGCGGAAACTTTCGAAGGCCTGCGTCACCGTCCGGCCGCGTAACGCTCGGCGAGGACCGCCACGGCCCCCGCGACCGCCTGCCGCAGCCCCGGCGGACCGAGCACCTCCGCCTCGGTGCCGAGCCGGAGCAGGTCACCGGTGGCCACCGCCTCCGACTCGACGGACAGCTCCACCTCGACCCATCCCTCGCCGTCCGGCGGCCCCGCCCCCCGCAGCGCCCGTACGCCCGCCGCCCCGAACTGCATCGGCAGCAGCTTCTGTCCGCGGGGCGACAGCCGCAGCCGGGCGGTGCCCTGCCGCAGCGCCGCCTCCATGCGCCGGGAGGACTCCGCCCAGTACGCGGCGAGAGCGAACCCGGCGGGACGGGTGAACAGGTCGCCCGTCTCCTCCACCGCCTGGAAACGCGACACCCGGTAGGTGCGCACGATGTTCTCGGGGTTCTCGGACAGCGCCACGAGGTACCAGATGCCGCCCTTCAGCACGAGCCCCAGGGGCCGCACCTCCCGGTGCACCTCGCCCCGCCAGCGCCGGTAGCGGGTGCGCAGCACCCGCCGCTCCCACACCGCCCCGGAGATCCGTTCCAGGTGCGGCACCGGGTCCGCGTCGCGGAACCAGGCGGGGGCGTCCAGATGGAACCGCTCACGCACCCGCCGTGCCTGATCCGCGAGTTCGCCCGGCAGAGCGGCCTCCACCTTCAGCTGGGCACTCGCCAGCACGGCGCCCAGACCGAGGTCCCTGGCCGGCCCCGGCAGCCCGGCCAGGAACAGCGAACCGGCCTCCGCGTCCGTCAGCCCGGTCAGCCGGGTGCGGTACCCCTCCATCAGGCGGTAGCCGCCCTCCGGCCCCCGCTCGGCGCGGACCGGCACCCCGGACGCGCCGAGCGCCTCGATGTCCCGGTACACGGTGCGCACCGAGACCTCCAGCTCCACCGCGAGCTCGGGGGCGGTCATCAGGCCGCGGTTCTGCAGCAGCAGGAGCAGGGAGAGAAGCCGGTCGGCACGCACGGGACGCATTCTCCCCGCCCCGGCCATACCTGACAGGAGATGTCAGGTACCGCTTCCAGGATGGTCGTGCCGGGCCGGCGCGGGACGGTCCTCGCCGGCGGCACGACCGAAGGAGCACCTCCATGCCCACCACCCGGACCACCGGCCACTTCACCTTCGCCGACTGGAAGGAGGTCCCCGTGGGCCAGGAGGACACCCACCCCCGGCTCGCGCACGCCACCGTCACCAACTCCTTCGCGGGCGGCATCGAGGCCGAGTCCACGACCTGCGACTACGCCATCTCCTACCTGACCGGCACGACCGGTTCCTTCGCCGGAATGGAACTCGTCCGCGGCCGGGTCGACGGGCGCGAGGGCACCTTCGTCGTCGAGGAGCGCGGACGCTTCGACCCCGACGGGACCGTCCACTGCTCCTTCGAGGTCGTAGAGGGCTCGGGCACCGGAGAACTGGCCGGGCTGCGCGGCACCGGCGAGTTCACCTACCGGCACGGGGAGACGAAGGTGCCGTACACCTTCGCGTACGGACTGGAGTGAGCGGGCCGGAGCGAGCGGGCCGGGTCCGCCGCCCTCAAGTGCGTGGCTCGGCGAAAGCCGCTCTGTGTACAGTGGACCCGCCCTCGCGCGCTCCGCGCGTGCGCGGCGCCTCCTTAGCTCAGATGGCCAGAGCAACGCACTTGTAATGCGTAGGTCGTCGGTTCGAATCCGACAGGGGGCTCCACTGAAACCCCAGGTCAGCACGGGCTGACCTGGGGTTTTTCGTTCAGGGGATGCGGCGCCGACGGCGGGCGCGGGCGGCGCGGCCGTCGCCGGTTCCGGTCTCGACGGAGGGCTCCGGACGGGGCATGAAGGCGTCTTCCGTGCGGCGCGTGACCGGCCGTCGGCCGGCCTCGTGCATCTCACCGGCCAGGGGAAACGGCGTCCGAAGAAGGGCTGAAACCGGCCGATCACCGTGACCGGGGCAACCCCGGCGGCCCTGTCCCGGTCCCTTCCTGCGACCACACCCAAGGGACAGGGGAGGCACGAGCGTGCGGATGCGGACGACGGTGGTGGCGGTGGTGGCGGCAGCCCTTTCGGCGGTCCTGGCGACCCCCGCCGTGGCGGCACTCCCGGGCCCGGGAGCCGGAACGGGGAACGCCACCGACACCGGCGACCACCGGGCGACCCGTCAGGCGATACAGGCCGCGGTCGCCGCCGGTGTGCCCGGGGTGACGGCGACGGCGGGAGACCGGCGGGGCACCTGGTCGGCGACCGCCGGAGTGGGCGACCTCCGCACGGGGCAGGAGCGCTCCCCGCACGACCGCTACCGGGTCGGCAGCATCACCAAGACCTTCGTGGCGACGGTGCTGCTGCAACTGGAGGCGGAGGGCAGGCTGTCCCTGGACGACACCGTCGACACCTGGCTGCCCGGCCTGGTGACCGGCAACGGCCACGACGGCACCCGGATCACCCTGAGGCAGCTGCTGAACCACACCAGCGGCATCTTCAACTACACGGCGGACGAGGACTACCAGCACACGTACTCCACGAAGGAGGGCTTCTTCGAGCGCCGCTACGACACCCTGCCCCCGGGGGAACTGGTGCGGGTCGCCCTGGCCCACGAGCCGTACTTCGAGCCCGGCGCTTCCTGGGGGTACTCCAACACCAACTACGTCCTGGCCGCCCTGGTGATCGAGAAGGCCACCGGCCACCCCTACGGCGAAGAGGTCCGCCGGCGCGTCATCGAGCCCCTGCGCCTGACCGCCACCTCGGTCCCCGGCACCCGGGTCTCCCTGCCCCGCCCCAGCAGCCGCGCCTACTCCAAACTGGCGCCGACCGCGACGGGACCCACCTACGACGTCACGCGCCTCAACCCGTCCCGCGCCTTCGCGGCGGGCGAGATGATCTCCGACTCCGAGGACCTGAACCGTTTCTACCGCGCCCTGCTGACGGGCCGGCTGCTCCCCCCGGAGCAGCTGGACGAGATGACCACCACGGTGCCCATGAGCCCCGGCCGGGACTACGGCCTCGGTCTGATGAAGGCGACGCTGAGCTGCGGCGTGACCGTCTGGGGTCACAGCGGCGGCATCTCCGGCTCCGGGACCGGCGCCGTCACGGCGAAGGACGGCCGGCACTCCCTGGCCTTCAACTTCAACGGCGACTGGGCGGGGGACGGCAACGCGGTCATCGAGGCGGAGTTCTGCGGCGACTGAGGCCCGTACCCCGTGCACCCGCGGAAGGACCGCCGTCCCGGGGCTCCGGTCGCCGGGCCGGAGTTCCCCGGCCCGGGATCTTCATGGCGTCCGGCCGCTCAGACGGCGGGCGATCTCCAGTTGGCGGTCCTCCAGGGGGCGGCCGTCCTCGAGGTCCCAGAGGCAGTTCTGCAGCAGCCGTCCGTACGTCCAGGCGCGGGCCCGCTCGCGGTCCAGGCCGAGGACGTCGGTCATCGCGTCGAAGCGCCATCGGACGTCGGCGGCGTCGAAGCGGTTGGCCAGGGCCGGCCAGAGCTCGAAGCCGGGGTCGCCGGCGAGTGGCTTGGGGTCGATGGCGAGCCAGTCGGCACGGTCGGAGGCCAGGACGTTCTCCTCGTGCAGGTCCCAGTGCAGGAGGCGGTCGCCGGGCTCGTCCACGACCTCCCGCAGGGCCGCCGCGCAGTCGGCGAGGATACGGCGGGCCGCCGGGTCCGGGACGCGGGCCAGGGCCCCGGGGGTCCGCTCCAGCATGGCGCGGGCGAGATCGCCGAGACGGCGCATGCCGGGCGGGGCGGGGGTGGTGGTGAGGTGGGCGAGGAGGCGGGCGATCACCAGGACGACCTCATGGGCGTCGGGGAGGCGGGAGAGCATCCGGGAGGGATCGAGGCGTTCCAGGAGCATGGTGCCGGTGGCCGTGTCGTGGTCCAGCAGGCGGACCGCTCCGTCGCCGTCCCAGATCCGCAGGGCGACGGGTTCGCCTTCGGTCTCCTCGTCCAGGATCTGGAGTTTCAGTACGGCCGGCGTGCCGTCCGCGCGGTCGACGGGGAGAACCAGGGCGCTCACGCCGTGCATCGGCGCGCCGGTGACGTGCAGGTCCCAGCGGTCGAGGAAGCCGGCGGCCAGGCCGGGCAGCCCGGAGACGAAGGCGCGGCCCGCCTCGCCGTTGAACTTCTCCTGCGCCGCCGCGAGTTCCTCGGGCACGTGGATCACGGTGGGCACGGTAGTACGACGCTCAGGGCTCCAGGACGACCTTTCCGGTCGTGCCCCGGTTCTCCAGGGCGTGGTGGGCGGCTGAGGCCTCGGCGAGGGGGAAGCGGTGGACGGCGGGGGCGAGCCGGCCTTCGGCGGCTTCGGCGAGGGCGCGCAGTTCGAGGGTGCGTACGGGGTGGGGGCCGCCTGCTCTGCGCATCATCTCGGGGCCGAGGACGTTGAGGGAGACGCCGTCGACGAGGTAGGGGCCGGTGCTGTCGAGGCCCTGGGCGGACCAGCCGAAGACGACGTGGCGACCGCCGGGGGCGAGCAGGGCGACGAGCGCGCGGGCGACGTCGCCGCCCACGCCGTCGTAGATCAGGGTCACCTTGCCCTCGTGGGCGGCGAGGCGTGCGGGCCAGGCCGGGTCCGTGTAGTCGACGGCGAGGTCGGCGCCGTTCGCCGAGACCCGGGCGGTCTTCCCCGGGCCTCCGGCGAGGCCGACGACGGTGGCGCCCGCGTTCTTGGCGTACTGCACGAGGAGGGTGCCGATGCCGCCGGCCGCGGCGGGGACGACGACCACGTCCCCGGGGCCGGGTTCGGCGAACTGCACGATGCCCATGACCGTGCGGCCGGTGCCGATCATGGCGACGGCCTGGGCGAAGTCCAGGCGCTCCGGGATCTCGTGCAGGCGGTCGGCGTCGGTGACGGCCAGCTCCGCGTAGCCGCCGGGGGCGAATCCGAGGTGGGCGACGACACGCTTGCCGAGCCAGTGTGCGGGCGTGCCGTCGCCGAGGGCGTCGACGACTCCGGCGACCTCGCGGCCGGGGACGGTGGGCAGGGTGGCCGGGGCGGGGGCCGGGCCCTGCTGCCCTTGCCGCAGGGCGGTGTCCAGGAGGTGTACTCCGGCGGCCCGGACGGTGATACGGACCTGCCCTGGGCCCGGCCGGGGGTCCTCGACCTGTTCGTGGGTGAGGTTCTCGGCGGGGCCGAAGGCGTGCAGGCGGATGGCGTGCATGGGCGTCTCCTGTGGGTGCGGTCCGGGACGCCGGTCCGGGTGTTCGCCCGGACCGGTGTCCCGGGTGCCGTCCCGGGTGTCGGCTCGGCGTGGTCGCTGTGGTGGGACCACTGTTCAACCTCAAGCTCGCTTGAGGTCAAGCTCGTGCCGGCCGAGGGCGAGGGAGACGGCGGTGAGGGCGCTGTTGAAGGAGACCTCGGAGAGCACCCCGGGGGCGGCGACCTGGTCGCCCGCGAGGTAGACGCCGTCGCCGCGGTCGACGGCGGGCCGGTCGCGCCAGCTGGTGCCGGGCGGGTCGACGGCCCCGGTCCGTCCGTTCGCCACCGCCTCCCGCCGCCAGGTGACGCGCTCCCGCCAGCCCGCGTGGCCCAGGTCCAGCAGTTCCTCGGCGCGGGCCACGCCGTCGGCCCTGGTCTCGTGCGGGGCGATGGGGAACTGGCCCTGGAGCAGCTGTTCGCCGGCGGGGGCGAGGGTGCGGTCCTGGGCGGTGAACCGTTCCAGCCAGCCGGGTGCGTCCAGGTCGGATACGACGAACGCGTCGCCGCGCCGGGTGCGCAGGGCGAGGTCGACGAGGACGGTGCGGCCGCTCGGCCAGGTGAGGGCGGGGTCGCCGAGGAGGCGGCGGGCGGCGTCCAGGGAGGTGGCGACGACGACCGGGGTGTCCGTGGGGAGCGTGTCCACGCGGGACAGGGTCTCCATGCGGACGCCCAGGTTCCAGGCGCGGGAGGCCATGCGGTCGATGAGTCCGCCCCAGCCGCCGCGCGGGTAGTGGGCCTCCGGCGGCAGCTTGGTGGCGCGGCGCAGGCGTTCCTGGACGAAGGCGGCGGAGAGGGAGCCGGGGTCGTGGTGGAAGAGGGCGACGGCGGAGTAGTGGGCGGCGGCGCGCGCGCCCTCCTCGCCGGCGATGCCGGTGGCCCAGGTGAGGAAGTCGGTGTCGACGGGGGCGTGGGCGTGGGAGCGGCGCAGCAGCTTCAGCAGGGCGAGGGGCGGGATGCGGTGCAGGGTGCCGTGGTGGCGGAGCCGGAGGCGGGCGGCTTCCAGGGGCGGGAGGGGCGCGAGAGGGCCGAGGAGGCCGCGCTGCCGGAGCCAGGACCAGTGCGGGCCGCCGCTGTAGAGGGCGTGGGGGCCCTCGTTGGTCTGGTAGGGGCCCTCGGCGGTGCGGGCGCGGCCGCCGAGGGTGTGGTGCGCTTCGTGGAGGGTGACTTCGGCTCCTGCCTCGGCGGCGGTGACGGCCGCGGTCAGTCCGGCGAAGCCGCCGCCGATGACGGTGATGCGCTGCATGGCTGGGTTCTCCCTCGATCGGGGTCGCGCCTGGCGGTTCCGGAGGCGGTCCCGTCCCGTCTCCGGTGGTTCCGGTGGTTCGTGGCTACGACGGCCCAGGGCCCCAGGATGTGACAGGTCCGAGGTCTTCGCAGGTCAGGCCGATTGTCAGAGAGGGAGTGGAGGATGAGGGCATGGTGAGGCGAGCGGTGTCGGCGGGCGGTACGGGGGTGAAGGGCGCACGGCGTCCGGAGCTGCGGCTGCCGCGGCCGGAGCGGTACGAGGGGGGTGGGCTGGAGCCGGACGGGGATTACGACGGGCTGGAGTTCTTCGAGGCGGATCTCTCGGCGCAGGACGGCGCGGGGGCGCGGTTCATGGACTGCGTGCTGACGGGATGCGTGCTGGACGAGACGCGGCTGTCCAGGGCCCGGGTGCTGGACTCGGTCCTCGCCGGTGTGCGGGGGGTGGGCACGGATCTCTCCGGGGCGACGCTGCGCGACGTCGAGCTGACGGACGCGCGTCTCGGGGGGACCCAGTTGCACGGGGCGGTGCTGGAGCGGGTGCTGGTCCGGGGCGGGAAGATCGATTTTCTGAATCTGCGGTCCGCGCGGCTCAGGGACGTCGTCTTCGAGAGCTGTGTGCTGGTCGAGCCGGACTTCGGCGGGGCGCGGCTGGAGCGGGTGGAGTTCGTGGACTGCGCGCTCAAGGGCGCGGATCTCAGCGGGGCCACGCTGACGGACGTCGATCTGCGGGGGGCCGCTTCGCTGGAGATCGCCCGGGGTGTGGACCGGCTGGCGGGGGCGGTGATCAGTACGGGGCAGCTGCTGGACCTGGCACCGGTCCTGGCGGGGGAGCTGGGGATCCGTGTGGAGGACTGAGGGACTGAGGGCCGAGGGGCTGAGGGACGGGGGCGGAGGGGTGCGGGCCGAGAGAGGGCGGGCCTGAGGGACGGGGTGGGTTACTCGAGGCGTGGGTAGCGGGCCTGGAGGGTCCAGACGGCCGGGTTCTCGCCCAGGTCCTCGTGCAGGTCGATGAGGTCGGCGAGCAGGTCGTGGAGGAAGTCGCGGGCCTCGCGGCGGAGTTCGGCATGGGAGAAGGTCAGGGGCGGTTCGTCCGCCGGCAGCCACTCGGCCTCGATGTCGACCCAGCCGAAGCGGCGTTCGAAGAGCAGCCGGTCGGTGGATTCGGTGAAGTCCAGTTCCGCGTACTGGGGGCGGGAGGCGCGGGAGCCCGCCGGGTCCCGGTCGACGCGTTCCACGATGTCGCACAGGGCCCAGGCGAAGTCGAGCACCGGCACCCATCCCCAGGCTGTGGACAGTTCCCGGTCCTCCTTGGTGTCGGCGAGGTAGACGTCACCGCAGAAGAGGTCGTGCCGCAGGGCGTGGACGTCCGCACGGCGGTAGTCGGTCTGCGGCGGGTCGGGGAAACGGTTGGAGAGGGCGTAGCCGATGTCGAGCACGAAGGTGATGGTGTCACGGCGGGGGCGGGGGGACCGCGGCGGACGGTCCGAGGGAGGAGCGGGCCCGACGACCGCGCGGCGACCGGGGGCGTTCCGCGGTGTGCGGCCGCGTTCTTCCTAGGATCGCGGGGTGCGCCTCCGCTCCCGACCTCGTGGCCCTCGCCGTCCCCGCGGCCCTCGTCCGCCTGCCGCCCTCGCCCTCGCCCTCGTGACCGCGGCGGTGACGGTGGCCGGGTGCGGGGGCGGCGGCCCCGGGGGTTCCGGCGGATCGGGTGGTCCGGGCAGTGCCGGTGTGGGCGACCCGTACTTCCCGAAGGCCGGCAACGGCGGGTACGACGTCTCCCACTACGCGCTCGACCTCGCCTACGACCCGGGCGCCCACCACCTCACCGGCACCGCGACGGTCACCGCCCGCGCGACCGAGGACCTGACCGCGCTGAACCTGGACCTCGAGGGCCTGGACGTCGAGCGGGTCACCGTCGACGGCGGCACCGCCCGCTGGCGGCGCGCCGGCCAGGAGCTGACCGTCCGGCCGGCGAAGCGACTGGACCGGGGCCGGACGTTCCGGGTGGTCGTCCGCTACTCCGGCGCCCCGGTGACCGTCACCGACCCGGACGGCTCCGAGGAGGGCTGGCTGCGGACCGCGGACGGGGCGGTGGCGCTGGGCCAGCCGACGGGCTCGATGGCGTGGTTCCCGGGCAACCACCACCCCTTCGACAAGGCGACGTACACCGTCACGGCGACGGTGCCCAAGGGCCTGCGGGCGGTGTCCAACGGCGAACCCGCGGGGGAGCGGACGAAGGGGGGCCGGACGACCTTCACCTGGCGTACCACCGAGCCGATGGCGAGCTACCTCGCCGTGCTCGCCGTCGGCCGGTACGAGACCGGCCGCACCACGACCCGCGACGGCCTTCCCGTCCACACCGCCGTCGACCTGCGGCAGGCGGCGGCGAGCCGTGCGGTGCTGGCGCGGCTCCCGGAGGCCGTGGAGTGGGCGGAGGACTGGTTCGGCCCGTACCCCTTCTCCTCGGCGGGAGCGATCGTCGAGCGTCCCGAGGACGCCGGGTACGCCCTGGAGACCCAGAACCGGCCCGTGTTCGCCGGTGCGCCCAGCACTCTGCTCCTGGTGCACGAACTGGTCCACCAGTGGTACGGCAACTCCGTCACGCCGAAGACCTGGCGGGACATGTGGCTCAACGAGGGGTTCGCGACCTACGCGGAGTGGCTGTGGCGGGAGGACCACGGGGACGGCACCGCACAGGAGACCTTCGACGCCCTGTACGCCGGGACGTACTTCCCCGACGCGGCGACGAACGACGCGGTCTGGTCGTTCCCGCCCGCGCGGCCGCCCGACGCGGCGCACATCTCCGGTGTCCCCGTCTACCAGCGCGGCGCGATGGTCCTGCACAGGATCCGGCGGACGGTCGGCGACGACGCCTTCCGCGCCCTCCTCCGCGGCTGGGCGGCGGAGCACCGCCACGGCAACGCGGACACCGCCGGCTTCACGGCGTACGTGGAGAGGTCGGCCCCGGACAAGGACTTCGACGGAATCTGGTCGGACTGGCTGTACGGGGAGGGGAAGCCGGTACGGCCGTCCAAGCCCTGAAGCCCTGAAGCCCTGAAGACCCGGAGTCCCGAAGCTCCGCAGTCCTGGAACGGGCCCTGCCCGTGCCGGAGCCCCCGGCCGCCGACAAGGAGGCGGGCCGGGGGCTCCGAAGCGCGGCGCGGGGCGTCCGTCAGACGTTGACGCCGAAGTCCTGGGCGATGCCCGTCAGGCCCGAGGCGTAGCCCTGGCCGACGGCGCGGAACTTCCACTCGGCGCCGTTGCGGTACAGCTCGCCGAAGACCATGGCGGTCTCGGTGGCCGCGTCCTCGGACAGGTCGTAGCGGGCGATCTCGGCGCCGCCGGCCTGGTTGAGGATGCGGATGTACGCGTTGCGCACCTGGCCGAAGTTCTGGCTGCGGTTCTCGGCGTCGTAGATCGAGACCGGGAAGACGATCTTGTCGACGTCAGCCGGGAGGCCGGCCAGGTTGACGTTGATCTGCTCGTCGTCGCCCTCGCCCTCACCGGTGCGGTTGTCGCCGGTGTGGACGATGGTGTTGTCCGGGGTCTGCTTGTTGTTGAAGAAGACGAAGTGACCGTCGGAGTACACCTTGCTCTGCGGGTTGACCGCGATCGCGGAGGCGTCGAGGTCGAAGTCCGTGCCGGTGGTGGTGCGGACGTCCCAGCCGAGGCCCACGGTGACGGCGGTCAGGCCCGGAGCCTCCTTGGTGAGCGAGACGTTGCCACCCTTGGACAGGCTTACAGCCATTGTTGGGAGTCCCTTCCCTCGTGTACGTACGGCTACGAAGCTACAGCTACCTCTCTGAACGCGAGAGGAGCACGCGAGGTTCCAGGTGGCTTTACTTTCTTTACCCGGGATATTCGGGTGACGCGGACCGGTCAGGGGCGGGACCATGGACGGCATGTCCGGTCCCCATGTCATCCGCGGCTCCGTCCTCCTGCCCGAGGCCGAGCTCCTGTGGCGTTTCTCGCGTTCGTCGGGGCCCGGCGGGCAGCACGTGAACACCACCGACTCGCAGGTCGAGCTGCGTTTCGACCTCGCCGCCACCGAAGCGCTGCCCGAGGTGTGGAAGCAGCGGGCGCTGGAGCGGCTGGCGGGGCGGCTGTCCGACGGTGTCGTCACCGTCCGGGCCTCCGAGCACCGCTCCCAGTGGCGCAACCGCGAGACCGCCGCCGTGCGCCTCGCGGCGCTCCTCGCCGAGGCCACCGCGCCCCCGCCCCGGCCCCGCAAGCCGACCCGCATCCCACGCGGCATCAACGAGCGCCGGCTGCGGGAGAAGAAGCAGCGCTCGGAGACGAAGCGGGGGCGCTCCGCGCGCGACTGGGGGTGACCCCGCGCGGGTCCGTGTGCTCCGGGAGGGGCCGGGGGTGATGCGGGCTGGTCCGACGCTCTGCGCGGAACCGGGAGTGACGCCGGACGGGGCTCGGGGTGCCCCGCGCGGAACCGGGGGTGTCCCGGGGGGCCGGGGTGACGTCAAACGGGGCTCGGGTGCTCTGCGTGGGCTTGGGGGTGTTCCCGGGCAGGGCCCGGGTGCCCCGTGTCCCGGAATGCCTCCGCGCGGGCCGGGTGCCCCGCGCGGAACCGGGGGTGTCCCGGGGGGCCGGGGTGACGTCAAACGGGGCTCGGGTGCTCTGCGTGGGCCTGGGGATGTTCCCGGGCAGGAACCGTGGGTGCCCCGGGTTGGACCGTGGGTGCCCCGGGTGGGACCGGGGGTGCCCCGGGTGGGACCGAAGGTGGTCTAGGCGGGGCCGGGGTCCTCCGCGCGGGGACGGGGCGGACGGGTGTCAGGCCAGGTCCAGCACTCCGACCGTTTCCTCCCCGACGACCTCGCCGTTCCTGCGGAAGCCCAGGCCCAGATAAAAGTTCTCCGGACCATTCCCGCCGGGGTGCCAGGTGACGTGGAGTTCCTTGCCGCCCCGGGCGCGGATCTCCGCGGCGACCGACTCCACGGCGAAGCGGCCGTAGCCCTTGCCCTGCTCCTCGGCCTCGATGTTCAGCCGCCACAGGCCCGAGCGGACGACGCTGCCGCCGTCCTCGTGCCAGTCGATGTCGAGGAAGGCCATCAGGAAGCCGACCGCGCGGTCACCGTCCACGATCAGGCGAGGCCAGGCGGAGCCGGAGTGGACGTATGCCTCGGCGAGGGACTTCACGACCGGGGCGACCGCGAACTCCTGGTCGGGGCGGACGCGTATGCCGAGGGCGGCGTCGAGGTTTTTCGGGGTGATCTCTTCGAGGCGGGGAGTTGTGTTCTTTGTCACTCGGGCAGCGTAGGGACGCAATTCCCTTTCGGTAAAAGGAATTTCCGGTGCGTGGAGCGCCGGGGAAAGGCTCAGGCCAGGTTCCGGTAACGGCCCCGGAAGTAGGTCAGCGGCCCGCCGTCCGCGCTGGGTACGTCCGCCGTCAGGACGCGGCCGATCACCAGGGTGTGGTCGCCGGCCGGCACCCTCTGCTCGGTGCGGCACTCCAGGGTGGCGAGGGCGCCGCCGACCAGGGGGGCGCCGCTGTACTCGCCCCGCACGTACGGGATGTCCTCGAAGAGGAGGCGGTCGCTGATCCGGCCCTTCATCGAGAAGCGGCCCGCGATGTGCCGCTGGCTCTCGGACAGGACCGACACCGACCACAGCGGCTGCTCGTCGAGCAGGTCGTCCATGCGGGAGCCCTCACGCAGGCTGACCAGCACCAACGGCGGGTCCAGGGATACCGACAGGAACGCGGTCGCGGTCATGCCGACGTCCTCGCCGACCGGCGCCCGCGGGTCGTCCGGGTCCAGCGACGGCTCCTTCGCCGTCACCAGGACCACACCGGAGGCCAGGCGGGACATGGCTGCGCGGAACTCGTCGTTGCTCACCCCCTCAGCATGCCGGGCGGCGGGTACGGCGGTGATCGCGGACGGGGGTACGGGAGTGTTCAGCACACCGGAAACGCTAGTCTCCGCTCCGTACGCACCGCATCGGGCCTCCGCCCGAGCGGGGACCTAGGACCAGCGACGGACTCCTGCGCTCCACGGGCGCGAGCCGGCACCCACGGACCGAACCCTGTGGAAGGGGTGCGGAATTCGCATGCGGCGCATGCCGCGCATGCCGTGCATAGGGCAGATCCGGTGAATGACCGGAGAAACCGCGGAAAGGTCTCTCAATTGTTCATGTTTGGTTGTGACTTGAGTCACAAGGGGCGATAATTGTTGACCCTGTGTACCGAGTGGGCAGCGCGCTGTGATTCAGTGGCGGAGAGACTGCCAGGACGATACGCCGATGAGAACGCTTGATTCGCTGCGAGGTCCCGGGGGGAGGGTGAGCATGGAGACCGAGTCGGAGCCCTACGTCCGTCTTGCTTCCCTGCGGCAACTGCACCAGGGCATGGCCGACATGAACACGGCCCGCAGCCTGGCCGACACCCTCCAGACCGTCGCCGACGGCGTCGTCGACGCCCTGGGATACGAACTGGCCTGCGTCAACCTCGTGCGTCCCGACGGCGACCTGGTCGTGGCCGCCCTGTCGGGCAACGCGGCCGCCGAAGCCCTCATCACCGGCCGGGTCGGCTCGCGCGAGTCCTGGGAGCGCCGCCTCTCCATGGGCGAGGCCTGGGGCGACCTGATCTTCATACCGCACACCGAGGGCTGGGTCCTCGACGACGACGACGTCCCGCAGTGGTACACGGACGGGCCCGCCCCCCGCTTCGAGGACGAGTGGCACCCCTCCGACCGCCTCTTCGCCCCGATGTACGCCCCCGGCCCGCAGGGCGGCGGAGACGGTGAACTGGTCGGCGTGCTCTCCGTGGACCGCCCGCGCAACGGCCGGCTGCCCGGCGCCTGGGGCCGCGAAGCGCTCCAGATGTACGCCTTCCAGGCCGCCATCGCGATCAGCAACGCCCGGCTGCGCTCCAACATGCAGCGCGCCCTGGTCCGCCTGGAGCGCGAGCAGCAGGCCCTGCGCGCCAGCGAGGAGAGCTTCCGGCAGGCCTTCGAGTACGCCCCGTCCGGCATGGCCGTCGCGGAGATGGGCGGCGACCAGCACGGGCGCATCCTGCGGACCAACGACGCGCTGTGCCGGCTGCTCGGCCGTCCCGCCTCCGCGATGCGCCGCTACTCCTTCTCCGACCTCGTGCACCCCGAGGACATCGGCACGCTGCTGCGGACCTCCGCCGAGGGCGGCCGCGCCGAGCTGCGGCTGGCCCGCCGGGACGGCACCTACGTGTGGGTGTCCCTGCGCAACTCCGTGGTCGCCGACGCGGCCGACGGGCCGCGCTTCCTGCTCACCCACGTCGAGGACATCGAGGAGCGCAAGCGCCGCGAGCTGCAGCTCGCCCACCGCGCCTCCCACGACTCCCTCACCGGCCTGCCGAACTCCGCGGAGCTGCGCGCCCGGCTCTCCGCCCGCCTGTGTCAGCAGCGTCCGTCGATGCTGCCCGCCGCCGTGGACGAAGCCATGGCCGCCTTCGAGTCCTTCGGCTCCCAGGACGCCGCCTACGGCCCGCCCGCCTTCGACCGCGGCCACGACTTCGACTTCCCGCCCGAGGCCGAGGGGTTCGAGGGATACGACCACCATGTGCACGCCATCGCCCCCGACGCGGACCACGACGACGGCGCCAAGGGCCTCGCGGTGCTCTTCTGCGACCTCGACGGCTTCAAGTCGATCAACGACCGGTTCGGGCACAACGCGGGCGACGCGGTGCTCATCGAGGTCGCCCGCCGGCTCGGCGACGGCGTCCGGGACGGCGACACCGTCGCCCGGCTCGGCGGCGACGAGTTCGTGATCCTCGCCAACGGGCTCGGCCGGGCCGACGCCCAGGACCTCGCCGTACGGCTGCGCAACGAGATCATCCAGCCCATCCGGGCCGAGGGCCGGGCCGTGCGGGTCGGCGCCAGCTTCGGCATCGGATGGGCCCACTGCGGCCTGACGGCGGACGAAGTGCTGAAGTCGGCCGACGAGCGGATGTACATCGAGAAACGATCTCGTCCCAAACAACATCGGCGGGCGGGATGAACCCCAGGTCAGTGCGTTGATGCGGCCCGAGCCACCCATCCGGGTCACCCGGTGGGGGTCCCCCCGTTCGAGTAAATTCGAGAACGGGGGAGGGTAGGCTCGCCCTTCTCAGCACCCGTACCGCATCCGATCCGCAGCTAGGAGTACCAAGGGATGACGCCCGGCAGCAACGGCGCGAGCACGCCCGAGGACGACGACCCGTTCGGCTACCTCTACGCCGACGGGCAGGCCAACGGAGCCCAGCCGCCGTCCGGCGGCTACGGCTACCCGAATTCGGTCAACCGGGTGCGGCCGGTCGGCACGCGTCAGTACGGCCAGCAAGGCCCCGCGGCGCAGGCGCCGCAGCAGCAGAAAACGCACGGCCAGTCGAACGCGAACTACGCGGCACCGGAGACGCTGCCCGGCGCCGCCCCCACCGCCTCGTCGCAGCTTCCGGGCAACCGCGGTGGTCATGGCGGCGGTGGCCGGGGCCGCGGCCCGAACACCAAGGGCCTGCTCATCGGAGCCGTCGCGGTGCTCGCCGCGGTGGTCATCGGCATCAGCGTGGCCATGCTCAGCGGCGACGACGACAAGAACGACAAGAGCGACAACCAGGCCGACGCGTCCCCCACCCAGGGGCAGACCACCACCGAACCGAGCCCCTCGGCGAGCGGCGGCGACGGCGAGGAGGAAGCTGTCGAGCTACCGACGATTGATGCGAAGGCACTCCGCCTGGACGGCGGCGCAACCCTGACCTCGGACATCAAGGGCGCGAAGGCCGACGGCGGCGTTTATGTGACGGGCTTCAACAATGTGGGTGCGAAGGTCACCTGGAGTGTCGACGGCATCAAAAAGGCCGGTAAGTACAGCGTGTATGTCGGCTACAGCGTTCCCGGCAAGGACGGGACCGCGTCCCTCACGGTCAATGGCAAGCGCTCCACAGTGCCAGTCGGCCTGAAGAACTGGGCGAAGGCCCCCGAAGGCGACTACGAGAAGGGCTGGACCAAGACCTACAACTGGGTCGAGTTGAACAAGGGCACCAACATCATCGAGCTTTCGTGCGAGCAAGGCAACCAGTGTGATGTCCTCATCGATCAGATGTGGTTGACCTCAGGCTGGCAGAACCAGGGCGACTGAGCATGTAAGGCTCACAAGCGCAGCGGTGGCCGCCGGAAACTCTCGATTCCGGCGGCCACCGCTGTGTGGCAACTGGGCATGGGGTGCCCGATAAGACTCAGATGCGTCCGACGTTGACGCACATGGCGGCCACCCACCCGGTCTTGCCGCCCCACTTCACCTTCAGCCAGTCGTTGTCGGCAGGGCCTCCCGACCAGCACTTGTACGATCCGCCGTCGTTGTTCCGGGTGCACGCGGTCGTGGTGCAGGGAATCCTCGAGTTGACATTTCTTATCGTGTACAGCGCGGCGGACGACGTGCTGGCACTCGCGCGGATCGTGAAGGCGTGCCCGTCTTGCATCCAAACACCGGCTTGCACTGTCTCTGCCGACGCCATCGAACTCATCGAGATGACGAGCCCCAGTGACGCGGCCCCCGCAGCCGCAAGCCTTTTGGCAGCAAGCATCTTGCGCATGTGTTTCCCCAGCGGTAGTGAATCTTGGTCGCCAGTGATCATACAATCCGACAGACGCCGCAAAGTAGCGCTAACTGGCCACTTTGTGACGGCCTTTAGGCCGCGGACGCCTCCGCCGCGACCACAACTCGGCTGCGCAGCTCCTCGTAGGCCGTGCGGTCGAAGTCGCCCGCCGTCGGGGACAGCACCGTCGCCGCCGACAGGGCGACTGCTCGGGTCAGGCGGTCCGGCCAGGGGAGGCGTTCCACCAAGCCGGAGAGCAGGCCCGCGACGGTCGAGTCGCCGGCGCCCGTGGGGTTGCCGCGCAGGCGGGACGGCGGGGTCGCGCGCCAGTTTCCGTCGGGGGTCAGGGCGAGCAGCCCGCCCGCGCCGAGGGAGGCGACCACCGTGCTCGCGCCGCGCCGGCGGGCGTCCTGGGTGGCACGCAACGGCTCGTGGGAGCCGGTGAGTTCGGCCAGTTCCTCGGCGTTCGGCTTGAGGATGTCGGGGCGTCCGGCGATCCCGCGGCGCAGCGGTGACCCGCTGGTGTCGAGGAGGACGGGCACCTCGGCGGCGCGGGCGGTGCGGACCAGCCCGGCGTAGGCGCCGACCGGGACGCCCGGGGGCAGACTGCCGCACAGGGCCACCGCCGAGACGCCTTTCAGTAGATCCTCGTAGACCTCCTGGAAGGCCTGCCACTCGGCGGGGGAGACGGCCGGGCCGGGCTCGTTGAGCTGGGTGGTGGTGCCGGAGCGTTCGTCGACCACGGCCACGGTGCGCCGGGTCGTGCCGGACACCGGGAGCAGCGCGTCCGTCAGGCCCGGTGTCGCGGTGAGCCTCTCGCGCAGGAGCCGTCCGGTGAGGCCGCCGGTGAAGCCGGTGACCGTCACCTCGTGGCCCAGGGCGGCGAGCACCCTGGCCACGTTGACGCCCTTGCCGCCGGGGCGTTCGGTCACCTCGGTGACCCGGTGGGAGGCGCCCGGACGCAGGGCGGGCACGCGATAGGTGAGGTCGAGAGCGGTGTTCAGTGTGACGGTGAGGATCACCGGGCCGGTCTCCCTCCGTCGTGCCGGTCCTCGATCATGCCAAAGAGACGGCGGCCGGCCCACCCCTCGGTCGGGTCCCCGCAGCCTGGTGGGGACCCGACCGAGGGGACGGATCAGCCCAGTTGGGGAGCGACCACCCATTCACCCCGGCGCATCACGCCCTTGAGGGTGAAGTCCGCGTCGAGGACCACCAGGTCGGCGTCCTTCCCGGGTTCCAGGGAGCCGATCCTGTCGTCCATGCCCAGCAGCCGGGCCGGGTTGGCGGACAGGGCCGCGACCGCGTGCTCGACGGGCAGGCCGTCGACGGTCACCGCCCGCTTGAGGGCGCGGTCCAGAGTGAGCGTCGATCCCGCGATGGAGCCGCCCTCCACCAGCCGGGCCACGCCGTCGGCGACCTCGACCTCCAGCGGGCCGAGCAGGTAGCGGCCGTCGCCGAAACCGGCCGCGTCCATCGCGTCCGTGACGAACGCCACCCGGCCGGGGCCCGCGTGGTGGAACGCCAACTGGAGCGCGGCCGGGTGCAGATGGGTGCCGTCGTTGATCAGCTCGACCGTGACCCGCTCGTCCTCCAGCAGGGCGGTGATCGGGCCGGGGGCGCGGTGGCCGAGCGCCGGCATCGCGTTGAACAGGTGGGTGGCGACCGTGGCGCCCGCGTCGATGGCCGCCACGGTCTGCTCGTACGTCGCGTCGGTGTGGCCGACGGCCGCGATCACGCCGTGTTCGGCCAGCAGGCGTACGGAGTCGAGGCCGCCGGGCAGTTCGGTGGCGAGGGTGACCATCTTCGCCCGGCCGTGGGCGGCGTCGATCAGTTTGCGGACCTCCGCCGGGTCGGGGTCGCGCAGCAGTTCCTCGGAGTGCGCGCCTTTGCGGCACGGCGAGATGAACGGGCCCTCGAAGTGGATGCCGGCGATGTCGCCCTGTTCGGCCAGCTCCGCCAGCAGGCCCGCGCGCCGGACGAGGACGTCCATGTCGCCGGTGACGGTCGAGGCGACCAGGGTGGTGGTGCCGTGCAGGCGGTGGGTGTGGATGCCCTGGAGGACCTCGTCGACGGTCCCGGAGGGGAAGGACGCGCCGCCGCCGCCGTGGTTGTGGAGGTCGACGAAGCCGGGCACCAGCCAGTGCCCGGTCAGGTCGAGCGTCTCGACGGCGTTCCCGGGAGCGCCGGGGGTGGCGGTCGCGGGGGCCTCGGAGGTGGCGTTCGCGGGGGCCGTGGCGACGATCCGGGTGCCCTCCACGGTCACCCGGCCGTTGTCCACGGTCCCGGTGGGCAGTACCACCCGGGCACCGGTGAGAACCTTGGTGGGGGCCATCAGGTGGTTACCTCCGAGGGGTCAGGGGTGGTGAGGAGATCCCGGGCGAGGAGTCCCGCGCCCAGGCATCCGGCGGTGTCCCCGAGGGCCGCGGGGACCAGGGACGGCGGTTTCTGGAAGGTGATCCGCTGCCGGACGGCCTCCCGCAGCGGTGTGAACAAGGTTTCTCCTGCCTCGGCCAGCCCGCCACCGATGATCAGGGTGCGGGGGTCCAGCAGGGTGAGCGCGGTGACCAGCCCGTCGGCGAGCGCCTCGACCGCCTCCTGCCAGACCTTCCGGGCCCGTATGTCGCCCGCGGCCACGGCCCCGGCGCAGTGGGCCGCGTCCGCGCCGGCCTTGCCGCAGACCGCCGCCCACGCCTCGCCGACCGCCGCCGCGGACGCGTACCGCTCCAGGCAGCCGCGCTGACCGCACGGACAGGGGAGGCCCCCGGGCCGTACGACGATGTGGCCGATCTCGCCCGCGCAGCCGTGCGCGCCCGCCTCCACCCGGCCGTCGATGCCGATGGCGCCCGCGATGCCGGTGCCCAGCGGCACGAACAGGAACCGGTCGGCGCCCCGGCCCGCCCCGATGCGGCCCTCGGCGAGCCCGCCGGTGCGGACGTCGTGGCCGAGGGCGACCGGGATGCCGCCGAGCCGCTCCGCGAGCAGCGCGCGCAGCGGGAGGTCGCGCCAGCCGAGATTGGCGGAGTAGACGGCGACGCCCCGCGTCTCGTCGACGATGCCGGGGACGGCGAGGCCGGCGGCGGACGCGGGCTCGCCGAGGTGCTCGACGCCGTGGGCGCGGAGCTCGGCGGCGAAGTCCAGGATTCCGGCGGCGACCGCGTCCGGACCGCGGTCGCGTGCGGTGGCCCGGCGCGCCCGGTGCAGCAGCGTGCCGTCCGCTCCGACCAGGGCGGCCTTCATCCCGGTGCCGCCCACGTCGAGGGCGATGACATGTTCCACGGGGGACAGTGTGACCCCGGGACCCACAAGAGGTCTAGTCCACTTACGTGGTGTAGACCTTGATCCGATTATCGGAAACTTTTCGGAGCGGATGGCGCGGAGCGCCGGAGTTGGGGCAGGAAGCAGTGCAGCGGCGGAGCTTGGCAAGGACGATCGCGGCGATATCCGCACTGGGACTGACAGGGGTCCTCGGCGGATGCGGTCTCGGCGGAGGCTCCTCCGACATCACCCTGGAACTGGTCGCCGCCGACTACGGCACCGGCGTGGACGACAGCTCGAAGAAGTACTGGGCCGCCCTGACGGAGGAGTACGAAGCCGAGCACCCGGGCGTGCGGATCGACGTCACCGTCCACTCCTGGAACGACGTCGACCGCAAGGTCAAGGAGAGGGTCGACGCGGGCGACCCGCCGGACATGGCCCAGATCGGGGCGTACGCCGACTACGCGGCCGACGGACTGCTCTACAAGGCCGACGACCTGCTCTCCATCCCCGTACAGGCCGATTTCGTCGCGCAGTTGGCCACCGCGGGCCAGATCAGCGGCATCCAGTACGGCATGCCGTTCGCCTCCTCCACGCGCGTGCTGTTCTACAACAAGGCCCTGTTCGAGGACGCCGGCCTCACCCCGCCCACCACCTGGGACGAACTCGCCGCGAACGCCGAGGTGTTGAAGGAAGAGGGCGTGAAGTACCCCTACGCCCTGCCCCTCGGCCCGGAGGAGGCGCAGGCCGAGACCATGCAGTGGCTGCTCAGCGGCAAGGGCGGCTACACCGACACCACGGACGCCTACGTCTTCGACTCCGCGCAGAACACCGCGACCGTCACCTGGCTGAAGGACGAACTGGTCGGCAAGGGCCTGACCGGTCCCGTCGCACCCGGCGAACTCGACCGGGCCGACGCGTTCGCCGCCTTCACCGCCGGCGACGTCGGCATGCTGAACGGCCATCCGTCGCTGATCGGCATGGCCGAGCAGAAGGGCGTGGAGTTCGGCACCGTGCCGATGCCGGGGGCCGACGGCGAGAGCAAGGCCACCCTCGGCGTCGCCGACTGGATGACGGCCTTCGACAAGAGCGGCCACCGCGACGAGATCGGCGACTTCCTCGACTTCGTCTACAGCGAGGAGAACGTGCTCGAATTCTCCCGCGCCTACGACCTGCTGCCGGTCACCGCCTCCGCGTCCCGCGTGATGGACGGGTCCGCTGAGGACAAGGAGCTCCGGCCCTTCCTCGACCAGCTGACGACCGCGGAGCTCTACCCGGTCGGCAAGACCTCCTGGGCCGACGTCAACGCGGAGATCAAGCAGCGGATCGGCAAGGCCGTGGCCCCGAACGGCAGCCCCGAGGACGTGCTGGGCCGGCTCCAGACGACCGCCAAGCGCGCGGAGAGCGCGGGGTAGGGCACCCTGCCCGCTGCCCGCTGCCCGCTGCCCGCTGCCCGCTGCCCGCGGACCGGCTGTCGGCGGCGGGGGCTACCGTGCGGGTATGGACCAGGGCCCAGGCATGGACGAGGAGCGGGAACAGGGGCAGGAGCGGCTGGCGCGGCGCGAGCGGGACGTCCTCGCGCTGGAGCGCCGCGGCTTCCTCGGACCCGGCGCGAAGGAGCGGGCGATCCGCGAGGAGCTGGGCCTGTCCCCGGTGCGTTACTACCAGCTCCTCAACGCCCTGCTCGACGACCCCCGCGCCCTGGCCCACGACCCGGTCACCGTGAACCGGCTCCGGCGCGTCCGGGAGTCCCGCCGCACGGAACGCTGAACACGGGCCGCGTCCGCGTCCAGCGTCCAGCGTTCCGCGTTCAGCGCGGCGGGTGGACGTCGCCGGCCGGTCGGCCGCTCACTCCGTTCGCGGAGCCAGGGCCCGCGCCAGCGCCCCGAGCAGGTGGACGACCCCCTCGGGGCCGTCGACCACCACGTCCGCGCGTTCCCGCAGCTCCGTGACCTCGTCGCTGCCGCTGCACACCAGCACACCGGGGACGCCGTCCGAGCGGAGTGCGTCGACGGCGGCGTAGGCGGGGAGGTCGCCCAGGTCGTCCCCCGCGTAGAGGACGGACCCGGCGCCGATCTCGCGGGCGTACTCCGCCAGGGCGACTCCCTTGTCCATGCCCGGCGGACGCAGCTCCAGGACCATGCGGCCGGGCTCGACGACCAGCCCGTGCCGGTGCGCCAGGCCGGTCAGCGGCTCGCGCAGCGCCTCGAGGGCGGCCTGGGGGTCGGCGGCCCTGCGGGTGTGGACGGCCACCGCGCGGCCCTTCTCCTCGGTCCAGGTGCCCTCCGCGGCGCCGGCCCGGTCGAGCAGCCCCGGCAGTTCCGCGCGGACGGCGGCGACCCCGGGGTGCGGGGCGGGCGCGGTGATCTCACCGGTGGCGGCGTCCCAGCGCTCGGTGCCGTAGTGGCCGAGGACGACGAGGTGCTCCAGTCCGGGGACGTCCGCGAAGCCGCCGTTCCGCACCGCGACCGCGGGCGGCCGGCCGGTGACCACCGCCACGGAGGCCACCCGCGGGGCGAGCGCGGCGAGCGCGCGCACCGCGCCGGGATGGGCGCGGGCCTGCTCGGGGTCGGCCACGATCGGCGAGAGCGTCCCGTCGAAGTCGAGGGCGATCAGCGCCTTCCCCGGCCGCGCGAGCAGCGCGTCGAGCCCGTCCCGCCCGGCCCGCGTGGCGGGCACCGGCAGGGGGGCGGAGGCGCCGGCCTCACCGGCGTCGGGGTAGGTGACGTTCGGGTCCGTGGAATCCGCAGAGCTGCCCATACCACCAACCTATCCACGCCCGCCCGTCCGCACGCACAGGTGACCGGCCGTCCAGGGACGGCGGGGAGGCCGGGGAGGGGCGGGCGGCCGGGCGGGCGGCCGGTTCCGGTTCTCTAGCTTCCGTCCCGCAGCGCGTTCAGCTGGTCCAGGAACCACTGCTGCGGCGGCAGCGCCGTCGCCGCCTCGGCCAGGCGTTTGGCGCGCTCGGTCCGCTCCTCCGGGCGCATCGTGAGTCCTTCGTGCAGGGCCCGCGCCGTATCGACCACGTCGTACGGATTGACGGCGATCGCGTCCTCGCCCAGTTCCTCGTACGCGCCCGCCTCCCGGGACAGCACCAGCGCGCAGCCCCGGTCGGACAGGATCGGGATCTCCTTGGCGACCAGGTTCATCCCGTCCCGGATGGGGTTGACCAGGGCCACGTCGGCCAGCCGGTAGGCGGCCAGGGAGCGCGCGAAGTCGTCCTCGACGTGCAGGACGACGGGCCGCCAGCCCGGGGTCCCGTACCGCTCGTTGATCTCCTCGGCGACCCGCTGCACCTCGGCCGTGTAGTCGCGGTACACGGCGAGGTCCTGCCGGGAGGGGTAGGCGAAGGCGATGTGCACGACGCGTTCGCGCCACTCGGGGCGGTCGTCGAGGAGCTGCCGGTACGCGAGCAGGCCGCGCACGATGTTCTTCGACAGCTCGGTCCGGTCGACCCGGACGACGGCCTTGCGCGGGGTCCCGTCGGGGGCGGTGCCGATCTCCTCGCGGAGCGCGACGATCCGTTCCTCGACGTCCGCCTCGTGCGCGCGGCCGCGCAGGAAGTCCGCGTCGGCGCCCAGCCCGTGCACCCCGATCGCGGTCCGTCCGAGCCCGTCCGCGAACTGCTCGCAGCACGCGGTGAACGCGTCCGCCCAGCGCCGGGTCAGGAAGCCGAGCCGGTCCGCGCCCAGCATCCCGCGCAGCACCTGCCCGGCGATGTCGTCGGGCAGCATCCGGAAGTACTCCGGCGGGGCCCACGGCGTGTGCGAGAAGTGACCGATGCGCAGGTCGGGACGGAGCTCCCGGAGCAGCCCCGGGACCAGCGTCAGGTGGTAGTCCTGCACCACGACCGAGGCCCCCCGGGCCGCCTCCTGGGCCAGCGCCTCGGCGAACGCCCGGTTGTAGGCCTCGTAGGACGCCCACTGCCTGCGGAACTCCGCGTCGAAGACGGGCTCCAGCGGTGTCTGGTACAGCATGTGGTGCACGAACCACAGCACCGAGTTCGCGATGCCGTTGTACGCGTCGGCGTGTACGTCCGCGGGGATGTCCAGCATCCGCACGCCGTCCTCGCCGATCCCGCGCCGCACGGCCTCGCGGTCGCCGTCGGACAGCGCCGAGCACACCCACAGCGCGTCCGCGTCCGACCCGATCGCCGACAGCCCGGACACCAGTCCGCCGCCGCCCCGTCTGGCGCGCAGCGAACCGTCCTCGCCCACCGTGTACGAAACGGGGCCGCGGTTCGACGCGACCAGCACCTGAGCACCCTGACCAGCCTGGATGGAAGCCATACGCCTCAACCTAGCCCGCCTCCGAAACGCTCAAACGTGCGGATCAGCCGTATGCGGATCGGCTCCTCGGCCGTATACGACCGGATACGCCCGGAACGCCAGGTCAAGGGCTGGGGCGGGGAGCGCGGGCCGTCGTGGTCAGGCCACCCGGCGGGACTGGTACTCGGCTATGTCCGTCATCGGGGGCCGCTCCTCCGTGTCCACCGGGTGGGTGCGGGGCTCGAAGCCGGCGACGGTGCGTTCGAACTGGGTGAGCGCGGGGCGGACGAGGTGGCCGCGGGCCAGGCGGAGGTGGGCGGTGCGGTAGATCGCGGCGGCCATCCGGCCGAGGGCCTGGCCGTCCTGGTGGCGGTGCTTGCGGACGCCGACGTCGACCTGGGCGAGGGCGTCCAGGCCCACCAGGTGCAGGGCGTCGACCAGCATGCCCAGCTCGACGCCGTAGCCGACGGGGAAGGGCAGCCGCTCCAGGAGCGAGCGGCGGGCCGCGTACTCGCCGCCGAGCGGCTGCACGAAGCCGGCCAGCCGCGGCCAGTGCAGGTTGAGCAGCGGGCGCGCCATCAGCTCCGTGACCCTGCCCCCCTGGCCGGCCGCGGAGCCCAGGGGCCGGTCGTACATGGCCTTCACCAGCTGCACGTCCGGATCGGTGAGCAGGGGGCCGACGATGCCGGAGACGAACGCGGCGGAGAACTCCCTGAGGTCCGCGTCGACGAAGCAGACGATGTCCCCCCGGGTGACCAGCAGGGAGCGCCACAGCACCTCGCCCTTGCCGGGCACGGCGGGGATGCGGGGCAGGATCGTGTCCCGGTGCACCACGGTCGCGCCCGCCGAGGCGGCCGCCTGGGCGGTGCGGTCGGTCGAGCCGGAGTCCACGACCACGATCTCGTCGACCAGCGGGACCCGCAGCATCAGGTCGTGCCGGATCGCCGTGACGATCCCGCCGACCGTGGCCTCCTCGTTGAGCGCGGGCAGCACCACGCTCACCGTCTGTCCCGTGGCGCGTTTCGCGGCCAGGAGGCGGTGCACCGGACGGTCGGTCACGGACCAGGAGCGGTCGGCCAGCCAGCGCTCGACTTCTTCCAGCACGGTCGGCGGCTCCTCACCTCTGCGGTCCATAACTCCTCTGGTCCATACTCCTGCAGCCCGTACCCGGACGGCCCGCACTCCTGTGATCCATGCCCCTGTGATCCGTCTCGCGGTTCGGACGTGCTCTCTCCACCGTCCTGGCCTTCGGTTACAGTCTTGAACAACGCGGATGGACCCCGCACATCGGGGGTCGTGGCCCTCACCGGTCCTCGTCCGCGCCGTACGGCCGCACGACATACAACCGCACGACACAACCGCATACAGCTCATCCAGAGGGGCAGAGGGAAACGGCCCGATGAAGCCCCGGCAACCCTCCAGCCGGTTCTCGTAGATCACCGTCGATCGACGATCACAGCGCATTGCGGTGTTCACCGCGCAGCGCGGTGGATCGCGTCGCTGATCGTCCTCGCGAGGCTCCCGGCTAGGGAAGGTGCCAAATCCGTCTCACGGCGAGATGCGTCGTGAGGAAGATGAGGAGAAAGGGCCTCGCCTCACATGGCTGTGCAGACTGCTGAAAGCACTACGGAATCCGTCGCCGGATCCGCCGCGCCCTCCGTCGATCTCGGCCCCGCCGCCGCGCTGTCCTGCCGCGAGTGCGGCCACCGCGTACCGCTCGGTCCGGTCTTCGCCTGCCAGGAGTGTTTCGGCCCGCTGGAGATCGCCTACGACTTCTCGGACCACGACACCGAGGAACTGCGCCGGCGCATCGAAGCGGGCCCCGCGAACATCTGGCGCTACGCGCCCCTGCTGCCCGTTCCCGCCGACGTGGCGACCAAGCCGAACATCAACCCCGGCTGGACCAAGCTCGTCCAGGCCGACAACCTCGCCCGCGAACTCGGCGTCACCGGCGGCCTGTACGTCAAGGACGACTCCGGCAACCCGACGCACTCCTTCAAGGACCGGGTCGTCGCCCAGGCCCTGGAAGCCGCCCGCGCCTTCGGCTTCACCACCCTCTCCTGCTCCTCCACGGGCAACCTCGCCGGTGCCGTCGGCGCCGCCGCCGCCCGCGCCGGACTGCGCTCCTGCGTGTTCATCCCGCACGACCTGGAGCAGGGCAAGGTCGTCATGGCCGCCGTCTACGGCGGGGAACTCGTCGGCATCGAGGGCAACTACGACGACGTGAACCGCTTCTGCTCCGAGCTGATCGGCGACCCGGCCGGCGAGGGCTGGGGCTTCGTCAACGTCAACCTGCGGCCGTATTACGCCGAAGGCTCCAAGACCCTCGCGTACGAGATCTGCGAGCAGCTCGGCTGGCGGCTGCCCGACCAGCTCGTCGTCCCCATCGCCTCCGGCTCGCAGCTCACGAAGATCGACAAGGGGCTGCGGGAGCTGATCGAGCTCGGCCTCGTCGAGGACAGGCCGTACAAGATCTTCGGTGCCCAGGCGGAGGGCTGCTCGCCGGTGTCGGCCGCGTACAAGGCGGGCCACGACGTCGTCCGGCCGCAGAAGCCGAAGACCATCGCCAAGTCGCTCGCCATCGGCAACCCCGCCGACGGCCCGTACGTCCTGGACATCGCGCGCCGCACCGGCGGCGCGGTGGAGGACGTGACGGACGAGCAGATCGTGGAAGCCATCCGGCTGCTGGCCCGGACCGAGGGCATCTTCGCCGAGACCGCGGGCGGCGTGACCGTCGGCGTCACGAAGAAGCTGATCGAGAACGGCGACCTGGACCCGGCCCTGACCACCGTCGTGCTCAACACCGGCGACGGTCTCAAGACGCTGGACGCGGTGGCCGACACCGGCCTGACCGCGACCATCCGCCCGAACCTGGACTCCTTCCGAGAGGCTGGCCTCGCATGAGCGTGACCGTTCGCATCCCCACCATCCTGCGTACCTACACCGGCGGCAGGGCCGAGGTCGGCGCCGAGGGTGCCACGCTCGGCGACGTCATCGCCGACCTGGAGAAGAACCACACCGGGATCGCCGCCCGGGTCCTCGACGACCAGGGCAAGCTGCGCCGCTTCGTCAACGTCTACGTCAACGACGACGACGTGCGTTTCGAGCAGGGTCTTCAGACCGTGACCCCGGACGGTGCGGGTGTGTCGATCATTCCGGCCGTCGCCGGCGGCTGATCATTACCATCGGTAATCAGTGTGACTGAGCGTTCATCGAATGGCCCCCTCCGTGAGAGAAGCGGAGGGGGTCATTCCATGGGATTGAACGCGATAGAGTCGGGGAACACGGCCCCGATTTCCCCATCGGGAACCATTAATTCCTGCCGCCCGCCCGACTGGATGTAGCCAAAGTCTGGGCCCTTTCTGCGGCTTTTGCGGCGTTTGCCCGGCCTGACTTGCCCTGAAATCGGGCGAACTACCGTCACATTCCGGACCGGCGACGTCGAGATTTCTCGTCCGATTGACCTGTTGCAGAGGGCAGTTGGGCAGATACATTCAGCCGCGGTCGACGCGTTCCGGCGCACGCCCCCAACCGTTTGGGGAGTGAGGTCTGACCCGGATCCGCGAAGTGCGGATCTGTGCAAGGGCCAGTAATAGGGGAGTTAGGCATGGCTCAGGGCACCGTCAAGTGGTTCAACGCGGAGAAGGGATACGGCTTCATCGCGGTCGACGGTGGTGCGGATGTTTTCGTCCACTACAGCGCGATCCAGATGGACGGCTACCGCACCCTTGAAGAGGGCCAGCGGGTCGAATTCGAGATCTCGCAGGGCCAGAAAGGCCCGCAGGCCGACATGGTTCGCGTCACCGCCTGAACGCGCTACCAGCAACCACAAGAATTTTCCTGCCAGCGAAGGGCTCGTGTCCCCGGGGTCGCCCCCCGGGGACACGAGCCCTTCGCCCTGCCCGGGGTCCGCCCCGCCGCTCGTCCCGCCGTTCGTCCCCGGAGCGGGGCCCAGGGGCGAGACCTGGGGGCGGGCTCCGGGATGAGTTCGTTCCCCGCTCCGCTTCCCCGCTCCGCTTCCCCGTCCGTCTTGTCCGGGTGTTCGCGGGTGGCTGAGTCGCCCGCCGATCCTCGAAGGCGCTTGCACTCGCATGGGTCGAGTGCTAATCATTGCGTTAGCACTCTGAAGGTGAGAGTGACAACGTAAGGACCGGGTCGGTGAGGCCCGCAGTGCCGGTGGAGCAAGGAACCGCCGGGTCTGTGAGCCGTCCGTCGCGGGCGCGGGCGCGGTCCTGGAGTCATCACCCCCAGTCCTGGAGGGACCACTTCACATGGCCAAGATCATCGCGTTCGACGAGGAGGCGCGGCGCGGCCTCGAGCGCGGCATGAACCAGCTCGCGGACGCCGTCAAGGTGACGCTCGGCCCCAAGGGCCGCAACGTCGTCCTCGAGAAGAAGTGGGGCGCCCCCACGATCACCAACGATGGTGTGTCCATCGCCAAGGAGATCGAGCTCGAGGACCCGTACGAGAAGATCGGCGCCGAGCTGGTCAAGGAAGTCGCCAAGAAGACGGACGACGTCGCCGGTGACGGTACGACCACCGCGACCGTTCTCGCCCAGGCCCTGGTCAAGGAGGGCCTGCGCAACGTAGCCGCCGGCGCCAACCCGATGGCCCTCAAGCGCGGTATCGAGAAGGCCGTCGAGGCCGTCTCCGGTGCCCTGCTGGAGCAGGCGAAGGACGTCGAGACCAAGGAGCAGATCGCCTCCACGGCCTCCATCTCCGCCGCCGACACCCAGATCGGCGAGCTCATCGCCGAAGCCATGGACAAGGTCGGCAAGGAAGGCGTCATCACCGTCGAGGAGTCCCAGACCTTCGGTCTGGAGCTGGAGCTCACCGAGGGTATGCGCTTCGACAAGGGCTACATCTCGGCGTACTTCGCCACCGACATGGAGCGTATGGAGGCGTCGCTCGACGACCCGTACATCCTGATCGCCAACTCCAAGATCGGCAACGTCAAGGACCTGCTGCCGCTCCTGGAGAAGGTCATGCAGTCGGGCAAGCCGCTGCTGATCATCGCCGAGGACGTCGAGGGCGAGGCCCTGTCGACCCTGGTCGTCAACAAGATCCGCGGCACCTTCAAGTCCGTCGCGGTCAAGGCCCCGGGCTTCGGCGACCGCCGCAAGGCCATGCTCGGCGACATCGCCATCCTCACGGGCGGCGAGGTCATCTCCGAGGAGGTCGGCCTCAAGCTGGAGAACGCCACGATCGACCTCCTGGGCCGCGCCCGCAAGGTCGTCATCACCAAGGACGAGACCACCATCGTCGACGGTGCCGGCTCGGCCGACCAGGTCCAGGGCCGCGTGAACCAGATCCGCGCCGAGATTGAGAACAGCGACTCGGACTACGACCGCGAGAAGCTGCAGGAGCGCCTGGCGAAGCTCGCCGGCGGTGTCGCGGTCATCAAGGCCGGTGCCGCCACCGAGGTCGAGCTCAAGGAGCGCAAGCACCGCATCGAGGACGCCGTTCGCAACGCGAAGGCGGCCGTCGAGGAGGGCATCGTCGCCGGTGGCGGCGTGGCCCTGCTCCAGGCCTCCTCGGTGTTCGAGAAGCTGGAGCTCGAGGGTGACGAGGCGACCGGCGCCAACGCCGTGAGGATCGCGCTCGAGGCCCCGCTGAAGCAGATCGCCGTGAACGCCGGCCTCGAGGGCGGTGTCGTGGTGGAGAAGGTGCGCAACCTGACCCCGGGCCACGGCCTGAACGCCGCGACCGGCGAGTACGTCGACCTGGTCAAGGAAGGCATCATCGACCCGGCCAAGGTGACGCGTTCCGCGCTGCAGAACGCCGCGTCGATCGCCGCGCTGTTCCTGACCACCGAGGCCGTCATCGCCGACAAGCCGGAGAAGGCCTCCGCGGCCGCTCCGGGCGGCATGCCGGGCGGTGACATGGACTTCTGAGCCTGATTCACCTCAGGTTCGGACCCGGTCCGTCAGTACCGAGGGCGGCACCCCCTGCACAGCAGGGGGTGCCGCCCTCGGGCGTTTCCACGTGCGGGGTGGGAGGGCGGGGTGGGGCCCTTTGTCCATTCCTTGGAAAGAGGGCTCGGGGCTCGGCGCTTGGGCCTCGGAGGCGGGTGTGACCGGGCTCACGCCCGAGGGGGAGGGGTGGGCGGAATGCCTCCCCGTGGTCGCCGGTTGGTGCCGGTGTGCATTTAATGCATGCGCACATACCAAATGGTATCCACAGCGAGGAGCCCCCCACGTGACCGTCACCGCCACGGAGACCGCCGCCCGAGCCGCCGCGTTGCTCTCCCGTCCGGCCGTGATCAACGGCCTGACCGTCCCGAACCGCATCGCGATGGCACCGATGACCCGCATGTTCTCCCCGGGCGGTGTTCCCGGCGAGGACGTGGTGTCGTACTACTCCCGGAGGGCCGCCGCCGGTGTGGGGCTGATCGTCACCGAGGGCACGTACGTGGGGCACGAGTCGGCCGGTCTCAGTGACCGGGTGCCGCGGTTCCACGGGGAGGAGCAGCTGGCCGGCTGGGCGAAGGTCGCCGACGCGGTGCACGCGGCGGGCGGCACGATCGTGCCGCAGCTCTGGCACATCGGCATGGTCCGCGAGCAGGGGCGGGCGCCGTATCCGGACGCCCCGGCGATCGGCCCGTCCGGCGTGCGCACGGACGGCACCGAGGGCGCGGGCAAGACGATGACGCGGGCCGACATCGACGACGTGGTCGGCGCGTTCGCGCAGGCCGCCGCGGACGCCGAGCGCATCGGCTTCGACGGCGTGGAGCTGCACGGCGCCCACGGCTACCTCATCGACCAGTTCCTGTGGGCGGGCACCAACCGTCGTGCCGACGCCTACGGCGGCGACCCGGTGGCGCGGACGAAGTTCGCCGCGGACGTCGTCGCGGCGGTCCGCGAGCGGGTCTCGCCCGCCTTCCCCGTCATCTTCCGCTTCTCGCAGTGGAAGCAGGACGCCTACGACGCCCGCCTCGCCGAGACCCCCGGGGAGCTGGAGGCGATCCTCGCACCGCTCGTGGCCGCCGGTGTCGACGCCTTCCACGCCTCCACGCGCCGCTACTGGCTCCCGGAGTTCGAGGGCTCGGAGATGAACCTGGCCGGCTGGGCGAAGAAGCTGACCGGCAGGCCCGCCGTCACCGTCGGTTCGGTCGGCCTGAACGGGGAGTTCCAGGAGGCGTTCCAGGGGCGGGGCGCGGAGCTCGGCAGCCTCGACAACCTTCTCGACCGGCTGGAGCGCGACGAGTTCGACCTCGTCGCGGTGGGGCGCGCGGTGCTCCAGGACCCCCAGTGGGCGGCGAAGGTCCTCAGCGGGCGCATCGACGAGCTCGCACCGTACGACGCGGCGTCGCTCAAGACGCTGAGCTGAGTCCCGGAGGAGGGGGCGGAGGAGTCGGCGCACGCGTCCCGCGGGACACGTGCGCCGACAGCGCCGTCGCCGGTGTCGTCCTGGCCCAGATGACCACGCGGCTCGGTTCGTTCGCGGTGCCGTCCGAGGACGCCTTCCGTACGGTGCTGGCGCTCGGCTCGGGCGCCGCGCTCGTCGGATTCGTCGTGGCGGCCTTCATCCCGCGCCGGCGCCCGGAGGGACCGACCGCGGCGCGTGCGGAGAGCGCGACCGGGGCGGGGACCGAGTCCCCCGAGTCCCCCGAGGTTCCGGCAGCCAAGGCGTAGTCCCGGAGCCGCGGGCCGCGGGGAGCCGGGCGTTAAGGAGTCCCCGTCGGCTCGCTGCCGGTCCGTGCCGGGATGCCCCACACGCGCAGTACCTCGTAGTCGGTGAACTCGAGCACCAGCCGGTACGCCATGGCGGGCCGGGGCCCGCGCTGCTCGGCCGTGATGAACAGTTCGGCCTCGCGGCGGTCGCGGCGCGGGGTGCCGCACAACTGCCACGCCTGACCGTTCCACAGCTGCGGCAGCCAGCGCTGCTGTGGCTGGGGACGGTCGCCGTGCATTCCGTACCGGGACGGGACGGGCCCGGTGGGCGTCTGCTGGGGCGCCGGCCCGTTGAACTCGGCGCGGCGGGCCGTACGGCGCCGGGTCTCGCACAGCAGACACAGGTCGGGGGCGCTCTCGTCGACCGGGCCGGTGGGGTGCTCGGGGCAGCGCGTGCTGGGCACGGCCGTGCTGACGCTCTCCTCCAGCCGGTCCAGCGCGCGCTTCAGATCCGCCCGGACCTCGTGCAACTTGGCGTCCGGGCTGTCCCCGGACAGGGCCTCGCCGTGCTCACCGAGGACGCGCAGGGCGCGGCCCAGTGCGGTGAGCTGCGCGTGGTTCATGGTCGCCTCCGGGGTGGGGTGGGCGGGTCCAGTATCCCAGTCCCGGGTGCGAGGGGTTCGGGCCCGGGCCGGTCCGGGTCAGCCCGTGGCGTCCTGCGCTCCCGGTCCCGGTCCCGGCGCCTTCGTCAGCGCGGCGCGCAGGTGGCCGTGCGAGTCGGTGAGGAGGCGGGCCGCGGTCGGGCCGTCCACGTCGGCCAGCAGGACCAGGATGGCGTTCTTCACCTCGCCGTCCGTGGCGGTCAGGGCGTGTTCGATGTCGGCGTCCGCCGCCCCCGTCGCGAGGGCGACGATACGGCGGGAGCGGGCGCGCAGCTTCTCGTTGGAGGCGCGGACGTCCACCATCAGGTTCCCGTACGTCTTGCCCAGCCGGATCATCGTGATCGTCGAGATCATGTTGAGGACGAGCTTCTGGGCGGTGCCGGCCTTGAGGCGGGTGGAGCCGGTCAGCAGCTCCGGGCCGACGACCACCTCGATGCCGTGCCCGGCCGCCGCGACGAGCGGGCTGCCCGCGTTGCAGGCGAGGCCCACCGTCAGGGCGCCTCGCGCGCGGGCGTGCGCGACGGCGCCGACGGCGTACGGCGTGCGCCCGGAGGCGGAGACGCCGACCACCGTGTCGTCGGCGGTCAACGCCAGCGCGTCCAGGTCTGCCGCGGCCAGCTCCGCGGAGTCCTCGGCGCCCTCGACCGAGGTGACCAGGGCGCCGGGGCCGCCCGCGATCAGGCCGACGACCTGACCGGGGTCGGTGTTGAAGGTCGGCGGGCACTCGGAGGCGTCCAGGACGCCCAGCCGGCCGGCGGTGCCCGCCCCCGCGTAGATCAGCCGGCCGCCCCGGGCCATCCTCTCGGCCACGGCGTCGATCGCGGCGGCGATCGCGGGCAGCCGCTCGGCCACGGCGGCGGCGACGGTGGCGTCCTCGCCGTTCATCAGCCGGGCGATGCCGAGGGTGGGCAGCCGGTCGACGTCCGCCAGCTCCGGACGGAACGCCTCGGTGGTCAGGGTCTCCAGCTCCGCGCGGAGAGTGCGGGGTCGGAGCGTGTCGGACGTGCCAGACGTGTCGGACGTGCCAGACGTGCCAGACGTGCCAGAAGCAGCAGGCGTGTCGGGTGCTTCGGGCGCGGAGAACTCGGACATGTGGGTCATGGAACGGCTTTCTCCGGTGTGTCCGGTGCGGGAACTGTGTGGGGGCGGGGCCGCGGCTAGCGGGAACCGCTCCGGTGCCGGTGGGCCAGTGCCTCGTAGGACGCGGACAGGGCGGGGGCGGCCGACTCGTAGGTGCGCTGGGCGATGCCCACGAACAGGCAGTCCACCACCAGGAGCTGACTGGTCCGGGACGACATCGCGGCCGGGCGCAGCTCGCTCTCGCGGGCCGTGGACGTGGTCAGTACGTGGTCGGCGTACTGGGTGACGGGCCCGTCCGGCCGGCCGGTGACCGCGATGGTCGTCGCCCCGCGCTCGAAGGCGACCCGGAGCGGTTCGATGACGTCGCCGGTCGAACCGGAGTGCGTGATGGCGATGGCCACGTCACCGGCGCGCAGCTGCACCGCGTTGGTGACGGCGAGGTGCGGGTCGCTGGGGGCATGGGCTATCAGTCCTATGCGCAGCAGTTTCTGGGTGAGGTCCTGGGCGACCAGACCGGAGGCGCCGATGCCGTACACGTCCGTCCGGCGGGCGCCGGCCAGGGCGGCGACGGCCGCACCGAGCTGGACGGTGTCCAGTCCGGCGGCCGTGTCGGCGAGGGTCTGCTGCTCGTCGTGGGCGAGCTTCGCGACGACGTCGGCGATGGGGTCGTCCACCGCGATGTCGGTGGTGATGGCGGGGGCGCGGCCCGACTCCTGCTGGGCGGCGAGCCCGGCGAGGGCCAGGCGCAGGTCGCGGTAACCGGGGTAGCCCAGCAGGCGGGCCGTGCGGACGACGGTGGCCTCGCTGGTGCCGGTGAGTCCGGCGAGACCGGTGACCGTGAGGGCCGCGCAGCCGGCCGGGTCGTCCGCGACGGCCTCGGCGACCCGCTGCATGGAACGGGTCATCGACGGCGCCAGCGTACGCACCTTGGCCGCGAGGGCGGCGGGAGCGGGCGGGGCCGGAGGGGCGGCCTGGGCGGACGGGACGGCGACGGAACTGCCGGAAGCACCGCGGGAGGTACCGGTGCCGCGCCGGTCCGCGAAAATTTCCTTCACATCCTGGGTCACTGTTGAAAGATATTTTCGTTTCGGTGGTGGGGTCAAGAGTGCGCACAATAGGGGCATGGACCCCCACGACGACCTGGACGCTCCCGAAGGCCCCGGCGACCCCCACGACACCGCTGTCCGCCCCGTCAGCTCCTTGGAGCAGGCCCTGCACGCGGCACGCGCCCTCGTGCTCGCCGACCTGGTCGCGCACGAGGTCGCCGAGGCGGAGATCGTCTCACTCGTCGAGGAGTCCGTGGCCCAGCGCCGCTGGTGGGTCGAACAGTGGCCCCAGGGTGCCGAGTTCGTGGTCGGCCTGGTCGCCCAGGACGTGCAGGACGCCCTGCTGGACCGGTACGGCCGCTGGCCGCTGTGCCCGGTGTGCGGCTCCGGCGACCCGCACGCGCTGGAGGTGGAACCGGAGTTGGGCCCGGACCCGCACTGGGTGTGCCATCAGTCGGGCGTGAAGGTCGCGGCGGTGGGCTCGCTGAGCGGGGCGGTTCCCACGTGACGGTGTACATCGACCCGCCCACCTGGCCGGGCCACGGCCACCTCTGGTCCCACCTGGTCAGCGACGTCTCCTACGACGAACTGCACGCCTTCGCCGCCGCCCTCGGCGTCCCCCGCCGCGCCTTCGAACGCGACCACTACGACATCCCCCAGCACCGTTACGCCGCCGTCGTGCTCGCCGGGGCGGTGGAGGTCAGCAGCCGCGAGGTGGTGCGGCTGCTGCACGGAGCGGGCCTGCGGGTGCGCAAGAGCGCGAGCCGGTCACGGTGACACGGTGAGGGGCGGTGGCGGGGGAGGGACCGCTGAGCTGCCACGCGGGCCGTTGCGCAGCGGAGAACCCCGGGACCGCGACAACCGACCCGGTTGTGCCGAAGTCCTCTTCCCGCGCGGGGCGCGGTGGACTCTCCTGGCCGCACTCCAGTGGGCCGCGGCAGCCTCTCCGGCCTCTCAGGCTTCTCCGGTCTCTCCGGCTCCTCGAACCTCTCGGATTTCGTAGACGTACTCGCCCTTCGCCCCGTCCTCGCCGACCCTGGTGAAGCCCGCGCGCGTGACGACGCCCTGCGAGGCCACGTTGTCGCGGTCGATGACGGCGGTGACCGTCCGTACGCCGTCCTGGGCCAGCGCCCACGCCGACAGGGTGCGCAGCGCCTCCGTGGCGTAACCGTGGCCGCGGGCGTCCTCGACGAGGTCGTAGCCGACCTCCACGCGTCCGTCCTCGTCCGGAGCGCTGTGGAACCCCATCGCGCCCACGGCGAGGTCGTCCTCCCGCCGGACCAGCACGTACGCGGTCCACTCCGGCAGGAACTCCCCTTCCTCGTACTGCTTGACCATCATCCCGGCGCCCACCCGGGTGCCCTCGGCGGGAGCGGAGCCGACCCATGCGAAGCCGCCGTCGCCGCCCGCGCCGAGGTCGGCGGCGCTCGCCGGCGTGAGGCCCTCCAGGTCGAGCCGCTCACCGCGGAGCACCGGATTGTTGCTCCAGCGCCATGGGCCGACGGGCTTGCGCCCCGGCAGTTCGCCGCGCCCGGTCGCCCACAGCAGGGTCTGCCAGGGGGTGGGCCCCGGCCGGACCCGCGGAAAGATCCGGGTGAGGACGAACGAGGCCGGTTCGGCGGGCGGTTCGTACCGGACGCCCAGGCCCTCGGCGATGTCGTGGGTGTGCAGCAGTACCTCGGCCACACCCATTGCGGCGAAGCCCTCGCGGTTCGCGTGCCGGAAGGGGTACGGGTGGAAGGCGCGGACCGCGCGCGGGGTGGTGCGGATCGTGGCGGCGAGCAGGGCACCGGTCGTGGTGATCACCTGGAGGACGCCCGCGTTGTCGGCGGGGTCCAAGCCGTCGTCGGTGCCGTCGAGAGTGATCTCGAAGGGTATGTAAGCGTCCTGCGCCCGGCCGGCCAACTGGCCGGCGTACGCGAGGAGATCGGAGGCCATGTGTACCGCGGTCTCCCGGCAGTCCCATTCCAGGCGCCCGGCCCGCACGCCTTCCCAGTCCCGGTCGGCGACCGCCCGCAGGGCCGTCACGCAGTCCGCGACGACCTCCTCCACCTGTTCCGCCGGTCGTTCCGCTCCCGAAGCATGCATGAGGGGCAGGCTATGAGGGCGGTGGCATCGGGGTCGACAGCATTTCCAGCTCGCCGCGGAGGTTGTACCGGGCCGTGGCCTCCCAGTGCTCCCGCCCGTACGGCGTGCGGAACAGGCTGGGCAGGCCCAGGAGTTGGCGCAGTACGGCGGCCCGCCCCTCGCGGAAGGCGTCGCCGGGGACGAAGTGGTACTCCTCGCGGACGGCGGCGGTGTAGGCGGCGTACGCGGACGGGGGTGAGGCGAGGATCGCGAGATCGGCGTCGCACAGCACCTGGCCGTCACGGTCGTCGTCGGCCGGGTCGTGGGTGACGGTGAGCCGCACCAGCCGCGCCACCTCGGCGGCCTTCGCCTCCGGCACCCCGGCCTCGGCCAGCGCCCGCTCGGCCAGCCGCGCCGACCGCTCCTCGTTCTCGGACCGGTCGGGCAGATACACGGCGTCGTGGAACCAGGCGGCGAGGCGTACGACGTCGGGGTCGTCCGCGTGCGCCTCCAGCTCGTCGACCCGGTCGAGGACCGCGGTGAGGTGCGCGACGGTGTGATACCGCCGCTGATCCTCCTGCCAGCGGCCGAGCAGGTGGTCGGCATAGGGGGTGGGATCGGGCGGCTCGGCGCCCGATCCCTGACCCCGGGCTCCGTCCAGGGCCCGGACGAAGCGCTCGCGCAGGGCGTCGGTGTCGGTCATGGGGCCATTGTGGCTGTGGGGCGGGCGGGGTGGCGGGGCGAAGGCCGAGCTCGGGTGTGCGGGGTGATGCGCCGGGGCGAGACGTGCGGCCGGTGCCGTCTTGCCGGCCTTCCTCCGAGGCTCGACCGACACCCGGCTTCCTGATCCGGAGCGTCTTGGCCGTGGCACCGGCTGTCCGGTTCACTTTCGTCACCCAAGCGCACTACGCTTACCCAAAGAGAGCGAATGTCAACATAGAGTGACGTTCCGCTTGACTTGCTCCCGCCCGTTTTGGGAGCATCGGTGGCAGTAAACAAAGCACGGTGCATATGGCTGCACCAGGTCCTGGGGCCGCCCCTTCGGGGGCGGCCCGAGTGTTTTCCGGGAGGGATCGTTGTACCTGTGCTACATCGACGAGGCGGGTAACGGTCAGACTCTCGACCCGGCCAAGCCGGATGCTCCGCCGGTCCTCATCGTCGGTGGTTTTACCGTTCAGGATTCCCACATCAAGCAGTTGACCTGGGATTTCCTCAACGTCAAGAAGAGGTACCGGCCGCAGTTGCGCAACGCCTCGCGCCTCTCCGAAGTGATCTACACGGAGATCAAGGGCTCCGACGTCCGCAAGGACATCCGTGTGGGCAACCGTGATCGGCGGCGGGCGGCGATACTCCTCGTCGACTCGGTCCTCGGGCTGCTGGAGCGCCACGGCGCACGCCTCCTGGCCCGCGTGTGGGTGAAGCAGGAAGGCCGTGCCTTCGACGAGACCGGCGTCTACAGCACCTCGGTCGGGAGCCTGAACGAGACCTTCCAGGCTCAGCTGCTCGACGGTCACGCGCGGGGTGTGATGATCCTCGACAGCCGGACCAAGTCCAAGAACGCACCCAACGTGCACTGCGTCACGACGCGCAAGTACCGCGCGGGCGGTGACCTCCTCAAGGGCGTCGTCGAATCGCCGGTCTTCGGCCACAGTGACACCCACACGTTGCTCCAGCTGTCCGACCTGATCGTCTCCTCCTTGCTGTTCCCCATCGCTTGCCACGCCTACTTGAGCGACGTGACGTGGAACGTGCACTGCGACGACGCGTACCGCCCGCTGAGGGAGCGGTTCGGAGGGCGGCTGATGAAGCTCCAGTTCCGCTACCGGGACCCGGTGGGCAAGTGGCGTGGGGGGATCGTGGTGTCCGATCGGCGGACGGAGCAGCCGTCGAGCCTGATGTTCGGGCCGGGGAAACCTGTCGCGTCCGAGATCGTCATTCCCGTGCAGCAGGTGGATGGCGAGGGCCTGCGGAGCGTGTTGTAGCGCGTCCGGCGGGAGGTGCGTCCCCGCCCGGCTGAGGCGGGTGTTCCTCGTCGCCCCTGCCTTCCTCGGAGGTCTCCGGCCGCCGGCTGACCGGGGCCGTCAGCATTCCGGCGATGGAGTCCGAGAGGAAGTCGCCCGCGGCGTGCCAGTGCGGCGGCTCGCCGTCGCGTTCGGCGCGCTCCTCCATGTCCGCGCACGCCGACATGACGATGTGGGTCATCAGGGTGGCCCGGCCCCGGACGATCTCCCGGGGCAGATGGCCGAGGTGGGAGACCACCGACCGGATGATCAGCGTGGCGGTGGGTGCCTCCGCCGCCATGCCGCGCACCAACTCGGTGGCGACGGGATCGTGCATCGCCTGGCTGACGAACCGTGCCCGCCAGGTCGGCTGCGGCAGCTCGGCGAGGCTGTCCGTCACCGGCACCACCAGGGCGCGGACGTCGTCCAGGAGCGAGTCGGAGCGCTCGAACATCGCCCGGCGCGGTTCCTCCAGGGCCCTCAGATGGCGCGCGAGCAGCGCGCGCAGCAGGCCCTCGCGGCCGCCGAAGTAGTAGCCCACGGCCGAGTGGTTGGTGTTCCCCGCGGCCTCGGCGACCTTGCGGTCCGAGACGTGGGAGATGCCCGACTGGACGAAGAGGCGTTCGGCGGCATCGAGCAGCGCGGTGCGCGCCGCCTCTGATCTGGCCATCGGTAGTCGTCATCTCCTGCGTGACCGTGCGTGGCGGAATCGACAACGTAACCCACGCACATGGATGTAAGTCACGTGACTTACATTGGTGACAGGTTCGTAAGTCGAGTGACTTACTGTCGGGCTCCTCGGCTCCCCGGCTCGCTTTCCCGCAGCCGGGAGCCGGGAGCCCTGGCAGGACCACACCCTTCCTCGGCCGGACGGCCGGCCGCCCGATGCCCCACCCCTTCGCCTTTGCCTTCGACAAGGAGCCAGATTTCGTGGAGCCCTCCACCACCGCCCCGTCCGCCGGCGGCCCCTCGCCCGGCCCGGCCGGCTCTCCCGGCGCGCCCCGCGCCCCGGGCCTGCCCGGCGCGCCCCGCGTGGAAGACCGCAAGACCCGGATCGGCCGCTACGTCGCCCTCTTCGCCATGCCCTTCCTGATGGTGACGATGATGTACGCGACCTACGTCGGGACCATGCACGCGCCCGCCCCCAAGGACATGCCGGTGGCCGTCGTGGGCTCCGGGCAGACGGCGGAGAAGGTCGTCTCCGCGCTGGACTCCCTGCCGGGCGACCCCCTCGCGCCGCGGCTGGTCGCCACCGCCGACGGGGCGCTCGACCTGATCGAGGACCGCGAGGTCACGGGAGCCTTCGAGATTCCCATGAGCGGCCGGGGCGAGGCCGTGATCCACACGGCGTCGGCCGGCGGCGCCTCCCAGGCGAGCACGGTCCAGCAGCTCCTGGCCCCGGTGGCCGCCGAGAACCAGTGGCAGATCGCGACCGAGGACGCCGCTCCACTCCCCGACGGGGACATGTCGGGCACCGCGGTCCTCTTCGCGGGCATGGGCATGATGCTGGCCGGCTATGTGCCGCTCAGCGTGTTGACGATGTCGCTGCCGTTCCTGCTGACGCTGCGCCGGTTCGTCCCCCTCCTCATCGGGTGGGCGGCCGTGACCAGCACCGTCATCTGGACCATCCTCGGCCCGGTCGTGGGCGCCGTGGACGGCCACTACCTGCAGTTCCTCGGCGTCGGCATGCTGACCGTCGGCGCGGTCGGCATGACGCAGATGCTCTTCACCAAGCTCGTCGGGCCGCTCGCCGTCCTGTTCGGGATGCTGCTGTGGGTCGTCTTCGGCATGCCGGCGTCCAACCTGGCGCTGTCCCTCCACAGCATGCCGGGCTTCTTCCAGTTCCTGCACGGGGTGCTGCCGCTGCCCGCCGCGGGCGAGTCCCTGCGTTCCCTGCTGTACTTCGACGACCGTGGTGCCGGCGGCTACCTGATACCGCTGGTCGTCTGGATCGTCGTCGCCTTCGTGCTCGCGCTGCTGAAGGAGCGCCGCTCCGGAACCGCGATCCCGGCCGCTCCCCCGGTCACCGACGTGAGCACCCCGCTGCCCGCGCTGGCCGGCGGCCCGGTGCGGTCCCCGAAGGTCCGCTACTTCGCCGCGATCGCCTTCCCGCTGGCCATCCTGGTGGGCGTGGTCGGCAGCATGAGCGCCTCGATGCACCAGCCGAAGGTCCACGACCTGCCCGTGGTCGTGGTCGCCGCCGACGCCGGGCAGGCCGAGCAGATGGCCGAGGGCCTGAAGCCGCAGCTCGGCGACATGCTCGACATCCGGACCGGCACCTCCGTCGACGAGGTCAAGGACCAGATCCTGGAGCAGGAGGTCGTCGGCGCCTACGTCCTGCCGACCACGGCGGACGGCGGAGCCACCCTGTACAGCTCCTCGGCGGCCGGCGCGAGCCAGCAGATGGCGCTGCGGGCGGTGTTCCAGCAGGTCGCCGCCGGCCAGGAGATGCCCCTGGAGCTGACCGACATCAAGCCGCTGACCAGTGACGACACCATGGGCAGCAACAGCATGTACATCGGCATGTCCTGGATCATGGCCGGTTTCCTGATCATGGCGGTCCTGCGCGGTGGCGCCCCGGAGCTGACGCGGCTGCGCCACTTCGTGGTGAAGCTCGCCGGCTGGGCGGTCGGCATCTCGGTGTGGCTGTGGTTCCTCTTCGACATACTGATCGGCGCCGTCAACGGCCACGCCTTCGAGATGATCGGCTTCGGCGCGCTCACCGTCTTCTGCGTCTCGCTGGCGACCGGTGTCTTCACCCGGTCGTTCGGCCTCGCCGCGATCATCCCCGTGATGCTGGTCCTGATGCTGGCCGGTGTCCCCGCCTCCGGCGGCGGCATGTCCGTCTACATGGTCCCCGACCTGTTCCGCACCCTCCAGGACGTCCTGCCGCTGCCGGCCGCCGTCGACACCGCTCGCTCGCTGGTCTACTTCGACGGCCACGGCATCGGCCGCAACCTCCTGACCATCGCGATCTGGGGCGCGGCCGGCCTGGTCCTGCAGTTCCTGGTGGACCTGTGGCTGGCCCACCGGGAGAAGAAGGCACCGGGCACGCGGCTTGGTTCCGACAGCTCCGGCACGTCCGATGCCACCGGCGGTCCGGCCCCGGTCTCCGGTTCCGCGAAGGAGCACGACGAACGGGAACCCGTACCGGCGACCTGATCCCCGTCCGGGCCCGACGACGCTCGGCAGCGCCGGCCGGCCCACGGACGAAGCCTCCGCCGCTCCCCTTGCGGGAGCGGCGGAGGCTTCTCGCTTCTGCCGGCGCCGAGCTGCGATATGGCCTTGAACCGCGACAGGGCCTCGAGCCGCCACTAGCTTGGCCCGCATGACGACTCCTGCTGATGTGCATGGCGTGCGTGAACCCGAACTTCCCGGACGGTTGTTGACCGTGGAGCGGGACGTGCTGGTCCCGTTGTTGCGGGGCCGGGCGGAGGAGGATTTCGGCCGGCCGGTCGTGGCCTGTCCGGGGTGGACCGTGCGGGACGTGTTGGCGCACTGCTCGGCCGCGCTCACCCGGGTGGTGGAGAGCCGGTTCGAGAAGGGGGTGTTCTCGCCCGCGTCGAACGAACGGGACATCGCCGAGCGGGGCGCCTGGAGCAACCAGCGGGTGGTCGACGAGCTGGAGCGGGGGATGACCGAGGCCGGGACGGTGATCGCCAAGGCCGGCGGGGTGCTGGACGTGCTCGCGCTGGGCGAGTGGGTGCATGCCGGGGACGTCCGCGAGGCGCTCGGGGAGCCCGGGGCGTACGCGGGGGACGGGCTGCCGTACGCGCTCGATCTGCTGGCCTACGTCACGGGTGCGAAGGGGCATCTGCCGCTGCACGCCGATCTCGACGACGCCGACGAGCCGCTGCGGCTCGGGGAAGTCTCCGGGGAGCGGCCTCCGGCGCGGTACATCGGGGACGGGGCGACGCTGGTGCGGCTGTACGCGGGGCGCTCGGTGAACGGGGCCTCGTACGAACTGGCCGGGGCGGAGGCCGCCGAGCTGAACATCTTCGGGGAGTGAGACCGGCCGCGGGTGCGGGGGCGCGGATCCCCGGTCGGCGGGCGTAGGCTGGATTGGACTAGACCTCTAGGCCTCCGGCTTTCCGGGCTCTGGTCGTCGACGATCCGTGCCCTGATGCCGAGGAATGGGGTTCCATGAGCAAGCGTGCAGTCCTGGAGGTGATCGCCCTCGACGCCGAGGACGCGGTCGCCGCCCAAGCGGGAGGCGCGGACCGGCTCGAGCTGGTCACCGACATCGCGGCGGACGGGCTCACCCCCTCCGCCGCCACCGTCGCCGCCGTCCGCGCGGCCGTGAGCCTCCCGCTGCGGGTGATGCTGCGCCTCGCCGACGGGTTCGCCGCCGGTGACCCCGACCGGCTGGCGCGCACGGCCCACCAGATGCGGGACGCCGGGGCCGAGGAGTTCGTCCTCGGGTTCCTCGACGCCGGCGGCCGGGTGGACCTGGACGCCGTGGAGCGGGTCGTCGGCGCGCTGGACGGCTGCCGTTGGACCTTTCACCGCGCCATCGACCGCGCCGCCGACCGCGACGCCCTCCGCAAGCAGCTCGACGGGCTGCCCGGCCTCGACACCTACCTGACGGCCGGCGCGCCCGGCGGTGTCGCCGACGGGCTGCCCACCCTGCTCGCCGAGGCCCGGCGAGGGCGAGAGGACGAACCCGGCTACCAGCAGGAACTGCTCGTCGGCGGCGGCCTGCGGCTGGAGCAGGTGCCCACCCTGCTCGCCGCCGGCATCCGTGCCTTCCACATCGGGGGCGCGGCCCGGCCCGACGGCTGGACCGGGCCCGTCTCGGCGGAAGCCGTCGCGCAATGGCGCAGGGTGGTGGACGGGGCGGCCGACGGAGACTGACACCGGCTTCGCCGGACCGGCTCAGTCCAGCAGCTGTTCCGGCAGGGGGGCTGCGTGCGTCACGATCAGGCCCGAGACCGCGCGGGTCAGGGCGACGTACAGGCGGCGCAGGCCGGTGCGTTCGTCGGGCTCGCCGTCGACCACGGCGCGCGGTTCGTCCAGGACCACGTAGTCGTACTCCAGGCCTTTCGCCAGGGACGCCGGAACCAGGGTGAGCCGGGTGTCGTACGTCGTCTCCTCGCCCGGCGCGACGTAGCCGATGCCCGCCTCCGCCAAGGCCCGAGCCAGCTCCGGGACCCGGGCGTCGGCGGCGATCAGGCCGACCGAGCCCTCGCGGGCCAGCAGCTCGCGGCAGGCCGCCAGCACGTCATCGGTCCCGCCACCGGTTCCCTCGCTCGTCCTGTCGGCGTCGGCATCGGCGGCGGCCGGGCGGATCGAGAAGAAGCCGGGGTTGTCACGGATCGACGCCACCGGCGTCAGGCCCGGCGCGATGTGCGGGAGCAGCCGGGAGGCGTACGCGATCACGTCCGTCGGGACACGGAAACCGGCGGTCAGCTCCTCGATCACCGCGTCCCGTTTGCCCAGGTGGCCCAGCGCCTCCTCCCAGCTTCGGGTCGCCCACGGCGTGGTGCCCTGGGCCAGGTCGCCGAGGACGGTCGCCGAACCGGTCGTGCAGCGCCGTCCCACCGCCCGGTACTGCATGGGGGAGAGGTCCTGCGCCTCGTCGAGCACCACGTGCCCGAGGGAATGGGTGCGCCGGATCAGGTCGGTGGCCTCGTCGATCAGTACCGCGTCCGCCGCCGACCACTTCGCGGACTTCACCGACCGCGCCGGCTTCGCCCAGAGGATCGCCTTCCGCTCGTCCTCGTCGAGCAGTCCGGCCGCGTGCTCGGCCAGGAACTCCGGGTCCGCCAGCAGCCGCAGGACGAGCTTCGCCGGGTCGACGGCCGGCCAGACGGCCTTCACGGCCGCCTTCACCGCGCTGTTGCGGGCCACCGTGTCCTGCACCCTGTCGTCCGGTGCCTCTCCGGCCCGCTCCATCTGCACCAGCACGGCGTGCGCGATGCGCTGCGGCAGGGCCTCGCGGGCGGCACCGTAGCGGATGTCCCGGTCGAGCAACTGGCGGACCAGTTCCTCCAGTTCGTACGCCGGTACCCGCCAGCGGCGCGAGCCGCGCACGACGACGACCGGTTCGGTGGGCAGGGTCACGTGCGCGTAGAGGGCCCGGCGCAGTACCTCGGCCATCCTCGCGTCGCCCTTGACGAGCGCGGTCCGCGCGTCGTCCGTCCCGCGTACCTCGACATGGGCCACCAGGTCGTCCACCGTCGCCTGCCCGACCGCCAGCTCGCCCAGCGCGGGCAGCACCTGCTCGATGTAGTGCAGGAAGGACCGGTTCGGCCCGACCACCAGCGTGCCCGTGCGGGCCAGCCGCTCGCGGTGGGCGTACAGCAGGTAGGCGACCCGGTGCAGGCCGACGGCCGTCTTCCCGGTGCCGGGACCTCCCTGCACGCAGACGCTGCCCGACAGGCCGGACCGTACGATCTCGTCCTGCTCGGGCTGGATCGTGGCGACGATGTCCCGCATCGGGCCGACACGCGGGCGCTCGATCTCCTGCTGGAGCAGCTTGCTGGTGACGGCGCCCCCGGCGGAGCCGGAGAACGTCACCGCGGCCGGGTCGGACAGGTGCTCGTCCTCGTACGCCGTGAGGTCCCCGCCGGTGTAGCCGAAACGGCGGCGCAGCGCGACGTCCATCGGGTCCTTCCCGGACGCCCGGTAGAACGGCTGCGAGACCGGCGCCCGCCAGTCGATCACCATCGGGTCGCCGTCGGCGTCGTGCACATGCCGACGTCCGATGTGCAGTGTCTGATAAGCAGCCTCCGGCTGCGGGCGCTCTCCCCGCGCCCCTTCCGCCTCCGCGGCACCCGGAGCGTGCAGGTAGTCGAGGCGGCCGAAGAACAACGGGGTGCCGCTGAGGTCGGCCAGGGCCTTGATCCGGTCCCCGATCTGCCGCTCCAGGATCTGCGCGTTGACCCAGTTCGCGGTGACGTCGCGGATGTCGAGGGCCTCGACGTCCTCGCGCATCGCGCGCAGGGCGGCACGGGACGCGGAGAGGTGGGAACGCTCGCGGGCCAGGGGGCCTCCGGCGTCGACGGCGACGGTGACGGTGCCGCCGACATCGCCGTCGGCGTCGGTGTCGGCGCTGGTGGCGGGCATGGCTGGGGTGGCGGGCGTGGGTTCGGGGACGTGCGCGGGCACGGGTCTGCCTCCGGCTGGTGCTGGCGGTGATGCCGCGTGATCACGGCACGGCGGACCGTCCGGTTTCCGTCCGGGCGGTGGCACTCCGACGAGGGAGGCGGGAAGGCCCCGGACTGCTTCCGTTCCAGTGGCCGGGGCGAGCGGGAGATTCTAGTCGGCTCCCGCACCGGGGGCGAACGATTAATTCGTCCCCTCGTCCCCTCGTCCTGCCGGTCTCCTCGTCCCGCCGGTCCGCCCTTCCTTCGCCCCGGTCTCGAGGCTCGGGGTTCCGGACCCCTCAGGGCTCTCAGGGGCGCGGGTACTCCTCGAAGGGGAGACCGTGCGTCTCGGGGCGTACGCGACGGGACCCGAAGACGGGCCCGGGGACCGATGCCCCGAATGGGTGATCAGGCGCACTCTGGACACATGAGTACAGCGACCTTCACCCCAGGCAATCAGGCCCGTGGCCCGGGCGCCCCGCACCGCGGTGCCACCGCCACCGGCTCCGTCCCGCACTCCCCGCACCGCATCGGCAACGCCCTGCGCGCGGTCCGGGTCTTCGTCGAGAGCTTCTTCTCGGTCACCGTCCTCGGTGAGTACAACGAGGAGGCGGGCGTTCGCCGGAGGTAACGGCCCGCCCGAGCCTCCGGCCCGGCCCACCCCGCCCCCGCCCGCAGTCGCGCGGGCTGAGTACGCGGACAGGTACCGGCTGAGTACGTACGCCCCTGTCCGGGCCCCGTCGCTCGGCTTGACCGGTTCCCCGAGCCAGGACCCCTCCGCCCCCTGATGCGGGCGGTGCCCGACCCGCCTGACCAGGACCGCTGGGCCTGGGCGGCGCCCACGATCGCGACCGTGCTCCTGACGGTCCTGGGGCCGGTGGCACTGCCGGCGGCGGCGATGTACGTCATGGCGACCGGCAGCTGCGGTCCCGACGACTGCTCGCAGGCCCTGACGACCGCCCTGGACGTGGTCCACCGGGGGACGGCCCTCGGCGGCGTCCTGACCTTCCGCGCCTGGCTCGTGTCCTGGCCGCTGCCGTGGAGGATCCGGTGGTCGGTTCCGCGTGCCCGGGCGGCAGCGCTCTCGCTGCTGCCGCCGCTGTTCGTCATCCTGCTGGTGTTCAACCTGCCCCAGGGCCGGCCCTCGCGCACGGCCGGCCCTCCCGCGGGGCTAGCTTTCCGTGAGGAGCTCGTCCGCGTCCATGATCCGGTACGCGTATCCCTGCTCCGCCAGGAACCGCTGGCGGTGGGCCGCGAAGTCCTGGTCGATGGTGTCGCGGGCGACGACGGAGTAGAAGTGGGCCTGGTGGCCGTCCGCCTTGGGGCGCAGCACCCGGCCCAGCCGCTGGGCCTCCTCCTGCCGGGACCCGAAGGTGCCCGACACCTGGATGGCGACCGTGGCCTCCGGCAGGTCGATCGAGAAGTTCGCGACCTTGGACACGACCAGGACGCTGATCTCGCCCTCCCGGAACGCGTCGAACAGCTTCTCCCGCTGGGCGTTCGACGTCTCGCCCTTGATGACGGGGGCGTTCAGGTGCTCGCCCAGCTCGTCCAGCTGGTCGATGTACTGCCCGATGACGAGGATCTGCTGTCCCGCGAACCGCCGGACGATCGCCTCCGTGACCTTCCGCTTGGTGGCGGTCGTCGCGCAGAAGCGGTACTTCTCCTCCGTCTCCGCGGTGGCGTACGCGATCCGCTCGGAGTCGGTGAGGTTGACCCGGACCTCGACGCAGTCGGCGGGCGCGATGTATCCCTGCGCCTCGATCTCCTTCCACGGCGCGTCGAACCGCTTCGGTCCGATCAGCGAGAACACGTCCGACTCGCGGCCGTCCTCCCGCACCAGCGTCGCCGTCAGACCCAGCCGCCGCCGGGCCTGGAGGTCCGCGGTGAACTTGAAGACGGGCGCGGGCAGCAGATGCACCTCGTCGTACAGGATCAGGCCCCAGTCCCGGGAGTCGAACAGTTCCAGGTGCGGGTAGACGCCCTTCCGGCGGGTCGTCAGCACCTGGTAGGTGGCGATGGTGACGGGCCGGATCTCCTTGCGCGTCCCGCTGTACTCGCCGATCTCGTCCTCGGTCAGCGAGGTCCGCTTCACCAGCTCGTGCTTCCACTGGCGGGCCGAGACGGTGTTGGTGACCAGGATCAGCGTGGTCGACTTCGCCTGCGCCATCGAACCGGCGCCGACGAGCGTCTTGCCCGCGCCGCAGGGCAGCACGACCACGCCGGAGCCGCCGTGCCAGAAGTTCTCCACCGCCTGCTTCTGGTACGGGCGCAGCGCCCACCCGTCCTCGCGCAGTTCGATGTCGTGCGCCTCGCCGTCCACGTACCCGGCGAGGTCCTCGGCGGGCCAGCCCAGCTTCAGCAGCACCTGCTTGATCTGCCCGCGCTCCGAGGGGTGCACGGCGACCGTGTCCGGGTCGACGCGGACGCCGACTAGCGGGGCGATCCGCTTGGAGCGCAGCACCTCCTCCAGCACGGGCCGGTCGGTGCTGGTGAGGACGAGACCGTGTGCCGGGTGCTTGAGCAGGCTGAGCCGGCCGTAGCGGTCCATCGTCTCGGCGATGTCGACGAGCAGCGCGTGCGGCACCGGGTAGCGGCTGTACTTCACCAGCGCGTCCACGACCTGCTCGGCGTCGTGGCCGGCGGCCCGCGCGTTCCACAGGCCGAGCGGGGTCACCCGGTAGGTGTGGATGTGTTCCGGCGCCCGCTCCAGCTCGGCGAACGGCGCGATGGCGCGACGGCACTCACCGGCCTGCTCGTGGTCGACTTCCAGGAGAAGCGTCTTGTCGGACTGGACGATGAGCGGACCATTCACGCGCGGCTGCCTTTCTGCGACGGGCTCGGCACGGGCACTGCAAGGCCAAACGTCCAGTTTGCCTGATCGCCCGTCCCCTGAGGGCCGGAGTGACGGCAGCCACAGGGACGGCAGCCACAGGGGCGGCGGACGACGCTCCGGCAGGAGACCGAATCCGCCGGCAGGAGACCGAATCCGCCGGCAGGAGACCGAATCCGCCGGCAGACCGACTCCCTCAGCAGACCGTGCCCGGTCCGGACGCCGTGGCGCGCAGCAGATCACGCACCAGGCCGAAGTCGATGCTCTCCACGTCCTCCGGCTTGCGGAACCGCAGGCAGCCCTTGCCCATGTCGTGCCCGGCCAGCCGGTCCTCGAAGGCCGCGCGGACGTCGCTGCGCATGAGGTAGAAGGAGACGTACCGCTTCTGTGAGGCGAAGGCGATCTCGGCCGTGCCGTCCCGCTCGTAGGCGGGCATGCCGTACGCCATCACCTCGGTGAAGCCCTTGAGTTCTTCCCCGCACAACCGCCGCAGCTCGGTCAGGGCGGCCCTGCGCCCCTCCGGGGCCTCGGAGAGGTAGCTGTCGACGTCCGCCGCCGTGCTCTGCGCCATGGGTGCAGCGTACGCGGGGAGACCCGCCCCGGACGGTGGAGTCCGCTCAGTTCTCTTCGTCCGCCAGTTCCGCGACCCCGGTGATCCGGTGCAGCGGGTACGTCCGCACCTCGTCGGCCGTGTGGTCGTACGCCGTGACGAAGCCGCCCTCGACGCGGACCGGGGCGATGACGCGCTGGCTGGCGGCGCCCTCCGCGTTCACGTAGCCGATCCACAGCGACTCGCCGGTGAGGACGGCCGCCTGCAGGGTGGCGAGGGTCTCGGCGGACCCGGTGCGCGGCAGCTCACCGCTCCCCGCCCCGGCGTCCGCCTCCCCGGCCTTGGCCTTGCGCGGGACGGTCGAGGCGAGGTCACCGGCGCGGACGGCGCGGATCGCCGCCGCGAGCAGCGTGTCGTCGGGCACCGGCGGCCCCTCCGGGACCGGCTCGGGTGCCGCGCGCGGCGGAGTGCGGCGGGCGTCGGCGCGGGTGATCAGGACGTCGCCCTCGGCGGACTCGGCGGCCGGCGCGAACCCCATCCGGCGCAGCCCCTCCAGCAGGCCGGCCGGATCGGCCTGCGCGGCCAGCACGGTCGGCGCGAGCCGGCGCAGGCCCAGTCCCGCGGCCCGCTTGTCGGCGAGGATCTCGTGCAGCATCGCGTCGTCGTCGCAGCGTACGTACGCGGAAGCCGCGCCCACCCGCAGATGCCCGTGCCTGCGGGCCACGTCGTCGATCAGATACGTGAGCGGCTGCGGCACCGGGGTACGGGAGTGCGTGGCGAGGAAGGCGTGCAGATCGGTGGCGGCCCGGCCGGCGTCCAGGGCACGGCGTACCGAGCCCGGCGTGAACCGGTAGACGGTCGCCCCGCCCTTCGACTCCACGTCCGCCAGCACCCCCAGCATGTCCGCGAGCGGCCGCTGGAGCGGGCCGGGCGCGACCGCCGTCAGGTCGGCCTGGAGCAGGACGTGGTCCAGCGGCTCGGGCAGCTGCGGGGCGAGCAGCCGGGCGGCGGCGGCGGACGCGGCGGCCTGCTCGGCGGGCGTGAGGGCGGTGAGGAGGGGAGAGGACGGGGCGGGGGAGTCCGGGGGCGGGATGGCCGGCCGGTGATGGACGGGGAGCCGGTCGCCCGGCCCGGTCGGTTCCGGCGACCGGTCCGTCCGCTCGGCGTGCGCCTTCGGCGCGGGCATCCCGAGCAGGGCCCGTCCGTGCGCGGACAGCGCGCCGCGGCCGGTGACGCCCAGCATCTCGGCCTCGGTCAGCGTCCACCGGGCGAGCCGCGAGCGCAGAGCGTCGCCCCCGCCTGTGCCCGAGCCCGTGGAACCGGAACCGGCGGCCCCGTCCGTCGCGCGCAGCGGCCGCTCCCACCGCAGCCGCTCCGTCACCGACCCGGCGTCCGGGGCCGCCCCCTCCGGCAGCCCCGCGAGCAGCGTCAGCACCCGGCGCCGTACCTCGGGCGCCGCCGACCGGTCGAGCCCCGGGCCCAGGGCCGACAGGGTGTGGTCCTTCGCGTCCCGCCCGCCGACCAGTCCCGGCGTCCGGGTCGCCGTCAGCCACGCCGCAGCCAGCGTCGTCCAGCGCTCGGCGGCGGGCCGCTCCCGCCAGGTGTCGTACGCCGGGGTCGCCGCGTACCGCTCGTCGGCCTCGCCGTCGGAGGCCAGCAGGCCGGCCGCATAGGCCAGTTCGACCCAGAACGCGGCGACCGGCTCGGTCACGTCCAGGGCGACGGCGGTTCGCTTCAGGTCCCGCAGACTCAGCCCGCCGGACCGCAGCACCGCCGGGCCGCCCTCGTCCCAGTCCTTCAGCAGCTCCTCGACGGTCGCCAGCGCCGTGTACGCCTGCCCGGCCGCCGTCGCGTCCACCACCTGGGGAGGGTGCGTGGCCGCGGCCCCGACCGGCGGCGGCACCGGCTCCACCGTCCGGTGCGCCCGCCCGCCGCGCAGATGCAGTGCCACCTCCCGCGGCAGGACGACCGTGCCGGGCGCGGTCGGCAGCAGCAGCCCCCGGTCCAGCAGGCGGCGCAACCGGGTCGCCGGATCGGCGGTGACCTGACCGTAGGGCGGCCCCCAGACCAGCCGCTCCAGCACCTCCAGCGACTCGAACGGCACCTCGGCCAGCAGCTCCGCCATCCGCTCCCGGTCCGTGAACAGCCCGGTCAGCTCCGCCACGGCGGAGACCGAGTCGTGCGTGGAGGGCAGTCCGACCGTCGTGACGATCTCCTGGATCCGCCCCGGGGACATCCCGGCCGTCGCCTCCCGCACGGTCGGGCCGAGGCCCGTCGGCGAGGGGTGCTGCGGGGAGGGGGAGAGCAGCTCACGGGCCGTACGGACCAGCCGCAGCCGGTCGTCGTCACCCCACACCAGCGCCTGCTCGCGCAGCGTCCGCACGGCACCCGGCAGCGCGGCGGGCACCGCACGGTCGCCCTCGTCGCCCGCCAGCAGCCCGAGCAGCTCGTCGTACGGCGCCGGATCCGCCGCCACGGCCAGCGCCTGCGCGGTCTGCAGCGTGAAAAGGTCCAGCCGGTCCAGGGCACGGACGACCGAGGCACGGGTACCGGCCCGGGTGGCCAGCTGGGTGAGGTCGGTGGGCACGGGCGTGACGAGGTCCGGCCGGCTGCGCAGGAGCGCGGCAAGCTCGGCGTCGCCCCGTCCCCGGAGCGCCTCCGCGAGGGATCGGGGGGCCGCCGCGGGCTTCTCCTCGGTGCTCATCCGCATCACCGTAGCGGGTGGGTGCGCCGGTGGGGTGCGTGGAGTTGGGCCGGGCGGCCGGACTCGCGGTACCGTCGTCCGACGTCGTCCGCCAACGCATCCGCCCCGGAGGGGACTTCGTGGGTATCGAGAGTGACCAGGTCGTCTACGAGTATCTGAGCCGCGTCGGCGACGTGGCCCAGCAGCGGCAGCTGCCGTCGGCGACCCGTATGCGTCTGGTCGCCGGCCTGCGGGACGAGATCGACCGGCGCCGGGCGAAGGCCGTCGTCGACTCCCCGACCGCCGTGCGCCGCATCATCTCCCGCATGGGCACCCCGGACGAGGTCGTGACGGCGGCCTCCACCGGCTCCTCCGGTTTTCCCGGTTCCTCCGGCTCCGAGGGGGCGGCCCGGGGGGCGGAGGGGAACGGGGGCGCCACCCTGGGCAAGCCCGAGTCCGAGCCCGCGACCGCCGCCGTTCCCGCCCAGCGGGCCGGCGACCGCGCCCAGCGGGCGAAGAACGTCCTGCGCCGTGCCGTCCCCCGCCCCCGCCCGGCCGGGGACCCGACCGCGGCCCCCGCCGGGCCGTCCGCACCGCACCAGGCCGGTATGGACGAACTCGGCGACAGCGCCGACCAGCCCGACTGGTGGCGGGTGGACAGCAGCCCCTTCGGCGTCGGCGACTCGGTCCCCGGCTTCATCGGCGGCGTGGAGATCCCCGAACTGCTCAAGGCCCCGCCGTCCAAGGACGCGAAGGACGGGAAGGACGCCGACGGCGCCGACGGGCCGGGCGGGAAGGGCGGGAAGGTGGCCGGGCCGTCCGTACCCGGCGCGCGCACCGCTCCGCAGGCCGACGGGGCCCCCGCCGCCGTCGAGGCCGGGGCGGGGAAAAGCGGCTCCGCCACCCGCCGCCGGCTCCCGCGCCTGCCGTCCGGCGGCTGGAGCAATCCCCTGCTCCTGGTCGCCGCGGGCCTGCTGGTCGTGGGCGCCGTGCTCGGCAACTTGTTCGCCTTGTTCATCGGCTGGGTCATCGTCTACGCCTCCCGCCGCCTCACCCGGGCCGAGATCAAGTGGGCGGTGATCGTCCTGCCCGGTCTCGCGCTCACGGGCGGAGCCGTCTGGCTCTGGGGCAGGACCGAGGAGCGCTGGGGCACCCCCATCGCCGACGGCACCATGGGCGACGCCGTCGCCGAGACCTGGCCCTGGGTGGTCCGGGCCGCGGCCGTCGCCTCGGCCCTGTTCCTGATCTGGCGCTCCCAGCGCCCCCGCTGAGCGGGGGCGCAACGCCCGCGGCCTGTTATGTGCGTGCACTGGGCACAATGGCGGGTATGGCCTCCACGACCGCTCTTCCGCCCACCGTCGGCTTCGACCTCGACATGACGCTCATCGACTCCCGGCCCGGCATCCGCGCCTGCTACCGGGCGCTCTCCGAGCGGACCGGGACCCCCATCGACGCCGATCTCGCCGTCACCCGGCTGGGGCCGCCCCTCGCGGACGAGCTGAGCAACTGGTTCCCGGCGGAGCGGATCGACGAAGTGGCCGACCTGTACCGGGCGATGTACCCGGCCTACGCCATCGCCGCCACGCCCGCGCTGCCCGGCGCCCGCGAGGCGATGGCCGCCGTACGCGAGGCGGGCGGGCGGGCCGTCGTCGTCACCGCGAAGCACGAGCCGAACGCCAAGCTGCACCTGGCCCACCTCGGCATCGAACCGGACGCCGTGATCGGCGACCTGTGGGCCGAGCAGAAGGCGCTGGCGCTGCGCGAGCACGGCGCGAGCGTGTACGTCGGCGACCACGTGGGCGACGTGCGCGGCGCGCGGGCCGCCGACGCGCTGGCCGTCGCCGTCGCCACCGGCCCCTGCGACCCCGCGGAACTGCGGGAGGCCGGCGCGGACGTGGTCCTCACCGACCTGACGGAATTCCCCGGCTGGCTCTCGGACCACGTGAACGGCCGGGACGACGGGGGCCGACCGGGTTACTTCCCGGCGGCACGCGCCTGACGGCGTCCCGCCGCGGCCGAGCGCAGCACGCCCGCGCCGGCCATCAGGAATCCGACGCCCATGAGCATGCTCAGTACGAACATGTACGTCGGAAAGGCCTCGATTCCGAGGAACAGCGGGGCCACCGTGACCAGAGTGGCCACGGCGCCGATGATGAACACGATGCCGCCGGCACGGACCAGACCGTCTCCGGGAGCCGGGGAATTCGCTTGGGTTTTGTCAGCCACCCGACCAGGGTAGTTCCTGGCCCGAGGGAACAACCCGGAGACAGTCTTGTCACCTGCCCGAAGACCATTAGCCTGGGGAGCGGCGGGTCACCGGGACCCGCCCGAGTGCTATCAAGAGCCGTTTTCAGAAGCAGTTTCCGACGAGTACGAGGACGAGGACAGACGTGCCTACCGGCAAAGTCAAGTGGTTCAACAGTGAGAAGGGCTTCGGCTTTCTCTCCCGTGACGACGGCGGTGACGTCTTCGTCCATTCCTCGGTCCTCCCCGCCGGACTCGAGACGCTGAAACCGGGCCAGCGCGTCGAGTTCGGCGTGGTCGCGGGGCAGCGCGGCGATCAGGCCCTGTCCCTGACCGTCATCGATCCGACCCCGTCGGTCGCCGCGGCCCAGCGCAAGAAGCCCGACGAGCTGGCCTCCATCGTCCAGGACCTGACGACCCTGCTGGAGAACATCACGCCGATGCTGGAGAGGGGCCGCTACCCGGAGCGCACCTCCGGGAAGCAGATCGCCGGACTCCTGCGCGCCGTCGCCGACCAGCTGGACGTGTGAGGGGACCCCGCTACGGGAACCGCAGCGCGTCCGGGCCGAGGGGCGGTACCAGTCCCTCGGCCGCCGCGCGCGTCAGCAGGCCCCGCACCGCCGCGTAGCCGTCCTCGCCGAGGTCGGCGGTGAACTCGTTGACGTACAGCCCGATGTGCTGGTCGGCGACGGCCGGGTCCATCTCCTGGGCGTGCTCCATGACGTACGGACGCGTCGCCTCGGGGTCGTCCCAGGCGGTCCGTACGGAGGCGCGGACCGAGTCGGCGAGCAGGGTCAGGGTCTTCGGGCCGAGGGACCGCTTGGCGATGATCGCGCCGAGCGGGATCGGCAGTCCGGTGGTCCGCTCCCAGTGCTCGCCCATGTCGGCGAGCTTGTGCAGCCCGTAGTTCCGGTACGTGAAGCGCGCCTCGTGGATCACGAGTCCCGCGTCGACCTTTCCGTCCCGCACGGCCGGCATGATCTCGTGGAACGGCATGACGACGATCTCGCCGATCCCGCCGGGCAGGGTGTCCGCCGCCCAGAGGCGGAAGAGCAGGTACGCCGTCGACTTCTCGCTCGGCACCGCGACCGTACGGACGCCCGGTCCCCCGAGCTCTCGGCCTGACTCGAGCAGGGAGGCGCCCCCATGTCCCTCGTCCCGCGTCAGCACCAGCGGGCCGCAACCGCGGCCGAGCGCGCCTCCGCAGGGCAGCAGAGCGTACTCGTCGAGGACGTAGGGGAGGGCCGCGTACGACACCTTCAGCACGTCGAACTCGCCGCGCTCGGCCATGCCGTTGGTGATGTCGATGTCGGCGAAGGTGACGTCGAGGGCGGGCGCGCCGGGGACGCGGCCGTGCGCGAGGGCGTCGAAGACGAAGGTGTCGTTCGGGCAGGGGGAGTACGCGATGTCCAGCGGCCGGTCACCGGTCGCGGACTGCTGCACGCCGGACGCGCCGGACCGGCCGGACTCGTCGGGCTCACGGGATTCACTGGTCATGCCGGTTCCAACTCTCCAGGACGGGCGCGAGCTTCCCGAAGCCCTCGGTGAGGGCCGTCAGGGCGTCGCCGATGCGCCAGGCGGCGCGGTCGCGCGGGCCGACGGGGTTCGACACCGCCCGGATCTCCAGCACGGGCACACCGTGCGCGGCGGCGGCCTCGGCGACCCCGAAGCCCTCCATGGCCTCGGCGAGCGCGCGGGGGTGCAGGTCGCCGAGGTGCGCGGCACGGGCCGCGGAGCCGGTCACCGTCGACACGGTGAGGACGGCGCCGGTGAGCGCGCCGGTCGCGGCGGCCACGTCACGGATCAGGGCGGCGGGGGGCAGGTGGGTGACGGTGCCGAAGCCGAGGGCGGTCACCGGCAGGAAGCCGTCCGCCGTCTCGGCGCCCAGGTCGGCCGCGGTGATCTCGTCGGCGACGACGAGCGAGCCGACCGGCGCGTGGGGCGCGAAACCGCCGGCGATCCCGGCCGAGACGACGAGGTCGTAGGGGCGGCCGGTCAGAGCGGCGGCGGTGAGGGCGGTGGCCGTGGAGGCGGCGGCGAGGGCCGGGCCGACACCGGCGGCGAGCACGTCGGGGCCGTCGGCGATCTCGACCACGGTCACTCCCGGCAGGGCGACCTCGTGCGAGGCCCCCGGGAACGCCCCGGCCACCGCGTCCCGCTCGGCGGGGACCGCGGTGGCCACGAGGATGCCGCCCCGGGCCCTCAGCCCCGTACGGGCGGGGGTCCCGGGTGCGGCGGACGTATCGGGGCCGCCGGGGCTTTTAGGGCTGCGCGGGCCGGCCGGGTCGATCAGGCGTCCTTCTTCAGACGGAAGGACCACAGGCCCGTGGCGTTGCTCTCGCCCTCCTTGACCGACACCAGGGTCGAGTTGCCCTGGGCGCCGTACTGGGCGTTGAAGAACACGCTGCCGGGGATGGTGCGGTACGTCTTGGTGCTGGAGTCGGTCAGCGGCTGGCCGTTCATCAGGATGGTCCAGCCCTTGTCCGCGATCTCCGGGTCGACACCGAAGCGCACGGTCTCGTCCGGGTCGACCGTGATCTCCTTGACGCTCTTGTCCTGCAGGCACTCGGTGACGTCGGAGGCCTTCAGCGCCTCGCCGTGGCCACCGCAGGTCGCCTCGGAGCTCACCGAGGAACTGCCGACGGTGAGGGTGGAGATCGCCGTCGGCTTGTCACAGGCCGAGAGGACGAGCAGTCCGGCGGATACGGCGCCGGCGGTGGCGACGACACGGCGGCGTCGCACGGCGCGGGCACTCGGAGCGGCTGCGCCGCGAGGCAACGTGGTCATGGACGAAAGGCTATCGGGCGCGCCCCGTCCGCTCCCCACGCGGGGGTACGGCGTGGCCGGAGCGTTACGCCACTCGCGCGCGGACGCCGCGCCGACGCCGTACCGAACCTCCGTCGTGCGGAACCTCCGTCGTGCGGCGGACGGGCTCACGCCACGCGCGCGCGCCCGGTGCCCCCTCCCTGCCGGGCCGAGCCGAGCAGGCCGCGCACGGTGGTCAGCCAGCCCGTGGCGACGATCGCGGCGCCCACCGCCAGGCCCAGCGACCCGATCAGCGGCATCGCGATGCCGATCGCCCCGCCGAGCACCCACGACATCTGGAGCAGCGTCTCGGAGCGGGCGAACGCCGACGTGCGGACCAGTTCGGGCACGTCCCGCTGGATCAGCGCGTCCAGGGACAGCTTGGCCAGCGCCTGCGCGAACCCGGCGACCGCGGCCAGGCAGGCGATCACGACCGCGCCGAACAGCGCCGCCGCGGTGATCGCCACGGCGACCACACAGGCGACCACCGTCACGATGATGATCTCCGGCGCCCGGGATCTCAGCGACGCCCCGACGGCCGTACCGAGCGCGTTGCCCGCGCCCGCCGCCACGCCCACCACGGCCAGGGACACGGCGGCGCTCTGCCCGCTCATCGGATGCTCGCGCAGCAGGAACGCGAGGAAGAAGATCAGGAACCCGGTCAGACAGCGGATCGACGCGTTGGCGGCCAGCGCGTGGGTGACGGCCGGACCGACCGTGCGCAGGCCGGGCCGCTTGACCGGCTGGAGGTGCGGACCGTGCAGATGCGTCTCGTCCGCCGCGAGCAGCGCCGTGTCCTCGCCCTTCGCGGAGTCCACCTTCGACGGCAGCGTGAACGACAGCACCGTCCCCGTCACGAACAGGACGAACGCCCCGTACAGCGGCCAGCGCGGGCCGATCTGGTGGAGTCCCGCGCCGATCGGGGCCGCGATGCCGGTGGCCAGCAACCCGCCGAGGGTGACCCGGGAGTTGGCCTTCACCAGGGAGAACGCGGGGGGCAGCAGCCGGGGCACGACGGCGCTTCTGACCACCCCGTACGCCTTCGAGGAGACCAGCACGCCGAGGGCGGCCGGATACAGCTGGATGCCGCCGGTGACGACCGCCCCGGACAGGACCAGGGCGAGGACCGCGCGGGCGAGCATCGCGCCCGCCATCGCGGCCCGGCGGCCGTGCGGGAGGCGGTCGAGGAGCGGGCCGATCACCGGGGCCAGGAGCGTGAACGGGGCCATCGTGATGGCGAGGTAGAGGGCGACCCGGCCACGGGCCTCGTCCGTCGGCACGGAGAAGAAGACGGTGGACGCGAGCGCGACGGTGATCATGACATCGCCGGCGCCGTTCACCCCGTGCAGTTCGATCAGTTTGCCGAGCCCGGACTCGCCGGCGCCGTGCGCATGGGTGGCGCGGCGGATTCCGCGCGCGGTCCCGGTCACCGGGGAGCGCAGGCCGCGCCCGAGCGCACGCAGCGGACTACCCGTCCGGCCCGTCCCGACGCGTCGGCCCTTTCCCTTCACCCTGACCCCGTTCGCCTCACCGGTCCCGGTGGCGCCCTGGGGTGTCCTCGCGGTAGCCACGACGTTCATAGTGCCCCGATATGGCGGTACGTAGTGCCGTAACCATGGTGACGGCTCCGACGCGTGCCGCTGTCCGGCGCAACACCGCACCGGCGCAATGACTGCCGACCACCCCGCTGGGTACCCGCCACGCCGATGAGGTACGGGTGTGACGGCTGGTGCGAGGTGCCGTGGACCGGGCGGATTCCGGCGCGGGGCGGCCCGAGAACTACCGTCGGTGTAGGCCATACGCACGTGAGAAGGTAGCGTGCGTATCTCAGCCATCCCGCAGAATGGATGGAGGCGCGCCCGAGCACGAATAGGCGCGGACGTCGACGCGGTCCTGCGGTCCGCTCCGTCCGTCCCCGCGCTGGGAGTTGCGCACTCGTGAGACGGCGTAGGAGAGAAGCGATACCTGTGAGCGCAGCGACAACGCGAAGCCGCACCCCCGACCGCCTGTGCGCCGAGGCGGTCGACCTCGCCCGTGCCGCCGCCGAGGAGGCCGCCGCGCCCGGGGTCGTCGGAGAGCACGAAGGGCTCGTCTCCGAGGGCGACCGGGTCGTCACCCACTTCTTCGCGTGCCGCGAGCTCGGCTACCGGGGCTGGCGCTGGGCCGTCACCGTCGCCCGCGCCTCCCGCGCCAAGATCGTCACGGTGGACGAGGCGGTCCTGCTGCCCGGCCCCGACGCGCTGCTCGCACCGGAGTGGGTGCCGTGGAGCGAGCGGCTGCGCCCCGGTGACATGGGCCCCGGCGACCTGCTGCCCACCGACGCCGAGGACCTGCGCCTGGAACCCGGCTACTCCGGCGAGGACGAGCCGGCGCCGAACTCCACGGTCTCCGCGGAACTCGCCGAGCTGGTCGAGGCGGAGGACGCCGAGGTCGCCGGGGTCGCCCCGGCCGACCTGACGATCGCACCCGCCCGCGGATCGATCGCGTCGGTCGCCGAGGAACTCGGCATGCGCCGGGCCCGCGTCCTGTCCCGCTACGGCCTGCACATCGCCGCCGACCGCTGGGAGGAGGCGTTCGGCGCCAAGACCCCGATGGCGCAGGCGGCCCCCGCGGCCTGTGTCAGCTGCGGCTTCCTCATGTCGATCGGCGGCTCCCTGGGCCAGGCCTTCGGCGTGTGCGCCAACGAGTTCTCCCCGGCCGACGGCCGCGTGGTCTCCCTGTCCTACGGCTGCGGCGGCCACTCGGAGGCCGCGGTCATGCCCAAGCCGCCCCAGCCCCCGGCCCCGGTCATAGACGAAACCCGCGTCGACCCGTTCCCCCTCCGCCCGATCCCCGACTCCGGCTCGGTCCCGGCGACGGAGGACGCGGCGTCTGCGGAGCTGGGGCACTCGTAGGGGGTGCCCCTCTCCCGCGAACCGGCCGCGTTGTCAGTGACGCGGCGTACGGTGCGGGGTGATGGGCCGGACGGAGATCGACAGGGACTCGCGGTCATGGGGGTGGGTGGGTCGGACAGGCCCCGGCAGCCGGCTCGGGCCTGGAGATGTCATGCCGTGTCTTCACCCCCCACTTCGCGTACGTCCGTGACGGGAATCCCGGTTCCCCATTCCTTCAGGGACGCTTGACCACCTGATTTCGGCACCGGGGTCCGCAGCGTCTTGGAGCGTGCCGTCTCAGAAGCCCAAGTAGGTGATCTGGATGACGTAGACGCGCTGGCTGCGTACGACGATCTGGTACGTGAACATTCCGCCGGGGACGACCATGCTTCCTCCTGGCGGGTCGTCCCCGGCATGTGCGCGGCCGTGCAGGTGTTGTGCTTCTGCCGCTCTGACCAGCTCGTCGGCCTTGCGGGACACTTCGGCGAGGAAGGCGGGTGGCGCGGTGCGGGCGGCTTCCTCCGCGCCGAAGGCGTACTCCCAGGTCCAGCTCAAGCGCGTACTGCTTCCATGGCCTCGTCCAGGACGGTGCTCAGCTCCCGCAGAGCCTCATGAGCCACGGCGGCGTCCTCGTGTTCCAGGTCGGCCTTGGCGTGGACGTAGCGGGTGGCGAGGTCGGGGCGGCGGGCGATTTCGATGTCCCGGGCCCAGGCCAGGACCCAACTGCGTACAGGGCTGAGAGACTGCCATTCAACGGCCTTGGCGAAGGCCTCGTCCTTCGTCCGCTGCATCTCCGGCAGACGCCCCGGGGCGACCACGGCGAGGGCGGCTCGCAGGGCGTCCGGGGTCTGCTCGGGGCGGGGAGCCAGCTCATGCCCGTGTTCGGCCTGTGTGCTCATGGAGTCCTCCCGGGAGTGCACAGGCCAGGTTAGTCGCCTGGGGCGGCCGGGGGGCTGGGGCGCGAACATCAAGGTGAGTTTCTCCCGTTCAAGAGGGGGCGTGGCCATTGCTTGCGGCTGCGAGGCAGTCGGGGCAGCGGGACCGGGATTCGGGGGCACGGAAGCCGCGGTCGCAGCCGTCGCAGTTGCGCATGCGGTGCCACTCGGCCGGCGGGTCGGCCGGGGCGCGGAACGGGGGTGGGGGCGGGAGTTGAGCGGTGAGGCGGTGGGCGAGGAGCGCGGCGGGGCGGCGTACGCCTTCGGGCGGGAGGTCGGTGGCCAGGGCATGGCGTACGGCGGCGGGGGCGACCTCGTGTTCGAGCCAGGCGGCGACGCCGGGGGCCAGGTGGTCCGTGTCGCAGGCGGAGAGGAGGAAGCCGGGGGCGTGGTGGTGCAGGCCCGTGAGCAGGTCGGCGGCCTGCTGGAGGAGGGCCGGGGCGGCGCAGGCGGGCTGTGGTACGGAGGAGAGGGGGCGCTTCATGCGGGGCTTACGGGGTTCGTGGGGTGCGCGAGGGGCTTCGCCCGGTGGGGCGAGGGCTCCTCGGCCGCGGGTGGTGGGGGCGGCGGAGTCGCGGGCTCCGGGTGGGCGTGGGAGGGGCGGGCGGCCCCTGGCTGGTTGCAGGAGACCGTGCGGGTGACGATGCGGCCGGTAGGGGTGCGGTGGAGTTCGCGGCGGAGGTGGCCGTGGGCCTCGAGCTCGCGGAGGGCGGCGGCGATACGGGTGGAGCCCTCGTCGAAGCGGGCGGTGAGGGTCTTGATGTCGCTGCGGGCCCCGGTGGGGAGGGACTGGATGTGGCAGGCCAGCCCGATCGCCAGGAGGGAGAGTTCCCGGTGCTGGGCGAGGTGGTTGCCGATCACCGTGAAGCGGGTGGTGTGGCGGGTGTTCTCGTGGACGACGCCGGCCGTGGGGTGCGCGGTGGGGCGTACAGGGGGTCGGCGGGTCGCCCAGGAGTGGAGCCGATCGGCGCCGTCGGCTGACTGGGCGCGCGAGGGCGCGCTAGGGTTTTGGATATCCATCGGGAAGGTGTTCGCTTCCTTGTTGGTCAGGCCCTCGCACTGGGATGCCAGTCCCGGCGGGGGCCGAAGTACGTCCGCGGCCGGTGATCGGCGATCAGCGGCTTGGTCTGCGGTTGTCGCGCTGAGCGTAGGGGTGTGGGGGGTCCGGAAATCCAGCCCGACCGGTGATGTTCACCCGCCCGAGTGAGTTTGGGAGTTGGCCTCCGGATGGGAGGAGGGGTGGGGTTCGGTGGGGTTCTTTCTCCCCCGTGTTTCTTTGGAAAAGGCGCCCGAGGCACCGGAGCTCAAGAAATCGGGTTCCGGTGTGGTGAGGCGCAGTTCGGCCCAGACGATCTTGTGAGGAAAGCGGCCTTCGGTTACGCCCCAGCGGTCGGCGAGGGCTTCGACGAGGAACAGACCTCGGCCGGACTCGGCATCGAGATCGGGCACTTGTGCGTGTGACTCGGGAATTCGTTCGCCCCGAGTGTCGGTGACTTCGACGCGGAGGGTGTCGGCGACGACGTAGAGCGTGAGCCGGAAGTCGCGTCCCGGTACGCGGCCGTGGGTCGCCGCGTTGGAGGCCAGCTCCGCGATGATCTGACGGGCCGGGTCCATGGGCATTCCCCAGGAGCGGAGTTGTTCCGCTCCGAGCAGGCGGGCGAGGCGGGCGCCGCGCGGAGTGGGGGAGAGCCGCACGTTGAAGTTGCGGACGGGAGTCGCCGGTTCGGCGGTTTTCTGATTCATGTCACTCAGCGTGCCCGTGCGTGCGTACCGTGAGTGGTGACTCAGCGGGTGCGTATGGTCACTGTACGGAGCTTGTCCGGTGCTGTCCGGACGGTACGGACCACGTGCGCGGGTAGGCCGTCGAGTGCACGACAGGCGGTTCGACGGAGAGGCGCGACATGACGGTCGAGGCAGAGGCGGGTCGGCTCAAGACGGAGGCGGACGAGCCGGGTTGGGAGGTGGACCCGGACGACGAGTGGGGCGTCGCGGTCATCACGACCGTCGGGCGGCAGCTGAAGCTGCGCCGCGAGGCGGTGGGCATGCGGGCCGGCGAGTTCGGGAGGACGGTCGGGTACGGCGAGGACATGGTGTACAAGATCGAGGGCGGTAAGCGGATTCCTCGACAGGAGTACCTGGACCGGGCCGACGAGGTGTTGAGCGCAGGTGGGCTCATCGCGGCGGCCTGGGAGGACGTCAAGAAGGTCCGGTACCCGAAGAAGGTGCGGGAACTGGGGAAGCTGGAGGCCAAAGCGGTTGAGATCGGCATCTACGAGTGCAACAGCGTCCATGGGCTGTTGCAAACGCCGGAGCACGCTCGCGCGCTGATGGGGGCGGCACAGCCGCCGTACTCCTCGGATGACGTGGAGCGCATGGTGGCTGCTCGCCTGGCTCGGCAGACCGTGTTCGAACGCGACCCGGCGCCGTCGATCTACTTTGTCCTGGAAGAGACACCGTTGCGCCGACCGGTTGGAGGCACAATGGTGTGGCAGCGTCAGCTCGAACGTCTGCTGGAGGTGGGGCGGTTGAACCACGTCACTCTTCAGGTGATGCCGACGAACACCGATGCTCATCCGGGTGTGGACGGCAAGATCGAGTTGCTGAAGTTCCCGGACGGCACGGCCGTGGGGCGTTCCGACGGCGCGTTCAACGGTCGGCCGACCGCTGAACCCAGGGACTTGCGCATTCTTGAGTTGCGGTATGGCACCATCCGGGCGCAGGCTCTCCCGCCGAGAGAGTCGCTCGCCTTCATCGAACAACTGCTGGGAGAGACATGATCCGTAAGGCCTCCGCCAGGGACGCCTCTGAACCGGCGTGGTTCAAGAGCAGTTACAGCAGTGGCACGGACGGCAACTCCTGCGTTGAGCTCGCCGTTACTCCCGGCACCGTGCACGTCCGCGATTCCAAGAACGCCGAAGGCCCCCGCCTCGCCTTCGCCCCGGACACATGGACGTCCTTCGTCCCCTACGTGTCCGAGGGCTGACCGCTCCCCGCCGTGTCCGCCCGCTCATCGAAACCGCCCGCCAGCAGAGCGCCGTAGCGGCTCGGGCGGGCGGGGATGCCCCGGGTGCGCAGCAGGTGCCAGAGCAGGGCCTGGTTGCTGGCCACGACGGGGAGGCCGAGCCGGTCCTCGATGTGCTGCAGTTGGTCCGCGACGCGGATGCCCGCGCAGCTCAGCAGTACGCCGTCGATCGTCGACGGGTCGAGTGAGGTGGCGAGGCCGAACCAGCTGCCGGGTTCGATCATGGCCTGCTCGACCGGCGTCGCCCTCGGTAGGCCCAGGTGGGTGACGACGTCGATGCCGTGCGACCGGAGGAACTCCCGCTCCGCCTCGACGACCTCGTCCGGATACGGCGTCAGCAGAGCGGGCCGGCGGACACCGGCGGCCCGAAGTGCCGCGAGCACCGCTTCGATCGTGGTGACCGAGTCGATTCCGGTCGCTGCGCCGATTCGCTCCCTGATCCGGTCCGGCCCCACGAGCAGGGTCGCGGCGGTGCAGTTGACGGCGATGACGTCGACGTCGGCGTCCGCAAGGAGCCGGGCGTGCCGCTCCAGGTTCTCGACCAGACCGAGGTCGTCGGCGATGCCGGTGTTACGGAACGGCAGGCGGGTGGTGAGGAACTGCACGCCGTCGGGAGCCATCAGCTGGATCTCGTAGTCGCACAGCCCGCCGGACGGATACAGGTGGCCGATCCGGGCGAGGTGGCCGAACCCGAGGCTCACCCGGCGACCCCCGAGCCCGCCGTCGGGGCCGGGACGTCCTCGTCGAGGTGGGAGGCGACCAGCTCGGCGAACCGGGCCGACTGGTCGACCATGGGGGAGTGGCCTGCGCCGGGCATCTCGATGGAGCGGGCCGTGGGGATACCCGCGGCGAGTACGGCGGCGTGCTCGGCGGTGCGTGCGCAGTCCTCGCTGCCGCGGACCACCAGCGTCGGCGCGGTGATGCGTTCGAGGCGGGGGCGGAGGTCCAGCTTCCGTGCCGCGCCGAGGACGGCCGCGAGGTACGCCGGGTCCGTCCGCAGCACCGCCTGGACATAGGTCTCCCAGGTCGGGGCGTCGGGGCGGCCGGTGAACAGCATGCCGACGGTGTCCTCGGCCGCGGCGCGGGAGGCGGCCCCGCCGTCGCGACCGACCTCGATCCACCGGTCGACGGCCCGGGCGAAGCCGGGGAGCGCGCCGTCCGTGCTCGCCCCCGTGCCGACCAGGACGAGGCGGCGCACGCGCTGCGGCACCGTGGACGCGATGACCTGCGCGACGATCCCGCCGACCGAGTTGCCCACCACGTCGACCCGGTCGAGGCCCTCGGCGTCCAGCATCGCCACCACCGCGTCGGCGAGGGCGGCCGGGCCGGCGTCGGCGGACCACTCGCCGGCGGCGGGCGAGTAGAGGTCGACGGCGTAGCACGGGCGCCCGGCGAGGTGCTCCATGGTGGAGGTCCAGAACTGCCAGCAGCCGAACCACGGGTGCAGGAACACGACCGGTGTCCCGTCGGCGGAGGGTTCCGTCACGTGGTAGGAGAGTGACGTTCCGGGCAGGGGGGTCGTCCGGTGCTGGGTGTACATGGCTCGGCTCCTCAGGGGGTGACGGTGGTGCGCTCGGTGAGCGGTCCGGTGAGCGGTCGGGTGTGGGCTGCGGCAGTGGGGTCCGGTGAGCGGCGCAGGTCCCGCAGGAACGTGCGGACCGCCGCGGCGAACTGCTCGGGTCGGTGGTCGACGGCCGGCACGCCGGTGCCGGGCAGGACGGCCGTACGGGCTCCGGGTAGCGCGGCGGCGATTTTCGGGAGGTCCGGCAGCGAGAACTCGTCCAGCTCACCGCAGAGGGCGAGCGTCGGTGAGCGGACCAGCCCGATCCGCTCCTCCATCCGGTAGCGGTTCACCGCCAGGTGCCCCTCCTCGACCCGGTCGAGGACGCCCAGCCCGTCCCGCACCAGGCGGTCGAGCAGGTCCGGCCGGTCCGCCGGGTAGTACCGGGAGCGGTTGTTCCACAGCTGGAGAACGTGTGAACCGTCCGGGGCCGGGACGACGTGGTCGATGGGCGCCCGCCGGGCCACGAGGCGTCGACGTTCGGCGTCGACGAACGGCATGCCCGAGAGCACCAGGCCCTGCACCCGGTCCGGGGCGGCAGCGGCGGCCTCGAGGGCGATCACGGCCCCGGTGTGGTGCCCGACCAGGGCGACCCGGTCGAGGCCCAGGTCGTCGCAGAGGTCCAGCACCCCGGTGGCGAACAGATCGATGCTGAAGGGTCCGGCCGGGCGGGCGGACTCCCCGAAGCCCGGGGTGTCCACCGCGATGGCCCGGAACCCCTCGCCGAGCAGCGGCAGCACGTCGCGGTACTCGTCCCACGACCGTGGGGTCTGGTGCAGCAGCAGCACCGGGTCGCCGCTGCCGTGCTCGGCGTAGTGCACCTGGCCGTGCCGGGTGTCGGCGAAGCCGCGGCGCACGAGGGTTTTCGGTCGGGACATGCTCACCGGGTGGCCTGTTCGGCCTCGGCCGGTGCCGCGGTGGCCGGCGCATCGGCGACCGGCTGCGGGTCGGTGGTGGCCGGCAGCCGCAGGAAGAAGCCGGCCACCAGGGACAGCAGCGAGACGACCGCCATGTAGCCCGCGATGGCGGGCCAGCCTCCGGTGGTCTGCAGGAGCCAGGCGGAGACGGCGGGGGCGGCGGCATTGCCGGCGATAAGGCCGAGGGTGAAGCCGACCGACATGCCCGTGAACCGGACGGCCGGGGGGAAGACCTGGGAGAAGTAGGCGGGGACCACCGCGTAGTTGGCGGAGTAGCCGACGAACAGCAGCGAGAAGCCCAGGAGCATCAGGGCGTAGTTGCCGGTGTCCAGCAGGGCGAACCAGACGAAGGGCAGGACGACGAGGGAGGCGGCGCCGGCCAGGAACACCGGCCGTACGCCGACGCGGTCGGAGAGCCGGCCGAACAGCGGCAGACAGACGAGGATCACGCCGCACGCGGGCAGGAGCACGGTGAGCATCGTGCTGTTGTCCAGGCCGAGAGCGACCTTTCCGTAGCTCAGCGAGAAGACCGTCGTCATGGTGAAGGAGCTGCCCGCGGCGATGATGCCCACGGCCACCAGCAGCACCGTGCCGAGGTGGTTGCGCAGCACTTCGAGGATCGGCACTTCCTGGACGGTGCCCTGCTCCTTGGCCGCGGCGAAGTCGGGTGACTCCTCCAGCGAGGACCGCGCGACGAGTCCGATGACCACGAGGATGCCGCTGAGCAGGAACGGGACACGCCAGCCCCAGGACAGCATCTGGTCGTCGGGGAGCTGGAAGATCAGCAGGAAGACCAGGTTGGCCAGCACCAGGCCCGCGGTGGCTCCGGTGTTGACGAGCGAACCGAACAGGCCGGGCCTGTGGTCCGAGTGCTCCACCGTCATCAGGACCGCGCCGCTGTACTCGCCGCCGACGGAGAAGCCCTGCAGCAGCCGGGCGACGATGAGTAGTGCGGGGGCGGCGAGGCCGATCTGGGAGTAGGTGGGCAGCAGGCCGATCGCGAAGGTCGCCGCGCCCATCAGGATGAGGGTGGCGACGAGCACGGTCTTGCGGCCGATGCGGTCGCCGAAGTGGCCGAAGACCAGGGCGCCGAGGGGTCGGGTGAGGTAGCCGACCGCGAAGCTGGACAGCGACAGCAGCGTGCCCACCGTGGGGTCGGTCGACGGGAAGAACAGGTCGGCGAAGATCAGTGACGCGGCCAGGCCGTAGATCGCGAAGTCGTAGTACTCGATGGTGGTGCCGATCCAGCTCGCGAAAACAGCCCTTCTGCCCTGCTGTCTTGCAGATGGCGTCGTGGTCATGCGTCCTCCGAAAAAGTGGGCCGAGGCGGTCGGCCATGTCGAAAAGGGACGTCGGCGAGGTCTGGGGGCTCTGGTTCAACGGCTCCCCGGCCTGCGGGCATGCGGGTTGTTCTCGGGTCTGCGCCGTGGTGGGTGCGCGGGCGGGGACGCTGCGGGACTGCCCAGGATGACACCGGCGAGCGACCTGGGATGTTTGCCGGTCGCACTGTGGTCCGTACAACGTCTCGTGCAGTGCCCCGTACTGTGTACGACGCTCTCTGTTCGCGTCAAGAGGTCGGGTCAGCCGAAGAACGTCCGATGACTGCCGCGTGCGCGGATGCGGTGGAGGTGGGGCGGTCCGGGCTCCGGCCGGTCGGAAGTCGGTGCCCCGGCGCTGCCGCGACAGCACTCGCCGGTCGCCGGCCGGACGGCTCGGCCCCGGACGGCGGGGTACGCGGCAAGCGGTGAACCGTGCGATCGGGTCCGGGCGCCCGTCGGGCCCGGCGCGGGCGGTCGGGCGGCCCGCCGAGCCGGGGTGCCGGGGCGGGCGCCGGGGTGAGGGCCGGGGGGTGGTGGACCCGGTGGCCCCGGAGATCTGTGGGGCAGGCGTCAGGCCCGGGCGTCGTCCCCGGCGAGCGTGCGGAGCGTGCTGTCGATGTACGCCTCGAGGCCGGCCTCGAACTGCGTGTCGGAGGGCAGCTCGGTGACCTCGTCGGCGAGGCCCACCACCAGCGGGAACTCCTCGATCGGGAGGGCCGCGTAGAAATGGCTGCGCTGCCGGCGCTGCTCGGCGCCCTCGTCGGTGGCCAGCCTCCCCCACGGTCGTGGCGTCTGGTAGCTGGCGAAGCCGATGGCGTAGGTGATGAGGAAGCCGTAGCAGCGTACGGCCAGGGGGCCCGGGATCCCGGCGTCGACGAGCCGCCGCAGCACCGCCTCCATGGCGCCGCGCAGCGCGGTGGGGCTGTCCGTGATGCGGGTGGAGAACAGCCGGACGACGCTCGGGTGCTCGCGCATCATCGTGAGGAAGGCGTGTCCGACGGTGCGCAGCGCCTGCGCCGCGTCGGCGTCGGGCTCGGCGGGCAGGCGCATCCGCCCCAGCACGTGGTCGGCCATCCCGTCGAGGATCTCTTCCTTGCTGCGGAAGTAGCTGTAGAGGGTCATCGTGCCCACGCCCAGCTCGGTGGCCAGCCGCCGCACGGTCAGCCGATCCAGGTCCCCCTCCGCATCGGAGATGCGCAGGGCCGCGTCGATGATCCGCTCGGGTGTGAGCGAGTTGTCACCGCGCTGGGATCGCTTCTGCTGCCGCGCCATGGGGCCCCTTCTGGTCACTCTGCGATCACACGGTACCGGACAGCGTCCCGTACATCCGTTCCGAGTCACCACCGGGTGCGACGGGTTCTGCGCACCCTCTCGTCCGGGGGGCTTCCCAGACTCTCTCGTATTGCGTACCGTACTAAGTACTGAACCCGGAGGTGAAGATGTCCGACAGCGAGAACGGCGTCCTGGAACTCGAGGTCGTCGCCCTGCGGCAGGAGTCCGACTGCGTGCTTTCCGTCGAGCTCGCCGACCCCGAGCGGCGCCTGCTGCCCGCCTGGGAGCCCGGGGCCCACATCGACCTCGGGTTGCCGGAGCACGTACGCCAGTACTCACTGGTCGGTGATCCGGCGGAACGTCACCGCTACCGGATCGCCGTCCTGCGGGAGCCGGACTCCTCGGGGGGATCGGCATATGTGCACGAGGTGCTGCGGCCCGGCGAGATCGTCGAGGTCGGAGGGCCGCGCAACCACTTCCCGCTCGTCGAGGCGAAGAGCTATCTGTTCATCGCGGGCGGGATCGGGATCACGCCCCTGCTGCCGATGATCCGCCGGATTGACGCGGCGGGCGGGGACTGGCGACTGCTCTACGGCGGGCGCACCCGCCGTTCGATGGCGTTCCTTCCCGAGCTCGCGCCCTACGAGGGCACGGTGGAACAACGGCCGTTCGACGAGTTCGGTCACCTCGACCTCAAGGCGACCCTCGGAGAGCCGACCGACGGGACGGCCGTGTACTGCTGCGGCCCGGAGGGGCTGATCGCGGCCGTCGAGCAGCAGTGCGAGGACTGGTCGGCGGGTGCTCTGCACGTCGAGCGCTTCTCCGCCCGGCCGCGTGACGACGAGGACGACCTGCAGGCGTTCGAGCTGGTCCTGGGCCGGTCCGACCGCCGGCTGGCCGTACCCGCCGACCGCTCGGCCCTCGACGTCCTGGACGCGGCCGGCATCGCCGTGTCGAACGCCTGCCGGGACGGCGTCTGCGGCAGTTGCGAGCTCCCGGTCCTGGAAGGCCTGCCCCTGCACCGCGACTCGCTGACCGAGCCCGACCGCACCGACGTCTTCCTGCCGTGTGTGTCGCGGGCACGGACCGGCGAGCTCGTGCTCGACCTCTGAACGGGCGGTTCGCGAACTGTCGGTTGAGACCCGCCGACCCGAACCGTCCCCCGCGACCAGCCGTTCCCCTGACTCCGACGATTGCACGGTCCCCCGCAGAACCCCCGTTGACTGGAGACATCGTGACCGCACCCACCGACCCGACCCCCGAGGCCGCACCCCGTCGGGCCCCGCGTTCCCGCGGTGCCGCGGCCCGTTCGACGACGCCGGTCGAGCCCGGCCCGCCCGTGCAGGAGGGCTCGGACTGGTCGGCGTGGCCGACCTACAACTCGGCCGAGCTGGGGTTCCGCAACTACTGGTACCCGACCATCTGGGCGCACCAGGTCCAGCAGAAGCCGGTCCCGATCACCCTGGCCGGCGAGCGCGTCGTGCTGGTCCGCGACGGCGACACCGTGCGCGGTCTGCACGACCGCTGCCCGCACCGCGGTGTGCCGCTGTCGCTGGGCCGCCGGCAGTTCCCCGGCACGATCAGCTGCGCCTACCACGGCTGGACCTTCGGCCTGGAGACCGGAAAGCTCGACGCCGTCATCACCGACGGGCCCGACAGCCCCATCTGCGGCAAGATCTCCGTCGCCACCTACCCGGTGGAGGAGCGCCTGGGCCTGCTGTGGGTCTACATCGGCGACGTGGAACCCGGCGAGGAACCCCCGCCGGTCGAGCGCGACATCCCCACCGAGCTCACCGAGAACACGCTGGTGCTCGGCGGCCGGTCGGAGGTCCGCGACGGCAACTGGCGCTTCGGCGCCGAGAACGGCTTCGACGAGGGCCACGCGAAGTACCTGCACAACACCGCGCTGTGGCGGCTGTTCAAGGTCATGCCGACCTGGAACAAGACGCGCATCGTCGAGAAGGACGGCTGGCTGATCCGCGTGCAGGACGAACTGCACTACGAGGCGGAGTTCCCCGGCGTCGGCACCTTCACCAACAAGCGCTGGTGGAAGCGGGTGCCCCTGCCCGACCACCCCGACAAGAACGGCGACGCCAACCCCGTGATCGCCGCCATGGACATCCCGGGCTTCGTGTCGGTCCGGATGCCCGGACTGCTGCGGGTGGCCTACCCGAAGTTCATCCACTACGAGTGGTACGTCCCCGTCGACGCCGACCACGTGCGCTACGTGCAGCTGATGGTGCGCTTCGAGACCGGTGCCACGGCACTGGCGTTCAAGGCGAAGTACCTGTCCGCCTTCCGGTGGCTGTTCCACGGCCAGTTCACCCGGCAGGACGCCTGGATGGTCAACGTGACGGACGCCCCGCCGGAGCGGCTCTACCGGCCCGACCTGTCGATCAACGCCTGGCGCCGACACGTCGAGCAGATCAAACCGGTCGTCCAGCCCACCGAACGCCGTGTCGGCCACTGAGCCGGCCGTCGAGCCGGCTCACGGCTGGGCCGGAGCCGACCGCGGCCCGGTCACCGTCGTCCTGCACGGCGGTGGCCCGGGCTGCCACGCGACTTCGGACTTCGCCGCGGTGATGGCGCTGCGGCCGGAGCGCCGGTGGCTGTGGGTGGACCTGCCCGGCTACGGCGGCTCGGCCACCGGGCAGCCGGCGTCGCAGCGGTCCGTGACGGCGGCTGCCGACGGCCTCGCCGCGCTGCTGGAGCGGGTCGGGCCCGAGCGGGTCGACGTACTGGCCCAGTCGTACGGCGGGACGGTCGCGCTGAAACTCGCGGCCGACCGGCCCGAGCGGCTCGGCCGGATCGTGCTCATCGGCAGCCAGCCCACGCCCGCACCGGGCGGGGCGGGCCCGCTGCGCACGGACCCCGGGCTCGCGGTCCGGGCCCGCGCCGAGTACTACGGCGGCGACGGCCCCAGCCCCGCGAAGACGCGGGCGCTGCTGGCCGGACTGGAGTGGTACGACGCCACCCGCATCCCGGAGCCGACGGTGCTGGCCCGGTTCCGGGCCGGCACCACGGCCGGCGCCCTCGCCACCGCCACCCTCCCCGCGCCCGCCGAGGACCTGGACCACGCCCTCGGCGCCGTCCAGGCCCCCACCCTGGTCCTGTGGGGGCGCCACGATCCCTTCGCCGGCCCCGCATACGCGGCGGCGCTCGCCGACGCGCTGCCCCGCGGCGACCTCGCCGTCATCGGCCGGACCTCCCACCACCCCCAGGCCGAGCGTCCCGCCACCGTCGCAGCGCTCGCCGACGCGTTCCTCACCGACAGGAGCTGACCCCCATGTCCTCTCGCACCGCCGTCCTCGTCACCCTCGCCGCCGTCGCCGTCGCCGCCGCCGTGGCCGCGCAGCGCACCGGGCTGCTCGCCAGGCTGGGGCGCGGCACCACCGTCCGTTCCGTCCGTCCGGGTGCGCGATGACCCGGCCGAACACGCGGTTGAACGGGCAGCAACAGGCTTGGGCCGAGTCCGCGTGGCGGCTCATCACTCCTGAGCGGCTCACCGAACTCGTCGTCGGGATGGTCGACATCCCGAGCCCGACCGGTGAGGAGGCCGAGCTCGCCGGTTGGCTGACCACGACCCTCGACCACGCGGGGCTCGACGCGCACTACCAGGTGATCGACGACCGCCAGGCCAACGCCGTCGCCCGGCTGCGCGGCGACGGCAGCGGCGAGGACCTGCTGCTCTACGCCCCGATCGACACCCTCACCGTCGGCGACCCCGAGGAGGACGTGCCCTGGGTCGGGCCCGAGCTGCGGGCGGACATGCGGCCACGCGCCGAGGTGCGCGGCCACCACGTGCTCGGGCTGGGCGCCAGCAACCCCAAGGGGCACGGCGCGGCGGTCGTCGCCGCGGCGGAGGCCATCGCCCGCGCCGGCATCCCGCTGCGCGGCGACCTCGTCGTCGGCCTCGGCGCCGGCGGGATGCCGACCAACGGCCGCACCACCCGCGGTCTGACCCGGCACAACGCGGGCCAGGGCAGCGGCTGCTCGTTCCTGCTGGAGCAGGGGTGGTGGGCCGACCACGCCCTGATCGCCAAGCCGGGGTGGGCCGTCTCGTGGGAGGAGGTGGGACTGTGCTGGTTCGAGATCCGCGTGCGCGGCACCTACACCTACGTCGGCAGCAGGCACCGGATGCCGTACCGCAACGCCGTCGCCCACGCCGCCACCGTGATCGACGCCCTGGAGCGCTGGTTCCCCGAGTACGCCGCCCGGCACACCGACGGGCTGGTCGCACCGCAGGGCATCGTGTCCTCCGTGGAGGGCGGCTGGCCGCGGATGGCGGCCGTGACCCCGGCCCTGTGCCGGATCATGGTCGACCTGCGCACCAACCCTCGCTCGACACCCGCCGACGTACGGCGCGAGTTCGCCGCCGCCGTCGACGCGATCACCGCCGCGCACCCGGAGATCGAACTCGACTGGGACATGGTCCTGTCCATCCCCGGCACGCAGACCCCCGAGGACGCCCCGGTCGTCGCGGCGGCCAAGGCCGCGTGGGAGGAGAGCGTCGGCCGCCTACACGAGCCCATCACGGGCACCAGCGGTGCCACGGACGCCAACATCCTGCGCTCCCGCGGCCTGCCGACCGCCCGGATCGGCATGGACCGGATCGGCCCGGACGCCCCGCTGCCGCTGGACTTCTCCTCCGGGATGAACGTCGTCGACATCCGGGAGGCCCACCGGCTGACCCGCACCCTCGTGCACGCCGCGATCGCGCTGTGCACCCAGGAACGGAGCACTCCCTGAACACCTGTGCCGGACCACCACCGAACGCGACGGCGTCGCACGCGCGGCCGAAGAACACCAGCGAGGAGGAGTCGTGAGCCAACTGGTCCTGGGCATCGGGGCTTCACACAGCACCCTGATGAACACGCACTGGGCCGAGGTCGACCACCTCCCCGCCGCCCACCGGTTCCGCGACGGACTGGCCGAGGCGCGCGACGCGCTCGCCGCGGCCCGCCCGGACGCCGTCGTGGTGATCGGGTCCAACCACTTCCGCGGCATGTTCCTCGACCTGATGCCGGCCTTCACCATCGGCGTCGGCGAGGTGCACGGCGCCGGAGAGGCTGGCACACCGGGCGGCCCGCTCCCGGTCGACACCGACCTGGCCCGCAGTCTCGTCGACGGGCTGGTCACCGACGGGTTCGACCCGGCGTTCTCCCTGCGGTTGACCGTCGACCACGGCATCACCCACTCGCTCCAGCACCTGGTGCCCACCCTCGACGTACCGGTCGTCCCCGTCGTGATCAACATGTTCGCGCCGCCGCTGCCGTCACTGCGCCGCTGCCACGCGCTCGGTGCCGCCCTCCGCGACGCCGTCCACGGCGACGGCCAGGACAAGCGGATCGCGGTCATCGCCTCCGGCGGGCTGTCCCACCGGCTGCCGTGGCCCAAGTGGTTCGCCGCGATGTCGGACGACGACCGGTTCCTCGTCGAGGCCTGGCTCAACGGCCGCCACAACTGGAACGAGTACGAGGTACGCCGCCGGCAGATCATCCGGGCCGCGGCACCGGACATCAACGAGGCGTTCGACCAGTGGTTCCTGCGCCTGCTCGAGACCGGCGACCTCTCCGAAGTCCTCGACCGCACCGACGAACAGATCGAACAGGAAGCGGGCAACGGAGCCCAGGAACTGCGCGCCTGGATCGCGATGGCCGCGGCGCTCGCCTCACCCGCCGGACCCGCGACCAGCCGCACCCTCGCCTACGGGGCCGTCCCCGACTGGCTGACCGGCATGGGCGTCAGCCTCCTCACCCCCTCCCCGAAGGAGACCTCCGCATGACCATCTGGACCGACCTGACCGGCACCGGCTTCGAGCTGTCGTACGCGCCGGTGAAGGGCACCCGCACCCGTGTGCTGCGGGCCGGCGAGGGCGAGGCCGTTGTGATGCTCCACGGCACCAGCGGCCACCTCGAGGCCTTCGTGCGCAACGTGCCGGACATGGCCGAGCACTTCGAGCTGCACGCCCTCGACATGCTGGGCCACGGCTACACCGACAACCCGGGCGGCGACCTGCGCATCCCGCGCTACGTGCGGCACGTGCTCGACTACCTCGACAGCCGCGGCATCGAGCGGGCCCACTTCGTCGGCGAGTCCCTCGGCGGCTGGGTGGCTGGCCGGCTGGCCGCCGACCACCCCGAGCGGGTCGGGCGGCTGGTCCTCGTCGCCCCGGGCGGGACCGTGGCCAACCCCGAGGTCATGGACCGTATCCGCACCAGCACCAAGGCGGCCGTCACCAGCGACGACCGCGACCTCACCCGCCGGCGCCTCGAACTGCTCATGCACGACCCGGTGAACGTCTCCGAGGAACTCGTCGACGTGCGCCACGCGATCTACCACCGGCCCGAGTTCGTCGCCGGCATCGACGAACTGCTGTGCCTGCAGAAGATGGAGAACCGGACCGAGGACCTCCTCAGCCCCGAGCAGATGGCCCGGATCACCGCGCCCACCCTGATCGTCTGGGGCGCGCAGAACCCCTTCGGCGATGTGCCGGAGGCGCACCGGATGCAGCAGTCGATCTCCGGCTCGGCCCTGGAGATCTTCCCGGAGTGCGGACACTGGCCCCAGCACGAGCACGCGGACCGGTTCAACAAGCTGGCGCTGGAGTTCCTGGGCCGGGGTCGGGCATGAACGCCCCCGCTGCGGCGGCCGCAGCCGCGCCGGAGACCGGACTGCGGGTCGGTGTGCGCATCCCGCCGTGCGACCGGGCGGACCGGCTGGTCGAATCCGTGCGCCGGGCCGAGCAACTCGGCTTCGACCAGGTGTGGTTCCCCGACTCCCAGCTGCTGTGGCGGGACGTGTTCACGGTACTGACCGCGGCTGCCCTGCACACCGAGCGGATCGGGCTGGGCACCGCGGTCACCAACTTGGTGACCCGGCACCCGGCCGTCGTCGCCTCCGCCGCGCGCAGCGTGGCCGAGCTCGCCCCCGGCCGGTTCACCCTCGGCGTCGGCGTGGGCAACAGCTCGGTCGGCCCCGTCGGCCTGCGCCCGAGCACCGGGGCGGCGCTGCGTGAGGGGATCGGCCTGCTACGGGCGCTGCTGGCCGGGCACGAGTGGGACTTCGGCGGTGTCCGCTCCCGGCTCCGCGACCCCCAGCCGGACGTGCCGGTCCACATGGCCGCCAGCGGTCCGCGGAACCTGCGGCTCGCCGGTGAGATCGCGGACGGCGTCATCCTCCTCAGCGGTGCCTCACCGAAGACCCTGTCCGGCGCCACCGCCCGTGTCCGGGAGGGCGCCGAGGCCGCGGGCCGCACCGCCGAGGAGGTCCCGCTGACCGTCTCGGCGTTCTGCGCGGTGACGGACGACGTCGAGAGGGACGCACGGCTGCTCAAGCCGATCTGCGCGTCGATCGCACAGAACGGCGGAGCGCCCTTCCTCGCCCTCGCGGGGATCGAACTCGACGTTCCCGCCCAGGTGGAAGGGGTCTACCCGGATCTCGTGCACGCCGAGGACTGGGAGGCGGCCGTCACCATCTGCTCGGAATGGGTCAGCGACGAGGCGGCGCTGCGCTTCGCCCGGGAATTCTGTTTGTTCGGCACCGCACGGGAGATCACGGAACGGCTCCGGGAGCTGCACGCCACCGGCGTGAGCGGCGTGTTCCTCCAGCACGTCGGCTCCTACGACCTGCCCACCGAGCTGATCGAAGGCGTCGGCTCCGGCGTGCTGCCCGCCCTGCGGCCGGGAGCAGTCCGGTGAGCGTGCTGGAGGAGCTGGCCCGGCGCGGTCGGCGTGCGGCCGAGCAGGCCGACGCCGGCACCCGGTCACTGGCCGCCCTCCACGTCCTCGACACGCTGGGCTGCGTCGTGGCCGGAGCCTCCCACCCCCTCGCGGCGCAGCTCGCCCGGTTCGTGGCGGACACCGGCGTTCCCGGTGAGCTGTGCACGCCTGCCCTGGCCGGACGGCACGCGCTGCGCACGACCGTGTGGGCGGAGGCCGTGCTGGCGCACGCCGACGAGTACGACGCCCTGCACCCCGCCGCGGCGGTGGTGCCCGCGGCCGTGGTGGTCCCGGCCGCCCTGGCCGTGGCCGACCGCGAGGGGCGGCCGGGCCGGACGGTCGTCGACGCCGTGATCAGCGGGTACGAGGTGGTCGTCGAGGCGGGACTGCGCTTCGGCGGACCCCGCCTGTACGGCGCCGCCTGGTGGCCGACCGCGGCCTTCGGCGCACTGGGCTCGGCCGCGGCCGCTGCCGTCCTGCTGGACCTCGATCGCGAGGAGACCACCGCGGCCCTGGGGCTGGCCGCGGCCGGTCTCGGCGGGCTGCTCAGCGCGGACGAGCTCGGCGCGGGCCACTACCTGCTGGCCGGGCGCGCGGCGGCCGACGGAGCGGAGGCCGCCCACCTGGCCCGGGCCGGCGCCCGGGCCAGCCGCACCCTGCTGGACGGGCCCGCCACCGCCGCGCTCGGCAGGAGCGCCGCACCGGCCTCACCCGAGGCGGAGCCGCACCTGAACGGCTGCGTGTTCAAGGCGTATCCGTGTGCCCGGCCGCTGCACGCGGCGCTGGACGCGCTGGAGGCGCTGTCGGTCCGGGGACTGCCGGTCGCGACGGCCCGCCGCATCGAGATCCTGCTGCCCGAGGCCCTGCTGCGCTTCGTCACCGCCGACCGGACACCGGCGGGCCCCACCGAGGCCGCGGCCAGTGCGGTCTTCGCCGTCGCCGCGTGGCTCCACGGGGCCGCCGCGGACGTCGGTTTCTTCCGGGGCACGCTGCCCCCGGGCGTGCCGGAGGTGGTCCTGGGCCACGCCCCCGAACTCGACGCCCACCTGCCGGACCGCTGGGGTGCGCGCGTGTCCGTCGACCTCGCCGACGGACAGCGGGTCGAGAAGGAGGTCCTGGGAGGAGGCGGAGACGCCGCCCGAACGCTGCCCGGGGAGGCGGTCACGGCCAAGTTCCTCCGCGCCGTCGGCACGGAGGAAGGTGACCCCGTCTGGGCGGGGTGGATCGGGCACTGCCTGGCCCTGGACACCGTGCCCGACATCGGCCACCTGCGACACACCCTGTGCACGCTGCTGCGGCGGTGAGCACGCCGTCGTCCCCCTACTCATCGCTCCTTGTCCGTCGTTCCCCTGCTGGTGCCCCGAGGAACACCCGTCCGCGTTCCCTGATGCGCAAGGAGCTCGCATGACCGGCTGAAAGATCGCCGTCATCGGCGGCACTGACCGCCAGGGCAAGGGCCTGGCCCACCGGTTCGCCCAGGCCGGTCACACCGTCGTCCTCGACTCCCGGTCCGTCGAGCGCGCCGAGTCGGCGGCGACCGAGAGCGTGCGCCGAGCCGGCGACGCCGTCCGGGTCAGCGGGGCCGACAACGCCACCGCCGCCGAGTGAGCCGCCTGCCGGCGACAGCCATGCCGCCGACCCGGCACGGCGCAGCAGGGGATCGCCGGGCACGTCGACTGAGCCGTGCCACTTCCCCTCGGCTGCCGGACATGACGAGGGTTGCCCCGTGCCCCGGACGCCGAGGGCCTGAGGCTCAGGCACGGCATGAAGATCTCCGGCGCCGTCCGCGCGGCATCGCCGCCCGGGCGGGGCCGCTCCTGCGGTATCCGGGCTCGCGCTGCCCGGGATGTCGGGGCCGCAGGCTCCGGGGATGTGCGTGCTCGCGTCCGGTGGCGCGGTACCTTCGATCTCACGCCGATCAGGGCCGATGAGGAGAGTGACCGTGAGCATGTTCGTACGGCCTGCGGACGAGGGCGCCGACCCGTTCGGGACGGCGCGGCTGCGGCGTGGGGTGCTGGACGCCTGGGCCGCCAGTCCCGCCCGGTTCCGTGAGGACGCCAACGCCGAGGAGGACCTCGTCCTCGGCGGGTACCGGGACCGCCTCGTCGTCGAGCTGGCGCAGAACGCCGCCGACGCCGCCGCCCGCGCGGGGGTTCCGGGACGGCTCCGGCTCACGCTGCGCGACGGGGTGCTCGTCGCCGCCAACACCGGCGCCCCGCTGGACGCGGCCGGGGTCGAGTCGCTGTCCACGCTGCGGGCCTCCGCGAAGCGGGACACCCCCGACCGGGCGGTGGGGCGGTTCGGGGTCGGCTTCGCCGCCGTCCTCGCCGTCACCGACGAGCCCGCCGTCGTCGGCCGGCACGGCGGGGTGCGGTGGTCGCTGGCCGAGGCCCGGGAACTCGCCGGTGACAGCGCCGGGCACAGCGCCGGTCTGGGCGACGAGATCCGCCGGCGCGACGGGCACGTACCGCTGCTCCGTCTGCCGTTCGCCGCCGAGGGCACCGCCCCCGACCCGTACGACACCGCCGTCATCCTGCCGCTGCGCGACGCGGCCGCCGCCGACCTCGCCGAGCGGCTGCTGCACGCCGTCGACGACGCCCTGCTGCTCGCCCTGCCCGGCCTGGAGGAGGTCGTCGTCGAGATCGGCGACGCCCTGCCCCGCACCGTGCGCCGCGGCACCGACGGCGCCCTCACCGTGATCGAGGACTCGCGGGACGGCACCACCCGCTGGCGCACCGTCGCCGCGCACGGGCCGCTCACGCCGGATCTGCTCGCCGACCGGCCGATCGAGGAACGGCTGCGCCCGCACTGGTCGGTGACCTGGGCCGTGCCGGTGGACTCCGACGGCACCCCTGCCCGTCCCCGCACCAGCCCGGTCGTGCACGCGCCGACGCCGAGCGAGGAGCCGTTGGGCGTCCCGGCCCTGCTCATCGCCTCCTTCCCGCTGGACTCCACCCGCCGGCACACCGCCCCCGGCCCGCTCACCGAATTCCTGGTGGAGCGCGCCGCCGACGCCTACAGCGAGCTGCTCGCCGGCTGGCGTCCGGTGACCGCCGGGATCATCGACCTCGTGCCCGGTCCGCTCGGCCGGGGTGAGCTGGACGGCGCCTTGCGGCAGGCGGTCCTCGGGCGACTCCCGCGGACCTCGTTCCTGCCGCCCGCCGCCGAGCCGGACGGGCGGGGCGAGGGAGACGAGGGGGGCGGGGCGGGCACGGACTCCGATCTGCCCGAGACGCTGCGGCCCCGGGACGCCGAGGTCGTCGAGGGCGCCGGCGCTGACACGGTCCGGGTCCTCGCCGAGGTGCTGCCCACCCTCCTGCCCGCCGGGCTCGAACGGCGGGCCGAACTGCGCACGCTCGAGGTGGCCCGCCTCCCGCTGGCCGACGCGATCGACCGGCTGGCCGGGCTGGAGAAGTCGCCCGACTGGTGGCGACGGCTGTACGAGAGCCTCGCCGGCGTCGACCCCGACCGGCTCTCCGGACTGCCCGTGCCGCTCGCCGACGGCAGGACCACCACCGGCCCCCGGCAGGTGCTGCTGCCCGGCGTGGAGGCCGCCCGGATCGACCCCGGGACGCTGGCCCGGCTCGGCCTCAAGGTCGCCCACCCGGACGCCGCGCACCCCCTGCTGGAGAAGCTCGGCGCCCTCCCGGCGACCCCGCGCGCGGTGCTCACGACTCCGCAGGTGCGGGCCGCCGTCGCCGCCTCCCTGGACGACGAGGGCACCCTGAACTGGGAGGACGAGGCACTCGACGCCGACGAACTCGCCGACACCGTGCTCGGGCTGGTGCGCGACGCGGGCCTCGAACCCGGCGACGAGCCGTGGCTGGGCGCCCTCGCGCTGCCCGACGAGGACGGCGAGCTCTCCCCGGCCTGCGAACTGGTCTTCCCCGGCGGCCCCTTCGCCCAGGTCATGCGCGAGGGCGAACTCGCCGCCGTGGACGCCGAGCTGGCTCGGAAGTGGGGCGAGGCCCCGCTGGCCGCCTGCGGCGTGCTGGTCGACTTCGTGCTCGTCCGCGCCACCGACGTCGTCCTCGACCCGGACGAACTCGATCCCCGCGAAGGGGACTTCGCCGAGCCCGACGACGCGGGTCTGCTGGACGCCGTGGACGTGTGGAGCGAGGACGTCCTCGACCGCTTCCCCGACAGCCCGGTGCCGCCCGTCGCCACCGAACTCGTCGCCGTGCGCGACCTCGACCTCGTGGACGACGACCAGTGGCCCCGCGCCCTCGCCCTGCTCGCCCGCCCGCCGCTGCGCGACGCGCTCACCCAGCCGGTCCGCGTCCTGCTGCCGGACGGCACCCACGAGGTCGTACGCCCCTACACCGCGTGGTGGCTGCGCGGGCACCCGGTGCTCGGCGGCCGCCGCCCGGCCGGCCTGCGCGCCGCCGGGAGCGACCCGCTGCTGCGCGGCCTGTACGACGAGGCCGACGCCACCGGCTTCGAGGACGAGCAGGTGCTGCGGACCCTCGGCGTCCGTACGTCCGTGTCCGCGCTGCTCGAAGAACCGGGCGGCGGCGCCGAACTGCTCGACCGCCTCGCCGACCCCGACCGTGAGGTCGCCTCCGGCCAGCTGCACGCCCTCTACGGGGCGCTGGCCGACCTGGACCCGGAACAGGTGACCCTGCCGGACGAGCTGCGCGCGGTGGTCGACGGACGGGTCGAGGTGGTGGACGCCGCCGACGCGGTGGTCGTCGACTCGCCCGACCTGCTGCCGTTCACCGAGGGCATGGCCCTGCTGCCCGTCCGCCCCTCGCGCGCCGCCGAGCTGGCCGAACTGTTCCAGGTGCGGCGGCTGAGCGAGTCCGTCACCGGGGACGTGGACACCGAGGGCGCCGAGCACGACGTACCGGAGCCGGTGCGGGTGCTGCTCGGGCCGGGCACCCCCGCCACGTACGTCGAGCACGAGGAACTCGTCGTGGATGGCGTGGAGATCGACTGGCGGCTGACCCGCGACGGGGTGCTGCACGCGGCCACCCTGGAGGGTGTCGCCGCCGGGCTGGCCTGGGCGGCCCGGGAGTGGCCGCGCCGGTTCGAGGTCGCGGCGCTGCTGGAGGACCCGTCCAGGACCGAGGAGCTGGCCAGGGACCGCTGGTTCGACTGACCGGAGCGGGCGGGCCGGAGCCGGGGGATCGCAACGGGTGGGCCGAAACGGGTGGGCCGGGGCCGGTCCGGCCCCGGCCCACCCGTCGAAGGCGGACGGCTCGGTTATGCCGTGGGCGCCTGCGAGCCGGACGCCTCCTCGAGCGCCTCGAGCTTGCGGGCGAGCGTCGCCGCGTCGTACGGGCCGGTGTGCCGGCGGTTGCCGACGAAGAACGTCGGGGCGCCGCGGGCACCGCTGGCCTCGGCGCTGGCGGCGTCCGCCCGGACCCGGGCGGCCGTCCTCTCGTCCTCGAGGTCGCGGAGGAACCTCTCGACGTCGAGTCCGAGGTCGGCGGCGTAACCGGCGGTGTCCTCGTACTCGAGCTCGTCCTGGTGTTCGTAGAGCAGGTTGTGCATCTCCCAGAAGCGGCCCTGGTAGTCGGCGGCGACGGCCGCCCGTGCGGCGAGTTCGGCGTGCGGGTGCACGTCGGGCAGCGGCAGGTGCCGGAAGACGTAGCGGAACCGGTCGCCGAAACGTTGCCGCAGTTCCGCGGTGACGCCGGTGGCGCGGGCGCAGAAGGGACACTCGAAGTCGCCGTACTCCACCAGGGTGAGCGGTGCGTTGGGAGGTCCGAGGATGTGGTCCGTCTCCGGGTCGACCGGGCGGTCCAGGTAGCGGGGCAGGTCCGCGTCCGTCTCGCCGCGCAGGACGGCGGCCAGATGGAACACCAGCCAGCCGATGGCGACGGAGAACACGGCCGCGAGCAGGACACCGACGGTGGCCTCGGCGCGGATGACCGGGTCCTCGAAGGCGAGCCCGACGATCAGCAGGGAGACGGTGAACCCGATCCCGGACAGGACGCCGCCGCCCAGGACATGGCCGTGGCCCACCCCGGTCGGGAGCTTTCCGAGGCCGGTCCGGGTGCCGATCCAGGAGCCGCCCCAGATGCCGAGGAGCTTTCCGAGGACGAGACCGACGACCACGGCCCAGGTGACGCGGGACGTCAGGGCGTTGGTCAGGACGCCGTCGCGCAGGTCGACACCGGCGTTGGCCAGCGCGAACACCGGGACGATGATGTAGCTGGACCACGGGTGGAGGACCGTCTGGAGTCGCTCGTTGACGGAGACGGCCTTCTGGAGTCCCCTGCGTGCCGTCTTGCCGACGTCCGCGAGGGGGGACTGGCGGAAGGCGCGGAAGAGCCGCGCGGCCTGCTCCACCCCCTCCCGTGACGGGCTCGTGGCGGGGATCAGGAGACCGCCGAGCATGCCGGCGATGGAGGCGTGGAGGCCGGCCTGGAGGGTGGCGAGCCACATCACGAGGACGACCAGGACGTACGGGGCCGCCTGCCAGACGCCGAAGCGGGTCAGCGCGGACAGGATCACGCCCAGGACGAGCGCGATGATCAGCTCCGGCACGCTGATGCTGCCGGAGTAGACCACGCCGATCACGGTGACGGCCACGATGTCGTCGATGACGGTGATGGCCAGCAGGAAGACGCGCAACTGTGTGACGAACCGCGGGCCCACGATGGCGAGCGCGCCCAGCATGAACGCCGTGTCGGTGCCGATGACGATGCCCCAGCCCATGGCGGCGTCACCCCCGGGCGCGATCAGCAGGTACAGCAGGACGGGCACGACCATGCCGCCGATCCCGGCGAGGGCCGGGATCATGATCCGGCTGCGGCTGTTCAGCTCGCCCACGGAGACCTCGTAGCGGACCTCCAGACCGATGACGAAGAAGAACAGGGCCATCAGCCCGTCGTTGACCCAGTGCCCCAGGTCCATCGACAGCTCGGCGTTGCCGAGGGAGAGGGACAGGTCGGTGTGCCAGAGGGAGGTGTACGACTCCGACCAGGGCGAGTTCGCCCAGATCAGGGCCACCGCCACCGCCACCAGGAGCAGACCCGCGCTGCCCGCCTCGGTCGCCATGAAGGTGCGGACCCGGGTGGACAGCTGGGCTCCCAGCTCGCTCCTCCGCGACTGGGACTGGGAGTCCCCGGACTTCTTCGTGCGCCACATCATCAGGGACTCACCGCCCTGGTCCGGCCTCTGGCCGTGGCCGGCCGGCGAGGGAAGAGGGGAATGGTGCTTCGGTCAGATCGCTGATCTTGAAAATTTCTACACATGTTTTCCAATTCTCGTACAACCATTCGGTGCGGTCCCGTATCTGATCATGTGAGTCAACAGACTCCATGGTCTCTCGGGTCCCGGTCGTAACGACGAGCCGTTGGGTGAGGTACCCAAAAAACGCCGACCGCCGGAACCCTCTCTTCACGTGGGGAACGCATGCGCATTCGTGCCACCGTCGCCGTACTCTCCGGCGCCCTGGCCCTTTCCGCCCTCGCCGTCCCGGCCGCGCAGGCCGACGGCCCCGACGGTCTGAACCTGGACAAGACCACCGCCGCCGAGCGCTTCGGCACCTCCACCGGAAAGTCGGCGTTCCGCGCCGCGGCCGCGGCATCCGCGCTGCCCACTGTGTCCAAGGTCACGGTGAACGCCGGCAAGGACATCACCGTCGGCACCACCAACGCCAAGACCTTCACGGTCTCGGTGACCGCCCAGCACGCCACGGGCATCCTGGACGCGTACGTCGACCTGTGGCACGGCCCCGACTTCGAGGAGGGCCTCGACGGCCTCCTGATGCCGAACGAGGACTTCGCCACGTGCACCGCCGCGAGCGCCACCACCTCGACCTGCAAGCTGACCGTCACCGCCGTCCCCGGCAGTGACCTGTACAAGAACGCGCTGGCCGGCACCTGGAAGGTGACCGTCGGCGTGCTGGCGGGCGACGAGAGCGTCTACTGGAACGACTACCAGCAGACCCACCGCGTCCAGCGCATCTCCAAGCTGACCGTGAACGCCGCGCCGGAGCCGGTGAAGAAGGGCAAGACCATCACGGTCACCGGCAAGCTGTCCCGCGCCAACTGGGAGACCTTCAAGTACGCCGGCTACGCCAACCAGTCGGTGAAGCTGCAGTTCCGCAAGAAGACCTCCAGCACCTACACCACCGTCAAGACCATCAAGACCAACTCGACGGGCAACCTGAAGACCACGGTCACGGCCTCCGTCGACGGTTACCACCGCTTCAACTTCGAGGGCACCTCGACCACCCCGGCCATCAAGGCCGCGGGCGACTTCGTCGACGTGAAGTAAGAAGCTCTCCCCGGGCAACCGGTCACGCGGCCCCCCACCTCACCAAGGTGGGGGGCCGCGTCGGTGTGAGGCCGGTACCCGCCCGCCGGACCGGGCGCTAAGCGGGGAAGCGCCGGTCGACCCACCTCCACAGAACCTCCAGGGCGGCCGCCGCCACCACCGCGATGCCGACCGCGGCCCACGGCATCGTCAGCCCGACCAGCTTCAGCGCGAAGAACTCCTGGAGCCACGGCACGACCAGCACCAGCAGGAACCCGGCGCCCATCGTCGCCACCAGCCCGATCCGCCACCACGTGTACGGGCGGGCGATGATCGCCAGCACCCACAGGGAGATCAGGAACAGCGTCAGCGTCGCCGCGCTCGTCTCCGCGTCCAGCGCGCCCTCACCGCTGTAGTGGTGGCGGGCGAGCAGATAGGTGGCGAAGGTCGCCAGCGCGGCCAGCACACCGCCCGGGATCGCGTACCGCATGACCCGCCGTACGAAGTGCGGCCGCGCCCGCTCCTTGTTCGGGGCGAGGGCCAGGAAGAACGCCGGGACACCGATGGTGAGCGTGGACAGCAGCGTCAGATGGCGCGGCAGGAACGGGTACTCCACCTGCGAGCACACCACCAGCACCGCGAGCAGCACCGAGTAGACGGTCTTCACCAGGAACAGCGTCGCGACCCGGGTGATGTTGCCGATCACCCGCCGCCCCTCGGCCACCACCGACGGCAGCGTGGCGAAACTGTTGTCGAGCAGCACGATCTGCGCGACCGCCCGCGTGGCCTCCGAACCGGAGCCCATGGCCACCCCGATGTCGGCGTCCTTCAGGGCCAGTACGTCGTTGACCCCGTCGCCGGTCATCGCGACCGTGTGCCCGCGGGACTGGAGGGCGCCCACCATGTCCCGCTTCTGCTGCGGGGTGACCCGTCCGAACACGGTGCCCTCGTCGAGCGCCCCGGCCATCGCCTCCGGCTCGGAGGGCAGCCCGCGCGCGTCGACGACGGCCCCCGTCAGCCCGAGCTTCCCGGCCACCGCGCCGACCGACACCGCGTTGTCGCCGGAGAGGACCTTGGCGTCGACGTCCTGGTCGGCGAAGTACGCCAGCGTGTCCGCCGCGTCCGGCCGCAGCCGCTGCTCCAGCACCACCAGCGCGACGGGACGGACACCGACGGCGACCTCGGGGTCGTCCAGGGCCCGCTCGGCACGGGCGAGGAGCAGCACCCGCAGGCCCTGCTCGTTCAGCCGTCCCGTACGGGCCAGGGCCGGGTCGTCGGCGTCGAGCAGGACGTCGGGTGCGCCGAGCAGCCAGGTGGAGGCGGGGGAGCCGGTCCCGTCGTCCTCGGCGAGGGCGGCACCGCTGTACTTGCGGGCGGAGGAGAAGGGCAGGGCGCCGGCGCGCCGCCAGCCGCCGGGGGCGGGGTAGGCCTCGGCGATCGCCCGGAGCGAGGCGTTCGGCCGCGGATCGGAGACGCCGAGGGCACCGAGCACGTTCCGGACGTACGCCTCGTCGGTGCCGGTGTCCGTGTCCGCGCCTGCGTCCGTTCCGGTGTCCGGGCCTGCGCCGGTGTCGAGCAGGTGCAGTTCGGTGACGTCCATGCCGCCCTCGGTGAGGGTGCCGGTCTTGTCGAGGCAGACCGTGTCGACGCGGGCCAGGCCCTCGATGGCGGGCAGCTCCTGCACCAGGCACTGCTTGCGGCCCAGCCGGACGACCCCGATCGCGAAGGCCACCGAGGTGAGCAGCACCAGCCCTTCGGGCACCATCGGAACGATCCCGCCGACCGTGCGGGCGATGGAGTTCTTCAGCTCGTTGTCCTTGACGAACAGCTGGCTGACGATCAGCCCGGTCGCGGTCGGGATCATCATCCACGTCACGTACTTGAGGATCGTGGAGATGCCCGAGCGCAGCTCGGAGTGGACCAGGGTGAACCGGGACGCCTCCTCGGCGAGCTGCGCCGCGTACGCCTCGCGCCCCACCCTGGTCGCCTGGAAGGCGCCGCTGCCCGCGACCACGAAGCTTCCGGACATGACCTGGTCCCCGGGCTGCTTGACCACGGGATCGGCCTCGCCGGTGAGCAGCGACTCGTCGATCTCCAGCGAGTCGGTCTCCGCGCACACCCCGTCGACGACGACCTTGTCACCCGGCCCGATCTCGATCAGGTCGTCCAGCACGATCTGCGAGGTGCCGATCCCGGCGCTCACCCCGTCCCGGCGCACCGTCGGCCGTGCCTCGCCGATCACGGCCAGGGAGTCCAGGGTCTTCTTCGCCCGCCACTCCTGGATGATGCCGATCCCGGTGTTGGCGAGGATCACGAAGCCGAACAGGCTGTCCTGGAGGGGCGCGACACCCAGCATGATCACCCAGAGGACGCCGATGATCGCGTTGAACCGGGTGAAGACGTTCGCGCGGACGATCTCGGTCAGCGACCGGCTGCTGCGCACCGGCACGTCGTTGACCCGCCCGAGGGCCACCCGCTCCGCCACCTGGGCGGAGGTCAGGCCGGTCACCGGTGAGGTCGGGGAGGCAGGCTGCGCGGCACCGGACCGCGTGTCCGCGTCGAGAGGCGTCATGCAGACGACGGTACGGGGGCCGGAAGGGCTTCACCCACCGGATGCGCCGAAGATCCGACCCGGGGAGGAGCGGGGGTGGGCCCGTGGTGGTACGGGAGGTGCGGGCGGTCGGCCGACGGACCTGCCGGCCGGGCCGTCAGTCGGCCGAGGGGGTCGGGGAGGGGCCGCGGAGGGGTTCGGCCTCCGGGGTCCCGGAAGCCGCTTCCGCGGCGTCCACGGTCTCCGAGGTCCGGGCCGCCTGGGCCGCCTGCGCGGCCTGTATGCGCTTGATCGCCGTGTCGCGCCGGCGGACGTACCAGATGCCGATGAAGCCGAGCCCGCCGCCGGCCAGGCAGGTCCACAGCCACCAGGTGTGGCCGCGGTCGTCGAACCAGCCGTAGAACGGCAGCTGCACCAGGAAGAGGGCGAACCAGATGATCGTGCCGCCGACGATGGTGGCGACCACGGGGCCCTCGAGGGGCTCCGGTGCCTCGTGCTGGGGGTTCCCCTTGACGATGTCGGAGAGACCCGAGAAGAAAGCGGCCATGCGGACAGCTTACGAGGAGCGGAGGGTGTGATGTTCGCCGCGTCCGCGTCACGTCGCCTTCGCTCGTCTACGCGCGGAGATAGCGGCGGTGTCGTTATATGTTCATACTGAATCTGTTTGTCTCTGGCCGCTTCTGTTCGTAGAAAACACCAAAGGGCTTTCGATAGAGCCCGCCGGTGATGAGGTTTCCGCATGTCCACGTCGGCCCCCGCCAAGGCTCCGATGCCCGATCAGCCGGGGCCCGGCCCCGACTCCGGCGCACTGGACCGCTACTTCAAGATCTCCGAGCGGGGCAGCTCCCTGCCCCGCGAGATCCGTGGCGGCTTCGCCACCTTCTTCGCGATGGCCTACATCATCGTGCTGAACCCGATCATCCTGGGCAGCGCGAAGGACATGTACGGCAACCAGCTCGACAACGGTCAGCTGGTCACCGCGACCGCCCTGACGGCGGCGTTCACCACGCTGCTCATGGGCGTCATCGGCAACGTGCCGATCGCGCTGGCCGCCGGCCTCGGCGTGAACTCGGTCGTGGCGCTCCAGCTCGCCCCGCGCATGTCCTGGCCGGACGCCATGGGCATGGTGGTGCTGGCCGGTTTCGTCGTCATGCTGCTGGTCGCCACCGGTCTGCGCGAGCGCGTGATGAACGCCGTCCCGCACGGTCTGCGCAAGGCCATCGCCATCGGTATCGGCCTGTTCATCATGCTGATCGGCCTCGTCGACTCCGGTTTCATCTCCCGCATCCCGGACGCCGCGCACACCACCGTGCCGATGCAGCTCGGCAGCAACGGTCACCTCACCGGCTGGCCGGTCCTCGTCTTCATCCTCGGCGCGCTGCTCACCCTCGCGCTGATCGTGCGCAAGGTGCCCGGCGCGATCCTCATCTCGATCGTCGCGATGACCGTTCTCGGCGTGATCATCAACGCCGTGGCCGACATCCCCTCCTGGGGCCTGACGACCCCGACCTGGCCCGGCAACCCGTTCGCCACCCCCGACTTCGGCCTGATCGGCGAGGTCAGCCTGTTCGGCGGTTTCGGCAAGGTCGGCGTGCTGACCGGCGTCCTGTTCGTCTTCACCGTGCTGCTGTCGTGCTTCTTCGACGCGATGGGCACGATCATGGGCATCTCCGACGAGGCCAAGCTGACCGACGGCGAGGGCCAGATGCCCGGCATCAACAAGGTCCTGTTCATCGACGGTGTCGCGGTCGCCGCGGGCGGCGCCAGCTCCGCCTCCGCCACCACCGCCTTCGTGGAGTCCACCGCCGGTGTCGGCGAGGGCGCGCGCACCGGCTTCGCCAACGTCGTCACCGGTGCGCTCTTCGCCGTCGCGCTGTTCCTCACGCCCGTCGCCACCATGGTCCCGTCGCAGGCGGCGACCCCGGCGCTGCTCGCGGTCGGTTTCCTGATCCTGGCGGGCTCGATCAAGGAGATCGACTGGGCGGACTACACCATCGCCATCCCGGCCTTCGTGACCATGGTGATGATGCCGTTCACCTACTCGATCACCAACGGCATCGGCATGGGCTTCATCACCTTCGTGGTGCTGCGCCTGGCGGCCGGGCGCGGCAAGGAGGTGCCGGTGCCGCTGTACGTGGTGTCGGCGGTCTTCGCCTTCTACTACCTGATGCCGGCGCTGGGCCTGACCTGACCCGACCCGGCCTGACCCGACCCGGCCTGACCCGACCCGGCCTGACCCGACCCGGCCTGATCGGCACCGGCCCGGCGGGAGAGGCGCTACGGCTCGCGGTACGGCTCCGCGCCGCGGCTCAGGTGACGTCGTAGAACTTCTCCGTCTCCTCGACGGCGGTCTGGAACCGCTGGTCGAAGTCATCGCGAATGAGCGTCCGGACGACATAGTCCTGGACGCTCATTCCGCGTTTGGCGGCATGCTGCCGGAGCCGTTCGAGCAGCTCGTGGTTCATGCGCAGGCTGAGTACGTCGGTCCCCATGGGCATGAGCGTTGCCGCACATCCCGGCTCGGTGTGTCCGCATCCACGCCAGGATCACTCATATGAGTGGTTCGAGTGAGCGATTCGACCGAACGGTCCCGCGTGTGGGTGGTCGACGTCACGGGCGCCGGTGGAACTTGAGCTCGACCCGAGCAGTCCTTTAGCGAGAGTAATGAGTTAAGCTAAATAACATGCCGGACCTCAGCCAGGGTGACGACGAAGCCGCCGTGAACGCCCTTCGATCCGCAGTGATGCGCCTGTCCCGTCGACTCAAGCACCAGCGCGTCGACGAGTCGCTCAGCCCCACCGAGATGTCGGTGCTGGGCACCCTGGCCCGCTGCGGCCGGGCCACCCCGGGCGAGCTCGCCCGCAAGGAACACGTCCAGCCGCCCTCGATGACCCGCATCGTGGCGCTGCTGGAGGCCAAGGAGCTGGTCCGGCTGGAGCCGCACCCGGACGACCGGCGCCAGAAGGTCGTCACGCAGACCGAACAGGCGGAGGCGATGCTCGAGGAGAGCCGCCGCAGGCGGAACGCCTTCCTCGCCACCCTGACCGAGCAGCTCGACGAGGACGAGTGGGCGAAGCTCCGTGCCGCCGCCCCCGTCCTGGAGAAGCTCGCACACATCTAGGAAACCCAGTAGCTGTCACCAGGAGGCGAACCTTGAGTACGGGACCCGGAGCAGATTCCGCCCCCGCACCTGACACCCACGACACCCCGACCGACCCCGAGGCGCCGGACCGGGCCACCCGCACGTCCAAGATGTTCTCCTCGCTGAAGGTCAGGAACTACCGCCTGTTCTTCATCGGCCAGGTCGTCTCCAACATCGGCACCTGGATGCAGCGCATCGCCCAGGACTGGCTGGTGCTCACCCTCACCGCCTCCTCGGCCGCCGTCGGTATCACCACGGCCCTGCAGTTCCTGCCGATGCTGCTGTTCGGCCTGTACGGCGGCGTCCTCGTCGACCGCCTGCGCAAGCGCCCCACGCTGCTCGTCACCCAGTCGGCGATGGCCCTCACCTCGCTGGCGCTCGCCGCCCTCACCCTCACCGGACAGGTCGAGGTCTGGCACGTCTACGTCGCCGCCTTCGTCACCGGGCTGGCCACGGTGGTCGACAACCCCGCCCGCCAGTCCTTCGTCGCGGAACTCGTCGGCCCCGGCCAGCTGCAGAACGCGGTCAGCCTGAACTCCGCGAACTTCCAGTCCGCCCGGCTGGTCGGCCCCGCCGTCGCGGGCCTGCTGATCACCGGCGTCGGCACGGGCTGGGCGTTCCTGCTCAACGGCCTGTCCTTCGTCGCGCCGCTGGCCGGCCTGCTGATGATGCGGGCCCGCGAACTGCACGCCGTCACGCCGTCCCCGCGCGGCAAGGGACAGCTGCGGGAGGGGCTGCGCTATGTCGCGGGCCGGCCCGAGCTGCTCTGGCCCATCGTCCTGGTGGGGTTCATCGGCACCTTCGCCTTCAACTTCCCCGTCTACCTCTCGGCCTTCGCCGACGACGTCTTCCACGGGGGCGCGGGCGTCTACAGCCTGTTCAACACGCTGATGGCGGTCGGTTCCCTGGCCGGCGCCCTGCTCGCCGCCCGGCGCGGCACGGCCCGGCTGCGGCTGCTGATCCTGGCGGCGGTTGCCTTCGGCGGACTGGAGGTCGTGGCGGCCGGGGCACCCACCCTGTGGCTGTTCGCCCTGCTCATGATCCCGATCGGCCTGTTCGCCATGACGGTCAACGTCACCACCAACACCAGCATCCAGATGGCCACCGACCCGGCCGTGCGCGGTCGCGTCATGGCCCTGTACATGATGGTCTTCCTCGGCGGCGCGCCCGTCGGCGCCCCGATCGTCGGCTGGATCACCGACACCTACGGAGCCCGGGTGGGCCTGGCGACGGGCGGTGCCATCGCGGCCCTCGCCGCCGCCGTGATCGGCCTGATCCTGGCCCGCGTCGGCAACCTGCGCCTGACGGTCGGCTGGGACGGCGGGCATCCGCGGATGCGGTTCGTGCCGCGCATCCCGGGAGGCGCCGGCCCGGACGGCATGTCGGTGGCGGCCGTACCGGCGGGGGCGGTCAGTCGCGGGGGAACTCGTCGGTCCTGAGGACGAGGCCGACGGCCGTCCCGGTCAGGTCGACCTCCTCACCGAAGCCGAAGCCGAAGCCGACGGTGCCGTGGTACGCGCCGTCCTTCGGCAGGGTGTGCAGGTGCCACTCGCCCGTGTACGGGTCCACGATCAGGTATACGGGGACACCGGCGGTGGCATAGGTGTCCTTCTGTGGCGTCATGAAGAGGTGGCCCCCGACGATCTCGGTCTTGTAACCCGCGGGGACGGGCAACTTCTCCAGCTACTCGAACATCGTGCCGAGCGTGAGCTCGTCTCCGGTGTCGGCCATCGCGATCCTGTCTTCGAGGATGGTCATCGTGGCGCTCCTCCCCGGCTGCCCCTCCCTGCGCACAGCCGCGCGGTACGACGATACGCACGGTGACCAGGATGCGTGCGGGTGTACATGTGTTCCCCGGTAAGACTGGGCACATGAGACTCTTCGCCGCCGTGCTGCCCCCCGAGGACGTGTCCCGCGAGCTTGCCGTCGAGGTCGAGGCGCTGCGGCGGCTGCCCGGCGCGGAGGGCCTGCGCTGGACGGGCCGTCCGGGATGGCACCTCACCCTCGCCTTCTACGGCGAGGTCGACGACGATCTCGTACCCGGGCTGACCGCCCGCCTGGAGCGGGCCGCGTCCCGCACCGATTCCTTCCGGCTCGCTCTGAGCGGTGGCGGCCAGTTCGGGCACGGGCGGGCGCTGTGGGCCGGGGCGGACGGTGACCTGCGCACCCTGCGCCTGCTCGCCGAGCGCGCGGAGGCGGCGGGGCGGAAGGCGGGCGTCGACATGGGGGAGCACCGCCGCTACAAGGCCCACCTGTCGCTGGCCCGCAGCCGCACCGGCGTCGACGCGCAGCCGTACCTGCGGGCGCTGGCCGGGTTCCGGAGCCGGGCCTGGACCGTGGGCGAGGCGGCGCTGGTGCGCAGCAACCTTCCGAGGTCGGGTGTACCGGGCGAGCAGCCCCGTTACGAGGTGGTCGCGCGCTGCCCGCTCGGGGCGTCCGGTTAGGCTCGATGGCGTGGACCCGAAAACCCGGAACCGGATCATGGCCGGTGCGCTCGTATTGATGTTCGTCGTGGTGGCCGTGGCGTCGGCGCTCGGTTAGCCGCGACGCCCCCTGCCTTTTCGCGCGGACGCCTGCCTGCGCGGACGCTCCGGCGCCTGTTGTGCCCGGCGCCGGAGCAGGCCGTTTGCTACCCGTTCTGCCCGTCCTGCCGTCCTACCAGGCGAAGGCCTCCGGGGACGGCCCCGGGCCCGGGAAGATCTCGTCCAGCGAGGCCAGCAGTTCCTCGCCCAGTTCCAGCTCGACCGCCCGCAGTGCCGATGCCAGCTGTTCGGCGGTGCGCGGACCGACGATCGGGCCGGTCACCCCGGGCCGGGTGAGCAGCCAGGCCAGCCCGGCCTCGCCGGGCTCGACGCCGTGCTTGTCGAGCAGGTCCTCGTACGCCTGGATCCGCGCGCGGGCGGCCGGGTCGGCGAGGGTGTCGGCGGCCCGGCCGGAGGCCCGGCGCCCTCCCTGGACCTCCTTCTTGATCACCCCGCCGAGCAGCCCGCCGTGCAGCGGCGACCAAGGGATGACCCCGAGCCCGTACTCCTGCGCGGCCGGGATGACCTCCATCTCGGCGCGGCGCTCGGCGAGGTTGTAGAGGCACTGCTCGCTGACCAGGCCGATGGTCCCGCCGCGCCGGGCCGCGGTCTCGTTCGCCTGGGCGATCTTGTAGCCGGGGAAGTTGGACGATCCCGCGTAGAGGATCTTGCCCTGCTGGACCAGGACGTCGACGGCCTGCCAGATCTCGTCGAACGACGTGCTGCGGTCGATGTGGTGGAACTGGTACAGGTCGATGTGGTCGGTCCGCAGCCGCTTCAGCGAGGCGTCGACGGCCCGCCGGATGTTCAGGGCGGACAGCTTGTCGTGGTTGGGCCACGCCTCGCCGTCGGCGGCCATGTTCCCGTACACCTTGGTGGCGAGCACGACCTTGTCGCGCCGCCCGCCGCTCTGGGCGAACCAGGTGCCGATGATCTCCTCGGTACGGCCCTTGTTCTCGCCCCACCCATAGACATTGGCCGTGTCGAAGAGGTTGATCCCGGCGTCCAGCGCCGCGTCCATGATGGCGTGGCTGTCGGCCTCGTCGGTCTGCGGACCGAAGTTCATCGTCCCGAGGACGAGCCGGCCGACCTTCAGTCCCGTGCGTCCCAGCTGTGTGTACTTCATGGTTACCCAGCCAACGGCCTGGAGTGCCCTCCAGGCAAGCGGGAGGAGATCAGTCGCGGGGAAAGCCGCCGGTCGCGACCGTCAGGTCCGCCACCGTGCCGGTCAGGTCGAGAGGGTCGCCGAAGTCCACCTTCGTCCGCGTGACGTAGTCGCCGTTCTTGGGGTGGGTGTAGACGTAGCACCGGGCCCGGTAGGGGTCGGCGATGACGTAGAGCGGCACCTCGGCGACCGCGTAGGCGGCCTTCTTCGGGCCGTAGTCGTTGGCGGCCGTGCCCTCGGAGATGACCTCGACGACGAACTCGATGTCCTGATACCGCCAGTGGCCTTCGGCGTCCTTCCGGGCCCCCTTGCGGAGTACCGCGACATCCGGGCAGAAGCCGTTCTCATACCCTGGGAAGTCGATACGGACGTCCGAGAACACGGGGACATCCATGCCGAACCTGTCCTCGACGGCCCGGACGATCCGCCGGATGATCCCCCAGTGGGTGTCCCGTTGCGGTGTCATGTGGACGTTGCCCCCGACGATCTCAACCCTGAATCCTTCGGGGACGGGCATCCGCTCCAGCCGCTCGAACCACTCGTCCAAGCGCTGCGTGTTGGCGTCGGCCATGGCGATCCTGTCGTCTACGACGGTCATCGTGGCGCTCCTCCCCGGCTGCCCCCATGGACGAGTGCAGCCGCGCGGTACAACGATACGCACGGTGACCGGGACACGGGAGGCAGCGCATATGCCGGAGCGGGACCGCACCGACCACCCGGTCGCCTTCGTACGGTGCTTGGAGGAGGGACGCCGGGAGGATCTGTGGAGTGCGGTACGGCCGTGCGCCGAGTGGCTGATCCGGGAGGTCCGGAAGATCCGGAGGTCCGGGAGGCTGGAGGTCCGGGAGGTCCGGGAGGTCCGGGAGGTCCGGGAAGCGGGCCAGGAGCACGGGCCAGGAGTTGCCCTTGAGTGTCACGTCTACGTCAGGAGTGATGCGGGGCGAGGGTGGCTCGGCAGGAGCCGACGGTTCTGTCGTAGCGGGTGACGGTGCCCGCCACTGCTTCAGCGGAGACGGCGCACATGCCCGCGTGACGCAAGGCGGCGCGTCGACGAACTGCCGTCCACAGCAGATGTGTTGCCGTGTCGCGGCGCTGTCACGGCGGTGTTCTGAAGGAAAGACGGACGTGACCTGGGGTCTCCGGGGCTCGTCATAGTCGGCACAGGGCGGGAAACCGGCGGAAACGCCGTCGGCTCTCTCCCGCCCCGCCCTCGGAAGGAACCTCCCATGATGAACCGCCACCTGCGCAAGGCCGTCGTCGCCACCGCCGTGATCACCGCCGGGCTGCTGATGACGGCGTGCCAGAACGACGACGTCGAGGACGGCGCGTCCGGCACGGGCGGAACGGGCGTGGAGGCGTCGGCCTCCGGGAACGCGAAGGGTGTCAGCGGCTCGTTCAAGAACGGGGAGGTCACCTATCTCGCCCCGGGCAAGTACATCGTGTCCGTGCCGGGCAAGGACGACCAGCAGTTCTTCGTCGCCGACGACACCGAGGTCTACGGCGTCGGCACGATCTGCGGCGAGGCGGGGGCCAAGGTGGACGCGCCCTGCACGCTGGACCAGTTGGAGGCGGCCGCCAAGAAGGACGCCGTGGGCGCCGACGTGGAGATGAAGAACGGTGTCGCGACCCTGGTGACCGAGCGGCGTGCCGCCCAGCAGGGCGCCGACTCCGGCTCCGATTCCGACTCGGGCTCCGGTTCCGGCTCCGACTCGGGCTCCGACTCCGGTTCCGGCGAGACCGTCGTCGAGGGCATCGACAAGGGCAAGGGTGTCAACGGAACCTGGTTCGGCAACGTCTCCTACCTGGCGCCGGGCAAGTACACGGTCTCCGACACGAAGGGCGTCGAGCAGGCGTTCTTCGTCTCCGAGGAGACCGAGATCTGGGGAGCCGGCGACATCTGCGGTGACGCGGCGGGGCAGAGCGCCACCGAGTGCACCGAGGCCGAACTCGAGGAGGCGGCCAAGAAGGGCGTCGGAGCCGAGGTCACCATCAGCAACGGCATCGCAACCAGGATCACCGAGGACCACTGAGCCGCGGACCGACCGCAGGGCGGGACGTCCCGGGCAGGACGTCCCGAAGACGGCCTCCGGAGTCACCCGGATCCACCCGGAGGCACCTGGTGCCACCTCGGCTCCACCCGGATTCGTCTGGATCCATCCGGATCACCCCTGAGCGACCCGGATCCGCCCCGATCCCCTGGAACCGCCCAGGGCGGCTCGGAACCACCGGGAACCTCCCGGTCCTTCCGGCCCCTCGGAGTGAGCCCCTACGCCGCGGTGTAGGGCCCGCCCAGTTCCCAGCCCCGGTACAGCGCCTCCGCGAAGGCCTCGGCGATCCTGTGTTCGCCGTTCGCGTTGGGGTGGGTGCCGTCGTAGGTGTCGGTGTGGATGTCGTACTCCGGCGGAAGCGAGGCCAGGAGGACGGGGGAGTCCGGAGTGTCCAGGTCGACGGCCGTCTTCGCCAGGAGGTCGTTGAAGCGGGCGACCTGGGCGGCGAAGTCCGGGTCGGCCTCCGCGCGGATGTTGGGTATCACCGGGAGCAGGACCAGGCGCACGCGCCGGTTGGCCGCGCGTGCCGCCGCGACGAAGGCGCGGACGTTGTCCGCGGTCTGTTCGGGGTTCGTGTAGAAGCCGAGGTCGATCAGGCCCAGGGAGACCAGGAGCACGTCGGCGCGCAGCGTCCGGACGGCCTCGCCGATCACCGGCACCATGTGGTGCCAGCCCTCGCCCCAGCCGGCCAGGTGCCCGCGCGGGAAGTCCGGGTCGGCGTAGGCGTGCGAGGTGGGGGAGTCCGCCTGCGGGTCGTGCAGCGTCTCGCGCGGGCCGACGAGGGCGAAGGGGCCGCCGTACTCCGCGCACAGGTGCTGCCACAGTCGGTAGCGCCAGGTGTGTTCACCCGCGCTCCCGATGGTCATCGAGTCGCCGACGGGCATGAACCTGAGCATCCGGTCATCATCGTCGATCCGCCCCGCCACCGCGATGTGAGTCAGACCACCCGCCGTGAACTGCTGGGCGCAGTGGCACTCTTGGGTCATGCGCCGACCTCTCGCCCCGCTCGCCGCGGCCACCGCCGCCGCCCTGTTCGCCGCTCCGGTCCTGCTCGTGGGCGCGCTCGGTGCGCCCGCCGCGGCCGCCGACGGCGACGACGCGGGTGCCGGGAACGACTCCTTCACGATCCAGGACCCGCGGATCACCGAGTCCAGCGGGCTCGCCGCCTCCCGGCTCCACCCGGGCGTCTACTGGACCCACAACGACAGCGACGACGGCGCCTACCTCTACGCCGTCGACAGTGCCACCGGCGAGACCGTCGCCCGGGTGACCTTCACCGGTGTCGGCAGTCCCCGGGACGTCGAGGCGATCTCCATCGGGCCGGACAACCGGATCTTCATCGGAGACATCGGCGACAACCTCGGCGGCACCTGGCCCCACGTGTGGATCTACGAACTGCCCGAACCGAAGGAGCTGCGGGACCAGACCGTGCGGGCCACGCAGTACGTCGTCACGTACTCCGACGGGGCCCGCGACGCCGAGTCCCTCGTCGTGCACCCGAAGACCGGACGCGTCTACATCGTCGACAAGAAGGAGGAGGGCGGGCACCTTTACGAGGGGCCCGCCGAACTCTCCGCCTCGGGCGGCAACGTCTTCCGGCCGATCGCCCCCGTCGACCTGTGGGCCACCGACGCCGCCTTCTCGCCCGACGGCCGGCAGCTCGCCGTACGGTCGTACTTCGGCGGCATCCAGTACGCGTGGGACGACGCGACGGACGGGAAGATCAAGCGCAAGGGGCGGCTCAGCGTGCCCCTCGCGGGGCAGGGCGAGTCCGTCAGCTACTCCGCGGACGGCTCCCGGCTGATGTACGGGAGCGAGGGCGAGCAGAGCCCGGTCGAGTCCCGCGAGGTGCCCGGCGGCGGTGCCGGTGACGGGGGCGGGAAGTCGTCCGGGGGCGGCGGCTCGGCCACCGGTGAGGACGGCGACGGGGTCGGCGGCGACGGGATCAAGGTCGGGGTGATCGGCGTGGTCGTCGTGGGGGCCCTCCTGCTCGGGCTACGACGACTGTTCCGGCGGAGCTGAGCGGTCCGGCCCGGCTGAGCGGTCCGGCCCGGCTGCGGGGACGGACGGCGGAGTGGATGCCGGAGCGGACGACGGGGCGGCTTTCGCGGCGCGGGTGGTCACGAACAGCTCCAGGCCGTCCAGGATGCGTTGCAGTCCGAACTCGAAGTGGTCGAAGTCGAAGCTGAAGGTGTCCTCGGCGAGGGAGGCCAGGACGGGGTAGCGCCCGCTGAGGATGGCCTTCTCCAGGGCCGGCTGCTGGGCTTCCCAGAACTCCGCGTCCGTCAGCCCGGAGGTGCGCTCGGCCTCCTGCTGGTACAGCTGGGTGCGGGCCGCGCCGACGACGTACCCCTCGATCATGATGATCACCGACAGCAGTTCCGGGTCGGACAGACCCATCGGCTTGATCCGGGACATCACCTTCTCCATGCCGTCGAGCGCGCTGGGCCCGAGGATCGGCCGGGACTGGTTGACCTCCAGCAGCCAGGGGTGGCGACGGTACAGGGCGAGCGTGGAGCGGCCCAGGACCTCCAGGGCCGAGCGCCAGTGGCCGTCGCCGAAGTCGGCGGGGTCCTCGGAGGCGCGCTGGACGCGGTCCAGCATCAGGTCGAGCAGCTCGGCCTTCCCGGGAACGTAGCGGTACAGGGACATCGTGCCCGTGCCGAGTTCCGTGGCGATCCGGCGCATCGAGAGCGCGCCGAGCCCTTCCCGGTCCGCGAGCTCGACGGCGGCCTCCACGACGCGCTCCAGCGTCAGGCCCGGTTTCGGCCCGCGGCTCGGCCGCCGGCCCGTGCCCCACAGCAGGTCGAGGGTGCGGGTGATGTCACCGCTCCCGCTCGTCTCCCTGCCGCTGGTCTGCCCACCGCTCGTCATGGGCTCAGTCTAGATCCGCGCGGAAAAACTGGGTACGGCGTACGCGTAACCGGGTACGGTGTACCCAGTTAAGTGGAAGGGGGACTCATGAACGACGGCCATGACAAGGGCGACGGGCTCGGCAGTGGCTACGGCGGGCCCGTCGGGGACGACGGCTACGTGGTGAGGGCCGAGGGGCTGGACAAGCGGTACGGGGAGAAGCGTGCCCTCGACGGCTTCGACCTCGCCGTCCGTACGGGCACCGTGCACGGCCTGCTGGGGCCGAACGGCGCCGGGAAGACCACCGCCGTGCGCATCCTGTCGACGCTGGTCCGGCTGGACGGGGGACGGGCCACGGTGGCCGGTCTCGACGTCGGACGGCAGGCGCGCGAGGTGCGGGCGAGGATCGGGCTCACGGGGCAGTACGCGGCCGTGGACGAGGTGCTCACGGGACGGCAGAACCTCGAGATGTTCGGGCGGCTGTTCCACCTGGGCGGGAAGCGGGCCCGGTCGCGGGCCGCCGAACTGCTGGAACGGTTCGACCTGAGCGACGCCGCCGACAAGGGTGTCGGCGACTACAGCGGAGGCATGCGGCGGCGTCTGGATCTCGCCGCCTCCATGATCCTCGCGCCGGCCGTGCTCTTCCTGGACGAACCGACGACGGGGCTCGATCCCCGTAGCCGCAACGAAGTCTGGGACTCCGTACGGGCCTTGGTCGCGGACGGCACGACCGTGCTGCTGACCACGCAGTACCTGGAGGAGGCCGACAAGCTGGCCTCCCGCATCACCGTCATCGACCAGGGCCGGGCCATCGCGGACGACACCCCGGACGGACTGAAGAACCTCGTCGGCGGCGACCGCATCGAGGTCGTCGTCGCCGAACGGGCCGACGTCCCGCGGGTGGTGAAGGTGGTCGCCCGGGTCACGGACGGCGAACCGGAGTCGGACGAGAGCGAGTTGCGCGTGCATGCCCCGGTGGCGGACCGGGTGGCCGCGCTGACCGAGGTGGCGCGCACCCTCCAGGACGAGGGGGTACGGGTCGAGGACATCGGGCTGCGCAGGCCCAGCCTCGACGACGTGTTCCTGCGCCTCACCGGCCACCGCACCTCGTCGGCCGACGAGGCCGCCGACGCCGTTTCCGGCAAGGAGAATTCTGGCAAGAGGACTTCCGGCACGAGGACTTCCGACAAGAGGGCTTCGGACAAGAAGGAGGCCGCCGTATGAGCGCCGTCGACCTGGCCGACGAACCGGGCGCCGGCCCTCCCGCCGGTCCGGGCACCGAGCCGGCCGTGCACGGCCGCGCTTATTGGGCGCTCGCCGACTGCTGGAACATCGTCCGCCGCGGCCTGACCCACTACCGGCGCCAACCCGTCAACATCGCCTGGCAACTGGGCTTCCCGATCCTGTCGGTGCTGCTCTACGGCTATGTCTTCGGCAGCGCGATGACGGTGCCGGGCGGCGGCGACTACAAGGACTTCCTGATGCCCGGGATGTTCGTGATGACGATGGCGTTCGGCTTCATCAACACCGCGACCATCGTGGTGTACGACGCCACCAAGGGCGTGATCGACCGGTTCCGCTCGATGCCGATGGCGCCGTCCGCGGTGGTGGCCGGGCGCGGGGTGACCGATCTGGTCGTGGCCTGCGCCGAGTTGGGGATCCTCGTGCTCACCGCGCTGGCCATGGGCTGGCGGCCGGACGGCGGCTGGGGCTTCCTCGCGGCGTTCGGCCTGCTGCTGTGGCTGCGGTTCGCACTCATCTGGCTCGGCGTCTGGCTCGGACTCCTGGTGCCCAACCCGGAGGCGGCGGGCGGGCTGTTCGCGGTCGCCTTCCCGCTGACGATGATCTCCAGCATCTTCGTGGCCCCGCAGCTCATGCCCGACTGGCTGGGCTGGATCGCCGCCTGGAACCCGATCTCGTCCACGGCCGCGGCCACCCGCGAGCTGTTCGGTACGCCGGTCGGCGGCGGCGACTCCTGGGTCGAGCAGCACGCGCTGCTGATGGCGGGGGTGTGGCCGCTCGTCCTGACGGCGGTCTTCCTGCCGCTCGCGGTACGGAGGTTCCAGCGGCTGAGTCGGTGAGCCGCTGACGCGGCGAGGCCCGGGGGAGGCGGGGTCGGGGAGGAGGCGGACGGCGTCCGGGGTGTGAATGCCGTCCGCCTCCTTGACGTGTTCATGTGACATGGCTTGCATGGAGGGCGCGGGGTAGTGGGAGCGCTCCCACTCGTTCCGGGCCCGCCCTCCGAGAGGAAGCAGCGACATGTTCCGCAGCTTGCGAAGAGCGCTGTGCGTGGCCGTGGCGGCGTTCCTGTTACCGCTGGCGGGTGTGCAGCCGGCCGGTGCGGCAGAGCCGGGCGACGGCACGGCCCGTACGGCGGCCGGTACCGCGACGACCCGTGCGGCGGCGGCCGGTGAAGGGTACTGGCACACCAGCGGCCGGAAGATCCTGGACGCTGCGGGGCAGCCCGTACGGATCGCCGGCATCAACTGGTTCGGCTTCGAGACCGACGTCCGGGTGGCCCACGGCCTGTGGGCCCGCGACTACAAGGGCATGCTCGACCAGATCAAGTCCCTGGGCTACAACACCGTCCGCGTCCCCTACAGCGACGACATCCTCAAGCCGGGCGCCCTGCCCGGCAGCATCAACCACGACGGCATCAACACCGACCTGCGGGGCCTGACCTCGCTCCAGGTGCTGGACCGGATCGTGGCACACGCGGGGCGGGCGGGCCTGAAGATCGTGCTCGACCGGCACCGTCCCGACGCGGCCGCGCAGTCCGCGCTCTGGTACACCGACGCGGTGCCCGAGTCGACGTGGATCACCAACCTCAAGGCGCTCGCGGCCCGTTACAAGGGCGACTCGACCGTCATCGGCATCGACCCGCACAACGAGCCCCGCGACCCCGCCTGCTGGGGCTGCGGCGATATGGCACGGGACTGGCGGCTGGCCGCCGAACGGGCCGGCAACGCGGTGCTGTCCGTCAACCCCGAGCTGCTGGTCTTCGTCGAGGGCGTGCAGTCGCACAACGGGGTCAACGGCTGGTGGGGCGGCAATCTGATGGGCGTCGCCGAGCACCCGGTCCGCCTGGACGTGCCGGGCCGGCTCGTCTACTCCGCGCACGACTACGCCACCAGCGTGGCCCAGCAGCCCTGGTTCGACGACCCGTCCTTCCCCGCCAACATGCCGGGCATCTGGGACAAGTACTGGGGCTACGTCTTCAAGCAGAACATCGCCCCGGTCTGGCTCGGCGAGTTCGGCACGACCCTCCAGTCGGGCGTGGACCAGCGGTGGCTGTCCGCACTGGTCTCGTACCTGCGGTCCACGTCGCAGCACGGGGCCGACGGCTTCCACTGGACCTTCTGGTCCTGGAACCCCAACTCCGGTGACACCGGCGGCATCCTGAAGGACGACTGGACGACCGTGGACACGGTGAAGGACGGGTACCTCGCGGACATCAAGGCCCCGGGGTTCGCGGCGGAGGACCCCGGCGGACCGGGAAACCCGGGCGACCCCGGTGGTCCGGGTGACCCCGGCGACACCGCCGAGTGTGCCGCCGCCTACACCGTCAGCAGCGACTGGGGCGGCGGCTTCAACGCCGACGTGAAGGTCACCAACACCGGGACCGTGCCGCTGACGTCCTGGAAGGTGACGTGGGCCTGGAACGGGGCCCAGCGCGTCACCAGCATGTGGAACGCCTCGTACACCCAGTCCGGGGCGACCGTCACCGCCGTCAACGCCGGGCACAACGGAGCGCTCACGGCGGGCGGTTCGACGAGCTTCGGCTTCGGAGGCGCACCCGGCGGCGGGAGTGTGCCGAGCGTGATGTGTACGGCGACGTGAGCGACGTGAGCTGCGCGTGATCAGGGGCCCGGCGCTGTGGCCTGTACCCGGTGCCGGGCCCTCTGCCCTGTGTGCGGATCACACCGAGGCATGTCGCCTGGATGGGAGCTTTCGGTCGGTGTCCCCACAATGGCTGGACGGCTTGCTGCCAGGCTCAGGGGGTACGGCCCTTGCTGGGCAAGGTCCTATGTGCTCTTCAGAGGGCGCTCAAGGAATCTTGCTCTCGTGGGCCCCCGGCAAGAGCCCATAGCTCCAGGTGGTCGACGAAGCCCTGGTACACCTCGGCTGTCTGAGCGGTACGGCCCGCGACAGTCAGCACACGAAGGCTGGCGCACCGGGCCAGCTGCCTCATCATGAGGTCGTGCGCAGCAAGGCGTGCCGGGCGGCCGAGCCGTCCGTGACGGCAGGAGGCAGGACGGCCTCCCTGCTCACCGTCTCGTGCGAGAGCCGGCAGGCTTTCCTGCGCCAGTTCGCGTAGCCGCCGCACCCCGCACCAATCACGAGGTTCGCGGGGTGGGAGATCGGGTTCTCTGCTCGCATGCGTATTCGGTGCGGTAACCTCCGCGTTTCAAGGTCATCTGACTGCGACTCAAGGGGGAAAAGTGCGAAGTGCTGTGCGGTCGGGGGAGTTTGCTGCAGGTGTCTGCGGCTCGTGTCGGTCCGCAATATGACGCGCTCCGCCGCCCGGGGCGCCGTGCTGCTCGTCGCCGTGCTGGTCACGGGGTGCTCGGGCAGCGGGGGTTCTTCTTCCGCCCCCTCGTCCGCCCTGCCTGTCACGCCGAGCAGTGCCCCGAGCGCTCCGGCATCGCCCGAAGCCACTCCCGAACCGTCGCCGGTCGTCAGCTACCTGGCGGGTACGAAGATCGTCACGCTCGGCGGCACGGAGGTCCGGGTCACTCGCAATGACGTCGGCTTCGAGGTTGTCGGCAGTGTCACCCATACCCATGACGTGACACTCAACATCAGGGTCACTGTCAGTGTGGGCAACGGAAAGGACTGGGTGCGGACCACCAAGCTTTACTTCCCGAAGGTGGCGCCAGGGCAGACGAGCAGGGAGACCGCTCTCGTGAGGGGTTCCTACCAAGGTGAATTGCCGGACGGCCCGAAAGTCTACATAGACTCAGTGATCAACTACTGAGAAGGCCCGTCGGCGCAGGACCGGGCCGGCGCAGGCCGAGGCGAGGGAAAGACCCGCCAGCAGGCAAGTGAGCACATTGACCGACGTGGAGATGTGCTCCACCGTGGGGCCGTCGGAGTAGACGCAGGCGCTGCGAAGAGGCCAGTACTCCTGCTTGACGGCTGTCAGCAGGGCGCCGGAAGCACTTCGCTCTGCGCACAACGCGGGGAAGGTCCCTGCCAGAGTGCGGGAGAACCAGCCGTAGCAGTACATGACCGCTGCCGAAGCTCCGAAGGCCAGGGCGAGGACCGCACAGAGCCTGGACAGTGGCACAGGCGGGTTGTTCAGCATCAGGACAACGGTCACGAGGCCTGCCGCCGCGGTGGCGAGACCCATGAGCATGAGCGTGCCCAACAACGGCATCAACGCTGTGTCGCCCTCGTCAAGCCGGCAGTGAAGGTACGCCGTCGTGGAGGTGTACGGGGCGCTCCTCCGAGGGGGCGGTCATGACAGCGGTGAAGCGGCGCCGGATGCGCCCGTCGAGATTTCCCGGGCTCCAGTGGGGCTGAACCAGTCCCACCTTGCCGTCAGGGCGAATCATCGCCGGGCGCATCTTCACCGTCGTGCAGGAGTGAACTGCTACAGCTGCCCGATGACGTAGTCGACGCACTTCGTCAGGGCCTCGACGTCTGCCGGGTCGATCGCCGGGAACATCGCGACCCGGAGCTGGTTGCGGCCGAGCTTGCGGTAGGGCTCGGTGTCCACGATGCCGTTGGCGCGCAGCACCTTGGCGATGGCGGCGGCGTCGATCTCGTCCGTGAAGTCGATGGTGCCGATGACCTGGGAGCGCTTCGCCGGGTCGGTGACGAACGGGGTCGCGAACTTCGACTCCTCGGCCCAGCCGTACAGGCGGGTCGACGAGTCCTTGGTGCGGCCGGTGGCGAAGTCCAGACCGCCCTGGCCGTTGATCCACTTCAGCTGCTCGTTCAGCAGGAACAGGGTGGCCAGCGCCGGGGTGTTGTACGTCTGGTTCTTGCGGGAGTTGTCGATCGCCGTGGGAAGGCTGAAGAACTCCGGGACGTGGCGGCCGGACGCGTGGACGCGCTCGGCGCGCTCGATCGCGGCCGGGGAGAAGACCCCGATCCACAGGCCGCCGTCGGAGGCGAAGGACTTCTGCGGGGCGAAGTAGTAGACGTCCGTCTCGGCGATGTCGACGGGCAGGCCGCCGGCGCCGCTCGTCGCGTCCACCAGGACCAGGGAGCCCTCGTCGGCGCCGGGCACCCGCTTGATGGGCATGGCGACGCCGGTGGAGGTCTCGTTGTGCGTGAAGGCGTAGACGTCCACCCCGGCCTCGGCGGCCGCCTCGGGGTGCGTGCCCGGGTCGGCCGCGACGACGGTCGGCTCGGCGAGCCACGGGGCGAGCTTGGCCGCCTTGGCGAACTTGGAGCTGAACTCGCCGAAGGTGAGGTGCTGCGACTTGTTCTCGATCAGGCCGTGGGTCGCGACGTCCCAGAACGCGGTGGAGCCGCCGTTGCCGAGGACGACCTCGTAGCCTTCGGGGAGCCGGAACAGCTCACGGATGCCCTCGCGCACTTCGCCGACCAGGTTCTTCACCGGGGCCTGGCGGTGGGAGGTGCCCAGCAGGGAGGTGCCGGTCGCGGCCAGCGCGTCCAGCGCTTCCGTCCGCACCTTGGAGGGGCCCGCGCCGAAACGACCGTCGGCGGGCTTGATGTCAGCAGGAATCCGGATCTCAGCCACAACCCAGGAGCCTAGCGGCTCGGGGAAACCCGGATGCAACATCGTCCGTCGGCTGAGACGGGTGTCGCAGCCCTGCGGGCGCGTGCGGGGTGCGTGCCCGCGGACGGTGGACCGCTCGCAGGCACGCACCCCGAACCCGGTCAGCCGCCGAGCTTCACCGGCAGCTCGTACAGGTCGTTCTGCGTGACCACCGGCTTGTTGCGCAGCTCCTCCGCCGGGACCGACAGGTCCAGCTTCGGGAAGCGCGCGTACAGGGCCGGCAGGGCCACGCCCGCCTCCAGGCGGGACAGGGCCGCGCCGGGGCACACGTGCGGGCCGTGGCCGAAGGAGATGTGCCGGTTGGCGCTCTCGCGGGTGATGTCGAAGTCGCCGGCGCTCGGACCGTGCGCCTGCTCGTCCCGGCCGATCGCCGCGTACGACACGATCAGCGCCTCCCCGGCCGGCAGGACGGTGTCGCCGACCGGTACGTCCTCGGCGGCGAACCGGACCAGCACGTGGGAGGTGGGCGTGGAGTGCCGCAGCGTCTCCTCGACCACCGCCGACCAGTCCACCTCGCCGGACAGCACCAGCTCGCGCTGCTCGGGGTGGAGGGAGAGGCCGACCACCGCGTTGACGATGAGCGAGATCGTCGTCTCGTGGCCGGCCGCCACCATCAGCTGGAGCGTGGCGACGATCTCCTCGTCCGTGAGACGGTCGCCGTTCTCCGACGCCTGGATGAGCGCGGAGGTCAGGTCGTCGCCCGGGTTCTCGCGCTTGTGCGCGACCGTCTCGGCCATGATCCCGGCCAGCTCGGTCAGCGTCGCGATGACCTCCTCGGGCGGGGTCTGCGTCGAGAAGAACTTCTCGAAGAGTTCCTTCAGGCGCGGCAGCCGTTCCTCCGCCAGCCCCATCAGGTCGGCGATCACGTACATCGGCAGGGGGTAGGCGAACAGTGCCTTCAGGTCGACCGTCTCGCCCTGCGCCTCGGCCACCTGGTCCAGCAGGCCCTCGGTAAGCTCCGTGATCCGCTCACGCATCCGCTCCACCCGGCGCACGGTGAGCGCCTGCGCGACCAGGGTGCGCAGCCGGCGGTGGTCCGCGCCGTCCACGGTGAGCATGGAGCGGGGCGGGTTGGCCAGCCCGATCAGCGGCCAGTCGGGGGCGATCTCGCCGCGCTGCCAGGCGCCCCAGACGTTGATGTCCTTCACCAGACGCGGGTCGGTGAGCAGCTTCTTGGCCTCGGCGTGGTGCGTGACCGCCCACACCGGCACGTCGCCCGGCAGGACCACGCGTGCGAGCGGGCCCGCGGCACGCAGCGCCGCGCTCTCCGCGTCGAGGTCGGAGACGAACGGGTCCAGAGGGATGGGGTTCCCCTCGGTGCCGGGCGTGGGCATCCGGGTGTCCGTGCCAGCCGTCATGTGTGGGAGCCTCCAAGGGCGGGAGTGGGTGTGAAGGTGACCGGAAGTTCGGACATTCCGCGCAGCCACGGCGACGGGCGGCGGGACAGGGACGCGGCCGGCACCGCCAGGTCGATGTCCGGCAGGCGGTCCAGGACGACCTCGATGCCGGTCCGCGCGATCACCTCGGAGATCTCCTGGGCCGGGAACGGGCAGCGGTGCTCCCCGTGGCCGAAGGAGAAGTGCGCGCTGTTGCCGCCGGTCAGGGCCGAGCCGTCGGTCCGCACCTGCGGATCGGAGTTGGCGCCCTGGAGGCCGAGGAGCAGCATGTCGCCGACGCGGATGCGGCGCCCGCCCAGCTGGGTGTCGCGGGAGGCCCAGCGGCCGGCCACGTTCTGGGTGGGAGTGTCCTCCCACAGCACCTCGTTCATCGCCTCGGCGACGCTGTTGCGGCCGCCGAACAGGGAAGCGGCGAACCGCGTGTCCGTCAGCATCAGGTGCAGGGAGTTGCCGATCCAGTCGGCGGTCGGCTGGTGTCCGGCCGCCATCATCACCATCAGGTCCTGGACGATCTCCTCGTCGGTGAACCCGGAGGTGTCGGCGAGCATCCGCGACACCACGTCGTCGGCGGGTTCCTTCCTGCGCGCGGCGACCAGTTCGGTCATCGACGTGAACAGGTGGGTCTGGCCGGCCAGCGCCCGCTCCCGCCCGTCGATCATGTCGTTGAGGGCGGTGACGAGCGCCGGCCCCTGCTCGTCGGAGAAGCCGTAGAGCCGGGCCAGCACGCGTACGGGCAGCAGCGCCGCGAACTCGTTGGTGATGTCGGCCGCGCCCCGGGGACAGATGCCGTCGATCAGCTCGTCGGCGAACTTCTCGGCGTAGCCGCGCAGTTCGAACGGGTCCACCGCCTCCAGCGCGTCGACCAGCATCCCGGCCCGCTCGCGGTGCCGCTCGCCGACCGTGTAGAGGATCGACGGCTGCTTGCGGCCGATCATCGGCAGCAGCGGCCAGTCGTCGGGGATGTTCTCCCACTGGTTCCACAGGTCGGAGTCGCGGCTGAACAGCACCGGGTCCCCGGTGATCTGGTGCAGCTCGCGGTAGCCGACCACCAGCCAGGCCGGTACGTCGCCGTCCAGGATCACCGGGACCACGCTGCCGTGGTCGCGCCGCATGTTCCGGTACACCCCTGCCGGGTCGTCCTGGAGCAGGGGGCCGCTGAAGTGGACGGGGTGAGGAGCGGAAGCAGGACTCACACCAGCTCCTGACGGGGGGCTCGGGCCTGGTCGGCGTAGAGGGTCTGGATGTGCTCCACCAGCGTGATCAGCACCAGCTTGCTGGACTCCCGGGAGCGCGCGTCGCAGGTGACCAGCGGGACGTGCGGATCGAGGTCGAGGGCCTCGCGGATCTGTTCCGGCGTGAAGGCGGGGCCGCCGAAGTCGTTGCAGGCCACGATGAACGGCGTGCCGTGCTTCTCCAGCCGGTCGATGGCGTACCAGGAGTCGTCGATGCGCCGGGTGTCGACCAGGACGACCGCGCCCAGGGTGCCGGAGAACAGCCGGTCCCACAGGAACCAGAAGCGCTCCTGGCCGGGCGCCCCGAACAGGTACAGCACGTTGTGGCTGTCCAGGGTGATGCGGCCGAAGTCGAAGGCCACGGTCGTCGAGGTCTTGCCGTGCACCCCGCTGAGGTCGTCGACGGCCTCGCCGGCCTGGGTCATCGTCTCCTCGGTGTTGAGGGGACGTATCTCGCTCACCGAGCGGACCATCGTCGTCTTGCCGGCGCCGAAGCCGCCCACGACCACGATCTTGAGGCCGTTGTCGGCCGACGCGCCCAGTGGTGTACGCGTGTCAGAGGTTGCGGAGTCCAACGAGCACCTGCTCCAGGATGTCGGGGTCGGGTACGGCGGCCTTGCGCGGGTGCCGGGCGCTGACGCGGCCCGACGCCTGGAGGTCGGCGAGCAGGATGCGGGTGATGCTCACCGGCAGCTTCAGCTCGGCCGCGATCTCCACGACCGCCGTGGGTCGTTCGGTCAGCCGCAGGATCGCGGCGTGCTCGGACTGCATGCCGGGCACCGGATCGCATTCGGCGACGACCAGCGTGACCAGGTCGAAGGGGTTGTCGGACCCGGACCGGCTGCGTCCGCCGGTGACGGTGTAGAGGCGGTCCGGGGAGTCGTCCCTTCCCGGCCTGCTCATGCGGAGCGCGGCGGAGCGGTCAGGTGCTCCCCGAGCTGCTCCACGAGCTCGCTCATGTTGTGCCCGATGAGCCCGGCGTCGGCGTCCTCGCTGGTGACCACGGCCAGGTGCGCGCCCTGGCCGGCCTCCACGATGAACAGCACGCCCCCGTAGAACTCGGTCATCGCCGAGCGGACGCCTCCGCTGCCGTCGCCGAACTCCACGGACGCGCCGTGCGACAGCGACTGGATGCCCGCGGCGATCGCGGCGAGCTGGTCGGCCTGGTCGGCGGAGAGTTCGGGGGTGCGGCACAGTTTCAGGCCGTCCCTGGACAGCACGAGCGCGTGCCGCGCACCCGGGGTGCGCTCCAGCAGGCCCTCTATCAGCCAGGTGAGCTTCTCGTCGGCGGTGGTCGTGCCGGTCATGAGGTGGTGTCGCCTTCCGGTGTTGCGGGGGTGGGGGTGGAGGGGGAGGTGATGGCTTCGGCGTCCCCGTTCGGGGTGCCTGGGGCGCCTCCGGTGCCTGCGGCCGTGTCTGCGGTCGTCTCTGCGCTCGCGTCCGTGGCCGTGGCTGGTGCGGGGTCCGGCGTGGGGTCTGTCGTGAGGTCCGGGTCCGGGTCCGGTTCCGTGGCGGTGGCGCGTACGGCCTGGCGGAAGCTGCTGAAGCGGGCCGTACGGGCCTTCGTCTCCTCGGCGGTGGGCGGGGCCTTGGGCGGGGCGTCGGCATGGCTCGTGCCGCGGGTGCGCTCGGCCTCGGCCAGGGTCCGGCCGCGGCGGCGGCGGGGGAGGTTCAGCGGGGGCGCGTCCGCGTCCCGGCCGGCGGAGTCGTGCGTGGGTACCGGGTCGGGGTCGAGCTCGCCGGCCCGGGACGCCGCGTACGAGTGGCTCGTGGTCCTTGCCGGGGGCGTCGTGCGGGAGGTGGTGCGGGCGGCCGGGTCCCGTGGTGCCGGGTCCGTGCCGGTCGGGGCGATGTGGCTCGTCCCCGGGGCCGTGCTGTCGGCCGGGTGGGCCGCCGGTGCGTCGTCCGGGCGGCTGCCGCGACGGCGGGGCAGGACCGGGCCCGACGGCCCGTCCGGTACCGCCGCCGGGGTCGTTCTGGCCGTCTCCCCGGACGGCACGGCCGCCGCGGACGGTGCGGACCGGGCCGGAGCCTTCGTGGCGGGGGCGGTCCGTGCGGCCGGGAGGGAGGAGGAGAGGCCCGGTGCGGCGGCGACGGCGGACGGCGTCCCGGGAGCGTCCGGCGGTACGAGGATGTCCTGCGGGATGAGCATGAGGACGCCGGTGCCGCCGCGGGCCGAGGGCCGGTAGGAGACCGTGAGTCCGTACCGCCGGGCCAGCCGGCCCACCACGGCGAGTCCGAGCCGGGTGCCGGTGAGGCCCCCGAGCCCGCTGGTCTCGCCGGAGACCGCCCGCTCGGCGCGCCGCAGTTGGGCCTCGCCCATGACGAGTCCGCTGTCCTCGACGGACACGATGACCCCGGCCGGCACCTCCTCGACGTAGACGTGCACCTCGGCGTTCGGCGGCGAGAAGTTCGCCGCGTTGTCGAGGAGTTCGGCGGCCGCGTGCATCACGCCCTCGGCGGCGTGCCCGGCGACGGCGACGTCGCTCGCGGAGTGGACGCGGATGCGCTGGTAGCCGCTGATCCGGCCCATGGCGCCGCGCAGGATCGACTCCATGCCGATCGGCCGGGCCCAACGACGGCCGGAACGGGCACCGGTGAGGACGGCGACGGAGTCGGCGAGCCTGCCCGCCTGCGCGGTGCGGTGGTCGAGGTGCAGGAGATCCGCGAGGACCTCCTCGTCGTGGTGCTTGTCCTCCATCGCACGCAGGTCCGCGAGCATGCCGGTGGACAGGGCCTGCATGCGGCCGGCGACGTTGGCGGTCGCGGAAACCGCCGCGGCGCGGGCGCTGTTGGCCTCGCGCAGCCGGACGGCCAGCCGGGCGTTCTCGCCGATGTGCCGGTCCCGGTCCCGGGACAGCCGGTCCCGTTCCTCGCTCAGCCGGTCGCGCACCTGGCCGAGCCGGTCGCGCTCGGCGGTGTGCTCCTGGATCAACGCGGCGGTGCGGGCGGCGTGTTCCTCGTCGCGTCGGCGCAGTTCCCCGGCGTGCTCGTCGGCGAGCCGGGAGAGTGCGGTGGTGTGCTCGTCGGCGAGCCGGGCGAGCGAGGCCGTGTGGTCGTCCGTGAGGCGGGCGATCTCGGCGGCGTGCTGTTCGGTGAGCCGGGTCCGCTCGGCGGTGTGGTCGTCGGTGAGCCGGGCCCGCTCGGCGGTGTGCTCCTGCGTCAACCGTTCGGTGGTGATGGAGTGTTGTTCGTTGAGGCGATCGCGTTCCGCCGTCAGGGACTGGGCGAGGCGGGTCCGCTCCTGGTCCAGCTCGGCCGACAGGCGGGCCCGTTCCCGGGTGAGTTCGCCGGTCAGCCGCTCGTGCTGGCGGCGGGCCTCCTCCGCCTGCCGGGTGCGTTCCTGGATCAGCCGGTCGACGTCCAGGCCGGCCCGCTCCAGCCGCCTGCGGAGCGCTCGCGCGGACAGGACGGCATGGGTGGCCCAGGTGACGGCCGCACACAGCAGCAGGGCCGCCACCGTTCCGGTCGCCCCGACGGCGCCGCGTGCGGGTTCCGGCCCCAGCAGCACCGCGACGACGACCCCGACCGCGGAGAGCACCACGGTGATCAGAAGGGCGGTCAACAGGCTGCGGGGGGTGGGGCGGTCACCGGGGAGCAGGGGGGAGGTCATCAATCAGGTCCTCGGTCGGTCCTCGGTCGGGTCCGCCCGGGTGCCGTCGTCCGTGCGGCGCTCGGGCGATTCGATGGGGTCGCCGGACCCGGTTCCGGGGTCGCTTTTGAAGCGAGGTCCGACAACTGCGCGCAACTCGCGCTCACTATATGAGAGTTTGTGATCAGCTTGGGAAGAATCCGGTTCCGTTTTTCGGGAGGGGAGCCGGCGGGTGCCACGCGGGGCCGGGCCCGTGGACGGGCCCGGCCGGCGGCGCCCCGCAGGTCTCCGAGGCATCCTGAAAACATGACGGATCTGCGGGAACTGCGGGAACTGCGGGCAGGGCTGCGCGCGGCCGTGCGCGGCGAGGTCGACTTCGGCACCACCGCGCGGGCGCTGACCACCATGGACGCCTCCAACTACCGACGGGTGCCGCTCGGCGTGGTGGCTCCCCGGGACGCCGACGACGTGGCGGCGGCGCTGTCGGTCTGCCGGACGTACGGCGTCCCCGTGGTGCCGCGCGGCGGCGGCACGTCGATCGCGGGGCAGGCCACCGGAACCGGTGTGGTGCTCGACTTCACCCGGCACATGAACCGCCTGCTCTCCCTCGATCCCGAGGCCCGCACGGCCGTCGTGCAGCCCGGTCTCGTCCTCGACCGGCTCCAGGAGGCCGCCGCCCCGCACGGGCTGCGCTTCGGCCCCGACCCCTCCACCCACGGCCGCTGCACCCTCGGCGGCATGATCGGCAACAACTCCTGCGGCTCCCACTCCGTCGCCTGGGGCACGACGGCGGACAGCGTGCGGCGCCTGTCGGTGCTCACCCCGCGCGGCGAGCGGCTGCGGCCGGGGCAGGCGTGGGCCGGGGCCCCGGCGGGACTGCGGGAGCTGGCCGAGGGCGAACTCGCCCGCCTGCGCACCGGCTTCCCCGAGCTGCCCCGCCGTATCTCCGGATACGCCCTGGACGCGCTGCTGCCCGAGAAGGGCGCCGACGTCGCCCGCTCGTTCTGCGGTTCGGAGGGCACGCTGGGCGTGCTGACGGAGGCGGTCGTGGACCTCGTACGGGCGCCCCGCGCGCGTGCGCTCGCCGTGCTGGCGTACGCGGACGAGACCGGGGCCGCCGAGGCGGCGGCCGGACTGCTGGAGTACGGGCCGCTGACCGTGGAGGGCATGGCGGCCGACCTGGTGCCGGCCGCGGCGGACCTCCCGCGCGGGGGAGCCTGGCTGTTCGTGGAGACCGGCGGGGACACGGAAAGCGAGGCACGCGCGCGTGCGGAGACGATCGTCCGCGTGGCGGACGTCCTGGACGCCCTGGTGGTCACGGACCCCGCCCGGCAGCGGACGCTGTGGCGGATCCGGGAGGACGCGAGCGGCACGGCGACCCGGATGCCGGACGGGACCGAGGCCTGGCCCGGCTGGGAGGACTGCGCGGTACCGCCCGCCCGGCTCGGCGCGTACCTGCGGGACTTCCGCGGCCTGCTGGCCGACCACGGACTGCGCGGCTCCCCGTACGGGCACTTCGGCGACGGCTGCATCCACGTCCGGATCGACTTCGACCTGCTGACCGGTCCGGGCATCGCCCGCTTCCGCCGCTTCTCCGAGGAACTGGCCGACCTGGTCGTGGCCCACGGCGGATCGCTCTCCGGCGAACACGGCGACGGACAGGCGCGCGCCGAACTGCTACCGCGCATGTACGGCCCGGACATGGTGGCCCTCTTCGAGCGCGTGAAGGGCGTCTGGGACCCGGACGACCTGCTCAACCCGGGGATGCTGGTGCGCCCCGCGCCCCTGGACGCGAACCTCCGCTTCTCCGTCCTGCCGAGCAAGCCGGTGGACGTGGCCTTCGGCTACCCGTCCGACGGCGGCGACTTCTCGGCGGCCGTCCGCCGCTGCGTGGGCGTCGCCAAGTGCCGTACGACGTCGGTGTCGGGGCCGGCGGTGATGTGCCCCTCCTTCCGGGCGACGGGCGAGGAGGAGCACTCCACGCGCGGGCGCGCCCGACTGCTGCACGAGATGCTCGCCGGCGAGCTGGTGACCGACGGCTGGCAATCCACGGAGGTACGGGACGCCCTGGACCTGTGCCTGTCCTGCAAGGGCTGCCGTTCGGACTGCCCGGTCGGGGTCGACATGGCCACCTACAAGGCGGAGTTCCTCCACCACCACTACGCCGGCCGCCGCCGACCCGCCGCGCACTACGCGATGGGACGGCTGCCGGTGTGGCTGGGCTGGGTGGCGCGGACCAGGTCGGCGGGGGTGGTCAACGGCCTGGCCTCGGTGGGCCCGCTCGCCCGGGTGGCGAAACGGCTGGGCGGGATCGCGGAGGAGCGGGAGATTCCGCGCGTGGCCGGGGAGACGTTCACGCGGTGGTGGCGGGGGCGGAGGGCCGCCGTGCCCTCCGGTGCCGGGGCTGGTGGCGGTGATGGCGACGGTACCGGTGACCTGGTGATCCTGTGGCCGGACACCTTCACCGAGCACCTCTCGCCCTCCGTGGGACAGGCCGCCGTACGGGTCCTGGAGGCGGCGGGCCTGCGGGTGGCCCTGCCCCCGACGCTGCGACCGGGCGGGCGCCCGGTGGGGGACGGCCGCTCACGGTCCGCCGCACGGTTGCTGACGGCCCGTCGGGGCCGGGTCTGCTGCGGCCTCACCTACCTCTCGACGGGCCAGCTCGACCACGCCCGCGCGGTGCTGCGCCGCACCCTCGACCTGATGGAACCGGTCCTGGCCACCGATGCCCCGGTCGTCGTCCTCGAACCGAGCTGCGCGGCGGCCCTGCGCACGGACGCGCCGGAGCTGCTGCACGACGACCCCCGCGCGGCACGACTCGCCGCACGGGTCCGCACCTTCGCGGAGACCCTGGAGCAGTACGCGCCCGACTGGACCCCGCCCGCCCTGGACCGTCCGGTCACCGGCCAGACCCACTGCCACCAGCACGCGGTCCTCGGCGACACGGCCGACCGCGGGCTGCGTGCCGCGGCGGGCCTCACCGGCGAACTGAGCGGCGGCTGCTGCGGACTGGCCGGCAACTTCGGCTTCGAGGAGGGCCACTACGAGGTGTCCGTGGCCTGCGCGGAGGACCAGCTCCTGCCGGCGGTGAGGGAGGCGCCGGACGGGGCGGTGGTCCTGGCCGACGGCTTCTCCTGCCGGACCCAGCTGGAGCAGCTGGCGGGGGTGCGGGGCAGGCACCTGGCGGAGGTGCTGGCGGAGGCCCTGGACTGAGAAACCGTGAGCAGTCGCCGCCCTTATGTCCGCGACGCGCTCGGACGAGCCCCGGCAGAGCGTTGGACGGGCCGCGCGGCCAGTTCGGCGCGTCCCTCGGCCAGGACGCCGCCCGGTCGCGTCACAGCGTTCGCGCCCTCGTGACCGAGGACTCCCCCGCCGGCCCTTGATCCCCTGAGTGCTGGAGCCTTTGGGTGCCCGAGTGCCCGAGTGCCCGAGTGCCCGAGTGCCCGAGTGCCCGAGTGCCCGAGTGCCCGAGTGCCCGAGTGCCCGAGCCGCTTCGGCCGCTCCCTGACACTTCCGAGCGATCCGTGGCCGGCCGGGCGCGGCTGACTCGTCAGGCCGCGAGGCTGTCGTCCTCGGCCGGCTCGTCCTGAGCCATCAGGCCGGCCACCCACAACGGCATCAGCCAGTGCGCCACGAGGACCGCGATGAGTACCGGTGCCGCGTACGCCGTGGGGGCGTTGCCGTCGACCGCACCCACGATCAACAGGATGGCCGTGGTGGCGGCGAGGAGGAGGGTCATCGCCCGGTGGGCGCGGGCCTGCACCCGGGTGCGTTCGGCGGACTGGCGTTCGTCCAGCGCTCGTTCGCGTAGTTCGAGCAGGCCACGGGTGGCCGCGTTGATCGCCCCGGTCGCGACCGCCCACGGCAGCAGCAGCACCACCATGACGACGAGGGCCCAGACCGGTTGCCCCTCCGCGAGGTAGGCGTAGGCCATGAGTCCGCCGATGGCCGTGGTCAGCAGCAGGTGTGCGGCGACGGCCAGGCGCCGACGGGCGGCCGTGGCGTACAGCGGCCGGCCTCGGCGGTCGTTCATGAGCCGCAGCATGCCGTGGTCGTAGCGCGTCAGCGGTGTGGTGGTCATGAAGTCTTCCTCCCGTAGATCTCATCCGTGAGCGGCTGAAACGGCTCGAGCGAGAACAGGGCCTCCACCGGCAGCTCGAAGAACCGCGCGATCTTCAATGCCAGGTCGAGGCTCGGGTTGTACTGCCCGCGCTCGATGTAGCCGATGGTCTGGTAATGCGCTCCCACCGCTTCGGCCAGGCCCTGCCGTGACACCTTCCGCTCGGCACGCACCACGGCCAGTCTGTTGTGCACTTGCTCGCTCATGTATAAGAACTACTACATCATGATCGAGTACTGCAACACCGGCAACTCTCCGGAAGTCGAGGCGGTGCCGGGTCGGTTCTCGCGCCCGGCCGGGGCGGTGCGTGTGTCCAGCGCTCTGCCGGGGTGCTCGGGCGCAGCCCTCGCGGGCGTTGTTCCGGCGAAGGGGGTCGGCCGTGGTGATTCGCCGCCGTAGAGAAGACGGCACCTACCCGCCGCGCACTCGTATCCCCTCCGTCGTGGAGATCACGGCGGAATTCGGCATCGCGGCGGTGACCGCCCGGAAGGTGCACAAGGACTTGCGTGCGGAAGGGCTCATCTGCACCGAGCCCGGCCTCGGCTCCTTCGTCGCCGAGCGGTCGAAGACCGCAGGGGGCGAGCCCGGCAAGTAGGCGGGCCCGCCCCCGACGAGTAGCGGGCCCGAGCGGCCGGAACCTCGGAGCGATGTCTCAGGGGACCGTCTCGCCCCGTATCAGCGGCCCGCACACCGGCTGGACGTCCTCGGGGAGGTCGTCCGGGCGGCACCAGCGGGCCTCCAGGATCTCGAAGGGGTCCAGGCGCAGCTCGCCGCCCAGCAGCCGGGCCTCGTAGGCCACCTCCAGGCGGGTGCGGAAACCGCTGTTCAGCATCACGAGGCGGCCCGCCTCCACGTCGAGGCCGGTCTCCTCCTTGACCTCGCGCACCACGGTCTGCCGGAAGTCCTCGTCCTTGTGCGCGAAGCCGCTCGGCAGGCCCCATTGGCGGCCCGGCGGCCACATCCGGTGCCGGAGCAGCAGGACCCGCCCCTCGTCGTCGCGCACGACGCCGGTCACCCCGACCACGAACTTGGCGTTCAGGAACCACATGACGCGGCTCTGGACGGGGCGCAGGAGTCGCCAGAGACGGGCAATGAGTCGTCGCACGGGGCCTCGGGAGGTAGGAGTGGGGCGGTCAGGGGCTTCCCTGGTGGGGACGGTACCCGTCCCGGTGCCCGCCCCTCGCCCGCCGACACCTCTGCCAGGACTTGTCGGGCGGGACCTCTCCGTCCGCTGTCACCGGCTGCTGCTAGAACTGTGCGCACCTCAGCCCCGACACCCGAGGAGCCACCGTGGAGTTTCCGGCCGACATACCTCAACATCCCAGCTCTGTGTCCCACTTGGAACAGTTCCACGGCCTTCCCGTCCTGACCTTTCCGCAGGCGTCCTCCGACCCCTCCCTGCCGGCCGATCCCGCTTCCGTGGCGTGGCGTATGCGGTGCGGCCTGTACAGCGGGGACGAGGATGCGGACGACTACTGGAACCGCTTCACCGAGACCGTGCCGCTGGAGCAGGTACGCGCGCTCGTCATCGGCTCCGCGTGGTACGGATCCGACGGCTGGCCCTCCGAAATGATCGACATGCTCGTCGAGTCGAGCCCTCGACTGACCGGCCTGGAAGCACTTTTCCTCGGGGACCTCGAATTCGAGGAGAGCGAGATCTCCTGGATCACACAGTCCGATCTCGCCCCTCTTCTGCAGGCGTATCCCCGCCTGCGGGAGCTCGGTGTGCGCGGCAGCGAGGACCTCGCGTTCCCCGTCATCCGCCACGAAGGGCTGCGCACCCTGCGCTTCGAGAGCGGCGGGCTGCCCGCCTCGGTCACGCGCAACGTGGCCGCGTCCGACCTGCCGTCCCTGGAGTGCCTGGAGCTGTGGCTGGGCGACGAGTCCTACGGCTGCGACACGACGGTGGAGGATCTCCGACCGCTGCTCACCGGCGAGCGGCTGCCCTCCCTGCGCCATCTGGGACTGCAGAACAGCCAGTTCCAGGACGAGATCGCGGCCGCCGTGGCCCACGCTCCCGTGGTGGCCCGGCTCGAGTCCCTCAGGCTGTCGATGGGCGCGCTCGGCGACGAGGGCGCCGCGGCCCTGCTGAGCGGGCAGCCACTCACCCACCTGCGCTTTCTCGACCTGCACCACCACTACCTCGGCGACGCCATGATGCTGCGGGTCCGGGAGGCCCTCGAACCGGCGGGCGTCCGGGTGGACCTGTCCGAACAGGAGAAGGCCGACGAGGAGGACGAGGGCACCCGCTACGTCGCCGTCGCCGAGTGACCTCCCCTTCCCGCCCCGGCTTCCCCGACCGCGACAGATGTCCGGAGGCACTCGGTCCGCATGACGGACGGAGTTGACCCGGCCGGGGCGAGGGACTCATCGTCAGGTACGTAAGTGCTGCACGGTCCTGTCCGGGACTCATTACCCTGGACCGGAAAGCGCAGTGCGACGCACTGGAAAACGCAGTGCGACGCCCGATGCCCGCCAGGGGTTCCGCTCCCCGCACCGAGACCCCAGGAAGGGCCCGTGACCATCCCCAGCGCCGCCATCCCGTCCACCCCGGCCGTCGCACCCGCGACGGGCCAGGGAAATACGTCCGCCCCTACGGGCACCCCGCGCGGCCGGCGTTCCCTGGGGCCGGTCGGCCTGGTGCTCGCCGGGGGGATCTCCGTGCAGTTCGGCGGGGCGCTCGCGGTGACGCTGATGCCGCGGGCCGGTGCGCTCGGGGTCGTGACGCTGCGCCTGCTGGTGGCCGCGATCGTGCTGCTGGTGGTGTGCAGGCCCCGGCTGCGCGGGCACTCGCGCGCCGACTGGACCACGGTGGTCGTCTTCGGGCTCGCGATGGCCGGGATGAACGGCCTCTTCTACCAGTCCGTCGCCCGCATCCCGCTCGGCACGGCGGTCACCCTGGAGGTCCTGGGCCCGCTGGCCCTGTCCGTCCTGGCCTCCCGGCGGGCGGTCAACTTCCTGTGGGCGGGACTCGCCCTGGCCGGTGTCGTCCTGCTCGGCGGCGGAGGCTTCGACAGCCTCGACCCCCTGGGGGTCGCCTTCGCCCTGGGGGCCGGCGTCATGTGGGCGGCCTACATCGTCTTCAGCGCGCGCACGGGCCGCCGCTTCCCGCAGGCCGACGGGCTCGCCCTCGCCATGGGCGTGGCGGCGCTGGTGTTCCTGCCGCTGGGCATCGCCGAGTCCGGTACGAAGCTCCTCGAGCCGACGACCCTCGCCCTGGGCGCGGCGGTCGCGGTGCTCTCCTCCGTCCTCCCGTACACCCTGGAACTCCTCGCCCTGCGCCGGCTGCCCGCCTCCACGTTCGCCATCCTCATGAGCCTGGAACCCGCCATCGCCGCGGCCGCCGGATTCCTCATCCTCAGCCAGGCCCTCACTCTCACCGAGTCCGCCGCCATCGCCCTGGTCATCGCGGCGAGCATGGGGGCGGTGCGGACCCAGGTGGGGCGGGGGCGGGCCAAGACGCTCCCGGGGCAGTCCGCCTAGACCTTCCCTGCGCGAGAACGTTCCCGTCAGGGGTCTCGCGCCTGTCCGGACTCGAGTGCCGCCCCTGGCGCGTCCCAGGCCTCCGGGACGCGGAGGGGCGAACCGTCGGTGTGCGGGTGGGGGGGGGTGGGTGCGGCAGGGCGGCGGACTGCGCTATATTTGATCTTGAGCTGGTCACCGGAACTTCCCGGTGCCGGTCGCGCGTCGGTGGTCCAAGGAAAGACGCCCCGCTTCCTGCGGGGAAATGCAGGTGCAAGGCCTGCCCGGCGCTCGGATGTGAGCCCCGTCCCGTTTCCGGGACGGGGCTCACCTGTGTGCACGGCCCGGCGCATGAGGCGGCGGCCTCACTCGAAATCCACGGCCCGGGGGATTCGTCCGGAAGCCCTGGACCGCGGTCGGTCACCGGTCGCGGCGGCACGACGCGGCCTTGCCGCCCGCCAGGTCAGTCCTGCACGGCGTAGAAGCGCATCGGGGAGTTCGGTTCGAAGCCGATCCGTGGATACACGGGTGCCCCGGCGGCGGTCGCGTGCAGGGTCGCCCGCGTCGTTCCGGTGGCTCGGGCACCCTCGTACAGTGCCTTTCGCGTCACTGCTTCCCCATAGCCGCGGCGCTGCCACTTCGGGTCGGTGGCGACGAGCATGACGAAGAGGCGGCCTTCCGTCTCCACCGTGGCGGCGCAGGCCACGGGAGTACCGTTCCGTAAGCCCAGATAGGCGTACACCCGGTTCTTCCACAGCGTGGACCAGGCCAGACCGTCACGGCCGTCCGTCGGCGGGAACCCGTACGCGAGCGAGTTGATGTCCGCGAAGGCCCGCAGGTGCTCCTCGGCGGCCACGCGGACGAACGTCAGGTCGGGGTGGGCCGGTTCGGGGATCGGCAACAGGTCGCCCGCCATGCCCGTACCGGGGAAGGCGTGCGCGAGGCCCGCCTGCTCGGCCGCCGCCCCGAGTGCCGCGCGCGCCTCGTCGTCGAGGAGGTCCTCGAAGACCCACAGGAAACCCGGACGCCTCTTCGATCGCATGATCTCCGCCGCCTCGTCCAGGCGCTGCTTCACGAGTCCGGCACTCGCGCCGACGTCGGTCAGCGTGACGCAGTTCCAGAAGGCGAACCGGCAGTCGGCCCAGCGGACGGCGATGCCCGGGAGGTCGCGGACGTCCGCATCCGGATCCCGGTCGAGCACCATGACGCGCCAGGCGGCGGCGAGTTGTTCCATCGATTCGACCGAGTCCGCGAGATCGTGCATGAGAACCCCTCGATTCGTCGAGTACGCGGAAGTCGTCCCAGTAGTACGCGCCTTCTGCCCCTACGGATCGACGACCCGCGAAGGGTCCGGGCCCGGAGCACCGGAAACAGCACACCCGGGGCCCTGGGGCGGCGCCCCGGCCGGGCCGGCGGCGACGGGCGGCGAGATCCGCGTCAAACACCGCGACGGAGACATCGCGCTGCTCGTCATCCGGACGAAGCCGACCGCGATGCCCGGCGTCGGCTTCGTCACCGCGGACATGGCCGTCCGTCCGGCGGGCGGGCCGAGGGCCGGGCGCCGGGCCGTCCAGGACGCCTGAAGCGCGCCACGGGCCCGACGGGCGGCCCGCGCCTCCCGGAAGAAATCATGCAAGCGTGCTTGATTGTTATCGGTGCCCCTGTCATGCTCCACACCACATCGCGCCGCACACCGCCGTGCCCGTGCCCCGAGGGGAGCGCCATCGTGTCCGATCCGTCGTCCGTGATCGACGATCTGCGTGAGGAGAGCGAGCAGGTCGACCGGCTCGTGGCCGGGCTGGGGCCGGAGGAGTGGGGGCTCGCGACGCCCGCCGCCGGGTGGGACGTCGTCCATCAGATCGCGCACCTCGCCTGGACCGACCGTTCGGCGCTGCTCGCCGTCACCGACGCGGACGGGTTCCGGAAGCGGGTCGAGCAGGCGCTCGCCGCCCCGCACACCTTCGTCGACGAGGGCGCCGAGGAGTACGCGAAGCTCGCGCCCGCCGAGCTGCTCGCGCGGTGGCGCGAGGGGCGGGCGGCGCTGGAGAAGGGGCTGCGGTCCGCGGCCCCCGGTACGCGCTTCCCCTGGTACGGGCCGCCCATGTCGGCGGCCTCCATGGCGACGGCCCGGCTCATGGAGACCTGGGCCCACGGGCTCGACATCGCGGACGCGATCGGTGTGGTGCGGCCCCCCACCGACCGGCTGAGGCATGTGGCCTGGCTCGGAGTGCGGACCCGGGACTTCGCCTACGGAGCGCACGGGCTCACCCCGCCCGCCGACCCCTTCCGCGTCGAACTCGTCGCGCCGGGTGGCGAGCTGTGGGAGTACGGTCCCGTCGACGCCCCGCAGCGCGTCAGCGGGCCCGCGCTCGACTTCTGCCTCCTGGTCACCCAGCGCGCCCACCGCGCCGATCTCGCCCTCACCGCCGACGGGCCCGACGCCGACCGCTGGCTCGACATCGCCCAGGCCTTCGCCGGGCCGTCCGGCGGCGGACGGCCCCCCAAGGGGGAGGGCGAGGACGGCCAGGGGCACACCCTGTGACGGCGGCCCTGCGGATCGGGAACGCCTCCGGGTTCTACGGGGACCGCTTCGACGCCCTGCGCGAGATGCTCACCGGCGGTGAGCTCGACGTCCTCACCGGCGACTACCTCGCCGAGCTGACCATGCTCATCCTCGCCCGCGACCGGCTCAAGGACCCCTCCGCCGGGTACGCCCGCACCTTCCTGCGGCAACTGGAGGAGTGCCTCGGCCTCGCCCACGAGCGGGGGGTGAGGATCGTCGCCAACGCCGGCGGACTCCACCCGGCGGGGCTCGCCGGTGCCGTGCGGGAGCTGGCCGGGCGGCTCGGCATCCCGGTGCGGGTCGCGCACGTCGAGGGCGACGACCTCACCGCCCGCCACCCGGGGAGCCTCGCCGCGCACGCCTACCTCGGCGGCTTCGGCATCGCGGCCTGCCTGCGCGAGGGCGCCGACGTCGTCGTGACGGGGCGGGTCACCGACGCGGCCCTGGTCACCGGTCCGGCCACCGCGCACTTCGGGTGGGCGGGGACGGAGTACGACCGGCTTGCGGGAGCCGTCGTCGCCGGGCACGTGCTGGAGTGCGGGACCCAGGCCACCGGAGGCAACTACGCCTTCTTCGGCGAGCGGCCCCCCGGCGACCTCCTGCGGCCCGGCTTCCCGCTCGCCGAGCTGCACGAGGACGGCAGCAGCGTCATCACCAAGCACCCCGGCACCGGCGGTTTCGTCGACGTCGGCACCGTCACCGCGCAGCTGCTCTACGAGACCGGCGGCGCCCGGTACGCCGGGCCGGACGTCACCGCCCGGCTCGACACCGTGCGGCTCACCCGGGAGGGGCCCGACCGGGTACGGATCGACGGAGTGCGCGGAGAGGCGCCGCCGCCCACGCTCAAGGTCGGGCTCAACCGGCTCGGCGGTTTCCGCAACGAGGTCGTGTTCGTCCTCACCGGCCTCGACATCGAGGCCAAGGCGGACCTCGTGAAGGAGCAGATGACCGGCGCGCTCGCCAAGTCGCCGCCCGCCGAGGTGCGCTGGGAGCTGGCGCGCACCGACCGGCCCGACGCCGGTACGGAGGAGACCGCGAGCGCGCTGCTGCGGCTCGTCGTGCGGGACCCCGGACAGGAGGCGGTCGGGAGGGCGTTGAGCGGGGCCGCCATCGAACTGGCGCTGGCCAGTTACCCCGGATTCCATGTGGTGGCGCCACCGGGGAAGGGCGCCCCCTACGGGGTGTGCGAGGAGGTGTACGTCCCCCATGGTGCCGTCGACCAGGTGGCCGTCCTCCACGACGGCCGCCGCATCCCGGTGGACCGGCCCCACGACACCGCCGTCCTCGCGGACGTGCCGGAGCCGGAGCTGCCCCGACCCCTGCCACCCGGCCCGGCCCGACGCGCCCCGCTCGGCCTGATCGCCGGCGCCCGCAGCGGGGACAAGGGCGGGAACGCCAACGTCGGGGTGTGGGCGCGCGGCGACGACGCCTGGCGGTGGCTCGCGCACGAGCTGACCGTCGAGCGGTTTCGCACACTGATCCCCGAGGCCGCCGGCCTGCCCGTCACCCGGCACGTCCTGCCCCGCCTGCGCGCCCTGAACTTCGTCGTCGAGGGAATCCTCGGCGAGGGCGTCGCCGCGCAGGCCCGTTTCGACCCGCAGGCCAAGGCGCTCGGCGAATGGCTGCGCTCCCGCCACCTGGACATCCCGGAGGCCCTCCTGTGACCGTCCTCGCATCCGCCCTGGACACGGCGGGCCCCGACTACCGGGCCCACCGCGAGGCCATGCTCGGCAAGCTCGCCGCACTCGACGCCGAACACGCCAAGGCCCTCGCGGGCGGCGGCGAGAAGTACGTCGAGCGGCACCGGGGGCGCGGCAAGCTGCTCGCCCGCGAACGCGTCGAACTCCTCCTCGACCCCGACACCCCGTTCCTGGAGCTGTCCCCGCTGGCCGCCTGGGGGAGCGAGTACACGACCGGCGCCTCCCTGGTCACCGGCATCGGGGTCGTCGAGGGCGTGGAGTGCCTGATCACGGCCAACGACCCGACGGTGCGCGGCGGCGCCAGCAACCCCTGGAGCCTGAAGAAGGCCCTGCGCGCCAACGACATCGCGCTCGCCAACCGGCTGCCCGTGATCAGCCTGGTGGAGTCCGGCGGCGCCGACCTGCCCTCGCAGAAGGAGATCTTCATCCCCGGCGGGGCGATCTTCCGGGACCTGACCCGGCTGTCGGCGGCCGGCATCCCGACCGTCGCCGTCGTCTTCGGCAACTCCACCGCCGGGGGCGCGTACATCCCCGGCATGTCCGACCACGTGATCATGGTCAAGGAGCGGGCGAAGGTGTTCCTCGGCGGTCCGCCGCTGGTGAAGATGGCCACCGGGGAGGAGAGCGACGACGAGTCCCTGGGCGGCGCCGACATGCACGCGCGCACGTCCGGCCTCGCCGACCACTTCGCCGTCGACGAACCGGACGCCCTGCGCCGGGCCCGGCGGGTCGTGGCCCGCCTCAACCACCGCAAGGCGTACCCCGACCCGGGGCCGGCCGAGCCGCCCGCGTACGACCAGGACGAGCTGCTGGGCATCGTCCCCGGCGACCTGAAGACCCCCTTCGACCCGCGCGAGGTGATCGCGCGGATCGTCGACGGCTCCGACTTCGACGAGTTCAAACCGCTCTACGGGACCAGCCTGACCACCGGCTGGGCCGCCCTGCACGGCTATCCGATCGGCATCCTCGCGAACGCCCAGGGGGTGCTGTTCAGCGAGGAGTCGCAGAAGGCCGCCCAGTTCATCCAGCTCGCCAACCAGCGCGACATCCCGCTGCTCTTCCTGCACAACACCACCGGCTACATGGTCGGCAAGGAGTACGAACAGGGCGGCATCATCAAGCACGGCGCGATGATGATCAACGCGGTGAGCAACTCGAAGGTCCCCCACCTGTCGGTCCTCTTGGGCGCCTCGTACGGCGCCGGGCACTACGGCATGTGCGGGCGGGCCTACGACCCGCGGTTCCTGTTCGCCTGGCCCGGCGCCAAGTCCGCCGTCATGGGCCCGCAGCAGCTCGCCGGGGTGCTGTCCATCGTCGCCCGCCAGTCGGCGGCGGCGAAGGGCCGGCCCTACGACGACGAGGCGGACGCGGCGCTGCGCGCCATGGTCGAGCAGCAGATCGAGTCCGAGTCGCTGCCCATGTTCCTGTCGGGGCGGCTGTACGACGACGGCGTCATCGACCCGCGCGACACCCGTACCGTCCTCGGCCTGTGCCTGTCGGCCGTCCACACGGCGCCCTACGAGGGCGTGCGCGGTGGCTTCGGCGTCTTCCGGATGTGAGGGGAACACGGTGATCAGTACTGTCCTCGTCGCCAACCGGGGCGAGATCGCCTGCCGGATCGCCCGCACCTGCGGCGAACTCGGCATCCGGACGGTGGCCGTGCACTCGGACGCCGACGCGAACGCCCTGCACGTGCGCGGGGCGGACGAGTCCGTACGCCTCCCGGGGGCGGCGCCCGCCGACACGTATCTGCGCGGCGACCTCCTCGTGAAGGCCGCGCTCGCGGCCGGCGCGGACGCCGTGCACCCCGGCTACGGTTTCCTCTCCGAGAACGCCGGCTTCGCCCGCGCCGTCCAGGACGCCGGCCTGGTGTGGATCGGGCCGCCCCCCGAGGCGATCGAGGCGATGGCGTCCAAGACGCGCGCCAAGGAACTCATGGGCATCGCGCCCCTGCGCGAGGTCACCGAGGCCGACCTGCCGGTGCTGGTGAAGGCGGCCGCGGGCGGCGGCGGGCGCGGGATGCGCGTCGTGCGCGAGCTTGCCGACCTGGACGCCGAACTGGCCTCCGCGCGCGCGGAGGCCGCGAGCGCCTTCGGCGACGGCGAGGTGTTCGTCGAGCCCTACCTCGGAGGCGACGCGGGCGGACGCCATGTCGAGGTGCAGGTCCTCGCCGACACGCACGGCACCGTGTGGGCGCTCGGCACCCGGGACTGCTCCCTCCAGCGCCGCCACCAGAAGGTGATCGAGGAGTCCCCGGCCCCCGGACTGACCGCGGAACTCACCGCCGAACTCCACGCGCTCGCCGTGCGCGCCGCCCGCGCGGTCGGCTACACCGGTGCCGGAACCGTCGAGTTCCTCGTCGCCGGGGACCGGGCGCACTTCCTGGAGATGAACACCCGGCTGCAGGTGGAACACCCGGTCACGGAGGCCGTGTTCGGCCTCGACCTGGTCGCCGAGCAGATCCGCGTCGCCGAGGGCCACCGGCTCGACGGCGACCCGCCCCCCGCGCGCGGGCACGCCGTGGAAGCCCGCCTGTACGCGGAGGACCCCGCCCGCGACTGGGCGCCGCAGACCGGCCGCCTGCACCGGCTCGCCGTCCCCGGCGGGGTCCGCCTGGACACCGGGTTCACCGACGGCGACGACATCGGCGTCCACTACGACCCGATGATCGCCAAGGTCGTCGCCCACGCGCCCACCCGCGCGGAGGCGGTCCGCACACTGGCGTCCGCCCTGGAACGGGCGGCGATCCACGGTCCCGTCACCAACCGGGACCTGCTGGTGCGCTCCCTGCGGCACCCGGAGTTCGCGGAAGGCCGCATGGACACCGGCTTCTACGACCGTCACCTGACCGCGCTGACCGCGCCTGCCCCCGACCGGTACGCCCCACTCGCCGCCGCCCTCGCCGACGCCCACGGCCGCTCCCGGTTCGGCGGCTGGCGCAACCTGCCCTCGCAGCCGCAGGTCAAGTGGTACGCCGTGGCCGGCGAGGAGCACGAGGCGCGCTACCGGCACACCCGGGACGGGCTCGCCGCCGACCCGGCCGGTGAGGCCGGCGGGGTCCAGGTGGTGCACGCCGAGGCCGGGCTCGTCGTCCTCGACGTGGACGGCGTCCGGCGCCGGTTCGAGGTCGGCCGGTACGGCGAGAAGGTGTGGGTCAACGGCACCGCCCTCACCGCCCTGCCCCGCTTCCCCGACCCCACCGCCCAGCTCGTGCCGGGCTCCCTGCTGGCCCCGATGCCGGGCACGGTCGTACGCGTCGCGGACGGACTGGCCGCGGGCGCCTCCGTGCAGGCCGGAGAGCCCCTGCTCTGGCTGGAGGCGATGAAGATGCAGCACAGGATCTCCGCCCCGGTCACCGGAACGCTGAGCGCCCTGCACGCGACCGAGGGGCAGCAGGTGGAGGTCGGCGCCCTCCTGGCCGTCGTGGATCCCGCCCGGGCCCCTGCCGGGGACACACCCTCCACCTGAGAGCCGCCGCGGAGGCACCCTCCGCCCGAGACCCCGCCGCGGACACGGCTTCCGCCCGAGATTCCGCCGCGAGCACAGTTTCCACCCGACGTGAAGCCCTTCCCCCAGGAGCGCTCATGCCCGTCATCGAATCCGAAGAGCACAAGGCCCTCCGCGCGGCCGTCTCCGCCCTCGGCAACCGCTACGGCCGCGCCTACTTCACCCGGACCGTCGAAGAAGGCGTGCCCGCCAGGGAACTCTGGGCGGACGCCGGCAAGCTCGGCTACCTCGGCGTCAACCTGCCGGAGGAGTACGGCGGTGGCGGCGGCGGCATCGCCGAGCTGTCCATCGTCCTGGAGGAGCTGGGCGCCGCCGGCTGCCCGCTCCTGCTGCTGGTCGTCTCGCCCGCCATCTGCGGCACGGTCATCGCCCGCTTCGGCACCGAGGCGCAGAAGCGGGAGTGGCTGCCAGGTCTCTCCGACGGCACCCGCACCATGGCGTTCGGCATCACCGAACCCGACGCCGGTTCCAACGCGCACCGCATCACGACCACCGCGCGCCGCGACCCCGACACCGGGGACTGGCTGCTCACCGGCCGCAAGGTGTTCGTCTCCGGCGTCGACATCGCCGACGCCACCCTCGTCGTCGGCCGCACCGAGACCGTGTCCGTCAAAGAGGGCCGCACCGGACGGCTCAAGCCCTGCCTGTTCATCGTCCCGCGCGACACCGAGGGCTTCCAGCGCCGGAAGATCGACATGGAACTCAGCGCCGCCGAGAAGCAGTTCGAGCTGACCCTCGACGACGTACGGCTGCCCGCCGACGCCCTGGTCGGTGGGGGCCCCTCCCACGCTTTCGGCAGTGGGGGAGAGGACGCGGGTCTGCTCCAGCTGTTCGCCGGGCTCAACCCCGAGCGGATCATGACGGCCGCCTTCGCGATCGGCATGGGCCGCTACGCCCTGGCCAAGGCCGTCGAGTACGCGCGGGACCGCACGGTGTGGAAGGCGCCCATCGGCGCGCACCAGGCCATCGCGCACCCTCTCGCGCAGGCGCACATCGAGCTCGAACTGGCCCGCCTGATGATGCAGAAGGCCGCCCACCTCTACGACGCCGGCGACGACGTCGGCGCGGGCGAGGCCGCCAACATGGCCAAGTACGCCGCCGCCGAGGCCTGTGTGAAGGCCGTCGACCAGGCCGTGCACACCCTCGGCGGGAACGGCCTCACGCGCGAGTTCGGCCTCGCCTCGCTGGTGACCGCCGCGCGGGTATCCCGGATCGCCCCGGTGAGCCGGGAAATGATCCTGAACTACGTCTCCCACCAGACCCTGGGCCTGCCCAAGTCCTACTGAGGGGCAGGGGCCTTCACCGGCGGGGCGGGACGGCAGTACCGGTAGCGCCGGCAATGCCAGTGGTCCCGGGCAGCACCGGGCAGCACCGAGCAGTGCTGAAACCGGCAGTAACCAGTAGTACCGAGAGGCGTCACGGCACATCCAGGAGTACCGAATACCGAATACCGAGTCGTACCGAACCGGCACAGCGTCGTGCGAGGAGGAACCATGTTCCGCAGCGAGTACGCAGACGTTCCACCCGTCGATCTCCCCATCCACGACGCGGTGCTCGCGCGCGCCGCCGAGTTCGGGAGCACCCCGGCACTCATCGACGGAACCGACGGCACCACCCTCACCTACGAGCAGGTGGACCGGTTCCACCGGCGCGTCGCCGCCGCTCTCGCCGAAGCCGGCGTGCGCAAGGGTGACGTGCTCGCCCTGCACAGCCCCAACACGGTCGCCTTCCCGCTCGCCTTCTACGCGGCCGCCCGCGCGGGCGCCTCGGTCACCACCGTCCACCCGCTCGCCACCGCCGAGGAGTTCGGCAAGCAGCTGGCGGACTCCGGGGCCCGCTGGATCGTCACCGTGTCCCCGCTGCTCCAGACCGCGCGCAGGGCGGCCGAACTCGCGGGCGGCGTCGAGGAGATCCTCGTCTGCGACAGCGCGCCCGGCCACCGCTCGCTGATCGACATGCTGGCCTCCACCGCCCCCGAGCCGCAGGTCGCCATCGACCCCGCCGAGGACGTCGCCGCCCTGCCGTACTCCTCCGGCACCACCGGCACCACCGGCACCCCCAAGGGGGTGATGCTCACGCACCGCCAGATCGCCACCAACCTCGCCCAGCTCGAACCGCTGATCACCACGGGACCCGGCGACCGCATCCTCGCCGTGCTGCCGTTCTTCCACCTCTCTTGCCGGGCAGGGTGCCCGGTCCTTCGGGGCCGGGATGCATGCCCGTTCCCGCGGAGCTGGGCAGGAGGAGCCGCATCGCCTTCGGGGCGATCCGGCGTCCCGGAAGAGGACGGTGGCGGGCTCGGTCAGGGCAGGGGTGCGATGGTGCGTGGCCGGGGGTGGTGGCGGGGGTCGGTCGCTCGTTCGAGTGAGCCTGGTGGGAGGCGAAGAGGCGAGCGAGGGACGGGGCTAGGTTGGGCGGCATGTCACGTTTCCGGATGTACCCGACGGGTGAGCAGGCGGGCGTCATGCTCGGGCACTGCGCGCACGCCCGGTACGTGTGGAACCTGGCCGTTGAGCAGCCCGCGCACTGGAAACCGGGGCGCAGGTCCGCTCCCGGGTTCGCCGAGCAGTGCCGTCAGCTCACCGAGGCCCGGCGGGAGAACGATTGGCTGCGTGCCGGGAACGCGGACGTGCAGCAGCAGGCGCTGCAGGACTTCGCCAGGGCCAAGAACGCCCGGTTCGCCTCCGGGTTCGGCGAGCCGACCTGGCGCAGGAAGCATGTGCATGAGGGCTTCCGGGTGATTGGCACCGACCGCGTGCTGGAGTCGCATCCGGACGGTTCGCCGAAGCTGAACGCCCAGGGCAGGCAGGTCATGGGCCGCTCAGTGGTGGTGCAGAGGCTGAACCGGCGCTGGGCGCGGGTGAAGGTGCCCGGCTGCGGCTGGGTCCGCTTCCGCCTCACCCGCACCGGGCTGCCCGCCGCGAAGACGTTCCGGGTCACCTTCCGCAACCAGCAGTGGCACATCGCCTTCGCGATCATCCCCGACCCCATCGAGGCGCCCGGCACGGACGGGATCGTCGGTATCGACCGGGGCGTGACGATCACCGCCGCCCTCTCCGACGGGCAAAGGCTGAACTGCCCGCGGCTCACCACCCGCGAGCGGGCCCGGGTCCGCAAGCACCAGCGCCGGGCGGCCCGCGCCCCCAGGGGCAGCGAGGCCAAGGCCGCCGAGTACGCGAAGGTGGCCATGATCAAGGCCCGGGAGGCGGACCGGCGCAAGGACTGGTGCGAGAAGACCTCCACCATGCTCGCCCGCACCTACCGTCTGATCCGGTTCGAGAAGCTGAACATCACCACCATGACCCGCTCGGCGAAGGGGACCATCGAGCAACCCGGTACACGGGTGCGGCAGAAGGCCGGACTGAACCGGGCGATCCTCGCCCAGGGCTGGGGCCTGCTGCGCCGCCGGACCGGGGAGAAGGCTCCCGGGCGGGTGGAGGATGTGCCCGCCCCGTACACGTCGCTGCGGTGCAGCGCCTGCGGGTGGATCGAGAAGAACTCGCGCAAGAGCCAAGCCGAGTTCGTCTGTGTGTCCTGCGGGTTCACCTGCAACGCCGATGAGAACGCAGCGGTCAACGTCGCGGCAGGACAGGGTGGGATTCCCCGCCCCCGGCGGGCAGCCGGTGCCGGAGGGGTGACAGCGGCCACCATCCGCTCGAGCGCCCGTGAACCTCGACCCACCCGGGTTGGAATCCCCCTCTTTCAAGAGGGGGAGGATGTCAAATCTACGGCCTCACGGCCCTGATGAACGCACCCCTGTGCATGGGCGCCACCGTCGTCGTCCTCCCGCGCTTCGACCTGGAGACGTTCCTGGCGGCCATCCAGAACCACCGCATCACCGGCCTGTACGTGGCTCCGCCCATCGTGCAGGCCCTCGCCAAGCACCCCCTGGTCACCGAGTACGACCTCAGCTCCCTGAATCACGTCATCAGCGCCGCCGCCCCCGGACTCACAAAGAGCGAGGTCATGATGCACGTCGCCGAACACGTCGCCCCGTACAAGCGGGTCCGCCAGGTCACGTTCCTCGACGCCGTCCCCCGCGCGGCCTCCGGGAAGATCCTGCGCCGCGAACTCAGGGCGCGGTCCGGGGAGCCCTCGTGACCCTGATCGGCCGCACGCGCGCGCGGGGCGTCGAGACCCTCAGCCTCGACGCCCCCGAGCGCCGCAACGCCCTGTCGGCCGCCCTCGTCGCCGAGCTGGCCGACGCGCTCACCGACGCCGGCCGGGACGGCGGCGTCCGCGCGGTCGTGCTCACGCACACCGGGAACACCTTCAGCGCGGGCGCCGACCTGCGCGACCCGCCGGCACCTCAGGACCTCACCGGCCTGCTGAAGCAGCTGCTCGAACTCCCGAAACCGGTCGTCGCGCGGGTCACCGGGCACGTCCGCGCGGGCGGCCTCGGACTGCTCGGCGCCTGCGACATCGCCGTCGCCTCGGACACGGCCACGTTCGCCTTCACCGAGGTCCGCATCGGCGTCGCCCCCGCCGTCATCTCCCTGCCGCTGCTGCCCCGCACCGACCCGCGCGCGCTCGCCCGCTACTACCTCACCGGGGAGCGCCTCGACGCCGCCGAAGCCGTCCGCACCGGCCTGCTCACCGCGTACGGCGAGGACGTCGACGAGGTCCTCGCCCCCGTCCTCGACGGCCTGCGCCGAGCCGCCCCCGAGGCCCTGGCCGAGACGAAACGGCTGCTCACGACTAGGGTGCTGGAGACCTTCGACCGGGACGCCGCCGACCTGACCGCGCTCTCGGCCCGCCTCTTCTCCTCCGCCACCGCGCGCGAGGGGATGACGGCCTTCCTCGAACGACGGGATCCGGAATGGACGGTTTGAGCACGACCGACCGCAGTGACCGCAGCGATCGAAGCGACCGTGCCGACCGTGCCGAACGCGTCCCCAAGCAGGACCGCAGCCGGGCCACCCGGCAGCGCCTCCTGGAAGCCGCCGTGGCCTGCCTCGCCGAACACGGCTGGGTGGGCTCCACGGTCCTCGTCGTCGCCGAACGCGCGGGCGTCTCCCGGGGGGCGGCCCAGCACCACTTCCCGACCCGCGAGGACCTCTTCACGGCCGCCGTGGAGTACGTGGCCGAGGAACGCTCCACCGCCCTGCGCGCCCTCTTCCCCGACGGCACCACCGCCGGCGACCGCCGCGCGGCGGTCACCGCCCTGATCGACCTCTACACCGGGCCTCTGTTCCGCGCCGCCCTCCACCTGTGGGTCGCCGCATCCAACGAGGAGCAGCTGCGGCCCCGCGTGACCGAGCTGGAATCCCGCATCGGCCGCGAGAGCCACCGCGTCGCCGTGGACCTCCTCGCCGCCGACGAGACCCGCCCCGGCGTCCGCGAGACCGTCCAGGGCTTCCTCGACATGGCCCGCGGCCTGGGCCTCGCCACCCTCCTCACCGACGACGCGGCCCGGCGCGAACGGGTGGTACGGCAGTGGGCGGCCCTGCTGGACGAGGTGCTGGGCCGAAGGCTCACGGACTGAGCCGCTCCACCCGCCAGCCGCCGTCGGGCCGCGCCACGTACCGCAGGCGGTCGTGGAGGCGGTTCTCGCGGCCCTGCCAGAACTCCACCGCCTGCGGGGTCACCCGGAAGCCGCCCCAGTGCGGCGGGACCGGCACCTGCTCGCCCTCCGGATACCGGGCCGCCAGTTCCGCGTACGCCGCGTCCAGGTCCGCACGGTCGGCCAGCACCGACGACTGGCCGCTCGCCCACGCGCCCAGCTGCGAGCCGTGCGGCCGGGTGCGGAAGTAGGCGGCCGTCTCGTCCCGGCCGGTGCGCCGCGCGACTCCGGTGACGATGACCTGCCTGGCCATCGGATGCCACGGGAACAGCAGCGAGACGTACGGGTTCCCGGTCAGCTCACGCCCCTTGCGGGAGTCGTAGTTCGTGTAGAACACGAACCCCCGCTCGTCGAAGTGCTTCAGCAGCACCGTGCGGGAGCTGGGCCGGCCCTGGGCGTCCGCCGTGGACACGACCATCGCGTTCGGCTCGAAGAGGCCGCCCTCCGTCGCCGCCTGCTTGAACCAGCGCGCGAACTGCTCCAGGGGAGTGGCGGCCAGCTCGGTCTCGGAAAGCCCCTCGGCCCGGTACTGCTTGCGCATCGAGGCGAGATCGGGGGGAGCGGCGTCGCGGTGGGTCACGCTGTCATCCTGCCGCATACGCGGATCCTGCGGGAACGCTGTCCACGGCGCTCCAGCCGGACTTTGCCGTCCGGCCCGGGACGTTTGCAGTCGGCCGCGCGGTCCGAGCGTGCGGGCCGCCGTCTATCTGTCTGTCGTCCTAGTGGTCCTCGTCGTCCTCGTCCTCGTCCTCGTCCTCGTCCTCGTCGTCGTCTTCCTCGTCCTCCTTGTCCTCTTCGGCCTCCTCGTCTTCGTCATGGTCGTCGTCCTTGCCGTCGCCGGGCGGGACGCTGTTGCCTGTTTCTGGGTCTGTCGGGAGATCCGAGGGAGAAGGAGCGGCAGTCATGGGGGGTGCTGCGGGAGTGGCTGATCCCTCAGGCTGTGTGTTCTGGCCGGGAGGGTTCACGATCGAGGTGTTCTCTCCCGCGGGCTGTGTCTTGCCGGAGGTGAACGTGATGCCATCGGTGATCAATGACATGACAAAGAGAGCGCCGAGGAGGACGAGCCCCGCGGCGGCGGCGGTGACGGCGGTGGCCATGCGGTCGCCCAGCCGGTCCCACAGCCCGGCTCGGTCCTCGTCGGGTTGGTCGTCGAGGGGGCCCGGTGCCGAGGGGGAGACCGCGGTATCGACGGGTGGCGGCCCGGGAAGTCCGGTGATGACGAAGGCTTCGCCACTGGTGGCTGCGAAATCGAACGGTTCGCCTGCCGCAGCTCGGTCGTCCTGACGTGAATGCGGATGGGGCGTGTGGGCCGCGTCGGCAGTCGTGGACCACGAGGATCCGGTTTCGGGGTCGGGTGACACGGTGTCCTTTCTCTCGGTCGGGGAAAGGCCGCTGTCCGGCGGTCCGTTGAAGCGGTGAGGCTTCGCGGAGGATGCCCGACCGGGTTCGTCCCACACCCTAGGAGACCGTTGGCGAGGACGGGACAGCGTTATGACAGCGGATAGTTAAGGAACGGCCAACGCCTTGCCGTCTCCGGTCAGGCTGTCGGTCGGCCCGCGAAGCGCACCGATGAGGCTGTCGACGGCGTTGGCTGCGGGCCCGTTCCAGCCGGGCGGCCACGCCCGGCAGCGTGGACCGGTCGTCGCCGAGCCCCGGCCGCACCCCTTCGCACCGCGGTGAGAACGACCGCCCGCCGCGTTGTCTGAACGTGGAGCACCTCCAGTGCGTACTCGAGGGTGGCGGCCTCGCCGGAGGCCCCGCGGTCCTGCCGCCTGATCACGCCCGCTTCACCGCCACTGCTCAGGACTTGTGAGTCTGCCGATGCGTGTCTTGCTGATCGAGGACGACGACCGGGTGGCCGGTCCGCTGGTGGAGGGGCTGAACCGCTTCGGGTTCACCGTCGACCGTGCCCGCACCGGGAGGGAGGGGCTTGCCGCCGGGGAGGCCGACATGGTCCTGCTGGACCTGGGACTGCCCGACATCGACGGCATCGAAGTGTGCCGGGCGCTCCGGCTCCGCTCCCAGGTGCCCATCATCATCATCACCGCGAGGAGCGATGAGGTCGACCGGGTCCTCGGCCTGGAGATCGGCGCCGACGACTACGTGTCCAAGCCGTTCGGAGTCAGGGAGCTCATAGCCCGGATCCGGGCCGTCACCCGCCGTGCCCAGGCCGCGTCCACCGTAGCCGGTCCGTCCCTGTCCGGGCCGGGTGCCGGGGGACCGGCCGAGCCGGCCGACTGCCTCCAGCGGATCGGCCCGTTGACGATCGACCGTCGAACCCGCCAAGTACACCTGGACCGGACCCCGATCGCGCTGTCGCCGAAGGAATTCGACCTGCTGGCCTGCCTGGCCGACGATCCCGGAGCCGTCTGCACCCGGCAGCACATTCTGGACATCGTGTGGCATCCGAACTACTTCGGCCCGACCAAGACGCTGGACGTGCACATCGCCGCCCTGCGCCGCAAGCTCGGTGACTCCGCCTGGATCGACACCATCCGCGGGGTGGGGTTCCGGCTCCAGCCGCCCGTCGGCCTCCAGTCGCCCGTCGGCCCCCAACCGGCCGTTCCGGTGTGGCAGGCGTCCCCCTGGGGCGTCAGGTGACGCGCCGTCTCCTGCTCAGCTACCTCAGCCTCACGATGCTCGTCCTGCTCGGCCTGGAAGTGCCGCTCGGCTACTTCTACGCCCGCGGCGAGATCTCCCGCTTCACCGGGGACGGACGGCACTCGGCCGAGCTGCTGGCGCAGGTCCTGGAGGTCAGGGTCGAACGGCGGGCGACGGCCGAAGTGCCGGCGTTGGCAGCCGACTTCGCCCGGGAGAACGGCGGCCGTGTCGTCGTCGTGGACGACACCGGCAGAGTGCTCGCCGACTCGCACGACGCCGTCGCCGCCGGAACGGACCTGTCCGCCGAGCCCGACATCGCCACCGCCCTGCGCGACCGGTCCATGTCCACGACCCGCGAGGACCGCGCCGTGGACGGCGACGCGTTCACCGTCACCGTGCCGGGCTCCTCCGGAACCACCGTCCGCTGCGTGGTGCGCGTCTCCTACCCGGTCGCCCCCTTGACGTCGAGGATCCAAGGAACGTGGATGACCCTGGCCCTCATCGGCCTGGGCGTGCTGATCGCCGTGGCGGCGATCGCCTTCGCGCTGGCCCACTGGGTCACCGGCCCCGTACGGGCCCTGGAGCGCGCCACCGCCGAACTCGCCGACGGCAGCCTCAAGGACCCTCCCCTCATCACTCAGGGACCGCCCGAACTGCGCCGTCTCGCCTCCACGTTCTCGCGGACCGCGATGCGGCTGCAGCATCTGCTGCACGCCCAGCGGGCGTTCGCCTCCGAAGCATCCCACCAGCTCAAGACCCCGTTGACCGCGCTGCGTCTGCGGTTGGAGAACTTCGAGCCCTACCTCGACCCGCGCGCTCACGACAGCCTCGACGAGGCGGTCGGGGAAGTGGAACGGCTCGGTCGCATGGTGCAGGGGCTGCTCGCCCTGGCCCGACTGGAGAACTCCGCGAGCACTCCGGAGGCCACCGACCTCGACGCCGTCGTCGCCGACCGTGCGGTCACCTGGGCCGCCTTCGCCGCCGAGCACTACGTCGACATCGTCGTGACCGGAGAGCAGGCCGGCCACGTGTGGGCGATCCCCGGCGCCCTGGAACAGGTCGTCGACAACCTGCTCTCCAACGCGCTACGGGTCTCGCCGCCGGGGACCACCATCACGTTGGCCAGGACGCTCGCCGGCGGCCCGCGGACATCCGGCGTCGAGCTGCATGTGATCGACCAGGGCCCCGGCATGACCGAGGCCGAGCGCCGGCGTGCCTTCGACCGCTTCTGGCGGGCCGCCGATTCCTACCACGAGGGCACGGGACTCGGCCTGCCCATTGTTCAGCAGCTCATTCGGGCCGGCGGCGGTGACGTGGTCCTCGACGCCGCGCCCGGCGGCGGCCTTGACGCGGTCGTCCGGCTGAGGCCTGCCGGGGAACCTCGCCTCGCGCCGAACCGCGGTCCGCGCTCCGCGGCGCGCAAAGCACCGGTGTCGGCGTTCTGACCGACGGGCTCGACCACGTACGAGTAGACGTGCCCGGCGTCGCCGTACCCCAGCTCCTGCGAGAGGTGGAGGTCCGTCGGTTCCCGGCTGCGCGCCACCGGTCCGCCGACGTCGCGCTCCGCAACGCCCTCCCGACCGCCCGGCCGCCCCGAAGAATCGATCGGCGCCCATCACGCGCCGCCTCTGAACATTGGCCGCCCGTTAACTGTTTGCTGGCGAACCGCTGGACCAGCCCGGCCGCTGTCGGCCGTAAGGTCGTTGCCATCACTCGGCGTGCGTCCCGTGGCCTCCCCGCGGTGGGGCGAACGTCCGCGCCCTCAGCCTCAGCCTGCCGAGGAGAAAGCCGTGCCCCCAGGATCCGACCGCTCCACGCCACCGACACCGCAGGACGAGCGGATCGGCCCGCACGCGCCGTCACCCGCACTCGACGGCCCTCCGCGCACGGAGGCGTCACCCGGAGCCGGGACCGAGGGAAACGGAGAGCGGGCCCAGGGTGCCTCACCCGCCGTGCGGCTGCTGCTCGTCGAGGACGACGACCGGATCGCCGCGCCCCTGACCGAAGGGCTGAACCGCCACGGCTTCACGGTGGACCGGGCCGCCACGGGCGCCACCGCCCTGGTGGCGCCCACGACCGACCTCGTGCTGCTCGACCTCGGACTCCCCGACATGGACGGCATCGACGTCTGCCGGACGCTGCGCTCCCGCTCCGCCGTGCCGATCATCATGATCACCGCCCGGAGCGAGGAGACCGACCGTGTCGCCGGCCTGGAGGTCGGGGCGGACGACTACCTCGTCAAACCCTTCGGCGTAAGGGAGTTGGTGGCCCGCATCCGGGCCGTCACCCGCCGCACCCCTCCTCGCTGCCCCTCCTCGTCGAGCGGCGGCACAGCGGCGCCGTCCGCCGTCTCCTCCCCCGCCCCCACGCGGCATCAGGCTCCCGCGACGCCGTACGTCCAGCACGTCGGTCCGCTGACCATCGACCGGCGTACCCGGGAGGTCGCCGTCGGCGAGGAATCACTCGCGCTCACGCCGGAGGAGTTCGGCATCCTGGTCTGTCTGGCTGGTGACCCCGGTGCGGTGTGGTACCGCCGGCAGATCATGGACGAGGTGTGGGGGCCTCACTTCTTCGGCCCCACCAGGACGTTGGACGTGCATGTGGCGGCACTGCGCCGCAAGCTGGGCGACCCGTCCTGGATCACCACCCTCCACGGGGTCGGATTCCGCCTGGCCGTGCCCTCGGGCAGCGGCACGTCCGCCGGACCGACGCCTCCCCACCCCGCGAGCGACAGCAGCCGATGACCGGGACCGACACCCGACCGCCCGCATAACTCCCGGCAAGGCGAACGAGCCCGAGGCTCGCGCGGTCACCACGCTCCCGAGGGGACGCGGTTCGCCCGCCTCCTGGCTTCCGGGCACACGGAGACGGAAACCGACACCGCGAGCGGGTGGCGATCCAGGCCGAGCCGCCGAGCCGCCCTTCGGCGAGATCCCGAGCAAAGGGATAAGGAAAAGCCAGCAGGGAGTTAAGAGCAACAAGATTCCGCGAGCGCTTCACCAAGGTTCCGGTCAGCGCCCGGGATTCCCGTCCTCCCGGCCCAATACTCGCTGTTGTCACATCCATCGACGTGGAGGGATCGACCATGCGGAAGAGGAACGCGATCGCAGCGATCGTGGTGAGCGGAATCATGGTGGGCGGCGCCGGTATCGCCATGGGCAGTGAGGTGACGGAGGGGTCCTCCGCACGGGAATCGGCCGTGCAGGTCCGGGCGGACAAGGCGGCGGGGCTCGGGGCGCAGGGGACGTCGGGGCTCGCGGTGAGCACCGTGGCCGGGGCCACCGACGCGGTCATCCAGAAGATGGGCGACGGCCGCATCACCGAGGTGGCGCTGACCCAGGAGAACGGGAGCACCGTCTGGAAAGTGACCATCGACCAGGGCAAGGGCCCGATCCGGGTCACGCTCGACGCCGCCACCGGCGAGATCGTCAAGAGTGCCGCCGCCACGGCCTCCGACGACTGCAGCACCTCCCCCGGAACCGGAACCGGCACGGGCGGGAGCGGCGACGACATCGACGACGACGACGATGACGACGGCGACGACGACGATGACGACGGCGACGGCGACGATGACGACGATGACGACGACGGCGGTCCAATCCGCGAAGGCGTCACGCCGAGCAAGTAACCGCGATTTCCGAATCCGTCCTGAACCCGAGAAAGGCCGGGAAAAGCATCGTGAACCCGACGGACCGCATGGTCAGAATCCTGTACGTGGAAGGCGCGGGACTTCTCGCATCGGACGTGTACGGCCGTATTCACCTGCTCGACGACGAACTGCGGCTCGTGGCGTCGTCGCCTTTCGTCCGACAGGGCCGGCCGCTGTACGGGCTGGCCGTCGCCGACGGGTGGGTGATCGGCAAGGACCGTATGGGCGCGGTGTGCCGGTGGTCTCTGGACACACTGGACCTGGTCGACCGGCTGGATCCGGCGACGGTGTGCGATCCGTCCCTGCTGCTGCCGCGGGAGGAACCCTCGCCGTGCAGTTCCCGCGGTATCGGCATCTGGAAGGACCGCGTCTTCGTCACCAGCGGCTACCACCGGCAGATGCTGGTGCTGGATCTGCACACGTTCGAGGTGCTGGAGATCCGGCCGAACATCTGCGGTGAGAGCCCCATGGAGTGGGCGTGCACCGAGCACCCCACCCGGCACGCCGTCTCGGACAAGCGCGGGCATCTGCGGTTCGGTTCGTTCGAGGACGGGGTCTTCCCCGACCTGGTCAAGCTGGACGACGGCAACATCCACCGGGTGCGCTACGACGCCCGGCACGACCGGTTCTGGGCCACCCAGGACTTCGGCGAGGGCGACAACGCCGACATCGCCAACGGGGTCGTGGTGGTGAGCACTTCGGGGGAGAAGGAGAGTGAGCTGCTGTTCGCCCGCGACGACGTCGAGTTCGTGACCTTCTCCCCCGACTTCACCCGCGCCTACTCCGGCGGTTTCGACGGCGAACTGCACATCTTCGACAACACCCGCCGGGAGCTGCGCGTCGAACGCACCGTGACCGGCTTCCCGCACCAGCTCAGCGACCTGACCGTCGGCTCCGCGGGCCAGGTGTACGTCCTGTGCCAGGACGGCACGATCATCGAACTGGACGCCGCGGGCGAGTTCGTACGCGACACGGGCCACCGGCGGCAGGCGGTGTGGGACGTCCAGCCGTCGCGGGAGGACGCGCGCACGCTGTACTGCGCCACCGATTCCGGGGTCGTCGTCGCCCGCGTGGAGGACTCCGCCGCCGGCCCGATGCTGCGGGTGGAGGCCGAGCACACGACCGAGTGGGGATTCACCCGGCGGGTGGCGCCGGTCGCGTCGGGCTGGGTCGGCATCACCCGCGACCGGACGGTCTTTCGCGCGGACCGCGACGGGACCGTCCGATGGCACGTCCGGCTGCCGGATCTGCCGCACACCGTCGCGGTCTCCCCGGACGGCGGCCGGGCCCTGGTGGCGACCAACGGGGGCGCCGTCGAACTGGACACCGGCGACGGCCGGCGGCTCGCCGGGTTCGGCGTGGACGGCCTGCCCGTCTGGGCGACCGCGTATCTGCCGGACGGCGACCGGGTCCTGGTCACCAGGAACGGCGTCATCGCCGTCCTGGACGCCTCGGACGGGAGTCTCCGCTGGCGTTTCGACCAGGGCGAATACCCCAAGCGCGCCTGGGCGCAGGACGGTCGGCTGTACATCGTCGGGGACGGCGGCCTGAAGGAGGTCGAGATCGGCGTGGGCGTGGCGGCCCGCTGGTCGAAGCTGCTGTCGAACACGGTCGAGAACGCCGTCCTCGCCGACGGACTGGTCTGCGCCTCCTCGTACGGCATGCAGCTGGCCGCCTACGAGCACGGCAGTGCGAAGTTCGCCGGCCTGCTGGAGGACCTGGCCGACTACCCCAAGGCACTCGCCGTGGTCCGGGACGCGGACGGCTCCCCGCACCTGCTGGTGGGCTGCCGTACCGGCCTGCTGTCCCTCTACCGCCTGGACGCGGACCCCGGCGGACGGCAGGTCTTCACCAAGCTGCGCGACCACTGGCTGCCCCGCCGGCCGGTCCGCCACACCCTGCACCACCGCGACCACCCCGCCGACGACGCGGCCGGGAACGTGCCGGCCGTGGCCGGAGTCGCGGGCTGAGCCCCGCGCCGCGCACGACGAACCAGCCGCGTACGACGAACCAGCCGCGTACGACGAACCAAGGGAGAGGACCTCTTGCGCACCATCGATCTGCGGCCCGGCCCGGCCGGTCATGCCGCACCCGTCACCGACGTGGCCTTCCGGCCGGACGGTTCGCAGCTGGCGACCTGTTCGTACGACGGGACCGTGCTGCTGTGGGACGTGAGCAGGCCGACGCGGCCGAAGCCGCTGACCCGGCTGCACCACCGCCGTCTGGTCAACGCCGTCCAGTGGAACCCCGTCCGCACGGACCTGCTGGCCACCGCCTCGGCGGACAAGACGGTGGCCGTCTGGCGGATACCGGAGCACCCGGGCATCCGGCGGCCCGCCCTGCTCACGGTCCTGGCCCGGCACACCGACGACATCAACGCGGTCGCCTGGATGCCCGACGGCCACCGCCTGATCTGCGTCTCCGAGGACGGCCGGGCCACCCTGTGGGACACCCGCACCGGGGCCTTCGCCGGCGAGGTGGGGTCCCACGCGGCGCACTGCATGATGGTGTCGGTCAGCCGCGACGGCCTGGTCGCCACCGTGGGCGAGGACGGCATGGTCGCCGTCTGCGATCCCGACCGCCCCGGCAGCACTGTCGAACGCCACTGCGCGGCCTCCGTCGAGGGCTGCGCCTGGTCGCACTCCGGTACGACGCTGGCGATCACCCGCGACGACGGTGTGGTCGAACTGCTCACCCCCCGCCTCGCGCTGCGCCGGACGGTGACCGTCGCGCAGACCGCGGCACGCGCGGTGGCCTGGGCGGAGGACGACGCCTCGTTCGCCGTCGGCGCCTACGACGGCTGTCTGCACGTGTTCGACGCCGACGGACGGCGGCTGCACCGGGTGCACGACGCGCGCATGTGGCCGCGGTCGGTCGCCGTCGCACGGGGCCGGGTGGCGGTGGGCAGCTTCTGGAACGGCCCGCACCTCGTGGACCTCGCCACGGCGACGCCGCTGGCCGAGCCGTCGGCGCCGAACCACGGCCCGAACGCGATGGCCGTACTCGGCGGCGAACTCCTCGTGGGCTGCGACTCGGGCACGGTCGTCGCCTTCGACCCGGACGCGGACGCCGCGGCGCCGTCGGTGCGGCTGCTGCCGGTCTCCGACAGCCCGGTGCTGTCGCTCGCCGCGGACGGCGAGGCGTTCTACACGGGGACCTACGCCGGGCACGTGCACCGTTGCAACGCCGACGGTGAACTGATCGCCGTCACCGAGCCGCTGGGCGCCCCCGTGCCCTCCCTGTGCCGCGTCGCGGACCTGCTGGTCGCCGGCACCTACAACGGCGCGCTGATCGGCCTGGACCCGGGTTCGCTGGCCGAAGCGGACCGGGGCAAGCCCCATGAGGGCTCGGTGAAGTCGCTCGTACCGTTCGGCGACGGCTTCGCGTCCGCGGCGACCGACCGCACCACGGCGGTCGGAGGGCTGCACGAGCGGGCCACCCTGTGGGAACACGGCAACCTGGTCAACTCGGTCGCCACCCTGGGCGGGCGGGTCGTGGCGAGTGCCTCCCGCGACCACACGGTCAAGGTCGGGCTGCTGGAGCGTTCCCCCGGGGGCGAGGCGTGGGAGGTGGTCCGCCGGCGGACACTCCTGGGCCCGGACGAGTCGGTCAAGTGCGTGGCCCTGCTGGGCGATCCCGACTCCCCGGTGGTGCTCGCCGGCTCGTACGACTTCGGGCTCCACCGGTGGAAGGTCGACTGGGACGACGACAACGGCCTGAGGTCGGGGCGTCTGGTCGACGAGTTCCGGCAGGGGGTGTCCTGCATGTACCGCCTCGACGAGCGACGGGTCGCGGTCGCCGGCTGGGACGGGCAGATCCTGATCGTGGGCCTCGACGCCGACGGCGAGGTGCACGTGCAGCGGCGCTTCGACCTCGACACGCTCGCCCGTCAGGCCCGGCAGAGCCTCTGGGCGGTGGCGAGTTGACCGCGGGGGCGGCCGTCGGCGCGGCGACGGTGAGGGCTCGCGTACCCGTCGACCTGCACCGCGCGGCGGGGCGAACGGCCGAGCTGGTCACCTTCCGCGGCCTGCCCGACGACGGCGAGCACCTGGCCTGCCTGGTGCCCCCGCGGGACACGAGGGCGCCCTGGTGCGCCTGCACAGCGAGTGCCTGACCGGCGACGTGTTCGGCTCCACCCGCTGCGACTGCGGCCCGCAACTCGACGAGGCCCTGAACCTGCTCGCCGTGCACGGCGGCGTCCTGCTCTACCTGCGTCAGGAGGGCCGAGGCATCGGCCTGTACAACAAGCTGGACACCTACCTGCTGCAGGACCGGGGCACGGACACCTTCGAGGCCAACCGGCTCATCGGCCGCGGCGCCGACGAACGCGACTACCTGGCCGCGGCCGTCATGCTGCGCACCCTCGGCCTGCACCGCGTCCGACTGCTCACCAACAACCCGGACAAGGTCAGGCAGTTGCGCGGCCACGGCATCGACATCGCCGAAACCCTGCCCACCGGGGTGCACCTGACGCCCGGGAACGCCGCCTACCTGGAGGCGAAGGCCCGCAGCGGCCACCACCTCCCGGTCCGCGGCCCCGAAACGGAGGTGCGCGCATGAGGCTGGAGGACGTCGCCGCCTCCCCCCACTTCCAGGAGTACGCGGAGCCGGCCGACCCGCGACGGCTCAGGCCCGCCGCCGCGGCCGCCGCCCGACTCGCCGCGGCCGGCCCGAAGGAGCTGGCGTCGCTGGTCGAGGACGGCTCGGCGCCCCTGCCCGACCGGCTGGCGGCGGGCGGCATCCTCGCGCTGCTCGGGGATCCGCGCCTCACCGCCGTCCCCGCCGTGTGCGCCGTACCGGGCGGCACCGTCGAGATCGGCCTGCCCGAACGGGAGGTGGCCGACGTCGTCGGCCGGTGGACGCACATGGGCGTGGAGCGCGAGTGGATCGAGAAGGAGACCCCCGCCCACCGGGTGGACCTGGCCGACTACCGGATCGCCACCTACCCCGTCACCAACGCCGAGTACCAGGCATTCCTCCGTGAGACCGGCCACCCCGCCCGCCCCACCACCTGGTACCTGGGCGCCCACCCCCACGAGCGGGGCAATCACCCCGTCGCCGGCGTCCGGCCCGCCGACGCCGAGGCCTACGCCGCCTGGCTGGGCAGGCGCACCGGCCTGCCCTGGCGGCTGCCCACCGAGGCCGAATGGGAATACGCGGCCAAGGGCCCGGACGGGCTCGCCCACCCCTGGGGCGACACCTTCGACCCGGACGCCGCCAACACCCGCGAAACCGGCATCCACACCACCACCCCGGTGGGCGCCTTCCCCGCCGGCCGCTCCCCGTTCGGCGTCCTCGACATGGGCGGCAACGTCGAGGAGTACGTGGCCGACTCCTACCGGCCCTACCCCGGCGGCCCGTTCGTCCCCGACCACCTCGTCCAGACCATGGGCGAGTACCGGATCGCGCGGGGCGGGAGCTTCTGCCGCTACGGCGACCTCACCCGCACCCGCCGCCGTCACGGCCCCTTCCCCGGCCCGCTGTACCCGGTCGGGTTCCGCCTCGCCCTGAGCACCCCACCGCAGCCGCACGAACCGACGGAGGCAGACGCATGACCCGCGAGGTACCCGGCGACCTGTGGAAGAGGCTGACCAGCACCGTGGGCCTGGTCTGCGCCCACCACGACGGCGTCACCAACGTGATGTCGGCCGAGTGGTCCTACTTCGTCAACAAGCAGCCCCTGTACGCGGCCGTGGTCCTCGGCCCGCGCGCCGCCACCGGCCGGATCGTCGAAGCCGCGGGCGAGTTCTCGGTGACCCTGTGCGCCGAGGACCAGGCCGGACTCGCCGACTTCGCCGGCGGGTTCTCCGTCGCCGACATCGACAAGACCAGCAGCGAACTCATCCGTCTCGGCGCGCCGGAGGCGACCGCCACACCGTGGGTGACCGGCGGCGTCGTGGCCGTCGAGTGCCGGCTGCGCCAGGTCGTCCCCCTCCCCGTGCACACCATGTACCTCGGTGAGGTCCTCGCCGCGCACGTCCCGGACCGTCCGCCCCGGCCCCTGGTCAAACACGGCGCCATGCACACCCTGGGCGAACCCGCCCGGCGTACCGCCGTCGTCGCGGCCGCCGAACTGCGGCACGGCGGCATGCTGCGGGTGGCGGCCACCGGCCCGGCCCTCGACGGCCCGCAGGAGTGGCGGGTGGGCCTGCTGGACGCCGACGGCACCCCGACCCCGCTCGGTGCCCACCCCTCGGCCCGGTACGGGGACCTCCTGGTGGACATCCCCCTCCCGGCGGGCCTGGAGGCGCACCGCCTGTCCGACCACCGGGTCGTCGTCGAACGGGAGGGCGCCGAGCCCGGGTTCACGGGCATCTCCGGGACCGGCCGATGAGCACGTCCCCCGCCACCGGCGCCCTTCCCGGGACCCCCCTGCGCATCGCGGGCGTGCAGAACGCGGCCCGGCCGCTCAGGGTCGGCGACAACGCCCGCGCCGCGGCCGCCGGGGCCGCACGGGCGGCACGCGAGGGAGCCCGGCTCGTCGTCTTCCCCGAGCTCCACCTGTGCGCCTACGACCTGCCCCGGCTCGCCCACGACGCCGGCGACGCGGCGGTGCGCGCCGACCGCTCCCGGCACGTCACCGACCGCCGCCTGGAGCCGCTCGCCCACATCGCGGTCCACCACCGGATCACCGTGGTCATCGGCGCCGCCGTACGCCATCACGACGGCCGGCTCACCAACTCGCTCCTGGCGGTGGAGCCCGGCGGCACCATCACCGTCCCCTACGACAAGCAGCACCTGTGGCACGACGAGGAAGCGGCCCTGTTCTCCCCCGGCACCCGGGGAGCGGCCCTGACCGTCGACGGCTGGCGTATCGGACTGGGGGTCTGCTACGACATGTCCTTCCCCGAACACGCCCGCGCCGCGGCCCTGGCGGGTGCCCATGCCCTTCTGTACCCGGCCGCCTTCGCCTCCGGAACCGAGCACCGAGCCGCCGTCTACCTCAAGGCCCGCGCCCTGGAGAACACGGTCTACACCGTGTTCGTCAACCCGCTCGAAGGCCCCGGGCACCGCCCCTGCAACGGCGCCAGCGCGGTGTACGGCCCCGACGGCGGCACGGTGTCCCACGCCGGGGCCGGTCGGGACACCGTGCTCCTCGCCGACCTCGAGCCGAAGACCGTGGCACACGTACGCGGCTCCCTGCGCATGCTGGCGGAACACCGGGCGTCCACGGCGACGGACGCACCAGCCACGCGTCCCTGACCCGGTCCCGGGACCGACGGGCGGACCGCCCGGATCGCGAGGGCGTTTCCTCCTGGGGCGCCGGAACGCTCTGCCGGTCGGCACCGGCCGGGGCCGCGCGGCGGTCCCGCGCGGGGCACGGTCGGAGGACCCCTCCGGAGTTGTGTGGCACTGAGTGCCGCTAACCCTCCCCAAAAATGGCACTCAGGGATATCGTGCTGGGCAGTGAGCCGGTTGGGCAGCCGCCAGCCGGGCATCACAGGGGTGACGTCCCGGACCGCGAGTCCTCGCGATGGCGACCGCGGAGCCTTCGGACGCGCACTCACCCCGATAGATCGACCGGTTACCGGCCGGTCGACCCACCGACCGGCCGGCGCATGGTCGTCCCACCCGTACCGCCATCCGTCGCCCAGCTCATGAGGAGCCGCCTGATGTCCGACTTCGTACCCGGTCTCGAAGGAGTCGTCGCGTTCGAGACGGAGATCGCCGAACCGGACAAGGAGGGCGGCGCCCTCCGGTACCGGGGCGTCGACATCGAGAACCTGGTCGGGCACGTCTCCTTCGGGAACGTCTGGGGCCTTCTCGTCGACGGCGCCTTCAACCCCGGTCTGCCGCCCGCCGAGCCCTTCCCGATCCCCGTCCACTCCGGTGACGTCCGCGTCGACGTCCAGTCCGCGCTCGCCATGCTGGCGCCCGTCTGGGGCCTGAAACCGCTCCTCGACATCGATGCCGAACAGGCCCGCGACGACCTCGCGCGCGCCGCCGTCATGGCCCTCTCCTACGTCGCCCAGTCCGCGCGCGGCCAGGGCCGGCCCATGGTCCCGCAGAGCGAGATCGACAAGGCGCGCTCCGTCGTCGAACGCTTCATGATCCGCTGGCGCGGCGAACCCGACCCCAAGCACGTCGCCGCCGTCGACGCGTACTGGACCTCCGCCGCCGAGCACGGCATGAACGCCTCCACCTTCACGGCCCGCGTCATCGCCTCCACCGGCGCGGACGTGGCCGCGGCCCTCTCGGGCGCCGTCGGCGCCATGTCGGGGCCGCTGCACGGCGGCGCGCCCTCGCGCGTCCTCGGCATGATCGAGGAGATCGAACGCACCGGGGACGCCGAGGCGTACGTGAAGCGGGTGCTCGACCAGGGCGAACGCCTCATGGGCTTCGGCCACCGCGTCTACCGCGCCGAGGACCCCCGCGCCCGCGTGCTGCGCCGCACCGCGCGCGATCTCGGTGCCCCGCGCTTCGAGGTCGCCGAAGCACTGGAGAAGGCCGCCCTGGCCGAACTCCACGCCCGCCGTCCCGACCGCGTCCTGGCCACCAACGTCGAGTTCTGGGCCGCCATCGTCCTGGACTTCGCCGAGGTGCCGGCCCACATGTTCACCTCGATGTTCACCTGTGCCCGTACCGCGGGCTGGTCGGCCCACATCCTCGAGCAGAAGCGCACCGGCCGCCTGGTCCGCCCCTCCGCCCGCTACATGGGACCCGGCAGCCGCGACCCGAAGGAGATCGAGGGCTACGCGGACATCGCCGACCGGGCCTGACACCCGCGGCGCGACGGGAGCCCGGGGCCCGAGGGGTTCCGGCGCTCCCGGAAACGCAGACGACCCGCGAGCCTGGTCCTCCCAAGGAGGGGCCGGCCGGACGTACCGGCGACTCGCGGGTCGGGCGACTGCGTGGGATTGGGCCGGTCACGTGCGTCAGGCACACGCTGGTCCGGCGCCGAACCGAGTACGGCGACGGGCTACTGGCCCGCAGCCACCTCTTCCGTCCGGTATGAATACATCTGCCGAACCACCTCCTTTCCGGAATACCCCCCACCCTAAGAACCGTCCCGCCGTCCGATCAACCGGTTTTTCGAGATATTGACCGTTGGACCTGTCGCCGCCGGTCACCTACCGTGCGGCGCATGGAGGACACGGGACGGTGGGCGATCGCGGGCGGGTCGGTGTTCGAGGAGCGGATCGGTTACGCGCGGGCCGTGGTGGACGGGGACCGGGTGTACGTCTCCGGGACCACCGGGTTCGACTACGCGGCCATGACGATCTCCGACGACGTGGTCGAGCAGGCCGAGCAGTGCCTGCGGAACATCGAAGCGGCCCTGGACGAGGCGGGGTGCACCCTCGCGGACGTCGTGCGGGTGCGTTACCTGCTGTCCGCGCGGGAGGACTTCGAGCCGTGCTGGCCCGTGCTGAGGCGCTGCTTCGGCGAGGTCCGGCCCGCGGCCACCATGCAGGTGTGCGGGCTCGCCGATCCGCGGATGAGGATCGAGATCGAGGTGGACGCCCGGCGGGGGAGCGGCGGGAAGCCGCGGGGCGGCGGCTGAGCGGAGGGCGGGGACGCTGGCCGGGGCGGCGTCCGGGACCGGGCGGGACCGGGCGGGACCGGGCGGGGAATGCCGGTGGCGTACAACGATTTTCTCCATGTTGTGGGAACCCGATGTGCGCTGAGTCACGTTCAAGTTGAATGATGGCAAGTGGGCGGACCGATGTGCCGTACGTAGGACGCAGCTGCAGGGGGTCCAGGTGAGTGCTTCCCGGCGTAGTGGGACCACCGACGAACTGGGGCCCGACGAGCCCGAGCGGGAGAGTTCGGACGGTTCCGATCTGCTGGCCGCGTTGCTGGACGGCATGGACGCCGCCCTGTGCGCCTTCGACGCGGACGCGGTGGTGACGCACTGGAACCGCGAGGCGGAACGCATCCTCGGATGGACCGCGGCCGAGGCCGTGGGCCGGCAGGGCTTCGCCGGATGGGCGGTGCGCGGTGCGGACGCCGCGGAGGTCGAGGGGCGGCTGATGTCGGCCATGGACGCCTCGGGCCGGCAGGTGAACGAGTTCGCGCTGCTGACCAAGAACGGCGGCCGGGTGCTGGTGCGCACGCAGTCCGCGGCCGTCCGCGGGCCCGACGGGAAGCCGGCCGGCGTGTACTGCGCGTTCAGCGAGGTGCACACGCAGATCGACCTGGAGCGGTCGATCGCGCTGAGCGAGGCGCTGCTGGAGGACGCGAGCTGGGGCGTCGTCCTCGTCGACGCCGATCTGCGGCCCGCCGTGGTGAACGCGCACGCGGCGAAGGCGTTCGGCACCGGGCGCACCTCCGTACTGGGGCGGCCGCTCGGGGAGCTGCTGTCGCAGGGAGTGGAGGAGCTGGAGAGCGCGCTCACCCATGTGCTGGCCCAGGGCGCTCCGCCCGCGCCCGCCGAGATCTGGGTGAGTGTGCGGGAGCCGGAGGGCGATCGGCGACGGTGCTGGCGGTGCGGCTTCGTGCGGCTGGCGTCGCCGCTGGCGGAGGAGCCGGTGCCGCTCGGCGTGGGCTGGATGTTCCAGGACGTGACCGAGGTCCGGCAGAGCGAACAGGAGGCCTCACTGGTGCGGTTCCGGGCGCAGCAGCTGCACCGGGCGGCGCGGGCGGCGGCCGAGTGCGAGGACCCGGCGGAGGCCGTCACCGTCCATCTGGACTTCGCGCTCGCCGGGTTCGCCGACCACGCGCTGATCGACCGCGTGGCGGACCGCGTGGCGGACCGGGCGGCCGACGGGGGCTCGGGTGACGTGGGTGACGCGGAGAGCGTGGGCCGGGCCCACCTGGTGCGGATCGCGGCCACTCCGTCCGGGGTGCCGGGGCCGAGCCGGCTCGCCGGGCAGGCGGGCCTGCCGGTGCGGTACGACCAGGGGCATCCCGCCCTGCGGTGCGTCGAGCGGGCCGGTTCCGTACGGGCCGACGCGGGGGCGGTGCCGGCGGAGGAGGCACGCGCGTGGGCGGTGTCCCGGCAGTGGCCGGCGGACGCGGCGCACGCCCTGTGCACGGTACTGCGCAGCCGGGGCCGGACGCTTGGTGCCGTGACGTTTCTGCGGGGCGCGGGACGCAACGCCTTCGAACGCCCCGACGCGATGTACGCGGAGGAGGTGGCCCACCGCATCGCCACGGCCCTGGACCTGATGGGAGCGGCCGGGCGGCAGGAGTGACCCCGGCCCGGCGGCCGGCGCGGGAGCGCGGCGGCGGGGGTCAGTGCCGGTAGAAGATCCGGTCGCCGTACTGCTCCAGGACGCGGCCGTTCCAGTCGTGGCCGCCGTCGACGTTGCCGGAGCGCAGGAGGGGCGGCTCGATGCCGCGGTCGGCCAGGGTGGCGGCCGCGGTGGCCATGACCGCCTGGAGGAGAGCCGTGGTGACGACGGTGGAGGCGGGGGCGAAGGGGGCGGGGACGTTGTCCAGGGTCAGCTCCGCGTCGCCGACCGCGATCTTGGAGTCCAGGACGAGATCGCAGTGGTCCTTGAGGTACGTCCCCGACACGTGCCGGGACGTCGTCTCCGTCGCGTACGCCACCGAGGTCACGCCGATGACCTTCAGGCCCAGGGCGCGGGCGTTCACGGCCATCTCCACGGGGAGCGCGTTGCGCCCGGACAGGGAGACGATCACCAGCGCGTCGCCCGCGCGGGCCGGGGACGAGTCGAGCACGGCGCTCGCGAGCCCGTCGACGCGTTCGAGGGCCGAGCCGAGGGTGGCCGGCATCACGTCGACGCCGACGACGCCCGGGACGGCGAGCAGGTTCATCAGGGCGAGTCCGCCCGCGCGGTAGACGATGTCCTGCGCGGCGAGCGAGGAGTGGCCGGCGCCGAAGGCGAAGAGGCGTCCGCCGTCCGCGACCGTGTCGGCGAGCAGGGTGCCCGCGGCGGCGACGGAGTCGGCCTCCTCGTCGCGGACCCGGTGCAGCAGGCCGATCGCAGCGTCGAGGAACCGGCCGGCCGGCGTACGGTCGCTCATGCGGCATCCCTTCGGGGTGGACTGCTGCCGATCACCGTGCGGTCCGGACCAGTAACCTGTCAACATGGCGGCCCGAGGGGGCCCGGAAGCCCCCCGCGGCGGCCCCGTACCACCGTGTACCACCCCGTGCGTACCTTTCCTTCCACGGCGCGGCTCGGTTGTCGGTGCCATGCGTCAGAATTGAGTTCAGGGCCAGCGCATGCGCCGGTGAGCCGTCCAGCCTCCGGCAGAGCCAATCGCAGATCTCATCGAGGGGCACGTATGTCCGGACTGATCGACACCACGGAGATGTATCTCCGCACCATCCTCGAGCTGGAGGAGGAAGGCGTGGTCCCCATGCGCGCCAGGATCGCGGAGCGGCTCGACCAGAGCGGTCCGACGGTCAGCCAGACGGTGGCCCGCATGGAGCGCGACGGCCTCGTGTCCGTCGCCCCCGACCGGCATCTGGAGTTCACCGACGAGGGCCGCCGCCTCGCCACCCGCGTGATGCGCAAGCACCGTCTCGCCGAGTGTCTGCTCGTCGACGTGATCGGCCTGGAGTGGGAGCAGGTGCACGCCGAGGCCTGCCGCTGGGAGCACGTGATGAGCGAGGCCGTCGAGCGCCGCGTGCTGGAGCTGCTGCGGCACCCCACCGAGTCGCCCTACGGCAACCCGATCCCGGGCCTGGAGGAGCTGGGCGAGAAGGACGGCGCCGACCCGTTCCTGGACGAGGGCATGGTGTCCCTGGCCGATCTCGACCCGGGCCCCGAGGGCAAGACGGTCGTGGTGCGCCGTATCGGCGAGCCGATCCAGACGGACGCGCAGCTGATGTACACGCTGCGCCGGGCGGGCGTCCAGCCCGGTTCGGTGGTCAGCGTGACGGAGTCGGCGGGCGGTGTGCTGGTGGGCAGCAGCGGTGAGGCGGCCGAGCTGGCGACGGACGTCGCCTCCCACGTGTTCGTCGCCAAGCCGTAGTCCCGGGCCCGGCCGGTGGGCATCGGCCGGGCAGGGGCAGGGGTGAGCGCGGTGCCGGTCCCGGGGCGGTGGGCGCGTGTTCATGTCTGGTCAACTCGACTGCTGTGAAAGGAAGTTGCTCCGGAGGTCTCGCGGCGCCGGTGCGATCGCGCCGAATCCGGGCCGAGTGTGCCGAAGCGCAGCGCTCACCCGGTTCGCGTGCGAGGCTGTCGCGTGAGGCATATGACCTGAGGGGCTCTTGGCCGGGCCGACCGCGCTGTCGTCCGGCCGGGGAGGGGCGCGAGGATGTGCCGTGACCACGTGAGGAGCCCCGGCGCCGTGCGGCGCCGGGGCCTGTCCTCCCCTGTGCTGACCCGGAGCCCCGAGCTCCCAGGGTCATTCCCTGCGGACCAATTTCCCCGAGAGGTCCGCCTCCCGTGGGAAATCTCCCCCCGGCCGCGGCGATCAATCCCCGAGCGGGGTCACTCGTACGAGGGGTGTTGACGGCTGAAACCCTGTTTTCGAAAGCGCATTCGATAACCTGTGGGGCGACAACAGCAGGCAGGGCAAGCAGCACGGCAAGCAGCGAGCTGGGGGTGCCAAGACAATGGCGCGACGCATCGACGTGACGGGGGCGGGCGGCGTACGTCTCGCCGCCTGGGAGTTCGGCGATCCGCCCAAGACCGGCAGCGACCCGACGGAGCACCCCACCGGGAGCGGCGCCCCGAGCGTGCTGCTGCTCCACGGGCTCATGGGCCGTGCCTCGCACTGGGCGTCCACCGCCCGCTGGCTCTCCGGGCGGTACCGGGCGGTCGCCCTGGACCAGCGCGGCCACGGCCGCAGCGACAAGCCCTCGCAAGCCTCGTTCACCCGTGACGCCTACGTCGACGACACCGAGGCCGCCCTCGAGCAGCTGGGCCTCGGCCCGGCCGTCCTCATCGGCCACGCCATGGGCGCCCTGACCGCCTGGCAGCTGGCCGCCCAACGCCCCGACCTGGTGCGCGGGCTGATCATCTGCGACATGCGGGCCTCCGCGCTCGGGGCCGCCTCGCAGCGCGAGTGGGACCAGTGGTTCAAGGCCTGGCCCGTTCCGTTCGCCACCCTCGCCGACGTCCGCAAGTGGTTCGGCGAGGACGACCCCTGGGTGGAGCGGCCGAACCCGGCCCGCGGCGAGTTCTACGCCGAGGTGATGGCCGAGTCCCCGGACGGATGGCGTCCGGTCTTCGACCTGGGCCAGATGCTCCGCTCCCGCGAGACCTGGGTGTACGACGCGCACTGGGAGGAGCTGGCCCAGGTGCGGTGCCCGACCCTGGTGGTCCGCGGCCTCGACGGCGCACTGGGCCGCGCGGAGGCCCAGGAGATGGTCCGGGTCCTGCCCCGCGGCCGGTACGCGGAGGTGGCCGACGCCGGCCACCTCGTCCACTACGACCAGCCCGACGCCTGGCGCACGGCCATCGAACCGTTCCTGGAAACCCTCCAGGACGCCTGAGCTTCGAGCCCTGAGCCCCGAGCCCCGGGTTCAGGGCCTCGAGCCCAGGACCCCGCCCCGCTGCCTCGTACCGCTGCCCGCGCCTCCCCTCGCCCCGTACCCCTGCCGCGTCCTTCAGCCCTTGCTGACCGCCGTGAGGATCTCCGGCAGGCGGCGGGCCGTGCTCGGAGCCGCGAGGCGGAGGCCGACGAGGGTGAGGACGGCGCCGTACGCCGTACCTGCCGGGAGCAGCAGCCACGTCCGGTCCTCGCCGCCCTCGCTCACGTTCAGCCAGATCGTGAGGGCGATGACCGGCGCGCAGAGCACGGCCGCCGCCACCATGCCGCCGAAGATCGAGATCCAGGCGAGTCCGACCTGTCCGGGGGCGACGTTCTTGTGGCCCTCCTGCGGGATCGAGTACGGGAAGCGCGCCGACGTCCACGCACCGGTCGCGAGCATCGCGCCCAGCAGGGCGAAGGACAGCCCCAGGGCCTCCGGCAGCCGCGGCCAGTCGCCGAGCATCGCGGTGGTCACGACGGTCACGAGCGTCGAGTAGGGCAGGGTGACCAGCAGCAGGGCCAGAGCGCGGGCACGGAGCTCGACGTAGGCGTCCCGGGTGCCGGAGATCGTCATCGCGACCATCCAGAACGCGGAGGTGTCCTGCCCGAACTGGTTGTACATCATGATGCCGAGCATCCCGGCGGCGAAGCAGGCGAAGTAGACCGAGCCGGTGCCCTGCCAGGCGTTGAACACCGGCACGATCAGCCCGATGGCCAGCGAGGTCACCCACGCCGCCTTGGTCTTGGGGTCGCGCCAGATGTAGCGGAGGCTGCGTTCCACGGCCGTGCCGGTGCGTCCCGCGGGCAGCAGCCGGGCGAGCCCGGCCGGGGAACGGTCGCGCACGGCCGCCTCCCCGCTCCGCAGGGTGGACCCGTCGGGCGAGGTCATCAGCCGGGACAGCGACCGCGACCAGAGCGCCAGCAGCACCGCCAGCGCCCCGGCGGTCAGGGCGAGCTGGACGGCGGCGGCCCCGTACGCGCCCTCGCCCGCCGAGTGCACCGCCCCGATCGCGGACGCCGGCGGAATCCACCGGACCACGTCCGCCGCCGGGTCGAGCTGGTCCAGCCCGGCGGAACCCAGCCGCTGCACGGCGAAGTTGACGAACTGCGCGCCGACCGCGATCACGAGTCCGCTGAGCACCGCGAGGTCGCGCCCCCTGCGACTGGTCAGCAGCCGCACGTTGGCGGTGGCGACCGCCCGGGCCAGCGCCACGCACACCAGCAGCGCGAGCGGGACGGCGAGGACACCGGCGGCGGTCGCCGCCCCGCCGTACGCGACGGCGACCGCCGAACCGGCCAGCACGCACAGCGTGAACAGCGGTCCGATGCCGACCAGCGAGGCGACGAGCAGGGCCCGCACCAGCGGGCGGGGACGCAGCGGCAGCATCACCAGCCGGGACGGGTCGAGGGTCTCGTCGCCGCTGGGGAAGAACAGCGGCATGACCGCCCAGCCCAGTGCCAGCACCGCCACGAGGAGCACGACCAGCGACTCGGCGTGGTCGACGCGGCGCAGTGCGATCAGGCCGATGAGCTGGAGCGCGGCGAACAGCAGGGCGAGGACGGCCGAGGCGATGTAGGCGGCCCTGCGGCCACCGGACTGCCGCAGTCCGTTGCGCAGCAGGGACAGCTTCAGCCGGACGAGGACCGGCGTCACCGAAGGGGCGGGAGCACCGGGAGCACCGGGAGGGGGAGCGGTGCCGGGAGCGGTCACCGGGACCCGCCGCCCAGCCAGTCGAGGTCGGAGGCGGTGTCGCGGCCGTGCGCGCCGACGAGTTCCAGGAACGCGGTCTGCAGCGAAGGCGCGTCGCCGCGCACCTCGGCGAGCGGCCCGTGGGCGCGGATCCGGCCCGCGGCCATCACCGCGACCCAGTCGCAGAGCGACTCGACGAGCTCCATGACGTGGGAGGAGAACACGACCGTGGCCCCGGAGGCGGTGTACCGCTCCAGGACGCCCCGGATGATCTGCGCGGAGACCGGGTCGACGCCTTCGAACGGCTCGTCCAGGAAGAGCACTTCGGGGTTGTGCAGGAGCGCGGCGGCGAGGCCGATCTTCTTGCGCATGCCGGTCGAGTAGTCGACGACGAGCTTGTGCCGGGCCCCGGCCAGGTCGAGGACGTCGAGGAGCTGGGCGGCCCGTTCGTCGACCTCGGCGCCGGGCAGGCCGCGCAGTCGGCCGGTGTAGGCGAGCAGTTCGCGCCCCGACAGCCGCTCGAACAGCCGCAGGCCTTCCGGCAGCACCCCGATCCGCGCCTTGACCTCGACCGGGTCGCGCCACACGTCGTGTCCCACGACCTCGACGGTGCCCTGGTCGGGCCGCAGCAGCCCGGTCACCATCGACAGCGTGGTGGTCTTGCCGGCCCCGTTCGGCCCGACGAGCCCGATGAACCGGCCCGCGGGCAGCTCCAGATCGACCCCGGCCACCGCGACCTGCTGACCGAACCGTTTCCAGAGCCCTCGCACCCGTACGGCGGCCGAGCCCACCCCTGTCCGCTCTGTTCCCTCCGTCATGCGGAGCACCCTACGGGGGCCGATCCGACGGCGGGGCGGGTCGCGCGCGCCGGGATCCTCTCCCGAAGCGCCCTACTGCTCCCGCCGTTCACGGCGTTCCCGGCGGTCCTGCCGGTCCCGGCCGCACGCGTACGCCAGCGCCGGGATCAGCTCCGCGGCGTCCGGCAGCCACCGGTTCGCCGGTGTCGGCCCGCTGGCCCACTGCACGGCCCCCCTGGACCCGAACCGCGTGGGCGGCGCCGCCACATACGCGCCCTCGCCCCGCACGGACAGATCGAGCGGGGACAGCGACCAGCCCAGGGAACGGATCAGGCCCGGCGCCTTCGCCGCGGCGCCGGGGAGCACGAAGAACTCCATGCGCCGGGAGGGCGCCAGGGTCACCGGACCGAGCGCCAGTTCCATCCGCTCCATCCGGGCCAGCGCCAGGAACCCGGCCGTCTCGGGGACGGAGATCGTGTCGAAGGCGTGGCCGGTGGGCAGCAGGATCGAGGCCGTCGGCCACATCTGCCACATGCGGCGGACGGCCGTCGCGCTGCCGGTCGCCTGGCACGCCCAGTCGGAGCGCGCCGGGTGTGCGCCGGGCGCCGGGCACTCGACGACACCGCACGAGCAGCGGTGCACCCCGTCGACGGCCTCCAGCCAGGTGCCCGGGAACACGTCCCAGTGGCGCTCCTCGGTGTAGCGAACCGCGGTGTCCAGCAGGGTTTCCCCGCGCTGCTTCGGAATCTGTCCGGCATCGGTGCCCGGGATCGTCTCTTCCACGATGAACACAACTACGTCCGTCACCAGGGGTTACGCCCGCACCCCGGCGCGGGCGGGGCACTCGCTCCCCGGCCGGGGCGCATGGGGGCATGTGCGGGGGCGCGCGGGAGGATCGGTGTCCGCGGGCGGGTAGCCAAGGGTGGGTAGCCAGGAGGGGGCCGGCATCCGCCGTTACCTCGGCAATTCGTACATGCCTCGCATCTTCGGCACCTCGGCGGGGCATTGATCTTCACGGCCGGAACTTTCGTCCCTTCACGAGGGGAGTTGTCAGGGGATGGGAGGGTCCGGCCGCCGAAGACACGTCAACTCGGTGCGTGGGCAGGCACCGCAGCCTCAGGGGGTACGCCATGGCCGCAAGGCCTCTCGTCGCGCGGCAGCCGAACGAACGACTGCAGGCGCTCATCCAGGAAGCCGGATGCTCCAACGCCGGGCTGGCCCGCAGAGTCAACATGTGCGGTGCCGAGCACGGCCTCGACCTGCGGTACGACAAGACGTCGGTGGCCCGCTGGCTGCGCGGACAGCAGCCGCGGGGCCGGGCGCCGGCGATCATCGCGGAGGCACTCGGGCGCAAGCTGGGCCGTACGGTCACGATCGACGAGATCGGCATGGCCAACGGCAAGAATCTCGCGTCGGGTGTCGGTCTCCAGTTCTCGCCGACGGTCCTGGGGGCCATGGAGCAGGTCTGCGAACTGTGGCGCAGCGACGTGGGCCGGCGGGACTTCCTGTCCGGCTCCTCCGTCGCCGCGTCCGCGCTGGTGGAACCGAGCCGGGACTGGCTGATCTCCGCCCCCGACCCGCAGGTGGCGCGCTCGGCCGGGCCGCGGGTCGGGCGGTCCGACGTGGAAGCCGTGCGGGCCATGACGCGGTCCCTGGTGGACCTGGACCACCAGTACGGCAGCGGGCATGTGCGCCCGGTCGTCGTGCACTACCTCAACAGCGTCGTCTCCGGGCTGCTCGCCGGCTCGTACCGGGAGGCCGTCGGGCGCGAGCTGTTCGCGGCGGTCGCCCGACTGACCGAACTGGCCGGGTACATGGCCGTCGACACCGGGCAACCGGGCCTCGCCCAGCGCTACTACATCCAGGCGCTGCGGCTGGCCCAGGCGGCCGGCGACCGCGGGTACGGCGGGTACGTGCTCGCCGCCTCCATGAGTCATCTGGCCGCGCAACTCGGAAACCCGCGCGAGATCGCGCAGTTGGCGCGTGCCGCACAGGAAGGCGCACGGGGGCGGGCGACACCCCGGGCGGAGTCGATGTTCCGGGCGGCGGAGGCGCGCGGGCACGCGCTGATGGGTGACGCGGGTGCCGCGCAGGAGGCGGCCGGGCGCGCGATCGACGCCATGGAGGCGGCCGACCCGGCCTCGGGGGACGACCCCGTGTGGATCGCCCATTTCGACGAGGCCTACCTGGCCGACGAGTTGGCGCACTGCCACCGGGACCTGGGGCAGGCCGAGGCCGCCGCGCGATGTGCGCGCGAGGCGCTGGCCGGACACCCCGAGTCGCGGGTGCGGCGCCGGGCGATCGGCTATGTGCTGCTCGCCACGGCGCAGGTGCAGCAGCGGGAGGTCGAACAGGCCTGCGCCACGGGTCTGAAGGCGGTGGAACTGCTGGACGGGCTCAGGTCCCACCGGGGCGCCGAGTACCTGGAGGACTTCCAGCAGCGGCTGGAGCCGTACCAGGAGGAGCCGGTGGTGCGGGAGTTCGGTGCGCGCATGGCTCTGCCCGCAGCGGCGTGAGCACGCGGTGGCGTGGTGTGATCAAGATCCCGGTCGTCGTGCGAACTCGGCGGCAGGAGGCGGGTGGTGAACATTTCGGGTGATCTCGAGTGAACGTGCGGGTAACGCGGGAGCGGAGCGGAAGAGGTGACATGAACAGCGTGAGGTGATCCGGTTTTGTTACCGCGCTCACAGGGCATGAGGTCAGGTCCTGTGCTGCGTGGCACCGGGCTCCGGGGACCCGGTAGCGTGAGCCGACGATCCACAAGGTCCCCCATGGGTAGGAGTCCCGGTGACGCAGAGCGGACAGGGTGAGGAGCCCTCGGCGCGCCCCGCGCGAGAAGGCATCGTGCTGCCCTCCGACGGCGGCCAGCCCTTGCTGCCGGGCATGACGGGTGCCGCGGCCGACCCGGTCGCGCCGGGCGGGCAGGCGCCCGCCTCGGCGCCGCCCGGCGGTCAGACCTGGGGCACGCCCTGGGGGCCCGAGCAGCAGCAACAGCTGCCGCCCGCGCCGGCCCCGCCGTCCGGCCAGGAGTGGCAGTCCCCGCCCGCCCAGCAGTGGGGCGCGCAGGAACCGGCCCCCTGGGGCGCGCAGGGACCCGCTGCGGGACAGCAGGGTCCGGGCCCGCTGCCGCCCGAGGGCGCGCAGCCCCCGGCCCACGGCGCGACCCACGGCATCCCCTCCTCGTACGGCCCGAACCCCGGCGGCCCGTCCGCGCAGCTGCCCCCGCAGGCCACCGGCCAGGGTCCCGGCTACGGCGGACACCACGGCGGGGACGCCTACGGCTCGGCGGCCGGGGGGCCGGACGGGTACGGGCAGCAGGGCGGAGGGGCCCCGATGCCGCCGCAGCACGGTTCCGGGTACGGCGCCCCCGCCGGCGCGTACGGCGCGGGCGCCCTGCCCGACGGGTCGGAGGGGGCCACCCAGTTCCTGCCGCCGGTCCCCGCCGCCCCCATGGACGAGGGCGCGACGCAGTTCATACCCCCGGTGGGCCCTGGAGCGCTGCCTCCCGAGATGCCCGCCGCACACCACTCCGAGACGACCGGGTACCCGGGCGCCGGCGGACCGCCGGCGCCCGCGGGCAACCCCGACGCCGAGGCCACCCAGTTCATGGCCCCGGTGACCGACGGGCCCCAGGGCGCGCCGTACGGAGCCGCGCCCGGTGTTCCCTCCGGTGGCCCCGCCGACGAGGGGAACCGGCAGCCGCCCGCCGAGTTCGACAACCTCTTCCGCACCTCGGGCGGCGACGAGACCCCGGCCGGATCCACCCAGCAGATGCCCCGCATCGAGCACCCGCAGCCCGCCTACCCGCAGGCCGGGCAGGGCGGCGGCCGGCGTGCCGCCCGCGAGAGCGAGGCCGGCGGCCGGGGCGGCCGGGGCGGCCGGGGCGGCCGGGGCGGCCGCACGGGTTCGAAGGTGCCGTTGATCGCGGCGGTCGGCGTCGGCCTCGTGGTCCTCGGCATCGGCGCGGGCGCGATGCTCGGCGGCGGGGGCGACGACGACGGCAAGAACCAGCCGGTCTCCGCCAGTGGGCCCGCGAGCGAGGCGCCGTCGGCCGAACCGTCCGCCGAGCCGACCGTCGACCCGGCCCGGGAGCAGGCCGTCGAGCTGGACAAACTGCTGGCCCACAGCGGCGACAGCCGGTCCACGGTGATCAGCGCGGTGGAGAAAGTGAAGTCCTGCAAGGACCTCCAGCAGGCGGCCCAGGACCTTCGGGAAGCGGCCGGACAGCGCAACCAGCTGGTCACCGACCTCTCCCAGCTTTCGGTGGACAAGCTGCCCGACCACGTGGCGCTCACCGACGCGCTCGTCAAGGCGTGGCAGGCGTCGGCGTCGGCCGACAACCACTACGCGGCCTGGGCCGACCAGACCGCGGGCAAGAAGGGCTGCCGGAAGGGCCAGGCCCGCTCGACCGGTGAGACCCAGGCCGCCAACAAGGACAGCGGCACCGCGACCGCCGAGAAGACCAAGGCCGCCCAGCTGTGGAACGCGATCGCCAAGCAGCACAGCCTGACCGAACGGCAGCCGACCGATCTGTGACCGGCCGGAGCCCGGCCCCGCTCGGACGACCGGCGTGCGGCGACCGGAGCGGTCCGGCGCGGGGCCGACGGAGAACGACGAGGGCGGCCGGGGCGACGGAGGGGCGGTGGCGGACGGTCCGCGTCCCGCCGCGTCAGGTCAGGTCGGTGTTGCGCAGTGTGTCCGTCACGTCGACGAAGCCGTCTCGGCCGGACACCAGCCGGCCGTTCCTGACCTCCTGGAAGGTCACGTTGGCGTTGACCATCCGGGGGAAGCCGACGGCGGCCAGCTTGTCCTGGAACCGCCAGCTCAGGGTGGGGGTGAGCCCGCCCGTCTCGACCTTCAGCCCGGCGTTCAGCGTCCGGACCACGGTGTCGGCGCTCACCTCTTCGCCGCCGAGCGACTCGACGACCTGCTTGAACACCGTGTAGGCGATCCAGGTCGTCTGCACACCGGCGTCGGCGGGGTCGATCCGGTTGTCGCCGAACGCCTCCTTCTTGATCACGTCCTTCATCGGGTCCCAGAGACTGTCGCTCGCCGCCGGGTACCAGCCGGTGACGTACGACCCCTCGTACGGGCTCGACGCCCCGCCGGTCGTGTTGATCGTCGTCTGGTCGACGCTGCCCAGCACGGTCGCGGTGCGCACGTCCGGGTGGTCGGCGCGGGCGCGCCGGAAGGAGTCCATGAAGGTGCTGGTGCGGTCCCCGAGCGCGGGCACCACGCAGCCTTCCGCCTCCGGGTCGGTGGTGCTGGCCTCCAGGGCCCGCCTGGCCTGCCCGCCGTACTCGGTGGCCTCCTCCGCCGCCCGCTGGTCCGCAGTCGGTTCGTGGCCGCCCGCGGACAGGCCCGAGTCGAGCAGCGGGGGCAGCTGGTCGCCCGCGATGGTGTCGGGACGGATCAGGGTGACCGGCCCGCAGTCGTCGGCGAGGGCACGGCCGAGGCCCGCCAGCAGCGCGGGCTGGCCGCCGTTGACGGGGTAGGACAGCGGGCTGGTGAACTCGTCGGTGGTGATGCCGTAGCCGCCTATGTACGGGATGCCGGCGCCCTCGAGGGTCGGGAGGAACGTGTCGGCGTGCTGGCTGTACGAGCCGACGACCGCGACCACGTCCTTTTTGACGGCGGCCCGGGCGCACCGCGAGGCGGCCACGCTGTCGTTGCGCTCGTTGCAGGTGATCACGTTGAGCTCGCGGCCGTTGATGCCGCCCCCGGCGTTCACCCAGCGGGCGTACGCCTTGGCGAAAGCGGGCATACCGGGCTTGTTGGTGGCGCTGGTCTTCTCGGGTGCCCAGGTCATGACGGTGATCGGTTCGTCGCTGTCGCCTCCCGGGCCGGGGATGACTCCGCACCCGGCGACCAGGGCCGTGGCCGCCAGCGCGCCCGAGGTCAGGGCGCCGGCTCGGAACGGCCGGGAGGTGCGACGGGGGAGGAGGCTGTGGCGGAGGCGGTTGCGGTTGCGCGGACTGCCGGTCATGGTCACGCACGATTCCTCCACACGGCCAACCGTCGGGTGACTCATGGTCGACGGACAGTGACGTGGAGGTGAATTGCCGGGTCCGGGGTGACCGGCGGCGAGGGGAAACGTACGATCGACGACCGTGCAAGGTTCGGAGAATTCTTCCCGTCGCAGCCGTCGCTCCTTCACCATGGGCGGCATGCCACTCAACGACATGCCATGGTGGCGCTGGCGCAGCAATGTGCGCTCCGCGCTGCACATGCTTTCCGACCCCGGGTTCCAGCACGGCGTCTGGCTGGCCGGTGTGGACGGCTACGGTGACGTCACCGACGCGGTCTACCGGCTGGTCGAGGACACCTGGCTGGACAACTGGTCCGCCGAGAAGTACGTGGGCACGATCTTCCGCGACTCCCAGGAGGCGGCCCTCGTGGACACCGCGGTGCTGCGCGTGCTGCGGATCATGCACCAGGTCGGTCCGGACGCGCCCGTCACCGCCTACCTCGCGCACGAGGGATGGCCGGACGCGGTGCGCGCCGCGCGCGACGCGCACGTGCGGCTGGCGGCCAGTGACGGGGAGGACCCCGACACTCCGCCGCAGAGCCTCGAGGCGCTGAGCATCCTGACCCGGTCCGCGTAGCGGAACGATCCCCCGGCGGGGATCCGCGTATGGGACCCTTTTCCGCATGAGTGAGCAGCCCACCCGAGCAGAGGCCCCGGCCGACCAGTACGTTCTGACCCTGTCCTGTCCTGACAAGCAGGGCATCGTGCACGCCGTGTCGAGCTACCTGTTCATGACCGGTTGCAACATCGAGGACAGTCAGCAGTTCGGTGACCACGACACCGGGCTGTTCTTCATGCGGGTCCACTTCTCCGCGGAGGCCCCCGTGACCGTGGAGAAGCTGCGGGCGAGCTTCACGGCGATCGGTGACGCCTTCCAGATGGACTGGCGGATAAGCCGGGGCGACGAGAAGATGCGCATCGTCCTGATGGTCAGCAGGTTCGGTCACTGCCTCAACGACCTGCTGTTCCGCGCCCGGACCGGTGCGCTGCCGGTGGAGATCGTCGGCGTGGTGTCCAATCACACCGATTTCGCCGAACTGGTGGCTTCGTACAACGTCCCCTTCCACCACATTCCGGTGACGAGGGACACCAAGGCCCAGGCCGAGGCGAAGCTGCTGGAGATCGTGCGGGAGGAGGGCGTCGAACTCGTCGTGCTCGCCCGCTACATGCAGGTCCTCTCGGACGACCTGTGCAAGCAGCTCTCCGGGCAGATCATCAACATCCACCACTCCTTCCTGCCGAGCTTCAAGGGCGCGAAGCCGTACCACCAGGCACACGCCCGGGGTGTGAAGCTGATCGGCGCCACCGCGCACTACGTCACCGCCGACCTCGACGAGGGGCCGATCATCGAGCAGGAGGTCGAGCGGGTGGGTCACGACGTCACCCCCGACCAGCTCGTCGCCGTCGGCCGCGACGTGGAGTGCCAGGCGCTGGCCCGCGCCGTGAAGTGGCACGCGGAGCGCCGCATCCTGCTGAACGGGCGACGGACGGTGGTCTTCGCCTGACCGTCGGGAGACGGGCGGCCCGGGAGCGGGGCCGGGACACGCGGCCGGGGCCCGCCCGGCCTGATCCGAGGGGCAGGTCCCGGATCCGGACGGGCCCTAGATCCGGCTCATGGAGGCCGCCGCCAGCAGGACGTCCCGGATGGCCGCCTTGTCCCCGACCTGCCCGGCGGCCGCCTCCTGCGGCGACACATGGCCCGCGGCCAGACGGCAGAACTCCGAGCCGTCGAGCGCTATGTGGGCCACCTCGTGCTCCGCGGACCCCTTGGCCGCCGGGGAGTCCAGCGGGATCAGCCACTCCCCGCCGCCGGACCCCTCGATCTCCAGCCGCAGGCTCCGCCCCGGCGCACCGGCCGCGACCAGCCGCCGCTCGGTGGAGACCTCCTGCCCGGCCTGTCGGCGTGCTTCGAGGACGGCCGGCAGCATCCGCGCGGCCAAATCGACCATGCCGTGCAGATGCCGTCCGGTCGGCGGCTCGTACGGATAGTCCACCGCCTCGGCGATGTCCTCCCCGTGCACCCAGCACTCGAAGGCGCGGTCCAGCATCGCGTCGTGCAGCGGCAGCTCGTAGCCGCCGTACGAGACCGGCATCCGTCCCGCACTGCTGCCGGTGAAGGACACCGTCCGTACCAGGTCGTGGGTCTGCGCACGCCAGGGCGCCCGCACGGAGCGGGTCGGCGGGCCGTGGGCTCCGCGCCAGAACGCCTCGGTGCGGGCCGACGGGGTGGCCTGCTCGGGCGCGAGGCCGCCGAGCGGGTCGGGCAGGCCGAGGGCGGCCGCGACCAGCCCGTCGACCGCCAGCAGATGCGCGATGACCCCGGCGACGGTGGTGCGGCGGGTGGCCGCCTCGTCGGCCTCGTACCAGCGCAGCCGCACGGGCGCGTGCCACTCGGTGTCGCCGAAGTCCTGGAGCAGCGCGTCCAGCCGCGCCGTCTCCGCGTCGTAGGCGGAGGCCCAGTCCGGCACGGGGATGCGCGGCGGGCGCCGCTTGAGACAGGTCTCCAGGACGCGGGTGCGCAGCCCCGGGTCCAGGTCGAGGCTCTCGGGCCGCTGCAACAGCCCGACGGCGTTCCGCAGGCGCAGCGCCTCGTCGGCGCAGGCCCCGCACTCGCCGAGGTGCTCCTCGACGGCTGCCGTCTCCTCCGGTGCACAGGCGGCCAGTGCCCACGCGCCCAGCAGCGACTTCAGCACCCGGTGCTCCAGCATCAGCGGCTCGGGCTCGGGCTCGGGCGTGGTGGCCGGTGCCGGCAGGGGCTGTCCGGTGTCCTCGGCGGAGGCGCGGGGCGGCGGTATGCGGGCGGAGTGGCCGGGCCCGGCAGCGCGGTCCGGTCCGTCACCGGGGCCCGTACCGTCGCCCGGTCCGTCCGTGCCGCCACCGGACTCGCCCGGAACGTCCCGCTCGCGCGTACCGTCCGCCCCGTTTCCCGGGCCCGTGCGTGTGTCCGCGTCCGTGTCCTCGTGACGCTCCCCGTCTCCTTCGTACTCCCCGTGCTTCTCGCGCTCACGGCCGGCGTGTTCATGGTCGTCGTACGGCTCGAAAAGGTCGTCGCTCACGCCGCACCCCCGATACCGGGCGGGGCGCCCGGGGCCTCGGTGTCGTGGGCCGTGGCCAGCAGCTGGAGGCCCAGCCGGAGGCGGCGGCGGGCCTCGTCCTCGGTGACGCCGAGGTCGGCGGCGGTCTGCTGGTAGTCCCTGCGCTGGAAGTACGCCAGCTCCAGCGCGGTCCGCAGCGGCACCGGCATGGCGTGCACGATGTAGTCCGCGCGGGCGGCCACCGAGGCGTGGCGCACCTGGTGCTCCAGATCCTCCGCACTGCCGGCGCCGCCACGGGCGAGCGCGGCGGTCCCGACGGCGCGCAGCCGCTCGACGGCCAGCCCGTGGGTCAGCACGGCGATCCACGTGCGCAGCGGCTCCTGCTGGGGGTCGTAGGCGTCCGGGTGCTCCCAGACGTGGGCGAAGACCTCGCGCGTGACGGTGTCCGCCGCGTCCTCGTCGCCGAGGACGCGGTGGGCGAGGCCGTGCACGAGGGAGGCGAACCGGTCGTAGAGCTCACCGAGCGCGGCGGCCTCTCCGCGGGCGAGCCGCTGCTGCATCTTGCGGTCCCAGCGGGGCGGTACGTCCCGTTGCGTCATGCGACCCCTCCACCCCCTGTCCCTTTCGGCGTCCGGAACGGCCCTGCCCGGTCCGGCAGGTGCCCGCCGACTCACGAATGTAGTCGGCACGTACACGTACGCACGCCCCTTTGCGGCAATGTGCGCCCCCCGCCGGGCCCCAGGTGGTAGAAGGTCGCCGACGCGCACGTCGGATGCCGTCCGGGGCCTGCCTACCCCACCCATCATCGATCGGAACCGATCGAACGAGATCGAAGTCGACTGAAACAAGCCTTTTCTGTTCGGTTACGGTTTCTTGAGTCGTGTTTCAGGGCACGGCCGGTGGGCAGCTGCGCTGCAGGGAAGCGTAGGCGTTTCTTCCGTTTTGGCGAGCGAAGGGCGTGGTGGTGGCCTTCAACGTGACCGACGGGGAGCAGGGCGATTGGGCCGTGCTTCGGGTGTCGGGCGAACTGGATCTGATGACCTCGCCGGTGCTGCGCCAGCGCGTGCACGATGTCGTGGCCGAGGGCAGACACCGCCTCGTCCTCGATCTCTCCGAGGTGTGGTTCTGCGACTCCAGCGGCGTGGGCGTGCTCATCGCCACCCGTCGGCTGCTCCGCTCCTGTCAGGGCAGTCTGCGGCTGATCCTCCCCGCCCAGGGAGCCGCAGACGGCAGCCACGTCAACCGGGTGCTCGGCGCGCTCGGGGTGCGCCGCCTCTTCGACGTCCACCCGGACGTCGTGTCCGCGGTGGACGAGGAGTCGCGCCCGCTGTCGGCCTGAGCCGGCCCCGGGACCGTCGGCCGCCCGTACGGGCGGCCGACGCGCGGCCTGCGGATGCCCGCGCGGGCCCCGTTGTTGTCCCGGAATTCTCCCGTTCTTGGGACAAGCGTCGTTTCCGGGCTCACGGAGGGCGCCGCACGTCGTACGCTCCGGGCGAGACGACCCCCACGGGGAAACCCACTGACTAAGGCGGCCTGAAAGAGACATGGTCACCAGCGAATACGAGCGCAGGATCGCGGCCCGCTTCGCCACCTTCGACCAGGACGGCAACGGCTACATCGACCGCGAGGACTTCAGCGGAGCGGCCAAGGCGCTGCTCGCCGAGTTCGACACCCGGGCCCGGTCCGACAAGGGCCAGGCCCTGTACGGCGGAGCCGAGGCCTTCTGGCAGGGCATGGCGGGGATCGCCGACCGCGACGGCGACCAGCGCATCACCCGTGAGGAGTTCGTGAACGGCGCGGTCAAGCGCCTGCGGGACACCCCGGACCGGTTCGCCGAGATCGCCCGCCCCTTCCTGCACGCGGTCCTCGCGGTGGCCGGCGGCGACGGCGCGGTGGGTGTCGAGGAGACCGCCCGCGCGCTGAAGGTGCTCGGCGTCCCCGAGGAGCTGGCGGGGTCCGCCGCCGCCGCGCTGGACACGGACGGCGACGGCAGGATCGGCGAGGAAGAGATCGTGGGCGCCTTCGCCCGCTACTTCACCGTCCCCGAGTAGCGCTCCCGCAGCCCGCACCCGAGCACCTTCCGCGGGTTCTCGCCGCGCGGGAGGGCGCCGGCCGCCTCCGGCCGCTCCGGCGGCTTGTGGGCCGACGGCCCTCCCGCGCGCGGATGCGCGGTCACCGTCCCCGGCGTCGGCTCCCCGGGACCGTGCACCGCCACGCGCGCGTACGAACCGGCGGACCGGCGGTGCAACACGCCCGGGTCCGCGAACAGTTCGGCCGGCCGACCGGGGGCCTTCCGGGCGGTGGTCCGCCCGCGCGCCGCGATGCCGGTCCGCGCGGAGACCACCCGCGCCGCCGTCCATGCGGCGCCCGTGACGGCCTCCGGGCGCGCGGAGGCATGCGCTCCACCTGGGAGGCGGGCGTTCCTCCGCACCTCGGAAGCGCCCAGGTGCGGGCCCTGTGCACCGGAGGCGCCACGGAGAGTGATGTTCTGCTCGCCGTCGAACCGCTCGCCGGAAGCGCCCGCTCCGCCCCCCTGTCTGCGACGTCGCGGATCGCTCCGCGCGAATGTCGCGGATTGTGGCATCCGGACGTCACGGAGCGTTGAGACCGGGTTGTGTCCTACGCGTGACTCGTCACGGCCCGGAGTCGGCCGTCCGCTCCGGTACCTTGTGTGGGATGCGAGTGGTTGTGAGCACGCACCGCACCGGAGTTGCCCCCGAGGCGAGTCCGGAACGGCCGGTGCCTGCCGCCGTTCGCCGCGCCATCAGGCCGACTGCCACCGCCTGTTCGAGTTGCCGGGGCGGGCGTCGCACAGTATCCCGCACGGGTACTCCTTCGCGCTGGAATATGCCCGAAGCGCTTGTTGGCGTGACTGTACGTCAACCATGCTGGCCCATAAGGGATTCACGTTCCGTGACCCTTGTCCCGGCCGTTGTCCAGGCCATGCAGAGAATGGCTACGATCGTGGCCCTCGTGAGGCGCGAGTCCAAGTGTCCGCCGGTTCGGATGGTGTGAGCGGTGCAGGTGCTTCAAGTGCAGCTGGAGATCCGGCCCGACCCTGCTGAAGTGGGACGGGCCCGTCGGTGGGCCCGCTCGCGTCTGGCCGGATCGGGGATAGCGGTCGACGAGCCGCTCGCCGAGACGTTGATCCTGCTCGTCTCGGAGCTCGTCACCAACGCCGTGGTGCATACCGGCTGTCCGGCCGTACTGAGACTCTCCCTGCCGGGTGTGACGGCCGGGGAGGCCACCGTCCGCCTCGAGGTGGCCGACCGGAGCGGCAGGGCGCCGGTGCCGCGCTGCGTGGACGGCGACGCGACCGGCGGGCGCGGCCTCGCCCTCGTCGACGGCCTGGCCGACCGCTGGGGCTGGAGCACCGACGGTGCCGGCAAGCGCATCTGGTGCGAGCTCGACCGCTGCGCGGCGGCGCGGGAGGCCGCCGCCCCGGCCTGGGGCGGCTTCGCGTACGAGGCGGTGTAGGGCCCGGCGCTCCGAGGACCGGGGCTTCGGGGCTTCGGGGATTCAGGGAGATCCGGCGGGCGGGTGCACGGTTGTGCGTACGTGCAGGTGCACCGATGCATGGCGGCCCGGCCGTGCGAGTCGATGTGTGAGCCGGTGCGCCGGGTGTGCTTCCGTGCGCGGCATCGAATAACCGGGCATATGTCGCGGACCCATCCATAGGTGAGCGAATCGGCGTTGACGTGACGTGACCGTGTGATCACTCTGGCTGTCAGCGATTCGCTGCGAGGGGACGGCGAGGACTTCGACGACGGGAGCCCTCGGCGAGTGTGGGTCGTGATTCCGGCGCCGCTTTCCTCCTGACGAGGGGAGCCGGGCGGGAGCGCCGGAGTCGGAAGGCGGTGCGGTGCCGCCGTGCTCGGGACGGGCGGCACCGCGCCATCACCGCCACCGCCATCGCCGCCCCCGATCGCTGCGACATCGAGCCGTGGTCGGGGGCGGGTCCATCCACAGGCTGTGGACAACTTTTCCGAATTTCAGTTCCGACCCTGGCCCTGACCCTGGCCCTGTCGTGTTTCTCGCCCCCGGCCCCCGTGGTCGTCCTCCTGGTCCCTGCCTCCGGCCCGGAACGTCCGCCGGTACGCGGACGGCGTCACCCCCAGCGCCGCCTGGAAGTGCTGCCGCAGGGACTGGGCGGTGCCGAACCCGGCGTCGCGGGCCACCCGGTCCACGGACAGATCCGTGCACTCCAGCAGATGCCGGGCCCGTTCCACCCGCTGCCGGGTCAGCCACTGCCCCGGGCTGACCCCTGTCTCCTCGCGGAAGCGGCGGGTGAAGGTGCGTACCGACATCGACTCCTGGGCGGCCATGTCGCGCAGCTGGACCGGCTCGTGCAGCCGGCCCAGCGCCCAGGCGCGGGCGCCGGTCGTGGACGCCTGCTGCTGATCGGGCACCGGCCGTTCGATGTACTGCGCCTGCCCGCCGTCGCGGTGCGGCGGTACGACCGTGTGGCGGGCCACGTCGTTGGCCACGGCGGCGCCGTGGTCGCGCCGGACCATGTGCAGGCACAGGTCGATGCCGGCCGCGACCCCGGCCGAGGTCAGGATGTCGCCGTCGTCGATGAACAGCACGTCCGGGTCGACCTCGACGCGCGGGAAGAGCCGCTGGAACCGCGCGGCGTCCGCCCAGTGCGTGGTCGCGGGCCGGCCGTCGAGGTGACCGGCGGCGGCGAGGACGTACACGCCGGTGCAGATGGAGGCGAGCCGGGTGCCGGGACGGACGAGAGCGAGGGCGGCGGCCAGTTCGGGGGTCAGCTCGCCCCGGTCGAAGACCGGACCGAGCTCGTAGGAGGCCGGGACGATCACCGTGTCGGCGGTGGCGAGGGCCTCCGGGCCGTGGGCGACGTGGAGGGTGAAGTCGGCGTCGGTCTCGACCGGTCCGGGAGGCCGGACGGAGCAGGTGACGACCTCGTACAGTGGCCGCCCCCCGGCGTCCCGGGGACGGCCGAAGATGCGGTGCGGGATGCCCAGTTCGAAGGGGAGCAGCCCGTCCAGGGCGAGGACGACGACGCGGTGCGGCCTGAAGGCGCCGGCGTCGGAGGTGCTGGGGATGCGGTCGGCCGGTTCCATGGCCCGATCCTAGTGAAGGATGTCCTCCGGGCCACTCGATGCGAGGACCCCGCGTACAGAAGCTCTATGGCGTGACCCAGACGAGCGAGACAGCCGGCACGGTGAAGCAGCCGGACCGCGTGGAACAGCCGGACACCCGGGAACAGTCGGATACCCCGGAACAGTCGGATACCCCGGAACCGTCGGATACCCCGGAACCGTCGGACCGCGTGGAACAGCCGGACACCGGGGAGCGGGCCGAAGCGCGGGCCGGCGGCGAGCGGGACCGCCCCGGCCCGCGCCGCCCCCGCATCCACCGCGCGTGGTTCGTCGCCGCCGTCACCTTCGTGACGATCATCGGCGCCGCCGCCTTCCGCGCGGTGCCGGGGCTGTTCATCGACCCGCTGAACGAGGAGTTCGGCTGGTCGCGCGGGACCATCGGCGCCGCGGTCTCCGTGAACCTGGCCCTGTACGGCCTCACCGCCCCCTTCGCGGCGGCGCTGATGGACCGCTACGGCATCCGGCGGGTCGTCGCGGTGGCCCTGACCGTGATCGCGCTCGGCTCGGGGCTGACGGTGTGGATGACGGCGGCCTGGCAGCTCATGCTGTGCTGGGGGCTGCTGGTGGGCCTCGGCTCCGGCTCGATGGCGCTGGCGTTCGCCGCGACCGTGACCAACCGCTGGTTCACCGAACGTCGCGGCCTGGTCACCGGCATCCTCACCGCCGCGTCCGCCTCCGGACAGTTGATCTTCCTGCCCGTGGTCTCCTGGATCGTCGCGACGTACGACTGGCGCCCGGCGGCCGTCACGGTGGCGCTCGCCGCGCTCGCGGTCGTCCCCTTCGTCTGGCTGCTGCTGCGCGACCACCCGGCCGACGTGGGCCAGAAGCCGTACGGGGCGAAGGAGTTCGTCCCCAAGCCCGAGCCCGTCCCCGGCGCAGCCCGCCGCACGCTCAAGGTCCTGTTCTCGGCGGTGCGCACCGGACCGTTCTGGCTGCTGGCCGGCTCCTTCGCGATCTGCGGCGCCTCGACCAACGGTCTGATCCAGACCCACTTCGTGCCCGCGTCCCACGACCACGGCATGCCGATCACCGCCGCCGCGTCCCTGCTGGCCGTCATCGGGGTCTTCGACGTCGTCGGCACGGTGGCCTCCGGCTGGTTCACCGACCGCTTCGAACCGCGCCGCCTGCTCGCCGTCTACTACGCCCTGCGCGGCATCTCCCTGCTCTTCCTGCCGATGCTCCTGGCGCCCAGCGTCCATCCTCCGATGATCTTCTTCATCGTCTTTTACGGCCTCGACTGGGTCGCCACCGTCCCGCCCACCCTCGCCCTGTGCCGCGAGCACTACGGCGACGACAGCGCCATCGTCTTCGGCTGGGTCCTCGCCTCCCACCAGATCGGCGCCGCCCTCGTCGCCTTCCTCGGCGGCGTCGCGCGGGACGTCTTCGGCTCCTACGACGTGGTCTGGTACGCCTCCGGCGCCCTGTGCGCGGCGGCGGCACTGATGGCGCTGGTGATCCGCAGGCGGCCGCGCACGCCCGCGCAGGTGCCGGTGACGGCGACGGCCGACTGAGGGAACCCGGCGCCGGGGACGGGCGACCCGGCGCTTGCGGACCTCAGGCCTTCTTGCCGAGCAGGCCGCACAGTTCCCGCTCCAGGTCGAGCATCTGCGTCTCGTGGCCCGGGGGCACCCGTCGGTAGGTCCGCTGCAGCCACTGCTCCACCAGCGCGGACGGGGCTTCGAGCAGGACCTGTCCGTCCGGGGCGGCCAACGCGATGCACAGCATGCGGCGCGACCCGGTCCCGACGGGCCAGACCCGCACGTCGCCCTGTCCGCAGGGCCCGAACATGCCCTGGGCCAGCAGCTCGCGGGCGAACAGCCAGGTCACCGGGGCGTGCAAGCCCGTGTGGAAGTCGACGTGGACGGCGTAGGGGTCGTGCGGGTCGTAGGACAGACGGGTCTCCACTCCGATGCTGTGACCCGGCGCGATCAGCAGGCGCATCTCGCACTCCTGCTCGACGAAGTTCTTCATGGGCTTTCTCTTGCTCTCTCGATCCGGACGGCACTCGCTGGAGGCTCTCTCCGGACGGTTCCTTCGGCGGTCCCGGTGCGGGTGCCGTGTTCCGGCCGCCGCCCGCATCGGGTGACGACATGCCCGGGGCGGGGGTCGGTGCGCCTGCAGTCGCACTGAACCCCGCCCCTGGTGGTATGGACGCACCCCGTACAGTCACCCACTGCCGTTTTCGGCCGCGGTCGCTCATACGCGACGTCGTTGTCGGACATGAGCCGTACGGGCGGTGCGTGCGCGCGGCCGATCAGCGGGCCGGTGGTTCCCGGCCCTCGCCGTCAGCGGCGGTCGTTCCCGCGGTCGTTGCCGCGGTCGCGGTCATGACGGTCGCGGTTGTTGTCGCGGTCCCAGTTACGGTCGCGCTCGTTGCTGCGGTCGTGCCCGCGGTGACGGTCGCGGTCATGACGGTCCCGGTCGTGCCGGTCGCGGTTGTTGTCGCGGTCCCAGTTACGGTCGCGGTCGTTGTTCCGGTCGTGCCGGTCGCGGTCGTTGCTGCGGTCCCACTTACGGTCGCGGTCGTTGTCCCGGTTGTGCCGGTCGCGGTTGTTGTCGCGGTCCCACTTACGGTCGCGGTCGTTGTCCCGGTCGTGTCGGTCCCGGTCGTGTCCGCGGTGCCGGTCGCGGTCGTTGTCCCGGTCGTGCCGGTCGCGGTCGTTGTCCGTGGCGTAGGAGCCGGCGGTGACGCGCTGGGCGTCGTGGTGGGGCGATGCCGAGGCGGTACCGCCCGCGGCGAGCACGACGCCCACCGCGACTGCCACAGAGGCGGCTCCGGTGGCGACCCGGCGTCCGAAGGTGCGACTCATGATCATTCCTCCTTGAATGCCATGCCGACGTCCCGATCCGTGGGGCGTCGGACGGTGCCCCGGTGTGGTGGGGCAACACCGAAGCTACCTGGAGATGGTTGAAAGATGAACTTTCCGCTATGTGGCCTATTTCACCGATGCGACCCCCTCCGGGGAGGGAATAGTTCAGCCTTCCGTAACCTTCGGGCGGCCGGAATCAACCGCATCGACGCATGCGGAGAAATCGCCGCAGATCGACTCGGGACGTCACTTTGCCCGCTTCCGTGAGGCAGTGCCGGTCGGCGCTCTGTCAGGTCACTGAATTGACGGAGCGACAGGGATGCCCGAGGAAGGTCGAGTTGCCGTGCGAACGGCCGGCGAGGTCGGTACGGGAGGCGGATCCGGGGCCGGTTGCGGCCCCGGTGGTCGTCACACGGGGAGCCGGGAGATCCCCGGTGCCCCGCGGCGGGTCAGCGCCTTGGCTATCTTCTCCGCGTCGAGGGCCAGTTCGCGGAGGTTGCCGCTGATGGGGTTGGTGAAGCCGGTGAAGTACAGGCCGGGGGCGTCGGGCGGGGTGCCGGCGCCACGGGCGACCGGTCTGCCCCGGTCGTCGAGGACGTCGAGGTGGCCGACGAGGCCCTCCAGGGCGCGCACGTACCCGGTGGCCGAGATCACCGCGTCCGGGCCGACGCGGTCGCCGTCGGCGAGGGCGACCTCGCCGTCCTCGAACCCCTCGACGGCGGCCACGATCTCCACCGTGCCCTTGCGCACCGCGTCGACCAGGCCGACGTCCTGCACGGGGATGGCGCCTTCCAGCACCCTGCTGTAGAGGCCGCTGTCGGGGCGCGGCAGGCCCTGGGCCGAGAGGTCCGGCATCGCCACCCTGGCCTGTACCCGGGACAGCCGGTCGACGATTCCCACCGGCAGCCGGCGCACCAGGACGGCCGAGCGCTGGGAGGGCCAGCCCGCGGTCGAGCGGCGCACGAGGTGCGGGACGGTGCGGACCGACAACCGTACCCGGGAGGCGCCGCCCTCCACCAGGTCGACGGCGATCTCCGCGCCGGTGTTGCCGATCCCCGCGACGAGGACGTCCCGGCCGGCGAAGGGCCGCGCGTTGCGGTACTCGGAGGCGTGCAGGAACGTGCCGGTGTAGGTCTCACGGCCGGGCCAGTCGGGCAGCCTGGGCGTGTGGTTGAAGCCGGTGGCGATCACGACCGCGGCGCCGGTCAGCTCGCGTCCTCCGGTGGCGCGCAGCAGCCAGCCGGTGCCGTCGGCGGTGCGCTCGACGCGGGAGACCTCGACTCCGGTGACGATCTCCAGGCGGTGGTGCTCCGCGTACTTCTCCAGGTACCGGACCATGTCGTCGCGGGCGACCCACCGCCCGAACCGCCGCGGTATCGGCAGACCGGGCAGTGCGGACAGGCGCCGGGTGGTGTGCAGTCGCAGCCGGTCGTAGTGGCGCCGCCAGGAGGCGCCCACGCCGTCGGACCGTTCCAGGACGACGGCCCGCACCCCCCGGGAGCGCAGCGCGTACGCGACGGCGAGCCCGCCGGGGCCACCGCCGATGACGTAGACGGGACGGTCCTCCTGGTGCGGTGCCGTGGGGTTCGGGGGTGTGGTGGAGTCGGCCATGAGCGCGAGCGTAATCTCGCACATGCTTGATGGGTCTCGGTCAAGACCGGAATTGGTTGCGGATTGATCACGTCTGGAGGAGGCGGGGTGGGATCAGTGGCGTAGAGCGCCCGGATGTGAAGAGAACATTCTGCGCGACGCGCCCCGGTCCGCCGGGAAGTGGCGTCCCGTCAGGCGCTGTCGGAGGCGGCGCGCGGCATGGGCGGACCTGGCCGCGGATCGGGCGCGGGCCGTGGCGGCCGGAGAGCCGGCGGCGAGAACCGGACCGTAGGGCCGACAGCCCGCTCCGCCCCGCCGTCTCCGCCCCGCCGTCTTCGCCCCGCCGTCTTCGCCCCGCCGTCTTCGCCCCGCCGTCTTCGCCTCCTCACGGCCAGAGGAGTTCCCTGGACCACCCCTCCCGCGATGACCGCGGTGACCGGCGGTAGCGCAGCCGGATGTGACGGCGGAGGGTGTCGCCCTGGAAGAACTCCACCTCGTCCGGACGCAGGCGGTACAGGGTCCACGACGGGGCCGGGGTGTCCGGCTCCCGCCTGGCCAGCTCCCAGGCGGCCTCCGAGGCGCGGGTCAGCTCCTCGGGGGAGCCGAGGACCTCGCTCTGGCGGCCGGTGAGCGCGGAGGCCAGCGCCCCGGCCGAGCGGGCGCGCAGATCGGCCCGCGCCTCCTCGGCCGGGGCGGTGCCGACGGACCCGCGGACCCGGACCTGACGGCCCAGCACCGGCCAGTAGAAGGCCAGCGCGGCATACGGGCGGGCGGCGAGGTGGCCGCCCTTGCGGCTGTGGGCGTGGGTCGCGAAGGACCAGCCGTCCGCGTCCGCGCCGTGCAGCATCACGATCCGTACGTCGGGCAGCCCCTCCGCGTCCGCCGTGGCCAGGGACATGGTGTGCGGTTCGGGCTGCCCGGCCGCCACCGCCTCGGCGAACCACCGCGTGAACAGCGGCAGCGGTTCGGCGGGGGCGGCGGCCGGGTCGAACGCCGGCAACACGGTGAGCTCCGGGTCCCACACCCGCAGCGACCTCAGCAGCTCGTGAAGATCGGTTCCCATACCCCGATTGTCCCTGCCCGTCGCCTCGTCGTGCGGACTCCCGTGCGCACCGTCGTACGGGTCCCTCTCACACGGATCCGAGGTCGGAGGAGACCCAGCGCTCGGGCCGCATGCGCAGGACGACCTGCTCGCCGTGGTCCTTCCAGGCGAAGGCGACATAGCCCTCGACCTTGTCGGCCGGGAGATAGCGGGAGGCCAGCTCCCGGAGCTGCTCGATGGTCGCCGGGGTGGTCTCGACGACCGGCCCCTCGACCGACACGTAGCGGATGGTGGGGTCGAGGCGGTCGACCATGAGGGAGAACCGGCCCGCCGCGTCGATCATCCGGTTCTTGCGGGAATCCAGTCCCGTCATGATCCATACGTCTCCCCCGGGCGTGTACTGGTACCAGATCGGCACGGTGAGGGGTGCGCGCCCCTCACCCGCGTCAACGGCGATCGCGGCGACATGGGGCTCGGCCAGGAACTGTTCGCGCTCTTCGGTGGTCAGGGCCATCGCGGGTTCCTCCTGCGGCGTCTGCGGCTTGCGGGCGGCTGTGGCTGCCGGGTGTCACTCGAGCATGCGCTTGCGGGGGCCTGTCTTCGCGGAGTGCTCAACGAGAGCGCGCGCGGACGTGTTCCCTTTTCACCGATATGGACCCCTCGCCTCCGCTCCCGGGTCCCCGCCGCCCCCGACCCCGGCGAACTCTCTCGGAGTCGTTGTCGCGAATCTGACGACAGGTCATATACGGTCGGGAGGCCGGAACGCGCGACGGGCGGTGGCTCACCGGAGTGAGTCACCGCCCGTCAGACAGGATGCGGAAAAGCTGTAGGAGCGGGGGAGGGATCGTGGGGCGCCTCGCCTTACTTGGTCGGTTTTTTGCCGGTGACACCCAGGTGCACCAACAGGGCCAGATTGGGCTTGAGCTCGGCCTGCTTCACGCCCCAGGAGGTGAAGCCCTTCTGGTGCGAGGCGACGGCCGCCAGCATGGTGACCAGGGAACCGGCCACCGCGGCAGGGCTCACGTCCTTGTCGATCCGGCCCTTGGCCTGCAACTCGGCGACGGCGTCCGCCAGGGAGCTGTTCACCGAGTTGAGGATCTTCATGCGGAGCTTGTAGAAGCGCTTGTCGCCCTCGGCGGCGCCGAGGTCGACGACGCGCAGGATCGCGTCGTTGCGCTTCCAGAAGTCCAGAAATCCGTCGACAAGTTCCTGCGCCGTCTGCCAGCCGGCCTTGCCGACCCAGGAGCGTCCCTCTAGCAGTTCCGCCAAACCGGCCCCGTCGGAGGCCATGTGCTCGGCGATCTCCAGGACGGCGCCCTCGACGTCCGGGAAGTACTGGTAGAAGGTCGCCGGCGAAGTTCCCGCCTTGCGGGCGACGTCGATGACTTTGACATCCCGGTAGGGGGAGGAGCTGAGCATCTCGCTGAGGCAGTCGAGCAACTTCTGCCGGGTCGCCTGCCCTCGCCGGCCGGCCACGCGGCCGTCGACGGTACGCACTTGTCCTGTCATGACGTCAGCTTACCGAGGGGTGATGGGAGCGCTATTCGGCCGACTGCAAATGGGGTGTGAGGGTCGGCTGCGCCTGGTGTGCCTGGTCTGCGCGGTGCGCGCGGCACCGTTACTTTGGCGGCATGGCCGAAAACAGGGCATCGGAGTACACAGAGGGCACCCCGTGCTGGGTGGACGCGCAGCTTCCCGACGTGGAGGCGGGCAAGCGGTTCTACGGCGAACTTTTCGATTGGACGTTCGAAGACCAGTCGGAGCAGCCCGAGTGGCCCGCACCGGCCTCCCGGCCCGCTCGGCCCGTGCAGCCCTCGCCGCCCCTGGGGACCGTGCGGGCGCTGCTCGGTGGCAAGCCGGTGGCGTCCCTCGCGCACAAGACGGACGGCCGGCTCCCCACCGTGTGGACGGTGTCCTTCGCGACCCCGGACGCCGAAGCGCTGTGTCGGCGGATCCTCGCGGCGGGCGGACAGCTCGTCTCCGCGCCGCGCGCGGTCGGCGAGCTCGGCGTCACCGCGCTCGTCACGGACCCCGAGGGTGCCGTCTTCTCCCTGTGGCAGCCCGGCGAACGGCCCGGTTTCGGCCGCCGGCACGAGCAGGGCGCCTTCACCTGGGTCGAGCTCTACACCCGCGACACCGAGGCGGCCAACACCTTCTACGGCGCCCTCTTCCACGACGCCCTGTTCGGGGAGGGCGTCGAGCCCGACTTCGGCCGCGCCCCGGTCTCCGACGTCTTTCCGGCCGAGATGCCGCCCCACTTCCTCGTCCACTTCGCCGTCGAGGACCTCGAGGCGACCATGGCGGACGTGACCCGGCTCGGTGGCCGTGTCCAGGTGCCGCCCTTCGGGACGTCGTACGGCACCGTGGCCGTGGTCACCGACAACCAGGGCGCGTCCTTCGCCCTGCTGTCCCGCTGAGCGGCCCCGACGCTTTCCTTCCCGTCCCGGGAAGCCCCCGTGCCGCCCGCCCCGACGTCTCCGGATGCCCGTCGGGCCACCCCGGCACGGCCCTCCGGTCTCCCGCCGGCCGCCCTCCCGGACACTCCTCCGGTCCCGTCGGTCGCCAACCCTGCCCCCTGTCCACCCCATTGCTCTGCATATAAGACTAGACACCCCCTATGTCGTCGGGTTCGCAACCAGCGCCCCGGACAGGAAGAATCGGGGTGCGTGCCGCCACGGGGCCGCGGTGGTGAGACGCTGCACTACGGTCGCGCACAGGTGGTGGCGCGATTCGTACGGGGAGGTGGCAGGCAAAGTGGTGGATCAGCTGACGCAGCACGATCCGCGGCGTATTGGGCCGTTCGAGGTGCTGGGACGGCTGGGTGCCGGCGGCATGGGGCTGGTCTATCTCGCGCGCTCGGCGTCCGGCCGGCGCGTGGCGATCAAGACGGTCCGCACCGAGCTGGCCGAGGACCAGTTGTTCCGCGTCCGTTTCACACGCGAGGTGGAGGCGGCCCGAGCGGTCTCCGGTTTCTACACCGCGGCCGTGGTGGACGCCGATCCGCGCGCCGCCGTGCCGTGGCTGGCGACCGCGTACGTCCCCGCGCCCTCCCTCGAGGAAATAGTGAACGAGTGCGGGCCCCTCCCCGCCCAGGCGGTGCGCTGGCTGGCGGCCGGTGTGGCGGAGGCGCTGCATTCCATCCACGGCGCCGGGCTGGTCCACCGCGACCTCAAGCCGTCGAACGTCCTCGTCGTCGAGGACGGCCCGCGCGTGATCGACTTCGGGATCGCCTCCGGTGTGTCGAACACCCGCCTGACGATGACGAACGTCGCCGTCGGCACCCCCGCCTACATGTCTCCCGAGCAGGCCAAGGACTCCCGCAGCGTCACCGGCGCCAGCGACGTGTTCTCCCTCGGCTCCACCCTGGTCTTCGCGGCCACCGGACACGCCCCGTTCCACGGCGCGAACCCGGTCGAGACGGTCTTCATGCTGCTGCGCGAGGGCCCGGACCTGGACGGCCTCCCGGACGAGCTGCGCTCGCTGATCGAATCCTGCATGCAGATGGAGGCCCCGGCCCGGCCCAGCCCCGCCGACCTCCAGTCCCAGCTCGCCCCGCACCTGTTCGGCTCCGGCTCCGACGACAGCGGTACGGCCTCCGCATGGCTGCCCGAGCAGGCGGTGAGCCTGATCGAGGGACGCCGGGGCGGCCGCCCGCCCGCCCGTCCCGCCCCCGTCGGCGGCCGCAGCGCCGGCGGCGCCCGCCCTCCGGCCCTGCCTCCGGTGCCGCCCCCGCCCCCGCACGACCCCGTCGTCCCGCCGCTTCCGCCGGTGCCGGTCGGCGCCCCCGACCCGGGGCCGGTCCGGCTGGCCGGCGCCGCAGTGCCCATCGGTCCCGGCCCGCGCGTCGCGGACGTGCGCGCCGCCGCCGTCAAGTCGCCCCCGCCGGAGGCCGCTCTCGCCGGTTCCTGGTCCACGTCCCGCGCCGGTGTCAACGGCGCCGACCCCGCCCCGGCCGCCGCGCCCGCCGCGGCGCCGGAACAACCGAGCGGCTGGCGGCCGTGGCGCTTCCGGATGTCCAACGACGTCTGGGGCACCCCGTCCGTCGCCGGCGACCTCGTCTACGTCACCTCCTTCGAGGTGCACGCCCTCGACGTGGCCACCGGACGGCGCCGGTTCAAGACCCGGGACGTCGCCTGGTCGATGGCGGTCGCCGACGGCCGGATCCACGCCTCCGACGGCCCCACCCTGTTCGCCCTGGACGCCCGCGAGGGCGGCGACCTGTGGCGGTTGTCCACGGACGCCTGGGTGTACTCCCTCCGGGCCGACCGCGGCACCGTCGTCACCGGCACCCGCGGCGGCGGTGTGCAGGGATGGGAGGCGTCCACCGGCCAGAGGCTGTGGGAGGTCACCGGCTGCCAGACCGACTTCGAGGCCCCGGAGGCCGGCCCCGCCGTCCACGACGGCACCGTCTACGTCTGGCAGGACGCCCGCCTGCGCGCCCTGGACGCGCGTACGGGCGACGAGCGCTGGTCGTACCCCATCGGCGACGCGGCCTCCTGCGGAGGCGTCCCCATCCGTCTCACCCCCGCGCCCGACGGGTACGTGTACGTCTCCGCCGGTACCCGCGTCCTCGCCCTGGACATCGCCGGCGGGCACGTCCGCTGGCACTTCGAGGCCCCCGCGGTCTTCCTCTCGCCGCCCGTCTTCGTGCCCGGCCCGGCCGTCACCGGCGGCGGCGTGTACCTCGCCGACTACCTCGGCACGGTCTACGCCCTCGACGCCACCGACGGCCGCGACCGCTGGCGCATCGCCACCGAGGCCCGCTCCTCCGTGGAGCCGGTCCTGGTCGCCGCCGGGCACGTCCACGTCGGCAGCGGAAAGGGCCTCTACACCCTGGACGCCGTCACCGGCACGCCCAAGTGGCGCTTCCAGGCCGGCGGCGACATCGTCGGCGCCCCCGCGGTCGCCGAGGGCAGGATCCACTTCGGCTCCACCGACCACCTCCTCTACACCCTGAAGGCCGACGACGGCCGGCTGAGATGGAAACTCGCGACCGGCGGCGAGATCACCGGCTCCCCGGTCGTCCGGGACGGGGTCGTCTACGCCTGCAGCAAGGACCGTTGCGTCTACGCCCTGGACGCGGAGAAGGGGACGGGGACGGCGCGTACGACGTGACGGGCACCGGCGGGTGACGGCGGGCGCCGAGGGGATCCCACGGGAGGACCGGCTCCCGCCCGCCCTCGGGCAGGCCGGAGCGGCCCGGATCTCCTCGGGCATCGTCCCGGTCCCGTGGAAGAGGTCCCCGGCATCGAGGCGCGGGCCATGTCCGGCCGGTGGGCTTCGCGTGTGCCGTGGTGGGCGCAGCCTCGATCTCCCCTGCGCGTCCCCCGGCCCGGAACGGGAATCCGAGGGGACGTCGTCGGACCTGCGCAGGCGCGCGACGGTCTCCGTGGGTGATCCGGAGACGCCGGCGACGAGCCCCGGCCGTCTCCGTACCCGAGTGGCGCCCGGGAGCGGTGTGCTTCCGGGAGCCGGGGAGAGTGCGGTCGGGGCGATGAGCGGTGGGCGGCGTACTCCGTCGCGCAGGACGGTACGTGGATCGCGGCCGTGCCCCGATGAGGCCGAGGTGCGCACCGGCCGCATCGATGGTCGAGCGGTGCGTCAGGGCTTCCGGTGGGCGAGCGACACCGTCCTTTGGGCTCACCGGCATCGGGTGGCCGGCCGGAGCCGGGCTCGCGACGGCGCCGGTGGTGGCGAGGGCCGGGGCGGTGGTGGCGAGGACCTTCCCGGTACGGGGTACGGGGTACCAGGGCTCCCATGAGGAGAGCGGATCCGTACAGGAAGTGACGTCAGGACAGGCGGAGCCGATCGTCCGAGCGCTTCGAACGGTTCACGTCCGGGTTCGACCGGAAACCCCGGCGGACACGCGCAGGCCGCGACGGCTCCCCTCCGGGCCGTCGCGGCCGATGCCCGCGCGGGAGGACGGCTACTTGCCGCCGAGGTCCGGGGCGGGCGGGGCGGGCGCGTGGTTGTCCAGTGTGGTGATCTTCCCGTCCGCCGGCGGGGCGGGCGCGTGGTTGTCCAGCGTGGTGATCTTCCCGTCCGCCGGCGGAGCGGGTGCGTGGTTGTCCAGCGTGGTGATCTCTTCGTTCTGGTTCTTCTCGGCGTCGCTCATGCTGCGGTCTCTCCCCGTGTCGATTGAAGTTCTGGGCGTCCCCGTCCGGCGACTCCCCCGCGGGCCGCCGGACAGGGACGGTTCGGGCTGTCACCTTGGGTGGTGCGCCCGGCCGACCCGCCTGCCCCCCGACGCGGCGGATCAGCGAGCTCAGTCTCGCGGTGCGGCATAAACATTCGATGAACGCGCCCTGGGGAGAGGGTCCTCAGGCCGCGGACGCCGAGCCGAGTCGTGCCCGGACTCCTGCGGCTTCCGCGGCCCCGGTCTCCTCGTACCAGGACAGGGCCTCTCGCCAGCAGGCGCGTGCGCGGTCCGCCTGCCCCAGCGCGTCGAGGGACTCGCCGAGCGTCGTGAGGACGCCGGCCCGTATCCGGTCGCCCCCGATGCAGCCGACGGCGAGTGCCTGCTCGGCGTGTTGTGCCGCGTTGGCGGGCAGGTGCGCGGTGAGGTACGCCTGGGCGATGCGGAAGTGGGTCGTCCCTTCCCAGAGCCGTTGCCGGTTCGCCCGGAACATCCTCAGCGCCTCGGTCAGTTCCGTGAGCGCCTCGGAAGCGCGCCCGGCCGAGGTGTACGCCAACCCCAGCGCGTACCGGGCGTTCGCGAGGCGAAGGGTCAGGCCCAGCCGGTCGTATATGCGGATGCCCTCCCGCGCGAGCCCTATGGCGTGCGAGGTGTTCCCCATGGCGAGACGAACGCGGGAGAGGTTGCACAGTGCGCTCGCCTCGAGGGGAGCGTTTCCGTCGTTCCTCGATCCGTCGATGGCGGTCAGGAGGTGGGTCTCCGCGTCGTTGTTGCGCCCTTGGATCAACGCGATGATCCCCCGGTCGTTGCTGGCCCAGTAGAGGGGGGTGAAGTCCCCGACCGCCCGTGCCAGCTCCACGGCCCGGCTCGCCTCCTCCTCGGCCTCGTCGTACCGGCCCGCGACGAGATGCACGTTGATCAGTGCCGTGCGCGCCCTGCCCTCGGCCCGGCGGTCTCCCGCCGACCGCGCCGCCTCCTTGGCGGCGACCGCGGCCGATGCGTACTGCTTCGAGTTCGCCCCCGATTCGCCCAGGTCCTTGGCGGCCCACAACAGGTCCACGCCCCGGCGGAGCCTGCCGTCCTGGAAAGCCTGCCGCGCGCTCGAGAGGAGGGAGCCGGCTTCCGAGTACAGCCAGTCGAGCGCGTCCTGCCGGTCGCCGAACCGCAGTCCTTCGTACTGAGTCGGCTCGAGATGATCGATGAGCCGGTCACCCGGTCGTTCCATCGCGAAGACCTGCGCCGCCGTGGCCAGGTAGAAGTCCAGCAACCGCGACAGTGCCGCCTCCCGCTCGCCCGGCCGCTCGTCCCGTTCCGCGCACGCACGCGCGTAGAGGCGCACCAGGTCGTGGAGGCGGTAGCGGCCGGGGGCCGCCGATTCCAGCAGGGAGGTGTCCACCAGGCATTCCAGGAGGTCCTCCGTGTCCCCCGGCGGGAGGTCGAGGACCGCCGCCGCCGCGGCGAGCGAGATGTCCGGGCCGTCCGCCAGGCCCAGGAGCCGGAAGGCGCGGGCCTGGACCGGCTCCAGTTGCCCGTAGCCCAGCTCGAAGGTGGCCTTGACCGCGAGGTCGCCGGCCTGGAGTTCGTCCAGGCGGCGGCGCTCGTCCGCCAGCTTGGCCACGAGGGACGAGACCGTCCAGGTGCGGCGGGCCGCCAGCCGGGACGCCGCGATGCGGATCGCCAGCGGCAGGAAGCCGCACGCCGCGACCACGTCCAGGGCGGCCTGCCGCTCCGAGGCGACCCTCTCCTCGCCGACGATCCTGGTGAAGAGTGCCAGCGCCTCGTCGGGGGACAGCACGTCCAGGTCGACCAGATGGGCACCGGCCAGGTCCACCATCCGCACCCGCGCCGTGATCAGCGCCGCACACCCGTGAGTGCCGGGCAGCAGCGGACGCACCTGTGCCGCGTCGCGGGCGTTGTCCAGCAGCACCAGGACCCGGCGTCCGTCCAGCACCGACCGGTACAGCGCCGCCCGCTCCTCCAGGGAGTCCGGGATCGCCGAGTCCGCCGTACCCAGGGCGCGCAGGAAGGAGCCGAGCACCGTCTCCGGCTCGGCCGCCCGGGCGCCCGCGCCCTGGAGGTCGACGTACAGCTGGCCGTCGGGGAACACGGCCCGCGCCTGGTGGGCGACGTGCACGGCGAGGGTCGTCTTGCCGACGCCGCCTATTCCGGCCAGCGCGGACACCGCCATCACCCGGCCCTCGGCCGAGGCGAGGAGCGCGCCGAGTTCGCGGACGAAGGACGCGCGGCCGGTGAAGTCGGGCACCGTGGCCGGAAGCTGGGCGGGCCGGACCGGGGTGGCGGCCGGCTCGGGCGGCGCGGGGGAGGAGGGCTCCGCCAGGCGGGGATCCGCCCGCAGGATGCGCTGCTGGAGTTCCTGGAGGCCGGGACGCGGGTCCACGCCCAGTTCATCGGCGAGCAGACGGCGGGTGTCCGCGTACACCGCCAGCGCCTCCGCCTGGCGGCCGCTGCGGTACAGCGCCAGCATCAGCAGCTCGCGCAGGCGTTCGCGCAGCGGGTGCGTCGCCGTGAGCGCCGTCAGTTCCGAGACGGCCTCCGCGTGGCAGCCCTGCTTCAGGTCCATGTCCAGCCGCGTCTCCGAGAGTTGGAGCCGCCACTCCTCCAGCCGTACCCGCTGCGCCTGTGCGTACGGGCCCGGCGCACCCGCCAGCGTCTCGCCGTCCCACAGCGCGAGGGCGCGGTCCAGGAGCGCACGGGACGCGCGCAGGTCCCCGCCGTGCTTCGCCCGCTCGGCATCGGCGGCCAGCCCCTGCGCCATCCCGACGTCCAACGCGTCCTCGCCCGTCCCGCGCACCGCGTACCCGCCGGACTCGCTGACCAGGACGCCGGGCCCCAGCGCCTTCCGCAGCCGGGAGGCGTACGTGCGGACCGCGGCCAGGGCCTGCGCGGGGGGCTCCTCGCCCCACAGGGCGTCGATCAGCTCGGCCGCCGTCGCCGTACGCCCCTCGCGGAGCAACAGGGCGGCGAGCAGGGCGCGTTGCTGCGGACTGCCGGTGGCGACGGGCTCACCGTCACGCCAGGCGCGCACCGGGCCGAGCACGCTGAAGCGCAGCACCGACGGCTCCGGCGACTCCAACGGCCCTGGATCCACCGGCGACTTCGGCGATGCCGACGTCCCCGTCGGCGAACCGGGACGCCGCTGCTCCGGCACTCGCGGTGCACCGTCCATGCAGTCCCCCTATGCATCCTCAACAACCACGCCAGTCTGCCTTGTCCGTGACGGATGCGGCAGCCGTGCGAGACGGCGGTCACACGGGCGCGCGCACGGTCCGCAAGGCCCCACACCTTCTGCGTACACGTGCGCACGGACGTTACGCGGGCGTGGCGGTGACGTGCGCGCGCAACGCCACCGCCACGGGCCCGCCTCCGGCCCGTTTTCCCTTCTGTTCCCACATGGTTGACGTGCCGTCAGGAAAGTGTCGCGGTGTCGCGGTGTTCCGTGCCGTCCGCGCCCCACCGGCTCGCCCTGCCGGGCGTGCGTGCGCCTGCGACGGCCGGACAGCCGGGCGGCAGTGGTGCGGGTCCGACGCGCACGGTCGGCTACGCGGGGCGGAGGCCGCCCCGGTCGTCCGGGTCCACCCGTACCGTCAGCAGCTCCGCCCCCATCACCCGCACCGCGAGGCTGTTCCCGCGGGGCAGGGTGCGCAGGCGGGCGAGGGGGTCGTCGTCGGGCAGCGGGTGCGCGGTGCCGGTGTGCCAACGGCCCCGGATGCGGACCCGCACCCGGGGATTCGCGCGGATGTTGCGGACGTACTGGGACCGCTCGCCGAACTCCGACACCAGCCAGAACGCGTCCCCGACCCGCCGCCCGCCCAGCGGAGTGCGGCGCGGCAGCCCGGACACCCGGCCCGTGGTCTCCAGCAGGGTCTGGAACGGGAGTCGGCGCAGGACGGGGTTGCCGATCCTGCGCTGGACGGCGGTGACCGCCCGGTACTTGCGTTCGGCGTGACGGCTCATGGTCCTGGAAGTCTAAAACCGCCGCCGCACTCCTGTCAGGGCCTGCCGGCGGCCCGGGAAGACCGGATGGGTGAACACGGCCAGGACGCCGGGCGGCGGGCGGCGGGCCCGCCGGTCGACGCGTTTCGCCGCGGAAGCGAAGGTCACGCTTCCGGCGTAAGGGCGGCCCCCCGTCAGGAAGACGGTGCGCCGTCCGGTCCCGGTGTTCCGGTGCTCCTCGCACATGCCGCTGCTCCCGGGGCGTCGTGTGATGACAGGGCGTAGGGCGGGGCGGATGGCTGGGCGGGGGTGGTGCGGAGTGGTGCGGAGTGGTGCGGGGGTGACGCGGGGGTGACGCGGTACGACTCTGGTATTGGGCAGTGAAATTTCTTATGAGGAAAGGGAGTCGGTAGGTCCGGCGGGGGATTCCGCTGGTCGGCCTTCGCGCCTCCGGGGCAATTCCGACCAGTCGGTATGGACAGATGGGCCGGTCCCGGGTATTGATGAGTCCGTCGTCCGCGTACGAAAGGCCGCTCATGCGCATAGCCGTCACGATCTTCCTCACCGACGAGACGATCACCCCCACCCGGCTCGCCCCCGAGCTGGAGCAGCGCGGGTACGCGGGGCTGTATCTGCCCGAGCACACGCACATCCCCGTCGAGCGGACCACGCCGTACCCGGCGGGCGTCGAGCTGCCCCGGGAGTACACCCGCACCCTGGACCCGTTCGTCGCGCTCGGGCAGGCCGCGGCCGTCACCGAGCGGCTCGGCATCGGCACCGGCATCACGCTCGCCGCGCAGCACGACCCGATCGACCTGGCCAAGCAGGTCGCGACCCTCGACCACCTCTCCGGCGGCCGGTTCACCCTCGGGGTCGGCTTCGGCTGGAACGTCGAGGAGGCCGCCGACCACGGGGTGGAATGGCGGACGCGGCGTGAGCTGGTCCGGGACCGGATGGGCCTGATGCGGGCTCTCTGGACGGAGGAACCGACCGCGTACGAAGGCGAGTTCGGCAGTGTCCGGGCCAGCTTCGCGTATCCCAAGCCGGTCCGGAAGCCGCGCGGTCCGGTCGTCGGACCGCGCACCCTGGTCGGCGGGGCGGCCGGGCCGAAACTGTTCACGCACATCTGCGCGTACGCCGACGGCTGGCTGCCGATCGGCGGACGCGGCCTGTCCGAGTCCCTGCCCGCGCTGCGCACCGCCTGGGCCGACGCCGGCCGTGACCCCGGCGACCTCCAGGTCGTGCCGTACGCGGTCCGGCCCACCCCGGACAAGCTCGCCCACTACGCCGGGCTGGGGATCGAGGAGGTCGTGGTGCAGCTGCCACCGGAGGGGGAGGCGGGGGTACTGCGGGCGCTGGACGCGTACCAGCCGTTCGTCGACGCCCGGTGACGTGGTGCCGGTGACGTGGTCCGGTGGGGTGGTCCGGTGACGGCGTCGGACGACGGACGGCGGACGGCGTCGGACGACGACGGCCGATGAGCACCCCCACCCCCCTCCACGGGTCCCTCTTTGCCCTGATCACCCCGAACGTATCCTCAAGGAATGACGACATCGGCATCCGCGACCTCCGGAACCGGCCCGACCGAGAACTCCCTGCGCCGCGCCCTCAAACGAGCACGGGACGGTGTCTCCCTCGACGTCACCGAGGCGGCCGTTCTGCTCCAGGCGCGCGGTGAGCAGTTGGAGGACCTGTGCGCCTCGGCCGCCCGGGTCCGGGACGCGGGCCTCCTGGCCGCGGGCCGGCCCGGAGTGATCACGTATTCGAAGAGCGTCTTCGTCCCGCTGACCCGGCTGTGCCGGGACAAGTGCCACTACTGCACGTTCGTCACCGTGCCCGGCAAGCTGCGCCGCGCCGGGCACGGGATGTTCATGTCGCCGGACGAGGTGCTCGACGTCGCCCGCAAGGGCGCCGCCCTCGGCTGCAAGGAAGCCCTCATCACCCTCGGCGACAAGCCCGAGGACCGCTGGCCCGAGGCGCGCGAGTGGCTCGACGCGCACGGCTACGACGACACGATCGCGTACGTCCGTGCCATCTCCATCCGCATCCTGGAGGAGACGGGCCTGCTGCCCCATCTGAACCCGGGCGTGCTGACCTGGACCGACTTCCAGCGCCTCAAGCCGGTCGCGCCGTCCATGGGCATGATGCTGGAGACCACCGCGACCCGCCTGTGGTCCGAGCCCGGCGGCCCGCACCACGGTTCACCGGACAAGGAACCCGCCGTCCGCCTGCGCGTCCTGGAGGACGCCGGCCGCTCCTCGGTCCCCTTCACGTCGGGCGTCCTCATCGGCATCGGGGAGACGTACGAGGAGCGCGCCGAGTCCCTCTTCGCGCTGCGGAAGGTCTCCCGGGCCCATCACGGCATCCAGGAACTGATCATCCAGAACTTCCGCGCCAAGCCGGACACCGCGATGCGCGGCATGCCGGACGCGGAACTCGACGCGCTGATCGCCGCGGTCGCCGTCGCCCGGCACGTCCTCGGCCCCACCGCCTGCATCCAGGCCCCGCCCAACCTCGTCGACTCCGAGTACGAGCGGCTGATCGCGGCGGGCATCGACGACTGGGGCGGTGTCTCCCCGCTCACCATCGACCACGTGAACCCCGAACGCCCCTGGCCGCAGATCGACGAACTCGTCGAACGGTCCCGCTCGGCGGGCTTCGAGCTGAGGGAACGTCTCTGCGTCTACCCGGAGTTCGTCCGGCGCGGCGAGCCCTGGCTGGACCCGCGGCTGCGCCCGCACGTGGCGGCGCTCGCCGACCCGGCCACGGGCCTGGCGCGCTCCGGTGTCCTCCCGGAGGGGCTGCCCTGGCAGGAGCCGGACGAGGCGTTCACCGCCACCGGCCGCACCGACCTGCACCGCACCATCGACACCGAGGGCCGCACCGGCGACCGCCGCGACGACTTCGACGAGGTGTACGGCGACTGGGGCGCCCTGCGCGAGGCCGCCGTCCCCGGCATGCGGCCCGAGCGCATCGACACCGACGTACGCCAGGCCCTGGCGACGGCGGCCGACGACCCGACCCGGCTGACCGACGACGAGGCCCTCGCCCTCCTGCACGCCGACGGCCCGGCGCTGGACGCCCTGTGCCGGATCGCGGACGACGTGCGGAAGGCGGCGGTCGGCGACGACGTCACCTACATCGTCACCCGCAACATCAACTTCACCAACGTCTGCTACACCGGCTGCCGTTTCTGCGCCTTCGCGCAGCGCCGCACGGACGCCGACGCCTACACGCTCTCCCTGGACCAGGTGGCCGACCGCGCCCAGCAGGCGTGGGACGTGGGCGCGGTGGAGGTCTGCATGCAGGGCGGCATCCACCCCGACCTGCCCGGCACGGCGTACTTCGACATCGCGAAGGCGGTGAAGGAACGCGTCCCCGGCATGCACGTGCACGCCTTCTCCCCGATGGAGGTGGTCAACGGCGCCACCCGCACCGGCCTGTCGATCCGCGAATGGCTGACCGCCGCCCAGGAGGCCGGCCTGGACACCGTCCCCGGCACGGCGGCGGAGATCCTCGACGACGAGGTCCGCTGGATCCTGACCAAGGGAAAACTTCCGGCGGCCACCTGGATCGAGGTCGTCGAGACGGCCCACGACCTGGGCATCCGCTCCTCCTCGACGATGATGTACGGCCACGTCGACCAGCCCCGCCACTGGCTGGGGCACCTGCGCACCCTGGCCGGCATCCAGCAGCGCACCGGCGGTTTCACGGAGTTCGTCACCCTCCCCTTCATCCACACCAACGCCCCCGTCTACCTGGCAGGCATCGCCCGCCCCGGCCCGACGACCCGCGACAACCGCGCGGTCACGGCGATGGCCCGCCTCCTCCTCCACCCGCACATCCCCCACATCCAGACCAGCTGGGTGAAACTGGGCGCGGAGGGCGCGGCGGAGATGCTCCGCTCCGGCGCCAACGACCTCGGCGGCACCCTCATGGAGGAGACCATCTCCCGCATGGCGGGCTCCTCCTACGGCTCGTACAAGTCCGTCAAGGACCTGATCGCGGTGGCGGAGGCGGCAGGCCGCCCGGCCAGGCCCCGCACCACCCTGTACGGCGAGGTCTCCGAGGAACGGCAGCAGGCGGCCCGCGCCTCGGACGGCCACCTGCCGGAACTGCTGCCGGTGCTGGACCGAGGCCGGGAGTGAGCGGAGACGGACGGGAACGGGGCTCTCGAGGGGGGAGCCGAGGCAGACCGGGCAGTACGATGATCTGGCCCCCGGTTCGAGGGGGCGGAACTCCGCCACACCTAGGAGATGCGTACCGGTGCCTGCCCGTCTTCCTTCGTGGGCCTGGGTGACCGGGCTGACCACGGGGGCGATAGCCGTAGTGGCGGTCCTGGGTGTCCAGGCGGACCAGGGGACGAAGCCCACCGCGTCCACGAGCCGCCCGAGCACACCGGCGACGGCGGACGCGAAACCGTCCGCCGAACCGAAGGAGAAGGAGAAGAGGGCGGACGCGTCGGCGGTCCCGGCCGGCTCCGGCACCGGCCGCCGCATCGTCTACTCCCTCGACACCCAGCAGGTGTGGCTGGTCGACGCCAGCGACGCCCCCCGCCGCTCCTTCGAGGTCTGGCCGGGCACGGTCGACCCCGACCCCGGTACGTACACGATCGGCACCCGCAGCGAGGCCACGACCGGCAGCGACGGCGTGGACATCGAGCACATCATGTACTTCACCGCGAAGTCCGGCGTCTCCATCGCCTTCTCCAACGCCGTCGACGGCTCCTCGCCCCCACCCGCCGAAGGCCGTCAGACCGGCGGCATCCGCGTGGCCAAGGACGATGGCGAGGCCCTGTGGACCTTCGGCACCACGGGCACGACGGTCCGGGTCGTCGAATAGCGGCAGACCCCGGCCGATCCGATGCCGCCGTGGGCGATCAGTCGGTGTCCCTGGGATGCCGGGTGGACGCGTACACGAGGTGGACCGTCCGGCGCTCTTCGTCAACGAGGTAGCGAACCCGGCCGCCCGCTGTCACCTCGTACTCCCACTGGGCCAAGTCCTGGCCGCGAAGGTTGCCCGTGGCCAGTCGGCCGCGCAGCCGGTGCTGACGATCGAGGTCGGCCCGGGACAACGGATCAGTGCGCAGGGCCTCGAAACAGCGCCGCGTGTTTCCCGGCGCCTCCGCACCCAGCTCGCCCCATCCTTTCGCTGCCTCGTTCGTCGCGAACCGCAGGTGCCATTCGTCACCCACGGAGGGCGGGGCGACATCGTCGCCACGCTTCGGGGTCACGGCGCGGTCACCTCGCCGTGGTCCTCGTCCGGCAGCCGACGGGTGAGCTGCGCGGTCAGTTCGGGGTCGGCGAGGATGCGGGCCGTCGCTCGCCATTCGACGATGACGCGGTGGAGTTCGCTGTGAATGTCCAGCTGGGCGACGTCGTGCGTGGCGTCGATGAGGTCGGTCACGAGCTGCTGCAGTTCTTCCGTGGACAGGTGACGGACCCAGGGGAAGACCGAGGGGAGCGCGCGCAGTATGGCCCGCTCGCCGGCATCGCTGCGAACGAGGGCAGCGAGGAGGCGGGCCGTGACGTCCGCGGTTTCCTCGCGCTGTTGGTCATGGCGGGCTGTGGTCAGGTAGAGGTCTTCGCCGTCCCGACGTGTGATGTGCACACGGTGGGCCCGATCGAGCGTTTCGGCGACCCGTCTCGAGTTCTTCGAGAGCTCGGAGAAGGCGACCGTGGGAGTGGACATACAGGAAACCATACTTCGGAACGTATTCCGAAGTCAATCGACGGCGTCAGCCCTCGTCGAGTCCGCGCGACGCGTGGAGTGGTGGTGGACATGGCGGGTTTCTTCTCCCTGCGGCAGCCCGCGGTCCGGGGGGCGGTGGGTCAGAATGGGCCCGTCGGTCTCGGGGTGAAGGGGCGTACGGGTGGCGCAGGGGCGACTGTCCATGCAGGAGTTGATCCAGCGGCGCCGGCGTGCCGGACTGGTGGCCCGTAGTGCCGAACTGGACCTGTTCCGGGCGAACTTCGACACCCCGCCCGAGGACGAGCGGCACCGGTTCCTGTTCCACGTGCACGGCAACGCCGGCGTCGGGAAGACCTTTCTGGTCCGGGAGTTCGAGCAGATCGCGCGGGAGCGCGGCGCGCTGACGGCATACGTCGACGAGAGCGCGGGGAGCGTCCCGGAGGCACTGGAAATGATGTGCCGTCAGTTCGCCGCTCAAGGACACCGGTTCAAGACTTTGGAGCGCCTGCTCGTCAGTCACCGCGAGCGGCTCCACGAGGCGGAGGCGGCCGCGCTCGCCGCACTGGCCCCGGAAGCGGAGGGAACTCCGTCGGCCGGAAGCATGGCCGTCGCGCGGGCCGGACTGGCCGGGCTCGGCATGGTTCCCGGCGTCGGCCCCTTCGCGGGCGTCCTCGACCCCGCCTAACTGGCCCAGGGAGCCGACCGTTTGCGGGCCGGACTGAGCGCGCGCTTCCGCAGTCACGAGGACGTGCAGCTCGTCCTGTCTCCGGAGAGTGCCCTCACCCCGGTCCTGGTCGACGAGCTGTCCGACGCCGCTGCGGACGTGCCGTGGGCCGTTCTCCTCCTCGACACCTACGAGCAGACCGGCCGCTTCCTCGACGGCTGGCTGCACGACCTCATGACGACCGACCGCCACGGCCTGCTCCCCGCCACGATCGTCGTGGTGACCGCCGGCCAGCGCCGTGCCGATCCCGCCCGGTGGAGCGGGTTCGCGGACCACATGACCGCCCTCCCGCTCGCACCGTTCACGGAGGCGGAGGTACGCGGACTGCTCGCGGCACGGGGCGTCGTCGCCGACCCGGTCGTCGCCGAGGTGCTCCGGCTCACCGGCGGGCTGCCGGTCCTGGTGTCGACCCTCGCCGAGAGCCGGCCCACCGGCCCCGACGACGTGGAGGACCCCAGCGTCACGGCGGTCGACCGGTTCCTGAAGTGGGAGCAGGACCCCGTGCGCAGGGCCGCCGCCCTCGCGGGCGCACTGCCCCGGTGGCTGGACGCCGACGTGTTCGGGGCCGTCCTGGAAGGGAGCGAGGCCGAGAGGGAGTGCGGCGACGGCCAACTGGACGAGCTGTACGGATGGTTGAGGGGACTTCCCTTCATCGGTGAGCAGGCGTCGCGACTCCGGTACCACGACGTCGTCCGCGCGCCCATGCTCCGCATGCAGCGCACCTGGTTTCCGCGCGGGTGGGCCGAGCGGCAACGGCGGCTGGCGGCGGTCTTCCGGCGGTGGCGCGAGGAGGTCGAGGCAGGACGGGACACCGCGGAGCTGTGGGCCGACGAGGAGTGGCGGGAACTGCGGCTCGCGGAGTCGTACCACCTGCTGTGCGCACGGGAGCGGTCCGTGCCGGCGCAGGCGTTGCGCGACCTCGTCGAGGCCTGCGACCAGGGCGAGTCCGTAGCGGGGCGATGGACACGGCTCCTGGAGGACGCGGGGCGGGACGCGGGCCTCGAGGCAGTGGCCCGATGGGGCCGGGAGTTGTCGGAGGCCCTCGACGCGGGCGGCACGCACGCCGTCATGGTCCGGTTGCTGGACCGGCTTCCGAGCCCGCCACCGCTCGCGCCCCCGGACGTGCTCCCCCGCGACGCGATGGATGCGGTCCGACGCCTGCGCCCACGGCCGGCGGCGGAGGACGACAGGGACCTGCTGTCAGCCCGGGTGAACCGGACCGGGACGCCCGCAGCGGCGCCGCCACAGGCCCGGCCGCCCGAGGAGGCGTCGCCCGGAGAGGCGCCGCGGACCGCGGGGCCGTTCCAGGGTTCGCTGCCCGGTGCCGTCACGGCCGGCCCTGTGCCGGTCGGGGCGGCACCCGGGGGCGCGGCACCCGCCGGTGGGGAGCCGGTCGGGGCGGTACCGGACAGTGCGCAGGACATGGCCATGGACGCGGACGTGGACGTGGACGCGGATGTGGACGCGGACGCGGGAGAGCGGGAGCCGTCCGGCTGGTGGGACGTCGAGCTGCCCCCGGCGACCGCGGCCCGCATCCGCCGGAGTCAGGCCGTCGCCCTGGCCGCCCGGGGCGACTACGCCACCGCCCTCGTCCACCTGCGGCAGGCCGCCGGCCTCGCCCCCGACGACTCCGGGACCTTCGCCCTGATGGGGGAGTACCACCGGGCCCGCCAGGTGTATCCGGCCGCGCTGCGGGATCTCCGCAAGGCGCTGTCCCTGGACCCGGCGCACTCCTACGCCTGGGCCTCCCTCGGTGCGACTCGCCTCGCCCTCGGTAACCCGGCCGCCGCGCTCGCCGACCTGGACCGTGCCCTGGAACTCCAGCCGGACTACCCCTGGGCCCTCATCCGCCGGGCCCGCGCCTGGCGGGAGCTCGGTGACCCGGCCCGGCAGCTCGCCGACCTGGACCGCGCGGTCCTGCTGCAGCCCGACTCGCCCTGGGCGCACTGCGAACGCGGCGACGCCCTGCGCGCCGCGGACCGCGACGCGGAAGCCCTCGTCCACTTCGACCGGGCCCTGGCCCTGGACCCCGCGTACACGTCGGCGTACGCGAGCAGGGGCGTGACCCTCTCCCGCCTCGGCCGCCACACGGAGGCGCTCGCCGACCTGGACCGCGCCCTGGAGCAGAGCCCGTCGTACGCGTGGGCACGGACCCAGCGCGACGAGGCCCGGCGCCGTCTCGACGATTCCGCGCACCCTCCCGCGCACCCTCCCGCGCACGATTCCGCGCACGGTCCGGAGCGCGGCCCGGCCCCCCTCTGACGCACTCGGCCCCGGACACCGTACGAGGCCGGGCGTAGGTGACCAGGTGTGGTCAGGTCGGTCACTTCGGTCACTGCTCCCATACCTCTCCGTGCCCTGAACCGACCGTCCCCGTTCGCATACAGTGCTTGGCGTCGCACGTACGCACGGTGTCCGGGAGGTCTGGGTGGATGCGACTGCCGGGCCCGTCTGGGGGCGCCGCGAGCAGCAGGACTTCCGCAGCCGGGTGCGCGGGACGCTGCTCGGCGTGGCCCTCGGGGACGCGCTGGGCACGCCCGTGGACGGGCAGGACATCGACGCGATCCGGCAGGCGCACGGCGCCGCCGGGATCACCGGACCCGCCCCCGCTCACGGCCGGCGCGGCGCCGTCACCCACCTCACCCAGATGACCCTGTTCTCCGTGGACGGCCTCATCCGTGCCCAGGTGCGGCGCGACACCGGGGCCTGGCACCCGCCGACCGACCTGCACCGCGCGTACCTGCGCTGGGCCACGACCCAGCGGGACTGGGGGCCCGACGAGCGTCGCGAGGAGGATGGGTGGCTCGCGCGCGAGGAGTGGCTCTACGCCCGCCGCGACCCGACCCGCGCGCTGCTGGTCGGGCTCGGGGACGACACCATGGGCACGCCCGAGGCGCCCAAGAACCCCGGCGAGGCGGGCCCCGAGGCGGCGGCCCGCTCGGCGCCCTTCGGGCTGCTCGTCGGCTGGGAACCGCAGCTCGTCGCCCAGCTCGCCGTGGAGTGCGCGGCACAGACCCACGGCCGTCCGGCCGCCTACCTCGCGGCCGGCGCGTACGCGGTGATCGTGCACGGTCTGGCCCGGGGCGAGACCCTCGACGCGGCGGTGCAGCGGGCGCTCGTGCTGCTGGCCGCACGGCCGGGGCACCAGCCGGTGTCGGACGCCCTGCAGCAGGCGCTGGGAACCGTACGGCAGGGGATGCCCACGCCGGAGCGGATCGCGGGGCTCGCCGGGGCGGGGACGGCCGAGGGACTCGTCGCCGTCGCCGTGTACTGCGCGCTGGTGGGGGAGGACATACGGCACGGGCTGTGCCTCGCCGTCAACATGGACGGGCCCAGCGCGGCGGCCGGTGCGCTGACCGGCGGGCTGCTGGGGGCCCTGCACGGCGAAACGGCCCTCCCGCCGGCCTGGCTGGCCGAACTGGAGGGCCGCCCCACGATCCTGGAACTCGCCGACGACTTCGCCATGGAGATGACCCAGGGCTCCGCCCTGCACGGCCCGGCCGCCTCGTCCCCGGCCTGGCTGGCGCGCTACCCGCGTGGGGCGGGAGGCGCCCTGACCGGGTGATGCTCCCCTCCCCCGGCCGGGGCGACCCCCGAGAAGCTCCGAGAGGCCGTCGAGAGGCCGTCGAGAGGCCGTCGAGAGGCCCCCAGGGTCAGGGACTGTCCGGTGTCCGGGCGGACGCCGCGTCCGGGGCCTTCGCCGGGGCCGGTACCGCCGCCGCGGCGGAGCCGTCGTCGCCGTCGGTGTTGATGCGTTCGATGACCGCCATCCGCTCCGGAGTGTCCTCCGGCTTCGCGTAGCCGATCAGGACGTACAGGATCAGTGAGACGGCGAGCGGGATCGAGACCTGGTACTCCAGGGGCACGCCCCCCTCGACGGCCCAGTCGATCGGGTAGTTCACCAGCCAGAAGGCCAGCAGGCCCATGGACCAGCTGGTGAGCGCCGCGGTCGGACCCGAGCGGCGGAACGGACGCAGCAGACCCAGCATCATCGGGATGGCGATCGGGCCCATCAGACCGGCCACCCACTTGATGACCACGGTGATGATGTCCTTGAACGTCGGCGAGTTGACCTGGGTCGCCACCGCCATGGACAGGCCGAGGAAGACCACGGTCGTCACCCGGGCCGCGACCAGGCCCGACCGGTCGTTCCACCGCCGCGCCCTCGCGGACAGCACCGGGGCGACGTCCCGGGTGAACACGGCCGCGATGGCGTTGGCGTCCGAGGAGCACATCGCCATCGTGTGGGAGAAGAAGCCCACGATGACCAGGCCCAACAGGCCGTGCGGCAGCAGCTGTTCGGTCATCAGGGCGTAGGAGTCGGAGCCGTCCGCCTTCTGGGACTCGACGAGCAGCGGCGACATCCACATCGGGAAGAACAGCACCAGCGGCCAGACCAGCCACAGCACCGCCGAGAGCCGCGCCGAGCGCTCCGCCTCGCGGGGTGTGGCCGTGGCCATGTACCGCTGGGCCTGGTTGAGCATGCCGCCGTTGTACTCGAACAGCTTGATGAAGAGGAACGCCAGCAGGAAGATCGTGCCGTACGGCCCGACCAGCGGCTCCGCGTGCCCCTGGAGCTCGGGCTCGTCCCACACGCCGAAGAAGCCGCCGTGGTCGCCGAGTTCGGCCACCACCGCGACGAACATGGCGATACCGGCCAGGAGCTGGATGACGAACTGGCCCAACTCCGTCAGCGCGTCGGCCCACAGGCCGCCGATGGTGCAGTAGATCGCCGTGACCACGCCGGTGATGAGGATGCCTTCGTTGAGCGAGACACCGGTGAACACCGCCAGCAGGGTGGCGATCGCCGCCCACTTCGCGCCTACGTCCACGATCTTCAGCAGCATGCCGGACCAGGCCAGCGCCTGCTGGGTCTTCAGGTCGTAGCGGTTCTTGAGGTACTCCAGCGGTGACGCCACATGGAGCCGGGAGCGCAGCCGGTTGATCCGCGGGGCGAACAGTTTCGACCCGACGGCGATACCGAGGGCGATGGGGAAGGACCAGGTGACGAAGGACGTCACACCGTACGTGTACGCGATGCCGGCGTAGCCGGTGAACATCACCGCGCTGTAACCCGACATGTGGTGGGAGATGCCGGAGAGCCACCAGGGCATCTTGCCGCCGGCCGTGAAGAAGTCACTGACGTTGTCCACCCGCTTGTGCGACCAGACACCGATGGCGATCATCACCGCGAAGTAGCCGATGAGCACCGACCAGTCGAGACTGTTCATGTCCCCCCTTCCGGGGTCCGCCTTGTGAACTCCGCTCAGCTGGTTGGCACTTCGCCCGAGCGGGGTGAGTGTGCGGTGGGTCCGAGGTGCGTCTGCGGCAGGGCGCGAAGTGCCCGCTTATCGTGAGCGCGCAGGCGTGGGCACGACAAGAAAGTGGAGAGTCAAGAGCACGCAAAGATGTTCACGTCGGTGACTGACGTTCATGATGTTGAACTTTTGGCGAAGGGGCGCGAGCCGTCACACGGGTTACGAGCGTCGCGACGGCCGGGGCGGCGGGGCGGCGGGGACAGCGCGCCCGCCCGTTCCGCCGGGCAGTCGTTCAAGTCCGTTCGGCGGCCTGCGGTCGGCGGCCTGCGGTCGGCGGCAAGGACCGGCCGCCACGGTCAGTGCAGCTCCTCCGGGCACGGCGTCCCCCGCGGTACGCCGTACGGCGCCGCCAGCCGGTACGTGCCCGGTTCCGGCGCGAGCAGCACCGTCCACTTGTCGCCGTTCTCGTCCTCCTCGGTCTCCATCAGGCAGCCGTTGAGGTTGTCGTACGTCTTCGGCCCGTCGTCCGAGTCCCCGTCCCCGCCGTCTTCGGACCGGTTCCTGGACTCCTCCGTCTCCTGGGGCCCCTCCAGCTTGTTGCCCTCCGCGTCGACGACGCTCAGCCACGGCGAGTACGGGATGCGCACGACGACCCGGCCCGCCTTCTCGACCCGCATCGTCATCTCGCTCTGGCTGGCCCGCTCCACGACCGCGTTCGGCTCGGCCAGCGAGGACGGGTCGCGCACCGCGAACAGCTGCCAGTTGGCGTCGCCCCAGATCTGCTGGAGATACGGCAGCCCCCGCTGCACCAGCTCCCGCTCCCGCTCACCACCGTCACCGTCCGGCGTGTCCTTCGGCAGCACCACGAAGTGCACGGCCCAGCGCTTGAGCCACTCGTGATAGTTCGCCGAGTTGAGGGTGTCGTCGTAGAAGAGCGGGTTGCGCTCCATGTCGGCCTGCCGGTTCCAGCCCCGCGCCAGGTTGACGTACGGCGCGAGCGCCGAGGCCTCGCGGTGCGAACGCGCCGGGACGACCTCCACGCGGCCCTTGTCGGCGCCGACCTCCTGGAGTTCGTTCACCAGCGGCGCCAGCTCGCGCGCCCAGGACGCGGCCGGCGTGGTGTTCACGACGTCGTCGACCGACTTGAAGCCGATCCACCCGACGAACCCGACGAACGCCACGACGATCGCGTACCACTTGAGGCTCTTCGGCGCCGCGAACGGCAGCGCCGCCACCAGCGCCACCCCGGCGAACAGCATCGACAGCCGCGTCATGTTGGAACCGATCTGCGAACTCACCAGCCAGACCAGCACCACACCCAGTCCGTACACCGCGGCCGTGATCCGGACCGTGATCCACTCCCGCGGCACCAGGAAGCACACCAGGACCGAGAACACCAGCGGCAGGGCCACCGAACCGAATCCCATCGGCTGCGTCCCCGAGAACGGGAACATCCAGGCCGACACCGCCACCACCGCGGTCGGACCCAGCCCCAGCGCCCACGCCCCCGGCCGGCGCTTCTGCAGGAACAGCGCCACCGCCACCAGCCCCACGAACAGGCCCGCGACCGGCGAGGACATGGTGGCCAGTGCCGCCAGCGGTGCCGCGCACAGGGCCTTCGCCCAGCGCTTGTAGCGCCAGCGGTACGGCCAGCAGAACACCACGGCGACCGCGGCCAGCCCGAACATCATGCCCAGCCCGAACGTCACCCGCCCCGAAGCCGCGTTGCCCAGCAGCCCGAACACCCCCGCGAGCGCGGCCCACAGCGGATTGCGCACGGCCCGGCTGCGGATGAGCAGCATCGTCAGCAGCGCGGCCGACACCGTCCCCGCGAGCATCATCGTCGTCCGTACGCCGAGCACCGCCATCAGGTACGGCGACACCATGCTGTACGACACCGCGTGCATACCGCCGTACCAGGCCATGTTGTACGCGGAGTCGGGGTGCCGGCCGACGAACTCGGCCCAGGCGTCCTGCGCCGCGAGGTCGCCGCCACTGTTCGCGAAGGTGAAGAACCAGACGATGTGCAGTGCGCCGGCGAGCGCGGTGACGGACAGCACCGGATGCCGCAGCATCCGGGCGCGCACCGCGAGAACGACGGCCTGGGGACGGGAGACGCGGGCCGGGGTGCGGAGGGCCGCGGAGGAGGTGGTGGGGGCGGTGGCCGGAGGGGTGGAGGCGGGAGCAGGGGGCGACGCTTCCGGCGTGCCCGCGACCGTGCCCGGTCGTCGGTCGTCCGCTTCCGGCAGGGGTATTCGCGGGCCGGACTCCGGGCCCGGCTCGGCGTCGTCGGCGCGTGTCGGCTCCGCTGTGGCCACCTGAAGGCACTCCCCGTATGGCGTCTTCGTATCGCGTCTTCGTGCGCGCGTCGTCGTAGCGCGTCTTCATGCTCACGGTAACGGCGCGGTCACCGGCGACCTGCCCGTTTCGTGACGCTAGCACGCGCCCCGCCGACCGTCGCCCGCGGTGGGCGCCGGTCGGCGGGGCGGCGCCCACCGTGCTCCGACGGTCAGCCCAGACGCGTCAGCTTGTCCGGGAAGCCCGGCTCCACGAGGTCCTCCTGGAGGGTGACCGGGACCTTGACGGCGCCGCTGTTCGTGCCGTCGCCCACGGCGAGCGAGCCCACCTCCGTACCGGCCTTCGCCCGGTGCGGCAGCTCCCCGCCGGTGAACGTCAGCTTCACCTTCAGCCCCGCCCAGCCGGCGGCCCTGACGTCCTCGGTGAGGGCGACGGGCGTACGGCCGCCCAGCCCGTCGTCCACGTATCCGACGACGGTGCCCTTCTTCAGCACCGTCGTCGACTCCAGCGCCTCCTGCGCCGCCCGGATCAGCCGGTCGCCCGCGGAGAGCGCGCCGGCCAGGATCGAGTTGTCGGCGCCGCCCGCGGGCTGGCGCACCACGGCGCCGACGATGGTGCGGGTCTCGCCGTCGACGTCCTTCTTCGCGGCGAAGACGAGGTTGCCCAGCGCCGAGGTGGTGGTGCCGGTCTTGATGCCGACGACGCCGTTGCTCCCCACCAGCTGGTTCCAGTTGGACCAGTTTTTGCCCTTGTAGTCGTCGTACGACATCATCGCGGCGATCTCGCGGAAGGCGGGCTGCTTCATCGCGGCCCTGGCCAGCTTCACCTGGTCCACGGCCGTGCTCACCGTGGTGTTGTTCAGACCCGAGGGGTCCGTGTACGTCGTGTTCGTCATGCCGAGGTCCTTCGCGGCCTTGTTCATCTTCTCGACGAACGCCTCCTCGGACCCCGCGTCCCAACGGGCGACCAGCCGCGCCACGTTGTTCGCGGAAGCGATCAGGACGGCCTCCAGGGCCTCCCGCTGTGAGAACTCGTCACCGGAGGTCACGGGGACGGTCGACTCGTCCTTGGCGCCGGACTGCTTCTCCGCGGCATCGTCGATCTTGATCATCGGACCCTTGGCGCCGCTCTTGAGCGGGTGGTCACGCAGGATCAGATACGTGGTCATGACCTTGGCGACACTGGCGATCGGCAGGGGCTTCTGCTCACCGGAGGAGCCGAAGGTGCCGATGCCCTGCACGTCCAGCGCGGCCTGCCCGGAGGCCGGCCACGGGATGTCGACCTTGCCGCCGTCGAAGGTGAACGTGTCCTCGGCGGTCAGTTCGAGCGTGGGTGTGGGGAGCGCACGCATGTTCTGTACGACCGCGAAGACGATCACCAGAAGCGCGACCAGCGGTGTCCAGACCTTGACCCGCCGTAGGGTCGTGCGCAGCGGGGTGTCCGGCGGCGGCGGGGTGTTGGTCAGCTCGGCCAGCAGGTCCAGCGGCGGCTTGGGCGGCAGCGGCTGCTGCCGCGTCAGCTCCGGCCCGACCTGCGGGACGGCACGGGTGCCCTCGGCCGGGGGCGCGGCGGGCCGTGCCTGAGCCGAGGACGGCAGCCGCAGCGAGGTGGTGGCGGAGTCCACCCGCTTCGGGGGCTTACGGGTGTCGGGCGCGTCCAGGTCCTTGAGCGGCACGAACGTGCCGGCGCGTTCGGGGCCGGACTCGGGGTCCGCGTCGGGTGCGGCCTCGGAGGCGGCCCCGCCCTTGGAATCGCCCTTGGAATCAGACCTGTCGACCCTCTCGGCCTTGTCTGCTTCCTTGGCCGCGTCGCCCAGCTTGAGCATGGTGGTGGGCTGGTCGACGGCGGGCGCGGAGGGGCGCGGGGCCTTGAAGACGGCGGTGGGCTGATCGGTGGGGGGCTTGGCGTCGCCGGTGCCCTCTCCGTCGTCGCCGTCGTCGGCCTTGTCCGCGCTGGGCTCGGGGGTGGCCTTCGCGCCCTCGGGCTCGGGCTCGGCGTCGGCCTCGGGCTGCGGCTCGGGGCTCGCGTCGGTGTCGTCGCCGTCGGCGCTCCCGGAGGCGCTGTCGCCGTCGTCCTCGGCCGCGGGGGTGGCTTCGTCCTCGGAGGCTGTGTCGGCGTCAGCCTCCGACTTGGTCTCGGAGTCGGAGTCGGTCTCGGACTCGGCGTTGGACTCGGACTCGGCGTTGGACTCGGACTCGGCGTCCGAGTCGGTGTCGGTGTCGTGCGCGCTTCCGGGCGCGTCCCCCGCTTCGGCTCCGTCGGACTCCTCGGACTCCTCGGACTCCTCGGACTCCTCGGACTCCTCGGACTCCTCGGACTCCTCGGTCGTACCGGTGTCGTCGGCCGCCCCGCCCCCGGAAGCCCCGCTGGAGCCCTCGTCGCGGCTCACGCTGCCGTCCTTGACGTCCTCCGGGCCGTTCTCGGCGCCCGTGTCACCGTCGGCGGAGTCCTGGGCCCCCTGGGCCCCTTGGGCGCTCTCGCCGTCCTCGTCCTGATCCACCTCCTCGGCGGACCGTACCCACGCTGTGACGACGGCTTGCAGTCGCTCGTCACCTTCCGTAGCGGAATCGTCACGCCCGTCAGGCTTTCCGTCCGCGGACTCGGGCTCGGAGTCCACGGAGCCGGAGTCCACGGAGCCGGAATCCGCGGAGCCGGAATCCGCGGAGCCGGAATCCGCGGCCTCGACGGAGTCCTCGGCCTCCTCGCCCTCGGTCTCCGTGTCGCGCACCGAAAGCACCCGAGTGGCCGTGTCCACGCCTCCGCGATCGTTCGCGGAGGCCGTGCTCTTCGACGATGACGTGGACGAATCCGAAGTCGAGGCCGAAGCCGAAGCAGTTGACGACGGCGACGGTGACGAAGTGTCCCGGGTCACCGGCAACCGGGGGTCCCGCTTGCCGGCGGCGCCCCCCTCGCTCCTGGCTTCAGGAACCGGACCCGCGCTCCCCGGCGTCGGTTCTTCCGACGACTCGCGCTGCTTCGACCTGTCGGGGGACTCGCCCGCCACCGATGCCTCCTCCATGCGTCGCGCGTCGCGCGTACGCCAACCGAACCGTGAAACCGTTCCGCCACCCACGACAGCGCTCCGCGGCGCTGCCCGAACCATCTACCAGTGTCCTGTGTGTGGACTTCCCCCCCGTGGTAGACGAGAACGACATACCTATCGGTTCCCTTACAAACCAGTCACGTGCTCTCGACAGACCAATGTGAGAGGGGTCACCCTGTCATTCATCCACGCGGGGAGGCATGGATGGGCAGGAGCCGCAGAACACTTCCGGAAGAGCTTCTGCTGCTGGCATTGGACCCGACCACGGGTACCACTGCGCAGCCGCAGTCGCTCGACCTCGGTCTGGCCGGAGCGCAGCTAGTGGAGCTGGCGCTGGCCGGACGGATAGCCCCAGACGGGGATCGTATCGCCGTGGTGGTACCACGGCCGACTGGAGATCCGACATTGGACTGCGCGTTGGAGTTGCTGCGAAGGCGCGGCGCTCCGGTCCGGGCGGTCAACTGGATTGGCGGGCCGCGTCTAGGGCTCCGCCAGACCTACCTCTCGCATCTGGAGCGGTGCGGCATGGTGCATGCCGTGGCCGGCCAGATGTGCGGGGTGCTGCCGACGACTCGCTATCAGGCGACGGACACCGAGATCAGCCGGGAGATCAAGGCCCGGCTGGACTCCGCGATCCGTACGGGCGTGCCACCGGACCCACGGACCGCGGCGCTCGCCGCACTGGCGCACGCCGTGGGCCTCGGCAAGCACCTGTACCCGGGGAACGAGGGTCGCTCCTCGCGTTCCCGGTTGCGGGATCTGATCCGGCACGACCCGATGGGCGGCCTGGTGGCGCACGCCGTGATGGACGTGCAGAACGGTGTGGCGGCCCAGCCGCGCCGCAACCCGGCCCCGGCAGGAGGCCGTCAGGTCGCCACCCCCGGCGGCAGGGGCGGACCGGAACCCGCCCGTGGTGTTCCGGCCCAACCGCACCACGGATCCATGGCGCGCGCCGTGGCCCATTAGGACCACTGACCGGCCACGGCACCGCAGACCCGGTCACGGGAGCCGCTGTCCGAGCGGGGCGGAGAGAGTGTGCGTACTCTCTCCGCCCCGCTCGGCGTGCCGAAAAACCGTCACCGCACCGCACCGCACCGCTCCGTGCCGCTCGCACGGTTCTGTGCCGCTCCGCTCCGTACCGCCATCACCCGGCGAACCGGGGCGCAACCGCTGGATATCCGCTGTTCTCCAGCGGCAGGAAGCGCCTTGGTGGCAGTCTGCTCAACACCAGATACGCAAAGTGGCAAGTACGAGTAAGTACGAGGCACACAGCCGGAGGTGCACGTCCCGTGGCGTCCAATGTCAATCCCACCGTCAGGCGACGCCGGCTGGGCCAGGAGCTGCGCAGGCTCCGTGAGCTCAAGGGCATGACGGCGGAGGAAGTGGCGGAACGACTGCTGGTGTCGCAGTCGAAGATCAGCCGGCTGGAGAACGGCCGGCGCAGCATCAGCCAACGTGACGTCCGCGACCTCTGCGGCGTCTACGAGGTCGCGGACCAGCGGGTCGTCGAGTCGCTGATGCAAATGGCCAAGGACTCGCGCCAGCAGGGCTGGTGGCACGCCTTCGGCGACATCCCGTACAGCGTCTACATCGGCCTGGAGACGGACGCGGAGTCGCTCAGGGTCTACGAACCCCAGATCATCACCGGCCTGTTGCAGACCGGGGCGTACGCGGAGGCCATCATCCGGGGCGGTTCGCCGGAGGCGTCGGAGCAGGAGAACGACAAGCGCGTCGAGGTGCGTCTGCGCCGGCAGAGCCGCATCACCGCCGAGACGGACCCGCTGCGCCTGTGGGTGGTCCTGGACGAGGCGTCGCTGCGCAGGGTCGTCGGGAGCCGGCAGGTCATGCGTGAACAGCTGGAGCACGTGATGGAGCTGTCGCAGCAGCCGCACATCACCGTGCAGGTGCTGCCGTTCGAGGTCGGCGCGCACTCGGGCATCAACGGCCAGTACTCCATCCTGGAGTTCGCGGACGCGGCCGATTCGAGCGTCGTGTACATCGAGGGCGTGACCAGCGACCTGTACCTGGAGAAGCCGCACGACGTGCAGAAGTACACCGTGATGTACGAGCACCTGCGGGCCCAGTCCCTGAACGTGGAGCAGTCCCGCCAGTTGGTCGAGCGGGTCGCGAAGGAGTACGCGCGCTGACGCCCCGGCAGGACGGCTACGGCTCTCCGGTGGGCAAAGGAGCGGCACTGTACACCGCTGACATGCCGCGCTGGAAGTCTCACCTGGAATATGCCACCCGGTCGAGTGAATGGCTGCTCCGGTAGAGGATGTTGGCGAGTAGCGTCGATCACGCCAGCCGTCAGTGAAGGTTGGCGCAATCCGTTCTGCGGGTCCCTGCTGGAATGCGCAGTCCGGTGACAGCAACTCAGCAACTGGCTACGGAGCGAACATGGCAATTCGTCTGGGCGCCACGGAAACGTGGACGACGTCCTCCTACACCAACAACAACGGCGCGTGCGTGATGGTCAGGTCGACCACCGAGGAGGCACTGGAACTCGGGGACACCAAGATTCCCGAGGGTCCGAAGCTGGCCTTCCCCACGGACGCGTGGAGCGCTTTCGTGGCCTCGGTGAAGGCCTGAGAAGGCCACCACCATACGGGGACGGGTCGACCCCGGGGACAGCCGACAGAGACGGTCGGGGGGCCGTCGGCAGCCCTGCCACGACGGACTGCCTGTCGGCGGCACCCAACCACAGGCCCGGTCCCACTCCCAGCACGGCTGGAGAGCCCTCTCGACGAGATCGCCGTCCTTGCCGAGAGGGCTCGGCCCGTGCCCACGTTCCGCCGGCGGCGGCTTCGGCGGCTTCGCTACCGCGCCGCTTTCACCGGGCAGTCCTCATCGCGCAGTTCTCACCGCATTGCCCCGCCGTCGCCCTCACCGCACCGGGAACGCCACGTCGCACACCGGATCCTCGGCCCCCGCGGCGTCCCAGTCCGCGAAGTACACCTCCCGGCAGGGTCCCGCGGCCGTCAGACCCTCGGCCGCCATCCACTGCTCCACCGCCTCGAACGCGGCCAGAATCTGCGGATGAGCCACCTGCGCCTTGGTGATCCGGGTACGGGCCAGCCGCTGGGCCGGCTCCACCCGCACCGCCGTCCGCCGGGCCCGCCCCTGCGTCGCGGCCCAGGCCCGGGCCGTCGCCTCGTCGGCGACCGGCACGCACGCCTCGGCCGGGCCGTCGCTCTCCGTCGACACCTCGGAGTGATAGGCGACGAACGGTGCCCCGGCCACGCCCCCGCACACGGACGCGGACTCCTCCAGCCGCCCCAGCGCCGACCCGATCCACGCCGGCAACTCGTCCGCCAGCGTGTGCCGCGTCTCGGTGATCAGTACCTGCCGCGGCACGTCCACCGTCTCGACCACGAACTTCCCGTACATCTCGGAACTCCTCCCGGAGAGTCGTCCACGGAGGTACTCGGCGAGTGTCCGCTGCCCGGCGATCCGCGCCTCGACATCCGCCCAGTAGGCGGCGAGCCGGCCGGCCGCCACGGCACCGTCGTCCGCGTCGACGACCTCGGCGATCCGGGCGAGCGGCATGTCCAGCTGCCGCAACAGCGCCACCGTCCGGGCCCGCTCGACCTGGCTCGTCCGGTAGAACCGGTACCCGGTGACCTCGTCGACCCGTGCCGGAGCCAGCAGCCCCAGCTGGTCGTACAACCGCAACGCCTTGGCCGACAGCCGCGCCCGCGCCGCGAACGCACCGATCCCGAGCAGTTCCTCGTCCACCGCGCCATCCTCCGCCGTCGGGCGGCCCTTCCGCCCGACGACCCGAACGCTCACCCCTGCCCCAGGGGCAAGGTCAACGTCCTCGACGCGCCCGAGACCGCTCTGCTCGAGGGAGTTCCGTCCGGCTAGCCGAGCGCGCCCTCGACCGCCGCCACGAGCTCCGCCGCCTCCGGCTCGACCTGCGGCGAGAAACGGGCGACGACCTCGCCGTCCCGCCCGATCAGGAACTTCTCGAAGTTCCAGCGGACGTCACCGCTGTGACCCTCGGCATCGGCGAAGCCGACCAGCCGCTCGTACAGCGCGTGCCGCCCCTCCCCGTTCACCTCGACCTTCTCGGTCATCGGGAAGGTCACGCCGTACGTCGCGGAGCAGAACTCGGCGATCTCCTCCGAGGTGCCCGGCTCCTGCCCCATGAACTGGTTGCAGGGCACGCCGAGCACCGTGAAGCCCTTCGCCGCGTACTGCTCGTGCAGGCGCTCCAGCCCGGCGTACTGCGGGGTCAGCCCACACTTGGAGGCCACGTTCACGACGAGCACGACCTGGCCCGCATACCGCGCGAGCCCGGCGGAACCGCCGCTCAGAGCACCGATCTCAACATCGAGGGGGGAGGAACCGCTGGTCTCTTTGGTCTCTTGAGTCGTCATGTCCCGGATGCTAGCCCCGGGACATGACGAGACATGAAAGGGAGTGGCACATGCCACGCGACGCTCCCGTGCTACGCGGCCCCTCCCGCCGCCGCCCCGTCCACCTCACCGACGGGCCCGCCGACACGCCGGCACGCCGAACACCGCGCACCGTCGGCCCGCTCGTCATCCCCCGGGGACGACGAGCGGGCGGGGAGCCGAACCGTACCGGCTCCCCGCCCGCTCACCCGCTCACCCGCTCACCGAGCGTCTTACGCCTTGCGCGCCACTCCGCAGTAGGCGTCCACGGCCTTCTCGTCGTGCTCGCCCGGTGCCCCGGCCTCGGGCCGCCACTCCGGGACCCGTACGACTCCGGGCTCCACCAGCTCCAGGCCGTCGAAGAACCCGGCGATCTCCTCGACCTCGCGTACGTAGTACGGCACGGCGCCACTCGAGTTGTACGCGTTCGACGCCGCGATCATGCCCTCGCTCGTCGCCGTACTGTCGCTGATCACGAGGTAGCTGCCCGAGGGAAGCCCGGCCATGAGGCGGTTCACCAGGTCACGCGCCTGCTCGTAGTCGGCGACATGGCCGAGCGTGTTGAGGATCATCAGGGCGACCGGCCGGGACAGGTCCAGCGTCCCGGCGGCGGCCCGCAGGACGGACTCGGGGTCGTAGAGGTCGGCGTCCAGATAGTCGGTCCGGCCCTCGGGCGTGCTGGTCAACAGCGCATTGGCGTGGGTCAGCACGATCGGGTCGTTGTCGACGTACACGATCCGCGCGTCCGGAGCGACGCGCTGCGCCACCTGGTGCGTGTTGTCGGCGGTCGGCAGTCCCGTACCGACGTCCAGGAACTGCCGTATCCCCTCCTTCCCGGCCAGGTGCGTGACAGCCCGCCCCAGGAACTGCCGGCTGGTGTGCGCCACGTCGACCAGCCCGGGGAAGATGTCCTTGATCTGCTCCCCGACCTCCCGGTCGACCTTGTAGTTGTCCTTGCCGCCGACGAAGTAGTTCCAGAACCGCGCCGAGTGCGGCTTCGTCGTATCGATGCGGGCACGTGTCTCGAAACCGGCGCTGTCCTGAGTAATGTCCTCCGACACGGCTGAGCCTCCTGTGATGAGCGTGACCAGTGGGGCCAACGTAGGCGAACGTGACTGGATCGCACCCTGGTTGACGTCAAACCCGGCGCCCGAAGCACCTCTTCCAGCCACTTCACCGCGTAGCAGAGCGCCTGTTGCTGCACCGGAGGCCCCGAGCGGACCTTCAGGCCGCCGACGAGGGCGGCGAATACCGGAGCGGAGACGGAGAGGACGGCACGAGTCGGGTTCTTCGAGTCGCGGATGGCTGTGCAGGTGTCCGCCTCCGCGATTTCCACGCAGGCGTTGCCGTCGCCGCTGCCCGAGGAGGAGGACTTCCGCCAGCTGTCGGGAGTGATCACCGGGCGTCTCACAACTCCTTGGTCAGTCCGTGAACAAGGTCAGGCGAACGCTCGGGATCTCCGTTGCGAAGCCCCGTCGCCCTCTCCGCGATGCCGGCGTTGTGCTGACGGATCTCGTTCGATCGGGCCTCGGCCCACTGCTGGTACTGCGCCTGGTAGGCGGCCGACGGGTGCCGGCGCTGCGCTTCGGTGGCCTGCGCGGCCTGCCGGTCGCGCTCGAACCCGGAGCGGGCCTCCGCCTGTGCCTGCGCCCGCCGTGCGGCGGTCCAGCCGCTCTGCTGCGGCTGGCACTGATGCTGGTTCGGGTCCGGCATGCGGATGGGGTGTGCGAGCTGTCCCGGGGAGAACACCTCGATCTACTCAGGCCGGGTGAGCGCGTCGGCCCGGAACGCCGGAGCCCGGCACCCCGTCGCCAACAGGCCCTGCAACGCCTCGACCTGCGCGTCGAGTTCCTGCGTACGACGCCGGGTCTCCGCCTCGCGCTGCTCCCGGTACGCCGCTCTCTGCTCACGGTAGCTGCGTGTGATCTCCCGCTGGTGGGAGCGCTGTTGCCGCCCCTGCTCCCTCTGGAACCTGGCTTGCGCCTCCTGTTGACGTTGCTGTTGGCGCTGCGCCTCGGCCCGGACGGCGACCAACCCATTGGAGCGACGGCTCATGCTCGACAGGCCCTCCCCACCGGTGACCCTGCATGCGTGCACCAGGCTCCGGCCCCATAACCAGCAGTGATGGAAAGACTCCAGTCGGCAACCCCTCGCACACCCACACACTTGCTTCAAATGATCTTCACTCCATCGCCATCGACCTCGGGAGGTGTCGAGGCGGCTTCCGGGATACGGGCCGGACGGGTCCGCGATGCCGCCCTGCCGCCCGCACTCGGAGGAGTCAACTCGAACCTGCGTCGGAGGCCTTGTGTGCCCGTGTGACGTATGGCACTGTCCAGCGCCACCGGGTGTCAAAAAATGACATCCAGTGCCACCCCCCTTCGGGAGCCCGTTGTGAATCAGCAGCGAATCGTGCCGGACGAAGCCGACACCCTGCACGCCACGGCAAGCCGCAAAGCGGCCTTCCGTCTTTTGCCGATCCTGTGCCTCACGTACTTCATGGCGTTCGTGGACCGCACCAATGTCGGTATGGCCAAGACGTCCCTCGAAGCCGACGTGGGCATCAGCGCCGCGGCGTACGGCGTCGGCGCCGGCATCTTCTTCCTGAGCTACGCGCTCCTGGAGGTACCGAGCAATCTGATCATGTACCGGGTTGGACCCCGGCGCTGGATCACCCGGATCGCCGTGACCTGGGGACTGCTCTGCTCCTGCATGATGTTCGTGCAGGACGAACTGTCCTTCTACATCGTCCGGTTCCTGCTCGGCGCGGCCGAGGCCGGCCTGTACCCGGCGCTCATGTACACCGTCACGATCTGGTTCTCGCAGAAGCAGCGGGTGACCGTGGTCGGGATCCTCTACCTCGCCGTGTGCGCCGGTTTCGCGCTCGGTGCCCCCCTCGGCGGCGCTCTCATGGAGCTCCATGGAGCGGGCGGACTGTACGGCTGGCAGTGGATGTTCCTCGTCGAGGGCCTGCTCACCGTGGTCGTCGCCTACTTCGTGTGGCGCCTCGTGCCCGACCGGCCGGAGGACGCGAAGTGGCTGACGGCGCGGGAGGCCGCGGTGCTGAACGAGCACGCGGTCGTGCGGACCGCCCCGGGGCACGGCACCCTGAAGGGCAACGCCAGGATCGCCTTCGCCCGGCCGTTCATCCTCGCGCTGTCGCTGATCTACTTCGCGAACCAGGTCAGCAGTGTGGCGATCCAGTACAACTTCCCGTCCATCGTCGAAAGCCTCGACGTCGAAGGGTCCTTCCTGATCGGTGTGGTGAGCGGCAGCGCCGGCATCGCCGCGTTCATCGGCGTGCTCGTGATCCCGTGGATCCAGCGTCGCGTGCGGAACGAGGTCCGGGTCCTGACGTACGTGACGCTCGCCACGGTCCCGGTGGCGATCGCGTACAGCGTCTCCGACGGTGCGGTCCTGCGCATTCTGCTGATCGACGCGGCGATGCTGCTGCTGGTCGGCATCCTCCCGCTCTACTGGTCGGTCGCGATGGCGAGGATGTCCGGGCTGATGGCCGCGGCCGGACTCGCGTTCATCAACACGGTCGGGCTGCTCGGCGGGTTCGTCGGCCCCTACTTGTACGGACTCGCCGAGAGCCGGGGAAGCGAGTCTGCCGGTCACGCCGTACTCGTCGGAGCCGCCGTCCTCGGCGTGCTGCTCCTGCCGGTGCTGCGTCGCACCGTACGTTCCGAGGACCGGCGGACCATTCGTGAGGCCGGCCTGAGCTCTCCGGTCGGCGCGGAAGGGGTGAAGTGACCATGCGGAACCGTGTCATCGCCGTCCTGCTCGGCATCGTGCTGGCAGCCACCTCGTCAGGTGTGACATCGCCCGCGAGTGCCCACGAGACGTCGGTCGTGCGGCACACGAGTCTCGGGCTCGTCAGGGGCGTCGACCAGAGCCGGTCCACCGGTACCCTCGCCTGGCTCGGCGTCCCGTACGCCGAGCCCCCCGTCGAACGGCTGCGCTGGCGTGCTCCGGTGACTCATCGCCCCTGGCGCGGAGTGCGCGACGCACGCCGCTTCGGGGACGGCTGCATCCAGGAGGGGCGGCTCTTCAGCCCGTCGCCGAGCGGCCCGCACTACGGACTCGACATCCGTGACGGCCTGAAAAAGCCCGTGGGTTCGGAGGACTGCCTCACGCTCAACGTGTTCCGTCCCGCGACCTCGCGAAAGAACCTCCCGGTCATCGTGTTCGTCCACGGCGGAAGCAACATGGTCGGCTACGCGGCGGATCCGATGTACGACGGGCGGGCACTGGCGCGCAAGGCGGACGCGGTCGTGGTCACCGTGAACTACCGGCTGGGTGTCTTCGGATGGCTCGACCTGCCCGGACCCGAGAACCGGGGGCCGGCCGACGACTCGGGCAACGACTCGGGCAACTTCGGGACGCTGGACCAGGTCGAGGCACTTCGCTTCGTCCACCACAACGCGCACGCGTTCGGCGGCGACCCGTCGAACGTGACCGTCATGGGCGAGTCCGCCGGCGCGGTCAACGTGTGGGCGCTCATGGTCTCGCCGCTCAGCAAGGGCCTGATGGACAAGGCGATCCCGCTCAGCGGCGGTCTGAGTTTCGCCACGCCGGCATCGGCGCGCGCCTACGCCGAGAAGTTCGTGGACGAGGCGGCGGGCCGGGCCAGCGACCGGGGCGAGGCCGTGCGTCGCCTGAGGTCGATGCCCGCCGATGCGCTCATCCGCGCGCAGGTGCGTCTGGGCGCCGAAGTCGGGGATCCACCCCGGGTGATCGCGGACGGCTCGGTGCTGCCCACCGACCACCACGCCGCGATCGCGTCCGGACGATACCGGGATATTCCGGTACTCGCGGGCAACACCTTGGAGGAGGGGAAGCTGTTCGGGTCGGTCATCGGCGCGTACCGCCCGACCGACCACCAGCGTTTCACGTGGCAGTACCGGTTCGATCCCGACCGGCCGTCCCGGTGGGAGGCCGACGACTTCATCGTCGACCGCTATCTGCCGGTCGACGGTCCCGGCGGATGGAACGAGGAGGCCGGCCGGCTGACCGACGCCGTCTTCACCGGGATAGCCCTCGACTCGATGAACTCCCTGAAAGCGGCCGGAAACGACCGCCTCTTCCACTACCGGTTCGGCTGGAACCAGGAGCCCGCTCCGTTCGACGAGGTGTACGGCGCGGTCCACGCCATGGACCTGCCGTTCCTGTTCCACACCTTCGACGAGGGGTTCTTCGCGTTCGCGTTCAGCCGCAGGAACGAGCCCGGGCGTCTGCAACTGTCGGACATGATGATCGCCAGTGTGCGCGCGTTCGTACGCACCGGGAGTCCGCAGCATTCCGGCCTCGGTGCGCGGTGGAGTCAGTGGCCGCACACCATGGACCTCGACGCCGAGGACGGAAGGGCGACCGCCAGGCCCGGCCTGTTCGGCGGGTAGGCGGCGCCGACCACATGCGGGGGGAGACGGCCGCCCCGGCCTCCCCCCGCGACCGTGGTCATAGACTCACGACGACTTCGCGCGAAGACGTCGAGGAGTCGGGGAGGGGAGGGGCCGTGGCCGAACGGGGGCTGGAGACGAAGTACCGCATCGCGGAGACGGCGATGGCGCTGTTCCTGGAGCAGGGGTACGAGAGCGTCACCGTGGAGGCCGTCGCGGACGCGTCGCAGGTGTCACGGCGTACGGTGTTCCGGCACTTCGACGGCAAGGACGAGCTGGCCTTCCCCGATCACTCCGCGCGGCTGGAGCTGCTGGCGCGCCACCTGGTGAAGCCGACCGGGAACCGATCGCCGGTGGACGTCGTCATCGCGGCCACCGAGGTGGTGATGCTCGACTTCCTGAGCAGGCCCGAGCTGGTGCTCCAGCGCTACCGGCTGACCCGGATCGTGCCCGAGTTGCGCAGGCGTGAGGTGCTCGAGAACGAGCGCTATGTCGCCCTGACGCGGGCGTATCTGCGGGACCGGCTGCCCGCGGACGGTCCGGCGTTCCTGCCGGTGGCACTCTCCGCGCTGATCGACGCGATGCATCGGTCGGCACTCGGTAACTTCACCCGCAGTGGCGGGATGGCGGACGCGTACGCCGAGCTCAAGGAAGGCATGGAGTGGATCCGCCGGACGCTGATCGAGGAACCGGCCGCGGGCGGCCCCCTGCTGGTCGCCGTGCTGCCGGACACGGTGGCCGCGCGGCGTGCGCTGTCGGCGCTGCGTGACGAAGCCGAGGAGGTGTTCTGACGCCCACGAGCCGATGCCCCGGCCCACGCCTGTGACGCGCCCACCTCGTCCACCTCGCCGATGCCCATGACCAGGAAAGATGTCTCCCGCGCCATGGCCCGGCAGCCATCGGGCCCCGGGCTGGAGGGCTCGAGGACGAAGCGGCCGGCTCCGTGGGTGCCACGATCCGCCGCCGTCTGAAGCGCTGCCGGGCCGATCTGACCGACCCCGGTCTGCGACGCGCGTCCATCGGCGAGATCGCCGCCCGCTGGGGCTTCCGCCCCCCGGCGGACTTCAGCCGAGCCTTCCGGAACGCCCACGGCATCCCGCCGAGCGAGGCCAGGCAAGAAGCGTGGGACGCATAGCGCGCATCGGGCACACCGGGTACCGGGTGCGCGGGGTGCGCGGGATGCGAAGGAAGGCCGCGCGTTCCGCTGAAGCCCCGGCCGGCCGGCCGGCGAGGGCGATAGTGAATGCCTGACATCCCAGTGGCTTCGGAGTCGGACGGGCATGCCACACGGCCACGGCCATCGGCCGCCCCGTGGCACAGCACCTCCGGGGGGACCTGAAGCGCTGGGATGTCGCCTTGCGGAACGCGGGGAAGCGGGGGGCCGGGGACGAGGGGCGATGGCTCCGGACGGGTGCGAGCGGCGCAGAGTGACGGCCCTCGTCCTGCACGGACGGCAGCACCCGTCGACGCCCCTGGGTGTCCTCCCGCCCCCGGCGTACGAGTCCCCGGCGTACGAGTCCCCCCGCGCTCCCGCGCTCCCGCGCTCCAGTCCTCCAGCCGGTGGAGCAGCGCGTGTATGTCCGTGGGGTGAAGCCCGTTGTGGTCGGCGAACTCGGCGGTGAGGGTTGGGATCCACCTGGTGACGTGGGTGCGGGGCCTCGGCCGGGCGGCTGCGGCAGAGGGGCAGCGGTGTGGAACCTTTCACTCGCACGGACTGAAACCTGTCATGGCTGATGTAGACATGCGCCCGCGAGGGGGTTAATGTGTCTGCTGTAGCCAGGAAGTCGGTAAGGCGCGGCAGACATGAACTGCCCGCGCGGAACAAAGGTTGTGGCACGGCGGTGGAGCGGTGGGGCCGGAGTAGGCTTTGGGTCCCCTCGCTGGTCGCCGGGCCGGGTGGCCTCGTGAGGGCTGCCGGCAGTACGCAGGACCCGCAGTACCAAGAGGTTTGTCAGAAGAAAGAGAAAAGGAGGCGAACGCCATCAGGATCGCCCGGGCGAGAACGGTTCGCTCGGGTACCGCAGGCCCCGGAACGGAAGGTGGTCCCACGGTCACGTATCCGCGATCCCCGCACTCTCCGCCCCTCTTCGGGGGCTGGTGCGGAAACAGAGGGCCGGCCTCGTAGGAAGCCGGTCGATGGTGTTACAAATCCCTCGGGGCCTTGGTGCCGTACGGCACCAAGGCCCCTCGACGCATTCCCCCATCAGAGGTGCAGATGACCGCAGACACACCGCTCGACCGCATCGACGACGACGACTACCCCGCTTACACCATGGGACGGGCAGCAGAGATGCTCGGTACCACGCCCGCTTTCCTGCGGGCTCTCGGCGAGGCCAGGTTGATCACGCCCCTGCGTTCCGAGGGCGGCCACCGCCGCTACTCCCGCTATCAGTTGCGTATCGCTGCCCGCGCCCGGGAGATGGTTGACCAGGGCACCTCCATCGAGGCGGCTTGCCGCATCATCATCCTGGAGGACCAACTCGAAGAGGCCCAGCGCATCAACGAGGAACTGCGACGCGGTGATGTCGGGGCCGGCCACAAGGCGGACGCCTGACCCACGCCTTCCAACGGACGGGAGCCCCGCCGGGTCCGGAGCCGACAACCGCCGATCGGTCCGGGCGTCGCGGTCCGGCCGGGACGGCAGCCCGAGGAGACGCGGGGCCGGTGCCGCCGTGCCGATCTGCGGACCGGCGGTCGCGACTCCGAATCCCGCCGTCCGATCCGCACACGAGGTACTGGTCGCGCAGGCCACGGCTCGCAAGGCGCCCCCTGCGCCCTCACCGCTGTCCTGGCACCGGCTCGCGGTTCCTCCCCGTCGGTCAGATGGACAGGGGGGCGCCGAGCAGCGCGGAAGCCCGCTGGAGCGGGTCGACGATCCTCGCGGCTGCCGCCTCCGCGGTCTCTGCGGCCCGGGGAGCGGTGCGGCAGGTGAAGCCGAGCTGGGCCATGGCCCTGAGGACTTCGCCGCCGCTGAAATCACGGCGGTCCTGGCGGGTGATGACCTGGCCGACTTGCTTGGCGGGGTAGTGGCGGCGCCCGATGATCACGGAGTCGCCGGTGACCGGCTCGGGCTTGACGCCCTTCATCGACTCCAGCACGCCGGCCTTGGTGAGCTCGAACGGAAAACGGGCGATGACACAGCGCACGATGCCTCACAAGGAAAGGAAAAGGAGAAGAAGGGGGACCGCCCGTGGCGGGGCGGTTCAGCGGGAGAGGGCGCGAACGCCCAGAGCGCTGCCGTGGTCCTCGACCATGGACAGGACCCCGGGCCGCCGGTGGCGCATCGCGTACTCGGCCTCGGCTACCGGGGCCGGCGGCGAGGCGAAGAGCCCGCCGTCGCCGGAGAGGTCGCGCAGGCGGACCCGGTCGGTGTATCCGGAACTCTCCCGCACGGCGATGAGCCGGGCCCGGGTGACCAGGTCGGTGCACTGGCCGTCCTCGTCACAGACGACGAGGTGACCCGTGCGGGCGGCGGCCATGACGGACAGCGCCACCTCGACGGTCATGTCCTCCCAGACCTGGGGCCCGGTCGCATCCATGGCATCGGCAACCGTCCTGGGCACGGCATGGGTGCTCGTCGAGCGGGAATGCGTCTGGACCAGCGTCAAGAGGTGCCTCCTGCGGAGATGGGTCGGCTTCCTGATCGGGACGGTTCCGGGTTCCGGGTTCCGGATCCAGCGTTCTGGATCCGGAACGCTGGATCCGGGGTTCTAGGCCGCCGCGTCGGAGACGGACCGCCGTGCAGGCGCGCGCCGGGCCGCCGGAACGGAGCGGCGCCGGCCGCGTGAGGTGCTGCCGCGCTTGGGGCGTTCGACCACCGGTGCGGTGATGACGACCGGGATGCCGGAGGGGGCCTGGGCGCCGGTGATGCGCTGCAGGGCCTCCGCGCCCGCCCGGACCTGGGTGGTCTGCGGGACGATGCCGGCCATGGCCATCAGGCGGGTCATGGTGCGGCGCTGGTTCGGGGTGACCAGGGTGACGACACTGCCGGACTCGCCGGCGCGGGCCGTGCGGCCGCCGCGGTGGAGGTAGTCCTTATGGTCGGTCGGAGGGTCGACGTTGACGACGAGGTCGAGGCTGTCGACGTGAATGCCGCGCGCGGCGACGTTGGTCGCCACCAGCACGCTGACGTGCCCGTCCTTGAACTGCGTCAGCGTACGGGTGCGCTGCGGCTGCGACTTGCCCCCGTGCAGGGAGGCGGCCCGCACCCCGCTGTTCAGGAGGTGCTCGGTGAGGCGGTCGACGGCGTGCTTGGTGTCCAGGAACATGATCACGCGGCCGTCGCGTGCGGCGATCTCGGTGACGGCCGCGTTCTTGTCGGCGCCGTGGACGTGGAGCACGTGGTGCTCCATCGTCGTGACCGCGCCGGCCGACGGGTCGACGGAGTGCACGACGGGGTCGCTCAGGTAGCGGCGCACGAGCAGATCGACGTTGCGGTCGAGAGTGGCGGAGAACAGCATGCGCTGACCCTGAGGGCGGACCTGGTCGAGCAGGGCGGTGACCTGCGGCATGAAGCCCATGTCGGCCATTTGGTCGGCCTCGTCGAGGACGGTGATGGCGACCTGGTCCAGCCGGCAGTCACCGCGTTCGATGAGGTCCTTGAGGCGGCCGGGGGTGGCGACGACGATCTCGACGCCGCGGCGCAGCGCGCCGGACTGCCTGCCGATCGGCATCCCTCCGACGACCGTGGCCAAGCGCAGCTTCACGGAGCGGGCGTACGGCGTCAGCGCGTCGGTGACCTGCTGCGCCAGCTCACGCGTCGGTACGAGGATCAGCCCCAGCGGCTGCCCGGGCTCCGCGCGCTGCCCGGCCGTACGGGCCAGCAGGGCCAGCCCGAAGGCGAGGGTCTTGCCGGAACCGGTGCGCCCCCGGCCGAGGACGTCACGGCCGGCGAGGGAGTTCGGCAGCGTCGCGGCCTGGATCGGGAACGGGACGGTCACGCCCTGCGAGCCGAGCGCGGCCAGCAGCTCCGCGGGCATGTCGAGATCGGCGAAGCTCGCCACGGCGGGCAGCGCCGGAGTGATCGTCTTCGGGAGGGCGAACTCACCCTGCAGCGCGGCGGGGCGGCGGCTGGGACCGTTGGAACGCGCCGGTCCGCCGGAGCGGCTCGGGGACGACGAGCCGAACCGTTTGCCGCTCTTCCCGGGGGCGGCGATGCCGTTCCGGGTACGGGAGAATCGGTCGTTCGTGCGTGTGCGGTTCATGCGGGACCTTCCTTGATGCGGCACATATCAAGGAATTCCCGCAGCAGTGAGCGGCATGGAGAATTGCAAGAACGGGCCGAATGGGGCGCGAAAAGAATCGTGCGCCACGATGTGAACGAGAAGGGAGGTTCTGACCTCCCCGAAAAGAGAGTCCGTGGGTATGAGCCCGCGGATTCCCGCAGTCGTCCCGCGGGAGAAAACACCGCGGGACGTGCATACAGCTGGGGCCCGCACCCCGAAGGATGCGGGCCCCAGCTGTAAGTGTGCGTCGACGTCAGGCGGGAACGATGTTCTCGGCCGTCGGGCCCTTCTGGCCCTGCGCGATGTCGAAGCTGACCTTCTGGCCTTCGAGCAGCTCGCGGAAGCCCTGGGCAGCGATGTTCGAGTAGTGGGCGAACACGTCGGCGCCGCCACCGTCCTGCTCGATGAAGCCGAAGCCCTTTTCTGCGTTGAACCACTTCACGGTGCCAGTAGCCATGTCTTGTCTCCTTCGGGGCAGTGAATCGGCATCCGCACTGTACGGATGCCGCGTCGCCGCGATGATCACCCCGCCCGGAAAAGACCGGCGCCAAAAGGCACTTCCAGTGGCGAAAAAGCCGACTGAGAAGAACTTTGAATTCGGGAACCACAACTGCAACTGAGACCGACAGTAGCACGTTACGGCGGCCCATGTGCGTGGAGGAATTCCACTCCGGTCGTTACTGCAGGGAAACTGTCCGCACGGTTCCGTAAAACTCTCACTCCGCGGATACAGATATAATGGTGTCCCGGCCCCGCTGGTCCGTAAATTCCCCACTCCGGCCACGAGGATGAAGATCCGCACCGGTGAAGGCGGCCAATGGTGTGCCGGAGCCGGAGCCGGAGCCGGATCGCGGCGACGGTGACGGCAACGGCACGGCGACGATGCGGTGGAAGACGTAGGCCCGTTCGCCCCTTCCCTGTCCCGGCCGGGCATCCGACGGCGGATCCAGGAAACAAGTCCTATAGGTGACTTTCCATGTCCATATGGTTGCTAAGAGTGGCGGCGCTGCGGGGTGGTCCATAACGTCGGGATCATGAGGAAATACCAGGCCACATGCCTTAGTTGCGCCATCGCACCCCTTGTCGTCGGCATGGGTGCCCTCGCTCCGGCCGCCTCCGCCCAGAGCAGCCCCGAGCAAGTGGTCCGTCCGGGCCAGTCCCTCCAGAAGGCCGTTGACTCGGCCACCCCCGGAGCCACCATCACCCTGGCGCGGGGCACCTACCGCGGAAGCGTCACGATCACCAAGCCGCTGACCCTCCGGGGCGCGGGCGAGCAGACCGTGATCGCGCCCGGAAAGGAAGAGGAGTCAGGGAGTGCGTGCGCCAAGGCGGGGAACGGCATCTGCGTCACCGGCACGGACGAACAACCCCTCACCGGGGTGCGGATCCAGTCGCTGACCGTCGAAGGGTTCAAGAAGAACGGTGTCTCGGCCACGCGCACCGACCAGATGGAGGTCCGCCGGGTGACCGCCCGGGACAACGGCCAGTGGGGCATCGCGCAGGATCGCTCCACCCGCGCCTCGTTCCGCTACAACACCGCAAGCGGCAACGGCGACGCCGGGCTCTACACCGCCAACGTGTTCGAGGCCGACGCGGAGAGCAAGACCTTCGACACCCGTGGCACGGTGATCAGCGGCAACCGCCTGACGGGCAACCGGATCGGCATGACCACCCGTCGGCTCGGGAACCTCACCGTCGAGCACAACGTCGTCACCGAGAACTGCGCAGGTGTCTTCGTCGTGCTGCCGCGCACGGCGGGCGACCTGACCGTCCGCCGCAACGCGGTCTACGAGAACAACGCGTACTGCCCCGCCGCCGCGCGCCTGCCACACCTCCAAGGGGTCGGCATCGTCCTCGTCGGCACGGAGAAAGTACTGGTGACGCAGAACGCGGTCCACGACAACGTGGGCGACTCGCCGTACTCCGGCGGGATCGTCGTGTTCGGCAGCATGGACGGCGTCTCCAACGACCGGAACGTCGTCCGCGACAACCTCGTACTGGGCAACAGCCCGGCGGACCTGGCCACCCGCGACGCCAAGGCGAAGGACAACACGTTCATCAACAACGTCTGCCAGACCTCCGAACCGGCCGGCACATGCTGACCGGTGGGGCCGCGGCGGCCCGGGGCAGCCGTCTCCGGGAGACACCGGCACGATGACCACGGGACGACGACCACGGGTGGACTGAACGTTTGGCGTGGGCTTACGGCTTGACAGCACCGGCCCCCGCCGAACGTGCCGCTGCCCTTGATCGACTGGTCGGTGCCCGGGGAGAGGTCGGGTCCGCTCGTCTCCGGCACGACAAGGCTTGACTCCCGACCCCTTGGTTGCGGCTCAAGGCGCGGGACGCGGGACCGGGCAACTGCCCGGAAGGCTTACGACGAGGCCGCAAGTCGGCGACCGGCCTTTCGTGCCGGCCGGCCCGATGGAGGCGAACGCGGGAAGACGCCCTCCAGGCTGGATGAGGAACTTCGGCATGGGGATGCTTCCCGCCCGTCGCTTGTCGGTGTGCAAGGGACTTCCCGCTGTCACATCGGCCGCTGCTCGTGGGCGGCCGAATTCACTCGGTGGAACCCGAGCCTTGTTCCACTGACCGCTGTCGAGGAGCTGTGAGAGTGCCGGGCTTTCGCTGCCCGGCTCGCCGAGCACGCCATGACGCGTCGCACGGCCGCGACGCAAGGCCGCGCGGAAGTGACGCGAGAAGCTGCGGGCCGTCATTCATCAGCGGACCAGGCCCGCTCCCAGCCTCCCTGCCGGCGGAGAAACCGCAGGGAGCGGCTTGAGCAAGCCGAGATCGCTCCTTCTCGCCCCGGGTCTTGCCCGGTGGCGCGGCCTCCGCCTCTCGCCCCGACGCATCCTGCAGCGGCTGCCGGGCATGAATTCCGTCCCCGGCACCACGGTCCCTGCGCCGATCGCCCTCGCCCCTCTCTGCGGCCGACCCGGTACGAGGGAGCCGATGCGGCGAGGGCGCCGGCGAGAGGTACGTCGCGGGGCTCCTGGTGTACATGCGGAGTTCACCGTGGGAACCCGAGCCGGCAACCGAGCCCTTCACGGAGATCGTCACGGTATGCCCAGCCCCGTCAAGTCGAGCACCGGTGCGGCGGCCCATTACGTTGTCGAGCCGCTGTCAGGAGCCCGCCGTCATGATGGACAAACCACTCCCGAGACGTGCCACCGCTGTCTCCACCGACCGCGTCGGCGGGGCGGACCGGGCCAGGAATCCGTGGTGGGACAACGCCCGGTTCCTCTCCGCCGCGCTGATCGTGATCCTGCACACCGGCGGCAGCCTCCTGGCGCGAGAAGAAGTGCTGCACTCCTTCCACATCGCCACCTGGGCCTTCCGGGTGCCCGCCTTCGTCATGTTGGCCGGTGTGTTCAGCAGTGCGGGGCCCCTCGGCCCCCGTTCCCTGCGCACCCTGCTGCAGAGCATCGTGCTGCCCGCCCTCGCGTTCAGCTTGCTCTACTCGCTGGAGAAGTACTGGATGGGCAACGAGTTCACCGTGCATGTCGTCCAACTGCCGTGGACTCTGTGGTTCCTCATGTCCCTCTTCTTCTGGCGGCTGCTCCTGCCGCTGGTGGTCCAGCTGCGTCACCCCCTGCTCGTCACGACGGGCGTCGCCCTCGCCGTGGGGTACGTCGAGGAGTTCGGGTTGGCCTTCTCGGCGAGCCGCACGCTCGTCTACCTCCCGCTGTTCTATCTCGGCTGGCGGATCGGCCAGGGCTTCCTGAGCACCTGGTTCACCAGCCGCTGGAGCCTGTTCGTGGCGGCCGCCGGGATCCTTGCCTCCTGCGTCGTGGGGTGGCTGTGGCACAGGGACATCAAGGGCAACTGGCTTTCCATGCGCCATCCCTACTCCGTCGCCGACCCGCTGAGCCTGGAATGGGCCTGGGTCATCCGACTGCTGGTACTGGCCTCGGCCGCGGCCCTGGTGCTCTGTCTGCTGCGGCTGATGCCCCGGCGGCGGCTGCCGCTGATCACCACGCTGGGCGCCGGCGGGTTCACGATCTACCTCCTGCACCCGCTGGTCATCTTGCCGGTCCGGGAACTGGGCTGGATATCACGGGTGAACACCCCGATCGAGATCGTCGGTCTGGTGCTGTGCGCGATTCTGCTGACGATGGTGCTCGGGTCCCCACCGGTGCGCCACCTGGTCCGTCCGCTGACCCGGCCGTCCACCGGCTGGCTGTTCGCCCCCGCCCCGCCCGGGCCGCAGCAGCCGGAGCGGGTACCTGCCCACGCACCACCCGTACCGGAGCCCGTGCACACCCCGTAGTCCTCCGCGGCAGGCTCCTCGTCACTCCTTGGACGCGGCCCCTTGCCGGCGACGACGGCAGGGCTCACTGCGGGGCTGACCTACGGCGGAAGGTTGTCGCGCCTGGTGGGCGGGTTCGTTGATCCCCCGGCGTTCCCCGGCGTTCCCGCGGATCCCCGTACGTTCTGGCATGCGTCTGGCACGAACTCTTCGTCCCGAACCACCGACTGCACGGTCATTGCGGTCCACAGCGCTGATACCGCGGTCATCGAGTGTCGTACGCGCCTGTCGATGTCAGCGATCGATGCCAGGTACCAGGGGCGCTCGTGACAGATCCGCCGGGCTCATGCGAGGCGATAGACCGTTGACTGCCGGGCCTCAAAGCCGAGACGCTCATACAGCCGGTTCGCGGCTTCGCGATCCCGCCGTGACGTGAGATCCACCGTCCGGGCACCAGCCTTGTCGGCGATCCGCAAGGCTTCCTGGATGAGGAGGCCGGCAACGCCCTGACCGCGCGCAGAGCTGTCGACGACAACGTCTTCGATCCGGCCCCGCAACCCCGACGGCAGGGGCAGCAGTACCAGAGTCAGGGTGCCGACGATGCCGTCGGCCGCCCGGGCGATGAGCACGGTGTTGGCGTCACACGTCACCATCCGGTCGACCGCCTCATGATCGAGCGGCTTGGCCGTCGAAGACAGCTGCGGCAGCAGTCGGCCGAATGCGTCGACCAGCTCCTGACTCGCTTCCCGGATGGTCTCCACGCGGACGTCCATGCCCGGAGCCTATCCGCCTGAGAGAGCTTGGTGACGAGCCCGTGGTCCTCTCGTACGACGAGGACCGTACGGTCGCCGCACTGAGCCTCAGCCGTTTCGGTGCCAGGGGGTCGCCTCGACCGGACTGGCGCGGTGCTGAAGTGCTCCGCATGGCGATCACCGCCATCACCCTGGCCGAATTGTCCGCCGGTCCGCACGAGGTCCGTCGCAACGACGAACAGAGCGGCTACGACGAACACGCCGAACGCGCCCGCAGGCTCGACGTCCTCCAACGCGCCGAGCACGAGTTCGATCCCATTCCCTTCGACGCCGACGCGGCCCGCATCTACGGTCGCATCTGCGCCGCGGTGATCAGTACGGGCCGGAAGCCGCGCCGCCGGGTGGCCGACCTGATGATCGCCGCCATCGCCGTGGCCGAGGACCTTCCCCTCTTCACCACCGACCCCGACGACTTCAAAGGGCTGGACGACCTCCTCACCGTCGTACCGGTCACCCGACCGAGGGCGCCCCACGAAGGCTGACGCCAGGGCACCGACGCGGTGGGAGCACCACGGACTTCGTGGTGCGAGCGCGGTGCGGACGCGATCATGCAGCAGGGCCGGCTCGGGGGAGCAAGCCCCTCGAACCGGCCTTTGGCCACTGTGTCCCCGGCAGGATTCGAACCTGCGACACCCGCTTCAGGAGTCTTCCCTGATCAAGGTCCTTACCTGGGTAAACGTTGCTTTGAGCGCGTCTGGCCCGGGAAAACAGGCTATGGCGGCCATGCCGCAGGAGAGGTCCTCCTGCAGCTTCGTTGATTCGCGGGTCAGTTCGTGCTGCAGGAGATCGTTGGCCAGGTCCGGTTGCCGTTGTGCTGGATGGTGACGCCCCAGTTGTTGCCGTTGCCGTTGGGTTTGGCGGTCAGTACCTGGGAGCTGGGGTAGGTGGCGCTGACGTTCCAGGTGGAGAGGACCTTCGCGGGGGAAGGGATGTTCATCGTCGCGGTCCAGTTGCTGGAGCCGGTGACCGAGACGTCGAGGTTGTACCGGTCGCTCCACTGCTGGCCGGCGGACAGGGTCGCGCTGCATCCGCCGCTTCCGCCACCACCGGAGCCGCCGCCGTCGGGTGCCACGGCGCGGCCGGTCTGCGGCGAGATCATTCCGGCGCACAGGCCACGACCGGCCAGCCCCTGTGCGATCCGCGGAATCGCGGCGAGCGAGTTGGCGGACCAGTCGTGCATGAGGATGATCTGGCCGTTGGTGAGCCGGGCGGCGGCCTGCACGATCGCGTCGGTACTGGCGCCGTTCCAGTCCTGCGAGTCGACGTCCCAGATGATCTCGGTCAGACCGTACCTGGCCGCGACCGACTTCACCGTCGAGTTGGTCTCGCCGTACGGCGGACGGAACAGTTTCGGAGTGCCGCCGCCCGCGTTCGCGACGGCCTGCTGGGTCCGGGAGATCTCCGAGTCGATCTGAGCCTGGCTCTGCTGAGTCAGGTGCGGATGGGTGTAGCTGTGGTTGCCGACCCACATGCCGGCATCGACCTGGGCCCGGACCTGCGCCGGGTTGGCTGCGGCGTACTGGCCCTGGTTGAACATCGTGGCCCGCAACCCGTTCTGCTTGAGTGCGTTGAGCAGGTTCGGCGTACTGCCGGACGGTCCGTCGTCGTAGGTGAGCCCGACATATCCGTTGCAGGCCGCGGCCTGGGCCGGGGCGGTGTTGACGGTGAGGGTGCTCGCGGCGGCCATCGCGACGACGGCCAGCCGCGTGACCAGGGAGCGTAGCGAGAGATGCGGTCCGGTTCTCATACGGAGTGGTCCTCCTCCAGCTTCGTTGATTCGCGGGTCAGTTCGTGCTGCAGGAGACCGTTGGCCAGGTCCGGTTGCCGTTGTGCTGGATGGTGACGCCCCAGTTGTTGCCGTTGCCGTTGGGTTTGGCGGTCAGTACCTGGGAGCTGGGGTAGGTGGCGCTGACGTTCCAGGTGGAGAGGACCTTCGCGGGGGAAGGGATGTTCATCGTCGCGGTCCAGTTGCTGGAGCCGGTGACCGAGACGTCGAGGTTGTACCGGTCGCTCCACTGCTGGCCGGCGGACAGGGTCGCGCTGCATCCGCCGCTTCCGCCGCCACCACCGCCCGAACCGGTGCCTCCCACCGTGATGTTGGAGCTGCCGCTGCTCTGGTATCCCTCGGTCGCCATGATCATGTAGTAGTTGAAGGTGCCCAGGGGCATTCCGGCGCGGGTCCAGGCGTCGAAGTGGTTGCCGGTGGTGATGGTTCCGCCGGTCCGCTTCGCCTGCCGGACGCTCCAGTACTGGTCGAAGGTGCGGGTGCCCTCGACGGACGGGGCGTTGTACCGCGTCGTCTTGTAGATGTCGTAGGTACCGCCGTCGCTGGTGACGGTGCCCATGAACGTTCCCGTGGGCCGGTAGGTGCCCCAGTTGTCGACGATGTAGTACTCGACGAGCGGGTTCGACGTCCATCCGTAGAGCGTCAGGTAGGCGTTGCCGGACGGATTGAAGGTGCCCGAGTAGGTCACGGCCCTGCGTCCGCCGTTGGCCCAGCCCTTGCCGGCGACGAAGTTCCCGGTGTTGCGCCAGGAGGTGCTGTAGGTGCCACCGGAGCTCAGGGTCATGGAGACCGTGCCGGGTGCGTCGGTCCAGAACGAGTAGGAGTAGCCGTTGTCGGTTCCGGTCTGGTTGGTGGTGACGACCGTGTCGGCGTGGGCGGTGCCGGGCAGGGCTACCGAGGCCACAGCGACCAGCACGGTGGTGCAGAAACTGCTGATGAGCAGCCTGAAGCGGCTGAGCGGCCCGAAGCGGCCGTGTCTGCGGCTCGCGTGGTGTGCGGATACGTCGTTCATGTGCGTGCTTCCTCCTCGTCCTCGTGAGGCCGGTGGGGGATCAGGCAGCGTGACACGACCCTGCGGAGCAGGTGACGGCGACCGCTCGTGCGTCGCGCGACGCGGCCGGACTTGGCCGGTCGCGGGGGTGTCGGGCGACCGGAGGACCGGGGCACGGTGGCGACCCGGCTCGACAGTGAGAGAGCGCTGTCGATGGCGAACAGTTTTGATGTGGGCTCGTCAACTGTCAATAGTTTCGGTAGTGATCCCAAAACATTCGCTTGCGGCGGATTCCGCGGTCGTGCGTTTCACCTGGTCTGACTCATGCGCACCGACCGGATTGAAAATTGATCACCTGAATCCATCACATTCGAGAGCAAGATGAGGGAGTGATCATTCGAATGTTTCGAACCTCTTTACGATCTGCAGCGCGAAGTGTAGGTCGGGGCCGGACGTGATCGTCGTCGGCCTGTCATTGCAGACGCCGGCCCGTTGGCGGCCGGGCCCGGCCCCTCACCGGCGAGCTCATCGGGTGCGTTCGCACGGAGTGGCTGCTCAGCCGCGACGAAGGGATCTTGCACGCGGAAACTGCGAGACGCCCGAGTGGATCACCACGGTGGTGGTTCTCGGACCGCCGCGACGTCCTGCTCCCGGCTCGGTAGCAGACGACCCAGCGCCAACCGTGCCACGCGCGGCCAGTCGGCCGCCGCTCCGCTGCCTCGCAGCGTGTGAGGGCGGCGGCGTGGCACGCGGACCCGGAGGGCACCGGGCGCGCTGCGGCACACGACGGGCGACGGCAGGACGACGTGTTCTCCGTCGATGCCGACCGGGAGGGTGTCCCCGCCGGCTTCGACGACGACTTCTTCGGCGTTCAGCCGGACGAGCCCCCCGGAGCGCGGACCGCGCACGATGCGCGCAGCCTCGGCGGTGTTGCCGACCCGCACGCACACCAGGCCGAGGAGCCCCGAGTCCAGCCGCTCCCTGCGCCCCGGACGGGTCGCGTCGACGGCACGTCCGTAGGGGTTGTTGCTGACGAGCAGTGCCTGGAGCCCGTCGAGGTGCGTGCGGCCGGCCCGTGTCCGCAGGCTGAGCGTGTCCTCGCCGGTGAGGAGGCCGGGGAGGGTGCGCAGGGTCGTGCGCGCCTTGGCATCCCGGTACGCGGGGTCGGTGACGACGGACGCGTACGTTCCGAACGAAGCGTTGTTGACGAAGACCCGGTCCGCGGCGTACCCGAGGTCGATGCGGAGCTCGACGCCGTCGCTCAGGGCCTGCAGGGCCGCAGCCGGATCGTCGCGGTCGAGGCCGAGATCGAGGGCGAAGTGGTTGCGGGTGCCCGCGGGGATCACCACGAACGGCAGGTCGTGGCGCGCCGCGACCTCGGCCACCAGTGCCTGGGTGCCGTCGCCCCCCGCCACCGCCAGCAGGTCGGCTCCCTCGGCGACGGCCTGCCGGGCCAGCTCGGTGACATCCTGGCCCGCGTCGAGCAGGACCACCCGGCAGCCCGCCGCCCGCGCCTTCTCCGCCAGCTGGAAACGGCCCACCTTGCCGCCGCCGGAGCGTGGATTCATGAGGATCCAGGGGGCGCGGGGTGCCGTGACGACAGCCTGTTCGGAGGCGGTGCGACCGGGTGCCAGGGCCGTACGTGCCGCCGTGACGGCCAGCGCCCACAGGGCCAGGGACAACAGGGCCGGTCCCAGCATGCCGAACACGGCGTACAGGGCGAGCACGGTGACCGGCGCGGCCACCGACAGGAATCCCCCGAGGACACGGAGCACACCTGTGTGTGCCAGGACCCACCACACGCCGACGGCGGCGAGCGCGAGCCCCGCGATGCCGACCAGCACCCACAGCACGCTCCGCAGCCCGGCGACGACGAGCGGCACCAGGATGCTTCCCAGGAGGGCGAGCAGGGCGAGGCGGGCCGGTCCGGCACCGCCCTCGCGTGCGGTCGCGCCCCCCGCCTCACCCGATCCCCTCGGGCTGCCTCCGTGTCGTCCCACCTGTCGGCCCTTCTCCTCGCGCTCCCGGGCACGCGCCGGCCTCGCCCTCTCTCACGCCGTCCGCGCCGTGCCGGGGCCGCTTCACACGTCGCGCGGTGTGCGCTCCCCGGACAGGTCGAAGAGGTTGCCGCGCTGGACCACGCACAAGGCCCAGATGACGAAGCCCGAGATGGTGATCATCACGACCGACCACAACGGGTAGTACGGCATGGAGAGGAAGTTGGCGATGATGACGAGTCCGGCGATGGCCACGCCGGTGACGCGCGCCCACGGCGCGGTCCGGAGCAGCCCGATGCTGACGATCATGGCGATCGCGCCCAGGACGAGGTGGATCCAGCCCCAGCTGGTCAGGTCGAACTCGAACACGTAGTGGGGTGTCGTGACGAAGATGTCGTCCTCGGCGATGGCCATGATGCCCCGGAGGACGTCGAGCAGGCCGACGAGGAAGAGCATCACGGCCGCGAAGACGGTCAGGCTGGATGCCCATTCCTGCCTCGCCGTGTGTGCCGGACTGGTGTGTGCCGCGGTCATCCTGCGCCTCGTTCCGTGGTGTGCGGGTGCTCAGCGGCCGGGGGCGCGGGCGGTGGAGCCCGAGTGTTCCGCCGGGCCGTGGCCGGTCAGGACCAGTTCCTTCGCCCTGCGGAACTCCTCGTCCGTGAGGGTGCCGTGGTCGTGGATCTCGGACAGCCTGGCGAGCTCGTCGACGCTGCTGGGGCGGCCGCCGGCCGCGGTCTGCCTGATGTAGGCGTTGAACTCCTCCTGCTGTGCGCGTGCCCGGGAGACCTCTCGGCGGCCCATGTTCCTGCCGCGGGCGATCACGTAGACGAACACGCCCAGGAAGGGCAGGACGATGCAGAACACCAGCCAGCCCGCCTTCGCCCAGCCACTCAGCCGGTCGTCGCGGAAGATGTCGGTGATGATCCGGAAGAGCAGGATGAACCACATGATCCACAGAAAGAACCAGAGCATGGTCCAGAAGGCGCTCAGCAGCGGGTAGTCGTACGCCAGGTAGGTCGGTGAGCTCATGTCCGTCCTCCGTCCCGGGCGCTCGCCCGGCAGCGGTTCCGTGCCGTCTTCAGCGTGCCCACGGCAAGCACCGGGCGGCCTCACCCGACGCGGGTGAGTGTGCGCACCGAGTGAGGCGCCGTCGGCGGACGGGTTCCCGCCCTCGGATCAGGGGCCGGACTCTTCGTGGCCACGGGGTGCGGCGGCCGCGAGGATCGCCAGGCCCACCAGGACGGCCAGGACGACGCCGATCACGAGCACCACGGCTCCGACCGTGGGGTGGTTCCAGAGCACCAGCGCCAGCACCCCGGCCGTGAAGACGCCGCCGGTGGTCCACGCCTGATGCTCCGCCAGCCATTGCCCGGTGGACCCGGTGAGCACTCCGGCGCGGTGCAGCGCCCGGCCGGCGGCCGTCATGCCCCGTCGCGCCGTCGTGCGGACGGCGCGGGCAGCGCGTCCGGGACCGTACAGGTACGCCACCAGTGCCGTGATCACCGAGACGACCAGCAGGGTGCGCGTGCTGTCACGCAGGAAGCGGACGAACGTGTCGTAGATCGCCGCCGCCGCGTCGGGCGGCAGCGTCGAGGGCGGCACCGAGTCCAGGTAGACCCGTCGGACCACGGCCAGCGCGACGAGCAGCACCGCCGTCATCACGCCGACACCCGCCCCGGCGATCATCAGCATCACGCGGTGTGCCGGGGCGGTCCACACGGCGAGCGCGGCGAGTACGACGGTCAGGACGGGCAGCCACGTGCCGAGGACGTCCAGCAGCCGCATCGTGTCCTGCGCCTTGCCCAGTTCCTCGGTCTGGAACAGCGTGACCGTCCGGTCGGCGTCCGGGATGGCGGCCGCCTTGTCGAAGCCCGCGTCGACGAGCCGCTCCCGCACCTGGTCGACGACCTCTCCCACATCCAGCCGAACGGTGCCGCCCCCGGCGCGCACGGCAGCCGTGCCGTCACCGGTGAGCATGGCCACCACCGCGGCGTGCGACCGCCGGTTGGCGCCTTCCCACACCTGCTGGAAGGCATCGCTGGTGATCACGCGGCTGACAGTACGGTCCACGGTGGTCCTGACCGCGTTGCGCAGCGGGCCCTCGAGGGACTCGGCCCCCGCCACGACGCGCGGTGGTGCTCCGGAGTCCTGGAGGGCCTCGGCGAGCGAGTCCGTCACCGCCGCGACGTCCACGTTCTCCACCACGCGGTCCGTGAGCCGGTTGATCACGGCCTCCTGCACGGCCGGGTCGGACGACAGCGGCGCGACCGTCTCCACGTACCTGTCGGTGTCGGAGACCGTGTCCTGGACCCAGGCCGCGACGACGGCCAGGGGAGCGAGCAGCAAGGTCAGGAGCAGGAGGACCGAGGAGCCCGCCAGGCGTACCCGCCGGTGTCGCACCGCCGCGTGACGGCGCAGCCGCTCGTACTCCGCTCGTTCGTCGGCGGTGAAGGCGCCCTCCGGGTCCGCGGCTCCGTCGGAGCCAGGCGGTCCCGGGAGCGTGGCCGGGTTCATGGGCGCTCCTCCGCGGCGGTCGCGGCGGTCGCGGTGTCAGGCCGTCGGGACGGGCGTGTGCGGCCCCGTGGGGTGCGTCCTTCGGAGCGCGGCCCGCCACGCGAAGGCGACCACCACCTCGGCCAGACCGAGCAGGACGAGCCACAGGCCGAGCAACCGGGTCAGGGCGCGGGCCGATTCGGCGGGCAGGGCGAGGACCACGATCCCCGCGACGATGGCGAGTACGGCCGTGCCCAGGACGACGCCGCGGTGCGGCAGGTTTTGGTCCGCGAGGGCCGTGTAGAGGGTGAGGACGCCGGAGACGAGCCAGACCACCCCGACGATCAGGGAGAGCACGGCGATCGTCTGCAGCGGGTTCCGCAGGCACAACACCCCGGCCAGGACGTACAGCACGGCCAGGAGCAGCCCCGGGAGCCGCTCGTGCCCCTCCCGCGCGAAGACGGCCACGAACCGGAACGCCCCGGTCACCAGCAGGTACAGGCCGATGAGGACCGCCAGGACGTGCAGGGTCGCCTCCGGCCAGACCAGAACCAGGACGCCGGGCACCAGCGTCACGACGGCCGAGCCCAGGAGCCAGGTCCATGAACGGCCGAGCCGCGCGAGTGCGCGTGCGGGATCGCCCATCGGATCGAGGGCCGCTCCGCCGGGCCGGTGTTCCGGCCCGGTACGCGATGCCGGACCACGCGACATGGACATGGCTCCTCCTTGCATGATCGGTCGGTCGCTTCCGGATGCGCCGACGGGGCGGTGCATGCCCGGCGGTGCGCGAGGACCTGACCGATCCAGGGTCACGTCTGTCACCGGGTGCCGGGATCACCCACCACGGGTGGTCCCTCGACGCCGGCGTGGCCGCGAGGCGGGAGTCCCCGGGCACCGCGCATCGCCCGGTCCCGTCACTCCGGAAGCTGTCGCATCTCCACGACGCGCAGTCCCAGTGACTGGCAGCGCGCCAGCAGCCTGTACAGGTGCGCCTCGTCCATGACCGGGCCGAACAGGACGGTCTGACCGGACATCACCGCCCGGCCCAGCTCCGGGAAGGCTTCGGCCAGCGTTTCCGACAGATGTCCCTCGACTCGGATCTCACAGCGCACGGGCTGTCCTCCCACGGACTGCCGGTGACGGGCGAACGGCGCCCTTCCCCGTGATCCTCCCCTCCCTGCTCCCTCCGGGCATCACCCGATACAGGTGACCCTCCGCCCGGCTGCGGACACCGGGCCCCTGCGTTCTCAATGCTTCAGAACGAACTTGAAGGAGATGATCAGCAGGCCGATCAGCAGATTGACCGACGCGGTGGCGGCCATCAGCCGCCGGGAAGCACCGGTACGGTGCGCCGCGGCCACGGACCAGCCCACCTGCTCGGCCACGGCGACGGCGAGGGCCAGCCAGAGGGCGCCCCGCACGTCCAGACCCAGGAGCGGGCTGAAGGCCACCGCGGCGGCCGGCGGGAGAGCGGCCTTGACGATGGGCCACTCGTCACGGCACACGTGCAGCACCACCCGGCGGTCCAGAGTCCGCTGCGCCAGCCGCGCCCCGAACAACTGGGCGTGTACGTGCGCGATCCAGAACACCACGCCGGTGAGCAACAGCAGCAGCACCAGCTCGGTGCGGGGGAACGAGCCCAGCGAACCGGCGCCGAGCACCACGGAGGCCGCGAGCATGGATCCGTAGACGCCGCCCGTGTAATCCGCGTGGACCCGGCGCTCGGCACGGCGCGCCCGCCGGTCCGTGGCCGGGCCGGCCCTGGTTCTGGTTCTGGTTCTGGACACGCCTGACTCCCTTGGTCTCAACGCGTTGAGCCGGTCACTTCGGCCGGTTCACCGGCGCCCGGCTGCCGCGTTTGGCTGCCGCGGACGGCTGTCCCGGGCGGTCGGCAGGTGCGGTGTGACCAGCAAACCGGCGAGAGCGATGCCGCCGAGAGCACGGCACCGACGCCGTCCACCTCGCTGAGTCGGCCCGGTACGCCGGTAGGGCAGGCCGGGCAGCGGCCGGCCGCCCGCCGCTTTGTCCATCGCACCCGAGGCGCGCGCCCCGTGCCTCACCCGCCACGGGGGAAGGGCCGTGCCCGGTGGTATTCGATCTTGATCATCAGGGCCCCTGCCGGCGGTAGCGCAATGCGCTCGTCGTCGTCCGTGACGGAGGGGCGGCGGCCGGCCGGGCGGGCACGCCGAGGACGGCGCATTCGTGACGGTGGCGGGCGACCGTCGATGCGGGCGGTTCGGGAAGCGCGGTGGAGGCCCGCGGCGGTACGGGGGGGCGGAACTCAGGCCGAGCCGGAGCGGGCGGGTGGCGTTTCTGACGCCGGTCGGGCCGACGTCCCGGCGGGAGTCGTCCACCTCCCGCTCGAAGGGGCGGGCGAGCGGGGGGATTTCGTCGGCCGGCCGATGCCGGCTTTCAGCGGGGGAGCGTTCGGCCCGGTGAACCGCCCGCACCGGGCCCGCGTCTTTCCTCACGACCGTCCCCCCACGCACAGGAGAACAGACTGTGACCGACAAGGACGTCGAGCGGACCGACGAACGGGGTGACCACCTGGAGCCTTGGTGGGCGGGCCTCGGGACGTGGGGGGCGGTCGCACTGATCGCCACCGGCGGTCTCGTGGCAGCGTGGTTCTTCTTCCGGCTGCCCGGCGCCCCGGAGGAGTGGGCGGCCGGCTACCACCAGGCCGCCAGGGTCGTCGCCATCGGCCTGGTGATCGTGGGAAGCGCCTTGCTGAGCCGTCGTCGCACCCGGGCCACGGCCGCCGAGGAGACGACCGAGGCGGAACGCGCCTGACACCACCGGTTGGTGAGCGACGTCGGACGGCGGTGACTTCCCGAATCCCGCATGGCCCCACACGGTGCCGGACTTTCCGACGGCCGGCCTCGGGACAAGGGTCGTACGACCTCGTGATCCGACCCTTTCGTCCACCTTTCGCAGATCGGACGAGGAAAGGACGACGGCTGTCGGCGGCCGGCTGGATCTCCCCTGCTCAGCTCTGGGCGGGGAACCTGGTGAGGGCGCGCCCGCCACGACATCTCCGGATCGGATCCCGCGATCCGATCCCACCCTTCGACGGCCCCCTCGCGGCTGCGTCTGCCGGGATACGGAAGCCACTTCTCCTCCCAGACTGCCGTCCGACCTCGTGGTGTTCCCGCTCCCGGCTGAGGAAGGCTGGGGCGGAGGAGGCAGGCGATGACCACACGAGCGATGACTACGACCTCCGGCGCGGGCAGGCCGCCGAGCGAGGGCCGTGCCGGCCGGCGGTCACCGGGCCGGGCGCGGTTCACGGGTGTGCTGCTGATCGTGCTGTCCCTGATCCCGGCGGCAGCCTGCTACGTGGTGTTCAGCTGGTGGCTGCCCTCCGACAGCGAGCGCTACCGGGACTACCGCGCGGCCGAGCCGTGCTCCTCCCGTGCGATGGAGCAGGGGCGGACGGACTGCCTGAGCACCTGGCACCTCACCGTGGAGGAGACGGTGAACAAGCCCGCCAAGAAGGGATCCTCCTACGAGGCGACCCTGACGGACCAGGACTCCTGGCGGGGAACCGTGTCCTTCGGCGACCCCGGGCCGCTCCTGGAGCGGCTCGAGTCCGGCGACCAGGTCACGGCCACCGCCTGGCGCCGCGACATCGTGGTGCTCAGCAAGGACGGTGTACGGCAGAACACCTCGGAGGCGCCCCGCGACGAACTCCAGATGAACGCCGCCATCGGCGTGCTCGCCGGGCTCGTCGCGGCTCAAGCACTCGTGTTCGGTGCGGTGCGTCTGGCCAGGCCCCGTGACTACGAGCCCTGCACCTGGAATCCGTACGGCAAGCGGCTGCTCCTCACCACCATCGCGGTCTGTTTCGGGGTGGGCCTGCCGGCGGTGTGGATCGGCATCCCGTGGTGGACCGTGCCCGCCGTCGCCGTACCCGTGGTGGTGTGCGCGGCGGGGCTGATGCGTCCCCGCCCGAGCCGCAGCGCCGAAGGCGGGGTGTAACGGACCACCAGGCCCCTGCGCCGGGAACTTCCGGTCCACCCGCCTGATCGCGAACTCGATCCCCGCCGCCCCGGCGCAGTACTCGTCGACACAGAACGCGGAGGACGACCTCGCCGCGGATACGGCCGCGCGCCGCCCCCCGTGTTCGTACTCCCCCTCGAAAGGAATCGTGCCGTCGCACGCGCGGCGGTCCACGAATGACCTGGTGCGGTCCCTGTTGCCGGACGGATAGCATCACGGCTCGGCATGGCTCCCAGCAGAGGCGACGATCATGGATTCGGCCGAGGTACCTCCGCTCACAGCGGGCGTCAGTCTGCGCGAGTTGCTGATGGCGCTCGGTGATTCGCTGGTGGAGGTGCAGGCCGCTCCCGCCGGATTGGACGTCGAGATCCGCGGCGTCGCCCTGCTCGATCCCGAGGACCCGTCGACCACTCAGCCGGGCGAGCTGGTTCTCGTCATCGGTGCCCGTGGCCGAGCCGCTTATCCCGCACTACGGGCCGCCGGGCGGCACGGAGCCGCCGGCGTCGTGGTCAAACTGGATGGCCCCGGCCAGGCCGCGGGCCTCAGTGAGATCGCCGCCGAGGCCGGGGTCGCCCTGCTCTCGTTGCGCAGCGAAGCGCGCTGGGAACGGGTGAACGCGCTGGCCCGCGCCGCCCTCGACGACGCGCTGCCGGGCCGCCCGGGCGAAGGGGCCGCGGAGGGCGACCTGTTCTCGCTCGCCCAGACCACCGCCATCCTCACCGGCGGCACCGTCAGCATCGAGGACGCCGCCAACCGGGTACTGGCGTACTCCCGCTCCACCGACTCCGACGAGATCGACGACCTGCGGCGGCGCTCCATCCTCGGCTGGCAGGGACCGGAGGCGTATCTGGCGAAGCTACGCGAGTGGGGGGTGTTCCAGCACCTGCACTCCAGCGACGAGGTGATCAGCATCGACAGCCATCCCGAGCTGGGGATCCGCCGCCGGCTCGCGGTGGCCATCCGGTCCGGGGACCGGCAACTGGGGGCCATCTGGGTGCAGGAGGGCTCGACTCCGCTGTCCGAACGCTCGGACCAGGCACTGCTGGGGGCCGCCCGGGTCGCCGCGCTCCACCTGGTGCGCCGTCGCCGGGAGCTCTCGGAGGGACTGACGTTCACCCGGACCCTGCTGGCCGGACTCCTGGAGGGGAACACCGGGCCGCAGCCGTTGGCCACCCACCTGGGATTCGACGCGACCCGTCCGGCCGCCGTCCTGGGCTTCTCCTACGGAACCGCGGATGTCGTCGCCGCACCGGAGCTGACCCATGCCGAAGTCACCAACCTGGTCTCCGTGCACATAGCCGCCCGGCACCGCAGCGCGCTGGTCACGCAGGTCGATCCCCGCATCTACGTGCTCCTGCCCCAGTTGCCGCGCAGCATCGACACGGACACGCTGCGCGGCTGGGGCCAGGAGATCACCGAAGCCGCGCGCCGCCACCTGGGCCTGCCACTGCGCGGCTCGGTCGGGTGCGTGGTGCCCGGCCTAGGGGACGCCCCGGAGTCGCGCCGGGAGGCCGACCGCATCCTCGACGCCATGCTGAGGGCCGATGTACCCACCGCGGTCGCCGCGCTGCCGGACATCCAGGCGGAAGTACTGGTCAGTGAAGTGCTGACGCTGCTTTCCGACCGTCCCGAGATACGGGATCCACGGCTGACCGCCCTCGTCGCGCACGACAGCCGGCACCAGAGCCGCCTGGTGGAGACCCTCCTGACCTACCTGAACTCCTTCGGTGACGTACGGGCCGCCGCCGCCCAGCTGTACGTGCACCCCAACACGCTGCGCTACCGCATTCGCCGGGCCGAGGAGCTGACCGGTCTCGAGATGAGCCGTCCTGACCAGCGTCTGCTCGCCATGCTCCAGCTGCGGCTGCCGCCGCCCACCGCCTGATCCCGCTTCCTTCCGCATCGGCCGGTCGTACAGCCATCGGAGGCGGATTTGTCGTGCTGCACAAACACATCACCTCATGACCCCCCATACGCTTGCGCAAATCCATCTCCGCAAGTGATGCGGACCGCCTCTCACGAGGAGACGGAGCGCAGCACCGACGTGCGGTGACCCCACCACCTGCACAGCATCCGAACACCGCGCCCCGCATCGTGAACGCTTTCGAGAACCCTCAGGGCCATGGCAGCCCCTGCCGGACCGGCCTGCTCGTCCCCGCCGCCGAGGCGATCCGGAGATCCGGAGATCGGTGAACCGGTGACCCGGTGAACACGGCAGCCACTCCCCTCGCATGACTCCCCAACCCCACTTTGGACGGATGTCGACATGACTGCACGCGCCCCTGACTCTCTGGCCCCCGCCACAGCTCCACCCGCCACCGCTCCACCCGCCGGCGGTCAGCCCCCGGAGCAGTCGGGTCTGAAGGCCGGTCTCAAGAACCGCCATCTGTCCATGATCGCCATCGGTGGTGTGATCGGCGCCGGCCTCTTCGTGGGCTCCGCCTCCGGCATCACCGCCGCCGGACCCGGCATCCTGCTGTCGTATGCCCTGGTCGGAGCCCTGGTCGTCCTGGTGATGCGGATGCTCGGCGAGATGGCCGCGGCCTATCCGACCTCCGGTTCCTTCTCCGCCTACGCGGACCGGGCGCTGGGCCGCTGGGCCGGGTTCTCGATCGGCTGGCTGTACTGGTTCTTCTGGGTCGTCGTGCTCGCCGTGGAGGCGACCGCGGCTGCCGTGATCCTGGAAGGGTGGGTGCCGGCCGTACCGCAGTGGGCCTGGGCACTGATCGTAATGGTGGTCCTCACCGCCACGAACCTGGTCTCGGTCGGTTCCTTCGGCGAGTTCGAGTTCTGGTTCGCGGGCATCAAGGTCGTCGCCATCGCGGGCTTCATCGTCCTCGGCGGCCTGGCGATCTCCGGTGTGCTGCCCGGTTCCGACAACGCCGTGACAGGCTTCGGCAACCTCACCGAACACGGCGGCTTCCTGCCGAACGGTCCCGGAGCGATCCTCACCGGCATCCTGCTGGTCGTCTTCTCCTTCATGGGCAGCGAGATCGTCACCCTCGCCGCCGCCGAGTCCCCGGACGCGCAGCGGGCGGTCGCGAAGGCCACCAGGAGCGTGATCTGGCGGGTCGGCCTCTTCTACGTCGGCTCGATCCTCGTCGTGGTCTCCCTGCTGCCGTGGAACGACCCCGCGATCGAGGAGAAGGGGTCGTACGTCGCGGCCCTGGACTCGATCGGCATCCCGCACGCCGGCGAGATCATGAACTTCATCGTGCTGACCGCCGTGCTGTCCTGTCTCAACTCCGGCCTCTACACCGCCTCCCGGATGGCCTTCTCCCTGGGCCAACGCGGCGACGCCCCGCAGGCCTTCGTACGGACGAGCGCGCAAGGTGTCCCGCAGGCCGCGATCCTGGCCTCCGTGGCCTTCGGCTTCGTGGCGGTCGCCTTCAACTACCTGTGGCCGGACACGGTGTTCCAGTTCCTGCTGAACTCCTCGGGCGCGGTCGCGCTCTTCGTGTGGCTGGTCATCTGCTTCTCGCAACTGCGGATGCGGGGAATCATCCTGCGAGAGGACCCGGAGAAGCTCGTCGTCCGGATGTGGCTGTTCCCCTATCTGACGTGGGCGACGATCGCGATGATCTCGTTCGTGCTCGTCTACATGCTCACCGACGACAGGGAGGGCGGCGGACGGAGCCAGGTGCTGCTCTCCGTGCTCGTGGCCGTGCTGGTGATCGCGGTCTCGTTGGTGCGGGAACGGATGCGCCCGAAAAGCACCGAGGACGTGATCGCGCCCCGGTAGCCGCCGCGGACGGCCGCACGGCGTTCCAGGCTCCCCGCCGTCCTCGGCGGGGAGCCGTCACCGTTCCGGGCGGGGGGCCGCGTGCGGGCGCCGGTGAGCGGAGCCGCGCGGGGTCGCGAAGGGGCGGCCAGGTGTCTTGCCCTGAGAGGTTGGGGACGCGGCTGGCGGGTGGTTTGCCTGCGAGCGCGGTGTGTCCGCGGTGGTGATCGCAGGTGTGCAGTCGGTCAGGGAATGCCTCACGTCGTTCGGCTTCCGAGTGGTAGGGCGGGCGTAGGCCCACTCGTCCAGCAGGGTGCGGTTGAGGCGTTCGACCTTGCGCCGTTCAACGGCCCTGCGGTCGCTTGATCGGGCTACAGGTCTATACGTGATTCGCTGTCGCCTCGCCTGAGGACGACGTGCGCCGGCCGGAGCGGTCGACCGCGCAGAGTTGGCTCCATTACCTTCAAGAGCGCCTCGGTATCCGGCCCATAGGCGTACACCACGGCTTCGCCTCCTCCGAACTCGTTTCCGTCGACCTCGCCGACGTCGGCTGCCTCGGTCGCTGCTGCCATCGCCCGCTTGGCTTCGTTGGCTTTGTTGAGCAGTAGTGACGTCGCTCGTCGATGAGTTTGGGAGGCACCGGGTCTCCTGGCAGGGCAGCATTGGGATGCTCTTGGTGGAAGGCGCTGGTCATGCCGCAGATGTCGAAGGTCGGGCCGTGCGCGGTGATCCGGCGTGACCGCCGCGGCGGCATGTCGATGCGGGAGCTTGAGCGCAGGCACGGAGCGACGTGGCGGACGGTTCGTCAGGCACTGGATTCGGCCTGGCGGAGTCAGGCAAGAAGATGCCGCCGCGGGCGACCGCTCTGGATCCGTACAAGCCGGTGATCGACGAGATCCTCCGGACGGACCTTGATGGCGCCACGCAAGCAGTGGCACACGATCACCCGGGTCTTCCACCGGCTCATCAGCCCGCTGGATAGGTCCTGTCCGGTCGATACCTGGGTGACGTCGAACGTCGCCCTCTGGCCCTCCTGGAGCTCACGGAAGCCTGAGGAGTTGATCGCGGAGCAGTGGGCGAACACGTCCGGGCCGCCACCGTGCTGGGCGATGAAGCCGAAGCCCTTCTCCGCGTTGAACCACTTCACAGTTCCCGTAGCCATGTCTCATGCCTTCCCGCCGATGTACGCCTACCGCAACGTGCGGAAGGCGGAGGTGATCGCTCGGGTTCCTGCAGCACAGTCCAGCACAGCAGAATGCCCACGCCGAAGACGTGGGCGAAGGGGAACTTCCGAACCATGACAGCTGACGCAGACGCTACACGCCTACCCCCTGTCATTAGAGGCAATGACCACGCGCTGCTTCAGGCCGCGGGCGGATCGGACGCTTCGGCGGCGCGGCGGTATTCGGCGTTGGTGCGCTGGGCTTCTTCGAGTTGGTCTTCAAGGATGACGATGCGGCAGGCTGCCTCGATGGGAGTGCCGTGGTCGACGAGTTCCCGGGCGCGGGCCGCGATGCGCAACTGGTAGCGGGAGTAGCGTCGGTGGCCGCCCTTGGAGCGGAGCGGGGTGATCAGGCGGGCTTCGCCAATGGCGCGCAGGAAGCCCTGGGTGGTGCCGAGTATCTCGGCGGCCCGGCCCATGGTGTAGGCGGGGTAGTCGTCGTCATCGAGACGGCCGAACGAGTCGTCTGCTGTCATTGCACCTCTCTGCGGAACGCGTGGAGGGGCCCTGGTGCCGTTGGCACCAGGGCCCCGAAGGAACTGCTACACCATCTGCCGGCCCTGGTACTGCGCCGGCCTTCTGTGTCCGCAGACCCGACCGAGATGCTGTCGGGGGTGCGGGGATCGCGGTTGCTTGACCGGAGACCACCTCACTATCGATGTCCTGCGGTACCCGGGCTCAAGACTTCGACCCGGGCGATCCTGATGGCGCCTGGCTCCTCCGTTCTTCCCTCTGAATCAATCACTTACCAAACGGGTACTGCGTACTGCTGATACTGCGAACTGCTGGTGGCCTGTGCCAGCGCCACTCTTCGGCAGCCGGCCCCGTCGCCCGTCCTGCGTCTGCTCTGGCTTGGAACCCCACTGCCGAACCTCCCGGTGCGCGCGTCCGCAGCCGACGCCTTCACCGAGGTGCTGCTCACTGCGCTGCTGGGTACTGCGAACTGCACTTACGGGTACTGCCACCGCGTTGACCGCGGTCCTGCTCACGGCGGCCCCTGATCACTGCGGGCCACCCGGTTCGGTCGTCAGCCCCGTCGCCGTCCTGCAACCGCTCTGGCTTCGGAACTCCACCACCGCACCGTCCTGCGCACTGCAACTGCGGGTACTGCTGCCCGGCAGTTCGTCTCTGCCGGGCCTTGTTGATCTCGGCTACGAGAGAAACCATAACCACACCGCCGACCAATGTCTACTACGGCTGACATAGGTTTCTGCGTGTTCGGCGGTGAGGTAATCGGGCCCTGCCGGGTTAAGGAGGCGCTGGGCGGAGCAGGAGGGGCGGGTAGGCAGGACCGGACATCGCCCTCCCGGGCGTGGGTACTGACGCGGGCACTCCGGCAGGTGCGAGGGCTGCCCTCCAAGAAGAGGTCGGTGACGAGGTGCTCGCCTGTCATCAGAGGGATCGTGCCGCTGCGCTCGAGTACTCGCCCGTAACCGGAGTACGCGTTCCAGACTCAGCGCGCCGCATACGGGACCGGGGCCATGTGGTCGGTGAACCAGTCACGGGCCAGATCGGTGACCTTCTCCAGGGCACCGGGTTCCTCGAAGAGGTGGGTCGCGCCGGGGACGACCGCGAGCCGGCTCTCGCAGCGCAGCCGGGCCTGTGCATCGCGGTTGAGGTCGAGCACCAACTCGTCGTGGCCCCCGACGATCAGCAGCGTGGGCGCGTTCACCGCCGGCAGCCGTGGCCCGGCCAGGTCGGGCCTGCCGCCCCTGGAGACGACTGCGGCGATCCGCGCGCCGGGCTCGGCGGCCGCCCACAACGCGGCGGCCGCGCCGGTGCTCGCACCGAAGTAGCCGACAGCCAGCCCCTGGGTCTCCGGCCGACCGCGCAACCAGCCGGTGGCGTCCGTCAGCCGCCGGGCCAGCAGACCTGTGTCGAACACGTTGGCCCTGTCTGTCTCTTCCTCCTCGGTGAGCAGGTCGAACAGGAGAGTGCCGAGCCCGGCCCGGTTCAGCCCGAGCGCGACGAACCGGTTGCGCGGGCTGTGCCGGCTGCTGCCGCTGCCGTGCGCGAACAGCACCACCCCGGCCGCGCTCTCGGGCAACGTCAACTGCCCGCGCAGCACCATCGCACCGGCCTGCACATCCACCTCCGGGTCCTCCGGCACCGCGTGAGGCGACTCAGTCCGGCGGGTGCTCAGCGGACGGGCCACGGCTTCTTCCAGACAGGCGACGACCTCATCGTCGTCGGTCTGGGAGAAGTCGGCGTAGAACGGCCCGATCGCATAGAAGTCCCACGGGGTGTGCAGGCATACCAGTTCGTCGGCGTCCTCGCCGAGCCGTGCGGTCCAGTCGTGCGGTGCCACAGGGACGGCGAGCACGATCCGTGCCGCTCCCCTGGCACGGGCGATCTGGCAGGCCGCACGCGCCGTGGACCCCGTGGCCACCCCGTCGTCGACCACCAACACCGTGCGGCCCTCCGTGCCAACCGGTTCCCGCCCTGCTCGGTAGCGCCGGGCGCGGCTCTCCAGCACTTCCCGCTCACGGGCCTCGACCTGGGCAAGCTCATCCGGGGGGATACGCGCGGTACGCACCACGGCATCGTTGATCACACGCACGCCGCCCTCGCCGATCGCTCCCATCCCCAGCTCCGGCTGGAACGGCACGCCCAGCTTGCGCACCAGGCAGACATCGAGCGGCGCGCCGAGCGCCCCCGCGATCTCCGCGGCGACGGGCACCCCTCCACGGGGCAGCCCCAGCACCACCACCTCGGTCCCCTTCAGATGCCCCAGCCGGGCGGCCAGCTGCCGGCCGGCATCACGACGATCCCTGAAGAACACGACCCGACCTCCTTGTCCCGGAGGAACACGGCGGGCGACACCCGCCCCATACCTTCATCCTCCTCCCCCCCCGCAGCGAACAGATGCGCATGCCACGCGACCCGCTCCGGCCTGGCCGCCGACGGCGACCCGAGGAGGACGGCTGGTGAACTGGCCCGGGGAGCGAAGCCGACCTCGCGCGAAGCCTCCCCGACAACGAGGCCGGCCACTTCGTCGAAGCTGTGGCGGCAGGCCGCGTCCGACCAGCCGCCGCGCGAACGCCTCCTCGCTGCGCGCCGGTGCACGACGCGGCCCGTCTCGTAGATCCGCACAGCCCGCGGACGCGGTTGTCTTGCCGGCCTCGTTCGGGACCGGCGGCTTCCGACTTGCCACGCCCCGACCGACAAGCAGTCGCGAATCGTCGCAGTGCGCCGCATGAGCGAGCGATACGGCGCCTTGTGACACGGCCCGCCCAGGTGCCGGCCCGCGGTCACAGACCATCGCGCCGCCCAGGGGCAGTACGCATCAGCCAGGTCATCGTTCGGCTGACGTCCGAGAGCGAGACGATTCCGACGAGCCTGCCATCATCCACGACCAGGACCCGGTGCTCGGCGCCCGGCTCCATGCGCGGCAGCAGATCCGCCAGCGGGCTGTCCGGCCCGACCACGGTGGTCTGCGACAGTGGCATCATCACCTCCCTCACCGTCACGGCGCGGTCCTCGGCCTGCGGTACCTTTCTGGCGCTGTCGAGCGTCACCAGCCCGACCGGGACCCCGTCGTCGATCACCGGGAACGCCGAGTGCCGGTAGCGGTAGCGCGCGCTGGTGAGGAAGCCCGCGACCGTGGTGTCCGCGGGAACCGTGAGAGGTTCGGGCGTCATGGCGTCCCGGACGGGGACGCCGGCGAGCACCCCGCGCAGCTGGGCCTGCCGTCCCTCGGCGGTGGCGGCCGCGATGAGGAACCAGCCGATCAGCGCCAGCCACAGAGCGCCGAACGTGCCGGTCCGCATGAACGCGATCAGCCCGAGGGCCACCAGCAGCCACCCGAGGACCCTCCCCGCCGCGGTCGCGCCGGCTGTCGCCCGCAGCCGGTCCCCCGTGCGCCACCACAGGAACGCGCGCAGCAGCCTGCCGCCGTCGAGCGGGGCGGCGGGCAGCGCGTTGAAGACGGCGAGCAGTACGTTGATGCCCGCCAGCCACGCCACCATCTCCACCACGACCCCGGGCCCGGACGCCAGGTCGAGCAGCCAGGCACCGAGTGCGAAGAGCCCGCCCAGCAGGAGGCTGACGAGGGGGCCGACCCCGGCGATCCTCAGCTCCGCGCCGGGGCTGGACGCCTCGGTCCTGAGCCGGGCCGCTCCGCCCAGGAACCACAGCACGATGTCGTCCACCTCGACCCCGTTGCGCCGGGCCACGACGGCGTGCGCCAGCTCATGTGCGAGCAGGGAGGCGAAGAAGACCAGGGCGGTACAGAGGCCGGCCGCCCAGTACAGCGCCCAGGCCCGCCCCGGATGCGTCTCCGGGAGGCGGCCCTGCGACAGGCCGAACACGATGATGCCGAAGATGAACAGCACGCTCCAGTGCACGCCGACCCGGACTCCTGCGATCCGTCCCAGAACGAACGTCGCCCTCACAGCGCTCTCCCCTGCTCGAGCCGTCATCCGAAAGACAGCCGTCCCCCTCCGGCCACCGCTCCGTCTCACCGCCGCCCGCCGTATCGTCGGCCGACGCGAGCGCACAGATCCCGATCCCCCTCGCAGTGCAACGGATCGGCGCGAAGGAAACACCACCACCTGTGGGAAGGAGTTCCGGGTCACGGGCCCGGACCCCGCCGGCTCATCGGGATTGATGCATGGTGCGCGCACCACGTCGTCGTCGACAGCGCTCGCCTCGGACCTCTCGCTGAGCGCATCCTCCTGACCTCCAGTACACCCTCGAGCCGACGGCTTCGCGCGCCGGAGGGGCCTGGAGACATGGAGGGCGCTTCAGGGTGCGACCGCCTCCGTCCGGTCGCAGTGCCGCCGGGCATGCCCTCAACCGGCATGCCGGACAGGTCGGTACGGTGAGACGTGGTCCGGCCCGACGAGGAGGTCGAGGCGCTCCTTCAGGAGGACGCGGATCTCATCGCCATCACCGGAGGCGAGGCGTTCAAGGCGCGCGCCTACGAAAAGGCCGCCCGCTCGATCGGCGGCCATCCCGCCGATGTCTCCCACCTCGACGTCGCGGGTCTGAAGGAGATCCCGAGTGTGGGCAGGTCGATTGCCGAGAAGATCCTCGCCCAGCGCGAGAGCGTGCGCGCACGGGACGGCAGGCACCGCCGGATGCGGCTGCTGCACGGCATCGAGCTCAACATCGGCCCCGAGGAGGAGGTCGACTGGCCCGGCGAGTTCCTCAAGGGCTTCGGCATCTGCGTGGCCTCGGTGCACTCCCACTTCAACGTCGGCCGCAAGGCGATGACCCGGCGGATCGTCCGCGCGTGCGAGAACCCCCACGTCAACGTCATCGGCCACCCCACCACCCGTCTGATCGGCAAACGGCCGGGCATCGACGCCGACTGGGACGAGGTGTGCGCCGCCTGCGCCCGCACCGGCACAGCCCTGGAGATCAATGCCCAGCCCGACCGCCTCGACCTGGGCGACGAGGACATCCTCCGCGCCAGGAGCCATGGGGCGAAGTTCGCCGTCGCCACCGACGCCCCCTCGATCCCCCAGCTCGCGTACCTGCGCTACGGAATCGGCACGGCACAACGTGGATGGTGCACCCCGGACGATGTGATCAACACGTGGCCGCTGCGGCGACTGCGCCGGTTCCCCTTCCAGGATCAACGCCTTCGCCGCCATCGGCAGGGCCGAACGCAGCGAGACGGGCCACTTCCGCCTCTGATCACCGCGCAGAGTCGACCGGGCAAACCGATCGACGCGACCCGCACTTGTTCAGCGGGCTCCGGACCGCCCGAAAAGCCGGACAGAACTCCTCACGAGCGAGCCGTTCGGACCCGGCGTCCGTCGAGTGGCCACTGCGGACCGAACGGGGGGAGGCTGGAAGCAGGCGAACCATGTTCCCGGCAGCGGTCTTGATCGCCGGCCGCGACTGCGCGGGCCGTCCAGCGGATGGGAGAAAACCCATGAAGGTCGGAGTACTGACCGGCGGCGGTGACTGCCCCGGCCTCAACGCCGTCATCCGCAGTGTCGTCCGCAAAGGCGTCGACGAATACGCCTTCGACTTCGTCGGCTTGCGGGACGGCTGGCTGGGCTTGCTCCAGGACGATGTCAGGCCACTGGACATCGCGAGCGTGCGGGGGATCCTCCCCCGCGGCGGAACCATTCTCGGCTCCTCCCGCACCAACCCGTTCACACACGAGGACGGGCTGCGACGGGTACAGGACACCCTTGCCACGCACGACGTGGATGCGCTCGTCGTGATCGGCGGCGAGGACACGCTCGGCGTAGCCACCGAACTGAGCCGTCAGGGAATCCCCCTGGTCGGCGTGCCGAAGACCATCGACAACGACGTCTCCGGCACCGACTACACCTTCGGCTTCGACACCGCAGTCGGCATCGCGACCGAGGCCATCGACCGCCTCCACACCACCGCCGAGTCACACATGCGCGCCCTGGTGGTGGAGGTCATGGGGCGGCACTCCGGGTGGATCGCGCTGCACGCCGGCGTCGCGGGCGGCGGCAACGTGATCCTCATCCCGGAGCGGCCCTTTGACATCGATCAGGTCTGTGAGCAGGTGAAGAGCAGGTTCAAGATCAACTACGCGCCGATCGTCGTGGTGGCCGAGGGGGCCACCCCGAAAGAGGGGCAGATGGTCCTCAAGGATGAGTCGCTGGACGAGTTCGGCCATGTGCGGCTGTCCGGCGTCGGCGAGTGGCTGGCTCGGGAGATCTCGGAGCGCACGGGCAAGGATGCCCGTACCACGGTGCTGGGGCACATCCAGCGTGGCGGCACCCCGAGCGCCTTCGACCGGTGGCTGGCCACGCGCTTCGGGTTGCATGCCATCGACGCGGTCAAGGACGGTGACTTCGGCGTCATGGTCGCCCTGAAGGGCACCCGGATCGTCCGCGTCCCCCTCGCCGATGCCACGGCGAAGACCAAGCTCGTCGATCCGTCGCTGTACGACGAGTTCGAGGTGTTCTTCGGCTGACCGGCCTGCCGCCCACCGGATCGCTCCCGGTCCGCCGATCCGCCGTTCCACCGACAGATCTCTGGACGGTCGTCATCCGGCGTGCGGTACGACCGCCACCGGGCAGCGGGCGTGGTGCAGTACGGCGTGCGTGACCGGGCCCAGTCGGCCTTCGGCCGCCTGGGGACCGGTGCGGCGGCCCACGATGAGCAGGGCCGCTTCCCGGGACGCGTTCAAGAGCGCTTCCGCAGGATGGAGCAACATGACATCGGTGCGGACCGTCACACGGGGGTACTCCTTCTGCCAGACGCGCAGCGCGTCCGAGAGCCGCAGAATCTCCTGGTCCTCCCACGTGGCGCGGTCCTCCTCGGTCACCACCAGCGTCTGCGGAGAGACCGCCTCGGCAGGAAACGCCCATGCCTGGACCACCCGCAGACGTGCTCCACGTGCCTCAGCGGCAGAGAACGCGAAGTCCGCCGCCTCCCCGACCGGGCGATGCGCGTCGAACCCCACCACCACCTGGGCAGCGCCGCCTTCCGCGCCCATCCCCTCCCCGAAGGCGCTGGGCCGCTGGGTAACCAACACGACAGGGCATGGGGCTGCTGCCGCCATCCGCAGGGCCACCGAGCCGACCGCGAGACCGTCGAAACCGCCCGTCCCCCGTGTGCCGACGACGAGGAGTCCGGCAGTGCGGGCCGCGGCGAGGAGAGCCGGGGCCGGAGCGTCATCGGCCTGCTCGCCCCGCACCTCGACATCCGGGTAACGGTCGACCAGGTCGGCGACCATTCGCTCAAGCATGCGCGCACCCGTGTGACGCAGCCTATCCAGGGCCGGGCGGGGCACGACGGCACCCGGAAGCGATGGAAGGGCATGGAACAGGCGCAGGGGAACGTCGCGCAGCGCGGCCTCCCGCGCCGCCCAGTCGGCTGCCGTCGCACTGCGTTCGGACCCGTCGACGCCCGCCAGCACAGGGTGACTCATCGTGCCCTCCTTCGCCCGGCCTGTACCTCCACGGGCGACACACCGCCCTGCCTCCCCTTCTTCCACTCCACTGTTCCACGACAGGACCGCTCTGGCTCCCGGACCGGATGCGGGGCCCGCCGACGGTCCGATGCTGTTGGTTAAACCCTCCCGGCGGTTCCGGGCCCTTGTGAGCCCGTGCCGGTGGCCCAGGGTGCTCCGGCCGCGGACTGTGTCACTTTCCGGGAAAGTGACACAGTCCGCGGGACCATGACCCCCGTCCGCCGGATTCGCCAACAGCGTCACGGTCCTGGCGGGCCCCGCATCTCGTCGACGGCCGACCGGTTCGCCCGGTCGGTGACCTTCTGGCCCTGGTACGAAGGCCCTCCCGTCCGTTGGACGGAAGGGCCTATAACCAAATGTTTCTCTGTGCCCCGGCAGGATTCGAACCTGCGACACTCGCTTGAGGAGTTTTCCCGGAGCGGGGCTGTGACCTGCGGAGACGTGGGCCACAGGGTGTCTGACCAGGGAAAGGACTCCTCCGTAGTTCTCACGTGTTCACGGTGCTTCCCGTCCTCATGTGTGCTGAATACGTGCCGGTGGATGCTGTCCGGCGAAGGCCATGGGTTGCTTGGGGGCCGGCGAGCGGCCGGAGTGAGGTGCAGGTGTCCCGTCAGACCTTCTCGACTCGCACGGAGTGGCCCGCGAGGAGTTGATTCATGTCGTCGGTGTCAGCCGCGGATGTCGGATGCGCGGTTGTGGCACTTCGATGCCGTACAGCAGGATCCCGGCGGGGGGACCAGGGGGCGGCACTTGTCGGCGCGGCTGCCGGACGGTGACGACGAGGCATCCGTGGCTGCCCTGGCTGCCGTCCTCAGTGGTGGTACCCACGTTGTGCGGGACAGGACTTTCCCGCCGAGTGGCATGCCCGGATCTGTGCGCGCCGCTTCGGCACACGCAGCGGAAGGGCGTCGAAACCGTTGGGTTGGAGCGAGCGGTACAGCTCCTTCGCCGGCATGAGCAGCCGGTGCGCCTTGGACAGGTCGCAGCCGCCGATGGGACATGGATCTTCATGCTCTTCCTCACCGGAGACAGCGGCGCACTGGTGGCCTGCACGGGCGTACGGCGGCCGGGCGAGTAATCGGCGCTTCAGGGGAGAGGCCGGGACGTCTTGCCGGTGGCCTGCGGCTTCGTCGGCCGAGCCGGCGGGCGCGGATGCATCCGCTCGTTCCGCTGCTGACCGTGACTGCCCCTTGCCTCCGGCACAGCTGTGGCACGGGGCTTCTGCGTCGCCCGTAGACAGGGGACATCGTCTCGCGTTCATCTTCCGGTCTCTTCAAAGACTCCTGAAATCAACCCGCGTTTCTCATGGGCTCTTCAGGCGCCCTTGGTTGCGTATGCGAGGCCGGTCGGTCCGCAACGTATGAGCAAGGAGGCGCATGGTGTTCCTGTCGAAGGCAGCCGCGGCGTACGAGGGCCAGGCGGATGAGGCCCGGGCAGACGACAGCGGGGCTCGCGGGAGCGAAGAGCCGTTGCATGTGGCCAGTCGGCTTCATGCCTTCAATCGGTTCGAGCTGAAGTACCTGGTCCCGGTGGAGCAGGCGGCCGAGATCAGGGACGAGCTGGCCGAGCGGATGGACCGGGACCTGCACAGCCCGGTCGGCGGGTACGGCGTGTGGAGCTTGTACTACGACACTCCTCAGCTGCGGTTCTACTGGGAGAAGATCGAGGGTCTGAAGTTCCGCCGCAAGCTGCGTATCCGCCACTACGGCAACCTCGAGCAGGTCACGGACGACTCGTCGGTCTGCGTGGAGATCAAGCAGCGGGTCAACCGGGTCACACAGAAGCGCCGCATCACCCTTCCCTACGGCATGGCGCGACGGTTGTGCGACGGCCGGGAGATGGTGGACCACTCGGCGAAGGAGAGCGCCTTCATCCAGGAGGTGCTCGAACTGACCGTGCGGCTGAACCTGCAGCCCACCGCGATCACCGGGTATCAGCGCGAAGCCCTGGTCGGGAGGGAGACGGACACCGGTCTGCGGGTCACCTTCGACCGCCGTGTTCGTGGCCGGGACCGGGATTTCCACTTCGGTGTCCAGACGCCGGAGAACCGGTTCACGATCCCGCCGCACCTGTCGGTCATGGAGATCAAGGTGAACGAGCGCACCCCGCACTGGATCACCGACCTGGCGGCGCGGCGCAACCTCAACCTCGTTCGGATCTCGAAGTACGTGCAGTCCATCGAGGCGTTCGGCCTGGCCCCGCGCTCGGTCTTCCACATCAACGAGGCGGACTGTCCGCCGCCCACCCTCACTGAAGAGCAGCCGCCCCAGCAGCGGCCGGCGCAGCACGATGCGTCGTTGAAGGCAGGAGCACAGTGAATTTCGATCTCGAACTGCAGGAACTCAGCGGCACGTTCAGCGTGGCCGACGTCGTGGCGGCGATGGCGCTGTCGTTCGTCCTGTCCACGCTGATCGGCCTTGTGTACCGGTACACGCACCGCAACGTCTCCTACAGCCAGTCCTACGTGCAGACCCTGGTCATCGTCGGCATGATCGTCGCCCTGATCATGCTGGTCGTCGGCTCGAACCTGGCCCGTGCGTTCTCGCTGGTCGGCGCCTTGTCTGTGGTCCGCTTCCGGAACGCGGTCAAGGAGACCAGGGACGTCGGTTTCATCTTCATGGCCATGGCGATCGGCATGGCCTGCGGTGCCCGGTTCTACACGCTCGCCGCGGTCGGCGCCGTGGTCATCTGCGCCGTCGTCCTGGTGATGTTCAAGTTCAACTGGTTTGCGCTGAACGTGCAGCGGCAGGTGGTCAAGGTCCAGGTCCCGGCCGGCGAGGACTACACGCCGCAGATCCGTGACGTCCTGATCAAGTACACCAGCGAGTTCGAGCTGGTGAGCACGGAGACGATCCGCGGCGGTGCGCTGAACGAGGTCTTCTACACGGTGCGGCTGAAGAAGGGAGCCGAGCCCGGCGACCTGGTCAGCGCCCTGCAGGAGCGTACGTCCGGCCAGCGGGTCACCGTTTTGACCGGCTACGACACGACGGACCTGTGATGAGAGGCGAGACCACCGCGCAGCGCAAACGGCGGCTGCGGGACCGGCTGCCCGTCCGGCTGCGCCACCACTGGAAGCCGGCCGCGACGCTGGGCGTCGGGCTCGCCGCAATGGTCTATTTCCTCGGCGACGTGCGGATCTCCCCGTACGTGACGTCGTCCTCGAGGGTCGAGGCGGACGCCATCACCGACGACGTCGAAGGAACGGTGGACCTGTACGACACCTCGGTGGCGCACTCGATCCAGCTCACCTACGAGCAGACCGACTTCGACAAGATGATGAAGGAGTTCAAGGAGGACGGCACCAAGGACTACATCGAGGCCGACCTCGTCATCGACGGCGTCCACCTCAACGACGTCGGGATCCGCCTCAAAGGAAACTCCACACTGTCGTCCCTGCGGGGCAACAAGGGCATGCCCGGTGGCGGCCGGGCCCTGCCCGATGCCGCGCAGGGCGCTCCGGCCGGCGCCGACGGCGCGGCCGGTGGCCGGGACCGCGGCCAAGGCCAGACGGCCGGCGGCGGTCCCGGCGGAGCCGACGGCATGGGAGGCATGGGCAGCATGGGCGGGATGGTGCAGTACAACCTGTCCGCCGAGAAGCCCGAGGAACTGCCCTGGCTCGTCAAGATCGACGAGTACGTCGAGGGCCGCGCCTACCAGGGCGAGCGGGAGATCTCGCTGCGCCCCGGCAGCAACGGCCAGGTGCCCCTCAACGAGGCACTGTCGCTGTCGCTGACCAAGGAGAGCGGGCAGAAGGCCGAGCGGTACGGCTTCACCGAGCTGAAGGTGAACAACCGGCCCTCCGCCACCCGCCTCATGGTCGAGGCACCCGACACCGACTACGCCGACGACGTCGCCGACGGCAACGGCGTGCTGTACAAGGCGAAAGCGAGCGGCAGCTTCGAATACCAGGGGGACGACCCCACCGAGTACGAGAGTTCCTTCAAGCAGCTCAACAAGAAGGGCAGCCAGGACCTCGAACCGGTGATGAAGCTCATCAAGTGGGTCAACAGCGCCTCGGACGAGGAGTTCGCCCGGGATCTCGACCAGTACGTCGACGTCGACTCGCTGGCCGCCTACCTCGCCGCGCAGAACCTGCTGCTGAACTTCGACGACATGGCGGGCCCCGGCAAGAACTACCTGCTGTGGTACGACCTGGACACCAGGAAGTTCTCCGTCCTGGGCTGGGACTACAACCTGACCTTCAGCGGAGACGCGGCGGCCGGACCGGACGACTCGGTCGGCATGGGCGGCGGCATGCCGGGCGGCAACGCGGGAGCCGGGGGCGGGGCCGACAACGGGGCCGCGGGTGGGAACAACGCGCAGCAACCCCCTGCAGGAGGCACGATGCCCTCCGGTGCGCCGCAGGACTTGCCCAGTGGCATGCCGGAGGGGCTGCCCGAGGGGTTTCCGGAGGAGCTTCCGGAAGGTCTGCCCGAGGGGTTTCCGGAAGGTCTGCCCGGCGGGGTGGCCGGCGGCGGCCAGGACGGCGGCACCGACGAGGCGATCCCCGGTCCAGGCGGCGGTGCGGAAGCGGAGGGGGGCAGGGGCGGCTTCATGCAGCACGTTCTGAAGACCAAGTTCCTCGAGTCCGACGCCTTCGACGATGTCTACAAGAAGGCGTACCGGGAGCTGTACCAGACGTTCTACGGCTCGGGCACGGCGGCGAAGGAGCTGAAGACCATCGCGGAGCAGGCACGCTCGGCAGGAGCGGACTCCAAGGAGCTGGACACCGCCGTGACCGAGCTCACCAAGACCGTCACCGACCGCACCACGGCCTTGGCCAAGGACAAGGAAGTGACCGGCTGAGAACCCCGGCATCCCGGGCCGCCTCACCTCGAAGGCGCGCCCGGGATGCCGGCAGCGAGCTTTTCGATGCTTTCATCCACAGATTCTCTTCTTACCATTGCGCCGCCCGACCAGGACCCTTCCCCAAGCTCTCGGTTCCTCCCCCAGCTACCGCTGGGAGGTGCCAGAGCAGGAGAGCCCCCATTGCTGCGGCTCCGTGCCCGTAGTCCCTCGAGGTGCCAGAACGTGATCGACCAACACACCCTCACGCGCACGCCCGCCGCCGGACACACCGTCCTGGTCGTGGAGGACGACGCCAGCATCCGAACCCTGCTCACCTCCGCGCTCAGCGTGGCCGGCTACGCCGTGGCGAGCGCGGCCAGCGGACAGGAGGCCATGTTCGAGGCCGGCAACCGCCGACCCCACCTGATCGTCCTGGACGTGATGCTGCCCGACACCGACGGCTTCCAGCTCACCCGCGACCTGCGCGCACAGGGTGTCTACACGCCGGTGCTCTTCCTCACCGCTCGGACCGGCGTCGAGGACCGCATCATCGGCCTGAGCTCCGGCGGCGACGACTACGTCACCAAGCCCTTCCACGTCCAGGAGGTGCTGCTGCGCATCCGCGCCATCCTGCGTCGCAGCAACGCACCGGCTTCTGTCACCGGCACCAGCCCACCCCTGCGCTACGCCGACCTCACCCTGGACGAGGCCACCCGCGAAGTACGACGCGCGGACCGCCTGCTGAAGCTGTCGCCGACCGAATTCCGGCTTCTGGCCTGCCTGCTCACCCACCCCGAACGCGTGTTGGAAAAGGCCGAGATCCTCCAGCAGGTCTGGCAGTACGACTTCTCCGGCGACACCCGCATCGTCGACACCTACATCAAGAACCTGCGCCGCAAGATCGACCGCAGTCCGCCCGCACTGATCCACACCGTGCGCGGGGTCGGGTACTGCCTGCGGCTGCCGCGTGACGAGACGCAAACGGCCGACCGATGAGGTGGCCTCGCCGACTGCGCCCGCGCTCCCTGCGCAGCCGCCTCGTCCTGATAGCCGGCCTGCTGGCCACCAGTGCCGTCCTTCTGTGCCAGCTTGCCGGCCTGACTGTCCTGCGCGGCTGGCTCACCGATCAGATCGACGACCGGCTCTCCCACTTCCGCCCCCCGGGCCGGGTCTACGAAGACATGGCCGACGACGGAACGCCGCGGCCGCCGAGCCCGGACAATGCGCTGCCCTCGGACTACCGCGTCTTCTTCTACGACGAAGACGGAAGCCTGCTGCGCACCTCCCTGGGGAGCAGCGACAGCCCAGGGCCCCGGCTCCCACAGCGAGCAGCCGACCTGGACCTGGCCGCCGGGCGGCCGAGCACCGTTCCGGCAGAGGGCGACGCCACCGGGTCCGGCTGGCGAGTGATCGTCCACTCCGGGCCCGACCACATGAGTACCGTCGTCGCCCTCCCCCTGGACACCGTGGACGGCGCCACCACCAAACTCCTCTGGCTCAGTCTCGGACTCGGCATCGCCGTGGCCGTCGGAGTCGTCGCTCTGGGAAACGGCGCCGTCCGCCTGGGCCTGCGCCCGCTCACCCGCGTCGAGTACACCGCTCAGCACATCACCGACGGTGCCCTGGAACTCAACGTCCCCGTGGCGGACCCGGACACCGAGGTCGGCCGGCTCGGTCTGGCCCTCAACACGATGCTCAACCGCCTGCGCACCGCTCTCCACCGCACGGAAACCTCCGAAGCGCAGCTGCGCCACTTCATGGCGGACGCCGGACACGAACTGCGCACCCCGCTCACCGCCATCCAGGGTTTCGCCGAACTCCTCCTGGACGAACCCGGCATGCCCGGCCGGCGGCGCCAGGAGGCACACGCCCTGATCGCCCACAACGCGGATCGCATGAGCCGCCTCGTCGACGACCTGTTCCTCCTGGCCATGCTCGGCGACTCACCCGCGGCACACCGAGAACCCGTCGATCTCCTCTCCCTGGCTGCCGACGCCATCGCCACCACCGCGATACGCCACCCCCAGCGGGCCATCACCCTGGAGCCACTCGCGACCCATCCCGCCACCGCCGAACGCGACCTCGACATCATCGAGACACCCGGCGACGCTCACCAACTCGTCCAAGTGCTGGGCAACCTGCTGTCCAACGCCTGCACCCACACGCCCGCAGACAGCAGCGTCCACGTCCGAGTCGGCGCCACCCGCACCCCTACCCGAGGGGACCTCGGCAGCGGTCGGCCGCTGCCGCCCGGCACACCTGTCTGCGTGATCGAGGTTGCCGACAACGGCCCCGGCATCAAGCCCGATGAGGCTCCCCACGTCTTCGACCGCTTCTACCGTGCGACACCGCTCGATCCGGCGACCGGATCAGATGGCGAGGCCGGTCCCGAACCCGGCTCCGGCCTCGGACTCGCCATTGCCGCCGCCATCGCCGCAGCGCACGGCGGGCGCCTCGAACTGGACAATCACCCCGGCGAAGGCTGCACCTTCCGTCTGCTTCTGCCCGATTCCACGACTGCGCCGAAGGACGACACCGATGAGGCTCACCACGATCCGCATCACACGTGACCGCACCGCCGGCACCCGCATCGACAAGAAGCACCTCACGCTCCTGCCCCATCCCCACGTGGGCGCCCTGATCGCGTCGGCCCCGGACTGGACACAGCACGCCGCGACCCACAGGGGCGAACGGCTCCCCCTCCACGCCGCTACGACGACGGAACCTCTGCTCACCCCCTGCGGAGTCATCAGCGTGGGACCCCACTGCCCGACACGCATCGAGGAACTCGATCAGCAGCGTCCCGCAGTGCCGTCCCTGACCATCACCCGCCCGCACGCCACCGCAGGCGCACAGGCTGCGGGCGTCACGGCCGAGCCGCACTTCCACGATCTGCGGCACACGGGCAACACACCGGCCTCGACGGCCGGGGCCGGCACGCGGGAGCTGATGACGCGGATGGGGCACAGCAGCTCTCGGGCCGCGTTGATCCACCAGCACATGACCAGCGACCGGGACCGGGCCATCGCGGACCGGCTCGGGGCCATGATCCGGGGCGGCGGGGGAGTGGCCGCGGGCTCCTCAGGAGAGGGCGCCGAGCGGGCATAGTGGCACGCGTGCGGCACAGCGCCCGGAACGACAAAGGGCCGGCCTGGAAGGAAACCCCTCCTGAGCCGGCCCTTTCTTCTGTACCCCCGGCAGGATTCGAACCTGCGACACCCGCTTCAGGAGTTTTCCCCGGGCGAGGCTGCAACCTGCGGAGAGGGTGGCCGCAGGGTGGCCGGCCGGGAAACGACCCCTCCGTGGTTCTCACGTTTTCACGTGGTTTCCCGACCTCATGTGTGCTGAATCCGTTCCGCCGAAGGGCCTGGTGACCACGCCGTGACGCAGGGGCGGTTGCCGCCGCTCAGTGGGGCGACGGACCGGGCCAGACGGCCGAGGCGTCGTCGCGGTCGGGGGCGGGAAGGCGGATCGGGCGGACGGGGATCGTGCGGGTACGTCCTTCAGCGACGGCTGTCCACGTGGCGGAGTGGCCCGAGTAGCACAGGGTGGTCAGGGCGAAAACGCCGTCGGCGTAGACCTCGACGTACTCCCCGATGGCGAGGATCCGCAGGCCCGCGGCGGGCTCGGTCAGGACAGTCTCGCCGAGCCGAGCGCCGTCCGGGCCGGTCATCCACAGGTTCTTGCCGTCGCAGCCGACGGTGAGGGCGGGCTGTCCGCCCTCGTCGGTATGGGTGCGCAGGGTGATCTCGACGGGCCCGGATATACCGAGGTCGCCGACCGCGTGCAGGACGGGCACGTCGGTCTCCTCGCCGAGCCACGCGTCCAGACCGGGCCACCACTCCAGGCGCGGTGCTCCGTCCGCGGGGACGACCAGGCGCTTCGGCTGGGCCAGCATGCCGCGACAGCGGTCACCGGTGTCGGTGAGGCCGACCTGACGGGGCGTGGTGTGCAGCACGACGCGGGAGCCGTCGGGGGCGGAGATGATCCGGGGGGCGTAGGAACCGGTCGGACCGAGTGGGCCGCGCCGGGCCCAGGGGCCCCGCAGGCTGGGAGCGGTCCACGACTCGAAGCCGCGGGTCGCGCCGATGGAGCCGAGCAGGAGCCAGCTGCCGTCGTCGAGGCGTTCCAGGACCGGGCACTCCAGTTCGTCGACGTCGCCGGGTGAGATGAGCGGCGGGTGGACGGTCCAGTGCTCCAGATCGTCGGAGGTGGCCCAGGCGACGCATCCGCCGGCCTCGACCGGGAGGGAGGCGTCGCTGGCGCAGACGACCATCACCCAGCCGTCCGACTCGTCGTCGCGTACGACGAAGGGGTCGCGCCAGGCCATCTGTTCGCCGGTGCGGTACCAGCGCGAGTCCGCCTCGACGACCGGTGCGGTGCCGTGGCGTCGCCAGCCGGTGCCGTCGGTGCGGTCGGAGTACGCCAGCCCGACCGACTGCAACGGCCAGCCGCCTGCCGTCAGTCCGCTCACGCCCGTGTAGAACATCGCCGTTCCGTCGCCGTGCCGGACGGGGTGCATGGTCCACACCGCCTGCTGGTCGAAGCGGCCGGGCAGACCGACCCCGAAGGCGGTGCCCTGCGGCTGCCAGTCGACCAGGTCGGTGGAGGTGGCCCGGCCGTAGGAGGTCTCCATCCGTAGGTGGTCGAACTCGGCTGTCCAGGGCCCCTGCAGGTGCAGCACCGTGTACGTGCCGTCCTCGTCCCGCAGCAGGGCGAAGTCGTTCACGCAGAGGCCGGGCGGGGCGTAGCGCATGCGCGGTTCCTGTCGGCTCACAGCGCTCAAACGCATGCGCTGACCATCGATCAAAACGGACTCTCTTTGGAATCAGCCCAAGTAAATATGAACGCAAACGCTTGCGCAACAAGAGGGGTGGGTTTACGGTCACGTCACCCCACAGCTCACACCGACGTGAAACCAACGGGAGGAACTGCGCCGTGACGGCCAGCATCAACGACGTCGCTCAGGCGGCCGGCGTCTCCGCGTCCACCGTGTCCCGCGCCCTGCGCGGTCGGCAGGGCGTGTCCGACGAGGTGCGGGACCGGATCGCGGCCGTCGCCGCCCAGCTCGGCTACACCGCGTCCCGTTCCGCTTCCAGCCTGGCCAGCGGCCGCACCTGCACCATCGGGGTGCTGGTCCCCTACGTGGGCCGCTGGTTCTTCGGCACCGTGCTGGACGCGGCCGAGAAGGTGTTCAGCGCCGCCGGGTACGACGTGCTGCTGTACAACCTGGGCTCGCCGGAAACGCGCAAGCGTTTCTTCACGAGGCTGCCGGTCCGCAAGCGAGTGGACGCGGTGCTGTCCCTCCTCATTCCTGACGATGAGGAGTCGGCCGTGCTGCGCTCACTGGGGGTGCCGTTGGCCACCACGGTCGGCGGAACCCGGCCCGGTTTCACCGTCGTCGGGATAGACGACCGGGCCGGCGCCGAGAGCGCCGTACGGCATCTGGTGAACCTCGGCCACCGCCGCATCGGCATGATCAGCGGGTCCAGCGGGCCGCTGCACTGGACCACCCCCATCGAGCGCCGCAACGCCTACCTGGACGTCCTGGCCGACGCCGGGATCGAACACGATGCGGCCCTGGAGGCGGACGGTGACTACACCGTCGACGGCGGCGAGCGGGCCATGACCGAACTGCTGGCCGCCTCCCGCCCGCCGACCGCCGTGTTCGCGCAGTCCGACGAGATGGCGATGGGCGCGCTGCGCGCCCTGCGCCGCCACCGGCTGAAGGTCCCGGACGACGTGTCCGTCGTCGGCTTCGACGACCACGAACTCGCCGACGTGGTCGGCCTGACCACCGTTGCCCAGCCGGTCGCCGAGCAGGGCGCCGAGGCCGCGCGGCTACTGCTGCGCCGGCTCGACGAACCCGACACCGAACCCGCAGGGCACGTCCGGATGCCCATCCGCCTCGTCCTGCGCGAGACCACTGCCCCGCCCCGTCCGCGCGGACCTCACTGACACCCCTCGAGCCCCACACCCCCACGCCTCGAAAGCATTCCCGCACCTCGAACCCTCGCCACAGCACGGAGGCACACACCATGAGTTCGACCAGCAGAAGGTACCGCCGCACAGCCTGTACGGGCCTGGCTCTCGCCCTGCCCCTGGCGGCACTGGCCGCCTGCGGCGGGGGCGGCGGCACCGACGCGTCCGCGGAGGGCGGCAGCGGCAAGGGCACCATCAGTGTCTGGGCCCACCAGAGCCAGAAGAGCGAGGACGCCGCCGTGCAGGCCGCGGTGAAGTCCTTCAACTCCTCGCAGAGCGACATCAAGGTCGAGCTGAAGCTGATACCCAGCAACGACTACACCAAGACGATCACCGCCACCAGCGCCTCCGAACTGCCGGACGTGATGGAGTTCGACGGCCCGACCATGGCGAACTTCGTCTACAACAAGAAGCTCGCCCCCATCGACGACTACGTCTCCGCCAAGACGATGGCCAACGCCACCGACGCGAGCAAGTCCCAGGGCGAGATCGGCGGCAAGCACTACGGCCTGGGCATGTACGACTCCGGCCTCGGGATCTACGGCAACAAGAAGCTGCTGGACGCGGCCGGCGTGAAGTACCCGACCAGCCTGTCCGACGGCTGGACCGCGGAGCAGTTCACGGACGCGCTCAAGACGCTGAAGGCCAAGGACTCCGACGGCAAGACCCTCGACATCCAGGAGAACAACGGTCTCGCCACCGAGTGGGGCGCCTACGGCTTCGCCCCCGTCGTCTGGTCGGCCGGAGGCTCGCTGCTCAAGGACGGCAAGGCGGAGGGCGCCCTCGACACTCCGGCGGCGGTCTCGGCGCTGAAGACCGTCCAGTCCTGGAAGACGTACGTCGACCCCAACACCGACGGCAACGCCTTCGCCAAGGGCCGCGTCGCCCTGAGCTGGGTCGGCCACTGGATGTACCCCACCTACAGCAAGGCGCTCGGTGACGACCTCGTCGTCCTGCCGCTGCCCGACTTCGGCAACGGCCCCAAGACCGGCCAGGGATCCTGGGCCTGGGGCATCGGCGCCGACACCAAGAACGCCAAGGCCGCCGGCGCCTTCATGGACTACCTCCTCAACGACACCAACGTCACCGCGATGACGACGGCCAACGGCGCCCCGCCCGCCACCAGGACAGCGCTCGCCGCGTCCCCCCTGTACAAGCAGAGCGGCCCGCTCCAGCTCTTCGCCGACCAGCTCGCCAAGCCCTGCGGCGACAGCGACATCACCAAGTCCTGCGTCGCCGTCACGCGCCCGGTGACCGCCGGATACCCCACCATCACCGCCAAGTTCAGCGAGGCCCTCAACTCGGTCTACGGAGGCGCCGACCCGAAGAGCGCCCTGTCCAAGGCCGCCCGCGCCATCGACCAGGACTTCTCCGACAACGCCGGCTACGAGATCCCGTAGGACCATCGGCCGGGGGCGGGCCCGCGCACGCCGTGCCCGCCCCCGCCGGGAACAGGACCCATCCGTGACATCCGCCGAACCGGCACACGCCGCGCCCCACGCCTGGGAGAAGGCCCCACCCGTGACCGCCGACAAGCCCGCGCGTCCGGCGCGCCCGGCGCGCCCCGTGCGCAAGAACCGCGACTGGCTGCACGGACTGCTCATGTCCACGCCTGCCGTCGTCGGACTCGTCGCCTTCGTCGGCGTCCCGTTCGGCTACGCCGTCGTCCTCTCCTTCTACAACGTCCGCCTCGGCTCCCCGCTCGCGCCGGCCTTCTTCGGCCTGGAGCAGTACCGCCGACTGTTCACCGACCCCGACCTGTCCGGCCCGTTCCTGCGGGCCCTGCTGAACAACCTGACCTTCGCCGTGGTCGTCGTCCCCGTGCAGACGGCGCTGGCACTCGGGCTGGCGATCCTGCTCAACCGCAAGCTCAAGGCGATCGGCCTGTTCCGGTCCCTCTTCTTCATGCCGGTCGTCTTCCCGATGGCGCTGGTCGCCGTGATCTGGCGGCTCATTCTCGCCCGCAGCGACCAGGGCATGCTCAACTCCGCGCTGCACACGGTGAGTTTCGGCAACTGGGGCGCCTTCGACTGGCTCGGCGACTCCGCCACCGCGATGGCCTCGATCATCGTGCTGTCCGTCTGGCAGGGAGTCGGCTTCCAGATGGTCATCCTGCTCGCCGGCCTCCAGCAGATCCCGGGCGAGCTCTACGAAGCCGCCGAACTCGACCGCGCGAGCCGCTGGCAGCAGTTCCGCCACGTCACCCTGCCCGGCATCCGCGGAACCCTCGTCTTCGTCGCCATGCTCACCTCGGTGCTCTCCTTCCGGGTCTTCGACCAGGTGTACGTCCTCGTCAAGGGCGGCGGCCTCAACGAGGACGCCGCCCGCACAGTGATGTACCAGGCCGTCACCACCGCCTTCGACCAGAACAACGTCGGCCAGGCGTCCGCGATCACCGTCGTCTTCTTCCTGATCGTCGTCGTCCTGACCCTCATCCAGCGCCGCGTCGTCCGGCCCGACAACGAGGACTGAGGACTGACCATGAGCATCCACACGGGCCTCACCCGCACACCCCTGCGCCGCTTCCTCGACTACGCCGTCCTGAGCGTGCTGGCCTTCATCTTCGCGCTGCCGGTGATCTACCTGTTCATGGGCAGCCTCAAGCCGTCCGACGAGGTCCTGAACGGCCTGTCCGGCTTCCTCCCGACCCACCTGTCCTTCGACAACTACACGGCCGTCCTCGACAGCCTCAACTCCGACAGCACCGGCTACTTCTGGCGCTTCATGGGCATCTCGCTGCTGCTGTCGTTCGTCGTGGTGACGGGTGGCCTGTTCGTCAACTCGATGGCGGCGTACGGCCTGTCACGGCTGAAGTGGCGTGGCCGGAACGCCGTCTTCACCCTCGTCCTGCTGCTGTTGCTGGTCCCGTTCGAGTCGGTGGCCGTCCCGCTCTTCTACATGTTCAACGACCAGCGCAACACGCTGTTCATCCAGGCGATCCCGTTCATCGCCAACGCCTTCTCGGTCTACCAGTTCCACACGTTCTTCCGCTCGATCCCGCCGAGTATCGAGGAAGCCGCCCGTCTCGACGGCGCGGGCCCCTGGCGCACCTTCTTCGCGATCATCGTCCCGATGTCGAAGCCGGCCTTCGCGTCCGTGGCGATCCTGACCTTCCTCATCCAGTGGGGCTCCTTCCTCTGGCCGGTCCTGATGGTCTCCGACCCCTCGGTACGCCCGCTGCCGTTGGAGATGAGCGTCTTCCAGGCCCAGCTGCCCCCGGACTGGGGCCAGATCCTCGCCTTCGGCGTCCTGCTCGTCCTGCCCGTCCTGATCGTCTTCGCCTTCTTCCAGCGCTGGTTCGTCCAGGGTGTCGCCAGCTCAGCCGTCAAGGGCTGAGCCGCTTCCCGAGTTCCCGAGAGGTACTGCTGGTGTGGACCACCCCACCGCCAACGCCCCGGCGGCCGCCTCTGCGAGCGAGGGCCTGCTGCCGTTCCTGCACGACGCGGTCCTCACCCTGTGCGCGCCGAGTCCGGCGATCTCCCGCGCGGACGGGCAGCTCGACGGGGGTGCCGCCGGTTTCTACCACGGTGACCGCAGGGCGTCGGCCCAGCTGACCGTCGCAACCGAAGGCATCACCCTCGCTCCGGTCGACGGCGGGCTGAGGGGAGCGAACCGGGCGGAATTCCGGTCGCTCCTGCGGGGCCTCGACGAGGTGGCGGTGGACCCGGCCCTCGCCCTGCACCGCCGCCGAACCGTCACGGCCGTACGACACTGTGATCGCCCTTCACGGCTTGACCGGGGCAGGCTTTCCCGACGCCGCCGCATCACTGGCAGAGGGCCTACTGACAGCGTCGACGGCATTCGACGCCCGCCTGCCCGAACTCTTCGCCGGCCACGGCAGGGAGGCGGGCCCGTACCCAGCCCCCTACCCGGCGTCCTGCCGACCCCAGGCGTGGGCAGCCGCTCCTCGGTCCTGGTACTGCGCTCGGTCCTCGGCCTGGATGCGGACGTCCCGGCCGGCACGGTCACCGTGGCCCCCACCTTCGCCGGGAGACACGCCCCGCTGACGGTGACGGGGCTCCAAGTCGGCGGCGGGCGGCTGGACGTCACGCTGACGGCGGACGGCTCGGTGGAGGTGACGGCCCCGGAGGGACTGGCAGTGGTGACAACCTGGGGGAGTCACGCCACCGCGTAGAGCCGGGACGACCCCTCCGGCTTTCCTCGCATCAGGCCGGCAGCGTGCTCAGCGTCGGTCGCGCCACGCTCGGGCCACGGCCGCGGCGGCATCCGCGGCCCGCTGTTCGATCTCAGCGGACACTCCCCGCTCGCCGAGCACGAAGAGCCGGCCCTTGGTGAGATGGGTGGTCGTCTTCCACCCCATACGTGCGCCCGGCCTTCCGAGCGGCACGCCGGACGCGTCCTTGAGCTCACCCACTGCCATATGCGTGCTGCAAGCGCAGAGGCCCTGCCGCTCACTCGGGCGGCAGGGCCTCCGGTCTGCTTTTCTCTGTGCCCCCGGCAGGATTCGAACCTGCGACACCCGCTGGAGGAGTTTTCCCTGGGCAGGGCCGTGACATGCGGAAACGTCAACCCTGGGGTGTCTGGCCTGGAAAAGCACCCCTCCGTGGTTCTCGTGTGTTCGCGGGGTTTCCCGGCCTCATGTGTGCCGAATCCGTTCCGGTCGGCCACCGGATTGAGGGTGGAGCCCTGAATCCGGACGGATGCCCGCTCCGGTTGCAAAGCTGTGAGCGGGTGGGAGCCCGTAGCCTGGGGCCAGTCCCTCGCGTGCCGGCGGGCGTGCGTGATCCATCCCGATGGGTCAATCGTTCGACGACCCACCGACGGGGCAGTAGCAGGTGGCCCGGTTCGGCCGGTTGGGCGAGGTGCTCTCGCAGCACGAGTTGGGGCGGTTTTCCTTCCTCGATGACGCAGACCGCGTGCTGGCCGGGCGGCACCGTGGGGAGCACAACCGCTTGGACCTCGACCTTCAGCTCGCCAACGGTGCTATCACCCGAGATTCGCCCGATGCCGGCAGCGGCCCGCCCTGCCGTCCGTGCTCGCGCTCATACTGGCGTACCCACGTGCGCAGCGTCTCGGGATTCATCTCGAGTTCCCGGGCGACATGAGCGATCGGCTTGCTGGATTTCAGTGCCAGCTGGACCGCTTCTTCGCGGAACTCCGGCGAGTACGGACTTGGACGTGCCACTTGCTTCTTCCCTCGATTCCTTACAGGACAACCCTATTGGGTCCCTGTCCGAGATCTTCGGGACCCCTCAGATCTTGGGGAGCTGGGTTTTTGCTGGTCGGGGCGTTGGGGGCTTGTGGTTGGGTGATCGTCGTTGGTCAGTATTGGCCACTGTCGGGTGGCCTCGGACAGCCCAGGGATGGCCCGGGTTGCGTCCAGAGAAGTGAGGTACGGACGCGTTCATCACCCCCGGTCGATCCGCATGTACACGACGGACACGGGCACCCCTGGGGATTGCGCCGCAGCCTCGACGATTCGTGTTCGTAAGAGCCGAGGGAGCCGGCCAACGGGCAAGTCCGGGGGCACCGATGTGGCACGAGCGAACCTGTGTTCTGACCGAGCGATACGGGGCTGGACGGGTGACGATGGAAGTACATCAAATTCGGCCACGTCGTTCCCGGAAGGAGGAGACACCATGACGCATCCCTCCGGTTCCTCGGATATTAACTCTCCGCACGGCGCGGAGCCACGAGACACCTCTGCGATGGGAAAGCCGAGTGCCCTGGCGAACCTGAGTTGGCAGATCCTTCTCACTATGGGCCTGGCCACTATCGCCCTGGGGGTCGTGATTTTTGCCTGGCCGAAAGAGACGTTGCAGGTCGTCGGCGTGCTCTTCGGCATCTACCTTCTGGTCACCGGAGTCTTCCAGCTGGCCGCCGCCTTCGGCACTCACGTTCCCGGTCATCTTCGGGCACTGCATTTCATCACGGGGGCGCTCTCCGTCCTGCTCGGTCTGATCTGCTTCCGGGGCACCCTGCAGTCGGTCCTGCTGCTTGCCCTGTGGATCGGCTTCAGCTGGCTGCTGCGCGGCATCATGATGACGGCCACGGCTTCCTCCGCCCCGGCCATGCCGGCGCGTGGCTGGATGCTGTTCTTCGGGATCATGAGCATGCTGGCGGGCGTCGTGCTGATCGTCTCACCGTTCACCTCGATTGCCGCGCTCACCTTGGCGGTGGGCGTCATGGCCCTAGTTCTTGGGGTGGTTGAGGTATTCCACGCCATCAAGATGCGGATCGAAGTCGGCCGCCTCGCTCCAGGCACTGCTGCCAAGCGGCGGCGGCGTCCTCTGTTCCACTCCGAGCCACATCCCCAACACTGATCACGGCAAAGGCTCCGGCACCCCGCTTGTGCAGCGCCCGCCGTACTGGGTGTCTGCGGCACGCAAAGCTCATCGGCGCCCTCCACCGCTGGTCAGGCCCTCCGCCGGCTGCCGCCGCTCCCGGCGAGGACGTGCCCGTGCCATCAGACGACCAGCTCTTCCGTCTGGCGCCGGCACAGCTATCGATCCGGCTGGAGAACCAGCTCCGATCTGGTGGCGTGCCCGGGGCAGGGAAAAGGCGCCGAGCGGTCGTTCCCGGCCAGCTAAGAGGGCGCGGGATCTGCCAGCCTGGTCCTACGGCTTCAATCGGTCGGTCGAAGGCCGGCCTCAGCGGCGAAAGTGGGTGCGGTGATGGCCGGCGCTCGGACGCGTGCCCGGGTGGTGATCGTGACGAATCCGCGCTCGGGCGGTGGTAAGCCTGCTCGTTACGGTCTGGTCCAGCGGGCCGAGGACATGGGCGCCCAGGTCTGGATGACCAGCGCGGATGAGGACGCGGCGTCGCTCGCGAGGAACGCCGTCCAGCAGGGGGCACAGGTGCTGGGAGTCGCGGGCGGCGACGGCACTGTATCGGCGGTCGCCGCGGTGGCCGCCGACACGGGCCGGTCGCTGGTCGTGATCCCGGCGGGCACCCGCAACCACTTCGCCCGGGACCTGGGCCTCGACCTCCGCGATCCGGCGCAGGCGCTGGGCGCCCTGGTCGACGGTGAGCCCGCACGGGTGGACCTGGGGGTGCTCGGCCCGCGCGTCTTCGTCAACAACGTCTCTTTCGGCATGTACGCCGACGCACTGCTGGAGCCCGGGTACCGGGAGGGCAAGAAGCGCGCTTTCGCTGCGGTGGCACCCGATTACCTCAAGGGCAAGCAGTGGGTCGAGGCCTGCGTGGACACCCCATGGGAGGCCGTCGAGTTCCCGCAGGTGGTGCTGATCTCCAACAACCCCTACCACCTGGCCACACCGCGTTGGCTGGGGCGTCGCTTTTCGCTCAGCACAGGACTGCTGGGCGGCATCGTCCTCAAGCGCCCGACGAAGACGCCCCCGGATCTCCTCCGGCACCTGCGCAGCGAACTGCGACGACACAAGCGCGGTCTTGGTCCGGCAGGTGAAGGGGCTGTCGTCTGGTCGGCTTCCGGTATCACGCTGCACGGTGACGTGCGGCACCTGGACGCGGGGATCGACGGTGAAGCGGTGACGCTCCCTCTCCCCGTCATGTGTGGAATTCGGCCGGGTGCCCTGCGTGTGCTGCTGCCGAAGGACCGGCCGGGGATCCCGCCGGAGCGCGTGCCCGGGCGCCCGGGAGCACTGCGAGCAGGGGGCAACGGTTGACGGTTGACCAGCGGGTCAGCCCAACATGGGGACCACTGAGCTTGTCCTTTGGAGAAGCTGTTGTCTTTCCGGGCTTGAGGACCGCGTTTCCGCTGGTCGGGCAGAGGATCGGTGATCACGTGGGAATGATGGCGTGTCGTGTCGTCGCTCCGGTGGGGGTCGTGGATGCCGCCGGTCGGGAAGCTGCACAAAAGGGCGATGAGGATTACGGTCGTTAAGTGCGGTTGATTGACCGTCGTGCGGAGAAGCAGGCGCTCCGCCAAGTGCTTGACAGCGTGCGGGCCGGGATGAGCGGTGTGCTGGTCCTCCGCGGGGAGCCCGGAGTGGGGAAGTCGGCGTTGCTCGACTACGCGGTCGAGCGTGCCGCGGACCTGCAGATCGTCCGGACGGTGGCGGTCGAGTCGGAGATGGCCCTGGGCTTTGCCGCCGTCCACCAGTTGCTCGTCCCCTTCCCGCACAGCGTGGACCGGCTGCCCGGGCCACAGCGGCGGGCGCTGGGCGTGGCCTTCGGACTGGTGAGCGGGCCGCCGGCCGATCCGTTCCTGGTCGGTCTGGCCGTGCTGACGCTGCTGGCAGACGCTGCCGAGGTCCGGCCGGTCCTGTGCGTGATCGACGACGCGCAGTGGCTGGACGACGAGTCCGCCGACGTCCTCGGCTTCGTGGCCCGTCGGCTGCTGGCCGACAAAGTCGGGATGCTGTTCGCGATCCGGGAAACCACGGAGCCGGACCCCCATCTGCAGGCGTTGCCGGGTCTTCGGCTCGCCGGCCTGCCGGAGCCGGACGCGCACGAACTGCTGGCGACCGCGGGCGGCCGGCCCCCCGAGGCCGGAGTGGCGGAGCGCATCGTCGCCGGGACCGGTGGCAACCCCCTGGCCATTGTCGAGGCCACGGCCGAGCTGACCCCGGAGCAACTGCGCGGACAGGTACCGCTGCCCGAGCCGCTGCCCGTCGGCCACGAGCTCGAAGGCCTGTTCGGGCGCCGCGTGCGGAAACTTCCCACGGACACACAGACGCTGCTGTTGCTGGCGGCGGCGGAGCAGCCGGGCCGCGGCGATCGGCTGTGGCACGCGGCCGCCGCGCTGGGCATCCCGGAGGCCGCCGCGGTGCCCGCGGAGGCCGCGGGAATGGTGGCCTTCTGGCCGGAGGTGCGGTTCTCCCACCCGCTCGTCCGCTCGGCGGTCTACCACGCCGCGGCCCCGGGTCGGCGGCGGGAGGCCCACCGGGCCCTCGCGGCGGCCTGCGATCCGCAGCGCGATCCGGCTCCCCGGGCCTGGCACCTGGCCGCGGCCACCGCCAGGCCCGACGACGGGGTCGCGGATCAGCTTGTGGCGGCAGCGGACCGGGCCAGGAGCCGTGGTGGCTACGCCGCCGCGGCTGCGCTCCTGGAGCGCGCGGCGTTGCTGACCCCCGACGAGGAGCGGCGGGCCGAGCGCCGACTGTCGGCAGCACAGGCCCACGTGGTCGCGGGGGCGGTCGACCGGGCCGAGGCCCTGCTGGCCGAGGCCGCCACGGGTCTGCACGATCCGCTGTCGACCGCGCAGGCGACCGAGCTGAAGGGAAGGATCCGGTTCCACTGCGGACAGGTGGCCGAGTCCGCCTCCGTCCTGGCCTGTGCGGCACGGCGATTGCGGCCGCTCGACCCGCGCGCCGCGAGGGACGCGCTGCTCTCCGCACTGGAGGCCGCGGTGTTCGCCGGGTGGGCGCCCAGCGCCTCCCTCCTGCACGAGAACGCCCGAACGGCGCGGAACCTCCCACCCACGGGCGATCCTCCGGACTCGGCGGCCAATCTGCTGCTCCAGGGCTACACCGCACGGGTGACCGGTGGCTATGCGGCGGCCATGCCGGCGTTGCGCCGCACGATCCAGGCCTTCCTCGTGGACGAGGTGGACCCCGACGTCGCGCTCCAACGACTGGAACTGGCCGCCGTCGCGGCCGCCGATCTATTGGACGACGCCTCGGTGGAGCGACTGACCACTGACTGGATCGACCGGGCTCGCGCGAGCGGCGCCTTGGCCAGGCTGGCCGGCGCGCTCGCCTTTCGGAGCGCCTATGTCGACGGGCCCGCCGGACGGCTGGCCGCGGCCCGGGCCGCGGAGGCGGAGGCGCACGAACTGGCGGAGATGACCAACAATCCCGCCATCGTCCCTCCCACGGGCGCGCACACGCTGCTCACCCTCAGCCTGAGCGGCCGCGAGGCGGAAGCGCGTGCGACCGCGGCGGCGGTCGCACGGGAGGCCCCGGGCAGGGGCGCCGCCGGTGAGATGGCCATGGCGGCCTATTTCCTCGGTGTGCTGGAGATCAGCCTCGGCAACTACGGCTCCGCCATCGGATGCCTGGATCCGGCGTACACCGACGACACGCCGCTCGTCGGGACCCAGGCACTGCCCGACCTGGTAGAGGCAGCCGTCCGCGCCGGTCGGCGAGACCTGGCAGAACGCGCACTCCATCGTTTGGAGGACCGCGCGACCGCGACCGGCACTCCCCTCGCCCTCGGGTTGCTCGCCCGCTCCCGGGCCCTGCTGGCCACCCCGGCCGAGGCCCGGCAGGAGTACGAGGACGCGCTCCCGCTGCTCGGCCGGACCCGAGCCGTTCCCCAGCTCGCCCGCGCCCACCTCCTCTACGGCGAGTGGCTGCGCCGCCAGCGTCGGCGTGGGGAGGCACGCGACCAGCTGCGCACCGCGCACGACATGTTCGACGGCATGGGCTTCCACGGCTTCGCCGAGCGGGCGCGCGTGGAACTGCGCGCCACGGGCGAGTGCGCCCGGAAGCGGGAGCTGGGGACCCCCGAGGAGCTCACCCCCCAGGAGGCGCAGATCGCCGTCCTGGTGAGCCTAGGAGAAGCGAACCGGGAGATCGCCGCGCAGCTGTTCGTCAGCCCGAGCACCGTGGAGTACCACCTGCGCAAGGTGTTCCGGAAGCTCGGGGTGACCTCCCGCACCCAGCTCGCCCACCGTGTCCTCGACAAGAGCTCCGGTGTCTTCCACCCGATCCCCGCCTCCGACCGTCCCCTCCTCGGTGGACGCCGCTGATCCCGCGGCCTGCCATCGAGCGTCGTCGTCGGATCCGGGAAGCCCGATCGGGTCGGCCGGTGGCCCCGGAATCGACACTCGCCCGGAGCGGTGGACTAAGGATTTCGGGGATTCCACGTCGTCTGCCGCGCCCTAGCGTCGTTGGTGAGGGGACCGTGCCGAGCAGACGCTGGGGCCGAAGCCGATGACGTCGCGGGATGGGCGGAGGCGACCTGCGCCGATGCTGCTGGTGGGGTCCGGGGTGACCGGGCGCTCTATCCGTGAGGCGGTCGGCGGTTCACGCAATGTCGTCATCGAGCTCAGCAGGCCACCGACGGCACGCCCGCCCTCTCGCGTCAACGCGAGAGGTGACACAGCGCACACAGGAGGGAGCCATGACAAGCACGATCAACGAGTACCGGGCGGGACTGAAGGTGGGACCGAGGTCGGAGTTCCTCGCCATCGGGGACGTCATCCCGGGGCGCGAAGAGGCGCTGCGCGACACCCTGGAGCGGCACAGGTCGGACCCGCACATCCAGCAGGCCATCAAGGAGATCGGCACGCTGCACGAGGCCCGGTTCGTCCTCCTGGACGGTGACACGCGGCTCATGTTCGCCAGCAGCTTCGATGGACCGTGGGATGTGTACATCGACGACTTCGCCCGCACGGACATCGGCCGGGCCTTCGACGAGACCTGGGGGCACGTGCAGGGCTACCCGGGCGTCAAGTCCCCCCACATCAAGGAGTGGTTCAAGGAGCACACGGTGGTGGCGGGCAATTTTGTCTGCGCCTATCCCGAGCCGACGGTGAAGCAGGTCTTGAAGGCGCTGGCCCTGCAGCAGGCCTTCCAGCAGGTGCTCGACGACCCTCACGCCGCGGAGGCGCTCCAGCACCCGGCGCTGAAGCCGCTGCTCGAAATGGCCGCCGACTGAACCGGCCGACGGACCCGCGGGGTCGGCGGCGCGGGTCCTGCGGTCCGCGGCAAGACGTGCGTTTCGTGGGGCGGTCGACATCCCGATCAGGAGTCCACCGAGGTCACGACATCTCTCGGGATCAACGCGACGGGTCGCCCGGCTCGTACAGGAGGAAGACATGACAACCAAGATCAATGTGAAGTCGGGGAAGGGGCTCAGCGACGGAGTGATCTCCGAGCTGGCCACGTACTGGAACGTCCTGCCCGGCCACGAGGGGGAGCTGCGCGCGGCGACTCAGCGGTTCGCCGACGTGCTCCGCCAAATCCCCCCTGACAAGAACATCCACACCGGCCTGCGGGACAGCCGCCACGTGATCTTCGACAACGGGCAACGGCTGATGTGGGCCACGACCTTCGAGAACGACTGGGACCCCTACTTCGATGATTTCGTCCAGATCGGTGTCGAGCACTTCCTGGACTGGTTGCAGCACACCGCCCAGTACACGGACGTCTCGGCGTGGGTCGAATCGTCCGGCGGAGTCGAGAAGTTCCGCCTGGACAACCCCGACATCGAGGCGCAGATGAAGCGGACCGTCGGCGGACTCAAGGCGATCGTCCAGTCGGTGCAGAGCCCCGCCACCGGGTACTTCAACCAGTTGAGCGCCTGGACTATGCCGCAGATCGTCAAGGCCCAGCGTCTGCAGGAGGCCTTCCAGCAGGTGCTCGACGACTCTCGCGCCGCGGAGGCGCTCCAGCACCCGGCGCTGGAGCCGCTGCTCGAAATGGCCGCCGACTGAGCCCGCCGGCGGTCCCGCGGGGATGGCGCCGCCGCCCCCGCGAGCCCACTGGACAGTGCTGTCAACGACTGCTGAGGGAGCACCATGACCACCGAAACGGGCGCCGCGCTCGAACTTGGCGACATCCAGGCCGCCACCCTGATGCCCCGGCCCAACCCGTACGCGGGCGCGTATCTGGCCCTGCGCATCGATGACCGGCACGTGGCGCGGGAACTGCTGAGGCGGCTGATCCCCCTTCTGGAGCCGGTGTCCTCGTTCGACCCGGGCAGGCCGGTCTCGCTCGGGGTGGGGCTCAGCTTCGCCGGGCTCGAGGCGATCGGCGTGCCGGCGGAGTCACTGACCACCTTCCCGTCCGAGTTCCAGCTGGGCATGGCCGCTCGCGCGGCCGAGATCGGCGACGTCGGGGAGAACGCACCGGAGCACTGGGAGGCGCCGCTGGGCTCGAAGGACGTCCACCTCGTGGTGGCCGCGCTGGCGCGGGACACCGCCCTCATGGAGGCCCTGGTCGTCCTGGCGCAGGACGCGGTCCGCGACCTGCGCGGCGTCTCGCCCATCTGGCAACTTGACGTACACGTGCCGCCGGACGGGCGCGAGCAGTTCGGCTTCAAGGACAGCATCAGCGAGCCGACCGTGGAGGGCACCAACATCCTCGGCAGCAACCCGCACGAGGCACCGCTGAAGGCAGGCGAGTTCGTCCTGGGCTACGAGGACGAGAACGGCGACCTGCCCCCGATGCCGCAGCCCGAGGTGCTGGGCCGCAACGGCACCTACGTGGCCTTCCGCAAGCTGCACCAGCGCGTGGCGGCCTTCCGCCGGTACCTGCGTGACAACGCCGCGGACACCGAGGCCACGTGGCTCGCGGCCAAGTTCGTCGGCCGCTGGCCCAGTGGCGCACCACTCGCCCTGTCCCCGGACAAGGACAACCCCGAGCTGGGCGGCGATCCCACGCGCAACAACGCGTTCCTCTACGGCGACGACCCGCGGGGCCTGAAGTGCCCGGTCGGCGCGCACGCCCGACGGATGAACGCCCGCGACTCGGTCATCACCGGTCAGGTGCGCCTGCACCGCATGATCCGGCGCGGCACCAACTACGGCCCGTCGCTGCCCCCTGGCGTGCTGGAGGACGACGGTGCCGAACGCGGCCTGATGTTCGCCTTCGTCGGCGCGCACCTGGCTCGGCAGTTCGAGTTCGTCCAGAAGCAGTGGGTGCACGACGGCAAGTTCATCGGCGCGCCCGCCGAGCGGGACCCGTTGATCGGTGTGCAGGACGGTGGTGAGTTCACCATCCCGCAGCGCCCGATCCGCCGCCGCCTCCGAGGGCTGCCCGACTTCGTCGTCAACCGGGGCGGAGAGTACTGCTTCATGCCCGGCCTCCGGGCGCTGCGCTGGCTCGCCGATCTCGACACCTGAGATCAGGAGGTTCATCATGGCAGACCACTTCTCCGGCCCGCGGGCCCTTGCTGACCCCGCGTCCGACATCACCGACGTGTACGCCTTCCCCAGCCCGGAACAGCCCGGTCATCTGGTGCTCGTCCTGGACGTATTCCCGGCTGCCGCACCCACGGCCCTGTTCTCCGACGCGCTCGACTACCGCTTCCGCCTCCGGCCGGTGACGGCCACGACGGCCGGCGGCACACCGGCCTTCGTGGCCGGCGCTGACGAGTACACCTTCGACTTCCGCTTCGCCGTTCCGTCCCCGGGCGACGGCCCCGGCACCGTGGTGCAGGCCGGCACGTGCACCACGCCTGGCGGGGCGGAGATCCCGTTCCGGGTCGGCGAGAAGCAGCCGACCGAGACGCGCGGTGTGCGGATCTTCGCCGGTGCGCGGCTCGATCCGTTCTTCATCGACCTGGCAGGCGTGTTGGCCACCGAGGCGCAGGAGCAGTTGGCGTTCAAGGCCAGGGCCGCCAACTCCCTGGACGGCATGAACGTGCTGGCCATCGTCCTCGAACTCGACATCGCCACGGTGCTCGGCAGCGACACAGGCCCGCTGATGGCCGTCGTCGGCGAGACCGTGACCTCCCACGGTCACCCGGTCCGGCTGGAGCGCATGGGCCGACCGGAGATCAAGAACGTCATCATGCGGAGCTCGAAGTTCGATCCCGTCAACCGCGATCTCGAGATCCGCGACCTCTACAACGCGGAGGACGCCTTCAACCTGAGCCAGGACTACGTCGGAGCCTACCGCGCCCGGTTGAGCGCCAATTTGGCCTTCTTCGACCGGCTGGACGGCAAGACCGACTGGCCGCTCGACGATCAGGGCGTCCACCCCCTGACCGAGTTGCTGCTGGCGGACTTCCTCGTCGTCGACACGTCCAAGCCGTTTTCCGACGGCAGCGACCTCGAGATCGAGCGCGCCGTGCTCACGGGCCGCCCGCACACCACCTGCGGCGGCCGGTCGCCCGAGGACGACATCATCGACACGCTCTACACCCTGCTGGTCGGCGGCCTCGACGGACCGCGGATCAGTGACGGCGTCGACCAGCCGACCCAGCCGGTGTCCCGCACGTTTCCCTACCTGGTTCCCCCCAACCCGAATCCGCCGGATCTGAAGACCGTCTTCGCCGCGCTGTCGGCGCCACCGAAGGAGGCAGCATCATCACCGGGCTGACCGAGGACGACCGCCGACCGGCCACCACCAGCGGGGTCATCGCCGTGGCGAACCTGCAGGCCCAGATCGACAGTCTGGTGGCGGGGCTCCATGGGCCACGATCAGGGCAGACGACAGCGGCACCTGCGGAGGTGGCCGGACAGGCCCTCCTGGTCGACCTGCTCATCCTGCGCGGGCAGGTGCTGGGCCGTATCGCCGACTACGAACGCGCCGCGGAGCTGGCCGAGCAGCTGGTACGCGCCGCGCCGGACGACGATGCGTCCTGGCTCGTCCGGGCCAGGACGCAAGCCACCTTCCACCGCTTCGCCGAGGCACTGGCCGACCTCGACGCCGCAAGGCGACGAGGTTCGGAGCAGGCCACGCTGGACGCGGAGCAGGCGGCGATCCTCCAGGCGGTCGCGTGCTACGCCGAGGCCCTCGTGCTGCGCCGGACCGCAGCAAAACGCCGGCCCGACTTCACGACGTTGAGTGCGCTGGCCGTGCTCCAGGCCGAGCGCGGGAAAGTCGCCCAGGCGGAGCACCTGTTCATCGAGGCGCGACGCCGCCATCGGGGTGTCTCGCCGTTCCCCGTCGCCGAGCTCGACTTCCGGCGCGGACTGATGTGGCTCGGCGAGCGGAACCTTTCCGCCGCCCGTGCCTGGTTCGACGCCGCCGTGAGCCGGGTGCCGGCCTACGCCCCGGCAATGGGCCACCTCGCCGAGGTCGACGCGGCCCTGGGTGCTCGTGACGCCGCCATCGACCGCCTGCGCCCCCTGGCGCTGTCCAGCGACGACCCCGAGTACGCGGCCGGCCTTGCCGGCGTCCTCAGCGACGCCGGCCACCCTCACGAGGCCGAGCAATGGCGCATCAGCGCGGCGGCCCGCTACGACGAGCTGGTCCTGCGCCATCCGGAGGCCTTCGTCGATCACGCCGCCGACTTCTGGCTCACCGTGGGTGGCGATCGGCCAAAAGGGCTCCAACTGGTCTCGCGGAATCACGCGCACCGGGCAACCCGCGCACTGGCCCTGCCCCACCGCGTCATTCCGACCGACTCATGGCCGACCGACTCATGGCTTGCTGACCCCGACACGTAGGACTGGAAATGCAGCCATGGACGACAGCTACGACCTGGTGGTGATCGGCGCAGGCCCGGCCGGGGAGGTCGCGGCCGAGCTCGCGGCCGTCTTCGGGCGCAAGGTGCTCATCGTCGAGCGGAACACGCCCGGCGGGGTGGTCACGACCACCGGCGGCGCGCCCACCAAGGCTCTGCGCGAAGCCGCGCTCTACCTGACCGGCTACCGCCAGGAGGAGGTCTACGGCGTCCGGGCGGCAGCGCCGTTGGAGGCGGTGATGCCCACCCTCCGCGCCAGAATCGAGCATGTGCGCGACGTGCTGCAGGAAGCCGTCGCACACCGGCTCGTCGTACGCGGCATCGCCTACCTCCAGGGAACCGCCCGACTCGACGCGGACCGTACCGTCCACATCACCTCGCCCGACGGACTGGCGCGCGAGGTCACGGCGCACGCGGTCCTGATAGCGACGGGGTCACGCCCGATGCACTACCCGGGCATTCCCTTCGACGATCCGGACGTCTACGACTCCGACACGATCTACTCGCTTCGCACCGTCCCGAAACACATCGTCATCGTTGGCGGCGGCCCCATCGGCGTCGAGTTCGCCACCGTGTTCACCGCGCTGGGCATCCCGGCCACACTCATCAGCAATTCCGATCGCCTGCTGCCGAACATCGACGGCGAACTGGCCGGGCTGGTGGCCGACGAGTTCCGGCGGCGCGGAGTCCAGGTGGTCTTGGGCGTCGGCGCAGACACGGTGAGCCGCATCGACGGCCGGCTGACTGTCAGGCTCTCGACCGGCACCGTCCTGACCGGGGACGCCGTCTTGTTCGCCGCCGGCCGCGCCCCCAACACAGAAGGCCTCGGCCTCGAACCGGCCGGCGTGCACCTCGACGCCCACGGCCGGATCATCGTCGACCGCTACTACCGGACGACTGCTCCAGGGATCTACGCAGCCGGCGACGTGGTCAAACCAGGGCTCGCCTCCAACGCCATGCAGCAAGGACGCGCAGCAGCAGCCCACGCCTGCGGACTCGTCTTCGGCGTGGAGATCGACCAGACCGCCAGCAGCGCCGTCTACGGCCTACCCGAAGTCGCCGGCGTCGGGGCGACCGAAGAACAGATCCAGGCCGCCGGCATCCCCTACGCGGTGGGCCGCTGCGACCTGGCCGTTACCCCGCGCGGGGCGATCGCCGGACACGGCGGGCTGCTGAAACTGATCTTCCGCGCCGATGATCGCAAGCTGCTCGGCGTCCACTGCTTCGGCGACATCGCCTCCGAAGTGGTCGGCTTGGGCCACGTCGTCCTCCAGCTCGGGGGCAGGGTGGAATTGTTCCTCACACTCGCGCTCAATACCCCCACCTACAACTACGCCTACCATGACGCGACTGTCGACGGCCTGACCCGGCTGACCAAGCTGATGGGCATAGCTGATAGCGGGGGCACTGGCGACGCGGCACAGTGACGGCGGCCGTGCCGGGACAGCACATGCCTCTCCAACTCGCCCGCGTCGATCGCCGAAAGGAACGCCGCGGCGGCAGGGCCCGGGTCCGGGGCGGCTCTGGCTGCACGACCTGCGGCACTGCGCGGCGACCCTGTCTCTGGCCGCCGGCCTGCACATGAAGGCCATCCAGAAACTGCTGGGGCACTCCTCCTACTCGCTGACCGCTGACACGTACACCTCTCGGTACTGCCGCAGTCCGAGGAAGCCCAAGCCGAGGCCCCCTGCTTTGGTTCCACGCAGCTCACCAGCGCGGCGGGACGTCACCCAGGAACCGGAGGAGAGGCCTGACGTTCCCTCGGAAGACGGCGAGGTTCCCACGGAGGATGCTGCTTGACAGCGCGTTCCCATATGTTCCCATGGAAGGTGAAAATGCCCCTCGGAGATCTACTCCGAGGGGCATTTCTGATGCTCCGATGCAGGTCAGGGCGGTAATGCGTTGTGCCCCCGGCAGGATTCGAACCTGCGACACCCGCTTTAGGAGTTTTCTCGGGGCAGGGCTGTGACCTGCGGAAACAACGGCCGCAGGGTGCCTGGTCTGGGAAAACACCCCTCTGCAGTTCTCATGTGTTCGCGGGGCTTCCCGGCCTCATGTGTGCTGAATCCGTTCCGGGCCGACTGCAGGGGAGACATGGGCCGCGGAGGTCCGTGGAGGCTTGCGCTATGCAATTGGAGGTATATACCGTTGATTGCATGACGGAGCGGTGGGAGATCGAGATCGAACCCGAGGTGCGGGATTGGCTGGAGCTGCTCCCGTTTCGCCTCTACCGACGGGTGGAGGACAAGACGGACCGTCTCCTGGACGAGCCGACGACGCTCGGTGAGCCGTACTCACGTCACCTGGGCGGCAAACTGCGTGAGCTGCGCTTCGAGCTGGACGGCGAGGCCGTGCGCATCCCGTACTGGCTCGCCCCCGGTCAGCGGATCGTTCTGCTGACGGTCTTCCGCAAGACGAGGATGCGTGAGGCGGCGGAAGTCGAGCGTGCGCACCAGGCCCAGAAGGTCTGCGAGGCCGAGCATGGTCATGCCCAGTACACCTACGAGCGGCGCAAGGAGAGCTGATGAATCACAGCACGTGGAGGACGCGCCGGGCCCGGCAGCTTGCGGGTGAGGCGGTGGAGTACGACCAGGAGTACGTCGACGCGCGGCTGGCCGGCGACCTCGGGCAGGCGGTCTACGACCGTCGGATCGAGCTCGGCCTGTCCCAGACCGAACTGGCCGACCGGGCCGGGATGACGCAGCCTCAGGTGTCCCGGATGGAGGGCGGCGACACCGTGCCGACGCTCCCGCTGCTGCGACGCCTGGCCAAGGCCCTGGACGGCACCCTGAACCTGGCCATCGACGAGGGCGACTCCCGCGTCACCTTCACCCCGCACGCCGCCTGAAACCGAACCGCCAAAAGGCCCCGGACCATGATCGGTCCGGGGCCTTTTGGCTGGTGCCCCCGGCAGGATTCGAACCTGCGACACCCGCTTTAGGAGAGCGGTGCTCTATCCCCTGAGCTACGAAGGCGAAGGCGCGGGCTTGGGGGCCTCGGAGGGGATCCGTGGGGTGGATCTTCTGCGAGGAGGTCAAACCCACTGGTCGGGCATGGTGCGACGTGCTCCGCGGTCTTGCTCGGTTGCGGGGCGCGGCGTACCGATGACCGACCAGGGACAGCGTAGCGGATACGTGCCGGTGAGGGTCGTCGGTATGAGGGTAGGAAATGGGGAGGGGGCCCGCCCGGCCCCCTCCGCCCGCGTCAGGGGGTGATGAGGATTTTTCGGCCCTGGCCCGCTGCGAACTGCTCCATTGCCTCCGGGTAGCGGTCGAGCGGGATGCGGTCGCTGATGAAGACGTCCGGGTCCAGGACGCCCGTCGCGAAGAGGTCTGCGGCGCGTTCGAAGCTGTGCAGGACGGCCATGGAGCCGGTGATGGTGATCTCCTGGTTGTAGATGCGGTACGGGTCGATGGTCACGCGGGTGGCGTAGTCGGCGACGCCGAACTGCAGGAAGGTGCCGGCCTTGGCGACCCGGTCCAGGCCGTCCTGGATGGCGGCCGCGTTGCCGGTGGCGTCGATGACGAGGTCCCAGCCCTGGGGCCGGTCCAGCTCGTCCGCGTCGGTGGCCGAGGCGGAGACGCCGAGCTGCCGGGCCGTGGCGAGGCGGTCGGTGTTGATGTCGACGACGTCCACGCGTGCCGCGCCGGTCCGCTTGGCCAGTTCCAGCATCATCAGGCCCATGGTGCCCGAGCCGTAGATCAGGACGTGTGCGCCGAGGCGGGACTGCAGGACGTCGTAGCCGCGGACCGCGCAGGAGAGGGGTTCGATCAGGGCGGCGTCCTGGGTGCGGACGTGTTCGGGCAGTTTGACGCAGTTGGCTACCGGGGCCACCGCGTACTGGGCGGCCCCGCCCGCCGTGGTGACACCGATCGCGGCCCAGCGTTCGCACATGTTGTTGTGGCCGGTGCGGCAGTGGCGGCATTCGTAGCAGTACAGGGAGGGGTCCACGGCGACCCGGTCGCCGAGGGAGAGTTCGGTGACCGCGCTGCCGAGGCCGACGACCTCCCCGGCGAACTCGTGGCCGGGGACGATGGGCAGCTTCGGCGCGAACTCGCCCTGCAGGATGTGCAGGTCCGTGCCGCACAGTCCGCAGGCGGCCACGTCCACCACGACGTCGCGCGGTCCCGGGGTGGGGTCGGGGACCGTGGTGACGGTGACCTTGCCGGGGGCTTCGATGAGGGCGGCTTTCACTTGACTGCTCCTAGGGACAGACCGCGGACCAGCTTGTCCTGGGCGGCCCAGCCGGCGATGAGGACGGGCAGGGACACCAGGGTGGCGGCGGCGCACAGACGGGCGAGGAAGAGGCCCTCGTTGGTGATGAATCCGACGAGGAACACCGGGGCGGTGGAGGCGTTGGTGGCGGTGAGGTTGACGGCGAACAGGAACTCGTTCCAGCTGAAGATGAAGCAGATCAGCGCGGTGGCGGCGATGCCGGGCATGGCGACGGGGGCGACGATGCGCAGCAGCACGGTGGGGAGTCCGGCGCCGTCGACCTCGGCGGCCTCCAGGATCTCCTTGGGGACTTCGGCGAGGAAGGAGCGCATCATCCACACCGCGATCGGCAGGTTCATGGCGGTGTAGAGGACGATCAGCGTCCAGACGTTGTCCAGCATCCCGGCGTCCTTGACGATCAGGTACACCGGCAGCAGCGCCGCGATGACGGGCAGGAACTTCGTCGACAGGAAGAAGAACATCACGTCGGTCCACTTCTCGACCGGCTTGATGGACAGTGCGTAGGCCGCCGGAATCGAGAGGGCGAGGACGAGGAGCGTCGAAATGACGCTCGCCATGGCCGAGTTGAGAAGGTACGGGGTGATGTCCCGGCCCAGCAGCAGTTCGTACTGGTCCAGGGTGAAGGGTGCGAGCAGGCTGGGCGGGTTGGTGGCGGCGTCGGACTCCTGGTGGAAGCTGGTCAGCACCATCCAGGCCACCGGGGCGAAGAAGGCCAGGGTGGCGAGCCAGGCGACGAAGGCCCACACCGGGCTCAGCCGCGGTGAGTCGCTCGGACCGCCCTGGTCGTCCTTGCGGCGGAGGAACTTCCTGGGCCCGGCCGCGGGGGCGGCGGCCGGCGCCGCTTGGGTGGTGGTCACCGGGAGACCTCCTCGCGGAACAGCGACGCGATGGTGCGCAGGGCGAACGTGGCGACGACGATGGAGCCGATCACCACGACCACGCCGGCAGCGGCCGCCTCGCCGTACTCGTACTTGCGGAACATGGTCAGGTAGATCTCGTAGGGGAGGTTGGTGGTCTGCGAGCCGGGGCCGCCCTGGGTGATGGTGAAGACCGCGTCGAAGGTCTGCACGACGTAGATGGTGCCGAGCAGGACGCCCAGTTCGATGTACTGCCGCAGGTGGGGCAGGGTGATGTGGCGGAAGGTCTGCCGGGCCGAGGCGCCGTCGACCCGGGCGGCCTCCAGCACGTCGCCGGGCTGGGCCTGGAGCCCGGCCAGCAGGATGAGCATCATGAACGGGGTCCACTGCCATACCAGCGCGGCGACGACGGCCGGCATCGCCGAGTGCGAGAGCCAGTCGATGGTGGGGCCGTTCTCGGCTCCGAAGAGGCGGTAGACGGCGTTGAGGGTGCCGTTGATGAGGCCGTAGTCGGGGTTGTAGATGGCGTGCTTCCACAGCAGCGCGGCGGCGACGGGCATGACCAGGAACGGTGTGATGAGCAGGGTGCGGGCCAGGCCCCGGCCGGGGAAGCGGCGGTCGAGGAGGAGCGCCAGCCCCAGTCCGAGAACCACACTGAGGATCACCACCGAAGCGGTGAGCACGATGGTGTTCAGTACCGCCGTGCGCAGCCTCTCGTCGGTGAAGACGAAGCCGTAGTTGGACAGGCCGGTGAAGTGCCGTTCGCCCGGCTTGAGGATGTTCCACTGGAAGGTCGAGATGACGAGCGTGGCCACGAACGGCAGCTGGGTCACGACGATCGTGAAGATCAGCGCCGGCAGCAGCGGGATGCGCCGCCGCCACTTGTGTGGCGTCTCGCGTTTGCCCGGCCGGTGCGGGGGGTCTGTGCGCACCGCTCGGGGTGCGGGAGTGAGCGTGGTCATGAGGGGTCCTTGAGCCGGCCGGTCGCAGCCGATCGCGGCCGGGGTGGAGAAGAAGCGGTGCCCGGTCGGCGGACGCCGTGACGGGGTGGCGTCCGCCGGTGCGGAGGAGGGCGTACCGGGCACCGCGGTGGGGGCGCTGCCCGTCAGGGCGTCGGCGTCCGACGGGCAGCGGGATTCACCGGAGATTCACCGGAGAGTGACCTGAGGAGTCACCGGAGGGTGACCGGGCGGGTCACCGGTAGTTCTTGGCGACTTCCTCCGCGAGCTTCTGGCCGTTGTCCAGGGCCTTGTCCACGCTGGTCTTGCCCGCGATGGCCGCGGAGATGTCCTGCGTCACCTTGGTGCCGAGGTCCTGGAACTCGGGGACGGCCACGAACTGGACGCCCACCGTGGGCCGCGGCTGCACACCGGGGTTCGTCGGGTTCGCCTGCTCGATGGACTTGACGGTGATGTCGCCGAAGGCCGCCGACGCCTCCTTGTACTGGGGGATCTCATAGGTGCTGGCCCGCTTCCCGGCGGGGACGCGCGACCAGCCCAGCTTCTCGCCGACGAGCTTCTCGTACTCCTTGCCGGACGCCCAGAGCATGAACTTCGAGGCGGCGTCGGCCTTCTTGGTGGTCTTCGGCATCGCCCACGCCCAGGTCCACAGCCAGCCGGAGCTGTCCGTCTTGTCCACCGGCGCGTAGGCGTAGCCGACCTTGCCCGCGATCTTGCTGGAGCTGGGGTCCTCCAGCGGTCCCGCCGCACTGGTCGCGTCGTACCACATCGCGACCTTGCCCTGGCTCATCGCGTTGAGGCACTCGGTGAACCCGGACTGCGCGGCGCCCGACTGACCGTGCTTCCTGACCAGGTCGACGTAGAAGTCGGTCGCCTTCTTGAACTCGGCGCTGTTGACCTGGGCCTTCCAGTCCTCGGTGAACCAGGTGCCGCCGAAGGTGTTGACCACGGTCGACAGCGACGCGCCGAGTTCGCCCCAGCCGGCCAGGCCGCGCAGGCAGATGCCCTTCATGCCGGGGCGTGCGCCGTCGGCCTTGGCGGCGATGTCGGCGATCTGCTGCCAGGTCGGCTTCTCGGGCACGGTGATGCCCTTCTCCTCCATGACCTCCTTGTTGTACATGAGGAAGGACGACTCGCCGTAGAACGGCAGCGCGTACAGCTTGTCGTCCTCGCCGGACAGGGACTGGACCATGGGCTTGAGCAGGTCGTCCTTGTCGAAGGCGGAGTCCTTCTCGGCGTAGGAACTCAGCTCCTGCAGCCAGCCGTTCTCGTTCCAGATGGGCACCTCGTAGGCGCCGATGGTGGCGACGTCGTACTGGCCGGCCTGGGTGGCGATGTCCTGGGTGACCTTGTCGCGCAGTTCGTTCTCGGGAAGGATCGTGAAGTTCACCTTGATGCCGGTGTCCTTGGTGAAGGTGTCCTTCGTCAGCTTGGCTATGTCCTCCATCTGCGGGTTGCCGACCATGAGGACGTTGATGCTCTCGCCCCCGGCTTCCGAACTCGACCCGCCGGCCCCGCTGCACGCGGCCAGCAACGAGCCGGCGGAGACGGCGACGAGCACGGCGCGGGTGCTTCTCCGGACTCGGGTGGTCTTTTGGATGGACATGGCTGACTCCAGAGGTGTTCGAGGACGTGGAAGGCCCGCGCCCGGTCGGGCGAGTGGCGAGTGGCGAGTGCGTGATGCGTGATGTGTGGCGTGTGGCGTGTGGTGCGTGGCGTGTGGGGGAGGAGGAGAGGCGTGGGTCAGACCCGGATGACCTGGGGTCCCATGAGGGCGTAGCGACGGGCTTCGGAGGCGGGGAGCCCGGTGTCGGTGACGATCGCCTCCAGGTCCCCGATCCCGGCGAAACGGCAGAAGCTGGTCGCTCCGAACTTGCTGTGGACGCCCGAGAGCACCCGGCGTCGGGAGACGGCCATGACCTGTGTCTTCACCTCGCTCACCGCGGGGTTCGGAGTGGTGAGCCCCCATTGGCGGGAGATGCCGTTCGCGCCGACGTAGGCCAGGTCGATGACGAGGTCGGACAGCGTGTGGGCGGCCCAGTGGTCGACGGTCGCCAGCGTGGCGCCGCGGACGCGGCCACCGAGCAGCAGCACGGTGATGTTCTCGACGGAGGCCAGGGTGCCGACCGCGGCGAGGGAGGAGGTGATCACGGTCAGTGGCCGGTCGCGCGGCAGGCCGGCGGCGATGAGCTGCGGGGTGTAGCCCTCGTCGATGTACACCGTCTTCGCGTCACCGAGCAGGTCCACGGCTGCGGCGGCGATCCGCGACTTCTCCCTGACCTGGCTGGTGGTGCGGTAGGAGAGCGTCGTCTCGAAGCCGGCGCTCTCGACGGGGCAGGCGCCGCCGTGGGTTCGCCGCACCAGCCCGTGAGCCGCCAGCAGGTTCAGGTCGCGCCGTACGGTTTCCTTGGAGATGCCCAGGTCGGCGGCCGTCCTGGCGACGTCCACCGAGCCGGCCCGGCGCGTCACTTCCAGGATGGAGCGTCGGCGTTCTTCGGCGTCCACGGTGACACCTCCCCTGCGCGACTCGGGCCGACACCCGGTCGGGCCGTTTCCGGTGTGGCGCGATCGCGCCCCACAGAGTCCGGTCCGTTCGGACCCTTGCGGACTATTTATGGCTACGCCCAGGGTTATGACCAGGCAAAACGTCACGCGTTCCGTGACCGGGTGTGCCCGCTTCGCAGGTCTTGTTCCCGCAGGCAGGGGCCTTCTTCGGCCAAAAATGGAGCATGATCCCCACCCGGTCCGCTCGGAACGGTGCCCGTTTGCTGCCTGCTCCCTTCCCACGCCGTCTGTTTTCCGACGGCGGAAGCGAGTTTCCGCCCGCCCGGCCGGGCATCCGCGAGGGCCTCGGACGAGGGTTCAGGCTCGGGTGATCTGCACTCGGTACTCCGGCTTTTTTGAGTTCGAGCCGGAGTCCGAGCCGGAGTCCGTGTCGGAGGCCGGGGCCGTGTTCGGGGTGGTCGGCTCCAGGACCTTGACGCGGATTCCCGCCTTGCGGTCGATGAACGTCTCGCCGGGGGCGAAGGGGGCGTCGGAGAGTTCCGCGTGGATGTTGGGGCTGCGGGTGCAACCGCCGCTTTCCCGGCGGGAGTCGTAGACCGTGACCGGTCCCATGCCGGTGTCGACGTTCGCGTCCACCTTGTAGATGAGGATGCCGGACCGGCACACCGCCTCGTCGTTGCCGGCGCGGGTGCGGAACTCGACGGCGTATCCGGAATGCGCGTCCAGCGGGAGGAAGACGAGCTTCGGGCCCCCCGGCTCGGCCAGCGGCGTCAGGGTGTACTCCCGTGTGCCCGTGCCCGTCGCGCAGTGCACCTGGCGTGCGTCCAGCCAGCCCATTTTCCACTTGTGCCAGCCGAGCAGGTCGTTGTTGGCGCCCCAGTCCTCGCTCATGATGTCCCAGTGGCCCACGGCCCCGCCGCCCTCGGCGGTGTAGAGGTCGGGCAGGCCGAAGACGTGGCTGTTCTCGTGCGGGAGGACCCGGTAGCCGGTGCGGTCCAGGGAGCCGGAGCCGTCGTCCTGGCGGGAGTAGACGAACGACGCGTTGGCGACCGGGACGCCGTCCGCGGTCGGGGCCTCCGCGTTGCCGGCGAAGGTGACCGACAGGACGGTGTCCAGGGCGGAAGGGCCCGCGTTCGGGGTTATCAGTACGTTCACCAGGTCGTACGACCGGAAGTCCACCTTCGGGTCGGCTGCCGCCACGAGGTCGTCGACCAGCTTGCGATAGCCGGGGTCGAACGGGGCGCCGCGCTCTATGCCGTACTCCCGGAACGACTTGGGCATCCGCAGCCAGCCCGGTATCGGTATTTCGGGGCGATAGTCGAGGCGGCCGTACGAGCTGGTGCGGAACCACTGCTGGGTCTGCGGGAAGAACTCCCGGTAGCGGTCGAGTGCCTTGCCTTCGCCGGGGGCGTCCGAGAAGTCGACCATGAGGGTGAGGGCGCGGACGGTGCCGGTGGAGGGGGCGTAGCCGGCGATCGTGGGTATGCCCTCGGACAGATGGACGTCGCGGGTGCTGCTGATCATGCAGGGGCCGTGCGCGGAGGAACGGGACAGAGCGCTCGGTCCGGCACCGGGAGCCGAGAGGTGCGGGGAGAGGTGGCCGTTGCCGGCCGAGGGGGCGACGGCGAGGGTCAGGGCGGTCACGGACGCCAGAGCGGCCAGTCGGCGCGGGGATATCCGGCTGCTGGTCGACTGCGGCTGCATGCGGGGACCTCCGCTCGACACGGCAGCCGCCGGTCTCCGGCTGCATCCTTTTGATCACCCTCTGTCGATGGAGGGGCGGGCGCGCGTTGGAGGGTCCGATCGTGCGAGAGCTCCGGCAGGCACGCAGGAGGTGTGACTCAGGTCACATCGGAAGTCTCCGTTGGGGGAAATAAGCGGGGACCGTTTCCCCGTTTAGAGCTGTGTTCGCGCGAAACGGGGACTCCTTCCCCGGACCGTGACAGCAGGAGCAACAGCAGCAACGACAGCAACAGTGACCTAGGAGTGCATCGTGCAGACCGCCGCTTCCGTATCGCACAAGGCGTCCAGGCCCCGCGCCGATGCCCTGCGCAACCGGGAACGGATCGTCACCGCCGCCCGGGAGATGTTCGTCGAGTTCGGTGCCGACGTGCCGTTCGACGAGGTCGCCCGCCGGGCCGGCGTGGGCAATGCCACGGTGTACCGCAACTTCCCCGATCGTGAAGCGCTGGTGCGCGAGGTCGTGTGCTCCGTGATGGACCGTACGTCGGAGGCGGCCGAGCAGGCGCTCGCCGAGACCGGGGACGCCTTCGAGGCATTGGAGCGGTTCGCGCACACGGCCGCCGCGGAGCGGATCAGTGCGCTGTGTCCGATGCTCTCCAGCGCCTTCGACCAGCATCACCCCGACCTGGAGGCCGCGCGTGTACGGGTCGACACGCTCGTCGCACGGATCATGGACCGTGCCAGGGCGGCCGGTCAGCTCCGTGACGACGTGGGCTCCGGTGATCTGCTCGTCGGTATCGCCCAGCTCAGCCGGCCGCCGGCCGGTACGGGCTGCCTGAGCGCCGACCGGTTCGTCCACCGTCATCTTCAGCTGTTCCTGGACGGGATGCGGGCCCCGGCCCCCAGCTCCCTGCCGGGTGCGGCCGTCACCGTGGAGGACCTGCGCGCGAGCTGAGCGATCCCTGACCGCGATTCAGATCCAGATCCAGAGTCAGTTCCCGATCCAGATTCCGATCCAGCCCGGACCACTTCAGCAACTACCTCGGCAACGACTTCAGCAGCTGCCTCGGCACCGATCTCCATAGCCGACCCGGCGGCCGTCCCTTGGGCGAGCCGTTCCGTGAAGACACCGTTTTTTCGTCGCAAACTCCGAATTTTTCCGTCATGAAATCCCGAAGTCCCGAAGTGGGTACCCCCATGTCTGAAACAGCCTCAAAGGCTCCCGGCGTACCGGATGCCAGCCGCTGGAAGGCGCTCGTCTTCATCGCGCTCGCCCAGCTGATGGTCGTCCTGGACGCCACCATCGTGAACATCGCCCTGCCCTCCGCCCAGCAGGACCTGGGCATCTCCGACGGCAACCGGCAGTGGGTCGTCACGGCCTACGCCCTCGCCTTCGGCGGACTGCTGCTCTTCGGCGGGCGGATAGCCGACCTGTGGGGCCGCAAGCGGGCGTTCGTGCTCGGTCTGGGCGGCTTCGCGGCGGCCTCCGCGCTGGGCGGCGCGGCCACCAACGAGGCCATGATGTTCGGCGCGCGTGCCCTGCAGGGCGTGTTCGGCGCGCTGCTTGCGCCGGCCGCGCTGTCCCTGCTCGCGGTGATGTTCACCGACGGCAAGGAGCGCGCCAAGGCGTTCGGCATCTACGGTGCGATCGCCGGTGGCGGTGGTGCCGTCGGCCTGATCGTCGGCGGCTTCCTCACCGAGTACCTGAACTGGCGCTGGACGTTCTTCGTGAACATCCCGTTCGCTGTCGTCGCCGCGCTCGGCGCGTACTTCGTCATCCGTGAGCCGCGGGGCGGCCGCAACCGTTCGCCGCTGGACATCCCCGGCGTGGTGCTGTCCACCCTCGGACTGGTCGCCCTCGTCTACGGCTTCACCCGCGCCGAGTCCAAAGGCTGGAGCGACTCGCTGACGGTCGGCATGTTCGTCGCGTCGGCCGTCCTGCTCCTGGCGTTCGTCCTGGTCGAGTCCAGGGTCAAGGCGCCGCTGCTGCCGCTGCGGGTGGTCACCGAACGCAACCGCGGCGGGGTCTACCTCTCGCTGGGCCTGGCGATCATCGCGATGTTCGGCCTGTTCCTCTTCCTCACGTACTACCTGCAGATCGTGCAGGGCTACTCGCCGGTGAAGACCGGGTTCGCCTTCCTGCCGATGGTCGCGGGCATGATCACGGGTTCCACCCAGATCGGCGCCCGGCTGATGACCCGGGTCGCGCCCCGGCTGCTGATGGGCCCCGGGTTCCTGGTCGCCGCCCTCGGCATGCTGATGCTGACCCGGCTGGAGGTCGACACCTCCTACGCCACCGTGCTGCTGCCCGGCATGCTGCTGCTCGGTCTCGGCATGGGTACGGCGTTCATGCCGGCCATGTCGCTGGCCACCCTGGGCGTCGAGCCCCGGGACTCCGGAGTCGCCTCCGCGATGGTCAACACCTCGCAGCAGGTGGGCGGCGCGATCGGTACGGCCCTGCTGAACACGATCGCGGCCTCGGCCACCACGTCCTACATCGCCGACCACATCGGCGGCGCCGCGAACCGGTCCCAGCGGCAACTGGTGCAGCTCGAAGGCATGGTGCAGGGCTACACCAGCGCGATCTGGTTCGCCGTCGGCATTCTCGTGCTGGCCGCGGCCATCGCCCTGACCTTCGTCAACGCCGGCCGCCCGGGGAGCACGGTCACCGGCGCCTCCGGCGAGGGCACCAGGGTCGCCGGGGGCGCCGAGGAGGACGTCGCGGTGCCGGTTATCGCCCACTGACGGCCTGCCGCCGCACGGCCTTCACCGCCCACCGCGGCCGGTAACCGCCGGCCGTCAACCGCCCACCGCCGGCCGGTTACCGGCGACTTTCACAGGTCGGTGTCAGTTCCTTCGGGCCACCCGTACGGAGGGGGAGGGGACGCCTCGTCCGTACGGCTTCCAGGACCTGCCCCGGCTCCGTGCTCAGCGGAGCCAGGGCAGGTCCGCACCCGCTTCGCTGGGCTGCAGGCCCTCGGCGACGATCTCCATGATCTCGCCCAGGGCCTTCTGCTGTTCGGGGGTGAGCCGGTCGAGGAACGCCTGTCGCACGGCCTCCACGTGCCCCGGCGCGTTCCGGCGCAGCACCTCGAAACCTTCGTCCGTCAGCACGGCGAACTGGCCCCGCTTGTCGGACGGACAGTTCTCGCGACGCACCCAGCCACTCTTCTCCAGGCGGGCCACGGCGTGCGAGAGCCGGGAGCGGGTGATCTTCGCCAGCATCGCCAGCTCGGTCATGCGCAGCCGCCGTTCCGGTGCCTCGGCGAGCTTGACCAGCAGACTGTAGTAGAGGTGCGGCATGCCCGCGTCCCGCTGGAGCTGGCGGTCGAGGTGGTCCTCCAGGAGGGTGCTGGCCTCGATGTACGAGCGCCAGACGCGTTGTTCCTCGGCGCTGAGCCAACGGGGTTCGTCGGTGCCTGCCGGGCCGGGTGCCGCTGCGGAAGTGGGTGCCGTCGTCATGTACTCCACTGTAAAGCCCCTCTCCTTGAATGTTAAACAAAGTTGCGCTAGAGTTCGGAGTCAGAGGTTGAGGTTTCAAGTAAAAAGCTTCAGCCGCCCACCAGCCGGATCAGATCCCACAGACCGTCGGAAGGAGTCGCAGCCGTGACCGCCGCCACTCAGGAACGCATGCCCGCGCTGTACCTCAGCCATGGCGCCCCGCCCCTGGCCGACGACCCCATCTGGCCCGGTGAGCTGGCCGCCTGGTCCGCCGAACTTCCTCGCCCGAAGGCGATCCTCGTCGTCTCCGCCCACTGGGAGGAGGCCCCGCTTGCCCTCGGCGCCACCGAGACGGTCCCCCTCGTCTACGACTTCTGGGGATTCCCCGAGCACTACTACCAGGTGAAGTACGGCGCTCCCGGCGCTCCCGCGCTCGCCGATTCCGTACGCAAGCTGCTGCGTGCCCCCGGCATCCCGGTCCAGGACGTTCCCGACCGGGGCCTGGACCACGGCGCCTATGTCCCCCTGGTCGAGATGTTCCCCGGGGCCGACATCCCGGTGCTCCAGGTTTCCATGCCGACCCTGGACCCCGTGAAGCTCATGGACATCGGGCGCAAGCTCGCGCCGCTGCGCGACGAGGGCGTGCTGATCATCGGCTCCGGGTTCTTCACCCACAACCTGGCCGCACTGCGGCAGGGCGGCATCCCCAGGTGGTCGGCCGAGTTCGACGACTGGGGGCACCGGGCGTTGGCCGCCGGTGACGTGGACGGGCTGCTCGACTTCTCCCGCAAGTCGCCGGCGGGCATGCTCGCCCATCCGCGTACCGAGCACTTCGCACCGCTCTTCGTGACCATGGGCGCGGCGGACGCCGCCGGCGACCTGGACACGCAGAAGTCGGTGATCGACGGGTTCTGGCTGGGGCTGGCCAAGCGGTCGGTGCAGTTCGGCTGAGGACGTCGGCGCGCGGGGGCCGGGCCTGAGCCCGGCCCCCGCGCGCCGGTTCTTTGGTGGCCGTTGGCTCTCCGGCGATCGTCGGTCTTCCGGCGGTCGTCGGCCCTCGTGCACCGGACTCCCGGCGATCGCCGGGAGTCCGGTGCACGGTCGCAACACCCGGTCGCCCGGTCGCGGCACTGGCGCCCGCCGGCTACAGCTCCTTCTCGTACCAGGCCACGTCCCAGTAGCGGCCGAACTTGCGGCCCACCTCGCGGTACGTGCCCGTGTGCCGGAAACCGAAGCGCTGGTGCAGCCGCGTGGAGGCTTCGTTCGGCTGGGCGATACCCGCGTAGGCGCGGTGCAGATCCTCGCCCGCCAGGGCCTCGAACAGGGCCGTGTAGAGCAGCGTGCCGATCCCGCGGCCTCCCGCGTCCGGGGCGACGTAGACCGTCGTCTCCACCGACGTCGCGTAGGCGGGCTTCGCCCGGAAAGGGCTGGATGTGGCGTAGCCCAGAATCTGCTCGGAGTTCCCGGTTGCGGTCGAGGCCGTGGCAACCATCAGGCGGTACGGGCCGTCTACAGGGTGGGAGAGCAGCCAGGGGCGGCGTTCCTCAGGGGTGAGGACGGTGGTGTCGAACGTGATGGCCGTCTCGCGCACGTACCGGTTGTACAGATCGGTGAGCGCTGTCAGATCGCCTTCGGCCCCCGGTCTGACCTGGGTCTTCGTGTAGTCCGACGACATCCCGTCCCTCCGTGGCCCGACAGGGTACTGCATGATCAGAAAATTCGGGGGTCGAGTGGGGAATTCTGTCCGGATTCCAGTCGTTGTTTCCAACAGATGCCGGGCACCCGAGCAGAGTCCGAAGCGAGAGACCGAGACCCTGGACCTGACGTACGTGCCGGGCATTCGCAGAGCCGCCCGCCGACCTCATCACCGTAAGGGAGCAAGCATGGCAACCCGTGCCGTCGCCCGTCGTAAGTCCGCCTCCGGCGAGACGGCCGACTCGGCAAGCAGTGTTCGCGCCCATCGTGGCGAGATTGCCGACCGCGATCTGGTCGGCATGTACCTCGATGAGATCGCGCGCACACCGCTGCTCGACGCCGCCAAGGAGGTCGAGCTGTCCCAGATCATCGAAGCGGGTGTGTTCGCGCGGCAGATCCTCGACGGCACCGAGGAGAACGAGGTGGGGGCCACCGCCGAGGAGCTCCAAGCGCTGTACGACGCGAGCGAGCAGGCCAAGGACGTCTTCATCCGCTCCAACCTCCGCCTGGTCGTCGCGGTGGCCCGCCGCTACCCCCGCAGCGGTCTGCCCCTGCTCGACCTGATCCAGGAGGGCAACGCCGGCCTGGTGCGCGCGGTCGAGAAGTTCGACTACCGCAAGGGCTTCAAGTTCTCGACCTACGCCACCTGGTGGATCCGTCAGGCCATCACACGGTCGATAGCCGACCAGTCCCGCACCATCCGCCTGCCCGTCCACCTGGTGGAGGAGCTGGGCCGGATCCGGCGCGTGCAGCGCGAATTCAACCGTGAGCACGGGCGGGACCCGGAGCCCGCGGAGATCGCCGCCGAGCTCGGTTCCACCCCGGCGCGGGTGACGGACGTGCTCGACTGGGCCCGCGACCCGGTCTCGCTGAACATGGCGGTGGACGACGAGGGCGAGACCCAGTTCGGCGACCTTCTCGAGGACACCTCGGCGGTGTCGCCGGAGCAGTCGGTGCTGACGCTGCTGCGCAGCGAGGAACTGGACGATCTCATCGGCCGCCTCGACCAGCGCACGGCTTCCATCATCAAGATGCGGTACGGCATCGACGACGGCAGGGAGCGCACCCTGACGGAGGTCGGCAAGCAGCACGGCCTGACCCGCGAGCGGATCCGCCAGATAGAGAAGCACGCGCTGATGGAACTGAAGAAGCTGGCCCGCGACACCGGGTTCGACGCGGCGGCGTAGAGCCGGTGCGGGGCCGGTGCAGGGCCCTTGGGGGCGCCGGGGGACGAAATACGGCGCAAACATGACGCCCTGACACTGCTTCAACCCACTGGGCCAGGGAACAAGAATGCAGAGCGCAAGAGTTCGGGTCCCGAGATCCGGGGGATCGGAAGATCTCCGCCGGAGACTCTTCGGGCTTCGGCCTCCCGGACGGCTCTCCTGAACCACGTCCCGTCGCACCACCCCCCGGCGCCGGGACTTCCCAAGCCGGGTCCGGCACCCTCCCCCCGGGTGCCGGACCCGGCTTTCCCCTGTGCGGGACAGGAAAGCGGGTCACCCCGAACCTGAACCCCGGGGTGACCCGCCAGATGGCAGATTGTGCCACATGGGCATACCCTGCCGGGCGTGAGCAGCAGCACCACCCCGCCGTTTCTTTCCGTTCCTCCCGTCTCGCTGACCGAGCGGCGCAAAGCCGAGACCCGGATGGAGATCGCCCGCGCGGCGGCCGGTCTCTTCGTCCGCCAGGGCCTGAAAGCCACCCGCGCCGAGGACATCGCACAGGCGGCGGGCATCGCCCCGCGCACCTTCTACCGGTACTTCGCAGCCAAGGAAGAAGCCGTCGCCCCGCTCTACGAGGCCGGCGCCCGACGCTGGGTGGAAGCGGTACGGGCGGCACCGCCCGGGACGTCCGTACCGCAGGCTCTGGAGGACGCCGTGCGGTCCACGCTCGGACCGGGTGCGGGGGAGTCGTCGGATTCCTGGATGTGGGTGCGCACCCTGGTCCGGCTGACCCACTCGACCCCCTCCCTGCGCCGGGTGTGGGCGGAGGTCTGCCAGACGTCGGAACGCGCACTGGCGGAGGTCCTGGCGGCGCGGGTGCGGGCCGGTACGGCGACTGACGACGATGCCGAGCATGCCACCCGCGCAGCACAGGTGGACGGCACAAGCCGCGTCGGCGGTGCCGGCGGTGCCGGCGGTACCGGCAGGGTCGACAGTGCCGCCGTGGACGCGCGGCTGCGCTTCGCCGCCGCCGTCGCGAGCGCCGCCGTACGCGCGGCCGTCGAGGGCTGGGCGGCGGGCGACGGTACGGGTGAGGACCAGCCGGGACCGGCGGAACTGGCCGTGGCCAACCTCGCGACGCTGCGGGACTTTCCGTGGGACGCCCTGACGAAGTCCTGACGGTTCCCTGAAGACGCTCCGACGAGACGGCCCGGCCCCGCCGCCCCGGCAGCCGCTCGGCAGCGGCCTCCTCAAGCCGCCCTGCCCGCCCGAGCCGCCCGAGATATCCGAGTCGCCGAAGCCGGCGGACTCGTCGATGGTGGGAAGAGGTGGATCGAACTCATGTCCTACCTGAATCCAGGCCTTGCTGCTCGCATCCTGGCCGCCCCGCCTTTCCCTCCGCCTCGATGATGTATCGGCCATGCCGGAGGGAGAGGGCATCGAGCGCGACCCTCATGCCCGTTCATGCCCGATTGAGCCCGTTCCTGTTTACTTTCCGGAATTCCCGGCGTAGCCTTCAGGAAAAGTCACACGTTCGGGCACGGTTCGGAGGTGAGTGGACATGTACGCACCAGAGCGGCAGCAGGAGATTCTGCGGCTCGCCCGGGACAGTGGCCGGGTGGATGTGGTCTCGCTGGCCGTGCAGTTCCAGGTGACGGCGGAGACGATCCGCCGGGACCTGAAGACCCTCGATCGAGCGGGAGTGGTCCGCCGGGTGCACGGCGGGGCCATCCCGGTCGGTCGCCTCGACTTCGAGCCGGACCTCGCCGAGCGCGAGACCACGGCCGCCGACGAGAAGGACCGTATCGCCAGGGCCGCCCTCGCGGAACTTCCGGACGAGGGCACGATGATCGTCGACGCCGGTTCGACGGTGGCCCTGTTCGCCGCCGCCCTGCCGGTGGAGTTCTCGCTCACCGTCGTCACCCACAGCCTGCCCACCGCGGCCCGGCTCGCCGACCACCCCGGTATCCAGCTGCACCTGGTCGGAGGCCGTGTACGGCACCGCACACGGGCCGCCGTGGACGCCTGGGCGCTGCGCGCGTACAGCGAGATCCGCGCGGACGTGCTGTTCGTCGCGGCGAACGGCTTCTCCACCGAACACGGTCTGACCACCCCCGATCTCGCCGAGGCGGCGGTGAAGCGCGCGGCCATGGCAGCCGCCCGCCGTGTGGTGCTGCTCGCCGACTCCTCCAAGCACGGCCAGGAGCACTTCGCCCGCTTCGGCGGCCTGAACGACGTGGACCTGCTGATCACCGACAGCGGGCTGAGCCCCGAAGACGCCCTCGCGATCGAGCGCGGCGGCACGGAAGTAGTGCGTGCATGATCCTCACCGTCACCCCCAACCCGTCCCTGGACCGTACGTACGAGGTGCCCGCGCTGGAGCGGGGCGAGGTCAACCGGGCCACCGGCGAACGCGTGGACCCGGGCGGCAAGGGCGTCAACGTCTCCCGGGCCGTCGCCGCGGCCGGCCGGCGCACCGTCGCCGTGTTGCCGCTGGGCGGTGCACCGGGTGCAGTGGTCGCCGAACTGCTGGACGCGCAGGGCATCGAGGTCGCGCCGGTGGCGGTGGCCGGGGCCACCCGGTCCAACATCGCGCTCGCCGAGGCGGACGGCGTCCTGACGAAGATCAACGCGCCCGGCCCGCAGCTGACCGCGGCCGAGCAGGAACTGCTCCTGGAGACCGTCCACCGGCAGTCGCGGGGTGCCGACTGGATCGCCTGCTGCGGCAGCCTGCCGCGCGGCCTCGCACCCTCCTGGTACGCCGAGCTGGTCGAGCGGGCGCACATCGCCGGCGTGCGCATCGCCCTGGACACCTCCGGGCCCGCACTGGCCGCGGCGCTGCGCGAGCGGCCCGACGTGGTGAAGCCGAACGCAGAGGAACTCGCCGAGGCCGTCGGATGCCGGCTGACCACCGTGGGCGACGCGGTGAAGGCGGCCGAGGAACTGCGCGGAATGGGCGCCCGTACCGTGCTCGCCAGCCTGGGTGCCGACGGCCAGGTGCTCGTCGACGAGCACGGCACCTGGTTCGGCACCGCCCGGGTGGACGTCGTCCGGAGCAATGTGGGCGCGGGCGACTCCTCGCTCGCGGGCTTCCTCATCGCCGGCGGGCGCGGTCCGGAGGCGCTTGCCTCGGCGCTCGCCCACGGAGCGGCGGCCGTCCAGACCCCCGGCAGTGTGATGCCCACGCCGGGAGACCTGGACCCGGCCGCGGTGACGGTCACGGCGACGGTGCCGGTGGACCGCGCGTTGAAGGAGCCGGTGACATGAGCGCCGATGTTCGTGCCGCTCCGGTCCTCGCAACCCCCTCGGTCCTCTCCGTTCTCACAGCCCCTTCAGCCCCTTCAGCCCCCTCAGTCCCCACGACCCCCCACCGCAGCACCGTCCCCGTTTTCCCTTCCGCCCACCCCACATCAAGGGCGATACGCGTGCAAAGGAGCCCGCGATGAGCGAGATGATCACCGCGGACCTGGTCGACCTCGACCTGTCCGCCGACACCAAGGAAGCGGCGGCGCGAGCCCTCGCCGAGCGGATGGTGACCCTGGGCCGGGTGACCGACCTGGAGGGCTTCCTCGCCGACGTGGCCGCCCGTGAGGCCCAGATGCCGACCGGCCTCGACGGCGGTATCGGCATCCCGCACTGCCGCAGCGAGCACGTCACCGAGCCGACGCTGGCCTTCGGACGCAGCGCCGCCGGGATCGACTTCGGTGCGCCGGACGGCCCCGCCGACCTGATCTTCCTGATCGCCGCTCCGGCAGGTGCGGACGACGCCCACCTGGCGATCCTTTCCTCGCTGGCGCGGAAGCTGATGAACGCCGAGTTCACCGACGGGCTCCGGGCGGTCGGCGACGCCGAGGGCGCCGCGGCGCTCATCCGCGGGGACGAGCAGCCGGCGGCCGACGGGACCGGAACCGCCACGGCGGACGCGGCCGGCTCGGGCACCTCGGACAAGTCCGACCGCCCCGACCGTCCTGAGAGCTCCGAGGGCTCCGACAGCTCCGCAGGCCCCACGGAAGACCCCACGGACTCCGTGGTGACGCCGGTGGCGGCCTCCGCCGGTGCCGCCACCGGCGCAGCCACCACGGACGCGGGCGCAGCCACCACGGATGCAGCCACCACGGATGCGGGCGCATCCGACGCGGGCGCAGACACGTCCGGCGAGGGCGCGCGTCCCTTCCGGATCGTCGCCGTCACCTCCTGCCCCACGGGCATCGCCCACACGTACATGGCGGCGGAGGCACTGGAGAACGCCGGCCGGGAAGCGGGCGTCGAGGTCGTGGTCGAGCCGCAGGGATCGGCGGGCTTCGCCCGGCTCGACCCGGCCGTGATCGCGGCGGCGGACGGAGTGATCTTCGCCCACGACGTGCCCGTCCGGGAGAAGGAACGCTTCGCCGGCAAGCCGACCGTCGACACCGGCGTCAAGGCGGGCATCAACCGCCCCGCCGAGCTGATCGCCGAGGTCCGCGGGAAGGCCGAGCGCGGTGAGGCCACCGCCGCTGCCGCACCGGGCGGCACCCCCGTGGAACGCACCGGCGAATCCGGTGAGGGCTACGGCACCAAGCTGCGCAAGTGGCTCATGTCCGGCGTCAGTTACATGGTCCCGTTCGTCGCGGCGGGCGGTCTCCTCATCGCCCTCGGCTTCGCGATCGGCGGCTATGAGATCAACAAGGCGCCGTCGGTGATGGAACACTTCGTGTGGACCCAGGCCGACAGCTGGGGCGCCCTGCTCTTCCAGATCGGCGGCGTCGCCTTCGGGTTCCTCGTCCCGGTCCTGGCCGGCTACATCGCGTACGGCATGGCGGACCGGCCCGGACTCGTGCCCGGATTCGTCGGCGGTTCGATCTCCCTCACCATCAACGCCGGTTTCCTCGGCGGTCTCGCGGCCGGTCTGATCGCCGGTGCGGTCGTGCTGGCGATCCAGCGGGTGCGCATCCCGGCGGCGCTGCGCGGCATCATGCCGGTGGTGGTGATCCCGCTGATCTCCTCGGCGGTGGTCGGCTTCCTGATGTTCGTGGTGATCGGCAAGCCGATCGCCGAGGCGCAGAACGCCATGACCGACTGGCTGAACGGCCTCACCGGCACCAACGCCATCCTGCTCGGCACCCTGCTCGGCCTGATGATGTGCTTCGACCTCGGCGGCCCCGTCAACAAGGTCGCGTACACCTTCGCCACGGCCGGTATCGCGGTCGCCAGCCCCAGCGACTCCGCGATGAAGATCATGGCCGCGGTGATGGCGGCCGGCATGGTTCCGCCGCTGGCGATGGCTCTGGCCACCACGGTCCGCGGCAAGCTCTTCAACCGGACCGAGCGGGAGAACGGCAAGGCCGCCTGGGTCCTGGGCGCCTCCTTCATCTCCGAGGGCGCGATCCCGTTCGCGGCGGCCGACCCGCTGCGCGTGATCCCCGCCTCGATGGTGGGCGGCGCGGTCACCGGAGCCCTGTCGATGGCCTTCGGCGCCACCCTGCGCGCTCCGCACGGCGGCATCTTCGTGGTCCCGCTGATCGGCAACCCGCTGCTCTACCTGGTGGCCATCGCGGCGGGCGTCTGTGTCACGGCGGCCCTGGTGATCATCCTGAAGGGTCTGCGCAAGCCGGTTCCGGGAGCGCCCGGCGCGACCGGCGGCGAGGGCTCGGCGGCCTCGGCGGCGGAACCGAAGCAGCCGGTCGCCGCGTGACGGGAGAGCGGACAGCACGGACGCCGGCAACGGCGGAGGACGGTGCCGACGCAGAACGGCAACGACGGCGAACTTCCCCAATAGGTACATGTGGGATTTTCGCAGGCAAATGAGTCAACTGCGATATAGATCACGTTCGTCACGGTCCGGGGCCAAAGTCCCGGACCGTGATGTGTACTGGGCCCATGCCTGAGCACGACTCGATCTTGAGGGTGACGGGCGCCACCGTCCTCACCCTGGTGGCCGTGGCCTGCACAGCGGGCTTGGCCGGTGCCCTGCGGCGGGACCGCGGGCGGGTGCGGGGGAGCGGCGCCGGCTTGCGGACGCGGATGCGGACGCTCGCCCGAGCGGGAGCGCGGTGGGGGCCCGGAGGGCCGGGACGGCGGGGCGAGGGCATCGGCCCTCGCCCGGATCGGAAGCCGGCCCACAAGCCGAAACGGAATCGGGATCAGAAACCGGATCCGGAGTCGAATCCTGGGCGCGACGTTCCGGAGGCGCGGGCGCTGCGGACGATTCCGCGTCAGCGGCGGACGGGTCCGGAGACGGAGCAGGTGCGGCTCACTGCGGCCGAGCGTGAGGCGTTCGCCGTCCTGGTGCGGCGCTTCGCCGGTGGCCGGGAAGGGTGAGGGCAACGGGATGACGGCGGGTCGGGCGGGTCGGCCCGATCGGGTCAGGGCACCTGTGTCGCGCGCCGCTCCATCGCATCCCGGGCGGCGTCCTCGGTGGCGTACACCTCGCACATGTGCCGCCCGTCGGGCGTGGCCGTGTGTTCCACCTCCCAGAGGGAGATCTCCGCACCGTCACGCAGCAGGAACGCGTGCTCGTACAGAGAGAAGGACGGCCCCGTCCGCCCCGGTCCTCCCGCGGCGGACGGGCGGCCGAAGGCCTGGGTGATCTGGTGGGCGGACGCCGTGGTCAGCAGCGCGGCCGTCCGAGGCCCCGGACGGTCCGTGTTCTCCGCCCGGCGCAGTAAGCGGCGCGCGTGGTCCGCCGAAGCGTCGGGAACGTAGACGGGCAGAGGTGCGGGGATCTGGGACAACTGCACCGCCACGGGCAGTTCGAAGTCCGGGGTCTCCGGCGGCAGCGGCAGCCGGGCGGTGGCCACGCCCAGTTCCTCCTCGTCCAGATACACCTCGTGCTGGGGCTCGCCGCCCGGGCCCGTGTTGTGGACCAGCTCCCAGAGCGTGAGCGCCGAACCGTCGGCGAGCAGCCAGGTGTGCCGGTACGTCTCGCGGTGCAGGCCCGCACTGTGGTGCGCGGAGTGCAGCGAACTGTCCTGCGCCAGCGCGCAGTCGAGCAGGCGTACCGCCTCGTCGGGCAGTTCGAAGGAGTTCAGGGCACGGCCGAGCAGTCGCGCGAGATGCTCCTCAGGAGACTCGGGCGAGTCGGCTGGTTCGTACGCTGCCGTCTCGTACGGAACGCTCAAGGTTTCTCCCGGCATTGCTGCATGTCACCTTGTGGGTGCACACCGTAGCCTCTCGGGCGGACATCGTGTCCGGGAACTGAGAAAACGTACGGCCTCAAAACGAACCGATCACGCGAAGAATTCCCGTCCGTCCCCGGCAACCACCCGTATCCCCTGCTCGGACGCCACTCCTGGCGCTCCTCGCCGGGCCGTCGGCTGCTGATCACGCACTCCGCCCAGCGGTCGGCTTCCTCCGCTCACCGGACGTCCCCGTAGCCCCGCCCGACACCCCTACGCTTCCCCGTTCGGCACGCCACACGCCTCCCTGCCCGGTTCGTCATACAACTACCCGTACGGCTCACCCGTGCAGCTGTGTATGCAGCTGTCCGTACAACTCCTCGTACGACGGCCAGACTCCGCCCGGTCCGTCCACCGACTCGGCCGTGCGCAGGGCCCGTACGATCGCGCGGGTCACCAAGTCGGCGCCCGCCGCGAGGATCTCGTTCAGGGCGAGAGGGTTCGCGGTGTCGAGCGGGCGGGCGCCCGTGGCGAGGGTGAACACCGTGTCCCCGTCGTTGAGCAGATGCACCGGCCGTACCGCCCGCGCGATGCCGTCGTGCGCGGTGCCGGCCAGCTTCTGCGCCTGCGCCTTGGACAGGTCCGCGTCGGTGGCGACCACCGCGAGCGTGGTGTTGAGGGGCTGCGGCCCGTTGCGCTCCGCGATGCCGTCGAGCCGCCGGAGCGCCGCCGCGTGCACCTCCGCGTCGGGATGGCGTACCCGGCCGCCCCGGAACAACTCGCCGTACAGCGTCCCCGTTTCCGGGTCCAGCGCCGACCCCGCCGCGTTGGCCACGACCAGCGCGGCCACCGTGATTCCCGAGTCCAGCACCGTGCTCGCGGTGCCGATCCCGCCCTTCACCGCTCCGACCACGGCCCCCGTACCGGCGCCCACGCACCCCTCCGGCACCCGCGCCCCCGGCGCGGTCGCCGCTGCCGCCTCGACCGCCGCGCGCCCCGTGGCCGCGTCCGGCCGGGCCCGGAAGTCCCCGCCCCGGCCCAGGTCGAAGACGCAGGCGGCCGGCACCACCGGCACCACGTGCGCGGGATCCGGATCGACGCGCACCCCGCGCCCCTGCTCCTCCAGCCAGGCCATCACCCCGGACGCCGCGTCGAGTCCGTAGGCGCTGCCCCCGGTCAGGACGATCGCCTCGACCCGCTGCACGAGGTTGCGGGGATCGAGTGCGTCGGTCTCCTTCGTACCGGGACCGCCGCCCCGCACGTCCACGGCGGCCACGGCCCCGCCCTCGGGCGCGAGCACCACCGTGGTACCGGTGAGCAGGCCGTCTCCGGTACGGGTCGCGTGGCCCACGCGCACACCGGCCACATCGGTCAGAGCGTCAACAGTCATGGCGCCAGTCTCGCGCGCTCACCGCCACAGCAGGCGCCGTCACCGGGGAGCGGCACCAGAGGGCAGCGACAGGGAGCCGCCGACGTCGGGGGAGGCTTCCGCCGGAGCCGTACTCTGGTCGTATGAGCACTGCCCCCGATCCCCGGCCGCGCGAGCCGAAGCCCGCGCTGGTCTTCGACGACCCGCTGGACCAGCAGTCCGCGGACGACACGGACCGGGGGTGGGGCGACCGCCCGTCCGGCGACAGTGCGTCGGACCTGAAGCGCTTCCTCGACGAGAAGCCGCCCCACCACATCTGACCCGGGTGCCGTGCGGGCCGGTGCCGGCTATCGCCCGCCGTACCCCGGGCCCTCGCCGTACCCCGGGCCCTCGCCGTATCCCGGGCTCTCGCCGCGGCCCGATCCGCGCTGCGCGACCAGCTCGTCGCGGATCTCCTTGAGCACCTCGAGCTCGGAGATCTCGACGATCTCGTGCGCGCCTTCCTTCGCCTTCCTGCGGGCCTCGACCCGGGCCAGGTACCGGGCCATCGGCATCACCATCAGGAAGTAGACGACCGCGGCCGTGATCACGAACTGGAGCGTCGAGCCGAGCACCGAACCCCACAGGATCCTGACGCCCGTCGCGGCATCGCCGGTGCCCGTGCAGGGACCCTTCAGACACGAGCTGTAGCTGTCCAGGTTCTGTGTGCCGAAGGCGCCGACCAGCGGATTGATCACGCCCTTCACCACCGCGTTGACGATGTTGGTGAAGGCGGCGCCGATGACCACGGCGACGGCCAGGTCGACGACGTTCCCACGCATCAGGAAGGCCTTGAAGCCCTGCCAGATGCCGGCTTCGTTCTTCTCGCTCACCCCGAGGGCTCCATCTTGTATGTGTGACGTTCTTATGTGTGTGGCGCTTGTATGTGTGACGTTGGGAATCAAACGCTCCGCAACCTATGTCAGCGCCCTGCCGAACCGTCCACTTGGGTCCCTCGAACAAGGGACTTGACACAACACCCGCGAAATCGGCCGAGAAGGACCCGCTCACCACAGGGTCACCGCCAGCCGTGCCGTGGCGCTCGCGCCGGCGAGGTCGGCCGCGGCGGCACGCGGAACCGACAGCACCACCAGGGCCCCGCCCGTGCCCGTGTCCTCCAGTGGCTTCGGCACTTCGGTGACCCGCGCTCCACGCGCGACCACGCGGGCCTCACCGCCTGTCACCCGCTCCTCGGCGGCGATGACATCGACCCGGTCGCCCGGCCGCAGCAGCCGCACGGTGGCGGCGTCGGCGATCCGCACCGGCGCCGTGACCCGCGCTCCCGCGCGCCGTGCCCGTGCGACCCGGTCTTCCGTGGACACCGCCCCGGCCTGCGCGCTCGAAGTGCCCTCGGGGCGCCCGCGCGACCGGTCTGCCTCCCGGGGACCGCCCGCCGCCACCAGCGCCACCGCCGTGACGGCGAGACCGGCCGCCACCGCCCGCCTCCGGTGCCGGACCGGCCGACCCGACCACAGCAGCCCGCCACGCACCCGCACCGGCGCGAAGTGCGGCACCTCGCACCGTGGAGGGACACCGGCCCAGGGCGGGTGCGGAGCTACGGCGGGGCAGGAGGGAGAAGCCGAGGAAGTCGGCGAGGGGGAGGGGGAATGGAGGGAGGAAGGGAAGGCGGAACGGGAGGAGGAGGGGGAGGTGGAGGAGGGGGGCTGGAGCGAGGGTTGATGCAGAGACGACGGAGGGAACGGGGGAGAGGACGACGGCGGGAACGACACGGGACCACCACCTGCGACGAGGGATCGGCTTGCGGATCCCACGATGAGGCTTCCCGCCGTTCTCCGCCGGAGCCTGTGGACAGACCACGGCCTGTGGAAAACTCCCTCACCCGACCGTGAGCCGTAACGCGGTCGTGAACCGCGACCCGACCGTGCGTCACGACCCGACCGTGCGTCACGATGCGACTGTGAGCCGCGACGCGACCGTGCGTCACGAGCCCCGCGCCGGCAGCCCTACGGCAGCGAGAACCCCGGATCCATCCCGCCCAGCGCCGAGACGCACAGGCAGTCCCGTTCCTCGGTCGTCGGCAGCGCCGCCACCGTGTCGAAGAGCACGTTCCGCAGCCGGTCCACGTTGTCCGCGAACACCCGCAGCACCTCGTCGTGCGAGACGCCCTCGCCGGTTTCGACACCGGCGTCGAGGTCGGTGACCAGGGTCAGGGACGTGTAGCAGAGCTCCAGCTCACGGGCGAGCGCCGCCTCGGGGTGGCCGGTCATGCCCACCACCGACCAGCCCTGCGCCTGGTGCCACAACGACTCGGCACGGGTGGAGAAGCGCGGCCCCTCGACCGCGACCAGCGTGCCGCCGTCCACCGGCTCCCAGTCCCGCCCGCGCGCCGACTTCAGGGCGGCGGCCCGGCCTGCGGGGCAGTAGGGGTCGGCCAGCGACACGTGCACGACGTTCGGGACGGTGCCGTCGGGCCGCGGCAGCCCGTCGAAATAGGTGCCCGCCCGGGACTTCGTACGGTCCACGAGCTGGTCCGGGACCAGCAGCGTCCCCGGCCCGTACTCGGGCCGCAGCCCGCCCACCGCGCACGGCCCGAGCACCTGGCGCGCGCCGACCGACCTGAGCGCCCACAGGTTGGCCCGGTAGTTGATCCGGTGCGGCGGCAGATGATGGCCGCGTCCGTGCCGGGGGAGGAAGGCGACCCGCCGGCCGGCCAGTTCACCGAGGAAGAGGGAGTCGCTGGGCGCCCCGTACGGGGTGTCCACCTGGACCTCGGTCACGTCGTCGAGGAAGGAGTAGAAACCGGAGCCGCCGATCACGCCGATCTCGACGTTCGCCTTGTTCGCCATGCTCCGCACCCTAACCGGCCCCGGAAACGCCGAGGACCCCGTCGTCGGACGACGACAGGGTCCCGTAAGGATTCGGCCTCAGGCGGCGGTGCTGCCGGCGGTGCTGCTGGAACTGCCGGAGCCCGAGCTCGAACCGGAGCCCGAGGAGGACGAGGAAGAAGACGAGGACGAGGAACCCGAGGAGTCCGAGGAGGAGCTCGTCGACGAACCGGACGTCTTCGACGCCGGGGTGCTGCTCGACGAGGAGCCGCGGCTGTCGTTGCGGTAGAAGCCGGAGCCCTTGAAGACGATGCCGACCGCCGAGAACACCTTCTTCAGGCGGCCCTGGCAGTTCGGGCATTCGGTAAGAGCGTCGTCGGTGAACTTCTGCACCGCCTCGAGGCCCTCGCCGCACTCGGTGCACTGGTACTGATAGGTGGGCACTGTCTTCCTCCTGGCACTCTCACTCGATGAGTGCTAACGATCGTCAATGGTAACCCGTGCCGCAAGTGAGCGGCGTAACGTGCGTCACCCCGCCACGGGCGGCGGCCGGAGAGTGACCCTCATGAGGACGGGCTTCCGTGCGTGTTCCGCGGGTGTCCCGGACGCACTTCGCGGCGTGGCTTCCCAGGCGGGAAGCCACGTCCGCGGTGCTGTCGCGGCTTTGCCCGCGTGCGCGGGCGGACCCGGTGAGGGCCTGCGCGGCAGCCTGCGAGTGCGTCACATCTCACTGGTCACTGATCACTGCTCACCGATCGCTGCTTACTGCTTACTGCTTACTGCTTACTGCTCGCTGATCGCGACGGGATCGCGACGGGCCGTGCCGCGCGTGACCTCGCGGGTCGCCCGGGGCGGCACCAGCCGTGACCGCAGGGCCAGCAGCGTCACCAGGGCGAGCACCGTACCGCCCATCGGCACCAGGAACCCGGCACCGGACCAGAAGCGGTCCTCCAGCTGCCCGGAGACCGTGACCGCGGCCGCCTGACCGAGTGCCACCGCGCCGGTCAGCCAGGTGAAGGCCTCGGTGCGGGCACCGGCCGGGACCAGGTCGTCCACCAGGGTGTATCCGGTGATCAGGGAGGGCGCGATGCACATGCCGACCAGGAGGCCGAGCCCGCCGAGGAGCAGCGCCGAGTGGGCGGTCCACAGAGCGGAGGCGGTCACCGCGAGCGCCACGTACCCGATGACCAGGCGCCGCTCGGGGGCGGCCTTCCAGGCGATGGCGCCGCAGGCGATGCCGGAGATCATGTTTCCCGCGGCGAAGACGCCGTACAGGATGCCGTTCAGCCCGGGCTCGCCGATCGACTCGGTGTACGCGGCCAGGGACACCTGCATACCGCCGAAGACGGATCCGATGCCCAGGAAGATGACGATCAGGACGCGCACCCCGGGGACGCGGAGTGCGGAAACGTGTTCCACGCGCGCGTTCCCGCGGGCGGCCACCTCGGGCTGCGTGCCCTTCTGCGCGGCGAACAGCAGACCGCCGACCAGGGTCAGCGCGGCCTCGGTCATCAGGCCCGCCGCCGGGTCCACGACCGTGCACAGGGCGGTGGCCAGCAGCGGTCCGACGACGAAGGTCAGCTCGTCGGTGACGGACTCGAAGGCCGCCGCCGTGGTCATCAGCGGGGAGTTCTTGAGCTTCACGCCCCAGCGGGCGCGCACCATGGGCCCGACCTGGGGCACCGAGGCGCCGGTGGGCACAGCGGCGGCGAACAACGCCCACAGCGGGGCGCCGTTCAGCGCCAGCGCGGTCAGGGCCAGCCCGGACAGGGTGTGGAGCAGGACGCCGGGGACCAGGACGGCGCGCTGTCCGTAGCGGTCGGCGAGCCGGCCGCTGTAGGGCGCGAACACGGCCATGGAGACGCCGGTGACCGCCGCGACGGCGCCGGCCGCGCCGTACGAACCGGTGGTGTGCTGCACCAGCAGCACGATGGAGAGGGTGAGCATCGCGAACGGCTGGCGTGCCGCGAAGCCGGGGAGCAGGAACGTCCAGGCGCCGCGTGTGCGCAGCAGTCGACCGTATCCCGGACGGGAGGTGGCCGCAGAGTCCTTCGACGTGGTGACCGTGGATGCCACGGCCCGTGCCTTTCTGCCGCCTGGTGGCGCGTGGGCCCTGGTGTCGGGCGCGCCGAGAGCTGTCCTCTTGCGCTGACTGCGGTAGATGCCGGTGCCACAGCTCAGGGCGTGCCGGCCGCCATACGGTCGCGCCAGCTCTGCGTCAGGCAGAGTTGGTTCGATCTGGGTACCGTTCGCATGGTACAGGCGGTTCCAGGTATACACAGGCGCCAGGCGCTTGTGATCCTGTGAAAGCGGGTGTGGAGAGGCTGATCCCCTGCGAATGGCGGGTCATGGTTCGATCCGCTCCGACCCGCTCCGATCCGACCCGGCCCGCACGCCACAGCGCGAGAGGCGACGCAAAGGCGGGGCGACGCAAAGGCGGGGCGACGAAAGGCGGGGCGACGAAAGGCGGGGCGACGAAAGGCGGGGCGAGAACGATACCGGAAGCGACGTTTCAGCCCCCGGCTCCGCCCGCCCTGCCCTCCCCGGGCCGCGCCCCGTCCGTCCCCAGCCAGCCGGCCAGTTTGCCGCCGCGGCCCACCGCGCGGAGGCGGCGTTCGGCGGCGTCCCGGACCGGGTCGGTGGCGACGACGAGGAGTTCGTCCCCGTGCCGCAGCATCGTCGTCGGTCCCGGAACGAACGAGGTGCCCCCGCGCACGACGAGCGTGACGGCCGCTCCCTTCGGCAGCCGCAGTTCGCCGACCTCCACGCCGTGCATCCGCGACCCCTCCGGGATGCCGACCGACAGCAGGTGTCCGCGCAGCCGCTCCAGGGGCGCCGACTCGATGCCCAGGTCGGCCGCCTCCGCGTCCTCGCCGAGCCGCAGTTTGTGGGCCAGCCACGGCAGCGTCGGCCCTTGGACGAGGGTGTAGACGACGACCAGGATGAAGACGACGTTGAAGATCGACCGGCTGCCGGTGACGCCCTCCACCATCGGAATCGTCGCCAGGATGATGGGTACGGCGCCGCGCAGCCCCGCCCACGACATCAGCGCCTGCTCCTGCCAGGGCACCCGGAACGGCGCCAGGCTCAGCACGACGCTCAGCGGGCGGGCCACCACGGTCAGCACCAGCCCGATGATCAGTGCGGGCACGATGTCGTCGCCCAGTTCGTGCGGGGAGACCAGCAGGCCGAGCAGGACGAACATGCCGATCTGCGCGAGCCAGCCGAGTCCCTCGGCGAATCCGCGCGTGGCGGGCCAGTGCGGCAGCTTGGCGTTGCCCAGCACCATCGAGGCGAGATAGACGGCCAGGAAGCCGCTGCCGTGGGCCATGGCGCCCGCCGCGTACGCGGTGACGGCGATGGCCATGACGGCGATCGGATAGAGGCCGGAGGCCGGCAGCGCCACGTGCCTGAGTCCCAGGGAGCCCAGCCAGCCCACCGCGAGTCCGATGGCGGCGCCGATGGCCAGTTCCAGGGTGATCTCGCCGAGCAGGACGTACCAGTGCTCCATCGGGCCGGCCGTGGAGAAGGCGAGGACCAGGATGACCACGGGGGCGTCGTTGAAGCCGGACTCGGCCTCCAGCGTGCCCGTCACCCGCGAGGGGAGCGGAATGCGCCGCAGTACGGAGAAGACGGCCGCCGCGTCGGTCGAGGACACCACCGCGCCGATGATGAGCGCCTGCTGCCACTCCAGCCCGATCAGGAAGTGCGCGGCCGTCGCGGTGACACCGACGCTCGCCGCGACACCGACGGTCGCGAGGGCGGCGGAGGCGGGCAGGACGGGTTTGATCTCCGTCCACTTGGTGCCCAGGCCGCCCTCGGCCAGGATCACGACCAGGGCCGCGTATCCGATGACCTGCGTCAGCTCGGCGTTGTCGAAGTGGATGTCGCCGAGGCCGTCCTGGCCCATGGCGACGCCGATGCCCAGGTAGACGAGCAGGCTGGGGAGCCCGCTGCGCGAGGAGATCCGGACCGCCGCGACGGCGACGAGCAGGACCAGCGAGCAGACGAGCAGGAGCTGGTTGAGGTGGTGGACAGTCGTGGGCGTTCCCTTCACTGGCACCCGCCCGGCGTGCCCGAGCTCCTGTCCGGGGCCCGGGTGACCGGCGCGTTCACGACGAACTGCTTCGTTACCTTACCTAACTCTTGACGCTTTCTTGACGCGTACCCCTGGCATCATCGAACGTCCGTCCGTGCTGGTACCCGACTCCGCGTCAAGTGGCGGAGGGCTCTGCGCCTATCGTTGCTCCAGCGCTCACTTAAAAGCACAGCCCGCCCTGCCGCTCGCGTAAGGACAGCAAGGACAGCGATGCCCCCCAATACCACCGCCTCCACGGGTCAGCAGCCCGGCAAGTCCGGCAGGAAGAAGGGGCGCAAAGCCCGTCTGGTCGTGTTCGTCCTGGTGCTGGCACTGATCGGTGGTGTCGTCTACGGGGCGTACTGGTCGGTCGGCACCGTGCGCGCCTCCTTCCCGCAGACCAAGGGCTCGATCACCCTCGAAGGCCTGTCGGGCACCGTCGACGTCAAGCGCGACGGCTACGGAATCCCGCAGATCTACGCCTCCTCCGACGAGGACCTGTTCATGGCGCAGGGCTACGTCCAGGCGCAGGACCGGTTCTACGAGATGGACGTCCGCCGGCACATGACCTCCGGGCGCCTGTCGGAGATGTTCGGCGAGAGCCAGGTCGAGACCGACGAGTTCCTGCGCACCCTGGGCTGGGCCCGGGTCGCCAAGGAGGAGTACGAGAAGAAGCTCTCCCCGGCGACGAAGAAGTACCTCGACGCCTACGCCAAGGGCGTCAACGCCTACTTGGAGGGCAAGGACGGCGCCGACATCTCACTGGAGTACGCGGCACTGGGCTTCACCAACGACTACAAGCCCGGCGCGTGGACCCCGGTGGACTCCCTGGCCTGGCTGAAGGCGATGGCCTGGGACCTGCGCGGCAACATGCAGGACGAGATCGACCGCGCCCTGCTGACCAGCCGCCTCGGCCCGGAGCAGATCGCCGACCTGTACCCGGCGTACCCGTACAGCCGGAACAAGCCGGTGGTGCAGGAGGGCCAGCACAACGAGCTCACCGGCACCTACGAGCCGGGCGGCGGCGAGAGCGGCGGCGGTACGGGCGACGGCACCGGCACCGACCCGGGCACGGGCATCGACCCGGGCACCGGTACGGGCACGGTGGACCCCGGCACCGGCGTGGAGGGCGCGTCCGGAGCGGGCACCGCGGACGGAACCGCGGGCAGCACGGACGGCACCGGGAGCGGCCTGGAGGGCCAGCTGGCGGGTCTCCAGCAGGTCCTGCAGGACCTGCCGACCGCCGTCGGCGTCAACGGCGACGGCATCGGATCCAACTCCTGGGTCGTCTCCGGGGAGCACACCATCACCGGTGAGCCGCTGCTGGCCAACGACCCGCACCTGTCGCCCGCGTTGCCGTCCGTCTGGTACCAGATGGGCCTGCACTGCCGCAGTGTCTCCGCCACATGCCAGTACGACGTCTCCGGCTACACCTTCGCGGGCCTGCCCGGCGTGATAATCGGCCACAACGCGGACATCGCCTGGGGCCTGACCAACTCCGGGGTCGACGTCACCGACCTCTACCTGGAGAAGATCACCGGCGAGGGCTACCAGTACGGCGACAAGGTGGTGCCGTTCACGTCCCGCGAGGAGACCATCAAGGTCGCCGGCGGCGAGGCACGGAAGATCGTCGTCCGGGAGACCGGCAACGGCCCGCTGCTCTCCGACCGGTCCAAGGACCTGGTGCGGACCGGCAAGAAGGCCACCGTCGACTCCGCCGCACCCGACCGGGGCGACGGCTACGGCGTCTCCCTGCGCTGGACCGCGCTGGACGCCGGCCGCACCATGGACTCCGTCTTCGCGATCAACCGCGCGAAGGACTGGGACGGCTTCCGCGAGGCGGCCACCCTGTTCGAGGTGCCCTCGCAGAACCTCGTCTACGCGGACACCGAGGGCCACATCGGCTACACGCTGCCCGGCAGGATCCCCACCCGCGCGAAGGGCCACGACGGTTCCATCCCGGCGCCCGGCTGGAACCCCAAGTACAGGTGGACCGACTGGATCGAGCAGGACGAACTGCCCTACGAGTTCGACCCCGACCGCGGCTACATCGTCACCGCCAACCAGGCCGTGGTCGACCCCGACGCGTACCCGTACACCCTGACCACCGACTGGGGCTACGGCGCCCGCAGCCAGCGGATCAACGATCTGATCCAGTCGAAGATCAAGGACGACGGCAAGATCTCCACCGACGACATGCGGCAGATGCAGCTCGACAACAGCAGCGCCATAGCCAAGCTGCTCGTACCCGAACTGCTCAAGATCGACGTCAAGGACCCGGCCGTCCGCGAGGCGCAGAAGCTGCTGGAGGGCTGGGACTACACCCAGGACGCCGACTCGGCGGCGGCCGCCTACTTCAACTCCGTCTGGCGCAACACCCTCAAGCTCGCCTTCGGCCACAAGCTGCCCAAGGAGGTACGGGTCAAGGGCCAGTGCCTGTGGGTCGACCCGGTCGACCCGGTCGGTCCCGCCGAGGAGCGCGTCAAGGTCCGCGAGTGCGGTGTGCGCGACGCGGACCAGGCCCAGCCCGACGGCGGCGACCGCTGGTTCGAGGTGGTCCGCACGCTGATGGAGGACGAGGACAGCGGCTGGTGGACGACCCCGGAGTCCGGCACCCGCGAAGCCGCGGAGAACCGTGACGAGCTGTTCCGGCGCGCCATGGTCGACGCGCGGTGGGAGCTCACCGCCAAGCTCGGCAAGGACATCGACACCTGGAGCTGGGGCCGGCTGCACCGCCTGTTCCTGAAGAACCAGACCCTGGGCACCGCCGGCCCCGGTTTCGTGCAGTACGCCCTCAACCGCGGGCCCTGGAAGCTCGGCGGCGGCGAGGCCACGGTCAACGCGACCGGCTGGAACGCCGCCGGCGGCTACGGCGTGGTGTGGGTGCCGTCGATGCGCATGGTGGTCAACCTGGGCGATCTCGACAAGTCGCGGTGGATCAACCTCACCGGCGCCTCCGGCCACGCCTACAACGCCCACTACGTCGACCAGACGGACAAGTGGGCCGACGGCGAACTGCTCGAATGGGCCCACTCGGAGAAGGCGGTCGAGAAGAGCACCGAGGACACTCTGCTGCTCAAGCCGTGAGCGGGCGCTGAGCGAGCCGCTCATCCGACACGAAAGACACGAAAGACACGAAAGAGGGAAAGCGGCCTCCACGCACACGCGTGGAGGCCGCTTCCCGTAAGCCGGATCAGTCGAACCGCTGTACCCCCGAAGGCGTCACCACCGCGTGCACCGGACGGTCGTGGGGCTCCTCGGGAACCCGGTCGAGGACCTCCGTGTCGTACAGCAGCACCACCAGTGCCGGGTGCGCGCCCGCGCGTCCCAGCCGGTCCAGCACCCGGTCGTACGAGCCCCCGCCGCGCCCCAGCCGCATCCCGCGCGCGTCGACGGCCAGGCCCGGCAGCAGCACCACGTCCGCCCCGGTCACGGCGTCCGGCCCGAGGCGTTCCCCGGACGGCTCGAACAGCGTCATCCGCCCGCCGCCGTGCCGCACGCGTGCGAGGGACTCCTCGCCGGTGTACAGGCCCCAGTCCAGGTCGTTGTCGGGGAGCAGAGCCGGCAGCAGCACGCGTACGCCCCGGGCGCGCAGAGCGTCGAGGAGCGCGGGCGTGCCGGGTTCACTCCCCACGGAGACGTACGCGGCCACCGTGCGCGCGTGCGCCAGTTCGGGCAGCCCGAGCGCACGATCGGCCAGCGCGGTCGCGGACTCCCGTACGTCGTCCGCCGTCAACCTGCCCCTTGCCAGGAGGATTTCCCGTCGCAATGCGCGCTTGGCATGATCGTCCGCACGTTCGTTCTGTCTCAACTCTGTCCCCGTACCGTTCTAATATGCTCATATGAGCGTTAAGTGTGCGGAACCCCAGATTCCCTGCGAAGGCAGCGGATATGGTGGCGGGCATGATTCAGTCGCACTCTCGGATCAGCAAGGCTGTCATCCCCGCAGCGGGCCTCGGTACCCGGTTCCTGCCGGCCACCAAGGCCACTCCCAAAGAGATGCTGCCGGTCGTCGACAAGCCGGCGATCCAGTACGTGGTCGAAGAGGCCGCCGCCGCAGGTCTCGACGACGTTCTCATGGTGACGGGCCGCAACAAACGCCCCCTGGAGGACCATTTCGACCGCAATTACGAACTTGAATCCGCCCTCAACAGGAAGGGCGACGCCGCCCGCCTCGCCAAGGTCCAGGAATCCAGCGACCTCGCGACGATGCACTATGTCCGCCAGGGCGACCCCAAGGGCCTCGGACACGCCGTCCTGTGCGCCGCCCCGCACGTCGGCGACGAGCCCTTCGCCGTCCTGCTCGGTGACGACCTGATCGACCCCCGCGACCCCCTGCTCCAGCGCATGATCGAGGTCCAGGAGCAGCACGGCGGCAGCGTCGTCGCACTCATGGAGGTCGCCCCGGAGCAGATCCACCTCTACGGGTCCGCCGCCGTCGAGACCACCACGGACTCCGACGTCGTCCGGGTCAGCGGCCTCGTCGAGAAGCCCGACCCCGCAGACGCCCCCTCCAACTACGCCATCATCGGCCGCTACGTCCTCGACCCGGCCGTCTTCGGCATACTGCGCAAGACCGAGCCGGGCCGCGGCGGCGAGATCCAGCTCACCGACGCCCTCCAGCAGCTCGCGGCCGACGAGAAGATCGGCGGCCCGGTGCACGGCGTGGTCTTCAAGGGCCGCCGCTATGACACCGGCGACCGAGGCGACTACCTGCGTGCCATCGTCCGACTCGCGTGCGAACGTGATGACCTGGGTCCGGACTTCCGGACCTGGCTCCGCCGTTACGTCACCGAGGAGATGCAGCAGCCTTGAGCACCGCCGCGCCCCGCACCGCAGGCCCGGACCACCTCTGGTCGGTGGACGAGCACCTGGACGACATCCTCGCCACCGTCCGCCCCCTGGAACCCATCGAGCTGCAGCTCCTCGACGCCCAGGGCTGCGTCCTGGTCGAGGACGTCATGGTGCCGGTGTCACTGCCGCCGTTCGACAACAGCTCCATGGACGGGTACGCGGTACGGGTCGCGGATGTCGCGGGCGCGAGCGAGCAGTACCCGGCGGCCCTCGAAGTCGTCGGTGACCTCGCGGCCGGCCAGGCCGACCTGCTCCAGGTCGGCCCCGGCCAGGCCGTACGCATCATGACCGGCGCCCCGCTCCCGCCCGGCGCCGAGACCGTCGTCCCCGTCGAGTGGACCGACGGCGGGCTCGGCGAGGGCCCGGTCACCGGGATGCGGGCCCGCAGTCTGGCCCCCGAGGGCGCCACCGGGCAGGTGCTCGTGTACCGCCCGGCCGAGGCACGCGCGCACGTGCGCGCCCGGGGCAGCGACGTACGGGCCGGCGACCGAGCCCTGGAGGCCGGCACGGTCCTCGGCCCGCCCCAGATCTCCCTCCTGGCCGCGGTCGGCCGCGGCACCGTACGGGTGCACCCGCGCCCGCGCGTGGTCGTGCTCTCCACCGGCAGCGAACTCGTCCAGCCCGACGAGAAGCTGAGCGCCGGTCAGATCTACGACTCCAACAGCTTCTCCCTCACCGCCTGTGCCCGCGACGCCGGCGCCATCGCCTACCGCGTGGGCGCCGTCGCCGACGACGCCGACACCCTGCGCGACACCATCGAGGACCAGCTGGTGCGTGCCGACCTGGTGGTCACCACCGGCGGCGTCAGCGTCGGGGCGTACGACGTCGTCAGGGAGGCGCTGTCGTCCGTCGGCGACGAGGACGAGCCGGGCGGCGGCATCGACTTCCGCAAGCTCGCCATGCAGCCCGGCAAACCGCAGGGCTTCGGCTCCATCGGCCCCGACCACACCCCGCTGCTGGCCCTCCCCGGCAACCCGGTCTCCTCGTACGTCTCCTTCGAGCTGTTCGCCCGCCCCGCCATCCGTACCCTGATGGGCCTCGCGGACGTCCACCGGCCGAGAACCCGCGCCACCCTCACCGCGGGCGGGGCGCTGAGCTCGCCGAAGGGCCGCCGCCAGTTCCTGCGCGGCCGGTACGCCGACGGCGAGGTGACCACGGTCGGCGGCGCCGGATCCCACCTGGTGGCCGCCCTCGCCCAGGCGAACGCGCTGATCGTCGTCCCCGAGGACGTCGAGTCGGTCGCCCCCGGCGCCGACGTCGAGGTGATCCTGCTCGGCTGACCCGCGCGGGTTGGCGGTACCGTGTCGCGCACAGCAGGCCCGTGCGCCGCACCGCGGCGGGCCCGGACCGGGAGCGCCACACTCATGACCGTGCCTTCCCGGGGGGACACCCCCGGACCTCCAGCGCAGGACGACCGTACGCAGGACGAACCCCAGGGCCGTACGCGGGACCGTGCGCCGGACCACCTGACGCATCTCGACGAGGCGGGCGCCGCCCGCATGGTCGACGTCTCCGGCAAGGACGTGACCGCGCGCACCGCCCGCGCCACCGGCCGCGTCCTGGTCTCGTCCCGTGTGGTCGAACTGCTGCGCGGCGAGGGGGTCCCCAAGGGGGACGCCCTGGCCACCGCGCGGATCGCGGGCATCATGGGCGCCAAACGCACCCCCGACCTGATCCCGCTGTGCCACCCTCTCGCCCTCTCCGGTGTGACACTGGACCTGTCGGTCGCGGACGACGCCGTGGAGATCACGGCCACCGTGCGGACGACGGACCGTACGGGCGTCGAGATGGAGGCGCTCACCGCGGTCTCGGTCGCCGCGCTCACCGTGATCGACATGGTGAAGGCGGTCGACAAGAAAGCGGTCGTCACGGACGTGCGGGTCGAGGAGAAGACGGGCGGCAAGTCGGGCGACTGGAGCAGGGCATGACACTCGACGCATCCGCGGGCGACGCACCGCTCGCGCCGTACCGCGCCCTGGTGGTCACCGCCTCCAACCGGGCCGCCGCCGGCGTCTACCAGGACACGGGCGGCCCGCTGATCGCCGAGGGCCTGCGGCGCTTCGGCTTCGCCGTCGACGGCCCCGAGGTGGTTCCGGACGGGGACCCGGTGGAGGTCGCGCTGCGCGCGGGTACGGAGGCCGGGTACGACGTCATCGTGACCACCGGTGGCACCGGCATCTCGCCCACCGACCGCACCCCCGAGGCGACCCGCGCGGTGATCGGCCACGAGGTGCCCGGCATCGCGGAGGCCATCCGGGCGTACGGCCGGGACAAGGTGCCGACGGCCGCCCTCTCCCGGGGCATCGCGGGAGTCGCGGGCGGCGGGACCCTGATCGTCAACCTCCCGGGGTCCAGGGGCGGGGTGAAGGACGGTCTGGCCGTCCTGGAACCGCTGCTGAGGCACGCGGTCGACCAGCTGCGCGGTGGTGACCACCCCGGGCCGGGGGCCGGCGGGGGTGCGAGCTGAACGGCTCGGCCTGGCCCGTGGAGCTGGCGGTCGGCGACGTCGTCCTCCGGCCCATAAAGATGCGCGACCAGCGGGTCTGGCGCGAGGTCAACCGCCGCAACCGTGACTGGCTGCGGCCCTGGGAGGCGACCATCCCGCCGCCCACCCCCGCCGGTCCGGTCGTGCACCGGCCGACCTACCGCCAGATGGTCCGTCATCTGAGGGCCGAGGCGCACGCGGGCCGGATGCTGCCGTTCGTCATCGAGTACCAGGGGCGTCTGGTCGGCCAGCTGACGGTCGCCGGGATCACCTGGGGTTCGATGTGCTCGGGTCACGTCGGTTACTGGGTGGACGAGGCGGTGGCCGGCCGCGGAGTGATGCCGACAGCCGTGGCGATGGCCGTGGACCACTGTTTCCGTACGGTCGGGCTGCACCGCGTGGAGGTGTGCATTCGCCCCGAGAACGGGCCCAGTCGGCGGGTCGTGGAGAAACTCGGATTCCGCGCGGAGGGGATGCGCCCGCGTTATCTGCACATCGACGGAGCCTGGCGCGACCATCTCGTCTTCGCGCTCACGGCCGAGGAGGTGCCCGAGGGGTTGCTCGTCCGCTGGCAGCGGGAACGCTCCCGGCGTGAGCGGCCGGAGGGTGAGCGGCGTAATCCAGGAATCCCGCACAGCCCCGGTAATTGAATAAACGTTCGAATTTGATCGCCTGATGACCGCCCGAAGCCTGTGAAGGCAGGGAATTTCACGTCTCGAGTGGTCTGCTGATCACATCGATCCAAAAAAAGTTCGAGATATCAGCCGGATCGTGCGACACACCGGCTCAATTGGCGGATGGCCTCACCTAAACCCCTCTACCGTGTGAGGCGTGAGCAGCAGCGGCCTCATCTACGCAGTCATTGTCGGGGCCTGGGCCGCCTACTTGGTGCCGATGTGGCTCCGTAGGCAGGACGAGTTGAACGAAGCCCGTCCGACGGAACGCTTCAGCACCGCCATCCGATTGTTGTCCGGACGGGCGGGAATGGAGCGCCGGTACGCCAAGGACCTGCGGGCGCGCTCCGCCGACGAGGAGGAGCAGAGCGCCCACGACCCGGACGCGGTCACCGATTCGGTGGACGTCCGGGCCTTCGCCGTGTCCCAGACCCGTCCGCAGGTACAGGCGCCCGTACCGGAGCAGCCCGCCCAGCGGCCGGACCTCCAGCGGCCGGACCGGCGCGGCCCCGAATTCGGCCCCGACCCGGAGCCCGGCCCCGACCCGGAGTCCGGCCCCGGCACCGAATCCGGCTCCGCGCGCGAGCGCGTCCCGTCCGCCCGCCGCGAACGGGACCCCCGACGGGTGCAGCCCGCCGGACCGCCCCGGCCCACCGCCCAGCAGTCCCGGGCGGCGCAGGCCTCCGCGGCGCGCGCCCGGCGCTCGAAGGTGCTCGCGCGTCGTCGGCGCACCACCACCCTGCTCTTCGTCGCCTTCACACTCGGCGCGGTCGTCGCGGCGATCGGCGGCCTCACGTTCCTGTGGGCGCCCGGAGTGCCGGCCGTCCTGCTGAGCATCTACATCGCGTACCTGCGCACCCAGGAGCACCGCCGGTTCGCGTACCAGATGGACCGCCGCCAGGCGGAGGTCGCGGCGCAGCGGCTGCGCGAGCGCCAGCCGCGCCGCCGCGCGGCCATCGACGACGTGGACACCGGCGAACCGGAGGGACCCGGACAGGGCTTCGAGCCGGCCGCCGGACCGGAGCAGGAGACCGACCCCGGCCTCCTGGCGCTCGCCGCCGACCGGCGGGCGCTCGTGGAGCAGACCGACCATGCCGAGTGGGTCGACCAGCAGCGCGAGCGTCAGCGGCGCCCCGGCCAGGGCGGCGACAGCTGGGACCCGGTCCCGGTCCCGCTGCCCACGTACGTGACCGCCCCGGTCGCCCCGCGCGCCACCAGCGACGTGGACCTCGGCGCTCCGGACACCTGGAGCTCGGCCCGCTCGAGCTCCATGGCCCCGGGCCCGGAGGAGGCCGCCGCGTCCGACGACGCCGAACCCCACGACGCGGGCGCGGAGAGCGACCACGACGACCACCCGGACGGCGACGGCCGCACCGACGCCGTCCCCCACGCTCGAAGGCGTTCGCGCGGGGGGACCCCCACGGCGGCCTCGGCCCGCCGGGCGCGCGAGCGCGGCCGTACCCCGCTGTTCGACCAGTACGAGGACGGCGACCGGCCGCGCGCGGCCAACGAGTGAACCTGGGAACCCCAGGTGACCGCCGACCCGCAACGGATTTCCGAGCACCCCGATCAGGATGCTAAGGTTTCACTCGTTGCAAGGGCCTGTGGCGCAGTCTGGTAGCGCACCTCGTTCGCATCGAGGGGGTCTGGGGTTCAAATCCCCACAGGTCCACAACATGACTGTTCTTGAGTTGGCTCAGGAGCGGTTGGCGAGATCCCGACCGATCTTCATGATCGGTCGGGATCTTCGTCGTTTTCCCCCTCCCCGTCGCTTTCCGCCGCGAGGTGCTCCGCCGCGCCGAGCGGACAGGGCATCCGCCGGACCTTCAGCGCACCGTAGGGGCCCAGGGAACGGCGGCTCGGCTCAAGTTCAGAGCTGACCGCAGACACCACAGTCCGCCGAATTCCAGTCGCTCGATGCTCCGCAGCAAACGGTATCCGGTGCCGCGTGAGACAGAGTCCGACGGTTGAGACGTGCTGTGAGGGTCATACCGCCGGCCGCAGAACCCATCGCGGAAGCGCGACAGACGCCGCCAATCATCTGGGCGCGAACCCCGGGATGTCTTCCGATGGTCCCTGACGTTGGTTCAGCTCGTCCACGTGCACGGCCTGCGCGTCCCGTGCCTGGAGATCCAGCCTCACCGAGCCCCATGGCTCAGGCGCGGGATGCCCCTGCGGAGCGGCGCTTTCCGGTGGTGAGAAAGATCAACAATGTGTCACCGGCTCCCTGCACCGGCCACGTTGAACGACCGAACGACCAAGGGCGGAACGGGGCGGTCGATGCGCGCCGTCCCGTTCCGCCGCCCACCAGGCTGTGTTGGCTCAGCGTCGGTCGGTGGCTCGCGGGTGCCCGGTGCCCGCGAAGGTGATCCAGCAGGTGTCGCGGGCTGTGTCCAGGAGGTACCAGACGCGGCCGCCGCCGGTCACTTCGATCTGCCATTGCTCGCAGGTCTGCCCGCGGTGGGTTCCGTGCGCCAGACCGCCCTTGAGGCGGTGGTGCCGGGGTGTCTCAGTGGCCGGTCTGGGCGCGGTGCGCATGGTGATCCAGGTGCGGTAGGTGTTCTCGCGGGCCTGCTGGGCGAGGCTCCCCCAGCCCTTGGCCGAGGCCGCGTCGGCGAAGCGGACCTCCCAGTGGCCGTCGGGTGCCGGGGGCGCGGCGCGGCCGCCGCGACCTGCGCTCATGCGGCGCCCCGCGGGTCCGGTACCGGGCCGTGGTCTTCGCCGTGATCCTGGGTCAGCGCGGCCAGCAGTTCGGGGTCGGAGTAGACCTCGGCGGTGTGCTGCCAGGCGATGAGCAACTGGGCGACGGACGCGCTGTTGCCGAGCGAGTCGGCGGCGCGCATGGTGTCGACCAGTTCGACGGCGAAGGCGTGGAGATCGGGCTCGGGCAGGAAACGGACCCATGGGAATGCGTCCGGCAGTATGTCGAGGAGCAGTTCCATGCTGCCGGGCTCCCGGCGCGCCATCGCGGCCAGCATCCGGGTGGCTGCCGACACCACGGTCTGGTCCTGCTCGGCCCGCGCCGCGGTGGTGAGGACCAGATCCTCGCCGTCTCTGCGGTGCAGGAGCAGTCTCGGCGATTCCTGGAGCCGGGCAAGCGTCTGCTTGTTCTTGTTCACCAGCTCGGAGAAGTTCACGGCGGCGCTCTCGGTACCCATGACTTTGAAACTACTTCGAAACTCACCCCGGCACCATCACCCGCAAGAGGGGCACAGGGCGGCGGACCGGACGAGGCGTGGGCGACTCCCGGGTGCTGCGGCCGGTGTCGGGCACGGCGACGGTGTGGTTGGTCGGCCGCGCCGACGACCCCGAGGGCACCTTCGCCCCACGCATCCTGAGATTCGGCTGAGAAACCGCCGTCGTCGGGCGGGGTGATCAAGCCGAGGCCGCCGAGCGGCGACACGGCGAAACAGGACGGGACCGTCAGTCGGCGGTCCCGTCCTCGTTCCCGGCTGTGCCGGGTTGCCCGATGACGTACGTCCCCTTTGCGGGCAGCGTCGCGACGAGGCCCCGTTTCCGCAGTTCGACGATCGCGCGCCGCACGGTGCCGATGCTTACGCCATACAGGTCTGTCATGGCTCGCTCGCCGGGCAGCGCCGCTCCCTGCGGCAACTTGCCGGATGAGATGTCGGCAGCGATGGCATCCGCGAGCTTTACGTACTCGTAGCGCGGGAGATCAGTCATCCCACCACGGTGATGCACCCTCGCGCACCTTGCAGGGGCAGAACGCGTCCCACCGCGTCGGGGCGCGGTGGGACGAAGGGAGGTGCAGGGGGACGCGGTTGCGGGTATGGTCGGAAACGACAAAACCCCGGCGAGGTGGCTAGACCTCCCGGGGCGCGGCCAACGCTTACAAGGAGCGTCAACATGCCCAACCTTATCCACCGCATCACCCACCGGCTGAGCCTTCTCTTCGGCCCCGGCACCGGGACCCGCCGCGCAGGCGCCTCCCGCCACCGCGCCCAGCGCCCCACGCACCTCACCGCCCCCGCACCCCGCCTCCCTCTCCTCCGCTCCCCGTACTGCCGGCACTTTCCCCTCGACGGCACCGCCTCCCGCCTCGTCCGTCCCTACCTCACCGCCCACGAGCAGGAGCGGGCGCTTAGGTGGCACCGTCGCCGGGTCGTCGTACTCGCCGCCGGCTTCGGTGCCGACCTCGACCTCGGCCAGTACGCCGTCGGCGCGCGGAAGGCGGCCGCGTGATGAACTCGCTCACCGCGCTCCGGCTGCTGCCCTGGCTGTCGGCGGAAGGCAAGCCCTGCTTCCTCGTCCCCGGTGAGGAGGGAGGGATCGTGTCCCGGCTCGCCGACGAGAAGGAGGCCCGGCAGCTCGCGGACGGGTTGGACGTTCTCCGCTCCGCCCGCCGGGTGCTGGACGACCCCCTGACCCCGAACGTCGAGGTCCGCTACGCGGCGCTCCGCCTGACCGAGTGCCTGGCCGATGTCCTGAGGGTGGCTGAGTCCCGCGGCCGACGCCTCCTCTCCACGGCGGAAGACGGCGCTGGTGACCTGGACGCGGAGTCCGATTCCGTGTCCGTTCCGGAGGCCGGTCCCTGACCGGCGCCCCCACCGTTTCGTCGGCGCCCCCGCCCCGCTGAGCCGGCAGGGCGGTTCATTTCCGTTCCGGCCGGCTTCTCCGGGTGGGGGGTCTACAGGGCCTTCGCGTAGCAGCGGCTGTTGTCGTGGAAGCGGTAGTAGCCGAACTTCTCGCAGGGCTCGTAGCCGCTGGAGGCGTACAGGGCGATGGCTTCCGGCTGCTCGGTGCCGGTTTCCAGGACCATGCGCAGGCGGCCGGCCGCGCGGGCGTCGTCCTCCAGGGCGGCCAGGATGCGGCGGGCCAGGCCTCGACCGCGCATCTGCTCGATCACGTACATCCGCTTCAGTTCCGCGTCCCCGTCGCGGTTGCCCTCGCCGTTGGCGTTCTGGACGCGCCAGCCGCCGGAGGCGACGGGGGTGTCGTTCTCGTCGTAGGCGATCAGGTAGACGCCGTTCGGCGGCCGGAAGTCGGCGGGGTCCATGGGGGTGGCGTCGCCGCCGTCGCCGTAGCGGACGTCGTACTCGGCCTGGACCTCGTCGTTCAGCTTGACGGCGTCGGGGTGGTCGTAGGAGACGCGTCGGATATTCATGCGCAGTAAGGTATATCAATCCGGGAGGGGTGGAGGATCCGTTTTCGGACCCCGTCCAGTGTGCCGGTATCGTGCCCTGATGCTCACTGTGACCTCCGTCAACGTCAACGGACTGCGCGCCGCCGCCAAGAAGGGCTTCGTGGAGTGGCTCGGCCTGACCTCCGCCGATGCGGTGTGCCTGCAGGAGGTGCGCGCGGAGCCGCAGCAGCTGCCCGCGTCCGTCCGGGAGCCCGAGGGATGGCATGTGGTGCACGCGCCCGCCGCCGCCAAGGGGCGCGCGGGTGTCTCCCTCTACACGCGGCGTGAACCCGATCGCGTCCAGGTCGGGTTCGGGTCGGCCGAGTTCGACGGCAGCGGGCGGTACGTGGAGGCGGACCTGCCCGGGGTCACCGTCGCGTCCCTGTACCTGCCCTCCGGCGAGGTCGGTACCGAGCGGCAGGACGAGAAGATCCGCTTCATGGGGGAGTTTCTCGTCTATCTGAAGGGCCTGCGGGAGCGGGCCGCCGCCGACGGCCGCGAGGTCGTGGTGTGCGGGGACTGGAACATCGCGCACGAGCAGGCCGACCTGAAGAACTGGCGCGGCAACACCAAGAACTCCGGGTTCCTCCCCGAGGAGCGGGAATGGCTGGGGCGGGTCCTCGACCCGGCCGACGGCGGGTACGTGGACGTCGTACGGGCGCTGCATCCGGATGTCGAGGGGCCCTACTCGTGGTGGTCGTACCGGGGGCGGGCCTTCGACAACGACGCGGGCTGGCGGATCGACTACCACATGGCGTCCCCCGGGCTGGCCGCCCGCGCGGTCAAGGGGTACGTGGAACGCGCGGCCACGCACGCCGAGCGCTGGTCGGACCACGCGCCGGTGACGGTGGTCTTTGGGCCCCGGGACTGACGTGCTCGCGGACCGAGGGGGGTGCGTCCTCACCGGCCGACGGCGGCGCGGAGCCGGCGCGCGTCCTGCACGAGCGCGTACGGGACGCTGAGGAGGACCGCGGCTCCCGCTGCGAACCGCTCGTCCAGGACCGCCCGGGTCGGCGCGAGTGATCCGTACGGACCGGTGCCGGAATGCCGGGGAAGCCATGTGGGAGCCGCCGCCGGTACGCGCGGTCGGCTCCGGCCGGATTGACCCGCGATCCGGACGCCGGAATGAACTCCGGCCGGGGGCCTCCACCGCCATAGCGTGGCGGGCATGACGCATGCGCACACCGCCACCGACAGCGTCCGCATCGACTTTGCCCAGGCGGCGCCGAAGGCTTTCAAAGCGCTCATCTCCTTCGACGCGGCGGCCCGCGAGGGCTTGGATCCCGCGCTCGTCGAACTGGTCCAGATCCGGTGCTCGCAGCTCAACGGCTGCGCGTACTGCCTGCACATGCACACCTCCGAGGCCCGTAGGGCGGGGGAGAGCGAGGAGCGGCTGCACATGATCTCCGTATGGCGGGGGGCGAGGGACTTCTTCGCGGAGCATGAGCGGGCGGCACTCGGACTCGCCGAAGCGGTCACCCTCGTCTCCGACGGAGGAGTGCCCGACGCCGTCTACCGGCGCGCGGCCGCCCACTTCACCGCCGACGAACTGGCCCACCTGCTCGCGCTGATCAGCGTCATCAACACCTGGAACCGCATCGCCCTGAGCACGGCCAAGGCGCCGGGCACCCTCCTGGCCGGCTGACCGGAGTCACCGCCCCGACAGGTGGCCACCCGCTCCCGGGAAGACGGGACACGAGCCCGTCCGGCCCCGCCCGCGCGGCCATCAGTCCCCGTCGGGCGGTGGAGGCAGAATGCCGCAGAGGGCGTCGAGCGCCGCCCCGAAACCGTGGTCGGGAGGTGCGGCATAGCCGACGACCAGGCCGTCGTGCGCGGGCATGGTGGCGGCTGGATGCCGGAAGCCGGCGAGTCCGTCCACGGCGATACGCTGCCAGGCGGCGGCCTTGGTCACCGACCGTTCGGTGCCGGGCGGCAGGCCCAGCACCGCGTGCAGCCCGGCGGCGACGCCCGTGAGCGTGACGTGCGGCGCCCGGCGGGCGAGAAGCGCGACGAGACGGTCCCTGCGGTCCCGGTAACGCTGCCGGGTCCGGCGGATGTGCCGGTCGTAATGGCCCGACTCGATGAAATCGGCGAGTGTCAACTGGTCCGTGACACCGGACCACGCCTCGCGTTCGCCCTTGACGCGCAGTACGGGCTCCACCAGGTGGTCCGGCAGGACCATCCACCCCAGCCTCAGCGCGGGGGAGAGGCTCTTGCTGAGCGAGCCCAGGTACACGACACGCTGCGGATCGAGACCCTGGACGGCGCCCACCGGCTCCCGGTCGTAGCGGAACTCCCCGTCGTAGTCGTCCTCCAGCAGCACGCCCCCGCTGCCGCGGGCCCAGTCCACGGCGGCGGCCCGCCGCTCGGGGTGGAGCGGTCCTCCCGTGGGGAACTGGTGGGCGGGGGTGAGCAGCGCCGCCCGTGCGCCCTTCAGCGCGAACAGCTCCGTGGTGCGCGCCCCGTGCTCGTCCAGCGTCAGCGGCACGGTCCGCACGTGCGCGTCCCGCAGGATCGACCGGTGGAACGGCAGTCCGTAGGACTCCACCGCCAGGGGGCCGCGCAGCACCTTCCCGCCGAAGAGGAGCCGCAGGGCGGACGCGAAACCGGAGCACACCACGATCGTCTCGGGGCTGGTGCGCACGCCGCGCGCACGTGACACGTACTCGGCCAGGGCACGTCGCAGCTCGGGCCGGCCGCGGGGGTCGCCGAGTCCGAACGCGTCGTTGGGCGCCGCGTTCAGTGCCCGCCGCGCGGCAGCCAGCCAGGCGCTACGGGGGAAGGCGGCGGCGTCGGGCAGGCCCTGCCGCAGGTTGTGGGCGGGCGGCCGGGAGCGTGCCGGCGCCGGTTTGGGCACCCGCGGGGAACCGACCGGCTTCGCCCTGGGCGCCACCCGCGTCCCCGACCCCTGCCGGGCGACCAGCCAGCCCTCGGCGACGAGTTCGGCGTAGGTCTCGGCGACGGTGTTGCGGGCCAGCCCGAGGTCGGCGGCGAGCGACCGGTAAGGAGGGAGCCGGGTGCCCGGCGCCAGCCGTCCGTCCCCTATCGCCTCGCGCAGCGCACGACCGAGCGTGGCACGGCGGCCACCGCCTCCGGTCATGTCCAGGTTCAGGTCCAAGTGCAGGTCACTGCCGATGCGTTCGGCCGGATTGACCCATGAATCAGCCACGGAAATGCACCCTACATGGGGTCTTTCGAGTGCATAGCGTGGTCGTCATGAGGGACGGGGCCCGGCGCGATGCCGGGGGCCGGACACGGCCCGGGGCCAACCCCCGCCGGCCCGCTCCCCGCAGTTCCACCGACCCGACCGCACCTGAGGAGAACCCCATGAACGCGTCCGCCCGCCCCGTCCTCGTCCGCGCCGGTTCCGCCGAGACGTTGCAGGACGGGGCCGCCAGCCTCATCACGCTGCTCGCCGACTCTGCCCAGACCCAGGGGGCGTTGACGGCCAACCGGGCCGGCCTGCGCAAGGGTTCTCCGGGTGCTCCTGCCCACTTCCACACCAAGGCGACCGAGATGTTCTTCGTGCTCGGCGGCAGCCTGCGGGTGCTGCTGGGCGACCGGATCGTCACCCTGGAGACCGGCGACTTCGTGACGGTGCCGCCGCGGCTGCCGCACGCCTTCGCTCCGGCCCGGGGGGAGGAGGCCGACGTGCTGGTCGCCTTCACCCCCGGTATGGACCGCTTCGACTACTACCGGCTGTTGGAGCGCGTGTACCGGGGTGAGGCCACCGTCGAGGACATCAAGGCCAGCTCCGAGCGGTACGACAACCACTACTACGTCAGCTCCCTCTGGCAGGCGGAGCTGGCCGGCGACTGAACGGCCGCGGGGCCGGGCTTGCCTGCGCCGTCAGGGGACACACCGATGGGCAGTGAGCACGCGGCTTTCGATCCTCGTCCGCGGTCAGACCTGTTCGTGCAGGCGGCGGTCCATCGCCAGGGAGAGTTCCGCGTCGACCACGCTGCGGGCCAGGGGGCGCAGGCGGTGGACGGCCTCCTCGGGGGCGTGGCGCAGGATCAGCTCGGCGAAGAGGTCGGCCATGGCCTCGGTGTGGGTGCGGACCTCCCGGCCCGCGCGCAGCACCTCCGCGAGCGGGATGCCCTCGCGGACCAGGGCGGACGAGACGTCCAGCAGACGGCGGCTGATGTGGACGATCTCCTCGCCGTCCGTGCCGAGGTAGCCGAGGTCCATCGCGGCGGCGAGGTTCTCCGGGGTGACCTCGCCGGCGAAGTGGTCGGCGAGCTCCTCGGGGGTGAGGCGGACGGGGGTCTCCTCGGTGGGGGTGCCCATGCCGAGGAGCTCCCCGACGTCGCGACCGTGGTCGAAGGCCTCGGCCAGTTCCGCTATGCCGTTCAGGGTGTGGCCGCGTTCCAGCAGCGCCGTGATCGTGCGCAGCCGGGCCAGGTGATGGTCGTCGTACCACGCTATGCGGCCTTCGCGGCGAGGCGGCGATATCAGCTTGCGCTCACGGTAGAAGCGCAGCGTGCGCACCGTGACGCCGGCCAGGCGGGCCAGCTCCTCCATGCGGTACTCGCGCCGCTCGCCTCGGGGTTCTGCTTCCTCTGCCACGTCAGCAGCCTAGGGCGTACCAGCGGTAACTTTCCTTGCGTGCCCCCTACCCATCAGTAGGCGACTGCCCTACTCTCCCCATTGCGCCAGTGTTCACTGGCGGGGTTCTCGGCGGTGCGTGAAGGCTGGAGGCTTGGGGATGGCCGTGCACGAGCACGTACGGGTCGCGGTGGTGGGGTCCGGGTTCGGCGGGCTGGGGGCCGCCGTGCGGCTGAGGCGAGAGGGGATCACCGACTTCGTCGTCCTGGAGCGGGCCGACAGCGTCGGCGGAACCTGGCGGGACAACAGTTATCCGGGATGCGCGTGCGACGTGCCGTCCCATCTGTACTCGTTCTCCTTCGCGCCCAACCCCGAGTGGCCGCGTTCCTTCTCCGGGCAGGAGCACATCCGCGCCTACCTCGAGCACGTCACCGACGTCTTCGGGCTGCGCCCGCACATCCGCTTCGACTCGGAGGTGAAGCGGATGGTGTGGGACACGGAGCGGCTGCGCTGGGACATCGAGACCGGCAGCGGCAGCCTCAGCGCGGATGTGGTCGTCTCCGCGACCGGGCCGCTGTCCGAACCGAAGACCCCCGACATCCCGGGGCTCGACACCTTCCCCGGCAAGGTCTTCCACTCCGCCCGCTGGGACCACGACTACGACCTGCGCGGCAAGCGGATCGCCATGGTCGGCACGGGCGCGTCGGCCATCCAGATCGTGCCGTCCGTCCAGCCGCAGGTCTCTCGGCTGACCCTCTTCCAGCGCACCCCGCCCTGGGTGCTGCCCCGCGTCGACCGGCCCATCAGCGGCGCCGAACGGGCCCTGCACCGGGCGCTGCCCTTCACCGCCCAGCTGCGCCGCGGACTGCTGTGGGGCGTGCGGGAGCTGCAGGTCCAGGCGTTCACCAAGCACCCGGGCGAGTTGGGCTTCGTGGAGCAGCTGGCCAAGCGCAACATGGCCCGTGCCATCAAGGACCCGGCCCTGCGCGCCCGGCTCACCCCCGACTACCGCATCGGCTGCAAGCGCATCCTGCTGTCCAGCACGTACTACCCGGCGCTCGCGCAGCCCAACGTGGACGTGGTCGACGGCGGCCTGAGCGAGGTCCGGGGGTCGACGGTCGTGGCGGCCGACGGCACCGAGGCCGAGGTCGACGCGATCGTGTTCGGGACCGGGTTCCACGTGACCGACATGCCCATCGCCGAGCGGGTCGTCGGCGCGGAGGGCAAGACCCTCGCCGAGACCTGGACGGGCGGCATGGAGGCGCTGCGCGGCGCCTCGGCCGCCGGGTTCCCCAACTTCATGACGCTCATCGGGCCCAACACCGGCCTCGGGAACTCCTCCATGATCCTCATGATCGAGTCCCAGCTGAACTACCTGGCCGACTACCTCCGCCAGCTCGACGTCCTCGGCGGCCGGGTCGCCCTCGACGCCCGCAGGAGCGCCGTCCGCGTCTGGAACCACCGGGTGCAGGAGCGGATGAAGCGCACGGTGTGGAACACCGGCGGCTGCACCAGTTGGTACCTGGACGCCGACGGCCGCAACACCACCGTCTGGCCGGGCACGACCGGTGAGTTCCGGCGGGCCACCCGGAGTGTGGACCTCACCGAGTACGCCGTCCTGCGGGCGGCGCCCGGGAGGAAGAAGGCCGCCGCACCCCACGAGAGCACCGAGGCGGTCGCGTGAGCCGGCCGAGGCACGTTTCCGCCGGGCCCTACGCCCCGCCCGCCCCTGCCCGCGAACTCACCGCCGTCTCCGCCGACGGCACCCGGCTGCACGTCGAACTGCACGGGCCCGACGGGGCGCCCGCGGTCGTCCTCGCCCACGGCTGGACCTGCTCGACCGCCTTCTGGGCGGCCCAGATCCGCGAACTCGCCGCCGACCACCGGGTGATCGCCTACGACCAGCGGGGCCACGGCCGCACCCCCGCGAGCCGGAACTGCAGCACCGACGCGCTCGCCGACGACCTGGAAGCCGTCCTGACCGCCACGCTCGCCCCCGGCGAACAGGCCGTGATCGCCGGGCACTCCATGGGCGGCATGACGGTGATGGCCGCGTCCGGCCGGCCCGCCTTCGTCGAGCACACGGGGGCCGTACTGCTGTGCAGCACCGGCAGTTCGCGGCTGGTCGACGAGTCGACGGTGCTGCCGCTCCCGCCGGGGCGGACACGGACCTGGCTGGTCCGGCGCGCCCTCGGCACGTCGGCCCCGCTCGGCCCGGTCACCCCGGTCGCCCGCCGCATCCTCAAGTACGCGACGCTGGGCCCCGGTTCGACGCCGCACATGGTCGAGGCGTGCGCCCGCATCGTGCACGCCTGCCCGCGCACGGTCCGCCGGTCCTGGTCGCACGTGCTCGGCCTGCTCGATCTCGAGTACGGCGTAGGGGAGTTGCGGGTACCGACGGCCGTCGTCGTCGGTACCGCGGACCGGCTCACCCCGCCGGTGCACGCGCGGGCGATCGCCTCCCGGCTGCCGCACTGCCTCGGACTCACCGAACTGCCCGGCATCGGCCACATGACGCCCGTCGAGGCGCCCGAAACGGTCACCGGGCGGATCCGGGAACTCGCCGCCGCCCACATCCCCGCGCCCCCCGCCGCCCCCGCCGCCCCCGTCACATCCGTTGCACCCGCCGAGGAGAGCGCATGAGTGGACAGCGCATGACCAGGGGCCGGCTCGAGGGTCGGGTCGCCGTCGTCACCGGAGCGGCCCGCGGGGTGGGGGAGTTGCTCGCCCGCAAGCTCTCCGCGCGCGGGGTGAAGGTGGCGCTCGTCGGGCTGGAACCGGACGCGCTCAAGCAGGTGTCGGCGCGGCTGCACAGCGAGAGCGACCACTGGCACGCCGACGTCACCGACCACGGGGCGATGACCCGGGTCGCGGCGGAGGTGAAGGAGCGGTTCGGACGGGTCGACATCGTGGTCGCCAACGCCGGTGTGGCCAACGGCGGTCCGTTCGCCGACTCCGACCCGGAGTCCTGGCGGCGCGTCATCGAGGTCAACCTGATCGGCTCGGCGGTCACCGCCCGCGCGTTTCTGCCGCTGCTGACCGAGAGCCGCGGCTACCTGCTCCAGGTCGCCTCGCTCGCCGCGATCACCCCGGCCCCGATGATGACCGCGTACTGCGCGTCCAAGTCCGGTGTGGAGGCGTACGCGCACAGCCTGCGGGCCGAGGTCGGGCACCTGGGGGTGCGGGTCGGCGTCGGCTATCTGTCGTGGACCGACACGGACATGGTGCGCGGCGCCGACCAGGACGAGGCGATGCGGGAGCTCAGGCGGCGGCTGCCGTGGCCGACGAACAAGACGTACCCGCTGGGTCCCGCGGTGGACCGGATGGTGGCCGGGATCGAGCGGCGCTCCAGCCATGTGTACGGGCAGTGGTGGCTGCGGGGGATGCAGGGCGTACGGGGTTACCTGCCCGGCGTGATCGGCACCGTCGGACAGCGGGAGGTGCGGCGGTTCGCGGACCGGTTCGCCGGCACGCGGACGGGACTGGTCGGAGCCGGCGGCAACGCCGACGAACAGCACCGGAGCGGACTCGCCACGGCGCCGGATCGTCCGGGAGCAGCGCCGGGACCTGCGGGAACGACTCCTGAGCACGCTGCGTGACTGATCGACATGCGCAGGGTGACCGCCCGTGTGAATCTGGTCGAGCAACAGCCCCCACACCCCAACGGGAGTGAACCCACATGGGTATGAAGGACAAGTTCCAGGACAAGGCCGAGCAGATGCAGGACCAGGCCAAGCAGAAGATGGGCGAGGCCAAGGAGCAGTCCCAGAAGCGCGGCCGAAGCCGTGAGGAGGACGCGGACAACCCGCAGCGCCGGCGGCAGCAGGAGTCCGAGGAACGCCGTCATCAGGACTACGACGCCTGACGTCGCGTACTGAAGCGGGAAGGGGTGCCTCCGTGGGAGGCGCCCCTTCTCATGTCGCCCTCGGCGGCAGCTTCGGACGGGAGCGGTCGGGGACGTCGCTGTAGGTCGGGGGCGTGGCCGGAGGCTCGGACTCCAGGAGTTCCAGGGCCAGTCGGACCGCGTCGTCCAGTACGGCGTACCGGCCCTCCGCCCAGTCCAGCGGGGTGCGCAGTGCCTCCAGGTCGGGGGCGACGCCCTTGTTCTCCACCGACCAGCCGTACGCGTCGAACCAGGCCGCGTTCATCGGCACCGTGATCACCGTGCCGTCCCCCAGCCGGTGCCGGCCGGTCATGCCGACCACCCCGCCCCAGGTGCGCTGCCCGACCACCGGCCCCAGCCTCAGCAGCTTGAACGCGGCCGTGATCATGTCGCCGTCGGAGCTGGTCGCCTCGTCCGCGAGGGCCACCACCGGCCCGCGCGGGGCGTTGGCCGCGTACGACACGGGCTGGGCGTCGCGGGTGAGGTCCCAGCCGAGGATGGTGCGGGTCAGTGTCTCCACGACGAGTTCGCTGATGTGGCCGCCGGCGTTGCCTCGCACGTCCACGATCAGGGCCGGGCGGGACACCTCCATGCGCAGGTCGCGGTTGAACTGGGCCCAGCCCGAGCCGCCCATGTCGGGGATGTGCAGATAGCCGCACCGGCCGCCGCTCAACTCCCGCACCACTTCACGCCGTTTGGCCACCCAGTCCTGGTAGCGCAGCGGACGCTCGTCGATCAGCGGGACCACGGCGACCCTGCGGGGCGGGCCCGCGCCCCCGGCCGGGGCGAACGTCAGCTCCACCGTCGTACCGCCCGCCCCCGCGAGCAGTGGATAGGGTCCGGCGACCGGGTCCACCGGGCGGCCGTCGACCTGGGTGAGGACGGCGCCCTCGCGGATGCCGGTGCCGGCCAGCGGAGAGCGGGCCCTGGAGTCCGAGGAGTCGCCGGGGAGGATCCGCCGGACCGTCCAACCGTGCTCGCGCGGCACGAGGTTGGCGCCGAGGAAGCCCTGACGGCGCTGGTAGTGCGGCGGGCCCTCGTTGCGGCGGGCGGCGGTGACGTAGGCGTGGGAGGTGCCGAGTTCGCCGAGGAGTTCACGCAGCAGGTCCGCGAACTCGTCGGGGGAGGCGACCCGTTCGACCAGCGGGCGGTACTGGGCGAGCACCGCGTCCCAGTCGATGCCGCACATGCCGGATTCCCAGAAGTAGGACCGGATCAGCCGCCCGGCCTCCTCGTACGCCTGCCGCCACTCGGCCCCCGGGTCGGCCTCGTGCAGGATGCGGCGGACGTCGATCCACACGGTGGAGTCGCTGTCGCCCGGCTCGGTCGCGGGCACCGCGCGCGGTTCGCCCTCGTCCGCGACGACCAGCCGGGTGCCGTCGCCGCTGACCGCGAAGAAGTCGAGGTGCTCGACGAGTTCGGACTTCTTCGCCCTGCTGATGGCGAAGTGCTCCAGCGTCGGCCGGCCGCTGGTGTCGTCCGGGTTGGCGAAGGTCTCGCCGAGCGCTCCCGAGATCGGCCAGCGCAGCCAGACCAGCCCGCCGCCCGAGACCGGGTGCAGCGCCGAGTACTTGGAGGCGGCAACCGGGAAGGGGGTGACCCTGTTCTCCAGGCCCTCGGTCTCGACGGTCACCGCGCCGCTTTCACCGAGGTCCTCGCCGTCGTCGGCCTCCACCGGGTCGAGGCCCCCGGCGGCCGGCCGGCCCTCGGGGCTGAGGGCGAAGGGGGAGGGGGTCGCCGACGACAGCGGCACCAGGTACGGGCGGCACCCCAGCGGGAAGGACAGGTCGCCGGTGTGCACGTCGTACACCGGGTCGAAGCCGCGCCAGGACAGGAAGGCCAGGTAGCGGCCGTCCCGGGTGAAGACCGGATTCTCGTCCTCGAAGCGGCCGTTGGTGACGTCGATGACCAGCCGGTCCTTCATCCGGGCCAGTTTGATCTGCCGCAGCGACCGCCCGATGCCGGGATGCGACCAGGTGAGCCACCCGCCGTCGGGCGAGAACGCGAGGTCGCGCACGGGGCCGTTGATGGACCGGATCAGCTCGGTGACCTGGGTGTCGGGGGCCACCCCCTCACCGGAACCTTCGCCGGAGCCGGAGCCGGAGCCGGAGCCGGAGCCGGAGCCGCCGCCGTCACCGCTCTCACCGCCTTCGGGGTTCTCGGTCTCCTCCCCCTCCCCCTCCCCCGCCTCCACGCTCTCCTCGCCGGTGCCGACGAGCAGCAGGCGCCCGTCGTGGGAGGCGACGGCCAGCTGCCCGCCGTCCGGGTCGGCGGCCATCTCCAGCACCCGGCCCAGCTTCCCCGAGGCCAGCCGCCGTGCGGGGCGGTGACCGCTCGCCCGGGGCAGGGAGGCGATCTCGATGGCGTCCTCGCCGTCGGCGTCCGTCACGTAGGCCACTCGTCCGCCCGCGCCGAGCATCTCCGGCAGCCGTACCCGTACGCCCGGGGTGTCCGTGAGGGTGCGGGCGGGGCCGTCGCGGTGGGTGAGCCAGTACAGGCTGCCGCGTACGACGACGGCGCTGGCCCGGCCCGTCTCGTCCACGGAGATGCCGTCCAGGTGGTGGGCGGCGGGCACCTGGTAGCGCCGCCGCCCCGCGCGCGGCCCGCTCAGCGTGACGTCGAGCCGGCGCGGTACGGAGCCCGGGGACAGGTCGTCGACGATCCACAGGTCACCGGCGCACTGGTAGACGACCCGGGTGCCGTCGCTGGACGCGTGGCGGGCGTAGAACGCGTCGTGATCGGTGTGGCGGCGCAGGTCGGAGCCGTCGTACGCCACGGAGTACAGGTTGCCGACGCCCTCGTGGTCGGAGAGGAAGGCGACCCGGCCGCCGACGAACATCGGGGAGTGCAGATGCCCGTCGATGCCACCGGTGCCGCCGGCCCCCTCGACGGCCGCTTTCGTCCCGCCCGCCGTTCCGTCCGCTTGCGTCCCGTCCGCCGTCCCGCCGAGCAGCCGCCGTCCGTGCAGCCACAGCCTGCCCGTCGCCCCGCCCCGGTACCGCTTCCAGGAGGCCGGTTCGTGCGGTGGGGTGCCGGTGAGCAGCAGGGTCTGCCGTTCTCCGCCGACGTCGGCGACCTGGAGGTCGGTCACCGGGCCCCAGGGCAGTTTGCGGCCCGGACTGCCGTCGGGGGAGAGCTTGTAGGCCCAGGTGAAGTACGAGAACGGCTCGCCGTGCGAGGCGACGGCGAGGATCTCGGCGTCCACGTCCCCGTTCGGGGGAGCCCAGCCGCAGACCCGGGTGTCGGAGGTGCCCCAGTAGGTGAGCCGGCGTCCGGGGCCGCCGTCCACGGGGACCAGGTGGATCTCGGGAGCGAGGCTGCGCCAGCTCGTGTACGCGATGTGGCGGCCGTCGGGGGAGAAGCGGGGATGGCCGAGTTTGGCGCGGTCGACGGTGAGCCGCCAGGCCCGGCCGCCCGGCGCGTCGAGCGGGGCGAGCCAGAGGTCGTCCTCGGCCACGAAGCACAGCAGGCCGCCGTTGAGATGGGGCAGGCGCAGATAGCTCACCCTTCCATGCTTTTCCGGGGGGCGGGCCTCAGCAACTCGTGCGGAATCGTGGCGGATTTCCTGACGTGACCCAGCACACGTACGAAACGGTTTCGTTCTCATAAGGTCTTGGGTACATTCGTCTTGTACGAATCCGCGCACGAGGCCGCATGCGAATCCGCGTATGCGACGGCGGACGTACGGCACTATGTGTACCGACGCGTGCCGTGCGGCGCGGTGGTACGTCCGACAGGGACGAAGGAGCGGGAAGGTGAGCGGGATGACCGAGGTCACGACCGTGCGGCGCAGCCGGATCACCCCCGAGCGCGAGGCCGAACTGTACGCGGCCGTGCTCGACCTGCTCCGCGAGGTCGGGTACGACGCCCTCACCATGGACGCCGTGGCCGCCCGCACCCGGTCCAGCAAGGCCACCCTCTACCGCCAGTGGGGCGGCAAGGCCGAGCTGGTGGTGAGAGCCATGCGTCATCAGAAGCCCGGCAGCATCGGCGACGTCGACACCGGTTCCCTCCGGGGCGACCTGCACAGCATCATCGGCCGCGAGGACGACTGCGTCATGGAGCAGAACGCCGCCCTGATGCGGGCGCTCGCCATGGCGGTGCACATGAACGACGACCTGCGGCGGGCCTTCAAGGACCTGCTCGTGGAACCCGAGGTCGATGAGTTCCAGAGGATCGTCCGGCGCGCGATCGAGCGCGGCGAGGTCCCGGCGGACAACCCGGCGTTGGACTACATGGTGCACATGCTCGTCGGCGCGTTCGCCACGCGGACGCTGATCGACGACCTGCCGCCCACACGGGAGTTCCTCATCTCGTACATCGACGCCGTGGTGCTCCCCGCCCTCGGCGTGTCCCCTCGCTGACCGGCACACCCCGACGGTCGGCGATCACCACCCGCATCACCCGTACCAACCCTCACCTCGGCACCACCATCCCCACCACCCCCACCTGACGGACGCCACCGCTCACGTCGTCGGGCTGATCTCCCCTGCCCTGAAGAATCCACGACCTGACCGGGAGTACTCCCACGTGGCCACTTTGCTCTACCGACTCGGCCGTTTCGCCTTCAGGCGACGGCACTTCACAGCCCTGTTCTGGGTGGCGCTGCTGGCGCTCGCCGGCGTCGGCGCGGCCGGCGCGCCCGTCGCGGGCAACACCTCGTTCTCCATCCCCGGCACCGAGGCCCAGAAGGCCTTCGACGTGCTGGAAGAACGTTTCCCCGGTGCCCGTGCCGACGGAGCGACCGCACGCGTCGTCTTCAAGGCGCCCGCCGGCGAGAAGATGACCGACGCCGGCAACAAGGCGATCGTCCGGGACACCGTCGAGGAACTCTCCGACGGCTCCGAGGTCGCCCGCGTCACCGACCCGTACCAGAGCGGAGGCGTCAGCAGGGACGGCACCGTCGTCTACGCCTCGGTGAGCTACCAGGTATCCGGCATGGAGCTGGAGGAATCCTCGCGCGACTCCCTCGAGGACGCCGCCGAGGGGGCCCGCGACGCCGGCCTGACCGTGGAGATCGGCGGTGACGCGCTCCAGGCCGTCCCGGAGACCGGTGCCACCGAGATCATCGGTATCGGTGTCGCCGCGGTCGTCCTGGTCATCACCTTCGGCTCGCTGGTCGCGGCCGGTCTGCCCCTGCTCACCGCCCTCATCGGCGTCGGCATCGGCGTCGCGGGCATCACCGCGCTGGCCTCGACGCTCGAACTCGGCTCCACCACGTCCATCCTGGCCACGATGATCGGCCTCGCCGTCGGCATCGACTACGCGCTGTTCATCGTCTCCCGCTACCGCGCCGAACTGGCCGAGGGCCGGGAACGCGAGGACGCGGCGGGACGCGCCGTCGGCACCGCGGGCTCCGCCGTCGTCTTCGCCGGTCTCACGGTCGTCATCGCCCTCGTCGGCCTGTCGGTCGTCAACATCCCGATGCTCACCAAGATGGGCATCGCCGCCGCCGTCACGGTCGCCATCGCCGTCCTGATCGCCCTCACCATGGTCCCGGCGCTGCTCGGGTACGCGGGCCGCAGGGTCCGCGCGGCGGGCGAGAAGGGCAAGCGGCGCGGGCGCGAGGCCCGCGAGGCCCGCGAGGACGAGGAGAAGGGGAACGGGACGGCGAAGGAGAAGGCGCAGCGCCCGAACATGGGCACCCGCTGGGCGCGCTTCGTCGTACGGCGCCCCGTGGCCGTCCTCCTGATCGGCGTCGTCGGCCTCGGCGCGGCGGCCATCCCGGCGTCCTCCCTGGAACTGGGCCTGCCCGACGACGGCTCACAGCCGACGTCCACCACCCAGCGCCGCGCCTACGACCTGCTCTCCGAAGGCTTCGGCCCCGGATTCAACGGCCCGCTCGTCGTCGTGGTCGACGCCAAGAACAGCGACGACCCGGACGCCGTCTTCCGGCAGACCGGCGACGACATCAAGGCACTCGACGACGTCGTCTCGGTGAGCCCGGCGGCACCCAACAAGGCCGGTGACACGGCGACGATCACCGTCGTCCCGGACTCCAAGCCCTCGTCCGTGGCGACCGAGGACCTGGTCCACGACATCCGGGACGCCGGCACGGGCCTCAAGGCCGACACCGGCGCGGACGTCCTGGTCACCGGTGCCACGGCGATGAACATCGACGTGTCGCAGAAGCTCAACGACGCGCTCGTCCCGTACCTGACCCTGGTCGTCGGGCTGGCGTTCCTGCTGCTGATCGTGGTCTTCCGGTCGATCCTGGTCCCGCTCAAGGCGGCCCTCGGATTCCTCCTGTCGGTGATGGCCGCGCTGGGCGCCGTGGTCGCGGTCTTCCAGTGGGGCTGGCTGTCCGGCCTGATGGGTGTGGAGGAGACCGGCCCGGTCATGTCGATGATGCCGATCTTCATGGTCGGCGTGGTCTTCGGACTGGCCATGGACTACGAGGTGTTCCTCGTGACCCGGATGCGGGAGGCCTACGTCCACGGCGAGAAGCCGGACGAGGCCGTGGTGACCGGCTTCCGGCACGGCGCCCGGGTGGTGAGCGCGGCCGCGGTGATCATGATGGCGGTCTTCGCCGGCTTCATCGGCTCCAGCGAGTCGATGGTCAAGATGATCGGCTTCGGTCTCGCCATCGCCGTCTTCTTCGACGCGTTCGTCGTCCGCATGGCGATCGTGCCGGCGGTACTGGCTCTGCTGGGCAAGAAGGCCTGGTGGCTCCCGAAGTGGCTGGACCGCGCCCTGCCCAACGTGGACGTCGAGGGCGAGGGCCTGCGCACCGAGGGCGACGCCGACGCCGGCGAGAAGGGCGGCAGCCCGGACGACCGGGACCTGGCCCGCGTCTGACAGCCGCACCACACCGCAGAACCAGCCGGTGAGGGCCCCGTGGGGACGGGGAGCCCTCACCGGCTTCCCCGTGCGCCCGACGTGCCCGCCGACGGGGACAACTCGGTCGCCCGGCCCCTGCGGCGACCGCTAGCGTGCCCCGCATGACGACAGCCGCCACTGACAACGAGGGCTCCACGGTCCACCCCCGATTCGCCGAGGCCCTGCGGGAGATGGGGCTCGCGGAGGTGATCGGGCAGGTCCGGCGCTTCCCCGACGCTGCTCGTACCGCCCCCGAGGCCGCCGCCGCGATCGGCTGCGAGCTCAGCCAGATCTGCAAGTCGCTGATCTTCGCGGCATGGGGGTCCTCCCTGCTCGAGGGGAGCCGAGGGCTTGGGGGAGGTGTACCGGTGCTGGTGCTCATGGACGGCGCCTCCCGGGTGGATCTGGAACGGGTTCGGCAGGAACTCGGCGCGCAGAAGGTCACCCGCGCGAAGGCCGACGTCGTACGGGAGACCACCGGGTACGCGATCGGCGGCGTACCGCCCTTCGGGCACCGCACCACGACCCGTGTCCTCGCCGACCGCTCCCTCCTCGACCACGAGCTCGTGTGGGCGGCGGCCGGCACCCCGTACACCGTCTTCCCGATGGAACCCAAGACACTGATCGCCCACGCCGGCGGCATCCTGGCGGACGTGCGCGAGCGCTCCGAGTGACCCCGCTGGTCACCGCGGCCGTCCTGCTCGCCGCGGTCACCCACGCCGGCTGGAACGCCATCGCGCACAGGATCACCGACAAGCTGGTCGGGTTCGCGCCGATCTCGGGCGGCGGGCTGCTGATCGGGCTGGCCATGGTGCCGTTCGTGCCGTTCCCGGCGGCCGGGGCGTGGCCGTACCTGTTCTGCTCGGCCGCCATCCACATCGCGTACTAAGCGCTGCTGATGAAGTCCTTCCGGCTGGGCGACTTCGGCCAGGCGTACCCCATCGCCCGGGGGAGCGCGCCCCTGGTCGTCACCGTCCTCGCCGCCGTCTTCGCGCACGAGGTGCCGGACGGCTGGGCCGCCGCCGGGATCGCCCTGTCCTGCGCGGGCCTGACCGGCGTCGCCCTGTGGGGGCTGCGCGGGCACCGGCCCGACTGGGCGGCCATCGGAGCGGCGCTGGCGACCGGACTGACCATCGCGGCGTACACGGTCGTCGACGGCCTCGGCGTCCGCGCCTCCGGTTCCCCCCTCGGCTACATCGCCTGGCTGATGGCGATCCAGGGCATGGTGATCCCGGCCTACGCCCTCTGGCGCCTGCGGCGGCGGGCGAGCGCCCTGCTCCGGCCGCACGCCGGCCTCGGACTGCTCGGCGCCGCACTGTCGGTCACCGCGTACGCACTCGTCCTGTGGGCCCAGACCCGGGCCGCGCTGGCCCCCGGCGCGGCCTTGCGGGAATCCTCGATCATCGTCGGTGCGGCGATCGGGGCCCTGTTCTTCAAGGAGCGCTTCGGCGCCCCGCGCATCGCCGCGGCCGGGCTGCTGGTCGTCGGGATCGGGCTGATGCTGCGTGCGGGGTAGGCCGGGCGGGCTGCTTCGACGTCCGCACGGGGGAATGGACCGCTCGCCTCCAGGAGCGCGTCGCGCTCCGGGCAGGTGCGCCCGGCCGGTGCGGGGCGCACCCTGGAACCAGGGAGCAGGTTTCCGGAGGTGACTGTCATGACGCACACCATGCGCACCACCGTGGGGTGGCACGTCGAGATGGAGTTCATGGAGGACGGCCAGCACACGCGGGCGGCGGCGCTGGTGCGCCTGCCCGATGGGACCGAGGTGCGGGGCCACGGGCACGCGAGCCGGCACCGGGTGGACGAGAACCAGCCCAGGGTCGGGGAGGAGGTCGCCGCGGCCAGGGCGCTCAACGAGCTCGCGATGCAGCTGCTGACCAAGGCGCACGACGAGATCGACGCGGCGTCGGGCCGCACCTCGCACCCGATCCACGTCTGAGCGACGACATAGGAAGGACGGCGTACGAGCGACGGCGTACGAGCGATGATGTCCGAGCGACGGCCCGGCTAGCCGAGGACGACGGAGCGCACCGCCCGTACCAGTGCCTGGGCTCTCGGGTCCGCCGTCACGGTCCTGCGGAAGCCGTTGGTGACGTAGCCGAAGGCGATGCCCGTCTCCGGGTCGGCGAAGCCGAGGGAGCCGCCGCGGCCGGGGTGGCCGAAGGAGCCCGGGGCCAGGAAGGGCGACGCGCCGCCGTGCAGCATGTAGCCGAGGCCGAAACGGGTGCCGACGACCAGGACGCGGTCCGGGCCCGCCGACTCCTCGGCACGGGCGCGTGCGACGGTGGCCGGGTCGAAGAGGCGTACGCCGTCGACCTGCCCGATGAGCGAGGCGTAGAAGCGGGCCAGCCCGTCCGCCGTCGTGATGCCGTTGGCCGCGGGGTGCGGCACCGCGCGGAACTCCGGGTCGTTGTGGTCGGGGAACGGGTCGATCGCGGCGAAGGCCCGGCGGGTGACGGAGGCGGGGTCGTCGTAGGCCTCGGTGACCGAGCGCTTGGGCCGGGCGCGCAGCGCGCCGGACGGCTCGGGCCCCTCGACCGGGCCGGCCCTGCCCACCCGGCCGGCCTCCGTGTCCGGCAGGCCCAGCCAGAAGTCCAGCCCCAGGGGAGCGGCGATCCGTTCCGCGATCCACTCACCGGCGCCCCGGCCCGACACCCGCCGTACCAGCTCGTCCAGCAGCCAGCCGTAGGTGAGGGCGTGGTAGCCGTGGTCCGTGCCCGGCTCCCACACGGGCGCCTGGGCGGCGACGGCCTCGGCGCCCCGCAGCGGGTCGAGCGCTTCCCGAGGGGTGAGCGGGCGGTCGAGGAGAGGGAGCCCGGCCCGGTGGTTCAGCAGGTGCCGGACGAGCACCCCTTCCTTGCCCCGGGCCTTGAACTCGGGCCAGTAGTGGCCGACGGGCGCGTCCAGGTCCAGCTCGCCGTACTGGTGGAGCAGCAGGGGTACGGCGGCGGCGACGCCCTTCGTTGCCGAGCGCACGACCTGGGCCGTGCCCCGCTGCCACGTGGCGGCGCCGTCGCCGTCGGCCTCGCCGTCGACGTCCTTCGCGCCGGCCCACAGATCGACGACCCGCTGCCCGTCCCGGTACACGGTGACGGCCGCGCCCCGGTCCCCGAGCGTCTCGAAGTTCCGGACGAACGCTTTCCGGACCGGTTCGAAGCCCTCGGCCACTGTGCCGTGCACATCCACGCCCACGTCCGTCGGTTCCTTCCACGCGCCTGCACCAGTGGGTGCAACCGCCTCCGTCCGCCTGCGATTCCTGGGCCGTGCTAGCCGAGCACGATCGTTACGTCGATGTTGCCGCGCGTGGCGTTGGAGTACGGGCAGACCTGGTGGGCCGCGTCCACCAGCTTGGCCGCGAGGTCGGGGTCGAGGACCGGGAGGGAGACGCTCAGGGCGACCGCGAGGCCGTAGCCGCGCTGCTTGTTGGGGCCGATGCCGACCTTCGCGGTGACCGTGGAGCCGGTGAGGTCGTAGCCGGCGCGGTTGCCCACGAGGATGAGCGCGTTGTGGAAGCAGGAGCTGAAACCGGCCGCGAACAGCTGCTCCGGGTTGGTGCCGTTGCCGTCGCCGCCCAGCACGGGGGGCATCGCGACCTTCAGCTCGAGGTGGCCGTCCTGGCTGGTGACATAGCCGTCCCGGCCGCCGTGCGCGGTGGCCTCGGCGACGTACATGATCTTCGTCGGGCGGGTGTCGGTGGCGACAGCGGTGTCGTCAGTCATGGCTGGGCCTTCCCCGGATCGGGTGTGCGCAAATACATCGTGCACAAGGTACTGGCCGGTAGTAAGTCGCTGTCGTCAGGGGGGAGTTACCGGGGGTAGCTCGTGGTCAGCGGGACCGTTCCGCTGCCGCCTCCGCCCGCCGGGCCAGTTGCCGCAGCTCCTCACGGAGTCTCACGACCTCGGCGCCCTTGAGCCCGGTCGCCGCGAGCAACGTGCCGGGCACCCGGGCCGCGCGCTCCCGCAGTTCCTCCGCGCGTCCGGTGCACGCGATCAGCACCGAGCGCTCGTCGTGCGCCGCCCGCTCCCGGCGGACCAGACCCGCGCCCTCCAGCCGTTTCAGCAGGGGTGACATCGTGCCGTAGTCGAGACGCAGGGCCGACGCCAGCTCCTTGACCGTCGTCTCACCCCGCTCCCACAGCACCAGCAGCACCAGATACTGCGGATACGTCAGGCCCAGCTCGTCGAGGAGCGGGCGGTACGCGGCTGTCACCGCGCGCTGGGCGGCGTACAGCGCGAAGCACAACTGTTCGTCCAGCAGCAGCGAGCCCTCGGTCTCCTCGTCGGTCACGCGCCCATTGTCACGGACTGCCGGGAGGCAGGGGCACCCGGGCGTCAAGGAGGGCCGGGAGTCGCGGACGGCCGCGTGTCACGGACGGCCGGGTGTCACGGACGGTCGGGCGTGGCCGCCACCGACCGTGGGTCGAAGCCGAAAGGCAGTTCCAGGCGGTGTGCGCGCATCAGAGCGTCGTCGGCGAGCAGGTCGGCGGTCGGACCGTCCGCGGCGATGACGCCGTCGCTGAGGATCAGGGCGCGCGGGCACAGCTCCAGGGCGTACGGCAGATCGTGGGTGACCATCAGGACGGTCACGCCGAGCGAGCGCAGGATGTCGGCGAGTTCGCGGCGGGAGGCGGGGTCCAGGTTGGACGACGGCTCGTCCAGGACCAGGATCTCCGGCTCCATCGCCAGCACCGTCGCCACGGCCACCCGCCGGCGCTGGCCGAAGGAGAGGTGGTGCGGGGGCCGGTCCTTGAACCCGGCCATGCCGACCAGGGCCAGCGCCCGGTCGACCCGCTCCTCCAGCTCCTGGCCCCTGAGCCCCGCCGCCGCCGGACCGAACGCCACGTCCTCCCGCACGGTCGGCATGAAGAGCTGGTCGTCCGGGTCCTGGAAGACGATGCCGACCCGGCGCCGGATCTCGGCCATGTACCGCTTGCCGACGGGCAGTCCGGCGACGGTGACGGTGCCGGTGCCGCCGGTCAGGATGCCGTTGAGGTGCAGCACCAGGGTCGTCTTGCCGGCGCCGTTCGGGCCGAGCAGCGCGACCCGCTCGCCGCGCGCGATCGAGAAGCCGACGCCGAACAGGGCCTGGTGGCCGTCCGGGTAGGCGAAGGCGAGGCCGGAGACCTCCAGAGAAGCTGTCACAGCACCCATCCCAGTACGCAGACGACGAGGGCGGCGGACGGGAGGGCCAGCGCGTACGACCACTGTGCCCGGGACACGGCCACTTCGTCGATGACCGGCATCGAACCGGAGTAGCCGCGGCTGATCATGGCCAGGTGCACCCGCTCGCCGCGCTCGTAGGAGCGGATGAAGAGCGCGCCCGCCGACTTCGCCAGCACACTCCAGTGCCGGACACCGCGCGTCTCGAATCCGCGGGACTCACGGGCGATCCGCATGCGCCGCATCTCGTCGGTGATCACGTCGCCGTATCGGATCATGAACGAGGCGATCTGCACCAGCAGCGGCGGCAGCCGCAGGTGCTGCAGGCCGAGGAGCAGCTCGCGCAGCCCGGTCGTCGCGGCCAGCAGGACGGAGGCGGCGACGCCCAGGGTGCCCTTGGCCAGCACGTTCCAGGCGCCCCAGAGCCCGTTGACGCTCAGGGACAGCCCGAGCACGTCGATGCGCTCGCCCTCCGCCACGAACGGCATGAGCACCGCGAAGGCGACGAACGGCACCTCGATCAGTAGCCGTTGGAGGACGAATCCGGCCGGGACGCGGGCTGCGTACGCGACGAGGCCGAGCAGCACGGCGTACACCCCGAACGCCCACATCGCCTCGCGCGGGGTGGACACCACGACCACCACGAAGGCGAGGACCGCGGCGAGCTTGGCGTGCGGCGGCAGGGCGTGCACGGGGGAGTGTCCGTGCCGGTACAGCCGGTGGGCGTGGCCGGCGCCCATGTCAGGCGCTCGTGCCGGTGTTCGTGTGCGCCGGCGAGGTCGTGTCGGCCTTCTCGCCCGCGCGCCGCCTGCGGACCGTCCAGAAGACGCCGGTGCCCGCGACGACCGTGGCACCGACGCCGATCACGCCCGCGAGTCCGCCGGAGATCCGGGCGTCGTCGACGTCCTTGACGCCGTAGTCGGCGAGCGGGGAGTCGGCGGCGTCGTGCTCCTCGGCCTTCTCGTCGATGCCGTGGTCGGTGGCGACCCTCTCCAGGCCGTCCGGGTCGGCGGATGCGTAGAAGCTGACGAATCCGGCGAGAACCAGGGAGGTGACCAGGCCGCCGATCCAGACCCCGCGCGGGGATCGCGCGGCGGTCGGGGCCCGCCGCGGTTCGGCTTCGGCCACCGGGGCGTCGACCAGTTCGCCGTCCACCCGCAGCTTGAGCCTTCGCTCCAGGCCGCGCGCCCCGTACACCAGGTCCGGGCGGACGGCGATGACGGCGCCGACGGTCATGGCCGTGATCACGGCCTCGCCGAGGCCGATCAGGAGGTGGACGCCCACCATGGCGGTGGCGACCCTGCCGATCGCGACATCGGTGGTGCCTCCGATCGCGTAGATCAGGGTGAAGACGAGCGCGGAGGCCGGGACCGAGACCAGGGCGGCGACGAAGGACGCCGCGGTCACCGACCGGCGAGTGCGCGGCAGTATCCTCACCAGCCCGCGGAACAGCGTGTACGCGACGGCCGTCGTGACGATCGCCATGCAGGTGACGTTCACGCCGAGCGCGGTCAGGCCGCCGTCGGCGAAGAGGATCGCCTGCATGAGCAGGACGACGGAGATGCACAGGACCCCTGTCCAGGGGCCCACGAGGATCGCGGCGAGCGCGCCGCCGAGCAGATGGCCGCTGGTGCCTCCCGCGACCGGGAAGTTCAGCATCTGCACGGCGAAGACGAACGCCGCCACGAGGCCGGCCAGCGGCGCCGCCCGCTCGCTCCCGAGTTCACGGCGCGCGCCGCGCAGACTCACGGCCACGGCGCCGGCGGCGACCACCGCGGTGGCGGCGGACACGGGGGCGTTGATGAATCCGTCAGGGACATGCACTGTTCGATGATGCTTGCTCCTGCAAGATGGTCGCAAGAGCGAGTCGTTCGTCTTGGTGCGCCCTTGACCGTGCCCGCTTCCGCTCCCGCGCCCGTGACCGCTCCTGTACGGAGAGTCGGATCCCGGAATCTGTGCGACATTGGAGGGAGGGCGGGTATACGGCTTTCGTACAGGTAGCGCACCGTAAGGGGCCACTCATGAACGTAGTCGAGCAGTACGCACGCGCCCAGATCGTCACGGACACGGACGCCCCCCAGGCCATGGACCGAGGAGCGGTGCCGGTCAGGCTGAGCTACGACCCCGAGCGCGACCCCCGAACCGTGGGGGTGAGGCTGACCGGCACCCCCACCCGTGAGTGGACCCTGCCCCGTGACCTGCTCGAACAGGGGCTGCGCACCCCCGTGAGCAGCGGTGACGTGCAGGTGTGGCCGTGCGGCCGCGTGCAGACGGTCGTGGAGTTCCACTCGGCACAGGGGGTGTCGGTGGTGCAGTTCGAGACGAAGGCCCTGACGCGGTTCCTGCGACGCGCGTACGCGGCCGCGGCAGCCGCCGAACCGGTCCCGCACTGACGGACGGACGGCCCCGCTGATCCGGGAGAGGCCCCCCGGATCAGCCACCGGTAAGTCGCCGGTCAGCCGCCGCTCAGCCGCCGAGCTTCAGCAGGCTCGCCACGATCGGGCCCGCCGTCTTGCCCCCGTGGCCGGCCGCCTGTACGACGCCCGCCGCCGCGAGGTCCCCGCGGTACGCGGTGAACCAGCCGTTGGGCTTCTTCTGACCGTCGACCTCCGCCGATCCGGTCTTCGCGCCCTTGTCACCGCTCACCCCGGCCATCGCCGTCGCCGCGGTGCCGCTGGTCGCCGTGTACGACATGAGCTGCCGCAACTGCGTCACGGTCCCGGCCGACATGGTGCGCGAGGCGGTGGCCAGCTTCCGTCCGTCCACCTCCGGTGACACCAGGTACGGCTGGTGGAACGCGCCCGCCTTGACCGTCGCCGACACCGACGCCATGTTCAGCGGGTTCATCCGCACGCCGCCCTGGCCGATCAGGGAGGCGGCCATGGGGGCGTCCTTCTGCACCGGCACCGAGCCGTCGAAGGACGAGACCCCGATCTGCCAGTCGTCGCGCGCGAGCCCGAAGACCTGCTGGGCCTGCCGGGTCAGGTCGTCGTCCTTCAGCTCGGGCGCCTGGCTGATGAAGGCGGTGTTGCAGGAGGCGCCGAAGCTGTCGCGGAACGTACCGCCCTTGATCTCGAACTTGTCGAGGTTCTGGAACTTCCAGCCGCCGTAGCTGGAGTACTTCGGGCACGGGTGCTTCTCGTCGATGGACGCGAGGCCCTTCTCGATCAGCAGCGAGGCCGTGAGGACCTTGAACGTCGAACCCGGGGCCAGCGACCCCTGGAACGCGGTGTTGAACCCGCGCGAGGAGTTCGCGGCGGCGAGGATCTCGCCGGTCGACGCACGCATCACCACCACCGACGCCTTGGCCTTCTTGGCCACCTGCTCCTCGGCCGCCGCCTGGAGTTTCGGGTCCAGCGTGGTCTTCACCGTGCCGGGGATGCCCTTGCTCAGTTCCAGCACGGTCTTGTCGGAGGCCTCCGCCTTCTTGGACTCCTTGCCGCGGACGACCCGCAGCTCGATGCCGGCCTCGCCGCCCGCCGTCTTCCCGTACTTCTCGCGCAGCCCGTCGAGGACCGGACCCAGGGACGGGTAGGTCCCGGTGGTCAGCTCGCCGCCGTCCCGGTCCAGTGCCTTGATCGGCGGGGTGTCCGTTTCGCCCGCGACCAGTTTGTCGCCGTCCTTGAGGTCGGGGTGCACGACCGTGGGCTGCCACGCGACCCGCGGTTCGCCGTCCCCGTCCCGGCGTACGACGGTCAGCTTGCTGTCGTACGCCAGTGGCTCGGCGATCTTCTTGTACGCCACCGTGCCCTTGACAGAGAACGGGACCTCGGCGCCGGTGCGGGCGCCGGCGGTGAGGGTGACGTCCTTGACGCGGGCGTCCTCGGCGTAGCCGGTGAGCAGGGCGGTGGCCGCCTCCGGGTCGTCGGTGGCGTCGGCGGCCTCGCTCACCTCGCCCTGCTGCCAGGCGGTGAGGAAACGGTCGGCCGCGGTGGTGATCTCGGCGGCGGACAGCGGGCCGCTCTTGGCCTTGGCCTGCTGGGTGGCCGAGGTCCGGGTGCCGTCCCCGGTTCCGGACCCGCCCCCGAACAGCGCGTAGGCACCGAATCCGGCACCCCCGACGACGACGGCGATCACTCCGCCGAGCACGGCGGGGTTGGTCTTCCGTCGCTCGGCGACGCGCTTTCTGTTGCCCACTGCTGTTCGATCCTCCGCAAAGTCCGCCGGACTGCCGGCTGTACTGTCATGCCGTCATATGGTCATACAGGGCCGATGGGCATCGATGCGCCCAGGCCAATGACGGCCCCCAGCCTAGAGTCCCGTCTTCCGTGCGTCGCGGTCAGCCGCCCGCTCGTAGCACAGCTGCGACAATCGGACCGGCCGCGTCGCCGCCGTGGCCGCCCTGCTGGGTCATGGCCGCCGCCGCGACGTCGCCCCGGAAGCCGGTGAACCAGCTGTCGGAAGTGGCGTTGCCGTCGACCTCGGCGGAGCCGGTCTTCGCGCCGATGTCGCCGCCGAGACCGGACATGGCCTCTGCTGCGGTGCCCTGGGTGGCCGTCAGGCGCATCATCTGCTTCACCTGGCTCGCGGTGCCCGCCGGCAGACCCTTCGCCTGCGCCAGCTGCCGGCCGTCGAGCTCCGGGGAGACGAGGTACGGCTGGCGGAAGGTACCGGTGATGGCGGTGGCCGTCACCGACGCCATGTTCAGCGGGTTCATCTGCACTTGGCCCTGGCCGATGGCGTTCGCCGCGCGGTCCGGGCCGCTGACGGCGGGGACGCTGCCGTCGAAGGAGACGACGCCGGTCGCCCAGTCGTCCCGGCCGAGCCCGAACCGCTCCTGCGCCTCCTGGGTGAGGGAGGCGTCGGTCAGCGGTTCCTCGTCGATGAGCTTGATGAAGGCGGTGTTGCAGGAATGCCGGAAGCTGTCGGCGAGGGTGGCGCCCTCGTTCGGCTCCATGCCGGTGATGTTCTTGAAGGTCTGGCTCTGCCAGGTCGCGGTGGGCGGGCAGGGCGCCGGGCCGTTCATCGAGGTCACCCCGTTGTCGATGAGCATGGCCGCGGTGATGATCTTCATGGTGGAGCCGGGGGCGACCCGGCCCTGGAACGCCGCGTCGAACCCGTCCTCGCGATGGTTGGCCACGGCCAGCACCTCGCCGGTGCTCGGCTGCACGGCCACCACCGACGACTCGGCGAACCCCTTCACCGCCTTCTCGGCGGCGGCCTGCACGCCCGCGCTGAGCGTCGTACGCAGCTTGCCGGGCTTGCCCTTCGCGAGCGTCACCAGCGTGGAGTCCGCGGCGCCCGCCCCGCCCGCGGCACCGTCGGCGTGCCGGATCGTCAGCTCGACGCCGGGGCTGCCGCCCGCCTTGTCGCCGTACTTCTCGCGCAGGGTGTCCAGGATCGGGCCGAGAGAGGGGTACTCCTCCTTCGTCAGCACTGTGCCGTCCCGGCCCACGGCCTCGATCGGCGGCTGCGCGGTCTCCCCGGTGACCAGGGTGTCGCCCTCCTTGAGCTCCGGGTGGACGACCGACGGCTCCCAGTCGACCAGCGCCCGCCCGGTGGTCTGCCCACGCACGACGGTCAACTCGCTCTTGTAGGCGAGCGGTTCGGACTTCCCGTCGTACGAGACGGTCGCCTTCACGCTGAACGGCACGGTGGTGCCGGCGGGCGTCCCGGGCGTGATCTCGACGTCGGCTATGCGGGCGTCCTCGCCGTAGGCCGCCAGCAGCGGGGCGGCGCCCTCGGCGTTGTTCGTGTACGACGCCGCCTGTGCCGCCTCCCCCTTCTCCCAGGCCGCGAAGAACGTCCCGCTCGCCTTCTCGACCTCCCCTTTGTTCGGCGGCCCGGACTTCTTCGTCACGGCCGCGTCCGGACCGCCGCCGCCTCCGTCGCCGTTCACCGCCGACACGATGTTGTAGACCCCGTACCCGGCTCCGCCCACCATCACCGCGAACACACCACCGACGACGGCGGTCTTGACCCCCTTGCCCATCGGGCGTTCCCCTCCCCGCCGGACCCCCCACGTCTTCTGAACGTGTTCAGAAAGTTCGGCGAGTGAGCACTCTACGCACAAGGAGTGACGGCAGGGGCGACTGTTTCCCTTTGTTGTCCGAAAGGAGATCGGGACCGGCCGCCACCGACGAGAGCCCGCCCAACCTCGAGCAGCAGAAGTGGAGTTCACGCTCCGAGGCCCCGTACGTTCCGCCCCGCAATGCCGCCGGTGCCGCGCCCGCGGCAGTCCACCGGGCGCGCGGGTGCTTGACACCCGTGTGCTCGGGCGCTTGCCGGCAGGCGCGCAGGGACGAGCCGTCGGTGCCCGTCGTCAGGGCCGGGACGGCCCCGCCTCCCGGACGTCGATGACGGCATGAGGCGTTCTTGCGCAGGACGCGCTGTTCGCCGGGGAGCAGGTCATCGGGATCCAACGGTGCCATGGCCACGGCTCCCCCTCCGCGGCAACTGCGTCAGACCCGTGTGTCCAGCCGCACCCGAGCCCGTCAGCCGGCGATCGGGATGGCCTGCCGGGCCGTTGCCGGGCCGTCACGTCGTCTTCCGAGGGGTCTCGAACCAAGGGCAGTTGAGCACGTCGAGGCGCTTGACCCGGTACATGCTCACGACCTTGCCTTGGCGGAATGAGGGGGCCGCCCTTGGCGTAGCTGGCACTGTCCGGCCCATCAGGAGGGTCGTGGGCTACGGAAGCGCGTGGACGCGGAGTGCAGCGGGTGTCATGATCACGGCGGCGTTCGGCGCGGGGTCGGCGCGTAGGGAGGGGGCACCATGCGGCTTTATCTCGCCATACCTTCTGTGGTGGTGGCGCTGCTTTTCGCCGCTTCGGGCGTAGCGGCGATCACCCGTGGCTGGGTGCTCCCCACGAACCGGCGTCACATTCACCGCGTTCGCCTCTACGGCTGGGGCCAGTTGGTGGCTGCCTTCGGTCTGTGCTGTCAGGTGGTCTTCGGGCTGGTGATCACTGGTGTCGGCATCCGGGAGTTCGGGGCCGTATTCGGCAGCGGGCTTCTGCTGACCGGCCTCATCGTGATGATGGTGAGCCACCGCCCGGGCGGTAATCGACAGGGCAGCGGCACGCCCTAGCCCTGGAAGTGATTGCGCTTGATCACGGCCTTGCGGATGTTCACCTTGGTGCCGCCCTTGGTGCCGCCCTTGTGGCCGCTCGGGCCGAGGACCTGCATGGCGATCCAGTCGCCGAAGACGAGGGCGGCCAGGGTGATGAACTGGGTGATGAACGCGGTCGGTGTGGCGATGAACGAGGCGAGCAGCAGCAGACCGCCGCACACCGCGAGGAACCCCACGCACCCGAGGGTGGCCAATGAAGGCTCACAGCCGACGCACATACTGACCAGCTACTACCGTCCCGAGCACGTTGAGGGCACACGCATTGTCAACCCCTCCCCAGGGACCGCCGGGCGAGGCTGCGGCTTCCGTGTTCTGTACGACGCCGGATACGAGATCGACCACATGCAGGAGGCGCTGTTCGCGCGTGTCCCCACCTCGGAGGAAATGCAGCTCCTCCAGCTCTCGCCGGGGGGAATGGGTGGTGGAGCTGCACCGGACGACCTGCACCGCGGATGGAACCGTGGGGGAGTTCGCGATTGGAGTTCAAGTGGTGGGGTTTTCGTTCCGCACACCATCGACCAAGGCAGAGCCGAGCAGACGCGGCCCAGGGGCGTCAAGGTCGTTCGTACAGTGGTGCGTTCCGCCTTGACGCTCCTGACCACGCCCGCTCCACGATGTGTGGGTCGACGGCGTACGGGACGGAAGCTGGTGCGGTCTGCGCTGGGCAGGAGTAAATTCTGGCATCCACGGGTGCCATCAACGTGCCCGTATCGGCGCTCACAGCAGGACCGGTGTCACAGGCACGCGGGCCTGGCTCAGGTGGAGACAGGAGTGCGGGACAGGGCGGTGCGCAGCGCGAAGGCGCCGAGCAAGCCTCCTGCCGTGAACCGCTGGACGGTCATGGCGCGGGGCCGGGCAGCCAGAAACCCCGACACCCGTGCTGCGCCCAGCATGATCAGAGCGTTCACAGAGATTCCCACGGTGATCTGCACACCACCGAGCTGGAGCAGCTGTCCCCAGGCCGGACCTGCCTGCGGGTCCAGGAACTGGGGCAGTAGGGCGGCATACATAAGAGCGATCTTGGGGTTGAGCAGGTTGGTCAGCAGCCCCATCGAGAACAGGCGGGCGTCGGAGACCGGAGGCAGGTCCCGGGCCGGGGCGAAGGGCGAGCGGCCGCCGGGCTTGAGCATGTCCCAGGCGAGGTAGGCCAGGTAGGCGGCCCCGGCAAGCTTGACCACCGTGAACGCCACCGGCACGGCGGCGAACAACGCGGACAGGCCCGCAGCCGCGGCCAGCAGATAGCACACGAATCCCACGGCGGTCCCACTGAGGGTAACCAGGCCCGCCCTGCGGCCTTGGGTGATCGCGCGGGAGGCGAGGTGGATCATGTTCGGTCCCGGAGTCAGGGCCATGCCCAGTTCGACCAGGGCCACTCCTGCGACTGCGGCCAGAGTGATCACCGGTCAACCTCTTGGTCGTTCGTCGGGTACCCGGTACCCGGAGTGGGGAGTCGCCAGGCTGCAACGGACGGCAGCGACGCATCAGCAGCGCCTGCCTCGCCTGGTGCAGGATACGGCCTTGACGCTCGGTATCTCCATGCACCCCCGACCCCGTTCCTGGCCCGCCGATGACATCGACGACAACCGACACCGTCTCAGTTTCCCTCTCGTTCAGCGCCGTTCATGGCCGTTTGGACAAGGCCGAAGGCGGTGGCCGCGCCCACGACCGGACGCCCGTGAACACAGGTGAACGGCCCCGTATGCGAGCCCGTGAGACGCCACCACAGTGGGAAAGGGTGCGCTTGGGCTCGACGTACGGCAGTGATGCGCGGCCGGCGCTGACAGGTCTCATCCTTGGCCATCGACGAAGCCCGACCGTTGGTGAGGCCCCGGGTTGATCCTGGACCGCCCCCAGACAGAGCCGGGGACGCAGCTGCTCTACAGAGCTGGACACCTCGGAAGCCGACCGCGCGTCTGAGACCCTGGCCACGGGCACGGACAAGCCGCCCCACGACCATGGCGACCCTCGATCGCATTCCGCTCATCCCTGCACCACAACCGCACCAGATCGAGCGGGGAACAGCGGTGAACCACCGTAAAGACAGTCGAGCCCAGAAGGAGCGCGTGCCGTACGTTCGCCCGGTTCAGCGCTCGAACCGTCCGCGAATGATCGCAGCTTCCCAAGCTGATGCCGTCAACGGAGTCAGCAGGGGCAAGCGGCCTCAGCCCTGCCCTCGCAATGTTTTCGAGTGCCTACGATCGCGCGGTGAGCTACGACATCTCCTTCTTGAGCCGACGCGACGGGCCGTCCTGGGTCCGTCCGAGGGTGGCCGAGGACAACCGCTGACGGCCGACAACGACCGGGAGGGCGCGGCAGTCTGCCGCGCCCTCCCGGTACCTCTGTCCAGCTAGACCCACGTGTCGAGCCACATCCGCGCCCGCCAGTCGTCGATGGGGATCGACGTGCCGGTGTAGATGGGCCAGAAGTAGATGAAGTTCCAGGCGATCAGGAGGGTCAGGACGCCCGCTGCCGTGGCGCCCGCCACGCGGCGGGTGTCGCCGGCGCGGGGTGGGCCGACGAGCGCGCCCAGGAGCATCGCCACCGCCAGGCACAGGAAGGGGAGGAAGACGACGGAGTAGAAGTAGAAGATCGTGCGCTCCTGGTAGAAGAACCAGGGCAGGTAGCCGGCCGCGATGCCGCAGGCGATGGCGCCCGCCCGCCAGTCGCGGCGGAAGAACCAGCGCCACAGGACGTACAGGAGCGCGAAGCAGCCCACCCACCACAGCAGGGGCGTGCCCAGGGCCAGCACCTCGCGGGCGCACTTCTCGGCCGCGTCGGCCGGGCAGCCGCCCGTGCCGGGTGCCGGGGAGTCGTAGTCGAACGAGACCGGGCGGCCCGCGACGATCCAGCTCCACGGGTTGGACTCGTAGGTGTGGGGCGAGGACAGGCCGACGTGGAACTCGTACACCTGGTTCTCGTAGTGCCAGAAGCTGCGCCACCAGTCGGGGAACAGCCACGACCAGGAGCTGTCCTTGCCGTCGGTCACGGCCCAGTCGCGGTAGTAGCCGCCGCTGCCGTCGTCCGGGGAGAGGAACCAGCCGGTCCAGGAGGCGAGGTACGTCGCCAGGGCGACCGGCACCGTGGACAGGAACGCCCAGCCCAGGTCGCGCTTCACCACGGCCCGCACGGGGCTGTGGGCGCCGGCGGTCCGGCGGGAGCCGACGTCCCACAGCACCGCCATCACGCAGAACGCGGCCATGATGTAGAGGCCGTTCCACTTCGTGGCGAACGCCAGGCCCAGCATCAGCCCCGCCGTCAGCCGCCACGGCCGCAGGCCCAACCGCGCGGTCTCGGCGATGTGCGCGTCCGGCAGGGTCCTGCCGTCGGCGCCCACGGGCAGCGCGGCCGCGAGCTTCTCCCGCGCCCGGTCCCGGTCGACGACCAGACAGCCGAAGGCCGCCACCACGAAGAACATCAGCACCCCGTCGAGCAGCGCGGTGCGGCTCATCACGAAGTGCAGGCCGTCCACTGCCATCAGCGCGCCCGCCAGGCAGCCGAGGAACGTCGAGCGGAACAGGCGCCGGCCGATCCGGCACAGCATCAGGACCGAGAGCGTGCCCAGCAGGGCCGTCATGAACCGCCAGCCGAACGGGTCGAACCCGAACATCAGCTCGCCCAGCCCGATGACGTACTTCCCGACCGGCGGATGCACCACGTACGCCGCTTCGATCGGGACGGAGACGTCACCGCCGGAGGAGAGGATCTGCTGGTCCGCGGCCTTGTCCCAGTTGACCTCGAAGCCGCGCTGGACCAGCGCCCACGCGTCCTTCGCGTAGTACGTCTCGTCGAATATCACCTTGTGAGGGCTGCCCAGGTTCCAGAAGCGCAGCACCCCCGCCAGCAGCGTGACCAGCAGCGGACCGCCCCAGCCCGACCAGCGCGTGATCCGCTCGCCGAGCGTCGGCGGCACCCCGAGGGCCGTCCACAGTCGGCCGGCCGGCTTCGTGTACGGCGGGACCAAGCGGTCGCGGACGTCGCCCCCGGGCCTCGCCGTGTAGCCGAAACGGCGAAGCCGCTGCTGCCACGACGGTTGCTGGTCCTGCGGCGGCTGTTCCTGCCGGGTGTCCGTGGAGGACGCGGTACTCGTCACCGCGCCATCGTAGGGAATGGCTCTGTGGGAGTCCCGTGCATGGGAGGTATGGGCCCGGTATGCCCCGGGTACGCCCGGCTCCGCCACACCGGGTGCGCGTGCGGGCCGGGCGCGGGGTCGGGGCAGGCGCGGGCGCGGGGCGCGGGCCGTCCTCGCGGGGGTCCGGGTGCTGGGAGGATGAGGAGGTGACCGGAATCCTCGTACTCGCAGGCACCCCCATCGGCGACGTCTCCGACGCCCCTCCCCGGCTCGCCGAGGAGCTGGCCGGCGCCGACGTCGTCGCCGCCGAGGACACCCGGCGGCTGCGGCGGCTGACCCAGGCGCTCGGCGTCACCCCCAAGGGCCGGGTGGTCTCCTACTTCGAGGGCAACGAGTCCGCCCGTACGCCCGAACTGGTCGAGGAGCTGGCGGGCGGCGCCCGCGTGCTGCTGGTGACGGATGCCGGGATGCCCTCCGTGTCCGACCCCGGGTACCGGCTGGTCGCCGCCGCCGTCGAGCGGGACATCAAGGTCACCGCCGTGCCCGGACCGTCCGCCGTGCTCACCGCGCTCGCCCTGTCCGGGCTCCCCGTCGACCGGTTCTGCTTCGAGGGGTTCCTGCCCCGCAAGGCCGGGGAGCGGCTGGGGCGGCTGCGGGAGGTCGCCGGGGAGCGGCGCACCCTCGTCTACTTCGAGTCCCCGCACCGGCTCGACGCCACGCTCGCCGCGATGGCCGAGGTCTTCGGCACCGGGCGCCGCGCCGCCGTCTGCCGCGAGCTGACCAAGACGTACGAGGAGGTCAGGCGCGGCCCGCTGGCCGAGCTGGCCGCATGGGCGGCCGAGGGCGTACGCGGCGAGATCACCGTCGTCGTCGAAGGCGCCCCGGACCACGGGCCCGAGGAAGTGGACGCCGCCGAGCTGGTACGCCGGGTACGGGTGCGCGAGGAGGCGGGGGAGCGGCGCAAGGAGGCCATCGCGGCGGTCGCCGTGGAGGCGGGGGTGCCCAAGCGGGAGGTCTTCGACGCCGTGGTGGCGGCGAAGCGCTCCGAGGGGTGAACAAGCGCTCCGCGGGGTCGGCCGGATTCGGGGAGCGCCGTGGGGGAGCGGTCCGTCGCGGGACGGCGGTGGGTGGTGGGCAGCGGGCGGTGGGCCGGGCGCGCCCGCGCTGCGGAGCCGCAGACCGGGGGGATCGGTACGGTCCCGCGCCCCTCGGGCGCGGACGGCGCGTCCACGGCCTTCCGTAGGATCGGGGCATGCCTTCGAACATCCCCGGCACCGCCACCACCTCGGAGAAGAACGCCGCCCCGCCGCTCCCGGAGCCGCTGCGGGTGCCGGTCGCGGACTCGCACACCCACCTCGACATGCAGTCCGGCACGGTGGAGGAGGGGCTCGCCAAGGCCGCGTCCGTGGGCGTGACCACGGTGGTCCAGGTCGGCTGCGACCTCGCGGGCTCACGCTGGGCCGCGGAGACGGCCGCCGCGTACGACAGCGTGCACGCGACCGTCGCGCTGCACCCGAACGAGGCCCCGCGCATCGTGCACGGCGACCCCGACGGCTGGTCGCGGCAGGGCGCGCGGGAGCCAGGCGGGGACGCGGCCCTGGACGAGGCGCTCGCCGAGATCGACCGGCTGGCCGCGCTGCCCCAGGTCAAGGGCGTCGGCGAGACCGGACTCGACTACTTCCGCACCGGGCCCGAGGGCAAGGAGGCGCAGGAGCGGTCCTTCCGCGCCCACATCGAGATCGCCAAGCGGCACGGCAAGGCCCTGGTGATACACGACCGCGACGCCCACGCCGACGTGCTGCGCATGCTCAAGGAGGAGGGCGCACCGGAACGCACCGTCTTCCACTGCTACTCGGGGGACGCCGCGATGGCGGAGATCTGCGCCCGCGCCGGGTACTTCATGTCGTTCGCCGGCAACGTCACCTTCAAGAACGCCCAGCACCTGCGCGACGCCCTCGCCGTGGCCCCGCCGGAGCTCGTCCTGGTGGAGACCGACGCCCCGTTCCTGACGCCGGCGCCCTACCGCGGCCGGCCCAACGCCCCGTACCTGGTGCCGGTCACCGTGCGCGCCATGGCGGCCGTACGCGGTACCGACGAGGACACCCTCGCCACGGCCCTCGCCGCGAACACGGCCCGCGCCTTCGGTTATCCACAGGCGTGACCTGCGGGGTCCCGCGCCCCGTACCCTTGTCCCGTGACGAGCCCCACCCCCGACGCCCTCCTGGGCCCCGCCGACGTCCGCGAACTCGCGGCCGCGCTCGGCGTACGGCCCACCAAGCAGCGCGGCCAGAACTTCGTGATCGACGCGAACACGGTCCGCCGTATCGTGCGCACCGCCGAGGTCCGTCCGGACGACGTGGTCGTCGAGGTCGGGCCGGGGCTCGGCTCACTCACCCTGGCGCTGCTGGAGGCCGCCGACCGGGTCACCGCCGTCGAGATCGACGACGTCCTCGCCGCCGCGCTGCCCGCGACCGTCGCGGCCCGGATGCCGGAGCGGGCCGACCGGTTCGCGCTGGTCCACTCCGACGCGATGCGAGTCACCGAGCTGCCCGGCCCCGCCCCGACCGCGCTGGTCGCCAACCTGCCCTACAACGTGGCCGTCCCGGTGCTGCTGCACATGCTCGAGACCTTCCCGAGCATCGAACGCACCCTCGTCATGGTCCAGGCCGAGGTCGCCGACCGCCTCGCCGCCCCGCCCGGCTCGAAGGTGTACGGCGTGCCCTCGGTCAAGGCCACTTGGTACGCCGAGGTCAAGCGGGCCGGCGCCATCGGACGGAAAGTGTTCTGGCCGGCGCCCAACGTCGACAGCGGCCTGGTCTCCCTCGTCCGCCGCGACGAGCCGCTGAAGACCACCGCCACCCGGCGCGAGGTCTTCGCCGTCGTCGACGCGGCCTTCGCCCAGCGCCGCAAGACCCTGCGGGCCGCCCTCGCCGGATGGGCGGGCTCGGCCGCGGCGGCGGAGGCCGCGCTGGTCGCCGCCGGGGTGTCGCCGCAGGCCCGCGGCGAGTCCCTGACCGTCGAGGAGTTCGCGCGCATCGCCGAGCACAAGCAGCACGAGCAGTCCCCGCAGCCCGAGGAGCCCGTCGCGTGAGTGTCACCGTCCGCGTGCCCGCCAAGGTCAACGTCCAGCTCGCGGTCGGCGCGGCCCGCCCCGACGGCTTCCACGACCTGGCCAACGTCTTCCTCGCGGTCGGCCTCCACGACGAGGTCACCGTCACGCCCTCCGCCGGCGGCCTGCGCGTCACCTGCGAGGGCCCGGACGCCGCCGAGGTCCCCCTGGACCGTACGAACCTCGCCGCCCGCGCGGCCCTCGCGCTCGCCGAGCGGTACGGCCGGGACGCCGACGTGCACCTCCACATCACCAAGGACATCCCCGTCGCCGGCGGCATGGCGGGCGGCAGCGCGGACGGCGCCGGCGCCCTGCTGGCCTGTGACGCGCTGTGGGGGACCGGCGCCTCGCGGCAGGAACTGCTCGACATCTGCGCCGAGCTGGGCAGCGACGTGCCGTTCGCGCTGGTGGGCGGGGCGGCGCTGGGCACCGGGCGGGGCGAGAGACTGACGGAGCTGGAGGTCGGCGGCACCTTCCACTGGGTGTTCGCGATGGCACGGCGAGGGCTGTCCACCCCGGCGGTCTTCCGGGAGTTCGACCGGCTCGCGGAGGGCCGGGACATCCCCGAGCCCGTGGCCTCGCAGGACCTGCTCGACGCCCTCGCCAAGGGCGATGCCGCCGCCCTCGCCGCCTCGGTCTCCAACGACCTCCAGCCCGCCGCCCTCTCCCTCTTCCCCGAGCTCTCCGACACCCTCGCGGCGGGCAGGGCGGCGGGCGCGCTGACCGCCCTGGTCTCGGGATCCGGGCCGACCACCGCGTTCCTGGCCGCCGACGCCGAGTCGGCGGCCGAGGTGGCGTCGGCGCTGCGCGCCTCGGGCACCTGCCGGACGGTCCGCACGGCGGCGGGACCGGTACCGGGCGCGACCGTGCTGGACGACGCGTAGGCACCGGGCCGGCCGCCCGGACTTCGGTCCGTGATCGGACCGCCCCGGACGCCGGTCCGGACGCCGCCCCGGACGCCGGTCCGGACCCGGTCCGGTCCGCGGACTGCGGACCGCGGACCGCGGACCTCGGTCTGGTCCGCGGACCGTCTCCGGCGGAGTACGGGGCCCGTTCCCCCGGCCCGGCGATCGGCCCCGTGAGCGACCCGGCGAGCGGCCCGTCGTGCGCGACTACCCTGGAGGGTCGATCCATCCCCCTTGGTTCAGGAGTGTCATGGCCGTCAATCTCGTCAATGTCGAGAACGTCAGCAAGGTGTACGGCACCCGTGCCCTCCTCGACGGCATCTCCCTGGGCGTCTCGGAGGGGGACCGCATCGGTATCGTCGGGCGCAACGGCGACGGCAAGACCACCCTGATCCGGATGCTCGCCAAACTGGAGGAGGCGGACACCGGGCGGGTCACGCACTCCGGCGGACTGCGCCTCGGCGTGCTGACCCAGCACGACTCCCTCGACCCGCAGGCCACGGTCCGGCACGAGGTCATCGGCGACATGGCCGACCACGAGTGGGCGGGCAACGCCAAGGTCAGGGATGTCCTGGCGGGGCTGTTCGGCGGCCTGGACCTGCCGGGATTCCCCAAGGGCCTGGACACCGTCATCGGGCCGCTGTCCGGTGGCGAGCGGCGCCGGATCGCGCTCGCCAAACTGCTCATCGACGACCAGGACCTGGTCGTCCTCGACGAGCCCACCAACCACCTCGACGTCGAGGGCATCGCCTGGCTCGCCCGGCACCTGCGGGAGCGGCGCTCCGCGCTCGTCTGCGTCACCCACGACCGCTGGTTCCTCGACCAGGTCTGCACCCGCATGTGGGACGTGCAGCGCGGTGACGTGTACGAGTACGAGGGCGGCTACACCGACTACGTCTTCGCCCGCGCCGAACGGGAGCGCATCGCCGCCACCGAGGAGGTCAAGCGGCAGAACCTGGTCCGCAAGGAGCTGGCCTGGCTGCGCCGCGGGGCGCCCGCGCGGACGTCCAAGCCGCGCTTCCGCGTCGAGGCCGCCAACGAGCTGATCAAGGACGTCCCGCCGCCCCGGGACAGCAGCGAGCTGATGAAGTTCGCCTCCTCCCGGCTCGGCAAGACGGTCTTCGATCTCAAGGACGTCACCGTCCAGGCGGGCCCCAAGGTGCTGATCAAGCACCTCACCTGGCAGCTCGGCCCCGGTGACCGGATCGGCCTGGTCGGCGTCAACGGCGCCGGGAAGACGTCCCTGCTGCGGGCCCTGACCGAGGCCGCCCGCAGCGAGGGCGAGATCCAGCCCGTGGCGGGACGGGTCCACGTCGGCAAGACGGTCAAACTCGCCTACCTCTCCCAGGAGGTCGCCGAACTCGACCCCACCTGGCGGGTGCTCCAGGCCGTGCAGGCGGTCCGCGAGCGCGTCGACCTCGGCAAGGGGCGCGAGATGACCGCCGGGCAGCTGTGCGAGACGTTCGGCTTCAACAAGGACAAGCAGTGGACGCCCGTCGGCGACCTGTCCGGCGGTGAGCGGCGGCGGCTCCAGCTGCTGCGGCTGCTCATGGACGAACCCAACGTCCTCTTCCTCGACGAGCCCACCAACGACCTCGACATCGAGACCCTCACCCAGCTCGAGGACGTCCTCGACGGCTGGCCCGGCTCGATGATCGTCATCTCCCACGACCGGTTCTTCGTCGAGCGCACCACCGACCGGGTGTTCGCCCTGCTCGGCGACGGCGCCCTGCGGATGCTGCCGCGCGGTATCGACGAGTACCTGGAGCGGCGGAAGAAGATGGAGGAGGCGGTCGCCACGTCCGCCGCCGCGCCCTCGACGGCGAAGCCGGCCGCGGACGCCGTCCCCGAGAAGAGCGCCGCCGACGTGCGCGCCGCCAAGAAGGAACTGCAGAAGATCGAACGGCAGCTCGACAAGGTCTCCGAGAAGGAGGCCAAGCTGCACGCGGCGATCGCCGAGAACGCCACGGACTTCGCCAAGGTGGCCCAACTCGACGCCGAACTGCGGGAGACGGCCGGTCAGCGGGACGAACTCGAACTGCGGTGGCTGGAACTCGCCGAGGACGCCTGACCCCGGTCGCGCCGCCCCCCTCCCGCGTCCCCACGCGCACCGCTGTGCACCTCCCCGCACAGATGCCCCGCACGCCCTGCTCACGCCCCCGGTACAGGTCCGGGCGCGGGTTCGTGCGCGGGGCGTGCGAGGTGTGAAGGGGGCGTGGAGGCGCGTAACGAGGGCATCACGGGCGGGTTCTCCCTTGGGAACAGCGGTGGGCGGGGCCCGGTGGCCTGTCGCTGCCGGGTGATAGAAAGAGCCCGTCCGAGAACCGTCGGAACCGCGTGAATACGACTCTGGGAACATTACGTACCTCAGGGTGTGGCTAAAAATCAGTGAGCAAGGGGGAACACGCTGATGGCTCAGCCGCCCAGCCAGCCGCCGCAGGGTGGCTTCGGAGCACCGCAGGACCCGCCCGCGCCGAGTGGTGGTTTCGGGGCTCCGACCCCGCCGCCCCCGCAGGGTCCGCCGTCCGGATCGCCGCAGCCGGGGTACGGCTACCCGCAGCAGACTCCGCCTCCGCAGCAGCCGGGACCGTACGGACAGCCGCAACCGGGGCCGTACGGACAGCAGCCGGGACCGTACGGACAGCAGCCGGGACCCTACGCCTCCGGGCCGTACGCCTCCGGCCCCTACGGCGGCCAGCCGCAGCAGCCCGGCCCGTACGGGCAGCAGCCGGGGTACGGCTACCCGCAGCCGCAGTTCCCGGGCGCGCCCGGCACCCCGCCGCCGGGGCCCGGCTCCCGCAACCCCTTCAAGGGCAAGCCCGTCGTGATCGTCAGCGCCGCGGTGGCGGTGCTGCTCGCCATCGGCGGCACCGTGTGGGCGGTCTCCGGCGGCGACGAGAAGAAGGACAAGAAGCCCGTCGCCCAGCAGACCGGCGACGACCCCAAGCCCCAGCCCTCCGGCGCCCCGGTCAACCCGGGCGACGGCGAGGGCGACGGCGACTCCGGCCCCGAGGACCTCAACGAGGGCCGCAAGTCCGGCGAGTCCAAGGTGCTCTGGTACAAGGAGGCGCCCGACGCGCCCGGTTCCGGAGCCGACGCCCCCGGCATGTGGATCACCGACAAGACGGCGGTGAAGGCGGCCTACAAGGAGCTCTCCGCCTACAACGTCGCCGACGGCAAGCCGACCTGGGAGCCCCTCGCCTTCCCGCAGAAGATCTGCGCGGTCACCTCGGAGAAGACGGCCGACGACAAGGTCGTCATCGCGTACATGAGCGGCAGCAGCGACCGCGCCAAGTGCAACCAGCTCCAGCTCGTCGACCTCGACACCGGCGAGAAGGGCTGGACGCAGAAGGTCAACGACGGCGCGCTGTTCGACTCCGTGCTCTCCCTCGAGATGACCCTCAGCGGCAACACGCTGATGGTCGGCCGCTCGCAGTCCGGCACCGCGTTCGACGTGACGTCCGGCGACAAGATGTACGACAAGAGGAAGTACGGCGAGGCCTGCTTCCCCGCCGCGTTCGCGGGCGGCGAGCGGCTGATCCAGGTCGCGTCCTGCGGCGCGGGCGGCAACAACGAGCACGACGAGGTCCAGGAGCTCGACCCGAAGACCGGCAAGGTCAAGTGGACCCAGAAGTTCGACAAGGGCTGGCGCGTCGAGCGTGCCTACTCCGTCGACCCGGTGGTCATCTACAGCACCAACAAGGACAAGAAGACGTGGAACATCTCCACGCTGGGCGCCGGCGGCTCGATCCGCTCCCAGGTCTCCGTCGACGAGGACTTCGGCGCCCAGTGCGGCTGGGCCATCCTCGCCCGTGACCTCCAGGGCTGCGAGGGCGTCGTCGTCGACGGGGACACCCTCTACCTGCCCACCAAGGCGATCACCGGGGCCAACGAGGTCGTCGCGGTCAGCCTCGCCACCGGCAAGGAGAAATGGCGGGTGAAGTCCCCCGTGGCGAACTCGATGGTGCCCATGAAGGCCGAGGGCGGCAAGCTCATCGCCTATGTGGAGCCGTCGTACGACGGGGGCGGGCGGGTCGTGTCCGTCGCGACCACGGGCGGCAGCCACAAGCCGGTCACACTGCTGCAGAACCCGCAGGGCACCGCGGCCATCGAGCGGGGTTTCTTCAGCAAGTCCATCGACTGGGTCGACGGCCGCTTCTACATCTCGACCACCCGGCTGACCGGCAATGACGACACGAAGGAAAAGCTGATGCTCGCCTACGGCAAGTGAGGCGCGCAGCAGCGGTGAGGTGCGCCGGCCCCCGTCGGCCGGCGCCCCCGCCCCCTCCGGTCTCTTCCCCGTTGCCCGTCCCCGTCTTCGAGTTCTTCGAGGTACTCACGTCATGACGCAGCCGCCCCAGCCGCCCGACCAGCCGGGTTTCGGCCCACCGCCCGAGCCCGAGCCGTCCCGGCCCGAGAAGCCGTCCCAGCCCGAGCAGCCGCAGCAGGGCCCCGCGGCCCCGCAGGCCCAGCCGGGCTTCGGTCCGCCGCCCGAGCCCGAGCCCGAGCCCGAGCCCGAGCCCGAGCCCGAGCCCGAGCCCGAGCCCGAGCCGTCCCGGCCCGAGCAGCCGCAGGCCGCACCGGGCGGGCCCGACCTCAGCAAGACCCCGGAGCCGGGCTACGGCTACCCGCAGGCCCCCCAGCCCCCGCAGCAGTCGCCCCAGGCGGCCCCGCAGACCCCGCCGCCGGCCGCTCCGGTGCCGGGCGGGCCGCAGACGCCGCCCGGATACGGCTACCCGCAGCAGCCTCCGGCCGGCTACGGATACCCGGGCCAGCCGCAGCCGGGCCAGCCCGGTGCGTACGGCCAGCCACAGCAGCCGTACGGTCAGCAGCCGTACGGTCAGCAGCCCTACGGCCAGCCCTACGGCTATCCGCACCCGACCGTGCCGATGCAGCCGCATCCGGGACAGCCCGGCGGCGGACGGAAGGGCAACGCGACGCTGGCGATCATCGTCGCCGCGGTCGTGGCCATCGCCCTGATCGTCGGCGCCGGTGTCTGGTACTCCTCGGCCGGCGGTGACGACGAGAAGAAGAACACCGCGAACTCGGGCGACGGCGGCGGCACGAAGGGCGCCGAGGACGATGGCTCCGGCGGCGCGACCACCGGCGGTGACGAGAAGGCCCCGGCCGACCCCTCCGCCAAGGTCCTCTTCCAGGTGCCGTCGCCGAAGGTCCCGAAGGACACCACGACCATCGTCACCTCCGGGTCCTGGATGACCGACAAGGTGTACGCCAAGAGCGGCGTCGCCGAGGTCGTCGGTTACGACGCGGCCAAGGGCAGCGAGCTGTGGACGCTCGACCTGCCCGGACCGGTGTGCGAGGCCAGTGACCACGTCACCGAGGACGGCAGGACGGCGATCATCTACAAGCCGAAGATGCCGACCAAGACCGATCCGCAGAGCTGCACCCAGGTCGCCGCCTTCGACCTCGCCACCGGCGAGAAGCTGTGGTCCGAGACAGCCAAGACCGGCACCCAGGAGATCAGCTTCAACAACGTCACCATCAGCGGGAACACCGTCGCGGCCGCCAGCACCAGCGGCGGCGCCGCCTGGGACATCACCTCCGGCAAGGCCCTGTGGGCGCCCAAGACGTCCGACTCCTGCTACGACTCCGGGTACGGCGGCGGCCCGAAGATGGTCGCGGTGCGCAAGTGCGGCTCGTACGAGCAGCGGCAGCTGCACATCCAGACCATCGACCCGAAGGACGGGAAGGTGCTCTCGGAGTACAAGATGGCCGAGGGCATCGAATACGCGGCCGTGGTGTCCACCGACCCGCTGGTCGTGGCCGCCGACGTCGGCGACTCCGCCGGTGACGGCAGCGGCATCTCCGACTTCTTCTCCATCGACAACAAGAGCGGCGAGCTGCGGACCCGCATCTCCGCGCCCGGCGAGGAGTTCGCCGCCCGCTGCGACGGCATCACCAGGATCGAGCACTGCAGCGGACTGGCCGTCGGCAAGGACCGGCTGTACATCGCGACCGAGGAGCACGAGGGCACGGGCGACGGATACAGCCGGACCAACGAGGTCGTCGCCTTCGACCTGTCCACCGGCAAGCAGACCGGCCAGCGCGCCGACGCGGGCGACGGCTACACGATCGTCCCGCTGCGGATGGACGGCGACAACGTCATCGCGTACAAGCGTCCGCCCTACGACAAGGGCGGGCAGGTCGTGAGCATCGACGGCGGTTCCTTCAAGGAGACCAAGCTGATGGAGAACCCGGCGGAGAAGTCCGTGCGGGACGTGGAGGCGCGGATGCTGCCCCAGCACGCCGAGATCCTGTACGCGCAGGGCCGGCTGTACATGTCGGACGTGTACGCCAGCGAGTTGTCCTCGGGCGACAAGGAGTACCTGGCGATCGCGTTCGGCACAGGCTGATCGTTCTTCGGCCCGCTGGGAACCGCTCGGGACCGTTTCGGTCCGCTCCGGTCCGCTTCCGGTGCGTTCCCCGGTCCGCTCGTGAGGCCCGTTCGTACGGCCCCGCCCCTGTTCAGGGGCGGGGCCGTACGCGTACCGCTCATCGGATGTCCATGGTCGACGAATACGAGAATTTCGGCGTTCCGGGGCGATTCTCGCCGGTAGGGGGAGCGCGACGTCGAACAAGCGTGTAGCTTCCGGGACCGGACGGGGAGGCGGCGCACGGGGGTGCGCTCGCGGTTTGGGGGGATGATCGATGGGCGTGCGGTTGATGGTGGTCGACGACCACCGGCTGCTCGCGGAGGCGTTGGCCTCGGCGTTGAAGCTGCGGGGGCACCGGGTGCTGGCCGCGGCGGCACCGGTGGCGGGGGTGGCGGACCTGGTGATCAGCAGAGCGCCGGAGGTGTGCCTGCTGGGGACGGCGGCACCGGCGGAACCCGGGATCTTCGACCCGGTGGTGAAGATCAAGCGGGAACGGCCGCAGGTGGCGGTGCTGGTGCTGGGCCCGGTGCCCAGCCCTCGCGGGATCGCGGCGGCGTTCGCGGCGGGCGCGTCCGGCTATGTGCGGCACGACGAGCGCATCGAGGGCGTCGAACGGGCGATCATGAAGGCGCGGGCGGGGGAGGCGGCGGTGGCGCCGCAACTGCTGCAGGGCGCGTTCGGCGAACTGCTGAACCCGGCGGTCCAGCCGGACGACGAGGGCCAGCGGCTGCTGCGGATGCTGACCCCGCGGGAGGTGGAGGTCCTGGTCAGGGTCGCCGAGGGCGAGGACACCCGGCTGATCGCGGCGGGCATGGGCATAGCACCGTCCACGGCGCGGACGCATGTACAGCGCGTCCTGATGAAACTCGGCGTGGGCTCCCGGCTGGAGGCCGCGGCGCTGGCTGCCCGGACGGGGCTGCTGGACCGGGCGGGCCCGGTGGGGGGGACGGTGTCGCCCGAGGAGTGAGGGCGGGTGAGGGCGCTCGCGTCCGTGACGTCCGGGGGTGGGGGAGCGGTGGGCCGCAACTTCAGCCAGACGAGGAAGAACAGGCCCAGGGCCAGCATGGCCAGGCCGGTCCACAGGTTGATGTTGAGGCCCTCGGCCCTGTCGATGTCCGCGTCGGACGCGGTGATGCCCGCGATCGTGACGATGACGCCGTACACCACGAACAGGCCGCCGATGAGGCGGCGGATGTCGAAGAGGCGGGCGGCGGTCGCGGACTTGGTCTGCAGTGCGGAGACCTCCTCCTGGACCACGTACCGTGCCCAGATGTCGGTGGTGAACACCGTGTTGAAGGACGAGATGTTGGCCGCCATGCCCGCCATGAACGCGGCCAGCAGACCGGTCACCGCGATGCCCAGGACACCGTTGGGCAGCAGCTGGGACATGAGGTAGGGGATGGCGTCGTTGTACTGGAGATCCGATTCCGGGGTGCCGATCTGCGGCACGAGGACGGCCGCGACCAGGCCCGGGATCATCACCAGGAAGACGATGAAGATCTTCGGGTACGCGGCGATGAGCGGGGTGCGCTGGGCCGCGGAGAGGTTCTTCGCGGACAGGGCGCGCTGCACCTCGGCGAAGTTGGTCGTCCAGTAGCCGAAGGACAGGACGAAGCCGAGGCCGAGGACGATGGTCAGCCAGTTCGCGCCGAGCGGGTTGTCGCTGCCGATGCCGGTGCCGCCCCAGGACGTCATGAAGTCGGCGCCGCGGGATTCGGTGAGGGAGTGGGACAGCCCGTCCCAGCCGCCGACGCTCCTCAGTCCGAGCACGGTGATGGGGATGAGCGCGGCGAGGATGACGAAGAACTGCAGCACCTCGTTGTAGATGGCCGAGGAGAGACCGCCGAGGGTGATGTAGGCGAGGACGAAGAAGCCGGCGACCACGATGGCCACCCACTCCGGCCAGCCCAGCAGCGCCTCGACCACGATCGCCAGCGCGTAGAGGTTGACGCCGGCGATGAGGATGGCCGCGCAGGCGAACAGGATCGAGCTGAGCAGGTGGGCCGCCTTGTCGAAGCGCAGCAGCAGGAACTCGGGGACCGAGCGGACCTTGGAGCCGTAGTAGAACGGCATCATCACCAGGCCGAGGAAGACCATCGCCGGGATGGCGCCGATCCAGTACCAGTGCGTGGTGTAGACGCCGTACTGCGCGCTGTTGGCGGCCATGCCCAGGATCTCGGTGGCGCCCAGGTTGGCGGCGACGAAGGCCAGACCGGTGACCCAGGCGGGCAGGGAGCGGCCGGACAGGAAGAAGTCGAGGCTGGTTTTCACCGACCGGCGGGCCGCGAAGCCGATGCCGAGGACGACGACGAAGTAGATCCCGAGGATCAGGTAGTCGAGCCAGTTGGTGGGGAGCCGCAGTTCGGCGGCGAGGTGGAGCGGACTGGCGGGGTCGGTGGGACCGATGGCGCCGGTGGGGCCGGTGGGGGGAGTGAGGTGTGGGGTGAAGGGTGCAGGCAGATGTGTGGGGGTCTGCATGGAGTACTCGCTTCGTTGCGCGAACCGATACGTCGCGGAACCTACGCTTCCGCGTTCACTGATCGAGCACTTCCGCTGGTGCGGTTTGTTTGATGGTGATGTTGACGCTCCTGGTGGGTTGTGTTTTGGTGTGTTGGGTTATGTTGAAACGATATGAAGACGGTGCAGTGAAGACCGTGCAGTGAACGGCTCGAATGGAGCGTCCGGCGTGAAGAAGACCTCGACCCGGCTGGCCGACGGTCGCGAACTCATCTACTACGACCTCAGTGACGACACCGTGCGCGACGCGGCCGACCGCCGCCCGCTGGACGCCACCGTCACGACGTCCGAGATCCGCCGCGACCCGCTGCTCGGCGACTCCGTGGCCGTCGCCTCCCACCGCCAGGGCCGCACCTACCACCCGCCGGCCGACGAATGCCCCCTGTGCCCCTCCGAGGGCGACCGGCTCAGCGAGATCCCGGACTCCTCGTACGACGTCGTGGTCTTCGAGAACCGCTTCCCCTCGCTGGCCGGGGACTCCGGCCGCTGCGAGGTCGTCTGCTTCACCTCCGACCACAACGCCTCCTTCGGCTCCCTGGACGAGGAGCAGGCGCGCCTGGTCCTGGACGCGTGGACGGACAGGACGTCGGAGCTGTCCCATCTGTCCTCCGTGGAACAGGTGTTCTGTTTCGAGAACCGGGGTGCCGAGATCGGCGTCACCCTCCAGCACCCGCACGGGCAGATCTACGCCTACCCCTTCACCACCCCCCGCACCTCCCTGATGCTCCGCCAAGTGGCCGCACACAAGGAGGCGACCGGCGGGGCAAACCTGTTCGACACCGTCCTGGCGGAGGAGCGGGCGGGGGAGCGGGTCGTCCTGGAGGGCGACCACTGGGTCGCCTACGTGCCGTACGCCGCGCACTGGCCCTACGAGGTCCACCTGTATCCCCGGCGCCGGGTGCCCGACCTGCTCGGGCTCGACGAGGCGGCACGCACGGAGTTTCCCCAGGTCTATCTGGAACTGCTGCGGCGGTTCGACCGGATCTTCGGCGAGGGTGAGCCTCCGACCCCGTACATCGCGGCCTGGCACCAGGCCCCGTTCGGCGCGCTGGAGGAGTTCGACGGGGTCACGCGCGACGACTTCGCGCTCCACCTCGAGCTTTTCACCATTCGCCGCACATCCGGCAAGCTGAAGTTCCTCGCGGGTTCCGAGTCCGGCATGAACGTGTTCATCAACGACGTGCCGCCGGAGCGCGCGGCCGAGCGACTGCGAGAGGTAGCGAGTTCATGAGTGGGAAGTACCTGGTCACCGGTGGCGCGGGCTATGTCGGCAGTGTCGTCGCCCAGCATCTGCTGGAGGCGGGCCACGAGGCCGTCGTCCTCGACAACCTCTCCACCGGCGTGCGCGAGGCCGTCCCGGCCGGTGCTTCCTTCATCGAGGGCGACATCCGGGACGCCGCCGCCTGGCTCGACCCCTCCTTCGACGGCGTCCTGCACTTCGCCGCGTTCTCCCAGGTCGGCGAGTCGGTCGTGAAGCCCGAGAAGTACTGGGACAACAACGTCGGCGGCACCATGGCCCTGCTCGGCGCCATGCGCGAGGCGGGCGTGCGCCGACTGGTCTTCTCCTCCACCGCGGCCACCTACGGCGAACCCGAGCAGGTCCCGATCACCGAGTCCGCCCCGACCCGCCCCACCAACCCCTACGGCGCCTCCAAGCTCGCCGTCGACCACATGATCACCGGCGAGGCGGCGGCCCACGGCCTGGGCGCGGTCTCCCTGCGCTACTTCAACGTGGCCGGCGCCTACGGCCACTACGGCGAGCGGCACGACCCCGAGTCCCACCTGATCCCGCTCGTCCTCCAGGTCGCCCAGGGCCGCCGCGACGCGATCAGCGTCTACGGCGACGACTACCCGACGCCGGACGGCACCTGCGTACGCGACTACATCCACGTCGCCGACCTGGCCGAGGCCCACCTGCTGGCCCTGACCGCGGCGACCAGGGGCGAACACCTCATCTGCAACCTCGGCAACGGCAACGGCTTCTCGGTCCGCGAGGTCGTCGAGACGGTCCGCCGGGTCACCGGCCACCCGATCCCCGAGGCCGTGGCCCCCCGCCGGGGCGGCGATCCGGCGGTCCTGGTGGCGTCGGCCGCCGCGGCCCGCGAGAAACTGGGCTGGAAGCCGTCCCGCTCGGACCTCGCCGGGATCGTCGCGGACGCATGGGAGTTCGCGCAGCGGCAGCAGAGCAAGCAGTAGCGGGACAGGCAGCCGCAGGACAAGCAGGAGCGGGACATCCAGGATGACGAAGAGTCAGGGGCAGGGCATGAGCGAGTCCATCGCCGGCGAAGCGGCCGCGGGAGCGGTCGGCGGGCGATTCCGGGAGCTGTACGGAGCCGATCCGCAGGGCGTCTGGGCGGCACCGGGCCGGGTCAACCTCATCGGTGAGCACACCGACTACAACGACGGCTTCGTCATGCCGTTCGCCCTGCCGCACACCGCGGTCGCGGCGGTCTCCCGGCGCGACGACGGCGTCCTGCGCCTGCACTCCGCCGACGTGGCCGCACCCGTCGTGGAGGTCGCGGTCGACTCCCTGGCCCCCGGCACGGACAAGAACTGGACCGCCTACCCGGCAGGCGTCGTGTGGGCCCTGCGCGAGGCCGGCCACGCCGTGACCGGCGCCGACATCCACCTCGCCTCGACGGTCCCGGCCGGCGCCGGCCTGTCCTCCTCGGCGGCCCTGGAGGTCGTCGTCGCCCTCGCCCTCGACGAGCTGTACGCACTGGGCCTGCGCGGCTGGCAGCTGGCCCGCCTGTGCCAGCGCGCGGAGAACGTCTACGTCGGCGCCCCCGTCGGCATCATGGACCAGACGGCGTCCGCCTGCTGCGAGAGCGGGCACGCCCTGTTCCTCGACACCCGCGACCTCTCCCAGCGGCAGATCCCCTTCGACCTGGCCGCCGAGGGCATGCGCCTGCTGGTCGTCGACACCCGGGTCAAGCACAGCCACAGCGAGGGCGAGTACGGCAAACGCCGCGCCGGCTGCGAGAAGGGCGCCGCGCTGCTGGGCGTCGACGCCCTGCGGGACATCCCGTACGCCGGACTCGACGCGGCGCTGGAGCGGCTGGGCGAGGAGGAGGAGGAGGAGGTCCGCCGCCTGGTCCGGCACGTGGTCACGGAGGACGAGCGGGTGGACCGGGTCGTCGCCCTCCTGGAATCGGGCGACACCCGCGCCATCGGCCCCGTCCTCACCGCCGGCCACGCCTCCCTGCGCGACGACTTCCGCGTCTCCTGCCCCGAACTCGACCTGGCCGTCGACACGGCCGTCGCCGCCGGCGCCCTCGGCGCCCGCATGACCGGCGGCGGCTTCGGCGGCTCGGCCATCGTCCTGGCCGAGGCGACCGACGTGGACGCCCTCACCAAGGCGGTGGAGAACGCCTTCGCGACGGCCGGCTTCAAGACCCCCCGCGTCTTCGAGGCGGTGCCTTCGGCGGGGGCGCGGCGGGTGCGCTGAAGCGGGCCGGTGGTGCCGGTCGGGCCCCGGCGTCACCGCCCGTGAAGCGCACGGGCGGGACGAGAGCGACGCGGATCAGGTCGGATTCCTGGCCATGGCGGTTGCGGCCCTCTTTCACGACGTCTGTTTCACGGTATCCGTAGGCGTGAGGCCATCAGGGTGCGTTCCCGGCCGAAGAGCGCCCCGCGGCCTCTGTCGTCACCCTTTGTGATGACGATCAACGAAACCGGTGGCTACCGTGGACGGGCAGGCCGAGAATCCCACCCCATGGGAGGAACCATGACCGCCGAGCCCCTCGCCGAGCCCGGCTGCCGCTGGCCGGTGCCGCCCCGGGACGGATACACCGTGGACGACCTGTACACGTTGCCCGACCTCCCGCCGCACACCGAGCTGATCGACGGGAGCCTGGTTTTCGTGAGTCCGCAGCGGTATTTCCACAGCACCATGCTCGACCTTCTGATGGCCGGTCTGCGCCGCACGGTCCCCAAGGACATGAAGGTCGTCCGGGAGATGACCATCCTCCTGGACCGCCGCAACGGACCGGAACCCGACATCTCCGTCGTACGCGCCGAGGCCGTCACCGGCGGGGAACAGGCCTGTTTCCAGGCCGCGGACGTCCTGCTCGCCGTCGAAGTGGTCTCCCCGGATTCAGAGGCCCGTGACCGCGACACCAAGCCGCGCAAGTACGCCGCTGCGGGCATCCCGCACTTCTGGCTGGTCGAGACGGGCGGCGCGGACCGGCACCCGGTCGTCCGGGTCTACGAACTCGACCCGGTGACCAAGGCCTACGACCTGACTGGCACCCGGCGTGAACTGCTCAAGCTCGGTGCGCCGTACGACATCGACACCGACATCACCTCGGAAGCGCTCGACGCGTTCTGACCGATCCCGCCCCGGCAGTTCGGCGCCACCGCTCGACCGGGCTCATGAACCGGGTCCGTGTCGATCCCCGGGGTGGGTGGGATCCGTTCAGGCCAGCCGCTTCGTCAGGGTGTACTCCGTGATGCCCGGCGGGTAGTCCGGGATGACGCAGACCACCTCGTAGCCGTGCCGTCGGTAGAACTTCGGGGCCTGGAAGTCCCAGGTCTCCACACGGGAGGAGCGGCAGCCGCGGGCCGTGGCGAGGCGTTCCGCCTCGGTGAGGAGGAGGGTGCCGAGGCCCGCTCCGCGGTGGCGTTCGTCGACCCACAGGTACGTCACGTGCAGCCAGGTCGTCCAGGTGTGGCCGACCAGGCCGCCCGCCAGCTCACCGGCCGGGTCCGATGCCCACACGTGCAAAGGGGACTCGCGTTCCTGTGGGGTTCCGCGCAGGGCGCGCAGCACCGGCGACGCCGCCGTGTTGGTGTCCCGCAACCGCCTGCGAAGCAGATCACGTCGGCCCTTGTCGACTTCTGTCTCAAGACGAAACATGTGGCTCACCATAAACGCGCAGAAGTGCCAGTTCTGCAAATAGCCTTCCGCTCCCGGTCCTCGTCCGTACTCTGATGAACAGCGCCGGTGGGGGCCGGCGCCGTTCAGGGGGCGAGACACTCGGGTACGCGATCCGGGGCGGGACGGTGGTGACGTACGGCGGCGGCCGGGCGGCTCCGGGCGGCCCGCCCCGGGATCGGTGGTTCCGGTGGTTCTGGTCGGGTCCCGTTGCTCCGGAACCGGGCTCCGGCGTCGTACCCGTACAGGTGTCGGTGTCGTCTTCCGACGACGGGGTAGTCCCCTGCTCTGCAGAGAGCATGGGGAAGGGGGTTTCGTGCAACGTATCCGCGTGCTGGTCGTCGACGACCATCGCATCTTCGCCGAGTCGCTCGCCGCGGCCCTGGCCGCCGAGCCGGACGTCGAGGTGTCCGCGGCGGGCAGCGGCCCGGCCGCACTGCGGTGCCTGGAGCGGGCGGCCGCCGAGGGGCGACGGTTCGACGTCTTACTCGTCGACGCCGACCTGGGCGGCGGAGCGCCGTCCGGCCCGTCCGCCGTCCCGGCGCGAGCGGGCGACGAGGACGGCGTCGTCGACGGGATGTCCCTGGTCACCGGGGTGCGCTCGGTCCACCCGCGGGTACGGATCGTCGTGCTCGCCGAGAAGGACGACCCGCGCCGCGCCGCGTTCGCCCTCCAGGCCGGCGCGGGCGGCTGGGTTGCCAAGGACTGCTCGCTGAGCCGGCTGCTCACTGTCATCCGGGGAGTGCTGCGCGACGAGACGCATCTGCCGCCCGCCCTGCTCACCGGCGTGCTGCGCGAACTCACCGCCGCCCGCAAGCACCGCACCGAGAGCGAGCGGCTCGTGGAGTCCCTGACCCCGCGCGAGCGGGAGGTGCTGCGGTGCATGGTCGCGGGACTGGGGCGCAAGGCCGTCGCCGAGCGCCTGTACCTGTCCCCGCACACCGTCCGTACGCACATGCAGAACGTGCTCGGCAAGCTGGGCGTGCACTCCACCCTCGCCGCCGTCGCCCTGGCCCGGAGGGCGGGCGTCGGGCCGGTCGACCTAACCGGGGATGTTGTCGAACGGGGCAGTCAGCTGGCGTAGCAGGCCCGCCAGGTCGCCGCGCTGGGCGCGGGAGAGCTCGGCGAGGATCGCCCGCTCCTGCGCCAGCAGCCCGGCCAGCGCCTTGTCGCCGCGGTCGCGGCCCTCGTCCGTGAGGCGGACCAGGACCCCGCGCCGGTCGCTGGGGTCGGGCAGGCGCTCCACCAGCCCCTTCTTGGTCAGGCGGTCGATGCGGTTGGTCATCGTGCCCGAGGTGACCAGCGTCTGTGTGAGGAGCTGCCCCGGCGAGAGCTGGTAGGGGGCGCCCGCGCGGCGCAGCGCGGTCAGGACGTCGAACTCCCAGGGCTCCAGCCCGTGCTCGGCGAAGGCCAGCCTGCGGGCCCGGTCCAGATGCCGGGCGAGCCTGCTCACCCGGCTGAGCACCTCGAGCGGTTCCACGTCGAGGTCCGGGCGCTCCCGGCGCCATGCTGCGACCAGCCGATCGACCTCGTCCTCCATGACGATCAGTGTAGTGGTTGTGTCGACGTGAAGTCTCTTGATGTCAAGATGCTTGCTGTCGAGTCAGCAGGTGCGGGACGCTGGGTACCCGTCGGCAGACTCCAGGAGGCTCCATGCCCACGGCCACCGATCCCCGCTGGGACCCCGCCCAGTACCTGCGTCACGCCGCTCACCGCACCCGCCCCTTCGCCGACCTCCTCGCCCGCGTCCCCGAGCTGCCCGGCGACCCGCCCCGCATCGCCGACCTCGGCTGCGGCGCGGGCAACGTCACCGCGCTGCTCGCCGAGCGCTGGCCGCGCGCCCGCATCACCGGCTACGACAACTCGCCCGAGATGCTCGACCGGGCCCGCGCCGACCACCGGGGCCCCACCCCCGACGGCGGCCGGACCGACTTCGCCCACGCCGACGTCCGCACCTGGACGCCCGGGCCCGACCGGCCGTACGACCTGATCGTCAGCAACGCCACCCTGCAGTGGATTCCCGGGCACGCGGACCGGTTCGCCGACTGGGTCGCCGGACTCGCCCCCGGCGGCACCCTCGCCTTCCAGGTGCCCGGCAACTTCGACGCCCCCAGCCACGTCCTCCTGCGCGAACTCGCCCACTCCCCGCGCTGGGCCGGCCGCCTCGACGGCGTCCTGCGGCACGCCGACGCCGTGCTCCGTCCGGAGGCGTACCTGGAGCGACTGACCGGCCTCGGCTGTCCTGCCGACGTGTGGGAGACGACGTACGTCCATCTCCTCCAGGGCGAGGACCCCGTCCTGGACTGGGTCAAGGGCACCGGTCTGCGGCCCGTCCTCACCGCCCTCGCCGACGACCCCGGGGCGCGCGACGCCTTCGTCGACGAGTACCGCACCGCCCTGCGCGCCGCCTACCCGGCGGGCCCGCACGGCACCCCGTTCCCGTTCCGCCGGATCTTCGCGGTGGCCCGCACACAGCCGGAGGAGACCCGGTGATCACCGTCCTCGACCACGTCCAGCTCGCCGCGCCGCCCGGCAGCGAGAAGCGGCTGCGCGCGTACTACGTCGATGTCCTCGGCATGGTGGAGATCCCGAAGCCGCCCGTCCTGGCCGCGCGCGGCGGCTGCTGGTTCCAGGCCGGCGGCGTCCGGCTGCACCTGGGGATCGAGACCGGATTCAGGTCCGCGAAGAAGGCCCATCCCGGCATCGGGGTCACCGCGATCGAGGCGTACGCCACCCGGCTGCGGGACCACGGCGCCTCCGTCACCTGGGACGACGACCTCCCGGGCCACCTCCGCTTCTACTCCGAGGACCCGGTCGGCAACCGCCTGGAGTTCCTGGAACCGGTACCGGCCACCTGAGGACGATGCCCCCTGAGCGTTTCCCCGGCCTCGCGGCCGGCCCGCCGGCCCGCCGCTTCAGTTCTTCCGGTGCCCGATCAGCCGCGGCTTCTGCTCCAGGCCGTCCAGGCCGTGCCAGGCCAGGTTGACCAGGTGCGCGGCCACCTCCGCCTTCCTCGGCTTGCGGACGTCCAGCCACCACTGGCCGGTCAGCGCGACCATCCCGACCAGCGCCTGCGCGTACAGGGGAGCCAGCTTGGAATCGAATCCGCGGTTCTTGAACTCACGGCCCAGGATGTCCTCCACCTGGGTGGCGATGTCCGAGATGAGGGAGGCGAAGGAACCCGTCGACTGGGGGATCGGGGAGTCGCGGACCAGGATGCGGAACCCGTCCGTGTACTCCTCGATGTAGTCCAGCAGCGCGAACGCCGCCTGCTCGCACAGCTCCCGCGGATGACCCGCGGTCAGTGAACCCGTCACCATGTCCAGCAGACGCCGCATCTCGCGGTCCACCACCACCGCGTACAGGCCCTCCTTGCCGCCGAAGTGCTCGTACACCATCGGCTTGGAGACCCCGGCCTTCGCCGCGATCTCCTCCACCGACGTGCCCTCGAAGCCCTTCTCGGCGAACAAGGTGCGGCCGATCTCCAACAGCTGCTCACGGCGCTCCGCGCCGGTCATCCGGGTGCGGCGGGCGCGCCGCGGCTTGTCATTGCTCGAGGTGCTGCTGGAGTCGGTCGCCACGGCGACCATCATGCCGCCTCGGCCGTCTCCTGCCCGCGCCGGGCGCGGCCTTCCCCGGTCTCGCGGCGCGAATCGATACGCGAGCGTGACGGCCAGCGCACGTCGTACGCCCAGCCCAGCATCTCGAACCAGCGGATCAGCCGGGCGCTCGAATCGATCTGCCCCCGCTCCACGCCGTGCCGCGCGGACGTCGGATCGGCGTGATGCAGGTTGTGCCAGGACTCGCCGCAGGACAGCACGGCCAGCCACCACACGTTGCCCGAGCGGTCCCGCGACTTGAACGGCCGCTTGCCCACCGCATGGCAGATCGAGTTGATCGACCACGTCACATGGTGCAGCAATGCCACCCGGACGAGTGACCCCCAGAAGAAGCCCGTGAACGCGCCCCACCAGGACATCGTCACCAGACCGCCGATCAGCGCCGGCAGCGCCAGCGACACCCCCGCCCACAGCACGAACTGGCGGGAAATCGCCCGCAGCGTCCGGTCCTTGATCAGATCCGGCGCGTACTTGTCCTGCGGAGTCTGCTCCTCGTCGAACATCCAGCCGAGATGAGCCCACCACAGGCCCTTCAGCAGCGCCGGCAGCGACTCCCCGTACCGCCACGGCGAATGCGGGTCGCCCTCGGCGTCCGAGAACTTGTGGTGCTTGCGGTGGTCCGCCACCCAGCGCACCAGCGGCCCCTCCACCGCCATCGAGCCGGCCACCGCCAGGGCGATCTTCAACGGCCGCTTCGCCTTGAACGAACCATGCGTGAAATGACGGTGGAAACCGATGGTGATGCCATGGCAGCCCAGGAAGTAGAAGAACACCAGCAGGCCGAGATCCAGCCAGCTCACCCCCCAGCCCCAGGCCAGCGGCACCGCGGCCAGCACGGCCAGGAACGGAACGATGATGAAGACCAGCAGTGCGATCTGCTCGATCGAACGCTTGCGCTCCCCGCCCAGCGTGGCGGAGGGGGCGGCTGCGGTGTCGGCGCCGGTATCGGAAGGCGGCGGTTTCTTCGAGGCTTCGTCGATGACATCAGAACGTGAGGTCATGCGTGTCCCTTGTGGGGTATGAGGGGTGAGGGTGGTGCCGGGCTGCCGGAACCGAGCAGCGTTTCTTACGGGACCGTAACCTACGGCATCGTAAGTATGGCAGTGCGCGGCCCGGCGGCAAGAGCCCATGAGCCTGCGCATCCCGGCCGACACCTATCCTTGGAACCGGTCGGACAGCGCGGTCCGCTCTGATTACCTACTTCCCGGATGCCCGGCCCGTATGCGGCGCCAGCCGCCCGGAGACGCCGTCCGGGCCCCTCCAGACCAGCTTCCACACTGCAAGGAGCCGCACCTGTGAGCAGTGCCGACGACCAGACCGTGTCCACGGCGACCACGAGCAGCGAACTGCGGGCCGACATCCGCCGACTGGGTGATCTCCTCGGAGAGACCCTCGTGCGCCAGGACGGCCCCGAACTCCTCGACCTCGTCGAAAAGGTCCGCCGACTCACCCGCGAGGACGGCGAGGCCGCAGCCGAACTGCTGCGCGGCACCGAACTCGACACCGCCGCCAAACTGGTCCGCGCCTTCTCCACCTACTTCCACCTGGCGAACGTCACCGAACAGGTGCACCGCGGCCGTGAGCTGCGCGCCCGCCGCGCCACCGAAGGCGGACTGCTCGCCCGCACCGCCGACCGCCTCAAGGACGCGGACCCCGAGCACCTGCGCGAAACCGTGCGGCACCTCAACGTCCGCGCGGTCTTCACCGCGCACCCCACCGAGGCCGCCCGCCGCTCCGTCCTCAACAAGCTGCGCCGCATCGCCGCCCTCCTCGACACCCCCGTCATCGAGAGCGACCGGCGCCGCCTCGACACCCGCCTCGCCGAGAACATCGACCTCGTCTGGCAGACCGACGAACTGCGCGTCGTGCGCCCCGAACCCGCCGACGAGGCCCGCAACGCCATCTACTACCTCGACGAGCTGCACGCGGGCGCCGTCGGAGACGTCCTCGAGGACCTCACCGCCGAACTCGAACGCGTCGGCGTCACCCTCCCCGACGACACCCGCCCCCTCACCTTCGGCACCTGGATCGGCGGCGACCGCGACGGCAACCCCAACGTCACCCCCCAGGTCACCTGGGACGTCCTCATCCTCCAGCACGAACACGGCATCAACGACGCCCTGGAGATGATCGACGAACTCCGCGGATTCCTGTCCAACTCCATCCGCTACGCCGGCGCCACCGCCGAACTCCTCGACTCCCTCAAGGCCGACCTCGACAACCTCCCCGAGATCAGCCCCCGCTACAAGCGCCTCAACGCCGAGGAGCCCTACCGGCTCAAGGCCACCTGCATCCGGCAGAAGCTCGAGAACACCAAGCAGCGCCTCGCCCAGGACACCCCCCACCAGCCCGGCCGCGACTACCTCGGCACCGGCGAACTCCTCGCCGACCTGCGGATCGTCCAGAGCTCGCTGCGCGAGCACCGCGGCGCCCTCTTCGCCGACGGCCGCCTCGCCCGCACCATCCGCACCCTCGCCGCCTTCGGCCTCCAGCTCGCCACCATGGACGTGCGCGAACACGCCGACGCCCACCACCACGCCCTCGGCCAGCTGTTCGACCGGCTCGGTGAGGAATCCTGGCGCTACACCGACATGCCCCGCGACTACCGCACCAAGCTCCTCGCCAAGGAACTCCGCTCGCGCAGGCCCCTCGCCCCCACCCCCGCGCCCGTCGACGCGGCCGGCGAGAAGACCCTCGGCGTCTTCCAGACCGTCAAGCGGGCCCTGGAGATCTTCGGCCCCGAAGTCGTCGAGTCCTACATCATCTCCATGTGCCAGGGCGCCGACGACGTCTTCGCCGCCACCGTCCTCGCGCGGGAGGCCGGGCTGATCGACCTGCACGCCGGCTGGGCGAAGATCGGCATCGTTCCGCTGCTGGAGACGACGGACGAACTGAAGGCCGCCGACACCATCCTCGAGGACATGCTCTCCGACCCGTCCTACCGGCGCCTCGTCGCGCTGAGGGGCGACGTCCAGGAAGTCATGCTCGGCTACTCCGACTCCTCCAAGTTCGGAGGCATCACCACCAGCCAGTGGGAGATCCACCGCGCCCAGCGCCGGCTGCGCGACGTCGCCCACCGCTACGGCGTACGCCTGCGCCTCTTCCACGGCCGCGGCGGCACCGTCGGCCGCGGCGGCGGCCCCACCCACGACGCCATCCTCGCCCAGCCCTGGGGCACGCTCGAGGGCGAGATCAAGGTCACCGAACAGGGCGAGGTCATCTCCGACAAGTACCTCATCCCCGCCCTGGCCAGGGAAAACCTCGAACTCTCCGTCGCCGCCACCCTCCAGGCGTCCGCCCTGCACACCGCACCCCGCCAGTCCGACGAGGCCCTGGCCCGCTGGGACGCCGCCATGGACGTCGTCTCCGACGCCGCCCACGACGCCTACCGCCGGCTCGTCGAGGACCCCGACCTCCCCGCCTACTTCTTCGCCTCCACCCCCGTCGACCAGCTCGCCGACCTGCACCTCGGCTCCCGCCCCTCCCGCAGGCCCGACTCCGGCGCCGGCCTCGACGGACTGCGCGCCATCCCCTGGGTGTTCGGCTGGACCCAGTCCCGCCAGATCGTCCCCGGCTGGTACGGCGTCGGCTCCGGCCTCAAGGCCCTGCGCGAGACCGGCCTCGACACCGTGCTCGACGAGATGCACGAACAGTGGCACTTCTTCCGCAACTTCATCTCCAACGTCGAGATGACCCTCGCCAAGACCGACCTCAGAATCGCCCAGCACTACGTCGACACCCTCGTCCCCGACGAGCTCAAGCACGTCTTCGACGCGATCAGGGCCGAGCACGAACTCACCGTCGCCGAAGTGCTCCGCGTCACCGGCGAGCCCGGCCTCCTGGACGGCACGCCGGCCCTCAAGCAGACCCTCACCATCCGCGACGCCTACCTCGACCCCATCTCCTACCTCCAGGTCGCCCTGCTCAAGCGCCAGCGCGACGCCGCCACCGCCGGCGACCAGCCCGACCCGCTGCTCGCCCGAGCCCTCCTCCTCACCGTCAACGGCGTCGCGGCGGGCCTGCGCAACACCGGCTGACCCCGCAGCCGCCCACGACAAAAGGGTGCCCCCGAGCCGTACTCCGGCCCGGGGGCACCCTTGGTGAACGCACTGTCGGTCCGCACCGGAACCGTCGGGGCACGGCCTCACACCACCAGGAACGCCGCCGTCACCAGCGCCACCCCCGACAACCCCATCACCCACGCCGGCCGCGTCCGCAGCAACCCGCCCGCCACCACCACCGACGCCAGCATCAACGCCCCGCCCAGCGGCACCCACGCGTAGAGAATCCCGGCGGGACCGGAACGGACCGCCTCGGTCCCGCTCGGCTTCATGACGACGGTGTACGTCCGCCCCTTCGCCACGGCCGCGTTGTTCTCCAGCACGACCTCCGCCCGCGGCTGCGAGCCGGGCGACACCGGCGTGTACGCCCCCGTACAGGTCTGCTCACCGCAGGACTCCACCGTGACCGCGCCCTGCTCCCGGCCCTTCGTCAGCATCACGTAGTGCGCCGTGCCCCACGACGCCCACACACCCGCGATCAGGATCAGCACGGCGACCGTGCCCATCACCGCGAACCGGCCCAGGCGCAGAGCGGCGGACGAACCCCGGGAGGACGAGACGGCTGAAGGCATGGCCGAGATCTTTGGCCATGCCCTCGCGGTCGGTCAACTCTCTGGGGAATCCGCCCCCGCTCAGGAGTTGTACGTCCCCTGCGCCCGCTCCAGACCGTCGAGCACCAGACACTCCACCGCGTCCGCCGCCCGGTCCACGAAATAGTCCAGCTCCTTGCGCTCCGCCGACGAGAAGTCCCGCAGCACGTAGTCCGCCACCTGCATCCGCCCCGGCGGCCGCCCGATCCCGAACCGCACCCGGTGATAGTCCGGACCGAACGCCTTCGTCATCGACTTCAGCCCGTTGTGGCCGTTGTCCCCGCCCCCCAGCTTCAGCCGCAGCGTCCCGTAGTCGATGTCCAGCTCGTCATGGATCGCCACCACCTGCGCCACCGGCACCTTGTAGAACTCCCGCAGCGCGTTCACCGGCCCGCCCGACAGGTTCATGAACGACGTCGGCTTCGCCAGAATCACCCGCCGGCCGGCCGGACCCGGCGGACCGGTCCGCCCCTCCACCACCTGCGCCTGCGCCTTCCCGGCCCGCTTGAACCGGCCCGAGATCCGCTCCGCCAGCAGGTCCGCCACCATGAACCCCACGTTGTGCCGGTTCCCGGCGTACTCCGGCCCCGGATTGCCCAGCCCCACAATCAGCCAGGGAGCTGCCGCATCGGTCGTCACGTCCCAGTCTCCTTCGTCCGCATCCCGTACTCGTCCACATACACGTCGGCCGCTGCCCCCGCACGGGAACAGCGGCCGACGCGTAGGAAGACTACGAGGAGGATCAGGCCTCGGCGGCCTCGTCCTCGCCGCTCGCGGCCTCCTCGGCCTGCGCTGCCAGCACCTGCAGCACCAGGGTGTTCTCGTCCACGGCCAGCTTCGCACCGGCCGGCAGCACCAGGTCCTTGGCGAGAATCGTGGCGCCGGCCTCCAGGCCCTCCACCGAGACGGTCACGCCGTCCGGGATGTTCGTCGCCTCGGCCTCGATCGGCAGCGTCGGAATGACGTGCTCCAGCAGGTTGCCGCCCGGAGCCAGCTCACCCTCGGCGTGCACGTGGATCTCGACGGTGACCCGCTCGCCCCGCTTCACCATCAGCAGGTCGACGTGCTCCAGGTGGCCCTTGATCGCGTCACGCTGCACGGCCTTCGGGATCGCCAGCTGGCTGCCCTCGCCGTCGATGACCAGATCGATCAGCACGTTCGGCGTACGCAGCGCCAGCAGCAGCTCGTGACCCGGCAGCGTCAGGTGCAGCGGCTCGAGACCGTGCTCGTACACCACACCCGGAACCTTGTTCTCGCGACGGATACGACGCGCCGCACCCTTGCCGAACTCGCGCCGGGTCTCGGCGTGAATCTTCACCTCGGACATGCTCACCACTCCTCGAAGTCAGGAACCGTTGGGGATACCCCCCGCTCCGTGGAGCTTGGGGAAAGTCACCCGGCCACGAACGGCCTGCTACGAAGAGCGCGTCGATTACGGACCGCCGTACTCCACTCCTCACGAAGCGGTACGGCCTCCCTCGCCGAGCAACTGGAGCAGTCTACTCGGACAGGGAGGCCGTACCCAAAACGATCAGCCGGGACGCAGGGGGAACCTGGAGGGGAACCCTTACTGCTCGTCGAACAGGCTCGTCACCGAACCGTCCTCGAACACCTCACGCACCGCACTCGCGATCGTCGGCGCGATCGACAGCACCGTCAGCTTGTCCAGGTCGGCGCTCAGCTCACCCGGAGTCGGCAGCGTGTCCGTGAACACGAACTCGCTCACCCGCGAGTTCTTCAGCCGGTCCGCCGCCGGACCCGACAGCACACCGTGCGTCGCCGTCACGATCACGTCCTCCGCACCGTGCGCGAACAACGCGTCCGCCGCGGCGCAGATCGTGCCACCGGTGTCGATCATGTCGTCGACCAGGACGCACACCCGGCCCTTGACCTCACCGACCACCTCGTGGACCGTGACCTGGTTCGCCACGTCCTTGTCCCGCCGCTTGTGCACGATCGCCAGCGGCGCACCCAGCCGGTCGCACCAGCGGTCCGCCACCCGCACACGGCCCGCGTCCGGCGACACCACCGTCAGCTTCTCCCGGTCCACCTTCGCGCCCACGTAGTCCGCCAGCAGCGGCAGCGCGAACAGGTGATCCACCGGACCGTCGAAGAAACCCTGGATCTGGTCCGTGTGCAGATCCACCGTCAGCACCCGGGTCGCACCCGCGGTCTTCATCAGATCCGCGATCAGACGCGCCGAAATCGGTTCACGCCCGCGGTGCTTCTTGTCCTGCCGCGCGTAACCGTAGAACGGCACGATGACGGTGATCGACCTCGCCGACGCACGCTTCAACGCGTCGATCATGATCAACTGCTCCATGATCCACTTGTTGATCGGCGCCGTGTGGCTCTGGATCAGGAAACAGTCGGCACCACGGGCCGACTCCTCGTACCGCACATAGATCTCGCCATTGGCGAAGTCGAAGGCCTTGGTCGGAACGACCTCCACACCCAGCAGGTGGGCGACCTCCTCGGCAAGCTCGGGGTGGGCCCGGCCGGAGAAGAACATCATCTTCTTCTGGCCGGTCGTCTTGATCCCGGTCACAGCACTATCTCCTCAGAGGTGTCGCGGAAACTCGCGGCTCGAAGGCGAGAGACCTCTCAGACGGCACGCGCGAGGTCATCTCACCTGATGGGGTGCGGATGTGCACTTATCACGATACGACGACTCCGGCGCACCGCTTTCCGGTCAACCCTCCTCGGCCGACCCCCGGACAGCCTCCTCCGCCGCCTTCGCGGCAGCGCTCCCCGGACGCTTACGAGCCACCCAGCCCTCGATATTCCGCTGCTGCCCACGGGCCACAGCCAACGAACCGGGCGGCACATCCTTCGTGATCACAGAGCCGGCGGCGGTGTAAGCACCGTCCCCGACCGTGACAGGTGCCACAAACATGTTGTCGGAACCGGTCCGGCAGTGCGACCCGACCGTCGTGTGATGTTTGTCCTGTCCGTCGTAGTTCACGAACACACTCGCCGCACCGATGTTCGAGAACTCGCCGATCGTCGCATCCCCCACATACGACAGATGCGGAACCTTCGTCCCCTCACCGATCGACGCGTTCTTCGTCTCCACGTACGTACCGATCTTCCCCGCACGCCCCAACCGCGTCCCCGGACGCAGATAGGCGAACGGACCCACCGACGCCTCCGGACCGATCTCCGCACCCGACGCCACCGTGTTGTCCACCCGCGCCCCGGCCCCCACCCGCGTATCCGTCAGCCGCGCGTTCGGCCCCACCTCACACCCCTCGGCAAGATGCGTCGCCCCGTGCAACTGCGTCCCCGGATGCACCACCACGTCCTGCTCGAACGTCACCGAGACGTCCACCCACGTCGTAGCGGGATCGACGACCGTCACCCCCGAGAGCATGGCGGCGGTCAGCAACCGGTCATTGAGAATCCGCCGCGCCTGGGACAACTGCACCCGGTTGTTGATCCCCGCGATCTCCCGGTGATCACCCGCCACCGACGCACCCACCCGGTGCCCCGCCTCACGCAGGATCCCCAGGACGTCCGTCAGGTACTCCTCACCCTGACTGTTGTCCGTCCGCACCCTCTTCAACGCACCCGCCAACAACGCCCCGTCGAACGCGAACACACCCGAATTGATCTCCCGGATCGCCCGCTGCTCCGCGGACGCGTCCTTGTGCTCCACGATCGCGGTGACGGCTCCGGACGCCTCGTCGCGCACGATCCGCCCGTACCCCGTCGCGTCCGGCACCTCGGCCGTCAGCACCGTCACCGCATTGCCGTCGGCGGAATGCGTGGCCGAAAGCCGGCGCAGCGTCTCACCGGTCAGCAGCGGGGTGTCGCCACAGACCACGACCACGGTCCCGTCCACGGAGCCGCCCAGCTCCTCCAGCCCCATCCGCACCGCGTGCCCGGTGCCGTTCTGCTCCGCCTGCACCGCGGTACGGGCCCCCGGGGCGACCTCGGCGAGGTGCGCGGTCACCTGCTCGCGGGCGTGCCCCACGACGACGACCAGGTTCTCCGGCTCCAGCTCGCCGGAGGCGGCCAGCACATGACCCACCAGGGAACGGCCACAGATGTCATGCAGGACCTTCGGGGTGGCCGACTTCATACGGGTGCCCTCACCCGCTGCGAGAACGACGACGGCTGCCGGGCGATTGGCGCTCACAAGGATGCCCTTCGGCTGTAAGGGGGAGGAGACATCCGCAGGATACCGGGGTGGCCGTGGGAGGACATGAGTGCGGGCCCCGACCGGAGGTGGCCGGTCGGGGCCCGCACGCAAGAAGCTCCCCCATCAGGATTCGAACCTGAACTTAAGGGACCAAAACCCTCAGTGCTGCCTGATTACACCATGGGGGATGAAACTCGACTAAACCGGACATTCGGTTAAGTCGTCGAGTCGGCACCCAACACTATGCCGTACCAGGAGCCTTCGATGCGACGGTACAGATCGGCGGCCTTGAGGACTTTGATCACGAGGCATCCGCGGTAGGAGTCGCCCACGTTCTTGCGTACTGTTTTGGGGTTGTGCCGTTTGAGTGTCGTTTTGTTGAACGCGCTGCGGTCGGCGCGGACGAGCTCTGCCCAGTACTGCTCCGCGCTCGCCACGTCCGCGTTTTCGTGGATCATGACCGTGAACCGGAGGCGCTTGCGTTCGACTCCGAGCAGGTCGAGCCAGGCCAGGAAGACCTTGATCATGCCGGGGTCGCTGTTGACGAATGTGACGTTCTCGCGGCGGTCGTACGGCTTGTCCTTGCCTCCCTCCGCCCAGTACAAGCCGACACCCACCAGGAATAGTTCGCGGGCTGAGAGGTTGCCGATCGCCTGCTTGGCCGCCTCCTTGGTGTGCTGCCGCTCCTCGTCCCTGATGCGCAACTTCGCTTCCCAGCCCCGGCGGCTGATGGCCGCGGCCTCCTCGGGGGTTCGCTTGCGGTCCGGCTTTGGCAGGTCCCGTACCCACAGCGACACCGAACTCCTGGAACAGCCCAGTTCCAGCTCGATCCGGTCGTACGTCCAGCCCTGGAGGCGCAGCTCACGTGCCCTGGCCTTCAAGTCGTCCTTCGCGCGTGGGCGCTTCGTCCATTGCGGTGGTGGTTCCCCTTTCACCAGCCGGCTGAGGATGTCGTTGTTGTAGACCTTCAGCTCGTCGCGGATCTGCCGGAGGCTGTAGCCGGCCCGCCGCAGTGCCACCGCCTGGTCCCTCAGTGCTTCGAAGTCGGCGTATTTGCCCGGTGCATGTGTCACCTGCATACCGTCCGGCCGGAATGCGGGCTTCCGGGGTCGAACGGTGTGCGGTTCGGCAGTTCGAGGGATTTCGGGCCGTACCGCATCTGAACGGTCACGGAATGTGGTGGGGACCGGTCGGGGAAAGTCCCCGGAAAACCGGCACCGGGCGCCCGTAGGGTGGAGGCATGACCACGACGGGGGAAGACCATGTGACGGCCCGGGGAGGGCCGTGGTGGTGGGGCAGACGGCGCAGTGCCGTGCTGGATGTGGGCCTTGCGGCGGTGTCCGCGCTGGAGTGCGGGCTGGAGGGAATTCCGTTCGCGCGGGACGCGGGGATTCCGGTGGCCGTGGGGGTGGTGTTCGGGTTGCTGGCGGGTTCGGTACTGCTGGTGCGGCGGCACTGGCCGATCGCCGTGGTGCTGGTGGTGATCGCCATCACGCCGGCCCAGATGGGTTTCCTGATGGGCCTGGTGGGGCTGTACACGCTGGCGGCGTCGGAGTTGCCGCGCCGGATCATCGCGTCGCTCGCCGGGATGTCGCTGGTGGGGACCTTCATCGTGACGCTGGTGCGGGTGCGGCAGGACATGGTGCGGGGGGAGCTGGATCTGGGGGACTGGTTCCTTCCGTTCGCTTCGATCACGACGTCGTTGGGGCTTACCGCGCCGCCGGTGCTGCTGGGGCTGTACGTGGGGGCGCGGCGGCGGCTGATGGAGAGCCTGCGGGAGCGGGCGGACAGTCTGGAGCGGGAGCTTCAGTTGCTGGCCGAGCGGGCCGAGGAGCGGGCCGAGTGGGCGCGCAACGAGGAGCGGACGCGGATCGCGCGGGAGATGCACGACGTGGTCGCGCACCGGGTGAGTCTGATGGTGGTGCACGCGGCGGCGTTGCAGGCGGTGGCGCGGAAGGATCCGGAGAAGGCGGTGAAGAACGCTGCGCTGGTGGGGGACATGGGCCGGCAGGCGTTGACGGAGTTGCGGGAGATGCTCGGGGTGCTGCGGTCCGGTGGGGACGGGGCGGGGCGGAGTGCGGGGGCGTCGGTGCCGTTGGCGGCGGTGGGTGCGGCGGCTGCCGCGGCGGCGTCGCGGGCGGTGGACGAGGCCCGGCGGGCCGGGGGCGAGGGGCCGAGTCTGTCGGAGATCGATGAGCTGGTGGGGCAGTCGGCGGCTGCGGGGATGGTGGTGGCTCTGTCGGTGGAGGGGGAGGACCGGTCGTACGCGGGGGAGGTGGAGGCGACGGCGTACCGGGTGGTGCAGGAGGCGTTGACGAATGTGCACAAGCACGCGCCGGGGGCGAAGGCGTATGTGCGGCTGGCGCATCGGGTGTCGGAGATCGCGATGCAGGTGGAGAACGAGCCGCCGCCGGAGGCCGGGTCGTCGGCGCGGTTGCCGTCGGGTGGGAACGGCCTGGTGGGGATGAAGGAGCGGGTGTCGGCGCTGGGCGGGGTGTTCGTGTCGGGGCCGACGGATGCGGGGGGTTTTCGGGTGTCGGCGGTGATTCCGGCGCCGTAGGGCGTGTCGGGGGCTGGGGCGTGGGCGGGGCCGGGCCGGAGGGTGTGGCGCCCGGTGGCGGGGCGCCCGGTGTGCGGCCGGCCGGCCGGTTGTGGCCGGTCGGTGTGCGGTCAGCCTGTGGTGAGGCGGGCGGGTTCGGTGCCGGTGATGAGGGCGGTGAGGCCCTGGTCGATGTGGTGGCCGAGGTACCAGTCGCCGGTGTGGTCGAGGGCGTAGACGCGGCCTTCGGTGTCGATGGCGACGAGGGTGTGGGTGTCGGGGGCGGCACCGAGGGGGCAGACCTCGGTGTCGAGGGCGCGGCCGAGGTCGCCGAGGGTGCGGGCCATGTGGAGGCCGTGGAGGGGGTCGAGGTGGAGGGCGGCGGGGGCGAGTTGGCGGCCGGGGGTGGTGGGGGTGATGTGGAGTCCGCCGAATTCGGCCCAGGCCTCGACGGCGGCGGGGAAGACGGTGTGGCGGTGTCCTGCGGGTGAGGTGTGGTCGCGCAGGGTGTCGGCCCAGACTTCGGCTTGTTTGATGTCCCAGCGTCCCGGTCGCCAGCCGGCGGTGCGCAGGGCGGTGGCGACGGGGTCGGGGAAGCGGTGTGAGGTTCCCCCTGGCTCGGGTGGGGCCGGGTGGCTGGGGGAGGGGGTGCGGTCGGTGCGCATCTGCCGTTCGTTCGTCGTGGTGGTGTGGCCGGCGGGGTGAGGGGGCGGCCGGCCGGGTGGCGGTCGAGGGGCGGGTGGGTGTGGGTCAGGGGCTGGTACGGGTGGGGCGTGCGGAATCACTCACCGGGCCGGGGCGTCCGGGGTCGTGCGGGGTCATCCGGGGTCGACGATGCGGACGCCGAAGTGGGCGGCGAGGGCGGTGCAGGTGCGGCAGGGTGCGGCGTATGTGCCGTGGAGGGGGTCGCCGTCCTCACGGATGTGACGGGCGGTGAGTTTGGCTTGTTTGAGCGCTTTGCGCGCTTCGCCGTTGTTCATGGGTTTGCGTGCGGCGCGTTTGCTGCGTGCGGCGTCGGCGGCGGTGAGGTGCCGGGAGACGAGGATCGTCTCGGCGCAGCGGCCGGTGAAGCGGTCGCGTCGGCCGCTGGCGAGGGTGTCGAGGAAGTCCTGGACGAGGGGGTGCAGGTCGGGGGGTGTGTCGCCGCGGGCGGCGGTGCCGGTGAGGGTGGCGCCGCGGATGGAGAGGGCGGCGGCGATGGTGGGCAGGATGCCGTCGCGGCGGTGGTGGAGGAGAGGGGCGCGGGCGGCGTCGGTGCTGCTCCAACCGATGCGGGGGTCGCCGGTGCGGGGGGCGGCGGTGCGCCCTGCCGGTGTCCCTGTTTGAGTCATGTTCATGATCGCATTCCCCTCCTGTGCATCCCCCGGAAGGTCACAGGGTGCCAAATGGCGTGGCTGATGGGGAAGCTGGGGCGGGGCGACACGCCCAGGTTTGGGCGTGCTGTCACGGGAGGGTGACGTTTGGTCACGGAACCGGGCGGGGGAGCCGCCGGTGCCCGGTGACCGGTGCCGCCGTACCGCATAGGCTGTTGGTGTCGCGATTCCTGCGGTGATCCGTGCGAACGACGTGCGGGGCGCCGGTGGGAAGGGCGGCGGTAAGCAGTCGAAACAGACGTGACAGTCGAATACGTTCCGTAACGACACGATGGTGGTCGGTGCGGGTCGTACAGAGTGCCGCAGGGGGCAACCGCCATGACGACAGGTCGGCTCGGGCAGAGAGCCGTGCCGCCGAATGCGGCCTATTCCGGGCAGGTCGTGCACTTCCCGGATCCGGTACGGGCGGCCCGTCACCCGAGAGGGGTACGGGTGGACGAGCGCGGTTACCCCGATTTCTCGCCGTACGCGCGCGCGGCGGCGGAGATCGCGGAGCCGCCGGAGGGATTCGGTGTCGACGAGCTGAGGCTGACGGACTACGTGTCGGCGAACGCGGCGCTCGCGGCGACCGGTCATGAGCTGTGGGACACGGTGCCGGCGGTGGCGACGCCGCACGGCTGGACGTGGCATCACGTGGCGGCGTCGCGGCGGCTGGAGCTGGTGCCGGTCGAGGTGAAGGCGCTGCTGCGGCACCACGGTGGTGTGGTGACGTCGGGCGTGGACCAGGAGAAGCGGGGCACGCGGCCGTTGCAGGAGACGCGCCCGGCGCATTTCCGGCTGCCGAAGTCGGGGCTCGCGGTGACCGAGGCCCAGGTGCTGAACGTCGAGGAGGACCTCGGCTACCGGCTGCCCGGCGCGTACCGGTCGTTCCTGAAGGCGGCGGGCGGTTGCGCGCCGGTGGGCACGGCGCTGGACGCCGAACTGGGCCTGCTGGTCGACCAGCCGTTCTTCACGGTGCGGGACGAGGCCGCGGTCAACGACCTGGTGTACGTCAACAAGTGTCTGCGTGATCACCTCACCAAGGACTATCTGGGCGTCGGTTTCGTCCAGGGCGGTCTGCTGGCGGTGAAGGTGCGGGGCGACCGGACGGGTTCGGTGTGGTTCTGCTCCTACGACGACGCGCGGGACGTGGATCCGTCCTGGTCGCCGGCGGAGCGGGTGGAGCGGCTGCTGCTGCCGTGCGGGGACGACTTCGACGCGTTCCTGGCCCGGCTGGCGGGGTCGCCGCCGGAGTTGGAGACGGTGGCGAATCTGATGGTGGACGGCGGCTTCGCGCAGGTCGTTCCGGTTGCTGCGGGGGAGTGAGGTCCGGCGATGGTGACGTTCGCGCAGGCGCAGGAGCGTGCGGAGGAGTGGGTCAACGGGGATGTGCCGTCGTATCAGCACCGTGAGGTGCGGGTACGGGAGTTCGGCCTCGGCTTCGTGGTGTGGGCGGAGGACCGCGCGGACGGGCCGCGTTCGGACGGCGGTGCGCAGCGGCTGGTGATCGCCCGGGACAGCGGCGAGGCGACGCTGTGGCCCGCCCTGGCGGTGGGCGAGGTGATCCGCCGGTACGAGGAGGAGTACGCCCGTACGGACGCGGCGGCCGAACCGGCGCCGGCGGCTCCCGCGCGGGTGGATCTGAACCAGACGTCGTTCCTGCTGAGTCCGCCGGAATGGTTGCAGGAGGCGGCGGACCGGCTGGGGATCCCGGACCGGCGGGGGGAGACGTCGGGCGGTTCGGCGGGTGCGGCCGGCGCGACCGGTGGGTCCGGTGCGGGCGGTTCCGGGGGGCCGGTGCCGGGTGCGCCGGTGGCGCCCGGCAGTGGTACCGCCTGGCCTGCTGCCGGGGGCGACTTCCCGGCGGGGCCCGGCGCGGGCACCCCGGGTGAACCGGCCGGGGCGACCCCGTGGGCCGGTACGGACACGAACGCCGACGCCGACGAGGCCGGTTCGGTGCCGCTTCCGGTCACCGTTTTCGCTCCGCCGCTGAGCCAGTCCGACGACGACACGCCGCCGCCCCCCGCGTCGGCTTCGAACGCCCCGACGGCGCTGATGTCGGGGGGCAGCCGGTTGCCGCCGACGGCGCTGACACCGGCGTTCCCGGACGCGGAGGCGCGGACTCCGCCGCGCGCGCCGGAGACCCCGGCGGCGCCGAGCGCCGCGGACATCGCCGACGCCGCGACCAGCAAGGCGGCTCCGCCGCGCCGCCCCTCGGGCCCGACGACGCCGCCCCCGCCGGGCGCCCCGGGCACACCGGGCATGCGGCCGGGGAGCACGCCTCCGCCTCCGTCGTCGCCCCCGCCGGGTCCCGGCGGGCAGGGTGCTCCGGCGGGCGGGTACGTCCCCACGCAGATGGTGTCCTCCCTGGGCTCCAACGGCCTCGGTGGTTTCAACAGCCCGGCCGGCCCGGGGGGTTCGGCGGGCGGCCCGCCGCCGCCCGGTACTCCGACGCCGCCGCCCGGTGCTCCGCCCGCGCCGGGTACGCCGCCCGGCGGTGTCCATCACGCGCAGACGATGTTCGCAGGCCCCGGCAGGCCGGGTGCCGGTGCGCCCCAGCCTCCGGGCCCGCCCGGTGCTCCGGGTGCCCCCGGCGCTCCCGGTGTCCACGCCGCTCCGGGTACCCCGGGCGCTCCGGGTGCCCCGGGGGGTGGGCGGGGCCCCGTGCATCACGCGGAGACCGTACTGGCGGGCCCCGCGGTCGGTGGGCCCGGTGTGCCTCCGCCGCCGTCGGCCCCCGGTGGCCCGGGTGTGCCTCCGCCTCCTCCTCCGCCCGGGATGCCCGGCGGGATGCCGGGCACGGTGCCGCCGGGCGTGCCCGGGCCCGGTCAGCCGCCGGTGTACGGCTACCCGCCGCAGCCGGTCGGGCAGCCGACGGTCGGCCCCGGTTATCAGGCCGTGCTGCGCTACCGCGCGCAGGACGGTTCCGAGCAGCAGCTGATCCGGCGTTCGGCGCCGGGCACGCCGCATCCGGAGTGGCAGATCTTCCACGAGCTGCGTGCGATGAACGTGCCGCCGGATCAGGTGCTGGAGCTGCACACGGAGTTGGAGTCGTGCGAGCTTCCGGGTGCGTACTGTGCGCGGATGATCCGGGAGCAGTGGCCGCAGGCGCGGATCACGAACATCGCGCCGTACGGCACCGATCAGGCGAGCCGCCAGCAGGGCATGCAGCAACTGCTGGTTCATCAGGGTGAGTTGCATCAGGTGGCGGACGGACCTGCCCGGCCGGCGCCGGTGCGCGCGCCGCTGACGCCGATGCAGCCGGCGCCGCCGGTTCCGCCGGAGGTCATCGGGCAGGAGCTGGCGGGGGCGTTCGGGACGGGGGTGTTCCGGTTCGAGCAGCAGGCGGTGTCCCGGCAGGGTGTGCCGCCGGTCGTGGCGCACACGCTGGTGGCCGCCGGACTGCCGCTGGACATGGGTCCGTTCTTCTGGGCGCAGGCCCAGCCGGGCCGTCCGGTGCCGACGCTGGCGGAGCTGGCCGCGGAGCGGGGTGTGCAGCCGGCCTCGGACGCGGGCTCGTACCTCGTCATGGGCAGCGACTTCGGCAAGGCGGTCTGTGTGCAGTACGGCACGGCGAACATCGTCGCGGTGCCGGTGGAGGCGGGGCCGGGCGGTGCGCCCGTACCGCCGCAGTTCGTGAACACGGGGCTGCCGGAGTTCGCCCGCTGCCTGGCGTTGCTGGGGCGGATGTGGCGGCTGCGGTTCGGGCTGAACCAGGAGCAGGCGGGCCGCTGGACCGTCGACTTCCAGATGCAGCTGGCGGCGCTGGATCCCGCGGCGCTCGGTTCGCCGGAGAGCTGGTGGTCGGTGCTGCTGGAGCAGATGTGGGACGGACTGCTCTGAGTCGCCGTTCCCGCCCCCGCCGCTGAGGCGGAGGCCGAGGTGAGAGGCCGGGCCCGGTCGGATGCACGTATCCGGCCGGGCCCGGCCTCTGTTCGGGTGCCCCGGCTGCGGCGGCTTCCCTTCCCCGTTCGCCGGCCCGGTACTTGACCCTGACGCGGCGGAAGGGTGGAGCCTGACGGGGACCTCAGGAGGAGGCGACCCCGAGAAGTACTCCGCCTGCCGGTGGAGAGCCCCTAGGGGTACCTCCGTACTACGGCTCGGGGAGGGGTCGTACTGACGGAGGACGAGAGAGGGCGGGTTCAGTCCTTAACCTGGCTTTACGCCGTTGGGGGCGGCGAGGCACACCAACGGGGGTGGGGTTTTCCCCAGGAGAAGACTGCGCCGGGCACCAGGGCGCTCGGCCTTCCCCGCCGCCAGACTGAATCACGTCGAACGAACACGCACGAAGCGGCCGTCGGGCATGACGGCGGCCGCGTCGGCACCGCCTTCCCACTTGCTGACCGACATAGGAGACTTACCGTGACATCGGCTGTGACCATTCCCAAGCACGAAGGAGCTGGTGGGCGTACGGCCGTTGCCGCGCGGGCACGGCAGGTCGTGAAGGCGTACGGGTCCGGTGAGACCCGCGTGGTCGCCCTGGACCACGTCGACGTGGACATCGCCCGCGGCCGGTTCACCGCGATCATGGGCCCGTCGGGGTCCGGCAAGTCCACGCTGATGCACTGCCTGGCCGGGCTCGACACCGTCACCAGCGGGCAGATCTACCTGGACGAGACCGAGATCACCGGGCTGAAGGACAAGAAGCTCACGCGGCTGCGCCGGGACCGGATCGGGTTCATCTTCCAGGCGTTCAACCTGCTGCCGACGCTCAACGCCATCGAGAACATCACGCTTCCCATGGACATCGCCGGCCGCAAGCCGGACCAGCCGTGGCTGGACCGGGTGGTGGAGACCGTGGGGCTCGCCGAGCGGCTGAAGCACCGGCCCACCCAGCTCTCCGGCGGGCAGCAGCAGCGGGTGGCGGTGGCGCGGGCGCTGGCGGCCCGACCGGAGATCATCTTCGGTGACGAGCCGACCGGAAACCTCGACTCGCGCGCGGGCGCCGAGGTCCTCGGCTTCCTGCGCCGCTCGGTCGACGACCTGGGCCAGACCATCGTGATGGTCACCCACGACCCGGTCGCCGCCTCCTACGCGGACCGGGTGCTGTACCTCGCCGACGGCCGCATCGTCGACGAGATGCACCAGCCGACGGCCGAGCAGGTCCTGGACCGCATGAAGGACTTCGACGCGCGGGGGCGTACGTCATGACCGTCCTGAAGACCTCGATGCGCAACTTCCTCGCGCACAAGGGGCGGATGGCGCTGTCGGCGGTGGCGGTGCTGCTGTCGGTGGCGTTCGTGTCCGGGACGCTCGTGTTCACGGACACGATGTCCACGACGTTCGACAAGCTGTTCGCGGCCACGGCGTCGGACGTCACGGTCAGCGCCAAGGACGCCTCCGACGGCGGCGAGACCACCTCGGAAACCGGCAAGCCGCCGGTCGTTCCGGCCTCCGTGCTCGCCGATGTGCGGGAGGTGGACGGGGTGAAGTCGGCCGAGGGGGCGTTGCACTCCACCTCGCTGACCGTCGTCGACGGCGACAAGGAGAGCCTCTCGCCCACCAGCGGTGGCCCGACCATCGTCGGCAACTGGACCGCCAACGACGCCCGCACCATGAAGATCACCTCCGGGGCGGCGCCCGAGGGTCCCGACCAGATCCTGGTCGACGCCGACACCGCCGACAAGCACGGCCTGGAGCTCGGTGACGAGATCGGCGTGATCAGCGTGGTCGGCACGCACACCGCGAAGATCTCCGGCATCGCCGACTTCACCGTCACCAACCCCGGTGCCGCGATCTTCTTCCTGGACACGAAGACCGCCCAGCAGGCCCTGCTCGGTGAGAGCGACGTCTTCACCAACGTCAACGCCACGGCGGCCGACGGCGTGAGCGACGCGCAGCTGAAGAAGAACGTGGTGGCCGCTCTGGGCGGCGACTACAAGGTGCTGACCGCGAAGGAGAGCACGGAAGCCGGCCAGAAGGACGTCGAGGGCTTCATGGGCGTCCTGAAGTACGCGATGCTCGGCTTCGCCGGGATCGCGTTCCTCGTCGGCATCTTCCTGATCATCAACACGTTCTCCATGCTGGTCGCCCAGCGCACCCGGGAGATCGGCCTGATGCGGGCCATCGGCTCCTCCCGCAAGCAGGTCAACCGCTCGGTGCTGATCGAGGCGCTGCTCCTCGGCGTCGTCGGTTCGGTGCTCGGAGTGGGCGCGGGCGTCGGCCTCGCCGTCGGGCTGATGAAGCTCATGGGCATGGCGGGCATGGAGCTGTCCACGGACGACCTCACGGTCGCCTGGACGACCCCGGTGATCGGTCTGCTCCTCGGTGTCGTCGTCACCGTCCTGGCCGCCTACCTTCCCGCGCGGCGGGCCGGGAAGATCTCCCCGATGGCCGCGCTGCGCGACGCGGGCGCCCCCGCGGACGCCAGGGCCGGCTGGATCCGGGGTGGCATCGGCACGTTCCTGACCGCGGTCGGCGCGTTCGCGCTGTACCTCACCTCGGCGGCGGACAAGGCCGCGGAGGGCTCGATGTGGCTGGGCCTGGGCGTGGTGCTGTCGCTGGTCGGGTTCGTGCTCGTCGGTCCGCTGCTCGCCGGCGGTGTGGTCCGGGTCCTGGGCGTCGTCGTGCTGCGGGTCTTCGGTCCCGTGGGACGGATGGCCGAGCGCAACGCGCTGCGCAATCCGCGCCGCACCGGCGCCACCGGTGCCGCGCTGATGATCGGGCTCGCCCTGGTGGCGTGCCTGTCGGTGGTCGGCGCCTCCATGGTGGCCTCGGCGACCGACGAGCTGGACAAGACCGTCGGCACGGACTTCATCATTCAGAACGATGCGGGTCAGCTGATCACCCCGCAGGCCGTGACGGCCGTGAAGGACACCCCGCAGGTGGAGCGGGTCACCGAGTACAAGTGGACCGAGGCCGACTTCACCACGCCCGACGGCAAGACGCTCAAGAACACGGCGATCACGGCGGCCGACCCGACGTACGCCACCGACCTGCGGGTCGAGACGGTGCAGGGGCAGCTCGCGGACGCCTACCGGCCCGACTCGATGTCCGTCCACGAGAAGTTCGCCGAAGACCATGGCATCAGCCTCGGATCGAAGATCGACGTCGCGTTCAAGGACGGGTCGACCGCCGGCCTGACCGTCCGGGCGATCACCAGCAGCGACGCCGTGGTCGACGCGGGTGCGATGTACACGTCGATCGACACCATGGCCACGTACGTACCGGCCGACAAGATGCCGCTGGACATGCTGCTCTTCGTCTCGGCGAAGGACGGCCGGCAGGACGCCGCGTACACGGCGCTGAAGGACTCGCTGCACGACTACCCGCAGTACACCGTGCGCGACCAGACCGACTACAAGGAAGCGCTCAAGGACCAGATCGGCCAGCTGCTGAACATGATCTACGGTCTGCTGGCCCTGGCGATCGTCGTCGCGATCCTGGGTGTGGTGAACACCCTGGCCCTGTCGGTGGTCGAGCGGACTAGGGAGATCGGCCTGATGCGGGCCATCGGCCTCTCGCGCCGCCAGCTGCGCCGCATGATCCGCCTGGAGTCGGTCGTCATCGCCCTCTTCGGTGCCCTGCTGGGCCTGGGGCTCGGCATGGGCTGGGGCGCCGCCGCCCAGCAGCTCCTCGCGCTGGAGGGCCTGAAGGTCCTCGAGATCCCGTGGCCGACGATCATCGGCGTGTTCATCAGCTCGGCTTTCGTGGGGCTGTTCGCGGCGCTGGTCCCGGCGTTCCGGGCGGGCCGGATGAACGTCCTGAACGCGATCGCCACGGAATGACCGCGGCTTCGGGTGGCCGGCGGCGACTTCGCGCGGCCACCCGGCGAAGCGGCCGCGCGCGGCCACCGCACACGGGGGTTGCGGGGGAACGCCCGGCGTCGGGAAGCCCGGAAGGGCCACCGGCGCCGGGCGGCTTCGTGCGTGCGGGTGCCTTCAGGGCGCCGGCCGGGTCGGACCGTGCGCCGGGCACGCCTCATGCGCGGGGGCCGTCCCGTCCGTGCCGGCGGGAAAGTAGGCGGGGTTGAACATCTCCCGCACGAAGACCAGCGGCCCGCCCGCGTGGCACATCAGGTACGTCTTGGACGCGCAGGTCCGGTCCGGGGCCTCGGGCCAGGCGACGCGGCCGACATGGAGCAGGCGCCGCTCCAGTCGGCGGCCCCGGCCGGCCAGCGCGTACCCCAGGGGCTGCGGGGCCGGCATCACCGCGTCCACGTCGGCGTCGCGGTCGGCCGCGGCGACCACGACGTTGGCGGAGACGGGCACCCCGGCGGGGGTGACCAGCCGGGTCCGGCGCAGCAGGCACGGCTGGCCCGCCTCGAGACCCAGCGCGGTCCGGGGACCGGGGTCGTCGAGGGCGTGCGCGGACAGCCGGGCGGTGTGGGTGATCCGGACGTGCAGGGGAGCCCTCGCCGCCGCTTCGAGGAGGACGGTCGTCAGGCCGTCGCCCGCCAGGAGCATGCGCGTGCGGGAAGAGGTGAACTCGGCGATGCGCCGGTCGAGTCCGGGCAGGGGGCCGGGGGGTGGAGCGCAAGGAGGGACTGTGGTCATCTGATCCGGGGCTTGCTTTCACTGAATGCGGGAGGACTCGGCACGGAGCACGGGAGCGGAGCACGGGAGCGCGGCGCAGGGCGCGGCGCAGAGATGCGGTACAGAGCAGAGATGCGGTACAGAGGTGCGGCGCAGGGGGCGGGGCGGGCCTACCGGTCGACTCCGTGCGGTTTGTGTCCCCACGCCGTCAGCATCGCGATGAACATCTCCCGGGTCTCGGGCCGGCGCACGTGGGCGACGGCCTCGTCCAGCGTGGCCTGGGCGATCCCGTCGGCCAGCAGGTGGCTCTCGGACTGTTCGAGCGTGTGCGCGACGAAGGTGGCGAACCCCGGGTTCATCCCGATGATCGGATGGTGCGCGAGCAGACCGACCTTGGCCAGTCCCAGGTCCGTGAGGATCTGCGGATACCGGGAGGCGAAGTGGAGGTCGCTGCCGATCACGTTCGCCATCATGCGGAAGTGCCCCGTCATCACCTCGCGGTAGGCGGGATGGTGGTACTGCCGGGGGTGCAGTGAGACACCGTCGGTGAGCACCAGCAGCCCTCCCGGCCGCACCCAGGACAGCATGCGGGGCAGCAGTTCCTCCCGCTGCCGCAGGTGCATCATCAACAGCCTGGCGTGGACGAGGTCGAACTCGCCCGGGAGGAAGTCGGTGTGGTTGATGTCCGCGTGGACGACATCGAGGTGGGACCGCTTCCGGGCCAGGAACGTGATGTCGCGGTCGACCGCGGTGACCGGCCCGTGGACGGTCCGGCTCAGCCAGGAGCTGACGGTACCGGTCCCCGCTCCGACGTCGAGGCAGCGCCAGCCGGGTCCGACACCGAGGTCGTGCAGGGTTTGGAAGGAGACCGGGTCCAGGGCCCGGGTGAGCCCGTCCAGACGTGTCTGTTCGTTGTCGCGTGCCGATGAGAACAGCACGTCGCCGTAACTTTCCGTAGCCACGGTGGTATCAACGATTCACCGGGTGTGGCGACACGGGCGGTTCGGGGAGGGTTGTCCGTCACTGTCCGTCGTCCGAGGCCGTGCTCCGGACACCGCCCGAGTCGTGCTCCGTCCGTCGTCCGAGGCCGTGCTCCGGACACCGCCACCCCGTGCCCGGCCCGCCACCCCGTGCCCGGTCCGCCGCCCGACGGGGCGCGGTGTCCGGGGACGGGCGTCGTACGCTGGAGACCCCCGGCCCGCGACGCGTGTCGGGCCCGTCGTGTTGCACACCTCCGGATGGAAGCGCCCCGAATGAGCCTGCACGGTCTGTTGGACGCCGTCGTCAAGGACACCGCCCTCGCGGAAGCGATCTCGGCGGCCGCCGACGGCAACCGCATGCACGTCGATCTGGTCGGTCCCTCCGCCGCCCGCCCGTTCGCGGTCGCCGCCCTCGCCCGGGAGACCGGCCGTACGGTGCTGGCGGTGACGGCGACCGGCCGGGAGGCGGAGGACCTGGCGGCGGCCCTGCGCTCCATGCTCCCGCCGGAGGAGGTCGTGGAGTACCCGTCCTGGGAGACGCTGCCGCACGAGCGGCTCAGCCCTCGCAGCGACACCGTGGGACGCCGCCTGGCCGTGTTGCGCCGGCTGGCGCACCCCCGCGCGGACGACCCGGAGACGGGCCCGGTGTCGGTCGTCGTCGCGCCCGTGCGTTCCGTGCTCCAGCCGCAGGTCAAGGGCCTGGGCGAGCTGGAGCCGGTCGCGCTGCGGACCGGGTGGAGCGCCGACCTGAACGAGACCGTCGAGGCGCTTGCCGCCGCCGCGTACACGCGCGTGGAGCTGGTCGAGAAGCGCGGCGAGTTCGCCGTGCGCGGCGGCATCCTCGACGTGTTCCCGCCCACCGAGGAACACCCCCTTCGGGTGGAGTTCTGGGGCGACGACGTCGAGGAGATCCGCTACTTCAAGGTCGCCGACCAGCGGTCCCTGGAGGTCGCCGAGCACGGACTGTGGGCCCCGCCCTGCCGGGAGCTGCTGCTCACCGAGGACGTACGGGAGCGCGCGCGGGTGCTGGCCGAGCAGCACCCGGAGCTGGGTGATCTGCTCGGCAGGATCGCCGAGGGGATCGCGGTCGAGGGCATGGAGTCCCTCGCGCCGGTCCTGGTCGACGACATGGAGCTGCTGCTCGACGTCCTGCCCGAGGGCAGCATGGGCGTGGTGTGCGACCCGGAGCGGGTGCGGACCCGCGCGGCGGACCTGGTCGCGACCTCGCAGGAGTTCCTGCAGGCGTCCTGGGCGGCCACCGCCCAGGGAGGCGAGGCGCCCATCGACGTCGGCGCGGCCTCCCTGCGGTCCCTCGCGGACGTCCGTGAGCGGGCCCGCGAGCTGGGGATGATGTGGTGGTCGGTGTCGCCGTTCGCCGCCGACGAGGCGTTCGCGTCCGGCGGCGACGGGGCGGGGGACTCGGACACCCTCAAGCTCGGCATGCACGCCCCGGAGAGCTACCGGGGCGACACCGCGCGGGCGCTCGCCGACACCAAGGGCTGGCTCGCCGACGGCTGGCGCACGGTGTTCGTCACCGAGGGCCACGGTCCGGCCGCCCGCACCGTGGAGGTGCTCGGCGGCGAGGGCATCCCGGCCCGCCTGGCCGGGGCCGAGGGGAAGCCGGGGACGGGCGACCTCGGCGAGATCGTCCCGTCTCTCGTGCACGTCGCCTGCGGCTGCATCGACCACGGTTTCGTCGACCCCGTGCTCCGGCTCGCGGTGCTCACCGAGACCGACCTGTCCGGCCAGAAGGCGTCCGGCCGCGAGGGCGCCCGGATGCCGGCCCGGCGCCGCAAGACCATCGACCCGCTCACCCTGGAGGCGGACGACTACATCGTCCACGAGCAGCACGGCGTCGGCCGCTACATCGAGATGGTGCAGCGCACCGTGCAGGGCGCGACCCGCGAGTACCTGGTGGTGGAGTACGCCCCCGCCAAGCGCGGCCAGCCCGGCGACCGCCTCTACATCCCCACCGACCAGCTGGAGCAGATCACCAAGTACGTCGGCGGCGAGGCGCCCACCCTGCACCGGCTCGGCGGCGCCGACTGGACCAAGACGAAGGCCCGCGCCAAGAAGGCCGTCAAGGAGATCGCCGCCGATCTGATCAAGCTGTACAGCGCGCGCATGGCGGCCCCCGGGCACGCCTTCGGCGGCGACACGCCCTGGCAGCGCGAGCTGGAGGACGCCTTCCCGTACGCGGAGACGCCCGACCAGCTCACCACCATCGCCGAGGTCAAGGAGGACATGGAGAAGACGGTTCCCATGGACCGGCTGATCTGCGGCGACGTCGGCTACGGCAAGACGGAGATCGCGGTGCGGGCCGCGTTCAAGGCCGTCCAGGACGGCAAGCAGGTCGCCGTCCTCGTCCCCACGACGCTGCTGGTGCAGCAGCACTTCGGCACGTTCGGCGACCGGTACGCGCAGTTCCCGGTGAACGTGCGGGCGCTGTCCCGTTTCCAGACCGACACGGAGGCCAAGGCGGTCCTGGAGGGCCTGCGGGAGGGCTCGGTCGACGTCGTCATCGGCACCCACCGCCTGTTCTCCTCCGAGACGAAGTTCAAGGACCTGGGCCTGGTCATCGTCGACGAGGAGCAGCGGTTCGGCGTCGAGCACAAGGAGCAGCTGAAGAAGCTGCGCGCCAACGTCGACGTGCTGACCATGTCGGCCACCCCGATCCCGCGCACCCTGGAGATGGCGGTCACCGGCATCCGCGAGATGTCGACGATCACCACGCCGCCGGAGGAGCGCCACCCGGTGCTCACCTTCGTCGGCCCCTACGAGGAGAAGCAGATCGGCGCGGCCGTCCGCCGTGAACTGCTGCGCGAGGGGCAGGTCTTCTACATCCACAACCGGGTCGAGTCGATCGACCGCGCGGCGGCCCGGCTGCGCGAGATCGTGCCCGAGGCGCGCATCGCGACCGCCCACGGGCAGATGTCGGAGTCGGCGCTGGAGCAGGTCGTCGTCGACTTCTGGGAGAAGAAGTTCGATGTGCTGGTGTCGACGACGATCGTCGAGTCCGGCATCGACATCTCCAACGCCAACACCCTGATCGTGGAGCGCGGCGACAACTTCGGCCTGAGCCAGCTGCACCAGCTGCGCGGCCGGGTCGGCCGCGGCCGGGAGCGCGGTTACGCGTACTTCCTGTACCCGCCGGAGAAGCCGCTGACGGAGACCGCGCACGAGCGGCTCGCGACGATCGCCCAGCACACCGAGATGGGCGCGGGCATGTACGTGGCGATGAAGGACCTGGAGATCCGCGGCGCCGGAAACCTGCTCGGCGGCGAGCAGTCGGGCCACATCGCGGGCGTCGGCTTCGACCTGTACATCCGGATGGTCGGCGAGGCCGTCGCGGACTACCGGCGCCAGCTGGAGACCGGCGAGCTCCAGGAGGAGCCGCCGCTCGAGGTCAGGATCGAGCTGCCCGTCGACGCGCACGTCCCGCACGCGTACGCGCCCGGCGAGCGGCTGCGACTCCAGGCGTACCGGTCCATCGCCTCCGCCGACAGCGAGGAGGACGTCAAGGCGGTGCGCGAGGAACTCGTCGACCGCTACGGCAAGTTGCCCGAACCGGTGGAGAACCTGCTGCTGGTGGCGGGGCTGCGGATGCTCGCCCGCGTGTGCGGCGTCGGCGAGATCGTCCTGCAGGGCAGCAACATCCGGTTCGCGCCGGTGGAGTTGCGCGAGTCCCAGGAGCTGCGCCTCAAGCGGCTCTACCCCGGCACGGTCATCAAGCCGACCGCGCACCAGGTGCTGGTGCCCCGCCCGAAGACCGCGAAGGTGGGCGGGAAGCCGTTGGTCGGCCGGGAGCTGCTGGCGTGGGTCGGGGAGTTCCTGACGTCGATCCTGGGGTCGTGACCCGGCGGGTTCCGCCGTGCCCGGGCCGCCCGGACGCGCGGAACCGCCCACGGGGAGGGGAGTCCGTGGGCGGTTCCCGGATCGGAGTCGCGTCGGGTCGTGGTGACGTACGTTCCGGGGGTCCCGTCGTGCGGGCTCCCCGGCCCCTTGCGGGGCCGGGCCGCGCACGACGGATCGTCCGGATTTCCCGGTGTGTTCCGGCGTGTTCCGGTCCGGCGGCCGGGCGGGGTCCCGGAGGCTACGTCTGACCGGGGCGGTCCTGGTCCCGGCCCTGGTCCCGGCTCATGCCGAGCCGTTCCTCGGCCTGCCGCTGCCCGGCGTCGATCTGGTCCTCGTACTTGCCGCCGGTCCTCTCGTTGATCTTCTTCTCCGCGGCGTCGGAGGCCTTCTTCGCCTTGTCCTGTGCCGCGCGGCTGCTCTTGAACTTGTCGAAGATGCCCATCCGGAGCTCCTTCCCGGGTGACTCAGCACCGACCCTACGCGGAACGTGCGTCGAATGCCCCTTTTGCGGTGATGTGGTCTGGACCTCTCGCTGGCTACCGTGGAGACAGCGAGATCCCGGCCGTTCGGGGGCGGGCGCAAGGTGCAGGAAAAGGGGGTGCCGTGAGGCGGTACTCGACAACGTTCCCGGCGGGCGTGCGGCGGGGCGGAGCGGGACGTGCGGGGGCGGCCGGCGGGCGGGTGCGCCGCGAGGGCGCGCCCGGGGTCCTGCGCCGTACCGGCCTCGCGGCCCCGGCGCTGGCCGCCGCCGTGCTGCTCCTCGCCGGCTGCGAGGCCCTCGAGGAGGGTGGTTCTCCCGCCGCGGGCGACGGCACGGCACAGGTCCCGGACGGACGGGTCGCCAGCCCCCTGGAGAACCCGAAGGGCGTCGAGCCGGGCCTCGCCCCGCTGACCGGGGAGGCGGATCGGACCACCGGACGCGAACTCATCGAGACGGTGAGGACCAAGGGGCGCGGACCGGGGACCGGATACGACCGCGACGAGTTCGGCTATGCCTGGAAGGACACGGCCGACGGCGTCCCCTTCGCGAGGAACGGGTGCGACACGCGGAACGACCTCCTCCAGCGCGACGGGCAGGAACTGCGGTTCAAATCCGGCTCCAACTGCGTGGTCGTGGCCATGACGTTGGCCGACCCGTACACCGGCAAGACCATCGACTGGCGCAAGGAGAAGGCGGCCGAGGTCCAGATAGACCACGTGGTGCCGCTCTCGTACAGCTGGCAGATGGGTTCCTCCCGCTGGTCCGTCGCCAAGCGGGAGCAGTTGGCGAACGACCCCCTCAACCTCATCCCGGTCGACGGCGGCGCCAACTCCTCCAAGAGCGACTCCGGGCCCGCGGCCTGGCTGCCGCCCAGCAAACAGGTCCGGTGCGCGTACGCGGTCCGCTTCGCCCAGGTCGCCGTCAAGTACGAGATGCCGGTGACCACCGCCGACAAGGAGATGATGCTGCGCCAGTGCGGCGGCTGACCGTCGCCTCGTGCGGCCGCGGGGCGACCTGTCCCGCTCCGTCCGTTTCGTGAACCCCCCTGCGCCCGCCGTCCGTTCTCCGGGCGGACGGGGCGCGGGGGAGGACGAGACGGTCAGGACGGCAACGGTTCGGTACACACCGGGACCGGTTGTCCCTGTCGGCCTATACGCTCGGACTCCCCACCGCGTTCTGCTCCGCGCAGACTCGCGGACCCGCACCACTTCACTTGTCCCATCGGCTACACCGGTCCAGGAGCAGTCATGTACGGCCACGGCGCGGCGCCGCCCCACCGCAGCACGGCGACGGTCATCACCCTGCGCGTGCTGATCGCCGCCGCCGGCTTCCTGTCGTGCGGACTGCTGGCCTGCGTGCCGCTGTTCCGGGTCGCGGTGCTGCGCGGGCGCTTCCTCGACTGGCTGATGGCCTGGGTGAGCCTGCCGCTGTCCCTCGCCCTCCTGATGGTGATCGGTTCGCTGCCGGAGACGGACCCCCGGACCGATGTCGCCCTCTACTTTCTCCTGTCCCTGGGCGCCGGCGCCGCCGCGTACTACCTGACCATGGACATCCGCCACTACCGCCTGCTGCACCGGCACGGGATGCACGGCCCGCAGTCGCCCTACGCCGCGACGATGCACGCGCCGGGCGGCGCCCCCCTCCCGTACGGCTACCCGCAGCCCGCGTCGCCGTACGTGCAGACGGTTGTCCCGCAGCCCGGGGGGCAGCTGCCTCCGACGCCCGTGTCGCACCACGACACGCCGCCCTCCTCCGTCCCCCCGGCGCAGCCGCCGCAGCGCCCCGGGCCGGCCCGTATCGACCAGGTGCGCGCCGAACTCGACGAGCTCAGCGACTACCTGCGCAGAAGTGACGGCGGCCAGGGCCACGGCAACGACCGGGGTGACAGGTGAGCGTGACGGCGAAACGGGTCGTCGCCGGCCGCTACGAACTGTCCACGCTCATCGGGCAGGGCGGCATGGGGCAGGTCTGGACGGCCTACGACAAGCGGCTGGACCGGCGGGTCGCGGTGAAAATCCTGCGCCCGGACAAGGTGGCCGGCCCGGAGGCCGACGAACTGCGCCGCCGCTTCGTGCGCGAGTGCCGGGTGACGGCCCAGGTCGACCATCCGGGCCTGGTCACCGTGCACGACGCGGGCAGCGAGGACGGCGACCTGTTCCTCGTCATGCAGTACGTCGACGGCGCCGACCTCGGCGACCACCTCGCCGAACACTCCCCGTACCCGTGGCAGTGGGCGGTGTCGGTGGCCGCGCAGCTGTGTGCCGCGCTGAGCGCGGTGCACGCCGTGCCGATCGTCCACCGCGACCTCAAGCCGCGCAATGTGATGGTGAAGCAGGACGGCACGGTCACCGTGCTCGACCTGGGCGTCGCCTCCGTGATGGACAGCGACACCACGCGCCTGACGCACACCGGTTCCCCCATCGGCTCGCCCGCCTACATGGCCCCCGAGCAGGCGATGGGCGGCGCGGTCGGCCCGTACACGGACCTGTACGCGCTCGGTGTGCTGCTGCACGAACTGCTCAGCGGCGACGTGCCCTTCGCGGGCTCGACGGCGCTCGGCGTGCTGCACCGGCACCTCTACGAGGCGCCGGTGCCGGTGCGCCAGGTCCGCCAGGAGGTCCCCGAGGCGCTGGAGGCGCTGGTGCTGCGCCTGCTCGCCAAGGACCCGCAGCACCGCCCCGCCTCCGCCCAGGAGGTCTACGAACACCTGACGCTGCTGCTGCCGTCGAGGGGCACGCCCACCGGGGCGCCTCTCGACCCCACGCGCCCCTTCCTGCGCCCGCACGCCCCCTGGCCGGACCGCGCGCGCACTCCCGCGCCCCAGCCCGCCCCCGCCACACCGCCCGCGCCCGCCGCGGAGAAGGCCGACGTCGCCGCCGCCGTGGACGAGGTCAAGCGGCTGCTCGGGGAGGGCCGCATCACCCAGGCCGTGGACATCCTCGGCGGCATCCTGCCCGCCGCCGCCGAACAGCACGGCGAACACTCCCCGGTCGTCCGCACCCTGCGCAAGCAGTACGCGGCCACCCTCCTGGACGACGGCCAGTACCGGCGCGCACTGCCCGAACTGCGGCGCCTCGCCGACGAACGCGCCACCGAGGCGGGCCAGGCCGACCCGCAGTCCCTGCGCCACCGTTACGAGGCCGCCCAGTGCCTGGAGCAGCTCGGCCAGCCGACGGCGGCACTCTCCGAGTACCGGGCGCTGCTGCCGTACTACGAGAACCAGTACGTGGCCGCGGGCGACCCGCAGCTCGCCCATGACGTCCGCCGCCGCATCGGCCACCTCCTGCTCGCCCTCGGCGACCGTCCCGCGGCCCACGAGACCCTGGCCCGGCTGCTGCACGACGTGGAGCGCTCCCAGGGTCCCGGCCACCCGCTCGCCGGCGAGATCCGCCGGACCCTGCAGTGGCTGGGGCAGGTGCGCGGATAGCGGGGCAGGACGTCCCCTTTCGGAACCCGGCCGGGCCGGTGGCTGCGCGGCGGTGCCGGAAGTCCCGGTGAATCGTTGGTCGAATGGGTTGGCCAGAGCTCGGCCGCTGCCTACCATCGATCACCGCAGGACTTTGTGCACCGCCGCACAAGCTCTCCCCAGGAGGTCTCCTTGCACCGCCGTCGCCGCACCGCGCTCCTCCTCACCGCCGCCCTCACCGCGGCGGCCCCTTTGCTCACCGCCTGCGGAAACGACGCCCGTCCCGGGGCGGCGGCCGTCGTGGGCGGCCAGCGGATCACGGTGTCGCAGCTGGAGAACCGGGTCAACGAGATCCGCGCGGCCCAGCAGGCCGCGGTGCCGGACGAGGCCCAGTACGAGCAGGCCATCGCCCGCACCGGCAGCCTCACCCGCGACACCCTGCACAGCATGGTCCTGGACCGGGTGCTGGAGCGTGCCGCGAGCGACGCCGGTGTGACGGTCACCCCCAAGGAGATCCAGGGCATGCGGTCCGGTCTGGAGGAGCAGGCCGGCGGGGCCGAGGCGCTGGAGTCGGCCTGGCTGCAGCAGTACGGCATCCCGCCGGAGCGGCTCGACGGCAACCTCCGCCTCCAGCTCCAGGCCCAGAAGCTCGCCCAGCGGCTCGGCACCGACACCAGCAGGCCCGAGTTCTGGCAGGCGCTGTCCGAGGCGAGCAAGAAGCTCGACGTCGACCTCAACCCGCGCTACGGCACCTGGGACGACGAGAAGAGCAGCCGCGTCGACGCCGTGACCCCGTGGGTGCGCGAGGTCACGGGGGCAGCCGGAGCCCAGCCGGTCGCCTGACGGGCCGGCCGACCGCCCGACGCGTCAGGCGTACTTTCACACCGGGCCGGTCCTCCTGTGGACAACTTTCGGGGGCCGGCGGCGCCGTGGGTTAGTTTCGGATCGTGAACGCAACCAGCCCCGCGGCACCCTCCGCGGTCCCGACCGGCCGCATCGTCCTGCTCACCACCAGCCACCGCGTCGCGCCCGGCCTGCTGTCCTGGTCCGCCTGGCAGATCCTGCACGCGGCCGACAAGGTGCTGTGCGCGGACGGCGCCCACCCGCAGCTGCCGTATCTGCGCGAGGCGGGCATACCGGTCGAGGAGGCGTCCCCGACCGCCGAGGACCTGGTGGGCGCCTGCGCCGGCGGGCGGACGGTGGTGGTCGTGGCGACCGGCGAGGGCGAGCCCGCCCTGACCGACGGCCTGGCCCGCCTCGCCGGCACCGGCCGCGTCCCGATGCCGGAGCTGGAACTGCTCCCCGCCTCCTACGACCTGCCGGGCGCCCGTCTGCTCGACCTCGTCCAGGTCATGGACCGCATCCGCGCCGAGTGCCCCTGGTCCTCCCGGCAGACCCACAAGGGCCTGGCGAAGTACGGCATCGAGGAGGCGTACGAACTCGTCGAGGCGATCGAGGAGGGCGACCGGGACGAACTGCGCGAGGAACTGGGCGACGTCCTCCTCCAGGTCGTCTTCCACGCCCGGATAGCCGAGGAGCACCCCGAGGAGCCCTTCTCCGTCGACGATGTGGCCGGCGGGATCGTCGCCAAGCTCGTCCACCGTCACCCCCACGTTTTCGGCGACGAGACGGCGACCACCCCCGAGGAGGTCAAGGAGCACTGGCTGCGCACCAAGGCGGTCGAGAAGCGGCGCGCCTCGGTCACCGAAGGCATCCCGCTGGGCCAGCCGGGACTGGCCCTCGCCGCCAAACTCGCCTCCCGCGTCCGTACGGCCGGGCTGGACGTTCCCCTGCCCCGGGCGGAGGGCATCGGCTACGAACTGCTCGGCCTCGCGGTGCGGGCCGAGGCGGAGGGCGCCGACCCGGAGGCGGCGCTGCGCGCGGCCGCCCGGGCCTACCGGGACGCGATACGGGCCGCGGAGGGTGTGGGGGAATAGACGCCTCTGCTCTCGTGTCGTCGGGTACCTGTCGTGGAGGGCGGGGCGAACTTGCCCTCGTGTCGTCGGGTACCTGTCGTGGAGGGCGGGGCGAACTTGCCCTCGTGTCGTCGGGTACCTGTCGTGGAGGGCGGGGCGAACTTGCCCTCGTGTCGTCGGGTACCTGTCGTGGAGGGCGGGGCGAACTTGCCCTCGTGTCGTCGGGTACCTGTCGTGGAGGGCGGGGCGAACTTGCCCTCGTGCCGTCGGGCAGCCGTCGTGGAGAGCAGGGCGCACCTTCCCGCCTGCCGCCGGATACGGTCGAGCGGTGAACGACCAGCCCCAGCCCCAGCCCCAGTTTCAGTCCCAGCCCGAGAAGGGCGCCCCCGAACTCTTCACCTGGGAGTTCGCGAGTGACCCCTACCCCGCGTACGCCTGGCTGAGGGAGCACGCGCCCGTGCACCGGACGCGGCTGCCCAGCGGGGTGGAGGCCTGGCTGGTCACCCGTTACGCCGACGCCAAGCAGACCCTCGCCGACCCCCGCCTCTCCAAGAACCCGGCGCACCACGACGAGCCCGCGCACGCCAAGGGGAAGACCGGCATCCCCGGTGAACGCAAGGCCGAGCTGATGACGCATCTGCTCAACATCGACCCGCCGGACCACACCCGGCTGCGCAGACTGGTCAGCAAGGCGTTCACACCGCGCCGGGTCGCCGAGTTCGCGCCCCGGGTGCAGGAGCTCACCGACGGGCTCATCGACCGGTTCGCGGACAGCGGCTCCGCCGACCTCATCCACGACTTCGCCTTCCCGCTCCCCATTTACGCCATCTGCGACCTGCTCGGCGTTCCCCGGGAGGACCAGGACGACTTCCGTGACTGGGCGGGCATGATGATCCGCCACCAGGGAGGTCCCAGGGGTGGCGTGGCCCGGTCGGTGAAGAAGATGCGCGGCTACCTGGCCGATCTGATCCACCGCAAGCGAGAGGCCCTGCCCGCCGAACCCGCCCCCGGCGAGGACCTCATCTCCGGTTTGATCCGTGCCTCCGACCACGGTGAGCACCTCACCGAGAACGAGGCCGCCGCCATGGCGTTCATCCTGCTGTTCGCGGGCTTCGAGACCACCGTCAACCTCATCGGCAACGGCACCTACGCCCTCCTCACCCACCCGGGGCAGCGCGAGCGCCTGCAGACGTCCCTCGCCGCCGGGGAGCGCGGACTGCTGGAGACCGGGGTGGAGGAACTCCTGCGCTACGACGGGCCCGTGGAACTGGCCACCTGGCGGTTCGCCACCGAGGCGCTCACCCTCGGCGGGCAGCACATCTCGGCCGGCGACCCGGTCCTCGTCGTCCTGGCCGCCGCGGACCGCGATCCGGAGCGGTTCGCCGACCCCGACACGCTCGACCTCGCACGGCGCGACAACCAGCATCTGGGGTACGGCCACGGCATCCACTACTGCCTCGGCGCTCCCCTGGCCCGTCTGGAGGGCCAGACCGCGCTCGCCACGCTGCTGACCCGCCTGCCGGACCTCGAACTCGCGGTGGACCCGGCCGAACTGCGCTGGCGCGGCGGACTCATCATGCGCGGACTGCGCACACTGCCGGTGCGATTCACCGCGCCGCCGATGTGATGTCGCCTACGAAGCACCGTGTTCGGCACGCGTTCCGAAATGACCCGGATGGTCGTCGAGTCCGCTCCGGGCGGGCCTCCGGCGGCCCTCCGACGGCCCTTCACCCTCGCGCAAGTGACCGTCAGGTCCGCTGTGGACACGGTCCGTCGAACCTGGACGGGACCGGCACAAAAGTGACGCCCAATCAGTTCTGTGATCTGCATGTGATCTGCGCGGCATGAACTTGTGACAAGCGTTCGACTGCGGATACGTTCACCCATCAAGCGCGGCGTCCCGCTTTTGCGGTACCACAGTTCGAATCGCCGTGCGAGCAACCGTTGTCTGCGAAAGGTCTCCGCATGCTCTCCGGGAACGGTCGTCACCGTCGCCCCCGCCAGGCTCCGGCTCTCCTCGTCGCGGCCGGAGTGACCGGCTCGGCCATCGCGATTCCCCTCCTCGGGGCCGGCGCGGCCAGTGCGGCCGACGGCTCCACCTGGGACCGCGTCGCCGAATGCGAGTCCGGTGGCTCCTGGAGCCAGAACTCCGGTAACGGTTATTACGGCGGCCTGCAGTTGACCCAGGCCGACTGGGAGAAGTACGGCGGCCTCGACTATGCGACCAGCGCCGACCAGGCCAGCCGCGGCCAGCAGATAGCGGTGGCCGAGAAGATCCTCGCCGACCAGGGCGTCGGCGCGTGGAGAGCCTGCGGGCTGCTGGGAGGCCTGGGCCAGGACTCGCCCGTGCTCGACGTCGGCACCGGTGCGGAGGGCGGCTCGTCGGGCAAGTCCGGTTCCGAGAGGTCCGCCACCCCGTCGCCGTCCCAGTCCTCCGGCTCCTCGTCGGACGCGAAGGGCGCCAAGGGTGCAAAGGGTGCCGCGGACGGCAAGGAGAAGGAAGAGGGTGCGGACGGATCGGTCGAGCCCGACGCCTCCCCCTCCGCCTCCCCGTCTCCCTCCGCCTCGGCCAAGGATGGCGACTCGGACAAGTCGGGCGATAAGGGCGAGGCTTCGGGATCGGCCGACGGTGAGAAATCCGGCAGCGGCCGCCATCGCGGCGCCAGCGCCGAGGAAGAGGTGCGTGAGGACCGTGACGCCGGATCCTCCGGCCGGCACGCCTCGCGCGGCGGTCTTGGCTTTGCGCGCGGCCTTGACGGCTCGTCCCCGTCGAGCGGCTCCGGCACGGGCGCCGGGAGCGACTCCTCGGCCGCCGCCGACTCCCTTGCCTTCGGCGACGGATGGCTCGCCGAGTACAACGGAGGGGGCGAGGTCCTGGGCGCGGCCGTCCCGAACCTCGTCCTTCCCGGTCAGGCGCTCGCGTTCGGGTCCGAATCGGACAACAGCTGATATCCGGGCGGCAGTCGGGCGACAGTCGGGCGGCAGGGTTTTCCCGGCCGAGCCGCGGCCGAGCCGCGGCTCGGCCGCGGCTGGGAACCGTCCGGGCGGTGACTGGGCGGCAATCGAACCGGCGGGCGAAAAAGTGCCTCAAAAGCGCCAGTTGAGGTCATAGTTCGCGACGAATGTCCGATTTAAAGGCGATGAGAGATAGGTCTCAGAAGCCCTGATCGTCTTTGATAATCCGCTGAGCCCGTGTCTACGGTCGTGACCGCTCGTCAACGCGGGCCCCGGCTGCCGCCACGCCGAATCCTGCCAGTGGCAGCACGGGAACAGTCGACGCGTCATGCGCCGTAGGCAGGAGCGGGGGACCCAAGGTAGGCGCCGAATCCGGTGAGGAATGCCGGATGCGGCTAGGGGTGAAGTCGTGTCCCGTGAGGGACGCGGCCGGGCAACTCAACCGGCCCGAACCCGACAGCTCACCTCGTAGGCGTCGGTGAGGGGATCCTTCATGCTGTTTTCCGGCAAGGGCAAGCACCGTCGTCCGTCCAAGGCCACCCGTGTCATCGCCGTCGCCGGCGTCACCGGTGCCGCCGTCGCCGCCCCGCTGATGGCGGCCGGCAACGCTTCCGCCGCCACCGCCTCCGAGTGGGACGCCGTCGCCCAGTGCGAGTCCGGCGGCAACTGGTCGATCAACACCGGCAACGGTTACTACGGCGGCCTGCAGTTCTCCGCCTCCACCTGGGCCGGCTACGGCGGCACGGCGCACGCCGGCACCGCCGACCAGGCCAGCAAGGCCCAGCAGATCGAGATCGCCGAGAAGGTCCTCGCGGGCCAGGGCAAGGGCGCCTGGCCGGTCTGCGGCAAGGGCCTGTCCAACGCCGCCTACAGCGGTGGCGGTTCCACCGAGGGCTCCGGCAACCAGAGCTCCGGCAACCAGAGTTCCGGCAACCAGGACAGCGGCTCCTCGCAGCAGTCCCAGCAGCAGGAGTCCCCGAAGCAGAACACCGAGGCCGCTCCCGAGCGTTCCGCCGAGCAGAAGGCCTCCCGCTCCGACGAGCGTCCGGCCGCCAAGAAGACCGTCACCACCCCGACCGGCGAGAAGGTCGAGAAGGGCGACGGCGAGTACAAGGTCGTCAAGGGCGACACCCTCAGCTCGATCGCCTCGGAGCACGACGTCAAGGGCGGCTGGGACAAGCTGTTCAAGCTGAACGACGACATCGTCGAGGAAGCCGACCTCATCTACCCGGGCCAGCAGCTGCACCTGAAGTAAGGCCGCAGTCGCACGTCCCGTCCCCGCCCCCCACGGGGTCCTGCCCCGCCCCGGTGCGTATCCCCCGTACGCGCCGGGGCGGGGCCTTTCCGTGTTCGGTGCCGGCTCCGGTACGTCCGCGGTGCCGGAGCCGGTCCGTGCCCGGTGCCGGAGCGGGCCTTCCGTCCCCCGGTTTTCCGATACCGCCTTTGTTCCGTTCGGAAACAATTTACTCTCGGTTCTGTCCGCGAAGCGGCCGACCGGATGGCCGATCGCGCCGAGCCGGATAGGCTCGGGTCCGCAGGGCCCCGTGGCCCCGCTGAACCACGTCACATCCATGAAGGAGATGCTCGTGCCGTCCATCGACGTCGTCGTAGCCCGGGAAATCCTGGACTCCCGAGGCAACCCCACGGTCGAGGTCGAGGTCGGCCTCGACGACGGCAGCACGGGTCGTGCCGCCGTCCCGTCCGGCGCCTCCACCGGCGCCTTCGAGGCCATCGAACTCCGTGACGGTGACCCCGACCGTTACCAGGGCAAGGGCGTCGAGAAGGCCGTCCTCGCCGTCATCGAGCAGATCGGCCCGGAGCTCGTCGGCTACGACGCCACCGAGCAGCGCCTGATCGACCAGGCGATGTTCGACCTGGACGCCACCGACAACAAGGGCTCCCTCGGTGCCAACGCCATCCTCGGCGTCTCCCTGGCCGTCGCCCACGCCGCCTCCGAGGCCAGCGACCTGCCCCTCTTCCGCTACCTGGGCGGCCCCAACGCGCACCTGCTGCCGGTGCCGATGATGAACATCCTCAACGGCGGTTCGCACGCGGACTCCAATGTGGACATCCAGGAGTTCATGATCGCCCCGATCGGCGCGGAGTCCTTCTCCGAGGCCCTGCGCTGGGGCACCGAGGTCTACCACACGCTGAAGAAGGTCCTGAAGAGCAAGGGCCTGGCCACCGGCCTCGGCGACGAGGGCGGCTTCGCCCCGAACCTCGGCTCCAACCGCGAGGCCCTCGACCTCATCCTTGAGGCGATCAAGGAAGCCGGTTACACCCCCGGCGAGCAGATCGCCCTCGCGCTCGACGTCGCCGCCTCCGAGTTCTACAAGGACGGCACGTACGTCTTCGAGGGCAAGGAGCGCTCCGCCGCCGAGATGACGGAGTACTACGCCGAGCTGGTCGAGGCGTACCCGCTGGTCTCCATCGAGGACCCGCTGTTCGAGGACGACTGGGAGGGCTGGAAGGCGCTCACCGACAAGCTCGGCGACAAGGTCCAGATCGTCGGCGACGACCTGTTCGTCACCAACCCGGAGCGCCTGGCCCGCGGCATCGAGGAGGACGCGGCCAACGCCCTGCTGGTCAAGGTGAACCAGATCGGTTCGCTGACCGAGACCCTGGACGCCGTCGAGCTGGCCCAGCGCAACGGCTTCAAGTGCATGATGTCGCACCGCTCCGGTGAGACCGAGGACGTCACCATCGCCGACCTGGCCGTCGCCACCAACTGCGGCCAGATCAAGACCGGTGCCCCGGCCCGCTCCGAGCGCGTCGCCAAGTACAACCAGCTGCTGCGCATCGAGGAGATCCTCGACGACGCCGCGGTGTACGCGGGCCGCAGCGCCTTCCCGCGGTTCCGCTCTGCGGACCAGTAGGCACAGCGCTCCGCGGACCAGTAGGCACAGCGCTCCGCGGAGCGGTAGGCACAGTGCTCCGCGGAGCGGTAGGCACAGCAAGGGCTGACCCGTACGGGATGACGACCCAGGTCGTGTCCTGGCCGGTAGTCCCTACGTCCCCGGACGCGGTCCCGTACCGTGTCCGGGGACGTACGTGCGTATGGCAGGGGAACGGGAGGCGGGACATGGCCGTGAAGGACCGGGACCGGTTCTCCACCGCGACCAGGATCCGGCTGATCGGCGAGCAGACCGCCGCCCGGGTCTACCGCTCGCAGACCAAGCGCCAGGCCCGCCGCTCCCGGCTGACCGGCCGGGCCGCGCTGCTCGCCCTGGTGGTCTGCTCGCTGATCGTGGCCCTCGCCTATCCCATGCGGCAGTACGTGTCCCAGCGCGCCGACATCGCCGACCTCCAGCAGGAGAAGGACGAGACCCGCCGGCGGGTCGAGCACCTGCGCGACATGAAGGCACGCTGGCAGGACGACGCCTATGCCGAGCAGCAGGTCCGCGCGCGGCTGCACTACGTCATGCCCGGCGAGACCGGCTACATCGTGATCGATCCGGACGCGACCGAGCAGCCGCGCGCCGACCGCGAATCGGCCGACCGCCCCTGGTACGCGAACGTCTGGGACGGCGTCGACAAGTCCGACGCGGCCGAGCGGTGAGCCCGGAGCCGTAGCCTTGATGCCCTGCGGTTCACCGGAACCCGCAGGGTCGGCCGCACGACCGCGGACGACCCCGTACGACGGCACCGGCCTGTCGTACGGAGACCTGCGCGGAAACCGCGCAGACAATCGTAGAGAACCGCCGAGAACCGCAGGAAGACAGGTATGGAAACGCCCCCGCCCACGACCTCGCGCACCGAACCGACCGACGCGGACGTCGAGGCGTTCAAGCAGCAGCTCGGCCGGCCCCCGCGTGGGCTGCGCGCCATCGCGCACCGCTGTCCCTGCGGACAGCCGGACGTCGTCGAGACCGCGCCGAAGCTGCCCGACGGCACCCCCTTCCCGACGCTGTACTACCTCACCTGCCCCCGGGCCGCCTCGGCGATCGGAACGCTGGAGGCGAACGGCGTGATGAAGGAGATGACGGAGCGGCTGGCGGCGGACCCGGAGCTGGCGGCCGCGTACCGCGCGGCGCACGAGGACTACATCCGGCGCCGCGACGAGATCGAGGAACTGAAGAACTTCCCGAGCGCCGGCGGGATGCCGGACCGGGTGAAGTGCCTGCATGTCCTGGTTGCCCACTCGCTGGCCGCCGGCCCCGGGGTCAACCCGCTGGGCGACGAGGCGCTCGCGATGCTGCCGGAGTGGTGGCGCAAGGGCCCGTGCGTGACGGTCGCCGAGCCGCCCGCCGGCGAGGGAGGGCAGGTGGAGAGCTCGGACGGCGGCTCCTTCGCGGCCAAGCCGATCGAGGAGAACGACCGATGACCCGAGTCGCCGCCATCGACTGCGGTACCAACTCGATCCGGCTCCTGGTGGCCGACGCCGACCCGGCGACCGGTGAACTGACCGACCTGGACCGGCGCATGACGATCGTGCGGCTCGGCCAGGGCGTCGACCGCACGGGCCGGCTCGCCCCCGAGGCGCTGGAGCGGACGTTCGCCGCCTGCCGCGAGTACGCGGAGGCCATCAAGGAGCACGGCGCGCGGCGCCTGCGCTTCGTCGCCACCTCCGCCTCCCGCGACGCCGAGAACCGGGACGAGTTCGTGCGCGGGGTGCTGGACATCCTCGGCGTGGAGCCCGAGGTCATCACCGGCGACCAGGAGGCCGAGTTCTCCTTCACCGGCGCCACCAAGGAACTGACGGGCCGTGCGGACCTGCACCGCCCGTTCCTGGTCGTGGACATCGGCGGCGGCTCCACCGAGTTCGTCGTCGGCGACGACCACGTACGCGCCGCCCGGTCCGTCGACGTGGGCTGCGTACGGATGACCGAGCGGCACCTGCTGGTGGACGGGGCGGTGATGGACCCGCCGACCGAGGAACGGATCGCGGCGATGCGGGCCGACATCGAGGCCGCCCTCGACCGGGCCGAGCGGACGGTACCGCTGCGCGAGGCCCGCACCCTGGTCGGCCTGGCCGGCTCGGTCACGACGGTGTCGGCGATCGCCCAGGACCTGCCCGCGTACGACTCGCAGGCCATCCACCACTCCCGGGTCACCCTGGAACGCGTCCGCGAGATCACTGACCGGCTGCTCCACGCCACCCACGCCGAACGAGCGGCGATCCCCGCCATGCACCCGGGCCGGGTCGACGTCATCGGAGCGGGCGCCCTGGTCCTCCTCTCCGTCATGGAACGCACCGGCGCGAAGGAGGTAGTCGTCAGCGAACACGACATCCTCGACGGGATCGCCTGGTCCTTGGCGATCGACGAGGGATGAGGGGGGGAGCGGCGGGACGCTACAGGTTGCGGCAGACGTCCCGTCGGTCGCCCACCTTGACGACGAGGATGACGAGTTCACCGTCGTTGATCTGGTAGGCGACCCGGTAGCTGTCGACCCGGAGCCGGTAGAGCCCTGATGGGCCGGTGAGCTTCTTGACGTCGGCGTCCTCGCGGTACGGATCGTCACCGAGCGCGGTCAGCGCGGTCAGGATGCGCATGGCATCAAGTCGGCTGATGGACCGGATCTGCCGCTGTGCTGCCGTGGTGAACCTGAACGCGTACTTCACGCCGCGCCTTCACCGCGCTCGTCGAACAGATCCGCCAGCAGCTCGGCCATCGAAACGGTGGGTCCGCCGTCGGCCAGGACTGCTTCCGCCTCGCGAGCCAGCATCACGTCGGCGGCCTCTTCCAGTGCTTCGAAGTCGGTGATCGGCACGACCGCGGCGACTGGGGCGCCGTTGCGTGTGATGACGGTCGGAGTGCCTTCCTCGGCCCGGTTGATGTGTTCCGCCAGGTGTGCGCGAGCTTCCCTGACGGTCACGGTGTTGTCGGTCATGGATCAAGTGTACGCACTTTCGTGTACACGTCGCCAGGCGTGGGAGGCGCGTTCGCGGGACATCCTCGACGGGATCGCCTGGTCGGCGGCGTAGGTGTGCGTGTACGTGGGGGCGCGGTCCGCATCCCGGGAGCCCTGGCGGGCGGGCGAATTCCTCGACGCCGGAGCTTTCGGGGCACGGGCCGCCCCCCGGTCCGTACGGCGGCTGCCGGTTCACGTGGTCACGGTCCGGACCCCGGGGGCGAGGTGCACCGTGGCGATGATCCTCGCGGTCACGCGCTGGAGGCGGTGCGTGCGCAGGGGGGCGTGAGGCGCGCCGGACGGGGACGGTGCGGTCGTGGGAGAGCGTTGCGGCGCAGCCGGGATGGGTCGGGATGAGTCGGTGGCGGGGGCGCGGTGACACCGACGGACGGGACGCCGAACAGCACTCCGCTGAGCAGCGTGGATACCGTTTGAGCGGCCGGGGGAAGGGGCCGACCGGCCCTTTCGAGGGGTGTCGGCGGGAAAGTTCGTGAAGTTCTTCACAAGGAAATGGCCCCGGTAGGCCGAAGAACTGAGTCCGGTTGACCCTTTCGGGCCCCCTGGGCTGCTTTGAACGTGTTCAGAAGGTGTGAGCGGGTGGCGTCCGGGAGGGCACCCCCGAGGCCCCTTCGGAGGGTTCGGGCTGTCGCCGGAATCAAAGAGAGGCAGCTCACGCGGCATTGACAACGGGTCACGTAGGGTCCTGGTTCCCGGCCCCCGGCATGGGCTTGATCACAAAAGCCGGGAAGTGTAACACGACCGCTACCCAAGCTTGTGAAGGGGCGCACGAACCCACCCCCTCGGAGAGGTGGATACTCGATGGCATGAGCACCACGGAGCGTCCCAGGATCCTCGTAGTAGGCGGTGGGTACGTAGGCCTGTACGCAGCTCGGCGCATCCAGAAGAAGATGCGTTACGGCGAGGCGACCGTCACCGTCGTCGACCCGCGGTCGTACATGACCTACCAGCCCTTCCTGCCCGAAGCCGCCGCCGGCAACATCTCCCCGCGGCACGTCGTCGTCCCCCTGCGACGCGTGCTCCCCAAGGCGGAGGTCCTCACCGGCCGGGTCACCACCATCGACCAGGACCGCAAGGTCGCCACGGTCGCGCCGCTCGTCGGCGAGGCCTACGAGCTGCCCTTCGACTACCTGATCATCGCGATGGGCGCGGTCTCCCGTACCTTCCCGATCCCCGGCCTCGCCGAGCAGGGCATCGGCATGAAGGGCATCGAGGAGGCCATCGGCCTGCGCAACCACGTCCTCGAGCAGCTCGACAAGGCCGACTCCACCACGGACGAGGAGATCCGCCGCAAGGCGCTCACCTTCGTCTTCGTCGGTGGCGGCTTCGCGGGTGCGGAGACCATCGGTGAGGTCGAGGACATGGCCCGGGACGCGGCCAAGTACTACAGGAACGTGTCCCGTGAGGACATGCGCTTCGTCCTCGTCGACGCTGCCGACAAGATCCTCCCCGAGGTGGGTCCCAAGCTCGGCAAGTACGGCAAGGAGCACCTCGAGGGCCGTGGTGTCGAGGTCTACCTCTCCACCTCCATGGACTCCTGCGTCGACGGCCACGTCGTGCTGAAGAACGGCCTCGAGGTCGACTCCAACACCATCGTGTGGACGGCCGGCGTCAAGCCGAACCCGGCGCTGGCCCGCTTCGGCCTCCCGCTGGGCCCGCGCGGTCACGTCGACACCCAGCCGACCCTCCAGGTCACCGGCACCGACTACATCTGGGCCGCGGGCGACAACGCGCAGGTGCCGGACCTCGTGGGCCGCAAGGCGGGCAACGAGAACGCCTGGTGCCCGCCGAACGCCCAGCACGCCCTGCGCCAGGCCAAGGTCCTCGGCGACAACGTGGTCTCCGGCATGCGGGGCTTCCCGCAGAAGGACTACAGCCACGCCAACAAGGGCGCCGTGGCGGGCCTCGGCCTGCACAAGGGCGTGGCGATGATCGTCGTGGGCAAGGTGAAGATCAAGCTCAAGGGCAGGCTCGCCTGGTACATGCACCGTGGCTACCACGGCATGGCGATGCCGACCTGGAACCGCAAGATCCGCGTCTTCGCCGACTGGACGCTCGCCGTGTTCCTCAAGCGCGAGGTCGTCTCGCTGGGCGCGATCCAGTCCCCGCGCGACGAGTTCTACGAGGCTGCGAAGCCGGCGCCGCTGCCCGCGGCCGCCAAGAAGGAATCGGCCGAGAAGGCCAACGCCTCCTGACGCCGGATCCGATCGACCGCTGGTCGCCCGTCCCGTCGGCCCCCCTCGGGGCCCGCGCGTACGGCCGGGCGACCTCCGGTCCGCCTGATTCTCCGGTCCGTCTGATCCTCCGGGCCGTCTGATTTTCGGTCCGTCCGATCTGCGTTCCACCCGGCGCTCCTGCTCCGAGAGCCGGGCTCCAGGTCATCGGCCAGGCCGTCCTCGGCTCCTGAAAGGGCCGCCCGCCATCCGTGGTGCGGGCGGCCCTTTCGGCGTTTTGCCCAGTCATGACGCGCGCCGAGGACTGCCGCGCGCCCCGCAGATGTTTACGTGGTGACGACATTCCGGGATTTGGCCTTCCCCGGGCTCTCGACGTCGCTCGAGCCGGGGACGCCCCTATCGGAGGTGTACACCATGAGAGACGCCGCCTCACGGCTGAAGGGCCTTGTCGAACAGGTGGCGGGCGCACCGCTCCCCCTGCGCGTCCGCGCCTGGGACGGATCACAGGCCGGCCCGCCGGACGCCCCGATCCTCGTCGTACGCAACCGCCGTGCCGTGCGCCACCTGTTGTGGAAGCCGGGTGAACTCGGCCTCGCCCGCGCCTGGGTGTCCGGCGACCTGAGCGTCGAGGGCGACCTGTACACCGCCCTCAAACGTGTCTCCGGTCTCCTCTGGGAGCGCGGCGAGGACACCCCCACCCTCGCCCAGTCCCTGCGCGACCCCGGCGTCCGCGCGGCCGTCCGCGGTCTCGTCGCGCTGGCCGGCCCGCCACTGCCGCCCGGCCCGCCCCCGGAGGAGATCCGCAGGCCCCACCGCGGCCTCCACACCAAGCGCAGCGACAAGCGCGCCATCAGCCATCACTACGACGTCGGCAACGACTTCTACGAGATCGTCCTCGGCCCGTCCATGGTGTACTCCTGCGCCTACTGGCCCGCCCCGCTCCCGCAGGCCACCCTCGAACAGGCCCAGCACGACAAGCTCGAAATCGTCTGCCGCAAGCTCGCGCTGACGCCCGGCCAGCGGCTGCTGGACGTCGGCTGCGGCTGGGGCTCCATGGCGATCCACGCCGCCCGTGAGCACGGCGTGAGCGTCGTCGGCGTCACCCTCTCCCAGGAGCAGGCCGGGTACGCCCGCAAGCGCGTCGCCGACGAAGGGCTCACCGACCGGGTCGAGATCCGCGTACAGGACTACCGTGACGTCCCGGACGGCCCCTACGACGCGATCTCCTCGATCGGCATGGCCGAACACGTCGGCTCCCCGCGCTATCTGGAGTACGCCACCGCCCTGCACCGCCTCCTCAAGCCCGGCGGACGGCTGCTGAACCACCAGATCGCACGCCGTCCGCATCGGGACGAGACGGAGTACGCACTGAACCCGTTCATCGACGCCTACGTCTTCCCCGACGGCGAACTCGCCCCCGTGGGCACCACCGTGTCCCTGCTGGAGCGGGCCGGCTTCGAGGCGCGCGACGTCGAGTCGATCCGCGAGCACTACGCCCTCACCCTGCGCCGCTGGGTGGCGAACCTGGAGGCCGGCTGGGACCGGGCCGTCATGCTCACCGGGCCGGGCCGCGCCCGCGTCTGGCGGCTGTACATGGCCGCCTCCGCGCTCGCCTTCGAACGCAACCGCATCGGCGTCAACCAGGTCCTGGCCGTGAAGACCCCCGAATCCGGCGCCTCCGGCCTGCCCCTGCGCGCCCGCGCCTGGAACTGACCGCCGCCCCCTGCTCCCTGCTCCCCGGCACGACGACGGGCGCGACGGCAGGCACGACGACGGGCCCTGCTCCGGCGACCGACTCCCACCGACTCCGGCCGACGCCAGGAGTCCGACCGGGTCCGGCCGTCGGAACAGGGCCCGTACAGGGCCCGTTCCCGCTCCGGTACTACTCCGCCTTGATGGCCTGAAGCATGTTCAGCCGTGCCGCCCGCCGGGCCGGCCACAGGGCCGCGAGCACGCCCACGACGCCGGCCAGCAGCAGGAAGACCGCCATCCGGCCCCAGGGCAGGATCAGTTCGTACGTCGCCATCCTCGAGCCCACCAGCTCTCCGGCCGCCCAGCCGAAGAACACGCCCAGGCCGATGCCGAGCACCCCGCCGAACAGGGAGATCACCAGGGACTCCAGGCGGACCATCCGCTTGATGCCCCCGCGGTCCAGGCCGATCGCGCGGAGCATGCCGATCTCCTGGGAGCGCTCGAACACCGACATGGCCAGGGTGTTGACGACACCGAGCACCGCGACGAGCACGGCCATCGCCAGCAGCCCGTAGACCATGTTCAGTATCAGCGTGAACATGGACGCCAGTTCGTTGGAGATGTCCTTCTTGTCCTGCACCTTGATGGCGGGGTTGGTGCCGAGGGCCTCCACCAGCCGGTCCTTCGCCGCGTCGGAGGCACCGCCGGAGGTCTTCACCATGACCTGCATGTCGATCGGGTCCGGCTGGTGCGGGGCGAGGGTCGCGGTGTCGAGCATGATGCCGCGGAACATCTCGTTGCCCTCGTAGACCCCGGCGACCGTCAGCTCCTGCTTCTCGCCGTCCTCGTAGGTGAGGGTGAAGTCCGAACCGGCCTTCCAGCCGTGGTCCTCGGCCGTCCTGTGGTCGACGACGATCCGTGTGCCGGACACCTCGAAGGCGCCGTCACGGACCGGGAAGTCGGTCAGCTCGCCGATCGAGGAGCCGTCGACGCCGGTCAGGAACTCCGTCTGCCCGTCGATACGGACGGGCGCGTTGCGCAGCGGGCTGCTGGCGGTGACGTCGTCGGACCGCTCCAGCGTCCGCGCGACGTCCGGCGACAGCCAGTTGCCGTTCGCCATCGACACCACGTAGTCGGCCTCGATCGAGGAGGTGGCCATCTTGTCGATGGCGTTCTGCAGGCTGCCCGCCACCACCGTCATCCCGGTGATCAGGGTGAGCCCGATCATCAGCGCGGACGCGGTCGCGGCGGTACGGCGCGGGTTGCGCACCGCGTTCTGCCGGGCCAGCTTCCCGGACATCCCGAAGACGCGCAGCACCGGCGCCGCGGCGGCGATCAGCGGACGGGACAGCAGCGGGGTCAGGATGAACACGCCGATGATCAGCAGGACCGCGCCGATGCCCATGGGGGCCTGGCCGTCCGAGCCGCTCATCGTCGTCGCCGCGAGGACCACCGCGATGCCGGCGCCCGAGAAGAGCGCGCCCAGCGTGTTGCGCAGCACCAGCGACTTGGTGGTCGCCTGGGCGTGCACGGAGCTCATCGCCGCCACCGGCGGGATCTTCGCGGCCCGGCGGCCGGGCAGCCACGCGGCGAGCATGGTGATCAGGACACCGACCGAGAACGCGGCGGCGACAGTGCCGGGTGTGACCACCAGCGGGCCGGCGGGCACGGTCGCCTCGAACGTCCCCATCAGGGCACGCAGTCCGGCCCCGATGCCGATACCGGTGAGCAGCCCGACCACGGCGGCGACCGCGCCCACCACGAACGCCTCGAACAGCACCGACCGGGTGACCTGCCGGCGGGAGGCGCCGACCGCGCGCATCAGCGCCAGCTCCCGGGTGCGCTGGGCGACCAGCATGGTGAAGGTGTTGGCGATGATGAACGTACCGACGAACAGCGCGATGCCGGCGAACACCAGCAGGCCCTGCTTCAGCCCGCTCATCGAGGAGGCGATCATGCTCGCCTGGTCGTCGGCGAGCTGCGTGCCGGTGGTGGTCTCCACGGCGTCGGCGGGCAGCGCCTTGTCCAGCTCCGCCTGCAGCGCGCTCTCGGAGACGCCGTCCTTCGCCTTGACGGCGATCTCGTCGAACGTGCCCTCCTTGCCGAACAGCTTCTGCGCCGTCGCCGTGTCGAACAGCGCGAGGCTGCCGCCGGCCGCGACATTGCCGTCGTCGGTGGTGAAGACGCCGGTGACGACCGGCTCGAGGACCGGGCCGTCGACCGACATCCGTACGGTGTCGCCGACCCGGTAGCCGGTGCGCTTCGCGGTCTCGGCGTCGATGAGGATCTCGTCGGCGCCCTTCGGCGCGTGCCCTTCGGTCAGCGGGTAGCGGGGGTCGTCGGTGCCCCAGTAGTTGCCGCCCTGCGACTGGAAGCCGTCGCCGATCAGCCTGCCGTCCCGGTCGGCCATGGCGGTGAACCCGGTGACGACGCCGATGGCCTGCGCGGCGCCGGGAACCCGGGCACTGTCCTCGACCATGGCCGAGGTCAGTTCGTGGGGCTCGCCGACCTTGTCTCCCTCGGCTTCCTTCCACTGGGCGGTGACGGCGACGTCGACGTGGTCGAAGCCCTTGGCGGAGCTCTTCTGGAGGGCGTCGGAGAGGGTGTTGGTGAAGACCAGGGTCCCCGACACGAAGGCCACGCCGAGCATCACGGCGAGCACGGTCATCAGGAGCCGGGCCTTGTGCGCGAACACATTGCGCAAGGCGGTACGGAACATGGGTGTTTTCTCGAGTCCAGTCGTACGAGTGGGGGTGGGGCGTCAGCAGGGGTGAGGTCGCATCACCGGAACATCACCGGAAGAGGCGAGGGACGGTTGCGTGCTGACGGCGGCTCGGCCGGTGACGGCTCAGCTCGTACGGCCCTTGGCGTCGAACTGCTTCATGCGGTCGAGCACCGATTCGGCCGTCGGCCCGTGCATCTCGTCCACGATCCTGCCGTCCGCGAGGAACACCACCCGGTCCGCGTAGGCCGCAGCGACCGGGTCGTGGGTCACCATGACCACCGTCTGCCCCAGCTCGCGTACCGAGTTGCGCAGGAAGCCGAGCACCTCGGCGCCGGAACGGGAGTCGAGGTTGCCGGTGGGCTCGTCGCCGAAGATGATCTCGGGCCTGGAGGCCAGCGCCCGCGCGACGGCGACCCGCTGCTGCTGACCGCCGGACAGCTGGGACGGCCGGTGGCTCAGCCGGTCGGACAGGCCGATCATCCGGATCACGGTGTCGAGCCACTGCTTGTCCGGCTTGCGCCCCGCGATGTCCATCGGGAGGGTGATGTTCTCCAGGGCCGTCAGGGTCGGCAGCAGGTTGAACGCCTGGAAGATGAAGCCGATCTTGTCCCGGCGCAGCTTGGTGAGCTGCTTGTCCTTGAGGGAGCCCAGCTCGGTGTCACCGATGCGCACGGAACCGGCCGAGAACGTGTCGAGGCCGGCCACACAGTGCATCAGCGTGGACTTGCCGGAACCGGAGGGGCCCATGATCGCGGTGAACTCGGCCTGCCGGAAGTCCACGGAGACCTGGTCGAGGGCGACCACCTGGGTCTCGCCCTGGCCGTAGATCTTCGACAGTTCCGCGGCACGTGCGGCCACGGTGGTGGTCCGGTCGGCGATGGGTGCGGTGGTCACGGGATGGGCACTCCTGACGGTACGACGTTTCACGGCAACGGAACGAGTTCCATCGTTCCGCCCGCGGATCCCCGTGTAGTCACCCGCAGCTCCGGTTCCGGAGGGCGACTCGGGGTGGACCCCGCGGGCCGCCGTCATACCTGCGGATGACGGCCGACCCGGAGCGAGGGGAGGCGCCCCCGGGCCGGGAGGGAGGATCCGGGCCCGAGCCGAGGGGAGGCGGAGCGCCCGATCCGAGGCCGGCGGAGCCCGCCGAGCGCCGGATTCGTGAGAACAGGTGGAGCGCCCTTGTTCGGACGGTGAAATTCCGTCATTCCGCATGCACGGCCGACCCCCGCACGCGAGGCTGTTGGCATGTGCTGATGGCGATTCCCATGGCCTGATACACCCTCAGGCGTCAATAAAATCAGACAACATCGGCCCACCACTGCGCAGTTCGGGTGAGGGGTCCCGATAGGCTCGGAGGGCCCGACGCGGAGCCCATGGCCTGCCCGGATGGTGGAATGCAGACACGGCGAGCTTAAACCTCGCTGCCCCTGCTGGGGGCGTGCCGGTTCAAGTCCGGCTCCGGGCACTTTCCGACGTACGACCCCTGACCTGCAGGGACGTACGTCAACTGTCGTGCGTGTCCGCGTAACTGGCGCACGGCTGGCGCACCGGCCCCTAGCTTGCCGTCATGGCATAGGTGAAAGCGATGGGGAACGACGCTGGTGAAGTCACCAGCCACCGTGTGCGCCGGTGCCTGGAGGTACCGCGGTCGGCCCTTGAACGGGCACTGACAGCCTCCCGCGAGGCAGTGCTCACTGAGCCTTCTGCAGAGCTGGCGTTCCGGACTTGAAAGTCGCGTGCCGTTCGAATCCTCCGACGGGCTCTGCAGCCTCCCGAAGTGGTGGACATCTGCTGCCCGTTCTCAGGTTCTGGCTCAACTTCTGTGATGTCTCCGGTCACGCCGGGTTCAGAGCGATGCCGTGCCTGGCGTCTCGCAGGTCAGGCAGGTGGAGCGGGTTGCCGGAGGAGGCACTCCTTCTCCGCACCACAGAAGTTGAGCCAGAACCCGTTCTCATGGAAAAAGCCACACCGGCCAGGCCGCTGAGTGGGGCTCCGTGGTGAAGCACGCGCGGCTGTAGCGCGGGTACTGCCGCCCGGAGGCGGGGGCCGTTACTCTCCCGGCCATGACTGACTACGTGCAGGTATCGACCGCTACGCCCGCCCGTGAGCAAGCCGTCAGCCTGGTCCAAGGGGCGGTCAAGGCGCGGCTCGCTGCGGGGGCGCAGATCATCGGCCCCGTCACATCGGTGTTCTGGCACCTCGGGGAGTTCGGTGAGGACGAGGAATGGCGGCTCCTCCTCACGACGACGCGCGAGCGGTACCCGGAGCTGGAGCGGTATCTCCTCAACGCGCACCCGTGGGACAACCCTGAGGTGATCGCCACGCCGATCACGGGGGCGGCCCGCTGTCTGGAGTGGATCAAGGGCAGCGTGGACCCCACGTCGTCCTAGGCGGTGGCGCTCTCCAACAGGTGACGGACGGCCGGCACGTCCCGGTGCCGGCCGAGCTGCGCCAGTACCGGGGTGAGGCGCTGGCGGGGGCGCACGGACGCCACGCCGGTGGACAGGGCCAGCGCCCGGCCTGTCACCGCGGCAGCCTCCTCGATCTCCCCGGCCGTGAGGTAGGCGTCCGCGAGCCACGAGAGGTAGAGCGCCTTGTCCCGGGCGTGGGCGTTGTCGTACCGGGCCAGGGCCTGCGTGAGAACGGGGACGGCTCGGAGAGGGCGGAGTAGCTCTGTCCAGCAACGGCCGGTCATGATGTCCAGCTCTGTCCGGTCGACCCAGGCGGACCAGTCCGGTTGCTGCTCGCCGTGCTGCTGCTCGTCCAGGGCGGTGTGGGCGGCGGAGAGGGCGCGTTCCGTGTCGGCCGGCCGGTCGGCGACGGCGCACGCCCAGGCCATCCGCTCGTACAGGAGGGCCCGGACGGTGGCGGGCGCGCTGTCGGTGATGGCGGCGCAACTGCGGGCGGCCATCTCGGCGGCCTGGTCGCGGTCGGCGGTCTGGTAGGCGAGGAACGCGTACGCGTTGCCGAGGAGGTCGCTGTCGCGGGCCTCGTGGGCTGCCGTCATGCTCTCCTCGTACAGGCTGCCTGCCTCGGCCGGGCGGCCCCCGTCGAAGGCGGCCCACCCGGCTTGCTGGGCTTGTTCGGCGAGGAGGGAGAGGAGGCTGCGGCGGGTGTCGGGGGTGGTGCTGGCGGTGCGGAGCCGACCCTTGGTGTGCTGGTATTCGCTGAGGTAGACGCGGTAGGTGTCGCCCCCGCCGAGGATGTTGTCGAGGCGGCGGAGGCGGGCGGTGCGGGCGCGGAGCTGGGCGACGTCTCCGGGGCCGATGTGGTTGAGGTTCGGGGGCTGGTGGAGGGCGGGCAGGGCGACGGCCAGGCCGGTGGAGGCGGCGGCGGCCAGGACGGTTCGGCGGCGCACGGTGGTTCCGATCTCTCTGCTGTGCGTGTCTACAGAAAGGCCGTTCTCCCACGGGCGGGGAGCCAGGCCGACCATGTGTCCTGGGACGCGTAGCGCGTCCGCGATCATCACGACTTTGTCGAAGGTCGTGATGCGGCCGGTTCCTCGAGCGAGGGTGCCGACCCGCTCCGGTTTGATGTCGCATTCGGCGGCGATCCGCGAGTAGCTGATCCCGGCCCGGCTGCGGGCCAGTCGGAACACTGTCCCGAAGTCGTGCTCGGTCAGGGCACGTTGCATCTCCGCGTCGTCAAGGAGTTCCGGAGGCAGGGCGGTCGGCGGGTGGTAGGCCATGCGGCACTTCCTGCTCGCCTGAGTCTGCGGGATGGCTGTCTGCAGTGCGTACCCATGATGGGGATACCCGGCGGCGGGACGCAGCACCCTCGACGGAGCTTCACCCTGGACGCGAAAAGCCCCGGGCCGTGCTCTCGACCCGGGGCATGACGACTGTCGAGGAGTCGCTATGGGCGAGATTACCCAACTTGCGGCAGATGAAGAGAAGTTGGCCAGAACGGGGCAGGCCGGGGCCGGGCCTTCCGTCGCGACCGCGACAGATCGCCGGCTCGACGCGGAGAACTGGCTGCTGTCGGCCGCGCTCGACCGGGCCAGGGCTCGTACGGACTGGGCGGAACAGGGTGTCGCGCTGCTGCGCTGCGACGGGCCGTTCAACGCGGTCAAGATCTGTGCCGACCTCGTACACGCAGCGGCCGGAACGGATGTCCCCAGCAAGGTCGACGCCTACCTGGCCCAGGCGCTGCACGGCGGCCCGGTGTTCTACGACCTGATCGGCTGTGAGTACTACGTCCTGTGCCGCCGTCCCCCGGCCGTCGGGAGTGGTCCGTCTACCGGCAGGGTGAGGCCGAGTTCCTCGGCCGGGACTGCTGCATGGGCGTGCCCCGGGTCACGGCCCTCCTCCCGGAGGGGGTCCGCCAGTACTGGCGTGTGCCGTTGCACGGTACGGGAGAGCTGGCCTCGGTGGACGCGGTGACACAGCTCATCGACGCGGGCCGGTTCCGCAGGGCGCGAGCGGAGGGCCTGGCCGGTGGCTAGCGGCACGGTTGTGCTCGACGTCCCGGCGATCCGCAGCTCGTGCGAGGCCGCGTTCGCGTGCGCGTCCGTCTGGGAGGCGGAGAGGCTGCGGGAGGCGCTCGTCGGGCACGTCCGGCTGCTGCTCCCCGAAGTCGAGGTCCTGGCGCAGCAGATGAGCGGTGACACCCAGCGGACCGCGTATCACGTCATCGCCTGGGCCCGCGACCTCCTCGCCTCGGATCCGCCCGCCGGCTCTGCCCGCGCTGTCCGTGTCCACGACCTCGCCGTCGTGTGCCGGGCCCTGCTGACGCTGCACGAGGATCCTCGCCTGATCGAAGACGCGCGGCCTGCGGCCAGCGGTGTGACGGGCCAGGTCCTGTACGTGCTCGTCCTCATGTTCCTGCTTGGTGCTCTTGGCTGTGGCGTGGCCCGCAGCTAGCCCCTGATCGCGTTCCGGGCCCGTTGGTCCTCCCCGTGCCGGGGCCCGGGACGCCGGCTCGGCACACCTCGCGCGTGGGGTGTGCCGAGCCCTCCAACCTCCCTTGTCGCTGCATTCCTGTTCGAGGAGCCCTCTGTGCATTCCCTGATCGCCGGCCCCTTCCTGGAGCAACACGTCCTCGTACGGCCGGGCCACCGCGGCGGTGCTCTCCTGCCGCAGCCCCGGTACGAGGAACTTCGCACCCTGGACCCCGCCTCGCCGGCTCCGGACTGGCTGGTGGAAGCCGCCCGGGAGCAGTGGGAGGACCTGGACGTGGCCGACCGTCCGGCCGGTGAGGTCCTGCTGGTCCGGGAGCCGTCCCCGTGGGGTTACGGCAAGGCGAGCTGGGAGGTCAACCTCGGCTGCAACTACGACTGCAAGCACTGCTACTTGGGCTTGAAGATGCAGTCCGGGATGCCGTGGGACGACAAGCGGCGCTGCCTGGACATCATGGCCGAGGCGGGAGTGCTGTTCCTCCAGGTCACCGGCGGCGAGCCGACCATCGACAAGGACTTCATGCGCGCGTACCGGTACGCGTGGGACCTGGGCATGATGATCACGGTCTCCACGAACGGGTCGCTGCTGTGGCGGGAGAACCTGCTGCGGCTCTTCCGGGAGTGCCCGCCGTACCGCGTCACCGTGTCCATGTACGGGGCGGCCAAGGCCAGCTACGACGAGCTGACGCAGAGGGCCGGCGCGTGGGACCAGTTCGTGCAGGGCATGAACGCCGCCCGCCACGCCCGGCTGCCGCTGCGCATGAGCATCGTCGTCACCGAGGACAACGGCCACGAGGAACAGGCCATGGTCGACCTGTGCAAGTCGTGGGGTGTCGAGTACGAGGTCTTCACCAACATGACGCCCACGATCTACGGGGGCGGGGAGGTGCTGACCGCGCAGTCCAAGGAGCACCTGCGCGTCAGGAAACAGTTCACCGGCTGCAACGCCGGACACACCTTCTTCCACATGGACCCGCACGGGCTGGTGTCCATCTGCAAGATCGGCCGCGACGACCAGATCAGCCTCGTCCACGAGGGGATCGAGGGCCTTGCCCGGCTGGGTGCGATCGCGGACCGCCTGATGCTTCGCACTGGAGGCTGCTCGGGATGCAGCCTGGCCGGTTCCTGCCGCGTGTGCAGGCCCCTGGCCAAGCACTACCAGGAGGCGAAGGCCCCGCTGGCGGCGTACTGCCAGCACGGAGATAAGAAAGCAGGGTGAACAACGATGACCGTTGTAGCAGTCGAGATCGCGCCGAGGCGCCCGCTGCCGGGTGACGGCCCGACCCAGACCGGCCAGCCGTACCTGACGCGGCCGATCCTCGAACCGGTGGAGCCGGTGACCCGGATCACCGCGGTGGGCGACATGGACACCGTGATGGACAGTGCGAAGTGCTCGTGCGCCGCCGGTGACGACAACCCGCACTAGCCTGACCGCATCCGGTCGTGAATGAGCAGGCCCCGGCGTCTTCGGCGTCGGGGCCTGTGGCGTGTGCGCGCCGTGGGTAGCGTGCGGCCATGCGTTTTCACTGGAACTGGATTGAGCCCGTGATGCCCGTGCCGTACGTGCCGACCCTCGGCCCCGTCCACCCGCACAGTCCATTCCCCGACCTCTTCGACGCCGTGCTGGAGGCCGCCGGTACGGGCGGATTCCTCCCGCACGACAAGGACTGCCGCTGGTCCGCCACGAAGACGGAACGCGTCCTGGTCGACGCGGTCGAGCACGGCCCGGATCAGACGCTCATCCCCACGCTGGTGGAGCGCGGTGCCGGCACGGTCAAGGTCCACGTGTACGGGGCGGCCCCCGACAGTCTGTCCACGGGCGCGGACCTGGCCCGGAAGCTCGCGGTCACTCATGGTGCGGGGAAGGCCCGGCTCGTGTGGTTCCTCGGCGCGGACCAGCCGGAGGCGTACGTGCGCGGTGTCGGGGCCCGCGTCCAGCTCAAGGAGTTCACCGTGGGGCCTGAAGCGGGATCGGACGTGCCGGTCGAGGAGTACGCGCAGCTGCCCGAGGGCGCGGGGTTCGCCGAGTTCGCGGAGGAGATGGCCGCGGACGGCTTCCGGTTCCTGTACGGGCACATGCAGGCCGGGACGGTGGGGCCCGTCCTCACCGTGCTGCATGACGGCCGGGTGGCCGGTGCGATCGGCCCCATGGAGACGATGCTCGACGACGCCGGGCGGGCCCGGCTGCTGCCGCAGTACTTCGGTGTGCTGCCGGAGCACCGCGGGCGCGGCTACGGGCGGGCCCTGTGGCGCGCGGCGATGCGGTGGGGGCATGAGCATGGTGCCGCCTACCAGCTCCTGCAGACGGAGGCGGGGGGCGCGTCCGACCGGCTGTGTGCGGCGGAGGGCTTGACGTCCCTCGGGTACGTGCAGCAGCGGGACTGTGCCTGACGAAGCGTGATGGAGAGCCCGTCCGGCTCTGATCACGTCGAGCCAAGTTCACCAGGGCCTGCCGCGCGATTGTTCTGCGCTCAATTTTTTGTCGCTCTTACGAGTGACGGGGCGTATGGGGTGCATTGGGGGGACTATGGGGGGACACGGCCTCCCAAGCCCCGCGTTTCGGCCATCGGACGAAGCGCGGCCGTGACTCCCTGCTGCTTCGTGGCGGCAGGGGGAGGTGGCTCCGCTCCATACTCCGCAAAGCTGGGGGAGCCGCGAGTGGGCCCGGCGGACCGTATCCGCCGGGCCCACTTCTACTTACGGCTGAACCCCGAGTATGGATGAGGCTTTCCCCGGCGAGTTTCTCCGGAGCAGGAGGGCGCGCCTCGCGGGTCCGGGCAGTGGCTGCACCCGGTGCGCCAAACAGTGCGCCAATGGCGCACGAATGCCGGGCCGGGGAGGGCTGAGGTGGGCCGGGGCGGGGAGTTCTCCGCAGGTCAGGGCTCTGACCTGCGGGTTCGAGGGTCCCCCATTCCGGTTCGAGTCCGGCTCCGGGCACCATCTTCGGCGCGACCCCCGTCCCGGCGGTCGCCTCCGCCCCAGGATGAGAAGGCGTTCGCGCCCGGTGGCGTCAGCCCGTGCCGGGTGAGGGCGCCCGGTCGGGGCCGAGCCGGTGGTCCGCCCAGACGTAGCTTTCGGGAAGCGGCTCGGTGACGGAGACGGCTGGAGGCGGTCGCCCGCGCCGACGATGACCCCGACTCGTGCGCCGTGGCGTGAGCACGGGAGCGGGCCCTCCGGGGGAGGGGGAAGGAAGCCGGGCCCCGACGTCGTCAGCGCCGGTGCCCGTGGCGCGTAGTGGGGCGCGTCCGGCCGGCTGTGCGCGGGCCGGGCGGCAAGGAGGGCGTCGAGGGCCGGCTCGGAGGACTCCGCCCCGCGACCGCGCCGCCTCCCGGACCCGGAGGGGCGAGGTCTCCGCCTTCCCTGGGAGACGGACCGCCGAACGGGTGGTGGAGTGCCGGCCGGTCTCGGAGCCGGCCGCGCCCCGCGGGTGAGGTCCTCGCGGACGGACGCAGCCGTCGCGGGACCGGTGATGTGCCCCGGTCCCGCCGAGACGGAGGTGCCGCACGGAAGGTGGGCGTACCCGGGCGCCGAGGAGGGAACCGGCCGTGTCCCCACCGGGGTGGGGACACGGCCGGTCCGGTCCGGTCCCGCCCGGCTGCGGGTGCCGGTCGCGGGGGCGCCGTGCTCGGGGCGGCCGGATGCGGCAGGGGGCACCGTGCGGCGCCGCCGCCGGGGCGGGGCGACCGGGATGATCTCCGGCCGGTCCCGGGGAGGTCCCGGGTAGGTCATGGTTCGGCCTCTTGTGGTGAGGGGAATCGCATGGCCGCGTAGCGTGTTGTGCAGCACGACGAGGGAAAGATCCTTCTTGGGCAGGGGGGTCATTCCTTTGCCTACCTATTACTCTTGAGCCCAAGGCCGCGCCGTGTGGCCATGGAGGAGTGAAATGAGGAGCAGAAACCCGGTCTTCTCGCGACGGGGGTTCAGCCGCGACAACGGCTACGCGGGCTTCAACACCGCGCCGCAGGCCGGGGGTCCCGCTGTCGCCACGCAGGGCAACCCGTACGCGCAGCCCGCCGGCAACCCGTACGCGCAGAACCCCTACGCGCAGAACCCGTACGGCCAGCAGGACGTGCAGCAGGGTGCGCCGCCGCAGGCGCCCGCCGCCGCCGGCCGGATGACCATCGACGACGTCGTGATGCGCACGGGCACCACGCTCGGCGTGCTCATCGTCTTCGCCGCGCTCGCCTGGGCCCTGCTGCCCGTGGACGACGCCAACCTCGGCCGGTCCTACGGCATCGGCATCGGCGCCGCGCTGATCGCCATGGTGCTGGGCCTCGTGCAGTCCTTCAAGCGCAAGGCCGCGCCCGCGCTGATCCTGACGTACGCCGCGTTCGAGGGTGTCTTCCTCGGTGTCATCTCCAGCGTCGTCGACAACCGCATCGCCGACGGCGCGGCCATGCAGGCCGTGCTCGGCACCATGGCGGTCTTCGCCGGCGTGCTGGTGGCGTACAAGGCGGGCTGGATCCGCGTCAACCGCCGTTTCTACGGCTTCGTGATGGCGGCCGCGCTCGGCTTCATCCTGCTGATGAGCGTGAACCTGCTGTTCGCGGTGTTCGGCGGCGGTGACGGCCTCGGCTTCCGCAGCGGCCCGCTCGGCATCCTGTTCGGCGTCATCGGCATCATCCTCGGCGCCTGCTTCCTCGCCCTGGACTTCAAGCAGGTCGAGGACGGCCTCGCCTACGGCGCCCCGCGCGAGGAGGCCTGGCTCGCCGCCTTCGGCCTCACGCTGACGCTGGTCTGGCTCTACCTCGAGTTCCTGAGGCTCATCGCGATCTTCAGCAGCAGCGATTAGCGACCGGCCGGCGCGTCGGTGAGCGGCGCGCCGGTCACGCGGACGTAAGCAAGGGCCCCGGGTTCACCCGGGGCCCTTCGCCGTGGTGCGGGCGGGTGGGTGGTGGGCGGTGGGGTGGTGGGCCGTCACGGGCCGGACGCGGCCTCAACGCAGGTTGCGCGCGGCCCTTCTCAGGTCGTACTCGTGGACGATCGCCTTGGCGTGGCCGTACGCCAGGTCGTACTCGTGGCGGAGCCAGCCGACCTTCTCCTCGAAGCGGAAGAGGGAGGGACCTTCTTCCTCGAGGGTGCGCAGCCAGTCGGAGATCTCACGACCGGTGCAGTGCGGGATACGGGCGAGCATGTTGCGATGGGTCTCTTCGGAGAGGACTTGGGACATCGGCGCCTCCAGCGCAGGGGTGTGAGCCGGTCCTTCAGGTCACCGTGCCTGAGCGTTCTTCCGTTGGCAACAGTCCTGTCGTGCCGCGTACGCTCACCGCGTGGTTGATAAGACGCCTCTCACCCGTGCCGTGGATCATTTCGCCGACCGCCTGCGGGCCGCGCCGCAGAGCCGGCTGCAACGGGGGGCCGCCGCCGAGGCGCTCGCCCTGGCCAGGGAATTGGCGTTGTGGACCCAGCGCCTGGAGGAGCCGGGCACCGAGCCCCGCGAGATGCCCGACGCGGGCATGTTCGCCGCCGCCGACCAGCTCACCGTCGCAGGCCACGACCTGGCGCTCGTACTGGAGGACGAGGAAGAGGTCGCAGAGGCGCTACGGCTCGTGGAGGAGGCGCAGAAACGCGCCGGGGTGTAGGGACACGCCCGGCGCGCGGAAAGGGCGCGCCGAAAGATTCGGGCGGAAGGGCCGGGCGGAAAGGTCAGAGGGACGCGATGACGCGGTCCGCCAGGATGTAGACGTTCTCCTCGCCGCAGGCGAAGGTCAGCGTGTACGCGCCCGAGATGCCGGAACCGCCCAGCAGGAACGGGGCGTGGCCCTCACGCAGGGCCGCGGCCAGCCGCTCCGCGGTCTCCCGGTGCCCCGGCGTCATGCACAGCGTGGTGCCGTCGGCGAAGACGTAGACGTCCAGGGTGCCCAGCGGGCCGGGGCGGACGTCGGTCAGTTCCACCTCGGAGGAGGCCAGCTCCTCCAGCGTGGAGACGGTGCGCTCGTGGTCGTTCGCGACCGGTGACGGGTTCGGGACGAAGTCCGGGTGCGAGGGGTGCCGGCGACGGGCCGCGGCCAGCTCCGGGGACTCCGTGGGAGTACCGCCCTGGACGGAGTCCTTCGAGGCGTACTCGTCGGTGTCGGCGCCCGGGTCGGCCACCGGCTCCAGACCCACGAAATCGGTCTGCCGGGGCATGAACAGCTCGCTGTCGGCCAGGCCCAGCAGGGACGGCGCGTCGGAGATGTCACGCGCCTCCTGGGCGGCCCAGAACGCCCGCGCCTCGGCGAGTTCCCGTTCCCGCTCCTCCGCCAGGGCCTCGGCTACGGCCGTGCGTATCTCGTCGGCGTGGGCGGAGCGGGCGGCGGGCAGGAGCGCACGCATGGCGGCGGCACGGTCCTTGACCAGCTCGGTGTGCAGGGCCGCGACCTGCCGGCGCAGCACCAGAATGCTGCGCAGGACGGCGACGCCCACGGCGCCGGTTGCGGCCGTGGTGACCAACAGGGCGATCGGCATGGCGCTCACTGACGTACTCCCGGTTCAAAGTCGACCCCCGACTTCCTACATCAGCTTGAAGGGTGGACTAACCATCTGTCAGTGCGTAACGTCACGAAACGGACAGAGTGTTGTTTCCGGGCCGAGTGAGGGTAGGGCTCTGACCTGCGTGAATCCCTTTGGCGAGGGAGATAGGTCACATCCTGAGGGAGATTGGATCACGGAACGGCCCGGAACCCCGGTGGGGCAGGGGTTCCGGGCCGGTTCCTCGCCGACCGTGCCGCTTCGGCCGCTTTGCGCCGCCGCGGCGCCGGTCGGCCCGGGTGGTCAGCTGAGGCGCTCGATGACCATGGCCATGCCCTGGCCGCCGCCGACGCACATCGTCTCCAGGCCGAACTGCTTGTCGTGGAACTGGAGGGAGTTGATGAGCGTGGCGGTGATGCGGGCGCCGGTCATGCCGAACGGGTGGCCGACGGCGATCGCGCCGCCGTTGACGTTCAGCTTCTCCAGCGGGAGGCCGAGTTCACGGTAGGAGGGGATGACCTGCGCGGCGAACGCCTCGTTGATCTCGGCCAGGTCGATGTCGTCGATGGTGAGACCGGCGCGGCGCAGCGCCTGCCGGGACGCCTCGACCGGGCCGAGGCCCATGATCTCCGGGGAGAGACCGGAGACGCCGGTGGAGACGATCCGGGCGAGCGGGGTCAGGCCCAGCTCGCGGGCCTTGGTGTCGCTCATGACGACGAGTGCGGCGGCGCCGTCGTTGAGCGGGCAGCAGTTGCCGGCGGTGACCAGGCCGTCGGGGCGGAAGACGGGCTTGAGGCCGGAGACGCCCTCCAGGGTGACACCGGCGCGCGGGCCGTCGTCCTTGGCGACGACGGTGCCGTCGGGCAGCGTCACCGGGGTGATCTCGCGCTCCCAGAAGCCGTTCTTGATGGCTTCCTCGGCCAGGTTCTGCGAGCGGACGCCGAACTCGTCCATGTCCTGGCGGGTGACGCCCTTCAGCCGTGCCAGGTTCTCGGCGGTCTGGCCCATCGCGATGTAGGCGTCCGGCACGAGGCCGTCCTCGCGCGGGTCGTGCCAGGTGGTGCCCTCCTGCTCCGCGACGGCGGCGGTACGGGCTTCGGCCTCGGCGAAGAACGGGTTGCGGGTGTCGGGCAGGCTGTCGGAGTTGCCCTTGGCGAACTGGGAGACCGTCTCGACGCCGGCCGAGATGAAGACGTCGCCCTCGCCAGCCTTGATGGCGTGCAGCGCCATGCGGGAGGTCTGCAGGGACGAGGAGCAGTAGCGCGTGACGGTGCAGCCGGGGAGGTGGTCCATCCCCATCTGCACGGCGACGACGCGGCCGAGGTTGTTGCCCTGCTCGCCGCCGGGGAGGCCGCAGCCGAGCATCAGGTCGTCGATGTCCTTGGGGTCCAGCTCGGGGACCTTGGCGAGGGCGGCCTGGATGATCGAGGCGGTCAGGTCGTCCGGGCGCACATCCTTCAGGGAGCCCTTGAAGGCGCGGCCGATGGGGGAACGGGCGGCAGAGACGATCACGGCTTCGGGCATTACGGCTCCTGAGGGAAGGGGCGGCGCGCAGCGCCTCGTCAAGGGGTGGTGGCCGGGCGCCGGCAGGGCAAACCGGGTGGTCGGGCAGGGCTGCTTGGGAAGTTACCCGGACGTAGTGGCGGGGTCACGGGGCGCGCAGTGTGACACTGGCCGCATCTTACTAAGCGCTTGCTTGGGTCTGGGGGTCTCCAGACTCCACGGCCTGCGGCTCCGGCTCCCGCACCCGACGGCGCTTGCGACGCTTGAGGAGGGCCCAGGGGCCCCTCTGGCCCGTGGGCATGGCCGCGGTGACCTCGGTACCCGCCTCCGAGGCGGCCTCGGCCGCGGCCCGGGCGACGGGGAGGAAGCCCTCGCGGCGCGCGGCGTCGGGCCGCTCGTCCTGGGCCGGCCACAGGCCGAGGGCGGCGCAGACCGTCGGCAGGACGGCCATGGCCGCCGTGGCGTACCCCTCGGCGGAGGGGTGGTAGCTGTCGGGGCCGAAGAGCTCGCGGGGATTCGCGGCGAACTCGGGGCCGAGCAGGTCGCCCAGCGACACCGTGCGCCCGCCCTGCTCGACCGTGCCGATCGTCTGGGCCGCCGCCAGTTGCCGGGAGGCCCGCCGGGCCAGCCAGCGCAGGGGCTGCCGGACCGGCTCGATCGTGCCCAGGTCGGGGCAGGTGCCCACGACGACCTCCGCACCCGCCGTACGCAGCCGGCGCACCGCCGCGGACAGATGGCGGACGGAGAGCGCGGGCGACATGCGGTGCGTGACGTCGTTCGCGCCGACCATGATCACGCAGATGTCGGGCACCCGGGACGGATCCGCGAGCGCCCGCGTCACCTGCCGGTCCAGTTCGTCGGAGCGGGCCCCGGGCACCGCCACCGTGCTCAGCCCCACCGGCCGCTCCGCGATCGCCGCGATCCCCGAGGCCAGCAGCGCGCCCGGGGTCTGACCGGCCCGGTGCACGCCCTGGCCGACGGCCGTGGAGTCACCCAGCATCGTCAACCGCAGCGCCGGTTCACCGGGCACCGTGTAGGCGGCGCCGTACAGACCGTCCGCGGTCGGTACGTGCGGACTCCTGCCGTTGCCCACGCGGCGTCGCGCCAGCCGGACCTCGGCCATCAGCAGTCCGACGCCGGCCGCACCGGCCAGGCCGATGCCGCCCCCGCCGTACGCAGCGCCGGCCGCGATCCGCCGGGCCACCCTCGCTCTCGACATCCGCGTCATGCCTCGCCGCCACCTCCTCCGAGCCGTACAGCGGTACCGCCTCGCAGCCGCACAGCAGCACAACCTCACAGCCGTACGCACGGCCTCACAGCCGTACACCAAGTGCTTGCCCCGTACGGACCGTGATCCAATCTTCGCGGTGAGTGAACGACCCGGGAGGGATGAGAGCGGGGGCCGGGCTCGGGGACAGTGTCCGGAACAGGCTCTACGCTGGCATCACTACGTCAACCACATCTTTTGCAGCATCCGGAGACAACGGTGCAATTCCACGACTCGATGATCAGCCTCGTCGGCAACACCCCGCTCGTGAGGCTCAACAACGTCACCCACGGCATCGGGGCGACCGTCCTGGCCAAGGTGGAGTACTTCAACCCCGGTGGCTCGGTGAAGGACCGCATCGCCCTGCGCATGATCGAGGCGGCGGAGAAGAGCGGAGAGCTGCAGCCGGGCGGCACCATCGTCGAGCCGACCAGCGGCAACACCGGTGTCGGCCTGGCCATCGTGGCCCAGCAGAAGGGGTACAAGTGCATCTTCGTGTGCCCCGACAAGGTCTCCCTGGACAAGATCAACGTGCTGCGGGCGTACGGGGCCGAAGTGGTCGTCTGCCCGACCGCGGTGGACCCCGAGCACCCCGACTCGTACTACAACGTCTCCGACCGGCTGGTCCGTGAGACGCCGGGAGCCTGGAAGCCCGACCAGTACTCCAACCCCAACAACCCGCTCAGCCACTACGAGTCCACCGGCCCGGAGCTGTGGGAGCAGACCGAGGGGAAGATCACCCACTTCGTGACCGGGGTCGGGACCGGCGGCACCATCTCCGGGACCGGGCGCTACCTCAAGGACGCCAGCGACGGCCGCGTCCAGGTCATCGGCGCCGACCCCGAGGGCTCCGTCTACTCCGGCGGCTCCGGGCGGCCCTACCTGGTGGAGGGCGTCGGCGAGGACTTCTGGCCGACCGCTTACGACCGGACCGTCGCGGACGAGATCGTCCCCGTGTCCGACAAGGACTCCTTCCAGATGACCCGGCGCCTCGCCAAGGAGGAGGGCCTGCTCGTCGGCGGATCGTGCGGCATGGCCGTGGTCGCGGCGCTGCGGGTGGCCGAGCGGCTCAGCGAGGACGACGTCGTCGTGGTGCTGCTCCCGGACAGCGGGCGCGGTTACCTCAGCAAGATCTTCAACGACGAGTGGATGGCCGACTACGGCTTCCTCGAGGACGCCGGCCCCAGCGCGCGCGTCAGCGCCGTCCTCGACCACAAGGAGCACGGTCACATCCCGTCCCTCGTGCACATGCACCCCGACGAGACGGTCGGGGAGGCCATCGAGGTGCTGCGCGAATACGGCGTGTCGCAGATGCCGGTCGTCAAGCCGGGCGCCGGCCACCCGGACGTGATGGCCGCCGAGGTCGTCGGCTCGGTGGTGGAACGGGAACTGCTGGACGCGCTGTTCAGCAAGAAGGCCTCGCTCGACGACCCGCTGGAGAAGCACATGTCCGCCCCGCTGCCGCAGGTCGGCTCCGGTGAGCCGGTCGCGGACCTGATGGCCGTGCTGGGCAAGGCCGACGCGGCGATCGTCCTGGTCGAGGGCAAGCCCACCGGTGTCGTCAGCCGCCAGGACCTGCTCTCCTTCCTCGCCAAGGACGGGAACTGACCGGCGGGAACTGACCGGCGGGAAGCGGCGGACGGCTGACGTCCGCCGACGGCGGGTGAACCTGCCGGGAGCGCTGGGAGCGCTGGGAGCGCTGGGAGCGCTGGGAGCGCTGGGAGTGCCGGGAGCGCTGGGAGTGCCGGGAGTGCCGGGAGTGCTGGCAGCGCCGGGAGTCGAGCCGTGACGTGATCTCCGTGGACTTCGCGGAAGTGGTACGCGGGTGTCACGTGCGCGCAGCACTCGCTTAACACCGGTCCGGCAGATTGGTCGTTGCCGGCGGGCAGGTGGGGGTACCTCCCAGGCGTTCAGCACTGGGGGAGGCTCCCCTTCCCGGCGGCAGGGAACGGCGTCACAGGACCTCCGGAGCGGCTCCCGGACCTCCATGGACGCCAGGCGCGCAGCCCGGCCCGACCGGCCCGCGTCGCTACGCGGGGACCGCCGTCGTCCCGCCCCCCGGCCACGGGGGTGCGGTGGTCCCCGCGTTGATCCCGTCCAGCCTGCCGCGCCCGGTCCTTCGGGCCCCGTCCTTCGCGTGCGGCCCCCGCACTCAGTCCTCCCAGGCGTCGTCCTGCCGCTGCGGCCTGTGGCGGCCGAACAGGCCCGGGTTGATGCGGGCCGCCTGGACGACGTTCACGCCGACGATGCCCAGCCAGGCGACCAGCAGGCCGGGCAGATGGGCCACGCCGCCGCCGATGGCGGACAGCGGCACCGCCAGGACCAGGGAGACGATCCCGAAGCCGAAGCGCTCGCCCCAGGTGTCCGTGGCCTTCGGCGACCGGGAGTCCCGGGCCACCGTCATCTGCTGTTCGGCGAGCTGCCGGCGCACCCGGCGCTCCACCGCCCCGTCGATACGCTGGTCGACCTTCTCCAGGAACGAGTCGACCAGCGCGGACTCGTACTCGTCGCCCAGTTCCCTGCGGGCCTGCAGGGTGGCGTTGAGTTCCTTCTTCAGATCGGCGTCCCGCTCGTCCATTCCGCTCATGCGGACCACGGTAGGCAGCCCGGCCGCCCACGGCACTGGGGATAGCCCCCCTTGTCGGCCGGGGGTCTGCCCGGTCCCGGTCGTGCGCGCCCGGGGTTCGCCTGTATAACGGCATGCAGGAAGCACGGCGGGTGAATGGGTCGGGTCGACAGCCGTGTGATCAGGTCGAGGGGGAGCCGCGTCATGAGCGTCACCGAGGGGCCCGCCGCGCGTCTGCAGGCGCTGTTCGAGGGGCACCGGCTGACACCGACGCAACGGCGCATCGCGCACAGCATGGTGCGGCGCGCGGCCGACGTGCCGTTCCTGTCCAGCGTGGAACTGGCCGAGCTGGCCGGGGTCAGCCAGCCCTCCGTGACCCGGTTCGCGGTCGCCCTCGGCTTCGACGGCTACCCCGCCCTGCGGCGCCATCTGCGCGAGGTCGTGCCCTCCGGGCCGCCGGCGCCGGACGCCGGGTCGTACAACGAGTACCAGCAGGCCGTCGAGGCCGAGATCGAGAACCTGCGGCACCTGGCCGAGGTGCTCGCCGATCCGGAACCCGTGCGGCGGGCGGGGCGGATCCTCGCGGGCAGCCGGCCGCTGCCCGTGCTCGGGCTGCGCGCGGCGGCGGCGCAGGCCCACGGATTCGCCTACTTCGCCGCCAAGGTCCACCCCGACGTACGGCTGCTCAACGAGGGCGGCACCATGCTCCACGACCGCGTCGACGCCGCCGCCGCGGCCGGCGCCGGGGCCCTGCTCTGCTTCGCGCTGCCCCGGCACCCCCGGGAGGTCGTCGACGCCCTCACCCATGCCAAGGAGACGGGGCTGACCGTGGTCACCGTCGCCGACTCCGCCTTCGCGCCGGTCGCCAAGGTCTCCGACCTGCTGCTGCCCGCCGCCGTCGGCACCGGGCTCGCCTTCGACACGGCGTGCGCGCCGATGCTGCTGGGCCGGGTACTGCTGGAGGCGATGTGCGACGACCTGCCCGACGCCCAGGCCCGGCTGGAGGAATTCGACACGAAGGCCGCGACGCGCGGCCTGTTCGTCGAGTGACACCGGGACCCGGGGCGACGGGGCGAGGCGCCGCCCCTTGCGGGGTATCTCAGATTTTTCTCACCTCGAGTCACTAATCTGCGCTCCGGACCCTACGGACGCTCCACTGAAGTGGGACGGGAGGCTGGACGTGATGCGCGCAGGACGCGGAGGACAGGGGCTGGCTCGGGTGGCCGTGGTCGTACGGGCCGGGGCCGCGCCACTGTGGTGGCTGGGTGTGTTCGCGGCGGGCATCGGCGTGCTGGTGCCGGGACTGACCGGCCGCCGGATCGGTGTGTCGGCCGGGGCCGCGCTGTTCCTCGTGGCCCTCGCCGTGGTGGCGTACGCACGGCGGGGGCGGTACCGCGAGCTGGCCCGGCCGGCGGTGCGGGCGAGCAAGCACGACGTGCTCCAGGACCGGGCGGTCAGCATGCGCAACTGGCGCCGCCGGCACCGCTGGTGGCTGCTGCTCGCCTTCCTCGCCGCCCTGGGCGGCGCGTTCGTGATCCCCGCGGCGGGCGGTCTGCTGCTCGCCGGGTGCGGTGTGGGTCTGTGGCTGAAGGCGTCCTGGATCGGCCGCCTGGAAGAGGCCGGCGAGGCCCTGCTGTGGGTCCGCGTCGACTGGCTGAGCGGCGGTGCGAGCAGCCCGGTCGGCAAGACGGTCAAGGGCTACCGCACCACCGGCATCGCGGCAGGCGACGCGACCCCGGGCGGCGCCCGCCGCCGGGCCTCGGCCCTGACCTGACCCGGCCTGACCTGACCTGCCTCGGCCTGGTCCGGCCCGCCCGGGCCTGAGCCGCATCAGGCCCGGGCGGGACCGGTCAGGATCGAGTGGTCACGGGATCAGGGCGTCGAGGTGGGCGCCGCCCGATTCGGCCACGATCTCCTCGGCGGTCTGAGCCGGACGTACCAGCGCGAAGGCCACCCCGGCGCCCGGACCGCCCGTACGGTCCGTGCCACTCGTGTGGTCCGTGCCGCCCACGTGGTCCGTGTCGCTCACGTGGTCCGTGCCGCCCGCTCGGTTCACGGGGTGCGTGGTGAAGCCGTGGACGGCCGGGCGGGGGAGCGAGTTGTACCCGTAGTGGTGGGCGAAGGCGTACGCACCGGTGTCCAGCGCCGCCACGTAGTCGTTCTGCTCCAGCAGCGGCAGCGGGATCTCGCGGGCGAGCAGGTCGCCCGCGAAACAGGCCGGCCCCGCCACGTCCTGCAGCACCGCTGGTCCCGCCTTGGGCCGCCCCGCGGCGTCGTACGCGGCGATCCTCAGCGGCCACGCGGCCGGTGTGTACACCGTGCGCGCCGCCACCTGCACGCCCGCGTGCGTCACCGCGACCGCCCGTCCGCCGGCGCTCTTGGCGTACTCCACCCGGGCGACCACCGTGCCGTGCTTCGCCAGCAGCGACCGCCCGAACTCGGTGACCAGCCCGTACCGCCCGTCGAACAGTCCGGGCACCGTCTCCTTCAGCAGCCGCGCGTACCGCGTGTACGTCGGGCCGGCCGTGTCGGAGGTGAAGTCGACCGGCAGCCCGCCGCCGATGTCGACGGTGTCGACCTGCTGCCGCCCCGCGCGCCGGTTGATCTCCTCGGCCAGCGCGTACGTCTCCGCCACACCCCTCGCCATCAGGGGCAGGGCGATGCCCTGGGAGCCGGTGTGGGTGTGCAGCCGGGTCAGCCACGGCCGGTCGAGGTACGCCCGCACGACCCACTCCCGCGCCCCCTCGTCGCGCAGTGCCACACCGAACTTCGAGGTCGCCGTCGCGGTGGACAGCGCCTCGATGGTGCCGCCGCCGACCTGCGGGTTCACCCGAATGCCGAGGGGCGAGCGGGGGGAGCGGAGACCGGCCGGCCGCGCCGGGGATTCGGCCATCAGGGCGTCGATGCGCGCCAGCTCCTGAGGATTGTCCGCGTTGACGGCGATGCCCAGGGCCAGCGCCTCCCGCAGCTCGGCCGGTGTCTTGGCGGGTGAGTCCAGCACCGTCCGTTCCGGCGGCACCCCCGCCGCCCGTGCCAGCGCCAGCTCGCCGGGGCTGGCGACCTCGGCCCCGATGCCCTCCGTGTGCAGCAGCCGCAGTACGGGTACCAGCGGGGTCGCCTTCACCGCGAAGGCGTGTAGGACGGGGGTGCCGGAGGGTGTCACCGCCGCGAAGGCCTCCCGCAGCTCGGCCGCCGACTCCCGGATGCCCGTGACGTCCAGCAGCGCCACCAGGGGGTGACCGGGGCCGAGCAGCCCCTGTGCCACGGCGGCCCGCACCGCCGCGTCCCGCCGAGCCGCCCGCACCGCTCCTGCCGCCCGCCCGTCGTCCTCGCCGTGACCCGTCTCCCGCGTCCTGCTGTCGTCTCCTGTTTCAGTGCTCATGCCCCTGCCCGTACCCATGTCGGCGCCCATGTCTCCTGCCGAGCGCCGTCCGGCTCTCCGCGCCGACACGGCCGCATGCATTGACTGGCTCTATTCAGACTGCGAAGGTGTGAATATCTGTAGTAAGCGCGGGAGCTCGCCACCAGGAGGCAGACCATGTCAGGACCCCGCCCGCCCGTCTCCCCCCACCAGGCTCCCGCCGGGCCCGCCGCGCCGCCCCGCGGCCCCGTCCGCGCCCCGCGCGGCACGGACCTGAGTGCCCTGGGCTGGCCCCAGGAGGCGGCCCTGCGCATGCTGCAGAACAACCTCGACCCCGAGGTCGCCGAGCACCCCGAGCGGCTCGTCGTCTACGGAGGAACCGGCAAGGCGGCCCGCGACTGGCGTTCCTTCGACGCCATGGTCCGCACCCTGAGGACCCTCAAGCAGGACGAGACGATGCTCGTCCAGTCCGGCCGCCCCGTCGGCGTCATGCAGACCCACGAATGGGCCCCGCGGGTCCTCATCGCCAACTCCCACCTCGTCGGCGACTGGGCCAACTGGGAGGAGTTCCGCCGCCTGGAGGCCCTCGGCCTGACCATGTACGGGCAGATGACCGCCGGATCCTGGATCTACATCGGTACCCAGGGCATCCTCCAGGGCACCTACGAGACGTTCGCCGCCGTCGCCGCGAAGAAGTTCGGCGGCACCCTCGCCGGGACCGTCACCCTGACCGCGGGACTCGGCGGCATGGGCGGCGCCCAACCGCTCGCCGTCACCATGAACGACGGCGTCGCGATCTGCGTCGACTGCGACCCGCGCGCCATCGACCGCCGCATCGAGCACCGCTACCTGGACGTCCGGGCCGACTCCCTCGACCACGCCCTCCGCCTGGCCACCGGGGCCCGTGACGCCCGCCGCCCGCTGTCCATCGGCGTCCTCGGCAACGCCGCCGACGTGGTCCCGCGGCTGCTGGCCATGGGCGCCCCCGTCGACATCGTCACCGACCAGACCTCCGCCCACGACCCGCTGGCCTACCTGCCCACCGGGATCGCCTTCGAGGACATGGCCGACGCCGCCGCCAAGGACCCGGCCGGCTTCACCGACCGCGCCCGCCGGTCCATGGCCCGGCACGTCGAGGCGATGGTCGGCTTCATGGACGCCGGGGCCGAGGTCTTCGACTACGGAAACTCCATCCGGGGCGAGGCTCAACTCGCCGGATACGACCGGGCCTTCGCCTTCCCCGGCTTCGTGCCCGCGTACATCCGCCCGCTGTTCTGCGAGGGCAGGGGACCCTTCCGCTGGGCCGCCCTGTCCGGCGACCCCGCCGACATCGCGAAGACCGACCGGGCCGTCCTCGACCTCTTCCCCGAGGCCGAGTCCCCGCAGAACGCCTCCCTCGCCCGCTGGATGCGCCTGGCCGGGGAACGGGTCCGCTTCCAGGGCCTGCCCGCGCGCATCTGCTGGCTCGGATACGGCGAGCGGGACAAGGCCGGCGAGCGGTTCAACGACATGGTCGCCTCCGGGGAACTCTCGGCCCCCGTCGTCATCGGCCGCGACCACCTCGACTGCGGCTCGGTGGCCTCCCCGTACCGCGAGACCGAGGGCATGCTCGACGGGTCCGACGCGATCGCCGACTGGCCGCTGCTCAACGCCATGGTGAACGTGGCGTCCGGGGCCTCCTGGGTCTCCGTCCACCACGGCGGCGGCGTCGGCATGGGCCGCTCCCTGCACGCGGGCCAGGTGACGGTCGCCGACGGCACCAGGCTCGCCGGCGAGAAGATCCGGCGGGTCCTGACCAACGACCCCGGAATGGGCGTCATCCGCCACGTGGACGCCGGCTACGACCTCGCGGACTCGGTCGCGTCGGAACGGGGCGTACGGGTACCGATGCGCGAGGGATCCGAGAGTTCTGAAGGGCACGAGGGTTCTGAGGGGCACGAGGGGTCCGAGAGGCATGAGGGGCGCGGGGGCCGTGGGAGTGAGGGCGCGTGACCGGGTCCTCCACGCCCCCCGCTTTCCAGGAGATGTGGCGTGACCTGCTTCCTCTCGGCCGCCACCCCGAATCCGGCGGCTACCGGCGTTATGCCTGGACCGGCGCCGACGCCGAATGCCGGGCCTGGTTCGCCGCGCAGGCCGGACTGCGGGGACTGCGGCTCGACGTGGACCGGAACGGGAACCAGTGGGCCTGGCTGGGGGACCCCGCCGCCGGGGACGCCGTCGTCACCGGGTCCCACCTGGACTCCGTGCCGGACGGCGGAGCGTTCGACGGCCCCCTCGGAGTGGTCTCCGCCTTCGCCGCCCTCGACGAACTGCGCCGCAGGGGAACGCCGATCGGCCGCCCTCTCGGCATCGTCAACTTCGGTGACGAGGAAGGCGCCCGCTTCGGGCTCGCCTGCGTCGGATCACGGCTCACCGCCGGACAGCTCACTCGAGCCCAGGCGCACCGCCTCACCGACGGCGACGGGATCACCCTGCCCCGGGCGATGGAGGCCGCCGGACACGACCCCGACGCCCTCGGCGCCGACCCCGAACGGCTCGCCCGCATCGGCGCCTTCGTCGAACTGCACGTCGAACAGGGCCGTGCCCTCGACCTGTCCGGCGACCGGGTCGGCATCGCCGGCGCCATCTGGCCGCACGGCCGCTGGCGGTTCGACTTCCGCGGCGAGGCCAACCACGCCGGAACCACCCGCCTCGCCGACCGCCGCGACCCCATGCTGCCGTATGCCGAGACCGTCCTCGCCGCCCGCCGCGAGGCCGAACTCGCCGGTGCCGTCGCCACCTTCGGCAAGATCGCCGTCGAGCCGAACGGCGTCAACGCCATCCCCTCCCTGGTGCGCGGCTGGCTCGACTCCCGCGCCGCCGACCGGACCGGCCTGGACACCGTGGTCGCCGGGGTGGAGAAGGCGGCCCGTCTCCACGCCGCCGCCCACGGCGTGGACCTGGACGTGGTCCGCGAGTCCCACACACCCGTCGTCGACTTCGACCACGCCCTGCGCGACGAACTCGCCCGGATCCTGCACCGGGACAGGGACCACGGCCCGGCCCCGGGCCGGATCCCCGTCCTCGGCACGGGGGCGGGACACGACGCCGGGATCCTCTCCGCGAGCATTCCGACCGCCATGCTGTTCGTGCGCAACCCCACGGGCGTCTCGCACTCCCCGGCCGAGTACGCGGCCGAGGACGACTGCCTGGCCGGGGTGGCCGCACTCGCCGACGTACTGGAAGGGCTGATGGACAGGTGACACGGGACAGCGGCACCACGGCGGGCGCGACGACCGGCCGGGCCACCACAGCCACCCCGCCCGCCGGGCCCACCGCATCCACCGTGCCCGCCGCTGTGCCGGCCGCTGCGTCCGCCGCGCCCCCCACGGCCACCGGGCGGACGTTCTGGCTGGAGCACGCCTGGCTCGGCGACCGGGTCGAGCCGGGCGTGACCGTGGCCGTCGGTGTCCGCGGCGACGGCGGTGGTGACGGCCGCATCACCGCCGTCACCACGGATGTTCCCGCCCCGCCCCCCGGGGCGGAGATCCTGCGCGGGCTGACCCTCCCCGGGCTGGCCAACGCCCACTCGCACGCTTTTCACCGCGCACTGCGCGGCACCGTCCAGGTCGGGGCCGGCACCTTCTGGACCTGGCGCGAGGTGATGTACTCGGTCGCCGACCGGCTGACCCCCGAGACCTACCACCGGCTCGCCCGCGCCGTGTACGCGGAGATGGCCCTCGCCGGGATCACCGCCGTAGGCGAGTTCCACTACCTGCACCACGCCCCCGACGGCACCCCGTACGCCGACCCCAACGCCATGGGGGAGGCGCTCATCGCGGCCGCCGCCGAGGCCGGTGTCCGCATCACCCTCCTCGACACCGCCTACCTGTCCGCCGGCTTCGGCGAGCCGCCCACCGCCCACCAGCGCCGCTTCTCCGACGGCACCGCCGAGGCCTGGGCCGAACGCTGTTCACTCCTCAAGGAGCGGGACCACGCACGGATCGGTGCCGCCATCCACTCCGTACGGGCCGTGCCCGCCGGGGAGTTGGAGACCGTGGCACGCTGGGCGGAGGAGCGACGGGCCCCACTGCACGTGCACCTGTCGGAGCAGACCGCCGAGAACGAGGCATGCCAGGTGGCGCACGGCCGCACCCCGACCCGCCTTCTCGCCGACCACGGCGTGCTCGGACCGCGCACCACCGGCATCCACCACACACACCTCACCGGCCAGGACATCGCGCTCATCGGCGGCAGCGGCACCGGCACCTGCATGTGCCCCACCACGGAACGCGACCTGGCCGACGGCATCGGCCCCGCGGCCGCCCTCCAGCGCCAGGGCTCCCCGCTGTCCCTCGGCTCGGACAGCCACGCCGTCATCGACCTGCTGGAGGAAGCGCGCGCCCTGGAGCTGAACGAACGCCTGCGCACCCGCACCCGCGGCCACTGGACGGCGAACGCACTGCTGAGGGCGGCCACCGCCGACGGTCACACCGCCCTCGGCTGGGAGCGGGCGGGCAGCATCGAACCCGGAGCCCTCGCCGACCTGACCACCCTCACCCTGGAGTCGGTCAGAACAGCGGGGCCACCGCCCCGGCTCGGCGCCGAGACCGCCGTATTCGCCGCGACGGCGGCCGACGTACGGCACACGATCGTGGCGGGGCGGCACGTCGTACGCGACGGGGCGCACACCCTCGTGCCCGATGTGCCGCACGCCCTGGCGCGCGCTGTCGAGGCACTGAGGACCTGAACGCCGGCCACCTGAACGCCAGCCACCGGAACACCGCCCACCGGAACACCACCCGCCGGAACACCGCCTACCGGAGCGCCACCCGCCGGAACACCGCCCACCGGAACACCGCCTACCGGAGCGCCACCCGCCGGAACACCGCCTACCGGAGCGCCACCCGCCGGAGCGCCACCCGCAGGAGCACCGCCCGCAGGTGTCCCGGGCCCGCTCCCGCCACCCACGAGGACGTCATGAGCAGCACCGCCATCACCGGCATCGCCACGCTGGTCACCAACGATCCCTCCCTCGGAGGGGGGTCCCCCCGCTCGGGCACGTTCGAGAGCGGGGGAGGTTCACCCCTCGGTCTGCTCCGGGACGCGGCCGTCGTCATCGACGGCGACCGCGTCGTGTGGACCGGTGCATCGAGCGAAGCGCCCGCCGCCGACCATCGGGTCGACGCCGCGGGCCGGACGGTGATCCCGGGTTTCGTCGACTCGCACTCCCACCTGGTCTTCGCGGGCGACCGCACCGACGAGTTCAACGCCCGGATGTCCGGCCGCCCCTACAGCGCGGGCGGCATCCGCACCACCGTCGCCGCCACCCGGGCCGCGAGCGACGCGGAACTCGAGGCGAACCTGACCCGCTTCCTCACCGAGGCACTGCGCCAGGGCACCACGACCATCGAGACCAAGTCCGGCTACGGCCTGACCCCCGAGGACGAGGCCCGCGCCCTGCGGCTGGCCGCCCGCCACACCGACGAGGTCACCTACCTCGGCGCCCACATCGTCGCCCCCGAGTACGCCGACGACCCGGCCGGCTACGTGGACCTGGTCACCGGACGGATGCTGGACGCGTGCGCGCCGCACGCCCGCTGGATCGACGTCTTCTGCGAGCGGGGAGCCTTCGACGGAGACCAGGCGCGCGCCGTCCTCACCGCCGGCCGGGCCAGGGGCCTGCACCCGCGCGTCCACGCCAACCAGCTCACCCACGGCCCCGGCGTGCAGCTCGCCGTCGAACTCGACGCGGCCAGCGCGGACCACTGCACCCACCTCACCGACGCGGACGTCGACGCCCTGGCCAACAGCCGTACGGTCGCGACGCTGCTGCCGGGCGCCGAGTTCTCCACCCGGGCCGCCTGGCCCGACGCCCGCAGGCTGCTCGACGCGGGAGTCACCGTCGCGCTGTCCACGGACTGCAACCCGGGGTCGTCCTTCACGTCCTCGGTGCCGTTCTGCGTCGCGCTCGCCGTGCGGGACATGGGCATGACGCCCGACGAGGCCCTCTGGTCGGCCACCGCGGGCGGTGCGGCGGCCCTGCGCCGCACCGACGTGGGCCGGCTCGCCCCCGGGGCCCGCGCCGACCTCGTCCTCCTCGACGCCCCGAGCCACGTCCACCTGGCCTACCGCCCCGGCGTCCCCCTGGTCACGGGCGTGTGGCGGCGCGGTGTCCGCGTGCTCTGACCAGGGGGATCAGGCCCCGGCCCGCCACCTCTGATCCGTCCGCCCCGCCTCCCTGCCCAGGGACACCGAGCCGCTCCCGGCCGCCGTCACCGCGTGATCCGGCGCGACGGCCGGGCGGATCACTCCACGGGCGTCGACGGCGAAGCGCAGGTTCTGTCCATTGCGCCCGTCCACCGAGTCGCACTCCCAGATGCCGACGCCCCGGCCCACCGCGCCACGGCTGTCCAGGCAGTAGTCGGAGTCGGCGTAGGACTGCAGCACACCGCGCTCCGCGTCGACCCGCCACCGCTGGGAGCGGGAGGAGTCGCAGGCCGCCGTGACGACGTCCGTGCGGTTCTCCAGGTCGCCGTCGATGTCCAGGCACAGGCCCGACGCCAGATTCACCACCTGCGCGTAGGCGCCGCCCGGAGGCGGATACGTGGGCGTGGGGGACGGCGTGGGGGACGGCGTGGGGGACGGTGTGGGGTGTGGAGGGGCGGAAGGGCTGGGCTTCCCGGTCCTCGAAGTCTTCGAAGGGGACGGTGAGGGGGACCGCGTCGCGGACGCGGTGGGGGGCGGTGAGGGCGTGGCCGTCACCGTTACCGGCGGCGGGGCCGCCACGGTGGGGACCGGGTTCGAGGTGTGCTCGGCCGGCGTGTCGGCAGGTGACCACAGCAGGAGCAGCAGCGGTACCACGGCCACGCCGAGTGCCGTCGAGGCCAGCACCAGGCGCCGGGACACCGGCCACGTCCCGAGCGCGGTACCGGTGCCGGCGGACGGCCCGGCCGGTGCCGGTGCGGGGGCGGTGTACGCCGTGCCCGCCCACGGCAGCAGCCCTTCGGCCAGGGTGGCGCGCGGCTCGTCCCGCAGGGCGCACAGTTCCTCGTACGCGGCGGTGCAGTGTCCGCAGTGGGCCATGTGGGTGTGCAGGTCGGCGCTGTCGCGGGGGCCGTCGGGCCGTACCGACTCCTCGATGAGCCGGCGGAAGTCGGCGCACCGGGGGTCGTCCGAGGCGGCCAGCCGGGCCCGCAGGCAGGCCTGGCCCAGCGACTGCAGTGCGGGCCGGATGTCGTAGGCCACGTCCTGACGGGTGAGGCCGAGAAGCGTCGCCGTACGGTCCGTGGGCTCCTGTTCCACGATCCCGTACCAGAGGAGACCCTGCGCCCGGTACGGCAGTGTCCGGAACGCGGCGAGCATGGACGGGACCGGCCCGTCGGGGCCGGACGAACTCAGGACGAGGTGCAGCCCGGCGTCCAGCCCGCCGGCTCGTCCGTCGGCGGCCCAGGTCGCCGCCACCCGGACGGTCAGCAGCAGGAGCTGGTGGCGCAGGGGACCGCCGGGATCGGTGCCGCGGGCGGTCTCGCGGGCGGCGTGGGTGAAGGCCTGCGCGGCGAGTTGGCGCGCACCGGAATCGCTGGTGGTGCACCGGCGGGCGTAGGCGAGCACGGACGGGCCGTGCCGGGCGCGGAGTTCCTGAAGTGCCGCGTACGCGGCCGGGGTGTCGGCGCGCAGCATCTCGGTCAGCCGGATGTCCGACGCACCCGTGTGCGCACCTGGGCGTCCGCCGCCGACCCCGTCGTCGTCGACGGTTCCGTCGCCCCGAACCATGCACCGCCTCCTAGCCCCTGGCCGTCGGACCCGTCGTCCTGACATACCAGCCGGTCTGGGCGTGCCCATAGTGGAGGAAGAAGGCCCGCGGGGAAAGGGGTGACCGTGGGTAACGCGATGCGCCCCGCGCTCGGCCGGTACCCGGAGCCCGGGAAGGGCGTCCGGCGTCGGCGGAGTGCGGGGCGCGGCGGCGTGCGAGGCGCCGAGTGCGGGTCGTCAAGCGGAGCGGAGTGAAGGGCGCAAGGAACGGCTGCCCGTCATTCCTCGATGGTCAGTCCCTTGCGCAGCCGTACCAGCGTTCGCGACAGCAGCCGTGACACGTGCATCTGCGAAATACCCAGTTCCTCACCGATCTCGGACTGGGTCATGCAGGCCACGAAGCGCAGCGAGAGGATCTTCCGGTCGCGCGGCGGCAGTTCGGCGATCAGCGGCTTCAACGACTCGACGTACTCGATGCCTTCGAGGCCGTGGTCCTCGTAACCGATCCGGTCCGACAACGAGCCCTCGGCGTCGTCCTCCTCCGGCTGGGCGTCGAGCGATGAGGCGGTGTAGGCGTTCGACGCCGCCATGCCCTCGACGACCTCGTCCCTGGAGATGCCCAGACGCTCGGCCAGTTCGCCCGCCGTCGGGGACCGGTCGAGCTGCTGTGCCAGCTCGTCACCGGCCTTGGCCAGGTCGAGCCGCAGCTCCTGCAGCCGGCGCGGTACGCGCACGGACCACGAGGTGTCCCGGAAGAAGCGCTTGATCTCACCGATGATGGTCGGCATCGCGAAGGTGGGGAACTCCACACCGCGCGAAAGCTCGAAGCGGTCGATCGCCTTGATCAGACCGATGGTGCCGACCTGGATGATGTCCTCCATCGGCTCGCTGCGCGAGCGGAAGCGGGAGGCGGCGAACTTGACCAGGGCCAGGTTCAGTTCGACGAGCGTGTTGCGTACGTACGCGTATTCGTGGGTGCCTTCCTCCAGCGACTCCAGCCGCTCGAAGAGGGTCTTGGACAGCGCCCGGGCGTCGACCGGTCCCACCTCGTCGAAAGGGGGGATCTCCGGGAGCCCGGCGAGTAGATCGTCGTCCGGGACGACACCCGCATCGTCCTGCTCGATGGGAGCCAGATGTTCCGGAGGGAGTGTCGACGTCGCTTTCTGGGTAGGCGATGCGTCGAGCCGGGGTGACATGATGTCCTCCATCGTTCTCGGCGTATGGCTGCCGATGCCGTTTCGTGCACTGCGGTGTGCGGCGCCTCCGAAGCCGACCGTGTCGAGTACGTGTCCCTACTAGCCCTACCCGCTTTCGCAAGCCCACCGCAAGTGAGCTCTGTTGCCATATGTCCGTTTGCGGCTGATTGTTCGGCTGTCGGAGCGCGCTGGGAAGGCGTAATGTTCGACAGCGTCAGCAGTAGCCACGACTGGTGGGAGAGAGAGACGGCATGGACCGCGGGACGGTCGGCAGCGCACAGTCGGGCCGGCTTCTGGTCGAGGTGCGAGAAGAGGGCCACAGTGCCGTCGTGACTCCGGCGGGTGAGTTGGATCACCACACCGCCGATCTGTTGCGCGAGCCACTGGAGAACTGCCTTGTCAAGGGATTCAAGCGGCTTGTCATCGACTGCTCCGGCTTGGAGTTCTGTGACTCCACCGGGCTCAATGTGCTGCTCGGCGCCAGGCTGAAGGCCGACGCCGCCGGGGGCGGGGTGCATCTCGCCGGAATGCAGCCCGTGGTCGCGCGCGTATTCGAGATCACCGGGGCTGAAGCGGTGTTCACCCTCCATGACAGCCTCGAGGCGGCTCTGGCCGACGATTCCGGATGACCGTGCGGGCAGGCCGGCGCCACCCCGCGGCGGGTCCGGGGGCGGGCGGTCTTCTTCCGCTGCGTCGAGTGAGGTGTCGCCCCGCGATTCTTTCCGCGGGCCCCCTTCCGAGCCGCTCCCGAATCGTTGCGCCTTTCTTGTGCGAACGCGGGGGTGTTGCCTGGGCGGCCTCGGGCAGAAGACAAGCGGAATGTGCCCGCTGCCATGGTCGAGGGGATGCCGGAAACCGGACGATCACCCACGGCGTGACTGAATGAGTACGGATTTTTTTGAAATGGTGAACTGGTGAATCGGTGAGGTGAAGCGCTGATGAGCACCACCCGGCCCTATTCGCCGGGCGACCGCGGTCCGGAGCCCGGCGGCGTTTCCGGGGTGCCCGGGGGCGGTGCGCCGACGGCGAGCGCGCCCCAGGGGGCGCTGTCCGGGGCGCAGGCCGCAGCGGCATCCACGCCGACGGGGCCGCCGGAGGCATCGGAGTCCCCGGGTTCGCCGGGAGGGCGTCAGGTCCGCCGGCTGAGCTTCGAGGACCAGAGCGGCGTCGTTCCCCTCGCCCGCGACTTCACCCGTCAGGCGCTGCAGGCGTGGGGCTGGCTGCCCGCCGCCACCGCCGACCGGAGAGCCGCCGCCGAGGACGTCCTGCTCGTCGTGTCCGAACTGGTCACCAATGCCTGCCTGCACGCCGAGGGGCCGGACCACCTGGGCATCGTCTGCGACAACAAGGTGATCCGGCTCGAGGTCACCGACCGGGGCGCCGGCCAGCCGGCACCGCGTTCCCCGCACCAGGCGGGCCGGCCCGGCGGGCACGGCATGTTCATCGTCCAGCGGCTCTGCCTGGACTGGGGCGTCGTGCGTGCCCCGGGCGTCGCGGGCAAGACCGTGTGGGCGGAACTCGGGGCGCCCGCCTGACCGGCGGAGCCCCGCCTTCCACGACTCCGTGCGGCGCGTACCCACCGGGCGCGCCCACCGCGCACTCACCGTACGTGCACCGGATCGTCACGGATCCGGTGCGCACCGTGTCTTCCTTCCTCGTTCCCGGCGTACCTTGACGGGCCGTCGGATGCGAGCCGACGTCAGGGAACGCACCGCCGGCGGTACCGGTACGTCCTTTGCGAAGAATCCCGTTCCCGGGGAACGACCCCCCTTGCGGGCCGTGGTCCTCCCGGTCGTACCGGGCGCCGTTTTCCGCGCGGGGCCGGCCGTGGTGGACCTCGCGCGCTCCCGGGGACCGGCACCGACGGCTCCGGTCCCCCGCGAGCCGGAGCCGACGCCGACGCGGACCCCGCACCCCGCTCCGTGAGCACGGCGCCCGTGGGCACGGTGAGGGAGCCCGCCCGCGTCCGCCCCGTGAACGCCCGGAGGGCCCCGCATCCGCGTACGTGCTGTACGTACGGATGCGGGGCCCTCCGGCTCGTGAGCGCGACCGCGGCGGCGAGCCGACCGGGTCACGGCCTCACGGCGTCATGCGCACGAGATCAGCGGACGTCGCCCATCAGTGCCTTGACCTTGCTGCGGTACATCCACACCGCGACACCGGCGACCACCGCGAGGGTGGCCTCCATCGCGACCACGCCCGACCCGTTCAGGTCGACACCGGCGAGGGACAGCAGGCCGGTCGTGGCGGTACCGGCGGTGACGGCCAGGAACCAGACGCCCATCATCTGCGAGGCGTACTTCGCCGGCGCCATCTTCGTGGTGACCGACAGGCCGACCGGGGAGAGCAGCAGCTCACCGACGGTCTGCGTGAAGTAGATCGCCACCAGCCACATCGCCGCCGCCTTGTGACCGCCCTCGGCGATGGACAGCGGGGCGAGGAACAGGAAGAAGGACGCACCGACCAGCACCAGACCGGAGCCGAACTTCACGATCGTGCTGGGCTCCTTGCCGCGCCGGTTCAGCGCCAGCCAGAACCAGGCGAAGACCGGGGCCAGCGCCATGATCAGGACCGGGTTGACCGACTGGTACCAGGAGACCGGGAACTCCCAGCCGAGGACGCTGTTCTCGGCCGACGAGTCGGCGAAGAGCGCCAGGGTCGAGCCGCCCTGGTCGTAGATCATCCAGAAGACGGCCGCGGCCACGAAGAACCAGATGTACGCGGACATCTTCGACTGCTCGGTCTGGTCCAGGTCCCGGTCGCGCTTGATCCGGACCAGCACCAGCACCGGGATGATCAGGCCGAGCAGCGTCAGCGGGACCAGGATCCAGTTCAGGGTGTAGTTGCCGGAGAAGCCGAGGACGGCGTAGGCGACGACGGCGATGCCGGCCCAGAAGGCGGCCTTGCGCAGCGTGGAGGACTTCTCCGCGGCGGACAGCGGCTTGGGCACGACGCTGGAGTGCGCGGCGAGGTGACGGCTGCCCAGCAGGAACTGGAGCAGGCCGAGACCCATGCCGACCGCGGCGAGCCCGAAGCCCAGGTGCCAGCTGACGCCCTCACCGACGGTGCCGATGATCAGCGGCGAGAAGAAGGCGCCGAGGTTGATGCCCATGTAGAAGACGGTGAAGCCACCGTCGCGGCGCGGGTCGTCCGGACCGTCGTAGAGCTGGCCGACCATCGTGGAGATGTTGGCCTTCAGCAGGCCGGAACCGAGGGCGACCAGTCCGAGGCCGGCGTAGAAGGTGCCGGCGGACGGCAGAGCCAGCGTCAGGTGGCCGAGCACGACGATCGCACCGGCGAAGGCGACGGTCTTGCGCGGGCCCAGGACCCGGTCGCCGAACCAGCCGCCCGGCATCGTGAGCAGGTACACCAGCGACAGGTACACCGCGTAGATGGCCGTCGCCGTGCCGGCGTTCAGGCCCATGCCGCCCGGGGCGACGAGGTACAGCGGGAGCAGAGCTCGCATGCCGTAGTAGGAGAACCGCTCCCACATCTCGGTCATGAAGAGAGTGGCCAGTCCGCGGGGGTGGCCGAAGAAGGTCTTCTCGGAGCCGGGGGTGCCGGGTGAGACCGAGTCCTTCGTCAGGCTGGACGCCATGGTCGTTCCTTGCTGGTCGGGACGCGACGCGCAAGCGGGTACGCGCCCGGTGGGGGGCGGCCGGCACCGGCGGGCCGTGCCGTCCACCCCACGCCCTTGGGGAGTCCGCTCCGGATCACGGAGCGGGGGACGGCGACCACCGGGATCCACGCCTCTACGCGCGTCAATGTGCGTAGAGGCCCGGCCATAGGTCATTTCTTACGAGGCCGGCGCGAAGCCGACCGGCACGCAAAAGAGACCTTCAGCGGCAACTGCGCCAAAGGTCCCCGTGGTGCAACAGGCGTTGGTTCACCATACGGCAGGACAGTGCCGGATATGGAAGGACTTGAGACAGGGATCACAGGTTCCGGGGGAACCGTGATCACTCATTCGAAGGTTCTTTTCAGGATCGCACCCCACAGTTCCAGGCCCCTCCCGCAGGTCCCCGAGGTGAGAAACAGGTGTGCGCGCGGTGGGAACCGGCCGCCGTGATCACGCCCCGGACCGTGTCGCGGCGGGACTACCATCAGTCCATGACCCGTGTACTGCTCGCCGAGGACGACGCGTCCATCTCTGAGCCGCTGGCCCGCGCCCTGCGTCGGGAGGGCTACGAGGTGGAGGTGCGTGAGGACGGACCCAGCGCGCTCGACGCAGGCCTGCAGGGCGGCGTCGACCTGGTGGTGCTGGACCTCGGACTGCCGGGCATGGACGGCCTGGAGGTCGCCCGTCGGCTGCGTTCCGACGGGCACACGGTCCCGATCCTGATCCTCACCGCGCGCGCCGACGAGGTCGACACCGTGGTCGGTCTGGACGCCGGCGCCGACGACTACGTCACCAAGCCGTTCCGCCTCGCCGAACTGCTCGCCCGGGTGCGGGCCCTGCTGCGGCGCGGTGCCACCGAACCGCAGCAGCCGCCCGCGACGCACGGGGTGCGCATCGACGTCGAGTCGCACCGGGCGTGGATGGGTGAGGAGGAACTCCAGCTCACCGCCAAGGAGTTCGACCTGCTGCGGGTCCTGGTGCGGGACGCGGGCCGGGTCGTCACCCGGGACCAGTTGATGCGCGAGGTCTGGGACACCACCTGGTGGTCGTCCACCAAGACCCTCGACATGCACATCTCCTGGCTGCGCAAGAAGCTCGGCGACGACGCGGCCAACCCCCGCTACATCGCGACCGTACGGGGCGTGGGGTTCCGCTTCGAGAAGAGCTGACCCCCGTACGCCCGTGATTCCGGTTCGGATATGAGGACATGCGCCGCCGACTGATCCAGTCCACGCTCGCCGTGGTGCTCGTCGTGATCGCCGTGTTCGGCGTGTCCCTGGTGCTCGTGGAGACCCGCACGATCACCGAGAGCGCCAGGGAGCGGGTCGAGTCCGAGGCGGTACGGCTCGCCAGCATCGTCGACAGCAGGCTGCTCGTCGAGGAGAAGGTCACCGCGGCGGTCCTCAGGGACCAGGTCGGCGAGGACCGCTACGTCGTCGTCCGCCTGCCCGGCCGGGCGCCCATCGAGATCGGCGACAAGCCGGAGGGCGACGTCATCAGCGCTTCGGCGCCCGGTGAGGAGGGCGAGACGGTCACCGTCCAGGAGCCGCGCTCCTCGGTGACCCGTGAGGTCGGCCGCACCCTGCTGATCATCGGGCTGGTGGCGCTGCTGGCGGTGATCGCGGCCGTGCTGCTGGCGGTCCGCCAGGCCAACCGGCTCGCCTCGCCGCTGACCGACCTCGCGGAGACCGCCGAGCGCCTCGGCTCGGGCGACCCGCGCCCCCGCCACCGGCGCTACGGCGTTCCCGAGCTGGACCGGGTCGCGGACGTGCTGGACTCCTCCGCCGAACGCATCGCCCGCATGCTGACCGCCGAACGGCGACTGGCCGCCGACGCCTCCCACCAGCTGCGCACCCCGCTCACCGCGCTGTCCATGCGGCTGGAGGAGATCACCCTCACCGACGACCCCGAGACGGTGAAGGAGGAGGCGACGATCGCACTGGCGCAGGTGGAGCGCCTGACGGACGTGGTGCAGCGGCTGCTGACCAACTCCCGGGACCCGCGGACCGGCTCGGCCGTCACCTTCGACCTCGACGAAGTGATCCAGCAGCAGCTCGCGGAGTGGCGTCCCGCCTACCGCAGCGCCGGCCGCGCGATCGTCACCTCCGGCAAGAGGCATCTGCGCGCCGTCGGCACGCCGGGCGCGGTCGCCCAGGTGCTGGCCGCGCTGATCGAGAACTCGCTCATGCACGGGGGCGGCACGGTCGCCCTGCGCACCCGGGTCACCGGGAACCAGGCCGTCATCGAGGTCACGGACGAGGGCCCGGGAGTCCCCACCGACCTGGGCGCCCGCATCTTCGAGCGCGCGATCAGCGGCCACAACTCCACCGGCATCGGCCTCGCGGTCGCCCGCGACCTCGCCGAGGCGGACGGCGGCCGGCTGGAGATGCTCCAGGCCAAACCCGCGGTCTTCGGCCTGTTCCTGTCCCGCACCCCGCCGCGGAAAACCCGGGACGACAACCGCCAGACGGTGCGGTGAACGGGGTCGTGAACAGGGAGTGCGAGAGCGCACGCACCGGTGCCGGCCCGGGTCCGGGACCCGGCGCCTACGGCACGCGCTGGTGGGAGGGCGGCCCCGCGGGCCCGTGCCCGCCCTGCGCGACGGGACCCGCCGGTGCACCCGCCACCGGTGCCGCGGCCCCCGGCAGCGCGCGGAACACCCACGTGCGGTAGGACCAGAACCGGAACAGGGTGGCGACCCCGATGCCGAGGAACTTGAAGATGTTGCTCTGCAGCGGACTGTCCCAGCCGAACCCGTAGGTCGCCGTGTACAGCAGGCCGTTCTCGATCACCAGACCGACCGCGCTGAACAGCAGGAACAGCGACATCTCCTTGGTGCGTCCGGACTTCTCGCGGTCCCGGTACGTGAAGTAGCGGAAGCCCACGTAGTTGAAGACGATCGCGACGACGGTCGCGATGACGCTAGCCCGCACCACCTGGAGATCGGTCACCTGCCGGACCAGGTTGAACACGAGGAGATTGACCAGCAGCCCCGCCCCGCCGACCGCGCCGAACTTCACGGCTTCACGGACGAGCCGGTCGAGGCGCTGCCGCATGGAGCCGCGCGGGGCCGGGGCGCCCGTCGAGGGCCCCGAGGAACCGCGTCCCATGGTCGTGCCGGCCCCCGTCCGTGGAGTGGCGTCGATGCGACGCCGAGGTGGCGTCAATCAGACCATGCTAACCACCCGTCCGCGCGATCTTCCTGCGGATGGGCCCCGGGTTCGCACGCCTGTCCGGGAACGGTCGCGGACAGGCCGGGAACAGCCGTGGAATCGGCCACCATGGCTCGACCGATACCCTGGGGGCGTGACGTTCCCGGTAGTCGGCATGGTCGGCGGGGGTCAGCTCGCTCGTATGACACACGAGGCGGGCATCCCGCTCGGCATCAGGTTCAAGCTCCTCAGTGACACTCCGCAGGATTCCGCGGCGCAGGTCGTCGGTGATGTCGTCGTCGGCGACTACCGCGACCTGGACACGCTGCGCGCGTTCGCCCGCGGCTGCGACGTGATCACCTTCGATCACGAGCACGTGCCCACCGAGCACCTCCGGGCCCTGGAGGCGGACGGCATCCCCGTCCGCCCCGGCCCCGAGGCGCTGGTGCACGCCCAGGACAAGGGCGTGATGCGTGCCCGGCTCGACGCGATCGGCGTGCCCTGCCCGCGGCACCGCATCGTCACGGATCCCGCGGACGTGGCCGCCTTCGCGGCCGAGGGCGACGGGTTCCCGGTCGTCCTCAAGACCGTCCGCGGTGGCTACGACGGCAAGGGCGTGTGGGTCGTCGACTCCGCCGAGGAGGCCGCCGAGCCGTTCCGGGCCGGGGTCCCGGTGCTGGCCGAGGAGAAGGTCGACTTCGTGCGCGAGCTGGCCGCCAACGTGGTCCGCTCCCCGCACGGCCAGGCCGTCGCCTACCCGGTCGTCGAGTCGCAGCAGGTGAACGGCGTCTGCGACACGGTCATCGCACCCGCGCCCGGCCTCGACGCGGACCTCGCCCTGCGCGCGGAGGAGATGGCACTCAACATCGCCAAGGAACTCGGCGTCGTCGGCCATCTCGCCGTGGAGCTGTTCCAGACCCGCGACGGCCGCATCCTCGTCAACGAGCTCGCCATGCGCCCGCACAACTCCGGCCACTGGACCATGGACGGCGCGATCACCTCGCAGTTCGCCAACCACGTCCGCGCCGTCCTCGACCTGCCGCTCGGCGACCCCCGCCCGCGCGCCCCGTGGACGGTGATGGTCAACGTCCTGGGCGGCGACTACCCCGACATGTACTCCGCGTACCTGCACTGCATGGCCCGCGACCCCCAGCTGAAGATCCACATGTACGGCAAGGACGTGAAGCCCGGCCGCAAGGTCGGCCATGTCAACACCTACGGCGACGACCTGGACGACGTGCTGGAACGCGCCCGTCACGCAGCCGGCTACCTGAGAGGCACGATCACCGAATGAGCCCCAGCCCCGTAGTCGGCATCGTCATGGGATCGGACTCCGACTGGCCCGTCATGGAGGCCGCGGCCCAGGCCCTCGACGAGTTCGAGGTCGGCCACGAGGTCGACGTCGTCTCCGCGCACCGCATGCCCCGCGAGATGATCGCGTACGGCGAGCAGGCCGCGGACCGCGGGCTGAAGGTGATCATCGCGGGTGCGGGCGGTGCCGCCCATCTGCCCGGCATGCTCGCCTCGGTCACCCCGCTGCCCGTCATCGGCGTCCCCGTGCCGCTGAAGCACCTCGACGGCATGGACAGCCTGCTCTCCATCGTGCAGATGCCGGCCGGTGTCCCGGTCGCCACCGTCTCGGTGGCCGGCGCCCGCAACGCGGGCCTGCTCGCGGTCCGCATGCTCGCCGCCCACGACGACGAACTCCTTACCCGGATGCGGGAGTTCCAGCAGGAGCTGAACGACCAGGCCACGGAGAAGGGCAAACGCCTGCGTGCCAGGGTCGAAAGCTCCGGCAACGGCTTCGGCTTCGGGAAGTGAGCCCCATGACGTCCTCCGACTCCGGGTCCCGCGACTCCGCGTCACTCGAGGCCGCCCGCGCGCTGCTGGCCGAGTTCCCCGTCGTCGACGGGCACAACGACCTGCCCTGGGCGCTGCGCGAGAAGGTCCGCTACGACCTCGACGCCCTGGACATCGCCGGTGACCAGACCGCCCATCTGCACACCGACATCCCGCGCCTGCGCGCGGGCGGCGTCGGCGCGCAGTTCTGGTCGGTGTACGTCCGCGCGGACCTGCCCGACGCGGTGCCGGCCACCCTCGAACAGATCGACTGCGTACGGCAGCTGCTGGCCCGCCATCCCGAGGACCTGGCACCCGCGCTGACCGCCGCCGACATGGAGGCGGCGCGCGGACAGGGCCGTATCGCCTCCCTGATGGGGGCGGAGGGCGGCCACTCCATCGCCAACTCCCTCGGTACCCTGCGCGGGTTGTACGAGCTCGGGGTGCGCTACCTGACCCTCACCCACAACTACAACGTGGCCTGGGCGGACTCGGCGACGGACGAGCCCGGCGTGGGCGGCCTGTCGGCGTTCGGCCGTGAGGTGGTCCGGGAGATGAACCGGCTCGGCATGCTGGTCGACCTCTCGCACGTCGCCGCCACGACGATGCGGGACGCGCTGGACACCACGTCCGCGCCGGTGATCTTCTCCCACTCCTCGGCCCGCGCGGTCTGCGACCATCCGCGCAACATCCCGGACGACGTGCTGGAACGGCTGCCCGCCAACGGCGGTGTCGCGATGGTGACGTTCGTGCCGAAGTTCGTGCTCCAGGCGGCCGTCGACTGGACGAACGAGGCCGACGACAACATGCGTGCCCACGGTTTCCACCACCTGGACACCACCGCGGAGGCGATGAAGGTGCACGCCGCCTTCGAGGAGGCCACCCCGCGTCCCGTCGCCACCGTGTCCACGGTGGCCGACCACCTGGACCACATGCGCGAGGTCGCCGGCATCGACCACCTCGGCATCGGCGGCGACTACGACGGCACCGCCTTCACCCCCGACGGCCTGCGCGACGTCTCCGGCTACCCGAACCTCATCGCCGAGCTGCACGACCGCGGCTGGTCCAGGACCGATCTGGCCAAGCTGACCTGGCAGAACGCGGTACGGGTGCTGGGCGCCGCCGAGGACACCGCCCGCGAGCTCCGGGCGACCACCGCCCCGTCGAACGCGACCCTGGAGTCCCTCGACGGCTGAGGCCGCCCGGTCGTCACCGACACGAGAGCTGCGGCGGCCCGGCCGCAGGGGTCCGTCCGACGGGATCCGCCGACCAGACCCCTGCGGCCGGGACCGACCAGACCCCTGCGGCCGGGACCGACCAGACCCCTACGGCTGCTCGATCCGGCAGAGGCAGAACGGATGCCCTGCCGGATCGGCGTACACCCGGAAATCCTTCCCCTCGGAGTCCTCCCGGTCCAGCGCCCGCGCCCCCAGCGCCAGCACCTTCTGCCCGGCCTCGTCGACCTCCCCCCAGGTGCCGCCCGCGTCGAAGTCGAGGTGGAACTGCTGCGAGCCGTGGTCGGCCCGCGGCCAGTCGGGCGGGCTGTACCCGGGGGCCCGCTGGAAGGCCAGCCGGGGCCCGGCGGGGATCTGGAGCACCACCCGGTCCGGGTCCTCCTCCTCGGGCATGCCGCCCCCGACGGCCGCGTAGAAGCGGGCCAGCTCGCGCGGCTCGGGACAGTCGACGACGACGGAGCGCAGACGGGCCACGGCGGCCATGGGTCCTCCCGGTGTCAGCAGGCGCACAGACAGAAGGGGTGCCCCGCCGGGTCCGCGTAAACCCGGAAGCTCCGCGAGCGGTCCTCCGCCTCCAGCGGCTTCGCGCCGAGTGCCAGCACCTCCTTCTCGGCGGCGTCCAGGTCCTCGACGGTCAGGTCCAGGTGGAACTGCTGCGAGTGGTCCGGCGCCGGCCAGCGCGGCGGTACGTGTCCGGGGGCCTCCTGGAACGCGAGCACCGGCCCGCCGGGCACCCGGAGGTCCACCCAGTCGCCCTCGTCCTTGATCGTGCCGCCCACCAGTCCGGCGTAGAAACCGGCCAGCGCACGCGGATCGGCGCAGTCCAGGACGACGGCGCCCACCTTGGCAACGGGCATGAATTCCTCCTCGAATCCCTGATTCCCGATTCCTCATTCTTCCGGTTACCGCCATGAGCGGGCAACCGGTAACCGTTACTGCATGCTGCCGCATGGGGGGTAACGTCGCAAGGGGGAATGCAGGGGACGCGGGAGGTACCGTCCGGACATGAGTGAGAGATCGGCCGCGCCCGGTGCGCTGGTCCTGGTCCAGGACCTGGTCAACACCCTCGACCTGGAGTCGGGCGCCGACACCCTGGACACGGCGGACGGCCGTGCCCGCTTCGGGCTTCCGGAGGGCGACGCGGCCGGCGTCGAGTCGGCGCGCACCCTGCGCGAAGCGCTGCGCGCGGTCCTGCTCGCCCACGCCGGCCATCCGCCGCACCGCGGGGTCGTCCCGCTCGGCACGCTGCTCGCGAAGGCCCCCCTGGTGGTCACCGTCGACCCGGCGGACGGCTCCGCCGCGCTCGCACCCGTCGACCGGGGAGCCCTGCTCTCCCGGGTCGCGGCGGCCGTGGCGGAGGGGGTAGCGGCGGGTACGTGGATCAGGCTGAAGGCCTGCGAGGCCGCCGACTGCCACTGGGCGTACTACGACCGCAGCCCCGCGGGACGCGGCCGCTGGTGCTCCATGCAGGTGTGCGGAGCCCGCGCCAAGATGCGCCGCTACCGCTCGAAGCGACCGCAGCCGCAGCCGGAGCGGGCCGGGACGCGGCAGGAACCGAAGCGGGCGACGGAGCCGCAGCCGGAGCCGGGAGGGTCGTAGGCATCACAGCGGCACCACCGGGCCCGCCCCGTGGTGCAGAATGCAGACAGACGCCGGTTCGGCCGACTGAGCCTCGGCCGAACCGGCGTCACCCGTTCGTTCCGCCGGGCGTGTCACCCGTTCCGTCAGGCGGTGGGGCGTCCCATCGCGCGGTAGCGCCAGCCGGCCCGGCGCCACACCTCGGCGTCGAGCGCGTTGCGCCCGTCCAGGACCAGCCGCTGGGCCACGACCTCGCCCAGCGCCGCCGGGTCCAGCTCGCGGAACTCCCGCCACTCCGTCAGATGCAGCACCACGTCCGCGCCCCGCACCGCGTCGAGCGCCGAGTCCGCGTACCCAAGGGTCGGGAAGAGACGCCGGGCGTTGTCCATGCCCTTCGGGTCGTACACGGTGACCTGGCCGCCCTGGAGGTGTATCTGGCCCGCGACGTTCAGCGCCGGCGAGTCCCGTACGTCGTCCGAGTCCGGCTTGAAGGTGGCGCCGAGGACCGCGACCCGCTTGCCCAGGAAGGCCCCGTCGCCGAGCGCCTGCCGGGTCAGCTCCACCATGCGGCCGCGCTGGCGCATGTTGATCGAGTCGATCTCCCGCAGGAACGTCAGCGCCTGGTCCGCGCCCAGCTCGCCGGCGCGCGCCATGAACGCCCGGATGTCCTTCGGCAGGCACCCGCCGCCGAAGCCGATCCCGGCGCGCAGGAACTTCGGGCCGATCCGGTCGTCGTACCCGATGGCCTCCGCCAGCCTGGCCACGTCACCGCCCGTGGCCTCGCACAGCTCCGCCATGGCGTTGATGAAGGAGATCTTGGTGGCGAGGAAGGAGTTCGCGGAGGTCTTCACCAGCTCCGCGGTCGGGAAGTCGGTCACCACGAACGGGGTGCCCCCGGCGACCGGCGTCGCGTACACCTCCCGCAGCAGCTTCTCGGCCCGCTCGCTCCGGACCCCCACCACGACCCGGTCCGGGTGCAGCGTGTCCTGGACGGCGAAGCCCTCGCGCAGGAACTCCGGGTTCCAGGCCAGCTCGGCGTCCCCGCCGGCCGGCGCGTGCTCGGCCAGGTAGGCGGCCAGCCGGTCGGCCGAGCCCACGGGCACGGTCGACTTGCCGACGACCAGCGCGGGGCCGGTCAGGTGCGGGGCCAGCGAGGCGATCGCGGAGTCGACGTAGGACATGTCGCAGGCGTACTCGCCGTGCCGCTGCGGAGTGTTCACGCAGACGAAGTGGACGTCGCCGAACGCGCCGACCTCCGCCCAGTCCATGGTGAACCGGAGCCGGCCGGTGGACCCCTCGATCCCCGCCACGTGCCGGCGCAGCAGTTCCTCGAGCCCCGGTTCGTACATCGGGACCTCGCCCCGCCGGAGCATGTCGATCTTCTCCGGTACGACGTCGAGGCCCAGCACCTCGAACCCGAGCTCCGCCATGGCCGCCGCGTGGGTCGCACCGAGATAACCGGTGCCGATCACGGTGATCTTGAGGGCCATGCGTGCTCCAGGGGTATACGGAAGCCAGTGCGGGCTGAGCATATCCGGGGCTTCCGGGCGCGCGGCACGGGGCGATCCCGCTCGTTCCCGCTCATTGCGGCCTCACGGCCTTTCCGTTGTCACCAAACTCACGCACGGAGGCGGGGGCAGGAGTTCTAAAATAGGAGTTACTTAACAGTAGTTAGCATCGTCAGAGCATCATTCAGAGCGTTGCCTCTCGTCGCACCTCGTCGTCTTTGGAGTGAGAGACCGTGGCCGGATCGGCTGATTTCGACCTGTACCGCCCGTCCGAGGAGCACGACATGCTCCGCGACGCCGTCCGCTCGCTGGCCGAGGCGAAGATCCTGCCGTACGCCGCAGCGGTGGACGAGGACGCCCGCTTCCCGCAGGAGGCGCTCGACGCGCTCCTCGCGAACGACCTGCACGCCGTGCACGTTCCCGAGGCATACGGCGGCGCGGGCGCCGACGCGCTCGCCACCGTCATCGTGATCGAGGAAGTGGCCCGCGTCTGCGCGTCCTCCTCCCTCATCCCCGCCGTGAACAAGCTCGGCTCCCTCCCGGTGATCCTCTCCGGTTCCGAGGCGCTGAAGAAGAAGTACCTGACCCCGCTAGCCCAGGGCGACGGGATGTTCTCGTACTGCCTCTCCGAGCCGGACGCCGGTTCCGACGCGGCCGGCATGAAGACCAAGGCGGTCCGCGACGGCGACCACTACGTCCTCAACGGCGTGAAGCGCTGGATCACCAACGCCGGCGTCTCCGAGTACTACACGGTGATGGCCGTCACCGACCCGTCCAAGCGCTCCAAGGGCATCTCGGCGTTCGTCGTCGAGAAGTCCGACGAGGGCGTCTCCTTCGGCGCCCCCGAGAAGAAGCTCGGCATCAAGGGCTCCCCGACCCGCGAGGTCTACCTGGACAACGTCCGCATACCCGCGGACCGCATGATCGGCGAGGAGGGCACCGGCTTCGCCACCGCGATGCAGACCCTCGACCACACCCGCATCACCATCGCCGCCCAGGCTCTCGGCATCGCCCAGGGCGCCCTCGACTACGCCAAGGGCTACGTCAAGGAGCGCAAGCAGTTCGGCAAGCCGATCGCCGACTTCCAGGGCATCCAGTTCATGCTCGCCGACATGGCCATGAAGATCGAGGCCGCCCGCCAGCTGACCTACGCCGCCGCCGCCAAGTCCGAGCGCGGCGACGCCGACCTGACCTTCCAGGGCGCCGCCGCCAAGTGCTTCGCCTCCGACGTCGCCATGGAGGTCACCACCGACGCCGTCCAGCTCCTCGGCGGCTACGGCTACACCCGTGACTACCCGGTGGAGCGCATGATGCGCGACGCGAAGATCACGCAGATCTACGAGGGCACGAACCAGGTCCAGCGGATCGTGATGGCCAGGAACCTTCCGTAACCCCGGCCCCTGGGGCACGGACAGCCGAAGGGCGCCCGAGTACGCGTACTCGGGCGCCCTTCGGTCTTCTCGTATCGGGGAGGGGTCTGTCGCGCTGCTGAGCGCGGGTCAGGAGGCCGGGGTGCCGGCGTCCGTGTCCGCGGCGGAGTGGACCGCGGGCCGGCGGGAGGCGATGACCTTCTTCGCGAGCGAGCGCGGACTGGTCAGGAAGCCCCAGCCCCACGACATGTGCATGGTGGCCAGCGCCACCGGGATCTGCAGCCGCGCCTTTGGCGGCAGACCCTTGCCCGCGGGTATCGAGCCGAGCACGATCGCCGCGAGGTAGCCGCCGGGCACGACGAAACCCCACGGGGTGAGCAGACCGCCGACCAGGATCCCGGCCGCGATCGCGCACACCGCGGCCGGCGGGGCCAGGTAGCGCAGGTTGATGGAACCCGCGTGGTAGCGGGCGACGACGTGCCGCCAACGGCCGTAGTCCTTGTACTGCTTGGCCAGCGCCCGCAGGCTCGGCCGGGGCCGGTACGACACCCTCAGCTCCGGCGAGAACCAGATCAGCCCGCCGGCCTCGCGGATGCGGAAGTTCAGCTCCCAGTCCTGGGCGCGGATGAACTCCACGTTGTAGCCGCTCTGCCGCTCCAGCGCCTCGCGCCGGAACACCCCGAGGTAGACGGTCTCGGCGGGGGCCGCCGCGCCGCCGGTGTGGAAGGCGGCGTTGCCGACGCCTATCCGGGACGTCATCGCGGCGGCGACCGCGTGCTCCCAGTCGTTCTCGCCCTCGGCGTGCATGATGCCGCCGACGTTCTGCGCGCCGGTCTCCTCCAGGAGCCGTACCGCGGTGGCGATGTAGCCCGGCGAGAGGATCCCGTGCCCGTCGACGCGGACCACGACCGGATGGCGCGAGGCCTTGATCGCCGCGTTGAGGGCGGCCGGGGTGCGGCCGGTCGGATTGGGCACGGTGCGCACCCGCGGGTCCTCGGCCACGAGTTCGGCGGCGATCTCGTCCGTGCGGTCCGCGGACGGACCGAGGGCGATCACGACCTCCATCTCGCCGGCGTACTCCTGGGCGAGGATCGCGTGGACGGCGCCACGCAGATGCCGCTCCTCGTTGAGCACGGGCATGATCACGGAAACGGCGGGGAGCCGCACGTCGGGATTGGCGTTCATAGGAGCCTCACGTTACCGCGAACGGGGGACAGCGGTGCGCGTGCCGGGTGCGGCTGCGCCGGGCTGCAGATCGTATCGGCCTACGGTGCTCACGATCCCGCGTACGCCCCCGTACGCCCCCTCACTCCCGCCCGCTTCTCTTCCGCCCTCCCCTTTTCCTGTTCCCGTTCGCCCTCCCTGCCCGCGTCCTGCTCCCCTCTTACATCCCCCCTCGTACGGCCTCGTCCGGAGGTGTCCCTCTTGCCCGCGTCACCACGGCCCCCCCGGCCCCGCACCACGCCGCAACGCCGACCGCAGCCACCACGGGAGGGCGGCCCGCGACCACCGGGACGCCGGAGACCGCGCTGGGGCCCGCGGGCGGTGACCACCCTGTCGGTCCTGGTGCTGGCCTCGGCCGGGATCGGGCACGCGGTGGTCAGCAGCCTCGACGCGGGAATCGACCGGGTCGACCCGTTCCGGGACATGAAGAACCGTCCCGAGGCGGGCCACGGCATGAACGTCCTGCTCGTCGGCACGGACGGCCGTGAGGAGATCGCCGCGGAGACGCGGCGGAAGTACCGGCTCGGCGGGGCGCCCTGCAACTGCACCGACACGATCATGATCGTGCACATCTCCGAGGACCGGGAGCGGGCCAGCGTCGTCAGCCTGCCGCGCGACTCGTACGCCATGACGCCCCCGCACACCGACCAGGTGAGCGGCGAGGAGCACGAGGGGCATCCCGTCAAGCTCAACGCGGCGTACGCGGAGGGCGGCCCGCAGTTGGCCGTGCGCACGGTGGAGAAGATGACCAGGGTGAAGATCGACCACTACCTGGAGCTCGATTTCACCAGCTTCATGAAGACCGTGGACGTGGTCGGCGGCGTCGAGCTGTGCACCACCGAGCCCCTGAAGGACAGTCACACCGGCCTCGACCTGCCGGCCGGCCGGCACACCCTGGGGGGCGGCGAGGCCCTGCAGTACGTGCGCGCCCGGTACGTCGACGGCGCCGCCGACCTCGGCCGGATGAAACGGCAACAGCACTTCATGGCCGCCCTGCTGGACCGGGCCACGTCCTCCGGGATCGTGCTGAACCCGATGAAGTTCCGGGACGTGACCCGTGCCGTGCTCGGCTCGGTCCGCGCCGACAAGGGCTTCGGCACCGGCGAACTGCTCGATCTGGGGCGGGCGCTGCGGAACTTCTCGCCCGCCTCGTCCGAGTTCACCACCGTGCCGCTCGACAAGGAGGGGCACACGGTCAAGGGCATCGGGTCGACGCTGAAGTGGGACCCCGAGAAGTCCGAGAACATCTTCGCGGCGCTGCGCGAGGACAAGCCGCTCTCCACGCGCCCGTCGCCCGACGCGGCCCGGCGCGTGCCGGTGGACCCCCGGCAGATCCGCGTCCAGGTCGAGAACGGCACGGAGACGAAAGGCCTCGGCCGCCGGGTGGACGCGGCCCTCGCGGCCACCGGTTTCCGCACCACCCACGTTCCGGTCAACGCGGCGGACCACTCCGTGCGGCGGACCGTCGTCGCCTACGACCCCCGCTGGGACCGCTCCGCGAAGTCCCTCGCCGCCGCCCTGCCGGGCAGCGAGCTGCGTGCGGTCAAGGGCCAGGGCGCCACGCTGAGGGTGATCGCCGGCGCCGACTTCGAGAAGGTCCGCAAGGTCCGGGCCGAGGACCCCGGGAGGGACGAGTTCGGGGTGGTGCGGGGCGACGAGGTGGGCTGCTCGTAGGGCCTGGCTCCTGGCGCCCGACGGCGTTCGGATCGTGCCGGGCTCACGGGTCCGGCCCGATCCGGAGAGGACCCCGGCCCCGGGCCGCAGGTGCTGCCGGGGCCGCGAGGGCGCCGGGTGGTCAGTCCTCGATTCCGTCCGCCGCCCGCTTCTCGCGCAGTTCCACGATCGCCCGGCGGCGGGCCAGGCGGTGGGTGCGGCGGATCTGGGCTTCCTGGTTGCGGCGCCGGTCCCGCTCGGTCTCCGATATCACCGGCGGCACGCGGCGCGGCCTGCCGTCCGCGTCGACGGCCGCGAAGACGAGATACGCCGAGCCGACCTGGGTGGCCGGGGCGGACTCGTTCCACCGCTCGGCCAGGACGCGCACACCGACCTCCATGGACGTCCGGCCGGTCCAGTTGACCTGTGCCTTGACGTGGACCAGGTCGCCGACACGGACCGGTTCGAGGAAGGCCATCTCGTCCATCGACGCGGTGACGGCGGGGCCGCCGGAGTGCCGGCCGGCGACCGCGCCCGCCGCGTCGTCGACGAGTTTCATGATCACGCCGCCGTGCACCGTGCCCAGGAGGTTGGTGTCGTTGTGGGTCATGATGTGGCTGAGGGTCGTCCGCGATGCCGAGACGGGCTTGCCCGGGATGTCGGGACTGTCGGGACTCTCCGTGAGTGGGGCCGGAGCCTGATCTGTCATGGCCTCCACCTTATGCCGAGGCGGCGGCCGGGAATTTTGTGTCAGCTTCGCAACAGCGCTGCTCCTATTTCCCGAGGACTGGTACGGCGCACGGCCCGGACCTGCACACTGTTGCGCATGACTGAATGGCCCGAGGCACGGCCCAACGACAACCGCGGCCCCCGCTACGGACGCGGGAGCGCGAGCGCGCAGCCCGAGAGCGCCCGCGTCATGCGCCAGGTCCGCCGCGGCCCGGTGGCCCCGCCCGGCCAGGGAGCCTACGGCGGCTCGGTGCCGCAGCAGCCGTCCTACGTGGACGGCAGCGGGCACGGCGGCGGCTACGACGACTACAACACGGGCCAGGTCTACGGCTCCCCGGGCGGCGGCGGTCCCCGCGGTCCGGGCGGCGACGGCCGCTACGCGCAGCGTCCCGCGCCGGACTGGCGCCGCCGGATCAAGGTGACGTCGATCACGGTCGCGGCCGTGCTGGTCGTGACGACCGTGGGCACCTACTTCTGGGCCGACTCGAAGCTCAACCGCGAGGTCGACCTGTCGATCGTGCTCGACCGGCCGGAGGCGGGCGAGGGCACGAACTACCTGATCGTCGGCTCCGACAGCCGGGCCGGGCTGACCGACGAGCAGAAGAAGAAGCTGCGCACCGGGTCGGCCGAGGGCAAGCGCACGGACTCCATGATGATCCTGCACACCGGCAGCAACGGCCCCACCCTGATCTCGCTGCCCCGCGACTCGAACGTGGAGATACCCACCTTCAAGGGGTCCGAGTCCGGCAAGACGTTCCAGGGCACGGGCCGGCAGGTGAAGCTGAACGCCGCCTACGCCGAGGACGGGCCGGAACTCCTGGTCCGCACGGTCGAGTTCAACACCGGCCTGCACATCGACCACTACGTGGAGATCGGCTTCGCCGGCTTCGCGAACATCGTGGACGCGGTCGGCGGCGTGGAGATGGACATCCCGCAGGACATCAAGGACACCAAGTCCGGGGCCGACTTGAAGAAGGGCAAGCAGACGCTGAACGGCGAGGAGGCCCTCGCCTTCGTCCGCACCCGGTACGCGCTGGCAGGTTCCGACCTGGACCGTACGAAGAACCAGCAGAAGTTCCTCTCCGCCCTGGCGAACCAGGTGGCGACGCCGGGCACGGTCCTCAACCCGTTCAAGCTGTACCCGACCATGGGCGCGGGGCTGGACTCGCTGATCGTCGACAAGGACATGAGCCTGTTCGGCCTGGCCGACATGTTCTGGTCGATGAAGGGCGTCAGCGGCGGCGACGGCACCTCCCTGAACATGCCCCTCGCGGGCTCCTCGGGCGGCAACCTGCTCTGGGACAAGGCGAAGGTCAAGCAGTTGGTGAACCAGCTGAACAACGACGAGAAGGTCACCGTCAAGGGCAACTGAGCCCCACGGCGCCGACGGCGGACGGGCGGGGCGGGAGAACGACCGAGGGCACCCCGCGGGGTGCCCTCGACCGTGTCCGGCGTCCGGCGTCGGCCGTCCGGCCTGTTCCGGCGTCGGCGTCCGGCGGCGTCACATCGTGGCGCCCGCCATGGCGCGGCAGGACTCGGCGCAGCGGCGACAGGACTCCGCGCAGCGCATCATCTGCGCGTCGTCCGGCATGGACATGCATGCCTCGGCGCACAGGTCACAGGCCTGGGCGCACATCGCGCACATCTCGGTGGCCAGCGGTGAGCGGCGCATCATCATGTCGGCGCACATGCGGGTCATGTCGGCGCAGTCCATGAGGGCTCCCATGACCTGCGTGGGGGCCTGGCCGCCCATCCGCAGACAGGAGCTCATGGTCTCCTCGCAGGTGCTGTGGCAGGCCATGCACGCCTGGACGCAGTCCTGCATCTCCTTGCTCATCGGGGTCGCGGCGGCAGACTGCTGGGTCATGATTCCTCCCAGGGGGAACAGCGGGGGTCGCGGACCGGCCTCCGTCCTTCAGTCCTACGCCCCTTGTCCCATGACCACCACAGGACGAACGATCTCCGCCGTGACCTGCGTGTTCCGTGGGAAACGGAGCCTCGTCACCGGCTGGTTCAGCCGCAGGGGAAGCAGTCCGAGCGGGGAACGCGGTCCTGGACGAGGCGGTCGCCGTTCAGGTTCCACCCGCCGGTCCGGGAACCGCCGCGGCCGTACGGGGCGGAGCTCGCGGCGGGGCGGTGGCCGGGGAGAAACCGGCCGTGCCCGCCGGGACGGCCGCCCTCGACGTGATGTTCCTGACGGTCCTGTTCCTGAACTTCGCCGGGCCTCTTCCCGGTGAGGGGACCACTGTGCGCAGCGGTCCCCTCACCGGATTCTCACAAGAACATGGAATTGATGTGTCTCCGTCGGACGGCGGATCGTGAAGGGCCGCTCCCGGCGGTCCCGGGCAGGGCCCGCCACATGCGACGGGATTCCGGTCAGGACCAGGTGAAGGCCGGGTTGACTTCCATGCAGGCGGAGTCGTCCGCCCCGTTGAGGGCCTTGGCCGACTCGGGCGTCGTGTCGTCCTGTTCGGGTGCCTCGTACGCCGTCCCCTCGCGCCAGTCGGCGCCGACGACGAGCGTGACCCCGGACACGTCGGTGGACCGCCGTACCGAACTCTCCGGAACGCCCAGCGACTCGGCGACCCGCAGGGCGTCGCCCTTCAGGTCGGCGCTCGGGTAGCGCACCAGCGTCAGCTGCTCGCTCAGGGAGCCGGTGGTGTCGGCGGTCGCGCCGGTGAACCCCTTCTCCTGAAGCAGTCCGGCCACGGTGCTCGCGCGGCCGGACGCCGAGCCGAGGGTGTCGGTGCGGGTGCCGTTGACGACCTGGACCGCGATCCTGTCGTCGGGGGCGGCCGGTTCGGCGGTCACGGCCGGCCTCTTCTCCTTCGCCGCTTCCGCGGTCCGTGCCGGCTTCTCGTCCTTGCCGTCCAGGGCGATGTCCTCGCGGACCAGCCGGAACAGCTGCTCGGCGTCCTCGGTCGGCTCCACGCGGGCCCCCACGTACCGGTTGGGCATCGTGGTCATGGTGATGCGCTCCGGATCCACCCCGCGCAGCTCGTTGCTGAGGTCGTACAGCTTCTTGACGGTGTCGAGGCCGGGATCGACGGTGAGCGCCCGGGTGGCCTCCTCGGCCAGCCTGCGCAGCTTGTTGGGATTGCTCAGGTCGGTGTTCTCGCGCAGCTCGCGGGCCAGCGAGTTCATGTACATGTGCTGGGCCTTGGCGCGGGCGAGGTCACTGCCGTCCATGAAGCCGTAGCGCGTACGCAGCCACTGCAGGGCCTGCTCGCCCTTGATCGGGTGGGTGCCCTCGGGCAGCTTCAGCCCGGAGCCGTGGCCCTGGCTGTCGCGCGAGAGGATGTTGGCGTCCACGCACACGGGGACGCCGCCGACGGCGTCGGCCATGGAGACCACACCGGCGAAGTCGACCATGATGAAGTGGTCGATGTGGATGCCGGTGAGCTCCTGCCAGGTGGCCACGGTGCAGCCCGGACCGCCGTGCCCGAGGCTCTGGTTGGTCATCGTCCGCCCGATGCTCGCCTCGTACACCGTCCCGTCCTCGGGGTCGGTGCACTTCGGGATCCGGACGAGGGTGTCGCGGGGCATGCTGATCACGGACATGTTGGTCCGGTCGGCGGACAGGTGCAGCAGCATCTGCACATCGGCCAGCGGTGTCGAGCCGAACGTCTCGCGGGCGCCGCCGAGGTCCTGGTTCTTCTTGCTGTCCCGGGCGTCGGAGCCGATCAGCAGGATGTTCAGCGGGGTCTGCCCGGCGGCGTTCGGTGTGGGCTTGGCGACCTTGTTGTCCCCCAGGTTCAGGGGGTTCTGCTTGATGTTGTCGTTCAGGTGCCGGTAGTAGACGTAGCCGGCCCCGGCCGCGCCGAGAAGGAGCAGCGCGAGGACCGCGGCGACCCACTTGAGCATCCGGCGCCGCGGGCGGCGGCCGCCGCCTCCCCCGGGTGTGGGCGTGTCACCGCCGGACGCGGGTATGCCGCCGTCGTCACCGTCCGACGTGGGCGCCCCGCCGCTGTCGTCACCGGCCGCGGCGTTGCCGCCGTCGTCCGGGACGCCGGAGGGGCCGTCGTCCGGGCCCGGGTCACGCCGGTCGTCGCGTAGTGTCTTCCGCGCGGCGCGCTGCGTCACTTCCGTCGCCCTCCCCACCCCTGGTACTCCTCGCCTCATGGAACTGGCCTGTCCTGCTCTTGTTAGACGCACGACAAGCCTGTCAGTTGCCCCAGGAACGCAATTCCACGGCAACAACTTTTGAGGAGCCCCCGAACGCGGTCCGGTCGAGCCTCAGCTCGCGCATTCGACCTTGTCGGCCGTGGACTTCTCCACGTCCAAAGGCCCCGCCGCGGAGTCGCCGAGCTGCGAGCCGACGCCCGTGAAGTCCTTGCCGAGGGTCAGCGTCATCGCGGGCAGCCCCTGGGAGTTGGTGACGCTCTCGCCGGGCTTCAGCGCGGAACCGGACATGCCCAGGATGGTGGCGAGGCGGCGGGCCTGGTCGGCCTGGTCGGGGGCGTACTCGAGGGTGGTCTTCTTCAGCGTCTCGGGGGCGTTGCCGGCGTTCTCCGACTTGCTGACGCCCTCCTCCACCTGGAGCCGGCTGAGCATCTGCTGCGCACTGCCCGCCGGGGCGCCGCCGTTGAGGACCTGCACCCGGACCTCGGAGGCCGGTGCCTTGGCGCCCTGCAGGCGGGCGGCGACGGCGGCCTTCTCCTTCCTCTCCCGCTTCTTCTCGACCTCGGTCAGCGACACGTCGCCGGCGATCGCGGCGAACAGCCGCGGCGCCTTGGACTCGTCCACGACGACCGTCGCCTTCACCGTCTCCGCGGGGTTGTCCTTCACCGGCACCGTGGTGAACGAGATGTTCTTCGGCGGCACCTTCTTCAGCTCCAGGGCGACGTCCTTGAGCGTGCTCACGTTGCCGATGCCGGTGTCCACGGTCAGCGCGTCGGTGGCGGCCTCGGCCAGTTTCACCAGCTTGGTGGGGCTGGTGAGGGTGTCGCCGGAGGACATCTTGCGCATCAGCGAGGCCAGGAAGTGCTGCTGCACCTTGATCCGGTCGAGGTCGCCCTCGTTGCCGAAACTGTGCCGGGTCCGGACGAAGGCGAGGGCCTGTTCGCCCTCCACCTTCGACTTGCCCGCGGGCAGCGCCAGCTTCGACTGCTTGTCGTTCACCGGGTGTTCCACGCACACGTCGACGCCGTCGACGGCCGAGGTGAGGGTCTTGACCGCGTTGAAGTCGGCCATCATGAAGTGGTCGGGCTTGATGCCGGTGACCTTTTCCACCGTGCGCATCGTGCAGCCCGGGTCCCGGCCGCCCTCACCGAGGCTCCGGTTGAAGCGGGCGCCCTGCAGCCCCGGGATCACCTTCTCCGTGCCGTCCTCCAGCTTCGTCAGACAGTCGGGGATGTCGACTATCAGGTCGCGCGGGATGCTGAGCGCGGTGGCGTTGGTGCGGTCCTTGGCGACGTGCAGCAGAATCGTGGTGTCGGCGTGCCCGACGCTGCCCGCGTCCCCGTAGCCGTCGTTGCCCGAGCCGGTGCGCTTGTCGGTGCCGAGGACGAGGATGTTGAAGGCCTCGTCCTTGCTGAAGTCGCCCGAGCCCGCGTCGCCGACGTCGGTCGTGTCGACGTTGCCCTCGAGATGCTTCAGATAGACGTAGCCGGCCGTGCCGGTGGCGAGCACCACGAACGCCATCGTCCCGCCGGCCCACAGCAGGGCCTTCCGCGCCTTCGGCTTCCGCTGCCCCGACCGGCCCGAGCGCCGTCCGGGCGGCGGCTCGGGAGTGCCGCGCCGCGGCGCCGGGACCTCGCGGCCGGGTGCCCGCGGGGGGCCGCCGGGCGCGGCACCGTACGGGTGGCCCATGCCGCCGGGGCCGACGGGGTGGTGCGCGGTGTGCGGGGAGCTTCGGCGGGGACCGGGTACGGGTGACTGCGGTGCGGAAGGGCCCAGTCGCAGTTCGTATTCACCGGTGGCCGGATTGAGTACCCATTGGTCTGCGGGGTCGACATTGTCCGCCCGCCCACGGCTCTGCGCGTCCACGCTCGTCCGATCCTCCGTCGGGGCCACACGGCATCCTTCCCCCTCCGGAGGGTGTCCGCGCGTACTGGTCACCACCGTGCACGCGACGCCAGAACGGTCCTCGCGGCCGGGGCACTGGAGCGTTCACACTAACTGCCGACCTGAGCGGGACGGGGCTTCAGTGACGAATTCCTCGTCCACGAAAAGGGGTAAACCGCCCCATTGGGTGGGGAAATGACGCTGTGGAGGTGCCGCCTCCACCGGATTCGCGCCGTCCGGGCGCCCCGCACACGAGTTCGTCACACGCTCCGCAAGGCGCCCCGCGACCCACCGCACGACGCACCGCGAGGCGTGTCGTGCGGTGCGTCACTGCGCGCACTCGACCTTGTCCGCCGTGGACGTGGACTTCTTGATGTCGTCCGACGCCTTGGACGGAGGGGTCAGGGAGACGCCCGCGCCCTTGAAGTCCTCGCCGAGGGTCAGCGTCATCGTGGGCAGCCCCTGGGAGTTGGTGACGCTCTCGCCGGGCTTCATCCCCGAGCCGGACATGCCCAGGATGTCGGCGAGGCGGCGGGCCTGGTCGGCCTGCTCGGGCGCGTATTCGAGGGTGGTCTTCTTGAGCGTATCGTCGGCGTTGCCGGCGTTCTCCGACTTGCTGACGCCTTCGGTGAGCTGGAGCCAGGTGACGGTCTCCTGGGCGCTGCCCGACGGGCCGCCGCCGTTGAGGACCTGCACCCGGACGTCCGAGGCCGGTGCCTTGGTGCCCTTGAGGCGGGCGGCGACGGCGGCCTTCTCCTTCTTCTCCTGCTGCTTGACCTCGGTGAACGACACGTCGTTCTTGAGCAGGTCGAATATCTCCGGTGCCTGGGACTCGTTCACGACGACGGTCGCCTTCACCGTCGTCTCCGCGGGGTTGTCCTTCACCGGCAGCGTGATGAACGCCAGGTTCTTGACGTTGAGTTTGCCCAGCTCCAGACCGAGGTCCTTCAGCTTGTTGATGCTGTCCAGCTGGGAGTCGACGGTGAGCGCCTCGGTGCCCGCCTCCGCGAGCTTGACCATCTTCGTCGGGCTGGTGAGCGTGTCGTTGGACTTCAGCTGCCGCATCAGCGCGCCGAGGAACTGCTGCTGCACCTTGATGCGGTCGAGGTCGCCCTTGTTGCCCCACGCGTGCCGGGTGCGGACGAACGCCAGGGCCTGCTCGCCCTGGATGGTGTGCTTGCCCTTGGACAGTTCGAGCTTGGAGTCCTTGTCGTTGACGTCCTCGGCGACACAGACATCGACCCCGCCGACCGCCGTGGTCAGGGTCTTGATCGCGTTGAAGTCGGCCACCATGAAGTTGTCCGGCGTGATCCCGGTCAGCTCGGTGACCGTCCGCATGGTGCAGCTCGGCGTGCGCTCGTTCTGGCCGAGGCTGGTGTTGAAGCGGTCCCTGGAGCCCGGGATCGTCTTCTCCGTCCCGTCCTCCATCGTCGTGGGGCAGTCGGGGATGTCGACGATCAGGTCGCGCGGGATGCTGAGCGCGGTGGCGTTCGTGCGGTCCTTGGAGACGTGCAGCAGGAGCGTGGTGTCGGCGTGCCCGGCGCTGCCCGTGTCGCCGTAGCCCTCATTGCCCGAGCCGGTGCGCTTGTCGGTGCCGATCAGCAGGATGTTGATGGCCTTGTCCTTCTGGAAGCCACCGGTGCTCGCGCCGTCGTCGGGGACCGAGTTGATGTTGTTGTTGAGGTGCTCCAGATACAGATAGCCGCCCACGGCGGTGGCGAGCACCACGAACGCCATCGTCCCGCCGGTCCACAGCAGGGCTTTTTTCGCCTTCGACTTCTTCTTCACCGGCCGGCGTCCGCGCCGGCCCGCCGGCGGCTCCTCGGGCGCGTCCCGACGTCTGCGGGGCGGTCCTTCACGCTCGGGCGTTCCGCGCTCGGGCGTTCCGCGCTCGGCCGCCCTGCGGCCGGCGGGCCGCTCCGCCGTACGCCCGGAAGCGCCGGAGCGGCCGCGCGGTGCATCGGTGCCGGCACCAGTACCGGCACCGGAGCTCTTGCCCGTACCCGCGCCGCCCTCCGGGCTTCCGCCGGAGGAGCGCGCTCTGCGGGGAGAAGGGACCGGCCGCTGCGGTGCGGAACGATTCAGTCGCAGTTCGTAATCGCCGGTGTCCGGATTGAGTACCCACTGGTCTGCGGGGTCGATGTCGTTACCCCGTCCACGGCCTTGCGCGTCCACGGTCGTCTGAATCCTCCGTCGGTGCCACGCGGCGCCTTTTCCCTCCTAGGCGCTCGGTCGGTCACACAGTGCGCGACTGCAGGGTGAATCTCAGGAACACGCGCACCGGGAGCGCTCACACTAACGGCAAGGAACGGCTTCCGGCGACGCCCGTGGCACATTCCACATCCATACAACTGGGCAATTCGCTCATATCTGTTGACATGACGTCGCAGTCCGGGAGTCGCCTGGGGCCGGCTTTACGCGCAGGTGTCCTCGGCGGCCGTGTTTCCGGGGAACGTCGGTGTGGGAGAAGCTCTTTCGGTTGCTCCCCCCGACTGCTCCCCGGATTCATTTCGAGTGACCTTTCCGTCACTCTCCGTGGTTTCTCCGTCCGGATTGCCGGGCGGAGTGCGGGACTCGGATTCCGCGACGGAGCCCCGTGCCGCGCTCCGTGCGACCGCGACCGGCGCGTCCCTGCGCAACCGCTCGAACAGCCCCTCCGCCGCGGGCTGCGAAAGCTGGTCCCGATCGGCGTCGTTCGCGTACGGCTCCCGGGGGACGGTGAGGAATTGCACATGTTCCGTGGGGATGTCGCGGAGCCCGCGGACGAGTTCGTACAAACCCCGCAGATTCGCCAGTCTCGGGTCGGTCGTCAGCGCCGAAGTGGCCGCGTTCAGAACGGGATACAACTTGGCCGGATTCAGCAGAACGTCATTGCCGCTCACCTTGTTGACGAGCGCCCCGAAGAACCGCTGCTGGCGTTCCATACGGTGCGTATCGCTGCCGTCACCGAGAGACTTGCGGGCGCGGACATAACCGAGGGCCTGTTCCCCGTTCAGTCTCACCCGGCCCGCGGGCAGCTTCAGTTCGGCCGCCTTGTCGTCAATGGGTTCGCGCAGGCACACCTCGACGCCGTCGACCGCCTCGACCATCTCCTTGAAGCCGCGGAAGTCCACGACGATGTGATGGTCCATGCGAATGCCGGTGAGTTTCTCCACGGTGCGGATGGCGCAGGCGGAACCACCCTGCTGGAATGCCTGGTTGAACATCGTGAACACGGGCTCGGCGCGGGTGCCGTTCCGACGCAGGCAGCCCGGCACGTCCACCATCAGGTCCCGGGGCAGGGACACCGCGGTGGCACTGCCCCGGCCCGCCGGCAGATGCAGCAGGATCGCGGTGTCGGACCGCTCGGTCCCCGGGTCCCGGCCGTAGTGGCCGTTCTCGTCCCCGGACCGCGAGTCCGAGCCGATCAGCAGGATGTTCCGGGCGTCCTCGGCCAGCGCCGTGGGTCGTTCCCTCTCGAACCGGGCGAGCTCGGCCGCGGCCGCCTCGTCCGCGGTGATGTTCCTGTCGAGTTTCACGTACACCGCCCACCCGGTTCCGGTGGCCGCGACGAGCAGTGCCGCGACACCGAGCCCGGCACGGGTCGTCCACCGCCGCCGCCTGCGCCGCGGGAGCCCCGCCCCGCTCGCCGAGGCTCCCGCCCCCGGCCCGAGGGTGCCCCCGCCCGCGGGGCCCGCGGGGGGCGCGCCTGTGGTGTCGCTCATGACCGGTCCACCCCCTCATGGCGTACGGGACGGCTTGCGGCGGCATACGGAACTGCGGGACGGCGTGCGGACGTACGGGCGTTGGGATGTGCCGCTGATACGACGATGACCCGGATGTGCGGCGGTGGCGGGCGCTGCTGAGCCGAACGGGGGAGGGAGGGTGCCGGACGGGGGACGGCCCGGCGGGTGCGGTGCGGGCGACCGGTCCGGTTCCGGTCCCGCTTCCGCCGGGTGTGGGTAGGGGGGAGCGGCGGGACGGACAGGCCGTCAGCGGGCGATGACGGTGACCCGTTCGCTCTCGACCCGCTTGTCCAGGGCGTCGTCCCCGAGCCGGTCCAGGTTCCGGCACAGCACCACCGAGCCGCCGGTCGCCAGCGGTCCGTACAGGCCTGCGTGGAGACCCTCCCAGGTGTCGTACGGCAGCCCCGACAGGATGCGCGAGGCCGGTCCGGTCAGCCCGAGATCCGTCGCCTCCGCGCGAGCCCGCTGCACCACCTCGGCCCCGGTGAACTCCCGGCCCGCCACGATCAGGGCCGGCGCCTCGGGGTCGACCGGCACGTACGGCGCGAACCGGTCGCCCTGCCCCGGGACCTCGACGGCGTAGTCGGCGAAGCCCTCCGGAGGCTGTGGAAACCGTCCGCCGAGCGGCCTGAGGGCCAGCGCGATCCGTGCGCCCGAGCAGGCCCGCGCGGTCTCCAGCGCGTCCGGCCCGCTCACCACGGCATCGGCCGCCGCCGGGTCGCCGGACACGTCCGCGACCACACCCACCGACGCGCACGCCAGCAGCCACACGGCCGTCTGCCAGTGAGCGGGCAGCAGCAGCGCCACGCGGTCACCGGGCTCGGCGGCCAGTTCGTCCTGCAGCAGGTTCGCGGTCTTGGCCACCCAATTGGCGAAGGTGGCCACGGACAATTCGACGCGTTCGCCCGTGGCGTCGTCGTAGAAGGTCACCAGGGGGCGTCCCGGGTCCGCGGCGAGTGCGGAACCCAGCAGGTCGGCGGGGGTGCGGTCGGTGGCGTTCACCTGCGCAAGCGTACGCGGACACGGCCGTGCGTACCGAGTGCCCGGGGCACCGGTTCGGGGGAACGGATCCCGACAGCCCGTCAATTCCCCGATGGACAGATTTGTATGAGTATGTCCAAGCTCAGGGGCATGCGTAGAACTCTTGTTTCCTCCCTCGGTGTCACCTGTGCGGCCGCACTCGCCCTGCCCCTCGCCCCGTCTGCCGCAGCGGCGGCCGCGGGCCCGGGCAAAACGGCGCCGGCGGTCACCCGCGCAGCGGTGACGACCGAGTCCGGTATCCCCGGCAGCACCCAGTCGCTGCCCCTGCGGCCCCTCGACCCCGACCGTGTCACCGGCGCCGTCACGTTCGGCCTCGCCCCGCTGTCCGTACGGCCCTTCTCCCTCGTCGGCGTCGTCTGGGACGACCCCGCCGCCGAACTCCAGGGCCAGGTCCAGGTCCGCGCCCGCGCGGCGGGCACCGGCGCCTGGTCCGGCTGGCAGGACGTCGAGACCCACAACGCCGACCACGCGGCCGACCCCGAGACCGCGGAACGCACCTCGGGCCGGGTCCGCGGCGCCACCGCACCGCTGTGGGTGGGGGCGTCGGACGGTGTGGAGATCCGGGTCCGGGCGGAAAGCGGACCCGGCTCGGAACCGGAACCGAAGGCCGGCTCCGAGTCCGCCGGTTCTACCGCCGGGAAAGGCGCCGGGAAAGGCGCCGAGGAGCCCACCCCGCTGCTGCCGTCCGGGATGCGCCTCGAACTCGTCGACCCCGGGGAGGACGCTCCGCCCCGGGACGCCTCGTCCGAGGACGGCGCCGACGAGAGTCCCGATCAGAACCCCGGCCAGAAGCCCGGCCAGAACCCCGGTCCGGACCCCGCCGACGGCTCCGCGGGCACCCCGGTGGACACCCCTCGTACCGGTGTGATGAGCGCCGAGACGACCGCCGCCTCCGCTGCCAACGCCCCGCTCGTCCCCCTGGGCGCCACCGAGATCCCGGCGCTGACCCGGGCGGAGACGGAGGAGGAGTACCACGTTCTGCGCGGCGCCGAGGCGGCCGGGCAGAAGGCGAACAGCGGCGGGAAGCCGCAGGCGGAGCCGTACATCGGCCCGCGCCCCGGCATCGTCACGCGCAGCGGGTGGGGTGCGGACGAGAGCCTGCGGGAGAAGAGCTTCGTGTACACCGACAAGGTGGGCGCGGCCTTCGTGCACCACAGCGCCACCGGCAACAACTACACGTGCGAGCAGGCCCCTTCGGTCATCCGCGGTATCTACCGCTACCACACGGGAAGCATGGGCTGGCGGGACATCGGCTACAACTTCCTCGTCGACAAGTGCGGCAAGATCTACGAGGGCCGTGCCGGGGGAGTGGCCAACCCGGTCCTGGGCGCCCACACTCTGGGGTTCAACAGCAACACCATGGGCGTGGCGGTTCTCGGCACCTTCGACTCCACGAATCCGCCGGCCGTCGCGGTGACGGGCGTCGCCCAGCTCACCGCGTGGAAGCTCGGGCTGCACGGTATGGATCCGAGCGCGAAGACATACCTGACGTCCGGTGGTGGCAATCTCTATGAAAAGGGCACGAAGGTACGACTGAACGTGATCTCCGGTCACCGGGACGGGTTCAACACCCTGTGCCCAGGGGGGAAGCTCTACGACAAGCTCGGCACCGCCCGCTCCGCGGCGGCCGGTTACCAGGGCCGCTGAGAGGGGGCGGACCACCGGGCCGCGTTCCTTCCTGCCGGAGACGCCACCGTCGAAACCGCTGTGCGACGGTCTGCATACACTGGCCGGCCGAAAGACAGTTCGGCCGGTCCCGGCAGGAAGCAGAGACGACAGGTGACAGAAGCGATTCTCCTGGTCGGCGGCAAGGGCACACGGTTGCGCCCGCTCACGGTGCACACCCCGAAACCCATGGTCCGGGCGGCCGGGGTGCCCTTCCTCACGCACCAGCTGGCGAGAGCCAGAGCGGCCGGCGTCGAGCACATCGTCCTGGCCACGTCCTATCTGGCCGAGGTCTTCGAACCGTACTTCGGCGACGGCTCGTCGCTGGGGCTGCACATCGAGTACGTGACGGAGGAGGAGCCCCTCGGCACGGGCGGCGCCATCCGCAACGTCGCCTCCCGGCTGCACTCCGGCCCGGACGAACCGGTGCTGATCTTCAACGGCGACATCCTCACGGGCCTGGACATCCGGGCGCTGGTGCGCACCCATCGAACGACGGGCGCGGACGTCTCGCTGCACCTGACGAAGGTGACGGACCCCAGGGCGTACGGACTGGTCCCCACCGACGACACGGGCCGCGTCCTGGCGTTCCTGGAGAAACCACAGACACCCGAGGAGATCGTCACCGACCAGATCAACGCGGGGGCGTACGTCTTCCGCCGCTCGGTCATCGACACGATCCCGACGGGCCGGCCGGTGTCGGTGGAGCGGGAGACGTTCCCGGACCTGCTGTCGGCCGGAGCCCACCTTCAGGGCCTGGTCGACTCCACGTACTGGCTGGACCTCGGCACCCCGGCGGCCTTCGTGCGGGGCTCCGCGGACCTGGTGCTGGGCCGTGCCCCGTCCCCGGCGGTCCCGGGGCGCTGCGGCGACCGGCTGGTCCTGCCGACGGCGAGAGTGGCACCGGACGCCAAACTGGCGGGCGGGACCGTGGTGGGCGAGGGCGCGTTCGTGGCGGAGGGCGCGCGCGTCTTCGGCAGCACGATCCTGCCGGGTGCGGTCATCGAACCCGGCGCGGTCGTCACCGACTCGCTGATCGGCACGCGCGCGCGAGTGGGGGAGCGGTCGGTCCTCACCGGGACGGTGATAGGCGACGGCGCGGTCGTCGGCGCCCGCAACGAACTCCGGGACGGGGTCAGGGTCTGGTGCGACGCGCGGATCCCGGCGGGGTCGGTGCGGTTCTCCTCGGACGAGTGACCCTGCGGAACCGGGCCGCGCACAGGTCTGGTGCGGGCGCGGGCGGCTGCGGGCCCGGGCGGCTGAAGGGCTCGGACGGTCGGGGCACGGGCGGTCGGGCGCTCGGGCCTCACAGCCGTCCGATGTCCCAGCGCGGCATCTTCGGCGCCCGCCGGGCCGGCGTTCTGCCGCTCAGCAGGATCAGCCGGGCCGCCCGGTGCCGCTGACCGGCATACGGCTCCAGCAGTTCCAGCATCGCCGCGTCGTCCGCGTACCGGTCCCCGGCCAGCGCCCACCCCACGATGCCCGGCAGGTGCAGGTCCCCCGTGGTCACCTCGTCCGGCGCGCCGTGACTGCGCTGCACCGTCTCCGCCGACGTCCACGGCCCGATGCCCGGCACCAGCTCCAGCCGCGCCCGCGCCGCCGCCGGAGCCATCCCGGCCGCCTCCTCCAGCCGCGCCGCGACCCGGACCGCCCGCAGCACCGTGGACGCCCGCTTGTCGTCGACACCGGCCCGGTGCCACTCCCAGGAGGGGATCAGCGCCCAGGTCCGGGGCGACGGCATGACCGCCATCCGCTCGGGCGCGGGCCCGGGGGCCGGCTCCCCGTACTTCCGTACCAGCAGCCGCCACGCCCGGTACGCCTCACCGGTGGTGACCTTCTGCTCCAGGACCGACGGGATCAACGACTCCAGCACCAGCCCGGTCCGGGCCAGTCGCAGTCCCGGCCGCCGGTGCCGGGTGAGCGCCAGCAGTGTGTGCCGGGGGACGAACGCCGCCGGGTCGTCGGCGGCGCCGAGCAGGTCCGGCAGCCGGTCCAGGAACCATCCGGCCCCCGCTCCCCACGCCTCGCCCCGTACTCCGTCACCGTGCCACGTCACCCGTAGCGTCCCCGGCCCGGCGGGCGTCAGACCCGTCCGCCACACGGAACCGTCCGGCAGCGCGCGGAACGTCGGGTCCCCGGACCCGCGCCGCAGCGGTCCGAGGACCAGCCCGAGGTCCAGCGGTCCCTCCGGCTCCCACGTCCGGACCGACGGCGGGGAGGCGGGGGCCGGTGCCTGCCGCGGCACCCCCGTCGGGTCGGCGCCCCGCCCGCCCCGCACGGTCGTACGAGCGGGGCGGGAAGCGGGCCGGGGGGTGGGCCGGGGAGCGAAACGTCCTGCCACGAAGGGTTCCCGGGAGAGAGGGGCGGAGGTGGGGAGTGGTGCGGAGGCGGTGGGGAAGACGGGGCTCCTACGAGGGTAGGCGCCCCGCGCGTCCCGTCCGACCCACCGCAGCCCGGCTCATCGCACGGCGATGAACGCGGCCGCGTCCCGCTCCGGCCGCGGCCGCGGGTCCTCGGCGGGATGACCCACCGCCACCGCACCCATCGGGTCCCAGCCCGCGGGCAGGTCCAGGACCTCGCGGACCACGTCCCGGCAGAACATCGTCGACGACACCCATGCCGAGCCCAACCGCTCACCGGCCAGCGCGACCAGGAAGTTCTGCACGCCGGCACCCGTCGCGACCACGAACATCTCCCGCTCCGCGCCGTCCCGCCGCGCGTCCCCGTAGGTGTGCGAGCCCTCCATGACCAGGCAGGGCACGACCAGGCAGGGCGCGTTGCGCAGGACGTCGCCGCGGCGGACCCGCTTGGCGACGGACTCCTCCGACTTGCCGTCCCGGCGCAGGTCCGCGATCCAGGCGTCCCGCATCGCGTCGAGCAGCCGGGTCCGGGACTCCCGCGACTCCAGCAGGACGAAGCGCCAGGGGGTGGTGTGGTGCGGTGCCGGAGCCGTCACGGCCGCGGCCACCGCACGGCGCACCGCCTCCGGGTCGACCGGCTCGTCGGTGAAGGCCCGTACCGTGCGGCGCTGGGTCACCGCCTGCCGCACCGCCTCCGACGTGCCGAGGCGGAACATGTCGTCGCGGGAGTCGCGGACCATGGCCCGCGCGCCCTCGCCGTGCTCGTCGTCGGCCGCCACCAGGGCGGACAGCCCGCGCACGACGGCCACCGGCAGGCCTGCGGCCTTGCCCTTGACCAGGTCGCCCGCGGCGGCGAGTTCGTCGGCGGTGGCGACCACGGTGGCGCTCAGCGGATTGCCGTACGCGTCCGTCCCGCCGCGCAGGTCGTCCAGGACGTGGACGCCCGCGGCGCCGATCGCGACGTCCGTCAGCCCCGTCCGCCAGGGGCGTCCGAAGGTGTCGGTGACGAGCACCCCGACCGTGACCCCGAGGGTGTCCCGCAGGCCCTCGCGGATCGCCCGCGCGGACGCGTCCGGATCCTCGGGGAGCAACAGCACCGTGCCGGGGGGCGTGTTGGAGGCGTCGACCCCGGCCGCGGCCATGACGAGGCCCTGCCGGTTCTCGACGATGCGCAGGGGGCCGCGCCGGGCCACCACCCGTACCGTCTCCGCGTCGATCGCGGCCTCCCGGTCGGAGGCCTCCTGTATCCGGCCCTCCGCCTTGGAGACGATCTTGGAGGTGACGAGCAGCACGTCCCCGTCGGCCAGCCCCGGCTCCGCGGCCGCGATCAGCTTCGCGAGGTCGTCCCCCTGCCGGACCTCGGGCAGTCCCGCGACGGCCCACACCCGGTATCCGTCGGACGCCGCGCCGCCCGCGGGGACGCCGTCGCCGTGCACGCGCGTGCCGTTCATACCGCCCGCACCTCCTCCGCGAGTGCCAGCGCCTCCCGGGCCATCCGCGCGGTGGCGTCGGCGTCGCTCATCATCAGGGGTACGGCCCGGCAGCGGATCCCCGCCTCCTCGATGCGCTCCACGCCGGCCGCGTCGACGGTGTCGACCAGCCAGCCGTCCAGCAGGCCCGAGCCGTAGTGCTCGGCCACCGCCCACGCCGTGGATTCGACGCCGACCGCCGCGAGCACCTTGTCGGCCATGCCGCGCACGGGTCTGTCGCCGACGATCGGCGACAGGCCGACCACCGGCACGCCCGCCTCGGCGATCGCCTCCCGGATGCCGGGGACGGCGAGGATCGTGCCGATGGAGACGACCGGGTTGGACGGCGGGAAGAGGATCACGTCGGCGGCGGCGATCGCCTCCAGCACACCCGGCGCCGGCTTCGCCTGCTCCGCGCCGACCGGCACCACCGCCTCGGCCGGGACCGACGCCCGCAGCCGCACCCAGTACTCCTGGAAGTGGATCACCTTGCGCACACCGGAGCCCGGCGGGGTCTCCCCGGCCCCGGCCCCGGATCCGGCCCCGGGCCCCGCCGACGGCCCCGCTGCCGGATCGTCGTCGGGCAGGGTGACGGCGACATGGGTCTCCACGCGGTCGTCGGTCATCGGAATCAGCCGGACGCCCGGCTGCCAGCGGTCGCAGAGGGCCTCCGTCACCGCGCTCAGCGGATAGCCGGCGGCGAGCATCTGCGTCCGCACGATGTGCGTGGCGAAGTCCCGGTCGCCGAGCCCGAACCACCCCGGGCCGACGCCGTACGCCGCGAGCTCCTCCTTGAGCCGGAAGCTCTCGTCGGTCCGCCCCCAGCCCCGCTCCTCGTCGATGCCGTCGCCGAGGGTGTACATCACCGTGTCGAGGTCCGGGCAGACCTTCAGCCCGAAGAGGTGGATGTCGTCCCCGGTGTTGCCGATGACCGTGATGTCCGCGTCCGGCACGGCCCGCTTCAGACCGCGAAGGAAACGGGCACCGCCGATGCCGCCTGCCAGAACCACAATGCGCATGGAAACAGTCTGTCAGCCGCAGGGCGGGCCGCGGCACCGTGCCAGGCGGTCGGTCACACACGGGGTCGCGCACGGGGTCAGGTGTGGGGGCACGCACGCGGCCGGGCAGGGGGCGCGCAGGGGGGTGGGTCAGGCGGTGAGCGTCCGGGGCTCCGTACGCGCCTCGCAGTGCGGGGCGGCCGGGTGCATCGGCATCTCGGTCAGGCCCGGGTAGTACACGTGCAGGCTGACCGCCGGCTCCAGCGTGTCATTGACGACCTCGTGCGCGTAGCCCGGCGCGAACACCCGCTCCGTGCCCGCCGTCAGCGTGCGGACGCCGCGTTCGGTGTGCTCGGTGAGGACGCCGTCCAGGACGGTCAGGACACCGGAGGAGCGGCCGTGGTCGTGCAGTCCGCTGCCCTGGCCGGGCACCCAGGACAGCAGCCACACCTCGTAGCCGGCCGGGGTCTCCTCCGCTCGAGCGGAGCCGGGGGCCCGGGGAACGGTGAGCAGCCGGTGGTACCAGCGGCTGCTCGCGTCGTAGCGCACCAGGTGCTCCCACCGGGACCGGTCGGCGGCGAGGGAGCGGGCCAGACCGACGAACTCGGCCACGGTCGCCGGGTGCTCGCGCGGGGTCTGCAGGAGGTGGGGTACTTCGAGGATGTCGCCGGCGATCTGGAGGTCGCTGTCGCTGTTCATGGATGCGGTGGTTCCTCGGCGGAGAAGCGGTCGGGAAGCAGTCGGTGGGGCCGCCGGACGAGGTCCGGTGGGGAACCGGCCTGCCGGGGACGAGGTGCCGCGGGTGTCCGGGTCACGGACGGCGGCGGGAAGTGCCCTGATGAGAGCGGAGGAAACTGCGGGCGGATCGAGGGTGACCCGAAGGGCAGGAGCGCGTTGGGCTCAACAACCGGAACAGCGACAGCTACAGCGAGCGCGGGCAGCACCGAGGGACCCGGCGGAGCGGGTCGAGGTGAGTGCCGAGTTCGCGAGCATGCCCTCAAGGACAGCGGCTCATGCCTCCAGTGTCAACTCGACCCACGGTTCGTGGGCACGGTTCACCCCATCCGGTTCACTGCGGGGCGAAAGGTTTGCTCACGTGATTCCGGGGACACAAGGCGCACATGGTCGAGCGCACAAGTGCCGTTGCGGTCCTGTGATCCGAATGTGATCCGGGGCGCTGCGGCGTTGGTGTGTCAACGAGGTCGATCGACCGGGCATCTCACTGCGTGAACGGTCTGCGCGGGGCGAGTTGCTCGTGCAGCCCGCCTATGTGTCAACGTTTATGGCGATTTGAACACTTTCGGCTCGGGCTTGGTTCCGCAGAGTGAATAAGGGAGCCAATAGCAGATCTCGGCTTGACTCGCCCGGATCGGCGCACTTGTAATTTCACTCGTGTCGTTCGGCCGGAATCGGTAACGGCAGCATCACGGGGACGCGAAAGACGGACGAGGGGCGCACATGACGGAGCTGGTGCAGCAACTGCTGGTCGACGACGCGGACGAGGAACTCGGCTGGCAGGAGCGCGCGCTGTGCGCCCAGACCGACCCCGAGTCCTTCTTTCCCGAGAAGGGCGGTTCCACCCGGGAGGCCAAGAAGGTCTGCCTCGCTTGCGAGGTCCGCTCCGAGTGCCTCGAGTACGCCCTCGCCAACGACGAGCGCTTCGGCATCTGGGGCGGCCTGTCCGAGCGGGAGCGCCGCCGGCTGAAGAAGGCCGCCATCTGAGGGGGCGGCACTTCGCTCACGCCCCTCCCCCGCGCGCCCTGTTCGCTGCGTCCGCATGCACGCCTTGTCCGTGCACGCGCCCTATGCACCGAGTGTGCGCATGTGTCCGGCATGTATCGTTTACGGCCCGTCGCGTGTGGGTTGTCCACAGGCGGCGGGCCGCCTTGTCGCCCAGCCGATAGTGTGGTTGCTCGTCCGAGACGCCACGCCGCCCCCACCGGGCACGGGCGTCCCCCACAGTCCACTGAACCGGGGCCCGTACCTCGATGTCCGTGCACAGTCACCCGGCAGCCCGTCAAGACGCCGCTGCCGCACCAGAGTTCCCGCGTCATGTGGTGACCGCGGTCCTCGTCTCCCATGACGGAGCCCGCTGGCTGCCCGACGCGCTCGCCGGGCTACTCGGCCAGGAACGCCCCGTCCAGTTCGCCATGGGAGCCGACACCGGCAGCGCGGACGACTCCGCCCTGCTGGTCGGCGAAGCCCTCGGCGACGACCACGTCCTGCACCTCGCCCGGCGCACCGGCTTCGGCCAGGCCGTCGAGGAGTGCCATCGTGCCGCGCCGCACCTCACCCCGGACGACCTGCCCTACCTGAAGCGGCCCAGCGGCTGGGACCCGGTCACGCGCAGCTGGCACGACGACGCGTACGACCTGCCCGACCTCCCGCACGGGGAGCCGGTCCAGTGGCTGTGGCTGCTGCACGACGACTGCGCCCCCGAACCCGACGCTCTGGCCCGGCTGCTGGGCGTCGTGGAGAACGAGTACGAACTCGGCCGTGACGACGTCGCCGTCGTCGGCCCCAAGCTCCGCGGCTGGTACGACCGCCGGCAGTTGCTGGAGGTCGGCGTCTCCATCGCCAACTCCGGCCGCCGCTGGACCGGCCTGGACCGCCGCGAACAGGACCAGGGCCAGCACGACCAGGTCCGGTCCGTTCTGTCGGTGTCCACCGCGGGCATGCTGATCCGCCGCGACGTCTTCGACGAACTCGGCGGATTCGACCGGCATCTGCCCCTGATGCGGGACGACGTCGACCTGTGCTGGCGCGCGCACACGGCGGGTCACCGGGTGCTCGTCGCCCCCGACGCGGTCGTACGGCACGCCGAGGCCGCCTCCCGCGAGCGCCGCGCCGTCGACTGCGTGGGCCGCACCGCCGCCTCCCCGCACAAGGTGGACAAGGCGGGCGCCGTCCACACCCTGCTCGTCAACACCCGTACCGCGGCACTGCCCTGGGTACTGCTGCGGCTCGTCCTCGGAACCGTGCTGCGGACCTTCGCCTATCTCGTCGGCAAGGTCCCGGGGCAGGCCGTCGACGAGATACGCGGCCTCGTGGGCACTCTGCTGCGGCCCGAACGCATCCTCGCCGGACGCCGCCGCCGCGGCAGCCCGCAGATCGACAAGGACGAACTGCGGGCCCTGTTCCCGCCCCCCGGCGCGACCATCCGCGTCACCGTCGAACAGGTCGCGGGCGACCTCGTCGGCCGCTCCGACCCCGAGGCCACCACCGGTGCCGGACGGCACGGTGGCGCCGTCGAGTCCGGACCCGGCGGGGACGACGCCGACTTCATCGAGGTCGAGCAGTTCGCCCGGCTCAAGCGGATCGCCCGCAAACCCGGCCCGGTGCTCTTCCTGCTCCTGCTGCTCGTCTCCCTCGCGGCCTGCCGCGCCCTCCTCGGCAGCGGCGCGCTCGCGGGCGGCGCCCTGCTGCCCGCCCCCGCCGGTTCCGGCGAGCTGTGGGCGCGGTACACGGACGCCTGGCACGCGGTGGGCGCCGGCGGCACCGGCTCCGCACCCCCCTACCTCGCCGTCATGGCGTCCCTGGCCGCCCTGATGCTCGGCTCGACCGGGCTCGCCGTGACGGTCCTGCTCATCGGTTCGGTGCCGCTGGCCGGCTTCAGTGCCTACTTCGCCTCCCGCCCGCTCGTCGAATCCCGGCTGCTGCGCGCCTGGGCCGCGATCGCCTACGCCTTCCTGCCCGCCGTCGCGGGCGCCCTCGCCGGCGGCCGGATCGGCACCGCCGTGCTCGCCGTACTGCTGCCGCTGATCGCCCGTGCGGGCATCGCCGCGAGCGGACTCATCAGCCTCCCCGGCGTCCGCGGCAGTTGGCGCGCGACCTGGGCGTACGCGCTGCTGCTGACCCTCGCCACCGCGTTCACCCCGATCGTCTGGCCCATCGCCCTGGTCCTGGGCCTCGGCGTCCTCGCCCTGCGCAGGTCCGAGCTCCCGGCGTACGGGCTCCGCTTCCTGGCCCAGCTCGGCACCCCGCTGCTGGTCCTCGCCCCCTGGTCGCTGACGCTGCTCCCGTTCGGCTTCTTCCAGGAGGCGGGCCTGGAGTACGGCGCCTCCGCCGCCTCCGCCCTCGACCTGCTCGGCGCGAGCCCCGGTGGCCCCGGTGCGGCCGGCGGGCCGGTACTCATCGGCATCGTGCTCGCCGCCCTCGCGGCCCTGCTCCGCTCCGAGCGTCTGCTCGCCATCCGCGCCGCCTGGGCGGCCGCCCTGGTCGGACTCGTCTTCGCGGTCCTGTCCAACGGCTCCACCTGGGCCGGGCCCGCGACGCTCGTCTACGGCATCGCCCTGCTGGCCGCGGCCGCGCTCGGCGCCGACGGGGCGCGCTCACGGGTCGCCGAGCAGAGCTTCGGCTGGCGTCAGCCGGTCGCCGTGCTGATCGCCCTCGCCTGCGCGGTCGGCCCGCTGCTGGCCGCCGCCGGCTGGGTGCTCCGCGGCGCCGACGGACCGCTCGAGCGGCGCGATCCCGTGCAGGTGCCCGCGTTTGTCGCCGAGGAGAGCGGAACCCGCGACCAGGCCCGCACCCTCGTCCTGGACAGCGACTCCGCCGCCCGTGTCGACTACGTGCTGGTCCGCGGCTCCGGCGCCCGCATGGGCGATGCCGAGATCACGGGCTCGGCCGGTGTGAACACCGGGCTCGACAAGGTCGTCGCCAACCTCGTCGCCGGCTCCGGCGCCGACCAGGCCGACCAGCTCGGCGGGTTCGCGGTGCGCTACGTCCTCGTCCACCCGGGCGCGCCCCGCGACGTCACCCGCGTCCTGGACGCCACGCCCGGCCTGACCCGGCTCAGCCAGCAGGCGGGCGGCGCGCTGTGGCGCGTCGACCAGAACGTGTCCCGGGCGACCATCGTCCCCGCCAAGGACGGCGAGGACGAGCCGCAGGCCGTGGCCGCCGGACCGGTCGAGATCAGCACCGAGATCCCCGCCGGCGCAGGGGGACGCGTCCTGCGTCTGGCCGACGCCGCGGCCGACGGCTGGACCGCCACCCTCGACGGCAAGCCGCTGACCCGCACCACGGTCGACGGCTGGGCCCAGGGCTTCCAGCTCCCCGCCACCGGCGGACGCCTGGCCGTGACCTACGAGGAGCAGTTCACCCACACCGCCTGGCTGTGGGCGCAGGGCCTGCTCGCCGTCGTCCTCGTCGTGCTCGCGCTGCCCGGCCGGCGCCGTGACATCGACGACGACCTGCCCGAGGAACCGGCCGTCCCCGCCGAGGCACTCGCCGGCGACGGCCGCCGCGCCCGCCGCCTGCGCGCCCAGGCCGAGGCGGAGGCGGAAGCCGCGGCCGCCGAGGAGGCGCGCACGGGCCGCGGTGCGGACGGGGACGTGGCCGACGACACGGGCGACGGCGCGGCCGACGGATCCGACGCCCCGCCGGAGCCCGTGGCCATTCCGCAGCAGCGGCCCTACGACGAATGGGACGCGTCGAGCTACCCGGATCCGAACCCGGATCCGAACCCCGAGTACGACGGCGCCCACACCGCCGCCGCCCCGTACCCGCAGGGACAGCAGCAGCCCCCGTCGCAGCAGGAGCAGCAACAACAGGAGCAGCAGTACGCGCCGGACGGCTACGGACAGCCCTACCAGGCGGACCCGTACCAGGGCGGCCAGGACGGTCCGGGCAGCCCGTACGACCCGTACGCCTACGAGGGAACGCCCCAGCAGCCGCAGTACGACCCGACGTACAACCCGACGACGCACGACCCGTCGGCGTACGGACAGGGCTACGAGGGTTACGACGGCTACGACCAGACCTACGCGCAGGGCTACGACGCGTCGTACGACCCCGAGCAGCCGCACCGCCCGCAGCCGGGCAGTGAGCGTCCCGACGGGAGCCAGCAGTGAACCGCACCACCCTGTCCCTGATCGCGGGAGCCACCGCACTCGCCGCCGTCACCGGCTTCGCCGTCCTGACCGCGCCGGACCCCACGGCCGCGGACGACGGCGTCGCGACGGCGGCGGCCCGCCTGCCCGTGGAACGCTCGAGCCTGCTGTGCCCCACACCCAGCAGCTCCGACCTCGCCGAGACGAGGTACACGTCCTTCACGCCCGTCACGAAGGGCACGGAGAACGAGGGCAGCGCCGTACTCCGGCCGGCCACCGCGGGACGGCCCGCGGAGGAGGGCACGGAGGAGAACGAGAAGGAGAGCGAAAAGGAGAGCGGGGAGGACGACGGCGGGGAGGAGGCCGCCGCGTCCGCGAAGCCCGAGAAGCCGGTGCTGGAGCACAAGAAGGAGCCCGGCAAGCCGGTCACCGCGGACACCTCCGGGGGCGAGGCGCCCGCGCTCCTGGGCACCGCCGAGGGCCGCTTCGCTCCCGGCTGGACCGTGCAGCAGACCACCGAGGTCGCCGCGGGCACCGGCCGGGGCCTCCAGGGCGTCACCTGCACCGCCCCGGACACGGAATTCTGGTTCCCCGGTGCGAGCACCGCGACCGAGCGCACCGACTACGTCCACCTGACCAACCCCGACGGCTCCGCCGCCGTCGTGGACATCGAGGTCTACGGCAAGGACGGCGCCCTCGAGACCGAGGTGGGGGAGGGCATCACGGTCAAGCCGTACTCCTCCGAACCGGTGCTGCTGTCCACGATCACCGACGAGGAGCAGACCGATGTGACGGTCCACGTCGTCGTGCGCAGCGGGCGGGTCGGCGCGGCCGTGCAGGCCCTGGACGACTCGCTCGGCGGTGACTGGCTGGCCGCGTCGGCCGATCCGGCGGGCAGCCTGGTCCTGCCCGGCATCCCCCAGGACGCCACCGCCGTACGCCTGGTCGTCTTCACCCCCGGCAACGTCGACGCCGACCTGAAGGTGCAGCTCGCGTCGCCCTCCGGGCTGATCACACCGGCCGGCAACGAGACGGTGCACGTGAAGGGCGGGATGACGACCGCCGTCGACCTCGGTGACGTCACGCGCGGCGAGGCGGGCTCCCTGGTCCTCACGCCGACGGACCGCTCGGTGCCCGTCGTGGCGGCCGTCCGGGTGCTGCGCGGCCAGGGCGACGACCAGGAGTCGGCCTTCGTCCCGGCGGCCCGCGAGGTCGGCCTGCGGGCGACGTCCGTCGACAACACGGCCGAGGGCAGCACCCTCGCCGTGACCGCGCCCGAGGGCGCCGCCAAGGTCAGGGTCACCGTGTCCGCGGGCAGCGAGGGCGGTACGCCGGCGACCGAGACGTACACGATCAAGGCCGGTACCACCCAGAACATCGAGGTCCCGGTCCCGGACGACGTCGAGGGGACGTACGCGCTGACGGTCGAGCCCGAGTCGGACGACGCCCCCGTCTACGCCTCCCGGACCCTCACCGCCCCGGACGACGGCGTCCCCGCTTTCACCGTCCAGACCCTCCCCGACGACCGGGGCATGGTGGCTGTACCGCACACGGAGGAGGACCTGTCGGTCCTGCAGAGGTAGGAACCGCCGGCGCCCGTACGGAAGATTCACTCCGCTCGGGCGCCGGGGCGGCCGTGCGGGCCTCGGCGCGGCAGGCCCGGGTGCCTCGGGCCTCGGCGTGTCAGTCCTCGCCGTACCGGGGATCCACGGTCTCCGGCGTCAGTCCCAGCAGTTCGGCGACCTGCTCCACGACGACCTCGTGGACCAGCGCCGCCCGCTCGTCGCGCCCCTTGGTGCGGATCTCCACCGGCCGGCGGTAGACCACGACCCGGGCGGGGTTCCCCTCGTGGGTCGGCACGGTGCCGCCCAGCGGCACCGGCTCGTCGCTCCACCCCGCTCCGGGCGCGTCCAGGCGGGGGACCTCCAGCACGAGGAAGTCGATGTCGGCCAGCTGCGGCCACCGACGCTCCAGCCGTTCCACGGAGTCCTGCACCAGATCCGCGAACGTCTCCGCGCGGCTGGCGGCCAGCGGCACCTGGGGCGGCGCGATCGGCCCGCGCATGCCCCGGCCGTGGCGATCACGACGGCGGGGCCCGCGGTCGGCGGCACGGGGCGTCACAGGGGTGTCCATCACGGTGCAGCGTAGTCTCCGCCGGTCCGACGCGCCCGACCCCCACACGGCTTCCGGACCCCGACCTCGCACGGCTCGGCTCCCGGCTCGCCTCCCGCTTCGGTTCCCGGCCCCCGCGCAGCGCCGGGGCGCCGCTCCGTACGGCGTCGGGGCGCGGTGGCGGGCCGTCCGATCGGCATGTCGCCGCATGACCATTCCGGCCAAGGTTCGGCTCGATTCCATATCTTTCATGGGCCGGTGATCTCAAGGTATTTGACGGTGTTTGTACCAAGTGATGACCGGAGGGAAAACCGCATACCTTCCGAACAAGAGCGTCGGAGCAGGTCAAACGGTGTGTGCCGACCGGGGTGCAGGGGACCTTTCAGGCCACGACACGGGGGAACGCGCAGGAGGGGAGTCGTCGCGGCCCGCTCAAGAGTGCGGTACCGTCCAACACCGTGAGCCCTGTACGTCGCTGTTCGCGCACCGCTTGCGGCCGTCCCGCCGTTGCGACGCTGACGTACGTCTACGCCGACTCGACCGCGGTCCTCGGCCCGCTCGCCACCTACGCCGAACCCCACTGCTACGACCTGTGCGCCGAGCACTCCGAGCGCCTCACCGCGCCGCGCGGCTGGGAGGTCGTCCGTCTGCTCGACGGTTCGGCCCCGGCGCGGCCCAGCGGAGACGATCTCGAGGCGCTCGCGGACGCGGTGCGTGAAGCGGCCCGCCCCCAGGAGCGGTCGGCCGGCGGTGCGGGACGCGGTGCGGACCCGATGGAGGTCGCGCGACGCGGCCACCTGCGCGTGCTCCGCTCTCCCGACAACTGACGTCGGCGACCGCGCTCCGGCCGTGACGCCCGAGCCCTGAACGGCCTTCTCCCCGCGCGGTCTTTCGCACGGTCGTGCCGGTGGCCCGTGTGCGTCGGCCCTTGCTCCCCTCTCACCCCACCTGTCCCGTGAGTAAGGTGCCGCACGCCCATTGACGCGCACTTGTCGAGGACACGACCATTCCGAGGACGTAGCGAGAATCTTCTTCCGCATTGCGGAATCCAGGAGGCGCGTCCGTGTACGTCCAGGAACTGGAACCCGTCGCCGGCTCACTCGGTCTGTCCGCCCTCGTGGCGGCGCTGCCCCTCGTGACCGTGCTCGTCCTGCTCGGCGGCCTGCGCATGAAAGCGCACCTGGCGGGCCTGATCGGTCTGTTAGGCGCCGTTCTGGTGGCCTGCCTGGCCTACCGCATGCCTCTGGACCAGACGCTCTCCAGCGCCGCCCAGGGAGCGGTCTTCGGCCTTTTCCCCATCATGTGGATCGTCGTCAACGCGCTGTGGGTGTACCGGATGACGGTCCGTACCCAGCACTTCGACATCCTGCGCCGCTCCTTCGGACGGCTCTCCGACGACCCGCGGATCCAGGCCCTGGTCGTCGCCTTCTGCTTCGGGGCACTGCTGGAGGCGCTCGCCGGGTTCGGAGCCCCCGTCGCGATCTCCGCCGTGATGCTCGTGGCCCTCGGCTTCGACCCGGTCCGGGCCGCCGTCGTCGCGCTCGTCGCCAACACCGCTCCGGTGGCGTTCGGGGCCATGGGCACACCGGTCGTCACGCTCGCCCAGGTGACCGGTCTGCCGCTGGACTCGGTGGCGTCCGTCGTCGGCCGCCAGACCCCGCTGCTCGCCCTCGTGGTGCCGCTGGTGCTGGTCTGGCTGGTGGACGGGCGGCGCGGGCTGCGGGACACCTGGATTCCCGCGGTGGCCTGCGGAGTCGCCTTCGCCATCGCCCAGTTCGTCGCCTCCAACTACGTCTCCGCGCAACTCGCCGACATCGCCGCGGCCCTGGCCGGCGCGGGCGCCCTGGTCGCCGTACCGCACTCGCGCGTGCCCGCCTCCGAGGCCGTACGCGCCTCCGTGCTGACCGGTGTGCGCAGTGAGGAACTGGACGAGGAGGACCCGCGCCGCGAGGTCGTGCGGGCGTACGCCCCGTACGCGCTGATCGTGGTGATCTTCTCCCTCGCGCAGATCCCGGTGATCAAGGACTGGCTGGCCGGGGCGACCCAGAAGTTCGACTGGCCCCTTCTCGACGTCGCCGCGCCGAACGGCGAACCGGTCGGGGCCAACGTGTTCACCTGGCCCATCGTCTCCACCGGCGGCACCCTCGTCCTGTTCGCCGGCGTGGCCACCGCGGTCGTGCTCGGCCTGCACGCGCGCGTGGCGCTCAAGGAATGGCTCGCGACCGTGCACGAACTGCGGTTCGCGATCCTCACGGTGACCTCGGTCCTGGCGCTCGCCTACGTCATGAACCTCTCCGGTCAGGCGGCGACGATCGGCTACTTCGTGGCCGCCGCCGGTGCCGGACTCGCCTTCCTGTCACCCGTCCTCGGCTGGTTCGGCGTCGCCGTCACCGGCTCGGACACCTCGGCCAACGCGCTCTTCGGCGCCCTCCAGGTGACCGCCGCACGGGAGTCCGGACTGTCGCCCGACCTGCTCGCCGCCGCCAACAGTTCGGGTGGTGTCCTCGGCAAGATGATCTCGCCGCAGAACCTCACCATCGCCTGCGCCGCCGTCGGCCTGGCGGGCAAGGAAGGAGACCTGCTGCGCAAGGTGCTGCCCTGGAGCCTCGGCCTACTGCTCGTCATGTGCCTGATCGTGGTGGGGCAGAGCACCTTCGTGCTCGGGTGGATGCTGCCCTGACCCGAGGCGGCGCCCGGGGACCGGACGGTCCCCGGGCACGAGTCCGGCCGGTCCCCGGGCACGGGCCTGCCGGTCACCACGGGACTGCCCGCAGCGGAGTGTCATCCTCTGCGGGTAGTTTGTGGTGACCGACATGACCTCCGGAGGGCTGGCCGTGGCTGCTGATCTGTCACAGATCGTCAAGGCGTACGACGTACGCGGGATCGTCCCCGACCAGTGGGACGAGTCCCTGGCCGAACTCTTCGGCGCCGCCTTCGCGCGCGTGACCGGAGCGAGCGCCCTCGTCACCGGGCACGACATGCGGCCCTCCTCGCCCGGCCTGTCGGGCGCCTTCGCCCGCGGCGCCGCGGCCCAGGGCGTCGACGTGACCGAGATCGGCCTCTGCTCCACGGACCAGCTCTATTACGCCTCCGGCGCCCTGGACCTGCCCGGCGCGATGTTCACCGCCTCGCACAACCCGGCCCGCTACAACGGCATCAAACTGTGCCGCGCGGGCGCCGCGCCCGTCGGCCAGGACACGGGCCTGACGGAGATCCGCGAACTCGTCGAGAAGTGGAGCGAGACGGGGGTCCCCGAGCCGGCCGCCACGGCGGGAACCGTCACCCGGCGCGAGACGCTGGACGACTACGCGGCGCACCTGCGCTCCCTCGTCGACCTGACCTCCGTCCGGCACCTGAAGGTCGTCGTCGACGCGGGCAACGGCATGGGCGGGCACACCGTCCCCACCGTCCTGGCCGGCCTGCCGCTCACCGTCGTCCCGATGTACTTCGAACTCGACGGCACCTTCCCCCACCACGAGGCCAACCCGCTCGACCCGGCCAACCTCGTCGACCTGCAGCAGCGGGTCCGCGAGGAGGGCGCCGACCTCGGCCTCGCCTTCGACGGCGACGCCGACCGCTGCTTCGTCGTCGACGAGCGCGGCGAGCCGGTCTCCCCGTCCGCGATCACCGCCCTGGTCGCCTCCCGCGAACTCGCCCGCAACGGCGGCAAGGGCACGATCATCCACAACCTGATCACCTCCTGGTCGGTGCCGGAGGTCGTCGAGGAGAACGGCGGCACACCGGTCCGCACCCGCGTGGGCCACTCCTTCATCAAGGCCGAGATGGCCGCCAACGGCGCCATCTTCGGCGGCGAGCACTCGGCGCACTACTACTTCCGCGACTTCTGGAACGCCGACACCGGCATGCTGGCCGCCCTGCACGTCCTCGCCGCCCTCGGCGGCCAGCAGGGCACCCTGTCCGCCCTGGTCGACCAGTACGACCGCTACGCGGGCTCCGGCGAGATCAACTCCACGGTCGACGACCAGGCGGCCCGCCTCGCCGCGATCAGGGCCGCCTACGAGGACCGCGACGGCATCACCCTGGACGAACTGGACGGCCTCACCGTCACCGCCGCCGACTGGTGGTTCAACGTCCGCCCCTCCAACACGGAACCCCTCCTCCGCCTGAACGCGGAGGCCCGCGACCAGGCCACCATGGCCAGAATCCGCGACGAGGCCCTGGCCGTCATCCGAGGCTGATCCGGTCCGTGGACGGCCTGGGAACCGTCCCCGTGCGACGGCGTACGACGGTGTGCGGCGGCCGGGACGAACCGGCCGCCGCACACCCGGTCACGTCGGGCCCGGGGCCCAGGCCGACGGTCACCGCGAGCCCCGCCGGACCGCGGTGCCGGACCCGTCCGCCGCCTCCCGTCCGCCGCGTCCCCACCGGCGGTACCCTGACCAGGCACATCCGCATACGCCCGCCCGAAGGGAACCCACCCATGCCGCTGGAAACCGGCCTCCTGGAGATCCTCGCCTGCCCGGCCTGCCACTCCTCCCTCGAGGAGCAGGACAACGAGCTGATCTGCACCGGCCAGGAGTGCGGCCTGGCGTACCCGGTCCGCGACGGCATCCCCGTCCTCCTCGTCGACGAGGCCCGCCGCCCCGCGTAACCGACGATCCGGCGACCCTGCGCACCAGCGACCCGCCGCTCCGAGTACCGCCGCCCCCCGTACGACGCCCCGCCGATCGGAGGCAGCCGCCCCATGCTCGACGAATCGCTGCTCGACTCACCGGAGGGCCTCACCGAGGCCGACCGCCGCGGGCTGCTCCGCGGCGCCGCCGAAGCGGGCGCCTGTGTCCGCACCGCCGCGCGGCATGCCGCCGAGGCCGGTGTCCACGACCTCAAACCCGACGGCCGTCCCCGCGCCGTCCTCATCGCGGGCCCCGGCGCGGCCGCCACCCAGGCCGCCGACCTCCTCGGCACGCTCGCCGGCGCGGGCAGCCCCGTCACCCGGCTCGCGCCCACCGGCGTGGCCCCCGTCGCGGGCGCGCTGCGCTGGGAACTGCCCGGCTGGGCCGGTTCCGTGGACCTGCTCCTGATCGCCACCCCGGACGGCACCGAGCCGGGCCTGTCCCTGCTCGCCGAACAGGCCTACCGCCGCGGCTGCACCGTCGTCGCCGTGGCCCCCGCCCGGACCCCGCTCGCCGACACGGTCAGCGGCTCCCACGGCCTGTTCGTCCCCATGGCGACCACGTCCTACGACCAGGACGAACCCCTCGCCGCCTCCGCCCCCGGAGTTCTGTGGGCGCTGCTCACCCCGCTGCTCGCGCTCCTGGACCGCGTCGGTCTGCTCACCGCCCCGCCGGACGCCCTGGAGAAGGTCGCCGACCGCCTCGACCGCATCGCCGAACGCTGCGGCCCGGCCCTCGCCACCTACAGCAACCCCGCCAAGACCCTGGCCGCCGAACTCGCCGACGCGCTGCCCGTCGTGTGGACCGAGGGCACCTCGGCCGGCCCGGCGGGCCGCCGCTTCGCCGCCGCGCTCGCGGAACTGTCCGGCACCCCCGCCGTCGTCGCCGAACTCCCCGAGGCGCTCGGCGCGCACAGCGCCCTGCTGGCCGGCCCGCTCGCCGGCCGCGCCGACCCGGACGACTTCTTCCGCGACCGCGTGGAGGAGGCCCCCGCCCTGCACGCGCGCGTGGTGCTGCTCCGCGACCGCCCGATCGGCGGCCTCACCGCCGCCCCGGCCGCCCGTGAGATGGCCCTCGGCCACGACACGCCGATCAGCGAACTCGAACCGGAGGAGGGCGGCGAACTGGAGACCCTCGCCGAACTGATCGCCGTCACGGATTTCGCCGCCGTTTACCTGGCGCTCACTTCGAGAGCCTGATCATGCGGAGGACAGTCCCACCCGGGAAGCCCTGAGCAGGACTTCGGCGAGGGCGTCCACCGTGCCGCGTCCACAGGGACGACCGGGTGGACCGCCCCTTTGTCCCGCTCCTTCGTCCCGCCCTTCGCCGAGAACCTGCCGAACGACCCAGAGAGAACCCCATGGATCGCCTCGACAACACCGTCCGCCCCTATGCCTGGGGTTCCACCACCGCCATAGCCCAGCTGCTCGGCGTCGAACCGACCGGTGAGCCGCAGGCGGAGATGTGGATGGGCGCCCACCCCGGCGCGCCCTCGCGCACCGGCCGGGGCACCCTGGCCGAGGTCATCGACGCCGACCCGGAGCGGGAACTCGGCGCGGCCTCGGTCGCGAAGTTCGGTCCACGCCTGCCCTTCCTCCTCAAACTCCTCGCCGCCGGCGCGCCGCTGTCCCTCCAGGTCCACCCCGACCTGGACCAGGCGAAGGCCGGCTACGCGGACGAGGAACGACGCGGCGTCCCCGCCGACGCCGCGCACCGCACCTACAAGGACGCCAACCACAAGCCCGAACTGGTCTGCGCCCTCACCGACTTCGACGGCCTCTGCGGCTTCCGCGACCCGCTGCGCGCCGCCGAACTGCTCGACGCCCTCGGAGTGGACTCCCTCAAGCCGTACGTCGACCTGCTGCACGCCCAGCCCGAGGAAGCGGCCCTGCGCGAGGTCCTCACCGCGATCCTCACCGCCGACCGCGACGAGATGGCCCGCACCGTCACCGAGGCGGCCGCCGCCTGCGACCGCCTCGGCGGAGACCACGCCCCGTACGCCGCCATCGCCCACCACTACCCGGGCGACCCCGGCGTCATCGCCGCCATGCTCCTCAACCACGTCCGGCTCCAGCCCGGCGAGGCCCTCTACCTCGGCGCCGGCGTCCCGCACGCCTACCTGAACGGCCTCGGCGTCGAGATCATGGCCAACTCCGACAACGTCCTGCGCTGCGGACTGACCCCCAAGCACGTCGACGTCCCCGAACTCCTGCGCATCGTCCGCTTCGAGCCCCGCGACCCCGGCGTGCTGCGCCCGGAGGCCGCACCGGACGGCGAAGAGCTCTACGACACCCCCACCGACGAGTTCCGGCTCTCCCGCTACGTCCTGCCCGCCGGCGGCGCCACCCACGACCTCACCCTGGCCACCCCTCAGATCCTGCTCTGCACGGCGGGCTCCGTACGCGCGGGCGAGCACGAGCTGTCCCCGGGCACCTCCGTGTTCGTTCCCGCAGGCGAAAAGGCCGAAGTGTCCGGTACCGGAACTCTGTTCAGGGCAACGGTCGTCGCCTGACCGCCGGACGACGCCGATCCGACCCCCGTCGGCCCGTCGGGCTGCAACAATGTCCCCCCGTTACAGCACGGACAACACCCGGGCGGCGTACGAAGACGCCCGCCCGGGCCCGTGAACGGCGTACGAAGGGACAACGCGGACACATGAGCGCGTCAGGCGGAACCAAGGCGATCGTCGCGGCACTCGCCGCCAACGCGGCGATCGCGGTAGCGAAGTTCGTGGCGTTCCTCTTCAGCGGCTCCTCGTCGATGCTCGCCGAGTCCGTGCACTCCGTCGCCGACTCCGGCAACCAGGCCCTGCTGCTGGTCGGCGGCAAGCGGGCCCAGCGGCAGGCCACCCCGCAACACCCCTTCGGCTACGGCCGCGAGCGCTACATCTACGCCTTCCTCGTCTCCATCGTGCTGTTCTCGGTCGGCGGCCTGTTCGCCATCTACGAGGGCTACGAGAAGATCAAGAACCCGCACGAGCTGACGCACTGGTACTGGCCGGTCGGCGTGCTGGTCTTCGCGATCATCGCCGAGACCTTCTCCTTCCGCACCGCCATCAAGGAGTCCAACGCGGTGCGCGGCGAGCGCTCCTGGAAGGAGTTCGTCCGCCACGCCAAGGCCCCCGAGCTGCCGGTCGTCCTCCTGGAGGACCTCGGCGCCCTCGTCGGCCTCGTCCTCGCCCTCGGCGGCGTCGGCCTGGCCCTGCTCACCGGCGACAGCGTCTGGGACGGCATCGGCACCCTCTGCATCGGCGTCCTGCTGATCCTGATCGCCGTGGTCCTCGCGCTCGAGACGAAGTCGCTGCTGCTCGGCGAGGCCGCGGGCGCCGAGGAGACCCGGAAGATCGAGACCGCCCTCGTCGACGGCGACACCGTCACCCGCATCATCCACATGCGCACCCTCCACATCGGCCCCGAGGAACTCCTGGTCGCCGCGAAGATCGCCGTACACCACGACGACACGGCCACGAAGGTCGCCGCCGCCATCGACGCCGCCGAGTCCCGCATCCGCGAGGCCGTCCCGATCGCCCGCGTGATCTACCTGGAGCCCGACGTCTACCGCGCGGCCGAGGCCGCCAAGGGCGCCGACGCCGCAGCCACCCCGGGCGGCCCGGCCCCGACGGAGCACTGAGCCCGCCCCCGCCCGGCCCCACCGGCCGGCGCACCCCCTGATCGGCCACGACCACCGACCGGTGACGACCACCGGCCCCGGTGGTCGTCGCGTTTCGTCGCCCTCCGTGTTCGGTCTGATGTGTTCGGCAACCGGCTGGGGGCGGCCGCGCCCGTCGGTGTAGCTTGGGACGGAGCCAGACGTCGCTGCTGATGGCGGTCGGGCGGTCCCCCAGCGGACCGGCCGAGGGAGAGAGGGCCTCCGACGGACTGCGCTGCGCGCACGCGGGCATGCCTGTGCCCTCCCCGGGCACCCTTGTGTCCGCCGCCGCGCAGAACAGCCGTACCCACCTCGACCCACACCCCGAGGAGCAGCTCTCCATGACGACTGTCGACACCCGACAGGACTTCAAGGTCGCCGATCTCTCCCTGGCCGCCTTCGGCCGCAAGGAGATCACCCTCGCCGAGCACGAGATGCCGGGCCTGATGGCGATCCGCAAGGAATACGCCGAGGCCCAGCCTCTGGCCGGCGCCCGTGTCACCGGCTCCCTGCACATGACCGTGCAGACCGCCGTCCTCATCGAGACCCTGACCGCCCTCGGCGCTCAGGTCCGCTGGGCGTCCTGCAACATCTTCTCCACCCAGGACCACGCCGCGGCCGCCATCGCCGTCGGCCCGAACGGCACGCCCGAGAACCCGCAGGGCGTCCCGGTCTTCGCCTGGAAGGGCGAGACGCTGGAGGAGTACTGGTGGTGCACCGAGCAGGCGCTGACCTGGCCGGACACCCCCACCGGCGGCCCGAACATGATCCTGGACGACGGCGGTGACGCCACTCTCCTGGTCCACAAGGGCGTCGAGTACGAGAAGGACGGCAAGGTCCCCTCGGTCGACACCGCCGAGTCCGACGAGCACCGCGTCATCCTCGAACTCCTCACCCGCACGGTGAGCGAGAGCCCGCAGAAGTGGACCCAGCTGGCGTCCGAGATCCGCGGCGTGACCGAGGAGACCACGACCGGCGTCCACCGCCTGTACGAGATGCACCGCGACGGCACCCTCCTGTTCCCGGCGATCAACGTCAACGACGCCGTCACCAAGTCGAAGTTCGACAACAAGTACGGCTGCCGCCACTCCCTGATCGACGGCCTCAACCGCGCCACCGACACCCTGATCGGCGGCAAGACCGCCGTCGTCTGCGGCTACGGCGACGTCGGCAAGGGATGTGCGGAGTCGCTGCGCGGCCAGGGCGCCCGCGTGATCATCACCGAGATCGACCCGATCTGCGCCCTGCAGGCGGCGATGGACGGCTACCAGGTCACGACGCTGGACGAGGTCGTCGACAAGGCCGACATCTTCATCACCACGACCGGCAACAAGGACATCATCATGGCCGCGGACATGGCCAAGATGAAGCACCAGGCCATCGTCGGCAACATCGGCCACTTCGACAACGAGATCGACATGGCCGGCCTCGCCGGGACCCCCGGCATCGTCAAGGACGAGATCAAGCCGCAGGTCCACACCTGGAGGTACCCCGACGGCAAGGTCCTCATCGTCCTTTCCGAGGGTCGCCTGCTGAACCTGGGCAACGCCACCGGCCACCCGTCGTTCGTGATGTCCAACTCCTTCGCGGACCAGACCCTGGCCCAGATCGAGCTGTTCACCAAGCCCGACGAGTACCCGACCGGCGTCTACGTGCTGCCCAAGTACCTGGACGAGAAGGTCGCCCGGCTGCACCTCGACGCGCTCGGCGTGAAGCTGACCACCCTCCGCCCCGAGCAGGCCGAGTACATCGGTGTGACGGTCGAGGGCCCGTACAAGTCGGACCACTACCGCTACTGATCCGACGCCCGAGGAGCCGACGCCCACCGGGCCGAGGCTCCCGCCGCGGGGAACGCGCCCGTGCACCGGCGCGCTCCCCGGCGGCAGGACCTTCCGGGACAGGCCCCCGCACCCCCGTGTCGGGGGCCTATCCCGTTGTCCGGCCAGTGACCGGGCCGGCCCGTCAAGACCCAGGACCCCCATGCCCCGCGGCCGTTATTCGCTCCACGATCCGCACGATCACACCCCCCTCGCCGAAGAACACTTCCAATGCGCCCCCGGCCCCTCCGGCTGGCGCTACGTCTCCCAGCTCACCGCCCCGTCCGGCGATCACCTGGGCTCGGTCGACCTCACCCTCGACGAACTCGGCCGCCCTCTCCGCCTCGAACTGCACGCCGCGAGCTGGCAGGTCCGCGGTGCCGCCCTCGACGGCGTCACCTGGGTCCGTACCGATCCCACCGGAACCCACGCCACCGAAGGCAATGTGCGCGCCCACGCCTTCACCGGCTCCTCACCCGCGTTCCTCATCGCCACCGCCCGTCTCCTGCGCCTCACCCCCTCCGCCCCGGCCACCCGGGTACGGCTCGTCGCCTTCACGGATCCGGTGCTCGCCCCCCTCACCGTGGACCAGTCCTGGACCTTGGTGGAAAGAGAAGCACACGCCACTGACAACGGACCCCTGACCGTGGACGCGTACCAGGTCACAGCCCTGGACACCGGTGAGCAGCACACCGTGCACCTCTCCGGGGACGTGGTCCTCGCAGCCCCCGGCATCGAACTCGAGGACCTCGAGTCACCCCCCTCGGCCCTCGACTGACCGCCTCCCGGAGACCGTTCCGAATGCGCCCTACGCCGGAGGCACGAACCCGGTCGACGGCCTCTCGGCCGCCGGTGGGGGCGACACGGGCGTGGCGGGAACGCCGGGTGTGGCGGGACCGGAGGGAACAGAAGGGTGCGAAGAACCGGCGGGGTGGGAGGGGGCAGCGGGAACGGAGGGGTATGCGGTCGGTGGAGCCGCCCGAGGGGCGGGCGGCGGGGCGTACGCATCCGCCGGTCCGGAGGCGCCGTCCGGTCCGCCTCCGATGAAGGCCGCTCCACCGGCGCCGTGCCCGAAGGCACGCCGGGCGTCCCGGGCCTGCCGCTCCTGCACCACGGCCGCCAGGTACGCCGCCGCCGGCACGCCCTGCGGCACCGGCGCTCCCGTCCGGTCCGCCAGGTCCGCCGCCAGCCGTTCCGCCATCGCGTGGCCGACCTGCGGGTCCAGCTGCCGCATCCGCGTCAGGTACTGGCGTACGGCGAGCCACAGCCCGTCCGGCACCGCGGACAGATCGAGCCCCGCGAACCGGCCGGCCAGCCAGGGCGGAGGCGGCGGTACCGAGTCCACGGGACCGACCGGCAGCCTCTCCCGAACGACGAGGGTCCCGGCGAAGACGTCTCCGAGCCGCCGCCCCCGCGACGACACGAGCGAGGCGATGCACGCGACGACGCCCATCGTCATCAGGATCTCGATCACACCTATCAGGCCCCGCACCAGCGCGTGCCGGAAACGGATCGGCCCCCCGTCGTCCCGCACCACCCGCAGCCCGCACGCCATCTTCCCGAGCGACCGTCCATGGCTGAGCGTCTCGACCGCTATCGGCACGCCCACCAGCAACAACAGAAAGACCGCGAGGGATATCGCCGTCTGAGCCGCCTGGTCCAGCGAAGCGGTGGCAGCCAGCAGCGCGATGGTCACCACGACATAGACCGTCACCGCCGCGACCAGGTCGAGCAGCACGGCCAGCGCCCTACTGGGCAGCTTCGCGGGGCGCAGCTCCAACGCCACAGCCTCGCCCGTCACCAGCTCACTCACGTCCGCCCGCCCTTCCCCTGCCCTGCCCGGAACACCGCCAGTCTGCCAAGCTGATGGCACATCGCACCGGAGTACGACCAGCCGATCATCCCGTACCGCCGAGCCGGCCGGTCCGTACGACCGAAGAGCTCGCGGCGGGAGCCGACGAACAGCCGAGGAGCAGGCACACCGATGGACCTCGACGTCTTCGTCTCCGCTCACCGCGCGGAGTGGGACCGCCTCGACGCCCTACTACGGCGCCAGCGCCGGCTGACCGGCGCCGAGGCCGACGAACTCGTCCTCCTCTACCAACGCACGGCCACCCACCTCTCGCTGATCCAGTCCGCGGCCCCCGACCCCCAGCTGACCGGAAGACTCAGCCAGCTGGTGGCACGCGCGCGGGGCGCGGTGACGGGGGCACGGCGCGCATCCTGGCGGGACGCCACGCACTTCCTCTCGCACAGCTTTCCGGCCGCCGTGTACCGGGCCCGTCACTGGTGGGTGCCCACCGCACTCCTGTCCACCGCGGTCGCGGCCCTCCTCGGCTGGTGGATCGGCACCCACCCCGAGGTCCAGGCATCCATCGCCGCACCTGCCGAGCTGCGCGAGCTCACCCGCCCCGGCGGCCAGTACGAGACGTACTACTCCAGCAACCCCGCGGCCTCGTTCGCCGCCCAGGTCTGGACGAACAACGCGTGGGTCGCCGCCCTCTGTCTGATCCTGGGCGTCTTCCTGGGCCTGCCGGTCATCTGGATCCTCTTCACGAACATGCTCAACCTGGGCGTCGGCTTCGGCCTGATGGCCTCCGCGGGTCGGCTGGACACCTTCCTCGGCCTGGTTCTGCCCCATGGCCTCCTCGAACTGACCGCGGTCTTCGTCGCCGCCGGCACCGGCCTGCGCCTCGGATGGACCCTCATCGACCCCGGACCACGGCCACGACGCAGGGCCCTCGCGGAGGAAGGCCGGGCGGCACTGGCCATGGCGATCGGTCTCGCGCTGGTCCTCTTCGTCTCCGGCGCGATCGAAGGCTTCGTCACCCCGTCCGGCCTTCCCACCTGGGCCCGCATCACCATCGGAGTCGTCGCGGAGCTGGCCTTCCTGGCCTACGTCTATGTCCTGGGCGGGCGCGCGGCTCGGGCCGGCGAGACCGGCGACCTGGAGACGGCCGAACGCAGCGCCGTCGTGCCGACGGCAGCCTGATGTGCGTGGAGCTCCGTCCAGCTGCTAGTCTCCTCTTCGCCCCGCAGGAACCGTTGACACGGACCGAGCGGGGAGGTAGATTTGAACAGTTGCCTGGAGCTGGGCTATGGTCCGCAAGGGTAAGTGTGAACATCTGACTGCTTCTCGAAACTTCAGATTTCGACGAAGCCCCTCCCGATAAATCGGAAAAATTCGACCGGCAAGTCCGGCGCGAAACTTCTGATAAAGTCGGAGTCGCCGGAAAGGGAAACGCGAAATGCGGGAACCGGGAAGGCGAACAGCCCGAGGAAATCGGATCGGAAAGATCTGATAGAGTCGGACACGCAGGACCGAAGGGAAGCGCCCGGAGGAAAGCCCGCGAGGGTGAGTACAAAGGAAGCGTCCGTTCCTTGAGAACTCAACAGCGTGCCAAAAATCAACGCCAGATATGTTGATACCCCGTCTTCGGCCAGCAGGCCGGGACGAGGTTCCTTTGAAGAACAACACAGCGAGGACGCTGTGAACGGTGGGGCCTATTCCGCCCGACCGTTCCGCTCTCGTGGTGTTCTCCCGATCACGGGAAAGCATTCACGGAGAGTTTGATCCTGGCTCAGGACGAACGCTGGCGGCGTGCTTAACACATGCAAGTCGAACGATGAAGCCCCTCGGGGTGGATTAGTGGCGAACGGGTGAGTAACACGTGGGCAATCTGCCCCTCACTTCGGGACAAGCCCTGGAAACGGGGTCTAATACCGGATGATACTTCCACTCGCATGGGTGGGGGTTGAAAGCTCCGGCGGTGAGGGATGAGCCCGCGGCCTATCAGCTTGTTGGTGAGGTAACGGCTCACCAAGGCGACGACGGGTAGCCGGCCTGAGAGGGCGACCGGCCACACTGGGACTGAGACACGGCCCAGACTCCTACGGGAGGCAGCAGTGGGGAATATTGCACAATGGGCGCAAGCCTGATGCAGCGACGCCGCGTGAGGGATGACGGCCTTCGGGTTGTAAACCTCTTTCAGCAGGGAAGAAGCGCAAGTGACGGTACCTGCAGAAGAAGCGCCGGCTAACTACGTGCCAGCAGCCGCGGTAATACGTAGGGCGCGAGCGTTGTCCGGAATTATTGGGCGTAAAGAGCTCGTAGGCGGCCTGTCGCGTCAATTGTGAAAGCCCGGGGCTTAACCCCGGGTCTGCAGTCGATACGGGCAGGCTAGAGTGTGGTAGGGGAGATCGGAATTCCTGGTGTAGCGGTGAAATGCGCAGATATCAGGAGGAACACCGGTGGCGAAGGCGGATCTCTGGGCCATTACTGACGCTGAGGAGCGAAAGCGTGGGGAGCGAACAGGATTAGATACCCTGGTAGTCCACGCCGTAAACGGTGGGCACTAGGTGTTGGCGACATTCCACGTCGTCGGTGCCGCAGCTAACGCATTAAGTGCCCCGCCTGGGGAGTACGGCCGCAAGGCTAAAACTCAAAGGAATTGACGGGGGCCCGCACAAGCAGCGGAGCATGTGGCTTAATTCGACGCAACGCGAAGAACCTTACCAAGGCTTGACATACACCGGAAACGTCTGGAGACAGGCGCCCCCTTGTGGTCGGTGTACAGGTGGTGCATGGCTGTCGTCAGCTCGTGTCGTGAGATGTTGGGTTAAGTCCCGCAACGAGCGCAACCCTTGTCCCGTGTTGCCAGCAAGCCCCTTCGGGGGTGTTGGGGACTCACGGGAGACCGCCGGGGTCAACTCGGAGGAAGGTGGGGACGACGTCAAGTCATCATGCCCCTTATGTCTTGGGCTGCACACGTGCTACAATGGCCGGTACAATGAGCTGCGATACCGCGAGGTGGAGCGAATCTCAAAAAGCCGGTCTCAGTTCGGATTGGGGTCTGCAACTCGACCCCATGAAGTCGGAGTTGCTAGTAATCGCAGATCAGCATCGCTGCGGTGAATACGTTCCCGGGCCTTGTACACACCGCCCGTCACGTCACGAAAGTCGGTAACACCCGAAGCCGGTGGCCCAACCCCCTCGTGGGGAGGGAGCCGTCGAAGGTGGGACTGGCGATTGGGACGAAGTCGTAACAAGGTAGCCGTACCGGAAGGTGCGGCTGGATCACCTCCTTTCTAAGGAGCATCTAGCTGCCGCAAGGCGGCCAGAGCCACTACGCCGGCACCTGTCCGGCGGTGGTCAGCTCATGGGTGGAACGTTGATTAGTCGGCACTCTCGACCGTCTGCTCTTTCCAGTACGGCCCCCCGGGGCATGGAACGAACGAGCAGCGCGGCAGGGAGCGCCGGGCACGCTGTTGGGTGTCTGAGGGCACGGCCGTATCGGCTGCCTTCAGTGCCGACCCCGGTAAAAATCCGCTCCGGCGGGTTGTGACGGGTGGTTGGTCGTTGTTTGAGAACTGCACAGTGGACGCGAGCATCTGTGGCCAAGTTTTTAAGGGCGCACGGTGGATGCCTTGGCACCAGGAACCGATGAAGGACGTGGGAGGCCACGATAGTCCCCGGGGAGTCGTCAACCAGACTTTGATCCGGGGGTGTCCGAATGGGGAAACCCGGCAGTCGTCATGGGCTGTCACCCATACCTGAACACATAGGGTATGCGGAGGGAACGCGGGGAAGTGAAACATCTCAGTACCCGCAGGAAGAGAAAACAACCGTGATTCCGGGAGTAGTGGCGAGCGAAACCGGATGAGGCCAAACCGCAGGCGTGTGAGACCCGGCAGGGGTTGCGCATGCGGGGTTGTGGGATCTCTTATTTCATGGTCTGCCGGCCATGAGGCGAGTCAGAAACCGTTGATGTAGGCGAAGGACATGCGAAAGGTCCGGCGCAGAGGGTAAGACCCCCGTAGCCGAAACGTCAACGGCTCGTTGAAGAGACACCCAAGTAGCACGGGGCCCGAGAAATCCCGTGTGAATCCGGCGGGACCACCCGTCAAGCCTAAATATTCCCTGGTGACCGATAGCGGATAGTACCGTGAGGGAATGGTGAAAAGTACCCCGGGAGGGGAGTGAAATAGTACCTGAAACCGTGTGCCTACAAGCCGTGGGAGCGTCGCGTCGGATGACTTGTCATCCGGCGTCGTGACTGCGTGCCTTTTGAAGAATGAGCCTGCGAGTTTGCGGTGTGTTGCGAGGTTAACCCGTGTGGGGAAGCCGTAGCGAAAGCGAGTCCGAACAGGGCGACGCAGTAGCATGCCCAAGACCCGAAGCGGAGTGATCTAGCCATGGGCAGGTTGAAGCGGAGGTAAGACTTCGTGGAGGACCGAACCCACCAGGGTTGAAAACCTGGGGGATGACCTGTGGTTAGGGGTGAAAGGCCAATCAAACTCCGTGATAGCTGGTTCTCCCCGAAATGCATTTAGGTGCAGCGTCGCGTGTTTCTTGCCGGAGGTAGAGCACTGGATAGGCGATGGGCCCTACCGGGTTACTGACCTTAGCCAAACTCCGAATGCCGGCAAGTGAGAACGCGGCAGTGAGACTGTGGGGGATAAGCTCCATGGTCGAGAGGGAAACAGCCCAGAGCATCGACTAAGGCCCCCAAGCGTACGCTAAGTGGGAAAGGATGTGGAGTCGCACAGACAACCAGGAGGTTGGCTTAGAAGCAGCCACCCTTGAAAGAGTGCGTAATAGCTCACTGGTCTAGTGATTCCGCGCCGACAATGTAGCGGGGCTCAAGCGTACCGCCGAAGTCGTGTCATTGCAGCTATAGGGCCAACGCCCGCTGTGATGGGTAGGGGAGCGTCGTCTGCCGGGTGAAGCCGCGCCGGAAGGCAGTGGTGGACGGTTGACGAGTGAGAATGCAGGCATGAGTAGCGATACACACGTGAGAAACGTGTGCGCCGATTGACCAAGGGTTCCTGGGTCAAGCTGATCTGCCCAGGGTAAGTCGGGACCTAAGGCGAGGCCGACAGGCGTAGTCGATGGATAACCGGTTGATATTCCGGTACCCGCTGTGAAGCGTCAAACATTGAATCGGGCGATGCTAAGTCCGTGAAGCCGTTCCGGACCCTTCGGGGAAAGGAAAGTGGTGGAGCCGACGAACCCAACCCGTAGTAGGTGAGTGATGGGGTGACGCAGGAAGGTAGTCCAGCCCGGGCGGTGGTTGTCCCGGGGTAAGGGTGTAGCCCGTCATCCAGGTAAATCCGGATGGCATAAGGGTGAGACCCGATGCCGAGCCGATTGTGGCGAAGTGGATGATCCTATGCTGTCGAGAAAAGCCTCTAGCGAGTTTCATGGCGGCCCGTACCCTAAACCGACTCAGGTGGTCAGGTAGAGAATACCGAGGCGTTCGGGTGAACTATGGTTAAGGAACTCGGCAAAATGCCCCCGTAACTTCGGGAGAAGGGGGGCCATGTCCGGTGATGAGGTTTTCCCTCTGAGCTGGGTGTGGCCGCAGAGACCAGCGAGAAGCGACTGTTTACTAAAAACACAGGTCCGTGCGAAGCCGTAAGGCGATGTATACGGACTGACGCCTGCCCGGTGCTGGAACGTTAAGGGGACCGGTTAGTCACTCTTCGGGGTGGCGAAGCTGAGAACTTAAGCGCCAGTAAACGGCGGTGGTAACTATAACCATCCTAAGGTAGCGAAATTCCTTGTCGGGTAAGTTCCGACCTGCACGAATGGCGTAACGACTTCTCGACTGTCTCAACCATAGGCCCGGTGAAATTGCACTACGAGTAAAGATGCTCGTTTCGCGCAGCAGGACGGAAAGACCCCGGGACCTTTACTACAGTTTGATATTGGTGTTCGGTTCGGCTTGTGTAGGATAGCTGGGAGACTTTGAAACTCGGACGCCAGTTCGGGTGGAGTCGTCGTTGAAATACCAGTCTGGTCGTGCTGGATGTCTAACCTGGGTCCGTGATCCGGATCAGGGACAGTGTCTGATGGGTAGTTTAACTGGGGCGGTTGCCTCCTAAAGAGTAACGGAGGCGCCCAAAGGTTCCCTCAGCCTGGTTGGTAATCAGGTGTTGAGTGTAAGTGCACAAGGGAGCTTGACTGTGAGACCGACGGGTCGAGCAGGGACGAAAGTCGGGACTAGTGATCCGGCGGTGGCTTGTGGAAGCGCCGTCGCTCAACGGATAAAAGGTACCCCGGGGATAACAGGCTGATCTTCCCCAAGAGTCCATATCGACGGGATGGTTTGGCACCTCGATGTCGGCTCGTCGCATCCTGGGGCTGGAGTCGGTCCCAAGGGTTGGGCTGTTCGCCCATTAAAGCGGTACGCGAGCTGGGTTTAGAACGTCGTGAGACAGTTCGGTCCCTATCCGCTGCGCGCGCAGGAGTCTTGAGAAGGGCTGTCCCTAGTACGAGAGGACCGGGACGGACGAACCTCTGGTGTGCCAGTTGTCCTGCCAAGGGCATGGCTGGTTGGCTACGTTCGGGAGGGATAACCGCTGAAAGCATCTAAGCGGGAAGCCTGCTTCGAGATGAGGACTCCCACCCACTTGATGGGGTAAGGCTCCCAGTAGACGACTGGGTTGATAGGCCGGATATGGAAGCACGGTAACGTGTGGAGTTGACCGGTACTAATAGGCCGAGGGCTTGTCCTCAGTTGCTCGCGTCCACTGTGTTGGTTCTGAAACCACGAACGACCCCATGTGCCACACATGGTGCGGTTGTCTGTTTCATAGTGTTTCGGTGGTCATAGCGTAGGGGAAACGCCCGGTTACATTCCGAACCCGGAAGCTAAGCCTTATTGCGCCGATGGTACTGCAGGGGGGACCCTGTGGGAGAGTAGGACGCCGCCGAACAATTCTTGCAGAGAAAGCCCCGTGCCAATGGCACGGGGCTTTCTGCATTCTTGGGGGCCTTAGGTCCCTTTCTTTTTCTTTCTGTTCTTCTCTCTCAGACCGCGTTTGAGATCTGCCGTGTTGGTTGTTGAGCTTGTTGTGAGCAGTACTGGGAGTGGGTATCCGTCGGCCCTGACGGATGAACAGTGGGCGCGCTGGTCGAGCCGTTGCTGCCGCCGGCGAGGGTGGGCCCGAAGGGTGGGCGGCGGGAAAGCATCCGCGGCGACGGATCGTGGATGCGATCTTCTACGTGGTGCGGACCGGCTGCGCTTGGCGTCAGCTTCCGAAGGACTTCGCGCCGTGGCCCACGGTGTACTGGTACTTCACCGGAGGTGTAGCCGAGTATGGCCTGCATCGTGGCGAGGGTGACCAGTTCGGCATAGCTCAGGCGGGGCGTAATGCCGACCGGCGGGCGCCACGGCGCCAGGTTGGGATGCTCCTTCAGCATGTCGTCGGTCGTCCATAGAGTGCTGTCGAGAGGGTGTCCACGTCGTTCGTCACAAAACGATCTTGGACACCCTCGTTCTCGTCTCCGCAGGCACCCCTTGGACCACACACCACCAGGAGGAACCAGTGTCATACCCGCAACTGCCCACCCCCGAGGAGAAGCTCGCCGACGCGAAGAAGCTGTTGAGCCTCCCGCGTATCGTCGTGATCTGCGGCTCCACCCGCTTCATGACCGAGATGAACGAGGCCGATCTGCGGGAGACCAAAGCCGGAAAGATTGTCGTCAAACCGGGCTGTGACATGAAGTCGCCGCACGAACTTTGGTCCGATCCTGTCGAGGCCGAGGCGCTGAAGGTTCGACTCGACGATCTGCACCGGGCGAAGATCCGGCTCGCTGATGAGGTGTTCGTAGTCGGCGACTACATCGGAGACAGCACCCGAGCCGAAATCGCCTACGCCCGGTCGCTGGGCAAGCCCGTGCGGTTCACGCACCCCGAAGTCGACCCTGACGCCTGACCGCCCGCTGCCACCTCGACAACCAGGGCCGGCAGCTCGCCGCCTGACCGTCTCGCGGTGGCTTCGGCCGCCGCCCACCCCACACCCTCCGCAGGCATCCCTTGGAATTGATCATCTAGCCTCCGGCCGGGGGTACCCCCAACGCCCGGCTCGCCGCCGGCTTCGGAATCGGTATCGCCCCCGTCTACTGCGACATACACGAGGCGATCACCGTCCTGGCCGCTCTTGCCCCACCCTGGAAGAAGCCGTAGCCGCCGCTTCCGCCAAGGCATTCGTCATCCTCGACGGCGCACTGCTGCCCATCGACCGGATCGCCGCCGACCGCCCGTACTGCTCCGGCAAACACAAATGCCATGGCATGAACGTGCAGGTGATCACCGACCCCTTCGGCCGCCCGATCTGGGCCTCGCCCGCCCTGTCTGGCGCCACCCACGACCTCACCGCCGCGCCCGCACACACCAGATCATCGAGGCCCTGGCCGAGGCGGACATCAAGTAGTTCGCGGACAAGGACTACCAGGGCGCGGGTGGCACCGCGGTCGTCCCCTTCCGTGGCAAGCACCGGAACCTCTCCACCGGCAAGCAGGCGGTCAACGTCGTCCACGCCAAGATCCGAGCTGTCGGCGAGCAGGCCATGGCCACCATCAAAGGCTGGCGACTGCTGCGCAAGCTGCGCTGCAGTACCACCTGGATCACCGATATCGTCAAGGCCGTCCTCGCCCTTCACCTCGCCTCAGTGCTTGTTTCTGGTCCTTGCGTGACAAGGTGAGAGCGTGCGGCTCGCGTCGGGGTTAGCCTGACAGCGCCTGCTCGTTCAGCCTGGTGAGGAGAGTAAGTGCCCAGTCTGATCAACTCGGTTGATGTGCGTCCGCGTGTGTCCTACAGGACCATCCAGGTCGGCCCCATCTTCTTCGAAGAATCACCGGCGGAAGACGCTATTGTCCAGATCCCTGGAGACGGCTGGAGTCTTACGTCCAGCGACAACGACTTTTACCCCATGGTGCGCTTGGAAGTCTGGGACGGACCCGCGCGTGAGCCGACAGGTTCCTGGGATTACGAGCGGGTTTTCCGTTCCCCACTGGGAGAGCGTCTGTGCGTCGTCGACTTGGGTGGCGTTGTCTACGGCGAGATCGCTCTTCGGCCGGGGCGTTATCAGCTGCGGTTGCTCTGTCGGGGCCGGGATCACGTGGAAGCCCTTGTTGCGCTCGACCCCTTCCCACCGCAGGGGCCTCACGAAGATCCCCTCGAGGTGTGGGTCGCTCAGATGTGGCCTGACGACTGAGACACAGCGTGAGGTTGGAAAAGGCTCACGGTCTGCCAGGGCGGAAAGTCGTGCGGTAGCTGCCGCCATGCACAGCCGGTCCGCACCACGTAGAAGATCGCATCCAGGATTCGGCGGCGCGGGTGCTTCTCGTGCCGTCCGCCCTTCGGTCCCGTCCGTGGTGGCGGGAGCAGTTGCTCCACCAACGTCCACTGCGCATCGGTCAGGTCCGACGGATACTCTCCACTACCGGTCACTACAGGTTCAACGGCCGCTTCCGCCATGGGACACGGCAGATCTCAAACGCCCTCTCAGAGGCGTCCGGCTGCCTTCAAGGCGAGGTAGGCGTCTGCCAGGGCCGGTGCCAGGTTGTCCGGGGTCGCTTCGACGACCGTGACGCCATGGCGGCGGAGTTGTTCCGCGGTGCGGTCGCGTTCGGTCTGGGCCTGGGCTGCTGCCGCTGCCTCGTACACCGCGTCGGCGTTTCCGCGGGCCTTGGACATCTGGGCCAGGTGCGGGTCGGCGACCGAGGCGAGCAGGACCGTGTGGCGCTGGGTGAGCTGGGCCAGCACGGGAAGCAGGCCCTCCTCGATGGGGGCCGCGTCGAGCGTCGTGAACAGGACGATCAGGGAGCGGCGAGGGGCTGTGCGCAGGGCCGTGGACGTGAGGCTTCGGGCGTCGGTCTCGACGAGCTCCGGTTCGAGGGTGGCCATGGCGTTGACCAGGGAAGGGAGGACGTCCCCTGCCGAGCGGCCCTGTACGAGGGCGCGGAGGCGGCGGTCGTGGGCGAGGAGGTCGACGCGGTCGCCGGCCCGGGAGGCGAGGGCCGCGAGGAGCAGCGCCGCGTCCATGGAGGCGTCCAGGCGGGGGACGTCGCCGACCCGGCCCGCGGAGGTGCGGCCGGTGTCGAGCACCAGCAGGATGTGCCGGTCGCGCTCGGGGCGCCACGTACGTACCGCCACGGCGGACTGGCGGGCCGTGGCACGCCAGTCGATGGAGCGGGTGTCGTCACCGGGGACGTACGCGCGCAGGCTGTCGAACTCCGTGCCTTCGCCGCGGGTGAGAACGCTGGTGCGGCCGTCCAGTTCGCGCAGACGGGCCAGCTTGGACGGCAGGTGCTTGCGGCTGGTGAACGGCGGCAGCACACGGACCGTCCAGGGGATCACGTGGGTGCCCTGGCGGGCGAACAGGCCGAGCGGACCGTAGGACCGGACGGTGACGCGGTCGGCCCGGCGGTCGCCCCGGCGGGTCGGGCGCAGCCGGGTGGTGATGCGGCGGCGCTCCCCCGCGGGGACCGTGAGACGGTGCCGGGAGGCCGTCACCTCGGTGCCCGGCTGCCAGCTGCTGGGGGGCCAGGCGTCACGGATACGGGCCCGGAGCGGGCGACGGGACGTGTTGGTGACCGTCAGGGTGATGTCGGCGGTGTCGCCCAGTCGTACCGAGGTGTCGCCGGAGCGGCTGAGGCCGAGCCGGCGCACGGGGGCGGCCAGGGCGAAGTCGCAGGCACAGGCCACCGCCAGGGGGGCGTTGACGGCGAGGAGACCCGTCCAGCCAGGTTCCCAGAGGCCGACGGGGAGAGAGCCGAGTGCCGCCAGGAGGGCGGCGCGTCCGGTGAGGGCCATCAGCGGGGGACGGGGACGTGGGTGAGGAGCGCGTTGATGACCGAGTCGGTCGTGACGCCTTCCATCTCGGCCTCCGGCCGGAGCTGTACGCGGTGGCGGAGGGTGGGGAGGGCGAGGGCCTTCACGTCGTCGGGGATGACGTAGTCGCGTCCCGTCAGCCAGGCCCAGGCGCGGGCGGTGGACAGGAGAGCGGTGGCTCCTCGGGGGGAGACGCCGAGGGAGAGGGACGGTGACTCGCGCGTGGCGCGGCAGATGTCGACGACGTAGGCCGTGATCTCGGGGGAGACCGTCGTCTTCGCGACCGCGGCGCGGGCCGTTTCCAGGTCGGCGGCGGTCGCGACGGGGCGTACGCCGGCGGCGCGCAGGTCCTGGGGGTTGAAGCCCTCGGTGTGGCGGGTGAGGACGTCGATCTCGTCCTGCCGGGAGGGCAGCGGGATCGTGAGTTTGAGGAGGAAGCGGTCGAGCTGGGCTTCGGGGAGGGGGTAGGTGCCCTCGTACTCCACGGGGTTCTGGGTGGCGGCGACCAGGAAGGGGTCGGGGAGGGGGCGGGGGGTGCCGTCGACGGTGACCTGGTGCTCCTCCATGGCCTCCAGAAGAGATGCCTGGGTCTTCGGGGGCGTGCGGTTGATCTCGTCCGCGAGGAGGAGGTTGGTGAAGACCGGGCCGGGCTGGAAGGAGAACTCGGAGGTGCGGGCGTCGTAGACCAGGGAGCCGGTGACATCGCTCGGCATCAGGTCGGGGGTGAACTGGACGCGCTTGGTGTCGAGGTCCAGGGCCGCGGCGAGGGTGCGGACGAGCAGGGTCTTGGCGACACCGGGGACGCCTTCGAGGAGGACGTGCCCGCGGCACAGCAGGGCGACGGCGAGGCCGGTGACAGCGGGGTCCTGGCCGACCACGGCTTTGGCGATCTCGGCGCGCAGGGCCTCCAGGGAGGCACGGGCGGCAGCCGGGTCCCCGGTGTGCGCGGCGTTGTCAGTGGTCGGGTCCATCATGGACGGCGTACCTCTCTTTCGAGGGCGTCGAGTCGGTCGGCGAGGGCTGTCAGGGCTGCGTCGTCGCCGGGTGGCGGGCCGAACAGGAGATCGTGCAGGGACTGCCCGTCGTCGTGGAGCTGGGTGGACAGGGCGGGAAGCAGGGTCTCGGGCGTGTGTGCCTGGGACACGGGGACGCCCACGAGGGGGGCGAGGCGCGTGCGGGTGGTGGAGCGGAGAGCGGCGGCCGCGCGGTCGCGGGCGTTCGCCTTGCGGTAGAGGCGGGAGCGGCCTTCGACGGTTTCGGAGGCGCGGATCGCGACGGGGAGCCTTTCGGGCACGAGCGGGCCGAGCCGGCGTGCCCGCCACAGGGCGGTCAGGGCCGCCGCGACGAAGAGCTGCGCGGTGCCCCAGACCCAGCCGGAGGGGATCAGGTCGAAGAAGCCGCGTTCGCCTTCTTCGGAAGCGGCGGAGGCATCGGCGAGGGAGGGGAGGTACCAGACCAGATGAGGGTGGGAACCGAGGAGCTGGAGGGCGAGCGAGGCATTGCCGTGCTCGTCGAGGCGGTCGTTGAGGAGGATGTCGGGGGCGCCGAGGAGGACCGTGTCGCCGGCCCCGGAGGCCGCCGGGACGCGCACGAGGGTGGCCAGGCGCTCGCTGGGGTAGCACTTGTCGGCGTCGAGGTGGGTGGTGGTGTAGCGGATGCCGCCCGTGTCGGCGGAGCCCGCGCTGCGGGCGGCGGGCAGGGTGCAGACCGGGTCGAGGGTGGAGCCGAAGCTGGTGGCCGGATCGGCGACGACGCCCGGGGCGAGCCGGTCGACGGACGCGCTGCCGGAGGAGACCAGGACGGTGCGGCCGCCGGATTCGGCGAAGGCGGAGTGCAGCCGCGACTGCTGGCGGTGCGTCAGGAGGTCGGGGACGGCGACCAGGAGGGTCGTGTCGGGTTTCGCGGCGGCCGACGCCTCTTCCAGGGTGGTGACCACGCGCGTGTCCACACCGCGGTCGGCCAGGAGTTCGGCGACCGCGCGGCTGCCGAGGGGGTCGGCGGAGCGCGGGTCGAGTTCGCCGTGCTGGGCCCCGGAGCGGACCACGGCGATGACCACGGCCGCCACGACCAGCAGCACGAGCGCGAGGACGACACCTCGCGCGCGGGTCCACACCTGGCGTGCGGTGGGCGAGGCCGAGGTGGAGGGGAGCGGTACCTCGGTCGTCATCCGGCGGCTCCCTGGCGGGCGTTGTCGTCCGTGGCGCTGTCGCTGTGGTTCCGGCCACCGGCGGAGGTGCTCACGAGCCGGGGTTTGGTCCGTTCCAGGTCGCGGTCGAGTTCGGTGATCTGCCGGTACGACTCTTCCGACGCGGTGCGGCCGCCGTATGTCACGTCGTCGAAGCTCCGGGCCGCGGTGTGCAGCCGGCCGGTGTGGGCGGGCAGGGCGCGGCCGGCCTCCGCGGCGGCCTCGTCGGCGGTGCGGCCGGGGTGGAGGTCGAGCAGAGTGCGTTCCTCCAGAGCGCGGACGACGGCGCGCATGCGTTCCTGGACGGCCTGGTTCCAGTGGCCCTGGACGGCGTGGGCCTCGGCGGCCGCGCGGTGTTCGGCGGCGCTGCGGGGGCGGTCGTCGAACAGGACGGGAGTGGAGGACGGCCCGCGGCGCGGGGTCCCCAGGCGCCACCACAGGGCCCCCAGGACGGCGAGCACGGCGACGACGATGACGATCAGTCCGAGCGCACCGCCGGGTGTCGCGGTGGAGGCGGCGTCGAACAGCTTGCCGACCCATTCCCAGAAGGCGTCCAGGGCCCGCTGGAACCAGCTGGGGTCGTTCTCGTGGTACATCTGCTTGGACAGTTCGCGCCGGGCCGCCTCCCGCGCGGGGTCACGCGGGATGGTGACGGGCGGCTCGCCGTCACCGAGCGGTAGGGCCCGGACGGCGCTGCCGGCGGCTTCGGGCAGTGTCTGCGCCGATATGAGCACGGTCAGTGCTCCCCCCGCGATGTACACCCTCTCAGCTCCCCGGGACGGTGCCGGGCCCGTAGCCCTGGACACCGGCGGCGCGGCCCAGTTCGAGGTCGAGGGCCTCGCGGCGGATGCGCTGGTCGATGTAGAGGAGCACCGTGACGCCGGCCTGGATCGGGTACGTGATCATGGCCCCGACGACCGCGCCGATACCGGTGATGATGAGGAACGTCCAGCCGATGTCCCCGCCGGCGCTGTTGAGGAAACCGGTGATGCCGTCGCCGGTGAAGGCCGCGGCGATGAAGGTGAAGGGGATGACGATGATCGACGCGACGAAGCCCGCGATGATCCCCGCGAGCAGCTGGATGCCGAAGATCCGCCACCAGGAGCCGCGCACCAGCTTCGCGGAACGGCTCATCGCCTTCAGGACGCCCTGCTTCTCCAGCATCAGCGTCGCGGAGGCCAGCGAGTAGCGGATCATCAGCCACAGGGCGACGATGCCGGCGCCGAGGATGCCCAGGACGCTGAGCACCACCGCGCCCGCACCGCCGACCGTGGCGGCCATGACGATGCCCGGCACCGCGCCCACCAGGACGACGGCCACGGTGATGAGGATCAGCAGGCAGATCAGGCCGAACAGCCTCAGGACCTGGGGACGGGCGTCGCGCCAGGCCTCGGCGGCGGTGACCGACGTGCCGAGTACGGCGCGGCTGGTGACGGTGGTGAGCAGGGCGGTGGCGGCGACGGTGCCGATCAGGCCGACGACGTAGACGACCCCGGTGTTGATCAGGGAGTCGCCCATGGCGGCGGTCAGCTCGTCGAAGGTGGCGCTCCGGTCGTTGAGGGCCGCGGAGCTGGGGCTGTCCAGGAAGAAGCCCTGGAGGAGGACGATGACGATCTCGGTGAGGACGGCGACGGTCAGTGCGATGCCGAGGACCGTGCGCCAGTGGGTGCGCATGGTGGAGACCGCGCCGTCGAGGATCTCGCCCACGCCGAGCGGGCGGAGCGGGATCACACCGGGCTTGGCCGCGGGCGGGGGCCCGCCCCAGCCTCCTCCCCAGGACCCGTACCCGCCGTAGCCGCTGTATCCCCCGGGACCGCCGTAACCGGGACCGCCGTAACCGGGACCGCCGTAACCGGGTCCGCCGGGGGGCGGGGCGCCCCAGCCCGGCGGAGGCGGTGGGGGAGTCCGGCCGGGGTCCGCTGCGCCGGGCCGGTCGGTGGGCGCGGACCACTGGCTCGGCGGCTGCTCCTTCGACCAGCCCGGCCCCTGCGGGGCGGACTGCTCGGGGTTCGGGCGCTCTGCGGGCTCGGCAGGCCCGGACGCACCCGGTCCCTGCCCTTCGGAGGGGGCGGATCCGGGCGAAGCCCAGCCCGGAGTGTCGTTCATCGTCGCTCCTTCACGGTGCCCGTCCGCGGTCGCGGCGGCAGGTTCGCTGCCATCGTGCCATGGGGTGTTCCTCAACGGACCTGTCGGACCGGCCGAGGTGAGGACTGTGCCTTCAATTGTCCGCGCTCCAGGGGGCAGACTGACCGCATGGCTGATCAGTACGCGCAAAGCGACGACCGCAAGCCGCTGACCGACATCCCGGTGATCCGCTGGGAGGAGCCACCGGAAGGACCCGTCCTGGTGCTGCTCGACCAGACCAGGCTGCCGGTCGAGGAGGTGGAGCTCGTCTGCACGGACGCCCCCGCGCTCGTGGAGGCGATCCGTTCGCTCGCCGTGCGCGGTGCGCCACTGCTGGGCATCGCCGGGGCGTACGGCGTCGCCCTCGCCGCCGTACGGGGCTTCGACGTGAACGACGCCGCCGCCGCGCTGGAGGGTGCCCGGCCCACCGCGGTGAACCTTGGGGTGGGGGTGCGCCGGGCTCTGAGTGCCCATCAGGGTGTTCTCGCCCGTGGTGGCGGTCTCCCGGAGGCGGCCGGGGCCGCGCTGGCCGCGGCGCGGCAGCTGCACCGCGAGGACGCCGAGGCCAGTGCCCGGATGGCCCGGCACGGGCTGGCACTGCTGGACGAGCTGATGCCCGGCGGCGGGCACCGGATCCTCACCCACTGCAACACCGGTTCGCTGGTGTCGGGCGGCGAGGGCACGGCGTTCGCGGTGGCGCTGGCCGCGCACCGGGCGGGCAGGCTCAGGCGGCTGTGGGTGGACGAAACACGTCCGTTGCTGCAAGGTGCTCGCCTGACGGCATACGAGGCCGCCCGCAGCGGAATGGCGTACACGCTGCTCACCGACAGTGCGGCGGGATCGCTGTTCGCGGCGGGCGAGGTGGACGCGGTACTGATAGGGGCGGACCGCATCGCGGCCGACGGCTCGGTGGCGAACAAGGTGGGGAGCTATCCGCTCGCCGTGCTCGCGCGGTACCACCACGTGCCGTTCATAGTGGTGGCACCGGTGACGACGGTCGATGCCCGCACACCGGACGGGGCCTCCATCGAGGTCGAGCAGCGCCCCGGCCATGAAGTGACCGAGGTCACGGCACCGCAGGTGCCGATGGCCGGAACCGAAGCGGGAGGCGGGATTCTTGTGGCACCCCTGGGGACCCAGGCGTACAACCCGGCGTTCGACGTGACACCACCGGAATTGGTCACGGCGATCGTCACGGAGGAAGGTGCCGTCTCACCCGTGACGGCAGAGGCCCTGGCCGCACTGTGTGCCAGGTCACGCCAGGTCACGAATAGCTAATGGGATGATGTCGTTTATGAAGGGACGAGTCCTTGTCGTCGACGACGACACCGCACTGGCCGAGATGCTCGGCATTGTGCTGCGTGGTGAAGGTTTTGAGCCGTCTTTCGTAGCCGACGGCGACAAGGCGCTGGCCGCTTTCCGTGAGGCCAAGCCCGATCTGGTGCTGCTGGATCTGATGCTGCCGGGCCGGGACGGCATCGAGGTGTGCCGCCTGATCAGGGCGGAGTCCGGGGTGCCGATCGTGATGCTCACGGCGAAGAGCGACACCGTCGATGTCGTGGTCGGGCTGGAGTCCGGCGCCGACGACTACATCGTCAAGCCGTTCAAGCCGAAGGAGCTGGTCGCCCGGATCCGGGCGCGGCTGCGCAGGTCGGAGGAGCCGGCGCCGGAACAGCTCGCCATCGGCGACCTGGTGATCGACGTGGCCGGGCACTCCGTGAAGCGGGAGGGGCAGTCGATCGCGCTGACCCCGCTGGAGTTCGACCTGCTGGTCGCGCTGGCCCGCAAGCCCTGGCAGGTGTTCACGCGTGAGGTGCTCCTCGAGCAGGTCTGGGGATACCGCCACGCGGCCGACACCCGGCTGGTGAACGTCCATGTCCAGCGGCTGCGCTCCAAGGTCGAGAAGGACCCGGAGAAGCCGGAGATCGTGGTGACCGTCCGTGGCGTCGGCTACAAGGCAGGACCGAGCTGACATGTCCGGTGACAGCGCCGCTTCGGGCTCCGGCCGGCCCGGGGACCGACCGGAGCGGCCTGTCGGCCGGACGCCCCGGGGCCGCCCCTCGGGGCGTTCCCGTTGGGGGCGCCCCAGGGAGGGCGGGCTGCTCCAGGGCGGAGTTCAGGGCAGCCCGGTCATCCGCCTGTTCGTGCGCTGGGTGCGCCGACCGCTGCTGCCCGTCATGCGGCTGTGGCGGCGCAACATCCAGCTCAAGGTCGTCGTCACCACGCTGCTGATGTCGCTGGGCGTGGTCCTGCTGCTGGGCTTCGTCGTCATCGGCCAGGTGCGCAACGGCCTGCTGGACGCCAAGGTGAAGGCGTCCCAGAGCCAGGCCACCGGCGGGTTCGCGGTGGCCAAGCAGCAGGCCGACGAGGCCGCGAGCGGCACCCGCGAGGACGCGTCCACGGTGGACGGCCGGTCCTCGCAGAGCGTCATCCAGTGGATGAGCGACCTCGTGGAGTCGCTCTCCAGCGGCGGCCAGGGCGCCTTCGACGTGGTCACCCTGCCCATGGGCGACGAGAGCGGCGGCGGGCGCGGTCCGCGCGCCTCCGGGCACGTCGACCCGGCGGAGAGCGTGCCCGGCAATCTGCGGGAGCGGATCGACACCGACACCGGGGCCGCGCAGCGGTACACGCGGATCGTCTACAGCAACGGCGCCGACTCCCAGCCGGGTCTGGTCATCGGCAAACAGGTCAACGACCCCAACGGTGATCCGTACCAGCTGTACTACCTCTTCCCGCTGACGCAGGAGGAGAAGTCGCTGAGCCTGGTCAAGGGCACGCTGGCGACCGCCGGTCTGTTCGTCGTCGTCCTTCTCGGGGCCATCGCCTGGCTCGTGGTGCGGCAGGTCGTGACGCCGGTGCGGATGGCGGCCGGAATCGCCGAGCGGCTGTCCGCCGGACGGCTCCAGGAACGGATGAAGGTCACCGGCGAGGACGACATCGCGCGGCTCGGCGAGGCCTTCAACAAGATGGCGCAGAACCTCCAGCTGAAGATCAACCAGCTCGAGGACCTGTCGCGGATGCAGCGCCGGTTCGTGTCGGACGTGTCCCACGAACTGCGGACACCGCTGACGACCGTACGGATGGCGGCGGACGTCATCCATGAGGCGCGTGAGGACTTCGACCCGGTGACCGCCCGGTCGGCCGAACTGCTCGCCGACCAGATCGACCGGTTCGAGTCACTGCTCTCGGACCTGCTGGAGATCAGCCGCTTCGACGCGGGCGCGGCCGCCCTGGAGGCGGAGCCGGTCGACCTGCGGACCGTCGTACGGCGTGTGGCCGGCGGGGCCGAGCCGCTCGCCGAGCGCAAGGGCACGCAGATCAAGGTGGTCGGCGACCAGCAGCCCGTCGTCGCCGAGGTCGACGCCCGGCGCGTGGAGCGCGTCCTGCGCAACCTCGTCGTCAACGCCGTGGAGCACGGCGACGGCAAGGACGTCGTCGTCAAGCTCGCCGCGGCGGGCGGGGCGGTCGCGATCGCGGTGCGGGACTACGGCGTCGGACTCAAGCCCGGAGAGGCGACCCGCGTCTTCAGCCGCTTCTGGCGGGCGGACCCGGCACGCGCGCGGACCACGGGCGGTACCGGGCTGGGCCTGTCCATCGCCCTGGAGGACGCGCGGCTGCACGGCGGCTGGCTCCAGGCATGGGGCGAGCCGGGCGGCGGCTCGCAGTTCCGGCTGACCCTGCCCCGGACGGCGGACGAGCCGCTGCGGGGCTCTCCGATACCGCTGGAGCCCAGGGACTCGCGGCGCAACCGCGGACTCGACGACGCCGGCGCCCCGCACGGCGGCGGGGACGGCGAGAAGCGGGCCACCCTGCCCGCACCGCCCGCGGACACCGAGGGATCGGCCCGCGCGGCCCGCGATCCGCTCGGCCCGCTGTCGGCCGCGGTGACGCCTACGGCCGACCCGACGGCGCTGCCCGGCAACGGCGCGCGCGTGGTGCCGCGGTCGGCCGCGGGAGCTCCGCTCCGGGGGGAGCCGGCGGGACCGGCCGCCGGGGACGCGGCGCCTGCCGGCGCGGAGGCCGATGCCGGTGGGACTGCCGACGCCGGTGACGTGGACGAATTGGACGAGCTGGACGAGCTGGACGGCCTGGACGATGTGGACGGTCTGGAAGGGTTCGACGGCCTCGGGGACAGGCAGGGGGAGACTTCGCGTGGGCGGTGAGCGCGCAGGACGCGGCCGAAGGACGCCGGCACGGATGATCGCGTACGCCACCAGCGGTGCCGTACTGCTGACCGGGTGCGCCTCGATGCCCGACAGCGGGGATCTGCGGGGCGTGGAGTCCACGCCCCGGCAGGACGCGCAGGTGCGGGTGTTCGCGATGCCGCCGAGCGAGGACGCGTCGCCCACGCAGATCGTGCAGGGCTTCCTCGAGGCGCTGACGAGTGACGATCCGGACTACAGGACCGCGCGCCAGTATCTGACCGCCGAGGCGGCCGAGGCCTGGAAACCCGAGCTGTCCACCACGGTGCTGGCGGACGGGCCGGGCGCGCAGGCCGACCCGCCGGGCCGGGAGGAAACAGGCGAGGTCTCCTTCACCCTGACCGGCGACAAGGTCGCCACCGTGGACGCGCAGCAGGCGTACGCGTCCGCCACCGGGCCGTACGACAAGCTCGTGCGTCTCACGCAGGACGCGAAGAGCGGGCAGTGGCGTATCGCCGGGGTGCCGCAGGGCGTCGTCATGGGGAAGTCGGACTTCCAGCGCAACTACATGTCCGTCAGCAAGTACTACTTCGCCTCGAACACCATGAGGGCCGCCGCGGACGGGCCGCCGATGGCGGTCGCCGACCCGGTGTACGTCCGCAGCCATGTGGAGCCCACCACCCAGATGGTGCGTTCCCTCCTGGGCGGGCCCACGACCTGGCTGGACCCGGTCGTCAGGTCGGGCTTCCCCGAGGGCGTGGCGCTGCACGAGGACGCCGGGCCGCTGACGGCGGACGACCGCGGCAAGCTGACCGTGCCGCTCAACGGCAAGGCGGCCGGCACCGGCACCAAGCGGTGCAAGGAGATGGCCGCCCAGCTGTTGTTCACGCTGCGCAACCTCAGCCCCGCCGTGGACGAGGTCGAGCTGCGGGCCGACGGGAAGCAGCTGTGCTCGCTGACCCAGGAGGCCATCGGGACCGTGGCCGACCGGGGCTCGCCCAACAGCCCCAACTACCTGTACTTCGTCGACGGGGAGCACCGGCTGGTGCGGATCCCCGCCGACAGCGACGCCGCCCAGCCGGACCCGGTGCCCGGGGCGCTCGGCGAGGGCGAGACCTTGCTGCGGTCGGTGGCCGTCTCACGGGACGAACGCGCGGCGGCCGGGGTCGCGCTCGACGGAGGGGCACTGTACGTCGGATCGCTCGTGCCGGGCGGTTCGCTCGGGGAGCCCGTGCTGAGCAGCCGGGGCACGTCCGAGGAGGACCGGCTGACCGCGCCCAGCTGGGACGCGCAGGGTGGCCTGTGGGTGGCCGACCGTGATCCCGCCGATCCGCGGCTGTTGCTTCTCGAGGAGGGCTCGGGTGAGCCGCTGGAGGTGCGCACTCCGGGCCTGGACGGGCGTATCCAGGCGGTCCGGGTGGCCGCCGACGGGGTCAGGATCGCGCTCGTCGTGGCGAAGGGCGACCGGCGCTCCCTGATGATCGGACGGATCGAGCGGAGCGGGACGAACGGTCAGGAGGGGCCGGCCGGGCCGGCCGAGAAGACCGGCGCGCGACCCGCCGTGACCGTGCTGCAGATGCGGCCCGCGACGCCCGAGTTGGAGAAGGTCACCGCCATGTCGTGGACCGGCGACAGCCGGCTCGTCGTGGTCGGGCGCGAGGAGGGAGGGGTGGAGCAGATGCGGTACGTCGAGGTCGACGGCTCCGTACCGGAGGTCCCGCAGCCCGCCGCCCTGACCGGAGTCGAGGCGGTCACCGCATCCGCCGACGACAAGATGCCGCTGGTGGCGCACTCGGTGGACGGGATCGTCCGGCTGCCCTCGGGGGCCCAGTGGCAGAAGGTGACGGAAGGGATCGCGCCGGTCTATCCGGGGTGAGCGCTCACCGGCCGGGGGCCGGGCGTGCCGGGCGGGCCCGGCGTCACCGGCCGGGGGCCGGGAGTGCAGGGCCGGTCCGGTGGAGTTTTCCACAGGGGTGGCCGGGTGCGGTGGGCCTTGGCACAGTGGGGTCATGCGGGGTTGGTGGCAGGACCTTTCCGACCTGGTGCTTCCTGCCGAGTGCGGCGGATGCGGCAGGCCCCGTGCGGTGCTGTGCGCCCGGTGCCGTGCGGCGCTGAGCGGTGCCGCGCCTCGCCGGGTGCGGCCGGAGCCGGAGCCGGCCGGGCTGCCGGTGACGCACGCCGCGGCCCGGTACGCGGACGAGGTGCGCGCCGCGCTGCTGGCCCACAAGGAGCGTGGCGCCTTGGCCCTGACCCGGCCGCTGGGCGAAGCCCTGGCGGGAGCGGTGCGCGCGGGGCTGCGGGAGGCGGCGCGGCTGGGCTCGGGCGGGCTGGTGGGGCCGGTCCACGGCGATCGCGGCGCGGTGCTGCTGGTGCCCGTGCCGTCCGCGCCACGAGCCGTGCGGGCCCGCGGTCATGACCCGGCCCTGCGGATCGCCCGGGCGGCGGCGGGTGTACTGCGGCGCCAGGGGGTACCCGCTTCTGTACTTCCCGCGCTGCGGCAGCGGCGGGGCGTGGCCGACCAGTCGGAACTCGACGCCCGGCAGCGGCTGGCCAATCTCGCCGGCGCGCTGGCGGTGGCACCGGGCTGCGGCCGGCTGTTGTTGCGCGGTGGGCAGGTCGTCCTCGTGGACGATCTGATGACCACCGGGGCCTCGCTGGCGGAGGCCGCGCGGGCGGTGCGGACCGCGCTGCGGGCCCCGGGCCCGGACGCGGTGGAGCACGTGCTGTCCGCCGGGACATGCACGCGGACACGTACGGAAGTACGTACGGAAGTACGTACGGGAGTGGGTGCGCAGGTGCGGGCGCAAGAGGATCTCGGGGTCGATTCGAGTATTTCGGCGCCCGCGTTCGTGTACAGAGGGGAGAGGTGGGAAAGGAGAGGAGAACAACGAAACGGACCGGCTCACGTGAGGGCGGGTCGGCGGTTCGGCTGGTCAGTGGGCACGGCGGGTACGGACAGGGCCGACCGGCCCATTGACGTGAAGTGCGCTGCGGTTGTTGCGGCTTCACCGGGTTCTTTCAAAATAAACCGGAACTGATGGGGAACTTGCATCGTTGCAGGTAGTGAGAGTGTAAATTCACCTGAACGGAGGTATGCGGTAGGAGAGGGTGACGACATCCGTCCGGGCGAGATATGTTCGGTCGTGAGGGAAAGCCGCAGGCCACACCTCTCGAATCCGAATGCCGTGCTGCGGGTTTTTTTCATAATCACCCGGGCCGGTGGACCGGAGATCTCGCCCATGGGGGAGGAGGCGGAAGTCGCCGAGTCCGAGGTTCCGGGGCTGAACCGGAGCCTGGTGTAAAAGGGAGACACTCCGCACCGAGGCGGAGTGATCCGGGAACGGAGTTCTGCGTGGACATCGTCGTCAAGGGCCGCAAGACCGAGGTGCCCGAGCGGTTCCGGAAGCACGTGGCCGAGAAGCTGAAGCTGGAGAAGATCCAGAAGCTCGACGGCAAGGTGATCAGCCTCGACGTCGAGGTGTCCAAGGAGCCCAACCCCCGACAGGCCGACCGCAGCGCCCGGGTGGAGATCACGCTCCATTCCCGCGGTCCGGTGATCCGGGCGGAGGCAGCGGCGGGCGACCCGTACGCGGCGCTCGACCTGGCAGCGGAGAAGCTGGACGCCCGGCTGCGCAAGCAGCACGACAAGCGTTACTCGCGGCGCGGAGCGCGCAGGATCTCGGCAGCGGAGGTCCCCGCCCACGTCCCCGACGCGGCGACACTCAACGGTACGGGAGCACTGTCCTCCGAGGAGGGGTCGGAAGCCGTCCCCACCAAGAAGATCGGCTCGCTGGAGGTGCAGGGCGAGGGGCCCCTCATCGTCCGTGAGAAGACCCACGTGGCCGCCCCCATGACCCTGGACCAGGCGCTCTACGAGATGGAGCTGGTCGGGCACGACTTCTATCTGTTCGTCGACTCCGAGACCAAGGAACCCAGTGTCGTCTACCGGCGGCACGCCTACGACTACGGCGTGATCCACCTCAGCACGGACACCATGGTCACGCAGCCGCATGCTCCCGAAGCGGGCGGGATGCTCGGCGGCTGACCGAACCGAGTCACAGCTGGGCCGGTGCCCCTGGTGCGCGCATGTGCGCCCCCAGGGGCATCGGTGTGCGACCACTTCGCACCCCGAGCTGTCACCCCGGTGCCGTCCGGGCATGGAATCATGGCGGCAACGGCCCAAACGGTGGGCCGTTGCCTTGGGTTGGCGATGGCTCAGGACCACAGGCCACAGCCTTCAGGGGGAGGAACGATGGCGGACAGCTTCGGACCGATGCGTGGAGAGGACTCCGACGACAGCGGCACCGGCACGGGGCCGGACGCGGGCTCCCGGTACGGGGAGCCGGCGAAGGAGGCGGACCGGGAGCCGATCAGAGTCCTCGTGGTGGACGACCACGCGCTGTTCCGTCGCGGTCTGGAGATCGTGCTCGCGGCCGAGGAGGACATCCAGGTCGTCGGCGAGGCGGGGGACGGCGCGGAAGCGGTGGAGAAGGCCGCCGACCTGCTGCCGGACATCATCCTGATGGATGTGCGGATGCCCAAGCGGGGCGGTATCGAGGCGTGCACCTCCATCAAGGAGGTGGCCCCCAGCGCGAAGATCATCATGCTGACGATCAGCGACGAGGAAGCCGACCTCTACGACGCCATCAAGGCGGGCGCGACCGGTTACCTCCTCAAGGAGATCTCCACGGACGAGGTGGCCACCGCCATCCGGGCGGTGGCCGACGGGCAGTCGCAGATCAGCCCGTCCATGGCGTCGAAGCTGCTCACCGAGTTCAAGTCGATGATCCAGCGCACCGACGAGCGCCGGCTGGTGCCCGCGCCCCGGCTGACGGACCGTGAACTCGAAGTACTCAAGCTCGTCGCCACGGGGATGAACAACCGGGACATCGCCAAGGAGCTGTTCATCTCCGAGAACACCGTGAAGAACCATGTGCGCAACATCCTGGAGAAGCTGCAGCTGCACTCCAGGATGGAGGCGGTGGTCTACGCGATGCGGGAGAAGATCCTCGAGATCCGCTGAGCGCCGTCAGGCGAGGGCGCGGGACAGTTCCGCGGTGAGCGGCTCGCGCAACTCCGGTGCGTCGACCCGCTCCACGCGGACGTCCGTGCAGTCCACCCAGCCCGCCGCCTCCACCAGGGCCTGTGCGACGGCGGGGACCGCCTTGGGGCCGTCCAGCGTGACCTGCTTCGCCACCAGGGTGCGGCCCTCGCGGGCCGGGTCGACGCGGCCGACGAGCCGGCCCCCGGCGAGCACGGGCATCGCGAAGTAGCCGTGCACCCGCTTCGGCTTCGGCACGTAGGCCTCCAGGCGGTGCGTGAAGCCGAAGATCCGCTCGGTGCGCGCCCGCTCCCAGACCAGGGAGTCGAACGGGGACAGCAACGTCGTACGGTGGCGTCCGCGCGGGGGAGTGGCGAGGGCCTCCGGATCGGCCCAGGCCGGCTTGGACCAGCCTTCGACCGCGACCGGCACCAGGCCCGAGTCGGCGATCACCGCGTCGACCTGCTCCCCCTTGAGCCGGTGGTAGTCGGCGAGGTCCGCGCGGGTGCCGACGCCGAGTGACCTGCCGGCCAGGCCGACCAGCCGGCGCAGGCACTCGGCGTCGTCCAGCTCGTCGTGCAGCAGGGCTGTGGGGATCGCGCGCTCGGCGAGGTCGTAGACCCGCTTCCAGCCGCGGCGCTCGACGCACACCACCTCGCCGTACATCAGGGCCCGCTCGACGGCGACCTTGGAGCCGGACCAGTCCCACCACTCGCTGGTGCGCTTCGCGCCGCCCAGGTCGGTCGCCGTGAGCGGGCCCCGGGCGCGGAGCTGTTTGACGACCTGGTCGTAGGCGCCGTCGGGCAGCTCGTGGTTCCAGTGCGGGCGGGCGCGGTAGGCGCGGCGGCGGAAGGCGAAGTGCGGCCACTCCTCGATCGGCAGCAGGCAGGCCGCGTGCGACCAGTACTCGAAGGCGCGCGGCGGCTCGGCCCCGGACTTCCAGTACGCGTCCTCGACCGTCGCCCGGCCGACGGCGCCGAGACGGGCGTAGGGGATCAGTTCGTGGGAGCGGGCGAGGACGGAGATGGTGTCGAGCTGCACCGCGCCCAGGTGACGCAGGACCCCCCGGATGCCGGAGCGGCGGTCGGGGGCGCCCAGGAAGCCCTGCGCCCGCAGGGCGATGCGGCGGGCCTCGGCTGCCGAGAGGTCCGTGGACGGACGAGGGAGGGTCGTCATACGTCCGCACGATAGAGGGCGGCACTGACAACGGCCGGACAGAGGGCGGCACTGGAAACGGCCGGGCGGCGGGCTGGGACCTGCCCGGCGGATCAAGACCGGAGGCGGTCGGCGGTGTTTGTCAGGACAGGGGGCTCCGGCACGATCCGCCTGACGGGCCGTCGGGCCCTGGGCGGGCACCGCGGCCCGGGGACGATCCGAGCGGTTCCTTGCCGCCACTCGTCGCCCCCTGCCACCCCTGATCCGGACCGGAGACCGTCCGGAGATCGGACCGGGGAGGCCCGCAGACCGCCCCGGAGCCTCGCCCGAGCCCCGGCTTTCGGACCGGAGCGGCCCGGAAGCCGGACCGGAGCGGCCCGGAAGCCGGACCGGAGCGGCCCGGAAGCCGGACCGGAGCGGCCCGGAGGCCGGGCCGGGGTGATCCGAGGTCGGTCCGGGGCCGGAGGGCGTCACTGCTTGGCGGGCAGGTAGGGGACCGTCGAGGCGAGGCCCAGGTCGGACGGGAGCAGGGAGCCGATCCAGCAGTCGCGCAGCACCCCCTTGTTGTTGAGCGAGGAGCGCAGGGTGCCCTCGAGGACGAAGCCCGCCCGTTCCGCCACCGCGCGGGAGGCCCGGTTGCCGACCTCGGCGCGCCATTCCACGCGGTCGACGGACATCTTCGTGAAGGCCCAGCGCGACACGGCGACCGCGGCCTCGGTGATGTAGCCGTGTCCGCGGTGCTCCTTGACGCCCCAGTAGCCGATCTCCCCCACCCCCAGGGACCGCATGGTGATGCCGAGCATGCCGGTGAGCTCCCCGGAGGGGAGGAAGAGGCCGAAGGTGAACATCGAACCGCTCGCCCAGCCGTCCGGGACCATCTGCTCCGTGAAGCCCCGCGCGTGCTCGGGAAGGTACGGGGAGGGAACCGTGGTCCAGCGCTGGATGTCGGAGTCCTGGCAGGCGGCGTACACGGCGTCGGTGTCCTGGGGGCCGGCCGTGCGCAGCAGAAGACGGTCGGTGGTGAGGGTGACGGGGTCCATCGGCCGATTCTGCTCGCGGAGGAGAAGGAGACGCCAACTCTTTGCCGTGTGTGAGGAAAGAGTCACCCTTCGTGCAATTCGGTGGGCGGGGCGGCACCATCCGGAGGGCACGGGCGTTGTCCCTTTGAAAGCGGCCGTGAAACAGATATGACGCTGTGCGCGGCCACGGTCACGGCAGGCCTCCCGGCGTGGTGGGGTCCTCGCATACGATGGCCGTTGCTCAGCAATGAAATGGAAACCGACCGTCCCAGGCCCGACCGGCAAGGAGACCACCCCCCGTGTCCGTCCTCTCCAAGATCATGCGTGCAGGCGAAGGCAAGATCCTGCGCAAGCTGCACCGCATCGCGGGCCAGGTCAACTCCATCGAAGAGGACTTCGTCGACCTCTCCGACGCCGAGCTGCGGGCCCTCACCGATGAGTACAAACAGCGGTACGCCGACGGCGAGAGCCTGGACGACCTGCTCCCCGAGGCCTTCGCCACCGTCCGTGAGGCCGCCAAGCGCGCCCTGGGCCAGCGGCACTACGACGTGCAGATCATGGGCGGCGCCGCCCTGCACATGGGATACGTGGCCGAGATGAAGACCGGTGAGGGCAAGACCCTCGTCGGCACCCTGCCCGCGTACCTCAACGCGCTGTCCGGCAAGGGCGTCCACATCATCACCGTCAACGACTACCTGGCCGAGCGCGACTCCGAGACGATGGGCCGCGTCCACAAGTTCCTCGGCCTGGACGTCGGCTGCATCCTGGCCAACATGACGCCGGCCCAGCGCCGCGAGCAGTACGGCTGCGACATCACCTACGGCACGAACAACGAGTTCGGCTTCGACTACCTGCGCGACAACATGGCGTGGTCCAAGGACGAGCTGGTCCAGCGCGGCCACAACTTCGCCGTCGTCGACGAGGTCGACTCGATCCTCATCGACGAGGCCCGTACGCCGCTGATCATCTCCGGCCCGGCCGACCAGGCCACCAAGTGGTACGGCGACTTCGCCAAGCTGGTCAAGCGCCTCAAGCGCGGCGAGCCCGGCAACCCCCTCAAGGGCATCGAGGAGACCGGCGACTACGAGGTCGACGAGAAGAAGCGCACGGTCGCCATCCACGAGTCCGGAGTCGCCAAGGTCGAGGACTGGCTGGGCATCGACAACCTCTACGAGTCGGTCAACACCCCGCTGGTGGGCTACCTGAACAACGCCATCAAGGCGAAGGAGCTCTTCAAGCGCGACAAGGACTACGTGATCATCGACGACGAGGTCATGATCGTCGACGAGCACACCGGCCGTATCCTCGCGGGTCGCCGCTACAACGAGGGCATGCACCAGGCGATCGAGGCGAAGGAGGCGGTGCCGATCAAGGACGAGAACCAGACGCTCGCCACCATCACCCTCCAGAACTTCTTCCGCCTCTACAAGCGCAGCGACCACGGGGGCAAGGAACAGCCCGGCCTGTCCGGCATGACCGGTACGGCGATGACCGAGGCCGCCGAGTTCCACCAGATCTACAAGCTCGGCGTGGTGCCCATCCCGACCAACCGGGACATGGTCCGCAAGGACCAGGCGGACCTGATCTACCGCACCGAGGTCGCCAAGTTCGAGGCCGTCGTCGACGACATCGAGGAGAAGCACGGCAAGGGCCAGCCGATCCTCGTCGGCACCACCTCGGTGGAGAAGTCCGAGTACCTCTCGCAGCAGCTCAGCAAGCGCGGCATCCAGCACGAGGTGCTGAACGCCAAGCACCACGACCGTGAGGCGACGATCGTCGCCCAGGCCGGCCGCAGGGGCGCCGTCACGGTGGCGACCAACATGGCCGGCCGCGGTACGGACATCAAGCTGGGCGGAAACCCCGAGGACCTCGCCGAGGCGGAGCTGCGCCAGCGCGGCCTCGACCCCGAGGAGCACATCGAGGAGTGGGCGCACGCCCTGCCGGAGGCGCTCGGACGGGCCGAGGACGCGGTCAAGGCCGAGAAGGACGAGGTCGAGCGGCTCGGCGGGCTCTACGTGCTCGGCACCGAGCGGCACGAGTCGCGGCGGATCGACAACCAGCTGCGCGGCCGTTCCGGCCGTCAGGGCGACCCCGGCGAGTCCCGCTTCTACCTGTCGCTCGGCGACGACCTGATGCGCCTGTTCAAGGCCCAGATGGTCGAGCGTGTGATGTCCATGGCGAACGTGCCGGACGACGTGCCGATCGAGAACAAGATGGTCACGCGCGCGATCGCGTCGGCCCAGTCGCAGGTCGAGACGCAGAACTTCGAGACCCGTAAGAACGTCCTGAAGTACGACGAGGTCCTCAACCGCCAGCGCGAGGTCATCTACGGCGAGCGGCGCCGCGTCCTGGAGGGCGAGGACCTGCAGGAGCAGATCCACCACTTCATGGACGACACCATCGACGCCTACGTGCAGGCGGAGACGGCCGAGGGCTTCCCCGAGGACTGGGACCTGGACCGGCTGTGGGGCGCCTTCAAGCAGCTCTACCCGACCAGGATCACCGTCGAGGAACTCGAGGAGGAGGCCGGCGACCGGGCCGGGCTGACGGCCGAGTACATCGGCGACACCATCAAGGAGGACATCCGCGAGCAGTACGAGCAGCGTGAGGCGCAGCTCGGCTCGGAGATCATGCGGGAGCTGGAGCGCCGGGTCGTGCTGTCGGTCCTGGACCGCAAGTGGCGCGAGCACCTCTACGAGATGGACTACCTCCAGGAGGGCATCGGCCTGCGCGCGATGGCGCAGAAGGACCCCCTGGTCGAGTACCAGCGCGAGGGCTTCGACATGTTCACCGCGATGATGGACGGCATCAAGGAGGAGTCCGTCGGCTACCTGTTCAACCTGGAGGTCCAGGTCGAGCAGCAGGTCGAGGAGGTCCCGGTCGAGGAGGAGGCGGCGCCGTCGTTGGCCAAGACCCCGCAGGACGCGGTGCCCGCGCAGGCGGGTTCCCGGCCGGAGATCCGCGCCAAGGGGCTCGATGCCCCGCAGCGGCGGAACCTGCACTTCTCCGCGCCGACGGTGGACGGCGAGGGCGGCACCGTCGAGGGCGAGTTCGCCGAGGACGAGCCGGTGCGCTCCGAGGCCGACGGCCTCACCCGCGCCGAGCGCCGCAAGCAGGCGCGGGGCGGACGCCGCCGCAAGAAGTGACCACGGCTCCGCCGGGAGCGATGAGCTGCCGGCGGAGACGGCCCGAGGGCCGGACACCCCTGGGGTGTCCGGCCCTCGGGCGTCTACGGGGCCAGGCAGGGGCGTAGGGGGCCTGGCAGGGCCGTGCGGGGCCCGCACGGCCCGGTGGCGGGGTGCGGCGCTCAGTGGCCGTGCGGGCGGGGCGGACGGGGGCCGCCCAGTTCCACGGCGGTGCAGCGCCAGCGCAGGTCGTGGCCCTGTTCCAGACGGAAGGCCATGGCCCGCAGCCTGTCGCCCGCGCCGATCCGGGCGAACACCTCGAGGGCGCCCTCGCGGGGGACGTAGTAGCCGATGTCGCGCACGACCGGGCGGGTACCGCGGGTACGCAGCGGACCGCGTTCGGCGAGGTCCGCCAGCTCGTCGTAGGCGCGGCCCGCGGTGTGCCGGAGCATGGAGTGGACGGGCCGCTGACCGCTCAGGACGGCGAGGAGCAGTTCGGCGAAGTGGTCGGTGGGGCGGGGCTGCGGAACGGGCCGGCGGGGGGTCCGGGCGGGCACCCGGGGGACGGCCGGAGCAGGTGCGGGACGGATGAGCGGTGCGGGGACGGCGGGCGGCGCGGGAACGTCGGTGAGGTACGGCGGTCGGAGGGCGGCGGGACGCGGGGCCCGGGCCGGGACGGCCCTCGCGGCGCGTACGGAGGCTTCCTGCGCGGGGCCGGCGGACAGCGGCAGGGGGTGAGGACGTCCGGGCGCCGCCGCGGCTGTCGCGGTCAAGGACGGCGGGCGGTTGTCGGTGGGGCGGGTGGAGGCGGCGCCGGCCGAGGGAGAGGGACGGCCCTCACCGGGTGACGGGGCGGGCGCGGTGCCACCCGAGGGGATGCGGGGAGGGGTGGTGCCGGTCGGGCGGCGCATGTCGCGGCGGCCGGGAGGACGCGTACCGGTGCGGTGCTGAGCCCTGGTCATGACCTTGTTCACGGGACCCCGTTCGACGGGCCGGGCGTCGCCGCCGGCCGGGGGACCGGGGCGATACCGGGCGGTAACTTCGTGGTTGGGGATCTTGTACGGGGCGGCGGAGGGCGACGGCAAGGCGCCGTGAGCCGTGTCGGGACGGCGGGAGGATTCACTTATCCGAGTGAATGACGGCCGGTCGATCCCGTCCGGGAGCGGGCGTGCCGGGTGAATTCCGGGCTCGGGGTGGACACCGCCGAGGGGGTGGGCGGGAACCCGATGGGGGACGCCGCACGTACCCTGAAGGCTCACCCGGCCGGATGCGGCCGCCCCAGAGGTGCCCCGCGATCCCCGGCGGACCTCCGACCACGAAAGCTGCCCACATGCGCGTCAAAGCCGCCGACATGCGCGTCTACGTCCCCCTGACCCTCTCCGGTCTCGCCGAGGCGTACCGGACGGGAGAGCTGGGCGCCGGGCGGTTCCCCGCCTACGGTGTGACGCCCGCGCTGCGAGAGTGGTACCCCTCCGAGTACGCCGAGGACCAGGAGTACGCGGCGCTGGGCTTCGCCGCGCTGGCCTCGCTGCGGCTGCTGGCCGCGGACGCCGGCGCGCCGCGGCGCCGGGTCGTGGTCGCCGTGGACGTGCCCGACGGGGCGGTCTCGGCCGATCCGGCCGGCCCCGGTGCGCTGTGGGTCGACGGGCCCGTACGGCTGGACCGGGCGGCGGCGGTGCACGTGGACGCGGCGGACGCGGAGCCGGACGTGACGGCGGCCGCGCAGGCGCTGCCCGCGGCGGACGGCGGGGACGACGGCGCCCAGTCCGTCGTGGACGGGGCGGAGGAGCACGAACTGCTGTGGTACGCCACGCAGGAGATCCCGAACCTGCTGGGGCCGGCGGTCTGAGGTCTTCCGTTCGCACCGGGCCGGACCGGGGAGAGGCCCGGTGCCGGCGTCGCGTTCCCGGCCGCCGGGTGCGGCGCCGATCCGGTGGTCTCCCGGCTGTCAGTGGCGGCGGGTACTTTTTTCCCATGGGGATGCACAGGGACGCGCACATCGTCTGGGACTGGAACGGCACGCTGTTCCACGACGTCGACGCGGTCATCGGAGCGACGAACGCCGCCTTCGCCGAGCTCGGCCTGGAGCCGCTCACGCTGGAGCGGTACCGGGAGCTGTACTGCGTGCCGGTGCCGAAGTTCTACGAGCGGCTGATGGGACGGCTGCCCACCGAGGCCGAGTGGGAGCTGATGGACGCGACCTTCCACCGGTACTACACCGAGCACCGGGTGCGGTGCGCGCTCGCCGAGGGGGTGGCGGAGCTGCTGGCCGGATGGTCGTCGGCGGGGCGCAGCCAGTCGATCCTCAGCATGTACGGGCACGAGGACCTCGTGCCCCTGGTCCGGGGCTTCGGCATCGAGTCCCACTTCCTGCGCGTCGACGGGCGGACCGGCCCGTCCGGTGGCGGCAAGTCGGAGCACATGGCGCGCCACCTCGGCGCGCTGACCGGCGTGGACCCGGCCCGCACGGTGGTGATCGGGGACGCCGCCGACGACGCGCTGGCCGCGCGGCACGTGGGGGCGGGAGCCGTGCTCTACACCGGCGGTTCGCACAGCAGAGCCAGCCTCGAAGCGGTGGGGGTGCCGGTGGTGGACACGCTGGCGGAGGCCGTCGAGGAAGCGGAACGCCTGGCAGCCTGAGCCGGACGCCTGAGCCGGACGCCGGGCGCCACGGCGAAGGGCGGTCGGCGGGAAACGGACGGCGGACGACCAGGAAGCGGACGGCGGACGACCGAATGTCGCCGGAAACGCACTGTGCAGAACGTCAAAGTTCCACCCCATGTTTTGTACACATACGGCTCATGACGGGCCCCCCGCGAGGGGGGATAGCCTGGGTGGCGTGATCAGCGCGATAGCTCGCGGGGGCCTCGTCGTCCCCGTTGTGCGCCCGGAGAGCACGGACGACATCCGTGACCGGGCGGCGCTCGCTGGTCCTCGCGGGCGGGACGGGACCCGGAGGGTCCCCGAGGCGCGCCACATCTCCCGGGTACGGACGTCGCGGAGAGCAGCGTCACACCCGTCGGGCGCGCCGGAATTGGCAGAGAAGCCCCCGCTCGTCTCATCCTGCGGCATAGCGTCGGTACGGAGCGGACACCCCGCGCCGTACCACCGCACCGCGGGCGCAGAGACCGTACTTCCTTCTACGTCACGCAATGGCGCGCGACAGGAGCCAGAGGACAATGCAGACCAAGCTGGACGAAGCAAAGGCCGAGCTGCTCGAAAAGGCCGCCCGGGTAGCTGAGAACAGCCCGGCCGGGGGGAAACTGCCGACCGGGACCACGGACAAGGGCATGCCCGACCGGGACACCGTGCTCGCGTTCCTCCAGCGCTACTACCTGCACACTGCCCCGGAGGACCTTGTCGGCCGCGACCCGGTCGACGTCTTCGGAGCCGCCTTCTCGCACCTCCGGCTGGCCGAGAACCGTCCCCAGGGCACGGCCAACGTCCGGGTCCACACCCCGACCGTCGAGGAGAACGGCTGGACGTGCAGCCACTCCGTCGTCGAGGTGGTCACCGACGACATGCCCTTCCTCGTGGACTCCGTCACCAATGAGCTGACCCGGCAGGGCCGCGGCATCCACGTCGTCATCCACCCGCAGGTGGTGGTGCGCCGCGACCTCACCGGCAAACTGATCGAGGTGTCCGCCGCACCCGCCGGGGGCGAACTCCCGCACGACGCCCACATCGAGTCCTGGATCCACGTCGAGACCGACCGCGAGAGCGACCGCGGCGACCTCAAGCAGATCACCGCCGACCTGCTGCGCGTCCTGTCCGACGTCCGCGAGGCCGTCGAGGACTGGGGCAAGATGCGGCAGGTGGCGACCCTGCTGGCCGAGGACCTGCCCGACGAACCCGTCCCCGTGGACGTGCCGGGCCCGCAGGTCGAGGAGGCCCGGGAGCTGCTGCGCTGGCTCGCCGACGACCACTTCACCTTCCTCGGCTACCGCGAGTACCAGCTGCGCGACGACGACTCGCTGGCCGCCGTCCCCGGCACCGGCCTCGGCATCCTGCGCTCCGACCCGCACCACGCCACCGACGAGGACCACCCGGTCAGCCCGTCCTTCGAGCGGCTGCCCGCCGACGCCCGGGCCAAGGCGCGCGAGCACAAGCTGCTCGTCCTGACCAAGGCCAACAGCCGGGCCACCGTGCACCGGCCGTCGTACCTGGACTACATCGGCGTCAAGAAGTTCGACGCGGACGGCAACGTCGTCGGCGAGCGCCGCTTCCTCGGCCTGTTCTCCTCGGCCGCCTACACCGAGTCCGTCCGCCGGGTCCCGGTGATCCGCCGCAAGGTCGAGGAGGTCCTCGAGCGCGCCGGCTTCTCGCCGCACAGCCATGACGGGCGCGACCTGCTGCAGATCCTGGAGACCTACCCGCGCGACGAGCTCTTCCAGACCCCGCCCGACGAGCTCCGGGCCATCGCCACCTCGGTGCTCTACCTCCAGGAGCGCCGCCGCCTGCGGCTCTACCTGCGTCAGGACGAGTACGGGCGCTACTACTCCGCCCTCGTCTACCTTCCCCGCGACCGGTACACCACCGGTGTGCGGCTGAGGATCATCGACATCCTCAAGGAGGAACTCGGCGGCATCAGCGTCGACTTCACCGCCTGGAACACCGAGTCGATCCTCTCCCGGCTGCACTTCGTGGTCCGCGTCCCGCAGGGCACCGAGCTGTCGCAGCTGTCCGACCAGGACCGGGAGCGCATCGAGACCCGGCTGGTCGAGGCCGCCCGCTCCTGGGCCGACGGCTTCGGCGAGGCCCTCACCGCGGAACTGGGCGAGGAGCGCGCCGCCGAACTGCTGCGCCGCTACGCGAACGCCTTCACCGAGGGGTACAAGGCCGACCACACCCCGCGCGGCGCCGTCGCCGACCTGGTCCGGATCGAACAGCTCGACGACGAGCAGAACTTCGATCTCAGCCTGTACGAGCCGGTGGGCGCGACCCCCGAGGTGCGCCGCTTCAAGATCTACCGCAAGGGTGAGGCCGTTTCCCTCTCGGCCGTGCTGCCCGTGCTCCAGCGGCTCGGCGTCGAGGTCGTCGACGAGCGGCCCTACGAGCTGCGCCGCGACGACGGCAGCGTGGCCTGGGTCTACGACTTCGGACTGCGGCTGCCCAAGGCCGCCGGCGGCGCCGACCACCTCGGCGACGACGCCCGTGAGCGGTTCCAGGAGGCCTTCGCGGCGACCTGGACCGGCAAGGCGGAGAACGACGGTTTCAACGCCCTGGTGCTGAGCGCCGGACTGACCTGGCGTCAGGCGGTGGTGCTGCGCTCCTACGCCAAGTACCTGCGCCAGGCGGGCTCCACCTTCAGCCAGGACTACATGGAGGACACCCTCCGCAACAACGTCCACACCACCCGGCTGCTCGTCTCCCTGTTCGAGGCGAGGATGTCGCCGGAGCGGCAGGGTGCCGGCTTCGAGCTGGTGGACGCTCTGCTGGAGGAGGTCGACGCCGCCCTCGACGAAGTCGCCTCGCTCGACGAGGACCGCATCCTGCGCTCCTTCCTCACGGTGATCAAGGCGACGCTGCGCACCAACTTCTTCCAGGAGACGAGCGGCGGCCGCCCGCACGACTACGTCTCCATGAAGTTCGACCCGCAGGCCATGCCCGACCTGCCGGCGCCCCGCCCGGCGTTCGAGATCTGGGTGTACTCGCCGCGGGTCGAGGGCGTGCACCTGCGGTTCGGCAAGGTCGCGCGCGGCGGCCTGCGCTGGTCGGACCGCAGGGAGGACTTCCGCACCGAGATCCTCGGCCTGGTCAAGGCGCAGATGGTGAAGAACACCGTCATCGTGCCGGTCGGCGCCAAGGGCGGCTTCGTCGCCAAGCAGCTTCCGGACCCGTCCGTGGACCGCGACGCCTGGATGGCCGAGGGCATCGCCGCGTACAAGACGTTCATCTCGGCGCTGCTCGACATCACCGACAACATGGTGGCCGGCGAGGTCGTGCCCCCGGTCGACGTGGTCCGGCACGACGGGGACGACACCTATCTCGTCGTCGCGGCCGACAAGGGCACCGCCAGGTTCTCGGACACGGCCAACGAGGTCGCCCAGGCCTACGACTTCTGGCTCGGTGACGCCTTCGCCTCCGGCGGCAGCGCCGGATACGACCACAAGGGCATGGGCATCACCGCCCGCGGCGCCTGGGAGTCCGTCAAGCGGCACTTCCGGGAACTGGGCGTGGACACCCAGAGCCAGGACTTCACGGTCGTCGGCATCGGCGACATGTCCGGTGACGTGTTCGGCAACGGCATGCTGCTGAGCGAGCACATCCGGCTGGTCGCCGCCTTCGACCACCGGCACATCTTCATCGACCCCACCCCGGACGCGGCCCTCGGCCACGCCGAGCGCCGCCGCCTGTTCGAGCTGCCGCGCAGCTCCTGGGAGGACTACAACACCGACCTGCTGTCGGCCGGCGGCGGCGTGTTCCCGCGCACCGCCAAGTCCATCCCGGTCAACGCCCAGATCCGCGAGGCCCTCGGCCTCGACTCCGGCGTCACCAAGATGACCCCGGCGGACCTGATGCAGGCGATCCTCAAGGCGCCGGTGGACCTCCTGTGGAACGGCGGCATCGGCACGTACGTCAAGGCGTCGAGCGAGTCCAACGCCGACGTCGGCGACAAGGCCAACGACCCCATCCGCGTCGACGGCAGGGACCTGCGGGTCGCCGTCGTCGGCGAGGGCGGCAACCTGGGCATGACCCAGCTCGGCCGGATCGAGGTCGCGCTGCACGGCGGCCGGATCAACACCGACGCCATCGACAACAGCGCCGGCGTGGACACCTCCGACCACGAGGTGAACATCAAGATCCTGTTCAACACCCTGGTCGCGAACGGCGACATGACGGTCAAGCAGCGCAACAAGCTGCTCGCCTCGATGACCGACGAGGTCGGCCGGCTGGTGCTGCGCACCAACTACGCGCAGAACACCGCCCTCGCCAACGCCCTGGCCCAGTCCAAGGACATGCTCCACGCCCAGCAGCGCTTCATGAAGCACCTGGTGCGCGAGGGCCACCTCGACCGGGCCCTGGAGTTCCTGCCCACCGACCGCCAGATCCGCGAGCGGCTGAGCGCCGGGCAGGGCCTGACCGGCCCGGAGACGGCCGTCCTGATGGCCTACACGAAGATCACGGTCGCCGACGAGCTGCTGAGCACCTCACTGCCCGAGGACCCGTATCTCAAGGTGCTGCTGCACTCGTACTTCCCGGCCGCGCTGCGCGAGCAGTTCGCCGACCGGATCGACGCGCACCCGCTGCGCCGCGAGATCACCACGACCGTCCTGGTCAACGACACGGTCAACACGGGCGGTACGACGTACCTGCACCGGATGCGGGAGGAGACCGGAGCGTCGCTGGAGGAGATCGTCCGGGCCCAGACCGCGGCCCGCGCGATCTTCCGGTCCGCCATGGTGTGGGACGGGGTCGAGGACCTCGACACCGTGGTCGCGGCGGACGTCCAGACCCGGATCAGGCTGCACTCGCGCCGGCTGGTGGAGCGCGGCACGCGCTGGCTGCTGAACAACCGGCCGCAGCCGCTGGAGCTCGAGGAGACGGTGACGTTCTTCGCCGAGCGCGTCGAACTGGTCTGGTCGCAGCTGCCGAAGCTGCTGCGCGGCGCGGACCTGGAGTGGTTCCAGAAGATCCACGACGAGCTGGCGGGCGTCGGTGTCCCGGCGGAACTCGCCACCCGTGTGGCAGGGTTCTCCTCCGTGTTCGCGGCGATCGACATCGTCTCGGTGGCCGACCGCACGGGCAAGGAGCCGCTGGACGTCGCCGAGGTGTACTACGACCTCGCCGACCGGCTGCGCATCACCCAGCTGATGGACAGGATCAGCGAGCTGCCCCGCGCCGACCGCTGGCAGTCCATGGCCCGCGCGGCGATCCGCGAGGACCTGTACGCGGCGCACGCGGCGGTCACGGCCGACGTGCTGGCGGCGGGCAACGGCACGTCGACACCGGAGCAGCGGTTCAAGGTGTGGGAGGCGAAGAACGAGGCCATCATCGGCCGGGCCCGCACCACCCTGGAGGAGATCCAGAGCTCGGACACCTTCGACCTGGCGAACCTGTCGGTGGCGATGCGGACCATGCGGACGCTGCTGCGCTCGCACGCGTAGGGGGCCGTACGCGCCCGCCCCGCTCACGGCGCACAGCACAACCCGCAGGGGGCGCCCCGGACCGTCGTGTCCGGGGCGCCCCCTGCGGCGTTGCGGTGCCGGCTTCAGGCAGGCTTCGAAGCGGACTCGGGCTCGGTTCGGGTCTTCACCTCGGGCTGCTCGGACTGCTCGGGCTGCTCGAGGTTCGGCTTCGGCTCGGCCTTCGGCTTCGGCTTCGGTTTCGGCCTGCGGACCTTGTCCGGGCCGCCGGTGAACTTCTCGTACTCCTTGAGCACCTCGTCCGTGGGGCCGTCCATGCGCAGTTCGCCCCGCTCCAGCCACAGCACGCGGTCGCAGGTGTCGCGGATCGACTTGTTGCTGTGGCTGACCAGGAACACCGTCCCGGCGTGCTTGCGCAGCTCGCGGATGCGGCCCTCGGAGCGTTTCTGGAAGGAGCGGTCGCCGGTGGCCAGGGCCTCGTCGATGAGCAGGACGTCGTGGTCCTTCGCGGCGGCGATGGAGAAGCGCAGCCGGGCGGCCATGCCGGAGGAGTAGGTGCGCATCGGCAGGGTGATGAAGTCGCCCTTCTCGTTGATGCCGGAGAAGTCGACGATCTCCTGGTAGCGCTCGTGGACCTGCTCGCGGGACATGCCCATCGCGAGCCCGCCCAGCATGACGTTGCGCTCGCCGGTGAGGTCGTTCATCAGGGCCGCGTTGACGCCGAGGAGGGAGGGCTGGCCGTCGGTGTAGATCCGGCCGTTCTCCACCGGGAGCAGTCCGGCGACGGCCTTGAGCAGGGTCGACTTGCCCGAGCCGTTGGTGCCGATCAGGCCGATGGCCTCGCCCCGGTAGGCGGCGAAGGACACGTTGCGCACCGCGTGCACGGTGCGCACGCCGGACGCCTTCTCGGTCTTGCGGCGGCGCACGATGCGGTTGAGGGCCGCGGTGGCGGAGCCGCGTCCGGCGCCGGTGCCGTTGACCCGGTAGACGATGTCGACGCCGTCGGCGACGACGGTGGGGATCTTCTCGTCGGTGTTGTCAGCCACGGCCGTAGGTCTCCTCAGCCTTCCAGAAGTAGATGAAGCCGATCACGCCGGCCAGCAGGGCCCAGCCCGCCGCGAAGGCCCACACGTGCGGCGGCAGGTACGAGGAGCCGTAGTCGTCGATCATCGCGAAGCGGACCAGGTCCATGTAGACCGCGGCCGGGTTCCACTGCAGGACGTCGGCCAGCCAGGGCGGGACGTCCTTGTCGGCGAGCATCGCCGGGATGCTGAACATGACGCCCGAGGCGTACATCCAGGTGCGCAGCACGAACGGCATCAGCTGGGCCAGGTCGGGGGTGCTGCTGCCCAGGCGGGCGAAGAGCAGCGCCAGGCCGGTGTTGAAGACGAACTGGAGCAGCAGCGCGGGGATCACCAGCAGCCAGGACAGGGCGGGCATGCTGCCGAACGCCATCACCACGACGACCAGGACGACCATCGAGAACAGCAGTTGCTGGAGCTGCTGCAGCGCGAAGGAGACCGGCAGCGCGGCCCGCGGGAAGTGCAGGGCCCGCACCAGGCCCAGGTTGCCGGAGATGGCGCGCACGCCCGCGAGCACCGAGCTCTGCGTGAAGGTGAACACGAACACGCCGGTGACCAGGAACGGCACGTAGATGTCGCTGGGGATGCCCTCACGGGCGCCCAGCAGCAGACCGAAGATGAAGAAGTACACGGCCGCGTTCAGCAGCGGGGTGGCCACCTGCCACAGCTGGCCCAGCTTGGCCTGGCTGTACTGCGCCGTCAGCTTCGCCCGCGAGAAGGCGAGGATGAAGTGCCGGCGCGCCCACAGCTCGCGGACGTAGCCGGGCAGGGTGGGGCGGGCGCCGCTGACCGTGAGGCCGTGGCGGGCGGCGAGGGCCGGGAGGTCGTCCTCGGCGGCCGGGGGGACCGGTGCGGGAGGCGGTGTGTGGAGGGCCTGACTCACATCCGCTGCTTTCGCTAGGGGGGTGGGGGTGGCGGCGGGATGGTGCGGTGCCGGGTCCCACCCGGTGTTTCCCCGCGTGTCTTCGCGTGTTCACCTACGTCGGGACGGCACCGTATCGTCGCCACGCGAGCGTAGGCGGAACGCACGTCGGAACGCAACCGTTTCGTCGTGACGGCCCGGGTCCGGAGCAGGTTCGAAGCAGGTTCGGAGCAGGTCCGGGCCCGCTCCGGAGCGGATCCGGAGCGGGCCCGGCCGGTGCCTGTCCGTGTCGAATCGGTGTACGTGCTGTCGTCAGAACGGGCCCGTATCGTCGTCGCGCCCTATGCTGGGCCGCATGACGACGAACGCCGACGAGCCCCAGCCGCGTCCGCGCCGCAGGGCCCCCGCCGGGGCGGCCGTGCTGCGCGAGGACGTGACGGAGGCGATCCGGGCGGCCGTCTTCGAGGAACTCGCGGCCGTCGGCTACGCGCGGATGTCCATCGAGGGCATCGCGCGCCGCGCGGGCGTCGGCAAGACCGCGGTGTACCGCCGCTGGCGCTCCAAACTGCACCTGGTCCTGGACCTGGTCTCCGCCCTCGCCGTGCAGGGCCTGCCCGCGCCGGACACCGGCTCCCTCGAGGGCGACCTGCGCCTGCTCTACGAGGTCACCTCACGCGCCCTGCGCCACCCCGTCGCCTCGCAGATCCTCCCCGACCTCCAGGCCGAGGCCGCCCGCAACCCCGACATCGCCGAGGCCCTGCAGAAGGCGCTGCGGGAGGGGCAGGACGGGGTCGCCAAGGGCATCGTCGCGGCGGCACAGGAGCGGGGCGAGGTGCGCCCCGGCATCGACCACGCCCTGGCCCTCGACCTGATCTCGGGCCCGCTGTACTGGCGCTCGGTGATCATCCGCAACCCGAAACTGCCGAAGGGCTACCTGGCGACGCTGGCGAGGGCGACGACCGCGGCGCTCAAGGCGCTGTAGGGCAGGTCGCGGTCAGGCTCCGGGGTGGAGGCGCTGCCAGCCCGTCCAGGCCGAGGCGATCATGTCGTCGACGCTGAGGCGGGCCTTCCAGCCGAGTTCGGCGGCGGCGCGGTCGGCCGAGGCGACGACGTTCGCCGGGTCGCCGGGGCGGCGGGGGGAGACCGTGGGCGGGAGGTCGTGGCCGGTGAGGGCGTTGATGCGGTCGATCATGCCCCGGACCGAGACGCCCTCCCCGCGGCCGATGTTGAGGGTGAGGTCCCGGCCGGGTGCGGCGCGCAGGGCGCGGGCGGCGGCCACATGGGCCTCGGCGAGGTCGACGACGTGGATGTAGTCGCGGACGCAGGTGCCGTCCGGGGTCGGGTAGTCGTCGCCGAACACGCGCGGGGGCTCGTTCGCGGTCAGCTTCTCGAAGACCATGGGGACGAGGTTGTAGACGCCCGCGTCGGCGAGTTCCGGGCGTGCGGCGCCCGCCACGTTGAAGTAGCGCAGGGAGGCCGTGGACAGTCCGGTCGCCCGGCCCGTCGCGCGGACCAGCCACTCGCCGGCCAGCTTCGTCTCGCCGTACGGGGACATCGGCAGGCAGGGGGTGTCCTCGGTGACCAGTTCGGCGCCGGTGGACGGCGTGCCGTACACCGCCGCCGAGGACGAGAACACGAAGGACGACGCCGTGCCCGCCGCCGTCACTGCCTCCAGCAGGACGCGCAGGCCCTCGACGTTCACCCGGTAGTACTGCAGGGGCAGGTCCACCGACTCGGCGACCTGCTTCTTCGCCGCCAGGTGCACGACGCCGGTGACCTCGTGGTCGGCGAGGGCGCGCGCCACCCGCTCGCCGTCCAGGACGGAGCCGACCACCAGCGGCACTCCGTCCGGCACGCGGTCGGGGATGCCGGTGGACAGGTCGTCGTACACCACCGCCCGTTCCCCCGCCTCGGTCATCGCGTGTACGACGTGCGCCCCGATGTAGCCGGCGCCGCCGGTGATCAACCAGGTCATGTGCGGCCGTCCCCTCGTCGTTGACCCGTGGTGGTGCGGGTGGTGCGGGTGGTGCTCCGGTGGTGCCGTGGCGTGCGGTGGGCGGTCCGTCTCCACCGGTCGTCCGGTTTCCACCGTTCGGCAGGATCCTAGGCTTCGTTCGCCGCCGCCGTGTCCAGTGCGGTGGTGAGACGGTCCAGACGGGCCTTCAGGCCCTGGATCTCGTCGAGTCCGAACCCGGTCGCGGTGACGATCCGGCGCGGGACGTCGAGGGCCCGCTCGCGCAGCGCGAGGCCCTCCTCGGTGGGCCGCACCTCCACCGAGCGCTCGTCGCGCGCACTGCGTTCCCGGTGCACCAGGCCGGCCGCCTCCAGCCGCTTGAGCAGCGGTGACAGGGTGCCGGAGTCGAGCCGCAGGTGCTCGCCGAGCTTCCGCACGGGCAGCGTGCCGTGCTCCCAGAGAGCCAGCATCACCAGGTACTGCGGGTAGGTGAGGCCGAGGTCTTTGAGGACCACGCGGTACACGCCGTTGAAGGCGCGCGAGGCGGACTGCAGGGAGAAGCAGATCTGCTGGTCGAGGCGGAGCCAGTCGCCGGCGGACCCGGGTGCCTCCGGGGTGGCCGGTCCGGGGTTCGGGGTCGGTGTCATGCCTCCAGGGTATCTCTCTCGAGTCATTTAGTTGTGTGCAATTTAGTTGTGTGCTCTACTTGGGGTGTGCGGAGGCCGGGGCCCTCGGACGGGACCGGCCGCCCCACGACCACGACTCGAAAGGGAAGGTTTCCCCATGGACGCGCTCTACACCGCTGTCGCCACCGCCACCCACGGCCGCGACGGCCGCGCCGTCACCTCCGACGGCAAGCTGGACCTCGGCCTCAGCGCCCCCGTGGAGCTGGGCGGCAACGGCGAGGGCACCAACCCGGAGCAGCTGTTCGCCGCCGGTTACGCGGCCTGTTTCGGCAGCGCCCTCGGGCTGGTCGGCCGGGCCGCGAAGGTGGACGTCAGCGAAGCCGCGGTGACCGCCGAGGTCGGCATCGGCAAGCAGGGCGAGGGTTTCGCGCTCGCGGTGACGCTGCGCGTCGAGCTGCCCGACACCGTGGACCAGGAGACCGGCCGCAAGCTGGTCGAGCAGGCGCACCAGGTCTGCCCCTACTCCAACGCCACGCGCGGCAACGTCCCGGTCGAGCTCGTCATCGAGTAGTCACCGGTCCCCGCCCGGGTCAGGCATCGCCCCGGGTTCGGCACCGCTTCGGGCCCCGGCGCGCACCGTGCGCGCCGGGGCCCGAACGCGTCACGTCACTTCACCGCGCCCGCCATCACGCCGGAGACGAACTGCCGCTGGAAGGCGAAGAACACGGCCAGCGGAATCACCATCGAGATGAACGCGCCCGGCGCCAGCACGTCGATGTTGTTGCCGAACTGCCGTACCTGGGTCTGCAGGGCGACCGTGATCGGCTGGCTCCCGGAGTCCGTGAAGATCAGCGCGACCAGCATGTCGTTCCACACCCACAGGAACTGGAAGATGCCCAGCGAGGCGATCGCCGGCCCGCCCAGCGGCATCACCACCCGCGCGAACAGGCGCAGTTCGCCGGCGCCGTCCAGCCGGGCCGCCTCCAGCAGCTCCTTCGGGATCTCCGCGAAGAAGTTGCGCAGCAGGAACACCGCGAACGGCAGACCGAAGCCGACGTGGAAGAGGATCACGCCGACGAGCGAGCCGAAGATGCCGATATTGCCGAAGAGTTCGGCGATCGGGATCAGCGCCACCTGCACCGGCACCACCAACAGCCCCACCACACCGAGGAACCACCAGTCCCGGCCCGGGAACTCCATCCAGGCGAAGGCATACCCGGCGAGCGAGCCGATCACCACCACCAGCACCGTCGCCGGGACGGTGATGTACACCGTGTTCAGCAGCGAACCGGTGATGTCGTCGTTCTCCAGCAGGGTCTCGTAGGCGCCGAAGGTGAGCTGCGAGGGCTCGGTGAACACCGTCCACCAGCCGTCGGCGGCCATGTCCTGCGGGGTGCGCAGGCTGGCCAGCAGCAGGCCGAGCGTCGGGACCAGCCAGAACAGGCCGACGACGATCAGGAACACCCGCACCAGACCACCGCTGACCCACTCGGCCAGCCGGGAACCGAGCGACCGGGACCCGAGCGACCGGGAGCCGAGTGACCGGGACCCGCGCGCCTCGGACTCCGGCGCCACGGCCCCTGAAGGCCCGGCCCCCGAAAGCCCGGACCCCGGCGTCCCGGACTCCGGTGAACCGTCGCCCTCCGGACGTGAGTTCATCGCCTGACCTCCCGCCTCAGCCGCCGCACGTTGAACCACATCACCGGGATCACCAGAAGCAGCAGGAACACCGCGATCGCGCTGGCGATGCCCGGCTGGTCCTCGGAGAAGCCCTTGCGGTACAGCTCCAGCGCGAGGACGTTGGCGTCGTCCTGGGAGGAGCCGGGCGCGATGATGAAGACCAGGTCGAACACCTTGAGCACGTTGATCATCAGGGTGACGGTGACGACCGCGAGCACCGGCGCCAGCAGGGGCACCGTGATCCGCCGGAACACCTGCCACTCGTTGGCGCCGTCGACCCGCGCGGCCTCCAGCAGTTCCCGGGGCATGCCCGCGAGCCCGGCCGCGATCAGCACCATCGCGAAGCCCGCCCACATCCAGATGTACGAGCCGATGATGGCGGGCGTGACCAGCGACGGGCCCAGCCAGTCCAGGCCGTTGTACGGCTCCTGGAAGTTGCTCGCCGGCAGCCTGAGCTGTGCGCCGTCCGCCTTCGCCGACAGGGAGAACGTGCCGTCGGCGGCCGCCGTGGCCGTCTCCACCACCGTGCCGTCCCTGACGGCCTCGATCTTCATGCCGGGATAGCCCAGCTCGTCCGCGTCGACCCCGTTCAGCGTGCCGACGCCCTTGCCGCGGGTGAAGTCCTGCCAGGTCGTGCCGGTGATTCGGTCCGTCTCCGGCTTCGGCGCCGCCGCCCGCGCGGCGTCGTCGGGGATCAGGTCCGGGGCGACGCCGACCAGCGGCAGCGCGACGGTCTCGCCGACGCCCACCGTCCCCTTGGTGACGAAGGCGCCCCCGCCGGCCGCCTCCAGCGGCGACTCACGGCCCGGGTGCGCCTTCGGGTACGCCGACGACTCGGCGAAGGTGTCGTGGACGCCCACCCACACCGCGTTCGCGACGCCCTTGTCCGGGTCCTGGTCGTACACCAGACGGAAGATGATGCCCGCGGCCAGCATCGAGATCGCCATCGGCATGAAGACGACCAGCTTGAACGCCGTGCCCCAGCGGATCCGTTCGGTCAGCACCGCGAAGATCAGGCCGAGCGCGGTGGCGACCGTCGGCGCGAACACCACCCAGATGACGTTGTTCTTCAGGGCGGTGCGGATGCCGTCGTCGGTGAACAGGGCCTGGTAGTTGTCGAATCCGGCGAATCCGTCGCCGGACTGGTCGTAGAAGCTGCGGACGACGGAGTACCCGATCGGGTAGACCACGAGCGCACCGAGCAGCAGCAGCGCGGGCAGCAGGAACAGCGCCGCGACGGTTCTGCGGGTGCCGGTGACGCTCCTGCGCGACGTGGGGGCGGCGGCGGGGGCCCCGGAGGGCCCCGCCGCCGTGTCCGACTTCATCGCCGGATCAGTTCCCGTACGCCGCGGCCGCGTCGGCCTCCAGCTGCCGCTGGGTGCCCGCGACGTCCTTCGGGTTCTTCAGGAAGTCCTGGAGCGCCTTCCACTCGCCCTTGCCGGGGGTGCCGCCGAAGGCCTGCGGGGCCTGGTCGGACATGTCGAAGCGGAAGTCGTCCCCGGCGTCGACGAGCGCCTGGGCCATCTTCTGCTGCACCTCGTTCGGGTACGCTGAGTTCGGCACGTTCTTGTTCGGCGAGAGGTAGCCGCCCAGCTTCGCCTGGATGCCCGCCGCGTCCGGGGAGGCGAGGAACGTCGCCAGCGCCTGCGCCGCCTTCGAGTCCTCCAGGATCACCGCCGCGTCGCCGCCGGACACCACCGGCGGGCTGTCACCGACCGCGGGGAACGGGAACACCTTCGCGTCCGTGCCGACCTTCGCCTCGGTCTCGCCGATGTTGACCTGGACGAAGTCGCCCTCGTAGACCATGCCCGCCTTGGGCTGGTCGCCGCCGGTGAAGGTCTGCGTCACGGAGGCGGGGAACTCGGTCTGCAGCGCGCCGCCCGGACCGCCCGCGAGGTAGTCCGCCTTGCCCCAGATCTCCGCCAGCGTGGTCAGCGCGTCCTTCACGGACGGGTCCGTCCACTTGATCTCGTGCGCGGCGAGCTGGTCGTACTTCTCCGGGCCCGCCTGGGAGAGGTAGATGTTCTCGAACCAGTCGGTGAGCGTCCAGCCGTCGGCGCCGCCGACCGAGAACGGGGTGACACCGGAGTCGTAGACCGTCTGCGCCGTGGTGAGCAGGTCCTTCCAGGTCTTCGGCTCGCTCGCGCCCGCGTTCTCGAAGACCTGGGCGTTGTACCAGATCAGCGACTTGTTGGCGGCCTTGTAGTAGACGCCGTACGGCTTGCCGTCGACCGAGCCGATGTCCTGCCAGCCCGGCGAGTAGTTCTTCTTGAGCTCCGCCTGCGCCTCGGCGCCCAGCGGCTTGGCCCAGCCCTTCTCCACGGCCTGCTTGACGGCGCCCGGCTGCGGCAGCAGCGCCACGTCGGGCGGGGCGCCGCCCGCGATCTTGGAACCGAGGAAGTTGATGATGGGGTCCTGGGCGGGAACGAACGTCACCTTCGCGCCGGTGCGCTTCTCGAACTCCGCGAGGACCTTCTTGAAGTTGGCCTGTTCGGTGCCGGTCCACACGGCGGCCACCTCGAGGCTCTGGCCGTCCAGCCGGGGAAGGGTGACGGTGGAGGCGGTCTCGTCGGCGCCGCTGCCCGTCTCGTCCTTGCCGCCGTCGTCGTCGCCGCCCCCGCACGCGGTGAGCGAGACCGCGAGCACGCCCGCGACGACGGCGGCCCCCGCTCTGCCGGCCCTGCGGGTGCGGGCGGCCGCTGTCGCTGTGGGTGTGCCGGACGACCTGCGTGCCCGGATGATCCTGCTCGTCCTGCGCATCACTGCCCCGTTCTTCGTACCTCGTCGAACGTCGAGCGCTGTCCCGTGCGCTCTGGTGTACGCCCGTGAGGTCGAGATCGGCAAGAGTGCGTCTCGTGTCAAGTCCGGGATCGTGACCGCGTCGTGACTCTCCGGCGCGAAGGCGTCCGGGCCGGCCCGCCGAGGCAGGCCCGGACGCCCGCACCGCCCGTCGAGGGCGCGGGTGTCACGGACCGGGGTCGGCGGTGCTGGTAGGGCTGATGGGGTGACGCGAGGGTCGTGAGGGCCGAGGCGTTGCGCGCCCTCGCCGTTCTCGCCGCTCTTCCCGCACGAGCGAGGGAGAGCGGCGAGAGGGGCGCGGGGTCACAGCAGCGACGGCACCTCGGTGGCCGAGACCTCGCGGCCCGCGCGTTCCAGCGCGCTGGCGAGCAGGGCGAGATCGGTCGGGCCGTTGCCGAGCTCCCGGACCGGGCGGCGGGCGGGCGGATCACCCATGCGGTGCCACTCCAGCGGCACGACCGTGGGCCGCAGCGTCGCCGTGCGCGGGATGCGCCCGGTCACTCGCCCGCCCTGGAACGCGGTCACCCTGCCGTCCGCATGGGACAAACGCCCCCGGCCCGGCGCCGGTTCGCCTCCGCTCTCCCGGCTCGGTTCGAACGAGGAAGCGGCCCCGCGGCCCGGTGCGGGAGCGTCGAGCGCCACGCGCAGGGCCGCACGGCGCGCCGGCTCGGACTCCGCCGTACGGGCGCAGGGGCCGGTGGCCGACACCAGGTGCACGCCCAGCCGCTCGCCCTCCCGCGCCACCGCCTCCAGCGCCCGCAGCACCGACCCGGCGGCGGGCCGCCCGGGCGAACCGAGCGCGGGAGAGACCAGTGCGTCCAGGTCGTCGACGACCACCACCAGCCGGGGCAGCGGCGGCGGAGCCTGGGCCCTGAGCCGCGCGGCCCCGGGCCGCAGCCGCAACGTGGAACTGGACGGGACCTCCAGGTCGCCCCCGGAGTGCTCGCCGCCGGCGGCCGCGGGGCCGCGGGGTGCGACCGTGCGCTGGGCGACCATACGGTCCGACAACTCGCGCCCGGTGTGCCACTCCACGAAGTCCGACCGGCCGAGCAGTTCGGCACGCCGCTTCAGCTCGGCACTCAGTGACTGGGCGAACTCCCGCATCCGCACCGGGTCGTTGGCGCTGAGATGTGTGGTGACATGCGGTACGTCCGTACACACACGCAGTCCGTCGCCCTGCCCGTCGCCCGGCCCGTTGCCCTGTCCGCCGCCCGTGGTGCCGGCGCGGCCGTCCACCAGCACGATGCCCAGCCGGTCCGGCCGTTCGGCCGCTGCCAGGGAGGCGACGACGGCCCGGAGCAGTTCCGTACGGCCGCTGCCGGACGGCCCCTCCACCAGCAGATGCGGCCCGTCGGCCACGAGGTCGGCGGACACCGGGCCGCGCGGCCCGGCGCCCAGCACCGCGCACACCCGGCCGCCGAGCCGCTCCTTGTCGTCGGCCGCGTCCGCCCAACGGGCCATCAGCGAGGCCGGGGTGGCGCGGGCCAGGCCCAACTCGTCCAGCAGCCGCGCCGACCGGGGCAGCGGCGCCGACACGCGCGCGTGCCGCGTACCGGGGACGCCCGCCGTGCGCAGGGGCGCCAGGGCCCGCGCGAACCGCTCGGCCCAGGCGGGGGAGACCGCGTCGACCGTGGCGATCGTGCCGTGGCCGACCGGACCCGGCCCCGAGCCGGTGGCGGCCACCCGCAGCAGCCGCAGGGTGGTCGCCACGTCCCCGCTGAGCAGGGCGACGGCACCGCACTCCCGGAACGCGGGCGTCACCGCGCAGGCCGCCTCGTACGTCTCCGTCATCGGGGACGAGGCGGAGGCGGCGGCCGTCTCGGCGAGGCACACCAGGTGGATACCGGCCCGCGGCCCCTCCACCGCCAGCCGTGCCACCGCCTCGCGCACCTCGGGTTCCCCGGGGTCACCGTCCACGACGACCACGGTGTACGGCCCGCTGAAGCCGCCTGCCGGACCCTCGCCGGCCTCCCGGACGGGCCGCCGGGGCGCGCCCCGGTCGGCGCCGGAGGCCCGGGGCTGCTCGGGGATGAGCGGGGCGACCTGGGCGGAGGGGCCGGACCGGGAGGAAAAGGCGGGAGGGGAGGCCGGGGCGGGGGAGGTGCGGGCCGCGTGGTCGTGGTCGCCCAGGCGGCGCAGCAGTTCCTCGGCGCGGGCCGCGGCCTGGTCGCGGTCGTGGGCGAGGAGCAGCCGGCAGTCCTGCCCGTGTCCCGGCCGCACGTGCGGCAGCCAGCCCAGCCAGGCCCATTCCGCGGTGCGCTCCTCCAGGGTGCGGGAGCGGTCGGCGGTGATCAGGACGATCTCGAGCGTGTCGGGGGAGTGCAGCGCGGCGAGCTGGGCCAGCACCGCGCGGGCCAGCCCGGAGAGCCGCTCGCGCGGACCGGCCAGGCCCAGCGAGCCCACCTCGCGCAGCCCCGACGTCACGGGTACGGCGGGCAGCAGGCCCGAGCCGCCGGGGACCGCCCGGTCGGCCGTGCCGAGGCGTATCGCGAGGGCCTCCGGGTGGCCGGGCCCGCGTTCCCACAGACGGGGTCCGGGACCCAGCGCGGTCAGCAGCAGGGTGGCGGGGTCGGGCCAGGTCTCGGGCGGGCCGGGCAGGGCGACGGCCGGTTCGACCGGGACGGCACCGGCCGCCTCCGCGCCGTACGTCTCCGGCCCGGTGCGCTCCTCCGGCTCCGGACGTCCCCCGGCCAGCCGGCGCGCCCACGCCGAGAGCCCGCCGCGTCGGCGCCCGCCGGAGGGCTGCGGTGCGAGACCGGCGTCGACCGGGTCGGTGCCGTGCACCGGCGTGCCCTTGCGGCCTCCGGCGGGCCGGGCGGTGAGCCCGTCGTCGGCGCCGTGGCCGGTGGACGCGCCCGCGCTGCCCGCGCGGGTACCGGTCTCCGTCCCGGACACCGGGTCGAACCCGCCGTCGGCGGGCCTCGGCTGCGACACCCGGCGCCCCTTGGGGACCCGTGGCACCTCGCCCCGGGAAGCCGTGTGGACCGTACGCCTGCCGCTGCCGCTGCCGCTGCCGCTGTTGCGGCCCGTGCTTCCGGAGTCGGAGTCGAAGCCGGTGTCGGAGCCGGGACCGGCACCGGAGCCGGATCCCGAGCCCGCGTCCGAAGCGTCGCCCGTCCCGTGGTTCTCGATCCCCGGCGCGCCCCCCTGGCCGGGCACCAGCGGGGTCTCCCCGGTGGTCCCGGCCGCCGGGGAACCGTGGCCGTGGTGCGTGGGCCCGTCCGGCGGACGCACGGCCGCCGGCCCTGCCCCCGCCCTCGCGGGAGGCTCCGCGAACGTCCCCGCGGGCGGTTCCGGCACGCGGACGTGCCCCTCGCCGTCCGGCGTCGTCCGTGCCCGCGCCCCCGGCCCCGCGGCCGGGGTGAGCCGCAGCGCCGACTCGCCGATCCGCAGCAGCGCGCCCGGGGCCAGACCGACCGGCCGGGAGCCCACCCGCCGGCCGTCCAGGGTCGTGCCGTTGGTGGAGCCGAGGTCCGCGACCGAGACCCTGCCGTCCGGGCCGACCGTCACCGCGCAGTGCAGCCGGGAGACGTCCGGGTCGTCGAGCGGCACATCGGCGTCGGCCGAGCGCCCGATGCGGATCTCGCCGCCGTGCAGCAGATGGACGCCGCCCGCGTCGGGACCGGCGACGACATGGAGCCTGGTCGGGGTGTCGTCCAGCTCGGGGTGCGGCTCCGGCTCGCCCGGGGCGCCCACGGCCAGTACCGCGCCGTCGATCAGCGGGGGCTCGCCGAGTGTGCAGCGCTGGGCGTCCAGCCGCTGGTCACCGGCGTACAGCACCGGGGCGCCGGAGGAGCCCGCGGAACCGGAGGCGCCGTCGCCGCCGGAGACCGCCGAGACCAGCGCGGCGGCCACCGCCGCCAGGGCCGTACCGGCGGGGGCGGTGACGACCACATGGCCTCGCGCGGGGGAGGTCAAACCCAGCGGATCTACCACGGTCAGCCGGATCTGCATCGCCGTGAGCGGTCCCTTCTGCGCGAGCGCCCGCGGCATGGAGGACGGAACCGCCCCGCGGTCCCCCACCGCGGACTTCCCCCACCACCACACGCGCACGTACGGCCAGTGCTGCAGGCATCTTCGCACCTGCCACCGACAACGCGCCCGCCTCCCCGCATCAAATGATCTTGATTGGTCGGCTCTGCCCTCAAAAGTGCCTGACCAATGCGTCATGGATGATCGTTCCAGCGCTACTTGAGATCGGTCACGTCCGGCCATCGGCAACCAACAGACCGGGTCGAGCGTCTTTCCTCGAACACGGGCAGGACCCCCGCGGTCCCCGCCCGGGCCCTGGTCCGGGCCCTGGTCCGGGCCCTGTTCCGGGCTGCGCCCGGGGGAGATCACGGCCTACCCGTACGAGAACCGGGAAGGAAGTCGTCGACGGTGTCAGGCCGGTGCCCCGCGTTGCGGCATTACAGTGGGGCGGAACATTTCCGAGCACGACGCATCACGGTGTACGCCAGTCAAGCAAGCAGCAGGGAGCGCATGACGTGCGGCCGGTAGGCAGCAAGTACCTGCTCGAGGAGCCGATCGGACGCGGCGCCACGGGCACCGTCTGGCGAGCCCGCCAGCGGGAGACCGCGGGGGCCGAGGCGGCAGTGCCCGGCCGGCCGGGAGAGACCGTCGCGATCAAGGTCCTCAAGGAGGAGCTCGCGAACGACGCGGACATCGTGATGCGTTTCCTGAGGGAACGCTCCGTCCTGCTCAGACTGACCCACCCCAACATCGTCCAGGTCCGCGACCTGGTCGTCGAGGGTGATCTGCTGGCCCTGGTCATGGACCTGGTCGAGGGTCCCGACCTGCACCGGTACCTGCGCGAGAACGGCCCCTTCACCCCCGCGGCCGCCGCCCTCATGACCGCCCAGATCGCCGACGCGCTCGGCGCCAGCCACGCCGACGGCGTGGTGCACCGCGACCTGAAGCCCGCCAACGTGCTGCTCAAGCAGGGCGGCGGCGAGCTGCACCCGATGCTGACCGACTTCGGCATCGCCCGGCTGGCCGACTCCCCGGGGCTGACCCGCACCCACGAGTTCGTCGGCACACCCGCGTACATCGCGCCCGAGTCCGCCGAGGGCCGCCCGCAGACCTCCGCCGTCGACATCTACGGCGCCGGCATCCTGCTGTACGAACTGGTCACCGGCCGCCCGCCGTTCTCCGGCGGCTCCGCCCTGGAGGTGCTGCACCAGCACCTGAACGCCGAACCGCGCCGCCCCTCCACCGTCCCGGACCCGCTCTGGACGGTCATCGAGCGCTGCCTCAGCAAGAACCCCGAGCAGCGGCCCAGCGCCGAGAACCTCGCGCGCGGCCTGCGTGTCGTCGCCGACGGCATCGGCGTGCACGTGAACTCCGCGCAGATCTCCGCCGCGGAGAACGTCGGCGCGCTCCTCATGCCCGACCCCGCGCCCGCCCCCGTGCCCGGCACACCCGGCGCGCCCGGTTCCGCCGACCCGACGCAGGTGCTGCCGCACACCGGGGGTGCGTACGACCCCAACGGCGCGACCAGCGTCCTGCCGCAGACCGGCGCCAACGCCTCGGCGGGCGTCGGCGGCCCCTCCGGCGCCGCCGACCCGACCGCCGTCATGCCCCCGGTGCCGCCCGGCCCGCCCGGTCAGGGCGGCCAGGGGCAGCCCGGGTCCGACGACCCGCACCCCTGGCAGAACCAGATGCGCGCGGCCCGCGACCGCAACGAGCAGACCCAGGTCCAGTACCTCGACCCGGGCGAGGACCCGCTGCGCCGCCGCCCCCAACGGCAGGTCTCCCGGCAGCAGCAGCCCCCGCAGCACCGCCCGCAGCCCCAGCCCGGCTCCGGCTACGGTCAGCCGCAGCCGTACCAGCAGGCACAGCAACCTCAGCAGCCCCAGCAGTACGCCCCGCCCCCGCCGCAGCGGCCCCAGAGGTCCCAGCGGTCCCAGCGGCCGCGCCAGCCGGAGCCGCAGCGGTACACCCCGCCGCCGGAGCCGCGACGCCCCGCGCGCGAGCCCCGGCAGCGCAGCGCCAACCCGATGCGCATCCCCGGCCTCGGCTGCCTGAAGGGCTGCCTGTTCACGATCGTCATCCTGGTCGTCGCGAGCTGGCTGATCTGGGAGCTGAGCCCGCTGCAGGACTGGATCGGCAGCGGCAAGGGCTACTGGGAGCAGCTCACCGACTGGTTCACCAGCACGGTGGACTGGTTCCAGGATCTGGGCGGGTCCGGGTCCGACCCGTCGCAGTAGTCCGGCGCCCCGGACGGCCGGTGACTCCGTGGTCCGGAGCCGCCGGCCGTCCGGGGCGCGTCCGGCCGGTTTGCTGATATGTCGACACCCGCCGGGTGATTTCCGGATCCCCCGTGAAGGTTGGCTTCCGGGGCGCGTAGCTTTGGCGGCAACACGCGTCGGTAGGAGCAGTCTTGGCACGGAAGATCGGCAGCCGGTACACCGCCCACCAGATTCTCGGGCGGGGCAGCGCCGGCACGGTGTGGCTCGGTGAGGGGCCGGACGGGCCCGTCGCCGTCAAGTTGCTGCGCGAGGACCTCTCCTCGGACCAGGAGCTCGTCGGACGCTTCGTGCAGGAGCGGACGGCGCTGCTCGGTCTGGAGCATCCGCACGTCGTCTCGGTGCGCGACCTGGTGGTCGACGGCAACGATCTCGCGCTGGTCATGGACCTGGTCCGCGGTACGGATCTGCGGACCCGCCTCGACCGCGAGCGCAGGCTCGCCCCGGAGGCCGCCGTGGCGATCGTCGCCGATGTCGCGGACGGCCTGGCGGCGGCGCACGCCGCGGGGGTCATCCACCGGGACGTCAAGCCGGAGAACATCCTGCTGGACATGCAGGGCCCGGTCGGCCCCGGCGGCTCGCACCGCGCGCTGCTGACCGACTTCGGGGTGGCCAAGCTCATCGACACCCCGCGCCGCACCCGCGCCACGAAGATCATCGGAACGCCGGACTACCTGGCGCCGGAGATCGTGGAGGGCCTGCCGCCGCGCGCGTCGGTCGACATCTACGCGCTCGCCACGGTCCTGTACGAGCTGCTCGCGGGCTTCACGCCGTTCGGCGGCGGACACCCGGGAGCGGTGCTGCGCCGCCACGTCACCGAGTCGGTCGTCCCGCTTCCCGGTATCCCCGACGAGCTGTGGCAGCTGCTCGTGCAGTGCCTGGCCAAGGCGCCGGCCTCGCGGCTGCGGGCCTCGGAGCTCGGGGACCGGCTGCGGGAGCTGCTGCCCCTGCTGGCGGGGATGCCGCCACTGGACGTGGACGAGCCGGACGCCGAGCCGACGGAGCAGGGGGGCGAGGACACCCTCTCCTCCGGCCCGGCGCCGGCGGCCGGGGCGCCCGCGCGGCGGCGCGGCGCGGTCCCGCTGGTCCCGGGCGCGAAACCGGCCGACTCCAACCGGGACACCCACACGTCGATGCGTGTTCCGGGCCCCGACGAGCTGGCCGGAGGCGCCCGCGGCACGGCCCGCGCGCCCCGCGCGAGCGGCGCCCGCCGTCCCGGCTCGGCCCGCAACCGCGCGGTGGCCCGCCGGCGCCGGCTCACCCTGGCCGCGCTGGCGGTGACCCTGCTGGCCGCCGTCGGCGCGGGCGCCTTGCTGGCCGCCTCGGACGACGAGCCGGGAGCGGACCCGCGCGACTCGAACCATTCGGCTCCCGCCACGCCCTGACCCCCGCCACCCCCTGATCCCGGCCACGGCCCTGCCGCGCCCCACGGCCCCGACCTGCCCCGATGTCCGCGACGGGCCCTGGGGGCGGGCGTCCGGCGTGGTGTGCCCGGGCGAGCCGTTACGCTGGGGGTGTGGCAGTCGTCGATGTTTCCGAAGAGCTCAAGTCCCTCTCCTCGACCATGGAGTCGATCGAGGCCGTTCTGGACCTCGACAAGCTGAGGGCAGACATCGCCGTGCTCGAGGAGCAGGCGGCCGCTCCGTCCCTGTGGGACGACCCGGAGGCGGCGCAGAAGATCACCAGCAAGCTCTCCCACCTCCAGGCCGAGGTCAGGAAGGCGGAGACGCTGCGCGGGCGGATCGACGATCTCGCCGTGCTCTTCGAGATGGCCGAGGAGGAGGACGACCCGGACACCCGCGCGGAGGCCGAGTCCGAGCTGACCAACGTCCGCAAGTCGCTCGACGAGATGGAAGTCCGCACCCTCCTGTCCGGCGAGTACGACGCGCGTGAGGCGCTCGTCAACATCCGCGCGGAGGCCGGCGGCGTCGACGCCGCCGACTTCGCGGAGAAACTCCAGCGCATGTACCTGCGCTGGGCCGAGCAGCACGGCTACAAGACCGAGATCTACGAGACGTCGTACGCGGAGGAGGCCGGCATCAAGTCGACCACCTTCGCCGTGCAGGCGCCGTACGCCTACGGCACCCTCTCGGTCGAGCAGGGCACCCACCGGCTGGTGCGCATCTCGCCCTTCGACAACCAGGGCCGGCGCCAGACCTCGTTCGCGGGCGTCGAGGTGCTGCCCGTCGTCGAGCAGACCGACCACATCGAGATCGACGAGTCGGAGCTGCGGGTGGACGTGTACCGGTCGTCCGGTCCCGGCGGCCAGGGCGTGAACACCACCGACTCCGCGGTGCGGCTCACCCACCTCCCCACCGGCATCGTGGTCTCCTGCCAGAACGAGCGCTCGCAGATCCAGAACAAGGCCACCGCGATGAACGTCCTCCAGGCCAAGCTGCTGGAGCGGCGCCGCCAGGAGGAGCAGGCCAAGATGAACGCCCTCAAGGGCGACGGCGGCAACTCCTGGGGCAACCAGATGCGTTCGTACGTGCTGCACCCCTACCAGATGGTCAAGGACCTGCGCACGGAGCAGGAGGTCGGCAACCCCGAGTCCGTGTTCAACGGTGAGATCGACGGCTTCCTGGAAGCCGGAATTCGCTGGCGCAAGCAGCGGGAGAAGTAACCCCGCGCGCGAACAGCGCTTTATCGACAAGGCAACTGCCGCCCCAGTGGCGGCAGTTGCCTTTTGCGCGTCGGGGATGTCGGGCTTTTACATCACAATCACAGCTTCCACTCTCGGCAAAGCGCGCTTACGTGGACATCGCGTACGCAACGGCCTTGACGTTCATTTGAAAAGTGGGAAAGGTGAAGCTCGGCATGCGTATCTCTGGGGCGCATGTGAACCGGGGGGCTTGCCAACGCAGTCGGCCCTGTTGATCACCGCCCCGAGCGCCGCCTCACTGACGATGAGCTACTGGGGGTAGCAACCACATGACCAAGAAGACGCGCGTCCGTGTCGCACGGATCGCGGCCGGCGCCGTGATCGCGGCCGGCGCCTCGCTGACCGCCGCCGGCGCGGCCTCCGCCCTCGACATAGGCGTGAGCGCCGGTGTCGGGAGCGAGGGTGTCAACGTCGGCGTCAGCCTGGAGGCCGGCGACGAGGACCCGACCGACGAGCCGGAGGAGCCGACGGACCCGCCGACCACCATTCCGGAGGAGCCGGAGGTGCCGACGGACCCGGAGGTGCCGACCGACCCCGAGGTGCCGACGGACCCCGAGGTGCCCACCGACCCGGAGGAGCCCACGGAGCCCGAGGTGCCCACCGACCCGGAGGAGCCCACCGAGGCCCCGACCACCCCGGGTGGCGGCACCGGCGGTGGCAGCGGCGGCAGCGGCGGCGGTGGCGGCAACGCCCCGGCCGGCGGTGCCGGTGCCTCCGTCCAGGAGGAGGGCTCCTCGGCCCTCACCGACACGGGCGACGCGCCCGCCCCGTCGGCCCAGGGCAACGGCAAGGAGCTCGCCGAGACCGGTGCCGCCGAGATGACCTTCCTGGTGATCGGCGCCGCCACGATGATCGCCGGTGGCATCGGCTTCCGTGTGCTGCCGCGCCTCATGGGCAACCGCGGGGCCGCTGCCGCCTGACGGTGACGGCGCGCGTACGTACCGTACGCACGGCGGGAGACAGGCCGAGGGGCCCGGAGCGCGTTCGCCGCTCCGGGCCCCTCGGGCGTCCGGCTTCTCCGTCCTCGCCCCTGCCGCTGTCCCCGCTCCCGCCGTCCCGTGGCCCCCTGCCGTCCCGTGCGGGAGCCGTGCCGTACGGGCCCGGGGCCCCGGTGGCCCGGGTGTCCTCGCGGGTGCGGCCGCTCCGCGGCGTCAGACGGTCTGGTGGGCGAGCAGCGCCACTGCCGCGACCAGCACCACCAGCAGCGCGATCAGCGCCGTCGGGTTCAGACCCGTGAAGAAGTTCACCTGCTGCAGCCGCTCACGGTTCGCGCGGCACACCGGGCACCGGCCCTCGCTCACGGGTGCGGCGCAGTTGGCGCACACCAGCCGGTCGTACGTCATGCGCTCGCCCTCCTCGCACCGGTTCCGGTCAGTACAACGCCCACGACCACGCGAACGTTCCTCCTACCACTGTGCCAGGTTCCGCGGCAATCGGCGCGGCCCTCCGTGTGCCGTCCCGCACATCCGGTATATAGCGCGCAAGTGTTACGCAACCCGGGCCGGTGACTGCGGGCGGCCTTCCGATTCGCGTAAGGTCACGCACATCTACCCCCGGCGACCCGTGGTGCACCCGTGATCCGATTCGACAACGTCTCCAAGGCCTACCCCAAACAGAACCGTCCAGCCCTCCGGGATGTCTCCCTGGAGGTCGAGAAGGGCGAGTTCGTGTTCCTCGTGGGGTCCTCGGGCTCCGGCAAGTCCACCTTCCTGCGGCTGATCCTCCGCGAGGAGCGGGCCAGCCACGGGCAGGTGCACGTCCTGGGCAAGGACCTCGCGCGCGTCTCCAACTGGAAGGTGCCGCAGGTCCGGCGCCAACTGGGGACGGTGTTCCAGGACTTCCGTCTGCTGCCCAACAAGACGGTCGCCGAGAACGTCGCCTTCGCGCAGGAGGTCATCGGCAAGTCCCGCGGCGAGATCCGCAAGTCCGTGCCGCAGGTGCTCGACCTCGTGGGGCTCGGCGGCAAGGAGGACCGGAGGCCCGGTGAGCTCTCCGGCGGTGAGCAGCAGCGCGTCGCCATCGCGCGGGCCTTCGTCAACCGGCCCAAGCTGCTCATCTGCGACGAGCCCACCGGCAACCTCGACCCGCAGACCTCGGTGGGCATCATGAAGCTGCTCGACCGGATCAACCGGACGGGCACCACCGTGGTGATGGCGACGCACGACCAGAACATCGTGGACCAGATGCGCAAGCGCGTCATCGAGCTGGAGAAGGGCCGCCTCGTCCGGGACCAGGCACGCGGCGTCTACGGCTACCAGCACTGACGAGGAACGGAAAGGCTTAACCCCACGCCATGCGCGCCCAGTTCGTTCTGTCGGAGATCGGTGTCGGTCTCCGCCGCAATCTGACGATGACCTTCGCCGTCGTCGTCTCCGTCGCCCTGTCGCTCACCCTGTTCGGTGCCTCGCTCCTGCTGAGCGACCAGGTCACCAGCATGAAGGGCTACTGGTACGACAAGGTCAACGTCTCCATCTTCCTGTGCAACAAGAGTGACGCCGCGTCCGACCCCAACTGCGCCAAGGGTGCGGTGACCGAGGACCAGAAGGGGCAGATCAAGGGCGACCTGGAGAAGATGACGGTCGTCGACTCGGTCACCTACGAGTCCCAGGACACGGCGTACAAGCTCTACAAGGAGCAGTTCAGCGACTCCCCGCTGGCCAGCTCCCTCACGCCGGACCAGATGCAGGAGTCGTACCGGATCAAGCTCAAGGACCCGGAGAAGTACAAGGTCGTCGCGACCGCCTTCGACGGGCGGGACGGGGTGCAGTCGGTACAGGACCAGAAGGGCACCCTGGACAACCTCTTCGGGCTGCTGGAGGGCATGAACCTGGCCGCTCTCGCGGTGATGGCGCTGATGCTGATCGTCGCCCTGATGCTGATCGTCAACACGGTGCGCGTCTCGGCGTTCAGCCGTCGGCGTGAAACCGGGATCATGCGGCTGGTCGGCGCCTCGGGCTTCTACATCCAGGCGCCGTTCATCGCCGAGGCCGCCGTCGCCGGACTCATCGGCGGCGCCCTCGCCTGCGGATTCCTGCTGGTCGGCCGGTACTTCATCATCGACGCCGGACTGGCGCTGTCGGAGAAGCTGAACCTGATCAGCTTCATCGGCTGGGACGCGGTGCTGACGAAGCTTCCGCTGATTCTCGCCACCAGTCTCCTGATGCCGGCCCTGGCCGCTTTCTTCGCGCTGCGCAAGTATCTGAAGGTGTGACTCTTGCCAAGAGGGGCGTACGGTCAACGGGCCGTGCGCCCCTTCGTGTTGTCCTAGACTCGCCGGCATGTCAGGTCGTGCCCTGTTCTGCGAGCCCCGTCGGATCCGTCGAGGGGGCGCCCTGGCCTTGGTGTTCACCGGTGTGCTCGTAGCCGGCGCGGTCACCGGCAGCCTGCCCGGGCCGACCGACCGGAAGCCCGCCGCGGGCAGTACCCAGGCGGCCGCCCCCGTCGGCCGCCACGCAGAGGTCGCCGAGGCGGCCGAGGCGGCCATGGCCGCCGGCACGTCCCCCGTGGAGGCCGCGCAGCGCGCCGTCAGCCGCAGCGGGGACCGGTGGGGTGCCGTCTACTCCCCGGACGAGTACGAGGAGTTCGCGGACGCCCTCGACGGCAGGTACACCGGCGTGGGTCTGTGGGCCCGGGAACGGTCCGGCCGCATCGAGGTGACCGGGGTGGGCAGCGGCACCCCCGCCGCCGACGCCGGCATCCGCGCGGGCGACCGGCTGCGCAGCGTCGACGGCGCGACGGTCGACGGGAGGCCCGTCACCGAGGTTGTCTCCTTACTGCGCGGTGACGACACCGACGAATCCGCCGGCACCACCGTCCGCCTCGGCCTGGAGCGCGGCACGCGCACCTGGAGCGAGACCCTGCGCCGGGCCCGGCTCTCCCGCGACGCCGTCACCGTCGACGGACTCCCCGGCGGGATCACCGTCGTCAAGGTCGCCGCCTTCACCAAGGGCTCCGGCGACGAGGTCCGGGACGCCGTGCGGAAGGCCCCGGCCGACGCGGGCATCGTCCTCGACCTGCGCGGCAACGCCGGCGGACTGGTCGCCGAGGCGGTCACCGCGGCCTCCGCCTTCCTCGACGGCGGCCTGGTCGCCACGTACGACGTCGAGGGCGAGCAGCACGCCCTGCACGCCGAGCCCGGCGGCGACACCGTCAGACCCCTGGTCGCGCTCGTCGACGGCGGGACGATGAGCGCGGCCGAACTGCTCACCGGCGCTCTCCAGGACCGCGGACGGGCGGTCGTCGTGGGCTCCCGCACCTTCGGCAAGGGCGCGGTGCAGATGCCCGGCAGGCTGCCCGACGGCTCGGTCGCCGAACTGACCGTGGGCCACTACCGCACCCCGTCCGGCCGGGGCGTCGACGGTCAGGGCATCACCCCCGACCTGGAGGCCGAGGAGCAGGCGCTCCAGCAGGTGGGCACGATCCTCGCCGGTCTCGGCCGCTAGGCGTATTGACCCGAAGCCGTGTTCACCCGTCGAGGAGCGGCCGTCCGGTGCGTGCTCCCGGTGTGCCGCCCGGACGTCCTCGTGCGGGACGGCCTGGTGCTTTCGGCCGGTGCGGCGAAGGGGGGACCTCCCTGCTCGGACGAACCCGGGAACTCGGGGGCGTGTGCCGGGCCTCGCGTCGCGGCGGACGTCCGTCGCGACGGGGCGGACGTCGTCTGCGGGGGCACCAGGACCCCGGCCGTCGGGCACCCGCCCGCCCGGTGACGTCGGGCACACTCTTTCCCGGGCTCCGCGAGCAGGGGAAGACCCCGGCCGTGTTGCCGAAACGCCCGCGCGGCTCCTCCCCCTCCCGGCTCCGACCGCACAGGGGAACCCCTGTGAGCAGCGGTGAGGGGCCACCTCCCTGACGCCACCGGACCCGCGCTCCGGGCGGACGACGGGCACGTACCGGACAGGTCCCGGCGGGCCCCGCGCGGCGCCCCGGCCCCCTGCGCCGTGAGCCGCCGCCCGGAGGGAATGCCCGATATCGGGGCTAACATGGCCAGACAGGACGTACGGCAGAGTCCCCCCTGTGCACAGCCTCTCCCCCCATCCTTTCGGGATCGAGGCCGCGGACCTCTGCTCACGCCGACGCCCGCCGAACTCGTTACCGACAGGAGCAGGACTGCATGCCCGAAGCCGTAGACGCGCCCCGCCCCGCGAGCGAGCAGCCGAAGGCCCCGATCGAGCGCCGCCACCTCGGCGGCACCGAACGGCGGCGCCCAAGCCAGGAGGCCGAGAGCCGTCCTCCCGTCTCCCGTCAGGAACTCAGCAAGGCCCCCGCGGAACTCATCGAGGAGCCCGGCCCCAGGGTCAACTGGCGCGTCTTCGTCATCTCCTCGGCCGTCATCGTCGCCTTCTCCCTCTGGGCCATGTTCGCGCCCGGGCACGCCGCCGGCACCATGCGGGCCATGGTGGCCTGGATCGCGGAGAACCTCGGCTGGTTCTACGTCCTGACCGTCACCGTGGTGATCGTGTTCGTTCTCTGGGTCGCGCTGTCCAAGCAGGGCTCCGTCCGGCTCGGCCCCGACCACTCCCGGCCGCAGTACAAGCTCTTCACCTGGGTGGCCATGCTGTTCGCCGCCGGTGTGGGCATCGACATGCTCTTCTACTCCGTCACCGGGCCCATCAGTCAGTACATGGCTCCGCCGACGGGCGAGGGCCAGACGGCCGCGGCCGCCCAGGACGCCGTGGTCTGGACCATGTTCCACTACGGCGTGGCCGGCTGGGCCATGTACTCGCTGCTCGGCATGGCCATGGGCTACTTCGCCTACCGCTGGGGCATGCCGCTGTCCATCCGGGCCGCCCTGTACCCCCTGCTCGGCAAGCGCGTCCGCGGCGGGATCGGCGACACCATCGACATCGTCACCCTGGTCGGCACGGTCTTCGGCGTCGCCACCTCCATGGGCATCGGCGTCGTGCTGCTGAACGTCGGCTTCGCCTGGCTGTTCGGCCTCCCGGAGGGCCTGGCCCTGCAGATCGCGCTGGTGGTCGTGGCCGTGATCATGACCATCGCCGCCTGCACCTCGGGCATGGACAAGGGGATCCGGCTGATCTCCGAGCTGAACATCTGGGGCGCGGCGGCCATGCTGCTCTACATCCTGGTGACCGGAGAGTCGGCGTTCCTGCTCAACGCGCTGGTGGAGAACATCGGCCGGTTCGTCTTCTCGCTGCCGGACCGGACCCTGCAGACCTTCGCCTACCAGGAGGGGGGCTCCGAGTGGATGGCCGGCTGGACCCTGTTCTTCTGGGCGTTCTGGCTGGCCTGGGGCCCGTTCGTGGGCCTGTTCCTCGCCCGCATCTCCCGGGGCCGGACGCTGCGCGAGTTCGTCATCGCCGCCATCACCGCCCCGGTGCTCTGCGACTTCCTGATCGTGAGCGTCTTCGGCAACAGCGCCATGCACCAGGTCCTGAACGGGAACACGGAGTTCGCCCAGCAGGCCATGGACAGCCCGGAGAAGGGCTGGTTCGCGCTGCTGGAGATGTTCCCCGGCGCCGCCTTCCTGATCGGCCTCGGCACGCTGTCCGGAATGCTGTTCTACCTCACCAGCGCCAACTCCGGCGCCATGGTGATGTCCAACTTCTCCTCCTCGATCCCCAAACCGTCACAGGACGGGGCGAAATGGCTGCGCGTCTTCTGGGCGGTGCTCACCGCGGTGCTGACCATCGCGATGCTGGTGGCCGGCGGGGTCACCACCATGGAGTACGCGACGCTCATCTTCGCCCTGCCGGTGACGATCATCGCCTGGCTGGTGATGGCCTCCTTCTCCAAGGCCCTGCGCATGGAGCGGGCCGAGCGCGAGGGCCGGGTCCTGCGCCGGCAGTCGACGGCGGCGCACGGCGGCCAGGTGCCCGAGCGCACCTGGCGCCAGCGGCTGGAGCGGATGCGCTCCTACCCCTCGAAGAAGCAGGTGGCCCAGTTCATGGAGCGCACCGTGCAGCCGGCGCTGGCCGACGTGGTCCGCGAATTCGGGAAGCAGGGCTACCAGGCCGCGCTGGACCTGGTCCCGAACGAGCTCACCGGCATCTCCAGTCACGCGCTGGGGGTCATGATTCCCGAGCACCGCGACTTCCACTACCAGGTGCAGGCCCTCGAGGCCCCGGTGCCGATGTTCGGCGGACGCATGTCCCGCCAGACGGACGTCTACTACCGGGTCGAGGTGTTCACCCAGACCGGCTCCGAGGGCTACGACCTCATGGGCCTGTCCCACCAGCAGGTGATCGACGACGTCCTGGACCGCTACGAGGCGCACCTGGGCTTCCTCGCCTACTCCACCGAGCATGACTACGCCTCGGTGCTCACGCCGCCGAGCATGACCGCCACAGGCGCCGTTCCGGTGGTGGAGCCCGCGAAGTCGCAGGACGACGCCAGCATGGACACGGCGGGCAGCGGGCCGAAGGCGTAGGCGCCGTTCCACCGGGGCGGCCGGCGCCCGCGCCACCCGCTGCGCAGCCCCACCGCTTCACCGGGTCGTCACTTCCCGGCGCCGGCACCCGGGAACGCCGTCCGTGAAACGCCTCCGTGAAACGCGGGTTCCTCCGCGGGGACACCGTCGATTTCACGGACGGCGTCGGGCCGGAGGCGGCTGGGGCCAGGGGCTCGGGCTCCCGGCGGGTTCGCTCGGGGAACTTCGACGTCCCCGGTCCGCCGGCAGCTTCCCGCCGGTCCGGCAGGCGGGGGCGGTACTGGAGCGAGGAGCCCGCGGAGGACACCTCCTCCCGGACGGCGTCCCCGCAGACGGGGCATGCCTCGCCGGTGCGGCCGTGCACGTACATCGCCCCGCGCTCGGAGTCCTTCGGCCCGTCGGCCGGACGGCTCCCGCCCCCGCCCCCGAAATCGGCTTTCCGCCCACCCCCTCCGTAGTGCCAAAATGGGCGGCACTATGGCTAAGGAAAAAGGGCGCAAGCTGATCGCGCAGAACAAGAAGGCGCGGCACGACTACCTCATCATCGACACCTACGAGGCCGGCCTGGTCCTCACCGGGACCGAGGTGAAGTCGCTGCGCCAGGGCAGGGCGTCGCTGGCGGACGGCTTCGTCCAGCTGGACGGCAACGAGGCGTGGCTGCACAACGTGCACGTCCCCGAGTACAGCCAGGGCACCTGGACCAACCACAGCGCGCGGCGCAAGCGCAAGCTGCTGCTGCACCGCGAGGAGATCGACAAGCTGGAGTCCAAGTCCCAGGAGACGGGGCACACCATCGTGCCGCTCGCCCTGTACTTCAAGGACGGCCGGGCGAAGGTGGAGATCGCGCTGGCGAAGGGCAAGAAGGAGTACGACAAGCGCCAGACGCTCCGCGAGAAGCAGGACCGGCGCGAGACCGAGCGGGCGATCTCGGCGGTCCGCCGCAAGCAGCAGGCGTAGGGCCTGTCCGAGCGGCTCCCGGACCGTCCCGGAGCCCTCGGAGCCGTCGCGCGGGAATACGCTGGCACCGACCCGCGTTGGTCACGTACGATGGCGGCAGCACCTCACAGCGGGTGCGCACCTTGAGAAAAAAACATGGGGATGATCGGTTTCGACAGCGGCTGTCGAAGCAGGGGAAGCGTGTCGAGGAAGCGGCCATGATCTCGTAAACCACAGGCCGAAAAAATAATCGCCAATTCCAAGCGATCCATCTCCCAGGGCGAGCTCGCCCTCGCTGCCTGATCTTCAGGTAGCGAGCAGCGGCTCTCCTACTAGAGGGAGTGTCAGCCCGGGGGTGTTCCCGACCCGGATCCTGGCATCATTCAGGGAACTAAACCTTGATCCCGGTCACGGGGTGAAGAGGGAAATCCAACAGTGACTGAGCCCGTCGGAGACTTGTCTGCGTGATCTCCGGGGCTGAGAAAAGCACAGCGGACTGCACACGGAGAAGCCCTGATTCTGCACCGTTGGACGCGGGTTCGATTCCCGCCATCTCCACTTACCCCATGTGGGCACAGGCCCCGTCGCGTCAGCGGCGGGGCCTGTGTCATGCGGCCGCACAGGCGAAGGCGGCGATTCGGGGCCCGGCCCCCTCTCGGGGGGTGGTTCACGCTTCTGCCTTCCATTCCCGTGACGCGGACCAGAGCCGCACTGCGGCACACCCCTCTGCGGCACACCCGCGGGCCGGGCGGGTCAGGCCGGGCGCGGGCCCGTGCTGGAGCGCTCGGTCAGGCGGGGCGGGAGCAGGGTGGCCTGTGGCACGGGGGCACCCGACAGCTTCCGTACCAGCAGGTGCACCGCGCGGGTGCCCAGCTCCGTGGACGGCACGGTGACCGAGGTGAGCGGGATACGGGCCGAGGCGGCGACCGGCGTCGGGCAGACGGCGGTGAGGGAGAGGTCCTCGGGGATGCGCACCCCGAGTTCCTCGAAGGCGTCGATCAGCGGGTCGAGCAGCGGCTCGTTGTGCACCACCACCCCGGTCAGCGCGGGCTGCTCGCGCAGCAGCCGCTCGGCGATCGCGCGGGCCGCGCCCAGGCCCGTCCCGCACGGGTGCACCGCGGACCGGATCCGGTGCCGGTCCGCGGCGGCGGTGAAGCCCTGCACGAGCCGGCGGGCGAACGCCGTGCGCCGGACGTACACCTCCGGCGGCGAGCCGACCAGCGCCACCGTCCGGTGCCCGAGCCGCGCCAGATGGTCCACGCACAGCTCGCCCGCCGCACCGAAGTCCAGGTCCACACAGGTCAGTCCGTCCGGCTCGGCCGGGACGCCGATCAGTACGGACGGCAGGGGCGACGAGCGCAGTAACGGCAGCCGGGGGTCCTGGAGCTGGACGTCCATCACCACCAGCGCGTCCGCCAGTCCCGTCTCCGCGACCCGTCCGATGCCCTCCTCGCCCTCGCCCTGGGTGAGCAGCAGCACGTCGTGGCCGTGGGCGCGGGCCGCGGTGACCACCGACACCGCGAACTGCGTCACCACCGGCACGTGGACGCCGGAGCGCATCGGCACCGCCAGCGCCAGCACCCGCGACCCGGCCCCGGCCGCACCCCGGGCCCGGACGTGCGTGCGGTAGCCCAGCTCGCGGACGGCGGCCTGGACGCGGCGCCGGGTCTCGTCGGAGATCGGCCGCTTGCCGCTGAGCGCGTACGACACCGTGCTGGGGGAGACCCCGGCGTGCCGGGCCACATCCGTGATCTTCACCATCGAGGGTCCTTATCGGGGGGTCCTGCACCGGCAACCGGGAGCGTCGAAGCGCTTCGACGGGTGAAGGTATGTGCGGGCCGTGGGGCCGTCAATGGGACGTGCGGGAATCGGTGGGGCGGTTCGACGGCCCGAACCGCGGACCGGGTCGAAACGGGATCGAAGGGATTCAAAGGGCTGAAGGGGGCGAAGGGTTGAGGGGGCGGAGGGGCGGAGAGGTGAGGGGGCGGAGGGGCGAAGGGCGGAGAGGTGGAGGGGCGAAGGGGCGAAGGGCGGAGGGGCGGAGGGGCGGAGGGGCGAAGGGCGGAGGGGCGGAGGGGCGGAGGGGCGAAGGGCGGAGGGGGCGAAGGGGCGGAGGGGCGAAGGGGTGAGGGGGCGAAGGGGCCGAAGGGTCGACCGGGAGGGGGTCCGGGGAGAGGGGAACCGCCCGGCTCAGCCGCCCGAGCGGGCCGGGACCGGCGCCCCGAACGGGCGGGGGTTCAGCGGACCGAGCAGGACGAGGGCGGTCAGCAGGGCCGTCGCGGCCGCCGTCACCGGAACCCCGTACCCGGCCGCGGCCGAGACGTGCTCGACCGTCCAGCCGCCCGCCGCGCTGCCGCAGGCGATCCCGCCGAGCAGGCCGGTCACCGCGAGGGTCATGCCCTCGTTCAGCCGGCCCTCGGGGGTGAGGCGCTGGACCAGCGTCATCGCCGTGACCATCGTCGGCGCCGTGGCCATGCCGGCCAGCAGGAGCGCGCCCGCCAGCAGGACGAGCGAGCCGGTGAGGGACGCCGCGAGCAGCGGCAGCACCATCAGCGCGGTCATGGCGGCCAGGCACCACGGCAGCCGGGACCGCGCGGACCCCGCCGGGCGCATCACCCCGTACGCGAGCCCCGCCGCGAAGGAGCCGGCCGCCTGGAGGGCGAGCACCGCGCCGGCCGCCGGGCGGTGCCCCTGGACGTCCGCGAACGCGATCGTGACGACCTCCATCGCGCCGAACACCGCACCGGTCGCGAGACAGACGACGAGCAGCGGACGCATCCCGGGCGCCCGGAAGGGAGCCCGGCCGCCCGGCGCGTGGCGTCCGGCCGGCGGCTCGGTGGAGCGCTGGGCGGTGAAAAGCGTCACACCGGTCAGCAGTAGCGCCGCCCCCACCAGCGTGCCCGCCTCCGGGAAGAGCGCCGTGCACAGGAAGGCCGCGAGCACCGGACCGAGCATGTAGCAGAGCTCGTCCGCGGCCTGCTCGAAGGAGTTCGCGGTGTGCAGGGCCTCGGCGACCGCCTCCGGACCGCCCCCCGGCTCCCCGGTGCGGGAGCCCAGCAGGTACGCCCAGCGGGCCCGGGACATCCCGCCGGTGTTCGGCGTCGTGGCGGTGGCGGCGTAGGCGGCGAACAGGGTCCAGTCGGGGGCGCCGTGGCGCACGCAGAGCAGCAGCGCGAGCAGGCCGAGCACGGCGAACACCGTGGCGGGCAGGGCGATGCGGGCCTGCCCGTACCGGTCGACCAGCCGCGCGGTCCACGGGGCGACCAGCGCGGTCACCGCGAGTCCGGTCGCGACGACCGCGCCGGCCAGGGCGTACGAACCCCGGGTCGCGGCGATCATCATGACCGCGCTCACACTGAGCATGCCCATCGGCAGCCGGGCGAGGAGATTCCAGGCCGTGAACGCGCGGGCGCCGGGCAGCGCGAAGAGACGGCGGTAGGGGCCCTCCACCCGGCCGCGGTCGCTGTCCGCCCGCCCGCGTGGCGAGAAGTCGACGGCGACCAGGGCGTCGGCGGTGACGGTGAACAGAGGGGTGTTCCGGGAGGCCGGAGGGCGCCGGTGGAAGGTCGGTTGCGGCATGCGCCCACCGTCACCCGCGCCCGCGGCGCCGGTCCAACACCTACCCGGTACCGATTCACGCACCCGCGTTGTAGGTTCACGGGGTGTCCGCCCCCGCCCACCTCGACCCCCGTCTCCTGCGCGCCTTCGTCACCGTCGCCGAGGAACTGCACTTCACCCGCGCCGCGATGCGCCTCTACGTAGCCCAGCAGGCGCTCAGCCGCGACGTACGGCGGCTCGAACGGGAGCTGGGCAGCGAGCTGTTCGTACGGACCACCCGCCAGGTGACGCTCACCCCCGACGGCGAACGCCTGCTGCCGTACGCCCGCCGGGCCCTCCAGGCGCAGGACGACCTGCTCGCCGCCGCCGGACGGACCCGGCCGCTGCTGGTGGACCTCAACTCCCCGGGACTGGCCACCGGCCGCCGGGTCCTGCACCGGGCCCGCGAACTCGGCCCCGACCACGAGCTGATGGCCCGCTACGAGAGCGGACTGACCTGGGCCGCGGGCGAGTTGGTCGCGGGACGGCTCGACGCGTCGTTCGGGCGGTTCGCGGGGCTCCCCGCGGCGCTGAAGGCCGGGCTCGACCAGCAGCCCGTACGGTACGAGCCGATGGCGGTGATCCTTCCCGAGGGCCACCCGCTGGCCGCCCTGGCGGAGGTGCCGCTCGACGCGCTGGCCGGCGAGGAGGTGTACGCCGGGGCGGGCAATCCGCGCACACCGGAGTGGACCGACCTCGCGGGGCTGCTGTTCGAGGGGCGGGGCATCAGCGTCGCGTCGCCCGCTCCCCTGGCCGTCGGGGAGGAGGAGTTCCAGCGGATCATGGCCCGCACGGGGAATCCGGTCCTCGCCGTGGTGGACTTCCCGCCGCTGCCCTCGATGGTGCTGCGCCCGCTGGTCGACCCCGTTCCGCTGTCACCGGTGTCCCTGGTGTGGAGGAAAGGGCTGATTCACCCCGCTCTGGAGGGACTTCGCAGGGCTGCGGCCGATATCGCCGCCGAGGAGGGCTGGTTGCTCCGGCCCGTCGGCGGATGGGTTTCAGACAGTGATCTTGATGTCATGAGTTCTCCCTAATGTCTCGCAATTGACACGAATCCCCTCCCGGTGAACACGGAACCTTCGCGTGCGCTACATTCGATGCTCGAGCACGGTGTGATAAACGGGGCGCTCGGAGAGGGTGGGGGCCCAATTCCGGCGGCGAGTGCTCGGGCCGTACGCGCACCCTGAACAGTTCCGTGGGGGGAAGAAACGTGCGCGTGGAACAGTGGCGAGAAGACGCCCAACCTGAACGATCCGGGACCGGGAGCGAAGCCGACCCGGTTGAGGACGACCGGTCCGCCTCCGGCGGTTCCGTCGCCGGCCACGGAACGTGGTTCTCCCGGAGCGTGCCCGGCCGCACCGGCGGGGCGAACGACGTTGCCGCGGCGAGGACCGCACCCCGCGCGGCCGACCCGGACGACCGGGCCGGCCTGGACGACCGGGTCGCTCCGGACGACACGAAGGCCACGACCACCACGATGAACACAGCGACTCCACCGGGCGGCACGGGCAAGGTGCCGGCACCGGGCGTCACGAGCGGAATGCCCGCACAGCGCGGGCCGGAGAGGGAGGGCAGGGCGCAGAGGGCCACCCCGACGCGCCCGGCGGCTTTCGAGAGCCCCGAGGGCCGCGAGGACCCCGAGGAGACCAGGGCCCTCCGGATCAGACCCCGTACCACCCCCGCGCCCCCTTCCGCCGATTCCGCCGGCTTCACCGCACGCCTCTCCGCCCAGGCCGCCGGGACTTCCCGGCCGCCCCGCACCCCCCTGCGCGACCCCTGGCAGGAGGGCGCCGAGACGTCCGTGCTCCCCCCCGTCGCGGCCGGGCCCACCACGCCCGTCCCCGCCGCGGCCGAGCCCACCAGGGCCCTCCCCACCGTAGGCGCGGACACGGACACGGATGCGGACGCGGACAGCACCGAGCACACCCACGACCCGCACGAGGTGACGATCCAGCTCGACGCCGTGCAGTTCGGCGACGACGTACTGCGGGCGATGCCGGGCAAGCACCGCGCCGGTGCGGGCCCCGACGTCGCCGACGGACCCGTGTTCGTCGACGAGTCCGGCCGCCGCAGCCGCCTCTACCGCCGGATCGGCCTGGCCGTCGGCCTGGCCTGCGCCGCCTACGCCGTCGTGATCGTCGCCACGCTGCTGTCCGGCAACTCCAACGCCCCCTGGATCCCCGTGCCCGACCAGGAGCAGGAGCAGCCCGCCGGGAAGGTCGAGACCTCGCCGCAGCCCGCCGAGCCGGACGCGTCACCCGGCTCCGGTACCGACCTGCCCCCGGGCGCCGAGCCGACCGCCGGCGACGCCGACACCCTCCCCCCGCCCGGCGCCGACCTCCCCGCGGGCGGCGCGCCCGTCGCCGAGGGAGGGGCCGGCGAGGCCACCGGTCCGGCGCCGACGCCGGACCGGACCGCCCCCGGGCCGGGCACCGGCGCCGGCGGTCCCACGACCACCGCTCCGGCCGACCCCCCGGCCGCCTCGGTGCCCGCCGTCCCGACGACCCCGTCCGGCGGCACCGGCACCGGCGCCGATCCGACCACCCCGCCCGCCGGGGAAGAACCCGGCGACGAGGAACCCGCCGGCGCCGACGACCTCGCCCACGCACCCGCCGAAGCGCCGGCCGTGGCCGCGGAGGCCCCCGCCGCACCGCCGAACCCGTCCACCGCACCGTCCCCGGAGCACGTTCTCTGATGGCATCCCACTCCCACCGCCCCGGGCCCGCGACCAGAGCCCGAGGCGGCTCCCGGCGTCGCCGTGTGCCCCTGCGCCTGCTGCTTCCGCTGCTCGTCCTCGTCGCCCTGGCGGCGATGCTCATGCTGCGCGGCTACACGCACAGCGAGATCCTCGCCGATCACCGCATCCAGGCACCCGCTCCCACCGACAAGGTGCCGGAGAAGATCCTCGAGGGCGGTCCGGTCATCGACGCCCGGGGCGGCCGCACCGAGAGCCTGAGCGTGCCCGACAAGCGTCTGGTCCTCACCTTCGACGACGGCCCGGACCCGGTCTGGACCCCGCGCGTGCTGGACGTGCTGAAGAAGCACGACGCGCACGCGGTGTTCTTCGTCACCGGCACCATGGCCTCCCGCCACCCGGACCTCGTCCAGCGCATGGTCGACGAAGGCCATGAACTGGGCCTGCACACCTTCAACCACCCCGACCTCTCCCTCCAGTCCAAGAAGCGCATCGACTGGGAGCTGTCGCAGAACCAGCTGGCGCTCACCGGCGCGGCCGGGGTGCGCACCTCGATCTTCCGCCCGCCGTACTCCTCCTTCTCCGCCGCCATGGACAACAAGTCCTGGCCGGTCACCGAGTACATCGGCAGCCTCGGTTACATCACCGTCGTCAACAACACCGACAGCGAGGACTGGCAGCGGCCCGGCGTCGACGAGATCATCCGCCGTGCCACGCCGAAGAACGGCGAGGGCGCCATCGTCCTGATGCACGACTCCGGCGGCGACCGCAGCCAGACCGTCGAGGCGCTGGACAGGATGCTGCCCGACCTGAAGAAGGACGGCTACGCGTTCGACAACCTCACCGAGGCCCTGGACGCGCCCAGCGCGATGAGCGCGGTGACCGGCTCCGAGCTGTGGAAGGGCAAGGCGTGGATCTTCCTGGTCCAGGCCTCGGAGAAGGTCACCAGCGGCCTGGCGGCGGGCCTGGCGATCGTCGGCACCCTGGTCATCGGCCGCTTCGTGCTGATGCTCGTCCTTTCCGGCGTCCACGCCCGCCGGGTGCGCCGCCAGGGCTTCGGCTGGGGTCCGCCGGTCACCGAGCCGGTGACCGTGCTGGTCCCGGCCTACAACGAGGCCAAGTGCATCGAGAACACCGTCCGCTCCCTGATGGACAGTGACCACCCCGTCGAGGTCCTGGTCATCGACGACGGTTCCAGCGACGGCACGGCCCGCATCGTCGAGGCCATGGGCCTGCCCAACGTCCGGGTGATCCGCCAGCTCAACGCGGGCAAACCGGCCGCGCTCAACCGGGGCCTGGCCAACGCCCGGTACGACATCGTCGTGATGATGGACGGCGACACGGTCTTCGAGCCGTCCACCGTCCGCGAACTCGTCCAGCCCTTCGGCGACCCGAAGGTGGGAGCCGTGGCGGGCAACGCGAAGGTCGGCAACAAGGACAGCCTCATCGGCGCCTGGCAGCACATCGAGTACGTGATGGGCTTCAACCTGGACCGCCGCATGTACGACATCCTCGGCTGCATGCCGACCATCCCGGGAGCCGTCGGCGCCTTCCGCCGCTCGGCCCTGGTCCCGATCGGCGGCATGAGCGACGACACGCTCGCCGAGGACACCGACGTCACCATGGCGCTGCACCGCGCCGGCTGGCGCGTGGTCTACGCCGAGAACGCCCGCGCCTGGACCGAGGCCCCGGAGACCGTCCAGCAGCTGTGGTCCCAGCGCTACCGCTGGTCCTACGGCACCATGCAGGCCATCTGGAAGCACCGCCGCGCCGTGATCGACAAGGGACCCTCGGGCCGCTTCGGCCGCGTGGGCCTGCCCTTCGTCTCCCTGTTCATGATCGTGGCCCCGCTGCTGGCCCCCCTGATCGACGTCTTCCTGCTCTACGGCATCGTCTTCGGCCCGACCCAGAAGACGATCATGGCGTGGCTGGGTGTCCTGGCCATCCAGGCGGTCTGCGCGGCCTTCGCCTTCCGCCTCGACCGCGAACGCATGACCCATCTCATCTCGCTGCCGCTGCAGCAGATCCTCTACCGCCAGCTCATGTACGTCGTGCTGCTCCAGTCCTGGATCACCGCGCTCACCGGCGGCCGCCTGCGCTGGCAGAAGCTGCGGCGCACCGGCGTCGTCGAGGCGCCCGGCGGCTCGGTGCCGCGCCAGAACGCGCGGACCGACGACGATCGGAGGCCCGTGGCATGACCCACGGATACACGACCGGTACGGGCCCCGGCCCGGAGCCGGCCGGCCCGTACGGAACGGCGCCCGCGGGGGAGACCGACGGGACCCCGGGGGTGCCGCCCGCCCTCCCGCGCCAGCGCACGGCCGAGCCCGCACCCGCAACGGACCCCGCCGCCCCGGCCACGGCCGCCTCCGGTGCGCCGGGCCGTGACCGGTACCTCGACCTGCTGCGCTCCATCGCCCTGGTCCGCGTCGTGGTCTACCACCTGTTCGGCTGGGCCTGGATGACGGTGCTGTTCCCGTCGATGGGCGTGATGTTCGCGCTGGCCGGTTCGCTGATGGCGCGTTCGCTGAAGCGTCCGGCGGGGAGCGTGATCCGCAGCCGGATCCGCCGCCTCCTGCCCCCCATGTGGGCGTTCGGCGCGGTCGCGCTGGCGATGATGTTCGCCAACGGCTGGAACCCGGCGAAGGAGGACGGTTCCTGGGGTTTGATCGGACTGTTCAACTACATCGTTCCGATCGGTGCTCCGCCCTACCCCTGGGAGCTCGGCTCCCCGTCGGGCCTGCTGGACGAGACCTGGGCGGTGCAGGCCGCGGGCCCGCTGTGGTACCTGCGCGCCTACCTGTGGTTCGTGATCGCGTCGCCGCTGCTGCTGTGGGCGTTCCGCCGGGCCCCCTGGCCGACCCTGCTCGCCCCGCTGGGCCTGACGGCGATCGTCGGCACGGGCCTGGTGACCATCCCCGGCGAAACGGGCCGCGCGATCACCGACTTCGCGGTCTACGGCGGTTGCTGGGTGCTGGGCTTCGCCCACAACGACGGCATGCTGAAGCGGATCCCGCGGTACGTCTCGGTCTCCTGCGCGTCGCTGGTGATGGCCTTCGGCCTGTGGTGGGCGTCGGGCCATCTGGGCCCCGACGGCTGGGACCTCAACGACATTCCGCTGGCCCAGGCCGCCTGGTCGTTCGGCTTCGTCGTGATCCTGCTCCAGTACTCCCCCTCCTGGCGGGAGCTCCCGGGACGCTTGGCGCAGTGGGACAAGCTGGTGACGCTCTCCAACAACCGGGCGGTCACCATCTACCTGTGGCACAACATGCTGATCATGGCGACGGTCCCGATCGTCGACCTGCTGTACCGGCTCCCGTTCATGCAGAGCGAACGCGGGGTGGAGGCGATCAGCAGCACGTACACGCTCTGGATGTTCGCCCTGATCTGGCCCCTCATCGGCCTGGCGGTGCTCGCCGTCGGCTGGGTCGAGGACCTCGCGGCGAAGCGGAAGCCCCGCCTGTGGCCGAACGGCACGAAGCGCTCCGCCGTCCGGCAGCCCGGGAGCCGCGCCGCCCGCCGGGGCTGACGTCGGGGGGCGGTCCGCGCGGTCCCGGTCGTCCAGTGGCCGTGGCGCCGCCCGCTTCCCGGTCGGTGCCGTGCCTCCACGACCCCTGTCAAGGATGAGGCCGGCGCGCTCGTCTCCGCGCCGCACGCGGCCGCCCGCCGGGGCTGACGTCGGGGGGCGGTCCGCGCGGTCCCGGTCGTCCAGTGGCCGTGGTGCCGCCCGTTTCCGGTTCGGTGCCGTGCCTCCACGACCCCCGTCAAGGGTGAGGCCGGCGCGCTCGTCTCCGCGCCGCACGCGGAGGGACGGACCGCTTCGAAGAGGGGCGGCGCGGTCCGATCGCGGTGGCGGCCGTGACGGCCTTGGCGGTCCGTCAGATGCGGCTCGGTGCCGGGCCGGTGCCGAGCCGTGAGTCGTCACGTCGAAGTGCTTCGACGCGGAAACGCGAGGGAAGCCCGGAAGGCGGCGGAAGGATGTCGCGCGCCGGTGAAGCGATTCGACGCATCGGACGGCCTGCCGCCGGCTTCTCCTGAGTGAGTGTCACCACCCTTGCTCCGGAGTGCTCTTCATCACCAGCCGGGCCTTATTATGCGCGTTTTTCATGTGTGGAGGTGTTGTGTAGGACGCTAGTGTTTTCCAGTGTCTTGAAACGTGAGGTCGGCAGTCGGTCCGCGGTCGTGCCGACCGCAACCAAGTCGTACGCTCGTACGTCTTGCTTGCGTGACTGGTGCCGAATGCGAGGAGGGACATGGTGTCGCCGGAGGGGCGGGGGGAGGAGCCCGACGCCACCATGCAGTTGAAAGCGCTGGGCTCGTTCAAGGCGGACGAGACCGTGCAGTTGCGCATGCTCCCGCAGCACACGGCCGGCACGGAGAACGAAAGATCCGAGACATCTCAGATATCCGGGATATCCGAGACGGCTGAAAAAGCCGCCTCTTCGGAGGCGACCTCCGCGGAGCGAATACGTGGCGAGGGAAAAACCGGCCGATCGCCCCGCTCCAGAAACCGGAACCCCCGCAAGGCCCCACGCCCTTCCCTCCGCTCCCGCCTCGCCGCCGACCCCCGCCTGGCGTCCCTGCTGAGCGTCCTCGCCGTGCCGGCCGCCCGCCTCGCGCCCTACGCCCGCCGCGTGAAACCGGAATACCCCCGGCCCGGGCGCAGCGGCTGGCGCCGATGGCTGCCCTCCTGGCGGCAGTGGCTCGGCGGCGCGTTCGCCGGCCTCGGTCTCAGCAGCCTCCTCCTCGTCGTCGCCTACGCGGCCACCGACATCCCGGACAACCTCAACTCGTACGCCACCCAGCAGGACAACGTGTACTTCTGGTCCGACGGGACGCCCATGGCCCGTACCGGCTGGGTGCAGCGGCAGGCGATGCCGCTGCGGGACATCCCCGAGGACGTCCGCTGGGCGGTCCTCGCCGCCGAGAACGAGAACTTCTACAACGACCCCGGCATCTCCATGAAGGGCATCACCCGCGCCGTGCTCCGCACGTTCGGCCAGGGCGACACCCAGGGCGGCTCGACCATCACCCAGCAGTACGTCAAGAACGTCTACCTGAACCAGGACCAGACGGTCCGCCGCAAGCTCACCGAGGCGATGATCGCCCTCAAGCTCGACAACCGGATGAGCAAGGAGGAGATCCTCGAGAGCTACCTCAACACCAGCTGGTTCGGCCGCGGCACCTACGGGATTCAGCGCGCCGCCCAGGCCTACTACGGCAAGGACGTCAACGAACTCAACGCCGGCGAGGCCGCGTTCCTGGCCTCCCTGCTCAAGGGCGCCGGCCTGTACGACCCGACCCTGAGCGGCGCCAACCGCGACCGCGCCGAGGAGCGCTGGACCTGGACCCTCGACCGGATGGTCGAGATCGGCAAGCTCTCGTCGGCCGAGCGGGCCACGTACAAGAAGTTCCCCGAGCCGCTGAAGAGCAACCCGCTGTACTCCACCGGTGAGCAGAGCGACTACCTGGTCGAACTCGTCTCCCAGTACGCCAAGAAGTCCGGGGCGATCTCCGAGAAGCAGTTCGACCTCGGCGGCTACCAGATCTACACGACCTTCGACAAGAAGCGGGAGAGCCGGCTCACCGACGTCGTCACCAAGGCCCGCAAGAAGGCGCTGAAGGACGACCCGAAGACCGCGAAGACCGCGCACTACGGGGCCGCCTCGGTGGCCGCCGACGGCCGGATCCTCGCCGTCTACGGCGGCCCCGACCACCGCAAGCAGGGCTACAACGAGTCCAACGCCACGACCGTCCCGGCCGGTACGGCCTTCACGCCGTTCGTGTACGCGGCGGGACTGCAGCACGGCGTCCGCACCACCCGCGACGGAGAGCCGACGCCCGTCACCGGCGAATCCCCCTACAACGGCGACGACGACGTGCCGGTGACCACGCCGGAGGGGCCGTACTGGGACCGCAGCGGCCGCAAGGTCGCCGCCAGCAACGACGGGGACGAGTCCTACGGGCAGATCTCCCTGCACCGGGCGATGGCACTCTCGGCGAACACGCCGTTCATGCAGCTCGGCATGGACACCGGCCTGGACAAGGTGCGCGCCACCGCCATCGCCTCCGGACTGCTGCCCTCCAGCATCGGGGCCCGGGTGCCCGCGCTGTCGCTGGGCAGCTCCACGCCCAGCGCCATCCGCATGGCCGGCGGCTACGCGACGTTCGCCGCGGGCGGCGAGCACACCGAGCCGTACTCGGTGCGCCGGATCACCCTCAACGGCGCCGAGATCCCCCTGGACCTGCCCGAGCCGCGCCGGGCGGTCCGCGCCGAGGTGGCAGAGGAGGTCACCTCCGCGCTCACGGAATCCTTCCGCACCGCCCACCCGGACGGAGCGCCCGCCACCGCGAAGGTGGCGGGGAAGCCCGGGACGACGGAGAAGGACACCGCCGCCTGGTACGTCGGCACGCACGAGTCCGTCTCCACGGCGGTCGTCGTCTACCGCATCGACCTCGCCGAGAGCCTCGAACCGCTGCCGCTGGAGGGCCTCGCCGACGACGGCGTCCCCTACGGCATCTGGTCCGGTGCCCTGGACCTCCTCGGGTGACCACCGAGCGGGCACCGCAGTCCCCCCACCGACTCTGGAGAATGAGCCGCACATGAAGCCATCGCCGGGGCGCCGCCGCAAGGCCCGAGTACCGCGTCGCACCGCCCCCCTCCGTCCCGCGGTCCTGGCGTCGGCGGCGCTTCTCGTCGCCGGGTCGCTGACGGCGGGCTACCTGGTGCTGAACAGCACGGACGACACCGCGCCGACCGCTTCCTCGGGGGACCGGAAGAAGGTGGCGGGGGCCGCCGCCGAGGAGCCGGACTGGGACGGCAGGACCAAGATCCTGGGGGACGGCTCCACCTCCTACACCGGCCCGCAGAAGGACCGGTTGGAGCCGAAGCCGCTCAAGCCGGGCCAGAAACCTCCCCAGTTCGTCGTCTTCTCCTGGGACGGCGCGCTGCAGGGCGACGACGGGCTCTTCTCGCACTTCCTGGACGTGGCCGAAGAGAACGACGCCCACATGACGTTCTTCCTCACGGGGATCTACCTGCTGCCGCAGACCAAGAAGGCACTGTACGACCCGCCCCAGCACGACAGGGGGGCCGCGGCGATCAGCTACCCCACCGACGAGCACATCCGCACCACGCTGGAGCAGCTGGGCAGGGCCTGGAAGAAGGGGAACGAGATCGGCACCCACTTCAACGGGCACTTCTGCAACGAGAAGGGCGGCGGCGACTGGAGCGTCGCGGAGTGGAAGAGCGAGATCGACCAGTTCAACTCCTTCGTGAAGAACTGGAAGACCAACACCGGCTACACGGACCTGCCCGCGCTGCCCTTCGACGTCGACAAGGAGGTCACCGGCGGACGCGCCCCCTGCCTGGAGGGCCAGGCGAACCTGCTGAAGGCCATCAAGGACTACGGCTACCGCTACGACTCCAGCTCCGCGGGAGACTTCCAGATATGGCCGGTCAAGAAGGGCGGCGTCTGGGACTTCCCGCTGCAGATGCTCCCGTACGAGGGCGGCAAGTACCAGGGTCTGTCCATGGACTTCAACTTCCTCTACAACCAGTCCGACGGCAAGACCGAGGGCGACCCGGCCATGTACCCCCAGTGGGAAGAGGAGACCGTCGACACCTACATGGCGGGGTTCAACCGCGTCTACCACGGCAGTCGGGCGCCCCTGTTCATCGGCAACCACTTCGAGGAATGGAACGGCGGCATCTACATGCGGGCCGTGGAACGGACCATCGAGAACGTGTGCACCAAGAAGGACGTCCAGTGCGTGTCCTTCAAGGAACTGGCCGACTGGATGGACGTGCAGACCCCCGCGACGCTGGAGCGGCTGCGCACCCTCGACCCGGCCCAGTCACCGGACTGGTCGACCGTCGTGCAGTGAGGCCCCGTCACCACATGGTCAACTAGCGCTCCCCTCTTCACAGTTGTCACACACCTCATGCGAGGATGCGCCTCCCGGCATCCCCCCGCCGGGGCAAGAGGGGAACATCAGTGAAGTCAAGAAGAATAAGCCGCACGCGGCGCCGCGCCACCATATTCGGGGCGGCCACCGTCTCCGTCGTCGCCGGAGCGGCGATGCTGCCCGTCTGGAGCGCGGGCGCCGCGGTCACCGACGACCCGACGGTGGACGCCAAGACCAAGGCCACCTTCCAGCGCCTCGCGGACGCGGTCTTCACCGACCGCACGGAGGCACTGGTCGCCGGCGGCCAGACCGACCGGGACAAGCCGCGGACCGACGGCTTCTCCCAAGACGTCCGGCTGTCCTCCGGCACGGCCCGCAGCGAGGACGCCGCACTGTCGAAGCTGGACCGGCGTCGAAACGCACTCGCGAAGCTGGGCGAGAAGTACAGCAAGGGCAGCACGACCGTCACGCTGGGCGCCACCAACGTGAAGGGCCGCAAGGCGAAGGCCGTGGCCACCGAGACCACGACCCTCACCTACGCGAAGGCCCGCGGCGGTGCGCCGGGCACCACGGGGTTCCAGACCCGTCACGAGCTGACGTTCACCGCGGACCGGCAGGGCGACTGGCAGCTGACCGGGATCAGCCCGGCCGAAGAGGACAACCTCGCCGTGAACGAGACGACCGCGCCGCCGGCCGCCGCCGCGGTGTCCGTGAAGTCGGCCACCACCACGCCTGCGGCGCCCAAGGCCGCGACCGCGTACCCCGGCCCGGCGAACCCGAAGAACCTCACCGCCGGCGGGCTGGACTACAAGGCGATGGCCGACTACGCCAAGCGCCACTGGTCCGCCTACAACCCGGCCTACCCGGACTTCAACGGGGCGGGCGCGGGCGGCGACTGCACCAACTTCGTCAGCCAGGCCCTGAAGGAGGGCGGCTGGAAGCACGTCCCCGGCTACGTGTACGACTACACCCGGTGGTTCGGCAACGCCGACATCCAGTCGCACTCGTTCGTCGGTGTCAACGAGTGGTCCTGGTTCGCCCAGAACTCGGAGCGGACGACCAGCCTCGCCAACGTCCACCAGATGGACGTCGGCGACGTGCTCCAGATCGACTTCGACAACAACGGTTCGAAGGACCACACCATGATCGTCACGTCCCGCAGCCAGGGCGTGCCGTATCTGACGTACCACTCCACCAACACCTACAGCAGGTCGGTGACGAGCATCATCGCGTCGTACCCGAACGCGTCGTACTACGCCTACCGCACCTGACCGCCCGGCTCCGGCCGTGATGCGGCGGCCACGCCTCACCCGCGCACGGGCGAGGCGTGGCCGTGCGAAACGGCCGGGGGCCGCCGGACAGGGGTTCCGGCGGCCCCCGGGCCGGATGGTGTCCCGCCCGCTGGTGAGAGGGATCTCCGCGATCCCGACGCCGCGGGGCCGGAGACGGGTGCCGTGCCGAAAGCCGTGAGCAGTCGGCGGGCATGTGTCACGCAAGCGCTCACATGAGCGGTATCAGGACAGTAGTGGCCGAAGTGCTCACGCTTTTGGTGCGGCGGACCGCCGCACCGGTCAGGAGACCCCCGTGAACCATTCCTCCCTCGGCGTCGTGCTGATGTCCGTCGGAGCCGTGGCCACCATGGCCGGAGCCCTCATGTACGTCCTTCCGGGCCCTGGCCTTCCCGTCCTGCTGGCGGGGCTGGCGCTCACGGCCTGCGGAGCCGCCGTACGGATCACCGGCGGCAGGTGAGAGGGTCACTTCGCGACGTGCGTGAGGAAGGCGGTCCAGGAGGCGGGGGAGAGGGCGAGGCGCGGGCCGGCCATGTCCTTCGAGTCGCGTACGAGGACGGTGGCCGGGGCGGCGGCTATCTCGACGCAGTTGGAGGCGTCGGGGCTGTATGTGGATTTACGCCATTGGTCATCGGTCATGTGAGGCTCTCTCAGCTGTCTCGGGCGATGCGGCGGATCAGGTCGCGGGACTCGGCAGGTTCGAGGGCGTTCGACTCCATGCGGTCCAGCACTGAACGGTACTTGTCCAATTGGGCTTCCGCGTCGAGGAATTCGCACCCGTGGTGGGTGTCCAGCTGCACAGTGTCGAGCTGTGGGACAAGACCCAGCAGGTAGTCGATCGACTGTCCCGTCCCCGGGAAGGACCCCTTGCCGAACGGGATGATCCGAACGGTGACGTGGTCGAGTTCGCTCATGTCCAGCAGATGCTGGAGCTGGGCGCGGACGATTGCGGGGCCGCCGTACCCCATGTGAAGAGCGGACTCGTGGATCACTGCCGTGTAAGGAGGCGGATCCTCGCGGTGGAGAATGGCTTGGCGCTTGATGCGATGGGACACGCGGTGCTCGATTTCGTGCTGCCGCAGTGGTGGCACCGCCTCGCGGAAGAGGGCGCGGGCATGGTCGGTGGTCTGCAGGAGGGCGGGGATGTGAACCACCAGTGCCACGCGCAGGGCTGCCGCATGATGCTCCAGTTCGGCGAGATCGATGAGGCCTACGGGCAGGTTCTCGCGGTACTCCTCCCACCAGCCCCGTGATCGCCGCCCGGTCATCGCGGCCAGGGCGTCGACGAGCGCGATGTCGGAGCAGGCGTATGTGCGTGCCATGGAATGGATCCGGTCGGCGCTGACAGGTGTGCGGCCCGTTTCGATCATGCTGACGCGCGCCTGGTTGACGCCGAGCAACTCGCCGGCACCGGTGGCGGTGAGGCCGGCCCGCTCGCGAAGCTTGCGCAGCTCAGCGCCCAACCGCCGTTGCCGCAGCGTCGGATTGTTGGTGGGCGGCACGGCGTTTCCTTCCTGGCCGCAATGCGGCACCTCTCTCCCTCACACGAGTGAAACGTGGATGGATCCATTTGTTTTCGTAGGATCCATCTAACCATCCGCTCTACGGTGGTCACGTAACGCTCGACCGCCCGCTCCGGAAGCGCACCGTAACCGCGGCACTGCCACCGCCGGCGTCGCCGTTGAGCGAGCTCAAGTCACCTTTTCCCGTGGAGCCGTTCATGGTCACCGTAGCCCCGCCCCACCCCTGGGCGTACGCCCTTCGCTTGCCCCATGACCCTCGTGCCGTACGCGTCGCACGCATGACGGTGCGGGCCGTGCTCAGTGGACACGGGAAGCAGGATGCCGTCGAGGCGGTGGAGCTGTTGACGTCCGAGCTGGTCACCAACGCCTACCGGCACACCAAGGGCCCCGCGTCGTTGCGGCTCACCTGCCTGAGCGACGGCCGGCTGCGGGTCGGGGTGTGGGACAGCCACCCGCACATCCCCGCGCCGTTCGACGGGCCTCCCGGGGACCGGGGCGCGCTCGCCCCGGCCGGTGCCGAATCCGGGCGAGGGCTGCGCCTCGTGACGGAGTACGCGGACAGCTGGGGCGGGTGGGCGCTCGGGGACGGCGTGCTGGGGCGAAGTGCGGGGAAGCTGCTGTGGTTCGAGGTGGGCGGGCGGCGGGGCGCGGGGTGACACCCGACCGGTACGTCCGGCGCCTCTCGCCCCGCACCCGCCGGGAGTGAGAGCAATGTTCCCCGGTGGTCATCCGCTGCCACAGGGCGGAAACGCTGTCCTCCTACCTTCGGGGTCAGTCCCTCGCGGCATCCGTCCGCCGCGCCCCGGAGAACAGTGGAGGCGTCATGACAGCCCCTGGCGGTCGCTGGATCCAGCACTGGGACCCCGAGGACGAGGACTTCTGGAAGCGGACCGGGGAGCCGGTCGCCCGGCGGAACCTCCTCTTCTCCGTGCTGTCCGAGCACATCGGGTTCTCGGTGTGGACGATGTGGTCGGTGCTGGTGCTCTTCATGGGCCCGGAGTACGGGCTGGGCCCGGCCGACAAGTTCCTGCTGACGTCGTTGGTGACGCTGGTCGGCGCCGTGGTCCGGGTGCCGTACACCTTCGCCGTCGCGGTGTTCGGCGGGCGGAACTGGACGGTCGTCTCCGCCGCCCTGCTGCTCGTCCCTACGGTCGCCGCGTTCGCCGTGATGGAACCGGGGACGTCCTTCTCCACGTTTCTGCTGGTCGGCCTGCTGGCGGGCATCGGCGGCGGCAACTTCGCCTCCTCCATGACCAACATCAACGCCTTCTTCCCGCTGCGGAAGAAGGGCTGGGCGCTCGGTCTGAACGCCGGCGGCGGCAACATCGGCGTCCCGGTGATCCAGCTCGCCGCCCTCGCGGTCATCGGGGCGGGCGGCGGGCCCCGGGTACTGCTCGGCCTCTACATCCCGCTGATCGTCGTGGCCGCCGTGCTCGCCGCGCGGTACATGGACAACCTCGCCACCGCGAGCAACGACACCGGCGCCGCCAAGGACGCCGCGCGCGATCCGCACACCTGGATCATGTCCTTCCTCTACGTCGGCACCTTCGGCTCGTTCATCGGCTACAGCTTCGCCTTCGGGCAGGTGCTGCAGAACCAGTTCGACCGCACACCGCTCGAAGCCGCGTACGTCACCTTCGTCGGCCCGCTGCTCGGCTCCCTGATCCGCCCGGTGGGCGGACGGCTCGCCGACCGGTACGGCGGCTCGCGGATCACGCTGTGGAACTTCGTCGGCATGGGCGCGGCGACCGGGGTGCTGGTCGTCGCCTCCACGCAGAAGTCGCCGGCGCTCTTCACCGTCGCCTTCGTGGTGCTGTTCGTGCTCACCGGCCTGGGCAACGGCTCGACGTACAAGATGATCCCGGGCATCTTCCAGGCCAAGGCGCTGGCCCAGGGGCTGAGCGGGGAGGAGGCGGCTGCCTACGGGCGCCGGCTGTCCGGGGCCTCCATGGGGCTGATCGGCGCGGTGGGCGCGCTCGGCGGCGTCGGCATCAACCTGGCCTTCCGTCAGTCCTTCCTCTCCTACGGCTCCGGCACCGGCGCGTTCGTCGCCTTCCTGGCCTTCTACGCGGTCTGCCTGGCGGTCACCCGGGCCGTGTACCTTCGCCGCCCGGCGCGGCCGGCCGCCCCGACGGCCGTCGCGGAGGAGAAGCCCCGGCTCAACTATGCCGAGGTGTGACGTAACACTGGTGACATGAAGCCGAACCGAGCCTGTCACGGAGCGTTGGCAGGCTCGGTCGGCATGAGGACGAGCCGTGCCTCACGCAGCACACCGGAACGCAGCACACCGACTCGAGTGCGGGACGAGAGCGGGACGAGAACCATGCACGACGAACAGCAGAAACCCGACCGGTCCACGGAGCCGCCCACGGAGCAGACCCCCGCCCACGGGCCGCTCGCGGGCTTCACCGTGGGCGTGACCGCCGCGCGCCGGGCCGACGAGCTGGGCGCGCTGCTCCAGCGGCGGGGCGCCGCCGTGCTGCATGCCCCGGCCCTGCGGATCGTGCCGCTCGCCGACGACAGCGAACTGCTGGCCGCGACCAAGGAGATCATCGAGCGGGTCCCGGACATCGCCGTCGCCACGACGGCGATCGGCTTCCGCGGCTGGGTCGAGGCCGCCGACGGCTGGGGACTGGGCGAGGAGCTGCTGGCGAAGCTGAGCGGGGCGCGGATCCTGGCGCGCGGACCGAAGGTGAAGGGCGCGATCCGGGCGGCCGGGCTGACGGAGGAGTGGTCGCCGTCGTCGGAATCGATGGCCGAGGTCCTCGACCGGCTCCTGGAGGAGGGCGTCGACGGGCTGCGGATCGCCCTCCAGCTGCACGGCGAACCGCTGCCCGGGTTCGTGGAGTCGCTGCGGGCCGCGGGAGCGGACGTGGTGGGGGTGCCCGTCTACCGGTGGATGCCGCCGGAGGACATCACCCCCGTCGACCGGCTGCTGGACGCCGTCGTCGCCCGGACCCTGGACGCGGTCACCTTCACCAGCGCGCCCGCCGCCGCGTCCCTGCTGTCCCGGGCCGAACAGCGCGGGATGCTCGACGAGGTCCTCGCCGCCCTGGGCCACGACGTCCTGCCCGCCTGTGTCGGCCCGGTCACCGCGCTGCCGTTGCAGGCCCGGGGCGTCGACACCGTCCAGCCGGAGCGCTTCCGGCTCGGCCCCCTCGTCCAGCTGCTCTGCCGGGAACTGCCGGGCCGGGCCCGCTCGCTGCCGGTCGCCGGGCACCGGGTGGAGATCCGCGGGCACGCCGTCGTGGTGGACGGCGAGCTGCGCCCCGTACCGCCCGCGGGCATGTCGCTGCTGCGGGCGCTGGCCCGCCGCCCCGGCTGGGTCGTCGCCCGCGCGGACCTGCTGCGCGCGCTGCCGGGCACCGGCCGCGACGAACACGCGGTGGAGACCGCGATGGCCCGCCTGCGCGCCGCCCTCGGCGCGCCCAGGCTGATCCAGACGGTCGTCAAGCGCGGCTACCGCCTGGCCCTGGACCCGCAGGCGGACGCGAAGTACGGGGACGACGCCTGAGCGCAGCCGGCCCGGGGGCAGAGGCTCCGGGCCCGTGGGTTCCCGGTCGGGGGGTTCCGGGCGGGGGAGCGGAGGGGCACTGTAGGGAGAGCGGATTCCGGAACAGATTCCTCACTCGCATCGCCCCGGCCCCACGCGACCGGAGTGAACCCTAGGCGGTGACAGGCACATGGCACTGGGTACGGTCACGGCGCCCCACGAGCTGCGGTTCGACACCGGGCGGATCTGTCTGGATCTCCTCGCGACCGCGCATCCCGAGGAACGGCTCGGCTCCGTCGACGTGCTGAGCGCCTGGATCACCGGCTCCGGACTCGTTCCGGCCGGCACCCCGCTGACCCACGCCGACGGCGCCTGGCCGGTCGCCTTCCGCGAACTGCGCGGCCACCTCGCCCGTCTGGTGCACGGCCGGCCGGCGCCCGGCGGCGCCGCGTACGACCTCGCGCTCACCCGCGTCAACGAGATCGCCCGCGCCGCGCCCCCGGCGCCGCGAGCGGTCCCGGGGGACGACGGGGCACTGGTGCGGCGACTGGAGGAGCCGCCCGGCCGCGCCGCGCTGCTCGCGGCGATCGCCCGGGACGCCGTGGACCTGCTCACCGACCCGCTCGCGCGCGCGTGCCTGCGGCAGTGCGAGGGCGACAACTGCCCGATCGTGTACCTGGACACCTCGCGGGGCCGCCGCAGGCGCTGGTGCTCCAGCGAGGTCTGCGGAAACCGCGAGCGCGTGGCACGCCACCGCCGCAGGGCCGCCGCCCTCACCCGCGCCTGATCCGGCCTCACCTCACGGGCACCCTCAACTCCACTGTCCCGTATGCGGCTTGCGTCACCCCTTCTGCCGTTTCCTGCCGCTCGCCGCCCCCCAAGTGCTCAAGTGACTTCGCTCACGCCCGGTTTGCCTTGCGGTCGGCATGGGCAACCCGGCTCGCCGCCGGCCCGTGGTGGAAATGTGAAGGAGAAGCGGGGGGAATGTGCTCCCATGTCCCGGTCTTCGTCCCGCCCTTCAAGAAACTGCCACCTCGCCTTGAACACCCCAAGCGCCACGTCCGTACCCGATGTCGAGCGACCGACGGGGGGATCCCCGGGACACCGGAGGTGGGCGTGCGCAAGGATGCGGCCGTGGCCAATGAACACGGAGCGAGGGCCCGACATCGCATGTCCCCGTCCTCGTCGAACGAACCCGACGAGGAGTTGATGCGTGCGCTGTATCGAGAGCACGCCGGGCCTTTGCTCGCCTACGTCCTTCGACTGGTCGCCGGTGACCGGCAGCGAGCCGAGGACGTCGTGCAGGAGACGCTCATCCGTGCCTGGAAGAACGCCGGTCAGCTCAATCGGGCGACCGGATCGGTACGCCCCTGGCTGGTGACGGTCGCCCGGCGCATCGTCATCGACGGCCACCGCAGCCGGCAGGCCCGGCCGCAGGAGGTCGATCCGTCGCCGCTGGAGGTCATCCCCGCGGAGGACGAGATCGACAAGGCGCTGTGGCTGATGACGCTGTCGGACGCACTCGACGACCTGACCCCTGCCCACCGGGAGGTCCTCGTCGAGACGTATTTCAAGGGACGTACCGTGAACGAGGCGGCCGAGACCCTCGGGATACCCAGCGGCACGGTGCGCTCCAGGGTGTTCTACGCCCTGCGTTCGATGAAGCTGGCACTGGAGGAGCGGGGGGTGACGGCGTGATGAGCGTGTACGGGGGATTCGGAGCGGGCGGTACGGGTATGTCTGGTGCCATGCAGGAATCACCGGCGCCGAACGAGCACGAGACCGTCGGTGCCTACGCCCTCGGCATCCTCGACGATGCCGAGGCCACCGCGTTCGAGTCGCACCTCGCCGGCTGCGAGTGGTGCGCCCAGCAGCTCGACGAACTCGCCGGTATGGAACCGATGCTGGCCGCCCTCGCGGACCTGCCCGGCACCGGCACACCGTCGCTCGGCGAGTCGCTGTCGGCCAAGCCGGCGCCACGCGTGGTGGAGAAGCTGGTCGACGAGGTCGCCGAGCGCCGCGCCAAGAAGCGCCGCCGCAACTTCTACATGGTCGCCGCCGCGGGCGCCCTGATCGTCAGCGGCCCCTTCGTCGCCGTCGCGGCGAACGGCGGGGGAGACAGCGGCAGCGGGGGCGTCGGCACCAACCGGACCCTGTCCGCGGACCCCGCGAAGGACCTCTTCGACCAGATCCCCGACAAGCTCACGGCCACCGACCCGGACACCAAGGTCTCCGTGACCGTGGCGTCCCAGAAGAAGGACTGGGGCACCGGTCTCGTCGCGCAGATCACCAACGTCAAGGGCTCCCAGAAGTGCGCCATGATCGTCGTCGGCAAGAACGGCGAGCGGGAGACCGCGACCTCCTGGAGCATCCCGGAGTGGGGCTACGGCCTGCCGGACGCCACGACGGACAAGGCCAAACTGCCGCTCCACGTCCAGGGCGGCGTCTCGTTCGATCCCGACGAGATCGACAGCTACGAGTTCGTGACGTTCGACGGCGAGAAGCTCGTCGAGGTCGACGCGTAGCAGGACGGGCCCCCTTCGCGTACGGTTGACGGCTGCCCAGCACGTCAGAAGGGGGCCCGGTGGCCGCTCAGGCTCAGCAGGAAACCGCGGTCGATCCGGTTCACGATTCCGTTCGCGACCGGGAGATCAGCGGCGAACAGGAACACCTCGACCGGGTGTACCGACGGCTCGAGGAAAAAATCCACGAGGCCGAGTTCCTCATGCACGACGCCGCCCGGCGCGGCCAGGTCGGCACGCCCGGCGCGCTCGCCGAACGGGACGCCCAGGTCTTCCGGGCCGGCGTCCACCTCAACCGGCTGAACAACGAGTTCGAGGACTTCCTCTTCGGCCGGATCGATCTGCTCCTCGGCAAGGACGGCAAGAAGGGACCCGACGGCGCCTACACCGCCGTCGAGCCCGCCGAGGGCGCCGTCCGCCCCGACCACACCGCCGACATCGCCGAGACGCTGCACATCGGCCGGATCGGCGTCCTCGACGAGAACTACACCCCGCTGGTCATCGACTGGCGGGCGCCCGCCGCCGCCCCGTTCTACCGGTCCACCCCGGTCGACCCGGGCCGGGTGGTGCGCCGGCGGGTCATCCGCTCCAAGGGCCGCAGGGTCCTCGGCGTCGAGGACGACCTGATGCGCCCCGAGCTGACGGCCTCCCTGGACGGCCGCGAGCTGCCCGTCATCGGCGACGGCGCGCTGATGGCCGCGCTCGGCCAGGCCCGGACGCACAGCATGCGGGACATCGTCGCCTCCATCCAGGCCGAGCAGGACCTGGTGATCCGCGCCCCCGCCGCCTCCGTGACCTATGTCGAGGGCGGCCCCGGCACCGGCAAGACCGCCGTCGCCCTGCACCGCGCCGCCTACCTGCTCTACCAGGACCGGCGCCGGTACGCGGGCGGCATCCTGATCGTCTCGCCCACCCCGCTCCTGGTCGCCTACACCGAGGGCGTCCTGCCCTCCCTCGGCGAGGAGGGCCAGGTCGCCATCCGCGCCATCGGCTCCCTGGTCGACGGCGCCGAGGCCACCCTGTACGACGCCCCGGCGGTGGCCCGCGCCAAGGGCTCGTCCCGCATGCTCGGGGTGATCCGGAAGGCTGCGCGCGGCGCCCTGGAGAGCGCCGCCACGCCGACCCGGCTGCGCGTCGTCGCCTTCGGCCGGCGGCTCGAACTGGACGCCGACGAACTGGCGGCCGTCCGCCACGCCGCCCTCGGCGGCACCGCCCCGGTGAACCTGCTGCGCCCCCGCGCCCGCAAGCTGCTCCTGGACGCCCTGTGGAAGCGCTCCGGCGCGGGCGGCCGGCACACCGACCCGGAGCTGGCCGCCGAACTGCGCTCCTCCTTCGACGACGACATCACCACCGAGGACGACTTCCTCGCCTTCTTCGACGCCTGGTGGCCCGAGCTGACCCCGGCCGCCGTGCTGGGCGCCATGGCCGACGAGCGGCGCCTCGGCCGCTGGGCCCGGCGCGTCCTCAACCCGGGCGAGGTCCGTAAGGTCGCCCGCTCGCTGCGGCGGGACGGCCGGTCGGTGCACGACATCGCGCTGCTCGACGAACTCCAGGCCGTCCTCGGCGCCCCCGCCCGCCCCCGGCGCAGGCGGGAACTCGACCCGCTGGACCAGCTCACCGGCCTGGAGGAGCTGATGCCGGTGCGTGAGGAGTCGCAGCGCGAGCGGGCCGAACGCCTCGCCCAGGAACGCACCGAGTACGCCCATGTCATCGTCGACGAGGCCCAGGACCTCACCCCCATGCAGTGGCGCATGGTCGGCCGGCGCGGCCGGCACGCCACCTGGACGGTCGTCGGCGACCCCGCCCAGTCGTCCTGGTCCGATCCCGACGAGGCCGCCCAGGCCCGCGACGAGGCCCTCGGCAGCAGGCCCCGCCGCCGCTTCGAGCTCACCGTGAACTACCGCAACCCGGCCGAGATCGCCGAACTCGCCGCCAGGGTGCTCGCGCTCGCCATGCCGGGCTCGGTGTCGCCGAGGGCGGTGCGCTCCACCGGCGTCGAACCGCGCTTCGTGACGACGGGCAGGGGGCAGGTGCAGGTGCAGGGGAACGGCGCCGGTGCGGGCGCGTCGCTCGCCGAGACCGTGCGCGCGGAGACGGCCCGGCTGCTGGAGCGGGTGGACGGCACGGTCGGTGTGGTCGTCGCCATGCAGCGCCGCGAGGAGGCGCGGCGCTGGCTGGACGGGCTCGGCACGGAGGTCCCCCCGGGCGAGCGGAGCCTGGACTGGGGGAGGGCGGTGGCCCTCGGCAGCCTGGAGGCGAAGGGCCTGGAGTACGACGCGACGATCGTGGTCTCCCCGGCCGAGATCGCCGACGAGTCCCCGGCCGGCCTGCGCGTCCTGTACGTCGCCCTGACCCGCGCCACCCAGCAGCTCACCGTCGTCTCCACCGAACGCGACGAGCCGGACGCGTCCGGCGTCCCGGACCTGCTGCGGGACTGACGATCCGCCGGTCGGCCGGTATCCGTGGGCGTCCCTCGGCACATGACCCGCCCGCGGGAATGGTCCTACGGCATCCGTTTGTTAGCCTGGCAAGTGACACCGGCCCGATCCAAGCCCCCGGGCCCAACCTTCGTCGCTACGAGCGACCACTTGCCGCGAGGCGAGCATGGCGGGTCGGTGTCACTGAACAACCGAGAGGCCCACGTCACTTCCGGGTGGCGTGGGCCTCTCGCGTTGACTTACGAACGGCCCCCGACTTCTCGTATGGTGGAACAGTCTTTCCGGCAGTTTTCGCAGTCACCCGCTTCCGCCATGACCAAAACGTTCGCAATCGGATGCGGCTACCGCGTACTCGGCGGTAGGTGCGACGATCGGACGGCACAAAGCAGCTACACGGTGAAAGCAGAGGAAGTCGGCCATGGCAACGGCGCCCAGCGTCTCCTACTCGATGACCATCCGGCTGGAGGTACCGGCGAGCGGCGCCTCCGTCTCTCAGCTCACCACCGCCGTGGAGTCCTCCGGCGGCACGGTCACCGGTCTCGACGTCACCGCGTCCGGCCACGAGAAGCTCCGTATCGACGTCACCATCGCGGCCACCTCCACCGGCCACGCCGAAGAGATCGTGGAGAAGCTCCGCGGGGTCGAGGGCGTCAGCCTGGGCAAGGTCTCGGACCGTACGTTCCTGATGCACCTCGGCGGCAAGATCGAGATGGCGTCCAAGCACCCCATCCGCAACCGTGACGACCTCTCCATGATCTACACGCCGGGCGTGGCCCGCGTCTGCATGGCCATCGCCGAGAACCCCGAGGACGCCCGCCGCCTCACCATCAAGCGCAACTCCGTTGCGGTCGTGACGGACGGCTCCGCCGTGCTGGGCCTGGGGAACATCGGTCCGAAGGCGGCCCTGCCCGTGATGGAGGGCAAGGCGGCCCTGTTCAAGCGGTTCGCCGGCATCGACGCCTGGCCGCTCTGCCTCGACACGCAGGACACCGACACGATCGTCGAGGTCGTCAAGGCGATCGCCCCGGGCTTCGCCGGCATCAACCTGGAGGACATCTCCGCGCCGCGCTGCTTCGAGATCGAGGCCCGGCTGCGCGAGGCCCTCGACATCCCCGTCTTCCACGACGACCAGCACGGCACCGCGATCGTCGTCCTCGCGGCCCTGACCAACGCGCTGCGGGTCACCGGCAAGGCGATCGAGAACATCAGGGTCGTCATGTCCGGCGCCGGCGCGGCCGGCACGGCCATCCTCAAGCTGCTCCTCGCGGCCGGGGTGAAGAACGCCGTCGTGGCCGACATCCACGGAGTGGTGCACGCGGGCCGCGCGGATCTGGTGGACGCCCCCGCCGACTCCCCGCTGTGCTGGATCGGCGACCACACCAACCCGGAGAACCTGACCGGCACGCTGAAGGAGGCCGTGCGTGGCGCGGACGTCTTCATCGGCGTGTCCGCCCCGAACGTCCTCGACGGCGACGACATCGCCGCGATGGCCGACGGCGCGATCGTCTTCGCGCTCGCGAACCCCGACCCCGAGGTGGACCCGGGCGTCGCCCGCCAGACCGCGGCCGTGGTGGCCACCGGCCGCTCCGACTTCCCGAACCAGATCAACAACGTGCTGGTGTTCCCGGGTGTGTTCCGCGGCCTGCTGGACGCCCAGTCCCGTGCCGTCAACACCGAGATGATGCTCGCCGCCGCGCAGGCCCTGGCCGACGTGGTCACCGAGGACGAGCTGAACCCGAACTACATCATTCCGAGCGTGTTCAACGACAAGGTCGCGGGCGCGGTCGCCGGCGCCGTGCGGGAAGCCGCGAAGAGCACGGAGGCCACGGCCGTCTAGCGGGAGGTCCCGGAGGGCCGCCGCGGCTGTGACCATCACCACGGTAGGTGTGCGGTCGGCGCGTCGTGGAACCCGTGACATGCGGCGGCCCTTTAGGGTGGCGGCCGTGGCTCGGACCCCCGGTGTCCGCGGTCCGCTGCCGACAGCGGACGCAGCGTCACCGTCGGTCGGGCCGTGGGGGTCTCCCGGATGACTCCCACGGGTGACTCCACGGGTGGTATCGCGGCTTCTGCGGGTGCCGGATTGGCTTTACCGCCGCAGGTAGAGGCAGGATGCTCCACCGGGACCACGTTCAGGGGGCAGCATCTCCAGGTGCGTGCGGGCCCGAGTAAGTACCCGGGTCCGGGGCACTCACCGAGGACCCTGGCAGCATCGGCTTGGTCGTGCCCCAAGTGCGGCCCCGCCGCGTGGCACGCCCCAACGGCAAGAAGAACACGGGAGTAAGAACATGAACCGCAGTGAGCTGGTGGCCGCGCTGGCCGACCGCGCCGAGGTGACCCGCAAGGACGCCGACGCCGTGCTGGCCGCGTTCGCCGACATCGTCGGCGACATCGTCTCCAAGGGCGACGAGAAGGTCACCATCCCCGGTTTCCTGACCTTCGAGCGCACCCACCGTGCCGCTCGCACCGCGCGCAACCCGCAGACCGGCGAGCCGATCCAGATCCCGGCCGGCTACAGCGTGAAGGTCTCCGCGGGCTCGAAGCTCAAGGAAGCCGCCAAGGGCAAGTAATCCTGCCGTTCGTACGTCCCGGGACGGCGTACGACGCATAGTGACGCCAAAGGGGCGGCCACCGATCGGTGGCCGCCCCTTTGGCGAGACCGAAACCAGCCGGACGGGAGCCGCCCCGGTGACCCGGCCCAGCGCCCTGCCGGGAAACCCGGCCTTCGCCCCCGGCTCCACCGGCTTGTCCACGCCGTGTCTGCCAAGGGCGACGCCCGGGCCCCCGGCCGGGGGCCCGTCGCCGGTGCCGTGGTCGTCGGGTTCCGTCCGTCAGCCCAGCGCCTTGCCGGGAAGCTCGACCTTCGCGCCCAGCTCCACCAGCTTGTCCATGAAGTTCTCGTAGCCGCGGTTGATCAGGCCGATGCCGTGGACGCGGGACGTGCCCTGGGCGGCGAGGGCGGCGATCAGGTAGGAGAAGCCGCCGCGCAGGTCGGGGATGACCAGGTCGGCGCCCTGGAGCCGGGTCGGGCCCGAGACGACGGCCGAGTGGAGGAAGTTGCGCTGGCCGAAGCGGCAGTGGGAGCCGCCCAGGCACTCGCGGTAGAGCTGGATGTGCGCCCCCATCTGGTTGAGCGCCGAGGTGAAGCCGAGCCGGGACTCGTAGACCGTCTCATGGACGATCGACAGCCCCGTCGCCTGGGTCAGGGCGACCACCAGCGGCTGCTGCCAGTCGGTCTGGAAACCCGGGTGGACGTCCGTCTCCAGCGCGATCGACTTGAGCTGGCCGCCCGGGTGCCAGAACCGGATGCCCTTGTCGTCGATCTCGAAGGCGCCGCCCACCTTCCGGTAGGTGTTCAGGAACGTCATCATCGAGCGCTGCTGGGCGCCGCGGACGTAGATGTTGCCCTCGGTGGCCAGCGCCGCGGACGCCCAGGAGGCCGCCTCCAGGCGGTCGGGGAGGGCGCGGTGGTTGTAGCCGCCGAGCTTGTCCACACCGGTGATGCGGATGGTCCGGTCGGTGTCCATCGCGATGATCGCGCCCATTTTCTGCAGGACGCAGATCAGGTCCTCGATCTCCGGCTCCACCGCCGCGTTGGACAGCTCGGTGACGCCCTCCGCGAGGACCGCCGTCAGCAGCACCTGCTCCGTCGTGCCGACGGACGGGTACGGCAGCTCGATCTTCGTGCCGCGCAGCCGCTGCGGGGCCTCCAGGTACTGGCCGTCCGCCCGCTTCTCGATCGTCGCGCCGAACTGGCGCAGCACGTCGAAGTGGAAGTCGATCGGCCGGCCGCCGATGTCGCAGCCGCCCAGACCGGGGATGAACGCGTGCCCGAGCCGGTGCAGCAGCGGGCCGCAGAACAGGATCGGGATGCGGGACGAACCCGCGTGGGCATCGATGTCGGCGACGTTGGCGCTCTCCACCCGCGTGGGGTCGAGCACCAGTTCACCGGGCTCGTCGCCGGGACGGACCGTCACCCCGTGCAGCTGGAGCAGTCCTCGTACGACCCGCACGTCACGGATGTCCGGAACGTTGCCCAGTCGGCTGGGCTCACTGCCCAGCAGGGCGGCGACCATGGCCTTCGGTACGAGGTTCTTCGCACCACGGACACGGATCTCCCCCTCCAGTGGGGTTCCGCCGTGGACAAGCAGGACGTCTTCAGCGCCGTTGACGGTCATGGATCTCGCGTTCCGTGGAGGGGGCAGGGGCCAGAAGGGCAAGGGTAGTCGCCCCCCACACCGGTTCCACCAGCCCGTGCACGACCCGGTCCCGTCCCCGTGTCCACCGGGACACGAGCAGTTCCCCTCCGGCCACTCGGGGTGACCGCCGTCACCGTGCGCCGGGGGTGCTTCCGTACGCCCGCAGGGCGCCCGAAGCCCGCTCCGGCCCGCTCCGGCCGGTGCCTCACCAGGCCGCTCGCGGGCCGGCCGGCCGCGTTCACCCCCGTACCCCGATTGCCTCCCCACGGAAAGGGAAGATGCGGGATCATGTCTGGCATGACCGAGGTGTCCTCGCTCACAGGGCGGCTGCTCGTGGCCACACCCGCCCTGGCGGACCCGAACTTCGACCGTGCGGTCGTCCTCCTCCTCGACCACGACGAGGAGGGCTCCCTCGGCGTCGTGCTCAACCGCCCGACCCCGGTGGACGTGGGGGACATCCTGGAGGGCTGGGCGGACCTGGCCGGAGAACCCGGAGTCGTCTTCCAGGGCGGTCCGGTGTCGCTGGACTCGGCCCTCGGTGTCGCCGTCGTCCCCGGGGGGACGGGCGGCGGGGCCGCCCCGCTGGGCTGGCGCCGCGTCTACGGGGCGATCGGACTGGTCGACCTGGAGGCGCCGCCGGAGCTGCTCGCGGCCGCTCTCGGCTCGCTGCGCATCTTCGCCGGATACGCGGGCTGGGGTCCCGGCCAGCTGGAGGACGAGCTGCTGGAAGGCGCCTGGTACGTCGTGGAGTCGGAGCCCGGCGACATCTCGTACCCGGTGCCGGAGCGGCTCTGGCGCGAGGTGCTGCGCCGTCAGCGCAGCGAACTGGCGATGGTGGCCACCTATCCGGACGACCCTTCGCTCAACTGATGCGTGTGACCTTCAGTACCCTTTGTTTCATGAGCACTCTTGAGCCCGAGCGCGGTACTGGTACGGGAACCCTCGTAGAGCCGACGCCGCAGACCTCTCACGGCGACGGCGACCACGAGCGCTACGCCCACTACGTCCAGAAGGACAAGATCATGGCGAGCGCCCTGGACGGCACGCCCGTCGTGGCGCTGTGCGGCAAGGTGTGGGTGCCGGGCCGGGACCCGAAGAAGTACCCCGTCTGCCCCATGTGCAAGGAGATCTACGAGTCCATGAGCGGCGACGGCGACGACAAGGGCAAGGGCGGCAAGGGCAAGGGCGACAAGTAGCCGCGCCCGCCTCGCTCTCGGGGCCCCCGGGCGCGTTTTGCGCGCCCTGGGGGCCTTTGTGATGTCCGCGCGTTGCACGGAATGCGTCAGCCGGTCACAGAGTGGTGGAGACCTCTTGTGGGCTCGTTCGCCTAGTCCCTAGCCTCCGGTGTTGTTGTGCACAGCGAAACCAGCGTTGCGCATGTTGCAATACTTCACCGGAGGAAGCAGTCCATGAAGCTGTCCGTCCGTCTGGTCGCCCTCGCGGCCGTCATCGCCACCGCCGCCTGCGCGCCCCAGGCATCCGGGGATTCCTCCTCCGGCAAGGACGAGAAGACCGGAACCTTACGCGTCTGGCTCTTCCAGGAGGTGAACAACGCACCCAAGGAAAAGGTCGTCGAGTCCGTCGTCGCCGGATTCGAGAAGGCGCACGACGGCGCCGAGGTCACCGTCGAGTACATCCCGGTCGAGACCCGCGCCGAGCGCATCAAGGCCGCCTTCAACGACCCGAAGTCCGCGCCCGACCTCGTCGAGTACGGCAACACGGACACCGCCGGCTACGTGAAGGACGGCGGACTCGCCGACGTCACCGAGGAGTTCGGCGCCTGGGACGAGGCCAAGGACACCGACCCGACCGCCCGGCAGTCGGTCACCGTCGACGGCAAGGTCTACGGGACGCCGTACTTCGTGGGCGTCCGCGCCCTCTACTACCGCACGGACGTCTTCGACGAACTCGGGCTCGAACCCCCCGCCTCGCAGGCCGAACTGATCTCCACCGCGCGGGAGATCCGCGCCGCGAAGCCGGACCTGTACGGCATCGCCGTCGGCGGCGCCTACACCTACGGCGCGATGCCGTTCCTCTGGGCCCACGGCGGTGAACTCGCCACCGGCAAGGGCGGCTCGTACGCCTCCGCGATCGACACCCCCGAGGCCCGCAAGGGCATCGAGGCGTACACCTCCCTCTTCGGCGACGACAACTGCCCGGCCGCCAAGTGCGCCGGCATGGGCGGCAACGACACGGTGACCGCCTTCGCCTCGGGCAAGGCCGCCATGGCGATCGGCGGCGACTTCAGCCACGCGGCGATCGAGGCCGGGACGGTGAAGGGCAAGTACGCCGTCGTACCGCTGCCGGGTGTGAAGTCCGGGTCCATCGCCCCTGCCTTCGCGGGCGGGAACAACCTCGGTGTCCTGAAGTCGACCTCGCACCGCACCCTCGCCGTCGACCTGATGCAGCGGCTCGCCTCCAAGAAGGCGCAGGGCGAGCTCTTCGACGCGATGGGCTTCCTGCCGACCTTCTCGGACGTGCGGCAGCAGGTGGCCGCCAAGGAACCCTTCCTGAAGCCGTTCGTCGAGACCCTCGCCGCCGACACCAAGTTCGTGCCGGCCTCGCCCGCCTGGGCGCAGATCGACGCCTCGCTGGTGCTGCCGACCATGTTCCAGGAGGTCGTCAGCGGCAAGAAGGACGTGGCGGCCGCGTCGGAGGGCGCCGCGAAGAAGATGAACGAGGCATTCGGCTCGGTGGGCTGACTCGGTGGCCGCACAGGACACGGTGGCCGTGCGGAAGCGTCCCGCGCCCCGCACGGCCACCCCACCCCACCCGCCACGGGGCCCACGGGGCCGGGCCCGCAGGGCCGGCCCCACCCCCTGGCTCTATCTCGCCCCCGCCCTCGTCGTCCTCGGCGGGCTGCTCGCCTACCCCGTCTACCAACTCGGCCTGATCTCGCTCTTCCACTACACCCAGGCACAGGTCAGCGGCGGCGAACCGACCACCTTCCGGGGCCTGGGCAACTACACCGGACTCTTCGCCGACGAGCAGTTCTGGCAGGTACTGCTCACCACCGTCCTGTTCGCGGCGGCCTGTGTGGTCTCCACCCTGGCCGTGGGCTGCGCGCTCGCCGTGCTGCTCACCCGGGTGCGCGCCGTGCCCCGGCTCGCGCTGATGCTGGCCGCGCTCGGCGCCTGGGCGACCCCGGCCGTCACCGGCTCCACGGTGTGGCTGCTCCTCTTCGACGCCGACTTCGGCCCGGTGAACCGGATCCTGGGCCTGGGCGACCATTCCTGGACGTACGGGAAATACAGCGCCTTCCTCCTCGTCCTGCTCGAAGTCGTCTGGTGCTCCTTCCCGTTCGTGATGGTCACCGTCTACGCCGGCATCCGGGCCGTGCCCGCCGAGGTGCTGGAGGCCGCCGCCCTGGACGGCGCCTCGCAGTGGCGCGTCTGGCGCTCGGTCCTCGCCCCGATGCTCCGGCCGATCCTGGTCGTCGTCACCATCCAGTCGGTGATCTGGGACTTCAAGGTCTTCACCCAGATCTACGTCATGACGGGCGGGGGCGGCATCGCCGGCCAGAACCTGGTCCTCAACGTCTACGCGTACCAGAAGGCGTTCGCGTCCTCGCAGTACAGCCTGGGCGCCGCGATCGGCGTGGTGATGCTGCTGATCCTGCTCGCCGTCACGCTGGTGTACCTGCGGCTGCTGCGCCGCCAGGGGGAGGAACTGTGACTCTCGTGAGCCGGGACGGAGTGCGCCCGGTGAATCCCGTGCGCAGGTTCGTACGGCGTCCGTGGCGGCTCGCCGCCGAGGCGACCGCGCTGGCGGTCGCGGCGGTGGTGGCCTTCCCGCTGTACTGGATGGTGCTGAGCGCCTTCAAACCGGCCGGCGAGATCGAATCGGACCGGCCGCGGCCGTGGACCCTGACCCCCACCCTGGATTCCTTCCGACGGGTGTTCGGGCAAGGGGAATTCGGCCGGTACTTCCTCAACAGCTTGGTCGTCGCGGTCGCCGTGGTGCTCGCCTCCGCGCTGATCGCCTTTCTCGCGGCGACCGCCGTGACGCGATTCCGGTTCCGTATGCGGACCACTCTGCTGATCATGTTTCTGGTGGCCCAGATGGTGCCTGTGGAGGCGTTGACGATCCCGCTGTTCTTCCTCATGCGGGACGCGGGCCAGTTGAACACGCTGTGGTCGCTGATCCTGCCGCACATCGCGTTCTCGCTGCCGTTCGCGATCTGGATGCTGCGGGGTTTCGTGAAAGCCGTTCCCGAGGCGCTGGAGGAGGCCGCCTACATCGACGGCGCGAGCCGTGCGCGGTTCCTGTGGCAGATCCTTTTCCCGCTCGTTCTGCCGGGGCTGGTGGCCACCAGTGTGTTTTCCTTCATCTCCACCTGGAACGACTTCCTGTTCGCGAAGTCCTTCATCATCAGCGACATCTCGCAGTCGACGCTGCCGATGGCCCTGCTGGTCTTCTACAAGCCGGACGATCCCGACTGGGGCGGCGTGATGGCGGCCTCCACGGTGATGACGATTCCGGTGCTGGTCTTCTTCGTACTCGTGCAGCGACGCCTGGTCTCCGGACTGGGCGGCGCGGTAAAGGACTGATGTGACCGACGTGACCGACGAGAACGACGCGAACGAAGGGGCCGGGGAAACCGGCGGGACCGATGTGATGTCACCGGTGGAACCGGCACTCGTTCCCGCGCCGCGCACCGTCGAAGGGGCGGCGCCCGGCGGATTCCCGCTGACCCCGGACACCCCCCTGTGGGCGGGGCCCGGCACCGGGACCACCGAACGCTGGCTGCGCTCCACCCTCGGACCCGCCCTCGGCCTGCGGTTTCCCCCCGGCACCGAGGACACCCGCGACGGCCTGCGGCTGCGCCTCGACGACACCCTGGCCCCCGAGGCGTACCGGCTCGCCGTGCTGCCCGGCCGGGGCGTGGAGATCGCCGGAGGCGGCCCGGCCGGGGTGTTCTGGGGCGCCCAGACACTGCGCCAGCTGCTCGGCCCCGACGCATTCCGCAAAGCGCCCGTACGCCCCGGCGCCACCCGCACCGTCCCGCACCGGATCGTCGAGGACGAGCCCCGCTTCCGGTGGCGCGGACTGATGCTCGACGTGGCACGGCACTTCATGCCCAAGGAAGGCGTGCTGCGCTATCTCGATCTGATGGCCGCGCACAAACTCAATGTGCTGCACTTCCACCTGACGGACGACCAGGGCTGGCGCATCGAGATCGAGCGGTACCCGCGGCTGACGGAGACCGGCTCCTGGCGCGCCCGGACGAAACTCGGCCACCGCGCCTCGCCCCTGTGGAACGACACGCCGCACGGCGGCCACTACACGCAGGACGACATCCGGGAGATCGTCGCCTACGCGGCCGAACGGCATATCGCCGTCGTTCCCGAAATCGACGTGCCCGGCCACTCGCAGGCCGCCATCGCCGCGTATCCGGAACTCGGCAACACCGATGTCGTCGACACCTCCTCGCTGGCCGTCTGGGACACCTGGGGGATCAATCCGAACGTACTCGCCCCCACCGACACCACCCTGCGCTTCTACGAAGGGGTGCTCGAGGAAGTCCTGGAACTGTTCCCCGCCGACGCCACGGGGCCCTCCGCGTTCGCGTCGGCCCCGCCGTCTTCGCCGGCCCCGCCGGTCTCGTCTTTTTCCTCGTTCTCGTCGTTCTCGTCGTTCGTCCACATCGGCGGCGACGAATGCCCGAAGGACCAGTGGCGCGCCTCGGACGTCGCGCAGAAACGGATCGCCGATCTGGGACTGGCCGACGAGGACGCCCTCCAGTCCTGGTTCATCGGGCACTTCGCCGGCTGGCTCGCCGAGCGGGGCCGCCGGCTGATCGGCTGGGACGAGATCCTCCAGGGAGGCCTGGCCCCGGGCGCCGCCGTGTCCTCCTGGCGCGGCTACGCCGGCGGGGTCGCCGCCGCCCGCGCGGGACACGACGTGGTCATGTGCCCCGAACAGCACGTGTACCTGGACCACCGGCAGGACGCGGGCCCCGAGGAGCCGGTGCCGATCGGGTACGTGCGCACCCTGGAGGACGTCTACCGGTTCGAGCCCGTGCCGGCGGAGCTGACGCCCGAGGACGCCGGGCGGGTGCTCGGCACCCAGGCCAACGCCTGGTCCGAGGTGACGGAGAACCAGGCGAGGGTGGACTACCAGGTCTTTCCCCGGCTCGCCGCCCTCGCCGAGGTCGCCTGGAGCGCGCTGCCCGCCCCCGCCGAACGGGACTTCGCGGACTTCGAGCGCCGGATGGCCGCCCACTACCGGCGACTCGACGCCCTCGGCGTCGCCTACCGCCCGCCCGCCGGACCGCTGCCCTGGCAGCGGCGCCCCGGCGTGCTGGGCCGCCCCATCGACGGCGCACCCCCGCAGCGGTAGCTCTCCGCGCCGATGGGGCCCCCGCACCGGTGCCCCCCGAACCGGTGGCGCGTGCCGGACCGGTGGCGCGTGCCGCCTCCGGAACCGGCCGCGCACGGAAGTTCGTCCCCTCATCGAACAGGGCGCACGAAAAAGTCGCAGGAATCACCGAACGGTGCCCGTTCGATCACACGGGCGATGAGGTGCGAAAACGGGTCAAGTGGTCTGTGAGGTGGGTGAACGTCTCCTAGCGGACCCCTGTCTTCGGCGCTCGCGAAGATGTGCCAGAGTTGCCACGTCCGCCCTGTCAGGTCGTACCGTACGGCTGCAACAGGTGGGACCAGGTGGGGCCGCGGGAAGGGGCAGCCGGTTTTGAGCACGCACGCACCGCAGGCGGCGCAGGCCGTGACGCTGCCCACGACGCTGGACGAGGCGGTGGCGGCGCTGACCGCCATGCCCGCCGCAGTGCCCGTCGCGGGCGGCACCGATCTGATGGCCTCCGTCAACTCCGGGCAGCTCAGACCGACGGCGCTGGTCGGCCTCGGCAGGATCAGCGAGATCCGCGGCTGGCAGTACCAGGACGGCCACGCGCTGCTCGGCGCCGGCCTCACCCACGCCCGTATGGGCCGCCCCGACTTCGCCGCCCTCATCCCGGCGCTCGCCGCCTCCGCGCGTGCCGCCGGACCGCCGCACATCCGCAACGCGGGCACCCTGGGCGGCAACATCGCCTCCGCCGCCCCGACCGGCGACTCGCTGCCCGTGCTGGCCGCGCTCGAGGCGACGCTGATCATCGCGGGTCAGGGCGGAGCCCGCCGGGAGATCCCGGTGTCGCACCTGCTGGCCGGGATGGACATGCTGCGGGCCGGTGAACTCATCGGCTACGTGCGCGTGCCGCTGCTGCACGCCCCGCAGGTCTTCCTGAAGGCCACCGGCCGCACCGGCCCCGGCCGCGCGGTCGCCTCCGTCGCCCTGGTGCTCGACCCCGGCCGGCGCGGTGTCCGCTGCGCGGTGGGCGCCATAGCGCCGATGGCGCTGCGGCCCCTGGAGGCCGAGCAGTGGGTCGCCCAGCTCATCGACTGGGACAACAACCGCGCGCTCGTGCCGGAGGCGCTGGAAGCGTTCGGGGAGTACGTCGCCGCGGCCTGCATCCCCGATCCGGCCCCCGACGAGGACGGCTCCGTCCCGTCGCTGCCGCCCGCGGTACTGCACCTGCGGCGCACCGTCGCCGCACTGGCCCGACGAGCACTGGGGAGGGCGCTGTCGTGACCGACGACCAGCACGGAGAGGGCACGTCCGGAACGTCCCGCAACGGCGGCAGCCGCTGGGACCCGCTGCCCCAGGGGGACTACGACGACGGCGCCACGGCCTTCGTGAAGCTCCCCGAGGGGGGCATCGACGCCCTGCTGGACTCGATGGAGAGCCCGCTGGCCGCGCCCGGCCACGGCTATGTGCCGCCGCCCATCACGGTCACCCCCGCCACCACGGCGGGTACCGACCCCGCGGTCACCGGCAGCTGGGCGGCGCCGGGCACCGGAGTGCCGGGCGCCCCCGTCGACGGCGCCCAGTGGCACGATCCGCAGGCGGGCCGGCCGGGGGAGGACCCCGGGGCGCGCGCGGCGCAGCAGCACGGCGGCCAGGACCGGTTCACGTACGACCCCGGGGCCTCCGGGCAGTGGCACTTCGAGGACACGCCCGGCGCAGGCGACCCGGCACCGGGTTCCGACGTGACCGGCCAGTGGTCGATCCCCGTCGCGGGCGGCGACCTCCCGGACGAGTCCGGTGAGTTCACCACCTCCGCGCTGGCCGAGCAGTGGGGGGCCGTCCCGCCGGTCACCCCGCCCCCCACCCTCCCGGGCGGCGCCTCCGCGCCCTGGGCCACGCAGGCCATCGGGCAGCCGTGGGGACCGGGCGTGCCGGGCGTGGATCCGGCTCACCCCGACACCGCTCCCGGCCGGGAGCAGGGCCGGGAGCAGGGCGGCCCGGAACCCGACTGGCACGCGGACCACGGCCAGGGAGCCCCCGCGCACGGCCGGGCGGGCACCGCCGACCCCGTCCGGGAGCGGCCCGACGCGCGGCCCGCCCCCGGCCACGACGCACCGCCCCTGTCGAGCGGGGTGCCGCAGCCGGCCTTCGCCGAGCCCTCCTGGCGGCCCGGCGCCGACGCCCACCCCGAGGCGGCCGGCGGTCCGTCCGTCCCGGAGCTCCGCGAGCACCCGCAGCCGGGCCCGGAGGGCACCGCAGGGCCCGTCGGCGGCCCCGGGGAGGCTCCGGGGGCCGCCGAGGCCGCCAGGGGCTCCCAGAGGCCCCAGAGCCCGCACGGAGCCGAGGAGGGCCCGGCAGCGCCGGAAGACATAGCGGCCCCGGAGGGCGCGAGGGACCACGCCGGGACGTCCCCGGCCGGGGACGCAGGACCGGAACCCGCCGGCGCCGGCCCCGCATCCGCCGTCGGCACCGAAATCGGCACCGAAATCGGCACCGAAATCGGCACCGAAATCGGCACCGAAATCGGCACCGAGACCGGCACCGGAACCGGCCCGGACGCACCCGACGGCACGTCACCCGGGCACGAACCGCTGTCCGGTGCCGCGCACGACGACCATCCCCTCGCCTCCTACGTGCTGCGCGTCAACGGCACCGACCGGCCCGTCACCGACGCCTGGATCGGCGAGTCGCTGCTCTACGTGCTGCGCGAGCGCCTCGGCCTCGCCGGCGCCAAGGACGGCTGCTCACAGGGCGAGTGCGGGGCCTGCAACGTGCAGGTCGACGGCCGGCTCGTCGCGTCCTGCCTGGTCCCGGCCGTCACCGCGGCCGGCAGCGAGGTCCGTACCGTCGAGGGCCTCGCCCAGGACGGCCGGCCGTCGGACGTGCAGCGCGCGCTCGCGCGGTGCGGCGCGGTGCAGTGCGGCTTCTGCGTGCCGGGCATGGCGATGACCGTGCACGACCTGCTGGAGGGCAACCCGGCGCCCACCCGGCTGGAGACCCGCCAGGCCCTGTGCGGCAACCTGTGCCGCTGCTCCGGCTACCGGGGCGTGGTGGAGGCCGTCCAGGAGGTCGTCGCCGAACGCGAGGCCCTCGCCGAGGCCGGCCAGGACGGCGCCCGGGGCGCGGGCCGGGGCGCCGGCGGCGAAACGGGCGAGTTCCGCATTCCGCACCAGGCGGGACCGGGTGCCGGCGGTGTCGGCCCCGCCGCCTTCCCGGACCCCGGACCGCATGACCGGCTCTACGGCCGGGACGGAGGCCAGGCATGAGCAACGAGGCCACCACCGTGCAGGCCGCACAGGCCACGGAGGAAACCACCGGGACGGAATCGCCCCCGCGCGGACTCGGTGTCTCCCTGCCGGCCGCCGACACCCGCGCCAAGACCGAGGGCACCTTCCCGTACGCCGCCGACCTGTGGGCCGAGGGCCTGCTGTGGGCGGCCGTGCTGCGCTCCCCGCACCCGCACGCGCGGATCGCGTCCATCGACACCACCCACGCACGCGAGATGCCCGGCGTGCACGCCGTCGTCACCCACGAGGACGTCCCCGGCACCCCGCTGTACGAGCGCGGCCGGTCCGACCGCCCGCTCTTCGCCTCCGACGTCGTGCGCCACCACGGCGAGGCCATCGCCGCCGTCGCCGCCGACCACCCGGACACCGCGCGGATGGCCGCCGCCGCCGTCATCGTCGAGTACGAGGTGCTCGACCCGGTGATCGACCCCGAGCAGGCCTTCGAGGCCGAGCCGCTGCACCCCGACGGCAACCTGATCCGGCACATCCCGCTGCGGCACGGCGACCCCGACGCGGCCGGTGACCTCGTCGTCGAGGGCCTGTACCGCATCGGCCGGCAGGACCCCGCCCCCATCGGCGCCGAGGCCGGACTCGCCGTCCCCCGCCCGGACGGCGGGGTCGAGCTGTACCTGGCCTCCACCGACCCGCACGGCGACCGGGACGCGGCCGCCGCCGCGTTCGGCCTGGAACCCGACCGCGTGAAGGTCGTCGTCACCGGGGTGCCCGGCGCGACCGCCGACCGCGAGGACCAGAGCTTCCAGCTGCCGCTCGGCCTGCTGGCGCTGAAGACCGGCTGCCCCGTCAAACTCACCGCCACGCGCGAGGAGTCCTTCCTCGGCCACGCCCACCGGCATCCCACCCTGCTGCGCTACCGCCACCACGCCGACGCCGAGGGCAGGCTGGTGAAGGTCGAGGCGCAGATCCTGCTCGACGCGGGCGCCTACGCCGACACGTCGTCGGACGCGCTGGCCGCCGCCGTCGCCTTCGCCTGCGGCCCCTACGTCGTCCCGAACGCCTTCATCGAGGGCTGGGCGGTCCGCACCAACAACCCGCCCTCCGGCCACATGCGCGGCGAGGGCGCCCTGCAGGTGTGCGCCGCCTACGAGGCGCAGATGGACAAGCTCGCCAAGAAGCTCGGCCTCGACCCGGCCGAAGTGCGCATGCGCAACGTCATGGCGACCGGCGACGTCCTGCCCACCGGCCAGACCGTGACCTGCCCGGCCCCGGTCGCCGAACTCCTGGAGGCGGTGCGGGACCACCCGCTGCCGCCGCTGCCCAAGGACACCCCCGAGGACGAGTGGCTGCTGCCCGGCGGCCCCGAGGGCGCGGGCGAACCGGGCGCGGTACGCCGCGGGGTGGGCTACGGCCTGGGCATGGTGCACATGCTCGGCGGCGAGGGCGCGGACGAGGTGTCCACGGCCACCGTGAAGGTCCAGGACGGGGTGGCGACGGTGCTGTGCGCGGCCGTCGAGACCGGCCAGGGCTTCACCACGCTGGCCCGGCAGATCGTCCAGGAGATCCTCGGTGTCGACGAGGTGCGCGTGGCGCCCGTGGACACCGACCAGCCCGCCGCGGGCGCGGGCAGCCGCAGCCGGCACACCTGGGTGTCGGGCGGCGCGGTGGAACGCGCGGCGAAGATGGTCCGCACCCAGCTCCTCCAGCCCCTGGCCCACAAGTTCGGCATGTCCGCCGAGCTGCTCCAGATCACCGACGGCCGGATCACCTCGTACGACGGAGTGCTGTCGACGCCCGTGACCGAGGCCCTGCAGGGCAAGGAACTGTGGGCCACCGCCCAGTGCCGTCCGCATCCCACGGAGCCCCTGGACACATCGGGCCAGGGCGACGCCTACGTCGGAATGTCCTTCTGCGCGATCCGCGCGGTGGTCGACGTCGACATCGAGATCGGCTCCGTACGGGTCGTGGAACTGGCCGTCGCCCAGGACGTGGGGCGGGTGCTGAACCCGGCCCAGCTGGCCGCCCGGATCGAGGCGGGAGTGACCCAGGGCATGGGCGCCGCGCTCACCGAGAACCTGCGCACGCCGCGCGGTCTGGTCCGGCACCCCGACCTCACCGGCTACGCCCTGCCGACCGCCCTGGACGCGCCCGACATCGAGATCGTGAAGCTGGTCGAGGAGCGGGACGTGGTCGCGCCGTTCGGTGCGAAGGCGGTCAGCGCGGTGCCGGTGGTGACCTCGCCCGCGGCCATCGCCGCCGCCGTCCGCGCGGCCACCGGCCGCCCGGTCAACCGCCTGCCGATCCGCCCGCAGGCCGCGGTGGTGACCGGCGGCCGCGACCGGCCGGTCAGGTCCACCGACTGACCTCCGCCGGTCGGCGTCAGCCGGTCGGCATGCGCCGGCCGGCATCCGCCGGTTGCCGACCGCCGGCCGCCGGGGCCGGGCGGCCGGAGAACGTTCACGTCGATTTCCGTGCGAAGGCAACGCACAGGGGGTGTTCGAGCGTCTTGTGGGGTGGGGCGTCCGTATCCGTGTTCCGGCCGGTCGCCCGCCCGTTCCCGCTCCGGGGTGTTGTCAGTGGTGGCACGTAGTGTTCCGAGTGGTGGGGACGGCTGCCGGGTTCGGAGGGCCGGGATCCGTCCTGTCCGGGCGGGACGGTGCGGTCCGGAGCGGCGAAGCACGGGACTGAGCACACGTATGCACGGGGGAGCCATGAGCACGACCGACACCGTTGTCACGGATGCCATGAACGCCACGGGTACCGCGGCAGCGATCACCCTGACCGAGGGCGACCTCGATCCGTTTGTCACCCACGCGTCCACGCGCCGCTGGCTGACCGGCCCCGGACTGCCCTGCGACAGCGGTCTGTTCAGCTTCACGCAGCTGCGGGGCGAGGGCCTGCGCACGGTCGCCGGCTCGACCGGTGACCCGGCCGAGGGGCTCTCCGCGGAGCTGCGGGACCAGCTGGTGATCGGCGGACTGCTCGGCCCCGCCGGCCTGGAGACGGAGTCGGTCCTGCTCGACGGCGCCACCGGCGAGGTGTCGACGACGTACTTCTTCCACGACCGGCCCGATCTGATGGACCGTCGCCCGCTCGCCCCGTCGCTGCCGACCCTGGTGCGGTTCGCCGCCGCGACGGACGAACTGGCGGGGCTGCGCGGCCAGTTCGCCGCCTACGCGGACCGCTGGGGCACGAAGGCGGTGGCGGAGGCCTCGCGGCAGCTGCTCGCGGTGTTCGAGGAGGGGGCGGACGGCGAGCCGGCGCCGCTGTGGCGGATGGCCGCGCTGATCCGCCCGCTGGCCCTGGTGGCCGGTCCGGGCACGGTCTCGGGCCTCGCCCTGGACCTCCCGCTCCGCCTGCTCGACCAGGAGTTCGGCCGGCGGGGCGTGGTCCGTTTCGAGGAGTTCGACTTCCCCGCGACGCTGACGCACGAGCCGACCCGCCGCTTCCTGCGCGAGACGGGGCTGCCCGAGGACGGCTTCCTGTTCCAGCTGGACACCGACCTGCCGCTGCGGACCCTCGCCGAGTACCACGACGAGGACCGCGGCGACGGCTGCGCCGACCCCGGCGCGTTCCCGGCCGGCCGTCTCCCCGCCCACGCCGACCGGCTCGTCCGCCTCGGTCATCTGGTCGAGGACAACAGCCTGGTCGTCGACGGCGCCACCGGCGCGGTCCTGAACTGGAGCGAGCCGGAATCCGTCCTGTACCCGCTGAACACGGACATCTCGACCCTCGCCTTCACCCTCTGGCTGCTGCGCCGCGAGCACGCCATCGACGAGGAGTCGGGCCACGCGCTGACCAGCGAGACGTACGACCAGCTGGCCATGACGATGATCCAGGTCCTGTCCTCCGTCGACCCGACGGGCGCCACCGGCGACGCCGACTGGCACTACTGGACGGAGCTGTTCCAGGACGAAGCGGGCGGGGTGCTCTGAGGGCACCCCGCCCGTACCGGAGGCCGTGGCGGGAATCGAACCCGCGTTATTCGCTTTGCAGGCGAATCCCTGAGCCACTCGGGCACACGGCCAAGGCCGGGGACGGGGTGTGGCCTTCGCCACCCCGCCGCCGCGAACTCGGTACACCGACCGTACGGCGGGGCGGGAGCGGCGCTCAAGGTATTCCGGTGCGGTGCAACGGGACTGCCACACGCCGTTCATGAACGGCGGGGCGGGCGGCCGGGGGAGTACGACCAAGGTCCCGGTGCCGGTCCGACCCCCGACAGGCGTCACAGCGCCCTGTGACCCTTACCCTGACGCCCATGGCCGCCCCGCACCCGCGCGACACCTCTGTCGCCAAGACCTCCGACGCCCCGCCCGGGCCCACCACGCCGTCCGGGCTCACCGCCCCCGGCGGCGAGCAGGGCGACAGCGTGCTGAGCGGTCCCTACCGGGCGCTGAGCATCGGCATCGTCTCCGTGGTGCTGCTGATCGCCTTCGAGGCGACGGCGGTGGGCACGGCCATGCCGGTCGCGGCGCGCGAGCTGGACGGGGTGTCGCTGTACGCGTTCGCGTTCTCGGCGTTCTTCACGACCAGCCTGTTCGCGATGGTGCTCTCCGGCCAGTGGTCGGACCGGCGCGGGCCGCTCGCGCCGCTGACCACGGGCATCGCCGCCTTCGCCGCGGGGCTGCTGCTGGGCGGGACGGCGGGCTCGATGTGGCTGTTCATCCTGGGACGGGCCGTGCAGGGCCTCGGCGGCGGGATGGTGATCGTCGCGCTGTACGTCGTCGTCGGCCGGGCCTACCCGGAGCGGCTGCGTCCGGCGATCATGGCCGCGTTCGCGGCGAGCTGGGTGGTGCCGTCGATCGTCGGCCCGCTCGCCTCCGGAGCGGTGACCGAACACCTCGGCTGGCGGTGGGTGTTCCTCGGCATCCCGGTCCTCGTCGCGTTCCCCCTCGCCCTCGCCCTCCCGCAGATACGCCGCCGGGCGTCCGGTCCGGCGGGCGACGGCGCGGACGCGCCGGCCTCCTCGGGCGGCCGCCGCATCCGCCTCGCCCTCGCGATCTCCTTCGGCGCCGGGCTGCTCCAGTACGCCGCCCAGGACCTGCGCTGGCTCTCCCTGCTGCCCGGCGCGGCGGGCCTGGCGCTGCTGGTGCCCGCGGTGCTGGGACTGCTCCCGCGCGGCACCTGGCGGGCGGCGCGCGGCCTGCCCTCGGTGGTGCTGCTGCGCGGCGTCGCCGCCGGGTCCTTCATCGCCGCCGAGTCCTTCGTCCCGCTGATGCTGGTCACCCAGCGCGGCCTCAGCCCGACCCTCGCCGGGTTCTCCCTCGCGGCGGGCGGCGTCACCTGGGCACTGGGCTCCTGGATCCAGTCGCGGCCCCGTCTGGAACCGCACCGGGAGCGGCTGACGACCCTCGGGATGCTCCTGGTGGCGGGGGCCATCGCGGCGGCCCCGAGCGTGCTGATCGAGGCGGTCCCCGCCTGGGCCCTGGCCGTCGCCTGGGCGTTCGGCTGTCTCGGGATGGGCCTGGTGATCTCCTCCACCAGCGTCCTGCTGCTCCAGCTCTCCGCCCCCGAGGAGGCGGGCACCAACTCCGCCGCCCTCCAGATCTCCGACGGCCTCTCCAACGTCCTCCTGCTGGCCGCCGGCGGAGCGGCCTTCGCGGCCCTCGGCGGCGGCGCGGTCGCCCACGGGGCCACGGACGCCACCGGCTCCCACCCGGCCGCCTTCGTCGCCGTGTTCCTGCCGATGGCGGCGGTGGCGCTGGCGGGGGTGTGGGTGACGAGGCGGCTGCGGGAACGCGAGCCGTAAACCGGTCGCTTCCGGATGATCGCGGACCATAGCCTCCGGGGATGACCGAGTTCGTCCTTCAGCTCGACCCCGCCCGGCTGCGCGCCCTCCAGGATCTCGCCGACGCGCAGGGCCGCACGCCCGAAGCCGTGGCCGAGGAGGCCGTGCGCGCGTACCTGCGCGCCGAGCGCCGGACGGTGCGCGCCGTCGGCGAGCACCTCGCGCGCGAGCACGCCGACCTGCTGCGGAGGCTGGGCGAATGACCACGCACCGGCAGCCGGCCGCTCCGCGGGGAGCGACCCGGCACCTCACCGTCGACGAGGTCACCGCCCTCGCGGAGGTCGCCTTCGGCGGCCGTCAGCCCGAGACCCGGGAGCCGGGCCTGCCGGCCTCGGCCGTGCACCGCCCCCGCGCCCGCATGTTCGGCACGGCCGCCTACCCGGACCTGTACGAACAGGCAGCCGCCCTCCTCCACGCCATCGCCACCAACCACCCCCTCGTCGACGGGAACAAGCGCACCGCCTGGCTGGCCACCGCGACCTTCCTCGCCCTCAACGGCGTCGATCTCGCCTCCGTCGACCAGGACGCGGCGTATGCGCTGGTCATCGAGGTGGCCTCAGGAGCGGAGGCGGATGTGGGAAGCATCGCGGGGCGGTTGCGGAGGCTGTGACGTCGGTCCCACCCCCGAGTGCCCCCGCCCGGCCCGGGCGTCGTCCGGGCCGGGGCGCGGATAGGGTGGCCCGGTTGCCGTACGCCGACCGCCGGGTGCGGCCGGCTGCCCCTGCGGCCGGGTTCCCGGCGCGGCCGAGCCGCCCGAACCCGCCCCCGTCCCCACAACGGAGACCGTGACTACCACCGCCGCTTCCTCCTCGCACCACCTGTCCCCCGCCTTTCCCGGCCGGGCCCCCTGGGGCACCGCCGGAAAGCTCCGGGCCTGGCAGCAGGGGGCGATGGAGAGGTACCTCCAGACGCAGCCGCGCGACTTCCTGGCGGTCGCCACCCCCGGCGCCGGCAAGACCACCTTCGCGCTGACGCTGGCCTCCTGGCTGCTGCACCACCACGTCGTGCAGCAGGTGACCGTCGTCGCGCCCACCGAGCATCTGAAGAAGCAGTGGGCCGAGGCCGCCGCCCGGATCGGGATCAAGCTGGACCCCGAGTACAGTGCGGGCCCGGTCGGCAAGGACTACGACGGGGTCGCCGTCACCTACGCCGGTGTCGGCGTGCGCCCCATGCTGCACCGCAACCGGTCCGAGCAGCGCAAGACCCTCGTCATCCTCGACGAGATCCACCACGCCGGTGACAGCAAGTCCTGGGGCGAGGCCTGCCTGGAGGCGTTCGAGCCGGCCACCCGCAGGCTCGCGCTGACCGGTACGCCGTTCCGGTCCGACACCAACCCCATCCCGTTCGTGGCGTACGAGGAGGGCGACGACGGCATCCGCCGGTCGGCCGCCGACTACACCTACGGCTACGGTTCCGCGCTCCGCGACAACGTCGTCCGTCCCGTCATCTTCCTCTCCTACAGCGGCAACATGCGCTGGCGCACCAAGGCCGGCGACGAGATCGAGGCCCGCCTCGGCGAGCCCATGACCAAGGACGCGGTCAGCCAGGCCTGGCGCACCGCCCTGGACCCGCGCGGCGAGTGGATGCCGTCCGTGCTGCGCGCCGCGGACCAGCGGCTGACCGAGGTCAGGAAGTCCGTCCCGGACGCCGGGGCCCTCGTCATCGCCGCCGACCAGGACTCCGCCCGCGCCTACGCCAAGCTGATCCGCGAGATCACCGGCAGCAAGGCCACCGTCGTCCTGTCCGACGACACCGGCGCCTCGAAACGCATCGACGAGTTCAGCGGCAGCGACGACCGGTGGATGGTCGCCGTCCGCATGGTGTCCGAGGGCGTCGACGTGCCGCGCCTGGCCGTCGGCGTGTACGCGACCACCATCTCCACCCCGCTGTTCTTCGCCCAGGCCGTCGGCCGTTTCGTGCGGTCGAGGCGGCGCGGCGAGACCGCCTCCGTGTTCCTGCCGACCGTGCCCGACCTGCTCACCTTCGCCAACGAGATGGAGCGCGAGCGCGACCACGTCCTCGACAAGCCCAAGAAGGAGGGCGAGGAGGACCCGTACGCCGAGTCCGAGCAGGAGATGGACGAGGCGAACCGGGAGCAGGACGAGGACACCGGCGAGGACATGCTGCCCTTCGAGGCGCTGGAGTCCGACGCCGTCTTCGACCGGGTCACCTACAACGGCGCCGACTTCGGCATGCAGGCCCACCCCGGCAGCGAGGAGGAGCAGGACTACCTGGGCATCCCGGGGCTCCTCGAACCCGACCAGGTGGAGCTGCTGCTGCAGAAGCGGCAGGCCCGGCAGATCGCGCACAGCCGCAAGAAGCCGGACACCGAGGCCGATCTGCTCGAACTGCCCGCCGAGCGGCGCCCCGTGGTCTCCCACAAGGAGATGATGGAACTGCGCCGGCAGCTCAACAACATGGTCGGCGCCTACGTGCACCAGAGCGGCAAACCGCACGGCGTCATCCACACCGAGCTGCGCCGAGCCTGCGGCGGGCCGCCCGCCGCCGAGGCCACACCGGGACAGCTGCGTCAGCGGATCGCCAAGGTGCAGGAGTGGGCCACCCGCATGCGGTGAATTCCCTTCGCCCTCTGTGCATATCGCGTCAAACGGTGCCACTTCACGGTCATCGGTGCCCGGATTCTGGACGGAGCCTTCCGCTGACCGAACCGGCTCGCTACTGTCCCGCTACGCACACGCCCCGTGGCAGCGCCGCCGCGGAGCGCAGCCGTGAAGCGACTGCGCCCGGGACACAGCCGGGCCGCCGGCCGATCGGCGGCCTCTGGAGCGCGTCACCGACGGGACTCGGTGACGCACCTGCCGCGAGAGGCCGCCGACCTGACCCCGAAGGAGTGGGCGTCGTGACCGCGGAGACCTCTCAGACGCTCGACCGGGGACTGCGGGTCCTCAAACTGCTGGCCGACACGGACCACGGTCTGACCGTCACCGAGCTTTCCCACAGACTGGGCGTGAACCGGACTGTCGTGTACCGGTTGCTCGCCACCCTGGAACAGCACGCGCTCATCCGCCGTGACCTCGGCGGACGGGCCCGGGTCGGACTCGGGGTGCTGCGGCTGGGCCGCCAGGTGCACCCGCTCGTACGCGAGGCCGCGATGCCGGCCCTGCGGTCGCTGGCGGAGGACATCGGCGCGACCGCGCACCTGACGCTGGTGGACGGGGCCGAAGCGCTGGCCGTCGCCGTGGTGGAACCGTCGTGGACGGACTACCACGTGGCCTACCGGGCCGGATTCCGGCATCCGCTGGAACGGGGCGCCGCCGGCCGGGCGATCATCGCGGCCCGGCAGCGGCCGCGCGACCCCGGATACACCCTCACCCACGGCGAACTGGAAGCCGGCGCGTGCGGAGCGGCGGCGCCCCTGCTCGGGGTCACCGGCGTCGAGGGCAGTGTCGGCGTGGTGATGCTGGCCGACGTGGTCCCCGAACGGGTCGGCCCCCGCGTCATGGACGCGGCCCGCGAGGTCGCGGAGGCGCTGCGCTGACGGCCGGTGCCGCAGGGGCGGCCCCGGCCCCGCCCGCAGGCGGCCGGGGCCGGGCCGGAGCGTCACGTTAGATTGATCCCGTGCTCTCTCGCCTCACGCGTCTCCAGACCCTGGCCGTCTGTGCCGTTCCCGTCGTCGCCCTGCTGGCCACGGCGGTGTTCGCGCCGCTGCCGTTCTCGGTGGCGCAGCCGGGGCTGACGGCCGACGTGCTCGGCGAGAACAAGGGCACGCAGGTCATCACCATCTCCGGCGCGAAGACCCGTGCGACCACCGGCCAGCTGCGGATGACGACGATCGAGGCGACCTCCCCCGACACCCGGGTGAGCCTCCCGGACGTCCTCGACGCCTGGTTCGACACCGACCGGGCCGTCATGCCCCGCGACTCGGTCTACCCCACCGGGGACAACCTCGAGGAGATCGAGCAGTACAACGAGAAGCAGATGCGCTCCTCGCAGGAGGAGGCGACCCGGGCCGCGCTGGGCTACCTGGACCTGGACGGCAAGGACATCGAGGTCGACCTGAAACTCGCCGACGTCGGCGGCCCCAGCGCCGGCCTGCTCTTCTCCCTCGGCATCGTCGACAAGCTGAACGGCGACGACAGCGGCGGCGACCTCACCGGCGGCCGGATCATCGCCGGTACGGGGACGATCGACGCCGAGGGCAGGGTCGGCACCGTGGGCGGAGTGCCGCTGAAGACACAGGCCGCCCGGCGGGACGGCGCCACCGTCTTCCTGGTCCCCGAGGCCGAGTGCGCCGACGCGCAGGCGGAACTCCCCGACGGCCTGCGCCTGATCCCGGTCACCACCCTCGAGGGCACCGTCGATGCGCTGGTCGACCTGGAGAAGGGCGCGGGCAAGGTCCCGAGCTGCTGACCGCCCGGCACGGCCGCGCCGCCGCACCGCTCTACTTCTCCTTGACGAACCCCTCGTCCACCATCCAGTCCAGCGCCACCTGGTGGGGGTCCTCGCCGTCCACGTCCACCTTGGCGTTCAGGGTCCGCGCCACCTCGTTGTCCAGCTTCGACGAGACCGGGTCCAGGACCCCGGGGATCGCCGGCCACTCCTTCAGGGTGCCGGCGTTGATCACCGGCGCCGCGTTGTAGTTGGGGAAGAACTTCCTGTCGTCCTCCATCACCACCAGGTTCATGGACTTGATCCGGCCGTCGGTGGTGAACACCTCGCCGTAGGTGCAGGCGCCCTTGGCCGTCTGGGTGTAGATGATCCCGGTGTCCATCTGTGTGACGTTCCCCGCGGCCAGGTTCATGCCGTAGGCCTTCTCCAGGCCCGGCAGCCCGTCCGTCCGGTTGGCGAACTCGCCCTCCACGCACAGGGTCACCGCGGCCGGATCGGACTTCGCCAGCGCGGCCACTTCGGACAGCGTCCTCGTGCCGTACTTCTTGAAGTTGGCCTGGTTCATGGCCAGGGCGTAGGTGTTGTTCAGTTCCGACGGCTCCAGCCAGGCCACCCCGTTCCTCCGGTCGGCCTCGCGCACCGCCTCCCACTGCTCGCGCGGGTCGGGAAGGGGCTTGCTGTTGCCCTGGTAGGTGATCCACGCCGTGCCGGTGTACTCGTACGCGGCGTCCGCGTCCCCGCCCACCACCGCCTCCCGGGCGCCGACGGAGCCCTGGATGCCGGTGCGGTCGACGACCTCGGCGCCCGCCGCCTGGAAGGCGATGCCCATGATCGCGCCCAGGATCAGCTGCTCGGTGAACTCCTTCGAGGTGACGGTGAGTTTCGCGCCCTCGAGCGGTTTCCCCCGCCCGATCGTGCCCGGCTCCACGTCGTCGACCATGGGGGACCCGCTGGTCAGCCCGCAGGAAAAGACCCCCGCCAGCAGCACCCCGGCGAGCAGCGGACACCCGTACCGCCTCGTCACGCGTCCGCCTCCAGCCCCCGCGGCCGCAGCAGCAGTTCGGCCAGCGAGGCCAGCCAGTCCACCAGCAGGGCCAGGGCGACGGTGAGGATCGAGCCCAGCACCAGCACCGGCATCCGCTGGCTGGTGATCCCGGTGGTGATCAGGACGCCCAGGCCGCCGCCCCCGCCGAAGGTCGCCAGGGTGGCGGTGCCGACGTTCAGGACCAGGGCCGTGCGCACCCCGGCGAGGATGAGCGGGACGGCCAGGGGCAGTTCCACGCGGGCCAGCACACCCGGCGGGGACATGCCGATGCCGCGCGCCGCCTCCAGCAGCGTCGGATCGTTGGCCCGCAGGCCCGCGATGGTGTTGGAGAGCACCGGCAGCACGGCGTAGGCGATGATCCCGATGAGGGCGGCCCTGCGACCGATGCCCAGCCAGATCACCAGCAGGGCCAGCAGACCGATCGCGGGCGTCGCCTGGCCCATGTTGGCGAACGCCATCACGGCCGGGGCGGCCCTGCGCAGCGCCGGCCGGGTCAGCAGGATGCCCGACGGGATCGCGATGATCAGCACGAAGAACGTCGAGATCACGGTCAGGACGACGTGCTGCCGGAGCGCCTTGGTCACCTGCCCGTCGGAGAGCGCGTTCTCGGACAGCGCGTCCAGGTCGGCCTGCGTGAACCACAGCCAGGTGGCGAACAGGAGGACGATCAGCACCACGGGCAGGAGCGTCAGCTTCTGCCACGTCACGCGGGAGGCGTCCGCGGCCGAGGACACGGATCCGGCCGCCCCCTTCCCGGCCCCGCCGCCACCGCTGTCCCCGCCGCTGTGCTCGTCCTGGTTCCGGTCCTCGTCCCCGTTCCGGAAGGCGAGCCCTCCTTTGGCCTCGTGCTCGCCGGGAGGCCGCCGCTCGCGGGGCGTCCGCCGCCGGGAGGAGGCGCTCACGCGTCCGCCTCCCCGCCCGCACCCTCCTGCTCGGCGTGCGTCCGGCCGGCCCGGTGCCCCTCCAGTTCGTGCTGGGCCTCCATCGCCTCCAGCCGGTCGGCCTCCAGCAGTTCGTGCACGGAGTTCATCAGTGTCTCCACGTCGACGACGCCCTCGTACGTACCGCGCCCGCCGGTGACCGCCACCCGCCCGGAGCTGTCGGTGAGCACCGCCTCCAGCGCGTCCCGCAGGGTGGCGTCCCGGGTCACCGTGTCGTGCACCAGGGTGCCCGCGCGGGCCAGCGAGCCCTTGGCCCGCATCAGGTCGCCGCGCCGGAGCCACTTGTAGGGGCGGCGGCGCCGGTCGAGCAGCAGGATCTCGTTGGAGCCGCTGGAGCGGAGCAGGTCGAAGATCCGCTGGAGCGGGTCGTCGACGGTCACCGTCGGATAGTCGGTGATCCCCACGTCCCGTACGCGGGTGAGGTTCAGCCGCTTCAGCGCGGCCCCGGCCCCGACGAAGCCGGACACGAAGTCGTCCGCCGGGTTGGTGAGGATCGCCTCCGGGGTGTCGAACTGGGCGATGTGCGAGCGCTCGCGCAGGACCGCGATCCGGTCGCCGAGCTTGATCGCCTCGTCGAAGTCGTGGGTGACGAAGACGATCGTCTTGTGCAGCTCGTGCTGCAGCCGGATCAGCTCGTCCTGGAGGTGGTCGCGGGTGATGGGGTCCACCGCCCCGAACGGCTCGTCCATCAGCAGCACCGGCGGATCCGCCGCCAGCGCCCGCGCCACGCCCACCCGCTGCTGCTGCCCGCCGGAGAGCCGGCGCGGGTAGCGGCCGTGGAACTCGCCCGGGTCCAGCCCGACCAGGTCCAGCATCTCCTCCACCCGCGCCCGCACCCGGGCCGCCGGCCAGCGCAGCATCTTCGGCACCAGCGCGATGTTCTGGGCCACCGTCATGTGCGGGAACAGTCCGCTGGACTGGATCGCGTACCCGACCTGGCGGCGCAGCCTCACCGGGTCCATGTCGGTGACGTCCTCGCCGCCGATGCGGATGCGGCCGCCGCTCGGCTCGATCAGCCGGTTGATCATCTTCAGGGTGGTCGACTTCCCGCAGCCGGATGGACCGACGAGGATGACCGTCTCGCCCGCCCTGATCTCCATGTCGACGTTGTCCACGGCCGGCTGCGGACTGCCCGGATACCGCTTGGTGAGGCTCTCCAGCTCGATGGTCGCGCCGGTGGTGCCGGTAGCGCTGGTGGTGCCGGTCGCGCCGGTGGCGGCGGCGGATCCGGTGGCGGCGCCGGGCGCTTCGGGTGAGCCGGGCGACGCCGAAGCGGGTGACTCAGGCACGGATCCCCCTGGAGATGGTGAGCCGCCCGATCAGGACGTACCCGGCGTCGAACAGCAGCGCGAGGAGGATGATCAGGAGGGTGCCCGCGAGCACCTGGTTGAGCGCGTTGCTGCTGCCCAGCGAGGCGATCCCGCGGAAGATCAGGTTGCCGAGGCCGGGGCCGGAGGCGTACGCGGCGATGGCGGCGATGCCCATCAGCATCTGCGTGGAGACCCGGATCCCGGTGAGGATCGGCGGCCAGGCCAGCGGCAGCTCCACCCGGGCCAGCCGGGCCACCCGCGACATGCCGATACCGGTGGCCGCGTCCACCAGCGCGGGATCGACCCCGCGCAGGCCGACGATCGCGTTCCGCACGATCGGCAGCAGCCCGTACAGCGTCAGCGCGATCACCGTCGGCGGCACCCCGAGCCCCACGATCGGGATCAGCAGGCCGATCATGGCCAGCGACGGGATGGTCAGCAGGGTGGAGGTGGCCGTCGTGGCCATGCTGCCCGCCCAGTCGCTGCGGTACGTCGCCACCCCGATCAGCACGCCGATCACGGTCGCCGCCACCATGCACTGGAAGACCACGCTCGCGTGCTGGTACGTGTCGACGAGCAGCTGCTGGTGGCGGTTGCCCAGGTACTCCCAGAAGTTCACGTCCGCTCACCCCACCTCGGCCACGCCCGTCCGGTCGGCCCGGCTCGGTCCGGCTCAGTCCGGTCCGTCCGGGTCCCCGCCCGGCGGTTCGAGGAGCGCGGCCTGCTCCACCAGCGGGATGATCCGCAGCGGAACGGGGTTCTCCATCACGATCGCCGTGGCGGCCCGGACGATGCCATCAAAACCGACGACACGGTCGATCACCCGTTGGAGATCGGCGTTGGAGCGGGCCACGAGCCGGCACAGCATGTCCCCGCTGCCGGTCGTGGTGTGCAGCTCCAGGACCTCCGGAACGGTCGCCAAGTGCGCCCGGACATCCGCCCCTTGACCCTGCCGGATCTCCAGCGTCGCGAACGCCGTGACCGGGTAGCCGAGGGCCGCCGGATCCACCTGGGGACCGAAGCCGCGGATGACTCCGTTCGACTGAAGACGGTCCAGCCGCGCCTGCACCGTCCCCCGCGCCACCCCCAGCCGCCGGGACATCTCCAGCACCCCGACGCGGGGCTCCCGCGCGAGGAGCAGGATGATCCGGCCGTCCAGCCGATCGATCGCCATGCCGGCCTCCGCTCCTGGTCGCCTGGTCATCCTGTACAGAAAGCCCGCCGATCGCGGCAGGTCACTGGACACTATGCCCAGTGAACAGGCGAACTATTGCGCACCTTGCGGAGCTGGCCCACCCTGCACCTATGACGCAGACCACACACCACGCTCCCGACCCGACCGCCCGGCAGGCCGATCCCTTCCCGGTCAAGGGAATGGACGCGGTCGTCTTCGCCGTGGGCAACGCCAAGCAGGCGGCGCACTACTACTCCACCGCCTTCGGCATGAAGCTGGTCGCCTACTCCGGACCGGAGAACGGCAGCCGCGAGACCGCGAGCTACGTCCTGGAGAGCGGCTCCGCCCGCTTCGTCCTCACCTCGGTGATCAAGCAGTCCACCGAACAGGGCGCCTTCCTCGCCGAGCACGTGGCCGCCCACGGCGACGGCGTCGTCGACCTCGCCCTCGAGGTCCCGGACGCGCGCGCCGCGTTCGCCTACGCCGTCGAGCACGGCGCCCGCCCGCTCGCCGAGCCGTACGAGCTGAAGGACGAGCACGGCACCGTCGTCCTCGCCGCGATCGCCACGTACGGCGAGACCCGGCACACCCTCGTCGAGCGCACCGGCTACGACGGGCCCTACCTGCCCGGTTTCGTGGCCGCCGAGCCGATCGTCGAGCCGCCCTCCCCCACTGCTGAAGGCGTGGGAGGTGCCCCCATGCGCTTCTTCCAGGCCATCGACCACTGCGTCGGCAACGTCGAACTCGGCCGGATGAACGAGTGGGTCGCTTTCTACAACAAGGTCATGGGCTTCACGAACATGAAGGAGTTCGTGGGCGACGACATCGCCACCGAGTACAGCGCGCTGATGTCGAAGGTGGTCGCCGACGGCACCCTCAAGGTCAAGTTCCCGATCAACGAGCCGGCCGTCGCCAAGAAGAAGTCCCAGATCGACGAGTACCTGGAGTTCTACGGCGGCGCCGGCGTCCAGCACATCGCGCTCAACAGCAACGACATCGTGCACACGGTCCGCCAGATGCGCGCCGCCGGTGTGCGCTTCCTGGACACCCCGGACTCGTACTACGACACCCTCGGCGAGTGGGCCGGCGAGACCCGGGTCCCGGTCGACACCCTGCGCGAGCTGAAGATCCTCGTCGACCGGGACGAGGACGGCTACCTGCTGCAGATCTTCACCAAGCCGGTCCAGGACCGGCCGACCGTGTTCTTCGAGATCATCGAGCGGCACGGCTCCATGGGCTTCGGCAAGGGCAACTTCAAGGCCCTCTTCGAGGCGATCGAGCGGGAGCAGGAACGCCGCGGCAACCTGTGACCGGACGACGGCGGGACCGGTGCCGACCGGACGACGGCGGGACCGGTGCCGGCGAGGGCCGGACGCGGAGGGCACCCTCCGCGTCCGGCCCTCGCCGGTTCTCCTCACGACCAGTCCGGCGGCCCGTCCCCGACCGACGGCTCGCCCAGCCGTTCCAGCGCCGCCTTCGCCTGCGGCACCCGCAGCGGGGAGAAGTGCGGGTTGATCCGCAAGGCCTCCCGCAGATGCCGGCGCGCGGGCCCGTACCGCTCCAGCTCGCGCTCGATCATGCCCCGGTGGAAGGCGTGCAGCGCGTTGAGCGCCCCGCCGTCGTGCGCCCCCTCCGTCGTCCCCTCCGTCGCCCCTTCCGTCGCCCGCACCGCGAACTCCAGCGCCTCCTCGGAGCGCCCCGCCCGGTGCAGCGCCCAGCCCAGTGCGTCGGCCACCTCCGTCGACGGCTGCCGCTTCCACTCCGTCCGCAGCCGCCGCACCGCGGCCCGGGGGTCCCCGTGGTCCGCCTCGAACCGGCCGAGCACCAGATCCCCGTCGGCGCCGTGGGCGGCGGCTTCGCGTACCCGGGAGCGCACCAGGTCGTAGTGGACCCGGGCGTCCCGCCGCAGTCCCAGGGACTCGTACAGCTCACCCAGTTCCAGCTCGTACTCCGGCAGCGGCTGCCCGGCCAGCGCCGCCCGGTAGGCGCCGAGCGCCTCCGTGGTCCGGCCGAGCGCGGCCAGCGCCCTGCCCTGCCCCGCCCGCGCCGCCCGCTGGTCCGGGTCGACGCGCACCGCCTCCCGGAAGTGCCCCAGGGCGTCCTCCCGGTCGCCGTGTTCCCAGGCCAGCTGCCCGGCCCGCTCCAGGTACGCCGCCCGCTCGGCCGGCTGCCCGGCCGCCGCGGCGGCGTCGGCGAGCTGGGCCGCCGCGTCCTCCCGCAGGCCCTTGTCCCGGTACACGGCTGCCGCCAGCGCCATCACGGCCGGATCCGACCGCAACGCCTTCAGCCGGTCCAGCATCCTCCCCGCCGCCTTGCCGTCACCGAGCCCGGCGTGCGCCTCGACCAGCGGAGGGTACGTCGTCCACCGCTCGGGCTCCAGCTTCCGTGCTCGCTCGCCCCACTCGAGGGCGACGGGATGGTCGCGGCGCGCGTTCGCCAGCGCCGCCAGCCCGCGCAGCGCCGCGGCGTTGCCCCGCGGCCGCACCTTCAGCGAGGTGCGCAGTGCCTGCTCGGCCCGCGAGTACCGCGCGGGATCCGCCAGCCGCCGTCCCTGCTCCACCCGGGCCGCCCCGAGCACCGCCCAGGACTCCGCGTCCTTCGGATGCTTCTCCAGATGCCGCTCCCGCTCCTCGACCAGCGCCTCCAGACCGGGCAGCGACGCCGGCACCCCACTGGCCACCGCCGCCCGCGCCAGCGCCCCGAGCACCGGATCCGGTGGCGCCTCCGTCCCGCGCTCCCATGGCAGCAGCACCAGCACTCCGCCGAGCACGGCACACCCGGCGGCGGCCGAACCGAACCGCACCCGGCGCCCGCGGCTCACCCGTCCACGGGTCTCGTTCTGCCCACGGGTGTCGTTCCCGCTCCCGGTCTCCTGCGGCTTGTCGTCCATGGCGCACACTGTGCGTCACATCATCCGCCGATACGACGAACCACACCCCGGTTCGCGGCGGCTTACGGCCGGGTGACGTACGTGGGGTTCACACCGATGGCCCCGGGTGTCACGCTGGGATCGTGAGCAGTATCGAGGTGCGACGCGATGAAGACATGATGGCGGCCGGCCCTCTCGTCGGCGGGCTGCTCGACGGCCTGCCCCCCGAGGCCGTGCTCACCGACCCCGACGTCACGGCCTCCTACGCCAACGACATGGCGAGCTTCTGCCCGGCCGGCGCCCCGGCGGTGGTCGTCCTGCCCCGCACGGTCGAACAGGTGCAGCACGTCATGCGCACCGCCACCGCCCTGCGCGTCCCCGTCGTCCCGCAGGGCGCCCGCACCGGCCTGTCCGGCGCCGCCAACGCGACCGACGGATGCATCGTGCTCTCCCTGACCAGGATGGACGCCATCCTGGAGATCAACCCCGTCGACCGGGTCGCCGTCGTCGAACCCGGCGTCGTCAACGCCACCCTCTCCCGCGCCGTCGGCGAACACGGCCTCTACTACCCGCCCGACCCCTCCAGCTGGGAGACCTGCACCATCGGCGGCAACATCGGCACCGCCTCCGGCGGGCTGTGCTGCGTGAAGTACGGCGTCACCGCCGAGTACGTGCTCGGCCTCGACGTGGTCCTCGCCGACGGCCGCCTGATGTCCACCGGCCGCCGCACCGCCAAGGGCGTCGCCGGATACGACCTGACCCGCCTGTTCGTCGGCTCCGAGGGCTCCCTCGGCGTCGTCGTGCGCGCGACCCTCGCCCTGCGGCCCAAACCGCCCGAGCAGCTGGTGCTGGCCGCCGAGTTCGCCTCCGGCGCCGCCGCCTGCGACGCCGTGTGCCGCATCATGGCCGGCGGACACGTCCCCTCGCTCCTCGAGCTCATGGACCGCACGACGGTCAAGGCCGTCAACGAGATGACCCGGATGGGGCTGCCGGAGAGCACCGAGGCCCTGCTGCTCGCCGCGTTCGACACCACCGACCCCGCCGCCGACCTCACCGCCCTCGGCGCGCTGTGCGAGGCGGCCGGCGCCACCCAGGTCGTACCGGCCGAGGACGCCGCCGAGTCCGAACTGCTGCTCAAGGCCCGGCGCCTGGCCCTGGTCGCCCTGGAGGCGGTCAAGGGCACCACGATGATCGACGACGTGTGCGTGCCCCGTTCCCGGCTCGGCGAACTCATCGACGGCGTCGAGCGGATCGCCGAGAAGCACCGGCTCACCATCGGTGTCGTCGCCCACGCGGGGGACGGCAACACCCACCCGACCGTCTGCTTCGACGCCCAGGACCCCGACGAGTCCCGCCGGGCCCGCGAGTCCTTCGACGAGATCATGGCCCTCGGCCTGGAACTCGGCGGCACCATCACCGGCGAGCACGGCGTCGGCGTGCTGAAGAAGGAATGGCTGGCCCGCGAGATCGGCCCGGTGGGCATGGAGATGCAGCGGGCCGTCAAACAGGTCTTCGACCCGCTGAACCTCCTGAACCCGGGCAAGCTCTTCTGACCCGCCGCCCTCCCGTGCGCCCCGTGCACCCCGTGCCCTCACGGGGCGAACAGCGCGGCCAGTCCGTCGTCCAGCCCGAGCCGTTCGCTCTCGCCGCCCGGCGGCACCACCCGCAGCGTCCGCTCCAGCCACGACGACAGCTGCGCCGTCGGCACCTCCAGCAGGGCGTCCCCGTCGGGCGAGCTCAGCGCCACCAGGACGACGCCGCGCCCCTCCGCCTTCGACGGCCACACCCGCACATCACCGTGCCCGCACGGCCGGAACACGCCTTCGATCAGCAGTTCGCGGGCGAACGTCCAGTGCACCGGCTGCCCGGATGTGGTGTGGAAGGCGATGTGCACGGCGTAGGGGTCGTCGGTGCGGTAGCCGAGCCGGGCCGACACCGGGACGTCCCGCTCCGGCGACAGGATGAGCCACAGTTCCACTTCGCGCTCCACCACGATGTCCATGGCGCAGGTCCTCTCTCTCGTGAACTCTCGTACAGGTGCCCGCGGGGGGCCGTCACCGGAGAGAGGGAGAAGGACCGGGAGCATTACGCGGCTTCGCGAAAGTTTTTTCGCGCTGACACATCGGTGCTCGAAAGGGGTGTGTCCGGCCGGACGGGCCCTGGTTCTTGCGCCCGTCTGATAAATGTGGTGCCCCCGACCCACCCGCGAGCAGATACGGGACGACGGACATGAGCGCCCCAACCCCGGCCCCCGGCGACGACGCGCCGCGCGAAGGCTTTTACCCGGATCCGTCCGTTCCCGGATACGTCCGGTACTGGAACGGTGCCGCCTGGGTACCGGGCACCAGCCGTCCGGCGCCGGACGGCGGCGGCGCGCCGCTCGCGCCGTCGGCGTCCGGCGGTGCCGGTTCCCCCGGCTCCGCCCCGGCGGTGCCCGCCGTCGAGGAGACCGGCCCGCACTTCTTCGACGAGGACCCGGTCGACGGGCCCGCACCGTCGTCCTCGTGGCCGTCTCCTTCGCCTTCGCCGTCTCCTTCGCCTTCGCCTTCCCAGGTCCCGTCTCCGTCCTCTCCCTTCTCCCCGTCCTCCCTGCCGGCCGACTCGCAGCACGGCAGCCGGCCCGAGCCCGCCTCGGCATGGGGCGCCGACCGTTCCCACCAGTCGGGCTTCGGCGGCGAACCGGACCGCCGGGTCTCCTGGGGAGCGGACCCGAGAGCGGCGCACGCGTCGGGTCCGGCGGGCGGCGATTCCGCGGGCACGGGCGGTGCGGAGGCCGGTGCGGCGCCCGCGGGCAACCCGTTCGTGTTCCGCCCGCCGACGGCCGAGTCGCCGAGCGCGGACAGCGGTTCCGCCGGAGTCCCCGCGCCCGCCGCGGCCTCCGACAGCGCGATCGCGGACGAGGGCACCATGACCTTCCGTGCCGTCGGCCCGCGCCGGGGTTCCGGCGCGGCCTCCTCCGGTTCCGGGTCGTCCGGGCGTCCCGGGTTCGGGGCCGGGAAGGCCGCCGCCGCCCGTGCCGCACGCACGGCCTCCGGGCAGGCGGGGAACGAAAGTCCGGCCCCGGCACCGGTGTCCGGGCCGCAGCAGGCCTCCGCGGCCCCGGCCGTCCCGCCCCGGTCCGCCGCACCGGAGCCCGCGTCCGTCCCCGCCCCCATGCCCGCCCCCGCTTCCGCCTCCCGGCCGCTGACGAGCGGTCACGGTGGCGGCCAGTCGTCCTGGGCGCAGCAGGTGCACCGACTGGACGGGGAGGAGGCGCCGGTCGCGCCGTGGAAGCCGCCGGTCGAGGACGTCTTCCAGGCCGCCGCCAGGCGTCAGGCCTCGGCCCGCCCCGCGGGGCTCGGCAAGCGGCTGGTGGCGCGGCTGCTGGACACCGTCGTCCTCGGCGGCGTCACCGCCCTGGCCGCCGTACCGCTGGGCATCGCGGCGGCGGACCACATCAACGAGAAGATCGACGCGGCCAAGCTGTCCGGCAGGACCGTCACGGTGTGGCTGCTCGACGGCACCACGTCGGTGTACCTGGGCATCGTCCTCGCCGTCCTCCTCCTCGGCGGTGTCCTCTGCGAGGTGCTGCCCACCGCCAAGTGGGGCCGCACCCTGGGCAAGAAGCTGCTGGGGCTCGAGGTGCGGGACATCGAGGGGCACGACGCGCCCGGGTTCGGCGCGGCTCTGCGCCGCTGGCTGGTCTACAGCATCCCGGGAGTGCTCGTCGTCGGTGTGGTGGGCGTCCTGTGGTGCCTGTTCGACAAGCCGTGGCGGCAGTGCTGGCACGACAAGGCCGCGCACACCTTCGTGGCGGGCTGACCCGGCCGGGACCACGGGGGACCGGGCGGGGAACAGACGGGGAATCACCTCTTCGGACCGGCTGCGCGGGCGGGCCGCGGCACCGGTACTCCGGACGGCGGCTCGCCGGATGCGTGACCGGGGGGTTCGCGGTCGACTCGGGCCATGAGTAGCGAACCGCCCCCCGGCTCCGGTCAGCAGCCGCCGGACGACGACCCGTTCAAGAAGCACCCCCCGCCCGGCGGTCAGCCCCCGCCGCAGCAAGGGGGCGGCCCTCACGGCGGCGGTCCGTACGGGAGCGGGGGCGGCGACCCCTACGGCAGTGGTGGCGGCCCCTACGGCGGTGGCGCCGGCGGCCCGTACGGGGAAGGCGGCGGAGGTCCCTACGGGGGTGGCGGTGGCAGCCCGTACGGCCCCGGCCCCGGCGACCCCCTCGCCGGGATGCCGCCCCTCGCCGACAGCGGCAGGCGCACCCTCGCCAGGATCATCGACATGATCATGGTGGGTTTCGTCGTCTGGCTGCTCACCTGGCCGTTCGGCGTGAGCGAGTACGACGTGAGCGGTGACCGGGTCGACGTGGGCAAGTCCTTCACCCAGTCCCTCGTCGCCGCGGTCCTCTACATCGCCTACGACACCGTCCTGACCTCCCGCTCCGGGCAGACCCTCGGCAAGAAGTGGCTGAAGCTGCGGGTGGCCGACCTGTCCGACGGCTCGACGCCCTCCGTGCAGACGTCACTGATGCGCGCCGCCGTGCTGTGGATTCCGTTCGCGTTCTGCTGCGCCTGCGTGTGGACCGTGATCGCGGGCGGCTGGAGCTTCTTCGACAAGCCCTACAAGCAGGGCCTGCACGACAAGGCCGCCAAGACGGTCGTGGTCAGCACCCAATGACACGGGACCGGCCGGCGGGCCTCCGGTGAAGGACGCCCGCGGTCGGCCGGTCTCAGGAAACCGCCCGCTCCCGCACGGCTTCGCGGGCCGGCACGGTCGCCGGCGAGGGGAGGGTCGCCCGGACCGGCTCCTGCGGCAGTGACCGCAGCACCGGGGCGGGGCGGGGTTTCGGCTGAGGCGCCGTCATGGCCACCAGCAGCCCGAGAGCGAGCGCCGCGACGACGACGAGCGCGATGCCCACGCCCGAACTCGTCCGTGACAACAGCAGCAGGGCGAAGGCGGAGAGGACCACGGTGCACGCACCGTAGGCGAACTGAGCGACAGTCGGACGGGGCATGGCCATCGTGTCCTCGTGAGTCGGGGTCTGTCGGCCTGGCGTTCCACCGGCTCAACGGTGTGCCGCCAAGCGACTCTAACCGCGAGAGTGCCCGAGCGGAACGCACAGTAAGCATGACCTAACCGACAGGACTGGTGCACAGGGGGCGCACGGAGTCATCTCGACGGTGAAACAGACCCCCCGTGTCCGTAAACGGCCCTCCCGTGTCCGTAAAACGAACCCCTTCTCCGTGTAATGCAGTTGACCTGTTCAAGTCAAGGTCTGTTTTTTCTGCTGAACCTCTAGTCAAATGTGGTCACTTGACTACACGCGTTGATCACGTGTGCGCGACTATCCGTCACCCGGACCCCAGCTTCGCGCACGCGCACGCCAGAGGGGATCTCAAGTGACCAGTAGACCCTGGACGTCCAGAGCGGCCGCGACAGGCGTGGCACTGGCGGCGATCGCCGCCACCTGCTCTGCGTTCACCGTGGCCCAGGCCGACACGGCCGGAGGGGCCGACCGGCCGGCCGGTGTGGACCGGCAGGACCCGGCGGACCACCACCACGTCGAGCACGACCTCGAGGGCCCGCTCTCCAAGACCCAGGACGCCCAGCGCCAGGAGGCCCTGAGGCAGGTCATATCCGGCGAGTCCTCGGTCAAGGACCGGAACGGTTCGAAGGTCGTCGAGCTCAAGGGCAAGGGCAAGGGCAAGAAGGGCACCGGCAAGTACGTCGAGCTCGGCCGCGAGAAGACCGACAAGATCTTCACGATCCTGGTCGAGTTCGGCGACGGGATCGACAGCCGCTACGGCGGCACCCGCGGCCCGCTGCGCAACGAGATCGCCGAGCCGGACCGCGGCACGGACAACTCCACCGCGTGGCAGGCGGACTACGACCAGAAGCACTTCGAGGACATGTACTTCGGCACCGGCAAGGGTGTCGAGTCGGTCAAGACGTACTTCGAGAAGCAGTCCTCGGGCCGCTACTCCGTCGAGGGCCAGGTCTCGGACTGGGTCAAGGTCCCCTACAACGAGGCCCGTTACGGCAACAACGCCTGCGGCGCCAGCACCTGCTCGAGCGTGTGGAACGTCGTCAGCGACGGTCTGAACGCGTGGATCGCCCAGCAGAGGGCGGCGGGGGCGACCGACGCCGAGATCAAGGCGGACGTCGCGAAGTTCGACGAGTGGGACCGCTACGACTTCGACGGCGACGGCGACTTCAACGAGCCCGACGGCTACATCGACCACTTCCAGGTCGTGCACGCCGGCGAGGACGAGTCCGCCGGCGGCGGCGCCCAGGGCGAGGACGCGATCTGGGCCCACCGCTGGTACGCCTTCGGCACCGACGCCGGAGCCACCGGCCCCGAGCACAACAAGCTCGGCGGCGCGCCCGTCGGCGACACCGGCATCTGGGCCGGCGACTACACCATCCAGCCGGAGAACGGCGGACTCGGCGTCTACGCCCACGAGTACGGCCACGACCTCGGCCTGCCGGACCACTACGACACCGCGGGCGGCGAGAACTCCACCGGCTTCTGGACCCTGATGTCCTCCGGTTCCTGGCTCGGCACCGGGAAGAACGAGATCGGCGACCTGCCCGGCGACATGACCGCCTGGGACAAGCTCCAGCTGGGCTGGCTGGACTACGACACGGCCAAGGCCGCGACGAAGTCGAAGCACAAGCTGGGCTACGCCGAGTACAACACCAAGGACAAGCAAGCCCTCGTGGTCGAACTGCCCGAGAAGGCGGTCACCACCGAGATCGTGGCCCCCGCCGAGGGCCGGACCCAGTGGTGGAGCGGCAGCGGTGACGATCTGCGCAACACGCTGACCCGTTCCGTGGACCTCACCGGCGCCTCGACGGCCGAGCTGACGCTCGACGGCTGGTACGAGATCGAGGCCAACTACGACTTCCTCTACGCCGAGGTCTCGACCGACGGCGGCGCCAACTGGACCGTCCTGGACGGCACGGTGGACGGCTCGCCGCTCCCGCGCGACGGCAGCGACAAGCCGGCCCTGTACGGCACGGTCGACGGCTACAAGCCGCTGGCCTACCCGCTGGACGCCTACGCCGGTCAGCGGATCGACCTGCGCTTCCGCTACCAGACCGACGGCGGCCTGGCGATGAAGGGCTTCGCGGCCGACCGGATCTCGGTGACCGCGGACGGCACCGCGCTGTTCACGGACAACGCCGAGACCGCCGACGCCGCCTGGACGGCGAACGGCTTCTCCCGCATCGGCGCGTCGTTCACCCACGACTACGCGCAGTACTACATCGCCGAGAACCGCCAGTACGTGTCGTACGACAAGACCCTCAAGGTCGGCCCGTACAACTTCGGCTTCGCGAACAGCCGTCCGGACTGGGTGGAGCACTTCCCCTACCAGAACGGCCTGTTGATCTGGAAGTGGGACACCTCGCAGGCGGACAACAACACCAGCCGGCACCCGGGCACGGGCCTGGTCCTGCCGGTCGACGCGCACCCGGCCGCGCTGAAGTGGTCCGACGGCACGCTGATGCGCAACCGCATCCAGACGTACGACTCGACCTTCAGCACCTTCCGCACGGACGGCATCACGCTGCACAAGAGCGGCGTCGCGACCAAGATCCGCTCCTCGAAGGGTGTGTCGGTCTTCGACGACCGCGCCCACACCTACTACGACGAGGCGAACCCGGGCGGCGGCGTCAAGATCACTGACACCAACACGAAGATCAAGATCGTCAAGGAGGCCGGGGACGGCTCGACGATCCACCTCGAAGTAAGCCGCGCAACGAAGTAAACCGCGTCTTACCAGGTCAAAACGTGATCGGCGGCGACCCACTGGCGGGTTGCCGCCGATCCGTGTTTAGGTGCGTCCTGTGACGCTCTTATTGACACCTGGTCCGACGGGGGTATGAATTCCATGGCCGCAGGAGGCTTCAGCAAGCTGCCGAACGGCACCGTGGTGGTGGCACTGAACCTGCCCAGCCCCGCCGCCGGCCCCGGCTCGGTGCGCTTCCTCGTGCACGCGCGCAACCGGGCACGCGCCCTGACGAGGCTGCGCAACCTGGGCCTGCGGGCCGTCTACCTGCGAGGCAACGCGGCTCCGCCGAGCCCCGACGAGATCACCGCGGTGCTGCACCACCCCGACGGCCTCATATGGCGCACGGCCCCCGACAACGGTGTCCTGACCGGCCCCGAGCTGGCCGTGGAGCTGTGGCATCCGATCAGGGCGCTGCTCAGGCGCCCCGCGGCCCCCGCCTGACCTCGCGGGGCCCCGGCGGTCCCGTGTCACGTGATCGGGTGAAGCGCCTGCCGTGCGTTGCGAGAACCCGGCGCGCACATCGTGTCGATCGAGAACCAGGACGGCACACCCGAGCTTCGCTCGACGAACCGGGCGGGTTCCGTCCCGGCCGGTGTGGAGGGAGCAGGACCCCGCAAGCCACCGGCCCGGGGGATTCCTGAACCAGGAACCCCCCGGCTCGAGCCGGGGGAGGGCTCAATGCACGACCGGCTTCCCCGAGAGCTCCACACCCGCCCCGCGCAGCTCGTCGAGCGCCCGCTCGGTGGTCTGCGCGGCCACCCCCGCGGTGAGGTCCAGCAGGACCTGGGTGCGGAAACCCTCACGGGCGGCGTCCAGGGCGGTCGCCCGGACGCAGTGGTCGGTGGCGATGCCCACCACGTCCACCTCGTCGATCTCGCGGGCGCGCAGCCAGTCGGCCAGCGCCACGCCGTTCTCCTCGGCCCCCTCGAAGCCGCTGTACGCCGCCGAGTACGCCCCCTTGTCGAAGACGGCGTCGACCGCGCCGGAGGCGACCGCGGGGGCGAAGTTCGGATGGAAGCCGGCCCCCTCCGTCCCGGCGACGCAGTGCGCGGGCCAGGAGTGGACGAAGTCGGGGTTGTCGGCGAAGTGGCCGCCGGGGGCGATGTGGTGGTCGCGGGTGGCCACCACGTGCCGGTACCCGCCGGGCACCCGTGCGATCAGCTCGGTGATGGCGGCGGCCACATCCGCACCGCCGGACACGGCGAGGCTGCCCCCCTCGCAGAAGTCGTTCTGCAGGTCGACGACGATCAAGGCGCGGCGCATGGTCGGATTCCTTCGGCTGGGGATCGGTCGGGGGTCGGCTGCGGAACGGGGGGACAGGGGGATCGGGGACAGGGGCTCGCGGGACAGCCGTTAGCTACCCGAGCCCAGGTGCAGGTACTCCGTCGGAATGACGGGTTCCCCGCGGGACAGCTGGGTCGCGGACAGCGGCAGGCCGGCGCGGGCCGCGGCATGCCGTTCGCGGAGCCGGTCCAGCGGCTCGCGCGCGGTCGCGGTCACCTCGCCGCCCTTGACCAGCTCCACCAGCAGCTGCCGGTCGGCCAGCTCCTCGGGCACCTGCCCGGTGCCGATCACCTCGGCCTCGGCGACACCGCGCTCGTCCAGCCGGCGCGCGGCCCACTTGCGGCCGCCGATGGAGGTCTTGCCGCCGGTGGACCGTTTCGCCACGGGCACCAGCGGCGCCCCGGCGTCGGCGGACTCGGCGCGGGCGACCAGCTTGTAGACCATGGAGGCCGTCGGGTGCCCGGAACCGGTCACCAGCTGGGTGCCGACGCCGTACGCGTCCACCGGCGCGGCGGCCAGCGAGGCGATGGCGTACTCGTCGAGGTCCGAGGTCACGGTGATCTTCGTGCCGGTGGCGCCCAGCTCGTCCAGCTGCTGCCGCACCCGGTGCGCGACCAGGAGCAGGTCGCCGGAGTCGATCCGGACCGAGCCCAGGGACGGGCCGGCGATCTCGACGGCCGTACGGACCGCCTCGGTCACGTCGTAGGTGTCCACGAGGAGCGTCGTACCGGCGCCGAGGGAGTCCACCTGCGCCCGGAAGGCGTCGCGCTCGCTGTCGTGCACCAGGGTGAAGGCGTGGGCGGAGGTGCCCACGGTCGGGATGTTGTAGCGGAACCCGGCCGCCAGGTCGGAGGTGGAGGTGAAGCCGCCCACGTAGGCGGCCCGGGAGGCGGCCACCGCGGCCAGCTCGTGGGTGCGCCGGGCGCCCATCTCGATCAGCGGCCGGTCCCCGGCGGCGGAGGACATCCGGGAGGCCGCCGCGGCGATCGCCGAATCGTGGTTGAGGATCGACAGGACCACCGTCTCCAGCAGCACGCACTCCGCGAAGCTGCCCTCGACCCGCATGATCGGCGAGCCCGGGAAGTACACCTCGCCCTCCGGGTAGCCCCAGATGTCCCCGGTGAAGCGGTAGTCGGCCAGCCAGTCGAGGGTCGGCCCGTCGACGACGTTCTTCTCGCGCAGGAAGTCGAGGAGGGGGCCGTCGAAACGGAAGTTCTCCACCGCGTCCAGGACCCGCCCGGTGCCGGCCACCACGCCGTAGCGGCGGCCGTCCGGCAGGCGCCGGGTGAAGACCTCGAACACGCTGCGCCGGTCGGCGGTGCCCCCGCTCAGGGCGGCCTGCAGCATCGTCAACTCGTAGTGGTCGGTGAAGAGCGCCGTCGACGGAACAGTCACCGGCAGCCCAAGGTCCGCTGTGTTCATACGACGGATGCTACCCCCTTTTCGTCGTTCTGACGATTTCAGTTCGGTGTCCCCGACCGCGTACGCCGGTTTGTACTCCCGGCCCCTTCCGGTGGCAGCATGGGCAGTGTGACGTCACCCGCACCCCTGGAGATCGAACGCACCGAGTCGGCGGAAGAGGTTTTCGCCGTGCCCGAGTCCGACGTCCCCTGGATCACCCTCGTCCACAACGACCCGGTCAACCTCATGAGCTACGTGACGTACGTCTTCCAGGCGTACTTCGGCTACTCCAAGGACAAGGCCACCAAGCTCATGCTCGACGTCCACCACAAGGGCCGGGCCGTCGTCTCCACCGGCACCCGCGAGGAAATGGAACGCGACGTCCAGGCCATGCACGGCTACGGCCTGTGGGCCACTCTCCAGCAGGACCGGAAGTAGCCCGGACAGGACCGGAAAACCGCACAGCAGCCCGCCCGTGACCCGCCCCCGCCCGCAGGACCGGAAGTAGCGAATCGCCTCCATGTCAGGACACTTCGAACCGCTCCCCGGCGGCGGCGCGACCGTCGCCCTCGACGACGTCGAGATCTCCATCATCCGGTCCCTCGCCGTGCAGCTCATGGAGCTGATCGGCCCCGGCCCGGCCGCGGAGGCCTCCGGTGACCCGCTCGCCGAACTCTTCGCCGAGGGCCCGAGCGAACCACCCGCCGACCCCGTGCTGCGCCGGCTTTTCCCGGACGCCTACGGCGGCCCCGAGGAGCCCGCCTCGGCCAAGGACGCCGAGCAACGGCGGGCGCACTCCGCGGAGTTCCGCCGCTTCACCGAGAACGACCTGCGGGCCGGCAAGCGCGAGAACGCCCTCGCGGTGATCCGCTCCCTGGACGGGCTCGCCGCGGCCGGCGGGGGAGGGGCGGTCCTCGAGCTGTCCGCCGGGGAGTCCCGGCAGTGGCTCGGCGCGCTCAACGACCTGCGCCTGGCGATCGGGTCCCGGCTGGAGATCGACGAGGAGGAGGACACCGACCTCCTCTTCCGTCTCCCGGACGAGGATCCGCGCAAGCCCATGGTGATGGCGTACCTGTGGCTCGGCGGCCTCCAGGAGACCCTCGTCTCGACCCTGATGCCGTAGGCCACGCGGCTTACGGCACTGCCGGGCCGCACCGTGCGGCCCGGGGAGCCACGTGGCCGACGGCGCCGTGTCACGCCCGCCGGTACGGCGCCGCGCTCTCGGCGCAGGGCGCCGCCCATGCCGTACATCTGACCGGGATGTTCGGAAAAGTCCGCCGATGTGTTCGCTCAGAGGACACTCAGGTCCGTGTGGCGATCCTGTCAAGGCTTCCGCCGCCTATGTATTTTCCTGGTGACGTTTGTCCACTTCCTCCTGTGATGTGTGCCACAAGTCGCTGCTGATCAGTGTTGCGGTCGTGATAGATCTGCACGACCACCCGGCGAACACCATCGGTACGCCTGCCGGGTGCGCCACCGAGCCGGCGACCGCCGGCCAGGCATGAGCGGACGCGCTCAGCTCCATCAGTCCGGGGGGACCGAGACCCGGTCCGGGGCCCACCAGCGGCCCGGATCGGGATGGAGAAAGGCGCATGCCACATGGCCTCACCGCAGGTCGACACGGAGTCCGTATCCGACGAGGGGTATGAGCGCGGTCTCAGCGGCCGTCAAGTCCAGATGATCGCGATCGGCGGCGCCATCGGCGTCGGCCTCTTCCTGGGAGCCGGGGCGAACATCGCCAAGGCCGGACCCAGCCTGATCGTCATGTACGCCCTCGCCGGCGTGATCATCTTCTTCATCATGCGGGCGCTCGGTGAGCTCCTGCTCTACCGCCCGGTCTCGGGTTCCTTCGCCGAGTACTCGCGGGAGTTCCTCGGCCCGTTCTTCGGCTACTTCACCGGCTGGACGTACTGGCTGATGTGGATCGTCATCGGTATGGCCGAACTCACGGCCGCCGCGATCTACATCAACTACTGGTTCCCACAGATCCCGCAGTGGGCCACCGCCCTGGTCTTCCTGATCGTCCTCTTCGGGGCCAACCTCATCTCGGTGAAGATGTTCGGCGAGATCGAGTTCTGGTTCTCGATGGTCAAGGTCACCGCGATCATCGGCATGATCGTGATCGGGCTGGGCGTGCTCACCTTCGGCTTCAGCGCCGCCGGGGACACCGCCGCGGTGTCCAACCTCTGGGCCTTCGACGGCTTCTTCCCCAAGGGCATCGGGTCGTCCCTGATGACCCTCCAGGGCGTCATGTTCGCCTACCTCGCCATCGAAATCGTCGGCGTCACGGCCGGCGAGTCCAAGAACCCGGAGAAGACACTCCCCAAGGCGATCAACACCCTGCCCTGGCGCATCGCCCTGTTCTACGTCGGTGCCCTCACCGTCATCCTGTGCGTGGTCAAGTGGACCGAGTTCGCGCCGGGGGTCAGCCCCTTCGTCGAAGCCTTCGCCCAGATCGGCATTCCGGCCGGCGCCGCCATCGTCAACTTCGTCGTGCTGACCGCCGCCCTGTCCTCCTGCAACTCCGGGATGTACTCCACGGGCCGCATGCTGCGCAGTCTCGCGGAAAACGGCGAGGCCCCGCGGATCTACCAGCGGCTGTCCTCCAGCAAGACCCCGGCGCTCGGCATCGCCACCTCGGTGGTCTTCATGGGCATCGGCGTCGTCCTGAACTACGTCGTCCCGGAGAAGGCATTCGGCTACGTCACCTCCATCGCCACGGCGGCCGGCATCTGGACCTGGCTGATGATCCTGATCAGCCACATCCTCTACCGCCGCCAGGTGGTCGCGGGCCGGCTGCCCGCCTCCTCCTTCCCGGCGCCCGGCGGCTCGGTGTGCTCCTACATCGCCATCGTGTTCCTGCTCTTCGTCACCGCCCTCATCGCGATCGATGCGGAGGCCAGGATCTGCCTCTACGTGATGGCCGGTTGGGCCTTCGTCCTGGGGATCGGCTGGGTGGCCCTCAAGAGCCGCAATCCGCGGATCACCGAGGGACGCGAGCCGAAGTTCGAGAAAATCGGCGGCTAGCTCCTGTCGGCCGTGCGGGAGCACCGTCCGTGGGGTTCTGCCGTGTGGCCGTACCCGTCGTGCGGGAGTGCTCGTGGCACTCCCGCACGACCACCGGTCGAGGTGCCCCGCGTCCGGCATGCGGGCCGTTCCGTACCACCCCTCGGTACGGAACGGCCCGCATGCTTATCCTGAGCCCCATGCTGACCATCACCCAGGAGCTGTACGACCGGATCGTCGCCCACGCGCGCGCGGACCACCCCGACGAGGCGTGCGGTGTGGTGGCGGGCCCGGTGGGCTCCGGCCGCCCCGAGCGCTTCATCCCCATGCTGAACGCGGCCCGCTCGCCCACGTTCTACGAGTTCGACTCGAAGGACCTGCTCAAGCTGTACCGCGAGATGGACGACAACGACGAGGAGCCGGTGATCGTCTACCACTCGCACACCGCGACCGAGGCGCACCCCTCCCGCACCGACATCGCCCTCGCGAGCGAGCCCGGCGCCCACTACGTCCTGGTCTCCACCGCCGACACCGACGGCCTCGGCGACTTCCAGTTCCGCTCGTTCCGGATCGTGGACGGCGAGGTCACCGAGGAGGAGATCAAGGTCGTCGAGGCGTACTGACCTCCTCCCGGCCCCTCCCGGTCCCTCCCGACGCCCGCGCGAGCAGCACCGGGCGGAGCCCCCACCAGCCCCTTCCCACATACCGATCGGCCATCTTCCGAAGTGTGAGACCACACTCGGATCCCGCCATCGGGAATCGATACGATGAGCCCATGGTTCTCCATGACGTGAGCGACAGGACGCCGGGCAAACTGCTCGTGGCGCGGCTGCACGTCGACCTGTGCAGACTCGCCAGCGCCATCTGTTGACACAGAGCCTCCCGCCGTACGGCCCGTGAGCCCCGGCGGCTCCACCGCGTACGCACCACCCGCACCGCCCGCGCCGCCGTGCGCCCACCGAACCAGACGACCACACCGACAGGAGTCCCACGCCATGGCCATCGAGGTCCGGATCCCCACCATCCTCCGCCAGTACACCGACGGTCAGAAGGCGGTGGAGGGTACCGGGAACACCCTCACCGAGCTCTTCGCCGACCTCGAGACCCGGCACGCGGGCATCCGAGCCCGCCTCATCGACGACACCAAGGGCGACCAGCTGCGCCGCTTCGTCAACGTCTACCTCAACGACGAGGACGTCCGCTTCCTCGACGGCATCAACACCAAGCTGACCGACGGCGACAGCGTCACGATCCTGCCGGCCGTGGCAGGTGGTTCTGCCGCGGCGAAGCCGCGTCCGGCCGGGGTGGCGGCCGGGCGGCGGGCGGGAACGGCCTGATCCGGATGCGCTACGACTCCCCCCTGGCAGCGGTGGGCAACACCCCGTTGGTGCGCCTGCCGCGGCTCTCGCCGTCCGCCGACGTCCGTGTCTGGGCGAAGCTCGAGGACCGCAACCCGACCGGCTCGATCAAGGACCGGCCGGCCCTGTTCATGATCGAACAGGCGGAGAAGGACGGCCGGCTGACCCCGGGCTGCACCATCCTGGAACCGACGTCCGGCAACACCGGCATCTCCCTGGCCATGGCCGCCAAGCTCAAGGGCTACCGCATGGTGTGCGTGATGCCCGAGAACACCTCGCAGGAACGCCGCGACCTGCTGGCCATGTGGGGGGCGGAGATCATCTCCTCCCCGGCCGCCGGCGGCTCCAACACCGCCGTGCGGGTCGCCAAGGAGATCGGCGCCGAGCACCCGGACTGGGTGATGCTCTACCAGTACGGCAACCCGGACAACGCGGGCGCCCACTATGCGACCACCGGTCCGGAGATCCTCACCGACCTGCCCTCGATCACGCACTTCGTGGCCGGTCTCGGCACCACCGGCACCCTCATGGGCGTCGGCCGCTACCTGCGCGAGCACAAGCCCGACGTGAAGATCGTCGCGGCCGAACCCCGCTACGACGACCTCGTCTACGGGCTGCGCAACCTCGACGAGGGCTTCGTCCCCGAGCTGTACGACGCCTCCGTCCTCACCACCCGGTTCTCGGTCGGCTCCGCCGACGCCGTCACCCGGACCCGTGAACTCCTCCAGCAGGAAGGCATCTTCGCCGGTGTCTCCACCGGGGCCGCCCTGCACGCCGCGCTCGGCGTCGCGAAGAAGGCGCTCCAGGCGGGGGAGACCGCCGACGTCGTCTTCGTCGTCGCCGACGGCGGCTGGAAGTACCTGTCGACCGGTGTCTACACCGCCGCGACGACGGAGGAAGCCATCGAAACGCTCCAGGGCCAGCTCTGGGCGTGACCCACGGGGCAGGACGAACACGAGGGCAGAAACGAAGGGGCCGGAGATCCACTCCGGCCCCTTCGCCGTTCTCCGGCACGTTTCCTGGCAGGTGTTCCGGCGCATCCTCCGCCGCGTTCTCCGGCAGGTGTTCCGCTACATGCTCCGACGTGCTCACTCCGCCAGGTACCGGACCCGGTCCCACACCGCCGGGTCGACCGGCCCCACCCTGCGCCGGAACTCCCGCAGCGGGACCTCGCGCAGCTCGTCCGTCTCCAGGAAACTCGCCCGGTCCCGGGCGTCCCCGACCGACCCCGGTGGCAGCGGGATCACCGCGGCGCGTCCGTCCCGGAAGCGTGTCGTGATCTTCGCGACCGTCACCCGCTCCCCACGCACCGCCAGCACCAGGCACGGCCGGTCCTTCGACGCCCCGTCTCCCACCGGCACCCCGCCCCCCGCCCGCGGCACGTCCTCGTAGGGCACGTCCGCCCACCAGATCTCCGCGGGCCGGGGCCGGTCGTCCCCGGCGTCCGTCACGGTCCCCGCCCCGGCCGGCGCACTCCGGACGCGGGCCCGGTGACGGTGCCCCCGGCCCCATCCGTCGACGAGCGCGGCGACCAGCGCGAGCAGGACCACCGCGACGAGTGCGAGCCACCACGACGTGTTCATGACCCGACCGTACCGGCGCGGGCCGCAGCCGTGCGCCCTCTCGCGCCCCGCGTGATCCGCTTCCCACCGAACCGGTGACAGCACAGGTGAGTTCCCCCACAACAGACCCTGGCGGAGGAGCGACCAAAGGTTTTGCGCCTTACGCTCGATGAACCGCACGACCCCCGTTTTCACTACCCCGCCAGCGGAGGTTTCTGCTTCATGAAGCTCACCGTCGTCGGCTGCTCGGGGTCGTTCCCGTCCGTGGAATCGGCCTGTTCGAGCTACCTCGTCGAGGCCGACGGCTTCCGGCTGCTCCTCGACATGGGCAACGGCGCCCTGGGCGAGTTGCAGCGCCACTGCGGTCTCTACGACCTGGACGCGATCTTCCTCAGCCACCTGCACGCCGACCACTGCATCGACATGTGCGCGTACTTCGTGGTGCGCTACTACCGGCACGACGGCCGCTGCGACCCGCTCCCGGTCTACGGACCCGAGGGCACGGAGCACCGGCTGACCACGGCCTACGCCGACACCCCCTCCGCCTCCTCCATGAGCGAGGTCTTCGACTTCCACACGGTCAAGCCGTCCACCTTCGAGCTCGGCCCGTTCGTCGTGCACACCGAACGCGTCGCGCACCCGGTGGAGGCGTACGCCATCCGCATCGAGCACGGAGGGAAGTCGCTGACGTACTCCGGCGACACCGGGGTGAGCACCGCGCTCGACGAACTCGCCCGCGACACCGACCTCTTCCTGTGCGAGGCCGCCTTCACCGCCGGCAAGGAGAACATCCCCGACCTGCACCTCAACGGCCGCGAGGCGGGTGAGTCGGCGGCCCGCGCCCGTGCCCGCCGGCTGGTCCTCACCCACATCGCCCCGTGGACCGACCCGCAGGTCAACCTCGCCGACGCGCGCGCGGTCTACGACGGACCGGTGGAACTGGCGGCGCCCGGCGTGACGTATGTGATCTGATCCCCCGTACCTTGCCCGCCAGCGGGCCAGCGGGCCCGCCCGCGCCCGCACGCACCGAGGCCCCGGAGCCGTCGTCCTCGACGGCTCCGGGGCCTCGGTCACGCTGTCGCCGTGGGACGACGAGGACCGCTCACGCCTTGGTGGCGTCCTCGACCTCCTCCTCGGGCTCGCGGCCCGGGGTCGGCAGGTTGAACTTGACGATGGCGAAGCGGAAGAGCGTGTAGTAGACCGCCGCGAACACCAGACCGATGGGGATGATCAGCCATGGTCTGGTCGCCAGGTTCCAGTTGAGCCCGTAGTCGATGGCGCCCGCGGAGAAGGTGAAGCCCGTGTGCACCCCGAGCGCCCAGGTGATCGCCATGGACAGGGCGGTGAGCACCGCGTGGATCACGTACAGCGCCGGGGCGATGAACATGAACGCGAACTCGATGGGCTCGGTCACACCGGTCACGAAGGAGGTCAGCGCGAGGGAGACCATCATGCCCATCACGGCCTTGCGGCGCTCCGGGCGGGCGGCGTGCGCGATGGCGATCGCGGCGGCCGGCAGACCGAACATCATGATCGGGAAGAAGCCCGACATGAACATTCCGGCGTCCGGGTCGCCCGCGAAGAAGCGGTTCAGGTCGCCGTGCACGACCTCGCCCGCGGCGTTGGTGAAGTCGCCGATCTGGAACCAGGAGACGGTGTTCACGAACTGGTGCATGCCGATCGGGATCAGCGCGCGGTTGATCAGGCCGAACAGACCCGCGCCGACCGCGCCGAGCCCGGTGATCCACTCACCGACCGCCGAGATGCCGTCACCGATCGGCTCCCAGACCAGGCCGAAGAAGACACCCATCACGGTGCCGACGAACGCCATGATGATCGGCACGAGCCGACGGCCGTTGAAGAAGCCGAGCCAGTCCACCAGCTTCGTCCGGTGGAACCGCTGCCAGAGCACCGCCGCCAGCAGACCCATCAGGATGCCGCCGAGCACACCGGGGTTGTTGTAGGTCGCGGCTATGTCCTCGCCGGCCTGCACCTTCGCCTCGGTGACGGGGAACGCCTTCAGGACGTTGCTGTAGACCAGGAAGCCGACCAGGGCGGCGAGCGCCGTGGAGCCGTCCGCCTTCTTGGCGAAGCCGATGGCCACACCGATGCAGAACAGCAGCGGCAGATTGTCGAAGATCGCGCCGCCCGCGGTGGCGAACACGGCCGCGACCCTGTCCCAGCCGAGACCGTCGGCGCCGAACACATCGGGCTGGCCGAACCGCAGCAGGATGCCCGCCGCCGGCAGCACCGCGATCGGCAACTGCAGACTGCGACCCACCTTTTGCAGGCCCTGGAACAGGCCGGATCCCCGCTTCTTCGCGGGAGCCGCCGAGGCGGTGGCGGTGCTCATACTTCCTCCATCGTGGTGGTCTACACCACTGAGTGGTGTAGACCTGTTTCTAGCATGATGAAGGCGATGTAAGGAACCCTCGGATTCCGCAACCGGAGGGCTACACTGCGTGCCCGTCCCGCGGTCGCTCCTCCCTGTTCCTCCGGACGCACCGAAAGGCCCCCGGACCCATGGTCCGAGGGCTTGGACGACCGGTTCCAGACTAAAAGACGACGCCCGGAAACGCGATGCCCGCCGGCAGCGCTCCCGCGGGCTGTGCTTCGCGGCGGTGCTCCCGCGGTCAGGCCTTGGTGGTGTCCTCCACCTCCTCCTCCGCCTCCCGGCCCGGCGTCCTCAGGTCGAACTTCGTGATCGCGAACCGGAAGACCGCGTAGTACACCGCCGCGAAGCACAGCCCGATCGGGACGATCGCCCACGGTCTCGTCGCCAGGTTCCAGTTGATGACGTAGTCGATCAGCCCCGCCGAGAAGCTGAACCCGTCGTGCACCCCCAGCCCCCACGTCACCGCCATCGACACACCCGTCAGCACCGCGTGCACCACGTACAGCGCCGGCGCGACGAACAGGAACGAGTACTCGAGCGGCTCCGTGATCCCCGTCACGAACGACGTCAGCGCCACCGACAGCATCAGACCGCCGACCTCCTTGCGGCGGGCCGGCTTCGCGCAGTGCGTGATCGCCAGTGCCGCCGCCGGCAGCGCGAACATCATGATCGGGAAGAACCCGGAGAGGAACTGCCCGGCGTCCGGGTCGCCCGCCAGGAACATGTTGATGTCACCGTGCACCACCGACCCGTCCGGCTTGGTGAAACTGCCGAACTGGAACCACACCGGCACGTTCAGGAACTGGTGCAGCCCCACCACCAGCAGCGCCCGGTTCGCGACGCCGAACACACCCGCGCCCCACACGCCCAGACCCACCATCCAGTCGCTGAAACCCTCCAGCGCGTCACCGATCGGCGGCCAGATCCACAGGCACAGGGCGGCGAACGCGATCGCCGCGAACGCCATGATGATCGGCACGAGCCGGCGGCCGTTGAAGAAGCCCAGCCAGTCCACCAGCTTCGTCCGGTGGAACCGCTGCCAGAGGTACGCCGCCGTCAGACCGAGGACGATGCCGCCGAACACCCCGGGATTCTGGTACTCGAAAACCGTCACCGTCCCGTCCGCCACCTGGCAGCCGACGTTCACCACCGCCTTCGAGCCCTCCGGGCAGTCCAGCGGGAACTGACGCAGCACCGTGTAGTAGACGAGGAACCCCACCACCGCCGCCAGCGCCGTCGACCCGTCCGCCTTCTTCGCCATGCCGATGGCCACACCGACACAGAACAGCAGCGGCAGCCCCAGCGAACCGTCCAGCAGCGCGCCGCCCGCGCCCACCATCACCTTGGAGACGTCCGTCCACCCCAGACCGTCGTCCCCGAACACGTCCGGCTGCCCCAGCCGGTTGAGGATGCCCGCCGCCGGCAGCACCGCGATCGGCAACTGCAGACTGCGGCCCATCTTCTGCAGCCCCTGGAACAGCCGCTGCCGTCGCTCACGCAGGGGACCGAGCTCCGGACCGGCACCGGCGGGGCTCCGCGTACTCATCCGGTCCCCTTTGCTGGAGATTGGCCGGGAGGCTCAGGGGGAGGTCCGCCGGAAGGGTTTGGCGACGGTCCCCCCGGTGGTGTAGACCAGTTGGGGACGGTTCCGCTGTCGTGACGCCATCCTTCGGCGCAGACGGCACGACCGCTCGCAAAGATTGACCAACTGTGGGTTACTGCGACAAAAGCGGTTCGGATCAGGGAGAGCGAACATGGCCACCAAGGCTGAGAAGATCGTTGCCGGGCTCGGCGGCATCGACAACATCGAAGAGATCGAAGGCTGCATCACCCGCCTCCGCACCGAAGTCGTCGACCCCTCCAAGGTCGACGACGCCGCACTGAAGTCCGCCGGCGCCCACGGCGTCGTCAAGATGGGCACCGCCGTCCAGGTCGTCATCGGCACCGACGCCGACCCCCTCGCGGCCGAGATCGAAGACATGATGTGACAGCCGGAACCTCCTGAACACCCGGAGCACCCGAAGCGCCCGGAGATCCACGGCACCGGGAACTCCCGGCGCCTGAAGGCCCCTTCCCGACGGCAGCACACCCGCCGCACAGGGAAGGGGCCCCTCCCGTATGCGGCTAGGCTCGACACCATGTCTCGAATCGACGGCCGCACCCCCGAACAACTCCGCCCGGTCACCATCGAACGCGGCTGGAGCAAGCACGCCGAAGGCTCCGTCCTCGTCTCCTTCGGCGACACCAAGGTCCTCTGCACCGCCTCCGTCACCGAAGGCGTCCCCCGCTGGCGCAAGGGCAGCGGCGAGGGCTGGGTCACCGCCGAGTACTCGATGCTTCCCCGCGCCACCAACACGCGCGGCGACCGCGAATCCGTCCGCGGCCGCATCGGCGGACGCACCCACGAGATCAGCCGCCTCATCGGCCGGTCCCTGCGCGCCGTCATCGACTACAAGCAACTCGGCGAGAACACCATCGTCCTCGACTGCGACGTCCTCCAGGCCGACGGCGGCACCCGCACCGCCGCCATCACCGGCGCCTACGTCGCCCTCGCCGACGCCATCAACTGGTCCAGGGACAACAAGCTCATCCGCGCCAGCCGCCAGCCCCTCACCGGCACCGTCAGCGCCGTCTCCGTCGGCATCGTCGACGGCGTCCCCCTCCTCGACCTCCGCTACGAGGAGGACGTCCGCGCCGACACCGACATGAACGTCATCTGCACCGGCGACGGCCGCTTCGTCGAGGTCCAGGGCACCGCCGAGGCCGCGCCCTTCGACCGGACCGAACTGAACACCCTCCTCGACCTCGCCGTCGCCGGCTGTGCCGAACTGACTACCGCGCAGCGCACCGCACTTGATAGCGTCCTCGAAAGGTAAAGGACGTACCAAAGGACGTGGCCGACGCGGGCAACCGCGCCGGCCACCCCCGCGTCCGTAGAGGTACGGGCGTACGGACGGACCGGCTCCGCACACCCGGCCAGCGACGAGGGCCACCCGGCCCCACAGGGAGGGACCGTTCCATGGCCGCGAGCCGCCGACGCCGCACCACAGCCGTCACCGCCACCCTGGCGGCTGTCGTCCTCACCGCCGGACTTACCACCGGCTGCAGTGCCGTCGACAAGGCACTCGACTGCGTCCGGACCGCCGACGCCATCGCCGACAGCGTCACCGAACTCCAGCAGGCCGTGGAGAACGCCTCCGACGACGTCACCCAACTCGAGGAGTCCCTCGACTCCATCGACCAGAACCTCGGCGAGATAGGCGACCAGACCGACAACGCCGACGTCGGCAAGGCCGTCGACGACCTCGACAAGGCCGTCGGCAACGTCCGCACCTCCGTCGAGAAGGGCGAAACCACCCCCGACCTCAGCCCGGTCACCGACGCGGCCGGCGAACTGACGAAGGTCTGCACCCCGTAGGGCACCGGGAGGAGCGGCCGGCGGGACGGGGCCCGGAACGGGGCCCGGGATACTGGACCCCATGACCCGCCTGATCCTCGCCACCCGCAACGCCGGAAAGATCACCGAACTGCGGTCGATCCTCGCCGAAGCCGGACTGCCCCACGAACTCGTCGGCGCCGACGCCTACCCCGACGTCCCCGACGTCAAGGAGACCGGCACCACCTTCGCCGAGAACGCCCTCCTCAAGGCCCACGCCCTCGCCCGCGCCACCGGTCACCCCGCCGTCGCCGACGACTCCGGCCTCTGCGTCGACGTCCTTGGCGGCGCCCCCGGCATCTTCTCCGCCCGCTGGGCGGGCCGCCACGGCGACGACCGGGCCAACCTCGACCTGCTCCTGGCCCAGCTCTCCGACATCGCCGACACCCACCGCGACGCCCACTTCGCCTGCGCCGCCGCCCTGGCCCTCCCCGACGGCACGGAACGCGTCGTCGAAGGCCACCTGCGAGGCACCCTGCGCCACACCCCGGCCGGCACCGGCGGCTTCGGCTACGACCCGATCCTCCAGCCGGAGGGCGAGACCCGCACCTGCGCGGAGCTTTCCGCGGCGGAGAAGAACGCCATCAGCCACCGGGGCAAGGCCTTCCGGGCGCTGGTGCCGGCGGTGCGGGAGCTGCTGGGGTGACATGCGAGAGGGGCCGCCCGGCCAGGCGGCCCCTCCACGTGGTGCGGCCGGTGGGACTCGAACCCACACGGGCTTTCGCCCACGGCGTTCTAAGCGCCGCTTGTCTGCCATTCCAACACGGCCGCATGCCGGGCCATGCTACCTGTCACTTGGTGCTCGTTTGAGGGGAGCGTCGTCGGCCGCCACGGCACCAGGTGCTTGTGACCGCATGGCAGTTTGGGCACAGCAACCGCAGATTCTCGCGCCGGTCGTCCCGCCAATCCCCGTTGACGTGATCGACCTCCAGCGTCATGGGCTTGCCCAGCCATTCGGGGCCCGTACCGCACTCGGCGCACTCATTGGGCACGCCGACTCCGCAGAGCGCCCGACGCAGGAGTGCGGTCTTCGTCCGATGTTTGCCATCGTGCTTGATCAGAATGTCCTCAGGTCGCCTGAGGGGGACAGGACCGGGCTTGCCGCGCTGATGGGCCTGTCCCAGAAAGTGCGCCGTCGAGACGTTCTCCTCAGCGATCCACTGGCGCAGGAGGGTGCGCTGCGTACCGCTGTTCGGCTGCCCCAGCCGACGAAGTACCGCAGCGATCGAAACGGATTCGGCGACTACCGTACGTAGTTCTTCGGCGATGGGCCGGGCAATCCCATCGGAAGGGCTGAAATGAGATATGTCGATCCCGAAGTGAGCAAAGCGCTTGGCGAGGTATCGGCGGAGATGGTCGTACGGCTGGGTGCCGAAGAAGATGATCACCTCATCGAGGCTGGAGCACTGTGCGGCAGCTTCTGCCAGCCGATCGCGGGTGTACCGCACGCCACTGCTCATCGGCTCGCACGTCCCCTGCCGCGTCCCCGGTAATTGTCCGTTGTCGAGTGGCAGTTGGGGCACAGAAACCGCAGGTTCTCGATGCGGTTGTTTCGCCAGTCGCCGTCCACGTGGTCGACCTCCAACGGGAGCGAGCGCCCCCGCCACACGCTTCCGGTACCGCAGAGGGTGCACTGCTCCGGTACGCCCAGGGCGGTCATCGCCCACTTGATCCGGTCGCTCGGGATGCGCCGGGCCTGAGCGGGTGGCTGCTCGACGAGCAGGTTCTCCGGCGTCCGCGGGCGCCAGGGTTTACCTCTCCGGGTCGGCATCCGGAAGTGCGAGATGTCCAGGCCGTACGCCTTGATCCGGCGGCTGATGTGCGTGTGGTGCCCACCGACCACCTCCAGCCCGAGATGCCGCAACACCTCGCACATGTTCGTGGAGGCCGAGACCGCCTCCTGGAGGACGTCCCGGGTCCACTTCACCCCCTCACGTTGGAAGTGCGCCGTGTCGACCCCGAGCTTCTTCATCCGTCCCAGTACGTACCGCCTCGTCGAACTCTTCGGATCCACCCCCAGTCGCACCAACGCCTCCGACAACGTCCGTGCCCCCCGAGCCGCCTCCTCCAGCCGCTCCTTGGTGTACGCGCTTGTCCCCATCGAGTCCCCTCCGTTCCTAGGCCACCCGTTCGTGGCCTCGTACGGAGTAACGAATCGTTTATCGGACGGTCACGCACGATATGCGGAACGGCCCGTACCGGGTGCCGGTGCGGGCCGTTCGCGGGTGCTTCGGGTCAGACGCCCAGATCCCTGATGATCTTGGCCACGTGGCCCGTCGCCTTGACGTTGTAGAGGGCGCGTTCGACCTTGCCCTCCTCGTCGACGACGACCGTGGAGCGGATCACGCCGACGACCGTCTTGCCGTACAGCTTCTTCTCGCCGAAGGCGCCGTACGCCTCCAGGACCTTCTTGTCGGGGTCGGAGAGGAGGGTGATCTTCAGGGACTCCGTGTCGCGGAACTTGGCGAGCTTCTCGGGCTTGTCGGGGGAGATGCCGATGACGTCGTAGCCCGCGCCGGCCAGCAGCTCGAGGTTGTCGGTGAAGTCGCAGGCCTGCTTGGTGCAGCCGGGCGTGAGCGCCGCCGGGTAGAAGTAGACGATGACCTTGCGGCCCTTGTGGTCGGCCAGGGACACCTCGTTGCCGTCGGCGTCGGGCAGGGTGAAGGCGGGGGCCGGGGCTCCGGGCTCGAGGCGTTCGCTCATCGGTCTGGTCTCCTCGTACGTACACGCTGGGTGGATCGGGTGCCGGGATCGAGGGTAACCGGGTGCCCTGACCGTGCGGGGCGGCACGAAGCTGACAGACTGTCCGGCACAGGTACGGCTTTTATGGTTTCAGCGGATTTCGGAGGCGACACGGTGGCGGACACGGCGGACACCAGAACCCCGGCGGAGATCGAGGCGGACATCAAGCGCCGTCGCGCGGTGCTGGCCGAGACCCTGGACGAGATCGGCGTGCGGGTGCATCCGAAGACGATCGTCGGCGATGCGAAGGCCAGGGTCGCCTCCCATGTCGATCACACCCTCGGCAGGGCGTATGTCGGTGTCAATCGTGTGGTGAGCGACGTCAAGGTGCAGTTCGTGGACCTGAACGGCGCGCCGCGGCTGGAGCGGATCGTGCCGGCCGTGGTTCTGGTAGTGGGTGTGGCGGGGCTGCTGGCTCTGGGGTCGCGTCGACGCAGGCGTTGATCCGTACGCGGACTCGTACCCGTACTCCCACCCGTACTCGTACCAGGACTTGTACCAGGACTCGGACTCGGACTCGGGCCGGAACGTACGTGGACCCGATCGCGTACGTCCGTGGCCAAGGCAGGTAGGTTTCAGGCGTGAGCGCGAAGAAGAACGAGCACGACCCCCGGCACGACAAGCTGCCCATCCGGATGCTGCACGACCGCGTACTGGTGCGGCAGGACGCGAGTGAGGGCGAGCGGCGGTCCGGGGGCGGCATCCTGATTCCCGCGACGGCGGCCGTCGGCCGTCGGCTGGCCTGGGCCGAGGTCGTCGCGGTGGGACAGAACGTCCGGACGGTGGAGACGGGCGACCGGGTGCTGTACGACCCGGAGGACCGTGCGGAGGTCGAGGTGCGGGGCACCGCGTACGTGCTGATGCGGGAGCGTGATCTGCACGCCGTGGCCGCGGACCGGTTCGAGGGGTCGGAGGACTCGACGGGCCTGTACCTGTAGACCCGTGGACCGCCGCGGCGTCGCCGTGGTGGACGGAAGGGCTGGTGACCATGGTCACCAGCCCTTCCGGCTGTCTGGCCAGGGCTTTGGAGTGGGGGGACCCACTGGGCCCCGACGAGACGCGCCGTACCGGGGTGAGGCAAAGACGACGCACTCCCGTTTCGATTCGACGGTTCGTCGACCGTCGACGTGTGTTCCGGAGGTGCCTGTCGTGGCGTGGGTTCTGTTGATCGTCGCCGGTCTGCTCGAGGTCGGCTGGGCGATCGGGATGAAGTACACCGAGGGGTTCACCCGGCTGGTTCCCAGCGTGCTCACCGGTGCCGGCATCGTGGCGAGCATGGTGCTGCTGTCGTACGCGGCGAAGACGCTGCCGATCGGTACGGCGTACGGCGTGTGGGTGGGGATCGGTGCCGCCGGGGCGGCGGTGCTGGGCATGGTGGTGCTGGGGGAGCCGGTGACCGCCGCCCGGATCTTCTTCGTGTGCCTGCTGGTGGTCGCCGTGGTGGGGCTGAAGGCGACGTCGGGGCACTGAGTGGCTGATCGCTGAGCGCGGTCGCTTCCCGCGCTCACTCCCCGCGGGCGCGTGGGATGAAGCCGGTGAGGCCGCCGCGGCCGCCCGTGCCGGGGTTCTCGCCGTCGGACGAGCCGGTTCCGCCGCTGTCCGTGTCGCCCGTGGTGCCGCCGTTGGTTCCGTCCGTGGTGCCGCCGGTGGAGGTGTCGCCGTCCGTGCCGCCGGTCGTGGTGTCGCCGCCGGCGCCTTCGTTCGTCCCGCCTTCGGCGCGGCCCCGGCCGGTGCTGTCGTCCGGGCCCGGGTTCCGGGGCGCGTTCTCGTCCGGTCCGGGGGTGGTGGGTGTGTCGTCGCCCGGGGTGGTCGTGGGCGGACGGGAACCGGTGTCGGCGGTCGGCGGCGCGGTCCGTTCGGCGTCCGGCTGCAGTTCGAGGTCGAAGTCGCTGACGGGCTCGCCCTCCAGTGCCTCCCGGGTGAACTGGGCCCAGATCTCGGCGGGGACCCCGCCGCCGTTGACGCGGGACAGGCCCATCGCGCCGTACAGCTTCTCCTGCACGGCGGTGTCCGGGTTCTGGCCCATGACCGCGACGACGGTGGCCAGTTCGGGGGTGTAGCCGGCGAACCAGGCGGCCTTGTCCTCCTCCGCGGTGCCGGTCTTGCCGGCGGCGGGGCGGCCCGCGCCGAGGGCGGCGGTCGCGGTGCCGTTCTGGACGACGCCGCGCAGGACGGCGGTGGTGGTGTCGGCGGCCTCGCGGCTGACCGCCCGGCGGCTCTTCCGCTCGGGCAGCGGCACCGTTTCCCTCTCGTTCTTGGTGATCTTCTCGATCATGGTGGAGTCGCTGTGCACGCCGTGGTTGGCGAGGGTCGCGTACGCCTCGGCCATGTCCAGGGCGCTGGCGGTGGCCACGCCGAGGGCGATGGAGGGGGAGGGGGTGAGTTCGGGTGTGGTGGAGGGGATGCCGAGGTCGACGGCGGTCTGCTGGACCTTGTCGGAGCCGACGTCGACCGCCATCTGGGCGTAGACGGCGTTGACGGACTTGTCGGTGGCCTCGCGGACGGTGATGTCGCCGTACGAGCGGTCGTCCTCGTTGGCCGGGTCGTAGAGGCCGCCGGACCAGCCCTGGACGGGGCGCTTGTTGGTGCCGTCGTAGACGGTGTTCGGGGTGATGGGGAGGCCGTCCTGGGTGCGGGACCCGTTCGCGACGGCGGCGGCGAACACGAACGGCTTGAAGATGGAGCCGACCTGGTAATCCCTACGGGTGGCGTTGGGTGTGTACTGCTTGACGTAGTCGATGCCGTTGTACATGGCGCGGACCTTGCCGGTCTTCGGCTCGACGGCGGCGCCGCCCGCGCGGACGTACGTGTCGACCTTGCGCTCCTTCTGGTCGAGCCGGTCCACCAGTTTGTCGTTGACGGCGTCGACGAAGGCGTTCTGCTTGTCCTTCTGCAGGGTGGTGGTGATGCGGTAGCCGCCCGCGTCGAGTTCCTCCTCGCTCACGATCTTGTTCCGGATGAGGTGGTCCTTCATGATCTGCACGAGGTAGCCGCGCTGGCCGGACATGCCGGTGGAGTTGGTGCTCTCCTTGGGCGGGGGGAACTTCAGGCCGGCGCGCTTTGTCTCGCTCAGCCAGCCCTGCTCGACCATGCCGTCCAGGACGTAGTTCCAGCGGGACTCGGCTGCGGGGCGGTTCTCGGGGTGGGCGATGACGTCGTACTGGCTGGGGGCGTTGACCAGGGCGGCGAGGTAGGCGGCGCGGCCGGCGTCGAGGTCCTGGGCGTCCATGCCGTAGTAGGCCTGGGCGGCGGCCTGGATGCCGTAGGCGTTGCGGCCGAAGTAGCTGGTGTTGAGGTAGCCCTCGAGGATCTTTTCCTTGCTCTGCTCGCGGTCCAGCTTGATCGCGATGAAGAACTCCTTCACCTTGCGGGTGACGGTCTGCTCCTGCTGGAGGTAGTAGTTCTTCACGTACTGCTGGGTGATGGTGGAGCCGGACTGCTTGCCCTTGCCGGTGGCGGTGTTCCAGGCGGCGCGGAGCATGGCCTGGGGGTCGATGGCGGACTCGGTGTAGAAGTCGCGGTCCTCGGCGGCGAGGACGGCGTGCTGCGCGTCCTGGGAGATCCGGCCGAGGCCGACGTTCTCCCGGTTGACCTCGCCGTCCCGGGCGATGGCGGAGCCGTCGGCGTACAGGTAGACGTTGGCCTGCTTGAGCGCGAGGGCGTTGGCGGACGGGATGTGCACGAGGTGGTAGCCGAGGAAGAAGCCGCCGGTGAGCAGGAGCGCGCCGGCGAGGAAGGCGCCCAGCGTCATCCGCCAGGTGGGGACGATCCGACGCCATCCGGTGCGGTTGCGCTTGCCCGGGGCGGGCTGCTGTGGCTGCGGCTCGTCGCTCATGTCGTGCACGGACTCCTGTTTCGCTTTTTTCTGAGGGTACGGCCATTGCGGCTGTTACTGCTGTTACGGCTGGTACAACCGATTCGACTGTTACAGCTATTACGGCTGGTTCGGGCGGTACACGCGGTGCGTGCGTGTACGCGTCGTGCGTCCCTTTGGAGAAGACTGTCGCATCCGTGGGTCCGTTCCCGTCGGCGGCGCGTGTCGGTCCGCGGCGCGGCTTCTCACACGTATGGCCCCGGACAGCCGGAAAATGCCTGGCAGGGCCTCGGCTGTCGGCACTAGGTTCGTGCGCTCGGGCGCCGGGCGAGGACGTCGGACGAGAACGCTGTGCGAGGACGCCGGGTGAGGCGAGGACCGGAGGCGGGTTGTGGGGGGAGGCTCGGCCCGGTCGTCGGTCCGGTCGTCGGTCCGGTTGTACGGGGCGGTCGCGGTGGGCGGCTTCCGGCGGTACGCGACGTACCGGGCGGCGACGGCGGCCGGGGTGTTCACCAACACCGTCTTCGGCCTGATCCTCGTGTACACCTATCTGGCGCTGTGGAACGAGCGGCCGGACCTCGGGGGATACGGGCAGGCGCAGGCGGTCACGTACGTGTGGCTGGGGCAGGCGCTGTACGCGACGCTGGCCATTCAGGGCGGCGGCTTCGAGGTCGAGCTGATGGAGCGGATCCGTACGGGTGCCGTCGCGATCGATCTGTACCGGCCCGCCGACCTGCAGGGGTGGTGGCTGGCGCAGGATCTGGGCCGGTCGGTGTTCCAGCTGCTGGGGCGGGGCGTGATCCCCTTCCTGTTCGGGGTGACGGTCTTCCCGGTGGCGCTGCCGGACGATCCGCTGACCTGGGCCGCCTTCCTGACGACGGTGCTGCTCGCGATGGTGGTCAGCTACGCGATCCGCTACCTGGTGGCGCTGAGCGCGTTCTGGCTGATGGACGGTACGGGGGCGATGCAGATGCTGATGATCGTGGGGATGCTCTGCTCGGGCCTGGTGCTGCCGCTGAACGTGTTCCCGGGCGCGTTCGGCGAGGTCGTACGGATGCTGCCCTGGGCGGCGCTGCTCCAGGGGCCGGCCGACGTCCTGATGGGGGAGACGAGCGCGCTGCGGGTCTTCGCGCTCCAGGGCGCCTGGGCGGTGGCGCTGCTGGTGGCGGGACGGCTGCTGCAGTCGGCGGCGACGCGACGGGTGGTGGTCCAGGGTGGCTGAGGGCGGTGGGCGGCCCGGCGTGGCGGAGGCCGGCGGGCGGGTCGGTGGCCGGCCCGGCGAGGGGCCCGGCGAGGGGCCCGGTGAAGGGTCCGGCAGGAGCTCCGGCAGGAGGCCCGGCAGGAGGCCCGGAAGGAGGTCCGGGCTGGCGCAGGGGATGCGCGCGTACGGGCTGATCGCGGGGATGTGGATCCGCTCGACCATGGTGTACCGCACGTCGTTCGTACTGACGACCATCGGCGGGGTGGTGGTGACCGGCCTTGACTTCGTCGGCATCGCGCTGATGTTCTCGCACGTCGATGTGCTGGCCGGCCATGCCCTGGCCGAGGTGGCCTTCCTGTACGGCCTGTCCATCGTGTCGTTCGGCATCGCGGACCTGACGCTGGGCTCGATGGACCGGCTGGGACGCCGGGTGCGTGACGGCACGCTCGACACGCTGCTGGTGCGGCCGGTGCCGGTGCTCGCGCAGGTCGCCGCGGACCGCTTCGCCCTGCGCCGCGTCGGGCGCCTGCTGCAGGGGCTGCTGGTCCTCGGCTGGGCCGTCGCCTCGCTGGACATCGTCTGGACGGCGCCGAAGCTGCTGCTGATGCCGGTGACGGTGGTCAGCGGCGCGGCGATCTTCTGCGCGGTGTTCGTGGGGGGCGCGGCCTTCCAGTTCGTCGCGCAGGACGCGTCCGAGGTGCAGAACGCGTTCACCTACGGCGGTCAGACGATGCTGCAGTATCCGCCGGTGGTGTTCGCGCAGGAACTGGTGCGCGGCATGACGTTCGTGCTGCCGCTCGCCTTCGTCAACTGGGTGCCCGCGTCCTATGTGCTGGGGCGGCCGTATCCGCTGGACCTGCCGCAGTGGGCGGCGTTCATGGCGCCGCCGGTGGCGGCGGTGTGCTGCGTGCTGGCGGGGCTGGCGTGGCGGGCGGGGCTGCGTTCGTATCGGAGTACAGGGAGTTGACGGTGGGCGACGGCGGCGCGCGTGCGTATGGCGAGGGTGACGGCGGCGACGGCGGTGACGGGAGCCGCGACGATCGGGAGTTCATCCTTCTCGAGGGTGTCGAGAAGGTCTTCGACGTGCGGAAGAAGACCGGGTTCCTGAAGCGGGAGCGGCGGCGGGTGCGGGCCGTGGACTCGCTCTCGTTCTCCGTGGCACGCGGTGAGATGGTCGGCTACATCGGGCCGAACGGCGCGGGCAAGTCGACCACGATCAAGATGCTGACCGGGATCCTCACCCCGAGCGGTGGCCGGCTGCGGGTGGCCGGCATCGACCCCACCCGGGAGCGGATGCGGCTGGCGCACCGTATCGGGGTGGTGTTCGGGCAGCGGACGACGCTGTGGTGGGATCTGCCGCTGCTCGACTCGTACCGGCTGATGCACCGCATGTACCGGATTCCCGACGACCGTTATCGCGCGAACCTGGACCGGCTCGTCGAACTGCTCGACCTGGGCGATCTGCTGGACACGCCGGTACGGCAACTCTCCCTGGGACAGCGGATGCGCGGCGACATCGCGGCGGCGCTGCTGCACGACCCGGAGGTGCTGTACCTGGACGAGCCGACCATCGGTCTGGACGTCGTCTCGAAGACCAAGGTGCGGGACTTCCTGCGGGAGCTGAACACCGAGCGGGCCACGACGGTGCTGCTGACCACGCACGACCTGCAGGACATCGAGCAGTTGTGCTCGCGGGTGATGGTCATCGACCACGGCCGCCTGATGTACGACGGCCCGCTCGCCGGCCTGCACCGGGCGGGGGAGAGCGAACGCACGCTGGTGGTGGACCTGGAGCGGGAGATGCCGCCCATCGACGCGCCGGCGCCGGCGCGGGTGGTGCGGGTGGAGGGGCCGAGGCAGTGGCTGGCGTTCCCGGCGGCGGAGTCGGCCGCCCCGCTGGTGGCGCGGATCGCGGCGGAGTACCCGCTGGTGGACCTTTCGGTGCGGGAACCGGACATCGAGGCCGTGATCGCGAAGATGTACGCGGAGCGGGCGGGGCTCAGGGACGGGACGGGAAGGGAAGGACGGGAAGGACGGGAAGGACGGGCGGGGCGGGCGGTGTCGGCGAAGGAGAGGGGGTCCGCCGCCGGGGACGCCCCGGAGGGCCGGGACGAGGGCGTCGGGCGGGTGGTCTCGTAGCCCTCGGCCGGGGGACCTCGTAGGCTGCTGGGTATGACCGACGACGCAGTCCCGGACCTCCGCGCCTCCGATGCCGACCGCGAGCGCGTCGCCGCCGTTCTGCGGGACGCCGTCGCCGAGGGGCGCCTGGACATGGAGGAGTTCGAGGAGCGGCTGGACGCGACGTACAAGGCGCGGACCTACCGGGAACTCGAGCCGATCACCCGCGACCTGCCCGCCCCCGGCGTGTCCGTCCCCGTCGTCTCCCTGATGAAGTCCCCCGAACCGGGCGACGATTGGTCGAGCCGGGTGGGCGTCGGCGGTGACGCGCCGTCGACGTGGGCCGTCGCCGTGATGTCGGGGTTCCAGCGCAAGGGCCGGTGGACGGCGCCGCGGAAGTTCAACTGCTTCGCCTTCTGGGGCGGCGGCGAGATCGATCTGCGCGAGGCGGACTTCGCGGACCGCGAGATCGTGATCAACGCGGTCGCGATCATGGGCGGCATCGATGTCATCGTCCCGCAGGGTGTCGAGGTCGTCGTCCGCGGCATCGGCGTCATGGGCGGCTTCGACCACCGTGAGGAGGGCGTGCCGGGCGAGCCGGGCGCCCCCCGCGTCATCGTCTCGGGCTTCGCCTTCTGGGGCGGCGTCGGCGTCAAGCGCAAGCTGACCCGGGCGGAGAAGCAGCAGTTCCGGGAGGAGCGCCGCCGCGAGAAGCTGGAGCGCAGGGCGAACCGCCGCGGGGAAGGGGCGGGCGACGACGCGGACCACCATGAGCTGGGCTCCTCCTCGTCCGGCCAGGCCGCCCTCGGCCACGGCCACGGAGGCTTCGGTCACGGTTCCTTCGGCTTCGAGTCCTCGCACGGCCGACGGGCCGAGGAGCAGGGCGAACGCCGCCGCGACCGGGACCGCTGACCGGGACTGCTGAGCGGTCCCCGGCCGTCGCCGCAGGGAGTGGGGCCGGTCCGGCCGCTCCCTACAGCCGCGCCGGCGCCCCGCCCTTCAGGTCGTTCAGGTCGAAGATCTCGGCCATCCGCGTGTACCCCCGGTCGCTCGGGTGCAGATGGTCGCCCGAGTCGTAGAGGGGGCGCAGCCGGCGCGGATCGTAGGGGTCGCGCAGTGCCCGGTCGAAGTCGACGACGGCGTCGAAGACGCGCCCCGCGCGGATCTCCGCGTTGATCCGCTGCCGCACCGTCTCGCGCGCGTCGGTGTGTCCGCGGTGGCCGCCGAACGGCATCAGGGTCGCGCCGACGACCTTCAGCCCGCGGGTGTGGGCCCGGTCGACGAGGGTCTTCAGGCCGCCGACGATCGCGTCGGGGTCGGCGAGGTCCGGGTCGCGCAGGATGTCGTTGATGCCGAGGTCGACGACGAGGACCTTGACGTTCGTGCGGCCGAGGACGTCACGGTCGAAGCGCTTCAGGGCGCTGGGGTTCTCCGCGGGGCGGCCGAGGCCGTCGGCGAGGACCCGGTTACCGCTGATGCCGCCGTTGACGACGCTGTAGCGCGGCACGTCCCGTCCTGCCGCGGCCGCTTCGCGCAGCCGGTCGGACAGGACGTCCGGCCAGCGGTTGTTGGCGCCGACGGTAGAGGTGCTGCCGTCGGTGAGCGAGTCGCCGAGGGCGACGACGGTGCCCCCGGAGTCCCTGCTCAGCACGTCCAGCCCGGTCAGGTAGCGCCAGAAGGCGCTCTCCTCGGTGTACACGGCGCCGGTCGTGTCCTCGGTGTGCTCGCCGACGGCGGCGTACGAGGTCTGGCGTGCGTGCGTGTGGCGGGTGACCGGTCCGGAGCCGGTGGGGGAGTACGTGGTGACCAGCACGTCTCCGTCGTGCGGGACGGCGATGCGTACGGCGTCGCTCGTCACCTGGCCCCCGGCAGGGATGACGACGCCGGTCCGCCCCCGGAAGGTGACCTGCCGCATGGTGCCGGAGAGTGCCGCCGCGCCGTCCCGGCCCGCGGACAGGGCGATCGAGGCGTGGCTGATGGTGAGCGGGGACTGGCCGTAGAGGTTGGAGAGGGTGATCCGGGCGGCGGTGCCGCCGACGCTGGTGTGCACGACGTTGCGCAGCGAGCGGTTCGCGAGGCCGGTCATCTCGGTGCCGGGCTCGCCGCCGACCGGGGAGGCCGCCCAGGAGGAGACCCAGGTGCCGGTGGAGGCCGGTGCGGCCGGGTTCCGGTGTCCGCCGCGGCCGTCGGCGAGGGTGTCGCGGTCTCTGGTGCCGTCGCCGTACAGGTCGGACGACACGCCGACGTATATGGTCGCGGACACCGCCACGACCGCGGCGATCACCGCGGCGAGCAGGGCGCGGTACTTCGCGGGGGGCGCTCCCGCGCCCCCGTCACGTCCCCCGGTCATGCTGTTCTGTTCTCCTCGGACGGTCGGAGTCCGAGACTCCGTACGGATGAGCCCATGATGCGGCATGGACGGACGGCGGCCCGACGGGACCCCGCGGGGGATCCCGTTGCGACCCCACTGCGCCCCCGCTGGGATCCCATGGACAGCCGGTCGGCTTCGCCCTGACTTTCCTCTGACTTCTCCCTGAGGTCCACCCTGGCCTCACGCCGCGGGTTGCCCTGATTTCCCCCTGATTTCCCCCGGTCTCGTCCCGCTTTCCTCCCGCTCTCCAGGCGAAATCCCCCTCCAGGTCCTTTGCCGGGGCGCTCGTCGGGCAGCCGTCGGGCCGTCCATGGGACAGGCGCCGGGAACTCCTGTTCCGTTCCGGGAGTCGGACGGGAAGGGACAATGTGTGAGGGATCACCGAACGGGCGGAGCGGATGGAGCGGGGCGGAACGGATGAACGGATCGGGCGGATGAGCGAGGCGGACACCGCGAACACCGCGAACACCGCGAACACGGAGGGCACCGGCACCACGGGGGCCGGGGGCGGTGGAGGCCCGCGCACGCAGGCCCGCGCCGGTGGCGCCACCCACCGCACGATGACGACGTTCAGTCCGGCGGACGAGGAGAAGCGGCGCGGAGTGCGCCAGATGAAGCTCATCGCCACCGGGCTGCTGCTGTTCGTCGCCGTGGTGTACGTCCTCGCCGAGTGGGCGTCCCACTCGGGCGCCGGAGCCTGGGCGGGCTACGTCGCCGCGGCGGCGGAGGCGGGCATGGTCGGCGCGCTCGCCGACTGGTTCGCCGTGACCGCCCTGTTCCGCCACCCACTGGGCCTGCGCATCCCGCACACCGCGATCATCCCCACCAAGAAGGACCAGCTCGGCGTCTCCCTGGGCGAATTCGTCGGCGAGAACTTCCTCTCCGAGGACGTCGTCCGCGGGCGGCTGCGCTCCGTCGGCATCGGCAGCCGGCTCGGCGCCTGGCTGGCGGTGCCCGAGCACGCCGACCGGGTCACCGCCGAGTTGTCGGCCGCCCTGCGCGGCGCGCTGACCGTCCTGCGCGACTCCGACGTCCAGGCGGTGGTCGGCGAGGCGATCACCCGCCGCGCGGACGCCCAGGAGATCGCGCCCGGTATGGGCAAGCTGCTGGAGAGGATCGTCGCCGACGGCGGCCACAAGAAGGCCGTCGACGTCGTCCTCACCCGTGCCCACGACTGGCTCGTGACGCACGGCGACTCCGTGATGGACGCCGTGCAGGGCGGCGCCCCCGGCTGGACCCCGCGGTTCGTGGACCGCAAGATCGGCGACCGCGTCTACAAGGAGCTGCTGCGCTTCGTCACCGAGATGCGCGACATGCCCGCCCACCCCGCGCGCGGCGCCCTCGACCGCTTCCTCACCGACTTCGCCTCCGACCTCCAGTCCGACACCGAGACCCGCGCCCGGATCGAACGCCTCAAGGGCGAGATCCTCGACCGTGACGAGGTCCAGGACCTGATCGCCTCCGTCTGGACGGCCGTGCGGTCCATGATCGTCTCCGCGGCGGAGGACGAGCGCAGCGAGCTGCGGCTGCGCGTCCGCGCCTCGCTGCTGTCGCTGGGCGCGCGCATGTCGGCCGACGCCAGGCTGCAGGGCAAGGTCGACGGCTGGCTGGAGAGCGCCGCGGTGTACGTCGTCACCACCTACCGGGGGGAGATCACCTCCCTGATCACGGACACCGTGGCGGGCTGGGACGCCGAGCACACGACGAAGAAGATCGAGGCCAACATCGGCCGCGACCTCCAGTTCATCCGCATCAACGGCACGGTCGTCGGCTCTCTCGCCGGGCTGCTGATCTACACGGTCGCCCGCATGCTGGGGGCGTAGGGCCCCCTCCGGCGGGCCCGGCGGCCTCCCGGCACGGCGGGCGTGTTCCTCCCGGCCCAGGGCACAAGGGAGGCATTCGCCCGAGGGAGCTCGAGGGAGCTCGACGGAGAGGGAGCCATGACAGGGGAATCGTCGTCGGCCTCGGTGCCCGCCTCCACCGGAGCCGTCACCACGGCCGTCCCGGCCCGTCTGGACCGGCTGCCCTGGTCGCGGTGGCACTGGATGATCGTGATCGGCCTGGGCACCGTCTGGATCCTGGACGGACTGGAAGTCACGATCGTCGGCAACGTCGCCGGCCGCATCGCCGAGGAAGGCAGCGGCCTGGACATCACCTCCGCCCAGATCACCGGTCTCGCCGCCGCCCTGTACGTGGCGGGCGCGTGCTCCGGGGCCCTGTTCTTCGGCTGGCTGACCGACCGCTACGGCCGCCGGAAGCTGTTCATGGCGACGCTGATCGTCTATCTGGCGGCGACCGCGCTGACCGCCCTCTCCTTCGAGACCTGGTGGTTCTTCCTCTTCCGGTTCCTCACCGGCTTCGGCATCGGCGGCGAGTACGCGGCCATCAACTCCGCGATCGACGAGCTGATCCCGTCCCACTACCGGGGCCGGGTCGACCTCATCATCAACGGCAGCTACTGGCTCGGCGCGATCGGCGGCGCCCTGCTGTCCATCGTGATGCTGGACACCGACATCTTCCCCAAGGACCTCGGCTGGCGGCTCAGCTTCGCCCTCGGCGTCGTCCTCGGCCTGGTCGTCCTCCTGGTCCGCCGGCACGTCCCGGAGAGCCCACGCTGGCAGTTCATCCACGGCCAGGGCGAGAAGGCCGACGCACTCGTGACGTCCGTCGAACGGGAGATCGAGGAGGAGAAGGGGGAACCGCTGCCGCCGCCCGCCGGCGAGATCACCATCCACCAGCGCAAGAGCATCGGCTTCGGCCTGATCGCCAAGACCGTCTTCGGCCGCTACCCGCGCCGCGCGGTCCTCGGCCTCTCCCTCTTCATCGGCCAGGCCTTCCTCTACAACGCCATCACCTTCGGCTTCGGCGCCATCCTCATCACCTTCTTCGACGTGCCGACCGGCAGCACCGGCTACTACTTCGCCGTCATCGCCGCGGGCAACTTCCTGGGCCCACTGCTCCTCGGCAAGCTCTTCGACACGGTCGGCCGCCGGATCATGATCTCGGGCACGTACCTGCTGTCGGGCATCCTGCTCTTCGGCACGGCCTGGCTCTTCGGCAACGGCTCGCTCACGGCCACGACCATGACCGCCTGCTGGTGCGTGGTGCTGTTCTTCGCGTCGGCGGGCGCCTCCAGCGCCTACCTGACCGTCTCCGAGATCTTCCCGATGGAGACCCGCGCCATGGCCATCGCCTTCTTCTACGCCATCGGCACCGCCGCCGGCGGTATCAGCGGCCCGCTGATCTTCGCCGACCTGACCGAGTCCGGCGTGGTCGGCGAGACGGCCCTGGCCTTCCGGATCGGCGCCGGGCTGATGTGCGCGGCCGGTCTGGTGGCGGCGTTCCTGGCGGTGAACGCGGAGCGCCGCTCGCTGGAGGACATCGCGGAGCCCCTGTCGACGGTTACGCCGGGGTCCCGGGGAACGCCGGACTCACCGGGTTCGCCGGCCTCCGGCACGAAGACCGCGTAGCGCCGGCTCGGTCCCCCTGCGAAGGCGAGGAGCCGCCCGCGACGACTCCGGGGCCCCTACGGGTGAGGGACGTGCTCCGGGACGGCGCCGCACCGAGGCACTCTTCCGGGTGAACGCATGCCGTCCGCGGCGGCTCGCGGAGCGGCTCCGGCGAAGGGGCGGAGACGCTCCCCCACGCATGGACGGGCCACCCGGGGGCAGCGGAGCGGCCCGGACGGCGCCGTGGCGGCCGCGCCGGACGCCGCGGCCGCGTCGCTACGCTCAGCACTGCTGAGGCCGACGCCCCCGATGCCCCCCCTGATGCCGCAGTGACGCGCGTGCCTGACCTGCTGTTATGTCGCTATGCCGTGATGCGGGCGGTGCGGAGGCCGGCTGTTCCACAGGGACATGACGACGAGGAGGGACACGCACATGGCGCAGGAACAAGGGGGCCGGGACCAGGAACAAGGGGCCGGGGCGCGGTTGGCGCGGTTGCTCCGACGCTGGTGGGAGGAGGCCGGCAGTGCGTCCGGCGGCACCCGGCCGACGCAGCAGGCGCTGGCCGCACGGCTGGGCGTCGACCAGACGACGCTCTCGCGCTACCTGAACCCGAAGCACACGTCGACCGCCCCTTTGCGGGTGGTGGAGGCCCTGCACGCCCAATTGCGCGCTCCGGCGGCGGAGCTGGACCGGGCACGGGCGCTGTGCCGGGCGGCGCTGCGGGAGAACAGCGGCCGACGGACCGTCGGCGGCGGAGGGGAACCCACCGCCGCGACCGACGTCACGGACGGATCCGGTGAGCCCGCCGGTCGCCGTGAGCCCGCCGGGTCCCGTGCGACCGCCGCCCCCGCCGGCCCCGCCGCCCCGCACGGACCGGCCGGGGGACACGGCAGCGGTGCCGGCCGGCCTCGCTTCCGGTGGCACCTGCACGTACTGGTGTGGGCCGCGGTGGTGGTGGCGTTCGCCGCCGGAGTGCTCGTGCACGAACGCTTCGCCGTCCAGGACCGCAAGGCCGCCACGGCCGACGGCGCCGCCGGTGGTGAGGGCGCCGTGGCCGCGAGTGAGGTGCCGCACCAGTGGCCGCTGCTGGTCATGGGCGAGCAGGACCAGTTCACCCGTGCCCGGGCCCTGCAGAACCTGCTGAACGCGCACGGCTACGAGGTGGGAGCGGACGGCTTCTTCGGGGAGGACACCCGGGACGCCGTCATGGCCTTCCAGCGGAAGAGAGGCCTGGCGCCCGACGGCAAGGTCGGCAAGCACACGTGGCCGGAGCTGGTGAAGGAGGTCAAACCCGGGTCCGGGACCTTCGAGGTCCGGGCCGCCCAGGAGCTCCTGAACAACGTGGGCCAGGGCGGCACGGTGGTGTCGGGAGAGTTCACCGCGGTGACCGCCGAGGACCTGAGGTTCTTCCAGAGCACGCGGGACCTGCCCGTGACCGGCAGGGTGGACGTGGACACCTGGCTGGCCCTGCTGGTGGCGCAGCTCCCACCCGCCGGAGCCCCGGCGTACCAGAGGCCGGAGAGCCCGCCGCCCTCCGGTTCCGCGCCCGCTTCCGCGTGAGGTCCCGTGAGGTCCGGGTGAGAAGGCCGGCACGCGCGCTGCCCGACCACCCCGCACCCCGGCCATGCGGCACATGCCGTGCAGCCCTCCTGCATCAGGGCATAACCACAGGTCAGGGCGTTGTGAGGCAGGGTGCATCGATGCGCCTCGGCAAGCGGTCGGAAACGGCTCCTCCCACCCGGTCCCGCCGGTGATGCTGGTTCTGCGACCGGCGCTCCCGGACGGCCCGCCCCCTCGGTGGGCGGCACGTCGAGGGCCTCGCTCCGGTCCGCTTCCCGTCAGCACTCCACCCGAAGGGGCCACCCATGTCCGCTGTCCGCAACACCATCGCCTCCCTCGTGTCCACCGTCGTCCTCGCCGGGGGACTGGCCGTCGGAGCCGCCGCCCCGGCGAACGCGGCCACCTGCCCGTCCTCCGCCTCCCCGGTGATCAGCGGGGCGAAGGCCCACTGGACCCTGAGCTGTTCGGGCGACGGCGTGAAGGTGTACGGCTGGCTCGAGGACACCCGTACGGACGGCAAGTGCGCCGTGGTCCGCATCAACGCCGGCAACGGCGACTACCGCACGAAGTCCGCCTGCAGCTCCGGCGTCCGGGAGCAGTTCACCTTCACCTTCGCCGGGACGGACTCCGCCCAGGTACGTCTGGCCATCGCCTGACCACGGCCCAGGGGGCGGGCGGCGACGCCCGCCCCCACTTCCGCACCTGCGGAAACGTGCTCATCCCGCCACTCTCTGTCGGAGTACGACCGCCGCCGACGAGGTGGTGTCCCACCTGGGTTCCGGACAGGCCTCAGCCGGTCCCGCCCTCCAGGACGCGGCGGGCCGCCTCGGCCTCCGCCGCCGCCGGGGACAGCTCGTCGAGGGAGTCGAGTTCGGTATCTTCCTCCAGCTCCCGTTCCCAGGCCGCCGCGAGCCGTTCCTGTTCCTCGCGCGGTTTGGCGCTGATGGCTTTCCGGTGGTCCGGGTCCAAAGCCGTCAGGAATCGTCCGACCGGGTCCGTGGACATGCCGTGCTCCTCGTCACTGGGAAGAAGGCCGCTCCCAGCACCAGCATGGCCAGCCGGGCCGAAGACGGCGACCCGAGACGGCCCGTGACCACCTCCACGGCCTCCGATCACCCGGAGGCCCCGGAGCGGCACGGTCCCGGAACGACAGGTCCTCGAGCATCGACTCGCGCGGGACGGCCGGTCGTCTCGTCCCACAGCGGCGCACGGCTCCGCCGCCGGTGGCAACGACCACGGGTCAACGACCACGGGCCGTCCCCGGCACGCACCTGCGCCGGCCCGTCGAGGCGCGCGCCGTGCCCGTGTCTCATCCGCGCCGGTCGGCCACCGCCCACGACGTCAGCGCCACGGCACCCGCCACACCGAACACGGCGGGCCAGGCGCCGACCTTCTTCGCCAGGGGATGCGACCCGGCGAACGCGGCGACGTACGCGACCGACAGCGCCCCGGCGGCCTTCCCGCCGGCCCGCTCCCGCCATTCCCGTGCCGCGGCGGCCCCCGCCACGGCGAGGATGACCCCGCCCAGCGGCCGCTTACGGGTCCAGCGGGCCACCCCGTACCCGCCGACGAGTCCACTCGCGGCCAGCACCGAGCCGGGAACCTTCGCCATGACCTGCGCCTCCTGCCACCACGCCCGCCCACTGCCGAGGCGGGATCTCACTTCCCCCGAGGCTAACCCCCGGAAGGACCCGTACCGGCACGGGCCCTTCCCGCACCGGCCTCCGGCACCGCGGCCCGCGTACGGCCTGCCCGGAGGGCGCATCCCCGCACGCCGAGGGCCGCCGCCCAGAACAGGAAGGGATACGCGGCGACCCGTTCCATGCCTCCCATGCCGAGACCGAGGTAGTGGCCGGACAGGAACAGCCCGAAGGCCAGGAGCGCGACGACCCCCAGCAGGCCGGTCACCCGGCGCAGCGGGCGCGGCACACGGTCCGCCAGGCCGAACCCCGCCAGGACGAGGCCTACGTTTCCCGACCCCATGATGAGCGCGGCGCCCACGACGTGCAGGCCCTTGTGGACGTCCGTGGGGGCCAGCCCGATCAGCACGAACCCCGCGCCGCCACTGACCAGCAGCATCCGGGCCGAGACGGCGACCCGCCCCCCGTGCCACAGAACGCCACCACCGGCCCCACCGGCCCCACCGGTCAGGACGAACCCGACGACGAGCAGGACGCCCAGCACGATGAACGACCCGTTCATCAGGCCGTGTTCGGGGGAGCAGATGTACCGCGACTCGGGCCAGGTCCGCAGGCCGCAGTGCACGTTGCCGAGGTCGCTGATGTTGTTCCGCGCCCAGCTGTACGCCGGCCGCGCCCAAGCCGACTCGACGATCCCCTGGACGGCGAAGAACTGCGCCACACCCACGATCCACGCGACGTACCCGATCCGCTCCTTCACCGGCCCACCCTCCGTCGCCTCCCACGTCCCGACCGGCGCTCGACGTCGTCCTCCCCCCTCCACCACGTGATCACGCCTGCCCTGCCCTGCCCCCAGGGATCAGAGGCTCGTGAGCAGGCCGTCGAGCGGGGCGGGCACACGATCGGGTTCGAGGGCCTCGACGAGGACGCGGCCGTACCGGATCTTGCGTCCCTTCTTCGTGCCGAGGAAGCGCCGCAACTGCTGCTGCGCGGTACGGCCCTGCTGCGCGGGCTGGCGCAGGAAGGTCTGCAGGGCGCGCAGGTCGCCCTCCGCCCGGACGAGCTCCTCCACCCGGGCCACGCCCAGCGCGCGGATCAGCTCGTCCTCCAGATCCGCCGCGCAGACGAAGAACCGCTGCACCTGCCCTGGCGCCTGCCCTGGCGTCTGCTCTTGTGCCTGCGCCGCACCGGCCGCCACCTCCTCCAAGGCGCGGGCGTAGAAGTCACGTTCCCTCACGTCGCACAGTCCCGTGAGGCGGAGGCCCAGGCCGGGGGGTGGCCCGAGGAGCCGGGCGAAGCGCCCGACGCTCATCGCACCGCCCATCGGCAGGACGCAGACCCCTTCCCCCTCCAGATCCCGCCCGCGACGCTCGGCCAGCGCGTCGACGGCCGCTGCGTCGCTCGGCCCTTCGAGCAGGACGACCGCCCGGACGGGCAGCCGCGCCGCCAGCTCGCGCGCGGGCTCATCTGGTCCACCGGCATCCCACGCGGTGACCGCTTCCTTGAACGCCCGCATGTCAGCCATGGGACGAGTCTGTCCCCTTCCCGGCCACCACGGCACGCAATTTCCGCACCGGTGCGTTGCCCGACGGTGAGCGCCTGGTCGTCGCCAGGGCCCGTCACAACTGGCCGCGTGGCACGGCTTGACCGGGCCGCCCAGAGGAGCGGCGGAGTACCGACGCGCCGCGTACCATCGTGGCCATCGGCAAGAGGTGTTGCGGTCGGTAAGGGGGAAGGCGCCGCTCGTGCCGGGTTTCCGTACCGGCGGCATGGTGCCGACGGTAGGCACACCTACCGCGCGGAACAGAAGTTCCGTTCGGTGGATCGTCCTTCCCCCCGCCTTCGTCACCGTCGGACCGGGCCTACCACCAGGTGTAGCTGCCGCTTCTGGCGTACCGAGGTGTTCCGTTGGCACCGTCCTGCACCCAGACCGTGTATGAGATCACGGCACCGCTTACGGGAGTCGGGTAGAAGTTCTGCGGAGAGCTGCACGACCCCCATCCTGCCGTGGTTTGGAGATTGAGAGTCTGTCCGGCGTACCTGACCGTCGCTTTGGCCCTCATTCCGTCAGAGGCGTCGTCACAGACATCCCATACGCCTCCCGCCGCGCGCTCCAAGTACAGCGTGGCCGAGCCGTTCGTCGTGCTCGCGCACACGTCGTAGCCGCATGCGGAGGTCTGGGTGCCGGCCGCATGGACCTGCGTGGTTGAAAGGCCCAGGGCCAGTGCCGCTCCGGCGGCTGTGATGATCAGTCGGGATCTCATGAGTTGTCTCCTTGGATGTGGGAAGTGCTGAGGCAGGTGCGCATAGCTCACGAATTCCTCGCTGGGCGATCGAATGGGGAGCTTCTGGCACGGTGATCGGCCTGTCACGATCTGGACTGGCGGCCGATTCGCGGGTCCCAGGCAGCCTCCGGCTCTCTGTGGCCGCGGCCTAGCCCGTCGAGCACAGAGACTGCCGAGCGAACTGGGACGGGTCAATGACAGCAGGCTGTCCCGGACAGATCGCTGGTGTCCGGGCTGGTCAGACCCGTGTCCGGGCCTTGTCCGGCAGGGAAGCTCTCTTCTTGAGTCGTTCTCGACCGTGGGCAGAACCGACCTGTGCCGTGAAGTTTCCCCCTCCCTTCGGTCCACCGGTCTACGACACGGACCCTCAGGCGAAGACGCCCCTGGCCGTCGTGTAGGCGCAGATCCGGAGGCGGACGTCGCGGACGAGACCGAGATCGACGGTCGCCGTCCGGCCCGACTTGGCGACGGTGGTCCAGCCCTGCGTGTACCAGCCGCTCGCCGACGAGTACTTCTTGTACGAGATCTGCAGCCGCGCCCCCTGCCCGTCGCCGTCGCACTCGTCGTACGCCGACAGTTGGTACCCGGCGTTGCAGGTCGGGTAACCGGCCTGCGAACCGGTCTGTTCGTAGCCGTACAGCCCATGGGCGTACTGGCAGTAACTCGGGTCCGTGCTGTAGCCGGACACCTCCCATAACGGGACTGCCTGAGCGGGCACGGTGCTGACCGCGACGCCCATGCCGATGGCAGGGCCACGGTCGCGAGTCGGGCTGTGAACCTTGAGGACTTCGTCATCTGCTCTCCCTGCCACGTCGTTCGGGTGGGTCTGCCGAGGCCGGTCCACCCCCGTGGGTCCGGCCTGCGGCGACGCCAACCGAGCCTGGGCCGCTGGATCTTGTCTGACAACGGTGTGCGCTGTCCGGGACAAGGGCCGGGCTGTCCGGGCTGGTCAGAGGGTGTCCGGAATGGCAGAGATGGAGCGTCCGACCTGGCCGGGACGGGGATTGCCGGGTGTGAGACGCGTGACGACAATGACGGAATGGCGATCTTAGGTGGCTTGGAGCCCGGTGAGCCGCGGACTCCGGCCGAGTACGTCGGACTGCTGCGGCGGCTCAAGGAGCACAGCGGGCTGACCTACCGGCAGTTGGAGGAGCAGGCCGCCGAACGCGGCGACGTGCTCGCGCGCAGCACCCTCGCGGACGTCCTGCGCAGGGACGCACTGCCGCGGGCCGAGGTCGTCGCGGCGCTGGTACGGGCCTGCGACCCCGAGGAGGACGTGGCCGAGTGGCTCGCCGCCCGGCAACGGGTCGCGGAGCACGAGCGCCTCGCGGACGCGGAGAGGCCGGAAGCCTCCGGGGCCGGCCACGCGCCGGAGTCCGATCGCGTCCTGGACGCCGATCGTGTCCCGGGGACGGGCCGTGCCCCGGAGGGCGAGGCCGCCGAGAACGAGACCGTCGAGGGCCAGGCCGCCGGTGGCGGTCGTACGCGTACCGCCCCGCTCGCCCCGCTCGTCGCGCTGGCCTCGCTCGGTACGGTCGTCCTGCTCGTCATCGCCGCGGTGGTTCTGCTGCCGGACGGCGAACGGACGGGGGACTCCAAGGGCGGTGGCTCGGAAGCCTCCATGAGTCCGGCGGCCACCCCCGTGGCGGCCGGGCCGACTCCCGGGTGGTCGCGGGTACGGCCGGTCGGGGCGCCGACGTTGTGCCTGACCGACGGGGAGGCCCGGGTGGACGGCGACACCAAGACGGTCGCGGTACAGCGGCCCTGCACGGAGGCGGTGCCGCCGCGCACGTATCTCCAACGGGAGTCCGACGGCCTGTACATCATCAAGTGGGACCACCCGGACCACGGCCCCGGCTGCCTCACCGTCCTCGACGGAGGACCGTTCCACGGGATGCTCGAACCCTGGCCCTGGAAGGCCTGCCAGGGCGGCAGCACCGCCCAGCGGTTCCGCATCGAGCCCGCCCCCGGCGGCGGCTCGGACCACTGGCGGTTCAGGCCGGCCCAGGACGCGGAACCCCTGTGCGTCGGCATCCGCGAGAGCGCCGAGGACCCCGACGGCTCCCAGGGTTCCGACAAGGCGGGCGCGGTGGCCGTGGCCCAGCGGTGCACCGTGCAGGACGCCAACGGCCAGGTGTTCATCATCGAGCCGGAGTGACACGCCGGCGCCGGGCGCGTGCCCACCACCGCACCCGGCCCCACCCCTCGTCGTCCGGAAATCCGACCCGCCCATGAGGTGCCACCCGTATATCACCGGCTTCCCGGGGTCCTCCCGCCGGCGTACGAGCGTGAGACGTGCAGTCGAAAGGGGTGCCAGAAGCCACCTTCTGTGCCTTCGGGCGCCCCTCCTGCAAACACTCCCTCATCAAGGGGACCCACGCCAGGCCTGCACCTCGGGTGTGCGGGCGAGGCCGTCACCGGAGTGACGACAAGCCGCCGTGCCGCCTGCCTGCGCGTCCGGCCCACTCCGGAGTCGGGGGGCTCCGGGCGTCATCAAGCCCTGACGGGTCCTCCCGTGCCTGGAACGACCCGCCAGTTGCTCCCGTAGGAAGTGCAGTAGGCGTACGACCAGCGGTTGTCGTTCGTCTGGACCCCCCTAGCGAGCTTCGTGCTCTTGCCGTTCGTGCAGGTGACCTTCGCGTAGTAGGCGAAGGTCACGTCACAGCGAACCCCGTACGTCCTGCCGTCCACATCCCACGCCTCACCGTTGGTGCACCACGAAGGAAGGGCCAGCGCGCCTTGCGGTGCTGCCTCGACGGCCTGTGCGGAAACGGCTACGGCACCGAGAGCGAGGACAGCTCCCCCGAGTCCGACACCAAGAGCGGAACGAATACGCACGATGTACTCCTTCTCGGCTGCTTACGGATTCAGCTGGGGCGTCCCCAGCTGACGGCCTCAAGAATGGCAAGGACGAAGAAGGAGGAAAGCGGAGAAAGCTGTCCCGGACAGGGCATGGACTGTCCGGCCTGGCCAGGGCTCTGTCCGAGAAGTGTCCGGGACAGGTCTGCCGCAGTGAATGCCGGATCCACTGCGGCGGAGCCCCTTCGGTGATCACCGCGACGCGCGGCGGGCCGCCCCGGCCGTCGGGGCGAGGTGTACGCATGTACTGCGGCGGCATCGGAAGGGTGGGGCGGGCATGACGATCGGAGCAGTGACCGAACTCGGGGCCGAGTGCGCGCTTCGGCCGCCACGCGCCCGGGCCGTGGTGCCGCTGTCCGCCCCACTGCCGCCGCACCCACACGTTGACGGTGAGAACCTCCTCGTCCCCCCTCGCGCCACCTCGGCGAACCGGGCAACTCCGCCGACTGCGGCGCGACGGGCCCGAAAACCGTGCAGTCCCGCGGTCCGCTCCAGCCGGGAACGGGCCGAGGCTCACGGAAACGGCGGGCGCCGAAGGGCGCGGCGGCGTACGGCACGCCGAGGACGGCCACCACACCGTCGACTGGCCGCTGGCCGCGCACCGGGCCGTTCGCCGTCCGGAACTCCGACCCCGCCCACGATGTGTCACTCATGCGCCACCAGCCTTCCACGGCATCCTGCGGCTTCACGAGCGGCTTGTCGGTCCCGAACCGTGGCCGCTTTCCGATGCCGGATGCGGAGAGAACCACCAGGCCGCCTCATGCGACCCCCACCACCGAACCCGGAGCGGTCCACGGCCGTGAGCAACGCAGAGTCGCCACCGCGCTAATCCCCACCATCCTCACCCGAGGGTACGGCCCTGCGGGAGCCGTGGCTCTACCTGGGAGGATTGCGGGTCAGGGACCCCACGAACGCGCTCCACGCACCAGCCCGCACACGAACCACCGGACCTTCCGCCCGCTTCGAGTCACGTATGAGCGTGCCGTCGGCGGAGTACGCGCATTCCACGCACTCCCCGCCCGCGCCGTTGCTGTACGACGACCTGAACCATGCCGAAGCCGGTCCGGTCCGATCCGCGGTGCTCACTTCGCGTACTCCTTCACCACTGACTTGATGAGTTGGGCGGAGCGCTGAGGACTCAGGGCCGCGGCGCGCAGACCATCGAAGGCCTTGGTGTACTCGCGGACGTGATGCTCACCCTCCAGGTAGACAGCGTCTGTGATGCCGTCCCGATACACCAGGTCCGGGTCCTCAGGGGCGGGGAAACCGAGCATGGTGAAGGAGCCGGTGGCCGGGTACGTGCCCGCGTCGAAGGGGAGCACCTGCAGGGTCACGTTCGGCAACGCGGCTGAGTCAAGGACTCGTTCGAGCTGCTCCCGCATCAAGGCGCGGTCGCCGATGACGTTGCGCACCGCACCCTCGTTCACGACGAACCAGGCATCGGGGGCGTCGGGGCGTGTCAGCATCTCCTGGCGCTCCAGCCGTACCCGAACTGCCCGGTCGATGTCCTCCGGCGAGAGGTGCGCGCCCGTGGTGTGCAACTCGCGGGCATACGCCGCAGTCTGCATCAGACCGGGCAGCAACTCGCACTGGTACTGGCGAAGCACGGAGGCATCCTGCTCCAGGCCGATGTAGATGTTGAACCACTCGGGCACACCGGCACCGTGCACCTGCCACCAGCCGCGGGTCTTCGCCTCGCGGGCCAGCGACTTGAGGAACTCGCGCAGTTCATCGCTCGTGTCGTAGAACCGGCAGAGCGCGTCGATGTCCGAGGGCTGGACCCTGCCGCTGCCCGTTTCCATACGGTTGACCTTGGAGCCGCTCCAGTCCAGTGCCTGTCCGACCTGGGCACAGGTCAGCGTGCTCTTCTCCCGGAGCTTCTTCAGCTCGATCGACAGACGCCGACGGCGTGCCGTCGGTGAACCGGCCATCTCGTTCTCCTCAACCGCATGGTGCGTAACGAGGGTTCAGTCTCGTGCCAAGAGGGCTGCTTGCCAATCACTCAGAAGTGGGGATCCCGCTGTGCACATTGCACGAAGGGATGCGCCGGCCCCATTCTGGGCGACGGAGCGACACGCAGAGTGAGTGATCGTGACGCTCCGATGGTGCATCGCGACGAGCAGGGAGAACTCCGGTGGGAGAGAGCCTCGTGATCCAGGAGATCCGTACGGCACGAAAGCAGTGGGATGTGGAGTTCACCTCCCGCCCCGAGGAGGTGGCCACGCTGCGCCGCGTCGTGGCGCTCCGACTGGAGGCCTGGGGCCTGCCCGAACTCGTCGAAACGGCCCGCCTCTGTGTCAGCGAACTCGTCTCCAACGTCCTCACGCACATCGGCATCGGTACGCCTGGCCTGCTCGTGCTCTCCGTGAACGGTGCGGATCTGCGCATCGAGGTTCACGACCCGGACACCCGGGCCCTGCCCGCCGTCGTCCTCGCGGACGCCGACGCCGAAGGCGGTCGCGGCATGACGCTGGTCGATGCCCTCGCGGACCGTTGGGGCGTTCAGCTCCACGAGGACCACAAGGTGACGTGGTGCGAGTTGGCCACAGGGTCCGCACCGCCTGACGGTTCCTCGGTGCATCCGTCGGTGATGCGCGCCGAGGCGCTGTTGGACATGTACGCGACCTTGCGATCCCCGAAGTGCTCCTACGAACCCGGGCCCGGGAGAGTGGGCCGGATGGTGGCGGAGGAGTCCGCGATCGACGTCATCACGGACTTCCTCCGTTGGCTCCAGGCCCGCGGTGGTGACGTGGACGAGGTACTCGACCACGCGCAGAGCCGCATCGAGGCCGCTCCGTCGGCACGCAAACGGTGAGGCTAGTCTCAGGCCGTCAGGACCTGCCGGAAGAATCCCACCGAGGGATCTTCCGGAGTGCCCACCAACAGAACGCGGTCGAGCAGAATGTTGTTGTGCTCGCAGCTCGTCTCCGGAAGCATCACGCAGGCGTGGCAGGCCGCCAGGTTGGTGCCGCCGGCGCCGGACATCCCGGTCTCCATGCAGAGCGGATCAGAGGAGCACCACTCGGCGCGGAGGACGGCCGAACGGACCGTACGGTCGAGAAGCTCCGGTTCGCCCTGGGCGACCAGACCGCCCAGACTGCCCGCCGAGTCGCTCGTCGCCGTGTAGACGAGCACGCCGGCCATATCGTCGGCGGCGTAAAGGCGTTCACGCAGGGCCGCTGCCGGGTATCCGGACTCCAGACTCCACTCGTTGACAAGGACGTGGGCCAGCGTGTGCAGCAGCACCATGCGTGGGGTGGCGGGGGAGGGAGCGGCCCGGCTCGGGTCGTCGGCTCGCTGCTCCAACACCCGCTGGTGAGCGGTACGCATCCACTCGGCCCGCGCTGCCACCGCCGGGGCTTTCTCCCAGGCGGCCAGTCGGTCCTCGTCCAGGCGGAGGAAAACCCCCTCGCCCCGGACCTCCATGGCCGGTAGCCAGCGCAGGGGGCGTTCGGACAGGGGCATCTCCTTGGAGTCGGTCGTCGACTCGGCGTCGCTCAGCCGGGTGAACGCCTTCAGGGCGCGCACCTCGCGAAGCTTCTTGACCAGCATGGGGCCGGTGATGCCGAGCGGTTCGAGCACCCTCTGATCGCCCGACGGGGTCTCGCAGACGAATTGTTCGTCCCGGGAGTGCTCGCTCTCGTCGTTGCCCGAGCGGAGACGCTCGTACTCCTTGTTGCGCAGGGCGCGGTAGCGGTGGTCGAAGGTCGGGGCCGTGTTGTCGTCGGGGTCCTCCTCGCGCTCCGCGTCGAGAAGCGCCATCACTTCGTCCAGCGGTATCGGGCTCCCGCCCTTGAAAATGATCTTCAGGGCACCCTCGATCGCCGCACGGTTGTCGAGTTCACGCAGCGTGTCCCAATGTTCGGCGAGCGGATCCGCCCGGCCGTCGCTCCACGGCGGGATGGAGAGCGCCGACTTCAGCACTGGCTGCCACACCGAGGAAGAACCGCGCTGCAACGTCCGCAGGGGGCGTCCACACTCCTCAGCCGGCGCGGATGTGCCGAGCCACGGGCGGGAGCCTCGGCATGTGAGGCCCAGGTCCTTGAGCGCGTTCCTGCGGAAGGAGCCCTCCATGGAGACCTCGGCGGCCTGCCCACAGGTACAGGAGACGAGGATGGAGCGGAGCGAGGAAGTACGCCCGGACGTGCGCAGCTTCAGCTTTCCCCCGCACTGTGCCGTCGTCGTGACACCACGTTCCTTGGAGCGGTGCACCCACTGCCGGTACGGGAACTCGCCGAGGTGTCCGGCCTCGCAGGCGACGACGAAACGGGAGGGGACCAGATCGACCTCGCACGTGCCACAAACGCTACGACCGGCGGGCGAGTTGAATTCACGATGCCCTTGCAGGTCGTTGCACTCGGGGCATGAGTGCGTCCAGGGGAATCGCCGGACCCGGAGGCCGTCCCTGCTCTTGTCGTCGGAAGCGGGCGGCAGCCGGAAGCAGTCGACGCCGAGCAGTCGGGCCAGGCGTCGTTCATGGATCCGTGGGGACTCGTCGAGGCTCCAGCCCTGCTCGGCCTCGTCGAGCCCCGAGACGATGAAGGACTCGTGGTCGACCGCGATGAGCGACCCGACGCCGTACGTGGTGATCGCCTGGGCACGGCGGACCGTACCGCGCCGCGGAAGGTTGTGGGCGGGGGCGGTGCCGTTCGCACCGGTCCGACGACGGCGGGCGGGGGGCGGGGTCATCGGGATCCCTCCAGGAACAGGGCGGACTCGGCGTCGACGTCGCGCAGGCTCCACAGCGTGGACCAGGCCTCGACGTCCGTGGACTCGTCGTCGTACGCCTTCAGGAGCGAGGGGGCACGACTGCCCCTCTGCGGCTCGAACAGCAGGCCGCTGTGGTTGTCGGCCTCGTCGCACCACCAGTCGACGAACTCGTCGAAGCCCTGGGACACGGCTTCGGTCTCCTCTGGTGTGACTTCGCCGACGCGCTCCAGGAGCACGGACTTGATGTTGCCGCGGAGTACGTGCTCGTAGGAAGCGACCCTGCCGGCGCCATTGTTGGGACGGGCAGCCGGGACCATGATGCGGACGAGGGCGACGATCACCGCATGCAGGCCCCGGTCGCGGGCGCGGGCGGAGAACGGGGTGACGGAGGTGGACTCGACCTCGCGGTACAGGGCCGAGTGGAAATGCTGGAAGCTCTCGTAGTGGGAACGGTCACGGGACCGGGACGAGTTGAGCATGACGGCGACCAACCCCGGGTGCGCGCGGCCGACGCGGCTGGTCGCCTGGATGTACTCGGCGGTCGTCTGCGGCTGGCCCATCACGGCCATGAGCCCGAGGCGGTCCACGTCCACGCCGACCGCGATCATGTTGGTGGCCAGAAGGACGTCCACGGTGTCCTCGTCGGGCAGTCGCTTCTCGATTCCCTTGAGACGGGTGGGAATCTCGCTGGCGTCGATACGGCTCGTCAGCTCCGAGTAGTTGGCGATCGAGCGGACCTTCACTCCCTCGCGCTCGGCGAGCATCTCCAGGTAGGCCACCACGTCGTCGTGGACCTGGAGTTCGGCCGCCGACAGCAGCCGGAGGCTGTTGAAGTAGCCGACGAGGCTCCAGTACGCGTCCCGTACCTCGTCCTCGGTCTCCGCGTGCAGGGCCCGGTGCAGCAGGGTGGCGTAGGCGCGGATCAGCAGCGTGGCCTGGCTGGTGCCGGGGGCCAGCAGGCCGACGTAGCGGCGGCTCGCCTTCTCCTCGCGCGGAGTCTCCACGGCGAACCACGAGTCGCGGGCGTCGAGTCCGGCGGGCGGGAACTGCCGTACCTCGCGGGCGAACAGGTTGCGTCCTTGGTCGGCGGCGCGACGGATGGTCGCCGTGGAGGCGATCACCTTCGGCCGGCCGGCGAGCGCGTCCACGGCTGTCTCGTAGAGACCGGTGAGGGTTCCCAACGGGCCGGAAATCAAGTGGAGTTCGTCCTGGACGATCAGGTCCGGGGGAGGGGTGTCGCCGTCCGGGTCGTCACGGTTGAAGAGCGCCGCGGTCGCCGGTCGCCACGGCATCGACGCGAACTTGTCGACGGTGGCGATCACCAGTGTCGGCCGCGCGTCGTACACCGCCTCGTCGATCAGGTGGACGGGAAGACCGTCGGCGAAGTCGCAGCCCGCGCCCGGGCATCCGACATACATCCGCTTCGCGTCCTCGTCGGCTTCGTAGTCCCGTGCGTCGAGACGGGTTCCGCACCAGGGGCAGGCGTGCAGTTGGACCGGGTTCTCGGTGGCGAGGCGCTTGTCGAGGTTCGCACGAAGCTCGGTGAGCTTCAGGTCCGCTTCTGCCAACGTGTTGGGGGTGGCCGAGCGTCCCACCCACATGCCGACGGAGAACTCCTCGTGCCCCAGCTCGGGTGTACGACGCCGCATGTGCTCCATGGCGCACAGCAGGATCGCCGCACGCTCGAACTGCTGGAGGGTGAGCAGCCGCAGCGTGTAACGCATGAGGACGGTGACACCGCCACCGGCCCGGCCCTTGCGGATACGGCGTAGGAACGACGTGAGGGCGATCAGCCCGAGGTAGGCCTCCGTCTTGCCGCCGCCGGTGGGGAACCACAGCAGATCGGCGGTCCCTCGATCAACGTGCTGAGGGTCGTCGATCCCGGCCAGGCACAGGAGCACGAACGCGATCTGGAAGGGACGCCAGCGACCGGCGGCCGGGTCGGGGAAGCCGACGCGGCCGCCCTTCACCCAGGCGCTGCGGGCGCGTTGGTCGGCCATGGCACGGTTGGCGAGCCGGAACGCCTTCATCAGATCGGGCTTGGTCCGCAACAGTTCGATGCCCTGGCGGATCCGGTCGAGTGCCTCGAGGCAGGCCCTCACCTGCTCCAGCGCGGCCTTCTCGTGAGGCCCGCCGGCCAGTTCCTCGGTCTCGGCCGCTTTGCGGGCGATCCAGAGTCCGTACCCGTCGGCGAGTGCTTCCAGCGCGGTGAGGATCTCGGCGTCGGACCTCTCCGCCAGCCCCAGCATGGACAGCGCCGAGCTGTCGATCTCGGGATTGGAGTCGGTGAGCAGCACCTCCACCGTCGGCACGAACTGGCTGCGCACCTCGGCGACGGCGATCTCCGGGGCGGTGTCGGTCACGCCGACCGGCGACGGCTTCCAGTCCCATTCGGCGGCGCAGCCGTGCCCGACGGCGAAGGTCGGGGCGTGGCGGTGCAACAACCGACTTGTGGCGATCTCCGGGTCGTGGGCGCCGGCCGGGGCCGGGCGTTCGACGAACGCGGTGGAACCGTCGGCGGCCCGGATCGTCAGACCGCACTGGAACAGGGAGAACGCGTCCTGGAGGTCCCATTCGCCGATCTTCTGCGTGTTGATCAGCGTGACCGTGATCGTGACCGTACCGGTGGTCGGATCGACGCGGCGGATGTTGACATGCAGGGAGGCTTCGTCAGTGAGCTTGATCGGTTCCTTCGGGGCTGCCTCGGTCACGACGAAGCGCCGGTCGGGGAACGAGAGCTCCCTGCGCCGCCACTGTTCCCGTTGGTCGGCGGTGGTGCGGGCCTCGGCGCGGCGGGCCGGGATCCGCTTGCCGTCGGCGTCGGTGGGCTCGTAGACGGCCGCGCGCGCCGAGACCACGATCGTGTCGCTTATGGCCGGCTTGACCGCGAAGGTCAGCCCCATGGTGGAGGGCCGTCGGTCCCCCGAGGCGCCGACCTCCGGCGAGGTACCGGAGTCCTCGCCGTCGCCACGGGTGGTGAGGGGGGTGTCGTCCGGGCCGTCCTGCTCGGCGGCCTCCTCCTGCTTTCGTTCCTTTGTGGCACGCGGGTACAGCACGCCGGTCAGATAGCGGTCGATCGGCGCGTCCTGAGTGAGGACCTCGTCCCGGTCCTCCTGCTCGGCGTCCTGCGCGGGACCGAGGAGTTCACGGCGGAGACCCACCAGGAGTTCCTCGTCCCGGACCCGGTAGTGCTCGGAGTGGCGGCCTGCCACGTGTGTCATGCGTGCTGCTCCTTGCTGTCGTCGGCTCGGCGGTATCGACCTATACCGGTGATCCGGGGAGCGATCCACACGCCCCGGTCACCGAGGCCGGCATTGGCGCCGGCCGCGGTGCTGCCCGTCACGGTCTCCAGCGTGTCGACCCGCAGCCCGTGGATCTCTTCGGGCCACCAGGGGTCCCAGGTCCGGTTGACCTTCTGCACCTGGAACAGCGCCTCGCGGAACCGCTGGGACACCTCACCGATCTCCCGCCCGTCGTGCAGCAGGGCGTACGGAGGGCTCTGGGTCTCGCCCATCGGCAGATCGTGGAGTCTGCGCAGCAGTACCTCGTGTCCGGGACGGACCTGTTCCAGTAGGTGCATCTGGCCGGCGACGGCGTCCTCCTCGTGGCCGGGCGGGTTGTCGCGGCACACGTCGCCGGCCTGGGCGACGATCCCGTAGCGGTCGTACGGACGCCACCCCCCGAGGTAGAGGCGGCCGTCGCGGCGGCGCCCCGCCTGCCTGAACTGGGGCAATTCAGGCGGGGTCACGTGGTACAGGTCCTGGCGGGCACGCGTCATCGCCACGTACAGAGCACGGGCCTCGGCGGGGAGGTCCAGTTCCCGCTCGAAGCGCTTGCGCAGTCCGGCGACGGTCGGCGGGGTCAGGACGATCACACGGTCGAACTCCAGCCCCTTGGCCCGGTGCACGGTCGAGACGACGACCCGGGCGGTCTCCGGGTCCGCCGCCTCGTCGGGAAACCTGCCGTCGGCGACCGCGCGGCGCAGCCGGTCCAGATCGAGCACACCGCGGCCTGCTCCGCGTGCGACCCGGCGCAGCACCGTCCACAGGGTGTCGGTGTTCGGCTCGTACGGGAGCGGGATCTCCGACAGGAGCGCACGGAACCGGTCCTCGGTGAGGCCGGTCGCCTCCGTGCGGCGCAGCAGCTCGGCCACCCAGTACGGCACCGGACGCTCTTCGAGCGGGCGCCGCAGCCGGTGGTCGACTCCGTGGGTGTGCAGCAGGGAGGAGACCACGAGGGCCTGCTGGTTGTCACGCGTGAGGACGACACACGTGTCGGAGAGGTCCCGCAGGCCGTTCAGGGTGAACTCGTCGTCGAGGTCGCCCAGGTTGTTCGCCGGGTCCAGAAGAAGGTCGCGCAGTTCGTCGTAGAGCGTTTCCGCCTCGTCGGGGTCCTTGAGTTGCTGGAGGCGAGGGCCGTGCGCCAGCGCGACACGGGCCTCGGCGGTGGTGGCCCGGAAGTTCCGGGTGAGCCGCAGTTCCACCAGGTCCTCGGGGTAGGAGCAGCGCAGCCAGTCGAAGAACCGGCCGGTCTCGTCGGCGCGTTCACCCAGGTCCGCGATCTGGAAGCCGTAGACGGACTGGGCGGCGTCGCCGACGACGGTGAAGCCGCAACTGTCCTGGTACCGGTCGAGAAGTGTCTCCACCAGCTCCCGGCGCACGCCCAGCAGATCCTGCACCTCGTCGATCACGACATGGGCCGGCGGGATCGCGTCGCCGGTCTCCAGCGCCCCCTTCTCGATCGCGCGGGTCGCGGCGGCGATCCTCTCGTCGAAGCCGACAGTCCCCCACTCGCCGTCCGGATGCGCATGGAGGAGCACCTCGTAGGCCCAGGCGTCGAAGGTACGGGCGCGCACTCGGTGTGCTCGTTCCCCGTGCAGGGAGATCCGTTCGCGCAGCTCCCGGGCTGCGGCCCGGGAGAAGGTGAGCACGAGGATCTCTGCGGCCTCCAGTGTCTGCTCGGGGTCCTCCTGACCGCACAGCGCGTCGAGCCGCCGCACCAGGGTGTGGGTCTTTCCCGCTCCGGCGCCCGCGGTGACCAGGACGCGTGCGTCCCAGGGCTGCTCGACCACGGCCAGTTGCTCGTCGGTGAGCGTGGGGCTGTCGAGGTAGACGTCGGTCACTTCCGGCTCCAGAGGTGCTCGAACTGGGTGAAGGCGAGACGCGTGTCGAAGTTGGCGACGTTGTCGCTGACGTTGAGGATCAGACAGCTTTCCTTGCCGCCGTTCAGCGGTCCGCGCAGTCCGCGACCGATCATCTGCTGGTACACGTTGGTGCTGTAGACCGGCCGGGCAACGACCACGGCACGAGTGGCCGGTGCGTCGAATCCCTGGGTGAGCACACCGTAGTTGGTGAGGACCCGGATGCGGCCGTTCCGGAAATTCTCGATGCGGGTGCGACGGTCCTGAGCGCTGGTCGTCGAGTCCACGGCGGCGGACGGGACTCCCCGGTCGTTGAGCAGGGCTGCCAGGTACTTGGCGTGGTCGACTGAGGTGGCGAAGAGCAACGTCGGCCAGTCGTTCGGCAGTTCGACCACAGAGTCGACGATGCGTCGGCTTCGTGCGTGGTCGTCGGCGAGCCGGTGTTCGGCGGAGCGAGAGAGCATGGCCATTCGATCGGCGTGTGTCTTCTCGTCCTGTGTGAGCTCGATACGGCCGCCCTCGAGGGTGCGGTGCTCGACCTGGGCGAGCATGCCCCAGTCCTGGAGGTCGCGGTACGGGTCACCCGACGGGAAGACTCCTTGGTCGAGTCGTTTGTTGCCGAAGCGGGTGGCCAGGCGACGGGTCTCGTCCTCGTTGGTGTTCCGGAACGGGGTGGCCGTCAGACCGAGTAGATGCCGGGTCGTCTCGTACTGGGTGAGTCCCAACTGGCCCAGGACGTCGGTGTATCGCTTGGAAATGGCGGTGTGCGCCTCGTCCACGATCACCAGGGTGGCCTTGCGCAGCCAGGCGTACTGGTCGGCGCTCAGGCACTTTTCCAGCTTGGCGTCGGTGGCGACCACCAGGTGCGGGTGGTCCGCCACGTTCCCGACCTCGTTGGTGCTCCACAGCCGGCTGATGGTGAGCGGGCGTTCGGCGCCGACCTTGCTCCAGACGAACTTCCAGCTCTGGACGGCCTGTTCGCACAGCTCCTCGGTCTGCGCGATCCACAGGAGCGGACCCTTGAGGTCGCCGACCCGCTTCACCCAGCGGATCACGGCTTCAGCGGTCACCCGGGTCTTGCCGGCTCCCGTGGGCAGGGACAGCATTCCGCGTTGGGGGGCCAGCCGGTCGAGCATCCGGGAGATGTTCCGGACCAGATCCTCCTGGTAGGCGTGCAGGCTCGGGAAGTCCCGAGGGCCCTCGATGGTCTCGAACGGGGGAGGAGACGGAGTCCGTGAACCGGCAAACGCGACGGGCAGCCCCAGTTCCGAGACGAATGCGATGGCAGCCGACGAACCTCCGTAGGAGACAGGTGCGTTGGGGAAGCGTGCTTGGATGTCCCGGGCATGCTCCTTGAGCACCCCGTCGCCGTGTGCGTTGAACGCCATCTGCGCGATCCGGTGCCCGGACGGTTCCACCCCGCCGGTCTCCTGCAGTTCCGCCTCCATCAATCCCTCGGGGAAACCGGTCCGGAGCGCGTCCGCACCGATCAGCAGCTCGATCTTGGTCACCACGTCGTCGGCTTCACGCACCGCCCTCTGCGCCGCCTTCAAGGCGCTGTCCTGGGCCATGCGGTCCTGGAGTTCCAGCACGGCGCGGCAGCCGGCGGCGCCGAGGCCGAGGCCGAGCTCGCGGTCGATCAGGCGCAGCATCGGCTCGGGCTCCAGCGGTACGAGGACCTTGACGGTGCTGTCCTGGCGCACGGCGTCCAAGGGGGAGGCGTGCGTGCCGTTGGGCGTGCGGGTGACTTCCTCGAGCTCGCTGCACCGTTGCACCATGCTGTGCCGGTTCCCGCTGTTCAGGCGCTGCCGCAGGGCGGGGAACAGCTCGACCAGGGGGACCGGTTCGCCCGCCGGTACTTCGCGGGTCTCCAGGCTGATCACATCGGTGTAGCGGAGCATGCCCCACTTCTCGATCATCAACTCGGCGTCGTCGGCGGTCGGCACGAGCAGCGCCGGGAGCTGCTCGGCGCGCAGCGCCTGGTACTGAGCGGTCCCGACGGCGACGGTGATCTCGTCGTCGGGACGGGTGCCCCAGGCGTCGCCGATCCGGCAGCGCGTCAGGGAGTCCTCGGGAAAGTCCGCGTCGAACCGGGTCAGCATCACATAGGTGGCGCCGACGAAGGAGTCGTCCTCGCTGCGGGTCACCTCATCGAGGAGTACGTCCCAGCGGTCGGCGGGAACCTCGTCGACGGTGATCGGGAGCCGGAGCCTGCGGGCCTTCTCGGGTGAGATGTCGGCTACCGGCAGCACGTCCCGGTAGGCGGCGAGCTGCGGGCCGACGGCCTCCCGGAGCGGCTTGATGCCCTGGGAGGTGGCGATCGTGCCGAACTTCACCAGCATCCACCGGATTGGCGAGATCACCGCCTGTCGAGTGCCGCTCTGCGCACCGATCTGGCGCGTCCAGTTGTCCACCACGGCGTCGTCGGGCAGCACCTTCAGGAAGGCGGCGCGGGATTCCTCGGACAGGGCGCGGAAGAGGTGGAGCGAACCACCGACGGGGGCGCCCTCGACCTTGATCCGGTTCAGCGCGGGACGCGGGGCTCGGCTGTCCAGGCTGCGCAGGTAGGTGGCGTGGACAGCTTCACGGTACTCCTCGAACCACGGCTCGCCCTCCTGTGGCCGCACCGAGCCGGAGGGGCGTTCCCGCAGGCCGATCTGGGGGAAGAAGGGGGTGTCGTCGGAGTGGAACGCCATGTCGACGGCCACGCTCGGGTCGCGCTTCGCGTCGACGACGGGCCCCGGAAGCATGCAGCCCTCGGCCGGCCGGAACCGACCGTCGGCGGTCCGCACCCGGAGCGTGGAACGCGCGTCGGGCACCCGCTCCAGGACCTTGTCAGTCAGTCGGCGGACCCCCGCCTGCCGGAACAGCTCCCAGAACCGCTCCCAGTCCGAGTCGCTGTAGTGGTCGAAACCCTGGTCGAGGACGCTGACGAAACGGCCCTCGGCATCGGCTTCCCGAATGCCCAGGCTGTTGAGCGCGTGATGCAGCGACGGATCCTGGGAGAGCTCGTCGACCACGTACACCAGGGCCTCGCGCAGACCGCCCTGGTCGGCACGGCGGAACACCCTGCCTGGCACGGGGGCGACGAGGCCGTGCTCCTCGGTGAGCACGATGCGGGCTTTGCGGGCCTCCTCGGCGTAGGGGGAGCGAGCGTCGATCATGTCGGCGAGGATGCGGACGGCCACCGCCGACGCCTCGGGAGTGCCGCTCTCGACCAAGGCCTCCAGCCACTCCTTGACATCGGTCCGCCGGTGTCCGGCCGCGCTGATGATGTGCTCGACCTTTCCGGAGCGCAGGACGTCCGCTTCCGCGCTGGGGTGCAGCCAGTCCGAAGGGCGCCCGGGGCATTCGTGCCACATGCGCAACCAACCGGACAGCTTCTTCAGGTCCTTGTCGAACCGCGGGTGGATCCGCAGCCGCGTGGGGACGCGCAGGACGCCGTCCTGATCGGGCAGCGATGGGCGGTCCGCGGTGCGGGCCCAAATCTCCCGGGTCAGGAACTCGTCGGCCCAGCTGATCGCCTCCTTGACCCGGCCAGGCAGCAGGGGCAGATAGGCGGCCGGGTCCTCGGCGGGCGCGAGGGCGGGCAGAGTGTCGACGACCAGCTTCGCCGACACCCGGATCATCTCCTGGTTGAACGGGGAGGAGTCCAGGAGGTTCTGCCGGTCCTCGTTGGTCTTCCAGGCGCCGTTGAGAATGCCGCTCAGCGACATCTCGTACTTGGTCGGGAAGAAGGACCAGAACTTGCCGCGTCCACGTGACCGCGGGCTGACGTACAGGCCGCTCTCCGGGTCCTTCTCCTGTGCGGGGACCGCCCAGGAGAGGTCGAGGGAGAGTCGGTCGTGCAGCTCTCCGGCGTCGTCGCGGGCCTCCGTGCCGGGCTCGTGGGTGAGGGTGAACACGCGCCACCTGTCGGTTGCCAGGGCCTTTCCGGTCCGCTCCTCGACCAGGGTGTGCAGGTCGCCGGTCTGTCTGCTGGTCAGGGTCCGACGTGCCATGGGGCGCGGCCGGCGGTCCTCCAGGACGACCGTCGCGACGTGCGGAGAGAAGAGCTGGAAACCGACCGGGAACTCCTCGCGCGGTTCGCCGTGGTCCTTGGCACGACCGCCGTGCATGTCCCGGCCCAGCCGGTCGTCGGCCTTCGGTAGCAGGGGCAGGCGGACGACGGTGGTGGCCCAGCTCAGCAACTCGTCCAGGATGTGATCGGAAGCGCGCTCGGCCCGCGCGTCGAGAGGCCGGGCCATCCGCAGCACGGGGGCGTCGAATTCCGGGCCGTAGCGCGCTGTCACGCCGGGCACGGCCTTGATCTGCTCGTACGACCAGGCACGGTCGAATCCGAAACTTCCGGTGCTGCTGAAGAATTCCGGTGCGTCGGTCACCACGAGGACGGATTTCACGCCGACGCCGAATCGACCGATCTGGCCTCCACGCTTCTTCGACATGCTCATCCGGAGAATCGTCTCCGCGCCTTCCGGGGTGACAGGGGTTCCCTCGTTGGCGCAGTACAGATGGGTCTCCGTGAGGACCACGTGCACTTTTCCGCCGGGTTCTCCGGCGATCTCGTCCGCTGCGTTCTGCACCAGTTCGAAGAGCTGTCGGTCGCCGTATCCACCTTGCGTGATTCGACGTTCGCCATTGGCGTGCTCGGCGATCAGACCGGGGTCGACCGAATAGGTCTGCAGGACGCGGGTGGATTGTTCGAGAACGGTGTGGATGACAGAGGAGGGAGACGGCGTCGACATTGTTCCTGCACTCCTGTTGATGTCAAGTTCCGGAATGATGAGCGGGAGCGCGGGCCGGCGGATCGATTCAACGATTCGCCGGCCCAGCTGCTTCCGCCGTGCCACGGCGTCGGACGACCACCGGCCCGGGTCCCCGAAGACCTTCAGAGGAGGGCGGACGACACTCCGAGCGACGTGTTGTGTGGGGGGACTTCACTCAGTGGTGGGGGCAGGCTTCGGGCAGGCCAGCAACGTGCTTGGCCAGGTCGGGGAAGTTGTCGGAGAAGTACTCCATCGACGTCTCGAATAAACTGATGATGCTCGCCACCTCAGCCTTGCAGCACGCCATCATGATGGCCATCGTAAAAGCGCTCAGGTCGCGGTACGATATCATGTAATCGTCGTCGCTCTGTCCGTCCATGATGGTAAATGCCCCTGTCGTGTCGAATCCACTGATTTTCAATTCCGGGGCATTGAAATTAGGCATGGAAGGGCCCCGTGGTTGAGCTGCTTTTCTCGGTCGAGATGCTTCCTCGGAAACCACGGTAGCGGGTCCGTCTGACGTTCCGCCACTGCTTTGGGTGGGCATCGGCGGACGACCTTTGTTCGAACTGCGGGAGCGGGTGAAATCTGTCGATGGACACACTTCTGGCCCGGCCGATCGACCCCTTCTTGTGTAGGGGTTGAGCGGGGCGGAGTTAGCGCCACTAAGGACGTTAGTAGGTGTGGAGGGTGGCTGTCAACCATCGATCACCGAGGCTCGGAACGGCACCGCTCGGGCGAATTGAAATAGGGCGGAACAGGATAAATCTGTACGTATGGGTCGATATTGATTAGCTGCAAGGGCGGCCAGCCGTAATCAACCATCAGTTGACAATCCTCCTCACGTCAAATTAGCCTCCTGTTCGCCCCAGGCGACCAGCCTGCGGCTCCAAGGAAGGAGCAGGTGGCAGGTGGAGACAGGTGAGGAGTTCGGGCCCTGGCTGTCCCGGCAGCTGAGACTCGCGGGCAGGACGCAGGCCGAACTGGCCGAAGAACTGAAATTGACACGGGCCGCCGTCTCCGCGTGGATCACCGGCAGGTCGACCCCGCGCCCCACGGTCATGGCCGACATCGCCAAGGCGCTGGGCACGGACCTCGGCACGGTGCACACCCGTACCACCGACACCCAGGCCGGCCTCCCGGTCAGCTGGTATCACCGCCCCGGCTATCCCGACGGTGGCCGTGACCTGGGCAACGCCGCCGCCTTCGCCTTCGACGCCGACGTACAGGTGCTCGCTCGAGAGACCTGCCAGAACAGCCTGGACGAGCGGCTGACAGAGAACGGACGGCCGGTCAGGGTCCGCTACACCCTGCACGAGCTGACCGGGGAGAAGCTCGAAGCCTTTCGTGAGGCGATCCGGTGGAACGACCTGTTCCCTCACTATTCCGCGGTCTCCGAGAGCGCGGGCGGCCAGAAGGTCGGCCGGGTCGTGGACGCCGGAGTGCGCGACATGTACGAGAAGGGTCGTCTGGTCCTGCTGCGTGTGGACGACTACAACGCGTCCGGGCTCATCGGCGACGACTACATGGACGGTAAGTTCGCCGCGGTCGTCAGACGTCAATTGGAGAGTCTCAAGTCCGGTCACAGTGCGGGTGGTTCGTACGGCTTGGGCAAGGCGACGCTGTGGGCCACCAGCGCGCTCGGCCTTGTGCTGATCAACTCCACTCTGTCCGTGCCGCACGAGGGACGTACCGAGCGACGGGTCATCGGCCGCCTCGAGCTGCCCTGGCGTGAGGTCGAAGGCGAGACGTACGCGGGCCCCGCCTGGTTCGGGCGCCCCGATCCCGATTCGCCGGGGGCCAAGGTCGCCCGTTCCTGGTGGGCGGACGACGAGACCGTGACGAGCCTGTACCTGCGCCGCGAGAGCGACGAACCCGGTACGTCCTTCCTCATCGTCGGCGCGCACGACGTGGGGGGTCTCGCGGAGAACTCGTCCGATGCCGACGACGGATCCGCAGGCGAGGAGAGGGACGACGAGGATACGCGGGACATCGCCAGGATGCACAAGCGCCTGGTCGAGGCACTGGGCCGCGACTTCTGGGCCGCGATGACCGGCGGGGGCAGCAGGCTGCCTCTCCTGGAGGTCTCTGTCCGTGCCTTCCGGAACGGCAAGGAGGTCGTGGAAGAGCAGCAGGTCGACCCGTCCGTCGAGCAGCCCTCCCGGACCCGAGCTCTCAGGGCACATTACGAGGGCACCACGGTGGATCGCCTCACCGAGGCCGGACAGGTCGCGGTGCGGAGTGTCCCACTGAAGCTGCCGCTCTCCGGTGGTATCCGGGGGACGCTCGGCACCCACGAGGCGGTCCTGCTCGTCACCGACTCCGAAACGGACGCGGACGGCGCGAAGAACTTGCTGCACTCACTCCGCGGCAATTGCATGACCGTCAAGAGGACCACGGTCCCGAGACTGCCGATCGGCACCAACCCCTTCCAGGCCGTTCTGCTGGTGGGCGAGGCGGCGGGGGAAACGGCGCCCTTCGCGCAGGAGGCCGAGGAGTTCCTGCGTGCGGCGGAACCGCCCGAGCACGACCGCTGGGGACAGACGGAGGAGCTGACCCTGCGCTGGTCGCCGTCCGCGTATCGGCGGATCAACGCCCTGACCACCGAGGCCAACAACGCGGTGAGGGAACTAGTCGCACGGCCGAAGCGGAGCAGTCACGAAGGCGGTGAGGCCCTGCGCAAGGCGTTGACGGTGAAGAAGAGGAGCAGGGCCAAGGCCCCCACCGGGCCGGTGGTCCCGACACTGGACGCACTCGACGCGACCGTCGGCGAAGGCGGTGAGTGGCAGATCACCGCTGAAGTGACCATCCCCCGTGGCGACGAGATCGCCCCGATGGTGCCGGTGGCCCAGCTGGACGTGCGCTCAGGAGGCCGTCCGAAGCTGGACTGGGCGGAACTCGTGGGCGTCGAGGGCTGCGAAGTGGAGGACGGGATCCTGCGTTTCACCCCCGGCGCTCGACGCGCGAAGTTCCGAGGGACCACCGATGCCGGCAGCCATCCGGTCAGGACCACGCTCACCCGCCTCGTCCTCGAACTCCGTGCCGGCAAGGGGGAGTGACGCGTGAAGATCTACCCGTACGAGCGACTCAACCGGTCGATCACGCTCAGGGTGACCTCGGTCGCCCTCAAGCTCTCCGACGGCATCCGCGACCGACTGGAGACCAGCGCCTACTCGACCCAGCAGCAGGCCGTCGCCCTCGGTGTCGCGGGCCGCACGGACTGGGTGAGTGCCACGATCGGCCTCTCGGCGACGCTGCCACCCGGTGCGAACGCGTCGGACGCGCCCTGGTCCGAGCTGTGTGTCCTCGCCGTACTGACGGACGGCGAGACCAACGTCCGCACCTCCGTGCGCCTCACACCGGACACGGAGGGCGGCCACGACTGGTCCGGGTCGCTGGAGGTGCTTCGTGACGATCACCGGGGACGGGCCTCCCTCGCCGTGTACGCAGTCGGCACGGTGGACGGAGTGCGCGGCAGGTCGATCGCCGAGACCGACCGGAGCTGGGTCATCGACACGGTTTCCGACGAGCCGGTCCGCGACCTTCAACTCGAGGTGAAGCATGCGTCGTTCAGGAGAAGCTCCCGGGAGTGGCTCCACGCCTACGCCGACGCGCCCTGGATAGTGGACACCTCGGCCAGAGTTCCCACCGTACTGGTGAACACCGACGTCGAAGGCGTCATGGGGCTGCTGGACAGCAACAACTCGGGCGTGGAGAGCAAGGTGCGTGATCTCCTTGTCGCCCAGATGGCCACCGACGCCTGGACCGCGGTGTTCCACGGAGCCATCGGCGATCTGGAGGTGGGACTCGGTGGCGGGCCGGTCTTCCCGACCGACTGGCGGGGCGAGGTACTGAGGGAGATGCTCCCGGACGTGATCCCCGGCGTTCACGTCGAGGAGGCACTGCGACAGGTCCATCGCCGACGCACCGGCGAATCCGGCTGGGTGGAACTGCAGACGCGTATCCACTACGCGGCGGTCAGACGCGCCGACGCCGGGAGAGCCCTCGCCTACGCCATCCGCAGTCTCGAACAGAAGAACCGCGAGAGTGAGACGTGATCACCCAACCGAACCACGTGCCGGAACGCCTGGCCCTGCTCGACACCTCGGCTGCCGATCCGTTCCTCACCGATGAACTTCTCAGGGGCGAACAGGTCCACGGCGGCATCGATCTGGCCAAGGTGGTCGAGCCGCTTCCCGAGGACGACCCCAGATGGTGGGTCGAGCCGATCCGAAGCCTGGTGGAAGACGCCATGTTCGAGTTCCGGGAGGACCGCACCCGAGCGGACGCGTGGCTCGCACCACGTCTCCATGCCACGCTGCGCCTGATACGACGGGAAGCGGCGGACAAGCGTCTGTGGAACCACATCGCCCTGGCGGTGGCTCCCGACTACATCGTCTGGCGACATCTGCCGGAGGCGACGGCGAAGCAGCCGGAACCGCGTGTCGCCGCGCAGCGCTTCAGCGGCCCCGCCGACCGTCAGTGCTTCTCCCGCCTGTGGTGGGCTGCTGAGCTCTTCCGGAACGGGCCGGACTACGAGCCGGTCGAGATCGCCTGCGGGAACCAGGACCTCATCCACACCGTTCTTCGGATGGACCTGATCGACCACCGGCCTACTGCCCAGGCTCTGGTCCGCCTTCTACAAGGCGGACAGATCACCACCGGGCGAGAGATCAATGGTCTCAGTGTCGCGATCAATGCGGTCGGGGCGACTCTGACCTACGACGTCCTCGCGCCCGACCAGCCCCGCGATCCGGCCCACTTGCGAGACTGGATCGCGGAGATCGAATCGGCGCCACCGGTTGCGCGTCACGCACTCCCGATCGGGCCCGACGAGGACCCCGTCCCGGAGGAGTCCGTGGCCGCGCTCACCGGCTACTTCGCGGATTTGTTCGAGACCACGCCGGTCAGGGGGCGGAAGAGCGACGGCTGACCCGGTGTTGCGAGGGCAGTCATAGAGCCCCCGGACACCCCGCCCGCACCTACTTCACTGCCGTCTTCTTGCCCTTACGTGGGCGTACGGAAGAGGGCGGCGCCACCTGGTCCTTGGCCTGCGGGCATCTGTCGGTACAGGCATCGGCGTCGCCACAGCCGTTGTCGCGCAGCTTGGCCCGCTGTTCCTCGGTGGCCGGCTGCCACGGTTTCCGCAGGCTCTCCGGGGCCGGCTGGGGAAGACCGAGCGCGGAGCTCAGCAGGTGTGCACCGAACAGGGGCGGTACGGCGTTGCCCACCTGCTGAGCCTGCGCCGTGCCGCGCCACGGATAGTCCGGCGGGAAGCTCTGCAGCATCCCCGCCTCGTTCATGCTGAACCGTGGTCCCTCGTGGACGATGTTCTCGTCGTCTTCGAGGTGCTCGAAGACGACGAAACGGGAGATGCGGCCTGTGACGGTGGTGGCGGGCTGCTGGTCGGTCCGCACTCCGCGCCTCCCCGGGTGCCCGGAACTGCCGTAGTTCGAGCGGACCAGGAAGGGAGCGAATCGCCCCGGATGCGAACCCACCGGATCAGCGAGGGCATCACGCATTGACCTCCAGGGCCGAAGATCCGCTTCAGTTTTTGACGCGTTGACGTCCTCGTAGAGAGTCGGCTGACGGACCTGGTCCGTGGCCCGGTCGGGTTTGCCGGTGCCGTTCTTCCGATTCCATTCCTTGGCCTGGTAGGCCCTGTGAGTCGGGGCGGGAAGCGAGGGCTCGCCGAGTCCTTCACGCCGAGCGATCAGCACCGCGCGGGATCGCGTCTGCGGCACCCCGTAGGTCTCGGTGGCGAGGACGCCGACAACCGCCTTGTACCGGGTCCCGTCGGGGAGCCCCGTCTCCTCCAGGACCTTGGCGTAGTGCTCCCAGAGCGGGGCCACCGCGGGGACCTGCTCCAGGACGATCACGTCGTAGGGGCGGTTCTCCCGGTTCGGGCTCCGGGTGGCCTGGATCGCGTAGCGGAGAGGTTCGAGGACCAACGCGGTACGTGGATCGGTGAGGTTCTTCAGGTCCTCGTCGATCTCCTGGTCGGAGTCGCCCGCCATCAGCCGCTCGATGTACCCCCTGACCCGCTCCAGAGCCTGGCGCCCGGCGCCGTGCCCGGCCACCGAGTACGTCTGGCACGGAGGACCGCCGGCGAGCACGTTGATCTCCGGCGGCAGCGACTCGAAGGCGTCCCTGCGTACCGCACTCACGTCGGCGTGGAGGGTGTCCAGCCCGGCTGCGTACCGGGTCAGGCAGGCGCTCTTGTCCCACTCGATGCCGAGACTCGGGATGTCGAGCGAGTGACCGGCGACGTCCAGCCCTCCGGGACCTGCGAAGAGGTCGAGGACGAAGGGCTGGTCGAGGATGTGCTTGTGGGACGCCGTGCTGGTCATGTGGCGGAATTCTAGCCGGCCGGGGGGACTGATGGATCCCGAACGAGCGCTGCGGCCACAGCCCGCCCCAGCGCCCTCCCCACGGGCGGAGGCGTCGCGTGGCCTATCTGGCGGTAGCGGGAGGTCTTGCGCCCGGTGATCTCCCATGTCTCGGGAAACCCTTGCAATAGTGCCGCCTGTCCAGCCGTGATCTTCACCATGTGGTCCCTGCCGAGTTCGGGATCCCAGACGAAGTCCGCTTCGGGAACCTCGTCGCCCACGGTGTGACCGTTGACACCCACGGTCGCCCAGGTGTTCTTGGCTCCCGTCGGCCCCAGGTCCGCGCCGCCCCGGTTCTTCGAGCCACCGACCAGGGTCGGAGCCGGTCGATCGGCTTGTGCGGCCCAGCGGGCGGCGTCCCGCCAACCACGTGATGCCATGGACGGCCCCAGAACGGCACCGACCGTCGCCGGTTGCCGCACAGTCGGTGACGGTGGCCGGAACGCCGCGGCCCACTGTCGCTCGATGGCGACCAGGACGCCCTGCTTGCGGTTCTGGGGAACTCCGAAGTCGACTGCGTTCACGACGAACCAGCTGAACTCGTACCCCAGGTGGGCCAGTTCGGCTCGGGCGAAATCACGGAAGGGCTGGTAGGCGTCCGAGTTCGCGAGATCGGGAACGTTCTCGATGAGTACCGCACGGGGCCTGATCGCGTGGACGAGGTAGATCGTGGCCGTCAGCAACCGCTCCTCCGCACGCGAATCCGGACGTCCGACGGTCGCGCTCGACTTCACTCGTGGCAGGCCTGCCGACAGGAGATCCACGTCGTGGCTCTCGGGATACTCGGTCGGGTCGAAATCCAGCAGGTCGGCGTGAAGCACGTTCCAGTGCGGTCGGTTGGCCCGCAGCGTGCTGACGGCGAGTTCGTCGTCGTCCAGCAACATACGAGGCTCGAACCCCGCCTGCTCCAGTCCGAGAGCGAGCCCGCCCGCCCCGGAACACACGTCCACAAAGGTCAGACCACTCATCCTTTTCTCCCCCTCGTGCGCTCTGCACGCCGCTGTTCCACAGTGGCCGCCACCCGCGCGGCCACTTCCTCAGGGGCCTCGTGCTCCCAGAAACGCAGCACTGTCCACCCCTGTGCGATCAGGTGCTCGGTCGTCTCCCGGTCGCGGGCCATGTTCCGTTCGAGCTTCTTGCGCCACCACTCCGCGTTGGCCTTCGGCTGCGTCGCGTGCACCGGGCACCCGTGCCAGAAGCACCCGTCGATCAGGACGGCCACCTTCGCCCGGGTGAACGCCACGTCGAGCCGGCGCCGGGCCATGCCGGGCACCGGGTACTCCACCCGATAGCGCAGCCCGGCCGCGTGCAGCAGCCGTCGCACGGCCAACTCGCCCCCCGTGTCCTTGCTCGCCTGCCTGCTCATACGAGCCGAGACACCGGGAGAGGAAGGAGTCACGCTGTTCAACGCCGAGAGCCTCACGAACTCATGTCGATACGGTCGATGACCACCGATTCTGCCTTGGTCGAGTCGATCGCGCGGAACCGTACCAAGGCACGGTCACCCCGCGCTGTCGACGGCGGGGCGACGAAGGCGAAGGCCATGATCAGATCACGCGGATCGACCGACCCGTCGGACAGGATCCGGGGTTCGGATTCCACCACGGGATAGAGCACCAGCGCACCCCGACGCGGACGGACGTGCTGCTCGACGGTCGCGTTTCCGGTCAGGTGCGAGGCCCCGGCCAGGCGCTTCGCAACCGCGACATGCTTGGGATCGCGGATCGCGCCGAACAGAGACCCTCGGCGACGCTTGCGGTGAGCCAGGGAGAAGGGGCCGTGCCCCAGAATGCGCACCTCGCTGCGACGGGCGGACGTCTGCATCGGAGCGATCACGAACCAGTCGTCGATCGTGCCCGATTCCTGCCCGGCGTCCAGCAGGAACTGCAGATGGGGCGAGAACTGCCCCGGGACGGACCAGCGCAGGCCGCACAGCACCGTGAGCAGGTCCTGGTGCGACACCATGCCCACCCGCGCGTCGTACTGCGGACCGCCGACCACGCCGAGCGAGACGGGAGCATGCGACAGAGCCCCGAGAACCGGTTCCCAGCACTCCGTGTTGTGACGCAGGGCGTCAGGGTCCTCAGGGTAGGCCGTGGGCTCTTCCCAGACTCCCGGCGATCGCACCTCCACCAGCTGAGCGTTGAACATCTTGTTCCGCGCCGACGGCTTCACCCACGGCAGATGCTGGGCCACCAGCGGCGGGATCTGGGCGGGGGTGACCTGGGGGCGGCCGTTCACCAGGGGGGCGTAGCGGGCCAGTTCGGCGCGGAAGAGTTCCTCGTCGAGGCAGATCGCCTCGAAGGCCTCGTACAGGTCGACCGTTTTCGCGGTGCGGCCCCTGCCGAGCTGTTCCTCACGGCCGATGTACAGCCGCACAAGATCACGGTATCCGTGGCGGAAGCCGAACCATCGGCCCATCTGCATCAGGGTGTCGGCCTGCTGCGTCGTACGACGGTAGTACGTGATCGTCAGACCCTCGACAGTGAAGCCACGGGACAGCTTCGTGCCGCCGACCAGGATCTTCCAGACGTTCGGGGTGCGATCGAAGTCCAGGTCGGGCTGGGTGTAGTCGCGTTCGCTGTCTCCGTTGACGACGATGACGGGCCCGCCGCCCTGGTTGATGAGGCGGCGTGCATCTTTGAGGTACGGCTTCAGTTCGTCGTATGTCGAGGGGGTGGGCAGCGCGGCTTCGTCCGCGTGGGGGCGGAAGTCCTTCTCGAAGAGACGGGCCAGGCGTGCGTGCCCCTCCGGGTGCGTGTATGCGGCGTTGTGCCACATGGTGTTGATGCGCAGGGCGAGCGCGGTGTGCTCGACCATGCGGACCGATTCGTGCACGAGCATCGTGTGGTACCGGAACGAGTCGGAGGAGACGCCGTGGGCGGCGCGGTAGCACTTCAGAGCGCCTGTGAGGACGAAGGCGTCCAGGGCTTCCTGAAGGCGGTCGCCCGTGGAGTCGTAGATCCCACGGACGTGCCTCTGCTCGGCCCCGCCCTCATCGCCGTCGACGGCGTCCAGGTCGTGGAACTCCTGAACACCCATGTAACCGGTGGGACGGGGGAGGGAGATCAGGAAGTCGCGAGGGAAGATGTCCTCCTCGTCACCGGGATCGATGAAGACATTGGCGAAGGGTGTCGCGGTGTAGCCGATGTACTGGGCTCGCGGGAGCAGTCCCAGGAGTTTGGATATCAAGCCGTTGATGGCCGTGCGCTCGGTGCTTCCCCGTTCCCACTTCTTCGGGTCCGAGGTGTTCACGGAGGCCTGGTCGGACTCGTCGTCGATGATGAGAGTCGGCAGCTCCCCCAGGGTCCCGTGGATCTGCTTGAGGTCCTTGATGAGCTTCGTGAGGACGGCCTTGTTCTTCTTCACCACGAGGATCCGCGCTGCGGCGTGGTGAAGGTTCGCCGGATCGTACAGCGGCCGGGTGGGGGCGCGCTTCTTGAACTCCAGGGCCCGGATGCCCTGGGCCAGGCTCTTGTAGTCGTTGTCGAGTGTCGTCAGACGCTCGATGTCGAACGCACCGAGCGTGGAGGGACGGCCGCCGTGCTGGACGAACTCCGGCCAGTCCTCGTCGTCACCCACGTAGTCCACACCCACCAGGGAGTCCACGTCTGTGACATCCGCGCCCCGCAGAATGTTCTCCTGGCCGATCAACTCCATGTCGAGGCGCCTCTGGGTCTGGGCGCGCAGCAGGTTGAGGGTGCCTCCCAGGACGATGACGAGACGGTATCCGGCATCGATGGCCTTGGCGGCCACGCCGGTGAAGTTCGCCGTTTTGCCGGACTGGACGTAGCCGACGACCAGGCCCTTCGCCTGGCGGGCCGCCGGCTGTTCGGGATCGGCGAGGCGCTCGACGACTGCCCGGCTCGCCTGGTCGAGGCCGGCGATGGCGGTCTCGGGCCAGCCCTTGTCGCGGAGCTTCCGCTCGTACGCCGTCCAGTAGAAGGACCTGGCTGCCGCGCGTTCAGGGGTGTACCACGGGATGAATTCCCGGGTGATCACCGTTGCGCCGGGCACCTTCGCCACGGGTACGGCCTCGTCCAGGACCTTGCACAGCTCACTTCCGAACCGGAGCCGTTCGTAGACCACCGCGCGCCGTTCGTCGGTGCGTGCCGGGGAGCCCGCTCCCCACTGCGGGTTCTCCGCGAAGTCCCAGGCGGTCAGGTGGCGGCTCCACAGAGCGGCCAGTGCGTCGTCACCACCGATGAGAAGGGAGCGGAACAATTCCTCGCCCAGGTCCGCGTCCGGGTGGGACTCGTCCGCGGCGAGCGCTGCCCAGCGCTCGAAGTGACGTGGCATGCTGCCCATCCCCGCCAGCGCGGAGGTGTGGATGTCGAGGAGCACACCGGAGGAAGTGTCGGTCATCTCTTGTCCTCAGTCAGGGGCCGGAGCGGGCCAGGAGCGAGAGCGGTACCGGATCAGTCGGTCGCCTGGACACGGCGGTCGCGGTGCGTACCTGCCGCCGCCAGAAGGATGGTGTTCCAGTAGTCCACTCGGTCCTGGCGGCCACGCTCCCAGCGTCCGAGACCGAAGCAGTCCTCGAGCAGCAGGTACAACAAGGTCTTCGTGACGGGGGCGTCGTTGCTTCCGCCGCGACGGCCGTCGTTGAAGTCGCTGCGGAAAGCCTTGTTGAGGAGGACGGTGTTGTTCTCGCGGTCGAGGTCGAAGAACTTGTCGCCGGGAAGTGAGACCCAGGTGAACGAGATGGGCTCCTCCCCCGGCTTCTCGGGCAGCTCCTCCTTGACGATCCGCTTGATCTTCGGGTCTATCCCCTTACCCGGGAGCGTCACGGGCTTGCGGACGATCTCCGTGCGCTTCGCGCCCTCCCGGTAGGTGACCTCGGCGTCGCCGATGTACCCGTGAAAGGTGTTTCCGGAGGCGTCCACGGCTTTCTCGACACCGAGCGTGAAGGCAGGTGTGACGGTGACGCTCTCCTTCTTCACGTCAAGGCTCAGGACGCTGTTCTCACGGGGCGGAAGGTCGACGGCCACGCGGGCAAGAGCGAGGTGTCCTTCAGGGTTGCGAAGACCGTTCCAGCCGCCGGCTTGGACAAGACGGTCGTTGCGGTAGAAGTAGAACCCCTGACGGTCGGCGAGAGGTCCGATCTGCCGGAACCCGGCCTGCTTCGACTTGGCGGGCCAGACGTGCGCGGTCAGTTCGACGTCCCCCAAGCCCTCCACGGGGGCCGTGAACGTACGGGGGTAGCGCGGCTTCCCCGGGACTTTGTAACCGAAGGGGTCCAGCGCCTCGACGGCGATGTGGTCGACTTCCTCGCCGAGTGCCCCTTCGCCACTGCTGACGTCCCACACGGCGATGTCGAGCTTGAGGCCGTTCTGGAGAAACCTGTGCAGGTAGAGCCCGAGGTGCGTTTCCAGGCGGGCGATCGCCTTGGACAGGTAGTGGTCACTCTGGCCGGCAGTCACCGTTTCGAAGGCCCGCACCTGATCCCAGCGCACGATCGTGCCGTGCCACTCGATGACGCCGTCGTAGCGGTCAACGAGTTCCTGCGCGTAGCGCGGATCGACGGTGTCGCAACGGAAGCCGTCTTCGAGGCCCTCCGCGGTGAGACGGCGTCCTGCGGTCCGGCTGCGCTTGGTACGGCTGACCACTGTCAGGGACGCCGCGTGGGACAGCGAGGCGGCTTTCAGGCCCGTGCCGTACATGCCGAGGGCGCTCTCGCCGTAGTCGCGGCGCCGCCCCACGGTCATGGCGGCGTCCAGGTCGGCATCGTCCATGCCCTTGCCGTTGTCGATCACCAGCAAGGTGAGGATGCGCTTGGCGTCCCGCAGGAAGTGCACGACGATCTTGTCGGCGCCAGCATCGATCGAGTTGTCGATCAGGTCGGCTATGGCGACCTCGAAGCCGTATCCCTGGTTGGTCAGAGCCTTGCCGTAGCCGGCGTCTGGTGGCAGGTGGGCGCTACCGGTCGTGGGGACCTCGTACTGCCAGACGGTGCCGGGCTCGTAAGGCATTATGCGTCCTCGTATACACGGGCCTGGGCCTGCTCGGTGAGTGGCGGCCCTCGGGATCGGGCTGGTTCGTGTGACCGTACTGCAAAGGTCGGACATGAAGGCGGTTGGGTAGTGAAGTTGGGGGATTAGTCCCAAAACTGTTGAGCGGGCGCTGGACTGGAACATACGGGAGCAGAGGGGCCCCGGGTTGTGCGAGCGTGTGGCGTGTTACGGGAAGTCCGGCACGTGCTCTGTGATGTAGTCGGCCGATCCGGTCGGAAGTGCGTGGTGCGGGTGAGGGGTCCGCGAAAGCGTGACCACTCGCGTGGAGATACGGTCACGCTTTCGCAGTCGGGGTCTTGGCGGAAGGGCGTGTCAGTGATCTGTCATCAGGCCCCCTGCCTCGCCGCCGCTACAGCTCATCAAAGCCGAAGAGCGGCACCGTGACCCGAGCGGGAGTTTTGCCGGAGCGGCCCGAAAAGTTGGGTGGTCTGTGCTTGTCAGGGCGCTTCTGCCTCCTGGCCCCTGTATCCCTCACTCTTCCGTGGTCAGGTGTGCCGTCACGCCCGGCTCATCTTCGGCACCGCGTATCCGGGCACGGACGGCCACCGGACGGTCAGCACCACCGACTCCTCCTCCGCGAACCATGAGTGATCGACTCCGCGTCCCCACACGACGTAATCACCCTGTTGTCCCAGGAGAACGCTGCGGTCGGGAAGTTCCACGCGGAAACGGCCGCTGATGAGAACCAGGAGAGCTGTGCGTTTCTCTCCCTTCACCCACTGCGGCCGCTCGTCCCCGCGGGGGTGGACACCCCACTTGATCTCCACTGCCTCGCTGTGACGCGGATCGCCGACGTCCTTGAAGTGGCCCAGGAGCCATCCCCGGTCCAGCGCTGCGTCCTCGCCCGCGTTGCCCACGTACACGCCGCCGTCCTTCACGTGGCCGGACGCTAACAGCAGCTCTCGTGCTCGCGATCGGTACTTCGGGCGGGCGACGTGGTGAAGTCGGCTCAGTGGCTGCGGTGAGACCGGTGCGGGTCCTCCCGACGGGTGGGCCGGTGAGGCCTGCCGGTCGTATCGGGTGCAGGAGTTCCTCGGGGACGTCCTGGGACCGCAGCCGTGAGGGGGCGTGGTGGACCAGCCGCGTCGCGCATTCGGTGTGCAGGGCATCCACGTCGTCCCACACGTTCCAGGGAAGCCGGTCACCCGGCAGGTCGTGCTCCCAGCGGGCGGCGGCCTCGACCAAGTACCGGTCGGCGATAGGGGTGATCGAACGCCTCCCAACTGAGGAGGGGGGCCTGCAAGGACATCGCATTCCCCTGATCATGGCGTCGCTCTTCCCGTACAGTGCCGGCAAGAGGGCGAGTGTTCAGGTCTGTCGTCACGCACGCGTTCTGGACCCTCTTCACCCGCTCCGAGGCCATGCCGCAGAGCTGCGGTCACGCTCGGCAGGAGCGCATAGCCACCGGAGGTCTGAGGTCGACGGCCAAGAGAGGCAGCCTTGAGGTGCCCGGACATGTCGTTTGACGCGCGTCGCGCCGTCCATAGTGCCGTCTCCACGACCCTGGCCCGGTGCAGTGACCGCGCCTTGCGTGAGCTCGTGGAGGGCGCCACGCCGCTCGGTTCCGGCATCGGCGGCACGTCGGCCCTGCTGGAGGTCGCCGGAACACCGGTCTTCGTGAAGCGGGTGCCCCTCACCGATCTGGAGAGGCGACCGGATGGCGTCCGGTCCACGGCGAACCTGTTCGAGCTGCCGGCCTTCTGCCAGTACGGCATCGGCACCATCGGCACGCCGGGCTTCGGGGCCTGGCGGGAACTCGCCGTGCACACCATGACGACGAACTGGGTGATCGAGGGGGAGTACGGGGGCTTCCCCCTGATGTACCACTGGCGGGTACTGCCGGATTCCACGCCCCTGCCCGAGGAACTGGCCGACGTCGACCGGGCTGTTGCCTACTGGGGCGGTGGGGCGCAGGTGCGCCGCCGGATCGAGGCGCTCCAGCAGTCCTCGGCGAGTGTCGCGCTGTTCCTGGAGTACATCCCGCAGAATCTGCACCAGTGGCTGGGCGAGCGGATGGACGCGGGCGGGGAGGCCGCCGACCGGGCCTGCGCCATGGTGGAGAGGGAGCTGGAAGCCGGGACCTCGTTCATGAACAGCCGCGGCCTCCTGCACTTCGACGTCCACTTCGAGAACATCCTGACCGACGGCCGACGCCTTTTCTTCGCGGACTACGGGCTCGCGGTCTCCTCCCGGTTCGAACTGTCGCCGGAGGAGGCCGGCTTCTTCGACCGGCATCGGACCTACGACCGCTGCTACTCGGTCAGCTACCTGGTGAACTGGCTGGTCACCGCCCTGTACGGATACCGGAGGGACGACCGCGAGGCGCAGGTGCGCGCGTATGCGCAAGGCGAACGTCCCACGGGAATCCCAGAGGAGGCCGCGGAGATCCTCGCCCGACACGCCCCGCTCACCGCGGTGATGGCGGACTTCTTCCGCACGTTCGAGCGCGAGAGCAGGGAGACCCCTTACCCGCTGGAGGAGATCCGCCGGATGGGCTGCATGTACGGCGCGTCCTTCGACTGACGGATCGCCGAGGCCTTGCTCGGGCACGGCCCGGTCCCCTGGCCTCGTCCCGGCCCCCCCGGCCTCGTCCCGGCCCCCCCGGCCTCGTCCCGGTCGCCCGGCCACCCGGTCCCGCGGTTCTGCGACGAACGCGGGACCGCGGGACCGGGACGAGGACCGCTGCTCAGGCGCGGGCGGCCCAGCGGGTGAGCATGGCGGTGGCCTCGGTGCGGTCCAGGGTGGGGAGGTCGGCGATGGCGGTGTGGTGGTTGGCGCCGGGGACCCACAGGACGCGGGAGTCGTGGCGGCCGGGCGGGAAGGGCTCGGCGGTCGACGGGTCCTGTGTCCCGTTGACGAACAGCAGGCGGGTGCCGCTGCGGCGGACCCAGCGGTCGATGTCCGGCATCGCGTCCGGGTCGAAGCGCAGGGGGATGTCCCGGGGGACGAAGGAGCGCGGCTCGATGGCGCCCGGGTGGCGCAGCAGGCCGTCCAGGTGGGCGGTGGGGACGTCGAGATAGCCCATCTCGGTGCCGAGCTGGTACCAGTACGGGATGTACGCGCGGGCGACCGTGTCGGCGTAGAGGGCCAGGCCCGCCGTGTCGTCCAGCCAGGTGTACAGCTGGTCGGCGGTGGCGTCCGGGCCGGGAACGGCGGCGAGGTCCGCCGCGCTGCCGCCGTTCTGCCAGAACATGAAGGGGACGCGCAGCACGGCGATCTCGAACGCCTTGTCGGCGCTGCCGACGATGCGGAAGGTGTCCCCGGCGGCGGTCGTCGCGGCCTCGTAGCGGGCGACCAGCTCCGCGCGGTGCAGCAGGAGCCGGCGCTGGGCGTTTTTGATCGCCTCGCGGTCGGCGGCCGTGCCCACGGTCTCCAGGAAGCGGAGGTAGGCGGAGTCGTCGCAGTCGTCGACGTTGTTCGGGGCCGCGTAGGCCACGGTGCCGTCCACGTCGTGGGGGTGGAAGCGGCGGTGGTACACGCTCGCCATGCCGCCCTTGCTGCCGCCGGTGGAGATCCACGCTCCGGGGTAGAGCCGGCGGAAGGTGCGGACGATGCGGTGGTGGTCGTCGGCGGCCTGACGGACGGTCAGGTGGGAGTAGTCGTGGGCGCTGGGGCGTGAGGTGCCGAAGTAGCGGTGTTCTACGTGGAGCTGGTTGCCGTCCAGGAGGACGGTCGGTTCGGTGCGCCGGGGCGTGAGCGAGGCCGCGTAGCCGGTCGTGAACAGGACGGTGGGGCGCTCGGCGGATGTGTGGAGCAGGGTGAGGCGCTGCTCGAACGTGCCGGCCGAGGGGTCGGTGTGGTCGACCGGCTGGCGCAGCCCGAGCACGAAGAAGCGGTATCCCGGCTCTGCGCCGGGCCGTTCCTCCACGATCCGCACACCCGGCAGGGAGCCCAGACGGCGCACGAGGTCGTCGTCGGCGGGTGCGGGAGGCGTCCCGGTCAAGGCGTGGGAGGGAGCGGACGCCATTGCGGCGAGACCGGCAGCCGAGGCCGCCGAGGCGGTCGAGAGCAGCAGGCGTCGTCTCGTCCAGAGGTGCATCGGGTGTCCTTCCCTCGACGTCGGATGCCTCCAGTACAGCCGTTGGACGCGGCGGAAAGATCCCGTGCGCGGGGGAGCCGTCTCCCCCGCAGGAGGGAGACGGCGGAGGGGAGGGCCGGGGTACGGCTGAGCGGATGGTGGCGCCGGGAAGCCGATGACCCCGCCCCCGGGGGAAAAGGGCGAGGTCATCGGTGCTCATGGCGGTGGGGGCTCCCCCACCGGGCCTGTCCCGCGGTCGGCGGGGCTGTGGCCGGATACGGAATCAGGGTTCACTCGGGCCGCAGCGGGCCGCGGCCGAACATCGAGAGCACCTCGTAGCTCTTGTCCGCGGGACCGGGCTCGCTCATCTCCATCGCGAACCCGCCGGTGAACAGCTCCCGGTCCACGGGGCGTTCGTGGATCCAGTCCCGGATCACCTCACGGAAGGTGATCTTCCAGACGCCGTCCCGCTCCTCGTACCGGTTGAAGGTGCGGCTGGCGGCGATCAGTTCGCGTGACGGGTCCCCGAACCGGTGGTACGAGAGGCGGTGGGTCTCACCTTCGGCGGACTTGCCGTCCACCTTGTACCACTCGTTCAGCAGGTAGTGGGTGGTGTTCTCGAACCGGGGCTTGAACTCGTCGATGATCCAGTCCACCCATTCGTCCACCCCGCCTTCCTTCATGTCGCCCAGGCGGACGAAGGCGTCCTCGAAGTAGATCGATTTCAGCAGCTCGGGGTCACGCCGGTCGATCCCGCGGCAGTAGGCGACCTCGAGGTCGTGCAGCCGGTCCTTGACCTTCAGTTCCCTCAGGAGGCGAAGGTCCTCCTCGGTCACCACGCTGTCGGCGCGAGCCGCATCGTCAGTCATTGCTTCTCTCTCTCGGGTGGGGGATTCGGGCACACAGGGGAACGGGGGAGCAGGTACGGCGGCGGGGTGCGGACCCCGTCACGCCTCGAGTGGCCGGCCGGTACGGTCCGGGAGCAGGCGGATCGCCACGGCGGATATCAGGATCGTGAGCAGGCCGTAGGCGGTGATCAGCAGGGTTCCGTTGTCCGAGATCTGCATCAGCCACGTCGCGAGCAGGGGCGCCGGTGCGGCGAACAGCATGTTTCCGCCGGTGAGTCCGAGAGCCGATCCGGTGTACCGGACGGGGGTCGGCAGCGCCTCGGCGTAGAAGGCTCCCTGGCATCCGGTCATGAACTGCACACCGCACAGCGCACCCGTGATGGTGAGCGCGGCCATCCACCAGTTGCCCGTGTCGAGGATGAGGAAGAACGGGACGAGGAAGGCCAGCAGCACCGCGAGACCCGTGAAGAGGACGCGCTTGCGTCCGATCCGGTCGCTGGACCAGCCGCCGAGCAGGCTGGCCCCGATGGAGATCGAGTTCGCGACGACCATCAACCCGAAGGTGGAGCTCTTGTCGAATCCGAGCTGGCCCGTGAGGTAGCTGATGGCGAAGGTGACGGTGATGTAGTACAGCGCTCCCGGCGCAGCCCACGCGAGCACCAGCAGCATCACGGTCTTCCGGTGCTGCCTCAGCAGCCCGCGGGCCGGCTGCTCGCTCTTGCCCTCGTTGGCGAGGAAGACCGGAGTCTCCTCGACGCGGTGCCGGATGTAGTACCCGATGGCGATGAGCGCCACGCTCATCAGGAAGGGAATCCGCCAGCCCCAGCTGGTGAACTGGTCCTCGGTGAGCCACGCGGCGAGTCCGGTCAGTGTGAGTGTGGCGAGTACCTGACTGATCGGTGATCCCACCGACATCAGAGCACCCGCGACACCGCGGCGCCGGCTCGGCGAGTGTTCCATCACCATGAGCTGCGACCCGGTGTGCTCGCCCCCCAGGGCGAAGCCCTGCAGGAAACGCAGGACCACCAGCGCGGCCGGAGCCACCATTCCCACCGTGGCATAGGTCGGAAGCAGGCCGATCAGCACCGATGCCGCGCCCATGAGCAGCAGCGTGAACATGAGGACGTTCCGGCGGCCGAGCCGGTCGCCCAGCATGCCGAACACAAGGCCGCCCAGGGGCCGTGCCACCAGCCCGACCCCGAAGGTCGCGAACGAGGCCAGCAGCGCGGTGCCCGGTGCGAGGTCGGGGAAGAACAGCTGGGGGAACACCGTGGCCGACAACGCGCCGTACACGGAGAAGTCGAACCACTCCAGTGCGGAACCCAGCGCGCCGCTGACGACCGCGCGCCGGGCGGTGGGTGTCCCGCTCCCGCCCTCCGGGCCCCCGGAGCCCTCCGGCGCCGTGTCCGGCTGAGTCGCTTCGGCCTGCCCGTCGAGTCCACTGACTCTCATTGCTTCACTCTCCTCGGTGTCCTCACTGCGCGGCACGTCACACGAGCTGACCGGCGGTTCACGCCTCAACGGCCACTTACGCCACGGGCGGGCAAGGGGGTGATCTCGCGCCCAGGAGTCCGCGCCACGCAAAGACACCCGTTCGAGTGTGCGTTCGCCTGCGGACATCGAGAGAATCCACTATCAGGGAGTGGCTAGTCAATCATTCCCTGTATGTGGGAATATCGGGGCGTGAACACTCTTCAAACTGTGGACAGGGCACTTCGACTGCTTGCACTGGCCCAGCAGGAGCCAGTCGTCACCCTCGCCCGTGCCGCCGACGAACTGGGTGTGGGGACCTCCGTCGCCCACCGGCTCCTGGCCACCCTCGAGGCGAACGGCTTCATGCGTCGCTCACTCGACGGCCCCGGCTACCGTCTCGGCCCGGCCATGACCAGTGCCCGCCCCGCCCACGCCGACACGGACTTCACCCACCTCGTCCAGGACGACCTGCTCGAGCTGCAGGCGGCGACCGGCGAGACCGTGGAGTTCGCGGTCCTCGAAGGGCAGGCGGTGCGCTACATCTACGGCATCGCCTCACAGCACCACATGCGCATCGAGGCCCGGGCGGGAACGATCCTCCCCGCGCACACCGCGGCCTGCGGACGCGCACTCCTCGCCACCCTCACGACCGACCAGCTCCGCCGGATCTACCCGAACGAACCGCTCCCGCACGCGGCGAAGACCACCACCCCGACCCGCACGGCCCTCGAAGCCGAACTGGAGAACGTCCGGCAGCGCGGCTACGCGCGCAACATCGAGGAGACCCAACCCGGCATCGCGGCACTCGCGCAGACCCTCCCCACCCCGCAGGGATACCCGCCCATCGCCATCACCATCTCGGGGCCGCAAGCACGTCTGTGCTTCACACGCGACGACCCCGACACCCCGTCCGAGACGGCACTCACCCAAGCCCTGCGTCAGGCGACACAGAAGATGCAGGCGAAACTCACCTCGAAGCTTCAGCACTGAGGGCTGCCCCCGTCACCCCCGGCGGGCGCGCGACGCCGGCTACGGCACCTCGCCGCGTGGTGTGCGACATTCCGTGAGTTCTCCTGAGCGCCGTTGAATGCTTGCCCCTGTAGCCAGGGGGTTGTTCCTCCTTCGCATGCTCTGCCGTTCGGTGAGGTAATTTCGGGATTCTTGAAGCGTTCTCATCTCGTCCGACCGATCTGCGGTCCGGCCGAAGGCGAGGAGGCTCGGGTTGGAGCGGCACTTCTTCCTCGATGACGTGGACCGGGAGCTGAACCGGGACGCCACACACTCCTGCCCCGCCCCGGCCGGCCCCGGCTGCACCAAGACCCCGGTCACGGACCGTAATCGCCCTGTCGGCTCCTCCAGGCTGCCGCCGGGCGCCGGAGAGGGCAGAGTGGGACCGTGGCGCGGCCCGCCGAGCGCACAGGCGCTGGCCGTATCCCTGCGGCCATCGGGTTTTTCCCGCCGGCCGACGCAGGTCAGGAGACCGCCTATGGCAGCAGGAGCGAGCAACACCACCGCGAATGCCGACTGGGGCAAAGCGGACTTCAACGACATCTATGACTGTCCCGACCCCCGCCCGTACTTCGCGACCCTGCGATCCCTCGAGTACCAGATACCCCACCATGGCCAGGCCGTCTTCCGGGCACTGGCCCATGCCCTGCGCCGGCTGTACCCCGACCGGACGCCACTGAACGTGGTGGACCTGTGCTGCTCCTACGGGATCAACACAGCTCTCCTCAACTACCGTGTCACTCTGGCGGACCTGTCCACCCGGTATACCTCCCACCACCTCTCCGCCCTGCCGGCCCGGCACCTCGCGGCCGAGGACCGGACCTTCTTCGCAGCGCGCTGCCGCCCGGAAGCCGCGACGGCGACAGGCATCGACTCGGCAGCCCGGGCTGTCGGATACGCCCGCGCCGTCGGCCTGCTCGACCACGCTTTCGCGGAGAACCTCGAAGTCACCGAACCGAGCCCCGCCCTGCGCCGCACACTGGCGGGCACGGACCTCATCACCGTCACAGGCGGCGTCGGCTACGTCTTCACCCGGACCTTCACCAGGCTTCTCGACTGCATGCCGACCCCGCCGTGGGTCGCGGCGTTCGTGCTGCGCACCGTGCCCTACCAGCCGATCGCCGATCTGCTCGCCCGCTCGGGCCTGGTGACGGAGAAACTGCCCACCCGTACCTTCCGGCAGCGGCGCTTCGCCGACAGCGCCGAACGGTACGCGGCGTTCGACGCCCTGGCTGTGAACGGACTGCACACGGCAGACAAGGAAGCGGACGGCTACTACCACACCGACCTGTATGTCTCCCGGCCCGCTCCCGACATCGCGGCGCTGCCTCTCGCACGCCTGCTGTAACTCGAGGCGCGACGGCGAACCGTCGGTGCCTGGCTGGAACACCGGCGCCGACGCCGGCCCGACACCCCCCAGCCCGCACCTGCTGATCAACACGCAGACCGCGCTGGAGACCGGCCCGATCAGCGGTGTCTCCGCCTCGGCGGCGCTTCGCGGCCAGACCGTCACGCTGGAACGGCTCCACGTGACCGCCGGCTCGAAGAAGCACTCGTCCACGGCCCCGACCCGCCCCACCTCGCCGAGGTGTCCGGACTGGACGAGAAGACCGCGATCCGCTACGCGAACTCCGCACGCCGGCTCCTTGAGCGGTCCGCCGAAGCCGATACCGTGACTTCACCACGAACTCGAGGGTCCACAACCCAGAATCCAGGCAACAGACCCTCGGGTTCCCGCTGAGGACCCTTCAGTTTTCGCGAACTCGCGGGCTTCTCCGGCCTTGGTACTGGTGGGCTCGCCTATTCAACTGTCGCGTGTTGGCCCGTCCGACTCTGGAACTGCTACTGACCGTGACGTCTGGCAGGGGTGGGGTTGATGTCAGAGGAATCCGGTTGGATGAGCGCGTGACTGTCTATGACGTAGCCCGACAGCTTCCCGCCACCGGTGACCTGCGGGACTTGTGCCGCTCGCTTGCGATGCTCGACGCGATCCTGAGCCCGGACTGGGAAAGCCGGTACTACTCCTTCAACGCCACTTGGGCTGAAGGCGAGGAGATGGCCTCGATGCGCAACGGGTCAGGAGACGAGTACTCCATCGTGTTCTCGGAGGCCGGGGTCTATGTCCGCGGCTTCGGCCACGAATCGCCGATGAGCCCATATGGCCAGGATGGCGAGCCTTGGCCGGGAGTGATCGACGACGTTCCCGATGTCTTCAAGCCCTTCGTCGAGGAGTCGGCGTTCACCGACGAGGACGGCGTGCCCGTCGTGACGGTCTGCTTGTGGCGGGAGGCGATGGATGATCAGTGGCACCACGGCACGATCGACTTCCCCTCGAACCGCGCCGACCCTGATGGGGCGACGGGTCTGTTCCAACTACTGGTCGACCGCTCACCCGAAGCGTTCCAGCGCTTCGCCGAGGACTATTACGAGGTCTCTGTGGATCTAGAAGTGGTGAGTGACCTGTATGCCTTGCGGCCGCTGAACCAGGAACTCGTGTCGTCGTTGAACGTAGAGGTCACCCTGGCGGACCTGGCCCAAGACATCTCCGAAATCGGCTATCCGCAGGCCCACTGAGAGGAGAGCCAATCCGTCTGCCCACCGGCACGTTCTTGCTGGTGAACCTTCGTATTCAGCGGTCGCCGGCTCCCCGAGGAGCCCAGCCCGCTGGCGATCTTGCGTGATTCCCCGAGACCGGCGGAACATGGAGCCGATACGCACCCGGGGATCAAGCACGGTCACCAGCGGGCTGGGTTCCTCGGGGCACTGGCGACAGTTGAATATGAGAGCGCACCAGTACCGAGGCCGAACTCCTTGAGATGCCCGCTCCCGTTGTCGCGGACGCCCTCGGCAACCACAACAAGACCACCAGTCGCCTACTCAAGGAGACCGGCGGGACATGGAGCCGATACGCCGCTGGTGCTCATACACGGGCACCGGCGGGTTGGGTTCCTCGGGGATCTGGTGATAGTTGAATACGAGAGTCCATCAGTACCGAGGCCGCGCCCGCAGCGGTTGTTGCTCGTCGGCAAGAGGCTACAGACGCTGCAGCTCCGGCTCTGTCACATCCCCGACCGGTCATACAACGGCCAACGAATCAGTGGACGACATGGATACGGTCAGCACCTGCGATGCCACCACGCCAACTCCGTATCTGCCATCGGCTCCTGATGCGTTCGTCCGAGGAGCACCACGTCCAGGCGCTCGATCTGCACTCGGAGTTCGGCGGCGGCCCTTGGTGGCAGCATGAACAGAGCCTCTTGCAGCTTGTCCCGGGCCCAGCCCTCCCCGCAGCACGGGCAGGTGAACTCAGCCTCCCACTGCCTCCACCGGCGCTTGGTGCCGTGGACGCGCACGGACCACACGCTCAGCGCTGCTGACACGATGCCCGGAGACAATCGCTCCCGTTCGAGCACACGGACGGCGGCATTCGCCGCCCCCGACAGACCTGGGACATCGCGATACCGCACCCAGGGTCTTCCCCAGCCACGTTCCTGCAGCCGAAGTGAAGCTGGTGTTCTACGCGGCACGGCCCCTTCGGATGCAAGCCATAGACGGCATCCTCCCACAGCCCAAGACCGGCCGGACAGAACCTAAGCCACAGGCGGTTGCCTCTGTGACACCACCCTCACAGTCACTCAACGTAGCGGACGCGTGAGTCGGATCCGAGAACTGGCGACAGTTGAATACGCGAGCCCACCAGTACCAAGGCCGTGGTCGGAGCGTCCGCGTACATCCGGTACGCGGACGCTCCTGAGCCTTGCGATGCACCGCATCCGACGCCGCGCGCCGGCCCACCGTGGCTGACGGGACAGCCCTGGACCCGATCCCTCACGAGGGTCGTCGGGTTCTTTGCCGGTCGGGGCGGGGCTGTCGCCCCGGCCGCCCGTCGCTCACGCGCCGTGGCACTCCCCGTACGGGCGGTCCGAGCCGCACCAGCAGGGGGCCGACCGTTGCGGGGGCCAGGGCAGGGCGCGGCCCCGGGCCGCCAGGGTGGTCGCGTACTGGGGGAGGAGGTCGGCGTCGTCGGGGGTGGTGCCCTCGGAGGCGGCGAAGGCCTCGTACGAGGGGACGGTGCCGGGGACGGTGCCCAGGTTGGGGGTGCCCGAGGAGGCCAGTTCGCGCAGGGCTGCCTCTATCGCGGCCAGGTGCTCCGCGTGCGACGGGTACTCGGCGGCGAGGGAGGGATACGCCTCCAGGAGCTCGGTCAGTTCGTCCGCCGGCCAGTGGAGGACCGCCACGGGGAAGGGGCGGGACAGGGCCGTCCGGTACGCGCCCACTTCCGCTCGCAGACGGGAGATCTCCGCCTCCAGCTCCGCCGGGTTCTCCGAGCCCAGCGACCAGACGCGCTTCGGGTCGTGGAGCTCGTCCAGGGTGATGGGCAGGGTGTGGACGGAGTCCGCCAGGGCGTCCCACTCGTCGTGCGCCGCGCCCAGCATCCTGCGCACGCGGTGGCGGCCGAAGAGGAGCGGGTGGGCGGGAGCCGGGGGCTCCGACACGTCGGTGAGCAGCAGGCGCACCGCCTCCGTGAACGTCTCGTGCGCCTGCTCCAGCTCGTCGTGGGCCTCCAGGGACTCCGCGACGATCACCCAGGGGGCCGCGTCGCGCGGGGCCGCTGTGAGGATGCCGTCGATGATGGCGCGGGCCTCCGCCTCGTGGCCGTACTCCCAGAGGTTCGAGGCCTTCAGGGCGCGGACCAGGTACGGGCTCTCCAGCTCCGCGTCGGAGGCCAGCAGCCGGTCGTAGAGGGCGGCCGCGGCGGGGCGGTCGCCGGAGAGCTCGAGATGGGCGGCGGCCCGGAGCAGCAGGGCTTCGGCGTCCTCGGGATAGAGACCGGCGGTCCGCTCCAGGCGTGCCGCTTCGGCGGTGTGGTCGACGTTTTCGGCGGGCGTGTCGGGGCGCATGGATGACACCGTACTGCCGACCGGTGACAGGTGAGGAGACGGTGCCGATGTGCCGGAGCCGGTGCCCGTACCCGTCGAGGAGGTCGGTGGGGAGGGGGCATTCGGGCGCCGTTTCCGTCGCCGGCACCATCATTCTTGATCATCTTGAAAGGGTTCAATTCTCTAGACCTGGCTGAATCGGGCCATCCTCATTATTTCCATCGTTTACTCAACGGGTCTTACGAAAAGCTGCGCACGCTTATTGACGGTGTCTCGTGTTCCCTTTACGTTCGCATGAATCGATTCACCTTCGATTGCGACCCTCTACGACGCACCCTCTCTCCGATGGAGCCGCTGTGATCAGTAGAAGGAACATTCTCGCGAGCGCCGTGGCCACGGTGGGAGCCGTGGCCGCGGGAGCGGCGCCGGCGATGGCCGCGCCCTCCGCCGCCCGTAAGGGAGGGAGCGCCTTACGGGTGACCTCTCCGACCGTCGAGTACGTGCGCCATCCCCTGGGCCTGGACGCGGCCCGACCGCGTCTGAGCTGGCCGTTGACCGCGACCGCACCGGGGCAACGGCAGAGCGCCTACCAGGTGCGCATCGCGTCGAGCGTCGCCCGCCTGTCCCGCCCGGACGTGTGGGACAGCGGCAAGGTCGCCTCGGCCGAGTCCGTTCTCGTCTCCTACGACGGGCCCCGGCTCGAGCCGCGTACGCGGTACCACTGGTCGGTGCGCGTCTGGGACGCCGGCGGAGCCGTCTCGCCGTGGAGCGCGCCGTCCTGGTGGGAGACCGGCCTGATGGACGAGGCCGAGTGGTCCGCGCGGTGGATATCCGCTCCCGCCTCCCTCACGGAACCCCCTTCCCTGGAAGGCAGTTCGTGGATCTGGTTCCCCGAGGGCGAACCGACGCAGAGCGTTCCGGCGGACACCCGGTGGTTCCGTCTGACCGTCGACCTCCCCGACGCCATTACCGCGGCCACACTGGTGCTCAGCGCGGACGACGCCTACGTCGCCTCCGTCAACGGCGCCGAAGTGGCGAGCACCGCCCTGGACACGGACGACTCGAGATGGCGCCGCCCGGACGTCGTCGACGTTCTCGCGCACGTACGCCCCGGCACGAACGTCCTGGCCGTCTCCGCGACCAACCGCACGGTCGGCCCCGCCGGCCTCGTCGGCGTACTCGCCCTGACCACGGCCTCCGGCGAGCGCAGGATCGTCACCGACGGCGCGTGGAGGTCCACCGACCGGGAGCCGGCCGGCGACTGGCGCGAGCAGGACTTCGACGACACCGGGTGGCAGGCCGCCAGGGTGGCCGCCGCCTGGGGCGCCGGGCCGTGGGGCAAGGTCGTGCCGGTGCTGTTCGCGGCCCACCAGCTCCGCCACGAGTTCAAGCTGCCGCGCAAGAAGGTCGGACGCGCCCGCCTGTACGCCACGGCCCTCGGCGTGTACGAACCCCACCTCAACGGCAAGCGGGTGGGCAACGATCAACTGGCGCCCGGCTGGACCGACTACAACAAGCGCGTGCAGTACCAGACCTACGACGTGACCGACGCGCTCCGCCCGGGAGCCAACGCCCTCGGCGTCCACCTCGCCCATGGCTGGTACGCGGGCAACCTCTGCTGGTTCGGACCGCACCAGTACGGGGAACACCCGGGACTGCTGGCGCAGTTGGAGGTCGAGTACGCCGACGGGACGAGCGAGCGCATCGTCACCGGGCCCGACTGGCGTGCCGCCCCGGGCCCGATCGTCTCCGCCGACCTGCTGGCGGGCGAGACCTACGACGCCCGCAAGGAGACGGCCGGGTGGACCTCGCCCGGATTCGACGACGGAGCCTGGGCGCCGGTACGCGGCACCGGCGCCGCCGCCCCGCCGCGGATCGTCGCGCAGGTGGACGGCCCCGTACGCATCGAGAAGGAACTCCGCGCCCAGAAGGTCACCGAACCCAAGCCGGGCGTCTTCATCTTCGACCTCGGCCAGAACATGGTCGGCTCGGTACGGCTGCGTGTGTCGGGCAAGGCGGGCACCGCGGTGCGGCTGCGGCACGGCGAGGTCCTCAACCCCGACGGCACCCTCTACACCGCCAACCTGCGGTCGGCCGCCGCGACGGACACCTACATCCTGAAGGGGACCGGCACGGAGGTCTACGAGCCGCGCTTCACCTTCCACGGCTTCCGCTACGTCGAGGTGACCGGATTCCCCGGCACGCCGCCGGCGTCGGCTGTGACCGGGCGGGTCATGCACACCTCCGCACCCTTCACGCTCACCTTCGAGACCGACGTGCCGATGCTCAACCAGCTGCACCGCAACATCACGTGGGGGCAGCGCGGCAACTTCCTCTCCATCCCGACGGACACGCCGGCCCGTGACGAACGACTGGGATGGACCGGCGACATCAACGTCTTCGCACCCACGGCCACCTACACGATGGAGTCCGCCCGCTTCCTCACCAAGTGGCTGGTCGATCTCCGCGACGCACAGGCGTCCGACGGCGCGTTCACGGACGTGGCCCCGCAGGTCGGCGACATCGGCAAGGGCGTCGCGGGCTGGGGAGACGCGGGGGTCACGGTCCCGTGGGCCCTGTACGGGACATACGGCGACCGGCAGGTCCTCGAGGACGCCTGGCCGTCCGTCCAGGCCTGGCTGCGTCACCTGGAGAAGAACAGCACCGGCCTGCTGCGCCCGGCCGCGGGATACGGCGACTGGCTGAACGTGTCCGACGAGACGCCCAAGGACGTCATCGCCACCGCCTACTTCGCGCACAGCGCCGACCTCGCGGCACGGATCGCGACGGAACTGGGGAAGGATCCCGCACCCTACGCCGACCTCCACGCACGCGTACGCACCGCGTTCGAGACGGCGTACGTGACGGCCGACGGCAGGGTGAAGGGAGACACCCAGACCGCCTACGTCCTCGCCCTGTCCATGAACCTGGTCCCGGACGCCCTGCGCAAGGCCGCGGCCGACCGCCTCGTCGCCCTGATCGAAGCACGGGACTGGCACCTGTCGACCGGATTCCTCGGCACCCCGCGCCTGCTGCCCGTCCTCACCGACACCGGCCACACCGAGGTCGCCTACCGCCTGCTGCACCAGCGCACCTTCCCGAGCTGGGGTTTCCAGATGGACAAGGGCGCGACCACCATGTGGGAGCGCTGGGACTCCCTCCAGCCGGACGGCGAGTTCCAGTCCCCGGGCATGAACTCCTTCAACCACTACGCCTACGGCTCGGTGGGGGAGTGGATGTACGCCAACATCGCGGGCATCGCCCCGGGCCGGGCGGGCTACCGGCAGATCGTCATCCGCCCGCGCCCGGGCGGCGAGGTCACCTCCGCCCGGGCGACCTTCACCTCCCTCTACGGCCCGGTGTCCACCGCGTGGGAGCAACGGTCCGGCGGCTTCCGGCTGTCGTGCGGCGTGCCGGCGAACACCACCGCCGAGGTGTGGATCCCGACGGACCACCCCGACCGCGTCAAGCACACCCACGGAACCTTCGTGCGTGCGGAGAACGGCTTCGCCGTCTTCGAGGTGGGATCGGGAAGCCACCGGTTCACCGTGTGACAGCGGTGCGGTTCGCCCTCCCGGTTCGCCCTCCCGGTCCGCACGGTCGGGACCGGGAGGGCGGACGGCGGACACAACTCCTGCGAACTTCGCGGAACCGTGCGGAACTGTTGTGCCGGTCCCGGACGTTGGGATGGTGGGCAGGGCCGGATCGTGCTGGTTCCGACCGGGCGCGAGGCGAAGGGAAGGGGGCGTCGGTGATCCGTACCGCGCTACGCAACGCGATGCCCGGTCACGGCGACGCGCGCGCCGCCTTCGCCACGGCCGCCGTGCTGCTCCCGCTGCTTCAGGTCGTCCTGCTCCTGCTGCCGGTCACCGGCGGCCTCTCCGGACTCTCCGGCACCGTCGCGCTCGCCGCGACCACCGCGGCCGCCGCCACGCTCACCGTGTGCGCCGTCGTCCTCGCGCGCAGCGCGCCCGTCGTGCCGCCCACCCTGGTGCGTACCGCCATCCGCGACCGCGACCGGCGGACCGCCTTCCTGCCGCAGCGCGACCCCGACGCCAGAGGCCGCACCCGCCCCAGAGCTCCCGGACACGCCCTCCCGGCGACCGTCGCGTAGGGCACCCGTTCTCACCTTCGTCCACCACGCCCTGCGTGGGTCGTCATGCCGTCATCCCTCTCTCCCGTCCCGGTACGCCCGGGGCCTCCGGCACGACGAGACCCTCGGAGGGCTCACCCATGTCCGTCTTCGCCAGCCTGGTCGAGCAACTGGCCGACCTGCTCCAGCCGCTGTTCGGCCTCTCCGCGGCAGCCGCCGCGATCGTCCTGTTCACCGCGCTCGTACGCCTCCTCGTCCACCCCCTGTCCCGGGCCGCGGCGCGCGGACAGAAGGCGAGGGCCCGACTCCAGCCGAGGATCGCCGAGTTGCGACGCCGGCACGGCCGCAACCCCGAGAAGCTTCAGCGGGCCCTCCTCGACCTGCACACCCGGGAGAAGGTGTCGCCGCTGGCCGGAATCCTGCCCAGCCTCTTCCAACTGCCCGCCTTCTTCCTCCTGTTCTCCCTGTTCTCGAACACCACGATCGGCGGGCGGCCCAACGAGTTGCTCGGCCATGAGCTGTTCACCGCGCCGCTGGGCGGCCGGTGGGCCGACGCACTGGGGGACGGGGGGCCGCTCGGCGGGGCGGGGCTCGTGTACGCAGGGCTGTTCGCGGTCGTCGTGGCGGTCGCCGCCTTCAGTTACCGGCTGACCAAGCGGTCGATGGCGGCGAACGCGGCCTTGACCGGCGCGGGTGCGGGTGCCGGTAGCAGTAGTGGCAGTGGGAGCGGCACTGGCAGGGGCGCCGCAGAACCCGTCGCGGTGCCCGGGATGGGGGCCGTGGCCAAGGTGATGCCGTTCCTGTCGTTCTTCACGCTCGTCACCGTGGCCGTGGTGCCGCTGGCCGCCGCGCTGTACGTGGTCACCAGCATGGCGTGGGGCGTGGTGGAACGGGCCGCGCTCCACCGGTGACGCGCTCGTGGAGGCGTGGGTCCGCGGAGACGGGCCCGCGGTGAAGGACGGCCGGCCGTGGAGGGACGGTTCAGTACGTGAAAGGGTCATGGTGGCGGCTTCTCACGGATGCCGACCGCCGCCTTCCGGTACCGCCGATCCTGTGCTCTCCGGAGACGTGGAGACTTCATCAGCGGAGTGAAAGGGTGCGCACAACACCTGGAGCAAGCCGGCCGGCAACCTGAGACGGCACATCTGGTGGCCAGGGCGTCCACCGAAAACCGTTGAGCGGCCCTGGGGGCCACCCGGCACCGGGTGGCCTCCAGGGGATCATCTTGAGTATGAGTAAGGGACTGCCGGTGACCGGCGCAGTGAAAATCCGTCGTGTCATGGAGGATGCGACAAGCGACCGGACCTCACGGGTCTACCTCGGCATCGTCGCCGTTCTGGCGATCTGGGCCTCGGCCGGGAGCCTCGGCCTGGTGTACTCCGACTGGACGGTGCGGTTCCTGACCGTCATCCTCTGTATGCCCTGGACGTTCGTGGTGTTCGTGATGATCTCCCTGAGCCACGTCGAGGAGTGGCTGTTGGGCTACAACTTCTACCACGAGTCGCCCGCCTGGCTGTTCGAACCGTTGTGGACGGTGTTCTGGCTGTCGGCGGCCCTCGCGAACGCCAGGATCATCGCCGCCCTGTCCCGTTCGGCTTCCCGCCGGCCCGGTGTCTCCCCCTTCCTGGTTCCGGTGGGCCTGTTGGCGTTCTTCAGCCTGATCGTGCTGATCTGGCGCGCCTGAACGGGAGGTCGGCGGGGCCGGGCCGCGGTCGGACGGGGTGGGTGCTGTCCCCGATCGTCACGGGTGCGGCACGTCCCGACCGGAGGGCGTCCCGGGACAATCCCCGGCTTCCCCCGAGAGCACTAAAGCTGTGCCAGGAACCGTTCCAGCGCCTCCACCACCATCCGGTGGTCCTCGAGCTGGGGGAGGCCGGAGACCGTCACCGCGCCGATCACGCCCGCGCCCTCGACGGCGATCGGGAACGAACCGCCGTGGGCCGCGTAGGTGTCGGGGTCGAGGCGGGAGGACTCCTCGAACGTCGTGCCCTTGGCGCGGTGCCGGGCGCCCACCAGGTACGACGCGGAGCCGTACCGCTCGACGACCCGGCGCTTGCGGGCGATCCAGGCGTCGTTGTCGGGGGCCGAACCGGGCAGCGCCGCGTGGAAGAGCTGCTGGCCGGCCCGGTGGATGTCGATGGCGACGGGGGCCTGCCGCTCCCGGGCCGTCTCCACCAGCAGGGAACCCAGCGCCCAGGCGTCCTCGTGGGTGAACCGGCGGAACACCAGACGGCGTTCCTGCTCCTCCAGCTCTTCGACGGTGGGGGTGGATGCGGGCTGCGTCACAGCGTCACCGTCACCTTCTCGTCGGCGGAACGGCGGGCCGCCTCCAGCACGTCCAGGGCGGCGGCCGCCTCCTGCGCGGTCACCGGGTTGGGGCCGCCCTCCAGGAGGGCCTTCGCCACGGCCGTGTAGTACGCGGGGTAGTCGCCGGGCAGGGTCGGCTCGACACGCCCGCCGCCGGTCATCGGGGACTCCCCGGCACCGACGCGGCCCCACAGCTTCTCGGGCTCGGTGCCCCAATCGGCGCCCGAACCGGTACCGGGGCGCAGACCGTCGCGCAGAGCGGCCTCCTGGGGGTCGAGGCCGTGCTTGACGTACCCCGCCTCGGAGCCCAGGACGCGGAAACGCGGGCCGAGCAGGGCCGTGGTCGCGGAGACGTAGAGGTGGGAGCGGACGCCGTTCGCGTGCGTGAGCGCGATGAAGGTGTCGTCGTCCGTCCGCGCACCCTCGCGGCGGACGACCGCCTCGGCGTACACGGAGGTCACCGGGCCGAAGAGGACGAGCGCCTGGTCGACGACATGGCTGCCGAGGTCGTAGAGCAGACCACCGATCTCCGCGGGGTCGCCGGACTCCCGCCAGCCGCCCTTGAGCTCCGGCCGCCAGCGCTCGAAGCGTGACTCGAACCGGTACACGTCACCGAGCGTGCCCTCGGACACCAGCTTGTGCAGGGTGAGGAAGTCGTTGTCCCAGCGGCGGTTCTGGAAGACGGAGAGGAGCAGGCCGTGCTCCTCGGCGAGCGCCGCCAGCTCACGGGCCTCGGCCGCCGTACCGGCGAGGGGCTTGTCGACGACGACCGGCAGGCCGGCCTTCAGGGCGGCGGTGGCGAGCGGGACGTGCGTCCTGTTCGGCGACGCGATCACGATCAGGTCCAGCTCACCGGCGCGCTCGAAGAGCTCGTCCGGAGTGGCCGCGATACGGACGTCCGGGAACTCGGCGCGGGCCTGCTGCTGCCGCTCGGGGTTCGAGGTGACCACCGTGTCGAGGGCGAGGCCCTCGGTCGCGGTGATCAGCGGGGCGTGGAACACGGAGCCCGCGAGGCCGTAGCCGACGAGGCCGACGCGAAGGGGGGTACCAGTCATGGTCCTACTTTGGCAACGCTGTTGCCAAAGTGCAAGCACGGGAGAGAATGGGCGGGTGAACAGGACGAACGGCGGACCGGACGGCAGGGGCGCGACGGTCGGTACGGGCCCGGCGGGCAGTACGGGCACGCCGGGTACGGCGGGCAGGACCGGTACCACGGCCGGGGTCAACCTGCTCGGCCTGCGCAGCCACAACACCGCGCTCGTGCTCGACCTGCTGCGGACCGCGGGAGCGGAGGGCATCAGCCGGCTCGAACTCGCCGAGCGGACCGGGCTCACCCCGCAGGCGGTCAGCAAGATCACCGCCCGGCTGCGGGCGGATGGCCTCGCGGCGGACGCGGGACGCCGGGCGTCCACCGGAGGCAAGCCCCGGACGGTCCTGCGGCTGGTGCCGGAGGCCGGGCACGCGGTGGGCGTGCACCTGGACCGGGACGAACTACGGGCCGTCCTGGTCGACCTCGACGGGACGGTCGTGGGGGAGCGGAACACCCCCCTGGACCTGGGCGCGGGCGCGGACGCGGTACTGACCAGGGTGGCAGGAGTCGTCGAGGAACTGTGGGTCGAACGGGGCGGGATACCGCGGGAGGCACCCGCGGAGCCGGGAGAACAGGGAGGGCCAAAAGCGCGGGGGGACGGGGCAGCCGTACGCGGACGCCGCCGTCTCTCCCTGCTCGGCGCCGGGATCGCGCTGCCCGGACCACTGGACCACGCCCGGGGCGTGCTGCACCGGGTGACCGGGTTCCCCGAGTGGGACGGGTTTCCGCTGAGGGACGCGCTGTCGCGGCGGCTGGGGGTGCCGGTCGTCGTCGACAAGGACACCAACGCGGCGGCGCTGGGCCTGGCCGTGGGCGGCGAGGGCGGCTCCTTCGCCTATCTGCACCTCGGCACGGGACTCGGGGCGGGGCTGGTGATCGGCGGCAGCGTGCACCGGGGGCCGCGGACCGGGGCGGGGGAGTTCGGCCACCAGGTTCTCCAACTGGACGGGCCGCGCTGCGGCTGCGGCGACCGGGGCTGCGTCGAAGCCCTGTGCCTGGGAGCGGTGGCCAGGGGCGACACCGACGAGGCGGCCCGGGTCCTGGGCACCGGCGCGGCGAACCTGGTCGGCCTGCTGGACATCGACCGCGTCCTGCTCGGCGGCCGGATCGTCGAGGCGGCCCCGGAGACGTTCGTACGAGGTGTGCGCGAGGTCCTGGAGGCTCGCGCCCGGCGCACCGGGGACACCCCCGTCCCGGTACGGATCGCCTCGGGCGGCGGGCAGGGCGGCGGACGGGACGGCGGGGAGGGGGGACACCGGGAGAGCGGGCAGCAGGTCGCCGAAGGGGCGGCCCAGTCGGTACTGGCCCCGGTGTTCGGACGGGGGGACGGATAAGAAGGAGGAGACGCGGACCCGGGATCTCGGGGGCCGGGGAGCTGGGGGGCTCGGGGAGTCGGGCGGAGTGGCCGGGTGGGACGGCGGGTTCCGCCGAGCGGGGGGAATCGTTCCGCCGTGCGGGGGCGATCGGGGGCGCCCCGGTGGTGTCCGCCCGCCGAACGGCAAGGCCCTATGGCATGCGACTCTGCACGCCCGCGTCCCTGTTCCTGGCGGCGGTGGCCGCGGTTTTTCCCACCGCGACCCCGGCCCACGCGGAAGCGCCGCCGCCCGCCTGCACCGCCGCGGACGAGTCGGACTTCCCGTTGACCATCCGTATCCACGGCGGCCCCGACTCCTACCGGGCCGGGGGCGGCTTCGGCACCTGGTACCTCGAACTCACCAACACCACCGAGCGTTCCTGCGGCGGCATCCACCCGGTCGTCGTGCTCTTCGACGACAAGCGGGCGCTGCGGGCCTCGCAGCCGGTGCTGGAGTTCTACACGGCGGACCGGGAACTGCCCCACACCGTCCGCTTCGAGACCACCGACGAGGACGAACTCGTCGGTGCCCTCGCCGACGACGACGCGGGCTTCGAGGGATTCACCGTCGAAGCCGGCCGGACCCTCACCGTAAAACTACGGCTCGCCCTCACGTCCGACGCCGTGGCGAGCGAGGTCGTCACCACGGCCGCGATCGTCCAGCGGCACGAGGACGAGGACGACGGCGACTGGGTCGGCCAGTCGGACGAGTACCGGTTCCGCATCACCACGGGCCCCGGGACGGGCCCCGCAACGGATCCCGACGCGGAAGCCACCGCACCCATCACCCCCGCTCCCCGGGACAACCCCTCCCCGTCCCCCCTCCCCCTCGTCGAGGAACTCGCCCGCACCGGCAGCCGTACCGGCACCGTTGGCGGGACCCTCGCCGCAGTCCTCACCGCAGCCGCGGTGGCCCTGCTCGTCGGAGGCCTGGCGCTGCTGCGGGCCGCCCGCAGGCGCCGCTGACCCGGCCCTGCCCGGTCCCGCCCGGCGGCCGCACCCACCCGCACCGCACCGAGCCGAACCGGGCCGGGCCGAGTCGCACCGGCCGTTCCCCCAAGATCCGGGCATGTCTAGGCTGGAGCGCACGCAGGACCGCGCAAGGCAGGAGATCCCGCACATGGCAGACCGCAGGCCGATCGAATCGTGGCTCACCGACATGGACGGGGTGCTCATCCACGAGGGTGTGCCGATCCCGGGCGCCGACGCCTTCATCAAGAAGCTCCGCGAGTCCGGAAAGCCGTTCCTGGTCCTCACCAACAACTCGATCTACACCCCGCGCGACCTGCACGCCCGGCTGCGCCGCATGGGCCTGGACGTGCCGATCGAGAACATCTGGACCTCGGCGCTCGCCACCGCCAAGTTCCTGGACGACCAGCGCCCGAACGGTTCGGCGTACGTCATCGGCGAGGCCGGTCTGACCACCGCGCTGCACGACATCGGCTACATCCTCACCGACCACGAGCCGGACTACGTCGTCCTCGGCGAGACCCGCACCTACTCCTTCGAGGCCATGACGAAGGCGGTACGGCTCATCAACGACGGCGCCCGCTTCATCGGCACGAACCCCGACGAGACCGGTCCCTCCGCCGAGGGCCCCCTCCCCGCGACCGGCGCGGTGGCGGCGCTGATCACCAAGGCGACGGGCAAGCAGCCGTATTTCGCGGGCAAGCCGAACCCGCTGATGATGCGCACCGGACTGAACACCCTCGGTGCGCACTCCGAGAGCAGCGCCATGATCGGCGACCGCATGGACACCGACGTGCTGGCCGGCATCGAAGCCGGGATGCAGACGTTCCTGGTGCTCACCGGCCTGACCCGGCCCGAGCAGGTCGAGGACTTCCCGTACCGGCCGTCCCAGGTCCTGGACTCCATCGCGGACCTCGTCGACCTCATCTGACACCTTTCCGGGGGCGCTGCCCGGAGCGTCACCCGGGCGCCCCGGCCTCTCCCCCTCCGATGTCACCCGTGTGGAGCAATCACCGCACCCTGAGGATGCGGTACCCCACCCGACGGGGCACGCTCCCGGTGTCTGGAGGTACACGATGGGTTCATTGCGACTCACTCTCTGCACCGGAATCCTGGCCGTCGCCGCGTTCACTCCGGCGGCGTACGCGGCGGACGACACGGGCGTCTCGGTGACACCGGTGACCCCTGCCCCCGGCACCGACGTCACCCTCAAGGTGGCGGAGTGTGCCGAGCGGACGGCGCTCGCCGTGTCCTCGGCATTCGTCTCCGAGGTCCGGCTCACCGTCGCCGACGGCGTCCTCGTCGGCGAGAGCCGGGTCCGCTCCACGCTCACCGCGGGCACGTACCCCGTGTTGGTCAACTGCGGCGAGCGGGCCCGCCAGGGCACGATCAAGGTCGCCCCCGCCCGCGACCGGCCCTCCGGGACGGCCGAACCGTCGAAGCCGGAGGCCGCCGAGCCGACCGCCCACGCCTCGCCCGTCGCCCCCGTCGACGCGGGCGGTGGCGGCAGCACCCCGCTGGCCGCCGCCGACACCGGTACGGACGACGGCACAGGGACCGGTGCCGGCGAGGGCGGGCCGGGCGCCGCGCAGACGGTGACCGGACTGTTCCTCGTGGCAGTCGCCGCGGGAGCCGTCGTACGCGGTCGCGTACGACGGAGCCGCGGAACGACCGGCTGAGGCGGCCGCCCGTGTCCGATCACGACGAGATGCGACCGGGACGACCGGAGCACTTGGATCAACAGGGACAACCGGTACGGCCGGGGCGGCTGCTCACCGGTGTGGCCTGGGTGGTGCTGCTGCTCGTGCTCTGGCTGTGGGGCGGGGAAGGCCTCGACCTGCGCTTCGGCGGGTCGGGGGCCTCCACCGGTGACATGGCGGCCGCCGGCCGCCCGCCCCGGGCGGACCTTCCGCCCGCCCACCGCCCGCTGGGCGAGGCGCTGCCGCGGCGCCTCGACATACCCGGCCTGGACGTCCGGGCCCCGGTGGTCTCCCGCGGCCTGGACGAACGGGGCGCGCTGGATCCGCCCCCGTTCGACCGGCCCGACGTGGTCGGCTGGTACGCGGACGGGGTGGCGCCCGGAGCGTCCGGCACCGCGCTGGTGGTGGGGCACGTCGACACCGAGACCCGGCCCGCCGTGTTCTACAGGGTGAGCACGCTGAAGCCCGGCCAGAAGATCCGGGTGGTCCGCGAGGACGACAGGGTCGCCGAGTTCACGATCGAGGACGTCCAGGTCCTGGCCCGCGAAGGGTTCGACGCCCAGCAGGCCTACGGGCCGCGCCGCTCGGGCCGGGCCGAACTGCGCGTCATCACCTGCGGCGGCGCCTTCGACACGGCACGCGACCGCTACACGGCGAACGTGGTCGTCTCCGCCTACCTGACCGGCACCACAGCCTGAGCACCACCGCACCCCGGCCCCGGACGCAACCGTGCCCCCACCCCGAGCACCCCGGGCGCAACCGTGCCCCACTCCGGGCGTCTCGAGCGCCCTGAGCATCCCGTCCACCCGCCCCGGACGTGGCTCCGGGGCGGTCGACGCCGTCCCCGCTTCCGGTCGCTTTCCGTGATCGCCCCAGGTGACCTGTCACCGTACGACAGCTGTAACAGCTCGCGGACAAGAATGACTCGGCCTCGTGGCTGTCGCGGCGCGTATGTCAGGATTGGGATTCGGCACGCACGGAACAAGTGCACCCAAGGGGGGTTGGATGTACGGCAGCAGGGGGGCCCGGGCGTTCGCCGCGAGGCGGACGTCGGCAGCGGTACTCGGGGCGGCGTTGCTGATGACAGCGTGTTCCTCCTCCGGCGACGACGGGGACGGCTCGGACAGGACGGCCGGCGGGGAGATCACGCAGCAGCCCAAGGACGCGAACCCCTTCTGGGTCAACCCGGAGGGCACGGCCGCGCAGCAGATGGCCGATCTGAGGGCGGACGGGAAGAAGGCGGAGGCCGAGCAGATCCGCAAGATCGCGGAGCAGCCCGCCGCCGAGTGGATCAGCCCGGAGAACCCGGAGGAGCAGGCCCGCGGTTTCACCGAGGCGGCCGACAAGGCGGGCCGCACCGCGCTGCTCGTCCTCTACAACATCCCGCACCGCGACTGCGGCCAGTACTCGCAGGGCGGTGCCGCCGACGGCAACGCCTACCGCGCCTTCATCGACGGCGTGGCCAAGGGCATCGGGGACCGGGCGGCGACCGTGATCCTGGAGCCCGACGCGGTGCTCCACCTGGTCGACGGCTGCACGCCGGAGAAGTTCCACGAGGAGCGCTACGACGTCCTCAGCGGTGCCGTCGCCAAGCTCAAGAGCCTGAAGAACACCACGGTGTACCTGGACGCGGGCAACGCCGGCTGGGGCAACCCCGACCAGATCCACGAGCCGCTCAAGTGGGCGGGCATCGACCAGGCCGACGGCTTCTCGGTGAACGTGTCCAACTACTACTCCACCGAAGAGTCCATCGCCTACGGCAAGCAGCTCTCCGCCAAGGTCGGCGACAAGCCCTTCGTCGTAGACACCAGCCGCAACGGCAACGGCCCCTACACCGGGGGCGACGCGGAGGAGCGCTGGTGCAACCCGCCCGGCCGCGCCCTCGGCGAGACGCCGACGATCAAGACCGCGGACCCGCTGGTGGACGCGTACCTGTGGGTGAAGCGGCCCGGCGAGTCGGACGGCGAGTGCAAGGGCGGCCCGAAGGCCGGCGCGTGGTGGGAGGACTACGCGGTGAAGCTCGCCGAGGCCAGTGACTGACCTCGCACCGCCCATACAGCCCAGCACACACCGCGTACCGCACACCGCACACCGCACATCACGTACCGCACACCGCGTACACGCGTAGGGGGCGTCCTCCGTGACGGAGGACGCCCCCTACGCGTGTGCCCGTACGTGCCGGGCGCGGGCTGCCGGTCCGGTTACGGCACCTGCACCCACTGGGCCTTGCTCGGTGTCCCGTCCGCGGTGGTGGCGAACATCATGTACCAGCCCGCGTGGACCAGGTTCCGGCTCTCCGGCATGGTCACCGTCAGCTTGTCGCCGTCGGTCTCGAAGTCGAGGGCGACGGAACGCTGGTCCACGTCGGTGACGTGGGTCGAGGCGCTCGGCCGGATCAGCCGGACCTTCTTGATCGACGCGGCGTCCTTCGAGGTGAAGGTGCCGGACTCGCCGTGCTTGATGGTCTGCGGACCGCCCGCCAGGTCGGGCTGCGCGTTCTCGCCGTAGAGGTACGGCGGCGTGTAGATCTCGATGCGCTGCTCGAACGTGCCCGGCTTGGTGTTGGCCTTGTCGCCGTAGAGGGAGTCCGAACCGAAGAACATCACGCGGCCGTCGGGCAGCAGGATCGAGCCGGAGTGGTAGTTGCGGCCCACCAGCGGGTCGGCGACGCGCTTGAGGTCGTTCTTCGCCGTGTCGTAGATCCGCGCCTCGAGGATGTTGGAGTCGCCGCGCCCCCGGTAGTCCTCCGAGCCGCCCGAGATCAGCACGCTGTCGTCGGGCAGGACCGAGGCCTGCGGGTAGCGGGTGCCCTTGTCCATCGAGGGGCCGTCCTCGAAGCGCGGGCTGTCGGCCTTGAGGTCGACGATCCGGGTCTTCTCACTGGCCAGCGGGGATTCGCCGACCCCGCCGCCGCCGATCACCATGTACTTCTCGTCCTGCGCCGGGGGCAGCAGCACGGTGTTGGCCGTCTCCAGCATGTTGGCGTCGCTCATGCCGGGGACCTTGGTGAACTTGTTGGTCTCCACGTCCCAGATGCCCGGGTCGCGGCCCACGTCGTCGGGGCCGTAGCCGGCGTTCGCACCCGAGTAGAAGATCTTGCTGTTCTCCATGAGGAACAGCGCCGGGTAGGTCGGGAACTGACGGACCTTGTCCGTGTAGGTCCACTTCTTGGTCTCGGGGTCGTAGATCTCGTTCTTGCCCGGGACCAGCTGGCCGATGTCGTCGAGGCCGGAGACGCTGAGGATCTTGCCGTCGCTCAGGGTGGTGAGCGTCGGGTACCAGCGGGCCTCCTTCATCGGGTCGACCTTGATGTACTTCTCCGCCACCGGGTCGAACTCGAAGGCGTCGTCGATGCCCTGGAAGTCCTTCTTGTCCAGGGCGAGCTTCTCGGCGATGCCGTACGTGTTCTGCGCGTCCTCACCGCTGAGACCCTGCACGGTGTAGTTGTCCTGCGTGCCGGTCTGGTACTTGGCGCCTTCCTTCTGCGCCTCGACGTAGGTGCGGCCGTAGCCCGGGGTGTTGCCCAGGAACTCGCCGGTCTCCTTGTCGAAGTTCTTCTTGGCGCGCGGGACGAGCACCGGGTCCTTGGAGACGAACGTCTTGCCGTTCTCCTTGCCGACGAACTTGGTGCCCGCCGGCAGGGTGATCGGCTTGTCCGGGTTCTCGTTGTGGACGACCATCAGGCCGCCCGCCTTCGTCACGTCGCCCTTGAGCTTCTCGTACCGCTTGGTGCCGCCGGCGATCAGCAGGTTGCCGTTGGCGAGCTGGGTGTGGCCGGTGCAGAACAGGTCGCTCGGCGTCGGCACCTTCTTGATGGTCTTCTTGACCGGGTCCCAGATCCGCGTGTCGTACTGCTTGGCGTCGAAGTTGTCCTTGTTGTTGCCGGAACCCGCGACGAGCAGCACCTTGCCGGTGTGCAGCAGCGCCGCGTGAATGGTGTTCTGGCGGTACTTCTCCGGGAACTCGACGATCTCCCAGCGGCCGTTCTCCGCCTTGTACTCCGGCTTGTTGATCTTGTACTGGTGGTATTTCTCGGACCCTTCGCGGTACAGCCAGGGCCCGTTCATGCCGGCCAGCGCGAGTACCACCGCGGTGCCTATCGCGATCCGACGGGCGCGACGGCGGCCTGCACGGTCGTTCATTCCTTACGTCCCCCAAGTCCACCCAGGGCGATCTGCATCGTCTGGTCGTTGCCGGAGCTGTTCCCGGCATCTGTCGCTCCACCCGGTCCCGCCGGGCCGCCCTGCTCTTCCTGCCCCGCCGGTCCGCCGTGGGAGGCGGCCCAGCTGGGCCGGTCCTGCCGGCCGTGCGCGGCGTGCGGCTGCTGCTGGGCGTGCTGCCCGTACTGCTGAGCCTGAGCCTGGTACTGCTGCCCCTGATACGGACCAGGGGCCTGCGCCTGCTGCTGCACCCGCGGGAGCGTCTGCAGCTGCTGGGTCGCGGGCTCGTGGGCGAAGTCCTTCGGTGGGTCCGCCGCCGGCCGGTCGGCCGGGACCTGGCCCGCCGCATGGGCGCCGGGCGGCTTCTTCCTGTCCTGGCGCATACCGTGCCGCCAGACGAACATGGGTGCGGCCGTGATCAGCAGGGCGAACGTCGCCCAGATGATCATCGCCGGGTGCGCGTGCCCGTAGACGAAGCCGGCGGCGATGGAGCCACCGAAGATCAGGATGAAGTACCAGTGGTACCGGAAGGTGCCGAACCAGGTGTCCGGGCTGGCCGAGTCGCCCTTGGGCGTCACCACGAACTTGCTCTTGCGGCGCAGGGCGGAGTCGATCAGCGCCTTCGCGTAGAGCGGTGCCGACAGCGCGGACATGATCATGCCGGCCACGCCGCCGGAGCCCTCCGGCTCGTGCGGGGAGACGTTGTGGCGGCGGTTCCAGATGTAGAGGCCGATCTGGAGCGCGGAGGCGTTGCCGTAGAGCATCAGCCAGACCGCGGGGTCGATGTTCACACCCGAGGCGCCCAGGCCCAGGAACAGCGCACAGCTCAGTGCGGCCAGGATCCAGTTGAGGGCCGACATCGGGTAGAAGATGATCATCATGGTGTAGTTGAAGAGCTTGCTCGGCGGCAGCGAGTACCAGCCCTTCCAGTACTGCTTGAGGATCGTCTCGTACGTTCCCCTCGACCAGCGCATCTGCTGGGTGAAGAAGTCCGTCCAGGCGTTGGGGCCCTCACCGACCGCGAGCACGTCCGGGGTGTAGACCGAGCGCCACTTCCTGCCCGTCGCCGGGTTCTTGGCGCGGTGCATCTCGAAGCCGGTCGCCATGTCCTCGGTGATCGAGTCGTATAGGCCGCCGATCTGCTTGAGCGCCTTGATGCGCACAGCGTTGGACGTGCCGACGAACATGGGGGAGCCGTAGCGGTTGCCGGCCCGCTGGATGAGCGCGTGGAAGAGGAACTGCTGCGACTCGGCGGCCTTGGTGACGAAGTTGTCGTAGTTCCCGTAGACCTGCGGGCCGATGACGAAGCCGACGTTCGGGTCGCGGAAGAAGCCGAGCATCCGCTCCAGGTAGTTCGCCAGCGGAATGTGGTCGGTGTCCACCGAGGCGAAGAACTCGTAGTCGTCGCCGTGCGCGTCGAGCCAGGCGTTGTAGTTGCCGTGCTTGGTCTTGGCGCGGTGCGGGCCCTTGGCCTGGTTCCACTTCGCGACGCCCTTGCGGGAGAAGTGGTGCACACCGAGGCGCGCGCAGACCTCCTTCACCTCGGGGTCGTCGCCCTCGTCGAGCAGCCAGACGTGCATGGTGCCCCGGTGGCGGATCTTGACCGCGGCCTCCAGGGTCTTCGTCACCATCTCCAGCGGCTCCTTGCCGGGCACGAAGGAGGTGAGGAAGGCGACCCGGGTGCCGGTCTCGGGCACGACGGGGATCGGATCGCGGGCGACCAGCGTGGCGTGCGCGTTGGACAGCACGTTCATGCAGCGGAAGAGCTCGATCAGACCGATCGAGACGAGCATCACGACATCGAGGGCGGGCAGCCAGTCGAACGCCGAGTAGTCGCGCTCCGTCCAGTGCGCGGGCTGGAGCAGCCACACCAGCAGCACCACCGACAGCAGGGGGGCCGCGGCCAGCATCAGCGCGATGCGGATGCGGTGCGGCTCCTGCGAGATCAGCGAGCGGTACTGCACCGTGTACGGCTTGTTCGGATCGGGCTGGGTGAGGGGCCCCGCGAGCCGGCTGTAATGCTCGTAGTCGTATCTCGGCAGCGTCTTCTTGATCCGGCGGAAAGCGCCCGTGTTTCCGGTCCGGTGCGCAGGCACCCTGAGCTGGGTGGTCTGGGACGGGTCGTCGTCCCTTTGGGCGCCCGACGGCGTCGACGTCATGAGTGTCATCCCCCCACACACGGTCTCGCCGCGTGTTTCGTTGCTTCTTTCCGCCCGTGTCCGGTCCCCCTCGACCTTTCCGGGCGCGTCAATGGTGGATCGCTGTCACCACGGCACCCACACCATATAGACACGGCACAGCGCTCCCTGCGGTTGCGTGACGCGTCCCCCGCGGCATCACCCGGAGGGCGGGACGCCTTGTCCCGCACCGTCCGCAACCGGTCTTTCGCCCCCCAACAGCCGCGAATCCGCGGCATCGTGAAGGAACCAGGTTGGACGGGTTTCATCATGATCGCAAGGTGGGAAATCCGGTGCCCGCCGGTCATATGGTCCCATTGTGATTTCTGGGGGAGTCGCGTGGGGCTCATGTTCCATACGTGTGGCGAAGGGGAGGCGTTCAGCGGGTGCGAGGGGATTTCCGGCCAAAAGCTACGGGCCCCTCGATAACGAGGAGCCCGTGCTGTCGGTGCGCCGCCAGGGACTCGAACCCCGGACCCGCTGATTAAGAGTCAGCTGCTCTAACCAACTGAGCTAGCGGCGCTCGCTGACCCCGTAACTGTACCGGACCCCGCGAGGTGCTTCCGACCGCCCCGCGGGGCGGAGCTCCGGGTTCCGCCCGCCGCCGGCGCCCGTGCCGGCGCGCTTGCATCATTCGGACCGTCAGGATGCGTGCCCCGTGGGCGGTTGAGAAGCTGATCTTTATGCACAGACGTGACTTATTTCACCGGGCGTGTGAGCGGACATGTGGCCGGAACCGTGAGGGGGGTCGCATGGACCGCTCGGACGGCGGGGTGTGCGGGGAGCACATGGAGCGCATGGAGCGCATGGAGCACATGGAGCGCATGGAGTCCCCGGTGTTCGAGGAGTTCGACCCCGCGAGCGACTGCGGCTGCCCCGGCTGTGTTCACGGGCGGCGTGCGCTCGCGCCTCCCCGCCCGCCGGCCGTCCGTACAGCCGGTCGGCGAGCGGTGTTCCGCCCCCTCCTCGTGGCCGCCGCGGCGTCGGCGGTGATCGGCGCGTGCGCGGTCCCCGCCCTGGCCGCACCGCACACCGCCGTCCGGCCCGGCCTTCCCGGAGTCCCGGGCGCCCCCGCCGACGAGGGGCCCGCCACCCCGCAGGGGCCGAGGGGGCCGCTGTACGGCCCCGACGGCCGGACGACCGATCCCGCGGACCCCGGGGACCCCCCGCCCCCGTCGTCGGGCCGCGCGATCACCCGTGCGGACATCATCGAACGGGCCGAGAGATGGGTCGCTGCGAAGGTTCCGTACAGCGTGTCCGCGTACTGGTCCGACGGTTACCGGCAGGACTGCTCGGGCTTCGTCTCGATGGCGTGGAACCTGCCCGCGAACGAGTGGACCGGAAGCCTCGGACAGTACGCGCAGAAGATCACCAAGTCGGAACTCCAGCCGGGGGACATGCTGCTGTTCCACAACGCGGCCGACCCGCAGGGCGGCTCCCACGTCGCCCTCTTCGGCGGCTGGACGGACAGCACGCGCACCGCCTACGTCGCCTACGAGCAGACCCGCCCGAACACGCTCCGGCGATCCACCCCGTACGCCTACTGGAACAACTCCGCGGGCTACGTCCCGTACCGGTACCTGGGCGTGACCGCTTCCGCCCGCGGGGGAACCCTCATGGGCGGGCTGCCGGGCTCGCTGACCCAGGAGCTGCTGACGGCCGGCGGCGTGAAGACTGGAGGCAGGCATGACCCTGACCACTTCTGACGCCCTCCACGTCCCTGACCCTCCACGTTCCCCTGACGCCCTCCACGTCCCTGACCCTCCACGTTCCCCTGACGCCCTCCACGTCCCTGACCCTCCACGTTCCCCTGACGCCCTCCACGTCCCCGACCCTCCGCACCCCCCTGACGCCTGTCCTCCCGGCCCGCACACCCCTGGTTCCCGTACCCCCGGACCCGGGCGACCGGTCGGGGGCGAGCGCTTGGTGGCGGGGCGGTCCGGGCGGGTGATCCGCACCGAGTCCACCACCGAGATCCCCGTCCATCTGCTGTTCCGCGACGGCCCCGACCCGGCGCCCGCGCGGCCGCGTCCCGCGGTCGCCGGGAGCCGGCGGGGCGCGGGGGAGCAGCCGTGGTTCCGCCGCCCGGCCGCCGAGGCGTCCCGGTCGCCCGTGCCGCGGGTCGACCCCCACCTGGCGGAGCGGCCCGCCCGGGTGCTGCCCGGGGGTGCGGGGGTGCTCGCCGGGATGTGCGGGGCGGCCGGGTGCGTGGCCACGTCGTGGTGGGCGGGCGTCCTGCCGTCGGCGGTGACCGTCGCGCTCGGGCTTCCGGCGCAGGCGGGAGCGGCCGGCCTCGGGCCCGCGCAGTGGGCGGCGTACGCGGCGGCCGGGGCCCTCGGCCTGTTCGGGTTCGGCGGGCTGGCGCGCGGCCGGGCCGGGCGGGCCTGGGTGCTCGGTCTGTTCGGCCGCTACCGCGGGACCGTCCGGCGCACCGGCCTGCTGTGGGTGAACCCGCTGCTGCTGCGCCGCCGGGTCGACGTGCGGCTGCGCCACTGGCGCAGTGAGCCGATGCAGGCGGCCGACCGCGGTGGGGTGGCGTTGCGGGCGGTCGTCCTGGTCGTGTGGCGGGTGCGCGACACCGCGCGGGCCGCCCTGGGCGTCGAGGACCACGAGAGGTACGTGCGCGAGTGCGTCGAGGCGGCGCTGCTCCGGGTCCGGGTGGAGGCGCCGGGTGAGCCGAGCGGTACGGCGGGCACGGCGCAGGACGCGCTGACCCGGCTGGTCGCGGCGGACGCCGGCCCGGTGGGGATCGAGGTGTTCGCGGTGCGGCCGGTCCGGGTGGAGTACGCCCCCGAGGTGGCCGCCGCCATACACCGGCGCCTGATCGCCGAGCTGGACGCCCGGCAGCGGGCGAGCGCGCTCACCTCGGTCGTGGACTCGGTGGAGGACACGGTGACCCGGCTGACCCTGCGAGGCCTGGTGGACCTGGACGACTACGAGCGCAAGGTGCTGGTGAAGGACCTGACGGTGGCGTTCTGCGCGGGGCGGGGGGAGAGGGAGCCGTAGAACGTGCCGCGGCCGGGGCGGGCCGGGTGCGGGGAGGCGCCGAACGGGTTGGGTTATTGGTATGGACATGATCAAGCGGCAGCCCTAATCTGAGCCTTGGTCTAGACCTACCTGCACCAGCTCACCGAAACTCCCCCCACGTTCCCCAGGAGCGGCAGCATGCGCACACAGACCAAGCTGTACGCAGCCGCGGTGGGGCTGGCCACGACCGGAGCGCTCGTGCTCTCCTCCGGCGGTGCCAGCAGCCACGGCTACACCGATCTGCCCATCAGCAGGCAGAAGCTCTGCCAGAACGGCAGCGTCACCAACTGCGGTTCCATCCAGTGGGAGCCGCAGAGCGTCGAGGGCCCGAAGGGCTTCCCCGGCTCCGGCGCCGCCGACGGTCAGCTCTGTTCGGCCAACAACACGCGGTTCGCCCAGCTCGACAGCCCCAAGACGCCCTCGGGCGGCGCCTGGCCGACCACCAGGGTGTCGGGCGGCCAGAACTACACCTTCCGGTGGCAGTTCACGGCCATGCACGCCACCAGCGACTTCTCGTACTACATCACCAAGCCGGGCTGGAACCAGAACCACAATCTGGCCCGGTCCGACCTCAACCTCACCCCGTTCCTGAAGGTGCCCTACAACGGGCAGCGCCCGCCGCAGACGCTCTCGCACAGCGGCACGCTCCCGTCCGGGCTGAGCGGGCGCCACGTCATCCTCGCGGTGTGGTCGGTCGCCGACACGACCAACGCGTTCTACGCCTGCTCGGACGTCACCTTCTGACGCAGCTCCCCGGCGTCGCCCGTCCGGCACCGCACCTCGGCGCCGCACCCCGGCCGGGCACGACGAAGGGCCTCCCGCTTCCGCGAGAGGCCCTTCACTGTGCGCCGCCAGGGACTCGAACCCCGGACCCGCTGATTAAGAGTCAGCTGCTCTAACCAACTGAGCTAGCGGCGCATGACTCCCGCCGTCCGCTTCCGCAGTCGGCGACGCGGAAAATACTACCCGCTCCCGAGGGGTGCTTCCGACCGCGCGCCGGCCCGGTGCCTCCCGGCGCCCCGCCGCCTAGATCGTCAGCGACAGCAGCACCGGAGCCGCGTTGCGGTTGAGGGCGTCGGCGGCCTGGCGCAGGCGGTGGGCGTGCTCGACGGGCAGGGACAGGGCCAGGCAGCCCACCGAGGAGCCGGCGGTGACCGGGACGGCCGCGCAGACCGTGCCGATCGCGTACTCCTGGAGGTCGAGCACCGGCACCGTGGGCGGATGGGACGCCAGCCGGGAGAGCAGCACCTTGTCGCTGGTGATGGTGCGCGAGGTGAGCCGGACCGTCCGGTGCCGGGCGAGATGCTCGCGCCGGCCGTTGTGGTCCAGCTGGGCCAGCAGGCTCTTGCCGATGGCGGTGGCGTGGGCCGCGTCGCGGAAGTCCACCCACTCGTGGACCTTCGGGGCGGCCGGCCCGGCGGCGTACTGGGTGACCTTCACCTCGCCGTCCACGTACCGGCTCATGTAGACGGCGGCGCCGACACGGTCGCGGAGCCGGTCCAGGGTGCGCTGGAGTTTGCCGTGCAGCGCCGCTTCGTGTTCCTGGGCCGAGCCGAGGCGGGCGAAGGCCTCCCCGGCGACGTACGTGGCGTCGGCGCTCTGCTCCACGTAGGCCTCCCGGCGCAGCATCGACAGGAGCGTGGTCAGTCGCTCCGGGCCGAGGCCGGTCTCACGGGCGAGCTGGGTGTCGGTGACTCCGGTGGTGTGCCGCGCCACCGTGTCCAGGACGCGCAGGGCGTCCTGGACCGAGTGGTGCGGGGCGGTCGGCTTGTGCTTCAGCGCCACGGTTTCCCCCTGCGCTCGCTCATGGTGCCGCAATCCGGTCAGCGAATCCTCTCCACGATAGCCGTCAAGCGGCTTTCGGAGAGCGGGTGTTGACGAGATTGCGGCTCCCCCAACTGCGGTGCCGGTCCACGGGCATATGCCAAGGGGATGCCCCGGCGCGTGGACCTCGGGCGTTGCCCCGGAGGCCGCCCGCTCCGGAGACCGCCCGCCTTCCGACCTCGCCCCGCCGTCACAGGACCGCGCTGAGGAACTCCCGGGTCCGGTCGTGCTCGGGCTCGCTGAAGAGCTTCTCCGGCGGGGCCGACTCGATGATCCGGCCCTGGTCGAACATCAGGACACGGTCGGAGATGTCCCGGGCGAAATTCATCTCGTGGGTGACGCAGAGCATCGTGATGTCGGTGGAGCGGGCGATGTCCCGCAGGACGTCCAGGACACCCGCGACCAGCTCCGGGTCGAGCGCCGAGGTCACCTCGTCGAGGAGCAGGACCTGCGGCCGCATCGCCAGCGCCCGCGCGATCGCCACCCGCTGCTGCTGACCGCCGGACAGCTGCGCGGGATGCTTGTCGACGTGCTCGGTCAGCCCGACCATCTCGAGCAGCTCCCGCGCCCGGTCCTCGGCCTCGTCCTTGGACAGGCCGAGCACGGTGACCGGCGCCTCGGTGATGTTCCGCAGCACGGTCATGTTCGGGAACAGGTTGAAGTGCTGGAAGACCATCCCGATCTTCTTGCGGATCTCGCGGACCTGCTTCTCGGGCGCGGGGAACAGCTGCTCCCCGTCGACGGTGATCGTGCCCTCCTCGGGCTTCAGCAGCGTCATCAGCAGCCGCAGGATCGTCGTCTTTCCCGATCCGGACGGCCCGATCAGGGTGACGTGCTTGCCGGCGTCCACGGAGAAGTCCAGGTCGTCGAGGACCGTGTTGGTCCCGAACCGCTTGGTGACCTTCTCCAGCCGGATCAGCTCGTTGCCGGCGGCGCGGGCGGTGCCGGCAGCCGGGTCGGCCGCCTTCTCGGTGCCGGCGTCGGGGACGGGAGGGGTGCTGGGCTGGGTGCTGTCAGTGGACAAGGCGTCGCTCCAGGGCTCGGAGGGCAAGGGAGGCCAGGTAGGAGATGACGATGAAGGCGAGGCCGATCACCGTCAGGGGCTCGGTGAACTGGAAGTGCTGCTGGGAGAACAGGCGGGCCTCACCGAGCATCTCCAGCACGGTGATCGCCATCAGCAGGGGCGTGTCCTTCAGCATCGAGATGACGTAGTTGCCGAGCGCGGGGACCACCCTGCGCACGGCCTGCGGCAGGATCACCGCGGTCCACGTCCGGCGCAGCGGCAGGTTCAGTGCCGTCGCCGCCTCCCACTGGCCCACCGGCACGGCCTCGATGCCCGCGCGGTAGACCTGCATCGTGTACGTCGAGTAGTGCAGACCGATGGCGACGACACCCGTGGTCAGCGCCGAGAAGGTCACTCCCCACTCGGGCAGCACGTAGAACAGGAAGAACAGCTGCACCAGCAGCGGGGTGTTGCGGATGAACTCCGTCACCCCGCCGACCGGCCAGGTCACCCAGCGGGACGGCACCCGCATCAGCAGGGCCCACACCAGACCGAGGACGAACGAGATCAGTGAGCCGAGGACCAGGATCTGCAGGGTGACCAGCAGACCGTCCCAGAAGTACGGCATGAACTCGGAGACGGCGCTCCAGTCCCACTTCATCAGGCACCTCCCCCGCCGACACCGGTCGTCTCGGCCCGCTTCAGTTCCAGATCCGGTTCGGGCACGGGCTTCTTTCCGACGCCGGCCTTCAGCTTCTTCTCCAGACCGCGCATGATCCGGGTGAGCAGGAAGGCGATCACGAAGTAGATGATCAGGATGTACGTGTAGATCTCGGCGCTCTCCTGGAGCGCCAGGCGCACCAGGTTGCCGCTGAACGCCAGATCGCCCATGCCCATGATCGACACCAGGGCGGTGCCCTTGAGCAGCTCGACGAGCAGGTTGGAGAACGGCGGGATCATCTCCGGCACCGCCTGCGGCAGCAGGATCAGCCGCATCCGCTGCGCGGGCGTGAAGCTGAGCGCGATACCGCCCTCGCGCTGGGCCGGGTCGACGGCGGCCAGCGCGCCGCGCACGATCTCCGCGCCGTAGGCGCCGTAGGTCAGGCCGAGCGCCAGCGTGCCCGCCCACAGCGGCACCAGCTGCCAGCCGAAGGCCGGGGGCAGCACGAAGAACACCCAGAAGATCATCACCAGTGCCGAGGTGCCGCGGAACACCTCGGTGTAGAGGCCCGCGAGGAAGCGGACGAACTTCAGCCGGTGGGTGCGCGCGATGCCGACCACGAAGGCGACCGCGGTCGCGAGCAGCGCGCTGAGCACCAGCAGCTGGATCGTGACCCAGACGCCCTTGAGTACGAGGTCCCAGAGTCCTGAGGTCATCCGCCGCACAGCTCCTTCGCGGTCAGATCCGTCATCTCGTCCTCGGTGAAACCGAACGGCCGCAGGATCCGCAGCAGCTCGCCGCTCTCCTTAAGCTTCGCCAGCTCCTCGTTGAAGGCGTCGCGCAGATTCGTCTCGGTGGGGCGGAACGCGAAGCCGCCGCCGTCGGTGTGCGGCTCACCGCCGACGATCGGCCGGAACGGCTCCGTGACCTCCGCCTTGGCGGACTTCTTCACCACCTCGCGGGTGGTGAGCGCCGTACCGGCGAAGACGTCGACCCGCCCGGCCTCCACCGCGTTCAGTCCGGCGACCTGGTCGGGGACGATCAGGATGTCGCCCTCCGGATATCCGGCCTCGACCGCGTACGCGATCTCCGCGTACCCGGTGCCGGTGGCGAACTTCGCCTTCTTCTCGACGACGTCCTTGTAGGTGTGCAGCCCCTTCGGGTTGCCCTTGCGCACGATGAAGGAATCGAGCATCTGGTAATCGGGGTCGGAGAATATGACCTGTTCGCACCGCTCGGGATTGATGTACATCCCGGCGGCCACGACGTCGAACTGCTGCGAATTCAGACCCGGGATCAGCGAACCGAACTCGGTGGGCACGGGCTGCACCCGGTCCACACCGAGCCGTTTGAAGACGACCTTCGCGAGTTCCGGTGCCTCACCGGTCAGCTTGCCGTTCTTGTCGATGTACCCGAAGGGGATCTCGCCGGCGATGCCCAGGCGGACCACACCCGCCGCCTTGAGCCGTTCGAGCTGGTCGCCACCGCCTGTGCTCGCCTCGGTGGGTACGCGCGAACAGCCCGCCGCGCCCGCCGCGCCCAGCGCGCCGAGCGCCGCGGCCCCCGCGAGCAGCGACCGGCGTGAGGGCCCGACGGGCGTGGACGTTTCCCCGCGTCGTCTCAGTGGTTTTCCCAGTGGTGGAGCCATGGCGGCGCGGCTACCCGAATCGATGCCGAGTATTCCCGCCAGTTTCGGCCCCGTTCGGCGGTCGGGCGGTCTTGACCGGTGCGGGACGATGGGCTTCATGATGGACCGATATGTCGAGGTCTCGCTGGTCAAACGCGGAATCACCTGTACGGCCCGGTTGCTCGACGACCGCGCGCCGGTCACCTGCGCGGCCGTCTGGGATTCCCTGCCCCTGTCCGGCGACGTCTACCATGCCAAATACGCCCGCAACGAGATCTATGCCCTTTTCCCGCCCTTCGCGGAATCCGAGCCACCGCTGGAGAATCCGACGGTCACCCCCCTTCCGGGAGATCTCTGCTATTTCTCCTTCGCGGGCGCGGAACTGGGCACCAAGGCCTACGGCTACGACCGCGAGGTCGGTCCCGGCGCCACGGTCGTGGACCTGGCCCTGTTCTACGAGCGCAACAACCTGCTGCTGAACGGCGACGTGGGCTGGGTGCCCGGCATCGTCTGGGGCCAGGTCGTCGAGGGCCTGGCGGAGATGGCCGACGGGTGCAACGACCTGTGGCGCACGGGCGCGGCGGGGGAGAGCCTCAGCTTCCGGCGGGCGTGAGCCCGGGCGCCCCGGGCACTTGTGCCGCCCCGGACGCGTACAGCGCGTGGGCCGCCCGCAGCACCAGCGCGTCGGCGTGGCGGGCGGCCACGAGCTGGACGCCGATCGGCAGTCCGGCCGCGTCGGTGCCGACGGGGACGGTCGCCGCGGGCTGCTGGGTCAGGTTGAACGGGTAAGTGAACGGGGTCCAGCCCGTCCACCGCCGGTGGCCGGCCCCCTTCGGCACCTCCGCGCCCGCCTCGAACGCGGTACGCGGCACGGTCGGGGTGACCAGCAGGTCGTAGGTGTCGTGGAAGCGGCCCATGCGCCGGCCCAGATCCATCCGGACGTCGACCGCCGCCAGGTAGTCCAGCGCCGACCGGCGCGCCCCGGTGGCGCAGATCTCCCGCAGTCCGGGGTCCAGCAGCCCCCGTTGCTCACGGGTGAGGTGCTGCACCACCCGCGCCGCCCCGGAGAACCACAGGGTGTGGAAGGCGTCCGCCGGGTCCGAGAAGTCCGGGTCGGTCTCCTCCACGTACGCGCCGAGCGCGGCCAGCCGCTCCACCGCCCGCCGTACCGCCGCCGCGACCTTTGGCGCCACCGCCACCTGTCCGCCCAGCGACGGCGAGTACGCCACCCGCAGCCCCCGCACCCCGCCGTCCAGCCCCTCCCTGAACGAGCCGGGCGCCGGAGCCAGCGCCGACCAGTCGCGGGAATCCGGCCCGGAGATCACATCCATCAGCAGCGCCGCGTCCGCCGCGTCCCGCGTCATCGGGCCGACGTGCGCCAGCGTGCCGAACGCGCTCGCCGGATACAGCGGCACCCTCCCGTACGTCGGCTTCAACGCGAAGATTCCGCAGAACGCCGCCGGAATGCGGACGCTGCCCCCGCCGTCCGTCCCCAGCGCCAGCGGTCCCGCGCCCAGCGCCACGGCCGCCGCCGCGCCCCCGCTGGAGCCGCCCGCGGTGCGCGCCGGGTCGTACGGGTTGCGGGTGATGCCGCTGAGCGGGGAGTCCGTCACGCCCTTCCAGCCGAACTCGGGGGTCGTCGTCTTGCCCAGGAAGACGGCGCCGTGCTCCCGCAGCCGCGCCACCGACGGCGCGTCCTCGTCCCAGGAGCCCGCCGGGTCGACGGCGCGCGAGCCGCGCAGGGTCGGGGCGCCGCGCAGCAGCAGGATGTCCTTCACCGTGACCGGCACGCCGTCGAGCAGCCCGTGCGGCTCGCCGCGCCGCCACCGCTCCTCGGACGCGGCGGCCTGTGCCAGCGCCTGCTCGGGGAAGAGCCGGACGAACGCGTTCACCTCCGGCTGGATCTCCCGGGCCCGCTCCAGCGCCGCGCGGGTCACCGCCACGGGGCCGAACGCGCCGGTGCGGTAGCCGTCGAGGAGCTGCACGGCGGTGAGGGACGTGAGGGCGGTGCGGTCGGTGCCTTGGGTCATCCACGCTCCCGGGAGGTGAGGGGGCCGGGCGGGTCAGGGATCTCGGGTGGCCCGGCGGGCGCCGGGCGGGTCAGTGTCCGGGTACATACCCACGCTGCTTGTCGACCACGTTCACCAGAGGCTTGCCGGCGGCCCAGAGCTCGTACAACTCCACGAACTGGGCGCCGAGTTCGTCCCGCCACCCCAGGGTGTCCCCGCTCATGTGCGGGGACACGACCAGTCCCGGCACGTCCCACAGCGGGCTGTCGGCGGTGAGCGGCTCGGAGTCGAAGACGTCCAGGGCGGCGCCCGCGATCCGGCGCTGTTCCAGCGCCTCGGCGAGCGCGTCCTCGACGACCAGCGGTCCGCGGCCGATGTTGACGAAGTGGGCGGACGGCTGCATCAGCCCGAACCGGCGGGCGTCGAACATGCCCCGGGTCCGCTCGGTGAGCGGCGCGGCGGCGACCACCCAGTCGGCGCGGGCGATCAGCCGGTCCAGGTCCTCGGGTCCGTGCACGGCCGCGGCGCCGTCCGACCCGGCGCGCGCGGTCCGGCCGACCAGCGCGGTGGTGACGCCGAGCGCCTCGAGCGTGCCGGCGACCGCCCGCCCGATCGGCCCCGACCCGACGACGCAGGCACGGGTCCCGGCGACCCTGCGCGACTCGCGGTGGAGCCAGGTCCGCTCCCGCTGGAGCGCCAGCGTCCGCGGCAGGTCCTTCGCCATCGCCAGCACGAGCGCGGCGACGTACTCGGCGATCGGCCGGTCGAAGACACCGCGCGCGTTGGTGACCACCGTGTCGGAGACGGCGAGTTCCGGACACATCAGATGGTCCACGCCCGCGCTCGCCGTGTGCACCCAGCTCGGCCTGGGGCCCCCGCCCGGCCAGGCGGCGCGCACCGCGTGCGAGGTGAAGTCCCAGACCAGCAGCACGTCGGCGGACGGAAGCCGCTCGGCGAGCGTCGAGGCGTCCGCGTGCTCGACGCGGACCCTGCCGGTCAGCCGGCCCAGCCGGGGCGGCGGATCGGCGTCCAGGACGAGGAGCGTGGGGAGGGTCATGGAAAGGGTCCCGGGGGTGGTCGAAGGGCCGGTCGCGGGCCTGTTGAGGAGCCGGCCGGCGAGCCGGTCGAGGGCGTCGTCCGGGGAGAGGGCGGGGCCGCCTTTCCCCCGGACGACCGGAAGTCTGAGATGTGCGGATTGACCACGCTGGCACCCCGAACCTACCGTCGTCAACACGGGCGTTTCCACGAACCGTTGCGTGCTCGTCTCTCACCGTGAGGCCGGTGCTGACATGGACGTCTCCTTTCTCGGCGGACCGGGCCCGCAGCGCGGGGTCGGCGTGGTCGCCCCCTTCGACTTCGCGCTGGACCGCGAGCTGTGGCGGTGGACGCCCGACGACGTGTCCCTGCACGTCACCCGAACGCCTTACGTACCGGTCGAGGTGAGCCTGGACCTCGCCCGCGTGATCAGCGAGCACGAGACCCTCCGGGACGCCGTGAGCACCCTCACCGAGGTCACCCCCGAGGTCGTCGCGTACGCCTGTACGTCGGGCAGCTTCGTCGGCGGGGTCATGGGTGAGCACGCCATGTGCGAGGCGATGAGCAGGGCCGGTTCGGTCCCCGCGGTCACCACCTCGGGCGCGCTGCTGGAGGCGTTGGTGGAGCTGGACGTACGGCGGCTGGCGCTGGTGACGCCCTACACCGTGTCGGTGACCCGGGTGCTGGAGGAGTACGTGGCGCAGGCCGGGGTCACGGTCACCGGCTGCGCGTACATGAGCCTGACCCGGCAGATCTGGAAGGTCACCTACCGCGAGGTGGTCGACATGGCCCGGCGGGCGGCGGTGCGCGGCCGGCTCGGCGCGGCGGACGCGTTGTTCCTGTCCTGCACCAACCTGCCGACCTACGACGTGATCCCCCAGCTGGAGGCGGAACTGCGCATACCGGTGATCTCGGCCAACCAGGTGACCATGTGGGCGGCGTTGCGCCGACTGGGTACCCGGGCGGTGGGACCGTATCAGGCGCTGATCGACACGTCGGCGCGCAGCGGCACCGGCACCGTTATCGGTACCGGCACCGGCACCGGGAGCGCACTGCCGGCCGCCGGGCCGGTGGTGCCGACCGGCTCCGTACTGCCGGAAGGGCAGGAGCCGCCGGACGTGCGGGGCGTGCACGGTGTGTCGGACGCGCAGGGTGTGCCGGGCGCGCAGGGCGTGTCCGGCGTGCCGGACGAGAAGCAGCAGGAAGGCTGGACATGACCGCACTGGGATTCCTCTACCCCGGACACTCCGCCGAGGACGACTATCCGCGCATCGAGCAACTGCTGGGCAGCGACGTACGGGTGGACCTGGTGCACACCGAGATCGGTGAGGACGCGCACCGGGCCGACGCCCTGCTCGAGATGGGCGCGGCCGACCGGCTCGCGGCCGGCCTCCAGGAACTGCGGCTCACCGGCGCCGACGCCGTGGTGTGGGCCTGCACCAGCGGCAGCTTCGTCCGCGGCTGGGAGGGCGCCCAGGAGCAGGTGCGCGCCCTCGCCCGTACGGCGGGCATGCCCGCCTCCTCCACCTCCTTCGCCTTCGTGCACGCGGCGCGGGAGATCAGGGCCCGGCGGGTCGCCGTGGGCGCGACCTACCCGGACGACGTGGCCGCGCTCTTCGTGGAGTTCCTGGCGGCCGACGGGGTGGAGGTGACCGGAGTGACCAGTGCCGGGATCGTCACGGCGGCGGAGGTCGGCACCTGGGGCGAGGCCGAGCTGTTCGCCCTCGCCCGCGCGGCCGACCGTCCGGATGCCCAGGCCCTCCTCCTCCCCGACACGGCCCTGCACACGGCCGCCCACCTCCCGGCGCTCGAGAAGGAGCTCGGCAAACCGGTCCTCACCGCCAACCAGGTCACCGTCTGGGAGGGGCTGCGCCTGGCCGACCGCCGGGTGAACGCGCCGAGCCTGGGCGCCCTGTTCACGCGGGAGCCGCTCGTGCAGGCTTAGAGCCCCGAACGCCATGGGCGCCCGGCTCGCGGCGTCCGGCACGCACTCCCCCGAGCTCTGCGAGCAGGGGGGACCCCCAGCCGCGTCGCCCAAAGGCCCTGGCAGCTCCTCCCCCACTCTCGGCTCCGCTCAAGCGGGGGGACCCCCATCGAGGACCTTCCGGCGCCTTGCGATCGCACGCCCCCCCAAGCTCTCGGCTCCGCTCGAGCAGGGGGGACCCCCATGACGCCGCGAGCCGATCGGGCTCCCCTTGTGTTCGGGGCTCTCAGCGGCCTGCGGAGCCGCACGGAGCCGCACGGAGCCGCACGGAGGTCCTCGGGGGTCCTGCCAGGGAATAAGCGGGTGGGGCCTCCTGTTTCCGATGACGGCGAACGTCACCCGAAACAGGAGGCACCTCACCGTGGCCGCAGACGACACCGCAGGCGCCGAGGACCGAGGAGCCGACGAGATCCGGGGCGTGACGCACGGCTCGGCGCCCGTTCCGCTGTCCGTGCTGGACCTGGTCACGGTCGGTGCCGGTCAGACCGCCTCCGACGCGCTGCGCACCAGTGTCGACCTCGCCCGGCTCGCCGAGGCGCGCGGTTTCCACCGCCACTGGGTCGCCGAGCACCACTCCATGCCGGGTGTGGCGTCCTCGTCCCCGGCCGTGATCCTGGCCCACCTCGCCGCGTACACCGAGCGCATCCGGCTCGGTTCGGGCGGGGTGATGCTGCCCAACCACGCCCCGCTCGTCATCGCCGAGCAGTTCGGCACGCTGGAGGCCATGGCCCCCGGCCGGATCGACCTCGGCCTCGGCCGCGCCCCCGGCACCGACGGCGCCACCGCCGCCGCGCTGCGCCGCACCGAACGGCTGAACGAGGGCGCCGACGACTTCCCCCAGCAGCTCGCCGAGCTGATCCGCTTCCTGGACGACGACTTTCCCGAAGGTCACCATTACCGCCGGATCCACGCCGTCCCCGGCCCGGTCCAGGCGACCTCGCCGGGCGGGGTGCAGTCGCCGCACCGGCCGCCGGTCTGGCTGCTCGGTTCCTCCGGGTTCAGCGCCCGGCTGGCCGGCATGCTCGGTCTGCCCTTCGCCTTCGCCCACCACTTCTCGGCGCAGAACACGATCCCCGCGCTGGACCTCTACCGCGAGTCGTTCAGCCCGAGCGACGTCCTCGACGAGCCCTACGCCCTGATCGGCGTCTCCGCGCTCGCGAGCGAGGACGGTGCGGAGGCCCGGCGCCAGGTCCTGGCCGCCGCGCTCAACATGGTCCGGCTGCGCACCGGCCGCCCCGGCCTGGTTCCCACGCCCGAGGAGGCCGAGGCGCACCCGTTCTCGCCGGTGGAGCGGGACTTCGTCGACTCGTGGAACGCCAACGTCGTGCACGGCACCCCGGACGAGGTCCGCGCCGGTCTGGACAACCTGCAGAAGCGCACCGGCGCCGACGAGCTGATGATCACGGCCAACGCGCACAGCGGTGACATACGCCTGCGGTCCTACGAACTCATCGCAGACGCCTACGGGTTGCCGACGACGTCCGCCTGAACCCCGGGGGTGCCCAGCAGTTCGGAGATGCGGTCCGGCGGCACCGGACGGGAGTACAGCCAGCCCTGACCGGTGTCGCACCCGATCCGGCGCAGCCGGGTGGCCTGCGCCGAGGTCTCCACGCACTCCGCGGTGACCGTCAGCCCCAGCCGGTGGGCGAGCTGCACCATCGCCTCGACGATGGCCTCGTCCGCCGGGCTGGGCGCCGCGGCCCGGTCCTCGTACTGGAAGCCGCGGACGAAGGCGCCGTCCAGTTTCAGCACCGACACCGGGAGCCGGCTGAGGTAGGCCAGGTTCGAGTAGCCGGTGCCGAAGTCGTCGATGGCGATGCGCACGCCCATGTCGCTGAGCGCGGTCAGCGCCTGGAGCGGCCGGCCGGAGGAGCCCATCACCGCGGACTCGGTCAGCTCCAGCTGGAGCAGCTCCGGCGCCAGGCCCGTCTCCTTCAGGGTCTCGGCGACGTCCGCCACCAGGTCGGAGTCCCAGACCTGGCGGACCGCCACGTTCACGCTGACGAAGATCGGCGGCTCCCCGGGGTGCTCGACCTGCCAGCTGCGGGCCTGCCGGCAGGCGGTGCGCAGCACCCAGCGGCCGAGCTTGACGATCGAGCCGTCCTCCTCCGCGATGGAGATGAACCGATTCGGCGTCAGCGTGCCGAACTGCGGGTGGTTCCAGCGGACCAGGGCCTCCACCCCGTGCACCCGGTCGTCCTCCATGCCGACCAGCGGCTGGTACTCCAGCGCGAACTCGCCCCGTTCGACGGCGGGGCGGAGCGCGGAGGCGAGGGCCTGGCGGGTCATGCGGTGCGCGTTGCGCTCCGGGTCGAACAGCGTCCAGCGGGACTTGCCGTCGGCCTTCGCCCAGTAGAGGGTCGTGTCGGCGGCCTGCATCAGCGCGGTGGGCGTGGTCCCGGCCGCGTGCCGTTCGACCACGCCGATGGACGCCGACACCGACAGCCGCCGGCCGGCCACGTCGAAGGGGTCCTGGATCGCGGCGAGCACCGACTCGGCGAGGTCGGCGAGCTGTTCGGTGCCCGTGGAGTCCTCCACCAGCAGCGCGAACTCGTCGCCGCCGAGCCGGGCCACCAGCGGGGTGCCGGTCCTGGCCCGGCCCGCCTCCTCGGCGCACAGCAGCAGCCGTTCGGCGACGGCGGCCAGCAGCCGGTCGCCGACGCGGTGGCCCAGGGCGTCGTTGATGGCCTTGAAGCCGTCGAGGTCCAGGGAGCAGAGCCCGATCCGGCCGGTGCCGCTCTGCTGGTACGACTCGGCCTCCAGGGCGGCCGTCAGCCGTTCGAAGAACAGGGTGCGGTTGGGCAGCCGGGTCACCGGGTCGTGCATCTGCAAGTGCCTGAGCCGGGCCTGGAGTTCATGGCGGGCGCTGACGTCGGTGACCGAGAGCAGCACGCCGTGCGAATCGTGTCCGCCGTGCGGGTCGTGCCCGTCGTGCGGGTCGTGTGCGTCGTACTCGCCGTGGGCGGCACCGTCGTCGGGGGGGAGCGGGGCGACCGACACCTGCGCCCACAGGGAGTGCCCCTCGGGGTGCTTGAGCCGGCGCGTGCAGCGCAGCCGGCCCTGCCGGCCGCTCAGCAGGTCGCGGTAGGCGTGCCAGGCGCGGGCGTCGGAGGAGAGGTCCACCAGGTCGGCGGCGACCGCGCCGACCAGGGTGTCCGGGGCGCGGCCCAGCAGGTCGGCGAGCGTGCCGTTGGCGCTGATCACCCTGCCGTCACGGCCGACCACGGCCATGCCGAGCGGAGCGGCCGCGAAGACCGAGCGGTACGACGGGGGCGGAGGGAGGTCGGCACGCCCGGTACAGGGCGGGGCAGTGATCTCACTCTCCGTGATGGTCGGCCGGTTGGGATCTGCTGCGGGCGTCGGCCCTTGGGACGTTCCGCTCACCGCTCGCTCCCGCCGTGCACTCGATCGCCGTCCGTGCCGGAAAGCCTCAGGAATGTCTCAGGAAAGTGTGCCGATCATAGAGGTCTCCCTGAAGCCCTTCCAGTCACTGTCCAGTGTCCAGGACGGTCCCGCATCTCTGCCAGATCGTTTCTGCTCGGAGGTGGGCGGCTTCTTCAGGCCTCCGACCAGTTGTGACGTTCCGTGAGTGGTTCGGGGTGTCACTCGTGAACGAACTGGGCGGTCCCTCACCCGTCCGGTGTAGATAAACAGTGCGTATTACTGCAAATCGCCACAGTCTGGGTGCGGTGTCCCGTGAACCGCTTCCCGGAGGTCTCCGTGCCGCGTCAGTTCCCCTTGAGAGAACTCGGCCGTGAGGTCCTGAGGGGGTTGGGCCGTCCGGGGGTGGCGGGGTGGCTGAGGGCGGGGCTCCCGACGCCGGACCGGCCGGGGCCCGGCGGCCCGCTGTCGCGCCCCCGGTTGCGCGGCGCCACGGCCGTGTGCACCACCATGTCGGCGCTCGCGGCGACCTCCATGGTGAGCGCCCCCTCCGAGGCCGAGCCGTTCTCCGCGGTGCCGTGCGCCCTGACCCGCACCGACGCGCACCACTCGGAGGGCCTGGACACCTGGAACGCCGCCTACCCCCGCCCGGCCGGCCGGCTGAACGCGGTCATGGTGTTCCTGTCCTTCCCGGACTCGCACCCGCTGACCACCCCCGAGGAGCTGGCCGCCGACCACTTCCCCGCCACCAGCGACTTCTTCCACCGGACCTCCTACGGCAGGTTCTCCCTGCACCCGCACGCCCTGCGCGACTGGATCCGGATGCCGCACCCGTCCACCGCGTACGCCATACAGCGCGACTGGACCACGCGGCACCGGTCGGCCTATCTGCGCGACGCGCTCGCCGCGGCCGACCCGCGGGTCGACTTCTCGCGGTACGACGTCGTGTACTTCGTCGCCGACCCGGACGCGCCCGGTGTGGACTCCGACGCCACGAAGGTCGTCAACCTGGACACCCCGCTGCGGGCGGACGGCACCGACATCCGCCGGGTCGTCACCGTGTTCGAGGAGCACCCCCCGGACCGGCTGGTCCTCGCCCACGAGACGGGCCATGTCTTCGACCTCCCCGACCTCTACCACCGGCCCGTGGACGGCAAGGGCGACTGGGACACCCATGTCGGCGACTGGGACCTGATGGGCAGTCAGTTCGCGCTCGCACCCGACCTGTTCGGCTGGCACAAGTGGAAGCTGGGCTGGCTGGACTCCCGGCAGGTGCGGTGCGTGCGGGGCGCGGAGCCGGTACGGCTGACGCTGGAACCGCTGGGAGCGGGACCCGGGGTGCCGGTGACGGGGGCCGCCGGGACGCCCTCCTTCGGGCTGGGCCGGGGAATCAAGCTCGCGGTGGTGCGCACCGGCCCGGACAGCGTGCTCGCCTTCGAGGCGCGGGACCCCGTCGGCGACGACGTGGGCGCCTGCCGGGCGGGGGTGCTGGTCTACCGGGTGAGTGTCACCACCCGGTCCGGGGGCGGCCCGGTCCAGGTGATCGACGCCCACCCGCACACGGGGGCCTGCTGGGGGAACTCGGTGTACCCGCCGCTCGCGGACGCCCCGGTCGCCCTCGGTGAGACCTTCACGGTGCCGGAGGAGGGCGTGCGGGTGGTGGTGGAGGGACGTACGGCCTCGGGCGCCTGGACGGTGCAGATCGGCGTCGGCCGGGACGAGGGCGGGGGAGACGCGTAAAAGGCCCCTTGCCGAGGCAAGAGGCCTTTCCGTGTCGTGCGCCGCCAGGGACTCGAACCCCGGACCCGCTGATTAAGAGTCAGCTGCTCTAACCAACTGAGCTAGCGGCGCCTGCTGACGTCGTAGACATTAGCACCCTGATCGGCGGGAGGAAAAATCGATATCCGCACGGCCGCGCGGGCCGCCCGTACGGCCGCCCAGAGCAGCACCTCCGGACCCGGCAGCCAGGGGTGACGCGTGTCCGGGGCGACCAGCCAGCGGGAGCCGGAGCGGTCCGCGCGGGCGCGGGGAGCCGGCGCCGGAACGGTCACCGCGTCTCCGGTGCCGTGGCACAGCAGCGGCGGAACCGCGCCCGTACGGCCGGCTTCCCCGGTGTCCCTGCCGCGGGCGCCCCACTCCTCCCAGTCCAGCAGCGCGGGCAGCCGCTGGGCGGTGCCGGGCGCCGCGAACAGCAGGATCCGGCCGCGGAACCCGGCCACCGGGCCCGAGCCCGGTCCTTCGTCCCACATCCGGTCCAGCATCCGGCGCCCGAAGGTGGAGGGCGCGCTCACCACGTCGAAGACGGAGCCGCAGGGCAGCACGACCGGCGCGTCCGGCCGCTCCTCCCAGAGGGAGAGCGCGCTGCGCGGATACGTTCCTGCGGAGGCGAGCCAGGCGGCGCCGGCCGGGGTGACCCCGGTGGCATCGGTGGGGCGGTCGGCATCGGGGGCATTGCGTGTACTGCTCATGCCGCCTGTCTACCGGCGGTGAGGGAACGGTTTCCCAGGGTTGCGGGAATCGGGGACGCGGGGGAGGGGCGGGAGGTATCGTGCCCACCTGGCATATGCCACACCTGTTCGACCGGGTGGCTCCGGGCCGGTAGGAGTGGGTGGCCGTACGGGAGGCAGGGCGCCTCGCACCGGCTCTACGTGGTCCCGGCGTCGTCCCCGCGCAAGAGGTCCCGGCCGAACTCGACCATCTTCTTCGCGTAGTCCTCGGTCCACTCGGCCCGCTCGGAGATGTCGGCGGTCGTCAGCCGGTCGAAGTGCCGGGGGTCGGCCAGCTGGGCCGCCGCCATCGCCTGGAACTCCATCGCCCGGTCCGCCGCCGCACGGAACGCGAGCGTCAGTTCCGTCGCCCGCTCCAGCAGCGCGTGCGGGTCGTCGATCGACTCCAGGTCGAAGAAGTGCTCCGGATCGGCGGCCGCCGCCGTGGGCTCGAACAGCAGGGGCGCGGGGCGTAGCCGCGGTTCGTCCCGACGCGGCGTGGGCTCCGCCATGTCTTCTCCTTCGTCCTTGCTCGTGCGTGCGCTTCGGCCCACTGGGGGAGCGGGCCGCCTTCCATTCTCCCGCGTCCCGCAAGAGGGCCTCGGGGCCGGTGGTGTCGGGGCTGCCGGGCGACCCGGCGCCGGGCGGGATGGGCCAGGACCGCGTGGTCGGCCTCCCGGCCGTCCGGGGCGGTGTGCGGCGGCGGCCTCCGGCGGTGTGCGGCGGCGGCCTCCGGCGGTGTCCCGGGCTCCGTCCGGCGTGCCGGGCGGGGCGTGCCGGTCGTCCGCCGGGCAGGTGCCGGAACAGGGGGTCTCAGGGCTGCCAGGTGATCCGGTGCCGGGCGAGGTGGGCCAGGACCGCGTGGTTGGCCTCCCAGCCGTCCGGGAACTTCACGAGGGTGCCCAGCTGGACCGGTTCCGTCGACGGGTACGCGTCCAGCAGCTCGCCGACGCCCGCCCGGCACACCACGATGCAGGCGTGCCGGTGCCGGGAGGCCAGCACGCACAGCCGGCCCGTCTCCAGGTGGAAGGCGGTGGCGTCGGGGCGGCCGGACAGCGGGTGCAGCACCACCGTGACGTCGAACTCCCGCCCCTGGAGCCGGTTCGCCGTGTCGACGGTGACGTCCGCCGCCCCCAGCCCGGCCAGCGCCGCCCGTACCGCCGCCGCCTGGTCGCGGTGCGCGGTGCCGACGGCGATCCGGTCGGCGGTGAGCGGCACCGCGTCCTCGGACCGCTCCGAGACCGACGCGCCCTCCCGGTCCAGCAGCCGGCGGACCACCAGCGCCACCGCCCGCACCGCCTCCGGGTCGGTGCGGGGGGTGTGCCGGGCGGGCAGCTCCAGCAGGCCCCAGCCGGACTCGGCGGCCTCGTCGATCACCCGGTCGGGCCCCGAACCGTCCGACGGGACCCCGAGCGCGAGCCGCCGGTCGCCGTGCCCGGTGCCGCTGCGGAACGGCGTGTACGGGTAGAACGCACCCGACACCAGGGGCGCCGCCGAGGCGGGCAGCCGCCACGACACCGGCAGGCGGTGCTGCGGCAGCTCGGGATTGTGCGCGAGCAAGGTGGTCACGGCGGACGCGGACGGGTCGTACGACAGCCCCGCCCACTGCTCGCCGCCCACGATCGAGAACGGGTCAAGCTGCCCCGGATCCCCCACGAACAGCGCCCGCTCGAACAGCCCGGCCACGGCCAGCAGCGCGTCCGAACGCATCTGGTACGCCTCGTCCACGATCGCGTGCGCCCACGGTTCGACGCCCTTGACGTGCGCCCACTTGGCGGCCGTCGAGACGACCACGTCGAGCCCGGCGAGGTCGGCCGCCTTCGCCGACTTGCGGACGTTGTCCAGTGCGTCGAGCGCCTTGTCGTACGGGTCGGTGTCGCTGCTGTGCAGCCGGCCGACCGGCAGGGCGGGGTTCTTCTCGGCGAGCCGCAGCACCAGGTCGTCGACCTGGGCGTTGGTCTGTGCCACCACCATCAACGGGCGGCCCGCGTCGGCCAGTTCCAGCGCCGCGCGGACCACGAGGGTGGACTTGCCGGCGCCGGGCGGGGAATCGACGACCACCCCGCGGGCGGTGCCGTGCAGGGTGTCGCGCAGGATCGCGTCGGTGGCGCGGGTGGCGGCCGCGCCGGGGTCGAAGACGGCCTCGGCGGTTTCGGGGGCCCTTGCGGCCTCGGTGGTCACAGCACGTCCTCCTCGGTCACCGGGTCCGCGGGCTCCTGCGCGGCGGCCTCCGCGCCGGGCGGGCCGCCGTGCGTCCACGGCGTCTCCTCCGGGTCGGGCAGTTTCGCCCCGCCGCGCGGTTCGTGCTCGAACAGCGTGAAGCAGAGGCGGTCGCCCTTCTCCGGTACCGAGCCCGCCTCCGGCTCCTTGCCGCGGCCCATCTTGTCCATGATCCGCAGGACGAGCAGCCCGCCGGCGGCCGGCCCTTCCCCGGACAGCACCTCCCCGGACAGCCCCGCCCCGGCCGGTCCCTCTTCGGCGCCGTCCCTCCCGTGCCCGTCGGTCTCGTCCTCGTCCTCGTACCCGACAAACTCGGCCGCCTGCGGTTTCCCGCCGAGCGAGCGGTACACCCGGGTCCGCGCGCCCAGGTGCGGGCGGTCGTCCGTGCGGACGGTGACCAGCGGGCGGGGGCTCGGCCGCTTGCTCTCGCTGTACGCCATGACGACGTCGGTGACCTCGCCCGCGAAGGCCTCCCCGGACAGCCGACGGCCCGCCATCACCAGCGGGTCGTCCAAGGCCTCCTGCGCTTCGAGCCGGGCCTGCTCCCGCTCGCGCGTGGCGAGCTTGTTGGCCGCGGTCACCGCGTCGTCGCGGCGCGGCTGCGGCGGCTCTCCGGCCAGCACCCGGTCCCGGTGGCCGGTGAACGACCAGCGGTCGCGCGTCCACCGCTCCTCGACCCGCGCGCCCTCGGGCAGTGCGCGCAGCAGGTCCAGGCCCCGCCACACCGCGTCCCAGGTGGGCCGCGTACGGCTCTCCACCAGCTTGCGGATCTCCTGCTCGGCCGCTGTCAGCGCGCCGAGCCGCTCGTCGGCCTCCAGGCCGTCCTGGGCGGCGGCGAGCGCCGTACGGGCGCGGTCGTACCGTTCGATCGCCGGGGCGAGCAGTTTGTTGTCGAACGCCGGGTCGGTCGCCGGGCCCGCGGGCGGGCACCGCAACTGCCCGCCGGCGTCCCGCGCCAGCTCCGCCTCCCGCGCGGCCTCGGCGCCCGAGCGGCCCGGGGGCGGGTCGATCCACGCGAGCAGCGCCCCCAGGTGCTGGTCCTCCAGGGAGGACTGCCCGGTCGCCCAGTGCCGGCTCAGCAGATCGGTCATGGCGGGCAGCAGCGACGACCCGGGCACCCGGGCCCGCTCCCCGAAGTGCGTCAGCCACCGCCCGAGCAACGGCACCCGGGGCGGCGCCGGGAAGGGCGCCTCCGGGTCCTGCTCCGCCGTGCGCCGGAACCGGGTGGAACGGCCGAGGAGCCGTACCAGGTCGACACCGGCCCGGCTCGGCACGATCAGCTGCGGCGCGTCCGCGCACAGTTCGACCTCGACCTTGACCCGCTTGCCGGTCTCCGGTTCGGTCTCGCTGCGCTCCGCGGCCTCCACGGCCTCGGCGCAGCCGTCGATGTAGGGCAGGACCACGTCGGCCAGTTCGGCCAGGAACGCGAACCTGAGGTCGCGGTCGCGCGGCTGCGGTACGGCCAGCAGCCGGGGCGCGTCCCGGTCGGTGCCCACCAGCGCGCCCAGCGGGGCGCCCGCCTCTCCGGCGGTGGTCAGCGGCACGAACACCAGGGGCCGCTCGGACAGATGCCGGTGCCGGACGGTGGCGGCGGGCCGGGCGCGGCCGGTGCTGACGGCCTCGAGACGGGCGAGGGTGGTGATCAGAGACAAGGGGCCACCTCCGCGGGGGCGGTTCCCGCCACGCCGGCGAGGGCCTGCGGGCCGGTGGGCGCTTCCGCTCCGGCGAGTGCCTCCGCGCGCAGCGCCGCCGCCCTGCGCAGGGCTGCGACCGTCGGATCACCGGGGTCGCCGAGCTCTCCGCGGGCCGCCGCCAGGACGTCCTCGACCGTCGTCAGGCCGCCCAGTTCGGCACGGACCGGGCGGCCCAGGGTGGTCACCGCGTCCTGTGCGCGGGAACGGTCCCGGCAGTGGAAGGCCAGCTCGCACGCGGACAGGCACTCCGGCGCGTAGCTCGCCGGGACGGACTCCACGGACGCCGTCAGCCGCTCGCGGGGCAGTTCGGGGGCGAAGCAGGTGCCTTCGGGGAGTGCGTCCGCGATGTGCTCGATGCGGGTGAGCCGGGCCAGCTGACGGGCGGTCACCGCACGCTGCTTGCGCACGTCCACGGCGGACGCGGTCGGCAGGTTGGAGAAGTCCTTGGGGCACACCAGCAGGATCCGGTGCCGCACGCGGGGGGCCTCACCGGGGGCGTCCGGGGCGGCGGCGAGACGGGCGGCGACCTGCTCCAGCGCGAGGACGTACACCGCCGCCTGCCGGGCCGCCGCGCCGACCTTCGCCGGATCGGCGGAGCCGTCCAGCAGGGGGAAGGACTTGATCTCCACGACCGTCCACCTGCCGTCCGGGTGCACCACCACCGCGTCCGGCTCCAGGAAGGCCGGGGAGCCGGCGACGTCCAGCGCGAGCAGCGGATGGTCGAGCAGTGTCCACTCGCCCGGCGCCAGGACGGCCTCGCCCAGCGCCAGTTCCGTACGCGCCGCACGCCCCGCGTGGCCCGCCGCGGACAGGTCGGGCACGCGGGCGGCGGTGGGCGGTTCGGCCGAGCGGTCCAGCTTCTCGTGGACCAGCCGCAGCAGTTCCGTACCGCCGTCGGCCTTGACCTTGGCCTCGAACGCGTTGCCCCGGACGAACGCGAACTGGGACTGGCCGAAGACCGACGGGGAGCCCAACGCGCCCGCGAGCGTGGCCTTGTCCACCCCCGCGCCGTCGAGGATCGCGCGCCGCTCGCAACCCGGGTTGGCGGCCAGGGCGGCCAGGGCGCGCGCGTCCAGCGCCTTGGCCCGTACCTCCGGACCGCGCAGTTCAGCGAGCCGGTGCCGCAGCTGTCTCGGCGTCTTCCCCCCGGGCCGGAGGGGAGTCGCCCGGTCCGGTTCCGGAGGCGAGCCGTGGCTCGAGCTGTTGCTGCCGCTGCCCTGGAAATTGCTCACCCGCGGAAGTCTGGCATCCGTCACTGACAATCGGGGAACCCGAGGCGGAAGAGGTCACCGGGGCCGGTGCGAAGCGCGGCGGCACGAGGGCCTTCACCCGGTCCGTGGTCCGCAGCACGACCGGCGTGAGCAGCAGTCCGGCGCCCATCACGGCGGCCCCCGCGACCGCGTCGAGGAAGTAGTGGTTGGCGGTGCCCATCACCACGACGACCGTCACCAGCGGATAGATCACACCGGCGATCCTCGCCAGGCGCGTACCGCCGTGCCGCCACAGGATCACGCCGCACCACAGGGCCCAGCCCACGTGCAGACTCGGCATCGCCGCGTACTGGTTGGTCAGACCGCCCAACCCCCTGGGGGCGCTGGCCTCGCCGGCCCACCAGCCGTACGAGCTGTACTGGGCCATGGTGTCGACGAAGCCGTGGCTCGCGTCGAGCAGCCGGGGCGGGCAGGTGGGCAGCAGCGTGAAGCCGATCAGCCCGATGAACGTCGACGTCATCAGCCAGGTGCGGGCGGCGCGGAAGCGCACCGCGCGGGAGCGGAACAGCCAGACCAGGAGCGCGGGCGTCACCAGGTAGTGCAGCGACGCGTACCAGAAGTCGGCCGGTATCCCCAGCCACGGCTCGCGCGTGAAGAGACGGTTCAGCGGGTGCTCGGCGTTGAGGTACAGCGCCTGCTCGATGCGCAGGATCGCCAGACCGTGGTTCACGGCGTCGGTGACGTCGCCCCGGACGAGCAGCCGCCCCGCCGAGTAGCAGGCGTACACGAGGAGGATCAGCGGCAGCTCGGTCCACCAGCGCAGCCGGGTCGCCGGGGTCCCTTCGGTACCCGGTGTCTCGGTGTGCGGCATCCGATCGCCCTCCCCCTCGTTCCTGTACGGCGCCTCCATGGCGGTCGGCCACTCTACGGCGTGGACGCGCCTGCGCGGAGGCGCCTCGGCCCTGATAGACGCTGGGATCGTCCCCCGGGTTGCCCGTATCCAGGGTGCGCGATGATGGAGGGGTTCCACCTGTGATTTCTCCGGAAGGTCTCCCATGGCACCGCGCATGCTGCTGGCCCGGCACGGACAGACCGCGTGGTCGCTGTCCGGCAAGCACACCGGCAGGACCGACGTACCGCTCCTGGACGAGGGCCGGCAGGGCGCCAAGCTGCTCGGCGAGCGCCTGCACCGGCCGCCGTACGACGGGCTGCCGGGCGTCGAGGTGCGCACCAGCCCGCTCTCCCGCGCGCGGGAGACCTGCGAACTCGCCGGGTTCGGCGAGCGCGCGCAGCCCTGGGACACCCTCATGGAGTGGCACTACGGCGCCTACGAGGGCCTGACCCCCGAGGAGATACGGGCGGACCGCCCCGGCTGGCTGATCTGGCGGGACGGTGTCCCCGAGGGGGAGACCCTCGCCGAGGTGACGGCCCGCGCGGACGAGGTGGTGGCCTGGGCGCGCTCCGCCGACCGTGACGTCCTGGTCTTCGCCCACGGGCACATCCTGCGCTCCCTCGGCGCCCGCTGGCTGGGGCTGCCGCTCGACTTCGCGGCCCGTATCCGCCTCAACCCGACCTCCCTGTCGGTCCTGGGCTGGGCGTACGGGGAACCGGCCGTCGAGAGCTGGAACGACCTGGGGCACCTGGCGGGCTGAACGCCCCGGAGCCGCCGTCCCCGCCGGCCGCCCGCGCGGGGGCCGCTCACAGCGCGCGGGGGAGCGAGGCGTGGCGGTCCAGGAAGGCCGAGACGCCGGCGGCGCGGCGGTGCGGGAGCAGGACGCGGGCCGTGCCCGCCAGTATCGTCCGGACCCGGGACGACTGGACCTCCGGCAGCAGGTCCAGTACCCGCATCCCCGCCGCGGCCGCCTCGTCGGGGTGTCCGCCGCGCGCCAGGTCGTCCGCCAGCTCCGCCGTGTACAAAGCGATGTTGCGGGTGAAGTGCGGGTCCTGGAGCTCCGCCGCCCGCCGTGCGTGCCGGGCCGCCCGCGGCCAGTCGCCCAGGGTGGACCAGCACTGGGCTTCCAGGCCCTCCAGTTCGGCTTCCCCGTAGAAGGTCATCCACTCGGGGTCGGCCGGCGCGGCGCCGCGGTCGAAGTAGGCCTGCGCGCGGGCCAGCGCCCGCTCGCAGCCCGGCCGGTCGGCGAGCCCCGCCCAGCCGCCCGCCTCGCGCAGCGCCAGCAGCGACATCAGCCGGGGCGAGCCGAGCGGGTGCGCGGCCCGCTGCGCGGCCTGCGCCGCCCGCACCGCCTCCCGCGGCCGGCCCGCGTCGCGGGCGAGGAACGCCGTGTTGCAGAAGGCGTGCGCCTCGAGCCCCGGGTCCCCCGTGACCCGCGCGGTCGCCAGCGCCTCCGCGTAGTGCGAGCGGGCGTCGTCGAAGCGGCCCGAGTCGTGCGCCAGCCAGCCCACGGAGATGGCCAGTTCACCGGCGCCCGTGTACAGCCGGTCCGCCGTCCGCTGCCGGGTCGCGCCGGCGTCGAGCAGGGCGTAGGCGGCGCGCAGCGGTGCGGAGGCCCGCCGGTAGAGGCCGTCGGCCCCGTGCCGGTCGTCGAGCAGCCGGATGCGGCGGACCGCTTCTTCCAGGGCTCCGGCGTCGCTCGCACCGGGACGGCGCACGGCGCGCTGTGCCGCCGAGGCGTCCGGGGCGAGCGCGAGCGGGCCCAGTGAGGCGGCGGCCACCGTGGCGCCCCCGCCGGTCATGAATGCGCGACGCAGCACGTCGCTCTCCTCGTAGTCGTGGTGCGTGTCGTACGGGTTCTGCGTGTCGGACGGCTCGGGGGCTCCGCCGCTCTCACTCGTGACGAGCGCCGGGACCCCGACGGGCGCCGGGGGAGTGCCCCCGTCGTCCCGCGTCCGGCGTCCGCGGACCGACGAGCGGGGCGCGAAGCCCAGGTCGGTCAGCGTGCGGCCGGGGAACATGTGCAGGAACACCCGTTCATAGGCGTAGTTGGGGCAGCGGATCTCGCCCGCTTCCACCCGGTGCACGTACCGCGCGTCACAGCTGACCCGCTCACCGATCTCGCGGGCGGCCCGGCGGACCGACGCGGCGAACTCGGCCGGCGAGCGCGGTCCGCGCAGGTGCCGGAAGGCGAGATTCGGCCGCGGGGGCCGGTCGGGCTGTGACGAGGGCACCGTTGACGACGCCATGGCCGGGTCCTCTCTGCGAACCGTCGAACCATGCCGGACCTCAGGGCGGTTCCTTGCGGTTCGTCATGGTGCGTCCATGTGCCGCGTGGCGCCGCTCTGGTACCGGCGGGCAAGAACGTACCTGCTGTGACGGAGCAACCACGCAAAGTTTGGCAACAAACCGGATATCTCATCCGTGATCCGCCATGAACTGCCATTCTGTGCTATTGGGTTCCGCCGTAGCCGTGGACGGCCCGCCGCGTTGAACCCTGTGGACCGGGAGACGGAGAACCCGGTGGACCGGGAGCGCACTCGACTCCCGGTCCACGGTCCCCGGCCCCGTCCGGACGGGGCCGCAGGAGCGCGTGTGGTGGAGGCCGAAGATGCGAAGGCCGGAAGGTGGAGGCCGGGATGACGAACAGCCGAAGCAGTGAACCCCGAACGCCGCGGGGCGGGCCGCCGGACTGCTGCGAGGTGGTGACGGTTCCGGCCCGCCAGGGGCTGGAGGCGGTCGACATCCTCCGGCGCGGTGGGACGGGCGACGCGATGGGCCCCGTCCTGCACGACGACGCCGGGTGCACGCTCGGGTTCCTGGTGCCGCCGGGGACGGCCGCGGGGTGGGACGTGCCGGGCAGCACCTGCAGGGAGACCTACGGCCGTGGACTGCCCCTGGCCCCCGCCTTCGAGGCGTCCGCCCCCGGGCCGCCGGTGGAGGGCCCGGACTGGCTGCTGCCGCCCGAGGGCACCGGCCTCGCCACCGACCCCGCGGTCCTGCGGGAGGCGCTGGGCGAGGCGCAGCGCCTGCTCGACGTGACGGACGGCTGCCGGTGAGGGCTGCCGCGGGAGGCCGGTGAGCGGGGGCCGGTGAGGAGGGCCGGTGAGGAGGCGGCCGGTGAGCGGGAGACGGCGAGGGGGCGGCCGGGCATCGGGCGGGCGTCGGGTGACAATGGCCCCATGGGCAGGACCAGGAACTCCGGGCGCGGGCAGGCCGTCGCCGACACCGTCGTCGAGAACGTCGACGGAGGGCTCGCCCGGCTCGTCCCCGACCGGGAACGGCCGAGGGCGTGGACGCTGCTGATCGACGACGCCCCGCAGTCGCACGTCGACCTCGACGACCCGGCGCACCTCTCGTTCGAGTACCAGCGGCGGCTCGGACACGTCGTCGACACCGTCGCACCGGCCGGCCGGCCCCTGCAGGCCGTGCATCTCGGCGGCGGCGCGTTCACCCTCGCCCGGTACGTCGCCGCCACCCGGCCCCGGTCCACCCAGCAGGTCGTCGAGCGGGACGCGAAGCTGGTGCAACTGGTCCGCCGGGAGCTGCCGGTGGACCCCAGGTCACGGATCAGGGTGCGCTCGGTGGACGCCCGGGAAGGGCTCGCGAAGGTACCGGACGGATGGGCCGGCCTCGTCGTCGCCGACGTGTTCAGCGGCGCCCGCACCCCCGCCCACCTGACCTCGACCGAATTCCTGGACGACGTCCGCAGAGCCCTCGCACCCGGCGGGGTCTACGCCGCCAACCTCGCCGACGGACCGCCGCTGGCCCATCTGCGCGGCCAGATCGCCACCGCCGCCGCCCGGTTCGCCGAACTCGCACTGATCGCCGACCCGGCGGTCCTGCGGGGCAAGCGCTTCGGCAACGCCGTGCTGGTCGCCTCCGACGCACCCCTCCCGATCGCCGAACTGACCCGCCGCGCCGCCTCCGACCCGCACCCCGGCCGCGTCCAGCACGGCCCGGAACTCAGGGACTTCACCGGCGGAGCCGCCCCGGTCACCGACCTGGCGGCGGTCGCCTCACCGGCGCCACCGGCATCGGTGTTCCGCTGAACACCTCGGGTTCCGCTGGATCCCTCGGGCCGGCCCCCTCGGTACGTGCCGATCAGTACGTGCCGATCTCCACGCGCGGCGGGCCGTCGTGCCAGGTGCAGAAGACCGACACCCGCTCCGCGCCCGCCGCGAACTCCACCCGGATCCACGACTCCGTCTTCCACACCTGCATCGACCAGCCCGCCCCGGGCGTCGCCGACACCAAGGACGCGGACGTCTCGCCGAGGTCGAAGACCGCCCGGCCGCCCGCGGTGTCGTAGGCCTTGACCTCGCCGGAGGTCGCCGGGGCCGGGTCGCCGCCGGCCGGCGCGGGATCGGCCGGCTCCGGCTCGGGTGCGGCGGACGTCCCGCCGGGCTCCCGGGCCGACTGCCGCGAGGAGTCGGAGGACTTCGCGTCCGGGCCCTCGGCGCCCTCCGCGTCCTTGCCGCCGTCCTTGGCCTTCGAGCCTTCGCCGTCCTTGTCGTCCTCGCCGCCCTCGGCGTCCTTCGACGGCTCTCCGCCGGACGGGTGCCGGGTCGAGGACGAGACCGGCTTCGACTCCTGCGTCGTCGCGTCCCCGGCCGTGACGGGCAGCGCACGCGGAGGGTCGTAGGCGGTGCCCGCCATCACGGTGTGCACACCCCACCACGACAGCGTGACCGCCGCGCCCGTGGCGAGCAGCCAGGCCAACAGGTGTACGAGTCCTCTGCGCATCGCCGGCCATACTGCCTCACCCGCCCCACGGGTGTCGCCTCTCCTCCGGGATCCGGAGTTGTCCACAGGCCGCCGCCGGCCCGTCCGGCATGGCGTACGGTGCCGCCCATGGCAAGTGTTCTCGTGGTCGAGGACGACCCGTTCGTACGCTCGGCGCTCATCCGGCAGTTGACCGACGCCGCGCACACCGTGCGCAGTGTGGGGACGGCGCTGGAGGCGCTGCGCGAGGTCGCCCACTTCCGTTTCGACGTCGTCGTCCTGGACCTCGGGCTGCCCGACCTCGACGGCTCCGAGGCGCTGAAGATGCTGCGCGGCATCACGGACGTGCCGGTGATCATCGCCACCGCGCGGGACGACGAGGCGGAGATCGTACGGCTGTTGAACGCGGGCGCGGACGACTACCTGACCAAGCCCTTCTCGGCGGAACACCTGTCGGCCCGCATGGCGGCCGTCCTGCGCCGGGCCCGTTCCCTCGCGGGGGAGGCCGCGCCGTCCCCGGTGATCCGGGTCGGCGGGCTGACCGTCGACCCGCTGCGCCGCCAGGCCGAACTCGACGGCGTACGGCTCGACCTGACCCGGCGCGAGTTCGACCTCCTGGCCTTTCTCGCCGGGCGGCCCGGAGTCGTCGTCGCGCGCAGGGAGCTCCTCGCCGAGGTGTGGCAGCAGGCGTACGGCGACGACCAGACCATCGACGTCCATCTGTCCTGGCTGCGCCGGAAACTGGGGGAGACGGCCGCCCGGCCGCGCTATCTGCACACCCTGCGGGGTGTCGGCGTGAAACTGGAGCCGCCCGCCGCTCAGGTCCCCGGGGCGGAGCAGCCGCGATGAGGTGGGCCCTGGTGAAGGTGTCCGTGGCGGTGACCGCGATGGTCGTGGTCGCCTTCGCGGTGCCGCTCGGTCTGGTCATCCGCGAGATGGCCCGCGACCGCGCCTTCTCCAACGCCGAGCGGGAAGCCGCCGCGGTCGCCCCCGCGCTGTCCATCACCACCGACCGCGACCAGCTCGAACGCGTCGTCGCCTCCGCCGGCTCCGGCGGGTCCGACGCGGGGATGGCCGTGCACCTCCCCGCGGCGGACGGCGCGAAGCCCTTCGACATCGGCCGTCGGCGCGCCACCGCGGAGGACGTCGAAGCGGTACGGAAGCTGGGGCGCGTCTCCACCTCCCAGGTGTCCGGCGGCTCCGCGCTGCTCCAGCCGGTCGCGCTCAGCAGCGGCGAGATCGCCGTGGTCGAGGTGTACGTCCCCGAGGCCGAGGTCACCAACGGGGTGGGCACGGCCTGGGCGGTGCTCGCGGCGGTGGGCGCCGCCCTCGTCCTCGGCTCGGTCGCGGTCGCCGACCGGCTGGGCGTACGGATGGTGCGGCCCGCGCAGCGGCTGGTCGAGGGCGCGCACGAACTGGGGGAGGGCAAGCTGGGCGCGCGGGTGCCCGAGAAGGGGCCGACCGAACTGCGGCTGGCGGCCGTGGCGTTCAACTCCATGGCCGACCAGGTCGTCCAGCTCCTCGCCAACGAGCGGGAACTGGCCGCCGACCTCTCCCACCGGCTGCGCACCCCGCTGACCGTGCTGCGGCTGAACGCCGCCTCGCTCGGCGACGGACCGGCCGCCGAACAGACCCGCGCGGCGGTGGAACAACTGGAGCGCGAGGTCGACACCATCATCCGCACCGCCCGGGACGCCAAACCGCAGACGGCCGCCGCCGGTCCCGGCGCCGGCTGCGACGCGGCCGAAGTGGTCCGGGAGCGGATGGTGTTCTGGTCGGCGCTCGCCGAGGACGAGGGCCGCAAGTGGCGGGTGGCCGGCGCGGACACCCCCGTGCGCATCCCCGTGGCCCGCGCCGATCTGGCCGCCGCCCTCGACGCCCTGCTCGGCAACGTGTTCCGGCACACCCCCGAGGGCACCGCCTTCGCGGTCGACGTGCACAACGGCGAGGACGCGGTGATCGTGCTCGTCTCCGACGCGGGCCCCGGCATACCCGACCCCGAGGCGGCGATGGCCCGCGGCCGGGGCTCCGGCAACGACGGCTCCACCGGGCTCGGCCTGGACATAGTGCGCCGCCTCGCGGAGACCACCGGAGGGGACGTCCGCATCGGCTCGTCGGTGCTCGGCGGAACCGAGATACGGATCTGGATCCAGCTGGACGGACGCGAGGGCGCGCCCCGCGGCGGCCGGGGCCGCGGCCACCGCGGGACCGTACGCCGCCGTCGCCCGGGGCGCCTGGTGCCGACGTTCCGGGCCTGAGGCTTCGGGCCCGGCGTTCGGGGCCCGAGGTTCCGGACCCGGCGTTCGGGGCCGGTTTTCCGACCCCGCCTTCCGGAACCGGAGTTCCGGGGCTGACCGGGAGAACACACCGGTGCGCGCCCCGGCCGGTCCCCGTCCGGCCGGGGCGCGCACCGGTCCGGGCGTCCGCCCCGGTGCCTGTCCGGGCACCGCCCGGCAGGAAGACGGCCCCGGACACGCCCCGGGCGGGGTGCGGACACCCGCGTGGGGCGCGGCGCTCCCCCTGGGACGCCGCGCCCCGTTCCCCCGCTCCCGGTTCCCCCGTGTCCCCCGTGCCCGGGAGGATCAGATGCCGTCCGGCTCCGGCAGGGCTCCCGAGCGGGCCGCCCGGCCGTACCAGAGGGCGCTGGCCTTCGGGGTCCGTACCTGGGTCGCGTAGTCGACGTAGACCGCGCCGAACCGCTTCTCGTAGCCGTACGCCCACTCGAAGTTGTCCATCAGGGACCACAGGTAGTAGCCGCGCACGTCCGCGCCGTCGGTGATGGCCCGGCGGACCGCGGAGAGGTGGCCGTGCAGGTAGGCGATCCGCTCCGGGTCGTGCACGGTGCCGTCGGCGCCGGGCTTGTCGTCGTACGCGGCGCCGTTCTCGGTGATGTAGAGCGGCAGGCCGGGCGCCTCACGGGTGTACCGCATGATCAGGTCGTGCAGTCCCGTCGGGTCGACGGCCCAGCCCATCTCGGTGCGCTCGCCCGGCGCCTGGTGGAAGGCCACGTGGTCCGCGGCGGGCCACGGCGAGTGCGCGCTCTCCCCGTGGCCGTCCGCCCGTGGTCCCTTCGCGTCGGGGTCGGCCGCCGACACAATGGAGGGCGTGTAGTAGTTGAGGCCCAGCGCGTCCAGCGGCTGGTGGATCAGCTCCAGGTCGCCGTCCTGGACGTACGACCAGTCGGTGAGGGACGAGGTCGACTCCAGCAGCGACTCGGGGTAGGCGCCCTTCAGGATCGGCCCGTGGAAGATTCCGTTGGCCCGGTCGTCGATGGTGCGCACCGCCGCGAGGTCCGCCGGGTCGCCGGGCGAAAGAGGCCGGACCACCGAGGAGTTGAGGCTGATCGCGACGGAGTTGCGGGCCGGCATCACCGACCGCAGCGCCTTGGCGCCCAGCCCGTGTGCCAGGTTCAGGTGGTGGGCGGCCCGCAGCGAGTCCACCGGGTCGGTACGGCCGGGCGCGTGCACTCCGGAGGCGTAGCCCAGGAAGGCGCTGCACCACGGCTCGTTGAGCGTGATCCACTGCTCCACCCGGTCGCCGAGCGCCTCGCCGACGATCCGCGCGTACTCGGCGAAACGGTAGGCGGTGTCGCGCTCCGGCCAGCCGCCCGCGTCCTCCAGCTCCTGCGGCAGGTCCCAGTGGTAGAGGGTGACGGCCGGCTTGATGCCGTGCTCCAGCAGTTCGTCGACCAGTTTGCGGTAGAAGTCCAGGCCGCGCTGTACGGCCGGGCCGCGGCCGGTCGGCTGCACCCGGGGCCAGGAGACGGAGAAGCGGTAGGCGTCCAGGCCCAGGTCCGCCATCATCGCCACGTCGTCGCGGTAGCGGTGGTAGTGGTCGTTGGCGATGTCACCGGTGTCGCCGCCGGCGGTCTTTCCCGGCGTGTGGCTGAAGGTGTCCCAGATGGACGGGGTCCGTCCGTCCTCCCGCACCGCGCCCTCGATCTGGTAGGCGGAGGTCGCGGAGCCCCAGAGGAAGGCGGGGGGGAAGGCCGCCGGGGTCACCGGCGTTGCGGAGTCAGACATGGAAGCGCTCCCATAGGCGGTCGTGGAGGACCTGCGAGTCGGAGTGAGCAGGGGAAGGAATGAGCGGGGGAACCAGGAGGAAAAGGAGTGGAGGAGGGGAGGGGGACGAGCAGGGGCCGAGGCGTCGGTGACCCGGCCCCTGGAAAGGGATGCAGGCGGAGGGGATGCGCGCGTCAGCCCTTGACCGCGCCCTGCATGATCCCGCCCACGATCTGCTTGCCGAAGATCGCGAAGACCAGCAGCAGCGGCAGGGTGCCCAGCAGCGCGCCCGCCATGATCAGGGACTGGTCCGGGGTGAAGCCGCGGCCGAGGCCCGCGACCGCGACCTGCACGGTCGGGTTGCCGGACTGGGTCAGCACGAGGAACGGCCACAGGAAGTCGTTCCAGGTCTGCACGAAGATCAGCATGCCCAGCACGGCCATCGCCGGCCGCGCCGCCGGGAACACCACGTGCCAGAGCACGCGCCAGCTGCTCGCGCCGTCGACCCTGGCGGCCTCGATGATCTCGTCCGGCAGCGCCTGGATCAGGTACTGCCGCATGAAGAACACGCCGAACGCGCTCACCAGCGACGGGAAGATGACCGCCTGCAGCTGGTCGGTCCAGTCCAGCTTGGCGACCATCATGTACAGCGGGATGATGCTGAGCTGCGGCGGCACCATCATCGTGCCGATCACGAGCAGCATCAGCGCGCCGCGGCCCCGGAAGCGCAGCTTGGCGAAGGCGAACCCGGCGATCGTCGACAGGACGACGACGGTGAGCGCCGAGACGCCTGCCACGATCGTGGTGTTGAGGAAGGCCTCACCGAGGTTGGCATCGGTCCAGGCCGACTCCAGGTTCTTGAACAGGTTCGAGCCGAACCAGAACGGTGGCGGGGTCTGAGCCAGGCGCTGGGTGTCCCGGGAGGCGGCGATCGCGGTCCACACCAGCGGGAACAGCGAGACGATCGTGAACACGATCAGGATCGCGTACGCGACGGGGCCGCCGTGCAGGGTGCCGCCGGCCCGCGCGGACTTCGGCAGACGGGAGCGTTTCTGCTCCTTGGCGGGGGTGGTCTCGGGGGGCGTCACAGTCGTCGTCACGGCCACAACTCCTTAACTGCTGGCGCGCAGCCGGCGCGAGATGACGTAGTTGATGATGCCGATGACGATCAGGATCAGGAACATCATCCAGGCGATCGCCGAGGCGCGGCCCAGGTGCTGGTTGATCCAGCCCTGTTCGTACAGGTACAGGCCGAGTGTCTGGAACTGGTGCTCCGCACCGCCGGAGGCGCCCTTGTTGGGGTCGAACAGCAGCGGCTCGCCGAAGACCTGGCTGGCGCCGATCGTGGAGACGACCACCGTGAACAGGATCGTCGGGCGCAGCGACGGCAGCGTCACGTGCAGGAACTGCTGCCAGCGGCTGGCGCCGTCCAGCGCCGCCGACTCGTACAGGTCCTGCGGGATCGCCTGCATCGCGGCCAGGTAGATCAGCGCGTTGTAACCGGTCCAGCGCCAGATGATGATCGTCGAGACGGCGAACTGCCCGGGCCACTTGTCGTCCTGCCAGGCGACCGGGTCGATCCCGACGAGGTCCAGCGCCCAGTTGATCATCCCGTAGTCACGCCCGAAGAGCAGCACGAACACCAGGGAGGCGGCGGCGATCGAGGTGGCGTACGGGGCGAGCATCGCGACCCGGTAGAAGGTCGAGGCGCGCAGCTTGTAGTTGAGGATGTGGGCGATGCCCATCGCCATCAGCAGCTGCGGGACGGTCGAGATGATGCCGATGGTCAGGGTGTTCTGCGCCGCGTTCCAGAAGAAGTCGTCGTCGAAGATCCGGGTGTAGTTGCGCAGCCCCACCCAGCTCATGTCGGTCGGGGCGGTCAGCTCCACCTGGTGCAGCGAGGCCCAGCCGGTGTAGACCAGCGGGAACAGGCCGAAGGCGAGGAACAGCAGGAAGAACGGGGAGACGAAGGCGTACGGGCTCCACCGCATGTCCCGCTGCCAGCGGCGGGACAACTTCTGCCGCCGCCGCTCCTCCTTGCCCTCGGGCGTGGTGCTCCCGGGCGGGCGGCCCGGGGCCGCGCCCCCCTTGACGGGGGACGCGGCGGTGTCGTGGCGGGTGGACATTCGGGTCACTTGTCCAGGTTGTTGTCGATGGTCTTGACGGCCGTCTCCCAGGCTTTCTTCGGCGACTTGCCCTTGGTCACCAGAATGACGCCGTTGTCCGCCAGGCCCTGCGAGATGATCTGGTCCTTCGGGCCGATGACCTGGACCGGGATCTGCTTGGCGGCCTCGGCGAAGACCTCACCGATCGGGGCGTCGCCGGTCATGTCGTTCACCGCGCCGGTCACTTCGGGGCTGTCGAAGGTGGTCTGGGCGCTCGGGAAGCTGCCCTGCACCTTGAACAGCTTCACCTGCTGCTCGGGCGCGGTCAGCCAGGCGACGAGCTTCTTGGCCTCGTCGACGTTCTTGGCGCTCTTGGGCACGCTCAGGAAGGAGCCGCCCCAGTTGCCGGCCTTGGGGGGCAGGGCCACGTCCCACTTGCCCGCGGCGTCCGGCTGGGACTTGCCCTTGATGTAGCCGAGCATCCAGGGCGGGCAGGACATCGCGGCGAACTTGTTGTTGGCGATCGTCTGGTCCCACGAGGGCTGGAACTGCGTCTGGGCGCCGACCAGCCCGTCCTCGGCGGCCTTCGCGGTCATGTCGAAGGCCTTCTTGACGGCGGGGTTGGTCTTGTAGACGACCTCGCCGGAGGAGTCGTAGAACCGCTCCTTCTCGCTGCTGAGGACGGCGCTCATCAGACCGCCGGGGGAGTCGAAGAAGGTGGTGCCCTTGGGCGCCTTCTTCTGGTAGTCCTCACCGACCTCGATCAGCTTGGCCCAGTCGCCGGCCCACAGCTTGCCGACCTCTTCGCGGTCGGTGGGCAGGCCCGCCTTCTCGAACAGGTCCTTGCGGTAGCAGATCGCCATCGGGCCGATGTCGGTGCCCAGGCCGACGGTCTGGCCGTCCTTGGTGGTGGCCTGCTCCCACTTCCACCCGAGCCAGTCGCTCTTGTTCACGCCCTCGGCCTTGGAGAGGTCCTCGAGCTTGCCGGCCTGGGTCTCCACGATCTCGGCGATGTTGCCGACTTCGACGGCCTGGACGTCCTGCAGACCGCTGTTGGTGGTGAGGTGGTTGAGCAGCGCCGGGTAGTAGTTCTCGTTGCGCTCGACGACGTTCTCGGCGATCTTGATGTCCGGGTTCAGCTTCTCGTACTCGGCGTAGAGACCGGCCTCCTTGAAGCCGAAGGTGCCGAACAGGCCCAGCGTGACCGTCGTCTTGCCCTTGCCGCCCGACGAGGAGTCGGAGTCGTCGTCTCCACCGTCGTCGGCACAGCCGGCCAGCAGCCCCGTGCCCAGCGACACCACGGCCGCGACGGCCAGTGCCTTGCGGGTGAAGAGCTTCCCCCCGCCCGTGCGCTGCCGAGAGAGGGGGAGGGTACGTGCTCGCATTGGGTCCTCCTGTTGCCCTGACGTGCCGACCCCCCGGCCAACGGCGTTGTTGGGCCCGTTTGTTGCATGCTGCGGCTCGGGCGGGGAACGTGCGGGTTGTGTATGTGCCAGGTACTGTGGGAGCGCTCCCACAAGTGATGTGTTGAAGGGTTGCGGGTCCCGGCGGGGGTGTCAAGGGAGCGGACGAGGAGAACTGCGTTCAGTTATCGGGCTGTTAACTGGACACCCGGACGTTGCCGATGGATGTGCCGGCCCGGACGGTACTCCTGCCGGAGGCCGCCGCCGCGTGCAGGGCTGTTAGATTCCAGGCCAGCGTGACATGCGACGGAAAGTAGGGCGTACATGGCAAGCCACGGAGCGCGGGGCCGCGGGGGCGGCCGCCCTACCCTCGAAGAGGTGGCGGCGCGCGCCGGTGTCGGCCGGGGCACGGTATCCCGGGTGATCAACGGTTCGCCCCGGGTGAGCGACGCCACCCGCGCCGCCGTGGAGGCCGCCGTCGCGGAGCTCGGTTACGTCCCGAACACGGCTGCCCGCGCGCTGGCCGCCAACCGTACCGACGCGATCGCGCTGGTCGTGCCCGAGCCGGAGACCCGGTTCTTCGCCGAACCGTACTTCTCGGACATGCTGCGCGGAGTGGGGGCGGCGCTCTCCGACACCGAGATGCAGCTGCTGCTGATCTTCGCGGGCAGCGACCGGGAGCGGCAGCGCCTCGCCGACTACCTGGCCGCGCACCGGGTGGACGGTGTGCTGCTGGTCTCCGTGCACGCCGACGACCCGCTGCCCGACATGCTCGCCCAGCTGGAGATCCCGGCGGTGATCAGCGGTCCCCGGTCGGCCGCGGAGACGCTGACCTCGGTCGACTCCGACAACTACGGCGGTGCCCGGCAGGCCGTCGAGCACCTCATCGGCCGGGGCCGGCGCCGCATCGCCCACATCACCGGCCGCCTCGACGTGTACGGCGCGCAGCGGCGCGTCGACGGCTACCGCGACGCCCTGCGCGACGCGGGCCATCCCGAGGACGAGCTGATGATCGAGGCCGGCGACTTCTCCGAGGAGGGCGGCCGGGGTGCGATGGCGGCGCTGCTGGAGCGCCGCCCGGACCTGGACGCGGTCTTCGCCGCCTCCGACGTGACCGCCGCCGGTGCCCGGCACGCGCTGCGGGAGGCGGGCCGCCGCATCCCCGAGGACGTGGCCCTGGTCGGCTACGACGACTCCGCCATCGCCCGCCACATGGACCCGCCGCTGACCAGCGTGCGCCAGCCCATCGAGGAGATGGGCCGCAGCATGATCGACCTCCTCCTCGCCGAGGTCGCCGACCGCCGCCCGCCCGCCTCCCGGGAACTGGACCGGCGCCAGGTGGTGCTGGCCACGGAGCTGGTGGCGCGCGCGTCGTCGTAGCGCCCGACGGCTGCGGACCGGTGCCGTCACGTGCGCGGCGCCGGCGGCGGGCGAGTGGCCGGCCGGGTGAGTGGCCGCCCGACCCGCAACGCGAAAGAGGCCCCCGAGGGGGCCTCTTTCCTTACAGGGTGAGTGACGGGACTTGAACCCGCGGCATCCTGGACCACAACCAGGTGCTCTACCAGCTGAGCTACACCCACCATGGCCACTGTCGGAGGAGACTGGGTCTTTCCCGACCGGCCGAGAAAAAGTGTACCTGGTCCGAAGGGGTGCTCGCGCCAGGGTTTCGCGGCGCCCCCCCGGACGGCTCCCCGAATGCCGCCCGCCGAGGCCTTGCGCGCGCCTACTGCGCAGGCAGGACGTGCTTCGCCGCGATCTTCTTCGCGGTCTCCGAGTCGGGGCCCGGCTGCGGGACGAAGACGGCCTCGCGGTAGTAGCGCAGCTCCGCGATGGATTCGCGGATGTCGGCCAGCGCGCGGTGGTTGCCGTTCTTCTCGGGGCTGTTGAAGTACGCCCTCGGGTACCAGCGGCGCGACAGCTCCTTGATGCTGGACACGTCGACGATGCGGTAGTGCAGGTAGTCCTCGAGTGTCGGCATGTCCCGCAGCAGGAATCCGCGGTCCGTGCCGACGGAGTTGCCGCACAGGGGGGCCTTGCCGGGCTCCTTGACGTGCTCCTTCACATACGCGAGGACGCGCTGCTCGGCGTCCTCCAGTGTGGTGCCGTCCGCCAGCTCGTCGAGCAGTCCGGACGCGGTGTGCATCTGACGCACCACCTCCGGCATCGTCTCCAGTGCCCCGTCCGGCGGGCGGATGACGATGTCGACACCGTCGCCGAGCACGTTCAGCTCGGAGTCGGTGACGAGGGCGGCCACCTCGATGAGCGCGTCGTCCGACAGCGAGAGGCCGGTCATCTCGCAGTCGATCCACACCATGCGATCGTTCATATGTCTAACCTTACGGCGCGCAGGAGCGTAGGGGACCGGGCGGGGACCGGGTTGATGGCGCAGGCGGGGAGAGGACGGGCGGGCGGGGACGGCCGGAGCGACGGCAGGGGCCGTGCGGGCGGGGCGGGGCAGCGGTACGGGCCGGAGGCTTCCGCCTCCGGCCCGCAGGGTCGACTGTCGGCCGCGGGTCCTGCTCGGGCCCGCCCGCCCCTCACGCCCGTCTCAGGTCCGCCTCACGGCGCGCTGCGCTGGCCCGGCACGCTCGCCCGGGCCTGGAGGTAGGCCTCGCGGGTCTCACGGCCCGGGTCGGCCGAGGACGCCGCCAGCGGTGGACCGCCCAGGGCGCTCGCGGCCGCCGCGCGCCGGGACTGGTGCGGCACCGGGCTGTCCGGATGCGGCGCGGCGGGCGCCTGGCCGGGATGGCCCGGGTGCCCGTGCTGGTGCGCCGGCCCGGACGGGACGGCTCCCGGAGCGGCCGGGAGGCCGTCGGAGCCCTGGTGCCGCTCCGCCTGGGGGCGCCGTGCACGGTACGCGGCCCGGTAGGCGGCCGGGGACGAACCCAGCTGGCGCCGGAAGTGGCCCCGCAGCGCGACCGGTGAGCGGAAGCCGCAGCGGCCCGCGACCTCGTCCACCGAGTAGTCCGACGTCTCCAGCAGACGCTGTGCCTGCAGCACCCGCTGCGTGATCAGCCACTGCAGCGGCGCGCTGCCGGTCAGTGAGCGGAAGCGGCGGTCGAACGTACGACGGCTCATGTACGCGCGTGCCGCCAGCGTCTCCACGTCGAACTGTTCGTGGAGGTGCTCCAGCGCCCAGGCGACGACCTCGGCGAGCGGGTCGGCGCCGATCTCCTCGGGTAAAGACCTGTCCAGATAGCGTTCCTGACCGCCCGTCCGGCGCGGCGGGACGACGAGCCGCCGGGCGAGTGCCCCCGCCGCCTCGTTGCCGTGATCCGTGCGCACGATGTGCAGGCACAGGTCGATTCCGGCCGCCGTACCGGCGGAGGTCAGCACGTCGCCGTCGTCCACGAAGAGTTCCCGCGGATCGACGTGCACCGACGGATAGCGTTTCGCCAGCGTCGGCGCGTACATCCAGTGGGTCGTCGCCGGACGGCCGTCCAGCAGGCCGGCCGCCGCGAGCACGAAGGCGCCGGTGCACAGCCCGACGATGCGGGCGCCCTCCTCATGGGCCCGGCGCAGCGCTTCGAGCGCCTCGTCCGGTGGCGGCGAGGTGATTGAACGCCAGGCGGGCACGACAACGGTGCCTGCCCGTGCGATCGCCTCCAGGCCGTGCGGCGCGGTGAGTTCGAGACCCCCCGTGGTCCGCAGCGGGCCCTCCTCACCCGCACTCACCAGCAGGCGGTAGCGCGGTACGCCGGCGTCCTGGCGGTCGATGCCGAACACCGACAACGGTATGGAACTCTCGAAGATGGGGCCGCCGCTGAACAGCAGCACCGCGACGATCTCCTTGCGGCGTCGCCCGGTGAGTTTCCGGGCCGCGATGTCCGGCGCGGCAGTGGAGTCGTGGCTCATACTGCTAAGCCCCCCTCGGTGGTCGCGGCTCCTCGGTTGTGTCGCACCTGCACGTTTCCCCTCGGTCCTGCACGAGTCCCCCGCCGTAAGACAGTCAAGATCGAATCTACTGCGTCCCGTCGTGCCCGGGTGGCCAGTTCAGCCCCCGGTGGATTGTCGACTTGGCAACTTGGCGTGAAGCATTCGATCACGAAGGGTTGCACTCGTGGGGCGTGCAGGGAAGTGCGCCTTGTCGTGGTGGCCAATCCCCGTAGGGTGCGCGGGGTCCCCCGAGGCCTTTCCGTGCAGGTCGAACGGGGGTTGGGGGGTGGGCGCACCAGGGGATGCACAGGTTGCGGAAGTTGGCTGAAAACATGCGGCCGCGTGCGCGGAAACCGGTCAGGCGACCGGTGTCTCTCCGCCGGGTCGCGGACCGGTCCGACAAGTCCGTCGCGGGGCCCTTTTCCGGCCGGGCGGGGAGGGCGGGGCGGATCGGTGCGGCGAGGTCGCTCCGGGCCGCTCCGGGCCGTTCCGGGGTCGCTCCGGGGTCGCTCCGGGCCGTTCCGGGCCGTTCCGGGGTCGGCCGGGGTCCGCTCCCGGAGCGGACGCGGCAGGTGCTTCGTACGGTGCGGCGCACGGGATCGACGCGCGGGCGGGGCGTCGGTCACCGCGCCTGCGGGCCGGCACCCCCGGCACGCCCCACTCTCGCGGCTGGGCCCGCCCTGTGCAAACCGCCTGTACAAGGCAGCGACCATTGCGTGGGAGGCGTCCCCTCGGGCATGCTCCGGGATACCCGTCGGCCAGCGTGGACGGGATCTGCGCGAAGGAGGCGTGCCGCCGTATCCTTGGGGGTATGGGGTTGGGAAGATGATTCCCGGACACAGCTCCGACGCAGCCTGTCGTTCCTCATAACAAGGATTACAACGCCGAGACAGCCATGGCCGGTCACGAATTCTTCGAACCCGCGGACCGCAAGCGACCCCTCGCCGACCCCACGACCGCCGAGTCGGTGGGGGCCGAGCCCCTGGGCGCGGCTCAGTCGCGCCAGCCGTGCGATCCGGCGTTCCGGCACGGCGTCGTCGTCGGTTTCGACGGTTCCACCTCCAGCGAGCGCGCCCTCGCGTACGCGATCGGCATGGCCCGGCGCTTCGGTTCCGCGCTGATCATCGTCCACGTCGCCAACCGGCTCCCGACCACGGTGTGGGCGGGCTGCGAGCCTCCGGTCTTCGTCGACGTCCCGGACCATCGCACCGAGGTCCTCGGTCTCGAACTGGCCTGCGCGGACTACCTCACCGAGGTGCCCTGGATCCTGGTCGAGCGCGGCGGCGACATCTGCCACGAACTCGAGGAGGTCGGCCGGGAGTACGAGGCCGACGCGATCGTCGTCGGCTCCACCCACGGTCTCGTCGGCCGTCTTTTCGGCTCCGTCGCGGGCCGGCTCGCCAAGCGGGCCCAGCGCCCGGTCGTGGTCATTCCCTGACGCGTCGGCCGGTGACGACCGGTCGGCAACCGGGCGGCGGCCGGCCGGGGTCGGTGTGCACCGCGCGTGGGCGGGGCGGGGTGCCCGCCCCGCCCACGCGGGTGTCCGGATGCCTTCAGGGGCGAGTGCCGCCTGCCCGACCTACTCGACGGTGACCGACTTGGCGAGGTTGCGGGGCTTGTCGATGTCCCGGCCCAGGGCCAACGCCGTGTGGTAGGCGAGGAGTTGGAGCGGGATTCCCATGAGGATGGGGTCCAGCTCGTTCTCGTTCTTCGGGACGACGATCGTGTGGTCGGCCTTCTCCTGCTCCCGGTGGGCGACGGCCATGATGGGGCCGCTGCGGGCCTTGATCTCCTCCAGCGCCGCGCGGTTCTTCTCCAGCAGCTCGTCGTCGGGGACGATCGCGACCGTGGGCAGCGCGGGCTCGATCAGGGCCAGCGGGCCGTGCTTGAGCTCGGACGCCGGGTAGGCCTCCGCGTGGATGTAGGAGACCTCCTTCAGCTTCAGCGACGCCTCGCGGGCCACCGGGTAGCCCCGGACGCGGCCGATGAAGAGCATCGAGCGGGCCTCGGCGTACTGCAGGGCCAGCTTCCTGATCTCCTCCTCCTGCTCCAGGATCTCGGCGATCTGCCCCGGGAGCCGGCGCAGCCCCTCGATGATCCGCTTGCCGTCGCTCACGGACAGGTCGCGGGTGCGGCCCAGGTGCAGGGCGAGGAGGGCGAAGGCGACCGTGGTGTTGGTGAAGCACTTGGTGGACACCACGCACACCTCGGGCCCGGCGTGCACGTACATGCCGCCGTCCGCCTCGCGGGCGATCGCCGAACCGACGACGTTCACCACGCCCAGCACCCGGGCGCCCTTGCGCTTCAGCTCCTGCACCGCCGCCAGCACGTCGTAGGTCTCACCGGACTGGGACACCGCGACGTACAGCGTGTCGGGGTCGACGACCGCGTTGCGGTAGCGGAACTCGGAGGCCGGCTCGGCGTCGGCGGGGATGCGGGCCAGCTCCTCGATCATCTGGGCGCCGATCATGCCCGCGTGGTACGAGGTGCCGCAGCCGAGGATCTTCACCCGGCGGATCTGGCGGGCCTCCCGCGCGTCCAGGTTCAGGCCGCCGAGGCGCACGGTGGAGAACCGGTCGTCGATCCGGCCCCGCAGCACCCGGTCCACGGCCTCGGCCTGCTCGTGGATCTCCTTGTGCATGTACGTGTCGTGGCCGCCCATGTCGTACGAGGCCGCCTCCCACTCCACGGTGGTCGGCTCGGCCGTCGTACGGGTGCCCTCGGTGGTGTAGGTGCGGAAGTCGTCGGCCTTGAGGGTGGCCATCTCGCCGTCGTCGAGGGTGACGATCTGCCGGGTGTGGGTGACCAGGGCGGCTATGTCCGAGGCGACGAACATCTCCTTCTCGCCGATGCCGAGCACCACGGGCGAGCCGTTGCGGGCCACCACGATGCGGTCGGGGAAGTCGGCGTGCAGCACGGCGATGCCGTAGGTGCCCTCGATGATCCGCACCGTCTCGCGGACCTTGTCCTCCAGCTTCTCGGCCTGCGAGCGGGCGATCAGGTGGGTGAGGACCTCGGTGTCCGTCTCGGAGAGGAACTCGACGCCGTCCGCCTCCAGCTTGCGGCGCAGCTCACCGGCGTTGTCGATGATGCCGTTGTGGACGACGGCGACCTTGCCCTCGGCGTCCAGGTGCGGGTGCGCGTTCACGTCGGAGGGGGCGCCGTGGGTGGCCCAGCGGGTGTGGGCGATGCCCGTGGTGCCCTTGAAGCGCGCCGGGACCTTCGCCTCCAGGTCGCGCACCCGGCCCTTGGCCTTGACCGTCTTCAGACCGGCCGCCTTCGGCGACGTGACGGCGATGCCCGCCGAGTCGTAGCCCCGGTACTCCAGGCGCTGCAGGCCCTCGAGCAGCAGAGGGGCGACCTCACGCCTGCCGATGTATCCGACGATTCCGCACATATGTGGTGGTTTCCTAGCCGTAGACGATGCGCCGCAGCTGCCGGAGCGAGAGCTCGGGCGGGGCCACGGTGCGGTATCTGAGGTCCGCCTCGATCCGTTCGAAGATCGTCGCGTTCACCAGGCCCTGGGCCTGGAGTTCGCGGTGGCGGCGACGGACGAAGTCCTCGGTCGTCTCGTCGAAGTAGGCGAGCACGTCCTGGATCACACGCAGCGCCTCGCCCCGGCTGAGGGGCGAGGACCGCGCCAGATGATCAACAAGTTCGTCGTGCACTCGACGATCCTGGGGTAAGGGAGGGGTTCACGCAAGAATCCTGCCCGATTTCGGGCAGGAGTGCGAGGGTGTGGAGGTGTGAAGGCCGCCAGGCGGGTGTGCGGCCGGGTGGGCGGTCGGGTACCCGACCGGTTTACATGCGTTTCAGGACCGCCTGCTTGGCCTGGGTGAACTCCTCGTCCGTCAGGATCCCGGCGCGGTGGAGTTCGCCCAGCTCGCGCAGCCGGCGCAGCAGCGCGTCGTGGTCGTCCTCGCGGGCGGGGGCGGCGCCCGCGCCCGGGGCCGCCCCCGGCAGGGCCGGGGGTTCGCTCCCGGCGAGGGCCGAGGCGGCGGGATGGGGCAGACGGGCCTGGACGGCGGCGGCGACGAGCGCCATCAGGGGGTCCTTCTTGAAGCCCCACAGCTCCACCGCGTTGGGGTCGTACTTCGCCGGGGTCTTGGCGGGCGCGTGGCGCACGACGAAACGCAGATGGCCGTTCTCCAGCCCGGCCGACGGCTGCCACTCCACGGCGGTGATCTCGGCCAGCGCGAGGACGCGGGTGCCGGCGGCGGACTTGGAATCCTCCGTCTTCCAGTTCCACTCCAGGCGGATCTGCTCCCCGTCGAAACTCGCCGCACCGTCCCCGGCGGCGACCGACAGCGGCACGGACGGGCCGGGCAGCAGATACCCGGAGACCGGGTCGGACGGTATCCGGTCCAGCAGCAGGGCGTTGCGGACCTCGTCCGTGAAGTACTCGGCGACGCCGTACCGGTCGGACTCCACGATCAGCTGGTACGGGTCGTGCGGCTCGGTGAGCCGGCCGCCGGCCGCCTGGAGCAGCGGGTCGGCGCCCTCGCGCAGCCTCAGCCTGAGCCGCCCCGTCCTGCGGCCCTGCTCGAACGAGACGCCCGCCAACGCCTTCAGGGGGACCGTCAGCTCGCCCAGCGTCCGGCGGAGCAGCCCGACGCTCTTGTCCCGGCCGGGCGTCAGTCGCAGGGTGTCCCCGTCGAAGACCCAGGTGCCGTCCTTCTGGATGATTTCCGCCATGGGGTGATTGTTTCACCGGGTCTGCGGGAGAGTGGTCTGTACCTTGTCGGTTCCTTTGTGGAGCCGTGGAGTTGAGAGCTGACGAGAGGGGAGCGCGTGTGAGACGGTGACGACGGCACCACCGAACGACTCCCCGTACGACCCGGTTGCTCGGGTCCCTGCTGCTGGTCATGGCGGCCGGGGCCACCACCGTGGGCGCGGCCACGCACGACTGGGACGGCTACCGGTCCCGGCTCGCGGCCCAGGCCCCCCGCTGGGACGTGCTCGGCATGGACCACTACCGCTCCCCGCAGGTGCCCCGGCCCGCAGGGGCGATGAGCCGCTGACCGGACGAGCGACGGGCACCCCCAGGACCGTACTGCGGGGTGCCCGTCCGTTCGGGGGTCAGAACCCGGCGAGGGGGTTCTTCAGGGTGCCGACCAGCTGGAGCGCGCCGGACGGGTCCGTGAGGTCGACCATCTGCCGGTTGTCGCGCAGCTGGAGCCGGTTGAGGCAGGACAGCGCGAACTCGGGGGCGAACATGTCGTACTGGGCGAATTTCTCGCCGAGTTCGGGCACCGACGCCTGGTACTCGCGGGTGATCTCCGCGACCGTCCGCCAGAAGTCGTCCTCGGTGAGGACGCCCTCGGTGGCGAGGTCGGCGGCCAGGAAGCGGAAGAAGCAGTCGAAGACGTCCGTGAAGATCGACAGCAGCTTCTTGTCCTCCGGCACCTCCATGCGGATGCGGGAGACCTCCGGCGGCAGCACCGCGTCCGGGTCCATCACCGCGATCTCCTCGGCGATGTCCTTGTAGACCGCGCGCCGCACCACCCCGTCCTCGAGGACGAGGATCACGTTCTCGCCGTGCGGCATGTACACCAGGTCATAGGCGTAGAAACTGTGCAGCAGCGGCGTGTAGTAGGCGCGCAGGTAGTGCCGCAGCCACTCCGCCGGCGTCAGGCCGGACCGCGCGATCAGCGCGCCCGCGAAGGACGTCCCCTCGTGGTCCACATGGAGCAGCGAGGCCATCGTGACGAGGGACTCGCCCTCCCGCAGCGATGCCACCGGGCTCTCCCGCCACAGCGCGGCCAGCATCTTGCGGTACGGCGAGTAGCGGTCGGTGGCCTTCTCGTACTCCAGGTGCCGGTAGCCGACCGCGGCCCGCTCCCGGATGATCGTCAGCCCGGTCGACCGCAGCACCGGGTCGTTCTCGATGAGCTGGGCCAGCCAGTCGTTGATCGCCGGGGTGGCCACCATGTACGCGGCCGAAAGCCCGCGCATGAAGCCCATGTTGAGGACGGACAGGGCCGTCTTCACATAGTGCTTCCGCGGGTTCGACCGGTTGAAGAAGGTGCGGATGGACTGCTGGGCCAGGTACTCGTCGTCGCCCTCGCCCAGGCACACCAGGTGGCGGCGGGCGACCTCGGCGGCGAAGGTGACGCTGAGCTTGTTCCACCACTGCCAGGGATGGACGGGGATGAACAGGTAGTCGGCCGGGTCGAGCCCCTGCTCGGTGAGGGTCCGGCGGAAGCGCTCGACGGTGTCCCCGCCCAGCTCCTGCCGCAGGAACGACTCGTACTCGATGCCGATGCCGGCGGTGAACGCCGCCCGGGAGCGGTGCGCGGCCAGCCACACCAGCCGCACCGGGTTCGCCGTCTCCGGCGCGTAGGCCCGGTACTCGTGGACGCCGAAGCCGAGGCGCCCGTTGTTGGCGACGAAGCAGGGGTGGCCCTCGGTCATGCCGGTCTCGACGGCCTGGAAACCGGCGTCCACCAGCTCGGCCGAGGTGACGGCGGGCTTGGCCAGCTTGTAGCAGGTGCCGGAGAGGGTGGAGGAGATCTCCTCCAGGTACACCGGCAGGACCGCGTCGCTCAGCCCCAGCGACTTCTGCAGCTCGATGAAGAAGTCCAGGGCGGCGAGCGGGAGTTCGCCGCCGTCGCGGTGCCGGGTGATGGATGCGGCGGCGACCTGCCAGTGGTCCAGGGCGCGGCGGACGGCGGTGAAGCGGTACTCGGTCAGCCCGTCGTCGCTGCGCACGACGTACGCGTCCGCGCCCGTTCCCGCTCCTGTGCCCGGGTCCGTGCCCGGGGTCGCGCCGTCCTCTCCCTCGCGCTTCGGGGCGGGCGCCGGTGCGATCAGCCGCTCGTGGGCGAACTCGGCGAGCGCCTTGCGGATCAGCAGGCGGTCGGCCGTCTCCCAGCGCTCGGGGGTCAGATGGTCCACGGCGCCGGTGAGGCTCACGTCGGCGGGGTTCATAGGTCCACCCCCGTGGCCGCGGTGAACTGTTCACGGGTGCAGAAGCTCAGCAACGCCTTCTTCTCCGGTTTGTCGATCTCGCGTACGGGAACGAAGCCCACGGCCTCGTTCAGGGCCTGGACCGCCTTGTTGGACACGTCCGGTTCGACGACGACCCGCAGGGCCGCCGGGTCGTCGAAGACGTGCGCGAGGACGGCGGTGATCACGGCCCGGGTGAAGCCGTGCACCGGGGTGCCGGTCGGCGCGACCAGGAAGTGCATGCCGACGTCCCCGGGCTCCGGCTCGTACAGCCCGGTCAGCTCGCGGTGGACGGGGTCGTACGTCTCCATCAGGAAGGCGGGCACTCCGTCGTGCAGGCCCAGCAGGGCGTGGTGGTGCTCGTCGGCCGCGATCCGCAGGTACTCGCGCTCGACGTCCTCCGGTTTCGCGTCCTGCATCATCCAGAAGGCCGCCTTGGGGTGGGTGACCCAGGAGTACAGCAGTGCGGCGTCCTCCGGCGGGTCGAGCGGGCGGACACCGAAGGTGCCCAGCGCGGTCCGCAGGCCGGTGCCGGTGGTGCTCATACGGTGAACTCCTGGAAGGCGATGGACTTCTCGACGGGGTAGTACTCGGTGCCGAGCAGCTCGCGGATGATGCAGCTGTTGCGGTACGGGCCCATGCCCAGGTCGGGGCTGGTGACGCTGTGCGTGTGGACGCCCGCGTTCTGCAGGAACACGCCCCGGCCGGTCACGTCGATGGAGTAGTTGCGGGCCACGTCGAACCGGCCGTGGCCGTCGAAGCGGATACGGCCGCGGACCGGGTCGAGGAAGGCCGGCGGCTCGTAGTGGTAGCCGGTGGCCAGCACCAGGCCCTCGGTGCGGATCTCGTAGTCCTTGTCCTGCTCGTCCTGGTGGAAGCCGAGCGTGTACGTGCCGTCCTGGTGGTGCGCCCCGGTCAGGGTGGAGTTGCCGATCAGCCGGGTGGGGACGGGACGGCCGCCGCTGCCGACGTTCTTCTGGTACAGCAGGTCGAAGATCGCGTCGATCAGCTCCGAGTTGATGCCCTTGAACAGACCCTTCTGCTCCTTCTCCAGCCGGTAGCGGGTCTCTTCGGGCAGTGCCCGGAAGTAGTCGATGTAGTCCGGGGACGTCATCTCCAGGGTCAGCTTGGTGTACTCCAGCGGGAAGAACCGCGGGGAGCGCGTGACCCAGTTGAGCTGGTAGCCGTGGGCGTCGATCTCGGAGAGCAGTTCGTAGTAGATCTCGGCGGCGCTCTGCCCGCTGCCGACGATCGTGATCGACTTCTTCTCCCGCAGCTCCGCCTTGCGGTGCATGTACTGCGAGGTGTGGAACAGGCCGCCTTCCAGGCCCCGGCACACCTCGGGCACGAACGGCACGGTCCCGGTCCCGAGCACCAGCCGCCGGGCGCGGTAGGTGACGTCCTCCCGCGTCCGTACGGCGTACAGTTCCTCCGCCTCGTCGTACGTCACCTCGGTGACGGTGGTGGAGAAGCGGATGCTGCTCAGCCGCGCGGCGGCCCAGCGGCAGTAGTCGTCGTACTCGACGCGCAGCGGATAGAAGTTCTCGCGGATGTAGAACGGGTACAGCCGGCCCTTCTCCTTCAGGTAGTTGAGGAAGGAGTACGGGGAGGTCGGGTCGGCGAGGGTGACCAGGTCCGACATGAACGGCGTCTGGAGGTGGGCGCCGTCGAGGAACATCCCGGCGTGCCACTCGAAGTCCGGCTTGGACTCCAGGAAGACGCCGCTGAGTTCATCGATGGGCTCGGTGAGGCAGGCGAGGCCGAGGTTGAAGGGGCCCAGTCCGATACCGACGAAGTCGTAGGTGGTGTCCGGGGCTTCAGGATGCGCGCTCAAGGGACTCTCCCAGGTACTGCTCGGCGTGGCCGGCGATCAGGTCGAGGACGGCGGTGATGTCGGCCGTCGTGGTTTCGGGGTTCAGCAGGGTGAACTTCAGGTAGTGGCGCCCCGCGACCTTGGTGCCCGCGACGACCGCGTCACCGGAGGCGAACAGGGCCTTGCGGGCGTAGAGGTTGGCGCGGTCGATGCTCGCGGGGTCGGTGACCGCGGCCGGGACGTACCGGAAGACGAGCGTGGACAGCGACGGCTCGACGACCACGTCGAAGCGCGGGTCGGCGGCCAGCAGCCGCCAGCCGTCCCGGGCCAGGTCGCAGACCTCGTCGAAGAGCCGGCCGATGCCGTCGGCGCCCATCACGCGCAGGGTCATCCACAGTTTCAGCGCGTCGAAACGGCGGGTGGTCTGCAGGGACTTGTCCACCTGGTTGGGGATGCGCTCGGTCACCATGCGGCGCGGGTTGAGGTACTCCGCGTGGTAGGTGGCGTGCCGCAGCGTGGCCGCGTCCCGGACCAGTACGGCGGACGAACTCACCGGCTGGAAGAAGGACTTGTGGTAGTCGACGGTGACCGAGTCCGCGTGCTCGATGCCGTCGATGCGGTCCCGGTGCTTCAGCGAGGCGAGGAGTCCGCAGCCGTAGGCGGCGTCCACGTGCATCCAGACGCCGTACTGCGCGCACAGCTCGGCGATCTCGGGCAGCGGGTCGATGGAGCCGAAGTCGGTGCTGCCGGCGGTGGCGACGACGGCCATGGGGACCTGGCCGTCCTCGGCGCAGCGCGCCAGTTCGCGGGCGAGGGCCACGGTCTGCATCCGCTGGTCGTGGTCGACGGGGATCGACACCACGGCGTCCGGTCCGAGGCCGAGCAGTTTCGCGGACTTCTGCACGCTGAAGTGGCTGACCTCGGAGGTGAGGATGCGCAGGGCGGCGAGATCGCGGGTCTTCGCCTCCTCGCGGGCCAGCAGCAGGGCCTGGAGGTTGGACTGGGTGCCGCCGGAGGTGAACACCCCGTCGGCGGCGGCGCCGAGACCGATCCGGGCGGCGGTCCAGTCGATCAGTTTGCGTTCGATGAGGGTGCCGCCGGCCGACTGGTCCCAGGTGTCCAGGGAGGAGTTGACGGCGGAGAGCACGGCCTCGCCGAGCACGGCCGGGATGACGACCGGGCAGTTGAGGTGGGCGAGGTAGCGGGGGTGGTGGAAGTAGACCGCGTCCCGGAGGTAGACGTCCTCCAGTTCGTCCAGCGCCGCAGTGGTGTCGTGCAGCGGCCGGTCGAGATCGATCCGCTCGATGACGGGGGCGAGGGCGTCGACCGTGACGCCGGTGAACGGACGTTCTGTGGTGGCGAGTTTGGCTGCCACCCGCTCGACTCCTTCGGTCACGGAGCGGCGATAGTGCTCCGCGGTGGTGTCGTTGAGCAGGTGCGAGCGCATGTGGGGGCCTCCGGTGGGGACGGTCCGGTGCGGGGAGTGAGCGGGCACGCCGCGGTGCGGCCCGTTTTTACTTAGGTGAGCCTAACCTAAGCGGTCGCGTTTTATTCCTGCTGCCGCCGTGACCGTCCTCACTCCCTGGCGAGGTGTGAAAAGGGCTCAAGTGGAGTCGCCGCCAACGCTGTTGGCGCGGCTGCCCCTCCGTCAGGCCGCGGCGCCGGTAGCCCCGCAGGCGACGCGGCGGTGGTCGGGGCCGCACTCGTCGGCGACGTCACGAAGTCGATGCCGACCTCGGTGGTGCGGCCCGTCGGACCGGAACGCGTGCAAGCCGGCCCCGCTGAAGGTCACCGGGCCAGGGACGGACCGAGCCGCCTCGTTCCGGCGGCCTGGGGGAAGGGGAAGCGGAACGGGGCGGCTGCGGAAGTGGTCACGGACGGCTCCGGTGACGGGGGGGAGGGGGGAGGGCGGAAGGGGTCAGCTGACCTTCTTGGCCTTCTCGATGGCCTCGGCGAGCGCCTCGATCTGCGGGACGCACTTGTCGTAGGACAGGATCGGCTCGGCGGAACGGCCGATGACCTGACCGGCCTTGACCGCCGGCAGCTTCTTCCAGGTCGCCTCGGTGATGTCGGCGGGCTGCGTGGCCGAGGAGCGGTCGTCCATGATGATGAGGTCGGCCCGGTGCTTGTCGACGTTCTCCCAGCTCAGGCTCTCGAACCAGCCGCCGGTGGGCTCCTTGGCCTTCTCGGTCGGCTCGACGAAGTTCACGCCGAGGGCCTTGTAGTACTCCAGGTCGACCGAGAGGTTGGTGCCGGAGACGTAGAACAGCTCCGGGCTCGCGGAGCCGGCCATCACCTTGATGTCGGGGTTGGCCTTGGCGGCCTTGCGCAGCCGCTCGGAGGCCTCCTCGAAGCGCTTCTTCGCGTCGGTGACCTTGGCGGCCTTCATGTCGCCGCCCAGCGACTCGGCCAGCTCCCACATGCGCTCCAGCGACGCGGTCAGCTGGCGGTCGTAGACGGACACGGCGACGCTCGGGGCGAGCTTGGCGATCTTGTCCTTGGACGCCTCGGGGACGTACCAGAGGGTGCCGGCGTCGTCGAACGTGGTGGAGATGAGGAGCTCGGGGGCGAGGGTCGCGTACTTCTCGACGTTGAACTGGTCCCAGACGTTGCCGAGGACGGTCACCTTGCTGACGTCCATGTCGCCGGCCTGGACGTCGGCCTTGCCGTCCTTGGTCTTCGTCGGGCCGAAGACGCCCTTGACCTGGACGCCGTAGTCGTGGAGCGCGGCGGCGGCACCGGTGAAGGCGACGATGTTCGCGGGCACCTTGTCCAGCTTCACCGTCGTGCCGCGGTCGTCCTTGAAGGACCAGGGGCCGGACGGCCCCTCGGCAGCCGCCGACGAGTCCGAGCCGCCGTTCTTGGCGTCGCCGTCCCCGCAGGCCGCGAGCACGGCACCGAGTCCGAGGGCGCCACCGGCGGCGAGGATGCCGCGACGGGAGAAGCGGGCGGTTCTGGCGTTCGACATGGGCGGGTCTGCTTTCGTGCGTACGGAGCCGTGGGATGCGGACTTGCGGAGCCTCGGATCCGAGGCAGGGCTTAGGGTAGCCTAACCTCATGGTATGTCCAGAGGGAGCCTGGATTTCCTCCCCGCCGGAACAGCGGCGACGCCCGTTCCCTAGGGTGATTCCCCTCAAGGGCAAGGGGGTTGGGTGTGCAACCGCTCAAGCGATGGGGTGCTCCGCTGGCCGTCAACCTGATCCTCGGGGTCGTGGCCGTAGTGCCGCTGTGGCTGTCGATGATGTTCGTCGTGAGCTACCCCCTGGCCGGGCTGGGCCTCGCCTCCAGGGAACCCACGGACAACGACGGCGTGCTCCCCTGGATGACGATCCTGATTCTGGTGTGGGCGGTCTTCCTCGCCCTGTGGATCCCGCTGAACCAATGGGCCCGCCCGGAGTGCTGCGCCCGGCGGCGCTACTGGGCGACGAGCGCGGGACTCGTCCCGGTGCCGATGACGGTGCTGGTGGTCCTGTCCTTCCTGTTCGACGGGTGAGGCGGCGGGCGGGCCGGGGTCGCCGACCCGCCCGCCGCCTGGGCCGTCAACCCGCCGGCAGCCCCAACTCGCGGGCGATCAGCATGCGCTGGACCTCGCTCGTGCCCTCGCCGATCTCCAGGATCTTGGAGTCGCGCCACATGCGGGCCACCGGATACTCGTTCATGAAGCCGTACCCGCCGTGGATCTGGGTGGCGTCACGGGCGTTGTCCACCGCGACCGTGGACGAGTACAGCTTGGCCAGCGCCGCCTCCTTCTTGAACGGCTCCCCGGCGACCAGCCGGCAGGCCGCGTCCCGCCATGCCAGACGCGAGGTGTGGGCCTTCATCTCCATGTCCGCGATCTTGAACTGGATGGCCTGGTTGGCGCCGATCGGCCGCCCGAAGGCATGCCGCTCCTTGGCGTACTTCACCGACTCGTCCACACAGCCCTGCGCGAGTCCCGTGCCCAGCGCCGCGATGGCGATGCGGCCCTCGTCGAGGATGCGCAGGAACTGGGCGTAGCCACGGCCCTCTTCGCCCAGGAGGTTGGCGGCCGGGACCCGGACGTCCTGGAAGGACAGCTCCCGCGTGTCCGACGCGTTCCAGCCGACCTTCGAGTACGGGGCCGCCACCGTGAACCCCGGGGTGCCCGACGGGACGATGATCGACGAGATCAGCGGCCCGCCGTCCGGCTTCCGCCCGGTCACGGCCGTCACCGTGACCAGGCCCGTGATGTCCGTGCCCGAGTTGGTGATGAAGCACTTCGTGCCGTTGATCACCCATTCGTCCGTCGCCTCGTCCAGCCGGGCCGTGGTGCGGGTCGCGCCCGCGTCACTGCCGCCGTCCGGCTCGGTCAGCCCGAACGCGCCCAGGATCTCGCCCGCACAGAGCCGGGGCAGCCACTCGCGCTTCTGCTCCTCCGTGCCGAAGAGGTGGACCGGCATCGCGCCCAGCGAGACCCCGGCCTCCAGGGTGATGGCCACCGAGGAGTCCACCCGGGCCAGTTCCTCCAGGGCCACGCCCAGCGCGAAGTAGTCGCCGCCCATCCCGCCGTATTCCTCCGGGAACGGCAGGCCGAACAGCCCCATGCGGCCCATCTCGCGGACGATCTCGTACGGGAACTCGTGCCGCTCGTAGAAGTCGCCGATCTTCGGCGCCACGACGTCGTGGGCGAACTCCTCGACCGTACGGCGGAGTTCTTCCAGTTCGGGGGAGAGCTTGTGGTCCATGGTCGTTCACTGCTCCTGGTGGGAGAGGGCTCGGACGGTGCGGGACGGGCTGGGTCGGCCCAGGTGGGCGGCCATCCAGACGCTTGTGGCGACCAGACGGCCGAGGTCGATCCCGGTCTCGATGCCGAGGCCCCGCAGCATCCATACGAGGTCCTCGGTGGCGAGGTTGCCGGTGGCGGACTTCGCGTACGGGCAGCCGCCCAGGCCGCCCGCGGACGCGTCGACCGTGGCGACACCGTGCCGGAGCGCGGTCAGCGTGTTGGACAGGGCCTGGCCGTAGGTGTCGTGGAAGTGCACGCCCAGGGCGGACACGGGCACACCGGCGTCCGTCAGCGCGGTGATCAGGGCACTCACCTGGCCCGGTGTGGCCACCCCGATCGTGTCGCCCAGGCTCAGCTCGTCGCAGCCCATGTCCAGCAGGGCCCGGCAGACCCTCACCACCTGGGCCACGGGGACGGCGCCCTCCCAGGGGTCGCCGAAGCACATCGACAGATAGCCCCGGACGTGGACGTCCTCCGCTTTCGCCCGGGTCACCACCGGCTCGAACATGGCCAGTGCCTCGTCCACCGTGCGGTTGAGGTTGGCCTGGGCGAAGGACTCCGTGGCGCTGGCGAACACCGCGACCCGGCGGGCACCGAGGGTCAGTGCGCGCTCCAGGCCCCGTGCGTTGGGCACCAGCACCGGCAGCTCGACGGGCAGGTCGCTCACCTGCGGAAACAGCTGCTCCGCATCCGCCAGTTGAGGGACCCACCGGGGATGGACGAAGCTCGTCGCCTCGATGGTGGTCAGGCCCGTCGCGGCCAGGCGGCGGATGAACTCCGCCTTCACCACCGCCGGGACGACGGCCTTCTCGTTCTGCAGGCCGTCGCGCGCCCCCACCTCGTGGATCCGCACGCGCGCGGGCAGGCCTTCGGCCGGTACGGCCATGGGCAGGCCCAGTTCCGAGGCGTTCATGCCGTCTCCTCCTCCGTGGCCGCGGGCGCGATCACGGCCAGCACCTGGTCCATGGCGACCGTCGTGCCCGGGGCCACGTCGAGTTCGGTGACCGTGCCGGCGTGCGGGGCGGAGATGACGTGCTCCATCTTCATCGCCTCCACCACCAGCAGGCTCTGGCCGGCCGCCACCTCGTCGCCGACGGCGGCCTTCACCACCGTCACCGTGCCGGGCATCGGCGCGGTCAGCGAGTCGGCGCCCGCCCGGCCCGCGCCGGTCAGGGACGCGGCGACCGGATCGTGGTCCCGCACGTGCCAGGCGTCGCCGTCGCGGCCGAGCCAGTCGGCGGCGCGGTGGAAGGTGTGCCGGACACCGTCCAGCGTCACCGACACCCGGTCCTCGGTGACGGTGTGGGAGCCGCGCGGGGTGTACTCCACCGGGTCGGTGACCCGCAGGTGGAACGCCACCGGCTTCGGCGTACCCCCCAGGCGCCAGCCGCTCGGCACCGAGAACGGGTCCGTCCAGCCGTCGCCGCGCGGGCGCAGCGCGTCCAGCCGGACGGCCGCCGCCGCCTCGTACACCTCCTCCGGCACGCCGGCGGCGACCAGGCCGTCCGCCTCGCGCTCCACCAGCCCCGTGTCCAGGTCGCCGCTCACCACCGCCGGGTGCGCGAGCAGCCGCCGCAGGAACCCGGCGTTGGTCGGCACGCCCAGCGTGACCGTCTCCGCGAGCGCCGCCCGGAGCCTGCGCAGCGCACTCGCCCGGTCGGGGCCGTACGCGATCACCTTGGACAGCATCGGGTCGTAGAGGCTGCCGACCTCCGTGCCCTCGCTGAGCCCGGAGTCGGTGCGCACGCCCTCGCCCCGGGGTTCGCGCAGCCGCAGCACCGTGCCGCCGGAGGGGAGGAAGCCCCGTGCGGGGTCCTCGGCGCAGATACGGGCCTCCACCGCGTGGCCGGTGAGCCGGACGTCCTCCTGCGCGAAGCCGAGCCGCTCGCCGGCCGCGGCCCGCAGCTGCCACTCCACCAGGTCGAGGCCGGTGATCAGCTCGGTGACCGGGTGCTCCACCTGGAGGCGGGTGTTCATCTCCATGAAGTAGTACGACGAGGGGTCGCCGCCCGGCACGATGAACTCCACCGTGCCCGCGCCCCGGTAGCCGCACGAGCGGGCCGCCTGGACCGCCGCCTCGCCCATCGCGGCCCGGGTCGCCCCGTCCAGCAGGACGCTGGGCGCCTCCTCGATGATCTTCTGGTGGCGGCGCTGGAGGGAGCACTCGCGCTCGCCGAGGTGGACGACGCCCCCGTGGCCGTCGGCCAGCACCTGGATCTCGATGTGCCGGGGGCGGTCGATCCACCGCTCGACGAGCAGCGTGTCGTCCCCGAAGGAGGCGCGGGCCTCGCGCCGGGCGGCGGCGATCTCCTCGGCCAGCCGCTCCGGGTCCCGCACCAGCCGCATGCCCTTGCCGCCGCCGCCCGCGGACGGCTTCAGCAGCACCGGCATGCCGATCTCACGGGCCGCGTCGGCGAGCTGCCCGTCCGTCAGGCCGCTGCCGCTGGAGCCGGGCACGACCGGGACCCCGGCCGCCCGCACCGTCTCCTTCGCGCGGATCTTGTCGCCCATCAGCGCGATCGCGTCCGCCGGGGGCCCGATGAACACCAGCCCCGCCTCGGCGCACGCCCGCGCGAACCCGGCGTTCTCGGCGAGGAAGCCGTAGCCGGGGTGGACCGCCTGCGCACCGGTGCGGGCGGCGGCCTCCAGCAGCCGCTCCACCGACAGATAGCTCTCCGCGGCCGGTGCCGGTCCGATCCGGACCGCCGTGTCGGCCTCGCGGACGTGCCGGGCGTCGGCGTCCGCGTCGGAGAAGACGGCCACCGAGCGCACGCCCATCGACCGCAGGGTGCGGATGACCCGGACGGCGATCTCGCCCCGGTTCGCCACCAGCACCGTCTCGAACATCTGACCTGACATGGTCTGAGCCGCCATCCTCTGAGGTCCCCTCACATCCGGAAGACGCCGAACTGGGGTTCGCCCAGTGGCGCGTTGGCGCACGCGGTCAGGGCCAGGCCCAGGACCTGCCGGGTCTCCAGCGGGTCGATCACACCGTCGTCCCACAGGCGGGCCGTCGCGTAGTAGGCGTTGCCCTGCCGCTCGTACTGCGCGCGGACCGGCGCCTTGAAGGCGTCCTCGTCCTCGGCCGGCCAGCTCTCCCCGCGCGCCTCCAACTGGTCGCGTTTGACCGTCGCCAGCACCGAGGCGGCCTGTTCGCCGCCCATGACCGAGATCTTGGCGCCCGGCCACATCCACAGGAAGCGGGGCGAGTACGCCCTGCCGCACATCGAGTAGTTGCCCGCGCCGTACGAACCGCCGACCACCACCGTCAGCTTCGGCACCCGCGTGCACGCCACCGCCGTCACCATCTTGGCGCCGTGCTTGGCGATGCCGCCGGCCTCGTAGTCCTTGCCGACCATGAAGCCGGAGATGTTCTGGAGGAACACCAGCGGGATGCCGCGCTGGTCGCACAGCTCGATGAAGTGGGCGCCCTTCTGGGCCGACTCGGAGAACAGGATGCCGTTGTTGGCGACGATCCCCACCGGGTGGCCGTGGATCCGGGCGAAGCCGGTGACCAGGGTCTGCCCGAACTCCGCCTTGAACTCGGCGAAACGCGACCCGTCCACCACGCGCGCGATGACCTCCCGCACGTCGTACGGCGTACGGGAGTCGACCGGGACCGCGCCGTACAGCGACAGCGGGTCGACCTTGGGCTCCACGGCCTGCTCGACTCCCCAGGGGAGCGGACCGCGCGCCGGGAGGGTGGAGACGATGTTGCGCACGATCCTGAGCGCGTGCGCGTCGTCCTCGGCGAGATGGTCGGTGACGCCGGAGACCCGCGCGTGCACCTCGCCGCCGCCCAGCTCCTCCGCCGTGACCACCTCGCCGGTGGCCGCCTTCACCAGGGGCGGGCCGCCGAGGAAGATCGTGCCCTGCCCGCGGACGATCACCGCCTCGTCGCTCATCGCCGGGACGTACGCCCCGCCCGCCGTGCACGAGCCCAGCACGGCCGCGATCTGCGGGATGCCGGCGCCGGACATCCGGGCCTGGTTGTAGAAGATCCGCCCGAAGTGGTCCCGGTCGGGGAACACCTCGTCCTGCATCGGCAGGAAGGCCCCGCCGGAGTCCACCAGGTAGACGCAGGGCAGCCGGTTGTCCAGGGCCACCTCCTGCGCGCGCAGGTGTTTCTTCACCGTCATCGGGTAGTACGTGCCGCCCTTGACGGTCGCGTCGTTGGCGACGACCACGCACGCGCGCCCGGCGACCCGCCCGATCCCGGCGATCACCCCGGCCGCCGGGGCCTGCCCCTCGTACATCCTGTCGGCCGCCAGCGGGGCCAGCTCCAGGAAGGGCGAACCGGGGTCGAGGAGGGTGTCCACGCGCTCGCGCGGCAGCAGTTTCCCCCGTGCGGTGTGCCGGGCCCGAGCCCGCTCGCCGCCGCCGAGCGCGGCCGCCGCCAGCTTGGCGCGCAGCTCCTCGACGAGCGCGCGGTGCGCCTCCTCGTTGGCCCGAAAGGACTCCGACGCGGGATCGGCCGCGCTGTGAAGTTCCGGTGCCTCGTCCATCTGCCGGTCCCCTCGCCTGGTTAATGACCGTTAACGGATTTCCCTCAGGTTAACGACCGCTAACCCCGCTGTCTAGAATTGTTTTCATGGCCACCAGAACCGACGCCCCGACCCGCCGCGAGCAGATCCTCAAGGAGGCCGCGCGGCTGTTCGCCGAGCGCGGTTTCCACGGAGTCGGGGTCGACGAGATAGGCGCCGCGGTCGGCATCAGCGGACCCGGCCTGTACCGGCACTTCCCGGGCAAGGACGCGATGCTCGCGGAACTGCTGGTGGGGATCAGCGGCCAGCTGCTCACCGGCGCGAAACAGCGCCTGAAGGAGGTCGACGGGGCGGCTCCCGAAGTGGTCCTGGACTCGCTGCTCGAGGGCCACATCGACTTCGCGCTCGACGACCGGCCCCTCATCACCCTGCACGACCGTGAGCTGGACCGCCTCCGGGACAGCGACCGCAAGCTGGTGCGGCAGTTGCAGCGGCAGTACGTCGAACTGTGGGTGGGGGTGGTGCGCGCGCTGTACCCGGACCTGGCCGAACCCGCCGCCCGCTCGGCCGTGCACTCCGTGTTCGGGCTGCTCAACTCCACCCCGCACCTCGCCCGGCCCGGCTCCCTGCCCGGCCGCGCCACGACGGCGGCACTCCTGCACCGGATGGCCCGCGGCGCCTTCGCCGCCGCGGGCTCGGACTGAACCGGGCTCGGACTGAACCGGGCTCGGACTGAACCGGGCTCGGACTGAACCGGGATCCGGCCGGACCGGGATCCGGCCGGACCGGGATCCGGCCGGACCGGGATCCGGCCGGGCCGGGGGTCGGCCGGACCTCCCGGCCGGACCTCCCGGCCCGGTCTCGGGCTCCCTCTCCAAGGCCCGCCCCGGCCCCGGCGCACGTGACGAGCGTTACGGGGGTCATGGTCTGGACGGCTTTGGCTACTCGCCGGTACGGTTGGGTTTCTGAGCAAGCGCTTAGGCATGCGGGGCGGCCAGGTTGTGGGGCACCTCCGACGCCGGGCGACCAGGAACGCGACAGCGGCGCCGGACCAGGCGCGAAGGAGGGCGGCGGCGTGCGCCGTACGGTGTTCAACGAGGACCACGAGGCTTTCCGGGAGACCATCCGCGACTTCATCGAGGCCGAGGTCGTCCCGGTCTACGACGAGTGGTTCGCGGCGGGCCAGGCGCCCCGCGACTTCTACTACAAGCTCGGTGAGCTGGGCATCTTCGGGATCAGCGTGCCCGAGGAGTTCGGCGGCGCGGGCATGGACACCCACAAGTTCGAGGCCGTCCTCTACGAGGAGACCGCCCGCGCCGGCGTGCAGTTCGGCGGCTCCGGCGTGCACGTGCTGCTCGCCCTGCCGTACCTCAAGATGCTCGCGACCGACGAGCAGAAGAAGCGCTACCTGCCCAAGTTCGCCACCGGCGAGGAGATGTGGGCCATCGCGATGACCGAGCCGGGCACCGGCTCCGACCTCGCGGGCATGAAGACCACCGCCAAGCTGAGCGAGGACGGCACCCACTACGTCCTCAACGGCGCCAAGACCTTCATCACCGGCGGCGTCCACGCCGACAAGGTGATCGTCTGCGCCCGCACCGCCGCCCCGACCGCGGAGGACCGCCGCCACGGCATCTCCCTGTTCGCCGTCGACACCAGGTCCGAGGGCTACTCCGTCGGCCGCAAGCTCGACAAGCTCGGCCTGAAGACCTCCGACACCGCCGAGCTGGCGTTCGTCGACGTCAAGGTCCCCGTCGAGGACCTCCTCGGCGAGGAGAACAAGGGCTTCTCCTACCTCGGCCACAACCTGGCCTCCGAGCGCTGGGGCATCGCCTACGGCGCCTACGCTCAGGCCGCCGCCGCCGTCCGGTTCGCCAAGCAGTACGTCCAGGAGCGCACCGTCTTCGGCAAGCCGGTCGCCCACTTCCAGAACACCAAGTTCGAGCTGGCCGCCTGCCAGGCCGAGGTGGACGCCGCCCAGGCCGTCGCCGACCGCGCCACCGAGGCCCTGGACGCGGGCGAGCTCACCCCCGCCGAGGCCGCCTCCGCCAAGCTGTTCTGCACCGAGGTCGCGCACCGCGTCATCGACCGCTGCCTCCAGCTGCACGGCGGCTACGGCTACATGAACGAGTACCCGATCGCCCGCCTGTACGCGGACAACCGCGTCAACCGCATCTACGGCGGCACCAGCGAGATCATGAAGACGATCATCGCCAAGGACATGGGCCTGTAAGGCGTCCGACCTCCCTGGCCTCTACCAGCACCGGTACAACTGACCCCATGAGCCAGGCACTCCAGGAACTCCTCGATCTGCTCGACCTCGAGCAGATCGAGGAGAACATCTTCCGCGGCCAGTCCCGCTTCGCCGTCGTCCCCCGCGTCTTCGGCGGGCAGGTCGCCGCGCAGGCGCTGGTCGCCGCCGGGCGGACCGTCCCCGCGGACCGGCCCGCCCACTCCCTGCACGCGTACTTCCTGCGCCCCGGCGACGCCGGCGCGCCCATCGTCTACACCGTCGACCGGATCCGTGACGGCCGCTCCTTCACCACCCGGCGGGTCGTCGCGGTCCAGCACGGCAAGCCGATCTTCCACCTCTCGGCGTCCTTCCAGACGTACGAGGAGGGCCTGGAGCACCAGGAGCCGATGCCGTCCGCGCCCGACCCGGACACGCTGCCCACCTCCGAGGCGCGGCTGCGCGACTACGGGCACCTCGCCCCCGCCGTCGTCGAGCGCTTCCTGGAGGCCCGCCGGGCCGTGGACCTGCGTTACGTCGACGAGCCGCCCTACGGCCGCTTCGGCGAGCCCCGCGAACCCCACTCCCAGGTGTGGTTCCGCACCAACGGCAAGCTCGCGGACGACCCCTTGCTGCACGTCGTCCTCGCCACCTACGTCTCCGACATGACGCTGCTGGACTCGGTGCTGCTCGCGCACGGCCGCGGCGGCTGGGCGGTGGGGGACGTGGTCGGGGCCTCCCTCGACCACGCCATGTGGTTCCACCGCCCGTTCCGCGCCGACGCGTGGCTGCTGTACGACCAGCAGTCCCCGTCCACGCACGGCGGCCGGGGCCTCGGCCAGGCCCGCATCTACACCCAGGACGGCCGCCTCGCGGTCTCGGTCATCCAGGAGGGCCTGGTCCGTGTCCCGCGCGAGAAGTCCTCACGGCCGTCCTGACAGCCCTCCTACCGGGCGCCCTGGTCCAGCCCCGCCTCCGCCAGCAGGTACGCCGTCATCGGGTCGTAGTGGCGGGGGCTGACCACGTGGTCGTCGAGGGGGACCGTCACCTGGACGGTGCCCTCCGCCTCGGCCAGGAACAGCGCCGGGTCGTTGCAGTCCGCGTAGCCGACGGAGTCGACGCCGTGCTGCCCCGCGTAACCCGCCCAGCCGTGGTCGGCGACCACCAGGTCGGGCAGCGGGCGGCCCTCGCGCTCCAAGGCGGTGAGAATGGCCTTCATCGGCTCACCGGAGTGGGTGTGCCACAGCGTGGCCCCGTGCTCCAGCACCGCCACGTCCGCGAACTGCATCACGTAGCCCTCGTCCGTGGCCAGCCCGTCCGGGATCACCACGATCTCGCAGCCGGCGGCGCGCAGCGCGGCGGCCGTGGCACGGTGCACGTCGAGCAGGCCGCCGGGGTGACCGGTGGCCAGCAGCACCCGCTGCTGCCCGTCCGCCGCCTTCCGCAGGCGCCCCGCCATCCGCTCCAGGGCGGCCACGGTCAGCTCGGGATCGATGGTGTCCTGGCCGTACCGGTGCTCGGCGTCGTCGCTGACCCCGGCCCGCTCCGCCATCACCGCGAGCACGTCCTGCTCGTCGCTCCAGCGGTCGCCGAGCTCCAGGCCGAGCCAGTAGTGGCGGTCGCCGTTCGCCAGCTTGCGGTAATGGGAGAGATTGTTCTCGCGCGGGGTGGCGACATCGCCGGCGATGCGCGTGGCGGCGAGGTGGACGAGGAGTTCGGCGCGGCTGGGGGTCCCGGATATCGGCATGCCCCCCATTGTGGAGCAGGCCGGGGCGGGCGTCCCTGGGGTGCCGCCCCCTGGGACGTGCGTCACGTACTCGGACGGCCTCCGTACGCGTACTCAGAGCGCGGCCGTTTTCGCGGCCGAGCGGCCGGCCCTAGGTGCGGCGCAGGGCGAACCACAGGTTCATGCGGACGTCCGGGTCGTCCAGGTCGGCGTCCAGCAGGGCCGCACACCGGGCGATCCGCTGCCGCACGGTGTTGCGGTGCACGGACAGGGCCACCGCGGTGCGGTCCCAACTGCCGTGCAGGGACAGCCAGGTGCGCAGGGTGTCGGTGAGCGCGGGCGTGCCCGCCAACGGGGCGAGCAACATGCGGGCGTGGGCCCGGGCGTCCGCCGCGGGGACCAGGTCGTCCAGCGCGGGGCGGGCGCCGTGCACGACGAGCGGGACCCGGGTGGCACGGGCGCGGGCCAGCGCGCGGGCCGCCTGGGTGTCGGCCGCCGGCCAGTCGGACGGGGCGACGGCGGCGCTGACCCCCAGGGCCCAGCCGGGCGGCGCCTGGGGCTCCCGTCCGGCAGGGACGAGCACCCGCACGATCCCGCCCGCCGGATCCACCAGCGCCGACCCGAGCGCGGCGCCCAGGGCGGAGGCCGCCAGGGCGTCCGGGGCCTGCGCGTGGGGACGCGCGTGCACGACCCGCCACCGCTCCCCGCCGAGCAGCGGTGCCACGTCCTCGGGCCCACTGCCCAGCAGCAGCCGCACGAGCGCCGCGGAGCGGGCCGCGCCGGTGCCGCTCTGCTGCTCACCGGTGAGCAGGGTGAGCAGGACGGCGGCCACGGACGCGATGGCGTGGTCCCCGGAGTCCGACCGCGGAGCCGCGACGCCGAGCACGAACCCGTGACCGGCACCGAGCGCGTACGCGGTCAGCCGGACCCCGGCGAGCGCGTCGGTGGCGGAGGCGGGCGCGGGGCGGCCGGGGTCGCCGCCGGGTGCCGGGGCCGGCCGGTGGTCCGTACCCCCGGGCCGTACCACCCGGGCCAGCCGGGCCAGAGCCGCCCCGGTCTCCGCACCCTGGTCACGGCCCGCCGTGGCGAGTTCCGTGCCCTCCGGGCCGAACAGCACGGCCCGGCCGCCCAGTCGGCGGGAGAGCTGGTGCAGCACGGCCGGCACCGGGTTCGGGCGGGCGGCGGCGGACGCGAGGCTCTGATGGGCCTCCGTCACCCGGCGCAGCTCCGCCAGCCGGGCCTGCGCCATCAGCTGCCACACCGCGCGGGCCACCCCGGAGAACGTGGTCCGCGGTGGCACCTCCAGCAGCGGCAGCCCGTGGAGCTCGCAGGCGGCGGCCAGCGCCTCGGGCACGGTGTCGTGCACCGGCGCCAGACCGAAGCCCAGGGCCACCCCGCCCGCCGCCACGATCCGGGATACGTACGCGTCGAAGTACCCCGGGCCCGCCCCGTCCGGGATGTGCACCCCCGCCGACAGCAGCAGCTCCCCGCCCAGCAGATACGGGTACGGGTCCGCCATCTCCGAGGTGTGCGCCCAGTGCACGACGATGCCCGGGTCCGACGGCCCGGCGACCCGGCGCAGGGCCAGATCCTCGCGTGCCAGGAGCGCGTCCAGGGGCACCGGGGGCGTGGGCGGGACCACGGGGTCCGACATGGTGGACGTTTCCTCCTTCTGGTTCGTTCGGAATGGATGAAACGTACACTTCGCAGTCGCTTTCCAGCCACCTAGTGTCAGGTCCGACCGGCAGCCCTCGGGTACGGACGGACGCCCCCGCGACGCACCGCACGACGAGCCACCGGACAACTTCCAGCTGCACGACACACCGACGACAGTGCGCGAAGGAGGCCGACATGGCCGTCGACTACCTGGTCATCGTCTTCTACATGGTCGCCATGCTGGCCATGGGCTGGTGGGGCATGCGCCGTGCCAAGTCCAAGAGCGAGTTCCTGGTGGCGGGCCGCCGCCTGGGCCCCACCATGTATTCGGGCACCATGGCCGCCATCGTCCTCGGCGGTGCCTCCACCATCGGCGGCGTGGGCCTCGGCTACAAGTACGGCCTCTCCGGCGCCTGGATGGTCTTCGCCATCGGCCTCGGCCTGCTGGCCCTCTCCATCTTCTTCTCCGCCCGCATCGCCCGCCTGAAGGTCTACACCGTCTCCGAGATGCTCGACCTGCGCTACGGCGGCCGGGCCGGCGTCATTTCCGGTGTCGTCATGTGGGCGTACACCCTGATGCTCGCGGTCACCTCGACCATCGCCTACGCCACGATCTTCGACGTCCTGTTCGACATGAACCGCACCCTCGCGATCATCCTCGGCGGTTCCGTCGTGGTCGCCTACTCGACGCTCGGCGGCATGTGGTCGATCACCCTGACCGACATGGTGCAGTTCGTCGTCAAGACGATCGGTGTGCTGCTCCTGCTGCTGCCGATCGCGGTGGTCAAGGCGGGCGGCTTCAGCGAGATGAAGGCGCAGCTGCCCACCGAGTACTTCGACCCGCTGGGCATCGGCGGCGAGACCATCTTCACCTACGTGCTGATCTACACGTTCGGCATGCTGATCGGCCAGGACATCTGGCAGCGCGTGTTCACCGCCCGCGGCGACCGCACCGCCAAGTGGGGCGGCACCGTCGCCGGCACCTACTGCCTCGTCTACGCCCTCGCCGGCGCCGTCATCGGCACCGCGGCCAAGGTCCTCTACCCCGACCTCGGCAACGCCGACGACGCCTTCGCCACCATAGTCAAGGACGAACTGCCCATGGGGGTGCGCGGACTGGTGCTGGCCGCCGCGCTCGCCGCCGTGATGTCGACCTCCTCCGGCGCGCTGATCGCCTGCGCCACCGTCGCCAACAACGACATCTGGTCGCGGCTGCGCGGGCTCACCACGGGCCCGGGTACCGACCGCGACGAGGTCAAGGGCAACCGCGCCTTCATCCTCCTCATGGGCCTCGCCGTGATCGGCACGGCGATCGCGCTGAACAACGTCGTCGAGGCGCTCACCGTGGCGTACAACCTGCTCGTCGGCGGCCTCCTCGTACCCATCCTCGGCGGGCTGCTGTGGAAGCGCGGCACCGCGCAGGGCGCCCTCGCCGCCGTCACCGTCGGCGGCCTGGCGGTCGTCGGCCTGATGGCGACCTACGGCATCCTGTCCAACGAGCCGATCCTCTATGGCCTGTTGTCGTCCCTCGCGGTCTACGTCGTCGTCTCCCTGGCGACCAGGCCCACCGACGAGGCCGTACTCGCCGCCTGGCGGGAACGCCTCGCCGGCCGCACCCCCGAACCCGTGTCCGAAGAGGTCCCCGTCTCCCAGTAGAGTCACAGGGCAGGCAGGTACATACGCGACGAAACGTAGGAAAGAAGGCAGCTTCCCATGAGTAGCAACGAGACGCCCCGCGGACCCGTCGACTCGTCCCGCGTTCCCCGGTACGCGGGCCCCGCGACCTTCGCCCGGCTGCCCCGCCTGGACGAGGTCGGCCGCACCGACGTCGCCGTGGTGGGCGTGCCGTTCGACTCGGGCGTCTCCTACCGGCCGGGCGCCCGCTTCGGCGGCAACGCCATCCGCGAGGCGTCCCGGCTGCTGCGCCCCTACAACCCCGCGCAGGACGCCTCCCCCTTCGCCCTCGCCCAGGTCGCGGACGGCGGCGACATCGCCGTCAACCCGTTCAACATCAACGAGGCCGTGGAGACCGTCGAGGCCGCCGCCGACGACCTCCTCGGCACCGGCGCCCGCCTGATGACCCTGGGCGGCGACCACACCATCGCCCTGCCGCTGCTCCGCTCGGTCGCCAAGAAGCACGGCCCGGTCGCCCTGCTCCACTTCGACGCCCATCTGGACACCTGGGACACCTACTTCGGCGCCGAGTACACGCACGGCACCCCGTTCCGCCGGGCCGTGGAGGAGGGCATCCTCGACACCTCCGCCCTCTCCCACGTCGGCATCCGCGGCCCGCTCTACGGCAAGCAGGACCTCACCGACGACGAGAAGATGGGCTTCGGCATCGTCACCTCCGCGGACGTCTACCGCCGGGGCGCCGACGAGGTCGCCGACCAGCTGCGCCAGCGCATCGGCGACCGCCCGCTGTACATCTCCATCGACATCGACTGCCTGGACCCGGCCCACGCCCCCGGCACCGGCACCCCCGAGGCCGGCGGACTGACCTCCCGCGAACTCCTGGAGATCCTGCGCGGACTGGCCTCCTGCAACCTGGTCTCGGCGGACCTCGTCGAGGTGGCCCCCGCCTACGACCACGCCGAGATCACCTCGATCGCCGCCTCCCACACGGCGTACGAGCTGACCACGATCATGTCCCGCCAGATCGCTGCGGCGCGCGCTGACAACGCCGACAAGGAGGGCACGGCCAAGTGACCCACGACCACGACCTGGTGCTGCGCCCGACGCCGGCCCAGACGGAGGCCGCGCTCAACCCTCCCCCCGGCCGCAACGGCGGCGACCTGGTCGTGGAGACCCTGGCCGGGCTCGGCGCGACCACTGTCTTCGGCCTGCCCGGCCAGCACGCCCTCGGCATGTTCGACGCCCTGCGCCGCTCCGACCTGAGGTACGTCGGCCTGCGGGTGGAGAACAACGCCGGTTTCGCGGCGGACGCGTACGGCCGGATGACCGGCGAGGCGGCGCCCCTGCTGCTCTCGACCGGGCCGGGCGCGCTGACCTCCCTGCCCGCGCTCCAGGAGGCGGCGGCCGCCTCCGCCCCCGTCCTGGCGATCAGCAGCCAGATCCCGACGGCCGGGCTGGGCGGCGGCCGCCACGGCTACCTGCACGAACTGCCCGACCAGTCGGCCTCGTTCCGGGGCGTGGTCAAGTCCGTCCACACGGTGCGCACGGCGTCCCAGATCCCGTCGGCGATCACGGCGGCCTGGAAGTCGGCCCTGACGGTGCCGCACGGCCCGGTGTGGGTCGAGATCCCGCAGGACGTCCTGCTCGAGGAGACGGCCCTGCCGCAGGTGACGGCCATGGACGCCACCCCCGACGAGCTGCCCCCGCGCCCCGAACTGACCGCGGTGGCCGCCCACTTGCTGTCGAACGCCGCCCGCCCGGCAATCATCGCGGGCGGAGGAGTGGTCCGTGCGGACGCCTCCGGCAAGCTGCGCCGGCTCGCCGAGCTGATCCAGGCGCCGGTGGTCACCACCCCCGGCGGCAAGGGCGCCTTTCCCTGGACCCACCCGCTCTCGCTCCAGTCCTGGCTGGAGGACCGCCACACGACGGACTTCCTGGAGGACGCCGACGTCCTCCTGGTGGTGGGCTCCGGACTGGGCGAACTCTCCTCCAACTACCACACGTTCAAGCCGCGCGGCCGGATCGTCCAGATCGAGGCCGACCTCGGCAAGCTGGAGTCCAACCACCCGGCGCTCGGCATCCACGCGGACGCCCGCCTCGCCCTCCAGGCCCTGCTGGAGACGGCGGAGCCGCGCGAGGACACGACGGCACCGGAACGCGTCCGCACCCTGCTGTCGAAGGTCGCCGACCGCATCGCCGCTCAGGAACTGACCCTGGAGCAGCAGGTGTTGACGGCGGTCCGCCGCGCCCTGCCCCCCACCGCGCCCTCCTTCTGGGACATGACGATCCTGGCCTACTGGGCCTGGTCCGCCTTCGACGCCAAGGGACCCAACCACCTGCACTCCGCCCAGGGCGCCGGCGGCCTCGGCTACGGCTTCCCGGCCGCCCTCGGCGCCGCGGTCGCCGACCCCAGCCGCCCGGTCCTGGCGGTCTCCGGGGACGGCGGCGCCCTGTACTCCCTCGCCGAACTGGCCACCGCCCGCCAGTACGACCTCGACGTCACCTGGCTGATCGTCGACGACGGCGGCTACGGCATCCTGCGCGAGTACATGACCGACACCTTCGGCGAGCCCACGGCCACGGAACTGACCCGCCCGGACTACGTCGCCCTCGCCGAGTCCTTCGCCGTCCCGGCCGTACGCACCACCCCCGAGACCCTGGAGCACGACCTGACACAGGCCCTGGCCACCCCGGGCCCGTCCGTGGTCGTCCTCCCGGCCCTCCTGCGGATGTTCGCCCCCACTCACCTGGACTGAACGACCGCTGTCCGAACACCCTGCTAAAATATGCGAGTTGGCCTCCGGAGCTCCCCTGGCGGGTGCGTCCGGAGGCTTTTTTCATGCCCTCCGACGACACTTCCGCACCCACTTCCCCCTCCACCGCGACTCCCGCCACCGGCTACCGCGCCCTGCTCCGCAACCGTGAGTTCACCGGCCTGTACGTCAGTCTCACGCTGACGGTCGCCGCGAGCACCCTGTCGGGCTTCGCACTCGGCACGCTGGTCGACGAGCGGACCGGGTCCCCGCTCCTGACGGCCGTGAGCATGTACGGCGCCACGTTCGCCACGGTGCTCGGCGCACTGACACTGATGTCGGTCGCGGACGGGAGGCGTCCTCGCCGAACCCTTGTCACGCTCCAGTGCGTCTCCCTGGCGGGCGTCGCGGCGCAGGCGGTTCCGGGGCTGCCACTGGCAGCCCGGTTCGGGCTCCTCCTGGTGCTGGGGTTCTTCCAGTCCCTCGGCGCCGGAGCGCGGATGGGGCTGCTCGCCGAAGTCGTGCCGGCCTCCACGTACGTGCTCGCGCGGTCGCTGATGAACATCACCTCGGGCGGCACGGCCGTCCTCGGCTTCACCGTCGGCGCGGTCCTGCTGCGCCACCTGAGCCCGCACGAGGTCTTCGCCGTCGCCGCCGTCCTGACCGGGCTCGGGCTGGTCGCCGTGACGACGACCGTCCGGGAGCACTCGACCCGCCGCCCGGCTGATCCGGGGCGTCCTGCCCCCCGCCCCGGACTGCGCCGGACCTGGACGACCAACGTCGAGCTCTTCTCCCACCCCGGCAGGCGTGCGCTGCTGCTGAACCTGTGGGTGCCCAACGGCCTGATCGTCGGCTGCGAGGCGCTGTTCCTCTCCTACGACCCGGAGCACGCCGGTGTCCTCCTGGCCGCAAGCTCGGCCGGCATGCTCCTCGGAGACCTGACGGTCGGGCGACTGCTCACCGCCGACCGGCGACGCCGCTGCGCGTTCGCCTTGCGGCTGCTGCTCGCCGTGCCGTACCTGCTGCTCGCCGCCCACCCGCCCACCATGGTGGCGGCGGCAGCGGTGTGCGTCGCCGGTACCGGGTTCGCCGCCACCCTGCCGCTCCAGGAACAACTCCTCGCGCTGACACCCGCCCCGGTCCGCGGCCAGGTCCAGGGCGTGGAGTCCGCCGGCCGGATGACCTGGCAGGGGATCGGCGCCGCGATCGCCGGGGGCCTCGCCCTGCACCTCGGCCCCGGCCTCACGATCACCGCCCTGGCCACCCTGTCCGCCACGGTGACCGTCCTCTCCCGCCCCTCCGTGCTCCGCGCCCGGCCGTCCCTGGGCACAGGGCAGGACGGTGCGGACAGGGCTTAGCGCACGAGTCGACACCGGATACCCGGTCGACGCCGGCTCAGAGGCAGTTGCTCTCCGGCTGTCCCGCCGATCGAGCGGCCGGTGTCTTCGCGGACGGCCAGTCTGTCAGCGTCCTCACCGGGGACTGGTGGCTGCTCGAGCGGCATGCACCCTTCGACGTCTTTTTCTGCGACGCCCTGCGCGCGACGGTGATCGCGGCCCTGGTGTCGCATCAGTCGACGTTCGCACTGTTGGCCACTGATACGGCGTCAGGACAGACTGCTCTGCATGGAGTTGATCGGGCAGGGGCGGGACGCTGACGTGTACGCCCTGGACGAGTCCAGGGCGTTGCGGCGTTACCGGCAGGGGGGACCAACAGAACTGGAAGCGCGGTTGATGACGCATCTGGCGGCCTGCGGGTATCCCGTGCCGAGGGTGTACGAGATCATCGATACCAACATGGTCCTGGAGCGGCTGACCGGGCCGACGATGCTGGATGTGCTGTTCCGGCGCCCGTGGCGGGTCGGACCCCTCGGCCGGACGCTGGGCGGCCTGCACGACCGGTTGCATGCGTTGCCGGCGCCGACGTGGCTGCCCCGGCGGTTCGCGACGGCAGGTGACGACCGGGTGCTGCATCTGGACCTGCATCCGGGCAACGTGCTGCGGACCCGGCGGGGCCCCGTGGTGATCGACTGGCGCAACGCGGGCGCTGGTGATCCCGCTGCGGACGTGGCGATGACCATGGTGACCGTCGGCTGCGCGGAGGTCCCCGGACTGGCCGCCCGCCTGGGACGGGGTCTGCTGGTGAACAGTGTGCGCAAGGGCTGCCGGACCGATCCTGCGGGACGCATCCGGGAAGCGGCCGAAGCCAAGCTGGCCGACCCGTACCTTACGCTTGCGGAGGAGGCGTGGCTGCGGCGTCGTGTCGGCAGCCGGGCCGGGCAGCCGGACTGCTGATCGGTGGCCGGGCGGGGGCGGGTTCGGGAGAGCTATGGCGGTAGCAGATGCAGTGCCCATGGTCTTCGTTCACGGGACGCGCTTCAGCGCGGGACAGTGGAGCGTGCAACTTGCCGCACTCCGGGACGAGTTTCCGGTGGTCGCCGTCGACCTGCCCGGCCACGGGAAACGCTCGGCTCAACCCTGGAGCCTGAGCAGTGCGACCGAGATCATCGCTTCCGCGGTCGACTCGCTCGGCGGTGGACCGGCTCTGGTCGTCGGGCACTCGCTCGGCGGATACGCCTCGCTGGAGTTCGCGCGGTGTCGTCCAGAACAACTGCGCGGGCTGATCCTCGCGGGAGCCAGCGCCTCCACCCGCGGCCTCAGGGCAGTGCCGTATCGGTGGGTCGCCAGGCTGGTCCCTCGTATACCGACGGATCGGCTGGCCCAGTGGAACGACCGGTTGCTGCGGCGGCTCCATCCGCCAGAGGTGGTGGAGGCGACCATCCGTTCCGGTTACGCCTTCCATACCCTGCCGGCAGCCTGGGGCGAGGTGCTCGGACGTTTCGACGCGGATGCGATGCGTCATGTGAAGGCTCCGGTCCTGATCCTGAACGGCGAGAAGGACGTCGTCTTCCGGTCCGGCGAGGCGGACTTCGCCCGTGCGCATCCCCACGCTCGCGTCGAGTTGATCCCGCGGGCAAGGCATCTCGCGAACTTCGACGATCCAGACGCCTTCACCGACGCCGTCCGCCGCTTCGCTCGGCAGCTCCCTGCCGTCAGCTGATCGCGACATCACCAGGTCCACCTGGCGTCCCTGAACACCCACCAGCCGATTGCGGTGCTCAGCCACAGCTCGCCGGGTGCATCACGAAACCGCACTGGAGTACCGGCAGGGGCCTGGAGACCAGTGCGCGGTCGCCCCGGATGCGGTGGGCCGTGATGGGATGGCGGCGTAAGCCGTGCCACCGAAGAGACCAACCGCCGCATGCTCCGGGCGCGGGACGCGATGGACCGGGACTACGCGCAGCCGATGGACGTCCCCGCCCTGGCGCGCATCGCGCATGTGCCACTTTTTCTTGCGAGGAGGCCCCGGCGTTGATGCCGGGGAGGAATCGCATCCGGGTGTCCCGACGCGGAGCGCCCGTACTGCTGGTGCTGTCGCCGGGGTGATGCGAACGCGTGTGCCTGTGGTCGCCGGTGGGGGTGGTGACTGCGGGATCGGGGGGCGTCTGTGCGGCTGTCGCACGTATGGTCCCCTAAAGGGCCTGGGGCGGCGGAGTGTCCCGGCGGGGCTGTGAGGGGGCGAGGTGGCGCAGGTGGGGGCGGAGGCGGGGGTCGGGCATGCCCGGTACACCTACCGGTTGCGCGTGTCGTCTGCTGCCCGCACCGTCCTGGCGGCGGAGTGGGACCGGTGCCGCTGGGTGTGGAACGAATGCGTCGCCAAGTCCAGGGCCGTGCACCTGTACAACAAGTCCACCGGGCAGAAGGCCACGTGCGGCCCGGCTCGGCTCGACAGGATGCTGACCGAGGCCCGCGCCCGTACGCCGTGGCTGCGTGAGGGCTCGTCGGTTCCCCAGCAGCAGGTCATCCGCGACTTCGGCCGCTCCCGCGCCAAGGCGCACAAGGACATCGAGGAGCGCCTGCCCACAGCGCGCCGGGCCGGGATGCCGAAGTGGAAGACCAGACGCGAGGCACTGGCGACCCTCAACTACACCAAACGCGGGTTCCGGTTGAAGGACGGCCGGCTGCACCTAGCGGGCGGACTCGTCCTGACGGTGGTCTGGTCGCGGGAGCTGCCGGCCGAGCCGTCCTCGGTACGCCTGTACCGGGACGGTCTCGGGCACTGGTACTGCTCGTTCGTCGTCCCCGCCCGTCTCCAGCCCCTGCTTAAGACCGGCCACGTCCTCGGTGTCGACTGGGGCGTGAAGGTGACCGCGACCACCACGTCCGACGCGCACGACCTGCCGCACGCCGAGCACGGCAGGAAGGCCCGAACCAAGCTGGCCCGGTACGACCGGATGATGGCCCGCCGCAAGCCGAAGAAGGGCGAGCCCGCATCGAGGGGCTACCGCACGGCGCGGACACTGCGGGCGAAGACCCACCAGAAGATTGCCCGGCAGCGGGCGGACACCGCTCGCAAGTGGGCCAAGAAAGTCGTCCGCGACCACGACGTCATCGCGGTCGAAAACTTCCGCCCGAAGTTCCTGGCCAGGACCACCATGGCCCGCAAGGCAGCCGACGCCGCCATCGGCGCCACCAAGACGGCCCTGGTCGAGATGGGCCGCAAACACGGGCGGGACATCCGTCTCGTACATCCCGCGCACACTACGATGGACTGCGCGCACTGCGATGCGAGAGCCAAGCACGCACTGCCGCTGGGTGAGCGCACCTACACCTGCACCGCCTGCGGAACCGCATCCCCACGGGACAAGAACTCCGCACGCGTCATGCTCGTCCGGGCTGGTCTCCACCCGGCTGGTGCCGACGGCGGAAGACCTCCCGGAGCGCTGCTCCGGGAGGCGGCCTGAGCCAGGAATCCCCTCCCTTCAGGGAGGGGAGGATTCAAAGATGTACGTCCTCGACCAGGACGAGGCCCTCGACTTCTACGTCGGCAAGCTCGGTCTGGAGGTCACCGCGGACGTCGACATGGGCTTCATGCGCTGGCTGACCGTCGGCGTCCCCGGTCACCCCGAGCGGCAGATCCTGCTGGAGAGGCCGGGCGCTCCGGCCATGTCGGAGGAGACGGCGGAGCAGGTGCGCGAGCTGGTGACCAAGGGAGCCATGGGCGGCTGGTTCATCCTCACCACGGACGACTGCCGCAAGACCTACGAGAGGCTGCTGGAGGAGGGTGTGGAGTTCACCGAGGAACCCACCGAGCGCCCGTACGGGATCGACTGCGGCCTGCGCGACCCCTTCGGCAACCGCATCCGCTTCACCCAGCCGAAGGCCTGAGACGGTGTGCACGGACACCGGGCGGGCCACGGCCGGAACCTGCTGAGGAAGTCGCCGGCCGCGGACCGTCGGGCCGTGTTTCCATGCTGCGATGAAGAGCGAGAGCGTGTCCGGCGCGGACGTCCCCCCGAGCACCCGCCGCCCGAGTACCCGACCGCGGACCGATCGTGACCTGGGTGCCTGTGTGCGGGTGCTGGCAGAGGTTCATGAGCACGACGGCTATCCGGTGAACTGGCCCGCCCTCCCGGGGGCATGGCTCACCCCGCCCTCGCTCGTCGCCTCGTGGGTGGCGGAACTGCACGGCCGTGTCGCCGGTCATGTCGGCTTGTCCCGGAGCGATGCGGGAGACGCGGCCCCCGGGCTGTGGAGCGCTCGTGCGGGGACGGGCACCGACGCGACCGCCGTGGTCAGCCGGCTGTTCGTCGCCCCGTGGGCCCGCGGCCACGGGATCGGCGCGCTGCTGATGGCGCGGGCCGTCACGGAATCGAAGGCCCGCGGCCTGCATCCGGTGCTCGACGTGGTGGCCTCCGACACCGCGGCGGCGGCCTTGTACGAGCGGCTCGGCTGGCAGCTCCTGGCCACGGTCGAACAGCAGTGGAGCCCGGAGCAGAAGGTGGCCGTCCGGTGCTACGCGGCGGCCACCTGACGGCGGCGCCCCCGGCCACGGCCGCTCGCGAATCGCCGTGTACGGACGCACGGTTCCGGCAGTGCTCGGAAAACAATCGGCGCGACTCTCCATCGGTGACTTGGTACGGTGCGCGGGCCGCGCCCCCCGAAGAGCCGGGGCAGCGCTCGAGGGAGAGGAACCGGGCGACGATGCAGGTGTCCGAGGTCCCGCGCGCGGTGGCCGCGGCCATGTCGACCGCATCCTCGCTCGGTCTGACCGTCGACGACGCGCTCGTTCTCCACGACTCGAACAAGCTCACCCTGCGGCTGCTGCCGTGTGACGTCCTGGCCCGGGTGGCACCCGTGGCGCAGCAGGTCGCGCGGTTCGAGATCGAGCTCGCTCGGCGGCTCGCCGAAGCCGGGTGTCCGGTGGCGGCCCTCGAGCCCCGGGTGGAGCCACGCGTCCACGAGCGGGACGGCTTCGTGGTCACGCTGTGGACCTACTACGAACCCGTGACGCCCCGAGAGGTCCCGCCGGCCGACTACGCCCGTGCGCTCGGGCGGCTGCACGCCGGCATGCGCGAGCTCGACGTCCCGACGCCGCACTTCACGGACCGGGTCGAGCGGGCCCGGCACCTCGTGGCGGACCGCGACCGCACCCCGGCGCTCGCCGACGCGGACCGGGAGCTGCTCGGCGACACGTTGCGGAACCTGGGACGGGCGATCGGCGAGCGCGGCGGCGCCGAGCAGCTGCTGCACGGCGAGCCGCACCCGGGCAACGTGCTCACCACGGAGAACGGGCCGCTGTTCATAGATTTCGAGACGTGTTGCCGTGGGCCCGTCGAGTTCGACCTCGCCCACGCGCCCGAGGAGGTCGGCGAGCACTACCCGGGTGTCGATCGGGACGTGCTGCGCGCGTGCCGGATCCTCGTGCCGGCGATGGTCACGGCATGGCGCTGGGACCGGGACGACCAGTTCCCCGACGGGCGCCGGCTGGGCACGGAGTGGCTCGGCCGGATCCGGGCGGCACTCGGCCGCTGATGACGACCGGGCCGGCGCGGACGCGGGGCGCCCGTGGCGCCCGGGACGGTGTCGCCGAACACCACGGGGGTCACCGGGCTACCAGATCGACTCGACCCACTCCGGGTGGTCGATGAACGGGTTGCGGTTGCGCTGGTAGGAGTCGTGGATGACCTGGTTGCGGCGCTGCTCGAAGGCGTCCGGCGGGTCCTGCTCGTTCCACGCCTTCAGGACGGCGAGCCTGCCCATGTAGGGGGCGCTGCCGTTGTTGACGTTGTTGTTGGGCTCCAGGTCGGCCCAGCCGTCGCCGCCCTCGTAGCGGACCGCCATGTAGAGGATCATGCGGGCCACGTCGCCCTTGACGGCGTTGCGCGGCTCGAAGGAGTCGGAGTCGGTGAGGCTGCCGCCGCCGTTCGCGACGGCGCTGCCGCCGTTGTCGAAGTCCTTGTTGCCGCGGACGCTGTTGACCTGGACGTCCGTCGGGCGCAGGTGGTGGATGTCGGTGCCGGGGCCGGTGGAGGTGCCGAAGTCGCCGTGGGACTTGGCCCACACGTGCTCGCGGTTCCAGTTGCCGGTGTTCCCGCCGTTGAGGGACTTGGCGCGGGAGACCCCCGAGTACAGCAGGATCACGTTGTTGCTGTTGTTCGGGTCCTGGTCGGTGGCCTTCAGCGCGTCCCAGACCGCCGAGTAGGACAGCTTCGTCTGGCTGCTGATGATCGTGTGCAGCGAGGACTTGAGGGCTGTCCCCGTCTTGCCGATCGCGTTCTTGTAGTACGTCGAGTCGTAGGCCGAGTTCGCCGCTGTCGCCGTAGCTGTGGCCGCCGCCGTCACCGGGGGCTCGGTCGTGGCCGTGGCGGGGGTCGCGGTCAGGGCGGGAACGGCGAGGGCGGTGAGGGCGGCGGCCGTGGCGAACGCCACCGCCTTCCGGCGCCGGGTGCGCATGCGTATCGCGAGCATCTGGGGGTGTCCCGTCTACGCGAGTTGAATGAGGGTTCCCGCATCGTGACATGCGCATGAAGTTGTAGGAATGTACATGTGGTGTCGATTACGTGACGTCCTTGCGGAGGGAGGTCTCTCCGGAGTGACACCGACCTGCCCAAACGTTACGGAGGGATGAAATCCGCTTCGGTGCGTGTTGGTGCCTTCCGGTAGATCAGGACGATCGGATGATCGGAACGACCGGAGGGCACCCGCGTGACACCGCAGCAGGGATGGGCACGACGACTGGGCGCGTACGCGTGGCGTCATCCGGGGGACGTCGTGCTGGCCCTGGGCTCGTCCCTCGGCGGCATGGCCGTGATGGCGCTGGTCCCGCTGGTCACCAAGGTGATCATCGACGACGTGATCGGCGACCACACCCGTGCCATGGCCCCCTGGGCGGGCGCCCTGATCGGTGCCGCGGCCGTCGTCTACGCACTCACCTTCGTCCGCCGCTACTACGGCGGCCGGCTCGCCCTGCACGTCCAGCACGACCTGCGGACCGAGATGTACCGGACGATCACCCGGCTCGACGGCCGCCGTCAGGACGAGCTGTCCACCGGGCAGGTCGTCGGGCGGGCCACCAGCGACCTCCAGCTGATCCAGGGCCTGCTCTTCATGCTGCCGATGACCATCGGCAACATCCTGCTGTTCGTGCTCTCCCTCGTGATCATGGCGTCGCTGTCACTGCCGCTCACGGCCGTCGCCCTCGCCGTCGCCCCCGCCCTGTGGTGGATCGCCAAGCGCAGCCGCACCCGGCTGCACCCGTCCACCTGGTACGCGCAGGCCCAGGCGGCCGCCGTCGCCGGAGTGGTCGACGGCGCCGTCAGCGGGGTGCGCGTGGTCAAGGGATTCGGGCAGGAGGAGCAGGAGACGGGCAAGCTCCGCGAGGTCGGCCGACGGCTGTTCGCCGGGCGGCTGCGGACCATCCGGCTGAACTCCCGGTACACCCCGGCCCTCCAGGCCGTCCCCGCCCTCGGCCAGGTGGCGATGCTCGCCCTCGGCGGCTGGCTCGCCGTACGCGGCAACATCACGCTGGGCACCTTCGTCGCCTTCTCCACCTACCTCGCCCAGCTCGTCGGCCCGGTCAGGATGCTCGCCGTCGTACTGACCGTCGCACAGCAGGCCAGGGCCGGCACCGAGCGCGTCCTGGAGCTGATCGACACCGAGCCGTCCCTCGCCGACGGCACCAAGGAGCTCCCCGCCGACGCCCCCGCGACCGTCGAGTTCGACGACGTCTCCTTCGGGTACGACACCGCCTCCGGGAAGAGCCACTCCGTCCTGAACGGCCTGTCCTTCGAGATCGGGGCCGGCGAGACGCTCGCCGTCGTCGGTGCCTCCGGCTCCGGAAAATCCACCGTCTCGCTGCTCCTGCCGCGCTTCTACGACGCCACCGGCGGCGCCGTCCTCGTCGGCGGGCACGACGTGCGCGAGCTGACCACCGAGTCGCTGCGGGCCGCGATCGGGCTGGTCCCGGAGGACTCCTTCCTCTTCTCCGACACCGTGCGCGCCAACATCGCCTACGGCCGCCCGGACGCGACCGAGGAACAGATCACGGCCGCCGCCCGCGCGGCCCAGGCCGACCGGTTCATCACCGAGCTGCCCGACGGCTACGACACCACCGTCGGCGAGCACGGACTGACCCTCTCCGGCGGCCAGCGCCAGCGCGTCGCGCTCGCCCGCGCCCTCCTCACCGACCCGCGCCTGCTGGTGCTCGACGACGCCACCTCCGCCGTGGACGCCCGCGTCGAGCACGAGATCCACGAGGCGCTGGCCGAGGTCATGCGCGGCCGCACCACCCTGCTGATCGCGCACCGCCGCTCCACCCTCAACCTCGCCGACCGCATCGCCGTCCTCGACGGCGGCCGGCTCGCCGACATCGGCACCCACGACGAGCTCCAGCGGCGCTCCGCCCTCTACCGCCGGCTGCTCACCGACCCCGACGAGCTGGGCGGCGTCTCCCCGGGCCACCACCCGGCCGCCGCCCTCCGCCAGGACGACACCGCCGACACCACGGTCCGCGCGGAGCTGGACGCCGAGTTCGACGCCGAACGCGGGGTCACCCCCCGCCTGTGGACCGGCGACCGCGAGCCCAAGGACACCGCCCTGGCCGGCAGCCCGGCCACCCCCGAACTGCTCGCCCAGGTCGCGGCGCTGCCCCCGGCCGACGACGTCCCCGACGTCGACGAGCGCCGGGCAGTCCAGGCGGAGGAGTCCTACGGACTGCGCCGCCTCCTGCGCGGCTTCCGCCGGCCCCTCCTCCTGAGCCTCGCGTTCGTCGCCGTGGACGCCGGCTCGGGCCTGCTGCTGCCGGTGCTGATCCGGCACGGCATCGACGCCGGCGTCACCCAGGCCGCCCTCGGCGCCGTCTGGGCGTCGGCGCTGCTCGGCCTGCTCGCGGTGACCGTGCAGTGGGCGGCGCAGACCGGCGAGATCCGGATGACCGGACGCACCGGCGAACGCGTGCTGTACTCACTGCGGCTGAAGATCTTCGCCCAGCTCCAGCGGCTCGGCCTCGACTACTACGAGCGCGAGCTGACCGGCCGGATCATGACCCGGATGACCACCGACGTGGACGCGCTGTCGACGTTCCTGCAGACGGGCCTGGTCACCGCGTTCGTCTCGGTGGTCACCTTCTTCGGCATCATGGTCGCCCTGCTGGTGATCGACGTGCAGCTCGCCCTGATCGTCTTCACCACACTGCCCCCGCTGATCCTCGCCACGTACTTCTTCCGCCGGGCCAGCGTGAAGGCGTACGAACTGGCCCGGGAGCGGATCTCGGCGGTCAACGCCGACCTCCAGGAGTCGGTGTCCGGTCTGCGGATCGTGCAGGCCTTCGGACGCGAGCGGCTGGGCAACCGGCGGTTCGCCGAACGCAGCGACGGCTACCGGGCCGCCCGCATCCGGGGCCAGTGGCTGATCTCGGTGTACTTCCCCTTCGTGCAGTTCCTGGCGTCGTCGGCCGCGGCGGCCGTCCTCGTCGTGGGCGGGATCAGGGTCGACGACGGGACGCTGACGGCGGGCGCGCTGGTCGCGTACCTGCTCTACATCGACCTGTTCTTCGCCCCGGTGCAGCAGCTCTCCCAGGTCTTCGACGGCTACCAGCAGGCGACCGTCTCCCTGGGCCGCATCCAGGAACTGCTGCGGGAACCGGCGTCCACCCAGGACGCCGCGAAACCCCTCGGCGTGCCCTCCCTGCGCGGCCAGGTCGTCTTCGAGGACGTGGACTTCGCCTACGGGGACGAGGAGGAGGCGCTCAGCGGCATCGACCTGCGCATCCCCGCCGGGCAGACCGTCGCGTTCGTCGGCGAGACCGGCGCCGGGAAGTCCACCCTGGTCAAGCTGGTGGCCCGGTTCTACGACCCGACCGGGGGCAGGGTCACCGTCGACGGCACCGACCTCAGAGACCTCGACATCACCGCCTACCGGCACCGGCTCGGCGTGGTCCCGCAGGAGGCCTACCTCTTCCCGGGCACGATCCGCGACGCCATCGCCTACGGCCGTCCGGACGCCACCGACGCCGAGGTCGAGGCGGCGGCCCGCGCGGTCGGCGCGCACGAGATGATCGCCACGCTGGAGGGCGGCTACCTGCACGAGGTCGCCGAGCGCGGCCGGAACCTCTCCGCCGGACAGCGCCAGCTGATCGCGCTGGCCCGCGCCGAACTCGTCGACCCCGACATCCTGCTGCTCGACGAGGCCACCGCCGCGCTCGACCTGGCCACCGAGGCCCAGGTCAACCAGGCGACGGACCGGCTGGCGGGACGGCGCACCACGCTGGTGGTCGCCCACCGGCTGACCACCGCCGCCCGCGCCGACCGGGTCGTCGTCATGGACCACGGCCGGGTCGCCGAGGACGGCACGCACGACGAACTGCTGGCCCGCGACGGACGGTACGCCGCGCTGTGGCGGACCTTCGTCGGAGAGGCCGAGCCGGAGGAGCCGGTCGGCGCGGGGCGGTGAGCCCGGGGCGGTGGGCCCGAGGGGGTGGGCCCGAGGGGGTGGGCCCGGTGGGTGACGCCGACGCGTGACCACCGGGCCGGGGTACGGGCGCAGGGGGCGTGCCTGAGGACGTGCGTGAAGGCGTGCGTGAAGGCGTGGGGGAGGCCGGAGAGACGGGTGGGCAACCATCCGGCGTACGCCATGCGTCCGTACACCTGTACGCCGTCGGTCGCGGCAGGTGCGGTGCGGGCTTCGGCGTGGGCTTCGATGCGGCGCGATCCGGTACGGGGAGGAACGGCAGTGGGAAGTCGAGCGATACACCGGCGCCTCGCGCTCGGTCTGGCGATGCTGACCGCGGCGGGGCTGCTGGTGGTCGCCGCGCCGGGCGACGCCCGGGCCGCGGCGCACTGCCCCGGACGCAAGATGCGCACCCTGCCGTTCTCCACCGGCTCGGTCGTCGTCTACAAGCGCGGCGGCTACCTCTGCGCCGTCACCCTCGCCAAGAAGCCCGGCACCAAGCGGAAGATGTCGGTGAGCATCCGGGCGCGCGGCGGCCGTCCGGTGGTCGACGAGGGCCGCTACAAGCGGCACGCCGGCCCGGTCACCGTGCACGCCGGGCGCCGCTGCGTCTGGGTGAAGGGCAGGGTGGCCGGCGGGTCGGTCAGCTCCGGCTGGATCCTGTGCTGAGCGCACGCCCGGAGCCGAGCCGCGATTTCCGTCCAGCGTAAGGCATTTACCCCTCTCTGTACCGAGGGCTATCCCCATGTCCCCTAGTGCTGGGGCGAGTTGGTCGGCTAGTTTCCCGGCCACATCTGTTTCACAGGGGAGTGTGCATGCGCAAGGCGCTCAGATGGCTGCTGACGCTCACGATGCTGATCGGCACGGTGAGCGCGGCGAGCGCGGCCACCGCCGCCGAGACCGACATCGCCGCCGGCACCGACATCAAGGAGAGACTGCTCTCCGTCCCGGGCATGAGCCTGATCGAGGAGAAGCCCTACACCGGGTACCGCTTCTTCGTCCTCGACTACACCCAGCCGGTCGATCACCGCAGGCCCTCCAAGGGCACCTTCCAGCAGCGGATCACCGTGCTGCACAAGGACGTCGCGCGGCCGACCGTCTTCTTTACCGGCGGCTACAACGTCTCGACGACGCCCCGCCGCAGCGAGCCGACCCAGATCGTGGACGGCAACCAGGTCTCCATGGAGTACCGCTTCTTCACCCCGTCCCGCCCGGACCCGGCCGACTGGTCCAAGCTGGACATCTGGCAGGCCGCCAGCGACCAGCACCGTATTCACAAGGCGCTGAAGGGGATCTACTCCGAGAACTGGATCTCCACCGGCGGCTCCAAGGGCGGCATGACCGCCACGTACTACGAGCGCTTCTACCCGCGTGACATGGACGGCGTCGTCGCCTACGTCGCCCCCAACGACGTGGTGAACAAGGAGGACTCCGCCTACGACCGCTTCTTCGCGAAGGTCGGCACCAAGGAGTGCCGCGACCGGCTGAACGCGGTGCAGCGCGAGGCGCTGGTCCGCCGGGCCCCGCTGCAGGAGAGGTACGAGGCGTACGCCGCCGAGAACGGCTACACCTTCGACACCATCGGCGGCGCGGACCGGGCGTACGAGGCCGTCGTCCTCGACTACGTGTGGGGCTTCTGGCAGTACGGCACGGTGCAGGACTGCGAGCAGATCCCGGCCGACGCCCGCAACGCCACCGACGACGAGATCTGGACCTCGGTCGACACGATCTCCGGCTTCTCGTTCTACACGGACCAGGGCCTCAGCCCGTACACGCCGTACTACTACCAGGCCGGCACGCAGCTCGGTGCGCCGACGATCCGGTTCCCGCACATCGAGAAGAAGCACATCCGCTACGGCTACCAGCCGCCGCGCAACTTCGTGCCCCGCTCGATCCCGATGACGTTCGAACCGCGGGCCATGCGCGACGTCGACACCTGGGTGCGCGGCAACGCCCGGCAGATGCTGTTCGTCTACGGCGAGAACGACCCGTGGGGTGCCGAGCCCTTCCGGCTCGGCAAGGGCGCGCGCGACTCGTACGTGCTGACCGCCCCCGGCATGAACCACGGTGCCAACGTGGCCGGTCTGGTCGACGAGGAGAAGGCGCTCGCCACGGCCCGCATCCTCGACTGGGCGGGTGTCGCGCCGAGCGCGGTCAAGGAGAACCCGGCCGAGGCGAAGCCGCTGGCGAAGTTCGACCGCAAGCTGGACGTGCGGGACATCCGGCGGGAGCCGGCGCTGCACCGGTAGGAACACCGGGCCGCGGCAGCGGCCGGGATCACACCGGGCCGGCGCAGCCCACCGGTGAGCTGCCGCCGAGCCGGACATAGAGGGTCGTGGACGCCGGGCACCGGGACCTGGCGTCCACGGCCTCGGTCACCCGGTACTCCGGCCGCTGCTCCCCCTCGCCGTCGCAGGCCGTCTCGCGGACCTGGCCGTCGTCCAGCCCGCGCACGCAGTCGCCGACGATGGTGCGCGGCCCGCCCCCGCCACCGGGATCGCCCGGGTGCGGGGGCTGCAGGTTGCGCATGCAGGCGTAGCCGCGCGGCACCGCCCCGTCGCCGTCCTCGTCGGACGCGGGGCGCTGCTCGCTGATGTGCAGGACGAAGTCCGTGGTGGCGGGGCAGCGCGGCCCGTCCCGGACGGTTCCGTCGTGGCGGGCGACCACCCGGGCCGCCGCCCGTTCACCGGTGCACGACACCTCGGTGAAACTGGTCCGGCCGAACGAACTGCACTCGTCGATCCCGAGGAACACCGCCCCGTATCCCGAGGTCCGGATCGGCGACGGCGACACCGTCACCGTCCGCTGTTCGGCCGGACGGCCGTTCTCGTCGACGCCGCCGGGCGCGCTCTGGCAGCCGGCCGACAGAGCCGTGGCCAGCACGGCGAGCGCGCACACCGCCCCCAGGGAACTTCTCACGTGCGTCACCCTCCCCCGAACACCCCCGTCCAGCGTGACCCGCCACAGCGGGTCACACCAGACATACGGCACTCTTTGCGCATGGTGGCGGGGGCGCGTCGGTTGTGTGGCGTACGGACGCTACGCCCGACGGGCTACCCGGCCGCGGGAGATCCGATCGCGGGAGATCCGGCTGCGGGAGATCCGGCTGCGGGAAACCCGGAGGCCGTGGTCAGTACCTCAGTCCGTGCCCGACCGGGTACAGCACCGCCGCCGGGTCGTCCGCCCGCTGCACCGGCACCGGCAGCGTCCCGCGCGGCTCCACCCGTCCAGCGATCACCCGGGCCGCCGCCCGCAGTTCGACGTCGGTCCAGGAGTACGTCGCCAGGAAGGCCGGTACGGCGGGCAGGTGGGCCACGTCGTACGGGTTGCGGATCGCCACCGCGACCACCGGCCTGCCGGTCGCCAGGAGCCGCTCGACCAGGGTCCGCTGACTGGAGGACGCCGTCACGTTGTACGTCCCGACGACCACGGCGTCCGCCTCCTGCGCGGCCGCCACGGCCCGGTCGATCGTCGCCGCCGACGGCGCCGTACCGGTGGACAGGGCGGTGGCGGTGAAGCCCAGCTCGTTCAGCGCGCCCGCCAGCACCCCGGTCGGCGGTCCCGTCGTGCCGGACGGGGAAGCCGGGTCGGCGCCCACGACCAGCAGCTTCGGCTGCCGGCGCCGGGACAGGGGCAGCATGCGGTCCTCGTTGACCAGCAGGGTGGTGGTCCGTTCGGCGATCCGGTCGGCCGCCGCCCGGTGCGCGCGCGTACCGACCCTGCGGTCCACGCCGTCCGGGGAGGCGTACGGGTCCTTGAACAGGCCCAGTTTCGCCTTCAGGCGCAGGACGCGCAGGATCGATTCGTCCAGCCGTTCCTCGGTCAGCTCGCCGTCCCGGACGGCCTTCAGGACGGCGTTCCACGCCACGTCCAGGGAGGGCGGGTTGAGCAGCTGGTCCACGCCCGCCTTCAGGGCCAGCACCGGCACCCGGTCGTCGCCGTACTTCGTCCGCACGCCCTCCATGCCGAGGGAGTCGGTGACCACGACCCCGTCGTAGCCCAGCTCCTCGCGGAGGATGCCGGTGAGGATCGGGCGCGAGAGGGTGGCCGGATCGTCGGAGTCGTCGAGTGCCGGGACCATCAGATGGGCCGTCATGATCGAGTCGATGCCCGCGGCGATCGCCGCCCGGAACGGCGGCGCGTCCAGCTCCTCCCACTGCTCACGGCTGTGGGTGATCACCGGGAAGCCGGTGTGGCTGTCGACGGCGGTGTCGCCGTGCCCGGGGAAGTGCTTGGCGGTCGCCGCGACCCCCGACCGCTGGAACCCGGCGACCTCGGCGGCCACCAGCCGCGCCACCGCCTGAGGCTCGGACCCGAAGGACCGTACGCCGATGACCGGGTTGGCCGGGTTGACGTTCACGTCGGCCACCGGGGCGTAGTCCTGACGGATGCCCAGGGCGCGCAGCTCGCGCCCCGCGATCCGGCCGAGGTCGCGCGCGTCGGAGCGGGAACCTCCCGCGCCGACGGCCATCGCGCCCGGGAACAGGGTCGCCGGCGCGCCGACGCGGGCGACGATGCCGTGCTCCTGGTCGGTGGAGATGAGCACCGGCAGCCCGCGCGGCAGGCCGAGGGACGCCTTCTGGATGCCGTTGGAGAGGCTCGCGATCTGGTGCGGATCGCGGGTGTTGTGCGCCCAGGTGAAGTAGATGATGCCGCCGACCCGGTACTTCTCCAGCAGTTCGGCGGCCGTGCGCACGCCGATCTCCTTGAGGTTGGCGTCGATGTCCGCCTGGTCGGGTTCGGTGGCGGAGTGGCCGTAGACCCGCATCACGAACAGCTGGCCGACCTTCTCCTCCAGGGTCATCCGGGAGACGAGGGCGCGGAGTTTCCGGTCGTCGGGGGAGGCAGGAGCCGAGGGGGCGCCGGAGGTGCCGGCCGCGTGCGCGGTGGCACCGGCGGCGAGGACGGTGGTGACCGCCGTCGTCGCGGCGAGGACCGCACGTCTGGACGGACGCGCGGCGCTCCCCGTGCTTCCCGCGTTCACCGGGTCCACCGTGGTCTCCGCCGTCTCCGTGTTCTCCGCGGTCTCTGTGTTTCCTGTGCTTCCCGTGCTGCTGTCGGGCACGTGCGCTCCTTTGGGAGGTGATCCGTGGGGATCCGCTGAAGGAAACTTCCAAGGGGTCACCAATATCCGGGAAGTTTCTGCCAGTCAAGGGAGTGCGCGAGAGGCGGGGCCGGCCGGGGGTACGGGCGGCGCCGCCATCGGCGCTTCGGGAGGGGGCGCGCCGATGGCGGCGGTGCTGCCGGCCGCGGCGCGGCGGAGAGGGTGGGTCGGCGATCGCAGTCAGGGGCGAGTGGCCGACACCGCACCGCGGAGACTCCTCCGGCAGTCCGCGCATTGGACGGGAGGGGACGGGCCGGGGTTCCCGGGTACGGGCGGAAATCTCGGATTGGTGCGGACGTCCGGACCTGGGACGACGGGGACGGCGGCGAGGGCGGGGACGACTAGGACGCCTGGGGCACGGGGGGACGGTGCGCCGAGACGGCGGGCCAGTGGGCGCGCAGGGTGCGGACGGTCTCCGCGATCGCCGGACGGCGCGCCGCGCCGCCCCGCCACAGCGCGTACAGATGCCGTACGGGCATCGGGTCGAGCGGGACCTCCACCACCCCGTCGGGCAGCGGACCCCGGCCGAGCCGCGGGATCAGGGCGATGCCGAGTCCGGCCGCGACCAGGGCGACCAGGGTCGGGTTCTCGTCCGCCTGGTGCACGATGTCCGGCTCGTGCCCGGCGGTGCGCAGGGTGCGCACCAGCCACTCGTGGCAGACCCGCCCCGGCGGCTGGCAGATCCACCGCTCGCCGCCCAGCTCCTCGCGCCGTACCGCCGTGCCGCGCTCCGCGAACGGATGCCCGAGCGGCACCAGCAGATCGCACAGGTCGTCCCCGATGACCGCCTGCTCCACGCCCGCCGGGGCGGGCAGCGGTGCGATGTCCCAGTCGTGCGCGACGACGAGATCGACCGCGCCCTTGGCGACCAGGTCCACGGACAGGTGCGGGTCGATCTCGGTCAGCCGGGTGTCGAGCGCGGGATGGCGCAGGGCCAGGTCGGCCAGTACGGGCGGCATCAGTCCGCGGGCCGCCGACGCGAAGGCGGCGATGGTCAGCCGCCCGGACGGCACCCCGCGCCGCTCCTCCAGCTCGGTCTCGGCCCGCTCCACGATCGCCAGCAGTTCCTGCGCGGTGGCGACGAGGTGGTACGCCGCGTCGGTCAGGCGCACGCCCCGGCCCTCCCGCTCCAGCAGCACGGTCCTGGTCTCCCGCTCCAGCTTGGCGATCTGCTGGGAGACGGCGGAGGAGGTGTAGCCGAGTGCCGCGGCGGCGGCCCCGACGGTGCCGTGCACGGACACGGCGTGCAGGGCGCGCAGGCGCTGGAGGTCGAGCATGACGGCTCCCCGATCGGTAAGCGGTGCTTCATCCCACCATGCAGGAATCATCGCTGGTGCTGAAGGGTCGGGGCGGTGATCCTCGACGTATGCGCCCTTCCCACGTCCTGCTCGCCGTTCTCGTCGCCGCCGTCTGGGGCGTGAACTTCGTCGTCATCGAGATCGGCCTCGACCACTTCCCGCCGCTGCTGTTCTCCGCGCTGCGCTTCCTCGCGGCGGCGATCCCCGCGGTGTTCCTGGTGGGGCGCCCGAAGGTGGCGTGGAAGTGGATCGTGGGGGTGGGCCTCGTGCTCGGGGTGGCCAAGTTCGGGCTGCTGTTCGTCGGCATGAACGCGGGCATGCCGGCCGGACTGTCCTCCCTGGTACTCCAGATCCAGGCCGTGTTCACGGCCCTGTTCGCGTTCCTGCTCCTCGGCGAACGGCCCGCGCGCGTCCGGCTGGTGGGCATGACGGTGGCTCTGGCCGGGATCGGCGTCGCCGCCGTCGACGAGGGCGCTTCGGGCCCCCTGGGAGCGTTCGCCCTGGTCGTCGCCGCGGCCGCCTGCTGGGGCGTGTCGAACGTGCTGACCCGCAGGGCCGCGCCCGCCGACGCCCTGAACTTCATGGTGTGGGTGAGCACGGTGCCGGTCCTGCCGCTGCTGGCGCTCTCGCTGCTCCTGGAGGGACCGTCACGGGACCTGGAGGCGCTGGGCGCGCTGGACCTGCCCGGGGCGGGCGCGCTGCTGTACGTCGCCTGGGGTGCCACCGTGTTCGGCTTCGGGGCCTGGGGGTGGCTGCTGCGCCGTCACCCCGCGTCGACGGTGGCGCCGTTCTCCCTGCTGGTGCCGGTCTTCGGGATGTCCTCGGCCGCCCTCTTCCTGGGCGAGCCGGTGTCCCCGCTGCGGTGGTGTGCCGCGGCGCTGCTGGTGGGCGGGGTGGCCCTCGCCTCGTTCGGCGGGCGGGGCCGGCGGACGGGCCGGGGGGAGGAGCCCGGGGCCGGGGCGGGCGGTACCGGCAGTGAGGCGAAGGGGCCCGGCGATGCGGCGAACAGGCCTGCCGGCCGGGAGATCACGTCCACCGGTGCGTCCATGGGCCCGGGCGCCGGGCCGGCCGGCGGGCGGCAGCCGGTCCCGCCGAGTCGTTGACGGGTGGGGAGCGGCGGGACGGGCGGGATCGGCGAGGAGGGCGGACGACCCGGTGACGTGACGAACGCGCCCGCCGGCGCGGGAGCACGTCGGCCGGGCGGGGCACCGAAGCCGGCCGGTCAGCGGCAGCCGCTCACGCCGAGTCGTTGAGGAGGCGGGAGAGGTGGGCGCGGCCGGGGGTGAGGAGGCCGGGGAGGGGGGCGGCCTTCTCGTACCAGCGCTTCTCGTACTCCCAGCAGAGCCAGCCGTCCCAGCCGTGACGGGAGAGGATCTCCACGCAGTCGGCCAGCGGGAGGATGCCCTCGCCGAGGGGGAGCGGGGTGGTGTCCTGGGCGGAGGCGATGTCCTTGACCTGGACGTAGCCGAGGTGGGGGGAGAGGGCCGCGTAGCTCTCCGCGGGCTGCTCGCCGCCCAGCCAGGTGTGCATCACGTCCCAGAGGGCGCCCACTTGGCGGTGTCCCACGAGGCCGAGGATCCGCATCGCGTCGGCGCCGGTGCGGTGGGAGTCGTGGGTCTCCAGCAGGATGCGGACGCCGGCGTCGGTCGCGTGTTCGGCGGCCGTGCCCAGCCGCCGGGCGGCCGTCGCGTCGGCCTCCTCGGGAGCCTGGTCGGGGGAACCGCCCGGGAAGACCCTGATGTAGGGGGCGCCGAGGTCGCGGGCGAGCGTGAGAAGGGCGCGGATCTCGGCGATGACGGCCTCGTCCTCGCCCGGCGCGGCGACCTTGGGGTAGCCCGCGACGCCCAGGATCTCGATGCCGGCAGCCTTGAACTCGGCGGCGACCTCGGCCCGTTCTGCGGGGGTGAGGCCGGTGTGAACTGGTTCCTCGGGGTGAGCGCGCAGCTCGACTCCGTGATAGCCGTGCGCGGTCGCGAGGCGCAGTACGTCGGCCGTCGGAAGGCCGGGGACACCGAGGGTGGAGAACGCCAGCTTCATGACCACGGACCCTACCCGGGACCCGTGGCGCTGACTCCTCCTCGTCGCGCCGGTGTCGCGCGCGGGCCCGGGGCGCGTGGGTGGAGCCGGGGGACGAGGGCGCCGGCCGTCCCGGCGGACAGCGCCCTCGCGAGGGGGACGTCAGGCCTCGGCGGGCGTCCCGGAGGATGCTCCGGCGGGCGCCTCCGTGGTGCGGCGGTAGACGCAGACCTGGGCGCCCGACTTGGCGGCGGTCGTCGAGACCAGCTCGAACGGGCGCTTCGCGCCGTCCATCGGGAAGATCGACTTGCCGCCGCCCAGGACCACCGGCATGACGAGGAGCTGGAGCTCGTCCACCAGGTCCTCGCTCAGCAGGGTGCGGGCGAGCGTGGGACTGCCCATCATCGCGAGGTCGCCGCCCTCGGCCGCACGCAGTTCCCGGATACGGGCGAGGGCCTCCCCGGCGGGAATGAGCCGGCTGTTGTTCCAGGTCAGGTCGGACTCGCCGAGGGTGCCGGAGACGACGTACTTCGGCAGGCCGTTGATCCGGTCGGCGAAGGGGTCCCCGGCCTGCCCGGGCCACGCCTGGGCCATGGTCTGCCAGGTGCGGCGCCCGTACAGCAGTGCCTCGGCCCGGCCCAGCGCCGCGTCGAAGGCGCCGCCGAGGACCTCCGGGTCGAAGTAGGCGTGCGACCATCCGCCGTGGGCGAAACCGCCGTCGGTGTCCTCCTGGGGACCGCCGGGGGCCTGCACGACACCGTCGAGGCTGATGAACTCGGTGATCACGATACGCATGGCTGCCGCTCCTGATGGTCCGCTGAGGCGATGACGGAAGTGAGACCGACGGTAGCGCCGGAACTCATCGGCGCCACCGAGAACCACGCACGAGAACCGCCTACGGAACACCACGGCCTTTGACCGGGCAGAACGGTCGCCGCCCCGGGGACAGGGACGGGCCCGGAGACAGGTGCGGGTACCGGCACCCGCGCGGGGTGTTCCGCACGCGGAACACCGCGGCCTTTGACCGCGCGGAACAGTCGCCGCCCCGAGGGTGGGCCCGGGGAGGGGGACGGGGACAGGTGCGGGTGCCGGCATCCGCACGGGGCGGCCCGCACGGGTGGATGCCCCGGCCACCCGCTCACCCCCGCGGAGCTGCCGGAGGCCCTGCCCACCCCCGCGGCGCCCCCGAGGACCCGCTCATCCTCGCGGCGCTGCCGGAGGCCCCGCTCACCCCCGCGGCGCCCCCGAGGACCCCCGCACCATCAACTCGCCCTGCACGGAGGCGATCCCCCCGGGCGGCGGCTCCTCGCGGCCCATCGCGATGCGGCCGGCCCGCGCCCCCGCCTCGGCGAGCGGCAGCCGCACCGTCGTCAGGGCGGGCACCGCGTCGATGCTGAACGGGAGGTCGTCGAAACCGGCGACCGACACGTCGTCGGGGATCTTCCGGCCGGAGTCCCGCAGCGCCGCGCACGCACCCAGCGCGACGGAGTCGTTCGCGGCGACCACGGCGGTCAGCCCGGGGTCCCTGCGCAGGAGTTCGAGGGCGGCCTCGTAGCCGGAGCGGCGGTCGTAGCGGCCGTGGACGGTCCAGCGGGGGTCCTCCTCGATGCCGTGCGCGGCGAGCGCGGCCCGGTGCCCTTCGAGGCGGTGGCGGGTGGTGGTGCGCTCCTGCGGGCCCGCGACGTAGCCGAGGCGGCGGTGGCCGAGCCCGATCAGGTGCTCGGTGAGCTCCCGGCCGCCGCCGCGGTTGTCGAAGGCCAGCGCGATCGCCCCGGTGTCCGGTGCCGGCGGCCGGCCGCACAGCACCACCCGGGTCCCGGCGTCCGCCAGCTTGCGCAGCTTCGCGTCCATGGCCGCCTTGTGCGGGGCGTCCTCGATGGCGCCGCCGGTCAGCACCACCGCCGCGGCCCGCTGCCGCTGGAGCAGCGTGAGGTAGGTCAGTTCGCGTTCCGGGGAGCCGCCCGTGTTGCACACCACCGCGAGTCTCTCCCCGCCGGCCCGCCCGCCCGGACCCCCGATCTCGCCCTGGATCGCGCTCGCCATGATCCCGAAGAACGGGTCGGCGATGTCGTTCACCAGGATGCCCACCAGGTCGGAGGTGGCGGCGGCCAGGGCGCTCGCGGGGCCGTTGAGCACGTAGTCGAGTTCGTCCACCGCCTTCAGCACCCGCTCGCGGGTGGAAGCGGCCACGGGATAGTTCCCGTTCAGCACGCGCGACACCGTCGCGGGGGAGACCTGCGCGCGGGCCGCCACGTCCGCCAGGGTCACCGTCATCTCTCGTCCTCCGGTCGCGCGTCTCGTCGTATCGGCGCCGGCCGCCGTGTCCGGGCGCGTCCGGACGTGTTCCGGGTACGGGCCCGATGTCCCGCCCCCGACCAGACCCTATGGCCCCGCGCCCACTTGTTCGCCCCCTCGAACAAGTCGGGTTCTCCACGGTCTTGTCCGGAGCACTGTCGAGAGGCTAGCTTCTAGATACATAGAAAGCGCTTGCTGTGACGTTCACCAGTCCCCGGACCGTCGGCCGCCAATCGCCGGCCGGCGCGTGAGGGGTGGGGCGTGCGCGGCGCGCGGGGACCGCGTACGAAGGGAACGACGTGACACGCAAGACGGTGCGTATCGCCATGAACGGTGTGACCGGGCGGATGGGCTACCGGCAACACCTCGTCCGCTCCATCCTGGCCCTGCGCGAGCAGGGCGGCCTCGACCTCGGTGACGGCACCGTGCTGTGGCCGGAGCCGGTCCTGGTCGGCCGCCGCGAGCACGCCCTGCGGGCGCTGGCCGAGAGGCACGGACTGGAGCACGTCTCCACCGACGTGGACGCGGTGCTCGCCGACGAGAGCGTCGACATCTACTTCGACGCCCAGGTCACCTCCGCCCGCGAGGAGGCCCTCACCAAGGCGATCGCCGCCGGCAAGCACATCTACACCGAGAAGCCGACCGCCACCGGCCTCGACGGCGCCCTGGAGCTGGCCCGGCTGGCGAACGCCGCCGGGATCAAGCACGGCGTGGTGCAGGACAAACTGTTCCTGCCGGGCCTGCTCAAGCTGAAGCGGCTCATCGACGGCGGCTTCTTCGGCCGGATCCTGTCGGTGCGCGGCGAGTTCGGCTACTGGGTCTTCGAGGGCGACTGGCAGTCCGCGCAGCGCCCGTCCTGGAACTACCGCGCCGAGGACGGCGGCGGCATCGTCGTCGACATGTTCCCGCACTGGGAGTACGTGCTGCACGAGCTGTTCGGCCGGGTGCGCTCCGTCCAGGCGCTGGCCGCCACCCACGTCCCGCAGCGCTGGGACGAGAACGGCAAGCCCTACGACGCCACCGCCGACGACGCCGCCTACGGCGTCTTCGAGCTCGAGGGCGGCGCCATCGCCCAGATCAACTCCTCCTGGGCGGTCCGCGTCCACCGCGACGAACTCGTCGAGTTCCAGGTCGACGGCACCGAGGGCTCCGCCGTGGCCGGCCTGCGCACCTGCCGCGTCCAGCACCGCTCCGCCACCCCCAAGCCCGTCTGGAACCCGGACATCCCCGCCACCGAGGTCTTCCGCGACCAGTGGCAGGAGGTCCCGGACAACGGCGAGTTCGACAACGGCTTCAAGGCCCAGTGGGAGCTGTTCCTCAAGCACGTCTACGCCGACGCCCCCTACCACTGGGACCTGCTGGCCGGCGCCCGCGGCGTCCAGCTCGCCGAGCTGGGCCTGAGGTCCTCGGCCGAGGGCCGCCGCCTGGACGTGCCGGAGATCGCGCTGTGACCATCGAACTGCCCGACGCGCACGGCGGGCTGCGGACGTACGAACCCCGCACCGAGCCCCTCGCGCTCGCCGCCGGGGCCCCCTTCGGCTCCCGTACGGTCTTCTCCGCGGCACACGTCGTCGCCGACCCGTACGCCGACACCACCCCCGACTCGCCCGCCGCCGTCGACTGGGACGCCACCCTCGCCTTCCGCCGCCACCTGTGGTCGCACGGCCTGGGCGTCGCCGAGGCGATGGACACCGCCCAGCGCGGCATGGGCCTGGACTGGGCGGGCGCGGCCGAGCTGATCCGCCGCTCCGCCGCCGAGGCGAAGGCCGTCGGCGGCCGCATCGCCTGCGGCGTCGGCACCGACCAGCTCACTTCCGGCACGCTCGCCGAGGTGCGGGCGGCCTACGAGGAACAGCTCGCGCTCGTCGAGGAGTCGGGCGCGCAGGCCATCCTGATGGCGTCCCGCGCCCTGGCCACCGCCGCCCGCTCGCCCGAGGACTACCTCGAGGTGTACGGCCACCTGCTGCGCCAGTGTGCCGAACCCGTGATCCTGCACTGGCTCGGCCCCATGTTCGACCCGGCGCTGGAGGGCTACTGGGGCTCGTCCGACCTGGACGCGGCCACCGACACCTTCCTGGAGGTCATCGCCGCCCACCCCGACAAGGTCGACGGCATCAAGGTCTCGCTGCTGGACGCCGGACGCGAGGTCGCCCTGCGCCGCCGACTGCCGCAGGGGGTGCGCTGCTACACCGGCGACGACTTCCACTACCCCGAGCTGATCGCGGGCGACGAGCAGGGCTTCAGCCACGCCCTGCTCGGCATCTTCGACCCGCTCGGCCCGCTGGCGGCCCAGGCGGTCCGCGTCCTGGACACGGGGGACACGGCGGGCTTCCGCGCCCTGCTCGACCCCACGGTGGAGCTGAGCCGGCACCTCTTCCGGGCCCCCACCCGCTTCTACAAGACGGGCGTGGTGTTCCTGGCCTGGCTGGCCGGCCACCAGGACCACTTCGCCATGGTCGGCGGCCTGCAGTCGGCCCGCTCGCTGCCGCACCTCGCCCGCGCCTACGAACTCGCCGACGGCCTCGGCCTGTTCCCCGACCCCAAGCTCGCCGAGGACCGCATGCGGACCCTGCTGCACCTGTACGGAGTGACCCCGTGACCGGCCCCGTCAACGCTCTCGCGCGTTTCAGCGTCAACCAGATGACGGTCAAGCAGCTGTCCCTGCCCGAACTCGTCGACGCCTGCCGCGACCTGGGCGTCCCCGCAGTGGGCCTGTGGCGCGAGCCCGTCCAGGCCTACGGAGTGGAGGCGGCGGCGAAGCTGGTCCGGGACGCCGGCCTGACGGTGACGACCCTGTGCCGGGGCGGCTTCCTCACCGCGATCGACCCCGCCGAGCGGGCCGCGGCCCTGGCCGACAACCGCCGCGCCGTCGACGAGGCCGCCACCCTGGGCACCGACACCCTGGTCCTGGTCTCCGGCGGCCTCCCGGCCGGCTCCAAGGACCTGCACGGCGCCCGCGAACGCATCGCGGACGCCCTGGCGGAGCTGGGCCCGTACGCCGAGGAGCACGGGGTGCGCCTGGCCATCGAGCCGCTGCACCCCATGTACGCCTCCGACCGCTGCGTGGTCTCCACCCTCGCCCAGGCCCTGGACCTGGCCGAACGGTTCCCGGCCCGGCAGGTCGGCGTCACCGTCGACACCTACCACGTCTGGTGGGACGACACGGCGCCCGCGCAGATCGCCCGCGCCGGCGCCCAGGACCGCATCCACACCTTCCAGCTCGCCGACTGGACCACCCCCCTGCCCGAGGGCGTCCTCAACGGCCGCGGCCAGATCGGCGACGGGAGCGTCGACATGCGGGAGTGGCAGGGCTACGTGGAGGCGGCCGGCTACACCGGCGCCATCGAGGTCGAACTCTTCAACGACGTCCTGTGGGCACGCGACGGACGCGAACTCCTCGCCGAGACGGCACGACGGTTCGTGGAGCACACGGCGTAGCGGGCCCCCCGTCCGCCCGTCCGCCCGTCCGCCCTTTCACCCTCCCGAGGGGACCGGAAAAAATCTTGGAAAGGCCGTACAACCCTCCCCGCACCCCGTGGGTCTTACCGGGTGTCAGAACTTCTGTGGGGGGACCCGGGGGGGAATCCGAGAGGTTTTGACAGGGGGAGGGGACAGGGGGAGGGAGTCGAGGGGGCCCGGCCACGTGCCGGGCCCCCTCGAAGTTTCCCCGCGCACGGCAGGGCCCGCTTTTGGAAGAGCACTCCGCTCCCGGAGAGCGTCCGGCTCTCAGAAGAACACCCCGCACCGCAGCAGCACGTTCGCGTACGGCCGGGCTTCGCCGGTGCGGACGACGAGCCGGGCGCCGGCGGTCAGTTCCTTGAGCCGTTCGTGCGGGACCAGGTCGAGGGCGGGGAAGTGGCCCGCCAGCAGGTCCGCGGCGGCCGGGTTGGCCTGCCGGATCTCGGTGGCGGCCGTCGCGCCCTCGATCACCAGCTCGGCCAGCAGCCCCTCCAGGACCTCCGCGAAGGACGGCACCCCGGCGCGGAACGCCAGGTCCACCACGCGCGGCCCGTCCGGTATCGGCATGCCCGCGTCGCACACCAGCACCCGGTCCGTGTGGCCCAGTTCGGCCAGCGCGCCGCTGAGGTGCCGGTTCAGTATTCCGCCCTTCCTCACAGCGCCGCGACCTCCTGGGCCGTCGGGAAGGACACCTGGGCGCCCTTTCCGGTGGCCGTGGCCGCCCCCACCCGGGCCGCGTACGCCGCCGCGTCGGACAGGGACTCGCCCAGGCCCAGCCGCCAGGCCAGCGCGGCGGTGAACGAGTCGCCCGCACCCGTGGTGTCCACGGCACGCACCTTCACGGCGGGGATACGGGAAACCCCCTCGGACGAGGCCACCAGCGCGCCCTCGCCGCCCAGCGTCACCACCACCGAACGGGGGCCCTTCGCGAGCAGCAGCCGCGCCCAGTCCTCGGGCTTCTCACCGGCGTACGCCTCGCCGAGGATCACCTTCGCCTCGTGCTCGTTGAGGATCAGCGGGTCGCAGGCCGCCAGCACCTCGTCCGGCAGCGGCTGCGGCGGCGACGGGTTCAGCACGAGCCTGCTGTCCGGCGCCAGCGAGCGCACCACCTCCACCACCGTCTCCAGCGGGATCTCCAACTGGGTGGAGACCACCTTGGCGGCGTGGAGGAGGCTCCCGGCGGCGCGTACGTCATCGGGGGTGAGCCGGCCGTTGGCGCCCGGCGAGACGACGATGCTGTTGTCCCCGGACGGGTCCACCGTGATCAGTGCGACGCCGGTCGGCGCCCCGCCCACCAGCACGCCCGCCGTGTCGACCCCGGCCGCCCGCTGCGAGTCCAGCAGCAGCCGCCCGTGGGCGTCGTCGCCGACCCGGGCCAGCAGGGCCGTCCGGGCGCCGAGCCGGGCGGCGGCGACCGCCTGGTTCGCGCCCTTGCCGCCCGGGTGGACGACCAGGTCGGAGCCGAGCACCGTCTCCCCGGCGTCCGGCCGGCGCTCGACGCCGATCACCAGGTCGGCGTTGGCCGACCCCACGACCAGCAGGTCGTAGTCGTACATGGAAAGGCTCCCTACGTGGTCGCTCCGGGGACGGGCGGTCGTGGTGACCGCCCGCCCCCGGTCGTGAGCGTCGGTGTCAGCCGCTGAACTCGGCCACGTTCTCCTTCGTGACCACCTTCACCGGAACCATCACCGTCTCGTCGATCTTCTTGCCCTCGGCGGCGCGCAGCGCGTTGTCCACCGCGATCCTGCCCAGTTCGCGCGGCTGCTGTGCGACCGACGCGTACAGCGTGCCCTGCTCGACCGCCTTGAGGCCGTCCGGCGTGCCGTCGAAGCCGACGACCTGGACCGACTTTCCGGCCTTGGAACCGAGCGCCTTGATCGCGCCGAGCGCCATCTCGTCGTTCTCGGCGAACACCCCGTCGATGTCGGGGTGGGCCTGGAGCAGGTTCGTCATCACGTCGAGGCCCTTGGTGCGGTCGAAGTCCGCGGGCTGCTTGGCGACGACCTCGATGCCCGGGTACTCCTTCAGCCCCTCGGCGAAGCCGGAGCCGCGCTCCCGACTGGCGGAGGTGCCCGCCTGGCCCTGGAGGATCACGATCGTGCCCTTGCCGCCGAGCTTCTCGGCGAGTGCCTCGGCGCCCTGCCGGCCGCCGGCCACGTTGTCGGAGGCGACCAGCGTGGACGTCTCGGCCTTGTTGACGCCGCGGTCCACGGCGACGACCGGGATGTCCGACTCGTTGGCGGAGCGGACCGCGGGTCCCGCCGCGTCCGAGTCCACCGGATTGACGACGATCGCGTCGAGGCTGCCGCTGGTGAAGTTCTGCAGCTGGTTGGCCTGCTGGGAGGCGTCGTTCTGCGCGTCGGTGACGGTCAGGTCCAGGCCCCGGCTCTTCGCCTCCGCCTCCGCGCCGTCCCTGATCTGCACGAAGAACGGGTTGTTGAGGGTGGACAGGGACAGACCGACCTTCCGCTCCTCCTTCTCCGAGGAGCCGTTGTGCAGGAAGGACAGCGCGCCGACGACCGCCGCCGCGACCACCGCGGCGAGCAGATAGGTCGCCGCCTGCTTCTTCCGGCCGCCGCCGCCCGGCGCGCCGGACGCGGTCGGGGTCGCCCCCGCCTTGCGGCGCAGCGTGTCCAGGAGCACGGCCAGCGCGATGACCACGCCGATCACGACCTGCTGCCAGAACGCGGACACCGACAGGAGGTTGAGGCCGTTGCGCAGCACCGCCAGGATCAGCGCGCCGATCAGCGTCCCGGACGCCTTGCCGGTGCCGCCCGCGAGGGAGGCGCCGCCGATGACGACGGCGGCGATCGCGTCGAGTTCGTAGCCCTGCGCGGCCTGCGGCTGCGCGGAGGACAGCCGGGCGGCGAGCACGATGCCCGCGGCGGCGGCGAACAGGCCGGACAGCGCGTAGATGGCGAGCTTCTGCTTCTTCACCCGCAGCCCGGACAGCCGGGCCGCCTCCTCGTTGCCGCCGATGGCGTACATGGAGCGGCCGATGTACGTACGGCCGAGGATGAACGCCGTGATCAGCCCCATGACGATCATCACGAGCACCGGCACCGGCAGCCAGCCGCCGAGGGTGTCGCCGAGGTGCGAGACGGAGTCGGGGAACGGGATCGGGGAGCCCTGGGAGATCACCAGGGACAGACCGCGGGCCACCGACAGCATGGCGAGCGTCGCGATGAACGACGGCAGCTTGCCGTACGACACCAGGATGCCGTTGACCAGGCCGCACGCGATGCCGGTGGCGATGGCCAGCAGGACCGCCAAGGGCACCGGGACGCCCTCGGAGGTGGCGCTCCAGGCGAGGACGGTGGCCGACAGGGCGGCGACCGAACCGACCGACAGGTCGATGCCCGCGGAGACGATCACGAAGGTGACGCCGAAGGCGAGGATCGCGACGACCGCCGCCTGCACCCCGATGTTGAGCAGGTTGTCGGCCGTCAGGAAGTCGCCGGACAGCGCCGACATCGCGATGACGAGGACGATGAGCGCGGTGAGCGCGCCGTTGTCGAGCAGGAGGCGGCGCAGGCCGCCCGAGGAGGCGCCCTTGCCCCCCGTGCTCTTGAGCGTGTCAGTGGCCACGGGGGGCCTCCTTGCCGTTTTGTTCGGTGGTGCCGTCGTTCTTGCTGCCGGTGTCCGTGCCGCTGTCCACGCCGGTGCCGACCGCGAGGGCCATCACGGCGTCCTGCGTGGCGTCCTCGGCCGGCAGTTCGCCCGCGATGCGGCCCTGGGCCATCACCAGCACCCGGTCGCTCATGCCGAGCACCTCGGGCAGATCGCTGGAGATCATCAGTACGGCGGCGCCGGCCGCGGTGAGTTCGTTGATCAGCTGGTAGATCTCGACCTTGGCGCCGACGTCGATCCCGCGCGTCGGCTCGTCGAGGATCAGCACCTTGGTGTCGGCGAGCAGCCACTTGCCGATGACGACCTTCTGCTGGTTGCCGCCGGAGAGGGTGCGCACGTGCTGGCCGAGGCCCGCCATCCGCACCCCGAGCTGCTCGGCGATCCGGGCCGCCGCGGTGTGCTGCCCCTTGAGGTCGACGAGGCCCGCGCGGGTGGCCGAACGCAGCGTCACCAGGCCCAGGTTCTCCTCGACCGAGGCGTCCAGGACGAGGCCCTGGCCCTTGCGGTCCTCGGGGACGAGCCCCATCCCGGCCGTCATCGCCGCGTTGACGTCGTGCGCGCGCAGCGTGCTGCCCGAGACCGTCACGGTCCCGCTGTCGTACGGGTCGGCGCCGAACACCGCGCGGACGACCTCGGTCCGGCCGGCGCCCACCAGTCCGGCGATGCCGACGACCTCACCGGCGTGCACCCGGAAGCTCACGTCGTGGAAGACGCCGTCGCGGGTGAGCCCTTCGACCCGGAGCAGGGTGTCCCCGGCGTCGGGCCGCCGGCGCGGGTACTGCTGCTCGATGGACCGGCCCACCATCAGGCGGACGAGTTCGTCCTCGGGCGTGGTGGCCGGGACCCGGCCGACGCTCCGGCCGTCCCGGATGACCGTGACCCGGTCGCCGAGGGCGGCGATCTCCTCCAGGTGGTGCGTGATGAACACGATGCCCACGCCGTCCTCGCGCAGCCTGCGCACGATGGAGAAGAGCTTGTCGACCTCCTCGGAGGTCAGCACGGCGGTCGGCTCGTCCATGATCAGCACGCGCGTGTCCAGGCTCAGCGCCTTGGCGATCTCGACCATCTGCAGGCGGGCGATGCCGAGTTCGCGGACCCGCGCGGAGGGCGACACGTTGACGCCGACCCGCTCCAGGAGGACGGCGGCGTCGGCCTCCATCCGCTTGCGGTCGATCATCCCGAAGCGGCGCGGCTGCCGCCCCAGGAAGATGTTCTCGGCGACCGTCAGATCGGGTACGAGGTTGAACTCCTGGTAGATGGTGGCGATCCCGAGGCGCTCGGAGTCCTGCGCACCGTGGATGCGCACCTCCTCGCCGCCGACCAGGATGCGGCCCTCGTCGGGCGTGTAAGCGCCGGACAGCATCTTGATGAGGGTGCTCTTGCCCGCGCCGTTCTCACCGAGCAGCACGTGCACCTCGCCGCGGCGCAGGTCGAAGTCGACACTGTCGAGGGCGACCACGCCGGGGAAGGTCTTGCGGATGCCCTCGATGCGCAGCAACTCGTCCGGGTTGCTCACGACGTACTCCTTTGTACGGGGATTGTGGGGGACCGTGCGTGTGGGGGTGCGGGGGGTGTGGGGCAGGGGTTATGCCGGTGACGGCCGGGTGGGGGCCGGTCCGCCGCACGAGCGGCGGACGACGAGCCGGGCGGGGAGGGTGACGGACTCACCGGGCCGTCCCTCGATCCGGTCGACCAGCGCCCGTACGGCGGCCCGCCCGAGGTCGCCCGTGGGCTGGGCGATCGCGGTGACCGGCGGATCGGTGTGCACGAACCAGGGGATGTCGTCGAACGCGGCGAGCCCGATGTCCTCGGGAACCCGCAGCCCGCGCGCGCGGACGGCGTCCAGCGCGCCGAGCGCCGTCAGGTTGTCGGCGGCGAAGACGACCTCGGGCGGCTCGGCCAGGTCGAGGAAGCCCTCGGTGACCCGGCGGCCGCTGTCGGCCTGGAAGTCGCCCTGACCGATGCAGGAGTCGGGAAGGGGGAGCCCGTACGCGCGGAGCGCCTCGCGGAAGGCGTCGACGCGCTCGCGTCCGGTCGTGGTGGCGGCCGGCCCCGCGATGATCGCGAGCCGCCGGTGCCCGAGCCCGTACAGGTGCGCCACCAGGTCCCGCACGGCGCTCCGCCCGTCCGAGCGGACCACGGGCACGTCCACACCGGGGATCCAGCGGTCGACGAAGACCATCGGCGTCCCCGCGCGGGCGGCCTCCAGCATCCGGGGCGAACCGCCGTCGGTGGGGGAGACCAGCAGGCCGTCGATCCGGCGGTCCAGCAGGGTCGTGACGTGGTGGTCCTGGAGGTCGGGCCGCTCGTCGGCGTTGCCGATGATCACGCTGTAGCCCAGCGCGCGGGCCTCCTCCTCGACGGAGCGGGCCAACTCGGTGAAGTACGGGTTCATCACGTCGCTGATCACCAGGCCGAGGGTGCGGGTCTGGTGGGTGCGCAGCGACCGGGCGACGGCGTTCGGACGGTAGCCCAGCGCCCCGACGGCGGCCAGCACCCGCTCGCGCGCGGCCGCGCTGACCGACGGATGGTCGTTCAGGACACGCGACACCGTGGCGACGGACACGCCCGCCTCGGCGGCGACGTCCTTGATGCCCGCCATCGCCTCCACCTCCTTGTGGAATCGATTACACCGGCTGTGCACCAAGGATTGGAATCGATTACACGAAGGGAAACAAGAAGGTGAGGGTGGCCGACATCAAATCGTGACCGGGGTGGGGAGCGCCGTCGGCCCCTCGGGCAGGGCCTAGCGTTCTGCCTTCTTCCAGGGCCTGACCCCGAGCTTTCCGGTGGTTCCGAGGTCGAGGTGCGGGGTCACCGTCACCGGGTCGGCTCCCTCCTTCGCCCGGACCCGCACGTGGGGCACGTTCACCGCCGTACCGAACTCGGTGGTGTTGCGCCAGACCAGCCCGGCGGTCGCCGACTCGCTGGGCTCGAGCCTGACGGGCCGGGGCGGCTCGTCGGGCCCGGCGCCGGTGGTGATCTCGCCGCTGCCGTCGAGGATCTCGACGCCGTCGACGGGCTCGAGGCCGTCGTCCAGGAGTTCCAGCAGCGGATAGCCCTCGACGGTGTAGGCGCGCGTGCCGCAGTTGTTGAGGTGCAGGCCCACGACGCGCAGCCCCATGGCCGCGTCGCCCTCGTCGGCGCTGACCCGGATCCCGGAGGCGGGGCAGAAGCCCGGTTCGGCCGGCGCCTCGCCCGCGGGGACCTTGGTCACTTGGAGCACCTCGGCCTGGGTCACCCGTGGTGTGGTGGGCGGCAGTTCCCCGGCCCGGACCGTGCCCCGCACGGTCTGTCCGGGGCCGACGTCGCGCACGGTCTCGGTCTGGTTGGTCACGGCCCCGCTGTCACCGCTCCTGAAGGTGAAGACGATCGAGTAGGTCAGGGTCTCGGTTCCCTCGTTGGTGACCTCGTAGGTGGCGGAGACCCCCGAGTCCACGTTCGTGGGGAGCCTTTCGGCGGAGACGACGTAGCTACGGGAGGGCGAGGGGGAGGGGGACGGGGACGGGAGGGTCAGCGAGGTGATCCGTACGCCGTCCTTGCCCGGATCGTCGATCCGCGTGCCCTCCTGCGACGCGGCCGCGTCGGCGCCGGTGCTCCCGGCACCCGTGCGCTCCGTTCCACAGCCGGTGAGCAGGAGGGCGGTCGCGGCGAGAGCCGAGAGGAGGGGGGTGGTCGCGGCGAAGGCCGGGCGGAGGCCGGCGGGTCTGCGCATCCGGTCATCCCATCAAAACATGAACCCCGGGCGTGTGAGGGGGGTCACGGTTCCGGTCACAGGGGTGTCACAGATGAGGCCGGGGAGAGGGCGGCCGGCTCGCACCACACGTACTTGCCCCGGTCGCCCTCCCGGGTCAGCGACTGCCACCCCCACACGTCGGCGCAGGCGCGCACCAGTGCGAGGCCTCGCCCCGACTCCAGCTCCTCCCCTCGTTCGAACGGCACCGGCGGCTCGGGCGGTTCGGGGTCGGCGTCCCACGCCCCGATCCGCAGCGTCCCCGGCGGCGACCAGCGCACGCGCAGGGCGGCGGGACCCTTGGCGTGCCGCACGGCGTTGGACACCAGCTCCGCCGCCAGCAGTTCGGCGACGTCGACGAGACCGATCAGCCCGTGCATGGTGAGGGTCAGATCACATGAGACGTCAGCAGCTCCTCTTACCGTACGAGTTGGTGATCCATGAGTGCGCCCTGCGCATCAGGGTCAGCGACCGTGCCGCCTCCCGGGCTCAACTCGCCAAGCTTCTGGAACTCTCCGAGGCGGATCACATCACCGTCCGCGTCATCCCCTTCGACCTGGACGGCTTCGCCAGGGCTGCGGTCATGGTGGCCTGTCCTGGCGCGAGGTCGACCCCCGTGATTCACCAGGCGCTGGGCAGCGTCCCCAGGGTCGAGGTCGGGTGTGGGAACCGTCCGGCGCACGGGTGCCACCTCCATGCCGAACGCCACCGAAGCGCCACCTCATGAACCACGAGCGTGCGGCTTTCCTTGCTGCGCTCGACCGCTGCGTCCGTAGCGGAATCTCGCGGGGACTTGCTCTCGAGCCCCACGTTTCCCTGCACGAAGCGCACAAAATTGTGCTTCTTCCACAGAAGATGCACCTGCCGGAGGGCGCTCCTCCGGGTGGTACAAGGGATCTGAAGATGGCGTTGCGGGTCGGGATCGGTGGTGCTGCTCGGCGGGGCGGTCGGCTGTTCGTGCGGGCGGTTTTCCTCGACTGTCCGCGGGATGCGGTCTCGATGTGTGCGATGCCGGGGCGCCCGTCCGCGCCCAGGGGAGCACGCACCGTCCCGAAGACGTGAGCACTTCGGCCACTCCTGTCCTGACACCGCTCATCTGAGCGTTCAAGTGACACATTCCCGCCGACTGCTCACGGTTTCCGGCAAGGCAGCCGTCTCCGGCCCCGCGGCGCCGGGGCCACGCAGAATCCCTGCACCACCCGAGGGGACACCATCTGGAGCTCGGGCGATCCTGGAACCCGACAAGGGCTGTGTGGATGAAGCCGAGCGGCTTCTCGACAGCGTCCGCAGGTGGAACGAGCGCAAGCGGTGTCTGTGCGCACAGGCTCGTGTGCGTACGGCGTGGCAGCGCCTTTCCGAGACGGGCCTCCTGTCCTCCACGAACCTGGCCCACCCATGTGAGGGAGCGGGACCTGATCCACGCCACCCGCGCCGGCCATGCATTCGGCCGGGGTGTGCGCCGGACCCGCCGAACCGCTCGAACGGCAAGCTCGCCCTTGAGGAACTCGGTGGTCCGGGGGCGATTTCCCTCGGGGCCATGACGACGGCGTCGTGGCTGAGGCCAAGCTCTTGCCGCCGGTCAGCACACGGGTGCGCACGGCCACCCTCTTCCACTCCACGGCGTCGAGTGGTTTTCCTTGCCGGGTATCGCCCATGACCGCGATGGCGTAGGGCAGAGTGCGGGCCGGCCCGGTGAGGCTCGCCCACGTTGTCGGCAGGAGCTTCGTGCAGGGGGCGCGGATCGAGCCGTTGCTCCTGGGCCGGACACCGAGACGGGGTGGTCGGCGACGTGACCACCGAGAGGTGATCGACGCGATCGCCTTCGAGTCCGGGACCGGGACGCAACGGGGTCCAATCGCCGGAGGAGTAGGGCGACTTACGGGTCCACCGGCACGCGGCCGGAGCCCGGAAGAGGGGGCCCCGGTCGGCGTACCGGCCGATCACGCACGGCCGACGTCGTCCAGTTCGGCCACGTCCTCGTCGGAGAGGGAGAGCCCGGCGCCCGCGATGTTCTCGCGCAGGTGGGCGGTGGACGAGGTACCGGGGATGAGCAGGATGTTCGGTGAGCGTCGCATCAGCCAGGCCAGCGCGACCGACATCGGCGTCGCCTCCAGCCGGCCCGCGACCTGGGAGAGGGCCTCGGACTGGAGCGGTGTGAAGCCGCCCAGGGGGAAGAACGGCACGTAGGCGATGCCGTCGGCGGCGAGATGGTCGACGAGGTCGTCGTCCTGGCGGTGGGCGAGGTTGTACATGTTCTGCACGCACACGACCGGGGCGATGCCACGCGCCTCGGCGACCTGCTCCGCGGTGACGTTGCTGACGCCGAGGTGGCGGATCAGGCCGTCCTGCTGGAGGGCGGCGAGTGTTTCGAACGCCTCGGCGATCGAGTCCGGCCGGGGGCCCTGGGCGTCGCCCATGCGCATGTTGACCAGGTCGAGGGCCTCGACACCGAGGGAGTCGAGGTTCTCGTGTACCTGCTTGCGCAGGTCTTCGGGGCGCCGGGCCGTGGGCCAGCCGCCCTGCGCGTCGCGGGTCGCGCCCACCTTGGTGGCGATGAACAGCGACTCCGGGTAGGGGTGCAGCGCTTCGCGGATCAGCCCGTTCGTGACGCGCGGTCCGTAGGCGTCGCTGGTGTCGATGTGGGTGATCCCGAGGCCGACCGCCTCGCGCAGAACGGCCAGGGCGCCGTCGTGGTCGGCGGGCGGCCCCATGACCCACGGGCCGGCGAGCTGCATCGCGCCGTAGCCGAACCGGGTGACGGTCGAGTCACCCAGCCTCCAGGTGCCGCCGGGAAGAGGAGGTGTGAAGGCGGTCTCCATCGCAGTGCCTTTCGCTTCTTGCCGGGGGATGGTTTCTCCGTCCCCCTTGCACCAGCATGGGAGAGCTGCTTCCCCTCGGGAAGTAGGCACTCTGAAGTGCGTAACTTCCCCGGAGGTGGACGGTGAGAGAGCAGTGACGACGACGAAGGCCGGGAAAAGGGCGCAGGCCAAGGAGGAGTACAACGCGTTCCTGGCGGTGTGCCCCAGCCGTCAGCTCCTCGACCGGATCTCGGACAAGTGGGTCGTCCTGATCCTGTGCGCACTGGGGGGTGACGCGTCCGAACGATCCGGCGCGTCGCACGCCCCGGAAGCGATGCGCTACTCCGAACTCGCCCGGCTGCTGGCGGGCGTCAGCCAGAAGATGCTGACCCAGACCCTGCGCGCCCTCGAACGCGACGGCCTGCTCACCCGCACCGTGACACCCACGGTCCCCGTCACCGTCACCTACGAGCTGACCGACCTCGGCCTCTCGCTCCACCACGTGACCCGCGGGCTCAGGCAGTGGGCGCAGACTCACATGGACCAGGTCCTCACCAGCCGTGAGAAGCACGACGCGGGAGCTTCCTGACGAGAACGGTGTTCTCCGTCTTGGCCGAGGGCTGGGATGCGTCCGACCGTGAGGGACGCGCAGTGGGCGGCTCGAGCCGCTGCTTCCGGACCGGACGCGCGACCGGTCCTGCGGCCGGAACAACGGGCGGCTGATCCGAACGGGACCGCTCAGGCGGTCTGGAGGAGGGCGGCCGGTTCGCACCACACGTACTTGCCCCGGTCGCCCTCCCGGGTCAGCGGCTGCCACCCCCACACGTCGGCGCAGGCCCGCACCAGTGCGAGGCCTCGCCCCGACTCCCACTCCTGTCCCCGTCCGAACGGCACCGGCGGCTCCGACGGTTCGGGGTCGGCGTCCCATACGTACCGGGCCTGCTGCAGACGGAGAACTACGCACGTGCTGTCTTCTCCGGCAGAGTGCCCGAACTGGCCGAGGACGAGCTTGAGGTGCGCGTTCGTCACCGAATGGCGGGTCAGAGGATCGCTGTTCCGTACGACTTGGTGATCCACGAGTCGGCGCTGCGGATCAGGGTGGGTGATCGAGTCGGTTCTCGGGCCCAGTTCGACAAACTCCTCGGGCTTTCCGAAGCGGACGACATCACCATGCGTGTCATCCCCTTCGACTTGGACGGCTTCGCCAGGGCCGGTAGCGCGATGACGTATGTGGGCGGCCCCGTGGCCAAGCTGGACACAGTCGTGCGCGACGTGCCCCACGGTTCGGCCTTCATCGACTCCGAAGCGCAACTCGGCGCCTTTCGAAACCGCTTCCGTAGGCTGGAGGCCGTGGCGCTCGACCCCCAGCGGTCGCGTGACTTCATCAACCGGCTGGCGAAGGAGCTGTGAGGAGCATGGCCAACTGGCGCAAGTCGTCCTACTCGGGCCCCGACGACGGCAATGAGTGCGTGGAGATAGCGAACTCGCCCACCCGCGTCGCCGTCCGCGACTCGAAGGCCCCCACCCGAGCCACCCTCACCTTCCGCACCACCGCCTACGCCCCCTTCCTCGAAGCCCTGAAGGAGACGGCGAGGGAGCTGTGACGCGTACGCGGAGCCGTTGCCGGCGCGGGGCTCAGGTGCACGTGGGCAACGTCTGCGTCCGTTCCCCGTGTCCGGCGAGGTAGAGCCTCAGGCGTGTCAGGTCCTCGGCCTCGACGAACACCTGTCGCCCCCAGTGCGCGGTGAGGCGGTGTGCGACATCGACGAGCCGGCGGCGGTCCTCCGGCGTGTACGCCGGGAAACGCGCAGAGCCGTGGTCGGCGATCTCGTTCCCGAGTTCACTGAAGAGTACGGCCCGGAAGCGCTGCTCCTCCTCGTCGGTCAGCGGTGCGGCGGCGGCCTCGGTGGGCCGCGGCCGGACGTTGTAGAGGTCTCGCGTCACGCGTGGCTCCGCCATCTGCTCGAGTCGGTCCGCGAGAGCCTACCGACTCCGGCCTCTCGGGCAGGGCCCGGGCTGTCGCACCCCACCGGTACCGTCGAACCATGTCCAACCAGTCCGCAGCGGCCCCCGGTGAACGGCGTCTCGCCACGCTCGAAGGTGTGCTGGAGCGCGTCACGTATTCCAACGAGGAGAACGGCTACACGGTCGCCCGCGTCGACACCGGCAGGGGCGCCAACGACCTGCTCACCGTCGTCGGGGCGCTGCTCGGGGCCCAGGTGGGCGAGTCGCTGCGGATGGAGGGCCGCTGGGGGTCGCATCCGCAGTACGGGAAGCAGTTCCACGTCGAGAACTACACGACCCTGCTCCCGGCCACCGTCCAGGGCATCCGGCGCTACCTCGGCTCCGGGCTGGTCAAGGGCATCGGGCCGGTCTTCGCCGACCGCATCACGCAGCACTTCGGCCTGGACACCCTGACCGTCATCGAGGAGGAGCCCAAGCGGCTCATCGAGGTCCCCGGCCTCGGGCCCAAGCGGACCAAGAAGATCGCCGACGCCTGGGAGGAGCAGAAGGCGATCAAGGAGGTCATGCTCTTCCTCCAGACCGTCGAGGTGTCGACGTCGATCGCCGTGCGGATCTACAAGAAGTACGGGGACGCCTCGATCTCCGTCGTGAAGAACCAGCCCTACCGGCTGGCGTCCGACGTCTGGGGCATCGGCTTCCTCACCGCCGACAAGATCGCCCAGTCCGTCGGCATCCCGCACGACAGCCCGGACCGGGTCAAGGCCGGTCTGCAGTACGCGCTGTCGCAGGCCACCGACCAGGGGCACTGCTACCTCCCCGAGGAGAAGCTGATCGCCGACGCGGTGAAGCTGCTCCAGGTGGACACCGGGCTCGTCATCGAGTGCCTCGCCGAACTGGCCGCAGAGCCGGAGGAGGGCGAGGACCCCGGCGTCGTACGGGAGAAGGTGCCCGACTCGGAGGGCGGCGACCCCGTCACCGCCGTCTACCTGGTGCCCTTCCACCGCGCCGAACTGGCCCTCTCCGCCCAGTTGCTGCGCCTCCTGCGCACCGGTGAGGACCGGATGCCGGGGTTCGGGGACGTGGACTGGACGAAGGCCCTCGGCTGGCTCAAGGGGCGTACGGGCGCCGATCTCGCCCCCGAGCAGGAGGCCGCCGTCAAACTGGCGCTCACCGAGAAGGTCGCCGTCCTCACCGGCGGCCCCGGCTGCGGCAAGTCCTTCACGGTGAGGTCCATCGTGGAGCTGGCCCGCGCCAAGAAGGCCAAGGTGGTGCTCGCCGCCCCCACCGGGCGCGCCGCCAAACGTCTCGCGGAGCTGACCGGCGCCGAGGCCTCCACCGTCCACCGCCTGCTGGAGCTCAAGCCCGGCGGGGACGCCGCCTACGACCGGGACCGGCCGCTGGACGCCGACCTGGTGGTGGTCGACGAGGCGTCCATGCTCGATCTGCTGCTGGCCAACAAGCTGGTCAAGGCGGTGGCCCCGGGCGCGCACCTCCTCTTCGTCGGGGACGTCGACCAGCTCCCCAGCGTCGGCGCGGGCGAAGTGCTCCGGGACCTGCTGGCCGACGGCAGTCCCGTCCCCGCCGTCCGCCTCACCCGCGTCTTCCGCCAGGCCCAGCAGTCGGGCGTGGTGACCAACGCGCACCGGATCAACGCCGGACAGCACCCGCTCACCGACGGCATGAAGGACTTCTTCCTCTTCGTCGAGGACGACACGGAGGAGGCCGGCCGGCTCACCGTGGACGTCGCCGCGCGCCGCATCCCGGCGAAGTTCGGGCTCGACCCGCGCCGGGACGTGCAGGTCCTCGCCCCCATGCACCGGGGTCCGGCCGGCGCCGGCACGCTGAACGGCCTGCTCCAGCAGGCCGTCACCCCCGGCCGCCCCGACCTGCCCGAGAAGCGGTTCGGCGGCCGGGTCTTCCGCGTCGGCGACAAGGTCACCCAGATCCGCAACAATTACGAGAAGGGTGAGAACGGGGTCTTCAACGGCACCGTCGGCGTGGTCACCTCGCTCGACCCGGTCGACCAGCGGCTGACGGTGCTGACGGACGAGGACGAGGAGGTGCCGTACGAGTTCGACGAACTGGACGAACTGGCCCACGCCTACGCGGTGACCATCCACCGTTCCCAGGGCAGCGAGTACCCGGCCGTCGTCATCCCGGTGACCACCGGCGCCTGGATGATGCTGCAGCGGAACCTGCTCTACACGGCGGTCACCCGGGCCAAGCGGCTGGTCGTCCTCGTTGGCTCCCGCAGGGCGATCGGACAGGCGGTCCGCACGGTCTCGGCTGGCCGGCGCTGTACGGCGCTCGACTTCCGGCTCGCGGGCGCCTGAACCGTCGTTGTTGCTGCCCTTCGTCCCTCTCCCGGAAGAAAAATGATCGATCAAACGAGTCGGAAACGTCACAGAGGCCTTCCGGAAGGGGAACGCAGGGGGCAGGATGGGCAAGTTGGCGGCACTCAGTGCCGCCGATAGGCCCGATGGTCGACCCCGAGTGCACTCTCCTGAGCCAAGTGGGGGATGGTAGAGACAGTCAGGGCACCTCGAAGATGAGGCACTACGTCGGTGAGGGAAGACGTGAGCGACAACTCTGTAGTACTGCGGTACGGCGACGGCGAGTACACCTACCCGGTGATCGACAGCACGGTCGGCGACAAGGGCTTCGACATCGGGAAGCTCCGCTCCCAGACCGGCCTGGTGACGCTGGACAGCGGTTACGGCAACACCGCCGCATACAAATCCGCGATCACGTACCTGGACGGTGAGGGAGGCATCCTCCGTTACCGCGGGTACCCCATCGAGCAGCTGGCCGAGCGCTCCTCCTTCCTGGAGGTCGCCTACCTGCTGATCAACGGCGAGCTGCCGACCGTCGACGAGCTCAGCGAGTTCCGGGGCGAGATCACGCAGCACACCCTGCTGCACGAGGACGTCAAGAACTTCTACAAGGGCTTCCCGCGTGACGCCCACCCGATGGCGATGCTGTCGTCGGTCGTCTCGGCGCTGTCGACGTTCTACCAGGACAGCCACAACCCGTTCGACGAGCGCCAGCGCCACCTCTCCACCATCCGGCTGCTCGCCAAGCTTCCGACGATCGCGGCCTACGCGTACAAGAAGTCGATCGGTCACCCGTTCGTCTACCCGCGCAACGACCTCGGCTACGTCGAGAACTTCCTGCGCATGACCTTCTCCGTCCCGGCCCAGGAGTACGAGCCCGACCCGGTCGTCGTCTCCGCCCTGGACAAGCTGCTCATCCTGCACGCGGACCACGAGCAGAACTGCTCGACCTCCACGGTGCGCCTGGTCGGCTCCTCGCAGGCGAACATGTTCGCCTCGATCTCCGCCGGCATCTCCGCCCTGTGGGGCCCGCTGCACGGTGGCGCCAACCAGTCGGTGCTGGAGATGCTCGAGGGCATCCAGGCCGACGGCGGCGACGTCGACGCCTTCATCCGCAAGGTGAAGAACAAGGAGGACGGCGTCCGCCTGATGGGCTTCGGCCACCGGGTCTACAAGAACTTCGACCCGCGCGCCAAGATCATCAAGGCCGCCGCGCACGACGTGCTGTCCGCTCTCGGCAAGTCCGACGAGCTGCTGGACATCGCGCTCAAGCTGGAGGAGCACGCGCTCTCCGACGACTACTTCGTCTCGCGCAGCCTCTACCCGAACGTGGACTTCTACACCGGCCTGATCTACCGGGCCATGGGCTTCCCGACCGAGATGTTCACGGTCCTGTTCGCCCTCGGCCGGCTGCCGGGCTGGATCGCCCAGTGGCACGAGATGATCAAGGAGCCGGGTTCCCGCATCGGCCGCCCCCGCCAGATCTACACGGGCGTGGTGGAGCGCGACTTCATCCCGGTCGAGGAGCGCTGACCGGACGCGGCACAGGACAGCGACGGACGGCACGCCCTGGAGGGCGTGCCGTCCGTCGTTCCGTCTCGTACGGCGGGCGGGCGGGGGTCGGCGGCACCCTGCGGCGAACCGAGCCCGGAGAAGCCCGGAAAAGCCCGGAAAAGCAGAAGGCGCCCTGCGCCGGTCCCCCCACGGGCCGACGTCAGGGCGCCTTCCCATGTCCCGGTGCGGATTCCCCCCACGGGATCCGGCCGGGCGTCTGTGAAGATCAGCGCCTGAATCGCTGTCTCTGGGCGCGATGAGCGGAACTCACCGCGCCTGTGCGGTCTGCCGGGACGCGCACGGTCGAGAGGGCCGCTCAAAGCTCTCCGAAGTACGTGCCCCGGCAACGCAACTCCGGGGAAGTCCCCCAAGACATCCCCAGATGTCAGGTCGCGCCCCCCAAGACGCTTCCCGACATCGCCAACTTAGACCTTCGAACCCCTTCGATGGTTACGTTCACATCACTGTGATCTGCGTCTCTTGCATTTGTCCTTTAGGTGCGCAAGGGCCCTGAATTGCCGATGCGCCCCAAGAGTAAGGAAGATGCGGGAGCCTTGTGAAGAGCTTATGTGAAATGTCGTACCGGACTCCAGGGGGTGATCCCAGTTGAGACCTCAATGAAACGAGCGCAGCCGCAGGCTGTTGGTGACGACGAAGACCGAGGAGAAGGCCATCGCCGCTCCCGCGATCATCGGGTTGAGCAGTCCGGCCGCGGCCAGCGGCAGCGCGGCGACGTTGTAGCCGAAGGCCCAGACGAGATTGCCCTTGATGGTGGCGAGGGTGCGGCGGGACAGCCGGATGGCGTCCGCCGCCACCCGCAGATCACCGCGGACGAGGGTCAGGTCGCCGGCCTCGATCGCCGCGTCGGTGCCGGTGCCCATGGCCAGGCCCAGATCGGCGGTGGCGAGGGCGGCGGCGTCGTTGACGCCGTCGCCGACCATGGCCACGGTCCGTCCCTCGTCCTGCAGTTCCCGCACGACGGCGGCCTTGTCCTCGGGCAGGACCTCGGCGATCACCCGGTCGATGCCGACGGCCCGGCCCACCGCCTCGGCGACGGTGCGGTGGTCGCCGGTGAGCAGGACGGGGGTGAGTCCGAGGGCGCGCAGGTCCCGGACGGCCTCCGCGCTGGTCTCCTTGACCGCGTCCGCGACGGCGAGGACCCCGCGAGCGGTTCCGTCCCAGCCGACCACGACGGCCGTGAGCCCGCCCTTCTCGGCCTCGTCGCGGGCCCGCTCCAGCTCCGGCGGCAGCCCGGGGCCCGCCTCCTCGTCCGCCGGACCCCCGCCGAGCCGCCCCACGACCACCTCGTGGCCGTCCACGCGCCCGCGAACGCCCCGCCCCGGGACGTTCTCGAAGCTCTCGGCCGAAGGCAGCGCCCCCGCCCGCTCCTCGGCGCCGGCGGCGATCGCGCGGGCGATCGGGTGCTCGGAGGCGTGCTCCAGGGCGCCGGCCAGCCGCAGCAGCTGCTTCTCGTCGGTGCCGTCGGCGGTGTGGACCTGCTGGAGGGTCATCCGGCCGGTGGTGACCGTGCCGGTCTTGTCCAGGACGACGGTGTCGACGCGGCGGGTGGACTCCAGGACCTCGGGGCCCTTGATGAGGATGCCGAGCTGCGCGCCGCGTCCGGTGCCCACCATGAGCGCGGTCGGGGTGGCCAGCCCGAGGGCGCACGGGCAGGCGATGATCAGCACCGCGACGGCCGCGGTGAAGGCGGCGGCGGTGTCGCCGGTGACGCCGAGCCACCCGCCGAAGGTGCCGGCGGCGATGAGCAGCACCACGGGGACGAAGACCCCGGAGATCCGGTCCGCGAGCCGCTGCACCTCGGCCTTGCCGTTCTGCGCGTCCTCCACGGCCCGTGCCATCCGCGCGAGCCGGGTGTCGGCGCCGACCCGGGTGGCCTCCACGACGAGCCGGCCGCCCGCGTTGACCGTGGCACCGGTGACGGCGTCGCCGACGGTGACGTCCACCGGCACCGACTCGCCGGTCAGCATCGACGCGTCCACGGCGGAGGAGCCCTCGACCACGGTCCCGTCGGTGGCGATCTTCTCCCCGGGGCGTACGACGAACCGGTCACCGGCCGCCAGCCGCTCCGCCGGGACGCGCACCTCGCGCACCCGGCCGCCCTCGTCGCGGAGCACGGCGACGTCCTTGGCGCCCAGCTCCATCAGGGCGCGCAGGGCGGCGCCCGCGCGGCGCTTGGAGCGGGCCTCGAGGTAGCGGCCGAGGAGGATGAAGACGGTGACGCCGGCGGCGACCTCCAGGTAGATCGCGGAGGCGCCGTCGGTGCGGGCGACGGTCAGCTCGAAGGGGTGCCGCATCCCGGGCATGCCCGCGTCGCCGAGGAACAGCGCCCACAGGGACCAGCCGAACGCGGCGAGCGTGCCGACGGAGACCAGGGTGTCCATGGTGGCCGCGCCGTGCCGCAGGTTGGTCCAGGCGGCCCGGTGGAAGGGCAGCGCACCCCAGACGACGACGGGAGCGGCGAGGGTGAGCGAGAGCCACTGCCAGTGGTCGAACTGCAGGGGCGGGATCATCGCGAGCAGCACGACGGGAAGGGCGAGCACGGCGGAGACGGTCAGCCGCGCGCGCAGGGCGGTGAGCCCGGGGTCCGCCGACGCGGTGCCCGGCCCGTCCGGCCCGTCCGGTGCCGACTCCGGCGCGGATGCGGGGGACGGCGGGGGCGCGGGTTCCTCGGCGGTGTAGCCGGTCTTCACCACGGTGGCGATGAGATCGGCGACCTCGGTGCCGGCGGGGTAGGCGATCCGGGCCTTCTCCGTCGCGTAGTTCACCGTGGCGCTCACGCCGTCCATGCGGTTGAGCTTCTTCTCGACGCGGGCCGCGCAGGAGGCGCAGGTCATCCCGCCGATGAGCAGCTCGACCTCGGAGGCGGGCGGGGCCTCCGAGGTCGTGGGGGCCGCCGGGGTGCCCGGGCCCGCCGGGTCGGCGGGTATCGGTGCTCCGGTGGCGGTGGTGCTGGTCATGTCCGTACTCCAGGCAGGTCCGGGACTCCGGAGAGGTCGCGGTGTCCCTGGCGGGCTCGGGCGTGTCGTCTGGCGCCAGGCCGAGCCGTCTTCGGTGTCAGGCGGGGCCGACGAGCTCGAAGCCGGCCTCGTCGACGGCGGCGCGGACGGCCTCCTCGTCGAGCGGGGCCGCGGAGACGACGGTGACCTCGCCGGTGGTGGCGACGGCCTTCACCGAGGCGACCCCGGGAAGCTCGGAGATCTCGCCGGAGACGGCGCCTTCGCAGTGGCCGCAGCTCATGCCGCTCACCTTGTAGACGGCGGTGACGGAGCCCTGGGTGTCGGTCCGGACGGTCATGTCGTTGCTCCTCGTCGAGGCGTATGGGGTCGAGGGGGCCCACGGGGGCCGGGGCCTCCATGTCCAGACTATACCCCTAGGGGGTATGAATCCATGAGCAGCGGGTCGAGGTAACGGAACAGGACGTTCTTCAGTTCCTGGACATAGGCCTCACGCTCGGCGCCCTCGTGGGCGAGGATCAGCTCCAGGCCGCCCTTGTAGATGCCCACGCACATCTGGGACGTACGGGCGATCTCCTCGGTGCGGGCGTCGGGCAGGAGCGGGGTGAGCAGCGCCTCGACCCGGCCGATCAGGGCGGCGTGCAGGGCGTCGTGCTCCTGCGCCATGGCGCCGGGAATGTCCGGACCGTGCATCAGGGTGAAGAAGACCGGGTGGCGGCAGTTGAAGTCGACGAAGCGGTCGACGGCCGCCGCGACGGCCTCCTCCAGCGGGGTCTCGGGGGCGATCGGCCCGAGGGCCTCCCCGTACGTCTCCCGCATCTCGCGCATCAGCCGGTCGCCCAGCTCGATCGCGATCGCTTCCTTGTTCGGGAAGAACTGGTACAGCGTGCCGGGGGAGACGCCCGCCTCGCGGGCGATGGCGTTGGTGCTGGCCGCCGTGTACCCGGTGGTGCAGAAGACGGAGGCGGCCGCCTCGAGCAACTGGGTGATGCGCCGTTCGCCGCGCGCCTGTCTGCGGCGGGGCCGCTCGCCGGCCGTCTGCTCCATGTCGGTCCTCCCGGTCCTGTCGGGCACGTGTTCCCCGTTTCTGTGCTGCTTCTCCGTGCGCGGCTTCGTGTGCCGTCCTGCTCGCGGCGCCGTGTGCGGCCGCCGCGCGTACGAAGTCTTCCGCAGGTGTTCCGTACGCGTTTTCCCCAGCGATTGACAAACGCGAGCGGGTGCTCGCATTGTGGAAAAACACGAGCGACCTCTCGTGTTTGCCAGTTTATGGCAACGGCACAGCCATGCCGCCTGCCCGCGTACGCGCGGACCACGAGGCCCCGGACCAGCACGGTGCACGAGCAGCACGCACGGAGCGCCCGCCGGGGCCGGGGCACGGTTTCACGGTGAAAAGGGGACACCGCAGGATGACCGAAGTCAACGAGCCACCACGCGTCGGAGGCTGGACCCGGTTCGTGACCGCCCGGCCGCGGCTCGCCCTGCTGGCGGCGCTGGTGCTCACCGTGCTGGCCGCACTGGCCGGCAGCGGGGTCGCCGACCGTATGAGCAGCGGCGGCTGGGAGGACCCGGACGCGGAATCCACCTACGCGACCCAGGCCATCGAGCGGGAGTTCCCCGACTCCCAGCCCAACCTCCTGCTGCTCGTCGACGCGGGCGACGCCTCGGTGGACGATCCGGCCGTCGCCGCCGAGGCCGGGCGGCTCGTCGAGCGCCTGGCCGGCGAGGAGGGGATCACCGGCGTCGGCTCCTACTGGCAGACCCGCTCACCCGCCCTGCGCGCCGAGGACGGGCACGAGGCACTGATCGCCGCCCGCATCACGGGCGACGAGACGGCCATGGGCGAGACCCTGGACCGCATCACACCCCTGTTCCGCGGCGAACAGGGCGTGGTGGAGGTCGGCGTCGGCGGCCCGGTCACCGTGCAGCACGAGATGCAGACCATCATCCAGGAGGACCTGCTGCGGGCCGAGCTGATCGCCCTGCCCGTGACGCTCGTGCTGCTGATGATGGTGTTCGGCAGCGCCGTCGCGGCCCTGCTGCCGCTCGGCGTCGGCATCGTCGCGATCCTCGGCGCCAACGCGATCCTGCGCGGGCTCACCGAGGTCACCGAGGTGTCGGTGTTCGCGATGAACCTCACCACCGCGCTCGGCCTCGGCCTGGCCATCGACTACGCGCTCTTCATCGTCCGCCGCTTCCGCGAGGAGCTGTCCGCCGGAGCCGAACCTCTCACCGCCGTCGGCACCACCCTGCGCACGGCCGGACGCACGGTGCTCTTCTCCGCCCTTACGGTCGCGGTGTCCCTGGCGGCGATGCTGCTCTTCCCGCAGTACTTCCTGCGGTCCTTCGCCTACGCCGGCATCGCCGTGGTGCTGCTGGCCGCGGCGGCGGCGCTCCTTCTGCTCCCCGCCGCGCTGATGGTCCTCGGCCACCGCGTCGACGCCCTGGACCTGCGCCGCCTGTTCCGCCGCAGACGCCCCGCGAAGGCCGCCGCGGAGGAGGGAGCCGCCTGGGGCCGCACGGCGACGCTGGTGATGCGCCGTGCGCCGTTCTTCGCCCTGGGCACCACGGCCGTGCTGGTCCTGCTCGGACTGCCCTTCCTGGGCGTGAAGTTCGGCACCGCAGACGACCGCCAACTGCCGTCCACCGCCGCGTCGCGCGTGGTCCAGGACCACATCCGCGAAGGCTTCCCGGGCAGCCCCGGCGGCAGCCTCGACGTGCTCGCCGAGGGCCGCGCCACCGAGGCCCAGTACGCGGCCTACAAGGAACGCGTCGCCGGACTCCCCGAGGTGGTACGGGTCGACGGGCCGCTGGTGAAGGGGGACGCGGCGGTCTTCACGGTGCAGCCGAAGGGCGAGGCCGTCGACGACCCCGCCCAGCACCTGGTGGGCGATCTGCGTGCGGTGGACGCCCCGTTCGACACCCACGTGACGGGCGCGGCGGCCGTGCTGGTCGACTCCAAGGACGCCATAGCCGAGCAGTTGCCCGCGGCGGCCCTGTTCATCGTGATCGTCACCCTGTTCCTGGTGTTCCTGCTCACCGGCAGCGTGCTGATACCCGTCCAGGCGGTGCTGCTCAACGCCCTCAGCCTGACCGCCATGTTCGGCGCCGTGGTCTGGGTCTTCCAGGACGGCCATCTCTCCGGCCTGCTCGGCTTCACCAGCCCCGGCTCCGTCGAGACGACCCTCCCGATCATCATGTTCTGCGTCGCCTTCGGCCTCTCCATGGACTACGGCGTGTTCCTGCTCTCCCGGATCAAGGAGGAGTACGACCTCACGGGGAACCACGAACAGGCGGTCCGGCACGGCCTGCAGCGCACGGGCGGACTGATCACCGCGGCGGCCGTCATCCTGGCGGTGGTCATGGTCGCGATCGGCACCTCGCGCGTGACCAACACCAAGATGCTGGGCCTGGGCATCGCGCTGGCCGTGCTGATGGACGCGATGATCGTCCGCACCCTCCTGGTCCCTTCGGTCATGCGGCTCACCGGCCGGGCGACCTGGTGGGCCCCGGGCCCGCTGCGCCGGTTCCACGAGCGGTTCGGGCTCAGCGAGGGCGAGTCGGCACCGAAGGCCGTCGGGGTCGAGGCCGACCGGGCCGACCGGGCCGGTGGGCCCGAGGACTCCGCCGAGGCCGAGGAAGCCACCCGCGACAAGGCTGCCCACGGCAAGGCCGCCCGCGACAAGGCGGAGGCCGGGGGATAGCGTTCCGCCGACGGCGGTGAGCGAGGGAAGGGGCCGGTCATGCGGGCGGTGGTGTTCGAGCGGTACGGGGAACCGGCCGAGGTGCGGGAGGTCGCGGACCCGGAACCCGCGCAGCACGGAGTCGTGGTCCGCGTGGAGGCCACCGGCCTGTGCCGCAGCGACTGGCACGGCTGGCAGGGCCACGACCCGGACATCACGCTGCCGCACGTCCCCGGCCACGAACTCGCCGGAGTCGTCGAGGCGGTCGGCGTGCGAGTCACCCGGTGGCACCCCGGAGACCGGGTCACCGTCCCGTTCGTCTGCGCCTGCGGAAGCTGCCCGGCCTGCGCGGCCGGCGACCAGCAGGTGTGCGAGCGGCAGACCCAGCCCGGGTTCACCCACTGGGGCTCCTTCGCCCAGTACGTGGCGCTGGACCACGCCGAGGTGAACCTGGTCGCCGTCCCCGAGGGCATGACCTCCGCGACCGCCGCCTCCCTCGGCTGCCGCTTCGCCACCGCCTACCGCGCGGTCGTGCAGCAGGGCCGGGTGGCGGCGGGGGAGTGGGTCGCGGTGCATGGCTGCGGCGGGGTGGGCCTGTCCGCGGTGATGATCGCGGCGGCGTCCGGTGCGCGGGTCGTCGCGGTGGACGTGTCCCCGCAAGCCCTCGACCTGGCACGGAAGTTCGGCGCGGTGGAGTGTGTGAACGCGGCGGCGGAGGACACGGCGGAGGCGGTCCGAGACCTCACCGGCGGTGGCGCCCATCTCTCCTTGGACGCCCTCGGCTCACCCGTCACCTGTGCCGCCTCCGTGAACGGCCTGCGCCGCCGGGGCCGTCACGTCCAGGTCGGACTGCTGCCCTCGCCCACGGGCACCACCCCGGTACCGATGGCCCGCGCCATCGCCCTCGAGCTCGAACTCCTCGGCAGCCACGGCATGGCCGCGCACACCTACCCGCCGATGCTGGAACTGGTCCGCGCGGGCGCGGTCCGCCCCGATCTCCTGGTGACGCGGACCATCGGCCTGGACGCGGCCCCGTCGGCCCTGGCGGCCATGGGCACGGCCCCGGGCGCGGGCGTGACGGTCATCGAACCGTGGCGTTGAGCGCGGCCCACTCCCGGTCGAGGATCGCCATGATCACTTCGTCGACCCACTCCCCGTCCCGGAACGTGACCTCCCGCCGCACGCCCTCGACCACGAAGCCGGCCTTCTCGTACACACGCAGGGCGCGCGGGTTGTCGCCGTAGGCCTCCAGTTGGATGCGGCGCAGCCCGAGGCACTCGAAGCCGTGGGCGACGATGAGCCGCGTGGCTTCGGTGCCCAGCCCCCGGCCGCGGCCACGCGGCCCGATGAGGGTGCGGAAGGTACAGCTGCGTGCCTTTGGGCCCCACTCGTTGAGGGCGACCTCGCCGACGAGGTCCCCGGTGGCACGGTCGGTGACGGCGAGGTCGAGCCGGTCGGGCTGCGCGGACCGGGAGCCGTACCAGGAAAGCGTCTTCTCCGGGGTGAGTTCGACGGAGGGGTCGAAGGTGAAGCGGACGACCTCCGGGTCCTGGATGATCTCCCACATCGTGTCGGCGTCGGCCTCCGTGAAGGGGCGCAGCACGGTCCGGTCCCCGGTGAGAGTGGGTTTGTCGGTGAAGTTCACAGCTGAACTGTGCCCCACCGGGGCGGCGGGGCACAGCTGCTTTTCCGGAGGTCTCCCGGAGTCAACTGCCCCCGCGACCCCGGTTGCCCGGCCGGGAGGCCACCCAGCGGCGTACCGTGTCCGCGTACCAGTACGGCTTGCCGCTCTCCACATGGTCGGGCGGGGGCAGGAGGCCGTGCTTGCGGTACGAACGGACGGTGTCCGGCTGCACCTTGATGTGCGCCGCGATGTCCTTGTAGGACCACAGGCTTCGGTCGGTCATGCGTCGTACCTCCCCGCGAGCACCACGGAGGCGGCCAGGGGTCGGCCGTCAGGGGGAGCCGGGTGCCGCGCTGGCGATCACCAGCGTTCTGCCCTGTGAACGACGCCCTACGGGGGCGGAGCGGCGTTGTGCGCCGGGCGTGACGGAAAGCCCGCGTACACGGGACATGTGTGACACGACCGGGGTATTTGATACAGAAGTGAAGCAAAGGTGTGCGCCGGTTCATCGGCGGGCCGTGTTGACCCGCCCCGCCGGAACCGTCGATCCGCCCGGCTCGCCCCTCGGCCCGTGGGCCGTCCGGCGGTCTAGGGGCACCGTCCGGCCGGGCGTCGGCTTGCCGCTCTCCCGGACGGTTCGCCTGTTCCGGGGACGTAAGGTCAAGATCTCGTCCTTATGTCTGGACAAAGCATTGACAGGGCTTCGCCGCACGGCTAGAACCGGGGGGAGCCGTGTGGGACGACAACGACGAGGCGGTACTCGCCACGGGGGCCGTGACATGAACGAGGCCATGAGGAGCGGCAGGAGCGACGCCCTCCACGACGACACGAACGGCGGCGCGAGTGACGCGACCGCCCTCTCTGCTCCGGGGCGCCGCTGAGGGCCCCGGTACCGATCGCCTCCGGCGCGGGCGGCCGCTTTGCTTTGGCAGGAGCGAAGTGCGTGCGACGACTCCCCGTCCGCTACGGCCCCGCGCCGGAGGTCTTCGTCCGTCACCGGTCACGGAAGAACGCCCCACGATGCGCTCAGCCGCCCCGGGTGCCGGACCGGAACGCCGGCACCCCCGCCCGACATGGGCGGTCCCGGGGCGTTCGCGGTGCGGCCGTGTACCACGGACGCGGTACACGGCGGCGGTCGCGTACGCCTGGAGGAGGTGGCGGGGTCGGTCCCCGGGCGGCATCGGGACCACAGATCGACCCCGTACCGTTGACGCATGGATCTTCGACTGCCCGGACTGCGACGGCCCACGTCATGGCGGCCCCGGCGGACCGTCGCCGCCGCGGCGGCCGCCGTCGTGCTCGCCGGGGCCGGCACCTGGACCGCCGTCGCCTCCGACGACCCGGCGCCCGCGGTGGACCGGGCCGACCGCGTCATGACGGTGGCCGACGGCGGTGACGGGAGCGACGAGGTGCGCATCGACACCTCGTACTTCACCGCCGGTCCGGCCGGCCGCCGCCCCGCCGTCCTGCTCGGGCACGGCTTCGGCGGCAGCAAGAACGACGTGCGGCAGCAGGCCGAGGAGCTCGCGCGCGAGGGGTACGCGGTGCTCACCTGGTCCGCGCGCAGCTTCGGCAAGTCCACCGGGAAGATCGGCCTGAACGACCCGAAGGGCGAGGTCGCCGACGTCTCCCGGCTCATCGACTGGCTCGCCGAACAGCCCGAGGTCGAGCTGGACAAGGACGGCGACCCGCGCCTGGGCATGGCCGGCGCCTCCTACGGCGGCGCCATCGCGCTGCTCACCGCCGGGCACGACGACCGGGTGGACGCCATCGCCCCGGCGATCACCTACTTCGACCTCGCCGAAGCGCTGTTCCCGAACGGCGTGTTCAAGAAGCTGTGGGCGGGCATCTTCGTCAACTCCGGCGGCGGCTGCGAGAAGTTCGAGCCCGCGCTGTGCCGGATGTACGAGCGGGTCGCCGAGTCCGGCACCCCGGACGCGGAGGCCGTCGCGCTCCTGAAGGAGCGGTCCCCGTCCGCCGTCGCCGACCGCATCGACGTACCGACCCTGCTGATGCAGGGCCAGTCCGACTCGCTGTTCCCGCTCGGCCACGCCGACGCGGCGGCGAAGGCGATCCGCGCGAACGGCGCCCCGGTCGACGTCGACTGGATCGCCGGCGGACACGACGGCGGCGACCCGGAGTCGGACCGCCTCCATGCCCGCACCCGGGCCTGGTTCGACCGGTACCTGAAGGACGACAAGGGCGCCGACACCGGCCCCGCCTTCCGCGTCACCCGCACCGGAGGCGTCGACTCCACCGACGGGCGGGCCGTGCTGAGCGGCGCGTCCGCGGACCGCTACCCGGGCCTGACCGGCGGCGGGAAGGCCTTCCCGCTCACCGGACGCGAGCAGAGCTTCGCCAACCCGGCCGGCGCCAGTCCGCCCGCCGTCTCCGCGCTGCCCGGCCTCGGCGGTGCCGGCGGCCTCTCCCAGCTGTCGTCCCTCGGCGTCGGCGTCTCCCTGGACTTCCCCGGCCAGCACGCCCGCTTCGAGTCCGCCCCGGTCACCGGCGACCTGCGGATCACCGGCTCGCCGACCGCCACCGTCCACGTGAAGTCGACCGGTGACGACGCCGTCCTCTTCGGCAAGGTGTACGACGTCGGCCCGGACGGACGACAGCAGGTACTGCCCTCCCAGTTGGTCGCGCCGATCCGGGTCGAGGACGCCAGGGCGGGCAAGGACGTCACCGTCACGTTCCCGGCCGTCGACCACGAGGTCCGGCAGGGCCACCGCCTGCGGCTCGTCCTCGCCTCCACCGACCTCGGCTACGCCTCCCCGGCCGCCCCGGCGACGTACACGGTCTCCCTGAAGAGCGACCTCACCGTGCCCACCGCGCCCGCGGTGGCCACCGCCGCGGCACCGCTGCCCTCCTGGGTGTGGTGGCTGCCGGCCGCCGGAGCGGTGCTCGCCCTCGCCCTGGTGCTCACCGGCCGCCGCCGCACGACGGCCACGCCCCCCGACCCCGAACTCGCCGGCGTACCGCTGCAGATCACCGGCCTCAGCAAGCGCTACACCCGGTCCGCCGACCGGTACGCCGTACGGGACCTGTCGTTCCGCGTCGAGAAGGGCCAGGTCCTCGGCCTGCTCGGGCCGAACGGCGCGGGCAAGACCACCACCCTGCGCATGCTGATGGGCCTGATCAAGCCCGACGGCGGCGAGATCCGCGTCTTCGGTCACGCCATCCGCCCCGGCGCGCCGGTGCTGTCCCGGGTCGGCGCCTTCGTCGAGGGCGCGGGCTTCCTCCCGCACCTGTCCGGCCGGGAGAACCTGGAACTGTACTGGCAGGCCACCGGCCGCCCGCCGGAGGACTCCCGCATGGAGGAGGCCCTGGAGATCGCGGGCCTCGGCGACGCCCTCGCCCGCGCGGTGCGCACCTACTCCCAGGGCATGCGCCAGCGCCTCGCCATCGCCCAGGCCATGCTCGGCCTGCCGGACCTGCTCATCCTGGATGAACCGACCAACGGCCTGGACCCGCCCCAGATCCGCGAGATGCGCGAGGTGATGATCCGGTACGCGGCCGCCGGACGCACGGTGATCGTCTCCAGCCATCTGCTCTCCGAGGTCGAGCAGTCCTGCACCCACCTCGTCGTCATGGACCGCGGACAACTGGTCCAGGCCGGGCCGGTGCACGAGATCGTCGGCTCCGGCGACACCCTGCTCGTCGGCACCGAGTCCCCCGTGGACGAGCCGCTCGCCGGCAAGGTCGCCGCCCTGCCGGGCGTCGCCTCGGCGGTCCCCACCGACGACGGGCTGCTGGTCCGCCTCGACGCCGACGGCACCGCCCCGCGCCTGGTCGCCGAACTGGTGCGGCTGGAAGTGCCGGTGGCGTCGGTCGGCCCGCACCGCCGCCTCGAAGACGCCTTCCTCACGATGATCGGAGGTCCCGCATGAGCGCGCTCGACGAACGGACCGAGCCCGCCGGGGCCACCGGCCCCGGACAGCCGGCGGGGCCGGGGCGGCCGGTGGAGGTGGCCGACGGCTACCGCGCGGGCCGCACGCTGCCGCTGCGGGTCGAACTGGTCCGGCAGCTGAAGCGCCGCCGCACCCTCGTCATGGGCGCGATCCTCGCCGCCCTGCCCTTCGTGCTGGTCGTCGCCTTCGCCATCGGAGGCGAGCCGGAGGGCCGCGAGGGCCGGGTGACCCTGATGGACACGGCCACCGCGTCCGGCGCCAACTTCGCCGCCGTGAACCTGTTCGTCTCCGCCGGCTTCCTCCTCGTCATCCCCGTCGCCCTGTTCTGCGGGGACACGGTCGCCTCGGAGGCCGGCTGGTCCTCGCTGCGCTACCTCCTGGCCGCCCCGGTGCCGAGGATGCGGCTGCTGTGGTCCAAGCTCGTCGTCGGCCTGGGGCTCAGCCTCGCCGCGATGGTGCTGCTGCCGGTGGTCGCGCTCCTCGTCGGCACCGCCGCCTACGGCTGGGGCCCGCTGCAGATCCCCACCGGCGGCTCGCTCGACCCCGCGACGGCGGCCCAGCGGCTCGTGGTGGTCGTGGGCTACATCTTCGTGTCCCAGCTGGTCACCGCCGGACTCGCGTTCTGGCTGTCGACACGCACCGACGCCCCGCTGGGCGCGGTCGGCGGCGCGGTCGGCCTGACCATCGTCGGCAACGTCCTGGACGCGGTGACCGCCCTCGGCGACTGGCGTCACTTCCTGCCCGCGCACTGGCAGTTCGCCTGGGCCGACGCCGTCCAGCCGATCCCGCAGTGGTCCGGCATGATCCAGGGCACCGCGGTCTCGGTGACGTACGCCCTCGTGCTGTTCGCGCTGGCCTTCCGCGGCTTCGCCCGCAAGGACGTGGTGTCGTAACGAGAGGCCCCAGGTCCGGCTCAGGTCGACGGAGGGTCACCTACCGGTCTCGGCGGGCCCGTCCCGTGCCCGCTTCGAGACCCATCCGCAACGCCCCGTACCGCACGTTCCGCCCCGCTCCGGCGTCACAGTCGAGAAGTCGACGCCAACGGCAGCAGGGGGAACGGACGATGAAGCGGACGACGGACCGGACATCGAACGGGACGAGGACGGCACGCGGGACGAGGACGACACGAAGGAAGGGCGCCCGGACGCGCCGGGGGACACGCCGTCTCCGCGCCGCCCTGGTCGCGCTCACGGCGGCGAGCGGACTGCTGCTCACCGCGTGCAACGGAGGCGGCCACGCCGGCAAGGCGTCCGACTCCTCGTACGAGGGCGGGGGCGGGCCCGGGGGAGGGACCGGAGGCGGCGGGAACAGCGATGCGGCCCCGCTCCCCGTGCCCGACGGCACCCGCGGCACCGACCGGCAGCGCGAGGGGGAGCAGGACGACCGGCGCGACGTCGCGCCCGACCCCGATCACCTCTCCACCTTCGCCCTCGACGTCGACACCGCCTCCTACGGCTACGCCCGCCGCACCCTCTCCGAGGGCCGGCTGCCCGACCCGTCGACGGTCCGGCCCGAGGAGTTCGTCAACAGCTTCCGGCAGGACTACGAACGCCCGGACGGCAACGGCTTCACGGTCACCGTCGACGGCGCCCGCACCGACGAGGACGACTGGTCCCTGGTCCGCGTGGGCCTCGCCACCCGGTCCGCCGGGCCGGACGAGGACCGTCCGCCCGCCGCCCTCACCTTCGTCATCGACGTCTCCGGCTCCATGGACGAACCCGGCCGCCTCGACCTCGCCCGGGAATCCCTCGCCACCATGACGGACCGGCTGCGCGACGAGGACTCCGTGGCGATCGTCACCTTCAGCGACGAGGCCGAGACCGTCCTGCCGATGACCCGCCTCGACGGCAACCGGGACGAGATCCACGACGCCGTCGACGCCCTGGAGCCCGCGCAGTCCACCAACCTCGGCGCGGGCGTCGAGACCGGCTACGAGACCGCCGTCGAAGGACTGCGCGAGGGCGCCACCAACCGGGTCGTCCTGGTCTCCGACGCGCTCGCCAACACCGGCGACACCGACGCCGACACGATCCTCGAACGCATCGGGGAGTCCCGCCGCGAGCACGGCATCACCCTCTTCGGCGTCGGCGTCGGCAGCGACTACGGGGACGCCCTCATGGAACGCCTCGCCGACAAGGGCGACGGCCACACGGTGTACGTGTCCGACGAGGAGGAGGGCCGCGAGGTCTTCTGCGAGCAACTGCCCCGCAACATCGAACTGATGGCCAGGGACGCGAAGGCCCAGGTCGCCTTCGACCCCGCCACGGTCGCCGAGTTCCGCCTCGTCGGCTACGAGAACCGCCGGGTCGCCGACGAGGACTTCCGCGACGACGACGTCGACGGCGGCGAGGTCGGCCCCGGCCACACCGTCACCGCCCTGTACGCGGTGCGCACCCGGTCCGGCGCCCCCGACGGCCACCTCGCCACGGCCACCGTCCGCTGGCTCGACCCCGAGTCCCGCGCCCCGCGCGAGGAGAGCGGCGCCCTGGAGGCCGACGACCTCGGCGATTCCGTCTGGACCGGTGGCCGGGGCCTCGCCGTCACCGCGACCGCCGCCTACTTCGCCGACGCCCTGCGCCCGGACGGCCGCCGCCACCGCGCTCTGCCCGGCGCCCCCGGCCTCGGCGAACTCGCCGACCACGCGGCCGGCCTGGCGGACCGCACCGAGGACAGGGACCTCCACGACCTGGCCGAAGCGATCCGCACCGCCGACCGCCTGTCCTGAGGGGCCCGCTCGTCCCGAGGAGCCCGCTCGTCGGTGATCGCCGACCCCGGATGCGCGCCGACGTCCAGAAGGCCGTCGACTACGCCAACGAGGCCGTCTCCCGCGCCGAGTCGATCCGCGCCTTCACCCTCGTCGAGGGCGAGTCCACCGAGGAGAACGGACTGCTCACCCCGTCCCTGAAGGTCAAACGCCGGGCGGCACGGGCGGCGTACGCACAGGAGATCGAGAAGCTGTACTCCTGACGGGGGCGGGCGGCCCGCGGAGGGGGCCAACCGGGTGAACCTGCGCAACCGTTTCCCGTATGTCGGGTTACTGAAGGAGTAGGGCACGCGACGCCACGAGAAAGGAACGCGCTGTGCTGCTCCGTCCGCGGTACACGGGTTTGTCCCGCAGGCCTTCCGCCTGTGAGTCGAGGGCGAACACGGGAGCCGCTGCCGGCGCCGGGTCTGCCGCCGTCGGACCTCCGGGTGTTCTTCTCGACGCGTAGCACGCTGCGGCGTCCGACGCACCGGCCTCTCGGCTCCGCCATGGCCGACTTCGGACGTCGATCTCCGTGCCCGGGCCGGCTTTCCACCTCTTCAAGCAGGAAGACCACGACATTGCGACAGACTCTGAGCAGGGGAGCGTTCGCGGCGGCCGCCGCCACGGGCATCCTCTCCCTGTACGGCGCCCCCGCCCTCGCCGACACGTACGCGGAGGGAGTCGCCGAAGGCTCTCCCGGCGTGCTGTCCGGGAACAACGTCCAGGCGCCGATCGAGGTGCCGGTGAACGTGTGCGGCAACGCCATCGGCGCGGCCTCCGCACTCAACCAGGCGTCCGGCAACACCTGCGTCAACGGCTCGCACCACGACGACGGGTCCGAGCAGAGCACCTCCAGCGCCTCGCAGAGCCGCTCCGGCGGCGGGGGCGCGTACGCGGGGGGAGCCGCCACGAACTCCCCCGGCGTGCTGTCCGGGAACAACGTCCAGGCACCGGTCCACGTGCCGGTGAACGCGTGCGGCAACACCGTCGACGTGGTCGGGGCGCTCAACGAGGCCTCCGGCAACACCTGCGTCAACGGCTCGCACCACGACGACGGGTCCGAGCAGAGCACCTCCAGCACCTCGCAGAGCCGCTCCGGCGGCGGGGGCGCGTACACGGAGGGAGTCGCTGAAGGCTCTCCCGGCGTGCTGTCCGGGAACCTCATCCAGGTCCCGGTCCACGCGCCGGTGAACGCGTGCGGCAACTCCATCGGTGTGCTCGGAGTGCTCAATTCCGCCTACGACAACGACTGCGGCAACGTCTACACGCCGGACGAGCCGCAGCAGCCCGGCTACGAGCTCGAGGAGGAGACCCCGTCGTCTCCGCCCGTCCGTACGCACACCCCGCCTCGCACGCCGGTGACGTACACGCCGCCTCCGGCCACCGGCGAGGAGTCGCCCCACCTGGCCGAGACCGGCAGTGAGAACGTGCTGATGGCCTCGGGCGCGGGTGCGGCCCTGCTCGTGGGCGGGGCGCTGCTGTACCGCCGCGGGCGGGCAGCCGCCCGCCGATAGCGGTTCCCAGGCACCCGAGGCGCCGGACCCCGTCCGTCCGGCCCCCGCGACCCTGCCGACCGCGCACGCCCCCGGACCGGGGCGGGCCACCCTTGGAGGGGGCCCGGACCGGTCCGGGGGCGCTGTGCTGTACGGGCCGGGGCGGGCAGCGCAGGGGACGGGCCGGGCCGCTGACGGCCGGTTCGCCGGCAGCGGCCCGGCAGGGTCCCGCGGGAGGCCGTGTCAGCCGCTCACCGGCGCCGGGGACTCGGTCCGGCTGCCGCCCGAGGGGACGGGGACCGTCGCCCCGCGCAGCGGAGTCGCCCCGAGCCGTCGGCGCACCCCCCGGACGAGGGTGGGCGCCGTGAACATCGCGCCGTGCACGAAGCGCATGGCCGGACCGAAACCGGAGGCGGTCACCAGGCCCGCGAGGAACAGGCCGGGGTGGGACGACTCGAAGCCGCGCCCGGTCGCCGGGGAGCCGTCGGGCAGGACCGCCAGCGCCCCGCGCAGTTCGGCGGAGAGCATGCCGAGCCGGTCGCGCTGCGCCCGGAACCCCGTGGCCGCGATGACGTGCTCGGTCTCCAGGGCGCCCGTGCTGCCCTCGCGGTTCACCGTGTCCAGCCGCACACCGCCCGGCACCGCACAGGCCGCGGTGATCCGGTGGCCCGGCATCAGATCCACCGCGCGCTCCACCCGATCCCGCACCCACCACGCCCCCGCCGGACCCAGGGCCGTCCCCGCGATACGGGTCCGGGTCTGCAGCGGCAGCCGCCGGAAGAGGCCGGGACGCTCCGAGTAGAACCAGTTCCGCCAGCCGGGGCCCAGACCGCTGTGGGGGGAGCGGGCCGACTGCCACCAGGGGCGCTCCCAGGGCGGCGGCACCTCGTTCCACACCAGTCGCTCCGCCCGCGCCAGCACCCGTACGCGCGTGCCCTGTTCGGCGAGCAGCGCCGCGGTCTCCAGCGCCGCCTGGCCGCCGCCGATCACCGTGACGTCCTTGCCGCTGAACTGGTCGAGGCCACTGTGGTGGCTGCTGTGCGTCACCAGGGACGGGTGCAGTCCGCGCAGGGCCGACGGGACCTCGATGAACGGCATCACCCCGACCGCCAGCGCCACCGTCCGCGCCTGCAGCGTCTCCCCGTCCGCGGTCACCACCGTGAAGCCGTGGGGAGCCGACGCCACCCGGGTCACCATGCGCTCGTCCACGTCCGGCACGGTGTGGCGCGCGAACCACAGGCCGTACGACGCGAACTCCTCCACCGGGATCGGCTGGGCGTGACGTGCGGTCAGCCCCTTTTCCTCGCAGTACGCGGCCAGGGTCCGGCGTCCGCCCGGATCCGAGAGGTTGGACGCCCAGGGCTCCGACTTCAGGAACATGCCGCCGGGCATGTGGTCCCGCCAGGACGCCATGGGTCGGCCGAACACGCGCAGGCGCAGCCCGGCGGCCGCCGCGTGGGACGCGATCGACAGACCGTACGGGCCGGCGCCGACCACCAGGAGGTCGTACATCATCAGCTGCTCGCTTTCTCGTTGTCGGTCAGGGAGGGGGAGGCCGCCCGGGGGATCACGGGGGGCGGCGGTACCACCGCGCCGCCGCCCAGCCGCTCCCTCAGCCGGCCGGACACATGACGGGCCCACAGGGACCACATCGCCCGTCCGGGAGCCCGGTCGTCCGGGGCGTACCAGGCCAGTTCGCGTCCGCCCGGCGCCGTACGCAGCACGGCGAACGGCGCGTAGTTCTCCACCACGAAAGCCCGCCCGGCCACCGGGTCCCCGTCCGGCAGCGGACGGCCCGTCAGGTCCAGGTGCAGGGCACGCACGACGTCCAGTCCGGCCCCGTCCTCGAAGAGCCGGAACTGGGCGCCGGGGCGCGGGTTGAAGTCGAGCAGGTGGTAACGGCCCGTCGCGTGGCAGCGGCGGAAGTCGAGGTCGAAGACGCCGCGGTAGCCCAGTTCACCGGTGAGCCGCTCGGCCAGGGCCCGCACCTGCGGATTGGGCACCCAGTTGCCCACCGCGGTCAGCCCCGCACCCCGTGGCCAGGCCAGCCGTTTGACACCCGGTCCGCCGGCGCGCACGGCGCCCGAGTGGTCGGCGTAGCCGTGGAAGAACCAGTCCCGGGCCGGGCCCGGCGGCAGATACGCCTGCAGCAGGAGCGGGCTGCCCGCCTCCTCGCTGCGCAGGTACAACTCCCGGGCCTGCTGCGCGGAACGCACCAGCAGCGTGCTGCGCAACCCGCTGCCGGCCGGCAGCAGCCAGGGCCTGCTCCACTTCGCCACCACCGGCAGCCCGAGCCGCGTCGTGTCGGCGGCCGCCCGCTCCGGGCTGTCGGGGACGAGTGTCTCCGGGTGCGGAATGTCCGCCGACGCGCACACGGTGGCCAGTTCCGCCTTGTCGGCGACGCGTTCGGGCAGCATGTCCGGCATCGTCGGCAACAGGTAGGAAGGGGTGAGAGCGTCCCGCAGGCGCCCCGCGGCGATCGCGCTCGCGTCGTCCATCGGGACCAGCACGGCAGGACGCGCGATCCGGTCGGCGACACGGCGCAGCACGGCGAGGACGTCGTCCGCGGACGCTCCGGGCGGCGGCGGGGTGTGCAGCCGACGCACATAGCGGGAGCTGCGCACGGGGCTTCGGGACTCGTCGGCGACGACATGCACCTCCACTCCCGCCCGGCCCAGCGAACGCACGGCCCCCAGTGTTCCGTGATGGAAGGGATTCCGGTCGACCCGCAGAATCACGGCGGGGACACGAGTGTCGAGCAGCGGCACGTATTGTCTCTTTCTTTTTGAATTCGCTCACCCGCACGGGCGAGCATGGCACTCGAAAGCCGCAGTGGCAGTGGCGCCGTGGGAATTCCTGTGACTGACTTTCGGATGACTGTTCGTCAATAACGAGTCCAGAGGCGGGAGGTCGGAAGCACAGAAGCCCAGAAGTTCGGAAGTTCGGAAGGCCGGAAAAGAGAGCGAAGACAGGAGCAGGAATGGCCCCACAGCACGAACGTGTCCGGATCCGCGGGCTGGTCGTGGGCGCGGTGGCGATGGCCGTGTCGGCAGCCCTGATGTCCGGTACTGCGGCGGGGTTGGGCGGAGCCGGCGACCCTCGCGTTTTGGCGCCGGACCTGACGGCGTCCGCGGTCGCCTTCCCGGACCTCGTACAGCGGCCCGCCCCCGTGCCGCCGGTCCTGATGCCGTCGGTCGCCGCCCCCTCGGTCCCGGTCCCGGCCGTCAGGCCCCCGGTCGTCCCGGTGCCGGGCGCACAGGGCCCGCCCTTCGGCGCCTTCCTCGGCTCCGACGAGCGGGGCGTGGCCCGGATGGAGCAGTTCAGTCGCTGGCTGGGCGGCGCCGAACTCCGTGTCGGCCACACCTACCTGCCCGGCAACCACTGGAGCGACATCGAGGGCGACGTCCGCTTCCTCGAGTCGTGGGCACGCTGGCGCAACGAGAAGGACGACCGGATGTTCGTCCTCAACGTGCCCCTGCAGGAGCGCAACGAGGCGGGCGTCCCGGACCGCGAGGTCAGGGAGCTGCTGCGGCGGGGCGCGGCCGGGGAGTTCGATCACCACTTCCGCGCGCTGGCCGAACGGCTGGTCCGGCTGAAGGTGCCGGACACGATCCTCGTGCTCGGCTGGGAGATGAACGGCGTCACCTACACCCACCGGTGCGGACCGGACCCCCAGGCCTGGAAGACGTACTGGAACAGGATCGTCACCACCATGCGCGCGGTGCCGGGCCAGAAGTTCCGGTTCGACTTCACGCCGAGCCGCGGCCGGGACGCTGTGCCCTGGACGCAGTGCTACCCGGGCGACGACACGGTCGACGTCATCGGCATGGACTCCTACGACCAGCCGGCCGGAATGTCCTTCGACGAACAGGTCGAGGAACCCTACGGACTTCAGGCGCACGTGGATTTCGCGAAAGCCCACGGCAAACCCCTCTCCTATCCCGAATGGGGGCTTTTCCACAACGGCGACAATCTCGAGTACATGAGGCGCATGCTCGCCTGGATGGACGAGCACAAGCCGCTGTACAACACGCTGACCGACTACTGCCCGCACGGTGTGTGGCGGTGCGACCAGAACCCGGCCTCGTCCCGCCACTACCGGTCCGTCCTCTTCGGCCGCGACGTCGTGGTACCCCCGGAGCCCTCGGTGACCCCGGTGACCCCGGTGCCCCCGGTGCTCACGCCTGTGCCACCCGTCCCCACCGTGCCGCCGCCCCCGGTGGGCTGCCTGCCGGTGGAACTGGGCAGCAGGGTGGAGTTCTGGCTCGGCGGGAAGCTCTGCCTCCCCTTCGGCCGGTGATCGCGTACCCGCCGCAGCCGTCGCCGGCCCGGCCGGACTCACCGTCGTCACCGCTGTCCGCGCACCGCGGCGGCGGTGGCGGGGCCGGGCACCGAGGCGGCGGGGGCGGGGGAGTCGTCCCCGTCGGTCCGCCGCGGGCGGGCCAGCAGCGCCAGACCGCCCAGCAGCCCGCCCGCGCTCGCCCCCACCAGAGCGGTCAGTACCGGCGAGGCGGACGTCGGCCTGCTCGGCTTCACCGCACGCGAGAACTGCACGAGCCGGACCTGGGTGCTGCTTTTGGCCTTCTCCGCGTGCTGCGACAGCGCGCGGGAGACCGCGTTGGCCATGTCGACGGCGAGGTCGGGGCGCGAGGAGGTGGCCGAGATGGCGACCATCGGCGCGTCCGGCGAGGTCGCCGTGCGCACGTTGTCCTGCAGGGTCCGCACCGGCACGCCCGCCCACACCTGCGCGTCCCCGAGCACCGCGAGCTGCGTGGCCACCCGCCCGTACGCCTGCGCGAAACCGCGGGCGGATTCCGGGGTGGAGTTCACGGTCGGTACGGCGACGACGTAGCTGGTGGCCGTGTACGTCGTGGAGGTGAGCAGGCCGTACGCGCCGCCGAACAGGCAGCCGGCGAGGGTGCCGGCCGCGATCACGGACCAGGCCGGCAACCCCCTGGCACGGGCCAGGAACAGACGGAGACGGCGGGTCGGAGTGTCGGTCATGAGGAGCTTGCTCCCAGAGAGGAGGAGGGGGACGACGAAGAACGGGAGACGGCTGTCGCGTACACGTGCATGAGGCGGTCGGTGCTGCGGGTGATGCCGTAGCGGTGCGCGGCCTCGGGAGCGGTCCGTGGCAGGGGGCCCGCCGCCCGGGCCCCGGCGATCGCCCGCGCGTACGCCTCGGGGCCGCCCCGCACGCGCCGGGCGCCGGCCGCGGCCGACGGCGGCAGGTCCTCGATCGCCGGACAGGAGGCGTAGACCACGGGCAGGCCCGACGCCAGCGCCTCCACGACCGCCAGGCCGAAGGCCTCCTCCAGGGACGGGGACGCCAGCACGTCCATCGCCGAGGTGAGCGACGGCAGGTCGGGGCCCGGCGAGCCGTCCGCGGCGTAGGGACACTCGCCGGTGAACAGGACCCGGTCGGCCACCTCGGCCTCACGGGCCGTACGGCGCAGGGCGTGCTCCTCGGGGCCGCCGCCCACCAGCAGCAGCCAGTAGTCGTCCGGGAGCCGGGCGAGCGCCCGGACCAGGACGTCGAACCGCTTCCCGGGGACGAGCCGGCCGACACCGCCCACGACGAAAGCGTCCTCCGGCAGACCGAGACGGCGGCGGGTGCGCGCACGCCGCTCCGCCTCGAAACGGAAGCGTTCCAGGTCGATGCCGTTCGGGACGACCTCGATACGGGGAGCGGGCACGCCCCAGCGCTTCAGACGGTCGGCCACCGCCGGGGACACGGCGACCGTCGCCGAACCGAGCCGCTCGCTGGAGACGTACAGCGCGCGCACCCCCGCCGTCAGCCGGCGTCCCTCCATCTGCGAGTCGCCCAGGGAGTGTTCGGTGGCGACGACCGCGCGGACCCCGGCGACGCGCGCGGCGAGCCGGCCGTAGACGCAGGCCCGGTACAGATGCGTGTGCACCAGGTCGTAGCCGCCCGAGCGGATCAGCCGGACCAGCCGCGGGAGCGCGGTCACGTCACGGTTGCCGCCCATGCCGAGATGCACGACGCGGACCCCGTCGGCGGTGAGGCCCTCGGCGACCGTGCCGGGGTTGGTGAGCGTCACGACGTCGCAGTCGACGGGCAGATGACGCAGCAGCAGACGCAACTGCTGCTCGGCCCCGCCGACGCCGAGGCCGGTGATGATGTGCAGAGCCCTCATCTCACCGGCCCTCCACCGGGCGCCGGCGCAGCCGGTGCAGCCGGTACTTGAGCCCCAGGCGCCACGCCGTGTCGTTCTGGCCGATGTGCACGCGCGGCAGGGCGTGCGGGCCGGTCAGCGGGCCGGGGTCGATGGCACAGGCGTAGGTGTAGCCCGCCTCCCGCACGGCCCGTACGGCGCGGACGTCGACCGTGCCGTACGGGTAGCAGAAGCCGTCGACCCGGGTGCCGGTCAACTCCGCGAGCCGCTCGCGGCTTTCGGCCACCTCGGTCTTGAGGGCGGGATCGTCCGCCCGGGTGAGATCGACGTGGGTCAGCCCGTGCGAGCCGATCTCCACGCCCTCGGCCGCCGCGTACCGGATGCCGGCCGCGGTCAGCAGCGGCTTGCGCGGGCCGAGCGGGTCCCAGGCGTTGTCGCCGCCGAGCCGTCCGGGCAGGACGAAGAGCGTGGCGCCGCAGTCCCAGCGGCGCAGCAGCGGCAGGGCCTCGGTGACGAAGTCGGCGTACCCGTCGTCGAACGTCAGCCCGACCAGGCGCCGTCCGTCGCCCCGGACGCGGGCGGCGAGCAGGTCGGCCACGGACACGCCCCGCAGCCCCCGCCGGCGCAGCCAGGCCAGCTGCGCCTCGAGCCGCTCGGGCGTGACCGTGATGCGGTACGGATCGTCCGAGCAGTCACCCACCGAGTGGTACATCGCCACCCACGGGACAGGGCCCGGTGGCGCGGCGGGGAGTCTGCCGGTGTCGAAGGAACCGGCGGAATCGACGGAGCCGACGGAATCAATGGGAGCGGCCATGGGTGAGCCTTCGTGTGACGGTGCGCACGGAGCGCACTGCGGATGCGGAGCCCTGGACGCCCAGGGCCAGGGAGAGCGCGGCGAAGACGCCGGCCACGCTCAGGACGCCGGCCGCGAGACCCACCACGGGGGACGCGAACCGGCTCGAGGCGAACGCCCCGGCGGCGGTGGCGACGACCGCGGCGAGCACCGGCCTGCTCAGTTCGGTCAGTACCGGCCGGACCCGCAGGCGGACACCGTGGGGGCTGCCGCGCCGGGACGCTCGCAGACCGGTCAGCAGCAGGGCGGCCGTGACGGTGATGCCGAACGCGTTGGCGGCGGCGATCCCCGCCACCCCCCAGGGGCGCACGGCGACGGCGCCGATCACCGACGTGGCGGTGATGCCCGCGGCCATCACCGCGAGGGGGTGCCAGCTGGGCCGGCCCGCCGAGAAGTACGAGCGGACCAGCGTCCCCACCAGGGTCTGCCCCAGCAGCCCGAGGGCGTACACGCGCATGACGTCCGAGGTCGCCGCGGTGTCGCTCGCGGTGAACGCGCCGCGCTGGAAGAGCAGTTCGATCATCTGCGGGGCGCAGGCGATCACCGCGCCCATGCCCGTCAGCACCACACAGGAGGACAGCACCAGATCCCGCTCCACGCGGTCGCGCGCGCGTTCGGTGTCCCCGTCCGCCAGCGCCCGCGCCACCACGGGGAAGGTGACGGTGCACACCATCAGCGACAGTGTCATCGGGATCTGGGCGACCTTCTGCGCGTAGTTCAGGTGCGAGATGGCCCCGGAGGGCAGGGAGGAGGCGAGGAAGCGTTCGACGAGGACCTGCGACTGGCGGCACAGCGCGAAGAGGAGCACGGCGGCGATCAGGGCGAGCCGGACCGGCCGCTCCTGCGCGTCGCCCGCCGCCCCCTCGACGGCCGGTGTGCGGGACGCCAGCTGCCGCCACAGCGACGGCAGTTGCACCAGCACCATCAGGCAGCCGCCCACCGCCACCCCGGCCGCCGCGGCGCGCACGCCCCACGTGCGGCCGAGCAGGAACATCGCGGCGATGATGCCGGTGTTGTACGCGACGTAGATCGCCCCGGGCGCGGCGAAGCTGCGGTGGGCCCGCAGGGCGGCGCTGCAGTAACCGGCGATCCCGAAGGCCAGCAGGCTGATCGCCGTGAGCCGGGTGCAGTCGACGGCCAGCCCGGGGTCGGGCAGGCCCGGTGCGAGGATCTGGACCAGGAAAGGCGCCGCGGCGGCGACCAGGGCGGCCGTCGCGGCGAAGGCGAGGCACAACCGGGGCAGCGTGGCGGCGACCAGGGCACGGACCGGGTCGCCCGGTTCGCCCCGGGCACGCCGGGCCAGCGCCATGCTGAACGCCGGGATCAGCGCGATCGCCAGCCCGTCCTCGATCAGCAGCGTGGCGGCGATCTCCGGCACGGTCCACGCGACCAGGAAGGCGTCCGTGTCGCTGCCGGCGCCGAACAGCCGCGCCAGCGACTGGTCGCGCACCAGGCCGAGCAGGGAGCCGGCGATGGACAGCGACGCCGTGACGAGCGCGGCACGGGCGAGGAACTTCCGGGAAGCCGAGTCCGAGGCCGAGCCTGAGCCCGTGCCTGAGCCCGTGCCTGAGCCCGTGCCCGAGGCCGAGCCTGAGCCCGTGCCTGAGCCCGTGCCTGAGCCCGAGTCCGGGAGCGAGCCCGGGACTGAGCCCGAGCCCGAGACTGGGACCGAGCCCGGAACTGGGACCGGGCCGGTGTCGTGCCCGGCGGGTGTGACGGCACGCGCCGCGGGCACGGCCGCCGACCCGTCGGTGTCCCCGTCGGTGTCGGGGGCGGGACTCTGCGAAGGCACCACCGTCATCGCGCCGCGGCCCCCTCGACCTGCTCCGCCACCGTGCACCGGGGCACGGCGTCCTCCCGCTCGCCGCCGGCCAGCGCCCACCACGCCGCGAGCCCCAGGCTCAGGGCGATCAGCATCGTCGTGGGGCCGCCGATGTCGCCGTACACGAAGTCGGTCAGCAGCCAGAGCAGCAGCCCGCAGGCGACGAGCCCGCAGTCGAGCCCCGGTCCCCGGCCTGCTTCCGGTCCGCCGCCGCGTGCCGGTCCGCGGAAGCGGACGCGCAGCAGCCTCCGCGCCCCGCCCACCAGCAGCGCCAGCCAGCCGCCGACGAGGGTGAGCAGTCCGATCAGGCCCTGCTCGCTCAGCACCAGCAAATACATGTTGTGCGGCGAGAGCAGCGCCTGCTTCCGGTACTCCGTCCCCGCGCCCGCGATCTCGCTGCCCGAGGACAGGGCCAGGGTGGCGTGCCCGTCGCGGTACTCGGGGAAGCCCTTCAGGCCCACGCCCGTCAGCGGCTGCTCGCGCCACATGCCGGCGGCGGACGCCCACAGGGTGTACCGGTCCACGACGGACTGGTCGGGAGCGTCGCCGACCTGCGCGATGCTGTCGATCCGCTCCTGCAACTGGGCCGTGCCGATGCCGAACCCGCCGGTCAGGACCACGCCCGCGGCGGCCACGGCCAGGGCCACCTTCAGCGCGCGCCGCGGCCCGGCCAGGACCAACTGCACGGCGCACGTCAGGGCGGTCGCGATCCAGGCGCCCCGGCTGAAGGAGAGGGCGAGCGGCAGCAGCAGGGCCACGGCGCATCCGGCGGCCGTCACCCGCTGCCACACGGCTGCCCGGCCCAGCGCGATCCCGACCGCGCACACCAGGCCGAGGGAGACCGCCGTCGCCATGCCCATCACGTCGTGGGCGCCGAAGGTGCCGACCGCCCGGACGCCCTCGCCCTGGTAGGAGGCGCCGGTCCCGGTGACGTACTGGTGCACGCCGACGGCCCCCTGCCACAGTGCGAGTCCCACGAACGACCAGGCCAGCACCCGGAAGTCGGTGCGGTCCCGGACCAGGATCAGTACGGCCGCCGGGACGAGCACGAAGACCTGCAGATAGCGGCCCAGACCGGTGAAGCCGGCCTCCGGCGAGGACGCCCCCATCGCGGCGAGCGCGAGCCCCACGACCGGCAGGCCCAGCACCACGGCCGCGGTGGGCGACAGCGGACGCCGCCGTTCGCGCAGCAGGCGGATCACGCAGTACACCACCACCAGCCCGGAGACCACGTCCGCGGGCCCCGCTCCGTCGTACGTCAGCGGCAGGGCCAGCAGGGCGGGCAACGCCACCAGGGGCAGCACCGGCACCAGCCCGGCGGCCCGGCGCGGGAGCAGGAACGGGAGTGGTGCGGGAGCGAGGCTCACGTCGGTCAGCTCCCCGTCGGACGGACCAGCGTGACCGCGGTGCGCAGCAGGATGCAGATGTCCTGCCACAACGACCAGTCGTCGATGTAGGCGTTGTCGAACCGGCAGCGGTCCTCGATCGAGGTGTCGCCGCGCAGGCCGCGGACCTGGGCGAGGCCGGTGATGCCGGCCCGCATCCGGTGGCGGGCCGCGTAACCCGGGTAGGTCAGGCTGAACTGGGAGACGAAGTAAGGGCGTTCGGGACGCGGCCCGACCAGGCTCATGTCACCGCGGAGCACGTTCCACAGCTGGAGCAGTTCGTCGAGCGAGGTGCGCCGCAGCATGCGGCAGAACCGGCGCATCTCGTTCTCGTTGGCCACGCTCCACCGGGTCGCCGACTCGTGCTCGTCGACCGGCCGGTGCGTACGGAACTTCAGCAGCGTGAACGGCTTTCCGCCCCTGCCGATGCGCTCCTGCCGGAACACCACGCCCGGCCCGTCGCTGATCCGCAGCGTCAGTGCGCACACCAGCAGCAGCGGACCGGCCAGCAGCAGCAGCGTCCCCGACACGAGGATGTCGAGCACGCGCTTGCCCGCACTGTCGCGGCGCGCCGGTGAAAGGTCCAGGCGACGGCACGGGAAACCGGCCAGCCGTTCCTTCGCCGGGTACGGCGGGGAATCGGCGTCGACCTCCCGGACCGCGCAGCCCGCATCGGCCAGTGCGCGCAGCAGCGGGCCCTGTCCGGCGCGTACCGAGGGGTGGACGGCCAGCACGGCCCGCACCCCGTTCTGGATGACCGCCCGTTCGACCTCCTCACCGGTGCGCAGCACCGGCAGGCCCTCGATGCCGTCCGGCTGTTCGGCGACGATCCCCACCGGCCGCACACCGCACCCCGGGTGACGCAGCAGGGCGGCGGCCACGCGCTGCGCGGTCGCCGCCGGGCCGACGACGAGCGCCGCGTGCGGATGGCGCCGCAGTGCGGCGCGCCGCCGCGTGTGCACGGCCGCGCGCAGCGCACCGCCGGCCACCGACTGCAGGACGAGGCCCGTCAGCACGGCGCCGGCGGACAACGCGTGCTCCGGCCGGTACGCCGCCCAGAGCGCCGCGGACGCCAGCCAGGCCACCGCGACACGGCCGCACACCGCGGGCAGTTCGTCCAGCAGCCCCGGCCCGGGCGGCTGACCGGCCCGGGGGCGCAGCAGCAGCGATGCGGCGATCAACAGGACGGCGAGCAGGGAGTGTCGCTGGGTGCCGGACAGCGCCAGCGTGCCCAGCAGGGCCGCGGCAGCGTCCGCGAGGAGCAGCGGTACGGGCGAAGCCGACCGCGCCGAAGGACGCGGGCCGGGCAGCCGCAGGCCGCCGGCGGTGTCGCGCGGCGGCATGACGGAGACGGGCGAGGAGCCGTGGTCCCGCGGCGGTACGCCGGGGGAGGTGACGGTGTGTTCGGCGGTCACGAGCGGATGGTCTCCCTGTACTTGGTGGGCTCGACGTGCTGCGCGGTCCGGTGCGCCGCTTCGGTACAGCAGTCCGCGTCGAGCGGCTGCTCCGGCTCGGTGTCGCGGGCCTCGTCACGCTCGACGGCGCGGTACGGACGTGCCCTCTCCCTGGAGGGCCAGGTGCCGAGCAGGTCGCGGTAGACGTCGGCGACCTGCTCGGCGGTGTGCCGTACGTCGTGGACGGACAGCACGTGCCGACGGCCCAGGTCGCCGAGCGACTCACGCAGCGGCGGGTCGAGCAGCAGCCCGGCCAGGGCCCCGGCCAGAGCCCCCGGGTTCTCCGGCGGTACCAGACAACGGGGGGCGAAGGACGGCGGCAGGCTCTCGCGAGCGCCGTCGACGTCGGTGACCACCACGGGGCGCCCGCAGGCCATCGCCTCCAGCGGGGCGAGGGCCATGCCCTCCCAGCGGGACGGCAGCACGACGAGATCGGCGGCCTGGTACCAGGGCGAGGTGTCGGCGACGGCTCCCGCGAACAGCACGGACTTCGGGGCCTGCGCGCGCAGCCGGTCGTCGTCCGGCCCGTCGCCCACCAGGACGAGGCGCGCGGCGGGCACCCGCTGCACGACGGCGTCCCACGCACGCAACAGGACGTCCTGTCCCTTCTGCCGGCAGAGCCGCCCCACGCAGACCACGAGCGGCGTCGCGGGGTGGAGGGCGGCGAGCGGGGCGAGCCCGGCCCGCACGGTGTCGGTGCCGGCCGGGCAGAAGCGCTCGGGATCGATGCCGTTGGGGACGACGGTCCACCGTCCGGTGATCCCGGCGTGCACACCGGTGGCCCGTTCCGCCTCGCTCACGCACACCACCCGTGTGGCCCAGCGCGCCCCCCATCGCTCCCACCCGAGCGCGAGCGCCGCGGTGACCCCGCCCACCGCCTCGAACGACCAGGCGTGCGGCTGGAAGACGGTCGGAATCCGCCCGCGCACCGCGAGCCGCCCGGCGAGCCCGGCCTTCGCGCTGTGCGCGTGCACCAGGTCGGGGCGCACCTCGTCGATCACCCGCGCGAGGTGCCGTACCTCCCGCACGAGCGACGGGCCGGGCGACCGCGTGGACCGCCAGTTCCGTACCTGCGCGCCGAGCGCCCGCAGATGGAGGGCGAGCGTGCTGTCGGGGCAGACCGCGGTGACGTCCAGGCCGTCCGCCAGCTGCGTACGGACCAGGTCCGTCACCACGCGCGCGACCCCGCCGTCCACCGGCTGGGTGAGGTGCAGGACCCGCGGCCGGCGGTCGGAGGGGGGCGGGCCCGTCTGTCCGGATTCCTCGCTCGCCACGGCGCTCGGACCGGCGCTCGGGAGAGGTGACGGCGTGTTCATCGCCGGACGTCGAGGGCAGTGAAGAGCACCCCGGCCCAGGCCGCGTCCCGCTGGGACGAGAGCCGGAAGCCCACCCGGTCGCCGGCGTGCAGCAGACCGTGGCCGAGGGCGAACACGTCGGAGTCGTAGCCGAGCGTGTTGGCATACGCCGGCACTCGCGACGGAACAGCCCCGGCGGGCCCGCTGATGGTGGAGTTCAGGACGTCGCCGGCGGGGTTGGCGGAGTCGGCGAGCGTCGTGGTGGAAGCGGGTGTGCCGGTGGTGACGGTGAGCGAGTCGCCCGTGGTGCCGCGGTCGCCGTTGTACGCCACCAGTCCCACCTGGCCCTCCGCGCCCTCCGCGAGGTCCAGACCGCTGAGCCCGACCTCGGGTCCCGTGCGGCCCCCCAGCGGCGCGAAGCCGTCCCAGAGCGAGAGGTGCCGCAGCGGCTCCGTCGGGTTCTCGTACGCCACCACCAGGGTCCAGCCGCCCCACGCGCCGGCCGCCGACCGGCCGGCGGCCACGTTGACATCGGCCACGGTGTAGAGACCCGGCCCGCTGTCCCGCACCAGCCCGGTCACGTCCGCCGAGGCCTGGAAGGCGTCCGCGCCGTCCGCCACGTCGTGTCCCACGACGGTGTCCGCGAGGAGCTCCTTGTAGTCCCCGCCGGGTTCGGCGATCAGGACCCGCCCGTTGTCCTGCGCGGGCTTCTGTTCGCCCACGCGCAGGTTGCCGCCCCAGTACAGGCGCGCGTACGTCACCCGCGAGCCGGAGGGCAGGCGGACCTCCGCGCGGGAGGAGTTGTAGGTGTTCGAGTCGCGGTCGACGTCGATGTAGAACATGTCGAAGTCGCCGTTCACCGCCTGCGCGCCCGCCTGCACGTCCGCGCACGAAGGCGTGTGGTTCGTGCGGCAGGTGGCGGAGGAGTTGGCCGCGCGCACGATGCCGCCGTGCTGAAGCGCGTAGTACCGCTGGCCGAACGCGAGACTGCTCGCTTCCGGCGCGGGCGGCGCGGCCGGAGCGGCGGCGGGGGAGCCGCAGGGTGCCCACATCGCGACAAGAGCGAGGACACCCACCGCGGCAGGGCGAAGCAACTGACCCAGGGATTGGCGCATGACCGTCGGAGCCTTTCGGAACGGATGGCGGGGACCGGATGGGTGAAGACGACGTCCGCGGCCGGCAGCGCCGCCGATGTCGGAGCCTCGCCCGAGGACGGCGACAACGAGCAGAACCGCCGGGATGGAGCAGGCAGCACGGCGAGTGCGATGCGTCCGCTTCTGGGGGTGCGTCGGCGCAACTCTAGCCACCAGCCGGACAAATTTGCCGAAACTCAATCAACGCCGACAAGTGTGTTGGAATCGTGAAACCGGCCCTCCGCGGGCGACACCCAGGTGGTCCCACCCCGCCACCTCATCGGGCGGATCGGGGCCGTACAGGTGAAAAGAAGACGTCGAAGGCTTGCCGCGCCGCTCGTGCGGACCGGAAACCTCGACGCCCGCGGTCACCGTTCCGCCGGCGCCGGTGACGCCCTCACCCGTTTGATCTCATATGACGACTCGTCAATCCGTGGTCCCCCGGTTTCCGCACCGGCCGAGGATCGTTGAGCACGGCGACACAAAGCCCCCTCCGGCGACCCGCGTTGCCGAAGAAAGGAACATGATGAAGTCCCTGAAGGCTGCCGCCGTCATTGCCGGGTCCCTGATCGCCGCCGGCATGGCCGCGCCCGCGTACGCGCAGGAGATCGACCTGGCGTCCACCGGCCTCGACACCGGACTGAACACACGCACCGCGGTCCCCTTCGAGCTCATGTCGCCGCAGGACGAGTCGGGCGCGGCCGGGTCCCGGACGTCGGTGCTCGGCACCGCGGAGGAGGCGGCGGACGTGGTGAACCAGGCCAAGCCGATGCACGGCGATCTGGGGCTGCACGCCTGAGACGCGCCGTACGAAGTCGGCCCCCGGTCCGGACCGGGGGCCGACTTCGTGTGTTCCCCCCTTTGCCACGCGGAGGTGACCACGCGGCAGGTCCGACGGTTGGAACAACGACAACCGTTCGGACAAGGAGTGGATCATGGTCGTTCCCATCGGCTCGGCACCCGTGGGTGCCGAGGACGCGGCGCCGCGCCCGGCGCCGCCCGGACCGGCGGGCAGAACACGGCGGGACGTGGCACGAGGTCTGCGGGCCGGCGCCCTCGCCGGCGTCCTGACCCCGCTGCTCGCCGCCTTCCGGTCTCCGCGCCCCGGGCCCGCGGAAACGGACCCCTCGGGCGACACCGCCTCCGCCTCCGCCTTCGAGCGGACCTACCGCGGCCGCCGCATCCGAGGAGTGTGGGCGCCGGGGCGCACCGCGGCCGAGGACGGCCGGTGGCACGTCACGGTGGACGGCCGCCCCCTGCATCTGATGCGCCGCGCCGACGGCGGCTGGCTGAGCACGGTCGACCACTACTGCTCCTACCGGACGCCGCTCGAGGCCGCCCACGCGGCCGTCGACGCGCTCGGCCCCGGCGAACGGCTGCGTGAGGCGGCGTCGGTGCCGGGGAGTGCGGGACACGCACACGGGGAGGGTCGGCATGGCGTACGTGCGTAAGGACGCCGGCACGCTCACGGCGACCGAGAAGCGACGGTTCGTCAGGGCGCTGCTGGAGGTCAAACGGCGCGGCGAGTACGACGAGTTCGTGCGGACGCACCTCGCGTACTACTCCTCCGACGGCGAGCGCGGACTGCGCACCGCGCACATGGCGCCCTCCTTCCTGCCCTGGCACCGCCGGTTCCTGCTCGACCTGGAGACCGCCCTGCGCCGGGTGGACTCGGCGGTGACCCTTCCGTACTGGGACTGGACCCGTGACCGTACGGCCACCGTCGCACCGTGGACGGCGGACCTGCTCGGCGGCAACGGGCGCCGGTCCGACCAGCAGGTGATGACGGGGCCGTTCGCGTACGGGCAGGGCAACTGGACCATCGCGGTGGGCGTGACCGACGGGGGGTTCCTCACCCGGGACCTCGGCCGCCGCCGCGACCCGATCGAGCTGCCCACCACGAGCGACCTGGAGCAGGCGCTGAAGGACCCCGTCTACGACGTGGCGCCCTGGGACTCGACGGTCACGCGGGGTTTCCGCAACAGGCTGGAGGGCTGGAGCACCGGCCGGGGCAGTGCCTCCTGGCGCAACCACAACCGGGTGCACCGCTGGGTCGGCGGGGCCATGCTCGGTGCCGCATCCGTCAACGACCCCGCCTTCTGGCTGCACCATGCCTTCGTCGATCTGCAGTGGTACCGCTGGCAGCGCCGGCACGGCGGGGCCCGCTACCTCCCCGCGAAACCGCCGGGCCGGGGCGACGAGCAGCACCGCCGGATCGTGGCACGGCACGAGAAGCTGCCGCCGTGGGACGTGACACCGGACGAACTGGAGGACATCGGCCGGATCTACCGGTACGCGTGAAGGGACGCGGTCTCGGGCTTCATGGGGAGAGCCCCGGCGCTCGGGGCGGCGGGGCTCTCGGGTCACCACGGCGAACGTCGGTTGCCGTAGCCCTGGTGGTGCTTGTCGTGGCTGTCGTTCACGCAGCGGTTGCCCACGGCGGGGTTGAGGAAACCGAGCACGTTGACGGTGCTGCCGCACGCGTTGATCGGCGCGTGAAGCGGGACCTGGACCACGTGGCCGGACGCGACCCCCGGCGCGTGGGACGCCGCAGCGTGGGCGCCGGCGTCCGCCGCGGCCCTACCGGCCCCGCTGAGCACCACGGCCCCGTGCCGAGAGCCGCAGCGCCGATCTTCGCGATGCGAGGCATCACGTTCTCCGGACTCGCCCGGACTCGCCCGGTGAGCGCAGCCGCATGACGCGCGGCCGCACGCTTCGCTCAACGCGAGCCTCTCGCGCCGGTCACGGTGTTCCTTCCGGGACCACCCCTGGGGAAGCAGCCGCACCGGACGAGCGGCCTCCGCTCCCGGCCGCCTGACGCACGTTCGGCCACCTGATGCGCGCGTGTCGGGTCGGTGACCTGCATCTTCACGAGAAAATTACGCGCATGGGCGTTTTGGCTACCCAAAGTCCGAAACGTCGTTTACGTTAACCACCGTAAGTGACCGGCCCAACACGGGTTGTGTCCACTCGGGAAATCGGAGAAGTAATGCGCAAGTACCAGAAGGCCGCCGTCGTCATGGCCATGCTCGGCAGTGTCGGCTTCCTCGGCGCCGGCGTCAGCCACGCCGGTGACGACCCGTCGTTCGAGCTCAAGAACAAGCAGGACACCACCTGCGTCCAGGACAACTCCGCCAAGGGCCTCGTCAACATCGACGACGTCAACGCCGGCGTCGGCGCCCTGCTGGGCATCGGCAAGGCGGAGAACAAGGAGACCAACGCGGTGTCCTGCGCCTCCAGCCTCGTCCTCGGCGGCAAGTGATCACTGCCAGGTGATCCGGGTGGGTCTCGGGGCTCGAACTCAGGTGTTCGAGCCCCGGGGCCGCCCGGCATGTCGGCCGGTCCGGGTGTCCGGACCGGCTCCGCCGCTCGAGTGCGGTGGCGCCCCATCTCCCATCAGGTGCGACACGGCGTTTCATCTATCAACTGCCGTAAATGTCGCCTATATTAGCGACTGTAAGTGACCGGCCCAATACGGACCGTGTCAGTACGAGAATGGAGCAGTAATGCGCAAGTACCAGAAGGCCGCCGTCGTCATGGCCATGCTCGGCAGTGTCGGCTTCCTCGGCGCCGGCGTCAGCCACGCCGGTGACAAGCCGGAGGTCGAGCTCAACAACTCGCAGACCACGAACTGCTTCCAGGACAACTCGAAGCAGGGCCTCATCAACATCGACGACATCAACCTCGCGGTCGGCATCCTGGGCCTCGCCCACGCCGAGAACGAGGAGACCAACTCGGTGTCCTGCGCCTCCAGCTTCGCCATCGGCGGCTGATCACCCTCAGGTGATCCAGGTGGGTCCCGGGGCTCGAACCACGCGTTCGAGCCCCGGGCCCGCCCGGCACATCGGCCGGCCCGGAGGGCCGGACCGGCTCCGCCGCCCAGTCGCGGCGAGTTGACCGTCAAGGAAAAAGGTAGATGGTGAAGTCGAACAAGATCGCAGCGGCGGCGGGGGTCCTCGGTGGGCTCGCGCTGATCGGCGTCGGTGCCGTCCAGGCCTTCGGTGCCGAAGGCCCGGACAACTGCGTCAAGGGCGAGGACGGCACCGTTCGCTGCGTGCAGGTGAGTGAGCAGGAGATCACGACCGACCAGTACGGAAAGATCCACTTCGTCAACAAGTCGAAGCAGAGCTGCTCCGGCGGGAATGCCGAGGTCTCCTGCACCAACAGCGTTGCCCTGCCGGGTAAAAAGTCCTGACGTCTTTGTCGGCCGAGGGCCGTTGTGCACGGCTTCCCGCACGTCGGCATCCCCGCGTCGGACCACCCGTACAGCGGAGAGTGGCCGGGACCCGGTACCGGGTCCCGGCCACTCGTCGTATGTCCGTCACCGGTATGCCGTCGCGCAGGCGAGGCCGGCGCCCGGTGACTCCACGGGGGCGCAGTACGGCAGGTCGTCGATGGGGCGGTCGGTGCAGAAGCGGCCGATCAGGTCCGATGCCTCCTGTCTGCGCTCGACGGTGACCAGATGGTCCGCTTCCTTGACCGTCGTGAACCGCGCCGCCGGAATCGTCGCGGCGAGCTCACGGCCCATCTGCGGGGTGCACAGGGTGTCGTACTCGCCCGTGAACACCAGGGCGGGCACGGCGGGGACGGGCAGGGGCTCGTAACAGCCGTGCGTCACCAGCCTCGTGTTGTGTTCGACCGCCTTCTTGAGCTCGTCCGGCGTCTGGTTCATGAACTGGTGATGCAGGAGGCGCGCGACGGCCGCGTGCCTGCGGACCTGACCGGCACCCGGGTTCGACATGAACAGCCCCACCAGACCGTCGGCCGCCGCTTCGATCTCTCCCCGTTCCAGCGCCTGCGCCAGACGCGGTACCGCCTCGGTGTAGATCTCGGGAAGACGCATCGCGGCGCCGCAGAAGACGATGCGACGGACGGACTCGGGATGCAGCTGCGCGAAGCGGAGGCCGACGACCTCACCGAAGCAGCCTCCGAAGAGATTCACCGGCGGCATCCCGGTCTCCACCAGCATGTGCTGGACCGCGGCGGCGAGGAAATCGATCCCGTAACGGGAGGGCAGGAAGTCCGCACTGCCGTATCCGGGGAGATCCACGGTGATCACCGTGCACAACGGCGCCAGCCACTTCTCGTGCCCCTGCCAGGAGTACCGGTTCTGGGACGAGCCCCCGAGCAGCAGCAACGGTGCCGTGCGCGGAGCGCTCTGATGGACGATCCGGCACCCGTAAGCGAAGCCCTCGAACGCCAGGGTCCGCTCCTCCACCTGCTCCGGCGGTGGAGAAGCGGACCTGTGGCGTTGTGTGGTCAGTGAACCCTGGGGGGTGGTGAGGGCAGTGCGCATGGACGGCTCCGGGACAGGGGAAATGGCGACGAACCAGTCCATGATTACCAGCAATCAAGTCTTTTGTCGGTAATCACTCATTTGTGGGCGATCCCGGCGGTAAGGCTTGTACGGTCCGCCGAGCGGCAACCGCCGACGGATCCACCGTCGAGCCTGAGGGCCGGGGTCTCAGGGACGGTGTCAAGAGCGGCAAGAGCCCCGGCGCTCGAGGTGCCGGGGCTCTGGACGTTCTGCTGATGACGCGTACGGGGTCAGTTCCCGTACGCGTTCTTGTGGTTCTTGTGGTGCTGACCGTCCTCGTTCACGCGCAGGTGTTGCCGAACGTCGGGTTCAGCGCACCGACGACGTCGACGGTGTTCCCGCACACGTGGACCGGCACGTGCACCGGGGCCTGCACGAAGTTGCCCGACAGGAATCCCGGGGAGTGGGCGGCGGTGCCCTGGGCACCCGCGTCCGCCAGAGCCGTACCGGCCCCGCTCAGGGCCACGGCACCCGTGCCGAGTGCGACGCAGGCAACCTTCGCGATGCGCGACATCACGTTCTCCTTCTTATTCGATGAGCACGGACGCAGGGGGCGCGGCCGTGCTCCCCGTTCAACGCGAAGACGCTCGACGGGTCACGGTGATCAGCCACGGATCACCCTGGGCGGAGGGGTTTTCTTCCGGCCGGCCTTCCGGCCCGGTCCTCTGCCCCGGGTTTCCGGCCGTTTTCAGGGCAGGCGCCGGACCGGTGCGCCGTCGAGGAAGGCGCGGATGTTCTCGACCGCCTGGCCGTAGTACGTGGCGTAGTTGGCACGGGAGACGTAGCCGAGGTGCGGGGTGGCGAGCAGGCGGGGGGCGGTGCGCATCGGGTGGCCGGCGGGCAGCGGTTCGACGTCGAAGACATCGACGCCGGCACCGGCGATCCGGCCGTCGTGCAGGGCGGCGAGCAGGGCGTCCTGGTCGACGATCGCCGCGCGGGAGGTGTTGACCAGGTAGGCGGTGGGCTTGAGCAGGGCGAGTTCGGCGGCGCCGAGCAGGCCGCGGTTGCGCTCGCCGAGCGCGAGGTGCACGGAGACGAAGTCGCTCTCGCGCAACAGGTCCTCCACGGACGGCGCGAGTTCCACGCCCACCTCGTCGGCACGCTCCTGGGTGAGGTGGTGGCTCCAGGCCCCGACCCGCATGCCGAAGGCGAGACCGACCTGGGCCACCCGGCTCCCGATCTTCCCCAGGCCGAGCAGCCCGAGACGCCGTCCGTGCAGGTCGGCGCCCACGGTGCGCTGCCAGGGGCCGCCGGTGCGCAGGCCGTTGCTCTCCTCGACGATGCCGCGCGCCAGGCCGAGGAGCAGGGCCCAGGTCAGCTCGACCGGCGGGGTGGAGGAGCTGGCCGTACCGCACACGGTGACGCCGTGGGCCTCGGCGGCGGCGTGGTCGATGACCGAGTTGCGCATGCCGGAGGCGACGATCAGTCTCAGCCGGGGCAGCCGGGCGATCAACGACCCGGGGAAGGTCACCCGTTCCCGCAGCGTCACCACGATGTCGGCGTCGGCGAGCGCGTCGGCCAGAGCGTCCTCGTCGGTGAAGTGACCGTCGAACGAGACCACTTCGACGTCCTCCGTGACCGGTCCCCAGTCGGCGGCCTCGGCGGCCGCCCCCTGGAAGTCGTCCAGCACCGCACACCGCAGCCGCATGCGGTTCCCCCCTGCTCGTCCGTGGTCCGGGGCGATCAAGCTAGCCCTCCTGCGGTCGGCGCCCGGCCCGGGGTGCCTGCCCCCGGAGAAGGTGAAGCATGCGTCTGCGGAGCCTCGTGCTCGACACGTCGCTCCTGCGGGAGAGCCGGCCGTTTTGGGTGATCTTCGTCGCACGGGCGGCTCTCTCCCGGCTTCCCGGGGAAGGGAGGCCGGGGGAAAGGCCTCGTCGGGTCTAGTCGGCGGTCACGCGGTCGTCCGCGGCCGTCGGGCTGATACTGCGCTCACCGCGGAGCCGCAGACCAGGACTGCTGACAGCGCGATCAGGTTGGTCAGAACGTCTTGGATCTGCGCGACGGGGACGTAGACGACCACGATGACGACGAGGACGGCAGCCCGGTCTCGCAGTCGGGGGATGGAAGGTGAGTTTGCCGAGGTCATACTCATAGCAGTACCTCCTGGGTGCCCGCTCACCGAGCGCCGCTCCTGCCGGGAAGCCTGCGCGGCAATCGGTGGGCTTTTGCGTGGGACCACTGTGATGTGGGTTTCCCCTCGGCGCGCAGCAAAGTAACGGCGCGTAAGGGTGATCTCACACATAGTCATGAAATGCGAGGGGTGCGCGATGTCATGACGTCCGCGAGGTGAACGGTAAGGCGCGCCCGGCGGCCCGATCACTGGTCTGTCACGAGCTCCACCGGAGTCGCTCCGCGGCCTGGGCAGGGGTGCCGTAGGAGCCGGGCCGGGCCACGAGGAGTGAGCTGAAGCAGTAGCCGTGCTCTTCGTCGGCTGCGAACGGGCGCCAGAAGCTCAGCAGCACGGCGGAAGTTGGACCAGAACCCGTTCTCACGCACAGAGCCAGTGGGGTGGTGGGCTCGGTGGAGGGCGTTCCCCCGGGTTCATGGGCGGCTGGTCGCTGAGGGGGCTGGGCCCCGGTTCTCGTCCGAACGGCGGTGCACGCGGTGGAATGAGACGAGAACCGAGACGGTCGGTGACGGCATCGCGGTTCAGGAAGAGCGCGGCGGCATTCTGCGGAGCCGAGGCGGTGCGGAGCGGTCCTCACGTCAGGTGAGGTCGGACAGATCCTCCGGGGTGAGGGCTGTCGACCTGGCGGCAGTGTTCTCCTCCAGGTGGGCGAGGGAGCCGGTGCCGGGGATGGCCAGAGTGACCGGGGAAGAGGCAAGCAGCCAGGCCAGGGCGATCCGAGGGATCGTGGCGCCGTGCCGGTCCGCGACCTTGGCCATGCGGTCACCCGTGAGGTCGCTCAGGCCGCCGCCCAGCGGGAAGAACGGCACGTAGGCGATGCCGGCCTCCTCGCAGAGGGCCAGGACCTCCGTGTCATCGCGCTTGGCGGCGTGGAAGTGGTTCTGGACGGCCGCGACGGGCGCGATCGCGCGGGCCTCGGCGAGATGGCCGGCGTCGACGTTGCTCAGGCCGAGATGGCGGATCAGGCCCTCCTCGCGCAGCGCGGCCAGCGCCTCGAAGCGTTCGGCCACGGATTCCCCGTGCGGCGGCGACCCGATGCCCCCGATGCGCAGATAGACCAGATCGAGGCGATCCACACCGAGGGTTTCGAGGTTCTCCTCGACCATCGGCCGCAGGGCAGCGGGATCGGAGGTTGCGGCCAAGCCGCCGTCGGGAGTACGGGCCGGGCCGACCTTGGTGGCGATGACCAGGTCGGCCGGGTAAGGGTGAAGGGCTTCCCGGATCAGGGCGTTGGCACGGACGGTGCCGTCGCCGCTGGTGTAGAAGGCGGCGGTGTCGATGTGGTTGATGCCCAGCTCCACGGCATGGCGCAGGACGGCGCGACCGGTTCGGGGATCGCGCGCCGGTCCGTGGAAGCTGTTCGTGGGCAGGCGCATGGCCCCGAAGCCGATCCGGTTGATCAGCAGGTCGCCACCAAGGCGGAAGTCGTTGCTCATGAACACAGCCTGGACCAAGGGGCGTTCGGGCTGCGAACCCGTGGCAGCTTGCTGCCGTCGGGCAGAATGGGGGAGTGGCCGACGTCGTGACGATCCGCGGTGACCTGGAACTCCTCGCCCGTACCGAGCAGGTCTTCTCCTCTGTCCACGAGGAGTTCGTCTGCGCCGCCCGCGACCTCGACACCTGGTCCCGTCCCGGAGCCCGGCAGGCCGTCGGCGACGGGCTCCTAAACAGGGACACCCAACAGATCCGCAAGCTGTTCAGCCCGGCTTCGCTCGCCGACCAGCACAGCCGCGAGCACCTCGGCATGCTCGTCGACAAGGGCGCCCGCGTGCGGATCACCGCCACCGCCCTCCCCCACGAGACGATCATCATCGACCGCCGGTTCGCGATCCTCGCCGGCTTGAACACCCCCGGCGGCCGCGCATACACCCTGACCACCGCACCCACCCTGGTCGGCAGCGTGTACGCGCTGTTCGAAGCCGCCTGGGAGAGCGCCACCGACCTCCAAGCGTTCCTGCGCGGCAAGCACCCCCGGCTCGATGCCGAGAGCCGAACGGTCCTGCACGCTCTGGCATCGGGTGCCACCGACGAGACAGCCGCGCGGGAGCTCGGCATGTCCTTGCGAACCTACCGTCGCCGCGTCGCCCACCTGCTCGACGCCCTCGACGCGGGCTCACGGTTCCAGGCCGGGGTGCGCGCGGGCGAGAGGGGATTGAGCGGTTGAGGGGTCGACCAAGTACCCATCGGGTAGCGCGCCCTCGGCTGGGGAAGCTGTGATCCCTTGGGGCTGATTCAGGCACCGGCCTGGGCGGATGGCTGGGCTGGGAGCCTTGTCGGGTGTTGCTGCGCGAGGCCCAGGGCATTCCGGAAGACGTCGGCACACCACACGGCGGCTCGCGACGTTTGCGCTGAGCCGGGCGGGCCGAGGGCGCGGCCTCGGCCGCCTGGCAGGGCAAAGGCCGCTGCGCTGTGCCCACCACCCGCACGACACCGCGAATCGAGGACACCGATGCGCGTGCGGTTGTCCCCGGACGCGATTGCTGCTTTTGGCAAGGCCGGTGGAGTCTTGACGGCTGAGTCAAGAGGCTCCGCCGGCCGTCGGCGCTGTCAGAGATCGGTGTCGGCGGCCTCTTCGAGCAGGTCCATGGCGCGGTTGTGGAAGCGGCGTTCGACGTCGTGGCACGGGGTGTTGAAGAAGGCTCGTTGAGCTCCGGCGAGACCGCGGTTCAGCAGGCCCATGGTCACGACCACGGCTTCCACTCCGTGACACCCGTGGTCCTTCGGCACGTCGATCGAGTGCGTCGATCGAGTGCGTCAGTTGCCGTGCCCCGCCTCGCGCTGCCGGGTGATGACCAGAGCCGTTCCGCCGAGGACGACCAGGGTGATGGCGGTGCCGACGATCCAGGGGGCGACGCTGGGGGCGCCGGTGTCGGCGAGGTTGACATCGGTGGTGGACCCGTCCGCCACGGGGGCGGGGGTGGGGCCGCTCAGGGTGCGGATGTCGACGCCGGTTTCGGCGGCCTTGGTCCTGCAGTCGAGCATGCCGGTGAACCGCTTCTCGAAGCCGTCCGCGCCCTGGACCGTGAAGTCGTACGTCCGATCCTCGGCCACCGGAACCGTCACCGTGCGGGTCCCGCCCGGCTCCACGGTGTACTCGCGCTCCGCCACTTCGAAGGTGAAGGGCTCGTCGTCCTGATTGGTGGTGATGACGTCGACGCCGCCTTCGGCGCAGTTCTTCCGGGCGGTCATCGCCGGAATCGCGCCCTGCTCCGCCCACGTCGCGCTCGCCGTCGCGGAGACCGTCGAGGTGCTGGAGCCGGCCAGGATCTGCGTCTGGCTGCGGCTCTCGGCGGCGAACGCCCGGCCGACCGGCACCGTGGTCGAGGCCTGCGCGGTCACCTGGACCGTTCCCTCGGGCGCGTCCTCGGGTATCTCGAAGAACACCTCGGTGCCGTCCACCGCGCTGATGACCGGCAGGCCGTCCGCGTCCAGGATCCGCACCCCGCTGGTGGCGGCGTCCGCCTGCGGCGACATCGTCACACTGCGCGCGTCCGTACGTACCGTCACCGGGCCGAGCAGCTCGCCGGGCCGTCCGGAGACGACCGGCGGGTCCAGGGCGAGCGACGCCTGCGGCTCCGCCTGGTTGCGCGCGTTCTTCTCCAGGTAGTCGGCGAGCTGCTCCGCCTGGGGGTCGACGGCGTCCACGTCCACGTCGTCGGAGTAGCGCCAGATCGCCACCTGCGTGCCGGCCGCCGCGTCCTGCTCGGTCAGCTCGCCCCGGACGCCCGCCCGGTCGGCGAGCGCCGCGAGGTTGTTCACCTGGGGGTAGGAGTTCCGCAGGATCCAGTGGATCCGGCCGGCGTCCTTGTTGGCGCCCAGCGAGGTCCCGCTCCAGTCGGTCTCGTGGTACTCGGCGTCCGTCTGCGTGGGGGTGTGGATGTCGACGCAGTAGCTCTGCAGCATGCCGCCGCCCTCGACGGACATCTCGAACAGTCCCGCCGACACCTGATGGTCCCCGGCGGCGTCGCGGATCACGGCCTCGCCGTACGTCTTCAGGCCCTCCACGGTCGCGGCCGCTCCGCCCTCACCGCGCGTCGTCCCGTCGTCGGCCACCGCCGTCCCGGCGCCGGTCAGTACACCGGCGGCGATGAATCCGGACACCAACGTTCCGGCGGCGAGACGTCTCACCGGCCCGAGCCCACGTGCGGACGACGCAGAGAATCCAGAGGACGCAGCAAACACCGATTTCCCTTCCGAGCAGGACCCGTTGACGTGGGGGACGGGTCCCACCAGCAGAATCACCGGCCCCGAGAACCCCGGGAGCCATGCCCGGAATCCTAAGTACGCCGCGAACCGCGCCCGACGGTGATCAGGTCGGAGGCCTGATCCGACGTGGAATCGTTATCGCCGGAGTGGGTACGAGCAGGGCTTGTCGATAAATCACCTCGGGATCGTTCGCCATGGATTCGCCGATAAGCCGCACTTCGGTCGGCTCCGCTGCCGAGGGCCGGACCGGCGACATCACGTCACCATGGCTGGTTCCGGTGATTGTTGTGCGGTGGCGGCGGGCTCGGCTGCGGTGGTTGCGGCGACCGCTTCGGCCACATCCGCCACTTCGGCGGCTTCGGCGGCTTCAACCGCTTCAGCGGGTTCGACCGCTTCAGGCTCCTTGGCTCCCTCACCCGGCCTGTTTTCCCACGCGGGTTCCGGCCGGTCCGGGGAGGCCTGTCGGGGGTCCGGGCGGCCCGCACGGCGGAAGGCTGACGTGCCCCGGGCCAGGTCGTGGCCGATCGCCACCGCGTCGAGGTCCGCCGAGGTACGGCCCTGCTGCCCCTCGCGTGTCTCCGTGCGCACCTTCAACCGCCCCTGCACGATCACGGGTTCGCCCACCGACAGCGAGGCCGTGGCGTTGGTGGCGAGCTGGCGATTGGCCCACACCGTGAAGAAGTTGGTGTGTCCGTCCGCCCACATGGCCTTGTCCCGGTTCCAGTACCGCGACGTGACCGCCAGCCGGAACCTCGCCACCGGTCCGGACGCCGTCTCCCGGAACACCGGCTGCGTCGCCACGTTGCCCACCGCACAGATCATCGTCTCGTTCATCGTGCCTGCCTCCCCCGCCTGGACACCGGCGCCGGCGGCCGGGCGGATACGCGTACGGGCCCGTCCCGTACGGCTGCGAGTCAGACTGCCGCCGTCGGACCGGGCCCGCTGACGCCTGTGGACCACCGCCGGTCTGTGGACAACTCCGCCACCCGTACGAGCGGCCGCGCATAGAGGCTGCGCAGGGGTCGTCGTACAGGGAGTCGTCGCGCAGGAGGGGCCGCTCGTACGCCTCAACCCATCCCTACGCCCACCCCCGCCACCCGTCCGTACTCCTCCCGTACCTCCCGGTACCGCAGCAGTTCCGAGGCCACCGGGTCCAGGACCCGGGCGCGGCCGCACCCCGCGGCCGCCTCCCGCAGCCGCCTCGCCGCCTCCAGCCCGTGCCGCCGGGCCGGTCCGCGGGCCGCCATCCGGCAGCTCCACTCGACGATCGGGCCGCCGACGATGCCGATCACCATCAGCAGCACCGGCACCCCCAGGTTCGGTGACATGAACCCGATGATCTGGCCCATCAGCCACAGCCCGCCGATGAACTGGATGATCGTCATGGACGCCTGGGCGAGTACGGCCGCCGGCCACCAGCCGGGCCGCGGCGGCCGCCCCGGTGGCAGTGCGGCGCGCGCGGCGAGGTCGTCCAGCGCCTCCGACAGTCCATGGGAGCCCCGTACGGCCGCCTCGCGCACCGCCTGCGCCCATGGCTCGGGCAGCCCGTCCGAGGCCTGGTCGGACACCGTGCGCACCGCCTGCTCCACCCGCTGCCTGGCCGTGATCTCCTCGTCGGGCTGCGTCTGCTGCGGAAGTCTCCCGGTGAGCGGCCCGCCCCGGTCCTCGTACCAGCGCCACAGCCGCAGCCACGGGGTGCCGCACGCGCGGTTGGCGTTGCGCAGCCACGCGCGTTCGGCGGCATCGCCCGCCGCGGTGGCGCCCACCGCGTCCGCGAGCCGGTCCGTGAACTCCTCCCGCGCCTCCTCGCTGAGCCCGGCCCACCGGCGGTTGGCGTAGACGGGCCACAGCCGGGCCGCGGTGATGTCCACGTCCGCCGCGACACGGCGGCCTGCCGCTCCCCGCTCGACCACGAACTGGCCGAGTGCTTCGCGCAGTTCACCGACCCCGTCGCCGGTGAGCGCGGACAGCGCGAGGACCGTCGTACCGGGTTCTCCGTACTCGCCCAGGGCGATGCCGTCCTCGTCGAGCAGACGGCGCAGATCGTCCAGGACCTGTTCGGCGGCCTCCCCGGGCAGCCGGTCGATCTGGTTGAGGACGACGAACATGACCTCCGCGTGCGCTGCCATGGGCCGCAGATAGCGCTCGTGCAGCATCGCGTCGGCGTACTTCTCCGGGTCGACGACCCAGATGACGGCGTCGACCAGGCCCAGCACCCGGTCGACCTGTTCGCGGTGCTGCACGGCCGCCGAGTCGTGGTCCGGCAGGTCGACGAGGACGAGTCCGCGCAGCTGCTCGTCCGCGTCCGCCGTCGCCTGCAACGGGCGCCGGCGCAACCGGGGCGGGATGCCGAGCCGTTCGATGAGACCCGCGGCGCCGTCGCTCCAACTGCACGCGATGGGCGCGGCGGTGGTCGGCCGTCGTACGCCGGTCTCCGAAATAGTGGCTCCGGCGAGGACGTTGAACAGCTGCGACTTGCCGCTGCCGGTCGCACCCGCGATGGCGACGACGGTGTGCTGCCCGGAGAGCCCGCGCCGCGCGGCGGCCTCGTCGAGGACCCGGCTCGCCCCGGCCAGCGTCCGGCTGTCGAGCCGGGCCCTGGACAGTCCCACCAGTTCGCGCAGCGCCTCCAGCCGGGACGTCAGGGGCGCGTCGTACGCCAGGGAGGTCACGGAGGCCATTGTCTGCGGCGTGGACGCGCGGGCCTCCAGCGCGGCGTACGACTCGGCTCCGAACCCGAAATCGAACCCGGCCCCTGTCCCGGGCTCCGTCCGTGTCCCGACCCCTGCCCCGGCCCGTCTCCCGGTTCCTTTCCCCGTCCCCGCGGTGTCGTCCCCCCGGCGCGCGATCAGCCCGTCGGCCCAGGAGGCCTGCGCGGCCGCCCTGTCGTCGGGCGCCCCGCCGTCGTCCTCCTCGTCCCCCTCGTCCTCCTCGTAGGCGTCGTCGTCCCTGTACACGTGGTCCCTGTACTTGTCGTCCCCGTACGGGCCCTGCTCGCGCCCTTCCTGCTCCTGCCCGGCCACCCCGCGCGCGTCCTCGGGGAGATCGGACCCCTCAGGCCGCTCGGCCGCCCCGGACGCCTCTGCATCCTCTGATCGCTCAGAGCGTTCGGTGTGGTCCTGGTGCTGGTCCTGATCCTGGTCAGTGACGGCGGTCACCGGTCACCTCTCCTTCTGCAGTACGGACAACGCGGCGATGAGTTCGGCCTGGGGCTCCGGGTGCACCTCGAGCGCGTCGAGCGGCGCGAGCCGGCGTTCGCGTTCGGCGTGCATGACCCGGTTCACGTAGTCGATGAGCAGCCGCCCGCTCCGGTCGCGCAGCCGCACCGCCCCGTGCGCGCCGATCCGTTGGGCGAGCTTCTCCCCCGCGGTCCGCGCCCGGCGCCCGCTCAGCAGCGCCGTGGCGACCAGGGCGGCGACCGTCTCGGGATCGAGGGCGGCACCGCGGTCGAGCTCGCGGACCTCTTCCTCGGCGTACTCCTCCAGCTCGCGCCGCCACCGCCGTACGGCCAGCCCGATCCGGTGTTCGACGCTCTCCGTCGCCCCGTCACGGTCGGCGAAATCCGGTGACTTCGAGGCCGGTTCGCGCCGCCAGGCGGTGTCGACCCGCTCGTCGGCGGCGGTGACGGCGCACAGCAGCAGGGCGCCCAGGCCCTCCACCAGAGTGTCGAGGAGCTCACTGGGCGTGCAGTCGAGCGGGAAGGCGCGCCACCGCTTGAGCGCGTCGCCGGCGAGTACGGTTCCGGCCTGCAGCCGGCCGCGCAGGCGCGCGTGCTCCTTGTCGTACGCCCCCTCGACGGCGGAGGTGAGCCGCAGCGCGGCGGCGTGCTGCGCGGCGGCGGCGCCGGCGAGTTCCGGCATGCGGGAGTTGAGGGAGTCGAGGATGCCGTGGGCGGTGCGCGCCATGACGTGCGCGCGGGCGGCGGGGTCCTGCGTCTGGTGGACGAGCCAGGTCCGCAGCGACGCCACGGCGGAGGCCGGCAGGAGCCCGCCGCCCCAGGCCGACTCGGGCAACTCGGGCACGGTGAAGCGCGGTACGTGACCGAGTCCGGCCTTGGTGAGGAGGGCGCCGTACTGCCGGGACACCTCGGACACGACCTGGTGGGGCACCCGGTCCAGAACGGTCACCAGGCTGACGTCGTACTCCTTGGCGGCGCGCAGCATGTGCCAGGGCACGGCGTCGGCGTAGCGGGCGGCGGTGGTGACCATGATCCAGATGTCCGCGGCGCAGATGAGTTCGGCGGCGAGGACGCGGTTGTCGGCGACTAGGGAGTCGATGTCGGGGGCGTCGAGCAGGGCGAGGCCGGGCGGGACGCTGTCGGCGGTCTCGATGCGCAGGACGCGCGCCGGGTTCTCTCCCGGGAGCAGCAGGTCGTCGAGCTCCCGCCGAGGGCCCCACACGCGCGTGAGGTCGGGCAGTACGCGCATCCCGCTGAACCAGTGGTGGTCCTCGGGGTGGCAGACGAGCACCGGGGTCCGGGTCGTCGGCCGCAGCACGCCCGCCTCGCTGACGCGCCGCCCCACGAGTGAGTTCACCAGGGTGGACTTGCCGGCCCCGGTGGACCCCCCTACGACGGCGAGCAGCGGTGCCTGGGGCTCTCTCAGGCGGGGCACCAGGTAGTCGTCGAGCTGTGCGAGCAGTTCGTCGCGGTTGGCACGCGCGCGTGAAGCCCCCGCCACAGGCAGCGGGAAGCGTGCGGCGGCGACACGGTCCCGCAGGGCGGAGAGTGCGTCGAGCAGCTGAGGCCGTACGTCCAAGGTCACCACATGTGAAGAATGCCCAATTTCATGGGAATTCTGAAGCATATGACCATGTCTGCGCGCCGATCGAACACAAGCGGATGGAAGGGACGACTGGGGCGCGTGCACAGCCCAGGCATAACGAGTGCACAACACCCGATGCGCGAGGGGTCAAAATCGGTGCAGGATTCGTACCCGCCTGCGATTATCGGGACCGCTTCACCGAACCTCCACATCGAGCCGCGGAGGCGAGGCGACCAGGGCAAGGACGCGGGAGCCCTATCCTTGTCCCCGGCAACGTCAGGGACCGGGGACACCCGGGCACCATGACAGAGGCCACCACACCCGGCCCCCGTAGCTCAGTGGATAGAGCAGGCGCCTTCTAAGCGCTTGGCCGCAGGTTCGAGTCCTGCCGGGGGCGCCACCAGCCAGAACGCCCCAGAGGGGCCCTCCCCTCCAGGGCGTTTCGTGTCTCCGACGGCAAGGCCGACGGCGACGTCACTCGGCGGCCGGCAGGCTCCCCAGCCGGTCCGGGGCGGTCCGCTTCTCCGTCCTGCCGGCGTGGCGCGCAGATGGCCATCGTCACATCCGGCGCGCTGTGCCCCACGATGTCGCGGACGATACGCGGCGGGATGCCGAGATTGGGCAGCAGCGTCACGCAGGTGTGCCGGAGGTCGTGGAACCGGACCTCCGGGCCCAGCCGCTCGCGGATCGGGGAGAAGCGCCGGTTCAGGTTCCGCGGCGAGGAGACGGGCGCCCACGTCGAGGTCGGCGAACTCACCGGCGTCCACAAGAGCACGCCCCGAGGCGTCGTGGCCCTGGTCTTCCGCTGCGAGCCCTCCGGCGGCACCGAACACACAGCGAACGAGTCGACAGCCGTCTCCTGACTCACGCCCGACGAGGTCGGCGAGCGCATGTCCGAGGTCTGCGCGATCAGGCGTTCTGGACGCCTTGGACGGCCACGGTCCCCTCGTACGAAGCCACGACGGCAAGCAGTTGAATTCGGCGGGACAAGACTTCCCTGCTTCATCCAGGCCCCACGCACGGCGTGGGAGCGTGCAGCGGGCAAGGGCGAGAAACGATCTTCCGCATACGCGACGGTCGCATCAGGATGACCCCATGGGGGAATCCACCGTGCGCACAGCGTTCCGTCTCACCTTCACCGACTACCACCAAGACCCGAACGACAGCGACGTCCTTCGACGAGCGGTCACTGTCCAGGCCGACCGGATCACGTTCGACGACGGCCACCTGAACCTCTGGCTCGCAGGCGTCCACGTCGGAGAGTTCCCGCTGGACATCGTCGAGTCCGTCTGCCCTCAGGGCGATCCCGGCAGGAGGCGGGAGTCGCCGGAAGAGTTGCGTGCGCGCTATCCGCAGATGGGCCATTCCTGGTCACCGGAGGACGACGCTCGTCTCCTTGCGCTCTATCAGCAAGGAGAGCGTGACTTCGACGCCCTCGGGAAGCAGTTCGGCCGCAAGCCCAGCGCTGTTCGCTCGCGACTGGCCAAGCTCGGCCTGGAAAGCCTCACCTGACAGGTACAAAGCCGAATGTCTGCAGCTGGGGCGGTCGGGCTCCACGGCTTCGGTCGACCGATTCGGGGCGAGCCTCTGGGCTACGGGAGTGGTGCAAGTGAACGAAGACGAGATCAGGCGTGCCGTAGCGCGGGGAATGCAGGACTACGAGAAGTCACGTCCGAAGCCCGAAGGGACCGTCGGGGAAGTCGAGAGTGCGGTGGGCGGCTGCTTTGCCGCGTTCTTCCTGGCTCTCGTGGTCCTGGGCGTCGTTGCCGCTTGCAACCGGTGAGGTGCCGCGGACGTCGGGCGGGGAGGGGCGCTGAGCGCTGCCGAGTGTGCGACTGAGTGACGGTGCCGGCGTACAGCCGTGCACCAACGCGCACACCTGCGGATCATCGCAGCGGGTGAGAGGCACACCGCCCCGAGGCCGAGCGCCCGCCGAGCCGCTTCGGGACGAAGAGGCCGTGCGTCAGGGGCCGTCGCGCTCGATCAGTGAGCCGTCGGGGCTCAGTGTGGAGAAGCGCGGCGGGGCCATGGCTTCCACGGCTCTGCGCAGCTCCGCTTCCTGCTCTGCGGGAGCCGGCCCGTGCGGGTCCCGCACGTGGAATCCGTACAGCTCGATGGCGTCCGCGTCGACGTCGTCGGGCCGGGGGAGGCCCTCCTGGATGAATCCGCAGAGCGTCCGCAGCGCGTCCTCGCCCAGGTCCAGGGGGTGGAAGGGCAGGGCGTACGGCTCTTCCTCCTCGCCGGGCCAGGGGAGGATGTCCGCCGGGCGGTCCCCGGCCCAGTAGGGCAGTTCGAAAGGGAGCGGTTCGCCGATGTTCTCGATGATCCCGCTGTCCGGCGACAGGCTCAGGGAGCGGACGAGGCGTCCGTCCTCCCAGACGGCGAACGCCAGCCAGTCGACGACACTGTGCATGGCGTGCAGGACCAGCCGTCGGCCGGTACTCGCCGCCACGAGGTGCTCCGGGAGCTGGGAAGGAGCGTCGAGCATCACTTCCTGATCACCGATGACCTCCACGCCCGGCCGGCTCGCTGCGCACACCGTCCCCTCCGGCGGGTACACGCCGTCCCAGAGGTTCGAGCCCCCGCACCGCTCGATCTCCCGGCCCGGGTGGAGCCGCCGCATCATGGCGACCGTCCGATCAAGGTCCGCAGCCCCCACTCGCCGCAGCAACTCCGGCACGTCGCCGTCGGCGTACACCAGCAGCCCCGTCCTGGCTCCCAAAACCCCTCCCCAAGGCGTTGCACCTGATGATGGGCGCACCTTAGCCGCGTGCACTGACAAGGAAGGTCGCTCGGCCTGCCTGCCTGCCCGGTCGGGCCGTCTCCGGGCCGACCGAGGCCCCCCGACGCCGACCGGTGGCGACCGACAGTGACGGACGAGCCACGACATCGACCGGCGAAGCCCCGGTCACGACCGACGAAGCCCCAGTTCAAAGGCCTCGGACGGAACGCGTTTCCTCCAAAGGGTGGCGGTGCGGCAAGATGGGGTGTTACTTGCCGCGAGAGGGCATGAAAAGGCCCCTCACCAGCGGTTTTCCTGCCGATGAGGGGCCGTGTCAGGCGGCTTGGGCCGTCTCTGGGCCGTCGTGAGCGTGACCGGCGGCCCGGTACATCGCGGAGATGGCTTTCCGGGTCCGGGTCTCGCTGGACGGCATGAGGTGCGTGTAGACGCGGAGGGTGAAGCCCGGGTCGCTGTGGCCGAGGTAGAGGCTCAGGGCCTTGATGCTCTCCCCGGCGTCCAGGAGGACCGAGGCGTAGAAGTGCCTCAGGGCGTGCATGCCGTGTTCGCGGGCGGCGGCGTAGCGGTTGCCCTTCTCGGGGGCCGGGATGATGCCGGCGGATGCGAGGGCGGGCTTCCACGCCTGGTCGTTGAAGCCCTGACTCCAGATGGCCGAGCCGATGCTGCTCGTGAAGAGGAGTCGGTGAGTGACCTTGGGGCCGGTCGGGGTCAGCCAGGGCAACGTCACGTCGACGGGCGGGAAGGCCGCCATGTGCTCGCGGAGTGCCGCCGATACCTCAGGGTCGAGGGGGACGTCACGGAGCTTGCCGCGCTTGGGCGGAGCGAAGACCAGTGTTCCGCGCACCTTCTTGACTTGCTGGCGGACGTAGAGCCAGCCGAGGTCACCGATGTTGTCGACGGCCAGGCCGAAGACCTCGCCCTGTCGCAGTCCGCATCCGGCGCCCAGGTCGACCATGGCCCGATATCGCTCGGGGAGCCCAGCGCGCACGCCGAAGACCTGCTCAGCGGTCCACGGATGCACGCGTGACGGCGCAGGGCGAGGTGCCTTGACCGATCGAGCCCGGCAGGGGTTCGAGGCCAGGAGACGGTCATCCACGGCCGCGTTGAGCACGGAGGAGACCGCGTCGAAGATGAGTCGCCGGTACTGGGCGGACGCCACGGCTCTTCGAGCTGGCGGTTCCAGTCGCGGATGTGCTCGGGCTGGAACGAGCCGATGGGGCGCGTGCCGAGGTACGGCAGAGCGTGAAGGCGCAGCCTGCCTTCCACGGCGGCCCGGCTGGTGAGATCGGTGGTGAGGGCGGCGAGCCAGCGATCTGTGTACTCGCGGAAGGTGACCCGTGCTGCTCTTGGGTCGATGTACTGCCCGCGTGCCATGTCCGCTTCGATGTTGGTCAACCAGGTGTCGGCCAAGCGCTTTTGCTTGTCGGGGAAGCTCTTCGACTTCTCCGTGCCGTCCGGGCCGATGTAGCGGGCGCGGTAACGCATGCCGAGGCCGTGCCGGTCGGTCTTGACCTTGCGGGTCTTGCCGTCCGGGCCGACCTCGGTCCGGTACCAGCGGTCTTGGACATGCCCGGCCATCAGGCAGCCTCCCCGATCTGGGAGTCGACCCAGGCCCGCACGTCGTTCGGGTCGAAGCGGAGGTGCCGGCCGACGCGGAAGCCGCGGGGACCGGTGCGCTTGCGGCGCCACTGGTAGACCGTCTCGACACTGGGCAGCTCGAACATCTCGACCAGGTCCTCAGGGGTCAGGAACCGGTTCGGCAGCTCTGAGGCCATGGTCAGCACTCCCTTTCGTCGGCGAGTTGGTCGCGTAGGGCTTCGCGGGCGGTTTCGCGGTTGAGCTGGAGATCGCGGGCGATGGTGGCGGCGAGGACGGATTCACCGGGGGTGTGGCCGTGTCCGGCGTACTGCCAGTCGGCCAGGACCAGGACGCTGTCCGGCTCGGCATCGCCCAGGCCGAGGGCAGCGTGTTCCTGGGCGGTGCGGTAGTCGGCGCGGGTCTGGCGGAGGGCGCCCAGGGTGGTGGAGTAGCGGCGGGACTTGGAGGAGAAGTGGCCGCGGAAGCCGAGCATGTGCGCCCAGGCCCACAGCCGCCGGTCGGGATAGAGCGGGTCGAGATCGCGGCAGGCGGTGATCAGGCGGCGGGTGTGGTCGGGCACGCCGTGGCGGTCGAGTTCGGACAGCTCACCGATGCGCCGGTCCAGGGTGCCGGTGTTCTCGGCGGCCTTGGTGGCGTACTTGGCCACGTAGGAGGCGACCGCCTGCTCGGTGAGGTCGGAGCCGTCGCCGAACGCCTTGACCGGCCGGACGTCGAGCTGGGTGCCCCACCGAAAGGTGCGGGCGGGCTGGTCGTCGGCGGCCGGGACGGAGACCGAGGTGTACGAATGCGCGGCGGCGGCCCGGATCGCGTCGGCGAGCAGGCCGACCGTGGCCCAGGACGGGGGCGTGGTGTCCGGCCCGTCGGGTCCGTCGAGGCGGATCACGGCATGGAAATGCACGGCGCCGCGTTTCTGGAACTCGGCGACCTTGCCGTACGACAGCCGGGCCGACTCCTTCAGCTCGCGTTGGGTGAGGCCGGCCCGGGCGGCGACCTCGCGGCGGAGCCGATTGGTGAAGCGCTGCCACAGCTGCCCGGCGTAGTTGTTGAACAGCACGGCGCCCGCATAGTCGTACGTGGCCGGGTCGAGGGCGGTACCCAGCTCCGGGGCGTCCGGGGCGTGGCGAGCCCCGCAGCGGCAGATGCCGTGGTCGGGCCGGTTGTGCACGCGGCCGAACGAGGGCGCGGTGAGGGTGGCGAACACCCGCGGGTGGTCGCGGACGGTGGCGGGGATGTCGCGGCGGTCGTCCCCGGCCAGGCCGGCGCGGATGAGGTGGTAGGTGTCGCCCGCGTAGGTCCAGGCGCAGGCCGGGCAGCGGGAGGCGCGGCGGTTGCCGCAGGCGACGCGGAGCCGTCCGCCCGGCTCGTGCTCGGTGGTGTAGTGGTGCAGGTTCTGGCCGGTGGTCTTGTCCTTGGTCAGGGTCCAGCCGGTCAGGTGGATGGGGTCGGCGCAGCCGCCGGTGCGGCGGATCTGGTCTTGCCAGCGGTCGAAGCCGGGGGCCCCGGCCACCCGCAGCAGATCGCCGAGGGTGACCGGGTCCAGGCCCGGCGGGGTGGCGGTGTCGGTCACGCGGCACCGTCCGAGGTGGGTCCGGTGAGCCGGTCGAGCGCGGAGGCGGCTTCGGTGGCGGCACGGGCCAGGGCGCGCAGGGCGTCGGCGGTGCCGGGGCGGGCGAGGAGCGCGATTTCGATGGAGTCGCCGCCGATGCGGAGGCTGACGAAGCCTTCACCGCCGGACGTGGTGTCGAACACGCTGACGCGGCTGGTGGTGTCCGGCTCCAGGTGCGCCGAGGTGGTGATGGTCTGCACCGCGGTCACCTCCCGGCCCGGACGAGGCCGGTGGCGGGGGTGGTGTGGCCGGTGCCCTGGCAGGTCGGGCAGGTGACGCGGAGGGTGGCGCGGGTGCCGTCGGTGTGGCGGGTGCCGGTGGTGATGGCGACGGTGGCGAAGCCGTTGCAGTCGCGGCAGATCCGCGCGGTCGGGGTGTGCTGGGCCATGATGGGCCTTGCCTTTCGGGTCGTTTGGGTCTGGAAGGTGGGTAGGCGCCCGGGGCGGCGGTTCTTTGGCGAGAGAGCCGCCCCGGGGGCCGTCAGCGGCGCCGGTTGTCGGTGGTGATCAGGGAGCGGATCACCAGGGCGCAGACGGCGAGCGAGGCGCCGGTGAGGGCGACCGCCAGGAGCATGGAGACCAGGACGGCGCCGACGACCAGGACCACGGCGGTGCCGCCGCCGACGAGGGCGAGCGCGGTACCGGGGGTGAGCTGGACCGCGGGCCGGGCCGCGGCCGGGGCGACCGGAACCGTCGGCGGGGTCGGGGCGGTCGGGGTGATAGTGGTCGGCTCGACGACGGCGGGAGGGGTGACCAGGCCGGTGGGCTGGGGCATGGTCGGGAGCTTGGGCCGGAACACGGTGTTTCTCCTTTCGCGGGGTTACTTGACGGCGGTGTCGATGACCGGGGACAGGAGGCTGTCGGCGAGGAGGTAGCCGCCGAGCAGCAGCACCAGGACCAGCCACAGCGGCGGGCGGATGAGCTTGACGCCGAGGACTCCGACGCAGAGCAGGGCGAACCAGAGCGGGACGTCCATGACGGTGGCCTCCTAGCGGACGTGGCAGCGGTGGGTGCGGGCGGCGAGCTGGGCGGCGGACCGGCTGGAGTAGTCGGCGGACCAGCCGCAGCCGTCGGAGCTGCAGACGGCGGCGTGCTTGGTGGTGCCGTGGCGGTCGCGGTGGGTGCCGATCTGCACCGGGCCGATCCGCATCACGGAGTGAAAGAAGTCGCGGGCGGGCATGGAGAGTCGTCTCCTTTCGGATCAGGGGAGTTGGGCGGCGATGGCGTCGGCCATGGGGGCGGGGACGCCGAGGCGGGCGCGGAGGGCGTCGGTGTCGATGCGGGTGCCGGTGCGGGTGTGGTGGTCGTCGGCGACCTTGCGGGCGTGGTCGACCAGCGCGGCCGGGACCGGCACCGCCGGAGGCGGGGTCGGAGCCGGTTCGGCCGTGGGCAGGGCCGGAGGCTCCTCGGGCGCCGGGACGGTCACGGGTTCGGGCGCCGGGTCCGGCTCAGCGGCGGCGACCGGTTCGCGCTCCACCTCGGGCACCGAGTCCGAATCGGGGGCGGAGGGTGCCGGCCGATCCGGGGTGTGCCCGGCGGGTGAGTGGGCAAGCAGGGTGCCGCCCATGAAGGCCAGCGCGGGCCAGGCGGCGACGAGGATGCGCAGCCAGGCCGGGACGTCGCCGAGGTTGAGGAGTCCGGCGGTGGCCACGTTGGCGCCGAGCGAGGCGACCAGGGCGATCAGGAACCAGCACCAGGCCAGCCGGGACGGCCCGTCGGTGCGCAGCCGACGCCAGGCGGCGACCAGCAGCAGGTCGACGGAGACCGGGTAGGCCCAGGCCTTCCAGCCGTCCTGTCCGGCGGCGGCGGCCAGGTCGTGCAGGTGGGCGAAGGACAGGGCACCGGCAATGACGGCCTGAACGAGGACGGCATCCACACGCAGGGCGGAGCGGGGCATGAGGCTTCTCCTTCCGGCTCAGGCGGCGGCCGGGGCGGACTCGACAGCCGGGGCGGTGACCGGCTTCACGGGGCCCGGGGCAGGGCGGAAGGCTTCCAGGCCGGGCAGGTCCGGGGTGCGGTCGGCGTGCTTGTTGCAGAGGTTCACGGCCTGCCGCAGCGAGGTGCGCGGGGCGCGGATGCGGTGCCAGCCGCCGGTGGAGTCCCCGGCGATGGCGACCCCGCGCGCTTCGGCGGGAATCGTGATCGCGGCCAGCACGGCATCCGGGGAGATGTCGCCGAAGGCCATGTTGGCGCTGGTCTCGTCGTTGACGCGGTGCGCGGTCCGGCCGGTGAGCTGGGCGCGGAGCATGGTGATGCCCTTGCCGAGTTCGGAGCCGAAGCGCTGCCCGCAGATCTCCAGATAGATCCCGGCGGCGCGGCCGAGCTGGGCCAGCCGGACCAGGGCGGTGATGATCCGGTCCCGCCGCTTCTCCTGCTCCTTGCTGGCGAACAGCGCGAGTTCGGCGACCTCGTCGACCAGGACGACGATCGGGACGGGCCGCAGGTCGGCGGGCAGGTCCCAAATGTCGGCGGCGATCTCGGCATCCGGCACGCTCAGGCTGATGGACTGGTGGGCGCGGATGAGCCGGTAGACGTCCTCCATGTGCGCCACCAGGGCATCGAGGACCTCGGCGGAGGTATCCGGGGTGTCGGCCAGCGCGGAGAACCGGCGGGCCAGCGGGAACAGCTCCACCCCCTGCTTGCAGTCGATGCCCACCAACGCGACATCCAGCGGGGCGAGCCCGGCCACCAGGTTGCGCTGATAGACCGACTTGCCGGACTCCGTCGCCCCGAGCGTCAGGGCGTGGGGCACGGCCCGGTAGTCGCGAAAGTGCACGGAGCCGTCCTCGCGCAGGGCAACCGGAACCCGCATCGGCCGGGTGTCGTCGACCTGCGTCGGCATCTGCACCCGCTGGAGCACGTCGTAGCCGGTCATCCGCACCTCGACGACGCCGGAGCGCAGCTCACGGGAGGTGACGCCGTACATCCCGAAGGAGTGCCGCAGCCGATCGGAGGAACCGGGCCAGTTCGGAACCGTAGGCGCCGGTCCCCTCGACCCCGACGGTGAGCACGTCACCGTGCGAGCGCATCCACTCCAGCAGGCGGCGGTAGCCGTCGGGGGTGGTGGGGAACGGAGCGGTGGCCAGGTGCCGGCCGATGGTGTCAATCACCGCCGCCTGGTGGAAGTCGGTGTGGGTGTCCACGCCGCCGACCACCACGATCTGATCTGCCATGCCGGGTACTGCTGTCCTTCCGTGCGAGGCGCGAGGGATCGCACGCGGCCGGTCGGACGCCAGGACAAGACTGTGATGGGACCTTTGGCCGGGCTCCTATGAGGTCACAGGCGCCCGACCGGCCGCGTGCAGAGCGGCACCGCCCAGCCGGCCGACGATTCCTGGAAAGGACAGCCCCAAGCGTCAATCGTTCGGTGGGTCAGGCCGCCGAGCGGTGCCACGATCATCCTCACAGTCGTTCGTACAGTGGCGCGCTCCACCTGGACGCCAGGAACCACGCCCGCTCCACGGTGTGTGGGTCGACGGCGGACGGGATGGGAGCTGGGGAGAGTGGTGGGCTGAGGTGTGTCACCAACCGCCGTTGGTTCCGACGTGGAACCTCGTCAGCGCAAAGATGATCAGAAGGTCAAGTGCCATCATGGGGATGGCCCACAGCGGGTAGTACGGAACGAACATGAACTGGGTGATCAGGCTGATCCCTGCCGCCACTGCACCAGCCCCGCGACCCCAGCTCTTGTTTGTCACGACCCCCATGCCGGCAATGACGAGTGCCAGTCCGACCACGATGTGAATCCAGCCCCAAGCGGTTAGGTCGAACCGATAGGCGTACTGGGAAGCGGCGAACAAGTTGTCCCCTGCGATGCCGGACGCCCCCATGAGAATGCTGAGGGGCCCGCTGAGCATCATCACGGCCCCGGCGAACAGGGACGCGCCGCTGAGCCTTTCGCTGCTGTCCGGCCCCCCGTGCCCTCTTCGTGTCTCGTTCGGCATCGCTGCCATAGCCGTCACCTTCCTGTACAGCGCGCTCACCGACGCACAACGCCCATGCGACGCCAGCCACGCTTCCCTGACAGGATCACCGCGATCCCTCGGCACCGCGACCGCAACCCGCCATGAGGGGCCGTGGACTCCTGCCGCACTGGCCGGTGACCTTCGGCTACTGGCGCCCGACACCAGTAGCTGACACCAACAGGGGCGAACGGCGGCGGTCAGGACTGAACCTCAGCGGACCAGCTATCCAAACCAGAGGGCGCTTGACGCAGTACGCCCATCCGACGTGATCGACCTGATAAGGATGAGGCCAGATCTCAAAGCCGGCCCCCGGTACGGGCGCTGACCTACTGATGGACGGCGCCCACTTGCTTGACTGGGCCATTGAGACTCCGCCGACCTAGGTTATGCGCAAGGCTCGCCTGACTCCTCAATCTCTCCCAAACTGTCAAGGTACTGGTTCAATTCATCCACCGTACGACATGTGAGCGTCGTTCCATCCGGCATCTCTACCTCGTGCGGCTTCCCACTCTCGATAGAGTCGATGATATCGCTAAGCGTTTGAAGGGCTACCTCCAAGGCGTTTTCAAGCGTTGTCTTGCGGCTCTCACGAATCAATTCAGCTACCCTCCCGAGACGCCCGAAGAGGGAAACCTCAATGCTGCCGTCTTCGTGCTCCAGAACCAAGATTCCCGACTGTGGGTTGTAGCTCACCTCGACGTTCATCGAGCTAGAGAGCACGCCGAGCAGGACCTCTGAGCCCTCCCGCTCCCTACTGAAGCGCCTATGACGAGCGAGGGTTTTTGCGCGTATCCGCTCCAGCCCTCGAAGGTCGAACGTGTTCGCTCGCGGAATCAGGATCTTTGCCTTCTTTCCCGAGGTATCTATGGGTAGAGAAGGCTCCTGGACCATGTCCCAAGCGACAGCGCCTGTTTCCCTGTCCCAGACGATAAGAAAAACAGGATCCCAGAATTCACGCCAATGCTGAAGGTGATCAAAATTTACTGGGTATCTGAGGTGCCCACCCTTCTTCTTGACGAACCGAGACAACGTTTCTACGGATTTCGCTTGCACGTAAAATGTGTAAGGAGTTGCCTCTCCATCCTCGAAGATACGAACTAACAGGTCTTCGCCGTAATCCTTACCGAGCACCTCGACGGTCCACCCCTGTAAGGTAAATGCTTCCTGCATTTTCACGATGGACATGTCCGCTTTTAGGTGTGACCGAGGGCGCTTGGGTGACATACGGTCAGTTAGCTAGCTATGGACCGTTGACACCAGGGGCACCGTGACAATCAACGGGCTCAGGCCACAGACCGCGCTGGGCCGTCTCTGGGCCGTCCGAGGACGGCCGACGACGACAGATGACGACAGTCGATGACGGCTCTTCCCCTGCTCAGAGACGGTGCTTCGGGTACCGGCGCAGGTGCCGATCAGTGAAGCAGAGTTGAGGAAGTTCAGAGTCTCTGTGGGGCTTGACAACTAATGGTGCGTCATGCGTTCATCGTTGCAGGGCTGGACACGCACCGCCCGAGCCGCTGCCACGCGCCCATGCCGCGGATGGCTACGACGGCCAAGGCCTCTCGGGGCCCGTGCTCTTCGATCCTGTTCGGACACGGCAAAAAGTCTGACGGATGCATGGGGCCCGTGGGAAGGAAAGTGCCGTGCCCAAGAAGCAGAGCACAGCTCAGAAGAAGGCTCGGAAGCTCACCCGCTCCGAAAGCGTCCCGTACAGCGTTGTATTGGCGCAGATGACTGCGCCGGCGGCAGACGATCAGCGGATCCTCGTTGGCTCAATCGGGTCGAAGCTGGACCTCCAGCAGATGTTGGCGGAGGCCATGAAGCCGAAGCTGGACCTCCAGCGGGCGTTGACTCGCTCACACCCGAGCTGACCTCTCGTTCAGGGGCGCCGGCTGCGGTACAGCAGAGAAGTACAGCAACTGTGGCAACCGCAGCCGACCGTCCTGAACCGATCCCGCCCCCGTGACCAGCTCGGGAGACCTCAGCGAACTTCGTGCCCGTAGTTCGCATCGAGGTGGTCAGCGTCCCTCAAGCGATGCCCCGGCTTGTAGTTCCGGGGCCGTCTCTGGGCCATTCAAGGTCAGCCGACGCCGACCGACAACAACAGAAGCCCACGGCGTCCGAAGTGGTCAGAGCCGTGGGCTTCTTCGGTCTCGCTGGTCAGCGGGACCGGTGATCAGTGGACCGGCTATTCATGCGTTGTCAGGCGGTGGCCGCGGCTGGTTGCTACGCGGAGGGTGTCTCTCAGGGCTCCGGTCAGGTCCTTCGCCAGGAGGCGCAGGTCGTCCGGCTCCGTATCGGTGTCGGCGAGCATGTCCAGCGCCTGGTCCAGCAGCGTGGTCGCCATGCCGAGTTGTACCGATTCGAGGTTGTCGGCCAGGCGGGACAGGTAGCTGTCGCTGTCATCGGTGCTGAGGAAGCAGGGCTTGCCGTCGGGCCCCGTCCATGGGAGGAGCCGCAGCTCGTGTGACGTCGTCACTCTTCCGTCTCCTTCTCGTCGATCATGTGGTGAGTGGTGAACATCGCGTCGGCGCGGTCCCCCGGCAGCACCAGGAGCGCGGCCTCGACCACGCGTCCGGCGGTGTCGGCCGTCTGGCGTGTGATGGTGAGGACCGCCAGGGCAGAGCTGATCCGAAGGGTGGATGCCTCCTCCGGTGTCGGGAGTCGGACGCTGACCCTCTCCCGCACTTCAGCCGGCGGCGGGTGTAGCTGTGTCAGCCACGTCGTCACCCCCTCGTACAGGAGCGGCTCGCGGAGCGCGGCGGCCGGCGCCAGGTCGCAGGGGACGTAGATGCGGGCCAGGCTGTGTGGTCTCTCGCCCTCGTGGCTGAGGCAGAGGAACTCGGTCAGCGGGCTACTGGCCGGCACCTTCAGCAGGGTCGCCAGATGTCCGCGGGCCCGGATCCGGGTGGTGTGGACGGTGACGCTGAGAGCGGTGTCAGCGGCGGTCTGTCCGTCGGGGGTTTGTCCTCCTCCGACGTATGTGATTCTGCGGAGGGGGCGACGAACGAAGTTCCCCTTGCCGTGGGCCTTTTCGACGAGGCCTTCCCCTTGGAGTACGGCGAGAGCGTTTCGGAGCGTTGGTGTGCTGACCCTGTATTGCGCGGCGAGGTGGGACTCGGAAGGGAGGCGTTCGCCGGGCTTGAGCCGGCCTGTGGCGATCCGGTCTCGGAGGTCATCGGCGATGGCGTCGCGACGCGAGGGCATGGGAGGGATCACCGCCTCGCACTCTCAGGAGCCGCAGGGCGATGAGCCGGGTCCTCGTGTGCATGGTCAGCAACTCGCCCGAGTCGAACACAAGTCGTTTGGCTCCACCGGGCAGTTGGAAGATGTCGGTCACCCGGCACTGCCGGCCTCCAACCTGGATGACGTCGCCGCGCTGCACGCTGGCCGTGGTGATCTCGACGGGGGAGAGCACCGCGCCGCTGGGTGTTCCTCCCCTCACCGCGCCGCCTCCGTCGGTACTTCACGGTTGGCGATCGTGTGGCACGAGCAGTCGCAGGACTCGTAGATCACCGGTACGTCGACCGGTGCGGTGGCTGGGGAGGACTCCGCGCAGGCGTGGTGCGTGCCGATCCGGCAGGAGCTCGACCGGTAGGAGTCGGCTTCCGCCCGTGTGGTGTGGGGCTGTTGGCGAGGCGGCATCAGTGGTCACCGGCCGGGACGAACCAGGGACCGGCGAAGGGCGGGCAGGGTACGGCGGTCGAGCGGTGCCGTGCACGTGCCTCACTGGCCAGCACGTACGGGCGGACGAGTGCGGTCTCCTCGCCGATGAGCACGCCGGTGTGGTGTCGGCCGTGGCTCAGGAGCAGCGGTGCGCCATGGACGATCACGGGCGATGCGGCCAATGGCCGGGCGGGCTGTGCGGGGCGGCGGTGTCGGCCCTTGTGGGGGTGCCGCGCGCTGATGCGCGAGGCGGTACGGCGGATACGATTGAACACGCTGTTCAGCTCCTATCGCTGATGGTCCGGTCCCCCGACATCGCCCGTCGCGGGGACCGTTTTGCGTACGACCGCCCAGAGAGTGCGGTCGTTCGAGCTGGTGGCGAGGAGGCCGAAGCGGTCGGCCTGCGCCACCGCTTCCAGGACCTCCCGCCATGACGCGGCGGAGAGGGGTTCCGGCACCTCCGCCTCGATGGCCGTGCAGTCGTCGCGCTCCTCCACACGGGTGGCGAGCCCGACGGCCGATAACCGGGCGGCGATGGCCTCCGCGCTCACCTCTGAAGCAGGCACAGGGCATCCTCCGGTCACCGGCGATCACTTTGAGTGAAGTTAGTTAACTAGATTAGAGCTAGTGGACTAGATTTTCCATATGTCTGAGCAGCCGCCCTATCTCCGCATCGCCGACGAACTACGGCGGCGGATCGCGGAGCACGAGTGGACGCCAGGGGACCGGCTCCCCTCCCGCGCCCAGATCGCCCAGGAGTGCGGCGTGGGTGACAACGTGGTCCGCCGCGCACAGGAGCTGCTGATCTCCCAAGGCGTGCTGGAAGGTCGCGCCGGTTCCGGCACCTACGTCGCCGAGCCCCGGAAGCGCGTCCGAGTGGTCCGTTCCTCAGCGCGCGAGCAGCCCGACGGCTCCCCGTTCCGCGCGGACATGAAGGCCGTGGGCAGGCAAGGAGATTGGGAGAGCCGGACCGACGCCAAGGTCCCGGCACCGGCGGAGATCACGGCGCGTCTCGGCATCGCCGAGGGGGAGCTGTGCGTCCGCACCGCGTACGAGTTCCTGGCCGACGGCAGGCCGGTGCAGCTGTCGACGAGCTGGGAACCGTACGACCTCACCGCCGGCACCCTCGTCGTCCTCCCCGAAGGCGGGCCGCACGCCGGGACAGGCGTCGTGAACCGCATGGCCGAGATCGGCATCACCGTCAGCCACGCCGTGGAGCAGCCCGAGCCCCGGCACGCGACCGCCGAGGAGGCTTCACTTCTGGGCATCCAGAAGGGCTCACTCGTCACGCACATCCGGCGGACCTACTACAGCGACCAGGGGCAGCCCGTGGAGACCGCGGACATCGTGGTGCCCGCCGCCCTCTGCGAGATCGTCTACGAGATCCCGATCAGTCGATAGCCGGTAACCCGGTAATCGGCCGACTCCGGCGCCCGTTGCCCATGCCCCCATGCCGTCGTCCGCGCGTGCCCCCTCCGTGCCCCTTCCGTGCCCGATCGAGCAGGAAACCACGGGGAACACCGGGCAGCCACGGAGTCCGGGCATGCGAACGACCCCCGACCAACTTCCCAGGTCAGGGGCCGTTCACACTGCTCTCAGAGCGGAGGCGGTGGGATTTGAACCCACGGTGACATCGCTGCCACGACGGTTTTCGAGATCGTCGGCCGACGTTCGCCGAAGTGCCGGCCGAGGTGCTCACGGCCCGGGCCAGTCCAGCCACAGGACAGTGGCATCGTCGCGTGGGTCGTGCTTCGTGGTCGTGAAGGCCCGGCCTACCTAACCGGACCTTCATCTTCTCCTGGCCGTTCGTCAGGCATGTCCAGGATGGGCTCTCGGGTGTACCGAGGGCTCTCAGGTGGTGGGGCCGCACTAGGGATCATGAGTCCGGCGAGGAGCCCGCTTAGATCATCCGTGGATAGCGCCAGGCCCAGGGTCTGCACGATGCGCAGAGCACAGTCCCGGATGGACTGAGCGTCCATCTCGGGCGCCGCCGTGCTCCTAATCTCGTCACACACTCGGCGGAACTGCTCAGCGCTGATCGTTGGCCGGCTTACCGGTTGCGCCATGGTGCGCTCCTCCTGGAAGAACGGGCCCCACCCACTCCTCCAGAAAGCGCTGAGCACACCCCAACGGCAACTGGAAGAGCCAGCGCGCAGCCGCTTGGTCAGAGGCCAATGAACGGTTGTGGGGCGCTCCGCTGTGCTTGTCGCGGCGGCACGATAGCCCGGTGTGGCGGGGGAGTGACACTCTCTGCCCTGGGCCGTCTGTGGGCCGTGCGAGGCTGCCCGAGGCCGACCAACGGCGACCGACAGTGACAGTCGAGCCACGGCCACCAGCAATGAAACCCCAGGTCAGCGCCCCCCGATCGGATGGGTTTCCCCCTGGGGGTGGCGGTCGGGCAAGATGGGGTGTATCTGCCCACTGCCAGTTTCAAGCTGCCGGACGGTTTCTCTTGGCTGAGTTCATTTACACCATGCGCAAGGCGCGCAAAGCGCACGGCGACAAGGTGATCCTCGACGATGTCACCCTGAGCTTCCTTCCGGGGGCGAAGATCGGTGTCGTCGGCCCGAACGGTGCCGGTAAGTCGACCGTTCTGAAGATCATGGCGGGGCTGGAACAGCCGTCCAACGGCGACGCCTTCCTCACCCCCGGTTACACGGTGGGCATCCTGCTCCAGGAGCCCCCGCTGAACGAGGAGAAAACCGTCCTGGAGAACGTCCAGGAGGGTGTCGCCGAGATCAAGGGCAAGCTCGACCGGTTCAACGAGATCGCCGAACAGATGGCGACCGAGTACACCGACGAGCTCATGGACGAGATGGGCAAGCTGCAGGAGCAGCTCGACCACTCCAACGCCTGGGACCTCGACGCCCAGCTCGAGCAGGCCATGGACGCCCTGGGCTGCCCGCCCGGCGACTGGCCCGTCGCCAACCTCTCCGGTGGTGAGAAGCGCCGCGTCGCGCTCTGCAAGCTGCTGCTTGAGGCGCCCGACCTGCTGCTCCTCGACGAGCCCACCAACCACCTCGACGCCGAGTCGGTGAACTGGCTCGAGCAGCACCTCGCCAAGTACGAGGGCACCGTCGTCGCCGTCACCCACGACCGGTACTTCCTGGACAACGTCGCCGGGTGGATCTGCGAGGTCGACCGCGGCCGGCTGCACGGCTACGAGGGCAACTACTCCAAGTACCTCGAGACCAAGGCCACCCGCCTCAAGGTCGAGGGCGCCAAGGACGTCAAGCGGCAGAAGCGCCTCAGGGACGAGCTCGAGTGGGTCCGCTCCAACGCCAAGGGACGCCAGGCCAAGTCCAAGGCCCGTCTCGCCCGGTACGAGGAGATGGCCGCCGAGGCCGACAAGATGCGGAAGCTGGACTTCGAGGAGATCCAGATCCCCCCGGGTCCGCGGCTGGGCAGCATCGTCGTCGAGGTGAACAACCTCAGCAAGGGCTTCGACGAGAAGCTGCTGATCGACGACCTCAGCTTCACGCTGCCGCGCAACGGCATCGTCGGGATCATCGGTCCGAACGGCGCGGGCAAGACCACGCTGTTCAAGATGATCCAGGGCCTCGAGGAGCCCGACTCCGGGTCGATCAAGGTCGGCGACACCGTCAAGATCTCCTACGTGGACCAGAACCGCGCCAACATCGACCCCAAGAAGACGCTGTGGGCGGTCGTGTCGGACGAGCTCGACTACATCAACGTGGGCCAGGTCGAGATGCCCTCGCGGGCGTACGTCTCCGCCTTCGGGTTCAAGGGCCCGGACCAGCAGAAGCCTGCCGGTGTCCTCTCCGGCGGTGAGCGCAACCGGCTGAACCTCGCGCTCACCCTCAAGCAGGGCGGCAACCTGCTGCTCCTCGACGAACCGACCAACGACCTCGACGTCGAGACCCTCAGCAGCCTGGAGAACGCGCTGCTGGAGTTCCCCGGGTGCGCCGTGGTCATCTCCCACGACCGGTGGTTCCTGGACCGCGTCGCCACGCACATCCTCGCCTACGAGGGCGAGTCCAAGTGGTTCTGGTTCGAGGGCAACTTCGATTCGTACGAGAAGAACAAGATCGAGCGGCTCGGTGCGGACGCCACGCGGCCGCACCGCGCCACCTACAAGAAGCTGACCCGGGGCTGATCTCTTGCGGCACATCTACCGCTGCCCGCTGCGCTGGGCGGACATGGACGCGTACGGCCACGTCAACAACGTGGTCTTCCTCCGGTACCTGGAGGAGGCCCGTATCGACTTCCTGTTCCGCCCGGACAAGGACTTCCAGCAGGGGTCCGTGGTGGCCCGCCATGAGATCGACTACAAGCGGCAGCTCGTCCACCGGCACGCGCCCGTGGACATCGAGCTGTGGGTCACACAGATCCGTGCCGCGTCCTTCACCCTCGCCTACGAGGTGAAGGACGGCGACCAGGTCTACGTCCGGGCCTCCACGGTGATCGTGCCGTTCGACTTCGAGGCACAGCGTCCGCGCCGGATCACCCAGGAGGAGCGGGAGTTCCTCCAGGAGTACACGGACGACGGCGACAGCAGGAGTGAAGCCGCCGCCGACGCCGACGAGGACGAGGCCGTCGCGGCATGACGGTGCTCCACCTCGCCGACGAGAGGGAGGCCGCGGACCTCGCGGCCTTCCTCTCCCGGCTGCTCCACTACGACCGTGGGGCCGCGGTGCGCCTCCAGGCGTCGGGCACCGCACTGGCCGTGTTCGGCCGGCCGCCCTCCTTCGAGGTGCTGGCCGTCCGCGCCGTGCGGCTGGCCAAGCCGTACGAGGACGGTATCGACGTCACCCTGGACGTGACCGTGTCTGCCGGTGAGCTGCTGGAGGCGGTGGACGAGACCGCTGCCACCGCCGCCGTGCCGGGCGCGGTGACCGGGCCGCCGTGGGCCGGGATGCTGCCTCCGCGAAAGGGCTGGCAGGCCGAACCCGGGCTGCCCGCATCGGATTCCCTGCGGGCGCTCGTTGCCGCCGCGGTCGCCGAATTCAAGGCGCGTACGGGTGAGTTGGCGCCCGAGTCGCGTACCCGGGCCGAACTCGACCGGATCGGGCGGGAGATCTGGTCCCGCACGGTCGCCCCGACCGACCTTCCGGTGCGGGCCGTGCACGCGGCCCAGTCGCTGGGGTTCTTGCGGACGGCGGCCACGTCCGCCGGTGCGGACGGCGAGTCCGGAGAACCGGTGCTGCTGGCCTCGGGCCCGTGGCTCCGGCTGCGGACGCCGTACGGGTCGATCGCCCTGCGGCGGGCGGGAGCGGCCGGGGCGCTGGGGCTCAGCGTGCGCTGAACCCCCGGGTGCTCCGGTCCGGAGGGTGTCTCAGTCCGGAGAGTTGATCATCGAGGCCGCCGCGTACGTCAGGTACTTCCACAGCGTCTGCTCGTGCTCCTCGGACAGGCCGAGTTCGTCGAGGGCGACGCGCATGTGTCCCAGCCAGGCGTCGTGCGCGGCCCGGTCGACCTTGAACGGCACGTGCCGCATCCGCAGCCGCGGGTGGCCCCGGTTCTGGCTGTACGTGGTCGGGCCGCCCCAGTACTGGATCAGGAACAGCGCGAACCGCTCCTCGGCCGGGCCGAGGTCCTCCTCCGGGTACATGGGACGCAGCAGCGGGTCCCCGGCCACGCCCTCGTAGAAACGGTGGACGAGCCGGCGGAAGGTCTCCTCCCCGCCGACCTGCTCGTAGAACGTCTGCTCCTGAAGCGTGCCGCGCCGAATCTCTGTCACCCGTACATGGTCTCAGACAGGACGGCATAGGCCTCAAGGCCTAGGTCCCGCCGTTCTGCCCCTTGGTCCCGGTCCCGGGAGGACCGGCCCGGGGAGGACCGGGACCCCGTCCCGGCTCAGGGTCTCGTCCCCGTACCGGTGCTCGTACTGTGGAGGCATGGGCGGGCATGCTGCTCAGCGGGATTTGGACGACCTCGCCGGCTCGGCGCGGGCGGCGCTGGTGCGTGAGATCGCCGCGCGCGGGACGTTCGAGACCGACCCCGTGTGGCGGGAGGCCTTCGAGGCCGTGCCGCGCCATCTGTTCGTGCCGTACTACTACGTGGGCGCCGTCGGCGGCTACGAGCGGCGGTGGGGTGAGGGCCCCGACCCCCGGGCGGGCGAGGCCTGGGTGCGCGGCGCGTACGAGGACATTCCGCTGGCCATCCGGATGCGCGACGGCGAGCTGCTCTCCTCCAGCAGCCAGCCGTCCCTGATGGCGCTGATGCTCGTCGCACTGGGCGTCCGCGACGGCGACCGGGTCCTGGAGATCGGCACCGGCAGCGGCTACAACGCCGCCCTGCTCGTCCACCGGCTCGGTGACGACGACCTGGTCACCACCGTCGACCTCGAACCGGAGATCACCGAGTCGGCCCGCCGGCACCTGGACGCCGCCGGATACCACCCGGTGGTCGTCACCGGCGACGGCGCGCGCGGGGTGCCCGCACGCGCCCCCTACGACCGGATCATCGTGACCTGCACCCTGCCGTCCGTGCCCGGGGCCTGGCTCGCCCAGTGCCGGCCCGGCGCCCGCATCCTCGCCCCGTTCGCCACCGGCCTGATCGTCCTCACCGTGCACGGTCCGGGACACGCCGAGGGGCGGTTCCTGCACACGCCCGCCTACTTCGTGCCCCTGCGCGGCGCGAACCGGTCGCGGGCGGTGCCGGCCGACGAGACCGGCCTGGCCGACGTGCCGCGCCGGGCCAGGGACAGCGACCTGTTCCGGTTCCTGATGGCGCTGACCGCGGGCAGTGTCGGGGCCGGGGAGGCGTACGAGGTGTGGCGGCGGGAGGGACGGCCGCAGCGTGAGCGTTACGGCCTCACGGTCGGCGAGGACCGGTGCTGGGCGTGGCTGGACGACCCAGGAGGGCCGCACCGCTGGGTGCTGCCCTCCTGAACCCTGAACCCTGAACCCTGAACCCTGAACCCTGAACCCTGGACCTCGAGCCCTGGACGGGTCTCCGGCCGGGGCGTCCCCGGCTCAGCCGCGGTGGATGGTGATCGTCGTCCAGGCGCCCACGTGGACGCGGTCGCCGTCCTGGAGCGGGACCGGGACGAACGGCTGAATCGGTTCCTCCGAACCGTTGACCGTCGTGCCGTTCGTCGAGTTCTGGTCGACGACCGCCCAGCTGCCGTCCGGCTGCTGCACCAGCACCGCGTGCTGGTGCGAGACACCCGGGTCCTCCGGCGGCGTCGACAGGTCGATGTCGGGGGTGTCACCGGTGGAGTGGCGCCGACGGCCGATCGTGAGCTGGTTGCCGGTCAGGGTGCGCTGCTGCTCGGGCGAGTACGCGGGCAGGTTCAGGCCCGTGGCCTCGGGGCCGGAGCGGTGCATCATCGCCATGAAGTAATCGCGGTCCGGACCGATCGTGGCGGTCCAGGTCACCGGGCCCTGGGCCTGCTGCGGGAAGCCGCCGGGACCGGACGGCGCCTGGGTCGCACCGGGCTGCGGGTAGCCGTAACCACCGTGCCGGCCCTGTCCGTGCTGGCCCTGTCCGTGCTGGCCCTGTCCGTGCTGACCGGGGCCGTTCGGGCCGCCCTGGCCGGCACCGGGGCCGTTGGCCGGCGGGGGGATGACCCAGTCGTCCTCGCCGCCGAAGGCGGGACCGCCCTGCTGCGGGGGCCGGCCGGTCTCCTGCGGGAATCCGGGCGGGGCCGGCGGGCCGGAACGGTACGCCTGCGGGCCACCGGGACCGTTCGGACCACCAGGACCGTTCGGGCCTCCGGGGCCACCGGGGCCGTTCGGACCGGCGGGGCCTCCGTAGCCGCCCTGGCCACCCGGACCGCCCTGCGGACCGGGTCCACCGGGACCGTTCGGCCCACCGGGGCCACCGGGACCTCTGTATCCGCCCGGGCCGGGCGGCGGCGGTACCGGGCGTGAGGGGTCGCCGCCGAAGCCGGGCGGGCCCGGCGGGATCGGCTCGGCCGGCCGGTTCACCTGGGACGGACGGGAGCCCTGGTAGTCGTAGGAGTCACCGCCGTTGCCACCGCCGTACGTCGGGCCGGGCGGGGGCTGCTGCTGGTACCCGCCGTGACCACCCTGGCCACCGGGTCCGGGGCCGGGTCCGCCCGGGCCGGGGCCGGCGGGGCGCGGGGCTGCCGGGGTGTACGAGGTCGCCGTGTTCGTCAGGAAGTTCCACCGGCACTCCTCGCAGAACGGCGCGGCACCCTCACGGGGCGTGCGGCACTGCGGGCACAGCTCCGCTCTGCCACCGGGTCCACCGGGCCCACCGGGACCGCCGGGTCCCCCGTATCCGCCCGGGCCGCCGGGACCGCCCTGGCCGCCCGGGGGCGGGAATCCGTAACCGCCGGGCGGCGGGGGAGGAGGAGGCGGCGGCACGGACCCCGCCATGCGGTGGCCGCACACCTCGCACCAGTCGTCGGAACCCGACTGGTGTCCGTTCGGGCAGGTCGGCATGTCGGCGCTTCCTCCTCTCCTTGTCCGGTCGCTTCCGACCGAAGTTCTCCGGCCCGTGGGCCGGGCTCGTTCAACTCGCGTTCACTTCTTTACACGAACAGTCTTGGTGGACCGGGTTTCGAGTGTCATCTCGTCGGCCTCCTCGACCCTCGCTTTCAGTCGCACAGTACCGGTCGCGGCGTCGACCACGTCCACCACCTTCGCAAGCAGTTTCGCAGTATCGGCGTTGCCGGAGACACTCGCGAGCTGGACGGCCCGGCCCAGTTTGGACGTTGCTCCGTCGAAATCGCCTGCTTTGCGCAAATCAAGGCCCTGTTGGATGACTTGGGCCAGTTCGGCCTGCCCGGTGTAATGGGCGACTTGGGGGTTGATGGACGTCGAAGCGGCCATGTCGTCCGTCCACACGGCTCGCACCAGACCCTGCGCGCCGAGCTTCTGGACCCCCTCCGGACCGCTTCCGGCGGAGGCGCCCGCGGGCTGCGGGATGATCAGCGAGAGCCGGGCGGCGAGCATCTCCCGCCCCACGTCCGCGGCCGGGACCTCGACGCAGACGTGGTAGTCACGGGACTCGTCGCCCCAGGAACCCAGCGGATAGTCGCCCGCGCGGGGGCCGGCCTCGGTGCGCCGCTCGGTCAGCTCCTCGACCGTCGGCGCGACCTGTTTGACGAATTTCACACGCGCGCCCAGCGGGGTCCACAGCCGCAGGGCGACGTCCGCGACCTCCTTGCCCATCGCCGTCTCCATCATCCGCGTGAAGTCGTCGGCGAGTCCGGCCGGATCGGCGACGATGTCGGCGCTGCCGAGGAGGTCGGAGGCGATCGCTGTGACTTCTTTCACTTCCCAATCGGTGCCCACACCGCGGGCGTCACAGGTGAACCGTCCGGCACACGCCTCCAGGGCCGCCTTCAGGTCCTCGGGCGACTCGTGCTCGTTGCGCCCGTCGGTGAGCAGGATGCCGTGCCGGATCGCCACGTCCGCCGACGCCAGCAGCCGGTCGGCCAGCTTGAGCCAGGTGCCGATGGCGGTGCCCCCGCCCGCGCTCAGCGTGCGCAGCGACCGCTTGGCCTGCTCGCGGGTGGCGGCGACGGCGACCGCGAGCCGCCCGGCGCCGGGGTAGACCTCCTTGGCGACGTGCGTGCCGCCGACCACCGCGAAGTGCACGCCGTCGCGCAGGGCGTCGATCGCGGCGGCCGTGGCGTCGCGGGCGTTGCGCATCTTCGTCGGCGGATAGTCCATCGAGCCGGAGCAGTCGACCATGAGCACCACGGCCGCCGACGGACCCTCACCGGGCGCGTAGAGGTGAGGGGCCGCCACCGCGCTGCCGATGGTGCCGCCGCCGGTCGCGGTCACCGTGACGATGGCGTTGACCTCGCGGCCGCCCTCCGGCAGGTACTCGTTCTGGTACACGTCCACCGAGAACTGCGGCACGTTCGACTTCGCGAAATTGGCCATGCCTGCTTCTCTCCCCCTGGAGAACCCCGACGAACGGGGCGACGACAAAAGGCGGACCGGTCCCCTCCGGTTCGCCGGTGCTTGTCCGCAGCTCTCCTGCGGTTCCCTGCGGCTTCCCTGTACTTTCCCCGTCAAGGGCTTGCCGTACGCGGCCTCAGGCCGATCCTGCCCCCTGGGGCACGGCCGGGAACGGGACGAGGGCCACTGTTACGTTGTCGTGGCCCCCGCCGTCGAGAGCGTGTCCGACCAGGACCCGCGCACCGTGCAGCGGACGGACGGCGGCGTCGGCGGGGAGGGTCCGGGCCATCTCCTCGGCCGACTCCGCGTAGTTCCACAGCCCGTCCGTGCAGACCACGACCACTCCCGGCCGGTCCGGCTTGAACGACGCGGTGTGCGGATCGAGTTCGTACGCGTCGGCGCCGAGCCAGCCGGTGATCGCGTGGGCACGCTGGTCGGCGTACGCCTCGGCCTCGCCCATCAGGCCCGCGGCGACCATCTGCGCGGCCCACGAGTCGTCCTCGGTGAGCCGGGCCGGGGGAGCGGCGCGGTCCACCGGGACCCAGTACACGCGGCTGTCGCCGACCCAGCCGACGACCAGCAGGCCGTCCGTCACCACGGCGCCGACGAAGGTGCAGGCCGGGGAGTTCTGGTGCGGGGCGCGCTCCCGCTCCGTCTCGGGCTCGTCGGCCAGCGCGTTGACCGCGTCCGACGCGGCGATGATCGCCTCGTGCATCGCCTGCTGCGGGTGCGTGCCGCGCGGCAGGGCCGCGAGCAGCGACGCGCTCGCCGCCCGGGACGCGGCCAGCGAGGCCTCGTCGGGCCGGGTCGCGGAGGAGACGCCGTCGCAGACGATCGCGACGGAGACGGGGGAGCCGTCGGGCAGCGTGGTGGTGCCGATGCCGAAGGCGTCCTCGTTGCGGTGGTGGCGCAGGCCGCGGTCGCTGACCGCGGCCAGCGGGCCGCATTCCTGTTCCATGTGGTCCCGTTCGCGTGGCTGGGCGTGGCCGCAGTTCTCGCAGTAGCCGTCGTCGTCCACCCTGCCCGCACGACAGGCCACGCACACGGAGCCACCCGGGGCGGCAGAACCCTGTTCGGCCTCCCGTTCGGCGGCCACGCGCGGGTCCGGGGCCTGCAGCGGGTACTCCTCGGGCTGCGCACCCGGGCCGGCGACGGGCTGGGCGCCCGGCTGAGGGATCTGCTGGACACCCGGCTGCGGGACCGGGTCGGCCACCGGCTGGGCCGGACGGTCGAAGCGCACGCCCGAGGACCGGGGCGCCCCGGCGGCCGGGGGCGAGGCGGGCGGCTCCGGGGGCGCGGGCGAAGGCGGGGGCGGCGGTGCGGGCGCGGAGTAAGGGGAATGGGGGTGGGGGTGGTGGCCGGTCAGCGGCAGACCGGCCGAGTCGGTGCCCGCCAGGTCCGCGGGCCGGTGCGTCGGGGCGGACACACCGGAACCGTCCGGGCGGACGGTGGGCCAGTCCGGCTCGGTCGGTGTCGGTACCGGCGCCCGACGAGCCGCCGGGGGAGCCGGGGGAGCCGGGGGAGTGACCGGGGGCCGGGGTGCCCCGCGTTCCGCCGGACTCGGCGACGGCACCGCGCCGTTCCCGGTGTTCCCGGTGTTCATGGTGATCGTCGGATGGTCTGTCGGCGGAGCCGGGACGGCCGACAGGTCGTATCCGCACGCACCGCAGAATCGATCACCCGATTCGAGGGGTTCCTCGCAGCTCGGGCATTTCGACAGAGCGGCCTGCTGGGGCATCTGCGACATCAACTACACCCACGTCCGGGGGCGGTAACGGTTGGCACGTTCCACCAGGTCGATCCTCTCCTCACCGCTCCGCGCCAGCCGGGCCAACGTGCGGTACGAGCGCTCGAGTCCGAAGCGCAGGTCCCGCTCGTCCAGCCCGCTGCCGAGCAGTGTCCTTCCCCCGGCGGCGTTCCGCCGCCCCCGTCCCGGCGGAGCCGGAAGCGGAAGCGGAACGGAACCCTGGCCCCCGGAGAGTACCCAGTCGAGCGCGCAGCCGAGGACCTCGGCCGCCAACTGCTCCCGGCGCGCCGGATCCAGACCGTACGACTCCAAGGCCTCGACCTGGCCCGACGCGGCACTCAGGTCGTCGAGGAACGGTAGGTCACCCGCGGTCGCGGTCCGCCCCCGCAGCCGGGCGCGTACGGCCGCCACCCGCGCGGCCGTGTAGTGGATCGACGACTCCGGCACCGACTCCAGCGTCCGTACGGCGCCGCGCCGGTCGCCGGTGGCCAGCCGTACCCGGGCCAGGCCGAACGCCGCGCTCACATGGCTCGGGTCGGTCGACCACACCAGGCGGTAGTACTCGGCGGCGTTGTCGAGCTGGCCCAGCACCTCGGCGCACAGGCCGAGCGCCAGCTTCGGCGCGATCTCGCCGGGGAAGGCGTCGTAGATCGCGTCGAAGGCGAGCGCGGCGCCCTCGTGGTCACCGGTGACCAGGGCGGCGACCCCGCGGTACCAGACCACCCGCCAGGCGTCGGGTTCCTGCTCCTCCAGGGTCCGCAGCGCGGCCAGCGCGGGCTCCGGCTCGCCGGTCTCCAGCCAGGCGCGGACCTGCCGCAGCCGGGTTTCGGTCGACGGCGCGGGCGCCGCGGCCAAGGCGTTGACCAGCTCCGCGGGCGCGGAGGCCAGCAGTCCCGCGAGGAAACCGGCGTTGGGGTCGGCCGGGTCGATGCGCGGGACGGGCAGCGCGAGCGCCGCCGCGGCGGTGTCGACGGACTTGACGAGGCCCGGGGCGGCGCCCGAGGGGGCGCCCGGGGACACGGGGGCGCCGGAGGGCACGAGGGCGCCGGGCTGCCCGCCCGCCGCGCCCCCGCCGCCCGCCGCCGCGCCGCCCCCGCCTTCGGGGAGCTGCTCGGGCCGCGTGAGCGGGGTGACCTGTGCGGCCCGCGTGAGCCGTCCGCGTCCCGGCCCTCTGCGGGACACCGTCCGCGCTCCCAGCCGCGACACGTCGCCGTACGACGCCGGGAACAGCTCGGTGTCCGTCACCCGCAGCTCCGGACCGAACAGGGTCGACAGGGCGGGGCGGGCGCGGCCCGACTGGAGCGAGACGACCTCGCGCAGGACGCCGGTGAGCTGCTCGGCCATCTCCTGAGCGGAGGCGAACCTGCGGTCCGGGTCGGGATCGGTGGCGCGGACCAGCAGCCGGTAGAACGACTCGTACTGCCGGAAGACGTCGATGTGGTCCGGGTCGGGCAGCGAGTCCGCGTAGACGTTCGTGTAGCCCTGGAAGTCGAAGGTGAGGACGGCGAGGGTCCGGGCGACCGTGTACAGGTCGGAGGCGACCGACGGGCCGACCTCGGCGACCTCCGGGGCCTGGTAGCCGACCGTGCCGTAGATGGCCGACTCGTTGTCGTCCGCCCGGCGTACCGCGCCCATGTCGATCAGTTTGAGCTCGTCCTCGGTCTGGATCGCGTTGTCGACCTTGAAGTCGCAGTACAGCAGGTTGCGGGAGTGCAGGTGCCCCAGCGCCTCGAGCGCCTCGATGCCGTACGCGCACGCCTGCTCCACCGGCAGCGGGTCCCGTCTGCCGTCCGGTGTGCGGCGGCCGTTGGCGATCTCCTTGAGGGCCTTGCCGCCGACGTACTCCATGACGATGTAGCCGTCCAGCGAACCGGTGCGCTGGTCGAGGTGCTCCACGAAGTTGTAGATCCGCACGATGTTGGCGTGCTCGATCTCCGCGAGGAAGCGCCGCTCGGAGATCGCCGCCTCCATCGCGTCCTGGTCGCCCGTGTCCAGCAGGCCCTTGAGGACCACCCAGCGGTCCGAGACCGCCCGGTCCACGGCGAGGTAGATCCAGCCCAGGCCCCCGTGCGCCAGACAGCCGACCACTTCGTACTGGCCGTGCACCACGTCACCGGCCCGCAGCTTCGGGACGAACGAGTACGGGTGGCCGCACTTGGTGCAGAAGCCCTCGGTGCGGCCCGGCCGGCCGGCCCGCGCGCGGCCCACCTGGGCGCCGCAGTCCGAGCGGGAGCAGAATCGCTTCCGCTCCGGGACCTCGGGGTTGTCCAGCACCATCGCGCGCGGATCGGGCCGCGGGATCGGCGGGACCTGGACCAGCCCCGCACCCAGCCGGCCCCGGCCGGAGGAGCTGCCGACGGACCCGGAGCTGCGCACCGACACCGAGCGGTCGGCGCCGCCGCCCGGGAGCGAGCGGGAGAGCCGCCCGGACACCGAGCGCCGTGACCTCGCCGACTGCGACGACGTACGCGAACTGCGGCTGCCGGTACGGGCACTGCCGCCGGAACCGCCGGAACCGCCGGAACCGCCGGAACCGCCGGAACCGTCGGAACCGCCGGAACCGTCGGAGCCGCGAGAACCCCGTGAGCTGCGTGAACCGCGCGACTCCCGGCCGCCGACGGTGACGCCGGTGGGGGACGAGCCGACCTCTCCGGTCGGCGACACGACCGGGGCGAGTCCGCAGGTGCCGCAGTACAGTTCGCCGCCGCCGACGTCCTCGTAGGCCCCCTCGCAGCCGGGACGCTGGCAGGCGCGGGGCGCCGCGGCGGCGGCCTGCGCCGGCTGCTCCTGCTGCTCCCTGCTCCCGCTCTGCTCCCCGTTCCCGCTCTGCTCCTGGGTCCCGTTCCGTTCCCCGGAACCACCGCCGGGCTGCCCCTGGGGCCGGCCCTGGTGGTGCGTCCGGTTCTCCGCCTGACTCATGCGGCTGCCTCCCCCTCGTCACTCATGCGCCGGCCCCCCACGCTCCTCGGGCGTGCCCCGGCCGGGCTGCCCGTACGGGCCGCGACCGGACTGCCCGTGCGGGCCGGACTGGCGGGGCACCCGTTGCTGCGCCGTGCCGAGGAGTTCGGCGGCGGCGTGCTGGTAGCGCAGCACCGCCTCCTCGGCGACCCGCAGATCGCAGGGCGCGCTCCACAGCATGCGGCGCGCCTTCTCGTACCGCTCGGCCAGCACGGTGTCCTCCGCGAGGCCGTGCCGGGCGACCTTCGCCTTGTAGGCGTCGAGCCGGCCGCGCAGTTCGGCGCGGATCGCCAGCGGCGCGGTGACCGCAGTCAACGACTCGCGGGCGCGCACCAGTTCGTCCTCGGCCTTCTGCTCCAGGGACTCCAGGAGCGGGGACAGCCGGTGCCACTGGGCGTGCCTGCGGTACTCGGCGGCCGTCGCCAGCTGCTCCTGCAGCACGGTCGGCGGGCCGCTGACCACCGGCACCTCCGTGGCGGCGATCTTCGCGAGCACCTCGCCGCGCGCCGTGCGCGCCTCGGCGAGGGTGCGGTCGGCGCGCGAGAGGACGTCCCGCAGCCGCACGATCCGCTTCTCGGAGTCCTGGCGGACCGCGAGCACCGCGTCGATCTCGCGGCGCACCTCCTCCAGGGCGCGCGCCTCGCGGTCGTACACCGTCGTGTCCGGCCGGCCGCCGCCCGGCGCCGAACTGCCCTCCAGGGGCTTCCAGAAGGCCAGCGGGTCGGAGATCACCTGCTCGCGCAGCTGCGTCAGGGTGCGGGTGATCCGCTCCAGGTCGTCGCCCGCCGGGTGCTCGCCGGGGCGGACCCCTACGGGGTGGGCGAGCCTGCGGGTGCGCTGGAGCTCGGCGGCCAGGAGGTCTATCCGCGCGGGCAGCGCCGACCACACCGCGTCCGCGGCGACGACCATGTCCAGCGAGGACGCGTACAGCTCGTTCATCAGCTCGACCAGCGCGGCCAGCGAGTAGCGCTCGCTGAGGCGGCCCGCGCGGCCTTGGAGCGTCGGCGCGTTCGCCGTGGTGGTGGCCGAGCCCGCGACCGTGACGCACTCGCCGCGCAGCAGCTCCGTCAGCTCCGCCAGGTCCTCGCGGCTGGACCAGCGGCGCCGGGCGCGGATCTCGCGGGCGGTGCGCAACGCGCCGGAGTATGCGTCGAAGTACGTCCACAGCAGCGTGATCGAGGCCTCGGTGGCCTGCCAGCGCTCCTCGGTACGGCCGGTGAGACGGGCGCCCTCCAGGAGTCTGCGGCCCGCGTGGTCCTGCAGGGCGAGGAGCGAGGTCTCGACCGCCTCGTGCTCCGCGCCGAGCCGCGCGAGCGCACGGTCCACCTCGTCCCGGTCCATCACCGGCCCGGCGGGATCCGTGTCGCCCATCGATCACCTCTCGCTGCGGGTCGGTCGTCGACGTCCGGTCGCTGACGTCCGTGCGTCGACGTTCGTGCGTTGACGTTCGTGCGTTGTCCTGTGCGCGTCTCTTTTCCTGTGCGGTGAGCAGACGGGTGGTCAGCTCACGCGCAGGTACTCCGGTGCCGGTGGTTCGGAACTTCCTGGATCACTGCCCATTGTCTTCGCCAGCCAACGCTCGTACGAGGCCTGCCATCCGTCCTCGGTGTCCTCGCCGAAGTCCACCAGGACCTGGTTGACCCGGCGCAGCAGGTCGTCCGCGTCCTTCTTCATGGCCACGCCGTAGTACTCGGTCGTGAAGGAGTCGCCCTTGAGTTCGACCGTCGGGTCCTGTGCGGCCTGGCCGGCGGCGAGCGCGGCGTCGGTGACGACCGCGTCGACCTCGCCGAGCTGCAGCCGCACCAGGCAGTCGAGCTGGTTGGGGACGGTGGTGCGGATGTCGACCGACCGGGGGAGGGCTCCCCTCGCCTTGTCCGCCTCCAGGTTCGCGTACGCGGTGGAGCCCGCCGCCGTGCAGATCTCCCGGTCCGCGAGTGTGGGGCCGTACCCCTTGACCGGGGAGGTCTTCGGGGCCAGGACCTGCTGTCCCGTGGTGAAGTACGGGGCGGAGAACGCCACGTCCTCCAGGCGCTCGCAGTTGATCGTCATGGTGCGGACGATCATGTCGACCCGGCCGTCCTGGATCGCCGGGATGCGCTGGTCGGTGGGGATCGCCTTGAACTGGACCGCGTCCCGGTCGCCGAGTACGTCCTCGGCGATGCGGTGCGCCAGGTCGATGTCGAAGCCCTCGAGCCGGGCGCTGTCCCCGCTGTTGGGATCGCGGTAGCCCCAGCCGTAGCTGTTCTGGTCGATGCCGACGACCAGCTTCCGCCGCTCGCCCGGGCGGGCCTTGATCGCGTCGATGACCGGGCCGTCGGCGTCGGAGGGGGTCAGGGTCTGCTTCTCGGGATCGTCGCACTCCTCGGCCGCCTTCGCGCCCAGGGCGTCCGTCACGCCCGGTCCGGCGGTCCTCGGCTCCTTGCCGGGCCCGGCGGAGGACCCGGCGCGGGTCAGCACCAGCGCGAAGACCAGCGCGAGCGCGCAGAGGGCGGCCATCGCGCCCACCCCGCCCCAGCCCCGCAGGCCGGCCCGCAGGCGTCGTACGTTCCTCATCACGCCCCCTCCCCTTCCACCCTTCACCGGTACTCCGCTCACCGGTACTCCGACAGCCTGCGGCCGATGCCCAGCACCGCGCCCGCCGCGCCCAGTACGGCGAGGCCCGCGGCGCCCTGCGGGAGACCCGTCAGCGCGTCCCGGCCGCCGGTGGCCGCCTCCTGGAACTCGCGCCTCTCGTGCGTCAGCGCCGAGGCCAGGCTCTCGTCGACGCCGTCGAAGCACTCGCCGGTCGCGCCCTCGCCGCCGATCACCAGGTCCAGCGCCTCCTGGTAGTTGCCGTTCTCGTCCTGCTCGCGGGCGGCCGCGTGGCGCTTCTTCCACTCCGTCATGTTGCTCACGGCGGCGGCCACCGGCTTCTCGCCGCTGCTGTCGTCCGCGAGTTCGCCGGCCCGGGCGAGGCCCTTGCCGAGGGCTTCCATGTCGTGCTGGAAGTCGTAGTCATAGGCGTCGTACGCCTTCTCGCCGACCTTCTTCGTCTCGGCGCCGCGGGCCACCAGCGTCAGGTTCTCGTTGCCGCGCGCCTTCAGGGAGGCGATGCGGGCCTCGTGCAGCACGCCGAGCGAGCGGACGCCGTGGTCGTAGGAGCCGTTCAGTCCCGAGCGGGCGAGGTTGTGGCCGGCGACCAGCCAGAGCAGCACGACCGCCGCCGCGGCGGTGGCCGCGACCAGGCCGTGGTTGAGCACCCGGTGGGTCCGCAGGTACGTACGGCGCTGGGCCCAGGCGAGCACGGCGAGGGCGATCACCCCGAGCGCGATCGCGGCCCACGGGTAGGGGGTCGCGTCCGCGTAGTCGGCGTCGAGGCGCTCGGTCTCCTTCGTGTAGAGGTCCTCCGCCGCAGGAAGCATCTCCTCCTGCATCTTCTCGTTCGCGTACCGCAGGTAGGCGCCGCCCACCGGGTAGCCCTGGCGGTTGTAGGTACGGGCGCGCTCCACCAGGCCCTTGTACACGGGCAGCAGCCGGTTGAGCTTGGTGATCGTCGCCGCCGACGAGGAGCCCGGCCGGGAGTTGGCCGCGGCGTTGACGAGCTTGCCGGCGGCGGTGCGGATGCCCTTCTCGTACCGGTCCCGGGAGGCGGCGGTCTCCTGGCCTCCGGCCAGGAAGCCGCTGGAGGCCGCGGTGTTGGCGTCCGCGAGGGAACGGTAGATGTCGGCGGCGTCCGAGGCGAGCGGCTGACTGCTGGTGAGGACGTCGTCCGCCGCCGCGGCCCGCTCGGCCATCTGCCAGGCGGCGACCGTGCCGAAGGCGACGACGAGGGCGGCGAGGACCGCGCCGATGATCCTGAGGCGGCCGGGTTCGGTGGCGGCGGCCTCGCGCAGCCGGACGGCCCCCTCGACGAACGCCGTGCGCCGGGGCGCCTCCGGCTGCGGGAACGCGGGAGGCCGGGAGCCGCCGGGCGCCTGCCGGGGGGCCGGGGTGCCGCCCGGCCCGGACTGCGGCGGCACGGCGGGCATGGCGGGCGTGGCCGCGCCCGGCGGTGCCGCGCCGCCGCTCGGCGTGTGGGTCACTTGACCTCCCCCGTGGTCATTCGTCCCGCCAGTATCGCCGCAGGAACCGACATATGCACCGGCCTTGGCACGATCTTGATTCGACGGCCGTGCGGTCACCGGGAATTCCGGCCCGCGAGCGAACCCCGGACGGCCCCGGAACGCCCTTCCCGCACCACCCCCTGCCCACGAACACGCCGGGGGAATCCGGTTGGTTCCGGGCGGAGTTCACGGGTGTCCGGAGGCCGGAGCCGAGGATCGTCCGGCGGGACCACCGGAGTCCCGGACCCGCCCCCGGCCATCCGCCCCGTCACCCGCCCGATCACCTGTCCGACCGTCCACTCCCTTGGCCGTCCACTCCCTTGGCCGTCCACCCCCTTCGGCCGCCCACTTCTCGACCATCCGCCCGGCCTGCCCGGCCCACCCGCCCGGTTGTGCCGGGCCTGTTCGGCGGATGAGGCGGGAGCGACCGGCAGCACGTGCTCCTCGGAGGAGGGAACGCCCGTGCCCCGCCCGCCCCGCCCTCGGAGGCTTCCCTACCCCCGTTCGTAGTGGGCCCGCAGCCGGGCCCGGGCGCTCGGCGGGGCCGTCAGGTGGTCCAGACCCAGGAGGGCCGCGCCCAGGACCGGGGCGGCGGTGACGACCCGGGGGACGGCCTTGGGCGCGTGCTCGGCGAGCAGGGCGCGGACGCGGTCGTCCAGCCGGGGGTGCCGGGCGGCCAGGACGCTGCCGCCCAGCAGGACGGGTGTCTCCTCGGTGAGCAGGTCCAGTCGGGTCAGCGCCACGACGGCCATCGACGCCACCTCGTCGGCCTGGCGGTCGACGATCGCCCCCGCGACCGGGTCGCCGCCGGCCGCCGTGGCGAAGAGCACCGGCGCCAGTTCGTGACGGCGCCGGGGCGCGAGGCGCTCCAGGTGCAGGGCCTCGATGAGGGCCGGCATGTCCGGGAGGCCGAAGTGCGCCGGAAGGGTGCCGGCGAGGGCGGTCGCGGGACCGCGGCCGTCCTCGGCACGGGCCGCGTGCCACAGGGCCTCCTCCGCCAGGCCCCAACCGCCGCCCCAGTCACCGGAGATGCGGCCGAGCGCCGGGAAGCGCGCGGTACGGCCGTCCGGGCGCATGCCGACGCAGTTGATGCCCGCCCCGCACACGACGGCCACCCCGCGGGGCTCGGTGACCCCGGCGCGCAGGAGGGCGAAGGTGTCGTTGCGGACCTCCACGGTGTCGCCCCAGCCGCGTGCCGCCAGAGCCGCCGTCAGCCGTTCCTCCTCGACGGGGAGGTCCGCGTTGGCCAGGCAGGCCGAGACGTGCGCGACGCCGGAGGCGCCGGCGGCGGTGAGCGCGGCGGCGACGGTCCCGGCGAGGGCGTCCACCGCCGCCGCCACGCCGACGGCGGGCGGCTGGAACCCCCCGCCCCGGGCGGTGGCCAGGACCTCGCCGTCGTGGGCGACCACGGCGACGTCCGTCTTGCTGTTGCCGGCGTCGACGGCGAGGACGCCCGCGGTCAGGCCCACGTGAGGTGCTCCCGGTTGTGTGCGACGAGCTGGTCGGTGAGCTTCTCGGCGTACTCGTACTGGCCGATCAGGGGGTGGGCGAGCAGGGCGCGGAAGACCCGCTCGCGGCCGCCGCGCAGGGCCGCGTCGAGCGCCAGGTCCTCGTAGGCGGTGACGTTCGCCATCAGGCCCGCGAAGAGGGGGTCCACACGCGGGACGGGCAGCGGGCTCGCCCCCTTGGGGCCCACGGCCGCCTGCACCTCGATCACCGCGTCCTCGGGGAGGAACGGCAGCGTGGAGCCGTTGCGCGTGTTCACCACCTGGTACGGGCTGCCGGCCCCGCGCAGCAGGGCCGCCGCCAGGTCCACGGCCGCCTCGGAGTAGTAGGCGCCGCCGCGCCGGGCCAGCAGCGCCGGTTTCTCGTCGAGGGCGGGGTCGGCATAGAGGGCGAGCAGCCGGCGCTCCATGTCGGCCACCTCGGCGGCCCGGGACGGCTTGGTGCGCAGTTCCCGGACGACCTCGTCGTGCGCGTAGTAGTACCGCAAGTAGTACGAGGGGACCACGCCAAGCCGGTCCAGGACGGCGCGGGGCAGCCGGAGGTCGGCGGCGATCGCGTCGCCGTGGTCCCGCAGCAGCGCGGGCAGCACGTCCTCGCCGCCGGGGCCGCCCCGGCGCACCGCGGTCTCCCAGGTGAGGTGGTTCAGGCCCACGTGGTCGAGGTGCAGTCCGGCGGGGTCGACGCCGAGACGGGCGGCGAACTTGCGCTGGAGCCCGATGGCGACGTTGCACAGCCCCACCGCCCGGTGCCCGGCCTCCAGCAGGGCCCGGGTGACGATGCCGACGGGGTTGGTGAAGTCGATGATCCAGGCGTCGGGGTTGGTGCGCCGGACCCGCTCGGCGATGTCGAGCACCACCGGGACGGTGCGCAGCGCCTTGGCCAGGCCACCGGCACCGGTGGTCTCCTGGCCGACGCAGCCGCACTCCAGCGGCCAGGTCTCGTCCTGCTGCCTGGCCGCCTGCCCGCCCACCCGCAGCTGGAGCAGCACCGCGTCGGCGCCGTCCACGGCCGCGTCCAGGTCCGACGTGGTGACGATCCGCCCGCCGTGCCCCTGACGGGCGAAGATCCGGCGGGCCAGACCGCCCACCAACTCCAGCCGGTCCGCCGCCGGATCGACCAGCACCAGTTCCTCGACCGGCAGGGTGTCCCGCAACCGGGCGAAACCGTCGACGAGTTCGGGCGTGTAGGTCGAACCCCCGCCGACCACGGTGAGTTTCATGACATCAACCCTTTCAACCCTCTCAGCTCTCTCAACCCTTTCGGGGGGCGTGTGGAACGGTCGCGGATCAGCGGGCGGTGTCGAAGACCTCGTCGCGGGTGGCCGCCAGCGCGCTTTCCAACGCGCCGCACACCACGGGGTGTTCACGGACGTCGCCCACGACCAGGCGCGGGCGGGGCGCGGCCAGCTCCTCCAGCTCGGCCTGGACGAGGGCGCGCAGCACCTCGCCGCCGGACGTGAGGGCGGCGCCGCTCAGGACGACGAGTTCGGGGTCGAGGACGGAGACGAGCGAGGCGAGACCGGTGGCCAGCCGGGTGGCGTAGGTCTCCAGGAGCCGGCGGTGCGCCCCGTCGTCCGGCGCGGCGGCGGCACGTTCCACCAGGGCGGCGGCCACCTCGGGGTACGGGCCCTGCGGGATGCCGGTGATGCCCAGCTCGCGGGCCAGCCCCGGTACGGCCTGGGCGCCGGCCAGCTCCTGGTAGCCGCCGCTGTTGGCCCGGGTGACCTGGCGGACCAGGGGGGCGCCCGGCACCGGCAGGAAGCCGACCTCGCCCGCGCCGCCGGTCCAGCCCCGGTGCAGCCGCCCGCCGAGCACCAGGGCGGCGCCCAGGCCCTCCTGGTTCCACAGCAGGACGAAGTCGGTGTGCCCCCGGGCCGCGCCCAGGCGCTGCTCGGCGAGGGCGACCAGGTTGACGTCGTTCTCGTACGCGAACGGCATCGGCAGCGCGGCGGCGAGTTCGTCGAGCACCGTGGGGGAGTGCCAGCCGGGCAGGTGGGAGGCGTAGCGCAGGCGGCCGGTGCCCGGGTCGAAGGCGCCCGGGGTTCCTATGACCAGGCGGTGGACGTCGGCGCGGGCCAGGCCCGCCGCCTTCACCGCGCCGTCCAAGGCGTCGGTGACCTGCTGGACCACGGCGCCGGTGCCCGCGCGGCGGCCGGGGGTGGCCAGTTCGTACCGGCCGACGGTGCGGCCCGTGATGTCGGCGACGGCGGCCCGGATCAGGCCGGGAGCGACGTCGAGCCCGGCGGCGTACGCGGCGGCCGGGTCGACCTCGTAGAGCTGGGCGCCCGGTCCCGGACGGCCCTCGGTGGTACCGGTGGCGAGTACCAGCCCGGCCGCCTCCAGCCGGGCCAGGAGCTGGGACGCGGTCGGCTTGGACAGGCCGGTGAGTTTGCCGATCCGAGTGCGGGACAGGGGGCCGTGCTCCAGCAGCAGGTCCAGGGCGGCGCGGTCGTTCATGGCGCGCAGGACGCGCGGCGTGCCCGGGGTACCGGCGGTTCCTGCCATGGAGTGCGGCACCTGCCCCTCTGTCGGCCGCCCAGCTTCTCAGCGGTCGGCGCGGGACGTCCATCCGGACCCTGCCCACCGCACGGGAAGCCTTTATTAGGAAGGTTTCCTGTTGGTTGGAGAGGAAGGTAGGCCCGGGGCGGAGGGAGCGTCAAGAGGGGGCGCGGCAGGGATACGGGGAAGGGAGCGGCAGGGATACGGGAAAGGGCGGTACCCGGGATTCCCGGGTACCGCCCTTCCTCGCGCCGCGTCCTCCGCCCCGGCCCTCCGCCGTGCCGCCGGCTACTTCTTCGTGTTCGGCGGCGGGGTCAGCGGGGACGCCGCGAGGGACTGCGGCGAAACGCTGCTCGCGTACGCGGACGGGGGCGCGACGGCCGCCGCCGGGTCGGGGCCCTCCATCTCCACCGGGGCGGTGGCGCCCCCGACGATGCGGATGCCGGCCGCGTCGAAGGCGCGCTTGATGCGCCAGCGCAGTTCGCGCTCCACGGTCAGGGACTTGCCGGGCATGGTCTTCGCCGAGACGCGGACCACCATCGAGTCCAGCAGGACGGAGTCGAGGCCGAGGATCTCGATGGGGCTCCACAGGAGTTCGTTCCAGGGGTCCTCCTTGCTCATCCTCTCGGCGACGGCGACGAGGGTGGCCTTGACGTGGTCCAGGTCCTCGTCCGCGCGGACGGTGACGTCGACGTTGGCGGTCGCCCAGCCCTGGGAGAGGTTCCCGATGCGCTTGACCTCGCCGTTGCGCACGTACCAGATCTCGCCGTTGGCGCCGCGCAGCTTGGTCACCCGCAGGCCGACCTCGATGACCTCGCCGGTGGCGACGCCCGCGTCGACGGTGTCGCCCACGCCGTACTGGTCCTCGAGGATCATGAACACGCCGGAGAGGAAGTCCGTCACCAGGTTGCGGGCGCCGAAACCGATCGCCACACCGGCGACACCGGCCGAGGCGAGCAGCGGGGCCAGGTTGATCTGGAAGGTGCCCAGGACCATCAGCGCGGCCGTGCCCAGGATCAGGAACGACGCGACCGAGCGCAGCACCGAGCCGATCGCCTGCGAGCGCTGGCGCCGCCGCTCGGAGTTGACCAGGAGCCCGCCGATCCCGGCGCCGTCCACGGCCTGGCCGGTCCGGGACATCCGGTCGATGAGCTTGGTGATCGCCCGCCGCACGAACACTCTCAACACGGCGGCTATCACCACGATGAGCAGGACCCTGAGCCCGATCGCGAGCCAGGTGGACCAGTTCTCCTCGACCCAGCCGGCGGCGTTGGTGGCGCTCTCGTGGGCGTCCTTGAACGTGGGCACCATCGGGGTCCCGGAATCCGAGGGGGTCGGGGACGGCTCCTCGGCCAGGGGGACGGCGGACAGGGACACGGCGGGTACCTCCAGGTGGCACGGTCTGCCCCCGGTGCGCGGTCAAGGTCTTCAAGGCGTTCAAGGTCACGAAAAGGTCACCGGTGCGGACAGAACCACCACACTAACGGGGCATTGCGGGTGGACCCGCACGATGAGTGAAGAAGAGACGGCCCTCACCCGGGCCCGCCCCGGCCGCCACCCGGCCCGCCCCGGCCGCCACCCGGCCCGCCCCGGCCGCCACCCGGCCCGGACCGGCCGTGATCCCGGAGGCCGGATCGCGTGTGGTCGAAAACACTCTCAGCCCGTTACCGGTACATGGTGGCGCGACGACCAGGCATGAGGGGAGACTGACTACGGATCGTCCCGGCGCGAGCCACGCGCCGCCGGCGTACAAGGAGGCATCCGTGCCGCATGTCCTGGTTCTCAACGCGTCGTACGAGCCGCTCGGCGTCGTACCGCTCCGCCGCGCGCTCGTCCTCGTCCTCGAGAGCAAGGCCGTGTGCCTCGAGGAGTCCGGCGCCTACCTGCACAGCGCGACCGTCACAGTCCCCGCACCCAGCGTGGTCCGGCTCAAGCGATTCGTGCGGGTCCCCTACCGGGGGCCCGTTCCACTCACCCGCCGCGCGCTCTTCGCCCGCGACGGGGGCCGGTGCATGTACTGCGGTGGTGTCGCAACCAGCGTCGACCACGTCATCCCGCGCAGCCGCGGGGGCAAGCACGTCTGGGACAACGTGGTGGCGTCCTGCCGCCGCTGCAACCACGTGAAGGCCGACCGCCACCTGTTCGAGCTGGGCTGGCGGCTGCGCCACAAACCGGCCCCGCCCACCGGCCTGGCCTGGCGCATCATCGGCACCGGCCACCGCGACCCGTGCTGGCTCCCGTACCTCCAGCCCTACGGCGCGGACGACGCAATGGCCCGCATCGACGGCCTGTCCCGGGTGGACGGGATATCCGCCTGAGCGGTCCGGGCCGAGGCCGTACGGCCCCGGCCCGTATCGAGCACCCGGCCCGCATCGAGCACGACGGCCCGACGGCCATGCCCCGGCCCCGGTGGACCCCCGTTCCCCCGGGTGCCGGGGCATGGCCGTCGCGCCGGCCGGTCAGGCGTACCGCAGCTGGGCCGGGTCGGCCGAGCGGCGCAGCAGGGGGAGCGCCGTTGCCGAGGCCAGGAGGCAGGCGGCGTAAGCCGCCGGGGGCACCAGCAGGGCCGCCCAGGGCAGGGACGGTGCGTTCGTCAGCGTGCCGTAGCCGGCGCCGACCACCATGCCGCCGACGCCCGCGAGCAGCAGGGCCGGGGCCAGGGGCAGCGCGGTCTCCAGGAGCAGCGCCCGGTTCAGCACCGAGCGCGGCACCCCGGTGGCGGTCTGCGCGGCCAGTCCCCGCCGACGCGTGGCCAGCGACTCGGCGGTACCGACGGCGAGAGCGGTCAGAGTGATCAGTACCGCCACCGAGATCGCCGTGGCGGTCAGGTTCAGGCCCGTCGTGTAGTACGACATGGACCCGCCCAGGGACCCCTGGTTGCGGTGCAGTGCCGCGAGGAACGCGTGGCGCACGCCCATGAACCCGGTGCCGACGACCGTCACCAGCAGCATGGCCGCATGCGTACGGGCCGCCGCCCACGGGTCGGCGCGCAGCCGCTCCGCCGCGATCAGCACCGCCGCCGACCGGGCCCGGCCCGCGAGCACCCGCCCCATCAGCCGGGAGGAGGCTCCGGCCAGCCACACCGCGCCCGCGCCGACCGCGAGCAGCGCGGCGAACATCATCACCGGGAACTGCCAGTTCGCCCCGCGGGTCGCTGTGCGGTCGGTCATCGCGGTCGCCACGCCCACCGCCACCACCAGCGCCGCTCCGCCCAGGAACAGCCGGCCGGGCCCGCGTGCCGAACGGATCTCCGTCACCCGGCGGACCGGGCCGAGCGGTGAGGCCACCACCCGGCGCAGCGCCAGCGCGCCCGCCGCCGCGCCCAGCACCGGCACCGCCAGGGCGACCAGTACGACCGTCACCCAGGCGAGGGCGGTTGGTCGCCCCCATAGACGCAGCAGGAGCAGTACCGAGAAGACGGTCGCGACCGCCGAGCCGAGCAGGCAGGCAAGACCGGTCTCCAGCGCGGCGATCCGCCGCACCTGCCAGGGCGTCGCCCCGGCCAGCCGCAGTCCGGCCAGCCGCCGGTCCCGGTGCACGGCGCCGACGCGGGCGCACTGCCCGAGGAACCCGAGCACCGGGACCAGCAGGAGCAGCAGACCGAGGATCACGCCGACGCGCGTCCCCGGCTGGTCGATCAGCCCCTCGGCGAGGGACGTGCCGATGCTGCGGTCCCCCAGTGAGAGCAGGACTCCGGCAGCGAGCGCGAACCCGGTGGCCAGGGCGGCGCCGGTCGCGGTGAGTGCGACCCGCCACCACTCCCGCCGGTCCGAACCGTGCGTGAGCAGCCAGGCCAGCCGCAGATCGGAACGCCAGTTGTCCGAGGAGGCTCGGGTGTTTGAGGAGCCGGCGGCGTTCACGCGGTCACCTCCAGCGGTGTCAGTGCCCCGTCGCGCAGCTGCGCCTCGCGGTCGGCGTACGCGGCCACCTGGGCGTCGTGCGTGATCAGCAGCACCGCCGTGCCCGCCTCCCGGGCCGTGTGCGCCAGCGCCGTCATCACCTGCTCGCCGGCCAGCGAGTCCAGCGCGCCGGTCGGCTCGTCCGCGAAGACCACCCTCGGGCCGGTGACCAGGGCCCGCGCCAGCGCGGCCCGCTGCGCCTGCCCGCCGCTCATCTCGCCCGGCCGCGACTCCGCCTGCCCGCGCACCCCGAACCGCTCCAGCCACTCCCCGGCCCGTTCCCGTGCCCGGGCCCGCCCGGTGCCGGCCAGCATCAGCGGCAGCGCCACGTTGTCGAGCGCGGTCAGCTCCGGAACGAGCTGCCCGAACTGGAACACCACCCCGAAGTCGGTACGGCGCAGCTCGCTCAGCCGCTTCTCCGGCAGTTCCTCCAGCCGCTGTCCGTCGTACGTCACCGTACCGGCGTCGGGGCGGACGATCCCGGCCAGGCAGTGCAGCAGCGTCGACTTGCCGCTGCCGCTGGGGCCGGTCACCGCCAGGATCTCCCCGGCGCGCAGCTCCACGGAGGCGTCACGCAGGGCGAGCGTCTTGCCGCGCGCCTTGACCAGGCCGTGGGCCGCGAGCAGCGGTTGTGCGGGGCCGCTGCCGGTGTCGGCACCGCTGCCGGTGTCGGTGCCGTCGCCCGTGGGGCTCCCGCCGCTCACCTTGCTCCGGTTGCTCATGCTGCATCGACCTCCGCGGTCAGAGTGGTGAGCCGGTCCGCCGTGGTGGTGATCCAACGAAGGTCGGCATCCAGGTGGTTGAGGGCGTAGTCCGCCGAGAGCACGGTCGCCAGTCCGGCTCCGGCCGCGGACTTCACCGCGGTGAGTTCCCGCATCCGCCCCATGTGGGCGGCGCGCTGGGCGCGCAGATACGCGGCCGGGTCACCGCCGGACAGGATCGACACCACGACCTTGGCGAAGATCTCGTTCGTCACGAAGGGGGCGGGCGGGGCGATCTCCCCGGCCCAGCGGGCCAGTTCACGTGTCCCCGCTTCCGTCATGCGGTACGCGGTCCGCTCCGGGCCGCCGTCCGACTCGGTGCCGTCGACCTCGGCGAGGCCGTCGCGGACCAGGCGTTGCAGGGTCGTGTAGACCTGCCCGTAGGCCAGGGGGCGGGCTTCGGGGAATTGTTCGTCGTGGCGTCGCTTGAGGTCGTAGCCGTGGCTCGGCCCCGAGGCGAGCAGGCCCAGCAGGACGTGACGGGTGCTCATGGATCTCATTATGCACTGAGTACATGTATTGAGTGAATAGCTGCTCGAGAAAAGATCAATCGAGTCCGGAACCCGGAAGGTCACGAGGGGCAAGAAGGTCGCGAGGGGCAAGGGGGCAGAGGTCGTGGTGCCGGGAAGGGCTCGGGGTCGCGACCGTTCACGGGAATCTCCCGGCGTCATCTGGCCTGCCCGGTAAGAGGAGTTGGCCCGGCCGTAGTGGGCATGCTTCGAGGGGCGCCGCCGTACTGCTCGGGGTGGCACGGGAGAGCGAGCCGTAGGGGCCGATGCCCGGCATCGGCTTGTCTTCGCCGACCGGCTGGTGTCACACCGACCCCTCCACGGCGCGACCTCCCGCACCCGGTGCCGCTGCCCGCTGTCGACCGCCCCGCCATCACCTGAACGATCCCCGCCGGCACCTCGCCACGCTTCCCCCGCCATCGCGCACCAATCCGTTACCGGTGCGCTGTCGTCCGGAAGTCCTCCCGTGATCGCCCTGCTAGCGGCGGGGGATTCCAAGAGGCAGCGCGAGAGCGAGCACGGCGGCGGTGGCCAGCCACGCGCTGAAGTTGTCGGCGGGGTAGAGGGCAATGGCCCACCAGGCGTGACTCACAAGGCCGTCGGGGTTGTAGGCGCGGCCTGCGACGAGGTTGAGGACGAGGAGCATGAGCCCCGCTGCGGTCGCCGCTGCTTCGTTGATCAGCCGCCGGATGAGGAGAGCGACGGCCAGCAGCAGGACGGTGTTGCGGGCGATGTCCATTCCGACCAGCAGCCCGGCCAGATGAGCAAGGACTGCTGTGGCCGTGACCATTCCCCGGTCGAGCGTGCTGACGGGCTGTACCGCTGTGGTCTCCGCCTGGCCGAGTCTGCGGTCCAGGCAGTACATGACGGCAACGATGGCCAGGACAGGGGTGAAGAAGGCCAGCTGCGGGTTTCCCATCCCGCTGGTAATGCTCGGGACGGGGACCTCGCTCTTGCCTGCGAGGAGACACACGGCGATGAGCAGGCCGAGAGCCGCTGGTACTGCCAGCCACTGACGCACCTGTGTCGCGTACAGGGTCACGACAGAGCCCTGCAGTGTTCCTGAGCGGTGACGGTTTTGGTGAACCAGTCGGCCTGCTCCTCGACTGGGCGGTTGCGGACCTTCTGAACCGTGTCCCAGTCCGCTGGTGCGAGCGCCGCCTGGACGTCTTGTCGGGGGACGCCGGCTGCAAGTGCCGCCCAGGCGGCCGCGGCGGAACCCGGCTGACGGCAGTCCTTCACTCCGTGCAGCGCGGCGGTCCCTGTGACCGCTGATTCGGCCATGTCCGCCGCGTACTGGGCGGGGTCTGTGCTGCGGCCGGCAGGGAACCAGTACAGGGGCCAGATTCCCGGCTCGAGCGGAACCTCGGTGGAGCTGATCCGCAGCTCCCGGGGCGCGGGGACACCGGCTTCTCGGAGCTTGCCGATCGGGGCGAGGGCGTCTTTCCGCAGATGGGTGGCGTAGGGGGCGTACTCCGGCGGTACGCACACACGGGGCGCGTCGCCGGCGCACGTCATGGTGGTGATGCGAGGGTTTGTCGGATGGCGGAAACCCCAGTCGGAGACAAGGGCGCGCCCGGTGAGCAGCGTGAGCGTGATCGTCGTCAGGGCCACGGCCGCTCCCCACGCGCGCCGGGGGATGCCGGCGAGTGCCCAGAACGCGAGCGCGAGCGCGGCGGTGACACCCCAGGGGACGAAGTAGACGGACGGTGAGCGTGTGTCGGTGACGCTGGAGAGTCCGTCGATGAAGCCGCCCAGGTGCCGGACCCATGGATTGGGTGTCGCGTGGGGCCATGACAGCCACACCCAGCAGCCGATCGCCGCCACGGGCGAGGCGATGGATTTGGGCATGACGAGCCCGACGCACCAGCCGATGACGAGCCAGCCGCAGGACAGCACGATCAGGTGGGCGACAGCGAGCAGCCCGGCACCCTGCGGCAGCACCCGGGCGGCGTCGTACGCCATGACGACAGCACCGATGACGAGCACGCCCAGGAGGAGGAGAAGGGGGGTGGCGGCGCGCAGGAGTTGCCGTATCACGCTGCGATGGGCGGTGGCGCGCAGTGCTCCCAACATGCGGTGGCGTCCCGCCTCCCAGGCGGCGGCCCCCGCTGTGGCCGGGACGACGACCGCCACTGCGTACGCGGCCAGCTCGCCGGCTTCGACCCCGTAGTGGGAGGGGACCGGGGAGGCGGCGTCGCCGATGTAGAGGGAGACGTAGGCGAGGGCGGGGAGCATCAGCCAAAGGGCGGCGGATGCGCGGAGGTTGGCCCAGGTGATCATTCGGCCGCCTCCAGGAGGGAGGCGTAAGCGCTCTCCAGACGTCGGGCGGGGGCGCAGGCGGGATCCGCGTGCTCGGTGAACTCCTGCACGGTGCCCCGGAAGCGCGCCTTTCCGGATTCGAGGACCACGACTTCGTCGAAGGATTCGTCCAGGTCGCCGATGTCATGTGTGGAGACGATGACGTGGACGGTTCCGCGCAAGGAGGCCAGCAGGTCGAGGAACCGGCGCCGCTGGTGGGGATCGAGGCCGACGGTAGGTTCGTCGAGGAGGAGCAGTTCCGCGTCGTGGACGAGGGCCTGCGCGATGGCGATGCGCTGCTGCTGACCGCCGGACAACGTCTTGATCTTGTCATCGAGTTTGTTTCCGAGGCCCACGCGTTCGATGGCCGAGGGCGCGGCATGCCAGGCGTCGCGCTCACGCATGCCCTTGAGCCAACCGACGTAGGCGACGTGTTCGCGGCAGGAGAGTCCGGGGATGAAGCCGGGGTGCTGCGGCAGCCAGGAGACCTTTTCGCGGTAAGCGCGCAGATGTCTGCGGGTGGTGGTGTCGAAGTCCGCGTAGCCGACGGTTCCTGACTGGGGTTTCTGGGCGCTCGCACCGAGGGAGAGGAGAGTGCTCTTCCCGGCGCCGTTGGGGCCGAGGAGGACTGTGTGGCCGGGCGAGAAGTGCAGCGTGAGACGGTCCAGGACCGGGCGAGAGCGTGACCTGTATCGGAAGGTGCAGGTCTGATAGTGCAGGGGCATGGGTCGTACCTTGTTCACGGGGAAGGGGAGCACCCGGGGGCGAGGAACTCTATTGCGACCAGTGCGTGACCGTAAGTGTTCGAACGGTTACGTCGAGTCCGGGTGCGCCGTAGTCGAAGGCGAAGTAGCAGTCGCCCGAGCCGTGGTCCGACCGGTTGCCGGAGGGGGTCGCCGTGCTGCTCGTGAAGCGGTTGGTGAATGCGGCGGTCGTATGCTCCGGGGCGGGTCCGGTGACGTCCTTGCGAAGGGTGGCGTCGACAAGTCTGTCACTGCCGTTGTCGGAGCATCCGGTGAACTTGATGTTGGTCGAGCCGCCCGTGTCGTACCAGCGGCGGGGCTCGAAGCCGGGGCTGGCGTTCGTCAGCGAGCTGCTCTAGGAGGCGGCCTGAGTCGGAGCGGTGGTGACGCCGAGGGTGGCGGCGACGCCGAGGATGACGATGCCTATGCGGCGAGCGGGCTCACGCGGGGTGTTGAAGCGTGCGGAATGCACTTGTTTTTTTCCTTGAGTTGGTTGTGCAGAGACATTGATCATCTAAGTGGATGGATCGAAGATGATCAAGGGATCGCTGCTTCCTGGTAGCCGTCACATGTCGCCAACTGGTGTTTCAACAAGCAGAGTTGAAGCTTCCGGCTTCGTTGATCTCCAGCCGGCAGCCTCAGGAAGAGGTTCGGACTCGTCTCAAGTTGGTTATTCTGCAGGCGAGTTGGACCAGAGTGAGGTGGAGGTCGGCAAGTGTCTCGTAGCGGGTCCGAAGCCGCTTGAACCTGTGGAGTCAGGTGGAAGGTCCGCTGGATGATCCAGCTGGTCTTGCCCAAACCGGAGCCGTGGGTTGTGCCCTTGCGGGCGATCTTTGGTGTGATGCCGCGGGCTCTGAGAATGCGGCTGCACTCGTCGTGATGGTAGTCGCGGTCGGCGAACGATCGGCCCGGCCGGTGATGTAGCCGCCCGCGGACCCCACGGATGCGGGGTATCGCGTCCAACAAGGGCATCAGCTGCGTGACGTCGTGACGATTTCCTCTGGTCAGCGAGACGGTCAAGAGGGTGCCGTGCCGGTCGGCGATCAAGTGGTACTTGCTGCCGTGCCGTGCCGTGCCGTGCCGTGCCGTGCCGTGCCGTGCCGTGCCGTGCCGTGCCGGGCTAGGTCGACCGGCGAAGGTCCGGTGCGACCCCTTTGAGGGCCCTGACATGCGAGCCGACGAGCACGCCGTCCACTGCCGCGACATCAGGGAGGAACCGCGATGAACCACGCCGAGTGGAACGCGAAGGTCCGGTCGGGGTGCGGCACGCAACGCTCCGGCTGTCACTCCGCGACCGCGTACGCCTCCACCGACCACAGGGAGTAGCCCCACTCGGTGGCGCGGGCCTCGCCCTGGACGCGGACGTGACGGACGTCGGGTTCGTCCATGCGGAGCGTCTCCCGCCCGCCGGCGCTGTCCGTCACCGACGCCGCCGTACGCCAGCTGCGGCCGTCCGCCGAGACCTCGACGCGGTACGCCGACGGGTGCGCGTCCTGCCAGTGCAGGGCGACCTTCCCGAGCCGCACCGGGCGCTCCAGCTCGACCTGCCACCAGGCGTCGTCCTCGACCGGGGACGACCAACGCGTCTCCGGGACACCGTCGTTCGCCGCCGAGGCGGGGAAGTCGGGCGTCTCGTCGGCCGAGGAGCTCGCCGTGCCGGTGCGGGCCAGGTCGGGTCCGGCGGTGCGCGGGACGGCGTTGACCGTCAGCGTGTGCGTCACTCCGCCGAAGCCGAGCCGCACCTCGTACGACCGGGCCGTCGCCCCGGGCTCCACCGTCACCTCGACGGGCACCTCCACGGAGGTGCCGCGCGGGACGGTCAGGGCGCCCTCCGGGACCCGTACCTTCACGCCCTTCGGTGCCTCGACGGTCACCTTGCCGCGCACCTGCTCGGGCCGCAGCGACTCGAGTGTGGCCGTGAGCCGCCGGGTGCCGCCGATGTCGGTGTCCGCGGGGCCGTCCGGCAGCGTCATCGAGACGCCGGGCTCGTCCGTGAACCACGGCACGACGTGCCGTACCCGGGAGGCGTCCGCGCCGGTGACGCGGACGGCGCCGGCCGGGCCGTCCACCCGCAGCTCGGTGGCGCCGGAGGCGGCCAGCGTGCCCAGGCGGCGCCAGCCCGCGCCCGGCGCGTGGATCTCGACCGTCCCCGGGGTGCCGGGCTCGGCCAGGACCGTCACCGTGCTCAGGTCCCGGACCCGCGGCAGCTGGAGCACGCCGTCGTCCGACCGGCCGCCGGAGCCGGCGGTCGTCTCGCGGCCGATGCCCGCCCAGGTCTCGTACGCGTCCCGGGCCCGGTTCAGGAACGGGTCCAGGACGCCCTTGCCGACCGTCACCCGGGCGGGCTTCAGCAGCGTCCGCCGCTCGGCCAGCTCCCGGTACGCGGTCCAGGAGGCGCCCGCGTCGTCGGACTCCTGTGCGCGCAGCATGTCCAGCGCGGTGAGGCCGGCCTCGCCGTAGCGGGCCAGCTGCCCGGTCCAGGGGGCGACCTCGTCGGCGAGCGAGGCGGTGCGCGGGTTGCCGGCCAGGGTTTTGGGCAGCTCGCGCAGCACCGTGAAGGCGGCGCGCAGCCGCTTCTCCGCCGCGCGGCCCTCATTGCCGCCGGCGTCCGCGCGGGTCCGCCAGAACTCCTTCAGCAGCGGCCGCAGGTACGCCGACTCCTCGGCGCCGAGGACCGAGGAAGCGTCGTTGCCCGCCAGCGCGGACAGCGCCTCGCCCAGCACGGGGTCACCCTCCGCGAGGTCCTTGATCGCGGCCCGCCAGGATTCCTGGGGGTCGTAGGCGCGCGGGTTCCAGGCGAAGTCGGCGGCCGTGAACAGGGGGATGCGGGACGCCTCGGGCTGCTCCATCGCGTTCGCGAGCAGGGCGGCCGAACCGGCGGCCACGGCGGGCTCGCGGCCCTGGTAGGGGCCGAGGAAGATCCGGCCGGGGGCGAAGTCGTTGACCGGGTAGTTGTCCATGGTCACCAGCGGGCGCGCGAACACCTTCCGCGCCTCGGCCAGGTCGCCGCCCGTAATGGTGCTCGGCACCACGCCGACCCCGGTCCACGCCACCTCCACCCCGGAGTCCAGGGCGTCCGAGAGGGCCCGCCGGTACGCGGTCGACCCGTCCTCGTAGTACTCGGTCGGCATCAACGAGAGTGCGGCGGAATCGGGGTGACGGTCCGCCAGGTGGCGGGCCACCGCGTTCGCCACGTACGCCTGGGCGCGGGCGGCGGCGTCGGGGCCGGAACCGAAGCGTTTCGCGTCCTCCCCGCAGTGCCACTCGCTGTAGCTGACGTCCTGGAACTGCAGCTGGAAGGCCCGGAAGCCCAGCGCCCGCATCGCGTCCAGCTTGCGGGTCAGCGCGCGCAGGTCCTCGCCCGAGGCGAAGCACATCGCCTGGCCCGGCGCCACCGCCCAGCCGAGCGTGACGTGGTTGCTCCGGGCCCGCTCCGCCAGTTCCCGGAACTCCGCGCGCTGCCGGTCCGGGTACGGCTCGCGCCAGCGGGCCTGACGGTGGAGGTCGTCGCCGGGCGCGTACAGGAACCGGTTCTGCTTGGTGCGGCCCATGAAGTCCAGCTGGCCCAGCCGCTGCCGGTGCGTCCACGGGGTGCCGTAGAAGCCCTCGGTGATCCCGCGCACGGCGGTGCCCGGCCAGTCGCGGACGACGGCGGCCGTGAAGGCGCCGTCGGGACGCAGGAGCTGACGCAGCGTCTGGACGGCGTGGAACAGGCCGTCCTCGCCCGCCCCGGTGAGCGCGACGGCCTCCCCTCCGACGGTCAGGGTGTAGCCGCCCGCGGGGAGGGCGTGAAGGTCCGGCTGGGAGGAGCCCACAGGCCGGTCCGCGCCCATCCGCACCACGAGCGCCCCCTCGGGCGCCTTGTCGCCGGGGGCGGTGAACCGGCGCGCGCCGGCTTCCCGCAGCAGCGTGCGCAGGGCCTCGACGGCATGGGGGTCGACCGACGCGTCGGTGCTCAGGACGACCTCTTCGGTCACCGCGACCGGGGCGCCGTTCGCCCGCAGGGACTGGGGGCGGGGCCAGACGGCCAGGTCCGCCCCGACCCGGTCGGGAACGGGGGACGTGGTCGTCCCGGGAACGGAGGGGGCCGCCATGGAAGCGGGCGCGGCGCCCAGCGTCCCGGCGACGACGACGAACGCGAGGGCGGCCGCCCTCTTCCCACGTCGTAGCTGCAAGGCCCCTCCCGAGGAGACAGAACCGTTACGTGACAGATCAGGAGCCCATCATTGTGCTCCGGACGTGTCAATCAGAGTGGCCGTTGTGGCGGGTTTGCCCGCATGTGGAATGCGGGAACGGGAACACAATGTGAGCAGAAGCACGTTCCGCGGACGGGGATGCCTGCCTTCGCGCCCGCTGGGTAGGGGCTGCGAGGAACCCCGCCGACCGGCGCATCCGTGCGCGAAGCCCCATGAGATTCCGTCCGATTGACTCCGATCGACTCCGATTGATTCCCAGAGATTCCAAGCGATTCCGATTGATTCCGACGAGGAGGCCCACAGTGGCTGCTGCACCGGCGTTCGTTCTGTCCCCGCCCCTGTCCAAACCCGAGGCGGATCCGTCCGCCGACCTCGACGGCCTGCACAGCGCCGAAGCCGAAGGCATGCACGCCTGCGTCTTCAGCGCGGAGGGCCCCTGTGCGGGAGTCCCGCTCACCAGCGAGCCCCCGCTGCCCGACGCCGAACCCCTCACCAGTGAGCCCCCGCTCTCCGACGCCGCCCCCCTGACCAGCGAGTCCGACGCCTCCATGGACGCCACCGGACTCGACTCCTTCCCGGCGCAGTACGTCCCGGAGCCCTAGATGGCCGGTGCCGGACCGGCCGAGCCGCCTTCAGAGTCGTCCTCCGACCCTTCCGCGTCGCCCTCCGACCCTTCCGAGCCACCGTCCGGGCCTTCCACGCCGCCCTCCGGGCCGGCGCCGGAGCCTTCCGCGCCTTCCGCGGACCTGTCCCGGCTCGCCGCCCTCCACGGCGTCGCCACCTCCTACAACCCCTCCCCGGACCGTACGGTCGCCGCCTCGGCCACCGCCGTCACCCGCGCTCTGGCCGCCCTCGGCGTGGACGCGCGGACCCCCGAGGCCGTCCGTGCCGCGCTCGCCGCCCGCGAGCGTGAGCAGGCCGAGCGGCTGCTGCCGCCCACCGTGGTCGGCTGGGGCACCGGCACGCCGCCCGCCTTGGCCGCGCTCCCCGAAGGCACCCGGCTGCTCGTCCGCACCGAGCAGGGCGAGCCCCGCGCCTCGGCCGAGAACCTCCCGCCCGGCGTGCACCGGGTGACCGCCACCGCGCCCGACGGCCGCACCGGCGAGGCCCACCTGATCGTCGCCCCGCCCCGGCTGCCCGCGCCCCCGGCCCGCTCCTACGGACTCCTCGTCCAGCTCTACTCGCTCCTCTCCCGCCGCTCCTGGGGCATGGGCGACCTCGGCGACCTCGGTGAACTCGCCACCTGGGCCGGCCGCACCCTCGGCGCCGGATTCGTCCAGATCAACCCGCTGCACGCGGCCGTCCCCGGCCCTCCGACCGACCCCTCGCCCTACCGGCCGTCCTCCCGCCGTTTCCCGGACCCGGTCCACCTGCGGATCGAGGACATTCCGGAGTTCGCGTACGTGGGGGAGGGCGAGCGTGGAGTGGAGGGCGAGGGCGACGTGGAGGGCGAGGGCGACGTGGAGGGTGAGGGCGTTGCGGGAGCCGAGGACCTCGCGGGAGTCGAGGACGACCGCGCCCGGCAGCGGGACCCGCGGCGGGACACGCGACTGGACCCGCGACGGGATCGGCTGGGGGACCTGCTCCGGCGGGCCGCGGAGCTGCGCGAGGCGGTGCTGGACAAGGGCGCCCTGATCGACCGGGACGCCGTCTGGGCGGTCAAGAAGGCCGCACTCGAAGCAGTGGTGGACGAGGTGCCGCTCGGCCCCGGCCGCCTCGCCGCCTACCGCGACTTCCTCGCCGATCAGGGGCAGGCCCTGGAGGACCACGCCACCTGGTGCGCGCTCACCGAGGTGCACGGCCCCGACTGGCACACCTGGCCCGCCCCACTGCGCGACCCGCGCTCGCCCGGGACCGCGCGGGCCCGCCACGAACTGGCGGCCCGGGTCGACTTCCACTCCCGGCTGGCCTGGCTCACCGACACCCAGCTCACCGCCGCCCAGCGGGCCGCGCGCGAGGCCGGGATGCCGCTCGGGATCATCCACGACCTCGCGGTCGGCGTGCACCCCGGCGGCTCCGACGCCTGGGCGCAGCAGGACGTCCTCGCCGCCGGCATGTCGGTCGGCGCACCCCCGGACGCCTTCAACGCCCGCGGCCAGGACTGGGGCCTGCCGCCCTGGCGCCCCGACCGGCTCGCCGCCTGTGGCTACGCGCCGTTCCGCGCCCTGCTCCAGGCCCTGCTCCGGTACGCGGGCGCCCTGCGCATCGACCACGTCATGGGCCTGTTCCGGCTCTGGTGGGTGCCCCAGGGACAGCCGCCCACCGAGGGCACGTACGTCCGCTACGACGCCGAGGCGATGCTCGCCGTCCTCGTCCTGGAGGCATCCCGCGCCGGGGCTGTGGTGATCGGCGAGGACCTGGGCACGGTCGAGCCCGGCGTGCGCGAGACGCTGCGCGAACGCGGGGTGTACGGGACGTCGGTGCTCTGGTTCGAACGGGACTGGGAGGGCGACCGCCGGCCACTGCCGCCGGAGGCCTGGCGCGCCGACTGCCTGGCCACCGTCACCACCCACGACCTGCCGCCCACCGCGTCCCGCCTCACCGGCGAACACGTCGAGCTCCGCGACGGCCTCGGCCTGCTCACCCGCCCCCTCGCCGAGGAGTACGCGGAGGCCGTCGCGGACACCGCGGAGTGGCTGGACCTGCTGACCGGGTTAGATCTCCTGCACGGCCACGGCACGAGCGGCACCGCCACCACGGAGGAGGAGGCACGCATCCAGGCCGTCCACCGCTACCTGCTGCGCACCCCCGCCCGGATGATCGGCGTCTGGCTCCCCGACGGCGTCGGCGACCGGCGCCCGCAGAACCTCCCCGGCACCTGGGACCAGTACCCGAACTGGCGACTGCCCATCGCCGACGCGCAGGGCCGCCCGATCACCCTGGAGGAACTGACGGCGTCCCCGAGACTGCGCGCCCTGCTCGACGTGGTGCGCGCATGCTCCGACCGGCCGGGCGGAGCGGACCGTACGGACAGCGCGGACGCCCCGGGCGAGACCTGAGGGCAAACCTGGTCGCACCGGGACATACCCGGTGCGACCGGGGTCCCGTACGCACCCCCGGACGCGCGGGCCCCACGGCGGTTCGCTACGTTGGCACCGTGGACAAGACGAACGCCCTGCGCGCCGGCGCCCTGGCAGCCGGTACGACGCTGATGATGCTGCTCATGACGTCCCCCGCGCTCGCGCTCACCCGCGACGACGGCGACGACCCCGGCACGGGCCTGAGCGTGATCGAGACGCTGGGCCTGTACGTCGTGGCCCCGATCGCGCTCTTCCTGGTCATCGCCGGGCTGGTGATGGTCGGCGACAAGTCGCACAAGAAGAAGGACACGACCAGCTCCAACATCGCGATCAAGCCGGACGCCAAGGCCGACGTCAAGGCCTGACCCCGGTCCCGAACTCCGGCCGGTCGTCCCCGCAGCTTTCCGAGGGCGCCGACCCCGCCACCCGTACGCGCGAATCGCCGTAGGGGTGGCAGGGTCGGCGCCCTTCGTGCTGGCCACCGCTCCACATCGATGAATCATGTCCGGAGCAGCCGGCCGGGGGCGATGCTCACGACGAGGGGCAGCAGTCCGAGCCGAGGGCGAACGCCTGGCGGCGACACGGTCACCACCGACGGCCTGTCCCTGTAGTCGGCGCTTTTGCCTCGTCCCGTCGGTGGCGCGTACGGCATGCTGCCCGGACGACGTTTCTTTTCTTTCCAGCCTGAGACGATCACCGGGACCGTAGGAACGAATGCAGGGGTGGGGAACATGATTGCTCTGGTGCTGCTCGGCATCTTGGCGCTCGTCGTCGGCGGGTGCGTGTGTGTGGTGTGGGCGGAGCGCGGCGGGCCCCGCTGGGCCCGCGCCGTGGCGGCCGTGACGCTCGGTGCGGGGGAGTTGCTGCGCAGCTTCGGGAAGAACCGGGACCAGGGGCTGGGCCAGAGCGCCGACGACGGTGACTAGGGCACTGAGAGAGGGGCCGACGGCCACGACGCCGTCGGAACCACCGTCAAAAAGGGTCTCCCCGAGCAGTATTGACACCGAGTGTCCCCGACGCGCTGACGGGCCAAGCCCGTTCGGCTGCCGCAGTGGCGGGTCGGGTCGATCCCTGTCGTCACAACGACGCGGACACGACCGGGTGTTCAGGGTGGAGAACGCTGTTTCTAGACTCCGTCCATGGATACTCAAGCCACCCTGCCCGAGGCGCCGGCCGGCGACGCCGCCGAACCCGCCCTCTTCGCGACCATGTCCACCATGCGGGCCATGCGGCGCATCCAGCCCGACCCGGTGCCCGACGAGCTCCTGGACCGGCTGATCCAGGCCGCCGTCTGGGGCCCCAGCGGCGGCAACATGCAGCGCTACGAGTACGTCGTCGTCACCGACCCCGAGGTCATGGCCGAGCTCGCGCCGCTGTGGAAGCGGTGCGTGGACGCGTACCTCGCCACCACCGGCAAGTACGCCCCCGCCGGCATGGACGAGGCCGCGTACGGGCGCATGGTCGCCGCCATCGAGTACCAGCGCGACCACTTCGCCGAGACCCCGGCGCTGATCATCCCCTGTTACCGGTTCCCGGAGCCGAGGATGGAGGAGGAGGGCGTACGGAAGTACGCCGAGGAGCTCGGCCCCGAGGCGACGGCCCGCATGGGGCGGATCCAGGAGCGCTTCTCCGCGCTCGCGGAGGGCTCCTGCGTCTACCCGGGCGTGCAGAACCTGCTGCTCGCCGCGCGGGCCCTGGGGCTGGCCGCCAACATCACCATCTGGCACCTGATGCTGGAGGAGGAGTGGAAGGCGGCCCTCGGCATCCCCGAGGACATGAACACCTTCGCCGTCATCCCGGTGGGGTGGCCGCGCGGCAACTTCGGCCCGGTGAGCCGCCGCCCGGTCGCGGAGGTCGTGCACCGCAACCGCTGGTAGGTCACGGACGCCGGGCCGCAGGCGCAGGGCGCTGCGCCGTTGAGCCGCCGGACCGTTGAGCCGCCGGGCCGCCGCCGGGCACCGGGCGGGGGAGGATGCCCCGCCCGGAACACGGTGGCGGCCCGGCGTTCGGCGTTCACGCTCCCGGACGTCGACCGGTCCGCCACCCCTACCTCTCGGTGGCGAGCAGCAATTCCCTCAGCAGATCAGCCAGTTGTTCCACCCGGTCCCCGTCCAGGGCGGACAGGGCCTCCGTCTGGAGGGCGAGGCCCGCGCCGACCGCCTCGTCGGCCAGACGCAGGCCCTGCTCGGTGAGCGTCACCTGGAGCCCCCGGCGATCGTGCGGGTCGGGGGAGCGGCGCAGCAGCCCCGCCCGCTCCAGCTTGTCGAGGCGGCCCGTCATCCCGCCGGTGGTGAGCATCAGCGTGGCCGAGAGCCGGCGCGGGGAGAGGGTGTAGGGCTCGCCGGAGCGGCGCAGGGCCGCGAGGACGTCGAACTCCCCGCGGGAGACGCCGTACTCGCCGTACGCCCTCTCCAACCGGTCGCCCATGGCGCGCGAGAGCCGCTGGACGCGGCCGAAGACCTCCATGGCGGCCGTGTCGAGGTCCGGCCGCTCCCGGCCCCACTGCTCGATGATCGCGTCGACGGGGTCCTTGCGCTGCTCGGGACGTGCACTCATGGGCAGGAGTATCCGTCCCCTCTCGGTCACCTGCAAGTAAGTAGCTTGCCGAAAAGTTGCTTAGCGCTAAGCTACTTACTTCCGACCTGAAATTGTCCCGGGAAAACGAAGAGGTGCGCCCCCATGGCCCCGAACCGCGCCGCCCTGATCGCGCTCACCGCCCTCGCCCCCGTCTCCTGGGGCACCACCTACGCCGTCACCACCGAGTTCCTCCCGGCCGACCGCCCCCTGTTCACCGGCCTGATGCGCGCCCTGCCCGCCGGACTGCTGCTGCTCGCGCTCGCCCGGGTGCTGCCGCGCGGCGCCTGGTGGTGGAAGGCGGCCGTGCTCGGCGCGCTGAACATCGGGGCGTTCTTCCCGCTGCTGTTCCTCTCCGCGTACCGCCTGCCCGGCGGTCTGGCGGCGGCCGTCGGCTCGATCGCACCGTTGTGCGTGGTCGGCCTTTCGGTACTGCTGCTGGGGCAGCGGCCGACGGCGCGCACCCTGCTCGCCGGGGTCGCGGCCGCGTGCGGCGTGAGCCTGGTCGTCCTGAAGGCGGCCGGGGCGCTGGACCCGCTCGGCGTGCTCGCGGCGCTCGCCTCCATCGCCTCGATGTCCACCGGCACCGTGCTCACCCAGCGGTGGGGCCGCCCCGAGGGCGTCGGTCCGCTCGCGCTCACCGGCTGGCAGCTGACCGCGGGCGGCCTGCTGATCGCCCCGCTCGCCCTGCTGATCGAGGGCGCCCCGCCGGCCCTGGACGCCCCGGCGATCGGCGGCTACCTCTACCTCGCCCTGGTGAACACGGCGGTCGCGTACTGGCTCTGGTTCCGCGGCATCGGTCGCCTCACCGCCACCCAGGTCACCTTCCTCGGCCCGCTCTCCCCGCTCACCGCGGCCGTCATCGGCTGGGCGGCACTCGGCGAGGCGCTGACGCCGTGGCAAATGGCCGGCATGGCACTGGCGTTCGGGGCGACGATGGCGGGCCAGCTCGCACCCGCACCCCGGCGGAAGGCTTCACGGCACTGCGAGACGACGGACCGCCGCCCGTCGGTGGGGCCCCCTGCACGTAGCGGAACGGCGGACCGTGACGCGCGGCCCCGCCATTCGTCGAACCCACGCTGAACCCGCACGCCGGACCGGCAGGGAAGGCGCCGACGGACGGGCGGCGGTGTGAAGGGCCGCGGCGGCTCGGGCCCCTCGGCCGCGAGAAGTGACGCACGGTTCGCGCCACGCGGGGCGAAAGTGGCGCGAACGGATATTGCCGCCCTGTTTCACGACGCGCAGCCTGGGAGTCCGCGGGAGCGCTCCCATGCCATCGAGCCCCGCAGGGGAACGATCACGCCTGCTGCCCGGGGGAGCGCCAGAAGCACCAGAAGCACCAGAAGCACCACCGCCGTGCAAACGTCCTCGTTTCTGGAGCCGACATGCTACGACGCCGCTGGAGCGGGCCCCTTCTGCTGGCCCTCCTGCTGACCGCCCTCGCTCCCCTGCCGGCCGCGGCCCGGCCCGTCGCGGCGGCTCCTCCCGCGGCGGCGGACACCGTGTCGCCCGGGACGGCAACGGCGAAAGGCGCCTCGACCGTGCCCCTGCCGTCGCTCAGCGCGACCACCACCCAGGTCGCCCGCGGGCTGAGACGGCCCACCACTGTGGTCGGTGCCGACGACGGCACGGACAGGCTGTTCATCACCGAGAAGTCCGGCACCGTCCGCGTCTACCACCCGGACACCGGCCTGGCCGCGTCCCCGCTCATCGACATCACGTCGGCCGTGGACGAATCGGGCAACGAGCGCGGCCTGCTCGGCATCGCCCTCCCGCCCGACTTCGCCGCCAGCCAGAACCTGTACCTGGCGTACACGGCACTGCCGGACGGCGCGGTCACTCTCGCCCGCTACCGGCTCGACGAGTCCCGCCTGGAGGTCCTGCTCTCCCAGAAACACGCCGAGTACAACAACCACAACGGCGGCCAGCTCGCATTCGGCCCCGACGGCAACCTGTACTGGAGCATCGGCGACGGCGGCGGCTCCGGGGACCCCTTCCGTTCCGGCCAACGGCTGGACACCCTGCTGGGCAAGATCATGCGGATCGACGTGAGCCGCGGTTGCGGCCCGCTTCCTTACTGCGTCCCCGCCGACAACCCCTTCGTGGGCACGGACGGAGCCCGCGAGGAGATCTGGCTGTACGGGCTGCGCAACCCGTGGCGGTTCTCCTTCGACGACGCCGACGGATCGATGTGGATCGGCGACGTCGGCCAAGGCCGATGGGAGGAGGTCGACCACCTCGCCCCCGGACAGGGCGGGCTGAACCTCGGCTGGTCCTGCTACGAAGGGCTGGAGAAATTCAAGGGCGGCGACTGCGTGCCCGGTGAGACGTACACCGAGCCGGTCTTCACGTACTCCCCGTACACCGGCGGCTGTTCGGTCATCGGCGGCCGTGTCTACCGCGGCCAGAAGTACGCCGACCTGGTCGGCGGCACGTACATCGCCACCGACTACTGCTCGTCCACGGTCTGGGCGCTGCGCCCCGACGGCAGCGGCGGCTACGAGCAGGCCGAGATCGGGGAGATGCCCACCCAGGTGACGTCGATCGGCACGACCGCCGAAGGGGAGTTCTACGTCGTCAACGACCTGCCCGGCGGCCTGCACCGGGTGTCGTTCGCGCGGGAGGAGCCCACCTGCCGGGTGGACCGTACGGTGACGACCTGGGGGACCGGCCTGACGGTCGACCTCACCGTCACCAACACCGGCAGCACCCCGGTGAACGGCTGGACGCTGGAGTTCCCGCTGGCCCTCGGGCAGACCGTCGTCTCCGACTGGAACACGAACCTGACCCAGGGAAGCAACGTGATCACGGCGACCGACGCCTCCCACAACGCCATGATCGCTCCGGGCGCGAGCATCACCCTCGGCTACCTCGCCGGCCACACCGGCGACGCGTCACCGCCGCCACGGTTCATGCTCAACGGGGATGCCTGTGCGGTCGGCCGCTGAACCACCGGCGTGGCCCGGCGGTTCCACGGCCACGCCTCCGACGGCCTGAGCGGCACCCAGCTCGCACCACACGTACTTGCCCCGGCTGCCCTCACGCGAGAGCGGCTGCCAGCCCCAGACATCGGCACAGGCCCGCACCAGGGCGAGCCCCCGCCCGTCCTCCCGGTCCAGCGCCGGCGCGAAGGGCTGCGGCGGCTGGGGCGGGGACGGATCCGCGTCCCACGCCCCGATCCGCAGGACACCCGAGGCCGAGCAGCGCACCCGCAGCGCGGCGGGCCCCTTGGTGTGCCGCACGGCGTTGCCGATCAACTCCGCCGCGAGCAACTCCGCGACGTCGACCTGCCCGATCAGACCGTGCACCGTGAGGATCAGGCGCAGGGTGCGACGGCAGACGGTGACGGCTCGGGGGTCGTTCGGGATGGAGAGGGAGTACTCCCACGGGCGCGGGTCGGTTTCGGGCATGCGAACTCCTGTTGAGTGAAGGTTGGTTGGAGGGAGCAGCAGTCGTGGTCGACGGTGTCGTTGCCGCTCGCGTTGTGGCATGGCGGAGCGGTGCGCTTCCGGCGCAGATGGCTACTCAAAGCGTTCGTTGCGTCACCGAAAGTAGACCTTAGATTTAACCTGAGGCAAGCGGATCGCGTAGCCTGACGCCCGAACGAGTCGTGCTGCTGACAGGCGTGCTGAGGAAGGGCGATCGATGGGCAGTAGGCGTGAGCCGACAGCGCGGCAGCTACGTCTAGCCGCTGAACTGCGCAGACTTCGGGAGGCCGCAGACCTCAGTGCCCGCGAGGCGGCGGCACTGCTCGGCGTGAATTCTGTGCAGATCAGCCAGATCGAGGCCGGCACCACCGGTGTGAGCGAGCAGCGATTGCGTCGCATGGCTGCCCACTACGCCTGCACGGACGAGAAATTGGTCGACGCGTTGGCTGTGATGGCAGCCGACCGGGTCCGTGGCTGGTGGGAGGAATACAGGGGCCTCCTGCCCACCTCATTCCTCGACCTGTCCGAGCTGGAGCATCACGCCACCTTCCGGTGGGACGTGGACTTCCTCCATGTCCCCGGTCTGCTGCAGACTGCGGATTACGCGCGGGCGCTCTTCTCGAGAAGGGTGCCCGAACTACCTGAAGAAGACCTCGAATTGCGTGTACGCCACCGGATGCAGAGGCGAGTCGTCATCGACGGCGCGCAGCCGGTGCCGTACGAGGCGCTGATCCATGAGGCGGCCCTGCGTATCAGGGTAGGTGGGCGGGAGACGTCACGGACGCAGCTTTCCACCCTCCTGGAGCTGATGGAGAGCGACTGCGTGACCGTACGTGTCATCCCTTTCGACCTGGAGGAATTCGCGGACATCAGCGCCGCCATGGTCTACGTCGGTGGCGCTGTTCCGAGGTTGGACACGGTGGTCCGAGACGGTCCTCAAGGGGCGCTCTTCGTGGAGAGTGAAGCGCAACTCGGCGTCTTCCGAACGCTTTTCCGTAGAGTGAAGGCGGTGGCGCTCGAACCTCGGCGTTCCCGTGATCTCATCCACCGGCTGGTGAAGGAGCTGTGAGGTCCGCGATGACGACCCCTGGCCTCTGGAAGAAGTCGTCCTACTCGGGCAGCGGTGACGGCAACGCCTGTGTCGAGGTCGCCCTGTGCCAACCATGCATAGCCATCCGTGACTCGAAAAGTCTTGCCCGCGGCACCCTGACCGTGCGTACCGGCGTGTTCACCGCCTTCGTCGATGCTCTGAAGGGGCACGAAGGGCGCCCGGTGTAGCTACCGGACGGTTTGTGCCGTGTGTGCGGGCCTACGCTTTCGCGTCTGCAGTGTTCGAGGCTCGGGCCGCAGGGGGCGTATGCCGTGCCGACGCGTGACGCTGAAGGGGAAGCAGGCCCTGCTGGGCGCCGGACTGTCCTGCCGTGAACCTGGCTTCACGGAATCTCCACGACTAAGCTCCGTGCGTATTACAGTCTTCTTCGTGCGACTCGTCATCTTGTGTCGCGCAAGGGGGTAGAGGGGTGGAATCCCCCGTCTGCCCAGGGTGTGCCGTTGGGGGGCTTTGTGCAGGAAATGATCAAGGGCTCGAACGTGGCCCTGACGGACCTGAGCGACGACGTCGGTTCAGTGATCGTCGGTCTGGGCTGGGCCAGCCCTACCGGTGAGGGCGACGCGGATGTGTCGGTCCTGCTGCTGGACGCGAACGGCAAGGTGCGCAGCGACAGCGACTTCTACTTCTACAACCATCCGGTAGCCGCTGATGGAAGCGTGCAGCTTCTGGGCAAGACGCCGACGGCGGACGGCAGCGAGGACCGGATCAGCTTCGACCTCACCGCGGTACCGTCCGAGATCGACCGGATCGTCGTCGCTGCGAGCCGGTACGGCGGAGCCCGCTTCGGTGAGCTGGAAGACGTGCGGATCACGCTGGCCGACGCAGCCGGTGAGAACCTCTGCCGGTTCGCCGTCGATGACGCCGGCTCCGTGACGGCGGTCATCTTCGGCGAGCTGTACAGGCGCGGAGAGGAGTGGAAGTTCCGTGCCGTCGGCCAGGGCTACGAAACCGGTCTTGCGGGGCTGGCGACGGACTTCGGCGTCGATATCGAGGACGACGCTGCCGCGGAGGCGGAGGGGGCACTCAACGATGCCGAAGGCGACGAGCAGGCGGAGGTGACGAGTCCGGCGCCGATCGAGGAGCCGGACCGGCAGGTGACGGGGGAGGACATTCCTGCTCCTCGTCGGCCTGAGGGCGAGGTCGTCGAGCCGAAGAAGCCTGCCGCTCGTCCCCGCACCGCGAAGAAGAAGGTCACCCTTCCCAAGACGGTCAAGAAGACTCTGGCGGAGAACGACTCCTGGAGGCAGGCCAGACTTTTCCCGGTCTCGGTGCTCAAGAACGACCGGGACCGTGAGATGCGCGCCACCTCGGTGCTGCTGTCGGTGATGGCGCAGGTGCCGGAGTTCAGCAGGAGACTCACCGCCGGGTTCGGGGCTCCGGCGGGTCGCATGGAGACGTTCACGGAGGTCTCCCTGCCTCATGGTGACAGTCCGCGGCGCCCGGACGGGGTGATCCGTGTGGAGCGGGCCGGCAAGTTGTGGACCGCGCTGGTCGAGACGAAGACCAACGGCAACGGGCTCAAGGCCGACCAGGTGCAGGCGTACATGGACATCGCCGCGCGCCGCGGTTATGAAGCCGTGATCACGCTGACGAACGACGTCGCACTGGAGGGCAGCCCGCTCGTCGATGTCAAGATCGACAAGCGGCGCAAGCACAAAGTGGCCCTGTGGCACCTGTCCTGGGCGGAAGTCGTTCACCAGGCACAGATGCTGATCAGGCATGAGGGAGTGAGCGACGCGGCGCACGCCTGGCTTCTGCAGGAGCTGCTGCACTACCTGCAGCACGAGAACTCCGGCTGCCACGGCTTCCAGAACATGGGGCCCGCCTGGGTCCCCGTGCGCAACGGGATCGACGACGAAACCCTCTGCCAGGGCGACGCACGGGCACTGGAGGTGGTCGAGAACTGGGAACGGCTCATCCGCCAGGTCTGCCTCAGGCTGGGCGGCGAACTCGGACAGAAGGTACTGCCCGTCCAGCGGGCCAAGCGCGGAGCGGATCCCAAGGAACGCCGAAACCGCCTCGCCGACCAGCTCTGTCTCGATGGAGGACTCCAGGCGGAGCTGCGCATCGAGGGCACCCCCGGCGTCCTGGCCGTCAGCGCCGACCTGCGCACCGGCAAACTGCGCACCTCCATCGAAATCCCGGCGCCCGAGCAGGGCTATCCCCTGAGCTGGGCCAAGCGACTCGTCCGCCGCCTGGCCGAGGCACCGGCGGACCTCCACGTCGAAACCCTCGTCGACAGCGAAACCGGAGGTCCACGCGGGACGCTGGAGCGGCTCCGCCCCGAGCCGGCGGACCTGCTCCCCAAGGACAACGGCACCAAGATCACCGGGTTCCGTCTGTCCCTGCTCAAGAGCATGGGAAGCGGCCGCGGCAACGCCGAGTCCGGCTTCATCCGCAGCGTCGACGACGCTGTACACCGCTTCTACACCACCGTCGTCATCCATCTGGACGCCCCGACAACACGCCGAACGTCGTCCAAGGAACGCGCGACGACCGGATGACGCCCGGGCGCTGACAACGGCAACGGCCTCCCGGCTCACCGCGAGACCGTCCTCTTGCACCGTCCACTCGCCCCCAGGTCTCGCTGCTCGGGAAGCCGCAGCGTTACCTGGGGTGAGGCCTGCCCGGATCAGTCGCATCGAATCCGCTCTCGCGGGAGTGAGTAAGGAGTGCCTACGTCAACTTGCTTCCAACTACTCCTGTGCGGATGCCGATCGCCTACATGAATCCGGAGCTCCCGGATGTCGAGGTGGAGTACCGGGTGGGCCACAGGATGCGGCGAAGGCCATCATCGAAGGACCCGACCCGATCCCGTACGAGACGGTGATCCACGAAGCGGCGCTACGTATAACGGGCTGCCCCGCGATTGATCTTGGGGCGTGCTGGTCCAGGGGTTCGGCGGGCTGGTGGTTCAGCAATCGCATGTCGGCCCGTTACTCGTACCGGTACTTCAGCGAATCCGCCTCCGCCTGCTCGATGTCAGCGATCGTCAGCGCCGGCATCCGCAGCTGGGCCAGCGTCACCTCGGCCGAGGTCGGCTGGGCGTCCGCCGGCAGCCACTGCTCCGGCTTCCAGGCCCCGCTGCGCAGCAGCGACTTGGGGCAGTGCGGGTAGACCTCCTCGATCCCCAGCACCAGCGCACTGGCCGGCGGCTTGCCCACGGCGGTCAGCTGCGACAGCAGCTCCGGGCGGGTGGAGACGACAGCCCGGCCGTTCACCCTGAGCGTCGTGGTGCGCCCCGGGATGACGAACAGCAGCCCGGCCCGCCCAGTGGCGACAACGTTCTGCAGGGTGTCCAGACGCTTGTTGCCGGTCGCGTCCGGTATCGCCACCGTCCGTGCGTCCAGGACGGCGACGAACCCGGCAGGGCCTCCGCGAGGGGAAACGTCACAGTTGCCCTCGGCATCCGCGCTGGCGACCAGGACCAGCGATGAACATCCGATCAACCGCCGGGTCTGTTCGGTGAGTTCGGTCATCTGCTTACGCACGGCCGCGTCACTGGGCAGTTCGTAGGCCCGGCGCAGCGCCTCCCGGTCCGGCACGGCGTCGAGGCGGAGCGAGTCGAAGGCGCTGCCGGCAAGGGGTGTCGTCATGCCTCCGACCCTAACGGGCCGACCTGCGATTGATCTTGGCCGGTGAGTGCGGGGACATAGAGACACCCGCGCGAGTTGTCTGGTGTGTGAAGACCAAACAGGCCCGCGCGGCCATGTCCCATCCTGCCTTCTGCGGGCTGTCGCGCCACCGTCTGGGCGAGTTGGTCGCAGAACTCGCTCCGCGTTGGGTGGCGCGCTGTGAGTCCGGGCGCCATGAGCGACGTGAGGGCGACCGCCGGCGGGAGGCGGGGGCCGGGCCGAAGTACGAACCGGTCTTCACCGACCGGCTCCTGGTGCCACTGATCCATCTGCGGACCGGGCTCACCCATGAGGCGTTGAGCGTGCTCTACGAGGTGGGGTCCTCCACGATCGGCCGGGCGATCCGGGAGGTCCGCCCGCTGCCGGCGGACCGTGGGTTCGCCGTCCCCGACCGGCCCGGCATCCGGCTACGGACCCTGGAGGACGTGTTCGTATATGTCGCGGCCGAGGACGTCACCTTGCGGATCGACGGGATGGAGACCCAGGTCCGCCGCCCACACGCGGGCCGCCCCGGTCCCCGACCGCGCCGCCAAGCGACCCACCCGGTACAACCCGAGCACCGAGCCGGCGCACGTCCGCACAACGGCCTGCTGAACCACTTGCCTGCCGAACCCGCAGGCCAACACGCCCCAAGATCAATCGCGGGTCAGCCCGTAAGTGTTGCCGGACGCACGGTGATACGAGCTCAACTCACTCGCATCCTGGAGACGGCAGACGCCGACCATGTCACCGTCAGGGGTATCCCCTTCGCGCTGGACGACTTCGCGGGTGCGGGAAGCGCCATGGTGCACCTGGGCGGTCCGGTCCCGCGCCTGGACCGTGGTGCGCGACGCTCCCCGGTACGGCCTTCCTTGACGGTGAAGCCCAACTGGCGTATTTCGAAGACCTGTTCCGTAGTGTGAGGACCGGGTCACTCGCACCGGAGCCGTCGCGTGACCTCATTCATCAGCTGGCCAAGGAGCTGTGAGGTATCCGATGACCGCCCCCACGCAATGGCGCAAGTCTTCCTACTCAGGTGGCGGAGAGGGCAATGACTGCGTGGAGATCGCGGACTTGGGCGGCCACATAGCCATCCGTGACTCGAAGCGGCTCTCACGTGCCGCCTTCTCGGTCCCCATCCCCACCTTCGCTGCTTTCGTCGGCGCGCTCAAGGAGCGCCGAGGGGCTTGACGTGACGCGGGGCACCCTTTGAAATTTGATCCCCACGGGGGCGGGGAGCAGGGCAGGGACGCGCAGGTCGTGGCCGCGCGCCCGGGACCATCCCCGCGCCCGCGGGAATGGTCCCGGGCGGACGTTGCTGCACCAGTCCAGGTACTTCTGCTCCCCGCACCCGCGGGGATGGTCTCGGGGCGAGTCGCTCGGTCCACCGTTCGGCGACATGTTCCTGCTGATGATCTCTTTGTGCTTCACGGAGGACATCGCGATGGCCGTCCGGCCTGCGCGGCTGCTTATCGCCGGTTCGCGGCCGGCGCTGCCGCGGAGGCGGGGGCGTCGCGCAGGCCGAGCCGTAGATGCTCCACGTGAAAGAGGGCTTGCTCCAGGAGCTCGGCGACGTGGTTGTCGTGCAGCGAGTAGACGATGGAACGACCGTGGCGCTCGCCGGAGACCAGTCCCAGGTTGCGTAGCAGGCGCAGCTGGTGGGAGCAGGCGGAGGCTTCCATGCCGACGGAGTCGGCGAGGTCGCCGACCGAGCAGGGGCCTTCCTGGAGCCGGGCCAGGATGTACAGGCGTGAGGGGGTGGCCAGAGCCTGGAGGGTCGCGGCTACGTCGGTCGCCCCCGCCGCGTCCAGTCGCTCGCGCGGGGTGGCGTGGTTCCTGCCGTCGGCTCCGTGACCCATGCGTCCATCCTAACGACAACACATGAAAATCTGTTCAGGTATTCCTGTACGGTGAAGGTCGTTTCCCCTCCCGCCCGTGAAGGGTTCTTTGCCATGCCCTCTGTCCTGGACCAGCGACCCGCGCCGGCCGCAGCCGGGCCGCCTCCCGGCCTGCCGCGGCGCCGCACGCGCGTCCTGGCGCTGCCGGAGGCCCGGTGGGCGCTGGCTGCGCTGGTGTTGTTCCTGCTCGCCCTGCCGCTGTACCTGCTGGGTGCCCCGGGGTGGCTGTGGGGGGCGCTGTTCGCCGCCACCTACGTCGCCGGCGGCTGGGAGCCGGGTTGGGAGGGCTTGAAGGCCCTGAAGGACAAGACGCTGGACGTGGACCTGCTGATGGTCGTCGCGGCGCTCGGCGCCGCTGCGATCGGCCAAGTCCTGGACGGTGCGCTGCTGATCGTCATCTTCGCCACCTCCGGCGCCCTGGAGGCGATCGCGACCGCCCGCACCGCGGACTCCGTGCGCGGCCTGCTCGACCTCACCCCCTCCACCGCGACCAGGCTCCTGCCCGACGGCACCGAGGAGAGCGTCGACGCCTCACAGTTGAAGGTCGGGGACACGATCCTGGTCCGACCCGGCGAGCGGATCGGCGCCGACGGCCAGGTCCTCGACGGAGCCGGCGATGTCGACCAGGCCGGCATCACCGGCGAGCCTCTGCCGGTGGCGAAGCATTCCGGAGACGAGGTGTTCGCCGGCACCGTCAACGGCACCGGCGCCCTGCGCGTGCGGGTCGAGCGTGACCCGGCGGACTCGGTGATCGCCCGGATCGTGAAGATGGTCGAGGAAGCCTCCGAGACCAAGGCCCCCACGCAGCTGTTCATCGAGAAGATCGAGCAGCGTTATTCGATCGGCATGGTCATCGCGACCCTGGCCGTCTTCGCCGTCCCGCTCGCCTTCGGCGACGAGCTGCGGTCGGCTCTGCTGCGGGCGATGACGTTCATGATCGTCGCCTCGCCCTGTGCGGTGGTGCTCTCCACGATGCCGCCGCTGCTGTCCGCGATCGCCAATGCCGGACGCCACGGTGTGCTCGTCAAGTCCGCCGTCGTGATGGAACGCCTCGGGCAGATCGACGCCGTCGCGCTCGACAAGACCGGCACCCTGACCGAGGGCACCCCCCGCGTCACCGACATCCGCCCGCTTCCCGGCAGCGCCCTGGCCGAGGACGAGGTGCTCGCCCTCGCCGCCTCGGCCGAGCACCCCAGCGAGCACCCGCTGGCACGCGCCGTCGTGGACGCCGCCCGCGAACGCGCTCTGGTCCTGGCCGACGCGGGCGACTTCACCTCCGTCCCCGGTCAGGGCGTCACCGCCGTCATCGCCGGCCACACCGTCCAGGTCGGCTCCCCGGCCCGGCTGCTGCCCGCCGACGCCGACCCGGCCCACCAGAAGGTGGTGCGGGAGCTGGAGGACGCCGGGCGTACCGCGGTGGCGGTGCTGTGCGACGGCGCACCGGTGGGGGTGCTGGGCATCGCCGACCGGCTGCGGCCGGACGCCGCCGCCACCGTCGCCGCCCTCACCCGCCTGACCGGCCGCACCCCGGTGCTGCTGACCGGCGACAACGAGCGCGCCGCCCGGCACCTGGCCGCCGAGGTCGGCATCACGGACGTCCGCGCCGGGCTGCTGCCGCAGGACAAGGTCGCCGCTGTGCGGGAAGGGGAGGAGCAGGGCCGCAAGGTGCTCGTCGTCGGCGACGGTGTCAACGACGCACCTGCGCTTGCCGCCGCCCATTCCGGGATCGCCATGGGCAAGGCCGGCTCCGACCTAGCCCTGGAGACAGCCGATGCCGTTGTGGTCCGCGACGAGCTGGCCACCCTCCCCACCGTCGTGAACCTCTCGCGCACCGCCCGCCGCCTGGTCGTCCAGAACCTGGCCATCGCCGGGGTGTTCATCACCGTCCTGGTCGCCTGGGACCTGATCGGCACCCTCCCGCTGCCCCTCGGCGTCGCCGGGCACGAGGGATCCACCGTCATCGTCGGCCTCAACGGCCTGCGCCTGCTGCGCGAGGCAGCCTGGACCAACCCTGCCAAAGACACCGAGGACACCGCGTGAGTAAACGCACCCGCCGTGCCGCCCCCGTCGCGGGGGCCACACGGCCCACCATCACCGTCTGCCGCGGATGCTGCTGCGGCACCCCCAAGATCCCCGGCCTCGACCACACAGCCCAACTGCGCGACCTGCGCCAGGCTGTGGACGGCGCCGCGACCGTACGGGTCACCGGCTGCCTCGGCGCGTGCGAACGCGCCAACGTCATCGTCGTCCAGCCCTCCGCCGAAGGCCGCAAGAACGGCGGTGCCCCCGTCTGGCTCGGCCTGGTCAACGACCCCGACGCCACCACCGACATCACCACCTGGGTCGGCAACGGCGGCCCCGGCCTCGCCGACCCGCCCGGCATCCTCGACCTCTACACCTTCCAGCCCTCACGCCGCGTCCGCGCCGAACTCCACGACTGACCGACCTTCCGGGCCGGGCGCCGTCGCATCCGACTGCACACCAGCAGGCCCTCGCCCCAGTGCGCCACGATCGGTACACGTCCGTGGCCCTCGATCAGAGCGGCGTTCGCCGCGGCGACCGGGTCCGCCCGGAGGCGATCGCCGAGCTCCCCAGCCTGCTCGCCCCAGACGACAGCAGACCCTGATGGCCTGGCGGTCGGGCGACTCTCCGTCCCCCTCCCGCCTTCACCGACGGGCTCAAGGAACGCCAGGGGCGCCCGGCGTAAGCAACGCCGGGCGCCCCTGATACATACGCGTACGGGCTACGCCCCTTCGGCCGCCGCGTCCGCCGCCTGGGCGCGCAGGGCGCGTTCCACGCCCGCGCGGGACTCCGAGACGAGGCGGCGCAGGGCCGCGTTCGGCTCGGCGGAGGCCAGCCAGGCGTCCGTCTTCTCCAGGGTCTCCTCGGAGACCTGGATCGCCGGGTAGAGGCCGACCGCGATCTGCTGGGCCATCTCGTGCGAGCGGGACTCCCACACCTCGGCCACCGCCTCGAAGTACCGGTCCGTGTACGGCGCCAGCAGCTCGCGCTGGTCGGTCTGGACGAAGCCGGCGATGACCGCTTCCTGGAGCGCGTTCGGCAGCTTGTCGGACTCCACGACCGACGCCCACGCCTCCGCCTTGGCCTCCTCGGTGGGCCGGGCGGCACGCGCGGTCGCCGCGTGACGCTCGCCCGCGGCGGTCCTGTCGCGCTCGTACTCGCCCGCGATCTCGGTCTCGTCGTACCGGCCCACCGCCGCCAGCCGCTCCACGAACGCCCAGCGCAGCTCGGTGTCGACGGCCAGGCCCTCGATCGTCTGCGTGCCCTCCAGCAGGCTGTCCAGGAGGTCCAGCTGCTCCGGCGTCCTCGCCGTCGCGGCGAAGGCGCGGGCCCACGCCAGCTGGTGGTCGCTGCCCGCCTCGGCGGCCCGCAGGTGGGCCAGCGTGGCCTCCGTCCAGCGGGTGAGCAGCGCCTCGCGGGTGTTCGGGGCGGCGTACAGGTCGATCGCCAGCTTCACCTGGCGGTGCAGCGACTGCACGACGCCGATGTCCGACTCCTTGCCGATGCCCGACAGCACCAGCGAGAGGTAGTCGCGGGTGGCCAGTTCGGCGTCCCGGGTCATGTCCCAGGCCGACGCCCAGCACAGGGCGCGCGGCAGGGAGGCCTCGAAGTCGCCCAGGTGCTCGGTGACGAAGGCCAGCGACCGCTCGTCCAGACGCACCTTGGCGTACGACAGGTCGTCGTCGTTGAGCAGCACGACGGCCGGGCGGGCCTTGCCGACGAGCTGCGGTACGGCGGTCAGCTCGCCGTCGACGTCCAGCTCGACCCGGTCGACGCGCACCAGCTTGCCGCTCGCCTCGTCCAGGTCGTACAGGCCGACCGCGATCCGGTGCGGGCGCAGGGTCGACTCGCCCTTGGCGCCGGCGGGCAGCGCGGGCGCCTCCTGGCGGATGGCGAAGGAGGTGATGGTCCCCGTGCCGTCCGCGCCGTCGGTCTCGATCTCCGGGCGCAGGACGTTGATGCCGGCGGTCTCCAGCCACTTCTTCGACCAGGTGCTCAGGTCGCGGCCGGAGGTCTCCTCCAGGGCGCCCAGCAGGTCGGACAGGCGCGTGTTGCCGTACGCGTGGCGCTTGAAGTAGGCCTGCACGCCGCTGAAGAAGGCGTCCTTGCCGACGTAGGCCACCAGCTGCTTGAGGACCGAGGCGCCCTTGGCGTAGGTGATGCCGTCGAAGTTGACCAGGACGTCGTCCAGGTCACGGATGTCGGCCATGATCGGGTGGGTGGACGGCAGCTGGTCCTGCCGGTACGCCCAGGTCTTCATGGAGTTCGCGAACGTCGTCCACGAGTGCGGCCACTTCGAGCCCGGCGCGTCCGCCTGGCAGGCGGCCTCGGCGTAGGTGGCGAACGACTCGTTCAGCCACAGGTCGTTCCACCACTCCATGGTGACCAGGTCGCCGAACCACATGTGGGCCAGCTCGTGCAGGATCGTCGAGGCGCGCACCTCGTAGGCGGCGTCCGTCACCTTCGACCGGAAGACGTACTGGTCGCGGATGGTCACCGCGCCGGCGTTCTCCATCGCGCCCGCGTTGAACTCCGGCACGAACAGCTGGTCGTACTTCCCGAAGGGGTACGCGTAGTCGAACTTCTCCTGGAACCACTCGAAGCCCTGCCGCGTGACGTCGAAGATGGCGTCCGCGTCGAGGTACTCGGCGAGCGAGGGCCGGCAGTAGATGCCGAGCGGCACCGACTGGCCGTCCTTCTCGTACACGCTATGCACGGAGTGGTACGGGCCGACGATCAGCGCGGTGATGTACGTCGAGATCCGCGGCGTCGGCTCGAACTCCCAGACGTTGTCCCGGGGTTCGGGCGTGGGGGAGTTGGAGATGACGGTCCAGCCGGCCGGTGCCTTCACGGTGAACTGGAAAGTGGCCTTGAGGTCGGGCTGCTCGAAGCTCGCGAAGACGCGACGGGCGTCCGGCACCTCGAACTGGGTGTACAGGTAGGCTTGGTCGTCGACCGGGTCGACGAACCGGTGCAGGCCCTCACCGGTGTTGGTGTACGCGCAGTCGGCGCTCACCCGCAGCACGTTGCGGCCCGGGAGCAGTCCGGGCAGGGCGATCCGGGAGTCCTCGAAGACCTCGGCGGGGTCGAGGGCGTCTCCGTTGAGCGTCACCTCGTGCACGGTGGGAGCCACCAGGTCGATGAACGACTCCGCGCCGTTCGCGCCGGTGGAGGCGTCCGCGGAGACGTCGAAGCGCACCGTGGTCACGGACCGGTAGGTGCCGCCCTCCTGCGCGCCGGAGAGGTCGAGATCGATCTCGTACGAGTCAACGGTCAGCAGCTTCGCCCGCTGCTGCGCCTCTTCGCGAGTCAGGTTTGTGCCAGGCACGCGGTCATCTCCTCGTCATGGGTCGGTCTCGCCATCCTTCCACGCCACCGGCGCGAAACGCGATGACCATTCCCCGCGGGTGGCGTGCCCCGCCCGGCGTGAGCCCGGAACCATGGCGGCGACCCGTACACCGCCCCGCCTCTCCCCTCCATCCGCTCTCCCCCCCCCGCTCCTGCGCCGGTCCCGGGTGAAAGGTGGCGGGGGGAGAGCGGACGTCTGCGGTGCGAGACGGTCGTACCCGCCTGCACTCTCGAGTGGAGAGCGGTAGCCGCATCCTTCCTACTACGGGTAGCATTGAAGGTATGAAGATCAGTGTGAGTCTGCCCCAGGAGGACCTGGCCTTCGTCGACGAGTACGCCGCCCGTACGGAGGCCGAGTCCAGATCAGCTGTGATACACGCCGCGATCGGGCTGCTCAGGCAGGCGCAGCTCGAGCGGGAGTACACGGAGGCTTTCGCCGAATGGGACGGGAGCGAGGACGCCGGGTTGTGGGACCGGGCGAGTGGAGACGGGATCGCCCATGAGGCGTGGTGACATCTACATGGTGGACTTGGAGCCGGTGCGGGGCAGTGAGGCCAACAAGGTCAGACCCGCGGTGATCGTCTCCAACAACGCTGCCAACGAGTCCGTCGTACGGCACAACAGGGGAGTCGTCACGGTGGCGCCGCTGACGTCCAACACCTCTCGCGTCCTGACGTTCCAGGTCTTCCTTCGCTCCGACGAGAGCCGTCTGCCGAAGGATTCCAAGGTGCAGTGCGAACAGGTCCGTTCTGTTGCGCCGGACCGCCTGCTGCACAGGGTCGGCGCCGTGCCACGGCAGCGCATGGCCGAGATCGACGTGGCGCTGCGGCGGCATCTGGCGTTGTGAGCATGCCGAAAAAAAGGGGGCGTCCGCCGGCTGACCGGCGGACGCCCCCTTCAGGGCCGGACAGTGGTCAGCCCTTGAGTTCGGCCGCCACCAGTTCCGCGATCTGGACGGTGTTCAGGGCCGCGCCCTTGCGGAGGTTGTCGTTGGAGACGAAGAGGGCCAGGCCGTTGTCGACCGTCTCGTCGCGGCGGATGCGGCCGACGTAGGACGGGTCCTGGCCCGCCGCCTGGAGCGGGGTGGGGATGTCGGTGAGGACGACGCCGGGGGCGTCGGCCAGCAGCTCGGTCGCGCGCTCGGGGCTGATCGGGCGGGCGAAGCGGGCGTTGATCTGCAGGGAGTGCCCGGAGAAGACCGGGACGCGCACGCAGGTGCCGGAGACCTTGAGCCCGGGGATGTCCAGGATCTTGCGGGACTCGTTGCGCAGCTTCTGCTCCTCGTCGGTCTCGTTCAGACCGTCGTCCACGATGCTGCCGGCGAGGGGCAGCACGTTGAAGGCGATGGGGCGCTGGTAGACGGCCGGCTCGGGGAAGTCGACCGCGCCGCCGTCGTGGGTCAGCTGGTCGGCGTCGGCGACGACCTTCTGGGTCTGGCCGTGCAGCTCGGCCACGCCCGCCAGGCCGGAGCCGGACACCGCCTGGTAGGTGGCGACCACCAGCGCGTCCAGGCCCGCCTCGTCGTGCAGCGGACGCAGCACCGGCATCGCGGCCATCGTGGTGCAGTTCGGGTTGGCGATGATGCCCTTGGGGCGGTTCGCGATCGCGTCCGGGTTCACCTCGGAGACGACCAGCGGGACCTCGGGGTCCTTGCGCCATGCGGACGAGTTGTCGATCACGACCGCGCCCTGCGAGGCGACCTTCTCGGCCAGCGCCTTCGAGGTCGCGCCGCCCGCGGAGAACAGCACGATGTCCAGGCCGGTGTAGTCGGCGGTGGACGCGTCCTCCACCGTCACGCCGTCCAGCTCCGTCCCCGCCGAGCGGGCCGAGGCGAACAGGCGCAGCTCGGTCAGCGGAAAGTTCCGCTCCTTGAGGATGCTGCGCATGACCGTGCCCACCTGACCGGTGGCTCCGACGATTCCGACCCTCACGGCGTCTCCCTCACTGCCTGCTGCGCTCTGCGCCGTATACGGCGTATACGACTTACATGTGCCCTTTGCCCGACGGCCGGGCGTTTCCATCATGCGGCCGACCACGGCCCGCCTGTCCAATTCTTTGCGCCCCCTGCCCGCACAGTGGGACGCGCGGCCCGGGGCCGCCGGTCGCGGACCTGCGGTCGCCACCCCTTTGAGCTGCAGGAATTCGCCCTTCGGAGGTCGGCGGCCGCAAGGTTCCCTGCCCCGGCCCACTCCCTCCACACGAAGGTGTGACGTACGCCTCTGTCCGGTCCGGGCGAGGGGCGAACGTTCCGGCCCCGACCGGCGTCGTAGGAGAAACGGCGTGAGGGGGGGTGGGCAGTGCTGCGCGGAAGGATCCGGCGTGGCCGGCAGGCGTACGGCGCCGCGGAGGACGACCCGCTGGACGCGGCGCAGGAGCGCCGGGTCCGGGCGGTGCTCGCGCTCGGCGGGGTGCCGCAGACCGACCTGCCGGACGGGGTGCAACAAGTCCGGCTGCGGCTGCTGGAACGCGCCGCGAGCGGGCAGGACGCGCCCCGGGACGTCTCGGCGTGGGCGGCGGTGGTCGCCTCCAACCTCGCCATGGACTGGCACCGGGCCAAACGCCGCCAGGAGCGGCTCGGCGAACGCCTCGCCGCGCTGCGCCCCGCCGAGCCCCCCGCCGACGAGGAGACCCGCCTGCTCTCCCTCGCCGTCGCCCGCGGCCTGGACGGGCTGCCCGACGCCCAGCGCCAGGTCGTCGTGCTGCGGTTCTACGCCGACCTCCCGGTGCGCTCGATCGCCGAGCAGCTCGGCGTCCCGGAGGGCACGGTCAAGAGCAGGCTGCACACGGCGGTCCGGGCCCTGCGCGCCCGCCTGCACGAGGACGAGGTGGTGTGACGTGAGCCTCCACGACGAAGACCGGAACAACACCGGAGACGAGCGCGGCACCGAGTACGACGGCGTCGACGCCCTCATGGCCGCGATCCTCGACGAGCCGCTGCCCGCGGCGGCCCGGCAGGACCCGGCGTTCACGGCCGCGCGGGACGCGGCGGCCGCCGATGTCGCCGTGCTGCGGGAGCAGCTGGGGCTCATCGGGGACACGCTGGCCCGGGAAGCGGAGCCCGGCCCCGTGCCGGTGCGGCCCCTGCCCGCCGTCGCCCGGCCGCCCCGCCGTGCCCGCCGGCCGCTGAGGGTCGCCTTCGGCGCGCTCGCCGCGGCGGCGGCCGCCTCGGTGGTCCTCGGCATGGGATGGCTCGTGACGCAGGCCGGGCAGGGCGACGGCATGTCGTCGTCGGCCGAGGCCGACCGGAAGGCGGTGGGCGCCGACGAGGCGCCGGGTGCCGACGAGGCGTCGGGCGCCAAGGGGTCGGCCGGTACCGGCTTCGGCACCCCTCACTACCTCGCCTGTGCCCGGCTCGTCGCCGAAGGCACGGTGTCGGCGGTGGAGCCGGTGCCGGGCACCGGACAGGAGCGCGTCACGCTGGAGGTGACCCGCCGCTACAAGCCGGCGCCGGGGACCGGCCCGGACGAGAACGCCTCCGCGGGGGAACAGGACGAGGCCGGAGAGGTCACCTTCCTGACCGAGCCGACCGAGCCGACCGAGCCGACCGAGCCGACCGAGCCGACCGAGCCGACCGAGCCGACCGAGCCGACCGAGCCGACCGGGCCCACCGACCGGCCCCCGCTCCACACCGGAGACCGGGTCATGGTCGGCCTGCCCCGCGAGGGCTCCGTCCCGGACGCGGTGATCGTCGGCGAGGAGGACATCGCCCCCGAGCGGGCGCGGATCACCGCCGCCCTGCCCGCCTCCCGCACCCTGACCTGCGAGTGACGGTCGGCGGGCGCACGGACGACGAAGGGGGCGGGTGCCCGTACGGATCTCCGTACGGGCACCCGCCCCCGGTCGTCGGAGACAGTCGGTACCGGCAGCCGCCGTCGGCTACGGCACGACCTTCTCAATCGTCACGCTGCCCGTGCCCGCGACCGTGCCGCGCGCGTTGACCAGCTGCACCCGGCCGAAGAACTCACGTCCCTCGGGAGCCGCCGCGGCGGCCGTGACGGTGCCGGAGACGGTGGCCGACTCGCCCGTGCCGATCCTCACCGGTGCGGCGCCGTCGACCGCGACCTCGCCGAGCGTGGTGGAGAAGAACACGTCCCGGTAGGCGTAGTCGGTGGAACCGGCCGGGACGGAGTAGCCCACGACCTTGACGGTGTAGGTGCCGGCCGCCGGGCGGGCGATGGACACCGACTCCTCCGAGTCGCCGTCGGCGGACTGGGCGACGAGGGTGCCCGCCGCGTTGTGGACCGCCAGGTCCAGGTCGGCGGCGGTGTCGGAGACGTTGCCGATGGCGACGTCGAGCGACGTGGCGCCCTCGGGCACCGTGACGGTGGTGGTGTGCGTGACACCCGTGGAGATGGCGGGCCGGGCCGACTTGGCGGAGCCCAGCGGGCCGCCGACCAGCTTGCCGTCCAGGGCGGCGGCCTGGTTGGTCACCTTCCAGGAGACGTCGGCCGGAGTACCGACCTCGGCCTCCGGCACGGTCACGGTCTCCGGCTCGAAGACCGCGCCGAGCACGGCGACGTCCAGCTTGTACGGGTTGTCGAGCAGCGGCGAGGTGCGGCGCGACTCGACCTCGATCTCCCAGACGCCCGGCTGCGGGTTCACGTACGAACGCAGGTCGGGGCGGCAGGTGTTGGCCGGGTTGCTGTAGTTCGGGTAGCAGTTGACCGTCGAGGTCGGGTCGGCCGGGACGCCGTAGGGGTGGAGGGCGATGAACCGGGTCTGGCTCGTGGCCTTCAGACCGCTCAGCGCGACCTCCAGCGTCTTCGCGCCCTCGGGCACGGTGACGAAGTAGGAGGTGGTGGCGTTGCGCTGGGCCGTGCCGGAGGCGGAGAAGGTGTGCTTCAGCGGAGCCGAGACGACCACCGTGCTCAGGATCTGCCGGTCGACGCCCTCGGTGCGCGGGTCGTCGACCTCCAGGATGGCGCTCTTGAGGCCCGCGGACCGGGGCGCGGCCTGGATCTTGACGGTCGCCGGCTTGTTCAGCGACAGCTGGACCTTGCCCTCGCCGACGATGCGGAAGGCGCCGTCGGTGTTGTTCGCGAGGTCGAGCTCGTGCCGGATCGCGCGGTCGGGACCGGACGTACGGGTGATGGTGACGTCGTACGTCTTCTTCTGGCCGGCCTTCAGGCCGCCCTCGCGGTCGTAGACGCCGGTGCCGAAGCCGGGGGTCTTCAGGAACTGCTCGATCGCGGTGTCGACCGGCGCCTTCACGTTGTACTCGTGCGCGGTGGCCCCGTCCCGGATCGAGTCCCAGGCCTCCTCGAGGTCGATGAGACCGGCGCCCTCCTCGTAGGCCTGCAGGCCCTTGATGTGCTGGGCGGTGGAGGTCAGGGCGGTGCGCAGCTTCGCGGGCGTCAGGTCGATCCGCTTCTGCTTCGCGGCCGACAGCAGCAGCGCGGCGGAGCCGGTGGCCTGCGGGGACGCCATCGAGGTGCCCTGGAGCATGCCGTAACCGGCCGGGAGGCCGTAGCCCGCCTCGGCGACCGGCTGGCCCGCCGCCCAGGTCTGGATGGTGTTGATCGACGCGCCGGGCGCGATCAGCGTCGGTGTGAAGCCGCCGTCCTCACGCGGACCGCGCGAGGAGAACGGCATCATGGCGTACTTCGTCTTCACGACGGAGCCGTAGTTGGCGGCCCAGGTCTCCTTGGAGACGGACGCGCCGACCGAGATGACCTTGTCGGCCAGCGACGGGTCGCCGATGGTGTTGGCGCCGGGGCCGGAGTTGCCCGCGGAGATCACCAGCTGGACACCGTAGGTGTCGATGAGGCGGGTGTACAGCTCGGCGCGGGCGTTGTTGCCGTCGTTGAGCGCGGGCAGACCGCCGATGGACATGTTGACGATGTCGACACCGCGCTCGGTGACGAGGTCGATCATGCCCTCGGTGAGCGCCACGCTGGTGCAGCCGCCGGACCAGGTGCAGGCACGGGAGGAGACGATCTTCGCGCCGGGCGCGGCGCCGTTCATCTTCCCGCCGAACAGGCCGTGGGCGGCGGTGATGCCGGCGACGTGCGAGCCGTGCGAGCCCTCGATGACACCGATGTTGACGAAGTCGGCCTTGTCGCCGGCCGCGTTGCGGAGCACGTCCTTGCGGATCTCCACGACGAACGGCTGGCGCTCGGCGACCTCGGTGGAGGGGTCGTCGGTGCCGAAGTACCCGATCTGGAAGCCGTCCTTGTAAGGCTTCATCGGGGTGTCGTCGGAGAAGTCCCGGTTGCCGTTCAGGTCGACCCGGACGGTCCCCGCCGCGGCGTCGTACAGCACGCCCCAGGCGTCGGTGGTGTCGCCGTCGAAGTTGGCGTCGCCGCCCGCGTCGCCGCCGAGGGTGTACGACTCCTTGAACGTGCTGATCCGGTACGAGCCCGAGGGCGCCGTCCAGGTCTTTCCGTCGTGGGTGAAGGTGGGCCCGGCCACCGATTCGGTCATCGGGCGCCAGGTGTTGTCGCCGTCGACGAGTGGGTCGGTCGCCGTCACCCAGTCGACGATCTTGCGTTCGCCGGTGGTGGTCCTCTGCAGCGCCGGGTGGGCGAGGTCCACGCCCGAGTCGAGGATGCCGATGGTGACGCCGCGGCCGTCCGCCTTCGGGTTGTCCTTCACGAAGTCGACGGCGCCCGTCTCGAAGGACGGGTTGTACGGGTTCTTCGCGGGGGTCCGCCGGTCGGGGCCCGGGTAGGCGGCGGCGCCCTTGTCCTTGCCGCCGGCGGCCTTGGCGGTGGTGTCCGCGGCCGGGGTCGGGTCGTCGAGCGGGATCTCGTCGCGCAGGTCGATGCCGTGCACGGTGGAGAGCTTGGCGGCGGCGGCGATGGCCGCGTCCGCCCTGGCGGTGGGAACGGTGGCGCGGACGTAGCCCAGCTCGTCGTGGGTCCGGCCGACCGAACCGCCCTTCACCGCGTTCAGTTCCTCGGCGACCTGCTCGGTCTTCCCGGGGGCGGTGGCGATCATCATCGTGACGTTCTTGACGCCGTCGGCCTTGGCCTCGGCGAGGAGGTCCGCGTCACTCGAACCGAGCTTGTCGTGGGCGGACTTGACGTCACCGTCGACGGGTACGGCGGCCGGCGCGTCGGCGGCGACCGCCAGGGGTATCGGGCCGACCGCGGAGAGCGCGGCGACGAGACCGGCGGCCAGGGCGATACGGGCCGCGCGTCTGGCGCCCGATATCGACTCGCGCGGGGAGGAATGGGTCATCGGCATCCCTTGTGAGTAAAGGCACCATCGTGGAGCGACCGGAGCCGATCGACCCTGGTCGCGATCGTCCGGAATACGGCCCCGGACGATCGTTGAGCCTTACCCAAGGGGCGGGTGTTGGGCGAGGGTTGGCGAAATCAAAATGAAGGTATGGGGAAAACCCGCGATGCTTTTATGGGGTGTTGAGGTCCGAAACGGGCAAGTCGTCCGTGTGGGCTGCCCTGTGGGCGCCCGCGGGTTAACGTCCCAGGATGCGGCAGACCCTGAGGGTGGCGGCCTACGCCGTGGTGGTGCGCGACGGACAGCTCCTGCTGGCCCGGTCCCCGGTGCCCGGAGGTGCTCCGGAGTGGGTGCTGCCGGGTGGCGGCATGGAGCACGGCGAGGATCCGTACGACACCGTGCGGCGGGAGGTCGAGGAGGAGACCGGGTACCGCATCGAGGTCACCGGGCTGCTCGGCGTGAACTCCGCCCGGCACGTCTTCGTCCGGCACGGCTTCGCCCGCCGCCCGGGACGCAGGGCCGACCACCACGCCGTACGGCTGGTCTACGAGGGGCGGATCACCGGCGGCGGGCTGAGGAACGAGATCGGAGGCTCCACCGAGCTGGCCGCCTGGCAGCCCCTGGACGCCGTCCCGGACCTGGTCAGGATCCGCCTGGTCGACATCGGTCTGCGGCTGTGGCGGGAGCGCCCGGCGGCGGGACGGGTGGAACACGCGGAGTGACGGCCCCTGGCCGGGTCCAGCCTCCCTGGCCGGGGTCAGCCTCCCTGGCCGGGGGTCAGCCCCCTGGCCGGGGGTCAGCCCCCTGGCCGGGGGTCAGCCCCCTGGCCGGGGGTCAGCCCCCTGGCCGGGTTCAGCCCCCCCCTGGCCGGGGCCAGCCCCCCCCTGGCCGGAGTCAGCCCCCAGGACGGGTCCGGGTGCGGAAGCCGTGGAGGCCCTGGCGGCAAGCCCCGTGGCGGCCGACGCCGAGGCCGGGCGCATCCCGCGCGCGTACGGCGTCGACCGGTCGGGCATTCACGGGCAGGTGGCCCGCAGCCTGCGCGTCAGCCGCGCCACGTACCTCCGCCGCCTGCGACACGGCATGGTGGCGCCGGCCGCGCGGCACCGCGGCTGACGGCACCCCGGCGGACGACACCCCGGCCGACGACGCCGTGGCGGAGTGCGGCGCGCGGGTTCGGGAACCGGTGCGTGGGGCAGGCGGAAGACCGAGGCTTTTCGGTAAATGGTCGCGAACATCCTCATTGTCGGAATGATCCGAGTATCGAGTCATCCGGCCCCCGTCAAGTGAACGCGGTGCGACCGGTTCCGGGCCGGTGCGGAAGCGGATGCCGACGGGCCGGGTGGTCCAAGATCCACGTACGGCGATCGGTGTCGCGCGTTGCCGTCGCGTTCACACGCAGGCCATTCCCGCTGCCAAGCATCCAGTACGAGCGGGATGTTCGCCCGGCGAACGCCCCGCGGTCACTGCCGATGCGTTCGCACCCGGGGGGACAAGCGCCATGCCGCGCACACGCCCAGTCGCCGACTCCACCGCACTCCACCGCCGTTCCCTCCTCGCCGTCACCGGCGCGGTCGCCCTCTCCGCCGGTGCCGGATACGCCCTGCGGTCCGGCGGCGGCCAGGCCGTCGCCGCCGATGCCGGCGCGGACGGGACCGTCCTCACCTCCTCCCGGCAGGCGCCGGCCGCCCCGCTCGCCCCGTACACGCGCGGCACCACCGTGGCCGGGATGTCCGTACCGCGCGGCGGCCGTGCCGCCGGCTACCGGCGCCTCGACGAGGGGCCCGGCTGGGAACGGGTGGTACGCGGCGAACTGGCCGGAGCCCGCTCCGGCCGGGAAGACCGCCGCACCACGCTCGCCGCGTTCGTGCAGCTCACCGACCTGCATGTGATCGACGCGCAGCACCCGCTGCGCCTGGAGTACCTGCGCTCCGCCGACGTGCACGCCTGGCGGCCGCACGAGGCGCTCACCGTGCACGGCGCGGTCTCCCTCGTCGAGCGGATCAACGCCCTGCGCGGCGCCCCCGTCACCGGCTCCCCGCTGCACTTCGCGATGACCACCGGCGACAACACCGACAACAACACCCGCTCCGAACTGGACTGGTTCCTGACGGCGCTCAGCGGCGGCCGCATCACCCCCAACAGCGGGGACCCGCGCCACTACGAAGGCGTCCAGAACAGCGGTCTGCGCCAGTACTGGCAGCCGGACTCCACCACCCGCGACGCCGACAAGCAGCTCGGCTTCCCGCACCTCGACGGCTTCCTCGCCGCGGCCGTCCGCGAGGTGAACAGCCCCGGCCTCAACCTCCCCTGGTACTCCACCGTCGGCAACCACGACACGATGCCGCTCGGCTGCTACGCCTCCCACGGCGACCCGTACCTCACCGAACTCGCCGTCGGCGGCCGGAAGCTGATGGAGCTCGGGGCGGCCGAGGCGAAGAAGCTCCAGCAGACCATCAGGAAGGCCACCGACCCGCGGGGCGTCCAGTACGCCGCATTCCTCGCGTCGCAGGCCCGCGCCATGCGTTCGGTGACCGCCGACGAGGCGCGCGCCCCCTTCACGCCCGCCGAGTACGTCGAGGCCCACCTGGACCCCGCGTACCGAGGGTCGGGCCCGGTGGGGCACGGCTACTCCGCCGCCAACCTCGACGCGGGCACCCAGTACTACGCGTTCCGCGTCTCCGACGACGTCATCGGCATCAGCCTCGACACCACCGACCCGGGCGGCCACTACGCGGGCTCCGTCGGCACGGCCCAACTGCGCTGGCTGGAGCGGACGCTGCGCACCCACAAGGGTGACCGCGCGATCGTCTTCAGCCACCACACCAGCGAGTCGATGACGAACACGCACCGCGACCCGGACCGCCCCGACGAGCGGCGCCACGACGGCAAGGAACTCGTCGAACTCCTCGGCGCCCACCGCAACGTGGTGGCCTGGGTCAACGGCCACATCCACCGCAACGCGGTCACCGCGCACACCGGTTCGGCCGGCTCCTTCTGGGAGATCTCCACCGCCTCCCACGTCGACTTCCCCCAACTCGCCCGCGTCATCGAGCTGGTGGACAACAAGGACGGCACCCTGTCCCTGTTCACCACCCTGGTCGAGTCCGCGGCCCCGTCCCGCACGGACTACGGCGACCTCACCCAGACCGGCCTCGCCGCCCTCTACCGCGAGCTGTCCTACAACGCCCCCGGCGCCCGCACCGACCTCGGTGGCACCCCCCAGGACCGCAACACGGAACTCCTGCTCAAAGCGTAGACGGAGCGGGCGCAGGTGGAGCGGACACAGGTGGAGCGGACACAGGCGGAGCGGACGGTCCGGGGGAGTGCCCGCCCGGTTCAGCGGGGCAGGACCACGACGTAGGCGGCGGGGTCGCGGTCGTCCGCCGCCATCAGGGCGGTACGGACCACCGCCGCCTGCTGTTCCGCGGCGTCCCGCAGCCTGCGCGGGGTGACCCGCACGACCGTGATGCCGAGCCGCTCCAGGTGCTCCCGCTTGCGGGCGTACTCGGACCGCGGCACGTCGTCGTCCGGGAGGTTCTCCCGGCAGGTGTCCAGGTCGAGCGCCACGGCCTGCTCCGGCCAGTACGCGTCCAGGCCGCCGAGGTGGGGGCCGCCCGGCAGGCGCAGGTCGACGTTCCACAGCGGGTCGGGCAGACCGTACGCGCGCACCATCCGGTACAGGCCGTCCTCCGCGTGCGCGCGGCCCTCGGCCATCAGGGAGTCCACCACGCGCACCACGTGCGGCCGGCCCAGCAGCTTCGCGGCGGTCAGCTCCCGTACCAGCGCGCTCGCCTCGCAGTGGCCGCCGACCACCGCCTCCGTGAGCAGCCTGCGCACCGCGCCCGCGTCGTCCAGGCCCGCCACCGTGTCGGCCAGCGCCCGCGGGACCGGCGCCACCGGTACGCCCGCCACCCGCTCGGGAGCCGGCAGCACCGGGGTGCGGACGATGCGCACCCAGCCCGTGGAGCGCAGCCGGCGCAGCCGCGGGACGAGGACGTCGAGGGTCTCCAGGGAGGGCAGTGGGGGAGCGGAGGAGAAGCCGTGCAGGGTCAGCGCGGCCGGTCCGGTGATCATCGCGTCCTCGTAGTGGGGCGCCGTCGAGTCGGCCGGGCCGGGCTGGACGAGGATGCGCACGGACCGCTCCCGCGTCGCGTACAGGAGCGCCGCGTGCAGCCGCTCCTCGCTGCTGGGCGGGCCCGGGTGGAGCAGGACGACACCGGGCAGGAACTGCTGCCAGGGGCCGCCGGGGCGGCACCGGTCGTCGACCTCCGCGGCCGGGACGCCGTGCGAGCGGAGCTGGGCGGTCGTGAGCACGCGCCGCGGGCCGGCGGCGAGGTGGTGCGGGGGGCGGGGGGAGAGCGGGGAGAGCGGGGGGAGCGGGGAATCGTGGTTCATGTCCGGCAATCTCCCGTGCCGGATCCGCTCCTGAACCTCTGTTACACACTCGTCGGCATTTAGGGACAAGCCTGTCCTAAAGGACGCGTGTTCGGATGCCGAAAACCCCTGGTCCATTCGGGTGGGACCAGGGGTCACGGCTGTCATTGACCGCATTCCGTAACAGTCGCGGAGTGCGCGTCCCGGTGAGGGGGCCGGGGGCGGTGTCCGTGCCCCGTCCCCGCCGGTGTGCCGCGCCCGGGGAGACGCCCGCCGGACGCGCCCGCGGTCACCCCGCCGCCGCGTCGCACGCCTGGCCGCGCAGCGCACGTGCCAGGTCGTCCCGGGCCTCCAGCACCACGCGGCGCAGCGCCGGGGGCGCGTCCTCGTGGGCCGCGAGCCACGCGTCCGTCGCGTCCAGCGTCTCCGGCGAGTCCAGCAGCTCGGGGAAGAGTCCCCGCACCACGTGCAGGGCGATCTGAATGGACCGCTCCTCCCACACCCGCTCGATCACCGCGAAGTACTTCTCCGCGTACGGCGCGAGCAGCTCCCGCTGCGAGGGCTGGGCGAAGCCCGCGATCGTCGCCTCCACCAGGGCGTTGGACAGTTCCTCCGACTCCACGACCCGCGCCCAGCCCCGGGCCTTGACCTCCGCCGACGGACGGGCGGCCAGGCAGCGGACCTGGTGGCGCTTGCCGGAGGCGGTGTCGTCCCGGGCCAGCTCCTCGGCCAGCGCCTTCTCGTCGGCGAACCCGTGCGCGGCCAGCGGTTCCAGGAACACCCAGCGCAGCTCCTGGTCGACGTCGAGCCCCTCGACCGTCACCGTGCCCGACAGCAGTTCCTGGAGCAGCTGGAAGTCGCCCGGCGCCACGGCCGACCGGGCGAAGAAGCGGGCCCAGGCCAGCTGCTGCTCGCCGCCCGGCCCGGCCGCCTCCAGTTCGCGCCGGGCGCCCTCGGCGAGCAGCCGGCCGCCGGTCTCCCGCCAGGCGGGCGCCGCGTAGTGGACGAGCGCCGACTCGGCCCAGGCGTGCAGCATCTGCAGCACGCCGATGTCGGACTCGCGCCCGCCGAACCGCAGCACCAGGTCCACGAACTCCCGCGCGGGCAGCAGCGCGTCCCGGGTGAGGTTCCACAGCGCCGACCAGCACAGGGCGCGGGCCAGCGGGTCGGTCAGCGCGCCCAGGTGCTCGCGGAGCGTGGCCAGGGAGGTCTCGTCGAAGCGGATCTTGCAGTACGTGAGGTCGTCGTCGTTGACCAGTACCAGCTCGGGCGCCTCGGCGCCCGCCAGCTCGGCGACGACCGTACGGGCCCCGTCGACGTCCGTCTCGGCCCGCGCGTACCGCTCCAGCGCGCCGTCGGGCGTGCGCTGGTACAGGCCCACCGCGACCCGGTGCGGGCGCAGTTCGGGGTGCTCCGCCGACGGAGTCGGCTGATCGGACACAGCCGCGGCCTCCTGCAGCACCGCGAGTTCCTCGACCCTGCCGTCCGCGCCCAGCAGCACCTGGGGAGTGAGGGAGTTGACCCCGGCCGTCTGGAGCCAGGCCCGCGACCACGCCGTCATGTCGCGTCCGCTGGTCTCCTCGAGGACCGACAGCAGGTCACCGAGGCGCGTGTTGCCGTACGCATGCCGCTTGAAGTAGCGCCGGGCGCCCTCCAGGAAGGCGTCCTGGCCGACGTACGCCACCAGCTGCTTGAGCACCGAGGCGCCCTTGGCGTAGGTGATGCCGTCGAAGTTCAGCTTGGCGTCCTGCAGGTCGCGGATGTCCGCGGTGACCGGGTGCGTGGACGGCAGCTGGTCCGCGCGGTACGCCCAGGCCTTGCGGCGGTTGGCGAAGGTGATCCAGCCGTCGGTGAACCGGGTGGCGCCCACGAGCGAGAAGGCGCCCATGAAGTCGGCGAAGGACTCCTTCAGCCACAGGTCGTCCCACCACTCCATGGTGACCAGGTCGCCGAACCACATGTGCGCCATCTCGTGCAGGATCACGTTGGCGCGGCCCTCGTAGGACGCCTGCGTGACCTTGCCGCGGAAGATGAACTCCTCCCGGAAGGTGACCAGTCCGGGGTTCTCCATCGCGCCCAGGTTGTACTCGGGCACGAACGCCTGGTCGTACTTCCCGAAGGGGTAGGGGTAGTCGACGTGGTCATGGAAGAAGTCCAGGCCCTGCTTGGTCACCAGGAACACGTCGTCGGCGTCGAAGTGTGGGGCCAGACCCTTGCGGCACATCGCGCCGAGCGGGATCTCCAGCTTTGTGCCGTCGGGCAGTTCACGCTCGTAGGTGTCCGTGACGTAGTGGTACGGCCCGGCGACCACACAGGTGATGTAGGTCGAGATCGGTTTGGTCTCCGCGAACCGCCACACACCGTCGGTGAGTTCGCCGACGCCGTTGCTCCACACCGTCCAGCCCTCGGGGGCCCGCACCTCGAAGCGGTAGGGCGCCTTGAGGTCGGGCTGCTCGAAGTTGGCGTACACCCGGCGGGCGTCGGCCGGCTCGTACTGGGTGTAGAGGTAGACCTCGCCGTCCTCGGGGTCGACGAAGCGGTGCATGCCCTCGCCGGTACGGGAGTAGGCGCACTGGGCGTCGACGATCAGCTCGTTGTCGGCGGCCAGGTCCTCCAGCAGCAGCCGGGAGCCGTCGAACACCTCCCCGGGGTCGAGGTCCCGTCCGTTGAGCGAGACGGCCGTCACGGCCGGCGCGATCAGGTCCGCGAAGCTGCTCGCGCCGGGCTCCGCGCAGCGGAACCGGACGGTCGTCACCGAGCGGAAGGTGCGCGGCCCCTCCGCGCCGTCCCCGCCCTCCCCGGCGCTCGCGCCGGTGGCGGTGCGCAGGTCGAGGGACACCTCGTACCCGTCCACCGACAACAGTGCGGCCCGCTCCCGGGCCTCGTCGCGGGTCAGGTTCTCACCGGGCACGGGCGGACTCCTCATACGTCGTCATACGGCGTCGGCATCGACAGGGCTGTACAGCACCGATCCTGCCACGCGCCCCTGACGCGGGGCAGCCGGGAATCGGAAGGACGGGAATGAGAGGGAGGAGCCCCGACGTTTCCCCGGGGAAGCGATTCCCCGCCCCCGCCTCCCGAGGAGCGTCATGCCGGACACGTCCACCGCCACCACCCCCGTCGACTTCTGGTTCGACCCGCTGTGCCCCTGGGCCTGGATGACCTCCCGCTGGGTGCTGGAGGTGGAGAAGGTGCGGGACATCAAGGTCCGCTGGCACCTGATGAGCCTCGCGGTGCTCAACGAGGACCGGCTCGACGAGCTGCCCGAGGAGTACCGCGAGATGCTCGCGACCAAGGCGTGGGGCCCCGTCCGCGTCGTCATCGCGGCCCAGGAGGAGCACGGCGCCGAGGTGCTCGGCGACCTCTACACCGCGCTCGGCACCCGCATCCACAACCAGGGCGAGGGCCCCGAGAAGGAGGCCGTCGCCGCGGCCCTGAAGGAGGTCGGCCTGCCCGACTCCCTCATGGAGCACTGGGACTCCACCCCGTACGAGCCCCAGCTGCGCGCCTCCCACAAGGAGGGCATCGACAAGGTCGGCCAGGACGTCGGCACCCCGGTCATCGCCGTGCCCGGCGCCGACGGCGAGCAGATCGCCTTCTTCGGCCCGGTCGTCACTCCCACCCCCAAGGGCGAGGAGGCCGCCCGCCTCTGGGACGGCACCCTCGCCGTGGCCTCCGTCCCCGGCTTCTACGAGCTCAAGCGCACGCGGACGCAGGGCCCGGACTTCAGCAACCTGTGACCCTGTGACGGGGCGACCCGGGCTCGGCCGCTCCGGGGGCCCGGAGTGACTCCGGGCCCTTCGCTCCGGGCCCTTCGCTCCGGGCCCGTCACTCCGAGCTCGTCGCTTCGGGTCCGTCACTTCAGGCCCGTCACTCCGGTTCGGGCAGGCGGATGGGTTTGGGGAACGGCTTCATGAGCCATCCCGTGCGCAGGTTGCGGCACTGCTTGCCGGTGTCCGGGTCCAGCACGTTCTCGCAGATCCAGAACTCGCCCACCCCCGCGCGGCCCAGCCGTTCCTTGAGCTGGTCCTGTTCCGCCCTGGTCAGCTGACGGTGCAGTTGCTCCGCGTCGCAGGTCGAGCAGGGGTACTTCTTGGCCCTGAGTGTCGTCATGGGGCACTTTGACCCGGAATACCGCAGACCGGAAGCCCCCGCGAGTCGAGTCCTCGCGGGGGCTTCCGTCTTTCCGCCTGCCGGGTGAACGGTGAGAAGACGATCACGGGGCAGGGCGTTCACGGGCGGCCCTCAGGGGGCGAGCAGGAGCACATCCGCGCGGGACTTCGCGGCCTCGTAGCGCTTGGCCACGTCCTGCCAGTTCACGACGGCCCACATGGCCTCGATGAAGTCGACCTTCTGGTTCCTGTACTGGAGGTAGAAGGCGTGCTCCCAGGCGTCGAAGACCAGGATCGGGGTGGCGCCCTGGCCGACGTTGCCCTGGTGGTCGTAGACCTGCTCGACGATCAGGCGGCCGCTCAGCGGCTCGTACGCCAGGACGCCCCAGCCCGACCCCTGCGTGGTCGCCGCCGCCTTGGACAGCTGTGCCTTGAAGCCCGCGAAGGAGCCGAAGGACTCCGCGATCGCGTCGGCCAGCTCGCCCACGCCGTCCTTATCCAGCGGCTCGCCGCCGCCGTCGCCGGTCATGTTGTGCCAGTAGATCGAGTGCAGGATGTGCCCGGAGAGATGGAACGCCAGGTTCTTCTCCAGCCCGTTGACCGAGCCCCACGACTCCTTGTCCCGGGCCTCCGCGAGCTGCTCCAGCGTGTCGTTGGCGCCCTTCACGTAGGCCGCGTGGTGCTTGTCGTGGTGCAGCTCGGTGATCTCGGGGCTGATCACCGGCGCGAGCGCCGCGTAGTCGTACGGCAGGTCGGGCAGCGTGTAGACGGGCATGGGTCCCCTTCGAACCTCTTATTGCAACTAACTTGCAACTGCACGCTAGCAGCAGAAGGGCTCTCCGTGCGTCCGATGTGCACAGCGGCACGGAAAAGGGCCCGCACGGAAAAGGGCCCCCGCCGTGGACTCGGTCGTCCGTGCGGGGGCCCTCGCCGTGGAAGCGGCGGGAAGAGGGGGGAAGGGGGGGAGGTGTCAGCCCTCGGTTCGTGTGCGTGCCCTGGACCGCTGCCAGACGTAGCCGGCGACCCCCAGGGCCACGGTCATCCCGCCCGTCGAGTACAGCTGCACGCGCGTCTCGGGCTCCCGGGCCATCAGGACGAAAATGGCGGCCATCCCGGCCAGCGCGATCCACGTCAGCACCGGGAACGCCCACATCCGGACGACCAGCTTCTCCGGGGCCTCGCGCTCCAGGACGCGGCGCAGCCGCAGCTGCGAGACGGCGATGAAGATCCAGACGACCAGGATCACCGCGCCGATCATGTTGAGCAGCCAGGAGAAGACGTCGTCGGGCCGCCAGTAGCTCAGCAGCACGCACAGGAACCCGAAGACCGACGAGGCCAGCACGGCGATCCGCGGCACCCCGGCCGACACCCGGCCCAGCAGCTTCGGGCCCTGCCCGCGCTGCACCAGGGAGTAGCCGATGCGCGAGGCGCCGTAGATGTTGGCGTTCATCGCGGACAGCAGCGCCACCAGCACCACGATGTTCATCAGCTGTCCGGCGCCCGGGATGCCCAGACGCTCCAGGGCGGCGACGTACGGACCCTGCTCGACGACCGCCGGCGAGTCCCACGGGACCAGGGTGACGACGACCGCCATCGAGCCGATGTAGAACAGCGCGATCCGCCACATCGCCGTACGGACCGCGCTGGCGACGCCCTTGACCGGGTTCTCCGACTCGGCCGCGGCGATGGTGACCGTCTCCAGGCCGCCGTACGCGAAGACGGAGGCGAGCAGGCCGATCACCAGCCCCTCGCCGCCGTTGGGGAGCAGCGGGGTGAGGTTCGAGGCGCCGGGGGAGTCGGTGCCCGGCAGCACGCCCGCGACGGCCAGCACGCCGAGCACCAGGAACAGCGAGATCGCGCCGACCTTGAGCGCCGCGAACCAGAACTCGAATTCGCCGAACTTCTTCACGGCCGCGAGGTTCGTGGCGCAGAACATCACCATGAACAGCGCCACCCACGCCCACTCGGGCGTGCCCGGGAGCCAGCCGGTGACGATCTTCGCGGCGCCGATGCCCTCCAGACCGACCGCCGTGCACAGCAGCACCCAGAACGCCCAGCCCGAGGCGAAGCCCGCCCAGGGCCCGATCGCCCGCTCCGCGTGCGCCGAGAACGAACCGGACGACGGGTACGCGGCCGACATCTCGCCGAGCATCCGCATCACCAGCATGACCAGCAGGCCGGAGAGGGTGTAGGCGATGACGATCGACGGCCCCGCGGCGGCGATGCCCGCGCCGGAGCCGACGAACAGCCCGGCGCCGATCACCCCGCCCAGGGCGATCATCGACAGGTGGCGCTGCTTCAGGCCGTGGGAGAGCGGGGCTCCGTCCTGATGCCGCGGCGGCGACCCGGGTGTCCCGGGCGGCCCGGACGTACCGGCTGTCGCGGGGGTCCCGGGTGTCTCGGTGGAGGGGCTGGGCACGGACACGGCTCGTCCAATACGGGAGACGGTGAAAACCACGCCAGTCTGGGCGGCCCCTTCCGCCCGACGGAGGGGCCGCCCAGCATGTGGACACGTGTTACGCGGAGGGTGATGCTCCAGTTACTTGGCTGGCCCCCGAGCGGTGATGGGTCCGCCGACCGCCTCCGACCGATTTGGCGGGACCCTACAGGCGCCGCCGGACCGGGCCCTGTAGGAGAGACCACGTCACCGCAGTGACCGGCATCACGCCGGGCCCCGGTTGGCGGGCGTTTTTTGTCCGGAGCCCACCATGAGTGTGCTGGAGCCTTTGTCGAGCGCTGACGGTGATCGGCACGAGGGCGCTGGGATAGCGTCGCCGTGTCCCGAACCGTCCTCACCCCGCGGAGTCCCCATGAGCACCGCAGCCGCCACATCCGCTCTGCACCAGCAAGGCGGGACCCGAGTCGGTCTGGTCCTCGCCGACCTCGTCCCGGCGTCCCGTGTACGGGACGTGGCCCTCGTGGTCGGGGGTGCCGCGCTCACCGGCATCGCCGCCCAGCTCGCCGTCCCCGTCCCGGGCTCCCCGGTCCCGGTGACCGGTCAGACCTTCGCCGCGCTGCTGGTCGGCACCGCTCTCGGCGCCCGGCGCGGCCTGTTCGCCCTCGCGCTGTACGCGATGGCGGGCGCCGCCGGTGTGCCGTGGTTCGCCGAGGGCGGGTCCGGCATCGGGATGCCGTCGTTCGGCTACGTCCTGGGCATGCTGCTGGCCGCGGTCGTCGTGGGCTCCCTCGCCCGCCGCGGTGCCGACCGCTCCGTCTGGCGGACGGCGGGCAGCATGCTGCTCGGCTCGGCGGTCATCTACGCCGTCGGCGTGCCCTATCTGGCGCTGGCCACCGGCATGTCCGCCTCCGCCGCGATCGCGGCCGGCCTCACCCCGTTCCTCATCGGTGACGCGCTGAAGGCGGCGCTGGCCATGGGCGTGCTGCCCACCGCCTGGCGGTTCGTCAACAAGCGGTGACGGTCGGGCCCCTGCGAGCCGGTCCGCAGCGAAAGAGCGGAACCGGTCCGTAGCGAAAGAGCGGAAGAGGGAGGCCGGCCGGGCGCGCGTACAGCGCCCGGCCGGCCTCCCTCTTCCGTGTGCCCGTGGCCGCCCGGTGGGCTCACCCGCCGGGCGGCCCCTCCGAGGGGTCCGGTCAGCTCTCCTGCCGCCGTGGCCGCCGCGACGACCACCACAGTCCGGCCGCCCCGGCCGCGAGGAGCGCGGCCGCCGTCGTGCCCAGCGGCAACAGCTCCCGCGCGGGACCGGTCCTGGGCAACTCGTCCGCGCCCGGGTTCACCGGCTGGTTGTCGGTACCGAGGAGCAGGGGAGTGGCCGGGGCGTCCGGTGACGGGTTGGTGGTGCCGAACGGCACCGGGCCCTGCTGCCAGTACGTCTTCGACCCGTCCCCGGACTGGACGGGCAGGCAGATCTTCCCGGCCTTGCCGAGGTCGTACGTGGCGTCGACGGCGTACGACTTCGAGGCGCCGGCCGCCAGATGGTCGAGAGCGCAACGGAAACCGCTGTTCGAACCTTCCGGAAGACTGTTCGCGGGAATGGGCGCGCAGCCCTTCACTCCCTTGACGGTGAGCCCGTCGAAACCCACCACCAAAAGATTGATCTTCCCGCTGTCCTTGTTTCCCTCGTTCTTCACCATGGCGGTTATCGACGTCTTTTCCGATTCGTTGTCGACCGAGATCCTCTCGGGCAGCCGGGTGGTCGTCTCGACCCCCGGCGGTGCCTGGTCGACGGATTTTCCCCCCTGGTCGCTCCCGGGTTCCCCGGCCTCCGCACCGGCCGTGCCGGAAAGGATCAGAACCACCGAGAAAGATGCTGCCACCAGCGATCCTGTGATGGTCGTCGTGCGACGAGAACTCATGTTCGCCCCCCTTGCCCGCGCCTGAATCCGCGTACTCGAAGAAGTACCACAAGATTTGTCCGCACTATGCTGGGGCGGCCGAAAGTGTGACCATTGTGTTTCGCTCGGTGTATCGCGAAGGGGGTGCAGCGAATTGCCGGGAAATGCGGGCAGTGACGGTGTCGCGGGGATTCTGGTGGCGGGGCACTATCGACTGGAAGAGAGTGTCGGGCAGGGGGGAATGGGGCGGGTGTGGCGAGCCGTCGACGAAATGCTCGACCGGTGGGTCGCCGTCAAGGAGATGCGGATGGACGGTCTCGACGCGGAGGACGCCCGCACCCGCCGCGAACGCACCCTGCGCGAGGCCAGGGCCACCGCCCGGATCGACCACCCCAACGTCGTACGGGTCTACGACGTGGTCGACGAGGGCGAACGCCTGTGGATCGTCATGGAGTTGGTGGTCGGCCGCTCCCTGGAGCGGATCGTCGCCGAACAGGGCCGGCTGAGCCCGTCCGACACGGCCCGCGTCGGTCTGGGCCTGGTCGCCGCGCTGCGACAGGTCCACGCGCGCGGGGTGCTGCACCGCGACATCAAACCCGGGAACGTCCTCGTGGAGAACGGCGGCGGCCGGTCCCGCGAACGGCGGGTCGTCCTCACGGACTTCGGCATCGCGGCCATTCAGGACGCCAAGGCCCTCACCATGATCGGGATGCTGGTCGGCTCGCCCGACTACATGGCCCCCGAGCGCATCTCCGGCCGTCCCCAGGGGCCGCCCTCCGACCTCTGGTCCCTGGGCGCCACCCTCTGCGCCGCCCTGGGCGGAAAGTCGCCCTTCACCCGCGGCACCACCCTGGCGACCCTGCACGCGGTGCTCTACGAGGAGCCCGAACTCCCCTCCGCATCAGGACCGTTGAGCGATATCCTCACCGACCTCCTGAAGAAGGAACCGTCGGACCGCCCGGGCCTGGACGACGTGGAATCCGCCCTGGAACCGGTCGCCTTCCCGGACCCGACTCCCACCCTCCCGGTCGCCGCGAGGGACATCCCGGCGTCACGGCGCCCCACGAGCACCCCGGAGGAGACAGCGGGGCCGGTGAACCCGGAGAGCCCCGCTCCCGCGGAATCCCCGCCCCCGGTCTCCTCCCCGGTCTCCTCCCCGGCTTCGTCCCCGTCCCCGGCCTCGCCCCCGCCCCCGTCCCCGGCTTCGTCCCCGTCCCCGGCCTCCTCCGCATCGCCCGCCCCTCGCGGTGTCTCCCTCGACCGTGCCCGGGCGGTCACCGAGCAGCGCCCGCACCCCGGCCCCGTACCGCTGCCCGACCCCATGCCGCTGCCCGACCCCATGCCGCCGGGGGAGCCCCTGGGCCCCGCACTGCCGGCCGCTCCGCGCCGGACCGGGCACGGGCGGGAGCGAGGCGGCGACCGTCGCCGTACCGTGCTCGCGGCCGTCGGCGGCACGGCGCTCGCCGCGGGTGCCGTCGTCGCCGTCCTCCTGGCGCCGAACGCCGGTTCGCCGGACGACGGCACCCGGGCCGCCGCCTCCTCCACGACGGCGCGGACCGCGTCCACGCCGTCCACGTCGTCCGTGTCCTCCCCGCCGTCCGGCCCGGCGACCGCGGGCGACGCCCCGCCCACCGTCGGCGGCACCTCCCGCCCGGCCACCCTTCCGCCGGGCAGCCGCCGGGAGGCCGGCGGCTTCGCCTGGGCCCCGCCCGAGGGCTGGCGGCGGGACGTACAGACCGGAGCGGAGGTCCACTACACCTCCCCGGACGGCGGCCAGGAGCTCGTCGCCAAGTCCTCCCTGGCCCGCGGCGACCTGCTGGAGACCTGGCAGACCTCGGAACGCAACGCCCACCGGGGCCGGGAATACCGGAAGATCCGCCTCGAGGAGACCGCCTTCCGCGACCACCCGGCGGTGGTCTGGGAGTACACGTTCACCCTCAAGGGCGTCGCCTGGCACGCACGTCTGCTCGGCTTCAACACGGACGGGAAGTCGTACCAGATCAACATCTGGTACCAGCCGCACACCGGGACCACCGCGCTCGGCACGTACGAGAAGGTGAAGGAGAGCTTCACGGTGCTCTGAATCCCTGCCCCACGCTTCTGTGCCCCCGTACCCCGCACTCCCGTGCCCGTGCCCCTGCCCCGACGCGCCCGCGCGCGATCCGCCGTGTCACACTCGGAGCATGCGCGTGTACCTCGGTTCCGACCATGCCGGATACGAACTCAAGAACCACCTCGCCGCGTGGCTCAAGGACGCGGGTCATGAGCCCGTCGACTGCGGGCCGCACATCTACGACGCCCAGGACGACTACCCGCCCTTCTGCCTGCGCACGGCCGAGCGGACCGCCGCCGACCCCGGCAGCCTCGGCATCGTGATCGGCGGCTCCGGCAACGGCGAGCAGATCGCCGCGAACAAGGTGAAGGGCGTACGGGCGGCCCTGGCGTGGAGCGAGGAGACCGCGGCGCTGGGCCGCACGCACAACGACGCCAACGTGGTCGCGGTGGGTGCACGCATGCACACCACGGACGAGGCGACGAAGTTCGTCGAGATCTTCCTCGGCACCCCGTTCTCGGGCGACGAGCGCCACAGCCGCCGCATCGACATGCTCGCGGCCTACGAGACCACCGGCGACCTCCCCCCGATCCCGCCCCACCACCCCCAGCAGTAACCGGCGACCGGCCCGGACACGACCCGCCGCGGGAGCCGCGGCTCCCGCGGCGGGGCCGAAGGACGCGGCCGGCTCCGGCGGCCACAGGGCAGTCGGAGGGCATGCGAAGGGCATGCAGAGGGCAGCGAGAGAAGAGAGGGAGGGAGCGGACCCGTGCCGGAGGGACACACCATCCACCGGCTGGCCGAGGACTACGCCGCCGCTTTCGCCGACGGCAGCCCTCTCCGAGTGACCAGCCCCCAGGGCAAGTTCAGTGACGCCGCCGCCCTCCTGGACCGCACCCCCCTGCACACCGCCGACGCCCACGGCAAGCACCTCTTCCTCGGCTTCCGCGACCCCGACCCCGAGCACGCCGACTGGGTCCACATCCACCTCGGCCTCTTCGGCAAGGTCGCCCTGGGCCCGGCCCCCGCGCCCCCGCCCACGGACACCGTCCGCCTGCGCCTCGCGCACCCCGCCGCGTACGCCGATCTGCGCGGGCCCACCACTTGCGCCCTGATCACCGGTGCCGAGAAACGGGCGATACACGACCGTCTCGGCCCCGACCCCCTGCGCCCGGACGCGGAACCGGACGGCGCGTACCGCAGGATCAGCCGAAGCCGTACGACGATCGCCGCACTCCTCATGGACCAGAAGGTCCTCGCCGGCGTCGGGAACGTCTACCGCGCCGAGGTCCTCTTCCGGCACGGCATCGACCCCTACCGGGCGGGCCGGGACATCACCCCCGCCGAGTGGGACACGCTCTGGACCGACCTGGTCGGGCTGATGCGCGAGGGCGTCCGCAACAACCGCATCGACACCGTCCGTCCGCAGCACACCCCGGAGGCGATGGGCCGCCCGCCGCGCGTCGACGACCACGGCGGTGAGGTGTACGTCTACCGCCGGGCCAACCGGCCCTGCCACATCTGCGGCGGCGAGATCCGCACCGCCGATCTCGCCGCCCGCAACCTCTTCTGGTGCCCGGCCTGCCAACACCGGTAGACGATTTCCGTCGGACACCCCCCGCGACGGCGCCCGGTGAAGTTGACTGTGAAGCAGGTCCCCCAACGAGGGACAACCAGGACCTCCCGTGCCAAGTGGCCGGTCCGATGGATAGGGTCCCGAACTAATGGCAGCAGGACGAGAGAGGCGCGCAGAAGCCGACACGCTGACGGCCCGGGTGAAGAAGCAATGGCACCGGGCCCGCGTCGGCGTGCGCCGTGCTGCCGTCGACTACTTCCGCGGAGACGGTTCCGACTGGATAGCCCTCGCCGGACTGCTGCTGACGATCCCGCTCATCGCGGTGGCGACCCTCGCCAACTCCGTGTGGTTCGCGCCGTCCGCACTGGTCCTGCCGATCGTCGCCGGCGGGCTGCTGCTGCGCCCGGCGAGCCTGCTCGGCCTGTACGCGGCGGCGGCGACCGCGCTGATAGTCGAGGCCGTCCGGCTCGGCCCGTACACCGAGGGCGCCTCCCGGGTCACCCCCGGCGTCGTCCTCGTCGTGGCCGCCGGAGGCTTCTTCGGCCTGGTCGTCGCCCAGTTCCGCAGCCGGGTGGGCGTGCCCTGGCGGCGCGGCGGCACCATGCTGTTCGACCTGCGCGAACGCATCCGCGTCCAGAGCCAGTTGCCGACCCTGCCGAGCGGATGGCACCGGGAGATGTCCCTGCGCCCCGCGGGAGGCCAGTCCTTCTCGGGCGACTTCGTGGTCGCCGCCCGCACCAACGGCGGGCGCACCCTGGAAGTCGTCCTGACCGACGTGTCCGGCAAGGGCATGGACGCCGGATCGCGCGCCCTGCTGCTGTCCGGCGCCTTCGGCGGCCTGCTCGGCAGCCTCCCGCCGCACGCCTTCCTGCCGGCCGCCAACGGCTACCTGCTCCGCCAGGAATGGGAAGAGGGCTTCGCCACCTCCATCCACCTCGTCCTCGACCTGGACTCCGGCGACTACGAGCTGTACTCCGCCGGGCATCCGCCGGGCCTCCAACTCAGCGCGGGCAGCGGCAAATGGGAGGAGAAGATGGCCGACGGCCCGCTCCTCGGGGTGTACGACGGCGCCCAGTTCCACCCGGTGAAAGGCTCGCTGCGCGCCGGCGACGTGCTGATGCTGTTCACCGACGGTCTGGTGGAGACGGCGGAGCGGGACATCGTCGAAGGCATCGACCGCCTCACCGGCGAGGCCGACCGCTATGTCGCCGGCGGCTTCCACGGAGCGGCCTGGCACCTCATCGAAGCGGTCGCCAAGGACGTCAACGACGACCGGGCGCTCCTGCTGATCTGCCGCGAGGGCCCCACGGCCGCCGCGAACCGCTGACCGGACGGGGACGGGACCGCGGTCCGCGCCCGTGCCCGGCGCCACTCTCCTGACCCCCTCCAGCACGCGCGGCACCGCACGCGGGCGACACTGGAGGGGTGACCGGGACACCACACAGCCTGCTGACCACGGCCCAGATCGAGGCCACCGCCCGTGCCGTGCACGAAGGCCAGAGAGACAAGGCGGGCGTGCCGTACGCCGAGCATCTCCGGGCCGTCGCCGAGGGCGTCCGGGCGCGCGGCGGCGACGAGGAGCAGATCGCGGCGGCCTGGCTGCACGACGCCGTCGAGGACGGCAAACTGTCACAGGAGTGGCTCAGGGAAGCGGCACTGACCCGCCGTACCAGGGACATCGTCCTCGCGGTCACCAAGCGGTCCGGGGAACCGCCCGAGGCGTACGCGGCCCGCATCCTCGCGACCCCGGGCGCGCTGCTGGTGAAGGAGGCGGACCTGGCGCACAACGCCGATCCGGCGCGGCTGGCGGTGCTCGACGAGGCGACCCGCACGCGACTGAGCCAGAAGTACACGCGGATGCACACACTCCTCGGCCTCGTGGCGGGCGACCGGCCGGCCTGACCGGCCGGCCTGACCGGCCGGTCGGATCGACCGGGCCGGCCACAGGGAACCGGACTGCCGTGTCTGTCGAAGACCTCGGCGCCGTCTCCCGAGTTCACCCGGACCGTGATGCCCCGGCTGTGCACGACCACGTTGAACGGCGACTCCTCCGGCTCCGCGTGGGTCACCACGGTGAACTCCTCACCGGGACGCATCCAACGACCGGTGCCCCACGGCTCGACCCGAAGGCCGAGCATGCCGCCGGTCTCGTTGCCCACGCTCGTCTTCGACACGCGCGCGCCTTGACCAGCAACATGACCGCCCGGACAAGTCCCGGCCCGCACGCGGTCCTGTGGGGACCCCAGCGCCTTTGCGTCCCTCGCCGCCGGCTCAACCGGCTCCAGGGTCAGCAAGCCCACTCGAAGGTATAGGTGCGCTCAGGCAGCGGCTTCGACGCTCACGTACGGAGGCACGCTCCGAATCCGCGGGCGTCCGGCCGGCGAGACGGGTGACCGGTTCGTGGCGAATCCGCACCCCGCGGTACGCCCGCCCTCGCGCACGCCCCCCACGCTCCACAGTGCCCGGCTCCCCCTGTGAGCAGCCCGGATACAACCCTCGCGGCCCGTCGCGAGTCAGAGACACCGCGATGAGGTGAGGGCCTCCGCACCACCGGGCCACAGGAATGGCATACGATGCGCGCGGCTCTCATAAAGATCAAATAAGAGGATGTACACGTCATGGCAATCCGCGCCCCCTACCGTTCCCTTCGCGGCATATCCGCCGTTGTCGCCCTGCTCGCGATCGGCGCGGTGGGATGCTCGGACGTCTCCGACGCCGTCGGCAGTGCCAAGGACGGCGCGAAGAAGGTGGCTCGCCAGCGCTCGGTGTTCTCGCTGGACGTCGGCGACTGCTACAACCCGAACGGCAAGGCCGAGGGGGAGGCGTTCGCCGTCGAGGTCGTGCCCTGCGACGAGGCGCACGAGGGCCAGGTCGTCGGCGAGTTCGCGATCGACGAGGGCAAGGAGTACCCCGGCGACGACGGGGTCTCGACGATCGCGGACGACCGCTGCCTGGTCGAGGCGCAGAAGTACGCCCCGGACACCTGGGCGCTCCCCCAGGGCGTCGGCCTCTCCCACTACACCCCGACCAAGGAGAGCTGGGCGACGGGCGACCGCGCGGTGAGCTGCACCTACACCGCGGAGAAGGGCACGTTCAGCGGATCGCTGAACACCGCGAAGTCCCTCAAGCCCGAGCAGACCGCGTACCTCAATGGCTCGAACGCGGTCTACGAGGCCCTGTGGGCGAACCAGCCGGAGAAGGACACCGTCGAGGACGACCTGGCCGGCTACAAGGCGCAGGCCAAGGCCGTCACGGCCGCCCTCGACGCACACGTCGAGGGCCTGGACGGCATCGAGGGCGCCGAGGTCGGCAAGCTCCGCGCGACGCTGACGAAGGCGGCCGGGAACTGGAAGAAGGCCGCGAACGCCGCCGACGCCGACGCGTTCTACCTCGCCTACGACCCGGCCTTCACCGACATCGACCCGAACAAGTCGGTCGCCGCCCGCAAGGAACTGGGACTGGCCACCACCGTCCCGGCCGACGAGGCCGAGGTCTGGGCGGGCTGACGCTCCGTCGGGTCGGCGGGGCCGCGTCCGTCAAGGACGCGGCCCCGCTTCCCGGGGCCTGTCCGGATCTCTCTCCGCTTTCGCCGGCGCCTTCGGCGTCCGACGGCACGACGGCGCCCGGCCGGAATCCCCGGTCGGATCGGGGGTGAGCCCGGCAAGCTCTTCACGAGCCGGGCCGGCAGCCGGTCCCGGGCGAGGCGTAACCGGTCCTCCGACGTGATCGACCGCACAGGACCTATGCGGAGACCTGCTCCTGAGCCTCCCGGCCTTCCCGGGACTCCCGCGTCCCCCCGGCCTCCTGCTTCGTCCACTTCTCCCCCTGCTCGCGTTCGCGGGCCGGTCCGGCCGCGTCGCGCTGGAAGGCCCACTCCATCCTCGGCTCCATCGCGAACCGGAAGACCCGCTGCACCGGCCTGGAGCACAGGAACGTCACCAGGACCGCCGCGCACACGGTCACGGCGGCCACGCCGACCGGCTCGCGCAGTACCGAGGGCTCGAACCAGCCCTGGTAGTCCCCGGCCTTCACCACGAAGCCGTGCAGCAGATAGCCGTACAGCGTGCCCGCGCCGAGTGCCGTGAACCACATGTGGCGGCCCGGCACCCAGGCGAAGAAGCAGGCCGTCAGCAGCAGGGAGCAGCCGAACAGCACCAGCACCATCACCGGGCCGGCCCACCACGGCGCGCCCAGCTCCTGCGCGGAGTCACGGTGGTAGAGCCACCCGGTGGTCATCCGCGGCTCCGCCCACCAGGCGAGTGCGAGCGCGGAGACGAACACGGGCACCGACAGGATCCGCACCGACCGGCGGCGCACCAGGTGGAAGTGCTCGGGCCTCATGCACAGGCCGAGCACGAAGTACGGCAGGAACTGCAGGACACGCTGCAGATCGAGGTCGTCGCCGATCTGCGGGGAGACGCTCGCCAGCATGGCGAGGCCGAGCGCCAGCGGCAGCGGGTGGCGCACCGCCCTCCAGATCGGCGTGGTCAGCCGCCAGACGAACAGCGCGCACAGGAACCAGGTCAGATACCAGGGATCGAGAAGGCTGATCTCCTGCTGCGGGTCGCTGTCGACGACCCGCTTGAAGAGCGGGTAGGCCGTCTCGAAGACGATGTACGGCACGGCGACGCCGGTGACCAGCCGCCGCAGCCGGTCGGGGCGCATGTCGAAGCTGCGCGAGAAAAAGCCGGAGACGATGATGAAGGCCGGCATGTGGAAGGCGTACACGACGGTGTACGCGGCCTCCATGAACCGGCTGTCACCCTTGATGGGCTCCCAGAAATGGCCTACGGCCACCAGCACGATCGCCAGGTACTTGGCGTTGTCGAAGAACGCGTCCCGCCGCTTGCCGGAGCCCGACGCCCCGCTCCTCGGCATATCGGTCGTCGACGCACCGGTTCCCGGCGACGAGGCCGGGGGAAGCGGCCTTGTGCGGTTGCCGTTCGGTCGAGGCGAGTTCGTCACAGGGCCACCCGCCAGGAACTCGGGGAGGGGACCGGCGCACTCGCTGCGCTTCTGGGGGACGAGGCAGCGTGGAACATCTGAGGCACCCTAGCCTTCACCGCGGGGAGGCGTAAAACTCCCACGTCATTCTGGTTGTCCATTCCGGATACCCGCGATCCGTGAATGCCGACGGTTATGCCGGCGTGATGGCCGACACACGCCGAACGCACCGCATGAGCAAGGCTCCAGAACACCTGGTGCGCCGTGTGTGACCCGATTCCTCCCGGGCGAACGGTGCATATGACCCGCCCGTCGATCCCGAAGGAGTGTCCGCTTCATTCCTTTTCGGGGTCTGCCTGGGGGCTCGTCGGGATACGTGGAGCAGTAAGGGGGAATGGCCGCGGAGGTGTTGTGTGGATATGGCACCGGTCCGGTCGGATTTCATCCGTGAGTGGTGAGTCGAATTACCGTGCGAGAAGCCACCGTTGGCTTCGCGCGGGGCCCGCCCACGGCCCGCCCGCCGCCTCGCGCGGGCGGGCGCGCACGCGGAACCTGGCCGATGTGAGACGGATGATGCGTCACGAGCCGCATAGGGCGGCCCTGTTGGTGGCACGATGGTTCTGGCGGGGTGCGCGGGGATGCGTCGCCCGGACCGGACGAGCGGACCGACCAAGGGTGTGATCAGTTGTGGCCATTTCACTGTCTGTGGTGCTGCTGTTGGCGATCATCCTTGTAGTACTGATCAGAGGCGGCTCCATCAAGGCCGGGCCCGCGATCGTCGCGATCCTCTTCGGCTTCTTCCTCGCCTCCACCGGCATGGCCCCGTCGATCAACCGCTTCATGGACTCGATAGCGGACATGATCAACTCGGTCAGCTTCTGAGAACGCGAACAGGGCCGGCCGGAGGAATGAACCTCCGGCCGGCCCTGAACCGTGTGGAGCGGGCGACGGGAATCGAACCCGCGTAGCTAGTTTGGAAGACTAGGGCTCTACCATTGAGCTACGCCCGCACATCGCGCACCGCACGCCCTGGGAGCGCGGCACTGACAGGCATCGTAGCGGGTGGTGCGCCCTTGTCGCACACCGCGTGCCCCTTTCGGCCTCGGCGTCGCACCACGCCCGGTGCAATGAGGAGGCCCGGCCGGGCGGCGGCATGTACCCTACGTGTCGCACCAGACGGGGTGTGGCGCAGCTTGGTAGCGCGTCCGCTTTGGGAGCGGAAGGCCGTGGGTTCAAATCCCGCCACCCCGACCAGTCACCTGATCACCGCCAGTGATCGGCTTTGGGGCGCTGCAGTCGCTGCCGTTACTATGCAAGCTGCACGCCCGTGTGTCTCCAGCGTCTGAAGTCTCCGGGCTGCGAATCGGCCGGACCGTTCTGGTCCCGGTGGAAATCCAGAAGTCAGCCACAAGGAGACCGAACCGTGAAGAGCGCCGTGGAGACCCTGAATCCGACTCGGGTTCGGCTCACTGTCGAGGTGCCCTTCGAGGAGCTCAAGGACAGCCTCGACGCGGCGTACAAGAAGATCAACCAGCAGGTCACGGTGAAGGGCTTCCGTAAGGGCAAGGTCCCGGCCCGGGTCATCGACCAGCGCTTCGGCCGCGGTGCGGTGCTGGAGGAGGCGGTCAACGACGCGCTCCCGAAGTTCTACACCGACGCGGTCAACGAGGCCGAGCTGAACCCGCTGGGCCAGCCCGAGGTCGACATCACGGAGCTGAAGGACGGCGAGACGCTCAACTTCACCGCCGAGGTCGACATCCGCCCGACCATCGAGATCCCGGACTACTCCGGCATCGAGGTCGAGGTCGACGCCGTCGAGGTCACCGAGGAGGACGTCGACAAGGCCGTCGAGGAGCTGCGCGAGCGCTTCGCCTCCACCGCCCCGGTCGAGCGTGCCGCCGAGGACGGCGACGTCGTCACGATCGACCTCGAAGCCAAGGTCGACGGCGAGGTCCTCGAGGACGGCATCGCCAACGGCGTCTCCTACACCATCGGCTCCGGCGAGCTGCTGGACGGCGTCGACGCCGCGGTGACGGGCCTGTCGGCCGACCAGGAGGCCACCTTCGCCTCCGAGCTGAAGGGCGGCTCCGCAGCGGGCAAGGAGGCCGAGGTCACCGTCAAGGTCACCCAGGTCGCCAAGCGTGAACTGCCCGAGCTGGACGACGAGTTCGCGCAGCTCGCCTCCGAGTTCGACACCCTCGAGGAGCTGCGCGCGGACAGCCGCAAGCGCCTGGAGAACATGAAGGAGTACGACCAGGCCACGCAGGCCCAGGAGCGCGTCCTGGACAAGCTGCTCGAGCTGGTCGAGGTCCCCGTCCCCGAGAAGCTGCTCGAGGACGAGATCAACACCCGTAAGCACAACCTCGAGCACCACCAGCTCGGCCAGATGGGCCTCGACCTCGAGAAGTACCTCGAGATCCAGGGCAAGACCGCCGAGGAGTTCGACACCGAGACCCGCGAGGCCGCGGTCAAGGGCATCAAGACCCAGTTCGTCCTCGACCAGCTGGTCAACCAGGAGAAGCACAACGTCAACCAGGAGGAGCTCACCGAGCACCTCATGCGGCGTGCGGCCTCCTCCGGCATGTCCCCCGACCAGTTCGCGCAGGCGGTCGTCGAGGGCGGTCAGGTTCCGCTCCTGGTCGGCGAGGTCGCCCGCGGCAAGGCCCTGGCCGCCGTGGTCGAGAAGGCCGTGGTCAAGGACACCAACGGCGAGATCGTCGACCTCGAGGACGAGGAAGAGGACGAGACCGCCGAGGCCCCCGCCGCGGACGCCGAGGAGGCCCCCGCCGAGGCCGACGACGCCGACGCCAAGGCCGACGACGCCAAGGCCGACAAGGCCGAGGAGAAGACCGAGGGCTGAACCTCGCGTCGCCTCTGACGGACGTACGACGGGCCCCGGACATTCCGTTCCGGGGCCCGTCTGCCGTATGGCAGGGCGGCGCACCCAGGGGCGCGGGGCCCCCGCCGGTGCGCGGTTCCGCCGCGCCGGGCGCGGCCGGCCGGCCACGCCCCGCAGACCCTCACCGGCGGATCCGCCCACGGCGTGAGGACCCGGCGCACCCGGCGGAGCACCCTGCGCTCACAGCGAACACCCCCCGCTCCGGGATTCCCCGAAGGGGCCCGCGCGTTAGGGTCCATGAGTACGAGGGCAGGGGAGTCCGCGAGCACGGCCGGACGGCCCCACGCCCCGGCAGAACACGTGAGACGGCCCGGCGCCGTCGTAAGACGAGCAGGTGGATACGTGACGAATCTGATGCCTTCAGCCGCCGGCGAGCCTTCCATCGGTGGTGGCCTCGGCGACCAGGTCTACAACCGGCTGCTCGGCGAGCGGATCATCTTCCTCGGCCAGCCGGTCGACGACGACATCGCCAACAAGATCACCGCACAGCTGCTGCTCCTTGCCTCCGACCCGGACAAGGACATCTACCTCTACATCAACAGCCCCGGCGGCTCGATCACCGCCGGCATGGCGATCTACGACACCATGCAGTACATCAAGAACGACGTGGTGACCATCGCCATGGGCCTCGCGGCCTCGATGGGTCAGTTCCTGCTCAGCGCGGGCACGCCCGGCAAGCGCTTCGCGCTGCCGAACGCGGAGATCCTGATCCACCAGCCCTCCGCCGGCCTGGCCGGCTCGGCCTCGGACATCAAGATCCACGCCGAGCGGCTGCTGCACACCAAGAAGCGCATGGCCGAGCTCACCTCCCAGCACACGGGCCAGACGATCGAGCAGATCACCCGCGACTCGGACCGCGACCGCTGGTTCGACGCCTTCGAGGCCAAGGAGTACGGCCTCATCGACGACGTCATGACCACGGCCGCGGGCATGCCGGGCGGCGGCGGCACCGGGGCGGGCTGAGCGGCCCACGGGAGCCACACGGCCCCGTAGGACCCCCCACCGGGCCCCCTCCAGGGTCCGGTGGCAGCCCCAGCAGCCCCGGCCGACCGCCTCAGCCCCCTTCCAGGAGACACCGTGAACGACTTCCCCGGCAGCGGCCTGTACGACCGCACCCGTGCCGAGTACACCGGCCCCGCGGCCGAGTCCCGCTACGTCATCCCGCGCTTCGTCGAGCGCACCTCCCAGGGCATCCGCGAGTACGACCCGTACGCGAAGCTCTTCGAGGAGCGCGTGATCTTCCTCGGCGTCCAGATCGACGACGCCTCCGCCAACGACGTCATGGCGCAGCTGCTGTGCCTGGAGTCGATGGACCCCGACCGGGACATCTCGGTCTACATCAACAGCCCCGGCGGCTCCTTCACCGCGCTCACCGCGATCTACGACACCATGCAGTACGTGAAGCCCGACGTGCAGACGGTCTGCATGGGCCAGGCGGCCTCCGCCGCCGCCGTCCTGCTCGCCGCCGGTACGCCCGGCAAGCGCATGGCGCTGCCGAACGCGCGGGTGCTGATCCACCAGCCGTACAGCGAGACCGGCCGCGGCCAGGTGTCCGACCTGGAGATCGCCGCCAACGAGATCCTCCGCATGCGTGCGCAGCTCGAGGACATGCTGGCCAAGCACTCCACCACGCCGGTCGAGAAGATCCGCGAGGACATCGAGCGCGACAAGATCCTGACGGCCGAGGACGCGCTGAGCTACGGCCTGATCGACCAGATCATCACCACCCGGAAGATGGACAACTCCAGCCTGCGCTGACGCGTGGGGCCCGAGAGGCTGTATCGTCTGCCGCCCCTTGGCATGGTTCATGACGGTTCGCGTCGAAGCGAACCGTGCCAAGGGGGGCCCGAACGGGGGGCCCGGCAAGGTACCGTCGGACATAAGGCAGCACCAGGAGTCGCTGGACGTCGACGTCCAGGCGGTTCCCAGGCGAAGGGGAAGCACACCGTGGCACGCATCGGTGACGGCGGCGATCTGCTCAAGTGCTCGTTCTGCGGCAAGAGCCAGAAGCAGGTCAAGAAGCTCATCGCAGGACCCGGTGTGTACATCTGCGACGAGTGCATCGACCTCTGCAACGAGATCATCGAGGAAGAGCTCGCCGAGACCAGTGAGGTCCGCTGGGAGGAACTTCCCAAGCCCCGCGAGATCTACGAGTTCCTCGAGGGATACGTGGTCGGCCAGGAATCGGCCAAGAAGGCCCTCTCCGTCGCCGTGTACAACCACTACAAGCGGGTCCAGGCGGGGGAGAACGGCGGCGCCCAGAGCCGCGAGGACGCCATCGAGCTGGCGAAGTCCAACATCCTGCTGCTGGGTCCCACCGGCTCCGGCAAGACCCTCCTCGCCCAGACCCTCGCCCGCATGCTGAACGTCCCGTTCGCGATCGCGGACGCCACCGCCCTCACCGAGGCCGGGTACGTCGGCGAGGACGTCGAGAACATCCTGCTGAAGCTGATCCAGGCCGCCGACTACGACGTCAAGAAGGCCGAGACCGGCATCATCTACATCGACGAGATCGACAAGGTCGCGCGCAAGAGCGAGAACCCGTCGATCACGCGCGACGTGAGCGGCGAGGGCGTCCAGCAGGCCCTGCTGAAGATCCTCGAGGGGACCACGGCGTCCGTCCCGCCGCAGGGCGGCCGCAAGCACCCGCACCAGGAGTTCATCCAGATCGACACGACGAACGTCCTGTTCATCGTGGGCGGCGCCTTCGCGGGCCTGGAGAAGATCATCGAAGGCCGGGCCGGCGCCAAAGGCATCGGTTTCGGCGCGACGATCCGCTCCAAGCGGGAGATCGAGTCCAAGGACCAGTTCGAGCAGGTCATGCCGGAGGACCTGGTCAAGTTCGGCATGATCCCCGAGTTCATCGGCCGGCTCCCGGTCATCACCTCGGTCCACAATCTCGACCGCGAGGCCCTGCTCCAGATCCTGGTCGAGCCGCGCAACGCACTGGTCAAGCAGTACCAGCGCCTCTTCGAACTCGACGGTGTGGAGTTGGACTTCGAGCGCGAGGCCCTCGAAGCCATCGCCGACCAGGCCATCCTCCGCCAGACCGGCGCCCGCGGCCTGCGCGCCATCATGGAGGAAGTCCTCCAGGGCGTCATGTACGAGGTCCCGTCCCGCAAGGACGTGGCCCGCGTGGTCATCACCGCGGACGTGGTCCTCTCCAACGTCAACCCGACCCTGATCCCGCGCGACGCCCGCGGCCGCGGACCGGGCGAGCAGAAGACGGCGTAGCGGCACCGCCGTTCCCCCGCACGGACGAAGGGCCCCGGTCGGGTGACCGGGGCCCTTTCACGCTCCGCGTACCGCTGCGCCGGAACGCGCGACGTCCTACGCCGGGACGCGCACGTCGTCGCGGAGCTTCGTGGTGATGTCCGCGGCGGTGTCCTTCGTGATGTCCTTGGTGTTGTCACCGGGGGAGACGACGGCGACCGTGCTGTAGTCCGCCCAGATGCAGAACCAGTTGGTGGTTTCCTTCTTGGTGAGGTTGTTGTTGCCCTTGCCCGCCTGGCACTTCATGACCGCGCCGTCGAGGTCGACCGCCTCGGGCTTGCCCAGCAGCTCGGTCATGAGCTCGTTGGACGAGTTCTCCTTGGTTTCCTTCGCGATGTTGGCGAAGAGCTTGTCCACGGCCGCCTCGGGGTCCTCGACCTCGCCGTAGGCGCCGAGGAACGTCACGCCCTTCGCCTTGAGCAGCTCTTCCTTGCCGGGGATGTCGGCCGGGTCGGGGGCCGTGGGGTCGTACCTGCTGAAGTCGGCCGTCGAGTACTGGGCGCCCACCGACTTGCCGTTCTTCACGCCGCCCTTGGCCAGGTCCTTGGTGGTGCCGGCGCTCGAGTCCTCGCCGCCCTCCCCGACGCGCGTGTACTCGCCCATCACCTTCTCCGGCGCCGAGAGCTTGTGCGGGCCGTCGTCCTCCACACCGCCCCCGCCGCCCCCGCCGATCACGAAGTACACGCCGACACCGATGGCCGCCACGACCGCCACCGCGCCGATGATCCAGCCGGCCTTCTTGGTGCTGTCACCCGGCGCCGGGGGCTGGGGCGCGCCGTACGGGGCCTGGCCGTACGGGGGCTGCTGCGGCGGGACGCCCTGGCCGGGCTGGGGCGGGTAGCCGTACCCGGGCTGCGGGGCCTGCGGCTGTGGAGGGTAGCCGTAGCCGGGCTGCGGAGCCTGCGGCTGCTGGCCGTAGGGACCCGGCTGACCGTACGGTCCGGGCTGCTGGGGCTGCCCGCCGTACGGGCCCGGCTGGTTGTGGCTCATTTTCTGGGTTCCCCTCCAGAAGCTTATGTGTCGCTGACATCCTGTCTCAGCTCCGGCGTGATCAGTCCGCCGGGGGGTGCACCGTTACAAAGGAATCGCGTTTCGGGACTGGGCCGTGACACCTCTAAACTGAGGCGCGTGACCGAGAAATCTCAGCAGCCGCAGCCGCCCACCTCCGAACTGCCGACCCAGTACGCGCCGGCCGACGTAGAGGGGCCGCTGTACGAGCGCTGGGTGGAGCGGGGCTATTTCGAGGCGGACGCGAAGAGCGACAAGCCCCCGTACACCGTCGTCATCCCCCCGCCGAACGTCACGGGCAGCCTGCACCTCGGCCACGCCTTCGAGCACACCCTCATCGACGCCCTGACCCGCCGCAAGCGCATGCAGGGCTTCGAGACGCTGTGGCAGCCCGGCATGGACCACGCCGGCATCGCCACGCAGAACGTCGTCGAGCGGGAGCTCGGCAAGGAGGGCAAGTCCCGGCACGACCTCGGCCGGGAGGCCTTCGTCGAGCGGGTCTGGCAGTGGAAGGGCGAGTCCGGCGGCCAGATCTCCGGGCAGATGCGCCGCCTCGGCGACGGCGTCGCCTGGTCGCGCGAGCGCTTCACCATGGACGAGGGGCTGTCCCAGGCCGTCCAGACCATCTTCAAGCGGCTCTACGACGACGAGCTGATCTACCGCGCCGAGCGCATCATCAACTGGTGCCCGCGCTGTCTGACCGCCATCTCGGACATCGAGGTCGACTACCAGGACGACGACGGCGAACTCGTCTCCATGAAGTACGGCGACGGGGACGACACCATCGTCGTCGCCACCACCCGCGCCGAGACGATGCTCGGCGACACGGCCGTCGCCGTCCACCCCGAGGACGAGCGGTACAAGCACCTGATCGGCAAGCTCATCAAGCTGCCGCTGACCGACCGCTCCATCCCGGTCGTCGCCGACGAGCACGTCGACCCCGAGTTCGGCACCGGCGCCGTCAAGGTGACCCCGGCCCACGACCCGAACGACTTCGAGATCGGCCGCCGCCACGCCCTGCCGTCCCTCACCGTGATGGACGAGCACGCCGTCATCACCGTCCACGGCCCCTTCCAGGGCCTGGACCGGCTCGAGGCCCGGTCCGCCATCGTCGCCGCGCTGCGCGCCGAGGGCCGGATCGTCGCCGAGAAGCGGCCCTACGTCCACAGCGTCGGCCACTGCTCGCGCTGCAAGACCACCGTCGAGCCGCGGCTGTCCATGCAGTGGTGGGTCAAGGTCGGCCCGCTGGCGAAGGCCGCCGGCGACGCCGTCCGCGACGGCAGGGTCAAGATCCACCCGCAGGAGATGGAGAAGCGGTACTTCGACTGGGTCGACAACCTCCACGACTGGTGCATCTCCCGGCAGCTGTGGTGGGGCCACCGGATTCCCGTCTGGTACGGCCCCGACGGCGAGGTCGTCTGCGTCGGCCCCGACGACGAGGCGCCCAGCGGCGAGGGCTGGCACCAGGACACCGACGTCCTCGACACCTGGTTCTCCTCCGGCCTGTGGCCCTTCTCGACGCTGGGCTGGCCCGAACAGACCGAATCGCTCGCGAAGTTCTACCCGAACTCCGTCCTGGTCACCGGCTACGACATCCTCTTCTTCTGGGTCGCCCGGATGATGATGTTCGGCCTGTACGCGATGGACGGCACCCCGCCGTTCCACACCATCGCCCTGCACGGCATGGTCCGCGACCAGTTCGGAAAGAAGATGTCGAAGTCCTTCGGCAACGCGGTCGACCCGCTGGACTGGATGGACAAGTACGGCAGCGACGCCCTGCGCTTCACGCTGGCGCGCGGCGCCAACCCGGGCGTCGACGTGCCGATCGGCGAGGACTGGGTCCAGGGCTCCCGCAACTTCGCCAACAAGATCTGGAACGCGACCCGCTTCGCCCTGATGAACGGCGCGACGGTGGACGGCCCGCTGCCGGACGCGTCGAAGATGTCGTCCACCGACCGCTGGATCCTCTCCCGGCTGAACTCGGTCGTCGCCGAAGTCGACGCGCACTACGACGACTTCCAGTTCGCCAAGCTGTCCGACACCCTGTTCCACTTCGCGTGGGACGAGGTCTTCGACTGGTACGTCGAGCTGTCCAAGACGACGTTCCAGGCGGGCGGCGAGCCGGCCGAGGTCAGCAAGCGGGTCCTCGGCGAGGTCCTGGACGTCACGCTGCGGCTGCTGCACCCGGTGGTCCCGTTCGTCACCGAGACGCTGTGGACGACGCTGACCGGCGGCGAGTCGGTCGTCATCGCAGACTGGCCCGAGGCTGTGTTCGTTCCTGGTGCTGACGCACCGGGCGGATTCCGGGACGTCGGCGCCGAGCGGGAGATCGAGACCCTCCAGTCCGTCATCACCGAGGTCCGCCGCTTCCGCGCCGACCAGGGCCTGCAGCCCGGCCAGCGGGTCCCCGCCCGGCTCTCCCTCGACGGCTCGGCGCTCGCCCCGCACGAGGCGGCGATTCGGCAGCTGCTGCGCCTCCAGCCGGAGGGCGACGCGTTCACCGCGACGGCGACCCTGCCGGTGGCGGGCGTCGAGGTCGCCCTGGACCTGTCCGGGGTGATCGACTTCGAGGCGGAGCGCAAGCGCCTCACCAAGGACCTCGCGGCCGCGCAGAAGGAGCGCCAGCAGGCGGAGGCCAAGCTGGGCAACGAGGCGTTCCTGGCGAAGGCCCCCGACCACGTGGTCGACAAGATCCGTACGCGCCTGGCCAAGGCGGACGAGGACATCGCCCGCATCGGGGCCCAGCTGGAGCGGCTCCCGAAGGCCTAGGGCCACTCGTTCGGATCGGGCCGGGCTCGCGGGGTCCGGCCCGGTCCGAACGAAAGACCCCGGCCCCCGGCCGTCCCACGTCCTGGGAAGCCCCCTGAGCCCGAGCGGTTCCGGGGGCTTTCGGCTGCCGTGGGGCGGATGCGGGCGGATACGTAGACTGGCCCCGTGAGCGACCTCCCCCCGAACGGCAACCACGACGACCCCGACGACCGGCCGGACCCCCTCTACCCTCTCGATCCCTTCGAGGAGATCGTCGAGGCGGAGACCCACCGGGACCCCGACCTCGCGGTGATCGAAGCCGGCAGCCGCACCCTGCGCACGCAGGGCGGCCCGCCCGAGTCCGACGTGCCCGCGCGGCCACAGGACCCCGAGGTCGCCCAGGCGCTGCGGGAGGTCGAGGGAGAGCTGGCGACCCGCTGGGGCGAGACCAAGCTGGAGCCGTCCCTCGACCGGGTCGCCGCGCTGATGGACGTCCTGGGCGAGCCGCAGCGCGCGTACCCGTCGATCCACATCACCGGCACCAACGGCAAGACGTCCACCGCCCGCATGATCGAGGCCCTCCTCGGCGCCTTCGAACTGCGCACCGGGCGCTACACCTCGCCGCACGTCCAGTCGGTCACCGAGCGGATCAGCCTCGACGGCGCGCCGGTCTCCGCCGAGCGGTTCGTGGAGACGTACCGGGACATCGCGCCGTACGTCGAGATGGTCGACGACCGGCAGGAGCACCGGCTGTCCTTCTTCGAGGTGCTCACCGGCATGGCGTACGCGGCCTTCGCCGACGCGCCGGTGGACGCCGCCGTCGTCGAGGTCGGCATGGGCGGCAGCTGGGACGCCACCAACGTGATCGACGCCGGCGTCGCCGTGGTCATGCCGATCGACCTCGACCACACCGACCGGCTCGGCACCACGCCCGCCGAGATCGCCACCGAGAAGGCCGGCATCATCAAGCCGGGCGCGACGGTGATCATGGCCCAGCAGCCGGTCGACGCGGCCCAGGTGCTGCTGAGGAAGGCCGTCGAGGCCGACGCGACCGTGGCCCGGGAAGGGCTGGAGTTCGGCGTCGCGGCCCGGCAGGTCGCCGTCGGCGGCCAGCAGGTGACCCTGCGCGGCCTGGGCGGCGAGTACCCCGAGGTGTACCTGCCGCTGCACGGCGCCCACCAGGCGCACAACGCCGCCGTGGCGCTCGCCGCCGTGGAGGCGTTCTTCGGCGTCGGCGCCCAGCGCGCCGAGCCGCTGGACATCGACACCGTCCGCAAGGCCTTCGCCGCCGTCGCCTCACCGGGCCGGCTGGAGGTCGTACGCCGGTCGCCCACCGTCGTGCTGGACGCCGCCCACAACCCGGCGGGCGCGCGGGCCGCGGCCGGGGCGATCGGGGAGGCGTTCCAGTTCAGCCGGCTCATCGGCGTGGTCGGCGCGAGCGGCGACAAGAACGTGCGCGGGCTGCTGGAGGCCTTCGAGCCGGTCTTCGCCGAGGTCGTCGTCACGCAGAACTCCAGCCACCGCGCGATGGACGCCGACGAGCTGGCGGGGATCGCCGTCGAGGTGTTCGGCGAGGACCGCGTCCAGGTCGAACCCCGGCTGCCCGACGCGCTGGAGGTGGCGATCACGCTCGCCGAGGAGGAGGGCGAGTTCACCGGCGCCGGTGTGCTCGTCACCGGTTCCGTCATCACGGTCGGCGAGGCCCGACTGCTTCTGGGGAAGGGCTGAGACACCGTGCGTACACTCTGCGCGTCGACCCTGATCGGCGAGTTCTTCCTCATCGGTTTCGCCGGACTGGTCGCGATGAAGGACCCGGACCTGACGGTCGGCACCGTGTGGACGGTCTGCGGCATCGCCATGTTCCTGTCCGTGGCACTGTGCGGGATGATCACCCGCCCCGGCGGCGTCGCCCTCGGCTGGGCCCTGCAGATCGCCCTGATCGCCTCCGGCTTCGTCGTCCCGATGATGTTCATCCTGGGCGCGCTGTTCGCGGTGCTGTGGTGGGCCTCGGTCCACTACGGGCGGAAGATCGACGAGGCGAAGGCCCGGTTCGCCGCCCGCACCGATCAGCCTGACGCTGCGTGACAGGCGCAGAACCCTGCCCGGTAACCTTCAGAGAATCCCGCACCACCCTTGAAACATAAGGAGCTCCGCCGTGACTCAGCGCACCCTCGTCCTTCTCAAGCCCGACGCCGTCCGTCGTGGCCTGACCGGCGAGATCATCAGCCGCATCGAGCGCAAGGCCGGCTGGCAGCTCACCGCGCTGGAGCTGCGCACCCTCGACCAGGACACGCTGGAGCAGCACTACGGCGAGCACAAGGGCAAGCCTTTCTACGAGCCGCTGATGGAGTTCATGGCCTCCGGCCCGGTCGTGGCGATGATCGTCGAGGGTGAGCGGGTCATCGAGGGCGTGCGCCAACTGGCCGGCCCGACCGACCCGGTCGCCGCGGCCCCGGGTTCGATCCGCGGGGACTTCGGTGTCATCGTCCGGGAGAACCTGATCCACGCCTCCGACTCCGAGGAGTCCGCCGAGCGCGAGGTGAAGATCTTCTTCCCGGACCGCGTCTGACGGTCGCGGGCACCACCGTTCGTGTCGGCCGTTCGTGTCGGCCGCGCCCGCCGTTCACCGCGTGCGTGACGACCGTGCGTATCGACCGCCCGCGCAGGTCCACGTGGCGTAACCGCCGCGCATAACGAACGCGCACAACGGTTGCCTACAACACGCGTACGAAAAGTGGTGCGAAGGCCACGCGCGACGATCACCCGCCAAGGCCGTGCATAACAATCGCATAGCGGCCGTGGGCTGCAGTTTTGGCCGCCTGGCGACGGTCTGGGGGCTTTGCCCCCAGACCTTTTCGACATGCGGGCGGCGTTCGGGGGAACGAGTGCCCCCGATGGCCCGTCTCCACAAGCAACGGGACCCGCCATCTGATGACAATGGCGAAGACCCTCGCGCCGTGTTCGCGAAGGCGCGTCTACGATGGAAGCCTTCGCGTCACCGCACCCACCTCGCCTACCTGAAAAGCCCTCAAAAGCCAGTGGGAAGGCCAGACGAATCCTCATGGGGAACTCTATGTCGTTCATCGGCCGTGACATGGCTGTCGACCTCGGGACCGCCAACACGCTGGTGTACGTCAGGGGTCGCGGAATCGTACTCAATGAGCCGTCCGTCGTCGCGATCAACACCAATACCGGTGGCATCCTCGCGGTCGGGTCCGAAGCGAAGAAGATGATCGGGCGCACCCCCGGCAACATCGTTGCCGTCCGTCCGCTGAAGGACGGCGTCATCGCCGACTTCGAGATCACCGAGCGGATGCTCCGCTACTTCATCCTGAAGATCCACAAGCGGCGGCATCTGGCCCGCCCGCGGGTCGTCGTCTGCGTGCCCTCCGGCATCACGGGTGTGGAGCGCCGTGCCGTCATCGAGGCGTCGTCCCAGGCCGGCGCCCGCCAGGTGCACATCATCGAGGAGCCCATGGCCGCGGCCATCGGTTCCGGCCTGCCGGTCCACGAGGCCACGGGCAACATGGTGGTGGACATCGGCGGCGGCACCACGGAGGTCGCGGTCATCTCCCTCGGCGGTATCGTCACCGCCCAGTCCATCCGGGTCGCGGGCGACGAACTGGACAACGCGATCATCCAGCACATCAAGAAGGAGTACTCCCTTCTGCTGGGTGAGCGCTCGGCCGAACAGATCAAGATCACCATTGGTTCGGCGTACGACCTCGACACCGACGAACACACCGAGATCCGCGGCCGGGACCTCGTCTCCGGGCTGCCCAAGACCGTGGTCATCTCCGCCGCCGAAGTCCGCAAGGCGATCGAGGAGCCCGTCAACTCGATCGTGGACGCCGTCAAGACCACCCTCGACAAGTGCCCGCCGGAACTGTCCGGCGACATCATGGACCGGGGCATCGTGCTGACCGGCGGCGGCGCTCTGCTGCGCGGGATGGACGAGCGGCTGCGCCGGGAGACGGGCATGCCCATCCACATCGCCGAGGACCCGCTGGACAGCGTGGCGCTCGGCTCCGGAAAGTGCGTCGAGGAGTTCGAGGCACTCCAGAAGGTGCTGGACGCGCAGCCGCGCAGATGACACAGCTCTTCGATTCCGCCGTACGGGACGATCTCCTCTCGTACGGCGGATCGTTGATATAGAGACATGAGCTCCACCCGTACTTTTTTTGACAGTTCCCGTAGACCCCCGGATTCCCGACCACCCCTGACGACCCCTTACGACTCCTGAAGACTCCTGTTCTCGCTACCCGTTTCGACGAGGAAGGCACGGCCGCCGCACGTGAGGGACACACGAGAGAGCCGGCTGCTCCTGGTGCTGCTGATCACCACCGCTTTCGCACTGATCACGGTGGACATCCGCGGCGGAGAGGATTCACCGGTCGACGGTGCCCGGCAGGCCGCGGCCACGGTTTTCGGCCCGATCGAGAACGGAGTGTCCGGCGCGGTCGACCCGATCGGCAACGCGGTCACCGCAGTCCGTGACTCCGGCGACCGGAACGACCGGCTCGCCGAACTCGAGCGGGAGAACACCGCGCTCAAGGCCGAACTCGGCAGCGACGACCGCAACCGCAGCAGAAGCAAGCAGCTCGACAAGATGCTGAAGGTCGCCGGCCAGGGTCAGTACGGCATCAAGGGCGCTCAGGTCATCGCCATAGGAGCGGCCCAGGGCTTCTCCTGGACCATCACCATCGACGTCGGCGCCGACGACGGCATCGAACGCGACATGACCGTCCTCAACGGCGACGGACTCGTCGGCCGGGTCACCACCGTCGGCCCGCACACCGCCACCGTGCTGCTCGCCAACGACCCCGACTTCACCGTGGGCACCCGCATGGAGGCCGGCGACGAACTCGGTTTCGCCTCCGGCCAGGGCGACCGGCCCCTGCGCGTCGAACTCCTCAACGGCAAGGCCGAGATCAAGAAGGGCGACCGGCTGGTCACCTTCGGCTCCCAGGCCGACAAGCCGTTCGTGCCCGGCGTCCCCGTCGGCACCGTCTCCCGCGTCGACCCCTCCGGCGGCGACCTCACCCGCACCCTCTACGTCACGCCGTTCGTGGGCTTCACCAAGCTCGACATCGTCGGCGTCGTCGTCCAGGCCCCGAAGAAGGACCCGCGCGACACGGTGCTGCCCAAGAAGCCGAAGCCCACACCCACGCCGACCGTCACGGTGACCGTCACCCCGTCAGCCCCGGCCGGCGGCCAGGACCAGCAAGAGCAGTAGGAGCTGTCACCCCATGCGCGTCAACCGGATCCTGCTCTCCAGCTCGCTGATCGTCGTCGCCCTGATGATCCAGGTGAGCGTCCTCGCCCGCCTCCACCTCCCGGGTGCCGTTCCCGACCTGCTCCTCCTCACCGTCCTCGGCCTCGCCCTGGTCTACGGCCATGTCGGCGGCGCCCTCATCGGCTTCGGCGCCGGGCTCCTCGCCGACCTCGCACCGCCCGCCGACCACGCCGTCGGCCGCTACGCCCTCGTGCTGTGCGTCATCGGCTACCTCGCCGGGCTGGTCAAGCCCGAGTCCGGCCAAGTGAGATCGGCGACCGGCCCCATGGCCGTGGTGGTCGCCGCCGCGGTCGGTTCCACCTTGCTCTACGCCGGCGTCGGCGCCCTCGTCGGTGACACCGCCGCCCGCCATGTCGGCCTCGGCGGGCTGCTCTTCAGCGCCGCCCTGTACGACCTGCTGCTCGCCCCGTTCGTCGTCCCCGGTGTCATGGCCCTGGCCCGCCGCGCGGAGAACGATCCGCTCGCCGAGAACAACTCCGCCAAGTCCGCGGACCTCGCCTCCGGCTGGAGCGCCGGCGGCACCGGGCTGCGCATCGGCGCCCAGCGGGGCCTTCGCGCGAAGGCGGCGCGGGCCCGGGTGGCCCGCGCGGGCCGCATCAAAGGGGTGAAGCGGCTGTGACCTCGCGGGACTTCACCGGAAAGGGTGAACTGCGGCGGAACCCCGCCGGGCGGCCCCGCCGTTCATCATTCGCACACACATCACTTGCACACACAGTAGTCGCGCACACAGCACTCGCACCCGCAGCAGTCGCACCCGCAGTACCCGTACACGCATCACTCGTACACGCACCGCCGTACGCGCACGGAGAGGGGGAGGAAGCCGCGTGACCAACATTCCCGAGACCGGGCGCAGCACACGGGTCCAGATCCGGCTCGTCGTCATCCAGGTCCTCGTTCTCTCCCTCCTCGGCACCCTCGGCGGGCGCCTGTGGTACCTCCAGATCCGCGAGGGCGCCGAGTACGCCAAAAAGGCCTCCGGCAACCACGTCCAGCAGGTCGTCCAGCCCGCGGTCCGCGGCTCCATCCTGGACGCCCGCGGAGTGGCCCTCGCCGACAACGAGACCCGGCTGGTCGTCTCCGCCTCCCGCACCGAGCTCATGAAGATGCGGGACGACGGCGAGGGGGTCCTCACCAAGCTCGCCGGTGTCCTCGGCATGCCCGCCAAGGACATCATCGAGAAGGTCCGGCTGTGCGACGCCAAGACCCCCCAGCCCTGCTGGAACGGCTCGCCGTACCAGCCCATCCCCATCACCGACGAGGCCACCGCCAAGCAGGCCCTGCAGATCCGCGAGCGCGCCGAGGACTTCCCCGGCATCACCGCCGAGCCCCAGGCCGTACGCCGGTACGCCGCCCCCGGGCAGGCCAACACCGCTCAGGTCCTCGGCTACCTCTCGCCCGTCACCGACGAGGAACTCCAGAAGGCGCAGGACACCGAGTCGCCGTACCTGCGCTCCGACCAGGTCGGCCGCTCCGGCCTCGAGCGCGAGTACGACAAGGAGCTGCGCGGCAAGGCCGGCGTCACCCGCTACGAGGTCGACAACCTCGGCCGGGTCATCGGCGAGGCCGAGGCCGACGCCGCCGAACCCGGCGCCAACCTCGTCACCAGCATCGACGCCCGTGTCCAGCGGATCGCCGAGTACGAGCTGAACGAGGCGATGAAGCAGGCCCGCAAGGAGATGGACCGCAACACCAACCGCCTCTACGAGGCCGACTCGGGCGCCGTCGTCGTCATGGAGGCCAAGACCGGCCGGGTCGTCGCGATGGCCTCCAACCCGAGCTACGACCCCAACGCCTGGGTCGGCGGCATCTCCGGCAAGGACTACGCCAGCCTCACCGGCAAGGACTCCAACTACCCGCTGCTGAACCGCGCCATCCAGGGCCAGTCGGCACCCGGCTCCATCTTCAAGGTCATCCCGACCGCCGCCGCGGTCAACGCCGGGTACTCCTTCAACGGACCCTACGAGTGCTCCAGCTCGTACTCCATCGGCGGCCAGGTCTTCAAGAACTTCGAGTCCCAGAGCCACGGCGCCATCAGCCTCGGCCGTGCCCTCGAGGTCTCCTGCGACACCGTCTTCTACCGCCTCTCCCACGAGGAGTGGAAGCGCGACGGCGGCAACAAGCCGAAGAAGAACGCCAAGGACTGGTTCTACAAGACCTCCCACCAGTTCGGCCTCGGCGAGCTGACCGGCATCGACCTGCCCAACGAGGTCACCGGCCGCGTCCCCGACCGCCAGTGGAAGCTCGACTATTGGAAGGCCAACAAGGACGCCTGGTGCAAGTCCGGCAAGAAGGGCGGCAGCTACGTCGAGCAGATCGCCTACGAGAACTGCCTCGAAGGCAACCGCCTGCGCGCCGGTGACTCCGTCAACTACTCCATCGGCCAGGGCGACACCCTCGTCACCCCCATCCAGATGGCCTCCGTCTACGCGGCCCTCGCCAACGGCGGCACGCTCTACCAGCCCACCGTCGGCAAGGCCGTCATCAGCCCCGACGGCAAGCGGGTCACGAAGATCGAGCCCGAGGCGCAGAGCAAGCTGCCGGTGACCAAGAAGACCCTCGCGGAAATAGACGGAGCCCTCGAGGGAGTCGCCACCCGCGGTACGGCCGCCTGGCGGTTCGGCGGCTGGCCGCAGGACGAGATCCCGATGCACGCCAAGACCGGTACCGCGGAGGTCTACGGAAAGCAGACCACCTCCTGGTTCGCCACCTACACCAAGGACTACTCGGTCGTCATGACGATCGCCCAGGGCGGTACCGGCTCCGGCGCCTCGGGCCCCGCCGTGCGCAACATCTACAACGCGCTGTACGGCGTCTCCCCCGACGGTGTCATCGACGAGAAGAAGGCGCTGCTGCCCACCCCGCAGAAGACGCTGCCCAAGGTCAGGACGGACGGCACCATCGTCTCCCCGAAGATCTCCAAGGACCCGGCCAAGGACCAGCGGGCCACCGAGGAGAGCGAGCAGACAGCCGACGGCCAGGCCCAGGACCAAGACCAGGACCAGGGCGCGACCACGACCACGCCTCCGCCCGCCAACCGCGACACCCGCCGCCGCGACGCACGGCGGGGCGACGCACGGCGGGGCGGTGGCAGACGGGGCGGACGTCCGTCCGGTGACGGACGGCCGGCCGACGGACGTCGGCGCGGCGCCCTCCGGGCGCGCCGCGCGGCAGGCCGGAGGGCGACGACATGACCGGCGGAGTCAACAGCTTCCACGTCTCCGGATACGGACCCGAGCGGGCCGGCTGGACGCGGCTCTTCGCCCGCGACTCCCTGGCCCGGCGCCTCGACTGGCCGATACTGCTGGCCGCGATCGCCCTGTCGCTGCTCGGCTCCCTCCTGGTCTTCTCGGCGACCCGGAACCGCACCGAGATCAACCAGGGCGACCCGTACTACTTCCTGGTCCGGCACTGGCTGAACACCGGCATCGGCCTGGCCCTGATGATCGCCATGCTCTGGCTCGGCCACCGCGCCCTGCGCACCGCCGTGCCGGTCCTCTACGGCCTCTCGGTCATGCTGATCCTGCTGGTGCTCACTCCGCTGGGCTCCACCATCAACGGCGCCCACTCCTGGATCAAGCTCGGCGGCGGCTTCTCCATCCAGCCCTCCGAGTTCGTGAAGCTCACGATCATCCTGGGCATGGCGGTGCTGCTCGCCGCCCGGGTCGACGCGGGCGACAAGGCCTACCCCGACCACCGCACGGTCCTCCAGGCACTGGGCCTGGCCGCCGTCCCCATGCTGGTCGTGATGCTGATGCCCGACCTCGGGTCGGTCATGGTCATGGTCGTCATCGTGCTCGGCGTACTGCTCGCCTCCGGCGCCTCCAACCGGTGGGTCTTCGGGCTGATCGGCACCGGCGCGATCGGTGCGATCACCGTCTGGCAGCTCGGGGTGCTCGACGAGTACCAGATCAACCGCTTCGCCGCCTTCGCCAACCCCGAGCTCGACCCCGCCGGCGTCGGCTACAACACCAACCAGGCCCGCATCGCCATCGGCTCCGGCGGTCTCACCGGCTCCGGGCTCTTCGAGGGCTCGCAGACCACCGGCCAGTTCGTGCCCGAGCAGCAGACCGACTTCGTCTTCACCGTCGCCGGAGAGGAACTCGGCTTCGTCGGGGGCGGGCTCATCATCGTCCTGCTCGGCGTCATCCTGTGGCGCGCCTGCCGCATCGCCCGCGACACCACCGACCTGTACGGCACCATCGTCGCCGCCGGCATCGTCGCCTGGTTCGCCTTCCAGTCCTTCGAGAACATCGGCATGACCCTCGGCATCATGCCGGTCACCGGTCTGCCCCTGCCGTTCGTGTCCTACGGCGGTTCGTCGATGTTCGCGGTGTGGCTGGCCGTGGGCCTCCTGCAGTCGATCAGACTGCAACGCCCGCTGTCCGCGTGACCCGGCCCGGCCGGGCCGACCGACCCGGTCGTCCCGGCCAACTCGGGTCACAGGCCTCCTCGTCCGCCGTCCGACCCGGTTTCCCCGGCACCGACCGGGGAAACCGGAGGGTGAGACCACCGGCGACGAGTAGATTCGGGTCATGGCGGACACAAAGCGAGAAGTCGAGCGAAAGTACGAGTCCGGCGACGGCGGACTCCCCGACCTGACCGGTGTCCCCGGTCTCGAGTCCATCGTCGACCGGGGCGTGGCCCACCTCGACGCCCTCTACTACGACACCGCCGACGAGCGCCTCGCCGCTTCCTCCCTCACCCTCCGCAAGCGCACCGGCGGCTCCGACGCCGGCTGGCACCTGAAGTTCCCGGTGGCCCCCGGAGTGCGTGACGAGGTCCACGCCCCGCTCTCCGACACCCTCCCGGAGAGCCTCGCCCGGCTTGTCCGCTCCCGTGTCCGCCACGCCGAACTGAGCCCCGTGGTCCGGCTGCGCTCCGACCGGGACCTGCGCCACCTCCTCGACGGCGCCGGCCGGCTCCTCGCCGAGATCAGCGTCGACACCGTGCACGCCGAACGTCTCACCGGCGAGGGCGGCACCGCCCGGTGGACCGAGATCGAGGTCGAACTCGCCGACGACGGCGACCCCGCCTTCCTCGACAAGGTCGACAAGAAGCTCCGCAAGGCGGGCCTGCGCCCCTCGGACTCGCCCTCCAAACTGGCCCGGGCCCTCGCCGAGACGGAGTCCGCCGCGACCACGCCCCAGGCCGCCCCCGCACCCGCGGTCGCCCCGGCAGCCGCACCGAAGCGGAAGCGACGCAGCCGCCCGGTCGGCAAACCCGTCACCGCCGGCGACCACGTCCTCGCCTACATCCGTGCCCAGCGGGACGCACTCGTCGAACTCGACCCCGCCGTACGCCAGGGCGTACCCGACTCCGTCCACCGCATGCGGGTCGCCACCCGCCGCCTGCGCAGCACCTTCCGCTCCTTCCGGTCCGTCCTGGACCGGAAGAGCACCGACCCGATCGGCGTCGACCTGAAGTGGCTGGCCGCCGAACTCGGTCTGGAGCGCGACCAGGAGGTACTCGCCGGGCGCCTGCTGTCGGCCTTGGACGAACTGCCCGACACCCTCGTCCACGGCCCCGTCCACCACCGGCTGACCACCTGGGCCGAGGCCGGCCACAGCAGAGCCCACAGCGAGGTCACCGCCGTCCTCGACTCCCGCCGCTACCTCACCCTGCTCGACACCCTCGACACCCTGCTGGCCGACCCGCCCCTGCGGAAGAAGGCCGCCGGCGACCCGGACAAGGTGCTAGCCAAGGCCGTGAGCAAGGACCTCGCCAAGGTGTCCGCCCTGGTCTCCCGGGCCCGGGACCTCCCGCCCGGCCACGACCGCGACGTCGCCCTGCACGAGGCCCGCAAGAAGACCAAGCGCACCCGCTACGCCGCCGAGGCCGCGGGACCGGCCCTCAAGGCTCCCGCCAAGGACCTGGTCAAGAGCATGAAGGAGCTCCAGAGCCTGCTCGGCGACCACCAGGACAGCGTCATGGCCCGCCGGACCCTGCGCGAACTGTCCGCCGTCGCCCACGCGGCGGGGGAGAGCGCCTTCACCTACGGCCTGCTCCACGGACACGAGGAACGCCGCGCGGAGATCGTCGAGGCGGCACTCCCGGAAACCTGGACGTCCGTCAGGAAGAGCACCGACTTCTGAGCGGTCCACCGCCCCGGGCCGACGTGCGGGGGGATCTCCCCGATCGGGTTAGGCTGGATGGTCACCCGCCCCCAGCCCCGGCCGGGGGGACCCCCGCCCGCACACAAAGGTTCCGAGATGCCTGCCGAAGCCGCCGAGTCTGTGTTCCCGCAGCTCGAAGCTCTGCTCCCGCATGTGCAGAAGCCGATCCAGTACGTCGGCGGAGAGCTCAACTCCACGGTCAAGCCTTGGGACAGCTGTGACGTCCGCTGGGCGCTCATGTACCCCGACGCGTACGAGGTCGGACTGCCCAACCAGGGCGTCATGATCCTCTACGAGGTGCTCAACGAGCAGGACGGCGTCCTCGCCGAGCGCACCTACAGCGTCTGGCCGGACCTGGAGGAGCTGATGCGCGAGCACCGCGTCCCCCAGTTCACGGTCGACAGCCACCGCCCGGTCAAGGCCTTCGACGTGTTCGGCCTGAGCTTCTCCACCGAGCTCGGCTACACCAACATGCTCACCGCCCTGGACCTGGCCGGCATCCCGCTCGAGGCCAAGGACCGCGGGCTGGACGACCCGATCGTCATGGCCGGCGGCCACGCCGCGTTCAACCCCGAGCCGATCTCCGACTTCATCGACTGCGCCGTCATCGGCGACGGCGAGCAGGCCGTCCTCGAGGTCACCCGGATCGTCCGCGCCTGGAAGGAGGAGGGCCGCCCCGGCGGCCGCGAGGAACTCCTCTTCCGCCTGGCGAGGACCGGCGGGGTGTACGTCCCGGGCTTCTACGACGTCGAGTACCTCCCCGACGGCCGCATCGCCCGCGTCGTGCCGAACAAGTCGGGCGTGCCGTGGCGCGTCTCCAAGCACACGGTCATGGACCTCGACGAGTGGCCCTACCCCAAGCAGCCCCTCGTCCCGCTCGCCGAGACGGTCCACGAGCGCATGTCGGTGGAGATCTTCCGCGGCTGCACCCGCGGCTGCCGCTTCTGCCAGGCCGGCATGATCACCCGCCCGGTGCGCGAGCGCTCCATCACCGGCATCGGCGACATGGTCGAGAAGGGCCTGAAGGCCACCGGCTTCGAGGAGGTCGGCCTCCTCTCCCTCTCCTCCGCCGACCACTCGGAGATCGGCGACATCGCCAAGGGCCTCGCCGACCGCTACGAAGAGGACAAGATCGGCCTCTCGCTGCCCTCCACCCGCGTCGACGCCTTCAACGTCGACCTGGCCAACGAGCTGACCCGCAACGGCCGCCGCTCCGGCCTCACCTTCGCCCCCGAGGGCGGCTCGGAGCGCCTGCGCAAGGTCATCAACAAGATGGTCTCCGAGGACGACCTGATCAGGACCGTCGCCACGGCCTACGGCAACGGCTGGCGGCAGGTGAAGCTCTACTTCATGTGCGGCCTGCCCACCGAGACCGACGACGACGTCCTCCAGATCGCCGACATGGCGATGAACGTCATCCAGAAGGGCCGCGAGGTCTCCGGCTCGGGCGACATCCGCTGCACGGTCTCCATCGGCGGCTTCGTCCCCAAGCCGCACACCCCCTTCCAGTGGGCCCCGCAGCTGTCGGCCGAGGAGACGGACGCCCGCCTGACCAAGCTGCGCGACAAGATCCGCGGCGACAAGAAGTACGGCCGCTCCATCGGCTTCCGCTACCACGACGGCAAGCCCGGCATCATCGAGGGCCTGCTCTCCCGCGGCGACCGCCGTGTCGGCGCGGTCATCCGCGCGGTCTACGAGGACGGCGGCCGCTTCGACGGCTGGCGCGAGCACTTCTCCTACGACCGCTGGATGAACTGCGCGGACAAGACCCTGCCCTCCTTCGGCGTGGACCTCGACTGGTACACCACCCGCGAACGCGCCTACGAGGAGGTCCTCCCCTGGGACCACCTCGACTCCGGTCTCGACAAGGACTGGCTCTGGGAGGACTGGCAGGACGCCCTCGACGAGACGGAGGTCGAGGACTGCCGCTGGACCCCGTGCTTCGACTGCGGCGTGTGCCCTCAGATGGACACTTGGCCACAAGTAAGCGACAGCGGCAAGAAGCTGCTGCCGCTGACGGTCAAGAAGTCGCCTACCAGCTGAAACGGGGGGGACGGGAGTGAGCGAGGCGCTGAGGCGGATCGCCGAGGCCGTGATGGAGGTCACAGAGGAGGAGGTGGTCGCAGCGCTGGGCACACTCGGAGCTTTGCAGCGGCGGCCAAGCCAGATGCGGGACACGTTCAGAACGCCGCTGTCGTCGTCTGAGGGCTCGCCAGGGATCCTCTCCGAAGTGGAATGGGTTTGATCCCGTCGGCTGCCTGAGAACGCCCTCTGCGAACTTCTGAGCCCCCTCCTTGATCGGGAGGGGGCTCAGTCGTGTTCGGACCAGCCCTGGCAGACGCAGGCGGATGTTGTCTTGGCTGCTCTGACGCCGATGGTGAGACCTGCCGCTGTCTCGACGCTGGTGTAGCAAGCGTTCACTCCGTAGCAAGGGTCGGCCAGCGTGTTCGTCTGTGTCCATAACGCTGGGCGCTCTCAGATGGCTGCTGCCTTCCTCACGCACCTTGCCAGGGAGAGGGTGGAAGTCAGCTGGTGCTGTCTCTGCCGACACGGTCAATCCGGCGGTGGTGGAAGCGATGGACGAAGCCGGCATCGACGTCTCCGCCGAGACACCGAAGGTCCTGACTGTTCAGCCATGTAGGCATCCAGCGCCGCGCCCCGATCGCAGCACGTTGCCCAACACTGACTGCCTACCCTGTGTCTTCCTTGTCAGCATTGGCATTCGCCTGCGACGCTCCTCATGACGCGAGACAATGGGCACCCATGGCGACCTTGTGTCACATCAGGTCAGCCTCGCCACATGCATAGCGTTCAAAGACAGGGGGACTGTGAAGCGTAACGCTCTCGTAGTCATGGCAGCTGACGACAACCAACGAGGTGACTTATTCGGCCGCTTGGTTTGCGATGTATTCCATTCCTTGGGATACGAGAACTTCCGGCTAAACGTTAACCGCACAGGCCGGGAAATTGACATCAAGGGGAGGCATAGAGCAGAGCAGAAGGCAGTGATTGCCGAATGTAAGGCGATGAAACGTCCCGTTGGTGGATCTGATCTTAATAAATTTGCTGGCGCTTCGCAAGTGGAGGCGCAAGGGACGCAGGCAGTCGTAGCACCCTATTTCGTCTCGCTGGGCGGTTTCACTTCATCTGCGCTTGAGCAAGAACGTGAAGCAGGCGCTCGAATGACCCTGCTGGATGCAAATGCGATTGTGGGTGAGCTAATTAGAGGGCGCGTGATTGTATCGAAAGAGCGCGCCCTCAGTGCGACAGGGCCTGCTGTAGGGAGGTTGCCCGCTGGTGCATCCCTGAGTGGTCATCCTACGCTCATAGCTCACGAAATCGGCTGGGTTTGGGCGATCTTCTTTCAATGCCATGGTGAAGAGACTCATTTTACGCTTGTGCATGCCGATGGTCACGGAATAGCGGATTCGTTGGCTGGCAGGGTATTGTCAGGAGGTGGGGGCGGCAATACGATTTTCGCTGGACTTAAGTACGTATCCTCGGTTACCGACGCGACTAGCTCTGTCAACGGTGAAGTTGCAAAAGATAGCTATTTGCAGTTTCTGCTACGCGAGTTTGGTGCGATAACCCTTGAAGGGCTTCCAGCGGACCAGGAAACAGGATCCCGGGTTCTGCGCCTTGATTCTCTGTATGTTCCTCAAAGATTTGTTTCGACTGTGAAATCGAAGATGAGTGGGGGAGATCCGTTTGATATTCCGGAAGACGAAACACCGGATGTCCTTTCCACGCGGAAGCTCCTTGACGCGGATCGACATGTTGCTGTCTTGGCTGGCCCAGGGAGCGGCAAGACAACCTTGATCAAAATGCTGGCTGTGTCATATGCGGATCCGGACAGGCGGAGAAAGTTTGCCGGTAGCTTGCCGGTAGAGGATCTCATGCCATTGGTCATTCGATGCCGTCAACTTGGTTCCAGAACGCGCGAGCCAATCGTCACCACCCTTTTTTCCCTCATAGAGCAAGCCGAGCGAATTGACTTGAAGCGTGAGTTCGCAGCTGCCGTGTCTCAAGCTTTGAAATCGGGAAGGGTGCTACTCCTGGTCGATGGCCTTGACGAAATCAGTGATGCGCAAGAGCGCCTGACATTTACGACTCAGCTCCGCACGTTCATTGGGACATATCCAACAATTAGGGTCGTCTGCACTTCACGCGAAGCCGGCTTTCGTGCTGTGGCAGGCGCTGTGGCGTCCATCTGTCGCAGTTATAAGATTGCTGACCTCTCTCTGTCCGACATTGAGCAGCTTTGCGTTTCCTGGCATCGCGAAATACAAGGGCATAGCCCTGCGTCTATGAGCGCCGCTGCAGAGTCGTTCAGTGCGGTAACAGCCAATCCTCGAGTGTACGAGCTGGCCGTCAATCCACTGCTATTGATGACTCTCCTTCTTGTTAAGCGGTGGATGGGAGAGATACCCACGAAGCGCACGGTGCTTTATAGTAAGGCAATTGAAGTGCTTCTCATGACCTGGAACACGCAGGGGCATGAGCCCATGGATCCTGAGGATGCGTTGCCGCAGCTGGCGTTCGCTGCCTTCTCGATGCTCACCGAAGATAAGCAGAGTGCTTCGGCCAGAGAGCTTCGCGATTTGTTCAATCGTGCTCGTGAGGAAATGCCTGAACTTCTGAGCTTTTCCAAACTGTCGGCAGACGGCTTCATTCGAAGGGTTGAGGAAAGAAGCAGTCTCATTGTGCAGAGCGGAAGTACGATTGAGCGCGGCCTCACGCGCCCTCTGTATGAATTCAAGCATCTCACGTTTCAGGAGTATCTTGCCGCCTTGGCTTGTGCCGAATCTTGGCACCCCGGCCGTGACTACGAGTCCGATCCAGTTTCAGTTCTGAAACCATACCTGGAAAATGAGACGTGGACTGAGGTTATTCCGCTTGCCTCGGTCTTGTCGGGGATCAAACATGCTAAATGCATCGTGCGTGAATTGATTGATCGAATTAAGGCGTCCAACCCTGAAGACATGCACATGCTTGACGAGGAGGAGGGCGAGGGGCTGAGGGCTCATCCTTTGTACCGCAACCTACTTGGCTGCATAACGGATGGCGCCCCTATTCATCCGGATCTAGTCCGTGAGTCCTTGGAAACTCTGGTCGACTACTGGGATGGGGAGTCATCACTCGCAACCCATTTCAGGGGGAGCCGTATTCTCCCGGTGCTCGGTGATCTCCTGTGGGAGAGGTATGAGACAGGGGAAGGCTTGAGCAGGCATGGGGATCTCCTTTCTCAGGTTTACTCAGACCTATATGAAGGTGGCGCAAAACTGTCTGATCTTATTGCTGACCTCCGTCACTCGGATGAACGAAGGGTTGTAGGGGCTGCGCTAGGGTTGATGGCAATATTTTACGGATCTAGTCCCCATATCAAGGATGGTGATACTTCCTCTCTCAAGCAAACCTTGCGTGAATTGGTTGCAGGTGCTGCAACGCTTCAGGTGAAATTTGCCGTCACGTGGGCACTGTGTTGGGCCTTGCCTTACTTTAATTGGAGTAAGAACGAGGTGAAGCTTCTGCTGGAAGTTCTGATTCGGCAGTGGCGGAGCGGTGAGCATCGTGAGATGTCTGATTTTTCCGCCTGGGCAATTAGCATTTTGCCAGTCGAGGGTATTCGTTTCTCTCGTGGGGAGATTGATGTAGATGAGAGCGGTTTGGCGGACTTGGTTAGAGGAATTCTTGATGGCTCATCGGGGGCTCCGGGTCGCTCTAAGCAAGCCGCATTGCGGTTGGCCTACTTCTCTGAAGACTTCTTTACGGATGATGAGGTGCTGGGGTATATTGAAAAAGTATGGCCGCGGGAGCAGCGGGCGAAATACCGGACGGAGCCTTTTGCTGACATTCGGAGTGCAATAAATCAGCCTGTGTTGTTTTCCCCTTGAACTGTGCGCACGAGAGGTCCTATATCCATAGGCTCCTCGTGTAGTGCTTCATCAATCGGTAGGGTTGAAGTCGTGTCTGGCGTGCGTCGGGTTGGTCACCCGTGGGCGTGCGCTGCTTGATCGCGCGCGACTAGGGGAGCTGGTACGAGCATGGCGGTTGACGCTGCTCGGTCGGAAGAAGAGTTCACGTCGGAGAAGGCTGCGCTGGTGATGAGTGCCGCGTGCCGGGCGGCGGGGTTGGATGACGGGGGCGCGGAGCTGATTCGGTTTGGGGAGAACGCTCTGTTCCGTCTGGTTTCGGCGCCCGTGGTCGTGCGTGTGGCGCGGGGGGAGGAGTGGCTACCCAAAGCGCGTATCGAGGTGGCCGTGTCGCGGTGGTTGGCAGGTGAGGGCTTCCCCGGGGTGCGCATCCTCGATGACCTCGAACAGCCGCTCTCGATCGATGGCCACCCGGTGACCTTCTGGCATCTCATCCGTGAGGGTGACCGTAAGGCGACGTACGGGGAGCTGGGTGGCATCCTGCGGGATCTTCACTCGATGACGTTGCCGGCCGAGGTGGAGTTTCCCTTGTTCGATCCCTTCGATAAACAAGAGCTGCGAATCAACCGGGCCCCGATCCCGGAGGACGACCGGGTCTTCCTGAGGAAGCGCTGGCGAGAGCTGCGTGATCAGTTCGAAGAGCTGAGCTTCGAGACTCCTAAGGGGCCTGTCCATGGTGACGCTCACGTGCAGAACCTCATGGTGGACGATCAGGGGCAAGTCATCTTGATCGACTTTGAAGCGTTCTGTTTCGATCACCCGGAGTGGGACCTGATGGTCACGGCAACGGAGCATCACAGCCTCGGGTGGCAGACCGACGAGCAGTACGCCGACTTCGTGCGGGCGTACGGGCGGGACCTGCGCGACTGGCCCGGTTACGACACACTGCGTCGGCTCCAAGAGTTCGGCATGACGACGTGGCTCATGCAGAACCTGCGGGAGGACGAGAGGACGGCGATCGAGTACCGCCGGCGCATCTCGGCCCTGCGCAACGATGACGCACCTCGGGACTGGCGGCCGTGGTAGCCGCTACTCGTCGTCGTCCAGTCGGGCGAGTGCCTCGCTCACCTTCTCGTTGAACGCTACTACGGCGGGGTGGGCCGCGTGTGTGCTCACCTCGGCCTGAAAGTCGGTCACGTAGCGCTGGAACCGGGAGGACTGGAGGGAGTCTCCGCCGTCGACTGCGAGACTCGCGGTGGTGACCGCGGCTTCCAACTCGCCGTTTATGAGCTGGCTCTGGGCGAGCACCATGCGGCAGAAGCCGAGAGTGCGTGCGTACTTCGGGTCGGTGCTGTCCACTGCGCGCTGGGCCTGCTCGACGGCTTCTCGGCGCATCTTGAGGTCTCGGAAGCAGTGGCAGAGTTCGCCCATGAGTTCTGCTTCGTCGAAGTAGCTCAGCCACGACGGGTCTTCGGCGGTGCCGGCGCGCTCGAAGTGGTGCTCGGCTTCTCTCACGGCCCGGCCGGCTGCCATGCCGTCTCCTGCGTTGGACAGGGCGCGGGCCTCCATCGCCGAGTAGTTGGCCATGGCGCGTGGGGTGGCTCGGCCCTTGGCTCCCTCGACCGCGGCGCGGGCTAGCTGGATGGCCTGGGTGTGGTTGCCGAGGTAGTTGGCCTGGTGGCTGAGGTTGCCGAGAATGCGGGCGCCGAACATGCGGTCGTCGATGACCTGGGACAGGCGCAGCGTGGATGTGAGATAGCGGTGGGCGAGCCGGTGGTTTCCGGTGTCGTACGCGGTCCACGCCAGTAACTGGGACACCTCGGAGGCGGCGCCGAATAACGCTGTGCCCACCTTCTGGCTGTAGCTCGCGTCGAGGAGGGGAAGCACTTCGTGCCGGAAGTAGTGGCGCAGCGCCTTGTGGCCGTGACCTCCGCCGTATTTGAAGTCGAGTTGCATGAACATGTCGGCGGCGTCTCGGATAGCCCGGACGTCGCGCATGCCGACTCGTTGGTGTGCTGGCCTGTCGGTCTGGACGCCGTCGGGGCGCGCGATCATCCATGAGAGGACGGCTGAGCTGAGGTCGCTTTCCGCGACGATCAGTCGGTCTGAGGCGGGGGTGTCGGTGCGCTCCTGGGCGAGGCCGTCGAGCATGGACAGGACGTCCGGGACGGTGCTCGGGTAGCCGACCGGCTGCGGTGCGGTCGCCTTGGTGTCGCCGAAGAAGCCGAGATCACCGGGTGTGATGTGCCGGTCGAGCTTGGCTGAGAGTACGTCCGCCATGATCGCTGCTGTCTGCGGCCTGATGCTCGACCCGTTGCGCCACCGCTGGACGGAGACATGGGTCGTCCCCAGCTCGACGCCTCGGCGGCCGGCCTCGTCGGTCATGCGTTTCGCGAGGCCCTTGTTCGAGATTCTGGCCTCGTTCATGACTGCGATCAGCTGCGCGTTTGGCTCTCGGCTCATGCTCCCCTGCCAACCCGAGAATGACGGCGAGTGTTCATCGTGTCACAGCTGTCTTCCGTCTCGGGGGTTCATTCGTGAACCCCCTTTGTATTTGCCGGTGTTCATGTGAACCCACTGGTGAACGCTCCCGATCACGAGCCTGACGCCGTGTACTGGCTCGCGTGCAGCAACCGGTGTCGGAGGCTCGGAAGGGATCGCGATGGACGCGGGGAAACTCAAGGATTTGAGCAGTGAGTTGGATGCCTTTGCGCACTGGTTCGTGGCGCCGGATCCGTCGTCCGATGGGCACTTTCTGACGCTCACGCTCTTCGCGGAGTTCGACGACACGGCGCGCATCGCGCGGAACATGACGGCCGTTTTTCTCCGGAGCGTTGGTGCTGATGACCTCGCAGACGACGCGTGTCTCGTGGTCTCGGAGCTGGTCGGGAACGTGGTCAACCACGCAGTACCGGACCGGCGCCGGGCGCTGCCTGGCTCCTGTCGACGCATCGACGTGACGTTCAAGAAGTATCCGAAGTGGCTCTTCATCGGGGTTTCCGATGAGGACTCGACGCCCCCGTTGCTTCCGGTGGGTGAGGCGTTCGCACCGGGCCTGGTGGGCGAGTTGTCCGAGGCTGTGTTGCCGGATTCCGGGCGTGGTCTGTTCATCGTGCAGCGACTGGTGACGGCGCTGTGGTGGACGGAGCACGAGAGAGGCGGCAAAACCGTGTGGTCCCGCTTCGATCTTGACGAGTCCACGGTCGCTCAATCGGTCTGAAAGACCCCGGGCCGCCGCCTTGACGTACTCCCTCGCGATCGGGAGTGGGCGGCGCCCCGGTCATCGGCAGGAGTCTGACCACTTCCGCCGAAGGGGCGCGGCCTCTCGGACGTTCGGAGGCTCCCCTCCCGAGTGAGGGGCCGCGCTTCACATCACCCATATAGGCCGGGCCACCCCATCTGCCCTGGAAAGCGAAGGGTGGCCCGGCTGGGAACGCGACGGTCCCCGGTGCCTGATGGTACCGGGGCCGTCGTGCTGCATTCCGGCTCTGGTCCAAGGAAGTTGACGATCCGTTACTAGAGCAGGGCAGAGGTGGCAAGGTGACTGGCTCGGGTGAAGGCTGGCTGAGCGATGGTCTCGATGTGCCGGGCGCGGACTCGGGTCTCTGGGTGTCCGGCGTCGACTACATCGCTGGGTGGCATGAGGCGCGCGAGGCTGCCGACCGGTTCAATCGGGCGCTCCTGGGCGTGGGCTTCGAACTGTCCGAAGCGCGGGCCGTCGCCTCGACGAACGAGGACGGACGCGGCGTCGTACGGCTGGCCGGCTGGCCCGGCGCGGTGGAACGGCTCGCTCAGCTCCTGGAGGCGCGTGCGGGCAGCGATGGTGGTGCAGCGTGAGGGCCTGCTTCGCTGATGGGTGCCGCGGGTGGGTACGTCGCCGGCCGGAGAGACTTTGGGCGGGAGCTGCCATGGGGCGAGTGAACAGGGGGCCCTACGCTGGCCCGGCGAATCGGGCAGGCACTGGTCCTGCCCGCGTTTGTGCCCGATGGGCCCCCTGTTCTTCGAGGCTCGCCCCATGGTGGCTGCCTAAAGTCTCGGAGGGCGGCGACCCCCAGCCCCGTGAGCCCCTGCTCATTGCGGCTGCTCGACGCCTCGACTGCCTTGGGGTGCTGCGGCGTGGGGCGTCGGGCGACCGGACGGGACCGGCGGCCACGCCGCACGCCCGGCCGGGGCGGCCGGGCGCCCCGGCGCGCCGTAGGCGCGCCCTTGAGGAAGTGAAGGCTGTTTCGACCGATGCCGTATGCGGCTCAGGTGCGGGCGCCTCGCGCAGGCTGCTGGTCGGCGGTGATCCGGTAGGCGAGTTCGGCGCGGTCCGCACCGAAACGCAGTTCTTCGAGGAGCAGGGGGCGGCTGTCGGCGCTGTGCGCGGTTCGGGTCACGTGCAGGACCGGGGTCGCGTCCGGGAGCTGGAGCGCGGTGCGTTCGTCGGGCAAAGGCATGTGCGCGCGTACCGTCTCGTTCCACGACAAGGTGTGTCCGGCCTGGGTGAGAATCCAGTAGATCGCGGCAGGCGGCTTGCACGGCTCCGCGCCGAGGAGTGGAACGGCTTCGGCGACCTGGAAGGGGATCAGCGTGCGGTGCATGGCGCGCGTCCCGGTGTTCGGGTCGACGAGCAGCCGGTCACAGCCGAACAGGGCTTCCTCTGTTTCGAGCTGGAGGAGCCGGCCGGTGTCCTTCGTGGTGCGGGTGCGGTAGGTGTGCGGCTGCTCGGCCTCTTGCCAGATGTCGCCGTTGGGCATCACGAACTTGCCCTCGGCGGTGCAGCTGACGCGGCGCTCGATGGTGAGGGCCGGCTGTCCACTGGAGCGCACAAAGCTGCCTTTGCCATGGCGGACGTCGATGAGTCCTTCCGCACGCAGTGCCGCGACGGCGTTGCGCACGGTGGGCCGGGAGACGCCGTAGCGGGCCATGAGCTGGGCCTCGGACGGCAACAGGGACTCGGGCGCGAACTCGCCGGACAGGATCGCTTCTCGGATTGCTGCGGCCACCTGCTGATAGAGGGCTCCGGGGCGCTGGATCTCCGACATCTCGGCATCTCCGGGGTGGGGTCGTAGGTGCGTCGCACGCGCGACATCACTCGTCAGCATAAGTAGTTGCAGCGTCGCCGTACAGGACTCCATAGTCGTAACTCGTAAGGACAAGTGACGTCAGTACTTGATCTGGCGTCCTGACTGGCCAGGGAGGCCAACGAAATGCAGTCCATTCCCGTGGACACGGCTCGGCTGGGCGTACTGAGGTGCGCCATCGCGCCGGAAGCGAAGATCAGTAACTCCGAGACACAGGAGGTGAAGAAGGACCGGGACGGCAACCCCGTCTACACGGTGGCCGTGACCGTGCGGCAGGACCGGCGGCGGATCTCCGTCATCGAGATCGCCGTGAGCGGTGCCCCGAAGGGCATCGAGGAAGGGCAGATCGTCAAGGTCACCGGCCTGACGGCGTTCGCCTGGTCGATGGGCGACCGGCACGGCGTCAGCTTCCGCGCGGACGCGATCACGCCCGTGCACGGCTCGGCGGCGCAGGGCAAGGGCGGTGACGCGTGATGGGGCCGATCCTGCTGGCCTTCGCCCTGGCCGCGCTGGCCTGGATGCTGGTCGTCGGCGACCTAGTGCGCCGCCATCGTCCGGCCTGGCACTGGTACCTCGTCGGCTACCCGGCAACCGCGTGCCGGCTGATGGCGACCTGGCGCAAGGTAGCCATGCTCAACGACCTCGCCGTCTCCCGGCGCCCTCCGCGCGGGCTGCTCGGTGACCTGGTCGTCAAAGGGGATCCACTGCGGCCGGTGGCTCCTCGAATCTCCTTCCCGCGGGCCACGCCCATGGGCCTGACCCTGGTCGTGCGGCTGCACGCGGGACAGACACCGGCCACGTACATGAAGGCTGCGGATGCGCTGGTGCACGCATGGAAGGTTCATGCGGTCCGCGTCACCTCCCCGGAACGCGGGCTCGTGCTGCTGACCGCGACGGCCACGGATCCGCTGGAGCGGCCCGGCTTAGCCACGGCCCATGTCGAGCTGCTCTCTGCGCTCATCGGTGCCCTGGAGAGTGGCGGTGCCTGGGTGATGAACCTGCGGCTCGTGCCGCACTGGCTGATTACCGGAGCCACGCGATCCGGCAAGTCCACCCTGTTGGCCCGGCTGATCACCCAACTTGCGACTCAGCCGGTCGCCCTGGTCGGCATCGACTGCAAGGGCGGCATGGAACTCGGACTGTTCGCCGGACGGCTGAGCGCACTCGCCACGTGCAGGCGTGAGGCGGTCGCCGTGCTCTCCGCCCTGGTCGTCGATATGCAGGACCGGATGAGCGCGTGCCGGTCGGCGGGGGCGCGCTCCATCTGGGAACTGCCGGACACACTACGGCCGGTGCCGGTCGTTGTGATCGTCGACGAGATCGCTGAGCTGTATCTGTCCGACGGCACCCGTGAGGGCAAGGCAGAGGCGGAGCAGTGCTCCACACTCCTGCTCCGCCTGGCCCAGCTCGGCGCCGCCCTCGGCATCCATCTGGTGGTGGCCGGCCAACGCGTCGGATCCGACCTCGGCCCCGGCGTTACCGCCCTGCGCGCCCAACTCGGCGGCCGTGTCTGCCACCGCGTGAACGACCCCGGCACGGCAGAAATGACCCTGGGCGACCTGAACAAGGACGCTGTCGCCGTCGCCCAGTCGATCACGGCGGAGGAGCGCGGGGTCGCCGTGTGCACCGGTCCGGACGGCGGCTGGAGCCGCGCCCGTTCCCACCTCACTCCCACGGAAGAGGCCGTCTCGACGGCTCGGAAGTACGCCGCGATGGCGCCGGAACTGCCTGCCCTGGATCGCGCTCTCGCAGCGCTGGAAGGAGACGACAAGTGATCAGCGAAGGTGTGGCGTTCACGTTCGCGGTGATCTTCGGGATCATCACCGTTCTTCTCGTCCGCTCCCGCGACGTCCGCGCCTGGGAAGCGGTCTGCGTCGGCCTGTTCGGCCTCTACCTCGGCCAGACCCCCGTGCTCTACACCGTCCACGGCCTCGTCACCTGGGTCATCAGCGGCTTCTCCCACACCTGACCAACGAAGGGAACACAACGGCATGCCTATGCCTCGCGTGAGGTGCCCCCACTGCAAGGGCGACGGAGCCCGCAGGACCTGGACCGGACGCCATCGGCGCTGCCGCGTCTGCCGCGGCACCGGAACCATCCGCTGACCCCACAGCACCGCCTCTGACCAGGAAGGAAGTGATCCCCATGACTGCCGGCGCATCACCACCCGCTATCCGTGCCGCTCCGGCGGCCCACCCCGGAAGGTCACCACCATCACCCCGGATTCCACCCCGGCTGTCAGGCGCGCCGTCCTCGACCGTGCGGCGCGCCTGCGTCAGCTTCCCGAAGCAGACCGCGACGCCATCCGCCTAGCCCAAGATCCCAAGTTCCTCCGCCTTCTGGAGCAGATCACCGCAACCGGCGGCTGCACCTACCCCATCCATCTCTCTGGTTTCACCACCACTCTCGACGGTGCGACCGGCGAGATCTTCCACCACTACGACACCCGCAACGAGCCCGGTGAACGCCTCCTCGTCCGCTGCCGCAACCGACGCGCAACCGTCTGCCCCGCCTGCTCCCGTCTCCATGCGGGCGACACCTACCACCTCGTACGTGCCGGCCTCCTCGGTGGCAAGAACGTCCCCACAGCGGTCCGCCATCGCCCCCGGCTGTTCGTCACACTGACCGCGCCGTCCTTCGGACCGGTCCATCGTGCCGGGGAACTGTGCCGTCCCCGACGCGGTGGGGGCACCTGCGAACACGGACGCCCTCTCGGCTGTCCCGTCGTGCACGCCCCGGATGCTGCGGCTGTGGGGCAACCGCTGTGCCCCGACTGCTACGACTACACCGCTCACGTCCTGTGGCACGCCCATGCCTCCAGGCTCTGGGACCGGTTCGTCATCGACGTACGCCGCCGCCTCGCCTCCTCGGTCGGCCTCGTACAGTCCCACTTCGCCCAGCACGCTCGACTGTCCTTCGCCCGCGTCGCCGAGTATCAGAAGCGCGCTGCCGTCCACGTGCACGCCGTCGTCCGCCTCGACGGCCCGACAGGATCGGACGACGAACCCCCGGCCTGGGGCACAGCGGAACTGCTCACCGACGCCGTACGCGCATCCGCCCGGCGGGTCCTGGTCCGTACGCCCTACAGCCTGGCCGTGGGCGAGCTGACATTGCGCTGGGGCGCCCAGGTAGATGCCCGGCCCCTGCGCATCGATGGCGATGGACCCGACGATGACGCGGTCGCCGCCTACGTGGCGAAGTACGTCACCAAGGGAGCGAGCGAAACCGGCGCCGGCCTCGACCACCCGCTCACCACCTGGGCCGATATCGGCTCCGCCCCCGTCAGTGAGCACGTACGCACCCTTATGCACACCTGCTGGCGCCTCGGTGCTCTTTCCGAGTACGCGCCGCTCCGTCTCCGCGCCTGGGCCCATACCCTCGGCTACCGGGGTCACATCCTCACCAAGTCCCGTGCCTACTCCACGACGTACGCGGCCCTGCGCGCGGAACGCGCCCACCACATGGGCCACTCCGATGTGCCTGAATCCGTCACCGAAAGGCACTGGCGCTACATCGGCTCCGGCCACACCCCCGGCGCTGCGCTCATCGCGGCCGGTGTTGCCGAAGACCTTGCCGAGTCCCGGCGGCTCAGCGCGGATGCGGTGCAGCAGGGGAGGTGGGGCGGTGACTCCCTTGCCTGAGCGAGAGACCGCAGACAGCGGGGCCATGAGCCTGATCGAAAGCGAGATCGTGATCGTGGACGAGGACGGCACGGAAGAACCGTTCGACGCCACCTCGTGGTTTGAGTGAGACGAGAGGCCGCCTCCCCACATATAGGGGAGGCGGCCTTGTCCGTCTGAGCTGGGCTACGTCAGAGGGCCTGCGCGAAGTCGTCCTCTCGGATCACAAGTCGTTCACGGACGTCCTTCGGGATCAGCAGGCGAAGGTGCACCTTCGGGGCTCGTACCTTCGGCACCTTCGTGCGGGTGACCTCACAGCGGATCCCGACCCGGTACAGGTCTGCGGTCATGGCCTCCATGCCGCCCTCCTGCCAGTGCTCCCGGAACGTCTTCCCACCGTGGACGTTGACCCACCGGTCCTTCGCCGTCTCGGGGTCGATGGCCTCGAGTTCCCCGATGAGCTTGTCGAGGGTCGTCTCTGCCTGCTCCTTCGTGAACCGGGTCTTCGTGTACCGACCACCGGGTTCGAGCTCCTTCATGTACAGCGCGATGGAGTCTTGAAGGCGCTTGATCTCCCTCCGGACCTCGGCTCCCTCCGCGTACTGGCGAACCTCCACAGGGAAGTCCCCGAGGACCTTGAGCACGTCCTCTACCAAGCGCTCGTAGATACTCTGCGGGTTGGGTGCGCCACGTCCACCGCTCTTGCAGTTGCGGCACCGTAGGTAGTGGTAGGTCCCGAAGACGTTGTCCGTGATGTGAACGGTCATGTTCGTCTTGCAGTCGGCACACAGCAGCACCCCCAGGAACTGAGTGAGTCCACCGACCCGGCGCGGGGGCTGCTTCTTCATCCGCTTGTCGAGAGCCGCACCGAGGGATGCGAACTCCTCCTCGCTGAAGATCGGGGGAGCGACCTTGATCGGCCTGCCGTCCCTGCCGAGTACTGGCTTCGAACGTCGTTGCCCACCGTTCTTGTCCTCCTCCACCCGGTAGCCGAGCAGAGCGGGGTTACGGAGACGGCGTACAAGCGTCGCCACCGTAAGCCCTTGGCTCATGAGGCCGGACCGCTTCAGGCAGCGCACCATGAACCGGGCGGAGCGTCCTCGAAGTGCCATACGCCGGGCCCAGTGCAGAGCTTTGTGAGCCTCGGGATCGATGGCGAGAATGACCTTCCCCGTGCCGCCCTCGGCCGTGACGTAGCCGTATGCCGGCTTGCCGATGATCCAGTTCTCTTGGGTCTTTGCGTAGTCCCACAGGCTCGTGACGCGGGTGGAGGTGTTGGCCGCTTCGATCTCGGCGATGCCACCGATGATCGTGACCATGATCTTCCCGGCGGTCGTCGTGAGGTCAAGGCTGTCGTTCTTCGAGACCAGGTTCTTCCCGCGCTTGAGACTCCACTCGATCATCGTTGAGAGATCGGAGAGGCGGCGCACGAACCGATCGAGTTTCCAGAACAGGATCTCATCGAACTCGGGGGAGCGGTTGTTCAGCCAGTCACCCAGCTCCTTCCTCTTCCATGGTGGGACCTTCGTCGCCGACACGTTCAGGTCCGAGGCGACACCGATGACTCGGCACCCTCGTTCCCTGGCCAGGACGCGAAGGTCAAGCTCCTGCCGCACCGGGGATGTCGTCTCGTCCGTTAACACCGATAAGCGGATGGACAGGAGAGCCCGAGGTGCGTCCTCAGGAAGCAGGGCCTCGGCCCGCTTCAGCTCCTCCAGCAGCGCAAGGTCGGCTTCGGTCCACTCGGCTTCCACGTTGTAGGCCGCTCGCGCAGGTGCGAACTGCCGCTGTCCTCGTTTACCCATGTGGGGCAGCATGGCGCGGTTTTGAACGTATTTCCATATGCCCTCAGCTCGACACCAGTATTCAGATCGGACCGACGGGCAAGAAGCTGCTCCCGCTGACGGTCAAGAACACGGCGCCCGCTTCCGCGACGAGCGGTCACGCGCACTGAGGCGAAGCGGGTCCGCGCCCTCGCGGCGCCGTGAAGCCTGCTGCGGAGCTCGGTGGAGCCCCCTTCCGAACGGAAGGGGGCTCCACTGTTTCCCGGTGCGTCCGACGACGCTGCGAAGGCGCCCCGCCGGGCCGCAGGCACGTCGCAGACCTGCCTGGGCCGCCCTTTTCGGTGGCCCTTGGCAAGGTGACGTCATAGGCGGTGATTGCTGGATAAGGTCGTCAGGTCACGATTGGTTGCGGGGGCAACCAAAGTTCGGTCGGCGCTGCCGACGTCCTGGGGAGGGCCTGAGCGCATGAGTCGTCGCTCTGCTGGTTTCGTCACTACGTGGGCCGAGGCGCAGCGCCAGTACCAACGCCGGATCGAGGCCGAGCAGCGGCGGCGTCGTGAGGAAGCCCGGCTGGCGCGGGACCACCAACGGCGTGCCGCTCAGGGGCACCGGGAGTACCGGCAGGCGGAGGCCGGACGGCGTACGGAGGAGCTGGACGCGCGGGTCGCGGCCCTGCGGGGACTCCTGGCCGAGGGATGCCGGGCGCCGGCTTTCGGGGCGGCGTCCCTGATGCGGGTGGAAGACGTTCCGCCGTTCGACCCGGGACGGCTCGCATGGCCGGTGAACATGCCGGATCCGAGCCGGTACCAGGCGCAGGGCGGCTGGACGGCCGGCCGTCGTGCACAGGCGGAGGCCGAGGCGCGCACCCGTTTCGAGTACGACTGGCACCGGGCGCAGGCCGCCGAGGCGCAGCGGCAGCAGGAACTGGCCGCTCTCCAGCGGGACCACGAGCGGCGGGCCGAGGCGCAACGGGCCGAGGTGCGACGGCACAACGACGGCATCACCGAAGCGGCCGCGGGCGTCGGACGCGGCGACCCCGGACTCGTGGTCGAGTACTTCTCGGCGGCCCTCTACGCGTCGGCCGCCTGGCCGGAGGGCTTCCCCCGGCAGGTGGCGGCCGCCTTCGATCCGGCGGCCCGGCAGTTGGTGCTGGAGTGGGAGCTGCCCGGGTACGAGGTCGTTCCGGAAGCGAAGTCGGTGAGGTACGTACCGGACCAGGACAAGGAGACGGCGCGGCCGGTGACCCAGCGGCGGGCGCTGTACCGGGAGGTGCTGGCGCAGAGCGTGCTGCTGGTTCTGCACCAGCTCTTCGCGGCGGACGAGTACGGGATCCTGGACTCGGTGGCGCTGAACGGCTTCGTGGACGCCCCCGACCCGGCGACGGGCAGGCAGTCGCACATCTTCCTGGCCACCGTCATGGCCGAGCGAGCGGCTTTCACCGGCCTGCATCTGGAACAGGTGGACGCGACGAGTTGTCTGACGGAGGCGCTGCGAGGGCAGATCACGACCCGCCCCGACCAGCTCACGCCCGTACGGCCGAGCCGCCGGCCGCAGGACGTCGGCAACCAGGCCGTCCCGCACGGCGGCGGTCAGGAGGAGCCGGACCTGTACGACATGGACCCGATCGCCTTCGAGGCGCTGGTCGCCGACCTCTTCCGGGCCATGGGGATGCAGGCGGTGACGACGCAGCGCTCGAACGACGGCGGCGTGGACGTCGACGCGCTGGACCCGACGCCCGTCCGCGGCGGCAAGATCGTCGTCCAGGTGAAGCGCTACCGCGGCACCGTGCCGCCCACCGCGGTGCGCGACCTGTACGGCACGGTCCAGGACGCCGGCGCCAACAAGGGCGTTCTCGTGACCACGTCGGGCTTCGGCCCCGGCTCCCACACCTTCGCCCGAGGCAAGCCGCTGGAGTTGATCCCGGGTGGTGAACTCGTCGACCTGCTGCACCGGCACGGGCTTCGGGGGCGTCTGGGGGAGAGGGGCCGGCCGGCTTCCGCGGGGCCGGCGGCACCCGTTCCCGAGACGTCGTCCGAGGACCACAACGTGCTGGGCATGACGTGGTCCGGGAACGTCGCGCTGGATGTCTGCGCGCTCGTCTGCCGGGGCAACCGGGTCCTCGACGAGGACCACTTCGTCTTCTTCAACAACCCGCGGACCCCCGATGGTTCGGTGCGCGCGGTGCCTGCTTCGGGGCCGGACAAGGCGGCGATCAGGGTCTCCTTCGACGGGCTGCCGGCGGACGCTGACCGGTTCGTGCTGGTGGCGGCGGTGGATCCGGAGGCGAATCCGGACGCCGATCTCTCCGGTTTCACCGACGCCTGCGTCCGTCTGCTCGACCCGTCGATGACGGAACTCGGCCGGCTCGAGGTGTCCGACGGCCGTCCCGGCGAGACGGCGTTGGTGCTCGGTTCCTTCCGGCACAGGCCCAGTGGCGACTGGGAGTTCGTGCTGGGCGGGAAGGGATACCGGGGAGGCCTGGAGCAGCTCGTCCAGGACTACGGCATCGAGGTGGAGTAGACACACCCGGCGGTGGGCTGACGGCGCCCGACGGCGGCTCAGGACACGTCGCACCGGCGGGCCCGCTCCGGAGCGCGGGGCTTCGGAGCGGGCCCGCCCTCGTCGCAGCCCGTGCCGGCGCTGCGCGGTCTGTGCGGGCGGTGCGGTGCGGCGGCCGTGTTACGACCGCGCGGTGTCGCGTGCCGGTACCGGTGCCGTTGCCGGACCGGGTGGGTGGGCGGCGAGGAAGGGCGGGAGGACGGCTTCGAGGTCGTCCAAGGCCTTTCTCGCGATGGCGATGCGGGTGCGCAGGTCCACGTCGGGGTCCGGGACCGGAGCCGGAGCCGGAATCGGGGCCGGGGCCGGAATCGAGGGAGGGACCGGGGCAGGGGCAGACGGGGCGTCGGGGGTGGGGGACTGTTCGCGTTCCAGTTCGCGGGCCTCCTCCAGGGAGCTGATGACGACTCCTATGAGGACGTTGACCAGGACGAACGAGGCGATCAGTACGTAGGAGGCGTAGTAGACGATGCTCCAGCGGGAGATCTCCAGGCCCGCGTGGACCGCGTCTCCGAGGCCGTCCAGGGTCATCAGCAGGAAGAGGGTGAGGACGGCGCGGCCGAGTGAGCCGTACTGGCCCGGGTTCGCCTCGCTGAAGAAGACCCAGCCGACCATGGCATAGAGATACAGCAGGAGCGCGCCCACCAGCAGGAAGCTGACGGTGCCGGGCAGGCTGCGGGCCACCGCCACGATGACGATGCGCAGTTGGGGCAGGAAGCGGGCGGTGCGCAGGACGCGGGCCAGGCGCAGGAGCCGCAGGACGGTGGTGTTCTCGCGGACGAGGGGCAGGAACGCGCAGGCGACGACGGCCATGTCGAAGAGGTTCCAGGGGTCGCGGAAGAAGTCACGGGGACGGTCGGCGTGGGCGCAGACGCGCACGGCTATCTCGACGGTGAAGGCGGCGATGCAGAGGTGTTCGGCGAGGTGTAACCAGTGGTGCCATTCGCGGGCGAGTCCGCTGTAGGTCTCGGCTCCGAGCAGGACCGCGTTGGCGATGATCAGGGCGAAGACGGACAGGGCGAACCAGCGGGCCTCGGTGAGGGCGCGGGCTCTCTGCGCCAGTACCTGACGCAGGGCCCGGGGCCGGGGCATGGCGCCCGTGGGGGCAGGGTGGTCGTTCATCGTGCTGTATCTGCTCCTTTGTGCCGCGCGCCATGCCCGTGGTGCGGGCGGGCCGGTGGGTTCGCGCAGCGGTGACACTCCAGAGCCGATTTCTACAGCATTGTAGATTTGCGAGTGTGCGCGCGGAGGGGGCGGTGCCGGTGCATCCGAATGGCTTGCCGGGGCGTCCTCACTTGCATGGAACTGGAGAAGCTGGACGCCGGGACACCGGCACCGCCCGTGCACCGGCCTCACCCGCGGCAGCCGGAGGCGGCGGGCGAGGGGTGTCTGGTCGTGGCGATCCGCCTGCCGGTGCGTGTCGTCGTGTTCCTCGTGGTCCTGCCGGTGCGGCTGGTGTGGGACGCGTGTGCCGCCGCCGCGCGGTGGCTGGACCGCGCCGTGTTCCGTCCGCTCGGCCGGGCGCTGCTGTGGACCGGGCGCGCGGTCTTCGTGTGGCCGCTGGTGGGACTGTGGCGCCATGTCCTCGTGCCGCTCGGCGGAGTGCTCGCCCGGCTCGGGAACCTGGTGGTCGTCGTGCCTGCCGGGTGGCTGTACCGGTACGTGCTCGTGCCGGTCGGGCAGGCGCTGGTGTGGCTGTACGCGCGGGTGCTGACGCCCCTCGGGCACGGGGTGATGTGGGGGGTGCGCGGGATCGTGGCCGTCCTGGCCGCGACCGGGCTCGGGGTGTTCGCGGTCCTCGCCCGGCTCACGCGGTACCTCGTCGTCGTGCCCTGTGCGTGGCTGTACACGTGGGTGCTCACGCCCGTCGGGCATGCCGTCGCCTGGTGCGCGAAGGGACTGGTACGGCTGGTGGGCATGCTCGTCACCGGCATCGGTACGGGGCTGTACTGGATCACCCGGATTTTGTTCGTGCTGCCCCTGCTCGCCGTGTGGCGCTGGGTTCTGGTGCCGGTCGGGCGGGTGCTCGCCGTCGTCGCGCGGGAGATCTGGAACGCCCTCGGACATGCCTGGCGGGTCACCGGGTACGTCTCGCTCGCGGTGGGGCGGTTCCTGATGACCCTCTTCCGGTGGGGCGTCGTGGAACCGGTGCGCTGGGTGTACACGCGTGTCCTGACGCCGGTGGGGCACGTGGTGCGGGACGCGGTGCTGCGGCCCGCCGCCGCGGCGGCGGGTGCCGCGGGACGGGCCGTCCGGCAGTCCCTGGCCTCCGCGCGCCTGACGCTGCGGCAGGCGCGTGCCGACATCCGCCGGGTGCTGGTCGGGGAACAGCGGCCGGCACGGGACGGGAACCGACGGGAACCTATCGCCGGTGACACGCGTACTCTTGGTAGCAGTACGACCGCACTCACGAAGGACTGAACGACACTGGGCAAGCGACAGCCCGAAGGCCCGCCGCCCGCACCCGCGGTGCAGCGCATCCGACTGCGCTACACCAAGCGCGGCCGCCTCCGGTTCACCAGCCACCGTGACTTCCAGCGTGCCTTCGAGCGCGCGCTGCGCCGTGCCGAGGTGCCGATGGCGTACTCGGCGGGGTTCACGCCGCACCCGAAGGTCTCGTACGCCAATGCCGCACCCACCGGCACGGGCAGTGAGGCGGAGTACCTCGAGATCGCGCTCACCCGGGAGCGCGACCCGGAACTGCTCAGAACGCTCCTCGACGAGTCGCTGCCCACCGGCCTCGACATCGTGGAGGCGGTCGAGGCCCGCACCTCGGGGCTCGCCGACCGGCTCACGGCCTCGGTGTGGGAGCTGCGGCTGGACGGTGTCGACGCCGAGGAGGCCCGCCGAGCGGTGGACGCCTTCAACGCGGCGGAAACCGTCGAGGTGCAGCGCCGGACGAAGAACGGCGTCCGTACGTTCGACGCCCGTTCCGCGGTCGTGGAACTGGCGAGCGTGGAAACGCCCTCATCACCGGCTGATAGGCCGACCGGCCGGCCCTGTGCGATACTGCGGCTGGTTGTTCGGCACGTGACGCCTGCCGTTCGACCCGACGACGTCCTGTCCGGCCTCCGCGCCGTGGCCGATCTGGCGCCGCCGGTCCCCGCAGCGGTGACCAGGCTGGCGCAGGGGCTGCTCGATGAAGAGACCGGCACGGTGACCGACCCGCTCGCGCCCGACCGCGAGGCAGCAGCGACCGAGCCCCATCCGGCCGGTGACACTGCCACCGCGACGGTGCCGGCGTAAGGAAGGTCCCGCGTAGGGACGGACGTCGTAGCGCCGCCCTCGTACCTCGGGAGCCACCTGGGTCGGGCAGCGCACCCACCACAAGACTTTCGCCAGGCCGTGCGCATTCGGTGTACGGAACCGGCGAGACAGGACACAGAGAGCTCCCGTGCGGCGCCCGCGCCCCGGACGGCGGTAACCGCGCTTCGCGCGAACCGCGGACGTCACCGGCATCGCCGGACCAGGTGCGGCGCCCGGGAGCCTGACGGGAGAAACCCCCGCATGCTCGAACCGACCGAGCCCACAGAGGGCTCCGAACCGAACAGCCCCAGCGACACCCTGCCGCCGCGCCGCCGGCGCCGGGCCGCGTCCCGCCCCGCCGGACCGCCCGCGACGGCCTCCGGTACGGCCGACGAAACGGCCGCCCCGGCCATACCGGCCGCCGAGCCCGCCGAGCCGCTCGACGAGAACGACGAGCTCGCGGCTGCGGAAGGCACCGGGACCGAAACGGCCGCGACGCCCGAGCCGGTGACGGTCCGGGCCGAGGCGCCGGCCGCCGCGGACGACGCCGCTCCGCGCAGGCGCCGCCGCGTGGTGCGCCGCCCGGCCTCGTCCGCGAGCGAGCCGGAGGCGGCGGAGGCCGCCGAGACCGTCGTACCGGCGACCGAGACCCCGGCCGCTCCGGCCGCCGAGCCCGCCGCGGACACCGCGCCGACCGCGGAAGCGGCCCCGCCGCGTGCGCGCCGTCGTGCCACGCGCCGCGTGACCTCGCCGACGGCCACCGTCGCCGGGACCACCGAACCTGACCTGAGCGCCGCGAGTGCCGAGAGCACCGTGACCGCGGACAGCCCGCAGGCCGCCGAGACCGCGGTTGCTTCCGACACCGCCGCCCCCGTGGAGACCATTCCCGCGGACACCGCCGAGACCGCCGTCGCCGACGACGCGGCTCCCCGCCGCACCCGGCGTCGTGCCTCGCGCCGTGTCTCCGCTCCCGCGACCGCCGAGACGGCGCAGGCCGGTCAGGCCGCTCCGTCCGCCGAGGCCGACGCCTCCCCCGCCGAGGAGGCGAAGGCTCCCGTGAGCGAGACCACCGGAGAGATCCCGAAGACCCCCGCGGCGTCTGCGGTGTCCGAGACGCCCGAGGTGTCCGAGGCGCCTGCCGCGGACGACGCCGCTCCGCGCCGCCGTCGCCGTACGGTCCGCAAGCCCGCCGCCGGATTCGCCGAGCCCGCCCGGCCCGCCGCAGGGTCGGCCGGAGCCGCGGAGGCCGGGACGACGAAGCGTCCCGCACGTCCCGCGGTCGCCGTCTTCCAGGCCCCCGTGTTCACCGAGCCCCAGTTCCAGACCCCGGAGCGGGCCGCCGCCGAAGCGGCCGCCGAGGCCGCCGGTGCGGTGGAGCCCGACGAGCCGGAGGAGACCGAGGAGCTCCCGGAGGAGCAGCCCGTCGCCTCCCGCCGCCGGCGCCGCCGCCGGGGCGCTGCCGACGAGACCGAGGCGGCACCGGCCGCCCAGGCCGCTTCCGGCGGCAGCACCCGCGCCGAGCCCGCTCCCGACGCCCGCGCCGAAGACGGGACGGACGCCGACGCGGACGCCGACGAGCAGGCCGAGGACCACGCGGACGACGACCAGGACGAGAACGAGGGCCCCGGCTCCCGCCGTCGCCGCCGCCGGGGCGGCCGTCGCCGCAGGCGCGGCGAGTCCGCCGAGGCCGACGCCGAGGGCGGCGAGTCCGAGGACGACGCCGAGCATGGCACCGAGGACGCCGAGGACACCGACGACGGCTCCGCCGACGACGCGGAGGACACCGACGAGTCGGCCGAGGACCGTGACGACACGGGCGCCGCGGGCGGCTCCAGCAGCAGCCGGCGCCGTCGTCGCCGGCGCCGCCGGGCCGGGGACGGTGGCGGCGAGACCGAGGCCTCCGGCGACGATCCCGAGCGCACCGTCGTCAAGGTCCGTGAGCCGCGCAAGGTCTCCGAGCCGTCGGACGAGGTGCAGTCCATCAAGGGCTCCACGCGTCTGGAGGCGAAGAAGCAGCGCCGCCGGGAAGGCCGTGAGCAGGGCCGCCGACGCGTCCCGATCATCACCGAGGCCGAGTTCCTGGCCCGTCGCGAGGCCGTCGAGCGCGTCATGGTGGTCCGGCAGTACGGCGACCGCACGCAGATCGGCGTCCTGGAGGACGGCGTGCTCGTCGAGCACTACGTCAACAAGGAGCAGGCCACCTCGTACGTCGGCAACGTGTACCTCGGCAAGGTGCAGAACGTGCTGCCGTCGATGGAGGCCGCCTTCATCGACATCGGCAAGGGCCGCAACGCCGTGCTCTACGCCGGTGAGGTCAACTTCGAGGCGCTGGGCATGGCCAACGGCCCGCGCCGGATCGAGGCCGCGCTGAAGTCCGGCCAGCCGGTCCTCGCCCAGGTGACGAAGGACCCGATCGGGCACAAGGGCGCCCGTCTGACCAGCCAGGTCTCCCTCCCGGGCCGCTACCTCGTGTACGTCCCCGAGGGCTCGATGACCGGCATCAGCCGCAAGCTGCCCGACACCGAGCGGGCCCGGCTGAAGACCATCCTCAAGAAGATCGTCCCCGAGGACGCGGGCGTCATCGTGCGCACCGCCGCCGAGGGCGCGAGCGAGGACGAGCTGCGCCGTGACGTCGAGCGGCTGCAGGGGCAGTGGGAGGACATCAAGAAGAAGTCCAGGAGCGGCGGCAGCTCGAACGCGCCGACGCTGCTGTACGGCGAGCCGGACATGACCGTCCGGGTCGTGCGGGACATCTTCAACGAGGACTTCTCCAAGGTCATCGTCAGTGGCGACGAGGCTTGGGAGACCATCCACGGGTATGTCGCGCACGTCGCGCCCGACCTGGCCGACCGGCTGCAGAGGTGGACCAGCGAGGTCGACGTCTTCGCCACGTACCGGATCGACGAGCAGCTCGCCAAGGCGCTCGACCGCAAGGTCTGGCTGCCCAGCGGCGGTTCGCTGGTGATCGACCGGACCGAGGCGATGATCGTCATCGACGTCAACACCGGCAAGTTCACCGGTCAGGGCGGCAACCTCGAGGAGACGGTCACCAGGAACAACCTGGAGGCGGCCGAGGAGATCGTGCGCCAGCTGCGGCTGCGCGACCTCGGCGGCATCATCGTCATCGACTTCATCGACATGGTCCTGGAGTCCAACCGGGACCTGGTGCTGCGGCGCCTGCTCGAGTGCCTGGGCCGGGACCGTACGAAGCACCAGGTCGCCGAGGTGACCTCGCTGGGCCTGGTGCAGATGACCCGCAAGCGGGTCGGCCAGGGTCTGCTGGAGTCGTTCTCGGAGACCTGCGTCCACTGCAACGGGCGCGGTGTCATCGTCCACCTGGACCAGCCCACCTCCACCGGAGGCGGCGGCAAGCGCAGGAAGCGGGCGCGGGCCGGGGCCGGGGAGCACCTCCACGAGCACGAGGCCGACGTCGTCACGACGGCGGAGCAGGAGGCGGAAGAGGAGACGGAGGCCGAGGTCGCCGCCGAAGCCGCCGAGCCGCTCGCGCTTCCGGCCCCCGAGTACACCCCCGACGAGGAGCTGTACAGCAGCGCCGCCGAGGCGGAGGCCGCGGCCACCCGCGGCCGTGGCCGCCGCCGGGTGAGCCGGAGGGCCTCGGCCCCGGCAGGCACGCCGAGGCGCGAGGAGCGCCGTCGCGAGCCGGCCGCCGCCGAGACCACGGGCGCGGCCATCGCCGAGGAGCCCTCGGTTCAGGTGCCGACGGCTCAGGACACGACGGCCGCGCAGGAAGCCGCGCGTCCGGTGCAGCCGGAGCCGGCCGCCGAGGCGTACGCCGTACCGGCCGCCGCCGAGGACCCGGTCGTCGAGGCACCCGCCGAGACCCCCGTCGAGGCACCCGCTGCCGAGGAAGCCGCTCCCAGGGTCCGTACGCGTCGCCGGGCCACCCGCAAGGTGTCCGCGCCGGCCGGTTCCCCGGCGGGTGCCGAGGCCGCGGTGGTGACGGTCATGGAGACCGTCCCCACGGCCGCCCCGTCGGAGCCCGAGCAGGCGTCCGAGCCGGTGGCCGGGCAGTCCCCGGCCGAGGCGCCCGAGGCGGCGGCCGAGACCGCCTCGCCGCCGCGCCCGCGCCGCCGCGCGGTGCGCAAGCCGACCGTGTCCACCGCGTCCGAGGAGGCGGCCGTCGTGGTCGTCCCGTCGGCCACGGCGGACCAGGCGGCTCCAGCGGACCAGGCGGACCAGGCGGACCAGGCGGCAGCGGTCACCACCGAGGCGGAGGCCGTCGAGGAGGCCGCCGAGGAGACGGCTCCGGCCAGGAAGACCGCCCGAGCGACGGCCAAGAAGGCCACGGCGAAGAAGGCCGCCACGAAGAAGGCGACGACGGCCAAGAAGACGACGGCGAAGAAGACCGTCGCCAAGAAGACGACGGCCAAGAAGACCGTCGCCAAGAAGACCGTGGCCAAGAAGACGACGGCGAAGAAGACCGCGGCAGCGGCCCAGCAGCCGTCGCCCTCGGTCACGGCGTCGACGGAGGACTGATCAGGGCCCGCCCTACGGGGCGGTACGCGAAGAGGCGCGGACACCGGTGACATTCGGTGTCCGCGCCTCCCCGCGTTTCCCCCGGACCGGACCTCGAACGCCGGCCCGCCCCGCGGGACACGGACACCCGGCCCGTGGGCGGGCCGGGTGTCCCGGGTTCCGGAGCGCCGGCCGCCGCCTTCGGCCGTGCCCCGGCCCCGGCATCACGCCGTGCAGTTCGGACAGATGCCGCGGTAGGTCAGCGCGACGTCGGAGACCGTGTATCCGAAGCGCTCCGACTCCGGAAGGGCCGAGAGGGCGTCGCCCGTGGGGTGCACGTCGCGGATCGTTCCGCAGCGGTCGCAGAGCAGGTGGTGATGGGGACGGCGCGCGTTCGGGTCGTAGCGCGTGGCGCGATGGTCGGTCGAGACCTCGAGGAGCTCGCCCAGGGACACCAGTTCGCCCAGGGTGTTGTAGACCGTCGCCCGGGAGATCTCGGGCAGCCGCTCCGTCGCCCGCGCGTGCACCTCGTCGGCGGTCAGGTGGATGTGGTCTCCGCTGAGAACCTCGGCGACGACACGCCGCTGTGCGGTCAGGCGCCAGCCACGTTCCCGAAGCCTCTTCAAGAGATCACTCATGCATGTCACCCTAACCAGCGATGGAACCCAGCTCAAGAACAGGTATGGTTCTGAAAGTCGCCTTGACTTAGACCTTGTCCAACGTAGGGTATGCGATGCGAGCCGCGGAGCGGCTCGCGCGGATGCTCGGACGGCCAGGACCGCAGGCATTGATCACAGGCGAAGAACCACTCACCGAGGAGCGAGTTTTGACCGAGAACAACCAGAAGCCCTTGACGACGGCCGCCGGCGCGCCGGTTGCCAACAACCAGGACTCCATGACGGCCGGTCCGCGCGGTCCGATGCTCCTGCAGGACGTGTGGTTCCTGGAGAAGCTCGCGCACTTCGACCGCGAGGTCATTCCGGAGCGCCGGATGCACGCCAAGGGCTCGGGTGCGTTCGGCACGTTCACGGTGACCCACGACATCACGCGCTACACGAGCGCGAAGATCTTCTCCGAGATCGGCAAGAAGACCGAGATGTTCGCGCGGTTCTCCACCGTCGCCGGTGAGCGCGGCGCGGCCGACGCCGAGCGCGACATCCGCGGCTTCGCCCTGAAGTTCTACACGGACGAGGGCAACTGGGACCTGGTCGGCAACAACACCCCGGTCTTCTTCTTCCGCGACCCGCTGAAGTTCCCGGACCTCAACCGCGCGGTGAAGCGCGACCCGCGCACCAACCTCCGCGACGCCGAGAACAACTGGGACTTCTGGACCAACCTCCCCGAGGCCCTGCACCAGATCACGATCGTGATGTCCGACCGCGGCATCCCCGCCTCGTACCGGCACATGCACGGCTTCGGCTCGCACACCTACAGCCTGATCAACGCCGAGGGCGAGCGGTTCTGGGTCAAGTTCCACCACCGCACCCAGCAGGGCATCAAGAACCTCACCGACGCCGAGGCCGAGGCCCTGGTCGGCAAGGACCGCGAGTCCCACCAGCGCGACCTCTACGACGCGATCGAGGACGGCGACTTCCCGAAGTGGAAGCTGTTCGTCCAGGTCATGCCGGAGGCCGACGCGGAGAACTACCGCTTCCACCCCTTCGACCTCACCAAGGTCTGGTCGAAGAAGGACTACCCGCTGATCGAGGTCGGCGAGTGGGAGCTCAACCGCAACCCCGAGAACTACTTCGCGGACGTCGAGCAGGTCGCCTTCACCCCGGCGAACGTGGTTCCGGGCATCAGCTACTCGCCCGACAGGATGCTGCAGGGCCGGCTGTTCTCCTACGGCGACGCCCAGCGCTACCGCCTCGGCGTGAACCACCACCAGATCCCCGTCAACGCCGCGAAGAACCCGGTGAACACCTACCACCGCGACGGCGGCATGCGGGTCGACGGCAACCAGGGGTCCACCCCGGGCATCGAGCCCAACTCGTACGGACGCTGGCAGGAGCAGCCGGCCTACCGCGAGCCGAACCTGGCTGTGGGCGCCGTCGCCGACCGGTTCAACTTCCGTGAGGACGACGACAACTACTTCGAGCAGCCCGGGAACCTGTTCCGCCTGATGAGCCCCGAGCAGCAGCAGGTTCTCTTCGAGAACACGGCGCGCGCCATCAACGGCGCGTCGGAGCAGACCGTCGAGCGGCACATCGCCAACTGCACCCAGGCCGACCCGGCCTACGGCGAAGGCGTCCGCAAGGCGATCGAGGCCCTGGCCGCCGGCAACCTCTGAGCCCGGCCGCTCGAGGGGCAGGCGGTACGCCCCACGCCGTGCCCGGCGCGGACCACTGTGTGGTCCGCGCCGGGCACGGCGCAGTCATCGCCCGACGTCCTCATGGGCATGACCGGCGCAACCGCTTGCCCCGCACTGTCGTTTGACCAGCACGACCGTTCGACCAGGAGAGATGCGCATGAGCAGGGACGGTCTGACACCTGAGCAGACGGAGCGCGTCGTGGCCCTCGCCATGGATCTGGCCCGCGAGGGCAGCACCGAGCAGGTGGTGGAGTTCGTGGAGCACGGGCTGCCGGTGGACGTGACCGATGCGGCCGGCAACACCCTGCTGATGCTCGCCGCCTATCACGGCCACGCCGGCACCGTGCGGGCCCTGCTCCGGCTCGGCGCCGACCCGGACCTGCGGAACGCCCGGGACCAGGCCCCCCTCGCCGGCGCCCTGTTCAAGGGTGCGGACGAGGTGGTCGAGGTGCTGCGGGAGGCCGGTGCGGACCTGGACTCCGGCACGCCGACCGCGCGGGTCGCGGCGACCATGTTCGGGCGCGCCCACCTGCTCGAGAACTGACCCGCCGGACGGGGCCCCGTCCACCGGGCGCCCGTCGCCGTCACCGGTGGTCGGGGCCCGGTTTGACCCCTTGGGGCCACGCCCCGTAACCTTGACCGTCGGCGTGTCCATCGGGACTGCCACATCCCCGTAAACCTTTTCCTCCCGGGTGCATGGAATGGCTCGGGAGAGGTTGCCCGTGTGTCTGTCGGGCGGCTGGCCTGCGGGGTGCCGTTCTTCGAGTGAGAGTGAGATCCGCGTGTACGCCATCGTGCGCAGCGGTGGTCGCCAGCACAAGGTTGCTGTCGGCGACATCGTTGAGGTTGACAAGATTTCCACGGGCAAGGTCGGCGACACGGTCGAGCTCTCGACCCTGCTCGTCGTCGACGGCGACGCCGTCACCAGCGACCCGTGGGTGCTGGCCGGCATCAAGGTCCAGGCCGAGATCGTGGACCACCACAAGGGCCAGAAGATCGACATTCTGCGCTACAAGAACAAGACCGGCTACCGCCGTCGTCAGGGCCACCGCCAGCAGTACACGGCGATCAAGGTCACTGAGATCCCCGCGGCTGCGAAGTAAGGGACTGAGGAGAGATGGCACACAAGAAGGGCGCATCGTCCACCCGGAACGGTCGCGACTCGAATGCCCAGCGGCTCGGCGTGAAGCGCTTCGGCGGTCAGGCCGTCAACGCGGGTGAGATCCTCGTCCGCCAGCGTGGCACCCACTTCCACCCCGGCGCCGGCGTCGGCCGTGGTGGCGACGACACGCTGTTCGCGCTGGAGGCCGGTGCGGTGCAGTTCGGCACCCACCGCGGCCGCAAGGTCGTGAACATCGTTCCGGTCGCCTGATCGGAAGCTTTCGCGAGGCGGACCTCACTTCCCCGGCGGGAAGGTGGGTCCGCCTTTCGCGTGTTAACCAGGAAATACGTACGCACGTACACCTCACTGTCTCTGGAGGCACCCCACATGACCACCTTCGTGGACCGCGTCGAGCTGCATGTCGCCGCGGGTAGCGGAGGTCACGGCTGTGCCTCCGTCCACCGTGAGAAGTTCAAGCCGCTGGGCGGACCCGACGGCGGGAACGGCGGGCGGGGCGGCGACGTGATCCTCATCGTCGACCAGTCCGTGACCACCCTGCTCGACTACCACCACTCCCCGCACCGCAAGGCCACCAGCGGCAAGCCCGGCGAGGGCGGCAACCGCAGCGGCAAGGACGGCCAGGACCTCGTCCTTCCGGTGCCGGACGGGACCGTCGTCCTGGACAAGGCGGGCAACGTGCTCGCCGACCTGGTGGGACACGGGACCTCGTACATCGCCGCCCAGGGCGGCCGGGGCGGGCTCGGGAACGCCGCCCTCGCCTCCGCACGGCGCAAGGCGCCCGGGTTCGCGCTGCTCGGTGAGCCGGGAGACCTGCGGGACATCGGCCTGGAGCTGAAGACCGTCGCCGATGTGGCGCTGGTCGGCTACCCGAGTGCGGGCAAGTCCTCGCTGATCTCCGTGCTCTCCGCAGCCAAGCCCAAGATCGCCGACTACCCGTTCACCACCCTCGTGCCCAACCTGGGCGTCGTCACCGCCGGTTCGACCGTCTACACCATCGCCGACGTGCCGGGACTCATCCCGGGTGCCAGCCAGGGCAAGGGGCTCGGGCTCGAGTTCCTGCGGCACGTGGAGCGGTGCAGTGTGCTCGTGCACGTGCTGGACACGGCGACGCTGGAGTCCGACCGCGACCCCGTCTCCGACCTCGACGTCATCGAGGAGGAGCTGCGGCAGTACGGCGGTCTCGACAACCGTCCCCGCGTCGTCGTCCTCAACAAGACCGACGTGCCGGACGGCAGTGACCTCGCCGAGATGGTGCGGCCGGATCTGGAGGCACGCGGCTACCGGGTCTTCGCGGTGTCCGCCGTCGCCCACCTCGGTCTGCGGGAACTGTCGTTCGCGCTGGCCCAGCTGGTCTCCGAGGCGCGGGCCGCCCGCCCGAAGGAGGAGTCGACGCGCATCGTCATCCGGCCCAAGGCCGTGGACGACGCCGGGTTCACCGTCACCCGCGAGGACGAAGGACTGTTCCGGGTACGTGGCGAGAAGCCCGAACGCTGGGTCCGCCAGACCGACTTCAGCAACGACGAGGCCGTCGGCTACCTCGCCGACCGGCTCAACCGGCTCGGCGTGGAAGCGGCGCTGATGAAGGCCGGAGCCCGCACCGGCGACGGTGTCGCCATCGGCCCCGAGGACAACGCCGTCGTCTTCGACTGGGAGCCGACGGTGACCGCCGGTGCGGAGATGCTCGGCCGGCGCGGCGAGGACCACCGCTTCGAGACGCCCCGCCCGGCCGCCCAGCGCCGCCGCGACCGGCAGGCCGAACGGGACGAGGCCGAGCAGGAGTACGACGAATTCGACCCGTTCCGCGACAAGTCGTAGGGCCTGCAGGGGCCTGTAGGCCCCGTGGGGCCCGAGGAGGGCACCGGACGGCTCCGGCGGCGGAAATTCCCCTCCGTCGCCCGCCGCTCACCTTCAGGACCCGCCCGGGCAACGGGACGTTCCCGTGCCGGGGCGGGTTTCCTCTTGTCCGCTTCATTGTCATGCACGCGACCCTGTGGGTTCAGTGCGCGGACCTTCCGGACCGAGAACTTCCCCGTGTCCACGTCGCATGCGAGGCAGGGGAGTCCACCCATGTCCGGAGCAGTATCGCCCGACCGCCGCCGCGTTCTGACCGCCGGTGCCGCCGCGCTCGGCGCGGCGGCCTCCGCCCAGCTGTGGCTGCCGGCCACCGCTCGCGCGGCGGAGCGGAAAGCTTTGCCCGACGGGGTGTTCAGCCTGGGAGTCGCCTCCGGCGACCCGCTGCCGGACGGGATCGTGCTGTGGACCCGGCTCGCCCCCGACCCCCTGAACGGCGGAGGCATGCCGGACCGCACGGTGCCCGTCGAGTGGCAGCTCGCCGAGGATCCCCGCTTCAGGCGGATCGTCCGCCGGGGCACCGCCTGGGCCCGGCCCGCCTACGGCCACAGCGTCCACGTCGACGTACGCGGGCTGCGCCCGGACCGGCGGTACTGGTACCGCTTCCGCGCCGGCGGACAGCTCTCGCGGACCGGCCGCACCCGCACCGCTCCCCCCGCGCAGAGCGCGGGCGGCCACCTGAGGGTCGCGCTCGCCTCCTGCCAGAACTGGCAGCACGGCTACTTCACGCCGTACGCCGACATGCTCCAGCAGGACCCGGACGTCGTCGTGTTCGTCGGCGACTACATCTACGAGTCCAGCCCGTCGGCGACCGGGGTACGCCGTCACGAGGGCAGCGGGGAGCCGTACGGTCTGACCCAGTACCGCAACCGGTACGCCCAGTACCGCTCCGACCCGGATCTCGCGGCGATGCACGCGGGCGCCCCCTTCGTGGTCACCTTCGACGACCACGAGATCGACAACGACTTCGCCGGCGAGATCCCGCAGGACCCCGACAAGCAGTCGCACGACGCGTTCACGGCCCGGCTGACCGCGGGCTACCAGGCGTACTACGAGCACATGCCGGTCCGCGCGAGCGCCGTCCCGAACGGCCCGCACATCCGGATGCACCGCCGGCTGGAGTTCGGCCGCCTCGCCCGGCTCAACGTGCTCGACACCCGGCAGTACCGCAGCGACCAGGCGACCAGCCAGGAGGGCGCCCAGGACCCGTCGCTGACCATGCTCGGCGCCGCGCAGAAGCGGTGGCTGGTCGACGGACTGCGCCACTCGCCCGCCCGCTGGAACCTGATCGCCTCCCAGATCATGATGGCCGAGACCGACCTCCAGGTCGGCGAGGGCAAGCTCTGGTACTACGACGCCTGGGACGGCTACCAGAGTGAACGCAACGCGCTGCTCCAGGAGTTCCGGCGGGTGAGCAACCCCGTCGTGCTCACCGGCGACCGCCACCTGACCATGATCAGCGACCTCAGGGAGGACTTCGCCGACCCGTCCTCCGCGGTCGTGGGCGCCGAGTTCGTCGGTACGTCCGTCTCCAGCAACGGCGACCAGGACCAGGCCGCCTTCCGGGCGCAGTGGGACCCGCGGCGCGCGGACAACCCGCACTGGAAGCTGCTCGACGCCCACCGCGGCTACCACCTGTTCGACATCCGCCGGGGCGGCATCGACGCGAGGGTGCGGGTGGTGGACACCGTGGTGAAGCCGCAGGCCACGCCCCGTACGCTGGCGCGGCTGCGGGTGGAGGCGGGCCGCCCGGGGGTCCACGTGGTGTGACGGCCGTCCGGCGGCCGTCGGGCCGCCGCTCGACGAGGGCGGAGCCCGGGACCGACACGGTCCCGGGCTCCGCCCCGTTCTCCTCCCCGAGACCGAAAAGCCGCCGAATCTTTATGGGGGAATTCTTCGGGAAAGAGTGGGAGGACAAGATGAATTTCTTGTTGTCGGGCGCTTCGCTCTTTGTCGCACCCCGAATATGAAGAAAAGGTGCAGCCCCGCCCTGTGGACCGTGAAGATTCGTGCCTTCCGGAAGGAACCGGGGCCGCCGCGGCGACCGTCGGCGTACGCGCGGTCACGGGCTTCCCGCCTGTGCGGTTACTCACAGCGACGATCCGGGGGGCCCGGGAACCGTCGTCCGGCCACCGGGGGTCTAAGGTGAATGAAAGGTGGCGCGCACATATGCGAGGAAGGGCGCTCACCTTGCATTGCGGTAACCACAAGTGGGACCATTTTGCAGTTCCCTGATGCCCCAAGGTAGGTCACCTGTGTTCCAGCACATAGCCAAGCCCCGTACCACCGCAGTGATCCTGGCCGGTGGCACCGGTCAGCGGGTGGGTCTTTCGATCCCCAAGCAGCTGCTGAAGATCGCCGGCAAGGCAGTCATCGAGCACACCCTGACCACCTTCGAGAACGCCGACTCGATCGACGACATCATCGTGCTGATGGCGCCGGGCTATGTGCCCGACGTCGAGAAGATCGTCGCCAAGGCCGGGTTCAAGAAGGTCGCCCGGGTCATCGAGGGCGGTGCGACGCGGAACGAGACCACCGAGCGGGCCATCTCGGCACTCGGCGAGGGCCTGGCCGAGGGCGAGGACCGCAACGTCCTCTTCCACGACGCCGTCCGCCCCCTGCTGTCGCAGCGCGTCATCGACGACTGCGTGAACGCCCTGGAGCGCTACCAGGCCGTCGACGTGGCCATCCCGTCCGCCGACACCATCATCGTCACGCGGACGCACGGCGACGACGGCGAGTTCATCACCGAGATCCCGGACCGCGCCCGGCTGCGCCGCGGACAGACCCCGCAGGCGTTCAAGCTGTCCACGATCCGCCGTGCCTACGAGGTCGCCGCCGGTGACCCCAACTTCCAGGCCACGGACGACTGCTCGGTCGTGCTCAAGTACCTGCCCGACGTGCCGATCCACGTCGTCGCGGGCGACGAGTACAACATGAAGGTCACCCAGCCGGTCGACGTCTTCATCGCCGACAAGCTGTTCCAGCTCGCCTCCACCGCCACCCCCGAGCCCATGGGGGAGGACGCCTACCGCGAGCTGCTCACCGGCAAGACCGTCGTCGTCTTCGGCGGTTCGTACGGCATCGGCAAGGACATCTGCGAACTCGCCGAGTCCTACGGCGCCACGGTGTACGCGCTCGGCCGCTCCACCACCGGTACCCACGTGGAGAACCCGGAGGAGGTCGACGACGCGCTGTCCAAGGCGTACGCCGAGACGGGCCGCATCGACTACGTCGTCAACACGGCCGGTGTGCTGCGCATCGGGAAGCTGGCCGAGACCGACAACGCCACCATCGAGGAGGCGCTGAAGGTCAACTACCTGGCACCCGTGCAGATCGCCCGGTCGGCGTACAAGTACCTCGCCGAGAGCAAGGGCCAGCTGCTGCTCTACACCTCCAGCAGCTACACCCGGGGGCGCGCCGAGTACAGCCTCTACTCCTCGACCAAGGCCGCGATGGTGAACCTCACCCAGGCCCTGGCCGACGAGTGGGCCGGCGAGGGTGTCCGCGTCAACTGCGTCAACCCGGAGCGCACCGCCACGCCGATGCGGACCAAGGCTTTCGGCCAGGAGCCGGCGGGCAGCCTGTTGTCCTCCGAGGCGGTGGCCCGTACGTCCCTGGACGTGCTGCTCTCCGAGCTCACCGGTCATGTCATCGACGTACGGCAGCAGGACCCGACGGCGGGCGCGGCCCGCGCCAGCGGCTTCGAGCAGGCACTGGCGTCGGTGCTGGACCGTCAGGACGGCGTGTAATAATTGACGGCAAATAGACTCCGGTAATTCAGGCCTCTGCGGCCTCCCGTTTACGCAGTTCCTGCGCGGGTGTTCGCGGGGGCCTGAATCCGTCGGCAACGAATTACCCACAGGCACAAACCGGCACTCACCCCTCCAAGAGCAGGTTTCTCCGTTGATATCCACCGCTATTCGCGTCGCCCGGGTGGGAAGCGCGGCCGAGCTGGCCGCGGCGGTCCTCATGCTGCTGGGCTTCCCCTGCCTCATGCTGGCCGCGCTCGTCCCGAGCGTCCCCGCCTTCGCGGCAGCGGCCGCCGTGACGTACCTGGCGGACCACTATCTGCACCGCAGGGGCAGCTACCTGGTCAACCGCCTCAGCAAGGTGCGGGCGGGCCTGTCGATCCGCTTCCTGATCCGGCAGCTGCTGCTGATCCTGCTGCTGGCCCGGATGTCCCTCGCGGACAACCTGATCTACTACGGGGCGATCGCCTGCTTCATCGCGTTCTACGGCCTTCAGGCCCCGCACGGCGCGCTGACCACGCTGATCCGCAACCGCCGGCGCATGCCGGTGGCCACCCGCAACGTGGACCTGGCGTCCCGCATCCGGATCCCGGACGCGCCGCCGCGCGTGCTGACGCACCGCGCCGCGGAGAAGATGCTCCACCTCGACCTGGTGGCGGTCGGCGGCATACTCCTCGCCGCGGCCCTCGACTCGCCGCTCATCGGGTTCGCCTGCATCGGCATCACGGTGGCCCTGGGCCTCGCGTACGTGCTGGCCCTGGTGCCCTACGTGCGAGGCCGGCGGATACCGCCGAAGGCCGACCAGGTTCTGGTGGCGGTCGACGACTGGCTGCGCGAGTACCGGCCCGAGACGGTGCTGTACTTCTCCGGCTCCAAGGACTCCGCGTACCAGGTCAACATGTGGCTGGAGACCATGGAGCAGCTGGACACCCGGCCGCTGGTCATCCTGCGCGAGCGGGTCCTCCTGGCCAACCTGGCCCCCACCACGGTCCCGGTCGTCTGCGTGCCCGGAGGGGTGCACCTGATGAACCTGGACCTGTCCACGGTACGGGTCGCGCTGTACGCGGCGAACGTCGGCAAGAACATCCACCTGCTGCGCGTCCCGACCATGAAGCACGTCTTCATCGGGCACGGCGACAGCGACAAGCTCGCCAGCGTCAACCCGTTCAGCAAGGTCTACGACGAGGTGTGGACGGCCGGCCGCGCGGGCCGCGACCGTTATGCCATCGCCGACGTCGGCGTCCGTGACGACGACATCGTCGAGGTCGGTCGCCCGCAGCTGGCCCCCATCGAGACCTGGCAGGCCACGGCCGCGGGCCCCGCCGAGGGGCACCGCCCGACGGTGCTGTACGCCCCCACCTGGGAGGGCTGGGACGACAACCCGGGCAACACCTCGCTCCTGCTGGCCGGCGAGAACATCGTGAAGCGGCTGATCGCGGCAGACCCCGCGGTCCGCGTCCTCTACAAGCCGCACCCCTTCACCGGCACCCGCAGCGCGCAGGCCAAGGCCGCCCACGAGCGGATCACCGCGCTGCTCGGGCAGGCCGCGGCCGAACGCGCCGCCGACCCCCGTTTCACCGTCGACACGGCGGCGCAGGACCGGGCGCGGGCCGAACTGGCCCGCATCGATGCCCGGCTGACCGCCCTGGCCGGCGGCAACGACAAGGGCGACGAGGCCGAGGCCAGCCGCGACGGCGTGATCGACGTGGCGCTGTACGAGGAGACCGCCCGGCTGCGCACCGAGTGGAACACCGCGTACTGGAACTCCTTCCCCGCCTGGGAGCACCGCGTCATCACGGGGGCCCAGCCGCGCCTGTACGACTGCTTCAACGTGTCCGACGCGATGGTCTCCGACATCTCCAGCGTCGTCTCCGACTTCATCGCCAGCGGCAAGCCGTACGCGGTCACCGACTCCGCCGAGCTGGGGGCGGAGGAGTTCAAGCGGCAGAACACGGCGGTGCGCGCCGCCGTGATCCTGTCCAACGACGCGGCCGGGCTGGCCGAGCTGCTCGAGGCGGTCCGCGACCCGCAGGCCGATCCGCTGGCCGGGGAGCGGGGCGAGCTCAAGCGCTACCTGCTGGGCCCGGACGAGCCGGCCTCCATCGACCAGTTCAACGCGGCGGTCGCACAGCTCGCCCGGAAGGCCGAGACGCGCAACCTCGGCCAGGGGTCCCGGACCGCGGTCGGCGGCCCGGACGTGGAACCGGCGGACGCGCTGCCCGCACCGACGGCGTCGGTGACCGGCGAGACGGACGGCACCGCGGTGAACTGAGCGGCTCCGGCCCCACCGCATCACAGGGCTCGGCCCCCGAGAAGCATCTTCTCGGGGGCCGAGCCCTGTTGCGTGGACGACCGCCGACCGATTGCCGCAACACCCTTGTGGCATAGGTCACTTGAGCGGTGGTCCGGAGCAACCTTCGACCTCGAACACCCGTCTAACAGGGAGAGTATGGGGCGATACAAAAGGAAATATCCCACAACAAGGGGGAAAACGTGACCGTGGCGCAGCCTGACGTCACCGTGGTCATCGGGGCGTACGAAGCGATGCCGTACCTGGTCGAGTGCCTCGCCTCGGTGGAGGCGCAGACCATCGGCCCGGAACGCCTCGAGGTCGTCGCCGTCGACGACGGCTCGACGGACGGCACGGGGGAGTACCTGGAGGAGTTCGCGGAGCGTGCGTCCCTGCGCGTCACCGTGATCCGGCAGGCGAACTCGGGCGGCCCCAGCGGCCCGCGCAACGTCGGCCTGGGCAAGGCCCGCGGGCGGTACGTCTTCTTCCTGGACGCCGACGACCGGCTGGGCCCCGAGGCCCTCGAGCGGATGGTCGCCATGGCGGACCGGGCCGGCACCGATGTCGTCCTGGGGCGGATCGAGGGCGTCGACCGCGGCGCCCCGAAGTCGATGTTCGACCGCACGGTGGAACGCACCGACGTGCACTCCTCCAACATCATGTACACGCTCAGCGCGCAGAAGCTGTTCCGCCGTGCCCTGCTGGACCGGCACGGCTTACGGTTCGACGAGTCGCTCTACACCGGCGAGGACGCGCTGTTCACCATGGAGGCGTATCTCAGGGCGAACGGCGTCTCCGTGGTCGCCGACCACACCTGCTACTACCTGGTGGGCCGCGACGACGGCAAGCACGTCACCAAGAGCGGGAGCTACGTCCTGCGGTTCGACTCCGCCCGCCTCCTGATGAACCTGATCGCCGACCTCGTCCCCGAGGGACCTCAGCGCGACCGGCTGATGGTGCGGCCCTTCGGCATCACCCTGCTCCCGCAGTTCGGCCCCAGGTTCCTCAAGGACGGCGACCGGGTGCGGCGGCGCAAACTGGAGCTGGCGAAGCCGCTGACGGACGCCCACTGGACCGAGGGCGTCGCCCGGCACCTGAAGGTCGAGGAACGGCTGAGGCTGCACCTGGTGGCCGAACAACGACTCGAACTCCTCCTCGACGCGGTGAAGTTCACGGCGTCGAAGAAGCAGGCGCCGGCCCTGATGGAGCGGCGGGGCCGACGCGTCTACCTCGTGTACCCGCACTTCCGCGACCGGGCGGCGGGAATCCCCGACGTCGTCTACCTCGCCACGCCCCGGGAGGCCCGCGCCTTCCCCGGCTACCGCGAGGGCGGCAAGGCCACCGTCCTGCGCCGTGCCGCCCGCAGGGCCCGCCGTCTGCTGGCCTCCGCCGAGAAGGTCACCCCGGAGGCGCCGGCCGCGACGGCGGCGTGACGGACCGCGACGCCTCGGCGTCGGCTCCCGTACCGGCGTCGGACGCGTGGCGCGGAGCGGGCAGCAGGTCCTCCGCGAGCCGCTGAGACCGCGGATGCCGCGCCTCGGCCTGTTCTTCACCACACGCCCTGTGGTTCAGGGCCGCCGTGGACAGGGCGCGCAGGGCCGTGTCGCAGCGCTCCCGGGACGTCGGCTCGCCGGGACCCAGGAGACGCAGCTTCAGCTCCGCGCGAGCGTCCGCCAGTTCGTCCTTTTCCGGGTACCGGACCGTCTCCAGCAGCGCCGGCACCCCGCTCGCGTCCGGGGTCAGCACGGTCGCCGCCGCCGCCGTCGGGAACGCGGCGCGGAAGGCGTCCTCGGACATCCCGCTGGTGTTCGCCACCGCGTACGGCTTGCCGCCGGCCAGGAAGTCGCTGATGACGCTGGACACATCGCTGATCAGCAGGTCGGCGTTGTTGAAGCAGGAGTACAGGGCGGGCCGTACGCCCGTGACGACCTGGTGCTCGTCCTGGGGCAGGGACGCCCAGTACGCCTCCTCCCAGGCCGCCGTGGCCTTCGCCACCGCCTCGGCCCGGCCGGGCGGCGGGGCGGACTGGGCCAGCATCCGCTCCATCTGGTCGGCGCCCTCCCGGACCCCGGCCGCCGTGAGCCGGTCCAGCTCCGCCGCGAGCCGGTCCAGCTCCGCAGCGGAACCCGCGGAACCCGAAGCCCCCGCGGGCCGTTCCCGGTTCGCCGCCCGGATCAGCTCCCGGATGCGCCGGTCGGCGGCGCCCGCCGCGGGCTCCACCGTGCCGGTCAGCGGGTGCGGCTTGTACAGCAGCCGCACACCCGGGTCCGCGAGCAGCGCCCGGACGAGGTTCTCCCCGGCCGCGACCACCGAGGTGTTGCCCGGGTTGCCGTCCCAGCCCTCCCAGGTCGGCGCGTACAGCACGGTGGTCCGGGCGTCGTCGGCCGGCGGACCCGACCAGGGGCGCACGGCGTCCAGTTGGGGGCGGCCGATCTCCACCACGTCCTTGTCCTCGACACCGACCCCGGCCCGCGCGTACCGTTCACGCGCCTCGGGGCCGGCCACCCACACCTCGTCGTAGGCCTTCGCGTACGGGTTGCAGGACGACAGCTTGTCGCTCTCCCCGTGGTTGACGAAGGCATGCTTGATCGTGGGGATGCGCAGCACCTGCGAGGTCTTGCCGGAGTTCGACGGGTGGATGAGCACCCGCAGCGTGGAGTGCTCCAGCCGCATGAGGGTGGACACCTTCGGCAGGCACACGACCGGGAGGTCGGTCGCCGCGATCCTCGCCACCATGAACCGTTCGCGCAGGACGACGACGGGCCGCCCGTCGAGCCTGCTCATCGTCTCCAGCCACATGTTGGCCTGGTAGGCGGAGGACGCCCCGCCGGAGAAGTACAGGCCGACCGTGGGCCGGTAGTCGTCCAGCCAGGCGTCGAACCAGTCGAGCACCTCCTGCTCGCCCGCCGGACGCCGGGAGGGCAGCAGCCGCACCAGCAGCGCGCCCAGGCCCGCCGCCGCGAGCACCACCGACACCGCGGTCCCGGCCGCCGCGGGCAGGGGCTCCCCGGTCACCGCCGCCGTGGCCAGGCCGGCGGTCGTGGGCAGGCCCAGGAGCAGCAGCCGGTGGCCGGGGCGGCGCAGCAGCGCGGCCGGGGCGGGGGACAGACGCAGCGCCGAGGCGTCGATGTTCCGGGTCAGCACCGGCAGCGTGCGGGTACGGCGGACCAGCACCGACACCGCCTGGACCGCGCAGTGCAGCGCGTAGAAGACGAGCAGACCGGCGACCGGCCACGCGAACTGCGGCTCCCGGTCGTGCTCCCCGAGCCGCAGCAGGCCCACCACCAGGAGCAGATCGCGCAGTACGTGGCGGACGGTGATGTCCGCGTGGGACTTGGCCAGCAGCGACGACATGACGGGCTGCCACCGGGACAGCACGCCCTCGACCGTCAGGGAGACGGCGGTCGCGGCGAGCAGCAGCGGGACGTCCGGGAGCAGGGCCCCGGCGGTCTGCGCCACGAAGGCGCCGGCCAGGACGGCCGCCGTCAGCCCTCTGACGACGAGCGGACGGCCGGACGGACGGGGCGAGGCACGGCGTCGGCCGACGCTCGCCACGAGCCGGCGACGGGATCGGGACAGCCGGCCGGACCGGGACGGCCGACCGGTTCGGGACAGGGGCAGGGGCACGCGGTCACTCCAGGGTTCGTCGCAGAGACGGACGCCCGGGTTAACGCGTACCGACGTCCGGACGACACGCGCGTGTCCGCACCGTGTGGAGTGACCGGTGACTGCTATGGCCCGAGGAGGCCCCGGGACCGGGGCCGACCCCGGCCGCGGGGCCCGGCGCGGCCCTAGCCGCGTCCTCCCTTGAGCGCCCTGCGCAGGGGACGGCCCACGACCCGGCGGGCCTTGCGGTACACCGAGCGGGACGCGGGGGCGACCACGGTGGTCTTCCCGGCGGCGGTCTTGGCCGCGGCCTTGGTTCCCGCCTTGACGCGGTCCAGTTCCTTCTTCAGCTTGGCGTTGTCCGCGGTCAGTTCGCCGACCCGGGTGTGCAGCCAGCCGAAGCGCGCGATGAGCGAGGCGGGGTCGGTGTCGATCCACGGCCGGACACCGCCGGGGAAGTCCAGCGAGCGCAGCCGCTCCTCGTACGCCGCACCGCCGTCGCCGTGCGTGAACGTGTTGTCCAGCCCGTTGCGGTCGAGGAACGAGGTGAACCGCTCGAACCGCTCGTGGTGGTTGCCGGTGAGCGCGCCGAGGTCGGTCTCCTCGTACAGCCGCGCCGGGTCGATCTCCTCGGGCAGCTGGTCGAGGGTGTGGTGCGGGATCTCGAAGTAGCGGCACAGCTCCAGCGTGCGCGAGTCCGAGCACAGCACGTTCGCGGGCGTACCGGCCAGCAGCGCCGCGATGTTGCCGTGGATGCGGGAACCGAAGGAGAAGTCGAAGTCCCGCAGATCGTCGATCCAGGTCACCGGGTCGATGTAGACGCGGACCTTGTCCTCCCGGTACATCGGGTGGTCGGGGTGCGTCGGCATCCCGGTGACCTTCCCGTTCGGGTCGGACAGGTCCCGCCAGTGCAGCTGCCGGGCGTCGCTGAGGTTCTGGCCTATGAACCGCAGGTTCGGGTAGCGGGCGTGGGTACGGGTGATGACCCGGCCCAGGCCCTGGCTGCGGACCGCGTTGTGCGAACCGTTGATCGCGATGCGGGAGTCGGCGGTCAGCTCCTGCGCCCGCTTCTCCACGGCGAGTTCCTTGCCGTACATGAACAGCGAGGGGCAGCCGATGACGTCGACGTCCTTGAACCCGAGGCCGTTCAGGTACTTCTCGGTGAACTCGCCGCGCACGCCGATCGAGGCGCTGCGGTCCAGCACGGCGGAGACGAACTCGCGCACCGCCGGCTCCATCGGCTTCAGCCGCGCCGGGTTGTAGTCGAGACCCGCCTGCGCGCCGATGCCGACGACGACCACCGGGATCTTCAACTGGCTGATCAGCCGCGTCAGTCGCCGCAGACTCGCCTCGAACGAGGGTCGGAAGGCGTTGGCGAGCGGCACGACGAAGGCGTCGTACTCCTCGTTGATGCGTCCTGCGGGAGTCCCATCGGTGCGGATGCCGTTGGACACCACCGTGGTGTGCGGTGTCTCGAGAATCTTGTGCGTGGCGTCGCTGAAGATCAGGTTGCCCGCGTTGCTGGCGAACACGTCGCGGTGGAGGGCTTCCTCTACCGGGACTGCGTCGTAGGGGCTCTTCCCCGATCTGAGGAGGATGCGCTGGATGCGAGAAGCGTTGGGTGACACCCGTTCACACTATGTTTCCAGAAGCTTTAATTTCTATAGGCAACCAATGCAAGCTTTTTCACATCAGCACTCGGTGAGGGCGTGGTTACGCGCGGGCGTCCGGAGGCTGGACGGGCGGGCGTTGCCCGCCCCACTTCGCGTAGATTGCCGGTGGGGGCGCCCAGGCCGGCCCCGTGGTCGGCACGAGGGACGGAGCAGCAGGTGGCAAGGGCAAGGCAGGCCGTGAGCGAGGCCCGCAGGATCGTCGTCAAGGTCGGATCCTCGTCGCTGACGACCGCGGCAGGAGGCCTGGACGCCGACCGGGTCGACGCACTCGTCGACGTGCTCGCGAAGGTTCGCAGCGGGGGAGAGCGCGAACTCGTTCTCGTCTCCTCCGGCGCCATCGCCGCCGGACTCGCCCCCCTGGGCCTCGCCCGGCGACCGCGGGACCTCGCCCGCCAGCAGGCCGCCGCCAGCGTCGGCCAGGGGCTGCTGATGGCCCGTTACACCGCATCCTTCGCCCGCTACGGCGTCCGCGTCGGCCAAGTACTGCTCACCTCCGACGACATGAGCCGCCGCGCCCACCACCGCAACGCCTCCCGCACCCTCGACAAGCTGCTGGCGATGGGCGCCTTCCCGGTCGTCAACGAGAACGACACCGTCGCCACCGACGAGATCCGCTTCGGCGACAACGACCGTCTCGCCGCCCTCGTCGCCCACCTGGTCCACGCCGACCTGCTGGTCCTGCTGTCCGACGTGGACGGCGTGTACGACGGAGACCCCGCCCGGCCCGGCACCTCGCGGATCTCGCTGGTACGGGGCCCGGAGGACCTCGCCCACGTCGAGATCGGCAGCGCCGGGAAGGCCGGCGTCGGCACCGGCGGCATGGTCACCAAGATCGAGGCCGCCTCGATCGCCGCCGCCGCGGGCGTCCCGGTCGTGCTGACCAGCACCGTCCACGCGGGTGACGCCCTCGCCGGCGCGGACACCGGCACCTACTTCCACCCCACCGGCCGGCGCTCGGCCGACCGGCTGCTGTGGCTCCAGCACGCGTCCACCCCGCAGGGCTCGCTCACCCTCGACGACGGCGCGGTGCGCGCGGTCGTCGAGCGCCGCAAGTCGCTGCTGCCGGCCGGGATCGCGGGCGTCGAGGGCGAGTTCAGCGCGGGCGACCCGGTCGAGCTGCGGGACCACGAAGGGCGGCCGGTGGCCCGCGGCCTGGTCAACTTCGACGCCAAGGAGATCCCCCGGCTGATCGGCCGCTCCACCCACGACCTCGCCCGCGATCTCGGCCCCGAGTACGAACGCGAGGTCGTACACAGGGACGATCTGGTGGTCCTGCATCCGTAAATGTGCCGGATCGCGCGCCCCCCGCGGTGGACGTTCCGCAAAACCGCCCCACGACGCCCGGCGGCCTGCTCAACTTTGACCCAGGGAACACATCTGCCCGGCCCCGGGGCCGGCCTGTGCGTGAAGGAGGCCGTCGTGAGACGAGTGCGCCCTGGGACGACGACGTCCCGCGGTGGTGCCGGCTCCCGCGCGGTCGGCGAGGAACGCGCCCTGGCCAGCGTCGCGGCGGGCGACCGGTTCCAGAACGGCGAGCCCCGGGACCTCCCGCGCCTGTGGCACGTCACCCTCAGCGTCTCCGGCGGCCTGGCCCCGATCGCCGAGGTCCGCCGCGCCCTGGAACAGCTCGCCCACGACCACCCCTTCCTGCTGACCAGCCGGTACGCCGAGGACCACGCGGAGATCCGCTACTGGGAGGAGGCCCGCGACCTGCACGACGCCGCCGCCGTGGCACTGCGGCTGTGGGGCGAGCACCGGCGGACCGCGGGACTGCCGCCCTGGGAGATCGTCGGTCTGGAGGTCATCGACCGGGCCACCTACCACCAGCGCATCGCCGCGGGCTACGGCCCCGCACCGGCGACGCCGGTGGGGGTACATCCGTTCTGAGCCGGGAGACCGGTTCGGCCCTCCGCGAGCGCCACGGCCCTTCGTGCCGGCGGCCACGGCCCCCGGCGTCTCGGGGTTCGGGATACCGGTGGTCGGACCCTCCGGCCGCACTACCCTTCCCCCATGACCACGCTTTCGCCATACGACTCGATGTCTCCGGTCAACCAGGCCGCCTACCGGGCCAAGGGGGCCGCCGCCACCCTCGCGCCGCTGCCCCGCGCGGCGAAGGACGACGCGCTGCTCGCCGTCGCGGACGCGCTGGAGGTCCGGGCGAGCGAGATCGTCGAAGCCAATGCCCAGGACGTCGCCAAGGCACGTGAGGCGGGCATCAGCGAGGGCATGATCGACCGGCTCACCCTCACCCCGGAGCGGGTGCGCGCGATCGCCTCCGACGTGCGGGACGTGGCCGCGCTGCCCGACCCGGTCGGCGAGGTCGTCCGCGGCTCCACCCTGCCCAACGGCATCGACCTGCGGCAGGTCCGGGTGCCGCTCGGCGTCGTCGGGATCATCTACGAGGGCCGCCCCAACGTCACGGTCGACGCCGCCGCCCTGTGCCTGAAGTCCGGCAACGCGGTCCTGCTGCGCGGCTCGTCCTCCGCGTACCGGTCGAACACCGCGCTGGTCCGGGTGCTGCGCGACGCCGTGGGCGGCGCCGGGCTGCCCGCCGACGCCGTGCAGCTGGTGCCCGGCGAGGGCCGGGACAGCGTGCGCGAGCTGATGCGCGCCCGCGGCCTGGTCGACGTCCTCATCCCGCGCGGCGGCGCCTCCCTGATCAACACGATCGTCCAGGAGTCGATCGTCCCGGTCATCGAGACCGGCACCGGCAACTGCCACGTCTACGTCGACGCCGACGCCGACCTCGACACCGCCGTGGAGATCCTGGTCAACTCCAAGGCCCAGCGGGTCGGCGTCTGCAACGCCGCCGAGACCCTCCTGGTCCACCAGGACATCGCCCCCGCGTTCCTGCCGCGCGCGCTGGAAGCCTTGGCCGAGGCCGGGGTCACCGTGCACGCCGACGAGCGGGTGATGGCGTACGCCAAGGACTCCGCGGCGACGGTCGTGGAGGCCACCACGGAGGACTGGGAGACCGAGTACCTCTCCCACGACATCGCCGCGGCCGTCGTCGACTCGCTCGACCGGGCCGTGGAGCACATCCGGCTGTGGACCTCCGGTCACACCGAGGCCATCGTCACCACCTCGCAGCAGGCGGCCCGCCGGTTCACCCAACTGGTGGATTCCACCACCGTCGCCGTCAACGCCTCCACCCGGTTCACCGACGGCGGCCAGTTCGGCTTCGGCGCGGAGATCGGCATCTCCACGCAGAAGCTGCACGCCCGGGGACCGATGGGCCTGCCGGAGCTGACCAGCACCAAGTACATCGTGACCGGCGACGGACACGTCCGCCGCTGACCCACGCCGCGGGGCAGGCGGACGAATTTCCGTACCGTCTGCCCAAATTGACCCCTCCGGTCTACTCTGGAGAGGTGCCGGAGGACGTGGGGGGCACGCCGTTCCCTGACGGCGGGGAGCCCGACGACGACCACGACCGCGGAGTGTCGGACGAAGAGTTCGCCTCCGTGGTCTTCGACGAGGCTTTCATCGGCGCGGCCGTGGTCCACGAACCGACCGCCGTCGAACGCCTCCTCGCCGCCGCCCAGGCCAGAGCCGAGGCTTCCGAGGCCGAGGCCCACCGCACCCGCCCGACGACAGATCGGTACGACGGGTACGACGGCCACGGACGGTACGGCCGCCGCCACCGGGACGACGACTTCGCCGACGGGGACGACGGCCCCGGCGTCCCGGAGGACGACTACGGCTACCCGGGGCCGTACGGCAGACAGGTCCGCTGGCACCGCCCGGTCGCCTGGATGCTCGCCCTGGTGATGGGCGTCGGCATGGTCGCGCTCGCCTTCTCGGCCGTCTACCGGGGGTCCTCCGGGAACAGCCGGCAGGGCCCGGCGCCGCCGCCCGCCTCGACCGGCCTGGAACAGGGCGGCGGCGTGGCTCCGTCCGCCTCCGCCGACTACTCCCGGCCCGACGTCCCGGTGATCCCGAGCAGCCCCTGAGGCTCCTCGTGCGGGGCGGCGGCGGGATCGCCGGCCCGGATGGGAAGCCGCCGCAACTTGGCACGCGCCACGGAGTTTACGCGGGCTCCCCGCGACCTACTCTGAAGATATGGCAGGGCCTGCGGACCCACCCGGAGGGGCACCCGAGGGCACCCCCGGAGGTGGCGAGGACGAGTACCGGTCCGTCGTCTTCGACGAGACCTTCGTCCGGGCTGCCCGTCTCCAGGAGTTCTCCGCCCGGGAGCGCATCACCGACCACGCCCCCGCCGTACGCCGCCGCCCGCCCCGGCACCGGGGCCTGTCCCGGCAGGTGCTGATCCTCGTGGTGCTGATCGCCGTGGCCTTCGGCACCGCGATCTACATGGGCGTACGCCATCCCCCCCGGACACCCGGCGCGGGGGAGGCCGTCGAGCCGCTGCGCATGACCGTGATCCCGCTCGCCCCCGAGGGCAAGGTGCCCGGCACTCCCGATTCCGAACGGCTGTACGCCAACAGTCCGGCGGCGCAGTTCCGCATCGGGGCCGAGGGGGTGACGCTCCCGGCGTCCCGCCGTACCGCGCACTTCTCGGACGGGCAGGTCGTGACGGCGCTGCTCACCGCGAAGGACTACGTCGTCCGGTCCGCCCTCGACCCCGAGGTGCTCACCGGCGGGCAGACCCGCTCCGTACGCGTCCTGATCGGCGTCGACCAGCAGGACCAGTTCGACCGGAGCTTCACCCGGCCGGCCCCGGACGGGCGGCACGCGCCCACCGGATGGCTCGTCCGCTTCGACCCCTCCCGCGCGGAACTGGCCGACCGCAGGATCCGCGTCCAGGGCACCCTGCAGGCCTCCGAGGCCGACGCCGGCACCCTCGAGGTCACCGCGGACCACACCTCGGTGTACGCGCTGCGGCCGGCCGGTGCGGGCCCGGGAGCCCGGGTGTCGCTGTTCACCGTCCGGCGCGAGCTGCACTTCCGCTTCGACCGCGAGGACCTGCGCCTGCACCAGGCGCAGCTCGTCGTCTCCTCCGTCCAGGCCGGTCCGCTGTCCTGCTCCGAGGATTCCGCGAGCCGTCTGCGGCCCCTGCTGGCGGGCGGCACGGCAAAGAAGGGCGGCCCCGCCGGCACCGACCCGTACGCCGCGGACGGCGCTCCGGCCCTGTGCGGCTCGCTGGCGGCGGCGGCGCAGCCCTGGGTGTGACGCCCGTGCCTCAGGTGCCGTCGCGCGGCGGCCGGCCGCCCCCGGTGTCCGGGTCCGAGGGCGTACCCGGCTCCTGGGGCCCGTCCGGTCCCTGCGCGGGCCTCGGTCCCGAGGACGTGAAGCCGCCGAAGCCGCGGCGGACCCGGTCGCCCAGGTCCCCGGCGCCGCCCGCGATGTCGTTGACCAGCTTCATCAGCGGGTCCTTGGAGTTCTTCACATCACCGGCGTAACTGCTCGCCGAGTCGCGCCAGGAGTCCCGTACCGAGGCGTCCTTGTCCTCGTCGCGCCGCGGGTAGTGACCGTCCACGATCCGCTGGTACTCGCGGGTCTCCGCCCACTTCTTCAGCTCGGCGGCCCGGACGGTGGTGAACGGGTGGGAGCGGGGCAGCACGTTGAGGATCTTCAGCACGGAGTCGCGCAGGTCGCCCCCGGCGTCGTACTCCTCGGCCTGCTCCAGAAACGCGTCGACGTTCATCTCGTGCAGGTGGTTGCCACCGGCGATCTTCATCAGGCCGCGCATCGAGGCCTGCAGATCCTGGCCCACCAGCAGCCCCGCGCGGTCCGCGGACAGCTCCGACTTGCGGAACCACTCGCGCAGCGCCGTCACGATCGCCATGATCGCGACGCTGCCCAGCGGAATCCAGGCCACCCGCACCGCGAGGGACGTCAGGAACAGCAGGATGGTCCGGTACACCGAGTGCCCGGACAGCGCGTGCCCGACCTCGTGCCCGACGACGGCCCGCATCTCCTCCTCGTCGAGCAGTTCGACCAGTCCCGTGGTGACCACGATGATCGGCTCGTCCAGGCCGATGCACATCGCGTTCGGCGTCGGGTCCTGCTTCACGTACATCTGCGGGACCTTGTCCAGGTCCAGGATGTAGCAGGCGTCCCGCAGCATGACGTTGAGGTGCGCGAACTGCCGTTCCGAGACGCGCACCGAGTCGGACAGGAAGAGCAGCCGCAGGCTGCGCTCGGGCAGCAGGCCGCTCAGGGCCTTGAAGACCGTGTCGAAACCGGTCAGCTTGCGCAGCGCCACCAGGGCGGAGCGGTCGGCGGGGTGTTCGTAGGCACGCGAGGAGATTCCGGGGAAACGCCTGCGCTGCCTGCTCGGCACCTTCTCGTGCCCGTTGTGCTGATGGCCGTCGGACATGTGTCCCCCATGTGCGTCTGTGTGACCTTCGCGGTCCGTTGTGACCTTCGCGGTTCCCGGCACCGTCCCTCGGCGGTCTCCCGTCCGGCCCTCCTGCCGCCCCGGGACCGAGGCCCAGCCTAGGTGGAGAAGGCACGGACCGGCAGACCGGTGGAGCGGAAGAGCAACGCGGCCGGGAACGCGCGTGGAGCACCGTTCCCGAGCAGCCCGGCTCCCCGAGAAGGACGATCAGGACCGCGGGATGGTTGCGTGGCCCCGCCGTCACCCACCCGCCCGGGAGGACCGGCGGGAGGACGGTCGGAAAGGCACGGGGGGAGGCACCGGGGAGGCACCGGGGAGGTGGCCGGGACCCGCAACGGCGGAGTCGGAGTGATCGGCGAGAAGGCGCCCGCATACGATGAGCCGACGTCTTTATCCCGCCCACACGTGATAGGTACTGCCGAAGATGAGCTTCCACAGCGCCGCTGTCCAGTTGGTCACCCTCGCCGCCGAGGGCGGAGAGCACAGTGGCAACCACCAGAGCCTCAACCCCTACCTGGTCGGTGGCTGCGTCCTGGCCGGCCTGCTGCTCCTGCTGCTGATCACGACCCGCTTCAACCGCGACCGGTAGACCCCCCCGGACCCCCGGGGCCTGTTCGGGCGTGGCCAAAGGGCGCACCTGGCGGCCGGAGCGTTCAGAGAGGGCCGGTAGGGTCTGCACGCATGGGAGAGCAGGACATGCCTACCGGTCCGGTGGAGGGCACGGCCGGGGGACCGACCGAGCCCGTGGTCACGACCGGGGCGGGGGCCGAGGGCACGGCCGGGCAGCCGGCGAGCGGCGCCGAGCACCGTCCGGCGCCGCGCCGGGCCGGCGGCCCGGGCAGCGGCCCGTCGCAGCCGGGCAAGCGCCGCCTCGGCGTCATGGGCGGCACCTTCGACCCGATCCACCACGGGCACCTGGTGGCGGCCAGCGAGGTCGCCGCGCGGTTCCACCTCGACGAAGTGGTCTTCGTCCCCACCGGGCAGCCGTGGCAGAAGAGCCACCGGCTGGTCTCCGCGGCCGAGGACCGCTATCTGATGACGGTCATCGCGACCGTCGAGAACCCGCAGTTCTCGGTGAGCCGGATCGACATCGACCGCGGCGGGCCCACCTACACCGTGGACACCCTGCGCGACCTGCGGGCCCTCAACCCCGACACGGACCTGTTCTTCATCACCGGAGCCGACGCCCTCGCGCAGATCCTCACCTGGCGGGACAGCGAGGAACTGTTCTCCCTCGCGCACTTCGTGGGCGTCACCAGGCCCGGCCATCATCTGACCGACGCGGGCCTGCCCGAGGGGGGCGTCTCGCTCGTCGAGGTCCCCGCCCTGGCCATTTCCTCGACGGACTGCCGTGCGAGAGTCGCCACGGGAGATCCCGTCTGGTACCTGGTGCCGGACGGGGTCGTGCGCTACATCGCCAAGCGTGAGCTGTACCGCGGCGAGTGAGCCGAGAGGGGCACCGGTGAACGACCGATACGACGCGGGATACGGCGACGGAGGGGACGACCCGTACGGGCTTGTGGGCTACGACGAGTACGGTCGGCCCGTCTACCGCCAGGCCGACACCCAGGCACCGGCCCAGCAGGCCCCGCAGCAGCCGTACGACCCGTACCGGCAGCAGGGGCAGCAGGACCCGTACGGGCAGGAGCACGGGCAGGGCGGGCAGGGCTACGACGGCGGCTACGGCTACGACCCGTACGCCACCGGCGGCGCGCAGCAGCCCCCGCAGCCCTACGACCCCTACGGGACCGGGACGGGTACCGGGCAGCAGCCGCAGACGCCCTCCTACGACCCCTACGGGGCCCAGGGCGGCTACGGCGCCCCCCAGGGCGGCGCGACGGCCGCCCCGTACGACCCCTACGGCGACTCCTACGGCGATGCCTACGGGCAGAGCGCGCAAGGCGGTACCGGACAGCAGCCCCGGGTCGCCGAGCAGACCGCGCACATCCCGCAGCAACCCGGCCCGGCCGACGACGGAACCGAGCCCGACGGCCATGACGGCCATGACGGCTATGACGACCGTCCGGCCGCGGACTCCGAGGCGCCCGAACGGGAGTACCGCACCGAGCAGTTCGCCTTCGTCGAGGAGCCGGACGGCGACTCCGAGGACGTCATCGACTGGCTGCAGTTCACCGAGAACCGCACCGAGCGCCGCGAGGAGGCCAAGCGCCGCGCACGCAGCCGGATCGTCGCCCTGGTCGTGGTCTTCGCCCTGGTCGTGGCCGGCGGCGTCGGCTACCTCTGGTACGCCGGGAAGCTGCCCGGCTCCGAGACCGGTACGGGCACCACGACGGCCGCGGGCGCCCAGAAGCGGGACGTCCTCGTCGTCCACCTGCACGACACCAAGGGGGGCGGCACCGCCACCGCGCTGCTCGTCGACAACACCACCACCAAGCGGGGCACCACCGTCCTGCTGCCCAACTCCCTGGCCCTGGCCGCCGAGGACGGCACCACCACCACGCTCGCCAAGTCGGTCGAGGACGACGGATCCGGCGGTACCCGGGGCGCCCTCGACACGGCCCTCGGCACCGACATCGAGGGCACCTGGCGGCTGGACACGCCCTACCTGCAGAACCTCGTCGACCTGGTCGGCAACATCGACATCGACACCGATGCCGACGTGCCCGACCCGGCAGCGAAGAAGAAGGGCGAGACCCCCCTGGTCAAGAAGGGCAAGAGCCAGACCCTCACCGGGAAGATGGCCGTCGCCTACGCCACCCACCGTGCCTCCGGCGAGGCGCAGGACGCCCAGCTGGAGCGGTTCGGGCAGGTCATGCAGGGGGTGCTGCGGAAGATGACGTCCGACGCGGGCGCCGCGACGACCACCATCCAGACCCTGGGGCAGATCATCGAGCCGCCCCTGACCGACAAGGACCTCGGCTCCTTCCTCGCCCGGCTGGCCGACCTGGCCAAGGGCGGCGACCACGGCACCACGCTGCTGCCGGTCCAGGAGGACGGCACGCTCACCGCGGAGACGAGTGACAGCGTGGTCAAGAAGGTGCTCGGCGGCACCGCGAAGAGCCCCGACAAGGACGCCGCCGTCAGCGTCTCCGTGCGCAACGCCACCGGCGTCGCGGACAACACCGAGAAGGCCCGGGTCGTGCTCCTCAACGGCGGCTTCACCTTCCTGGAGGGCGGCACGGCCACCGCGGCCGCGGCCTCCGAGGTCGTCTACGCGGACGACGCCGACAAGGAGAACGCCTCCGAGGTCGCCAAGACCCTGGGGCTGCCCACCGAGTCCGTCACCCGGGGCGAGGTCTCCGGGAACGCCAGGGTCTCGGTGGTCCTGGGCCAGGACTACGAGCCGGGCACCTGACCGGACCGCGGTACGCCCGGCCGGACGCCCTTACGGGGCAGCCGGCCGGGCCCACCCCGAAACGCGTGGGGCGTGCCCGGCGGTCCGTGAGACCCTTGAAGGCAAACGACCGCCGAGCGAAAGCCTTGTAGTGACCGCAACCGACCGTTCCATCGAGCTCGTCTCCACCGCTGCCCAGGCCGCGGCCGACAAGCTCGCGCACGACATCGTCGCCTACGACGTCAGTGACGTGCTGTCCATCACCGACGCCTTCCTGCTGGCTTCCGCGCCCAACGACCGTCAGGTCAAGTCGATCGTCGACGAGATCGAGGAGCGGCTCAGCAAGGAGCTCGACGCCAAGCCGGTCCGCCGCGAGGGCGACCGCGAGGCTCGCTGGGTGCTGCTCGACTACGTCGACATCGTCGTCCACGTCCAGCACAGCGAGGAGCGCGTCTTCTACGCCCTGGAGCGGCTGTGGAAGGACTGCCCCGAGCTGGAGCTGCCCGAGGACGCCGTGGCCACCCGCGGCAAGGCCGCTGCGCACGCCCGTCAGAAGGAGGCCGAGGAGGCCGCGGAGATCGCGGAGCCGGGTGGTGGGTGGCGTTGAGCCCTGCCGGTGAGACGTCCGGTTCCGGCGGAAGCCGGGGCCGCCGCGTCATCCTGTGGCGGCACGGACAGACCTCCTGGAACGTGGAGCGCCGCTTCCAGGGCAGTACGGACGTGGAGCTGACCGGGACCGGCGTCGCCCAGGCGCGCCGGGCCGCCCGCCTCCTCGCCGGCCTCAAGCCCGACGCGATCATCGCCTCCGACCTGAAGCGGGCCGCCGACACCGCCGCGGAACTCGCCGCCCTCACCGGCCTGCAGCCGGTCCACGACGAGGCCCTGCGGGAGACCTACGCGGGCGTCTGGCAGGGCCTGACGCACGACGAGATCATCGCCAGGTACGGCGACGAGTACACCGCCTGGAAGCGCGGCGAGCCGGTGCGCAGGGGCGGCGGTGAACTGGAGACCGAGGTCGCCGACCGCGCCGCCCCGGTGGTGCTCCGGCACGCGGACAAGCTCCCGGACGACGGCACGCTCGTGGTGGTCAGCCACGGCGGCACGATCCGCACCACCATCGGCCGGCTGATCGGCCTCGACCCGCGCAGCTGGGAGAGCCTGGGCGGGCTCACCAACTGCTGCTGGTCCGTCCTCGGCGAGGGCGCCCTCGGCTGGCGGCTGCTCGAGCACAACGCCGGCACCCTGCCGGAACCGGTGCTCGGCGACGACGACTAGGGCCTGCCCTGGACCTCCGGGTGCGGCCCGGGGGCCGGATTTCACTTTCCGGCAGGTCGCAGGCTAAAGTTCTTCTTGTTCGCCCGCCGAGCGGGAAGAACACTCGGGGCTATAGCTCAGTTGGTAGAGCGCCTGCATGGCATGCAGGAGGTCAGGAGTTCAATTCTCCTTAGCTCCACAGATCACATGACGAAGATCCCGTCCTCGGTGCGAGGGCGGGTTTTTTCGTTGTCGCTGGTTGAGCGGGAAGACGCCGACGGGCGTATACCTCTGTGAGGCGCCCAGCCGTGTCCCGACCGGTACCCCGACGTCGCTGACCGTATTGGTCCGGCCGTGGCAGAATCAAACGACCGGAAGGGGGCGCGGCCCTACGGGAGGGAGTTGTTGATGTCTGCGAGCATCCACGGGGAGGTCGACCACCTCTTCGGCGGGGTGTTGACACGACGGACCTCGACCCGACTCCGCCGCCCTTCCCGCGGTTCCGCGCACCTCGCCCGAGTCCTCGGTGGCAACGGCGGTGCCCCCTGCGCGTGTACGGCCTGCGGCCACAGCTGGAGCTGAGCGATGGGTGCACACAGGCGAAGGTGTGACTGGTGCGGCAGAGGGACGCCGATCGTCCGGGACATGGAACCGGTCAATTCCGACTACCAGTACTGGTGCGAGGAGTGCGCGCGGGCGCTGATCATAAAAGGCGACCCGATCGAGACGTACCGCGAGCTCGAAGGCGAACCGATCTACGGCCGGCTCCTCGATGAGCACTGCACGCTCAAGCGCTTCTATTCGTTCGTGACCGCGTGACCGCGTGACCGCGCGCCGCGGTTCGGGTGGCAATACGGACAGAACCGGGCGCAACGGAATCGATTTGGTGTTGAGCCCCGGTGACCGTGTAAAGTTGGCTTCGCCGCCGGGGCAACCGGGCGGGATGTGACCTGGGGCTATAGCTCAGTTGGTAGAGCGCCTGCATGGCATGCAGGAGGTCAGGAGTTCAATTCTCCTTAGCTCCACAGCAGTAGAGGGCGGATCATCCGATCGGATGATCCGCCCTCTACGCGTTGTCGGACGTGCGGCCGGCCGTGCGGGCCGCCCCGGAGGGCGGCCCGCACGGGCCCGTGTCAGCGGCCCAGCGCGCGCCGGCCGCGGCCCTGGGAGAGCACCGGCAGATTGCGGGAGGGCGCCTTGGACTGCGTCCCCTCCTCGACGCGCAGGGCCAGCGCCGGACAACGGCGCACCGCGCGGATCGCCTTGGCCTCCGCGTGGCGCGGCACCTGGGCCTGGGCGACGGTCGGGAAGCCGTCCGCGCCGAGCTGGAAGACCTCCGGGAGGATGTCCGCGCACAGACCGTGGCCCCGGCACAGCGTCCAGTCGACGAAGATCTTCTGGCGGCTGGGGCCGTTCTCCTCCCCGCCCCCGCCCGGGATGCCCGTAGGGGCCCTGCCCCCCTCGAAGAGCGGCAGCACGCCCTCCACGGGGCGTCCGCAGCCGTTGCCCAGGGCGTGGGCGGCGATGTCGTCGCTGAACGCCTTGACGGTCGACTCCAGGAACATCGCGGAGCCGTCCGGATGCGAACACGCGCCGCGCCGCTTCACGTTCTTGGCGACCTGCTTGACCGCCTCCAGGGCGGCGGGGCCGCCGCCGTTGAGGATGTCCTCCAGACCGCGCGCGGCGGCCGGCAGACCCAGGTAGCAGGGGCCGCACTGGCCGGCGCTCTCCTCGGCCAGCCATTTCGCCACCATCAGGGACTCGCCCAGCGGACAGGTGTCCTGACTGATCGGCAGGATCGCGCCCGCGCCGAGCGCACCGCCCACCGCGTCCAGGGAGTTGCGGGAGACGATCGCCTCGTTGACGGTCGCCGCGTCGATCCACTTGCCGTGGTAGCCACCGGTGAGCACGCCCTGGGGCATCGGCGGCGCACCGGCGAGCTGGAGGACGTAACGCAGCGGTACGCCCGTCGGGACCTCGATCACCATGGGGCGGGCGACCGCCCCGGAGACCGTGAGCATGACGGTGCCCGGCTCGTCGTACAGGCCGGTGTTGCAGTAGCGCTCCGGGCCGATGCGGGCGGCGATGGCGAGCTGCGCGAAGGTCTCGGCGTTGGAGAGCAGGGTGGGCGCGCCGCCCACACCGTTCTTCGAGGCGCTGACCTTGCGGCCCGGCGGGACCGCCGGGCCCCCGTCGATGGAGCGGATCAGCGAGGCCGCGGCGCCCGTGACCATGCGCACCGGGTTGAGCTGCACACGGGCGCGCAGCGCGGACCGGCGCCCGTTGTTGAGGCCCCGTTCGGCGAGCGCGGCCTCCATGGAGCGCTTGGTGGACTCCCGGGTGACCCCCACCACGAGCGTGCGGGCCCCCATGGCCTCGGCGCACAGCAGCGCGCCGTCCAGGATGAGGTGCGGAGCACGGTTGATCATCACCGTGTCCTTGCGGCAGGCCGGTTCGTCCTCGCTGCCGTTGACGACCACGACCGGCCGGACGCCGCGTTTGATCGCCGTCTCGGCGACCGAACGCAGCTTCTTGTGGAAGGGGAAGCCGGCACCGCCGCGTCCCCTGAGGTTGATGCGTTCAGAGAGCTGGGCGAGCTGTTCGCCGCCCATGGGCTCGAGCGGCCCGTGCACCTTGAGGTGCATGGGGAGATCGAGCCGGTCGACAAGGTCGAAGCCCGACGTGAGCTGGGGAAGTCCGACGACGCGGACTTCGGGTACGTCGGGCAGAGCCTCGTTCACTTGAAGCCTCCGGAAGGCGTGTTCCAAGGTTCGCCCGATCCCGGTGCGCCGAAGTCGTACGACGCACCGGGAGATGGATCAGTGGCGGGACCGCTGTTGTACGTGTCACTCGGGTTGTACGCGTTGTAGAAGCCGTTCGACTCACCGGTGTCGCGCACATCACTCGAGCCGTAGCCGGGGGCGGCCGAATTGTCGTAGGTGGGGATGTTGTATCCGGTGTCCTGGAGCGGGTCGTAGGCCGACGGCGGGGCCTCGCCGACCGGCGGCGGGGACGGGACGGGCCAGCTGCCCGAGGTGCTGGAGGGGCCGTCCACGCGCGGCGCCTCCATGGCCTGCCCGCCCATCGTCTGGCCGTCCATGGTGGGGACGGCCTGCGTGGGCTGCATGTCCAGAGGCAGTTCCATGCGGGCGGTCTGGTCCGCGTAGAGGGGCTGCTGCGGCTGGGACGGGGGGGAGACCGCGCGGTAGGCCGCCGCGAAGCCGTTCGCGGGGTCCGGGGCCGGCGGCGCGAGACGTTCGGCGGTCTCGTACCGCGGCCGGGCGGCCGGCTCGGGGCGTTCAGGAGGCCCGGAACGGGGCCGGGAGTCCCGTCTGCCGCCGCTCTCGTACCTGGGGGGCGACGCCTCGGCGGCGCGGGTCCGGCTCTCGTCGAGCCTGTCACGGCCCTGCTGCTCGGCGAGGCCGAGCAGGCTGGTGACCCGGTCGGCGACCTTGCGCTTGACCCGCGCCGGGGAGGCGCGCAGGAAGAGGGCCGCCATGACGCCGAGCAGGGACAGGCCGTACAGGATCAGGAAGATCGGCTTTGCCGATCGACCCGCGTAGAGCCCGTGGACCAGCGCGGCACACCAGGCCGGGTAGGCCAGCATGTGCATGGCGCGCCAGCGGGCCGCGACGGGGGCCGGCGAGGCGAAGCGGTTGCGCAGGACGCCGGTGATGCCGACGAAGATCATCAGCATTCCGGCCAGGGTTCCCAGGCCGATGAGGAAGGACCTGCCGGCCACCGCCTCGTCGTCGGTGAGGGCCAGTCCGAAGGGGATCACCGCGGCGATCCACGTCGTGTGCTCCAGCGCCAGCTTGATGCCGATGTGCACCAGCAGGAAGGCGATCGAGGCGACCGCGGTCGTCCGGTGCACCGCCTGCGCCAGGATGCGCTGGCGCGGACCGAGCAGGACCCGGTCCTGGGCGACCAGTCCCCAGATCACCGAGCAGCTCAGGCAGACGAGCGACAGAACGCCCACGCCGAAGTTGAGGAACTCGGCGAACCAGTCGTCCGCCGTGCTGTCGTCCGGCCTCACGCCCTACCTCCCCACGTCACGACGGAAAGAACGACGGCATGCGGGTACGACCGACCGGCAGCCGGCCGGCCCTGAGCGGGCGGCGGGCTGCTGTCTGGACGAGGGTTCATGGGGGAACTCCGAACGTTCGGGAGAAGCGGTCCCGGGCCGCACTCTAAACCTCGTTGTACCGGGGAGTACGACGTTTGAGTTGTTGCACTGTTATCAAAAGACGATCTGGCCGTTGTGATGCCCCATAGAGGTTGTTACGCGGAGTAAGTTTTGACCGATGTTCAGGGAGGTGGTCGGGCGGGAGTGCTTTCCGCGGGTGGCGAAGTGCGTCGCGGCGCGCTCCGGGCCTGCGGTACCCTGACGCCATGCGTGCCGTACGCCTTCTGCTTAGCGAGCCGCGCTGATCAGTCCCGGCCATGGTCGAACCAGTCGGTCGGAATCGGCGCGGCGTCCCCTCCTGTGCGAGGGGATTTTTCATTTCCGAATGTCGCAGCAGCCGTGGGCGCAGACGATCGATGGAGCTTTGAGGATCATGAGCGAGACGAACCCCGCGGCCACCCCCGAAGTGGCCGCGCCGCACCGCTACACGGCCGCCCTCGCGGCCGAGATCGAGGCACGCTGGCAGGACTTCTGGGACGCCGAGGGCACGTACGACGCGCCCAACCCGAGCGGCGACCTGGCGGGCGACCCGGAGACGGTGGCCCGGCCCAAGAAGTTCATCATGGACATGTTCCCCTACCCCTCGGGTGCGGGGCTGCACGTCGGCCACCCCCTGGGATACATCGCGACCGACGTCTCCGCCCGGTTCCAGCGCATGACCGGCCACAACGTCCTGCACACCCTGGGCTTCGACGCCTTCGGCCTGCCCGCCGAGCAGTACGCGGTACAGACCGGCACGCACCCACGCGTGTCGACCGAGGCCAACATCGAGAACATGAAGGCCCAGCTGCGCCGGCTGGGCCTGGGCCACGACCGGCGTCGGTCGTTCGCCACGATCGACCCGGACTACTACAAGTGGACCCAGTGGATCTTCCTGCAGATCTTCAACTCCTGGTACGACGACGAGGCCGGCCGGGCCCGCCCCATCACCGAGCTGATCGCCCGCTTCGAGTCCGGTGAGCGCCCCGTACCGGGCCACGCGCGCGCCTGGAGCGAGCTGAGCGAGGCCGAGCGCGCCGACGTCCTGGGCGGCTTCCGGCTGGCCTACGCCTCCGAAGCACCGGTCAACTGGTGCCCCGGACTGGGCACCGTACTGGCCAACGAGGAGGTCACCGCCGACGGCCGCTCCGAGCGCGGCAACTTCCCCGTCTTCAAGGCGAAGCTGCGCCAGTGGAACATGCGCATCACCGCCTACGCCGACCGGCTGCTGTCGGACCTGGACGCCTTGGACTGGCCCGAGGCCATCAAGCTGCAGCAGCGCAACTGGATCGGCCGCTCCGAGGGCGCCCGCGTCGACTTCCCGATCGACGGCGAGAACATCACCGTCTTCACCACCCGCCCCGACACCCTGTTCGGCGCGACCTACATGGTGCTGGCGCCCGAGCACCCGCTGGTCGAGAAGTTCACCCCGGCCGCCTGGCCCGAGGGCACCCACGACGTCTGGACCGGAGGCCACGCCACCCCGGCCGAGGCCGTCGCCGCCTACCGCGCGCAGGCCGTGTCCAAGTCCGACGTGGAGCGCCAGGCCGAGGCCAAGGACAAGACCGGCGTCTTCATCGGCTCCTACGCGACCAACCCGGTCAACGGCGAGCAGGTGCCCGTCTTCATCGCCGACTACGTCCTGATGGGCTACGGCACCGGCGCGATCATGGCCGTGCCCGCGGGCGACCAGCGCGACTTCGAGTTCGCGCGCGCCTTCGAACTGCCGATCCACTGCATCGTCGAGCCGACCGACGGCCGCGGCACCGACACCTCCACCTGGGAGGACGCCTTCTCCTCCTACGAGGCGAAGATCATCAACTCGTCCAACGACGAGGTGAACCTGGACGGCCTGGGCGTCGCCGAGGCCAAGGCGCGCATCACCGAGTGGCTGGAGCGCCGGGGCATCGGCGAGGGCACCGTCAACTTCCGGCTGCGCGACTGGCTGTTCAGCCGGCAGCGCTACTGGGGCGAGCCCTTTCCCATCGTCTACGACGAGGACGGCACCGCCCACGCCCTGCCCGAGTCGATGCTGCCGCTGGAACTGCCCGAGGTCGACGACTACTCCCCGCGCACCTTCGACCCGGACGACGCCGACACCCGGCCCGAGACGCCCCTGTCGCGCAACGAGGACTGGGTCAACGTCACCCTGGACCTGGGCGACGGCCGCGGCCCGCGCGCATACCGCCGCGAGACCAACACCATGCCCAACTGGGCCGGCTCCTGCTGGTACGAGCTGCGCTACCTGGACCCGCACAACAGCGAGAAGCTGGTCGACCCGGAGATCGAGCAGTACTGGATGGGCCCGCGCGAGGGCATGCCGCACGGCGGCGTCGACCTGTACGTCGGCGGCGCCGAGCACGCGGTCCTGCACCTGCTGTACGCGCGCTTCTGGTCCAAGGTGCTGTACGACCTGGGGCACGTGTCGTCGGCGGAGCCGTTCCACAAGCTGTTCAACCAGGGCATGATCCAGGCCTACGTCTACCGTGACAGCCGCGGCATCGCGGTGCCGGCCGCCGAGGTGGAGGAGCGCGAGGGCGCCTACCACTACCAGGGCGAGAAGGTCTCCCGGCTGCTGGGCAAGATGGGCAAGTCCCTGAAGAACGCGGTCACACCGGACGAGATCTGCGCCGAGTACGGGGCCGACACCCTGCGCCTGTACGAGATGGCGATGGGCCCGCTGGACGTGTCGCGGCCGTGGGACACCCGCGCGGTGGTCGGCCAGTTCCGGCTGCTGCAGCGGCTGTGGCGCAACATCGTCGACGAGAACACCGGCGAGGTGACCGTCGTCGACACCGAGCCCGGTGAGGACACGCTGCGCGCCCTGCACAAGGCGATCGACGGGGTCCGCCAGGACCTGGAGGGGATGCGCTTCAACACCGCCATCGCCAAGGTCACCGAGCTGAACAACCACCTGACCAAGCAGGAAGGCCCGGTACCGCGCCCGGTCGCCGAGGCCCTGGTGCTGTTGGTGGCGCCGTTGGCCCCGCACATCGCCGAGGAGCTGTGGCGCGCGCTGGGCCGCACCGACTCGGTCGTCCACCAGGACTTCCCGGTCGCCGACCCGGCGTACGTCGTCGACGAGACCGTCACCTGCGTGGTGCAGATCAAGGGCAAGGTGAAGGCCCGCCTGGAGGTCCCGCCGTCCATCTCCGAGGAGGAGCTGGAGAAGGTCGCGCTGGCCGACGAGAAGGTCGTCGCCGCGCTGGACGGGGCCGGGATCCGCAAGGTGATCGTGCGGGTGCCCAAGCTGGTGAACATCGTCCCGGCGTGACGGCGTAGGACCGCGGGGCCGGCCGGCCGCAGTCTGCGGGCCGCCGGTTCGGGGTGATCCCCTACGGGCAGGTTCGGGGTTCTTCCGGAACTCCGGGCCTGCCCGTTGCGTTTACCTTTGAAGAACGGCGCGGTGCGTGTGGAGGGCGGCCTCAGGGCCAGGAGGAGGAGTCTCGTGGCAGAAGTGATCGCAGTGCTGGCCCTGCTCTTCGTGCTCTTCGTCGCGCTGGGCGTGTACGCCACCGTGAAGGTCGTCGGCGCCGCCAAGCGCAGTGCGGACCGTCACCTCACCCAGGCCCGCCGCACGGTCGAGGACCACACCCTGAAGGTCAAGTCCTTCGCCCAGTCCGGCCCGGCCGGCGAGATCGCCCAACTCAGGCTCACCCTGCGGACGTCCATGCGCGCCACCCAGGACGCGCTGGAGGCCGGAGCCGCGGAGGACCAGTCCCTCAAGGAGTCCCTCGGCCTTTTCGAGCGGCTCAGCGCGCACGGGCGCGAACTGGACGCCGAACTGAGGCGTCTGGAGTCCGAACCGGACCGGGGCACCCTCGGCAAGCGGCTGCCCGAGCTGCGTGAGCGCACCCACCGCATCGCGCGGTCGGCGGACTCCCTGCGCTGGGCGGCCCGCGACCGCGCCCGCCACTTCGCGGCCGACGACCTCGACTCGCTCAGCACCCAGATCGACCTCGAGACCGGTGCCCTGCGGCACTGGACGACCACCGACCAGCAGCCCGCGCCCGGGTCCGCGGCCCCGTCGGCGTCCTCGCCCCCGCGCCGGTCCGAAGCGCACGTTCCGGACGGCCCGGTGTCCGGCCGGACCCGGCCGGACACCGCGCGGTCCGACGCCGCGCGGGAACCCGCGGCCGAGCCCGTGCGGCCCGCGATCACACCGGCCGCACCGCGTCCCGTCCACCCGTGGCAGAGGAAGCCCCGCCCGGAGAGCACCACTTGATCCGGGCGCACTGATCCGGACACGGCGCCGCCCGGCCCGCCGGGCCGGGCTGCCCAGGGAGCGGTACGCCAGGTAACCTCCAGCTCATGTCCCGCCATGTCGCTATCGTCACCGATTCAACGGCCTACCTTCCGGCCCGGACGATGGAGCGGCACGGCATCACGGCGGTCCCTCTGACCGTGGTCCTCGGCGACCGCGCGTTCGAGGAGGGCACCGAGATCTCCACTCGCTCCCTCGCCCAGGCGCTCCAGAAGCGGCGGCCGGTGACGACGTCCCGGCCCGGTCCCGAGGTCTTCGCCGAGACCTATCGCAGGACCGCCGAGGCCGGTGCCACGGGGATCGTCTCCCTCCACCTTTCCGCGGAACTCTCCGGCACCTACGACGCGGCGGTCGTCGCGGCCCGCGAGGCGCCGGTGCCGGTGCGGGTGGTGGACACCGGCATGATCGCCATGGCGCTCGGATTCTGCGCGCTCGCGGCCGCGGAGGCCGCGGAGGCGGGGGGCAGCGTGGACGAGGCCGTCACGGCCGCGGAGAAACGGGCGGCGGGCACCGCCGCCTACTTCTACGTCGACACCCTGGACTATCTGCGCCGGGGCGGCCGTATCGGGGCCGCGCAGGCCCTGCTGGGGTCGGCGCTCGCCGTGAAGCCGCTGCTCCAGTTGACCGACGGCCGTATCGAACACCTGGAGAAGGTGCGCACGGCGTCGAAGGCCATCGCCCGTCTGGAGGAGATCGCGGCCGAGCGGGCAGGCGCCGCCGAGGTCGACATCGCCGTTCATCATCTCGCCGCCCCGGAGCGTGCTTCGGCCCTCGCGGACCGGCTGAAGGCGCGGGTGACCGGACTGACCGAGCTGCACGTCAGTGAGGTCGGCGCGGTGATCGGGGCGCACACGGGGCCCGGTCTGCTGGGGGTCGTGGTCTCGGCCCGGTGAGACCGGGGCGGGCCCGGGAGGGCCTGGGAGGGCCCGTGCGGGTGATGGAGTTGTCCACAACCGGGCAGTGATCCACCGGAATCAGTCAAGATCATCGCGAATGCGGTGGGGTGCCCGATCCTCCTGGCATGGCACTTCGATCACATGCGCGTTCGCGTTCCCTTTCACGTTCGGCGACGGCGACCAGTGGCCCGGGGCGCGCACCCGCCTCCGACGGTCGCGCCCGACACCGCCGACCGACCCCTGCCGGGACCGGAACCGGAACCGGTGCCGGGATCGCCCTGGGGGCCGGGCCGAGGCCCGGTGGGCGGGACCGGCGCGGGTCTCGACTCCGGGGCGGACGGGACCGTGACGCCTCGGCGGAGGAGGTCCGGCGCCGGACGGAGGCGCTGTTCGGGGGACCGGGCGGACGCGGTGGCCGAGGTGCCGGAGGTGGTGGGCGCGCCCGGGGTGTGCCGAGCTGGGCCGTGGGCGACGTGGACGAGCCGGTGGCGCGATCCCGGAGGGGCGCGGTCGCGGCCGGCGCGGTCGCGACCGAGGGGGACGGGGAGGTCGGGGGCGGGCGGACGTGGGAGGAGGTTCCCGGGCCGGTCGCCTCGGACCCGGTGCCGGCGGGGGAGCGTCGGCCGACCGGCCGGTTGGGGCTCGCGTTGAGGGAACGGCTGCCGTTGTGGGTGCGGACGCGGTGCGGGCTGGAACGGCGGAGCGTGGTCGCGCTGTCGGTGGTGCTGGTGATGGCGGTGGGGTTCGCCGTGCAGCACTTCTGGACCGGGCGGACGCAGCCCGTGCGGGCACCGGAGGTGGTCGGGGCGGCCGTGCCCCACCGCGGGAGCGGAGCGGAGAGCCCGCCGCCGGCCTCGGCGGGAGCCGCTGACGAGGCCGGCGGCACGAGTACGGGCACGGGCGTGGCGGGCGCGGGTACGGCGCTGCCCGAGATCGTGGTCGACGTCGGCGGCAAGGTGCGCGACCCGGGGGTCCACCGTCTCCCGGCCGGCTCACGGGTCGCGGACGCGCTGCGGGCGGCGGGCGGAGTACGGCCCGGAACCAGCACCGACGGGCTCAACCGGGCCCGCTTCCTCGTGGACGGGGAGCAGCTGATCGTCGGCGGCCCGGCACCGGCTCCGGGGGTCGGTCCGGCACCGGCGGCGGGCGGTCCGGCCGGAACGGCGCCCGGAGCCGGGCCCGCGACACCGGTGTCCCTCAACACCGCGACGCTGGACCAGCTGGACGGCCTCCCGGGGGTCGGCCCCGTGCTGGCCCAGCACATCCTCGACTACCGCACCCGCAACGGCGGTTTCCGCTCGGTGGACGAACTGCGGGAAGTGAACGGCATCGGCGACCGTCGCTTCGCGGACCTGCGGAATCTCGTACGGCCATGAGGAGCCCGACGGACTCGGCGGACTCCGGGCGGACGCATACGGGGAACCCCGCCCCCGCGGACTCCGCTGCCCCCGCCCGGCCGGCCGTGCACGCCGCCTCCGGGAAACGGCTCGGGGCTTCCCATCCCCGGCAGGAGGGACCGACCGACCTGCGGCTCGTACCACCCGCGCTGGCGGCCTGGGCCACGGCGGCGGTGATGCTGCACGCCCCTCCCGGCCTGGTGGCGGGCACGGTGATCACCACCCTGCTCCTGGCCGGATTCCTCCTCACGCCGCGAAACCGCCGGGCGGGGCCGGGGCCCGCGGGGCCGCGACCTGCGGGGCCGGAACCTGCGGGGCCAGGACATGCGGGGCCGGAGCCTGCGGGGCCGGGACATGCACGGGCCCTGTCGCGGGTCTCCGGAGCCGCGGTGCTGCTGTGCGTCGCCGCTGCCGCCGGATCGGCGGCTCTGCACGGTGCCGATCTGCGGCGGGGGCCGGTGCCGGAGCTGGCGCGGGAGTACGCCTCGGTCACCGCCGAGGTCGAACTCACCGCCGACCCCCGGCTCAGCCGGCCGCGGGCCGGCGGCAGCCATGTGGTCCCGACGGCCGTGCTCATCGAGGCCGACGTGCGGCGGGTGGAGACGGCGAGGGACGGAGCGGAGGTGGCGACCCGGGCGCCGGTGCTGATGATCGTCGATGCGCGTTCGGCCCGTCCCGTCACGCGGGACGACGGGCAGGAGCGGGCGCGGGGTCCGGAGGGGAAGCCGTCATGGCTCGGGCTGCTGCCGTCCACCCGGCTGCGGGTCGAGGCCCGGCTCGTACCCGCGAGTGAGGGCGGCGACCGGTTCGCGGCCGTGCTGCGCGTCAGGGGCGCGGACGGGCCGGAGACGGTGGGCGAGCCGTCGGCGCCGCAGCGGCTGGCCGGGCGGTTGCGCGCCGGACTGCGGGCGGCGACCGACGGGCTGTCGGCGGACGCGCGCGCCCTGCTGCCGGGGCTGGTCGTGGGCGACACCTCACGTGTCACCCCGGAGTTGGAGGAGGCGTTCAGGGAGACCGACCTCACGCACACCCTGGCTGTTTCCGGAGCGAACTTCACGATCCTCCTCGCCCTGCTCCTCGGCCCGCCGGGGCTGGCGCAGTATGCCGAGCGCCGCGGACTCGCGTCCCGCCTCGGCCTCTCGCTGCGTACGACCGCGCTGCTCGGCGGGGCGCTCTCGCTCGCCTTCGTCGTCGTGTGCCGGCCGGACCCGAGCGTGCTGCGGGCCGCCGCCTGTGGATCCGTCGCGCTGCTCGCACTCGCCACCGGCCGCCGCCGGTCCCTGATCCCGGCGCTGGCGACGGCCGTCCTGCTGCTGGTGCTCCACGACCCGTGGCTGGCCCGCAGTTTCGGCTTCCTGCTCTCCGTGCTGGCCACCGGCGCCCTGCTCACGCTCGCGCCGCGCTGGAGCGCCGGGCTGCGACGGCGTGGGGTGCCGCCACGGCTCGCGGAGGCGCTGGCCGCGGCGGGCGCCGCGCAGGCGGTGTGCGCGCCGGTGGTCGTGGTGCTGTCGGAGCGGGTGAGTCTGGTGGCGGTGCCGTGCAACCTCCTCGCCGAGTTCGCGCTCGCCCCGGCCACCGTGCTGGGCTTCCTGGCTCTGGCCACCGCCCTGCCGGCGCTGCCGGTGGCCAAGGTGCTCGCCTGGTGCGCGAGTTGGCCCGCGGAGTGGATCGCGCGGATCGCCCGGACCGGGGCGGCGCTGCCCGGTGCCGGGATCGACTGGCCGGGCGGCTGGGCCGGGGCGGCCCTGCTCGGGGCGCTCACCCCGGTCGCCCTGCCGATCGGCCGGAGACTGCTGCGGCACCCCTGGTGGTGCGGGGCCTGCGCCCTGCTCCTGGTGCTGCTGGTGGTGCAGCCGCCACCACTGACCCGCGCGATCACGGGCTGGCCGCCACCGGGCTGGCGCATGGTGATGTGCGACGTGGGGCAGGGCGACGCGATGGTGCTGGCGGCGGGCGAGGGCACCGGTGTGGTCGTGGACGCCGGTCCGGAACCGGCCCCGGTGGACCGCTGCCTGCGCTCCCTCGGCGTCACCCGCATCCCGCTGGTCGTACTGACCCACTTCCACGCCGACCACGTGGGGGGCCTGCCCGGAGTCCTGCGCGGACGTTCGGTGGGCGGCATCGCGACGACGGGACTGGAGGAACCCGCCGACCAGGCCCGGTTCGTACGGAGGCTCGCGGCCGACAGCCACCTGCCCGTGACGCGTGCCGTCGCGGGGGAGCGGCGGCGTACGGGAGACCTGTCCTGGGAGGTGGTGTGGCCACCGCCGGCCACCGGGCAGGCTGTCGGTGCCCGGCCGGTCCCGGAAGCGGAAGGGCCGAACGACGCCAGTGTGGCCATGCTCGTCCGGACGGCGGGGCTGCGCCTGCTGCTGCTCGGGGACATGGAACCACCGGCCCAGCGGGCTCTGGCGAGGTCGCCCGCGGCGACGCGGCTGGCGGACGTCGACGTCCTCAAGGTCGCCCATCACGGTTCGGCGTATCAGGATCCCGGCCTCGTAAGCCGGTTGGCGCCCCGGCTGGCGCTGATCTCCGCGGGGCGGGACAACTCCTACGGGCATCCCGCCCCGAGCACGGTCGCCGCGCTGCGGGACGCCGGAGCCGCGGTGCTGCGGACGGACCGGGGCGGGGCGATCGCGGTGCTCGGTGGTGAGGACGGGGGCGGTGGGCTGCGGGTGGCGCGACACTGAGGGCATGAGGGAAGCCGCGCACGAGGACACGCACGTGGACATGAATGTGGACACGACCGGGGGAGCGGGCCCGAGCCCGAGCCCGACCCCGGAAGTGGGCACGCGAACGGGCGCCGACGCCGGGCCGGACGCGACGGCGGTCGCCGCCTATCTGCGGCGGCTGGGCGTCGGGCGGCCGGTCCGGCCCGCCGCCGACGCGCTGCGCGAGCTGCACCTGCGCCATCTGCGGACCGTGCCCTTCGAGAACCTCTCGGTCCACCTCGGTGAGGAGATCGTGCTCGACGGGAAACGGCTGATGGACAAGGTGGTGAGCGGCCGGCGGGGCGGCTTCTGCTACGAACTCAACGGAGCGTTCGGCACCTTGCTCACCGCTCTCGGGTACGAGGTCACCTTGCTCGCCGCGCGGGTGTACGGCGAGGGAGGACGGCTCGGCATCCCGTACGACCACCTCGCCCTGCGGGTACGGACCTCGGACGGGGACGACCTGCTGGCCGATGTCGGGTTCGGGGCGCACTGCCTGCTGCCGCTGGCGTTCGGAGAACGGGGGGACCAGGAGGACCCCGGGGGCACGTTCCGGATCACCGGGGCGGCGCCGGACGCGGCCGGGGTGCGCGGCGGTCAGGACGTCGCCCCGGTCGCGGACCTGGACGTGCTGCGGGACGGGAAGCGGGTGTACCGGCTGGAACGGCGCCCGAGGGTGCTCGGCGACTTCGTGGCCGGGGCGTGGTGGCACCGCACCTCGCCGCAGTCGCATTTCACCAGGTCACTCGTCTGCTCCCGGCTCACCGAGGACGGAGGGAGGATCACGCTCAGCGGCCGCCGGGTCACCGCGACGGCGGCGGACGGTACGCGGGAGGAACGGGAGTTGGGGACGGACGAGGAGGTGCTCGCGTACTACCGGGACCGGTTCGGAATCCGGCTCGCCCAGGTGCCGACTGTGAGAAATCCCCACCAGGTCAGCTGATCGGGACCACCGGGGTTTCTCGGACGTTCTCCCAGCGCAAGTGCAGGTTTACGGCAATCCGGCGGGATGTTGCAGCTAATGTCTCAAAGGTGATCGAATGAACGTCCGGATGGGGCTGGGCGGGCATCGGGACGGATGTCCGGCAAGCCGGAGTTCTCGACGTCACGCAGAGGGTGTTGCACATGATCGGCCGCTGGCTCGAAAACCGTACGAAGCGGGAGCAGCGGGCGGGCCCTCTGGCAGTGGTGCGGACTCCACCGAGCGCCGGGGTGCTGAGCTGCCGGGTGCTCGACCCGGCCGGCCAGGCGCTGCCGCACGCGGAGTTCACGGTCGACGACACCATGGGACGCACCCTGGTCGGCGGGGGAACGGACCCCTTCGGATCGTTCGTGGCCACGGTGCCGGCGGGTGAGTACCGGCTCCTGGTGTCCGCCGAGGGGTATGTGCCGTACCAGGTGACGGTCACGGTCGGCGAGGACTCGCTCGCCTCGCTCGGTGATGTGACCCTGCAGGTGGCGCAGCCGCCGGCGTTGCCCGCGCCGGGCGACTGGGAGATCGACCCGGCCCACTCCTCGATCGCCTTCACCGCGCGGCACATCGGACTGGCCCGGGTGCACGGCCGGTTCAACTCCTTCGCGGGGGTGGTACGGGTGGCCGACGACATGACGCAGTCGGCGATGCACGTGGTGATCGACGCGGGGACCATCGACACCAACGTGAGGATGCGCGACGACCATCTGCGGTCGGCGGACTTCCTGGACGTGGCGCGGTTCCCGACCATCGAGTTCTACGGCGACCGGTTCCTGCACCAGGGCGGCAACCGGTGGGCCGTCGTCGGCGCCCTGTCGCTGCACGGGGTGACGCGGACGGTCACGCTGGACACGGAGTACCTCGGGCTCGGCAACGGGCTGCAGGGCGAGGCCCGGGCGGCCTGCCGGGCCACCACCGAACTGCACCGCGACGATTTCACGATCAGCTGGCAGACGCTGCTGGCCCGGGGCATCGTCGTGGTCGGCCCCAGCATCCGGATCGACCTCGACGTGCAGGTCGTGCCCAAGGGCTGACCCGTCGGCAGCACCGGCCGGCGACCGGCCGGCGACCGGCCGACCTGGTCTTCGCCGTCCGCCGGCTGCCCGACACAATGGCTGCCGTGAGCGATGTGAGACATGTGCTGGTGCTGCCCGACCGGGATGCCGCGGAAGCGGTGGCGGAGGAACTGGGCGAGCGCTTCGGCGTCGACGAGGAGCCGCAGCTCGTCCGGGACGCCCTGGCCGGCGAGGACGACGCCGAGGACGCCCAGTGGCTCGTCGTCCTGCGCGACGAGAGGGAACGGCTGGACCCCGGCGCGCTGGACGAGTTCGCGGCGGAGTGGGACGGCTGGCGCGAGGAGCCCTGACCCGGTGCCGTGACGTCGGGAACCATCGCCGTCAGTGGTGCGTGCGATGCTTGGCGCGATGGCCAGGAAGACAGCTCAAGACGACCCTCTCGCCCCCGTGACGCTCGCCGTGGGCCAGGAGGACCTCCTGCTCGACCGTGCGGTGCAGGAGGTGGTGGCGGCGGCGAAGGCCGCCGACGCCGACACGGACGTACGCGACCTCACCCCGGACCAGCTCCAGCCCGGCACCCTCGCCGAGCTGACCAGCCCCTCGCTTTTCGCCGAGCGCAAGGTCGTGGCCGTGCGCAATGCGCAGGACCTGTCGGCCGACACGGTCAAGGACGTGAAGGCGTACCTCGGGGCGCCCGCCGAGGAGATCACGCTCGTCCTGCTGCACGCGGGCGGCGCCAAGGGCAAAGGCCTGCTGGACGCGGCGCGCAAGGCGGGGGCGCGGGAGGTGGCCTGCCCGAAGATGACGAAGCCGGCGGACCGGCTGGCCTTCGTCCGGGGCGAGTTCCGGGCCACCGGAAGGTCGGCCACACCGGAGGCGTGCCAGGCGCTGGTCGACTCCCTCGGCAGCGATCTGCGGGAGCTGGCGGCGGCGGTGTCTCAGCTGGCGGCGGACATCGAGGGCACGATCGACGAGGCGGTCGTCGGCCGGTACTACACCGGGCGCGCCGAGGCGTCGAGCTTCACGGTCGCCGACCGCGCGGTCGAGGGCCGGGCGGCGGAGGCGCTGGAGGCGTTGCGCTGGTCGCTGGCGACGGGGGTGGCTCCGGTGCTGATCACCAGCGCGCTGGCCCAGGGCGTACGGGGGATCGGGAAACTGCTGTCGGCGCGCGGGGGCAGACCGGCCGATCTGGCGCGGGAACTCGGCATGCCGCCGTGGAAGATCGACCGGGTCCGGCAGCAGATGCGGGGCTGGACCCCCGACGGCGTGTCCGTCGCCCTGCGGGCGGTGGCCGAGGCGGACGCCGGCGTCAAGGGCGGCGGGGAGGACCCGGGGTACGCCCTGGAGAAGGCGGTCGTCACCATCGCACGCGCGGCCAGGTCGAAGGGCCGGGCGTAGGGCGTCCCGGCCCGTGCCGACTGCTCCGTGCCAGTGCTCGCCCCGTGCCACTGCCCCGTGGCAAAGCCGAGGACCCCGCTCCACCGCCCGGGGAAGGGCGGGCGGAGCGGGGTCCTCGGTGAAAGCTCGGAGCCCGTACCCGCGTGGCGAACGCAGGCCGCGTACAGGCTCGGGGTGCCGGTCGGGGGCGGAGAGAGAGGGCCCGCCCAGGGTCCTGCCGGCGGTCGGATCGAATCCGGTCAGATCAGCTCAGCGAGCGGTTCAGCCCTTGGAGGCCACGACCTTGCGAGCCAGCGCCGACTTCTTGTTGGCGGCCTGGTTCTTGTGGATGACACCCTTGGAGACGGCCTTGTCGAGCTGACGCGCGGCAGCGCGCTGGTACTCGGTGGCCTTCTCGGTGTCGCCCGCGGCAGCGGCCTCACGAGCCTTGCGGATCGCGGTCTTCAGAGAGGACTTGACGGCCTTGTTGCGCAGCCGGGCCTTCTCGTTGGTCTTGTTCCGCTTGATCTGGGACTTGATGTTCGCCACGAATGAGCCTCTACAGGTTCTGGTCCGGGGCCGCGCGGGTCCCGGACCGGTGAATTTCTTGAGATGTGCCCCGTACCGAGAGGGCAAGAGACACAACCCCCCACGTTACCAGCGGCCCGACGGGCGGCCCAAACCCGGCCCCGGCCGGGGCGGCAGGGTCCAGGGACGGGCCCCGGTCCGGCCCCGGCCGGGCTTCCGTTCCCCACCCGGGGCGCCATACTCGCCGCGCGTGGGACCATGGAAGCTACGTATAGATCCGATCCGACCCGAGACCGCAGACACTGCGGACGCCTCAAGAATCAGGACCCTGCGTGCCCGCGACCCCCATCCACGTGCCCGAGCCGAGCCGTACCGACCCGGCTCTGATCCGCAACTTCTGCATCATCGCGCACATCGACCACGGCAAGTCCACGCTCGCCGACCGGATGCTCCAGCTGACCGGCGTGGTCGAGCAGCGGCAGATGCGTGCCCAGTACCTCGACCGCATGGACATCGAGCGCGAACGCGGCATCACGATCAAGTCCCAGGCGGTGCGGTTGCCGTGGGCGCCCACTCACGACAAGGGCAGCACGCACATCCTCAACATGATCGACACGCCGGGGCACGTCGACTTCACCTACGAGGTGTCGCGGTCGCTCGCCGCCTGTGAGGGCACGGTCCTCCTGGTGGACGCCGCGCAGGGCATCGAGGCCCAGACCCTCGCCAACCTGTACCTGGCGATGGAGAACGACCTCACGATCATCCCGGTGCTCAACAAGATCGACCTGCCGGCCGCGCAGCCCGAGAAGTTCGCCGAGGAGCTCGCCAACCTGGTCGGCTGCGAGCCCGAGGACGTGCTGAAGGTGTCCGCCAAGACCGGGCTCGGCGTCGAGGCGCTGCTCGACAGGGTGGTCGCCGAGATTCCCGCCCCGGTCGGCGTCAAGGACGCCCCGGCCCGCGCGATGATCTTCGACTCGGTGTACGACTCGTACCGCGGGGTCGTGACGTACGTCAGGGTCATCGACGGCCAGCTCAACAAGCGCGAGCGCATCCGGATGATGTCCACGGGCGCGACGCACGAGCTGCTGGAGATCGGTACGAACTCGCCGGAGATGCTGTCCTCCGACGGTCTCGGCGTCGGCGAGGTGGGCTACCTCATCACCGGTGTGAAGGACGTCCGCCAGTCCAAGGTCGGTGACACCATCACCAGCCAGCACAAGGGGGCCGAGGAGGCGCTGGGCGGCTACAAGGAGCCCAAGCCCATGGTCTTCTCCGGCCTGTACCCGATGGACGGCTCCGACTACCCCCTGCTGCGCGACGCACTGGACAAGCTCCAGCTCAACGACGCGGCCCTGGTCTACGAGCCGGAGACGTCCGCGGCCCTCGGGTTCGGCTTCCGCGTGGGCTTCCTGGGCCTGCTGCACCTCGACGTGATCCGTGAGCGCCTCGAGCGCGAGTTCGGGCTCGACCTGATCGCCACCGCGCCCAACGTGGTGTACCGCGTGATCATGGAGGACGGTGCCGAGCACATCGTCACCAACCCGAGCGAGTTCCCCGAGGGGAAGATCGACAAGGTCTTCGAGCCGGTGGTGCGGGCCACGATCCTCGCGCCCACCGAGTTCATCGGCGCGATCATGGAGCTGTGCCAGACCCGGCGCGGCACCCTGCTCGGCATGGACTACCTCTCCGAGGACCGGGTCGAGATCCGCTACACGCTGCCGCTCGCGGAGATCGTCTTCGACTTCTTCGACCAGCTGAAGTCCAAGACCCGTGGCTACGCCTCGCTGGACTACGAGCCCACGGGCGAGCAGTCCTCCAGCCTGGTCAAGGTCGACATCCTGCTGCACGGCGACAAGGTGGACGCCTTCTCGGTGATCACCCACAAGGACCAGGCGTACGCGTACGGCGTGCGGCTCGTCGCCAAGCTGCGGGAGCTGATCCCGCGGCAGGGCTTCGAGGTGCCCGTCCAGGCCGCCATCGGTTCCCGGGTGATCGCCCGCGAGACCGTCCGCGCCATCCGCAAGGACGTCCTCGCCAAGTGCTACGGCGGTGACATCTCGCGCAAGCGCAAGCTGCTGGAGAAGCAGAAGGAGGGCAAGAAGCGGATGAAGATGGTGGGTGCCGTGGAGGTCCCGCAGGAGGCCTTCATCGCCGTCCTCTCCAGCGACGAGAGCGCGGGATCGGGCAAGGGCAAGAAGTAACCGGGGGTTACCGGAGGTGGCCGGGGAAGCCACTCCGGCACCCGGGCGGAGTGAGGCCCGTCGTGCGCGCGCACGACGGGCCTCGGCGCGTTCGCGGCAGGTCCGCGGGCGGCCCCGCAACCGGCCCGTCGTCGGTTCCGTGGTGGCCCGTGAGGTGATTCTCTGTGCGAAGTGACAGGCCGTGACCCCTTACGCAGCCGCCGGTGGGCCTTTACTCTGTCCCTGCCCGACGGTTACTCGCGAGTTAAACAAGGGTACGTGAGCGTAACCGGCCGACCACCACCCGCATGCCAGTCGTACACCAGCCGCATCTGAGCCAGCCGCACCGTCGCGGGCCCCGGAGGATGTCTTGAGCGACACACAGACTTTGATCGAGAACCGGCCGCCGAGCGTGGCGACCCTCTTCCTGGAGCGTGTCGCCGCCACACCGGACGCCGAGGCGTATCGCTACCCCGTCCCGTCCGCCAGGGGCGAGGGCCCCGACGACTGGAAGTCGCTCACCTGGGGCGAGGCCGCCGAGCGGGTCACCGCCATCGCGGCCGGTCTGATCGAGCTGGGCGTGAACCCGGAGGAGCGGGTGGCGCTCGCCTCCGCCACCCGGGTGGAATGGGTCCTCGCCGACCTCGGCATCATGTGCGCGGGCGCCGCCACCACGACGGTCTACCCGCAGACGAACCTCGAGGAGTCCGCCTACATCCTGTCGGACTCCGACAGCCGGGTGCTGATCGCGGAGAACGCCGAGCAGGTCGCCAAGGCGGTGGCGAAGCGCGCCGAGCTGCCCCACATCGGCCATGTCGTGGTCATCGACACGGACGGCGTCGAGACGGACGACTGGGTGATCAGCCTCGCCGAGCTGGAGCGCCGCGGGGCGGCCCGGCTGGAGAAGGACGCCGGTCTGGTCAAGGAGCGGGTCGCCGCGATCACCAAGGACCAGCTGGCCACCCTCATCTACACCTCGGGCACCACCGGCCGCCCCAAGGGCGTACGCCTGCCGCACGACAACTGGTCGTACATGGCTAAGGCGATCGCCGCGACCGGGCTGGTCGAGGCGGACGACGTGCAGTACCTGTGGCTGCCGCTCGCGCACGTCTTCGGCAAGGTGCTCACCTCGGGCCAGATCGAGGTCGGACACGTCACCGCCGTCGACGGCCGCGTCGACAAGATCATCGAGAACCTGCCGGTGGTGCAGCCGACCTACATGGCGGCCGTGCCCCGCATCTTCGAGAAGGTCTACAACGGGGTGGCCGCCAAGGCGCGGGCCGGCGGCGGCGCCAAGTACAAGATCTTCCAGTGGGCCGCCGGCGTCGCCCGCGAGTACGCCAAGGCCACCCAGGACAACTTCCGCCGCACCGGCACCGCCAGTGCCCCCTTCGGCCTCACCGCGAAGTACAACGTCGCCGACAAACTGGTCTATGCCAAGATCCGCGAGGCGTTCGGCGGCCGCCTGCGCGCCTGCATCTCCGGGTCGGCGGCCCTCGCACCCGAGATCGGCTACTTCTTCGCCGGCGCCGGGATCCACATCCTGGAGGGGTACGGCCTCACCGAGTCCTCCGCGGCCTCCTTCGTCAACCCCGGCGAGGCCTACCGCACCGGCACCGTCGGCAAGCCGCTGCCCGGCACCGAGGTGCGCATCGCCGACGACGGCGAGATCCTGCTGCGCGGCCCCGGCATCATGGAGGGCTACCACGGGCTGCCCGAGAAGACCGCCGAGGTCCTGGAGTCCGACGGCTGGTTCCACACCGGTGACATCGGCGAGCTGTCGCCCGACGGCTACCTGCGCATCACCGACCGCAAGAAGGACCTCATCAAGACCTCCGGCGGCAAGTACATCGCGCCCGCCGAGGTCGAGGGACAGTTCAAGGCGGTGTGCCCGTACGTCTCCAACATCCTGGTGCACGGCGCCGACCGGAACTACTGCACCGCCCTCATCGCCCTCGACGAGGCGGCCCTCGCGCCCTGGGCGCAGGAGAACGGCCTGGAGGGCAAGTCGTACGCGGAGATCGTCGCCGCGCCCGCCACGGTCGAGATGGTCGACGGCTACGTCAAGCGGCTCAACGAGGGTCTCCAGCGCTGGCAGACCATCAAGAAGTTCCGCCTCCTGCCGCGCGACCTCGACATCGAGCACGGCGAGATCACCCCGAGCCTGAAGCTGAAGCGTCCGGTGGTGGAGCGGGAGTACAAGCACCTGATCGACGAGATGTACGCGGGCGCCCGGGAGGCCTGAGCCGCACGGGACGCTCCGTAGGCGTGAACACCGGGGCGGGGCCCGGACCGATCCGGTCCGGGCCCCGCCCCTTCCGCGCTGAGAAGCGTGAGCAGCCGACAGTCGGCAGCGGGCAGCCAAATGACACTTGAGCACCACGCGCAACATCCCGATCGTCGATGCCTGGGGGAGACGACTCGTCCGGGCAAGTCACAGCGAGCCGAGGAATCTCCCGACGGCTGTGGCGAATTCCACCGGGACGGTCTCGTGGACCGGAATCACAAGTCGGCAGCGGTGAGTATCCGGTACATCGATGAGAGCCGCACCGCGGAGTTGGCAGCGGCGTCGTCGGCGACCTCGGGGTCCGCATCCGACAGCAGTCGCTCCAGCAGCGCTTCCGTGATGTTGGGGTGACGGGCGACCCCGCGGCGCAGGGAGGGCTCGACGTCGTCGGCGAGTCGCTGAAGGGACGTCACGGGCAGTTCGGGGTCCTGCAGAGCGACGTAGCGCACGTGCGGGCTCGGTTCGTCGACGAACGTGCGCAGCGTGTGACGAGGGAAGTTGGGGTGGTCGACGAGCAGCGGTCGGATGTGGAACACCTCGCCGTGGGAGCGGACCAGCCGTTCCAGGACTTCCGGTGGCGCATCCGGCCGACGGGCGGCGGTACGGCGGACCATGAGTTCCCGATCGTTGTCCAGCCGGTGCCATGCCTCTTCGGGCAGGTCGTGGCAGGAGGCCAGCACACGCCGGAATGCCGCGTACGGGCAGTCCAGGTAGGTCATCCGCTCCTCGAGGGGAACCTCGCGCAGCCACGTCGGCTCGGCGAAGTTCCAGTTCAGAGCCACCTCGGCATCGATGCTTCCCTCCACGCGTTCGGCTTCCACGAGCGCGTACAGCCTGTCCCGGGTTCCGGCGTCCACATGGCGGCTCCGCGCCACCGCGACGCGTACGAGCGGGTCATCGACGCCCAGGAGCCGGGCGACCATCTCCGCCGACAGGTGCGGGTTTCCCGCGACCGCCCGATGGACCGTCTCGTCCTCGCTCCGCATGAGCTGTTCGAACTGGTCCGAGGTGAGGGGGACGTAGCGTGCCACGTTGGCGCGCACGGCAGGGTCGGCGAGGCAACGGTCCCTCCACTCGGGCGGGACACCAGGCTGCTCGTGCTCGGTGGCGGCCGCGCGGACCTGTGGATCCGGGTCGGCGAGCAGACCCTCCTGCACGGCGGGAGGCCGGTCGTACCAACTGCGCGCGACCGCGCCGCGCAGCTTCGGACTCGGCGCACCGGCGAGCGCCGCCCGGGGCCGGCCGTAGGCTTCCTCCAAGGCGTCGATGCCGATCTGAACCCCAAGGTCCACCGTGTCCCGGACGAAGTCCGGGTACGCGTCACGGATCGCTGGATCGGGATGCTCGGCGACCCTGCGGCGCATCGCCGGGGAGATCTGGTCCCCGTGGAGGACTGTCGCGGTTCTCCTGTCGCCGTGCGTCAGCAGGGCCTCGACGACCGCGTCCGCCAGCCGCCCGCGACGCAGTGATATCCCCTGCCGGCCGGCAGGATGTGCGGCCAAGCGCACCAGTACGTCCTGCGGGGCCGCCGGGTTGCGCCCCAGCCCGGACAGTCGCGGATGAGCGAGACTCGTCATGCGCTCAACCTAATCGGTCCTGCGTGTGCTCCTAATGGCCCACCTGCTGCCCCGGGCCGGCCAGGGAAGCCGTCTCGGACCGGTGCTTGGCCTTACCGGCCGACTCAATTGGCGGGCCCGGCTCATCGGTACAGGTGGGCCAAGCTCTCCTCGCGCACGGGGTAAGGGCGTTCACGGGGCAGGAGCTGCCGTGCGGCGTCCAGGTCCCCCTCCCGTACGTGCTCGTGGACCGTGTGGGCGAGTGGCGTGACGTCGGTGATGCGGACGGTCCACTCATCGGCGTAGAGACGGGCGGCTTCGCCGGCGAGGCCGAGCTGGAGGGACCGGTGGGGAAGCGGCCGGAGGAGCAGGTCGCGTTCGGGGTCCCATTGCACCCGGGCCGGGGCCCGCTTCAGTTGTCGCTTCCAGGTGGCGCGGTCGGCGTGGAGCCCGTGCTCGTAGTGGGACAGGCAGGCGTGTGCCAGTGCCCACTCGAAGCCTTCCCGGGTGATCTCGACGGCGAGGACGGTTTCCTGGCCTTCCTTGGCGCCCCATCCGCAGCGGTACATCATCCACGGGAACGACGGCTTGATCCACGTCATCCGGTCGCGTTGCCACACCGGGGGGAAACGGCCTCCCTCGGCCGCCGGCAGACCGATCTCCGGCGGGTACGCCTGGTAGACGGTGACCGTGGAGTCCGTGTGCAGGGCGCGGATCCGGTACTTGGGTTCTGTCACGGGAACAGGGTGGGCACGCTGTCTCGCGCGCGCCATCGAATTACCGGGGCGTGGCCCCGCCCCTTCCCGCTGAGGCCCCGTACGGAATCGACCGGTGACCGGCGTGGCCGGCGCCGTCGGCGGATACGTGGTCGAGCCGGCCGTGGCGGACGGGCTGGATCTCGTCGCCGGCGCCTCCGCACGTGACCTCGACCCGGTGCGCGGATCCGGAGCCGACCACGTGGTCGAGCGTGGCTCCGAGACGGCCGCTCGTGCAAGGGAGTTGATTCCCTGACCGCTACCGACACACTGGGCACCCTTCGACGTCGGGCCGAGAACGGAGTGCTGCCCTTGCGCGTCGCCGAAGTCCTGCCGGCCGTCGAGGCGCGGACACGTGAGGCACGTGGGGCGCACGTCCGCGCCGCGCCCGGCCGGGCGGGAACCCGCCCCTTCCGTCAGTGGCGCGGTGCAGGATGCGGTCATGGAATCCGCAACCATTGTCCGGATGCTCTGGGACCGCATGCAGGACCGGGACTGGACAGGCGTCGGCAAGCTGCTGGCGGCCGATGTCGTCGTGGAGTGGCCGGTCAGCGGTGAACGCATCCTCGGCCGGGACAACTATGTGCGCGTCAACGCGGAGTACCCGGAGGGATGGTCGATCGACGTGCTCCGCGTCGTGTCGTCCGGGGACGAAGTGGTCTCCGAGGTCGAGGTCCCGCATGCCACGATGGGCGTTCACCGGGTGGCGTCCTTCTGGACCGTTCGCAACGACCTGATCATCGGCGGTCGCGAGTACTGGACGGAGCTCGGCGCGGACCCTTCGCCCGCGTGGCGGGCCCCCTACGTCCAGCGCATGTGAGCGCTCCCCCGTGATTGCTCGAAAGTGATCGATTTTCGGCCAGTTCTTGACCGAGTGTGGGGCGCTGTTCCCGCTCTCAGCGGTCCACTTCGGTAACTCGTTGCTTATGGGTAGGGTCGGTCTGTCACCCTGACGGCATTGATCGCGGTGTATTCGTACGAACAGTCCGGGAGCTGCCCATGGGGGCCATTCCGACGCAACGGGAGATCTCGCGTGCCGTCTCGGAGGCGTCCGCGCAGGCGTGCGCACGGGCGGACGCGACCCTGTCCGGCGGCCCCCTCGCCCCGGGGTCCGCGCGAGCCCTGGTGCGGGCGGCGCTCGCCGAGTGGACGGAACGCGCGCTGCCCGGTACCGAGCACCTCACCACCCGGGCCGGCCACGACGCCACGCTCATCGCCAGCGAACTGGTCACCAACGCCGTCGTGCACGCCGGGACCGAGGTACGGCTGAGTTGCCGGCTCGAGGAGGAGACCGGCGCGCTCGTCATCGAGGTCGCCGACCGCCACCCCTCCCGCTCCCCGCGCGACAGCGAGCCGGACGCGCCGTCCGGCGAGAGCCCCGAGTACGGGCGCGGGCTGCGGCTCGTGGCCGCGCTCTCCGAGGCCTGGGGGATCACCTACCGGCCCGGCGCGCACACGAAGTCGGTCTGGGCCCGCATCCCCGCCCGGGGCCTCGCGACGGACAGCACGGACGACGTGGACGACGTGGGCGACGTGGGCGGCCTCGACGGCTCGGCCGGTACGGACGACTGGCTCGAGGCGTACGCGCACGAGGGGGAGCCGGAGCCGCCGCGCGGGGCCGGGGTGCCCGCCGCGCGGAGCGGGGCCGACGGGGAGGCGTGGAGCGCGTCCCGGCGGGACGGGGCCTGGCTGGGGCGCGGGGCGCTGTCGTTCCTGGCCGAGGCGTCCGACCTGCTCGCCGGGCAGCTCGACGAGGATCTCGTCGCCGCGCTCACCGGGCAGCTGATCGTGCCGCGGCTGGCCGACTGGTGCGCGGTGTGGCTGGAGGACGAGACCACCGGCCATGGCGACTGGAGCGACGGGGCTCGGGCCGGCGGGCCCCGCCTCGCCCGGGTCTGGCACGCCGACGAGAGCCGCGTCGAGGAACTGAGCAGGGCGCTCGAGCAGAACCCGCCGCCGCTCTCCGACCCGTTATGCCCCGGCCCGCTCGTCTACCCCTGGCCCGAGAAGGCGCTCGACCCGCCGCAGGCCGGCCTCGGCCCTCTGCCGGAGGGCTTCGGCCTGCCGGAGGCCCCTTTCGGCCTGCCGGAGGTGCCGGACGGGGCCCCGCCGTACGACTGCGGCGTCCCCGTGGCCACCCCCGGTGCCGCCCTCGCCTACCGTCTCGTCGCCGGCGGGCGGCCGCTGGGAACGCTGGTGATCGGACGGGCCGGGATCGGGCGGTTCCCGGACGAGGTCACCGGGCTGGTGGAGGACCTCGGGCGGCGTGTCGCGCTCGCCATCGGCGCCGCCCGGCAGTACGCCCGGCAGGCCACCATCTCCGCCGTGCTCCAGCGCGGTCTGCTGCCCAGCGCCGTCGCCGAGATCCCCGGCGTGCACTCCGCACTCGTCCACGAGCCCCTCGACAAGGGCGGACCGAGCGGCGACTTCTACGACCTGTTCCAGGCCGACGAGGGCCGCTGGTGCTTCGCGATCGGCGACGTCCAGGGCAAGGGCCCCGAGGCGGCCGTCGTCATCGGGCTGGCCCGCCCCTGGCTGCGGCTGCTCGCCCGTGAGGGCTACCGCGTCGCCGACGTCCTCGACCGCCTCAACCAGCTGCTCCTGGACGACGCCACGGAGGCCGCCGACGCCGCCGCCCGTGCCCTGGTCGCCGCCGGCGCCCGTCCGACCGCCCCCGGGGACGGGCCCCAGACCCGTTTCCTGTCCCTCCTCTACGGCGAGCTCACCCTCGTCGAGGACGACGACGGTGGCGGTGCCGGCGACGACGGCGGCACCGGCGGCCGTGTCCGCGCCCGCGTCACCCTCGCCTCCGCCGGGCACCCCCTGCCGCTGCTGCTCGCACCCGACGGGACGGTCCGTACCGTCGCCCAGCCGCAGACGCTGCTCGGGGTCGTCGAGGACGCCACCTACACCAGCGAGACCTTCGAGCTGCGCTCCGGCGACACCCTGCTCTGTGTCACGGACGGCGTCACCGAGCGGCGCTCCGGCTCCCGCCAGTTCGACGACGGGGACGGGCTCGCCACGGCGCTGGCCGGCTGCGTGGGACTGGACGCCGGCCTGATAGCGGAACGCATCAACCGGCTCGTCCACGAGTTCGGCGCGCGGCCGCCGGCCGACGATCTCGCCCTGCTCGTGCTCCAGGCGGACTGACGCCCGCGACGCGGAAAGGAAAGGAGACGCGGGAAAGGACCGGGACGCGTGCGGGACAATGGAGCACATGCCTTCCGCACTCCCCGACGGCGAGCCCGTCCCCGCCGACGGCGCGCTCCCCGCGTTCGCGCTCGCCGGGGCCGCCGACCGCCCCCTCGGGTTCTACCTGCACGTGCCGTACTGCGCGACCCGCTGCGGCTACTGCGACTTCAACACCTACACCGCCACCGAGCTGCGCGGCAGTGGGGGAGTCCTGGCGTCCCGCGACAACTACGCCGACACGCTGACCGACGAGGTCCGCCTGGCCCGCAAGGTGCTCGGCGACGACCCGCGCGAGGTCCGCACGGTCTTCGTCGGCGGCGGCACGCCCACCCTGCTGGCCGCCGACGACCTCGTACGGATGCTGGCCGCGATCCGCGACGAGTTCGGACTCGCGGCGGACGCCGAGATCACCACCGAGGCGAACCCGGAGTCGGTCGACCCCGCCTATCTGGCCGCCCTGCGCGAGGGCGGCTTCAACCGGATCTCCTTCGGCATGCAGAGCGCCCGGCAGCACGTACTGAAGGTCCTGGACCGCACGCACACCCCCGGCCGCCCGGAGGCGTGTGTCGCCGAGGCGCGGGCCGCGGGCTTCGAGCACGTCAACCTCGACCTGATCTACGGCACCCCCGGCGAGTCCGACGACGACTGGCGGGCCTCGCTGGACGCGGCCCTCGGCGCGGGCCCCGACCACATCTCGGCCTACGCCCTGATCGTCGAGGAGGGCACCCAGCTCGCCCGCCGCATCCGGCGCGGTGAGGTCCCGATGACCGACGACGACGTCCACGCCGACCGGTACCTGATCGCCGAGGAGACCCTGTCGGCAGCCGGATTCGACTGGTACGAGGTGTCGAACTGGGCCACCTCGGACGCGGGCCGCTGCCTGCACAACGAGCTGTACTGGCGCGGCGCCGACTGGTGGGGCGCGGGCCCCGGGGCGCACTCGCACGTGGGCGGGGTGCGCTGGTGGAACGTGAAGCACCCCGGCGCGTACGCGGCGGCCCTGGCCGAGGGCCGCTCGCCGGGTGCCGGGCGCGAGATCCTCTCCGAGGAGGACCGCCGGGTGGAACGCATCCTGCTGGAACTGCGCCTCAAGGAGGGCGTCCCGCTGTCCCTCCTCCGCGCGGAGGGCCTTCGGGCCGCCGACAGGGCCCTCGCCGACGGTCTGCTCCAGCCGGGCCCGTACGAGGAGGGGCGCGCGGTGCTGACGCTGCGAGGGCGGTTGTTGGCGGATGCCGTGGTCAGGGATCTGGTGGACTGATCACTGGGCGGAGTGAATCACCGCGGAACGCGGGTTCGGTCTCTCACCTGGTGCGTAGGCTGCCGATCGAAGGACGCGGCGGATGTGGAGGAGCTGAGCGAATCCGGCACCTTCCCGGGCGTCAGGCCCCACCGCTTTCCGTGACGAAATCGATCAGCTCCTCCACCCGCCCCAGGAGCTCCGGTTCCAGGTCCTTGTAGGACCGCACCCGTCCCAGAATGTGCTGCCAGGCCTCGCCGGTGTTCGCCACGCGCCACCCCAGGGCCCGGCACACCCCCGTCTTCCAGTCCTGGCCGCGCGGGACGCGCGGCCAGGACTGGATGCCCAGGGACGACGGCTTCACCGCCTCCCAGACGTCGATGTACGGGTGGCCCACCACCAGGGCGTGCTCACCGGTGACCGCCTCGGCGATGCGCGACTCCTTCGAACCCGGCACCAGGTGGTCCACCAGGACCCCCAGCCGCGCGTCCGGGCCCGGACCGAACTCCTCGACGATCGCCGGGAGGTCGTCGACGCCCTCCAGGTACTCCACGACCACGCCCTCGATGCGCAGGTCGTCGCCCCACACCTTCTCGACCAGTTCGGCGTCGTGCCGTCCCTCGACGTAGATGCGCCCGGCGCGCGCCACCCGCGCGCGTGCGCCCGGGACGGCCACCGAACCGGATGCCGTACGGGTCGGCCGGGACGGACCGGCGGCGGGCCGCACCAGCGTCACCACGCGCCCCTCCCACAGGAAGCCACGCGGCTCCAGGGGGAACACCCGGTGCTTGCCGAAGCGGTCCTCCAGGGTCACCGTGCCCGCCTCGCAGCGGATCACCGCACCGCAGAATCCGCTGCCGGGCTCCTCCACCACCAGGCCTGGCTCGGCCGGCACCTCGGGGACGGGCCGGGACTTCTTCCACCCCGGGGTCAGGTCAGGAGAGTACGAGCGCATTCCGATGACGATAGGAGAAGCCGGCCCCCGTTCGGCCGAAGGGTCAGCCCGACACGCCGACACGAGCCGCGAGGGCGTCGCGCTGGGCGCGTACGAACGCCGCGTCCACCGCCGCGCCGTGGCCGGGGACGTACACCGCGTCCTCGCCGCCCAGGGCCAGCAGCCGGTCCAGGGCGCCCGGCCACTGCGACGGCACGGCGTCGGGGCCCGCCTGCGGCTCGCCGGACTCCTCCACCAGGTCGCCGCAGAACACCACCGTCGGATCGCCGGGCACCAGCACCGCGAGATCGTGCGCCGTGTGCCCCGGTCCCGCGTTCGTGAGGAGCGCCCGCCGTCCGCCGCCCAGGTCGAGCATCCGTTCGCCGGGCACCGTGTGCCGGGGGCGGACCAGCGCGTCCACCGCCTCCCGGGCCGCCCGCGCGTCCAGACCGTGGCGCTCCGCGTCCGCGCGCAGCTCCTCGCGCCCCCGCGCCAGCACCGTGTCCAGGCCCACCGCGCCGAACACCTCCGCGCCCGCGAACACCGCCGCCCCCAGCACATGGTCGAAGTGGGGGTGGGTGAGCGCGAGATGCGTCACACGCCGCCCGGCGAGCGCCTGCGCCTCGGCCCGCAACCGCGCGCCCTCGCGCAGGGAGGAACCAGCGTCCACGAGCAGCACCGCGTCCGCGCCGACCACGAGCCCCACCGTGCAGTCCCAGACCGGGAGCCGGCACCGTCCCACTCCCGGCGCCAGCCGTTCCCATCCCGACTCTTCCCAAGCCACCGTCATACCGCGACGCTAACGGCCTACGGCTTTCGCCGCGCGACGGCGTGGGACCGGCCTTGCCCAGGGAGCACCCCCCGGCCGTACACTGGGCGGGGAGACTGGCACTCGCGTGCGAAGAGTGCCAGGGAAGGTACCGGGCGGACGGCTTCTGGAGGTGTGCGTGATGCTCAGTGAACGCAGGCTCCAGGTGCTGCGCGCCATCGTCCAGGACTACGTCGGCACCGAGGAGCCCGTCGGCTCCAAGGCCCTCACCGAGCGGCACAACCTGGGCGTCTCCCCGGCCACCGTGCGCAACGACATGGCGGCCCTGGAGGACGAGGGGTTCATCGCCCAGCCGCACACCAGCGCCGGGCGCATCCCCACCGACAAGGGCTACCGGCTCTTCGTGGACAAGCTCGCCGGCGTCAAACCGATGACCGCGCCCGAGCGGCGCGCCATCCAGAACTTCCTCGAGGGCGCCGTCGACCTGGACGACGTCGTGGCCCGCACGGTGCGGCTGCTCGCGCAGCTCACCCGGCAGGTCGCCGTCGTGCAGTACCCGTCGCTGACCCGTTCGACCGTGCGGCACGTGGAGCTGCTCCCGATGGCGCCCGCGCGCGCCATGCTGGTGCTGATCACGGACACCGGGCGGGTCGAGCAGCGCATGGTCGACTGTCCGGCGCCGGTCGGCGAGGCGACCCTGGCGGATCTGCGGGCGCGGCTCAACAGCCGTGTCGCGGGCCGCCGTTTCGCCGACGTACCATCCCTCGTCGAGGACCTCCCCGAGGGCTTCGACCCCGAGGAACGCGGTACGGTCTCGACCGTGCTCTCCACTCTCCTGGAGACGCTGGTCGAGGAGAACGAGGAGCGGTTGATGATCGGCGGCACCGCCAATCTGACCCGCTTCGGACATGACTTTCCCCTGGTGATCCGGCCTGTTCTGGAGGCACTTGAGGAGCAGGTCGTGCTCCTCAAGCTGCTCGGAGAGGCGAAGGATCCGGGCGTGACCGTCCGTATCGGTCATGAGAACGCCCACGAGGGACTCAACTCCACGTCCGTCGTGTCGGTGGGCTACGGTTCGGGCGGCGAGGCGGTTGCCAAGCTCGGCGTGGTCGGACCGACACGCATGGATTACCCGGGAACGATGGGAGCGGTACGAGCAGTGGCACGGTACGTCGGACAGATCCTGGCGGAGTCGTAAGTGGCCACCGACTATTACGCCGTACTCGGCGTACGCCGGGACGCGTCGCAGGAAGAGATCAAGAAGGCCTTCCGGCGACTCGCCCGCGAGCTGCATCCGGACGTCAACCCGGATCCGAAGACGCAGGAGCGGTTCAAAGAGATCAACGCCGCCTACGAGGTGCTGTCGGACCCGCAGAAGAAGCAGGTCTACGACCTCGGCGGCGACCCGCTCCAGCAGGCCGGCGGCGGTGGCGCGGGCGGCTTCGGCGCGGGTGGCTTCGGGAACTTCTCCGACATCATGGACGCGTTCTTCGGCACGGCGTCGCAGCGCGGTCCGCGCTCGCGCACCCGCCGCGGCCAGGACGCGATGATCCGCCTCGAAGTAGAGCTGGACGAGGCCGCGTTCGGCACGACCAAGGACATCCAGGTCGACACGGCGGTCGTCTGCACCACCTGCAGCGGTGAGGGCGCCGCACCCGGCACCACCGCGCAGACCTGCGACATGTGCCGCGGCCGGGGCGAGGTCTCGCAGGTCACGCGCTCCTTCCTGGGCCAGGTCATGACCTCGCGCCCCTGCCCGCAGTGCCAGGGCTTCGGCACCGTCGTCCCGAACCCGTGCCCGGAGTGCGCCGGCGACGGACGGATCCGCTCCCGCCGCACCCTGACGGTGAAGATCCCGGCCGGTGTGGACAACGGCACCCGGATCCAGCTGGCCGGCGAGGGCGAGGTCGGCCCCGGCGGCGGTCCCGCCGGCGACCTGTACGTCGAGATCCACGAGCTGCCGCACAGCACCTTCCAGCGGCGCGGCGACGACCTGCACTGCACGGTCACCATCCCGATGACGGCGGCGGCCCTCGGCACCAAAGTGCCGCTGGAGACGCTGGACGGCATGGAGGAGGTCGACATCCGGCCCAGTACCCAGTCCGGCCAGTCGATCCCGCTGCACGGCCGGGGTGTCACGCATCTGCGCGGCGGCGGCCGGGGCGACCTCATCGTGCACGTCGAGGTGCAGACTCCGGGCAAGCTCGACGTCGAGCAGGAGCGCCTGCTGCGCGAACTCGCCAAGCTCCGTGGCGAGGAGCGCCCGCTGGGCCAGTTCCAGCCGGGCCAGCAGGGACTGTTCTCCCGGCTGAAGGACGCCTTCAACGGGCGCTGACGGAGCCGTCGGACACGGGCGGGCGCCGACGGGCGCTTTTCCGCGGGGACCGGACGAGGTCCCCGCGGTGCCCTCCCGGAAGCGGCCCGCACCGAGGGGCAGGACCGGCTTCGGACCCGATGCCGCACCGTTTCCGGCCCTTCGCCGAACCGTCCCGGTCCACCTCTGGTCCCCCCGGTCCACCTCTGGTCCCCCCGGTCCGCCTCTGGTCCCCCCGGTCCGCCTCTGGTCCCCCTCGATCCCTCTGCGGCCCTTCGTCGATCCGCACCCCCGGATCCCGCCCCTGGATCCGCCCCCGGCTCCCTGTCCGGTCCCTTTCCGGTCCCTCTGCGGCCCGTCCCCGGTCCGCTTCCGGCCGTCTCTGATCCACCCCGGTCCAATTCGGAGATGTCCGAAGGACGTGGCAACATGCCGTCATGTCCTTGGCCCTCACCGACCTCCTCCGGCACCCCGTGGTGCAGGCCCCGATGGCGGGCGGAGTCGCCGTGCCGCAGCTGGCCGCGGCCGTGTCCGAGGCGGGCGGGCTGGGGTTCCTGGCGGCCGGGTACAAGACCGCGGACGGGATGTACCAGGAGATCAAGCAGCTGCGCGGGCTGACCGGCCTTGCTTTCGGCGTCAACGTCTTCATGCCGCAGCCCGAGACCCCCGACCTCGCCGCCGTCGGCGTCTACGCCCACCAGCTGGCCGGTGAGGCCCCCTGGTACTCCACCGAGCTCGGCGACCCCGACTGCGGCCGCGACGACGGCTACGACGCCAAACTCGCCGTCCTGCTCGACAACCCGGTGCCGGTGGTGTCGTTCCACTTCGGCGTGCCCTCCCGCGACGTCCTGGACGCCCTGCGCCGCGCCGGCACGTTCACGCTGGCCACCGCCACCACCCCCGACGAGGCGCGGGCCGTGGAGGAGGCGGGCGCCGACGCGGTGATCGCGCAGGGCGTCGAGGCCGGCGGCCATCAGGGCACCCACCGGGACGACCCGGAGGCGGACGGCTCCGGCATCGGACTGCTGTCGCTGATCAGCCAGGTGCGGGAGGCCGTGGGCATCCCGGTCGTCGCGGCCGGAGGCATCATGCACGGCAGTCAGATCGCCGCCGTCCTCGCGGCCGGCGCCTCGGCGGCCCAGCTCGGCACGGCGTTCCTCGCCACCCACGAGTCCGGCGCGCACGCCCTGCACAAGCAGGCGCTGACCGACCCCCTGTACGCCCGCACCGAACTGACCCGGGCCTTCTCCGGACGTCCGGCCCGCGCCCTGGTCAACCGTTTCCTGCGCGAGCACGGCCCGTACGCGCCCGCCGCCTACCCGGACGTCCACCATCTGACCACCCCGCTGCGCAAGGCCGCGGCCGCCGCCGGGGACCCGCAGGGCATGGCGCTGTGGGCGGGACAGGGCCACCGGATGGCCCGCGAGCTGCCCGCCGGGCAGCTGGTGGAGGTGCTGGCCGCCGAACTCACCGCCACCCGGAACGCGTTGTCGGCGGGAGGTGCCCGATGACCGCCCCGGTCTTCGTCGTGGACGACTTCGGCACGGACGGCTCCGGCCACCACGTGCTCGACGGCCCCGAGGGACGGCACGCCGTCTCCGTGAAGCGGCTGCGGGCCGGGGAGACCGTCGTCCTCACCGACGGCGCGGGCCGCCGGGCCGAGGGCGAGGTGACCGGCACCGAAGGCAAGGACCGGCTGATCGTGCGCCTCGGCGACGTCGTCGAGGAACCCGTGGAGTCGCCCCGGCTCACCGTTGTCCAGGCCCTGCCCAAGGGGGACCGGGGCGAGCTGGCCGTGGAGACGATGACCGAGGTCGGCGTCGACGCGGTCGTGCCGTGGTCGGCGTCGCGCTGCGTCACCCAGTGGCGGGGCGAGCGCGGGCTGAAGGCCCTCGGCAAATGGCGGGCGACGGCCCGCGAGGCCGGCAAGCAGTCCCGCCGGACGCGCTTCCCGGAGGTCGCGGACGCGGCCACGACCCGACAGGTTGCGTCACTTCTCGCCGAAGCGGACTTCGCCGCAGTCCTCCACGAGAGCGGCACCGAACCCCTCGCGACCGCCGAACTCCCCGCCTCCGGCACCATCGTGCTGGTCGTCGGACCCGAAGGCGGCGTCTCACCGGAGGAGTTGGAGCTCTTCGCGCAGGCCGGCGCCGAGCCCTACCGCCTGGGCCGCAGCGTCCTGCGCACCTCCACCGCCGGCACCGCGGCGGCGGCCGTCCTCCTGGCCCGCACGGGCCGCTGGTCGTGACGGCCCCGGTCGGCCGTCCGCCGCACGGCCGGCGGCGACCGCCAAGAAAAGCTCCCAGCCGTCGAGCTCCGCGGCCCCGGTGAGCAGCCCGCGCCGGGCCGCCTCGTCGACGAAGGCCCGTACGACACCGGGCTCGTGCGGGTTCGGCGTTCCCTGCCCCCTGACGGCCACGCACCCGGAGTGCAGGAAGCCGTCGGGGACGAAACGTCCCTCGCCGCCCCGGAACACGAGGTGTGTCGTCCGCCCGTCCCTGTGCAGTGCGAGCACCTCCCGACAGGGTCCCTCGGTACGGTGCCGATGGCGCACCGACCACAGGTGAACGGCTGCTTCGCCCGCACCGGAACCGTCCACGACGAGTCTTCTGAGGCGGCGTTCGCCGCGCATCCGCCACGGTGGTGCGCGGTGACCGTATGCGCCCTACCGTCACGCCGGTGACGGTGGCAGGCTGCCGTTCATGGCGTCCAAGAGGGCACTGACAGGGAGTTGGCCCAGGCCTTGGCCGAGGTCGTGGTCGAGGGCCGGGCGAGGGCCACGGTGGCGGCGGCCGGTGCTCGCCGTGGGGTTCGCCGTGGTCGCCGTGGGCGGGGCCGTGGCGTGCGAGCCGGGCTCGGTCGGCTCGGCCGCGGTGGCGCTCACGACCGACAAGACGGTCACGCAGGAGCTCAACCGACAGAAGGACGGTGTGCGGTGGCTCAGCTGCACCGCCTCCTACGGCGACGAGGAGAGCGCGTCGTCCCGCTCCGCGAGCGCGAGCGAGAAGACCGTGGCCACCGTCGACTGCGACGGGGAGACCGAGAACGGCAAGGAGATCACCGTCACCGGGAAGATCACCCACGCCGTCGACGGCGCCTGCGTGCGCGGGGACATCACCGCGAAGGTGGACGGCAAGCAGGTGTTCCGGGTCGACGGCCTGGGCGACTGCGACGCCACCAGCCCGCCGGCGGTGGGCGAGCCCACGAACCGCGGCCCGCGGCCCACCGTCACGGTCACGGTCACGACGACCGTGTGGTGCGACCAGTACCCCTCCTGCCGCCCTGTCGAGGGCAAGTGATCCAAACCCCTGTCCACGCCGACCGCGCTTGCATAGGGTGATCGGGTGACACAGCCTGCATCGGTTGCCTCCGCCGCCTATTTCCGGTTCCCGCATCTGCACGGCGAGTTGGTCGCCTTCACCGCCGAGGACGACGTGTGGCTCGCCCCGCTCGACGGCGGCCGCGCCTGGCGGGCCAGCGCCGACAACGTGCCCGTGACGATGCCCCGCATCTCGCCCGACGGCACCACCGTCGCCTGGACCTCCACCCGTGACGGCGCCCCCGAGGTGCACGTCGCGCCCGTCGAGGGCGGCCCCGGCAGACGCCTGACGTACTGGGGGAGCGGGAAGACCCAGGTGCGCGGCTGGACACCGGACGGGAGGGTCCTGGCGCTCAGCACCCACGGCCAGGCCAGCCTGCGCCGCACCTGGGCCCGCGCGATCCCCCTCGACGGAGGACCCGCCACCACGCTGCCCTACGGCCCCGTCGGCGACGTCGCCCACGGGCCGCGCACCGTACTGCTGTCCGCGACGATGGGCCGCGAGGCCGCCACCTGGAAGCGCTACCGGGGAGGCACGGCGGGCAAGCTGTGGATCGAGCGGGAGACGGGAGACTTCGGGGCCGCCGACGCCACCGAGGTCACCGAAGCTCCCGAAGCCACCGCGCTCCCCGGCGAGTTCGTACGCCTGCACGCCGACCTCGACGGGAACATCGAGTACCCGCTCTGGGTGGGGACGAGGATTGCCTTCCTCTCCGACCACGAAGGCACCGGCGCGCTGTACTCCTCCCTCGCCGACGGGTCCGACCTGCGCCGGCACACCCCCCTTGGGGGCACCTCCCGCTCGAGCGAAGCCGAGAGTGGGGGAGGGTTCTACGCCCGGCACGCCGCCACCGACGGCACCCGCGTCGTCTACGCCAGCGCCGGGCAGCTGTGGCTCCTCGACGACCTGGACGGGGCCGAGCCCCGCCCGCTCGACATCCGGCTCGGCGGCCAGCGCGTCGACCTCCAGCCGTTCCCGGTGAACGCGGCCCGCTGGTTCGGCTCCGCCGCCCCCGACCACACCGCGCGCGGCAGCGCCGTCTGCGTGCGCGGCGCCGTCCACTGGGTCACCCACCGGTCCGGGCCCGCCCGGGCCCTCGCCGCCACCCCCGGCGTCCGCGCCCGGCGCCCGCGCACCTTCCGCGCGGACGGCGAGGAGTGGGTGGTGTGGGTGACGGACGCCGAGGGCGACGACGCCCTGGAGTTCGCCCCGGCTACCGGCCTCGCCCCCGGCGCGACCCCGCGCCGGCTCGCCGCCGGACAGCTCGGCCGGGTCCTGGGACTCGCGATGTCACCGGACGGCAGCCGCGCCGCGGTCGCCTCGCACGACGGCCGCGTCCTGCTCGTCGAGCGGGAGACCGGCGAGGTCCGCGAGGTCGACCGCAGCGCCGACGGCGACGTCTCCGGGCTGACCTTCTCGCCCGACTCCGCCTGGCTCGCCTGGTCCCACCCCGGCCCCCGCCCGCTCAGCCAGCTGAGGATCGCCAGCACCACCGACCTCCAGGTCACCGAGGCGACCCCGCTGCGCTTCCAGGACTACGCGCCCGCCTTCACCCTCGACGGCAAACACCTCGCGTTCCTGTCGACCCGCTCCTTCGACCCGGTCTACGACGAGCACGTCTTCGACCTCGCCTTCGTCGAGGGCGCCCGGCCGCACCTGATCACCCTCGCCGCGACGACCCCGTCGCCGTTCGGCCCGCAGCGGCACGGCCGCCCCTTCGAGACGCCGGACCGGGACGAGACCCCCGACAGCGAGGGCACCCCCACCACCCGGATCGACCTGGAGGGGCTCGCCGACCGGATCGTGCCGTTCCCGGTCGAGGCCGCCCGCTACTCCAACCTGCGCGCCGCCAAGGACGGGGTGCTGTGGCTGCGCCACCCGGTGCGCGGCGTGCTCGGCGCCTCCAGGGCCACCCCCGACGACCCCGACCCGAAGACCGAGCTGGAGCGCTACGACCTCGCCCAGCAGCGCCTCGAGCACCTGACCTCGGACGCCGACCACTTCGAGGTCAGCGGTGACGGCAAGCGGGTGCTGCTGTGGACCGACAGCCGGCTCAAGGTCGTCCCCAGCGACCGGCGCGCGTCGGGCGACGACGACAGCGACAGCAACATCACCGTCGACCTCGACCGGGTCCGCCAGTTCGTCGACCCGGCCGCCGAGTGGCGGCAGATGTTCGACGAGGCCGGCCGCGTGATGCGGGACAACTACTGGCGGCCGGACATGAACGGCGTCGACTGGGACGCCGTCCTCGACCGCTACCGGCCCGTCCTGGAGCGGCTCGCCACCCACGACGACCTGGTCGACCTCCTCTGGGAGGTCCAGGGCGAACTCGGCACCTCGCACGCCTACGTCACCCCGCGCGGCGGCTTCGGCGGCGGCGCCCGGCAGGGCCTGCTCGGCGCGGACATCTCCCGCCACGAGGACGGCAGCTGGCGCGTCGACCGCATCCTGCCCGCGGAGACCTCCGACCCGGAGGGCCGTTCCCCGCTGGCCGCGCCCGGCGTCGCGATCCGCACCGGTGACGCGATCGTCGCCGTGGCCGGACAGCCGGTCGACCCGCTGGCCGGACCGGCCCCGCTGCTGGTCGGCACCGCGGGCAAGCCCGTGGAGCTGACCGTCTCCCCGGCCGGCGGCGGCGACCCGCGGCACGCGGTCGTCGTCCCCGTCGCGGACGAGGAGCCGCTGCGCTACCACGCCTGGGTCGCCGACCGGCGGGCCCATGTCCACGAACTGTCCGGCGGCCGGCTCGGCTACATCCACGTCCCCGACATGCAGGCGCCCGGCTGGGCCCAGATCCACCGGGACCTGCGGGTCGAGGTGATCCGCGAGGGCCTGATCGTGGACGTCCGGGAGAACCGCGGCGGCCACACCTCCCAGCTCGTCGTGGAGAAGCTGGCCCGGCGGATCGTCGGCTGGGACCTGCCGCGCGGCATGCGCCCGGAGAGCTACCCGCAGGACGCGCCCCGCGGCCCGGTCGTCGCCGTCGCCAACGAGTTCTCCGGCTCCGACGGCGACATCGTCAACGCGGCGATCAAGGCGCTCGGCATCGGCCCGGTCGTCGGCACCCGCACCTGGGGCGGCGTGGTCGGCATCGACAGCCGCTACCGGCTGGTCGACCACACCCTCGTCACCCAGCCCAAGTACGCCTTCTGGCTGGAGGGTTACGGCTGGGGCGTGGAGAACCACGGCGTGGACCCGGACGTGGAGGTCGTCCAGAGCCCGCAGGACCACGCGGCAGGCCGGGACGTCCAGTTGGACGAGGCGGTACGGCTGGCGCTGGCCGCGCTCGAGGAGACACCGGCGAAGACGCCGCCGACGCTGTCCTGACCGACGTGACCGACGTGACCGACGTGACCGACGTGACCGACGTGACCGATGCAGCCGAAGCAACCGAGGAAACCGAGACAACCGAAGAAGCCGAAGCGGCCGAGGTAGCCGAAGCGTCCGGCGCGACGGTGTGACGGATACGATGCCGGGTAGGCGATCAACCCGGCGCGAGGAGGCACACCCATGGCAGGGGAACCGCAGGACGACTGCCTGTTCTGCAAGGTCGTCGCAGGGCAGATCCCGGCGACGATCGTCCGGGAGACGGACACCACCGTCGCCTTCCGCGACATCAACCCGCAGGCGCCCACGCACGTCCTGGTGATCCCGAAGGCGCACCACAAGGACGCGGCGGCCCTCGCCGCGGCCGCTCCCGAGGTCGCGGCGGACCTCCTGCGCGAGGCGCAGGCCGTCGCGGACCAGGAGCACCTGGAGAGCCACCGCATCGTCTTCAACACCGGCAGCGGCGCCGGCCAGACCGTCTGGCACGCGCACGCCCACGTCCTGGGCGGCCGCGGCCTCCACTGGCCGCCCGGATAGGCAGCCCCCTGTGTCCGTACGCGAACTGGTGGTGCTCGGCACCGCCAGCCAGGTCCCCACCCGCCACCGCAACCACAACGGCTACCTGCTGCGCTGGGACGGCGAGGGCATCCTGTTCGACCCAGGCGAGGGCACCCAGCGCCAGATGCTGCGCGCCGGGGTCGCCGCGCACGACCTGAACCGGATCTGCGTCACCCACTTCCACGGCGACCACTCGCTCGGCCTCGCCGGAGTGATCCAGCGCATCAACCTCGATCGGGTCCCGCACCCCGTCACCGCCCACTACCCGGGCTCCGGGCAGCGCTTCTTCGACCGGCTGCGGTACGCGACCGCCTACCGCGAGACGGTCGGCATCACCGAGGGACCCGTCGGCGCCGACGGCCCGCTCGCCCGCACGCCCGGGTACACGCTGGAGGCGCGGAAGCTGTCGCACCCCGTCGAGTCGTACGGCTACCGGCTGGTCGAACCCGACGGCCGGCGGATGCTGCCCGACCGGCTCGCCGCGCACGGCATCAAGGGCCCGGACGTCGGCCGCATCCAGCGCGAGGGCACGCTCAACGGGATCGCGCTGGAGGACGTCAGCGAGGTGCGGCGCGGCCAGCGGTTCGCGTTCGTCATGGACACCCGGCTCTGCGAGGGGGTGCAGGCGCTCGCCGAGGGCTGCGACCTGCTCGTCATCGAGTCCACGTTCCTCGACGAGGACGAGGAGCTCGCCGTCGAGCACGGTCACCTGACGGCCGGCCAGGCGGCCCGGGTGGCGCGGGACGCGGACGTGCGGCACCTGGTGCTCACCCACTTCAGCCAGCGCTACAGCGACCCGGAGGAGTTCGAGCGGCAGGCGCGGGCCGCCGGGTACGCGGGCGAGCTGACCGTGGCCCGCGACCTGCTGCGAGTGCCGCTCCCCAAGCGTCGCTGAGGCCGCCCGTACGATGTTTCGATGCCCGTACCCAAAGCTGAACTGCACCTTCACATCGAAGGCACCCTCGAACCCGAGCTCGCCTTCGCCCTCGCCGCCCGCAACGGTGTCGACCTGCCCTACGCCGACACCGACGCCCTGCGCGAGGCGTACCGGTTCCAGGACCTCCAGTCGTTCCTGAACCTGTACTACGAGCTCATGGCCGTGCTGCGCACCGAGCGGGACTTCGAGGACCTCGCCGACGCCTACCTGGCCCGCGCCGCGGCGCAGGGCGTGCGGCACGCGGAGATCTTCTTCGATCCGCAGGCGCACACGGCCCGGGGCGTCGGCATGAACACCGTGGTCGACGGGCTGTGGCGGGCGCTCGGACGCAGTGAGGAGACGCACGGCGTCTCGACCCGGCTGATCATGTGCTTCCTGCGGGACGAGTCCGCCGAGTCGGCCCTGGCGACCCTGGACGCGGCCGAGCCCCACCTGGACCGGATCACCGGTGTGGGCCTGGACTCGGCCGAGGTCGGCCACCCGCCGGCGAAGTTCCGCGAGGTGTACGAGGCGGCCGCCGCGCTCGGGCTGCGGCGCGTGGCGCACGCCGGTGAGGAGGGCCCGCCCGAGTACATCACCGAGGCGCTGGACGTCCTCGGCGTCGAACGGGTCGACCACGGGCTGCGCTGCGTGGAGGACCCGGCGCTGGTGGCGCGGCTGGTGCGGGACCGGATCCCGCTGACCCTGTGCCCGCTGTCGAACGTCCGGCTGCGCGCCGTGGACACCCTCGCCGCCCACCCGCTGCCCGCGATGCTCGACGCCGGCCTGCTGTGCACGGTGAACTCCGACGACCCGGCCTACTTCGGCGGCTACGCGGGCGACAACTTCGACGCGGTGCGCGACATCCTCGGCCTCGGCCCGGAGCGGCTGCGCGAGCTGGCCCGCAACTCCTTCCTCGCGGCCTTCCTGGACGACGACGAGGAGCGGCGGGGCCGGTACCTCGCCGAGGTGGAGGCGTACGTCTTCCTGTAGTCCCTGTAGTCCCTGTAGTCCCTGTAGTCCCCGTAGTCCCCGGGCCCCTCCCCGTGCCCCCGTGTTCCCGCCGTCCGGTGCGTCCGGCGCACGAACCGACGGTGGTGCCACCACCCCCATGGGCACGGGTCGCAGACCCATCGATCGCCGCACCGGCGACAGCGGACTGAGCACCGCCGAGAACAGCGGGCACTGCCTCCACGTCGACGAGCCCGAGGTCGCCGTCGAGGCGATCGGGAGCGTCGCCGCGCAGGCCGCCGGCTGACCCTCCGGGACCGGTTGCCACCGACCCATTGACGGCCCTGGTTCGCCTATCTAGCCTCTGTTCTCATACATGGATGACCTTCCTGGGGGGAGATGGCGCGGGTGAGCCCCGACACGGGCACGGGCGGCGGCACGACTCCGCGGACGCCCCGTGGGCCCCGTACGCGCCCCGCTCACCGACCCCTCGCCCTCCGACCTCACCGACCTCAAGGACCTGCTCGCCGCCGGCCTGGACCTCGTAGGAGCCGCCCTGTGACCGCGCAGAACGTGTTAACCGTGTCGACCGCCCGCGACCTGACCATCACCGAGGTGCGGCTCACGCCGATCCTGGTCGCCGACCCGCCGCTGCTGAACACGCAGGGCGTCCACCAGCCCTACACGCCCCGGCTGATCGTCGAGATCGTCACGGCGGACGGGACCACCGGCGTGGGGGAGACCTACGGCGACACCAAGTACCTGGAACTGGCCCACCCCTTTGCCGAGCAGCTCAAGGGCCGCAAGGTCACGGATGTGAACGATTTGTTCGCGCTCCTGGACGAGGTCGCCGTCGAGGCCGCCCGGGTCGACGACGCCGTCGACGTCGGCGGGCTGCGCGGCGTGCAGACCGCCGACAAGCTGCGGCTGTCCATCGCCTCCGCCTTCGAGGTCGCCTGCCTCGACGCCCTCGGCAAGAGCCTCGGCCTGCCCGTGCACGCCCTGCTCGGCGGCAAGCTCCGCGACACCGTGGAGTACAGCGCGTACCTCTTCTACAAATGGGCCGACCACCCCGACGGCGTCCCGGCCGAGAAGGACGACTGGGGAGCCGCCCTGGACCCGGCCGGCGTCGTCGCGCAGGCCCGCGCCTTCAAGGAGCGGTACGGCTTCGGCTCCTTCAAGCTCAAGGGCGGCGTCTTCCCGCCCGAGGAGGAGATCGCCGCCGTCCGCGCCCTCGCCGAGGCCTTCCCCGGCCACCCGCTGCGGCTCGACCCCAACGGCGCCTGGTCCGTCGAGACCTCGGTCGAGGTGGCCGAGGCGGTCGGCGGCATCCTGGAGTACCTGGAGGACCCGACGCTCGGCACCCCCGCCATGGCCGAGGTCGCCGCCCGCACCGGCGTGCCGCTGGCGACCAACATGTGCGTGACGACGTTCGCCGAGATCAAGGAGGCGTTCACCACGAACGCCGTCCAGGTCGTCCTCTCCGACCACCACTACTGGGGCGGACTGCGCAACACCCTGCACCTCGCCGCCGTCTGCCGCACCTTCGGCGTGGGCGTCTCCATGCACTCCAACACCCACCTCGGGATCAGCCTCGCCGCGATGACCCACGTCGCGTCCACCGTCCCGGGCCTGCACCACGCCTGCGACTCCCACTACCCGTGGCAGTCCGAGGACGTCCTCACCGAACGCCTCGCCTTCGAGGACGGCGCCGTGCGGGTGTCCGACGCGCCCGGCCTCGGCGTCACCCTCGACCACGACCGGCTCGCCGCGCTGCACCGGCGGTGGCTGGAGGACGACGGCGCGCTCCGCGACCGCGACGACGCGGCGGCCATGCGGATCGCCGACCCCGACTGGCTCCCCCCGGCGGTGCCCCGCTGGTGAGAGACCCCGCGGCACGCCGGACCCGGGAGCGGGGGAGCGGCTCCGGCGTGACGGGCGGCGCGTTGTCGGTGGCGTGGTGCACACTGGCCGAAACCGCACCAGGCCAGGGAGCGCATTGTGGAGGCGTCCACCACGTCAGCCGGAGAGGTAATCACCGACAGCGCCGCTCAGGGCGTCATCGGCCATGCCGGTGTCCCGGCGGGGGCGCACTGCCAGCCCCAGACCGACCCGCTCGCCGCGCTGCGCACCCCCGACGACCCGCCCTGGGACGTCTACCTCACCGGTACGGTCTTCCTCGACATCATCTTCACCGGGCTCGACTCCGCCCCGGTGCGCGGGACCGAGTCCTGGGCGCGCGGGATGGGGTCGAGCCCCGGCGGCGTCGCCAACATGGCCACCGCCCTGGCCCGCCTCGGCCTGCGCACCTCCCTCGCGGCCGCCTTCGGCGACGACCACTACGGGGAGTACTGCTGGGACGCCCTGGAGCAGGGCGAGGCCATCGACCTCTCCCCGTCGCGCACCGTGCCCGGCTGGCACTCCCCGGTCACCGTCTCGATGGCGTACGAGGGGGAGCGCACGATGGTCTCCCACGGCCACGAGCCGCCGCCGGAACAGCCCTCACGCCCCTCGGACCCCACCGCCCGCAAGCGGCTCCCGCCCGGCGCGGACCTGCCGCCCTGCCCGCCGCACGCGCGTGCCGCCGTCGCCTCCCTCACCCCGGGCCGCAGCGACGCCTGGATCGCCCGCGCCGCCGCGCGGGGCACCCGCGTCTTCGGCGACGTCGGCTGGGACGACACCGGCGCCTGGGACCTGACCGCGCTGCCCGACCTGCGGCACTGCGAGGCCTTCCTGCCCAACGCCGAGGAGGCCATGCGCTACACCGGCACCCCCAGCCCCCGCGCCGCCGCGCACGCCCTCACCGAGCATGTGCCCGTCGCCGTCGTCACCCTCGGCGCGGACGGGGCGTACGCCGTGGACCGGCGCACGGGTGAGAGCGCCGAGGTGCCCGCCATCGCCGTCGAGGCGCTCGACCCGACCGGCGCCGGGGACGTCTTCGTCGCCGGCTTCGTCACCGGCAGCCTGGCCGGCTGGCCGCTCGCCGACCGCCTCGCCTTCGCCGGCCTGACCGCGGCCCTCTCCGTCCAGGAGTTCGGCGGCTCCCTGTCGGCGCCCGGCTGGTCGGAGATCGCCGCCTGGTGGCGCGAGGTCCAGTCCGTACGGGGCCAGGACCCGGCCGCCCTGAGCCGGTACGCGTTCCTGGCGGACCTGGTCCCCGACGACCTGATCCGCCCCTGGCCCCTGCGCCGGGCGGTTCCGACGATCGGCTTCGGCCGGTCGGTCTGACCGGGCGACGATTCTTCCGCGGCCGGGGCTCCCGCCGGACCTTCCGCGGCCGGCCCCTTACCGCCGCGCGGAGGCGGACACCGCCCAGGGCCTGCGGTTTCCGGGCCGGGAAAGCCACGTGTTCCGGCCGCCGGGACAGCACCGGGCCGCACACCCCACCGCCCGCCCCACGGCCGGCCCCCCCCGCGTCCGTGCCCGGTCTCCCGCTGCCGTCACCCGCCGCCGAGTCATCCCCGCCGGCCGTTGCCCGCCCTTTCGCAGCTCCTCCGAAGCCCTCCGTCACTCCTCGCGCACCGGCCCGCAACCGCCCCGCTGTGAAAAGGCCTACGGGGTTGTCACCCCCGCGTCGTACCCTGGGAGTCGCGAGGCCGCCCTCAGCTGCGCGGCCCTGACGAGGAGGAACCGCAGGCCTTCAGCGCCGGCCCATGACTCAGACACCCACAGCTCACACCCCCGCGCAGGAACAGGCGAGAGTACAACTCACCGTTCCGGCCCAGCACCCCATGGTGACCGTGCTGGGTTCCGGCGACTCCCTGCTCCGCGTGATCGAGAAGGCCTTCCCGGGGGCCGACATCCATGTCCGGGGCAATGAGATCAGTGCGGTCGGCGATGCCACGGAAGTCGCCCTCGTCTCGCGGATGTTCGACGAGATGATGCTGGTGCTCCGCACCGGGCAGCCGATGACGGAGGATGCGGTGGAACGTTCGATCGCGATGCTGAAGGCGAGCGAGAACGGGGAGAGCGACGGCCAGGAGACCCCGGCCCAGGTGCTCACCCAGAACATCCTGTCCTCGCGAGGCCGCACGATCCGCCCCAAGACGCTCAACCAGAAGCGCTATGTGGACGCGATCGACAAGCACACCATCGTCTTCGGCATAGGCCCCGCCGGCACGGGCAAGACCTACCTCGCCATGGCCAAGGCGGTGCAGGCCCTGCAGTCCAAGCAGGTCAACCGCATCATCCTGACCCGCCCCGCGGTCGAGGCCGGAGAGCGCCTGGGCTTCCTGCCCGGCACCCTCTACGAGAAGATCGACCCGTACCTGCGCCCGCTCTACGACGCGCTGCACGACATGCTCGACCCCGACTCCATCCCCCGCCTGATGGCGGCCGGGACCATCGAGGTCGCGCCGCTGGCGTACATGCGGGGCCGGACGCTCAACGACGCCTTCATCATCCTGGACGAGGCGCAGAACACCAGCGCCGAGCAGATGAAGATGTTCCTCACCCGGCTCGGGTTCGACTCGAAGATCGTCGTCACGGGTGACGTCACCCAGGTCGACCTGCCGAGCGGCACCAAGTCCGGTCTGCGGCAGGTGCAGGACATCCTGGAGGGCCTCGAGGACGTCCACTTCTCCCGGCTGTCGTCGCAGGACGTGGTACGCCACCGGCTGGTGGGCCGTATCGTCGACGCGTACGAGCAGTACGACAGCGAGCACGGCACCGAGAACGGCACGCACAAGAGCGGCCGGGGCAGGTCCGGGCACAAGGGGAAGTAGACCGAGCAGCAGATGTCGATCGACGTCAACAACGAGTCCGGAACCGAGGTCGACGAGCAGGCGGTCCTCGACATCGCCCGCTACGCGCTCGCGCGGATGCGCATCCACCCGCTCTCCGAGCTCTCGGTGATCGTGGTGGACGCCGCCGCCATGGAAGAGCTCCACATCCAGTGGATGGACCTGCCGGGGCCGACGGACGTCATGTCGTTCCCGATGGACGAGCTGCGGCCGCCCACGAAGGACGAGGCCGAACCCCCGCAGGGGCTGCTCGGCGACATCGTGCTGTGCCCCGAGGTCGCCGCCAGACAGGGCGCCGAGGCGCCGACGCAGCACACCATGGACGAGGAGCTCCAGCTGCTCACCGTCCACGGTGTGCTGCACCTGCTGGGCTTCGACCACGAGGAGCCCGACGAGAAGGCCGAGATGTTCGGCCTCCAGGCCGCCATCGTCGACGGCTGGCGCGCGGAGAAGGGCATCAGCGGCCCGTCCCCCGCCCCGACCGTGTCATGAGTCCGCACCTCGTCCTCGGCGCGATCGCCCTGGTCGTCGTCGCCTGGCTGTTCGCCTGCGCGGAGGCGGGGATAGCCCGGATCTCCACCTTCCGGGCCGAGGAGGCCGTGCGCTCCGACCGCCGGGGCAGCGCACGGCTGGCCAGGATCGCCGCCGACCCCACCCGCTACCTCAACGTGGCGCTGCTGGTCCGCGTCGGCTGCGAGATGGCCGCCGCCGCGCTGGTCACCTACGCCTGCCTGCGCCAGTTCGACGGCACCGTCGAGGCCCTGCTGATCGCCATCGCGGTCATGGTCCTCGTCTCCTACGTCGCCGTCGGCGTCTCGCCGCGCACCATCGGCCGCCAGCACCCCATGAACACGGCCACGGCCGCGGCGTACGTCCTGCTGCCGCTCGCCCGGATCATGGGCCCGATCCCGAGTCTGCTGATCCTCATCGGCAACGCGCTCACCCCCGGCAAGGGCTTCCGGCGCGGCCCCTTCGCCTCGGAGGCGGAACTGCGCGCGCTGGTCGACCTCGCCGAACAGGAGTCCCTGATCGAGGACGAGGAGCGCCGCATGGTGCACTCCGTCTTCGAACTGGGCGACACCCTCGTCCGGGAGGTCATGGTCCCGCGCACGGACCTCGTGGTGATCGAGCGCTACAAGACCATCCGGCAGACCCTCACCCTCGCCCTGCGCTCCGGTTTCTCCCGGATGCCGGTGACCGGCGAGAACGAGGACGACGTGGTCGGCATCGTGTACCTGAAGGACCTGGCCCGCAAGACGCACATCAACCGGGACGCGGAGAGCGAGCTGGTGTCCACGGCGATGCGGCCCGCGTACTTCGTGCCCGACACCAAGAACGCCGGTGACCTGCTGCGCGAGATGCAGAAGGAACACAACCACGTCGCCGTCGTCATCGACGAGTACGGCGGTACCGCCGGCATCGTCACCATCGAGGACATCCTCGAGGAGATCGTCGGCGAGATCACCGACGAGTACGACCGCGAGATCGCGCCGGTGGAGGAACTGGACGAGGGCCGCTACCGGGTCACCGCCCGCCTCGACATCACCGACCTCGGCGAGCTGTACGGCCTGGAGGAGTACGACGACGAGGACGTGGAGACCGTCGGCGGCCTGCTCGCCAAGCGGCTCGGCCGGGTGCCGATCGCGGGCGCGTCCGCGGTGGTCGACCTCCCCGACGAGCGCCGGCTGCGGCTGACGGCGGAGGCGGCGGCCGGCCGTCGGAACAAGATCGTCACCGTGCTGGTGGAGCCGGTCGGCCCCGAGGACCCGGGGGAGTCGACCGACCCGTCCCGGGACGAGGCGGAGGAGGAAGCGCAGGAGCGGTCGGCATGACTCCGGCGGAACTGCGCGCCCTCTGCCTCTCCTTCGAGGCGGCCGTGGAGGACTTCCCCTTCAACCCGGAGACCTCGGTCTTCAAGGTCCGGGGCAAGCTCTTCGCCCTGACGAACCTGGACGCGCGGCCCCTGAAGGCCAACCTCAAGTGCGATCCGCAGGACGCGGTCCGGCTCCGGGCCGGGCATCCCGGGCTGATCGTCCCCGGCTGGCACATGAACAAACGGCACTGGAACACGGTGACCGTCGACGGCGGCCTCCCGGACCGGCTGGTCCGGGAACTGGTCGAGGACTCCTACGACCTGGTCGTCGCCGGCCTGCCGCGCGCCGAACGCCTCCGTCTGGACCGTCCGTGAGGCGTTGAAGCGCGCTCCCGGGGCACGGCGCCGCGACCCCGGCCCCGTCCCCGGCGTTGCGCGGCGCCGCGAGCGGCCCTGGGGCAGGCTCGCGGGCCCGTGCTCCGTATGCTCGGGGCCATGACCGACAGCAGCGCGCTCGACCCCGAGGACCTCAAGATCGTCACCCTGGCCCGTTCCGCGCGGGCCCGCAACGGTGTGCCCGAGGGGGCCGCCGTACGGGACGAGAACGGCCGGACCTATGTCGCCGGGACCGTGGCCCTGGACTCCCTGAAGCTGACCGCCCTGCAGACGGCGGTGGCGATGGCGGTGGCGTCCGGGGCGCAGTCGCTGGAGGCGGCGGCCGTGGTGACGGACGCCGGTTCGGTGCCGGACACGGACCGCGCGGCGGTACGGGACCTCGGCGGCCCCGGGACCCCGGTCCTCCTGGCCGCCCCGGACGGAACGGTCCTGGAGACGTCGCCCGCGGGGTGACCCCCGAGAGCCCTCCGACAGATCACTCGAGAACCGCCGGGAACCGTCGAGAGCCGTCGGGAACCCCCGGATGTTACCGAGGGTAAATGGGCCGGAATTCCACCTTGCCGCCCCCTGCCTCCCGCGCATCAATGGAACCGTTGTTCCCGACGGACCGTCAGGAGCGGTCCGTCGCTCCCCCGTCCCGCGCAGCGTGACGACCGCTCTCACCTGCCGGGCGTTTCCCCCCACGGAAAGGGAACCGGACTCCATGAGAGGTACACGAATCGGCACCTGCGCGTCCCTGGTCGCCGCCGTGGCGGCCTGCGGGCTCGCCTTCGCCCCCTCCGCCGCCGCCGTCGCCCCCGGGGCGGCGACCGTCAACGCCGACTGCGGAAGCTGGGGCGGTGGCGACGCCACCCTCACGGCCACCCAGAGCGGCACGTCCGCCACCATCACCATCAACACCTCCGCGGTCACCGCGCCCCTCGCGATCAGCAAGGACTCGCTCGTCTCGCAGCTCACCCTGGTCAAGGCCGGCGGCGGCACCACCGTCTTCAAGGGCACCAAGAACCCGGCCATGGCGACCGGGGACGCCCTCGAGGTCGGCCCGCTCTCCGGGACCGTGGCGTCCGGCGACAGTCTGGAGGCGTTCGGCGGCACGCTGAAGGTGACCGCGTTCGGCTTCATCACCATCACGTGCACGGCGCAGGGCCCGCAGTCCCCGGGCCCGTTCGTCTTCGACTGATCCAGGCCTCGCCCCCCACTCGAGGCCTGGACGGCCACGGCTCGATCGCTGCTTGATCCTGCTGTCTCCCGGGCCGGGCATCTCACGGGGTGCCCGGCCCCCGGGGCCCGGCGCGGGCGGGTGGTACGGCGGGGCTCCGGGGATCAGGGAGAATGGGCGGCATGAGTGTTCGTACCCAGTCATCCGAGCAGCCCGCCGAAGCAGTCCACCGGGCCGGCTTCGCCTGCTTCGTGGGCCGCCCCAATGCGGGCAAGTCCACCCTCACGAACGCTCTGGTCGGGCAGAAGGTGGCGATCACCTCCAACCGGCCGCAGACGACCCGGCACACCGTGCGCGGCATCGTCCACCGCCCCGAGGCGCAGCTGATCCTCGTCGACACCCCCGGCCTGCACAAGCCGCGCACGCTGCTCGGCGAGCGGCTGAACGACGTGGTCCGCACCACCTGGGCCGAGGTGGACGCGATCGGCTTCTGCATCCCCGCGGACCAGAAGATCGGCCCCGGCGACCGCTTCATCGCCAAGGAACTGGCCGGGATCAAGAAGACCCCGAAGGTCGCCATCGTCACCAAGACCGACCTGGTGGACGGCAAGGCGCTCGCCGAGCAGCTGATCGCCGTCGACCTGCTGGGCAAGGAGCTCGGGATCACCTGGGCGGAGATCGTCCCGGTGTCGGCGACCGCGAACCAGCAGGTCGACCTGCTGGCCGACCTCCTCGTCCCGCTGATGCCCGAGGGCCCCGCCCTCTACCCCGAGGGCGACCTGACCGACGAGCCCGAGCTGGTCATGGTGGCCGAGCTGATCCGCGAGGCCGCCCTGGAGGGCGTCCGCGACGAACTGCCCCACTCCATCGCCGTGGTCGTGGAGGAGATGCTCCCCCGCGAGGACCGCCCCGCCGACAAGCCCCTCCTCGACATCCACGCCAACCTCTACATCGAGCGCACCAGCCAGAAGGGCATCGTCATCGGCCCCAAGGGCAAGCGCCTGAAGGACGTCGGCATCAAGTCGCGCAAGCAGATCGAGGCCCTGCTCGGCACCCCCGTCTTCCTCGACCTCCACGTCAAGGTCGCCAAGGACTGGCAGCGGGACCCGAAGCAGTTGCGGAAGCTGGGGTTCTGACGCGCGGCGGTGGCCGCCTATCGATGCGGCCCCGACCCCCGTGTCAAGGCCGCCGAGGACCGGCGGCGGGATCCGGAGCAGCTGCGCCGCCCGGGCCTCCGAAGCCGTCCCGGGACGGGGACCGGGGCGGCTTCAGGTGCCGGACGGGCTCCGGCGCCGGTGCTGCTCGGCCAGCACCTCGCGCAGCCAGCCGTAGGACGACTTCGGGGTGCGCCGCCGGGTCTCGAAGTCCACGTGGACCAGGCCGAAGCGGCGGGCGTACCCCTCCGCCCACTCGAAGTTGTCCATCAGGGACCACACGAAGTAGCCGCGTACGTCCACGCCCGCCTCCATCGCCCGGTGCAGGGCCCGGATGTGGCCGTCGAGGTAGGTGATGCGGGCCCGGTCGTCGACGCCCTCGTAGGAGCAGCCGTTCTCGGTGATGACGACCGGGGGGAGCCGGTCGCCGTAGCGGGCGTGGAAGGCGGTGAGGAGTTCGGTCAGGGCCCCGGGGACCACCGGCCAGCCGAAGTCCGTCACCGGGTACCCCTCGATCTCCCGTACGGAGAAGGGAAGTTCGGCCGGCATCCGGACACCGCCGAAGTCGATCTCCGTGCCCTGGGGGGCGCCCACCCGGGTCGGCGCGTAGTAGTTGACGCCGTACCAGTCGACCGGCTCCGCGATGATCCTCAGGTCCGCCTCGACATCGCCCGGCATCAGGTCGCCGAGGCCGTCCGGGTAGCGGCCGAGCAGCACGGGGTCGGCGAACAGGCGGTTCAGGAGCGTGTCGTAGAAGTCCGCCGCCGCCACGTCCGCCGGGTCGGGGGAGGCCGGCCAGGTCGGACCGTGGGAGTTGGCGATCCCGATGCCACCGGCACCGGCCGCGCGCAGGGCGCGTACCGCCAGCCCGTGCGCGAGGAGCTGGTGGTGCGCCACCGGCAACGCGTCGAAGAGCAGCCTCCGGCCGGGGGCGTGGACGCCCAGCGCGTGGCCCAGCAGGGTGTGCTCGGCGGGTTCGTTGAGGGTGATCCAACGCTCCACACGGTCGCCGAGCCGGCCGGCCACCTCACCGACGTACTCCGCGAACCGCTCCGCGGTGCCGCGTTCCAGCCAGTCCAGACCGGCCGGCAGGTCCCAGTGGAACAGCGTCGGCACCGGCCGTACGCCCGCCGCGCACAGCTCGTCGACCAAACGGTCGTAGAAGTCCAGCCCGCCCCGCGCGCGCACCCGGGGCCAGGAGACGGAGAAGCGGTACGCGTCCACGCCCAGTCCGGCCAGGAGTGCCACGTCCTCGCGGTACCGGTGCACGTGGTCGCAGGCCACCGCCGCCGTCGAACCGTCCCGCACCCGGCCCGGTTCGGCCGTGAACACGTCCCACACGGACGGTTCGCGTGCCTCCACCGCGCCCTCGATCTGGTGCGCCGAGGTCGACACGCCCCACAGGAAGCCGTCCGGGAAGCGGGGGATCGGGTTCGTCGTCGCCATGGGGTGGATCATCCGCACCGGCGGCGAGGGAAGTCAACGCCCGCGCAGGGCCGGGACCGCCGGTTCCCGTGCGGGCGCCGGCGGCCAACAGCCCTACGGGAAAGGGCGGTTACGCCCCCTCCTGGAGCACTCTGCTGATCAGCGCGCGCTGTTCCTCGGTCAGCCGGGGGTCGGCGCAGTACACCGACCTCCCGTCCACCGTGATCCGGTAACTGAAGCCGTCCGGGACCCCGGCGGGCGGGGTGCCCCGGCCGGCGGTGACGGCCCGTTCGGCCAGGGCGTGCCACTCGCCGGCGTCGGCCCGGCCCGAGGTGTCCACCTCGGCCTGCCGCTCGATCCCCGCGAAGCCGCCCGTACGCCGCACCTGAATTCGCATGGTTCCTGTCTAGTACGGGAACGGGCCCGCGGCCCACCCCGGCACTGCCGTGGGCCGCCCTGGCGCGCCTCCGGTCCCCGCCGGCGTCACAGTGTCGGCACCCCCACGCGCTCCCACGCCTTCGACACCGCCAGCAGCTCCTCGCCCTCGCCGAACCGCTCCCGCGCCGCCTTCACCGTCAGCGTCGCGAAGTCCGTGAACTGCGCGTCCTCCACCAGTTCGCCGCCGGTCAGCACGTCGTACCAGACCTGCCCCGCCCGCTCCCAGGCGTTCCCGCCGAGGGCGGTGGCCGCCAGGTAGAAGGCGTGGTTGGGGATGCCGGAGTTGATGTGGACGCCGCCGTTGTCCCGGCCGGTGTGGACGTAGTCGTCCATCGTGGCGGGCTGCGGGTCCTTGCCGAGGACGTCGTCGTCGTACGCGGTGCCCGGCTCCTTCATCGAGCGCAGCGCCACCCCCGTCACCCGCGGGGCGAGCAGCCCGGCGCCGATCAGCCAGTCGGCGTCGGCGGCGGTCTGGCCCAGCGTGTACTGCTTGATGAGGGAGCCGAAGACGTCCGACACCGACTCGTTGAGCGCGCCGGACTGGCCGAAGTAGGCCAGGTTGGCGGTGTACTGCGTGACGCCGTGCGCGAGTTCGTGGCCGATGACGTCGACGGGGATCGTGAAGTCGAGGAAGATCTCGCCGTCCCCGTCGCCGAACACCATCTGCTCGCCGTTCCAGAAGGCGTTGTTGTAGTCGCGGTCGTAGTGCACGGTCGCGATCAGCGGCAGGCCCGAGCCGTCGATCGAGTCGCGGGAGAAGGCCTTGAGGAACAGCTCGAAGGTGGCACCGAGGCCCGCGTAGGCGCGGTTGACGGTGGCGTCCTTGCCGGGCTCCTGGCCCTCCCCGCGGACCTTCGCCCCCGGCAGCGCGGTGCGGTGCCGGGCGTCGTGGATCGTCCGGTGCGGCTTGCCGGCCTCGGCCCCGGCGAGGGGCGCGGCGGGCGCGGCGCCGACCACCGTGGTCAGGCGGCGCTGGGTGCGCTCGTAGGCGTCGCGCTGGAGGGTGCGGCGGGCGGGGCCGGCGAGCGCGGGGTCGTCGGCCTGCGCGAGCCGGTCCAGGACGTGCGGCGGGACGATGGTGCAGAAGACGGGCTCGAAGCCCCCGTGGGTCGTCATGCCCCGCACCATTGCACTGCGTCACTCAAATGTCACTATCAGCGACCGGATCCCCGGTCGCGACGGGTGAAATGTGCCATCAATCCCTGCGTAGGGACACCTCTGAGTGGTATGCGGCACTTTTTGTCCTCTTTCTCCCTCTGGTCCCGCATACTGATACGGACCCTCCCGCGAGAGTGCGTCTCGGTTAAGCTGCGCAGCATCATGCGTTTCGGGCTGCTTCTCCTTAGCTGCCGCGGCGAGGGCCTGTAGTCGAGGCCGACCCCCTCCCCGCGGAGTTTGGCGCTGCGCCGTCGGCCGTCCCTTCCGGATCCCACCGGATGACCGCGGACCATCGAGGAGCCCACGCATCATGGCGAACCGCCAGCAGCCCAGCCCCATGCCGATCCACAAGTACGGTCGCTACGAGCAGGTCGACCTCCCCGACCGCACCTGGCCGGAAAAGCGGATCACCACCGCTCCCCGCTGGCTCTCCACCGATCTGCGCGACGGCAACCAGGCCCTGATCGACCCCATGTCGCCCGCCCGCAAGCGCGCGATGTTCGACCTGCTGGTCAAGATGGGCTACAAGGAGATCGAGGTCGGCTTCCCGGCTTCCGGCCAGACCGACTTCGACTTCGTGCGCTCCATCATCGAGGACCCGGACGCCATCCCCGAGGACGTCACGATCTCCGTGCTGACCCAGGCCCGCGAGGACCTGATCGAGCGGACCGTCGAGTCCCTGAAGGGCGCCCACCGCGCCACCGTGCACCTGTACAACGCGACCGCGCCGGTCTTCCGCCGGGTCGTCTTCCGCGGTTCCAGGGACGACATCAAGCAGATCGCCGTCGACGGCACCCGCCTGGTCGTGGAGTACGCGGAGAAGCTGCTGGGCCCCGAGACGCACTTCGGCTACCAGTACAGCCCCGAGATCTTCACCGACACCGAGCTGGACTTCGCGCTGGAGGTCTGCGAGGCGGTGATGGACGTCTACCAGCCGGGCCCGGGCCGCGAGATCATCCTGAACCTGCCGGCCACGGTGGAGCGCTCCACGCCGTCCACGCACGCCGACCGCTTCGAGTGGATGGGCCGCCACCTGTCCCGCCGCGAGCACGTCTGCCTGTCCATCCACCCGCACAACGACCGCGGCACGGCCGTGGCCGCCGCCGAGCTCTCCCTGATGGCCGGCGCCGACCGCGTCGAGGGCTGCCTGTTCGGGCAGGGCGAGCGCACCGGCAACGTCGACCTGGTCACCCTGGGCATGAACCTGTTCTCCCAGGGCGTCGACCCGCAGATCGACTTCTCCGACATCGACGAGATCCGTCGTACGTGGGAGTACTGCAACCAGATGGACGTCCACCCGCGCCACCCGTACGTGGGCGACCTGGTCTACACGTCCTTCTCCGGCTCCCACCAGGACGCCATCAAGAAGGGCTTCGACGCCATGGAGGCCGACGCGAAGGCCCAGGGCGTCACCGTCGACGACATCGAGTGGGCGGTGCCGTACCTGCCCATCGACCCCAAGGACGTCGGCCGCTCCTACGAGGCCGTCATCCGGGTCAACTCGCAGTCCGGCAAGGGCGGCATCGCCTACGTCCTGAAGAACGACCACAAGCTGGACCTGCCCCGCCGGATGCAGATCGAGTTCTCGAAGATCATCCAGGCCAAGACGGACGCCGAGGGCGGCGAGGTCACCCCGGCCGACATCTGGTCGGTGTTCCAGGACGAGTACCTGCCCAACCCGGGCAACCCCTGGGGCCGCATCCAGGTCAAGAACGGCCAGTCCACCACCGACCGGGACGGCGTCGACACGCTCACCGTCGAGGCCGCCGTCGACGGCGTCGACACCGTGCTGACCGGCAGCGGCAACGGGCCGATCTCCGCGTTCTTCGACGCCCTGCAGTCCATCGGCGTCGACGTACGCCTGCTCGACTACCAGGAGCACACGATGAGCGAGGGCGCCTCCGCGCAGGCCGCCTCGTACATCGAGTGCGCCATCGGCGACAAGGTTCTGTGGGGCATCGGAATCGACGCGAACACCACCCGCGCCTCGCTGAAGGCGGTCGTCTCGGCCGTCAACCGGGCGGCCCGCTGAACAGCCGCTTCGAGGGGTTCGACGGCCCCGCCCGCCACTTCAGGCGGGCGGGGCCCCGTCGTTTACCGGCCACATCGGGTGGAGATCACGGAAAGGTCTCGTCCGAGGTGCTGACTCAGCCTCACCCATGTGGCTAACATCACGGGGCACGGCGATGAGGCCGGGGCGATGCGGAGGTGCGACGTGCTGCCAGGACGGGGACCCGACGGCCGTGCCGCCGTCACCAGACTTTCGCGCCTGCTGGGCACCCGGACCGCGTGGACGGCCGTCGGCGACGGTGAGTTCTTCTGCCCCGGCTGCGGCGGCGACCGCAACTACCGGCGGCTGACCGGACAGCGTCGCTTCGCCCTCCTCGGCGTACCCCTGCTGCCCCGCGGCGCGACCGGCCCGGTCGTCGAATGCGCCGCCTGTCGCTGCCACTTCGGCACCGACGTCCTGGACCACCCCACCACCACCCGCTTCTCCGCGATGCTCCGCGACGCCGTGCACACCGTCGCCCTCGCGGTGCTGGCCGCGGGCGGCACCTGTGCGCGCGGCCCCCTGGAGACCGCCGTGACCGCCGTCCGCGCGGCCGGCTTCGACGACTGCACCCAGGACCAGCTGGCGGCCCTCGTCGAGGCGCTGGCCGCCGACACCGGCCGCTTCACCGGCGAGCCCTGCGCGGCGGGCCTCGCCATCGAACTGCACGAGGCCCTGGACCCGCTGGCCCCGCACCTCGCCGCCGCGGGCCGCGAATCGATCTTCCTCCAGGGTGCCCGCATCGCCCTCGCCGACGGCCCCTACACCCCCGCCGAACGCGACACGCTGTCCACCATCGGCGCCGCCCTCACCATCTGCGCGACCGACGTGACCCGCCTGCTGACGGCGGCACGGACACCGTCCTGAGGTGGCGTCGTCGCGGCCGAGGGGCGTCACTCGTTGTCCCGGAATGCCTACTGCGGCCCCGCGAGGAAGATCAGGCAGCTCCGGAGAGGTTGAGTCGCATGATCAGGCGATGTTCGCCCGGACCGAAATAGTCGCTGCGGAAACCGTTTCCGGGCTGCTCGGGTACGAAGCCCAGGCATTCGTAAAGCGTGACCGCCACGTTGTTCCCCGGCTCCACGGTGAGTCGAACGACGTGGATGCCGTCGCTGCGCAGTTGTTTGAGGATCGCCGCCATCAGCAGCCGCCCCAGGCCCTCCCCGCGATGGTCCATCGCCACGCACAAGCCCAGGATCCAGCTCTCACGGCTGAGGGCGGAGGTCGCCGCCAGTACATATCCGTGGATGTGTTCGTCGTCATCCAGGACCAGGAAGTGCCGGCTGTAGATGTCGACCAACTGGCGCATGAGGAAGTACGGGTATGCGACCTCCTTGAAGACTCTTTCATCGAGGATGTGCAACTCGGCCACGTCCGCCGAATCTGCCTGTCGAAGGGTGAGAGATCGATCGGGTGATGTCCGGATTTGTGCCGGCTCTGTGTTTCGGAGCTCGGACGCCATCTGTGCCTCACTGTCTTCGAGTGAACCTGGTCGCCGCGCGGCATGTCCCCTGTACGAGTGTGTTGTGTAGTCTGCGGCTCTACGTCAGCGTCATCTGCCAACTCGACTGCTACAAGAGGGCTTTGGGGGCGCATGAGAGGCATGCCGGGAGGTGGGGATGCTTGGGGCGAGGCGATGCGCGACTGTCCGGGAGGTTGGCAGAGTAAGAGGTGTGAGGGTTAGGGACACTCTTGAGGCTCAGTACTCGTCGCCCTCCCTCGGAGGCGCTGGGTGCGAGGAGGCGGATGTGATGGCGGATGGGAGAAGCTGCGGCCTTCCGGGGCATGGACGCCCGAGAACGGGCCGCCGCCGATGAGCCGGGATGATGGGTTAAGAGGACCGCGACGGCTGCTCATCGCCACAGCTGTGGCGCATCTGCCCCGCTCCCCGGTCGGGAGTCGTCCCGGGCTTGTCCAGGCACGGCAGAAGATCATCGACCTGTTCACCACTCGCCTCGGATACACACACATCAGTGACCTGGGGCTGGATCCTGACCGGAACGCACTCCTGGACCAACTGGAGCGCTTCGCCACTTCGGAGGACAGGCGTCCGGACGACATGGTCGTCGTCTATCTCGCCGGACACGGTCAGTTACTCGGGTCGACACCCCGCAGGCACATGTTCTTCCCCGCCGACAGTGACCTGTCGAAGCCGAAGCAGGCGCTGCCGACGTCCCAGATCGCCTCGGTCCTGCTCGACGACACGAACATCAAGCAACTGCTCTTCGTACTCGACACATGCCACGCCGGCCAGGGGGCGGGAGATTCCGTGGCGGCCGCGCTGGAGAGCTTGCGCAGGAGTCCGGACAACGACAGCGCGGGTGTCGCATTCATCGCCTCAGCTCAGCCGGCTCAGTCCGCACTGGTCGATGCCCTGCCCGATCTGCTCACCGCCGCTGTGGACAGCCTTGCCACCGCTGGCGAAAAGCCTGAGTACCTAACCCTCGGTTCACTCGTTGCTCACATGAACGCAGACATCAACAGGCCACCGACACAGAGCATCGAGTGGCACGCGGCCAAGATGCTCGGTGATGTGCCGGCGTTCTTCCCGAATCCACGGCGGCACAGCCGCCCGTTCGAAGCAGATCTCGCGATGCAGCAAGCGATCGAATGGCAGGCACAGGCGGAGCGCAGAGAAACCGAACTGGCCAGGCGCATGCTGATGCGTGCCAAGGCGTCGTTCGGCGATGAGGGCGGCTGGTGGTTCAGGGGCCGCAGGCGAACACTCACCGAGCTCACTGGGTGGCTGGAAGGGCCGGGCTCACCATCGGCGGCTCTGGTGGTCACCGGTGGGCCCGGTTCGGGAAAGACCGCCGTTCTGGGCCTGGTCGCGGCGCTCACCAGCGAGGAGCGCCACCACAGCGTCCCGATCCGCCTGCTCGACCTGCCGCAGTCTGCGGTACCCCGGCCCGGATCGGTCGACGTGGTCATTTATGCGCAAGCCCTCACCGACGAGGACGTGCTCAACGGGCTGGCGGCAGCCGCCGGTTTGCGGGCCTTGACGGTGGGAGCCCTGCTCGACGCGGTGGCGAACAGGCAACGCCCGTTCACCGCGATCATCGATGCTTTGGACGAGGCCGCTACTCCCAACTCGCTGGTGACGCAGCTGATCCAGCCGATCATCCGGTTCGGCAACGGCAAAGTGCGCCTTCTTCTCGGAACCAGACCCCACCTGCTCAGACATCTGCAGCGAGATGTGAAGGTGAAGATTGTCGATCTGGACAACGAGACCTACGCGGACCGAGCTGCGCTCGCGACCTACGCTCGCCAGGGACTGACGGAGTCGCGGCTCGACAGCCCTTACGCCGGCGTGCTTCCGGCGCTGGTGAGTGAGGTTGCCGATGCCGTCGCTGAGGCAGCCTTCCCGTCCTTCCTGGTCGCCCGCATCGTTTCCGGGACCCTGGCCGCGCAGGGTGCGGTTGCCGACCCCCGGGATCCGGAGTGGCGTCAGGCACTGCCGAAGACCGCAGACTTGGCAATGGCGCAGGACCTGGACGAGCGACTCGGTGCGGAGGCCGACCGTGCGCGGGATCTTCTGCGTCCCCTTGCCTACGCGGAGGGCCAAGGGCTGCCCTGGGAAGACATCTGGAGTGCGCTGGCTTCTCGCTTGTCGGGACGCTCCTACAACGACGAGGACCTTCTGTGGCTTCAGCATTCCACCGGCCGCTATGTCGTGGAGGCAACCGAGTTCGGTCGTTCGGCGTACCGCCTCTATCACCAGGCCCTGGCTGAGCATCTACGGCGGGACGAGAACGCGAGAGAGGCCCAGAGAGCATTCGTCGAGGTACTGACGCGCCTTGTTCCCCGTACGTCTCTCCGTCGTCTCGACTGGCCGCGTGCCCATCCCTACACGCTGCACCATCTCGCCACTCATGCTGCCGTCTCCGGTGAACTGGACGAACTGGTGACGGACTCCGAGTACCTCGTACACGCCGAGCCCGCGCCTCTGCTGGCGGTCCTGGACAGGCTCACGACGGAGCGGGCCCTTCGGCTGGCAGACCTGTACAGGACATCGGCCGGCGATCACCGACGTGCCAGCCCAGGAGTCCGGAGGGATCTGCTGGCGCTCGACGCGCTGCGTTTCAAGGACCGGGACCTCTCACGCCGCTTGAGCCGCAACAGTCTCTGGCGTCCGGTATGGGCCACCGACAGCCAGACCGCCCGGGCCTCGGTCGAACGGCCCGGAGCCGTCAACGCGGTTGCCTGCGGAGAAGTGAGTGGTCGCCCGGTCGCCGTCAGCGGGAGCACCGATGGCCTTGTGCGCGTCTGGGACTTGCGCACGGGTGAGCTCTGCTCTGTTCTTGCCGGTCACCAGGGAGCGATCAACGCGGTTGCCTGCACGAAGGTGAACGGCGTGTCCGTCGCGTTGTCCGGGGGCGATGACTACACCGTGCGGGTATGGGATCTGTCGACAGGGGAGAGTCTGGCGGTCCTGAGTGCTCAGGGAGGAGCCGTCAACGGGCTGGCCTGCGCGCTCGTGAACCAGATGCCGGTGGCTGTCGTCGGTGGTGGTGACGCATCGGTCAGGCTGTGGGATCTGGTCACCGGGGACCAGTTGGCCTCCCTCGTCGGCCATCCGGGGGCGGTCAATGGAGTCTCCTGCATCACCGTGAGGGATGTACCGCATGCGATCAGTGTGGGAGCCGACGGCTCCGTCCGCCTCTGGGACCTGCAGGAGCGGACGGAACGTGTGGCCTTCGCCGGCCACAGCAGTTGGGTGTGGGCGGTGTCGTCCACACGGGTCAACGGCACCTCGGTCGCTGTCTCCGGCGGCGGTGGGGACGGGCACCTGTGTGTGTGGGATCTGGAAAGGCGTGAGGCTCTGCGGGTGCTGAGCGGCGACACAGGCTGGGTGAACGGGGTGGCTTGCATCACCGTCGACGAACGACCACTGGCGGTGGTGGGCGGGGGCGATTACACGGTTCGCGTGTGGGACCTGGTGCGTGGCGAACCTTCTGCCGTGCTGGAAGGCCATGCCGGCGCTGTCAACGCTGTCGCGGCGACCGAGGTAGACGGTACTCCCGTGGCCGTGACCGGCGGTGCAGACGGTTCCGTGCATGTCTGGGACGTACGGGCCGGAGCACGGCGTCTTCTGCTGGGTGTGGAGGAGGGCCCCGATTCGGCCGCCGCCACGGCGGGGCAGGAGGGGACCGCGCGTACCGGCGCTTCGGGGCAGCGGCCGCCGACAGGCGGGAACGGCCACACCGGGTGGCTGTGGTCTGTGGCGCACACGAAGATCAAGGGCTCGTCGGCCGTACTGACAGTGGGAGGGGACGGTGACGGGGCGGTACGCCTCTGGGATGCACGTACCGGAGATCAGATTGCCGTGCTCACCGGATATACGGGCGCGGTGAACGCGGTCGCCTGTGCAGATGTCGACGGAGTACCGGTCGCCGTCGTGGGGGGCGGCGGCACCTACTCGTTGCATGTCTGGGATCTGGAGACCTGTCGGCACGAGAGCGTGCTGAGGGGGCATGAGGACTGGATCTGGGGTCTGGACACCACCCAGGTCGACGGGCGCGCGGTGGCCGTGTCCGGTGACGCGTCGGGAATCATGCGCGTGTGGGACCTGAAGTCCGGCGAGAACCTTTGTTCCGCGGAGGCTCACTCAGGAGTGGTGAACGGAGTTGCCTGCACGCGTCTCGGCGGTCGCCACGTGGCCGTCACTGTCGGCGACGACGGCGTCATGTGCACCTGGGACCTGCTCACCGGTCGGCGGATCAGCGCTCTGACAGCCCACTCCGGTGCGGCTCACGGTGTGGCCTGTGCGCGTGTCGACGAGCTGGACCTGGCCGTCAGTGTGGGTGACGACGGTGCGATGCGGGCCTGGGACCTGTCGACCACCGACGAAGTGGCCGTTCTGCCGGGTCACACCGGTGTGGTGAACGGGGTGGCAACCGGCCGTGTCGACGGTCTGCCAGTCGCGGTCACGGTGGGCGACGACTACACGGTACGGGTCTGGAATCTGCACAAGCGGACCGAAATGCTGTGCTGGGCCACGCCCTATCCGGCGCGCGCGATTTCACTCAGCGACGATGGGGATTTCGTTGTCGGCACGGGCCACGAGATCGTTGCGTTCGAGATGGGTACGTCCACTGACTTCGACCGACGCTAGCCATGTGACGCTGTAACGGAGGACGCGATGGCACGTGTTGTCTGCGTACACGGTGTGGGCAAACAACAGCTCGGCGAGCAGACGTTGCTGAGCCAGTGGACACCGGCGCTGCACGACGGGATGCGCCGGGCCGGTTCGGCGACGAGGCTCGCGGATTCCGACATGAGGATGAGCTTTTACGGTGATCTGTTCCTGCCGCCGGGACAGCGTCTGGCCGGCGACGACCCCCACTACGAGTGGTGGGACGTATCGGCCGGACCGGAGACGGAACTGCTGCTGCAATGGTGGGAGCATGCCGCTGCGGCGGAACCGCAGGTCGTGGCTCCGGAAGCCCAGAACCTCCTCGCCGGTGTCGGTCCGATGGTCCAATCGGCACTGCTTGCGCTGTCAGGATCGAGGTTCTTCGCAGGTCTCGCTGAGAAAGCGCTCATTTTCGATTTGAAACAGGTGGTCCGCTATCTTGCCGAGCCCGAGCTGCGCGCCGCTGCGCGTGACCGGGTGCGGCAGATGATCGGAGCAGACACCCGTGTGGTTGTCGCACATTCTCTCGGCAGTCTTGTGGCGTACGAGGCGCTGTGTTCCATTCCTGAGCACGACGTGAGGTCTTTGGTCACCCTGGGGTCACCCTTGGGCATACCAAATCTGATATTCGACCGCGTTGATCCGGCACCGAGGCGAGGAGTGGGTCGATGGCCAGGAAATCCGTCCTCCACCTCTTGGACCAATGTTGCCGATGCCCGGGACGTCGTGGCTCTGGTGAAGGATCTTCGTCCGTGTTTCGGCCTGGACGTCGCCTGCCACCTGGTGTCCAATGGGTCCCACGTGCACGATGTTACCCATTACCTCACCAAGAAGGAGACGGGAGCGGCGATCGCAGTCGCATTTGGATGACGGTCTGTGGCTGGATTACTCCTGGTAGTCTCACGCCTGTCAGGTAATTGTTACGGTAGGGCCGGGCACGTATTCACGCCGGCCTGCCGTCGCGTATGTGCTCTTCGGCCTGGGGCGGAAGGTTGGCAGAATGATTCGGAATGCAGATGCGCCTTGGTCGGCGTTTGCCCCGGACGCGTATATTGACATCAATTACCGCATCTCTGGTGAGGCCGACCTGGAGATCGTGCGGCTCATGCGTGATCACTTCAGCCGTAGCTTCGGCGTCACGGCCGCCCGCTCGGCTCGGGGCGTCGATGTAGGTGCGGGCCCGAACCTCTATCCGGCGCTGGCAATGCTGCCATGGTGTGACAAGATCACTCTTCTTGAGTATGCGCTCCCCAACATCGCGTACTTGGAGCGGCAGGCGTCCGATCCGGGGTTTGACGCCGTGTGGGATGCGTTCTGGGAGGTTCTCAGCAAGGACCCGGCCTACCAGGCCGTCGAACCAAGGAAAAGGTTCGGTGAGATCGTCCGGGTGGAGCGTGCCAATCTGTTCGACCTCGAAGGCTGGCAGCGTTGGGGCATGGGGACGATGTGCTTTGTCGCAGAGTCGATGACGGAGTGCCCCGCCGAGTTCGAGCGCGGCGTCCGCACCTTCATGAACATTCTGGAGGCAGGTGCACCGTTCGCTGCCGCGTTCATGAAGGAGTCCCAGGGGTACATCGTCAATGGGATCCGGTATCCGGCATTCCGGGTGGCCGCCGAGAGGGTCGAGGGAATCGTGGGTGAGTACGCGGAGGATCTCGTTGTGCATGATCTTCAACACACGGTGCGGGAGGGGCACGAGGGAATGTTGTTGGCGCTCGGAAGGCGTAAAAGTAATTGTTTCTGATGGTAACTGATGGGAATCATGCCTGAGGTGCCGGTTCGCCGGTCTCTACGAGGGGTGCAGGGATGCAGATCAAGCCACGTCAGCATTTGCTGGAGCTCTGGCGGTCTGCGGCCCGCCACTCGTTCGACGACGGCAAGCTCGTCTGGGGGGACACCGACGGGTTGAGCAGTGTCGCGGACGCGGAGCGGCTGCTGTGTCTGCTGTATCCCGCCACCGAGATTCCCGCGTTCCGTCTGGACCAGCCGGACACCACCGAGCGGGACGTGCTGAGTGCGCTGGAACAGGTCGGCAGCCGTCTGGAGATCCCCCCGAACCTGATCACCGCGCTGACCCAGTTCATGCGTACCTACACGGGATCCGACGACAGTCCCACCTTCGCCGGTGGACCGTACTTCAAACCTGCCGACCCTGACGAGGAACTCACTTATGAGCAGGGAAAGTTAGGAGTCGTCGACTCCTATTCCATGTCCGTTACGCTCTGTCTCGCCACCCTCGGGTTCCTGAAGGTCTACGAGAGCAGCACCACCCGCCCCGAAGTGCGCAGGGCGCTCAGCGAACTGAGAGACGCCACCAACACACGGCTGACCGCCGCGATGGTCAGCCTGCTGCGCTCCTTCACCGTCAACGTCTTCGACGCCGAGTCCGAACAGGGCCGGCGGCTGATCCAGGTCATCGGCCAGGACAGACACTCCGACCGGGCGGTGCTCCAGCAGTTCTCCCGCCGTTTCCGCCCGCTGCGCGCCACCATCATCGAGAGCCTCAGCCGCGGCATCCAGGTCGACGAGAGCATCCGCGACGAAAGCCAACTCTTCGAGTGCGGCTGGGCCTGGGGCGTGGTCAAGGACGCACCGCAGATCACCGACCTGGACGTGCAGGTACCGGGCCAGCCCGACGGCATCGCCGACCGGCTGCCCTACGTGTACTTCACAGTGGTCGCCCTGGACGGTATCCAGGACCTCTTCTCGGAGCGCACCCTCACCCTGGGCCTGCTCAACGCAGACCAGCAAAAACTCGCCGAGGCACTCCGGCTGCGATGGGAGCTCAGCCAGCAGTATTGGTCCGCCGTCGCCCGCTTCGGCAATGTCCGCTGGCCCCTGGAGGACCTCCCCTGGCAGACCACCGGACTGCGCCTGGAATCGGAGTACTTCTCCTTGACCGTCGCGGCCATCCTCGTCCACGACCTGGTCCGCCGGAAGGCCACCGACGACGACCTCACCCGCACCGTCGCCATCATGGAACGCCTCGCCGACCGCGGCCGCGTCACCAGCAGACTGACCAGGAACGATCCCGTCGTCCGGCTGCACGATCCGGGCGTGCTGATGCCGCTCGCCGGATCCGAACGCTCCGGGTCGCTCCTCCAGTGGCGGATGACCGACTTCTCGGCCCAGCTGCTCAAGCGGACCGTCCAGCTCGCCGAACTCTCCCGGAACATCGACGCGCAGGACCGGCTGCTGCGCCTCGCCGAGCAGACCTTCGAACACCTGTGGAACCGAAGGATCGAGGAAGGCCCCGGCGCCGGTCTCTGGGACAACGTACGGGCCGTCTACCCGGACGCGCACGGCATCACCCGCCGCCTGTCCTGGAGCGTCACCGAGCGCGTCACGGAATGTCTGGTCGCCGCCCGCAACCTGTACGAGCAGCAGCCCATCCGCAGCCCGGAACTCGCCGAGCTCGCCCGGGACCTGCTCAGCGAGGCCACCCACCTGTTCGGCAAGGAGCAGCTGGAGGCGTCCACCACCGCCGACGGGAGCCGCGGACGGGCCATGCGGAGCATAGAGAGCCGCCTGGACCACGCCCGCGGTCTGGTCGACGACCGGCCCGCCACCGCCTTCGCGCTCGCCCTGCCCGTGCTCCAGGAACTCGACACCCTGGCCCAGGCCCGGAACGCCGCCGCACAGGAGGGCTGAGCAGTGCTCGTCTTCGCCGCCTCCGACAAGGGAGGCACGGGCCGCTCGGTCACCAGCGCCAACCTGGCCTACCAGCGCGCCCTCACCGGTGACCACGTGGCCTACGTGGACTTCGACTTCGGATCGCCGACCGCCGCCGCGGTCTTCGACGTCCCCAGCGCGATGCGCGGCATCGCGGAGCGGGGCCTGCACTCCTACCTCGAGGGCGAGGCCGACGAGCCGGCCGGCATCGACATCTGGCGGCACACCGAACACCCCATGCTGCGGGCCCGGCAGAACCAGTCCGGCCGCCTGGTCCTCTACCCCGGCGACATCGGCGGCGGCGAATTCGCCACCGGCGAGGACGCCCTGGAACGGTGCATCGACCTCCTGCTGCGGCTCAACGGCGAGTTCGACCTCGTCGTCGTGGACCTGAGCGCCGGCCGCAGCTACGCCGTCGACCTGGTCCTGGCGGCGACGGCCCACCCCCGGATGCGCCACGTCCCCTACCGCTGGCTCGTCTTCCACCGCTGGACCCACCAGCACGTCATCGCCGCCGCCGGTCTTGTCCACAAGGAGAACGGCATCGTCCGGAGCGGCGTCGACCGCGGACACGACGAGGAGACCCTGCAGGGCAACATCCGCTTCGTACGGGCCGCCGTACCTGACCCCGAGTCGCCCCTGTGGTCGCAGGTCTCGCACGCCCAGGAAGCCTGGATGCAGTCCTGCAACAAGGCGCTGCGCCGGCTCGCCGCCGACCAGCGCATCGGCGACAGCGTGGTCCTCGGCACCGTACCGCTGGAACCCATCCTGCAGTGGCGCGAACAGCTGATCACCGAGGACGATGTGCTCTCCACCCAGATTGCCAACAAGGAGACGCTGGAGGCGCTCGAGGAGATCGCACGACGCCTGACCGACGACTCCTGCTGGGGGCGGCCATGACGGACGCAGTGTTCCGCGAGACCACCGCCGAACCGCGTACCCAGGCGGTGCCGCTGTCCCACCTCTCCCTGGAGCTGGGCCACCTCTACATGGAAGACTTCGAGGCCGGTCCGGAGAACCTGCGGCGGCACTTCGCGCAGGTACGGCCCTGGGCGGACGCGGCGCGGGCCGCGACGGCCGCCCGGACGGACGGCAAACGCCCCCGGATCAGCACCTGCTTCCTGATCGACGACTACTTCACCCGCTTCTCCAGCCCCGCCGAACTCGTCCCGCTGCTGCTGGCGGAGGCGGACCGGGCCGGGCTGGCCGTCGACTACCTGGCACGCGAGTCCGGCTGCGCGGTCGCCGGCAAGGTGCCGGTCGCGGAAGCGGTGGCCGGCCGGCTCGTTGAGGAACCACCGCCCGGCAGCTACGGCCTGCGCCCGCCGGCCGCGCAGACCGGCTGGTTGGCCAACGGTGAGCGCAGCCCCGTCGCACGCGCCCCGCAGGCGATGAAGAAGGCTGCCGTCTGGCAGCCGCCCAAGGAGACCGCGTCCCGCCGCCACTCCGTCTTCCTGGACGTCGAACTCTGGAGCGACGCACCCGACGGGCAGCGCACCTGGTCCTGCCCCTTCCTCGCCGCGGTCTGGCAGCTCTCCCGCCTCGGGCTGCTGCGCACCGAGGGCGAGGCCGTCCTCGAACCCCAGCCGCACACCGCCGACGGCTTCCCCGAGGACTGGGACGAACTGCCCCTGCTGCTCCGGCTCAACCCCCGGGCGGACCCGTTCGCCGCGTACCGCACCTGCTCGGTGGTGCCCAACCGGTTCCTGCCCGTCGAGCACGCCGTCCGCGTCATCCTCGACCAGACCGAGGTGGACCCCGAAGCGCTGAGCCAGGTGGCCCGCCGGTCCACCGGGGAGAAGGTGCCCGTCCCCGACTCGGTCGCCGACCGCGTCTCCTACGTTTTCTACGCGGGGCCGTGACATGGGGCAGGCGAAGACCGCACCGCGTGTCGTGCTCGCCTGCGGCGAGGTCCGCACCTCGCTGCTGCCGGCCCTCCAGGCCCTCGACAGCCGGGCCGCCGCCCAGCTCCTCGGACTGCGCGCCGACGAACGCGTCCTGCTCTCCGAGCGCCCCAACCTCTACGGGCGCTCGCCCGACACGCTCACCGGCGTCGACTGCCCCCTGCCCAGCGCCAACGGCGCCCGGGTCCGCGCCGTCGGCACGGTCGCCGCACGGGCAGCGCTCACCGAGGGACGCCTGCTCCAGACCTCCGCGTACTTCACGATGCCCGCCACCGGCCCCGACCACCGGCAGCCGTGGGGCCACTACCTGGTACGGCCCGGCGTGGTCGAGCCGTTCGGGAAGCTGCCCCACGAGGCGGTCGCCGCGGGCGTGCTGAACGGCGGGCGGCACGGCGATCTCGATGTCGGCCTGATCGCGGACGGACTGCACACCCGACTGCTGCGCCACCCCCTGCTCGACCACCGGCCGCCCCTCAGGTCCCGCCCCACCCGGCTCCGCTGGGTGGCCCTGCCCGCGGAACCGGGCGCCGGCCCGTCGATCGAGCGGTTCACCCTCGCCGAGGACGAGCTGCGCACGGTACGGCTCCGGGTGCCCGAGGGCACCCCCGGCGAGGGGCTCGCCGGGCTCTGCGACGACCTCGCCCTGCACGACTGGCTGCTCACCACCGTGGTCCGCATCCTCGACGGCATCCGGCTGGGGGCCGGCGCCGGGGCGGCCGGAGCACCGCCGGCCCGGCAGCGGCCGAGGCAGCGTCCGGGGGCGGGCGAGGAGCTTCCCGCCGTGGTCAGGGCGCTGCGGCCCGCCGTCGACCATCTGCTGCACCTGTGGATGCCGCGGGCCCGGGTGGCACAGGAGCTGGCGCCGCTCTGGGACGCGCTGGAGGAACGGCCCGGCTTCACCCGGCAGTGGCAGACCCTCGTGCAGCGCATCCGCGACCAGCTCACCCTGCACGCGATCCCCTCTCCCCACCGGGAGACGGACATGGGTCCCTGACCGGACACCGGGCAACCGCCGGACCCGGCCCCAAGCACATTTCCGCACCCCGAACCGACGCGTATCCCAACGGGGGGAAGAGCGAGATGAGCACGGCACCATCACCTGAGTCCGAGGGCATCCAGCCCGAACCCGGCACGGCGGTTCCCGCGCAGGCGGGACCGCCGGACGACCCGGGCAGCACGGCGTTACCCCCTTCGGCGGACTCACGCGCCGCACGCGCCGCACGCGCCACACCTGACGCGCCCGGCGAACCGGGCAGGCGGCCGGGCCCGGCCGCCTTCGCAGGGCAGCGCCCGCTGCTGGCCGCCCTGGTCCTCGGCCTCCTCGCCTGGGGCGTCGCCGCGCTGCTGGCCCCGGACGCCGGTACGGGGCGGCAGCTCGCCGCCGCCGCGCTCTGCGCCGGTGCCGTCGTGGCCGTCCAGTACGTCCTCGGCCCGGACCGCGAGGCGCGGGAGTGGCGGACGCGGGAGAGGCAGGACAGGTACCGGCGGGAACGGGAGAGGTGGGCGGAGGGCGTCCTGACCGGGACCGCGACCGAGGTGGAGAACACCGTGCGGGACGGTCTCCAGCGGTACGACGGCACCCTGAAAACCGGCCTCGCCCGGCACACCGAGGAGATGCGGACCGACCTGGGCCGGCACGCCGAGGACATGAAGCAACTGGTCGAGAGCCGCTTCGCCCAGCTGGACCGGTCCCCGCAGCCCTACCCGCCGCTGGACCGGGTCCGCATGGACGGCGTACCCGAACTGGCCCAGCGTTTCGCCGACGTCCTGGCGCCCGGCTCCCCGCTCCTCTACTCCTTCATCCGGCTGGAGATGCAGCGGGTGATCGAGCACATGTCGGCGCTCACCCGGCTGAGCGTGGAGAGCCACGGTGAGAACCACGACTGGATGCTCAGCCTCACCCACGTCGCGGAGCAGTCGATCTGCGCCATCAGCACGTCCGTCGACCGGGAGTTCTGGAACAGCGAGCCCGCCGGCCGCTACCTCGACGCGCAGAAGCAGGCGATCGAGGAGCACGGGGTGCCCGTACGGCGGCTGTTCCTGCTGGAGAGCGCCCGCGAACTCGACGACCGGCTGCTGCGGCTGTGCGACGAGCAGGAGGCGCTGCGCATCGAGGTGCGGGTGGCTGTCCTGCCCGAACTGCCGCCGCACATCCAGCGCGGCACCGCCAACGACTTCATCGTCTACGACGAGGAGGTCTCCTTCGAGATCGAGCAGGACCTGCGCGACGTCAACGTCCGAACCAGGCTCATCGCACGTCAGGACCATGTCCAGGACCAGATGAAGCGCTTCTGGAAACTCTGGGAGGCGGGGATGAGCATCCGCGAACTGGAGGTGCGGGTCGACGACGAGGAGGACGGCACCTGGATGGTCGACCGCACCTGAGCGGCCGCCCCGCCCGGCACCCTCTCCACGGCCCCGTCCTGCCCCGCCTCCGCCCGGCCCACGCCCCCGCTACTCCCCGGGGAGTAACTCGCCCCCCCGCGCCACCCTCCGCGGTACCGGTCACCTCGCCCTCGCGCCCGACGTGCCGGCCCTCCCGCGCCGGGCGGCTGGAGAGCGAACCGGGCAAGAGCGGGCCGAGCGGAGGGAGACGGTGACATGGGGGCCGTAAGGACACGTGCGGGGCGGGGGCGGGCGGTGCCCTGGGTGCTGGCCGCGCTGGTTGCCATGACCACCCTGCTGCCCGCCGTCCTGGTCCTGCTCGGCGCCGTGGTCGCCGTGTGGGGCGCGACCCTCGGCATCGGGGGGGCTGGTCTTCGAGCCGCTGTTCGGCTTCGCGGGCACCGACCCCGGCCTCGGCCTGCTCTCCTTCGTCTTCCTCGTCGCCCTCGGCGTCGACTACGGCATCTTCCTGATGCACCGGATGCGCGAGGAGCCCCTGGCGCCGCCCGGGCGGGAGTGCCCGAGGATCTCGAAGGGCGCTGATGATCGCTCGGTCAGAACATCGCGATGGGGTTGACCGGTACACCGGTCAGGCCGTGGATGCGGGGCGGGGCGACGGTGAGCAGGAAGCTGTAGCGCTTCAGTCGCGCGCACAACGCCGCGAGGTCATCCAGTTGGGGCACGTCGATCAGAGGCATCGCCATCCGGCCCAGCGCTACCCCGTGCAGCGGGGAGGGTTCGTCCGGGTTCAGGGGAGGATGCGCGTCACCCCTGTCCGGTGCGACGATGGCGACCCCTCGGCGGTGCATCCATCGCACCGCGTCCATGCTGATTCCCGGGCTCGGTGTGTCGTGGGGCCCGCGGCCCGTCCAGCCGAGTCGGACCACGAGTGCGTCACCGGAACCCACCTCGACTCCCTGACGCTTCTCGGCCTGTTCGAAGTCGTGTGACGTCACCGCGTAGGCGGGGGGAAGAGGCCCTTCGACGGCCAGATCGAGCAGGACCCCACGTGTCACTATTCCGGCGGCGAAAGCAGTCGTCGATGCGTGCGTGATGCCGACGGGGGTGACGACCTGGTCCCTCGGGCGGCCCGGATAGACCTGGCCGTCGGTCGACCAGTGCGCGAGTGCGTCGATGTGCGTCGACTTGAAGTGGTGGTTGTAGATCAACGAAAGATCGGCTGCCACTGGTCCACCGGTGTGGGACACCATCTGCTGCACCGGGGATGCATTGACCGTCTCGGGTAAGAACGGACTGAAGAACATCGCGCTCGGCGTGATCGGCTGTGCCAGTGACACCCACTGGCCGGTCCGCGCCTCCGCGGCGGCCCTGGCGCGTACTTCGTCGGTGATCAGGTTGAGGGTGCCGAGTTCGTCGTCCGCTCCCCATCGGCTCCAGTTGTCCGGCAGGTCCGTCTCACTCGTATCGGCCATGTCGATGGCCCCTTTCGTCATGATGTGCTCAGACCGCAATGGCCCGCGCAAAAGCTGCGTACTCGTGGTGGATGTGCGACCTCAGGGTAACGGAAGAGCATAGGCGTCGGTGATCCGGTCGGTCTCAACTCGGCCGCCCCAAAGGCAAGTTGACCGACGCCCACCGGGGGCGGTAACGCCGAGATCAGCGCAAGCCGGTGGGGGCCAGCCGGATCCATTCATCGTCCGGGGCCTTCTTGGCGTGCGGGGCGATCATCCCTGTGTTGAAGTTGGTGACCCGGTGCAGTTCCGCCTGGAAGATCGCCCGCTCGTAGGCGATCCAGGCTTCGCTCTCCTCCGACACAGGAACAGCTTCTGAACGGGCTCACCAACCCCGACGGCTTCATGGAACTGGTCTGCATCATCGGCTGGGTCGTCGCCGTGCTCTTCCCCGGCGTCGACGTCCGCTACTACCGGCAGTACGTCGCCGGGCTCGTCGAGCGGGCCGAACGCACCCGGGAGGAGGAGGCCCGCCGGCGGGTCGCGGAGGAACGCCTGCGCATCGCCCGCGACCTGCACGATCTGCTGGCCCACAGCATCACCCTCATCGGCGTGCAGACCTCCGTCGCCGCGCACGTCCTGGCCGCCGACCCGGAGCGGCTCGACCGGGAGACGGTCGCCAAGTCCCTCGACGACATCGCCGAGACCTGCCGGACGGCCCGCGGGGAAATCCGGACGACCCTGGAGGTGCTGCGGGAGGACGGGGCCGGGGGCGACGCCCGGGGGCCGCTGCCCGGTCTCGACGGCGTGCCCGACCTGGTGGAGGCGGCCCGGCTGGCGGGGGCGCGGGTCGAGCGGTCCGGCCGGTTCGGCACCGTCCCGCCCGCCGTCGGCGCCGCCGCGTACCGCATCGTGCAGGAGGCGCTGACCAACACCGTCCGGCACGCCGGACCCGAACCCCGTGTCGCCGTCGAACTGCGCACGGCCGACGGCGTCCTGCACCTGTCCGTCACCGACGACGGCACCGGCCCCACCCCCGGTCCCGCTCCCGGGTTCGGGTTGATCGGCATGCGGGAACGGGCCCGCAGCGTGGGCGGCGCACTCGACGCCGGGGCCCGCGCGGGCGGCGGCTTCCGGGTGACCGCGACCCTGCCCCTGACCACGACCGCCACCATGGCCACGACCACGGAAGGAACCAGGGCCGGATGACCATCCGTGTGCTGCTCGCCGACGACCAGACCCTCGTACGGGAGGCGTTCGCGATGCTCGTCGAGACGGCGTCCGACATGGAGGTCGTCGGCCAGGCCGCCACCGGCCGGGAAGCGGCCGAGCTGGCCCGCACCCGGCGCGCCGACCTCGTCGTCATGGACATCCGGATGCCCGACCTCGACGGCATCGAGGCCACCCGGCTGATCGCCGCCCACGAGGACCTCGCCGGGGTGAAGGTGCTCGTCCTGACCACCTACGACACCGACGAGAACATCGTGGACGCGCTCCGCGCCGGCGCCTCCGGCTTCCTGGTCAAGGACACCCGGCCCGCCGAACTCCTCGACGCGATCCGCACCGTGGCCGCCGGTGAGGCGCTGCTGTCACCGGGACCCACGGCACGACTGATCGCACGGTTCCTGCGCACTCCCCGGGGGCCGGTGACGGCCGGTCCCGAGTGCCTGTCGGACCGCGAGCGGGAGGTGCTCGCGCTGGTCGCGCGCGGGCTCAACAACACCGAGATCGCCGAGGCGTTGGGGCTGAGTCCGCTCACGGCCAAGACCCACGTCAGCCGGATCATGGGCAAGCTCGCGGCCCGCGACCGGGCCCAGCTGGTCATCGTGGCCTACGAGTCGGGGCTGGTCGCACCGGGAACGCAGTGACGGCGGCAACGGATGCCACGCCCTCCCGTACGCCTCGTTTCGCCTGGCCTGGCCTGGCCTGGCCTGGCCTCGCCTCGCGTCAGAGGGCGTGCTGCAGCCAGCGCTGGATCGTGTCGTTGATGTTGCCGGGCAGGGCGCTGAGCCTGTCGATGGCCTCGCGGTCCTCGGGGAGCGGCGGGATCCCGGCGGCGGTCAGGGCCGCGTGGAGTTCCAGTCGCCGCCGGTCCTGCGGATCGATGGCGATGTCCAGCCGCTCCGGCGGGCGCGGCGGCGCGATCGGGAAGTCGCCGTAGGCGCTCCCGTCGAAGGCGTACGGGTCGACGTAGGTGTGGTGGGGGCCGTACTCGTACGAGGTGGCGGTCACGTCGGTCTCCAAAGAATTGCGGTTCTACCTCACAGGAGACCGCCTTGGAGCCTGCCACGGGAACCGCCCCGCCGAAACGTCACGCCAACGGCGTCATAGCCAGGTCATCCTCCGGTCGGACCAACCGCTCAGCGGAAAAGCGGGAGTTGGGGGGAACCGGAGCGGGAGCACTCCACGGCATGAGCGAACGCCACATATTCGTACGCTTTCATCTGTATACCCACTAAGGCGCGAATCACTCCGTAACCGCACAACTGCGCAGCATCCCTGCAGGTTGTACGCCCGCAGCACACCGAACGATCATGCCCGAGCGGCTAGCGGCAGTACGTGTCCCGGGCGGGGCGTTCGCCCGTGGACAGGAAACGGGAGACCGCGGCGTCGCCGCAGGCGTTGCCGTCGGCGAGGTAGGAGCCGTGGCCGGTGGAGTTCACGGTCACCATCACCGCGCGCCCGCCCAGTGCCTCGCGCAGCTTCCTGGCGCCGGCGAGCGGGGTGGCGGCGTCCCGTTCGTTCTGTACGAGCAGCACGTTGGACGGCCCCCGGTCCGTGATCCTCACCGGTGCTCGGCGGGGCGGGTACGGCCAGGCCGCGCACGGCATCGCGTTGCGCGGCATCCCGGCCGTGAGCGGGAACGCGGCGCGGCTCTCGGCGACGTCCTTCTCGTACAGGGCAGGGGACTTGGGCCAGGCCACGTCGTTGCAGAGGGTCCCGGCGCCGACCGCGGCGACGTTCTGGAGCACCGCCTCCGGAGGGGTGGGCGGCGCGGGCGGCACCGTGCCCTTCCGCGCCGCCAGCATCAGCTTCGCCAAGGTCGGGTAACTGCCGGGCCGGTACAGGCTGTCCAGCATGGTCTGGCGCAGGACGTTGCCGTTCAGTTCCTCCGGGTTGGCACCCGGCCAGGGGATCGGCTCGCGGTCCAGACGGGCGGCGAGCCGCAGGAACAGCGGGCGCACCTCCGCGGCCGTCTCCGCCACCCGGTTCGGGTTCCCCGGCTTCGACGCCCACGCGGCGAAGTGCGGGAACACGTCCTCGACCCCCCGCTCGTGCCCGGCCAGCCAGGCTCGGGCCACCCGCTCGGGGTCCGGGTCGTCGTTGCTGTCCAGCACGATCCGGTCCGTCCGGTGCGGGAACATCTCGCGGTAGACGGCCCCGACGTACGTCCCGTACGACACGCCCCAGGCCGAGATCCTCCGCTCCCCGAGCGCCGCCCGGACACGGTCCAGGTCCCGGGCGTTGTTCGCCGTGCCGATGTGCCGGATCAGCTCACCGCCGTTGCGTGCGCAGGCGTCCGCGACGCGCTGTGCGGTGGCCGTGTTGCCGTCGACCGAGCCGTCGGGGGCCGGCCACGGGCGCAGTGTCGACAGCGCCAGGTCGCCGTGTTCCAGTCCGCAGTCCACGGCCGTGGAGGGAGCGAGGCCACGGGGTGCGAAGCCGATGAGGTCGTACTGGTCGCGCACCTCCTGCGGCAGCTTCCGCCCCTTCCCGGCCGGGTCGCCCAGACTCGAGCCGCCCGGTCCGCCCGGGATCAGGAACAGCGCGCCCCGCCGAGCACGGCCATCCTCGGCGGGGAGGCGGGACAGCGCGAGGGAGACGACCGGGCCGTCCGGGTCGGCGTAGTCCAGGGGGACGGGAAGCGTGGCGCACTCGGGGACCGGTTCGGCGCCCTCTGCGGCCTCGCCCTCGCAGGGTTCCCAGGAGAGGGCGGAGGGGGAGGAGTCGGGCGACGGTACGGGTTCGGCGGAGGCGGTGAAGGAGGGCGCCAGGGCGACCAGGACGGCTGCCGGTACGGCAGTGAGGACTCCGGTGTGACGTGTGGTGTGTGGCATGCGTACGAGCGTCCCGGACTCCCGTCACCACCCACATCCGGGCAACGGGCGTGTTCCTACGGGGGTTTACCCCCGGGCCGGACGCCCCTCAGTGACGGCGCTCATGAACTCCGTCCAGGCCGCCGCGCCGATGACCAGGACGGGGCCGGCGGTCACTTTGCTGTCCCGGACGGGGACGATGCCGGGGAAGTCGTAGGCGGCTTCGACGCAGTTGCCGCCGTTCCCGTCGCTGTAGGTGCTCTTGCGCCAGCGTGCTTCGCTCAGGTCGTACTCGCGCATCGTCTGAAGCCCTCCGCCGCCGAGTGGATCAGGTCCAGGGACAGCTCTGGTGACAGCGCGTCCGCCCTGAGCAGATCGTATGCCGACTGTGCTCGCTGCACCACGGCTGGATCGTCCAGCAGGTTCCCCGAATACACGGCTTCTGTATAGGCGGTGGCGGGTGCATCATCGAACTCCATGAGTCGAAGATCCCCTGTCATCACGGGGTACGCGCCAGCCGTATAGGGCAGCACCTGCACCAGCACCGACCGCTCGCGCGCGAGCCCCGCGACCTGCCCCAGTTGTTCTGCCATGACTGCCGCCCCGCCCACCGGGATGCGCAGCACGTTCTCGTGCAGGATCGCCCAGTAGACCGGCCGTGTGGCGTCCTTGAGGAGCCGCCCTCGTTCGATGCGTCCCGATACCTTTTCGTCGACCGACTCCTCCGGCGCGAAGGGGGTCATGGCCAGCGTGACCGCCCGCGCATAGGCCGGTGTCTGCAACAGTCCGGGAATCAGCGCCGGAGCGAACTCGCAGATCTTCGTTGCCAGTGTCTCCAGCTCCGCCGCCTTGGCGAAATAATCCGCATACCGGCGGTCGTCGATCAGCTTCCTGCACAGCCGCTCGAAAATACCGTCGGTTTGGAGTGTCTCGTCGATCCGCTGAGCCACGTCCAATTGAGGTTTCCGAATAGCCTGTTCGAATTGGCCGATGTAGCCCCCCGACACGAACACCCGCGCCCCCAGCTCCACCTGCGTGAACCCCGACTCCTCCCGGCGTCTCCTCAGTTCCGTGCCGAAGAACTCCCATGCCGCTTGGCGTGAACCGTTGGCCATTGCTGACCCCTTTCCCAACCCATTTGTGCAGCCCGTTACTTGTAGGGCGCAAAACTCTTCCGAGTGTAGGTTCCGGAGGGCACATTAAGGACAGGAAGCGTGAAAGCCGAAGAGAAGGGGGCCAGGGTGAAGGAACGGCACTCGGCGCTCTGCGTCGAAGAAGCGGAGGACGTGGTGAAAGAATTGCGGGCGTTACTCGCGAAGACCGGAATTGCTCTGCCGTCACTGGGGCTGGACCCGGTGAGTCTTGCGCGGGAGGCGCCCTGTCCGCTCGTCGACCTGGGGCGATGTTCCGTGGAGACCGCACGGCGGCTCGCGGCCGTGATGGCCGTGGCAGCGCGATGAAGCCGCCGGTCGGCGTGTACGTCGTGGACATCCGGACCGAGAGGATCGGCATCGTGATGGGGCATGAGGGGCCCTACGTCCAGCTGAGGCCGTACGGCGGCGGCCGGGAGTGGGACGCCGAGCCGGTCGAGGTGCGCCGGGCGACGCCCGCCGAGCGGCTGCGCGCGGCGACCGCGTACGCCAACGCGCGCAGCCGGGGGGAGCTGCCTTGACGTAGGCAGGGCCTGCCGCGCATGTCCGTCCGTGGGGTCCGGTGTGCGTCGGACCCCACGCCCCGCGGGTGTGCGCCGGGCGATGAAACGAATGAAACACGATGAAAAGCTTTTCATCGCTTCGGAGTTGGCCGAACCAGTTCAGTGAGGATGCGCTGACCTGGGGAAACTCGCAGCGCTTCACAGGTGTATGAAATTTCTACGGCACAGGTGTTGACCCGGATCCACAAAGGATTTCAGACTCCTCCCACGCAGATCGGAGGGTCAGGTGCCAACAACGATCCGGGACGTGGCGAAGGCCGCGGGGGTCTCGCCGGCCACCGTGTCCCGTGCGCTGGGCATGTCGGAGCTGGTCACGCCGGCGACGCGGGAGCGTGTGCGCGCCGTGGCCGCCCGCTTGGGCTACGCCCCCAACCGGGCCGCGCGCGGCCTGATCACGGGCCGTACGGGCAACGTGGGACTGGTCGTGCCCGACCTGCTCAACCCGATCTTCCCCAGCGTGATCAAGGCGATCCAGGCGCGGGGCCGCGAGACGGACTATGCGGTGTTCATCGCCGACACCGACGAGAACGCCGCGGCGGAACGGGACCTGGTCCGCGCGCTGGCCCAGCAGGTCGACGGCGTCATCCTGTGCGCACCCCGGGCGGACGAGGCGCAGTTGTCGCAGCTGGCCGCCGGGACCGAACTGGTCACGGTGTTCCGCAGGGTGGAGGGGATCCCCGCGGTCACCGTGGACGACGCGGACGGCACGCGGCAGATCGTCGAGCATCTGGCGGCGCTCGGGCACCGCCGGCTCGTCTGGGTCGGCGGCCCGGCCGCGTCGTGGTCGAACCGTCGGCGCGCGGCGGGCCTGCGGGCCGCGACGGAGCGGCTGGGGCTGGAACTCGCGGAGGTGGGGTGGTTCCCGCCGTACTACGACGGCGGCGTGGCGGCGGCCGACCTGGTCCTCGCCTCCGGGGCCACCGCCGCGGTCGTGTACAACGACACCATGGCCCTGGGTCTGTTGGCGAGGCTGCACGCCCGGGGCGTCCGCATCCCCGGGGAGCTGAGCGTCGTCGGCATCGACGGCATCCCGATGGCGGGCATGGCCCACCCCGCCCTGACCACGGTCCAGGTCCCGGCGCAGGCGGTGGGACGGGCCGCGGTCGACCTGATGCTCGACCGCCTGCGGGACCCGGAGCAGCCGGCGGCCCACCGCCGCGAGCTGCCCGTCCACCTTGTCGTGCGCGACTCCACCGGCAGCGTCCCCGGCAGCACGCCCGAGAAGAAGTAGGCCCCGCAAGAAGCAGGCCCCCGCCCCGACCGTGTACGAGCAGCCGCCGCGGTCGTGACCGGCAGCACTCATCACCCCATGGCAAGGAGTTCAGCGATGCGTTCGTCGCCGCATGTCCGAAAGGTCGGAACCGCCCGGAGGCTGGGGCTGGCCCTGGTCGCCGTCCTCCCGTTGGCGATCGTCCCGCACGGCACCGCCGCCGCCGGGAACGCCGGGGGTCACGGAGGGTCCGGTAAGGGCGGGAAGCCGTCCGTCGAATCCCGGGTCAAGGACCTCCTCAGCCGGGGTGGCGACCGGTTCCGGGACCTCAACGACAACGGCCGCCTGGACCCGTACGAGAACTGGCGCCTGCCCTCGAAGCTGCGCGCCCACGATCTCGTCGGGCGGATGACCACCGAGGAGAAGGCGGGGACGATGCTCATCTCCACCTTCGACGACACCACGAGCCGCACCGGGCTCGGCGAGGACCACCTGCGCTACTTCATCGTGCGCGACGATCCCGAGCCGAAGGACCTCGCGCAGCGCAACAACGAGTTCCAGGAGCTCGCAGAAGCCTCACGGCTCGGCATCCCGGTCGTGATGACGTCCAACCCCCGCAACCATGTGAACCCCAGCCGCACCATCGGCCACGCCGAGGCCGGCGGACAGCTCTCCACCTGGCCCGGCGAACTGGGTCTGGCCGCCACCCGCGACCCGCGGATCGTCCGGGACTTCGCTCGGACCGCCGCCAGGGAATGGCGCGCCGTCGGCATCCAGAAGGGCTACATGTACATGGCCGACATCGCCACCGAGCCGCGCTGGACGCGGACCGACGGCACGTTCGGCGAGAACCCGCGGCTCGCGGCGGACATGATCAGCGCGGTGGTGAAGGGCTTCCAGGGCAAGGAGCTCGGCCCGCACAGCGTCGCGCAGACCACCAAGCACGCCCCCGGCGGCGGCCCCCGGGTCGAGGGCAAGGACCCGCACCACCCCTGGGGCCAGACCAACGAGTACCCGACCGCGGGCAGCCTGGCGAAGTACCACCTGCCGCCCATGCAGGCCGCGATCGACGCCGGCTCGACGTCGGTCATGCCGTACTACGCCCGCCCGGAGAACGACGGCAGCGCGCCCCAGCTGCCGAAGAAGCTCTGGTACACCGAGAAACAGCAGTTCGAGGAGGTCGGCTTCGCCTTCAACAAGCCGATCCTCCAGGACCTGGTGCGCGACGAGATGGGCTTCGACGGCTACATCAACTCCGACACCGGCGTCATTGGCGACCGGGCCTGGGGCGTCGAGCACCTCACCGAGGCCGAGCAGTACGCCAAGGCGATCCACGCCGGCACGAACCTCTTCTCCGGCGGATCCGACGTGGCCCCGCTGATCGAGGCGATCGAGACCCGGCTCGTGACGAAGAAGCAGATCGACCGCTCCGTGACCTACCTGCTCACCGAGATGTTCGACCTCGGCCTGTTCGAGGACCCCTACACCGACCCGGACCGCGCGCAGCGCATCGCCGACGACCCCGCCTCGCAGGCCAGGGCGGACGAGGCGCACCGCAAGTCCGTCGTGCTGCTGCGCAACGACGAGCGGCGCGGCGGCCGGTCCGTGCTCCCCCTCACCGACCAGCAGGCCGGTGCCGTCAAGCTCTACGTCGAGGTCTTCCAGGAGCGGGACTCCGACACGCAGACCACGGCACTGCGCAAGCTGATCCACGAGTACGACCCGGCCCTCACGCTGGTCGACGACCCGGCGGACGCCACCCACGCCTACCTCCACGTGGCGCCCAGCCTGGCCTGGAGCGAGGACGACACGGAGGACGACGGGCCGTCCATCGAGCTGCGGAAGGACTCCGACACCGGCATCGACTCCGAGCGCATCCTGGCCCTCCAGGAGCAGATCGACACCGTCGTCCTCAACGTCAACATGGTCAACCCGTGGCTGATCCACGAGATCGAGCCGGGCGCCGACGCGGTCCTGGCCACCTTCCACACCACGCACGAGGCCGCCCTCGACGTGATCCGGGGACGCTTCGACCCGTCCGGCAAGCTGCCGTTCGGCATCCCGGCCGACCTGGCGGCGGTGGAGCGCAACGCCTCGGACGTGCCCAGCTACGACGAGGGCTACGACTACGCGTACCGGAACGCGGCGGGCGACAGGTACTCCTACGGCTTCGGACTGGGCCTGGGCCTCGACCGACCCGGCCCGCCCCGACGCGGTTGAGCCGGCCCGCCCCGACGCGGTGCCACGGGAGCCCGGCGCGTACGCGAGAATGGGCGCATGAGTCTGTTCCGCGACGACGGCGTGGTGCTGCGCACCCAGAAGCTGGGTGAAGCGGACCGGATCATCACTCTGCTCACGCGCGGTCACGGGCGCGTACGTGCCGTGGCGAGGGGCGTGCGCCGGACGAAGTCCAAGTTCGGCGCACGCCTCGAACCGTTCTCCCACGTGGACGTGCAGTTCTTCTCCAAGGGCAGCGAACTGATCGGGCGCGGCCTCCCGCTGTGCACGCAGAGCGAGACCATCGCGCCGTACGGCGGCGGGATCGTCACCGACTACGCCCGCTACACCGCCGGAACGGCCATGCTGGAGACCGCCGAGCGGTTCACCGACCACGAGGGCGAGCCGGCCGTCCAGCAGTATCTGCTGCTCGTCGGCGCCCTGCGGACCCTCGCCCGCGGCGAGCACGCACCGCATCTCGTCCTCGACGCGTTCCTGCTGCGCTCCCTCGCCGTCAACGGCTACGCCCCGACCTTCGGCGACTGCGCGAAGTGCGGGCTGCCCGGACCGAACCGGTTCTTCTCGGTCGCCTCCGGCGGTTCCGTCTGCGCCGACTGCCGGGTGCCCGGCAGCGTCGTGCCCTCGCCGCAGGCCCTGGAACTGCTCGGCGCGCTGCTCGCGGGAGACTGGGAGACGGCGGACGCGTCCGAGGCGCGGTACGTCCGGGAGGGGAGCGGGCTGGTGTCCGCGTACCTCCACTGGCACCTGGAGCGCGGGTTGCGCTCCCTGCGGTACGTCGAAAAATAAGCACGACACGTCAGTACGAGGAGACGAGAAGCACATGGACGTACGCGGGTTCCTGGGGCGTCAGCGCAGGGAGTACAAGACGCCGGTACCGCACCCCTCCGGCGCGCGGCCTCCGAAGTTTCCCAGTGAGCTGGTCCCCAAGCACGTGGCGATCGTGATGGACGGCAACGGCCGCTGGGCCAAGGAGCGGGGCCTGCCGCGCACCGAGGGCCACAAGGTCGGCGCCGAGCGCGTGCTGGACGTGCTCCAGGGCGGGATCGAGATGGGCGTCGGCGCCATCTCGCTGTACGCCTTCTCCACCGAGAACTGGAAGCGCTCGCCGGACGAGGTGCGCTTCCTGATGAACTTCAACCGCGACTTCATCCGCAAGTCCCGCGACGAGCTCGACGAGCTGGGCGTGCGGGTGCGCTGGGTGGGGCGGATGCCCAAGCTGTGGAAGTCGGTCGCCAAGGAACTCCAGATCGCGCAGGAGCAGACCAAGGACAACGACCGGCTCACCCTGTACTTCTGCATGAACTACGGCGGCCGCGCCGAGATCGCCGACGCGGCGCAGGCGCTGGCCGAGGACGTGAAGGCGGGGCGTCTCGACCCGGCGAAGGTCAACGAGAAGACGCTGCAGAACTACATGTACTACCCGGACATGCCGGACGTGGACCTGTTCCTGCGGCCGAGCGGTGAGCAGCGCACGTCCAACTACCTGTTGTGGCAGAGCGCCTACGCGGAGATGGTCTTCCAGGACGTCCTGTGGCCGGACTTCGACCGCCGGGACCTGTGGCGCGCGTGCCTCGAATTCGCCTCCCGGGACCGGCGCTTCGGCGGCGCGATCCCGAACGAGGAACTGCTCGCCATGGAGGGCAAGCAGGAACAGTGAGGGAGCAGGCGTGAACCCGGAGAGGGGCGCGGAGGTCACCTCCGCGCCCCTCTCCGTGTCCGGGGTCTCAGCTGCCGCTCGCCGCCGCCGCGCACTCCGCGCAGGTCCCGAAGATCTCCACGGTGTGGGCCACGTTGACGTAGCCGTGCTCGGCGGCGATGGCCTCCGCCCAGGTCTCCACGGCCGGGCCCTCGACCTCGACCGCCTTGCCGCAGCTGCGGCAGACCAGGTGGTGGTGATGTTCGCCGGTGGAGCAGCGGCGGTAGACGGACTCGCCGTCGGCAGTGCGCAGCACGTCCACCTCGCCGGCGTCGGCGAGGGACTGCAAGGTGCGGTAGACCGTGGTGAGTCCCACCGAGTCGCCCTTGTGCTTGAGCACGTCGTGCAGCTCCTGCGCGCTGCGGAACTCGTCGACGTCCTGGAGCGCAGCCGCCACAGCGGCCCGCTGCCTGGTGGCGCGGCCCTTCACAGGCGGTCCAGCGGTGGTCACCGGTTTCCTCCTCAGTCTGCCTCTGCTCTGCCGCGGCCATTGTGCCAGGCCGGACAGAAGGCGGTCAGACGCCGGCCTCGCCGGTCGGCTTCCGGCCGGCCGGTACGGCGCACTCGGCCGGGTCCGGCACGGGTTGCGCGGCGGCCAGCGCGCGGGCGCGGCGGCGGGCCAGCGGAGTGGCCAGGACGGTCAGCGCGATGAACGCGGCGATCGTCAGCAGCACGATCGTCGCCCCGGGCGGCACGTCCTGGTAGTACGAGGTGACCGTGCCGCCGATGGTCACGCTCACGCCGATCGCGACGGCGATGGCGAAGGTGGCGGCGAAACTGCGGCTGAGCGCCTGGGCGGCGGCGACGGGCACGACCATGAGCGCGCTCACCAGCAGCAGGCCCACCACGCGCATCGCGACGGTGACGGTGACCGCCGCCGTGACCGCGGTGAGCAGGTTCAGGAACCGCACCGGCAGGCCCGTGACCCGCGCGAACTCCTCGTCCTGGCTGACCGCGAACAGCTGGCGGCGCAGACCGACGGTGACCAGCACCACGAACGCGGCCAGCAGGCAGATGGCCGTCACGTCGGACTCGGAGACCGTCGACAGGGAGCCGAACAGGTACGAGGTGAGGTTCGCGTTGGAGCCGGTCGGGGCGAGGTTGATGAACATCACGCCGCCCGCCATACCGCCGTAGAACAGCATCGCGAGGGCGATGTCACCGCGGGCCTTGCCGTACCAGCGGATCAGTTCCATCAGGACGGCGCCGAGGACGGAGACCAGGGTCGCCATCCACACCGGCGACCAGGAGAGCAGGAAGCCGAGGCCGACGCCGGTCATCGCGACGTGCCCGATGCCGTCGCCCATGAGGGCCTGGCGGCGCTGGACGAGGTAGATGCCGACCGCGGGGGCGGTGATGCCGACCAGGACGGCCGCCAGCAGGGCCCGCTGCATGAAGGCGTAGTTCAGGAGGTCCATCAGCAATCAGCTCAGCAGTCCCGTGCGGATCGGTTCGGCGCCCGCCGGTGCGTGCGGGTGTACGTGGTCGTGGCCGGGCAGCGCGTGCTGGCCGACGGCCTTGGGGGGCGGGCCGTCGTGCATCACGCAGCCGTCGCGCAGGACGACCGCCCGGTCGATCAGGGGCTCCAGCGGGCCCAGCTCGTGCAGCACGAGCAGGACGGTGGTGCCCCGGTCGACCTGCTGGCGCAGGATCTGCGCGAGCACCTCCTGGCTGGCCAGGTCGACGCCCGCCATCGGCTCGTCCAGGATCAGCAGCTCGGGTTCGGCGGCGAGCGCGCGGGCGATCAGCACCCGCTGGTGCTGGCCGCCGGAGAGCGCGTCCACGGAGTCCTTCGCCCGGTCCGCCATGCCGACGAGGTCCAGCGCGCGGCGTACGGCCTCGCGGTCGGCCTTGCGGAACACGCCGAAGCGGGTGCGGGAGAGACGGCCGGAGGCGACCACCTCGGTCAGGGTGGCGGGCACGCCGCCCGCGGCCGTGGTGCGCTGCGGGACGTATCCCACGCGCGCCCAGTCACGGAAGCGGCGCTGCGGGGTGCCGAACAGCTCGATCTCGCCGGTGCCGGCCGGCACCTGGCCGATGACGCTGCGCACGGTCGTCGACTTGCCGGAGCCGTTGGCGCCGAGCAGGGCGACGACCTCGCCGCGGCGCACGGTGAGGTCGATGCCGCGCAGCACGGGGCGCGAGCCCAGCTCGGCGTGGACGCCGCGCAGGGAGATGACGGGCTCGGTCCTCGGCGTCGACAGGGCGGGCTCGGTGTTCGTCGTCATGCTGCCGCCTTCCGGTGGGTCGGTCGGCCGGCCGGGCGGCCGGTCATGCGGATCCCAGAGCCGTCTGCAGGGCCTTCAGATTGGACTCCATGACCTCGAAGTAGTCGGCGCCGCGGGAGCTGTCGGTGATGCCCTCGAGGGGGTCGAGGACGTCCGTCTTCAGTCCGGCGTCCTTGGCGACCGTCTTCGCGGTGTCGTCGCTCACCAGTGTCTCGTAGAAGACGGTGGTCACGCCGTCGGCCCCGGCCGTCTCGGTGAGCTCCTTCACGCGGGCCGCGCTGGGCTCGGACTCGGGGTCGAGGCCGTTGATGGCCTCCTCGGTCAGGCCGTAGCGCTCGGCGAAGTAGCCGAAGGAGGCGTGGGTGGTGATGAAGACGTCGGTCTTCCGGTCCTTCAGGCCCGCCTCGAGCGTGGTGTCCAGCTCGTTCAGCTTGCCGACGAGGGTGTCGGTGTTCTTCCGGTAGTCGGCGGCGTGGTCGGGGTCGGCCTTCTCGAAGGCCTTGCCGACGCCCTCGGCGACTTCGGCGTACTTGACCGGGTCGAGCCAGACGTGGGGGTCCTTGCCGCCCTCGGTCTCGTGGCTGTGGCCCTCGTGCCCGCCCTCGTCCTCGTGGGCGTGGTCCTCGTCCCCGTGGCCGTCCTCGGCGCCGTGCGTCTCCAGGGTGGTCAGGGTGGCGGCGTCGATCTTCGTCTTCACCCCGGACTGGCGGATGGCCTCGTCGACGTTGGGCTGCAGGCCCTTGAGGTAGAGCGCCGCGTCGGTCTCCTCGAGCTGCGCGGTCTGCTTGGCGCTGATCTCCAGGTCGTGCGGTTCCTGGCCGGGCTGGGTCAGGCTGGTGACGTTCACGTGGTCGCCGCCGATCTGCTCGGCCAGGAACGCCATCGGGTAGAAGGAGGCGACGACGTCGAACTTCCCGGTGTTGCCCGCGGCGGCGCTGCCGGAGGAGCAGGCGGACAGGGTGCCCAGGGCGAGCGCGGTGACCGCGGTCACCGCGCTCGCGGGTATGAGGCGTCGTCGTACGTTCATGACTCCCATTTTCAACTAATATGGAAACCGTTGTCAACAAGGGGGGTGGAGGGCCCGCGTCGGAGGACCCCGGGCCCTTGGCGAGGGCCCCGAATTGGTCGGGGGGCGGGGCCCGCCGGTAGCCTGAGTGCTTCGCTGGAAGCAATCTCGCTTCGTCGCCCGTCGTCGTAATGAAGAGAGCACCGTGGCCGCCGACAAGATCGACACCATCGTCAGCCTGAGCAAGCGCCGAGGCTTCGTATTCCCCTGCAGTGAGATCTACGGCGGCCAGCGTGCCGCCTGGGACTACGGGCCGTTGGGTGTCGAGCTCAAGGAGAACCTCAAGCGCCAGTGGTGGCGCTACATGGTGACGTCGCGTGAGGACGTCGTGGGGATCGACTCGTCGGTGATCCTGGCCCCCGAGGTGTGGGTCGCCTCCGGTCACGTCGCCACCTTCTCGGACCCGCTCACCGAATGCACCGCCTGTCACAAGCGGTTCCGCGCGGACCACCTGGAAGAGGCGTACGAGGAGAAGAAGGGCCGCGCCCCGGAGAACGGCCTCGCCGACATCAACTGCCCCAACTGCGGCAACAAGGGCCAGTTCACCGAGCCCAAGCAGTTCTCGGGCCTGCTCTCCACCCACCTCGGCCCGACGCAGGACTCCGGCTCCGTCGCCTACCTGCGCCCCGAGACCGCCCAGGGCATCTTCACCAACTTCGCCCAGGTGCAGACCACCTCGCGCCGCAAGCCGCCGTTCGGCATCGCCCAGATCGGCAAGTCCTTCCGCAACGAGATCACGCCCGGCAACTTCATCTTCCGCACCCGCGAGTTCGAGCAGATGGAGATGGAGTTCTTCGTCAAGCCGGGCGAGGACGAGCAGTGGCAGGAATACTGGATGGAGCAGCGCTGGAACTGGTACACCGGCCTCGGCATGCGCGAGGAGAACATGCGGTGGTACGACCACCCGAAGGAGAAGCTCTCCCACTACTCCAAGCGCACCGCTGACATCGAGTACCGCTTCCAGTTCGGCGGCAGCGAGTGGGGCGAGCTCGAGGGCGTCGCCAACCGCACCGACTACGACCTCGGCGCCCACTCCAAGGCCTCCGGACAGGACCTCTCCTACTTCGACCAGGAGGCCGGCGAGCGCTGGACGCCGTACGTCATCGAGCCGGCGGCCGGTCTCGGCCGGGCGATGCTCGCCTTCCTGATCGACGCCTACGTCGAGGACGAGGCGCCCAACGCCAAGGGCAAGCTGGAGAAGCGCACGGTGCTGCGTCTCGACCCGCGCCTGGCCCCGGTGAAGGTCGCGGTGCTCCCGCTCTCCCGCAACCCGGAGCTGTCGCCGAAGGCCAAGGGCCTCGCCCAGGCGCTGCGGCAGAACTGGAACATCGAGTTCGACGACGCCGGCGCCATCGGCCGCCGCTACCGCCGCCAGGACGAGATCGGTACGCCGTTCTGCGTCACGGTCGACTTCGACACGCTCGAGGACAACGCGGTGACCGTGCGCGAGCGCGACACCATGAAGCAGGAGCGGGTCTCCCTCGACCAGATCGAGGGCTACCTGGCGAGCCGCCTGGTCGGCTGCTGACGCCGTAGGCCCGGTCCGGCGTGATCCGCCGGACGGACCCTGACACGGTCGACACCGTCGACTTCGTCGAGCCGCCCCGGACCGCGCTTCCCGCGCGGTCCGGGGCGGCTCATCTCTCCGTGGGGTCCACCGTCGCCTGGTGGGCCTCCACCAGGTGTTCCTGCGCCTTCAGCCAGGGCAGGAACTGGGCGCGTCGGCGCCAGTCGCAGGTCTCGCAGCTGATCGTGCGCTGCACACCGGTGCGCCGGACCCGTACGACGTGTTCCCGGCCGTGCTGGTCCCAGCGGCTGACCTTGCTCGTGTCGATCTGGGGCATGAGGCCTCCGGCATCCGTGGTCGTCGTCGCGGTACCTGTCGCCCCCGATCGGGGACGACAAGGAGTCTGCGGCAAGAACAACATCAACGGGGGCTCTCCGCGGGCGAATTCGGTGGAGACCCGGCCCGTACGGGAGGGGGCGTCCGGTGACGCGCGAGCGCGCCTTCACCCGGGGCCGTGTGCTCAGGCGTCCGCTCCGGCCGCCTCGCGGATCTCCGCCGACTCCAGCCGCTCGGCCGTCCGCCGCGCGGTCGCGCGGGCCCAGCGGCCCGAGGTCGCCGCGCCCACCACCAGCACCGCGAGCCCGCACGCGGTGAGGATCCACCAGCCGGGCCGCGAGGCCTCCGTGAAGCTCTCCGCGTACGACGAGGAGCCCACCCCGGCCGCCAGCACCGCGCCGATCACCGCGACGCCGAGCGCCTGGCCCAGCTGCCGGCTGGTGGAGGCCACCGCCGAGGCCACCCCGGCCTGGGCGCGGGGCATGCCGGAGACGGCGGTGTTGGTGATGGGCGCGTTGACGAAGCCGAAGCCGACACCGAACAGGACGTACCCGACGGCCAGCGTGGTGTTGGACGTCTCGGCCTCGAAGAGGGCGAACAGGAGTCCGGCCGCCGTCATCGCGCCGCCCGCGATCAGCAGCGGAAGCCGGGGTCCCCGGTTGCCGACCAGCCGGCCGGAGAGCGGGGCGCACAGGAACGTCGGGAGGGCCATGGGGAGCATCCACAGCCCGGCCTCCAGGGCGCTCAGGCCCCGTACGTTCTGCAGATAGAGCGTCGACAGGAACAGGAACCCGCCGAGCGAGGCGAACGCGCTCACCGCGATCACGGTGGCCCCGCTGAACGGTGCCGAGCGGAAGAAGCGCAGGTCGATAAGGGGTTCGTGGCGCCGGGACTCGTAGCGGAGCAGGGCGACCAGCGACGCGAGCGCGACGGCGCCGAAGGGGACCGTGGTGGAGAGCGACGCGTGCGGTGCCTCGATGATCGCGTACGTCAGCGAGCCGAACAGGGCGATGACCAGCAGCTGGCCCACCGGGTCGGCGCGGCGGGCCTTCGGCGCCCGGGACTCCGGGACGAAGCGCAGGGTGAGGACGAGGGCGGCGAGGCCCACCGGCAGGTTGATCCAGAAGATGGAGCGCCAGCCGACGGAGTCCACCAGCAGGCCCCCGACCAGGGGTCCCGCCGCCATCGACAGGCCGACGACCGCGCCCCACGCGCCGATCGCGCGGGCGCGCTCGCGCGGGTCGGTGAAGGTGTTGGTGATGATCGACATGGCGACCGGGTTGAGCATCGAACCGCCCACCGCCTGCACCATGCGGAAGGCGACCAGCGCGTCCAGGTTCGGCGCGAGCGAGCACAGCAGCGAGCCGAGGGTGAAGACGACCAGGCCCGCCGTGAAGACCCGTCTGCGGCCGATCCGGTCGGCCGTGGAGCCGGCGAGCATGAGCAGCGACGCCAGGACGAGGGTGTACGCGTCGATGGTCCACTGCAGGCCCGAGGTGCTCGCGTCCAGATCCCTCTGGAGCGACGGCAGGGCGACGTTCAGGACCGTGTTGTCCAGGCTCACGAGGAGCAGGCTCATGCAGCAGATCGCGAGTACGAGGAGACGCCGGCGCGGGCTGAGCTCGGACATGCACGCCATCGTACGCGCGGTTCAATAGTGTGGCTAACTAATGACCTGTGCGTGCTCGGTATGCGCGACAATGGGGGAATGTCCACGCCCCCCTCCGCCCCGAACCCGGCCACGGCTCCGCACCCCGCCCCGGCCCCGGCCCCGTCGGACCTGACGATCGGCCCGTACGCGGTCCGGCCGCCCGTCGTGCTGGCCCCCATGGCCGGGATCACCAACGCCCCCTTCCGCACGCTCTGCAGGGAGTTCAGCGGCGGCAAGGGGCTGTTCGTCAGCGAGATGATCACCACCCGGGCGCTGGTCGAACGCAACGAGAAGACCATGCAGCTGATCCACTTCGACGCGAGCGAGACACCGCGCTCGATCCAGCTGTACGGCGTCGACCCGGTGACCGTGGGCAAGGCGGTCCGCATGATCGTCGAGGAGGACCTCGCCGACCACATCGACCTCAACTTCGGCTGCCCGGTACCGAAGGTGACCCGCAAGGGCGGCGGCTCGGCCCTGCCCTACAAGCGGAACCTGCTGCGCTCCATCCTGCGCGAGGCGGTCGCCGGAGCCGGGGACCTGCCGGTCACGATCAAGATGCGCAAGGGCATCGACGACGACCACCTGACCTACCTGGACGCCGGCCGCATCGCCGTGGAAGAGGGCGTGAGCGCCGTCGCCCTGCACGGCCGCACCACCGCCCAGCACTACGGCGGCACCGCCGACTGGGACGCCATCGCCCGGCTCAAGGAGCACGTGCCGGAGATCCCCGTGCTCGGCAACGGCGACATCTGGTCCGCCGACGACGCGCTGCGGATGGTGCGCGAGACCGGCTGCGACGGGGTCGTGGTGGGGCGTGGCTGCCTGGGCCGGCCGTGGCTGTTCGCCGACCTGGTCGCCTCCTTCGAGGGCCGCGACGACTTCCTCCGGCCCACGCTGCGCGAGGTCGCCGACGTCATGGTCCGGCACGCCACCCTGCTCGGCGAGTGGATCGGCGACGAGGCCCGCGGAGTGATCGACTTCCGCAAGCACGTCGCCTGGTACCTGAAGGGCTTCGCGGTCGGCTCCGAGATGCGCAAGCGGCTCGCGATCACCTCGTCCCTCGAGACGCTGCGGGCCGGGCTGGACGAACTGGACCTGGACCAGCCCTGGCCGACCGGCGCCGACGGCCCCCGCGGCCGTACGTCCGGCAACAACCGGGTGGCGCTGCCGGACGGCTGGCTGAAGGACCCGTACGAGTGCGCGGGCGTCGGCGAGGACGCCGAACTCGACACGTCCGGCGGCTGAGCCGGTCCGGGGCGGGGGCGGGGCGCCGGTTCAGTCTCCGGCGGGGTGCGGGACGGAGCCGTACGCCTTCAGGAAGCGGTCCCGGAAGGCGTCCATGCGCCACACGGGCGCGTCCCGGTCCGGCCTGAGCCCCTCCGTCCAGTTCCAGTCGGCGACCTGGTCCAGCACCGCCGGGTCCTTGGCGACGATCGTCACCGGCACGTCCCGGCTCGCCCGCAGGCCGCTGACCCGGGCGATGGGCTGGTGGTCGCCGAGGAAGACGAGGACGGTGTCCTCGGTTCCGTAGCGCTCCAGCCACCGGGTGAGGGCGGTCACCGAGTACTCGACCGACCTGCCGTACTCCTGACGGGACTTGGTGGCATCCGTCATGAGGGCGCCGGGCTCCTTGCCCGCCTTCTGGATGGGGCCGAAGACGGAGCCGTCGCCGAGTTCGTCCCAGCCGACCATCTCGGGCAGCGGCGCCCAGGGCTGGTGGCTGGAGGTCAGGATGATCTCCGCCATCAGGTTCTTGCCCCCCTCGCGCTTCCTGCCGTGCTCCAGGCGCTGGAAGGCCTCGAGCGCGTACTGGTCCGGCATCGTCGACCAGCTGAACTTCGGCCCCCGGTAGCCCATTTCGAAGGCGTCGTAGACCGTGTCGAGGCCGTACCACTCGGCCTCGGGCCAGCCCTTCTGGACGCCCGGCATGACGCCGACGGTGTCCCAGGCCCCGGACTTCCCGAACGCCTTGGTGAGCGTGAGGCGGTCGCTCGCGGTGGCGGTGCGGTAGCGCTGCTGGTTGTCGATCCACAGGCCGGACAGCGCCGTCGAGTGGCCGAGCCAGCTGCTGCCGCCGAACGTCGACGACGTCAGCCAGCCGCTGCGCGCCGCGAACCCCGCCTCGGCGAGCGACTCGGTGCCGGCGTCCAGGGTGCCGGTGACGCCGGGAGCGATCACCGGGTCCTCCAGGGCGGTCCGGCCGTAGCTCTCGATGAACGTGATGAGGACGTCCTTGCCGCGCAGGCCGGGCAGGAGCTGGCCGGACGGCGTGCCCGCGAACGGGTCGGTGCGCGCCACCTTCTCGAACGCCGCCTCGTCGCGCAGCGTGTCCCGCACCCGCTTGCCCTGCACCTTCAGCGCGGCCGCCGCCCGGTCGGAGGCGACCGGCACACCGGATATCTGCACGCCGAGGGCGGCACAGGTGATCCACACGGTGCCCGCGATCAGCGCGCCCCGGGCGGCCCGCGCACGGTGCCGGTCCAGCAGGCAGCTCAGCCGGACCGCGGCGAGTGCCGTGACGACCACCAGGAGCAGGGCGAGGAGGACCGCGCCGACGGCGGCGGCGGTGGCGGTGGCACCGCCCATCGAGTCCTCGACGTAGTGCTGCGCGTCGTCGAGCAGCCCCCAGTCGAGCACCACGTTGAAGCCCCGGCCCAGATACTCGTTGAAGCCGATGTCCAGCACGTTCAGCACGGTCAGTACGGCGATGCCGGACCCGTACAGCGCCGCCGCGACGATCCGCGGGCGGCGCGGCAGGGCGAGCAGCAGCACCGCGCCGATGATCGCCTCGGCCGGAATCCGGGTGAACCGGTTGGGGCGCAGGGCGCCGGCGGTGTTCGGCAGCAGGAGCGCGCCGACGATCAGCGCGGCGGAGAGGCCGTGCAGCGTCCAGCGGGCGGCACGCGCGGCGCGGGGGTGCTCGGCGCGCAGGCGGGCGCAGCGGGTGCGGAGGGTGCGGAGGAGGCGGAGGGCGGGCTTCTTCGAGGTCTCTTCCCCACGCCGTGCTTCCGTCTCTTCCTCAGGGGGCGGGTGCGGGTGCCCTTCTCCCCGTGGATTCTCTTCGGCCGTCCGCGGAGGTTCGGTCGTGCGGGCCGGTCGGCGCAGGCGTGTGAAGACGGGCACCCGGAGGTCCTTCCGTGCAAAACCCGGTGAGGTGGCGGACCCGGTGTGGGGGTCCGGATCCGCCGTAGTTCCGTACGGGTCCGCCGACCGGCGCGTTCAGCGCGGCGGAGGTACGTTCGGAAAACAGGGGGCGAAGGCCGGGCATGCCGTCCGTGGAGCGCAGGTGAGGTGCCTGCACAACCGCCCGCGCGGCCGCCGGGGGAGGCGTACGGGGCGCGTCCGCATGGTGAAATCCCGGCGACTGTGGCAGCGTGATTCTCGCCACCCCTGATAAGGGTTGCGCTCAGATGAGCGGATTATGAGCGGCTGCACTTCTCAAAGGATGGCACTCGGTGCCACCCCTTGATCGTTCATCGAGCAAAATCAAACGTGTCGATCCATGCTCACCTGAGCGGCCGGATGGCTCAATCCGGGATTGGTGCGTTCAAGAAGTGAACACATGCGGTTGTGGCGGCTTGCCAAGCCTTGACTTTCGATCCCGTGGCGGCGGAGTGGTCGCAGGCGCATGACGCACGTGCGGGCGTACCCAGAAGCCTTTGATCTGGGTATGTTCCTGCTCGTCAGGGCAGCCACCGCGTCCTCGAGGAGTCGAGACCCGTGTCGGAAAACAAAGATCCCCACGTAGGCCAGCAGGGTCACAGCGTTGAGGGCGTGAAGTTCGTCTACGACTTCACCGAGGGCAACAAGGACCTCAAGGACCTCCTCGGCGGAAAAGGTGCGAACCTCGCGGAGATGACCAATCTGGGTCTTCCCGTCCCTCCCGGCTTCACCATCACCACGGAAGCCTGCAAGGTCTACCTGGAGAGCGGCACGGAGCCGGCGGCACTGCGTGACGAGGTGAGTGCGCACCTCGACGCCCTCGAAGCGGCGATGGGCAAGAAGCTCGGCCAGCCCGACAACCCTCTCCTCGTGTCGGTCCGTTCCGGAGCCAAGTTCTCCATGCCGGGCATGATGGACACCGTCCTGAACATCGGCCTCTCCGACAAGTCCGTGCAGGGACTGGCCAAGCAGGCCGGCGACGACCGCTTCGCCTGGGACTCCTACCGGCGCCTCATCCAGATGTTCGGCAAGACCGTCCTCGGCGTCGACGGCGAGCTGTTCGAGGACGCGCTGGACGCAGCGAAGGCGGCCAAGAAGGTCACGGTCGACACCGAGCTGGAGGCCGCCGACCTCAAGAAGCTGGTCACCAAGTTCAAGAAGATCGTCAAGACCGAGGCCGGCCGGGACTTCCCGCAGGACCCGCGCGAGCAGATGGACCTCGCCATCCACGCGGTCTTCGACTCCTGGAACACCGACCGGGCCAAGCTCTACCGCCGCCAGGAGCGCATCCCGCACGACCTGGGCACGGCCGTCAACATCTGCTCCATGGTCTTCGGCAACCTCGGCCCCGATTCCGGAACCGGCGTGGCCTTCACCCGCGACCCCGCCTCCGGCCACCAGGGCGTCTACGGCGACTACCTGCAGAACGCCCAGGGCGAGGACGTGGTCGCGGGCATCCGCAACACCGTGCCGCTCGCGGAGCTGGAGCAGATCGACAAGAAGTCGTACGACCAGCTGATGCAGATCATGGAGACGCTGGAGAACCACTACAAGGATCTCTGCGACATCGAGTTCACCATCGAGCGCGGCCAGCTGTGGATGCTCCAGACCCGCGTCGGCAAGCGCACCGCGGGCGCGGCCTTCCGCATCGCCACCCAGCTCGTCGACCAGGGGCTGATCGACGAGGCCGAGGCGCTCATCCGCGTCACCGGCGCACAGCTCGCCCAGCTGATGTTCCCGCGCTTCGACGAGGACACGAAGGTCGAGAAGGTCGGGCGCGGCATCGCGGCCTCGCCGGGCGCGGCGGTCGGCAAGGCCGTCTTCGACTCGTACACGGCCGTCAAGTGGTCCCGCTCCGGCGAGAAGGTCATCCTGGTCCGCCGCGAGACCAACCCCGACGACCTGGACGGCATGATCGCCGCAGAGGGCATCCTCACCTCCCGCGGCGGCAAGACCTCGCACGCCGCCGTCGTCGCCCGCGGCATGGGCAAGACCTGTGTGTGCGGCGCCGAGGAGCTCGAGGTCGACACCAAGCGCCGCCGGATGACCGTCCCCGGCGGACACATCGTCGAGGAAGGCGACCTGATCTCCATCGACGGCTCGACCGGCAAGGTCTACCTCGGCGAGGTCCCGGTCGTGCCGTCCCCGGTCGTGGAGTACTTCGAGGGCCGGATGCACCCGGGCGCCGACGACGCCGACGAGCTGGTCGAGGCCGTCCACCGGATGATGGCCTTCGCCGACCGCAAGCGCCGGCTGCGCGTGCGCGCCAACGCCGACAACGCCGAGGACGCGCTGCGCGCCCGCCGCTTCGGCGCCCAGGGCATCGGCCTGTGCCGTACCGAGCACATGTTCCTCGGCGACCGGCGCGAGCTGGTGGAGCGGCTGATCCTGGCCGACACCCAGGACGAGCGCGAGGAGTCCCTCAAGGCGCTGCTGCCGCTCCAGAGGAAGGACTTCGTCGAGCTGTTCGAGGGGATGGACGGCCTCCCGGTCACCGTCCGGCTCCTCGACCCGCCGCTGCACGAGTTCCTGCCCGACATCACCGAACTGTCGGTCCGCGTGGCCCTCGCCGAGTCCCGCCAGGAACCGCACGAGAACGAACTGCGCCTCCTCCAGGCGGTGCACCGGCTGCACGAGCAGAACCCGATGCTGGGCCTGCGCGGCGTCCGGCTCGGCCTGGTCATCCCCGGCCTGTTCACCATGCAGGTACGGGCCATCGCCGAGGCGGCGGCCGAGCGCCGGGCGGCCAAGGGCGACCCGCGCGCCGAGATCATGATCCCGCTGGTCGGCACGGTCCAGGAGCTGGAGATCGTCCGCGAGGAGGCCGACCAGGTCATCGCGGAGGTCGAGGAGGCCACCGGCACGAAGCTGAAGCTCGCCATCGGCACGATGATCGAACTGCCGCGCGCCGCCCTGACCGCCGGCCAGATCGCCGAGGCCGCCGAATTCTTCTCCTTCGGCACCAACGACCTCACCCAGACGGTGTGGGGCTTCAGCCGGGACGACGTGGAGGCCAGCTTCTTCACCGCGTACCTGGAGAAGGGCATCTTCGGGGTGTCGCCGTTCGAGACCATCGACCGGGACGGCGTCGGCTCCCTCGTGAAGCTCGCCGCCGAGGCCGGCCGCGCCACCCGCCCCGACCTCAAGCTCGGCGTCTGCGGCGAGCACGGCGGCGACCCGGAGTCCGTCCACTTCTTCCACGAGGTGGGTCTGGACTACGTCTCCTGCTCACCGTTCCGCATCCCGATCGCCCGCCTGGAGGCCGGCCGCGCGGCGGTCACCTCGAAGGGCAGCGACCACCGCTGAGCCCTGCCCCTCCGGGGCGCATCAAGCCCCGGAGCCGTTGTCTGTCACCCGACCACCCTCACCGATCGGCAACGGCTCCGGACCACAAAGAGAACGGCGGCACCCGTGCGGGGGTGCCGCCGTTTCTCATGTCGTCCGAACCCATGCCGTCCGAACAAGTTGCAAAGAAACCCTTGCAAGCACTTCTTTGCAAAACTATCTTTGTATGCATGAACGAGCCCCAGGAACCGCAGGTCCGCAGTCTCGACGCCCGCTCCCTGCGCGGGCTCGCCCACCCGCTGCGTATGCGGCTGCTGGACGCCCTGCGCTTCGGTGGCCCGGCCACCGCGTCCCAGCTCGCCGCGAAACTGGGCGAGTCGAGCGGCGCGACCAGCTACCACCTGCGCCAGCTCGCCGCACACGGCTTCATCGAGGACGCCCCCGAGCGCGGCAAGGGCAGGGAACGGTGGTGGAAGGCGGTCCACAAGGGCCTGAGCTTCGACGACGCACTGCTCACCGACGCCAGCCCGGAGGTACGCGGGGCTGCCGACCTGTACCTCCACGAAGTCGCGACCACCCAGACCCGGGACCTCTCGACCTGGCTCGGCAACCGCTCGACCTGGCCGGAGGAGTGGAACCGCACCTGGGACATGAGCAGCGCGACGCTGCGGCTGACACCCGAACTGACCCGGGAACTCGTCGAGAAGATGCACGCGCTCGTCGAGACCTACCGCGACCGGGCCGTCGACGAGGACGACGCCGCCCAGGTGCGCATCCACACCCACGCCTTCCCCCTCGCCACGGACTGAAAGGCCACGACCCGATGCACCCCGAGACCCGCCTCGCCCTGCACCGCATCCGCGCGGCCGAACTCCGTGCCGAAGCCGACGCGTACCGTCTCGCCGCAGCAGCCCGGCCGGCTCGGCACCCCCGGCCTCTCCGCACCCGCCTCGGCTGGACCCTGGTGGAGGTCGGCCTACGCCTGGCCGCCGCACCCAGATCGGCAGTCGCTGTGCCGTAGCCCCTGTTCTCCGCCGCTGTTGAAGGGCTGCTAAAACGACGTCATAACCTATCGTTTCGTCGCATGCGATGTCGGCGCGGAGGCAGATCCCGACGGCTACTTCATCGAGGCCGGCATCGCAGATCCGGACGGCTTCGTCATGTGTTCCAGTGCGGTGGGGACGAGCCCGATGAGCAGGAGGTGTCCCTCGGCTTCGATACGCACTGCCTGGTCACGGCGGACCAGGGGACCGCGTACGGATGAGTGCGGGCGGCAGAGCTGACCGGCAACGTTCTCCGTGTATCTCTGGACCCGGCCGCGCTTTTGGACCTGGGTCTGGACGACCCGGAGATCGAGGCTGTCCTCGACGCACCGGCCGAGGCCATTGCCCGATTCCGTGAGATCCTGGTGAAGGCTCTCGCCTACGGCCGTGCGGACGCCCGTCCCCTGCGGGTCTCGGTCTGACGGGCTGAGGAGCAACGAACGACCTATTACCCCGACCTGACGCGATACTCCTACGACGAGTCGGACCAGGAGATGCTCAACGTCGGCTGGTTGGAGCCAGAGCACGGATACTGTTCCTGGTCTGAGGTTCCCAGGCAAGGACGGTGACGAGAGCGGCGGTGGTTGTGCCGCCACGGGGTCAGGGCCGACGGGCGAGGACGTCGTTGACGCGGGAGGCGTCGACGACCCAGGCCGCGGCGGCCGGCGCTACGAAGCCGAGCACGGTCTGGATGTCGTCCCGGCGGGCTTCGAGCGGCAGGTGCCAGATGCCCTCATGGTGGGCGATGCGGTTGCGGAACTTGTGCAGCCGCTTGACCGGATCTTCCACCGTGGGCAGGGCGCGGTTGGGAGCGTGGGGGAAGGCGCCGGCCAGGTCGGGCCAGAGGTTGGCCCGGTACTGGCGGGCCAACAGGAAGCGCCAGAAGCCGAAGCTCAGCTCAGCGATGATCTTTCCGCGTGGGACGACCGGGGTGTTCCTGCCGGCGCGTTGCCGGGCCTGGGCGATGTCGCTGCGGGCGTTGCCGCTGAGCGGGACCGCCGTGTCGACGTACCACTCTGCGATGCGGCCCCGGCGCTGCTGGCGGGCGACGAGCCGGGCATCGAGCGCGTTGCGCAGCATGATCTCCAGGTGGCCCAGCGGTTCGAAGAACGCTGCGGCGAGGTCGCTGTTCCACCGATACAGCGCGAGAGCGGCGGCGGTGTCGCCGGTGCACGCGGTCAGGTAGGGGTTCAGCCGGTCGGAGCTGATCAGCTCGATGACGGCCTTGTCGTCGGGCGGCTTGATGCTGGTGGGCGGCGTGCTGTGCATGGTGGGGCAATCGTAGGTACACTGGGCGACGAAGACCCTGGAATCGTCCCTGGTAGCCCTCGAAAGTGGGCAGGCCATACCCCCAGGGTTCAGACCTCAAGTCGAAGGCCGCCCGGATCACCCGGGCGGCCTTCGCTCTGTCTTGGGCCTCAGTGCCGACGGTGCCGCCCTCAGCGGATGTTGGGTTCGGCCCTGACGGACTGCGCCGCAGCCGCCGTGCACATCATGCCGGGACGGTGGGGGCCGGCTGGGCCGAGAGTGCGTCGAGGAACTCCCCGAAGGGGACCTTGTCGTCGTCGAAGTCCAGGGCTTTCAGCAGGGTCTGCCACCGGTGGAGGCCGGTGCCGCACTGGTCGAGCAATGCGGGCAGGGAGATGTCGTTTTCCTGGACGGCCAGTCGAGGCATGCCGATCTCCGGCCATGGCGGAACTTCTCACTTCTGAGGACGGACTGATGATGGACGTCGAAGAGGCGACCAGACTGGCGCAGCGCTTCCTGGACGAGGAAGTCAGTCATGAGGGCATGACTTTCGCGCTCGTCGAAGGAAAGAGCGTCCGGGCAGGCAGCAACTTCTACTTCGACTGCCAGTCGGTCGCCTACCTCCGCAGTGGGGACATTCGGGACATGTCCGTCGGCGCGGGCTACGTGTGCGTCGACGGAGAGACCGGGAGGTGCCGCATGCTGGGCGCCGTCGAGTCGGCTGAGCTCGGCTTTTTCTGACATGGCCGCACCTGCGGCCTCGCGGCGTCATGAGGTCGCGTGTCGCCGGTCCGTGTCCGAGGTGGGCGACGCCTTGTGCGGGTGTCGCCCACCTCGTGGCTGTCGGAGATTCTCAGTCGGTGCTGCGACGCCGACGGGCCGCGAGCAGGACGCCGCCGCCCGCCAGGAGAACGGCCGCGCCGCCGGCCGCGATGTACGGGGTCGCGCTGTTGCCGCCGGTCTCGGCGAGGTCGGTGCCACCGTCCTGTTCGGTGGCGCCCTTTTCGTCGGAGCCGGAGCCGGTTTCGGTGGCGTCGTCGTCCGAGCCGGTGTCCTTGTCCTTGCCGGCGTCCTTGTCGGCGGCGGGGACGAAGCCCGCGGGCGCGTTGTCGCAGCCGATGCCGTCGCCGTCGCGGTCCAGGTGCTTGCCGTAGTGCTCGCTGCTCGCTGGAATGTCGGAGTACCCGGCGGCGTACGCCGCGTCGCAGTTCTTGAACACGCCCTCGTGGGCCACGGCGGTGGTGACGGGCAGCGTGGCCAGGGCGAGCGCGGCGACGGTCACGGCGGCGGACTTGCAGGACAGGTTCACAGGGGATCCCCCAGCTATGTGCGGATTTCCGGCAGCGTGCCCCCGTCCGGGAGGGTCTGCCGGGTGTGAGCTGCTGACGGTAGGGGAGGGATTGGGGGAGGGTGTGGAGGTTTGGTGGACCCGTGATGCGAACGTGACGTGACCGGGCGGTAGCTCTCCGCTCGTGCCGGTGCGCAGAACACACCGGCACGAGCGGAGAGCGGGGAGCCGTCAGGTGCGGAACGGGCCTTTTACTTCGTACGTGATGCCGCCCGACGAGCTGCCGCTCGTGCCGCGCTGGCTGGAGAAGTACAGGCGGGTGCCGTCCGGGGAGAAGGCCGGGCCGGTGATCTCCGAGCCGGACTGGCCGTCCACCCGGAGGAAGGGGGCCACGACGTCGTCGGGGGTGATCACGCAGATCTCCAGGTTGCCGCCGTCCTCGGCCACGAAGAGGTCGCCCGAGGCGGAGCCGGTGACGTTGTCGACGCCGGTCAGAGGAGCCGAGCCGCCCGTCACCAGGGAGTCGTCGTAGGCGAGTTCGATGGTCTGGGCGGCGGCGTTGTACTGCCAGACGCGGTTGTCGCCCTTGGTGGTGAACCAGCAGGTGTCGTTCGCGTAGTGGCAGCCCTCGCCGCCGTTGAAGCGCTTGGCGCCGGAGACCTGGTTGCGGGTCGCGGTGGCCCCGGACGGATCCGGAACGCTCGCCCAGCTCACCGGGCCGCTCGTGCCGCTGCCCGCCACCAGCACCTCCAGCGTGCCGGAGGACAGGTCGCCCCAGGTCGTCGGCCGGAAGCGGTAGAAGCAGCCGTCCGAGACGTCCTCGGTCAGGTAGACGACCCTGCGGACCGGGTCGGCGGCCGCCGCCTCGTGTTTGAAGCGGCCCATCGCGTCCCGGCGGACCGCCGCCTTCGTCCCCCACGGGTCGGTCTCGTAGACGTAGCCGCGGTCCACCTCCTCGCAGGACAGCCAGGTGTTCCACGGGGTCTTCCCGCCCGCGCAGTTCTGCCGGGTGCCGGACAGGATGCGGTACGCGCCAGTGACGCCGCCGGTGGCCGAGAAGCGGACGGCGCCCGCGCCGCCGGAGGGGTCGATCTCCGAGTTGGAGACGTAGATCCAGCCGCTGCCGTCCGCGTAGCAGGCGCCGCCGTCGGGGGCGTTGTGCCAGGTGTACGACGTGCCCGGGACCTGCTGGCCCGAGCGGGCGATCACTCTGCTGGTGAACCCGGCCGGCAGCCGGATTCCGTTGGCGTCCGCCGAGCCGAGCGCCCCGTACGGGCCCGTGCCGGGCTGGGCGGGCGCCGCGTACGCGGCGCTGTGCCAGAGCGCGCCGCCGAGGACCGCGGAGGTTCCGCCCATGGCGCTCGCGCGAAGGAAGGTACGACGTTCCACTGTCGCTCCCAGAGGTGCCGTGAACCGTCCCGCCACCGGTCGGTGACGGGAGCGTGCGGTGGGGAACCTAGGCGTATGGAATGAACATGCCATGGATGTGGTCGTACGGGGGGATGACCGGCTGCCGCGCGGCGGGCACCCGGCTCTCGTAGGGTGACCACGGAGGTCCGTGCAGGTGCGACGCCGGCGGAGGGAGTCCGGTCATGTCCGGATGGAACGCGAACGACATTCCCGATCAGGGCGGGCGTCTGGCCGTCGTCACCGGGGCCAACAGCGGGCTCGGTCAGGTCGCGGCGCGGGAACTGGCCCGTGCGGGGGCGCGGGTGGTGCTCGCCTGCCGGAGTGAGGCGCGCGGCCGGGACGCCCTGAACCTGCTGCGCGGCGAGGTACCGGGCGCCGAGGCCGAGGTGCGGCGACTGGACCTCGGGGACCTGGCCTCCGTGCGGGAGTTCGCGACCGCCCTTTCGGGCGAGCGGGTCGATCTGCTGCTCAACAACGCCGGGGTGATGGCGCTGCCCTACGGGACGACCGCGGACGGGTTCGAGACCCAGTTCGGGGTCAATCACCTGGGGCACTTCGCCCTCACCGGACTGCTGCTGCCTGCGCTGCTCGCGGTGCCGGGCGCGCGGATCGTGACCGTGTCCAGCATGACCCACGTGATGGCCAACATCGATGCGCGCGACCTCAACAGCGAGCGCGGCTACCGGCGTTGGGTCGCCTACGCCCGTTCCAAGTCGGCCAACCTGCTCTTCACGCACGAACTGGCCCGCAGGCTGGCGGCGCACGGCAGTGAGGTGGTGGCGGCAGCCGCTCATCCCGGGTACGCGGCCACCAACCTCCAGACCGCGGGGCCGCGGGCCGAGGGACGCCGGATCGCCGAGCGGGTGATGCGGCTCGGCAACCGGATCGTCGCCCAGTCCGCCGAGGCCGGCGCGTTGCCCCTGCTGTACGCCGCGACCAGGCCCGGCGTACGCCCCGACGCGTTCATCGGCCCGTCCTTCGCCCTGTGGCGCGGGGCGCCCGCACCGTCCTGGCGGGCACCCTGGACCCTCGACGACGCGATGGGGGAGCGGCTCTGGGCGGCCTCGGAGGAGCTGACGGGGGTGACGTACGACGTGCCCGGCGTCCGGTGAGCCCCCGGGCCCCGCCGGGCCCGTCCCGTCAGGCTGCTTTCACCCGGTAGGCCGTGACCCGTACGGTCTCGTCGTCCAGGCACCGGCCCGTCTCCAGGTCGAAGCGCTGCTTCAGCAGCGGGGAGGCGACGAACGGGCGGCCCCGGTGGGTGCCGGTCAGGCCGCGGGAGAGGACCGCCGCGCCGGTGAAGGGATCACGGTTGTCGACCGCGTACAGCCCGCCGGTGCGGTCGGTGAAGACGGCGACCTGCCGGCCGTCGGGCAGCAGGGCCGCCACACCGCGGCCGGGGAGCAGGACGCTCAGGTCGCAGACGGTGAACCAGGCGTCGGTCAGCCGGATGCGAACCTTCAGGTCCGTGGTCTCGAGGGCCGGGGTCATCGCTGGGCGCTCCCTTCCAGGGCGGTTTCCTCGGACTGCGCGGGTCGTCTGCCGATGTCCAGCAGCGGCAGGTCGGGCTTCATCTGGTCGCGTTCGGGCACGAAGCCCACGACCGGGTCGGGGGTGTCGGGCGCGTTGACGAAGGACACGAACCGGGCCAGTTTCCCGGGGTCGTCGACGGTCTCGGCCCACTCGTCGCGGTAGTGCGACACATGGGCCCGCATCCGGGCCTCCAGCTCGTCGCAGATGCCGAGCGAGTCGTGCACGACGACGTCCCGTACGTGGTCCAGGCCCCCGGGGATCCGCTCCAGCCAGGTGGAGGTGCGCTCCAGCCGGTCGGCGCTGCGGATGTAGAACATCAGGAACCGGTCGACGAGACGGACCAGTTCGGCGTCCGAGAGGTCCTGTGCGAGCAGGTCGGCGTGGCGCGGGGTGGCGCCGCCGTTGCCGCCGACGTAGAGGTTCCAGCCGTTGGAGGTGGCGATCACGCCGAAGTCCTTCGACCGGGCCTCGGCGCACTCGCGGGCGCACCCGGAGACCGCCGACTTCAGCTTGTGCGGGGAGCGCAGGCCCCGGTAGCGCAGCTCCAGGTCGATCGCCATGCGCACGGAGTCCTGGACGCCGTAACGGCACCAGGTCTGTCCGACGCAGGACTTCACCGTACGCAGCGACTTGCCGTACGCGTGGCCGGACTCGAAACCGGCGTCCACCAGCCGGGCCCAGATCACCGGGAGCTGCTCGACGCGGGCGCCGAACATGTCGATGCGCTGGCCGCCGGTGATCTTCGTGTAGAGGCCGAAGTCGCGGGCGATCTCGCCGATCACGATCAGTTTCTCCGGGGCGATCTCGCCGCCGGGGATGCGGGGGACGACCGAATACGAGCCGTTCTTCTGGAGGTTGGCGAGGAAGTGGTCGTTGGTGTCCTGGAGGGCGGCCTGCTCGCCCTCCAGGACGTAGCCGCTCGCGCCGATCACCGGGGCGAGGGAGGCGATGATCGAGCCGACCGTCGGCTTGCAGACCTCGCAGCCGTCGCCGCCCCGGGCTTCCTCGCGGCCGTACCGGTCCAGCAGGTCCCGGTGGGAGGCGACGCGCAGGGCGAGGACGATCTCGTACAGCTCCTCGCGGGTCTGCGCGAAGCAGCCGCACAGGCCCTTGTCGACCTCGAGGCCGCTCGCCTCCAGCTCGGCGGTGACGAGCTGACCGAGCACCTTCACGCAACTGCCGCAGCCCGTACCGGCCTTGGTGCACTTCTTCACCTCGGGCACGGTGGTGCAGCCGTGCTCGGTGACCGCGCCGCGGACGGTGCCCTTGGTGACGTGGTGGCAGGAGCAGACGAGGGCCTCGTCCGGCAGCGCGGACGGGCCCAGCGGGGCCGGGGCCCCGGCCCCGGCGGGCAGGACGAGGGACTCGGGCGGGACGGGCGGGACCGACCCGGTGAAGGCGCGCAGCGTGCCGTACGCCTCCGCGTCGCCGACCAGGATGCCGCCGAGCAGCGTGCCGTCGCTGCCGATGACCAGCTTCTTGTAGAGGCCGGCGCGGGAGTCGGAGTAGACGACGTCCAGGCAGTCGGCGGTGGTGCCGTGCGCGTCGCCGAAGGACGCCACGTCGACGCCGAGCAGCTTCAGCTTGGTGGACAGGTCGGCGCCGGTGAACGTCGACCGGCCGGTCTCGTCGTCGGCGATCGTCGCCGCGGCGGTCTGCGCCTGCTCGTAGCCGGGGGCGACCAGGCCGTACACCCGGCCGTCCGCGGCCAGCGCGCACTCGCCGATCGCGAAGACGTGCGGATCGGCGACCGTGCGGCACTGCTCGTCCACCGCGATGCCGCCGCGCTCGCCGACCGTCAGGCCGCAGTCACGGGCCAGCTGGTCACGGGGACGGACGCCGGCGCTGAACACCACCAGGTCGGTGGCGAGTTCGGAGCCGTCGGACAGCTTCATGCCGGTGACGGCGCCGTCGTCGCCGGCCACGATCTCCTGGGTACCGGTGCCGGTGTGGACGGTCAGGCCCATGTTCTCGATGGTGCGCAGCAGCGCGCTGCCGCCGCCGTCGTCGACCTGCACGGGCATCAGGCGCGGCGCGAACTCCACGATGTGCGTGGTGAGTCCGAGCCCGTCGAGCGCGCCCGCCGCCTCCAGGCCGAGGAGCCCGCCGCCGACCACCGCGCCGGTCGTCGCGTTCTTCGCGTACTCCTCGATGGCGAGCAGGTCCTCGAGGGTGCGGTACACGAAGCAGCCCCGGGCGTCCTTGCCGGGGACCGGCGGAACGAAGGGGGAGGAGCCGGTGGCCAGGACGAGGAGGTCGTAGCCGACGACCAGCCCGGAGCGGGCGGTCACCTCGCGGGCCTCGCGGTCGATGCTCTCGGCCGGGTCGCCGACGTGCAGCTCGATGCCGTGGTCCTCGACGAACCGCAGGTCCGTCAGGGACAGGTCCTCGGGGGTCCTCCCCGAGAAGTACGAGGTGAGCCGGACGCGGTCGTACGCCGGACGCGGCTCCTCGCACAGCACGACCACGCGGTGCGTGGCGGTCAGGCCGCGCTCGGCGAGCGCCTCGAGGAAGCGCTGGCCGACCATGCCGTGGCCGACGAGCACGATCGTGGGGGTGGCCTCCGGGGCGGTGGTCATCGGGAGTCTCCCTCGTTGGTGAGCAGGTGGAGCAGGGGGCCGCCGTCGGAGGGGAGCGGCTCCGCTCCCTCCCAGGCGCGCGCGAGCGCGCCGACGGTGCCGAGTTCGCCGACCAGGACCCCGCCGACCAGCCGGTGGTCGCGGACGACGACCTTGCGGTAGGTGCCCCGGGTGGCGTCGGCGAGCTGCACGACGTCGTCGCCGGGGCGGGGATCGGTCTCGCCGAACGCGGCGAGGTCGAAGGGGCCGTGGGGCCCGGTGAGCGTGAGCCGGGTCAGGGACCGGGTGCCGGTGTAGCGGGCGGCGGGGTCGCCGGCCAGCAGCCCGGCCAGGGCGTCGGCCTGTTCGAGGGCGGGCGCGGCCAGCCCGTAGATCTGCCCCGCGTGCTGGGCGCAGTCGCCGATCGCGTGGATGCGCGGGTCAGAGGTGCGCAGCCCGTCGTCGACGACCACGCCCGTGCGGATCTCCAGGCCGGCCGCCCGCGCGAGGCCGACGCGCGGGCGGACCCCGCACGCGAGGACGACCAGGTCGGCTCCGAGGGCGTAGCCGTCGGCCATCTCCACCGACCGCACCGCGCCGCCGGCCGAGCGCACGTCCCGCACCCGGCACTCGGTGTGCACCTCGACGCCCAGGTCCTCCAGATGCCGCCGGACGAGCCGCGAGGCGGCCGGGTCGAGTTGGCGTTCCATGAGCCGCTCGGACTGCTGGGCGAGGACGACCTGCGCGCCGCGCACGGCCAGCGCGCGGGCCGCGGAGACCCCGAGCAGCCCGCCACCGATGACGACCGCCCGGATTCCCGGACGGACCGCCCCGGACAGTCCCAGGCAGTCGTCCATGGTCCGGAACGCGTGCACGCCCTCGGGCAGTTCGTGGTCCGGGGTGAACAGGCCGCGCAGGGGAGTCAGTACGGCGTGGGAACCGGTGGCCAGGACCAGCGTGTCGTAGGCGATCGGGGGGCCGTCGGCGCACTGGACGGTCCGCCCGGCCCGGTCGATGCCGGTGACCCGGGCGCGGGTCAGCCCGGCGGGCGCCGGCAGTGCGATCACCTCGGGGCCGTACCGCCCGGCCAGCACCTCGGCGAGCAGCACCCTGTTGTACGGGCGGTGCTCCTCCTCGCCGATCAGCGTCACCGGCGTGCCGAGCTCGCCGAGCCGCCGGGCGAGCGTCACGCCCGCCAGGCCGGCGCCGATCACCACCACACGCGAGTTCGAGGTCATGTCCCCGAGCGTGCGGTGCGGGTGTTACCCGGCGGCATCCCCTCTGTTTCCCGCTCGGAACGCTGCCCTCAGCGGGGGCCGGGGGCGGCTGTGAGGGTGCGGGGCACGCGCCGGAGGGGGCGAGGGGCACTGCGAGGAGGCACTGTGAGGAGCCTCAACCTCAGGAAACGCTCATCTTGATGGACGGCACAACTATCCGCTTCGTAGGGTCACGCCTATGCCCGACATCTCCCTGACCACGGTCGTTCTCCTCTGCCTCGCGGCACTGGCGGCAGGCTGGATCGACGCGGTGGTCGGTGGTGGCGGACTCCTGCTGCTGCCGGCGCTGCTGCTCGGCCTGCCCGCCGGCACCCCCGCCGCGCACGCCCTGGGCACCAACAAGGCGGTCGCCATCGTCGGCACCACCGGCGCGGCGATCACCTACGCCCGCAAGGCACCCGTCGACGTACGGACCGCCGTACGCATCGGCCTGGCCGCCCTCGCCGGATCGTCGGGCGGGGCCTTCCTCGCCGCCGGGATGAGCACCGAGGTCCTCAAGCCGGTGATCATGGTGGTGCTGCTCGCCGTCGCGGCCTTCGTCATCCTCCGCCCGAGCTTCGGCACCGCACCGAAGCCCGGCCCGGTCTCCCGCCGCCGCGTCCTCGCCGCGATCGGGTTCGGCGGCCTGGGCATCGGCTTCTACGACGGCCTCATCGGCCCCGGCACCGGTACGTTCCTCGTCCTGGCGCTCACCGCCCTGCTCCACCTCGACCTCGTCACCGCGTCCGCCACCGCGAAGATCGTCAACTGCTGCACCAACGCCGGCGCGCTGGCGATGTTCGCCTGGCAGGGCGCGGTGCTGTGGCAGCTGGCGGGCCTGATGGCCGTGTTCAACCTGGCGGGCGGCACCCTCGGCGCCCACACGGCCCTGAAGAAGGGCAGCGGCTTCGTCCGCGTCGTCCTGCTGACGGTCGTCTTCGCCCTGGTGGCGAACATGGCGTACGAACAGTGGCTGGCCTGAGGGCCGGAACCTGACGCCTCGTGCGGCTCAGCCAGGCGGAGGGGGCGGGCCGGCCGGCGAACGACCGACGGGAAAGTACGCGCGCACCACGAAGGCGCCGTCGGCCGTGGGCCCGGCATGGAACCCGCCGCCGAGGAGGTGGGCCCGTTCCCGCAGTCCCACGAGACCGTGCCCGCCGCCGGGGGCGCACGGAGTGGAGTCGGGCACGGCCTGCGCGTCGGGAAAACTGCGCACCTCGACGCAGAGACTTCGGGCTCCCGCACGCGTCCGCACCCGTACCCGTATGCTCGCCCGCGCGCCGGGAGCGTGCTTCCGGATGTTGGTCAGGGCCTCCTGCACGGTGCGGTACGCGGCCCGCTCGAGGGCTTCGGGCAGCTCGAAGGGGGCTGCGGGCAGTTCGAGGTCGGCCGGAACGCCGCTCATGCGGACCAGGTCGGCGATGTCGGTCACGCGCGGTCGCGGGACGCCCTCCGGGCCGGTGCCCCCGGCCGTCCGCAGCACTCCCACCAGGTGCCGCAGTTCGGTGACGGTCTGCGCCGACAGGTCGTGGATCAGCCGGGCGCTCTCCTGGACGTCCGGATCGTCGGGCCGGCCGACTTGGAGGACCCCGGCCTGCAGGCTGATCAGGCTCACCTTGTGGGCGACCACGTCATGCATCTCCCGGGCGAGCCGGTTGCGTTCCGCGCGCAGCACCCGCTCGGTGAGGGCCTGCTTCTCCCGTGCCTTCCTGGTGCTCGCCTCCTTCAGCCGTTCTCGCCGTGACCGGGCGGACCGGCCGAGCACGAGCGCGCCCCCCGTCACCACACAGCAGTCCAGTGCCGTCAGGGCGGTCTCCCGGTCGACCGGGAGGGACGCGAGATCCGTCACCGGGTGGGGGAGGGACCAGGCCAGGACAACCGCCACCGCTCCCACCGAGCCCGCCAGGGCACGGCGGCGCCGCATGGCCACGAAGTACAGCGCGATCAGCGGTGCGAAGGCGATGTGTCCGAGGTACAGCCCCGGCACTCCGGTGAGCAGAGCCGCCTCGGGGGCACTCCGGCGCACCAGCAGCGCGGCTGCGGCGGCCAACGCGAGCCAGGTCCCGTGACCGGTGGACACCCCGTTGACCACGAGGCCGTCGAGGACGGCGACCACCATCGGAAGCGCCCGCGAGGCGGTGCGCCGTACCACCGAGGTGGCGGACCGGCCCCCCGGAGCGGGCGGACGGTCCGTCACGCCCGTCAGGTCCGCCGCCGCGTCACCGTCCCGTCGTCCGGGCCGGTCCGTGGCGGGCGGCATTCCGGGTGACCACCGCGCGGCCGGATACGTGCTCATCACCGGTCCGGCACGGGATCGATCAGGTTCGCCCGGTCGGCGAGCACCGCGGCCTGCACACGATTGAGGCCGCCGAGCTTCGCCAGTACCGAGCTCACATGGTCCTTGACCGTGCTGTGCGCCAGATGCAGCCGGTGTGCGACGGCACGATTGCTCAGCCCGGCTCCGACCAGGGCGAGTACCTGCCGTTCGCGCTCGCTGAGGGCGCGGACGCGTCGCGCGGCCTCGTCGTCACGGCCGGCGGTCAGATAGCCGCCGACCACCTCCTCCAACGCCTCGGGTGCCAGCACCCGGCGGCCGGCGGCCAGGACCCGCACCGAGTGGATCAACTGCTCGGGCGAGGTGTTCTTCATCAGGAACCCGGCCGCGCCCAGCCACAGAGCCTCGTCCACGAACCCGTCGGCGTCGAACGTGGTCAGCATCGACACCGCGGGAGCATCGGGCAGCCCGAGGACCTGCCGCAGCACCGTCGGGCCGTCCACCACCGGCATGCGGATGTCGAGCAGCAGGACGTCCGCGCCCCGGCTCCGTACGGTTTCGACGGCGTCCGCACCTCCGCAGTCGGCCACCACGACGATGTCCTTCGCCGACTCGAGGATCACGCGCAGCCCGGCGCGGACCAAGGGCTCGTCGTCCACGACCACGACACGGATCAACCCTTGCTCCTCGCCCGCCTGAACTCCCGCCACCCTCACTACGACGGCCACCCGTTGCGCGGCGTTGCCCGAAGGAAGTGTGCCGCCTGCCACACGACAGAACGCCTCGGCGGTGTCCGGGCACCGGCCCGGAACGGCGCCCCCACCCCGCCGTCCGGCGGGGGCGAGTCGGCCCGCCGGACGGATGTTCCGGGCCGGTGTCCCGCTGCGACGATCCGATGCGTTGCCGATCACCGCGCCCGTTGCCGGGCCGTCAGCAAGGACGCAGATGCATCCCACCCAGAACCGCTCCGCCCGCCGCCACCGCGCCACCGCCCGCATCCTGGTGGCAGGTTGCACCGCCGGAGCCGTATTCCTGACCACCGCGTCCGCCCACGCGGACTCGGGTGACCGGGAGGCGCGGTCCGCCCGTGCGGCGCAGGCGGCCGAGACGGTCGAGCGCGTCACGGGAACCGCGGACCTCGTGCCCGGAACCCTCCTCGGCGACGGGGCCACCCGCGCCGAGGTGACCACCGGAACGTCCGCCGCACGCATCACCGCGCCCGCCGCCGCCGACGGAACCGTGGAATTCGCCTACGGCGACGAGGTGCTTCGCCTCACCCTGCCCGGCAACGCCGGTTCCACGGCCGCCCCCAGCGCCAACGGCACCGTCGTGTATCCCGGCGCCGGTGATGACGTCGACCTGGCCGTCCAGCCCAACCGGGACGGAGTGCGCACCCTGGTCACGCTCAAGGACGCGAAGGCTCCGACCGAGTACCGGTTCCCCCTCGGGCTGCCCGCGGACGCGACCACCGAGCCGATGGAGGACGGCACCATCCTGGTCGGCAGGGGCGAGGAGTACCTCGGCACCTTCGACGCGCCGTGGGCGAAGGACGCGCGTGGCGAGGCCGTACCGACCGGCTACCGCATCGAGGGCGGCGTTCTCGTCCAGAGCGTGCGGCCCGGACCGGACACCGTCTTCCCGGTGGTGGCCGACCCCGCGTGGTTCATCCCCCTCGCGATCGTCGCCGGACGCCTCCTGCTCTCCACCGGTGTGAAGAGCATTTCCAAGCACGCCGCACAGCGCATGGCACAGCGTGGCATCAGCCAGGAGATGGTCGCGCGTACCGTGAAGAACGGCAAGAAGACCAAGGGCAAGACGGCCGGCACGTGGAAGTACGTCAGCGGCAAGATCTGGGTCGTGGTCAACAAGGCCGGAAACGTCGTGTCCGTCGGCCGCAACTGACCTCGATCCCTCGGAGGGACACCATGCACATCTCATACGACCGGGACGGCGACACCGCGTACGTCTCCCTCGTCGCGCGGATCCCGGACGGTGCCGCCGTCCGTCAGGTCACCGTCGAGGGACTGGCGGCGGAGGCCGAGGTGGTCCTCGACGTGGACGAGGCCGGCCGGCTGCTGGGATTCGAGGTCATCGGCGCCCGCGCCGGCCTCCCGGCCGAGCTCCTCGACCGGGCCGCTCCCACCGGCTGAGACGACGGGGCTCAGACCCGGTCGGCGCCCTCCTCCCGCGTCGCCGCCCGCGGGAGGCGGAGCAGTCCGACCAGGCCCGCGCCGTCCTCGTCGCCGTGTCCGGCGGCGACGCGGCGGGCCATCAGGTCCATGTACGGCAGCAGCAGTTCGGCACTCACGCCCTGTTCCTCGGCCGTGCGCAGCAGCGTGCCGTTGCCCGCGGCCTGCATGGCGAGGTGGGACACCACCCCCGAGGTGTAGTCGCCGCTGCGCAGCCGCTCAGCGGTCTCGTGCACGGCCGGGGTCATGGCGGTGAGCCAGGAGGCGAGCAGCGGTGCGAGGTCCTTGGGGGCGATGTCCTCCCCGCCGATCAGCGCGAAGGCGTGCGTGATCCCGGCGAACAGCCCGCTCATCGCGCTCAGCAGCGCCACGTCGTGCAGCGAGGCGAACCCCGGGTCCTCGCCCACGTACCGGGTACCGGCCGGGACGGCAAGCGTGTCCCGGTGCTCCTCGAACAGGGGGCGCGAGCCGCTGTAGAAGACGTATGCCCCGGACTCCGGGGCCCCGACCATCGGCGGCACCGCCATGATCCCGGCGTCCAGGAAACGGGCACCGCGCGCCGTGGCCCAGGCGGCGCGGGCACGGCCCTGGGCCGGGGTCCCGGTGGTGAGGTTCACCAGGTCCCGCCCGGTGAGGTCGGCGTCCTCGAGCGCTTCGCCGACTGAGTCGTCATCGAGCAGGCAGGCGACCACCAGACGGTTCGCGGCCACCGCCTCGGCGGCGGTCGCGGCGACCGCCGCGCCCTCGGCGGCGAGGGCCGCGGTGCGGGCGGGGGTACGGTTCCAGACGGTCACCGCACGGCCAGCGGCGAGCCAGGCGCGGCCGAGGGCGGTGCCCATGGCGCCGGCGCCGAGCAGGGTCAGGGAAACAGGAACGGGGGAGCGGGTGTTGTCGGTCATGCTCCCCAGGCTCGCCCCGGGGAGGAACCCGCTCAAGTACGTACTTCGAAGTGGGTGCTCACCTAGGGGAAAGCATCCGGCGTGCGGGCGGTGGCGGCAGCCGTGGTGGTGGCAGCGGTGGCGACGACGAAGCGGAGGACAGGATGACGGGCATGGGGAGGGCACGGCGGCCGGGGGCGTATCTGTGCGGGATCGACGCGGCGATGGACGTGATCGGCGGCAAGTGGAAGGTGCTGATCCTCTGGGCGCTGCACGAACGGCCGTACCGCTTCGGCGCCCTGCGCCGGGAGCTGCCCGGGATCACCGAGAAGGTGCTCGCCTCGCATCTGCGGGAGCTGGAGTCCGACGGCATCGTGCACCGGGAGCAGTACGACGAGAACCCGCCGCGCGTCGAGTACTCGCTGACGCCGAAGGGGACGGCGCTCAACGAGGCGCTGGAACCGCTGGGCGCGTGGGGGAGGACGAACGTGCTGGGGGAGACGGAGCCCGACCCGCACCGGGTGGCGTGAGGCGCGGTGCCGGCCGGCCGCGCAGGACGGTTCGGCCGCTCGAAGAACCGGCCGCTTGAGGGCCCGGCTGCTCAAGGCTCAGCGGCTGTCCGTCAGGTGGGCGTAGACGACGACGTTCCCCCGGTAGCCGGTGGTGCGTGAGTAGCCTCCGCCGCAGGTGATGATCCGCAGTTCCGGGCGCTTCGCCGCGCCGTACACCTTCTCGTCGGGGAAGTCCCGGGCGTCGTACACCTCGACGGCGTGCACGGTGAACACGGCGGTGCCGCCGTCGCGCCGGCCCACCTCGACGGTGTCGCCCTTGCGCAGGGCGCCCAGGGAGTAGAAGACGGCGGGGCCCTCGGCGTTGTCGACATGGCCCGCGACGACCGCGGTGCCCGTCTCGCCGGGAGTGGTGCCGGCCTCGTACCAGCCGGCCAGGTTCGTCCGCTCGGGCGGCGGTACGTCGAGGCTGCCGGTACTGGTCAGCCCGAGGCCCGTCAGGGGCGCGTCCACGCCGATCGCGGGGACGCGGATCCGGTCGGGTGGGGAGGGCGGCAGCGCGGCGGCCTGCTCGGAGGGGCGCCCGGAGCCGCGTCCGTCGGGCGCGGAGTACGCCTGGGCGGTGGACGGCTGGGGCGGGGCGTCCGTCGCGGCCCCGTCGCCCAGCAGCCACAGGCCGCAGCACAGGGCGAACACGCTCACCGACCCTATGACCGTGTTGCCCGGGCTCCCGACCCGGCTGGACCTGCGGCGTATGCGGCGCATCGCGGACTGACCTCTCCGGAGTCGGCCCCCATGCCCCTCCGGGCCGCGAGGGGCGTCGGACCCGGAGGGGGAGGGGACATGCGGTACGGCGGACGGGCGGTGGAGGGCGCCCGTCAGAACCCGTCGCCTCTCGCCCGGCGATGCAGGAGCCAGGTACCGCCCGCGGCGGCGACGGCGAGAGCCGCCACACCGGCCGTGGTCTGCACGGGATCGGGACCCAGAGCGCCACCGACCCCCGTCTTCACACTGCCCCGGGGATGCACCTGCTGCGCCGCGGGCGTCAGACTGACCACCAGGTCGCCGGTCACCCGCTGCCCGCCCGCCTCGCACGTCGCGGTGATCTCGTACGTGCCCGGCTGCGCCCCCGGCGGCACCCGGAACCGTCCGGTCGAGTCCGGCTCGTCCGAGCCCGGAGCCAGCGTGAAACGGCCGGCGCCCACGGCGGTGGCGTCGCCCGCGACCGTGTCGTCGTCGCTGCACGCCGCGGTGTTCACCGTCACCTGCGCACCGGCCACGACCATGTCCGGGTGCAGTTCCAGGCTCCCGGCGGGCCTCCCGGCCGGCGCGTCGTAAGGGGGGCCCGCGGGGGCGGCGGACTCCTCGGCGTACGCGGCTGGTGCGGCGGCCGCCATGAGCAGTCCCGCGGCGGCCACGGCGAGCGCGGGTCCGATCAGGGCGGTCGGGCCGGGCAGCCGCCGGGCGGTACCTCGCATCGATGCTCCTCGGGCTCACGAAGGGGACACGCCCGCGGCACCCCCATGTGCCGCCGTCAGTCGCGTCCCCACTGGTCCGAGGTAAAGGCCGGCGGGCGCGGCTCGCTCTCTGAAGGGGCGTCAGAAATGCGGTGAACGGGTGTCGGCCGGCCCCGGCGGAAGCCCCTTCCGCGCCCGTTTCAGCAGGTCAACGCCGTGCCGCGGGCCCGGCCGGGGGAAAGAACCCGATGGGTGCGCCGCCGGCGGTGAACGGGTGAGGCGGGAGCGGCCGCCGATCGGGACGGGGCTCAGGACCGGACCGGCTCCACCCGCACCGCGCACACCTTGAACTCCGGCATCCGCGACGTGGGGTCCAGAGCGGGATGGGTGAGGGTGTTCGCGCGGCCCTCGCCCGCCCAGTGGAACGGCATGAACACGGTGTCGGGACGGATCGCGGTGGTGATCCGGGCCGGTGCCACCGCCCGGCCCCGCCGGGACACCACGGCCAGCGGATCGCCCTCGGCCGCACCGAGCCGCTCCGCGAGCCGCGGATGCAGTTCCACGAACGGGCCGGGCGCGGCCGCGTTCAGTTCGTCCACGCGCCGGGTCTGCGCGCCGGACTGGTACTGCGCCACCACCCGGCCGGTGGTCAGCAGGACGGGGTAGTCGTCGTCGGGCTCCTCGGCGTTCGCGCGGTGCGCGACGGGCACGAACCGGGCCCGCCCGTCCTCGGTGGCGAACCGGTCGAGGAACAGCCGGGGGGTACCGGGGTGCACGGCGCTGTCCGCTGCCACCGGTGCCGGTGCCGCCGCGACCGCCGCCACCGGCGTGGGTTCGGGCTCGGGCGCCGGGCACGGCCAGAACACGCCGTTCTCCTCCGCGAGCCGCCGGTAACTGATCCCGGAGTAGTCCGCCGGCCCGCCCGCGCTCGCCCGCCGCAGCTCCTCGAAGACCTCCTCGGGATCGGTCGGGAACCTCTTCTCCGGACTCGGCCCGCCGCCGAGCCGGGCGGCCAGCTCGTGCAGCACCTCCAGGTCGCTGCGCACCCCGTCCGGGGCCGGCAGCGCGCGCCGCCGCAGCAGCACCCTGCCCTCCAGGCTGGTCGTCGTGCCCGTCTCCTCCGCCCACTGCGTCACCGGCAGGACGACATCGGCGAGCGCGGCCGTCTCCGACAGCACGACGTCGCAGACCGCCAGGAAGTCCAGCGACCTGATGCGCTCCTCGACGTGCGCCGCGCGGGGTGCCGACACCACCGGGTTGGAGCCCATCAGCAGCAGCGAGCGGATGTCCGTACCCAGCGCGTCCAGCAGCTCGTACGCGCTGCGCCCCGGGCCGGGCAGCGCGTCGGGGTCCACGCCCCAGACCCCCGCCACGTGCCGGCGGGCCGCCGGGTCGGTCAGCTTGCGGTAGCCGGGCAACTGGTCGGCCTTCTGGCCGTGTTCACGCCCACCCTGTCCGTTTCCCTGACCGGTCAGGCAGCCGTACCCGGACAACGGACGGCCCGCGCGGCCGGTCGCCAGGCACAGGTTGATCCAGGCGCCCACGGTGTCGGTGCCCTTGGCCTGCTGCTCGGGTCCGCGGGCGGTGAGCACCATGGCTGCCTCCGGCTCGCAGAACAGCCGTGCGGTCTCCCGCAGCAGGGGCACGGGCACGCCGGTGATCCGCTCCACGTACTCCGGCCAGTGCGCCATCGCCGCGGCCCGGGTCTCCTCCCAGCCGGTGGTGCGTTCCCGGATGTACGCCTCGTCGGTACGGCCCTCGGCGACGACCAGGTGCAGCAGGCCCAGCGCCAGCGCGAGGTCGGTGCCGGGGCGGGGCGCCAGATGCAGGTCGGCCTGCTCGGCGGTCCTCGTACGGCGGGGGTCGACGACGATCAGCGTGCCGCCGTTCTCCTTCAGCTCGGCGAAGTAGCGCAGCGCCGGCGGCATGGTCTCCGCCGGGTTCGAGCCGACGAGGATCACGCAGCCGGTCCTCGGGATGTCCTCCAGGGGGAACGGCAGCCCCCGGTCCAGCCCGAACGCCCTGATGCCCGCGGCCGCGGCGGACGACATGCAGAAGCGGCCGTTGTAGTCGATCTGGGAGGTGCCCAGCACCACCCGCGCGAACTTCCCCAGCGCGTACGCCTTCTCGTTCGTCAGCCCGCCGCCGCCGAACACCCCGACCGCGTCCGCCCCGTACCCGGTGCGCGTCCGTCCCAGCCCTTCGGCGATCCGGTCCAGCGCCTCGTCCCAGCCGGCGGGCACCAGCGCGTCCGTCTCCGGGGACCGCACCAGGGGCGAGGTCAGCCGCACGCCGGGGTCGAGCACCGCCGGTGCCGTACGCCCCTTGCCGCACAGCGCGCCCCGGTTCACCGGGAAGTCCGCGCGCTCGCTCACCCGGACGGTCCCGCCCGGCGCGGGCGTCAGATTCATCCCGCACTGCAGGGCGCAGTACGGGCAGTGCGTGGGCGTCACGGTGCTCTGCATGCCGTCCAGCGTGCGCCGCACGTGTTACGCACCGCACCGGCCCCTGTTACGCCCCCGGTACGGCCACCTCCCCCGGGCCGGGGGAGCGCGGTGAGGCCGGGGCGGACGGCTGTGCCGAAGCGCGATAGTTGTCACCATCGGCGGCCACTGACCTGCGGTCCTGGCGCGACGAGGCTCGATAGTTGTCAGCGGCTCCGGTGGCCCGTCGGCCAGCTGAGCTGCACGGCGCTGTGGGGCGCCAGTCGCGGCCGCCGTCGACGCAGCGATGCCCGGGTCCTCCGAGACCGAGCGCCGTGCGGCGACCGAGCAGCAGCTGCACCAGGACGTGACGGCCAGGGCGTGGGCGAAGGCGTACGAGTGGGAGCAGGTCCGCGCCCGGCAGGCCGCCGCAGCTCAGGCCTGTGCCGAAGCCGCGGCCGCGCAGCCGGCCGACGTCGTCCCGGCCGCGCCGGTGGCCCCGGTCGTGCTGCCCGCACCCCGCCCGGCCGCCGTCACCCCCGCCCCGGAGACGGAGACCGCTGACGTCGACGACGACCAGGAGCTGGTCCTCGAGGAGCTGACCCGCGAGCAGGTCCGCGACTGGCGGGTGCGGGGGATGAAGGACCACCAGGTCATCTTCGACCACATCGACCGGCACGGCGAGACGTCCGCGAGGCGGTTGTTCAGCCACCAGCTGGTCAACCAGGCGCAGCGCCTGTCCGGCACCCACCACCTGGTCCTCGGGCACACCACCTGGGGGCAGGCATGAGCGGCGGCGAGGCGTCCGGGGTCGACCTGGCCCGGGTCGCGCTGCGGGCCGCGATGGAGGCGGCGCGGAAGAACGGCAGCAGCCAGAAGGCGAAGCAGAAGCCGCAGCCGGTCCATACGGTGCGGCGCGACGGGCGCGAGCCGATGGGGCTTGGTGCCGCGATCGGCTCGCTGGTCACCGAGCGGGCTTGGGAGCTCCCTGCCGCTGGCGCCTCCCTGCGGGAACGGTGGGCGGCCATCGCCCGGAACTCGCGGGGCACGTTGCGGCCGTGGGGGACGTGTCGCAGGTTGCGCGAGTCCGACGGCTGGTAGGTGGCCGGTCAGACTACGGCCGTGTCCGAGACAGCACGCTGCCTGTCCCGGACAACGCCCTGACCAGCCCGGACGTCTTCGGCCTGTCCGGGACAGGCCGAAGCCATTGTTGTGCAGCTTCTTGCCGGGCCAGCATGTTGCCGCATCAGCCGGGCTCAGTCCGGTTGAGTCACACCTGACAACCCTGACCAAGCAGGAGGTACTAATGATCACGCGGGTACAACGGAGTGACGGGTCCTTAATGCGCCTCCGTGGCGCGTTCACCGGAGCCGCCCTCTGCTCTGTCCTCGCCTTCGGCGCCATGCTGGCAAGTCCCGGCGCAGCCGTCGCCTCGATGGCGGTGGAGGGGAGCTCCGCAGCAGTCTCGGCGCAGGCTTCGTGCACCATTACCTGGCGGACGACCGAGAATTACCATGGATTCACCGCAGGCTACAGCTGGGCGTGGAACGTCGTGGTCGGTCCGGGAGCCACCGGCGACCGGGTCCGGGAGATCCAGTGCCTCGTCAACAATCATGCCTACTACGATGGCCCTGACGTGGCGGTCGACGGGCAGTACGGCAGTGCAACCACTAGGGCAGTCAAAAGGCTTCAGGAAAATTGGGGCAGGGGCACTGTGGACGGTGTCGTCGGGCCGGAGACCTGGAGGGCTCTGCGCGCAGCTTGATTCGGGGCGTCGCTACCGCTCGTCCAGCTCGCTCCGCAATCCGGCTCCGGTTCGGGTACACGGACCGCTCGCCGTGGACGACACCTCCACGTCCGGCGGCCAGGACCTGGGCTCCTGGGACTCCACGATCACGGGCAACACCTACGTCCGTGTCTACGTCTGCCTCGGCTTGAAGCGCCCTGACCAGTCCGGGGTGCGCTGCGCCTCCGACGTCGCGTACGCGTAGGCAACGCCCGACGGGACCGCGCACCCACAGTGCTTACGGCCCCGCCGCCGATCCGGGCGGCGGGGCCTTCACTGGCCATGCAAGAGCCAACCACCCCTTGGAGGACTCATGGTGAATGTCCGAAAACGCCTCGCATGCAGCACGATCGCGGCCGCGCTGCTCACCGGGGCCCTGGCCCTCGCGCCGACGGCCCAGGCTGGCGAGGAGACGGCCGCGTCCTGCTACGGAAGCGCGATCAGCTATTCCAAGCCGGACGGTGACGTCGATCTCCCAGCCGGTCGGCTGTTCGTGGCGTCGGGCAACTGCGCCGACATCAACATCAAACCCAAGACCAACCGTTACATCATGGTGTGCACCGAGACGGTATCCGGGGGTAGTTCCTGCCCCTCGGACTACACGCTCGTGCAGGGCGGTGTGTGGAACGTGCTCAAGTACCGCGTCGACGCCGGCACGCAGTTCTACTTCAATTTCCGCTCGGCTGCGTTGTCCAACGGGAGTTGGGCAGCCTGATTTCGCGAGGGCAGGAGGCTACCCATCCGTAACGAGCCCGGCGGCCCGGAGTACGACCTGCTCCTGCTCCAGGTCGAACAAGCGGCCTGACGCTGGACAGCCGAAGTGGGGTGTTTCCTGGGGGAGACGCCCCACTTCGCCGGTTTCGATGGAGCAGGGCCGCGAGCGCTGTCTGCGGGCGGCGTGACCCGGGCGACTGGCGTGCAGGATCCCGACGAGCCCAGCGCCTTTCGGTAACTTGGCCACTTTGCGCATCACGATTGGCCGGAGGGCAGCGATCTATCCGCGTTTCACGTCACGCGGCGGACAGACTCCATGCCCCGGCCGAGCGCACCTGGTAGTAGCCGCGGCCCGGCCACTGGAACGTGTGCTCCCCGGCGCTGCCCTCGGCCACCGTCACCCGGTAGGCGAGCCGGTCGTCCAGAGCCTCCAACTGGATCACGCTCGGTCCCTCATACCGCAGAACACCCGGACCCGGCTCCCCATTACCTTCTTGGTGGCCCCGCAAAGGGGCGCCCGGCCTTCGGAGTCGGCATGACTTTCTCCCCTTGTCGAACGCATGGCCTGGGGGGTGGTGTCACCAGCTCCGGAGACATCGACAGACCGCTGATTAGGGGCATGACCACCGGCTTCTTCGCAGGTCGGGAGGCTCTTCGTAATGTGGATGTGGCGATCGGTGCCGTGGGACGGCCGGGTGAATGCGACCGGAGGATGCGCGTGATCGACACCAGTGACATCGGCGCCTTCCTCGGCCTGGACGTCGGCAAGGGCGAGCACCACGCCACCACCGTCACGCCAGCCGGGAAGAATGCCTTCGACAAGCGGCTACCCAACAGCGAACCCAAGCTCCGTGAGGTCTTCGGAAAGCTGCAGGCCAAGCATGGGACCGTGCTCGTCGTGGTCGACCAGCCGGCCTCCATCGGTGCTCTGCCGCTGGCGGTGGCCCGGGACATGGAGCCCTTTCCAATCTGAGGGCGGCGTCGTCGAGGTGGACTGCTGTACAACGCGAAGAAGCTCCTGGTAGACGGGTTCACGACCAAGATCACCCGTGTCCGCCAGGAGCTTCGCGTGCTTGTCTACCCGTCGTCGATCGATCTGTCCAGCCACACCCTGCGCTATCTGACAGGACAACTCCGGACACGGCAGCGCGAGATCGGAACGCGGTGGCGGCGGCTGCCGGTGGGCCGGCAGGCCCTGCTCGCCCTGGCCCACTTGAGGTGCGGTGTCACCGAACCCTGCAGCAGTCCCCATCAGCAGATGGTGGCTCTGGCTGAACGGCTCCCTGCCGCCGAACATTTCGATCTATACACCAAGGTCGCTAACCGTCGGGAACACTTCAGATTCGGACGCGAGCCCGATGGGAATGCCGCTGCTTCATGGACGTGGGAGGACCTGGAGTGATCGGGAATACTGCCAGGCGCGTAGAGGCGAGTGACGGTTTGCCGGAGCGTCGTAGGTCGGTTCAGGTTGGTGCACGAAGCAGTCTGGTTGTCACCAACGAAACCTCGCAGGTGACAACAAGCCTGCCTATGTGACAACTACCGTGCCTTGGCTCAACGGCGACGGCTCGACCGCCGGGAATCCGGCGGTCGAGCCGTCGCCGTCCGTCCCTTCAGTAGTCCAGGTCCAGGTAGTCGATGTCGTTGATGGCCACGTCCGACAGTCCCGTGGCGCGGCCGCCGCCGTCCTGGAAGTAGACGTCCTTGAACCCCTCGGCGATGATCCCGCGCATCTCCCGGTCGCCGGCCCCCGCGGCGCGGGCGTCGAACAGGCGCTGTGCGTACGCCGGGGGGAGGTGCACGGTGAGCCGTCGCAAGCGTCCGTCGTCGGTCGTGCCGACCGGTGCCGTGTATCCGAAGCGGGCCCTCGTCTCCACCGTGATCCCACCCGTGGCGGCGGCCTGCTTCTGCCGGCGCCTACGCACCTGCGGCTGCCAGCGGGCCCGCACCGCGTCGTCGATCTTCGCGGCGACGTCGGCGCGGGCGTGCTTGCGGGCGCCGCGCCGATAGCGGTTCACGGAGTCGGCGGTGACGCCGATCTCCTGCGCGACGGCCTTCGCGCTGCCCAACTGCTTGAGCAGGTAGCGGATCTGGCTCTTGAGCGTCTTCGGCGGCTCACGGGTGAAGCTCTCCCGGTCGGCCCGCTCGATGGCGTCCTCGATCTCCCCCACCGGTCACTCCCCTTCGTCCAGGACGGCGTCGCCGCCCTTGATGTGGCGGGCCGGGTTGAGGCCCTGCTCCATCAGGCCGACCGCCCACAGCATCGACTGGACGCCCTCCAGCTTCGCCAGGCCCGGGGTGGGCCCGAGGCGGAAGCCGCCGGGCTGCGGCTTGCCGCTGGCGGCGTAGGGCAGGAAGTCCAGCGGGCTGTCGCCCGGCGAGGGGTAGACGACGCAGTCGGACAGCACGGCGAGCGGGTACAGGCCCGTCATCGCCGCCATGTTGCGCAGCTTGCGGTGCATGTTGACCCGCGCCCTGGAGATGACGGCGGCGCGGATGTCCGGGCGCCAGGTCGGCCGCTGAAGGGCCGGCCACCGCTCCCCCTCCTGGTAGCGGCGGCCCTGCGGACGCTCGCGCAGCTTGCCCACGCCGCCCTTGACCGTGGCCTTGACGGCGGCGAGGACGGCGGTCAGGGCCGGGTCGACGTCCTTGTGGCGTTCCATCGCCGCGAGGAACTCCGTGTCCGACAGGTCCTTGGTGACGCCGAGGTCGGCGAGCGTGTCGACGTACGCCGACCTGAGCCGGTCGTGCCACGGATCCAGGTACGCGCCGGTCTCCCGGCGCAGGTACGCCTCGATCGGATGCACGTCGTGGCCGAGCTCCTGGGCGTAGGCGACGGTGTGCGTCTGGTACCAGGCCGGCCCGGTCGGACGCTCGCCGGACGGCGTGAACGGCGACGGCAGGCGCGGGTCCGGCTCGATGGGGGACAGGTCGACCAGCCAGGAGCCGGGGATCTTCGGGTTGAACGCCGGGGCGTGGAAGTGGTCCGGGGCGGACAGGCCGACGACCAGGCGGTTCGCGGCGGCGAGGAACGCGGTGTTCAGGTCCAGGCCGACCGCGTACGGCAGCGTGCACTCCTCATCCGTGAGCAGATCGACGTCGCGGACCCACTGGTACGCCTCCTCGTCCAGGAACCCGCCGGTCCAGCCGCTGTTCACGACCACGGGGTGTTCGGGGGTGGCCTCCGGCGGCGCCGGGTCCATCGGCTCCGTGCCCAGCGAGCCGGGGTTGTGGCCGGGCACCCAGTTCCCGGTCCCCCGGTCCTGCACGGCCCTCGTGGGCGGGCGCAGCGCCGTCATCAACTCCAGCCCCGAGACGGCCGTGGAGCCGCGCGGGGTGATGACCCGCTGGGCGTACACCCCGAGGACGCGGGCGATGTCGGCCGGCTCCATCTCCGCGACGCCGGGCCAGGACCGCTCGTCGAGGGCGTCCCAGGAGAGGATGGCCAACTGCACGCACTGCCGCTCGCGGCCCTGCGCCTTGCGGTAGACGCGGGCCCACGGGCCGAAGCCGCGCTGCGTGAGTTGCCACTTCGCCTTCGTCACCTGCTTGACCACCGGGTGGTCCTCGGGCAGACGCAGGGAGCGGCGCTGCTCGTGGCCCTCCAGGCGCTCCGGCAGCCCGAGCTTCACGGCGGCGGAGGCGGTGAGCACGATCAGCGGGTCGGAGTCCTTGCCGTGGCGGTTCAGCTTCGCGGCCCCGAGGCCGGACTCGCGCAGCGTCCACTCCACCAGCTCCGGCACGGTGGCCGCCGGGCAGTCGAGCACGATGCCGTCGACGCCGTACGCGGAGCCGTCGCCGTCCAGCACCGCGAGCGGGCCGTGCGGGAAACGCGGGTCGTCGACGGGCTTCACGGTCCTCTTCGCCGCCGGACGACCCGACGACACCGCCGGGCGCGAGGCCGGACGGGCGGGGGCGGTCCGGGCGGCCTGGGCGAGGGGCGCCTCCACCGGCGTGGCGGTCGCCGGCCCGGGCGCGGCCGGTCCGGCGACCGTGGCCGACACCTCCGGCTGCGGCGCGACGGCCGGGGCGGGCGCGGCGGTGGACACACCGGGAACACCGGGCGCACTGGCAACACCGGGCGCGGGATACTTCGCCGCCCAGCCCTTCAGAAGCCGCTGGTACGCCTCCAGGCGGGGCGGCTTGGGCTCGGAACGGCCGTTCTCCCAGTTCTTGACGCTCTGCGTCGACGTCTTCAGCGCGGCCGCGAGACGGGCCTGGGTGATGCCGGCGGCCTCGCGCAGCCGGGCGCGCTCCGCCGGGGACGGGAGCTGAGGCTCCTCCTCCAGCAGCGCGTCGACCGACGCGAACAGCTCTTCCTCGGTGGCCATGGCGCTCTCCTTCCGCGCCTCGACCCTAGCGGACCTTACCCTCCCGTTTAACCTGCTCATATAACCCGTTCGAGCGGCAGGGAGGGTGGCGGGGTCCTCAACGTCCGTCTGCGGTGCGGATCGACACGGCAGACGGACGTGGGCCATTTTTTTGCACCCGACGATGGTCCGGCCCGTCGGTCCGGTCGGGCCGGGTGCCCCGACCGGGCCGGCTCGACGGCCACGCCGAGCTCCTTGCTGATCCGGACAGACGGGCCCGCGGCGAGCCGGGCCGGCCATCGGAGCGGGGCAAGCCCGGTTCCGAGATGCATGTCCTGTCCGACGCGGCCGGACTGCCCCTGGTCGCGGGGCTCTTTGCCGCCAACACCCACGACAGCCAGGGTCTGAAGCCCATGTGAAGGTCATTCGCCCGTCCTGCCCAGGCGTCAATGCGGTTGATGCCAGGTCAAGGTGACTCCGCGAGATCTGGCGCACGCAGCCTCGTTCATGGCCCGAAAGCGCCCGCGACCCCGCCGTACGATGATCACCGTGACTGCCCACCGTGCCCTTGGCGTCGGCCCCGAGGCTCCCGCGCGAAGCAGTATCCGCGCCGCCCAGGCCGACCTTCTCGACGTACTCCCTGGCGTACGTCTGCCAGACCTTCACGAGATCCGAGCGTGCGGAGTCGTTGGCCCCCGCTCCCCGGTCGACGAGCCCTCGCCGGACCCTCGGGACCGGCTCCCCGGTCGATGAGGTCTCAGATTCCACCGATTGACCGGCCAAGCACCTCACTGCCTTTCCAGATGGTGGCACAGGTTGTGGGTCACCGTGCACCAGCTCAGCGCCGATGGTGGCCGCCGGGTGTCCGTGCGGGCCGGCGGTACAACCGTCTCCGCTCCTCGCGAGTCATGATCTTCATGAACCCAGCCAGACGCACGACCACCGCGGCCGCGACCGCCGTCGTGCTCGCCACCGCCGGCGGCCTGCTCACCGTGACCACGGTGCCCGCCTCCGCCGCGACCACCTGCACCTCCCCGGTGTTCAAGCGGCAGTTCTACGCGAACACCAAGTTCTCCGGTACGCCGAAGAAGACCGACTGCGACTCGGCCGTCGACCAGAGCTGGAGCGGCGCCCCCGTGACCGGCCTCCCGAGGGACAACTTCGGCGTCCGCTGGAGCGTGACCCGCGACTTCGGCTCCGGCGGCCCCTTCTCCTTCAGCGCCTCGGGGCTGGACGGCATCCGTGTCTATCTCGACGGCGTCCGCAAGATCGACCTCTGGAAGAACGTCTCGACGACCGTCTCCAAGAACGTCGACGTCACCATCCCCTCCGGCAAGCACACCCTCCGCGTCGACTACGTCAACTGGACCGGCAGCGCCAAGGTCAAGTTCACGTACGCCCCGCGCACCGCCGCCACCATCGACAAGACCAAGCCGCTGGTGCCGACCGGGACTTCGGTGTTGTACGACCAGGCCACCGGCAAGGCGAAGCTCACCTGGGCGAAGAACAAGGAGATGGACCTTGCCGGATACCGGATCTACCGGCGCGGCAAGGGCGGCTCCTTCCCCGGCATGCCGCTGGCGACGACCACTTCCACGTCGTACACCGACACCAACCTCCCGAAGTCGGGCGCGACTTTCTACTACGAGGTCCGCGCCTACGACAAGGCGGGCAACGAGTCCACCGGCACTGCCGACCAGGGTGTCACCACGGTGGACCGGCTGGCGCCGACCGTCCGTGATCTGAAGGTCCTCAACGAGACCTCCCTGGAGGGGGTGGGCTTCTGGTGGATGTCCGACGAGGGGTCGCTGAAGTACAAGCTGCTGAGGGCCAGTTCGCCCGACGGGCCGTTCACGGTGGCCAAGAGCAATCTGAGCAACTCGGCGACCGATGAAACCGCCCCGTACGGGGAGACCTCCTACTACAAGGTCGCAGCGACCGACCCGGCGGGCAACACCGGGTACTCGTCGGTGGTGTCGTTCGCCCGGCCGCTCGCCGTGCCCTACTTCAGCAGGTCGCAGAACCGGCCGGAGGACGGTGGCGGCGTCGACCTGTCCTGGCAGGTGTCGCCGTACGCACCGACGGAGTTCCGGGTCCACCGCGAGGAGCGCCGCTTCGACGACGCGACCGGCACGTTCGACGTCGTCGACTCCCGGGTGGTGCCCTGCGCCCCGACGCTCACCGACACCGCCTACGGCATCCGCCACACGTACGCCTGCACCGACACCACGGCCACCCCGAGCCCGTCCAAAAGCTTCTACGTGTACTGGGTGACCACCGTCGACGCGCTCGGGCGGGAGTCGGGGCCGTCCGCCGCCCACTCGCTCTCCTACCGTGACGGCACCGCCCCGCCGGCCGTCACCGGGTTCACGGCCACCGCCACCGAGTACGGCACGGTCCTGGACTGGGAGGACAGCCCGGCCGCCGACCTCGCCCAGTACAGCGTATTCCGGAAGAGCACGAAGGACGACGGCACCGAGTACACCTGGGTGGGACAGACCAAGCCGGGAACGACCCGGTTCGTCGACACGGAGAACCTCCAGGACGGCGAGAACCACACGTACTTCGTGGACGCGTTGGACACCTCGGGCAACTCCGTCCACAACTCGGCCGGCGACCCCTACGAGACGGCGCACACCACCGTCACCGAGTACGACCTGCGGCCCACCGCGGAGACGCCGGCCGACTGGCTGGTCTCCGTCAAGGCCAAGGCCGATCCCGCCGCCGGCACGGTCCAGCTCGACTGGGACCTGTCCTCCGCGTACAACCGGACGGACATCACCGGATACCGGGTCTACCGCTGGAACCCGGCCACCGCCGCGTACGAGCCGCTGACCGCGGACCCGGTCACCGGCCTGTCGTACACCGACACCACGGCCACTGCCGGCACCACGCACTTCTACTGGGTGACGGCGCTCCATGCCGACGGCATCGAATCCGCCCCCGGCGACGCCTGGGCCGCCCTGGCTCCTCAGCAGTCCGAGTAAGCACTGCGAAGGGGCCCGGAGAACATCTCCGGGCCCCTTCGCACACGTGCCTGGTCCTTCAGGAGCGGGTGCTCAAGTGTGGGTCGCTCGGTCGGCGTCGACCTCCATGCCCCAGCACTCGATCCTCGTCAGGCCACGCCGACTTCGTCGCCGTCCGGACCGGCGAACTCCCCGCGCCACGCACGGCGCACACGGCGGAGCCCGCCCGGTGACGAACCCACCGGGATTCTCAGCCTCGATCCGGCCTCTGAACTGGGCCGCAGCCGCTTGGCATTGTTTTTTCGGTGAGAACTACCGGGACCCCACGACCCAGCCCAGCCGGTACAGACACACGGCACCCCGAGCGGGTTCACTTCACACGACCAGGTTGACTGGCAAGAAAGCCGCAACGACTGGGTTCGCTGTCAAACGCCTCGAAAGGTTGAGCGGGCCGGTCAGAGCGCGGATCGACGAAGGGGCTGCCGTCCGCCTGGTGTGAGCGGACGGCGGTCCTGGCCGACGGTGACAAGGGATCAGTCGGGGAGCCGGTCCATGAGCCAGGTGCACAGCTCCTCGGTGATGGCCGTGTGCGCGGTGGTCGTGGACGAACAGAGGAAGTCGTCCAGCTCGCTCTCGTCCAGGTCCAGTCCGTTGATGTCCGCGTACAGGTCGTCCTGCGTCTCGATGTCGCGGATCGCGACCGCGCTGACCGAGGGGACGAAGCACACGTCCTCGTGCCGCAGGTCCGCCTTGCCGCCGAGCTTCTTCATCGCCTCGGCGAGGATCTTGTAGGTGTGCAGGGTTCCGCCCGGCGCGCCGTCCAGTTCCGGGAAGCCGCTGGTCGTGATGGTCTTCTCGGCCTTGGGGAGCCTGCGGTTGAGGTAGGCGGCCGTCACGTCGTCGCCCTGGGCCTGGGTGTAGAAGGTGGTGCCCGGGTAGATCCGGTCGACCCGCAGCGCGACGTCGCCGGGCTTCACGTCCGGCAGGCCGACCCCGTCGGCGCGACCGTTCGCCACGGCGACCTTGAGCGGGATCATCGGCCAGCGTCCGACCCGGTCCAGGGCGGCCAGGAACTCCGTGCGCTCCGGGGCGACACCGATCTTGCCGGTGTCCTTGTCGTAGTGCTGCCACAGCATCTGGCGCGCGGCCGGGCTGTTCATCTGCTTCGCGAAGTTGTTCGGGAGCGGGATGAAGTGCGAGAACGCCTGCACACCGACCGGGATGGAAGCGCCGCGGTGGGGGCTGTCGTAGGAGAAGTACAGCGCGGTCCGGTGGTCCATCCGCTGCGTCTCCAGATGGGCAAGTGCGTAGCGGGTGACGATGCCACCCATGCTGAAACCGCCGACGATCAGACGGGCGTCGCCCTGCTGCTCGGCGATGGCCCGCATGATGGCGGCCTCGGCCGCCTGCGCGTTGTCCAGGATCGACGCGCTGCGCTCCTCGAAGCCGAGCAGGATCACGTCCCTGCCGCGTCGGCGCAGCTCGGTGATGAACGGGTAGCCGCTCTCCAGCCCTTGGTAGAGCGCGTCGAGCCTGCTCCGGCCGAGATTGAAGCCGTCGGCCATGATCACGGGCCGGACGAGACCGCCGCGGTTGCCCTCGCCGGGGAAGACCCAGGCGAAGCCGTTGGGCAGGGTCCACTCGTCGTGCTCCGGTACCTCGACCGGTCCGGCGGGTTCGGCGGTCAGCGAACCGCCGAGGGTGAACGTACCGACGTTGGGCTCGGTCGTTTCGGACATGCTCGTCCTCCTTGCGTGGGGGGTGGGTGAGACGACGTCATCATGGGGGTAAATCCGGGCGTATTGCTCTTCTGACCTGCGGGGTTCACCACATCTGATGGAGCGAGCACGGGAAGTGTTTGGCATACCCGGCATGTGCTGCCGGCCTGTTCTCATCGCTCGTCGGTCCTCCACCGATCGCACGCCGAGAAGGCATGACACAGCCGAGGAGAACCGTTCGTGCGACCACGTCTCCGCCGTGCGCGCCGCAGGGCCGGAGGCACCCGATCGCCACAAGGACACCGGTCGACCCGACACCCGTCCGGTCTCGCGTGACGTGGAGCTCAACCTTCGACGAGAACGCTCGACCTTCGCTGCGACAGGAGAAGCGGCCGAGCGGACTGGTGAAGGCCGGCCGGGACGGCGGGCCCTCGTCGTGCAGACCGGCCGAGCGGTCGGCTTCCGCCTTCAGGCCGCCGATGGGGAGCCGGTGGGCCTGCCCGGCTCGGCGGCCCGTTCGGCCGGGAGAGCGACCGTGATCCGTGTCGGGTCTGCCATGGCACGAGCATGCTGCGATATGCGCGGCACGGTCACCGTGCGGCCGACGGGGCGCGGGTGCCGTCGAGCGCCCGCCGCACCCCCGGCTCCCTCGGGCCGAGGAAGTGGGGGTCCGGGCGGAAGGCCGCGTCCAGGGCCGCCTTGCCCGCGGCGAGGATCTCCCGGGTGCCGCCGTAGTACCAGGTCAGGTCGTGCCGGTCGTCGACGCCGACGCCGTACGAGGAGACGCCGGCCGCCCGGCACAGGGTGACCGCGCGCCGGATGTGGAAGCCCTGGCTGATCAGTACGGCCCGCTCCACACCGAAGATCTTCTTCGCGCGGACGCACGAGTCCCAGGTGTCGAAGCCCGCGTAGTCGCTGACGATCCGCGCGTCGGGCACGCCGTGCCGGGTCAGATAGGCGCGCATCGCGTCCGGCTCGTCGTAGTCCTCACGGCTGTTGTCGCCGGTGACCAGGACCACCTCGATGCGGCCCGCCCGGTACAGCTCGGCCGCCGCGTCCAGCCGGTGCGCGAGATACGGCGACGGCTCCCCCTCCCACAGGCCCGCGCCGAAGACCACGGCGACCTCGGTGCGGGGCACGTCGGCGGTGGTGTGCAGCCGGCCGTCCGCCGCCAGGCGCAGCCACGTCGCCGGCAGCAGCGCCAGGACGCACGCCGCCATCCCCGCCTGCACCAGCCGCCGCCGGCCGGCCCGGGTCCGCGGCAGGTGCGGCCGGCGGAGCCATCGGGCCCCGCCCGCCCTCGCACGGCGCAACAGGTGAAGCATGGGACGGGCACCCTCCCCGGTCGGTCCTCGACGTCGAAGACGCCCCCGCGCGTCCTCCGGTTCAGCCGCGCCGTGTGATCAGCGGCACGGTACGCGGCGGGGCGAAGCCGCGGTTCACGGAACGGGCTCACACCGCGCGGGGCCCGTTCCGTGAACCACCGGAAAACACCCGTCACGCCTGCGCAACGAGGAGGCAACGTCCCCCGGGGACGATCGGGGCATGACGGCGCACCTCATGACCTCGACCTCGCTCAGCAGCAGGCCGCCCGGCCACGGGGCGCCCGGCGGGAGCGGCCGGCGTCGCCCGCTCCCGCCCCCGGCCCTCGTCGTAGTGGCCCACGGCAGCCGTGATCCGCGCGCGCTGAGCACCGTACGGGCGCTCCTGGAGCGCGTCCGCGCACTCCGCCCCGGCCTGCCGGTGCACCTCGGGCACCTCGAGCTGAACGAGCCGCTCCTGACCGACACCCTCACCGGCCTGCACGCACGGGGGACCGCTCGCGCCGTGCTCGTGCCGCTGCTGTTCGGCCGCGGCCACCACGTCAAGCAGGACATCCCCGGGACGGCCGCCGCGTCGCCGCTGCCCACACGCGTGGCCGCCCCGCTCGGCCCGCACCCGCTGCTCGTCGACGCCCTGCAGGCCCGCCTGACGGAGGCCGGCTGGCACACCCCGGCCGACGGGGCGACCCGCCGCGCGAGCGCGGTCGTGCTGGCCGCCGCCGGGTCGCGCGACCCCGAGTCGCGGGCCGCCACGGCCCGCACCGCGGAGCTGCTCGCCCAGCGCCTCGGCGTCCCCGTCGTCCCCGCCTACGCCTCCGCGGCCGCCCCCACCGTCCCCGAGGCCCTGCGCGCCCTCGCCGGCCGGGGCCGCCACCGGGTGGCCGTCGCCTCCTGCTTCACCGCCCCCGGCCGCTTCGCCACGGAGTGCGCGGCAGCCTCCCCCTGGATCACCGCGGCCCCCCTCGGCACCCATCCCGCCCTGGCCCGCCTCCTCCTGCACCGCTACCACCAGGCACGCACGGCCCCCGCCCCGGCGCCCACGAGCCCGGCCCCCGTCTGAACCGGATGCCCAGGACCCGCCCGCGCGGCCGGTCGCGAACGTCGGGGCGACGATGCCTCGACGGAGCGTCGGCGCCACCGCGGAACTCCTGCCCGGAGGCGTTCGTCCCAGCGGCGACGGTTCAGGCGTAGCGGCCGAAAAGGGATTCGATGTACCCCTCCAGCCTCTGCGTCAGGACACCGACGGTCAGATCGACGCGGCCCAGCTCACGCCAGGGGACAGCGACCTTCTCCGGGTCCGGAGCGAAACCCAACGCGTCCAGCAGCCGCCAGTAAAGATGGGCGGTGCCCTCTTCGGCCAGGGTCCCTCCCGCGGCGACGTAGCGATCGGCGAAGCGCATGCCTGCGGGAATCCCGTGCAGCAGGGCGAGGGCCGTCGAGCAATGAGCCACGTCCAGGTCGGCCGGCCCCCAAGAGGTCTCCACCCAGTCCACGACACCGCTGATCCGAAGATCACCGCCGGTGCCTGTGAAGAGAACGTTGCCGGGATGGAAGTCCCGGTGCAGGAAGCACCCCCGATGGACGGGAGGCTCCCGGCGGATGACGTCGAAAGCCCGCTGCCAGAGCTCGGGCCGCTCGGTGGCCGCGGGCAGAGTCACCCGCTCGGGAGAGGCCCAGGCCTGGTAGGTGCGGGGCCGTTGTCGCACGGTCACCGGCAGCCGATGGATACGCACCAACTGCCGGGCCAGCAGTTCAGCGCGGTCATCAGCACCCTGATCGCCCAGACGCACGGTCCCCGGCAGCAGGGACATCAGCAAGGAGGGGTGATCGCAGTACTGCGCCGTCGCATCCACCGCCGCGAGCGTGGCCGCGGGCACGTCCGTGTCACCGAGCAGGCGCAGGACGGTCGCCTCACGGGTCAGCAGGCCCTCCGCGTGCCGAACGAAGAAAGGCTTGACGAAGGACCGCAGGACGAGTGAGCGCCGACCCCCTGGACCACAGAGGTCCAGGCGTCGCATCTCCGACGTCCAGCCGCCGCGCAGCCGCACCACCTTTTCGATGCGCTCCGCCTCGGACAGCCCCTTCTCCACCCAGGAGCGCGTGGCACCCCAGCCCTGACGGTCAAGATCCGTGCCGGTGTCTCCGGCCCCCTCACCCGAAACCATGGAGGCAGGCTATCCGCCTCCCGGCGAACGCATCCCGTGAACCGGATCCGCCGACAGCGCCGACGATCCGGCGGGGGCCTCGCCGCGCGGGCGTGCCCCGGCCGTCGCTTCGGCCGTCACGGCGGCTGTCACCCCGTGCCCGTAGGGTCGAAGCATGGCAGGCACCGGCACCACGACCCCCACCGGCTCCGCGGCGCCCCCGCGGCAGCACCCCGCTTCACCTCCCGGCTACGACCCGGCGTCGGCCGCCCGCTGGGCCGCCGAGCCGGACAAGCGTCCCGGGCGTACCGCCTTCCAGCGCGACCGCGCCCGCGTGCTGCATTCCGGGGCCCTGCGCCGCCTGGCCGGCAAGACGCAGGTCGTCACCCCCGGAGAGGCCGACCCGGTCTGGGACGCCAGCCCCCGCACCCGCCTCACCCACTCCCTCGAATGCGCGCAGGTGGGCCGGGAGCTCGGTGCCGCCCTCGGCTGCGACCCGGACCTGGTGGAGGCCGCCTGCCTCTCGCACGACCTGGGCCACCCGCCCTTCGGCCACAACGGCGAACAGGCGCTGAACGAGTTCGCCGAGGACTGCGGCGGCTTCGAGGGCAACGCCCAGTCGCTGCGCCTGCTCACCCGCATCGAACCCAAGCGGTTCGTCACCGATCCGCAGACCGGCGACCCCGTCAGCGTCGGCCTCAACCTCACCCGGGCCACCCTCGACGCCGCCACCAAGTACCCCTGGCCCCGGGGCGCCCACCCCACCGACCCGGCCTCCGCGAAGTTCGGCGTCTACGAGGACGACCGCCCCGTCTTCGACTGGGCCCGCGAGGGCGCCCCCGACGGCCGTATCTGCTTCGAGGCCCAGGTCATGGACTGGGCGGACGACGTCGCCTACTCGGTGCACGACGTGGAGGACGGCCTGCACGCCGGCCACATCGACCCCAACGTCCTGCACGCCGAGCCCGAACGGCAGGAGGTCTTCGCCGTCGCCGTCGGCCGTTACGTCGGCGCGGACACCGACCCGGCGGAGCTCGCCGAGGCGCTCGACCGCCTCCTCGCCCAGGAGTGGTGGCCGCACGGCTACGACGGCACGGCGGTCGCCCAGGCCCGCCTGAAGGACGCCACCAGCCAGCTCATCGGCCGCTTCTGCCTGGCCGCCGAGGGCGCCACCCGGCAGGAACACGGCAGTGGCCGTCTCACCCGCTACGGAGCCGAACTCGTCGTCCCCCGGGGCACCCGGATGGAGTGCGCCGTCCTCAAGGCGGTCGCCGACCGGTACGTCATGCAGCGCGCCGAGCAGGAGCGGCTCCGCGCCGACCAGCGGATCGTCGTCCTCGAACTGGCCGAGGCGCTCAGCGCCCGCGCCCCCGACGGCCTGGACCCGCAGTTCCGCTCCCTGTTCGCACAGGCGCCGGACGACCGCGCCCGCAAGCGGGTGATCGTCGACCGGATCGCGTCCCTCACCGACGTCTCGGCCCGCTCGCTTCACATCCGCCTCACGGGGCAGGCATGAAGGAGAGGGGGACGCGGAGGGGGCCGGTGGGACACCGGAGACCTGTGCTCGCTCGAAGGTGACCCTCCGTGGCCTGATCGGGCCACCCCCTCTTCCCGCATCACCCTGTGTGCGGGACGCTCGCAAGTGGCGGCACCCACAGTGTTTTCCGGGGGGACACTCCCCGGACCCCCTGCAGGAGGCATCAAGTGGTCGACGCGGATCAGACATTCGTCATCGTCGGAGGCGGCCTGGCGGGCGCGAAGGCGGCCGAGACGCTGCGAACGGAGGGATTCACCGGCCGGGTCCTGCTGATCTGCGACGAGCGGGACCACCCGTACGAACGGCCGCCGCTGTCCAAGGGCTTCCTGCTCGGCAAGGAGGAGCGCGACAGCGTCTTCGTGCACGAACCCGCCTGGTACGCGCGCCACGACATCGAGCTGCACCTCGGCCAGACCGTGGACGCCGTCGACCGCGCCGCGAAGACCGTCCGCTTCGGCGAGGACGGCACCACCGTCCGCTACGACAAACTGCTGCTGGCGAACGGCGCCGAGCCCCGCCGTCTGGACATCCCGGGGACGGACCTCCTCGGCGTCCACCACCTGCGCCGCCTCGCGCACGCCGAACGTCTCAAGGGCGTCCTGGCCTCCCTCGGCCGGGACAACGGCCACCTGGTGATCGCCGGCGCCGGCTGGATCGGCCTGGAGGTCGCCGCGGCGGCCCGCGAGTACGGCGCGGAGGTCACCGTCGTGCACCGCGGGCGGACCCCGCTGTACTCGGTCCTCGGGCCCGAGCTCGGCCAGCTCTTCGCCGACCTGCACAGCGAGCACGGCGTCCGCTTCCACTTCGGCGCCACCCTCACCGGGATCACCGGGCAGGACGGCGTCGTCCTCGCCGCCCGCACCGACGACGGCGAGGAGCACCCGGCGCACGCGGTCCTCGCGGCGATCGGCGCCGCCCCGCGCACCGGCCTCGCCCAGGCGGCGGGCCTGGACCTCGCCGACCCCGCGGACGGCGGCGGCATCCGGGTCGACGAGCGGCTGCGCACCTCCGACCCGTACATCTACGCCGCCGGTGACGTCGCCTCCTTCCCGCACGCCCTCTTCGGCACCCGGCTGCGCGTCGAGCACTGGGCCAACGCCCTCAACGGCGGCCCGGCCGCGGCCCGCGCGATGCTCGGCCGGGAGGTCGTCTACGACCGGGTCCCGTACTTCTTCAGCGACCAGTACGACCTGGGCATGGAGTACTCCGGCTGGGCGCCGCCCGGCTCCTACGACCAGGTCGTGGTCCGGGGCGACGCGGGCAAGCGGGAGTTCATCGCCTTCTGGACGAAGGAGGGCAGGGTCCTGGCCGGCATGAACGTCAACGTGTGGGACGTCACCGACCCGATCCAGCGGCTGATCACCTCCCGGGCCACGGTGGACCCGGACTCCCTGGCGGACCCGCGCGTCCCGCTGGAGAGCCTCGCCTCCTGACGAGGCCTGCCGGCACCGCGCCTTTGGACGCCCGGCGTCCGCCCCGCACCCCAGCGGGGCGGAGACCTCGGATCCGGCTGTCGGCGGACCGCCGTAGACTTCACGCGTGGCTGGACGGATCAACGACGAGGACGTGAAGGCGGTACGGGACGCGGTCCCGATCGACGCCGTGGTGTCCGAGTACCTCCAGCTGCGCAACGCGGGCGGCGGCAACCTCAAGGGCCTGTGCCCGTTCCACGACGAGAAGTCGCCGTCCTTCCAGGTGAGTCCGAGCAAGGGGTTCTTCCACTGCTTCGGCTGCCAGGAGGGCGGCGACACCCTCACGTTCGTGATGAAGATCGACCACCTCTCCTTCTCCGAGGCGGTCGAGCGCCTGGCCGCCCAGGCCGGCATCACCCTGCGCTACGAGGAGGGCGGGTACAACCCCGCCCACCAGCGCGGCGAGCGCATCCGCCTGGTCGAGGCCCACCGGATCGCCGCCGACTGGTACAGGGAGCAGCTCGCGACCTCCCCCGAGGCGGACACCGGCCGCGCCTTCCTCGCGGAGCGCGGCTTCGACCAGGCCGCCGCCCAGCACTTCTCCGTCGGCTACAGCCCCCAGGGCTGGGACCACCTCACCCGCTTCCTGCGCGGCAAGGGCTTCACCGACAAGGAACTGGTCCTCTCCGGCCTCTCCCAGGAGGGCCGCCGCGGCCCCATCGACCGCTTCCGGGGCCGTCTGATGTGGCCCATCCGCGACATCGGCGGCGAAGTCGTCGGCTTCGGCGCCCGCAAGCTGTACGAGTCGGACAACGGGCCGAAGTACCTCAACACCCCCGAGACGGCGATCTACAAGAAGTCCCACGTCCTCTACGGCATCGACCTGGCGAAGAAGGACATCGCGAAGTCGTCCCGCGCGGTCGTCGTCGAGGGCTACACCGACGTCATGGCCTGCCACCTCGCCGGCGTCACCACCGCCATCGCGACCTGCGGCACCGCCTTCGGCGGCGACCACATCAAGATCCTGCGCCGGCTGCTGATGGACAACGGCTCGGCCCGCGTGATCTTCACCTTCGACGGGGACGCGGCCGGCCAGAAGGCGGCCCTGCGCGCCTTCGAGGACGACCAGAAGTTCGCCGCCGAGACCTACATCGCCATCGCGCCCGACGGCATGGACCCCTGCGACCTGCGCCTCGCCAAGGGCGACGACGCGGTCGCGGACCTCGCCGAGCCCCGCACCCCGCTCTTCGAGTTCGCCCTCCGCCACATCGTGGGCCGCTACGACCTGGACACCCCGGCCGGCCGCGCCGCCGCCCTCGACGAGGCCGCCCCCGTCGTCGCCCGCATCAAGAACAGCGGCGCCCAGCACGAGGTCGCCGTCCAGCTCGCCGGCATGCTCGGCATCCTCGACACCCAGTTCGTGGTCAAGCGGGTGGCGCAGCTCGCCCGCTGGGCCCGCGACCGCGGCGGCAAGGGCCCCGCCCCCGACCGGCAGCAGCACGGCGGAGGCGGCGGCCCGCAGCAGTACGGCTCCGCCCCCGCCCAGGCATCCCCGCGCGGCCCCGCCCTCAACCTGCGCAACCCCGTCTTCGCCACCGAACGCGAACTGCTCAAGCTCGCCCTCCAGCGCCCCGAGCTGGTCTCCCCGGCCTTCGACGCGTACGGCCTCGACGAGTTCACCGCCCCGGTGTACGCGGCGGTGCGCCAGGCCATTCTGGACGCGGGAGGCGCCGAGTCCGGCGTTCCCGACTCCCAGGGCTATCTGATCCGCGTCCGTGAGGCCGCCCCCGACGACACCGTCCGCGCCATGGTCACCGAACTCGCCGTCGAGGCGATCATGCTGCACCGGGGCGTCAAGGAGGTCGACGAGAACTACGCGGGCGCCCAGCTGGTCACCGTCCGCCGCCGCGCCGTCGAGCGCCGTATCCGCGAGATCACCGGGCGGCTGACCCGGGTCGCCTCCCAGGGCGACCCGGCCGAACTGGCTTCCGTGCAGAACGAGCTGTGGGTCCTCCAGCAGTACGACCAGGCCCTGCGCGCACACGGCGCGGCGGCCCTGTAACCCGTACCCGCCCCGCCTCCCCCGCCTCCTCTCCCCGTCCCTCCTTTTCTCCGCCCTTGTCTCCTTCCGTCACCGTGCGGTCACCGGCCGGAAGCAAAAAGTCGTCGCACGCCCCTCGTGGGGACGATGTGTCGTACCCCACACTGGGTGCGGTGCCTGAGTCCTCGGAGCGCGGCCGCTCCGTCCCCCGACGGGTCCCGGACCCCCGCGGCCACGCTCATCGCGTACGGGACGGACAGCGGCGAGGCCACCGGCTCCGCCCCGAAGTGCCGCTGCCGCCCTCCTCGGCAGCGATCATCCTGGAGGTCGCCCCGGTGCAGACCCAGACCCAGACCCTCGCCCAGTCCGCCGCGCGTACGGCCGGTGCGCGGCCCGACGCGGACGTCCTGGTGGCGGTGCCCACGCACAGCCGGGCCGCACACCACCCCCGGACGGAGCCCGAACCCCCCTCCGCCGCACTCGCCCCGGGGAACCCGGCGGACCCCGCGGACGCGGCGGACCCCGCGGACGCGGCGGGCCCCGTGGAGACGGCGGAGCCCGTGGAGGCGGTGGAACCAGTGGAACCAGTGGAGGCGGCGGAGGCGGCCCCGCCGCCGGTGCGCACCGAGTCCGGCAGCCCCTCCTCGGACCTGTTCCGGCAGTACCTGCGGGAGATCGGCCGCATCCCCCTGCTCACCGCCGCCGAGGAGGTCGAACTCGCCTGCCGCGTCGAGGCCGGACTGTTCGCCGAGGAGAAGCTGCGGCTGGCCTCCGACCTGGACAGCAGGCTCGCTCTGGACCTGGACCGGCTCGTCGTCATGGGCCGGATGGCCAAGCGGCGGCTGATCGAGGCCAACCTGCGGCTCGTCGTCTCCGTCGCCAAGCGGTACGTGGGCCGCGGGCTGACCATGCTGGACCTGGTGCAGGAGGGCAACCTCGGCCTGATCCGGGCCGTGGAGAAGTTCGACTACGCGCGCGGCTACAAGTTCTCCACCTACGCCACCTGGTGGATCCGCCAGGCCATGTCCCGCGCGCTGGCCGACCAGGCCCGCACCATCCGCGTCCCCGTGCACGTCGTCGAACTCATCAACCGTGTCGTCCGCGTCCAGCGCCGCATGCTCCAGGAACGCGGCTACGAACCGACCACGGTCGAGGTCGCCGCCCACCTCGACCTGGCCCCCGAGCGGGTCGGCGAGGTGCTGCGGCTCGCCCAGGAACCCGTCTCCCTGCACGCCCCGGTGGGCGAGGAGGACGACGTCGCCCTCGGCGACCTCATCGAGGACGGCGACGCCGCGAGCCCCGTCGAGTCGGCCGCGTTCCTGCTGCTGAGGGAACACCTGGAGGCGGTCCTGTCGACGCTGGGGGAGCGGGAGCGCAAGGTCGTCCAGCTCCGCTACGGCCTGGTCGACGGCCGCCCCCGCACCCTGGAGGAGATAGGCCGCATCTTCGGCGTCACCCGCGAGCGCATACGCCAGATCGAGTCCAAGACCCTCAACAAACTCCGCGACCACGCCTTCGCCGACCAGCTGCGGGGCTACCTGGAGTGAACGGGAAGGGGCCGCTCACGGAAACCGCGGGCGGACCGATGCGCTTGTGATGTACGGCAGTTGACGCCGTGTCGGGGAGACGCCGGGGTCCGCCGGGTCCGTGGTCGGGAGGGCGGGCACCCCGGCCCAGGACGAACAGCCACCGCCAGTTCGCCACGTCGACGAGGACGGCGGAGAGGAACATGCCCAGGACGCCGCCGCCGCCGGCGACGCCGGTCCACACGCCGATCGCCCGGCTGCGTTCGCCCTCCGGGAAGGTGGAGGTGATGACCGCGAGGGTGATGGGCATGATCATCGCCGCGCCGGCGCCGCTCACCACGCGCGCGGCGAGCATCACCTCGGCCGTCGGGGCCAGACCCGCCACGGCGCTCGCGATGCCGAAGACGGTCAGACCGGCGATCAGCATGGGTTTGCGGCCCAGCCGGTCGCCGATCGCGCCGAGCGGCAGCAGGAGTGCAGCCAGGCCGAGGGTGTAGACGTTGATGATCCACAGGACCGTGCTCTGCGAGGCGCCGAACTCGACGGCGAGGTCGGGCTGGGCGACGTTCAGCCCGGACACCGAGGCGACCACGGCCATCAACGCGGTACAGACGGCGATCAGGATCATGCGCAGCCGACGCGCGTCCGGCGCGCCCGCGCCGCGGGCTCCCTCGTCGGCTTCAGCGGCTGCCACCTGCGCAGGCTGGTTCGTACTCATGGGTTCCTCTCACCAAGGGCATGCGGAATCAGTGCCGGGACATGGCCGGTCGCCGAATGAAGGGGGCGGGGCGGGGCGGCGGGCCGTTCAGACCCTGCTGTCCCGGGCGCCTCGTCCGACGCCAACCGCGACTTGCAAGGTAGGCATAGGATGTTGCCCATGACGCAAGATGATGACGAGCTGGACAGCCTGGTACGCAAACGGATCCGTGCCCTGCGGCTGGCCCAGGGCTGGTCCCTCGAGGAACTGGCCACGCGCGCCCGGCTCAGTCAGTCCACGCTCAGCCGCATCGAGAACGGCCGGCGCCGCCTGGCGCTGGACAGCCTGGTCACACTCGCCCGTGCCCTGGACACCACTCTCGATCAACTCGTGGAGACCGCCTCCGACGACGTCGTCATCAGTCCGATGATCGACGGCGCCCATGGGCGGATGCGCTGGCCGGTCAAGGGCGACCCGGGCGTGAGCGTCATGCGCCAGCGCCTGACCGAGCCGCCGCCCGACAAGCCCTCCCGCATGCGTGCGCACCCCGGGCGGGAATGGCTCGTGGTCCTGTCGGGCACGGCGATCCTCATGCTGGGACACCGCCGCTTCCGCGTCGAGACCAACCAGGCCGCGGAGTTCCCCACGATGATGCCGCACGCGATCGGCGCCGAGGGCGGGCCGTGCGAGATCCTGGGCATCTTCGACCGTGATGCCCGGCGCGGCCACCAGCGCGACAACGGCGACCGCGCCCTTCAGGAATCCCCCCGGTGACGGGGCGGCGTCGTCTCGCGCCGTCCGCGCGGGCGCGTCTTGCGCGGCCGGCAGTCCACACGGCCATCGCCTTGCGTAAACGGCAAGAGTTAGTGCTGTAGGCGCATGTCCGCCCTAGGGTGAAGACATGACCCACGCCCACCCGCATGCATCCCCTCACCCCCACCGTCACCAGGACCAGGACCAGGACCAGCACCGGCACCAGCACGACACCGACGGCGAGGCGGAGATCCTCGACCTGGACGCGGAAGTCCTCGCCGGACACATCGCCGCCGTCACCGCGTGGCTGCCGGTCCAAGCGCCCCCTCACCGGATCGTGGACCTGGGCTGCGGGACGGGGGCCGGCACCTTCGCCCTCCTCGACCGCTTCCCCGACGCGCAGATCACCGCGGTCGACTCCTCGGCCGGTCACCTCCAGCGCCTGAGCCGGAAGGCACGCGCCCGGGGAGCGGAGGGACGTGTCCTCGCCGTACGGGCCGACCTCGACGACACCGGCTGGCCCGACCTCGGCACACCGGACCTGGTGTGGGCATCGGCCTCGATGCACCACATGGCCGACCCCGACCGCGTCCTGCGCAAGGTCCACGACCTGCTCGCCCCCGGCGGACTGTTCGCCGTCGTGGAGCTGGCCGGCTTCCCCCGCTTCCTGCCCGAAAACGCCCCCGAAGACCGGCCCGGCCTGGAAGAACGCTGCCACACCGCGAGCGACCGCTTCCACGCCGAGCACGTGTCCCACCGCGGCGCCGACTGGGGACCGAAGCTCACCGCCGCCGGATTCACCCTCGACGGCGAACGCACGATCACCGTGAACATCGACGGCTCCCGCAGCGAGGCGGTCGGTGCGTACGCCCTCGGCAGCCTGCGGCGCATGCGCCGCAGCGTCGCCGACGCACTCCCGCCCCAGGATCTCGCCGCGCTCGACCGGCTGCTCGACACCGACAGCCCCCACAGCGTCCTGCGCCGCGACGACCTCGCCGTGCGCACCGAGCGCACGGTCTGGGCCGCACGACGCAAGAACTGACCGACCGGCCACCGCGAACGGCAGGCCGCCACGTGCGGGAGCAATCGCCTCGCGCGCCACGGCAAGCCCGCCGTGGCGCGCGAGGCGACCGTCAGTCGACCTCCACCGCCGCCTGCGCGAACTGCGCACGGTACAGGCGGGCGTAGGCTCCGCCCGCCGCCAGCAGCTTCTCGTGGGAACCCTGCTCGACGATCGAGCCGTTCTCCATGACGAGGATCGTGTCCGCGTCCCGGATCGTGGAGAGCCGGTGCGCGATGACGAACGACGTACGCCCGTGCGCCAGTTCGGCCATCCCCTTCTGGATCAGCACCTCGGTACGGGTGTCCACGGAACTCGTCGCCTCGTCCAGCACCAGGATCACCGGGTCGGACAGGAACGCCCGCGCGATGGTGATGAGCTGCTTCTCACCGGCGCTCACCCCGCTGCCCTCGTCGTCGATCACCGTGTCGTACCCGTCCGGCAGGGTGCGGACGAACCGGTCGGCGTGGGCCGCCCGCGCCGCCTCCTCGATCTCCTCCCGGGTGACCTTCCGCGAGGCGCCGTACGCGATGTTCTCCGCGATGGTGCCGCCGAACAGCCAGGTGTCCTGGAGCACCATGCCGATCCCGGCCCGCAGTTCGTCCCGGGACATGCGCGCTATGTCGACGCCGTCGAGCGTGATGCGCCCGCCGGACACCTCGTAGAACCGCATCAGCAGGTTCACCAGCGTCGTCTTGCCGGCACCGGTCGGGCCGACGATCGCGACCGTGTGCCCCGGCTCCACCGTGAGCGACAGGTCCTCGATCAGCGGCTTCTCCGGGGAGTACCGGAACGACACCCGCTCCAGCGCCACCCGCCCGCGCAGCTCGGCCGGCTTCTCGGCCGGCGAGACGTCGGCCGACTGCTCGTCGGCGTCGAGTAGCTCAAAGACCCGCTCCGCCGACGCGACACCCGACTGCACCAGGTTCGCCATCGAGGCGACCTGCGTCAGCGGCATCGAGAACTGCCGCGAGTACTGGATGAACGCCTGCACGTCGCCGATGGACAGCGAACCCGACGCGACCCGCAGCCCGCCGATGACCGCCACCAGCACATAGTTGAGGTTCGACACGAAGAGCATCAGCGGCTGCATGACGCCGCTGTTGAACTGCGCCTTGAAACCGGCCTCGTACAGCGCCCCGTTCTCCTCGGCGAACCGCTTCGCCGACTCCTCCTGCCGTCCGAACACCTTCACCAGGGTGTGCCCGGTGTACATCTCCTCGATGTGCGCGTTGAGCGTGCCCGTCGTGCGCCACTGCTGCACGAAGTGCGGCTGCGACCGCTTGCCCACGCGGGTGGCGACCACGAACGACAGCGGCACGGTCACCAGCGCGACCAGCGCCAGGATCCAGGACACGTAGAACATCATCGCCAGCACCCCGATGACGGTCAGCAGCGAGTTGATCAGCTGGCCCATCGTCTGCTGGAGCGTCTGCCCGAGGTTGTCGATGTCGTTGGTCGCCCGGCTCAGCACCTCACCGCGCTGCCGCTTGTCGAAGTACGACAGGGGCAGCCGCGACAGCTTCGTCTGCACGTCCTCGCGCATCCGGTACATGGTGCGGTTCACGGCCCCGTTCACCAGCCGCGTCGCCACCGCCATCAGCAGACCGGCGGCCACGAACACCGCCAGCGCGAACAGCAGGACGTTGCCCACGGCCGTGAAGTCGATGCCCTCGCCCGGCGTGAAGTCGGTGCTGCGGAGCATGTCCGCGACACCGCCCTCGCCGCGCTCCCGCATCGACTCCAGCACCTGCTCCTTGGTGGCCCCGGCCGGCATGTCCCGTCCGACGATGCCCGCGAAGACCAGGTCGGTCGCCCGGCCGAGGATCTTCGGCCCGATCACGCTGAGCCCCACGCTCAGCACCACGCAGGCCAGCAGCCCGTAGATGGTCAGGCGTTCCGGCCCGAACCGCGCGATGAGCCGTCTGCCCGACTCCTTGAAATGCAGCGACTGGTGGTCGGGGCCCGTCCCGGCCCCGGCCCGCGCCATGGCCCCGGCCATCAGGCGGCCTCCGCTTCCGTCAGCTGGGAGAGCACGATCTCCCGGTAGGTCTCGTTGTCAGCCATCAGCTCGTGATGCCGGCCGGTGCCGGCGACCCGGCCCTCGTCCAGGACCACGATCCGGTCGGCGTCGCGGATGGTCGCCACCCGCTGGGCGACGATCACCACCGTCGCCTCGGCGGTCTCCTCGGCCAGCGCCCCGCGCAGCGCCGCGTCGGTCGCGTAGTCGAGCGCGGAGAAGGAGTCGTCGAAGAGATAGATCTCGGGGCGCTGCACCAGCGTCCGCGCGATCGCGAGCCGCTGGCGCTGGCCGCCGGACACGTTGGTGCCGCCCTGCGCGATCGGCGCGTCCAGCCCGCCCTCCAGCCGCTCGACGAACTCCCTGGCCTGCGCCACCTCCAACGCGTGCCACAACGCGTCGTCCGTGGCGTCCGGATGCCCGTACCGCAGATTCGTCGCCACCGTCCCCGCGAACAGGTACGGCTTCTGCGGCACCATCCCGACCGTCCTCGCGAGCAGCGCCGGATCGAGGTCCGCGACGGGCACGCCGTCCACGAGGACCTCGCCCTCGGTCGCGTCGAACAGCCGGGGGACCAGTCCGAGCAGCGTCGACTTGCCGCTGCCGGTCGAACCGATGACGGCGGTGACCTCGCCCGGGCGGGCCACCAGGTCGACCGACTTCAGCACCGGCTCCTCGGCACCCGGGAAGCGGAAGCCGCCGCCCCGGATCTCCAGATGGCCGTGCCGGGGCAGCTCGGTGACGGGCGCGACGGGCGGCACGACGCTGGAGGAGGTGTCCAGCACCTCCTGGACGCGCTCGGCGCACACCTCGGCCCGCGGAACCATCATGAACATGAAGGTGGCCATCATCACGGACATGACGATCTGCATCAGGTAGGCGAGGAACGCGGTCAGGTCGCCGATCTGCATGCCCCCGCTGTCGATCCGGTGCGCGCCGAACCACACCACCGCGATCGACGACAGGTTCACCACCGTCATCACCACGGGGAACATCAGCGCCAGCAGATTGCCGGTGCCCAGCGCCACGTCGGTCAGCTCGGCGTTCGCCTTCCCGAACCGCCGCTGCTCGTACGCGTCCCGGACGAACGCCCGGATCACCCGGTTGCCGGTGATCTGCTCGCGCAGCACCCGGTTCACCGTGTCGAGCCGCTCCTGCATGCTCCGGAACAGCGGACGCAGCCGCCGCACGATCAGTGTCACCGAGACACCCAGCACCGGCACCACCCCGACCAGCACCCCGGACAGCGGCACGTCCAGACCGAGCGCCAGCACGATGCCGCCCAGACACATGATGGGCGCCGACACCATCAGCGTGAACGTCATCAGCGCCAGCATCTGGATCTGCTGGACGTCGTTCGTCGTACGGGTGATGAGCGAGGGGGCGCCGAAGTGGCCTACCTCACGCGCGGAGAAGGACTGCACCCGCTCGAAGACGGCCCCCCGCAGGTCCCGCCCCACCGCCGCCGCGGTCCGGGCGCCGTAGTACACGGCACCGACGTTGCACACGACCTGCGCCAGCGAGATGCCGATCATCAGGGCGCCGTAGGACAGGATGTAGCCGGTGTCCCCCTTGACGACACCGTCGTCGATGATGCCGGCGTTGAGGGTGGGCAGATAGAGCGTGGCGCAGGTCTGCAGGAACTGCAGCAGCACCAGAAGGACGATGGGTCTTTTGTACGGCCTCAGATGAGTCCGCAGCAGTCGTATCAGCACGCTGAGTCTCTCGGGTGGTCGGCGGGAGCCAATGGTTGCCCCTGGCCCCTATCGTCGGGCACCCCACCCGTGTTACCTCAACCGATTTAATCCGCGGAACCACGCGCCCTTCGGCCCGCGGAACCACGCGCTCTTCGGCCCGCGGAACCACGCGCCGCTCCACGGGCCGGACGGCGGGCGGCACGCACCGCCCGCCGCCCGGCCGGTCACATCCGGAACGCCCCCGGATGGGTCTGCTCGCGCACCGAAACGAACTGCTGGCGCACCGCCTGCCCCACCGCCAGGTCGTCGCCCGGCTCCAGCACCTGCGCCACCGGGCCCTGCCAGACGGGCGGCGTCCGCGGGTCGAGGACGCCCTGGGACACCCCCAGCGCCCACGCCGCCTGCCGGGCGGCGCCGATCGCCGCGTAGTCCGCGGGCTGCGGCACCACCACCTGCGCCCCGAACAGGGAGGGCGCCGCCGCCTGCACGGCGGGCAGCTCCGCGGCCTGGCCCAGCAGGAACACCCGCCGGACCTCCACGCCCCGGCCGCGCATCACGTCCAGCGCGTCCGCGAGCCCGCACAGCATGCCCTCGAACGCGGCCCGCGCCAGGTGCTCCGGCTTCATCGACTCCCGCCGCAGCCCCGACAGGGTTCCGGCGGTGTGCGGCAGATTCGGCGTCCGCTCGCCCTCCAGATAGGGGAGCAGCACCAGCCCGTGCGAACCCGGCGTCGACTTCATCGCCAGGTCGGACAGGCTCTCCAGATCGGGCAGCCCGAGCAGTTCCGCGGTCCCGCGCAGGGCCCGGACCGCGTTCAGCGTGGTGACGACGGGCAGATGCATGCCGGTGGCGTCCGCGAGCGCGGTGATCATGCCGTACGGGTCGTAGAGCGCCTCGGGATGGACGGCCATGACGGACCCGGACGCGCCCAGCGACACCACCGCGTCGCCCAGCCCGATCCCCAGCCCGAACGCCGCCGCCATCGTCTCCCCGGTACCCGCGGAGATCAGCAGCCCCTCCGGCGTGGCGCCGGCCGCGTCGGCCGGGCCGATCACCTCCGGCAGCATGGTCTGGTGCCCGAGCGCCAGCTCCACCAGATCGGCTCGGTAATTCCCGGTCGCCGCCGCCCAGTAGCCGGTTCCGGACGCGCCGCCCCGGTCGGTGGTCCGGCGCCCCGGACGGCCCAGGAGCTGCCACACCAGCCAGTCGTGGGCCTGGAGCAGCACGGCGGTGCGCGCCGCGTTCTCGGGCTCCGTACGGGCCAGCCAGCGCAGCTTCGTCACCGGGTGCGCCGCCTGCGGAACGCTGCCCACCGCCTGCGCCCACGCCTCCCGGCCGCCGAGCGCGTCGATCAGATCGGCTGCCGCGACCTGGGTCCGCTTGTCGGCACCGACCATGGCGGGCCGCACGGTGTTGCCCTGGGAGTCCAGCGGCACCAGCGCGTTCGCCTGCGCGGAGACCCCGATGGCCTGCACGCCCTCGAGCAGGCCGCCGCCCGCCGCCTCGCCCAGCGACAGCAACCAGTTCTGCGGATCGACGTCGGACGGACGGCCCGCGCCCTGGGCATGGTCCACCGGGTGCGGCGCATACCCCTGTTTGAGCACGGTTCCGCTGTCCGCGTCACAGACGACGATGCGAGTGAAATCGGGCGCACTGTCCAACCCGGCGACTATCCCCATGGCCAAATTCTGCCGTACCCGGCGACATCGTGACGCCGGGCCGGTCCGCCGGGGGCTTTCCGCCGGGTGTCACCGGTGCCCCGGTCAGGTGTTGCTCGTCCCCCAGTCGTCCTCGCCGGCGCCCTGCGAGGCGCGCTCGCGCAGGGTGCGCACCCGCTGGGCCACCGAGTCGGGCATCCGGTCGCCGACCTTGTCACTCACCACGTGGTACGCCCGGCCCGCGATGTCCCGGCCCTGCTGCGCCGCGGTCTCCGCGGTGTTGCGCACGGCGGGGTTCTGCGCGAACCGCTGAGCCGACTTCTTCAACTGCTCGTAGCGCTCGCGTCCGGCCCTCGTGCCCAGCACGTAACCCAGGACGACTCCGGTGACGAACGTGAGCCGGTAACGCATGGCGGCCACCCTTCCGTTGTGTAGGACTGCGTGCGGGTCTGCACGGCTCTCCGGTTGCGGCGACGGGGCCGGAGAGTACCGATTGGCGAAGCACCCCCCTGCTTGCGCTAATGTATGTGTCGCAGAGAGCGCGCGCCCCCTGGCGAATACCCAGGTGAGTGCGTTCGATGCAGACGAGGCATTCCTCCGTAGCTCAATTGGCAGAGCAGCCGGCTGTTAACCGGCAGGTTACTGGTTCGAGTCCAGTCGGGGGAGCTCGGTCCTCCGTAGCTCAATTGGCAGAGCAGCCGGCTGTTAACCGGCAGGTTACTGGTTCGAGTCCAGTCGGGGGAGCATGCTGAACGAGGACCCCCTGGGGGGTCCTTTTTCATGCCCGGTTCACGTCCCGGTCGACCGCCTGGAGGGACCGGGCGGGCCCGGAGGCAGCCCTCGGGGTCGCGAAGGGGGCCCATGCCTAGTCGATCATCGAGGCAGGAGATCGTATGAGCGGCTATGCTGCGGCAGACGGCACGCACACCTGTGCGCGACACGCCGCTTGGGGCGGTAGCTCAGCCGGTTAGAGCAACGGACTCATAATCCGTCGGCCGTGGGTTCGAGTCCCACCCGCCCCACCTATACAGGTCTCTGACCTGCGGAAACGTTCTTTTTTGGCTGTCGGAGCGTCAACTTTGCCTGAACGGACTGAATCCGCTGCTCGTGAGTTTGGGGGCGGCTCGGTCTGCGACAGCTGGTGGCCTTCTGACCTGCACGAATGCGCGTAGGTGCGTAGCCAAGGAGACGTGTTCTGCTGGGCCGCGCTGCGTAGGGCCATGAATTGAGGCCATCCTGAGGCCGCTGGTAACGAGGACAGTGTTATCGATGATCCTGTGCTCCGGTCGGCGCAGGTGGGTCGAGGCGTTCGACGTGGTGGCCGTCTGGGTGTGCGGCGCGCGAGAGTGTGCGTCGTGGTGATGGCCGGTGGGCGCCAGGAACTGCCCCAAGAGGAAACGGCCCCGAGCGGTCACTCGGTCCTCTCGTGTGGTGCTCCGTGGTTCATGTGGTCAGGACGTCGGGGCGGTCGAAGACGGGTCTCGTCCAGCTGCTCAGGTTACGGACCGCCGGCAGCTGAGTATGTTCCGATGCCCGGTCACTGTCGGTGTGACGGCCGGCGGCTTCGACTAACGCGTCTCAGATGGATCACCTCCGCTCGCGCGGTGAGCACGGCGAGGGTGCCGGTGTCCGGGGAGAAGGCAAGGCGGCCGAAGAAGTCGTGAAGCTGTTGTCTTTCCGGACTTGAGGACGGTATATCCGCTGGTCAGGCGGGTCGGTGATTCCGTGGGAGCCATGGCCTGTGGTGTCGTCGCTCCCCGGGAGGTCGCGGATGCCGTCGGTTGTCGGACTGCTGGAACAGCACGAGCTCGCAGCTCGCCGTCGGGTCGACGAACTGCGCGAGGAGGCCGACCGCATCCAGGCCGAGCTGGCAGACCTCACTGAGAGCCGCACCTGATCTCAAGCACCGCTCGGCTCCCCGGCTCTGCGGCTCCGCAACCATGACGACGCCATGGCAACAGCGCGTACGGGGTGCCGGCCGTGTGGATTCGACGCCCGTTCCCGCAGTCCTGTCTGCGGGAACGGGCATGCCACGTTCAGGCATGCGGCAGGAGCTGTTCCACGCCGGCCTCCATCGCCGCTTCGTCCACCCAGGGCGGGTTCGCGCCGTGGACGGAACAGGTCACGGCGGCCACGTGAGCGGCGAAGGAGCAGGAGTCGGTGACGTCCTCGAGGCTCAGTGCGTCGAGTCGCCCGCCAAGGTGTCCGAGGGCGGCGAGGCGGTGGAGCAGGCCCGCAGTGAAGGAGTCCCCGGCGCCGACGGTGTCCACAACGTCCACGGCCGGGGCTGGGACGGTGACGCGGAGGCCGTCTACGGGTGTGAGTAGTTGCGGTACAGAAAGTGCCGCTGAGATTGATCATGGTCCAGGCGGAGTCAGGGCGAGCGGGTCGTCCGGCCGCCGGATGCGGACTCGGCGGGGGCGGGGGATGTCGTCGGCGTCCGGGAGATCGGCGAAGTCCGCGCGGGCCACCGCGACGGCTTCGGGGTACGCCTCCCTCTTCTCGTGCTCGGCGAGCGCGCGGTAGATGCTCGCGACGCTGGGGGCCTGGCCCTTGCGTTTGCCTGTGGGGATGATCAGGTCCGGCTGGATCTGCTCGACGGATTCGCCGTTCGCGCGGCGCCGTAGCACGGTATGCAGCATGTCGTCGGTGATGACCGGCGGCCGGCCGCCGTGCTTGCCCTTGCGGGCTGCCGCGTCGAGCCCTTCCAGAGTCGACTCCCGGATGTTCTCCCGCTCGGTCTCCGCCATCGCCGCGAAGAACGCAAACAGCAGGCGGCCCGGCCCGCTGGGGTCGTACATCCCGGGCAGCGGTCCGGCGAGCATCTCCAGGACCAGGCCGTGGGCGGTGAGGTGATCAGCGAGAGCGGTGAGTTCGGCGGCGTCGCGGCCGAGGCGCTTCATCTCGTACACCGTGAAGATGACCCGGCAGTGCGGGGCGTGGGCCTTGATCTGGCGGGCGAGCGCGAGCGCGGCCTCGAACTGGGGGCGGACCCGGACGCGGGTGCTGATCTTCTCGGAGAACACCTTGTCGCGCGGGATGCCGTGCTTGGCGAGGGCGTCGAGCTGGGAATGGAGTTCCTGGGTGAGCGTCGAGCACCGCGCGTACCCGATGCGGATGTCGGCGGTCGGGGTGTCCGGCGCGAGGGCGAGCGGGACGGGGGTGCCGGGGCGCCACGGCTGGCCGGGGCCGCGGTCGGCGGGGGTGGGCACGCGTAGGAGCTTGGCGAGTCGGGGCACCTTGGCGAAGCGGCCGGTGTGGTAGGTGCCGGCGACCGCGCCGGAGCGCGAGCGGCACGGCGAGCCGGGTTCGGCCCGGCAGCGCGGGCAGGGGTGGCGCTCGACGTCGTCCGCGTCGCTCGGGGAGGCTTCTTGAGGGGCCGTCATGCCCCCGGATGCTGTCACAAACGATTCGCAGAAGTACCCCGGACTCGCCTTTGAGTGAGAACGGGTTCTGCGAACCGGAACGGCGCTTCGCGGTCGCCGGGCCGTCACGTTTGATCTTGCTCGGGCAAAGGACCGTTTGCGCGAATCAAGGGGGGTGCCCGTGCGGCTTCGCCGGCCCTGTCGTCGCGCTCGCCTCATTCGGCAGAGTGCGCCAAACCCTAAGGTGATACATCATTTGCCTATAGGTTGTAGGTAGATGCATACTGATCATAGTCATACTGAGAGTAGGTGATGGTTGTGGTTCGGGCAGGACTGAGCCCGGAGCGGCTGACGCTCGCTGGTGCGGAACTCGCCGATGAGGCCGGTTTCGACCAGGTGACCCTGTCCGCGCTCGCCCGGCGTTTCGACGTGAAGCCGGCGAGCCTGTACGCGCATGTGAAGAACTCCCACGAGCTCAAGACCCGGATCGCGCTGTTCGCGCTGGAGGAACTCGCCGACCAGGTCGCCGACGCCGTGGCCGGGCGCGCGGGCAAGGACGCCCTGACGGCCTTCGCGAACGCCTACCGGGACTACGCCCGGGCGCACCCCGGCCGGTACGAAGCAGCGCGCTACCGGCTCGACCCGCAGACCGCCGCGGCCAGCGCCGGCGTCCGGCACGCGCAGATGACACGGGCGATCCTGCGCGGCTACGACCTGGCCGAGCCGGACCAGACGCACGCGGTCCGCATGCTGGGCAGCGTCTTCCACGGCTACGTCTCCCTGGAGGCAGCCGGCGGTTTCGACCACACCGACATCGCCGCGCAGCAGTCCTGGGCCTGGACCCTGGACTGCCTCGACACCGCATTGCGGAGCCGATCCACCCCCTGACCGGCCGCGTCACCCGCGACGGCTTCCCCATACCGACCCGACACCCCGCCCCAGAATCAAAAGGCTTGAGGCAATGAGCACCGAACAGAACCTGATCACCACCCCCATCACCGCCGACTTCCTGCGCGGACACCTCGACGTGGAAGAGACTGCCCACGGCCTGCTGCCGCACCGGCTGCCTGCCTGGGCGCGCCGCCAGATTCCCGACGACCGGCTGGCCGTGGCCGAGGCCCAGCCCTCCGGTGTCCGGCTGGCCTTCCGTACCAGCGCCACCACCATCGACCTGGACACCCTGCCCACCAAGCGCGTCTATTTGGGCTTCCCGCCCCCGCCGGACGGCGTCTACGACCTCCTGGTCGACGGCCGCCTCGCCGCCCAGGCCACCGTGGACGGCGGGAACCTGCGCACCATCACCGACATGCAGACCCAGACCGCGGAATTCACCCCGGGCCCCGCCGGCACCGCCCACTTCACCGACCTCCCCGCCGACGAGAAGGACATCGAGATCTGGCTCCCGCACGCGGAGATCACCGAGGTCATCGCCCTGCGCACCGACGCCCCCGTCGAGCCGGCCCCGAAGACCGGGCGCCGGGTGTGGCTGCACCACGGCAGCTCCATCAGCCACGGATCCAACGCCGCCTTCCCCAGCACCATCTGGCCCGCCCTGGCCGCCGCCGCAGGCGATGTGGAGCTGATCAACCTCGGATTCGGCGGCAGCGCACTGGTCGACCCGTTCACCGCCCGCGCGATGCGCGACACCCCCGCAGACCTGATCAGCCTCAAGCTCGGCATCAACGTCGTCAACAACGACGCCATGCGCCTGCGCGCCTTCGCCCCCGCCATCCACGGCTTCCTCGACACCATCCGCGAGGGCCACCCCACAACCCCCTTGCTCCTGGTCTCCCCTGTCCTGTGTCCGACCCACGAGAACACCCCCGGACCTCTCATGCCGGACCTCTCCAGTGGAACCCTGAAGTTCAAGGCCACCGGTGATCCGGCCGAGACCGCCGCCGGACGGCTGACGCTCACGATCGTCCGCGACGTCCTGGCCGACATCGTCAAGCAGCGGTCCGCCGAAGACCCCAACCTCCACTACCTCGACGGACTCGACCTCTACGGCGAGAGCGACCACGACGAGTTCCCCCTGCCGGACGCGATCCACCCCAGCCCCGAAGGACACCGCCGCATCGGCGAGAACTTCGCCAAGCTCGTCTTCGCAAACAACGGGCCCTTCGCCATCACGACTGGCTGACCCGGATACCCGTGGCCAGCGGGGAGAGCGTGATGGCTGGCTCCCCCGTACCGCACCACCCCGTAGGCGAACAGGACTCGGCCACACATTCCGGGGGCTACCCCTCCTCGTCACCGTCCTCGGGCGCGTCTGGATCACGGAAGGGCCGCAGTCCCTGGTCTGGGCCGCTGGCGGTGATGTTGAAGAGGTACCGGCCCAGGAAGTTGATGTGCCGGTCCTTGAGCGGGGAGAGGCGGGCGATGTCCTCGTCCTTGATGTCGTGCCCCTCGGCGCGGAGCCGAGCCACGGCGGCGTCCAAATAGCGGGTGTTCCACAGCACCACGGCGTTGAGGACCAGCCCGAGGGCGGCCAGCTGGTCCTCCTGGCCCTCGCGGTACGCCTGGCGGATCTGGCCCCGGCCGCCGTGGCAGATCGCGCGGGCGAGCCGGTGGCGGGACTCCTGGACGGTGAGCTGCCGGTTCATCAGCCGCCGGTAGGTGTCATCGACCGGGTCGACCAGAGCGAGCAGGTGCATGGTCTTGTCGATCCGCCCGTACTCGGCGAACGCCGCCCCCAACGGGGTCGGGTGCCCTTCGCGGCCGAACATCCGCAGCAGGTCGTAGGCCCGGACCTGATTGGTGATGAGCGACCCGGCGACACGGAGCATGTCCGGCCAGTGCGTGGCGATCTTCTTCAGGTTGACCTTGTTGCAGGCCACGTCCTCCAGCGGCCCGTATCCGGCGGCCGGCTCCCCGTCGTCGTCAGGCAGGTCGGCCCGCCAGAACCGCTGATCGGCCAGGTCACGGAAGCGCGGGGCGAAGCGGAAGCCGAGCATCTTGTACAGGCCGAACGCCATGTCGGAGTACGAGGCGTTGTCGGTGGCCACCATCTCCGGCTTCACGCCGCCGTCGAGGTTGAGCAGGGTGTCCAGGGTGTAGAGGCTGTCGCGCGGGGTGCCGCGTACGACCATCGCGCCGATTCCGGCGACCTGGTCGTTGACGGCGTTGAGCCAGGTCACGCCGCGTTTGTAGCCGTAGTACTTGGGCGAGGGCCCGGTGTTGATGCTCTTGACCGGGACGACGAAGCGCAGGCCGTCGACGGAGGCGAGCAGCCCGCCGCCCCACATCTGCGCCAGCTCGATCGCGGACTGGGCGCCGATCAGCGCGGCGTTCGCCGCGGCGATGGTGTCGGCGCGCACGTAGTTCTGGTCGACGTGCGAGAGGCGCGAGCGGGTCAGCGCCTTGTTGTTCGGGTCGATGACCGGGGTCAACCCGATGTTGCAGCTCTGCGAGACCAGCAGGGCGACCAGGGAGACGAGTAGACCCTCCATGCGGGTGCGCCGGTCGGAGACGTGCCCGAAGGAGTCAAGGAACCCGGTCCAGGAGTGGACCTCGAACAGCAGGTCCGGCAGGTCGATCCTGGGGAGCATGGCCTCGGTGGTGGTCTTCAGCCAGATCAGCGACTCCGGTTCGCCCACCGCGCCGAGCTTGTCCACCGACAGGCGGGCCCGGCCGCCGCCCTCGGGAACGACGATCTCCACCTTCGCATCGGCGCCGGCCTCCTCCAGGCGGTCAACCATCTGCCGCCATGCCGCATCGAGCCCGCGCGCGAGCTGGGCCAGGTGCTCGCCGGCGTCTTCCGTCAGGGACAGGCCCGCCAGCACGTCCGTGCGCATCGCCTCCCACCGCGGACCGTCCAGGAGCCGGGCGCGCGGATCGGCCCACCGGTTCGAGGGAGCCGCGAACACATCGCGCCGGTTCAGGGCACGGTGCAGCTGCTCCAGCACACACACACCACGTACGCGTCGCGGTCGACCGCGCCCTGGGGCAGCTTGGCGTTGGAGAACACCGCCCGCTTCCACATCGCGGGCACCAGGTCGGCGTCGACCTCACGGGGCAGCAGCGGCCGGTCCTTGACCCGGCGGCGCGAGAGCGCGGGCAGGCGACGCACCGCCTTCAGGATGCGCCGCCCGGCCGGGGCCGCGTTCAGCGCCTCCGACTCGCCCAGCAGGGACAGGAACGGGCGCACGGTGTTGTAGCGCAGGCCGAGTTTCTCGCGCATCGCTGCCTCGGCCGACCCGTCGTCTTCGGGCACCAGGACCTCCACCGTCGCGACGGCGCTGGCCACCGCCGTACGCGACACGGCCTCCTCCACCGCCGCCCACAGCGCCGCGACGTCCAGGTCCGCCTCGTGCTCGGCGACCAGGTCCAGCTCCTCGGTGAGGATTTTCGACGCCTTCGCCAGGATGCGGGCCGCCTTCTCCAGCTGCGGCAGCATCGCGAGGCGCTCCCGCTCCGAGGCCCGCCGCGCGGGGCTGATCAGCCGGTTCGCCATCAGCACCGCGAACAGGTCCAGCGCGTCGTCGATCGCCTGCGCCTCCAGCTGCCGCACCACCGCCGTCAGCAGCGCGGTCCGCCGCGGCTCCGGCGCCCGCTCGATGGTCTGCGCCTTGCTGAGCTGCCCGTACCGGGCCAGCGTGGACAGCCGGTTCACCGGCACTCGGGACAGGTTCACCCGGCCCAGCGCGAACGCGGAGATCTCCTCCACCCGCTCCATCGCCCGGACCATCGCGGTGCCCGTCGACTTCACCGGCGGCGTGCGCAGCCGCTCCAGCTCCGAGACCCGCTTGCCCTCCGGCACCACCAGCAGTTCCGCCAGCGCCGGCGCGAGCGCCGGATCGGCCCGATGCGCGGCACGGGCCACCGCCTCGTACAGCCGCCGCTCGGCCGCCGTGCGGGCCTCCGACACCTGCCGAGCCAGCACCGACACCCCCGGCAGCAGCACCCGGTTCTTCCGCAACCACGTCACCGCGTGGTTGAACAGCGCCACCGGCCCCTCCGCGTGCGTCCACGCCCGCCCGTACAGGAACCCGCGGAACTCCCGCCCCCACCGCCGGTCGGTGAAGTCCCGGTACCGGAACCGCTCCTGGATCTCCTCCGCATGCTCGTACGGCGTCCTGCGCCGCTCGGGATACCGCTTCACGCACGACGTGTCCTCGATGCCGAGCTGCCCGGCCAGGTACTCCACGACCTCCCACGGCACCGCCAGCGGATCATCGGCCAGAAACCGGCCGATGTAGCGGACCGTGCAGATCTGCACCGTCATGCCCAGCCGGTGCGCGTCTGTACGCCGTAGCGCGGTCAGGTCACGGTCGTCATCGTCGAGGAAGAAGAACCGCTCCAGCTCCGGGCGCGTGGGCACCTCGGTGAACGTCCCGTACGCCTCGGCCTGCTCATCAGTCAGAAACTCCACCGGCACGACTGGGACCGTAGGCAGCGTCAACGGCTGCCCAGCGGCCTTTCCGCGAACCCCAGCGGCAGCCGCATCCCGCGTGCTAGCCGACCATGATCAATCTCAGCGGCACTTTCTGTACCGCAACTACTCACACCCGGTCTAGGGAGGCAAGGGCGCCGCGCCCGCCGAAGGTGATGACGACGAGGCGCGCGCCGGCGGCATGCCAGGTGTCGCACGCCTCCTCAGGGCCGACGCCGGGCAGGAGCAGCGCGAGGTCGTCCTCGCTGAGGCGAAGGATGTCGGCGAGGGCGCACCAGCGGGGAAGCCGTTCGCGGTAGACGGAGGGCGATACGAGCAGGGGCCGGACGTTGGGGTCGATGGACACGGTGACGTGCTCGCGCGCCCTGGCGAGATTGTCCTCGATGCGGCTGCCGCCGGGCTGCTGTATCAGCGCCAGGGAGCCGGTGTGCAGGCAGGCCGCATCGTCCAGCCGGGCGCCGGCGAGTTCGTCGTCGGTCCACTGCCAGTCGGCGGCGCTGTCGGCATAGAACGTGTAGGTGGCCTGGCCGGAGTCGTCGAGGTCGGCGACGGCGAGGGTGCTGGGCTCGGGGGCGGCGGTCACGCTGCCGGTCAGGTCGACGCCGGAGGCACTGAGGCGGGCATGGAAGAGGGCGCCGAAGACGTCGTGGGAGAACCGCCCGAGGAAACGAGTCCGGGTACCGAGCCGGGCGAGGGCGACGGCGGTGTTGGCGGGGCCGCCACCGTGCAGGGCGCGCAGCGCGAGTTCATCGGAGCTGGACCGGGCGGGGTCGGTGAAAGCCTCGGCGACGCACTCGCCGAGGACGGTGACGCTGCTGGGGGCCTGGGGTCGGGCCATGGTGGTTGGTTGCCTCTCTCGGGAAGAGCGCGGGGGGCGAAGGGCACCGGGCCGGTGGCCTGATGTGGCCCATGCGCAGGTATTGACATGCCGCTCAAGACGCACGTAACTTCCCTGCAACACGGAAGTAACGCGCGTTATTAAAGCGCGAAACCGGAGGTGCTGTCTCACCGCCGGACGGCCGAAAGGGACTGGAAGTGGCCACGAACAGGACGCAGCGCGTGACCATGAGCGATGTGGCGCGCCACGCGGGTGTCTCGCGGACCACCGTCTCCTTCGTCCTCAACGACAAGCCCGGCGCCGCCATCCCCGAGGAGACCCGTCGGCGGATCCTGGAGGCGATCGACGAGCTCGGCTACCGGCCCAACGCCGGGGCGCGGGCGCTGGCCGCGAACCGCAGCGGATGGTTCGGGCTGATCACCGAGATCGTGACCGGCCCCTTCGCGACCGAGGTGATCACGGGTGCGCAGAGCCGCGCCTGGGGCGATCGGAGGTTCCTGCTGATCGCCGCGAGCGAGGGCGACCCCGCCCAGGAGGCCGCCGCGCTCGACCAGATGCTGGAACACCGGGTGGAAGGGCTCCTGTACGCCACGACCTGGCACCGGGCCGTCACGCTCCCCAAGGCCGCCCGGGAGGTGCCGACGGTGCTCGTCAACTGCTACGACGCGGAAGGTGAGCTGCCGTGCATCCTGCCCGACGAGGTGTCGGGCGGTTACAAGGCGACCCGCCGGCTCCTGGACGCCGGTCACACCCGCATCGGGTTCATCAACCTCGACCCGGCGATCCCGGCGGCCATCGGCAGGCGCGAGGGGCACGAACGTGCCCTGCGCGAGGCCGGGATCACCCCCGACCCCTCCCTCGTCGTCCCCGGCTGGGCCACCGCGGACAGCGCCTATACCGCCGCCTGCGAACTCCTTGACCGCCCGGCCGGCGACCGGCCGACCGCGCTGTTCTGCGGAAACGACCGGATGGCGATGGGCGCGTACGACGCGATCAAGGAACGTGGGCTGCGCATCCCGCACGACGTGGCCGTGGTGGGGTTCGACAACCAGGAACTCATCGCCGCCTATCTGCGGCCGAAGCTGACGACGCTCGCCCTGCCCTTCGAGGCCATGGGCACCAAGGGCATCGACATGCTCGCCGCTCTCGCAGCGGGGCAGCCGCTCGACACCCGTCAGGTGACGATCGACTGCCCGCTGCTCGAACGCTCGTCGGTCTGACCGCTAATCAGTCCGCCGAGGAATCCCATCCCGTCTTCGCCCTGTGTGTTGAAGAGAGGAAAAGAGTCTCCATTATGGCACCCTCCCGCATACCTTCACGGCGGCCCCGAGCCGTCCTGAGAGCGGTCACCGTGACCGCCGCCGCGGCCCTGGTCCTGTCCGCCTGTACGGGTGGCTCGGGCACCTCCGGCGCCGGTGACACCTCCGGCAACCAGCTGCTCACCATCCCGCGCGAGGATCTGGCGACGTTCACGCGCAACTTCAACCCGCTCTCCCCGCAGGCCGCCCCCATGACCCTGCAGGCGGTCTACGAGCCGCTGGCGGTGCACAGCATGGCGGACGCCAAGGACACGCCGTGGCTGGCCACCAAGTGGGAGCAGGCCAAGGACGGCAAGTCCCTCACCTTCACGCTGCGCGAGGGCGTCAAGTGGTCGGACGGCCAGGCGCTCACCGCCGACGACGTCGTCTACACCTTCGAGCTCCAGAAGAAGGTGCTCGGCGGCTTCGACTACCTGGACAAGGTCACCGCGGTCGATGCCCACACGGTGAAGTTCTCCTTCAACAAGGCGTTCTCGACCGCCTTCTACGAGATCAGCGGCCACTACATCCTGCCGAAGCACATCTGGTCCAAGGTGAAGGACCCGGCGAAGTTCACCAACCCGAACCCGGTCGGCACCGGCCCGTACACCAAGATCGAGAAGTTCCAGAGCCAGTCGTACGAGCTGCGCAAGAACCCCGACTACTGGCAGCCGGACAAGCAGCGGATCGCCGGTATCCAGATGCTCGCCTTCTCCGGCAACGACAGCGCCAACATCGCCTTCACCAACGGCGAGGTGGACTGGACGCAGTCGTTCATCCCGGACATCGAGAAGTCCTTCGTCGCCAAGGACAAGAAGCACAACCACTACTGGTTCCCGGCCACCGGCGCCATGATCAACTGGCAGCTGAACACCACCAAGGCGCCCTTCGACGACCCGGCGGTGCGCAAGGCCCTCAGCATGGCCGTCGACCGCGACCAGATCACCAAGGTCGCGATGAACGGCTACGCTGAACCCGCCGACTGCACGGGCCTGGCCCGCACGTACGACAAGTGGCGTGACACCTTGCTCGCCGCGTCCTGCACCTGGACGAAGTACGACACCGACGCGGCGGCCAAGGCGCTGGATGCGGCCGGCTACGAGGAGAGCGGCGGCAAGCGGAAGCTGAAGAACGGCAAGGACTTCACGCTCGACATCTCCGTCGGCTCAGCCTCCTCCGACTGGATCTCGGTCGCCAACATCATCAAGCAGAACCTCGCGAAGGTCGGCATCACCGCCACCGTGAAGACGCCCGACTGGTCGGCGGTCTCGGCGTCGTACAACACCGGCACGTTCGACACCGGCATCGTGTGGAGCAACAACGGCGCCACGCCGTACGAGTACTTCCGCGGCGTGATGTCGACCAAGATGGTGCAGCCGGTCGGCAAGCAGGCCACGGAGAACTACCACCGCTTCGGCGACAAGAAGGCCGACAAGCTCATCGACGCCTTCGCCGCCGCCACGGACGAGAGTGCGCAGCGCGAGCAGATGAACGGCCTGCAGGAGCTGTACGAAAAGGACGCGCCCGTCGTCCCGCTGTTCACCGGCCCCGAGTGGGGCGCGTACACGGACGCCCGCTTCACCGGCTGGCCCACCGAAGAGAACCCGTACGCCACCCTCGGCAACCGCAACGGCAGCACGATCCTCGTGCTCACGTCGCTGAAGCCCGTCAAGAGCTGACGCCGCCCGCGGACCGGCGGCCGCCCTCCTCCCCGGACGGCCGCCCCCGCGCACCGAGCCACACGTTCACCCCCCACCGACAGGGAGCACGACCCGTGCGTCTGATCCTGCGCAACCTGGGGTTCTATCTGCTCGCCTTCTGGGCCTCCATCACCCTGAACTTCGTTCTCCCGCGCTTCATGCCGGGCGACCCGGTCTCCCGGATGTTCGCGCAGGCCCAGGGCACCATGCAGCCCGACCAGATAGCCCAGCTGCGGAAACTCTTCGGCCTCGACAACCGCCCACTCTGGGAGCAGTACGTCTCCTACGTCAAAAGCGTCTTCACCGGCGACCTCGGCATCTCCATCACCCGCTTTCCCACCCCGGTCTCCGACGTGATCGGCTCACAGATCGGCTGGACCCTGCTCCTCGGCGGCGTCGCGCTCGTCATCGCGGCCGTGCTCGGCAACCTGCTCGGCATCGTCGCCGCCTGGCGGCGCGGCGGCGTCCTCGACTCCGCCTTCCCGCCCCTGCTGATCTTCGTCGGCTCGTTCCCGTACTTCTGGCTGGCCATGGGCGCGCTGTACCTGTTCGGGGTGAGCCTCGGCTGGTTCCCCATGCGGCACGCCTACGACGTCGGCCTGACTCCCGGCTTCAACGGCGAGTTCCTCTCGAACGTCGCCACCCACCTGGTGCTGCCGGCGCTGACCATCGTGCTGGTCTCCATCGGCGGCTGGATGCTCGGCATGCGCAACACCATGATCGCCACGACGGCCGAGGACTACATCACGATGGCCGAGGCCAAGGGCCTCAGCCCCTCGCGGATCATGTTCCGCTACGCCGCCCGCAACGCGCTGCTGCCTTCCGTCACCAACTTCGGCATGGCGCTCGGCTTCGTCATCGGCGGCGCCCTGCTCACCGAGGTCGTGTTCGCCTACCCCGGCATCGGCTACCAGCTGCTGATGGCCGTCCAGGGCCTGGACTACCCGCTGATGCAGGGCATCTTCCTGACGATCACGGCCGCGGTGCTGCTCGCGAACTTCCTCGTCGACCTCGTCTACGTCCGCCTCGACCCGCGCGTCCGCGTCCGCTGAGGAGGTTGCCGACATGACCGCCATCGACATCGCGACGGCCACCACGCCGACCATCCCCGCACGCACGTCCCGCCGCCGCGGACTGCTGCGCCAGCTCATCGACAGCAAGAAGGCGCTGGCCGGGCTGATCCTGCTCGCTCTCTTCGCGCTGCTGGCTCTGCTCGCGCCCGTCCTGGCACCGGGCGACCCGTCGCTCATCAACTCCACGGGCAGCCAGGCACCCTCGGCCGCACACTGGCTGGGTACGACCGCCAAGGGACAGGACGTGCTCGCCCTCACCCTGTGGGGTGCGCGCAGCTCCCTCTTCGTCGGCTTCACCGTGGGCCTTGTGGCGACCGGCGTCGCCATCCTCGTCGGCCTGGCGTCCGCGTACTTCGGCCGTATCGTGGACGACGCGCTGACCCTGGTCACCAACATCTTCCTGCTGCTGCCCGGCCTCCCGCTGCTCATCATCCTGGCCGCGTTCCTGCCGCCCGGGACCTCGACCGTGATCCTGGTGCTCGTCGTCACCGGCTGGGCGGGCTCGGCCCGGGTCCTGCGCGCGCAGGCCAAGTCGATCCGCGGCAAGGACTTCGTGGCCGCCGCCGTCGTCACCGGCGAGCGCCCCCTGCGGATCATGTTCCGCGAGATCCTGCCCAACATGGCGTCCGTGGTGATGACCACGCTGCTGGGCTGCGTGATCTTCGGCATCGGCGCCCAGGCCGGCCTGGAGTTCCTCGGCCTCGGCGACAGCAGCGTCGTCAGCTGGGGCACCAACCTGTACTGGGCCAGCAACGACGGCGCGCTGATGACCGGCACGTGGTGGGCCTTCGTCCCCTCCGGACTGTGCATCGCGCTCGTCGCGTTCGCGCTCGCGCTGGTCAACTACGCGGTCGACGAGATCACCAACCCCAGGCTGCGCAGCCGCCGTGCCCGGCGTGAAAGGAGGGGCTGAGCCATGGAACCCGTACTTGAGGTGAACGGCCTGCGCGTCGAATACCGCGGTGACGGACGCACCGTCGTGGGCGCCGACGACGTCTCCTTCTCCATCGGAGCCGGAGAGATCTTCGGCCTCGCCGGAGAATCCGGCTGCGGCAAGTCGACCATCGCCAACGCGGTGATGCGACTGCTGAAGCCCCCGGCGGAAATCACCGCGGGCAGCATTCGCTTCCAGGGCCGCAACGTCCTCGCCCTGGACGCACGCGAGCTGCGCGCCTTCCGGTGGCGGGAGATCGCCATGGTCTTCCAGTCGGCGATGAACTCGCTCAACCCCGTCCTGACCATCGGCGAGCAGATCGTCGACATCTTCACCACCCACGAGAAGCTGAAGAAGCGGGCCGCGCGGGAGCGGGCCGGCGAGCTGCTTCAGCTGGTCGGCATCGACCCGGGAAGGCTGAAGGCGTACCCGCACCAGCTCTCCGGCGGCATGCGCCAGCGCGTCGTCATCGCCATGGCAGTCGCACTCCACCCCCGGCTGCTGATCATGGACGAGCCGACCACCGCGCTCGACGTGGTCGTGCAGCAGGAGATCATGGCGCAGATCCGCGACCTCCAGCGGGAGCTGGGCTTCTCCATCCTCTTCATCACCCACGACATGTCCCTGATGGTCGAGCTGTCGGACCGCATGGGCGTGATGTACGGCGGACGGATCGTCGAACTCGCCGACGCCAAGGACCTGTTCGCCCATCCGCTCCACCCCTACACCGAGGCGCTGATGAACGCCTTCCCGCCGCTGACCGGCCCGCGCCAAGAACTCACCGGCCTCTTCGACGCCCCGCGCACCGCCGACAGCTGCGGCTTCCACGTCCGCTGTCCCGAGGACCGCTCGGACTGCTCCATGAACATCCCCGACCTGCGCGAGATCGCCCCCGGCCGGTGGGCGGCCCAGAGTGCCCAGGGAGCCCCGCGATGACCCAGCCCCTGCTGTCCGTACGCGGTCTGACCAAGGACTTCCAGGTCGGCACCGTCTTCTCCCGGCGCCGCGTCCGAGCCGTCAACGACGTCTCCTTCGATCTCCCGGCCGGCCGGATCACCGCCCTGGTCGGCGAGTCCGGCAGCGGCAAGTCCACCATCGCCCGCTGTCTCGCCCGCCTCGAACAGCCCTCCGCCGGACAGGTGCTGCTCGACGGCGAGGACGTCCTGCGCACCGAGCGGCGCCGGGCGTCACGGGCGTACCGCCGCAAGGTCCAGATGGTGTTCCAGGACCCCTTCGGCTCACTCAACCCCGTCCACCGCATCGAGCACTTCCTCACCCGGGCCCTCGTCCTGCACGGCCACTCCGCCACACCAGAGGCGCTGCGCGAGCTGATAAAAACGGTCGGCCTGACCGAGGACATGCTCCAGTCCTACCCGCACGAACTCTCCGGCGGCCAGCGTCAGCGCGTCTCCATCGCTCGCGCGTTGGCGGTGGAACCGCGCCTCATCCTGGCCGACGAACCGACGTCGATGCTGGACGTCTCCGTGCGCGTCGGCGTGCTCAACCTGATGCGGCGCCTGCGCGACGAGCGGAACATCGCCATGCTCTACATCACCCACGACCTGGGCTCCGCCCGCTACCTCGCCGACACCACGATGGTCATGTTCGCCGGCGAACTCGTCGAGGGCGGCGACGCACTGGCCGTCATGGACGCCCCCGCCCACCCCTACACCCGCCTGCTGCTGTCCGCCGTACCCGACCCCGAACGGGCCGGCAGCTACGACCCCGTCGAGCGCGCCAAGCTCCGCGAGGCGATCCTCAACCCCACGTCCTGCCCCTATGGCGACGACGGCACGTGCAGCCGCACCGAGCCCGTCCGCCACATCGTCGGCGAAGACGACGGACAGCCCCACTGGGTGCGCTGCCACTTGCGCGCACCCGCCTCCGACATCGCCCGCCGCGTCCTCAAGGCCACCGACCGGCCGGACAGCGAGGCCACCGACGACACCGAGAAAGCGGAGACCACCGCCGTATGACCCACGACCTCACCCTCCCCTCCGGCAGTCCCACCGCCGAGGGGCTGGCCGAGCGCGCCCTGCGCGACCCCCACCGCCCCCGCTTCCACTTCACCTCGCCCGGCGGCTGGCTCAACGACCCCAACGGGCTGAGTCACTGGAACGGCGTCTACCACCTCTTCTACCAGTACAACCCGCTCGCCGCCGCCCACCACCGCATCCACTGGGGCCACGCCACCAGTACCGACCTCGTGCACTGGGCCGATGAGCCAGTCGCCCTGGTGCCAGGCTCGGACGGCCCGGACCGCGACGGCTGTTGGTCCGGTGTCCTGGTGGACGACGGGGGGGTGCCCACGCTCGTCTACTCGGGCAGGCACGGCGAGCATGAACTCCCTTGCGTGGCCAGGGGATCGGCGGATCTGACGTACTGGACCAAGGACTCGGCCAACCCGGTCATCACCGCCCCGCCGGAGGGCGTCGACATCACGGCCTTCCGCGACCACTGCGTCTGGCGGGAGGGCTCCGGCGAGAACACGGTGTGGCGTCAGCTGGTGGGCTCGGGAATCCGGGGCGTCGGCGGAACGGCCTTCCTGTACGAATCCGACGACCTGCGCAGCTGGCGCTACGTCGGCCCCCTGCTGACCGGCGACGCCTCGCAGAACCAGGGCGAGCTCGACTGGACCGGCACGATGTGGGAGTGCGTCGACCTCTTCCGGCTCGGCGAGGACGAGGAGGCCGGCAGTACCGACGTGCTGGTCTTCTCCGCCTGGGACGGGGGCACCACCCACCACCCCCTGTACTGGACCGGCCGCTACCAGGGCGACACCTTCACCCCGACCGCCCTCCATCGCCTCGACTACGGCGGCCGCTACTTCTACGCCCCCCAGTCCACCCGTGACGAGCACGGCCGCCGCATCATGTTCGGCTGGCTCCAGGAGGGCCGGACGGACGAGGCGAACGCGCAGGCCGGCTGGTGCGGTGTGATGTCCCTGCCGAGGGTCGTCACGCTCGCCACGGACGGCGGCCTGCACCAGGCCCCGGTGCCGGAGCTGACCGAGCTGCGGCGGGAGCGCGTAGAGGTGGCTCCGGGCCGGCTGGCCGACCCGTACACCCCGCTGCCCGCCGTGCGCGGGGACCAGCTGGACATCGAGACGACGCTGCGTCTCGCCCCCGGAGCGACCGTCCGGCTCGTGCTCCGCGAGACACCGGACGGCGCGGAACGCACGGTCGTGGAGGTGAGCCGGTCGCACGACGGAACGGACGGCACCCTCCGTCTGCACCGCGAGACCAGCAGCCTCGACCCGACGGTCGACACCGAACCCCGCTACGGCGACCTGTCGTTGGGCCCCGAGGGTCGGGTCGACCTGCGCGTCCTCGTCGACCACTCCGCACTGGAGATCTTCGCCAACGGGCGACCCCTCACCGCCCGCATCTACCCCACCCGCCCGGACGAGGCAGTCGGCGTCGGTATCGGTGCCGACGGCGATGTGGCCCTGGAGCGGTTCGAAGCCTGGCAGATGGCGTCGGCCTTGACCGACGGACCCCGGCCGCTGTGGCCGTGACCGTCTTACACACGACCACGGCCCGAGGGGTGGACGTCCCCCCGGGCCGTGGCCCACCCTCCCCTGTTCTCATCAGGAGCTGCCATGAGCGTGTCCCGCCGTACCCTCCTGCTCGCCGGAGGAACCGCCGCCACCCTGCTGCCTCTCGGAGGCATCCTCCCCGCAGCACAGGCCGCCGCCCCGAGCACCACCGGAGCGGCCCCCGCCGCCACCCCGATCCCCGACCCCATCCCCGTCACCGGCACCTGGACCCGCACCTCCGACGGCGGCCAGACGGCGACCGCCGGCCGCCGCGGGCCCGCCCTCGCCCTGTCCGAGCAGCCACTCGCGGCCAAAGGCACGTACGCGGCCCGCGTCACGCCCCAATCCTCTTCCGCCGTAGGCGCGTTGGTGTTCCGGGCCGCCCTCGACGGCTCGACCGGATATGCGGTCGCCCTCGACCCCGGCCGCTCCCGCATACGGCTCTACGACCTGGCCGGCGGCGACACACTCGCCACCGCTCCACTTCCGGGCGCGCAGGCCGGAAAGCCCTACGACCTCGAAGTGGCGGTCGACGGACCCGAGCTGACGGTGCATGTCGACGGCAAGCGGCTTCTCCACACCGAGGACCACCGCCACGACACCGGCTCGGTGGGCCTGCTCGCCCAGGGCGGCAAGGTCACCTTCGGCCCGCCCTCCCTCTCCTCGGTCACCACCAACCTCACCGGCTGGACCACGAGCGGCGGCACCTGGACGGCGAGTCCACTGGGCTGGCGCGCGGCCCCAACCCAGGGAGCCACCGCCCGCGCCCTCACCACGACCAAGACGTACGACACCGCGTTCCAGGCCGACCTGCTCCTGCACGACGCTTCCGCCATCGCCTCACTGCTGGTGCGCACCGACGCCAAGGCCACGCGCGGCTACGGCGTCCAAGTCGAAGCGGACCAGGGCAGGCTGAGGCTCTACCGCATCGATGGCGACGTCACCCTCGGCACCTACGCGACCACCATCAAGGCCGACACGGTCTACCGTCTGCGCGTCGAAGCCGAACACGACGAACTGCGCGTGCACTGGCAGACCAACTTCCTCTCTCCCGACGGCTACAGCCCCGTCATCACCGCCCAGGACTCCACCCACACGAAGGGCCGACTCGCCGTCACGGCTTCGGCCGGCGAGGTGTCCTTCGAGGACATCGCCGCGGCCGACCTCGCCACCGGCCTCCAGGGCTGGACGGCCCGCTCCGGCACCTGGACCCCGGACCTGCGCGGCATCCGCGGCGAGAACGGCCTGCGCACGGCCCCCTTCGCCGACGGCGACCTGGTGGCGAGGGCCGACATCACACCCGGCGACCGCTCCTCCTCGGCCGGCCTCGTCCTGCGCGCGTCCGCGAACGGCTCCGGCGGCTACGAAGCCCGCCTGGAAGCCGGCCGCAACGCCGTCGCCCTGCTGGACCGCTCCTCCGGCACCCGCCTCGCCTCCGCCTCCGGCCCGGTCCGGCGCATCACGGCCGGAGGCACGTACCGCGTCGAGGCCCGCGCGACGGGCAGAACCATCGAGGTGTACGTGGACGGCGTACGCGCGCTCAAGACCCGCGTGTCCCGCACCAAGGGCGCCGCCTTCGGCACCGCGGCCGCGCACGGGACGTCGTACTTCCAGAACGTCGAAGTCCACAGCACCGCCGACTACTTCACCGAGCCGTACCGCCCCACGTACCACTACTCCCAGCTCACCGGATCCACCAGCGACCCCTGCGGCCTGCTGCACCACGACGGCGAGTACCACCTCTTCCACCAGGACGAGGGCCGCTGGGCGCACGCGGTCAGCACCGACCTCGTCCACTGGCAGCCCCTGCCGATCGCCCTGCCCTGGAACGCCTACGGCCACTGCTGGACCGGCTGCGCGGTCGTGGACGCCGACGACACCTCCGGTCTCTTCGAGGGCGGCTCGGGCCTGATCGCCTATTACACGAGCTACCACCCGGACAAGCCGGGCGGGAACGCCAGCGTGCGCATCGCGTACAGCAAGGACAAGGGCCGATCGTGGCAGCTGCACGGCGGCTCGAGTCCGGCCGTGCAGAACCCGGGCGGCCCAGACGCCGACTGGACCTTCCGCGACCCGAAGGTCATCCGCGACGAGGCCCACGAACAGTGGCTGATGGTCGTCTCCGGCGGCGACCACATCCGCTTCTTCACCTCCACCGACCTCCTCACCTGGACCCAGGTCAGCTCCTTCGGCTACGGCGACTGGGCCACACCCGGCGTCTGGGAGTGCCCCGACTTCTTCCCGCTCCCCGTCGACGGCGACAAGGACAAGGTGAAGTGGGTCCTCACCCTGAGCACCGGTGCCGTACGCGCCACGAACGGCTCGGCCGCCCAGTACTTCACGGGTGAGTGGAACGGCACCGGTTTCGCTCCCGACCAGAAGGCCGGCACGGTCCTGCGCGCCGACTCCGGCCGTGACTACTACGCCGCCATGTCCTTCTACGGCCTGACCGACGACCGCCGCGTCTGGCTCGGCTGGATGAGCAACTGGGACTACCCCTTCAGCGCCCCGACCGGCGGCTGGAACGGCCAGCTGAGCACCCCCCGCGAACTGACCCTCACGGACACCGCCGACGGCGTACGCCTGGCGCAGCGCCCGGTCCCGGAGCTGGTCACGCTGCGCACGTCCACCACAACCCGCAAGGACCTCGCCGTCCGCCCCGACTCCGCGAACCCGCTCGCGGGAGTCCGGGGCATCGCCTACGAGATCGAGGCCGAGATCACCCTTGGTACTGCCAGGGAGATCGGCTTCCGGCTCCGGACCGACGACGAGCAGCACACGACAGTCGGATACGACGCCGAGGCGCAGGAGCTGTTCGTGGACCGCTCGGCATCGGGCCTGAGCGACTTCACGCAGTACTTCACGGGCCGCACGACCGCGCCGATGAAGACGACCGACGGCCGCGCGACCCTGCGCGTGTACGTCGACTCGTCCTCGGTCGAGGCATTCAGCGCGGACGGACAGGCCGCCGTGACCAGCCTGATCTTCCCCGGCCCGGACGCCGACGGCATGGCTTTCTACGCCAAGGGCGGCACCGCGCACATCGAGTCGCTCAAGGTACACAGGCTCGACAGCACCTTCCGCCTGGTGGATCGGGTGAAGCCGCTGGTGGCCGCCCCGAGCGGCGGTGAATTCCGCTCGGACCTCGGCAAGTTGACGATCACCCCCGCCGGCCGCTGGTCGACGGACAGCGCGGGCCGCGCCGGAAGCTTCGACAAGGACTCCCACGCGATCTCGGCCCGCACGGCGACGGACTTGGACCTCACCACTCTGGTCCGGCTCGGCGGCCCCGCCCCGGACACGAGCGGCGCCCTCTCCCTCCTCTGGCGCGCCTCCTCCGACGGCGCCGACGCCTACTGCCTCAACATCGACCCCGACCTACGCGTGATCCGCCTGGTCGCCAAGGCCAACGGCTACTTCGACGACGGCGCCGCCCTCGCCCGCGTCCCGGCCCTGGTCCGCCACGGCACGAGCTACCCCGTCCGCATCCTCACCGAGGGCGACCGCATCCAGGTGTTCCTCAACGGCAAGCGGATCATCGACGTGACGGACACGACGTACACGAGCGGACACATCGGTTTGAACGTGTTCGGAGGGAGGGCGGCGTACCAGGACACCTACGCGAAGGAGCTGTGACCGCCGGCCAAGCCGACAAGCAACCGTGACCGCGGAGGCTCCGCCCCCGAGTATCCGGCGGGTGGAGCCTCCGCGAGCGCGAGGGTCAAAACGCTCAGGCGGAGACGGAGGCGCAAAAGCCCTGGCGGCTTGCGCCTCCTCGTCCGTCACCGACCGGGGCGAGCTACGTCAATCCAGAGCAGGACCAGCTAGGGCGGGACCACGTGGGCTGGGATTCGAACATGGACGACGTGGCCCTGTTCCGCGCCAATCGCGGGTGCTGGGTGCTGGGTGCTGGGTGCTCGGTGCTCGGTGAGCGGGCCGACCGGGAGCTTGTCGCGCTGTTGTCGGCGCAGGGCATCGTGCGCCAGGCCCACCCGGCACCCCGGAGTGGAGCCTCTGCGCGTTGGAAGTCCACTGCGCGTGGGTTCGAATCCCGTCTTTCAGCTGGCGCGATCGTCCTTTTCGTCTTCAGCGCGATCCTGTCGGGCCTCATTGAGGCCGAGTTGAGGCCGCAAGGGCAGGAACAGACTGACAAGGGCTGAGAAGCACTCACATGGATAGCCCCATCTGACCTGCGAAAACGTCAAGGATGAGCGTTGATCGGCAAGGATTGCCAAGATCCTCAAAGGACTCATAATCCGTCGGCCGTGGGTTCGAGTCCCACCCGCCCCACCAAGCACTACGCGTGCAGAAACCCTCTGGCCGGCCACCGGACGTCAGCCCCCTCCAGACGGAGGGGGTTTTCGAGTCTGTGGAGGCCCTCGGCCGGGGCCCGCGGGTTCAACCTGGGGGTGTGTTGCGCCGCTGGGTGGGTCAGGACTTGCACGGGATCACGAACCGTTCCTGATCAGTGAGCAGGAGTGAGTCCTGGACCCATTCCCGGTCACTGCGGACATCCCGAACGGTGGTGGATGTCCTGGTCGCCCGCGTACGCTCCGCGTCCGGCGACACGGATCGTGTCCGTGGTCCGGGAATGCGGGGGCGGGGTCCCTCACGCCCAGGGGCACGCCGGTCGGCCTGGATGATCCGATGCCCGTGCACATCGCTCCGGTGTGCACGGGGCGGTGTCGTCCGTCGCCGGATCGGGTGCCCTTGGGCGCGTCGCCCGATCGCGATGCTCGCCGCATCGTGCCGGGTGGTCTTGCGCTCGTTCGATGTCATGGGGCGCTGCCAGTGCTGGGCGCCCCACTTGCTGGTGTAGGCCGGGTCCACGGCGATGATCGCGATACCGGTGGCGTCGGCCATGGAGGTCAGCCGGGCGCGGAGCCTACCGGTCGGCATGCGGGAGACGAGCTGCCGGAATCGGCGCTTGCGCCCGTGCTTCTCTCTGGTTTTCTCGGCGGAGAAGTCGAGGTCTTCGACCGCGATGGCCTGGACGCCGCAGGTCTTGGCCCAGTTCAGCAGCCGCGTGAGGGCGTGTCGCACCTGGGCATCGCGGTGCTGAGCGGTACCGGACAGGTCGTAGGAGAACCGGCGCGGCCGGCCGATCGGGTTGCCGTGAGTGTCGAGGCGCCAGGCGGCGAGGTGGTCGGCGTTGGTGTCCACGCCGATCACACCCCGAGCCAGGGCCGTGGCCATGGGGACGGTCCTGGTGACCGGGTGGTGCCAGGAGGCGGTCAGGTACCAGCGTTCGCGCTGCACGTCGTAGTGGATGCGGTAGGCGACCGCGCGGTTTGCCTCCACCCGGTCGGTCCACTCCTGCCCCCGGTGCGCGAACCGCACCTTCGCCGCGAGTACGTACCGGCCGTGTTTGGCGTTGGACGACTGGGCGAGCGGGGCCGGGAGCTTGATCGATACTTCACCCTCGGGCGTGAGGCGGATCGTCTCGTTGCCGAACCTTTTCCCCGACTCGCCGTCGGCCTGGAGGAACCAGCGTGAGGCTTCCCAGCGTTCGTGCCACTCGTTCTTGGTGAGCTGCGCTTGCTCGAGGTGGTGACGGGTGCCCAGCAGATGTTTACCGCCCCGCACGACATGCACCCGACCCGCTTCCCGGTCGGCCCGAACCTTCTCGAGCCGGTCCTTGAGCACATGCAGGCGGCGTGCTTTGTGAAACCACTCGTGCGCGGAGCGGTAGCCGCCCGGAGCCCGCTTGGTGCCTTTCTGTTCGACCGGGAGCGACAGCCGGTGCCGGATCGTCGTGAGCCCGGCTTCGAGGCACTGGACGTGCGCGGCCTGGCCGCGCCGGGCGAGCGCCCACTGATCGTGCGTGGCCTTCGTGATCGCGCCGGCCCACCTGGACGACGACTGGGCGGTCAGCTCCCGTTTCCGGGCCGCCCATGTATCCGTGGAGTGCTCCAAACCGTCACGACAACGGGTCTTGAGGTCCTTCGCGGCGAGCGAGCCCAGGTGCGCACCCACCAGGCGCAGCACCTTCTCGTCCTCGGGTGCGAGGTCCTTGAGCCGGGTACGTACCGCCACACCGGACGGGCCCAGAGCGACGAACGGCGCGGAGATCGAACGGAGGTCAGCCATGTTCGGCGGCCTCCAGTGCCTTGCGGGCGCGGTTCTTCGCCGACCTGCGCCCGTACAGGCGGGCGCAGTACGAGGTCAGCACCTCCGCCATGTCGCGCACCAGGTCGTCTTCGACCTCGCCGTCCTCCAGCACCAGCAGGCGACGGTCCGTCGCGGACAGGGCGGCCTCGATGAGTTCGACGTTCATCCGGCCGAGCCGGTCCTTGTGCTCCACCACCACGCAGGTCACCTGCGGGTCGGCCAGCAAGTGCCGGGCCTTGGAGCGGCAGCCGTTCATCCCTGAAGCGATCTCCGCCTCCACGCGAACGACCCGGTGGCCGGCCCTCGCCGCCCACGCCGACAGCCGAGCGACCTGGCGTTCCAGATCGGTCTTCTGACCGTGTGAGGACACGCGGGCATACAGCCCCAGACCGCCAGTGGTCTCGGGCGTGGTGTTCGCGTCGATGTTCACCAGGATCGTGCGTGGCCCGACCCGCTGAGCCGGTACCGGCAACGTCCCCTCACGGAACCAGCGATACGCGGTCTGCGGATGCACGCCCTGTGTCTTCGCCCACTCCGTCAGATTCACGCCCTGACAACGACACTCACCCATGCATGGTTACGCTCACTCATCCGACGTCGAGAACCAGCAGGTGCAGACCCCCGCACAGGGCGTGCTTCCCGAGGGCCACGAGAGCCCGGCTGTCGTGTGCGTTTCCACACCGCCACCAGCTCCGCGTACTGCGGGTCGATCCCCTCGGACGACGTGGCCTCCCTTCACGGGCAGGCTGTGCCACACGCGGCTTCGGCCTCGGCGTGATGTCGACGGTGCACTCCGGCGCGTGCCGGCGCCTCGCGGCCACGGACGCCAGGGGTTTCGTCCGACGGCGGACCCCCCAGTTCCGAGTCGGCCTTCCGGCCCAGCTCTGTGATCTCTCGCGGGTCCGATCCGGGCCGATCCGGGCCGGGACGGCTTGGTTCCAGCCGTCCCGCGACTATGGCTCCGTCGAACGGGGCTGGGTCTTCGGGATCCGTGAGGTGAAGAACATCGCGAGGAGAGCGGTGAAGGCGAGGATGGCGAGTGCGGCGCGCAGACCGTCGATCCTGGCGTCGGTGTTCGCGTCGAGTGCCGCCTGAGCCACCTCCGTGCTCGTGCCCGCTTCGTCGAGGGCGGACTTGAGCTGGGCGTCCGACAGGAAGGGTGCGCCGCTCTGGAGTTCGACGGTCGCCTGGCTCTTGACCTCGGCCGGGATCGCCGGATTCTGGTCCACGCTGGTGAGGAAGGAAGCCGTCAGCGCGGCGATCATGAGCGACCCGGCGAGTGCCGTACCGATCGAGGCGCCGAGGTTGGTGACGGCGTTCTGGACGCCGCCGACCTCGGCGCTCTGTGCTTCGGGCACCGCGGACACGGTGACCGACCCGAGCTGGGACGCCAGCGCGCCCATGCCGAATCCGATCAGCAGGAGGGGGAGGGTGACGATTTCCGCGCCGGCGTCCGCGTCGAGCGCGGCCATCAGGACCACCGCGCCCGCGAGCAACGCGAGGACCCCGAGCCGCACCACCCGCCGAGGCGAGACGTTCGGGAAGAAGCGGGGGATCAGGACGGCGGCCGCCAGCAGCGTCAAGGAGAGCGGCAGGATGCGGGCGCCAGTCGTGAGCGCGGACAGACCCAGGGCGACCGACAGGTAGAGCGGTACGACGAAGAACACGCCCATCTGAACGAGGTACTGGAAGAAGAACATCGTCAGCCCGCCGGTGAGCTGCCTGTTGTGCAGCATGGCCGGGTCGATGAGTGGTTCCCTGCGCCGCTCCACCCTGCGGGCCTCCCAGCGGAGGAAGAGCCAGACCAGCAGCAGACCGGCCAGCATCAGCCACACGACCAGCGAAACCCCGAGCCACGAGGGCGCGTCGGGCTTCGGCTGGAACCAGCCCCATTCGTCCGAGCGGAGTACGCCGTAGACGAAGATCCCGAGCCCGAGCGAGGACAGCACGGCACCGACGAGATCGATGCGAGGGCGTTCGCCGATCGGCGCGTCAGCGACGCGGCCGGCGAGCACCAGGATGCCGAGCACTATCACGACCTCACCGGCGAAGACCCACCGCCAGGAGAAGTACGTCGTCGCGACACCTCCGATGAGCGGCCCGGCCGCGATCGCCACAGCCCCTGCGGCCGCGACGAGACCGTAGGCGGCCGGACGGCGTTCAGCGGCGAAGTTGCTCGCCACGAGCGCCACGATCGCGGGCAGGATGAGTGCCGCCCCGATTCCCTCGAGGAGCGACCAGCCGAGCAGCAGCACGGGCAGGTTCGGCGCGAGCGCCGTGGTGAGGGAGCCGCAGCCGTAGATGAGGCAGCCGATCATGAACGCGCGTTTGCGGCCGATCAGCGCCCCTACCTTGCCGCCGAGGATCATGAACATCGCCATCACGAGGGTGTAGGCCGTGATGGCGCCCTGGATACCCGTCACCGTCGTGCCCAGGTCTTCGGCCACCGTCGCGATCGAGACGTTCATGACCGAGCTGTCGAGCGCCATCAGGAACTGCCCGGCCGCGAGGGTCGGCAGGACGATGCGCGTCGTTGCCGAACTCTCGGCAGTGCCTGTTCCTGGTGCCATGCGCGCATCGTCCCAGCTGCCCCGGAGGACGACCCGTGACCCGCCATGGAGGTCAACCGGTTGGTGGACCGAGGTCGGCGGAGTCACTCCGGGCGGGAGTCGCCCTGGTGCGAGAGGGGCGGTCCCCTACGCCGCGGCAGTGCGAAGCGGATCACGGCCCCGCGGTACGAACGCACCGTGGAGCTCACGATGCGGGCGCGCTCGGCGTCGTCGACGCCGTTTGCCCGGCCCGCGATGACGAGACTCGCCGAGAGCCGCTCGACGTCCCACTCCCAGGCGGGGCCCGGCACGGCTTGTATGCGGCGCGGCCCGACCGCGGCGAGCGGCGCCGCGCAGGGGCTGCGGTCGCTTCAGCAGCGGGCCGCAGGGTGGAAGAGGATGCTGGATCCAGGGGCAACGTGTGATTGAGAGGCATCCCATGACTCGGACCAGCACACACCACAGGGAACACACGCCGTTCTTCTCCCGCCCTGGTGTCCGCCGCTTCGCACCGTTCTTTCTGATCACCGTGATCGCTCTGATCTTCATCTTCGAGAACCGCGCGAACGTCAAGATCCGCCTTCTCATTCCAGAGGTGACCATGCCGCTCTGGGGCGCCCTTCTGATCGCCTGGGGCCTCGGCATGCTCGCCTGCGTCTTCACGCTGCGCCGACGCTCCAGCCGACATACACGGTGACCGAGGTAAGGCGCCGTGCCGACCTGGAGCTGCCCACGCTTCGCCGGGGCACCGGGCGGTGGGTGCGGCGCCGGTCCCGCTGCCGGCAGCTGACCGGTCCCGCTGTCGTCCGCCCTCCTGAACCGCGCTCACCGGAAGCCGGGTCCGCTGCCCGGAGCTGCGCGGGCATGTTCCGGCTCTCCGAAGCGTTGGTATCTTCGATGGTGGACGTTTCGTATGGTTGAAGGGAGTCGGCCCATGACGCGCAGTGGCGGCAATGCCGAGCGGGACGGGGCACCACTGCGGCCACGCGAGGACTTCTTCATCGCCGAGCGTCCCGGATACCTGCTCCACAAGGCGGCGCTGCTGCTGCTCGAGGACGTGGAGAAGGCCCTGGAGACGGTCGGCATGCGCAGCAGGTACTTCTTCGTGCTGGCCTCGCTGGCCGGAGGGCCCGAGCTCTCCCAGCAGGACCTGAGCCGGCTGCTCAACCTCGACCCGACCACGGTCGTGACGGTCATCGACGAGATGGAGCGCAACCAGCACGTCGAGCGGCGGCGCAACCCCGCCGACCGGCGGCGGTACAACCTGATCCTCACCGACGCCGGCCGTGCGGCGCTGGCGGCGGTGGACAGTGTGGTCACCGAGGTCGAGACGGCGTTCTTCGGCGCGCTCGACGACGACGAGCGCGAAGTGATGCGCAGGATGCTCGACCGGATGCTGGCGGGCCGCTGGCCCGCGTCCGTCTGTTCCGACTGACCGGAACGGGTGGCACGGAGGTGAGTTGACGGCGGCGGCGCCGGTGGCGTTGGCGTTGGCGGTGGTGCGGGCGGGCCCTTGGGGGTCCGCCCGCTTTCGTTTGCCCGCCGGTCCCCTTCGTCTGCCCTCCCTCCCTTTCGTCCGCCCTCCCTCCGCCCTTCGTCTGTCCTCGTCCGTCCGCCGGTTCCCTCCGCCGGTTCCCTCCGCTTCCCCGCCGTCCGTCCGTGACCGCGTGTGGGTCCTGCCGCGGTGCGGTGCGGGGGCGGCCGGATCCTCGTCACTCACCGTGACTGCGGTTGACCTCGACTTTCCAATCATCTATTTTTCCATCATCGATGAATCCGGTTGATAGGAGAGTCCCCGTCATGTCCGCAGAACGCGCACCATCGCCCGCAAGGTGGTGGACCCTGGGGATCGTCGCGTTGGGCACGTTCATGCTGATGCTCGATCTGAGCGTGGTGGCCGTCGCGCTGCCGGCGATCCACGAGTCCCTGGACAGCAGCTTCGCCGACCTGCAGTGGGTGTTCGACGCCTACGCCCTCACCCTCGCGATCTTCCTGGTGGCAGCGGGCTCACTCGCCGACCGGCTCGGCCGCAAGCGGCTCTTCCAGGTGGGCTTCGTCATCTTCACCATCGCCTCGCTCGCCTGCGGCCTGGCCGGTGACGCCACCGCGCTGAGCCTCTACCGCGCCGTGCAGGGCGTCGGCGCGGCCGTCATGTTCGCGGTCGGCCCGGCCATGCTCAGCCACGAGTTCCACGGCAAGGAGCGGGCCACCGCCTTCACCGTGTTCGGTGCCGCCGTCGGTGTCGCCGTCGCCGCCGGACCGCTCATCGGCGGTTCGCTGACCAGCTCGCTGTCCTGGCGCTGGATCTTCTACATCAACGTGCCGGTCGGCATCCTCGCCGTCCTCGTCGGCGCGCTGCGGGTGCGCGAGTCGCTCAACCGGCGGGCCCATCCCACCGACTGGGCCGGACTGATCACCTTCAGTATCGCGCTCGGGGCCCTGGTGTTCGCCACCATCCGGGCGCCCGAGGAGGGCTGGACCAGCGTCAACACGCTCGGCCTGTACGCGGCCAGCGCCGTCTTCCTGGTGGTGTTCCTGTTCATCGAGCGGCGCCTGGGCGAGCGCGCGATGATCGACCTGGCGTTCTTCCGCAACCGCACCTTCGTCGGCATCTCCCTCGTCGCCATGATCGGCAACGCGGGCGCCCTGCCGTCGGTGTTCTTCGAGACCAGCTACCTCCAGAACATGCTGGGCATGGACGCCTGGGACGCGGGGCTGCGGTTCCTGCCGCTGACGGCCGCGATGTTCGTGGCCGGCGCGATCGGCGGCGGACTCATCGGCAAGGTCCCCTTCCGGATCCTGCTCGGCGGCTCCACCCTCGTCATGGCGATCGGCCTGCTCTTCCTCAACCTGGCGGAGGTCGACTCGGCCTGGACCGTGCTCCTGCCGGCCCTGATCATCGCCGGCTTCGGCATGGGCGCCTTCAACCCGACCCGGGCGGCGCTGGCCATCGGCGTCGCCGAACCGGCCAAGTCCGGTGTCGCGTCCGGCATCAACGAGACCTTCCAGCAGGTCGGTGTCGCTGTCGGGATCGCGGGTGTGGGCGCCTTCTTCCAGAACCGCGTGGCCGACGAGTTCGCCGCGTCGGCGGTCGGACAGCAGATGGGTGATGCCGCCGCCGAGGAAGCCGCCCACGGCATCAGCGCCGGCGCGTTCGACGCGGTCGCCGCGAACGCGGGTGCGCTCCAGGAGCAGGTGGTCGCCGCCGGACGGGACGCGTTCATGACCGCGTTCCACGGCGCCATGACCCTCTGCGCGATCCTCGGGTTCATCGCCGCGCTCATCGGTTTCCTGATGCTGCGGACCAAGGACCTCCACGCGAGCGCGCTGTCGACGATCCCGCCGGACCTCGACGAGGACGGCGAGCTGCGGCCGGACGTGCCGGTGGGCGCGCCCTCCTGATCCGCTCTCGACCCACTGTCGCCGCACGGCGGCACCGACGTGACGCCGACGCCCGGCCGGGACACCCCGGCCGGGCGTCTTGCGTGCCGACAGGGAACCGCTGGGGCGGGTGATTTTTGAATCCGTGTCAATTGCCAATTCAACCGAAGCGAAAGGCAGGTGAAGTGGAATTCGTGCGTCCTTCATTTGCGGTGAACGGAATTTAAAGTTCCGACCTGATCGAATATTCGCGCAAAGGGAGCGTAAAATAGTGACGGGCATCACAAACCGGCAAGGCTTGTGAATGTTAGAGTCCTGACGTAGAGCGAAGCCGCCCAGGGCGGCGGCAGGTTGTCGAATGTGCAACCACTACGGGGGAGATCTCGGGGAGGGGCGACCGGACGAGATTCCGGCCGACTCCCGCCGAGACACACACATACGTCACGGGGGACGTTCGAGTGAACCGCATTCTGTTCGGCTGTTGCCGTAGATGACGCCGGCGCCGGCGTCCGAACGATGTCGGTGACCTGCCCTTTTTCTGGTGCCCGCGTCCGGTACCCCTGTGCGGTCCGGACGGCGGTGCCCTTTTCGCCCGATCCGGTGCCGCGGCACAACGCCGTGCTGCGCGCCGCCCCGGGCCGATTCCCGCACGGCCGAAATCCATCGGAAGTCGCCGGCTGATCCCTGACGTATTCCGTGGAAAGGGCCGGCCGGTGCCGACTTCGTCTTTGTCATGCGCTGAAATGGAGTGCTCCATGCGCGAATTCGTGTCCGAAAAGCAGCTTGCAGGTACCCTCTCCGACGAACCGGAAAAGCGTCCGATCGATGCTGCCGCTCCGGCCGAAGCGCTGGAGGAGTGGCTGGGCGACCCCGATGTGGAGGTGAATTCCCTGTCCTTCGCCCGGAGCCTGGAGCTCGACGAACGTGAGGAATTGCCGGCCGACGGGATCGGCCGGGTGCGGGCTTTCGGATTTCACCGGTACTTCGTGCCCGACTGGCTGGGCGGAGACCTCCGGAGCACCGAGGAACTGCTGATGCTCACCCGGGTGATCGCCCGCCGCGACATGAACGTGGCCGTGAGCGAGAGCACCCAGATCTGGATGATGCTCGCCTGGATCGGAGGCGACGACGGACAGCGGGCCCAGTGGGCGAGCACGGTGCTGCGCGGAGGGGTCGTCCCCTGCCTGGCCTACTCGGAACCCGGCCACGGCGCCGACCTGGCCGCCAACGAACTGGTGGCCACCCCGGACGCCGGACAGTACGTCCTCACCGGCGAGAAATGGCCCATCAACCGGGGCCGGACCTCGACCCATGTGGTGCTCCTCGGCACCACGGGCGACGACGGCGTGCCGGCCAAGCGCAAGCAGTCCATGTTCCTCGTGGACAGGTCGCGCGTCGTCTCCGGCGAGGTGACCGGCGTACCCCGCGTCCCCACGTACGGCCTGCGCGGATGCGACATCAGCGGAGTCTCCTTCGACGACGCCCGGGTGGACGCCTCCGCCCGGCTGGGCGCCGAGGGGGAAGGGCTCGAACTGTCCTTGCGCGGCCTGCTGATCACCCGCACCCTGTGCACCGGCCTGTCCCTCGGCACGGGTGACACCATGCTGCGCACGGTCGGCGGCTTCCTCTCCGGCCGGACCCTGTACGACGGGCCGGCGAGCGAGATCCCGTACGTCACCGAGTCCCTCGCCAACGCCTACCTGAGCCTGCTGGTCGCCGAGTGCGAGAGCCTGGTCGCGATGCGCGGACTGCATCTGTACACCGAGGAGTTCAGCGTCTGGGGCAACGCCGCCAAGGTCCAGGTGGCCCGCCTCGTCGACTTCGCCGGCAAGGCGCTCGCCCGCACGCTGGGCGCCCGGTACTACATGCGGGCGGCGGAACACGTCGGCATCTTCCAGAAGATGCTCCGCGACGGTGCCGTCGTGTCCGTCTTCGACGGCAGCGAGCCGGTCTGCCTGGACAGCATCACCCAGCAACTGGCCGCCCTCGCCAAGTCCCACGAGCGGCCCCGTGACGAGGACTGGAGCACGCTGTACGACCTGCGGGCCGAACTGTCCCCGTTCCGGCCGGCCCGGGTGAGTGTGTTCGGCCGCGGCCGGGACGCGACCTTCGCCAGCCTCCCCGCGCTCATCGACCGTCTCGCCGGCCTCGCACCCGACGCCGGCTGTGACGAGGAACGGCTCACCGCACTGCGGACCCGGGCCGAGGAACTGCGCGCACGGCTCGACGCGCTCTACGCGCGTTTCCACGACCTGCGCAGGGCGCCGGCGGCAACGTCGCCGGCCTCCGCCAAGACCACTCCGCCGCGGCTGATGAGGCTGGCGGAGGACCTGTGCGCCCTGCACGCCAAGGTCGCCGCCCTCGGGATCTGGCTCCACAACCGGGACCACCTCGACGCGTTCTTCGCCGACGGGGCCTGGCTCGAGGCCGCCCTGGCCCGTGAGCAGGTCCACCAGTACGAGGTCGGCGACCTCGACCCCCGGACCGCCCGCACCCTCTTCGACCGCATGAACTCCCAGCGCGAGAAGCACGAGTTCTTCTCCCTCAGGACCATGCGCCAGGCCGCCCCGGGCGCGCACGAAGCGCACCACGGCGCGGACCGGCCGGCCTCCGCCGCCTGACCCGGCACCCGCCCACCGGACGATCGGCCGCCCGCCGGACGATCAGCCGCCCACCGGGCGATCGACCGCCCGTCACACGATCCACCTGCTCACCTGCTCACCTGCTCACCGGAAGGTCCCGACCTGCGATGAACACCACCGACATGACGCTCGACGACGTGAAGCGCGTCCTCGCCCAGGCGGTCGCCGCCGAGGCCGGCGTACCCGCCGCCGACCTGGCCACCGACCAGCCGTTCACCTCGTACGGCCTCGACTCCATGGCGGCGCTCGCCGTCGGCATGGAGATCGAGGACGCCTGCGGGCTCTCCGACCTGCCGGTGGACCTGCTGTGGGACCACCCGACGGTCGACAGCCTCTCCGAGGCGCTCTGGAACCTGATGAACACCGTGCCCGTCCCGGCCACCGCGGACGGCCGGCGATGACGACCGGAACCCCCATGACCACCGCATCCCCGGCGGCTGCCACACCGCCGCCCGCCAACGCGCAGCAGGCCGGTCTCTGGTTCATCCACGAGACCGACCCCCAGTGCTCCGCCTACCACATCGTGTTCGGCGCCGAGGTCACCGCCGACGCCGCACTCGGCCACCGGACCGAGGAGATCCTCCGCGACCTGATGACCGAGCACGACGCCTTGCGCGTCTGCTTCCAGCCCGGCGAGAACGGGCCGGCGCAGCGGGTCCAGGAGTCCGTGCCGCTCGACATCCGGCACACCGACGCCCGCGGCACGGACCCCAAGACGCTGCGGGACCGCGTCAGGACCGACACCCGCGCACCGTTCGACCTGTCCCGGCCGCCGCTGTGGCGCATCCACCTGTACCGGACCGCCGAGCGCACCTGGGTGTTCGCGGCCGTGCTGCACCACGCCGCCGCCGACTTCTGGTCACTGGCCCTGCTGCTCGGCGAGGTCCGTGCCCGACTGGAGGGAACACAGGGGCAGTTCACCCTGGACGGCGGCGCCTTCGCGTCCTACGCCGAGCAGCAGCGGACCTTCCTGGCCGGCGGGAAGGCCGCCGCGCTGGTCGCCGACGAGGCGGCACGGCTCGCCGGCGCGCCTCCCGGCCTCGACCTGTACGGCGACCGGCCCAGGCCGCCGGCCCCGACGTACGAGGGCGGCTCGACACCGTTCGCCCTGTCGGCCGAAGCGACCGACACCGTGAGGGAGTTGGCGCGCGAGTCCGCGGCGACGCCGTACATGGTGCTGCTGTCGGCCTACTTCGTGCTGCTGAGCCGGCTGAGCGGCCAGTCCGACGTCCTGGTCGGCACCCCGACCTCCGGCAGACTGCAGCGCCAGTACCGCGACGCGCTCGGCAACTTCGTCAACACCGTCGTCGTGCGCGGCGAGGTCGAGGAGACCGCGACGTACCGGGAGGTGCTCGCCTCCGTACGGGCCCGGGTGCTCGAGGCGATGCGGGCCCAGGAACTGCCGTTCCCCTGGCTGGTCCGGGAACTCGCGCCGCCCCGCGACCCGAGCCGTACCCCGCTGTACCAGGCCGGATTCGCCTGGGACCGGCTGCCGTTCCTCACCGACATGGACGCCTTCTTCCTGCTGGACCCGGACCGGACCGCCGAACTGGCCGTCGCCGGCGCCACCCTGCGGCCCTACCCGGTGCCGCAGCAGGAGGGCCAGACGGACCTGTGGGTCGAGATGGGCGGGGAGCGGGACGGCGCCTTCGCGGGTGTCCTGCGCTACAACACCGACCTCTTCGAGCCGGGCACGGCCCGCGACCTGGCCGCCGCCTTCGTCGCGACCGTGGAGAGCCTGGTCCGGCAGCCGGACGCACCGCTGCACAGCCTTGCCCGGGGCGACGAGCGCCAGTCGGCGCGGCTCGCCACCCAGGGGTCCGGCCCCGTACGCGCGCTGCCCGACGCCAGGCTCCCGGACCTCTTCCGGGACCAGGTCCGGCGCACCCCCGACGCGACCGCCCTGGTCGCCGACGGCGAGGAGTGGAGCTACGCGCGGCTGCTGGCGCGGACCGAGGAGGTCGCGGCGGCCCTGCGCACCGCGGGCATCACCGCGGGCGACCGGGTCGCGGTGATGGCGGAACGCGGGGCCCCGCTGGTGGCCGCCCTGCTCGGCGTGCTGGAGGCCGACGCCGCCTACGTGCCCCTGGACCCCAAACTGCCGGTGGAGCGGCTCGCCTACATGGCCGAGGACTCCCGCGCGCGGCTGCTGCTCGGTGAGCGCGGCACGGGGGAGAACACGCTGCCCGGACTCGGACTTCCCGTGCTGCGACTGGACGACCTGGCGGCGGGCGTCACCGGCGCCGGAAGCGCGGAGCGGACGGGTGCGGAGGGGACCGGCAGGGAGGCGCCGGACAGGAAGGGGACGGGCCCGGACGGCAGGGGGCTGGCGTACATCCTCTACACCTCCGGTTCCACCGGCCGCCCCAAGGGCGTGGCGATCGGGCACCGCGCCCTGGTCAACCTGCTGCTGTCGATGCGCGACACCACCGGATTCGGCGCCGATGACAGCCTGCTCGCCGTCACCACCGTCTCGTTCGACATCGCCGGGCTGGAACTGTTCATGCCCCTGGTGGCCGGCGGGCGCGTGATCGTGTGCGACAGCGACACGGCCGCCGACGGCGCCCGGCTCGCGGTCCGCATCGAGGAATCCGGCGCGACCTGGATGCAGGCCACCCCCACCTCGTGGCGCATGCTGCGCGACGCCGGCTGGGACGGCTCCCCACGGCTGAACGTCCTCTGCGGCGGTGAGGAACTGCCTCTGGAGCTGGCCGAGTTCCTGTCCGGCCGGGTGGCGAGCCTGCGCAACGTGTACGGGCCGACCGAGACGACCATCTGGTCCACCGAGGGCCTGGTCGACCCCGCCGCCGGCATCGACATCGGCCGCCCCCTCGCCAACACGCGGCTGTATGTGCTGGATCCTCGGGGACGTGCCGTCGAACCGGGCTTCCCCGGTGAGCTGTGGATCGGCGGCGAGGGCCTCGCGGCCGGGTACTGGGACCGGCCCGAGCTGACCGCGGAACGGTTCGTCACCGGGCTGCCCGCCGCCCCGCGGCAGCGGCTGTACCGCACCGGCGACCGGGCCCGCTGGACCAGCGACGGCCGGCTGTTGCACCACGGCCGCCTCGACAACCAGGTCAAGCTGCGCGGCTACCGCATCGAACTCGCCGAGGTCGAGGCCGTGCTGCAGGCGGTGGACGGCGTCTCCGCGGCCGTCGTGGTGGTCCGCGACGACCGGCTCGTCGGCTACGTGGTGCCCGAGCCCGGCACCGAGCCCGGCACCGAGCCCGGCACCGGACCGAGTACGGCCGCGATCAAGAAGGCGGCGGCCGTGTCGCTGCCCCCGTACATGGTCCCGGGCATCCTCGTCGTCCTGGACGAACTCCCGCTGACGGCCAACAAGAAGATCGACCGCAACCGGCTGCCGGAGCCCGAGGTCACCTCGGACGCCGTCTTCGAGAAGCCGCGCGACGCCACGGAGATCACGCTGGCCCGCATGTGGACGGAGATCCTCGGCATCCCCGAGGTCGGCGTGCACGACGACTTCTTCGACGTGGGCGGCCATTCGCTGCTCGCCGTGCGGCTCAGCGCCGCCATCCGCGAGGAATGGGACGTGGAGATCCCGATCTCCGAACTGCTGCGGCAGGGCACCATCGCCGAACTGGCCACGACCGTACGGCGCGGCGGCCAGGAGACCCCCCGCGTCCCGGTCGTCACCCTGCGCGAGGGGGAGGAGGGAAGCAGGCCGCTGTTCCTGTTCCACCCCTTCGGCGGCACCGTCTTCTGCTACGTCGAGCTGACCCGCCACCTCCCGCCGGGCCGCGCGGTCCTGGCGGTGGAGGCGCCCGGCATCGAGAGCACGGGCGAGGCCGAGGTGAGCGTCGAGGGGATGGCCGCCCGGTACATCGAGTACCTCAGGGAGATCCAGCCCACCGGGCCCTACGCCCTCGGCGGCTGGTGCTTCGGCGGGGTGATCGCCTACGAGGTGGCCGGCCAACTGCGCGCCGCCGGCGAGGAGATCGAACTCCTCGCCGCCATCGACAGCCGTGCCCCGATCGAGGAGAACATCCCGGAGACCGCGGACGACGCGACGATCCTGTCGTGGTTCGCGCGGGACCTCGCGGTGCCCTACGGGAAGAGCCTCGACATCCCCGCCGAGGACCTGCGGGAACTCGGCGGCGACGCCGCGTTCGACCACATCCTGGCCCGGGCCGCCGCCATCGGCGTCCTCGCCGAGGACGCGGACCGCGACCAGATCCTGCGCTACTTCGAGGCGTACCTCGCCAACGGCATCGCCCTGCAGACCTATCTGCCCGAGCCGAACGACCTCGAACTCCTGCTGCTCCGCGCCGTGGACGAACCCGTCGACTACGGGCCGAAGCTCGGCTGGGACACGCTGATCAAGGGATCGCTCCAGGTCGTCGACGTCCAGGGCGACCACAACTCCGTCATGTACCCGCCGCACGCCGCCGTCGCCGCCGAGGCGATCGCACCGCACATGGGAGCACACCAGCGATGAACACCGCATCCCTCAGGGCCGAGTACGAGTTCGACCTTCCGGTGCCGCCGAAGGAGGCCTTCGCCTGGCTGTCCGACCCCGCCCGCGACCCCGAGTGGCAGGCCGGCTGCGTGGACACCAAGCTGCTCAACGGGGCCGCGCGCGAGGGCTGCCGGTACGAGATCACCTTCGCGCTGATCGGCAAGCGGATGACGTTCACCGTCGACATCACCGCGTACGAGCCGGGCCGCCGGTCCCGGTTCCACGTGGTGGACGGGCCGTTCGGCTACACCGGCACCTACGACTACACCGAGCGCCCGGACGGCACCACCGGCGTGCACTGGACGTTCGACGTGGAGCCCGGGGACTACTTCGGGATCATGCCGAAGTCCCTGCTGCGCAAGGTGCTGGTCAGCCAGGTCAAGAAGGACTCCGGCCGGCTCGCCGACCGGCTCGCGCGGGCGGAACGGCCCCGGTCGTCCTGACCCGGGCCCCGGCGCGCCCGTACCGACCACACCCGCGTCCTGACAGGAGAAGCCATGCCAGGGGAAACCCCTCAGCACGGGACCACACCCCCGTACGGGAACACACCACAGCAAGGGAACACGCCCACGCCCACGCACACGCGCGCACCGCGGTCCGCGGGCCGGCCGCAACCGAAGACCGTCGTCACCGGTGTCGGCGCCACCACCGCGCTCGGCGGTGACGTGGCCACCACCTGGGAGGCGCTGCTCCGCGGCGAGAACGGCATCCGGCTGCTGGACGACGAGGACTGGACGAAAAACATGCCCCCGGCGCTCGGCGGGCGGGTGAAGGCCGAACCCGGGCCCGCGCTCGAGCACAAGCAGCGCCGTCGGCTGAGCCGTTCCGCCCAGCTCGCCGTGACGGCCGCCGCGGAGGCCTGGAACGACGCCGGCCTCGACGGCGCCCCGGCGGGGTCGCGCCGGGTGGCCGTGGTCGTGTCGGCCGCCCTGGGCGACATGAACGCGATGATCAGCGGCTGGGAGGCGCTCAAGAGCCGGGGCTGGAACCGGGTGCCCCCGCTGACGGTGCCGATGTCCATGGGCAACGGCTCCGCGGCCGCCGTCGCCCTGCTGGTGAACGCGCGGGCGGGAGTGCACGCCACGGTCAACGCCTGCTCCTCCGGGACGCAGGCGCTGGCCACCGCGGCCGAGCTGATCCGCCGCGGCGAGGCGGACGTCGTCGTGGCCGGCGGCACCGAGGCACCGCTGCACCCGCTGGTCCTCGCCTCGTTCGGGTCGATGCGGGCCCTGTCGAAGCGGCTGGACGACCCGGCCTCGGCGTCCCGCCCGTACGACGCGGACCGCGACGGAATGGTGCTCGGCGAGGGGTCGGGCATCCTCGTCCTGGAGTCCGAGGAGCACGCACGGGAGCGCGGCGCGCGGATCTACGCCGAACTCGCCGGCGTGGGCAGTTCCTCGGACGCCTACGACATGGTACAGCCCGACCCGGCCGGGGCCGGCACCGCCAGGGCCATCCGGGACTCGCTCGCCGACGCCGGGGCCCGGCCCGAGGAGGTGGTCCACCTGAACGCCAACGGCACGGCCACGCTCCCCGGCGACGCGGCCGAGGGACACGGCATCCGGGCCGTGTTCGGGGACGCAGGCCGGGGACCCGCGGTCTCGGCGAACAAGTCGATGACCGGGCACAGCCTGGGCGCGGCCGGCGCGATCGAGTCGATCGCCACCGTGCTCTCCCTGCACCACGGCATCGTGCCGCCGACCCGCAACTTCACCCGGCTCGGCGAGGACCTGTCGGTCGACATCGTGCACGGCGGCCCGCGGAAGCTGGAGGGCGAGCGGAACGTCGCGGTGAAGAACTCGGCCGGGTTCGGCGGGCACAACGTCGCCCTCACCTTCCGCGGCGTCCCCGCCCGCCGGAACCCGTCACCACAGCACCGGTAACACCCGTATCCAGACGTGGAGTTGTTCCAGTGACAGCGATTGACCGCACTGTGGTCGTCACCGGTCTCGGTGCCACCACACCACTCGGCGGGAACGCCGCCTCCACCTGGCGGGGGCTGCTGGCCGGCCGCTCCGGGGTCCGCCCGCTGAGGCACGACTGGGCCCGCGAGGTCCAGGTGCGCATCGCCGCCGAGGCCGCCGTGGAGCCGAGGGAGGTGCTGCCCGCCTCCGAGACCGGCAAGCTGGACCGCGCGGCCCAGTTCGCCCTCGTCGCGGCGCGCGAGGCGTGGGCCGACGCCGGGTTCACCGGCCGGGCCGGCGCGGACGCCCCGGTGGACCCGGACCGGCTCGGCGTGGTCGTCGCCTCCGCCATCGGAGGGATGACCTCGCTGCTCGACCAGTACGAGATGCTCAAGCAGCAGGGCCCGCGCGGGGTTTCCCCGCACGCGATGCAGATGATGATGGCCAGCACGCCGTCGGCCACCGTCGGCCGGGACGTCAACGCCCGCGCCGGAGTGCACAGTCCGGTCAGCGCCTGCGCCACGGGCGCCGAAGGCATCGGCTACGCCATCGAGATGATCCGCACCGGCCGCGCCGACATCGTCCTCGCGGGCGGCACCGAGGCGGCCGTCTGCTCGCTGAACATGGCCGCCTTCGGCAACATGATGGCGATGTCCAAGCGCAACGACGACCCGGAGGCGGCCTCCCGCCCCTACGACGTCGACCGGGACGGCTTCGTCATGGGCGAGGGCGCGGGCGTCCTGGTGCTCGAGGCGGCCGAGCACGCGGCCCGGCGCGGCGCCCGCGTGTACGCGGAGGCCGTCGGGCAGGGGCTCTCCGCGGACAGCCACCACATCACCCGGCCCGAGCCGACGGGCCGCGGCATCGCCGCCGCGCTGAGCAACCTGCTGGAGGCGAACGACCTGAAACCCGCCGAGATCGTGTACGTCAACGCGCACGCCACCTCGACCCCGATGGGGGACGTCGCCGAGATCACCGCGCTGCGCACGGTGTTCGGCGACGACACCGACCGCTTCGCGGTCTCCGCCACCAAGTCCATGACGGGCCACCTGATGGGCGGGGCCGGCGGGGTCGAGTCCGTCGCCGCGATCCTCGCGCTGCGGGACCGGCTCGCGCCCCCGACCGTCAACCTGGACACCGTCGACCCCGAGGTGGCCGCGGACATCGTCCGCGACGAGCCGCGTCCGCTGCCCGAGGGGCGTATCGCCGCCCTGAACAATTCCTTCGGGTTCGGCGGCCACAACGTGGTGCTGGCGTTCCGGACCTGGTGACACCGCTCGGCGCGCTCACCGGTGGGGCGTGCCCGGGTCCGCCCCCTCCGGGTCCGTTCCGGCCCGGGGCGGGCGGAGGTGGCGGGCGAGGGCTGTGACCAGGGCCTTCCGTACCTCCTCCGGAGGGCGGGGGCCCGCCCGGTCGGCATCGGCGGTCACCGCCGCGGCGACGGTACGCAGCGGGGCGCCGGACAGCCGGGAGGCCTCGCGCAGGATGCGCCAGGCGGTGTCCGAGCCGCAGCCGTGGGCGGCCATGAGGAGGCCGCGGGCCCGGTCGACGGCCGGCCGGGCGGCGATCGCGGCCCGGAGCAGCTCGGCCTCCTCCCGTAAGGGCGGCCGTTTCGCCGGCTCCCCCGCCACCGCCGGGGCGGTGGCGGGCGCCGGCGCGCGGTCCCTGCCGGGAGTGCGCAGCGGGTCGGTGGTGTCCAGGCCGACGAGCGCCAGGATGCGGCGCGGCTGACCGGTCCAGCCGGTGGCCGTCACCGGCACCGACCGCCGGCGGCCGTGATCGCGCAGGACCTCCAGGAACCGCAGGCCCGCCGTGTCCATGAAGCGCACCCCGCTCATGTCCAGGTCGACCCGGGCCGTGCGGGCGGGCAGCCGGGCCAGCTTCCGGGCGAGGGCGTCCGCGCAGCCGTGGACCAGTTCACCGCGCGGGGTGAGCAGCGCCCGGTCCGCGTCCATGCGCCCGCCGATGACCAGGGTGTCGTGTCGTCCCGGGAAAGGTCGTCCAGGGAAAGGGGGTGGGGCCGCGGAGGTCATGACACCGCCTTGTCGGTACGCGTGCGGGCCGTCGGGCGTACGGTTCGGTCGCCGTGGACCGGGCGGCAGGGCATGCGGGACATGCCGGAGGGCGGAACGTGCGCGGTCCATGCAGTGCTCGCGGATGCGCCTGCCCGGTTTGCCGCGCCTCACACCCCTTGTCGTCGAACCGGCCGGAATTCCGGCCGGACACGGCGGGTACGGCGGGTATCCGGACACGGCGGGTACGGAGGGTAGGCGGGTATGACGGGTACGGCCGGCCCGGGGGCTCAGGTCGCCAGCGGGTTCAGTGCCAGGGGGGCGATCTTGCCCTCCAGCATGGCGCCCAGGCCCTGGACGGCGCACACGTCCGGCCGTTCGGCGATGTGCACCGGCATGCCCGTCGCCTGCCGCAGCATCTGGTCGAGGCCCGGCAGCAGGGCGCTGCCGCCGACCATCATGATCCCGCGGTCGACGAGGTCGGCGACCAGGTCGGGCGGGCAGCCCCGCAGCACTTTGCCGATCCCGTCCAGTACCGCCGTCAACGGGGTCTGGATGGCGTGCCGCACGGCGGCCGTGTCGACCTTGACCGAGCGGGGGAGGCCGGTGGCGACGTCCCGGCCGTGGATCTCCGTCGACTCCGGGCCGTGTGGAGTGAGCCCGTTGCCGGACAGGGCCAGCTGCAACGGCCGTACGGACTGGCTCGGCAGCATCAGCTCGTGCTGGTGGCGCAGGTGCTGGACGATGGCGTGGTCCACGGCGTCACCGCCGACCGACATGCGCTCGGCCGTCACGATCGAGCCGAGGGAGAGCACGGCCACCTGCGTGGTTGCCGCCCCGCACACCAGGATCATGGTCGCTTCGGGACGTTCCACGGGCAGCCCGCAGCCGACGGCGGCGGCGATGAGCGTGTCGACCAGCTCCACCCGGCGGGCGCCCAGTCCGACCAGGGTCTCGATCGTGGCGCGCTGGGCCAGCGGATCGGCGTCGTGCGGCGTGCAGGCCGCGGCGCGCAGGCCCGGCCGGCGGCGCAGCGTGCGGCGGATCCGTTCGCCGAGCAGATGCCGCAGCATGCGCTGTGCCATGTCGATGTCGACGACGGTGCCGCCCGACACGGGCCGTACGACCCGGATGTAGCTCGGCGTCCGTCCCTTCATCCGCTCCGCGAGCTCGCCGACCGCGATCAGCGCGCCGGTACGGGTGTTCACGGCGGCGGCGGACGGCTGGTCGACGACGAGACCGGCGCCCTTGACGTAGACCCGGGTGCGGGCCGCTCCCAGGTCGACGGCGAAGTGGCAGCGGCGCAACTGCTCCAGCCTGGCGGTCACGGCGATCCTCCCGAGTGCGCGGTCCTGCGGGCCGCCGGGGGGCGGACCTCATGGCCATCGTGCGCGCCCGGGAGGGCCGCCGCCCCTTGTGGGGGGCCGGGCGGGGGGTCGCTGAACGGGGGCGGGGCGCGGCAGCCGCGGGGACGGCCCCGAGCCTCCCCGGCCCCGTACGTGTCGCGGGCTCGGCCGAAGTGCCGCGGGCGGCCCCGGGTTCACCGGTCGTCGTATGGGCGATCGGGGTCGGGCTCCTGGCCCTGGTCCTGGCCCTGGTAGTGGTGGCCGACGATGCCCCGTACGACGCCCAGGTCCACCAGGTCCTGCGGGCGGACGCGGAGTTGGTCCGCCGTGGCCTCCACCTCCTCCGGGGGGCGTTTGAGGATCGCCGCCGCGAGTTCCGGGGCGATCACCGAGAAGTAACTGTCGGGTGTGGCCCAGGTGTTGCCCGGGGCCGCCAGGGCCAGGGCGCCGCCGGAGCCGCCCTCGCCGACGACGAGCGTGGTGACCGGGGTGCGGGCGGCGGCCACCGCGGCGAACAGGCCGGCGATGGCCGCCCCCGCCCCCTGCCGTTCCGCCTCCGCGTCGTTGGCCGCGCCCGGGGTGTCCACCAGGGTCAGCACCGGGATGCCGAGCCGGTCCGCGAGCCGGATCAGCCGGGCGGCGGTGCGGTACCCGGCGGGACGGGTGGCCGCGCCGGTCTGTGCGGCGTAGGCGACCGTACGGCCCTCGTGCTCGCCGAAGCCGCAGAGCATGCCCTGCGGATCGGTGCCGCCGCAGCGGTCGCCGTCGAGCGCGACGCGGTGGGTGAAATAGGCGTCCAAGTAGTCCGGTGCGTGCGGGCGTTCGGAGGACCGGGCACGCCGTACGGCGTCCCAGCCGGTGGCCGGAAGGTCGCCCGGCCCCGTGCCCAGCGGATGCGGCGGGGCGGCCGGGGTCGCGGACGGGCGGGTCAGCAGCCGCAGCCACCGGCCCAGCGTGCCGCGCAGCTCCTCCGGCGGGACCACGGCGTCCGCCGCCCCCGCCGCCACCTGCGCCTGGGCCCTGTAAGCCGCCGGGTCGGCGTCCGCCGGGCGGACCCGTGAGCCGGCGAAGCCGACCTGCGCGCCGGGCAGCGCGAGGACCACGTCGGCGCCCGCGCCCAGGGTGGCCCAGCCGCCGCCCGTCGTCGGGTCCCGGAGCACCGCGATCTGTGGCAGCCCGGCCTCCCCGGTGAGCACCGACTCGCGGGCTATTCGCTGGAGTTGGGTGAGCGCGAGCATGCCTTCCTGCATCCGGCTGCCGCCGGTGGCGACCAGCGGGACCACCGGCAGCCGGTGCGCGCGGGCGTGCGCGTACGCCGCCACCAGCCGGTCGCCGGTGCGTTCGCCGAGCGAGCCGCCGAGGAAGCCGAACTCGAAGGAGATCAGTACGGCCCGGACGCCCTCGACCAGCGCGGTGCCGCAGACCACCGACTCCTGCTCGCCGGTGCGCTCGGCCGCACGGGCGCGGGCGGCGTCGTACCCCGGCCAGCCGAGCGGGCCGTCGGGGGCCGGCCCGGCGGACTCGGCCGACTCCCGTATGGGCTCAGGGAGTTCGGTAAAGGTCGCCTCGTCGGCGACGAGGGCGACGGTCTCGCGTGCGGTGAGCCGGTCAGTCATGGGGCAGCGCCCGCTTCATGATCTTCCCCATGTCGTTGCGGGGCAGTGCGGCGAGGTGGTGGAGCACCCGAGGGCGCTTGTGCGGGGCCAGGCGGGCGGCTACATGAGCCGCCAGCTCCTCCAGCGTGGGCGGGTTCTGATGGACGGCCGGGACGACCCACGCGACGATCCGCTCGCCCAGGTCGGCGTCCGGCTCCCCGGTCACCGCGGCCTCCCGGACACCGGGGTGTTCCAGCAGCGCGTTCTCGATCTCACCGGCGCCGATCTTGTAACCCCCGCTCTTGATCAGGTCGGTGGCCTTGCGGCCGACGATGCGGACGTAGCCGTCGGCGTCGCGCACCGCCATGTCGCCGGTGCGGAACCAGCCGTCGGCGGTGAAGGCGCCCGCGGTGGCGTCCGGCCGGTTCAGGTACTCGGTGAACAGGTTCGGGCCGCGGACCTGGATCTCGCCCACGGTCTCCCCGTCGTACGCGGCCACCGGGGCCCCGTCCTCCTCCACCAGCCGCAGCTCCACGCCCGGCAGCGGCACGCCCACGGTGCCGGGCCGGGCCTCGCCGTCCGCACGGACGCTGGTGTTCATCAGCGTCTCCGTCATGCCGTACCGCTCGATCACCCGGCGTCCGGTGGCCGCCGCGATCCGCTCGTGGTCGTGCACGGGCAGCGCCGCCGACCCCGACACCAGCAGCCGCGCCCCGGCCAGCGCCTCGGCCAGCTCCGGCTCGGTGGGCAGCGCCTCCGCGACGCGGTGGTACATCGTCGGCACGCCGAACAGCATGGTCGCGCCGCCGCTCAGCTCCCGCGTCACCCCCTGGGTGGTGAACCTGCCGAGGTGACGCACCGAGCCGCCGCGGCGCAGCGGGCCCAGGACGCCCAGGACCAGCCCGTGCACATGGAACAGCGGGAGTCCGTGGACGAGGATGTCGTCGCCGGTCCACTGCCAGGCGTCGGCGAGCGCGTCCAGGGTGGTGGCGATCGCGCGACGGGGGATGACGGCGCCCTTGGGCGGGCCGGTGGTGCCGGAGGTGTAGACGACCAGGGCGGGGTCTTCGTCGTCCGCGCGGCTCCCGGCGAGGTCCCCGGGGAGTGTGCCGGGGGCGCGGTCGGCCGGGTCGACGTCCAGACGGGCCAGGCCGGCCAGGGCTTCAGGGAGGTCCTGGCCGGGCGCGGCGAGGACCAGGTCCGGGGTGCTGTCGGACAGGATGTGACCGAGCTCCGTGGCGCCCGACTTCGGGTTCAGGGGGACCACGGTCACCCCGGCGAGCAGCGCCGCGGTGACCGCGACCGCCGTCTCCAGCGTCGGGGTCGCCCAGACGGCGACCCGCCGCGCCTCCCGGACGGCGCCGGCCACCGGGCCGACCGCGGCGGCGAGTTCCCCGTACGTCAGTGAGCGCTCGCCGAACCGGAGGGCGGGTCGGCCGGCGGCAGGGCCGCCGCCGTCGGTCAGGGCCGGGAAGAGAGAGGACACGCGACGCACTCCTTGGGTGTCGTTACCGGGCCTTTATTCCTGGGCATGGACACCTTAGACATGGGGCCCCGAGGCCTGGAGGGAGAGAAGTCGCACAGGGGGATGAAGACGTACTCGGCGGAGTTCGGGGCGGACGGCGTCGCGCTGTACCTGTCGGACCACGCGCTGGTGGCGGAGAAACCGACGGAGGCTCCGTCGTTCGGCCTTGGTTCTCTACCGGCAGGGCAAGGGAGGCCAGGTGTGCGAGCGCCACGCCGCATGCCACAGTGAGGCGCCATGGCAGCGGCGGAAGCGATGAAAGCGGCGGTGGGCGAGGTCGAAGCGTTGACGGCGGATGCTTTGCGCTGGCTCCTCGGGAATGCGCGGGAGGCCGAGAACAAAAGCCTTGCCTGGTCCGCCACGCCTACCGGTGACGAGCTTGATCCCACGCTCTACAGCGGCACGGCCGGTGTCATCCCCGTCCTCCTTGAAGCATGGCGGCACTTCGGCGACGACCGGTACGGCGACGCCGCCCTGCGCGCCGCCCGCAGCGTGTCCGATGCCGTCGAACACCGGGAGGACAACTCCCTGTACAGCGGCCTGACCGGCTTGGCGTTCGCGTTGAGAGCCGTCCACGACGAACTCGGCGCTCCGGACGCCGCTGCCGCGGCGAGCCGGGCTTTGGAGCTGGTGCGCGCACGCTTCGACGGGACACGCTGGGGTGATTGGTTCGAACTGCTCGGAGGCAACGCCGGCATCGGCCTCGGCGCACTGGCCGCGGGGGATACCGACCTGGCCGTTCTCGCATTGGAGCCCTACCTGCGCACCGCCGAGCAGACCCCGGCAGGTGTCCACTGGGAGGTGCTCGAGGGCAGGGTTTCGCGGTTCCACCACATCTCGCACGGCACGCTCGGCATCGTGTACGCGCTGGCCCGCATCGGTCAGGCCGCCGGCCGCGCCGACTTCGTCGAACTGGCACGAGCGGGTGCCGCAGACGTCGTGGCACGGAACGAGGCCGGCCCGGCCGGTTTCCTCGTTCCCCACTCCGACCCGCAGGATTTTCCCGAGGTCACCGCTCGCCACTCCTACGGCTGGTGTCACGGTCCGGCAGGCGACGCTCAGGTCTTCCGGTTGCTTCGCGCAGTCTTCGACGACTCTGCCTGGCAGGATCTCGCCGATCGCTGCTGGCACACGGTGACCCGGTCCGGCCTGCCACGCCGGCTGCGCCCCGGCTTCTGGGACAACAGCGGTCGGTGCTGTGGCACGGCCGGTGTGCTGGCTCTCGCTTGTGACCGGATGGCCGAGCAGGGCGACCACCCGGACTTCGCGCGGCTCCTCGTCGCGGACATCTTCCGCCGCTCGACCCGAGACGCCAACGGCGTGCGATGGTCGAACCTCGAACACCGGTCCTTGCCGAGCGTTCTCGAGCCCCGCACCGGCTGGGCCATGGGCAATGCCGGTATCGTGCGCGAGTTGCTGCGCTTCCTACGCGTGAGCCGGGGAGCAGATCCGGCTTATGCGGTCACCTGGCCGGATCAGCCGGCAGTGCAGAGCGGCTCGAACAAAACCTGTTGAGGCCCCGAAGAACAGCATCAGGCCGCCACCGCACCGCACCGGTCCGGTCCACGACACCTGTCGCGCACCTGGCACCCACCGGTGCAGGCCCGCTGAGCCGGCGGCGGAGGCGGTCCTGACCCGGCATGCGCCGCCGGTCGAGAGCTATGCGAGGGGCGGCACGAGCCGTGGGTGCGGGCGGCGGTGAGCGCGCGCCTGCCGTGGGTCAGGGGGCTGGTTCCACCACGTCCGCCACCACGCAGCTGATGTTGTCCGGGCCGCCGGCCTCGTTGGCCGCGGTGATCAGGGTGTGGACCGCCTCGTCCGGGGCCGGGGCGCCGGTGAGGAGGCGCTCGATCGTGTCGTCGGGGACGACCGCGGAGAGGCCGTCGGAGCAGAGCAGGTAGCGGTCGCCGGCCTGGGCGTCGTGGAGACGGAGGTCCGGGGTCGTTGTCGTCTCCTTGCCCGTGAGGGCCTTCAGGAGGAGGGAGCGCTGGGGGTGGCAAATTGCTTCCTCCGGGGTCAGGCGGCCCTCGTCGAGCATCGACTGGACCACGGTGTGGTCGTGGGTGATGCGGAACAGGTTGCCGTCGCGCAGGAGATACGCACGCGAGTCGCCCAGGTGGACCATGGCCAGGCGTGAGCCCGTCCACAGGAGAGCGGTCAGGGTGGTGCCGACCCCGTCCGTGCCGTCCGCCACGTCGCGGACCGCGCGCGCCGCGCCCTGTACCGCGTCCTCCAGGAGGTTCAGGACACCGCCCGCCGGGATCTCCGGCGTGTCCAGGAACCGCAGCGCCTCCACCGCGGCGCTGCTCGCCGGCGCGCCCGCCGGTCCGAAACCGTCGGCCACGGCCAGCAGCCTGCCGCCCGCATACGCGGTGTCCTGGTTGGCGGGGCGGACGCGGCCCCGGTCGGAGTGGGCGCAGTAGCGCAGCTCCAGCGTGGTGGCGTTCATGGTGAGGTCCCCTCTCGATTCTTCCGTCAGGTGATCGACCAGGAACGCGGCGAGGTCCCGCCGTACGGCCGTTTCCGCCTCCACCCGGGCCCAGTGGGCGCGGATCTCCCGGGCGGCTGCCGCCGGTCCGAGGGCGCAGACGTGACGGATCTCGGCCAGCGGCATGCCCAGCCGTCGCAGCCACGCCACCAGCCGGGCCCGCTCCAGCTGTCCGGCCGCGTAGTAGCGGTAGCCGGTGTCCGGGTCCACCCGGGCGGGCCGCAGCAGGTCCAGCTCGTCGTACAGGCGCAGTGCTTTCGGCGAGAGCCGGCACGCTTTCGCGAACGCGCCGATCGTCAGCGTCTCCTCCATCGGACCTCCGTGCACCTCGTTGTTCCGCGTTCCCGTTCCTGTTCCGTCACCGATGCTGGGGCTTCACCGAAGGGGAAGGTCAAGCGGGCTGTTCAGGTTCCTGCACACCGGCTCGATGCCCGGGTGGTGGACGCGATCATCCGGGCGGTGGTTCGCCGAACGGCGGACTGCCGGCCTGCGGCCCGACGGGTTCGGTCCGGGTCCGTTGCAGCAGGCCCCAGGTGAACTCCGCGACCACCTCGTGCCGTCCGCCCCGCGCGTCCGGCGCGACGAAGGCGAGGCCCCACCGGGTGGGGGCGGTGCCTTCGAGCGGGCGGGCCGGGGCGAAGGCGCGGGCGGCCTCGTCGACCGTGCAGGACCAGGGCGTCAGGTCCTCGACGGTGCGCAGGACGGGCGGGTCGGCGTCGGGCGCGCGGACCAGCCACTCGTTCCAGACGGTGCCGTCGGGCGCGGTGAGGATCTCGAAGCGGAGGTCCGGCCAGAGCGGGAGCCGCCACCGCGACGCCTCGCAGTCGAGGTCGCCGATCCGGCGCCGGGCCCGGGACTCCGGCTCGCCGAGCACGGAGAGGTATCTGGAGCGGGCCGAACGGGAGCGCGGCGAGCGGACCATGGCCTGCCAGCGTTTGTTCGCCTCGCGCATCCCGGCGAGGGAGACCCCCAGTTCGTGACGGGCGTCCTCGACCAGGCCGGGCTGGTGGTCGGCCATGCGGCGCAGCAGGACGAGCTGGAGGTCGAGCGGGGTGAACGGGCCAAAGGGGCTACCGGGGGGATTCGGGGGAGGCACGGGGACCATCGTCGCTCACCGGGGGCGTTCCGGGGCGGCGGCCGTCCGGGAGGAAGAGCACCGAGTTCACATAGCGAGGGCCCCTGAGCGCGTCGTGCGGCAGGACGCGGCGGAGCAGACCGTGGGAGACGACGTAGGAGGCCCTGGCCTGGTGGGCCTCCAGGGGGAAACGGGCCAGCGGGACCCAGGCGTCGCCGGGCAGCACCCAGCCGTCGTAGCCCAGCAGGGACAGATAGGTGACCACGGGCGCGACCGGCTGGATGCGGGACTCCAGCTCCACGAAGAGCGCCGGGCGGTCGCGGGCGAGGATGCCGGTGGCACCGCGCAGCACCGCCGACTCGTTGCCGTCCACGTCGATCTTGATGAAGCCGACGTCCTTCAGGTTCAGTCCGTCCAGCGTGACGCAGGTGACGTCCAGGGCGTGGCCGTGGATGTCCCGGCGGACCAGGGAGGACACCCCCCGGTCGCCGCCGTCGTCCGGCGGCAGCCACAGCCGGGCGATCCCGGCGCGGTCCGAGGCCGCCGCGCGGACCACGCGGACGTTCGGCGGGGCGCCGGAGGTGAGCAGCCGCGCCAGATGGGGGACCGGTTCGACGGTCACCACCTGGCGGGCGCGCCGGGCCAGCCGGTGCGTCCAGGGGCCGTACCAGCCGCCGACGTCGACCGCCGTGCCGCAGTCCGGCGGGCACAGGTCGTCGAGCCGGGCCAGCTCGGGCTCGAAGCGCGGGTAGACCGCGCGGGCGGCGGCGGCCACGACCCGGGTGGGCAGGACGGACGCCGCGCGGGCGGCGAGCGTGACCCTGGGACGGCCCTTCGTCATATGGTCGCCCCCGGGGTGCCGGGACGGCGGGTGTGGTTCCCGGACACGTGGTCCTCTGCCCTGTGCTCCTCGGCCGTGTTCCCCGCGGTCATGTGGGCCTCGGACACACGTGCCAGCAGTGTCTCGTGCTCCTCGTCCGAGACCTGTTCGCCGGAGGACGGGAGCAGCTGCGGGATGCCGTCGACGATCGGGTAGCGGCGGCGCAGGCGCGGGTTGTACAGCGCCTCCTCGGCTCCGTCCACCGCCGCTGTGCCGTCCTTCCCGGCAGCGGCAGCGGCAGTGGCGGGGAGCAGGTGCAGCGGACCCTTGTCGAGCGGGCAGGCCAGAATCCTCAGCAGCGGGTCGTCGGGCTTCACGGGGGCGTCAACTCCTTGTTCTCGGTCTCGGTCTTGGTGCTCGGTTGCGAGGCGGTGTCGTGTTTCGGCATGGCCAGCAGCACGGTGACCGCGAGCACCGTGCCCGCCACGCGCAGGGCCAGCCGCAGGGGCTCGTCGGGGAGTTCCTCGCCGAACGACAGCGTGCCGAGCACCGTCGTGTACAGGCACGTCACGGTCGTGCACACCGGAACGATCAGCGAGGCCCGGCAGCGCTGGAGCGCCGCCTGCGACAGCACCAGGCCGAACGCGCCGGTGAACAGCAGCAGATACGGGTAGGGGGAGCGCAGCAGGCCGAGCAGCGCGTCGCCGATGCCGCTGGTCGTCAGGTGGCTCGACACCCCCTTGACGGCGAGCGAGCTGACGCCGTAGAGCAGGCCGACGGCGACCCCGTACTCGACGCCGGTGGTCGGCATCCGGTGCCGGCGCCGGGCGCGGCGCTCGGCGGACCGGTAGAGCCACACCCCGGCCGCCAGCGACGGCACGCACACCAGCAGGATCAGCGGGTACGGCGCGTCCCGGCCGACGGTGTCGGCGCCCGCGCCGCCCTCCTTCAGCGACAGCACCACCATCAGCAGCGCGAGCAGGATGGCGCCCAGCGCGTACCGTTCCCGGCCGGTGGTCTCCTCGCCGAGCAGCCGCGCCGACAGCGTCACCAGGAGCACCAGACCGGAGACGAACAGGCCCTGGGCGGCGGCGATCGGCAGGGTCCGGTACACGGCGAGCTGTGCGCCGAAACCACCGGCGAGGCACAGCGCGCCGGCGATCCACAGCGGGCTGCCGAGCACCAGCCGCAGCAGCCGCGCCGGCCGGTGAACCGTTACTTCGGGCAGGGTGGCGAGCGCCCGCTTCTCCAGGACGAACCCGCCGCTGTACAGGACGTTCGACACCAGGGCAGCGGCCACTCCCCACCACATCGTCCCCGGTCCCCCCTTACGTCCGGCGCGCGTGCAGCAGCAGGATCGACGCGAGCGGCGGCCGGACGCAGGCCAGCCGGTCCAGCATCCGCAGCGGACGCGGCACCCCGTGGAACGGGGCGCCTTCGAGACGTACGACGGTGAAGCCGGACGCGGCGACGAACTCCCGCAGCGCGCGGGCGGTGTAGAGCCGCAGGTGCCCCACCACCTCCGAACCCGGCCTGCCGTGGATACCGCGCAGGCTGACCTCGGAGAACACCGGCTGCACCCCGGCCAGCAGCAGCGCCCGGTTGTACCAGGCGGCCAGATTGGGGGTGGACAGCATCAGATGGCCCCCGGGGCGCAGCACCCGGTGGATCTCCTCCAGGGCCGCGTCCGGGTCGACGAGATGCTCGATCACCTCGCTGAACAGCACCGCGTCGGCCGATCCGGACGCGAACGGCAGCCCGCCGTCGGTGAGTTCGCCGCGCACCGCGTACGGCATCCGGGTGCGGGCCCGCGCCAGGGCGTCCTGGGACCAGTCGACGCCGACGAGCCGGTGGCCCTGCAGGAGGGGTGCGGCGGTGGCCGCGGCGGAGCCGTCGCCGCAGCCGATGTCGAGGATCGTGCGCGCGCCCCCGGCACCGGCCGGGCCGAGCGCCCCGGCGAGCATCCGGGCCTGGCGGAGACTGCGGGAGGGGCCCGAGGCCACGGGGACGGCGGGGTTCTCGTAGAAGTCGCGCAGGTCGCGGGGCGGGGAGGCAGCGGATGCGGTGGTTGCGCCGGTCGTCACGGGGTCGCCTCCGTGGAGTGCAGATGGTGCGCGAACAGGTCGCGGAGGTGGGCGCCGTCGTCGTGCCCGAGCAGTGCGCGGGACCAGCGCACGGCCAGGTGCAGCCGGCCCGCGGTGGAGGCGGTGGCGAAGGTGAGGCCGCGGGGCATCCGGGCAGGGGCCGAGAACCACACCGCGTGCGCGCACCCGGCTCCCTCTCCGAAGTCCAGCGGGTACGGGATACGGCCGATGTTGCTGAGCAGGGTCGTCGACATCCAGGGCGCCGCCGCCCTGCGCAGGGCGCGGGTGAGGGCGCCGCGGGCGGTGACCGGCCCCCAGGGCGCGGTCAACAGGACTGCCCCGTGACCCAGTTGAGGGCGGGGGAGTGCTTTCAGGGCGCGGGTGCGCAGGGCCGTGCGGTGCAGCAGGGCGGGCAGGTCGGATGTGTCCAGCTCTTCGGGGGAGAACGGGACCTCGACCAGCCGGGTGCCGTTGCCGATGGGCATCGTGGCGTCCCGGGGACGGTCGTCCACCGGCATGGTGATGCGCAACGGGCGGACCCGGGCGCCGTGTTCACGGTTCCAGTGGGCGAGGGTCAGGGCGGTGGCGACCATGAGCTGGTCGTTGACGGTGTACGGGGAGCCCTTGGGCCGGTGCGGCAACGGAAGCTCGGTGTGGAGCAGTCCGTTGCCGCGACGGGGACCCGGGGGCGGGTCCGGGGCGCCGCGGGCTACCCGGGCGGGCGACGCCCACGGGGAAGGCGTGTCCGGCGCGTCCGCCCGCGGCGTCCCGGACGGCCGCACGGGCGGGGCGGCGGCCGAGTTGTCCCGGCCGCCGTAGATCTCGGCGGTGGTGGCCAGGATGCGCAGGCCGGCCGGGCCGTCGAGCGCCGTGTGGTTGAGGGTGAGGAGCAGAGCGGTACCCGTCACGATGCCCGCGCGGCCGTCAGCCCCGCCGCCGGCCCCGCCGCCCGCCCCGGACTCGGTGTCACCCGGGGCGGTCACCACCTCGAGGCGGATCGGCGGGGACGCCGTGAGCGGAGGCGCCACGGCCATGGCCCGGCTCCGGGCGCCTTGCAGGGAGCCGGGACCCGGAGGCGGAAAGCTCACCGCCTCCACGTCGGGCTCGTCGGTCAGTTCCCACTCGTAGCGGCGCCGGTACCAGGGGCCGGGGGCCTCGCGCATGAGGACGCGCGGGTGCCGGCGCAGCGCCTCCAGGAACGCCTTGCGCAGGCGGCCGGCATCCAGTTCCCCGGGGAGGTGCGCCTCGATGAGCACCGTCTCCGGTTCCTCCTCCTGGACGCAGTGCCGGGACACCTCGTCCACCACGGGGAACGGGATACGCAGGGGAGCGGTCATCCGGTCGTGCCCCTTTCCGCCGGCCTGTCGCCCGCCGGCCCGTTGCCCGCCGTGCCGTCCGCGTCACCCGTTTCCCGTACGCGGGGAAGCGGCTGCGTGGGCTTCTCCAGGACGGGCGGCGCCGAGTGCGCCGGTACGTGAGGCGGCACCGGGGGCGGCGCGGCCGTGTCGTACCGCGCCGTGCCGTACCCCGGACCGCCGGCGGCTCCGGCCCCGTGCCCGTCCGCCCCGGTCCCGTCCGCCCGCCCGGATCCCCAGCCGTCCTCCCGGACCGCGCGCCCGGAATCCGGACCGCCGAGGCTCACCAGCGCCGCGAACAGACCGATCAGTGCCAGCAGCTGGGCCAGGTGCCCGAAGGCGCCCTCGCCCACGCCCGCCGGTTCCCCGGCCCCGAAGGCCGCCACGATCCCCGCTCCCGCGAGGGCGGCCAGCGCCACCGGGACCAGCAGGGCGGCCCTGCGCCACGCGAGCAGCGCCAGTGCCGGGACCAGCAGCGCCCACCAGCCCGCGATCACCACGCCGACCAGCGTCAGCGCCACCGCGCCCAGCCACAGTCCGGGCGCCGCCGGCGCGGGCTGCGGGGCATCGGGGTTCTCGGCCTTCCGGCGCCACAGGGCCAGCCCGATCAGCACCGCGATCCCGACGCCGCTGCCGATCAGCCCGGCGTCGTACGTGGTGGCGGGACCGTAGGACAGCTTCACGGTGCCGCTCTCGCCCGCCGGGATCCGCCAGCCCTGCTGCCAGCCGTCCAGCCGCAGCGGCGTCAGTTCCTCGCCGTTCAGGGTGGCCGTCCAGCCCTTGTTGTGGTTCTCGTACGTCGTGAGGTACGAGGCGGCGCCCGAACCGACCGTCAGCTCGCGCTGGTCGCCCAGCCAGTCCCGGACCTCCAGCTCGCGGTCGGCCGCCGAGACGTCCGGCACGGTGCCGCGGGTCAGGGTCAGGGCGGTCACGGTGAGCGGTCCCTCGTCACCGGCCTCGACCCGGTGGTCTCCGGCCGACAGCTCCAGGGCCGTCTCCTCCCGGCCCTCCTGGCAGAGCGTCACGTCCACCGGACGCCGCTCCACCAGGTCGCCCACCGTCCCCTTGACGCTGGTCTCGTGCAGCCGGCCGTCGACGGCCAGCACCGGTCCCTTGCCGCACGCCAGGGTGAATTCCCGTTCGGCGGACGGCTGCGGGGTGCGGTACGCGTCGAGCGCCGGGATGTAGACCTCGGTCAGACCCACCGGCAGGTCGAGGTCCTCGCCGACGACGGGGTTGTGCAGGGTGAGCGGTGCGGTGCGGGTGATCGTGATGTCGAGCCGGTCGGTGGTGATGGCAGGGAAGGTGACCTTGCCGTTGTCGTCGACGCCCGCGATCGCCGCGCCGTCCGGGGAGCTGATGTGCACCTCGGTCGGCCGGGTGGACAGGCCGCCCGCGGCCGCCAGCACGATCTCGCCGACCGGCTGCTTGCCGTCCCAGCTCAGGTGGACGACCGGCTTGTCGCCCGCGATCCAGGAGGTGGTCAGGTCACCGTCGGTGAGGTTGCGCGCCGACAGGCCGGCGCCGAGGCGCGCGGTGGAGTCGGCGGTGGCGGTGATCCGGGCCTGCTGCTCGGGCGCCACCTCGTACAGCAGCCGGTCCAGTCCCTCGCCCGGCACGGCCACCGCGCTCGCCGCGACCTCGTACGTGCCCGCCGTGCCCGTGGCGAACGTGCGGTGCAGTCCGTTCTCCGTACCCGTGGGCGACAGTCCGGTCGGGTCGGCGGCGCGGTGCAGCGAGACGACCTGGGCCGCCGCCGTCGAGTCCTCCGAGTCCGTGGGCAGCCGCAGCATCCGGGTCACCCGCACGTCCGGCAGGTCGATCTCGGAGAAGCCCGCGCCGCCCAGGCCGGAGTGCCCGGACACCGAGTCGACGATCGTCAGTTTCATCCAGCGCGTCGCGCCCTCGGGCGTCTTGACGTCCTGCTTGGCGCCGTTCGCCTGGAGGAAGCTGGTCTCGGAACCCCGCTCCGTCTCCACCCGCACCTTGGTCGCCGCCGCCCGCACGCTGTCCTGCGGGAGCGGGGTGAGGCCGAGGGAGTCCGGCATGTCGTAGCTGCCGTCGAAGGCGATCCGCAGCCACTGCCCGTCGGGCGATCCGGCCGATCCCTCCGCCCAGGCCGTGTCCGGGCTGCCGTCGAAGGCGTTCACCGGGTCGTACTGCGGCAGGTGGAACAGCCAGTTGCCGTACGAGGACGCCGACACCGAACGGGCGCCCCGCAGTTCGGCCACCGTCTGGTGGTCCAGGCCCTCCTTGGGGAGGATCTGGTGCGGCCGCTCGCCCGCGCCCTGCACGGAGTCGGGCGCGTTGCGCTCGTCGCGGGTGTACGTGTACGACGTGTTGGAGTTGACCAGGCCGAACCGGGTGTCCGCGTACCGCATCCCGTCGCCGGTCACCTGCACCGGCGGGGTGCCGAGCCCCGGGTGGCCGTCACCGGTCAGCACCGCCGGCCGGCCGCGCAGCTCGCCGGCCAGCGGCAGCAGCGCCTCCGGGCCGCCGGAGACCACGGCGGTGTCGGCGATCGGGGCCAGCGAGGCCTGCCCCGGACGCCGGACGTCCGTCCCGGTCGGACGGTAGATCTCCACCGCCCGCTGCTGCGGGTACAGTCCCTCGACCTGGAGCGGGGTGCCGTTCGCGATCACTCCGCCGGTCGACACCGGACCGAGCCCGGTGACCCGCTCGTACCCGGACTGCGCCAGCGTGCGCTTGACCGTGGTGGTCGGCACCTGCCCGACCTGGTCGGGGTCGAGGTCGTTGCGGACGACGACGTAGAAGACGCCCGCCCGGCTCAGGTAGTCGGCCAGGCCCGGCACCTCGGCGCCGGTCAGCAGGGCCTGCTCGACCGCGTCCATGGCCCGCCGGTTGCCCGGGGTGCCGAACGGCACGTAGTCGCGCTGTGCCCAGCGGGAGTCGGCGACCACGTCGAGCGGCTGGTCGATGGTCGAGCCCCAGGTGTGGATGCCGTGCGCGGTCGCCGGTACGACCAGGGCCCGGGAGTCGGGGGAGTTCTCCTCCAGCCAGTCGGCCGTGGCCTGCCAGTACCTGGGGATCTCCTGGAACGAACCGGGGTTGAGGATCGACCCGTTGAGATACGGCCAGGCCAGCCCTGGCAGGATCAGCACCGCGGCGACCAGGGGCGCGAAACGCCCGCCCCGTCGGCCCCGCACACGCCGCCCGGCCCCGCTCGCCGTGTCGGCCGTCCGCGAGCGCGCGGCCACGCTGACCAGGTGGGCCAGGCCCAGGACCAGGGCGAGCGCCAGGCCCGTCTGGAACTTGTAGATGTTGCGGAACGGCGACAGCCAGCCGTCCAGCCAGCCCTGCACCACCGAGTGGAACGGGCCGCCGAACGCGCCGCCGTAGCCGGCGAGCAGCACCAGCACCGTCACCAGCACGGTCAGCACCAGCCAGCGCCGCTCCGGCAGGTCCCGCCGGGCCAGCCCCGCCAGGCCCAGACCGGCCGCGAGCGCCGAGCAGACGATCACCGGCACCGAGGAGGCGACCGTCCAGCCCGCGGGCAGCCACGCCTCACCGAAGTGCAGGTACGCCACCCAGTTCCCGGCCCCGCGCAGCGCCTCGGTGGCCGCCATGGTGTCCGTCGTGGTCTGCGCGGTCTCGACGTAGGGCAGGAAGTTCTCGCCGTACACGCCGAGCAGCAGCAGCGGGATCCACCACCAGGAGGTCGCCACCGCGACCGCGGGCGCCCACCAGGCGATCAGCTTCCACCGGCGCGGTCCCGGCGGCCGGGACAGCAGATACAGGCCCACGGGCAGCAGCGACGCCAGCGTCGAGGCCGCGTTGACCCCGCCCATGAACGGGACGAGCAGGGCCGAACGCAACGCCGCGACCCGGGCCGTGTACCGCTCGTTCGTCAGCGGCAGCAGCACCCACGGCAGCAGCGCGCCCGGCAGGGCGGCGGCCGACGTCGAGCCGATCACCGTCGTGAACAGCGGCCACAGCGCGTACGCCGTCGCCGCGAGCAGCCGGGAGGTCCCGTTGCCCACGCGCAGCCGCTCCGCGAGGCGCAGCGCGCCCCAGAAGGCGACGGACACGATCAGCGAGAACCACAGCCGCTCCGCCAGCCACACCGGGAGCTGCACCAGGTCGCACAGCCAGTAGAACGGCAGCATCGGCCACAGGTAGCCGACGTACTGGTTGTTGACCCCGCCGAAAGACCCCTGGTCCTGCCAGAGCTGGCCGAGGTCGGCGAGGAACCGCCCCGGGTCGACGGTGACACCCAGTTTGGTGTCGAACGTCTGCCGCCCCGGCTGTACCGCCAGGAGCAGGACGAACATCACCGCCCAGAAGCCCAGCAGCCAGCGCCGCGACCGCGGACCCTGGGGTGGGCCCGCGGCGGTCGCGGTACGGGGGACGGCTGCCGGAGGGGGAGCCTGGACCGTGGTCGTCATTCGGGACACCGCCGGAGGATGAGAAGGAGATTCCACGTTGCGAACTCACGCAGACCGGGCACCTTGACCACGGTCTCGGTGAGGAACGGCCAGTAACGGGAGCGCGCCGAGACGATGCGTACGTCGGCGCGGCCCCGTACTTGCCGCAGGGTGGTACCGATGTGTACCGGGAAGAGGTTCTCGCCGAGCGTGTGCTTGGCGGGCCTGCCGGTTCGGCGCCGGTAGCGGGCACGGGCCCGCTCGGCGCCGAGATAGTGCCACGGGGCCCATTCGTGCCCGCCCCACGGCGAAAACCAGTTGGTGAACGACACATAGATGAGTCCGCCCGGTGTGGTCACCCGGGCCAGCTCACTGAGGAAGGTCTGCGGATCGGCCACGTGCTCCAGGACGTTGGACGAGAACGTGACGTCCGCTGCCCCGTCGCACAGGGGCAGCAGGTAGCCGTCCGCGACCACGGTGCCCTCGGGAGGCTTCTCGGCCAGCTCGCGCACGTCCGGCTCGAACAGGAAGGCGTCCGCGCCGCGGCGGCGGAACTCCTGGGTGAAGTGCCCGCTGCCGCCGCCGACGTCGACCACGACGCGGCCCGCGACGGGCCCGCCGTACGCCTCGACCTGGTCGGCGGCGTCCCGGGCGAGCAGCGCGTAACAGGCGTCGGGGTCCTCCTGCTCACGCATGAAGGCGCGGAAGAGAGCGAGTGAACGGCGCGGGGAGGGATCCTTCGGCGCGCCGCCGCTCCTGCCTCTGCCGCCCATGCCTCTGCCACCCGGCCCTGTTTCGGTCATGCCCCTGTCACTCATATGTCTGCCGCTCATGGCCGGTGACTCCGCACCGCCTCCGCCGCCACCGCGCGGAACCGCCGCACCGTGCGGTCCCAGCGGAACCGGGCGGCGTGGTCCCTGGCCGTCTCGCCCATCAGTTCCCGGCGGGCGCCGGACAGGGCGAGCGTGCACCAGGCCGCCGCGAACGAGGACTCGCCGGGCGCCAGCACGCCGGTCTCACCGTCCACCACGGAGTCCCTGAGCCCCGGCACGTCGAAGGCGACGGTCGGGGTCCCGCGGGTGGCCGCCTCCGTGACGACCAGGCCCCACCCCTCCACGGCGGAGGGGTGCAGCAGCAGCCAGGCCGCGCACAGCAGCCGGTGCTTCTCCTCCTCGGAGACGTGACCGGTGAACTCGACACCGGGACCCGCGAGGCGTTCGAGACGCTCCCGCTCGGGGCCGTCGCCGACGATCACCAGCCGGCCGCCGGTGACCGGCCGCACCCGTTCCCACAGCCTGAGCAGCAGATCGATCCGCTTGTACTCGACGAGCCGGCCCACCGCCACGAACAGCGGCTCCGGGGACCGCCCGGTCCGCGGACCGGGTTCCTCCACACCGTTGTGCACGACCCTGATCCGCTCGCGCGGTACGCCGATCCCGTGCAGCGCGTTCGCGGTCGACGGGGAGACGGCGACCAGCAGCCCGTGCTGCCGGGCGCCGGTCAGCGCCCAGTGCTCGAGCCTGCGCCCGATCCGTGCGGCCGGAGCCAGCGGACCGCCGAAGCGCATGCCCCACAGGTCGGTGTGCACATGGTTGACCAGGCACAGCGTCGGCCCGCGGTGCCACATCGGCGCCAGGTACGGCATGCCGTTGCAGACCTCGACCAGCAGATCGCAGTCGCCGACCTGGCGGGCGAAGGTGGAACGGGCACGCAGAAAGTGACTGTAGGCGCCGCCCGCCGACACCACGCGGTAGCCGCGGACGGGGGTGCCGCCCCGCTCGGGCGCCGCCGAGAGCCTGGGAGAGGCCGGCCCTCCGCACAGCAGGGTGACCTGATGGCCCATGCGGGTCAGGCCGTCGGCCAGCCGGTCGACCAGCAGTTCGGAGCCGCCGGCCGAGGGATTGTCCAGGTCGCGGTGGGCGAGGAAGACGATCCGGCGGGGGTTGGCAGGCACCGCCGGAGGTGGCTGCGGCACGCTGGGGAGCGGCGTGCGCAGCGAGGAGGACGGTACGTGCTGGGGCATCGGTGCTCCAACTCGTCTTGAGGTCATGCGTGGGGTACGCGGGACACGTGCGGATGGGGCTGGGGTGTGCGAAGCGCGGACCGCGGTGCGAAGCGCGGGGAGTGTCTGAGGTGCGGGGAGGTCACGAGGTGCAGGGAGTGTCACGAGGCGCAGGGGGTGCGGAACGTGGTGGTGGTGCGGGACGTGGTGGTGCGGGACGGATGGATTTCGGACGGACGGGACGACGTCGAGCGGGACGCGCACGCTCCGGGAGAGCGCTCGGGCTCCCCCTGGGCGTGCACGGTGAATGGCTTGTGCACGGGGTGGGGATGGACAGTTTTCGCCCAGACGTCCCCCAGGGCTACTCACCGGGATGACAATTTCGGGCCCGGGTGACTCGAAAGTCACTGAGTTTCGTGAGTATTTACTGAGCAGTACCGGGCAAACCGGGACGCTCTTCTTCCTTCCGTCCACGTGCCACCAGAATCCCACCGGTCACCGCGAGCACGAATCCCGCCACGGCCGCGCCGACCGGAACGGTCTCGCCCACCATGCGCAGCTGCCCGCTGTCACGCTTCGCCTGCCGCACGGCCTCCTTCTGCGTCGCGGTCGTGAACGCGAGCTTCTCCGCGTCCAGCAGCACCGCCGCGTCCTCGTCCCCGCCCGGCGCCCGCAGCGTGCGCCGGGGGCCGGTCTGCGCGTAGACCACCCGGCCGGTGGCCTGGTCCACGACCAGCTCGAGGCCGTGGTTGGAGTACCACTCCTCGGCCAGCACCTGCGGCTGGTCCGGCTCGTCCACGAGGCTGCCCGGCACCAGTCGGGTACCGGTCTTCGTCGCCGGCACCGAAGCGGTGAACCGGTAGCCCGTGTACCCCTGGACCTTCTCGGTGCCCCGGTAGCGCATCACGACCGTGTCGCCGAGGGTGTTGTCCCACCACTGGTAGGAGCGTTTCTGCACGTCGAAGGGGAACTTGAGGTACGCCTCACCCTCGATGCGGGGCTCGGCCTCGCAGCAGTGGACCGGCTTCGTGGTCTGCCGGTCCAGCACCCAGCGGTGCGGCGCGAAGTCCAGCGCGTCGTGCGGATCGGCGGCCGGCAGCGACTTGTCGGTGTCCACCGTGGTGATCACGTCCCACACGGCGGCGTTCCCGCTGTCCGCGCTGGCCTCGACGTTCCCGCGCACCCGCTGGGTGACGGTGATCGCCTGGCCCGACACGGTCTCGACCCGGTCGAGGTCGAACACGCTGCCCCGGCCGGTGTAGACGGCGGTGGTGTCGATGTCGACCGGGTTCACGGCGGCGCGTGGCTGGACGTACCACGCCAGCAGGGGGGCCAGCACCAGCAGAAACGTTCCGAAACCGAGCATGGCCAGGGAAAAGGGGGAGGCTGTACGGCGCATCCGGGCACTCCAGAGGCTTGGGACGGATCGACGCGGACAGGCCGGATCCGTAGAGGGGAAACGCGCATGGGGGAGGGGCGGAGCCATCCGGCACCCCCTGCGGGCCGGGACCGAACTCCCTCTGGGCCGGGAACCGTAAACGCCCCTTGACGCAGTGTCAATGCACACTCGACACTGAGGGACGACGCACAGGGATGGCGGAACGCACTTTCGGGGGTGGGGAAATCCTCCGAACAGAGAGGCTGACCCTGAAATGTCCAGACTGCTTGCCGCCGCGCTGACGGTCGTGCTCGCCTCGGCCCTCGCCGTGGGCGCCGCCCTCGGCGTGGTCGCGCTGCTCGATGCCACCCCCGAGCAGCCGAACACGCCGTTGATCACCTACGAGCACGCGGGGCAGGGGAGCTGACCGGTGACGGCGTTCAGAACCGTCACGGCCCGGTCCGCCTGGCAGGACGTACCACGCTCACAGGTGCACAGGTTCGCCGAGACGGCCATGGCCGAGGCGCCCGGACTCGCCGAAGAGATCATGGGTGAGATCCAGCGGGAGTACCCCGAACTCCCCGTCGTGCTCGACGACTCGGGCGAACCGATGGCTCTCGTCGGTATCCGCCGCGCCATCGAGGTGTTCGTGCAGCACCTGGAGCACGCCGACCATGTGGCGGGCCCTCCCACGGTGCCGCCCGGTCTCTTCCACGACTTCGGGCGCGGTGAGGGCCTGCACGGACGGTCACTGGACTCGCTCCAGGCGATCTACCGGCTCGGTGTCCGCATGGCCTGGCGGCGGCTCGCCGAGATCGGCCAGCGCATCGACATCCCGCCGCCCGCGATGTACGAACTCGCCGACGCGGGCTACGAATACCTGGACGGACTGGTCGACCAGTCCGTCCGCGGCTACGCCGAGGCCGCCGCCCGGCAGGCGGGGGAGCGGCTGCGGTTGCAGCGCCGGCTGATGGAACTCCTGCTCACCGAGCACCACCGGGGCGATCCGGCCGAAGCGCTCGCCGAGCGGGCCGCCCGCGTCGGCTGGCCGCTGCCCGGGAAGGTCGCGGTGGGCGTCCTGCGGCGCCCCGCGCGGGAGGCGGTGGCGCCCGCCGTGGGCCAGGAGGTGCTGCTCGACATGGAGTACGAGCAGCCCCGGATGATCGTCCCCGAGCCGGACGCCGCGGGCCGCCCCGAACTGCTGCACCGCGCGCTCACCGGCTGGTCCGGCGCGATCGGACCGCCGGTGCCGCCGGCCGACGCGGCGAAGTCGCTGCGCTGGGCCGAGGCCGCCCTGCGCCTGATGGAACGCGGGCTGCTGCCCGCCGGCGAGGTGCTGCACTGCACCCAGCACACCGAGGCGCTGGTGCTGCTCCAGCCCGAGGAACTCATCGACGACCTCGCGCTCAAGTGCCTCGCCCCGCTGGCCCACTGCGCCCCCGCGAACGCGCGGCGGCTCGCGGAAACACTGCTGGCGTGGCTGGAGACCCGGGGCGGCGCGCCCGAGGTGGCGGCGCGGCTCGGCGTGCACCCGCAGACCGTCCGCTACCGGCTGCGGCAGATCCGCGAACTGTGGGGCGACGAGATCGACGACCCGGACCGCCGCTTCGAACTGGAACTGGTCCTGCGGGCGCAGCGCCTCCGCGGCGAACTGGGAGGAACCCGCACCCGGCGCTGACCGGAGGGGCGCCCCGGACCGCCGGGGCCGGCGGGGCGGGCAGGACCGGCGGAACAGGAGAGAACCGGTAGGGCTGCTAGGGCAGACGGAGCCGGTCGGACAGGCAGGACCGACGAACCGCCAGGACTGGTGAGGCGGACGGGACCGGCGGAACAGGAGAGGACCGGTAGGGCAGACGGGACCGGTCGGACAGGCAGGACCGACGAACCGCCAGGACTGGTGAGGCAGACGGGACCGGCGGAACAGGAGAGGACCGGTAGGGCAGACGGGACCGGTCGGACAGGCAGGACCGACGAACCGCCAGGACTGGTGAGGCAGGCGGGGCAGGCAAGGCCGGCGAGAGCGGGGTGGACTGCCCCGCCTGCCTGGACTGCCTGGACTGCCTTGACTGCCCGGGCTTCCCGGATTCCCCGCACTGCCCGGGCAGGTGGGGCCGCCGGGGCCGTGTCGGGACCGGTCCGGCCGCCGGGTCCGGCAGGCCGGTGTCGACTCTCCGGCAGGCCATTGCCCGGGTGGGTCCGGATGGCTAGCCTGTGTGTTCGTCATTCCGATCGCCTGTTGATATCTCGAACGGGCTGAGACAGACAGGGAGGGGCCGGTCGTGGGACGTCTCGTACCAGCCGTGACCCGGGCTCTCGACATTCTCGAGCTCTTCCTCGACGGGGACGGGACGCTCTCCGCTCCCGACATCGTGCGCAGGCTCCAGTTGCCGCGCACCACCGTGCACGAACTGGTGACCACGCTCGCCGCCCGGAAGTACATCGTCCCGGTGACCGGCCAGCCCGGCCGCTACCGGCTCGGCGTACGCCCGTACCAGCTCGGCGCCCGCTACGCCGAGCACCTCGACCTCGCCGCCGAGGGCCAGCAGGTGGCCCGGTCCGTCGCCGAGACCTGCGACGAGACGGTGCACGTGGCGATCCTGGAGGACACCGACGTCATCTACATCGCCAAGGTGGACTCCACCCACGCGGTACGGATGGTGTCGGCGGCCGGCCGCCGTCTGCCCGCGCACTGCACCTCCGTGGGCAAGATGCTGCTGGCCTCCCTCCCCGAGAAGGAACTCGCCGCGCGCCTGCCCGACGACGCCGGGCTGGCCGCGATGACCCCCAACAGCATCACCGACCCGGCCGCCCTGCGCGAGGCCCTCGCGGAGATCCGGGCCCGGGGCGTCGCCGTGGAGAGCCGCGAGTCCAACCCGGACGTCAGCTGCGTGGCCGCCCCGGTCCGCGACCGCACCGGACAGGTGGTCGCCGCGCTGTCCATCTCCGTACCGATGATCCGCTGGAGCGACGACCGCCTCGCCGAGCTGGAACAGCTCGCCGCCAAGGGCGCCGACGACCTGTCCGAGCGCCTCGGCCACCGGAGGACGTCATGACGGCGACACGCGACGGCGCCTCCTACGAGGTGGCGGTCCGGGCGGAGTCCGCCCTCGGCGAGGGCCCCACCTGGGACCCGGCGACCGGCCGCCTCCTGTGGATCGACATCCTCAACTCCCGCCTGAACAGTTACGATCCGGCCACCGGCCGGCGCACCCTGCGCCGCACCGACCAGCACGTGGGCGCGGTCAAGCCCCGCGCGGGCGGCGGCCTGGTCCTCAACCTGCGGGACGGCATCGGCCTGCTCGACCCCGACGACACTTTCCGCTGGCTGTGCCACGAGCCCGTGCCCGGCCGCCGCGGCAACGAGGCCGCCGTCGCCCCCGACGGCGCCCTGTGGGCCGGCACCATGCGCTACGACGAGGCCACCGGCGGCGGCACGCTCGCGCGCGTCACCGGCGACGGCACCGCCGAACTCGTCCTCGACGACGTGACGGTGAGCAACGGCACCGGCTGGAGCCCCGACGGGCGCCGGATGTACTACATCGACACCCCCACCCGCCGTATCGACGTCTTCGACCACGACGCGGACACCGGCAGGGTCACCGGCCGCCGCCCGCTGGCCGAGGTGGAGGACGGCGCCGGCTTCCCCGACGGCCTCACCGTCGACGCCGAGGGCTGTGTGTGGGTGGCGCTGTGGGACGGCGCGGCGGTACGCCGCTACACCCCGTCCGGCGCCCTGGACCGGGTGATCGAACTCCCGGTCCCGCGCGTCACCGCCTGCGCCTTCGGCGGCCCCGGCCTGACCGACCTGTACATCACCACGGCCCGGGTGGGCCTGCACCCCGCCCCGCCCCTGGCCGGCTCGCTCCTGGTCGTCCCGGGTGCGGGCGAGGGCGTCGCCCAGCCCGCCTTCGCGGGCTGACGCACGGACCGCTCCCCTCCCCCGCCCGCCCGTCGCTCAGAACCCCGTACGGTCCAGTTGTTCGAGGACCTTGTGCTCGCCGGGCGTCATCGGCGGCCGGGTGGACGGGGGCAGGGGGGAGCCGGCGACGGTGGCGAGCACCGTGGCCGGGTGGAGCATCCGGGCGGGGGACGTGCGCAGACCGGTGACGTCCCAGAGCGCCGAGGCCGCCGGGTACGAACCGGTGGCCGCCCGCGTGACGCGCCGCGTGTACGCGGAGACGACACGGTCGGCGGCGGTCGGCGCGCCGCCGCGCACCCCCGGGTACAGCACGTCCTGGCTGACCGCCATGGACCAGGCCGCCTCCGTCACCCGTGCCGCACCCCGCTGCACCCGCCGGGCGAGACCGGGCGCGCCGAGGTCACCGGCCACCCCGTTCAGCTCCCGGCCGAGGACCCGCACGCCGAACGCGGCCACCGACATGCCGTGCCCGTACGCGGGGTTGAAGGTGGCCAGCGCGTCCCCGAGGGCGACGAAGCCGTCCGGCCACCGGGGCGCCCGCTCCAGATACCGCCGCACGTTGCTCGTCGACCGGCTCAGATGGATGTCGGTGAGCGGTTCGGCGCCGGAGACCAGCCGGCCCACGATCGGGTCCGGCAGGTCGAGCATGTACCGCAGGAAGCCGTCCGGGTCCGCGGGCGGCTCACCGCCGCGTGAGCCGCCGCAGCTCACCAGCCACCGGCCGCCCTCGATCGGCATGACCATCGCGCTCCGCGCCGGCCGGGAGACGAACGGGTTCGCCTGCACGATCGTCAGCGGGAACCTTTCCGCCCCCTCCGGCACCCGGTACAGACGCGTCGCGTTGACCAGACCGGAGTCCACGATCCGCTCCCGGATGCCGGACACCCCGAGCCCGTCCAGCCAGGTCATGACCCGCGTACCGCGCCCGCTCGCGTCGACGACGAGGTCCGCGTCGAGTTCCTCGTCGCGGATCGCGTGGCGGTCTTCCCGGCCGCCGGGCGCCGCCACCCGTACTCCGTGCACCCGCCCGGCGGATCCCGTCAGCCCGGTCACCGCCGCCTTGCGGATCTCGACCGGCGCGTGTTCCAGCACCGCGGTCCGTATCACCCAGTCCAGCAGCGGCCGGGTGCACGTCAGCATGACCGGTCCCGCGCGCCGCCATCGTCTCAGCCAGCCCTCGGAGGTGAGGGCCAGCATGCCCGAACTGAGGGACACCTCGTGCGCGCCGGCGGCGAGCAGCCGCCCCCGCGGATCCACGCCCGGCAGCAGCTCCTCCATGGCGTCCAGCCCGCCCGGCATCAGCAGGTGCGCGTGGTGCCCCTGCGGCAGGCCCCGGCGGTGCTCGGGGCCGTCGGGCAGATCGTCGCGGTCCAGCACGATCACCTCGTCCGCTCCGGCGTCGGACAGGGCGGCCGCTGCCAGCATGCCGGCCAGCCCGGCACCGATGACGACAGCTCTACGCGACATGGGGCTCCTCGGGTTCTGCCATGGGTCCAGCCATGGAGTTCGGCCCCGCGCCGTCGGGCGCGGGAGGTGTGCGGGGCGCGGTGGCGGCGGTGGGGGGAGGGCGGTCCCGGTCCAGCGCCCGGGCCAGTTCCACCAGCCCGCTCGTGCCGGAGACCTCGGTGGCGTGCAGCCGGTAACGGCCGTCCGTCTGGGGCGGTTCCTCGCGGGCGGCGGCCCGGCGCGCGGCGTCGGCGAGCATGGCGGCCTCCGCCGCCAGCCGGGCCTCGTGGGGGGAGCGTCCGGCGGCCAGGGCGTCGTCCCGCGCCCGCTCGCGGACGCGGTGGTCGAAGTACGGCGCCAGCGCGAGCAGGGCGTCGTGGATGGAGACCTCGCGCCACTGCAGCCGGACCTGGGGGAGCTGCCACCAGGCGGTGGGCGGCTTGGGAGCGGTGGACGCCGACCGGACGAGGCACCACAGGGGAGCCAGCCGCCGGTGGTCGAGCAGCCCCCGCCACTGGGCGAGCGCCGGGGGCAGCAGCCTCGGCAGCACGAATCCCGCCGAGCACAGCACCGCGCCCAGCGAGGCCATCGGCGGGGCGACGCCGGTGGACAGGAAGTCGAGGTCGTGCCCGTTCCAACGGGCCACGACCGCCGCGTACTTGGTCAGCTGGAAGCCCACCACGTCCAGCAGGGTGCCCAGCAGGATCAGCCGCAGCCCGGTGCGCAGCAGCCCGGTGACCTCACGGGCCCACTTCAGACACACGGCGCACATGACCAGCATGGCCGCGCTGTGCCCGAGCAGGTACAGCAGGATCATCTCCCGCATGAACGGGGTGTTGGCGTAGTACGTGTCGAGGTCGGTCAGCCGCTCGGTGTCCGCGTCGGCGAGCGCGAACAGGACGACGATGGCGAGCACCAGCAGCCCGTACGCGGCGACGCTGCGCAGCACCATGCGCCGCACCAGCTCGCGGGGCCCGCCCCGCCAGTTGATCAGCAGGACGAGCGCGGCGCAGCTGTACGCGGAGAGCATCCCGTAGGTCAGCGGCGCACCGAAGTTGGGGATGCCGGTGAGCTCGTTGACGGCGGCCAGGGTCGCCGGGGCGGCACAGACGAAGACCAGGGCGGCGAGCGCGATCGCCACGCAGGTGGACAGCGTCAGCGGGTCGCGCAGGGCGGTGCGCGGGCGGCGCCGCACCAGGACGGAGGAGATCCCCAGCATGAAGGCGGCCAGGTACACGACGAGGCTCATGCCGCGGCGCCCCCTCGCGGCGCGGGGCGCCCGGCACCACCGGACCGGCGGGGCCGGCCGCCGCGGGCGTCGTGGTTCATACGGCCCCCGTCGGTGTCGCGGGCGCCGTGGCGGACGGTGCCGGTTCCGCCGGCGTCACCGGGGCGACCGGTGCGGCGCCGGCCAGGACGTCGGCGATCCGGGCCAGTTCGGCCGGCCCCGGGATCCGGTCGAGGAACCGTCCGGTGCCGTGGGCCGGCGGTGGACGGCGTCCGGGCGCGGCCTCGTCCCGTACCGCGGTGCCGATCACGGCGGCCCAGGCGGCGGCCTCGGCCCATTCGGGACCGGCCGCCGTCCTGAGCGCGGACGCGCGGGTCCGGTCGAACAGGTCCCGGTCGAAGTAGGCGTCCAGGTGGCTCAGCGCATTGTGGATGCTGGTCTGCCGCCACACGAGGAGGGCGGCGGGGGAGGCGAGCCGGGGTCGGGGCAGCCGCAGCGTCCGCCGGACGAGCAGGTCGTCGAGCGCCCGCTCCAGCGGTTCGAGCCGGGCGTACGTCCGCCGGGCCCGCCCCCACCGGGCCACCCGGGGCGTGACCAGCGGCACCAGCACCCCGACGACCGTCAGCAGCGCGCCCAGCCCCGCGGCGGCCGGGGAGACGGCGGTGCCGAGCGCCGCCCAGTCCCGGCCGGACCAGCGGGCGACCACCGCGACGAGCTTGGCCACGCTGTAACCGGTGCCGCACAGCGCGCCCACTCCCATCAGGGTCAGGCCCGCCCGCAGTCCGCCCCGCACCCGGCGCGCCCAGCGCAGCGACGTCACCGCGGTCACGGTCACCGCGATGAGGTGCGCGACCAGGTACAGCACGATCATCTGGGCCAGGTAGGGGGTCGTCGCGTAATAGGTGTCCAGGTCGGTGCGGCGCTCCACCGGCGCGTCCCCGAGGGCGAAGGTCACCGCCACCCCGGCCAGGACGCCGGTGTAGGCGAGAATCCAGCGGCGGGCGGTGCGGCGCACCCCGGGTCCGCCGCGCCAGTGCACGACGAGGACCTGGGAGGCGGCGCCGTAGGCGATGATCGCCGCGTACGTCAGCGGCGCCGCCAGGTTCGGCACCCCGCCGAGGCGGTTGATCGCGCCCACCGTCGGCGGCGCCCCGAGGAAGAAGCAGAGCCCGGCCAGCCCCAGCACCGCGCAGATGGAGCGCAGATACGGATCGCGCCGGTGCCGCAGCAGGTCCGGGGCCCGCACCAGCAGACCGAGCCACAGCGCCCCGCAACTGGCGTAGTTGATCAGGCCGTTCATCGTCTGGTCCCGCGGTGGTTGAGCGCGGCGCCGATGCGTCCGGCGAGGTCCTGCGGTTCGCCCGAGCCGTCGCCCCCGGCGGCGAACACGGAGTCGGTGGAGGCGTCCATCCAGGTGCGCAGCCGACGGCCCATCAGCATGCCGAAACGGTCGGCCTCCTGCTCCTCGGCGAGGCTGAAGTCGGTCCGGGCGGCGACGGGCCGACGGATCGTCGGGCCGGCGGCCGGGCGGTCGCCGGATCCCGCTTCCATCCGCCGCCGGTTCATGTGCCACACCTCGTGGCAGAAGATCACGATCTGGTGCCACGCGGCGGCCCGTTCGTCCACCACCACGTCGTCGTGGCCCTCCCGCTCCAGCCACAGGCCGCTCGCGGTGTGCGGCGGGAACGCCGCCCGGTGGACGAGGACTTCACGTCCCCGCCAGACGCCGACGGAGGCGACGAGTGCGTCGAACAGGACCTCGGGATCGGCGGGCACCGGCACCCGGATGGGCTCGATGAGCGCGTCGGCGAGACGACGCATCTCCTTCCTGGTACGCACCGCTCTCTCCCTTGTTTCCCTGTTCCCCCGGGTGATCTCAAGGCCGTTCGAGAGTACGCGCCGTGAGGGTCCACGTCATGCGAACAGGTGTCCCGTCGGCCAGGCCCCGAGATCTTGTCCGAAGCATTGACGCGCCCGCGCCCGCCCCTTACGGTCCGTTCGAAGTTACGGGCGCTATTCGGTATATCGAACACGTCATCTCGGGCATCCCGACGCACCCGCTTCGGATGCCGTGCACACCTCCTACGAGCACATCTCCTACGAGGCACCTCTCCGACACGACACCTCGACAGATGAGGCAGGGCATGGGACGACCTGGCCTGAATCGCAGACACTTACTGGCCGCGGCGGGCGGCCTGACGGTCGCGGGCGGCTTCGGCTTCGCGGCCCTCGGCACCGGCGCGGACGCCCTGGCCTCCGACGCCGGTACGCGGGTGCGGTACTGGAACCTCTTCAGCGGCGGCGACGGCTACAACATGATCGCGATGCTGGACGCCTTCCGTGAGGACAACCCCGGCATCGACGTGAAGGACTCCACCCTTCAGTGGGGGAGCCCCTTCTACACCAAGCTCGCCATGGCCGCGGCGGGCAACAGGGCGCCGGACCTCGGCGTCATGCACCTGGGCCGCGTCACCGGCTTCTCGCCGGGCCGTCTCCTGGACCCCTGGGACGTCGGCCTGCTCGCCGAGTACGGCGTGCGGGAGGAGGACTTCAACCCCGCACTGTGGAAGCGCGCCGTCGTCGACGGCAAGCTCTACGCCCTGCCGCTCGACATCCACGTCCAGCTCTGCTTCTACCGCAAGGACGTGCTGGGGAAGGCGGGCCTGCTCGACGCCGACGGGCGCATGGTGCCCGTGACGTCGGCCGACGAGTGGTTCGACGTCCTGAAGGAGGCGAAGAAGGCCACCGGGAAAGGGCTGCAGACCATCGGCTTATGGGTCAACGACCAGAACTTCCAGTGGTGGTTCTTCGTCGCCTTCTACACCCAGCTCGGCGGCACCTGGTTCGACGACACCCGCACCGAGGTCACCTTCGACACCGACAAGGCCGTCCAGGTCCTGGAGTTCCTGCGCCGGCACATCACCGACGGGTACGCCGACCCGGGCTTCGGGGGCGGCGCGGGCGCCGAACAGTTCGTCAACGGCGCCCCCTTCGTCTGGGAGGGCAACTGGTCGGTGCCCGTCTTCTCCGGGGCGGAGCTCGACTACGGCGCCACCCCGCTGCCGGCCGTCTTCGGCAAGCCGGCCACCCACGCCGAGTCGCACTCCTTCGTCCTGCCGCACCAGGCGGACCGCGGCGGCGCCGCCAACGAGGGCGCGCACCGGCTCGCCGCCTACGTCGTCCAGCACGCCCGGCAGTGGGCGGGCGGCGGACACATCCCCGCCCACACGCCGACCCTGTCCACGGCCGCGTACCGGGAACTGGAGCCGCAGAACGAGTACGTCACGGCGATGGACCACCAGGCCACCGAGCCGAAGGTGTGGTTCGCCGGGTCCACCGGCATCCTCGCCCAGCGCGTCGGCCCGATCGTCGTCTCCTCGACGATGGGCTCCGCCGGGCCGGAGACGGCCGCCCGCCGGATGCGGAGCACGCTCACCGAACTGCTCGCCACGAAGAACCCGATGGACGGCAGGACCGCCGCCGAGGGAGGTGCGGTCGCATGACGACGACCGGTGCCGGGACCGTCGTCCGCCCGGTGCGCGCGACGACCGCCGCGGACGGCGCCACCGTCCGCCGCACACAGGGACTCCAGCACGGCGGCTGGTTCGTCGCCCCGTTCCTCGCCCTGTTCGCGCTCTTCGTGATCTGGCCCCTGCTGCGCGGCCTCTACCTCAGCTTCACCGACGCCAACATCTCCGGCGACGGCGCGCACTTCATCGGCCTCGACAACTACCGCGAGGCCCTGAAGGACCCGCTGATGTGGGACTCGCTCGGCCACAGCGCGTACTTCACGCTGCTCGTCGTGCCCTGCATCACCGTCCTCGCCTTCCTCCTCGCGATGCTCGCCCACCACATCGAGCACGGCACGTGGCTGTGGCGGCTGTGCTTCTTCCTGCCGTTCCTGCTGCCCTCCACCGTCGCCGCCAACCTGTGGCAGTGGCTGTTCAACCCGGGCACGGGCATGGTGAACCACGTCTTCGGCATCGGGACGCCGTGGCTGACCGACAAGTCCTACGCGATGCTCGCGATCGTCATCACCACCCTGTGGTGGACGGCCGGCTTCAGCTTCCTGCTCTACCTCGCCGCGCTCCAGGGCATCCCGGCGCACCTGTACGAGGCCGCCGAGCTGGACGGCGCGAACGCCTGGCACCGCATGGTCCACATCACGCTGCCGATGCTGCGCAACATCACCGGGCTCGTCCTCGCCCTGCAGATCCTCGCCTCGCTCCAGGTCTTCGACCAGGCCGTCGTGATCCAGGACTTCGGTCCGGGGCCGGAGGAATCGACCCGCACCTTCGTGCAGTACACCCTCGAACAGGGCTTCACCAGCTACCGCGTGGGCTACGCCTCCGCCGTCTCCATCATCTTCTTCGTGCTCATCGCGGCCGTCGCCCTCGCCCGGATGCGGCTGCTGCGCAACCGTGAGGAGGGCGGCCGATGACCACCGCCGCACCGCAGGTACGGGTCGAGCCCCGCCGGAACTGGCCGCCGAGCCAGATCGTGCTCACCCTCGTCGGCACGGCCGTCTCCGTGGTGTTCCTCGCGCCGCTGGCCTGGGCGCTGTTCACCTCCCTGAAGTCGGAGACCGAGGCCGTCGAGGTACCGCCGCACTGGCTGCCGAAGGAGTGGACCGGCCAGGCGTGGTCGGCGGTCGTCGAGTCCGGCAACCTCACCGACTGGCTCGTCAACTCCCTGGTCGTGTCGGTGTGCGTGACCGCCGTCGTGCTGGTGGTGAGCGCGCTGGCCGGATACGGCTTCGCCCGCACCGAGTTCCGGGGCCGGGGCGCCCTGATGGGCGTCGTGATGACCGGGCTGATGGTCTCCCCGGCCGTGCTCGGCGTTCCCCTGTTCACGACGGTGCAGCAGATGGGCATGGTCGACACGTACTGGGGAATGATCCTGCCGCAGTGCGCGCCGGCCGCGATGGTCTACATCCTCTACAAGTTCTTCCAGGGCGTCCCGCGCGAACTGGAGGAGGCCGCCTTCATCGACGGCGCCGGCCGCTGGCGCGTCTTCTTCACGATCATCCTGCCGCTGTCGCGCCCCTCGCTCGCGGCGGTCGGCATCTTCACCTTCATCAGCTCGTGGAACAACTTCCTGTGGCCCTACATGGTCACCAACAACCCCGACCTGATGACCATGCCGAACGGCATCGCGACCGTCATGAACTCCTACGGCATCCAGTGGGCCCAGCTGATGGCCGGCGGCCTCATGGCGGGCCTGCCGCTGATCGTCGTCTTCGTCTTCTTCCAGCGCCAGATCGTGGCGGGCGTCGCGCACACCGGCCTCGCCGGCCAGTGACGCCCCCCGCCGCACCGGCGCCCGCACCGGCGCCCGTACCGGCCCCGGGGAGACCCGCGAACCCCTGAAAGGAACACATGCGTACCGCCCGCTTCACCCTCGACCCGGCCTTCACCGTCGGCCCGGTCGACCCCCGTCTCTTCGGCTCCTTCGTCGAACACCTCGGCCGCTGCGTCTACACCGGCATCCACGAACCCGGCCACCCCTCCGCCGACGCCGACGGTCTGCGCACCGACGTGCTGGACCTGGTCCGCGAACTCGGCGTCACCGCGATCCGCTACCCCGGCGGCAACTTCGTTTCCGGCTACAAGTGGGAGGACTCCGTCGGCCCCGCCGAGGACCGCCCCCGCCGCCTCGACCTGGCCTGGCACTCCACCGAGACCAACCGCTTCGGCCTGTCCGAGTACGTCTCCTTCCTGCGGAAGATCGGCCCGCAGGCCGAGCCCGTGCTGGCCGTCAACCTCGGCACCCGCGGGGTCACCGAGGCGCTCGAACTCCAGGAGTACGCCAACCACCCCGCCGGCACCGCCCTGTCCGACCTGCGCGTCGCGCACGGCGACAAGGACCCCTTCGGCATCCGGCTGTGGTGCCTGGGCAACGAGATGGACGGCCCCTGGCAGACCGGCCACAAGACCGCCGAGGAGTACGGCCGCCTCGCCGCCGAGACCGCCCGCGCGATGCGCCAGCAGGACCCCGGCGTCGAACTGGTCGCCTGCGGTTCCTCGGGCCGGTCCATGCCCACCTTCGCCGCGTGGGAGGCGACGGTCCTCACCGAGACGTACGACCTCGTCGACCACATCTCCCTGCACGCCTACTACGAGCCGCACGACGGCGACCTCGACTCCTTCCTGGCCTCCGCCGTCGACATGGAGTCCTTCATCGAGAACGTCGTCGCCACCTGCGACCACGTCGGCGCGAAGCTCAAGTCGAAGAAGCGGATCAACCTCTCCTTCGACGAGTGGAACGTCTGGTACATGACCCGCTGGCAGGAGCGGGCGACGACCTTCGCGCAGGACGACTGGCCCGAGGCGCCGCGCCTGCTGGAGGACAACTACAGCGTGACCGACGCCGTCGTGTTCGGCTCGCTCCTCATCGCGCTGCTCCGGCACGCCGACCGGGTCAAGGTCGCCTGCCTCGCCCAGCTCGTCAACGTCATCGCCCCGATCCTGACCGAGCCGGGCGGCCCCGCCTGGCGGCAGACGACGTTCTTCCCGTTCGCGCAGGCCTCCCGGCACGGGCGCGGCGAGGTCCTCGACGTCCGCGTGGACTCACCGACGTACGAGACCGCCCGGTACGGCACGACCGACCTGCTGCACGCCACCGCCGTACGCGCCGACGACGGCACGGTCACCGTCTTCGCCGTCAACCGCAGCCGCACCGAGCCGCTGCCGCTGGAGATCGCCCTCGGCGGCCTCGGCCTCACCTCGGTCGTGGAGCACACGGCCCTCGCGGACGCCGACCCCGACGCCCGCAACACCCTCGCCGAACCGGAGCGGGTCACCCCGCACACCGTCGGGAGCACGACCCTGACGGACGGCGCACTCGAAGCCGTCCTGGAACCGCTGTCCTGGAACGTGATCCGGCTGGCGTGAGCGTGCCGGAGGGGGCGGGTGGAGGCGCGTGGGTCACCGTCCCGGCGACTCCACCGCCTCCACCGGCACTCCGCCGCGCGCCGCGCCCACCAGGGTCAGCCGCGCCCGGTCCGGCCCCGAGGGTGTGGTCCCGTCGGACAGCACGGCCAGGGCCAGTGTGTTGGTCCCCCGGGTGCGGAGGATCCCGTTCGGCAGCATGAAGGTGTGCTGCGGGCCCACGTCGTTGATGTACTGGCCCATGTTCCAGCCGTTGAGGAAGATCTGGACGCGGTAGGCGCGCTCGGGGTCGTCCTCGAGGACGAGCCCGACCGACGCGTCCACGTCCGGGTCGACGTCGAGCCGGAACTCCGTCCGGTACCAGGTGACCCCCTGCCGCCGCCGGTCCTCGCGCGGCCGGTCCACGGCCTCCCAGGCGTTCCGGTCCCGGTCGTCGCCGTATCCCGGCAGATGCCAGCCCTCGCGCTCCCCGTACAGGCCGCCGTTGTTCAGCGCCCCGCGCACCCGGTCCGGCGCCCCGGCCCCCTGGATCCGCCAGCTCACCTCGGGGGAGGCCCCCTCGAAGCCGACGCCGGTCAGTCCACGAGCCGCCCGGCGGGTACCGCGCCCGCCCGTCGTGTCCCCCTCCTGCTGCATCCGCCGTACGAGCACGGACAGGACGTGCTCGCCGCGCTTGCGCAGCCTCTTGGGCACGCGGAACGTCGCGGTCGCGGTCCAGGTGCCCCGGTCCGCCGTGTCCTCGTCCGGCACCGGCATCCGGTGCGTGCCCAGCGGCTTCCCGTCCAGCCAGGCCATCAACAGCCCCTGCGTGCCGGTGCTGTAGGACAGGGACACCGAGGTGGCGCCGCGTGCGTCCTCGAAGTGTCCCCGGTACCAGACGTCGCCGTAGTGGAAGCCGTAGTCGTCGGCGAACAGGACGGGCCGGCCCTCGGGCACGGGCGTGGCGCCCGGGGAGGCGGTGCGGTCGGCGGCCGTCCACCCGGCGTCGTCGAAGTCCGGTTCGGACTCCGGGTTCTCCGCCCGCCGCCGCCAGCCGGTGAGGGCGGGCAGGGACGGCGCGGGCGTGCCGGGCATCAGCCCCTCCATCACCAGGCACCCGGCCCTGCTGACCGTGGTGCGCACCGGCTGCCCGTTCCAGGTCACGGCGGTGATCCCGCGCGGCGCCCACACCTCCAGGCCGGTCTCGCCCGTGATGTCGCCGGTGAGGTGGACGGTGGAGCCGCGCAGCGTGGCCGACCGCAGCAGCGGCGGGCCGTAGACCAGCAGGGGGCCGGACGGGGTCTCGTAGGGCCACAGCCGCTGGGCGGTCGCGTCGTCGGCGAACAGGAGCAGCATCGGCGTCTCGGAGTCGCCGCCCTCGATCAGGACCCTGCTCAGCCCGCCCACCCCGAGCGGCGTGACCACGTTCAGCCGGCCCCGGTCGTAGGACCAGGCGGGCTCGAGGTCCAGCCGGTTGGTGAGCGGCTGGACCTCGCAGTCGAGGACGACCTGCGCCGTCTCACCGGCCCGGCCCACGAACGCGGCGATGTCCTGCCGCCCGACGGTCATCGCGAACATGGGCTGCGCGGTGGTGAACGCCAGCCTGCGCCGCCCCAGGTCGAGCCCGGTGACGAGCAGCTTGGCGTCCCGCGCGCCGACCGTGACGGGCACGCCGACATCGGTGCCCGGCAGCGCCGACCCGACCTCCTCGGCGGAGTCGTTGCGCAGGACGTACACCTGGGCGTCGGTGTCGGGGTTGGCCAGGTGGTAGACCTTCAGCCGGTCGTCCTCGGGCCGTACCGCGGGCGCCGGCTCGAGGCGGGCGAGGTCCGGCACGGTCCGCAGCAGATGCCCGAGCTGCTGGAGCGGGGCCAGCTTGGCGGTGGGCCGGCGGGCCTGGTCGATCGGGGCCCCGTAGTCGTACGAGGTGTAGACGTGCGGCGCGGCCAGCCACCCCCACGAGGTCCCGCCGGCCGCCACGCGCGTGTTGTGCAGGGTGATCCCGTTGGCGAGGCCGGTGAGAAGACTGCTCCGCTCGTACGCCGGGTTCCACCTTTCCCGCACCTCGATGTACCCCTTGCCCCGGGAGGTGGCCCCGCCCCAGGGGTCGGACGCGCCGACGGCCGCCCCGGCGACGAACCCGGGAGTGCGCGCACTGGCCCGGGCCCCCTTCCCGCGCCCACCGAAGTGCCCGAGGTCGGCCGGCGCCTCACCGGGCACGGGCGAGGACTCGAACCCGTACAGCCAGTCGCTCTCCCCCTTCTTCGCGCCGGTGGGGAAGGATCCGGGCGCCCACAGGCCGTCCGCGCCGCCGTCGTTGTGGAACAGCGGTACGTCGATCCCGTCGGCGCGCACCTTCCCGAAGAGGTGGGACATGTAGGCGCCCGCGCCCGCGCCCGCCGAGCCGCTCCGCCCCTCGTACCGGTCCTCGACCTGGTACAGGAGCACGGTGCCGCCGCCCCCGGTGAACAGATGCCGGACGGCGATGGCGTCGACGGCGCTCAGCCACGCGTCCACGTGTCCCAGGTACGCGGGGTCCGCGGCCCCGGCCGCGCCCTCGGCGACCGTCAGCCAGCCGGGGAAGCCACCGGCGTCGAGGTCGGCGGTGCCGAGGTACGGCCCGGGGCGCAGCACGACGTACAGCCGCTCCTCGGCCGCCATCGTGAGGAACAGGTCGAGGTCGCGCACCCCGGTGAAGTCGTGCCTGCCGGGCGCGGGGGAGTGGACGTTCCAGGGGACGGGCACGCTCACCGCGTTGTGGCCGTGGGCGCGCAGCTTCTGCAGCACGTCCCGCCACAGGGACGGGCTCGGCAGCCGGAAGGGGTGCATCTCGCCCGACCAGAGCACCAGTCGCCGGCCGTCGACGAGGAGCGAGTACCGGTCGAAGCCGACCTCGTGCCGCCTGCCGTCCGCGCGCGGCGGGGCGGGCGGCGGCCCCGTCGGCACGGCACGCGTCCCGTTCGTCCCGTTCGTGCCGGTCGCCGCCCCGCTGCCGGCCAGCGTGAGGCCGAGCGCCGCCGTGCCGGCCAGCGCGGTGAAGGTACGCCTGCTGAGCTCCAAGGGAGCCGCCTCCTGTTGTGCCGCTGGTGCGGCCGCATGGGGCCGCGGGTGGTGCCGTCGGGTGGTCCTGGTCCCCCGTGACGGGTGGTCCTGGTGGGCCATTGTCTACGCCCGGGCGCCACGGTGTTCACGCCAGGTTCCCGGTACGTCCGTTTCGCCCGGTACGAGTGACGCGCGCGCGGGCTGTTCCCATCGCCCGTTCCCTGTGAACACCCGCACCGCCCGGCGGGGGCGAATGGCCGGAGTTCACCCTGCCCGCGCCCCGGGGCGCCGCCTACGATGCGAGCGCTCCCGGCCTTCACGTCACCTCCATGCCTCCTTCACGAGGGCCGGGAGTCCGTGCGCCGGCATGTGTGGAGGCCGACCGGCCTCTTGTCAGGTGCATGACTTTTCAACCATCACGTCCCACTCACCCCCCACTGAACCGACAGGGAGAACCATGGCTGGTGGCCTGCTCCTCAGCACTGCGGTGGCCGCGCTGCTCACCGCCTCGACACCCGCGCACAACCCGTCGACCGGGTTCGTGGACCCGCCCCCGGACAAGATCGTCATCAAGGTCGCCACGGTGAACGGCTCCGGCTGTCCCCAGGGCACCACCGCGGTCGCCGTCTCCGAGGACAACACCGCGTTCACGGTGACGTACAGCGACTACCTCGCCCAGGCGGGCGGCGCCTCCGATCCCACCGCCTCACGCAAGAACTGCCAGCTCAGCCTCATCGTCCACGTGCCCCAGGGCTTCACCTACGCCATCGCCAGCGCCGACTACCGCGGCTTCGCCGCCCTCCAGCCCGGCGCGACGGGCACGCAGAGGGCGTCGTACTACTTCCAGGGCTCCCCGAACACGGAGTACCGCAGCCACCCCTTCGCCGGCCCCTACGACGACAACTGGCAGGCCACGGACACCACCGACTGGGCCCAGCTCGTCTACGCTCCCTGCGGCGTCCAGCGCAACTTCAACATCAACACCGAACTGCGCGTCGGCGTCGGCACCTCGTCCCCCGGCAAGGTCAGCTTCATGACGATGGACTCCACCGACGGGGACATCAGTACGACCTACCACATGGCCTGGAAGGAGTGCCCCGGCTCCTGACGGGGCGACAGGCGCGCGGCCCGTGCGTCCGGCCCCCGGCCGCACGGGCCGCACACCGGTCGCCGCCGCAGGCATCCCCTGGACGCGACGACCCGTCGTGTCACCGTGCGGTGCGCGGGCAGGCCGGCCCGCGCACCGCACGGTGGGGAGAGGGCCGGCCGCGGGGAGTCACTCCTGGCCGGCGCGGCCGCGCAGGTGGAGGGCGCGCAGGGCCGCTTCGAGGGCGAAGCGGTGGTCGGGGTCGCTGAGGCTGTCGCCCAGGTAGCCGTCCAGGTTCCGCAGGCGGTAGCGGACGGTCTGGGCGTGGACGCCCAGCATCTCGCCGACCTGCTCGGCGGGCGCCCGGGTGGAGACGTGGACCCGGAGGGTCTCGACGAGCCGGTCGCGCCGACTGGGGGACAGCCCGCCCAGGGGCGCCAGTTCGCGGGCGGCGAGGTGGTCGACGAGGGCGGGATCGGACAACAGCCACAAGGTCGTCAGATGGTCCGCGCAGGGGATCAGCGGGGCGTCGGGCACGACACCGTCGTCGACGAGCTGGAGCACCCGGCGGGCCCAGCGCACGGAGTCGGCGGTCTGCGCGAGCGGCACGGTCAGGCCCACCGCGGCGCGGGTGCCGGCCAGGGCCGTGCCGAGCATGGTGAGGCGCTGCGGGGTGAGGTCCCCGGGGAGGAGCAGATACGGCTGCGGGATGTCGAGGTCGGCGAGGACGTCGTCGTCGAGACCCGCCTGGATGTGGTGGGGCACCGGGGGACGGAGGGCGACGAGGGTGCACTCCCGGGGCAGTTCCCAGGCGGCGGCCTCGCACAGTTCGGAGACGGTCGCCCGGGGCAGCGGCGGCGCGGCCAGGATCAGGTGCAATAACTGTCTTCGTAACGCGGACACCTCGGACGCGCTCCGCTCCCGCACCTCTGCGTACCCCTCGCGGGTGACCGCCTCCAGCTCCTCGACGTACGCGAAGAGGGCGTCCGCGAAGGCGAGGACGAGGGCGGGGGAGAGGTTGTGCTGGCGTCCCACCGTCTTGGCGCGGCGCAGCGCGATGCGGGCGCCGAGCCGGTAGGCGCCCTGCAGGGTCTCCAGGTCACGGCCCTCGTAGGCCTCCACCCGGCCGAACCTGCGCAGCAGTTCGTCCCGCGGTTCCGAGCTCTGGCCGGGGTTGGCCACCCGGTCCACGAAGGCGGCCAGCGTATGTTCCACACCCTGGCGGATCGCGTCCCCGTCGGGGCCGTCGAACAGCCGGCCGTACACCGGGTAGGCGCGGGTGACCTCCGCCCGTATCTCGTTCAGCAGCCCCGGCAGTTCCGGCCGGATGAAGGCCGCGAACTGTCTGGGGAGGGGGCCGAGCGGTTCCCCGGCCTCCGGTGACCGTGTGATCGAGGGCATGAGTCACCCTTTGCTCTCAGATGTGTCCGGCGGGGCGACCGGCCGGGCGCCGTTCCGCCGGAGGGCGGATGACGTCCGGCCGGGTCCATGGGGTCACGCCGTTCTGGCACGCTGAAGCTAAATCAACGCGGTTGCCTTGTACACGCTTTGAGCAGAAGTGACGTACGGGGGCACCGGCCGTCCAGTGGGACGGCCGGGAACCGCCCTTTCGTGGCTGTTACTTGACGGCGGAGTGCCAGTTCTTTGCGAGTACCCTGCCGGCGTCGGGGGCGACGGTGCCGGGCGCGTTGAGGCCGGTGAGGTGGGTCCGGGTGTTGTCGAGGGTGAGGCTGTTGTTCCCGGCGGCGGAGGGCAGCCCGGTCTTCGCGTTGACCGCGGCGTTGATCAGGCCGACGTTCAGACCGCAGCCGGTGGCCGCGGGGACCGCGAAGGCGCTGTCGTTCTGGGTGGCGCCGGTGAGGTTGATCCGGCTCATCTCACCGGCCTCGTCGGGGGTGCCGTCGCCCTGGAAGAAGCTCATCCCGAACTCGGGGTAGTTGAGGTTCTTCGGGCGCAGCACGATGGGGTTCGAGGCCGTTCCGATGTAGCACTTGCCGCCCAGGAGGGGGTTCTCCAGGTGGATGCGGACCGGGAGGGCGACGATCGGCAGGTCCGTGAGGATGCCCGCGGTCTGGTCGAAGGCGTAGGGCGCGCCGACGGACTCCATGGTGGCGGTGATCCTGTTGAGGCCGGAGTCGTCGAGCGTCCGGCAGATGGCCGTGATCACCGGAACGTCGCTCGGGCACATCAGGCCGAGCAGGCCGCCGGGGACGGTGGCGGGGTCGGCGACGAGCGCGCCGGAGGGCGGGGCGACCACGCTGCTGGTGCCGTCCGCGTTCTGCATGACGCCGATCTGGAGATCGGTCTTCCCCGTGACCACGGTGGTCTTGCCCAGCTTGATGGAGCCGCCGGCGGAGGTGGAGACCACGCACTGCGGGGTCTTGGCGAGTCCGTCGGCGGCCAGCATCGGCGCGGAGTCCACGGGGCAGCGGGTGAAGGGGGCCCACTCGCCGTTCAGCGCGGGGTCGGCGGCGGTGGCGGTGCCCAGGGAGGCGAGGGCGCCGAGCGCGGTCAGCGCGGAGACGGTCGCGAGTCTGGTGCGGGTGGAGAACCGGGGCATGGTGGGGCCTTCCGTGGAGGAGGGAGGGTGACGGGAGGGGGCGCGGCTCAGCGTTCGGGGACGGGGATCACGTGCGGTTGCAGGTCACTGGTGCACTGGGGTGCGTTGAACTCGTCCCCGAACACCGGATTGGCGATGCTGCAGGTCTGTCCCTGGACCTGCTTGATCTGGTTGCCGGGGCCGGAGACGGAGGCGGTGAGGAGGCGGTCGAGGTTCTCGCCGCCGGCGCCGCAGCCGGTGAAGGCCGGGACGGTCGCCTCACCGGACAGGACACCGCCGGAGAGGAGCAGGTAGCCGGTGGCCGGCATGCCGAGGTCCTGCTCGCCCCTGCCGTACAGCACCAGGTGGTCGCCGGGGTGGTTCGAGGGGTCCGGCTCGAGGGAGGTGAGGGACTTCTCGGTCCTGCAGCCGGCGCCGACGTCCAGAGGGGTTCCGTTGACCTCGAGGTCGGTCACCTGGAGGGTCAGGAGAGCCCGGACGTAGGTGTCCGTGGTCGTTCTGAAGTCGGACAGGCGCATCGTGATGCGCGAGTGGATGGTGACGGGGCCCGTCTGCTTCAGCACCATGGTGGCCTTCACGGGAGTGAAGCCGAAAGCCAGGAAGGTGCTCTCGAAGGGAGGCGTCTCCTTGCGTCCCTCGTAGTGGAAGTCGGCGGACGACACGGTGTCGAAGACGAGGTGGTCCGGGTCGGGAGGGCCGTCCACGGGGTTCCCCTGCTCGATCAGCATGCAGGACGGCGGCAGGAGCGAGGCGGCGTCCAGCTTCTTCACGTCGGTGTAGCCCGTGACGTAGGCGTTCAGTGACGCCGGTGTGGGCGGGTGCTCGTCGTCGTAGAGGCAGGGCGGCGCGTCGCGGTCCGCGGCGGCGCCGGGCGGGTTCTCCGCCGCCTTCGGCGCGCGGTCCCCCTGTCGGTCCTCCGGTGCGTCCGGTGTCCCGGAGGAGGGGTCCGGTGTCCCGGGGGAGGAGCCGGACGAGGACGGCGAGCCGCTCGGCTCGGCCGTCTCCGTACCGACCTGAACGGTGGCCAGCAGCCCCTTCTCCGGAGTGTCTTCGGCGGGGGAGCAGTCGACGGTCAGCGAACTGGGGTCGGTGGCGGCCCCGTCCGCGGTGCCGAGCGCCAGGTCGACGGCGAGATTCCCGGCGGAGAACGTCAGATCGCCGTCGCTCCGCCCGGTCACCGACGGGACGTCACCCGTCGCGGTCAGCGTCAACGGTCCGGATTTGGGAAGGGCGACCGGCTCCGCGGTGCCGCGCCAGGTCGCCTCGGCGGCGGACTCGTTCTGGGCGACGCCGAGGGTGAGGCGGGTGGCGGCCTGCGCGGTGGTGGCCTTGAGCGCGGTGAGGTCCGCGACCGCCTCCGCCGGCAGTTCCACGGTGGTGGTGACGTCGGTGGGCGAGATCGCCTCGCCGGCCTCCATCCGGTCCGGGAAGGCCGCCGAGACCCGTACCTCGGCGGGCTGCCGTCCGGACGGGAGCGTGCAGACGTAGGGGAGTTCGGCGTCGACCTCCTGGGTGCCCGCGGCGGAGGCCACGGCCGGGACCATGGCGGCGAGCACGACGAACGCGGCGATCGCCGCGCTCCTGGCGCGGACGCGGGACGGCCGCGACGCGGCGGCACGGTGGCCTCTCATACAGCTCCGCTCGAGGGGTTCGGAAGCCGACTCCGGCAAAATCCGGCGCGGACGGCCCGCGAACGCCCGGCCGGGACGGCCGGCCGGGCGTTCACGAGCGAAGGTGGCCTTACGGGTTGGAGCCGACGATCTTCGGAATGGAGCCGTTCGACGCCTTGATGGCGTAGTTGCCCTTGAAGGTGGGCTTGGTGGTGGTCGTGACCACCGAGCCGCAGTTGACGGGGGCGGGGCTGGAGCTGACGGCCAGGTCACCGGAGACGCTGTTGACGGCCAGGACGCCGGTGGAGTTGGTGTAGGTGGCCGAGGCCTTGCCCGTCACCGTGAACTTGCAGGCGCCGGCGGTCACGTTGGCCGTGACGTTGCCGACGTAGCCCTTGGTGACGCCGGTCGCGGCGGTGTAGTCCTGGGCGACGACGGTCCAGGGGGTGACCGCCACGGTGGTGACGTTGCCCAGGACGCTGGTGCACGGCGAGGCGGCGGTGCCGAAGTTGATGGCGTTGATGGCGGCGACCGTCGCCGGGTTGCCCGTGGCGCTCGCCACGGTGCCCGACGCGCCCGAGGTGGTGCACGTCATCGGGATGGTGGCGGTCAGCACGATGTTGCCGCTGTTCGTCGCCGTGTAGCTGCCCGCCGGGGTGACGGTCCACACCGTGGAGGGCACCGCCGAGGCGGGCGCGACGGTGAGGCCGAAGGCGGCCGCGGCCGCACCCGCCACGACTGCGAACCTTCTCGTGTTCTTCTTCATGACGTCAGGACTCCTTGTGGATTGACCGGCAGAGGGGGCCGTGGCCGGTCGGTCGAGGGAAGGCCGTGCGGCCCGCGGCTCGGTGTTCCCTGTCCGCGAGAAATGACGTTACTTGCGGGAAACTTGGCCGAACAATGCCGCCGTTCATGATTCTTTCAAAAGTCGAACCATCTGTTTCCTGGGTGAGTGGTCCGCAGGTCGTCTTAGTCATCGAATATCAATGTCGACATCGTGTCCGGTGGTTCGGGGTCTCGCCGTTCGCCGCTCGCCGTCGATCCGCCCTGCTCATCCGGTGACAATTTCCGGGACGTTTTTTATCTGCGCCCTGACAGGTTCCGGTTGGCTGAAGCGAGTATCCCGGAAAACTCGGATCCCGGTATTGCCCGCCGAGGTTACTGGACCGTAACGTGCCGATGCGGTGCTCGGCTCCAGGTCGGTGGCCCCCGTCGGCCGGAGCCACGACGGATGCTTTCCGGCCTCACCCTCCCGCCGGGCCCGGACGTCCGTAGGCGGGGTCTCGCGGATCCGCACCCCCGGAGCCGCGAGACCCCGCCCCTGTCTCCCCGGAGACAAGTGCGGCCGGCCGGTTGTCTGCGCGGTGACAAGTTCCGGAAAGGGGACGGGAATCCGGCACCGCGCCCGTTGTCATTGCGCTCCGCACCGACCTAACGTGCGCCCCGCGGTGCACATCCGACCTGCGTCCGCTGGAGGTGATATGGGAATCGAAGTGGTGGTCGAGGGCCTGACCAAGTCCTTCGGTAAGCAGAGCATCTGGCGGGACGTGACACTCACCCTTCCCGCCGGAGAGGTGAGCGTGATGCTGGGACCGTCCGGCACCGGGAAGACCGTTTTCCTGAAGTCGCTCATAGGGCTGCTCAAACCCGAGCAGGGCCGTGTCCTCATCAACGGGGTGGACATGGTGAACAGTCCCGAAAGGGATATCTACGAGACCCGGAAACTTTTCGGTCTCATGTTTCAGGACGGCGCCCTCTTCGGGTCGATGTCCCTCTTCGACAACATCGCCTTCCCGCTGCGCGAGCACACCCGCAAGAAGGAGTCCGAGATCCGCCGCGTCGTCATGGAGCGGATCGAGATCGTCGGACTGCTGGGCGCGGAGGGCAAGCTTCCGGGAGAGATCAGCGGCGGCATGCGCAAGCGGGCCGGCCTGGCCCGCGCGCTCGTGCTGGACCCGCAGATCGTCCTCTGCGACGAACCGGACTCCGGGCTCGACCCGGTCCGCACCGCCTACCTCTCCCAGCTGCTGATCGACCTGAACGCGCAGATCGACGCGACGATGCTGATCGTCACCCACAACCTCGACATCGCCGCCACCGTGCCCGACAACATGGGGATGCTCTTCCGGCGCGAGCTGGTCACCTTCGGCCCGCGCGAGGTGCTGCTCACCAGCGAGGAGCCGGTCGTGGCCCAGTTCCTCGGCGGCCGGCGCGAGGGCCCCATCGGGATGTCCGAGGAGAAGGACGCGGCCACCCTCGCCGCCGAGGCGGGTACGGCCGTCGCCGACGACGCCCGGCCCCGGAGGATCGTGCCGCAACTGGAGCCGTCGCCCGGCCTCCCGCCGCGCCGGGCCGTCGCCCGACGGCGCGAACGAGTCATGGGCATGCTCGACCGGTTGCCGCCCGCCGCGCGCTCCGCCATCCGGGAGACCTACGCGCACAGCGCCCAGGCTCCCACGCTGCCGATGCCCGCCACCGGGAGCGGCGCATGATCACCGGTGCGCTGCGGCAGACCGGCCGGCTCTTCGCGCTCGCCGCCGAAGTGAGCCGCGCCCTCTTCCGAAGACCCTTCCAGTTCCGCGAGTTCGTCGAGCAGTTCTGGTTCATCGCGGGCGTCACCATCCTGCCCGCCGCACTCGTCTCGATCCCCTTCGGCGCCGTCATCGCCCTCCAGGTCGGCTCCCTGACCCAGCAGCTGGGAGCCCAGTCGTTCACCGGAGGCGCCAGCGTCCTGGCCGTCGTCCAGCAGGCGAGCCCGCTCATCGTCGCCCTGCTCATCGCCGGCGCCGGCGGCTCCGCCATCTGCGCCGACCTCGGCTCCCGCAGGATCCGCGAGGAACTCGACGCCATGGAGGTCATGGGCGTCTCGCCCGTGCAACGCCTGGTCGTGCCCCGGGTGCTGGCCACCATGGGCGTGGCGGTCCTGCTCAATGGCCTGGTCTCCGTCGTCGGCACCCTCGGCGGCTTCTTCTTCAACGTCGTCCTGCAGGGCGGCACCCCCGGCGCCTACCTGTCCAGCTTCTCCGCCCTCGCCCAGCTGTCCGACCTGTACGTCAGCGAACTCAAGGCGCTGGTCTTCGGGTTCATCGCGGGCATCGTCGCCGCCTACCGGGGCCTCAACCCGCGCGGCGGCCCCAAGGGCGTCGGCGACGCCGTCAACCAGTCCGTCGTCATCACCTTCCTGCTGCTCTTCTTCGTCAACATGGTGATGACGGCCGTCCACCTCCAGATCGTCCCGCCGAAGGGAGGCTGAGCGCGATGGCCTCCCCGCTCGCCCTGCTCGACCGCACCGGCGACCAACTGCTGTTCTACGCACGGGCCCTGCTGTGGATCCCGCGCACCCTGCACCGCTACCTCAGGGAGGTGCAGCGCCTCCTCGCCGAGGTGGCCTTCGGCACCGGGGGCCTCGGCGTCGTCGGCGGCACCGTCGGCGTGATGATCGCGATGACGCTCTTCACCGGAACCGTCGTCGGACTCCAGGGCTACGCGGCCCTCGACCAGATCGGCACGGCCGCGTTCACCGGATTCGTCTCCGCCTACTTCAACACCCGCGAGATCGCCCCGCTCGTCGCCGGACTCGCCCTCTCCGCGACCGTCGGCGCCGGCTTCACCGCCCAGCTCGGCGCCATGCGCATCAACGAGGAGATCGATGCCCTCGAGGGCATGGGCATCCGCTCCAAGCCCTACCTGGTCACCACCCGCATCATCGCCGGCGTCGTCGCCATCGTCCCGCTCTACGCGATCGGGCTGCTCTCCTCCTACGTGGCGTCCCGCTACGTGACCGTCCTGTTCAACGGCCAGTCCCGGGGCACCTACGACCACTACTTCAACCTCTTCCTCTCGCCCACGGACGTCCTGCTCTCCGTGCTGAAAGTGCTGATCTTCAGCGTGATGGTGATCCTGGCCCACTGCTACTACGGCTACCGCGCCACGGGCGGCCCCGCCGGGGTCGGCGTCGCCGTCGGCCGGTCCGTGCGCAACGCCATCGTGCTGATCAGCGTCACCGACTTCTTCCTGTCGCTCGCCCTGTGGGGCGCGACCACGACCGTGAAGGTAGCGGGGTGACATGAGCGGACGACGAGGCGTCACACTGGGCCGCCGGTGCGCCGGGGTGGCGTTCCTGCTGGTGCCCGCCCTGCTGATCTGGCTGGCCGTCGCCGTCTACGACAAGCGGTTCACCGCGTCCGACCCGGTGGTCGTCGAGACCGGCAGCGTTGGCAACGAGATGCACCCGGGCGCCGAGGTCAAACTGCGCGGGGTCGTCGTCGGCGAGGTCCGCTCCATCGACGCCCACGGCGACGGCGCCCGGCTCACCCTCGCCATGAAGCCCGGCACCCTGGAGCGGGTACCGGACGACGTCCGCGCCCAGATGCTGCCGACCACCCTGTTCGGCGAACGGTTCGTGGCCCTCGTACCGTCCCGGAACCCCTCGCCCCGGCCGCTGGCCGCCGGAGCCGTCATCCCCCAGGACCGCTCCGAGAACGCCGTCGAACTCCAGCAGGTCCTCGACAACGTCCTGCCGATGCTCACCGCGGTCCAGCCGCAGAAGCTCTCCGCCACCCTGTCGGCCGTCTCGCAGGCCCTGGAGGGACGCGGCGACCGGCTCGGCGACACGCTCGGCGTCCTCGACGACCACCTGCGGAAGTTCAACCCCCACCTGCCCACGCTCAACCGGGACCTCAGACAGCTCGTGAAGGTCAGCCATGTCTACGCGGACGCCGCACCCGACATCATCACGGCGCTCACCGACTTCACCACCACCAGCGGCACCCTCGCCGCACAGGAGGCCGACCTCGCCGGCACCCTCGGCGCCACCACCCGGACGGCCGAGGACATGACGGCCTTCCTGCGCAAGAACGAGGACACGATCATCCGCCTGAGCGCCACCGGCAGGCCCACCCTGGAACTGCTCGCCGAGTACGCCCCCTCCTTCCCCTGCACCCTGCGCACCCTCGCCGAGTTCGTGCCCGCCATGGACAAGGTGCTCGGCAAGGGCACCGACCGGCCCGGCATCCACGTCGACGTCACCACCGTCCCCTCGCGCGGCGCCTACGTCCCCGGCCGCGACACCCCGGCCTACGACTCCGGCGGCGGCCCCCGCTGCCACCCGGTGCCCTACCTCGGCGTGTCCGCCGCACCCGCCGCCCGGGCGTCCGCCGGGGCGGACGAGGACCTCGGCCCCGCCAACTCCCCGCAGGAGAACGCCCTCGTCAACGAACTGCTCGCGCCCGCCGCCGGTCAGAGACCCGCGGACCTGCCCGACTGGAGCAGCCTGCTCGTCGGGCCCGTCTACCGCGGCACGGAGGTGACCCTCGGATGACTCCCCGGGATGACGCGCACACCCGACGCCGCCCGCTGACCGGGACGCTGCTCAAGTCCCTCGTCTTCGTCCTGGTCACCGGCATCGCCACGACCGTGCTCGGTCTCAGCGTCGCCGACACCGGCGTGGGCTCCGACACCCACAGCTACAAGGCCCTGTTCACCGACGTCACCGGGCTCGTCGACGGCGACAGCGTGCGGATCTCCGGGGTGAAGGTCGGCGAGGTGACCGATGTGCGCGTCGTGCGGCGACGCACCGCGCAGGTCACCTTCACCGTCCGCGACGACCGCCGGCTGCCCCGGTCGACCACCGCCGCCGTGAAGTACCTCAACATGGTCGGCCAGCGCTACGTCGCCCTCGACCGCGGCAGCGGCGACCTCACCGGCACCCTCGACCAGGGCGCCACCATCCCGCTCGACCGCACCGCGCCCGCCCTCGACCTGACCCTCCTCTTCAACGGGTTCAAGCCGCTGTTCGAAGGACTGTCCCCGAAGGACGTCAACGAACTCGCCGGATCGATCGTGCAGGTGCTCCAGGGCGAGGGCGCCACCGTCGACAGCCTGATCCGCCACATCGGCTCGCTCAGCACCACCGTCGCCGCCAAGGACAAGGTGATCGGCCAGGTCGTCGACAACCTCGGCACCGTCCTGAAGACCCTCAACGACCGCGAGGCCGGATTCGACGACCTCGTCGACACCCTGCAGGACCTCGTCACCGGCTTCAACGAGGACCGCAAACCCCTCGGCGAGGCGGTCGAGGCCATGGGAGACCTCACCACCGTCACCGCCGACCTCCTCGAGGACGGACGCGCGCCCCTCAAGCAGGACATCCGCGAACTGGGCCGGCTCTCGACGGGCCTGGGCGAACACACCCCGCAGATCGAGGACTTCCTCGACCGGACCCCTGCCAAGATGACCGCCCTGGCCCGCCTCTCCTCCTACGGATCGTGGTTCAACCTCTACCTCTGCGAGGCCCGCGTGAGCGGAGTGGGCACCTCCGACGGCTCGAAGCCGCCGACCGGCATCGCGATCACCGAATCGAGGTGCCGGGGATGAGGCCCTTCATGCGACGCGGCGGGAGCGACGGGGCAGGCAGGAGCGAGGAGGCGGAGAAGGCCGAGCGGACGGTTTCCGGGCCCCGGCGCCCGCGCATCAGACCGGTCAAGGAACGCGACCCCGTCGCCGTGGCCGTCGTCGGGCTCCTCGCCCTCGCCCTGCTCGCCGCCCTCGCCTACCACGTGGACCGGCTGCCGCTCGGCGGCGGCACCTCCTACAGCGCCGACTTCTCCGAGGCGGCCGGCCTCGACGAGGGCGACGAGGTGCGCATCGCCGGCGTCAAGGCCGGCCGGGTCACCGGCGTCGGGCTCGACGGCGCCAAGGTGAAGGTCACCTTCGAGGTCGAGGACGCCTGGCTCGGTGACCGGACGACCGCCGCCATCGCCATCAAGACCCTCCTCGGCGACAAGTACCTGGCACTCGACCCGCTCGGCTCCGCCCGGCAGGAGCCCGGCAGCCGCATCCCGCTGTCCCGCACCACCTCCCCCTACGACGTGACGCAGGCGTTCCAGGATCTCAGCGGCACCGTCGACGCCATCGACACCCGAAAACTCGCGGAGAGCTTCGAGACCCTCTCCGACACCTTCGAGGACTCCCCGCCCCACGTGAGGAAAGCCGCCGGCGGTCTGTCCGCGCTGTCGAAGTCCGTCTCCGAGCGGGACGCGGAACTCTCCGAACTCCTCAAGGGCAGCGCCACGTTCACCAAGACCCTGCAGAACAAGCAGTCCGGCTTCGAGACCCTGCTGGAGGACGGCGGAACCCTGCTCGGCGAACTCCAGGACCGCCGCGACGCCATCCGCGCCCTCCTCAAGGGAAGCAGAAAGCTCGGCACCGAACTCAGCGGCCTCGTCGAGGACAACGAGAAGCAGCTCGGCCCCACCCTCAAGGCCCTCGGCCGGGTCACCGGCGTCCTGGAGAAGAACAGCGCCCAGCTCGGCAAGACCCTCGCCCTGGCCGGACCGTACTACCGCCTCGTCGGCAACACCCTGGGCAACGGCCGCTGGTTCGACAGCTACCTGTGCGGTGTCGTCCCCCGCGCCTACCTGCCCGAGACGTCCTTGCCCGAGGCCGGATGCCTGCCGCCGAAACAGACGGCGGCCCAGGGGAACGGTGAACGATGAGCAGACGCAGAAGAGTCCTCACCGGCGTGCTCGCCCTCGCGGTGCTCGCCGCCGGAGGCCTGACCGCCGTGAGGGTCCTCGACTCCGAAGGCACCCGCATCACCGCCTACTTCGACCGCGCCGTCGGCATCTACGCCGGGTCCGACCTGCGCATCCTCGGCGTGCGGGCCGGCGAGGTGGAGTCGGTGCGGCCGCGGGGCACCACGGTGCGCGTCGGCCTCCTCCTGGACGAGGGCGTGAAGGTTCCCGAGGGGGCGAGGGCCGTCGTCGTCGCCCCGAGCGTCGTCGCCGACCGCTACGTGCAGCTGACCCCCGCCCACAGCTCGGGGCCCGCCCTCGCCGAAGGCGCCGTACTGCCCGCCTCCCGCAACCGCACCCCCGTCGAGATCGACCAGCTCTACGCATCGCTCACCGAACTCTCCGAGGCCCTCGGCCCGGACGGCGCCAACTCCACCGGCGCGCTGTCCGACCTGCTGACGACCGGCGCCGCCAACCTCGACGGCAACGGCGAGACCATCGGCACGAGCATCGAGGAGTTCGGCAAGGCGGCCAAGACCCTCGACGGCAGCAGCGGCGACCTGTTCCGCACGCTCAGCCGCCTCCAGACCTTCACCACCATGCTGAAGGACAAGGACACCGACGTACGGACCGCTCAGGAACGCCTGGACGAGGTCGTCACCTTCTTCGCCGACAACAAGGGCGACCTCACCGGCGCGCTCGAGGAACTCGGCACCGCCCTCGGCCAGGTCAAGACCTTCATCGAGGACAACCGGGGCGAGCTGAAGAAGAACGTCGACCGGCTCGTCCCCCTCACCCGGACCCTCGTCGAGCAGCGGGCCTCCCTCGCCGAGGCGCTGGACGTGGCACCGCTGGCCGCGGGCAACCTCGTGAGCGCCTACAACCCCGACACCCGCACCCTCGACGGCCGCGCCGACCTCAACGAGATCAGCATGGGCGGACCGCTGCTGCCCCTGCCCGCGGCGGGCGGCTCGTCCACGAGCGGCAGCGGGGCGACGGGCGGCAGCGGGGCCGGGAACGACGGCGGGTCCGCGGCCTCCGGAAAGGAGGAGCGGTGAAGGGAGCGAGGAAGCACGGCGCACGGCGCGCCGGCGCGGGAGCCGACGGGATCAAGCGCGGCGTGCTCACCACGGGCGGCGCGGCCGGCCTCACCCTGGGCGGGCTGATCGCCCTCGGTCTCGGCTTCGCCCTGGCCCTCGGCGCGGCCACCACCGGCCTCCCGAGCTTCGACGGCATCGAGGACCTGCCGCTGCCCGGCGGCGCCGACCTCGGCGACCACCCCTACACCGTCACCGCGGAACTCCACGACGTACTCAGCCTGGTCCCGCAGTCCGCGGTGAAGGTCAACGACGTCGCCGTCGGCCGGGTCACCGCCATCGAACTCGGCCACGACGAGTGGTCGGCCCGCGTCACCATGAGGATCAACGGCGAGGTACGGCTGCCCGCCGACGCCACCGCCCGGCTCGAACAGTCCAGCCTGCTGGGCGAGAAGTACGTCCAACTCGTCGCGCCCGCCCGGGAGTCCGGCAGCACGGCCGGCACCGGCACCGGCACCGGCACCGGCAGGCTGGAGGACGGAGGGGTCATCCCGGTCTCCCGCACCAGTCGCGACACCGAGGTCGAGGAGGTGTTCGGCGCGCTGTCCCTGCTCCTCAACGGCGGCGGCGTCAACCAGCTCAAGACCATCACCCGGGAGCTCAACGCGGCGCTCGGCGGCCGTGAACCCGAGGTCCGCTCCGTACTGAAGCGGGTCAACACCCTGGTGACCGACCTCGACGACAACCGGGGCGACATCACCGACGCCCTCGACGCCGCCAACCGGCTCTCCGCGACCCTCGCCACCCGCAAGGACGACGTCGGCACCGTCCTCACCGACCTCTCGCCCGGACTGAAGACGCTCGAGAAGCAACGCGGCTCCCTGCTGACCATGCTGCGCTCCCTCGACACCCTCTCCGGCGTCGCCGTCTCCACCATCGACGCGAGCAAGGACGACATGATCGCCGACCTCAAGGCCATCGCGCCGACCCTGAAGGCGCTCGCGGACGCGGGCACGGACCTGCCCGACTCGCTCCAGGTACTGCTGACGTACCCGTTCACCGACGAGGTGCTGCGGGGAGTGAAGGGCGACTACCTCAACGTGTACCTGAACATGACCGCCGCCCCCGGTACCCAGGTGATCCCGCCCCTGGTGCCGCAGGGCACGGCCTCCCCCTCCCCCTCCGCCCCGGCGGACGGCGGACCGGCGGCGGCCGGGGAGGGACCGTCCTCCAGGAAGGCCGGTGGGGGAGAGGAGTCCGGCCGGGGAGCGGAATCCACTCCGTCACCGGGAACGTCGTCGCGGCAGCCCGCACCGGAGCACTCCTCGCCGCTGCCCCTGCCCTCCGTCCCCGCCACGGCTTCCGCCACCGCCACCGCCACCGCCGCCGGGCCGCCGGCGGACCCGGCGGCCACGCGGGGAGGTGAACCCGGTTGATCACCCTCGCCGTACGCCTGAAGAACCTCGCCTTCCTCCTCGTCGCCGTCCTCGCCCTCTCGTTCCTCGGCATCCGCTACGCCGACCTCGGCCGGTACCTCGGCGTCGCCGACCACTACACCGTCGACGTGCTGCTCCCGCGCACCGGCGGCCTGTTCACCCACTCCGACGTCACCTACCGGGGCGTCTCCGTGGGACGGGTCGGCCCGATCGGCCTCACCGCCGACGGCGTCGTCGCCGAACTCCGCATCAAGAAGTCCGCCCCGCGCATTCCCGCCGACACCCGTGCGGTGGTCGCCGGACTCTCCGCCGTGGGCGAGCAGTACATCGACCTGAGGCCCGAGAGCGACGGCGGCCCCTACCTCGCCGAGGGCACCCGCATCGAAGAGACCGACACCCAGGTGCCCGCCCCCGTCACCGACGTCCTCACCGGCGTGAACGCCCTCGCCGACTCCGTACCGCTCGAAGACCTGCGCACGGTCGTGGACGAGTTCGGCAAGGCCTTCGAGGGCCACGGCGACGACCTCGAGGTCCTGCTCGAGAGCGGGAGCGGCTTCGTGGAGGCCGCCGACCGCAACCTGCCGTCCACCACCCGGCTCCTCACCGACGGCGAGACCGTCCTGCGCACCCAGGCCGAAGAGGCGCAGGCCATCCGCGACTTCGCCACCGGAGCGGAGGAACTGGCCCGCGCCCTCAAGGGATCCGACGCCGACCTGCGCCGCCTGCTGACCGTCGCCCCCGACGCCGCCACCCAGGTCAGCGGCGTCCTGCGGGACCTCGATCCGAGTCTCGGCGTCGTCCTAGCCAACCTGCTCACCACCTCCGAGATCGCCGTCACCCGGCAGCGCGGCACGGAGGAGTTCCTGGTGAAGTTCCCGGCGGCCGTCGCCGCCGGCGCCACCGCCGTCGACGGAGGAAAGCTGAACTTCGGCATGGCCGTCACCTTCTTCAACCCCCTTCCCTGCACCGCCGGATACGGCGCCACCCGCTACCGCAACGGGCTCGACCTCGGCACCACGCCCGCCCTCAACACCGGCGCGGCCTGCACCGCCTCCGCCGCGGACGGGGTCAACGTGCGCGGCTCGGCGAACGCCCCGAAGGGCGGCCCGGTACCCGAACCGGCCAAGCCCGGCACCCTGCCCTCAGGCAGCAGCGGCACCGGCGGCGGGAGCGGCGGCGGGGCGAGGACGACCGGTGCGACCGCGCTCCCCGGCGCCCTCGCCCTGCCCGGCCAGGACGGCGAGGCGCCCGAGGACATGACGGGCCTGCTCACCCCGAGCACCGGGAGCACCCGATGAAGCGGATCCGCATCCTCACCGGCGTGGGGCTCGCCCTGGCGCTCGGCTTCTGCGGCGCCGGCGCGTGGACCTACGCGCAGGCACGCACCGACGACGCGCTCGCCTACGGCCGGGAACGCGACCGGGCGCTCGCCGACGGACGCGAGGGCGTCGCCGTACTCACCACACTCGACGCCTCCACCCGGCAGCGGGCCGAGAAGGGCATCGCATCCTGGCGCGCCGCCTCCACCGGGCCCCTGCGCGAGGAACTGGGCGGCACCGAGGCCAAGGCGGGCGCCTCGGCGCGCGGCACGGTCACCGAGGCCGCCGTCACCGCGCTCGACCCACGCACCGGCACGGCCAAGCTCATCACCACCGTCCGGGTCGAGGTCACGCCCGCCGGGACGAAGCAGCCGACCACCGGCCGCAAACGGCTGGAGGCGGTTCTGGCCCGCACGGACGAGGGGGAGTGGAAGGTGAGGGCATTGAGCGCGGTGCCGGTCACGGGGGAGAAGACGGTCCGGGACGCGGGAGAGACCTCCGAGGAGAAGGAGGGCAGCGGCCGATGAAGCGGACCCCGATGCCGACCCGGCTGCTGCGCAGGGGCAGACGGCCGGAGCCCGACAAAACCTCCGTGCCGGACATGCCGGACGTGCCGGACGTGACAGACGTGCCGGACGTGACAGACGCGACAGACGCGACAGACGCGACGGACACACAACCCGCCACGGAAGCTGGGCGGCCGGATGCCGTCCCGGAGCCGGAAGACACTACGCGCGACGTCCACTCCCGTCACCTCCCCGCCGAACGCCTTCGGCGGGCCGCCCTCGCCGGATCCGCCGCGCTGCTCCTCGGCGCCGGCTGCGGCTTCTTCCACGGCGCCCACCAACTGCGATCGGCCCCGCCCGCCCGGAACCAGGCGCTCACCGACACCGAGGCCACCACCCGTGTCGCCGGTGAGGTCGGCCATGCCCTCGCGCGGGCCTTCTCCTACACACCGGACGGCACCGCGGCCGCCGAACGCTCCGCACGCACCGTCCTCAGCGGCCGCGCCGCCCGCCAGTACCAGGCCCTCTTCGACCAGGTCCGCGACGACCTCACCGAGCAGCGCGTCACCCTGAGCACCCGGGTCGCCCGCGCCGGAGTGATCGAACTCGACGACGAGAAAGCACGTCTGCTGGTCTTCCTCGACCAGACCTCCCACCGCGGCAAGGACACGGCCACCACCGCGGCAGCCCAACTCACCGTCACGGCACGGCTCGTGAACGACCAGTGGCGGATCACCGACATCAAGGCCCGCTGACCGTGCGCGGGAGAGTGGAGCACCCCATGAGACGCGCGGTCCGCGCCCTCGCCGGCACCCGTGCCCGGCCGCTGCCGGCCGTGCTGCTCGCCCTCACCCTCACGGCGGGCGGCTTCGCGGCGTGGGCGGGACAGGACTGGTACCGCGCGGCCCACGACGACCGGGCCGCGTACGCCGAGCAACGGGACGAGGCGCTCGCCGCCGGGGAGCAGGCCGTGCGGAACCTCAACACGCTCGACCACCGGAACCTGGACCAGGGCCTCGACCTGTGGGAATCCTCGACGACCGGGGAACTGCACGAGCAACTGGCCTCCGGTCGCACGGAGTTCGCCGAACAGGTGAAAGCGGCCAAGACGGTCACCACGGCCCGGGTGCTGTCGGGCGCCGTCACCGAGATCGACGACCGCGCCGGACGCGCCCGGGTGCTGATCGCCCTGCGTGTCACCGTCGAGGCGGCCGACGGCGCGAAGACCGACAAGGACAGCCGCATGCTCGGCGAACTCACCCGGACCGAGGGCCGCTGGAAGCTGAGCGCCCTGGGCCAGGCACCCGTGGGCGGCACCTCGGCCGGCTGATCCGGCCCCGTCCGTACAGCGCCGGCCGCCGCACCGAGGAGGACACCCGCACGATGTCGACGACCCGCCACCACATCAACCGCCAGCGCCGCCGGCAGGCCCGCGAGACCCGCCCCGCCGCCTCCACCGGGACCCGGCCGGGCACCGAGAGCCGGTCCGGCACGGGCGACGCGGCCGTCCTCCCCCCTCCGGCCGAGCCGGCCACGGACGGGACGACGACCCGGAAGGCACCAGGCACGGCCGGGAAGGCGTCCGGGGCGACCCGGAAGGCGCCCGGGGCGGACGACCACAGGACCACCCGGGCCCGCCGCAGTCCGCGCCGCCCGGCCACGACCCTCGCGGTCCTCTGCGCCCTGACCCTGCTCCTCGGCGGCTTCGCGGGCTGGGCCCACGCGCGGGCCGAGGCACTCCGGGACGACCCCGCGCGGAGCAACACCGCCCTGACCGACCTCGCCCGCACCAGCGAGATCAAGGGGCAGACGTCCCAGGCCGTAGAGGCGCTCTTCTCGTACGACCACACCGACCCCGGCGCCCTGGACGAGGCCGCGAAGGACCTGCTCACCGAGAAGGCCGTCGGCCGGCACGACACCCTGCTCGCCGACGTCCGCGAACGGGCCGACGAGCAGAAGGCGCTGATCACCACGACGGTCACCGAGAGCGCCGTCGAACGCATCGACGGCGACCGGGCCCGGGTCCTCGTCTACGCCGACCAGAGCAGTGTCGGCACCGCCGGAACCGAGCCCACCGCGAACAAGGACGGGAAGGCCGCGAAGGGCGAGCAGGAGCAGCGGCAGGACGAGGGCGTGTACGCCGGAGCCCTGCTCGCGGTGGACGTCGTCCACCGCGACGGACGCTGGCTCGTCTCCGCCATCGACACCTTCGGCCGCTGAGAGCCGACCGCACGACCGACCGCGTGACCGACCGTACGCACGGCACCGCCCGTACGCCCCGCACCCGACAGGAGTGACCGCCATGTCCTTACCCCGCGCACGACACCGCGCACGCGCACGACGTCGGCGTCCCGGCCGGGCCCGCAGGAGACTGCGGACGACCGCCCTCGCGGTGACGGCCGTGGCAGCCCTCACCGCCTCCCAGGCACCCGGTCCCGCCCGGGACGCGAAGGACGCCCACGCCGCCCCCTCGACCGACGGCGGCAGACCGACGGCGGCAGGCATCCCGTACGCCGAGTCCGCGCCTCCGGGCGACGGTTCCTACCACACCGAGATCCCGCCCCTGAAGGTGCCGGACGTCGGGTCGGCGGCCCCGGCGCTCGTCCGCGAACTCCGCTCCCAGTCCGGCATCCCGGCCACCGTGCTGCGCGCCTACCGTGCGGCCGGGACCTCCGTGGGCAGGACGGACCCCGGCTGCCGACTGCCCTGGGAGCTGCTCGCGGCGATCGGCAAGGTCGAGTCCGGCCAGGCGCGCGGCGGAGCGGTCGACCGGAACGGCACCACGCTGGGCCGCATCACCGGACCGCCGCTCGATGGCCGGGGTTTCGCCCTGATCCGGGACACGGACGGGGGCGTCCACGACGGTGACACGGTCTACGACCGTGCGGTGGGACCGATGCAGTTCCTGCCGTCCACCTGGGCCCGCTGGGGCACGGACGGCAACGGTGACGGCCGCGCCGACCCGAACAACATCTTCGACGCGGCCCTGGCGGCCGGGCACTACCTGTGCGCGGGCGACCGGAACCTGGGCCGGGCCGCGGACCTGGACCGGGCGATCCTCAGCTACAACCACTCGCGCGCCTACCTGAGACTGGTCAGGTACTGGCTGGAGTTCTACAGCCGGGGGATCCACACCGTCCCCGACGGCGAGGGCGTCATCCCGAAGAGCCCCGGCGCGGGTAGCGACACCCCGGCCACCGAGCCCGCCGACACCGGGAACGAGAACGACGACGGCATCATCATCGGCCCGGACCCCACCACCCCCGCCACTCCCACACGGCCCCCCTCCTCGTCCCCGTCGCCCACCACCTCCCCGTCCCCGTCGCCGGGCCCCTCCTCCCCGACGGAGCCCCCGACGAGCGAGACCCCCTCCACACCGCCCGAGGAGTCCCCCACCGAGGACCCGTCGCCCTCCCCGGACCCCACGGACCCGGGCCCTTCACCCACCGAACCGGACGACTGCTCCCCGGAGTCCGGATCCCCGTCCCCCGAGCCCGCCCCTTCCCCGACCACCTCCCCGTGTCCCACCGCCCCGGCCCCACCCTCCGCCGACTGAGCCGTCCCGGAGGCGTCGACCGCGTCCGTCAGCGGTTTCCCGCAGGCAGGGGTGCGGGAGCGGGGCGGGAGACCCGCCTCATTGGACGCGGGAACCCGAGGAAGCGCGCTCCGTTCCCTCGTCGCCCTCGTCCGTTCCCGGGACGTGGACGTCGATCACCTTGATGTTGATCTCGACGACCTCCAGTCCGGTCATCGTCTCGACGGCGTCCGTGACCCGGGAGCGGACCTCCCTCGCGGCCTCCAGGATCTCGATGCCGTACTCCACCACGACGTCGACGTCGATGGCGGTCTGCTTCTCGCCCACCTCCACCTTCACCCCACGACTGGGGTCGGTGGAGCGGGACACCCTGTCCTTGACCGCTCCCAGAGCTCGCGAGGCGCCCCCGCCGAGGGAGTGGATCCCCTCGGTCTCGCGCACGGCTATGCCCGCGATCGTGGAGACCACGGTGTTCGCGATGACGGTCGTCCCAGGGGTTTCACCCGCGGTGCCGCCCGTGCCCAGAGCAGTGCCGCTCAGACTGTCGTTCGTCGTCATGAGTTCCTCGCACAGAGCTGTCGGGGAGGGGCGGGCCGGATCCGGCGGATGCCATCCACCGGCATCCGCTGTCTCGCGCCCTCACTCCACTGTGCTCCGGGAACCGGTCCTCCGCCATTCGGGTGAGTGACCGGCGGAGGCACCGGGCTCCACCTCGTCGCCCCTTCCGGTCCGGTCAGGTCAGGTCCGGCCCTCAGGTCCGGTCAGGTCCGGGGCAGCAGGGTGCCGAGCGGCCCCAGATCGAGGTTGAGATCCTCCGGACGTACGCCGTGCTGCTCACAGAGTTCCGTCATGCGCTGGTCGAGCAGCATGAGCGTGGTGCCGATCTCGTCGATCTGGCCGTCGGTGAGGTCGCCCTGGTCGATGCGCCGCAGCGCTTGCCGTTCCATCAGCTGGCGCAGGAGCTCCACCACGGTGAGCACCAGGGCGACCAGGTCGCGCCCCATCTGCTCGGAGTCCAGGTCGACCCGTGAGGCCGTCACAGCGGCCCGCTGTCGGCCCAGGGGGCGGGCACGCGTTCGCTGACCGAGGACAGCAGGGCGTGCAACGACACCCGCACGAGCGGGACATCGGCGATCGCGATGACCAGGTCCCCACTGACGACGACCCCGGTCGCCAGGACCCGGTCCAGGAGATCGACCAACGGCACCCCGATGGGGCCGCTCAAGGGGCCCGGACCGTCCCACGGAACCACGTCGTGCGTCACCCCTCACACCTCGCCCACGAAGGAGTAGGGCACCCACGGGCCCGAGAGTTCGATCCCGGCGTCGGTGCTCTCCCGCAAGTCCTTCACCAACAGCTCCAGTTCGGCCGACCGGTGCTCGGCGACCAGGTAGGTGGCGTTCAGGACCTGGACACGGTGGTCGCCGGCCGTTCCCGGGCCGTGCGGCCGGAGCCGGCGGGACGCCTTGGCGATGCGGCACACCCGCGTGTCCACGGTCTCGGCGACGCGCAGGGACTCCTCCCGCTGCTGCTCGTGCCGCGCCTGCAGGTTCCGTTTGCGCTCCAGATACGCCCGCCCCGCTCCCGGAGCCGGACGCCCCCGATCGCCTGGCGTACTCGGCGTGCTGGGCCGCTGCGCCGCCCCGCCGCCGACATCGCCGGGAGAGCCGGTCGCGTAGACCTTCACACCCCATTCGGCATGGTGCGCGATGCGTTCCAGGGCGGCGTGGAAGCGCGCCGACTCGTTGCCCAGCACGAACTCGGCCCTGTCCTCCGCGTTGTACAGCGTCGCCAGGGGCAAGGGCACCGTGGGCGCCTGGGCGGCGACCGCCGACACGACCTCGTGGTGGGCCCGCGCGTACCGTTCGAGTTCGGGCTCGTCCGTCAGACGCTCCTGCCAGGCCTCGTCCGTGAACTCGGCCGCCCGCACGGTCTGCACGATCGCGGTGAGAGAACCGAGGGGAAGCGTCCGCAGGGGTGCGTCCCGGGCGACCCCGGACACCCCGTCGAGCGCCGGACTTCCCTCGGCGCGGCAGACCGCGTACACGTAGAGGGCGGTCGTGTCCGAAGCCGTGGGGCTGTGCTCCGTCATGCCTTCCTTCCTCCCTGACTCATCGACCGGCCGACGACGTTTCCCGGGGCCCGGATTCGAGCGCCTCCAGGCGGGCGCGCAGTTCGCGGTTCTCCTCCCGCAGAGCGCTTCGTGCCGCGCGGGAGCTGAGCGCCGGGTCGGTCTCCCACCAGTCGATGCCGGCCTTCTTCGCGGTGTCCACGGAGGCCACGAAGAGACGCAGCCGGATGGTCAGCAACTCGATGTCGAGAAGGTCGATCTTGATGTCGCCGGCGATCACGATGCCCTTGTCGAGGACGCGCTCGAGGATGTCGGCGAGGTTGGTGTTCGGGGGCCCGGGGACGGGGTGGTCCACGTCGTGCCGGAAGTCGAGGTCAGTCACGACGAGCCCTCCGGGAGCGCCGCTCGGCGGGCTGCTCCTCCTCTTCCTCACCCTCCTCTTCTTCCTCGCCCTCCTCCTCCTCCTCCTCGTCCTCCGGGCCGGGCTCCTCTTCGTCTTCGTACTCCTCCTCGTCTTCTTCCTCGTCCTCGCCCGTCAGTCGATCGTCCGCGGCCTCGCCGTCCTCTTCCTCGCCCTCTTCCTCCTCGTCCTCCCAGCCGTCCTGGCCCTCTTCTCTTTCTTCCTCCTCCATGGCCTCTTCGTGGGACTTGACGACTTCTCCGTCGCGGATCTCGCCACGCCAGGCTTCGGGTTCATCGTTGGTGAGCGTGACGTACCGCTGGAAGTGCTTGAAGTCCAGACGTACGCGGCGCCCTTGAGCACGCCAGAGGTTGCCCGTCTTCTCGAAGAACCCGGAGGGGTAGTACTCGAGGACCAGGACGATGCGGGTGAGGGACGGAGCCAGCTCGTGGAAGCTCACCGCACCACGCGTGGTGCCCTTGGCGCCTTCCGACGTCCACACGATGCGGTCGTCGGGCACCTGCTCCTGGACCGTCGCCTTGAAGCTGCGCGAGGACGGTCCGATCTTGACCTTCCAGTTGCTGGTCGCCTCGTCTTCCATCGAGACGTCCTGAACGCCCTTGGTGAAACCGCTGAACTGGTCGTACTGGGTCCAGTGGTCGTAAGCGGTACGCAGAGGTACTCCCACATCGAGTACCTCGATGATGTTCATGAGCTTGCCGCCGCCCGACTTGCGCTTGCGCTTTCCACCGCCGAAGGTCTCTTTGGCCTTGTCCACGACACTGTCCTTGACGCCCTTGGCCTTTTCCGAGACGAACGCCTTCACCGGCGAATCGCCCTGAAGGACGCGTGAGCCGATCTTGGGCAGGGATCCGCCGTTCTCCGCGACGTCGGTCAGCCGGTTCGTGACGCCGGTCAGCTTGTCTCCCGCCTTCTCGGCGAACTTCCCCGCCTGCGCGCCGAGGAAGCCGGACAGCTCTCCCCGGAGCCTGCTCAGTCCGGACTCTTCCGCCTCGGGTTCTGTGTTCTTCGACTGGGCCATGACTGGCTACCTCCGACGCTTCGTGCGCTTGGATGCGGTCCCCTTCGCCGACGACGAGGTGCTTGCCGCCGTCTTCTTCGCGGGAGATGTCTTCTTGGCCGCGGTCTTCTTGGACACCGTCTTCTTGGCCGGAGCGGACTTCTTGGCGGTCGCCTTCTTGCCCGGAGCTTTCTTCTCGGCCGCTTTCTTCTTGGCCGGGGCGGACTTCTTCGCCGGGGTCTTCCTGCCCGACGGCCGCTTCTTCGGCTTCCGCTCGGGGACCTCCTCTTCCTCGACCTCCTCTTCCTCCTCGTCCTCCGGGCCGGGCTCCTCCTCTTCCTCTTCCTCTTCCTCCGGACCCGGCTCCTCTTCGTCCTCGTACTCGTACTCGTCGTCCCCGTACTCCGCGCCTTCGTCGTCCGGCGTCTCTTCTTCCTCGCCCTCGTACTCGTCCTCGACGTCTTCGTCCTCGTCCCGCGGAGGTTTGGTGAGACGGGCCGTGCGGTCGCTGAGCGTGTCGGCCAGTGAGCCCAGACTGCGGTTGGCGGTGGCGGTCATGGCCTTGCGCCCCGCCTCGAGGACCTCGCCCCGGATCTGGTCCTGGAGCTGGGCGAACTGGGGAACCTCTCCGAGCCGGCGCATCCCCTCCGCGGCGAGCTGGCGGGGCTCCAGCCCGAACCGCCGGCCGGCCAGGTACGTCGCGACGGTGATGGCCAGCCGCCCTTTCCCGGTCCGGCCCAGGAGATAGCCGCCGATCACCGCAGCCCCGAGGGCAGCCTTGGACTGGTCTTCCATCAGCACGTCACCTTCGCTCGCGATCGTGGTGTGTCGGACCGACCCGCACGGCGTGCAGTCGGTCGAGCAACCGTTCTTCTTCTCGTTCGAACTCGTCCGGAGTGATGTCGCCCGCCTCGAGTTCCTGGTTGAGCACCGCCAGCTGCGCACGCAGAACGGCGGGGTCGTGCAACTCGCGCTCGGCGGCGTCGTGGAGTTTCTCGGCCACCCAGACCACGCCCCGGACCGGCGCGATGGGCAGCGTGAGCAGGCCGGTGATCAGTCCCATGTCAGGCCCCGCCCACGGGTACGGGGAGGGCCTCGGACGTGACGAAGCTGTAGCAGGGGAGCGGGCCGGCGAGCCGGAGTTCCACATGCTCCCGATGCGCGTCGGCGAAGCCCCGGGCCCGGGTGAGGAAGGTGTCGGTGTCGCCGCGGTCGACGAGGAAGGACATGTTGAGCGCACAGCCCGGGACGGTGGGACCCGCTGCCACGGCGCGGGCCCCGGGCGTGAGTTCACGCACCATGCGCCGTCCCGCCGCCGCCGCTCTGCGGGTGAGCGCGGTGGTGACGGCTTCGCCCAGCCTGATGCTGGCCTCGTAGCCGGGACGCCGGCGCGCGGCGTCGCGAAGCCGCCGTACGTCCTTCTCCTCGGCGACGAGGGCCGCCAGCGCGTTCTGTGCCGGAAGTGCCTTGACGTTGATCTCGAAGCGGCCGGCCAGCTGTTCCAGAGCGGCGGCATGGCGGGACTCGGCGGCGGCCAGCTGCTCGAGGACCGTCTTCTCGTCCGGCGCGACCATGCCGAACCGCATGGGCAGCACCGGCCCTTCGTCCGCCAGGCGCATCAGGAGTTCCTGGTGCGCCAGCAGGTCGCGACGTCGCGCGCGCAGCTCGGGCGGTGCGTCGCTGACGACCGCGCCGAGCGGGCCCTGTCCGATCGTCCGCACCGGGGCGGGAGGGGACCCCACTCCGCCGAGCCCTTTCGGAAGCGTCGTTCCCGCCCGCAGAATCGCGTAGACGTACACACCGTCGGCTACCACGGTCATGCCTCCACGCGGCGTCGGCTGCTCTTGCGCGCGGGAGCGCGCCGCTTCCTCGGGCGTTCCTGCTGCTCGTCCTCGCCCTCGTCGTCGGGCTCCTCGTCGCCGCCGCCCACCACTTTGCGTACGGTCTCGCCCACGGTGTCGGCGGCCCTGCGCACCTTGCGCTTGCCGACGGCCTTGGCCGCACCGCCGCCGAACAGTTCGGGAACCGTGGTGCTGCCGGAATCGCGCTCGAGGTCCAGCCGGTTGCACGCCTCCGCGAACCGCAGGTAGGTGTCCACACTCGCGACGACGATGCGCGCGTCCACCTTGAGGATCTCGATCCCGACCAGCGAGACCCGTATGAACACGTCGATGACCATGCCGCGGTCGAGAATCAGTTCCAGTACGTCGTACAGCGTGCCGGAGCGGGGAGGGCAGGCCACGACTTCGTCGGAGTAGTAAGTGGTGGCGGTCATGGAAGTTCCTTCCAGCAGAGGGAGCGAACACGGATCACTCGTCGGCCGCACCCCGCCGGTAGCGACGGACCCTGCGGTATTCCAGGAGTTCGCCGTCCCGGTCGAGTTGCAACTCGTACGAGGCCAGGAGGCTCGTGGTGTCGGGAATCCGCGGAACCTCCAGAACATCCACCACCACGCACCAGCCGTCGTCGGAACGCCGGACGGCGGACACGCCCTCCGCCGGGTGGTCGATCAGCCCCTCCAGGCTCTGGAGGGCGGTACGGGCCGCGTGCTCGGGCCCCCGCGCGGCCCCCGCTCGCCGCGCGGGGGCCGTCTTGGAGCTCCCGGTGCCGGAGCGACGTGGTTCTGCCATACGGTCAGTTTTGGTACTCCTGGCGGCCGCGCATCTCGAGCGGAGCCATCCGTGGGAGGCGCGGGGTGTGTGCCGCAGTGGTGCGGCGTGCGCGTTTTCCCGCTGCGGTGTAAAAGAAACATGAAGGCGTCGCGCGTGTGACGAGAATTCCGGGGCATCTGCTCCCTCGGAGGTTGATAATCATGGTTCCCCTGCTTCTTGTACTTCTGCTGGCCCTCGTTCTTTTCGGTGCCGGATTCGCCATGAAGGCGCTGTGGATCGTTGCCGTGATCGTGCTGGCCGTGTGGCTGCTCGGTTTCGTCATGCGCTCCACCCATACGGGCGGAAGCCGGGGCCGGTGGTATCGCTGGTAAACCGAGGAACACGCCTTACCTGAATGCTCGGGGCGGCACCGGACCATTTTCCGGTGCCGCCCCGCATTCATGCCCGAACGCCCCACCATCGCCGATGAGGGCCGCATCCGCGCGGCCCGCGCCATACCGCCCTGCCCGTGCCTCCTATTCGGTGCGCAGGGCCGTGGCGGTCCGGGCCCTGGCGGCCCAGCCGGCGGGCAGGAGCGCACCCAGGGTGGCGATGAGCAGGCCGCCGAGCGCGAGCGGGAGCAGTTCGGCCCCGTGGTAGACGGCGATGACGGAATCGGGGAGGCGGAGCCCCACACTCTCGCCCATCGCGGGGAGGACCCGGCCGTGCAGGGCCACGCCGAGCGGCACGCCCAGAGCGCCCGCGACCAGTCCGGTCACGACGACCGAGGTGAGGACCATCGCGACGGTCTGCCGGGGCGTCATGCCGAGCGCCTTGTGGACACCGATCTCCCGAACGCGCTCGCGGGTGTCGAGCAGCACGCCGTTGAGCACGCCGAGCGCGGCGACGGCGACGAGCATCAACGTGAGGATCGTGGACAGCGCGTTGAGCGTGACGACCATGTCGCTGCCGGCGTCGAGCCCGCCGGCTCGGGCGGTGACCCCCAGCGGTGCCAGGTCCTTGTTCAGCGCGTCGGCGTAGTCGGTCACGCCGGCGCCCGACGTGACCGCGATGTGATGGCTCGCTTCCGTCAGGTCGGGACGGGCGGCCGTGAGGGTCGAGGCGTCGGTGAAGACCTGCATGCCGTCGTGGCGGGGGTCGAGGACCTCACCGACGATCCGGACCGTGACCGGCTCGGCCAGGCCGTTCAGGGTGACGGTGTCGCCGATGCGGGTGCCGGTGGCGGCGAGGAAGGGGGTCGGGGCCACCCCCTCTCCGGGCCTGTCGATCCAGCGGCCCGAGACCATCGTGTAACCGCCCCAGGAAGCGTCGCCGGTGAAGGCGATCACGTTGACGGTGCCGGTCAGGCCGGACACGGTCGCCCGCACCTTCGCGGCGCTGTAGTGCTTCCCGGTTCCGGCGGCGGCCTCGACGGCCGCGGTGACTGCGACGGGATCGGCCCGGGGCTGCTTCTCGGGGCCGGGGCCTCGGGGGCCGAAGTCCGGCGGGGGCGCGGGCACGACGACGTCGGCGGCGTCGTGGGCCCTGGCTTTCATCACCTGGCCGAGCGAGGCGCCCATCCCCACGGTGAACGTGACGGCGACGGCGCCGAACAGGATCGCCGCGCCCATGGCCAGCGCGCGGGCGGGCCGCGCGAAGGGCCGGGACAGGCCCAGGGCGACCGGCTGCGGCAAGGGCAGCCGTCCGGCCAGGCGGGCCGCCCACCGGCCGCGCCCCGCCGAAGCGGTACGCCCGACGGCGAGCGCGTCGACCGTACGCAGCCGCCCGGCCCGCCAAGCACTCGCCCACGCGGTCGCCGCCACCAGGCAGAGCACCCCGGCGATCACTGCCAGGTCGACCCAGGGGGCGATGGCCAGGGACGAGGCGCCGTAGACCTCCTCGGTCTCGGCCAGTACGGGAACGGCGAGCAGGTGGCCGGCGAGGACACCGAGGGCCGTGCCGGCGGCGGCCGGGATCAGCGCCTGGCCCACGTAGGCCCGTACGACCTGGGCCGGGGTGAAACCGACGGCCTTGAGGACGCCGATGCGGCGTGTTCCCGTGCCGACGGCCGACGCGACGACGTTGCCGACGATGAGCACCGACATGACCAGGCCCAGGGCGCCGAACGCGATGAGGAACGGGACGTAGAGGGCGGTGTCGCGCTCGGCGTTCTTCTTGACGGTGAGCCATGACTGTTCGCCGACGGCCGATCCCGGCGGCAGGGATTTGGTCACGGCCTTGCCGCCCGCGGCGATCTGCGCGGTGGTGCCCGCGTCGGTGAAGCGGTAGAGCATCTGGTAGCCGCCGCTGCCGGGCGCGGTGAGCGCCGGCAGCTGGGACGGAACCACCCAGGCGTCGGCGGTCTGCGTGACCGAGCGGGCCACACCCACCACCGCCAGCGTCGGACCGCCGGGCAGGTCGGGGAAGGTGATCTCCATGCCCATGGTCGGAGGGATCGAGGAGCCGGCGGACAGCACGATCTCGCCGGAACGGGTGGGCCACCGCCCGTCGAGCAGCGTCACCTCGTCCACACCCCGGCCGGGATCGGGGCGGCCCACCACGGTCATCGGCCACCCGGGGCCCGCCTCGTCCGCCCGGGGGGTGACCGTCGCCGTACGGAACGGCCCGGCCGCACTGTGCACCTCCTCGGCGTTCATGGACTTCGACAGCTGCCTGGCGCTCACCTTGCCCGCGTCGAACTGCACGGACAGATGCGCGCCGTGCTGCCTGGCGAAGGCGTCGTCGAAGGGCGCGCCGGACACCACGAGCAGCGATCCGCCGAGGACGGAGGCGGCCACCGCCATCATCGTGGCGAGCCCGATCACCAGCGTCTGCACCCGGCGCCGTCCCACCCCCGAGCGGACCACCTTGCCGAGCGCGCTCATCGGACGGTCTCCGGGGCGACGGTCTCCGGGGCGACGGCCCGTGACCGGACGTCCTCGGTGATCCGGCCGTCGGCGATCCGGACCGTACGGTTCGTGCAGGACCGGGCCAGAGCCAGGTCGTGGGTGACCACGAGGATGGTCTGGCCCTCGCCGTGGAGGTCGGTGAGCAGCCTGCTGACGTCCTGTCCGGCGGCCGTGTCCAGGGCCCCGGTCGGCTCGTCGGCCAGGAGCAACGCCGGCCGGTTCATCAACGCCCGGGCCACCGCGACGCGCTGCCGCTCGCCGCCGGACAGCCGCCCCGGGTAGGCGTGGGCGTGCCGGTCGATGCCGAGCAGTTCCAGGAGTTCCGCCGTCCGGCGGTCCGCCTCACGGCGTGCCATGCCCGCGAGCCGTGCGGGCAGGGCGACATTGTCGGTGACGGTCAGATCGTCGAGCAGGTTGAAGAACTGGAAGACCATGCCGATCTTCGACCGCCGGTAGAGCGCCGATCCGGTTTCGCCCAGGCGGTCCACCCGCACCCCGTCCACGGTGACGGTCCCCGTATCGGGCCGGTCGAGCCCCGCGATCAGGTTGAGCAGCGTGGACTTGCCGCTGCCGGAAGGGCCGAGGATCGCGACGGCCTCGCCGGGCCGCACGGTCAGCGACGCGTCGTGCAGGGCGGGCGGGCCGTCGTCGTATCGGCGGCTCACCCCGCGCAGTTCGATCACCGGCGTGGTCATGAAAGGGCTCCTTCGGCGCGGGTATCAGATTCCTCGGACGCTAGGAGCGCGCCCGGCCGCGGTGCGTCGCCCGCCCGGACCCTTTGCCGTACCGCATCGGGACGATCTGCCGGAACGTCATCCCTGCGATGTAGACGCCTGATGTACGCGAGGCGCCGGGAACGACCACGGAGGCGGACGCCGACGGTTCGGGCGGCGGCGACAATGAACCGGTGACGGACGTACGCGCGACGCTGGAGCGGCTGAGGGCCACGGCCCGCGAGGCGGTCCGCGACGCCAGGCTCCCGACCGGCCCGCCGCTGCGGCTCAGCCGTCGCGCCCGGCGGTTCGACGTGCTGGTGGCGCTGGCGCTCGGTGCCGCCACCGTCTATTACGGCATCGACAACGTGAACAACGTCGTGGTGCGGGAGATCGCACCCGGTGTGGAGCACGTCGTGCCGCGCCCGTCCGGCCCCGGCGGCCTGGCCCTCATGGTGACCCTCGCGGTCGTCGCCTCGGGTGCCCTGGCACTGCGCCGCCGCTACCCGCTCGCCGTGCTGTGCGTCGTGACGGCCGCGGTACTGGCGACACCGCAGAGCGTGATGCGGCTGACGTTCTACGCGTTCGTGATCGCCGTCTACAGCGCCGCCGTCCACAGCCCCTACCGGGTGGCGACCCTGGCGGCCCTGCCGGTGTCGGTCCTCCTGGTCGGCACCTCGGGGAACTCGGTGACACCGATCATCCCCAACGAGTACGTCGTCCTGCTGATCCTGGTCCCGATGGCGGGAGCCGCCCTCGGACTGCGCACCTGGAAACTCCGGACCGACGAAGGCCGCACCCGGCTCTCCGATCTGGAACGCGAACAGGCCGAGGCACTGCGCCGGGCGGTCGAGCACGAGCGCGCGAGGATCGCTCGCGAACTGCACGACGTCGTCACGCACAACGTCAGCGTGATGGTCATCCAGGCGGGCGCCGCCCGCAAGATCATGAAGACCTCCCCCGAGCAGGCCGGCGAGGCGCTGCTCGCCGTCGAGGCGGGCGGGCGGGCGGCCATGACCGAGCTGCGCCACGTCATGGGACTGCTCACCATGGCCGACGGGGACGAGGGAACGGACAAAGAGGCGGACCCGGCCGGTACGGCGGCGGAGCTGGCCCCGCAACCCGGCCTGGACCAGCTGGAAACACTGGTCGGACGGGTCCGGGACACCGGACTGCCGGTCGACCTGACCGTGACCGGCCCGCCGTGTCCCCTGCCGCCCGGCGTCGAACTCGCCGCCTACCGCGTGGTCCAGGAAGCCCTGACCAACACGGTGAAGCACGCGTCCGGCGCCACCGCCGCCGTGACCGTCGCATACGGCCCGGACCGGCTCCGGGTGGAAGTCACCGACACCGGCGGGCATCCGGGTGCGGGCGCGGCCGCCGGAAACGGCCGGGGCCTGATCGGCCTGCGCGAGCGCCTCGCCGTCTACGACGGAACCCTGACCACCGGCCGACGCCTGACCGGCGGCTACCGTGTGGAGGCCCTGATCCCCTTGGAGACACCGTGACCGAGCCGCTGCGTGTGCTCCTCGCCGACGACCAGACCCTGGTCCGCACCGGATTCCGGTTGATCCTCGGCGCCGACGGCATCGACGTCGTCGCCGAGGCGACCAACGGGACCGAAGCGGTCGAGGCGGTCCGCCGCACACGTCCCGACGTGGTCCTGATGGATGTCCGGATGCCCGAGATGGACGGCCTGGAGGCCACCCGCCGCATCCTCACCGGCACCCCCGACGCACCCCGCGTCATCATCCTGACCACCTTCGACCTCGACCGGTACGTCTACGCGGCGCTGTCCGCCGGGGCCAGCGGCTTCCTCCTCAAGGACGTCACCCCCGAGCATCTGACCGCGGCCGTCCGCACGGTCCGTACCGGCGACGCTCTCCTCGCGCCCGCCATCACCCGCCGCCTCGTGCAGCGGTTCACGCGGCGCGGCGGCGACACCGCCGCCCTCCACCGCGACCTCGCCTCGCTCACCCCGCGCGAACTGGAGGTCCTCGGCCTGCTGGCCCGAGGACTGAGCAACGCCGAACTCGCCACCCGCCTCCACCTGGCCGAGACCACCGTCAAGACGCACGTCGCCCGCATCCTCGCCAAGCTCGGACTCCGTGACCGTGTCCAGGCCGTCATCGTCGCCTACGAGACAGGGCTGGTCAGCGCCGGCGCACACGAGGTCGCCCAGCAGTCCGCCGAGCAGCCGTATGTGCGACATCCCGCGAGTTCCCCTGAGCCCCGCTGAGTCTCTGTTCCTGTGGCCAGGGGGTTCTTCCTCCTTCGAGTGTTCTGCTGCCTTGTGACGTAACTTCGGGATTCTTGAAGCGTTCTCATCTCGTCCGACCGATCCATAGTCGGGCCGAAGGCGAGGAGGCTCGGGTTGGCGGCGCTGGCAGTCGTACGGGACCTGCGTGAGCACTGGGCGCCCGCCTCGGCGGAGGAGCTGGAGCGGTTCGAGACCGACGCGCTGTCCGGATTCGTCCTCGCGCGGGCCTCGGCGGGCCTGGCGGACGGCACCATCCGCGGGGACGTCGGGCACCTGGACCAGATCAGGACCTGGTTCGGCCGGCCGCTGTGGGACATGGAGCCCGCCGACGCGGACGCGTACTTCGGGAAGGTGCTGCGGAACTCACCCAGCGGCACCCGACTGGCCCGGTCCCAGGCGTTGACCACGTACTTCATGTTCCTGGAGCTGCGGCACAAGGGCGAGCTCCACCGGATGACCGGCCGCGCGGTCGAGTGCCCGATCGACGAGATGAACCGGCCGCGCGGGGCCAAGGACGCTCAGCTGCGGATCCCGCCGAGCGAGCCGGAGGTCGCCACCCTGTTCACCGCCTGGGGCGACGAGCTGGCCACCTGCCGCAAGTTCACTCCGACCGCGAGGAACTACACCGCGGCGAAGCTGATGTCCCAGGTCGGCCTGCGGGTGAGCGAGGCATGCAAGCTCGACCTGGACGACATCAAGTGGAACCTGGGCCGCTTCGGCAAGCTCCACGTCCGCCACGGCAAGGGCGCCCGCGGCTCCGGGCCCCGCGAGCGGATGGTGCCTCTGATCAACGGCGCCGACCGCACGCTGCGGTGGTTCATCGAGGACGTGTGGGGCCAGTTCGACGACGACCACACCCGGCCCGGCGCCCCGCTGTTCCCCTCCGAGCGCAAGAACACCGACGGCACCGCCCGCCGGGTCGGCGACGACGCCTTGCGGAAAGGGCTCAAGGACGCGGCCGCAGCGCATCTGCCGGGATGCGCATGTCCTGCGGCATTTCTGCGCGTCCCAGCTCTATGGAAATGGGCTGGACTTGCTTGCAATCCAGGAGGTTTTGGGACATTCCTGGATCGCTACCACGATGCGATACGTCCACGTCCAGCAGACCCGGGTCGAGGACGCCTGGGCCGCCGGGACCGAACGGGCCGCGAAGCGGCTGGAAGGGCTGATCCGATGAGGTGGAACCTGCGGCTGACCGCCGCGAACGAGGGCATCTGGAAAGCGTCCGAGCTCCAGCGGAGCCTGGCCGAGCACGGGCTGGTGATCTCGGCAGGGAAGATGTCCGGGCTGTGGTCCGGCCAGCCCATCTCCCTCAAGCTGGAGGACCTGGACGTCATCTGCGTCGTCCTCGGCTGCGAGATCGGCGACCTGCTGATCCCCGAACCGGACAAGGTCCGCCGTCCTGGCGAGGAGGCCGGCCAGCAGGCCGCCGCCGTCGGCGCCCCCGCACCGGCGGTGGTCCCACGGAGGCGGGACGGCCGGTCCTTGCCGCCGCAGTGACGAGCCAGCTGACGCGAGGACGGTAACTCCATGCTGGAGCCGAAGAGTTGCCCGCACTGCCTGGGCTGGGGACTGCTGTTCATGCGGCGCTGCGGAGGATGCTCCTCCTTCGCCCGCCCCGGTTCGGACGGCCGGTGCACCGGCTGCACCGGATACGGCCCGCTGCGGAAGGGGTACTGCCGGCTGTGCTGGTGCCAAGCGCGTACGGATGCTGCGGCCACCGGGGCCAGGGCGGAGTCGTTGCTGCCAGCACTGCGGTATCACCAGTTGTTCTTCGCGCACATGGCCCCGCTGTGGGAGCGAGTCCCGCGACCGCGGCAGCCGAAGTACGAGCGGCGGGGACGCCCCCGCAGGCCCGACCCCGCTCCGGCGTCACCGCCTGGCGGCTGGCTCCAGCCCGCTCTGTTCGCGGTCTGCCGCGACTTCACCAGCATCGACCCCGACCAGCACACAGACCCGGACAACCCTTGGCTCGCCTGGGCCCGGCACACCGCCCACGGCCTGGGCGAGGCCCGCGGCTGGCCCCGCAAGGTCCGATTCAGCGTCGACCGGGCTCTGATCATCCTGATGTCCCGGCACGTCGGTGGCGATGTCGTGCGCCATTCCGAGCTCTATCCGGCCCTTCAACCGCGTCGGCTGAACATGGAACTGACCATCGAGGTCCTCGGCCACATCGGCGCCTTCGTCGACGACCGGACGCCGTCCTTCGAGACGTGGCTGGAGTGCAAGCTCGACGGTCTCACCCCCGGCATCCGCCGCGACGTCGAACACTGGATCCGGCTCCTGCATGACGGCGGCCCCCGGTCGAAGCCCCGGGACGAGGCCACGGTCTGGAACTACCTCAACCGCATCCGGCCTGTGTTGATCGACTGGTCCAGCCGCTACGACCACCTGCGTGAGGTGACCCGCGACGACGTCCTCGCCCAGCTCGACGCCCTGAACGGCAGCCAGCGTCAGCACACCCTCATCGTGCTGCGGTCTCTGTTCGGCCGGGCCAAGAAGAACGGCACCATCTTCAAGAACCCGACCAGCCGCATCCGCGTCGGCCAACGCGAGCACGGCATCATCCAGCCCCTGGAACCCGAGCACATCGACAACTCCGTCGCCGCGGTCACCAAGCCGGCGGACCGTCTGGTCCTCGCCCTCGCCGCCGTGCACGCCGCACGTTCTGGGGCCATCCGCCGCCTCCAGCTCGACGACCTCGACATCGGCAACCGGAAACTCACCGTCGACGGCCGTGCCCGACGGCTGGACGATCTCACACTGCATGTCGCCCGCGAGTGGCTGGAGTTCCGGCGCCACCGCTGGCCCGACACTGCCAATCCCCACCTGCTGATCAACAAGATCACCGCCCTGGGAGCTGCTCCGGTCAGCCAGGTCTCCCTCACCGCACCACTTCGCGGCCAAGCCGCCACCTTGGAACAGCTCCGCGTCGACCGGCAGCTCGAAGAAGCCCTCACCCACGGCCCCGACGCCCTCCACCTCGCCGAGGTCTTCGGCCTGGACGAGAAGACCGCGATCCGCTACGCGAACTCCGCCCGCGCTCTCCTGGAACGGCCGCTGGAAACCGACCCCGCGACTTCACCACGAACCCACGGGGCCACCCCCTAAAATCCGGGCATCGGACCCTCGGGTTCCCGCTGAAGCGCCTTCAGTTTTCGCGAACTCGCGGGAGTCTCGGCCCTGTCCTCCCGAAGCTGCCGTGAAGTGACAGGTAGCTCTCAGACCGCATGCACTGCGGCCACGATCGCTCCCGGAGCGTCCGGCCTACGCGAACGGGGCATTGACGCCGGTGAGGTCTGCGACCACACCGGGGTTGAGCTCCGCGGCACGATCCCGCAGGCGCATCTGCTGCGCCGGGGTCAGGCCGAGCGTCTCGTCGAAGGCGAGGCGCTCGAGGGCGGCGGCGACGTAGCCGGGCGCGGCTGCGGCCAGGGCCTGGCGCATGGCCTCGCCGGCAACGTCTGCCGCGGGCAGGCCGGCGGCGTAGTGCGCGGCGATGCCGTATGTCTCGACCGCTCGCATGTTGATCCGTCCCAAGGCGGCCTGCGCGCTGGCGTCACCCTGGTCGGCACGCAGGACGAGGTCCACCTGGTCGCGGCCGTCGGCGGCCGTGGTCACCGGCCGGGGACCAGATGCAGTGGGCCGCTCGGGGGCGGCCTCCTGCGCCGCCTCGGCGGCCGGAGTGTTCTTGGGCGTGCGTCGCAGCTTCTCCTTGAAACGGCGCACCCCGTCCTTGAGGCACGGGGTGGCGGCCTCCAAGGCGGCAACCGTCACGATATGAGTGACCTCCACCGCAATGTCGGTGACGCAGTTGGCGAAGAGGTTCTTCAGGCCGTCTTTGTAGCCGTCGTCGTACCGGTCGTAGGCGTCGAAGAGTTCGGCCTGGGCCACGAGCGAGTTGTCCCAGTCACTGCGGGCGGTGCCGCGCATCCCGCGGGAGGAGGCACGGGAACGGTCGAGGTGGGTGCCGGCGGGGTGCTCGACCCACATCAGCTTGCGATTCGGCCGCGGCCGTCGGTAGTTGGACATGGCGGAACTGTAGGGGGCCGCACCGACAGCGCGGCCTTATCCACGCAGCACCGAGCGCAACCCGTGCGGAGTAACCTCACCGCTGCTTCATCAATGACGACAGAGGGTGTCGGGTTTACGGCCGACGATGGACGTATGCGCGAAACCCCAGAGGAACTCGACAAGCTCCAGTCCCTCCTCGACTCCTCCCTCTCCGGCTCGACTGCACACCTCCGCTCGATCGTCGAGGGCCGCACCATCACGGCGGCGCAGCTCACCGGGGTCCTCACCGGCATGTGCACACTCGCCCTCTCCACGGTGACCGCAAAGGGCGAACCGCGGATCAGCGGCGCCGACGGGCACTTCCTGCACGGCCGGTGGCACTTCGGCACGGCGCGCAACGCCGCCAAGGCCCGTCATCTCGCGGCCCGTCCGGCCGCCAGCGTCGCGCACATGCGCGGCGAGGACCTCGGCGTGTTCACCCACGGCACGGTAGAGGAGCTGAACCCCGAGGACGCCGAGACCACGTCCGACTGGCAGGAACTCCTCGCCTACTTGAAGGACTTCTACGACGACGACGCCTTCGACTGGAACCACGAGGTCGTCTACTACCGGCTGAACCCGCACTGGATGACCGTCTACGCCCCCGACCTCGACAAGCTCACCGGCACGTGACGCCGGGCCCGTCGACGAGGGCCTGCATCTGCGCGTACGTGGGTGCGGGGCCGGTCGACGGCGCGCCGTCGCGTACCGCCAGCGCCGTGGCGACGGCCTCGCCCAGCGCCCGCCGGTACAGCAGCGACCCGAGGCTGCCCCGCCCCCAAGCTCTCAACTCCGCTTCGCTGCGTTCGAGCAGGGGGGCCGCTCGGCGTCTTGCCGGTCCAGGGGACCAGGAACGGCAAGGTCGCGAGTTGGCCCCGAACCCACGGAAGCAACTCCGCAGAGCACGACGACGGACCCTTGAGTTCCCACCGAGAACCCTTCAGATTGCGTGAACTTACGGGACTCGAGGGGTGCCGTTAACGAGTGGCGAACCAGGTGACAAGTAACCCGCCAGTAGCTTTCGGATCGAAGGCGCACCGCGCAGCAGAGGACTCCGGCCGTGGCCGGGGTCCTCTGCTTGTTCCGGGGCGTCGGACTACGCGGCCGCCGGCTCCGGCTCGGGGTCCGGTTCCTGATGCACGGGCTGGGCGAGCTGGAGGCGTCGGCCCATGTTGAGCCGTACCTCGCCGTAGGGCTGGATGTGCATCCAGAACAGCGGGGTCAGGGCCCGTTTGTCCTCCTCGGTCAGGAGGTTGGCCCACTCCGGGTCGGCGAGCATCTCCTGGATCATCAGCGTGTTGACGAAGACGAGGGCTGTCTGGAGGAGATGGAGCGCGAGGACGGAGAGTTCTTGCTGGTCGCGGCGGTTGCTGCTGAGTTCACCGCTCTTGCCGAAGAAGATGATGTCGTTGGCGCCGTTCCAGCCCTCGACGACGTTGAGGCCCTCCTGGATCTCGCGTTGGAGGTCGCGGTCGCGCAGGTAGCGGGCGACGAAGATGGTCTTCTGTGCTCGGCCGACTTCGAGCATGGCCTGGTAGACGGGGTGGGAGGCGGTGCGGATGAAGCGCCGCAAGATCGCTTCGGTGGAGGCGGTGCCGACCCGGATCGCGGTGGCGTACTTGATGAGCTGGTCGTAGTTGTTCTCGATGACGTCCCAGCGGATGGGGCGGGTCATCGCGTCGGCCAGGCGCTCGTAGGTGTCTTCGTCCTCGCGGCCGGGCCGGTACAGCTTGACCTTGTTGATCTGCTTGATGCGCGGCAGCAGGTCGTAGCCCAGGAGCCTCGTGAGTCCGAACCCGATTTCCGACTGGCCATGTGAATCGACGTAGTTGCCCTCGGCCTGCATGGTGGTGGCGTGCCGCATCATACCCTCGATGGCGGCGGCGACCTCGGCGACGGCCCGCTCATCGGCCTGGTGCAGCGCGGACCGGATGACCGAGTCGATCTGGGCCGCTGTCGGCGGCTCGATCAAGTCCACGCGCATCTGCCGCAGCAGCTCGGCCCGTACCTGTTCCTCGCGGCGCTCGTCGTGCCAGATCACATCCACCAGGTGCGAGACGAGCTTGACCTGGTCGGTCACGCTGCACTCGTGCCATCCGGTCAGATTCCGCAGTTCGCTGCGGTGCCGTTTCGCGGCACGGGAGGTGAAGTCGTAGAACCCCAGCTCGGACGCGGTGACGCCGACCTGCTTGGCGACGTGCTCGACCGCGTCGGGCGGAAGCTCCAGACGCATCTTGGGGAACCGTCCGCGCCAGGTCAAAAACTTGAGCTGGACGGCGAAGCCCAGCCTCGTGGCCCCGGACTTGTTCCGTAACCAGCCCACCTCGTCGCCGGACAGGGCGAAATGGTCCACCACCCCGTCCAGACCCAGATCCCGCCCCACTCGACAGCCCCTTCCGCACGCCCCCGTGATCAGCATTCGGGCTGGACGGTAGAGGCGCCGCTGTACACGGCGGACGAACTTCGGCGAAGCAGTCCGGCAGGGTGGGAGGGCCTGGTAACAGCGGCAGCCGATCAGTTCAGGCGGCGGCCGGATGCCCGGCCGCCTTGCCGGTGGCGTCCCGGCGCATGGCGGTCATGCCCAGATCGGCCAGGCGGGGCACGAAGGCGACGTCGAGTTCGTCGACCGGGTGGAGTAGACCCCGCTCGCAGGTCTCCACCAGCCACACCGCGCAGCGGTCGGGGTAGGCGGGGTTGACGCCGATCTCGCCCTTGGGGAGGAACCCGTTGAACGGCGCCCGGATCTGGTGGTGGTTCCAGTAGTTCCAGGCCCGAAGGGCCTTGGCTTGCTCGAAAGCGAGGTAGAGCTGCGGATAGCGCTGAAGAATGCGCATCTCGCGGAAGAGCGTCTGGCCCAGCAGGGACGGCGCGGCCTGGGCAAGGCTGTCGAAGTCCTGGCCGCGGAAGGTGAAGGCGCTCGCGTCCTGGTTGGGGTGGAGGGCCAGAGCGGTGAGCAGGTGGGAGAGCCGGTCTCGGGTGTACTGCGCCGCTCCAGGGGCGAGAGGGGGCTCGATGTCGGCGATCAGGTCGTGCAGGCGCTGGTGGTCGGGGTGGAAGCGGGACAGGTCGAACAGTTTGTCCATGCCGTTGACCGCGGAGAACGCCAGGCGCTTGTAGAGGCGGTTGTTCATCTCGCCGGCCTCCGCGAACGCCTTCGTCTCGGCACTGGTGGAGTGGAGCATCAGGTACTCGGAGAGCACCTCGAAGTACACGTAGCCCAGGAACGGAAGGCCTGGGACGGCAGCGGCGAGCTGGTCCACGAACGTGCCCGGCGTTGTCCGGCGTCCGGTGGCGTTGGCCAGGACCGTGTCGAGGAAAGGGGCGGCGTGACGGATCTGGTGCAGTGCTCTGTTGCGTAGTTGGAGGTCCTCGGCCTGGGTGAGGAAGCTGCGGTGGTCGAGGTAGGTGTGCAGGTGGAGGGGGCCGAGCCGCAGGTAGTCGATGCCCTTGGCCGGTGCCGGTGCGGTGGGCGTGATCTCGATCACCAGGGTTTGGGTGTGTGGCTTGGTCTGCAGCAGGTAGGCGCCGAGGTTGTGCGGGCGCAGGCCGACGGGGGTCTCGGCCAGGGGCGCGCAGTACAGGGCGGCGAGCAGGCATCCGGAGGAGGCATAGAGCTGGCCGCTGGCGCGGATGGCGTCCAGGGCGCTCGTGGTGTGCATCAGATGGATCGGGCGGCCGCTGGCGAGCGTCTGGGTCATGGTGTTGTGGGCGAGCAGATGGCCGCCGGGGGTGTCGTGCTGCAGTCGGCGGCGCCAGTCGCCCTCGCTCTCGGTGCACCCGGCCGGGACGGGGCGGGTGCGGGGGTGGGTGTAGTCGGTGTGGGTGTCGTCGAGGTCAATGTCCACGCGGGGCTCCTACTGGCCGGGGGTAAGGGAGCGTCGGGCGGTGGCGAGGGCGCAGGGGGTGGTGGCTCCGTCAAGGACGGCCTGTTCACTGCGTACGACCAGGGCGAAGGCGGCCGGGGGCAGCCAGTCGGGCACGGCGATACGCAGCCGGGTCAAGTCCGGCCACCACCGCGTAAGCGGCAGGCGGTAGCGGTCCAGGCAGTCGGCCGCCTTGAGGACGTCGACGAGATGCGGAGCTTGTCGGTAGGCGCGCTTCTGGCGAGTGGTGAAGTGGTCGTAGGGCACGTCGTGCACGGCGATCGCCTGCGCCGCCCGGTGCAGCGTGGCGGCCGGAACTTCGCGGCCCAGCGCGCGGGTGACCGTGGCGGTGCGGCGGCGGAACCACGTTGCCGCTCGTTGTCCGTGACCGGGGTCGGTCCGGTCGTCGCGCCGTCGGCAGTCGTGGACGGCTCCGGCGGCGCAGAGGGCCGCGATGTCGTCGGCGCCGAGCTCGTGCTCCTGGGCGAGGAGGGCGGCGTACAGGCTGACGCGGGCGTTGTGGCGCACCCCGTGGTTGGCGTCGGACTGGCGCTCGGAGAGGAACCACGAGCGGGCCGGTACGAGCATGAGTCCGGGGCGTGGGAAGCTGGGCGCGGCGTCGAAGTTCGCCGGACGGTGGCCCGAAATCCACCCGAGCGTCATCTGGTCCATCGGCTGGTGGGCGGGCAGTCGGCGCTGGGCGGCGAGTTCATGCAGGCAGGCGCGGCCGGGCGGATTTAGATCGGTCATGGCGTCCTTCACACAGATGGGAACAGGGCAGGCGTGAAGCTGGGCGTGGCGATCCTGACGATGGGCACCCGGCCCAAGGAACTGGCCGAGCTGCTGGCCTCGGTCCATGCGCAGACGGCCCCGGCGGCGCGGACGGTGGTGGTGGCCAACGGATGCGCGATGCCCGATCTGCCGCCGTGGGTCGAGACGGTGCAGCTGGCAGAGAACCTGGGAGTGACCGGCGGCCGCAACGCCGCCCTGGAACACCTCTCGGACATGGACCTGGTGCTGGACCTGGATGACGACGGCCTGCTGGTCGCCGACGACGTCTTTGCCACGATCCACGCGCTGTACGCGGCGGACCCGCGGCTGGGGATCATCGGCTTCCGTATCGCGGACGAGACTGGAGTGACCCAGCGCCGCCACGTACCCCGGCTGCGGGCAGGTGATCCGATGCGCGGTGGTGAGGTGACCGGCTTCCTCGGCGGCGCCCACGTCCTGTCCGTGAAAATGCTGCAGCAGGTCGGCCCATGGCCCGTCGCGTTCTTCTTCGCGCACGAGGAGACCGACATGGCCTGGCGGGCGATCGACGCCGGCTGGAAGGTCCGCTACGCACCCCAACTGCTTCTCCAGCACCCGCGGACCTCCCCGGCGCGGCACGCGTTCTTCTATCAGGTCAACGCCCGCAACCGGGTCTACCTCGCCCGCCGCCACCTGCCCGCGGTGCTCGTCCCCGTCTACCTGGGGGTGTGGGTGGCCTTGACGCTGGCCCGCACCCGCAGCCTCACCGGGCTGCGGGCCTGGTTCGGCGGCTTCGCCGAGGGCTGGCGCACCGAGTGCGGGCGCCGCCAACCGATGCGCTGGCGCACCGTGCTCCGACTGGCCCGCCTCGGCCGCCCCCCGGTGATCTGAGCGACTCACGAAGCAGCCTGGGCCTCGGTGTGCAGCCACGCCGGAATCGCTTCCGGGGTCTGCTCCAGCCACTGCAGGTAGCGGCGCACCCCGTCCTCGATGTTCCCCGCGGAGCCCAGCCCAGCACCTTGGTCATGCGGGTGATGTCGGCGCAAGCCCCGAGCGGATCGCCCTGCGGCCGCGGGGTCTCGATGATCCGCGCACCGGAATGGCGGCGGCGTACCCGGTCGGCGATCTGCCGGATGGAAGTGGCCCGGCCGGTGCCGACGTTGAGCGTCGTACGATCTGCGTGCTCGGTCACCGCCGCCAGCAGGGTCGCCTCCGCGATGTCGTCGACGTGCACGAAGTCCCGCACCTGGTGGCCCCCGCCGTTGAGGTGAAGCGGCAGGCCGAGTGCGGCCCGCATCGCGAACCAGGCCACCACCCAGCTGTGACTGTTCTCCTTGACCACCTGCGGCTGTCCGTAGACGGAGAAGTACCGCACGATCGCGTACGAATCGTCGGAGCCGCCCAGGGCGAGGGCGGTCTGATGCTCGCCCCACAGTTTGGTGTTGGCGTAGATCGACCCGGGCGTCAGCACATCGTCCTCGCTGAACTTTGCCCCCGCGTCCGGCGAACCGTGGCCGACGCCGTAGACGCTGGCCGAGGAGACGAAGACCAGTCGCCTCAGCGTGCCGCTGTGCCGGCCCGCGGCATCCAGCACAGTCTGGGTACCGCGGATATTGGCTTCCAGCGCGGCCGCCGGATTACGGGTGCACTCCGCGACGTCGGCCAGCGCCGCGGCGTGGATGACGTAATCACTGCGCGAGATCAGGTCGTTCATCAGCGGGGCGTCGGTGATGTCGCCGGCGACGACGTCCACGTCCCCGGGCGCGATGCCGAACACGGAGGAGTAGACGGAACTTCCGTAGGCATCCAGACGACCCACGGCCAGCGGCTTGGCGCCCAGCGTGCGGAGTTTGTGCACGATGCGGCTGCCGACCAGTCCGAAGCCTCCGGTCACGGTGACGGTGGCTCCGGACAGATCAGCGAAGCAATCCAGTGTGTTCACGTAAGGACCAGCCCTTCTCGACGGCACCGCGCGGATGCGCGGCGTCACGCCGTCGAGGACACCACCGGGCCCCGCCCTGCTCCAGGGGATGACTGTGTGGCCGGTGTGTGCCCGGCCTCGGTGAAGCCTCCTCAACCCCTGCCCGGGTACGGCATGGTGAAGGGGCGGCGTCAGTATCGGAGGGGGCGACATGGAGCTGGACCGTCATCCGCTGGCGCATCTGCGCCGCAGTCACCACTGGTCCGGAGAGGACCTCGCCCGTCTGCTTCGTGCGCAGGCCCGCAGGCGTGGCCTGCGCAGCGGTATCGACCGCAACCGGATCTGGCTCTGGGAGACAGGAACCACCCCGAGCGAGGAGAGCCAGCTGCTGCTGGCCGAGGTCCTCGATGTTCCCGCCGCCGCGTTCGACCAGCTGCGATGGCCCCACTGGCTGCCCGCCTTCGAACATCCCGCCCCGTTCAGCCCCTCGGGAAGCCGGGCCGCCCTGAAAGAGGTGCAGATCACCCGCATGGACCGACGATCCTTCCTGGTACTCAGCAGCAGCGCCCTCATCGAGGTCGCCGCCGACTGGGCCCGCATCGAGCCACGCCACCTGTCCCAGGCCCTGGGCGGACAACAGATCGACGAGGAACTCCTGAGGTGGCTGGAGCAGCGTTCCGGCGAGCTACGCACCCTTGCCGCCGGAACGCACCGGCAGGTCTCCGGTCTCATCGACGCCCATCTGAACACTGCGATCGACCTGATCACCCAGGACCGCTACAGCTCAGCAATGGGCCGCCGCCTCCACGCCGTGGCCGCCGACCTCGCGCACTGCGCCGCCTGGCTGCGCTTCGACGCCGACCGGCACGCGGATGCCCAACGCCACTGGCAGACCGCCGTCCACGCCGCACACCAGGCCGGGGACCGCGATCTCGCCGCCGTCGCGTTATCCGATCTCGGCTACCAGGCCACCTGGTTGTCCAGGCCCGCCGACGCGATCAAAGTGCTGGAGCATGCCCGCTCCCGGACCCGTACGCCGGCCGCCCGCTCCCTGCTCGACGTACGCCGTGCACGGGCCTGCGCCGTACTCCAAGATCACACCGGAACCGGGCGCGCCCTGACCTCCGCTGAGAACGAACTGGACCGGATGCGCCCGCAGGACACACCCCCGGTGGTGTCCTGGATGTCGATGGCGGACGTCAACGCGGACGCGGGGCGGTGCTGGCTCGACCTCGGCGACCCCGGTCGTGCCGGCACCGCGATCGACTCCGGACTGGGCGACCTCGATCCACGCCGCTCCCGTACCAGAGCAGTGTTCCTGACCTACCGGGCCGAAGGCTCACTCCGCAACCGCGACGCCTCCGCCGCTGCGGCCGATGCCCGCACAGCTCTCGACACCGCACTCGCCTCCGGGGCCAATCGGTGCATCGACCTCGCTTCCGCACTCATCCACCGCCTGGACGACCGGACCGAGCAACCGATGATCGAGCTGCGCGAGTACGCCCGGGAACGACTCGCAGGATGATCCGACCAACCGCCGGGAGGCTGCCCCTGAGTGTCGGCACCGTCTGTCGACACTCCACCCCGCGATCACGAACCCGCAGGTGAGCACTGTCGACAACTCGCGTCGGAAAACAACGTCGGAGAACGGCTGGCGGGGTAGTTTCCGACAATGCTTCTTGGCTACTGCCGCACTTCGACGGCCGACCAGAACCCCGACCACCAGATCGACGCGCTTCTCCGCAACGGCGTCGACCGCGACAACATCCACGTCGACGTCGCCAGCGGCGCGAAAGCCTCCCGCCCCAAACTCGATCTCGTCATGCAGTTGATGCGCGAGGGCGACACACTGAAGGTCACCCGGCTCGACCGGCTCTCCCGCTCCGTGCTGCACCTGGTGACCCTCGGCGCCGAGCTACGCGAGCGCGGGATCGGGCTGCACGTCATCGAGCAGGGCATCGACACCTCCACCATGGAGGGCCGGGCCATGTTCGGGATGCTCAGCGTGCTCGCGGAGCTCCAGCGCGAGCTGATCGTGGCGAGTACGAACGACGGGCTCGCCTCCGCGCGGGCCCGCGGCCGGGTCGACGGACGGCGGCCGAAGCTCACGGCCGACCAGGCCGAGCTGGCCCAGCAGCTCTACGACGCCCGCGAGAAGACCGTTCAGCAGATCGCCGACATGTTCAACGTGCCCCATTCCACGGTGTACGGACACCTCGACAAGACCAAGACCGTGCCCCGACAGCCGAAGAAGACCACCGCGCCGAAGGCCTGAAAGCTACCGGCAGGTTACTTGTCACTTGGTTCGCCGCTCGTTAACGGCACCCCGTAGACCGGAGCCGAGGCCTGGTATCGGCGACGGACGTCTCCGACGCCCTCGCGCTGATCGTCGGCGAGCTCGCCGCCGACGCCGTGACGCACGGCCGTGTGCCGGGTCGGGACTTCGAGTCGGCGCTCACCCGCCTTGCCGTCGGCGTCCGCGTCGAGGTGACCGATACGCGTACCGGGCCGCCGTATCCGCCTGAGCCCGGTGGTGCGGGAGCCCCGCGCCCTCTCGACGAGTGCGGTCGCGGACTCCTGCTCGTCGAGGCGCTCGCCGACCGGTGGGAGGTGATGGACCGGGAGCCGCCCGGGAAGACGGTTCGCGCCGAGGTGGGCGTCGATTGGGACTGCGAGGGTCATTGACGCGCAAGTGGTTCGATTCTACGGTCCCGTTCGAACTTGCGATCGTTGTTCGATATCACGGACGCGCTCTGACCCCCACCGCAAGGAGACCCGCATGCGCCGCAGCTTCCTCCGCAAACGCACCGTCCTCCTCGCTCTCCCCACCGCCGCCCTGCTCGCCCTCATGCCGAGCACCGCGTCGGCGTACCCCAACCCCGGCCGGGTCACCGGCTCCGTCGTCACCCACGACCCGTCGATGATGCGGACGTCGTCGGGGCAGTACCTGCTGTACGCGACCGGCGGCGGCATCAGCAACAAGACGTCGAGCGACCGCACCGCCTTCAGCGCCGGGGCGGACGCCTTCTCCTCGCGCCCGAGCTGGTGGCGGACCTACTCCTCCGTCCCGGAGGCGTGGGCGCCCGACATCTCGTACCACGGCGGCAAGTACCTGATGTACTACTCCGTCTCGAAGTTCGGCTCCAACACCTCCGCCATCGGGCTCGCCACCTCCAGCACTGGGCAGCCGGGGAGCTGGACCGACCAGGGCACCGTCCACACGTCCAGCTCCTCCAGCGACCACAACGCCATCGACCCCAACCTCTTCGTCGACGACGACGGCAAGTGGTGGCTTTCCTTCGGCAGTTGGTGGACCGGGATCAAGATGATCCAGATCAACCCGTCCAGCGGGAAGCAGCTCTCGAGCAACACCACCCGCTACTCCCTCGCCTCCCGGCCCACCGGGACCAAGGCCGTCGAGGCGCCCTTCATCGTCAAACGGAGCGGGTACTACTACCTGTTCGCGTCCTACGACACCTGCTGCGCCGGCACCAGCTCCACCTACAAGGTCAAGGTCGGCCGCGCCACCAGCATCACCGGGCCGTACCGCGACAAGAACGGCGTCTCGATGATGAGCAACGGCGGGACGCCCGTGCTGGAGTCGCACGGCAGCATCGTCGGCCCCGGCGGACAGTCGATCATGAACGACGTCGACGGCGACCTGATCGTCTACCACTACTACGACGCCAACGACAACGGCACCCCCAAGCTCGGCATCAACCTCCTGAACTGGAGCAGCGGATGGCCCGTCGCCTACTGACCCTGCTGGCCGCGCTGCTGCTCGCCCTCTCGCTCGGGCAGTCCTCCGCGCAGGCGGCCTCGTTCGGCAATCCCGTCAAGGCCCAGAAGGGCGCCGACCCCTGGATCGTCCGCCACGGGGGCGACTACTACCTCATCAGCACGTCCTGGACCGACGTCATCACCATCCGCAGGTCGGCCACCCTCGCCGGACTCGCCACCGCCCCCAGCGTCCAGGTGTGGCAGGGCGACGCGGCCTCCCGGTGCTGCAACATCTGGGCACCCGAACTGCACTACCTCAACGGCCGCTGGTACCTGTACTACGTCGCCGGGCAGAACGTCTCCGACTACAACCCCACCCAGCGCAGCCACGTCCTGGAGAGCACCGGATCCGACCCCCTGGGGCCGTACACCTACAAGGGGCAGCTCAACTCCTCCTGGATGCTGGACCCGACCGTCGCCACCATCAACGGGCAGCTGTACCTGTTCGGCAGCACCCACAACGGGACGCAGAACGTCGTCGCCGCCCGCATGTCCAACCCGTACACGGTGAGCTCCTCCTTCTCCACCGTCTCCACGCCCACCCACGACTGGGAACGCCAGGGCGGGACCGTCAACGAGGGGCCGGAGATCCTGCAGCGGGGCGGGCGGACCTTCCTCATCTACTCCGCCAGCGGCTGCTGGACCCCCGACTACAAACTCGGGCAGCTCTCCCTCACCGGCTCCGACCCCACCTCCGCGTCGTCCTGGACCAAGAAGTCCACGCCCGTCTTCCAGCGCAGCGACGGCAACGGCGTGTACGGGCCGGGGCACAACGGGTTCTTCACCTCGCCGGACGGGAGCGAGAGCTGGATCGTGTACCACGCCAACGACTCCACCTCCGACGGCTGCGACAACGGGCGCACCGCACGGGCCCAGAAGTTCACCTGGAACTCCGACGGCTCACCGAACCTCGGTACGCCCGTACGGCTCGGGGCGAGTCAGACCGGACCCTCGGGCGAGCCCGCGGCCGTCGCCGCCACCTACACCCTCACCAACCGCAACAGCGGCAAGTGCCTGGAAGTCGCCGGAGGTTCGAGCGCCGACGGGGCCAACGTGCAGCAGTACGCCTGCAACGGCGGCGCCCACCAGCGCTGGCGGCTGGAGGACCTCGGCGACGACACGCACCGGCTGCTCAACGTCTCCACCGGCAAGGTGCTGGACACCGAGAACTGCTCCGCCGCCGACGGGGCCGACCTGCGCCAGTGGTCGTGGCTGAACAACACCTGCCAGCGGTTCCGGTTCGTCGCCACCGACGGCGGCCACGTCCGGATCCTCAACCAGGCCACCGGCAAGGTCGCCGACGTCGCCGACTGCTCCACCGCGGACGCGGCCGACGTACGGCAGTGGACCTGGCTGAACAACGCCTGCCAGCAGTGGCGGCTCAACCCGGTCTGACCGGACCGGGACCTCGGGTGCGTCGGGGTGCCTTCGCGGTACCCCGACGCGCCCCGTGTGTCCCGTGGGGGGTCTGTCAGCTCAGCTGGCCCATGCCGGCCGCCTCCGGCCAGCTCTGCGCTCCGGACCAACTGGCTCCCGGGGCCTGGGACAGGCCGTCGGTGCCTCTGACCTGCGCCGCCGTCAGGCCGCCGCGGGCGGGGACACCGGGCGGTGTGGGACCGGTGGGCATCTGCGGGGACGGGTACGACGCCGCGGCGGGCATCGGAGCGGGCACCGGGGCTGGCGCGGGTACCTGAGCCGGAGCCGCCAGGGGGTGCTGAGGCATCTGCTGCGGCATTTGCTGAGGCATCTGTTGCGGCATCTGCTGGGGAACCGGCTGCTGCGGCACCGGCGGGGACTGCATGGGCGGGGATTGCAGGGGCTGTGGCGCCTGCTGGGGTGGGGGCTGCAGGGGCTGTGGCGCCTGCTGGGGCATCTGCTGCGGCCCCGACGAGGCTGCCGCCGGCATGGGCATCCCGGCGTCCGCGCCCACCGGAACCGGGGACGGGACGGCGGGGAGCGGCATGCCGATGCCGGCGGCCGGAGCGGCGGGGAGACCCGGCGCCCCTGTACCGGCGCCGATGGCCTGGGCGGCGAGGCCCTGGGTACCGGCGCCGTTGGTCTCGCTGAACAGGCGGTCTATCGCCGCCGTGCCCGAGCTGTAGCCGGTCCCTGTGGCCTGCTCGGGCACGGCGGCTCCCCTCCTGGAGGTCCCGTAGAGCACCTGTTCCAGGCCGGACACCAGGCGACGTACGTCCACCTGCGGACGTACCACGAGACGCAGGAAGCGGCTGGACGAGCCGATCTTGTTGCCGCACTCGCGGACCAGGAGCCGGTGCTCGGTGAGCATGCGGTCCCGGACCACGGTGCCTTCGGCGCCCACGGGGAGGCGCACGAAGAGGAAGTTGCCCTGGGACGGGTAGACCGTCAGACCGGGCAGTGAGGAGAGCTGGCCGGACATGTCCATCCGGTCGCGGCGCACCTGGTGGAGGCTCTGCTGGTACTCGGTGCCGTGCTCCTTCAGCATGAACACCACGTGCTCGGCGAAGGAGTTGAGGTTCCACTTGGGCAGCATCGAGCGGACGCGGCCGGCGAGCGCGGGGTTGGCGACGAGGTAGCCGAACCGGATGCCGTGCAGACCGAAGTTCTTGCCGAGGCTGCGCAGGACGATGACGTTGGGGCGCAGCATCGCCTCCTGCACCACCGACGGTTCCACCTCGGCGTCGGCGAACTCCAGGAACGACTCGTCGATCACCACCAGGTCCAGGTCGGCCATCGCGTCCATGAACTGCACGACCGCGTGCTTGGGCAGGAAGCCGCCGTCGGGGTTGTTGGGATTGCAGATCACCGCGACCTTGGTGCCCCGCGCGCGGATGAACTCGGCGTACTGGGCGAGGTCGAGGGCGAAGCCGCCGGACTCCTGGAGCGGGAACATGTCGACCCGCTTGCCGGTCTCCATGGGCTGGTCGGTCCAGCGGCCGAAGGTGGGGACGGGGACGGCGAGGGACTTGCGGACCAGCAGGTGGTCGATCCAGGTGATGAGTTCCGTCGAGCCGTTGCCCATCGCCACGCACTGCGGCGGGAGTTGGAGCAGGCTGCACAGTTCGGCCGTGATGGTGTCGGCGCCGCTCGGGTAGTACGTGATGATCTCGCGCAGCCGCGTCGCCATGTCCTCGAACATGGCGGGGGTGGGGAAGTAAGGGTTGCAGGGAATGCAGAAGTCCACCAGGCCGGCCCCGTCGCTCTCCCGAGCCAGCGCAGCCATCGAGGGGCTGTGCGCCGCGTTGCTGCGGAACAACGAGGTGACGTTGTCGGCCATGGAACCTCCGGGTGCGGCGGGCCCGGCGGGGAGGTTCCGGGCCCGTCATGCGTGGGTGGCCCGCGCGGGGGAGCGCGGGCCACCCGTACATACGGAGGGGGGTGTGGCGCTGTTCAACTGGTGTGAAAAAAGTGTGACGACGTGAACCCTGGGCGTGTTGCGTGCGTCACGCGCTCCGGGCGGGCCTCCCCGGGCCCGTCAGGACCCGTGTGCGGAGCTCAGGCGTCGAACGAGTGCACCGTCGTCGTCCGGTACGTCTCGCCCGGCCGCAGCACGGTCGACGGGAACGACGGCCGGTTCGGCGAGTCCGGGAAGTGCTGGGTCTCCAGGCACAGCCCGTCGCCCTGGCGGTAGACCCGCCCGCCGGTGCCGACGAGGGTGCCGTCGAGGAAGTTGCCGGAGTAGAACTGCAGTCCGGGTTCGGTGGTGGCGATCCGCAGGGTGCGGCCGGAGGACGGGTCGCGCAGGGTGGCGGCGTGCCCGGGGCGGGCGCTGACCCCCTTGTCGAGCACCCAGTTGTGGTCGAACCCCTGCCCGTACAACACCTGTGGGTGGGCGACGCGGAGGTCCCGGCCGATCGGCTTGGCGCCGCGGAAGTCGAAGGGGGTGCCGCCGACCCGGGCCAGTTCGCCCGTGGGGATCAGCCCCGCGTCGACCGGCGTGTAGCGGGTGGCGGCGATGGACAGCTCGTGGTCGCCGACGGAGCCGCTGCTCTCGCCGGCGAGGTTCCAGTAGACGTGGCTGGTGAGGTTGACGACGGTGGCCCGGTCGGTGGTGGCCGCGTAGTCGACGCGCCAGTCGCCGTGCCGGGTGAGGGTGTACGTCACCTTCGTCCGCAGGGTGCCCGGGTAGCCCATCTCGCCGTCGGCGCTGACGTAGGACAGGCGCAGTCCGATGTCGGACCCCTCGGTGAACGGCTCGACGTCCCAGACCCGCTTGTCGAAGCCCTGGGCGCCCCCGTGCAGGCTGTTGGCGCCGTCGTTGACGGAGAGCCGGTGGACCGTGCCGTCGAGGGTGAAGCGGCCCTTGCCGATCCGGTTGCCGTAGCGGCCGATCAGGGCGCCGAAGTACGGGCTGGAAGCGACGTACTCCTCCAGCGTGCCGAAGCCGAGGGAGACGTTGGCGTGGCGGCCCCGGCGGTCGGGGACCTCCAGCGACTGGACGATGCCGCCGTAGGACAGGACCTTCATCCGGGTCCCGCCGTTGGCCAGCGACCAGCTGTGCACCTTCGTGCCGTCGGCGAGCCGGCCGAAGAGGGTCCGCGCCGGCTTCCCCCTGCCCGGTGAGGCGTGGGCCGTACCGCCGAGGGCGGTGGTGGCGGCCGCTCCGGCCGCCGCCGCTCCGGCTCCTGCGATGACCGTGCGTCTGCTCAGTTCCATGTGCAACTCCCGAAAGGGAAGGGGCCCCGCCGTCCGGCGGGCCCGAGCTGACTGACCGAGGACTCTTACAGAAGGCCTCAGCGCATACGCCGGGGGCGAAAGCGTCTCAAGGCTGTTTTGACGTGCACCTCAGAGCGCACGTTGTTGCTGTTCGATGGAGTGGCGGATCAGGAGGTGAACGTGGTCGTGATCGCCCGCCGAATTTCTTCGTTTCCCCTTCCTCGCAGACCGTGCGCATGACCTCTGCGCAGCATGTCAACATCTCGTGCCGGTACCGCGTCGCAAGGGTCAAGCGCATCTCTCCCTCATGGAAGTAATGCGTCTTATATGCCTTTCGTTGTTCCGTGACGCGTTGAGGGAAATAGCCGTAGCGTTTTGGTTCGTGCAGCTTCGCTATAACTATCGGGCCTACCCGGATGCCTCCCAGCGCCGTGCGCTGGCGCGTGCCTTCGGGTGTGCCCGTGTGGTGTGGAACGACTGTCTGCGCGACCGGAAGGAAGCGCACGCGGCCGGGCTGCCGTACGTGACGTCGGCGGAGCTGTCCCGGCTGCGCATCACCCAGGCCAAGCGCACCGACGAGCGCGCCTGGTTCGCCGACGTCTCTGCGGTTGTCCTGCAGCAGTCCCTGCGGGATCTGGATGCCGCCTACAAGGACTTCTTCGACAGCCTCAAAGGCAAGCGGAAGGGCCGCAAGGCAGGCCCTCCCCGCTACAAGTCGAAGAAGGACACCCGTCAGTCGGTCCGTCTCACCGCCAGCGCCTTCTCTCTGAGGGAGAACAGCACGGTGTATGTGGCCAAGGTCGGTGAACTGGCGGTGAGGTGGTCCCGCCCGCTTCCGGCCGCACCCACGTCGTTGACCGTCACCCGGGACAGCTGTGGACGGCACTTCCTCAGCTTCGTCGTGGACACCGAACCGGACCTTCTCCCCAAGGCCGAGATCGATACCGGTATCGACCTCGGCCTGACCGCCTTCGCAGTCCTCTCCGACGGGCGGAAGATCGGAAGCCCGCGCTTCCTGCGCCGGGCGGAGAAGAAGCTCAAGCGCGGTCAGCGGGAGCTGTCTCGGAAGACGAAAGGATCGAAGAACTGGGCCAAGGCCCGCCGCAAGGTCGCACGCTGTCACGCGAAGGTCGCGAACCAGCGCCGGGACTTCCCACACAAGGCATCCACACAAATCATCCGCGACAACCAAGCGGTGTACGTGGAGGACCTCGCGGTGTCCGGTCTCGGCCGCACCCGGCTTGCCAAGTCCGTGTACGACGCGGGATGGTCCGCGTTCGTCCGGATGCTGGAGTACAAGGCGGTCAAGCACGGCCGCACCTTCGCTCAGGTGGACCGTGCTTTCCCGTCCTCTCAGATCTGCTCGGCCTGCGGCTTCCGGGACGTTCCCAAACCCCTGCACGTGAGGGAGTGGACGTGCGGGGCGTGCGGCACCGTGCACGACCGTGACCACAACGCAGCCTGCAACGTCCTGTTCGAAGGACGCCGTATCGTCGCCGCCGGACGGGCGGAGACGCGAAACGCCTGTGGAGTGCCGGTAAGACGGGCACGTGTGCCCGCACAGCGCGGTGAAGCAGGAAGCCCCCGGAAGGGTCAGACGGCCCAGACCGGAATCCCTGGGCCTTAGGCCAGGGAGCATGTCAAGAACCGACCTTGCGCTTGTTCCACACGTCGAAGCCGACCGCCGCCAGGAGCACCAGGCCCTTGATGACCTGCTGCCAGTCGGTGCCGACGCCGACGAGGTTCATGCCGTTGTTCAGCACGCCCAGGACCAGACCGCCGATGACCGCACCGAGTACGGTGCCGACACCGCCGCTCATCGACGCGCCGCCGATGAACGCGGCCGCGATCGCCTCGAGTTCGAAGTTGAGGCCGGCCTTGGGCGAGGCCACGCTGAAGCGGGCGGCGAAGACCAGACCCGCCAGGGCCGCGAGCATGCCCATGTTCAGGAAGACCAGGAAGGTGACCTTCTTGTCCCGCACGCCCGACAGCTTGGCCGCGGGCAGGTTGCCGCCGATGGCATAGATGTGACGGCCGATGACGGCGTTGCGCATCACGTAGCCGAAGCCGACGAGCAGCGCGCCGAGGATCAGCAGCACGATCGGGGCGCCCTTGTAGCTGGCCAGCAGCAGCGTGACGGTGAGGATGGCGGCGGTCAGCGCCACCAGCTTCAGCAGGAACAGCTTGGCGGGCAGGACGTCGAGCGCGAACTCCTGCTGGCGGCGGCGGTCGCGGACCTCCTGGAGCACCACGAGGGTTATCAGTCCGAGGCCGAGCAACAGGGTGAGGTTGTGGTAGTTCGTGTCCGGGCCGACCTCGGGCAGGAAGCCGTTGGCGGTCGTCTGCAGCCCCTTGGGGAACGGGCCGAGGGTCTGGCCGTCGAGGAAGATCTCGGTCAGACCACGGAAGGTGAGCATGCCCGCCAGGGTCACGATGAACGACGGCAGCCCGCCGTACGCGATGAACCACCCCTGTACCGCGCCCGCGATCGCGCCCACCGCCAGGCACAGCAGCACCGCGACGGGCCAGGGCAGGTCGTTGCGGACCATGAACACGGCGGCCATCGAGCCGACGAACGCCGTCAGCGAGCCGACCGACAGGTCGATGTGGCCGGCGATGATGACCAGCATCATGCCGATCGCCAGGATCAGGATGTAGCTGTTCTGCACCACCAGGTTGGACACGTTGCGCGGCAGCAGCAGGTCGCCCTCGGTCCACACCGCGAACAGCGCCACGATCAGGCCGAGGGCGATCAGCATGCCGTACTGGCGCATGTTGCGGCGCATGCCGTCCAGCATCAGCTGGAGCAGGCCGTCACCGGTGCCCGCCCCGTTCCTGCCCGGCGGCGCGGCGGCCGGGGTCTTGTCGGTGACATCCGTGCTCATCGGGTTACCTCTTTATCCTTCTTGTCCTTCGTCATTCGACGCATCAGCGATTCCTGGGATGCCTCGGCCCGCGAGAACTCCCCGGTCAGCCGCCCGGCGGCCATCGTGTAGATGCGGTCGCACATGCCGAGCAGTTCGGGCAGCTCGGAGGAGATGAAGACGACCGCCTTGCCCTCGGCGGCCAGTCGGTCGATGACCTTGTAGATCTCGTACTTGGCGCCGACGTCGATGCCCCGGGTCGGCTCGTCCAGGATCAGCACCTCGGGACCGGCGAAGATCCACTTGCTGAGGACGACCTTCTGCTGGTTGCCCCCGGACAGCTTGCCCACCGGCTCGAAGACCGTCGGCGTCTTGATGTTCATGGACTTCCGGAAGCCCTCGGCGACCTGCCGTTCCTTGTGCTCGTCCACGACGCCCCGCTTGGCGACCTTGCCCAGCGCGCTGAGCGAGATGTTGCGGTTGATGGTGTCGATGAGGTTCAGGCCGTAGTGCTTGCGGTCCTCGGTGACGTACGCGATGCCGTGCCGCACCGCCTCGGGGACGGTCTTGGTACGGATCTCCTCGCCGTCCCGCAGGACCGTGCCCCCCGCGTACCGGCCGTAGGTGCGGCCGAACAGGCTCATCGCCAGCTCGGTGCGGCCGGCGCCCATCAGGCCGGCGATGCCGACGATCTCGCCGCGCCGGACCTGCAACGACACGTCGTCGACGACCTTGCGCTGCTGGTCGATCGGGTGGTGCACGGTCCAGTTGCGCACCTCGAGAGCGGGGGCGGTGCCCTCCTCGGGGTGGTGCGGGGTCCGCTCCGGGAAGCGGTGTTCGAGGTCGCGGCCGACCATTCCGCTGATGATCCGGTCCTCGGTGGTCTCCGGGGCCTTCACGTCGAGCGTCTCGATGGTCTGCCCGTCCCGCAGGATCGTCACCGAGTCGGCGACCGCGCGGATCTCGTTCAGCTTGTGGGAGATGATGATCGAGGTGATGCCCTGTTCCTTCAGCTGGAGGATCAGGTCGAGCAGCTTGCCGCTGTCCTCGTCGTTGAGCGCCGAGGTCGGCTCGTCGAGGATGAGCAGCTTCACCTTCTTCGACAACGCCTTGGCGATCTCCACCAGTTGCTGCTTGCCCACGCCGATGTCGGCGACCCGGGTCTCCGGGTGGTCGTCGAGCCCCACCCGGCGCAGCAGTTCGGTCGCGTGCCGCAGCGTCTCGTGCCAGTCGACGAATCCGCGCCGGGCGTGCTCGTTGCCGAGGAAGATGTTCTCCGCGAGGGAGAGGTACGGCACCAGGGCGAGCTCCTGGTGGATGATGACGATGCCCTGCTGCTCGCTGGCCCTGATGTCCTTGAACCGGCAGAGGCCCTCCTCGAAGAGGACCTCCCCCTCGTAGGTGCCGTGCGGGTGGACGCCGGAGAGGACCTTCATGAGGGTCGACTTGCCGGCGCCGTTCTCGCCGCAGATGGCGTGGACCTCGCCCTGCCGGACGGTCAGAGTGACGTCCGACAGCGCCTTGACGCCGGGAAAGGTCTTGACGATCGAGCGCATTTCCAGGACGGGTCCCGCCATGGTCGTGCCTTCCAATCCGTAGGTGACGGCGGTGTGCCGGGGGCGTCTACTTGAGGTCGCTCTCCTTGATGTAGCCGGAGTCGACCACGGCCTCCTGGTAGTTGCTCTTGTCCACGGCGACCGGCTCCAGCAGGTAGGCCGGCACGACCTTCACGCCGTTGTCGTAGGACTTGGTGTCGTTGACCTCGGGCTCCTTGTCGTTCAGGAGCGCGTCGATCATGTTCGTGGCGACCTTGGCGAGCTCGCGGGTGTCCTTGTAGACCGTCATGGACTGCTGGTCGGCGATGATCGACTTCACCGAGGCGACCTCGGCGTCCTGGCCGGTGACGATCGGCAGCGGCTTGTTCTTGGAGCCGTAGTCGTCCGACTTCAACGCCGACAGGATGCCGATGGAGATGCCGTCGTACGGGGAGAGGACCGCGTCGACCCGCCCGCTCTTGTAGGACGAGGTCAGGATGTCGTCCATGCGCTTCTGGGCGGTGCCGCCGTCCCAGCGCAGGGTGGTGACCTGGTTGAGCTCGGTCTGGCCGGACTTGACGACGAGCTGCTTCTTGTCGATGTAGGGCTGCAGGGCCTTCATCGCGCCCTGGAAGAAGTAGCGGGTGTTGTTGTCGTCGTTGGAGCCGGCGAACAGCTCGATGTTGAAGGGGCCCTTCTTGCTGCCGTCCTTCAGGCCGAGCTTGTCGGCGATGTAGCCGCCCTGGAGCTCGCCGACCTTCTCGTTGTCGAACGAGGCGTAGTAGCCGACGTTCTCCGTGCCGAGGATCAGGCGGTCGTAGGAGATCACCGGGATATCGGCGTCCTTGGCCTGCTGCAGGACGTTGTTCAGCGACTTGTTGTCGATCGCCGCGACGATCAGCGCCTTGACGCCCTGCGTGATCAGGTTCTCGACCTGGGCGACCTGCTGGTCCGGGTCGTCCTCGCCGAAGACCAGCTTGGTCTTGTAGCCCTTGGACTCCACCTCCTTCACGACGTACTTGCCGTCGGCTATCCAGCGCTCGGAGGACTTGGTCGGCATCGCGATGCCGATGGTCGCTCCATCGGAGCCACCCTTGTCGTCCTCGCTGCCGCCCTCACCGCTCTGGCCGCAGGCGGACAGGGTGAGGGCGAGGGAGGCGGCGGTGGCTATGGCGGCGGTGACGGCTCTGCGGTTACGCATGATCATCATCCTCGATGTGTGTGCAGGGCGGCCCGGAGGTGCGAAGTCGCTTTCGGGCCAAGGGGTTTGGTGATGAAGCTGTGGTGCGGGGCGGTGCGGTGCGAAGGCGGTGCCGGACAATCCCGAGAAAGGGGTGTGTGGGATTGTGCGCGTCTGTGTCTGCTTCTGTGAAGTCGATTTTCCGGAACGTTATGACGAGATGCCGAACCTGCGCAGATCTCCCGGGAGCCGTGAACCGAGCGGGGCCATGTCGCCGTCCGCGCCGTGGCGGGCGAGCAGGTCCAGGGCGAGCCGGCCGCGCCGCACCCGCTCCTTGGCGCTGGCGAGGGTGACGTCCCGCATGTGGTGCCCGTACGGATAGATCCCGGGCGCCTTGGACAGGCCGAACTTCAGGTACAACGGCGCGCCGCGCCGGATCAGTTCGGCCACCTCGTACATCCGGACGTAGCCACCGAGGTCGTCGGGGGCCTCGATGTACATGTCCATCGGGGTGGCCGACGCCCTTCTGATCTCGGTGAGATGATCCAGCGTCAGATCGCTGGGCACGTTGATCGAGTCGGCGCCGAGCTGCTCGTACACCGCGTACGAGGCCGGGTTGACCGGTCCGATGAGGGCCGAGACCTTCAAGGTGGTGTCCTGCGGAATGATCCCGGCCGCCCGCGCCCGGTGCAGCGTCCACAGCACCCCCTCGTCGGCGACGAGCAGGCACGTGACGCCCAGCTCCGTCGCCCGTACGGCGTCCTCGACGCAGCCGGCGACCGCGTCGTGGCCCCGGGCGCGCAGTCCGGCGCCGCGCGAGTCGGTGCGGGTGGAGCCGCCGATGTCCCAGGTGCCGCGCGGACCGGTGAACAGGCAGAGCTCGATGTCCCGTTCGGCGGTGGCCTCGGCCATCTCGGTGATCTCGGCGTCGGTCAGCATCCAGACGCCGCTGCCCTGACTGATCCGGTGGATCGGCACGTCCAGCCGGGAGGCCTCCTTCAGGACCACCGCCAGCGCCTCGGGCCCCTCGCAGGAGGGGACCTCGGTGCGCCAGCGGCCGCCGCCGGGGAAGGAGTGCGGCGAGGCGTCGGCGGGGTCGGGGGCGGGAGCGCCCAGGCCGAGCGCGGTGAGCGCCTGCTCACCGGGCCTGCGGGCTGCCTTGGCGGAAGCGTCGGTCACAAGATGTCCTTTTGTTCGGTATGTCGGACGAGGTGCGCGGCCCGTGGGAGGGAACGGGAGGGGCGCGGTCGACGGGAGGAGGCGGGCGGCAGGGGACGGGCGGCGGGGGAGACGGCCGGCGGATGCGGCGGGGGCGCGGGGCGGGTGCGCCGGTACGGGGCGGTCAGGACGCCCCGTACCGGCGCACGATCGGGCGCCCTAGGGACGCAACAGGACCTTGCCCACCTTCGGGTCGCCGGATCCCACCAGCTCGATGGCCTCCGAGAACCCGGCCAGCGGCAGCTCGTGCGTGACCAGCGGCAGCGGATCGAGCAGCCCGGCGGCGAACACCCGTACCGTGTGCGCCCAGGCGTCCGGCGGCGCCCCGAAGACGGTGTGCACCTCCACCTGCCGTACGACCAGGTCCGTCGGGTCGAGACCGTCCGCGCCCGGCGCCGGGATGCCCGTCAGGACGAGCCGCCCGCCGCGCCTCAGCAGCGCGGCGGCCGTGCGGGCCGCGTCGGCGGACCCGGCGGTCTCGATCACCACGTCGAAGTCGTCCGGGAGCAGCTGGTCCTTGGTGCGGAAATCGGTGGCGCCGTATCGCCGGGACAGCTCCTCCCGGTCGCCGCGGGTGCCGACGACCAGCAGTTCGGCCGGGGAGTTCGCGCGCAGGAACTGCACCGCGAACATGCCGAGGGTGCCCGTGCCGACCACGGCGACCCGCTCGCCGGGCACGGCGTTCGCCTTGAGCGCGGCGGCGGCGATACAGGCCGCCGGCTCCAGCAGCGCCGCCGCGGTGAGGTCGGCGTCGTCCGGCAGGACGTGCAGCAGGCGGGCCGGGAGGGTCAGCGTGGCGGCCATCGCCCCCGGCCGGGTGAACCCGGTCTCCTCGTAGCCCGCCGAGCACAGCGTCGTCTCGCCGGCGTGGCAGCGGTCGCACACCTGGCAGTTCCGGAACCCCTCTCCCACGACCTTGCGGCCGGTGAGCGAGGCGGGCACGCCCGCGCCCACCCGCTCCACGGTTCCGGACCACTCGTGGCCCGGCGTGAGCGGGTACCGCACGTACCCCTCGGGGCGGTTGCCCTGGTACACCTCGCGGTCACTGCCGCAGATGCCGGTCGCGTGCACCCGGACCAGGGCCTCGCCGGGACCGGGGTCGCGCGGCTCGTGCGCGACCAGGCGGTGTGCGCCGGGGGCGTCGACGACGACGGCGACGGAGTTCCCGGGAGCGGCCGCGGGGCCGCCCGTTCGCCCGGTCACTTCGTGCCCTTGGGCTTGCGCTGCTCCCAGCCCTCGGCCCACAGGTCGAACCGGGCCTGCTGCTGCGGGAACTCGGCCGCCGCGTCGACGTCCAGCTCCACACCGAGGCCGGGGGCGTCGGAGAGGTGGAAGCAGCCGTCCTCCGGGTTCACCTGCGGGGCGCCCTTGACGACCTTCTTGATCTCCGCGTCGGCGAAGTCGTTGAAGTGCTCCAGGATCTTGAAGTTCGGTGAGGTGAAGCCGACCTGGAGGGACGCGGCGGTGAGCACCGGGCCGCCGACGTTGTGCGGCGCGACCAGCATGTAGTGGGTCTCGGCGGTCGCGGCGAGCTTGCGCGTCTCCCAGATGCCGCCGATGTGACCGACGTCCGGCTGCAGGATGTCGACGGCCTGGCTCTCGAACAGCTCACGGAACTCGATGCGGTCGTGGACGCGTTCACCGGTGGCGAGCGGGATGTCGACCTTGGCGGCGACCTTCTCCAGCGCCTTGAGGTTCTCCGGCGGAACCGGCTCCTCCAGCCAGGCCGGGTCGAACGGCGCCAGCTCCCGCGCGAGGCGGACGGCGGTGGCGGGGGAGAAGCGGCCGTGCATCTCCAGCATCAGCTCGGTCTCGGGGCCGATGGCGTCGCGGACCGCCTCGATCAGGGAGATGGCGTACAGGGTCTCCTTGTGGTCGAGTTCGAAGTGCCCGGTGCCGAACGGGTCGATCTTCAGGGCCCGGTAGCCGCGCTCCACCACCGCCTGCGCGGCCTTGTGGTACGCCTCCGGGGTGCGCTCCGTGGTGTACCAGCCGTTGGCGTACGCCTTGACCTTGTCGGTCACCCTGCCGCCGAGCAACTGCCATACGGGGACGCCGAGGGCCTTGCCCTTGATGTCCCAGCAGGCCATCTCGACGACGGCGATACCGGACATCACGATCTCGCCGGCCCGGCCGAAGTCGCCGTACTTCATCCGGCGGACCAGGTCCTCGACGGCGAACGGGTCCGAGCCGAGGATGTGGTTGACCTCGGCCTCCTTCAGATAACCCAGAAGGGCGTCGGTGTGCCCCAGCATCCGGGTCTCGCCGACTCCCGTGATCCCCTCGTCGGTGTGCACCTGGACGTACGTCAGGTTGCGCCACGGCGTCCCGACCACGTGTGTGCTGATTCCGGTGATACGCACGGCGGTTGCCCCTCGCTGCGTTGTGGACCCTGTGATCGTTCGTTGGTGCGGTGCGACGTGTTCGATATTTCGTCACACGTTCGAAATGCTGGCGTGACAGTAAGGACGGGGCGGTGGGGGTGTCAATGGGTCGCGCGCATAACGGTTTCGACAGTTTCGAAACCTATGGGCAAGCGTCCCTACCAAACCTTCACACCTTGCTCTAGGAACCGGACGTGAGCGGAACTTAGCCTTCACGCGTCATGGACTACTGCCAGCCGTGCCGAAGGCACCTCAACGGCGCTCTCGCCTGCCCTGGGTGCGGCACCCCCGCCGAAAACCTCCCGGCTCGCCCGGAGGCTTCCGACGCCGCCCGGACGGCGTACGAGAACGACCCGCCGGAGCCGGAGCCGGAGCCGGAATCCGGACCTCGGCCGGACCGCGGACACGAGCGGGCCCCGGGGGCGGCCCCGGGTCCCGCCGGGACCGGCGAGGCCGGTGGGACCGCCGGGCCCGGGAAACGGCAGGGACGGAACCCCGCGCCCCCCGCGTCCCCTTCGCCCGTGGACTCCGCGGACCCCGCGGACGGGGCCGCCTCGGCCGCGGATGACGGTGACGAAGGCGACGAAGGCGACGAAGGTTCAGGGGCGGGTGAGAGCCGCCGGGACCGCAAGGCCGCGGCGCACCGCAGGCGACGGCGGCGTTCGTTGTCGGTCGTGGCGGGGTTCGTGCTGGCCGCGGGCGCGTTGAGCCTCGCGGAGCTGGGACTGGACGCGCCCGGGACGAAGTCCGAGTCGGCGGCGGCCGGGGACGAGACACCGGCCGGCGGGCCGGTCGAGACCGAGCCGACGCGGCAGTCGGGCGGCGCGCCGGGCGCGGGCGGGGACGCGGCCGTGACGTCCCCCTCCCCGGAGGCGTCCGGCTCGCCGTCGGTCTCGCAGTCGCCCACGGACGAGGAATCGGGGGAGGCCGAGGACGAGCCCGACGAGGCGACCCCGTCGGAGCCCGCGGACACCTCCCCGGCCGACCCGGCGACGGGCGGGCCGCAGGAGCCCCCGGCTCAGCCGGACGACCCGGACGACCCGGACGATCCGGACCCGACCCCCACGAAGCCCGACCCCGACCCGGACCCGGACCCGGAACCTGAGCCGGAACCCTCGGAGACCTGCAACCGCTTCCTGTGGTGGTGCACCTGACGGCTGCTCACCCCCGGCCTCCGGGCGCCGTCCCTTCGGTGTCCAGCATCGTCCGCAGGATGTCGCGCAGGGAGCGGCGTTCCTCGTCCGTGAGGGCGGCCAGCGGCTCGCGGGCGAAACGCAGCGCATCGCGCAGGCCGCGGGCCACCCTGCGGCCCTCCTCCGTCGCCGCCGCCACCTTCACGCGGCGGTCCGCCGGGTCCGGGCGGCGCTCGACCAGGCCGCGGGACTCCAGGCGGTCGACGATGCCGGTGACGTTCGACGGCTCGCACTTCAGGCGGTGGGCGAGCTTCCTCATCGGCAGGGGCTCCAGGCAGAGCAGGCTCAGGAGCCGGGCCTGCGCGCCGGTGAGGTCGTGTCCGGCCGCCGCCTCCTCGTACTCCTCGTGGTAGCGGGCCACCACCGAGCCGATGAGGCCGACGACCTCCAGCGTCAGGTCGTCGGGGCGTCCGGGGGAGCTGGGTGTGGCGGCCATGCCTCCAGGGTACCCACATGCTTGACATCCTGAAATATTCAACGGCATGGTTGTTTCAGATGGTGAAACACTTCGAGGAGAGGCCCCACCCCATGTCCGACACCCCCACGCTCCCCGCCACCGGCCGCGAATGGCACCTGGCCAGCCGACCCGTGGGCTGGCCGAAGCCCGAGGACTTCTCCCTGGTCGAGGCGGAGATCCCCACGCCGGGGGAGGGCCAGGTGCTGGTGCGGAACATGTACCTCTCCGTCGACCCCTACATGCGCGGCCGGATGAGTGACGCCAAGTCCTACGTGGCGCCGTACGCGGTGGGCGAGGCCATGCAGGGCGGCGCCGTCGGCGAGGTCGTCGCCTCCGGCGCGGAAGGGCTGGCCGTCGGCGACCACGTGCTGCACGGCTTCGGCTGGCGCGAGTACGCGCTGGTGGACGCGAAGAGCGCCGCCAAGGTGGACGCCGGGGTCGCGCCGCTCTCCGCCTACCTGGGCGTGCTGGGCATGCCGGGGTTCACCGCGTACGCGGGACTGCTGCGCATCGCCGCCCTCAAGGAGGGCGACACCGTCTTCGTGTCCGGCGCCGCCGGTGCCGTCGGCAGCCAGGTGGGGCAGCTCGCGAAGCTCAAGGGGGCCTCGCGGGTGATCGGTTCCGCCGGATCCGACGAGAAGGTCGCCCTGCTCGTCGAGGAGTACGGATTCGACGCCGCGTTCAACTACAAGAACGGCCCGGTGAGCCGGCAACTGCGCGAAGCCGCGCCGGACGGCGTCGACGTCTACTTCGACAACGTCGGCGGGGACCACCTGGAGGCCGCCATCGGTTCGCTGAACCGGGGCGGACGGATCGCCGTGTGCGGGATGATCTCCGTCTACAACAACACGGAGCCCGCGCCGGGCCCGCGCAACCTCGCCCGCCTCATCCAGACCCGGGGCCGCATCGAGGGCTTCCTGGTGAGTGACCACAACGACCTGCGGCCGGAGTTCGTGCGGGAGGTCGGCGGCTGGATCGCCTCGGGCGAGCTCAAGTACCGGGAGACCGTCGTCGAGGGCATCGAGAACAACCTCGAGGCGTTCCTGGGCGTCCTGCGCGGTGACAACACCGGAAAGATGATCGTCAAGCTCTGACACCGGACGACGAGCTCCGGTGCGGGACGGAGGGACGGCACACGGCCGTCCCTCCGTCCCGCGTACCGGCTCCGCGGCCCGCTCTCCCACTCCCCTCGGCAATGCCGATCCTGAAGGCGATGTCCGTCCGTTGTCCGGCCGCGGTCCCGCCGATGCCCCGACCACCGGCCGACGACACGCCGACGACGGGCCCCTATAGTTCCCCCATGCGCGATCTTGGGGTGGGTTTCCGGTATCTCCTGAAAGGCCAGCGGTGGGTCGCCCGGCACGGCAAGCAGTACGGTTTCGGCCTGCTGCCGGGGCTGATCACGCTGGTGCTCTACGTGGCGGCACTGGTCGGGCTGGTCATAGGGGGAGCGGACTTCGTCGGCTGGGCGACACCGTTCGCGGAGGACTGGTCCAGTCCCTGGCTCGGCCTGTTCCGCGGACTGCTCACCGTCCTCCTCTTCGCGCTCGGCCTGCTGCTCTCCGTCATCACCTTCACCGCGGTGACCCTGCTCATCGGCCAGCCCTTCTACGAGAGCCTCTCCGAGAAGGTCGACCGGGACGTCTCGCCCGACGGCACCGCCCCCGAGTCCGATCTGCCCCTGTGGCGGGAGCTGTGGATCTCCGGCCGGGACAGCCTCCGTATCGTCGTACGGGCCCTGCTCTGGGCGGTGCTGCTCTTCGCGCTCGGGTTCGTCCCGTTCGTCGGGCAGACCGTCGTACCGGTGATCGGTTTCATGGTCACCGGGTTCTTCCTCACGGAGGAGCTGACGGCGGTGGCCCTGCAGCGGCGCGGGGTCGAGCTGCGGGCGCGGCTGACCCTGCTGAGGAGCCGTAAGACCCTCGTCTGGGGCTTCGGTACGCCGCTGGGGCTGGCGTTCCTCGTCCCGTTCGTCGCCGTGTTCCTGATGCCGGGCGCGGTCGCGGGCGCCACCCTCATGGCACGGGACCTGCTCGGCGAGGAGACCAGGGGCGGGGACGACGACGGCGCCGAGACGCCCGGGGTCCCGTCGCAGCCGTCTCCGTCGATCGGCCGGGACGGACACTGAGAGTGCGACGAGGTGACCACATCGTGGCCCTTTGTGAAGGATTCGTACGAACTCCCGATCGAATGCCCGATTGCGGACCGCGGAATCACCGCGACGATTACGGTCTGAACCGGGGTAGCTCCCGTCGGCCGGGGTATCCCTCCGCATGAGCAGCCCCGGTCCGGGACCCTGACCCCGGGCCGGGGCTCATGTGCGTCACCCCGGACGGCTCCCGGCGGAATCGGGCGGACCCGGGCGAGTGGGCCCCGCTACCGCACCGCGAAGCCGTACACCGTCTCCGAGCGGAACGTCCCGCCCGGCCGCAGGACCGTGCTCGGGAAGTCGGACCGGTTCGGGGAGTCGGGGAAGTGCTGCGTCTCCAGCGCGACGCCGGCGCCGGGCGCGAAGGGCTCCCCGATGTGGTCGGCGGTGTAGACCTGCATCCCGGGTTCGGTGGTCGCCACCGTGAGCACCCGCCCGGAACCCGGTTCGTACAGCTCGGCGACCTCCACCGGCGTCGGCGTCACGCCCTTGTCGAGCACGTAATTGTGGTCGTACCCGGTGCCGGTCCCGCGCGCCTCGCGGAAGTCGAAGCGGGTCCCGGTCACGTCCTGGTGGCCGCCGGCCGGGATCAGGTCCGCGTCGACGGGGGTGAAGCGGGAGGCGGCGAGCCGCAGTTCGTGCCCGGCCGCACCGCCGGAGCCGGAGCGAGGGCCGGAGCCGGCGTCGGGCCCGGTGCCGGCCAGGTTCCAGTACGAGTGGTTCGTCGGGTTCACCACCGTCGGCGCGTCCGTCACCGCCTCGTACGCGATTCCCAGCGCGCCCCGCTCGTCCAGGGTGTAGGTCACCGACATCTCCAGGCGGCCCGGGAAGCCCTCCTCGCCGTCCGCGGAGACCAGGGTGAGGCGCAGACCGTGCGGAACCGGCGTCACGTCCCACACGCGCTTGTCGAAGCCCCGCTCACCGCCGTGCAGCGAGTTCGGCCCGTTGTTCGGGGCGAGTGTGTGGACCCGGCCGTCCAGCGGGAAGCGGGCGCCCGCGATGCGGTTGGCGTACCGCCCGATCAGGGCGCCCAAGTACGGCTCCGGGTGGGCCAGGTAGCCGTCCAGGCCGGGGAAGCCCAGTACCACGTTCCCGGACCGTCCCTCCCGGTCCGGCACCTCGACGGCCTGCACGATCCCGCCGTACGACAGCACCCGTACGCGTACGCCGGCCCGCTCCAGGGTCCAGCGGTGCACCGGGGTGCCGTCGGAAAGTGTGCCGAAGAGTTCGTTCATGTGCGAAACGATAAGTCACGGCTTCGTCGCCGTGACCGTACGGTGGGCGATCTCCGCCAGCCGGGCCTGACCGTCGATGCTGGGGTGGAACCAGTCCCAGCGGCTCAACTGCGCGGTGCCGAACCTGTACGCGTGCACCGCCCCGCCGTCGTAGCGGCACCGCTCGTCCTCGGCGCAGACTTCCTCCAGCGCCTTGTTGTACTCCTCCACCCGGTCCTGCACCGTCTCGCGCCGCTCGTTCGCCGCCGCGTCCAGAGCGTCCGGATCGCCCAGCATCGACGGGCAGATGCCGAGCTTCCACACCTGCTTGCCCATCGCGCTGGTCCGCCCCTGCGACCACAGCCGCTTCAGGTCCGGCACGCTCGCCACGTACACCTGGGCCTTGGGCAGTGCCTTGCGCAGGGTGTGTATCGCTTCCTCGAAGTCCGCGCGGAAGTCGGCCGCCGGCGTCATCGCCGACGTCGTGGCCCGGCAGGCGTCGTTCGCCCCGGCCATCACCGCCACCAACTCCGGCCCCCGGCCCACCGCTCGGGCCATCTGGCCGGGCAGGTCCGCCATCCGCGCCCCGGTGACCGCGTAGTTCCAGCTCCGTTCGGCGGCCCCCGCCGGGCCCAGCAGCCGCACCGCCAGACTGTCGACCTCCTCGCTGCTGCCCGTCGCCCACGACACCTCGGGACAGTCCGTCAGCACCGCGCACGCGTCGAAACCGGTCGTGATCGAATCGCCCACGGCGGCCACGGAGGCGGGGCTGGTGTCCCAGAGTGGAGTGGGCGACGGGGACGGCGCGGCCTTCTTCGCCCCGGGGCCGGACGGAGCTGCCCCGTCACCGCCGACGGCGTCGCAGCCGGCGGCCCCCAGCACGGCGGCGGCCGCCACGGCGGCGAGCACGGCCCGCGAACGGCCGCCCCGCTCCGGCCTCTTCCGCCGTGTCCCCTGGTCCATCCCGCGGCCTCCCCGCACATCGTGGTCACCGTCCCCCATGCATAACAACGCGCGAGAGTTCCCGCTCGTCCGGCTGTCCACCCGATTGCCCGCCCGGGCGGACGGCTTCAGACGGAACGCCGCATATGGAACGGCTCACATGATCGGGGGCCGGTACCCCGGGGTTGTCGGCCTGCCGGGTGAATGGCGGCAATTTCCGGGTACCGGGACGGACGGTACGTCACACTCCTTCCCTCGCCACACGGTAGCCTCGGCATCGACGTGGTCCTCCCGGCCACCCGCTGATCGGCCCTTTCCGACCTGTCCCGCTCTGCCCGGAGGTTCCGGTGACGACACGTGGAGTCCTGTACGTGCACTCCGCGCCGCGTGCGCTGTGCCCACACGTCGAGTGGGCCGTCGCGGGGGTGCTCGGCGTGCGCGTCAGCCTGGACTGGATCCGGCAGCCCGCCGCCCCCGGCACCTGGCGCTCGGAGTTCTCCTTCAAGGGCCAGGCCGGCACCGCCTCCAAGCTCGCCTCGGCGCTGCGCGGCTGGCAGTTGCTGCGCTTCGAGGTCACCTCGGAGCCCTGCCCCACCGCGGAGGGCGAGCGCTACAGCTGCACCCCCGACCTCGGCATCTTCCACGCCGTCACCGGCATCCACGGCGACATCATGATCCCCGAGGACCGGCTGCGCGCCGCCCTGACCAGGTCCCAGCACGGCGAGACCGACCTGGAGGCCGAGATCGCCAAGCTCCTCGGCAAACCCTGGGACGACGAGCTGGAACCGTTCCGCTACGCGGGCGAGGGCGCCCCGGTCCGCTGGCTCCACCAGGTCGTCTGACCGCACCGGCACCCGGTACCCCCGTACGCCTTACCCCCGTACGCCGTACCCGGTACCCCCGTACGGGGGTACCCCGCCCTCCCCGGCACGCCGAAGGGCCCCACCTCACGAGGTGGGGCCCTTCGCACGGACGCACCCGGCGTACCGGCGCCGGTCAGACCGACCGGAACGCCAGCACCACATTGTGCCCGCCGAACCCGAACGAGTCGTTGAGGGCGGCGATGCGGCCCTCGACGGGCAGCTTGCGCGCCTCGCCGCGGACCACGTCCGCGTTCGCCTCGGCCTCGGGGTCGAGGGTGTCGATGTTGATGGTCGGCGGAGCCACCCGGTGGTACAGCGCGAGCACCGTCGCCACCGACTCCACGCCACCGGCGCCGCCGAGCAGGTGCCCGGTCATCGACTTGGTCGCGGAGACCGCCATGTGGTCCACGTCGTCGCCGAAGACCTTGCGCAGTGCCTTCAGTTCGGCGATGTCACCGGCCGGCGTCGAGGTGGCGTGCGCGTTGACGTGCACGATCTCGGACGGGTCCAGGTCGGTGGAGTCCAGCAGGTGCTGCAGGGCGTTCGAGATGCCGCGGCCCTCCGGCTCCGGCTGCACGATGTCGTGGCCGTCGGCCGAGATGCCCTGGCCGACCGCCTCCGCGTAGACGCGGGCGCCGCGTGCGGCGGCGTGCTCGGCGGACTCCAGGACGATCACGCCCGCGCCCTCGCCGAGGACGAAGCCGTCCCGGCCGACGTCGTACGGCCGCGAGGCGCCCTGCGGGTCGTCGTTGTTCTTGGACATCGCCATCATGTTGCCGAACGCGGCGATCGGCAGCGGGTGGATCGCCGCCTCCGTGCCCCCCGCGACGACGACGTCGGCACGGCCGGAACGGATCATCTCGATGGCGTAGCCGATGGCCTCCGCGCCCGAGGCGCAGGCCGAGACGGGGGTGTGCACGCCCGCCTGGGCGCCCACGAGCAGACCGACGTTGGCCGACGGGCCGTTCGGCATCAGCATGGGGACGGTGTGCGGGGAGACGCGGCGGACGCCCTTCTCCTTCAGCACGTCGTACTGGTCGAGCAGGGTCGTCACGCCGCCGATGCCGGAGGCGATGACCGTGCCGAGCCGCTCCGGGACGACGTTCGGGTCCTCACCGGCCCTGCCCTCGAAGCCGGCGTCGGCCCACGCCTCCTTGGCCGCGACCAGCGCGAACTGCGCCGAGCGGTCCAGGCGGCGGGCCTGCGGCCGCGGGATGGTCTCGGTGGGTTCCACGGCCACGGGGGCCGCGATACGGACCGCCTGGTCGGCGGCCCACTCCTGCTCGAGGGGCTTGACTCCGGAACGTCCGGCGACCAGACCCTCCCAGGTCGAGGCCGCGTCGCCACCCAGCGGTGTGGTTGCGCCGATACCGGTGACGACCACGGTGCGATTGGTCGAGTTCATCGGAATTCTTTCTCCAACGGATACGAGGATTCGTACGGCGCCACCGCCGGGTGGCGGGGCCGGGGACTCCCGGCCTCGGTCCTTCCGTCCGGGGCATGCCGGGTCCGGCACGCCCCGGACGGAAGGACCAGCAGCGCTCAGGCCTGGTGCTTGAGGATGTATTCGGTCGCGTCGCCGACGGTCTTGAGGTTCTTGACGTCGTCGTCCGGGATCTTGACGTCGAAGCGCTCTTCGGCGGCGACGACGACCTCGACCATGGACAGCGAGTCGACGTCCAGGTCGTCGGTGAAGGACTTGTCCAGCTGGACGTCCTCAACCGGGATGCCGGCGATCTCGTTCACGATCTCCGCGAGACCGGCGACGATCTCTTCCTGAGTGGCGGCCATGATGGCGCTCCTTCGCTGTGATTCCTGAGGGTGTGGCGCCCGCCGCGACAGCGGCGGGTGGTGCGGTTTTCCGTGTCGGATCGAATGATCCGGCACGGAGTGCCTAAGGGAGAGTAACGACCGTTGCGGCGTAGACGAGACCCGCCCCGAAGCCGATGACGAGCGCGGTGTCGCCGCTCTTCGCCTCGCCGGTCGCCAGGAGCCGCTCCATCGCGAGCGGGATCGAGGCGGCCGAGGTGTTGCCGGTGGTGCGGATGTCACGGGCGACCGTGACGTGCTCCGGCAGTTTGAGGGTCTTCACCATCGAGTCGATGATCCGCACATTGGCCTGGTGCGGGATGAAGACGTCCAGCTCGTCCGAGGTGATCCCGGCCGCGTCCAGCGCCTGCTGGGCGACCTTCGCCATCTCGAACACGGCCCAGCGGAACACCGCCTGGCCTTCCTGCGTGATCGCGGGGAACTTCTCGACCTCGCCGTCGCGGTAGTCCGTCCACGGCACGGTCTGCTTGATGACCTCGGACTTGTCGCCCTCCGAGCCCCAGACCGTCGGGCCGATGGCGGGCTCCTGGGAGGGGCCGACGACGACCGCGCCCGCGCCGTCACCGAACAGGAAGGCGGTGGCCCGGTCCTCCAGGTCGGTCAGGTCGCTCAGCCGCTCCACGCCGATGACGAGCACGTAGGCGGCGGAACCTTCCACCACCATGCTCTTGGCGAGGGTGAGGCCGTAGCCGAAGCCGGCGCAGCCCGCCGAGATGTCGAAGGCGGCGGCCTTGTTCGTGCCCAGCCGGTCGGCGATCTCGGTGGCGATGGCCGGGGTCTGCTGGAAGTGCGACACGGTCGACACGACCACGGCGCCGATCTGCCCGGCCTCGATGCCGGCGTCCGCGATCGCCTTGCCGGACGCCTCGACCGACATCAGCGCGACCGTCTCCTCCGGCGACGCCCAGTGCCGCGTCTCGATGCCGGAGCGCGAGCGGATCCACTCGTCGGACGAGTCGATCGTCTCGAGGATCACCTCGTTCGGCACGACCCGGGTGGGCCGGTAGCCGCCCACACCCAGGATGCGCGCGTACGGGGCGCCCTTGCTGGGCTTGATCTTCGCCATGCGGATTCTGCTCCTAAGGGCGTCAGGCGTGCTCTGCGACGAGCTCGCGGGCGGCGTCGAGGTCTGCGGGGGTCTTCAGCGCCAGCGTCGTGACGCCGGGCAGCGCACGCTTGGCGAGGCCGGTCAGGGTCCCTCCGGGGCAGACCTCGATCAGCGCGGTCACCCCGAGTTCCTTGAACGTCTCCATGCACAGGTCCCAGCGCACCGGGTTCGCCACCTGGCCGACCAGGCGCTCCAGCACCCCGGCACCGGTCGCGACCGTCGCGCCGTCCTTGTTCGACACGTAGGCGACCTTCGGGTCGCCCGGCGTCAGGTCCTCGGCCGCCTTCGCCAGCGTGTCGACCGCGGGGCCCATGTGGTGCGTGTGGAAGGCGCCGGCCACCTTGAGCGCGACGACCCGGCGCACGCCCTCCGGCTTGTCCGCCTCCAGCGCGGCCAGCTGTTCCTTGGTGCCGGCCGCCACGATCTGGCCCGCGCCGTTGATGTTCGCCGGGGTCAGCCCCAGCTTCTCCAGGTGCGCCACGGTGACGTCCGGGTCGCCGCCGAGCAGCGCCGCCATGCCGGTCTCGGTGATCGCGGCGGCGTCGGCCATGGCCAGGCCCCGCTTGCGGACCAGGCTCAGCGCGGCCGCGTCGTCGAGGACACCCGCGAACGCGGCCGCGGTGAACTCGCCGACGCTGTGACCGGCGACCGCGCCGGGCGCGATCCGTGCCACCGCCGAGGCGGCGTCGTCCGTACCGGCACCCAGCGCCGAGACGGACAGCAGCCCGGCCGCGACCAGCAGCGGCTGGGCGACGGCCGTGTCGCGGATCGCGTCCGCGTCGGCCTCGGTGCCGTAGTGGGCGAGGTCGAGTCCGATGGCGTGGGACCAGGCGGCGACGCGGTCCGCGGCACCGGGAAGGTCGAGCCATTCAGTCAGGAAGCCGGGCGTCTGAGCGCCCTGGCCGGGAGCGACGAGTACGAGCACTCTCACACTCTCTCTTGACGACGGCCGAAGCCGCCCGTGAGGACAAGGACGAAGAACACGAGGGGGTTTTGTGGAACCCCGACAAGAGGTTAGAGCTGAAGATCGCCGTCGACCAGACGCCCCAGGATCAGCGCGACCCGCAGTGTGAACGCAGAGCGTACATCGGAGGGTGACCAGCCGGTGACGTCTGTCACACGTCGGAGCCGGTAACGCACGGTATTGGGGTGCACGAACAGCATCCGAGCGGCCCCTTCGAGGCTGCTCGCCTGCTCCAGATAGACGCTGAGCGTCTCCAGCAGCGCGGCCCCGGTCTCCTCGAGCGGTCTGTAGATCTCCTCCACCAGCTGCTCGCGGGCCGCGGTGTCACCGGCGATCGCCCGCTCCGGCAGCAGATCGTCGGCCAGCACCGGACGCGGCGCGTCCTGCCAGGCGGAACACGCCTTCAGGCCCGCCGCGGCGGCCTGCGCGGACCGGGTCGCCGCCTGGAGGTCCGGTACCACCGGACCCGCCACCACCGGACCCTGCGCGTACGGCCCGATCAGCGACTTGGCGACGGCCAGCGGATTGTCGCTGCCGCCCGCGATCACCACCAGCCGGTCCCCGAGCACCCCCGTCAGCACCTGGAGCTTGGCGTGCCGGGCGGCCCGCCGGATCGCCTCCACGGTCAGCTCCGAGTCGCCGTCGGGCGCGGTGCCCAGCAGCACGCACACGTGCTCCGGCGAGTTCCACCCCAGGGCGGCGGCCCGCGACACGGCACCCTCGTCGGCCTCGCCGCTGAGCACCGCGTTCACGACCAGCGACTCCAGCCGCGCGTCCCAGGCGCCCCGCGCCTCGGCCGCCTGCGCGTACACCTGAGCCGTCGCGAACGCGATCTCCCGCGCGTACACCAGGAGCGCCTCGCGCAGCACCGACTCGTCGCCCGGCGCGGCCACCTCGTCGATGGCCGTCTCCATGACCTCGATGGTGGTGCGCACCATCTCCACGGTCTGCCGCAGCGTGATGGCCCGGGTCAGCTCGCGCGGCGCGGTCCCGAAGACGTCGGTGGAGATGGCCTGCGGCGCCTCGGGACGCCGGAACCACTCGGTGAAGGCGGCGATGCCCGCCTGGGCGACCAGCCCGATCCAGGAACGGTTCTCCGGTGGCATCGCCCGGTACCAGGGCAGGGTCTCGTCCATCCGCAGGATGGCCTGCGCGGCGAGGTGGCCGGACGACTTCTCCAGTCGCTTCAGCGTCGCGGGATGCGGGTGGGCGGGGCCTGCCGGGGTTTCGGGCTTGCTGGTTTCGGGTTCGGGCACGGTGACAAGACTGCCTCATCCGGACACCGCAACGCGTCGCCGGGTCTCGCGCCGGGGCTACCGTGGACGGCGTGACGGACGTACGGCGCGCGCACGAGCGCTTCCAGGGCGGCGATCCGGCGGCCGGGATCGAGAGCTGGCACGCCTTCTCCTTCGGCCCGCACTACGACCCCGACCACCTGCGCTTCGGCGTGGTGATCGCCTGCAACGAGGAGCGGCTCGCCCCCGGCGCCGGCTTCGACGAGCACCCGCACAGCCACACCGAGATCGTGACGTGGGTGGTGGAGGGCGAGCTGACCCACCGCGACTCCACCGGCCACGAGACCGTGGTCCGCCCCGGCGACGTCCAGCGCCTGAGCGCCGCCTCCGGCGTACGGCACGTGGAGCGCAACGACGGCCCCGTCCCCCTGACCTTCCTCCAGATGTGGCTGGCCCCGCTGGAGCCCGGCGGCGACCCCTGCTACGAGGTCGTCCGCGGCATCGCCGACTCCACCCCGTACGCCCTCCCGGAGGCGGGCGCCATGCTCCACGTCCGCCGGCTGACGGCGGGGGAGCGCACGGCGATCCCGGACGCGGCATACGTATACCTCCACGTCGTGCGCGGTGAGGTGACCCTGGACGGCGAACGGCTGACCTCGGGCGACGCGGCCCGCCTCACGGACGCCGAGGGCGTCGTGGCGGTCTCGGAGACCGCGTCCGAACTCCTGCTGTGGGAGATGCGGCGCGCCTGACACGGGTCCGACGGCGGAGGAGGCCATCGATCAGCCGGTGGCCGGGCCGAGGTGCCAGTCAGCCGTCGCCGCTGCCTCGACCGTCACGTCGGCGACGCGCGCCGCGCCCTGGAAGCCCGGCTGACGCAGGATGCCGGCCTGCCCGGAGTGGATCCGGTCCGCAGACGGCGTCTCGGCCTTCGAGGCGAGGGTGCTGTCGGCGGCTCGGGTGGTGTCCCACGGTGCGGTGTAGCTGAAAAGCGTGAGCAGTCAGCAGACAACTGTCATTTGGGTGCCCAAATGAGCGGATCCTGGGCAGTTGCGGCCGAAGTGCTCACGCTTTTCGGGCCTTCCACGCCACCGGACGGGACACCGTCGTGGTGTGCCATGAGCCGATCAACCTCCCGGCGTCGGCGAACGGGGGCGTTGTGGTCCTCATCGTCCCAAGTGGGGGTGCGCGCAGGCGCGCCGTTGTCGCCGTGTGCGTGCCATGGCGTAAGTCCGCAAGTCTTCGGACAGGTGTGATCTGCGCAGACGCCGACTGCGCAGCAGCCTGTGCCAGTCCGCTCGGGTGTCGTGCATCAGCTGCCAGTGGAAGTAGTTGACGTACTCGGCCAGAGCCAGCCCGTACAGGACCAGGCCCGGGACCCGTGCCACTCCTGGCTGTCCCGTGAGGGAGGTGGCGATCACTACGAGGCCGACGGCCAGACCCGCCGCACACACCGAACGGAGCCGGCGGAATGCCGCGATCAGCGGCGGGCGGGGCAGAGCGTCACGCAGTTGACGCAGCTTCACCGCCCAGTATCCGGCGCCTATGAGTAGATGTCCGGTCGCCAATACGTACCCGGTTGTGTTCGCCGCGGTGGCCGGGGCGCCGAGGGATACGAACACGACCCAGCCGATCAGGAGGATGTTCGCCAGCTCCAGCGCGGCCAGGGTGCGCAACCGCGTGGCAAGCGCCGCCCGGGAGCGTGTCAGGGACGTCATGCCCTCAGGATGGCGTACGCCCTCGGCCCTGCGGTCAGCGACCCTGGTCGCTCAGGCCTGCGCGAGTTGCCCGGCTTGCCCGACGGTGGGAACCATCCGGCCGTAGCACTGGAGGGGCGACGCGGACCGAGGCGGCGGTGCCGAGCGAGCACTGCCGTACTCTGCCGGGATGACGCACCACCCCGTGCCGGACCGGCCGCGGCCCGCGAGTGAGGGGCGGCAGCCTGTGGGTGAGGAGCGGCGGCCCGCCAACCACGGGCCCAAGGCCGCCGCCCGCAACCGTGCCGCGCTGGTCGCCGCCGCCCGGGAGATCTACGCGGAGCACGGCCTGGACGCCCCGCTGTCCGCGATCGCCCGCCGCGCCGGGGTCGGGCAGGGCGTCCTGTACCGGCACTTCCCGGACCGGGCCGCCGTGACGACGGCGGTGCTGGAGGAGAACGTCCGGGAGGTGGAGCAGGCGGCCGCGGCCGAGCACGCGACCTTCGCCGGTGTGCTCGGTGTGCTGACCTGGCACCTGAAGGAGTCGGCCGCGTTCATCGGCCTCCTGCACGCCGACGGATCGGACCGTCACTCCGGTGTCCGCGCGCACGCCCTGGCCCTGTCCCGGCGGGTCGAACGCGCTCTGCGCGCCCACCTGCCCGGCGACGGCGGTCACCGGCCGGTCGCGGCGGACGACCTCATGCTCGCCGTCGCCATGGTCTCCGGCGCCGTCACCGGCCCCTCCCACGAGGAACGGGAGCGCAGGGCGCTGGCGGCCTGGCGGCTCCTCGGCGTCGAGGTGGGACCGGTGCGGCCCTTCTCAGGGTGAAGTCGGTCGCCGTCAGCCGCCGTTGGACTGCCGGGTGCCCTTCGCCAACGCGTCGAAGGTGTACAGGTAGCCGCCCGCGGGCCCGCTGACGGTCATGTACGCCTTGGTGCCGCCGGGCGTGATCGCCACGTTCGTCGCCGACTCCAGGCCCTCGGCGGCGCGCGCGGGCACCTCGACGGTCGCCAGGCGCTCACCGTGCCGGTTGTACACGACCATCGCGGGCCTCCCGTGCAGCGCCTGGTAGAGGTTGCCGTCCGCGTCCACGGCGATCGAGTCGGTCTGCGCGATCCCGCCGTCGACCCGGATGGCGGTGTGCCGGGCCGTGACCCCGCCCTTCGCGCCGACGGGGAGGTAGGAGATCCGGTTCTCCGTCAGCTCGCTGAACCACAGGCCGCGGTACTCCGCGTCGAAGGAGACCCCGTTCGTCGCGGCGAGACCGTCGGCCAGCACGGTGGCCTCCTCACCGTCGCGGTCGATCCGCACCACCCGGCCGAGCGCCTTGCCCTCGGTCAGTCCCCGCGAGTCGCTGACGTACAGGTTGCCGTCCTGGTCGAAGGCGAGGTCGTCGGGGTTCATCGGAGCGCCGTCGACCTCACCGGAGAAGAAGGTCCGCAGGCCGCCACCGTCGGCGTCGAGGCTCACGATCTCGCCGTGCGCGAAGTCGGTCAGGTAGAGCCGTCCGTCGTACGGGCTGAACTGCGCCGAGGTGTACGCCCCGCGCCCGTCGGTGTGCACCGCACGCTTCGTCTTCTTCCGGACGTCGACGCGCATTACCTTCGGCTCGCCCTCGGGCGCGGTGACGTCGACGACGAACAGACCGCCGTCCGCACCGAAGGTCGGCCCCTCCAGCAGCGTCATCCCGGTCTGCTCGTGCACCTCGGTCAGCCGCATCACCTGCTGCGCGCGGATCGTCCGGTCCGCTCCGGGCGCACCGGCGGTCCGCTCGCCGGTGCCACCGCTCTGCGTACCGCATCCGGCGAGGGCGAGGGAGCCGAGGGCGGCGAGCACGGCGAGGGAGCGGAGGGGGAGTCGTCGCATGGGGGGTCACTCTTCCTGTCGGCTGTGTGTGGGGTGGGGGGAGTGGGGTCGAGGGTGCCGGCGGCAGTGAGGCGGAGACGGGTCAGTACGCGCCACTGCGCGTCCGAATCTCAACCGGACAGTGCTGTCCGGTTGTTGTTACCGTAGCGGAGCCGACGACCGCACAGATCGACTCGGCCGGAACAACAGAGGATTGAGGCAGGTCCCCCCACATGACGATCCCTCACATGCCGTCCCACCAGGCTCCGTCCCGTGAGGAGCTGGACGCGCTGAGGCAGCGCTACCGCTCCGAACGCGAGCGGCGCGTACGCCCCGACGGCGCCGCCCAGTACCAGGCTCCCGAAGTCGAGTTCGGCTACTACGCCGCCGACCCCTACGCCGGTGAGGTCGTCGAGCGGGAGCCGCTGCGCGACACCGTCGACGTCGCCGTGGTCGGCGGCGGATTCGGCGGCATACTCGCCGGAGCGCGGATGCGGCAGCGGGGCGTGGAGTCCGTCCGCGTCGTCGAGACGGGCGGCGACTTCGGGGGCACCTGGTACTGGAACCGGTACCCGGGCATCCACTGCGACATCGAGTCGCACGTGTACCTGCCGATGCTCGACGAGACCGGATACGTCCCGGAGTGGAAGTACGCCCCCGGCGAGGAGATCCGCCGCCACGCGGTGCGCGTCGCCCGGAAGTTCGACCTCTACGAGGACGCCCTGTTCTCCACCTCGGTCACCTCACTGACCTGGGACGAGGCCGACGAGACGTGGACCGTGACCACCGACCGCGGCGACGCGTTCCGCGCCAGGTACGTCGTCACCTCCACCGGCACCCTCTCCACGCCCAAGCTCCCCGGGATCCCCGGCGTCCAGGACTTCAAGGGCCACACCTTCCACACCTCGCGGTGGGACTACGCCTACACCGGCGGCACCCCGGACGGGGGCATGACCGGCCTCGCGGACAAGCGGGTGGGCGTCGTCGGCACCGGCGCCACCGGCATCCAGGCCATCCCGATGCTGGCCGAGGACGCCGCACACGTCTACGTCTTCCAGCGCACCCCCTCCACCGTGGACGTCCGCGCCAACCGCCGCACCACCGCCCAGGACATCGGCGCCGACCGCGAGGGCTGGGCGCATGAGCGCCGCGAGAACTACCTCCGCATCGTCTCCGGCGAACCGGCCGACCAGGACCTCGTCGCCGACCGCTGGACCGAGTCCGCCGGCCTCCTGGAGAAGCTCCTGCCGAGCTTCCGCCGCCAGGACGACCGGGAAGCCTTCGAAGCGGCCTACGAGGCGGCCGACGCCGCCAAGATGAATGATCTCCGCACCCGCGTCGAGCAGACCGTCGCCGACCCGGACACGGCGGAGAAGCTCAAGCCCTGGTACCGGTACGCCTGCAAGCGCCCCACCTTCTCCGACAAGTACTATCCGGCCTTCAACCGCGCCAACGTCACCCTGGTCGACACCGCCGACACCCACGGCATCGAGCGCGTCACCGAGACCGGCGTGGTCGTCGGCGACGTCACCTACGACCTCGACTGCCTGGTCTTCGCCACGGGTTTCTCCGTCGGCACCTCGGGCGTCCTCTCCGGCAAGCTTCCCGTCCACGGCCGGGGCGGCACCCAGCTCCTGCACGCCTGGGCGCGGCAGGGCCCGCGCACCCTGCACGGCTTCACCAGCAACGGCTTCCCGAACCTGATCCAGATGGGGTCCCTGCAGAACGCCAGCAGCGTCAACTTCACCCACATCCTGGACGAACAGGCCGTCCACGCCGCCGCGTTGGTTGCCGCGGCCGAAGCCGAGAACGCTCTCGTCGAACCGTCCCGCGAGACCGAGGACGCCTGGCTCGCCGTCCTGGCGAAGGACGCCCCCGACCACGAGTGGTTCCACGCCGAGTGCACCCCCGGCTACTACAACCGCGAAGGCCGGGGCCGTCCCAACGGCCCCACCGCCTACCCCCACGGCGCGTTCGCCTTCCACCGGCTCCTCGCTCAGTGGCGCGAGGACTCGATCGACGACATCCTCCAGCCGAGGACGCCTGCCCGGGAGCGGTGACCCGGCGGGGTGTGGGAATGGCCGAGGCTGATCCTTTGGAGTGGACACCCTGACAGTCGAGGACGACATCGAACGGATGCGGCCCGGGGACAGGGTCGGGTTCAATTCCGAGACGAAACATGGAGAGTTTTGCCGATGCCGCCGCGTGGCCGTCGCTGACTGACCCCTTCCGTAGGTTCTGGCAGGGATCCCCCGATGGCCCGAGGAAGGGCCGCGACACCGTGACGCTGTTTGACGGCTGGCCTGCAGCGGCTCATCGACCGCAGCGTAAGACCTACCGGGAGCCGCTGAAGACCACAAGCGCTTTGCCGCACCTCCTTGCGCCGGGATCGTAGCCGCGGTGGGAAGGAAGGCGCACAAGACCATCCTTGTGCCGCATGACTGCAGTGAAAGTTACATCCTGCCTAGATCATGCGCAGAGTTTGTTACGGCCTAGATGTAAAAAACTCTGCGAGATTGGGTAATCTTCTCTGTGTGGACCGTGCTGAGCAGTTGGCGACTCTGTCGGGTATGGCCGTGGACCAGTGGGGGCTGGTGACCGCAGCGCAGGCCAGGGGCCTGGGTGTGAGCGGCGTGCAGCTCATGCGGCTGACCGAGGCCGGCTTGCTGGAGAGCGTCGGCCGGGGCGTCTACGCCCTGCCGGCCGTCGGCTTGCCTCGACATCTGGAGATCAAGGTGGCCTGGCTGCGTTTGCAGGCCAGGGTGCCCGCGTGGGATCGTCCCCTGGGTAGCCGGGACTCGGGTGTCGTCTCCCACACCTCCGCCTGCCAGCTGCACGACCTCGGCGACATTCCCGCCCCGGACGTGGAGATCAGCGTCCCCCGCCGCCGCACGACCACTGAGCCGTTCGTCCGGCTGCGCACTGCTTGCCTGGGCGCTGCGGACATCACCGTCGTCGACGGGCTGCCGGTGACCACCGCGGCGCGCACCATCGTCGACCTCCTGCATACCAAGGCTGACGGTGGCCATGTCGGCGGCGTGATCGCCGACGCGGAACGCCGCGACCTCGTGGACATCGACGCGCTGGCAGATGCCGTCCAGCCACACGCCCGCAAGTACGGCCTTCCCGCAGCGGCCACAGGTCACGAACTCATCGAGCACCTGGTAGGCCAGGCCGGACGGACCCTGCACTTCCAGGAAGTAGCCCGCGCCGGCGAAGAAGGCATCGCCATCGGTGCGCAGCTCGGCGTGCTCACGCGGTATCTCGATGCTGGGAAGCCCTTCCGGGAGGCCCTGGCGGGAGAGGCGTACGCTTCCCTGTTCCGGGCCATTGCCGCGCAGCAGCTCGAGAACCGGACGGCACTCGAGGGCGCTATGCCCCGGTTCCTTCCTGTGCTGCGCGCACTCCAGCAGGAGACGCCGTCGCCCTTTGCCAGAGCGCTCAAGGACGCCATGCCTGCCTCCGGGCTCGGGGAGGCGTTCCAACGGGCAGCGTTGCCTGACAGTGTTTCGCCAGCCTTGAGGACGCCTGCGGTCCTCTCACCCGAAACGCAGCGGGCGCTGTGGGGGGCGACGGTGTCTGGCACCGCGATGGACCGGGCTGTCCGCGCGCTGCAGCAGCTGGAAGCGGTATCGCCCGGCAGCGTGGAGAAGCCTGACGAAGAAGACGCTGCCACGCCTGACGGAGAGCCAAAGGAGCTGGAGGACAAGCAGGTTCCTGACTAGAGTCGGCGATGCCAGGGGATCGGGTGGGGGAGCGAGCTGCACGTGGCCAAGAGCTATGCGAGTCCAACAGCGTTCCGGGCAGCGCTGACGCAGGCCGCCAGGAACATGTCGAAGAAGACCGGCATGAGCGTTCCCGATCTCATGAAGATCTTCTACTTCAACCGCCTCGCCGCCCGCGTATTCACCAAGGAACCCGACAGCTGGCTCATCAAGGGCGGCCAGGCACTGCTCGTCCGCTACCGCGGAGCCGCCCGCCTCAGCCAGGACATCGACCTGCAGTGCGCCCACCCGGACCGCAGCGCCGAAGAAGCCAGGGAACTCGTCATCGAGGCAGCCTCCCTCGACCTTGGCGACTACCTGCGCTACGTCCCCGGCAAGTTCCTCGGACACAGCGACGAGGGCCGCGGCGGCGCACAGTACTTCCAGGTCTTCCTCGGACCGGCCAACGTCGCCACCATCAAGGTCGACCTCGTCGTCGGCCGCACCTTGGCCGGCACCCCGGAGATCCGCCCCCTGAAATCCGCCGTCGACATCGAATGGCCCGTCGACTGGCCTGACGTCCGCCTCTACCCCGTCATCGACCACATCGCGGACAAGATCTGCGCCATGTACGAGCGTCACGGCCAAAACGGCGAGCACGGATCCAACCGCTACCGTGACCTGGCCGACCTCCTCCTGATCAGCCAGCAGGAGACCTTGTCCGGACCAGCCGTCTGCCAGGCCCTCCAGCGTGAAGCAGACCGCCGGCGCAGCCTGGGCCTCCATGTCGTACTTCCCGCCGCATTCGAGGCCCCCGGCCCCGACTGGCACGACGGATATCCCCAGCAAGCCGCCATTGTGCTCGGCCTGCAAGGCTGCAGCAGCTTCGCCGAAGCGGCCACGGCAGCCGAAGCCTTCCTCAACCCCATACTCAGCGAGGCAGCGCAAGGCACGTGGATCCCGCACCAGAGGTCATGGACCTGATTGATCCACAGACCAGGCGATCCACGGCGCTCACTCGCTGGTGATGCCCCTGCAGACTGCGCCCGAGGGCTCGTTCCTTCCTGTGGCAGTACGGTCTCATTGTTGGATTTTTGGCTGATCCCACTCCTGTCAAGTTGTCAGCGCCTGGCTCTGCCGTCGGGACAACCTCCGACGGTGAAGGCGATGTGAGTGGGCGAATACCAGCAGCGGTCAGCCCGGCGAGCGGTTCCCGCTGACGGCCACCTCCACCTGGATCGACAAGGCTCAGGTCGTCAGTGGAGTCTTCGCTTCACGGCGGAGGGCGCGGAGGACGCCGGAGCGGCTGTCGCCCCGCCCAGAGCCCCGACGCAGCCCGCGTAGGCCGGAACGCTCCGTTCCGGTCCGTGATCGCTGCTGGGACCCGGCGCTGACCTGGTGTGATGCCTGTGGCAGGCTGCGGGCCATGGGATGGTCGTTCAAGGTGCACGGTGGTGTCGCGGCCGGGCTGGGCGCTGTCTTCCTGGCACTGGCCTGGCTCACTCGGCTGCCCGGGGCCTTGCCGTTGCTCGATGAGCGATGGCTGCTGCCGCTGAACTTCGTAGTGGTCTTCCCGACCGTCACGGCCGCCCTGGCCCGTCTCGTGCTGGCGCGGACGGACAAAGCCCAGTTCTGGCAGGCCTCGAGGTGTCTTCCCGGCAAGGTTCAGGCAGGGCTCGCGATGCTGTTCCTGTCGGGTATGGCGATGATGTTCCTCAACATGGGGCGGGAGGGGAACCTGCAGTCCGCCGAGGTGAGGGACGGGAAGTACTTCGCTTTCGACACCACTGCACGCGGTACGGTCGAACTCTCCTGGGAGCAATATCAGGTTGTCCTGGAGGTCGATCAGCGCAGCATGCTCACGATCCCCGGCGTGGTCCTCGTCGGGGCCGCATGCGCGGTCCTGGCGGCCGGTGAGCTGCGCCGCGCGGATCGTGGCGTCGCGCCGTCGAGGTAGAGGGCGGCGGGTCCCGTCGCATCGGACGTCGACGAGACCACGCTGTCGTGTCGGGGCGGTTGACGCGGCTATCGGGCAGAGCGGTCAGCGCAGGCCGTTGACGAAGGTCTGCCAGGCGGGGGCGCCGACGGTGAGGACGGGGCCGGCCGGTTTCTTGCTGTCACGCACCGGGACGGCGCCGGTCGGGCACCCGTCGGCCACCTCGACGCATTCGCCGCCGTTGCTTCCGCTGTACGAGGCCGTGCGCCAGGTGGCGCCGTTGTTGACTGTGCATTCCACACAGTCCCCGCCGTTGCTTCCGCTGTAGCTGGACTTACGCCACTCAACATTCCTCAGTGCGGTGCTGGGTCGCATAGCGTTCCTCCATCACGCGGGTGATCAGTTTTGCCGAGTCCTCGGGTGAGAGGGCTGAGGCTTGGAGCCGAGCGTAACCGACCGAGCGCTCCTTGATCACGTCCGGATTGGCCGTCATATGACCCTGGTCGTAACCATCCATGTAGAACAGGTCGGGGTCGTCATCGAACCTCAGCAGGTTGAACGACCCCATCATCCCGGCGTGTTGGCCTGTGCGGAAGGGAAGGACCTGGACCTGGACCCACGGATTGTCCTGGAAGGACAACAAGTGGGCGAGTTGCCAGCGCATGACGTCACGCCCACCGATGTCTCGGAGTAGAGCGGCTTCGTCCAGGATGACCCAGAGTGCGGGTGGCTGGTCACGCTTGAGGATGCGCTGGCGCTCCATCCGGGCCGCCGCCATCTCGTCCACCTTGCTGCGGTCTTCCACGCCGAGCACCGCCCGTGCGTACTCCTCCGTCTGCAACAGCCCGTACACCACCTGCGCTTGGTACGTGGAGATGTACGACGCCTTCGCCTCCATCTCCGCGTATGGCTGGAACCAGGTGGGCAGTTGGCTTCGCAGGACCAGGCCGATCAGGCGGGAGAAGGTGCCGTCGGTGCCGAGGGCCGCGTCGACGCGTTCGGAGAAGTCGCGGGTGGGGACCTTCTTCGTGGTCTCGATCTGACAGATCAGCGAGCCCGTGCAGAAGATGATCTCGCCGAGCTGTCCCTGCTTGAGGCCGTGGGCCTCGCGCTGGCGGCGTAACTCCCAGCCGTAGTAGTCGAGGGGGGACGCGCTGGGGTCGAGCGTCTGGATGTTGGCCACGGTGGTGCCTCCGGCCCGGTCTTGACGTCTCGCGATGTTGGTTTCTTTGTGTAGTCGAGCGTACGCAGAGCGTCGCACCCTGGTGGCGTGAATCATGCAACCGGTCCGCGTGCGGCGGACGTCGAGACGCGGTACCGGGCCGAGTTCGCCCTGGGTGAGCACTCGGTCCGGCACCTGCGGCGCATCCTGTGGCTCTACCTCAAGGGTTCCGGCCTGCTGGAGGTCGCCGACGCGGCCGAACTCGCGGTGTCGGAACTGCTCGCCAACGTCATCCGGCACGTGCCCGGCCGCCGGTGCGGGATCTGCTTCCTGCTGCTGCCGGGAGTAGTACGGGTGGAGGTCTCCGACAGGTGCCCGCGCCTGCCGGTGCCGGCGGGCCGGGACGTGCTGGCCGAGGGCGGGCGTGGGCTGCTTCTCGTCGAGGCGGTGACCGACCGGTGGGGCGTTGCACCGTGTCCCACCGGTGGTGGCAAGACCGTGTGGTTCGAGTGTGCCCTCAGCCCCGGAGCTCCGCCAGCACCGCGTCGGTGAAGGGCGGCCAGGCCTCGACCGCCCAGGGGCCGAAGGCGCGGTCGGCCAGGGCCACGCAGGCGAGATCCGCCGCCGGGTCGATCCACAGGAACGTGCCCGACTGGCCGAAGTGGCCGAAGGCGCGGGGCGAGGAGGAGCCGCCCGTCCAGTGCGGGGACTTGGAGTCGCGGATCTCGAAGCCGAGGCCCCAGTCGTTGGGGTTCTGGTGGCCGTAGCCCGGCAGGACGCCCTTCGTGCCCCGGTACTGGACCGTCATCGCCTCGGCGACGGTCCGCGGGTCCAGCAGGCGCGGAGCTTGCACCTCGGCGGCGAAGCGCAGCAGGTCGTCCACCGTGGACGTGCCGTCCTTCGCCGGGGAGGCGGTGCCCTCCAGGGACGTCGACGTCATCCCCAGCGGCTCCAGCACCGCCTGCCGCAGGTACTCGGCGAACGGGATGTCCGTCGCCTTCGCGATGTGGTCCCCGAGCTGCTCGAACCCGGCGTTGGAGTACAGGCGGCGCTCACCGGGGGCGGAGGTCACCCGGTGCTCGTCGAAGGCGAGGCCGGAGGTGTGGGCGAGGAGGTGGCGGACCGTCGAGCCCTCGGGGCCGGCCGGCTCGTCCAGCTCGATCGCGCCCTCCTCGTACGCCACGAGCGCCGCGTACGCCGCGAGCGGCTTGGTGACCGAGGCGAGCGGGAAACGGTGGCCGGTGGGGCCGTGGGTGCCCAGGACGGTGCCGTCCGCCCGGACGACTCCCGCCGCCGCGGTGGGAACCGGCCAGTTCTCGATCAGCGCGAGGCTCTTGAGCGACATGCCTTCGAGGGTATGCGCTCACAGCCGCAGCTCGAGCAACGGGTCCGGCCTGCGGGCGAAGCCCAGGGAGGTGTACAGGGGCTCGGCCTGCGCGGTCGCGGTGAGGCGGATACGGCGGGCGCCGCGCTCCCGGAACCACTCCAGCAGCGCCTCCATGCACGCCCGCGCACACCCCTGGCGGCGGGCGTCCGGGTCGGTGGCGACGCTGAAGGCATAGCCGTCGGTGCCGTGCGGGTCGTGCGCGCCGCCGATGCGGTACTCGATCGAGCCGGCCACCAGTGCCGCCAGCCCGCCCCGCTCCGGCCGGTCCACGACGAACGCCGCGAACGGGCCGTCCGGCTCGGCGAGCTTCGCGCGCAGCACCGGCAGGGCGTCGGCGTGCCAGTCCGTGGCGGGGGAGGAACGGGGCATCGAGTCGACCATCACCTGGCGCAGGCGCAGTACTTCCTCCGCGTCCCCGGGCACCGCACGGCGTACACGCACACGATTCATGGTCGGCATGCTAATCGGCCAGGTCTCCCGCCTTCCCGCCGTTTTCCCGCCTGCCGTGCTTGCCTGGAGTGCACTCCAGGGTCCTAGCGTGGAGGGTATGACGGTGACGGAGACCACGGGTGAGGACACGGGTGCCAGGACCGACACCTGCGCCGGGCCGCCGCAGGGCGACCGGCGGCCGGACGGCGCGGACAAGTACACGATCAGCGAGGTGGCCGCCCTCACCGGGCTGAGCGCACACACCCTGCGCTGGTACGAGCGCATCGGGCTGATGCCGCACATCGACCGGTCGCACACCGGCCAGCGCCGCTACAGCAACCGCGACCTCGACTGGCTCGCCCTCGTCGGCAAGCTCCGCCTGACCGGGATGCCGGTCGCGGACATGGTGCGGTACGCGGAGATGGTGCGGGAGGGCGACCACACCTACGCCGACCGCTTCGAGCTCCTCAAGGCGACCCGCGAGGACGTGGTGGCCCGGATCGCGGAGCTCCAGGGCACCCTCGCCGTGCTCGACCGGAAGATCGGCTTCTACGCGGACGCCGGGCGCGCCCTGGCGTCGGAGAGGTCCCGTTGAGCGACGGCGGTATCGAGGGGCTGGGCGGCGGACGCCGTCGGCCGTTCTGCTCGGCCGACGCCCCTCCGTGAAGGCGGTGAGCGCCGCGCCGCGCGGTGCTCACGGTTTCGCCGACGACGTGCCTGCCGGGCGGCCGGGACGCGGCGGCGCCCGCGAGCCGTCCCCGTCGTGGATCCGGCGGATCACCGCGGTCGGCGGAACCCTACAGCTCCGCCAGCAACTCCGCCTTCTTCACGGAGAACTCCTCGTCCGTCACCAGTCCCGCCTGGTGCAGTTCCCCGAGGTGGCGTATGCGGTCGGCGATGTCCGCGGGGTCGCGGCGCACGGCGGCCACGGCCCCCGCGGGCACCGGCGCGGTCGTCCGCGCCGCCGCCAGTACGGCCGCGGCGAACGGCAGCGACTCGTGCACCGGGCCGTAGCCCAGCCCGAACACCACGGCCGCCGGGTCCTGGTCGGCCTGCGGGGGCCGGGCGGGCTCGTCGCGGCGCAGCAGCCGCAGATGCCCTTCGAAGACCTCCGGGGAGCGCCACTCCACGCCGCACAACTCCCCGACGGGGAAGCGCTGGTCGCCAGCCTTCCACTTCGCGGACGAGGCCCCCGTCCAGGACCAGCGGAAGGAGACCGCCTTCCCGTCGAAGGAGGCCCTGCCGTCGTACGCCTTGAAGTGCAGGGGAGTGTCCGGGGCGGCCACCAGATGGCGCTCGGCGGGACCCGACTCGGTGAGCAGGGCGAGGAGTTCGTCGGCGTAGTACTCGGCGAGCGTCTCGCGTTCGGCGGGCAGCACGAGCCGGTAGGGGTCGCAACTGTCCTTCAGCTGCCCGGCCGCCGCCTCCATCAACGGGTCGGCGCCGGGCCGCGGCTCGATGCGCAGCACGACGGTGCCGCGTCTGCCGGGGGTCAGCGTCACTCCGGCGATGGCCTCCAGGGGGATGCGGCGTTCCCCGAGTGCCTGAAACAACTTGGGTGTTCTGATCCCCCTTTCGTACCGGATGAGCACGGAGTCGGACTCGAACTCCCAGGCAGCGTGAAATCCGGCCAGTACGTCACCCATGCGGCTCATCGTATGCGGCACGAGCCTTTTCGTCCCCTCCCCGGGCATACCGCAGTTCCTCCGTTCTCTACGCGCGTCCCGATGCGGCGGCGCCGGACAAACCCGCCCGGCACAGTCCGTTGCCGTGTGCGCAGTCCACCGCGCGGTATGCGCCAACACCGATCTCGGCGAAGTTGCGCAGACTGTCGGTGCCCGGCACGAAGTACCCGCTGTGGCCCCGGGCCTCACGCGCCGACAGCACGCGCGCCCCGAAATCCGGGGACACCGGATCGGCCCCGTGCCCCAGCCCGCCGACCTCCAGGTAGGGCACGTCCTGGATCCAGTCGTCCGCGTCCCGCATCGCCCACACCCGTGCGTGGGTGCGCAGGTCGGTGACCGACTCGGCCCGCATGCCGGGACTGCCGGCCACCGCTATGTCGGTCACCCGGCCGGGCAGCGTGGGCGCGGCGAGCCCGCACACCACGGAGCCGTAGCTGTGGCAGAACAGGGAGACGCGGGCCTCGCCGGGCAGGGCGCGCAGCAGCGCGCCGAGGCGCGCCGCGCCGTCCGCGGCACGCGCCGCCATCGCCGACTCCATGCCGAGCCCGCTGGGCGCGGTGTAGTCGGCCCAGGCGATCACGGCGGTAGGCGTCGAGGGGGCCGCCGTGTGCTCGGCCGCGTAGAGCGACTGGGCCATGCCGACGGGCGCCGTGTAGCGGCGGTGGGTGCGCTGGAAGGTGAGCAGATCGGTGTCGACGCCGGGGACGACGACCGAGACCCGCTCGGCCTCGCGCAGGTCGCCGAACACCTCGGCGGCCCGGCCGGGACCCGACGGGTCGAAGGCGAGGATCTGGCGGCCCGGGCGCATCAGGGCCGTGAAGCGGTTCATCCGGCGGCCCGCCTGATGCTGCCCGGCGGGGGTGAGCCGTTTGTCGCGCATCCGTTCCCGCTCGACCTCGCGGGCCTGACCCAACGCGATGCGGTTGGCGCGGTAACGCAGCTTGACCGGGGCGCCGTTCATGTTGCCGACCGCGAGCGGGAAGCGGTGGGCGAGACCCACCCGCTGCGCCTTGGTGAGAGAGGCGAAGAACCGGGCCAGCGCGGCGGGCGCGGAATCGGGGTCGGGCAGCCGGTGGCCTCCTATGTGCCCCTGCTCCCAGGCGGTGAGCGAGGCCGGGAGCGGCGCCTTGTCCCGCTGGTGGCGCAGTGCCGTCCAGCCGGTGGTCGCCAGCATCACGAAGACGACGGCCAGTGCGAGGAGCGCACGCCACACGTTCAGTTGCGGGGTGGTGTCGAAGGAAGTCACTGACAGGACACACTAGGAGAACGGGAGGGTCTCGCGTCGATCAAGTGACGGGTATCACGTTTCGATACGTCGATGGTGAGCAGTAGTCACCCGGAGGCGCGTCGGGCGTCGTTCCAGGGCCCCGCCAGGGCGGGCCCCAACTGGTCCAGGTGGGCCGTCACCAGCTCGCGCAGGGCGGCGAGGCCGGAGTCCCCGGCGGACCAGGACCGTTCCGCCACCCGGACCACGCCGCAGACCGCGGCCACCAGGATGCGCGGCCGGGGATCGGTGTCCAGGTCGACGCCCTCACGGCCGGCGATCACGCGGGCCAGCCGCTCCTCCAGTTCACTGGAGCGCCGCAGATGCGCGGCGAGCAGCGCGGGCGTCGACTCGATCACCCGGTACACCCGCAGGTGCAGCTCCAGCGGCACGACCTGCTCGACGACCTCGTTGATGCCGTCCCAGCTCTCCCGCAGGGCCCCGCGCAGCACGTCCAGCGGCGGCTCGCCGGGAGGGCGCCCCCGTACGGCGTCGACGACGAGGGACTCCGCGAGGCGCGGGACGTGGAACGCGACCTCCTCCTTGCTGGCGAAGTAGCGGAAGAAGGTGCGCTGCGAGACGTGGACGGCCGCCGCGATGTCGTCGACCGTCGTCCCCTCGTAGCCGCGGGTCGCGAACAGCTCCAGGGAGGACCGGACCAGCGCGTCGCGGGTGAGCCGCTTCCTGCGTTCCCGCAGACCCGGCGCCGGCGCCGCGCCGACGACGGTCCCGACCGTCTCCATGGTTCCTCCCGTGGCTCTCCGGATCGATTCCCCCGCGGTTCCCCGGGTTCCCTGTGGTTCCCGCGGTTCCCTGGGGCGCTTCCGGAACCGTTCTCCCAGTTCAGGCTATACGGGCATGTCGACCGAGTTGCTGATCGATGAATTGGTTTGTCAACTGTCAGTGACTGTCACTAACCTCGAGCGCATGACTGGTCAGACCACCATCGACGCGACGGGACCCGGGGACAGGACACCTCCGGACGCCTCGTCGGACGCGGCACGCGGCAGAGGGCTGCGCGGCCATCCCTGGCTCACCCTCTTCACCGTCGCCGTCGGCGTCATGATGGTGGCCCTCGACGGCACCATCGTCGCCATCGCCAACCCCGCCATCGCCAGCGACCTCGGCGCCAGTTTCGCCGACGTCCAGTGGATCACCAACGCGTACTTCCTCGCCCTCGCGGTCTCCCTGATCACCGCGGGCAAGCTCGGTGACCGGTTCGGCCACCGGCAGACCTTCCTCATCGGCGTGGTCGGCTTCGCCGCCGCCTCGGGCGCGATCGGCCTGTCCGACAGCATCGCGTCGGTCATCGTCTTCCGTGTCCTGCAAGGTCTGTTCGGCGCGCTGCTGATGCCGGCCGCGCTGGGTCTGCTGCGCGCGACCTTCCCGGCCGAGAAGCTCAACATGGCCATAGGGATCTGGGGCATGGTCATCGGCGCCTCCACCGCCGGCGGCCCGATCCTCGGCGGTGTCCTCGTCGAGCACGTCAGCTGGCAGTCGGTCTTCTGGATCAACGTCCCGGTCGGTGTCCTCGCGGTCGTCCTCGGCGTGTGGATCCTGCTCGACCACCGCGCGGAGAACCGCCCGCACTCCTTCGACATCCCCGGCATCGCTCTGCTGTCCGGCGCGATGTTCTGCCTCGTCTGGGCGCTGATCAAGGCCCCCGAGTGGGGCTGGGGAGACCTCAAGACCTGGGGGTTCATCGCCGTCTCGGTGGTGCTCTTCGTGGTCTTCGCGTTCTGGGAGAGGGGGGTCGAGGAGCCGCTGATCCCGCTGGCGATGTTCCGCTCCGTCCCGCTGTCCGCGGGTGTCGTGCTGATGGTCCTCATGGCCATCTCCTTCATGGGCGGCCTGTTCTTCGTCACCTTCTACCTGCAGAACGTGCACGGCCTGAGCCCGGTCGACGCCGGTCTGCACCTGCTGCCGCTCACCGGCATGATGATCGTCGGCTCCCCGCTGGCCGGCGCGGTGATCACCAAGGTCGGTCCGCGCATCCCGCTGGCCGGCGGCATGGCCTTCACCGCGCTCGCCATGTTCGGCATCTCCACGCTCCAGAAGGACACCGGCAGCGCCTTGATGTCGCTCTGGTTCGCGCTGCTGGGCCTCGGCCTGGCCCCCGTCATGGTCGGCGCCACCGAGGTGATCGTGGGCAACGCGCCGCTGGAGCTCTCCGGTGTCGCCGGCGGTCTGCAGCAGTCCGCCATGCAGGTCGGCGGCAGCCTCGGTACGGCCGTGCTGGGCGCGGTGATGGCCTCCACGGTCGACAGCGGCCTCGCGGACAACTGGGCGGACGCGGGACTCCCGCCGCTCACTCCCGAACAGGCCGAGCAGGCCGCCGAGGCCGTCCAGATCGGTGTGCCCCCGGTGAGCGAGCAGATGCCCCCGGAGATGGTCGCGACGGTCACCGACGTGGCCCACGACACCTTCATCTCCGGCATGAGCACGGCTTCCCTGGTCGCCACCGGAGTCGCCGTAGTGGCGGTGGGCGTCGCCCTCCTCACCAAGCGCGGTGAGAACGCGAAGGCCGGCGCGGGCGTCGGTCACATCTGACCGATCCGGTGACCGGGTTCGCTCATCAGGGTGAACCGATGCGGTGATCCCTCCCGTTGGGAGGGGGCCGCAGGTCACAGTGGGTCAGGTCCTCCGCAGGGCCTGGGGGGTGCGGCTGCGGCGCGCTGCCGGAGGGGGGCGGCGCGCAGGCAGCGGCTCGTCCGCCGCCGCTTCGGGGGCATTCACGCCCCGAGTGGGGGTACCCGCATGTCGAACCCCACTGCAACTCCAACCAACCCCGGGGTTCAGGGAGTTGATGATGGCGAGCTTCGGAGGCAGCACGCGCAGGCACCCCCGCTCACGTGGCCGGACGGGGCTACGGACCGGGCCGGATCGCGCGACGCTCGGAATCATCGGAGCCATCTGCGCGATCGCCGGATTCCTCGTGCTGGGGATCGTCCTCGGCCCGGCGGCGATCGTCTGCGGCTGGCTCGCCATGGGCCGCAGTTGGGGCGGGTCCCGCTCGATCCCGGCGCTGGTCGCCGTGGTGCTGGGCGCCATCGACACGCTGCTGGCGGTCATCTGGCTGGCCGGAGCCACCGGCTCGGGCTACGGAGTGTTCTGACCACCCGGGCGGTCCGGGACCGGACGGAAGACCCCGGTTCCGGACGGACGAGGACCCGGAAAGCGGACAGAAGTCTCCGGAACGGAACGGAAGAAGGGCCTCCGGCGAACGCCGGAGGCCCTTCTTCCTGTGTCGTGCGCCCGCGTCAGGCGTCGCCGCCCGCCGGGCCCGGCTCGGCCGCGGCCACGTCGAGCAGCTGGTAGCGGTCGATGGCCTGCTTCAGCACGGACCGGTCGACGTGCCCCTCGCGGGCCAGCTCCGTCAGCACTCCCACCACGATCGACTGCGCGTCGATGTGGAAGAACCGCCGGGCCGCCCCGCGCGTGTCGGCGAAGCCGAAGCCGTCCGCGCCCAGCGACTGGTACGTCCCCGGCACCCAGCGCGCGATCTGGTCCGGCACCGACCGCATCCAGTCCGACACCGCCAGGACCGGCCCCCGTGCCGAGGACAGCTTCCGGGTGACGTACGGCACCCGCTGCTCCTCCTCCGGACCCAGCAGGTTGTGCCGCTCGCACTCCACGGCCTCGCGCCGCAGCTCGTTCCAGGAGGTCGCCGACCAGACGTCGGCCCGGACGTCCCACTCCTCGGCGAGGATCCGCTGCGCCTCGAGGGCCCAGGGCACCGCGACACCGGACGCGAGGATCTGGGCCGGCAGCGAGCCCGCGGTGCCCTCGCTGAAGCGGTACAGGCCCTTGAGGATGCCCTCCACGTCCACGTTCTCCGGCTCGGCCGGGTGCCGGATGGGCTCGTTGTAGACGGTCAGGTAGTAGAAGACGTCCTCGCCGTGCGGGTGCTGCTCGTCGCTGCCGTACATCCGGCGCAGACCGTCCTGCACGATGTGCGCGATCTCGAACCCGAAGGCCGGGTCGTAGGCCACGCACGCCGGGTTCGTGGACGCCAGCAGCTGCGAGTGGCCGTCCGCGTGCTGGAGGCCCTCACCGGTCAGCGTCGTACGCCCCGCGGTCGCGCCGAGGACGAAACCGCGCGCCAGCTGGTCGCCCATCTGCCAGAACTGGTCGCCGGTGCGCTGGAAACCGAACATCGAGTAGAAGACGTACACCGGGATCAACGGCTCGCCGTGCGTGGCGTACGCCGAGCCGGCCGCGATCAGCGAGGCCGTGCAGCCGGCCTCGGAGATGCCGTCGTGCAGCATCTGCCCGTTCGGCGCCTCCTTGTACGCGAGCAGCAGCTCGCGGTCCACGGACTCGTACTGCTGCCCGAGCGGGTTGTAGATCTTCGCGCTCGGGAAGAAGGAGTCCATGCCGAACGTGCGGTACTCGTCCGGCGCGATCAGCACGAACCGCTTGCCGATCTCCTTGTCCCGCAAGAGATCCTTGAGGAGGCGGACAAAGGCCATGGTCGTCGCGATGGACTGCTGACCCGAACCCTTCTTCACGTTCGCGTACGTCTTGTCGCCGGGCAGCACGAGCGGCTCGGAGCGCACGACGCGGGTCGGTACGTATCCGCCGCAGGACTTGCGGCGGTCGTGCATGTACTGGATCTCCTCCGAGTCCCGGCCCGGGTGGTAGTACGGCGGCAGGCCGGACTCCAGCTCCTTGTCGGAGATCGGCAGGTGCAGCCGGTCGCGGAAGCCCTTGAGGTCGTCGACCGTCAGCTTCTTCATCTGGTGCGTGGCGTTGCGGCCCTCGAAGTTCGGGCCGAGCGTCCAGCCCTTGACCGTCTTGGCGAGGATCACCGTCGGCTGGCCCTTGTGGTCCAGGGCTGCTTTGTACGCCGCATAGATCTTCCGGTGGTCGTGACCGCCGCGGCCCAGGTACAGGATCTGGTCGTCGGTCATGCCCTCGACCATGGCGCGCAGCCGGTGGTCGTCGCCGAAGAAGTGGTCGCGGATGTACGCCCCGGACTCGGTGGCGTACGTCTGGTACTGGCCGTCCGGCGTGGTGTTCATCCGGTTGACCAGGACGCCGTCCCGGTCCTGGGCGAGCAGCGGGTCCCAGGAGCGGTCCCAGACCAGCTTGATCACGTTCCAGCCGGCGCCCCGGAAGACCGACTCCAGCTCCTGGATGATCTTGCCGTTGCCGCGCACCGGCCCGTCCAGGCGCTGCAGGTTGCAGTTGACGACGAAGGTCAGGTTGTCGAGGTTCTCGCGGGCCGCGAGCGTCAGCTGGCCCAGCGACTCCGGCTCGTCCATCTCGCCGTCGCCGAGGAACGCCCACACGTGCGACTTCGAGGTGTCGGCGATGCCGCGCGCCTGCATGTAGCGGTTCATCCGGGCCTGGTAGATCGCGCTGATCGGGCCCAGGCCCATCGACACGGTCGGGAACTCCCAGAAGTCCGGCATCGACCGCGGGTGCGGGTACGACGACAGCGCTTCGGGCGCCTTCGACTTCTCCTGCCGGAAACCGTCCAGCTGCCGCTCGCTCAGCCGGTCCAGCAGGTACGCCCGCGCGTAGATGCCCGGCGAGGCGTGGCCCTGGAAGAAGACCTGGTCGCCGCCGTCGCCCTCGTCCTTGCCGCGGAAGAAGTGGTTGAAGCCCACGTCGTAGAGCGACGCCGAGGAGGCGAAGGTGGCGATGTGGCCGCCGACGCCGATCCCGGGCCGCTGGGCGCGCGAGACCATCACCGCCGCGTTCCAGCGGGTCGCGTTGAGGATCTTGCGTTCGATCTCCTCGTTGCCCGGGAAGAACGGCTCCGCGCGGGTGGGGATCGTGTTCACGTAGTCCGTGCTGCGCATCTCGGGCACGGCCACGCGCCGTTCGCGGGCCCGCTCGATCAGGCGCAGCATCAGGTAGCGGGCCCGGTCCCGGCCGCGTTCGTCGACGGCGGCGTCGAGGGAGTCGAGCCACTCCTTGGTTTCCTCGGGGTCGAAGTCAGGAACCTGACTCGGAAGGCCACCAATGATGATCGGGTTGCGATCGGATGCGGAAGCCACGCTGTTCCTTACCTGTCGAAGGGCCGTGAGGAGGCCGCTGCTTCACTGATGCAGCCGGGTCTGCGTGATCCCCATCGTCCACCCCGGGGCCGCACACGTCATCTCTACCAATAGGTAACCCGCACCCGACACCGGTACGGTGGCGTACGGAGCGAATCTCGGATTCATGCGAGTCTCGTACCCGTATACAGTTCCCAAACGCCCATTCGGGGCACAAGGGTGTGGTGTGAGTCACTGTGGACCAGGATGATGTGCCTGGAGTTGCGGTGTCCCGGCCAGGATCGTCACCGTTTAGGCGGTCCGGGCGGCCGGGTACTTGCGCGATCCGCCCCGCCCGTGTGGACTACGGCCAACGCCGCGCGCCTGCGCGTGGCTGAGATATTCCCAAACCATGATCAGGAGGCAACCCGTGAGCGCGACCGCGGACCACGCGGAGGAGCGGACGAACCCTGCCGCCAGGCTGGGGTTCCAGCCCGGGCAGGTGGTCCAGGAGATCGGCTACGACGACGACGTCGACCAGGAGCTCCGCGAGGCCATCGAGGGCGTCATCGAGAGCGACCTTGTCGACGAGGACTACGACGACGTGGCTGACGCCGTTGTGCTGTGGTTCCGCGACGACGACGGCGACCTGACGGATGCGCTGGTGGACGCCGGCACGTACATCGAGGAAGGCGGGGCGATTCTGCTCCTCACGCCCAAGACCGGCCGTTCGGGATACGTCGAGCCGAGTGACATCTCGGAAGCCGCCACCACAGCCGGCCTGACCGCCGCCAAGGGCGTCAGCGTCGGCAAGGACTGGAGCGGCAGCCGACTGGCCACGCCCAAGGCAGCCAAGTCCCGGAGGTAACCACCACGGCGGCGGCCCGCTCCCGCGGCCGGCCGTTTCCCGCTGTGTACCGGACGGGCTGACCAGTTCAGCCCGTCCGGACCATCGTCGTACCTCTTGCGTAGGGTGTTCCCAGGGAACAGACCGGGCACAGCACCCCCCGAAGGGACGATTCAGGCGATGGCGATCCAGGTCGGCGAACACGCCCCCGACTTCGAACTCAGGGACAACCACGGCGCGCCCGTCCGGCTGTCCGACCACCGCGGCCGTCAGAACGTGGTGCTCGTCTTCTACCCCTTTGCCTTTACCAGCGTGTGCAGCGACGAGCTGCGCGCCCTGCGCGACGGCCCGGCCCGCCTCGCCGACCGCGACACGCGGCTGATCGCCGTCTCCACCGACTCCATCCACACCCTGCGCGTCTTCGCCGAGCAGGAGCGCCTGGAGTACCCCCTGCTGTCCGACTTCTGGCCGCACGGGGACGTCGCGCGCGCCTACGGCGTCTTCGACGAGAACAAGGGCTGCGCCGTACGGGGGACCTTCGTCATCGACCGGGAGGGCCTCGTACGGTGGACTGTCGTCAACGCGCTGCCCGACGCACGCGATCTGAACGACTACGTCGAGGCGCTCGACATGCTGTGAGCACGCCCGACGGCGGTGATTCTTCGGTCCCGGGACCTGCGGTGGCCGGGAACCCGTCACTAGGATCGAATCGTTGATCCGACATCCGACGCACGACAGGGGCTTCCCGCCCCCGGACATCAAGGGAGGACTCGTGGGAGTCAGCCTCAGCAAGGGCGGCAACGTATCGCTGACCAAGGAGGCGCCGGGCCTGACCGCGGTCATCGTCGGACTGGGGTGGGACGTCCGCACCACGACCGGCACCGACTTCGACCTGGACGCCAGTGCGCTGCTGGCGAACAACACGGGCAAGGTCAGCAGCGACGCCAACTTCGTCTTCTTCAACAACCTCAAGAGCCCCGACGGCTCGGTCGAGCACACCGGCGACAACCTCACCGGTGAGGGCGAGGGCGACGACGAGCAGATCAAGGTCAACCTGGTGGGCGTCCCCGCCGAGATCGAGAAGATCGTCTTCCCGGTGTCGATCTACGACGCCGAGAACCGCCAGCAGTCCTTCGGCCAGGTGCGCAACGCGTTCATCCGCGTCATCAACCAGGCCGGCGGCGCCGAGATCGCCCGCTACGACCTGTCCGAGGACGCCTCCACCGAGACCGCCATGGTTTTCGGTGAGCTGTACCGGCACGGCGCCGAGTGGAAGTTCCGGGCCATCGGCCAGGGCTACGCCTCCGGTCTGCGCGGCATCGCCCAGGACTTCGGCGTGAACGTCTGAGACGTTCGTGCTCCGGGCGCCGACGCCCGGGTCCGGCCGTCTCGCACGGCTGTTCCGTCCGGCGCCGCACGGTTTACGTGCGGCGCCGGACGCGCAGGACCATCTGAGGAACATCACGGGCCTGTCTCCGGGTTCGTCCCGGCTCCAGGAGACGGCACCTGACAAAGCTCCGGTGAGCGGGGGCTGGTGCGTGCAGCTGCACGGCGGAGGAGGGAGTCATGGCGGAGCCGTGGCGACCGACGACAACGCGGCAGATGTGCGTGCCGGGCCTCGCGTCCCCGGGAGGAACCGAAAGACAGGCCCCAAGGGGAGGGACCAGCATCATGGGCGTCACGCTCGCCAAGGGAGGAAACGTCTCCCTGTCCAAGGCCGCACCGAACCTCACGCAGGTGTTGATCGGGCTCGGCTGGGACGCGCGCTCCACCACCGGAGCCCCCTTCGACCTCGACGCCAGCGCACTGATGTGCAGCGGCGGCCGGGTCATGGGGGACGAGTGGTTCATCTTCTACAACCAGCTCCACAGCCCGGACGGCTCGGTGGAGCACACCGGCGACAACCTCACGGGTGAGGGCGACGGCGACGACGAGTCCCTGCTGGTCGACCTCTCCAAGGTGCCGGACCGGTGCGACAAGATTATTTTTCCGGTCTCCATCCACCTGGCCGACGACCGCGGTCAGGCTTTCGGCCAGGTCAGCAATGCTTTTATCCGGGTCGTCAATCAAGCGGACGGACAGGAACTCGCCCGCTACGACCTCTCGGAGGACGCCTCCACGGAAACCGCGATGATCTTCGGTGAGCTCTACCGCTATCAGGGCGAGTGGAAGTTCAGGGCGGTGGGGCAGGGGTACGCGTCCGGGCTGCGGGGCATCGCTCTAGACTTCGGAGTCAACGTTTCGTAAAGCCGACTACGGCAGCGGGGAGAGTCTCCTCCGGAGAGCGTCCGGAGGAGCCCCCAACACACGATGGGGTAGCCAGTGGTTCTGAAAACCTTCGGCTGGTCGTTCGCGGTCACCGCGCTCGGTCTGGTCGCAGCGATCCTCTTCGGGGGGTGGACCGCCTTCGGCATCGTGGCGATCCTCTCGATCCTCGAAATCTCGCTGTCTTTCGACAACGCGGTGGTCAACGCCGGAATCCTGAAGAAGATGAATGCCTTCTGGCAGAAGATCTTCCTCACCATCGGCATCCTGATCGCCGTCTTCGGTATGCGACTGGTCTTCCCCGTCGTGATCGTCGCCATCAGCGCCTCGCTCGGACCCATCGAGGCGGTCGATCTCGCCCTCACCGACAAGGACCGCTACCAGGAACTGGTCACCGACGCCCACCCGTCGATCGCCGCCTTCGGTGGCATGTTCCTGCTGATGATCTTCCTGGACTTCATCTTCGAGGACCGGGACATCAAGTGGCTGACCTGGATCGAGCGCCCGCTGTCCAAGCTCGGCAAGGTCGACATGCTGTCGGCCTGCATCGCGCTGATCGTCCTGCTGATCGCCTCCCTCACGGTCGGGGCCAACGCCCATCAGCACGGCGGCCTGCACGTGGACAAGGCGGAAACCGTCCTCCTCGCCGGTATCGGCGGTCTGATCACCTACATGATCGTGGGCGGGCTCTCCGGCTACTTCGAGAACCGGCTCGAGGAGCAGGAGGAACACGAGCACGAGGAGGAGGAGAAGGCCGCGCGGGCCGGCAAGCCCAAGACGGCCCTCGCCATCGGCGGCAAGGCCGCGTTCTTCATGTTCCTCTACCTCGAGGTCCTGGACGCGTCCTTCTCCTTCGACGGCGTGATCGGCGCCTTCGCCATCACCAACGACATCGTGCTGATGGCCCTGGGCCTCGGTATCGGCGCCATGTACGTCCGTTCGCTGACGGTCTACCTGGTCCGCCAGGGCACCCTCGACGAGTACGTCTTCCTGGAGCACGGCGCGCACTACGCGATCGGCGCCCTCGCCGCGCTCCTGCTCATCACGATCCAGTACGAGGTCAACGAGATCATCACCGGTCTCATCGGTGTCTTCCTGATCGGCCTGTCCTTCTGGTCCTCCGTGCGCCGTAACAAGGCCCACGCGGCGGCCGAGGGCGGCACGGGAGAGAAGACCGAGGTCTCCTCCGGGGTGTGACAGCCCTCCGGGTGAGGAACGCTCTGTTCGGGGCGGCCGTCGAGGACCAGTCCTCGGGGCCGCCCCGACGGCCGTCCGGAGCCCGCACGGGCACCGGACGAGCCCGTGGGGGCGGGCGGGGACGGCGGGGGCGCCCACAGGGCGCAGGACAGCAGGAGCAGCGGGACAGCGGGGCAGCGGGGTTCTACGAGTGGACTTGGGGCGGGAATGGGCTTCCTGGACGGACTGCGGCGCGGAAACGACAGCGCCTTCGACTCGGGCAACGCGGCGACCAACGCCATCGAGCTGACGAAACGGTATGCGCAGGTGTCCCTGACCAAACAGGGCGCGGCCACCGGAAACCTGCGGGTCAATCTGAGCTGGCGGATGCGGACCTCCGACCTGGGCGGCTCCCAGCGGGAGAGCCTGCTGCGCCACCCCTTCAGGGCGCTCAAGCCCCCGGAGGTCATCGCCCACAGCCAGAGCATGGTCAACGTCGACCTGGACCTCGGCTGCCTGTACGAGCTCCAGGACGGCACCAAGGGCGTGGTCCAGCCGCTCGGCGGCTTCCTCGGCGACGTCAACGGGCCGCCGTACGTCAAGCTCAGCGGCGACGACCGGTTCGGTTCCGGTTCCGGGGAGACGCTCTACGTCAACCTGGACCAGCGCGAGAACATCAAACGCCTGCTGGTCTTCGTGTACATCTACGACCAGACGCCCGCCTTCGACCGGACCCAGGCCATGGTCACGCTCTACCCCGGCAACGGTCCGCGGATCGAGATAAGCCTGGACGAACGCCACCCGCAGGCCCGCTCCTGCGCGGTGGTGATGATCGAGAACGTCAAGGAGGAGATCATCGTTCACCGCGAGGTGAAGTTCGTCTACGGCTTCCAGGGAGAGCTGGACCGCCTCTACGGCTGGGGCCTGCAGTGGGGGCGGGGCTTCAAGTCGAAGACCGGGCGGTGACCGGGCTCCCTGAGAAGCCCTACCGTCCGATGAACTGCGGCCCCTGCGGGGGCAGGCGGAAGTCGGGGTCGGGGGCGTGGGCGGCCGGGGGCGGATAGCCGTAGCCGGACGGGGCCGCCGCGGTGGCGGGCGCGGGGGACGCCTGCGGGTACCCGTAGGCGGGCCGGCCGGCCGGCTGCGGGTAGCCGTAGGCCGGCTGTGTGGCCGGCGGCTGCTGGGGCGGGTAGCCGTACGCGGGCTGCGCCGGAACCCCCGGCGACTGCTCGGGAGGCAGCGGGCCGGACAGATCGGCCGTGACGGGGGCGTGCGCCTGGGTCGGCGCCTCGGAGGGGACCGGGGGAGCGGGAGGGACCGGGGGCACGGGCAGGGCGGCGTCGGTGCCGGCGGCCACAGGCTCCTGTGCGGCCTCCGACTCGTCCACCGAGATCCCGAAGTCCGTCGCCAGGCCCTTCAGCCCGTTCGAATAGCCCTCGCCGAGCGCCCGGAACTTCCAGCCGTCCCCGCGCCGGTACAGCTCACCGCAGATCAGCGCGGTCTCCCGGCCCGTCTCCGGCGTGACGTCGAAGTACGCCAGCGCCTCCGCGTCCGGGGCCTGCGCGTCGTACAGCAGGATGCGCAGCGTGTCCACGGTGTCGAAGGCGACGCCGTCCGCCGACGCCACCAGCAGAATCCGTCCGACACCCTCCTCGACCCCGCCGAGATCTGTCTGGATCGTGTCGGTCAGGCTCTCGGCGACGCGCTTCTTGCCCAGCCGCCACACCTTGCCGGAGGGGTGCCGGGGCTGGTTGTAGAAGACGAAGTCCTCGTCCGACCGGACCCGGTCGTCGAGCCCGAGGAGCAGAGCGGACGCGTCCACGTCGGGTACCCCCTGGCCGGGCGACCAGCGCAGGACTGCGCGTACCGTGGTGGTCCGGAGCGGGACGTTCGACCCTTTCAGCATGGCGTGCGTCATGCGGTCATCCTGCCCTCTCCGTCCTGGTCACGACAATGCGGGGTGCCGGTGCGCACCGACGCCGCCCGGCACCGACATGACCGGGTCACCCGAAGTTCACGCCTGGCGGGAACCGCCGACATCGATACGTACGTACTATTACCGGCCACCTTCCGACATTCCACAGTCATTCCTCAGCCAGTCGTTCCTCAGCATGCCCAACGGTCCCGGGGGAGTTCAATGCATCATTTCGGACAGATCACCCCTGCGGTGCGGAAACGTCTCTTCCACCGGGAGCCGGGCCTGTTCACGGCCGAGTCGCCCGCCCGTCTGCTCTCCATGGCCCTCGGCGCCACGCTGTACAGCCCCGCGACCCGCCCCCGCCTCGCCGACGACATCGTCAAGCAGGCCGGGAACGGCGTGGTCTCGATGGTGCTGTGCCTCGAGGACTCCATAGGCGACGGCGACGTGGCCGCCGGCGAGGAGAACCTCGTGGCCCAGTTCGCCGACCTGGCCGGCCGGCCGGGGGCCGATCTGCCGCTGCTGTTCATCCGGGTCCGCACCCCCGAGCAGATACCCGACCTCGTCCGGCGCCTCGGCCCCGCCATCGGGCTGCTGTCCGGGTTCGTCCTGCCGAAGTTCACCGAGGAACGCGGCATGCCCTTCCTCGAGGCCCTCACCGTGGCCGAGGCCACCGCCGGCCACCGCCTCTTCGCGATGCCGGTGCTGGAGTCGCCGGAGCTGCTCTACCGCGAGAGCCGTGTGGAGACCCTCGAAGGCATCCTCCGCGCGGTCGACAAGTACCGCGACCGGGTCCTCGCCCTGCGCCTCGGCGTGACCGACTTCTGCTCCCCGTACGGGCTGCGCCGCGGGCCCGACATGACGGCCTACGACCTCCAGATCGTCGCCTCCGTGATCGCCGACGTGGTGAACATGCTGGCCCGGGTCGACGGCACCGGATTCACCGTGACCGGGCCGGTCTGGGAGTACTTCCGGGTCCAGGAGCGCATGTTCAAGCCGCAGCTGCGGCAGAGCCCGTTCCTCGAGGTACAGGCCGTGGAGCTGCGCCAGTCACTGATCGAGCACGCCATGGACGGCCTGCTGCGGGAGATCTCCCTGGACCGGGCCAACGGACTGCAGGGCAAGACCTGCATCCACCCCTCCCACGTCCTGCCCGTGCACGCGCTGTCCGTCGTCAGCCACGAGGAGTACAGCGACGCCCAGGACATCCTGCGGCCGGAACGCGGCGGCGGCGGTGTCATGAGGTCGGCGTACACGAACAAGATGAACGAGGTGAAGCCGCACCGCGCCTGGGCCGAGCGGACCGTGCTGCGCGCCGAGGTGTTCGGCGTCGCGAACGAGGACATCGGGTTCGTGGAGCTGCTCGCGGCCGGCCTGGCCAAGTGACCCGACCGCCCCGACCGACGGCAAGGAATTCATGGAGAAGGCAGTGAACGAGGGAGTGCGCCGCGAGGCGCGCGACGGATCGCCGACCGGCGGGGACGTGCCGGCCGGGGACATACCGGCCGGGGACGTGCCCGCCGGGGGCGTGCCCGCCGGGGGCGTCTGGTCCGGAAGCTGGGTCGCCGAGCGGCTGGGCGTCGAGCTGGCGGGCGACGACCGGCTGACCGGGCTGCTCGGGCTGGCGCTGCGCCGCAACCCCAAGCGGGCGCATCTGCTGGTGTCCCACGTCCTCGGCAAGCACGTCCCGCAGTCGCCCGCCGTCGTGTACGGCCACGGCCTCGCCCTGGGCCGCCGGGTCCGCGAACTGCTCGGCGAGCAGGCGCACCGGGCGGTGGTCCTCGGGTACGCCGAGACCGCCACCGGCCTCGGCCACTCGGTCGCCGACGGCCTGGGCGTCGCCCCCTGCCTGCACTCCACCCGCCGCCCGGTCCCCGGGGTCGCCACGGCGGGCGGCTTCGAGGAGTCCCACTCCCACGCGACCTCGCACCTGCTGCTCCCCGAGGACCCCGGGCTGCTGGCCGGGGACGGGCCGCTGGTCCTGGTCGACGACGAGTTCTCCACCGGCAACACGATCCTGAACACCATCCGCGACCTGCACGCACGCCACCCCCGGCGGCGGTACGTGGTGGTCGCCCTGGTCGACATGCGCTCACCCGCCGACACCGGCCGGCTGGACGACTTCGCCCGAGGGATCGGCGCCCGGGTCGACCTGGTGACGACCCTCTCGGGCACGGTACGGCTCCCGGAGGGCGTACTGGAGAAGGGCCGGGAGCTCGTGGCCCGCCAGGAGGCGGAGGCGGCGTCGCAGGCGGCGGCCGGGACGAAGGCGCGGACCGGCCGGGTCGCGCGCGTCGAACTGGGCTGGCCGGACGGACTGCCCGACGGCGGGCGGCACGGGTTCGCGCCCGCGCACCGCGCCCGCCTGGACGACGCCCTGCCCGCCATGGCCGGCCGGATCGCCGACGCGCTGCCCGACGGCGCCCGCCGCGTCCTCGTCCTCGGTTTCGAGGAACTGATGTACGCCCCGCTCCGCCTCGCCCACGCCCTGGAACAAAAGCTGGCGCAGAGGCCGGCGCGGACACCGGCCGCCCGGGAGGCCGGCGCCGAGGTCCGCTTCTCGACCACCACCCGCTCGCCCGTCCTCGCCGTGGACGACCCCGGTTACGCGATACGCACCCGGCTGGTCTTCCCCGCCCACGACGACCCCGCCGACGGTCCCGGCGAGCGCTACGCCTACAACGTCGCCGGCGCGGGCTTCGACGCCGTCGTCGCCGTCGTCGACTCGGCCGCCGACACCCCCGCGCTGCACGCGCCCGGCGGGCTGCTGGCCGAACTCGCCGCACACACCCCGCAGGTCCTCCTCGCGGTCGTACCGTCGTACGTACCCGCACCCTCTGACGACGTGCCGGCCGGGCCGGACGCCCCTGCTTCCCCGGCCGTCCCCGAAAGGCCCGCCCCCATGCTGCCCGAGCCCCTTCGCGGCCCCGCCTTCTCCTCGTACGCGCCCGAGGAGGTCGGCTGGCTGCTCCAGGACCTCTCCGACGTCACCCTGGAGGCGCCGACCGAGGAGCGCGAGGAGGCCATCCAGAGCGGCGGCGCGCACTACGCCGAGTCACTGCCCGTCGAGTACCAGCCGAGCGCGCACTACCAGGAGTTGTTCCGCGCGGCCCTGCACACCTCGGCGGCCCGCCTCGCCCACGCGGTCGGCGTGGTCACCGAGACCGTGCTCGCCGAGAGATCCCCGCGCCCGGTAATCGTCTCGCTGGCCCGGGCCGGCACCCCCGTCGGCATCCTGATGCGCCGCTGGGCCCAGCACCGCCACCGGCTCGACCTCCCGCACTACGCCGTCTCCATCGTCCGCGGCCGGGGCATCGACGCCAACGCGCTGCGCTGGCTGGCCGCCCACCACGACCCCCGGGACGTCGTCTTCGTCGACGGCTGGACCGGCAAGGGCGCCATCACCCGCGAACTCGCCCAGGCCGTGGAGGAGTTCGAGAAGACCCACGGCGTCACCGGCTTCGACCCGGAGATCGCGGTACTGGCCGACCCCGGCTCCTGCGTGCGGACGTACGGCACCCGCGAGGACTACCTGATCCCGTCCGCCTGCCTCAACTCGACCGTCTCCGGCCTCATTTCGCGCACCGTGCTCCGCGCCGACCTGGTCGGTCCGGACGACTTCCACGGCGCCAAGTTCTACCGCGAACTCGCCGGCGCGGACGCCTCGGTGGCCTTCCTGGACGCCGTCTCCGCCCGCTTCCCCGAGGTCACGGACGCCGCCTGCGCCCAGGCCAAGGAACTGCTCGCCACCGACCGCACCCCCACCTGGGAGGGCTGGGCCGCGGTCGAACGCATCAGTGAGGAGTACGGGATCCACGATGTGAACCTCGTCAAGCCCGGTGTCGGCGAGACCACCCGTGTCCTGCTGCGCCGGGTGCCGTGGAAGATCCTCGCGCGCGCCGGAGCCGGCCACGACCTGGACCACGTAAGGCTGCTGGCCGACCAGCGGGGCGTCCCCGTCGAGGAGGTCGCCGAACTGCCGTACACCTGCGTCGGTCTGATCCACCCCCGGTACACGCGCGGCGCGACCGGCGCCGACGGCAAGGCGGTGACGGCCTGATGACCGTCCTCGTCGCCAGCGACCTCGACCGCACCCTCATCTACTCCGCCAACGCCCTCGCCCTGGCCGGGCCCGACGCCGAGGCCCCGCGGCTGCTGTGCGTGGAGGTCTACGAGAGCCGCCCGCTGTCCTACCTGACGGAGACGGCGGCCCGGCTCCTCACCGAACTCGGCGACGCCGCCGTGTTCGTACCGACCACCACGCGCACCCGCGAGCAGTACCGGCGCATCAGCCTCCCCGGCCCCGCCCCGGCGTACGCGATCTGCGCCAACGGCGGCCACCTCCTGGTCGACGGCGAGACCGACCACGACTGGCACGCCTCGGTGACCGCCCGCCTCGCCGCCGAGTGCGCCCCGCTCTCCGAGGTGCGGGCGCACCTGGAGCGGACCGCCGACCCGGTCTGGACGCGCAAGCACCGCGTCGCCGAGGACCTCTTCGCCTACCTCGTCGTCGAGCGGGAGCTGCTGCCCGAGGAGTGGGTGAAGGAACTCGCCGTCTGGGCGGAGAACCGCGGCTGGACGGTCTCCCTGCAGGGCCGCAAGATCTACGCCGTACCCAAGCCGCTCACCAAGAGCGCGGCCATGCGCGAGGTCGCCCGCCGCACCGGCGCCGACCTCACCCTCGCCGCCGGCGACTCGCTCCTCGACGCCGACCTGCTGCTCGCCGCCGACCGGGGCTGGCGCCCCGGCCACGGTGAACTGGCCGACGCCGACTGGACGGCTCCCGGGGTCACCGCGCTCCCCGAGCGCGGGGTCGTGGCCGGGGAGGAGATCCTGCGGGAGTTCCTGAAGGCGGCGAACCCGCCGGGGTGAGGCGGGTCCTGTGAGGCGGCCTCAGTGGGGCGACGGCCTCGGCGAGGCCGCCGGGGAGCTGTGAGCGGGGTCAGCCGTGGCGTCCCCGGCCGGCCAGGTCGTACCGGTCGGCGGGGTCGTCCTCCTCGGAGGAGCCCGACGGCCGTACCTCTTCCGTGCCCGACTGTTGGTCGCGCCGCCTGCGGCCGGCACCCGGCCGCAGCATCCGCAGGACGAAGAAGGCGAGCACCGCCAGCACGGCCAGGCCGAGGACCACCTTCGAGTAGCCCGACACGACGGTCGTGACCTGCTGCCAGTTCTCGCCCAGCGCGTAGCCCGCGAGGACGAAGACGGTGTTCCAGAGGGCACTGCCCAGTGTGGTCAGGCCCAGGAACACGGACAGCCGCATGCGCTCCACACCGGCCGGCACCGAGATCAGCGAGCGGAAGATCGGGATCATCCGGCCGAAGAACACCGCCTTGGTCCCGTGCCGCAGGAACCACGCCTCGGTCTTCTCGATGTCCGAGACCTTCACCAGCGGCAGCCGCCCCGCGATCGCCACCGTCCGCTCCCGGCCGAGCAGCGCGCCCACGCCGTACAGCGCGAGCGCGCCGATCACCGAACCGGCCGTCGTGCACAGCAGCACGGCGAGCAGGCTCATCCGCCCGCCGCTCGCGGCGAACCCGGCCATCGGCAGGATCACCTCGCTCGGCAGCGGCGGAAAGAGGTTCTCCAGCGCGATGGCGAGCCCCGCCCCCGGCGCACCCAAAGCGTCCATGAGGTCGTTGACCCACTGGGGTCCGGCTTCACCGCCCGCTGCGACGGACAGGGTGTGCGCTGCGATGGCTGTCATGCAGGAAACCGTACGAAGCCGTGGCTGAAGAGAACCTGAGGAAGATCCACGGCAGCCCCGCGGTCGCGCCCCGGCGCCCGGGAGCCGGGGCGCGAGCCGTCAGCCACAGCAGCCTCCGCCGCAGCAGCCACCCCCTCCGCCGCCCGCGCGGGGAGCGGCGGCCGGTGCCAGGGCGGCACCGCCCACGGCGACCGTGGACAGGAGCTTCACGGTGTCGTCGTGTCCTGCCGGGCAGGCGGCCGGAGCAGCGGATTCGGCCATGGGACGGCTCAGTTCGAAGGTGTCGCCGCAGGTCCGGCAGCGGTACTCGTAGCGAGGCATGTGCACAGGCTAACCGGCGGACGGCGGTTGCGGCCTGCGGCGGTTGCCGCCGGTCGAGCCTTGCGGGCTGCGGGCTGCGGGCTGCGGGCTGCGGGCTGCGGGCTGCGGGCTGCGGGCTGCGGGTCGTGGCGGGGAAGCGGGAGGCGGCCGGGTCCGTACCGGTCAGCCGGCGGAGCCGCCCCGGTCCTCGCGGATCAGGGCCACCACCCGCGCCACCGACTGGCGGACCGCTTCCGTCTCCGTCAGGAAGTGCCAGTAGTCGGGGTGGCGGCCCTCCAGCCCGGCGACGGCCCGCTCCAGCCGGGCCACGGCGCCGTCCAGCGGGTGCGCGTGGCGCGGGTCCGGGGTGTGGCGGCCGGCCATGGCCAGGCGCTGGGCGTCCCGGATGGCGAAGCGGGTGCGCTCGATCTCCTGTTCCGGGTCCTTCTGCACGGCGTTCAGCTGCCGCAGCCGGTCTCCGGCCGCGGACACGGCCTCGTCGGTCGTGTTCAGCAGCGCCCGTACGGTCGACAGCAGGGCGGTGGCGTCCGCCCAGCGCTGCTCGTCGCGCGCGGCACTCGCCTCGTCGAGCTTGCTCTCGGCCTGCCGCACGTTCTCCGCGGCCACGTCGGGGACGCCCTGGAGGTCCTGCCAGCAGGCGGCGCTGAAGCGCCGGCGCAGCTCGCTGAGCACCGGCTCCACCTGCTCGGAACGGGTGGTGAGGGCCTGCGCGCGGGTGCGCAGGGAAACCAGCCGGCGGCCGGTCTCGGCGGCCTGTTCCGGCAGCCGGTCGGCCTCCGCGCGGATGGCCTCGGCCTGGCGGATGACCCGTTCGGCCCGCTCCAGGGTCTGCGGCACGCCGTGCTGCCCGGCGCCCTGGTTCAGCTTGGTCAGCTCCGGGGAGAGCGCGGCGAGCCGGGCGGCGAGGTCATCGGCCCGCAGCCCCGCCGCACGGGCGGCGTCCAGCGCGTTCGACGCGGCGAGCAGCGCCTGACGGGCCCGCTCGACGGCGGGGGCGAGCCGGGCCAGCTGGGTCTCGGCCTTGCCGAGGAGGGGGCCGAGCCCGTCGGTGAAGCGGTCCAGTTCCCGCTTGACCCGGTCCAGTTCGCCCTTGGCGGCGGTCAGTTCGGTCCGGGCCCGGGAGGCGGCGGAGGCCTCCAGGTCGTGGCGGTCGAGGTCATGGGCGTCGACGGCCTCGATGTACGTGTGGCTGGCCTCGTCGATCCGGCGGCCGAGCGCCTCGAAGTCGGCGACGGCGCGGCGGGCGGCGGGGGAGCTGTCGACGGCGGTGATCGTCTCGATGGAGATCCGCAGGTCCCGCTGGGCGGTGTCCAGCTCGTAGAACGCGGCCGCCGCCGCGTCCTTGGCGGCCTGCGCCTCGGCCCGCTGGTTCTCGGCCCGCCCGCCGAACCAGCGCCGGGTGCCGCCGCCGGCGAACGCTGCGGGCAGGGCCAGCGCCGCCACCAGCGGCAGGACCGTCAGCGCGAGCGCGTCACGGAGCGGACCGGCGGCCCGGCCCCGGGAGACGCCCGGGGAGAGGGGGCCCCGGAGGACCGGACCCCCGGACAGAAGACCACGCGTGCGGCCCACGCGTGGTCTCGACGGCGAGTACGGCTGCTCTGGTATCGCCGTCACATCCCTCTCCCGTACTGTCGTTCGCCCTTCCCGATGGCCATTGTCCCACCGGTGGAGGGCGAACACACGGGTCGGTCAGTCCGCCGTACGGACCGTGAGGCTCCCGTCGCCGGTGCGGACGTCCACCACGTGGGAACTGGTGTCGTCGCGGGGCACCGACACCTTCTCGGCGCCGTCACCGGTCCCGGACGTCACCCGGTAGGTGGCCCGGGGGAGTTCGACGGTGGCGGAACCGTCGCCGCTGCGGGACTCCACCAGGTCGGGTACGGCGCTCAGTTCCAGGCGGATCGAGCCGTCGCCGGTCCGGGCGCGCACCGTGCGGGACGCGACCTCGGCCCGCACCGATCCGTCGCCGGTCCGCAGGTTCAGGGGGCCGGTGGTGTCGGTGACGTGTATGGAGCCGTCCCCGGTACGGATGTCCAGCGCGTCGCGGAAGCCCCGGGCGCGCACGCTGCCGTCGCCCTCCTCGACCTTCACGGCGACCCCGCGGGGCACCTCGACACGGTGCTCGGCGGAACAGTCGGCGACGATGCCGGAGCATTTGATCCGCAGCTTCAGCCGGTCGCCCTCCAGCGACCAGGTGGCCTCCGGGTCCGTGCCGAGGGCGACGGTGCCCTGGAACCACCGGGTGACCTCGACCTTCCCCGACGGGGTGCGGTCCACGGCGACGATCTCGAGCGCGGAGTCGTCGGAGTCGACGGTGAGGGTGCTGCCCGGCAGGTCGAAGGACCGGCGGTCGGGGTCGGTGTCGTCCGCGGCGGACGCCCCGCAGGCCGTCAGTCCGCCGACCAGCACCACGGCGGCCCCGCCGAGGGCGGCCGCGCGCAGGCGCACGCCACGGGAGGAGCCGGCGGTGGTGCGGGCGGGGCGGGTCGTGCCGGTGGTGCCGGACGTGCGGGTCGTGCGGGTCATGACGGTCTCCCCCTGGGACGGACGATCGCGCTTTCCGGCGCTCTTCGACCGTACGGAGCCGGGCCCCGCCGGGGGATCCGGGCCGCTACCGGAATCAAGGTGGGGTTACCCCCCGGATTCCGTCCGGGGGGTAACCCCGAGGGGACCTGCGAGGGGGCCTGCGAGGGGACCTGGAAGGAACCCCGCCCGGACGGATGCGGAAGGACCCGGGAGCCGGGATCGAGCCCGGGCCATGTAGGCTGTCGACTCGGCCTGGGCGGTGCGCCCGGGTCCCGGGTGCGTAGCTCAGGGGTAGAGCGCCTGCCTTACAAGCAGGATGTCGGCGGTTCGAAACCGTCCGCGCCCACCGCGTCGCGATCCCGCCGCCTGGCGGGAACAAGGGCCTTTCGGAGCTGCTCCGGAGGGCCCTGTGCCGTTCGTGACGCCGTTCGTACCGGGGGTCCCTACGGGGACGGCTCCGTCCCGCCCGGCGGCGGTGCCCCGTGCGCGTGCTTCAGCCGGGAGCGGGCGTGGACGCGGTCGACGCCGGCCAGCTCCGCCCAGTACCGATGGGTGCTGACGAACACCACCAGCTCGTGCTCCCGGCGCCGGAGCTTCTCCACCTCGGCCTGCTCGTCGTCCGTCCAGCCGGGGGAGGCGGGACGCTCGACCAGGCGCCAGCCGGTGTCGTCGCTGAACCCGTCGAGCGGTTCCACCGACCAGGGAAGCCGCTTCAGCAGGGTCGACAGCTCGGCCTGGACCTGACGCAACTCCTCCTGACCGGCGAGGAGGTCACTCGGGAAGTCATAGGTCGCAGCCACGCGCTAATGATACGCCTGTTCGATTTTGGGGAGCGAGTCAACTGGGGGGTCTCCTCGCCCGGTTCACCCGATCGGGTAAGCCCGGGTACGCGGTCGTCCGGCATGGTCCTCAGGAGCGCGCCGGGGGGAGACTGGGGGCATGTGCCGGAGTATCAAGACCCTGCGTCCGCCCGCGTTGCCCGAGGAGGCCACCGAAGACGAGATCCGGGCCGCCGCCCTGCAGTACGTGAGGAAGGTGTCCGGCTTCCGGGCGCCGGCCGCCCACAACCGCGAGGTCTTCGACCGGGCCGTGGATGCGATCGCCGAGGTCACGGCCGGCCTGCTGGACGGCCTGGAGGTGCGCGGCGCCGGTGCGGGCACGGCCGCGGCGCGGCAGGCGGGGTGGACGAGGTGGCGGGAAGGCGGAAAGGCGGGGCGAGCGGGACGGGCGAGGTGAACGACGTGGCGGGTGAAGAGGAGCGGGGTGGGCCCCCGTCGCCCCGTTACGAAGCCTCCACTGGTACCGGCCGCCTGCGCATCAGGTATGCCGCCCCCGCGCCCGCCCCGAACAGCGCGCCGACCGACACCGCGGTGGCGACCCAGGTCGCGCCCAGCCAGTGGGCGCCGAGGTAGCCGAGGGTCACGCTGTAGGAGGCCCAGGACAGGCCGGCCAGCGCCGACCAGGGCAGGAAGTCGCGGGCCCGGCGGCGGGCGGCGCCCGCGCCGAGCGAGACCAGCGAGCGGCCGGCCGGGGCGAAACGGGCGAGGACGACCAGACCGCCGCCGCCGCGGGCCAGCGCGGCGCCGAGACGTTCCTGCGCGCCGGTCAGACGGCGGGACCGGGCGATCGCCCGGTCCAGACGGTCGCCGCCGCGCCAGGCGAGACGGTAGGCGACCAGGTCGCCCAGGACGGAGGCGGTGGCGACGCAGAGTGTCAGGACCAGGATGTCGGGCACGTCGGTCGCGGTGCCCGCGGCGGCGGCCGTGGCCGCCGCGATCACGAGGACCCCGCTCGGCAGCACCGGCAGGAACACGTCAAGCAGGACCGAGAGAGCCACCACCGCGTACACCCATGGGCTGCCGATCAGCGACCCGAAACTCTCCACCCGAACTCCCCGTGGCTCCCCCGTCGGCCAGACCCTGCCGCGGTAACGCGGAGGAGCGGCAGGAACGACCGTTGACAGTCACTGAGAGTACGCCGGGCAGGTGACGGAAAGGTCACGAAGAGTTCGTGCGCACGGCGCCGTGCGTTCGTGTCGCCTCGCGTTCTCCCCGGATGTCACCCGCTCAGTTCGGTCTCCGTCACCCTCCTCAGCCGGACCTCCGGTCCCGGGCCCGGCTGCCCCGCGCCCGTCCCCGGGGCCGGGCGCTTCGCCGTGTGCGCGTGCTCCAGCCGCAGCACCGACGAGCGTCCGCGCATGGTCAGCGTCATGAGCTGGTTGCCGAACCAAGGCCCGCCGGTCCTGCGCCACTTGACCGGCGGCCGTCCCGAGCGCCCGTGCCGGGCGAAGACCCGGCCGAGGCCGCGGGCGACGGTGCTCCAGCCGAAGCGGAACCCGAGCCGGATCGACAGGGGAATGGAGTTGTGCACGGGGGAACAGGTCAGCTGCACCACCCGGGCGTCCGGTCCGCGCACCCGTCCCCGCCGGCCCCCGGACCCGGGTCCCCGCCCCTCCGCGCCCCAGCTCGGCTCCGCCACGTACGCGTGATGGACGTCACCGGAGAGAACACACACCGTCGCCGGCGCGTCCGGCCCCGTACCGGCCTCGGCGATCACCTCCGCCAGCTCCCCGAAGGACTCCGGGAACGCCGCCCAGTGCTCCAGATCCGCCGCGCGCCGCAGCCACTCCCCGAACCGCGCCCAGCGGGGCCCCTTGTCGCCCCGGGTCAGCACGGAGCTCCACCCCTCGACGTCGTGCACCAGATGCGGCAGCAGCCAGGGCAGGGACGTGCCGATGAGGAGATGGTCGTACGCGCCGCGCTCGTCCAGCGCCTGCTCGCGCAGCCAGGCCGCCTCGGACGGGTCGAGCATCGCGCGCTCGCCCTCCGCCAGGACCCGGGCCGCCCGGGTGTCCACCATCAGCAGCCGCACCCGGCCGAAGTCGCGCCGGTAACTCCAGCGCACCGAGGCCGCGTCGGCCTCGGCCTTCGCGGTGAAGGCCCGCAACACGTCCGTACCGTCGGGGCGTTCCCGCACGGACGCGTACAGCGGGTCCGCCTCCAGTTCGCGCGGGGAGAGGTTGCCGAGATGCTGGTACACCCAGTACGACATCAGACCGCTGTGCACCCGCTCGCCCCACCAGGACGCGGCCCGCATGTCGGCGACCCAGGAGGCGGAGGTGTTCCAGTCGTCGATCACGTCGTGGTCGTCGAAGACCATGCACGTGGGGACGGTCGACAGCAGCCAGCGCACCAGCGGGTCGAGCCAGGACTCGTAGTAGAGGTGGGTGTACTCCTCGTAGTCCGCCACCTGGTCGCCCGGCGGGTCCTCGAGGCTGCGGCGGGCGGCGAGATAGGCGCGCGTGGCGTCGGAGACCTCGTCCGCGTACACCTGGTCGCCCAGCAGGAGCAGCACGTCGGGCCGCTCGCCGCCCGGGTCGGCGGCGATGCGCGCGGCCAGGCCGTGCAGCGCGTCGGGGCCGACGGGATCGGGCTCGCCGGCCGGCGGGGACGCCCAGCGGCAGGAGCCGAAGGCGACCCGCACACCGGCGTCGGCCTCCGCGCCGGGAGCGGCGATGACGGAGGGCGGCAGCGACGCGGAGGCCTCGTCCTCGGCGGGCGGCCACGCGCGGGTGCGGTCGAGGAACACCTCGTAGGGCGTCGTCGTGCCCGGGGTCAGGCCGGTCACCTCGACGAGCGCGTAGTGGTGCCCCGCGACCTGGAAGGTGCGGGCCGTTCCGCCGGATCCGTCGGCGCAGCGCACCTCGGCGGCGCACGGGCGGCTCGTCTCGATCCAGACGGTCGCGGACGAACCGTCGACGTACCTCAGCAGCGGCCCGAGGCGCAGTCCGGTCATGGTGGTGCCCCCTTCCTCCGTCGCCCCGTACGGTACGGAACGACGGAGGAGAGCGGGGCATCTCGCGCCCGTTGCGGTGTACCGCGCGGTCAGCAGCTCGCGAGGTAGCCCTGCAGGGCGGACTTCTCGGCCGAGTCGACCGACAGGCCGTAGTAGTACTTCACCTGAACCCAGGCGCGGACGTAGGTGCAGCGGTAGGCCGTGCGGGACGGCATCCACTCGGCGGGGTCCTTGTCCCCCTTGGACTGGTTGACGTTGTCGGTGACCGCGAGGAGCTGCGGGCGGGTCAGGTCGTTGGCGAAGGCCTGGCGCCGGGACGTGGTCCAGGAGCCGGCGCCGGAGTCCCAGGCCTCGGCGAGCGGGACGAGGTGGTCGATGTCCACGTCGGAGGCGGCGGTCCAGGTGGCGCCGTCGAACGGGGAGTACCAGCTGCCGCTGGTGGAGGCGCAGGCGGAGTCGGTGACGACGTTCGTGCCGTCGCGCTTGAGGACCGTCTCGCGGGTGTTGCAGGTGCCGCTGACGGTGATCCAGTGGGGGAAGAGGTCGCGGTTGTAGCCGGTGCGGCTCTCGGTGGACACGGGGAGCGAGGCGAGGTAGGTGCGGGCGGTGGAGGCGCTCACCGGGGTGGGGAGGGCTGCGGAGGCGCTCGGGCCGTTGAGTATCCCGGCGGAGGCTATGAGCGCGGTGAGCGCCGCGACGGTGCCCAGACGTCGACGCGCGTAGAACTTCGGCATGCGAACTCCCTTGTGGGGTGAGGCCGTTGGAGTGCGAGCAAGGGGAATGCTCGCCTCGGCGTGTTACGGGGAGGGGTGGGTCCGGTGAGAAGTTAATGACGTGTGCATGGCGTGTCTAGACGTGCGGCGGTGCCGATGCGGTGCGGATGCCGTGCGGGCGTGACGTTTCCGCGGGATCCCCGCTTCCACGGAAGGGGTCGGAGGGGTGCGCGGGTGCGCGCGGAGGGATGCGCGGAGGTGCGTGTACGACGGTCCGGCGAGCGCTCGGGCGGGAGCTCGGGCGGGTGTTCGGACCGGCCTCGCGTACGATGGGTGGCGCAGAGGGGGAGTAGCCCTTCGCCGGACCGTCGACATACTGCTCAGCCCGTCTGAGCCGGCGCCCGGAGGCAGGCCCCGTACGGGGGTCGGCCGGCGAGACCTTCGGCAAGCAGTGCACGCCCGCGCCCCTCGGCGCGGGTGCCATGTGTGCTGCCGTGCCGAGGCGTCCCGTGGACAAGCACAGACTCTCGGTGGGGCAGCCCCGACCGATCGAGGAACCTTGATCAACCTGACCGTGACGGCCGTCGTGTTCGGCGTCGTCTTCCTCGCCGAGCTGCCGGACAAGACCGCGCTCGCCGGCCTCGTCCTCGGCACCCGCTACCGGGCCTCCTACGTCTTCGCCGGTGTCGCCGCCGCCTTCGCCGTGCACGTCGCGCTCGCGGTGGCGGCGGGCAGCGTGCTCACCCTGCTGCCGCAGCAGCTCGTGCACGCGATCACGGGCGTGCTCTTCCTGGGCGGCGCGGCGATGCTGCTGTTCAAGAAGGACGAGGACGACGAGGAGGTCCGCAAGCCGGAGAACCAGTCCTTCTGGAAGGTGTCCGGGGCGGGCTTCATGCTCATCCTGGTCGCCGAGTTCGGCGATCTCACCCAGATCATGACGGCCAACCTCGCCGCCCGTTACGACGACCCGCTCTCCGTCGGCCTGGGCGCGGTGCTGGCGCTGTGGGCGGTGGCCGGGCTCGGCATCGTCGGCGGCAAGGCCCTGATGAAGCGGGTGCCGCTCAAGCTGATCACCCGCATCGCGGCGCTGCTGATGCTGGGGCTCGGGGTGTGGAGCCTGTGGGAGGCGGTGACCGGCTGAGCGGGGCGGGCCGGGTAGGCGGGCGGGCCGGGGAGGGCGGGCTGGTCGGCCGGTCGGCCGGTTCCGCCGGCGGCTGCGGGGACGACGACGCGGCCAACGATCCGTGAACGGTTGACGGGGGTGCTGGCGGGATGCCGGACTTGTTTTGTATCGTGGATGAACAAAGTGGCTCCCGCCCGTTTCCCCTGACCGGCGGGCGGGGCCGCCTTGTTTCCCCTGACCGGGAACCGCACCCGGGCCCCGCCCCCGCGCTTTGGAGTTGCCGATGACGGCCACCGCCGTACTCACCGCCCGCGCCCTCCTGCTGGACATGGACGGCACCCTCGTCAACTCGGACGCCTCGGTCGAGCGCGTCTGGCGGCGCTGGGCCGAGCGGCACGGGCTCGACGGCGACGAGGTCGTGAAGGTCGTGCACGGCCGCCAGGGCTACGCCTCGATGGCGCTGCTGCTGCCGGACCGGCCGATGGAGCAGAACCACGCCGACAACGCGCGCATGCTCGCCGAGGAGACCTCGGACACCGAGGGCGTCGTCGAGATACCGGGCGCCCGCGCGTTCCTCGCCTCGCTCCACGGCCTCCCGCACGCCCTGGTGACCTCCGCCGACGTAGCCCTGTCCGCGGCGCGGATGGCCGCCGCGGGGCTGGAGCGGCCCGAGGTGCGGGTGACCGCCGAATCGGTCGGCGCGAGCAAGCCCGACCCCGAGGGCTTCCTCAAGGGCGCGGCGGAGCTGGGCGTCGCACCGGCCGACTGCGTGGTCTTCGAGGACTCCGGTGCGGGGATCGCCGCGGGACGCGCGGCCGGCATGCGCGTCGTCGGCATCGGCCCGCGCGCCGGATTCCACGACCCGGACGTGGTCGTGCGCGACCTGACCCAGGTACGGGTGGAGCGCGGCGAGGACGGGACGATCCTGCTGCACATCACGGACGCCGGGCACACGGGCTGACGTCGCCCGCCGCCGCGGCGGGGCCGGTGCGGCCCGGTCCGTCGCCTCAGCGGTTGCCGGTCTCCGCCTCCAGGCGGGCCCGGGTCTCCGGTCCGTACACGCCCAGCTCGTCGCCGCGGATGCCCCGGGACCACTGGTAGTTGCGGACGGCGTCCTCCGTGCGGCCGTTGAACCGGCCGTTGGCGGGTTTGTTGTACAGGTACACCTTGCTCAGGCGCTGCTGGAGGTCGACGACCTCCGGACCCCGGTCGCCGCGCCTCAGCGTGGGCCCGGTGACGGCGCCCTCGTCCAGTTCCTCCGCCTCCTCCGGGACGTCGGCGGGGGCGGTGGCCGTCGGGGTCGCGGAGGGCTCCGCCGCATCCGACGGGGTCGCCGAAGCGCCCGCCTCCGCCTCCGCCTCCGACTCCGAGGCCGACGGCGACGCCGACGGGCTCGCGCTCCCGGACGGCGGGGCCGAGGCCGACGCCGGGGCGGACGCCTCCGGCGAGCCGGACACGCTCGTGGCCGGTGCCGCCGAGGGCGCGTCGGACGGCGCGTTCAGCACGCTCGCGCGTACGTTCTCCGGCAGTGCGCCGTCCCGCGACGGCGTCTCGTGGGCGAACAGCCCGCTCGCCCACCCGGCGGCCCCGATCACCGCCACGACGGCTCCGGCGGCCACGAGCAGCGTGGTGCGACGGCGGCCACCGGGGGGAGAGGGTTCGCCGGCGTCCGGGGCCGGGCCCGGCCCCGGACCCGCGTGCGGCCCTGCCGCGGCGGACACCACTCGGAGGGGGCGGGTGGAGTCGAACAGGTTCAGGTCGGTGGCGCTCGGCTCCGTGGTGGGCGGAGCGAGGGGTGCGGCGAGGGGTGAGGGCTGAGGAGCCGTCACCGGGGTGGCCGGGGGGAGTACGGACGTCGCGTCCGGGTCTCCGGGGGCCCCCGGGGTTCCGGACGCGACGGGAGGGCCCGGGGTCTCGGGCGCGGCGAGTGCGTCCGGGGTGAGGGCGCGCAGTTGCATGGTCGCGTCGGCCGACTGCGGTGCGCCGGGCGTCGTCTCCCCGACCTGCTCCCCGCCCTGCGGGGTCTGCTCGTTCCGCGCCGCGAGCCCGCCATGAGCCGCTGGTGCGTCCTGCTGGTCGGTGCCGGAGGGGGCGGGGGACTCTTCCGCCTTTTGCTCGGGCCGTCCCGCCCGTCCCGCCCGTCCCGCCTGGCCGGTCTGCCCCGCCCGGCCCGTCTGTTCGATCCGGCCGGTTCCTCGTCCGGCTTCCGGCTCCGGTGTGCGGCCGCCGCCCGGCGTACCACCGCTGTTCGGCGTACCCGGTGCGGCCGTCGTGCCGTCGTCGAGTTCGACGTACGGGCGGATGCGGGGCGGGGTGAAGCCCTCGGCCTCCGCCGCCTGCGCCGTACGGGCCTCGCGGAGGGCGTCGGACGCACGCAGGGTGCAGGCGCAGGAAGGGGTGTTGTCCCTGTTCCTGGGCGCACCGCATTCCGGGCACGGGGTGCCCGTCGAATCATCCACGTGGAGTCCCTCCCCTCGCGATCTCCAGAGATTATGCAGATCTTCTCCACACGTCGACGCACGCGCCCCCGGAATGCGGTCCTCCGGGTGGACTCAACAGGCCATAACCGGTCACACCGATCACGATGGACCGTGAAACGAGAACCTGTGGAGGTGGTCATGTCCGGGGACGCGCACGGCAGGGCGGAGAGGGCGGGCAGCGCGCGGCCCTCGCCCGGTGCCGGTTCCGGACCGCCGGCCCCCGGCACGGGTCCGGGCGGTCCAGGTGGCCCGGGTGGTCCGGGCGATCCCCGTGAGCAGGTGTCCCGCAACGTCGTCGTCTCGATGGGCGCGCTGCTTCTCGGCCTGTTGCTCGCCGCCCTCGACCAGACCATCGTGGCCACCGCCCTGCCCACCATCGTCAGTGACCTGGGGGGCCTGGAGCACCTGTCCTGGGTGGTCACCGCGTACCTGCTGGCCTCGACCGCCGCGACCCCGCTGTGGGGCAAGCTCGGCGACCAGTACGGCCGCAAGCGGTTGTTCCAGACCGCGATCGTCATCTTCCTGGTGGGGTCCGCGCTGTGCGGCGTGGCGCAGGACATGGCCCAGCTGATCGGTTTCCGCGCGCTCCAGGGGCTGGGCGGCGGTGGACTGATCGTGCTGTCCATGGCGATCGTCGGCGATCTCGTGCCGCCCCGTGAACGGGGCAAGTACCAGGGCATGTTCGGCGCGGTCTTCGGGACGACGAGCGTCCTCGGGCCGCTGCTCGGCGGACTGTTCACCGAGCATCTGAGCTGGCGCTGGGTGTTCTACATCAACCTGCCCCTCGGGGTGGTCGCCCTCGCCGTCATCGCGGCGGTGCTGCACATCCCGCGCAGGTCGACCCGGCACGTCATCGACTACCTCGGCACCTTCCTCATCGCCTCCGTCGCGACCTGCCTCGTCCTGGTCGCCTCCCTCGGCGGCACCACCTGGGCCTGGGGCTCGCGGCAGATCATCGGCCTCGCGGTGCTGGGCGCCGTCCTCGCCGTCGCGTTCGTGGCCGTGGAACGCCGGGCCGTCGAACCGGTGCTGCCGCTGGGACTGTTTCGGATCCGCACCTTCATGCTCACCGTCGTGATCAGTTTCATCGTCGGCTTCGCCATGTTCGGCACGAACGTCTATCTGCCGACGTTCCTCCAAGTGGTCCAAGGCACCAGCCCGACCATGTCAGGTGTGCACATGCTGCCGATGGTGGCCGGAACACTGCTGGCCTCGACCGCCTCCGGACAGATCGTCAGCCGTACCGGCCGCTGGAAGGTGTTCCCGATCGCGGGCACCGGTCTCATCACCATCGGCCTGCTGCTGCTCCACCAGCTCGACGAGAACAGCCCCACCCCCGTGATGAGCGCCTTCTTCTTCGTCTTCGGCCTGGGGCTCGGCCTGGTGATCCAGGTCCTGGTGCTGATCGTGCAGAATGCCGTCTCCTACCGGGACCTCGGCGTCGCCACCTCCGGCGTGACCTTCTTCCGGTCCATCGGAGCCTCCTTCGGCGTCGCCGTCTTCGGCATGATCTTCACGAACGGCCTCGACGACAAACTCACCGCCGCCTTCCGCGGTGTCCAGCTCCCACCCGGCGTCTCCGCCGACGCGCTGGAGTCCGACCCGCGCGGCATCGGAGACCTGCCGGCCGCCCTGCGCCCGGAGGTCGTCCACGCGTACGCCTCCGCCATCACCGACGTCTTCCTGTACGCCGTTCCCCTCGCCCTCGTCGGGTTCGTCCTCGCCTGGTTCCTCAAGGAGGACAAGCTGCGGGCCTCGGTCACCGCGCCCGACGGCACCGAGATACTGGCCAGCAACCCGGTGGAGCGGTCCTCGTACGACGAGGTGTGCCGCGCGCTGTCCCTGCTCGGCACCCGCGAGGGCCGGCGCGACATCTACCGGAAGACCACCGCCCGCGCGGGCTACGACCTGCTGCCCGCCACGAGCTGGCTGCTGCTGCGGATCAGGAGGCACGGCTCGGTGGAACCGGCCCTGCTCGCCGAGCGCAGCACCGTCCCGCTCGATGTCGTCATGGAGGCCGCCCGCCAGGCCGAGGTACGGCACCTCGCCCGGCGCGAGGGCCTCGGCCTCCTCCTGACCGACGACGGGTTCGAGGCCGCCGAGCGGCTGGCGCGGGCCCGGGAGGAGTCCCTGGCCGAGCTGCTCGGTGACTGGTGGGGGCCGGACCGGCCCACCGATCTGGTGCGCCTGGTGCACGAACTGTCGGCGGAACTGAGCGGATCGCGCGAGGAACGCCCGCACGCCACCGGCGAGCGTCCGGAGGGTGCGCGCGGCGGGCGGCCGGGTACGCAGGTCGGCTGAGCCCGCACGGGGGTTCAGCCGAGCCGCTTGGTGAACCAGTGCTCGGCGAACGGTCCGCCGTTGTGCGGTTCCGTCTCGGTGAAGCCGAGCCGCGCGTACAGGGCGCGGGCCTCCACCAGGTCGCCGCGGGTGTCCAGGATCAGCCGGGTGGTGCCCGACGCGCGGGCCGCGTCCTCGGCGGCGCGCACCAGGAGCGCCGCCCCGCCCCGGCCCCGCATCCCCGGGTGCAGGAAGACCCGGGTGAGCTCTGCGGTCGTACCGTCCAGCAGCCGGATCCCCGCACTGCCCGCCGCCTCGTCCCCGTACCGCGCGACCAGCAGATGCCCGCGCGGCGGCACGAGGTCGGCGCCCGACTCCGCGGCGATCTCGCGCTCCAGCTCCTCCGGTTCGGTCCGGCGCCCCTCGTGCAGCAGGTACCAGCGGTCGCTGACTTCCGTGTAGTACGCCCGCCAGAGCGCGGCGGCGACGGGGGAGTCGGGGAGCTCGGGGCGGATGGTCCACGTCATGCCCGCATTCTGCGTATGCCTGCCCCCGGGCCCGCAACTCTGTTTGCGGGCCGGTCTTCGGGCAACCCGAACGGAGAACCGGCGCGCGAGGAGCGCCGGTTGGCCGACGAACCGGAAGGCATCCATGTCCACTGGCCTGATCATTGCCTTGATCGTGATCGTGGCGGTCGTTGTCGTTGCGGCGGCCGTACTGACCCTGCGCGCCCGTGGTCCACGCCACGGCGCGCACCTGAAGCGGCGTTTCGGACCCGAGTACGACCGGGCCGTCGCCCGGCACGACGGGGACGCGGAGGCCGCCGAACGTGAACTGGCCCAGCGCGTGAAGCTCCACGGCGACCTGCGGGCACGACCGCTGGAGGCCGCCGAGCGGGAGAGGTACGAGGCGGGCTGGACGGCCGCGCAGGAGCGGTTCGTCGACTCGCCGCGGGAGGCCGTCGCCGAGGCGGACCGGCTGCTCGCCGACCTCGCCGCCGCCCGGGGCTACCCCGACGGCGGACAGTACGAGGAGCAGCTCGCCGCACTGTCCGTGCACCACGCCCACCACGTCGACGGCTACCGCCGGGTGCACCGGGTCGCGCAGGCCCGCGTGAACGGCGGGCACGAAGGCGGCGCCGGCACCGAGGAGATGCGCGAGGCCATGGTCGAGGCCCGCGCCCTCTTCGACGACCTGATGCGGCCGTCCCGCCACGACGGCGGAGACCACCGCGGCGAGCCGGACGGCCACCGCGCGAGGACGGCCGAACGCGGCCGCCCCCACACGCCCTCATTGCTCCACCGGCGACAGGCGAAGGAGAGCTGACCGAGATGACCGACACGACCCGACGCCCCGGCGACGAACCGCTGACCGGGGCGCCCCGCACCACCAGCCGCACGACTGCCCCCGGGACCCGTGACGGCGTCGGCGAGGACGTCCACCGGGACCTCCACGGCGACCCCCGCCGTGACGCCTACGAGAAGGGCGCCCGGTCCGGTGCCCCGGACCTCCGCGAGGACACCGGCACGGTGACGCCCGCCCCCGGCGGCGTGGGCTCTTCGGCGGCTGGCCGCTCGCGGACCGGTGGCACGCCGGACACGCACACCTCCCTGGACGAGCGCCGCGACCGCCACGGAGGCGACCGCGCCCTCGAGGAGGCGCACGGCCCCCGTCTGCTCCCGCACGACGACTGCGACAAGCTCTCCGCGCAGTTGCAGCACGCCGTGGCAGGTTTCGTGGACACCCCGCGGGACTCCGTCGCGGAGGCCGATCGCGTGCTGGAGGAACTCGCCGCCCGCTTCACCGACGCGGTGACCGAGCGGCGCCGTACCCTGCGCCGGTCCTGGCAGACCGAGGACGTCGGCGAGGGCCCGAACGCCGCCGAGACCGGCACCGAGCAACTGCGCCTGGCCCTGCGGGACTACCGCGAACTGGCGGAACGGCTCCTGCGCGCCTGACCGGCCCCGCGCCCGGGGCCGCCCTCAGGCATCCCCGGGCTCCGGCCCGTCCGCCGCCGCCCGGCGCTCCCGCCACTGCCGTACGACGTCCTCGACGTCGTACGGCTTCTTGCCCAGCGGGGGGCCGGGCGGCGGCTTGTACATCATGTCGCGGATCTTGACGTTGATCTCCGTGAGGATCCTCCGGACGACCCGCTCCGAGGGGGCCGCGTAGGCCGCCTCCAGGGCGTCCTCGGCCTCCTTGCGCAGGGCCAGCGTCGGCGGCAGCACCGAGTAGCCCTCGCGGGCCAGCTTCCGCTTGACCCACCACATCTCGTCGTACGGGGCCTCCATGTCGTGCGGGAGGGGTTTGCCCGCTCCCGGCAGCCGCGCGAAGTCCTCGCGCGCCTCGGCATCACGGATCTGCCGGTCCACCCACGATTCGAAATCGACGCCCGGCGGCTTTCGCTCGGTCATGGAGCCATTGTGCCCGCCGGACGGACGGGACGGAGCCGGGCGTTTTATCATGCGGCGACAGCGAGCCGTTCCGGCCGCCGCACCAGGCCGTTCCGGCCGCCGTCGGGCCGGTACAGCCGGTCCGCCAGAACGTCCCAGGAGGAGCGCACGTGCTCGAACTCACCATGGCCACCGTGTCGTCGGCGGAATCGGGGGCCACGGCCGGCATGCTCATGGCCGACGCGCCGACCGAGCCGGGAGCCGTGCTGCGGGTGGGCCGGGACAGGTCGGTGTGCCGGCTCTCCACGCCGGACGACTGGCTGTTCGTGTCCAGGGTCCACCTGGAGTTCCAGTGCGCCCAGGACGGCACCTGGTACCTGAGCTGGCTGCGCGGTTCGCTCCCCGAGCCGTCCTCCGAGGTCCGGCTGACCATCGGGGACCAGGTCCACCCGGTCGCCTACGGCGGCAGCGTCGCCCTGCCCCGGGGCGGCAACGGCGAGGTCGTCATCCTGGACCGCTCGGCCCCGCGCAGCGTCAACGTGGGCTTCTACCACGAGGTGTGAGGCGGGAAGCCGTTGCCGCCGGGGCGCACCGGCTCACTCCAGCACCCGCGCCAGGGCGAAGCCGTCGTACCCCTTGGCGCCGACCGTCTGGATCGCCGTCCCGCTCAGCCGGGGGTGGCCGGCGATCAGTTCGAGGGCGGCGCGGGTGCCCACCACGTCCGGGTCGGTGCTGTCCCGGTCGATCACCCGGCCGCCCCGGACGACGTTGTCCAGGACGATCAGGCTGCCCGCGCGGGTGAGCTTCAGGGCCCACTCCAGGTAGTGCGGGTTGTTGACCTTGTCGGCGTCGATGAAGACCAGGTCGAACGGGGGCGGGTGCTCGTCGGCCAGCCGGGGCAGCGACTCCAGCGCCGGACCGACGCGTATCTCGACGAGCTTGTCCAGGCCCGCGCGCGCGATGTTGCCGGTGGCGACCTCGGCGTGCCGCGGGGAGTACTCCAGGGAGATCAGCCGCCCGTCGGCAGGGAGGGCGCGGGCCATGCAGATGGTGCTGTAGCCGCCGAGGGTGCCGATCTCCAGGATGTTCCGGGCGCCCTGCACCTGGGCCAGCAGGTGGAGGAACTTGCCCAGGGCGGGGGTGACGGCGATGGGCGGGAGACCGGCGGCCTCACTGTCCCGCAGGGCGGCCGTCAGGGCTTCGTCGTCGGGGGAGAGGAGGGCGGCGAAGTGCTCGTCCACCTGATGCCAGAGCTGTGACCCGCTCATGTGCGCACACCTTCGTTCTTCATCTCGTCCTTCATCCGGTCTTTCATTCGTCTCGTTCGCCCGGTCGCCGAACCGGGCGGCCCCACCGGTCCGGCCCATCCGGTCGCGCCGGCGAAGGTACGCGCCTCCGGCCTTCCCCGTGATCCCTTTCGTCTGCCCGGCGAACGACCCGTTCCCTTCCGTCTATGGTCATCCCGACCGAAGCCGGACCAAAGCCGGACCAAAGCGGGACGGACATCAGGTGAACCGGGGGTTTCCTGCGTCTCTTCCGGGGGCGGCGCGAGCCTCATAGGGTTCGCGGAGGGACTCCCACGCGCGGGACGCGGGGGAGCAACGGGGCGGGAGGCCGACGAGGCGTGGCGAACGCGGAACACAGGGGGCGACCGGCGGAGGCTTTCCAGGCCGCGGCCGTCGGAGACACCGGATCACGCCTGCACACGGCGCGGCTCGGGCTGTGGCTGCTCGCCGCCGTCCTCGCCGTACGCCAGGTCGCGGCCGTCCTGACCACCCCGCGCGGGGAACGGCTCACGGACCTCGAGACCTGGTTCGGACACGACGGCGTGCTACAGGTCAGTGGCTCGCTCTACGCATCGACCCGCTTCACCGGCACGCCGTTCGGCGGGCTCGTCCTCAAACCCCTCACCCGATCGGCTGAACAAGCGCTCGGCTGGGGCTGGACCTTCGGCACGCTGCTGCTGGTCGTCGCGCTCGGCCTGACCGCCGCCCGCGCCCTGCCCCAGCCGGTCGGCCGCCGCACCGCGTCGCTGGCCGCGCCGGTCGCGATCAGCCTGCTCATGCTGTCCCTGCCCGTGCGCAACACCCTGTGGCTCGGGCAGACCAGCATCATCCCGGTCCTCCTCGTCCTGCTGGGCTGCTTCGTCGCCCGCGGACAGCGGGCCGGCGGCATCCTGATCGGCGTCGCCGCCGCCCTCCAGCCGGCCCTGCTGCTCTTCGCCCCCCTGCTCTGGTTCACCGGCCGCCGCCGGGCCGCCGCCGCGTCCGGTGTCACCTTCGCCACGGGCACCGCGCTCGCCTGGGCCGCGATGCCCCAGGACTCGCACACCTACTGGGTGCACCACATGGGGGGCGCCGGACTCGGCGGCCGGGCCGACGACCTCGCCAACCAGTCCCTGCACGGTGCCCTGCTCCGCCTGGGAGCCGAGGGTCCCCTGGAGATCGGTCTCTTCCTGCTGATCGGCGCGGCCGTCGTCACCCTCGGCCTGCGCCGCGCGGTGCGCTACGCCCACGACGGCCAGCTGCTGCTCGCCGTCGCGATCACCGGCTGCGCCGCCATCGTCGTCTCCCCGGCCGCATGGCAGCACCAGCTGCTGTGGGTGCTGCTCACCGTCGTCGGCGCGGCCGGCAGACGCGCCTCCGACCGGCTGGTGTGGCCCGTCGCCGTCGTCCTGGTGATGACGCTGCCGGCCCAGATGATCCTGCCGGAGATGCCGTTCCTGTACCCCGTCCGGGACAACGCCGTCCTGCTCGCCGCCCTCGCCGCCGCCACGGTGATCCCGTTCCTGTCGCGCACCTCGCCGTACTTCCGCACGCCCGTCCCGACCCGGTACGCCGAACCCGTCCCCACCCGCTTCCGGCACGTACCGCTGCTGCCGTTCCTGCGCCGGGTCGTGACCCGCCCCAACCTGCTGCTGGAACTGCTGCTGATCCGCGTCACCTACGCCGCGTACTCCAAGGTGCGGCTCGCGGCGACCGGCGGCCGGGAGCGCGCGGAGGAGCACGCCCACCAGATCCTCGACCTCGAGCGCCTGCTGCACCTGGACATCGAGCACGCGGTCAACCACGCGGTCGTGGGGATCAGCCGGCTGCGGAACTTCTTCGACTTCTACTACACGTCGTTCCACTTCGCCGTCCCGCTCACGGTCCTCGGCCTGCTGTACTGGCGGCGCCCCGTCGACTACCGCTGGGCGCGCGCGAGCCTCGGCTTCACCACGCTGCTGGCCCTGGTCGGCTTCTGGCTCTACCCGCTGGCCCCGCCGCGCCTGATGCCGAACCTCGGGATCATCGACACCGTGCACGGCGTGCAGGACTTCTCCAAGCCGGACTACGGCACCCTCACCGCCCTCACCAACCAGTACGCGGCGATGCCGTCCCTGCACTTCGGCTGGTCCCTGTGGTGCGGCCTGGCCATCGCGATCATCGCGCCCAGGACGTGGATGAAGGCGCTCGGTCTGCTCCACCCCCTGTTCACCGTCGCCGCGATCGTGGCCACCGGCAACCACTGGGTGCTGGACGCGGTCGGCGGAGCCCTCGTCGTCGTGGCCGGTTTCGGCCTGACGTACCTCTTCCAGGGGCCACGGGCGGGGTTGGTGACGGCCGCCGCCGTCACCGGCCCGGTGCCAGGGCCCCGGGTCCCGGGGGCGAGGCCGCCGGACCCCGCCCCCGCACAGGAGGAACCGGCCCGGAAGTAGGTGCCTGCACGGTCCTTGCCGCAGGGGTTCGCGAGGACTCGGCGCTGAAGGTCCAGCAGTGAAGGCTTCGCCGGGCACGGCGAAAGCGGCGGCCCCGGGGATCTGGGGGCCGCCGCTTTCGGTCTGCGGGGTGATGCGGGTGGTGCCGGGGTGGTGCGAGGGCTGGTGCCGGGTCGGTCAGTACCAGTTGTTGGCCTGCCAGAAGTCCCAGGCGGCGCACGGGCTGCCGTAGCGCTCGTTCATGTAGTCGATGCCCCAGGAGATCTGGGTGGCGGGGTTGGTCTTCCAGTCCGAGCCGGCCGAGGCCATCTTCGAGGCGGGCAGGGCCTGGACCAGGCCGTAGGCGCCGCTGGAGGCGTTGGTGGCGGTGTGGTTCCAACCGCTCTCGTGCTGGACGATGTTCGAGAAGCACTGGTACTGGGCGGAGTCGCCGATCATCGACTGCGCGGTCGCCTGGGCCGAGCCCGTGGCCGTGGTGGCGGCCTGTGCGGGGGCGGCGGCGATCAGCGAGCCGCAGGCCGCGGCGGCGACGGCGGCACCGGCGAGGGCCTTCTTCGGGGTGGCGACGCTGCGGAGGATGGAAACGGCGGACATGTAGAAACCTTTTCTTCGACTGCAGGGCGGTCGTCGTAGCTCCGGCCCCGGAACACCTGGTGGTGCGTGGGGGATGGGGCGTACGTCGGCGCCGCGGCCCGGGTGGGCACGTCGGCGCCTGGCGACTGCTCCACAGAAGCAGTTTTCGGTGTTTGTCCGCAAAGGTCCCTTTTACTATCCGTGGCCGCATTCGGCGGGGGTGTCGGTCCGTGGCCGACGGTCATCCGCGCAGGCCGGAGTGGGCGGACGCGGGGGCGGGGGAGGCCCGCGGGGCTACGACCCCGCTTCGTATGTGAGCCGGGTCATGTGGGGCGCCTCACGACGGGCCGTCAGTTCCGTCACCGTCGGCGTACGCGGGACCACTCAGGGGTGGCCGGTGAATGTGACCGGGGTCTCGAAGGCCGCCCTGCGGGTGGCGCGGCGCAGGGCGCGGAGCACCGGGGGGCCCAGGGTCAGGGCCAGGACGACGGTCAGCAGGGCCCGGCCCAGGTCCCAGCCGAGGGACGTGGCCAGGCAGTACGCCAGGAAACGGGCCAGGTTGGCGGGGACCGACGCGTCCGGGTCGAAGGAGATGTTCGAGGCCAGGGCGGCCATGAAGGGCCAGCCCGCCATGTTCATCATCGTGCCGTAGGCGAAGGCCGCCAGGAAGCCGTAGGCGGCGAGCAGGCACAGCTCCGCCCGGCCCCGCAGCCCGTCCTGGCCCGGGAGCAGGCCCGCGCCCATCGTGAACCAGCCCATCGACAGCATCTGGAACGGGAGCCACGGGCCCACCCCGCCCGTGAGCAGCGCGGACGCGAACATCGTCACCGAGCCGAGCACGAAACCGAATCCCGGCCCGAGGACCCGTCCGCTGAGGACCATCAGGAAGAACATGGGTTCCAGACCGGCCGTCCCCGCGCCGATGGGGCGCAGCGCCGCCCCCGCCGCCGCCAGCACGCCCAGCATCGCGACCGCCTTCGGGCCCAGGCCCGACTCCGAGATCGTCGCCGCCACCACCCCGACCAGCAGCACGAGGAGTCCCGCGAACAGCCACGGCGCGTCCTGCGCGTGGGCGTTGAGGGTGGAGGCGGGCGGGGCCAGGAAGGGCCAGCCGAACGCGGCCACGCCCACCGCGCTCACCAGGGCCAGCGCCACCAGCGAACGCGGGCCCAGGCGGACGGCCCGCGCCTGGCGCTGGACGCCGGTGGCTGGGGCGGCCTTGTCCGTGGCCGGAGTGGGGGCGGGGGTGGGCGTCATGACAGGGCCTCCCGGACCTGGGAGACCGTGAGCCAGTGCTGCGGGGCCAGGATCTTGGCCACCTGCGGGGCGAAGGACGGCGAGGCGACGACCACGTCGGCCGCCGGGCCGTCGGCGATGACCTCGCCCTCGGCGAGGAGGACGACCCGGTGGGCGAGTTCCGCCGCCAGCTCCACGTCGTGCGTGGCCAGGAGAATCGCGTGGCCCCCGGCGGCCAGCCCGCGCAGCACGGTCACCAGGCGGGCCTTCGCCGCGTAGTCCAGGCCGCGGGTCGGCTCGTCGAGGAGGAGCAGCGGCGGGCGGGCGGTGAGGACGACGGCCAGGGCGAGGGTCAGGCGCTGGCCCTCGGACAGGTCGCGCGGATGGGCGTCGTCCGCGATGCCGGGCAGCAGCTCCGACAGCAGGGCGCGGCAGGCGCCCGGCTCCGCCTCCGCGTCCCGGTCGGCGGCGGCGCACTCCGCGGCGACCGTGTCCGCGTACAGCAGGTCCCGCGGTTCCTGCGGGACGAGCCCCACCCGGCGGACCAGGTCGCGGGGGCGGGTGCGGTGCGGCACGGCGCCACCGGTGCGGACCGAACCGGCGGACGGTTCCACGAGCCCGACCAGTGCGCCGAGCAGCGTGGACTTGCCGGCGCCGTTGCGGCCCATGAGCGCGATCGTCTCGCCGGGGGCGACCGTCAGGTCGACGTGGCGCAGCGCCCGGACACCGCCGCGACGGACGGCCAGGGCGCGGACCTCGGCCACATGGGCGGGTGCGGGTGCGGGGGCGGGAGAAGCCGTGGCTGTGCCCGGCCGCTTGCGGGTGAACAGGGAGAGGGGGGTCCTGCGGGTGGCGGGAGTGGCGGGAGTGGTGGGGGCGGCCGGGGCTGTCCGGGCGGGGTCCGGTGCGGTCGTTGCCGCTGGCCTCTCCGTGACGGACACGGTCTCCGTCCTCGCCTCCGTCCTCGCCTTTTCCTCCGCCTCCGCGAGGCGCTCGCGCAGGGGGGTCGCGCGGCGGCGGGCGTCGCGTACGGTCAGCGGGAGCGGGGACCAGCCGGCGAGCCGGCCCAGGGCCACCACCGGCGGGAACACCGGGGACACCGCCATCACCTCCGCCGGGGTCCCGAGCAGCGGGGGTTCGCCCGGTCCCGGCAGCAGCGCCACCCGGTCGGCGTACTGGACGACGCGTTCCAGGCGGTGCTCGGCCAGGAGGACGGTGGTGCCGAGATCGTGGACGAGACGCTGGAGCACCGCGAGGACCTCCTCGGCCGCCGCGGGGTCCAGTGCGGACGTCGGCTCGTCGAGGACCAGCACCCGGGGGTGCGGGGTGAGGACCGAGCCGATGGCGACGCGCTGCTGCTGGCCGCCGGAGAGCGTGGAGATGGGGCGGTCCCGCAGGTCGGCCAGACCCAGCAGGTCCAGCGTCTCCTCGACGCGACGGCGCATCACGTCCGGGGGCAGGCCCAACGACTCCATGCCGTAGGCGAGTTCGTCCTCGACGAGGTCCGTCACGAAGTGCGACAGCGGGTCCTGGCCCACCGTCCCCACCACGTCGGCCAGTTCGCGTGGCTTGTGGGTACGGGTGTCGCGGCCGGCCACCGTGACCCTGCCGCGCAGGGTGCCGCCCGTGAAGTGCGGGACGAGGCCGCTGACCGCGCCCAGCACCGTGGACTTGCCGACCCCGGACGGCCCGGCGAGCAGGACGAGTTCGCCCTCCGGGACCTCGAAGTCGACGTCTCGCACGGAGGGTTCGGGGGAGCCGTCGTACGTCACGGAGACGTTCTCGAAGCGGATCACGACGGCTCCTTGCCGGTGTCCTCGGGGGTGGGGGCGGGGGTGACGAAGGCGGGGAGCAGGCCGATGAGTACGGCCGCCGCCGGCCACAGGGGCAGCGTGGGCGCGACCAGCGGCACCACGCCGGGGTGCAGGGCCACCGGGTCGCGTGCGGCGGCGACGGCCAGCAGCGCCGCGACCGCCGCACCGGAGCCGGCGACCAGCCAGGCGCGGGCGTCCCAGCGGTCGGGCCGGTAACGGGTGCGCAGGGAACGCCGTCCGCCCAGCCACAGCCCCGCGAGCGCGGCGGCCAGACCGGCCAGGAGCACGGGGACGCTGTACGCGGCGCCTTCGGCGGTGAGCAGCCCGTAGGTGCCCGCGCAGACCCCGAGCAGCCCGCCGAGGGTGAGGGCGGCGGTGGTGCGCCGGACCCCTGCCGGGACCTGTGCCGTACGACCGTACCCGCGGGCGTCCATCGCGGCGGCGAGCGCGACCGAACGCTCCAGCGCGCCCTCCAGCACCGGGAGTCCGACCTGGAGCAGACCCCGGACCCCGCGGTCGGGGCGGCCCCGCAGCCGACGGGCGGCGCGCAGCCGCTGGACGTCCGTGATCAGACTCGGTGCGAAGGTCAGCGCCACGACCACGGCCACACCCATCTCGTACAGCGCGCCGGGCAGGGACTTCAGCAGGCGGGACGGGTTGGCGAGGGCGTTCGCGGCGCCGACGCAGATGAGCAGCGTGGCCAGCTTCATGCCGTCGTACAGGGCGAACGTGAGCGCCTCGGCCGTGACCCGGCCGCCCAGGCGGATGCCCTGCGCCCAGTCGGGGAGCGGGACTTCGGGCAGGTCGAGAAGGACGTGCGTACCGGGGATGGGGGAGCCCAGGACGATCGCGAAGAGCAGCCGGACGACGATCACGGCCAGCGCCAGCTTGACGAACGCGCCGTACGAGCGGGCCCAGGGGGCGTTCGGCCGGCGGGTGGCCACGACGTACGCGGAGACCATGACGAGGAGGGCGAGCAGCAGGGGGTTGGTGGTGCGGGTGGCGGCGACGCCGAGAGCCGGCGCCCACAGCCACCAGGCGCCGGGGTGCAGGGGGGAGCCCCGCCGGCGACGGGACGCGGGGGCGGTGCGTTCCCGTGGCCGGCTGCCGCCGGGCTCAGCCACGACGGCGTACCTGCCAGAAGGCCGCCACCCCGAGCAGCGCCACCACGGCGACCCCGGCGAAGAGACCGAGGGACGGACCACCGTCGTCCCCGGACTCCCCGGACTCCCCGGACGCCGAGGAGTCCGGGGAACCGGTCTTCTCGGACCCGTCCTCGGACCCGCCCTCGGTCTCCTTCCCGGGCGCCGAGGCACCCGTGCCGGATTCCGTGCCCGTCCCCGACACCTGTTCCCCGCACCCGCGTTCCGGGTATCCGGCGATGGCGCACAGCAGGGCGCTGTTGTCGTAGCGCAGGGGTCCGGCGACGGAGGCCAGGGCCTCGGCGGTGCTGGCGTCCGGGGCGACCCGGGCGCAGGCGGTGCGGTTCGCGAGTGGGGTCTCGCCGGACGGGGCGTCCTCGGCCGTACCGAAGTCGATGACGAGGGCGACCCGCTTGCTGCCGTCCTTCGCGGGGGTCTTCGCGCAGATGCCGGCGAAGTCGGCGGCGCCCCGGGGCTGTGCCGAGTCGTCGGACTCCTCGCTGACGGCGAAGCGGAAGCCCTGGACGTCGCCGTCGGCGGGGCGGGCGACGGACGGGCCCTGGGTGGCGTACGTCCACCTGTCGCCGTCGAGGTCCCAGAACGACCAGTACCGGTAGCCGGCGGCCTGCGCCTGGCCCGCACCCGCCAGCAGGGGCAGGAGCGCGGCCAGGAACAGGACGACGGCCCGGCCGGATCCGCCGACCCGGCCGGCCCGGCGGATCACGGCTGCTGCCTCTTCTTCCGGCTGCTCACCAGGATGCCGACGCCGGCGCCGGCGGCCAGGCAGAGTCCGAGGGCCCACCAGACGACCGAACCGGAGCCCGAGTCGTCCTTCTCCTTCTCGTCCTTCTCCTCCTGCCCGTTCTTCGTGCCGGCCGCGTCGGCCGCCGGCGCGGCGGGCCCGGTGGCGGTCAGCTGCTTCACCAGGTCGGCGCCGCCGAAGGCGCGCGGGTCGGCGCCCGTGGCGTGGGCGGCGAAGATCAGCTGGGCGTAGGCGGCGGGACCGCTCTGGGCGGCCCAGTCGGCGGCGTTCTTCTCCAGCCAGGCCACGGACTTCGCGGCCGGCCCGGTGGCGCCCTGCGCCGCGAGCGCGACCACCGCGTCGGCGGTGTTGCCGTAGTCGGGCTGGTCCTCGGCGCCGGGGAGCGCGGAGACGAGGTGACCGTCGGCGGCGAGCGCGTCCGTGAGGTGGGCGGCGCCGTTGGCGGCGGCCTGCTCGGGCGTCCCGGCCTTCTCGCACGCGGCGTCCGCCGCCCCGTTCTTGCCCTTGCCCGGCTCGACCACCAGGCCCGCGCCGAGGGAGCCGGCCACGCCGGCCGCGGTGGCGTCGGCGTTGGCGACCAGTTCGCCCTTCTTGTCCGGCTGGAAGGCGAAGGCGCCCGCCCCATCGCCCTTGGTGTCGCACGGCAGCGCCAGCTTCAGCAGGGCGTCGTAGGGGGACTTGCCGCCCTTGACCACCTCGGCCGGCTTCTCGCCCGCGGCGGCGAGCGCGCCGACGACGACGGACGTGGAGTTGGCGTCACTGGCCCCGCCCGCCATGTAGCCCCAGCCGCCGTCCTTGTTCTGTACGGACTTCAGCCAGTCGAGGGCCTTGCCGGTGACGGCGTCGTGCCCGCCGAGCGCGGCGAGGGCCTGCACGGCGGCGGCGGTCTGGTTGGTGTCGACCATGGTCTTCGCGTCGCACGCCGTGCCGGTGTCGGCGCGGAACGGGGCGAAGGAGCCGTCGGCGCACTGCTGGCCGGCCAGCCAGTCGACGGCCTCCTTCGGCGGCTCGACACCCACCGTGTGCTGGGCGAGCAGGGCCAGCGACTGGCGCCACACGCCGTCGTACTGGGGGTCGCTCTCGCCGTACAGGGCGGAGGGTAGGGCCTGCTGGGACGGTGAGGGGGACGGGGACGAGTCGGCGGCGGCCGGTGCGGCGGCGCCGATCACGGCTATGGCGGCCAGGACCGCTGCGCTGCTGCGGACGTTCATGATCGGCGGGGGCCTCTCCCTGTGAGGGAGCCGGGCGGCACGGGACACCCCGGCGGCTCGGCTCCGTATACCTCGACGGTGCCGCGCACCGGCGGACCGCCGGACGCGTGAGCCGGTCACGTTCCGTCCGGGGCATTCCGGCTCGCCGTCCTGGCGGACGGCTCACGGTTGCGGGTCAGCGCCGGAATTGCACCGGCTTCCCCCCGTACGGGTGTGATGACGACGTCCGCCACTGTACCCGCCCGTAGGAAAGCGGTCAGAAGTGGCTTGAAGCGGGTGGTCGAGGTCACGTGGCCGCCGGTCGGGGCGTGCCCGCGACGACGGGTCGTCCCGCATCCGCCCGTGTGGTCGGGCCCGCGTCCGCCCGTGTGGTCGGGCCCGCACCCGTCGGCGGGTGCGGGCCCGACCTGCTCTGCTCCGCCGGAAGCGGGGGCTTCGGTCAGGAGGCCGTGCAGGGGCCGAGCTGTGGGGGTGTCGTCGAGCCGCCGTTCCTCGTCACCGTGAAGCCGAAGGTCGTCGAGGCTCCGGCCGCGAGCGTGCCGTTCCAACTGGACCGCACCGTCATGACGTTGCCGCTGCCGTCCCAGGTGGGTGAGCCGTTCCAGACGGTGGAGACCTTCTGCGGGGGTGTCATCGTGACGTTCACGGCCCACGCGCTGATCGGCGAACGGCCCGCCGTGATGGTCACCTTGCCGTTGTAGCCGCCGCCCCAGTCCTCCGCCGTGGTGTAGGCGGCGGTGCAGGCGGCGTCGGGGTCGCCGGGGCCGCCCGGGTCGCCGCCACCGCCGTCGGAGCCGCCGAGCGCGCTCAGGACCGCGTGGTAGGCGGGCTTCTTGGTGTAGTTGTCGTCGAACAGCAGCGGCGTTCCGCTCGACCGCCACGAGTACTTGTCCGGGATGCCCCACACCGTGATGCCGGTGCACCGCGAGACCGCGAGGCAGGCCGTGACGACATTGCCGTAGTGGGTCGCCTGGGCCGTGCCCGAGCCCTCGATGTCCAGCTCGGTGATCTGCACGTCCACGCCGAGGTCGGCGAAGCGCTGGAGGTTGGCCCGGTAGTCGGACGGGACGGGGGACGCGCTGTTGAAGTGGGACTGGAAGCCGACGCAGTCGATGGGCACGCCGCGGGACTTGAAGTCGCGGACCATGGCGTAGACGGCGTTGCTCTTCGCGTTGACGCCGTCGGTGTTGTAGTCGTTGTAGCAGAGCTTGGCGTTCGGGTCGGCCGCGCGGGCCGTGCGGAAGGCCTCCTCGATGAAGCCGTTGCCGAGCCTGTCCTGGAAGGGCGAGCTGCGCCGGGCGCCGCTGCTTCCGTCCTGGAAGGCCTCGTTGACCACGTCCCAGGAGTGGATCTGGCCCCGGTAGTGCGTCATGACCTGGGTGATGTGGTTGTTCATCGCCGACCGCAGGTCGGAGGCGCCGAGGCCGGAGACCCAGCCGGGCAGTTGGGAGTGCCACACCAGGGTGTGTCCGCGGACCGCCATGCCCCGGCCCCGGGCGTGGTTCACGATCCGGTCGGCGTTGCCGAAGCTGAACGAGCCGCGGCTGGGCTCGAGGGCGTCCCACTTCATCTCGTTCTCGGGCGTCACCGAGTTGAACTCGGTGTTGAGCGTGGCGGCGTACTGCGCCTCGCCCAGGTGGTTCGCGGCGACCGCGGCGCCGAAGTAGCGGCCCTTCTCGGCCGCCGCCGCGCCCAGGGTGTCGGCGGCGTGCGCGGTGCTCTGGGGGAGCGCCACGAGCGCGGTCACGGTGAGCAGCGCGGTCGCGGCGACGGCCAGGGGGCCTCGGGCGGCCTTGGCGCCTGCCTCTCGGATTCCTAATTTGATCATGCGCATGTCATCACTTCTCCGGTGGGGGTGCCGTGGTGGTGCGGATGGCGGGGATCGTCTGCTGCCGCGCTCTGCGCCGAGGTGCTCGAAGCGCGCCCTGCGGGTTCGAATGTTTCGGAACTCATTCCGAATGGCAGCGCAGACGATATGGACGAACGGAGGGGTGGTCAACCGTTCGCGCGCGACCGGGTCACGTATGGCCGAAGGGTGGCAGGCGCGGGGGAGGTGGGCGACCGAGGGGAAGGGGTCGAAAGTTTCGACTTCTTCAGTTGGAATCCTTCGATGTCGACGAAGGTGTCGTCAGGTCGATCAGGCGGCACACCGTTTCTATGTCGATCTTGACCTGGGCGATGGAGGCACGCCCCGACAGCCAGGTGATGAGCGCCGAGTGCCAGGTGTGCTCGATGACGCGGACCGCCGAGAGCTGGTCCGGCGTGGGGTTCTCGAGGCCCGTGGCGTCCAGGATGATCGCCGTCGTCTGGCGGGAGACCTGGTCGACCTCCGGGCTCACGCTGCGGTCCGCGAACGTCAGGGCGCGCACCATCGCGTCGGCCAGCTGCGGCTCGCGCTGGAGCGCGCGGAAGGCCCACATCAGGGTCTCCGTGACCCGCTCGGCGGCCGTCTCGCCCGTCGGCGGCTTCTTCCGCAGGGTGCCGCGCATGTGCTCCAGCTGGTCCTGCATGGTGGCCACCAGCAGGTGGATCTTGGACGGGAAGTACCGGTACAGCGTGCCCAGTGCCACCTGGGAGGACTCCGCCACCTCGCGCATCTGCACCGCGTCGAAGCCGCCCCGGCCGGCCAGCTGGGCGCTCGCGCGCAGGATGCGCCGCCTGCGCGCCTCCTGCCGCTCGGTCAGGGGTGAGGCAGGGGAGGTTCGAGTGGTGCCGGCTTCCATCTTCGCCGCCTTGTCCGCCTTGGCCGGCTCATCCGGCTTCGCCGCCTCGGCCGCCTTGTCCCTGTGGGCTTCCGCGGACATGGGCCCCATTCCGTGACCGTCGGTGAGGGTTGATGATCGGACAGCATGGCACGCATCCCGTCGTGGCGTGAATCACCTGATCCACTGTCCGCCACGTCCCTACCTGCCGGTAGATTCGGAGCCTCCGAACGATCAACTCTGAAACTTGTTCTAGGTTAGCGTCCCGACGTAGAGTCGCGGGACCGTGCAGGGAGAAGGGGGCCCAGAGTGACCGCTGAGGCCAGTCAGGCCGGGCTCTCACAGGGTCCGTCCTCCGATGGCTTGCGACCGCTCCGCATAGCGCTCCTCACCTACAAGGGGAACCCGTTCTGCGGCGGACAGGGTGTCTACGTCCGCCACCTCTCCCGCGAGCTCGCCCGCCTCGGCCACCAGGTCGAGGTCATCGGCGCCCAGCCCTACCCCGTCCTCGACGAGGGCTACGACGGGCTGAGCCTGACCGAGCTGCCCAGCCTCGACCTCTACCGCCAGCCGGACCCCTTCCGCACCCCGGGCCGCGGCGAGTACCGCGACTGGATCGACGCGCTCGAGGTCGGCACCATGTGGACCGGCGGCTTCCCCGAACCGCTGACCTTCTCGCTGCGCGCCCGCCGTCATCTGCGGGCCCGGCGCGGTGACTTCGACGTCGTCCACGACAACCAGACGCTCGGCTACGGTCTGCTCGGCGACGTCGGCGCGCCCCTGGTGACCACGATCCACCACCCCATCACCGTCGACCGGCGGCTGGACCTGGACGCGGCGGAGAGCAGGCGCAGGCGCGCCTCGGTGCGCCGCTGGTACGCGTTCACCAGGATGCAGAAGCGGGTCGCCCGACGCCTGCCCTCCGTGCTCACCGTCTCCGGCACCTCCCGCGACGAGATCATCAGCCATCTGGGCGTACGCCAGGAGCGCATCCACGTCGTCCACATCGGCGCCGACACCGACCTGTTCTCACCGGACCCGTCGGTGCCCGTCGTACCGGGCCGGATCGTGACGACGTCCAGCGCGGACGTGCCGCTCAAGGGTCTGGTCTTCCTCGTCGAGGCGCTGGCCAAGGTCCGTGTCGAACAGCCCGAGGCGCACCTCGTCGTCGTCGGCACGCGCCCCGCCAAGGGGCCCGTCGCGCAGGCGATGGAGCGGTACGGGCTCGGCGACGCCGTCGAGTTCGTCAAGGGCATCTCGGACGCGGAACTGGTCGATCTCGTGCGCTCCGCCCAGGTCGCCTGCGTACCGTCGCTGTACGAGGGCTTCTCGCTGCCCGCCGCCGAGGCCATGGCCACCGGCACCCCGCTGCTCGCCACGACCGGCGGCGCGATCCCGGAGGTCGCCGGCCGCGACGGCGAGACCTGCCTGGCCGTCCCGCCCGGCGACGCGGGGGCGCTGGCCGCCGGGCTGAACCGGCTGCTCGGCGACCCGGAGCTGCGCGCACGGCTCGGCGCCGCCGGACGGGAACGGGTGCTGCGGCACTTCACCTGGGCCCGCGCGGCCGAGGGCACGGTCGCCCGCTACCGCGAGGCGATGGCCCGTGCCGACGGGGCCGCGGCGGCCGATCCCGTCGCCGTCGCGCCCGCTCCCGTGGCCGGCCCGGCGCCCGGGGCGGTCCGGACGCCTGCCGCAGAAGAACCCGTCACCTCCCACCGTGAAAGCAGGGCCACGTGCTGACCGTCGACTTCTCCCGGTTCCCGCTCGCCCCGGGCGACCGTGTCCTGGACCTCGGGTGCGGTGCCGGCCGGCACGCGTTCGAGTGCTACCGGCGCGGGGCGCAGGTCGTGGCGCTGGACCGGAACGCCGAGGAGATCCGCGAGGTCGCCCAGTGGTTCGCCGCGATGAAGGAGGCCGGGGAGGCGCCCGCCGGGGCCACCGCCACGGCGATGGAGGGCGACGCCCTCGCCCTGCCCTTCCCCGACGAGTCCTTCGACGTCGTGATCATCTCCGAGGTCATGGAGCACATCCCCGACGACAAGGGCGTCCTCGCCGAGATGGTCCGCGTGCTCAGGCCCGGCGGCCGCATCGCGGTCACCGTGCCGCGCTACGGCCCCGAGAAGGTGTGCTGGACCCTGTCCGACGCCTACCACGAGGTCGAGGGCGGCCACATCCGCATCTACAAGGCCGACCAGTTGCTGGCCAGGATGCGCGAGGCCGGCCTGCGCCCCTACGGCACCCACCACGCGCACGCGCTGCACTCGCCGTACTGGTGGCTGAAGTGCGCCTTCGGCGTGGACAACGACAAGGCGCTGCCGGTACGGGCGTACCACAAGCTGCTGGTCTGGGACATCATGAAGAAGCCGCTGGCCACCCGCCTCGCGGAGCGGACCCTGAACCCGGTGATGGGCAAGAGCTTCGTGGCGTACGCGACCAAGCCGCACCTGCCGCGCGCCGAAGCCGGGGCCGGGGCGGAAGCCGGGGCCGGGGCGGGTACGGAGACCGCGACGGCTGCCGAGGTCGGGACGGCCACCCCGTGACGACCTCCCGGACGGAACACCTCGTCCTGCCCGGAGTGCTCACCGCCGAGCAGGCCGCCGAGACCGTCGCCGGCATCCTCGGCGTGCAGCGCGAGGACGGGGCGATCCCGTGGTTCAGGGGCCACCACCTCGACCCGTGGGACCACGTCGAGGCCGCGATGGCCCTGGACGCCTCAGGCGCCCACGAGGCCGCCGAGCAGGCCTATCTGTGGCTGGCCAGGCACCAGTTGGCGGACGGATCCTGGTACGCGGCGTATGCCGACGGCGACCCCGACGACGTCACCGACCGGGGGCGGGAGACCAACTTCGTCGCCTACGTCGCCGTCGGCGTCTGGCACCACTACCTCTCCACCGGTGACGACACCTTCCTGGACCGCCTGTGGCCCACCGTGTACGCGGCCGTGGAGTGGGTGCTGCGGCTCCAGCAGCCCGGCGGGCAGATCGGCTGGCGGCGCGACGACGACGGCACGCCCACCGCGGACGCGCTGCTCACCGGCTGCTCCTCCGTCCACCACGCGCTGCGCTGCGCCCTCGCCATCGCCGAGCAGCGGGAAGAGCCGCAGCCGGACTGGGAGTTGGCGGCCGGTGCGCTCCGCCATGCGATCCGGCACCACCCGGAGCGGTTCCTCGACAAGGACCGCTACTCCATGGACTGGTACTACCCCGTGCTGGGCGGCGCCCTCACCGACGCCGAGGCCAAGGAGCGCATCGAGGAGGGCTGGGACCGCTTCGTCGTTCCCGGGCTCGGGGTGCGCTGCGTGGCCCCCAACCCGTGGGTGACCGGCGGTGAGTCGGCCGAACTCGCGCTGGCCCTCTGGGTGATGGGCGAGTCCGACCGCGCGCTGGAGGTGCTCCAGTCCATCCAGCACCTGCGCGATCCGGAGACCGGCCTGTACTGGACGGGGTACGTCTTCGACGACGAGGCGATCTGGCCGGTCGAGCTGACCGCCTGGACGGCCGGTTCACTGCTGCTGGCCGTCTCCGCGCTCGGCGGCCACGAGGCCACCTGCGCGGTCTTCGGCGGCGACCGCCTCCCGAGGGGCCTCGACCCCGACTGCTGCGCCGAGGTCTGACACCGGAGTCCGACCGGGGACACGGCCGCCGGGGCGCGGCCGCCCTCGGTCCGGCGGCCCCGCCCCGGCGGACGCGGGCGAAGGGCCTCGACCTCAGCGCCGGTGGAGGCTGTTGGCGGTGCCGTGGCCGATGAAGAGGTGGACCACCGCGGCCGGGCCGTGTCCGGCGGCCACCCGGGCCCAGTCCTCGTCGAAGGTGCTGTGTTTTCTGGGGGGACACCCCTGGACCCCCTGGTCATGCGACCAGCCGCTCGGTCGGGTGTGGGCGGGAGGGGCGGGGGCCGTGCGGGGTGCGGGTCAGCGCCGGTGGAGGCTGTTGGCGATGCCGTGGCCGATGAAGAGGTAGACCACCGCGGCCAGGCCGTATCCGGCGACCACCCGGGCCCAGTCCTCGTCGAAGGTGAACAGGTCACGCGACCAGCCGGCCAGCCAGTTGGCCGCGTCATGGACGAACTGGACCAGGTCATTGGCCCGGTTGGCGTCCAACAGGTACATCAGAATCCAGAGTCCGAGAAGGCCGGCCATGATGTCCGCGATCACCGCGACGGCCGTCCCTGCGGAGCTGGAACCACTGCGAGTTCGTGGGGACATGGTGTCCGTCTGGCCCCGAAACCGCGATTGAAACCCGGACGGCCGGACGGGCACCGGCGGGTCGTCGGATCGGCCGGTCGGCGGGGCAGTCGGCCGGTGGGTCGGATGCGTGGGCGCCGGCCGTACGACAACGGCCCCCCACCCGACAGGGCGAGGGGCCGCGTGCTGCGGAGCGGGTCAGCCGCGCTGGATGCCCGAGGTGTCCTGAAGGACACCGCGACGGCCGTCCTGCGTCTGGGCGACGAGGGCCGGGCCGCGCTGCTCGACGGCCAGGTACCAGGTGCCGGGGGCCAGTTCGGCGATCGGCGTCTGCGAACCGTCCTCCGGGAACAGCGGCCGGGGCACCGGCACGGCGAACCAGAACGGCGAGAAGCCGCCGGCGGGCGGCGCGGCCGGCTGACCGGGCTGCTGGCCGGCGAACGACTGACCGGGCTGGCCCTGCTGCGGCTGACCGCCGAAGCCGGCCTGCTGCGCACCCGGGTAGCCGTAACCGCCGGGCGGCTGGGCGCCGTAGGGCTGCGGGGCGGCGGGACGGGCCGCCGGTACGAGCGAGCCCTTGAGAGCCGGAACCAGCGGGGTGGCGATGGCGGCGGCAGCCATGATCAGCGTGGCGACGAGGGCCAGGACCAGGCCGAGACCGGAGTCGATCCCGTCCGAGGAGGGGGTACCGCTGGTGAGGTTGTCGACGCCACCGGCCGGGTCGAAGATGTTGCCGAGTGCGCTCCAGGCCGCGAAGACGGTGAACGCGACGCCGAACGGGCCGAGGTCGAGCCCCGCGACCTTCGGCGGCTGCGGCAGCCCGCGGGACACGACGACGAGCGCCGCGCCGATGATGCCCGCCAGCACGACACCGAACACGACCGGGCCGCTCCCCCACAGGTTGGGGATGACGTCGTCGGGCGCGCCGTCGATCGAGTAGAGGTCGAGGAACGACGCGATGAACAGCAATACCGCTGCTCCGATCACCACGCCGTCGCCTCGAGTGAGGGAGCGGATATTCACTTCAGGTCCTTCTCGGTCGTCTCGTCGTCGGCAGAGGCGTCGCTGTCACCACGTCGCCCTCGGGGCCGGTGTGAAGCGCGGGGTGACCCCTCATCGTGGGGACGACACTATCGTCCGCACAAGCGAGATGTCCGCCCGGATCGGCCCACCTACCCCTACCCGCGCAGGAAACTCACAATTCCCTCGGAGATTCCCTGCGCCGCCTTCTGCCGCCAGGCACCGCTGGTCAGAAGTGCCGCGTCCTTGCTATCGCGCATGTTGCCGCACTCGATGAACACCTTGGGAACCGTTGACAGATTGAGACCGCCCAGGTCCTTACGCGTGACGAGTCCGGTACCGCCGCCCACGTAGTTGGACGGCCCGTTGCCGGTGGCGCGTACGAAATTGCCCGCGATGCGCTCACCGAGTTCGCGGGACGGCTCGACGATGGCCCGGGTGTCGGCGGCGCCGGAGTTCACGGGGCCGGGCAGGATCACGTGGAAACCGCGGTTCCCGGTACCCGAACCGTCCGCGTGGATCGACACGACGGCATCCGCCTTCGCCTTGTTGCCGATGCGTGCCCGTTCGTCGATGCACGGCCCGAACGGCCGGTCGTCGTCCTGTGTCAGCTTCACCGTGGCGCCCTGCTCCTCGAGGAGCGCACGCATTCGGTGGGCGACGTCCAGGGTGAACTTCGCCTCGCTGAAACCGTCGTTGGTGGACGTACCGGTGGTGTCGCACTCCTTGGAGTTCGTCCCGATGTTCACCTGGCGGTTGATCTCGGAGGTGTGCTGGAAATTGCCGGGATTGTGTCCGGGGTCGATGACCACGACCTTCCCCTTGAGCGGCCCGGTCCCGGCAGGCGCGGACGCGGAGGGGGAGGAGGAAGCGGATGCGGATGCGGAGCCGGAGTCGGGAGAGGCGCTCGGCTTCTTGCCGTCGGACTCGCCCGCCCCGCCCGAGGGCGAGGCGCCGGTGGCGGACGGTGCCGGGGAGGAGGCCGAGGCGGACGCTCCGGCGGAGGTGCTCGCTTCGCCCCCGTCGTCCCCCGACCCGCCCACGGCCGCGTAGACGGCCCAGCCGAGCAGCGCGCCCGGCACGAGCGCGGCGAGCGCCACGGTCAGCGGTCCACGCCGGAAACGGCGGGACTCTGGCGGATCGAAGTCGGGCCCTGTGTACGACACGCAGCCACCCTAACGGCCGCCCGCACCCTCCATCGTCCGATCGGGCGGCGTTCACCGTCGGGCGGCACGCACCCGTCTCAGATCCCGTCTCCCGTGCGGCGCAGGACGCGCAGCGAGTCCGTCGCGGAGAGTTCCGTGAAGGCGCCGGAGGCCAGGGCGCGGAGGTAGACGCGGTACGGGGCCTGGCCGGTGAACTCGTCGACGGGGTCGGGGAAGACGTCGTGGATGACGAGGAGACCGCCCTCGGCGACGTGCGGGGCCCAGCCCTCGTAGTCGGCCGTGGCGTGCTCGTCCGTGTGGCCGCCGTCGATGAAGACCAGGGCGAGGGGGGAGTTCCACAGGGCCGCGACCTTGGGGGAGCGGCCGACCAGGGCGACCACATGGTCCTCCAGGCCCGCCCGGTGGAGCGTGCGGCGGAAGGTGGGGAGCGTGTCCATCACGCCCAGCTCGGGGTCGACCGTCTCCGGGTCGTGGTACTCCCAGCCCGGCTGCTGCTCCTCGCTGCCCCGGTGGTGGTCCACGGTGAGCGCGGTGACCCCGGCCTCACGGGCGGCGCCGGCGAGCAGGATCGCGGAGCGGCCGCAGTAGGTGCCGACCTCCAGAAGAGGGAGGCCCAGCCGTCCCGCTTCGACCGCGGCCGCGTACAGGGCCAGCCCCTCGCCGACGGGCATGAAGCCCTTCGCCGCCTCGAACGCGGCCAGGATCTCGGGCCCCGGCGCCGGGGGGTTCGGCGTCGGCGTCGCAGTCGGGGTCGGCATCGGTTCCGGCGTCCTCTCGGTCGTGTGTCCTGGAAGCATGGCCCGGGGCGCATGGCGGGGACGCATGGGGTGAGCGCATGGCTCGGGGTGCCCATGCTGCCGTACCGCCTGTCGTGCGGTGCGGCAGGGGTGCCGGCGAGAAGTACCGGGAGGAGTACGCGAAGGAGCGGAGGAGCGGAGGAGCGGCGCCGGTCCGGCGGTCAGGCCGAGACCGGCCCGCGCAGGGCCTGCTCCGCGCGCTCCAGGTGGGCGTCCTCCTCGCTGCTCGCGCGCAGCCGCAGGGTGTTCGACGGGCGTCGGCCGGGGATGAACAGGGCCAGGACCAGGCCCACGGTCACCGCCGCCGTCGCGATCATGAAGGAGAGGCGGAAGCCGTGCATGCTCGGGATCTCCACCCCGCCCACCGTGTTCGCCGTGCTGGCCAGCACCATCCCGACGACCGCGCTCGACATCGACGTACCGATCGAGCGCATCAGGGTGTTGAGGCCGTTGGCCGCGCCCGTCTCCGAGGCCGGGACCGCGTCGATGATCAGGGCGGGCAGGGAGGCGTAGGCCAGGCCGATGCCCGCGCCGACGACGACCGAGATGACGACGGGTCCCCAGAGGACGTCCAGCAGGCCCAGACCGCCGGCGTAACCGGCCCCGATGACCAACAGGCCCAGAACGAGGGTGACCTTGGGACCGTAGCGGGCGGACAGACGGGCGTAGACGGGCGCCGTGAACATCATCGTCACGCCCAGCGGCGCCACGCACAGACCCGCCACCACCATCGACTGGCCGAGGCCGTACCCGGTGGAGGCGGGGAGCTGGAGCAGTTGGGGCAGCACCAGGGAGATGACGAAGAAGGAGACGCCGATCATGATCGACGCGAGGTTGGTGAGGAGGACCTCGCGGCGGGCGGTGGTGCGCAGGTCCACCAGGGGTGCGGGCACCCGCAGTTCCATCAGGCCCCAGAGCAGGAGCACCACGACCGCGGCTCCGAGCAGGCCGAGCGTGGTCCCGGACGTCCAGCCCCAGGCGCTGCCCTTGGTGAGGGGCAGGAGGAAGAGGAGCAGCCCGGCGGACAGCCCCAGCGCGCCCGGCAGGTCGAAGGTGCCGGGCGCCCGTGCCGGTGACTCCGGTACGAGGGCCAGGGTGAGGGCGATGGCGAGGACGCCGAGGCCGGCGGCGCCGAAGTAGAGGGCGTGCCAGTCGGAGCTCTGGGCCACCAGCGCGGCGGCGGGCAGCGCGAGACCGCCACCGACGCCTATCGAGGAACTCATCAGCGCCATCGCGGACCCCAGCCGCTTCGGGGGCAGCAGGTCGCGCATCAGACCGATGCCGAGCGGGATCGCGCCCATCGCGACGCCCTGGAGCGTACGGCCGGCGATCATCAGCAGCAGGTCGCTGGTGAGCGCGCTGACGAGGGCGCCGGCCACCATGACCGAGAGGCTGGCGACCAGCATGCGCCGCTTGCCGTAGAGGTCGCCGAGGCGGCCCATGATGGGGGTGGCGACGGCACCGGACAGCAGCGTCGACGTCAGGACCCACGTGGCGTCGCCGGGCGTGGTGTCCAGCAGGCGGGGCAGGTCCTTGATCACCGGGACGATCAGGGTCTGCATCACCGCGACGACGATGCCCGCGAAGGCGAGCACCGGGACCACGGCTCTGCCCGCTCCGTCTGCTCCGTCCGCTCCGCCCGCAGGACGGTCGTGCGTCGACTGGGTCATGGAAGAGGGCCTCCAGGTCGAAGCGTGAGGTCGGTACGGGACAGTCGGTACGGGGAAGGGGGTGCCGGATACGTGCGTACGGAACCTGTGTGCCGGGGCAACTATTCCAATGCTTTGGCACACTAACGATTTCTTGACCAACCCTTGGGCCGCCTCGGGCCACCGGGCCACCGGGCCACCGGACCATCCTGCGGGATGCCGGCGGGGAGGAGCTCCTTCCTGACGGCCCTAGGCCGGAAGACCGAGGACCCGCCCGGCGAAATCCCGATGCAGGGGGCACCGGACGATTGAGACCATGACGCCCATGCTCGAAGCCCCGGACGCCGCCCTCACCGCCCGCGCTCCCCGCCGCCGCACGCCGCCCCCGTGGCTGGCGGTGGCACTCGCGTGCCTGGGGCAGTTCCTCGTCGTGCTCGACATCTCCGTGGTCAACGTCGCGCTGCCGTCGATGCGTACCGGTCTCGGGCTCAGCGAGCAGGGCCTGCAGTGGGTGGTGAACGCGTACGCCATCGCCTTCGCCGGGTTCATGCTGCTCGGCGGACGCGCCGGTGACCTCTACGGGCGCAAGCGGATGTTCCTCGTCGGCCTCGGCCTGTTCACACTGGCCAGCCTGGCGGGCGGGCTGGCCCAGGAGGGCTGGCACCTGCTGCTGGCGCGGGCGGTGCAGGGGCTCGGGGCCGCGGTCCTGGCGCCGTCCACCCTCACCATCGTCACCTCGGCGGTCCCGGAGGGCCCCGCGCGGGCCCGTGCCATCGCGACCTGGACCGCCGTCGGCGCGGGCGGCGGCGCGGCCGGCGGTTTCGTCGGCGGAGTACTGGTGGACACCCTGTCGTGGCGGTGGGTGCTGCTGATCAACGTGCCGATCGGGGTGCTGGTGCTGGCCGGGGCGGCCTGGTGGCTGGCGGAGGGCCAGGCCGGGGACGGACGGCGGCTCGACCTGCCCGGCGCGATGCTGGTGACGGCCGGCCTCGCCACCCTGGCCTTCGGCATCTCCCAGACCGAGGCCGAGGGATGGACGGCGCCGCCCACCCTGGTGCCGCTGTGCGCCGGACTCGCCCTCATCGCCCTGTTCCTCCTCGTCGAGGCACGGACCAAGGCCCCGCTGATGCCGCTGGGACTGTTCCGGGTGCGATCGGTCTCGTCGGCGAACGCGGCGATGTTCCTGAGCGGCGCCGCCATGTTCTGCATGTGGTTCTTCATGACCCTCTACGCCCAGAACGTGCTCGGCTACACCCCGCTCGAGGCCGGATTCGCCCTGGTGCCCAGCTCGCTCGCCGTGGTCGTCGGCTCCAAGGCCGCGCCCCGGCTGATGCGCGCCGCCGGGGCACGGGCCGTGGCCGTGCTCGGCACGCTCGTCGCGCTGGCCGGCTTCGCCTGGCAGTCGACGATGACGGCCGACGGCACGTATCTGACGGCGATCATGATTCCCGGCATCCTGATGATGCTGGGCGGGGGCCTCGCCGGGACCCCGCTCGCCGCGCTCGCGACCTCCGGCGCGGCCCCCGAGGAGGCCGGCCTGGTCTCCGGGCTGATCAACACCTCGCGCACGATGGGCGGTTCGCTGGGCCTGGCGGTCCTGTCGACGATCGCGGCGGCCCGTACGGCGGGCAGCGGGACGTCGGAGGCCCTGACCGAGGGATACGCCCTGTCGTTCCGCACGGGGGCGGTGGTGCTGGCCGTCGGCATGGTGCTGATGTGGCTCTGGCTGCCCCGGAGAGCCCCGGCGGCGCACTGAAAGCGCACTGAGAGCGCCCTGGGGGCAGCGGGGAAAGGCAGTGGAGAAAGTGGGCGTCGGGCCGGTCGGAGAGGTGCCATGACGGCCCGCGGCAGGGGACGACACGGGTCTTCCTCCCCGCCCCCGAACGGTCCCTCGGCGCCGGTCGCGCCGGCCCCTCCCAGGGGGCGCCGAAGCCTCAGATGCAGCCCCAACCAGCCCTGCTGACCTGGGACTTCACGCCCCCTGCGGATACGGTCGCCGCATACGGAAGGGGGCCCGGATGGACCGGAGCACACGCACCGTGGACGACGTACTCGACCTGCTGGACGGCCTGTTCGCACCGGAGGCCGACCGGTGGACGCAGCAGGGCGCCGACTGGTGGGACGGCTTCTACGCCGACCGCTCCCGGCCGGTGCCGTTCTTCGTGGCGAAGCCGGACGAGAGCCTGGTGTCGTACATCGAGCGGGGTCTGCTCACCGGGAGCCGGGCGCTCGACGTGGGCTGCGGCCCCGGGCGCAACGCGCTGTATCTGGCCGCACACGGCTTCGAGGTCGACGCGGTCGACCTCTCCCCGGCCGCCGTCGGCTGGGCACGGGAGCGGGCCCGCGAGACGGATGCGCGCGGCGTCCGGTTCCACTGCGGCGACGCCTTCACCCTCACCCGCGACGGCAGGGAACTCGCCGGACTGTACGACCTGGTGTACTACTCCGGCTGCTTCCACCACCTGCCCCCGCACCGCCGGATCAGTTACCTCGCGCTGCTCGACCGGGTCCTCGCCCCGGGCGGCCGGTTCGCGCTCACCTGCTTCGCGGCGGGCGCGATGGGCTCGGAGCTGTCCGACGCGGAGTTCTACCGGGGGCAGGGCAGCCTCCGGGGCGGGCTCGCCTACACGGACGAGTCGCTGCGCCGGATCTTCTCGGACCTGACCGGGATCGAACTGCGCCGCATGCGGAAGGAGCCGGAGGACTCACCGCTCTTCGGGGAGGACTTCCTCTGGGCGGCACTGTTCCAGCGGGACGCATGACGGCAGGCCCGGGGCGGAGCCGTGGGCCGTGAGCGGTGGCGGCGAGACGGTGGTGGCGGCGGTGTCGGCCGCCACCACGGCGGCGAGCGCGGGGTCGATCACCGTCTCCCCGGCCAGCACCCGGCGGATCGCGGAGGCCAACTCCCGCACCGACCCGTCCTTGACGAGGAAACCGGCGGCCCCCGCCGCCATGGCCCGCCGCAGCCAGTCGGGCCCGCCGACCGTGGTGAGGATCAGCACCCGGCAGTCGGGCACCTGGTCGCGCAGTGCGGCGGCGGTGTCCAGACCGTTCGGGCCGGCCGACCCGAGGTCGAGGAGGGCGACGTCGGGGCGGTGGGTGAGCGCCGTCTCCACGACCGATTGCCCCGCCGCCACCTGGGCCACGACCTCGATGCCCGGCTCCATCCGGAGCAGTAAGGCGAGCGCCCCGTGCCGCGTACCGGGGTCCTCCGCGAGCAGGACCCGGACGGAGGTGGCGGGCCGGTGGTCCCGGGGCATCTCGTTCACGGACGAAGCGTAGGACGAACGGGCGGAATGCGCCGCTTCACGTCCCGCGTCTTCACCTGTACGCATTCCAGAACCGGGAGATCCCATGCCCATCGACGCAGCCAAGGCGCTGGCCGCCGAACCCCGGACCGGCGAGATCACCTGGGGGCACAAGGACGTCCAGCTCTACCACCTCGGCATCGGCGCGGGCATCCCCGCCACCGACCCCGACGAACTGCGCTACACCCTGGAGTCCGGGCTGCACGTCCTGCCGAGTTTCGCCACCGTTGCGGGAGCCGGATCCCCCGGGGTGATCGGCGGACTGTCGATGCCCGGCGTCGACGTCGACCTCGCCCGCGTCCTGCACGGCGGCCAGTCGCTCACCCTGTACCGCCCCCTGCCCGCCGAGGGCACCGCCACCACCGCCGGCCGTATCGCGGCGGTCCACGACAAGGGCAAGGCGGCCGTCCTCGTGATGCGCACCGACGTCGCCGACGCCGACGGCCCGCTGTGGACCGACGACGCGCAGATCTACGTACGCGGCGAGGGCGGCTGGGGCGGCGACCGCGGACCGGCGGCCCGGCGGGAGACCCCCGCCGGGCCGCCGGACCGGACCGTCGAGCGGACGATCCGGGAGGACCAGGCCCTGCTCTACCGCCTCTCCGGCGACTGGAACCCGCTGCACGCCGACCCCGGGTTCGCGAAGCTCGCCGGGTTCGAGCGGCCGATCCTGCACGGGCTGTGCACCTACGGCATGACGCTCAAGGCGGTCGTCGACACGCTGCTCGACGGGGACGTCACCCGCGTCCGCGGCTACGCCACCCGGTTCGACGGGATCGTGTACCCGGGCGAGACGCTCCGCATCCGCATGTGGCGCGACGGCAGCGGCGACGGTGGTGCCGACGGCGGCGAAGTGCGGGTGGCCGTGAGCGCCGTCGAGAGGGACGACGCGCCCGTCCTCGCCGACACGGTCGTCGCACACTCCTGAACCAGCCGGCCCAAAAGGCGAGGGGAGCCCGGCCGTGCGCGTTGGCGCGGGCATCGACGGACAACTGCTCGTCGTGCACGGCGGCACGGACGCGGACACGGAACGGCCCCGCTCGTCCATGACGAACGGGGCCGCTCAGCTGTCCACTTGGTGCGTACGTGCGCACATACCTGACGTGACGTCAGGCAGCTGTCTCCGCGTGCTCATTCTCGTTGGCAGGCCTCCGGTGGCGGCCGTGGGGGGCCGCCGTGGAGTCCTGCCGGGATACCGGGCTGCGGTGCTTGCTGTGCCCGACAGCGGTCTGCCCGCCGTCGACGGTCTGTGGCTGGTTAGTGCTCGCATCGTTCATCGGAAGGAACTCACCGTTCCTGGTCAGTGAGCAGGAGTGAGTCTTGGAGCCATTCCTGCTCGCTGCGGACATCCCGAACGGTGTTGGGTGTCCTGGTCGCCCGCTTTCGCTCCGTGTCCGGCTGCGCGGATCGTGTCCGTGGTCCGGGTACATGGGGGCGGGTTTCCTCACGCCCCGGGATGCCCGGTCGGGCCTGGACGGTCCGATGCCCCGCACGATCGCTCTGGTCGTGCGGGGGCGGTGCCGTCCGTCGCCGGATCGGGTGTCCCAGGGCGCGTCGTCCGATCGCCACGGCTGCTGCCTGGTGGCGAGTGGTCTTGCGCTTGCCGGTCGTGAGGGGCTTTTGCCAGTGCTGGGCGCCCCACCTGCTGGTGTAGGCGGGGTCGACGGCGATCACGCCGAGTCCGGCTTCGGCGCACATGGAGACAAGGCGTGCGCGGAGTTTTCCCGTCGGGATGCCGCAGACGAGCTGCCTGAACCGCTTCTTGCGGCCGTGCTTCTCCCTGGTCTTTTGGTCGGAGAAGTCCAGGTCCTCGATCGCGATGGCCTGCACGCCGGTCCGCTCGGCCCAGTGCATGAGGCGGGTGAGGGCATGTCGCAACTGGGCGTCACGGTGGCCGGCATGGCCGGACAGGTCGTAGGAAAACTGCCGTGGTTCGCCGACCGGGTTGCCGTGCTCGTCGAGGCGGTGGGCGGCGAGGTGGTCGGTGTTCATGTCGACGCCGACCAGGCCGCCGGTGCGCAGGGTGCTCAGGGGCGCGACGGGGAGATCCTTGCGGGTCCAGGACGCGTCCAGGTACCAGCGGTCACGGGACACGTCGTGGTGGATCCGGTAGGCGACGGCGCGGTTGCCGGTGACCCGGTCCGCCCATTCCTCGCCCCGGTGGGGGAAGGCGACGGTGCTGGTGAGGGCGTACCGGCCCCGGGGCGCGTTGGCGAGATGTTCCAGGGGCCTGGGCAGCTTGATGGCGACCTCGCCGTTGGGGGTGACGCGGATCGTCTCGTTGCCGTGCCGCTTGCCGGATTCACCGTCGGCGGTCAAAAACCGGCGTGCCGCCTCCCACTCCCGACGCCACTGCTCTTCGGTCCTGTGCGCGTCGGTGAGGTGGTGGCGCTGGTGCAGCAGGCGTCGCCCGCCCCGCACCACGGAGACTTTCCCGGCTTCCCGCTCGGCGCGGACCTCCTTCGACCGGCGCTCCAGGACGGCCAGGCGGCGGGACTTGTGAAACCACTCGTGTCTGCTGCGGTATCCGCCGGGCCTGCCCCGGCTGCCTTTCTCCCCCAGAGGCAGGGACAGCCGGTGACGGAGCATGCGGATTCCGGCGTCCAGGGACTGCAGGTGAGCATGCTGGGCCCGGCGTGACAGAGCCCACTGGTCGTGGGTGTTCGCCGTGACGGATCCCGCCCAGCGGGAGGAGGACTCGGCACTCAGGTCCCGCTTGCGGCTGGCCCAGGTGGCGGTGGAGTGCTCCAGGCCGTCCTGGCAGCGTCGGGCCAGATCCCGCCCGGCCAGGCGGCCCATGTGCTCACCGACCAGCCGCAGCACCTCCTCGTCCCGGGGCGTGAGCCCCTTGAGGCGGGTACGGATGCTGACACCGGTGGGTCCGTCGGCGACGAACGGGCGGGCGATGGACCTGAGCGGCTTCTTCTCAGCCATGCCCGGCAGCTTCCAGTGCGGCCCGGGCCCGGTTCCTCGCCGACCTGCGCCCATACAGGCGGGCACAGAACGACGTCAGGACCTCCGTCATGTCCCGCACCAGATCATCTTCGACCTCGCCGTCATCGAGCACGACCAGACGGCGGCCCGTCGCGGACAGGGCGGCCTCGACGAGTTCGGTGTTCATCCGGCCCAGCCGGTCCCTGTGCTCGACCACGACCGTGGTCACCCCGGGGTCGGCGAGCAGACGCCCGGCCTTCGACCGGCGGCCGTTCACCCCCGAGCCGACCTCCGACTCAACCCGCACCACACGATGACCGGCCTTCGCCGCCCACCCCGACAGACGGGCCACCTGACGCTCCAGATCCGCCTTCTGATCATGCGACGACACCCGGGCATACAAACCCAGCCCGCCCACGGTCGCGGGCACGGCGGAGGCGTCGACGTTCACCAGGATCGTGCGCGGACCCACCCGCTGAGCAGGCACCGGCAACGTCCCCTCACGAAACCACCGGTACGCCGTCTGCGGGTGCACGCCCTGCGCCTTGGCCCACTCCGTCAGATTCACAACCGGACAACGACACTCACCCGTGCAGGGTTACGCTCACTCACTCGACTTTATGGAGCAGCAGTTGAGAACCCCGTAAACATGATCTTTCCTACAGCCGGGCGAGTTTAACCGGGGGAACAGGGGCGAATCCAGGCGGCCACGCCGACCGCCACTACTTCGTTACAAGCCGTCCCAGGGGCGCCTGTTGCAGGGGGACGGGGCGGGGTGCCGCCGATTCGGCCGGAGTCGTGGACTCCCCTTCCGGAGAAGGCCGTTCGGGCCTCGCGGAGGAGTCCTTCCGGTTCTCCTTCCGGTCCTCCCTCAGGTCTCGCTCCGACCGCCGTTCCGGCCCCGGCGGGTTCAGCACGGCCATCCCGCACGGCATCGCCGGGGTGGCGCACGGCAGGCGCAGCACCCCGTCCGCCGTCCACAGCCCGGTGCCGGCCAACCACCCTTCGGGTGCCGGGAGGTGGTGCAGCTGCCGCTGGGCCGGCCGCCATACCCCGACCCAGCTGCCGAGCGGCCCGTCCACGCGCAGCGCCACCGCGCACCCCTCCGGCGTCAGCGCCTGGCCGGGCTGGATCGCGAACGGCGTGACCGCGCAGTCCGACAGTCGCAGGCACGTGGGGAAGCGCACCGGCAGCGTGCTGCCCAGCACCCCCCAGCCCAGCCGGCCCTGTCCCGGCGAAGGCGCGTCCGAGCGGATCAGCAGCAGGCCGCTGTCCGGGTCGGCGAGCAGGACCCGGTCGTCGCTCTCCTCGGCGATCTGCAGCAACGGCGACACCTCGCCCCCGCGCTCCAGGTCCACGACGACCGCCTTGGTGCGCCCGCCGGCCTCCCGGTCCAGGGAGAGCATCCGGCCGGTGCGGTCCAGCCACGCCCCGCCCGAACAGCGGCCCGGGATCTCGGCGACGTGCTCGGGCCCGAAGGCGCCGCCCGCCACCAGCCACAGGGCCGTCGACCGCGGGCCCACGGCGACGGCGTACGCCCGCCGCCCGCACGGTGCGGGCGGCAGGAGCCGCAGCCGGGTCACCCCGTCCGGGCACGCGACCGCGCCGAGCGGCACCTCGCCGGTGCCGGGACCGGTCGGGTACAGCAGGGAGAACGCGTGCCTCCCGTCCACCGGCCGGCGGATGAGGACCCGCCCGTCGCTCATGGGCTGCACCTCGGTGCCGGGCTCCTCGGGCCGGCCGGTGCGCAGCGGCACCGCGTAGGGCTCGGGGCCGTCCAGGGTCCAGCGCTCCGGGAACAGGGAGTCGCCCTCGCGGGCGAGGCGCGCGCCGTAGGAACCGTCGGCGCTGAGGACGCAGCCCGGGGGCGGCGCCCCCGCAACCGCCGTCCTCTCCTCGTGCCCGGTGTCCCCGTGACCCGAGACCCCGTGACCCGAGACCTCGGGATCCGGAACCTCCCGGCCCGTGGAAGGCTCGATCGCACACATCGTCATCGTTCGGTCACCTCCGGCGACGAACGTAGTTTTCGTACGCGCGGGCGGGAGACCCACCGGGCCCCGCTTCACACATAAGGGTGTTCCAGGAACGATTCGTCCGAGGAAGCGGAGGCGTATGTGCTGGCCGGTGCGGGCGCGGTTCCCGTACCCGCTCCGGTACTACCGCGCCATACGGGCAGGTAGCCTTGCGATGTGCCCCGTCTGTCTGAAGTCATCACCGCGCTGGAGACCCTGTGGCCCGCCGAGCGGGCCGAGTCCTGGGACGCGGTCGGTACCGTCACGGGCGACCCCGACCAGGAGGTCGGCCGGGTCCTGTTCGCGGTGGACCCCGTCCAGGAGATCGTCGACGAGGCGGTGCAGCTGGGCGCCGACCTGCTCGTCACCCACCACCCGCTCTATCTGCGCGGCACGACCACCGTCGCGGCCACGACCTCCAAGGGCCGCGTGGTGCACACGCTCATCAGGAACGGCATCGCGCTGCACGTCGCCCACACCAACGCCGACAGGGCCGACCCCGGTGTGAGCGACGCCCTGGCCGGCGCCCTGGACCTGCGCGTCGTCCGGCCGCTGGTGCCGGACACCACGGACCCCGAGGGCCGCCGCGGGCTCGGCCGCGTCTGCGAACTGGACCACCCGCTGACCGTCCGCGAGCTCGCCGCCCGCGCCGCCGAGCGTCTGCCCCGCACCGCGCAGGGCATCCGCGTCGCCGGCGACCCCGAGGCGCTCGTGCGCACGGTCGCGGTCAGCGGCGGCTCCGGCGACAGCCTCTTCGCCCACGTCCGGGCGGCCGGCGTGGAGGCCTACCTCACCGCGGACCTGCGTCACCACCCGGCGTCGGAGTTCGCGGCGGAGCATGCCGCCGGCCGGCCCCCCGCGCTGCTCGACGCGGCACACTGGGCCACCGAGTGGCCCTGGTGCGAACTGGCCGCGGCCCAGCTCGACACGATCTCCGACCGCCACGGATGGGGCCTGCGGGTCCATGTCTCCGCCACGGTCACCGACCCCTGGACCGCCCACGCGCCGTCCTTCGACACCGATACCTCTGGAGCCCCCAACTGAACGCCGAGCCCGCCGACCAGATCCGACTTCTCGACCTCCAGGATCTCGACGTCCGCCTCCAGCAGCTCGCGCACAAGCGGAAGTCGCTCCCCGAGCACGCCGAGATCGAGTCGTTGACCCGGGACCTCACCCAGCTGCGCGACCTGCACGTGGCCGCGCAGACCGAGGAGAGCGACTGCGCCCGCGAGCAGACCAAGGCCGAGCAGGACGTGGACCAGGTGCGTCAGCGCGCCGCCCGCGACCAGAAGCGCCTCGACTCCGGCGCCGTCTCCTCGCCCAAGGACCTGGAGAGCCTCCAGCGCGAGATCGCCTCCCTCGCCAAGCGCCAGGGCAACCTCGAGGACGTCGTCCTGGAGGTCATGGAGCGCCGTGAGTCCGCGCAGGAGCGGGCCGGTGAACTGGCTGAGCGGGTCACCTCCGTCCAGTCGCGGATCGACGACGCGACCGCCCGCCGGGACGCGGCCTGCGCGGAGATCGACGGCGAGACGGCCACGATCACCAAGGAGCGCGGAGTCGTCGCCGCATCCGTCCCCGCGGACCTGCTCAAACTGTACGAGAAGCTGCGCGAGCAGCAGGGCGGCATCGGCGCGGCGAAGCTGTACGCCCGTAGCTGTCAGGGCTGCCGCCAGGAACTCGCCATCACCGAGCTGAACGAGATCCGCCACGCCGCGCCCGACACCGTGGTGCGCTGCGAGAACTGCCGCCGCATCCTGGTCCGCACGTCGGATTCGGGGCTGTAGGAAGCCAAGGAGATCCAAGGGGATCCGAGGAGATTTTCCGGTGCGGGAGTTCATCGTCGAGGCGGACGGCGGATCGCGGGGCAACCCGGGGCCCGCCGGCTACGGGGCCGTGGTCAGTGACGCGGCGACGGGGGAGACGCTGGCGGAGGCGGCCGAGTACCTCGGCACCACCACGAACAACGTCGCCGAGTACTCGGGCCTGCTGGCCGGCCTGCGGGCCGCCCGCGAACTGGACCCGCAGGCCACGGTCCATGTCCGGATGGACTCCAAACTCGTCGTCGAGCAGATGTCGGGCCGCTGGAAGATCAAGCACCCCGCCATGAAGCCGCTGGCGGCCGAGGCGGCACGCGTCTTCCCGCCGGGCCGGGTCACGTACGAGTGGATTCCGCGCGAGCGGAACAAGCACGCGGACCGCCTGGCGAACGAGGCGATGGACGCGGGGCGGCGGGGTGAGCCGTGGAGCGCGTCGGCTTCGCGCGCCGCGCTGGACACCCCGGCCGCCCGGCCCGTGACACCTGAGCCATCCGGGCCGTCCGCGGGGGGCGCCGACGCCATGGTCTCCCGTGCCGAGGCCGGCAGCATCCCCGCCGGAAAGGCCGCCGACGACGTGCGGGCCGCGCAGGCCGTGGCCACTCCCGGCACCGCGACGGCCGCCGTTCGCGGTCCGGCGTCGGCCACCACTCCCTCCTCGGGCTGGGCGCCCGCCGACATGGGGCCGCCGGCCACCTTCGTACTCCTCCGGCACGGCGAGACGCCGCTCACCCCGCAGAAGCGGTTCTCCGGCAGCGGCGGCAGCGACCCCTCCCTCTCCGACGCCGGCCGCGAGCAGGCCGAGAGGACCGCCGCGGCGCTCGCCCGGCGCGGCACCGTCCAGGCCGTCGTCGCCTCCCCCCTCGCCCGCACCCGCGAGACCGCCGGCATCGTCGCCACCCGGCTCGGCCTGGAGGTGAGCGTGGAGGAGGGGCTGCGCGAGACCGACTTCGGCGCGTGGGAGGGCCTCACCTTCGCCGAGGTGCGCGAACGCCACCCCGACGACCTGAACGCCTGGCTCTCCTCACCGGACGCCGAGCCCACCGGCGGCGGCGAGAGCTTCGCGGACACCGCGACCAGGGTCGCCGCCACCCGGGACAAGCTCACCGCCGCGTACGCCGGCCGCACGGTCCTGCTCGTCACCCACGTGACACCGATCAAGACCTTGATACGGCTCGCCCTGGGCGCCCCGCCCGAGGCCCTGTTCCGGATGGAACTGTCGGCGGCCTCGCTCTCGGCGGTGGCGTACTACGCCGACGGCAACGCCAGCGTCCGGCTGTTCAACGAGACGTCCCACCTGCGCTGAGCCCCGCCGCCGCGCGGGCCAGCCGCTCGATCCGCGCCCAGTCGCGCGCCGCCACCGCGTCCGCCGGGAGCATCCAGCTCCCGCCGACACAGGCGACGTTCTCCAGCGCGAGATAGTCCGGCGCGGAGTCCGGGCCGATCCCTCCGGTCGGACAGAAGCGGGCCTGCGGAAGCGGCCCGGCGATCGCCTTGAGGTACGTCGTGCCGCCCGCGGCCCGCGCCGGGAAGAACTTCATCTCCCGCACCCCGCGCTCCAGCAGCGCCACGACCTCCGAGACCGTCGACACCCCCGGCAGGAACGGCACCCCGGACGCCCGCATCGACTCCAGCAGGACGTCCGTCCAGCCCGGACTGACCAGGAACCGCGCCCCGGCAGCCACCACCTCGTGCACCTGCCCCGGCGTGATCACCGTGCCCGCTCCCACGACCGCGTCCGGCACCTCGGCGGCGATCGCGCGGAGGGCGTCCAGCGCGGCGGGCGTCCGCAGGGTCACCTCGATCGCGGGCAGCCCACCGGCGACCAGCGCCCGCGCCAGCGGCACGGCGTCGGCGGCGTCCTCGACCACGACGACCGGTAGGACGGGCGCGAGATCCAGGACGGAGGAGGCGGCTGCGGTGGCAGCGGGGGCGGGGGCCGACGGGGGCGGGGGAGCGGAGGGCAGGGATGAGCTCATGGCGTCATCCTGCCCGCGGCGAAGCATCCTGCGCAAAGGGCGTTGTGGACCATGCAACGCGTGGGGTTTCCGGTGGTCGTCAGTGCACCTCGTCCACCAGCACGTCCAGCGCCCACGGCGTCCCCGCACGGCCCGGCGCCCGCGCCTCCACCACGTACCCGAGATCCCGCAGCGCCTCGACCAGAGCGGCGGGATCCTCCGGCGCGGCCCCGTCCGTCAGCAGAGCGCGGACGATCCGCCCCTTGGTCGCCTTGTTGAAGTGGCTGACCACCTTCCGGGTCGGCGCGTGCAGCACCCGCACGGTCGCCGTACGGGCGGCCACCTCCCCCTTCGGCTTCCACGCCGCCGCGTACGCGGCCGACCGCAGGTCCAGCACCAGACCGCTGCCCGCCGCCTCCGGCATGACCGAGGCCATCGGCGTACGCCAGTACGCGCCCAGCGCCCCGAGCCCCGGCAGCCGTACGCCCATCGAGCAGCGGTAGGAGGGAATCCGGTCGGTGACCGCGACCGCACCCCACAGCCCGGAGAACACCAGCAGCGAGCGGGCGGCCCTGCGCCGGGCGGCCGGATCGAGGGAGGCCAGGTCCAGGGCGTCGTACAGCACCCCGGTGTAGATCTCCCCGGCGGGCCGGGCCCCGGCGGTCCGCAGCTCCACGTTCTTCGCGACCTCGCCCCGCAGCCCCTCGCTCAGCCCCAGCACCTCGCGCGCCTTGTCCTCGTCGGCGGCGCACAGGTCCACCAGCTCGGCGAGAACGGCCTCCCGGGCACCGGCCAGCCCCGGCAGTGACAGGGACTGAGGCTTCAGCGGGGCGCCGCGGCCGGAAGCGGCCTTGCCTTCGGACGGCGGCAGCAGGACAAGCACGCGTTGCTCCTCACGGTAGAACTCAGCCGCCAGGGTACGGTGCCCCACGCCCGCCCCCTTCCCTACGCCTGAGCAGCAGGCCGCCCCATTGCCAGCGCCCGGACCAGGGCGTCGGGCTCGTCGGCGTGGAACCGTACGACGCGCACCTCCCGGGACCGCCCGAAGAACGTGACGTGGGTGACCGGCTCCGTGAGTTCCAGCGTGACCGTGGTCTGCGAGCCGACCTCGACGTTCAGCTCCCCGTCGGCCCGCTCGTGGCTCAACCGCAGCTCACGCCGGACGGAGGCGATCCGCTCCAGCGGTATCCGCAGGTCGACGTGGACGGCCCTGCGGATCCGCAGCGTGCCGGAGTCCGGGTCCAGTACGTGAGGGCGTACGACGTTGGCGGCATGCAGCGCCACGACGATGACGATGGTGTACACGTCCAGGAACAGCACCACCGCGTGGACCGTCGGCCAGTCGAGCAGCAGCACGGACATCAGCACCGTCTCGACCACGCACACGAACGCGAACCCGAACATCACCGCGCCGTGCCCCCGCGCGTACCCGAAGGCCGACCCGCCTGCGACGCCGTGCGTCCGCCGCGCCAGCCACAGCACCAGGCTCACCATCAGCCGCAGCTCGTGCCGGACGAGAACCTCGACGCCCCTGACGGCCTTCATGACCGCCCGCCCTCAACGACGATCCGCATCATCCGGCGGATCGCCTCCGCCTGGGCGGGGGCGAAGTCGGCGTAGAAGGCCCGCAGGAAGCTGTGGTCCTGGTCGACGGCGACGTCGTCCGGCAGCAGGTCGGCCGGCAGACACGCGGCTAGGGCATGGGCGGCCTCGTCCACCCGGGGATCGTCCGGCGCGGCGTCGACGAGCGCGTCGAGCAGCGCGTACGCGTCGAGCGCCCGCTCCATCCCGCCCGGCGCGCCCATCACACCGCTGAACAGACCCGTGAACCGCTCCCGTTCCTCCGGATTAGCCGTCGTCTCGATCAGCGCGAGCATCTCCCGGTCCTTGGCGGCCATGGGTGAGCCGGACACGTCCGGCATCCCCCGGAAGAGCGCGGCCAGTTCGGGGGAGACCGGCCCCTCGGCGGTCAGCCCGCCCTCCGTCTCCAGCAGGGTCCGCAGCCGCGCCCGGCGGTCCCGGACCGCCGCTTCCTGCCGGGCCAGGTCCTCGTCCAGCTCGGTCAGCACCTCGACGAGGTCCTTCCCGGCATCGTCCGCGAGCACGTCCCGCACCTCGGCCAGCCCGAGCCCCAGCTCGGTCAGCCGCCTGATCCGCGCCAGCACGACGGCGTGCCGCAGCGTGTAGTCCCGGTACCCGTTGGCCCGCCGCTCCGGCTCCGGCAGCAGCCCCAGATGGTGGTAGTGCCGCACGGTCCGCGTGGTGACACCGACGGCCGTGGCGAGTTCTCCGATCCGCATGCCCCCAGTAGAGACGTTGACGTCGCGGCAGGGTCAAGCGAGCGCGGTCGGGTGAACGGGACCTGGCAGGCGCCGAAGCGATCCACCCGTACGCCGGCCTGGCGAGCGACAGAAAGCGAGGCACATCACCGTGATCGCCTATGACTCGGTCTCCGATGCCGTCCGGGACACGTCGAGTGAGCGCACGGGTGCCGGTTTACGACACCGGCATGCTCATCGCACTCGCCGACCGCAAGGCGAAAGCGGTGGCTCTCCACGAGGGACTGGGCACGGTCCCGCACCGGGCGCTGGTGCTCGGCCCGGTCCTCGCCCAGGTGTGGCGCCCCCTGCCGGCACTGGTGCACGCCCTGTCCGGGGTGCTGAAGGACTGCACCGTCCCTCAGGCCCGTACGTCCGAGCCGCCCCTGCGCGAGACGAAGGCGGGCCGTCCGGAGTGTCTGGCCCGGGCGACGGGCCCGGACCTCGCGGACCGGCGGCGTATCGGCACCGCTCTGGGGAGAACTGCCCTGGCGGCGAAGAAACGTCCGGACGCGGTGGACGCCTGGGTGGCACTGGCAGCGGCCCGGCACGGCAGCGCGGTCGTCTTCACCAGCGACCCGGGGGACATCGAGGCCTACCTGATGGCCCTCGCACCGACGGACGTGCACGTGGTCGCTGTGTGATGACCGAGAACTCCGCCCCTTCCAGGCGGCTGCGCACTGTGCGGCCCGGGATCGGTCGGGCGGCTCCGGTCCCGCCCTTCGGCTGCTTCACCCGCGGGCGGCGCCAACGGCTCGCGGGGTGCTTCCCGCTCGCCTGTCATGGTGTGTCGGGTCGGGACTCGTAGTGCAGGGTGTGGAAACGACCGGCTTCCTCGCGCCCTGCGGGGTCGCCGCCCAGCGCCCGTACCGCCGCGATCGCGTACTGCCGTTCCTGCTGGTCGGTGAAGAGGCGCTGCGGATAGGTGCGGGAGGCATCGACGGTGGTGCTCAGGCCGTGTGCGGCCAAGGCCCGGACGATCGGTTGGTACGACACCGTTCGCAGCACGAACGCACTGATCCACACCGGTCTCCGGACGCCGTCCAGCAGCGCCGTGAACGTTCGGGCGGTGACGTAGCTGCCGCCGCCGGTCAGCGTGATGAGGCCGACCTCGGCGAGCGCGCGGTTCAGCCCGGGGCCGGGCGAGCCCTGTTCGAGGTCGTCGGTGAAGGCGGCGTCCAGGAGCCCGACCTCGAGCGCGTAGTGCACGGCGGGTGCCGAGACGTCCAGGCCGAAGGCCGGCACTGCGTCCGGTCGGCGCCGCTCGGCGTAGAACTCCTTGTCCCGTGCCGCCAGTTCCGCCGTCGACATCGTCCGGCAAGCAGGGGAGGTGTACCGCTCGTACATCTCCGCCAGCGTCACGTCGTGGTTGAGCAGCGCGGCATTGATCCCGTACGAGCAGCACACGTCCAGCACCGCCGGCCTGTGCGGTCGGCCGTCGTCGAGCGCGGCCCGTTCGGCGGCGACCTGCCGGAAGACCGGCTGGGCGTGGTGCGGGATCTCGTACTCCAGCGGGGCCAGCCGTCCGAAGTACGCGCGCGGATCCGGCCGGTCGTAGATGTCGTCGAACCGCGACTTGCCGTCCCCCGCGCCCTCGGTGCCACCAGAGCCTGACCCGGCCATGCTGTACTCCTCCTCACGGAACACGTCTGCACTCCCATCATGTCCCGCTTCCGACGGCCCAGGACGTCTGCCGCGCACGGGGCTCGCGAGGATGCCCGATCGCTCCGGACGCGGAAGCCGAACGTTCTCACGGCGGCCCGGGGGGCGCCGGCGGAAGCCGTGAGTGTCGGCGGAACCGGTCGATGTCGTGCGCGGTGATGATTCCGCTCAGCCGGCCGTCGTCCATCACGAGGATCGGCAGGAGGGCCCCGGTGGTGCCGAGGCGCTCCAGGACGGAGTTCAGCAGCTCGTCCGGTGCGGCGAGCGTGCATCGGGACAGCGGGGTCGCGAGGTCGCGTATCCGCAGTGACGCCCGCCTCTCGGACGGCAGGCCGGCCAGTCGGCGCAGTTGTACGACGCCGCTGGGGTGACCCTCGAAGTCGAGCAGCGGCAGCACCGAGTGCCCCGCCTGCGCGATCACCTCGGAAAGGAAGCGGTCCACGGTCAGCCAGTCGGGGCCGGTGACCACCGGAGTGGTCATCGCCTGCCCGACCCGTACGCCCCGTAGGGCTGTGACCATCTCGGCCCACCGGCGTTCGGTCGCCGCGGCGCCCGCCACGAACAGGCCGACGACGATCAGCCACAATCCCGCCGGCAGTCCTCGCGCGAACGTCACCCAGCCCAGGACGGCAAGCGCCATGCCGACGACCTGGCCGCCGCGTCCTGCCGCCCGCTGAGCCCGCTCGCGATCTCCCGTACGCCACCACAGCAGGGCCTGCGTCAGCCGGCCTCCGTCCAGGGGCGCGGCGGGCAGCAGGTTGAAGACGCCCAGCAACAGGTTCGTGCCGCCGAGCCAGCCCAGTACGGCGACCGGGATCCGCCAGCCCGGCGTCGCCGGGACCGCGGCAGCCGCGCCGATGCCGACGGCGCCGAGCAGCAGGCTGGCGAGCGGCCCGCTGACGGCGACCAGGAAGGCCGTCCGTGGTGTCGTCGGCTGGTCCATCCGAGTGACCCCGCCCAGCGCCCACAGTGTCATGTCCTGCACGGATATCCCCGCTCTGCGAGCCGTCAGCGCGTGCGCGGCCTCGTGCACCACCAGACTCGCCAGCAGCAGCACGGCTCCGGCCACTCCGGCGACCGCGTACACCACCGGCGCCAGGCCCGGCACGTACTCGGGCAGTGTCCGGGCCGCCAGGCCGTACGCGAGGAGCAACATGAGCAACGGCACGCTCCAGTGCGCCCGCAGCGCCAGGCCCCGGACACTCCCGAGCCGGATCGAACCCTTCATCGTCCTCACCGCCGACGACTTCCGCCCCCGACTGCACTGCCTTCTCCCTTTCCATGGTCTGCCGTCGGCCCCGTAACCGGAAACGGTCCGTGCGACCTGGCCTGCGAGCCGGGATCGGTGGCGCCGGCGTCCCAGGCAGGCGGAGGTCGTGCCGCGGGCCTACGGTGGTCGAAGAGTTCGGTGAGCCGACCGGTGTTGCGGAGGAGGCTGCGATGGAAGAGCACTTCGTCTGGGTGACGACGCGGCGCATTCGGCCGGACACCCTGGAGGACTTCGAGAGGGCGTGGCGGCCGGAACCCGCTCCGCAGGGGCTTCGCCGCGCCTACGCCTACTGGTCCGAGGACGGACAGGAGATCACCGGGGTGTCGTTCTGGGACTCCCAGGAGGCCTGCGACGCGTGGCGGTCCTCCGAGGCGGAGGCACAGCGGCGTGCGGCCATGACCCCGTACGTCGCCGAGGAACGGGAGGGCTTCTACCGCGGACGCGAACTCGGTGTCCCCCAGCGGTAGCACTGTGCCGAGCCGTCCTGACGGCATGACGCAGCGGGCCTCCGCGCCCCCGACGCGTAGTGCCGCGCGGATCGATGCCTCTGTTGTCCGCGGCAGGCGTCATGACGCGGCAGTGGATCAGGCGAGCCGTCCGCGAGAGACGACGGCGGCCACGGCCGGTCTCGTCCTTCGTGCCGCTCCCCCGGCATGGGGCGAGGATGGAAGGGAGGGAGTGAACATGGCACGGATCCTCGTGCAGGGCGACGACCTCGTGGTGCGCCTGCCGTGGTGGGAGAAGGCCGCCGCGCGCCGCGGAAATGTGCGCACGCCGCTGGCGGCCGTACGCCGGGTGACGGTGGAGCCCGCCTGGTGGCGGGCTCTGCGCGGAGTGGTTCTGCACGGCGTCTGGATTCCCGGCGTGCTGTGCGTCGGCACGCGGGGCCACCCCGGTGGGCAGGACTTTGTGGCAGTACGGCCCGGCAGGCCCGTGGTGTGCGTCGAACTTCGGCCCACGGCCCCCTTCAGCCTCCTGGCCGTTTCGGCACGGGACGACGCAGAGGTCATGGCGGAACGGCTGCGGCGTTGCACGCCGGACAACGACACCTCCACCCCTTGGCGGCAGCCCCTTCCGGCCGCCGAGGAGACGGAGAATTCCTGGAGGGCGCTGACCAGGGAGCCACGCCGACGACGGAGACGGCCGCGGCCGGCGCCGACAGCGAGGCGTGGCCACGCCCCGGAATCCCTTCAGGTGCGCGCCGCGGACCGCCGCCCGGTCCATGGGCGGTAAGGGGGTGCGGCGACAGTCTGTTCGTCGGGTTCGTCGGGTTCGTCGAGGGTCGGGTAGTCGGTGTAGCCGCGGTGGTCGCCGGCGTACAGGCCGATCTCCTGCGGAGGGCTGAGGCGGATGTCGGTCCGCGGGCGTTCGACGAAGTCGGGGTTGGTGAGGAAGCCGCGGCCGAAGGCGATCAACTCGACGCCGAGTGCCGGCCGGTTGAGGGCGGCGCGCTCCTTGGTGGCGTCGGTGGGGCCGGCCGCGCGAGGAGTCACCGTCAGCGCGGTCGGCCAGAGCCCGCACAGCCGGTCGTCGAGGGCGGCGTCCCGCTGCCCTCGAGGTAATCCCGATGCCGACCATCGAAGAGGTGGTGTGGACGGCGTACTCGGTAAGTGTCGAAGGGCTCAAGGCGAAGGATGCCCGGGAACAGGTTCCCCCTCTTCTGTCGCAGTACAGGTTCAATCCGCCTACCGATCATCCGTTGATTCGTACGCCGGATGGGCGTTTCCCGGAGCCAGCGCCTCAGCTGATTAATCGCAAGCTTTCGCCTGGAGGAGCGCCTCGGTTTAAGTAAATGGCATTGGTCCTCGATTCAATTGTCCGGGCCGTCGGCTCGTCCGGAGGCGGCTCCTGGCTCCGGCGTATTTCCGTCGATGCGGGAGTGCTTCAGGGAGTAGACCATCGTGAGGCGGCGAGCCCCGTGCGCTGCAGCGGACGGACCGCCGCGAATGCGCTCGTCAGGTGCCCTGGCAAGCCTGCGGCCACCATCGGGCGAGTGGTGTCGAGAAACTTCCGGAAATCGGCTGACCGGGTTTATTTAGCGGACCGTCTGAGATATCGTCTCTACCATGGCGAGTGCTAGCCGAGGCAGAGTCGTTCCTGCCCTCGTCGGGCGTCACCGGGCAGCGACGTCGCCATGATCTGGGAAATACTGGTCCTGGGTTTTGTACTCAGTCTGGACAATTTCCGGGTATCGATCGCGCTCGGCACCGTCCCCTTCGGTCTGAAGCGTGCGGTGCAGGTCGCGCTGACCTTCGGGTTGTGGGACGCGATCATGCCCCTGGTCGGGCTGTTGATCGGTCGCCAGATCGGTGAGTTCGTCGGGGGCGTCGCCGATCTGGTGGGTGCGGCCGCGCTCGGCGGGTACGGTCTCTACCTTGTCATCTCGGCCCTCCGGAACCCCGAGCCGGACGAGCTGGACCACCCGTGGGCGCTGTTCGGCATCCCGTTGACGCTGAGCCTGGACAACCTGGTCGCCGGAGCGAGCCTGGGGGTCCTCGGGCTCTCGCCATGGTTCTCGGCCGCCGTCTTCGGCGTCATGACGGCGGTGATGTCGCTGATCGGGCTGCGGCTCGGGCGGGCCGCGGCGCGCTTCATCCGGGTCCGCTCGGACCTGCTGAGTGGGGTCACCTTGATCATCGCCGCTGTGGCGCTGCCGTTCGTGTTCGGCGGCTAGGGCTTCTCCGGCGTGATCACGCCGGAGAAGCCCTGGCCCGCTTGCTCGACCCCGGGAGCAGGCCGGTCCGCTCCGCCCGGGTGGCGGGCCGGCCGGCGAACCCGGTGCGGGCGGGGGACCAGCGGAAGACCGTCGGCCCGCGATTCGGCGTTGGCGGCCTCGACCGCCTGGGCGACCAGGTCGTGGTCGGGCGACAGGTGGCAGACCGGGTCGGTGCGGGCGGCGTCGCCGGTGAGCAGGAACGCCTGGCAGCGGCACCCGCCGAAGTCCAGCTCCCGCCGGGGACAGCTCCGGCAGGGTTCCGGCATCCAGTCCGTCCCCCGGAACGCGGTCATCACCGGGGACTCGGCCCAGATCCGCTCCAGCGAGTCCTCCCGCACGCTGGCCCGCGGCAACGGCAGGGACTGGGCGGCCGGGCAGGGCAGGACGTCGCCGTTCGGCGTCACGGTCAGCTGCCGGGAGGCCCAGCCTCCCATGCAGGGCTTCGGGTAGCGGCTGTAGTAGTCGGGGAGGACGTAGATGACGTCCATGCGGTCCCGCAACCGCTCGCGGGCGGCCCGCACGACGACCTCGGCCGCCTCGAGCTGGGCCCGGCTCGGCAGCAGCGCGTCACGGTTTCGCCAGGCCCAGCCGTAGTACTGGGTGTTGGCCAGCTCCACCCGGTCGGCGCCCACCTCCTCGGCCAGTTCGAGCACGTCGGCGACGCGGTCGATGTTGAGCCGGTGCAGCACCACGTTCACGGTGAGCGGCCAGCCCAGCTCCTTGACCACGCCCATCGCCTCGATCTTGCGTTGGAAGGACGGGGTTCCGGCGATCCGGTCGGACACGGTCGGATCGTCGGACTGGATGCTGATCTGTACGTGGTCCAGGCCGGCGTCCCGCAGCTGCTCGGCCCTCGGACGCGAGAGCCCGAGGGCACTGGTGATGAGGTTGGTGTAGAGGCCCAGGTCGTGGGCGGCCGCCACGAGCTCCACCAGGTCGCGCCGCAGCAGCGGTTCCCCGCCGGACAGGTGGCACTGCAGAACCCCCAGCTCACCGGCCTCGACCAGCACCCGCCGCCACTCGTCGGTGGTCAGCTCGTCCTGGTAGCCGGCCAGGTTCAGCGGGTTGGAGCAGTACGGGCAGGCCAGCGGGCAGCGGTAGGTGAGCTCGGCGAGCAATCCGAACGGGCTATCCATCGGAGATCTCCACGTAGCGCCGGGCGACGAGCCGGGTCAGGAACTGCCGCACCTCGTCGTCGGGGACGGTCCGGTAGCGGGCGCCCAGCTCGGCCACGATCTCGGCCACGGTGTGCCGCCCGTCGCACAGCTCGAGGATGTCCGCGCCGCTGCCGTTCAGAACCACCACCGTCTCGGGGAGCTGCAGGGTCTGACGCTGCCTGGTCCGGCAGAAGGTCAGTCGGACATGGCGCGCCAACCGGGGCCGGTCCGAGCCGGACACCCCGACACCGGGTCGGGGGCCGGTTCCGGTCCGGGTCGTTCCGGTCTGGGTCGGGTCCATGACGGTCACTCCGGGTAGGCCTGGTCGACGGCGTCCATCAGGCTCCACAGGACGTCGCACTTGAACGACAGCGCGTCGACGGCGCGCGCCTGGGACTCGGCGGAGAGGCAGTGCGCGGTGACCACCTCGAGGGCGTGCTCGCAGTCGCGGGGGGCCTGCTCCAGGCGTGTGCGGAAGTAGGCGAGGCCCTCGGGGTCGATCCACGGGTACCACCGCTCGAACGCGGCCAGCCGCGCCGCCATCAGGTCGGGCGCGAACAGCTCGGTGAGCGAGGACGCCACCGCCTCCACCCACGGGCGGGTCCGGGCGAAGGTCACGTAGGCGTCGACGGCGAACCGCACCCCGGGCACCAGGTGCCGGTGGTCCCGGACCTCCTCGCGGGTCAGCCCGGCGGCCTCGCCGAGGCGCAGCCACGCCTCGATACCGCCCTCGCCGGCGGCGGCGCCGTCGTGGTCGACGATCCGTCGGGTCCAGCGGCGGCGGACCTCGAGGTCGGGGCAGTTGGAAAGGATCGCGGCGTCCTTGCGGGGGATGTTCTCCTGGTAGTAGAAGCGGTTGGCCACCCAGCCCCGGATCTGCCGGCGGCTCAGCCGGCCGGCGTTCATCCGGACGTGGAACGGGTGCTGGTCGTGGTACTGGCGCGAGTGGGCCCGCAACGTCTCGACGAAGGCGTCGGCGCCGGTTCCCGTGGTTGTCGTCGTCACGGCTCTACACCTGGACCTCGAGGCCGTCCATGGCCACTTCCATGCCGCTCTCCTCCAAAATACGCCGCTCGGGCGCGTCCTCCAGGAGGACCGGGTTGGTGTTGTTCATGTGCACGAAGACCGTCCGCCCCACGTCCAGCGACGGGAGTTGCGCCAGGCTGCCGTCCGGGCCGTCGATGGGCAGGTGGCCCATCTCCCGAGACGTCTTGCCCGCCAGGCCGAGCCGTACGAGTTCGTCGTCGCGCCAGCAGGTCCCGTCGATCAGCAGGCATGCGCAGCCCTTGATCTCCACGCGCAGCGCCGGCGTCAGCGATTGCACCCCTGGCAGGTACACCAGCGTCCCCCCGCTGCGCTCGTCGGTCAGCCGGTAGCCCACGACGCGGCCGTGGTCCACCCCGGCTCCGAACCGATCGCGCTTGACGGTGGGCACGTCGAACACCCGGCAGGACAGCCCGTCCGCCAGGGCGAGGTCGGTGCCGGGGCTCACCGCCCGCCACTCGACCGGGCAGTAGCGCTCGAGCGTGCGCAGAATCCCCGAGCCGGTACACAGGGTCTCGCGCACCGCCGGCGTGGCGTACAGCCGCAGGGCGCGGGCCTCGCGCAACAGAAGCAGGCCCAGCGTGTGGTCCAGTTCGGCGTCGGTGAGCAGCACCGCCTCCAGCGGCGTCGTCCGGTCGTCGTGCGGGTGGAGGCCGGGGAAGGCCTCGATCTGGGTACGGACGTCGGGCGAGGCGTTGATGAGGAACCACCGGCGGCGGTCGGCGCTGACCGCGACCGACGACTGGGTGCGCGCGCGGCCGGGCCGGGAGCGGACCGCGGCGCACACCGGGCAGCCGCAGTTCCACTGGGGGGAGCCGCCCCCCGCCGCCGAGCCCAGCACCCGCAGCAACACCTCGGCACTCCGTTCATCGAAGATCCGGGTCCGTCACCGGCCCGGCCGTCCGTTGCCGTCCCGATTTCTCGAGCGGCGCCGGACCAGGTCCGGCGCCGCTCCACGTCACTCGTCCTCCAACCGAGCGACGTACATGGTCACCTCGGCCGCGACTCCGATCTCGTCGAACTCGGGTGTCTCCCACACAGCGAGCTGGGACTCCATGGATTCACCTCCTCACGGTCCGCATTGCGGCAGGCTCCGGTCACGCACTACGACGACTCCGGGAGGGCGAAGACCATCAGGGCGCTTCCGTGCCCCGCGCCGAGCATGCCGGGGAGGAACCCCTCGGCCCATCCGCCCCAACCGACCGGCACGGCGACGTACTGCCTGTCGTCGACCATGTAGGTGGTCGGGTTGCTGTGGTGGCCGCTTCCGCACTGGAACTGCCACAGCAGCTCCCCGGTGCGGGCGTCGAGCGCGTTGAACTCCCCGGAGGGTTCACCGGCGAACACCAGGTCACCGCCGGTGGCCAGCACCGAGGCGCACATCGGGAGTTCGTTGCGCCAGCGCCACTTCTCCTCGCCGTCGGCGTCGAACGCGCTGATGGACCCCGCCATGTCCTCGATGTCCACCTGAACGCCTGCGCCCCAGTACGGAATGCTCTCCTTGAACTCCCGGCGCCGCCGGGTGGCCGTGGCGCCGGTGTCCTGGACCGGGACGTAGAAGAGCTCGGTCTTCGGGCTGTAGGCCGCGTGGGTCCATTCCTTGGCGCCGGCCGGACCCGGGTAGAAGTGGACCGGTTCTCCCTCCTTGTCCGGGTACACCTTGGCCGTCACCTGGCCGTCCCTCGTGATCGCCCCCCAGGTGATGCGGTCCACGAAGGGGGTGATCCGGACCCTCTCGCCGTTCGTGCGATCGAGGACGAAGAAGTAGCCGTTCTTGTCGAAGTGCCCGAGCAGTTTGCGCCCGTCCTGCTCGAACAGGATGCACTCGGCGATGCTGTCGTAGTCCCACAGGTCGTGCGGGGTGCACTGGTAGTGCCAGCGGATCTGGCCGCTGTCCACGTCGACGGCGATGACGCTGTCGGTGAAGAGGTTGTCGCCCTCGCGGACGCCTCCGTCGAAGTCGGGCGCCGGGTTGCCGGTGCCGACGTACAGCAGGTTCGTCTCCGGGTCGAAGGTGCCGGTGACCCAGCAGTTCGCCCCGCCCCGTGCCCAGGCCTCGCCCTCGGCGGGCCAGGTCTCCGAGCCGGGCTCCCCGGGCTTCGGCACCGTGTAGCAGCGCCACTGGTGCTCGCCGGTCTCGAGGTCGAACGCGTCGAGGTGGCCGCGTACGCCGAACTCGCCGCCGGAACTCCCGACGATGACCATGTTCTTCACGACCAGCGGGGCGACCGTGGCGCTCTCCGCGGCCCGGACGTCTCCGTAGGTCCTGTCCCAGACCCGCTTGCCGGTGGTGGCGTCGAGCGCGAGCACACGGGCGTTCGCCGTGACGAAGAAGACCTTCCCCTGAGCCACGGCGACCCCACGGTTCACGTTCCCGCAGCACAAGGACACGTCGAAGGGGACCGCATGCTTGTACCGCCAGATCTCCACACCCGTCTTCGCGTCGAGGGCCCAGACCCAGCCGTCCCAGCCGGAGAGGAACATGACCCCGTCGACGACGATCGGGGCGGCCTCGAACGAGTAGGTCGACGCGCCCGCGATCAGGCCGGTCGTGCCGGCCTGGAAGATCCACGCGGGGCCGAGGCGCTTGACGTTCTCCGTGTTGATCTGGTCCAGCGGGCTGTACCGCTGCCCGTTGTAGGCGCCGTAGTAGGTGAGCCAGTTCTGGGGTTCCTCGCGGGCATGGAGTATGCGCTCGTAGTCGACGCCGGCCACTACCGGCGGCGCGACCTCCCCGCCCGCGACCTTGCCGCTCAGGTTTCCCTGGTCGACAGCCTCACCCGCGTCCACGTATGCGACGGTCATTGCCTCCTCCTTTTCTACGGCCGAGGCTGTTCGGGACGGTCGAGGCGAGCCTCCGGCGGAGCGTCCCCCATGACGACGATGGCTCCGGTCAGCCCTCGGCCCTCGTCGTTGCCCGTGGGCGAGCCGAACCAGTAGTAGCCGGGCCCGTCGAGGTTGAGGGTCGCCCGTCCTCGTGAATGGTTCACCAACCAGATGAACTTCCGGTCGCCATTGCTCGGCAGGAGCGCGCAGTGCGTGTTCAGGTCGTCATTGACGAGCTCGAGCTCGATATCGCCTCCATGGGGCATGACCAGAATGGAGGGATCCCAGGTCAGCTCATCCGGGTTGATGCGAATGGTGGCCTGCATGCGGCCGTCCGATCCCTCGGTGGCCTGCCCAATGCTTCCGGTTCCCAGTACTTGGCCCAGTGTTGCTTTGTTCTGTGCGGCCAACCCGATCTTGTTCAGCAGGTCGACTCGCTCCTGCGCGGTCGTCATAGGGGCTTCACTCCCCTCGTCCCGAATCTCTGTGTCCACTTCGCATCGGGCGCGCCGACGGCGGAACGCCGCGGCCGGTTCCACATCTGCCCGGAAAATGTTCTCCGAATTGACCTCGAAATTGCTTCTTTCGCGTCCTTCGCTGTCCGGTTGTAATCGGTGGTCAAAGAGTGCGCTACCTCAGATGAATCACACCGGAAAGGGCGAAGAATCGGCATTCAAGAAACACGCTACGCCGGGCGAATCACAGCAACAAGGGTGAGCGCCGGTTCGGACCGGCTCATGCCGTTCGTCCGCGACCGGCTACCGTTCGTACCGGATGTGCCACCGTTGGGAGGAGCGGGGCCGCACCGCACCGCACCGCACCGCGTCGCGCCGGGGCCGGCGGCAGCTCCGGTCGATCGTCGCCGATCGACACCGGCTGACCGGTCACGACGCCTCTCCAGACCTCCGACCTCCGACCTCCGACTTCAGGGCTCCGACTTCCGGGCTCCGGGCTCCGGGCTCCGACGGAGGATCAAGCGAGGTCGTACCGATCGAGGTTCATGACCTTGTCCCACGCGGCGACGAAGTCCTGCACGAACTTCTCCCGTGCGTCGTCGCTCGCGTAGACCTCCGCGACGGCACGCAGTTCGGAGTTCGAGCCGAAGACGAGGTCGACGCGGCTACCGGTCCACTTGACCTCGCCGGTGGCACGGTCGCGCCCCTCGAAGGTTTCCGCGGCCGTGGATGTCGGCTTCCATTCCGTGCCCGTGTCGAGCAGGTTCACGAAGAAGTCGTTGGTCAGCGACCCGGGCGCCGAGGTGAAGACGCCCAGCGGCGACTGCCGGTGGTTGGCGCCCAGCACCCGCAGGCCGCCCACGAGGACGGTCATCTCGGGCGCGCTCAGGTTCAGCAGGTTCGCGCGGTCGACCAGCAGGTGCTCCGGCGGCAGCCGGTTGCCCGTACCGCGGTAGTTGCGGAATCCGTCCGCGGTCGGCTCGAGCGGGGCGAAGGACTCCGCATCGGTCCACTCCTGCGTGGCGTCCGTGCGCCCCGGAGCGAAGGGGACCCGGACGTCGTGGCCCGCTGTCCTGGCGGCCTGCTCGACGGCGGCGGCTCCGCCGAGCACGATGAGGTCGGCCAGCGAGATCTTCTTGTCCCCGCTCCGGGAGCTGTCTAGGGACTCCTGGATCCCCTCCAGGGCGCGCAGCACCTGTGCCAGCGTGCCGGGGTCGTTGACCTCCCAGCCCCGCTGCGGATCGAGGCGGATGCGTGCGCCGTTCGCCCCGCCGCGCCTGTCGCTCATGCGGAACGTCGAGGCCGACGCCCACGCGGTCGAGACGAGCTGGGAGACCGACAGCCCGGAGGCGAGGATCCGGCTCTTGAGCGCGGCGATCTCCGCCGCCCCGACGAGCTCGTGGTCCACGGCGGGGACCGGGTCCTGCCAGCGCAGCGTCTCCCGGGGGACCAGCGGCCCGAGGTAGCGCTGGATGGGGCCCATGTCGAGGTGCGTCAGCTTGAACCAGGCCCGGGCGAACGCATCCGCGAGCTGGTCCGGGTTCTCCAGGAAGCGCCGCGAGATCGGCTCGTAGACCGGGTCCAACCGCAGCGCGAGGTCCGTCGTCAGAATCGTCGGGGCGTGTCTCGTCGACGGATCGTGGGCGTCCGGCACGGTGCCGGCCCCGCCGCCGTCCCTCGGGATCCACTGCCACAGACCGGCGGGGCTCAGCTCCAGGTCCCACTCGTAGCCGAACAGCGTCTCGAGGAAACTGTTGTCCCATCTCGTCGGGGTGGGGGTCCACGTACCCTCGAGCCCGCTGGAGATGGCGTCCGTTCCCTTTCCGGTGCCGTAGCCGCTCTTCCAGCCCAGGCCCTGCTCCTCGAGGGGAGCGCCCTCGGGTTCGGGGCCGAGGTGGGCGTCCGGGTCGGCCGCGCCGTGGGTCTTGCCGAACGTGTGGCCGCCCGCGATCAGCGCGACGGTCTCCTCGTCGTTCATCCCCATGCGCCGGTGCGTCTCGCGGATGTCCCGGGCCGCGGTGAGCGGGTCCGGGACGGTGTTCGGTCCCTCCGGGTTGACGTAGATGAGGCCCATCTGATCGGCGGCCAGGGGACTCTCCAGCTTCCGGACGCCGCTGTGGCGTTCGTCGCCGAGCCAGGCGTGCTCGGGACCCCAGTACACGTCCTCGTCGGGCTCCCAGACGTCCGCCCGGCCGCCGGCGAAGCCGAAGGTCGTGAAGCCCATCGTCTCCAGGGCGCGGTTGCCCGCGAAGACCATCAGGTCGGCCCAGGAGATCTTGCGGCCGTACTTCTTCTTCACCGGCCAGAGCAGCCGGCGCGCCTTGTCGAGGTTGCGATTGTCCGGCCAGCTGTTCAGCGGCGCGAAACGCTGCATGCCGGCGCCCGCGCCACCGCGGCCGTCGTCGATGCGGTACGTCCCGGCGCAATGCCACACCATCCGGATCATGAGCGGCCCGTAGTGGCCGAAGTCGGCCGGCCACCACTCCTGCGACGTCGTGAGCACCTCGTCGACGTCCCGCGCCAGGGCGTCGAGGTCGAGCGTCCGGAACTCCGCGGCGTAGTCGAAGTCCTCGCCCATGGGGTCGGCCATGGCGGGGTGTTTCCGCAGGATCCTCAGATCGAGCCGGTTCGGCCACCAGTCGCGGTTGCTCGCGCCCCCGATCGGGCGACCGCGGTGCCCGGCCGGGGCAGAGAGGCCGAGGCCGCCCGCGCTTTCCCCGTTCGCCTCGCCGGCAACGGCGTCCGGACTGTCAGACACGGCGATTTCCTTCCGGGAGACTCAGAGGTCCAGCGCGCGGCGCACGGCCGGCGCGTTTCGCCGGGAAACGGGCACCATCTCGTTCGTCCGGTCATCCATGACCAGGGACAGCTCGCCCTTGGGTCCGCGCTCGATCTCCCGGATGCGGCTGAGGTTGACCACATACCGGCGGTGCACCCGCAGGAAGCCGACATCCGCCAGCTCACCGTCGAGCTTGTCCAGGCCCGGAGAAGCGGCTCGCAATCGCCCCTGATCGGTGGAGAGCCACACGTCGTTTCCCTGCGATTTCGCGAAGGAGACTTCCGGCAGCCGCAGCAGCACCATCCGGTTGTCGCGCATCGCGACCAGTCGGCGGGGCTGCACCCGGGGGTGCGCGGGCCCCTCCGCCGGGGGCAACTGCGCCCCGTCGGAGGCGCCGAACGAGACCAGGTTCCCGATCAGGTGTCCTGACGAGAAGACGGGGCGGATGCTGATCGACGTCGGCTCGTCCGTGAGGCGGGCGAAGATCTGCGTCGAGCCGACCCAGTCGGGGTCGCGGGCCGCCTGACTGGTCGCATACCGGGCGGCCGCGATCAGTTCCGGCAGTCCGGCGTTCCATCGCAGCGTGGGATCGACCGCCGGGGTCGATGCCGGGACGCCCAGGAGCATGCTTGCCGTGTCGTCGGCTATCACCACCTTGCCCGCGGTGTCCACCGCGGCGAGCGCCGCACCGGAGCGTGACCTGGCCCGGGTGTAGGCCGCCACCAACTCGGCGCCGCTGTCCCGGGCGCGCCTCTTCAGCGGGTGCTGGGTCATGGTGACCGCGTTCGCCAGCCAGCTTTCCGCGGACGCGGGAAGCGGGCTGCGCCAGCAGCAGATGTTCAGGACCGCGATCGGTTCCCTGGTCACCACGTCACGCACCGCGATGCCCGCGCAGACCCAGTCGTGGAACGCCTGGCACCAGTGCTCCGCGCCCCTGATCGGTACCGGGCCGTGCGCCTCGAGCGCCGTGCCCGTGCCGTTCGTGCCGACCGCACGCTCGGACCAGCAGAACCAGGGCGCCAGATGGGAGTCGCCGGCTCTGGCGAGCGTGGCCTGGTCCCCCCACTCGGCCAGGATCCGGCCCGTGGCGTCGGCGACGGTGACGACGCCACCGAGGTTGCCCACCTCGTGTGCCACGGAGGCGGCACGAAAACCCAGCTCGGCGAATACGACATCGTGCTCGGGCGTACGGTCGGGCGCCGCGACGGCCACCGGAGCCTCTGTGAGGTGAGGATCGACCCGGTACTGCTCCCGGCAGCGATGCCAGGAGATCGCCACCAGGGGCCGGACACCCGGGACCTGGTCCTCGCCCTGCACGAACCGTTCCCACGCCGCGAGCACGGTGCCGCCGCCCAGGTTCGCCGAGACGGGCTCGAGCCGATGTGCATCCCTCATGGTTCAGAACCGCCCTTGGTCCCTCCCCGACACCCGACGGCGTACGCGGTCCGCGCCGGTCGCCGTCCGTCGCGGCCGGGCCCGCAGCGGACCGGGCACTGCGTCGCGCGTCTTCCTTCTCGGTCTTCCTTCTTCGTCACTCGTTCCAGGCCGTGTCACAGACCTGCACTCCCGCACCCCACCCTAGGTACCGTTGTCGGGCCGCGCACGTCCCGCTCCGGGCCGCGCACGTCCCGCTCCGGGCCGCGCACGTCCCGCTCCGGGCCGCGCACGTCCCGCTCCGGGCCGCGCACGTCCCGCTCCGGGCCGCGTGTGCGAAACATCGCTTCCTGGCCGGCCTCGGCCGGCGCACCCGCGGGCCGCGGGCTGCGGGCAAGGCGCGCGGCCCGCAGCGGTCGGTCCACCCGGTGGACCGGTACTCGGAGCAGCGCCGGACCGAGCCCCGGCTCGGTCAGCCGCCTGATCCGCGCCGGCACGACGGCGTGCCGCAGCGTGCAGTCCCGGTACCCGTCGGCCCGCCGCTCCGGCTCCGGCAGCAGCCCCGGATGGTGGTAGTGCCGCACGGTCCGCGTGGTGACACCGACGGCCGCGGAGAGTTCTCCGATCCGCATGCCCCGGTAGAGACGTCGACGTCGCGGCAGGGGCAAGCCAGTGGCCGTGGCATCTGACGAGGGTCTCGATCCTGTGCCACGATCGAGGGAACGACTCCCGATATCACGGACAGGTGATCAGCCGATGTCCCAGTCTGACGGGCGACAGAAGGAGGGGCGTGACATGACTGCCATGGCCCACGAGCCGCTCACGCAGGAAGACGTCCTGCTGGAGGGCTTTCTCGCCCTGGACACCCCGGAAGGCTTCCGGGCGGAGCTGATCGAGGGAGAGATCGTCGTGACACCGCCGCCGGACGGGGAGCACGAGCACTACATCAACCTGCTGATGAAGCAGGTGATCAGGAACTCCCGAACCGACATGGACTACTCCGGGAACAAGGGCCTCCAACTGAAGAGCGGCGGTGCCTGCCCGAAGGACCGTGTGATCCCGGACGGCACCTTCGCTCCCGCGGAACTGAAGCTCTACCTGGAAGCCGACTCATGGATGCCCTGCGAGGGCGTGGCCATGGTGCTGGAAGTGACGTCCACCAAGCCCCGGGCCGACCGCGAGACCAAACGCCGCTGCTACGCCCGAGGCGGCATCCCCCTCTACCTCCTCGTCGACCGCGAGGCCTCCTCGATCACGCTGTTCAGCGCCCCCGAGCGGGACGACTACCGCGAGGTCTGCACCCGCCCTCTGGGCAAACCCCTGCCCCTCCCCGCACCCTTCGACATCGACCTGGACACCGCCGACTTCCTCTGATCCCCTTGATCTCCTGGGATCGGGAGGGGGTGCGAGGTGACGAACGTACGGGAACAGGCCAGCTGGACCAGGGCGCGGCTCGGGCGCTGCGGGCCGCCGGTCGACCTGCTCACCGCGTGCTTCGACCGGCACGAGTACGCCCCGCACGCCCACGACGAGTTCACGGTCGGTGTCACCGTCGGCGGCCTGGAGGCCATCGCGTACCGCGGGGGACGCATCGTCTCCGGCCCCGGCACCATCGTCGTCCTCGAACCCGGCGAGATGCACACCGGAGGTCCGGCCGCTTCCCACGGCTATTCCTACCGCGCCCTGTACGCCACTCCCGCCCTGCTCACCGACGGCATCCACGGCACCGGCCTCCCGCACTTCCGCGAGCCGGTCCTCGACGACCCCGAACTGGCCGGCGCCCTGCGCCGCGCGCACACCGAGGTCAGCGCCTGCCCCGACCCCCTGGAGGCGGAGTCCCGGCTGCCCTGGCTGCTCACCGCCCTCACGCACCGCCACTCCACCGCCCGGGCGGACACCTGCCCGGTCCCCGGCGCCGGGCACATCGCCCTGGCCGTCCGCGACCGTCTGGCCGACGAGTTGCTCGCCCCGCCCTCCCTCGCCTCCCTCGCCACCGACCTGGGCCTGTCCCGCTACCAGCTCCTGCGCGCCTTCCGCACGACGATGGGGATACCGCCGTACGCCTGGCTCGCCCAGCACCGGGTCACCAAGGCCCGAGGCCTGCTGGAGGCCGGGCTGCGCCCCGCCGAAGTGGCCGGGCTCGTGGGCTTCGCCGACCAGGCCCACCTGACCCGCTGGTTCCGCCGCGTCCTCGGGGTGACCCCGGCGGCGTACCGCAACAGCGTTCAAGACGCCGGACGCTGACCCGGCCGAGACTCGCCGCATGACTGCACGCGGCTGGTTCCTGTTCTCCCTGATGGGAGTCGTCTGGGGCATCCCCTATCTGATGATCAAGGTGGCGGTGGAGGAGGTGTCCCCGTCCGGGGTCGTCTTCGCCCGCTGCGCCCTCGGCGCCCTGCTCCTGCTGCCCTTCGCCCTACGGCAAGGAGGTCTCACCGGGACCGTCCGCGCCCACTGGCGCCCCCTGCTCGCCTTCGCGGTCATCGAGATCATCGGCCCCTGGTACACCCTGACCTCCGCGGAACGCCACCTCTCCAGCTCCACCGCCGGCCTGCTGATCGCGGGCGTTCCCATCGTCGGCGTGACGCTCGCCCGGTTCTTCGGCGACACGGAGCGCCTCGGCGCACGCCGCCTCACCGGCCTGGGGCTCGGCCTGGTGGGCGTGGGCGTCCTCACCGTCCCGCACCTGACCGGCGGCAACGCCCGTTCGCTCGCCGAGGTGCTGGTGACGGTCCTGGGCTACGCCATCGCCCCGCTGATCGCCGCCCGCCATCTGAAGCAGGTCCCGTCCCTCCAGCTCACCGCTGTCTGCCTGACCCTGGCGGCGCTGGTGTACGCCCCGGCCGCCGTGCTCACGCGGCCGGCCGAGATGCCCTCGGCCGGGGCCCTGACCGCCCTCGCGGGCCTGGGCGCCGTCTGCACGGCGGTCGCGTTCGTCGCCTTCCTGGAACTGATCAAGGAAGCGGGCCCGACCCGGGCGACCGTCATCACGTACGTCAACCCGGCGGTCGCCGTGACGGCCGGGGTGCTCCTCCTCGGCGAGTCCCTGACCGCGACGGTCCTGGCCGCGTTCGCCCTGATCCTCACCGGCTCGGTCCTGGCGACCGCGGCGGCGCCGAAGCCCCGCCCACGCCCGGTACCATGGTCGACACGGCAGACGAGCCGGGCGGACGGCCGCGTGGAGTCCCTTGCGGGACTTCCCGAGGAACGTCCGGGCTCCACAGGGCAGGGTGATGGCTAACGGCCACCCGGGGTGACCCGCGGGACAGTGCCACAGAAAACAGACCGCCCGGCGCTCCGGCGCCGGGTAAGGGTGAAACGGTGGTGTAAGAGACCACCAGCGCCTGAGGCGACTCAGACGGCTAGGTAAACCCCACCCGGAGCAAGGTCAAAAGGAAACACTCCGGTGTTTCTGCGCGGACGTTCGAGGGCTGCCCGCCCGAGTCCGCGGGTAGACCGCACGAGGCCGGCGGCAACGCCGGTCCTAGATGGATGGCCGTCTCCCCGGCCGCCGCGAGGCGACCGGGCGACAGAACCCGGCGTACAGCCCGACTCGTCTGCCGCCTCCTACGGCTCGGCCCGGAAGGGTCCCGTCCTGAAGGCGGGACTTACGAAGATCCTTGAGACCGGATCCGGCGTGCCCGTCTCCGACCCGTACCAGGTGCACGACTTCACGGCTCTCCTCACGGCTCTCCTCGCCGGATTACCGGGGCTGCTCGGCCTTGCCGCCTACCTGGTGTCACGCCTCACACCGGGATGGCTGCGCTCCCTCGCCCTTCGTACGCCCGCCGAAGTCTGCAGGGACCTTGCGGCACTGTGCTCCGCCGCCGCGCTCGCCCTGTACCTGTGGGGCTGTCTCCCTCTGCTTTTCCTGGACAGGCAGGACATCGGCAACGCCTGTGCGGAGGGGTCCGACGGGGTGCGGGTGGTTGCCTGGGAGCCGGGGCCGTGCGTGTCACGATGAACGCATGAGCGATGAACGCCGGAGCCTACTCGCAGAGAAGACGCCCTTCCCCGACGATCTCGACGAACGACTGCGCGCCCAACTCATCTTCCTCGTAGAGGTGGACCAGCTCAAGACCGTCCTCCGCCAGTCGCCTCTCGCCGCAACGGACCGCCGCGAGAACGACGCAGAGCACTCATGGCACCTGGCGATGATGGTGGCGGTTCTCGCCGAACACTCCGACCAGCCCATCGACGTAGGGCACACCATTCAGCTCGTCCTGCTGCACGATCTCGTGGAGATCTACGCCGGCGACACCCCGCTGTACGACAGTGCCGCGGGTATCGACCAGCAGGAGCGGGAAGCCGCCGCGGCCGACGAACTCTTCCACCTGCTTCCGACGGACCAAGCTCAGCGCATGCGGGCTCTCTGGGACGAATTCGAGGAACGCCGCACCCCCGAGGCCGGATTCGCCAAGGCCATGGACCGGCTACAGCCACTGCTTCTCAACTGGATGGCACGCGGTGGCACGTGGCGTACCCCGGGCGTCACCGCCGACGATGTCCGAGCCCGCAAGGCAGTGATCGGGGACGCGTCCTCCTCGCTGTGGGAGGCCGGGCGACGCCTCATCGACGAGGGCGAGACGCGCGGCTGGTCGAGGAGCGCGGAACCCAAGGCGTGACGTGTGAGCATGACGGCGTCGAACTTTCGTGCATGCGCGACGGCCGACCGCCCTGACAGGCGGCCCGCCGTCCGGCGGATCCGGGGTGTCGGCCTCACCGGTCTCCTGGCGCCGGGCGGCATCCGGCGCTGAGGCACCTTCCCGTGCCGCACCGGAGGGGAAGGCCCCGCCCTCACTTCGTCTCCGGTCCGAACCGACGCATGTACGCCGACGGAGTGATGCCAGCCTCACGGCGCATCAGTATGCGCAGATTGGCGGCGGTGCCCAGCCCGCTGAGCCGTGCGACCCTCTCGAAGCGGGACTCACCCTGCTCGATCAACCGGCATGCCAGGGCAAGCCGTTCCCCCGTGAGCCACGTCCACGGCGTCGTTCCCAGCTGTGCCCGGAAGCGGCGATGCAGCGTCGCCGGACTGACCGCCGCGCGCGTCGCCAGGGCAGAGACCGTGAGCGGTGAGTCCAGCCGTTCCTGGGCCCAGGCCAGGACAGGCGCCAGGGACTCGTCGGGCAGGTCGGGCATGGGGCGCTCCACGAACTGCCGCTGCCCGCCGTCCCGGTGCGCCGCGAAGACCAGCCGCCGGCTCACGGAGTTGGCGACCTCCGCGCCGTGGTCGCGGCGGACCACATGCAGCCCGAGATCGAGCGCGGCCGCGCTCCCCGCAGCGGTGAGGATGTCACCGTCGTCCACGAACAGCACGTCCGACTGGAGGCGGACGGAAGGGAAGCGGGCCCGGAAGGAATCCGCCCACTGCCAGTGCGCGGTGGCCCGGCGCCCGTCGAGCACTCCGGCCTCGGCCAGGGTGAAGGCGCCGCTGCAGAAGCCGACCAGACGCGCGCCGCGCGCGTGCGCCCGTCGGACGGCATCGAGCACGGCGGGACGGCGGGGCACCTCGACGTCGGGGCGGTTGGGGACGATCAAGGTGTCCGCCGTGTCGGCCGCCGCTAGATCGGAGACTCCCGTGAGCGTGAAGAATCCGTCCCGCATCAGGGTGCGGGGCTCGGGGGAGCAGAGCCTGAAGTCGTAGAGGGCACGGCCGATCTCCGGTCTGCGCAGACCGAAGACCTCGGTCGCGCAGCCGAGCTCGAAGGGGTTCGAGTTCTCGTCGACGATCACGACGACGCGGTGTACGTCCGCCGAGCGCAGTGCGTGCGAGGATTCTTTCGCCATGCGCGATTCCTAGCACTCACGTCGGCCGTGCGGAACGGCTCAGGATGATCCCATGAGTAACGACCCCATCCCCCTCGGCAAGGCTCTGGCCTCCTTCGATGCCCTGTGGAGCCCTCGCATCGTCACGCGCGTCAACGACTATGACGTCCGCATCGCCAAGGTCGAGGGCGAACATGTCTGGCACGTCCACGACGACACCGACGAGTTCTTCCTCGTACTCGACGGAGAACTGCACATCTCCTTGCGCGAGACCGATGGGGAGCGCACGGTCCGGCTCCCGCAGGGAGCGGTCTTCACCGTCCCCCGAGGCACGGAGCACAAGCCGTACGCTCCGGCCGGCGCCGCGATCCTGATGTTCGAGCCCGCCGGGACGCCGACCGTGGGCGATCGTCACGACGAGGTCCCGGACCATGTGGAGGTAACGACCGGGCACCCGCTCAACACCTGAGTGGGTCGACGGAGGCGGCACCGGAGTCGGTCGGGTCCGCCTCCTTCCACGCGGGTTGTGGCAGGGAACGGCACCGTCGGCGTCGTCGAGCAGGATCTTCTTCGCCGAGTTCACTCCGACAGCGCCGTCGCCGAGGGCGGTCGCGCCGGTCCTCGTCGTCGGGGACGCCGTCACCTTCCGGGCGGCCGGCGACGGAGTGGTGGAACTGCGCATCAACGACGACGAAGGCTGCCTCCACGACAACGAGGGCGAGCTGACCGTGTCCGTGGAGGTCACCCCCGGCCCGTGACGGGGTCCCGCCGGCCGCTCCCGCCCGTCAGCCCCGTGCCCTGGGAGCGGTCACCCGAAGGGAGTGCGGGTCACGGCGCGGCCCGAACGACGAGGAACGCCTCGAACGGGGCTCGTCGACGGTTCCCCGGTCGGGCCGCGGTGGTGGAGCCCGATGCCGAGTCACCTGCGTACCGGGACGGCCACGGGCACACGGCTCCTGTGGCCGGGTGGTCCCGCGTGCCGCGACCTCACGGCAGCACGTTCGAACAGCTCTCGGAGTACCGCCGCTTCCAGCCCCGGGTGACCGGCTGAAGCCTTCCGTGTTCGTCCGACCACAGACCGTAGAGTGCGAGGCGGCAGGGGGGCCGGGGGAGGACCGCGACGAGAGTGTGGGGATACGAGAGCGCCGATGAAGCCGCTGGACACCAATGCGGACCCGCGTGTGGTGGGGCCGTTCGAACTGCTCGCCCGGCTCGGCGCGGGCGGCATGGGCGTCGCCTATCTGGCGCGCGAGATCCCGTTGGACGGTCTCTCCGACGAGATGGTCGCGGCCTACCGGCTGGTCGAACCCGACCATGATCACGGCCGTGGCGAGGCGGTCGATCCGTCGCGGCTCGTCGTGGTGAAGATGATCCAGCCGAACCTGCTGGACCAGTCGCAGGCCCGCGAGCGGTTCGCGCGGGAGATCGACGCCGTCCGCGCGGTGGTCAGCGACCGGGTTCCGGCGCTGCGCGCGGCGGACCCGGAGGCGGGTGAGCCGTGGTTCGCCATGGACTACATCGCCGGACCGTCGCTGCAGACCATGGTGACGGAGTCCGGCCCCCTTCCCGTCGGGCCGTGCGCGGCGCTCGGGCTGGCCCTCGTGGACGCGTTGGCCGCCATCCACGGTACGAGGCTGCTGCACCGCGACCTCAAGCCGAGCAACGTCGTGCTGGGCCCGGACGGGCCGGTGGTGCTGGACTTCGGCCTGGCGGTCGTGGTCGAGCGCCAGTCCAGTCAGGCGCTCACCCGGACCGGCGACCGCCTGGGCACGCGCCCCTACATGCCCGTCGAGCAGTTGCGGGACTCCAAGCACGTCGGGGCGCCCGCCGACGTGTACGCCTTCGGCGCCACCCTCTTCTTCGCGCTGACGGGCCGGGCGCCGTATCCCTACATGCCGTTGATGGTGCCCCCGATGTGGGAAGGCGTCGATCCGGCCTTTCTGCCGCTGCTGGGGCGGGTGATCGTCGCCGAACCGCTCCGGCGTCCGGATCTCGCTGGTTTGCGGGAGGGCCTCTCCGCCCTGCTCACCGATGCCGGTCTGACCCTGGAACAGGCGGCGGCGCAGCTCCGGGAGCGGGTCGCCGCCGTCGGCCTGACGCCGGTACTGCCGCCCGAAGCGCTCGTCGGCCGCGCCGACCCTGTCGTACGGGAGCTGGCGCAGAAGGCGGTCGACGAGGGCGAGGCGCCGGACGCGCCCTGGGCGGAGGGCGACCCGGGCTTCTACGGCATTGTGACCGCGGAGGAGATCGAGTGGGCCGGAGGGTGGGCGGACAGCCACAGCGGCCACCCGCTCACGCTCCTGGACGACGGCACGGCACCGACCATCCCGCTGCCCGCCTCCGAGCACCGGTCGAACGCCGGACCCGCCGTCGGCCACCCCTTCCTGCCCTCGCCGACCGGGAAGGCCCCGACGGCCCGGTGACCCGGTGAGCCCGGCAGAGCCGGAGGGGACACCGCCCCGGGTCTCTCATCGACCTCATCAAGGACACCGACCGCACTGGCCCCGCCGACGGCGCACGGTGTCGACGAGTAGCCCCAGCACACGGGTCACACGGGCGATGTGCGCGTGGGACGTCCGCGGGCGGCCGTCCAGGGTGACTCGCCGATGGCGGGTGAACACCGCGAAGGAAGGCTGGCGGGCAGGCGGCCGGTCAGGGCAGGGGGGTGCGGTGCAGGTTGATGAGCAGACGCCAGACCCGCTGCGCGATCTCGGCGGGTGTGGCCTCGATGAAGCCGTGCAGCCAGTCGGCGAGAACTCCGGCGAAGGTCGCGGCCACGGCCGAGGCGACCAGGTCCGGCTCCGGAGCACCGGCCAGGGCGCGCTCGGTGTGGCTACGGGCGCGCAGATCCTGGTGGAGTACATGGCCGAGAGGGCCGCTGCCGCCCGGGCGCAGCAGTTCCCGGTAGAGCCCGGCGTGCGGGGCGAGACGGTCGAAGAAGGCGAACAGGGCGGGCGGAGGGGTCTCGGGGTCGGGTGTGCCGCGCCATGCGTGCAGGGCGTCCACGGCTTCGCGGACGATATCGGCGCACACGTCGACGGCGAGCGCCTCCAAGTCGGCGTAGTGGAGGTAGAAGGTGGCGCGGCCGACTCCCGCCCGGCGCACCAGGGCGGCGACGCTGACCTCCGCCAACGGGCGGTGGGCACACTCCTCGAGCAGTGCCCGGCCCAGCTTGGCCCGCGTCCGTGTCGTGCGGGGATCCGCATGCCCGGCGGTCACCGGGCAAGCAGAACGGCGGTGAGGGCCAGGGCCCCGGGTGCTGCCTGGGCCATGAGGATCCGTCGGTTGGTGGTGAGTCCGCCGTACAGCCCGGCGATGAGCACGCAGATGAGGAAGAAGACCTGGACCCGGAACCCGGTCGGATCATCTGCGATCAGCGCCCAGATCAGCCCGGCGGCCAGGAACCCGTTGTAGAGGCCCTGGTTCGCGGCGAGCGGGGCAGTGGCGCGGGCCATGGCCGCATCAAAGCCGGAGAGCTTGCGGCCCGGCCTCCTCTCCCACAGGAACATCTCCAGAACCAGGAAATATGCGTGCAGCGCGGCCACCAGCCCCACCAGCACGTTCGCAGTCGTCTCCACCGGGTACCCCCATCCTCAGACATCATAGACAAGTGTCCACCATACATGGACACTTGTCTATGATGTCTGAGTGGGGCGACAGCCGTCGCCGCATCCGCGTCCGCTGCATCGTGTCCACCGCAAGATGGAAATGCGGGTCGTCTGCAAGGAGTTCGCCCGATGCCTGCGCGCAGTCGGCCGGGGGCCCGGTGACACCGGCCCTCCGGGCGACGCCTGAAGCTGATCGGGTATCCCGCGCACGTGAGAGCCCCGCCGGCCTGAAGGGGCCGGCGGGGCTCTCACAGCTGTGCGTGTGTCAGACGCTCCGCTCCGGCAAGGCCGACGATCCGACGAACCCCGTCCACGCGTCACGCGACACCGTGAGGACGGGCCCGGCAGTGGTCTTGGAGTCCCGGACGTGCACCGCGGCCGTGGCAGCCGCGACCTCCACGCGGACCGAGAGCCTGGGACCGGGTGATCCCATAACGGGCGGCGGCCGGAATCCCTCGCTCCGGGGCGGTTCGCAGAGAGCCGGTTCCTTCCGAGCCCGAGCCGCCGGAAAATGCGGCGACGGGAGCGGGGTCGACCGGTTAGGTTCCTGAGTGTTCTCAGGGGGATCACATGACCAAGCTGAACCAGATCATCGCTGTCGAAAAGGGCGTCAAGAGCAAGGCGGTTCAGGACGTCAACGGGGCGCACCAGAAGGTGCAGAAGCCCGCGCTGCTCGCCGGTATCTCGCGTACGTACCAGCCCAAGGACGAGGAGGGCGAGCAGTTGCCGCCCGAGTCCACGCGGGTGCAGGTGCAGGGCGAGGACGTGCTGCGCGAGATGGCGGCCTCGCTGACCCGGCTGTTCGACGTGACGGCGACCAAGGACTGGGCGAACTGCACGGCCCGCGCGGACGTCACCGTCGAGGGGCGGACCATTCTCGCCGACGTGCCGGTCAGCTACCTCCTCTTCCTGGAGAAGCAGCTCACCGATCTGCACGCCTTCGTCCGGAAGCTTCCCACGCTCGACGCCGCCGAGTCCTGGTCCCACGACCCGTCCACGGACTGGTGGAAGACGGACCCGGTCCGCACGATCCGTACCAAGAAGGTCCCCCGCAACCACGTCAAGGCCGAGGCGACCGAGAAGCACCCGGCGCAGGTCGAGGTGTACTACGAGGACGTGCCCATCGGGTACTGGACGACCGTGAAGTTCTCCGGCGCGCTTCCGGCGCGGCGGGTGAACGAGCTGGTGGAGCGGGTCGAGAAGCTCCAGCAGGCGGTCAAGTTCGCCCGCGAGGAGGCCAACGCCACCGAGATCACCGACCAGCGGGCCGGCGAGGCGGTGTTCGGCTACCTGTTCGGCTGACGCCGGGCCGGTAGCCTCCATGATCGCCCCCGCGTGCGAGCGCGGGGGTGCGCGACGGCGCGGGCCGGACTGAGGGCCGGTTCGCGCGACGAGCGCAAGCTGAAACTGACGTTCAGCCTGAAGAAGCGGCCCTCCGAGCGGAGGCCGCGGTCAATCTCAGACTCTCGCTCCAGTCTCAGCATCGCTGCCGATCGCCGGAACGACCGAGGAAGGACGATTGCCGTCGGATGCGAGTTCAATTCTCGCCTGCACCTCTGCCTGGTGCGGTAGTTCAAAGGAAGAACACGACGGCTTGATGACTGATCCTCCCTCTTAAACGCGCCGGCGTGCGCAATGAGGTGGCATCCCCAGGGGCCCGGGAGCTGGATACGACTCCCGGGCTCCGTCACGTCCGGGGACCATGGTTGCACCTCCTGACCAGAGCGTTTCGTGGATTGCAGTACTAGGGCCTGTTCCTGGTGGGGATCTAGATCTTCGGATTCTGCCCCCTCTTCGCGGTTGGGCAACCCCGCTCGAGGAAAACTCAACGCTTACTGTCGAGGGCGACCGGAACCGGGATTCCGGGCCGCGGCATGCTCCTGCCGGGGCCTGGCGCGCAGCGGACACCCCCGGGCCGAAGAAGGGGTCGGCCCGGGGGTGCTGGTGGATGATCAGCCGAAGTTGGGAGCCGGGGCCGTGGCGTTGAGCGCCGTCACGATGGTCTCCTCTTCGTACCTGAAGTGGGACTCCAGCTGGTTCGCCAGCCGCTCCAGGTCGGCGCGCAGCCGCACGGGGTCGGTCTCACCGGGTACGAAGCTGTCGACGAGCCGCTGGATGTCGTCCTGCAGCCGCGCCACCACCTTGTGCTCCTCGACGAGCTGTGCCAGCGCCGGAGCGAGTGCGGGGAACTGCTTGGCCAGCATCGGGAACATGGCCATGTCCTCGCCACCGTGATGCTTCTTCAGTGCCCCGCAGAAGTTGAGGCAGTGAGTGCGCATCTGCTGGGCGAGGTCCGGCCGCGTCCGCTCGATCGTGTCCGCGCCACCCTCGATCACCTGGTCCACCTGGGCGCGGAGCGTCTCGAGTTCCTTGCGCAGCCAGTCGTGTACCTCGACGATCCAGTCGCCCATGCCCTTGACCCGCTCCTCGCCGGGCTTGGGGCCGATCCGGTGCAGTACGACGACCGGGATCTCCCGGGCCGTCTTGGCCTGGTGGTCGGCGTACCCCGGCGCCTCGGTGATCACGCGGTCGAAGAGCTTGTCACGCTCCTGGGCCGGCGGGATGGCGGCGATCGCCTGATAGGTGTCGGTACCCGTCTCGACCGTCACGATCGGGTTCTTGCGGATGTTGTGGTACCACCCGGGGTGCTTGTCGGCGCCGTTCGAGGATGCGACGACGATCCCTTTTCCGTCGAATTCGAGATACCCCAGGATGCTCTCCCGGCGTAGGCCGCTCTTGGCTCCGACGGTCGTCAGCACGGCCAATGTCCAGCCCTCGAACATGCCGCTCATCTTCCCGTCGTTCGCCCGGAACTCGGCGATGACCTGACGCTGGAAGTCATTGACGTCGAAGCCCGCCCAGGTCTCGGCCTGTGCCTCCCAGGTCTCGGCCTGTTCCTTGCTCATGCACTGCCTTTCCGTGTCGATCGATCGCGAAGGAGGGCCACGCCACCGGAAATCGACACAGAAATACCCCGCATGCCTACACAGTGAAGATGGGCGCAGCAACCCCAGGACAGGGATTGACAAGCTGCGAGAGACGGAACGTGCCGATCTCTGCAATGGCTGAGTAGCCGCTACCTCCATGCATAGGCCCATACGGGGCTCGGTGAGACCGTAACACCGTCCCCGCTGACCGAGCAACGTCACCTTGGCTGGCGCAACCGGGATCCGATGAACCGGAGTTGGGCCCGATCTCGAGTCATCCCTTAGTGAGCGTGGAGGAAGCACCGCGGCCGTCGGCACGGGGACCGCCAGGCTCCGCCGAGCCGTTGGTTGCGAGGGTCCCGGCCGATGTACCCGTGTGTCCGGCTGGAGTGCCGTTCGGACCGCAGGTCGGCACAGGTGTCCGGAGCCCGCTCGCTGCGGCCGGGCCGGGCCGTCGCCCGGGCCGTGTCCCGCGGTGCTTCGTCCGACGCCGGATCACATCGGCGGGTTGCCGTGCTTGCGCTCCGGGAGGCGGGCGTTCTTGGTGCGGAGCATGGCCAGGGAGCGGATGAGGACCGTGCGGGTCTCCGCCGGGTCGATGACGTCGTCGACCAGGCCGCGTTCGGCCGCGTAGTACGGGTGCATCAGCTCGGCCTTGTACTCCTTGATCAGGCGGGCCCGGGTGGCGTCCGGGTCGTCGGAGGCGGCGATCTCGCGGCGGAAGACGACGTTGGCGGCTCCCTCCGCGCCCATCACCGCGATCTCGTTGGTCGGCCAGGCGAAGGACAGGTCGGCGCCGATGGAGCGGGAGTCCATGACGATGTAGGCGCCGCCGTAGGCCTTGCGGACGACCAGGGAGATGCGGGGGACGGTCGCGTTGCAGTAGGCGTACAAGAGCTTGGCGCCGTGGCGGATGATGCCGCCGTGCTCCTGGTCGACGCCGGGCAGGAAGCCGGGGACGTCGACCAGGGTGACCAGGGGGATGTTGAAGGCGTCGCAGGTCTGCACGAAGCGTGCGGCCTTCTCGGAGCCGTGGATGTCGAGGACGCCGGCGAGGGCGGCGGGCTGGTTGGCGATCAGGCCCACGACCTGGCCGTCCAGCCGGGCCAGTGCGCACACCACGTTGCGGGCCCAGGCCTCGTGGACCTCGAAGCAGTCGCCGTCGTCGACGATCTCCTCGATCACCCCGCGCATGTCGTAGGCCTGCTGGGGGTCGGCCGGGACCAGCGTCGTCAGTGCCTCGGTGCGGCGGTCGGCGGGGTCGTCGGACCGGACGGCGGGGGGAAGTTCGCGGTTGTTCTGGGGGAGCAGCGAGAGCAGGTGGCGGACGTCGGCCAGGCATTCGGCCTCGTCGTCGTAGGCGAAGCCGGAGACGCCGGAGAGGGAGGAGTGCACGTCGGCGCCGCCGAGGCCGTCGTGGGTGATCTGCTCGCCGGTGACGGCCTGGACGACGTCCGGGCCCGTGATGAACATCTGGGAGGTGCCGCGCACCATGAACACGAAGTCGGTCAGCGCGGGGGAGTAGGCGGCGCCGCCCGCGCACGGGCCGAGGACGACGCTGATCTGCGGGATCACCCCGGAGGAGCGGGTGTTGCGGCGGAAGATGCCGCCGTATCCGGCGAGCGCCGTGACGCCCTCCTGGATGCGGGCGCCGGCGCCGTCGCTGAGCCCGACGATCGGGGCGCCCGCCGCCTCGGCCAGGTCCATCACCTTGTGGATCTTCTCGGCGTGGGCCTCGCCCAGGGCGCCGCCGAAGACCCGGAAGTCGTGGGCGTAGGCGAAGACCGTACGGCCGTGCACCAGGCCCCAGCCGATGACGACTCCGTCGCCGTGCGGCTTGCGGTCCTCCAGGCCGAAGCCGGTGGCGCGGTGCCGGCGCAGCGGCTCGATCTCGGTGAACGTCCCGTCGTCGAAGAGGAGGCGCAGCCGCTCGGGCGCGGTGAGCTTGCCCTTGGCGTGCTGGCGCCGGGTCGCCGCGGGGTCGGGGCCCCGGCTCAGCTCCTCCTTCAGGCGTGTCAACTCGTCGGTGGAACGGCGCAGATCGGGAGCGGGCGCCAGAGCGAGGAGCTCGTCGAAGGTCGTCATTGCGGCACCGTAGGGACGCCGCCTCAAAGCCTCCGGCATGTTGTGTGGAGCGGGGGTGGAGCCCGGGTGGAGCGGTCGGCCCCCCGTCCTCGGTCCCTCAGTCCGCCGCGGCCGGGTGCAGGGCGTGGTCCGGGTCGCCGGAGAGAACCGCCTGGTGGAGTTCCCGGAGCGGGCCGGACGGTTCCAGGCCCAGCTCGCGGACGAGGCTGCCGCGCAGCCGCTGGTAGGCCTCCAACGCCCGCCAGCTGCCACCGGTTCGGTGCAGGGCACGCATCAACTGGCCGCAGAAACCCTCGTGGAGAGGGTGGCGTGCGGCCAGTACCCGCAGTTCGGGGACCACTTCGGCGTAGCGGCCGAGCCGCAGGTCCGCCTCGATGCGCCGCTCCAGGGCGGTGGTGCGCTCCTCGTTCAGCCGCAGCACCTCCAGCTCCAGCGCCGGGCCGGCCGGTACGTCGACCAGGGCCGGCCCCTGCCACAGCGCGAGTGCGCGGCGCAGGGTGGCGGAGGCCGCCCGGTAGTCGCCGATCTCGAAGGCGGTACCGCCGCTCACGGCGAGCCGCTCGAACTCGTGGGCGTCGACCCTGCCCGGCTCCACCTGGAGCAGATAGCCGCCGAAGCGCGTCACCAGGACGTCCTTCGCCCGCCGCGGATCGCCGTCGAGGGCGGTGGTGATCCGGCGGCGCAGCTGGAGGACGTACGTCTGCAGGGTGGTGGAGGCGCTGCGGGGGATGCGCTCGCCCCAGATCTCCTCCATCAGCGTGGGCACCGACACCACCCGGTCGGCGTGCAGGGCGAGCAGGGCCAGCAGCTGGCGGGGTTTCGCCGCGCTCGGCACCACTGAGACGCCGCGTTCCTGCGCGGCGAGCGAGCCCAGGACCTGGATCTCCATATGTGTCTCCCCCTTGGGCCACGGCCGCCGGTGACGCGTGGCGACCCTATGGTTTCCGGCTCATGAGCGTCGCACCGCGGACCGTGCCCGGCCCAGTGAGCGGTGCACGAACCCGGGCATGAAAATCTCATGGGTGGCCGATGATCCGCACACTGACGGACGGGCGAATTCCGGCCGCAGACTTCCGAACCAGGCGCCGACCGCACATGCGGTTCGGCACAGCCTGTTCCCATCGAGGACGTCGCCGGCGCGTGCGCCGCTTCGTCGGTCCACCGGTTTGTTCATCCACAGGGGGTTGTCATGAACGTTACCGAAAAGCTTGCGGGCTTCGCGGAACTGGTCTCTCGCATCGGGCTCGAGGACGTTTTCGCATCCGGACCCGCCACCGCGCGCGGCGCGTTCGGTGCGGCGTCGGGTGAACCCGTCGGCGCGGGCGGGGAGTCCGTCAGCGTCGAGAGCCTGAACTTCGCCGAGCCGGCGGGGGCGGAGTGGTGCATGTGCATCTCCGTGCTCCTCGACGCGCCGACCGCTGCGTGACCGAGGTACAGGCCCCGGGGCACGGCCCGTTCGTGGCGCTCAAGCGCCATGTGCGGGCCGTGCCCGCTCCGGGGGAGGCCGTGTTCATGTGGTCCGACACGGACGTGACGGCGGTGCGGGGAGCGGGCGCGAAGGCCCTGGTGTCGCTCCTCGACGGCAGCCGTACCCTGCCCGAACTGCTCCGGGACGCCGCTGCCGCCATGCCCGCCGAGGAGGCGGGCCGGGTCGTACGGCGCCTGGCCGAGGCCAATCTGGTGGGCTACCGCCACACCGCGCCGTGCCCGGCCGGCCCGGCCGGCCTCACCGGCCGCACCGGCCGCACCGGCACCGATCCCGCTTCCGCCCTCGGCTGCGCGTCCCCGCGCTCCGACCGCGAGCCCGCCGAGGCCTACTGGGACCGCGCCGGACTGGACGGCTTCGTCGCCGAGGACACCGTGCGCGGCACGCCCGTGGCGCTCATCGCCGTGGGGGACGTGGACCGCGACGAGGTGCGCGCCGCCTGCCGTGCCTCCTCGATCACCGCGGTCGACGACGAGGAAGGCGCGGACGCGCCCTTCGCGCTCGTCCTCTGCGAGGACTACCTGGCACCCGAACTGCGCGCGGTCGAAGCCCGGTTGCGCGCGCAGGGCCGGCCCTGGCTGCTGGCCAGGCCGTTCGCGGCCGAGCCGTGGACCGGGCCGGTCTTCGAACCGGGTGACGACGACGCCGCCTGCTGGAACTGCCTCGCCCACCGGCTGCGCGAACACCGCCGGGGCGAACTGACGGCGCGCCGCACCCTCGGCCTCGACGACCTCCGGGGGGCCGGCGGCCCCGGCACGGCCCCGCGCCCCGCCCGCGCCCCCGTTTCCGCCCCCCGCCCCGCGCCCTCCCCGGCCGCCGTGCGGGCCCTGGGACTGCACAGCGCCGTGCTGGAGACGGCCAAGTGGCTGGCGGGGCTGCGGAGTCCGGAACAGCGGGCGGTGTGCGTGCTGGACGGCCTCACCCTGCGCACCGGCCACCATCCGGTACGAAGACGTCCGCAGTGCCCGTCCTGCGGCGACCCCGCGCTCGTCGCCGAGCGGACCCGCCGCCCGGTGGTGCCGGTGTCCCGTCCCAAGGCCGGCGGGTCCGGCAGCAACGACCGGGCGCTCTCCGCCGAGCAGCTGCTCGCCCGCCACCGCCACCTGGTCGGACCGGTCACCGGCATCGTGACGGACGTACGCCCCATGGCCGGCCTGCCCGAAGGGCTGCACGCCTACGACTCCGGGCACAACCTCGCCCTCGGCGGCCACTCGCCCGCCGCGGTGAGCCGGGTGCTCAGGTCCCGCAGCTCCGGCAAGGGGGCGACCGCCGTCGAGGCGCGGGCCAGCGCCCTGGGCGAGGCGGTGGAACGTTACTCCGCCGCCCGCCAGGGCGACGAGCTGACGATCACCGACTCGCTCACCGGCCTCGGCCCGGCCGCCGTCCACCCCAACGCCTACCAGTTGTTCCACGAGCGCCAGCACGCCGAACGCGACCGCTGGAACGCCTCCCACACGCCGTTCCACCACGTGTGCGCGCCGTTCGACCCCGGGGCGCCCACCGAGTGGACGCCGGTGTGGTCCCTCACCGCCGGCACCCAGCGGCTGCTGCCCACCGCCACCCTGTACTTCGACACCTCGTCCGGTGGCACCCGGGACGGACTGTGGGCCGACTCCAACGGCAACGCGGCCGGCAGCAGCCCGGAGGACGCCCTGGTGCAGGGGTTCCTGGAACTGGTCGAACGGGACGCGGTGGCCCTGTGGTGGTACAACCGCCTGCGGCTGCCCGGTGTCGACCTGGACGCCTTCGACGAGCCGTGGCTGAGCGGCCTGCGCGACGCCCTCGGCCGGGCCGGGCGCCAGGTGTGGGCCCTCGACCTCACCTCCGACCTCGGCATCCCCGTGATGGCGGCGGTCTCCCGGGGCGCCGGGGACACGGACACGGCCGCGCCCGTCCTGTACGGGTTCGGGGCGCACCCCGACCCGCGGCTCGCCCTGCGCCGCGCCCTCACCGAGATGGTCCAGATGCTGCCCGCCGCCGGCCCGGCGGCGACCACCCCCACCGGCCGGCCGGCGGGTGCCGCCCCCGGAGCCGTCACCGGACCCCGTACCCCCCGGACCGACGAGCAGCCCCACCTGCTGCCCGACGCCGCGCATTCGGCCCGTGCTCCCGGCGCGTGGCGGTGGTCCGGACGCAACGACGACCTGCTCACCGACGTGGAGGAGATGCGCGCCCTGGTCGCCGCGCACGGCATGGAGTTGCTGGTGCTCGACCAGACCCGGCCGGACGTGGGGATTCCGGCGGTGAAAGTGCTGGTGCCGGGACTGCGCCCGTTCTACGCCCGGTTCGCGCCGGGGCGGCTCTACGACGTACCGGTGAGTCTCGGCCACCTCGCACGGCCCCTCGCCTACGAGCAACTCAACCCGGTGCCCCTGTTGTTGTAGATCGCGTGAAGGTGTTGTACGGGTCCCGGACCCGGCATGCGTCGGCATATAGTTCGGTCACGCATAGTCCCGACGTCCATGCGAGGAGTCGACACATGGCGGGCCGTTTCCGGACCTCGGACAACGACCTCCGTCGAGACGAGGAGTCGGCGGAAGGGACGCGTCCGGACCCGGAGGGCGGGCAGCCGCCGGCCGTCGCCGCGGTGGCGGGGCGGGCGCCGGGGCCGGGACCGGGGTGGCACCGGACCGGGGCACGGGACCTGCTGGCGCCCCGGCTCGCCCAGGGAATCAGCGCGGTGGTCTTCGCGGGCTACGGCATCGTCACCCTCCTCAACGTCCAGAACGAGGTGCCGGGCACCAGGGCCCGGATCGTCTGCACGGGCGCGGTCGTCGTGCTCTACGCGGTGCAGTTGCTGCTCATCTCGCCCGGCACCCTCAAGTGGTCCGCACGCCGTAAAACGGCCACCCTCGGCGTGCAGGCGGCCCTGACCCTCGTGCCCGTCCTGTGGGTCGGCGGCGTCTGGGGCAGTATGGCGGGACCCCTCGCCGGATCGATTCTCCTCCTGCTGCCCGGGCGGATCGCCTGGCCCTGCTACGCCCTCGTCCCGCTGACGATGCTCACCTGGTCGCTCGCGGAGGGCGTGACCGCTCTGGAGGCGGGCTACTACACCATCTCCACCGCGCTGACCGGGCTGGTCATCTACGGCCTCACCCGCCTCACCGACCTGGTCCGCGAAGTCCACGACGCCCGCGCCGAGATGGCCAGGATGGCCGTCACGCAGGAGCGGCTGCGCTTCGCCCGGGACCTGCACGACCTGCTCGGCTACAGCCTCTCCGCGATCACCCTCAAGAGCGAGCTGATCCACCGGCTGGTGCCGGTCAACCCCGAGCGGGCCCGCGACGAGGTCGCCTCGGTGCTCGGGGTCGCCCGCCAGGCACTCGCCGACGTACGGCTGGTGGCCAGCGGCTACCGGGACATGTCGCTGGAGGCGGAAGCCGCGTCGGTGGCCGAGGTGATGGCGGCGGCGGACGTCGACGTCGAGGTGGACATCCGGTGCGGACGGCTCCACCCCCTGGTGGACACCGTGCTGGCGACCGCCCTGCGCGAGGGCGTCACCAATATTCTCCGTCACAGCAAAGTGGAGTCCTGTACGGTCACGGCCGTGGTCACCGGCGACACCGTACGCCTCGACCTCGTCAACGACGGGGTCGCCGCCCCGGACCGCTCCCTCGCCCAGGACCGCGGCAGCGGCCTCGGGAACCTGAGCGCCCGGCTCGGCGCGATCGGCGGCGAGCTGACGGCGGGTGTCGTCGAGGGCGGCCGGTACCGGCTGACGGCGGTGGCCCCCGTCAGGCCGCCGACCGGCGCGGACACGAGCCCGTGCCCGCGCGTGGACGAGGCCGCCGACGGCGCGGCCGACCGGATCGGAGAGGTGGACAGACCCGCCGTCTGAATGCCGTGAACGAATCGGGGGAAACAATGGGGATGGTGAGAATCCTTCTCGCCGAAGACGTGCACATGGTCCGCGGCGCGCTGGTCGCCCTGCTGGAACTGGAACATGATCTTCAGGTCGTCGCGTCGGTGGACCGCGGCGACCTCATCGTGCCGTCCGCGCTCGAAACCCGTCCCGATGTCGCCGTCATCGACATCGACCTGCCCGGCACCGACGGCCTCACCGCCGCCGCGGACCTGCACCAGAAGGTGCCGGAGTGCCGCACCCTGATGCTCACCAGCCTGGGCCGGCCCGGCACGCTGCGCCGGGCGATGGCCGCGCGCGTCTCCGGCTTCCTACTCAAGGACTCCCCGCCCTCCCGGCTGGCCCAGGCGGTCCGCTCGGTCGCCGCGGGCCGGCGCGTCATCGATCCCGAACTCGCCCTCACCGCCTGGGAGGCGCCGGACAACCCGCTCTCCCCCCGGGAGACCCAGGTGCTCCGGCTGGCGGCCCGCGGCGCCGACGCGGCGGAGATCGCCGACCAGCTCTATCTGACCCAGGGAACGGTACGGAACTACCTCACCGCCATCGTCGACAAGCTCAAAGCCCGCAACCGGATCGACGCCATCCGTATCGCGGAGGAGGCGGGCTGGATCCCGTAGGAGCGCGGAGGACGCACCCCGGGGAAGTTCCGGCTCCGGTCCCGGCCTAGGGTGCGACCGGCTGCTGTCCCGCTCGACCGGTAAGGAGGTCACATGCTCAAGAGGCAGTACTGGGGCATGACCGTGCTCCTCGTCACCCTGGCCTTCAGCTATGTCGGCTACCGCCTCAACGACGGGTCTCCCAGCACGCCGTGGACGATCGGCGGACTGGCGGCCGGGGTGACCGGCACGGCCGTCCTGGCCCGGGCGGGAAAGAAGTAGGCCGAGAGGGCCCCCGCTCATATGCCCGCCAGCGGGCCCGCGTCGAGTTGGGACAGGACCCCCGCCAGATCCACCGCGTTGCTCCCCGGACCGCGGCACACCGCCAGGCAGGCGGGGCCGCGCGTGCCGGCCATCCGCCGCAGGAACGGTGTGAGCACCGCCCTGGGGCCGATCTCCACGACGTGGCTGGGCGCCTGCTCGGCCAGCATCCGGCGGGCGGCGTCGGCGAACCGCACCGGCGCCGTGATCTGCTCCGTCCAGTACCCGCCGGCCAGGGGCTCGTCGTAGCGCCGCCCGTACACCGTGGAGTAGTACGGCACGGTCGGCCGGCCGGCCGTCACATGCCGGGCCGCGTCCGCGAACCGGGACGTCACCGGCTCCATCAGCGGCGAGTGGAAGGCGTGCGTCACCTGGAGGAAGGTGCCGGCGATACCGACCGCCGCCAGCCGTTCCCGGACCCGCTCCAGAGCGTCGACCGCACCGGAGAGCACCGTGGCGCGCGCCGCGTTGAACGCGCCGATCGACACCTCCGGCTCGCCCGCGGCCGCCTCCGCGGCCTCGAACGGGCTGGCGCAGGTCGCCATCATCCCGCCGCCGGACGGCAGGTACTGCATGGAGGCGCCCCGGAAGCACACCAGCCGGGCGGCCTCCTCCAGGGACAGCGCCCCGGCGACCACGGCCGCCGCGACCTCGCCGGTGCCGTGCCCCAGGACGGCCGCCGGACGCACCTCCTCCTCCTCGAGGAGGGTCATCGCCAGGGCGTACTGGACGGCGAACAGCGCGGGCTGGGTCAGCGCCGTCTGATGCACCCGCGGATCACCGCAGAGGATCAACTCCCGCACGGAGCGGCCCAGGTACGGGGCGATCGCCTCGTCGGCCGCCGCGAGGTGACGGCGGTAGGCGCTCAGGGCCTCGTGCAGGCCGGCCGCCATCCGCGGATGCTGGCAGCCCTGGCCGGTGAACACGAACACCGCCCTGACCCGGCCCGGTTCGCGTCCCATGCCGTGCCGCATCGCCAGATAGCGGGCGAGGTCGCGGACGGTCGGATGGGCCCAGATGTCCGCCGGGTCGAGCAGGGAGCCGAACTCCTCCTCGATGTCGCCGAACAGACCGAGCAGAGCGACCGAGTCGAGCCCCCACGCGGACAGTTCCTCGTCCTCGCCGACCACCCTTCGCGCGTACCCGCCGATCCGTTCGGCGAGCCAGGCGGCGAAGTCCCCCTCGTCGGGATCGTCCGGTGCCGTTGCGCTCACGTCCTGCCCCTTCCCTGCCGTCGACGACGTGCCCGTACACGCCGGCGCGTGCGTGTGCCTCCTCGGCCGGCGACCCGGCGCGCCGCCCGCGAGAGGGCGGCGCGCGGGCCGCTACCTCCGGCCCGACGGGACCGGGAGGTCCTCGTCCAGGTACTGGTACACGGGCCGCAGCCCGCCGTTCAGGAACAGCCGGCGCATCGCCGACCGCTCGACCTTGCCGCTGGTGGTCCGGCGGACGGTGCCGGGCCGTACCAGCAGCACGCCCGCCACGGACACCTCGAACTCCTCGGTCAGGCACCGCCGTACGTCCGACGCGAGTTCCTCCAGATCCAGCGCGTACCGCCGGTGGGTGCGCAACTCCTGGACGAACACCACGCGTTCGCGCTCGCCGGGTACCGAGAACGCGCTGCCCGCGCCGAACAGGGTGCTGACCCGCTGGACGGTGCGCTCCAGGTCCTGCGGATACAGGTTCCGCCCGGCGACCACGATCACGTCCTTCAGCCGGCCGGTGACATGGAGGTGGCCGCCGGCCAGCGCGCCCAGGTCACCGGTGCGCAGCAGGCCGCCGGTTCCGTCGGCCGTCGCGGCCCCGAAGCGTTCCGCGGTGGCCGCGGGATCGCGCCAGTAGCCGCGGGCCACCCCCGGGCCGCGCACCCAGATCTCGCCCACCTCCCCGTCCGGCAGCACCGCGTGCGTGTCCGGGTCCACGATCAGCACCTGCCCGGCCGCGCCGGCCGCGGTGCCGCAGGACGCCAGGGTGTGCGCCGGCCGTCCCGCGCGGGGCGCGTCGAGCCGGCCGTTCTCCAACGCCTTGGCGTCGACGGTCAGTTCACCGTCGGCAGCCGGGCCCCCGGAGATCAGCAGCGTCGCCTCCGCCAGCCCGTAGGCGGTACGCATCGCCTCCGGGCGCAGACCCGCCCCCGCGAACCGTTCCACGAACGCCTGCCGGGTCTCGGCCCGCACCGGCTCCCCGCCGGAGACCGCCACCCGCCAGCCGGACAGGTCCAGCCCGTCGAGCTGCTCGTCGGTGACCCGCCGCGCGCACAGGTCGTACGCGAAGTCGGGGGCGCCGCTGACCTCGATGCCGTACCGCCCGATGGCCTCCAGCCACCGCACGGGACGCCGTACGAACGCCTCGGGGGACAGGGCCACCGAGGTCGCGCCGAGCCACAGCGGGTGCAGCAGCTGCCCCACCAGCCCCATGTCGTGGTGGAACGGCAGCCAGCCGCCGATCCGCGACCCGGGGCCCGCGCCGAGCAGCTCCGCCAGCGCCTCCTGGTTGGCGAGGAGGTTGCCGTGGGTGACGACCACCCCGTGCGGGCTGCCCGTCGAGCCGGAGGTGAACTGCAGGTACGCCACCGCGTCCCGGTCGAGCACGGGCAGCGGCAGGCCGGTGCCCCCGGACACCGCGTCGGCGGCGAGGCACGGCACCGAGCCGTGGCCGTGCCGCGCCAGCAGCCGGGACACGTCGGGGGCCAGCGCGGCGTCGGTCAGCGCGACCCGGGGCGACGTCAGCCGCACGATGCCCGCGACCCGCTCCTCGTGATGGCTGTGGCCCCCCGAGGGAGGGACGGGCACGGCGACCGCACCCGCGTACAGACAGGCCAGGAACGACACGGCGAACTGACGTGGTGAGGCGTGCAGCAGGAGCACCGGCTCCCCGGCCGCGCCGTCGGCCAGCAGCCGGCCGGCGAGACGGCGGGCCGAGGCGTCGAGCGTGCGGTAGGTGACCGTGGCCGGACGGCCGCGTTCGTCGCTGTCCGGCAGCAGGAGCAGGGCGACGCGATCGGGCGTCTGCCCGGCTCTTTCGGTGAACACTTCGGTGAAGGTGCGATAGCCGGTCATTCGGGACCCCCATGCGTGTCGTACGGGTGCGGGCGCTCCCCGTCATCGGCGCCCGTGCCACCCGCTCCGTGACCGTATGCGCGCCGTCTCGAAGGGCACTCGACCGCTGCTGGGCCGCCGGGCTCCCGGGGCGGGCGGCGGGCGGCCGGAACGCGCTCGGAGCGCGGTCGGAAGGGAAGCGGGAGGCGGCCGGCCGGGCGGGGGCGCCGCGGACCGGTGGAGCGCCGGCGGGCGGTCAGCGGGGCGCCGTCCAGCCGACGCGCGGGCGGCTGCGGGCGGGGGCGCCCCAGAGGGCCCGCGGGGCCTTGTCCGGGGCGCCGGCCTGCTGCTCCTGTGCCTCCAGTGCGCGCAGCCGGGCGAGGAGTACGGCGGTCAGGGCGGCGAGTTCGACGGCGTCGGGACGCCCGCGGACGACACGGAGGACGGGAGATCCGTCGGCCGTCGGCGGGGCGGGCGCGGTGGGTGCGATGGGCTCGTCCATGCCGCCGGATGGTGCCGCCGGACCCTCGAGAAGCACTCGGGGCCGGGCGGCGGAAAGGAGGGGCGGGACAGGCCGGAGAGACGAGAGGGAGCGCGGAGGGAGGGGAGGCGCGCAGGGGGCGCCGAGGGCGGAGAGGCGCGAGGGCAGAGATGCTCCGAGGACGGAGATGCTCCGAGGACGGAGATGTACCGAGGGTGGAGATGTACCGAGGGCGGAGAAGCACCGAGGGTGGAGAAGCACCGAGGGTGGAGAAGCACCGAGGGCGGAGAAGCACCGAGGGCGGAGGTGTGCCGGGGGAGGCGCCGAGGCCGGTTCAGGAGGCCGGCGGGGTGATCCGGTCGACGGGGTGGGCCTGTTCGACCGTGATGTGGGCCGTGGCGGCCAGCTTGGCGCGGTGGACCCTGTACCCCTCGCTCGTGCGGGCGTGTTCGCAGGCGGCGGCCTTCCGCCACCACAACAGGCCCGTGTACAGCCGCGGATCGGCCACCGAGCGCAGCAGGTCGCTGCCGCCGAAGGCCTCGTCCGACACGCACTGACCGACCAGTGAACCGAAGGCCAGTTCGAACCGCTCCGCGTCGCCCGTCACCAGAGCGCGGACCAGCACCAGCCGTTCGGCGTCGGACGGAGAGCCGTTCACGGCCATCCGGCCCACGCTGACCAGCAGTTCCGCCTCCGTACGGAGGGTGGTCGCGAGACCGCGCGGGCCGGCCGGCGCCGCCGGGTCCTGGTGCACCACCCGCAGCAGCCGGTCCAGGCCGGTCCACCGCTCGAGGTGCACGTACGCGCCGGGCCGGTCCGTCAGGGCCACCGTCACCCGGGAGACGAACCCCTTGCGGGACTCGCGGTGGCGGGCGTACCCGAGGAGTTCAGGCTCGAACACCGTCCTCGCCGCCTTGGTCGTGAAGCGTTCCACGACGGTCAGTTCCCGGTCGCCCTCGCGCTGGGACACCATCCCCACCCCCTCCTGGCCCCGTGTGCGTGCACCCCTGGGCGCATCCGACCACACCCCGCTCGAGTCCCGCTCGAGCACGGACGGAGCGCCCCGCACCCGAGAGTTCCTCGAGGATCCACCGAGCCGCACGCGCGACCGTGGCCTTCCCCGACGCACAGAAGGGACGGCACGCATGACCGCGTCCAAGACCCACGGCAGCACCGTCACCCGAGTCGTACGCGAGCGGCTGCTGCGGCCGATCTGGAACTCCCTGGTGGCTTACGGAGCGATCTGGCTTCCCCCCGATCAGAACCCGTTCTGGCAGCAGTACCGGTACGAGGCCGTACCGGAGCAGCGCCCGGTGACCCCGGAGCCCGTTCCCGGCGGGAACGACAGGACCGAGTCTGGCCGGACGACCTTGAGCGCGTCTTGAGCCGTGCCGGTCGCCCAGGGGCCCGCACGGGCCACGACGAGGACGGAGGAACGCCATGACCACGGCGGTGACCACGACGGTGGACCGGGCGGACTCCTCGGAAGCCGCCGTCCAGGAACGCATCGCCCGGCTCGAGCACGACTTCGGAGACCTCGACGACCCGGGCAACCCGCTCGGCGTCCAGCAGTTCCTCGCCGCGGACGCGGGCCGGCGTCTGCTGCCCGCCGCCGAACGGCTGCTCGACGCCTTCGGACTGAACGCCGAGTTCGTGCCCGGGGAGCTGGGCGGCCGACTCGACCGGCTGGACGCACTGGCGCGGGTGCTGCGCGTCGTGTTCCGGCGCGACGCGGCCCTCGGCCTCGGCCACGGGCTGACCTCGTACCTGGCCGCCGTCGTCGTCTGGGCGGGCGGATCCGCGCGCCAGCGCCGGGACACCGCCGGGCTGCTGCTCGACGGCGGCCGGATGGCCTGCGCCTACCCCGAGCCGCCCCAGGGCAACGACTTCCTGCGCAACCGGCTCACCGCGCTCCCGGACGGCACCGGCCACCGCCTCAGCGGCCGCAAGGAGGCCGTCAACAACGCGGGCCGCGCCGACGCACTCGTGCTGTTCGCGCACACCCCGGACGGGCTGAGCGCCTTCCTCGCGCCGGGCCCGGCGGACGCCGCGGGCCGGGGCCGGGAGGTGGGACTGCTGCCCCGCCGGCCGACGGCCGGAGTACGAGGCTGCGTCATCGAAGGGCTCGCCTTCGACCGGCACCCGCTGCCCGCCGGACACCTCCTCGGAGCGGCCGGGGACGGGGCCCGCCTCGCCGAGCGGGCCTTCCCGCTCACCCGGGGCGCCGGCCTGTCGATGGCGCTGGGCTGCGCCGACACGGCGCTGCGCACCACGGTCGCGTTCGCCCGCGCGCACCGCTCCCGCAGCCGCGCCTCCCTGCACTCGGCCCGCACCCGGACCGCACTGGTCGACGCCTTCACGGACCTGCTCGTCTGCGACTGCCTCTCACTCGTCGCGACCCGGGCGGCCCATGTGCTGCCCCGCGAGAGCCGGACGCTGGCCGCCGTCGCCAAGTACCTGCTGCCGACGGTCCTCAACGAGACGATGGACGACCTGTCGATCGTGCTCGGCGCCGAGTCCTACGCCCCGGACGGGAGCTACGGCGTCTTCCGCAGGACCGCCCGCGACCTGCCGATGATCGGCCTCGGCAGCGCGGGCGCCTCGGCGAGCAGAGCGGTGCTCGTCGCCCAGCTGCTGCGGCTGCCCTCGCTCACCGCGGCCGCCGCCACCGACGCGCCGGCCGTGCTGTTCCGTCCGTTCGACGCCGGCCTGCCGCCCTGCCGCCCCGAGGACCTCGAACTCACCTCCGACCGGGACTCGTTGCTCGACAGCATCGAGGCCTGGGCGCGGGACGCGGACGGCACGGCGTCCGGCGGGCGGAGTACGTACCGCGACGCGTACGGGGGCGCGCCGGCGGAGGCCGCCGCGGTCCTCGTGGCCCACCTGCGCGCGCTGCGCGCGGACTGCGCCGAACTCGCCGCCCGGCCCGCCGGCCACCCGGTCAGCCCCCGCGCCTACGCGCTGGCCGACCGGTACGCCCTGATCGTCGCCGGCGCCGCCTGCCTCGGCGTCTGGCGCCACCGCCCGCCCGGCGGCTTCCTGGCCGATCCGGTCTGGGCCGCCATGACGCTCACCCGCATCGCCGGCCGCCTCGGCACCCGGGCGGTCCGCCCGCCCGCGTCCGCCGCCGACCACATGCTCACCGAACTCCTGCACCGCTTCGACGACGCCCGCAGCTACGACCTGTACTCCACCGCGATCGGCCGTTAGGGGCTGTCCGACCCATCCCCCGGCCGGCGTTCCACCGGCCCCGGGTGCCCGGCGTCCGCGCCCAGAGGAGGGACGACCCCGTCATGCGATGTCTCGCTGAAATCCCCTGTGCCCAGAGGACGGTGGCGTGATGCGGTCCGTGCGGCAGCGGGGTCCGGGGGAGTCCTGGGGAGCCGTGTGCCGGGCCGTGGTGGAGCAGGGGACCTGTGTGGTGCACGCGCTGGTCGACGACTGGCTGCCCTCCGAGGGGCGGGACCCCCGTGCGCTGGCCGCCGACCTCGGGGCGGACCACGAGCGGTACGCGCGGATGCCCGCCTCGCGCAACCGGGACCGGTTCGTCGCCTCCCGGCTGCTGCTCAAGTCCGCGGCGAGTGCCGTCCTCGGCGCCCTGCCCCGCGAGCTGGAACTGGCGTACAAACCCGGCGGGCGCCCGTACCTGCGCGGCATCGACCAGCTCGACGTCGGGCTCAGCCACACCGACGGGCTGCTCGTCGTGGGCCTGACCCGGTTCGGCCGGATCGGCGTGGACACCGAACCGGCCGACCGCCGGATGCTGGAACTCGGCACCGAGCTCAAGGCCTGCACCCCGTTCGAACTGGAGGCCCTCGAGCGGGTTCCCGCCGAGCGGCGCAACCGCGAACTGGTACGGCTGTGGACGCTGAAGGAGGCCTACAGCAAGGCGATCGGCCAGGGACTGCGGTTCCGCTTCACCGAGTTCGGCTTCGGGCCGCAGGGCGAGCGGCTGAGCGTGCTGCGGCCCGACGGCACACCCGGAACCGGGCGGGAGTGGTCGTTCCACAGTTGGCTGGTCGAGGACGCCTACACCGTCAGCGCCGCCGTCCACGACCCGGGCTTCGGCGACCGCCCCCAGTCCGGCGCCGACCTGCCCCTGCTGCCCGTGCTCGTGGACCCGCGCTCCAGCGTCAGTTGAGCGGTGACCGAGGACCTGCGGTGACGCTTCGGTTCGCGCATCTGACCGAAAAGGTGCGGAACGAAGGGGGATCCGGGTGCAGCGCTATCTCGCGGTCCGGCCGGTGCCCGGCACGGGCATCCGGCTGTTCTGCTTCCACCACGCGGGAGCCGGAGCCCTGGCCTTCGCCGGCTGGCAGCGCAGGGTCGGCCCCGGCGTGTCCGTCCTGCCGGTACGGCTGCCCGGCCGGGAGACCCGGCGCCGGGAGGACCGGATCACCGACGGCGCCCGGTTGGTCGAGGAACTGCAGAACGACCTCGGCCCCCTGCTGGACGAGCCGCACGCGTTCTACGGGCACAGCATGGGGGCGCTGGTCGCCTACCGCTTCGCCCAGCACCGCGTGCGCACCGGACAGCGGCCGCCCCGGCTGCTGTCCGTCGGCGCCTGCTCCGCACCGCAGCTGCCCGCACCGCTGCTGCAGACCCTGCTCCGCCCCGAACTCCCCGACGAGGAACTGATCCTCTCCCTCGGCGGCCATGACAGCATTCCGGCGCCGCTGCGGAACCGGATCGGCTGGCTCACCGCCACCCTCGCCACCCTGCGGGCCGACCTGACCCTCGCGCAGGACCTGCGGCAGGCACCCGTCACCGGACTGCCCTGCCCCCTCGACGCCTACGCCGGAGAGGCCGACCCCCTGGTCCCGGCCACGGAGGTGCGGGCGTGGAAGCACTGCACCACGCACCGCTTCCGGCTCCGCCCCGTCCGCGGCACGCACTTCTTCGTACGGGGTCGTGACGTGCCCCGCGCGGTGGGGGAGGCCCTGCGGTCCGCCGGGGACCCGGCGACAGGGGCCGCCGCCGTGCCGACGGAGACCCCGCGGCCGGACACCGCGCGAGCGGACCTCGCGCGCCAGGACACCACCCGCCACGACGCGGCACCGCACCGGGCCGGCCCCCGGCCGGCTCACGGCTGATCCCGGCCGCCCCACGCAACGCGAAGGAGATCCGCGCATGGAAATCAGTGTGCTCGGCCCGTTCCGGGCCACCCTGTCCGGGGTGCCCGTCCACCTCACCGCCGTGAAGCCGCGCAAGGTCTTCGCGCTGCTCGCCCTCCAGGCGGGCCAGGTCGTCTCGGTGGCCTCACTGGTGGAGGAGGTGTGGGGCGAGAGCCCGCCCCGCAGCGTCCAGACCACCCTGCAGACGTACATCCTGCAGATACGCAACGCCATCGCCGCCGTACTCGGCGACGACGCCACCGGGGAGGGCGCCTTCCTCCCCAACGGCGCCAAGAGCGTCCTGGTCACCGAGCCCGGCGGCTACCAGCTCGACGTCCACGGGGGACTCCTGGACGCCCACGAGTTCGACGCCCTCGCCTCGGCCGGCCACCGTGCCCTGGACCGGGGCGAATGGCCCGACGCGTCCTCGTACTTCGGCCGGGCGCTGTCGCTGTGGCACGGCCGCGCGCTCGCCGACGTCCAGTGCGGGCCGCTGCTCGAAGTGGAGGCCACCCGGCTGGACGAGTCGCGGATGAGCGTTCTTCAGCGCCGGATCGAGGCAGACCTGAGGCTGGGCCGCCACCATGAACTCGTCGGCGAACTCTCCGGGCTCGCCGCCCGGCATCCGCTGCACGAGGCGATGCACGAGCAGCTGATGCTCGCGCTGTACCGGGTGGGGCGCCGCAGCGACGCCCTGACCGTCTACCGGCAGCTGCGCCGCTGCCTGAACCAGAGCCTCGGACTCGACCCCTCACCCAGCGTCGAGCAACTGCACCGCGCGGTGCTCGATTCCTCGCCGCGGCTCGACCTGGACACGGCGGCACGCGCGGCACACGCAGCACCCGAAACACACACAGCACACGCAGCACACGCGGTATCCGCGGCGACGCACGCCGCGGGCCCGCAACTGGCGAGGGCCAACTGACCCCTCAAGCAAGCGAGAGGAAGCATCGTGAGCGATATGACCCTGTCCGAACTCGGCGACCTGCTGCTGGAATGCGTCGGTGCCCCGGAGGAGGGCATGGCGCTCGAGGGCGAGCAGGCCCTCGACACCCCGTTCCTGGAGTTCGGCTACGACTCCCTCGCCCTGCTCCAGGTCACCAGCGTGATCAACCGCAAGTACGGCATCGTCCTCGACGACGACGCCGTCGCGGAGGCCGAGACCCCGCGGATGCTCCTGCGGATGATCGGCGTCGCGCCGCACGCCGGGGCGGTCCGGTGACCGCTGGGGCAGCGGCACGCCGTGTGGTGGTCACCGGCGGGACCAAGGGCATCGGCCGGGCGACGGCACTCGCCTTCGCCCGGGCCGGCGCCCGGCTCGTCGTCTCGTACGGGCACGACGACGCGGCGGCGAAGGAACTGGCCGCCGAGCTGGACGCGCTGGGCGCCGACGCCGAGACCGTCCGGGCCGACCTGACCACCCGAGAGGGCGCCGAGACGCTGGCCCGGACGGTCGTGGGCCGGTTCGGCGAGGGCGGCCTCGACGTCCTCGTCAACAACCTCGGCGTCGACGGGCACATGCCCTTCGAGCGGCTCACCGACGCCGAATGGCACCGCGTCACCGACCACAACACCACGTCCGCCTACCTGGTCACCCAGGCGCTGCTGCCGGCGCTCGCCGACGGCGCGTCGGTGGTCGGCGTCGGCGCCTCGGTGGCGCTCCGCGGCCGCCCCTTCGGCGTCCACTACAGCGCCTCCAAGGCCGCCCTGATCGGGTTCACCCGCGCCCTCGCCAAGGAACTCGGGCCGCGCGGCATCCGGGTCAACCTGGTCGCCCCCGGCGTGACCCGAACCGGCCTTGGGGACGGACCGCCGCCCCCCGTCGCGGAGAAACTCGCGGCGCTCACCGCACTGGGCCGGCTGGGCCGGCCCGAGGACGTGACGGGCGCGGTGCTGTTCCTCGCCGGGGACTCGGCCGCGTACGTCACCGGCACAACCATCGAAGTCGACGGAGGAATCTGATGCCCTACGCAGCCATCATGTACCGGGTCGAGCCCGGCCACGAGGACGAGATCGCCGACATCTTCACCCACTTCCGGCGCGTCGACACCCCCGACTTCACGGCCCAGGACGGTTCGGCGGCGGGCCGGCTGCTGGGCACCGCCGTGTTCGTCCTGGAGGACGTCGTCGTCCGGGTCATCCACTACGAGGGCGACTTCGCCGCGCTCGGCCGCCACATGGCCTCCCAGCAGGGGGTGCACACGGCCGAGGCCGCCCTGCAGCCGCTCCTCCTCGAACCGCGCGACACCAGCTCGCCGGCCGCGTTCGCGGAGTACTTCCGCAAGGCCACCATGCGCACGGTCGCCCAGTTCACCGTCGACACCCACCCCGCCGGGGCCGCGGCGTCATGACCGAGGTGCTGGGAGTCGCGGCCCTGATCGGCAGCGGCCTCACCGCCGGAGTGCTCTTCGCCGTCGCGCTGAGCGTGCTGCCCGCGCTCTTCGCGATGGAGACCGGCACCTACGTGTACGCACACCGGCTGCTGGGCCGGAACTGGGACCCCACGATGCCCGTCATCGTGCTGTCCAGCACCCTGGCCGACGGCGTACTGGCGGTGGCCGTCACCGGCACCGCACGGCCGCTCTTCGCGGCCGGCGCGGTCCTGCTGCTCGGCGTGTCCGGGGTGTCCCACCTGTGCAACGTGCCGATCAACCGCCGCGTCAAGGCGATCACCGACCCGGCGGTCCTCCCGCCGGACTGGGAGGACCCGCGCCCCCTGTGGCGCCGGTACCACTACCTGCGCACCGCCCTGGCCTTACTGGCTCTGACGGTCAACGCGGCTGCTCTGAACGCAATGTGACGCCACATCATGCCGAGGCCGCACCCCCGGATCCTCCGGGGGTGCGGCCTCGGCGTGTGCGTCCGGCCGGCAGGGCGCGGCGCGGGGAGGGCGAAGGCCGTGCCTCACGGCCGGGTGGGGGCACGCCATCGGCCCGCCCCCACCCGGCCGATGGCGTGCCCGGTACGGCCGAGCCGGACGGATTGGAGCCTGCCGGGGCCGGACGGATTGGAGCCTGCCGGGGCCGGACGGGCCGGAGCCTGCCGGGGCCGGACCGCCCGGCGGTTCTCGGCGGCGCGGACGGTCGAGGGCCACCATGGGCGGGCCCGGGGGTTCGTGGCGCCGCGAGGTGCGCCGGCCGGCCGGAAGCGCCGGCCCCGGCAGGCTGCCGTGGGACGCGAGGTGCGGGGCGCGGGTCCCGCGGATGCCGTGAGCCCCCCGCGCCCCATCCGCCCCCCGCCCCGCACACCCGGCCGGCCGGAGCTCCCGGGCCGGTGCCGGTCCGGGCTTCAGGCCGATGCCGGGACGTCCCGGGCCGAGATCTGGGCGACGGTGGTGAGCAGGCTGCGCCGGAAGGTGGCCACGAAGCCCTCGACCGTGTCCGTCTCCCGCGGACGGGTCAGGTACGGCTTCAGCTTGCGCTCCACCTCCTGGACGCCCGGCTGCGCCGCCATGTGCCGGGCGACGGCCTCCAGGTCGCCGGTGTACTCGATGACCCGGACCAGGGTGTCGTCGCGCAGGAACACCGCGGTGGCCACGATCGTGCCGGCCTGCCCGCCCGAGGCGTCCTCGACCCTGCTGCTCGGCACCCGCCTGAAGTTGCCGAAGATCTCCGTGAGCTCCTTCTCGTAGCCCGGCTTGATGTCGTACGTGATGGCCGCGAACGGCATGGCTGTCGCCCCTTCTCTCCGGGTTCCGGTGCGTCGTTGCCCGCACGTCGGGGGCCGGCGGGCGGCCGGTCCCCCTCCAGCACAGCCGCGCCGCCTCGGGCCCGGCTCGAACTCCCCTCGCTGGAGGGGATTTCGAGCGGCTCTCCAGACGGCGGTGCGACGTTCCCTGGCGACCACCGACCCGTTGGGAGGGACACCGTGCACCGCACCCTGATCGTCGCCAAGCTGCGGCCGGACAAGACGGACGACATCGCGAAGATCTTCGAGGACTCCGACTCGACCGACCTGCCGCACATGATCGGCGTCAGCCGCCGCACGCTCTTCAAGTTCCACGGCCTGTACTTCCACCTCGTCGAGGCCGACGAGGACATCGGCCCCCACCTCTACCGGGCCCGCAGCCACCCGCTCTACGACGACATCAACACCCGGCTCGCCGAGTGCGTGGAGCCCTACGACCCGGACTGGAAAGAGCCCAAGGACGCGATGGCCGACCCCTTCTACATCTGGACCAAGGACGGAGGGCGGATCCAGTGACCACCGCCATCACCCGCACCGTGAAGGTGGCCGCCGACGAGGTCGAGGCCAACACCAAGCGCGGCGGCGACATCCGCGTCACCCTCAGCCCCAAGACGGTCGGCTGCGGCTCCGGCTTCGGCGGCGTCATGACGCTCGAGCCGGGCGACTTCGTCACCGAGCACTTCCACCCGTACTCCGAGGAGTTCCTGCACGTCATCGACGGCCGGCTGGAGATGACGATGGACGGGCGGGAGGTCGTGACGCTCGGCCCCGGCGACTCCCTGCTGGTGCCGATCGGCGTCCGCCACCGCCTCGTCAGCACCGGCGACGTCACCGCCCGCTGCGCCTTCCACCTCTCCCCGCTCGCGCCCCGCCCCGAGCTGGGCCACGTCGACACCGAGCAGGCGCAGCGCCCCGAGCAGGCCAATCCGGACGTGGGCGGTGCCCGGTGACCCGACGCGCCGTCATCACCGGCATCGGCGCGGTCGTGCCGGGCGGGGTCGGCCGTGAGGCCTTCTGGCGGACGCTGTCCGAGGGGCGTACGGCGACCCGCCGGATCACCCTGTTCGACCCGGCGGCGTTCCGCTCGCAGGTCGCCGCCGAGGTCGACTTCGACCCGGCCGCCGCCGGACTGACCCCGCGTCAGATCCGGCGGATGGACCGGGCCGCGCAGTTCGCCGTGGTCTCCGCGCGGGAGGCGGTGGCCGACAGCGGTCTCACGCCGGCCGCCGTCGACCCGGAGCGCATCGCGGTCAGCCTCGGCAGCGCCGTCGGCTGCACCATGGGCCTGGAGGAGGAGTACGTCACCCTCTCCGACAGCGGCCGCAAGTGGCTCGTCGACCACGAGTACGGCGTACCGCACCTGTACGGCTACATGGTGCCGTCCACGCTGGCCGTCGAGGTCGCCTGGGAGACCGGCGCGGAAGGGCCGGTGGCCCTCGTCTCCACGGGCTGCACCTCGGGCCTGGACTCGATCGGGCACGCGGTGCAGCTCATCGAGGAGGGCTCGGCCGACGTGGTGATCGCCGGTGCCACCGACGCGCCCATCTCGCCCATCACCTCCGCCTGCTTCGACGCCATCAAGGCGACCACCCCGAACAACGCCGACCCGGAGCACGCCTCCCGCCCCTTCGACGGGGAACGCGACGGCTTCGTGCTCGGCGAGGGCTCCGCCGTCATGGTCGTCGAGGAACGCGAGGCGGCCCTCGCCCGGGGAGCCCGGATCTACGCCGAGATCGCCGGGTTCGCCGGCCGCAGCAACGCGTACCACATGACCGGACTCAAGCCGGACGGCCGGGAGATGGCCGAGGCCATCACCGTCGCCCTGGACCAGGCGAGGCTGGACCCGACCGCGCTCGACTACATCAACGCGCACGGCTCCGGCACCAAGCAGAACGACCGCCACGAGACCGCCGCGTTCAAGCGCAGCCTCGGACAGCACGCCTACGACATCCCGGTCAGCTCCATCAAGTCGATGGTCGGGCACTCCCTGGGCGCGATCGGCTCCATCGAGGTGGCCGCCTGCGCCCTGGCGCTGGACCGCCAGGTCGTGCCGCCCACGGCCAACCTGAAGACCCGGGACCCGCTCTGCGACCTGGACTACGTGCCCGTCACCGCACGAGAGCACGCCATGGACGCCGTGCTCTCCGTCGGCAGCGGGTTCGGCGGCTTCCAGAGCGCGATGGTGCTCGCCCGGCCCGGCACCGCCGCGGCCGCCGCGGGCAGAGGGGAGTGAGCATGACCGCGCAGGCCGCACCCGTCGTCACGGGACTCGGCATCTTCGCGCCCACCGGCATCGGCGTCGAGGCGCACTGGGCGTCGGTGCTGGCCGGCAAGTCCGGCATCGGCCGCATCGGCCGCTTCGACCCGTCCTCCTACCCCGTGCGGTACGCGGGCCAGGTGCCCGGCTTCGACACCGCCGGACACGTACCCAGCCGGCTGATCGCGCAGACCGACCACTGGACGCACCTAGCGCTGGGCGCCGGCGAGGCCGCCCTGGCCGACTCCGGCGCCGACCTCACGGCCGTCCCCGAGTACGAGATGGCCGTGGTGACCTCCTCGTCCTCCGGCGGCACGGAGTTCGGGCAGAAGGAGATGACCGCGCTCTACCAGCACGACCCCGGCTGGGTCGGCGCCTACCAGTCCATCGCCTGGTTCTACGCCGCCACCACCGGCCAGCTGTCCATCCGCCACCGCATGCGCGGCCCGTGCGGGGTGCTCGCCTGCGAGCAGGCCGGCGGGCTCGACGCCATCGGCCAGGCCAGGCGGCTGGTGCGGCGCGGCTCCCGGCTCGTCCTCACCGGCGGCACCGACGCCTCGCTGTGCCCGTACGGCCTGACCGCGCAGCTCTCCACCGGCCGGCTGTCCACCGTCCCGGACCCGGAGCGGGCCTACCTGCCCTTCGCCGCGGAGGCCTCGGGCCACCTGCCCGGCGAGGGCGGGGCGATCCTCGTCCTGGAGAGCGCCGAGGCCGCCGCCGGGCGCGGCGCGGACACCGGCTACGGCCGGGTCCTCGGCTACGCCGCCGGATTCGACCCGGCACCCGGCTCCGGCCGGCCGCGCGCCCTGCGCCGCACGGCCGAACAGGCCCTCGCCGACGCCGGGCTGGCACCGTCCGACATCGACGTCGTCTTCGCCGACGCCTCCGGCGTACCGGCCGACGACCGCGACGAGGCCGAGGCCGTCACCGCCGTCTTCGGCCCGCACGGCGTCCCGGTCACCGCGCCGAAGACGCTCACCGGCCGGCTGTACGGCGGCGGCGCCCCGCTGGACGTGGCCACCGCGCTGCTCGCCCTGCGCGAGGGCGTGATCCCGCACACCGCCCACGTGAGCGAACCGGCCCCCGGACTCACCGTCGACCTGGTCACCGGCGCCCCGCGGGAACTGCCGCTGCGGCACGCCCTGGTCCTGGCCCGCGGCCACGGCGGCTTCACCTCCGCCCTGGTGCTGGGCCGCTGAATCCACCGACACCGCTGAATCCACCGACACCGCTGTACCGACCTCCCCCGCCCCTACCGTCATCGAGGAGTTGTGATGGCCGGCCACACCGACAACCACATCGTCATCGACGCACCCATGGACATCGTCTGGGAGATGACCAACGACGTCCCCAACTGGCCCCACCTGTTCAGCGAGTACGCCTCCGCCGAGGTCCTGGAGCGCGACGGGGACACCGTCGTCTTCCGGCTCACCATGCACCCCGACGACGAGGGCAACGTGTGGAGCTGGGTCTCGAGGCGGACCGGCGACCCCGTCACCCGCACCGTGCGCGCCGAGCGTGTGGAGACCGGGCCCTTCGCCTACATGAACATCCACTGGGAGTACTCCGAGGAGCCCGGCGGCGGGGTCCGCATGCGGTGGATCCAGGACTTCCACATGAAGCCCCAGGCCCCCGCGACCGACGACGCGATGACCGAGCACCTCAACATCAACACCAAGGTGCAGATGGCGCTCATCAAGGAGCGCGTCGAGGCCGCGGCCCGCGTCCTCACCCGCTGAGGAGCACCCCGTGCTGAATGTCCTCGCCCCCGCGCTGCTGCTGCTCAACGGTCTCGCCGCCGGCGTCCTTCTCGGCACCCAGCTCGGAGGCTTCCCCTACCTCGCCTCGCTGCCCACCGACCGCTACGTGCACGCCCACGCCTTCTTCGGGCAGCGCTACGACCCGGCCATGCCGTTCTGCCTGGTCGGCACGGTCGCCCTGGACGCCGTCCTGGCCGTGGGCACCGCGGACACCGCGGCGCGCACCCTGTTCGCCGCGGCCGGGGTGCTCGCCGCGGCCACCGCCCTCATCTCGGTCACCAAGAACGCCCCGGTCAACCGGTGGATGCGGACCATCGACCCGGAGCACCTCCCGGAGGACTTCCGCGACCCGCGCCGCGAGTGGGGCGCCTGGAACCACCGGCGCAGCCTGCTCACCATCACCGCGCTCGTCGTGAACTGCGCCGCGCTCGGCTTCCTGCTCTGACCCACCCTGCTCCGACCCACCGTCCGACCCGCCCCACGCAGCGAGAACGTCGCGTACGACGATTACGGAGGAACACCCATGGATCTCGGCCTCAAGGGCAAGAAGGCCCTGGTCACCGGCGGCACCCGAGGTGTCGGCCGGGGCGTGGTGCTGGCGCTCGCCCGCGCCGGCGTCGACGTCGTCACCTGCTACCAGAAGGAGAGCGAGTACGTCACCTCCCTGGAACGCGAGCTGAAGGAGACCGGCGGCGACCACCACGTGCTGCGCGCCGACCTGTCCCGGCCGGAGGAGATCGCCGCCCTGCTGACCCGGGTCCGCGAACTGCACGGCGACCGCCTCGACCTGCTGGTCAACAACGCCGGCGCGATCAGCCACGTCCCGTACGCCGAGCTGCCGCTCGAGGAGTGGCTGCGCATCCTCAACACCAACGTCACCGGCGCCCACCTCGTCATCCAGCACGCCCTGCCGCTGCTGGGCGAGGGCTCCTCGGTGGTCTCCATCGGCTCCCGCGCCGTCGACGCCGGCATACCGCTGCGCGCCCACTACACCACCACCAAGGCCGCCCTGGTCGGCCTCAACCGCTCGCTCGCCAAGGAGTTCGGCCCGCGCGGCATCCGCTTCAACGTCGTCGCGCTCGGCGTCATCGAGACCGAGAACTTCCACGCCATGCCCGAGGAGCAGCGCAAGGTCATGGCCGAGCGCTACGGCGCCAAGACCGCCCTCGGCCGGCTCGGCACCCCCGACGAGGTGGCCGGCGCGATCATGTGGCTGGCCAGCGACCTGTCCCGCTACGTCACCGGCAACACCATCGGCGTCGACGGGGGGATCTCCTGATGGCCTTCCGCGTGATGCTGCGCATGGAGATCGAGCCCGGCAAGGAGTCCGCCTTCGAGCAGGCGTGGCTGGCGGGGACCGGCGCGGTCACCGGCCACCCGGCCAACCTGGGCCAGACCCTGTCCCGGGAGGACGGCCCCGGCAGCACCTACGTCATCGTCAGCGACTGGGTGGACGAGCCGCGGTTCCGCGAGTTCGAGGAGAGCCCGGCCCACCTCGAACACCGGGCCACGCTCCACCCGTTCCGCAAGGGCGGCACCTTCCACGTCATGGAGGTGCTGCACCGCGTCGAGGGAAGGGCGGCCGCCGATGCCCGGTGAGGGAGGCGCCGGTGCCGTGGGCGGGGGGCCGGGCGGCGGGGTGCGGGTCGTGGTCTACCAGGCCGCGTACGACGAGAAGGAGCTCGCCGCGGTCCGCGCCGCCTACCACCGGGTGAGCGAACGCCTCGCAAAGGTGCCCGGCATGCTCGGCAACGAGCTGCTGCGCAGCCCCCAGGACCCGAGCGCGCTCGCCGTGCTGAGCCGCTGGGAGTCGATGGAGGCCTTCCTGGCCTGGGAGGCCGGCGCCGACCACCGCCAGGACACGGCACCCCTGCGGCCCTTCCGCGACACCCGCACCGCCGCCCCCTTCGCCGTCTACGAGGTCGACGCCACCTACTGAGCACGGGCGCCCCGACGGGGCGCCCGTCGCCCGTACCGCCCTTCGTCCCGCACCTTTGACGAGCACGCCCGAAGAAGCACGTCCGAGATCACAGAGAAGAGAACTCACCATGGCGAACCGCCAGTTGGCGTTCATCGGCCTCGGCAGCATGGGCGGCGGCATGGCCCGGCGCCTGCTGGAGACCGGGCACACCCTGACCGTCTTCAACCGCACCGCGCGCAAGGCCGCCCCCCTCGTCGAGGCGGGCGCCCACCTCGCCGACGCCCCGGAGCGCGCGGCGGCCGGCCACGACGTCGTCCTGCTCAGCCTGAGCGACGAGAAGGCCGTCGAGGAGATCCTGTTCGACCGGGTGGTGCCGGTGCTGGCGCCGGGCGCCCTCGTCGTGGACACCTCCACCGTCTCCCCGGGCTACGCCCGCGAGGCCGCCGCCCGGCTGGCGGAGAAGGGCCTGCGCCGGGTCGAGGCCTGCGTCGTCGGCAACCCGCTCCAGGCCCGCAAGGGCGAACTGCGCGTGTTCGTCTCCGGAGCGGCCGAGGACCTGTACGAGATCCGCCCGGTCCTGGAGGCCATCGGCAACGAGGTCGTCCACGTCGGCGCGCCCGGCACCGCCGCGAGCATGAAGCTCATCCTCAACCTGCTGCTCGGCGCCCAGGTCGCCGCCCTCGCCGAGGCCGTCGACTACGGCACCGCGGCCGGGCTGGACCGCGACCAGCTGATCGGCGTGGTCGCGGCGAGCGGCTTCAGCTCCATGGTGATGCGGTTCCGTGCCGACCTGATGCTCAAGCGCACCTACGAACCGGCCTTCTTCCGCTCCGAACTGATGGAGAAGGACATCCGGATCGCGATGGAGGCGGCCGCCGAACTGGGAACCGCCATGCCCGTACTGGGCACGGTGCGGGAGCGGTTCGCGCAGGTGCTGGCCGCCGGCGACGGGGACAAGGACGCATCCGTCCTGGTCGAACACCAACCGAAGCAAGGAGGGTGACACTGTGCTGAGCACCACCCGGAGCACGCTGAGGAACACCGATGTCCTGGTGGTCGGCGGGGGACTCGCAGGGCTGTCGACCGCCGTCTTCCTGGCCCAGCAGGGCGTGGACTGCCTGCTCGTCGAGCGGCAGCCCGAGCTCTCCGGCCACCCGCGCGCCCGCGGGGTCCATCCGCGGGCCATGGAACTGATGCGGGCCGCCGGCATCGAGGACGAGATCCGCGCGATGCCCTCCGCCCGCCGGCTCGCGCACAACTCCGGTGTGATCGCCGCCCGTTCCCTGGCCGGGCCCGAACTGGGCTCGCTGGACGACAAGTACGTCATGGACATCGGCGCCGACGTGGCCTCGCTGTCCCCGACGCCCTGGTGCCTGTGCCACCAGGGCGAGCTGGAGGACGTGCTGCGGGACCGCGCCGAACGTCTCGGCGTGGCCCTGCGGTTCCACACGGAGCTGCTCTCCTTCGAGCAGGACGGTCCCGAGGGCGAGGAGATCACGGCCCGCGTCAGGGACCACGCCACCGGCGCCGAACGCACCCTCAAGTCCCGTTACCTGGTCGCCGCCGACGGCGCCCACAGCGGCGTCCGGGACGCGCTCGGCATCCCCTTCGACGGCGAGGTCTTCGGCCACTACGTCAACGTGCACTTCCGCGCCGACCTCACCGAACAGCTCGCCGGCCGCCGGTTCCTGATGTGCTACACCTTCAACGAGCAGGTACGCGGCGCCCTGATGCCGCTCGACAACAGCACCGACTGGCTCCTGCACATCTCCTACGACGCCGCCGGCACGGACGCCGGCTCGTTCACCGAGGAGCGGTGCGCGGAGCTGGTGCGGACCGCCGCCGGCGTCCCGGACCTCGATCCGCGCATCCTGTCCGTCTCCCGCTGGGAGGGCGCCGCCCGCACCGCCGACCGGTTCCACGACGAGCGGGTGTTCCTGGTCGGCGACGCGGCCCATGTGATGCCGCCCAGCGGCGGTTTCGGCTCCAGCACCGGCATCCAGGACGCGCACAACCTGGCCTGGAAGCTCGCCGCCGTACTCGACGGCTGGGCCGGTCCCGCGCTGCTGACCAGCTACGACGAGGAGCGCCGGCCGATCAGCGAGGCCACCGTCGAGCAGGCCGTGCTCCGCTCCCGCGACCGGCTGCGGCTGCTCGACGAACCGGGCGGGCGCCGCCCCGCCGATCCGGGCATCGTCGAGGACGCCCTGGTGTGGCTGTCCTGGCGGTACCGCTCGTCGGCCGTCACCGCCTGGGACGAGAGCGTGCTGCCCGGACACGGCGTCTGGTCCGCCGAGAACGACGGCCGGCCCGGCAGCCGTGCCCCGCACCTGCGGCTGCGCAGGGGCGGCGCCGAACTGTCCGCGCTGGACCTGTTCGGTTCCCGGCCGGTGCTGCTCACCGGCCCCGACGACCGGGCCTGGCGGGAGGCGGCGCGCGCGGTCTCGCATGACCTGGACGTGCCGCTCGCGCTGTACGGCATCGGGACGGAGGTGACCGACATCGAGGACCGCTGGCCCGAGCGGTACGGGGTGACGGCGCAGGGCGCGGTCCTGGTCCGTCCGGACGGCGTGGTGGCCTGGCGCTGCGCGGACGCACCGGTCTTCGCCGGCAGGACCCTGCGCACGGTACTGGCCCGGCTGCTCGGCCGGGACGCCGCGGGAGGAGCGGCGGGGACGACACGACGAGAGGGGAGTGGGGAGCGGTGACGCACAGGGTGATCCTGCGGATGGAGGTCTTCCCGGAGCTGGCCGGGGACTTCGAGCGGACCTGGGGGGAGGTGGGCGAGGCGATCTCCCGGGAGCCGCACAACCTCGGGCAGACGCTGGTACGGGACACCGAGGAGCAGGGTGTGTACTGGGTCCTGACCGACTGGACGGACGAACCCCGCTTCCGCGCCTTCGAGACGAGCCCCGCCCACGTGGAACACCGGCAGCGGCTGCGGCCGTACCGCAGGGGCGGTTCGATGAACGTCACCGAACTGGTCCGGCACATCCACCCGGCGCCCCCCACCGCCTGACCGGTACGGAGGACGCCGGCCGCGACGCGCCGAAGGGCGCCGGCCGCGAGGGGGAGGAACCCCCTCGCGGCCGGCGCCCTTCGCCGTACCCGAACGTCCCGGCACGCACCGCAGGCACCCGCACGCACCCGCACACGGGGCGGGGGCCCGGCCGGGCCCCCGCCCGGCGTCAGCGGGGAAGGCGCTCGCGGACCGGCGGCCGCCGGCCGGCGGGCGGGGCGGACCCGGCGGACCCGGCGACGGCCGCGGGGCGGGGGAGACCCAGCCGGAGCAGGGCCAGGGCCAGGACGTACAGGGTGAGCTGGCAGCCGAGGGCCCAGCCGACGGCCGTGACCGATCCGCTCGCACCGCCGGCGAGACCGTAGAACACCGTGCCGACGACGGCCACGCCGACGGCGTTGCCGATCTGGCCGAAGGTGGAGAACACCCCGCTCGCCGAACCGATGCCGCCGCGGGACATCGCGGAGAGCGTGATGTTGTACAGCGGCGGGCTCAGCAGCCCCATGCCCGCGCCGCACAGGACGAGCCCCGGCAGGATGTGCACCGGGCGCAGCCCGTCGCCCTGCGCGACGGTCAGCCACAGCAGGACGCCGGTGCCGAGAGCCATCAGCAGCGCGCCGCACTCCAGCATGGGCCGGCCCAGCCGTCCGGTCAGCGGCACCGAGGCGGCGGAGGCGAAGGCCGCGGACAGGGCGAACGGCAGCAGGGCGAAACCCGTCTCCTTCGCGGTGAAGCCGAGCCCCTCCTGGAGGTGGACGACGTAGACGAGGAAGAACGACGCCACCGCGCCCATGACCAGGAAGTTCACCGCGGCGCCCGCGGGGAAGGCGCGGTCGCGGAACAGGCCGGGCGCGAGCAGCGGGATGCGCCCGGCGCGTTCGGCCCGCCGTTGCAGCGGGACGAGCAGGGCGAGCACCACGACCCCCGCCACGGCCAGCGGCATCACCAGCAGCGGACGCCCGCTCTCCCGGCCCTGGACCAGCGGGACCAGGAGCAGCAGCAGACCCGCGGTCGCCACGGCCACACCGGCCAGGTCCAGCCGCGGCGCCCGCGCGCCCCGGGCGCTCCGCTCGGCGGGCAGCCCGTACGCGGCGAGCAGCAGCGCGAGCGCGCCGACGGGCAGGTTGACGAGGAACACGGCACGCCAGCCGAGCCCGAACAGGTCGGCGTGCGCGAGCAGTCCGCCGAGCACCGGCCCGCTGCACGTGGCGGCGGCGATCACGGCGGCCTGGACGCCGAACGCGGCCCCCCGGCGCTCCTTGGGGAACAGCAGGATGATCACCGGCGCGATCTGCGGGGCGAGCAGCGCCGCCGACAGGCCCTGGAGCACCCGCGCGGCGACCAGCACCCCCGCGTTCGGGGCGGCGGCGCACAGCGCGGAGGCCAGCGTGAACGCGATGATGCCCCACAGCACCAGCGGCCGCCGCCCGTAGGCGTCGCCGAGGCGTCCCGCGGTGACCAGCAGCAGCGCGAACGCCAGACTGTAACCGGCGAGCAGCCACTGCACGGACGCGTCGGACGCGCCGAGCCCGTCCTGGATCGACGGCGCCGCGATGCTCACGACCGTCACGTCGAAGGTGTGCAGGAATCCTGCGAGCAGCACCGCGCCGAGCGCCAGCCATGAGCTGCGCGGCACGGTCGGATGGGTGGTCACGTACGCCTCCTCGGAGTCCGGCGACGACGTCGGCGACGACGTCGCCGCCACCCTCCGCCGGACCTGCGGAGTACCTGCGGAGGACGCCCGGAGGACCGCTCGAGAACCGTCGCCCGCCCGCCCCCGCGGCCCACCGCCGCCCGCCCCTCGCACCGTCCCCGGCCTGCGGTGTCGACCGCCGCTCCAGCGCCGTGCGTCCCGCGCGCGACCGCCGCGCCGGATGCTGCCCGCGACCCTTCAGGCGCAGTGAGACGTAGGACGTGAGGTGACGGCGTGTCCGGGCTGGTTGGCTGGATCGACTTCGAGAGGGACCTGCGCAGGCATCGGCCGGTCGTCACGGCGATGGCTTCGACACTGGCGCAGCGCGGGCCGGACGGGGAAGCGGTGTGGACCGGTGAGCACGCCGCGCTCGGCGCCCGGCTGCTGCACCTCGACGGCGTGCGGGACGCGCAGCCGTACGTACTGCCGGCGGGCGGGCACGACATCGTGGCCTGCGTTACCGGCTGGCCCACCGGCACCGATCGGGTGCGCTCCGAACTCGCCGCCGCCGGCGTGCGGGTGGCCGCGGCGGACGGGCCCACCGCGCTGGTGGCGCACGCCTACCGCGAGTGGGGCGCCGACTTCCTGCCGCGCCTCGGCGGCGCGTGGGCGGTCGCCGTCTGGGACGGGCGCACCGAGGAGATGGTCCTCGCCCGCGACCACCTCGGCGGCCAGCCGCTGTACTGGACCCGCACCGCCACCGGCATGGTGTTCGGCTCCGAACGCAAGGTGCTGCTCGCCCACCCCGAGGTGGACCCGGTGGTCGACGCGGCCGGTCTGCGCGAGGCCGTGTCCCAGGCGCTGCCGCACGGCGGCATCTTCTCCGGCTTCGACCGCGTCGGCGCCGCCGAGATCGCCCGCTGGGGCCGCGACGGCCTCAAGCGCACCAAGTACTGGGGCATCAGCACCCAGCCGCACACCGACGACTACGACACGACCGTCGCGAAGGTCCGCGACATCCTGACCCGCAGCGTCGAGGACAACCTGACCGAGGACCCCTCCCAACTGCTGGTGATGCTCTCCGGCGGCGCCGACTCCTCCGCCGTGGCGGGCCTGGCCGCCGACGCGCTGGCCCGCTCGCAGAGCGGCAGCCTGCGCTCCTTCACCATCGAGTTCCGCAGCAGCGAGTTCCGCGCCGACGTCATGCGCAGCACGCACGACACGCCCTTCGCCGAAGAGGTCGCCGCGCACATCGGCGCCGACCACACCACGGTCGAGCTGGAGACCGGCGACATCCTCGACCCGCTGGTCCGGGTCGGCATGCTGAAGTCGAAGGACTTCCCCACCCGCCAGTACGACATGGACACCGCCCAGTACCTGACGGTGCAGCGCGCCGCGCAGGAGGGCTGCAAGGTGGTCTTCGCCGGGTACGGCGGCGACAAGTACTTCCAGGGCGCCACCTGGTTCACCCACCGCGACCTGGTGCTGTCCGGCACCTTCCCGTGGGTGGCGCTCGCGCAGAAGCACGGCGCGGCCAACGGCTTCGGCACCGGCCTCTTCAACGCCGACGCGCTCGCGGCCCTCGACTTCCCGACGTACTACCGCGACGTGTACGCGACCGGGGTCGCCGAGGTGGAGTACCTGCCCGAGGAGGACGAGTGGCAGCGCCACATGCGGCGCGTCGCCTACCTCATGAACACCCGGTTCGGCATCGACGCCGGCTCCTACTCGGCGGCCGGACTCCAGCTGCGCACCCCGATCAACCACCCCGAGCTGGTGCAGTACGCGTACAACATCCCCAACGAGATGCACAACCGGCGCGGAATCGAGAAGGGCATCCTGCGCGCGGCCGTCGCCGACCTGCTGCCCGAGTCGGTCCTGAACCGGCACCGCAGCGCCTCCCCGGTCTCCCACCACCCCGACTACCCGGCGGGCCTGCAGCGGGCGATGAAGGCCGTGCTGGCGGACCCGGCCGCGCCGGTGCGGCAGATCATGGACCTGGAGGCGGCCGGCGCGGTCGCCGCGAGCCTGGAACGGCTCACCAAGGACCGTATGGCCCGCGCCGACGTGGAACTGATGCTCCAGCTGAACATGTGGCTGGACCACTACCGCGTCAGGCTCGCGCTGTGACGGCCGGCGACGCGGCCCCCCGCGGCGCGACCGGTGACGCGATCGCCGGTGAGGCGTCCGGCGCCGGCCCGCGTTCCCGGCGCCTGGCCCGGCACCTCGACGAGGCGGGGCTCGACGCCCTGGTCGCCACCTCGGCGGAGAACGTCCTGTACCTGACCGGGATCTCCAGCATCGGCGGCCAGAACCACCCCTACAGCAGCCGGGCCCTGGCCGTGGTGACCCGGGAGCGCCCCGACGCCCCGTACTTCGCCAGCTCGCGCGGCGACGTGGACCAGTTCCTGGACGCCACCACGGCGCTCAGCGGCGTCGTCGCCTACGGCACCTTCCACCGGGTGCTGCCCGAGGACCTGGAACTCACCGCCCGCGAGGAGCGGTTCAAGGAGATCGGCGTGGACGCCCCGCCCTCCGCGGACGCCCTGGCCGCGCTGGTGCGGATCCTCACCGGCGCCGGGCTCGCGAAGGCCCGGATCGGCGTGGACGAGAACGCCGCGCCCCTCGGCTTCCTCGACCGGCTCCGGGAGGCGCTGCCGGGCGCCGAGGTGCGCCCCGCCGCCGCGCTGCTCCAGCAGGTCCGCAAGGTCAAGGGCGAGGCGGAGCTGGACCGGATCGCCCGGTCCGCGGCGATCGCCGAGGCCGGGGTCCTGGCCGCCCTCGGCATCGCCGCCGAGGGCGTCACCGAGCGGGACATGGTGCGGGAGTTCGAGACCGCCGTCGCCCGGGAGGGCGGCCGGTCCCGGTTCACGCTGATCAAGTTCGGCCGGGAGGGGGTCCTGGGCCAGACCCGGCCGGGCGACACTCCGCTGCGCCGCGGCGACTCCATCTGGTTCGACGCGGGCTGCACCTGGCGGGGCTACTGGTCCGACATCGCGCGCACCGCCAGCTTCGGCGCTCCCGCGCCCCGGCTGGCCGCGGTGTACGCGGCGATGCTGGCCGGCGAACAGGCCGCGCTGGAGAGCGCCAAACCCGGGATGACGGGCGGCGAGCTCTTCGACCGCACGGTCGAGGCGGTCCGGGCCGCCGGGGTGCCGCACTACCGCCGGCACCACGTCGGGCACGGCATCGGCGCGGAGATTTACGAACCCGTACTGATCACACCTGGCAACAAAGACGTCATCGAAGACGGAACTGTGGTCAATTCCGAAACCCCGTACTACGAGTTCGGGCTGGGCGGCGTCCATGTGGAGGACCCCTTCGTCGTCACCTCCGACGGCAACCGGCTCCTGACCACGCTGGACCGTTCCCTCATCGTCATCGACTAGGAAACCCATGACTCTTTCCCGACGCCATTTCCTGGGTGCCGCCGGCGTCACCTCCGCCGGGCTGCTCCTGCCCCTCGCCACCGGCTGCGACAGCGCCGGTGGCGGGGACGGGGCCGTCCAGTCCGGGGACGTACCGTTGCCCGAGCGCTTCAGCCTCCCCTTCAAGGTGCCCCCGGTCATCCGGCCGACCTCCTCGGAGGGCACGACGGACTACTTCGACGTGCGGGCGCACACCGCCACCGTGGAGATCCTGCCCGGGGTGCGGACCGAGATATTCGGCTACAACGGCACCTTCCCCGGCCCCACCTTCCGCGTCCGCAAGGGCCGCACGGCCGTCGTCAGGACCACCAACGACCTGCCCGTGCCGATCGTCACCCACCTGCACGGCGGCAAGACGCCCGCCACGAGCGACGGCTACCCCACCGACCTCGTCCTGCCCACCTCGGGCTGGAAGGCCGCCGCGCACCAGCACCACTCGGGCCTGGCGATGGAGGGCGTGACCGCCGAGGGCACCCGGTCCTACACGTACCCGAACGCCCAGCGGGCCGCCACGCTCTGGTACCACGACCACCGGATGGACTTCACCGGCCCGCAGGTCTGGCGCGGCCTGGCCGGCCTCTACCTCGTGCACGACGAGGAGGAGGACGCGCTGCCGCTGCCCAAGGACGACCGCGACCTCCCCGTGATGATCATGGACCGGGCCTTCGAGTCCGACGGCTCCCTGGCCTACCCGTCGATCGACCCCACCCTGAAGACCACGCCCGGAGTCACCGGCGACGCGCACAACGGCATGGAGGGCGACGTCCTCCTCGTCAACGGCGTGCCCTGGCCGCGCCTCGCGGTCAAGGGCGCCCGCTACCGGCTGCGGCTGGTGAACGCCTCCAACGCCCGCCGCTACCGCGTCAAACTGGACCCCGAGCCGGACTCCGGCGAGCCCTTCACCCTGATCGGCAGCGACGGCGGACTCCTCGCCGGACCGCAGGAGACGGACTCCCTCTACCTGGTCCCCGGCGAACGCTTCGACGTCGTGGTCGACTTCGGGAAGTACAGGCCCGGCACGAAGATCACCATGAAGAACAGCCTCGGCGACGGCTCCACCTCGGAGATCATGCAGTTCGTCGTGGGGGAGAAGATCACCGACAGTACCTCCGTACCGTCCCGCCTCTCCACCGTCGAACGGCTCGACCCGGCCAAGGCGGTGCGCACCCGCTCCTTCACCCTCGGCCGCGACCGCGAGGACGGCCACTGGATCTACAAGATCAACGGCCATCCGTTCAGCACCGACCGCAGCTGGGCCGACGTCAAACGCGGCGAGGTCGAGATCTGGGAGTTCACCTCCACCACCCACCACCCCATCCATCTGCACCTGTCACCGTTCCAGGTGTACAAGCGCGGCGGCTCCACCGACGTCAACCCCGAGGACGTCGGGCTCAAGGACACCGCGCGCATGGCGCCCAACGAGAAGCTCAGCCTCCTCGTCCGCTTCGACGACCACACCGGCAAGTTCGTCTTCCACTGCCACAACCTCGAGCACGAGGACATGGCGATGATGGCCAACTTCACCGTGACGTAGGACCCGCACCCGTACCCCGTGGCCCGTACCGGCGAAAGGGCCGCCGTCCACGAGGACGGCGGCCCTTTCCCCTGCCCGCGCGCGGTCAGGCAGGCCCCTCCTCCCGCGCCAGGGCGCGGCGCAGGGCACCGGTCAGGGCGCCGGCCGCGTCCGCGGGGACACCGGCCGACCGCCAGGCGACGAAGCCGTCGGGGCGCACCAGCACGGCACCGTCCGCCCGCACCCCGTACCGCTCGTGCCAGCCCCGCTCCGACCGATCCCGCAGCCCCGCCCCGAACCCGGCGGTACGCAGCCGCACCCCGGCCCGCCGCGCGGCCTCGGCGGCGGCGCGGGCCCACACCGGCTCGTCGTCGCCGCCGTGTTCGCCGGCCCCGCCGCCGTGCACCAGCACCGGCGCCGGGTCGCCGCCGTACACGTCCAGCAGCGAACCGGGAACCTCCCGGCCGCCGTCGCGCAGCAGCACCGGTACGTGCGGGGCGCGGGTCCCGGGCTCGCCGGCCAGCTCCGCCGGGTCCCTGAACCGGGGCAGCCGCGCCCCCGGCTCCGCGGCCGACGGGTAGGTGTGCCCGAGCATCACCGCGAGCACGTCCGCGGTGGCCCGGCGCTGTTCCTCGTCGGCCCGTCCGGACCGCACCAGCAGCCGCAGCCAGGCCTGTTCGAGGGTCGCCTCCGCGACCGGCCTGCGCTCCGCGTCGTAGCTGTCGAGCAGTGCCTCGCCCGCCTCGCCGCGCAGCACCGACGCCAGCTTCCAGGCCAGGTTGTGCGCGTCGTGGACGCCGGTGTTGGCGCCGTAGCCGCCGATCGGCGGCACGACATGCGCGGCGTCCCCGATCAGGAACACCGACCCGTCCCGGAACCGCTCGGCGGACAGGGCGGCCAACTCCCACGGCAGGACGCCGATGACGTCCACGTCGAGGTCCGGGTCGCCGACGGCCGAGCGCACCAGTGCCACGGACCGCCCGGTCGTGAAGTCCTCGGGCGTCTCGCCCCGTTCGGGGCGGTACTGGAGGATGAGGGTGCCGCGCCGCAGCGTGTCGTCGTGGCCCAGGACGGCGCCCTTCAACTCGTCGTTCTCGATCTGGCAGATGGAGAACCGGCGGCCGGCCAGCGGGCCCGTGAGATCCGCGCGGAACAGGATGCTCACCTGGTGCTGGAGCGTGCCCCGGCCCACGCGCCGGATCCCCAGCGTCTCCCGTACGGGGCTGCGCCCGCCGTCCGCCGCGACCAGCCAGCGGGCCCGCACCCGCCGCTCGGCGCCGGTGTCCCGGTCCTTGACCGTCGCGACGACCGGCCCGGCGGGTCCCTCGGGCCGTTCGAAGGAGGTCAGTTCACTGCCGAAGCGCAGCACCGCCCCGGCGCGGTCCGCCGCCTCGCGGACGATCGGCTCCATCCGGTCCTGGCCCAGCGAGATCTGCCGGGACGGCGTGACGGCGCCCAGGTCGCCGGGCGCGGGCAGCATGACCGCCTTCACCTCCCGTCCCGTCAGCGACTCCACGGTCGCCTGACGCCGGTGCTCCGCGTACCCGGCGGCGGCCTCCAGGACCGCCCCCTCCACCCCGACGGACCGCAGCAGCTCCAGCGTCCGCGGATACCACCCCCACGCCCGGGGATGCACCGAGGTCGACGCGTGCCGCTCCACCAGCACGCAGCGCACCCCGTGGTGGCGCAGGAACAGCGCACAGCTCAGTCCGGTGATCCCGCCGCCCACGATCAGCACGTCGGTCGCGTCGCTCGCATCCGCCGCGTCGCCCGCGTCCGCCGCGTCCGCCGCGTCGCCCGCGTCCGCCGCGTCCGCCGCGTCCGCCGCGTCCGCCGCGTCCGTCCGTCCGTCCGTCGGCCTCCCGGGCCGCTCCTGAAGTTCCTCGGGCTCCTTGCCCACGGCCACTCTCCCTTCCGGTACCGGTGCCCGGACCCCGTTGTCCGCGGATCCGGTCCGCGCGGCATCGTCCGCAGGGCCGCTGGAGAGGCCGTCCAGGGAAACTCGAGGTGCCCCGGCCAGCCTGTGGCTCCCCATCGAGAGGAGCCCACGCCGTGTCCGGAATCACAGGATGGATCGATCACGAGCGGGATCTGCGACGCGAGCGGCCCACGCTGCTCGCCATGACCGCCGCGCTCGCTCAGCGCGGCCCCGACGGCGAGCGGCTGTGGCTCGCCGAGCACGCCACCGTCGGCACCCGGTGGTCCGACGAGGACGGCACCGGAGCCCCCCGCCAGCCCTGGGTGTTCGAGGAGGCCGGGCGTACGGTCCTGGCCGCCGCCGTCACCGGTGTGCTGTACGACACGGACGCGCTGCGCTCGGACCTCGGCGTCACCGGCCGCCCCACCACCCAGGCGGAACTCGTCGGCCGCGCCTACCTGCGCTGGGGCGAGCGGTTCGCCGAACACCTCGACGGCGCCTTCGCCGTCGCCATCTGGTCCGAGCGCGACCAGGAACTGGTGCTCGCCCGCGACCGGCTCGGCAACCAGCCCCTCTACTACTACCCGCTGCCCTCCGGCGTGCTGTTCGGCTCCGAACGCAAGGCGATCCTCGCCCACCCCGCCGTGGAACCGGTCATCGACGCCGACGGCCTGCGCGAGCTGTTCTCCTACGCCGGCACCTCCGGACACGGCATCCTCAAGGGCTTCGCCCAGGTCGAGCCCGGCCACGTCCTGCGCCTGGCGCGCGGCGGCCGCAGGACGGCGTACCGCTACTGGGAGCTGACCGCCCAGGAACACACCGACGACCAGGAGCAGACCATCGCCCGGGTCCGGGACCTGCTCGGCAACTCGGTGCGCCGCAGCCTCGGCACCGGCGCCGTCCCCGGCATCCTGCTCTCCGGCGGCATCGACTCCAGCGCCGTCACCGCCCTCGCCCACCAGGCGCTCGCCCAGCGCGGCGGCGGCACCGTCCGCACCTTCACCGTCTCCTTCGACTCCGCCGAGGAGTTCAAGCAGGACGAGATCTGGGGCAGCCCCGACGCCCCGTTCGTGCAGTCCGTCGTCCGGCACCTGGGCACCGAGCACACCGACCTGGTGCTGGACACCTCCGACATCATCGACCCGGCGGTGCGGGCCGCCGTCCTGCGCGCCAAGGACGTGCCCAGCCCGCTCGGCAACATGAACACCTCGCTGCACCTGCTGTGCCGGGCGGTGCGCGAGCACGTCGGCTCCGTCCTGCTCGGCGAGATCGCGGACGCCGTCTTCGGCGGCTTCGCCTGGGTGCACAACAAGGAACTCGTCGAGGCCCCCACCCTGCCCTGGGTGGCCATGGCCCGCTTCGGCGGCGGCAAGCACGGCCTGGGCGGCGACCTGCTCGCCCCCGACCTGCTCGGCAAGCTCGACCTGGGCGGCTACTGCGCCGACGCCTACGCCACCAGCATGGCCCAGGTGCCCCGCCTGGACGGCGAGAGCGGCCAGGACCTGCGGATGCGGGAGATCACCTACTTCCACCTCACCCGCTGGCTGGAGACCCTGCTCTCCCACGACGAGTCGCTCGGCGCCGCGGCCGGACTCGGCACCCGCATGCCGTTCTGCGACTGGCGCCTGGTCACCTACGCCTACAACGTGCCGTGGTCGATGAAGAGCTTCGACGGCCGGGAGAAGTCCCTGCTGCGCGCCGCCGTCGCCGACCTGCTTCCCGACGACGTCGTCAACCGCGCCAAGAGCCCCTACCCGGTCACCCAGGACCCCGCCTACGGCCACGCCCTGTGCGACGGCATGGCGGCCCTGCTCGCCGACCCGTCCGCACCGGCCGCCCCGCTCGCCGACACCGCCGGTGTCCGCGCCCTCATCGACGACCCGTCCGTCCTGGACAGCGGCATGCGGGCCTGGGTGGCACGGGCCAACGTCGAGATGCTGCTCGGCCTGAACGACTGGCTGCGCCGCTACGGCGTGAAGGTCGAGCTGTGAGCCCGGCCCGCACCCCGGGCGCGCGCCGGGCTCCCGTCCTCGGGCGGGACGCCGGGCCCGTCGGACGGGCGGTGCGCGTGGCGGCCGGAGCCGCGGCCCTGACCCACCTGCTGACCACCAAGGCCCCCGACCACGGCGGCGGCGCACTCCTCACGGCGGCCGCCACGGCCGTCGTCCTGACCGCCGGCTACACCGGTCTGCTGCTCCTGCTCCGTCCGCTGCTCACCCGGGGCGCCGGTCACGGCCTGGCCGGGTGGCCCGGCGGCGCCCTGTTCCTGCTGCCGATGCTGCTCTACCCGATCGGCGTGCTGCCGGACGCACCGGCCCTGGGCGTCGCCCTCTACGTCGAGTTCTCCGTCCTCACCGCCGGGATCACCGGATACGGAGGCATCGAACTGGCCGCCCTGCCCGCGCTGGTGCTCGGCCGGCGCCCCGTGCTGTACGGCCCGTTCAACGCCGTCGACCTCGCCGAACGCGGTATGCGGCGCCCGTGGCACGCCACCCCGGAGCGGACGGCCGGGTGGCTCGCCGCGGCCGGTCTCGCCTGGTTCTGGGTGGTCCCGCCGCTGGCCGCCGTACGCGGAGCCTTCGGCGACGCCTTCGACGCGCTCGGCGTGCTCGACCCGGCGGCCTGCGGGGCACTGGTGATCGCCGGTGTGCTGCTCGCCGTGCCGGCGCCCGGACCGGCGCGGCCGCGCCGGCTGCGGGCGGGCGCGTTCGTGCTGCTCGGCCTGGGCGGCGCCGTCGGCGCCCTGCCCGACGTGCTGTGGCCGGTCGTCATCCTGACCGGCCTGGTGATCGGGACCCTCCGGCTCACCTCGGGCGGCCACCGGGACGCGCGCGTCCCCGCCACCGGGGCCCCGGCCTCCGGGGCCGCCGTGCCGGAGCCTCCGGTCACCGCCCGTCCGCACGTCGAGACGTCTTCCACCACCCGTTGAGACCGTCTGCGGAGCATTCCCCCATGGCAGAGAACACCGCTGAAAGCACCCGGACCACACCGGGCGCACCGAACCAGGCACCGGGCCCCGGCCCGGCGACGGCCCCCCGCGGCGGCCGTGCCGCACTCGCGGTCTGGGCGCCGCAGTTCCGGCTCCGGCTCACCACCCCCGGGCTGGAGCTGCGCGTCCCGGACGAGAGCGACCTGCGCGCCCTCGCGGAACTCGTCGCCGACCAGGGCATCCACGCCCCCGACGCGACCCCGTTCCAGGGCGGCTGGAGCAACGCACTGCCCCAGGTCGTCGCCGGCCGCGTCCTGCAGTACCTGTGGAAAGGGCTCGCACTGAGCCGTCCCGACTACTGGAACCTCGGCCTCGCCGTGTTCCTCGACGGCCGGCCCGTCGGCGTCCAGGGCCTGCAGGCCAGGGGATTCCCCGTCCTGGGCGAGATCGCCACCGAGAGCTGGCTGGCCCGCGGCCACCAGGGCCGGGGCATCGGCACCGAGATGCGCGCCGCGGCGCTCCGCCTCGCCTTCGAGGGGCTGGGCGCCCGGTACGCCACCTCCGCCGTGTTCGAGGACGGCGCCGCCGCCCTCGCCGTCAACAAGAAGCTCGGCTACCAGCCGGACGGCATCGAGATCCACCCCCGCAAGGGCGAACCGGTGGTCCTCACCCGCTGGCGGATGACCCGCGCCCAGTGGGAGCTGGGCCCCGCCGCCGACGTACCCACCACCCTCCACGGACTCGACGGGTGCCGCGCCCTGTTCGGCGCCCGCCCGCACGACACCCCCACCGCGCGACGGGAGCCGGCGTGATCCACGACTCCATCACCGACTGCGTCGGCAACACCCCGCTCGTCCGGCTCGACCGGCTCTTCCCGCAGCGGGACATCGAGGTCCTCGCCAAACTCGAGATGCTCAACCCCGGCGGCAGCGTCAAGGACCGCTCCGCCCGCTACATCGTGGAGCGCGGCATCGGCGACGGCATGATCCGTCCCGGAACCCACATCGTCGAGAGCACCTCCGGCAACTTCGGGGTGGCGCTCGCCATGGTGGCCGTACGGCACGGACTGCGGTTCACCGCCGTCGTCGACCCCAACGCCTCCCGGACCAACCTGCGGATCCTGCGCCAGTTCGGCGCCGAGATCGAGATGGTCCGCGAACCCGACTCCGCGGGCGGCTATCTGCACACCCGGCTGGCCCGGGTGCAGGACCTGCTGACCGAGGACCCGGACGCCGTCTGGATCAACCAGTACGCCAACCACCTCAACTGGGAGACCCACGCGGTCACCACCGCCCGCGAGGTCATCGCGGACTGCCCCGACCCCGTCGACGTCCTGGTCGCCGCCGTCAGCACCACCGGCACCCTGCACGGCCTCGCCCGCGGACTGCGCCGCGTCTGGCCGGCGCTGCAGGTGGTCGCGGTCGACGCCGTCGGCTCGGTCATCTTCGGTACGCCGCCGGGCCCGCGGATGCTGCCCGGCGTCGGTTCGAGCCGGGTACCCGAACTGCTCACCCCGGCCGAGATCGACCGGGTGGTGCACATCGACGACGCCGCCGCCGTGCGCGGCTGCCACCGGCTGCTGCGCCAGGAGGCCATCTTCGCCGGGGGCTCCTCCGGCTCGGTGGTCGCCGCCATCGACACCCTGCTGCCCGAACTCCCGCGCCCCAGCCGCGTACTGACGCTGCTGGCCGACCGGGGGGAGCGCTACCTCGACCTCGTCTACACCGACGAGATGGCGATCGAGCACGACGAACTCGCCTACTCCAGCCACTCCTGACAGCCGTTCCTGACCACCACTCAGGAACGGTCGGCCCCGCACAGGGGCGCCCGACGCCCCCCCCGGCCGCCCCGACGTAGAGGGCGGCCGCGGGGGAGCCGGAAAACTCCCGCGAACCGCGAACCGCGGACCGCGGACCGCGGACCGCGGACCGCGGACCGCGAGCCGTGAGCCGTGAGCCGTGAGCCGGGGCCCCCGGCCTGCCCGCTCGAGCCGGATTCCACCACGACTCCACCACGCCGCGAGCCGCACTCCACCGGCTCCGGCTGAAGTGGGAAGGCCGTCCATCCACCCGCATCACCACGCAAGCCATCACACGACCGACGGCTTCACAGCCGACCGAGGGGAACCATCGTGGACGACGTGCTCGTACTCGCACGGCTCCAGTTCGCCATCACCGCCATCGCCCACTACCTGTTCGTCGCGCTGACGCTCGGGCTCGTCACCTACCTGGTGGTGATGCAGACGCGCTGGGCGGTCACCGGAAAGGAAACCCACCGCCGGCAGACCCGCTTCTGGGGCCAGCTCTACGTCATCAACTACGCCATGGGCATCGGCACCGGCATCGTGATGGAGTTCCAGTTCGGCCTCACCTGGAGCGGGCTGACCCACTTCGTCGGCAACGTCTTCGGCGCGCCGCTGGCCATCGAGACCCTCGTGGCGTTCTTCGCCGAATCCACCCTGCTCGGCCTGTGGATCTTCGGCTGGAACCGGATGGGCCGCACCCTGCACACCGTCCTGCTGTGGCTGGTGGCGCTCACCGCGTACGCCTCGGTCTTCTTCGTCCTCACCGCCAACGGCTTCCTCAACCACCCGGTGGGCTACGAGACGAAGGACGGCACGGTCCGCCTCACCGACTTCACCGCCCTGCTCACCAACCCCAACGCGCTGTCCGCGTCCGCCCACATCCTCGCCGCCGCGGTGGTCACCGGGTCCTTCTTCATCATCGCCGTCAGCGCCTGGCACCTGCGCCGCCGCACCGGCCACGACGAGTTCTTCTGGTCCTCGATGAAGCTGGCCCTGCCACTGGCCCCGGTGTTCATCCTGGCCACGGCCGCGCTGGGCGGCTGGCAGATCGGCCACTCCGTGCGGCAGACCCCCACCAAGTACGGCGAACGGTCCGACCGGGCCCAGGCCCTGGTGGAGACCTTCACGGAGAAGTTCGGGCCCGGGAACTACTTCCCGCCGGGGTTCAGCCAGACCGCCGAATTCGTCATGATCATCCCGGCGCTGTTCATGATGCTGATCGCCGTGATCGGCGGACTGTTCATGATCAAGCGCAACCTGATCCGCCGCAAGGCGCTGCTGTGGCTGCTCACCGCCGCCCTCGTCCTGCCGTACGTCTCGAACGTCTCCGGCTGGATCTTCCGCGAGGTGGGACGCCAGCCCTGGGCGGTCTACGGCGTGCTGAAGACGGAGGACGCCGTCACCCCGGGGCTCGGCTTCGGCACCGTGCTGACCTCGCTGCTCGTCTTCGGCACCCTCGTCGTCGGCCTGCTGATCGTGGACTGGGCCCTGCTCCTGCGGTTCGCCCGGCGCGGCCCGGACGGCTCGCACCTCGGCCGCGCCCCCGGCGAGAAGTCCGAGGACACCCGCGCGGACCTGCCCCGGCAGGCCGGCGACCCGGCCCCGGCCGCCTCCTCGCCCCCGCCCTCCGTCCCGACCTTCTGACGGCTCTCCACAGCGCCCTACACACCGGGAGTTCAACGTGTGGCACAACATCTGGTACGCGCTGCTGGGGCTTTTCCTGGCGGGCTACCTCGCCCTGGACGGCATCACCCTCGGCACCGGGATCATCGGCAGGCGGCTCGCCCGCGACGACGCCGAACGGCGCACGGTCGCCGCGGCCACCGGACCGTTCTTCCTCGGCAACGAGGTCTGGCTGGTCGCCGCGGCCGGCATCACCCTCGGCGGCTTCCCCGGCCTGGAGTCCGGCGTGATCAGCGGGGTGTACCCGGTGATCGTGTGCGCCGTCGCCGCGCTGCTGGTGCGGGAGGCCGCGACGCAGTTCCGCCGCCGGGGCTCCGGCGAGCGCTCCCTGCGCCGCTGGGACGGCCTGGTCCGGTTCGCCTGCCTGACGCTCGCCCTGATGTGGGGGCTCCTCGGCGGCGTGCTGATCGGCGCGATCCCGGTGAAGGACGGCCACCTCCCCATCGACGCCGCGGTGCTGCTGCAGCCGGTGACGATCCTGTCCGCGCTGACCGCCGTCGCCGTCTTCGCCCTGCACGCGGCCGTGTTTCTCGCGGTGCGCACCGAGGGGAGCGTCGCCGGACGGGCCGCCGACCTCGCCCGCCGGCTGGCGCCGGCCGCGGCCGGACTCGCCGTCCTGACGGCGCTGGTGGCCGTCGCCGACGGCACCGTACGCGACGGCCTGCTCAACCCCCTGCCCACCGCCCTGCTGTTCCTGGCCGCCCTGGCCGCCCTGCTCCTGGCGCCCAGGATCATCGCGTCCGCCGGCTGGAAGGCCCTGCTCGTCAGCGGCTTCGCCGCGCTGTCGCCGGTGCTGCTGCTGGGCGCCGCGCACTTCCCGCAGGCCCTGGTGAGCAGCGCCGGCGCCGGGGAGGACGTCTCGGTCGCCGAGGCCGCCGCCGACCCGTCGACCCTCGCCGTCGTCGGACCCGTGGTGCTGCTGGTCCTGCCGGTGCTGCTGGCCTTCCAGGCGATGCAGTGGTGGGCCCACCGCGCCAAGGCGGACGACCGATCCCCGGCGTACTTCTGATGTCCCGCCGGCAGGGCGCGGCCGACGGGACGCCCGGCACCCGGCCGCCCGCACCGAAGGACCGGTCACCTGACGACCGGCCCACGGGTCCGGGCGGCCGGGGCACCTCCGGAGACCGGGGTGCCTCGGGCCCGGACGACCGGGGTGCCTCCGGCTCGGGTGGCCACGGCTCTTCGGGTGATCGGGGTGCCTCGGGGCCGGGTGGCCAGGGTTCGTCGGGTGATCGGGGTGTCTCGGGACCGGGTGGCCAGGGCTCGTCGGATGACCGCGAGTTCTCGGCGGACCGCCGGCCCCCGGCCGGCGGAGGGGCCCGGTCCGACCGGGTGGTGCGGCGGCGGCTGCTCGCGCTGACCCCGCGGACCCGGACGACGGCGGTCCTGGTGACGGTCGCCGTTCTGCTCGGCGCGGCGGGCACCGTGGGGCAGGCCCTCGCCCTGGCCCGGCTGCTCGGCGAGGTGTTCACCGGGCGCGGTCCCACCGCCACCGCCGTCACCTGGGTCGCGGCCGCGGTCGTCGCGCGGGGCCTCGCCGGGTGGGTGCGGGCCGCCGCCGCGCAGCGGGCCGCGTCCGGGATCAAGCTGGAACTGCGCACCGGTCTGCTCGGAGCCGCCGCCCGCCGCAGCGCCTACGACGCCCAGGACCGCCGCACCGGGGAGATCAGCACCCTGCTCACCCGCGGCCTGGACGCCCTCGACCCGTACCTCGTCGGCTATCTGCCGCAGATGCTGGTGGCCGCGCTCGTACCTCCCGCCGTGCTCGTGGCGATGCTGCTGCACGATCCGCTCGCCGCGACGATCCTGCTGGTCACGCTGCCCCTCATCCCGGTCTTCGGCGCCCTGGTCGGCCTGCACACCCGGGACGCCACCGCCCGCCAGTGGGCGGCGCTCGCCCACCTCGGCGGCCACTTCCTGGACGCCCTGCGCGGGCTGCCGACCCTGCGCACCTTCGGCCGCGCCGACGCCCAGGAGGGCATCGTCGCCGAGGTCGCGGACACCCACCGCAGGGCCACCCTGCGCACCCTGCGCATCACCTTCCTGTCCACCCTGGTGCTGGACACCGTGGCCACCCTGTCCCTCGCCCTCATCGCCGTCCCGGTGGGCCTGCGCCTGCTCCACGGCTCCCTCGACCTGACGACCGCGCTGACGGTGCTGCTGCTCGCCCCGGAGGCCTATCTGCCGCTGCGTGCGCTGGGCAGCCAGTTCCACGCCGGTACGGAGGGCACGACGACGGCACGGGAGGCGTTCGGGCTGCTGGACGCGGCGGCGGGCACGGGCACCGTGCCCGCCGCGCCCGAAAGCGTCTCGGGCCCCGCCCCCGGCCGCCCCCCGCGCATCCGCTTCGAGAACGTCACCGTCCGCCTGCCCGGCCGCCCCGAACCCGTGCTCCACGACGTGTCGTTCACCGTCGAACCGGGGGAGCGGGTCGCCCTGACCGGACCCAGCGGCGCGGGGAAGTCCACGCTGCTCGCCCTGCTGCTCGGGCTGGTCCGGCCGGACGGGGGGCGGATCCTGGTCGGCGGACGCGACCTCGGCTCCCTCGACCCGGAGGCATGGCGGCGGACCGTCGCCTGGGTGCCCCAGCGGCCGTACCTCTTCGACGGCAGCGTCGCCGACAACATCCGGCTCGGAGCCCCGGACGCCGCCGACGAGGACGTCGTGCGCGCCGCCCGCGCCGCGGCCGCCCACGACTTCGTCACCGCGCTGCCCGACGGCTACGCGACCCGGCTCGGCGCCCGCGGCACCGGGATCTCCGCCGGGCAGCGGCAACGCGTCGCGCTCGCACGGGCGTTCCTGCGTGAGGCGCCCCTCGTCCTGCTCGACGAACCCACGGCCGGTCTCGACGCCGGCAGCGAGCGGGCGGTCCTGGCCGGCAGCGAACGGCTGATGGCCGGCCGTACCGTCCTGGTCGTCGCCCACCGGGTCAGGCTCCTCGACGGCGCCGACCGCAGGCTGGACGTGCGCGACGGGGCGGTACGCGCGGGCGAGGCGACGGTCCGGTGAGAGCGCTGTTCTCGGTACTGCGTACGGCGGGGGCGCACCGCGGGCTGCTCCCCGCCGCCCTTCTCGCGCTCGCCGCCGACCTGGCCGGCGTGGCCCTGCTGACGCTGGCCGCCTGGCTCATCGCCCGCGCCGCCGAGCAGCCCCCGATGGGCGTGCTGTCCGTGGCCATCGTCGCGGTGCGGGCGCTGGCCGTGACCCGCGGGCTCTTCCGGTACGGGGAGCGGCTGGCCGGGCACGACGCGGCCCTGCGGGCGGTGGCGGGACTGCGCGGCCGGGTCTTCGGCGCGCTGGCCCGCCGGCCGGCCGGCGAGGACGCCCGCACCGTACGGGACGCGGACGCCGCCTCCCGGCTGGTGGCCGATGTCGACCTGGTCCAGGACGCGCTGCTGCGGGTGGCGCTGCCCGTGCTGTCCGCGGCGGCCGTGTCGGGCGCGGCGGTGGTCTGCGCGGCCCTGGTCTCCCCGCAGGCCGCGCTGGTCCTGGCCGTCGGCCTGGCGGCCGGGGGACTGTTGCTGCCCGCGCTCACCGCCGCCGCCTCGGCCCGCGCGGCCCGACGGGTGGCCGCGCTCCGCGCCCACCTGGCCCAGCAGGCCGTCGACTTGATGGACGGCGCCGCGGACCTGCGGATCTTCGGCGCGGCGGACCGGGCGACCGCGCGGGCCGTCGCCACCGCCCGCCGGCTGCGCGCCCACGACCGGGGCGCGGCCCTGCGGTCCGCGCTGGCCGCGGCGGCCCTGACGGTCGTCCAGGGCGGCACGGCCGTCGCGGTCGCCCTGGTCTGCGCGCACTCCGCCTCCGGCGTCTGGACGGTGACCCTTCCCCTGCTGGCACTCGCCGCCTTCGAGCCGCTGACCCCGCTCCCGGCCGCCGCCCAGCACCTCACCGCCCTCCCGGAGAGCGCCCGCCGCGTCCACGCCCTGCTGCACCCGCCCGCACGTCCGGCAGCCGAGGCCGTCGCAACGGACGGTGCGGACGGCACGGACGGCACGGACAGCGCGGATGGTGCGGACGGTGCGAACGCCTCCGCCGCTGCCGGCGGTGACGGAGCCTGCCCCCATCTGTCCGTACGGAACCTGTACGTACGCCACCGCCCCGACGGGCCGTTCGCGGTGCGAGGGGTGAACCTGGAACTCCCGCCCGGACGGCGAGTGGCCGTCGTCGGCCCGAGCGGCGCCGGGAAGTCGACGCTGCTCGCGGCGATCGCCCGCTTCGCCCTGCCGCACCGGGGCCACCTCCTCCTCGACGGCGAGGACCTGACCCGCTTCCCCGAAGCGGCCCTGCGCCGGACGGTCAGCGGAGCCCTCCAGGACGCGCACGTCTTCCACACCTCCGTACGCCACAACCTGCTGCCCGCCCGCCCCGGCGCCGCCGACGCCGAACTGCACGAGGCGCTGCGCCGGGTCGGCCTGCTCTCCTGGGTGCTCTCCCTGCCCCGGCAGCTGGACACCGTCGTCGGCTCGGACGGGGGCAGGCTGTCGGGCGGTCAGCGCCGCCGGCTGGTCCTGGCCAGGGCACTCCTGGCCGCGCCGCCCGTGCTGCTGCTCGACGAACCGACCGAGGGCCTGGACCCCGCGTCCGCCGACGCCGTCCTGGCCGATGTCCTCACCGCCACCCGCGGCACGTCCCTGATCCTGGTCACCCACCGCACCGAAGGCCTGGAGGCCGTCGACGAGATCCTCGTCATGGACGCCGGCCGCGTCGTCCGCCGCGGCGCTCCCCGCGCCGTCCTCACCCCGGCCCCGGACACCCGCGACGCGCTCACCGCCCCCGGACCCCGCCCGGGCTGACGCGGCAGGCGGACTTCCCGCACATGCCCCGGCCGACCGGGTGCCGTGCCCCGGGCCGTCGCCGGGACGGTGCCGGACGCGGAGGCGCCCCGGTCCCCGGTCGCGGGGGCATGAGGCCGCCTCCGCCGTCCCGGCGGCGGACTTCCTCCGCCGTTCCGTTGCTCCGGGGCCCGGCACGCGGTACGTGCCGGGCCGTGACCCCCGGCACCGTACGAAGGCACGCCGCACGTCGGTGCTCGTGGTGGCACAGGGGTGCTGCTCATCGGGGGACCGGCGGGGTCCACCGGAGCAGCCCCGCCGGCGCCCCCGGCCGGTCCTCGCGCCCGGCCTCCGCCGGGCCCGTCAGGACAGCGGCCGCGTCAGGGCGTACACCGTGCGGAGCACCACCGCGGCGGACAGGACCAGCAGATGGGAGCCGATCACCGCGTACAGGCTCAGGTCGGCCGTGACCTCCGGGCCGCCCTCCGTGCCCAGCAGCTGCACCCCGAGCACCCCGAAGAAGATCCCCAGGCCGGCCAGCAGCACCCGGCTCAGCAGTTCGCCGATCACCCGGCGGTCCCGCGCGTCCGCGAGCAGGCGTACGTTCACACCGAGCCGGCCCTCCTCCAGCGCGCCGGTGATCCGGTCGAGGCGGCGGGGGAGCCGGCGCAGCACCGGCAGCAGCGCCAGCAACTCGTCGCGCGCGGCGTCCCGTACGGTCTCGGGCTCCAGTTGCCGGGTGAACCGGGCCTGCGCGTACGACCGTGAGGCGGCCAGGAGGTCGAAGCCCGCCGACACCCGCCCCAGGGTGCCCTCCAGGGTGGCCAGTGCCCGGAACACCGCCGCGATCTCCGGCGGAACGGCCAGCCGGAAGTCGGCGACCAGCCGGAACAGGTCGGTGAACATCCGCACGTCGGGCGTCGACCCCCGCCCCAGGTGCCGCCCGCTGAACTGGCCGAGCGCCCGCTGGAGCCGCTGCTCGTCCACGTCCTCCGGCCGCTCGGTCACCTCCAGCAGGGCATCGCGCAGCGCGGCCGGGTCGCCGCGGTCCACGGCGAGGAACAGCCCGACCATCGCCGAGCGCAGCCCGCCGTCCAGTCGCCCCACCGAGCCGAAGTCGAGCAGTGCCGGGCTCCCGTCGGGCATCAGCAGGATGTTGCCGGGGTGCGGATCGGCGTGGAAGACACCGTCGTACATGATCTGGTCCAGGAGCGCGGTGAGCAGCGTCCGCGCCAGCTTCGCGCCGTGCTCGGGGCTGTCCGGCCGCGCCTGTCCGAGCGGCACGCCGTCGATCCGGGTCATCACCAGAACCCGTTCGCCGCTCAGCTCGTCGCAGGTGACGGGAAGCGTGACGCCGCCGTCGTGGCGGGCCTCGGCGGCCCGGCGGACCACGGTGAGGTTGCGGGCCTCCACCCGGAAGTCCAGCTCCTCGCGCAGCGCCACCGCGAAGCCGTCGGCGAGCGCGGTGAGGCCCAGCGAACGGCCCCAGTCGGTGCGCTGCTCCAGGGTGCGGGCCAGCCGCCCCACGATGTCCAGGTCGCGGTCCACGGCCGCGTCGATACCGGGCCGCCGCACCTTCACGATGACGCGGGTGCCGTCGTGCAGCACCGCCGCGTGCACCTGGGCGACCGAGGCCGCGGCGAGCGGTTCGCGGTCGAACTCGGCGAACACCTCCTGCGGGGGCGCGCCGAGGCTCTCCAGCAGGACGGCCTCCACCTTCGGCCACGGGGCGGGCGGGACCCGGTCCTGGAGCCGGCTGAGCTCGACGACGTACGGCTCGGGCAGCAGATCGCGCCGGGTGGACATCAGCTGACCCAGCTTCACGAACGTGGTGCCGCCGGCCTGCAGCGCCTCGCGCAGTTCGGCGGCCAGGTGCTCGTGCCGGGTGCCGCCGCCGTTCCTGGCCCGGCCGGTGAGGTACGGGCCGAGGCCGTGCCGGCCGACGACGGCGAGGATCTCGGAGTAGCGGCGGGTGCGGGCCAGCCGCCCCCGTACCGCCCGGATCCGGGCGAGCAGCCGGACGCGGCGCTCCGGCGCCAGCAGATCGAGCAGGACGAGGCACACCATGGCGCTGAGCAGCCCGATGCCGAGCATCAGCGGCAGCAGGGCCGGACCGCGCTCCGGGTTCTGCAGCTGGGTGCCGACCAGCGTTCCGGACACCGTGGCACCGACCAGCGCGGCGGCCACCAGCCGCAGCCCGCCAGTCTCCATGCCGAGCAGCCTCCGGGCGATCAGCGCCGGAAGGACGACGACGGTGAAAGCCCCCAGAACCCCTATAAGCCACATACCACCCATGGTAGTGAACTCACTTCATAGGAAAGGGAGTTGCGCTCGAGGGCGCCTGGAGTCCGGCTCGAATCCGGCTCGAGTCCGCTCGGACGGGGCCGCTGACGTCCCGTCGTCGTCCCGCCGCCGTCACGGTCGACAGTGGCTCAAGTCGCCCTCGATGACGGTGTGGCACCACTGGTCGCACTGTCTCAGCAAGGAGAGCATGGTGACCACAACTCCGGTCCGGGGCGACACCCCCACCCCGCCGCCACCCCCACCCCGCCGTTCCCTCCTGGAACGCGCCGCCGGATTCGCCCAACGGCACCGGTGGACGGCCCTGCTGCTGTGGGTCGTCGTCCTGTTCGCCGTCTGGGGCGGCGCGACCGTCACCGGCGACGCCTACCGGGACGACTTCTCGCTGCCCGGCACCGAGACCCAGCAGGCGCTGGAGACCATGAAGAAACACGGCTCCGCGCAGGCCGGCGACACCCTCGACATCGTGCTGCACGACGAGCGGGGCGTGACCGGCACCGACACCCGCGAGCGGGTCACGGCCATGCTCGACGAGGTGGCCGGCCTGCCCAGGGTCGCCCAGGTGCGCAGCCCGTACGAGGACCGGCAGGCCGTCTCGCGGGACGGCACCGTCGGCTACGCCACCGTCGTCCTCGACGTCAGGTCCGAGGACATGACCACCGAGGACACCCGGCGCATCCTCGACACGGCCCGGTCGGCCCAGTCGTCCGCCTCCTCCGACGCGTCCGCGTCGGACGGGTCCGGCGGCCTCACGGTCGAACTCGGCGGCGAGGCCGCACGGGTCCTCGCCGAATCGGAGGGCGGCGGCGCCGAAGGCGTCGGCATGCTCGCCGCACTGGTCATCCTCGGTTTCATGTTCGGCACCGTCATCGCGGCCGGACTGCCCGTCGTCACCGCCGTGTTCGCGGTCGGCAGCACCCTCGGCGCGATCATCCTGCTCTCGCACGTCTTCACGATCGCCAGCTACACGCCGTACATCATGATGCTCGTCGGCCTCGGCGTCGGTATCGACTACGCGCTGCTGATCTTCGCCCGCTACCGGACCGAACTCGTCCGCGGCGCGAGCCCCGAGGAGGCGAACCGGCGGGCCCTGGACCTCGCGGGCCGCACGGTGGTCTTCGCCGGGTGCACCGTGATCGTGGCGCTGCTCGGACTGGTCGCCCTCGGACTCGGCTCGCTGCAGGGCATGGCCGTCGCGGTCGCGCTCACCGTCCTGGTGACCATGCTCGCCTCGCTCACCCTGCTGCCCGCGCTGCTCGCCCTGTTCGGCAAGCGCTTCGCCCGGCAGTTCCGGGCGAGGGCCGAGAAGCGTGCCGCGAAGGGCGGGGCGGCGGAGAGCGGGGCCGGCTGGCGCCGCTGGTCGGACCTGGTGCAGCGCCGCCCGCTGGCCGCCCTGGTGCTGGCCGTGGCCGCGCTCGGCGCGCTGGCCGCCCCCGCGCTCGACCTGCGGCTCGGCCTCGGCGACGCGGGCAACGAGCCGCCGGCGAGCACCAGCCGCAAGGCCTACGACCTGCTCGCCGACGGCTTCGGCCCCGGCTTCAACGGCCCCCTCGTCGTGGTCGCCGAGACGAAGACCGCCGGCGAGGACCCGGGGGAGGCCGGTGCGGAGCTCACCCGGACCCTCGACGACACCCCCGGCATCGCCGCCGCCACGGACCCGATCCCGGCCGAGGACGGCAAGGCGTTCACCGTCATCGCCTTCCCGGAGACCTCCCCGCAGGACGAACGCACCGGCGAGCTGGTGCACACCCTGCGCGACGACGTCCTGGCGGACCTGCGCGAGGAGACCGGCACCCGCTACCTGGTGGGCGGTGCCACCACCGCGGTCATCGACTACTCCGACACGGTCGCGGACCGCATGCCGCTGTTCGTCGCCATCGTGGTGGGTCTGTCGCTGCTGATCCTGGTCGCGTTGTTCCGTTCCCTGCTGGTGCCGCTGAAGGCCGCCCTGCTCAACCTGCTGAGCATCGGGGCCGCGCTGGGCGCCATGACGCTGGTCTTCCAGAAGGGCCTGTTCGGCGTGGAGCCGGGGCCGATCGAGGCGTACCTGCCGGTCATGATCTTCGCGATCGTGTTCGGGCTCTCCATGGACTACGAGATCTTCCTGATCTCCCGCATCCGTGAGGAGTGGCTGCGCGGCGGCGACGCGGGCGCCGCCATCCGCGAGGGCCTCGCGCACACCGGTTCGGTCGTCACCGCGGCCGGCGCCATCATGATCGCCGTCTTCGGCGCGTTCATGCTCGGCGGTGACCGGATGCTCCAGCAGTTCGGGTTCGGGATGGTGGTCGCGGTCTTCGTCGACGCGGTCGTCATCCGCTGTCTGATCGTGCCCGCCGCGCTCCAGCTGATGGGGCGGCACGCCTGGTGGATCCCGGCGGGACTGGACCGCCGGATGCCGAGACTGGACATCGAGAAGCACGACTGACCCACCGCGGGCGGGCCGAGGACGGGCCGCCCCACCTGCGACCCGCCTGCCCGTCCGTGTGTCCTCCGGGCCCTCTCCGGATCGCCCGCCGGATGATCGCCCGCCGGATCGCCCGCCGGATCGCCTGGCTGGGCACGGGCCGGGTCACGAGCCGGGCGCGAGTACGTCCCGAGGAGCAGGCGGTTCTCTGAAGGGGTGAGGAAACGGCTCCCGGCGCGATGGGCGGCGCCGGGAGCCGTGGGCCCTCCGGGCCGGGCGGTGACCGTCCCCCGTTCACCGCGCCCGCCCGCGACGCGGCCCGCCCTCCGAGCCGCGGCGCCCGGCACTCCCCCGGCCGGGCGCCGCGCATCCCGCACGCCCCCTCCCTCCCCCCTCCCTCCCGAGCGGAACTCGAGCCGTCGTCGAACCCGCCCGGTGACGCTCGGGTGCGCCGCGCCCGCCCGACGTCTCCCGGAGGACCCCCATGGCCGCCCCGCCCCAGCCACCCACCACCCCGACCCCGGCACCGACTTCGGCCCCGTCTCCCGTCCCCGCCGCCAAGAACTCGCGCGCCGCGGCCGGCCCGGGCCTCCTGGGCCGCCCCCGCTGGTTCACCACGCTGTTCGGCACGGACATCTGGGAACGCTTCAGCTTCTACGGCATGACCGCGATCCTCGTCCTGTACGCGACGGAGGACACCGACGGCGGCGGCCTCGGCATGTCCGCCGGCGACGCCTCGATGCTGTACGGCGCCTACATGGCCGCGGTGTTCCTGGCCTCCGTCCCCGGCGGCTGGATCGGCGACCGCGTCCTGGGCGCGCACCGCGCCGTCCTGTACGGCGGCATCCTGATCGGCCTCGGGCACCTGTCGATGGCCGTGCCCGTCGCCTGGTCCCTCTACCCCGGCCTGCTGCTGATCGCCTGCGGCACCGGCCTGCTCAAGCCCAACATGGCGAGTCTGCTGAGCGCCTTCTACGACCGCGAGGACCGGGCGGGCCGGGACGCGGGCTTCGCCGTCTTCTACATGAGCGTCCAGGTCAGCGCCCTGCTGGCGCCGGTCGTCGTGGGCGTGCTCGGCGAGGGCGTCAACTGGCACCTGGGCTTCGGCGCCGCCGCGCTCGGCATGGGCCTGGGCCTGTTCCAGTACGTCCGCGGCGCACGCCACTTCGGCACCACGGGCCAGGCGCCGGAACGGTCCGCCACTCCCGCGCAGCGCACGCGCGTGTTCCGCGTGGGCTGCGCCGCCACCGCACTCGTGGTCCTCGTCTACGGCATCGACGCCGCGGCGGGCACGTTCCGGATGGTTCACCTGATGGCGCTGATCGGCCTGCTCTGCGTGGTGCTGCCGGTGGTCTGCTTCTGGCGGCTGCTGCGCAACCCGCTGCTGACCGCCGCCGAACGGGTCCGGGTGCGCACGTACATCTGGCTGTTCCTCGCCTCGGCCGTCTTCTGGGCGCTGTTCCTCCAGAGCGGTTCGGCGTTCGCGCTGTTCGCGAAGCACGCCACCGACCGCGAGGTGTTCGGCCGTACGGTGCCCGCCAGTTGGTTCCAGGCGGCGATCCCGCTGTTCGTCCTCGTCCTGGCGCCGCTGTTCGCCTGGCTGTGGACCCGCGCGGGTGACCGCGTCCCGACGGCGGCCAAGTACGCGGTCGGCATGGGCGCGGTGGCGGCGGCCTACCTGGTGATGGCCGTGGCCGCGACCCTCGTGGCGGACGGCGGCCGGGTGTCGCCGCTGTGGCTGCTGCTGTCCTTCCTGCTGCTGGCCGGGGGCGAGGTGGCCTTCGCCCCGATCGGGATGAGCGCCACCACGGCGATCGCCCCCGCCACCTTCGTCAGCCAGATGGTCGCCCTGTTCTGGCTGTCCGGCGCCCTCGGCGGCGGCATCGGCGGCAACGCCCTGAAGGCATCCGGCGACCAGGTACCGGGCTCCGCCTACTTCCTGGTCCTGGGCGCCGTGGCCCTCGTCACCGGCACCGTCCTGTACCTCTGCCACCGCCCCCTGACCCACCGTCTGGGCGTCTGATCCCGCGCGGCCCGCGGCCCGCGGCTCCGGTCGGGATCAGACGTCCGGACGACCGCCTGCGGCGGCTCACCCCCGGGAACGCGAGGTCCTGGCCCTCATGGCCGAAGGGCTCGGCAACGCCGCCATCGCCGAACGCCTCGTCGTCTCCGACGGCGCCGTGCACAAGCACATCCGCAGCATCTTCGCCAAGCTCGACCTGGCCCCCACCGACCGCACCGACCGCAGGGTCGCCGCCGTCCTCCACTACCTGGAGGGCGGCGCCGCCCGGCGTTCCTGACCAGCGGCGCCGGCGTCCCCGCCGAGCGAGCGCGCGGCGACCTTCGCCACGTGCCGCGTGAAGACCTCACCGGCGTCGGGAGTGAGGGAGCGCAGGGCGACGAGCGCCGTGAGAGCGACATCGCACAACTCCGCACCCACGTCGTCCCAGGAATGCGTGATGCCCCCCTTGCGCGGGTTCTGGCCGGTCGCGCCGATCACCGCCTGGGCGACCTCGCCGACCTCCTCGGACAGCTTCAGGATGCGCAGCAGCAGGGCTTCCCGGCCGTCGACCGCGCCGTGGGCGTCCAGCCAGGCGTGCAGTCCGTCGACGGAATCCCAGAGACCGCCGGACGACGAGGAAGACGAGGGAGACGAGGGAGACGAGGAAGGGGCAGAAGGGGAGAGGGAGGGGAGGGCCCCGGGCGGACTCGGCATCGGCATCGGCATCGGCATCGGGCTCGGGCTCGGGCTCGGCATCGGGCTCGGATCGCTCATGTCGCAGACCCTGGCACAGGGCGCCGACCACGCCCGGCCCCGGCCCTCCTGGCCGCGTCCGACCGCCGCGGGCGTGTCGGCCGTCAGTCGAACAGAGCCTCCTGCTCGCCCTCCCGCGCCTTGCGCAGGCGCCGACTGCGCGCCCCCACCGTCACCGCCGTGGCCGCCGCGGTCGCCGCGAAGGCCGCCGGGACCATCCAGCCCCGGTTGACCGTGTGGCCGAGGACGTGGTCCAGGGAGAACCGGCCGGGGCCCGTGACGGCGAGGCCGGCCGCCGTCAGGCCGAGGATCGCGGCGTGCTCGTAGCCGCCCTCCTGGTTGAAGAAGCCGTTGGGCGCGTGCACGGCCGCCGCGCCCGCCATCGCACCGGCCGCCGCCGCGCCCGCCGCCGGGGTGGCGAGGCCGAGCGCGAGGAGCGCGCCGCCGCCCGCCTCCGCGAGGCCCGCCGCCGTGGCGCTGGCCTTGCCCGGTGCGTAGCCGATGGTTTCCATGAACTGGCCGGTGCCCTCGATCCCGCCCCCGCCGAACCAGCCGAACAGCTTCTGTGCGCCGTGTGCCGCCAGTGCCCCGCCCGCTCCCAGCCGGAGCAGCAGCAGGCCCAGATCATGTCGGTCGTAACAGGTCACGTCGTCTCCCGGAGCAGTCGCTTGGCGTGACCACCGTCGCACTCCGGCCCCCGGCCCGGCCTGCGGCCGTCCGCCGTTCGGGTGGTGCGGCTGGCGCCGTGCGGTGACCGGGAGGACGCTGGCGGACATGACGATTCAGACCGCCCGCCTCAGCGACCCCACCGTCCGCGCCTTCGTCAGTGCCGTCAACAACCACGACCGCGAGGGCTTCATGGCCCTTCTCGCGCCCGACGCGACCATGGCGGACGACGGTGCCGAGCGGGACCTCGCGGACTGGACCGACCGGGAGATCTTCTCCTCCCACGGTCACATGGACGTCGACCGGGAGTCCGACGGCGGCCGTGCCCTCGTCGTCCGCTACAGCAACGACGTCTGGGGCGAGATGCGCACCCGCTGGAGCTTCACCGTCGACGACGGCAGGATCAGCCACTTCGAGACCGGACAGGCGTGACACGCCGACCCGGCCCGACAGCACGGTTCGACACGGCAGTCGTCCCATCCACCGGCGCGTGCCCCGCGGTCCCGCGCGGGTCCGCCCCTGCCGGCACGGTGGAACGACTGCCGTCTCCTCCCCCCGGATGTGGCCTGCGGAGTCCGCGGAAGCATTCCGCTTCACATGTGAAGCTTTGGTGCAGGAGGGTTGAGCACATGTCCGCCACCGGCCGCAATGCTGCGGACTGTTGCATTCCGATGATGGAGTTCGTGGAGCCGACGGTCACCTGAGGCGGCGCTTCGGCTCCTTGGCGCCTGCATCGCTCAGCGGGTTTCCCCCGGGTAGCGGACCCCGACGCGCTCCCGGATCGCGTCGAGCGTCCGCATCACCGCGAGCGTGCCGTCCAGCGGGACGAGCGGGGACTCGGTCTCACCCGCCCGCAGGGCGCGCATCGCCTCGGCCGCCTCGTGCTTGAGGGTGTTGCGGGACCCGTCCGCCGGGTCGGCGACGAACTCCTCGGCCTCCTTGCCGTCCCGGTGCAGCACGAACCGGTCGGGGAAGAAGAAGCCGTACGGGATGTCGATCCGGCCCGCGGAACCGGTGACCGACGCGGACGTCGACGTACCGCCGACGATGGAGCAGTGCACCGACGCGATGGCCCCGTCCTCCCAGGAGAGCAGCGCACCCGTCTGGAGGTCGACCCCCTCCTCCGAGAGCGTGGCCTTCGCCACGACGTCCGACGGCTCCCCGAGCAGCAACTGGGTGAACGACACCGGATACACGCCGAGATCCAGCAGCGCGCCGCCGCCCAGCGCCGGGTCCCGCAGCCGGTGCGACGCCGGGAAGTCTCCCGCCAGTCCGAAGTCGGCCTGCACCGTCCGTACTTCACCGATCGCGCCGTCGTCGATCAGCGCCTTCAGCCGCCGCACCATGGGGTGGCAGTACATCCACATCGCCTCCATCAGGAAGCGCCCCCCGTCGCGCGCCAGACCGACCAGTTCCGCCGCCTCGCGCGTGTTGAGGGTGAACGGCTTCTCGCACAGCACGTTCCGCCCGGCCTCCAGGCACAGCCCGGCCGCGGCCCGGTGCGCCGAGTGCGGAGTGGCGACGTAGACGATGTCGATCTCCTCGTCCCGCGCGAGCGACTCCCAGTCGCCGTACGCCCGCGGTATCCCGAACCGCTCGGCGAACGCCTTCGCCGGCTCGGGCGACCGCGAGGCCACCGCCACGATCTCCGCGCCCGGCCCCGCGGCGGAGCCGCTGTTTGCCGCAGCCACCAGATCCGCCGTGAACGTCGCGGCCATCCCGCCCGTCGCCAGAATCCCCCAGCGCACGTTCTGCCCTGTCATCCGCCCCACCCCGCTCGTTCGTGGTTCGTTGTTTCGTTGTCCGTGATCTCGTGCGAGCGCCCGCGCCTTTCCGTGGAAGCGCTCCCATGACGTCTTGGCGAACATCCTCACCCGAGAACGCCGTCCCTGACGAGCACCCCGTAAGGGCTGAGAGCATAAGGAGCGCATGACTCTAAAAGGGAGGGGCCACATGTCCGAGGGCGAGGCGTCCATGTCCGGACCGGCATCCGGGCCGGCATCCGGACGGGTAGCGGCAACGGCATCCGGGCCGGCGTCGAGCACGGCGCCGGCGACGGCCGCTTCGGCACCCGTCGCGGGCAAGGGGAGCCGGAGCGGGGAGCCCGGGGCCCCCGGACGGGCGACCCTCCTGGTCACGCTCATCCTGGGCGGCCTCACCGCCACCGCCCCGCTGGCGATGGACATGTACCTCCCCGCGCTCCCCGAGGTCACCCGGGCGCTGGGGTCCACCGCGTCCACCGTCCAGCTCACCCTCACCACCTGCCTGGCGGGCATGGCGCTCGGGCAGCTGGTGGTGGGCCCGATGAGCGACCGGTGGGGGCGCCGCCGTCCGCTGCTCATCGGTCTCGCCGTCTACATCGTGGCCACCGCGCTGTGCGCGATCGCGCCCACCGTGGAACTCCTCATCGCCTTCCGGCTGGCCCAGGGACTCGCCGGCGCGGCCGGCATCGTCATCGCGCGGGCGGTCGCCCGTGACCTGTACGACGGCGTGGCCATGGCCCGCTTCTTCTCCACCCTCATGCTGATCTCCGGCGTCGCCCCGATCGTGGCCCCGCTGATCGGCGGGCAACTGCTGCGGGTGACCGACTGGCGGGGAGTCTTCGCCGTCCTCACCGTCCTCGGCATCCTGATGGCGGCCGTGGTGTGGCGGAAGCTGCCGGAGACGCTGGAGCCCGCGGACCGTCACCGCGGTGGGGCCGGCGAGGCGCTGGGCTCGATGCGGCGGCTGCTCGCCGACCGGGCCTTCAGCGGCTACGTCCTCACCGGCGGCTTCGCCTTCGCCTGCCTCTTCGCCTACGTCGCCGCCTCCCCGTTCGTCATCCAGGAGATCTACGGCGCCTCCCCGCAGACGTTCAGCCTGCTGTTCGGGATCAACTCGGTGGGGCTGATGGTCATGGGCCAGATCAACGGCAAGGTGCTGGTCGGGCGGGTCCGGCTGGACCGGGTGCTCGGCCTCGGCCTCGTCGTCGTCGTGACCGCCGCGACCGCGATCCTGCTGATGGCGCTGGGCGTGTTCGGGGACGTCGGGCTGGGGCCGATGGCCGTCGCGCTGTTCGTGCTGATGTCCGCCATGGGCATCACCATGCCCAACACCCAGGCGCTCGCCCTGATGCGCACCAAGCACTCCGCGGGCTCCGCGTCCGCCCTGCTCGGCACGGCGTCCTTCCTCATCGGCGCCATCGCCTCCCCGCTGGTCGGCATCGCGGGGGAGGACACCGCCGTCCCGATGGGCATCGTCCAACTGACCGCCGCTCTGGTGGCCCTGGCCTGTTTCGTGGGAATGTGCCGTCCCTGGGGCGGACGCACGGACACGGACGACGGAATCACCTTCCGCCGGCGCGCAGCCGGTGCGGCGGGCGGACCCGACGCAGCGGCCGGACCTGACGCAGTGGCCGGACCCGGCGGGACCGGCCGGACCGGTGGAACCGGAGGAACCGAGAGAGCGGGGGCGGACAGCTGAGCGCGCCGAGACTGCGCCACGGCACACCGGAACGGGCCGGGCTCGACCCCCGCGAACTCGCCGCTCTCGTCCGGGAGGTCCGCGCCCGTACCACCGGGGAGCACCCCTGGGCCGCGGGCGCTGTGGTCGTCGCCGGCCGCGGGCCGGTGCTCGCCGTGCAGGAGGCGGCGGGCTGGGCCGTACGGTACGCGGCGTACGACGAACGGACCGGCACCGCGGTGGAACTGCCGCCCGGCGACCGCGTGCCGATGACCGTGGACACCCCCTTCGACCTGGCGTCCCTGACCAAACTGTTCACCTCGGTGGCCGCCGTGCAGCAGATCGAGCGCGGCACCCTGGGCATCGACGCCCTCGTGGGCGCGTATCTGCCGGACTTCCCCGCGGCCGTACGGCACGGCATCACCGTCCGGCACCTGCTCACCCACACCTCCGGGCTGCGCCCCGAACTCCCGCTGTACGACTGCGCCGACGACGCCGAGCGCCTGGCCCGGCTCCGCGCGGAGCAGCCGGTCGGGGTGCCCGGCACGTACTGCTACTCCGACCTGAACATGCTGCTGCTCCAGCACCTCCTGGAGCGTCTCACCGGCCGTACCTTCGACACGCTCGTCCGCGACGGCATCACCCGGCCGCTCGACATGACCGCGACCGGCTTCGGCCCATGTCCGGGCGCGGCGGCCACCGAGGACCAGCGGCGACCCCGGGCCAAGGCGGACCGCGGCATGCTGCGCGGCGAGGTGCACGACGAGAACGCCTGGGCGCTCGGCGGCGTCGCGGGCCACGCCGGCCTCTTCTCCACCGGCCCCGACCTGGCGGTCTTCTGCCGCACGCTCCTCGCGGGCGGCTCGTACGGTCCCGCCCGCATCCTCGGCCCCGACTTCGTGGACCTGCTCCTCACCCCGCCGGGCCTGGGCTTCGCCCTGGACCAGCCGTGGTTCATGGGGGAGCTGGCGGGCCGGGGCGCGGCCGGTCACACCGGCTTCACCGGCACCTCCCTGGTCCTGGACCGCGCCACCGACACCTATCTCGTCCTGCTCGCCAACACCGTCCACCCCCGCCGCCCCCGCACCCCGGACAACACCCCGCGCGCGCAGGCGGCGACGCGGGTGGCGCGGGCGGTACGGGGAAGGTGAGAGCCGCGGACGGGGAAGCGGCGAGGGGCGGGGCCGGCGCCCCGGCCGGGACCGCTCGCCGGTGAAGCGCCGCCGCCCCGCGCCATAGAATCGCAAGGTGAACGTCCCCGCTCCGGCCTCTTCCGTCTCTCCCGCCGACACCCTGCGCAGCGCGCTCGCCGGGCTGCTCGACGGACTCCCGCCGCGGCAGGCCGCGCAGGCCGTCGAGCGGCTGATCGCCACCTACCGGGGCGTCACCCCGACCGCGGCGCCCATCCTGCGCGACCGCGCGGACGTCGCCGCGTACGCCGCGTACCGGATGCCCGCCACGTTCGAGGCCGTACGGTCCGCGCTGGCGGCGTTCGCCGACGCGGTGCCCGGGTGGACACCCGGCGACCACCTCGACATCGGCGGCGGAACCGGCGCCGCCGCCTGGGCGGTGAGCGCCACATGGGAGGGGAAGCGGCCGGTGACCGTCCTCGACTGGGCCGAACCCGCCCTCGCCCTCGGCCGAGAGCTCGCCGCCGCCCACCCCGCCCTCGCGGACACCCGCTGGCAGGGCTCCCGGATCGGCACCGCCCTCACCCTCGACAGCGCCGACCTCGTCACCGTCTCGTACGTCCTCAACGAACTGACCGACAGGGACCGCGCCGCCCTCGTCGACGCCGCCGCCGGGGCCGCGCGGGCCGTCGTGATCGTCGAACCCGGCACCCCCGACGGCTACGCCCGCGTCATCGAGGCCCGCGACCGGCTCGTCTCCGCCGGCTTCCGGGTCGCCGCCCCCTGCCCGCACAGCGCCGCCTGCCCCATCGTCCCCGGCACGGACTGGTGCCACTTCTCGGCCCGGGTCAGCCGATCCTCGCTGCACCGCCAGGTCAAGGGAGGGTCCCTCGCCTACGAGGACGAGAAGTTCAGCTACGTCGCCGCCACCCGCCTCCCGGTGAGCCCCGCACCCGCCCGCGTCGTCCGCAAGCCGCAGATCCGCAAGGGCCAGGTCCTCCTCGACCTGTGCGAGACGGACCCGGCCCTGCGCCGCACCACCGTCACCAAGCGCCACGGCGACCTGTACCGGGCGGCCCGGGACACCGACTGGGGCGACGCCTGGCCGCCGCAGTCGGCCGATGACGAGGGGCACGAGGGGCACTAGGCCCGCTTCCCGGACCCTTTCTCCCGGCCTCCCTCACTTCCCCTTCCTTCACTTCCCCTTCCTTCACTTCCCCTTCCTTCCTGCGCCCGTCGCTCCTGGAGTGTGCGGAGCAGTTCGCGCTTCTGGGCCCGGGCGTCGAACCCGCCGCCGATGCGGCCGTCGCGTCCGCCGCCGCGCAGGGCCTTGCGGCCGAGGTGCTGTCGGGCGCCGCCGACGCCCAGCATGTTTCCGGATCCGCCTCGGGACATGGTGATCTCCGTTCTTCCGGCCATTGACGGCCATTGACGGCCACTGACGGCCACTGACGGCCACCGAATCATTGACGAGACGCACCGTCTCGTTCATGCTCATCACTCTCAGGCGAGACGCAGCGTCTTGTCAACCTGATAAATTCGGCCCATGGCCCCGAACAACCCCGCACCCCCCGACTCCACCCGCCGCAGCGAGCGCTCCCGCCGTGCCATCTACGACGCGGCCATCGCCCTGGTCGTGGAGGTCGGCTACCCGAAGACCACGATCGAGGGCATCGCCGCCCGCGCCGGCGTCGGCAAGCAGACGATCTACCGGTGGTGGGGGTCGAAGGCGGACGTCCTGCTGGAGGCCTTCCTCGACCTGAGCGAGCAGGCCGCCCGCACCGCCGCGCAGGAACACGAAAGCCATGAGGGGCAGGAGGGCCGAGCAGGCCACGAGAGCCAGGGGATCCCCGACACCGGGGACCTCGCCGCCGACCTCAAGCTCGTCCTGCGCGCCACGGTCGACGAGCTGCGCGACCCCGGGTTCGAGGCGCCGTCCCGCGCGCTGGCCGCCGAGGGCGTCGTCAACGAGGAGCTGGGCCGGAGGTTCGTCGCCCAGCTGCTGGAACCGCAGCTCCAGCTCTATGTCGACCGGCTGCGTTCCGCGCAGGAAGCCGGTCAGGTGCGCCCCGACATCGACCCGCGCATCGCCCTGGAACTGTTCGTCTCGCCACTCGCCCAGCGCTGGCTCCAGTACACGGGGCCGATCACCTACGAGTACACCGACACCCTCGTCGACTACGCCCTCAACGGCCTCGCCCCGCGCTGACCAGGCCCGATGTCGAGGGGCGACCGCGCCCTGCGGACATACCTTTCGCCCCGCGGGGCGCCCCTCGTCACGTCAGGGCCCGCTTGTCCCGGCTGCGCCGATTATGTGCCCCGGCCCCCCGAGGCGCAGGATGGTGGGACGATAGGGCATGCTGGGGGCACGACGGCGAGGCGAGGAGCTAGATGAGCGCGGAGTTCGGCGGTAGGACCGGCAGGCAGGGCAAAATCTCCCGGTGGCTGCGCGGACGCCGCCCGGAGCCGGCCGTCGACGAAGGCGACCGTGAGGCTCTGCTGCTCGCCGCCGCCGATGCGGGACTCCCCCTCGCGCCCGCCGCCCACCCGGCCGGATACGGCTGTTCCTGCGACCGCGTCGGCTGTCCCACTCCCGCCCGGCACCCCGTGTCGTTCGCCTGGCAGACGCAGTCCACCACCGACCGCGCCCAGATCGAGCGCTGGGCCCGCCACCAGCCGCAGGCCAACTTCATCACCGCGACCGGCATGGTGCACGACGTACTCGACGTGCCCCTCGAAGCCGGTCGCGAGGCGTTGGAGCGCCTGTCGGAGGACGGGGTCGAGGTCGGTCCCGTCGCGGAGAGCGACGACGGCCGCATGCTGGTCTTCACCCTCACCCGGGGCACCCCCGAGGACGAGGACGAGTGGTGGCCGTGCGAGCTGGACTGCCACCCCGAGACGATGGACGAGCATCCCGGCCTGCGCTGGCACTGCCGCGGTTCGTACGTCCTGGTACCGCCCGCGCGACTGCCCGGTGACGACAACCGGTCGGTGCACTGGGTCCGCGGCCCGGAGCATCCGCTGCCCGACCCGCTGAGCCTGCTGGAATACCTCACCGACGCCTGCGCCCGCCACGCCGGCGAAAACCCCGAGCAGGCGGCCGCCGCGGCCTGGCCCCTGCGCCGCTAGGGCCTGTCGTCCCGGTCCGCCCCGGCTCACTTCACTGCGGTCCGGTTCGGTCCGGTCAGGTCGTCGCGTCCCGGCCGTACGGCAGTGACCGCGTTACGCGTTACTCGCCCTTCGCCGACGTCAGTCCCTGGATCCGCCCCAGGATCTCCACCTTGCCGGCGTCGCCCGGGTCCAGAGCCACCTGGTTGGACACGAACTCCATCGTCAGGGTCTGCCGGATCTCGCCGGTGGTCAGCGCCAGCACGTCCTTGTTCGGCGTCGGCACGGACGCCCCGGCAGCGGCGGTCTGCTTCTCGAAGTGGCGCGTGGTGAAGAAGACCAGCGCTCCGCCGTCCTCGGTGCGCAGCGCCAGCGGCGCGTAGTCGCCGTTCGTCATCGGCTCGTCGATGTACTGCGTGGCCAGGCCCGGCCGGGTCGACTTCTTCGTCCGCAGCTCCCGCCACGCGCTGGTGTGCGGCCCCTCGGCGAAGGCGGCTCCGCCACCGTCCTCGCCCTTCTTCAGGTACGTCGCGTAGGCCGCGCTCAACTCCCCGGGCGGTACGGCAGGATCGGCCGCGTTCGCGGGTACCGCCTCGGCCCAGCCGTCCTTGTCCACCGCGAACTTCGGCAGGGCGTCCGGGGCGACCAGCGTCAGATACGCCGCCTCCCAGGTCTCGTCCTGACCACTGCGCGTGAACACCAGCAGCCAGCGGGAGTCGCCGCCCTTGTTGCCGGCTGCGTCCGCGAGGAACCAGCGGGGCCAGCCGGCCTTCTTGGGAATGGTGAACTTCGCGTCCGTCAGCTTCAGCGGCGCGTGCCGGGCATTGCCGTCCGGGCTGTTGGCCTTCCCCGCCGTCAGCCGCGCCGAGTCGATGTCGGCGAGCGCGCCGGTGGTGTACTCGGAGTCCAGGGAACTGTCGTACGCCTTGTCGGCCTTGTTGTAGGCGGCCGTGAACTCCTGGAGCGCCGTGGCCGCTTCGGCGCGGGTGGTGGTCGGAAGCACCTCCCGCTCACCGTGCACCACCACGCAGCCGCTCGCCGTCAACGACAGAGCGGTCACCGAGGCCGCGATCAGCGCGCTCCGGCCGAACCCGCCGAACCCGCGGACCTCGTGGAGCCTTCGAAGGCCGAGATACCTGCTCATCCGGTTCCTTCACCTTCCCCTTCCCGGAGGCGAACCCTACCGGGGCGAGGTGCCGCGGGAACGCCGGGACCGGATACAGCGGCCACACCGTGACCCGGCGCGGAACCCGCCCGGGCGAGGGGTCGGAGGGCGGGGAGGGACCGGAGGGAAAGGGCCGGAGGGACCGGAGGGATCGCGGGGGCGGGGCGGCCGGTCGGGGGCGGCCGGCCGGGCCCGGTACGGACATCGGCCGTCCCGGGCCGGAGCGAACCGTGGGACGCGAGGGTCAGCCGTCCCGGTTCGGGAGGACCAGGACCGCGCCCGTCCGGGGATGCGGAAGCACCTCGACGGGCTGGTCGTACACCTCCGACAGCAACCGCTCGGAGAAGACCTCGTCCGGCGGCCCGTCGGCCGCGACCCCGCCGGCGCGCAGGACCGCCACCCGGGTCGCGTAGGCCGCCGCGAGTCCCAGATCGTGCAGGACGACGACCACCGCGTCCCCGGCGAGCGCCCGTTCACGGCACAGCCGCAGCACCAGCTCCTGGTGCCGGAGGTCGAGGGCGGCGGTCGGTTCGTCGAGCATCAGCAGGGGAGCGCGCTGGGCGAGCACCCGGGCGAGGGCGACCCGGGCCCGCTCGCCGCCGCTGAGGGCGGAGAACGGGCGTGCGGCGAAGCCGGTCACCTCGGTCGCGGCCATCGCCTCGGCCACGGCCGCGTCGTCGTCCTCGGGACGGGCCGAGGACCAGGGCGCCCGGCCCATACGGACCACCTCCTCCACCGTGAACGGGAAGGACAGCGACGCCGACTGGGGCAGCACCGAGCGGCGCAGCGCGAGTTCGGGCGCGGACCAGGCCGACGCCGGACGCCCGTGAATCCGCACCGCCCCCGAAGTGGGCGGGAGATCGGCGGCGAGGACGCTCAACAGGGTCGACTTCCCGGCCCCGTTGGGTCCGACCAGGGCCAGCAGCTCGCCGGCCCGGACGGCGACGTCCACCCCGGAGAGCACCTCACGGGCGCCGAGCCGGACGGACAGCCCCGCCGTCTCGGCGAGGACGTCACCGGGCTCCGGTGCGGGCGGCGGGACGGGACGACGACGCAGGCGGATCACGCCCAGCCTCCTTGCTTGCGGCGGGTGCGGCGCAGCAGCCAGAAGAAGAACGGGCTGCCGATCAGCGCCGTGAGGACACCGAGGGGGAGTTCGGCGGGCTCGGCGATCGTACGGGCCGTCAGGTCGGCGGCGAGCAGCACCAGCGCGCCGAGCAGAGTGCTGCCCGGCAGCAGGAACCGGTGCCCGGGCCCGGCCGCCATCCGCAGCAGATGCGGGACGACGAGACCGACGAACCCGACGACCCCGGAGACGCTCACGGCCGCCGCCGTCAGCAACGCGATGACCAGCACGAGGACGATCCGCAGCCGCTCCACGTCCACGCCCAGATGCCGGGCGGGCCGCTCGCCGAGCGCCAGCAGGTCCAGCCGGCGGGCGTACAGCGGGGCCACGGCCAGGCCCAGTACCGCGCACGGCAGGACGGCGAGGACCTTCGGCCAGGTCGCCTGGGACAGCGAGCCCAGCTGCCAGAAGGTGATCTGGTTGACGGCCGCGGTGTCGGCGAAGAAGAGGAACAGTCCGATCAGCGCGCCCGCGAAGGCGTTCACGGCGATGCCGGTGAGGATCAGCGTCACCACCTCGGTACGGCCGCCCGAGCGGGACATCACGTACACGAGCAGCACGGTGACGAGGCCGGCGACGAACGCCAGGATCGACACCGTCCAGTTGCCGGCGAAGTGCAGCCCGAGCGCGATCGCGCCGACCGCGCCCACCGCCGCGCCGGAGGAGACGCCGATGACGCCCGGTTCGGCGAGCGGGTTGCCGAACACGCCCTGCATCAGGGCGCCCGCGCAGCCCAGGGAGGCGCCGACGAGCAGCGCGAGCACGATTCGCGGGAACCGCACGTTCCACAGCACCGACTCGGCGACCCGGTCCGACGGGGCGCCGCCGAGCCCGATGCGGTGCTGGATCGAGGCCAGGACGTCACCGACGGGCACGTGGTAGGCGCCGGTCGCGGCGGCCACGGGGATCAGGACCAGCAGGCCGGCGAGGAGTCCGGCGGTCAACAGCCATGCAGCGGTGCGCCGTTGCCGGGGCTTCACGGGGGAGGGGGTGGGGGAGGGCGTGACGGCGGGCAGGGGTGCGGAAGTCGGCTCCGGTCCCGGTCCCGGTCGTGCGGGCTTCTCCAGGAGCGTCACGCGGCACCGTCCGTGTCCGTGCCCGGTTCCGTGTCCGTGCCGTACAACTGCTCGACGACCGAGGTGAGCACCTGGTCGGTGCGGGGACCGTAGTTGAGGAGCACCCCGTCCTCGACGGAGACGATGCGCCGGTCCATCCCGGCCGGGGTCTGCGCCACACCGGGGATCTCGACCAGCCCGTCCACGCCGCCGACGGACTCGAGTCCCTTGGCCATGACGAGGATCGCGTCGGGCGCCGCCTTCACGAGCGCCTCACTGGTGATGGCGGTGAAGTCCTTCTCCAGCCCGGACTCGGCACCGGCGTCGACCGCGCCGGCGGCCTCGATCAGCGAGGTCGCGCCCGAGCCCCTGCCGCCGATGAGGTACACGGAGGCGGAGCCGCGCAGATAGAGGAAGGCGACCCGGGGCCGGGGGTCCTCGTCCGGGACCGAGTCGCCGACGGCGTCGATCCGCTGCTCGGAGCGGGTGGCCAGTTCCCCGCCCGCGTCCGGTACGCCGAGCGCGTCGGCGACGGCCCGGATGCGCGGGCCCACGTCGTCGAGGCCGGCCGCCGGACCGACGACCAGGATCCGTATGCCGGCGGCGCGGATCTGGTCCATCGCCTCGGCCGGTCCGGCCGTGGCCTCGGCGATCACCAGGTCGGGGCGCAGCGACAGCACGCTCTCCGCGGAGACGTCGTGTCCCCTGGTGACGACGGGGAGTTCGGAGGCCTCCTCGAAGGTGGCGGTGACGTCGCGGGCCACGACCCGGTCCCCGAGGCCGAGGGTGAACACGATCTCGCTGAGGCTGCCGGAGAGCGGGACGAGCCGGTCGGCCCGCTCGACGGTCACCTTCCGGCCGTCGGCGGAGCGGACGGTGACCGGGAGTTCGGGGCTCGGGGTGCCGGCGAGGGGCTCCAGGCGGTCGGAGACCGGGGCACTGCTCCGGGAGCTCCGCGAGGAGCCGTCCGCGCCGTCCGCCGTCGTGCCGGAGCCCGTGCCGGAGGGCCCTCCGCAGGCGGTCGTGGTGAGGGTGAGGGCGAGCACGGACAGCAGTGCTCCCGCCAGTCGGGTGCGCAAGGGTCGCACGGTTCCGTCCGTTCCTTTCGTCACTGCGGATGTTGCCTGCGGTGAAGCTTAGGTTAGCCTTACCTGACTTTCTACTGGCCGTCGCCCCGGAGGATCTGCCATGCCCACCCGCCTGCGTGCTCTCGTGACCGTGCTGTGCGCGGCCGTTCTGGGAGCCCTCCTCCCGGCCGCCACCGCGCACGCCGAGAGCCGCACCGTCCAGGGCGGACGGCTCGACTGGGGCATCAAGTCGTCCTTCCAGAGCTACATCACCGGGCCCGTGGCGAAGGGGAGTTTCTCCCTCACCGGCGGCGCGGCCACCGTCGGCGGCAGCGGCTTCCGCTTCCACTCGGCGACGGGCGGCTACGACGGGGAGACGGGCGGCTTCCGCGCCTCCTTCTCCGGCGGAGTGCGCTTCCTCGGACACGCCACGGAATCAGGGGGCCACCAGCTCGACCTCACCATCAGCTCGCCCACCGTGAGCGTCTCCGGCTCCTCCGGCACGCTCTACGTGGACGTCGTGAGCAAGGCGAGGGGCACCGGGGCGGTCACGACGTCCCGTCAGGTGCCCTTCGCCTCCCTCTCCCTGGGTGGCATCGACATGCGCGGCGGCGGCACCTCCGTCGTGCTCAACAACCTGCCCGCCACCCTCACCTCCCAGGGCGCCCGGTCCTTCGCCGGCTACTACACCGCCGGCACCGCGCTGGACCCGGTCAGCCTCTCGGCGGACGTACAGCAGGCGGCGGCCCGGCCGTCGAGCACGCCGGAGCCGAAGTCGAAGTCGCCCGAGCCCAAGGAGACGTCGAAGAAGAAGCCGGCCGCGAAGGACGGGGCCGAACTGGCCGACGGGGCCGTGGACTGGGGTGTGCGCCGCACCTTCCGCGAGTACGTCACCGGCGACATCGCCAAGGGCAGGTGGACCCTCTCCTCGGGCGCCCTCGACGGCGGTGCCCTCTACCGCTTCCCCGGCGGCGAGGGCACGTTCGAGGACGGGGACCTGACCGCCGCCTTCGACGGCACGGTCCGCTTCACCGGCGAGAACGGCCTCGATCTGCGACTGAGCGCCGTACGCGTCACCGTCGAGGACGACAAGGGCACCCTCTACGCCGATGTGAAGAGCCCGGACCACAGAGGGAAGAAGGTGCCGCTGGTCACCTTCACGGCGAAGGACCTCGAGGCGAAGGACGGCCTGGCCCTCCTGGCCGAGGCACCCGCGAAGCTCACCGCCGACGGCGCCGAGGCGTTCGGCGGGATGTACCCCGAGGGCACCGCGATGGACCCCGTCTCCCTGGCCGTCGCCCTCACCGACGACGCCGCACTCCCCGCACTCCCCGACCTCGGCAGCACCCCGACGCCCGAGGCCGCACCGTCCGAGGCCGCGACCGGCCCGTCCGCCGAGCCCGTCGCGAGCGCGGCGAAGGACGACAACGGCGGCGACCTCCCCACCTTCCCCCTCGCGGCCGGACTCCTGGCGGCGTTCGCCGCAGCCGCCGCGTTCCTCGTCCGCAGGCGCCGTGCACGACCGGCCACGGACACCACCCCGCAGGGGCCTTCTCGGAGCACCTCGCAGGAAACCCCGCAGGACACCCCGTAGGGCACTTCGCAGGACCACCGCCGAACCCACAGCAAGGAGAAGCCCGACCATGCCCGCAAGACGACGCCGCTCCACCGCCATCGCCGCCGCCGTGGCCACGGCCGCCGCCCTCGGCGCCACCGCCCTCACCGGCGCGACCTCCGCCGCCGCGGCCGAAATCCCCCTCACCGGCTACGAGTTGACCTGGGGCATCAAGGAGTCGTACCGCACCTACGTCGCCACCTACGCGAGGGGCACCTTCACCCCCGCGGACGGCGCGAGCCAGGCGGCCGGCAACGGTGCCTTCACCTTCGTCAACGGCACCGGCAGCTACGACTCCACCTCGCACCGGATGGAGATCGGCTTCGAGGGCAGCCTGGCGATCGAGTCCAAGGCCCACGGTTTCGCCCTCACCCTCTCCGACGTCAAGTTCGACAGCTCGGCCGCCGAGATCACCGCGGACGTGACCCGGGGCGGCACGACCGAGGACGACGTCCCGCTCGCGACCGTCACCGTGTCCCGCTCGATGACGGACATGGCCACCGAGCTGACCGAGAAGGCCGGCGAGGTCTTCGGCAGCGCGAGCTACGCGGGCGCGGCCGGCGACCCGCTCACGGTCGTCCAGAAGACCAAGCCGACCCCTACGGAGCCGGAGCCCACCGAACCCGAGCCGACCGACCCGGGGCCCACGGACGAGCCCACCTCGCCGGAGCCCACGAAGGAGCCGACGAAGGAGCCGACGGACGGGCCGTCGTCCCCGTCGCAGTCCCCGTCCCCGTCCCCGTCGCAGTCGTCACCCTCCTCGTCGTCCCCGTCCCCGTCGGCGTCCACCACCTCCGACGCCCCCGCTCCCGCGCCCGCCAAGGGCGAGATAGCCGACGGCACCCTCGGTTGGGGCGTGAAGGAATCCTTCCGTTCGTACGTGGTGGGCCCGGTCGCCAAGGGCAAGGTCACCGCGTCCGCCGGCGCGTCCCAGGCTTCCGGCAACGGCGCCTTCACCTTCACCGACGCGTCCGGCACCTACGACACGGACGCCGGCACCCTCAACGCCTCCTTCGAGGGCGCGGTGAACTTCAAGGGCCATGAGGAGAGCGCCGGCGAGTACGGCCTCGACCTCACCCTGACCGACCTGAAGGCGACCCTCGACGGCGGCACGGGCAAGCTGTCCGCCGACGTCGACAGCCTCGGTGAGAAGTCCGAGGACGTGGTCCTGGCCACCCTCAAGGCGAAGTCGTCCGCGCTGACAGCCAAGGACGACGTCATCACCGTCGACGACGTCGCCGCGACCCTCACCGAGGCCGGCGCGAAGGCCTTCGGCGACTTCTACACCGCCGGCACCGCCCTCGACCCCGTCGACCTGTCGGTCGCCCTGAGCGACGACGCCGACCTCCCGGGCGGTACGGGAGGCACGGGCGGCGGCGGTACCGGCGGCACGGGCACCTCCGGCGGCACGGGCGGTACCGGTGGCACCACGGGGGGCACGGGCGGCGTCATCGGCTCGACGACCGGTTCCACCACGGGCGGCCTGAACGGCGCCCTGGCCAGCACCGGTTCGGACACCCCGGTCGCGGCCGTCGGCGGCGCGGCGGCAGCGGCGATCGCCGCGGGCGCGGCCGTGGTCTTCGCCCTCCGCCGACGCAGCTCGACGACGGAGTGACCTGAGCCAGGGACGTGACAGCGTGATCAGGAAGGGTGCTCCCTTCGGCAGAGGGGGCACCCTTCGTGCGTGGAGCCGCGGACGTGGCCCGGCGAATCTCTGCCTCAGGCCACTAGCGGTTGAAGGCGGGCAGGGCGAACCGGGCGATGAGCGGGAAGCCGTCCTCCCGGGCACTCTTGGCGTTCACCGAGTACACCACCGTCCGGGACAGGTCCCGGGTCGCGGCCAGCACCGTGTGGTAGCCGGGCCGGGACCCCGTCTTGCCCCAGATCTCCGTTCCGTTGTGCACGAAGCGCTCCAAGGCCATGCCGTAGGACGCGCCCTCGACGTCCGGGACGACGAACATCTGGTCCAGCAGCGGCTGCGGCACCACCCGGCCCCGGAACAGGGCCACCAGGAACCTCTCCAGGTCGGCGGTGGTGGAGATCATGTTCCCGGCGGCCCAGCGGTCGGACATGTTCCACTCCGTCACATCGGTGGTCCGGCCGCCGATGTCCGTGTAGGCCCGGTGGTGCGGGCCGTGGACACGCGGGTCCGCCCCTGCGGGGAAGCCGGTGTGCCGCATGCCCAGCGGGCGGAAGATCCTTATGTCCGCCTGGTGTTCGTACCGGTCGCCCGTCACCTTCTCGATCAGCAGGCCGAGCACGGTGTAGTCGATGTTCTGGTACTTCTGCCGCTCCCCGGGCGCGGACGCCGGCCCCTTCGCGACCGCCGTGGCCACCACCCGCTCCGGGCTGAGGGTCCGGAACCGGTTCGGGTACATCTCCTCGGTGGTCGAGCCGAGGTTCGCGCCGGGCTGCAGGCCGCTGGTGAACGTGAGTAGGTGCCGTACGGTCGGCGGCTCGGTGAAGGAGTCCGGCAGCAGGCCGGGCAGATACCGGGTGAGGGGCGCGTTGAGCTCGACCTTTCCCTCCGCGACGAGTTGGAGCACCAGCGCCGCGGTGACCACCTTGGTCGTCGACCCGGCCCGGAACCGCGCGTTCTCCAGAGCCGGGGCCCCGGTCCGCAGGTCCCGCACCCCGGCGGTCCCCGTCCACCTGCCCTTGCCGCCGACCCGGACGAGGGCGGCCGAGACGTCCCCGTCAGGGAGTCCGGTGAGGGCCTTCTCCAGGGCGGCGGTGTCGGGACCGTCGTCGGCCGGGGCGTCCCCGGCCACCGGCACGGCGCCGGGCGCCGCACCGACGGGCTGGGCGGCGCCGGCCGCTCCGGCGAGCGGGCCGAGAACCAGAGCGGCCAACAGGGCGGAGGCGACAGCGGTGCGGGCACGAGTACGGGCAGTCATGGGCGGACTCCGTCTTTCCAGAAGGTGGCGCTTCGGATGGACCCCATCCTGGTGATCACGCACGCCCTCCAGATCCTGCACACAGAGGAGTCCAACCCCCCATATTTTGGGGCCAGTTATCGGGGTGACCCTTAGGTCGTGTCCGGCGGCGGCCTCCGTCACGAGGCGGTCGGCCGCGCGGCCGGTCGTGGAGCCCGGCGAGTGCCGGTGGTCGTGTCGCATTCGTCGATGCCCCGCGAACTGAGTCTGTTCGGGGCCAGGTTGGGACTTCTCAGGATGACGACCGAGGCCCATGATGGCGGGGTGGCTGTCAGCGAGGACCTGCTCTGGGACGCGACGGACAAGGACATACGGATTGTTCCGCGGCTACGGCGCACGGCGGTGACGGCCGGCTGTCTCGGCTTTTTCGGTCTGCTGCTGTGGGGGGAGTCCGACGTCAGGTGGGCGGTTTGTGCGCCTGCGGCCTACGTACTCGTGGAGATCGCGCACTGGTCGTGGGACCGGGGGCGCCTGGTCGAGGCACGGATCGTCGTCGGCGAGGCCGGCGGTCGTGCCAGGCTCCGCCTCCGGCATGCCGGAGGACGGATCACGGAACACGACCGTTCCTGAGGACTGAGCAGAAGTGGGCCCTCTCAGCCGTACGCCTCGAACGGTCTTGGGCGCACTGGTCCCCGGCGTACTCAGCCCCGAGTCGGCGACACGCATCCGGTGCGTGGTCCGGTCTCGGGAGGCCGGTTCCCTCACGACCTGGCCATAGTGGGTGTGGCCAGGGGCGACGGGGAGGCCCCGAACCATCACACCGGTGGAGTGGGGGCCCCGCACGCCGGCGCCATACCCGGCGTCCCAGATCGCACGCTCACGCTAGCCCGGCCGGCCCAGGGCATCACAGGCTCGCGAACGAACCATCACACGATCGAGCTAACGCGGCCTCGTGCGCACTCCCCGGCGAGCAGCTACCAACCCCCACCAAGTGGCCCGGGTCCTCATCGTCTACGACAACGTCGACGACTCGGCGAAACTTCGTCTGCGCTTGCGGGGGAAGCGGCTCTTCTTCGGGCGTCCGTGTCGCACCCCGGTGCTCACGACGTGGCGGGAGACGTGTCCGAGAGCCTATGTCAACGGTAGGAAAGCCCAATGGGGCATGCCGGGGGTCCCTGATTAGCGCGGACTCTCCCGTCTCCTGACGTGAGGGGGATGTCGGGGTCGGGCCGACTCCATGGGCCGTGGGGGTCCGACGAGTACGGAGTGAAACCGACTTGAGTCGTTCTTGCCTCGTGGTGGTGCGCGTGGTGCGTGTGGTGGCCGGTGGAGCGACCGCCGTCGGCTGATCAACGGGGTTCTCCACCGGGTGCGGACCGGCGTGCAGGGGCGAGAGCTGACGCCCGGTCACCGGCCTGCGGCCCGGTCAGAGCAGAAGCAGCACCGCCACGCCCCACAGCACCGACAGGGCCACCAGCGGCGGCCCGACCGGCACGCCCTGCCGCCCCGTCGGCGCCTCCTCCAGCGGCCGCAGCTCCGGGCGGAGCAGCAGCACCTGCAACTCCTTGACGGCGCGCCCCGCATGCGGCTCGCGGCCCAAGCGGTGCTCCAGCCACGCCCAGCCGGTGGGGGAGAGCTCGACGGGGGAGTCCTTGGCCCGGCCGACGCGGATGCCGTCATCGGAGTGCCGCACGGACGTGATCACGTTCCACGGGACCCGCCGCACGCGCCACGCCCCGGTCACCCACAGCCCGTCACGGTCGGCGGTGATCCGCCAGGTGAGCGCCGTCGCCACGGCCGTCACCAGCCACGGCAGACCCACGGCCAGCCACAACCAGGTCCACGACGGCCCCTCGTCGAGCGTGACCCAGATGCCGCCGCCCTGCACCAGCAGCAGGCCGAGGCCCACCGCACGCGAGAAGCCGTGCGCCGTCCACACCCGCGGGCCCGCCGTGGGCGTCATGCCGGCGGTGATCTCGTCGACGGACCGCCGCGGGTTCATCCGCTTACGGCGCTGCGGCCCGAGCTCCACCAACCGCGGGACGGCCGGCTTCACCGCGGTGACGCTGCACTCCACCGACACCTCGGCGTCGTCCGCGTCGTCGCGCGCGACGAAGGCGACTTCGGCACCGATGTGGGGGACGCCGTACAGGACGGCCTCCCGCAGTGGCTGGGGAGGGTCCTCGCCCCGGAGAATCTCCGTGACCTTGCCGAGTTCGACGACGGCTGCGGGACCGTCGCCTGCGTCGAGGCCGTCCCCGTCCTCGTCCCCGTCCTCGTCCTCGTCCCCGTCCTCGTCCCCGTCCTCGTCCCCGTCCTCGAAGGCGTACAGAGAGTGAAAGTGCAGGATCGGCCGAAGGCCCTCCGGATCGTCGGCCGCGAACACCCAGGTGCGGCCGTCGTCCTGACCCTCGCGCACCAGCACGTGCAGCACCGGTAGCGGTCCGCGCCGCAGCCGCTGCGAACGTGTCCGCCCGTCCACGCCGTTCGCGAGGAACGCCAGCCCCGCGACGGAGCCGACCAGCACCAGCAGTTCCCAGCCGAAGGCGTCGTACGGCTCCGCGACCAGCGCCGCCCAGTCGCCGTCCACGACGATGTCGACCCGGCTGTCCACGGGGAAGTCCTCGGGGAAGGCCGTCTCGAAGCGATAGGTACGCCCGTCGGCCTCCACCTTGAGGATGCCGATGCCGTCGTCGTCCTCTTTCAGGGCCGTGACCCGTCCGGACAGGTGTGTGGCGCCCGCGGCCCGTTCCTCGTACGCGTCGACGACCTGCTGGGTCTGCCAGTAGCCGAACCCGGCGACGGCCAGCAGCAGCGCGGCCAGGGCGAAGGAGAACCGGCCCCGGCGGAACGTCCGCGCGGCGGCGGGCAGCGGTTGTGCGGCCGGCCCGGCCGCCTCCAGGGCCAGCGCCCGCTGCCGCACGGAGACGGCCAGCCGGTGGACGAGCCCGGCGGCGGTGAACGCGGCGGCCATGAGGAACGCGAGCGCGGACGGTTCGCCGAGCGCCGCCGTGAAGCCGCCGTCCACGGCGAACCCCGCCAGCGTGGCCGCGAGCCCCGCGAGCGCGAGCCGCGGCTGCCGCCACACCCAGTACAGGGTCAGCACCAGCACGACGGCTGTCCCGAGGCCCAGCCAGTCGGCGGCGCACGGGTCGGCGGACGTGCAGGGGGCGACGGGAGCCGCCTCCATGTCCCAGATCAGCGAGGCGACCAACGCCAGCAGCGCCCACAGAGGGTGTGCCCACCGGGCGGACGCGGCGGCGAGCCAGCGCTGGGCGTCGGGAGTCCGCCAGTCGGCGGTGCCGGGCGGTATGTGTTCGGCGGGCAATGGCACAGGCTGTCTGGTCACCCGCGCATTATGGCCAACCACGCGCGATGTCCGGACGGTTGGGACCCGCCCGGCGGATCATGCGTCTCTCCCGGTGTGCGTTGTCGCCGTGCACGTGGGGCGGGGAGACCTCGGGTGCGCGACTGTATTGAACGAGTTGTTCAAAACAATTGGTTGACGTGTAACTGTTGATGTCGCAGCCTTGTCCCATGACGCCGACTCCCGAACAGCACCCCGCCCCCCACCCCGACTCCGCCCTCGCCCCAGACCCCTTCGCGCCTCCGCGGCCGGAGCAGGCGCGGGCGCAGCGCGTCCACGCGTCCCTGTTCCGTATCGCCGAGCGGCACGCGGCCACCGACGAGCAGCGCCGCCGGCAGGTCCACCCTGCGGTCCTGGGCCCGCACGAGGCCGTCCGGTTGGTGTCGTTCCTGCTCAGCGGGGCCGCGCAGCGTGAGGACGGCGAACCGGAGGTGGACCGGGCCGACATCACCGCCGCGTTGAGTCTCGTCCCGCTGGTGCGCGGAGAGATGGACGAACTGGAGACCGGGCTTCTCCAGATGGCCCGTGGCCGCGGCATGACCTGGCAGGACATCGCCTTCGGCCTCGGCCTGGGCACCCCGCAAGCCGCCAGACAACGCTACGAACGCCTGTCCGACCGCACCACAGTCGCCGAGGAGGGTCCGGAGTAAAGGAGTCCGGTCAGGCGGTCATCGTGCACTCAGCACCATTCCGACTGCGCGCGGTCCGCGACGATCTCCACATGGAGAACGCCCTTGGCCGGGCTCTCCAGATAGAGGTATGCGGTCGTTCCGTCCACCGGCTTGGTGAAGCACTTCGGCACCTTCTCGCCGTCGGCCGTGGTGCGAGGCCGCCAACTGTCGGCCCGAGCTGCCTCCCGGTAGTGCCGCAGGGCCGTCTTCGGTGAACCGGCGTACCGGTACTGCGTCCCCGCGGTCACGAAGAGATCGTCGTCGTCGCACCCCTGGTAGCGGCTCGCCCGGTCGGCCCCTTCCGGCGCTGTGCCCAGTATCGCCTCGCCGGCCATCGCCTCGGCGAGCCGGTCCTCTTCCTCACCACAGCCGTAGACGGTCAGGAAGTACACCGCGGGCAACCCCACCAGCAGCAGTCCTGCAACGGCCACGACGGCAGTTGCAAGGGTTCCCGCCCCAATTCTCTTCATGGCGCCGGACGTTAGCGCATTCACCCCGAAGACCTACCGCATCACCCGCCCTGCCGTCGGAGGGCTCCAGGCCGACCTGCCCGGAGCCCGCGATGCCAAGTAAGCGGAGACATCAGGCAGCCGGGCGCGCTTCTCGCATCCGCAGCGCGCGGGTGAGCCGGCCGAGCAGTACGGCGTTGAACACTCCGGACAGGGCCGCGCCGGCGGAGAAGAGCAGCGGGCTCAGCCAGGGGAGGGAGAAGGCCCACTCGGCGGGGGACGTCACCAGGAGGACGACGATGCTGAGCGGCGCCGTGGTCATGATCGGCCAGATCCCGGCGAACCCCGGGTCCGGCAGCAGATACGCGGCCACGAGGAAGAACACCAGCGACGCCGCGACCACGGCGAGATACCCACGCGCGAGCCAGTTGTCCACCGCGGGCGCCAGCAGAGCCCGGATCCTGCGCGAACGAGGGCTCGCGGAACGCGCCGTGTTCCGGGCTCCTCGTTCCGAGGAGCCCGGAACACGGGAAAGGGGCGCACGGGAGCCGGGCGAGGCGGCGTTCGCGGATCTCGTGAGGAGGGCGCCGAGTACGGCGGCGTTCACGAAGGCGCACAGAAGGAGCCACACCACCCAGAAGCCGAGGGCCGACACCTCGGCCGCCCCGTCGATTTCGAGGCCCGGAGCGAGGGGCAGGAACGTGGCCAGGTAGGAGAGAGGTGCCGTGAGCAGCATGGGATCAGGGGCGAAGCCGCTCTCCGGGAAGAGGAGAATGGCCACGACGGAGAGGGCGAAGACGGCCAGATAGCCCCTGGCGAGCCAGTTGCCCGTGGCGAGTGCGAGGAGCCGGTGCGGGAGTCTGCGCGGGCGGGAGTTGTTCGGCATCGCGGGTTCCTTGAGGTCGGTCCAAGACTGTCGTTCTCAACGGTGGACCGGGAAGCCCGTGCGGGGATGAGTACACGTACTCATCCCCGCTGGGGAGTATCGGCACCCCCTGACAGAGCGGCCTCTTCGTCCCGAAGTGACGTGTGGGCTGCTTGAATGCCCCCGTGAGTGATTACGACGTGGTGCGCGTCTTCTGCGGCCCCCGGGGCGGGTACGGCAACGAACTCGGCGTCGTCCGTGAGGGTTCCTTCATGCCCGAGCGGAGCGAGCGGCAGCTGTTCGCGGAGAAGCTCGGCTTCAGCGAGACCGTGTTCGTCGACGACCCCGAGCGCGGGGTGATCGACATCTACACCCCCACCCTGCGCCTGCCCTTCGCCGGCCACCCCTGCGTCGGCGCGGCCTGGCTGCTCGACGTCCCCGAGCTGGTCACGCCCGCCGGGACGGTGGGCGCCCGGCAGGACGGGGAGTTCTGCTGGATCGAGGCGCGCGCGGAGTGGGTGCCGCCGCGCACTCTGCGCCAGTACGCCACCGCCGCCGAGGTCGACGACCTGGCCATCCCGGCGAAGGGGGAGTGGATCTACGCCTGGGCCTGGGAGGACGAGCCCGCCGGACGGGTCCGCGCCCGCGCCTTCCCCGGCCGCGACGACGGCATCGACGAGGACGAGGCGACCGGCGCCGCCGCCCTGCTTCTCACCGACCGGCTGGGACGCGCCCTCAACATCACCCAGGGCACCGGCTCCCAGATCCTCACGGCACCCCAGCCGTACGGATGGACCGAGATCGGGGGCCGGGTGGTCCTGGAACGCTGACGTCAGCCCAGGTGCGTGAGAAAGACACGCCAGGCGTCGCGCCCGAACACGATCACCGGCCCGGCCGGGTCCTTGCTGTCGCGCACGGGGGCGAGAGCGGGGACGCCGTGGGCGAGTTCAAGGCAGTCACCCTGCCCACCGCTGTGGCTGCTCCTGCGCCATATCGCTGCGTCGGCGGTGACGGTGACCGGATGACTCATGGCCTGCATTCCACTCCTTGCCCGGGCGGATTCAGCCCAGGTGTGTGACGAAGGCCTGCCAGGCGGCACGGCTGAAGGGAATGATCGGGCCACTGAGGTTCTTGCTGTCGCGGACAGGGGCGAGGGTGGGGACACCGTGGGCGAGTTCAAGGCATTCGTTGTTGCCGCCGCTGTAGCTGCTGCTACGCCACTTCGCGCCTGACAGATCCGGCGTGCCATGGCGTGCGGTGTTCATGCCCTGTGCTCCTTGGCTCTGCGTCGGATGACCGTGCGGGATTCCACGGGGGAGAGCGCAGAAGTACGGGCTGCGTCGAACAACTCCTGATAGCGGCCGACTTCGGCCTCTCGCTCCAGCCACATCGAGCCGGTGGGATTGTCCGCCAGCACCACGTCCAGCGCAGCTTCCTCGGGGAAGCCCAGTACTACGTATGGCCCGAACATACTCGCATGGGCTCCGCGGGAGAACGGCAGGACCTGGATGGTTACATTGGGCCGCTCGGATGCGATCAGGAGCTGTTCCAACTGTGCGGACATCACCTTTGGCCCCCCAACCTGCTGAAGAAGTACGGCTTCGGACAGCACCGCCCAGAGCTGGAGCGGCGAGTCACTGATGAGGCGTTCCTGACGGGCGAGACGCACCTGGACGAACTGTTCGATCTCGTCCGCCGTTTGCCACTGATGCGAGGCGACGGTCACCGCGCGGATGTATTCAGGGGTCTGCAACAGGCCCGGCACCAGTTGCGCTTGGAAGGTGCGGATGGTTCCGGCCATGGCTTCCAGCGCGATGTAGTCGCGGTAGGTGTCGGCCAGCACTGATCCGTACTGGTTCCACCACCCCTGCCTGCGACGGCGATTGGCTTTGCGGGCGAGCAGGCTGAGCCTGTCGCGCAGTTCGGCGTCCGCAGCCCCGTACGCGAGCAGCATCGCGGTCAGGTCGGGGATGCGAACAGTCACCCGGCCGTTCTCGATACGGCTGATTTTCCCCTTGGTGCAGTCGAGCGCCTCGGCCGCTTGCGTGGTGGTGAGTGCGGCGGCCTCACGCAGTCGACGTAGTTCATCGCCGAGTTGGCGTCCGAGGACAGTCGAGGGGCTGGAGGCAGTGGCGTTTGCAGACATGGCAACAGCTCTAGCAGCGGGATGGCTGGGATGTGCGGGACTTAACTCGAAAGGCGGAACATTGAGTGCATCTCTACTGGAAACGTTGCTAGTCCACGTGGTGCGCCTTCAGGCTGTCGGTGCGCACAGTCCCAGCGGAACTTGCGCCACGCGGATTTCGCCGCTGACGCCGAGTCCTGAGGAGCCCCCATGACCTCATCGAACGACATCACCTTCCGCCTCTCCCGCAGTCGCAGCAGCGTGCCCCGTGCGAGGGCGCTGCTCCATGCGGTGCTCGGCGGGTGGGGTGTCGCCCAAGAGGTTTTGGACGACGCCGAGTTGGTGCTCTCCGAGCTGGTGACCAACGCGCTGCGCGTGCCGGTGCCGAGTGATCGGCAGATCGGGGTGCGGATTGCGCGCTCCGCCGCCGAAGGCTTACTGCGGCTGGAGGTGAGCGACGCCGGGGGAGGCCGGCCCGAGGTCCGGGAGCCGGGTGAGGACGAAACCGGCGGGCGGGGGCTGCTGCTCGTGGCGGCCCTCGCGCATCGCTGGGGCTGTGAGGAGCGTGCCGCCGGTATCGGGAAGACGGTGTTCGCGGAGCTGAAAGCCCCGGACATCGTGGCCGAGCCGGCGATGCGCGAGGTGGCGGCGGTGATGGTTCGGACCGGGCAGACGGTGCGGGTACGGGGCGAGTGGCGGACCGTGCGCGCCGTGCGGAGCGACCAGTACGCGGCCGGCGGTCCCGCCGTGGTGCTGGAACTGGACGACGGCCCGTCACTGCGGGTGCACGCGGCCGAACCGTTGGCCGTACGGACGGGCGAGTGCTCCGGATAATGTGGCGCCATGTGTATGCGGCCGTGCCGAGAGGAGGTGACAGCGTGATCACGCGGATCGAGATCGACGGGTACAAGTCGTTCGACGACTTCGCCCTCGACCTGCCGCCGTTCACTGTTCTGGTGGGAGCCAACGCCTCGGGCAAGTCCAATCTGCTGGAGGCGGTGGACCTGCTGGGCCAGTTGATCCGAGAGCCGACGAGTCAGACGCTCGTCGACCACGCTCGCAGGGGAGGACCGAAGGAACTGTTCCGGCGTGGTCCGGACGGTGTACCGGTCGGAGCCATGCGGATCGCAGCCCATGTACTCGTGCACGGCTACGCCGGGTACTGCCACCTCAGGGTCGAAGCGCGGGTCACGTACGCGGACCCGCCGGATCCCCTGCGTGTCGACACCGACGTCCTGAACGTCCACGATCACTACGGGTATGACCCGGATCGGATCCCGCCCCCGCTTCCGGACCTGAATCTCGGCGAGACCGGCCAGCTGCACTGCACCGAGGTGCCTGTACAGGACGCCGCGTACCGCAGAGAGCTGGCCGAGACTTCCGGGAACTGGCGGATCCTCGAACCCTCGCCCAAGGCGATGCGCGTCGTCTCCTCCACCTACGACACCGCGCCTCTCGCAGAGGACGGAAAGAATCTTGGCGCCGTTCTCGGGCGGATCGCCCGGGGTCCCGAGGCCTGGTACGACTTCCGTGCCGACGCCGTGGCGTTGCTCCCCGATCTCGTGGACATCGCGGTGGCGGCCAACGCGGAGTGGGGTCAGTGGGACGTCTGGCTTCAGCACCGGCACGAGCACCGCGTGCCTCCTGGCGCGGCGTCGGCGGGCACCCTGCGCATCCTGGCTCTGCTCGCCGCCGCTCACGATCCCGCCCACGAAGGGCTCCTTTTGATCGAGGAACCCGAGAACGGTCTCCATCCCACCCGGGTTCCGCAATTGCTGTCCCGGCTGAAGGCCAGGACCAGCGATCCCGCGACGCTCACCTCCGGTGACGGAAGGCAGATCGTGATCACCACACACTCGCCGGTCGCGCTCGCCGCCGCTCTGGAGGACGCCCCGGACTCGGTGGTGTTCCTGGACACGGTGACCCGGTTCGGTGACGGACTCCCGCCGCGCCGGCTGACCCGGGCGCGGAAGGTGGCCGACAGCGGCGAGCGCGGGACGTTCGTTACCCCCCTCGAGGTACGGAAGTACCTCGATCCCACAGGGCGGTACGCGCGTGGGGCGTAGGTATCTCAGTCTTGCTCTCCTCACCGAGGGGGCCAGTGACCAGTGGTTCCTTGTGCCCCTCATCGACCGGCAGATCGCCGAACTCGCCCTTGAAACGCCGGTCGGCTTCGATTACTCGGGAGTGGACGTCGGAGAGTGCTTCACCGTGGCACACCGGGACCTGGTGGTGTGCGAAGTGACCGATCTGCTCTGCTACTACGACATCGTGATGATCCACCACGACCACAATGAGCGGGGCAAGGTGGACGCCATCCGTGACCGCTTCCCCGACGACGCTCATCGGATCGTAGCCCTGGTGCCCGTACGGGAGACCGAGGCGTGGATGCTGGCGGACCCCGCGGCGCTGAAGGAAGCGGCGCCCGCACGTGATACCGCGTGGGAGGTGCCGCACGACGTGGAGAAGGCCGCCGACCCGAAGGCCGTGCTGAGAACGGCCTTGGGTGGGCGGCGTGACGCGGAACGGGACTTCGGGCGGCTGGGGCAGGCGGTCGCGCTCGAGGCCCTGCGCAAGGTTCCCGCGTACCGGGCCTGGACCGCTGAGCTTCGCAGGGCCATGGAGCGATTGCGCTTCCTGTGATTCCGGCAGGAGTCATGTCGACGGGGGAACTCCTTGCCCAGGGGGCGCGGAAGACATCAGGGTTCGGGGCGGCGAAGGCCTTCAAGCGGCCGGGCGTACTTCTGGCGTTCTCCGGAACTTCCGTGCAGGGACGAGTGGTTGCACTCATCCCTGCACGGGACGCTCAGCCCATCTCCTCCAGCGTCCTGCCCTTGGTCTCCGGCACCCACTTGAGGATGAACGGGACCGCCAGGGTGGCGAAGATCGCGTAGATCACGTACGACCCGGACAGGTTCCACTCCGACATGGCCGGAAACGTCGCGGTGACCAGCCAGTTGGCGATCCACTGCGCGCAGGCGGCGACGCCGAGTGCGGCCGCGCGGATACGGCTGGGGAACATCTCGCCGAGCAGCACCCAGACCGCCACGCCCAGGGACATGGCGAAGAAGAGGACGAAGGTGTGGGCGGCGACCAGCGCGACGGCGGCCTGGGTGTCGGGCAGCGAGATGTCGTCGCCGGTTCCGGTCTTGTGGGAGAAGGCCCAGGCGACGGCCGCGAGGGAGACCGCCATGCCGGCGGAACCGGTCACGGCCAGCGGCTTGCGGCCGACCCGGTCGATGAGCACCATCGCGATCACCGTGCCGACGATGTTGATGACCGACGTGGTGAACGAGTAGAAGAACGAGCTCGACGGGTCGATGCCCACCGACTGCCACAGCGAGGAGCTGTAGTAGAAGATCACGTTGATGCCGACGAACTGCTGGAAGACCGACAGTCCGATGCCGACCCAGACGATCGGCAGCAGGCCGAAGCGGCCGCGGAGGTCCCTGAACCGCGGTGCGTCGTCGCTGCGCACGGACCGTTCGATCTCGGCCACCCGGGCATCGAGGTCGACCTGCTCGCCTTCGAGCCGGCGCAGCACGTCCTTGGCCTCGCCGGTCCTGCCGACCGAGATCAGGTAGCGCGGCGACTCCGGGATGCGCAGTGCCAGCAGACCGTAGACCACGGCGGGAACGGCCGCGATGCCGAGCATGACCTGCCACGCCTCCAGCCCCAGCAGGCTGCCGCGCTGATCCCCGTCCGCGAGGGTGAGCACCATCCAGTTGACCAGCTGGGAGACCGCGATGCCCAGGACGACGGCGGCCTGCTGGAAGGAGACGAGCCGGCCGCGGTACGCGGTGGGCGCGACCTCGGCGATGTACGTCGGGCCGATCACGGACGCCATGCCGATGGCCGCGCCGCCCACGATGCGCCAGAAGGACAGGTCCCACGCCGTGAACGGCAGCATCGAGCCGACACTGCTGGCCAGGAAGAGCAGGGCGGCCAGCTGCATCACCCGGAGGCGGCCGACGCGGTCGGCGAGCCGTCCCGCGAGCATGGCGCCGGCGGCCGCGCCGAGCAGGGCGACGGCGATGACGGCGCCGAGCGTGGCGGCGCCGACGTCGAACCGTCCCCTGATGCCCTCGACGGCGCCGTTGATCACGGCGCTGTCGTAGCCGAAGAGGAAGCCGCCCATGGCGGCGGACGCCGCGATGAAGACGACGTGACGCAGCCGGTCCGGCCGGGCCGAGAGGCCTCCGGCGGCAGGCTGTTGTGCTGTGCTGGTCACCTGCGAACTCCTGTGGTGTGTGCCCTTGCCGTCTGCCTCGGGCGGGGAGCAAGGGCAGCGGGCGCCGCGGCAGGTGCACGCACACTGCGGAGGGCGGGGCCCGGGGAGGAAGAAGAGGGGGAGGGGGAGCCTGGTGCCCGGCTTCCGGACAGGCTGTGCGGGGCACTGCCCGAGACGGGGCGAGACGGGGCGAGCAGGGGCGAGCCGGCTCGGCGGGTGGCCGTTTCGGCCCGTGGGCAAGCCGGTCGGGTGGTCGACCGGGGGTGAGCGGTCGTTCCCGTGCCGGTCGGCGGATGAGTGGTCGTGTCCGCGTCATTCAGGGGAGCGGGGCTGTCCGGCGGCTGCGTGAAGGTCTTCCGCGCTGCCGTGAACGGACCGGAGCGGAGGTGGTGCGCGGGACGCGACGGCTGCCCTCGGGGAGGGCGCCCGGCCCCGGCGCCGTCCGGGTGAGGACTGCGCTGCGGGGCGCCGGGTGCCCTCCCCGTCCGTGTCACGCCGGGTGATGCGGCGTCATGCCGGGGGATGTCGGCCGAGAGGTTTCGGTGTCGACCCGGTGCACGGGGGGTGGGTCCGTCAGGCGAGGTCCAGGCCGCGTCGGCCCGTCTCGTTCAGCCGGTCGAGGTCGAAGCGGCCGGTCCAGGTGCGCTCGTAGTGCTCCTCGGGGAAGTCACTGGGGCTGGAGCCGGTCAGGAAGGCCTCGCGGACCTTCGCCGCGTACTCCTCGTTGCGGGGGCACCAGGGGGCGGCGGGGATGTACATGACGTTGCCCCAGCCCTTCTGGTCGGTGATCGGCGCGACGCTGTGGATCATGTCGCAGTGCCACCAGACGGAGTCGCCCGCCTTGACGTCGGGGATGCCGGTGAGGGCTTCCATGAGGAGCGGGTGCCACTTCTCGTTGGCGGGGAAGACCTGGTTGGTGGTCACGCCGCACATGTCGTCGTCCGCGACGTCCGCGAGCAGCGGCCGCAGCATGAGGTACGCCATGGCCTCGGGGATCGGCACGGTGTGCAGGACGCCCTGGTCGTGGTCCATGTCCGACAGGGCGGTCCAGCCCTGGAAGGTGCGGAAGGCCGAGCACATGGTGGAGCCGGGGTACTGGGGTCCGGCCGTGCGGTGTGCGGCGTCCCAGGGGTCGTACTCCTCGATGCTGCCGTCGAACAGGTGGCGGAACGCCTGCTGGTAGGCCCGCGTCAGCCACAGGTCGAGGGTGCCGGGGTCGAGGTGGGTGCCGAGCCCGCCCGAGTCGGCGCCCGGAGGACGGCGGCGGATGCGGTCGGGGTAGAGCGCGTCGCGGTTCGGGTCGAACCACTGCACGCCCTCGGACTCGTGCTTCCACAGGGAGTTGAGGAAGGACTGGACGGTGGCCATCCGGTCGCTCTGGCGGGCCTCCATCTGGGCCTGCGACCAGTAGACGGGGTAGATCTCCGGCTTGGAGCCGACGCTGCCGAAGAAGTCGTCGCCGGGGCCCCGGTAGTTCTCGAAGAACTCGTTGCGCTCCACGTAGTCCACGATCGAGGCGTCCCAGGCGAGGGCCTGGTCGCGCTCGAAGTGGCCGCGGACGATGAGGCAGCCGCGGCGGCGGAGCTTGTCGAGCTGCTCCGGGGTGACGGTGCCGTTCGCGATGTCCGCGTAGTCGATGACCGGCCACACGCTCTCGCCGCGCTCCTTGTCCGCCTGGATCTCGGCCAGCCGGGCGCGGACGCGCTCCTCGACGACGGCGAAGACCTCCTCGACGGTGCGTCCGGAGGACTCGATGCGGGCGCGCAGCGCGGGCTTGATCTCGCGGATGGCAGCGGCGAGGTCGTCGGGGACGGTCTCCCAGTGCGGCAGGGCGGGGAGACCGGCCTGCTGGGTACCAGTTGCGAGCGTCATTGCTCGGCTCCTTTGGTCAGGACTCCTTACTAGATGGTCAACGTAGCCGCGCTCCCACATTTGGGCAAGAGTCCTGACTAAAATCTTCGGCATGTCACTGGCCAAGCCGTCACTCGAAATGCTGCGCGCGCTGACCGACGAGAACGTGCTGCGCGCGCTGATGGAGGAAGGGCGCCTGACCCGCGCGGAGATCGCCGCCCGGACCGGGATCTCCAAACCGACGGTCTCCGACAGCGTGCGGCGGCTGAGCGAGGCCGGCCTGCTCGCCGACACGGGCGAGCGCACCACCGGCCGCGGGCGGGTCGGTACCTACTACTCGCTGGCCGCGGACACCGGGGCGGCCCTGGTGGCGAGCATCAGCCCCGACGGCGTCGTCGCGGAGGCGGTCGACGCCTTCGGTGCCGTCACCGCCCGCGCCGAAGTCGGCCTGGGCCGCGCCCCTGGCCCGCAGGCGACCGCCCGGGCCCTGACCGAAGCGGTCGCGCGCGTCCGGCCCCGGGTGCACGGCCGACTGCGTACGGCCGTGGTCAGCGCGGCCGATCCGGTCGACCGCGCGACCGGCCGCCTGGTGCATCTGCCGGACGCCCCGTTCCTGGTCGGGGACCTGGATCCGGCCGAGGTGCTGGCCGGGCCGGTGGACGGGGCGGTGCTCGTCGACAACGACATCAACTGGGCCGCCCGCGCCGAGCGCGCCACCGGATGCGCCCTCGGCGTCGACGACTTCGTCTACGTCCATCTCGGCGAGGGGCTGGGATGCGCGGTGGTCACCGACGCGGAAGTCCGCCGTGGACACCACGGTCTGGCCGGCGAGATCGCTCACCTCTACACCGCGGGGCCCCGGGGCGGGGCGATGCCCTTCATCGAGGTCTTCGCCGAACTGGGCCTGCGCCGAGCCGCGTCCACCGCCATCGACGTCGACGCCCTGCTGGGGGCCGCCCTCGGCGACTCCGCGACGGCGCGGCGGACCCGCGGCGCGCTGGCCCGCGCGGTGGGCGGGGTGCTGGCGGCGGCGGTCGCCCTGGCGGACCCCCGGCTGATCGTCCTCGGAGGCCTCTGGGGTGCCGAGCCGGGCATCGCCGAGGCGATCCGCGCGCACTTCGCCGAACTGCCCCGCAGCGTGCCGGTCGCGGCGGCGCAGGTCGCCGAGCCCGCACTCGCCGGGGCCCGCGCCCGCGCCGTGGAGGTACTGCGCACCGCCATCATCACCACGCCACGCCCGGAACCATCCGCCTGACCCGAAGCATCCGGGCGTCCGGCGCCCACTCGCGACGCCGGGGGGCGGCCCCAGCCCCCGTCAGGTGCGGGCAAGTGGGGCCCGTTTGGCAGGGGGAGGTGGCCCCGTTACTCGGGGCCACCTCGCGTGGGAAGCTCAGATGCATGATCAGTCGCGGCAATGACACACTCACCGGCTGTTTCTGACGAAGCCGGTGACACGCCGGTCGCCCTGGCTGTCGACGGCGAGACGGTGCGCGGATCCCGCACCGACGGCGCAGCCGTCCACCTGCCCGCCGCCGCGCTGGAGACATTGTGTGCGGCGCCGGCCGAATAACCGGGCCGTTTTCTGTTTCCGGAGTTCATTCGGGCGTATAGAGTCGCCCCATGAGCAAAGGTGATTCCGTATCCCGAGTGGGCCTGAAAAAACTCACCCCCGACGTCTCCGCGGCCATGGGTTCCCTGCACGGAGCCGCCGTTTCCGCGGCCCAGGATGCCAAGGTCGAACCGGAAATCCTGGAACTGGTCCGGATCCGCGCCTCGCAGATCAACGGGTGCGCGTTCTGCCTCGACATGCATACCAAGGACGCCCGCGCCCAGGGCGAGACGGAACAGCGCGTCTACGCCCTCAACGCCTGGCGGGAGACCCCCTTCTTCACCGAACGCGAGCGTGCCGCACTGGCGTTGACCGAGGCGGTCACCCTGGTGCACGACGGTCACGTGCCCGACGCGGTCTACGCCGAGGCCGCCGAGGTCTTCGACGAGCAGCAGATCGCGGCACTCATCTGGGCGGCCACCGTCATCAACGCCTACAACCGGATCGCGATCGCGACACGGATGGCTCCGGGGACTTATCAGCCCGCTCAGAAGTAGCACTCCAGGAGCAGTGCTGAATTCGAGCAGCGGGAAATGGCGCCGGGTCGAATGCGATTCGACCCGGCGCCTTTTCGACGTCTGGTTCTCAGGCGCCCGGGAGTGGCTCCATGACCTCGTCCAGCCATTTCCGCCATTCCGGCGCGCGCACCGCCGGAGCCGCCCGCATCGGCCCCCCGGCCCAGCCCGTCACGGGCCGGATCCCGTGCAGCGCGTTGACCAGCCACACCTCACGGCCGTCCAGTTCGGCCACCGTCCGCTCGCGGAGGGTGACCCTGATGCCCGAGCGCAGGGCCCGCTCCTGGATGAGGCCCCCGGTCACTCCGGCCAGCACCGGCAGCTGCGGCGCGGGCAGGCACAGGGTGTCCTCCTCCCACCACAGCACGCTCGCGGTGGATGCCTCCAGCACCACCCCGGACGGTGTGGTCAGTACCGCTTCCTGGGCGCCCTCGACGGCCGCCCGCCGCCGGACCCGGGCCAGGGCGTCCAGGTCGGGGCCCTTGTACCGGGGGGCGGTCCGCCGGTCGGGCTGCCCGGCCGCCCAGAGGCACACCTCGGATTCGAGCGGCGGCGCGGACCGCAGCAGCAGCCGCAACTCCCCGGAGCCGGCCGCCAGTTCGACGCGGGGAAACCACTCGCCGGTGCGTGGCAGCGCGGCGGTCATGTCCTGCCAGAAGTCCAGCAGCTGTCGCAGCGGCGGTCCGCCGCACTCGCCGCAGGCCCGCAGGAACCGCTCCCGGTGCCGGTCGAGGGAACGCACCCGGCCGTCCCGCACCAGCCAGGAGTCCGCGACGAGCAACCGCCCGCCGACCGCCGGACCGGCCGTCAGCCCACGACGGGGCGTCCACGTCGACAACCGCTCGGCTCTCACCGGTTGTGTCACAGGCGTTCCTTCCTCAGTACTTGCGGCCCGCGACGGCGGGCGCCCCGTGCCGGGGGCCGTACGGCGCGTGCTCCAGCCACGACCCGCACCACGGCAGTACGGGCGAGAGGGCCGCGGCCACCCGCTGCTTGGTTCGGACGATCCGGCGTCGTGGCCGCAGATGATCGAGCGCGGTCCCGGCGGCGGCGCTGTTGAACAGGCCCGCCGCCCGCCGGACCTCGGCGAACCCGGCGACAGCCGCCGCCGACCCCGAGGCGAGGGCCGCCGCGACGGCTTCCGCCGCTGCCGCCGCGTCGGCGATCCCGCTGTTCATGCCCCGCGCGCCGAACGGTGGGAAGAGATGTGCCGCCTCGCCGACGAGCAGCACCCGCCCGTGCGGATCGGTGAAGGAGGCCGCGACCTTCCGCAGGAAGCGGTACGTCGACACCCACAGGATCCGCTCGGCGTACCCGTCCCCGACGACCGCGGGCAGCCACTCCCGTACGGCCTCCCGAGTGCCGTACGCCTCCCGCGCGTCGTCGTCCCGGCACTGCAGGTCGACCTGGAAGCCACCGGTGAACGGCACCCGCATCACGCTGCGCCCGCCGAGCCCCGGATGCTCGTAGTGGAAGACCCGCTCCAGCGGCAGCTCGGCGCCCGGTACGTCGGCCACGTCCACGACGACGTGGAAGCCCTCCCCGTGCGTGCCCTCCATCCGGATGTCCAGCGCGGCCCGGACCGCCGAGCGGGCCCCGTCCGCGGCGATGACGTGCCGGGCGCTCCAGGCCCGCCCGTCCTCGGTGGTCAGCACGGCCTCCGCGGGGGTGGTCCGTACGTGCGCCACCTCCGCGTCCCAGACGAACTCCACCCCGGCCGCCTCGCAGGCGGCGAGCAGGAAGCGTTCGGTGTCCACCTGTCGCAGGCTGGTGAAGGGTGGCAGGCCGGAGGGCGGCGGAAAGGTGCGGGAGTACACTTCACGGCCCCGGTACAGGGTCCGCCGGGTGTGCCAGGTGCGCCCGTACGCGGTGATCTCGGCGGCCAGCCCCGGGTGCATCCCGTCGAGCAGCCGCAGGGTCTCCCGGTGCACGAACAGGGCGCGACTGCCGGGACGCCGACGGCCCTCCGGGTCGGCCTCCAGGAGGACGACCGGCAGATCGTGGGCCCGTAGGGCGAGCGCCGCGGACAGGCCCACGGGACCGGCGCCCACCACGACGACCGGATGCTCTTTGGCGACGTCCGGGCTCACGCGCGGACGCCCGCTGCCAGCATGCGGGCGATCTCCACCCGCTTCACCTTCCACGTGGCCGTCATCGGCAGCTCCTCGAACCGCCACTGCCGCGGCTCGGCCATCACCGGCAGGTCGGCGGTGGCCTCCCGCCAGCGCTCCGGGTCCAGGGGCTGTTCGTCCCTGACGCACACCACCGGCACCGGTTCGCGGTTCGCGCCCTGCACGATGACGACCTCGCGCAGTTCCTCCAGCCGGGACATCAGCGTGTCCTCGACCTCCAGGTTGCTGCGCAGGGAGTCGATCCGGTCGACCTCGCGGTCGATCAGGTGCAGCGCGCCCGAGCGGCTCCGGTACCCCATGTCGCCCATCTGCCACCACTCGCCGTCCAGTTGGCGCTCGTACTGCTCCCGGGCGCCGAGGTAGGTGAGGATGCGGCCCCTGGTCCGGGCCTCGATCCGGCCCGGCGTGCCGGCCGGGACCCGCCTGCCGTCGGGGCCGGTGACGCGGACGCGGGTGAAGCCGGGTATCCCGATCCCGACCCGGCGTCCGTCCGCCCGGGCGGCGCTGCGCCGGGTGAACCACTGGAACGCGACCGGCCCCGTCTCGCTCTGCCCGTACAGCTGGATCAGCCAGGGCGTACGACGCCTGGAGGCGCCCAGCAGCCGCCGGACGGTGCGCGGATGGATGGCGTCGAACGTGGAGCCGTACGACAGGACCCGGGACAGCGGCGCGCCGGGCGCGTCCGCCAGCTCCTCCCACAGCACGAACGTGTTGGGGTGGGTCTCCACGATGCCGGGCCGGTGCCGGGCCAGCAACGGTCCCACCGCGGCCGGTTCCGGGTCGGTGATCAGCACGAGCGGACTGCCGAAGTGCAGCAGGACGCCGAGCAGATGGTAGAAGCGCGAGTGCACGAAGGACATGTGCAGCGCCGCCGTCTCACCGCGTGTGGGCCAGCCCATCGCCTTCTGCGGCACGAGCCGGTTCCACATGGTGCTCGCGCAGTGCACGGCGAGCTTGGGCACGCCGGTGGTGCCGGAACTGTGGGTGATCAGCGCGGGTTCGCGGGGGTGCAGCCGCACGGGCGCGGGAGGTTCGGCGCCGGCGTACTTCTCCAGCGGATCGGCTCCCGGGGCGTCGTCCACGGACAGTGTCCGCCACACCAGCGCGGAGAGGTCGACCTCCTTCAGCGGGCCGTCCAGCTTCGCCCTGTCGGTGATCAGCCAGGGCCGCCGGAGCCGTTCGAGCAGCCGGCCGACGACCGTACCGGCCAGACCCGGCGAGAGCAGTACGGGCACGGCGCCGATGCGGGAGACGGCGCAGGCCAGCAGCACGATGTCGACGTTGTCCGTCTTGTGTACGACCACCTGCTCCGAGGGCCGTACCCCGGCCTCCCACAGCCGGCCGGACAGCTCTTCGACGACGTCGGCCAGCACCGGGTAGCTGAGGTCGACCCCCAGCTCGGGGCGGACGTCCAGCGGGCGGTCCAGGGTGACGAAGACGGCTCCGTGCCGGTCGGCGGCCCGCCGGAACACCGGGCCCAGGTAGAACCCGCGGTCGGAGAGCGAGGGCTCCTGCTGTCGCATGGGGCCGGTCCTTTCTGTCGGGAGGTCTGTCGGGTCGGTCACCGGATCACCACGCGCCCTGGCGGACCAGATGGCGGCGGAGCTTGCCGGTGGGGGTGCGGGGGAGCGACGGGACGAAGCTGACGCTTCTGGGGACCTTGAAGGCGGCCAGGCGCTCCCGGGCCAGCCGGATCAGGTCCTCCGCCAGACCGGGCCCCGGCGACGTGACGGGTACGACGAATGCGCACAGCCGGCTGACGCCACGCCCGTCGGTGACGGCCACGACCGCGACCTCCCGCGCCCCCGGATGGGTCCGCAGCACGGCCTCCACCTCCAGCGGGGAGACGGTGATGCCGCCGACCATCTCCATGTCGTCGGTGCGGCCCAGGTGCCGGTAGGCGCCGTCCGGCTCGCGGCGCGCCCGGTCGTGGGTGGCCAGCCAGCCGCCGACCAGGGTGCGGACCGTCTCCTCGGGCCGGTTCAGATAACCGGGCGTCACCGTCGGCCCGCGCACCCACAGCTCCCCCTCCGCGCCGTCCGGCACCGGACGCCCGGCCCGGTCGCGCAGCTCCACCTCGAAGCCGGGGACGGGACGGCCGACGGTGCCCGGGTGGTTGTGGTCGAGGCCGTTGGCACAGAAGGCGTGCCCGGCCTCGGTGGAGCCGATCTGCTCCAGGACCGGCGCGCCGAGCAGACCGGTGACCTGCTGCCCGAGCCCCTCGGGCAGGCCCTCGCCGGCCGACACCGCGGCGCGCACCGAGGCGAAGCAGGCCTGGTGCCCGCTGCCCCGGTCGGCCACCAGCGCGGCGTACGCGGACGGCACGGAGTAGAGCAGGGTCACCCGGTGCCGGGCGACCAGTCCGTCGACGGCGGCCGGGGTCGGGCGCCCGTCCACCAGGACGGCGGACGAGCCGGAGAAGAGCGGGAAGACGAAGGCGTTGCCGAAGCCGTACGCGAAGTACAGCTTGGACACCGACAGGGTGACGTCGTCCTCGGTGATCCGCAGCAGCCGCCGGCCGATCAGCTCGTGGTACGTCTTCGGGTCGCCGTGACCGTGGACGACCCCCTTGGGGCGGCCCGTGGTGCCGGAGGTGTACTGGATGTACAGCGGGGTGTGCGCGTCGGTCGGGTGGGCGTCGGCCGGCTCGGCGGTCGGGGTGAGCGCGACCAGCTGGTCGGCGCCGAGCCGGGCCCGGTCGGTGAACCGGTCCTCCAGGCCCGGCCCGGTCACGCACAGCACGGCTTCGGTGTCCTCGGCCATGAAGGCGTGCTCGGCCGCCGGGAGTTCGGGGTTGACCAGGACGGCCACGGCACCGAGGCGGGCGATGGCGAGGAAGGCCGTCACCCAGGTGATGCCGTCGGGCAGCGCCAGCAGAACCCGGTCGCCGGAACGCACGCCCCGCTCCGCGAGCACACCGGCCGCGCGGGCCGCGAGGGAGTGCACCTCGCCGTGGGTCCAGACGCGATGCCCCTGGTGGAAGGCGACCCGTGCGCCCCAGCCCCGCCGCTCGGCGAGTCCGGCGAGCTGAGCCGCGAGGTTCCCGGGGGCACCGGCGTCGGGCGGAGCCGTGGCGGTCTGCGGTGTCGTCATCGGACGGCCTCCTCCACGACGACCGGCCCGGCGGCCTCCCGCACACCCGCCGGTAGGGCGGCGGGTTCGTGGCGGCCGCCGGTCCGTGCCGTTGCCGGAGCGGGCTCCTGGCGGCCCTTCGTCCGCCCCGGGGCGGGCCCGGCCCGCCGAGGCGCCCCGGCAGGTACCGCGGTCGCCGGGGTGTCCCCCGCCGCCTGCTCCCGCAGGGCCCGCATCTGGGCCGCGGTCTTCAGCAGCATCTCGTCGTACTCCGCGACCGGGTCGGAGTCGAGGACGATCGCCCCGCCGGCGCCCAGGTGCAGCAGACCGTCGGCGAGTACGGCCGTACGGATGACGACGCTCAGGTCCGCGCCGCCGCTGCACCCCAGGTAACCGAGGGCGCCGGAGTAGACACCGCGGGCCTCGGTCTCCAGGGAGTCGATGATCTCCAGGGTCCGGAGCTTCGGCGCGCCGGTCATCGACCCGGCGGGGAAGCAGGCCCGGACGCAGTCCACCGCGTCCGTGTCCGCGCGCAGTCGCCCCTCGATGGTGGAGACGAGCTGGTGGACGGTGGTGTACGTCTCGGTCGCCATGAGCCGCGAGACCCGTACCGTCCCGGTTCGGCAGACCTGACCCAGGTCGTTGCGGAGCAGGTCGACGATCATCAGGTTCTCGGCACGGGTCTTGGCGTCCGCCGCCAGCGCGTCCCTGAGCCGGGCGTCCTCCTCCGGGGTGTCGCCGCGGGGCGCGGTGCCCTTGATGGGTCTGGCCTCGGCGATCCCCTCCCGTGTGATCCGCAGGTAGCGCTCGGGGGAGGAGCCGGCCACGTCGAGGTCCCCGAACCTCAGGAAGGCCGCGTACGGGGCCGGGTCGACGCGGCGCAGCACCCGGTGGAAGTCGTACGCGTCGGCCGGAGCGGGTAAACGGGCGGCGTTGGTCAGGCAGACCTCGTAACTGGTGCCCGCCCGCAGTTCCCGCCGGCAGGCCTCGATGTCCGCGAGGTAGGTCTCCCGGTCGCGGACCAGCCACGGCTCGGCGGCACCGAGGTCCGGTTCGGCCGGCGTCCGCGGCGAGGGCCGCTCCATGTCCTGGGACACGAAGGTCAGTCGGGCGACCGCGCTCTCGAGCCATTCCGCCGCCTCCCGCGCGGTCTGCGGAGTGTCCTCCGCCAGGCAGACCGCGTAGGTGAAGCCCTCCTCGTGGTCCACCGCGATCAGCCGGTCGGCGAACAGCCAGCAGGCGTCCGGAGTTTCGGCCCGGTGCCGGTTCGGCGACCCGCAGTCGGCCTTCGTCTCGTAGCCGAAGTAGCCGACATAGCCGCCGGTGAAGTCGAAGGGCAGCCCGGTGGCGTCCACCCGGCGGTTCGACAACTGCCGCTTGAGGTAGTCGAAGACGCTCGCCGTGACCTTGCGCGGCGGCCGCCCGGCCCGTTCGATCTCGCAGCGGCCGGCGGTGACGTCGTACCGCACGAACTCCGCGAGCGGGCCGCTGTCGTCGCCGAAGAACGAGAAGCGGGCGAGCCCCGGCTCGACCCGGGAGCTGTCCAGCCAGAACGCCCGCTCGGAGGCGCCGTACATCAGGGTGAAGGCGGCCTCCGTGTCGACCGCGGTGGCGATGCGGCGGGTGTGCAGGCGGTAACCGGGGCGGCCGGGGCGCCGGGGCCGGGGGATGACCGCGGCCGACGGTTCGGCCGGGAGGCGCGGGATCGGGGCGACCGCGGTGTTCTTCGTACGCGTCTTGCGGGCCCGCTCGGCCGTGAGGTTGCGGAAGTTCACGAGCATGCGGTGGCCGTAGTCGGTGAGCACGGACTCCGGGTGGAACTGCACGCCCCACAGCGGCCGGCTGCGGTGTCGCAGCCCCATCAGTACGCCGTCCTCGGCCCAGGCGGTGCCCTCCAGGGTCTCGGGCAGCGGCTCGTGCACGGACAGCGAGTGGTAGCGGACCGCGGTGAAGTTCTGCGGCAGCCCCTGGAACAGGTCTTGTCCGTCGTGCCGGACCGCGGACAGGTACCCGTGCCGGGGCTCCGGCGCGGACAGCACCCGGCCGTGTTCCCCGAGCGCGATGCCCTGGTGCCCCAGACACACGCCGAGCACCGGCACCGGGGACCCCGCGAGCACCCGGGCGCTGATGCCGAAGTCCCGCGTCCGGCCCGGGTGTCCCGGGCCCGGCGAGATCACCGCGTTGTCGAATTCCGCGAGATCCGGAATCGCGTCGGCGGGGGTGTCGTTGCGGATCACCACCGGTTCCTCGCCGTTGACCTCGGCGATCAGCTGGAACAGGTTGTACGTGTACGAGTCGTAATTGTCGATGAGCAGGGTCTTCACCCGCCCACCTCCCTCTGGTCGTTCACGGGCCTACGCGGTCCGTCGCTTGTGCCGTCCGCGAAGTGTCCGGAGCGGCGGGTAGAGCCATTTCTTGAAGAAACGCTGGAGACGTGGCATGAGAATCCAGGTGACGAGTGCCGTCACGCACAGGCAAAGGAACAGTGCGCGAAGGAACGGATTCACGCTGCCGAGATAGGGGAGCACGATGATATTGAACAGGAGCACCGGTGGGAACACCGCGCTCATATTCACGAACCACAGTTTCCATTTCGACGGCGGGGGCGGGGCCGACGCGGCGGGTTTGGCGGCCTGGGAGTTGAACCACTCCTTCGCACCCCGCACGGTGTGGCGGGCCGTCTGCCGCGCGAAACCCTCCGTCCGGGTCTCCCACTGCTTCCGGGCGAGCGAGTCCTCCCAGGCCAGGGCGGACCCTTCACTGTCGAAGCGGTAGACCACATGCCATTCAGCCTCTCGGTCGACGAGGACACCACCCCCCATGAAGCCCGGCTGCGCCGCACTCGCGGCCAGCATGGCCCACCCCCAGGAGTGGAAGTCGGACTCGTGGCCCGGCACCACGTGATAGGCCACGGTGACGGTGACGGGACTAATGCTCACGGGGTCGAATACGGAAAGGGAGAGCGGCACGTTCAAAACTTCAACTAAGTTTTTCCGGCTGCCTGGAACGTCGGCGTTTGTGGTACTTTCCAATTCTTTGATGTCTTCTGTCGGTTCGTGTCGCGCGTAAATCTCTCGGAACTCGGGGAAGCGCTTGCCGGAGTGACGGGAAAGTTGCACGATCGCTTTCCGGGGCGGGCCGATCCCCGGAAAGAAGTGACTGCCCATGCGATTTACCAGCGAATGGACAGCAGGGCACGCGTGGCCATGTTCATGGCGTGGTGAGCCGGTGGCTCGTCAACGGCATCGCGCTGGTCGCACTCACTCACGCACGCCGGAACACACTCGTATGCGGCGGCGATGTTGGTCCAGCCTGCTTGACGCATGAGTCCGATGGCGAGATTGCGCAGGATGGCCACGGACGCGCTGCGGCCGAAGTGTGGCCGCCTGTACGGCTTCGAGGAAGCGACCGTGCCCAACGCCGAGATGGTGGCGTGGGCGATGTGCGAGTACCGGTGAGGGCGGCTGCCATGACCGATTCAGCGACTGCCCGGGAGATCAGCGTCGCCGTGGTGCGGGAGAAGGGTTCGTTCGAGCTCGCGTCCGCCCTGCTGGACGCTCCGCGCGACGACGAGGTGCTGGTGCGGATCGTGGCCACCGGCCTGTGCCACACCGACCTGGTGGTGCGCGACCAGGTGTATCCGGTGCCGCCTCCCGTCGTCCTCGGCCACGAGGGTCGGCTGACCCGAGCGCGGAAGGTGGCCGACAGCGGCGAACGCGGCACGTTCGTCACCCCGGTCAAGGTCGGGAAGTGCCTTGACCCCACGGGCCGGTACGCGCGTGGGGCATAGACACGTCCTTGTCACGCCGACAGGGGGAACTCCTCGCCCAGGGCGCGGAAGACGTCGGTGTTCAGGGCGAAGGCGCGCTTGCACTCGATGATGACGCGCTGCTTCTCCAGGTCGTCCGCCTGGATGCCGTCGAGCAGTTCGCGGTACTCGCGCTTGAAGGCGGCCGGGTTCGATATCCCCTCGAAGACGTAGAAGCGGACGCCGTCGCCCTTCTTCGGGAAGCCCCAGGTGCGCTCCGCCTTGTCGCGGATGATCTGGCCGCCGGAGAGGTCGCCGAGGTAGCGGGTGTAGTGGTGGGCGATGTAGCCCGCCGGCCATGCGCTCGCGCAGTGCGCGACCCGGTCCGCGTACGCCTGCGTGGCGGGCAGTGCCGTCAGCGTCGCGCGCCATTCGGGGCCCCGAAGGTGGGCCAGGTCCTGCTCCAGGGAGGGCAGGCGCAGCAGCTCCGGGCGGACGAAGGGGCCGGCCACCGGGTCCGACGCCAGCCGTGCCGCACTGGACTCCAGCGCTTCGTACACGAACCACAGCTGCTCGGTGTAGCGCGCGTACGCGTCCATGCCCAACCGGCCGCCGAGCAGGTCGCTCATGAACGTCGAGGTCTCCGCCTCCACGTGCTGCTCGTGGGAGGCGGTGCGGATGAGAGTCGAGAAGGAGTCCATGAGTCCAGATCTTCTATGGTTAGGCTTGCCTAAGTCAATAGCTTACCGACGCCTTGTCGGTAACTCCTACCCCGTTGCGGAACGACGAAAGCCCGCCCTCCGAGGAGGGCGGGCTTCGAGGTCAGGAGCCTGGGCCCACGGTTCCGGTTACGGCAGGGTCAGGATGTCCGCGCCGGTGTCCGTCACCACCAGGGTGTGCTCGAACTGGGCCGTCCGCTTGCGGTCCTTCGTCACGACCGTCCAGCCGTCGTCCCACATGTCGTACTCGTGCGTGCCCAGGGTCAGCATCGGCTCGATCGTGAACGTCATGCCGGGCTGGATGACCGTCGTCGCGTGCGGGCTGTCGTAGTGCGGGACGATCAGCCCGGAGTGGAACGAGGTGTTGATGCCGTGGCCGGTGAAGTCCCGGACCACGCCGTAGCCGAAGCGCTTGGCGTACGACTCGATGACCCGGCCGATGATGTTGATCTGCCGGCCCGGCCTGACGGCCTTGATCGCCCGGTTCAGTGACTCCCGGGTCCGCTCCACCAGCAGCCGGCTCTCCTCGTCCACGTCGCCCACCAGGTACGTGGCATTGTTGTCGCCGTGCACCCCGCCGATGTACGCCGTCACGTCCAGGTTGACGATGTCGCCGTCGCGCAGCACCGTCGAGTCCGGGATGCCGTGACAGATCACCTCGTTGACCGAGGCGCACAGCGACTTGGGGAAACCGCGGTAACCGAGCGTCGACGGGTACGCGCCGTGGTCGCACATGTACGCGTGCGCCACCCGGTCCAGCTCGTCGGTGGTCACGCCGGGCGCGATGAGCGCAGCGGCCTCCGCCATCGCGCGCGCCGCGATCCGCCCGGCGGTCCGCATCGCCTCCACGGTCTCGGGGGTCTGCACCTCCGGCCCGGTGTACGGCGTGGGAGCGGGCTTCCCCACGTACTCGGGACGGCGGATGTTTCCGGGTACGGAACGGGTGGGAGACAGCTCCCCTGGGATGAGCAGCGACTGGCCAGACATGGCGGCGAGTCTAATTCAGTGCATACGGGGGACCATCTTCCGTGGCGAAAGGAGCCGGTCATGCCCCTGTTCAAGAAGCGGACGGTCGGAAAGCCGGGCGAGTGGTACTACTGCCTGGAACACCAGAAGGTCGAGGAGGGGCCGGACTGTCCCAACAAGGACCGCTTCGGTCCCTACACGAGTCGCGCCGAGGCCGAGCACGCCATGGCGACGGCACGTGAGCGCAATCTCCAGTGGGAGAACGACCCCAGATGGCACGACGCCGCCACGGACGACGGCGACAGCGGCCGCGGCGGGGGCTGAGTTCCCGGGCGCCAGGCGTCCCCGCTCCGGCTACCAGCGGGCCGGGGGCGGGGCCGTCAGGAGGTCGGCCAGGCGGGACATGCGGTCCCGGAAGCGGCGGTGGCCCCGCGGGGGCGGCAGGGCGTTCTCGCCGGCCGCCGCGCTGACCAGATGCTGCACGGTGTCCAGGTCCAGCTCGGCGCCCGCCGGGACGGCCAGCGTCTCGTGGGCCAGTGCCGGCAGCTCGCCGTCGCCGGGGCCGAGAGCCAGCAGGGTCGCGCCGGCCCGGCGGGCGTCGGACACTCGCTCCAGCAGCGGGGCCGTGGGCTCCCCGGGCGCCACCACCAGCAGCGTCTCGCCCCGCCGCGCCGCCTCCAGCCGACCGAGCCCCACGGCCAGATGCGCGGGATCCGAGGGGCGCGCGTCGTGCCGTACGAGCGTCGGGGCCAGCTCCGGCGTGCCCGACCAGGCCGCCTCGTCCACCAGATGCGCCGCCAGATGCCACGGCTCGTACTCCTGCGTGCCCACGAGCAGCAGCCCGCCCCCGTGCGACACCACCGATCCCCGCAGGGCCCCCGCGAACCGCCGGGTGGCCCCCAGCCACTCGGTCCCGGCGAGCACGTCCCGCAGTAGCGCGACCCGTACGGCATCCATGAGGCCGCACCCTGCCCCAACCGGGGCCCGGCGGCCTGGGATTCGCCCCTGCTTCACCCGACCAGGGGGCGTGGGGAGGCGCAGTGACAGCGCTCACGTGGGGCCGGGTGAGCCGGAAAGGGTCCCGCCGCGCCCGTAGAGTCGGGCCATGACCTCCAGTACCCCCAGCGACAGCGCACAGCAGCCCGAGAAAGCCCCCGCGAAGGCGCCCGCCAAGGACCCCTGGGACCTGCCCGACGTCTCCGGGCTCGTCGTCGGTGTGCTCGGCGGAACCGGGCCGCAGGGCAAGGGCCTTGCCCACCGGCTCGCCCAGGCCGGCCAGAAGGTGATCATCGGCTCGCGCGCCGCCGAACGCGCGCAGGCCGCCGCCGAGGAACTCGGCCACGGAGTCGAGGGCGCCGACAACGCCGAGACCGCCCGCCGCAGCGACATCGTGATCGTCGCCGTGCCCTGGGACGGCCACGGCAAGACGCTCGAGAGCCTGCGCGAGGAGCTGGCCGGCAAGCTCGTCGTCGACTGCGTCAACCCGCTCGGCTTCGACAAGCAGGGCGCCTACGCGCTCAAGCCCGAAGAGGGCAGCGCCGCCCAGCAGGCCGCCGCCCTCCTCCCGGACTCCCGGGTCACCGCCGCCTTCCACCACCTGTCCGCGGTCCTACTCCAGGACCCGGAGATCGACACGATCGACACCGACGTGATGGTGCTCGGCGAGGTCCGCGCCGACGTGGAGATCGTGCAGGCCCTCGCCGGACGCATTCCCGGCATGCGCGGCGTCTTCGCCGGGCGGCTGCGCAACGCCCACCAGGTGGAGGCCCTGGTCGCCAACCTGATCTCCGTCAACCGCCGCTACAAGGCACACGCCGGGCTCCGCGTGACGGACGTATGACCTCATGGGGGACACTGGACGGCGAAGCAGTGTCCCCCGACAGGAGCCCAGCGTCATGCCCCGACTCGCTCTCTACGCCCTCACCGTCTGCCTTCTCGCCGTCGCCGCGGCCGTCGTGTCCTTCGTCCAGGGCAGCTGGCTGGGCGTCGTCTGGATCCTGCTCGCGGGGCTGTCGTCCAACATGACCTGGTACTACGTCCGGCGGGGGAAGATGGAGCGGGAGGCCGCCGCGGCGGCGCAGAGCGCGGAGGCGGCGCAGGGCGACCGGCCCGTCCAGGGCTGACCGGCCGCGGGTCGACCGGTCGAGGGCCGACCGGTCACGCGCCGCGGCCGCTCGTCGGCCGGCTCCCTCACGCGGCGACCGAGCAGAACTCGTTCTCCCCCTGCCAGAAGCGGAACAGTTCCAGGCCGCAGTACGTCTCCACCTCGTGGATGCCCAGGGCCGACAGGATCGAGTCGATCACGTCGAAGAACACGCCGTTCACCGCCGGCACCCACAGCAGCGCGAACACGAACAGCAGGCCGAACGGCGCGAACGGCTCCACCTGGCGCCGCAGGCTCCGCGACAGCCAGGGCTCGAGCACGCCGTAGCCGTCCAGGCCCGGCACCGGAAGGAAGTTCAGGATCGCGGCCGTCACCTGGAGCAGCGCCAGGAACGCCAGCGCGAACCGGAAGTCGGCCGACACGCCGTCCAGCGCGCCCAGCCAGAACGGCGCCGTGCACACGAGCGCGAACAGGACGTTCGTCAGCGGGCCCGCCGCCGAGATCAGGCTGTGCCGCCAGCGTCCCCGGATCCGGTGCCGTTCGATGAACACCGCCCCGCCCGGCAGACCGATCCCGCCCATGATCACGAACAGCACGGGGAGCACGATGCTGAGCAGGGCGTGGGTGTACTTCGCGGGGTTCAGCGTGAGGTAGCCCTTCGCGCCGATCGAGATGTCGCCGCTGTGCAGCGCGGTGCGGGCGTGCGCGTACTCGTGCAGGCACAGCGAGACGATCCAGGCGGCCGTCACGAACAGGAACACAGCGACGCCCGGCTGGTTCGCGAACCCGGTCCAGGTGGCCCATCCCGTGACCGCCGTGACGGCCAGGATGCCCAGGAACACCGGGCTGATCCTCCGGTCGCTGGGGCGGATGGCGGCGGTGGTCATGAGGCTCCCTGGGCTGGCTGTCGGGCCACGGCCCGTCGGTACGAGGCCGCCGGACGGACGGCGGGACGCCGCGCGTGGACTGCCCGACCGTACCGGGCGCACCCGGAAAACGTCTCGCGTCGGCCACCGGTTCCGGAGAGGGTGGGGGACGGGAACCCGAAGGGACCTCGGAGGAACCTGGAAGTACCTGAAGGGGACTGCGAAAAAGGGGAGGGCGTGCGGGACGGGCCGCCGACCCGCCCACCCGTCCCCACCCCGTGACCGCCCCCGGCCCACCGGAGACAATGGACCCCGTGCGCTATCGCATCCTCGGTACCACCCAGGCACTCCGCCCCGACGGCACCGTCGTCCCGGTCGGCGGGGCACGGTTGCGCGCGCTGCTGACCGTGCTCGCGCTGCGGGCCGGCCGTGCGGTGCCGGTACGTCTGCTCGTCGACGAGGTGTGGGACGGCGAACCGCCGGCCGACGCGACGGGGGCGTTGCAGGCGCTGGTGGGGCGGCTGCGCCGGGCGCTCGGCGCGGACGCGGTGGCCTCCGACGACGGTGGTTACCGCCTCACCGCCACGGCCGACGACATCGACCTGCACCGGTTCGAGCGGCTGGCCGGCGAGGGCCTGCGCGCGCTGGCCGACGGGGATCCGGCCAAGGCGGGCCTCGTCCTGGACGACGCCCTCGCCCTGTGGCGGGGCCCCGCCCTCGCCGATCTGCCCCACCGCACCGCCGAGGCGGCCCGGGCCGACGCCCGGCGCCTGGACGCCCTGCGCGCCCGGCACGGTGCCGCCCTCGCCCTCGGCGAGGCCGAGCAGTCGCTGCCCGAGCTGACCGCCCTGTGCGACGGCCACCCGCTCGACGAACCCCTCCAGGTGCTGCGCCTGCGCGCCCTGCGGGACGCCGGCCGCGCCGCCGAGGCGCTGGCCGCCTACGAGGACGTACGCCGGCTGCTCGCCGACCGTCTCGGCTCCGACCCTGGCGCCGAACTGCGCTCCCTGCACGCCGAGTTGCTGAGACCCGACGCGGTGGCGGCGCCCGCATCGGTGCCCCGGCCCGAGGACGCGGGAGCGTCCGGAACACGGCAGTCCACCGGTGTCTCCCAACCCGACGGCACCCCGCACCCGCACCCGCTCCCGCCCGGCGGCCTGCGGGCCCGGCTCACCTCCTTCGTCGGCCGGGAGGCCGACCTCGAGGCCGTCCGGGGCGATCTCGCCTCGGCCCGCCTGGTCACCCTGCTCGGGCCCGGCGGGGCCGGGAAGACCCGGCTGTCGCAGGAGGCCGCCGAAACCCTCCTGCGGGCGGCCGCCGCGCACCACGGCGACGGTGAAGGGGCGGGCCGGGACGGACTCCCGGCCCGCGCGCAGGACGGACTCCTGGACCGGGTACGGGACGGCGTCCGGGTCGCCGAACTCGCCCCGGTCGACGACCCCGCCGGTGTCCCCGAGGCGGTGGTCACCGCCGTCGGCGCCCGCGAGACCGTGCTGTACGGCGCCGGTGCCGAAGGCATGCGGGCCGCCACCGAACGCGGCGACGACCCCGTGGACCGCCTCGCCGAACACTGCGGCCGGCGGCGCATGCTGCTCGTCCTGGACAACTGCGAGCACGTCGTGGACGCCGCCGCCCGACTGGTCGAGACGCTCCTCGAACGCTGCCCCGGCCTCACGGTGCTCGCCACCAGCCGTGAACCCCTCGGTGTCCCGGGGGAGGTGCTGCGTCCGGTGGAACCGCTGCCGGAACCGGTCGCGCTGCGGCTGCTCGCCGACCGCGGGGCCGCCGCCCGCCCCGGCTTCCGCGTCGACGACGACCCGGAGGCGTGCGCGGAGATCTGCCACCGGCTCGACGGGCTGCCCCTCGCCATCGAACTCGCCGCCGCCCGGCTGCGGATGCTGACCCCGCGCCAGATCGCCGACCGGCTCGACGACCGCTTCCGGCTGCTCACCTCCGGCAGCCGCACCGTCCGGCCCCGCCAGCAGACCCTGCGGGCCGTCGTCGACTGGTCCTGGGACCTGCTCGACGACGGCGAACGGGACGTCCTGCGGCGGCTTTCCGTCTTCGCGGGCGGCTGCGACCTGGCCGCCGCCGAGGCCGTGTGCGGGCCCGCCGTCCTGGACGCGCTCGGCTCACTGGTGGACAAATCCCTCGTGGTGGCGGCCCCTCCGGGCGAGGGCGCGGTCGGCGACGAGATGCGCTACCGGCTGCTGGAGACGGTCGCCGAGTACGCGTCCGAACGGCTCGACGAGGCCGGACAGCGGGCCGGTGCCGAACGCGCCCACCTCACCTATTACCGCGAACTCGCCCGCACCACCGACCCGTTGCTGCGCGGACCGGACCAACTGGCAGCCATCGGAAGACTGGAGCGCGAGTACGAGAACCTGCGCACCGCGCTGCGCCACGCCGTCGCCGCCCGCGACGAGCAGGAGGCACTGTGCCTGGCGCTGTCGCTGACCTGGTACTGGCAGATGCGCGACCAGCGGATCGAGGCCCGGAACTGGTGCCGTGAGGTGATGGCGCTGGGCCCGGACCCCTTCACCGAACCGGTGCGCCCCGTCCCCTCCCTGTGGCAGCGCTGCACCGACGCCCCGCCGCCGATGACCGACGAGGTGCTCGCCGAGGCCCGGCGCGGGGTGCACCTGTCCCACATGGCGTGCATGGACACGGAGCTGGACGACTGGATGACACCGCAGGCGCAGCACAGGCTGCGGATCATCGCCGCGACCTACGAGCCCGGCCAGCCGCAGACCTGCCGCCCGCCCGGCACGTTCTGGGCGTTCGCCCTGATGCTGATCGGTGAGATGAACACCCTGCGCGCGGTCGTCGACGACGCCGTCAGCACCTGCCGGCGGACCCCCGGGTTCGACTGGGAACTGGCCTCCAATCTGCAGATAAGGGCCAACTTCCTCGCCAACCGCAGCGACTGGGCGGGCGACGCGCTGCGCGACGCGGACGAGGCCCTGGAGATCTACCGGCGTCTCGGTGACGCCTGGGGCACCGCCGAGGCCCTCTCCGCGCGCGCCGAGGCACGCGAACGCCGTGGCGAGTGCCTGCTCGCCGCCGCCGACTACGAGGTGGCGATCGGGTACGCCGACCGTCTCGGCGCCCACGCCCAGGCGGCGGTGCTCGCCGCCCGGCTGGGCGGCGTGCTGCTGGAGGCGGGCGAGGAGGAGCGCGGTGAACGGCTGCTGCGCGACGTCATCGACCGGCGCGGCGGCGGGCACGAGCCGGCGTTGCCCGCGGCCCGGCTCTTCCTGACCGGCTGGCTCGGCCTGACCGGTCGCACCGCCGAGGCCCGGGACCAACTGCGCGCGCTGCGCGAGGAGTTCCGTATCGCGCACTACGTCGTCTTCGACGCGTTCATCCTCGGCGCAGAGGGCTGGCTCGACGTCGTCGACGGCGAGGAGGAACGGGCGCTGGTCACGATCCGCGCGGCGCTCGAGCAGTCGAACAACCCGCTGACCCTGGCGATCGCCGCCCATATGCGCGCCGGGCACCTGCACATGGCCGCCACGGCCCTGGCCGCCGTGGACCACGGACGGCGCGCCCGCGACGCGGCCCGCTGCCTCGGCGCCGCCGACGCCTCGCTGCCGCCCGGTCATGTCGCCGGGCGCCTGGAGCGCGAGGTGCGCGACCTGGCCGAGCGGCGGGCCCGGGACGCCCTCGGCGACACGGCGTACGAGACCGCGTACGCGGAGGGCGGCCTCCTCTCCCCGGAGGAGGCCGCCACCCTGCTCTGACCCGTCACGCGGGGATGCGGGGACGCGGGGACGCGGGATCAGCTCTTCGTACGGAACCTGTGGATGGCGACCGGAGCCATCACCGCCGTGATCCCCACCGACCAGGCCACCGTCAGCCACAGGTCGTCCGCGACCGGGCCGCCCACCATCAGGCCGCGCGCGGCGTCGGCCAGCGAGGACAGCGGGTTGACGGAGGTGAAGGTCTGCAGCCAGCCCGGCATCGACTGGGTCGGCGCGAAGATCGACGAACCGAACTGCAGCGGCATCAGCACCAGGAAGCCCATCGCCTGCACCGACTGCGCGTTCTTCATCGCCACGCCCAGCGTGATGAAGATCCACATGAGGGCCGAGCCGAACAGCACGGCCAGCCCCACGGCGGCGAACAGCCCCGGCCAGTTGGTGATGTCGAAGCCGACCAGGACACCGACGACCAGGAGGATCGCGGTGGCGATCAGCATGCGCAGCACCTCGACCGCGATCTTGGCGAACAGCACCGAGCCGCGGCCGATGGGCAGTGACCGGAAACGGTCCATGACACCCGTGTTGAAGTCCTGGTTGAAGCCGGTCCCCACCCCCATGGCCATGTTCATGCCCATCATGGCCATCAGGCCGGGCACGATGTACTGCACGTACGCCTCCTGCCCGCCGCCCAGCGACTGCCCGATCGAGCCGCCGAAGACGTACACGAACAGCAGGGTGAACACGATCGGGAACAGCACGGCGTCGAACATCGACTCCGGGTCCTGCCGGATCCACAGCAGATTGCGGCGGACCAGGGCGCTGGTGTGGCGCAGATGGGAACGCAGCGGAATGCGGCCGTCCGCGGCGCTCGCGCGGGAGGTCCCGCCCTGCCCGCCCGCCCTGCCCGTCCCGGCCGGAGCGGGGTCGGTCGTCGCGGTCGTCGCAGTCTTCGCGGCTGTCGTAGCCGTCGGCGTGGTCTTCTCGGACGTCGCGGAGCTCATGCGGCGGCCTCCTCACGGGTCTCGGCGGGCTCGGTGTCCTGCGGGGCACTGGCGCGGTGGCCGGTGAGCGACAGGAAGACCTCGTCCAGGCTGGGCAGTTCGGTGGTGATGGAGGCGAGGGTCAGCCCCCGCGCGGTGACGGCGCCGACCACCGCGGTCAGCTGCTCGTCGCTGAGGATCGGGACCAGGACGGCCCCCCGCTCGGAGTCCACGGTGGTGGCGGCGAGCCCGGTGATGCCCAGTTCGTCGAGTGCGGCGGCGAGCGGGCGCAGCTGGAGCGGATCGGCCGGGCGGATCCGCAGGGTGCGGCCGCCGACCTTGGCCTTCAGCTCCTCGATGCCGCCGTTCGCGATGACCTTGCCGCGGTCCACGACGGTCAGCTCGGAGGCGAGCTGCTCGGCCTCCTCCATGTACTGGGTGGTCAGCAGCACGGTCACCCCGTCCCCGACCAGCCGCTTGACCTCGACCCACACCTCGTTGCGGGTGCGCGGGTCCAGTCCCGTGGTCGGCTCGTCGAGGAACAGCACCGCGGGCCGGCCGATCATCGAGGCGGCCAGGTCCAGCCGGCGCCGCATACCGCCGGAGTACGTGGCCGCCGGACGCCGGGCCGCCTCGGTGAGCGAGAACCGCTCCAGCAGCTCGTCGGCGCGGCCGCGGGCCTCCTTGCGGGACAGGTCGAGCAGCCTGCCTATCAGGTACAGGTTCTCCCAGCCGGCGAGCTTCTCGTCCACGGAGGCGTACTGCCCGGTCAGCCCGATCACCCTGCGCAGCTGCCGGGGCTGGCGGAGCACGTCGTACCCGGCGACGCTGGCCTCGCCCGCGGTCGGGGCGAGCAGGGTGGAGAGAATGCGCACGAGGGTGGTCTTGCCGGCGCCGTTCGGCCCGAGAACCCCCATCACGGTGCCTTCGCGCACCTCCAGGTCGACACCGTCCAGTGCCCTGGTCCCGCCGTAGTGCTTGACCAGCCCCCGCACGGTGACGGCGCTGCCCGCGCCACCGGAGTCGTTGTCGTTTCGCGTCATGCCCCGACTCTCGCACCCCCCACCGACAAACCCCCGACAGCCTCCCGACAGCCCTCTGTCGGGAGGCTGTCGGGGCTTTGCCGGAGGAGCACTGTGCCGGTGCGGCCGGCAGCCGAGCCCTCGCCCCCCCCACGACGACCACCGCAACCACCGATTGAGCAACCCGGACGGCGAGTCACCACTTCCGCGAGAGCGGCGCCGATTTAGGCGCAAAGGGGGGACGGGCCCGCCGATGGGGGAAGTCGGCGGGCCCGTCATGTGCGGTGTTGGCTCAGCGGCAGCGCCAGCGCGCTGCTCCGGTGGTTGCTCAGTGGACGGAGTGCTCCTCCTGCGGGAACGTTCCGCCCACGACGTCCTCGGCGAACGCCTTCGCCGCGCCGCCCATGACCTCACGCAGGTTCGCGTACTGCTTCACGAACTTCGGTACCCGGCCGCCGGTCAGCCCGAGCATGTCGGTCCACACCAGCACCTGCGCGTCCGTCTGCGGCCCCGCCCCGATGCCGACGGTGGGGATGTGGAGCGTCCGGGTCACCTCGGCGGCCAGCTCGGCCGGCACCAGCTCCAGGACGACGGCGAAGGCGCCCGCGTCCTGCACGGCCTTGGCGTCCCGCAGCAGCTGCTGCGCGGCCTCCTCGCCGCGCCCCTGGACGCGGTAGCCCATGGCGTTCACGGACTGCGGGGTGAGACCGATGTGCGCCATCACCGGGATGCCGGACTCGACCAGCAGCTCGATCTGCCGGTGCGAGCGCTCGCCGCCCTCCAGCTTGACGGCGCCGACCCCGGCCTCCTTGACCAGCCGGGTCGCCGAGCGCAGCGCCTGCACCGGCCCCTCCTGGTACGAGCCGAAGGGCAGGTCGGCGACGATCAGGGCGCGGCTCGTGCCGCGGACCACGGCCGCGGACAGCACGCTCATCTCGTCGAGGGTGACGGGGACGGTCGTCTCGTACCCGAGGTGGCAGTTGCCCGCGGAGTCGCCGACGAGCATGACCGGGATGCCGGCCTCGTCGAAGACGGACGCGGTCATCGCGTCGTAGGCGGTGAGCATGGGCCACTTCTCGCCGCGTTCCTTGGCGAGGGCGATGTCGCGGACGGTGACACGGCGGGTGCTCTTGCCTCCGTACAACGCCTTGTTGCTGTCGGAGGGGACGGGCCTGCCCGTCGGGGCAGCCGAAAGCTGCGTCATGGCAACGGCTCCAATACGTCATCTCGAGGCACCCTGACGGCGTCCCCGGATCCCCACCATGGTGGCACCTCGCGCGAGTCGGTGCCAGGGGACGGTCTCCACCGAAAAGCGGCGCAACGCCCCGGCAAGGTCTCGGCAAAAGAATTCCGATACGAGACGGTGCCGTTTCGAAACGGTCCTACGGTGGCCGTATGACTTTCCCCGCCGCCGCCCCCGACCGCCGCATACCGGAACACGTGCACCGGCGCCGCTGGGTGATCCTCGGCGTGCTGATCCTGAGCCTGCTGATCGTGGTCCTGGACAACTCGATCCTGAACGTCGCCATCAAGACGATCTCCACACCCGCCCCCACCGGCCTGGGCGCCACCCAGAGCGAGCTGGAGTGGGCGATCAACGCCTACACCCTCGTCTTCGCGGGCCTGCTGTTCACGGCGGGCCTGCTGGGCGACCGGCTCGGCCGCAAGAAAATGCTGCTCGGGGGCCTCGCCGTGTTCGGCCTCGGCTCGGCGCTCGCCGCGTTCTCCGGCTCCCCGGCGGAGCTGATCGGCTTCCGCGCGGTGATGGGCCTGGGCGCCGCCTTCGTCATGCCGGCGACCCTCGCCGTTCTGATGAACGTCTTCGAACGCGACGAACAGCCGAAGGCCATCGGCATCTGGGCGGGCGGTGTCGGCCTCGCCATCGCCATCGGCCCGGTCACCGGCGGACTGCTCCTGGCCCACTTCTGGTGGGGCTCGGTCTTCCTCGTCAACGTGCCGATCGTGCTGACCGCCCTCGCCCTGATGCTGTGGCTCGTGCCGGACTCCCGCGACCCGGACCCCGGCCGGATCGACCCCCTCGGCGTCGTCCTGTCCGTGACCGGCCTGGTCCTGCTGGTCTACGGCATCATCAAGGGCGGCCAGCTCGCCGACTTCACCGACCCCACGGTGCTGACGACCGTCGGCGCCGGGCTCGCCGTGCTCGCCGCGTTCGTGGTGGTCGAGAAGCGCAGCACCCATCCGTCCATCGACATGGCCTACTTCAAGAACAAGGTCTTCTCGGCCGCGATCATCGCGATCGCCCTGGTCTTCTTCGCACTGTTGGGCGTGACGTTCTTCGCCGTGTTCTACACCCAGAGCGTGCGCGGATACTCGCCGCTGGAGACCGGCCTGCTGATGCTGCCGCTGGCCGCCGCCCAGATGATCTTCGCGCCGCGGGCCCGGCTGCTGGTGGACCGCTTCGGCAACAGGGCGACCACCACCGGCGGCATGCTGCTCCTGGCGGCGATGCTGGGCGCGTTCGCGACCTTGGACGCGGACACGCCCATCTGGATCCTCGAAGTCGTCTTCTTCCTGATGGGAGCCGGCATGGCGAACGTCATGACGCCGGTCAGCGTCGTGATCATGCAGACGCTGCCGCGGGAGAAGGCGGGTTCGGCCTCCGCGCTCAGCAACACCTTCCGCCAGGTCGGCGGCGCCCTCGGCATCGCCGTCCTCGGCTCGGTGCTCTCCGCCGCGTACCGCACGCACATCGAGGACAAGCTCGTCCTGCTGCCGCCGGGCGTCCGGCACGCCGCCGGCGAGTCCATCGAGGCCACCCTGGGCGCCGCGGCCCGGCTCGGGCCGCGCGGAGACGCCCTGACCGGTCCGGCCAACGACGCGTTCCTGCACGCCATGCACGTCACGGCGTTGTGCGGCGCGGGCGTCGCGGTGCTCGGCGCGATCGTCGTCGCCCTGTTCCTGCCCGGCCGGAGTCCGGAGCCCGGAGGGGGCGAGAAGGAGGAGGAGTTGGTGCCGGCGGGGGCGAAGGACCCGACGGACGCGACGAAGAAACGGGACCGATGAGCGGGAGAAGGACGCGGGGCCCGGGAAGGGAGGCGCACCGGGGAGAATCGTCCCAGTCCACGGAAAGGACACAGCGACGTGAGCCTCGCCGACACCGGCAGCACCGCGACCGGCGTCCCCGACACCGGCACCGGCACCACCGCCCCCTGCCCCGTCCCCCGGCCGGGCGGCCCCGCACGCGGCCGCCCCCGCAGCGAGGCCGTCGAACGGGCCATCATCGAGGGCGCGATGAAGCTCCTGGAGGACGGTGTGCCCCTCGCGGAACTGTCCATCGAGCGGATCGCCCGCACCGCCGGCGTCGGCAAGGCCACCATCTACCGCCGCTGGAGCGGCAAGGAGGAACTCCTCGTCGACGTCCTGCGCGCCGCCGAACCCGGCGACCCCGAACTCCCCGGCACCTCCCTGCGCGACGACCTCGTCGCCCTGCTGGAGTCCCTGCGCCGGCGCGGCCTCGCCAGCAGGAACTCGGTGATCCTGCACAACGTCCACGCCCAGATGAAGAGCAGCCCGAAGATCTGGGCCGCCTACCACGACAGCGTCGTCCTGCCGCGCCGCAGGCTGGGCCTGGAGGTGCTGCGCCGCGGCAGGGAGAACGGCGAACTCCGCGCCGACGTCGACCTCGAGCTGCTGAACGACATCGTCGTCGGCCCCCTGCTCGTCCGCACCCTGCTGCGCCCCGACGCCGGTCTGCCGGACGGACTCGCCGAACAGGTCGTCGACACCCTGCTCCAGGGCCTGCGCCCCGCCCCGTGACTCCCGGCCGCCCCGGGGTGCGCGTTTCGTCACAGAGGGCGCTTTCCCCGATCCCCCTGGAACTCCCGGAGCGGTTCCGTTCGTCCTCGCCTCCGTACGGCCGTCGACAGACGGCGGGAAGGGCGCCGATCATCCCCTAGGGTCTACGCACACGGGGGAGTGACGGTGTGCACGGCAAGGTGTGAGGCGACGGTATGGCGCAACAGGCGTACGTGACGGAGACGGACGACGGCGGCTCGGGGCCCGAGCAACGCCGGACCCCCGCGCTTCGGCGCCTGTGGGACCGCCTGACCAGAGGCTGGCGCGGAGACCGCCGCATCTGGCGCCGGGGCGTGATCCTGGCCGTGTGCGCGGTGCTGCTCGCCCTGGTCATGGGCGCCCACGCCCGGATTCCCAACGTGGTCGGCAACCTGGGCAGTCTGCTCGAGACGTTCCTGCCGTGGCTGGGGCTGGCCGTTCCGGTGCTGCTGGTGGCGGCCCTCCTCCGCAGGTCCGCCACCGCGCTGATCGCGGTGCTGCTGCCCGCGGTCGTCTGGCTGAACCTCTTCGGCGGCCTGCTCGTCGACCGGACCGGCTCCGGCGGCGACCTCACGGTGGCCACGCACAACGTCAACGCCCAGAACCCCGACCCGGCCGGCACCGCCCGCGACGTCGCGGCCTCGGGAGCGGACGTCCTGGCGCTGGAGGAGCTGAAGGCGTCGGCGGTCCCGACGTACCGGGAGGCGCTGGCGTCGACGTACAAGCACCACGCGGTGGTCGGCACCGTCGGGCTGTGGAGCAAGTACCCGCTGAGCGACGTGGCGGCCGTCGACATACGCCTCGGCTGGAAGCGCGCGATGCGGGCCACGGTGGCGACGCCCGAGGCGCAGGTCGCCGTGTACGTCGCTCATCTGCCCTCCGTACGGGTGAAGATGGAGGCCGGGTTCACCGCCCGCCAGCGGGACAGGAGCGCCGACGCCCTGGGCGCGGCCATCACCAGGGAGCACCTGGAGAACGTCGTTCTGCTCGGCGACCTGAACGGCACGATGAACGACCGTGCCCTGAACGCCGTCACCTCCCAGATGCGTTCGACCCAGGGCGCGGCGGGCGACGGCTTCGGCTTCAGCTGGCCGGCGGAGTTCCCGATGGCGCGGATCGACCAGATCATGGTCAAGGGCGCGGAACCGGAGAGCTCGTGGACGCTGCCCCGGACGGCGAGCGACCACCTCCCCGTCGCGGCCCGGGTGAAGATCGCGACACCGGGCGGCTGAAACGGCGGGGCGGCCCCGGGGACCGAGTCCCCGGGGCCGCCCCGGGCCCTGAGCGCCCCACGAAAGGCCCTACTCCCGCCAGCCGCTCGTGATCGGCAGCCGGCGGTCCTTGCCGAAGCCCTTCGGGGAGATCTTCGTCCCCGGCGGGTACTGCCGCCGCTTGTACTCGGCCCGGTCGACCATCCGCAGCGTCTTCTTCACCAGTTCCGCGTCGAACCCGGCGGCGACGATCTCGTCCGCGCCCCGGTCCCGGTCCACGTACAGCTCGAGGATCGCGTCGAGGACGGGATAGTCCGGCAGCGAGTCCGTGTCGACCTGGCCCGGCCGCAGCTCCGCGCTCGGCGGCTTAGTGATCGAGTTCTCGGGGATGGGCGGGGTCTCGCCCCGCGCCGCCGCCGAGCGGTTGCGCCATCGGGCGAGCCGGAACACCGACGTCTTGTAGACGTCCTTGATGGGCCCGTACGCCCCCACCGAGTCCCCGTACAGCGTCGAGTAGCCGACCGCCAGCTCCGACTTGTTGCCCGGAGCCAGGACGATGTGGCCCTCCTGGTTGGAGATCGCCATGAGCATCGTCCCGCGCAGCCGGGACTGCAGGTTCTCCTCCGCGAGCCCGGACAGCTTCAACGCCCCCATGTAGGCGTCGAACATCGACTCGATGGAGACGGTCCGGAAGTTCAGCCCGGTCCGCCGCGCCAGCTCCGCCGCGTCGCCCCTGGAGTGGTCCGAGGAGTACTTCGACGGCATGGCCACGCCGTGGACGTTCTCCGCGCCCACCGCGTCGCAGGCGATCGCGGCGACGAGCGCCGAGTCGATCCCGCCGGACAGGCCGATCAGCACCGACTCGAACCCGTTCTTCTCGACGTACGCCCGCAGTCCCACGACCAGCGCCGAGTACACCTCCTCGTCGTCGTCGAGGGGCTGCGCGCGGGTCCCGGGCCACTGCGGGGCGTACACGGGCAGCGGCTCCTCGGACAGGACGACGCGGTCGATCCGCAGCCCGTCGTCGACCACCTCGCAGGCCGGGGGAGCGTCCGCGGCGGCCGCCGGGAGGTCGAGGTCGAGCACCACGCACTCCTCGGTGAACTGCGGTGCGCGCGCCACGACCTCACCGTCACGGTCGACGACGATGGAGTCCCCGTCGAAGACCAACTCGTCCTGTCCGCCGGTCATCGCCAGGTACGCGGTCGTGCAGCCGGCCTCCCGGGCGCGCCTGCGGACCAGTTCGAGCCGGGTGTCGTCCTTCTCCCGCTCGTACGGCGAGGCGTTGACGGAGAGCAGCAGCCCGGCCTTCGCGGACCGCGCGGCCGGGACCCGGCCGCCGTCCTGCCACAGGTCCTCGCAGATGGCGAGGGCGACGTCCACGCCGTGCAGCCGCAGGACGGGCAGCGTCTCGCCGGGCACGAAGTACCGGAACTCGTCGAAGACGCCGTAGTTCGGCAGATGGTGCTTGGCGAAGCCCAGCACGACCTCGCCGCCGTACAGCACGGCCGCGGCATTGCGCGGCGCGCCGGCGGGCTGGCCGTACTTCGGCTGGGCGGCGGCGCTGCGGTCGAGGTAGCCGACGAGCACGGGCAGTTCCCCGAAGCCCTCCTCTGCGAGCCGCGCCGCGAGGGACCGCAGGGCCTCGCGGGAGGCCTCCACGAAGGACGACCTCAGGGCGAGGTCCTCGACGGGGTACCCGGTGAGCGCCATCTCCGGGAACGCCACGAGGTGGGCCCCCTGCTCGGCGCAGTGCCGGGTCCGGCGGACGATCGTGTCGGCGTTGCCGGCGAGGTCGCCGACCCGCGAGTCGATCTGATTCAGAGCGAGACGAAGTTGAGGCACGCGGCCCAGTGTAATCGTCAATTCGACGCTATGGGGTCGGCGGGCTCGGGCCGGCTTGCGCGGGCTCGGGCCGGCTTGCGCGGGCTCGGGCGTGCTGGGGCGGGCTCCGGATCGCCGTGTCCCGGAAATTTGAACGCGAGATGCGTATTACCTACGCTGCCCGGTATGAGGCTGCTGCGCTCCACCGACCTGGCCCTGCGGGTCCTGATGCGCCTGGCCGTGGCCGGAGAGAAGACCGACCCGACGACGCGTGATGTCGCGGAGGGCATGGGCGTGCCGTACACCCATGCCGCGAAGGTCGTCGCCGAACTCCAGCACATGGAGCTGCTCACGGCCCGACGCGGCCGCGGCGGCGGCCTCGCCCTCACGGAACAGGGCCGTACGGCCTCGGTGGGCGCCCTCGTCCGCGCCTTCGAGGGCGAGGGCGACGTCGTCGACTGCGACGGCGCGTCCGCGTCCGGAACGGGCACGCCCTGCCCGCTCCGCTCCGCCTGCCTGCTGCGCGGCGCACTGCGGCAGGCCCAGGAGGCGTTCTTCGCCTCGCTGGACCCGCTCACCGTGGCGGACATCGCCACGGGCCCGACGGGCCCGCTGCTGCTGGAGATCTCCCGCACGCCGCAGCCGTAGCGCACGCCGCAGCCGTGGCGTGCGCCGCAGTCCTGGCGTGCGCCGCAGTCGTGGCGCACGGCCGTACGGGGCCCGTTCAGCCCTGCTTGGCCAGCCAGAGGTCCGGGCCGAACACCTCGTAGTGGATGTCGGCCGGCGCGACGCCCTTGCCGAGCAGCTGCTCCCGCACCCTGCGCATGAACGGCAGCGGACCGCACAGGTACGCGCGCGTGCCCGCCGCGACCGGTATACCGGTGAGGTCGACGTAGCCGGTGGAGGCGCCGGCCGGGGCGTCCTGCTCGTAGAAGAGGTGCACCGCTGCGTCCGGCAGCTTCGCCGCGTAGGCCTCGTGGTCCCCGCGCAGGGCGTGGTCGGCGGGGGAGCGGTCGCCGTGCACGACGGTGACGGGGGCGTCGTGGCCGTGGCCGGCGAGATGGGCCAGCATCGCGGTCATCGGGGTCACGCCGATGCCCGCGGAGGCGAGCAGCAGGGGAGTGCCGGGTGCGGCGTCGAGGACGAGGTCGCCGTACGCCTCGGACAGCTCCAGGACGTCGCCGGCCCGCACACGCGCGTGCAGGTGGCCGGAGACCTCGCCCTCGGGTGTTCCGCCGTCGTGCACGCGCTTGACGCTGAACTGCCGCTCGTCGGGGCCGGGCGCGCCGGAGAGGCTGTACTGGCGGATCTGCCGGGCGCCGTCGTCCAGAGCGACGCGGACGGAGACGTACTGGCCCGGGCGGAAGTCCCGTACCGGCCCCCCGTCGGCGGGACGCAGCCGGAAGGAGACGACGTCGGCGGTCTCGGTGACCCGCTCGACGACCTCCCACTCCCGCCAGCCGGGCCCGCCCTGCTCCTCGTAGAGCCGCTTCTCGATGGCGACGAGGGCGTTCGCCATCAGCCAGTAGACCTCCTCCCAGGCGGCCGCGACCTCGGGCGTGACGGCCTCGCCCAGGACCTCCGCGATCGCGGCGAACAGATGCTCGTGGACGATCGCGTACTGGTCGGGGGTGATGCCGAGCGAGGCGTGCTTGTGGGCGATGCGCCCCAGCATCGCGTCGGGCCGGGTGTCGGGGTGCGCCAGCAGGTGCGTGGCGAAGGCCGCGATGGACCCGGCGAGGGCCTCGCGCTGGGTGCCGGCGGCCTGGTTGCCGCGGTTGAACAGGTCGCGCAGCAGTTCGGGACGGGCCTCGAACATCCCGGCGTAGAAGCGCTCGGTTATCTCGCCGAGGGCCCCGCCGACGGCGGGAAGTGTGGCGCGGACGGTGGCGGCGGACTGCTCGGACAGCATCGGGTCTCCTCGTTCTCGACTGCCTACTCGACTGTCTGCACCACCCATTAAAACTTGCATCTGAAATACCAATTAAGGGGGGGTGGGTGTCATGCAGTCGGGGGGACCGTGTACAAGAGGAATCCCGGAGGCGGGCCCGCTTCCGCCGTTACGGAGACCGGTCCGTGAGGTCAGGATGGACAGGGGGCCGGACGGGCCGCAGGGTGGTACGCAGGGCAATGCGTCCGGCGTGGACGAGGCGTTGAACCGTGTGCGTACGCGCGGTCGGGGCCCGTGGAACGATCAAGGTCGGCAACACGGGCGAAACCCGGATGTGGTGGGATGGCCCGAGTGCCCGACCGCCGCCCGAGGAGGCCACCCGGCGCGGGAGAGACTGGCGGCCTGACCGGCAAGGATGGGGAAGCGGAAGATGGACAAGCAGCAGGAGTTCGTGCTCCGTACGTTGGAGGAGCGCGACATCCGGTTTGTACGCCTGTGGTTCACGGACGTGCTGGGCTTCCTGAAGTCCGTGGCCGTGGCCCCGGCCGAACTGGAGCAGGCGTTCGACGAGGGCATCGGCTTCGACGGTTCCGCCATCGAGGGCTTCGCCCGGGTGTACGAGTCCGACATGATCGCCAAGCCGGACCCGTCGACCTTCCAGATCCTGCCGTGGCGCGCCGAGGCCCCCGGCACGGCCCGCATGTTCTGCGACATCCTGATGCCGGACGGCTCGCCGTCCTTCGCCGACCCGCGCTACGTCCTCAAGCGCGCGCTGTCCCGCGCCTCCGACCAGGGGTTCACCTTCTACACCCACCCGGAGATCGAGTTCTTCCTGCTGAAGGACAAGCCGGTCGACGGCAGCCGCCCGACCCCGGCGGACAACTCCGGCTACTTCGACCACACCCCGCACAACGTGGGCATGGACTTCCGCCGGCAGGCGATCACCATGCTGGAGTCGATGGGCATCTCGGTGGAGTTCTCCCACCACGAGGGCGCCCCCGGCCAGCAGGAGATCGACCTCCGCTACGCGGACGCGCTGTCCACGGCCGACAACATCATGACGTTCCGCCTGGTCATGAAGCAGGTGGCGCTGGAGCAGGGCGTGCAGGCCACGTTCATGCCGAAGCCGTTCTCGGAGTATCCGGGCAGCGGCATGCACACGCACCTGTCCCTCTTCGAGGGCGACCGCAACGCGTTCTACGAGTCGGGCGCGGAGTACCAGCTCTCCAAGGTCGGCCGCTCCTTCATCGCGGGCCTGCTGCGGCACGCGGCGGAGGTCTCCGCGGTCACCAACCAGTGGGTCAACTCCTACAAGCGCATCTGGGGCGGCTCCGAGCGCACCGCGGGCGCGGGCGGCGAGGCCCCCTCCTACATCTGCTGGGGCCACAACAACCGCTCGGCCCTCGTCCGCGTCCCGATGTACAAGCCCGGCAAGACCGGCTCGGCCCGCGTCGAGGTCCGCTCGATCGATTCCGGCGCCAACCCGTACCTGACGTACGCGCTCCTCCTGGCCGCCGGCTTGAAGGGCGTCGAGGAGGGCTACGAACTCCCGCCCGGCGCCGAGGACGACGTCTGGGCCCTCTCCGACGCCGAACGCCGCGCCCTCGGCATCCAGCCCCTCCCGCAGAACCTCGGCGAGTCCCTCACCCTGATGGAACGCAGCGACCTGGTCGCCGAGACCCTCGGCGAGCACGTCTTCGACTTCTTCCTGCGCAACAAGCGCGCCGAGTGGCACGAGTACCGCTCCGAGGTCACCGCCTTCGAGCTGCGGAAGAACCTGCCGGTGCTGTAGAAGCAGGTCAGAGCAGGTTTTCCGCCGATTCGACGGATGAGGCCGACGGTCATGGACCGCCGGCCTCACCGCGTCTCACTGTCCCTGGGCCGTCTCTGGGCCGTCCGGCGCCGGATCGGTGCTCTCGTACAGGCCGTCCACGGCCTTTCGGGCCCGCGAGACCCCGCTCGCCGGGGTTGTCTCGTTGATCCCCATGTGCTGCGCGACCTCGGGGATCGACTTCCCGGTCTCCGTCACGATCCGTACAACCCCCTCACGAAACTCAGAGGAAGCGCTACCGGATGGACGCGACTCGGCAGCTTGAGTCACGTCCGCAGGGCGAGATCGGCCTCGGCGGCGACGAACTACCGCCCGCGCTGGAGGACATGTACCGCGCCTGTACCGCGAGGCGTCTCACGGTAGGTGCGGCGGTGACGGTGGGTGGGGGGAAGAGGGGAGCGGTACACCTACGAGTGATCCGGGCTGCCCGCCTCGGTGGCCTGGTCCGTCAGGAGCCGGTGCAGGGGTTCGGTGGCGCGGCGGCGGTACTCCTGGACGGCCCAGCCGTTGCCGTCCGGGTCCTTGAAGTACATGAACGTGGCGCCGTCGTCCGGGGCGTACACGACCGGCTCGGAGATCTCCAGGCCGCGGGCGGTCAGTTCGGCGTGGGCCGCCTTGATGTCGGCGACGCACAATTGGAGGCCCTGGTACGAGCCCGGGGCCGGGCGGGTGTCGCCCGACATCTCCCAGATGCTGTCGCCCAGTGCGATCGAACAGCCGGAGCCCGGGGGCGTCAGCTGGACGATGCGCATGCCCGGCATGACCTCCTGGTCGATGTCGACGTGGAAGCCGACCTTGTCCCGGTAGAAGTCCCTGGCCCGGTCGATGTCGCTGACGGGCAGGGGGAGCACTTCGAGGGTCATGGCCATGTTCATCGGGGTTCCTCCGGCTGAGTCGGCGAGGTCGGTGCGGTCGGTGCGGGCTCTCGGCGTCACGCGAACCGCCATCTGGTCTGGCTGAACGGCGCCCCCTTACCGAAGCCGAAAACCGTGCGCGGCGCCACCGAAAACACGACGGCGTGTCCCGGCCCGTGGTGGAAGTGGCCGTCACGCACTTCGAAGTGCCAGAAGCCGCCGTACTTCGCCTCCCAGGCCGCCGCCAGTTCGCGCAGCCGGCCGTCGTCGGCGACCCGGACCGCCTCGCCCTCCACCGTCAGGTCGTAGCCCTTGTCCCAGGTGTTGGTGCCGGTGGTCAGGACGACGTGCGGGTTCGCCTCCAGGTTGCGGGCCTTGCGTTCCTGCGGCCCGGTGCAGAAGTGCAGTGCGCCGTCCGACCAGACGGCGGGGAGCGGGGTGACGTGGGGACGGCCGTCGGGGCGGACCGTCGAGATCCAGAACAGTTCCGCCCCGGTGAGCAGTGCCTCCGCCTCGGACCAGGAGGCGGCGGTCGCCTTCGGGTCGCTGTAGCGCGGGTCGAGACAGGTTTCGGGAGAGAGGAGAGCGGGGGGTTCGTTCGTTTCGGGCGTTCTGTTGGTCATGAGGGCCTCACAGGTCGGAGCGGAGGGACGGGGGAGTCCTTCCCCTCGGAAGGTGTGACCCCGCCCGCCTCCGGAACTCATCGCGCACGGCCGTCCCGGGGCCGGGGCGCGGTGGGGCGGATAGGCTCGTTGCCTGGATGAGCTCGTGGTGAGGCCGATGCGAGCCGAGGACCGAGGGAGACCGGGGATGACGTCGGTGCCGGGGCGCAGGAGCAGCACCTTCACGCGGCTGCTGCGGCACGGTTTCACCGACCCGTCGGCCGCCGAGCGGCTGCTGGACAGCCCCGAGCTGTCCGCGGTGCGCGACGACCCGGTCCTGCTCGAAGCGCTCGGCGGCACCGCCGACCCCGACCTCGCGCTGCTGGGACTGGTCCGGATGCTGGAGGCGCAGACCGGCGCCACCGGCCGGCAGGAGCTGCTGGACACCCTGATCTCCGCCAAGCCGCTGCGCGACCGGCTGCTCGGCGTGCTCGGCGCCTCCGAGGCCCTGGCCGACCATCTCGCCCGGCACACCGACGACTGGCAGGCGCTCGTCACGTACGAGGCGCGGGACCTGCACCCCGGCGTGACCGAGTTCGAGCACGGCCTCGCCGAAGCCACCGACCCCGTGTCGCTGCGCGTCGCCTACCGGCGCTGCCTGCTGTCCATCGCCGCCCGCGACGTCTGCGGCACCACCGAGGTGTCCGAGACCGCCGCCGAACTCGCCGACCTCGCCACCGCCACCCTGCGCGCCGCCCTCGCGCTCGCCGAGGCCGCCGCGCCCGAGGACGCCGCCCTGTGCCGGCTCGCGGTGGTCGCGATGGGCAAGTGCGGCGGGCACGAGCTGAACTACGTGTCGGACGTCGACGTCATCTTCGTCGGCGAGGCGGTGAACGGCGCCGACGAGGACAAGGCCCTGCGCGCCGCCGCCCGGCTGGCCGCGCACATGATGCGGATCTGCTCCGCGAACACCGTCGAGGGCACCATCTGGCCCGTCGACGCCAACCTGCGGCCCGAGGGCCGCAACGGCCCCCTCGTCCGCACCCTCGCCTCGCACCGCGCCTACTACCAGCGCTGGGCCAAGACCTGGGAGTTCCAGGCGCTGCTCAAGGCCCGCCCGGTGGCCGGCGACCTCGCCCTCGGCGAGGAGTACGTCGCCGCCCTGCGACCGCTGGTGTGGCAGGCCGCCGAGCGGGAGAACTTCGTCGCCGACGTGCAGAAGATGCGCCGCCGGGTGATCGACAACATCCCCACCGCAGAGGTCGACCGCCAGCTCAAGCTCGGCCCCGGCGGCCTGCGCGACGTCGAGTTCGCCGTGCAGCTGCTCCAGCTGGTGCACGGCCGCGCCGACACCTCCCTGCGCAGCGGCACCACCCTCGACGCGCTGGGGGCCCTCGCCACCGGCGGCTACGTCGGCCGCGCGGACGCCGCCCAGCTCGACCACGCCTACCGCTTCCTGCGCTCCCTGGAACACCGCATCCAGCTCTTCAGGCTGCGCCGCACCCACCTGGTTCCGGAGGACGACGCCGACCTGCGCCGCATCGGCCGCTCCCTGGGCCTGCGCACCGACCCGGTGGCGAGCCTGACCCGCGAGTGGCGGCGGCACACCACCGTCGTACGGCGGCTGCACGAGAAGCTGTTCTACCGGCCGCTGCTCGACGCGGTCGCCCAGCTCGCCCCCGGCGAGGCCCGGCTCAGCGCCGCGGCGGCCCGCGAACGGCTGGTCGCCCTCGGCTACGCCGACCCGGGCGCCGCCCTGCGGCACCTGGAGGCGCTGGCGTCCGGCGTGACCCGCAAGGCGGCCATCCAGCGGACCCTGCTGCCGGTGCTGCTCGGCTGGTTCGCCGAATCCGCCGACCCGGACGCCGGCCTGCTCAACTTCCGCAAGGTCTCCGACGCGCTCGGCAAGTCCCCCTGGTACCTGCGGCTGCTGCGCGACGAGGGCGCCGCCGCCGAGAACCTCGCCCGCGTCCTGTCCGCCGGGCGGCTCGCCCCCGACCTGCTGCTGCGCGCCCCCGAAGCGGTGGCCCTGCTCGGCGACGGAGAGGCCGGCGGCCTCAGGCCCCGCACCCGCGCCCACCTGGAACAGGAGGTTCTGGCCGCCGTCCGCCGCGCCGAGGGCGCCGCCCAGGCCGTCGACGTCGCCCGCGGGATCCGCCGCCGCGAGATGTTCCGCACCGCCGCCACCGACATCATCGGCTCCTACGGCACCGAGTCCCAGCCCGCCGAGGCCGACCAGGGCGCCCTGGTGGACCTGGTCGGCGGCGCCGTGTCCGACCTGACCGCCGCCACCCTCGCCGGCACGCTGCGCGCGGTCGTCCGGGAGGGCTGGGGAGACACCCTGCCCACCCGCTTCGCGATCATCGGGATGGGCCGCTTCGGCGGCCACGAGCTGGGCTACGGCTCCGACGCGGACGTCCTGTTCGTCCACGAGCCGCGCGACGGCGTGGACGAGCGGGAGGCGGCCGACGCGGCCGGCAAGGTCGTCGCCGAGATGCGCCGCCTGCTCCAGGCCCCCAGCGCCGACCCGCCCCTGATCGTCGACGCGGGCCTGCGCCCCGAGGGCCGGTCCGGACCGCTGGTGCGCACCCTGGGGTCGTACGAGGCGTACTACCGGCGCTGGTCCCTGGTGTGGGAGCGGCACGCGCTGCTGCGCGCCGAGCACGTGGCCGGCGACGAGGAGCTCGGCCGCCGCTTCGTCGACCTGATCGACCCGCTGCGTTACCCGCCCGCCGGGCTCGGCGAGGACGACGTGCGCGAGATCCGGCGCCTGAAGGCCCGCATGGAGTCCGAGCGGCTGCCCCGCGGCACCGACCCCAAGCTGCACGTCAAGCTCGGTCCCGGCGGCCTGTCCGACGTGGAGTGGACCGTCCAGTTGATCCAGCTGCGGCACGCCGCGCACGAGCCGGGGCTGCGCACCACCCGTACCCGCGAGGCGCTGGCGGCCGCCCATGCGGCCGGGCTGATCTCCGCGGACGACGCCGGCATCCTCGACGAGGCCTGGGTGCTGGCCACCGGCGTGCGCAACGCGGTCATGCTGGTCAGGGGCCGGGCCGGGGACACCTTCCCCACCAACCCGCGCGAGCTGGCCGCCGTCGGCCGCTACCTCGGCTACGGTGCGGGCCACGCCGGCGACATGCTCGACGTGTACCGGCGCACGGCCCGCAGGGCGCGGGGCGTGATGGAGGAGCTGTTCTACGGCGGGTCGTAGGGCGGGCCGTGGGCACTGGGCGCGGGCACCCGGCGCGGGCACCCGGCGCAGGCGGGTGGGCTCGGTCGCCCGGAGTGCGCGGGGCACCGCAGTGGCAGGGGGGCACCTCGTCATCGAGGAGGCGCTTCCCCGAGGGCGGAGGACGCCTCAGCGGCGCGGGGTGTCCGGCGCGTGGACGGAGGCGCTCGGGGCAGGGACGTCGTCGGCCGTGCGCGGGCCGACGGAGCCGTCCGGGGCGCGCGGGCTCACGACACCCGTGTTCCCATCGTCCGGACCCCCACCGTCCGGGCCTGCGACGGCTCTGCCCGTGCCGCGCCCGACCGGGAGGCCCTTGCCCGGGAGACCTCTGCCCGAGAACGCCCCGCTCCAGCCACTCCTGTTCCGGCCGCCCCCGGCCCCGCCGTCCGGCGCCTCTCTCGGCAGCGTGTACGGCTTGCTCCTGTACCAGAGGGTCGCCAGCGCGTAGCCGAAGGCGAGGCAGAGCACGCCGCCCACCGCGTCCAGCCAGAAGTGGTTGGCGGTGGCGACGATGACCACCAGCGTGCCCGCCGGGTACAGCAGGCCCAGGACCTTCGCCCACGGGACCGTCGCCAGCGCGAAGAGGGTCAGCCCGCACCACACCGACCAGCCGATGTGCATCGACGGCATCGCGGCGTACTGGTTGGACATGTTCTTCAGGTCACCGGAGGCCATCGAACCCCAGGTCTCGTGGACCACCACGGTGTCGATGAAGTCGCCGCCGTTCATCAGGCGCGGCGGGGCGAGCGGGAACAGGTAGTAACCCGCCAGAGCGACGGCGGTGGTCGAGAACAGCACCAGTCTGGTCGCCGCGTAACGGCCGGGGTGACTGCGGTAGAGCCACACCAGCACACCCAGCGTGACCGCGAAGTGCAGTGTCGCGTAGTAGTAGTTCATGCCGACGACCAGCCAGGTCACCGAGTTCACGGCGTGGTTGACCGACTGTTCGAAGGCGAGATCGAGCTGCTGCTCCAGGTCCCAGAGCCGGTCCGCGTTGCGCAGTGCCTCGGACTTCTGCTCCGGCACGGCGTTGCGGACGAGCGAGTACGTCCAGTAACTCGCCGCGATCAGCAGGATCTCGAACCACAGCCGCGGTCGGCGGGGGGTACGGAAGCGGCGCAGGAATCCCGCCCCCGTCCTGTCCTCGACGGGGTGCGCTGCGGCCTGATGCCGACCTTCCAGCGTGGTCACCGTCGTCTCACCCATGGGCACAGAGTCTGCCAGATAAGCCCCTCCCGCAGATCATCCCCCGGTCTCGGTCGACCCGCATGTTCTCCCCCGGAGAGAGCCCCGCGGCCTCCTCCTGGAGCAGGGCGCGAGGACTCGCCGCCTACGACCTGTGACCTGCGATCTATGACCTGCGGACGACACGGCGACCCGGAGAGGCCCCGGATTCCCGGGCCCGGGCCGGTGACACCGGCCGGTTCAGAGACGGGGCCGGGTGGCGGTGTCCAGGTAGAAGGAGTCGATGCTCTGGACGGCCTGCTCGAACTCCTCCAGATTGACGGGCTTGGTCACGTAGGCGTTGGCGTGACTGCTGTACGCGCCCGTGACGTCGTCCGGGGCGGTGGACGTGGTCAGGACGACCACGGGGATCGTCTGCAGGTCGTCGTCGTTCTTCAGGACCTTGAGCAGATCACGGCCGTTCATCCGGGGCATGTTCAGGTCGAGGACGATGAGGTCGGGCCGCGGGGTGCCCGGGGTCCGCAGGTGTTCCAGCGCGGCGACTCCGTCGGTGACCTGGACGAGGTTGCGGGCTCCGCGCTCGGAGAGGGCCTCCTCGATGAGCATGGCGTCGGCGATGTCGTCCTCGACGAGCAGGACGTCGAAAGGACGGGCGGGGGTGGTCATGGTCGGATGCTCCGTGGGTTTCTCGGTGGAATGGTGGAAAAGCCCCGGCCAGCGGCGCCGCGCACCTTGTCGGGTCATACCGCAGGCGGCACCGATCTGCGGGTAGCCGGCACCCGCGCGGGCGGCGGCCGCGGCCGCCTCCTGCTGGAGCCGTTCAGTGGCCTGCTTGAGGTGGTCCAGCACGTGGAGCAGAGCCAGGGCGGGCGCCGGGTCGTCCGGTGGAGGGTGCGACGGGGCCCCCAGAAGCCTGCGGGCAAGGCGCTGCGCAAGATCACCGACCGCCGCGTCCGTGAGGGAGGCGGTCTCCTGCGGGGTGATCCGCGATACGAAGTCCTTGCCGGGCATGCCCGGCACTTTAGATCCCGGAGCAGCTCCGGGACAACAAGGGTTGTCGCCCTCTAAAGTGTCCTGGCCCAACTTTCACCGCGATTGCCACGACGAGGAGCCCCCAGGATGACCGGCGACGAGAGGCGACCGCGCATGCGAGGGTTCTCCACGTGGACCACCAGGCGGTGGCTTCGCGTGGGGGTGGCCGCGTCCCTCGTGGTTCTGGCCCTGCTCGGGACCGCGGGCGCATGGGTCCTGGGGCGGACCGGGTCGATCAGCGACGAACTCGTGGACGTGCGGTCCCCCGCACTGACCGTCGCGATCCGCCTGGAAACGGCCGTGCTCAACCAGGAGACCGGAATCCGCGGCTACGGACTCACCGGCATACCGGAGTTCCTCACCCCCTACGAGCAGGGGCTCACCGAGCAGGAAGCGAGCCTCACGCAACTCACCAAGCTGCTTCAGGACGACCCCGCTGGTCTGGACGACCTGAAGAACGTGCGGGACGCCGTGGCGAAGTGGCAGGAGAGGATCGCCCGGCCCGTGGCCGCCACGCCCGCCGGCTCACCCTCACCGACGGCCGTCCGACGGGCGACGGAGGGCAAGGCGGCCTTCGACGACGTACGCGCCGCCCTGAACAGCCAGCAGGAACAGCTGCGTGCGGACCGCGTACGCGTGAGGGACGACCTGAGGGACACGATGGCCTTGAGGAACGGGGTGTTCGGCGCCATCGCGGTGCTCATCGCCGTCCTCACGGCCCTGATCTTCGAAGGACTGCGCCGCGGCATCAACACGCCGCTGGAGCGGCTCGGCGCGGACGCCCGTGCCGTCGCCGGCGGTGACTTCGAACACCCCATCACCCCGACCGGTCCCGCCGACCTGCGGCGCCTCGGCCATGAGATCGACTTCATGCGACAGCGCCTCCTGCGGGAACTGGCCCTCAGCGAGGACACCCGGCTGCGTCTGGACGCGCAGGCCGCGGACCTCCAGCGCTCCAACGCCGAGCTGGAGCAGTTCGCGTACGTGGCCTCCCACGACCTGCAGGAGCCGCTGCGCAAGGTCTCCAGCTTCACCCAGCTCCTCCAGCGGCGCTACGGAGGGCAGCTCGACAGCCGGGCCGACCAGTACATCGACTTCGCGGTCGACGGGGCGAACCGCATGCAGACCCTCATCAACGACCTGCTCGACTTCTCCCGGGTCGGGCGGCTGCACAACTCCCACCAGAACGTCGACCTGGACAAGGTGCTGGAAAGGACCCTGTCCGAGCTGAGCGTCGGCATCGAGGAGGCCGGAGCGGAGATCACCCACGATCCGCTGCCGACCCTGTTCGCCGACCCCACCCAGATGGGCATGCTCTGGCAGAACCTGATAAGCAACGCCGTCAAGTTCCGCCGCCCGGGCGAAACGCCGAAGATCCACGTCACGGCGGACCGGGACGGCGAACTGTGGCGGTTCACCGTCACCGACAACGGCATCGGCATCGCACCGGAGTACGCCGACAAGGTGTTCGTGATCTTCCAGCGGCTGCACACCAAGGACACCTACACCGGCAGCGGAATCGGCCTCGCGATGTGCAAGAAGATCGTCGAGTTCCACGGGGGCGCCATCGGGATCGACCCGGAATACCACGACGGCACACGCGTCACCTTCACCCTCGCCCCCCGGCCGCCGGAGAACCCCGGCCCGTCCACCGTGCCGGAGGCCGCCCGCACCGACGCGGAGCCGGTGCGATGACCGCGGTCACGACAGCCGTGCCGGAATCGGCCTCCGAGGGGCCGGTGTACCGCATCCTGCTGATCGAGGACGACCCGGGCGACGCCCTGCTCGTGGAGGAACTCCTGCACGACACGGGGATGCTGTTCGCGCTGACCACCCGGACCGCTCTGGCCGAGGCGCGCACCGAACTGGCCGGCAGCCCGATCGACTGCGTCCTCCTGGACCTGCACCTGCCCGACGTGTCCGGCGTCGACGCGGTCACGGCCGTGCGCGGACTGGCCCCGCACACCGCGGTGATCGTCCTGACCGGGCTGTCCGAGGACCGGGCGGGCACCGAGGCCATGGCCGCCGGAGCGCAGGACTACCTCGTCAAGGGCAAGGTCGAAGCGGACCTGCTGCGAAGAACGCTGCGCTACGCCGTCTACCGGAGCCGGACGGAACGCGCGAGCGCCCAGGCCCAGGCCACCCGGCTGCGGGCGGAGGAGAACGCCCGCCTGGAACGCGGTCTGCTGCCCCAGCCGATGCTCGACACCTCCACGGTGAAGGTGACGTCCCGCTACCTGCCCGGCGCCGCGATGGCCCTGCTCGGCGGTGACTTCCTCGACGTGGTGGAGGGGGACGACGGGCTGGTGCACGCCGTCGTGGGCGACGTCAGCGGCCACGGTCCCGACGCCGCGGCGCTGGGCGTCTGCCTGCGGATCGCCTGGCGCTCCCTGGTGCTCGGCGGGCACCGCGGAGACGACCTGCTGCACCTGATGGAACGCCTCCTGATCGCCGAACGCGACAGCCAGCAACTGTTCGCCACCTGCACGCTTCTCACCCTCGATCAGCGCTCCGGCACCGCCGTCCTCCACCTGGCCGGCCACCACGAGCCCCTCCTCACCACGACCGAGGGGACCCGGGAGGTGAGCGCCGAACACGGCATCGCCCTGGGCATCGTCCCCGGAGAGTGCAGCTGGCCCTCCACGGTCGTTCCGCTCCCGGCCGCCGGAGCCCTGACCGTCTACACCGACGGCCTCATCGAAGGACACAACGGGACGAAGGGCGAGCGGCTCGGCGTCGAAGGGCTGCTCGCGCTGATCGGGAACCTGCCGTCGGCGGACCCGGCGGACCAGGTCGACCTCCTCATCAAGGAAACCCAAGCGCTGAACGCCGGCCGCCACTCCGACGACCTGGCCGTGCTCCGCCTCGACTGGAGCGACCGGCCCACCCGCCCCTGAGAACCCCGCGCACCACCGGCAGGAGCCGGCGACCGCGGCAGCCGCGACGCCGTCGCAGGGCTCCTCGCCGGTGTGCGCGGGGACGGGGAGCACGAGTGTCACGGCGGGCCGCCGCCGCGTCCCGGCCAGGGCCCGGCCGGCGGATCGGGCCGGAGGTGACGCGCGGCGGCTCTCCGGCCGGGGTGAGCGGGGTCCCGGGGGCCCCTCCCTGTTAGGGCGGAGCCGAGAACTTGGGGGAGCGTGCGGTCGCGAGGCGGAGGAGCGCGACGACGACGCGGTCGGGGGCGCCCCCGGCCCGGAGAGCCCGGGGGAGTGCGTGCCGGTCCCCGCGCCTGAGGCGTCGGCCACCGGACAGCCGCTAGGGGCGGTTCCGCTCCCCGGGCGCCGAGGCCGTCGAGCCGCGGACCACCAGCTCCGGCATGAACACGAACTCGCTGTGCGGGGCGGGCGTCCCGCCGATCTCCTCCAGCAGGGTGCGCACCGCGGCCTGGCCCATCGCCGGGACCGGCTTGCGGACCGTGGTCAGCGGCGGGTCGGTGAAGGCGATCAGCGGGGAGTCGTCGAAGCCGACCACCGAGATGTCCGTCGGCACCTCAAGACCGCGCTGCCGGGCCGCCCGTATCGCGCCCAGCGCCATCATGTCGCTGGCGCACACCACCGCCGTGCACCCGCGGTCCATGAGCGCGCTGGCGGCGGCCTGGCCGCCCTCCAAGGTGTACAGGGAGTGCTGGACCAGCTCCGTCTCCACGGTCTCGGCGGCCAGCCCCAGCTGCTCCTGCACGGTACGGACGAAGCCCTCGATCTTGCGCTGCACCGGTACGAACCGCTTCGGCCCCAGCGCCAGCCCGATCCGGGTGTGGCCGAGGGAGGCGAGATGCGTGACCGCCAGCGCCATCGCCGCCCGGTCGTCGGGCGAGATGAACGGCGCCTGCACCTTCGGCGAGAAGCCGTCGACCAGCACGAACGGCACCCCCCGGGCGCGCAGCCGCTCGTAGCGCTGCATGTCGGCCGTGGTGTCCGCGTGCAGTCCGGAGACGTAGATGATGCCGGCCACCCCGCGGTCGACCAGCATCTCCGTCAGCTCGTCCTCCGTCGACCCGCCCGGGGTCTGGGTGGCCAGCACCGGCGTGTAGCCCTGGCGGGTCAGCGCCTGCCCGATGACCTGGGCCAGCGCCGGGAAGATCGGATTCTCCAGCTCGGGAGTGATCAGCCCCACCAGGCCCTCGCTGCGCTGCCGCAACCGCACCGGGCGTTCGTAGCCCAGGACGTCGAGGGCGGCGAGGACGGACTGGCGGGTGGTGGCGGCGACGCCCGGCTTGCCGTTGAGCACGCGGCTGACGGTCGCCTCGCTCACCCCGGCCTGAGCGGCGATGTCGGCAAGACGTGTGGTCACAGCACCGGACCCTATCGGCCGCCCCCGTCCTTGCACACCGGCCGGACGCCTGGCGCGTGCGGTCGAACGGCCCGTCGCGGGCTGCTGGGTCATCGCGGTCCCTCATGTCGTGGTCGGCCGGTCGTGCTCGGCAGGGGTGCTCGGCGTTCCGTACCGCATCGGATGGTCCCCCCGACGGAAACGGATGGCAAGTACTTGCAGAGTCTTGCACAGCTGTCCGAACTCCTGTCCTGGCACCGGAAAACCGGCGGTGGCACAGCGATCGGGGCGCCCTGAAGAGGGGTCAAGGAGAGGTCACGACGGGGTAACCGTCGGGCTTCCTTGCAAAATTTTTCAGCAAGGTCTTTCGGATCGGTTGCATCGCTGTTACGTTCACGTCGCCCGGCGGCCCCATCGGCGCGGTCGGCAAGTCGGCAGGACGGCAGACGGGGCCGCACCTGCACATACGGGCTTTCACCCTCAAGGAGAACTCATGCGGCGTGGCATAGCGGCCACCGCGCTGGTGGCGTCCCTCGCCCTCACGGCGACGGCCTGCGGCGGAGACAGCGACAGCGGCGACTCGGCCGACGGCCCGGTCAGCATCACCTGGTGGGACACCTCCAACGCGACCAACGAGGCGCCCACGTACCAGGCCCTGGTCAAGGAGTTCGAGGCCGCCAACAAGGACGTCAAGGTCAAGTACGTCAACGTCCCCTTCGACCAGGCGCAGAACAAGTTCGACACCGCCGCCGGTTCCAAGGGCGCCCCCGACGTGCTGCGCTCCGAGGTCGGCTGGACCCCCGCCTTCGCCAAGAAGGGCTTCTTCCTGCCGCTGGACGGCACCGAGGCGCTGAAGGACCAGGCGAAGTTCAAGTCCAACCTGATCGAGCAGGCGACGTACGAGGACAAGGTCTACGGCGTCCCGTTCGTCACGGACACGCTCGCGCTGGTCTACAACAAGGAACTCTTCGAGAAGGCCGGCGTCGAGGCCCCCAAGACCTGGGACGACCTGAAGAAGGCCGCCGCCACGATCAAGGGCAAGACCGGCGTCGACGGCTACTGGGGCTCCACCCAGGCCTACTACGCCCAGTCCTTCCTCTACGGCGAGGGCACCGACACGGTCGACGCCGACGCCAAGAAGATCACCGTCAAGTCGCCCGAGGCCAAGAAGGCCTACGGCACCTGGCTGGACCTCTTCGACGGCAAGGGCCTGAAGAAGGCCGACACCACCGCCGACGCCTACGCCCACATCCAGGACGCGTTCGTCAACGGCAAGGTCGCCGCGATCATCCAGGGCCCGTGGGAGATCACCAACTTCTACAAGGGCTCGGCCTTCAAGGACAAGAACAACCTGGGCATCGCCACCGTCCCGGCCGGCTCCTCCGGCACGGCGGGCGCTCCGACCGGCGGCCACAACCTCTCCGTCTACGCCGGCTCCGACGCCGCGAAGCAGGAGGCCGCGCTGAAGTTCGTGAACTTCATGACCTCGGCCAAGGCCCAGGAGACCATCGCGCTGAAGAACTCCACGCTGCCCACGCGTGACGACGCCTACACCGACAAGGTCAAGGCCGACCCGGGCATCGCCGGCTACCAGACGGTCCTCGAGGCCGCCCAGCCGCGCCCGGCCCTGCCCGAGTACAGCTCGCTGTGGGGTCCGCTCGACGACGAACTGCCCCAGATCGCGGGCGGCAAGGAGTCCCTGGACAAGGGGCTGAACGACGCCGAGACCGCCATCGCCAAGCTGGTGCCGGACTTCAGCAAGTAGAGCCCGCGTGGCCGCCGGGTCCCTTCCGGGAGGGGAGGACCCGGCGGCCACCGGCCTGTGTGCCGAACCCCTTGATCATCCAGAAGGTGCCGAACCATGACAGTCGCCATCGACCGCGCGACCGGCAAGCGCAGCGGTGACCGCCCGCCCCGCTCCGGCCGGGCCGGCCGCCTGAAGCACGCCTACCAGAAGCACTGGTACGCCTTCGCCATGATCGTGCCCGTGGTCGTCGTGCTCGGCGTCCTCGTGCTGTATCCCCTGGCGTACGGCTTCTACCTCACCCTCACCGACGCCAACAGCCTCAACACGGCCCGCACCATCGGCGTCAACGAGATCGAGGCCACCTACAAGTTCATCGGCCTGGACAACTACGCCGACATCCTCTGGGGCGAGACGTCGTACGACCGCTTCTGGTCGCACTTCATCTGGACGATCGTCTGGACGGCGGCCTGCGTCTGCCTGCACTACACCATCGGTCTGGGCCTGGCCCTGCTGCTCAACCAGAAGCTGCGCGGCCGCACCTTCTACCGGCTGATCCTCATCCTGCCGTGGGCCGTGCCGATCTTCGTCACCGTCTTCGGCTGGCGGTTCATGCTCGCCGACGCCGGCATCATCAACTCCGGCCTGGAATCCCTGGGCCTGCCGACGCCGCTGTGGCTCGAGGACACCTTCTGGCAGCGGTTCGCCGCGATCATGGTCAACACCTGGTGCGGTGTGCCGTTCATGATGGTCTCCCTGCTCGGCGGCCTCCAGTCGATCGACGGCACCCTGTACGAGGCGGCCGAGATGGACGGCGCCAGCGCCTGGCAGCGGTTCCGCCACGTCACCCTGCCGGGTCTGCGCTCGGTCAGCTCCACCGTCGTGCTGCTCGGCGTCATCTGGACCTTCAACCAGTTCGCCGTCATCTTCCTGCTGTTCGGCAACACCGCGCCGGACGCGCAGATCCTCGCCACCTGGGCCTACTACCTGGGCTTCGGGCAGCAGCCGCGCGACTTCGCGCAGTCCGCGGCCTACGGCATGCTGCTGCTGGCCATCCTGATCGTCTTCACCTCCTTCTACCGCCGCTGGCTGAACCGCAATGAGCAGCAGCTCGCGATCTGAGGCAGGAGCCCCCATGAGTACCCTCGACAGCCCGCCGTCAGCCGTGGTGACGGGCAAGCCGGCCGAGAAGACCACGCCCCGGCTGCCCGGCACCCGGCGGCCCAGCGCCCGGCGCGGTGAGATCGGCCGCGGCGGGGCCCTCGCCTCGCACGGCATCCTGATCGTGGCGAGCGTCGTCGCGCTGTTCCCGGTCGCCTGGCTGGTCTTCCTGTCCCTCGGCCCGGACAAGGACGACTATCTGCGCCCCAGCGGCATCTGGGGCAAGATGACGCTGGACAACTACGCGTTCGTGCTGCAGAACACGAACTTCTTCGACTGGCTGAAGAGTTCGCTGATCGTCTCGCTCGGCACCACCGTCATCGGCGTCCTGGTCGCCGCCACCACCGGGTACGCGGTGTCCCGGATGCGGTTCCCCGGGTACAAGAAGTTCATGTGGGTCCTGCTGGTCACCCAGATGTTCCCGGTGGCCGTCCTGATAGTCCCGATGTACCAGATCCTGTCCGACCTTCAGCTGATCGACACCTACTTCGGCCTCATCCTCGTCTACTGCTCGACCGCGGTGCCGTACTGTGCGTGGCTGATGAAGGGCTATTTCGACACCATTCCGTTCGAGATCGACGAAGCGGGCCGGGTCGACGGGCTGTCCCCGTTCGGCACGTTCGTGCGGCTGATCCTGCCGCTCGCCAAGCCGGGCCTGGCGGTCGCCGCCTTCTACAGCTTCATCACGGCGTTCGGCGAGGTCGCCTTCGCCACGACGTTCATGCTGGACGACGAGAAGTACACGCTCGCCGTCGGTCTGCAGAGCTTCGTCAGCGAGCACGACGCCCAGCGCAACCTCATGGCCGCCACCGCGGTGCTGATCGCGATACCCGTCTCCGCGTTCTTCTACCTCGTGCAGAAGAACCTGGTGGCCGGCCTCACCGCGGGCGGCACGAAGGGCTGACGCCCTCCGTCCGACGACTCCCGCGCGCGCAGCGCGCGGGGTAGGCGGCCGCGGTGTCCTCCCCCAAGCTCTTCGAGCAGGGGGGACCCCCAAATCCCGCCGGCACCGCGGCCGCCTTGTCTCCGCCTCCCGCCTCCTCGGCCCCCGGCCCCACTCGCTTCCCTGACCGACCCCACGTATTCAAGGACGACATGAGCCAGCAGCACGCCGCCGCCCCGGCCCCCACGACCGCCGCCGTAGCCACCGCCACCAGGCGCCACGACTGGTGGCGGGACGCGGTGATCTACCAGGTGTATCCGCGCAGCTTCGCCGACAGCAACGGCGACGGCATGGGCGACCTGGAGGGCATCCGCTCCCGCCTGCCGTACCTGCGCGACCTCGGCGTGGACGCCGTGTGGCTCAGCCCCTTCTACGCCTCCCCGCAGGCCGACGCCGGCTACGACGTCGCCGACTACCGCGCCGTCGACCCCATGTTCGGCACCCTGCTCGACGCGGACGCGCTGATCCGGGACGCCCACGAACTGGGTCTGCGGATCATCGTCGACATCGTGCCCAACCACTCCTCCGACCAGCACGAGTGGTTCAAGCGGGCGCTCGCCGAGGGCCCCGGCTCGCCCTCGCGCGACCGCTACCACTTCCGCCCCGGCAAGGGCGCGGACGGGGAGCTCCCGCCCAACGACTGGGAGTCGATCTTCGGCGGCCCCGCCTGGAGCCGGGTCACCGAGCCCGACGGCACCCCGGGCGAGTGGTACCTGCACCTCTTCGCCCCCGAGCAGCCCGACTTCAACTGGGAGCACCCGGCCGTCGGCGACGAGTTCCGCTCCATCCTGCGGTTCTGGCTCGACATGGGCGTGGACGGCTTCCGCATCGACGTCGCGCACGGCATGGTGAAGGCCGAGGGCCTGCCCGACCTGGGGGACCACGAGCAGCTGAAGCTGCTGGGCAACGATGTCATGCCGTTCTTCGACCAGGACGGCGTGCACGACATCTACCGGCAGTGGCGGCTCATCCTCGACGAGTACTCTGGTGAGCGCATCTTCGTCGCCGAGGCCTGGACCCCGACCGTCGAGCGCACCGCGAACTACGTCCGCCCCGACGAGCTGCACCAGGCCTTCAACTTCCAGTACCTGGGCACCCACTGGGACGCCGAGGAGCTGCGTACGGTCATCGACCGCACCCTGGACGCGATGCGTCCGGTGGGCGCCCCCGCCACCTGGGTGCTGTCCAACCACGACGTCACCCGGCACGCCACCCGCTTCGCCAACCCGGCGGGCCTCGGCACCCAGATCCGGGAGGCCGGGGACCGCGAACTCGGTCTGCGCCGGGCCCGCGCGGCGACGCTGCTGATGCTGGCGCTGCCCGGCTCGGCGTACGTCTACCAGGGCGAGGAGCTGGGGCTCCCGGACGTCGTGGACCTCCCGGACGAGGTGCGCCAGGACCCGGCGTACTTCCGGGGCGCGGGCCAGGACGGCTTCCGCGACGGATGCCGGGTGCCGATCCCGTGGACCCGCGACGGCTCCTCGTACGGCTTCGGGGGCGGCGGCAGCTGGCTGCCGCAGCCGGAGAACTGGGGCGAGCTGAGCGTCGAGGCGCAGACCGGAACGGCCGGCTCGACCCTGGAGCTGTACCGCGCCGCGCTCGCCGTGCGCCGGGAGCAGGCCGACCTGGGCGCGGGCGACACGGTGGAGTGGCTGCGGGCACCCGAGGGCGTACTCGCCTTCCGGCGCGGGGAGTTCGTGTGCGTCGCGAACACCACGGGCGAGGCGGTGACCGTGCCGTCCTACGGCAAGGTACTGATCACCAATGGTGAGGTGGCCGAAACCGGCGACGAGGCGAAGGTGCCGGCAGATACGACGGTGTGGTGGACACGGGCCTGACGACTCGCCCGCCACAGGGCCCGCCGCTCTCTTCCGGGGAGCGGCGGGCCCTCGCCCTGCACGGAGTGCGCCGTCAAGTCCGCTGCCCGCTCCGCCGGTTCACCTCACGCACCCTGGCGCTCAGCTCGGCGGTGCGACGACCCTCCCGCAGCGCTTCCGCCAGCTTGCGTGCCGTGCCCGGATTGCAGCGCCCGAGATCCACCAGCGGCGGCAGATAGTTGCTGGCCAGCGAGACGGTGTCGAGCCCCAACGAGGGCAGGAGCACGCCGGCGTCGTCCAGTGCCAGGGAGAGTTCGTTCCTGGCCTCGTCGGCGTCCTGGACCGCGGCCGCACGCCTCGTACGTTCCTGTGGTGCCATGAATACGGTGCCCTTCCCTCGTGATGATCCCGACTCTCCCCACGATCATCGGTACGTGACGCTACGCTCACCAGCGGTAACGGTTTTCGTTGCACCGGATCGAAAACGGGGGACAGTCGATGCCCGCGCCGAAGGAACTCAACCCGTCCGCGTCCCTTCCTGCGCTGTACGGCGTGAAACTGCGCAAGCTCCGCGTCCGCGCCGGGTTCACGCAACGCGGGCTCGGTGACCTGACCCCCGTCGCCCACAGCCGTATCGCCCAGTTCGAACTGGGCAAGGAGACCCCGCCCGAGGACGTCAACACCAGGCTGGACGAGATCCTGGAGGCCGACGGCGACCTGGTCGACCTGTGGACCCACATCAAACGGACGCCGATCCCGGACTGGGCACGGAAGTTCGTGGCGTACGAGGCCAGGGCGAACGCCATGCACAAGTACACGGCGCACAGCGTCCCGGGTCTGCTCCAGACCGAGGCTTACGCGCGTGAGGTGCTGCGCCATGGGCAGCCGTGGTGCAGGGTGGAGGAGATCGAAGAGAATGTGGCGGCGCGGCTGAGTCGGCAGAGTCTGCTCCGGAAACCGCGACCGCCCCTGTTGTGGGTGGTGCTCGACGAGTCGGTGATCCGGCGCCCGGTGGGAGGTCCGACCGTCATGCGGGAGCAGTTGGCCTCTGTACTGGAAGCCGCTCGCACCCCGCACATCGAGGTGCAGGTGATGCCCTTCGTAGCGGGGGCCCACTCCGCCATGGGCGGCTCGCTCACCCTCCTGTCCTTCGACAACGCGCCGGACGTGGCCTACCTGGAGGCGGGCCACTCGGGCGAGTTGGTGGAAGACCGGGCCATGGTGACCCGGCACTCCCATCGTTACGATCTCGTCCATGCCCGAGCCCTGCCGCCAGAGGCATCCGCGGCCCTGATCCGGCGGGTCATGAAGGAGTACGAGACATGCGCAGTACTCGACCTGATCTGACCGCCGCAGTGTGGCGCAAGAGCACGTACAGCGATGGCGGCGGCGGCGACTGCCTGGAACTCGCCGACAACATCCCCGGCACCGTCCCCGTCCGTGACAGCAAGAACCTCACCGGCATGACCCTGCATTTCGGCACCTCTGCCTGGGTGGCGTTCATCGACGGCATACGGGCCGGCGCGCACTGATATGGGTCCTTACCGTGACGCGACCTCGTTGTTTCGCCGCAGCCCTCAAAGTCGGTGACTTTCTGCCAGGTGAGCTTGCTCCGCTTTGACGTACGAGAAGACGGGCGGCAGCAAGGTCACGATCCAGCTCGCGATGACCACGGGCGTGGCGGCATACAAGGATATTCAGAAGTCTGTCTCCGCAGGCGAGGCTAACGTGATCGCGTGATCGACTACGACGATTCCGGCCGCCCTTTGGTCCAGGTGGGAGGCCCCGGGCCCGCCCGTCTAATGCTCTCGGAGCCGACCCGGCCGTTCGAGGACGAACCAACGCTCGACTTCCTCGTCAGGGCCTGCGGGCCCTGGGGAAGTGTCGAGACCTCGGCGGAGACCTGGGACGGCGACGGCTTCGACACCTTCCTCGCCGCACTTGCCGAAGACTTCCGGGGCTGGGAAGGAGTGCGCACCTGGCACTCCCTCTGCTATGACCTGACCCTCTCAGCGGAGCACCGACCTGGCGGCCACGTCCAACTGACCTGGGGAATCCGTGACCGGGCACCCTCTGAGGAATGGCAGTTCGAGACCACCACAGTGCACGCGGCAGGCGAGGATATGCGCAACCTCACCGCCGAGATCCACACGTTCATTGCGAGCGTCGCGGAGTAGCTGAACGAGCCCTCATGCCGGGCCCCACCACCGGACGAGTCATCGGTTTCACCGCAAGCTCGATCAACGATCCGGATCTCCCGCCGGTGGTAGTCAGTGAGGTTTTCTCAACGATGGTCACTTCCAGATTCCGTTGAGGACGAGGGCGGCGCGGGCGATGTCGCCGATCCGGCTGGGGCTGAGGGTGACGTGCTGCAGCGTGCGCCAGCGCTGCTTGAGCTCGGCAGCGGTGCGCTCGCCCAGGGCCCGAACGCTCCGCACGAGGGTGTTGAAGGCACGGGTGTCCGCGCAAAGTGCCTGCTCGGACTGGTTGTTGGGGCGGCGGACGGGAATGAGGATGCCGATGCCGGCGCCGATGTAGCCCTTGTCGGCCAGGGTCGGCAGCCCGTCGGCCGCCGCCTTGTAGAGGGCGGGCAGGGCGTGGATGCGGGCGGCGGTGACGTCGGGGGTGGAGCCGGGTTCGACGTCGGAGACCCACAGCGGGGTGCCGTCCGGAGCGGCCAGGAACTGCACGTTGCCGCCGAACGCCTTGTGTTTCTGGCTGAACCACCAGTCGTTGCCGTTGTCGCGGACGCCGGCGAGGCGGTCCGATTCGATCAGTGTGCCGTCGAGGATCACGTGGGTCATCCCCGCGCGTCGGCAGTGGTCCAGGACCGCGTGCAGGTCCGGGGCCTGGGCGGCGAGGACGTCGATGCCCTCGTGCAGGTAGCGGTAGCCGGTGGCCTGAGAGACGCCCGCGTCGCGGGCCAGGCAGTGCACGCAGCCGCGTTCGCGGAACCAACGCAGCACCAGCACGGCCTGGCGGAACGGGCCGAGCGCCCGGCTGCCTCGCGGAGTGCCGATTCGGCGGCGGTGGGCGGCGAGCAGACGCGAGAGGTGGTCCACGACGTGGCGCGGGACATCGAGCGTGGCAACATAGGTGACCAACGTGAAGCCTCTGGTGGTTACGGACATGATCTTGTGGTGAGACCTGTCCTACCAGGGGCTTTACGTCTGTCCACGGCCGGGCCCAGTCCGTCCGGCCTGCTCACGCATGGAGCGGTTCATGCCGCTTCGCGTAGATCATTTCGCTGAGAAAACGTCAGTGAGGGGGAAGCCAGGAAAACAGCGGAAAAGCAGACCCGGCTCTCAAGCGACTCAACGCTGTTCCTGGCGCAGTTGGTCGAGGGAGAGTGGCGACCCGGCTGGCTTGTGGGCAGCGGCGACAAGGACGTCGTGATCGATGCCGCCCCCGGGGGGCGACCTCGTCGTGTGCGATGCCCGGACGCCCGCCCGCGGCCTGGGGAGGACGCACCGTCCCAAAGGTGTGAGCACTTTGGCCACTGCTGTCCTGATGCTGCTCGTTTGAGCGCTTAAGTGGCACATGACCGCCGACTGCTCACGCTTTTCGGCAAGGCATCCGTCTCCGGCCCCGCAGCGTCGGGACCGCGGAGATCCGCTGCACCACCCGGTGGGACACCATCGAAAGGACCAGTTCGACCACAGGGGCCAGACGTGAAGGACGGGCCAATGGGCATGGGTGACGTGACCTGGTTGCCGTATGACGAGCAGAGTCTTGCCTCCAGCGGGGTATCCGGTCAGGCAGCCCGCCTCCTTGCTGAGCGAGGATTGCCGGCCGACTGCAACCGGATGTTCGTACGTGACCGGGACCGCGAACTGGCAGACCGCGAACTTCCCGCAGGCCGAGCGGTGTTCCTCGGTCTCTTCAATGAGGGCATCGACTCGTACTGGCTGCTGACCGACAGCGGTGCGGTCTGGATGCTCAGGGGCTGTGAAGGCGGTCCGGGCGAGCAGTACGGTCTGGTCAACACATCGGTGGAACACCTGGTGGAGGTACTGCGGACCTGGGAGACGTTCGTCTGCTCCGGCAAGAGCGACGGGACCGCCTGCGCAGGGCTGCGCCGGCACAGGCCAGGACGACGGCGAGACCCGCCGGCACGCAGACGAGAACGTTGATCGACATGGAGACGTGCTCCACTGCGGTGCCGTCGGAGTAGACGCAGGCGCTACGAAGAGGCCAGTGCTCCTGCTCGATGCCTGCCCACTCGGCACCGGAGGCGTTCCGGTCTTCGCACACCTCGGGAAACGGCCCTCCCATGGCGACGGAGAACCAGCCGTAGCAGTACACGGCTGCTGCCGAAGAACCGAAGACCAGAACGAGAACGGCACAGAGCCTGGACGGAGACAGGGGCGGGTTGTCCAGCATCAGAACAACGGTCACGATGCCCGCCGCCGCAGTGGCCAGGCTGATGAGCATCAGCACGCCCATCAAAGCGAGTGACACGGTGTCACCTTATTTTCGTTGACGTAACGGACTGTGGCGCTGCTATCCGACAGCAACTCCTCGAACCGCCCGCCCCGTCGTCGCTGCCACTGCAGCCCGGCACACCCTCATGCCCGCCGACTGCGTCGGCCAACCCGACTGCCAGCGGATTCAGGGCTGACGCGCCGCCTCGTGCAGTCGGTCACGCGCGGCCCGCAGCAAGTCCTGCGACCACTCCGCACGCGTGACTCCCTCGGGCAGCCTCGTCGACTCGGCGTGACCGGCACCCAGAGCGCGGGCGATCGCCGCCACCGCGAAACACTGCATGAGATCGTCGTTGTACTCACCGCGGCGTTCCTCGGCGAGCTTCAGCAGAGCGCGGAGGAGTTCGGCGTCGAACCCGTCGTGCAGGATCTCCCCCGCCCCCGAGACCGCGGCCATGAACGCATCATCGCTCGTATCCCACTCGGGGGAGCCCAGTAACTCGAGGATCTGCTCCCGGTACTTCATTCCCACTCTCCAGTGCCCCGTGAGCACCTGCACGGCGAGCGCAGAGACCTCGGGATCCTCGGGGTGGATCAGATACGTGGCGATCAGCGGCTCGTATGCCGGGCCGCCCGCACGGGCTACCGCGTACAGCCGCTGGTAGAGCTCTCGGCCGGCCCGGCACTCGGGGACGGCTTGGGCGATCTGCTGCACTTCCTGCGGCGGAATGGTGCCGTCCTTCGCCCGTGCGATCAGCTGCCGCACATATGCGTCATGCGCCACTGTCATGTTCCACTCACTTGATTCTGAGGAAGTTTTTGTCGTCGGGCCAGGCTGGTGGTGTCGCGCCGTGGTTCTCGACGAAGGGCTTGGTGCGGCGGCGGGCGATGCCCTGGGAGGTGACGTCGACCGCCATCGAGGCGGTGCCGTGATGGCCGTCGGCCATCCAAGACAGGCCGGTTCCGGTACGGACGGCGGTGGCATCGCCGGCCGGGTAGGGAACGGTCTTGCAGAGGTCGCTGCGGGACCGCTGGGGGCCCGCAGCGACCGCGCAAGACCCGGTGCCGCCCAGTTCCGGCCATCGTAGACGCGCGCCTCAGAACCCCGGGGCTGGGAGGAAATCCGGCCACCATGAGGGCACGCCGCTGGGGCAGTCGTAGGTGGTGCCACTCCAGAAGAGGGAGAGAGCAAACCAGGAAACGGCGGGGAGAGTCACCGCGAGGGCGAAGGCGTGGAGAAAGGGACGGTTCCCAAGGAGGGTGCCCATCGCAACCCAGCCCAACAGCAGGACCGTCGAGAGGCCCGGGATGAAGAGGAAAAGCAGAAAGTTGCTGTTGGCCGCGTTGTTCACTCCTATGTCGCAGGCATTCCACGCCCTGCCCAGAAGCGTGGCCGTGAGCACGGCGAGAGCCGGCCCCACCACCGTGCCGAGACATCCATGCAGCCGTCGATTCCCCATACGCCCCCTCAAAACGTCGTCCGCTCCGGAAGCATCGGAGCCGCACCGCTCGTCACCGTATCCACCCGCTCCGCAAGCCCCTGACCAACGGAGGGCCGGCCTGCCCCTTGGCGGACAGACCGGTCCCGGCGGGAGGTCTGGGTTACGGCTTCGTCCCCGTCCGCGACAGCAAGACCCCCACCGGACCTGTCCTGTTCGTCGCCCCCTCTGCCTGGGCTGCGTTCGTCGAAGGCATACAGCACAGCACGTCCTGATGAGGTCTTCGGGCTCAACCGCGGAGTGCTGGTACAGGGCCGGCGGAAGGTCTACCGGATCACTCGGTTGTGCATCGAGGAGTGGCTGCGCGCACACGAGGAGGGTGACGCCGAGGGGGTGCGCGAGTGGACGAGCACCGTATGGGAACAGCCGACCGCCGATGTGGTGTACGCGATGTTCCACCAGGCGATGGCCCCCGGAGCGGAGGACGTGTTCGCCGACGACCCCGGGGTGCTGCGACTGCTGACGGATGAGCGGGTGCGGGCGGGGCTGCTCAGCTGATCCCGAACGGACCGGCAGGCCGTCCTTCCGGAATTTCTTGCCGCAACTTCACGCCGACCGCTGCCCTTTCGGAGGGTGAAGCTTTAACATCTGCGTCACCGCAAGGTTTCTGAAGGTTTCAGCAAGAAGCTTCAGGCGCCTTCGCACTCCCCACACCCTTCGATGAAGAAGGAACCCCACATGGCACGCAGAACCCTCGCCGGGGTCGCCGCGCTCGCGGTCGCTTCGGTTGTCATGACCCCGACTGTCGCGCAGGCCGCGCCGCCCGGGAACAAGGATGTCACCGCCGTCCTCTTCGAGTGGAACTTCAACTCGGTCGCCCGCGAGTGCACCACCACCCTCGGCCCCGCCGGGTACGGCTCCGTCCAGGTCTCCCCGCCCGCCGAGCACATACAGGGCTCGCAGTGGTGGACGTCGTACCAGCCCGTCAGCTACAAGATCGCCGGCCGGCTCGGCGACCGCACCGCCTTCCGGAACATGGTGAACACGTGTCACGCGGCCGGCGTGAAGGTCGTCGCCGACGCGGTCATCAACCACATGGCCGCGGGCAACGGAACCGGCACCGGCGGCTCCTCGTACACCAAGTACAACTACCCGGGCCTGTACTCGTCGCCCGACTTCGACAACTGCACCTCGCAGATCACCAACTACCAGGACCGCGGGAACGTCCAGAACTGCGAACTGGTCGGTCTCGCCGACCTCGACACCGGCGAGAACTACGTCCGCGGTGCCATCGCCGGATACCTCAACGACCTGCTCTCCCTCGGGGTCGACGGCTTCCGCATCGACGCGGCCAAGCACATGCCGGCCGCCGACCTGGCGAACATCAAGTCCCGGCTCTCCAACCCCGGCGTGTACTGGAAGCAGGAGGCCATCTACGGCGCGGGTGAGGCCGTCCAGCCCAGTGAGTACACCGGCACCGGCGACGTCCAGGAGTTCCGCTACGCCTACGACCTCAAGCGGGTCTTCAACAACGAGAACCTCGCCTACCTGAAGAACTACGGCGAGGGCTGGGGCTACATGAACAGCGGTGTCTCCGGCGTCTTCGTCGACAACCATGACACCGAGCGCAACGGCTCCACGCTCAGCTACAAGGACAACGCCAACTACACCCTGGCCAACGTCTTCATGCTGGCCTGGCCCTACGGCTCCCCGGACATCAACTCCGGCTACGAGTTCTCCGACCACGACGCCGGTCCGCCCAACGGCGGTCAGGTGAACGCTTGCTGGCAGAACGGCTGGAAGTGCCAGCACGCCTGGCCGGAGATCAAGTCCATGGTCGCCTTCCGCAATGCCACGCGCGGCCAGGCCGTGACGAACTGGTGGGACAACGGGAACGACGCCATCGCCTTCGGGCGGGGCAACAAGGGCTTCGTGGCCGTCAACCACGAGTCCGGCTCCCTGACCCGCACCTACCAGACCTCGCTCCCGGCGGGCACGTACTGCAACGTCCAGAACAACACGCCGGTGACGGTGAACGGTTCGGGGCAGCTGACCGCCACCCTGGGCTCGAACACAGCCCTCGCGGTGTACGCGGGCAAGTCCTCCTGCTGAACGCGCGCCGGCCGCGCCGCCCTTCCCGGGGGAGAGGCGCGGCCGGCGCCCGGATGTAAGTCCTTACCGTTACTTTCATGACCCTTGCTGTAAAGCTTTCAACGGCGATACGGTCACGCCGGTGCCTCGGTGACATGGCCGGAAAAGGTCGTGCCGTGGCGTGGGGTCGGACCCCAAATGAGCCGTAATCGCAAGGAGTTCACGCCTTGATACCCAGATGGCCCGCGCCCCCGGCGCGCCGCACCACGCAGGGAAGGCGGGTGGCCGCGGTCACCGCGGCAGCGCTCGCCGCCGCCCTTGCCGCCACCCTCGTACAGCCCCTGGCAGCTCAGGCCGCCACGCCCCCCGCGCCCCCGTCCGACGCCACGCTGGCGAAGGCCCCCGCGCGGCACGACCTCACCCGCGAGCAGTTCTACTTCGTCCTGCCGGACCGTTTCGCCAACGGGGACGCCAAGAACGACCGGGGCGGACTCACCGGTTCGCGGCTCAGCACCGGGTACGACCCCACCGACAAGGGCTTCTACCAGGGCGGCGACCTCAAGGGCCTCACCCAGAAGCTCGACTACATCAAGGGGCTCGGCACCACATCCATCTGGATGGCCCCCATCTTCAAGAACCAGCCCGTCCAGGGCACCGGCGAGGACGCGTCCGCCGGCTACCACGGGTACTGGATCACCGACTTCACCCAGGTCGACCCGCACTTCGGCACCAACAAGGACCTCGAGACCCTCATCGACAAAGCCCATGACAAGGGCATGAAGGTCTTCTTCGACGTCATCACCAACCACACCGCCGACGTCGTCGACTACGAGGAGAAGTCCTACGACTACCTCTCCAAGGGCGCCTTCCCCTACCTGACCAAGGACGGGAAGCCCTTCGACGACGCCGACTACGCCGACGGCTCGCGCACCTTCCCGCGCGTCGACGCCGGATCGTTCCCGCGCACCCCGACCGTCCCCGCCGCGAAGAAGAACGTCAAGGTCCCGTCGTGGCTCAACGACCCGGCGATGTACCACAACCGGGGCGACTCCACCTTCGCCGGCGAGTCCAGCGAGTACGGCGACTTCTCCGGCCTCGACGACCTGTGGACCGAGCGTCCCGAGGTCGTCGACGGCATGGAGAAGATCTACCAGCGGTGGGTGAAGGACTTCGACATCGACGGCTTCCGGATCGACACCGTGAAGCACGTCAACATGGAGTTCTGGACCCAGTGGGCCACCGCCCTGGACGCCTACGCGGCGAAGAAGGGGCGTGACGACTTCTTCATGTTCGGCGAGGTCTACTCCGCCGACACCGACGTCACCGCCCCCTACGTCACCGAGGGCCGCCTCGACGCCACCCTCGACTTCCCCTTCCAGGAGGCGGCCCGCCAGTACGCCTCCCAGGGCGGCAGCGCGCAGAAGCTCGCCTCGGTCTTCGGCGACGACCACAAGTACACGACCGACCGGGCCAACGCCTACGAGCAGGTCACCTTCCTCGGCAACCACGACATGGGCCGCATCGGGACGTTCCTGAAGCAGGACAACCCGAAGGCGTCCGACGCCGACCTGCTGAAGAAGGACATGCTCGCCAACGAGCTGATGTTCCTCAGCCGCGGCAACCCCGTCGTCTACTACGGCGACGAGCAGGGCTTCACCGGCGCCGGCGGCGACAAGGACGCCCGCCAGACCCTGTTCGCCTCCCGCACCGCCGACTACCTCGACGACGACCTCCTCGGCACCGACCGCACCCACGCCGACGACACCTACGACACGAAGGCCCCGCTCTACCGGCAGATCAGCGCCCTCGCGAAGCTCCGCAAGGCCCACCCGGCCCTCACCGACGGCGTGCAGCAGGAGCGGTACGCGGCCGACGGCCCCGGCGTCTACGCCTTCTCCCGCACCACGACCGGCACCCGCACCGGCCAGGACACCACCGAGTACGTCGTCGCCTTCAACAACGCCGACGAGACGAAGAAGGCCACCTTCGCGACCGGTTCCGCCCGCATGGCCTTCCGCGGCATCCACGGCACCGACGCCTCCGTGACCAGCGGCGCCGACCGGAAGATCACCGTCACCGTCCCGGCGGGCTCGACGATCGTCCTCAAGGCTTCCGGCAAGCTCGCCGAGCCCGCCGCGAAGCCCGCGGTCACCCTCCAGGCCCCCGAAGCGGGCGCCACCGGCACCGTCGAACTCACCGCCGACGTCGAGGGCGGACAGCTCAACCGCGTCGTCTTCGCCGCCCAGACCGGCAACGGGAAGTGGCGCACGCTCGGCTCCTCCGACCACGCCCCGCACCAGGTCACCCACACCATCGGCGACGACGTGCCGGCCGGCACCGCCCTGCGCTACAAGGCCGTCGCGATCGACTCCGCCGGCCGCACCGCGAGCGCCCGGGCCGCCTCCACCACCGGCACCCCGCCCGTCGAGGAACCGCCCACGGCGGGCTCCCGCGACCACGTGGTCGTCCACTACCGGCGCGCCGACGGCGACTACGACGACTGGGGCCTGTACGCCTGGGGCGACCTCGCCGACGGCGAGGCCACCGAGTGGCCCAACAGCCACCCCTTCACCGGCCGCGACGCCTACGGCGCCTTCGCCCACGTCAAGCTCAAGCCCGGCGCCTCGGACGTCGGTTTCCTGGTGATCGACGAGGACGGCACCAAGGACGTCTCCACCGACCGCACGATCGACGTCACGAAGAACGGCGAGATCTGGATCGAGCAGGGCAAGGAGACCGTCACCACCGAGCGGCCCGAGTACCCGGCGCAGGACAAGAGCAAGGCGGTGCTGCACTACCAGCGCGCCGACGGCGACTACGACGGCTGGGGCCTGCACGTGTGGACCGGCGCCGCCGACCCCACCGACTGGTCGAAGCCCCTGAAACCGGTGAAGACTGATCCCTATGGCGCGGTCTTCGAGGTACCGCTCACCGAGGGTGCCACCAGTCTCAGCTACATCATCCACAAGGGCGACGAGAAGGACCTCCCCTCCGACCAGTCGCTCGACCTCAAGGCGAACGGCCACGAGGTGTGGCTGTTGAGCGGCGAGGAGAAGTACCTGCTGCCCCAGCCGCCCGGCTCGGCCGCCGCCGTCGACCTGGCCACCTCCAAGGCGGTCTGGATCGACCGGAACACCGTCGTCTGGAACGGCTCCGCGAGCGCCGCCTCCACCCAGCTCCTCGCCTCCCGCACCGGCTCCGTGAAGGCGCAGGACGGCACGCTCGTCCTCGGTGACGACACGCGCGTGATCCGGCTGCTCCCGACCGCCCTGACCGACGCGCAGAAGGCGAAGTTCCCGCACCTGAAGGACGGCACCGCCCACTCCGTCGACCCGCGCGACCGGGACCGCGTACGCGAGGCCCTGCGCGGCCAGGTCGTCGCCGCCCAGCGGTCCGCGAATGGCGCCGTGCTCGCGGCGACCGGCGTGCAGATCGCGGGCGCCCTGGACGACCTGTACGCGGCCGGTGCGACGAAGGCGGAGCTCGGCCCCGTCTTCCGCGACGGCCGTCCCACGCTCTCCGTGTGGGCGCCGACCGCGCAGAGCGTCTCGCTGGAGATCGGCGGCTCCACCGCCCGGATGCGGCGCGACGACGCCACCGGCGTCTGGTCCGTCACCGGCCCGAAGTCCTGGAAGGGCAAGCCCTACCGGTACGCGGTGCAGGTGTGGGCGCCCAGCACCCGCGACCTCGTCACCAACAAGGTCACCGACCCCTACTCGGTCGCCCTGACCACCGACTCCGCGCGCAGCCTCGTCGTCGACCTCGGCGACCGCGACCTCGCCCCCAAGGGCTGGTCGGGCCTGGACAAGCCGAAGGCCGTCCCCCTCAAGGACGCCCAGATCCAGGAGCTGCACATCCGCGACTTCTCCGTCGAGGACCGCACGGCGAAGCGGCCCGGCACCTACCTGGCCTTCACCGACAAGGACAGCGACGGCTCCCAGCACCTGCGGAAGCTGGCCGAGGCCGGCACCTCGTACGTGCACCTGCTGCCCGCCTTCGACATCGCGACCATCCCCGAGAAGAAGTCCGACCGGGCGACCGTCGACTGCGACCTCGCCGCCCACCCGGCCGACTCCGACAAGCAGCAGGAGTGCGTGGCGAAGGCCGCCGCCAAGGACGCCTACAACTGGGGCTACGACCCGTACCACTACACGGTCCCCGAGGGCTCCTACGCCACCGACCCGGACGGCACGGCCCGCACGGTCGAGTTCCGCGAGATGGTCAAGGCGCTCAACGAGGACGGCCTGCGCGTCGTCATGGACGTCGTCTACAACCACACCGCGGCCAGCGGCCAGGCCGGCACCAGCGTCCTGGACCGGATCGTGCCCGGCTACTACCAGCGGCTCCTCGCCGACGGCTCCGTGGCCAACAGCACCTGCTGCGCCAACACCGCACCCGAGAACGCCATGATGGGCAAGCTCGTCGTCGACTCGATCGTCACCTGGGCCAAGGAGTACAAGGTCGACGGCTTCCGCTTCGACCTCATGGGCCACCACCCGAAGGCCAACATGCTCGCCGTCCGCAAGGCCCTCGACGCGCTGACCCTCAAGAAGGACGGCGTCGACGGCAAGAAAATCATCCTGTACGGCGAAGGCTGGAACTTCGGCGAGATCGCCGACGACGTCCGCTTCGAGCAGGCCACGCAGCAGAACATGGCCGGCACCGGCATCGCCACCTTCTCCGACCGGGCCCGCGACGCCGTCCGCGGCGGCGGTCCCTTCGACGAGGACCCCGGCGTCCAGGGCTTCGCCTCCGGCCTCTACACCGACCCGAACTCCTCGGAGGACAACGGAACCGAGGCCGAGCAGAAGGCCCGGCTCCTGCACTACCAGGACCTGATCAAGGTGGGCCTGAGCGGCAACCTCGCCGAGTACCGCTTCACCGACACCGACGGCAAGGAGGTCAAGGGCTCCCAGGTCGACTACAACGGCTCACCGGCCGGATACGCCGCCGTCCCGGGCGACGCCCTCGCCTACGCCGACGCGCACGACAACGAGTCGCTGTTCGACGCGCTCGCGTTCAAGCTGCCGGTGTCCGTGAGCGCCGACGACCGGGCCCGCATGCAGGTCCTCGCCATGGCGACCGCCGCCCTGTCGCAGGGCCCGGCGCTCTCCCAGGCCGGCACCGACCTGCTGCGCTCCAAGTCCCTGGACCGCAACTCCTACGACAGCGGGGACTGGTTCAACGCCATCCACTGGAACTGCGCCGACGGCAACGGCTTCGGCCGAGGTCTGCCGCCGGCCGCCGACAACGCCGACAAGTGGTCCTACGCCAAGCCCCTGCTGGGCGCGGTGCGGGTCGGGTGCCCGCAGATCGAGGGCGCCTCGGCCGCGTACCGGGACCTGCTGAGGATCCGCACGACGGAAGGGGCCTTCTCCCTCGACACCGCGGGGCAGGTGCAGTCCGCGCTGTCCTTCCCGCTGTCCGGGAAGGACGAGACACCCGGCGTGATCACCATGCGCCTCGGTGACCTGGTCGTCGTCTTCAACGCCACGCCGGACCGGCAGGAACAGCGCGTCGGCGCCCTGGCCGGCACGGACCACCGGCTGCACCCGGTGCAGGCGGCGGGCTCGGACGCGGTGGTGAAGACCTCGTCCTACGCGGCGGACACCGGCACCTTCACCGTCCCGGCCCGCTCGGTCGCGGTGTTCACCGCGGCCGGCTGACGCACCCGGCGCAAAGGCGCGGAAGCTAGGGTGGGCCCTCCGACCTGGAACCGGAGGGCTCACCCATGCCGCAGATCACCGTCGACCACTCCGCACAAGTGAAGTCCTCCTTCGCGTGCGACTGGCCCGCTTTCGTCCGGGACCTGCACAGCACCGTGGTGGAGATCGCGGCGGCGAAGCTCCCCGCGTGCAAGACCCGGTTGCGCCCGACCGGCGACGTCTTCATCGGCCACGAGCAGGCAGAGGCCCACGCCCTGGTGCACGTCCACATCGCCCTGCTCCCCGGGCGGACCGAGGAGACCAAGGCACGGCTCACCGAGGCCGTCCTGGAACTGGTGCGGCGGCATGTGCGGGCGGTCGACGACCTGACCCTGCACGCCTCCGCCGAGGTACGCGAGCTCGACGCGTCCTACCGGAAGTTCGAGGGCTGAGGTCTTTCGTTCGGATCGGGCCGGACCCCGCGAGTCCGGCCCGACCCGAACGAGAGGCCCCGGCCGGGCCTCACCGGCCGGCGGACGGTCTCACGCCAGGTCGGCGCGGCCCAGCCAGGCCGGCCGCACCGGCACGCCGTCCTCGTCCAGCTCGACGGCCGGCTCGACCCGCTGCTCCGCCGGCTCACTCGAGGGAGCGGCAGGGGCGACCGGCGGCGGGACCGGTGCCTCGACCACGGGTTTGGGGGCGGGGGGCGCGGCCGAGTCCTCCAGCAGTTCCGCCAGGGTGAACCGGGTCACGAACGACTGCCACGCCCCGTCGACGACGAGCAGGAACCCGTCGCCGGCCCGCAGGAGGCGACGGCGCTTGGGACTCAGGGGGTGCATGGGGACGTGGTTCCGCGCCCGTCGCTCCAGCTCCGCGAGCGCCTCGCTCCGGGACCCGGTGACGTGCGCCACCACATGGGCCTCCGTGTGCTTGCGCTCCCCGGAACCCATGGTCGTCTCGACGACCAGCCCCCACGTCGTCACGGTGCTCACCGGGACGCCAGCGCCATGAGCCGGCCCACCAGGTCGACGAACGGCCCGTCGCCCGGCTCGTCCTTGAGCAGGCCGCGCAGCAGCACGCCCAACTCCTCGTCATGGGCCGCGGCGACGGCACAGAGCGCGGCGAAGTCGTGCACCAGCTGGGTCTCCAGCTCGGCGCGCGGTATACGCCGGCCGTCCAGCCAGAGCAACGCCGTCGACTCGGCGAGCGAGATCCAGGACCGCACCACCAGCTCCAGCCGCGCGGGCGGATCCACCGCGCCCATGTGCGACAGAATCTGTTCGTACGCCCGCTGCCGTACGGAGTCGACCAGCGCGTTGGTGGTCGAGGCTGTCTTCATGGAGAAGGCTCCGCCTGCGGGGACCGCCGGGCCGCCGCGCATCAGGGCGGAGAAACCGGGCCCGTGCTCGTCGACGAAGTCGAAGTACCGACCCATCACCCGCAGCAGCCGCGCCCCCAGCGGGCCCTCGCGCGGCTCCACGAACCGCGACGCCAGATCGTCCGCGGCACGCCTCAACGCGGCTTCGTAGAGGCTGAGTTTGCCGGGGAAGTAGTGGTAGACCAGCGGGCGTGAGATGCCGGCCGCCGACGCGATCTCGTCGATGGAGACGTCGTCGGGCGAGCGACGGCTGAACAGTTCGAGGGCGACGCCGATCAACTGCTGCCGCCGCTCCTCGACTCCCATTCTGCGACGTACCCCGGTAGTCATACATACAGCCTACCGATCGAATCCGGCCGTGAACGGTCCGGACCGGGCGGCAGTGATCGTCCGATCCGTCGGCCGGCCCGCCCCGGGTCAGCGGAGCCCGGTGACCGGGTCCCCGTTCTCCAGGGTGCCCTCGAGGTCGGCCTGGGCGCCCTGTTCGGCCTCGAGGGTCAGCAGGTTGCCCTGCGCGGTGCCCTCGACCCCGCCCGTCGCGGTGACCGACGTGGTGCCGCGGCTGCCGGCGGCCAGCAGGTACCAGGTGCCCGCCCCGGACTTCCACAGCACCCCGGCCAGCACCCGGGGTTCACGCTCCCCGCACTGCGGCACGTCCTCGGCCCGGGCCGCCACCGCCCCGACCGGTGCGCCCGGCGTGTGGAACTGAGCCAGCACCCGGGTACCGCCACCCTGCCAGGTCTCGGCCCGGGTGCACACCCAGGCCGCCGAACCGCTCGCGTCCGGCAGCGGCTGCTCGGCGAAGGCCCACGCGTTCACGCTCCGTACGCCCGCCGAGCGCATCGACGCCAGGGAGCAGGCGAACGGCGACCAGGTGCGCAGCGCCTTCTCCCCGGTGGCCGCACCGGCCCTGCCGGGCCGCCCCGCGGTCAGCACGGCCGGGACCAGCTCGCCGAGGTCGGTCACCAGCCGGGTGCCGGCGCCGTCGGTCAGCTCCAGCACGTTCCACGAGGTGCACGAGCCGGGTTTCGGGGCCGGACCGGCCAGCGGCGAGGTCACGCCGTCGGTGAGCGAGAGGTCCGCCGTGTCCGCGCCGGGCTCGCGCAGGTCCCGCGCACCGGCCGCACGGACCCAGGGCGCCGTCAGATAGCGGACGTTGCCGTCGGACCGGCCCAGCACCAGCGCGCTCGCCCCGGCCCGGTCCGCGCCGTCGACCCGCGCGAAGTCGAGGGCGGCGCCCTCGGCGCCGTCCAGGGGCTCGGCGTACCTGGTGATGCGCAGACCGTCGTGGAGGATCACCACGCGCGCGTTGTCGACCGTCCCGGCGTACAGCAACTGGGGCGGTCCGGCCGGACCGCCGGACGGGGTGCCCGGCGTCGCCGACACCCGCACCCGCTCCCCGGGCCGGGCCCACACGGCGAGGGCCCGCCGCAGCAGGCCCGCGTCGCCGGCCAGGTCACCGCGGGCCGGCCACACGGAGAAGTCGGTACGCGCGGAGGACTTCCAGACGGCGGGGGAGACCCGGGTCAGCTTCCCCGGGTCCAGGGCGGCCTGCGCGGCCCGGTTCAGCGCGTACGGCGGCGCGGCGGCACCGTCGGGGCCCCAGCCGTCGTCCGGCAGCCCGAACAGCGCACCGCAGACGACGAGCGCGGCCCCGGCGGCCAGCGCGGCCTTCAGACGCCGGCGGCGCCGCACCAGATCGGTGGGCCGGGCCTGGAGCGAACAGGGGTCGAACGCGGGAGAGCCGAGCAGCCGGTACTCGGCCGGCACCCGGTCGGCCTCGCGCAGCGCCCCCGCGGCATCGGCTGCACCCGCGTCGGTGAGCACCGCGCGGACGTCGTCGTCCGAAAGCCGCTCCGGGCCGCGCAGCACCCAGGCGGCACGGGCCGGACCGGACAGGGCGGACAGCCTTTGCTCCAGGGCGAGTTCCTCGGCACCCCCGGACCGGGGGAACAGGCGCAGCCCCCACACCTGGGGCAGCAGCGGAGGCAGCGGGGGCAGGGCCGACAGCCCGGCCCGCCTGCGCCGTGCCCCGCGCCTGCGCGAGGGGCACGCCCGCAGCGCGGTCCGCACCACCTGGAGCCGGACCAGCGCGTACCCGGGGCCGCCGTCCTCGTCGTCGGCCCGCGCGGGCCGGGCGGCCTCGGCGGCCCGGTCCGGCCGCCGCCCTGCCCGCGCGGCGTGCGCGGCCCGGCCGTCGGCGGACTGCCGGGGCTGGGCGGGGATCGCCGGCGCCGCGGTGCGGCCGCGGGGCAGCGCGCGCTGCACCAGGGCGTGCGCGGTCAGCACCCGCCGGCTCCGGCCGCGCTGCTCCGGAGGCAGCATCAGGTACGCGAGCCGGACGAGCCGCGGATAGTGCTCGACGAGGGCGGCCTCGGCCTGCCCGACGTCGACGAGCGGTCCGTCGGAGGAAGGGGGAGCGGGGCGCCTGGCGGCATGCTGTGACTGCACGTCAGTCAGAACGAGCGATGCGGCCGCAGGTCACCGATTGAGCACTCCGGGCTCCCGAGCCGTATCGAAGGCGGAGAGCCCCTCGCCGGGGCTCCGTGCGGCATGTCGCCGGAAGGACCGGAGGAACTCATGAGGCTGACCCGACCGATGCTCGCGCTGACCGGCGCGGTGGCGGTACTGGCGCTGGCGGGCTGCGGGTCCGGCGGTGAGGAGACGAACGGCGACGGGAAGAGCGAGGCGCCGGTCATGGCCACCGGCAGCCTGGAGCACCTGGCGGCCGAGGTGAAGTGCGAGCCGAACATGCAGACCGACGCCGACACGATCCGCCAGGCCATCTGCGAGAAGGGCAAGGAGAAGTACGTCCTCGCCACCTTCGCCACCGACCGCGGCCAGCGCGAGTGGATCGAGACGGCCAAGGACTACGGCGGCTTCTACCTCGTCGGCCGCAAGTGGGTCGCCGTCGGTGAGGAGAAGGTGCTCGAGGACCTGCGCGGCCGGCTCGGCGGCGACGTGGAGGAGGGCATCGACCACAGCAGCATGGACCACGGCGGCGGTGCGCACCCGTCCGGCGGGGCGGGGAAGGGGACGGGCGGGCACTCCGGGCACGAGGGCTGACGCCGGGCCCGGCCGGGCCCGGCGTCCGAACGAGCACGCCGGGCAACCGGGAGCACCGGGAACACGGAAAGGGCCGGTGGCGGGATTCCCGCCACCGGCCCTTTCTCCTCACCGGTCCCTCTCAGGGGACGACCGTGGGGACTACGTGCACTTCTTGCCCTTGTTGATGCACTTGACCATCTTGTTCATCAGGTTCTCGTCCATGACGTTGATGAAGTCGTTGTGGTCGGTGATCGGCTTGTGCAGCTGCTCCGGGAAGCTGTCCACGGCGTACGGGTTCTTCACCTGACCGTTCTCGATGGTCGGGGCGGGAACGTCGTACACCAGGCGGACCTGGAGCTGCGGGATGGCCTTGAAGCCGTTCGCGCAGCTGCCGTCCGCCTGGACGAACGCCACGTGGGTGCGGTGGTTGGCGCTGTCGGCGTTCTGCCCGTCCCAGCAGCTCTGGAAGTTGGACGTGCGCACGAGCTGGCTGCCCTCGGGGCACAGCACGTACTTGTCCGTGGACTGCCGGTCCTCGAAGCCGGTACAGCTGTACGAGGTGTTGGCGTTCGCCAGGCCGTTGGTGAACGCCTTGGCGTCACCGGTGATGATGCGCATCAGCTTCGGCATCGCGACGACCTTGCTCCGCTTGTTGCCGACGAACCGGAGCTGGGCCTCCTTGGCCTGCAGGATCTTGCCGACGTTGCCCTCGGCGCCGCCGCCCTGGTCGGCCGCGTCGAACTCCTGGGTGCCGTCCTGCACGCGCAGCACCGGCCAGAAGTACGAGGACTTGTCGCCCTGGTTCTGGCAGCTCGTCTCGGCGGCGACCAGGTCGTCGTCGCTGGAGAGCGAGCTGTTGCTCTGGTTGCCGACGTAGTCGTGCATGTGGTGCGCGCCGTTCGCGACACCGGGAGCCACGATGATGTTGTCGCTGTTGTACAGCTTGTTCTCGTTGACTCCGCACTTCGTGGTGAAGCTGCCCTTGGAGCCGGACCTGCCGTTGGCCGCCAGACCGTTCGGCAGGTTGCGCGAGTTCGGCTGGACGTCGTTGATGTTGATGAAGTCCTCGGCGAACGGGCCCGCGGCGCCGTTGCCGTTGTCGTTCGGGGTCTGGCCCTCGCCCTGGTCCTGGCCGCCGTCGTTCTGACCGTCGCCCTGGTCCTGGCCGTTGTCCTGACCACCGCCGTCCTGACCACCGCCGTCCTGGCCGTCACCGTTCTGGCCGTCACCGTTCTGGCCGTCACCGTTCTGACCGTCGGTCGGCAGCGGCTGGTCGGCGGGGCGGCCGGAGCAGGAGGCGAGTTCGTCCAGGTTCCCGGGAGCCTGACCGCCCGCGCGGCTGATCTCCAGCTTGATCCGGTCGATGAGCACCTTACGCCGGTCCTTGAGCGGACCCAGAATGGTGTTCTGGACGTACTGCGAGTCCCCGGCCTGTGCCCGGCGGGTGGCGACCAGGCTCTGATAGGCGTCGGTGATCTGCTGGTCCATCGAGGCCAGTTCACCGTCGACCTCACCGCGGGCCGGGTCCGGCACGTCGGGGAGCTGCTGGCCCACGTCCGGGCAGTCGATCGTGGCAATCTGCTGTGCCGCGTTCGTCTTCGTCTGATTCTGCGCCTGGTTCGACTCGCCGGCCGAAGCGTAGAAGTTCGCCCAGACCAGCCCGCCCCCACCGAGCGCTAGGGCCGCCGTCCCGGCTACTGCCTTGGCGGCCAACGGCATACGGCGTTTTCTTGTATTGCGTCCCATGGAACTCCTCTGACTTCCTTGCGGGGCATCCCTTGCGGGGCATCGAGGCGCCCGACAGGAGTGAAGCGGCTCCCCTGAATACGGGGACCGCCCCACGGGTGTTCAGCCGTCCCGGAAATTGATGAGAAGTTCTTGCGGCGCTCTGGTTTCAACAGCCCCTGAAACACGAGGAGTTGTCGATCAACCGCATCCGGTGAGGGGGTGCGGGGCCCGGCGGTCCGGTTTCACCGGCCGTGGTCGAGATAGGCGAGAACCGCCAGTACCCGCCGGTTGTCGTCGTCCGAGACCTCCAGGCCCAGTTTGGCGAAGATGTTCGCGGTGTGCTTGGCGATGGCCCGTTCCGTCACCACCAGCTTGCCGGCGATCGCCGCGTTGGACCGGCCCTGAGCCATCTCCTCCAGCACTTCCCCCTCCCGGGGCGTCAGCCGCGCCAGCGGCCGGTCGTCGGCCGACTTCCGCGCCAGCAACTGCTGGATCACCTGCGGGTCCATCGCCGTGCCGCCCGCCGCCACCCGCCGTACGGCGTCGACGAACTGCTCCGCGTCGAACACCCGGTCCTTCAGCAGATAGCCCACCGCGCCACTGCCGTCGGCCAGCAACTCCCGCGCGTACAACTGCTCGACGTGCTGCGACAGCACCAGCACCGGCAGTCCGGGCCGTCGACGGCGCGCTTCGAGCGCGCACTGCAGCCCTTCGTCGGTGTGCGTCGGCGGCAGACGGACGTCGACGACGGCGACGTCCGGGTCCAGCTCCGCCAGCGCGCGGCTGAGCTCGGGCCCGGACTCCACCGCCGCGGCGATCTCGAAGTCGTGGGCCTCGAGGAGCCGGACCAGTCCGTCACGCAGCAGGAACAGGTCTTCGGCTAGGACAACGCGCAAGGGATCTCCATGGTGACCATGGTGGGGCCGCCCGCGGGACTGCTGACGGCGAGGACGCCGTCGAATGTACCCAGTCGCCGCTCCACCCCGGCCAGTCCCGAGCCGGCCCCGATCGCCGCGCCGCCCTTGCCGTTGTCGGTGACGCTCACCCGCACATGTCCCTCGGTGTGATGCAGATCGACCCAGATCCGGTCCGCCTCCGCATGCTTCACCGCGTTGGTGAGCACCTCGCTGACGGCGAAGTACGCGGCCGACTCCACCGGCGCCTCGGCCCGCCCCGGCAGGTCCACGTTCACCTCGGTGGCCACCGGGAGCCGCAGTGCCAGCGCCCGCACCGCGTCGCCCAGGCCGCGCTCCGCCAGCACCGGCGGATGGATGCCGCGCACCAGTTCCCGCAGCTCCGACAGCGCCTCCACCGACGACTTGCGGGCCTGCGCGATCAACTGCCGTGCCTTCTGGGGGTCCTTGTCGAGCAGCGTCTCGATGGTCCCCAGGTCCATGCCCATCGCGACCAGCCGGGCCTGCGCCCCGTCGTGCAGATCCCGCTCGATGCGCCGGAGCTCGGCGGCCGAGGTGTCCACCGCGTCCCGCCGGGTCTCCGTCAACACCCTTACCCGCTCCTCCAGTTCACCTTGGCTGGGGGAGAGGACGGCACGGGTGAGCCGGTAGTGCGCGGCGAGCACGCTCGGGGAGAGGAAGTGGGCCAAGAAGAGCAGCCCGAGGGCCAGCGCCCCGGCGCCGAGCGCGGACGTCCGGTCGCCGACCGGGACGAAGCCGTACCAGTACGGGTCCGGCATCACCCGCCACAGCCCGGCCGCGAGCGCGAACCCCTCCAGCGGGTACAGCAGCAGCACGGCCGGCAGCAGCGCGGTGACGAACCCCGCGGTCATGTCGACCGGCAGCCACAGCAGTTCCCGCCAGGTCGCCGGATCGCGGAGCATCCCGAAGGTGCGCGCCCACGGGTTGGCGTCCTTCGGCACCGGCCGGTACGCGGGCGGAATGCGCACCCCGCCCCACTCCGCGGCCAGCACCCGCCGCCAGTTCGCGTAGGTCCGGGCCCCGTCCAGTACGTACGGCGTGGTGACGATGCCGACACCGGCCGGGATCAACGCGATCGACACCAGGGTCAGGGTGAAGGCCAGCACCGACAGCGGGAGCGACACCAGCGCCAGCCCCAGTCCCCGCAGCGCTCCCTTCAGAAGGCCCTCGGTGTGCCGTGCGCGTCCGCCGCTCCTCTTCGTGACCCCGCTCCCGGCTTCTGGACTCCCGGCCTCCGTGCTCGTGGGGTCCGGGGTCGTCGTGCCACCGCTCGTGTGGCCCGTGCTCCTGCGCTCCGTGGTCATGACGTCAGTCTGGCCGAGCCGCGGGACCCGGTCACGGGGCCGAACCCCCCGACTCCGGGGTGGTGCTACCTACACCCTCTCCTCGCCTCCGCCCGGCTCCTGGACCGTCCCGATCTCCGAGATCTCCGCGAGGACCTTCGCCTCCGTCTCCGGGTCGAGCCCCTTGGCCGTCCGGTCCCGGCGCTGGGGCGCGGCCCCGTCGAGGTCCTGGAGCCAGCGCCAGGTGTCGGCCGCGGTCTCGGCGACGGGACGGCAGCGCAGCCCCGTCGCGAGGGCCCGGGAGACGTCCGAGGTGTGCAGCGCGTCGTGCATCTCGCCGTCCGGCGGCACCCAGACCGGCAGTTGCGTCCACGGTTCGATGCCCGCCCGCAGGATCGTCTCCGGTGCGGTCCACCGCAGCTCGGCCGTGCCCCCCGTCACCTCCGCGCACGCCTCCAGCAGCGTGCCCATCGTCTCGTGCCCCTGCGGGCCGGTCAGGTTGTAGGGCCCGCCGATCCCCTGCTCGGCCGCCCCGAGGATCCACTCGGCGAGGTCGCGGACGTCGACGTACTGGAGGGTCAGGTCACGGGGTCCCGGCGCGAGGACCGGGCCGCCGCGGGCCATCCGGTTCAGCCACCAGGGCAGCCGACCGACGTTCTCGTACGGCCCGAGGATCAGCCCCGCCCGCACCAGCACCGACCGGTCGGCGCCGAAGGCGTCCACGACGGCCAGTTCGCCGCCCCGCTTGTCCCGCGCGTAGTCGGTGTGACCGGCGTCCGCGCGGGCGTCCGCCACCAGGGGGGCCTCCTCGGTGGCTCCGGCGGGCGCGGGCCACTCGTACACCGAACGGCTCGACACGTACACGTACCGGTCGGCGCGGTCCCGCAGCAGCCGCGCCGTGTCCCGGACGGCACGCGGGGCCGCCGACCAGGTGTCGACGACGACGTCCCACGTGCCGTCCGCCTCGTCCAGGGCGGCCAGGCCGTCGACGGCCGTGCGGTCGCCCCGCAGCGACCGCACGCCCGGCACGGCCGCGTGCCGCCCCCGGTGGAAGACGGTCACCTCCCAGCCCCGCCCCAGCGCCGCCTCCACGACGGCCCGTCCCGCGAACTCCGTACCACCCAGCACCAGAAGTCTCATGGGCCGGACTCTGCCGGACCGGGTGGCGTGGGGGAACGGGGATCTGCCGAGAGCAGAGCGGCGGGGCTCAGGGAAGGTACTTGTAACCGACCCGGCGCACAGTCTGGATCGTGCCCCGGTGCTCGGCGCCCAGCTTGCGGCGCAGCCGGGCGATGTGGACGTCGACGGTGCGGCCGTCGCCCACATGGCCGTAGCCCCACACCGTGGCGACCAGGTGGTCGCGGGTGTGCACCCGGTTCGGGTGGGCCACGAGATGGGCGAGCAGCTCGAACTCCAGGTAGGTGAGGTCGAGTCGGCGCCCGTCCACCTCGGCGGTGCGCTGCACGGTGTCGACCCGGATCCGCCGGTCGTCGCCGGCGGCGGTGTCGTCGGCGGCGCCGGGCGCGGCCGTGGAAGCCGTGCCGGGGTGCCGGCCGGTTCCGGGGCCCGGGACCGCCACCGGGAACGGCGGCCGCTGGTCGGCGGGGACCAGCACCAGGTAGCCGACCATCGGCGGATGTCCGGGCAGGGCGGGCAGGGTGTGCTGCGGCGCGGGCAGCCAGGTGGCCCCCGGCGGGAGCAGGTCGGCGACCGTGACCACCTCGTCCGGTGCGACGGCCCGCAGCCGGTGGCGCGGATGACCGTTCGCCGGCGCGGTACGGGACGAGTGGGGTGAGGTGCCGGCAGGGGTGCCCAGCGGGGCGGGGGAGGTGGAGGGGGTCGCGGAGACGGTGGTGGCCGCGTCGGCCGCGGCGGGGAAAGGACGAGTGGTCGCCATGAGAGGTCAGCTCTTTCGCGCGAAGGGTTCGTCGAGATGCTCGACGGCCGCGAGATCGTGGTCGGGCTCGTCGAGGACGTACGCGGTTCGCGCCGGTGGAAGGCCGGGATGTACGGCGTCAGAGGGCCGGCGCGGTCGTCGCGCGGCAACACTCCCGGTCGAAGTCGTCGTGCTGACGGGAGGGCCAGAAGGGCTCGAGGTCATGGCGACCCGTCGTGATGAGCTCCCGGAAACCGTCCATGCCCCCATTGAAGCAGAACCCGGGCCCCGGCAGGAGCCCCGTTCACGGCGTGGACGCCCGGAACGGCCCGAAACCCGACGGAGCGAGGGGCGTCCGGCGGACGGGCACCCCTCGCTTCACCAGCGGGTGTCGGGGGAGGGGCGGCTCAGACCCGGCCGGCCTTCTCCGGCGCGGAGCAGCACGTGTCGACCATCAGACGCGTCACCAGGTACGGGTCCACGTCGGCGTTCGGACGGCGGTCCTCGATGTAGCCCTTGCCGTCCCGCTCGACCTGCCACGGGATGCGGACCGAGGCGCCGCGCCCCGGATCGCCCTGTGAGCACGGCGTGGCGGAGGCGAGTCGTATGCGAGTCGTATGCGAAGGGGCCAGGGGAGGGGCCGTGCACGACGGGCCCGTACACGACAGGGAGCCCTCCCCCGCTCTCGACGGCGGTCGAGCGGGGGAGGGCTCCCACCCCGGGCGCGACCGGGCCGGGACGCGCTGCGGCACGTCCCGCCCCTCGAACTCGGTCTGCGCCTCAGGGGGTTCTCATGGGTGCTTCCGGGTTCCGGGGCAGGCTTTGGGGCCTCAGCCCACCTTCTCGATGAGCGCCCGGCGGATCAGGAACTTGCCGGGCTCCCGAACCTGCTCGAAGGCCGCGTTGTTGAGCAGGGCACAGCTGCCGGACACACCGGTGACCTCGACGGTCGTGGACTTGTTGTTGTCCAGGTTGGTGACCTTGAGCCGCGTCCCGGCCGGGAACTGGTTGCTGGACGCCGCCGGGGCGCCGTCCTCGCCGGAGAGGGTGATCGTGGAGCCGTTGCACACCTGCTCACCGGAGGCCGCCGCACCGCCGCCGCCCGGATTCTGTGCGGCGTCGTCCTCGCCGGCCTGCTCCTCCGGAGCGGGCTGCTGGGGCTGCGCGGGCTGCTCGGGCTGTGCAGGCTGGGAGTCCTGAGCCGACTCCCCCACCGTGCACCCGGACGCCTTCTGCTGGAGCTCGATCTGGGCGATGACCGCTTCACGGTTGGCGATCCGCGCCTCGGACTGCGCGTCGGGGTTGGTCCGTTGCCCCTCGATGAACTTCTGGTTGTTGCCGAGCGCGGTGGCGAGGCCCTGACAGACGGTCGAGTCGGCCGCCGACTTGGTGGTGGGCGCCTGGGAGGCGTTCGACGTGCTCGCCATGACGAAGGCACCGCCACCGGCCACCGTCACCGCGCTCAGCAGCAGCGCGATCTTCTTCTTGGGGCCGAGCGTTCTCCTGCGCGACATGCGCGCCTCCTGAAACGGTAGGGGAGCGTACGCCGCTATGTACGAGATCCCGAACAGAGTTGCTCAGCGCGCCGGCCGATTCTCCGAAGTGGCCTGCGTCACAAGGAGGTTGGGCTTCAGCGGGACAGGGCGTCCCGTACCGCCTCGTCGGTGCGGGCCACGACCGCCGTGCCGTCCTCGGCGGTGATGATCGGGCGCTGGATCAACTGGGGATGCTCGGAGAGTGCCGTGATCCAGCGCCCGCGCGATCCGTCGTCCCGCGGCCACTCCTTGAGCCCGAACTCCTTGGCGGCGGCCTCCTGGGTGCGGGTGATGTCCCACGGCTCCAGCCCGAGCCGCTCCAGCACCTCCCGGATCTCGTCCGGGCTCGGTACGTCCTCCAGATAGCGGCGGACGACGTAGTCGGCGCCCTCGGCGTCCAGCAGGCTGATGGCGCTCCGGCACTTGGAACAGGCCGGATTGATCCAGATCTCCATGCCGCCCACAGTACGCCCGGCCCCGCTCTGTTCGATTTCTCTCCGGCCTCACGCGCCCCCTTCGAACCGGGTGTTCCGCGGCTGCAATTCGCCACCTCACCTGGGCATTCGATGGCTGCTTCGGGTTCCCCGGTTGTCAGTGCCGGGCAGTAAACTAGGAGCAGTGTTCGAGGGTGTGGCCGGGGCCGGCGTGGATCTCGGTGGACACCCTGACCGCGACAGGAGGATCCCTGTGCCCGCTGCCGCACTCAAGCCGATGCCCATCCAGTCCACAGCGAAGCGTGCCGTCCAGCTCGAAATGCCCTGCGTGCCCGTGGCGAAGCGGCCACTGCCGCCGGGCCGCCCGCGGGACTGGTACGTGACGCACAACCGCCGCCTCAAGGCGATGCGGCTGGCCATCGCCCTGCTCGACTCCGGCGTCTACCTCCCCGACCAGGCCCGCAACGAGACGATACGCGGCATGGCGAACCTGATCGGCGTACACCAGCCGTCGGACACGACCTGCCACATGGTCCGGGCCTTCATGCGCTACAACCGTTGAACCGATCCCTGGCCGACGCCGGGCACCCCCGCTCCCCGGGGGTGCCCGGTCGTTCTGCGATCAGGCCGGGCCCCGGTGACCGGCGGGGGCGGAGCGGCCCCTCGTGATCAGTACGGCCGGAAATTGATGTAGCCGAGGAAGACGATCACTGCGGCGACACAGCCGAGGACCATGGCGGTGGAGACCCAGGACGACGACGAGCGACGGGACGCCCGGTACTCCGGCTCGCCGCGGAACGGGACCGGGCCGGGAGGGTTGTCCTTCCAGCGCGCGGCGAGCATGCGGGCCCGGGCCGACGGCTCCTTGTGCTCGGCCGTGTCCGCCCACTTGATGTCGAACTCGCGCTCCTCGTCGTCCCTCTCGGACATCCCCGTGACCTCTCTCGAACAACAGTGTCCGTTCAATCATCTCTCGCCGGGTTCGCCGGGGGAAGCAGGTTCCGGACACGTGCGGGGGGTCCCGCTCCCGGCGGGGCCGGACGGTTCGCCGCCCCGAACGCCCTCGGGCATCGAGGTGAGAGACGTGCGGATCGAGGGTTTGACCGGTGATTGTCATGCTCATGTATTAGGTCGGGTCTACCCGCATAGACAGCCGTACGTCATCCGATCGCATCCCTCATCGAGCAGGAGATCACCTTGACCGTATCCACGCCCCTGCGCACCACCCTGATCGGGGTCGCACTGAGCGCAACCGTCCTGGTACCCCTCCAGGGCACCGCGTTCGCAGCGCAGGCCGCGACGACCGGGGCCGCCACCACCGGCACGGCGTCGTCGGTCGCCGGGATCGAGGACGAGACCGCCCGCGCCCTCGCGAGGTCGCTGGCCGACGAGGCCTGGAAGAGACAGCTCGGCGCGGCCGCCTCGGGCGGGGACGCGGTGGACCTGCGGGCCCTGACCGAGGGCACCCGCACCGCCGCCGGCCGGCGCCTGGCCTCCCCGGTCGCCGAAGCCGACCGGGCCGTCGCCGCCGTGAAGGGGTTGCCCTCCGACGTCGGCTCGCTGCTGCGGGTCTCCCTCGTGCCCCCGGCGGCGAAGGCCGGAGCCGAGGACGCGGCCCCGCTGGTGGCCGCGGCGCCGTCCGACGACGACGGCACCGGGTTCACGGCGTACGACAGCCGGGGCAACGCCCACACCCTGGACACGGACGAGGCCCCGGACCGGCCCGTCTACCTGGTGGACATCGACGGGGCCAAGGCGGTCTCCGCGGGCCTGAAGGTCGTCGGCGAGGCCCTGGCGGCCAAGGGCCTGGACGTCCCCGCCCCCGCGTCGGAGGTGAACACCAGTGCCGCGAAGGCGACTTCGTCCCCCCTCGCCGCCACGGCCGGCATCGACACCACCCTGATCGACTCGGTGCGGATCGCCGACGTCAAGGAACCGGGAATCAAGGGCGACGCCGAGATTTTCACCCTGGTCACGGGCTTCGGCAAGGACGGCAAGCCCCGCGTCGACACCGTCGAGATGCCGTACTTGAACAAGGCGGCCACCACGTACTACCCGAACCAGGTCCTCGTGAACTGGTCCAACTACAAATACAACATGGCCGACGCCGTCATGATGGAGGACGACGGCGACACCAACTACCAGGCCCTGGCCAAGGCCATCGTCACCGTCCTGCTCACCATCACCGACCAGGGTGTGTACACCCCGCTCGCCGATGCCCTCCTGGACGCCGTTCCCACGTCCTGGTGGACGGACGACCCGGACTACGTCGACTCCTGGTACACCCTCGCCAAGACCACCAAGGGCACCCGCAACGGCGCGGCCGCCAACGGCTGGATGAACGTCTCGCCGTACTTCGTGTCGGAACTCTGACGGCCTGCGCCGAACGACCCCGCCGGGGTCGTTCGGCGCAGTGCCCCCGTACGGCACGTGGCATCCGCGTACGCTCGCCCCGATGAACGGACGAAGACGGAAGAAGCTCTCCGGAAGGCTGGTCGAGGCGGCGGCCTTCGGAGAGGCCGGCACGGTGCGTGCGCTCCTGCGGGCGGGCGCCGATCCCGACGGAGCCAATACCGACGGCACCACCCCGCTGTACGCGGCCGCCGTCGGCGGGGCCACGGAGATCGTCGCCCTCCTGCTGGAGGCGGGAGCCTCCCCGGACGTGGAAAGCCGCGACGAGACGGACGGAACGCCTCTGTGCGCGGCCGCCGCTTGGGGCCATGCCGACGTCGTACGTCATCTCCTCGCCCAGGGTGCCGACCCCGGTCTCCGCGAGGACGACGGCGAGGGGCGCTCGCCCCTCGAGTGGGCCGGGAACGGCCACCACACGAGAACGGCCGAACTCCTCCTCGCAGCGGGCGGACAGGGCCCGGCCGGGACAGCGAGGGCCGTCACCACCCCGGCAGGGTGGTGACGGCCCTCGCAGCGGCCCGTGCGTGCGGGCGGAGAAGAGGCCGGGCGGCGTGCGTCCGGCCAGTGCTCCTTACACGTCGAAGAAGTGACGGGCCGGGTCCCTGACCTGCGTCCGCGTAATCGATCAACGCTGCGACCTGCGACTTAACCGTCGGTGGTTGTCAGCGTTGGTCGTCGTTGAGTGCCCTCCGACGGCCCGGAGACGGCCCGGGCCGGTCATGGGCCATGGCGACTGATGCCCTGAAGTGCACGCAGGCCCGCATGCTGCTACAAACCGCGCAGCGCCTCGTACAGATCGTCGTAGGCTGACCAGCAGTCAATGCTGCGGTCGTCGTACAGGCTGCCCATGTACCAGTCGTCGTCATGAACAGGCTTCACGAGGCACAGGTCGTGGAACCCGAGAATGATCTCTGGATGCAGTACCTCGTGGGCTCCGGTGCCGCCCACCCACTTCACCGCCCGGTCTGGATCCAGCGCGACAGCCTCTCGGTCCCCGGATACGTCGCGGATCTGCTGAAGGGTCCACCCTGAAGGTAGCTGTGCGTCTGCCATTCGCAGATGCTCTCACCCACCAGGTGTGGAGCACCGCTCTGAAAGCCATGCCTCCTCGATGCGAACTATGGGCGGGACGGTCGCTGATGTCCGGCTGTCGGCATGGTGGTTGCTGTACCTCGCTGCTGTACAGCAGAGCACCACCTTAGTACTCCAGCCGGACTTCTGTATTTACCCTGGTCAACGGCCTGGCAGCGGGGAGTGTAGCGGGTGCGCTGTGGTCGCGGGACGGTCTTGCCGGGGCCGTCCCACCAACGGGTGCCCGCGCCGCATGTAATGACAGCGTCGGGCTCGTGCTTGGTGGCGGCGTCTCCAGCGGGACCAGTTCACCGCGTGGTCGCGGCCTGCAGGATAGCGGCGGGGTTCAGTTGCCAGCAGACGGCGGATTTCAGCCGGTGTGAGGTCCACGAGGTCGGGCGTGTCGGCCGTGTCACCCCTTTTTCGCGTTCCTGGGCGGCCATCGCCGCGAGGAACGCGTGGGCGAGCATGGCGAGCGTGATGTGCCGGTACCAGCCCACGTAGCGGCGGACCTCGTACTGGTCCAGGCCGCACTCGTTCTTCGCGCTCTGGAAACACTCCTCTATCTTCCAGCGGCAACCGGCGACGCGGACCAGGTCGGCGGCGGTGGCTTCGAGCGGGGCGCAGGCGAGGTAGTAGGCGATCTCGTCGGGTTTGCTGATGCTGCGGCGGGCCAGCATCCATCGCTGCCGGGTCGGCTCGCCGCCGTCGGGCTCGGCCACGGCGGGCAGACGGGCGGCGGCCCAGTCGTAGGAGCGCTCGCCCTTGGCTCCCTGCCCCGCCGACAGACGCTGCCACGCCTCGAGCGGGGCCTGCTCGATGAGATGGTCGATGCGCGGGCCGTTCACCTGCTGGGACTTGGGCACGGCCACGACGTAGAAGAGGCCGCGGTCTTCCAGGAAACGACGGAAGTGGGAGTCCTGGCCGTAGGCGGAATCGGCGGTGACCCAGGTGAAAGGGAGCGGAGAGGCCAGGGCGCGCTCGATCATGTCGCGGGCGAGGTCGCCCTTGGTGGCGAAGGTGCGGTCGTCGGGGACGCGGGCCGCTCGGCAGCGCTCGCGGTCACCGGTCCAGGACTTGGGCAGGTAGAGCTCGCGGTCGACCAGGGCGTGGCCGCGGGTGGTGGCATAGGCGGCAAACACCCTGATCTGGCAGTTTTCGGTGCGGCCGGCTGTGCCGGAATATTGGCGCTGCACTCCGGCAGAGGTGGTGCCCTTCTTCACGAATCCGGTGTCGTCGACAATCAACACACCGTCTGGCGTGCCGAGTTGTTCGGCGACGTAGGTTTGCAGGTCGTCGCGCAGGCCGTCGGCGTCCCACCGGCTGTGGGAGAGCAGGTGCTGCAGGCCGTGTGGGGTGGCGTGGCCGGCGTACTCGGCGAGCTGCCAGCTGTTCTTGCGGCCGACCGGGCCGAGCAGCCCGCGGACGTAGTCCCGCATTCGCCGGCGTGGTTCCACACGGGAGAAGCGTCCACCGATCCGCAGGAAGAGTTCTTCGAGTTCCAGGTCCCAGGCGTTCGTCGGTACGTCGTGGATCACGACAACGGACTGCTCGTCGCGCTGTCATTACATGCGGCGCGGGCACACGTTGGTGGGACGGCCCCGGCAAGACCGTCCCGCGACCACAGCGCACCCGCTACACTCCCCGCTGCCAGGCCGTTGACCAGGGTAAATACAGAAGTCCGGCTGGAGTATTAGGAGTGAGGGAAATCTCAGCGCCCGCGATAAACCACCTATAAGGTGGTTCCATGTCCGATACTTCCGATCCATGCAATGAAAGCGACACCGTCGACGATGCTGAGGGAGAACCTCTTTCTTCCTGGGGTCGATTCGCGGCTGGAATAACAGGACTGGCGCTATCCGGGTCTGGCGCCGCTGCTGTTTTTGTGACGGATAATCAAGCAGGTTCGGTCGCCCTAGTCCTGGGTGGAATCGTCTTCTTGCTTATGCTTATAAGTGGTAACCCGCTTCTAAGCTTAGGGCACGGGGATACACAAATGAAGTTTGCGGCAAAGCGTCGGCGAGAACGAGTAATCAACGAGGCTCGCGAGGCGCCTCCTCAGGAAGCTCGCCGAACTCTTGATGTACTCAGGACCGTGGACCCCGGGGCGACGAGTGACACCTCTTTCATTCAGACCTCTGCACACGTTTATGGGAGCCTCCTCAAGGTCGAACTGATCCGCATCTACCCTGAATATGACCTCATTGAGCAGAGAGTGGATGCTGGCGCCGACTTTCGCATTCATACCCCAGATCGGAGATCGGCTTCTATTGAAGTGAAATATCTAGGTCAGCAGAGGGCGCTTTCTGCTATGCATGTAAGACAGTTGATCGGCATGGCTAGCGTCAGCGCTGAAGGTCATTTGTTGATTTCTAATCGGAGACTTACGCGCGCTGCTGCCGAAATGATGTCTGACGCCCAGGGGCGGGGCATAAAAGTAGAATTCGTGCACTGGCGAGACGATTTGGACAATCGCGATCTTAAGCAAGCTGTAGATACCTTGCTTCGCGGTGACGCGTCGAGCCAGTTGTGAAGGTGCGGACGTATCAGGTCGGAGGCCCCGGACCGTGATCGGTCCGGGGCCTTTGCGCTGGCCCCCGGCAGGATTCGAACGCCGACACCCGCTTTAGGAGTTCGACCTTCCCCCGGTGTGGTCGCGGCCCATGTCGCGCACCGGTGCCATAGAGGGCTGCCGGTTTTCGCCGCCGTCCACGCTCGTTGATGTCAGCGAAACAGCCCGTTCTTGTCACATCCATGGTGCAGGTCCCGTCCTCGATGCCCAAGCCGAGAGCCCAGTGGTGTCGTAAAGCCGGATACTCTGCCTGGTCCCGTAGTCAATTGCCTGCCGTGTGAACGTGGACGTTGTTACAAGTACTGCGACTTGCGCGTTGTGAACGCTGTAGCAAGTGCCCCCGAAGCGTTGAAGATCCGGTGAACCAACCTTGTTCGTAGGAGAGTATCGCTTGCACTGAATCACGACTCGGCGACCGTCAGGCGTAGTAGCGATTACATCCGCGCCCAAGTCGCCCGCTCCGCCGACGACTTGTACGTTCAAACAACCATCGCGCTGACACAGGTATGCCACTGCGTGCTCGAACTCCCGCGGGTTCATCAGGTAGTAGGACTCAATCTCTTGGGCCCGCAACGCGAATATTCGCTCTGCTTCGAGTTGGCGTTTGTGCTCTATGGCAGCGTTCCGCCGACCGTTGCGTGCAGCTCCAACGATGACTAGGGAAACTACGATCCAAATGAAAACACCGACAGGGTTGAATGAGGCAAGCCATGATCCTCCTCCTCCCACTATCAGCAGGAGAGTCAAGTCTGTCCCGCTCCAAGGAAGACTGCGGGACATGTGAGCGTCCCCCAGATCCGTAGCGTCCTGCCCCTCACTGCCCTGATGCCACGGTCTTACCGGCTGCGTCATCAACCCCCCAAGTGACCAACTATTTGATCGGAGGATATCGGTATTTTCCAGTTGTAGAAGGTCTGTACCTAGCGGAGCGCCCGCGACGGGCCAAGCCGCAGCGCGGCAGCAGCCAGCTCCCCTGCAACCATCTCCAGGGCGTTCGGTCCGCTCACACGCTCGCGTCCGTGACGGCGGCGGTACGGCGGCCCGGGTCCGCCGGCCTTTTCTGCCCGGCCTGGTCGCCCGGCCCGGGCGCCACCCCTTCCGCCGCTGGCCTGGTCAACAGCACTACGGCTATGGCCGCTGACGGCCGTGCGCGGGCCACGTAAACCGCTCAGCGATGCCGCCGCGGCCTCTGGCCTTCACGGAGTGGTGACTGTCCCTCCTCTGCCCGCTGCACGTAGCGCGCCGCCGGGCGCGGCCAGCCGGGGCGAAGACAGGAGGCAGGCCGGCGCCGCAGAGGCGGCGCGCGCCCGCGCCGTGCGCGGGCCCTGATGAAGTAGAGAAAGTTGTACCGCGCTGGGAGCGCGACGGTTTTCAAGACCGGCCAGAAGCCGTCTGTGAAATACCCCGTGACCTGCTGCTTTCCCGTCACAGCGGAATCATCCTCCGGCCTCATGGCCAGAGGATGGCCAGAGCACACCCACCAAGGCTCTAACGGGAGTCGTGGCCCATGGGGCCGGCACCTGCCGCCGCGTTTTGACGTCCTCGCACCAATGGTGCGAGGACGGCTACGACACCCAGCCGGTGCCGAAGGGCCCCCCAGCACCGCTGTCAGGGAGGAGCCTGCCTACGCTTCCCCCATGGCCAAGGGTGAGATCGGTCTTGAAGCGGTACTCAGGGCGTTGGACGAGTACGACCAGGCGGGTCGGGACGCCTTTCTGGCTGACCACGACTTCAAGCGGTCACGTAAGTTCTACGTGCAGCACAACGGCAAGCTGTATGACGCCAAGGCCATAGCCAATGCCGCCTACCAGTACGAGCACGACACTCCGCCCAACCCTCCCATCAGCGGGGGCCGAGCCGATGCCAACCGACGACTGAGCGCGCTGGGCTTCACTATCGTCGACCTCGTTCCCGGCACGGTCGATGGGGAGAGAACGTGGCGCCAAGCCGTGTGGTCGCACTGGCAGGTGCAGAAGGATCGCGAGGGCCGGGTGCTGCCACCCCAGGCCCTTCATGACTTCGCGACCTGCGGAGAAGGCCGCGGTGTGTGGCTGGACAAAGCGAAAACCACGCTCATCCGCAACGCTGGCCTAGCGAAGGGCGTCCTGGACACGGGCTCGCATCGCTCGGACATCCTCACCGAGCAGAGCGTGCTCTACCAGTACCCCAGGACTGACGGGGGCCGGGTCGATTCAGAGATCGACGTCATGAAGACAGCCGCCGAGTCGCGCTTGCCCATCTTTGTTTTGGTTACGCCTGCACCTTGCCCAGAAGGGCGTATCGCCCGACTCGCCTGGGTGGAAGGGTGGGACGACCAAAGCAGCACGTTCCTCCTGTCCTTCAACGACTCACCGCCAGAGCAGGTTCTGACCAAGGACCACTCAGACGATGAACCGTTCACCCTCACAGGGGGAAGAAGTCGTCACGAACAGCGGAGCGTCCGAGTAAGACCCGATCAATCTCGCTTCAAGCTGGGAGTCTTTCAGCGCTACTCCCCCCGCTGTCCACTCTCCGGTGTCAGTGTTCTCGAGATGCTGGAAGCGGCCCACCTGCGGCCCGTCGCGGACGATGGCACGAATGATCCCCGTAACGGCATCCCCCTCAACGCAGCTCTGCACCGCGCTTTCGATGCCCACCTCTTCGCTTTCCACCCGACAACGTTGGAAGTAGTCACCAGGCGAGAGGGGCCGACGCCGGCTCAGCTAGGCATCACCACTCCGAACCTCCGAGGCCTCGCGCGCCAACCACATGAGGAGGCCTTGCGCTGGCGCTACGACGAGTGGAGAAGGCAGACCGGTGCCGCCAGCAGTCTGCCTGCCGAAAAGACCAGCAACAGCGCCACCTGATCCGTAGGCGTGTGCGTCCTTCTGGTGGATCACGCGGAGACCTCGTTCAGCGCGAGGTGAGCGACGCGAGGAACGCGCCGCCAGTACGCCGCCGTGCGTTGCTGTACGCAGGTGTTGATGTCAGCCGTGGATGTCAGGTCATCTTCTTCATCGCTTCGATCTCTTCGAGAGTGGTCACCCGCGCCCGGCGCCGGGCGCTCGGCTTCCTGGCCGGTTCCTCGGACGCCGACGGGGAGACAGGCAGCGTCACGGCCCCTGCCTGTTCAGCGCCGGTCCTGACGCCCGCGCTTGCTGCGCTCGCCGCGTCCTGCCCCTTCGTAGCGATCTCGATGAGCCCTTCGAGGGGCGCGGCATGTGCTCGGCACAGGCTCAGCGTGACCGTTCTCCCGCCGTCCACCGTAATCTCGTACGACTTCGCCGGAGTCCGGCGGTCAATGTCGCAGGCGGTGATCTCGACCTTCATCCCACTCCCACTTTGATCCCGAGACGACGCCTTCGCGCTGTCGCTGTGCAAGGTTGACAGCACGCGGACCGGCGAGTGCAAGTACGTCTCATAAGATCATGCGAACAAGAAGCGGAATCTGAGGGGGTACTCGTGGGAAAGCGCAAGATCGTGGACGAGGGCGAGGTCATCAGGTGGTTCGAGGAGGGCTGGACCTACAAGGAGATGATCGATGAGTACAAGCGGAAGTACAACATCGAAACTGTGTCATCGATGTGGGGCAACTTCCGCCGACGCAGGGGGCTCGACCGTCGCATCGCGCGGGACGACGATCTCATTCCCTGGGCCGTGAATCTCGAGCACCGCCAGCGGTATCAGGTCGCCATGCTCCGGGCCGAGGCACGGCGCCGGGCCGGCATGCCTCTCGACGAGGATCGGTCCAAACGGCTTTACGCCTGGCGCCTGATGCTCGAGGAGGAGAACGCCGTTGTGCACTACGACCCGGACACGGTCGACGGCTTCTTCTACGTGCCCCGGGAGCCGAGCGACGACGACATCATTCGCCGGCCGGCCCGGAAGTCCACCCTGCGGAGGAACGCCGACAGGCAGTGACCCGCACTCGACGACAACGATGCAGGAAGCCGTGTGAAGCAGTAACCGACCGAGCCCTCGCGACCAACAGCCCCGCCCCAACCTCACCGGGAAACGGACAACACCTCAGGAACCGCCCTTTCAGAGACCTTCTGATCCGTAGCTCTATGTGAATCGGTCGGCGGCGCTCATACCGGTTGCGTTATGGCCTTACGCGGACGCTACTGGGTGGGACCGGTTGCTGTGGTTGCTGTACTTCGCTGCTGTACGCCTAGCGACTGCCAAGGGATGGCGACGGATCGGATCCGGTCCCCCTCCGCCTCGAGGTTACGTATCTAGGAAGTCCCAGTCATCACCGAGAACCCACCTCAGACCGCGTTTGAGATCTGCCGTGCCTGTGCGATGGAGCGGTCGTTGAACTCTGCGTGAGTGGTGTTGGGGGCGGCTATCCGTCGGATCTGACGGACGAACAGTGGGTGTTGGTGGAGCCGTTGCTGCCGCCAGCGCGAGTAGGGCCGAGGGGTGGGCGTCGGGAGAAGCACCCACGTCGGCGGACCGTGGACGCGATCTTCTACGTGGTGCGGACCGGGTGCGCCTGGCGGCAGCTGCCGAAGGACTTCCCGCCCTGGCCCACTGTGTACTGGTACTTCACCTGGTGGCACGACGACGGCACCGTCGAGCACGTCCACGACGTCCTGCGCGGCAGGGTCCGTGAGGCCGACGGCCGAAACGCAGAGCCGAGTGCAGGGCTGATCGACTCGCAGTCTGTCCGCACCGCCGACACCGTCCCGGCGGCCACCAGGGGCTTCGACGCGGGCAAGAAGGTCAAGGGCCGCAAGAGGTTCCTGGTCACCGACACCCTCGGCCTGCTCGTCGCGATCCATGTCGTCGCGGCCAGTGTCCAGGATCGGGATGGCGCGAAGCGGCCGCTGCTGTGGACTCGACTCGACCATCCGCAGATTCGGAAGATCTGGGCGGATCAGGGCTTCGCCGGTCGCCTGGTCGACTGGACCACCCAGGTGCTCGGCCGCGAGCTGGACATCGTCCGCAAGGATCCTGGCCAGCGCGGCTTCCAGGTCCAGCCCAAGCGCTGGGCGATCGAGCGCACCTTCTCGTGGCTCACCGCCCACCGCCGCCTCGCCAGGGACTACGAGACCAGCCCGGCCCGTTCCGAAACCATGATCCGCTGGGCAATGATCGGCCTCATGGTCCGCCGCCTCACCCGCGGTCGGCCGGCGACACGGCAGGGCCCGCGCCCGCTTGCGCGAAAGGTTCCATAGACACGCCGGTCCGCCCGCCCATGGGTAACATTCCGCGTCAGCGCGCTACGGAGTCAGGAACCGTTCAACCTTCTGTTGCAGGTCAGGTGGCAGGTCGGTCAACTCCGAGACGATCGCGCGAAGCTCTCGGCCGAGTCCGGAAGACTCGGTCCAGACCGCTGGGTTCCTGGTGAGGACCGCGGACAGCAGATCGCCTTCGTACATGACACCCTCTGCCATCGGGTTGTCCCGCAGCACCTTGAGGGCCAGCGGCAGGAGGTAGGGCAGTCCTATGTCCTGCCCGATCAACAGACGCATGTCCTCGACTGTCAGCTCGCCGATCGGCCGACGCCGCAAGGCGTGTGCAGTAGCGACAAGACGGGTGGCGTCGGCCGACGGGGCTGGCCAGCGGTCACGTTCAAGCTCTTCAAGGGAGCGGTCACAGTTCGGGGGTCACGTCACCGCTCGATTGTCCTACGACGAGATCTCAAACGCGGTCTCAGTGGCTGGCATCTCAGACCACAGATCCTTCCACCATCGTGAACATGGAGCTGAGGCTCCGGCTGCACGCCTTCCCCTACATCGGCTCTCGCTCCCCGAGCGCGTTTCAACCTGCCCATATCCGCATGTGGGCACGGGCCCTCGCAGACTCCGGGATGGCAGCGTCGTATCAGCGGACGGTCTTCGCGAACGTCTCTGCTGTGTTCGGTGCTGCCGTGGACGACGGCATTCTGGCCCGGAATCCCTGCCGCGCAGGCTCCGTGCGGGCGCCCAAGCTGGATCGGCGGAAGATCAAGCCGTGGACGCGTGACCGGGTGGTCGCCGTCCGGGACGGACTCCCGAGCCAGTACGCGACGGCCGTCGACGTCGGTGCCGGGTGCGGTTTGCGGCAGGGTGAGATTTTCGGGCTTGCCGTCGACGAAGTCGACTTCGTCGGGGGAGCGGTGCACGTCGTGCGACAGGTCAAGCTGGTCGGCCCGCAGATGGTGTTCGCCCCGCCCAAGGGAGGCAAGCTGCGAGACGTGCCGCTGCCCGGCGTGGTGTCGGATGCGCTTGCCGCACACATCACCCGCCGGCCCCCTATCGACGTCACTCTGCCGTGGAAGACCCCGGACGGCCCGCCGGGCACAGCGAAATTGCTGTTCTACTCGCGGGAGCGTAAGGCGCTGAACAGGAACTACTTCAACATGTACCTGTGGAAGCCCGCTCTGATTGCTGCCGGCGTTATTCCGGAACGGGTGCCGGGGGAGCGGTTCAAGCCGTCGCGTGAGCACGGCATGCACGCCTTGCGGCACTACTACGCGTCGGTGCTGCTGGACTCGGGAGAGAACATCAAGGCCCTGGCCGAGTACCTCGGTCACTCCGACCCGGGATTCACGCTCCGGACGTACACGCACCTCATGCCGAACAGTCAGGACCGTGCCCGTAGGGCCATCGATGCCGCGTTCGGTGTGCCGGGTGCGGACACCGGTCCTGGCGAAGCTGATTCGCTGATCTGAGCGACGGCCCGGCCGTAGCCCCGACGATCGTTCGCGGTGCAGGGCCCGAAACAGGCCGTCGGCCGTGTCCTTCCACGCAGGAAGGACACGGCCGACGGCCCACAGACGGCCCAGGGGAGCGGAAACCCGCTCTTACCTGGGTCAATATCACACGTCGAAGTAGAGCTCGAACTCGTGCGGGTGCGGGCGCAGGGCCAGCGGGGCGATCTCGGTGGTGCGCTTGAGGTCGATCCACGTCTCGATCAGGTCCGGCGTGAAGACGTCGCCCTGGAGGAGGAACTCGTGGTCGGCCTCGAGGCGGTCGAGGACGGCGCCGAGCGAGGTCGGGACCTGCGCCACGTTGGCGTGCTCCTCGGGGGCCAGCTCGTACAGGTCCTTGTCGATCGGCTCGGCCGGCTCGATCTTGTTCTTGACGCCGTCCAGGCCCGCGAGCAGCAGCGCCGAGAACGCCAGGTACGGGTTGCCGGAGGCGTCCGGGGCGCGGAACTCGACGCGCTTGGCCTTCGGGTTCGAGCCGGTGATCGGGATGCGCATCGCGGCGGAACGGTTGCGCTGCGAGTACACCAGGTTCACCGGGGCCTCGAAGCCCGGCACCAGACGGTGGTACGAGTTCACCGTCGGGTTGGTGAAGGCCAGCAGCGACGGGGCGTGCCGGAGGATGCCGCCGATGTAGTAGCGGGCCATGTCCGACAGGCCGGCGTAGCCCTGCTCGTCGTAGAACAGCGGGGAGCCGCCCGTCCACAGCGACTGGTGGACGTGCATGCCCGAGCCGTTGTCGCCGAAGATCGGCTTCGGCATGAAGGTCGCGGTCTTGTTGTTGCGCCAGGCGACGTTCTTCACGATGTACTTGAAGAGCTGCAGGTCGTCGGCGGCCGCGAGCAGGGTGTTGAACTTGTAGTTGATCTCGGCCTGGCCGGCCGTGCCCACCTCGTGGTGCTGGCGCTCGACCTTCAGGCCGGCCCGGTCCAGCTCCAGGGAGATCTCGGCGCGCAGGTCGGCGAAGTGGTCGACCGGCGGGACCGGGAAGTAGCCGCCCTTGTAGCGGACCTTGTAACCGCGGTTGTCCTCCAGCGCACCGGTGTTCCAGGCGCCCGCCTCGGAGTCGATGTGGTAGAAGGACTCGTTCGCCGAGGTGTTGAAGCGCACGCTGTCGAAGACGTAGAACTCGGCCTCGGGGCCGAAGAAGGCGGTGTCCGCGATGCCGGTGGAGGTGAGGTAGGCCTCGGCCTTCTTGGCGACGTTGCGCGGGTCGCGGGAGTACTGCTCGCCCGTGATCGGGTCGTGGATGAAGAAGTTGATGTTCAGCGTCTTGTCACGGCGGAACGGGTCGACCCTGGAGGTCGTGAGGTCCGCGCGCAGCGCCATGTCGGACTCGTGGATGGCCTGGAAGCCGCGGATCGAGGATCCGTCGAAGGCCAGCTCCTCATCGGGGTCGAACGCCTCAGCAGGCACCGTGAAGTGCTGCATCACGCCCGGGAGGTCGCAGAAGCGGACGTCGACGAACTTGACGTCCTCGTCCGCGATGAACTTCTTGGCCTCGTCGGCGTTCTGGAACATCCAGCTCCTCCTACTCCCGACCGTCCCGCCGGGGTGGTAGATCGTTCGTGCGGCCAGTGCGGGTGGCCCACGCTGCACTCGACCCTAGGCAGGGGTGATTTCTCGGGCGTGACCCATTTGTTTCGCACAAGTTAACCGGCGCATCTCTCACGGTAGCCCGGTCGCCTCCCGTAGTCGCCTCGTCGTTCTCCCCGGTTCCCCGCCGTTCCCTTCCCGGTCCACCCCGCCCTGCGCCCGTCGTGTACGGGCGCAGTACCGTGGTCGGGTGGACAACAGGCAGGCAATCGGATCGTGGCTCTCCGGGCCGCGCGCGGCCCTGGAAGAGGCCGGCGCCGAGTTCGGATACCGGGGCGAGCAGCTGGGGCTGCCGGAGGACGGACCGGGCTCCCTCGCCCGTCCGGGACGCAGGCTCGGCGCCCTGGCCGTCGACTGGGCGCTGTGCGTCCTGATCGCATACGGCCTCATCACCGACGGTTACGGGCAGAGCACCAGCAACTGGGCGCTCCTGCTGTTCTTCGTGCTGAGCGTCCTCACCGTCGGCACGGTCGGCTTCACTCCCGGAAAGCGCCTCTTCGGCCTGCGCGTCGTCGGCCTCGAGAGCGGCCGGGTCCAGCCGGTGCGCGCCCTGGTCCGCTCGGCGCTGCTCTGCCTGGCCGTCCCCGCCCTGGTCTGGGACCGCGACGGCCGCGGCCTGCACGACCGGCTCGCCCGCACGGTCGAGGTACGGATCTGACGTCGGCGGCGCCGCTACGACGAAGCCGCTACGACGAAGAGGGGGCGCCCGGAATGATTCCGGGCGCCCCCTCTTCGTGTGAGTGTCGTCTACGGGCCTCAGCGGGCTTTCGGGCCGCCCTTGGGGAGCTTCATGCCCTTGGGCATCGGGCCCTTCGGGAGCGGCATGTTGCTCATCAGGTCGCCCAGCGCGCGCAGCCGGTCGTTGGTCGCGGTGACCTGCGGTCCCGTGAGGACGCGGGGCAGCTTGAGCATGGTCGTGCGCAGCTTCTTCAGCTCGACCTGGCCCTCGCCCGTGCCCACGACCATGTCGTGCACCGGGACGTCCGCGACGATGCGGTTCATCCGCTTCTTCTCGGCGGCGAGCAGGCTCTTCACCCGGTTCGGGTTGCCCTCGGCGATCAGCACGATGCCGGCCTTGCCGACCGCGCGGTGCACCACGTCCTGGTTGCGGTTCATCGCCACGGCGGGGGTGGTGGTCCAGCCCCGGCCGACGTTGTCCAGTACGGCCGCGGCAGCGCCCGGCTGTCCCTCCATCTGCCCGAAGGCCGCTCGCTCGGCCCTGCGCCCGAACACGATCGCCGTCGCGAGGAAGGCGAGCAGGAAGCCCAGGATGCCGAGATAGATGGGGTGACCGATCAAGAAACCGATCGCGAGGAAGACACCGAAGGTGACGATTCCGACAGCCGCGAGTACAAGACCGATCTTTTTGTCGGCCCTGCGGGTCATCTTGTAGGTCAGGGCAATCTGCTTCAGTCGCCCGGGGTTCGCAGCGTCCGCTGCGGTTTCCTTCCTCGCCATGCCACGAAGTCTACGTGCCCCCGGGAGCGGGGACGACGGCAGTGTCCGCGAGGGGCCGAACGGGGGAGGAAAGGAGAGGGGAGGGCGACGGACGGGTGCCGCGCGGGGAGCGGGCGCGGGACCGCCGTCGAGCGAGGACCCGGCGGGGGCGGGTGGAGTCCGGGAGGCGAGGAAGGGGTCAGAGGATGGTGACGGTCGGGGACTGGTCGAGCACGCGCTGTGCCTCGACCCGGTCCTTGGCGCGGCGGCGGTCCTCCAGTACGGAGGTCCAGGCGTTGCGGCGGGCGGTGCGCTGGCCGCCACTCATCAGAAGTGACTCGACAGCGCGCAGGGCGGTGCCGAAGGACGGGATGGCGGTGGCGCGGACGGGCGCGGCCTGCATGGTGGAGGTCCCCCTCGAAGTGTCTTCGGGTGCGGGAGCACATGGCGTGATTCCAGGGTCACTGATTGGTGTTACCAGGGCATGACCTGCCGGTCAAACGGACATGAAGCCGAGATTCGGGCCCCGCGAAAGCCGACGCGGCCCCGGCGTGCGCCCTCATCTGCGAGGACGGCCGGGACCGCGTCTTCTCGGCCATTACTGGCCAGTAGGATCTTGTGCGCGAGTTCACACGCATGCCTCGTCCGGTGCCGGAGCGGGCGGGGCGTCGCGTCAGACGGCCTGCGCCGCGACGTACGTACCGCGCTTCTCCACCGCCATCTGGTACAGGCGGCCGGCGCGGTACGAGGAACGGACCAGCGGGCCCGACATCACGCCGGAGAAGCCGATCTGCTCGGCCTCCTCCTTCAGCTCCACGAACTCGTGCGGCTTCACCCAGCGGTCGACGGGGTGGTGGCGCACCGACGGGCGCAGGTACTGCGTGATGGTGACGAGCTCGCAGCCGGCGTCGTGCAGCTGCCGGAGAGCCTCGCTCACCTCCTCGCGGGTCTCGCCCATGCCGAGGATCAGGTTCGACTTGGTGACCAGGCCGTAGTCCCGGGCGGCGGTGATGACCTTCAGGGAGCGGTCGTAGCGGAAGCCGGGGCGGATCCGCTTGAAGATGCGGGGCACGGTCTCCACGTTGTGCGCGAACACCTCGGGGCGAGAGGAGAAGACCTCCGCCAGCTGCTCCGGGACCGCGTTGAAGTCGGGGGCCAGCAGCTCGACCTTGGTGCGGCCGGTCTCGCGCGCGGCGGTCTGCGCGTGGATCTGGCGCACGGTCTCGGCGTACAGCCAGGCGCCGCCGTCCTCCAGGTCGTCGCGGGCGACGCCGGTGATGGTGGCGTAGTTCAGGTCCATGGTGACCACGGACTCGCCCACGCGGCGCGGCTCGTCCCGGTCGAGGGCCTCGGGCTTGCCCGTGTCGATCTGGCAGAAGTCGCAGCGCCGGGTGCACTGGTCGCCGCCGATGAGGAAGGTCGCCTCGCGGTCCTCCCAGCACTCGTAGATGTTCGGGCAGCCGGCTTCCTGGCAGACCGTGTGCAGGCCCTCGCTCTTCACGAGGTTCTGCATCTTCGTGTACTCGGGCCCCATTTTCGCCCGTGTCTTGATCCACTCGGGCTTGCGCTCGATGGGGGTCTGGCTGTTGCGGACCTCCAGGCGCAGCATCTTGCGTCCGTCGGGTGCGACTGCGGACACATCGGCTCCCTAGCTTCGATTCTTCGGCGTACACCAGGGTACGCCCGTGTTTGTTGGGCCTGCCGCTCAGGCCAACCTCCGAGACGCGGGGCTCATTCCCGGATGCGAGGCCGAGGCCTCTCGTCCGGAGCGGACCGGCGCCGGGCCGGATCAGGCGCTCGCGCGGACGATCTCCCGGGGCTTCGGGTCGGCGTGCTCCAGGATGTCGCGCAGGTGGCGCTCGACGACCGGGAGCACCTCGTCGATCGTGATGTCGCGGCCCAGTTCGGCCGCGAGGGAGGTGACGCCCGCGTCGCGGATGCCGCACGGGATGATCCGGTCGAACCACTTGTTGTCCGGCTGCACGTTGTACGAGAAGCCGTGCATGGTGACCCCCTTGGCCACCCGGATCCCGATGGCGGCGAGCTTGCGGTCCTCGCGGCGCTGGCCGGCGTTGGAGGGCGCGTACTCGGGGCCGTTCAGCCGCGGGTCGAACTCCTCGTCGGTCAGACGGGGGTCGAAGTCCAGGGAGAGTCCGCCGAGCGCCGGGCGCTGTTCGACCGGGTCGCCCAGCACCCACACCCCGCTGCGGCCCTCGATGCGGGTGGCCGTCACGCCGAACTCCGCGGAGGCGCGGATCAGGGCCTCCTCCAGGCGCCGCACGTGCGCCACCACGTCCACCGGGCGGGGCAGCTTCTGGATCGGGTAGCCCACCAGCTGGCCGGGGCCGTGCCAGGTGATCTTGCCGCCGCGGTCCACGTCGATGACCGGGGTGCCGTCGAGGGGGCGCTCGCTGTCCTGGGTGCGCCGGCCGGCCGTGTAGACCGGGGGGTGCTCCAGCAGGATCACGGTGTCGGGCACCTCGTCGGCGAACCGCGCCGCGTGCACCCGGCGCTGTTCGTCCCAGGCCACCCGGTAGTCGACGGCCTCGGTTCCGAAACCCATTCGGACGAACCGCAGCTCACTCACGGCAAGCGCCTCCCCGGACAGTAGTAAGGCAGTAGGGCAGTAAGGCAGTAGGGCGAACAAGCGGCCAGGCGGGGACACGGAAACGCGGTAAGGCGCGAAACGTGCCCAAGCCACTGTACGACCGTATGGCCGGTCGCTGTTCCGGCGCCCGGGTGGGCCACCGGCCCGGCGGCTCTCCCGGTGCCCGCGGGGGGCGCCGGTTCCGCGCCGGTCCCGGTCCCCGGTCGCCGTCCCTCGTCAGCCACGACATTAATCCTCACACGATCGGATGAATGCGGGTCGAAGATTGCTACCAGGTGTTTACTCTCCGCTACATTCGCGCCGTTCAGCAGGCCATAAGAGCTGCTCATGGGCTGCTCATGGGCAATTCGGCACCACCACGTCCGCCGGAAGGCAGGAGACCGCACCGCAGATGTCGGAACGACCCGCGCAGCGCACCCCCAACCGCCAGCTCGCCGCGCTCATCGCAGAAGCGGGGTTCTCCAACGCGGGACTCGCCCGTCGCGTGGACCAGCTCGGTCTGGAACACGGGCTCGACCTGAGATACGACAAGACCTCCGTCACCCGCTGGCTGCGTGGGCAGCAGCCCAGGGGGACCACACCCGCCCTCATCGCCGAGGTCTTCACCCGGCGCCTCGGCCGCAGGCTCACCGCCCAGGACCTCGGCCTGGACGCCTGTGCCCCCGTCTACGCGGGCCTGGAGTTCGCCGCCACCCCCGACGAGGCCGTCGACATCGTCGGCGGGCTGTGGCGCAAGGACTCCGGCAGCCATGCCGAGCTGCGCAAGATCGCCTTCACCTCGGCGGGGCTCGTCGTGCCCAGCCGGGACTGGCTCATCGGCCGTGCCGACGAGAAGGTGGCCCGCCCCGAGCCGCCGGTCCGCGTCCCCGCCCAGATCCGCTCCGAGGGCGGGCCGGCCGGGCGGCCGCCCGGGTTCGCCGCCCGCCGCCGGCACGCCGCCGAACGCGGTCCCGGCCAGCGGGTCACCGGCGGCGACATCGCCGCCCTGCGCTCCGTCGGCGAGCTGTTCCGCACCCTCGACGACGCGTACGGCGGCGGCCACGCCCGCCAGGCCCTGGTGCGCTACCTGGAGCACGAGTGCGAGCCGATGCTGCGCGGCAGCTACGGCGAGCAGACCGGCCGCCGTCTGTTCGCCGCCGTCGCCGACCTGACCCGGCTGGCCGGCTGGACGTCGTACGACATCGGCGCGCACGGGCTCGCCCAGCGCTACTTCGTCCAGGCGCTCCGCCTCTCCCAGGCGGCCGCGGACCGCACCTACGGCGCGTACGTCCTGGTCACCATGAGCCGGCAGGCCGTCTACCTCGGCCACGGCCGGGAGGCCGTGCAGCTGGCGCGGGTGGCCCAGCAGGGAGCGGGCGGCTCCACCCCGCCCCTGGTGCAGGCCCTGCTGCACGCCGTGGAGGCGCGCGGGCACGGAGTGCTCGGTGAGGTCCGCGCCTGCACCGCGGCGCTGGTGCGCGCCGAACGCGCCCTGGAGAGCGCCCGACCCGGCGACGAGGTCCCGCACTGGGTGCGCTTCTTCGACGAGGCCCAGCTCGCCGACGAGTTCGGCCACTGCCACCGCGACCTCCAGCAGTTCCGGGCCGCCGCCCAGCACGCGGAGCGCTCGCTGCAACTGCGCGCCCCCGGTTACGCCCGCAGCCGCCTGTTCTGCCGGGTCGTCCTCGCCACCGCCCGCCTCGGTCTCGGCGAACTCGACCAGGCCTGCCTCCTCGCCGCCGAGGCGGCGGGCCAGGCCGCCGAGATGCGCTCGGTACGGGCCGTGGAGTACGTCCGCGACTTCGAACGCCGCCTGGAGCCCTACCGCGACGCGGCCCCGGTCCGCGTCTACCGGGACAGGATCGCGGCGTACGGCTGAGCGACGACGCCGAGCGACGATGCCGAGCGACGACGCCGAGCGACGACGCCGAGGGGCGCGGGTCGAGGGATCACGGGTCGAGGGGGGGCACGGGTCGAGGGGGGCACGGGCCCGGAGAAGCGCCGTGCCCCGGTGGAGGGCGGGGGCTTCGGCAAGGAGGCGGTGGGCGGCGCGGGGCGCCGCCCACCGGGAGGGTCAGGCCGCCCGGGCCGTGGGGAGGGGGTCGGCCGTGTGCATCGGGCGGGCCGCACCCAGGTCCGCCAGGATCGCGGCCGAGGCACGGCGGCCCGAGTGCAGGGCGCCCTGCACGGTACTGGTGTCGCGGTGGTCGCCGCACACGTACAGACCCGCCAGCAGCCGTACCGGGCGGCGCAGATCGTGCGGTGGAGGCATCGCCGGCACGGCGTCGGCGGTGTGGTGGACCGCCAGTGTCTCCCAGCGCGCCGTCGACGCGCCGTACAGCCTGGACAGATGCATGCGTACGTCCGTGTCCACCTGCGCCCCGGGCGGGCCCAGGACCGTGGACGACACCAGCGCGCGGCCCGCCGGGGCCCGGGACGGGTCGACCCGGCTGACCACCGCCGTGTGCGCCACCGGGCCGCCCCGGTCGGCGTCCAGGAGCAGCGAGGCACCGGTCCGAGGGGGCTCGTCCGTCGCGTGGTGCACCACCGTCACCGGATGGAAGTCCGGCACCCGCAGGCCCGGCAGCAACTGCGCGGCGGCGCGCGCGTCCGTCGCGATCAGCACCGCGCGGCAGCGGAACTCGCCGTGCTCGGCGGTGGTCACCGACGTCGTCGAGACGGAGGTGGCCCGGACGCCGGTGCGTACCGTGCCCGGTGGCAGCCCCCGCGCCAGCAGTTCCGGCAGCGCCTCCGCGCCGCCCTCCGGCAGACACAGCCGCCCGGCCGCGAAGGCGCGCAGCGCGAGATCCGCGCACCGGCTCGACGTGGTGAGGTCCGGGTCGCACAACAGCGCGGCGAGCAGCGGACGGAGGAAGCCGTCGACGGTACGGGCCGGCAGGCCCCGGGCCACCAGCGCCTCCGCGGCGGTCGTCTCCGGCCGGGCCAGCAGCCGTTCCACCGGTGTGCCCGCGAGCCGGGTGAACGCGGCACCCAGCCGGGCCTGGTCGACGGCGGTGCCCAGCGGGGCACCGGTCCGGCTGCGGGGCGTGGACACCTGCCGCCCGGGGACGGCCACCGGCCTCCTGGGCGCAGGCCCCGGCCGGGGGGCGCTCGCGAGGGCGCGCACTGCATGGAGTGCGCTCCTTGCGCCCCTCGCGCCGGTGGGCACGCCCGCGCGGTGGTGCCGTCCGTCGCTGTGCAGCAGGACCCCGGGCGCGAACGGGCGCAGGGCGAGCCCGTCCAAGCCCGCGGCGGGCCGCAGTTCGGGATACGCCGTGGACAGCAACTGCCCGATTCTGTCGAGCCGGAAGCCGTCGATCTTCTCCGTGGCCATCCGGCCGCCCACCGCGTGGGCGGCCTCCAGGACCACGGTGGTGACTCCTGCGCCGGTCAGCCGTCGCGCCGCGGAGAGTCCGGCGATCCCGGACCCCACGACGACGACGTCCGCCTGGTACGTGGGCTCAAGCACGTGCCCCTCCTCGAGGTTGCGCGGACGCTGGAGACGTCATTCCCCCAACAGGCCCCAGGAATACGCGAGTTCTGCTCGAGGTTAGGTCCGCGAAGACGTCCGGGGAGTCGCGCATCGGCAGGGGCACGGGCGCACGGCGGTCGCATACGCCCGCCGGACGGCACACCGCGGCCACCGAGGGCGCACCGCGCCGCAGTCGTCCCGCGCCCCGGGCGTCCCGCGTCCTCGGCCCCGCCGCCCCCGGCCCGGGGTGTCCTCCGCCCCGCCCGCCCCCTCACAGCGCCGCGCGGATCGTCCCCTCGATGTCCGGGAACGCGAACCGGAACCCCGACTCCAGCAGCCGTGCCGGCAGCACCCGGGCGCTGCCCAGCACGTCCTGGGCCATCTCGCCGAGCACCGTCCGCAGCACCGGCGCCGGCACCGCGAACACCGCCGGCCGGCGCAGCACCCGCGCCATCGCCTCGGTGATCTCCCGGTTGGTCGCCGGGTGCGGCGCGGTCAGGTTGAACGGCCCGGACAGCCCGTCGGTGTCGAGCAGATGACGCAGGGCGGCCACCTCGTCGTGCAGGGCGACGTACGACCAGTACTGCCGCCCGTCGCCCAGCCGTCCGCCCAGCCCGGCCCGGAACAGCGGGAAGAGCCTGCCCCACGCCCCGCCCCCGCGGGCCACCACGAGCCCGGTCCGGGCGAACGCCGTCCGCACGCCCGCCTCCCGGGCCGGTGCCGCGGCGGCCTCCCACTCGACGCACAGCTCCGGCAGGAAGCCCGAACCCGCCGGCGCGCTCTCGTCGACGGTCCGGTCGCCGGTCTCGCCGTAGTAGCCGATCGCGCTGCCGTTCACGAACACCCGCGGCCGTACGTCCCGCTCCATCCCGGCGAACGCCTCGGCGAGCGCGGCCGTGCCCCGCACCCGGCCGTCGCGGATCCGCGCCTTGTACTCGGGTGTCCAGCGGTGGTCGCCCACTCCGGCACCGGCGAGATTGACCACGGCGTCGCACCCGGCGAGCCCGGCCGCGTCCACGGACCCCCGCTCCGGGTCCCACCGCACCTCGTTCTCCGTACGGGGCGTCCTGCGCACCAGGCGCACCACCCGGTGCCCGTCGGCGGTGAGGGACCGTACGAGTGCGCCGCCGATGAGGCCGGACGCGCCGGCCACCGCGATTCGGGAAGGTTCCATGGTTCCCATCCTGCCGTTGCGGTCCGGACAACACGGCGGACACACGACGGACCCGGTCGTAAAGTGCCCCCCATGCCCAACCTGTCGATCCGCGCCGCACACTCCTCCGACGAGCGGGAACTGGTCCTGCTGGACCGCGACACCTGGTCGTACCTGCATGCCGTCGGCCCACCGCCGCAGCCGCCGTACGAGCCGTTCTTCCGCGGGCGGTTCGGGCCCTCCGCCCACCTCGTGGCCGAGCACGAGGGACGCGTCGTCGGCTATGTCCGGCTCGGCTGCCCCACCGAACTCGCCTCCCACACACACGTGCAGCAGATCCTCGGACTCGCCGTGTCCGAGGAGGTCCGCGGCAGGGGCATCGGCAGGGCCCTGGTGCGGGCAGCCGTCCAGGAGGCCCGGGACCGGGGCGCCCGCCGCATCACCCTGCGCGTCCTCGGCAACAACACCACCGCCCGCGTGCTGTACGAGTCCGAGGGCTTCGTCGTCGAGGGCGTCCAGCCGGAGGAGTTCTTCCTCGGCGGCCGGTACGTCGACGACGTGCTGATGGGCCGTTCCCTCCTCTGACGGCGGTCCGCGCCGGCCCACGCGCCCCGCGTCACCGCCTACGACGTCACCGGTTCCCCCGTGTCCACCGGCGCCGTCGCGTCCGCCGCGCGCTCCGCCTCGCCGGCGACCTCGGCCGAGGTCAGGACGTAGCCGGTCTCCGCGTCCGAGGTGGACCGGGCGAACACCACGCCGAACACCCGGCCGTCGGTGGTCAGCAGCGGTCCGCCGGAGTTGCCGGGGCGCACGGTGGAGCGGATGGAGTAGATCTCGCGCGTGACGCCCTGGTCCCCGTAGATGTTCCGGCCCCTCGCCTGCACCCGGTTCGCGACCGTCGCCGCCTGGAGATTCAGGTCGCCGTCCTGCGGGTAGCCCGCGACGACCGCCGAGTCGCCGCGGTCGGCGTCGTCGACGAACCGGAGGACGGGCGCCCGCAGTCCGGGCACGTACAGCACGGCCACGTCCTTCTGCGGGTCGAACAGCACCACCCGGGCCTCGTACGCCCGCCCGACGCCGCCGACCCGCACGGTCGGTTCGTCGATGCCGGCCACCACATGGGCGTTGGTCATCACGTGCTCCGTCGCGTACACGAAGCCGCTGCCCTCGCGGCCCTGGAGGCCCGTGACGCCCTCGACCTTCACCGTGCTCCGCTGGGCGGCCCGGGTGGCGGCGGCGGTGACGCTGTCGCCGGAGGGTTCGGCGACCTCGGCCGTCGACTCGTTCTCGAACGGGTTGAAGACCTGCGGGAAACCCGCCTCGGTCAGCGCCGAGGTGGCCCGCGAGAACCAGGCCGGAGTGCTGTCCGGCATCACCTCGTGGACGGCGCCGAGCAGTCGCGAGTCCCGGATCGCGGAGGTGATCAGCGGGGAGGAGGAGGCGCCGAGGACGGACGCGATCACCCAGGCCACGATCAGCACGGCCACCGAGTTGGCCGCCGCCCCGCCGATCCCGTCCGCCACCCGCAGCGGGCCCCGGTCCAGCTCCCGCCGCAGCCGCAGCGCCAGCCGGCCCGCCATCTCATGGCCCACGGCCGCCGGCAGCAGCACCGTGGCCAGGGCCGTCACCGTGGCCCCGGTCGTCCCCGGGGTCACCAGGTCCATCACCCAGGGCAGGATCCACACGCCGACGAGGGCGCCGCCCACGAAACCGGCCAGCGACAGGCAGCCGGCCAGCAGACCGCGCCGGTAGCCGGAGGCCGCGTAGGCCAGGACGACCAGCAACAGCAGGATGTCGAGCAGGTCCACGCACGCCGCCTTTCTCTCGGGCCCTCTCATACGTGGGGGAGAGGCCCGGTGATCAGCCACGCGCGGGTGACCACCGGGAAGCAGCCGCACGCGCGTGTACCCGGAAGAACGCCGGAGAACCGGACGATGGTTCCGCCGTGGACCGGACGACGGGTCCACCGGTTGGCACGGTCGCGTCGCGGGCCCACTCGATCCGACCCACAGTGAGAGGCATGCGTGTCCTCGGAAGACCAAGGGGAGGGCGGCGGCGTCACGCTTCCCGGATATCCCGCGGGACCGGTCGTACGGGCCTGCCCAGAACCGTCAAAGTACTGCTCGGCTGCCTGCCCGGCGTCGCCGCGGCGGTCGCCCTGGTGCTGTGCGCGTACGGCGTCGAACGGGCCGCGGAGCCCTCGGCCGCCGCCCCCGCCCGCAGGACGGACGTCTACACGGCGCCCAGGCCGCCCATCGTGTCGAGAGCGGCCTGGGCGCGCGGCGCCGACCGGAAACAGCCGCCCCCGCGCTACGACGACAAGGTCATCGCCGTCTTCGTCCACCACACCGACTCGCCCAACGACTACGACTGCGCCGAGGCCCCCGCCCACATACGCGGCCTCTACGAGGGCCAGACCACCGCCCGGGACTGGGACGACCTCGGCTACAACTTCGTCGTCGACCGCTGCGGCACCATCTACGAAGGCCGCGCGGGCGGCATCGACCGCCCCGTCACCGGCGCCCACACCCAGGGCTTCAACCACCGCAGCACGGGCATCGCCGCGCTCGGCACCTTCACCGCCGGAGTGCCCGTGCCGCCCGCGATGGAGCACGCGATCGCGGAGCTGGCCGCCTGGAAACTCGGACTGTCCGGCACCGACCCGCGATCCGACGTCCGGCTGGTCTCCAGCAACGGCGGCAGCCGGTACGCGGCCGGCACCACCGCGATGCTGCCCGCCCTCGCGGGCCACAGCGACGGCTTCATGACCAGTTGTCCGGGCGCCGCCCTGCAAGCCCGTCTGCCGAAGATCCGGGAGAGGGCGGCAAAGCTGCAGGGCCGCCGGCCGGACGCCGGAGGCCGGCAGGAGAAGCAGCGGGAGGCGCAGGAAAAGGCGCAGGAAAAGGAGCAGGAGGAGAACAGCCGGATCGCGGGGGTCTCGAGGTGAGCGGACCCGTGGGGCTCAGGGCCGGAACCGGTCCCAGAGCCGGGGATAGCGTTCGGCCAGCAGGGAGTCGTTCTCGAAGTCGACGGGCGTGCCCTCGGGCTCGGCCGGGCCCGCGGGGAGGTTCAGATCGGGCGCCACGGTACCGGTGAGCTGCTCGTACGCCTCGTCCGCCGCGTAGCCGAGCTCCTCGCCGTCGCCGTCGATCTCCTCGTCGAAGTCCTCCAGCAGATCGGCCAGCGCGTCCGGGTCGTGCAGCGCGCCCTCGTAGACCTCGCGGCCCTGGCCGATCAGCCAGCACCTGAAGAAGTCGAAGGCGTCGTCGCTCGCCCCGTCGAGGAGTACCCAGGCGGCACCCCACAGATCCCAGCGGTAGGCACGGTGGTAGCGGGACTCGAAGTGCCGGGCGAAGTCGAGGACGGCTTCCGGGTCCAGCCGCGCGAGCCGCTCCACGAGCAGGTCGGCCTGCTCCTCCGGGTCGCCCTCGGCGTCCTCGCGGGCGGCGTCGACCAGCTCCCAGAACTCCGTCTCGTCCATCACGCGTCAAGCATCGGCCCTGGATCCCCGGGACGCACCCCGGAATACGCGGATCGCTTCCGCCCGTACAGCAGGGCCAGCCGTACCGCCTGGGCGGCGAACCGCTCCCGCAGCGAGGCGGGCGCGAGCACCTCCACCTCGGGGCCCAGCGCCGTCAGCTGGGTGCGGGCGACCTCCTCGGACTCCACCGGCAGGGTCACCGTCACCCACCCGTCGTCGTCCGCTCCGGTCCCGGCCGCCTCGGCCAGTGCCTCCCGCGCGGCCGCCGCGTCCACGGCGTGCGGCAGCGCGCGCACCCCCTCGGGCGACAGCCGTACCACCACCTCCGCCCGCAGGATCGAGCGCGCGAACTGCTCCGCACGCTCCGTCCAGAACGCGGGCAGGTCGAACTCCGGGTCGCGCTCGAAGCGTGCCGGACCCGCCCCCGCACCCGTTCCCCCACCCGCCCCGGTCGCCGCCTCCACCGCCGTGAACCGGTCGATCCGGTACACCCGGTAGGCCTCCGGGCCCGACGCCCCCTGCTCCGACGCCCCCTGCCCCGGCACCCGCGCGCACAGGTACCAGACGCCCGCCTTGAGCACGAGCCCGTACGGCTCCAGCTTCCGCTCGACCTCGGTGTCCCCGCGCCGGTAGCGCGCGACGACGGGACGGTCGTCCCACACCGCGTCCGCCACCGCGGGCAGCAGCTCGGGCGCCGGTGTCTCGCGGAACCAGCCCGGGGCGTCCAGGTGGAACCGCTGCGCCGCCGCCCTCGGCGCGTCCCGCAGGGACGGCAGCAGCGCCGCCGACACCTTCAGCCGGGCCGCGGAGGCCGCGTCCTCCAGCCCCATCTCGCGCAGCGCGCCCGGCACTCCGGACAGGAACAGCGCCTCCGCCTCGCCCCGGGCCAGCCCCGTCAGCCTCGTCCGGTACCCGCCGACCAGGCGGTATCCGCCGGCCCGCCCCCGGTCCGCGTACACCGGCACCCCGGCCTCGGACAGCGCCTGCGCGTCCCGGGTGACGGTCCGCTCCGACACCTCCAGCTCACGCGCCAGTTCGGCGGCGGTCATGGAGGGCCGGGACTGGAGCAGCAGCACCATCTTGATCAGCCGGGCAGCGCGCATGCGACCCATGATGCAGCAGGAGGCCCCCGCCGCAGCGGGGGCCTCCTGCCGTCACGGTCCGTGGGACCGGGGCCCTGTCACAGGCCGTACTTCGTCACAGGCCGTACTTCTCGCGCGCTTCCTTCACGGCCGTCGCCTGCACCTCGCCGCGCCGGGCGAGCTGTGCCAGCGCCGCGACGACGATGGACTCGGCGTCGACACCGAAGTGGCGGCGGGCCGCCTCACGGGTCTCCGACAGGCCGAAGCCGTCGGCGCCCAGCGAGGAGTAGTCCTGCTCGACCCACTGCGCGATCTGGTCGGGGACCTGGCGCATGTAGTCGGACACCGCCAGCACCGGGCCCTCGGCACCCTGGAGCGCCTGCCGGACGTACGGCACCCGCTCCTCGCCGCGCAGCAGCGCCGCGTCGGCCTCCAGCGCGTCCCGGCGCAGCTCGGTCCACGACGTCGCCGACCACACGTCGGCCGCCACGCCCCACTCCTCGGCGAGCAGCCGCTGCGCCTTCAGCGCCCAGTGGATCGCCGTACCGGAGCCGAGCAGCTGGATCCGCGCGGCGTTGGCCGCGGGGGTGAGCCCGGCCGACTCCGCCGTGTTGAAGCGGTACAGGCCCTTGAGGATGCCCTCGTCGATCCCGGCCGCCGACGGTTTGGCCGGCTGCTGGACCGGCTCGTTGTAGACCGTCAGGTAGTAGAAGACGTCCTGGTCCTCGCCCGGGGCCGCCTCGCCGTACATCCGGCGCAGACCGTCCTTGACGATGGTGGCGATCTCGTACGCGAACGCCGGGTCGTAGCTCAGCGCGGCCGGGTTGGTCGCCGCGATGACGGGGGAGTGGCCGTCGGCGTGCTGCAGGCCCTCACCGGTGAGCGTGGTGCGGCCGGCGGTGGCGCCGACGAGGAAACCGCGGCCGAGCTGGTCGCCGAGCTGCCACATCTGGTCGGCCGTGCGCTGCCAGCCGAACATCGAGTAGAAGATGTAGAACGGGATCATCGGCTCGCCGTGCGTCGAGTACGACGTGGAGGCGGCGATGAAGTCGGCCATGGAACCGGCCTCGGTGATCCCCTCGTTGAGGATCTGGCCGTTCTTGGCCTCCTTGTAGTACATCAGCTGGTCGCGGTCGACCGGCTCGTACGTCTGGCCCTTGGGCGAGTAGATGCCGAGCGAGGGGAAGAGCGACTCCATGCCGAAGGTGCGCGCCTCGTCGGGGACGATCGGCACCCAGCGTTTGCCGGTCTCCTTGTCGCGGACCAGGTCCTTGACCAGGCGGACGAACGCCATGGTGGTGGCCACGTTCTGCGAGCCGGAGCCCTTGTCGAAGGCGGTGAACGCCTTCTCGGCCGGAGCCGGCAGCGGTGCGACCGGGTGGACGCGGCGGGCCGGGGCCGGACCGCCGAGGGCGGCGCGCCGCTCCTGGAGGTAGCGGACCTCGGGGGAGTCGGCGCCCGGGTGGCCGTAGGGGACCTGGCCGTCGACGAAGTCGCTGTCCTTGATCGGCAGTTCGAGGCGGTCGCGCATCGCCTTGAACTCGTCCGCCGACAGCTTCTTCATCTGGTGGTTGGCGTTCTTCGACGCGAAGCCGTCGCCGAGCGTGTGGCCCTTGACCGTCTGGGCCAGGATCACGGTCGGCGCGCCCGTGTGGGAGAGCGCGGCGCGGTAGGCGGCGTAGACCTTGCGGGCCTCGTGGCCGCCGCGCGAGAGCTGGAAGCACTCGATGATCTTGTCGTCGCTCAGCAGCTTCGCCATCTCGACGAGCGCCGGGTCCTTGCCGAAGAAGTCCTCGCGGATGTAGGCGGCGTCGCGGGTCTGGTACGTCTGGACCTGCGCGTCGGGTACCTCGCGCAGGCGGCGGACCAGCGCGCCGGTGGTGTCCAGCTGGAACAGCTCGTCCCAGGCGGTGCCCCACAGGGTCTTGACCACGTTCCAGCCGGCGCCGCGGAACTGGGCCTCCAGCTCCTGCACGATCTTGAAGTTGGCGCGGACCGGACCGTCGAGCCGCTGCAGGTTGCAGTTGACGACGAAGGTCAGGTTGTCCAGGCCCTCGCGGGAGGCGAGGGTGAGCGCGGTGGTGGACTCCGGCTCGTCCATCTCGCCGTCGCCGAGGAACGCCCACACGTGGGAGTTCGACAGGTCCTTGATGCCGCGGCTGGTCAGATAGCGGTTGAACCGCGCCTGGTAGATCGCGGAGATCGGGCCCAGGCCCATCGACACCGTGGGGAACTCCCACAGCCAGGGCAGGCGCCGCGGGTGCGGGTAGGACGGCAGTCCGTCGCCGCCGGCCTCGCGGCGGAAGTTGTCGAGGTGCGCCTCGGTCAGCCTGCCGTCGAGGAAGGCGCGGGCGTAGATACCGGGGGAGGCGTGGCCCTGGATGTAGAGCTGGTCTCCGGAGCCGTCACCCTCCTTGCCGCGGAAGAAGTGGTTGAAGCCGGTCTCGTAGAGCCAGGCCGCGGAGGCGAAGGTGGCGATGTGGCCGCCGACGCCGTACTTGCTGCCGCGGCTGACCATCGCCGCCGCGTTCCAGCGGTTCCACGCGGTGATGCGGGACTCCATCGCCTCGTCGCCGTCCACGGCGGGCTCGGCGGCGGTGGGGATGGTGTTGACGTAGTCGGTCTCGAGGAGCTGCGGCAGTGCGATGCCGGCGCCCTCGGCGCGCTCCAGCGTACGGCGCATCAGGTACGCGGCCCGGTGCGGGCCGGCTGCCTTGGCGACGGCATCGAGCGAGGCCTGCCATTCGGCGGTCTCCTCGGGGTCGCGGTCCGGGAGCTGGTCCAGCTCGCTCGGCTGGATGGCCTTGGGGTCGGTCATGTCGCCGCCTTCCTCAGTCGAAGGGGGTTCCCTCATCGGTAAGGGTTCGGGGGTGCCCTTGGTCTTTGGCAGGACAGGGCTGGGGCTCTGGTGGAGACCCCGCAGGCGACCATAACCTGCTGATCGATGATCGATCAAAGGGTTCAGGTGAAAATCTCTTGATTTCAAGAAAGTCGGCACGCGGTGCCCGGGGAGGTGGCACCGAGTGACGTGAAAAGGGGGATGTTTTCGCAGGTGAGCGTGGGTCTCCGCAGGGATGGCGACACGGGTTCCGGTGCGTGTCCCGGCACGCGTCCGGGCATCCCCGTACCTGTCCGAGCGCCTGCCGTCCGACGTCCGCGCCGGGCTCGCGCGCCTCCCGCGCCGGGCTCGCGCTCTTCTCGTGCAGGGCTCACGCCCGGGGCGCGCACCCCAGTACGTGGGCCTTCACGATCTCCGCGATCCGCGGGTCGCGGCGGCGGAACGCGGTCACCAGATCCTGGTGCTCCTCCGCGTAGGACTGCTGGACCGTGCCCAGCCAGCGGATGGACAAAGCGGTGAAGACCTCGATGCCCAGGCCCTCCCAGGTGTGCAGCAGCACCGAATTGCCGGCCGCGCGGACCAGTTCGCGGTGGAAGGCGACCGTGTGCCGCACCTGGCCCGTGCCGTCGGCGACGCGGTCGGCCTCGTACAGCGCGGCGACATGCGGCTCCAGCGCCGAGCAGTCCTCCGCCAGCCGGTCCGCCGCCAGTTCCGCGGCGATCGCCTCGAGACCGGCCCGCACCGGGTAGCTCTCCTCCAGGTCGGTGGCCGAGAGGTTGCGCACCCGCACGCCCTTGTTGGGCGCCGACTCGATCAGCCGCAGCGACTCCAGTTCGCGCAGCGCCTCCCGCACCGGCGTCTGGCTGACCTCCAGCTCCGTTGCGATCCGCCGCTCCACGATCCGCTCGCCCGGCTGCCAGCGCCCGCTGATGATCCCTTCCAGGATGTGCTCGCGGATCTGCTCGCGCAGCGAGTGGACGACGGGCGCGGTCATGAGGGCTCCTTGAACAGGACTCGTGAATCCGAGGCAGCCGCCCGAAGGGCCCCGTCGAGAGGCGGCGGACGGACGACGGACAGAGGACCCTTGAGGGCGTTTGACCCTTAGACAATACGGCGGTGACGCCGTCCGGAAGGGGCGCACAGGGTGCTTTGGATCAGGTGAGACGAGGCTTACACGGCGCATACGGCACGTCCCGCGGCGTATGCGCCGAGTCCCGGACGAGCTGTACGTCCGGGACCGCGCAGCCCGTACGCCGGACCCCGTACGCCGGACCCCGCGCACCGCGCACCGCGCACCGCGCACACGACGGTGCCCCCGCCCGGAGACTTCCGGACGGGGGCACCGGTGACCGAGGTCGGCGACCCGGTCTCAGCGGCCGTGGATCACAGGCCGAGCTCGACCTCGAACTCGCCCGCCTCCAGGATCGCCTTGACCGAGTTCAGGTAACGGGCCGCGTCGGCGCCGTCCACCAGACGGTGGTCGTAGGACAGCGTCAGGTACGTCATGTCGCGGACGCCGATGACCGTGCCCTCCTCCGTCTCGATGACGGCCGGACGCTTGACCGTGGCACCGATGCCGAGGATCGCGACCTGGCCCGGAGGCACGATGATCGTGTCGAACAGCGCACCGCGCGAACCGGTGTTGCTGATGGTGAAGGTCCCGCCGGACAGCTCGTCCGGGGTGATCTTGCTCGCCCGGACCTTGCCCGCCAGCTCGGCCGTGGCCTTGGAGATACCGGCGATGTTGAGGTCACCGGCGTTCTTGATGACCGGGGTCATCAGGCCCTTCTCGGAGTCCACCGCGATACCGATGTGCTCGGTGTCGAAGTAGGTGATGGTCCCCTCGGCCTCGTTGATCCGGGCGTTGACGGCCGGGTGGGCCTTCAGCGCCTGGGCGGCGGCCTTGACGAAGAACGGCATCGGGGAGAGCTTGACGCCCTCACGGGCCGCGAACGCGTCCTTGGCCCGCGTCCGCAGCTTCATCAGCCGCGTGACGTCGACCTCGACGACCGAGGACAGCTGCGCCTGCTCGCGCAGCGCCTTGACCATGTTGTCGCCGATGACCTTGCGGATCCGCGGCATCTTCACGGTCTGGCCGCGCAGCGGCGAGGCCTCGAGGACCGGGGCCCGCTTGGCGGCGGGCGCCGCCTGCGGCGCGGGAGCAGCAGCCGGGGCGGCCTTCGCGGCCTCGGCCGCGGCGACCACGTCCTGCTTGCGGATACGGCCGCCGACGCCGGTGCCCTTGACGGTGGACAGGTCGACGCCGTGCTCGGCGGCGAGCTTGCGCACCAGCGGGGTCACATAGGCGCCCTCGTCGGTCGGCTGGGCGGCGGCCGGAACAGCGGCGGCCGGAGCCGGGGCGGGAGCGGCCGGCTGCGGGGCGGGAGCCGGGGCCGGAGCAGGCGCCGGAGCGGCCTGCTGCGGAGCCGGAGCCGGAGCCGGGGTGGGCTCGGGCTGCGCCGGAGCGGGCTCCGGAGCAGCGACCGGAGCCGGGGCGGCCTGCGGGGCGGGAGCCGGGGCCGGCTCGGCAGCCGCCGGAGCGGCACCCGGAGCGCCGATGACGGCGAGCTTGGCGCCCACCTCGGCGGTCTCGTCCTCGCCGACCGTGATCTCCAGCAGCACACCCGAGGTGGGCGCCGGGATCTCGGTGTCGACCTTGTCGGTGGAGACCTCGAGCAGCGGCTCGTCGGCCTCGACGCTGTCACCGACCGACTTCAGCCAGCGGGTGACGGTGCCCTCGGTGACGGACTCACCGAGCGCGGGCAGGACCACGTCCGTGCCCTCGGCGGCACCCCCGGAGGGGGCCTCCGCCGCGGGTGCCGGGGCGGGCTGCTCGGCGGCGGGCTGGGCGGCCGGGGCGGGCTGCTCGGCGGCCGGGGCCGGCTCGGGAGCCGGTGCGGCGGGCTGCTCGGCGGCCGGGGCCGGGGCCTCGGCGGGGGCACCGCTGCCGTCGTCGATCAGGGCCAGCTCGGCACCGACCTCGACGGTCTCGTCCTCGGCGACCTTGATGGAGGACAGCACGCCGGCGGCCGGAGCGGGGATCTCGGTGTCGACCTTGTCGGTGGAGACCTCGAGCAGCGGCTCGTCGGCCTCGACGCGCTCGCCCTCGGCCTTCAGCCAGCGGGTGACAGTGCCCTCGGTGACGCTCTCGCCGAGCGCCGGAAGGGTTACGGAAACCGCCATGGTTTCGGTTGCTCCTTAGAAGTGCGGAAGTCTGTGTCGTCGCGCCCGTGACCGAAGAGGTCAGTCGTGGGAGTGGAGGGGCTTGCCCGCGAGGGCCAGGTGCGCCTCGCCGAGCGCCTCGTTCTGCGTCGGGTGGGCGTGGACCAGCTGGGCGACCTCGGCAGGCAGCGCCTCCCAGTTGTAGATCAGCTGGGCTTCGCCCACCTGCTCGCCCATACGGTCGCCGACCATGTGGACGCCGACCACCGCACCGTCCTTGACCTGGACGAGCTTGATCTCGCCCGCGGTCTTGAGGATCTTGCTCTTGCCGTTGCCCGCCAGGTTGTACTTCAGGGCGACGACCTTGTCCGCGCCGTAGATCTCCTTGGCCTTGGCCTCGGTGATGCCGACGGAGGCGACCTCCGGGTGGCAGTACGTCACCCGCGGCACGCCGTCGTAGTCGACCGGGACGGTCTTCAGACCGGCCAGCCGCTCCGCCACCAGCATGCCCTCGGCGAAGCCGACGTGCGCGAGCTGGAGCGTCGGGACGAGGTCGCCGACCGCGGAGATCGTCGGGACGTTGGTCCGCATGTACTCGTCGACCAGGACGTAGCCGCGGTCCATGGCGACCCCGGCCTCCTCGTAGCCCAGGCCCTGCGAGACCGGGCCGCGGCCGATGGCGACGAGCAGGACCTCGGCCTCGAACTCCTTGCCGTCGGCGAGGGTGACCTTCACGCCGTCCTGGGTGTACTCGGCCTTCTGGAAGAAGGTGCCCAGGTTGAACTTGATGCCCCGCTTGCGGAACGCCCGCTCCAGCAGCTTCGAGCTGTTCTCGTCCTCGACCGGGACGAGGTGCTTGAGGCCCTCGACGATGGTGACCTCGGTGCCGAACGACTTCCACGCGGAGGCGAACTCGACGCCGATGACGCCGCCGCCCAGCACGATCGCGGACTTCGGCACACGGTCCAGGACGAGGGCGTGGTCGGAGGAGATGATCCGGTTGCCGTCGATCTCCAGGCCCGGCAGCGACTTCGGCACGGAGCCGGTCGCCAGCAGGACGTGGCGGCCCTCGACCCGCCGGCCGTTCACATCGACGGAGGTCGGCGACGACAGCCGGCCCTCACCCTCGATGTAGGTCACCTTGCGGGAAGCGATCAGACCCTGCAGGCCCTTGTACAGGCCCGAGATCACGTCGTCCTTGTACTTGTTGACGGCCGCCATGTCGATGCCCTCGAAGGTGGCCTTCACACCGAACTGCTCGCTCTCGCGGGCCTGGTCGGCGACCTCGCCCGCGTGCAGCAGGGCCTTGGTGGGGATGCACCCGTTGTGCAGGCAGGTACCGCCGACCTTGTCCTTCTCGATCAGGGCGACGTCCAGGCCCAGCTGCGCCCCGCGCAGGGCCGCGGCATAACCACCGCTGCCACCGCCGAGGATCACTAGGTCGAAAACAGTGCTGGCGTCGTTCGCCACGTCACGTCCTCCATGCATGTGCGCCACGCCGGTCTCCAGCGACCGGTCGGCGGCTGGTGTCCGGCCGCTCTTTTGCCTTCGGCCCTTCGGTGGGGCCCTGTCCTGCCGAGCCCTATCCTCGCACTTGTCGACGCGGAACGAGACGTGGGGCGGCGGTGTGAGGCGTCCCACGTTCGAACACCCGCCCGTCGCAGGCACGGTGAGTACGTGCGACGGCCCGTACGACACGCCCCCGCGGCATGACACGGCAGGGCAGGGCACGGCAGGGCGTGACCCGGTCGGCGGTCGGCGGGGCCCCGTCCTGTCCGCGCACGGGGTCCCGCCGGCGACCGGTCGGCTCAGCCCAGCTCGCCGGCCGCCGTCTGCTCCGCGAGGCGGACCAGCGTCCGTACCGCCGAACCCGTACCGCCCTTGGGGGTGTAGCCGAAGGGGCCGCCCTCGTTGAAGGCCGGTCCCGCGATGTCGAGGTGGGCCCAGGTGATGCCCTCGCCGACGAACTCGCGCAGGAAGAGACCGGCGACGAGTCCGCCGCCCATCCGCTCGCCCATGTTCGCGATGTCGGCGACGGTCGAGTCCATCCCCTTGCGCAGGTGCTCCGGCAGCGGCATCGGCCAGGCGGGCTCGCCGACCTCCTCGGCGGCCTCCAGCACCGCGGCGCGGAAGGTGTCGTCGTTCGCCATGATGCCGAAGGTGCGGTTGCCCAGCGCCAGGACCATCGCGCCGGTCAGCGTCGCGACGTCCACGATCGCGTCGGGCTTCTCCTCCGAGGCCGCCCACAGCGCGTCCGCGAGGACCAGCCGGCCCTCGGCGTCGGTGTTGAGCACCTCCACCGTCTTGCCGCTGTACATGCGCAGCACGTCACCCGGACGAGTGGCGGAACCCGAGGGCATGTTTTCGGCCAGGGCCAGCCAGCCGGTGACGTTGACCGCGAGGCCGAGACGGGCGGCGGCGACGACCGCGGCGAACACGGCGGCGGCACCGCTCATGTCGCACTTCATCGTCTCGTTGTGCCCGGCCGGCTTCAGCGAGATGCCACCCGAGTCGTACGTGATGCCCTTGCCGACGAAGGCGAGGTGCTTCTTCGCCTTGGCGGAGGTGTACGACAGCTTCACCAGCCGCGGACCCGCCGCCGAGCCGGCGCCCACGCCGAGGATGCCGCCGTGGCCACCCTTGGCCAGCGCCTTCTCGTCGAGCACCTGCACCTTGATGCCGTGCTCCTTGGCCGCGGCCTGCGCGACGGCGGCGAACGCCTCGGGGTCGAGGTCGTTGGGCGGGGTGTTGATCAGGTCGCGGGCCCGGTTGAGCTCCTCGGCGACCGCGGTGGCACGCTCCACGGCCGCCTTGAACGCCTTGTCCCGGGCCGGCACGCCGGCCAGTACGGCCTCGGCGAGCGGCGTCCTGCGGTCCTTCTTCTTGTTCTTGCCGCCGTTGTCGTCGCTGTTCTTGTAGGCGTCGAAGGAGTACGCGCCGAGCAGCGCGCCCTCGGCGACCGCGCCGGCGTCGGCGGCGTCCGTCATCGGGAGGGCGAAGACGGCCTTCTTGGAGCCGGACAGGGCGCGGGCGGCCACGCCGGCCGCCCGGCGCAGCGCCTCGGTGTCGGGGGCGGCGTCCTTCTCGGGCTGGGCGCCCAGGCCCACCGCGACCACGAGCGGCGTCTTGAAGCCGGTCGGTGCGGGGAGCTTCGTCACCTCACCCTCGGCGCCGGACGCGCCGAGGGTCTCCAGGACGCCGGCGAGCCTGCCGTCGTAGGCCTTGTCCACGTCTTCGGCGCCCGGTACGACGACCGGGCCCCCGGCCGCGGACGCAGTGCCCTTGGCGACACCGATCACGATCGCGTCGGCCCGCAGGCCGGGCAACGCGGCGGTGCTGAGAGTGAGAGCAGTCACGGTGGTGAATTCTCGCTTCCGATGTGAAGTTGCTGTGGCCGAAAGGTGTGGGTCGACCGGCCCGGCGCCGACCCTAACGACGACCTGACGGTACGGTCTCGGCGGGGCCGTCCCCGGTACGGCGACACTCCGGACGAGACTACGCGCGTCTGCGTGTCCACTCCCTCACCCGGGTCTTCACCGATTGTTGACGTGGCGGTCATCGTCGGAGCCCCGCCCGCGGACCGCCGGACGGCGGCGAAGACGAGAGACGCCCATGAGACGCCCCACAGGACTGCTCGCCGCGCCACTCGCCCTGTGCGCGCTGCTGCTGCTCGCGGGCTGCGTCCCGGGACCGGACCCGGGGTCCGGCTCCGGTGCCGGGCGGAGCGACGGCCCTCGCTGGCAGCCGCGTCCCGGCACCGACTGGCAGTGGCAGCTCAGCGGACGCCTCGACACCTCCGTCGACGTACCGGTCTACGACATCGACGGGTTCGACCACTCCGGGGACACGGTCGCGCGGCTGCACCGCGACGGCCGGAAGGTCATCTGCTACCTGTCCACGGGCGCCTGGGAGGACTTCCGCCCCGACGCCGGCGACTTCCCCGACGAGGTGATCGGCCGCGGCAACGGCTGGCAGGGCGAGCGCTGGCTCGACATCCGGCGCACCGACGTCCTGGAACCGATCATGGCAGAGCGGTTCGACATGTGCCGCGACAAGGGCTTCGACGCGGTGGAGCCGGACAACATGGACGGCTACCGCAACCGCACCGGGTTCCCGCTCACCGCGGCCGACCAGCTCCGCTACAACCGCCTGATCGCCCGGCTCGCCCACGAACGCGGCCTGGCCGTCGGCCTGAAGAACGACCTGGACCAGATTCCGCAGCTGGTCGGCGACTACGACTTCGCGGTCAACGAGCAGTGCGCCCAGTACGGCGAGTGCGAGGAACTCACCCCGTTCGTCGAGGCCGGCAAGGCCGTCTTCCACGCCGAGTACGAACTGCCCGCCGACCGCTTCTGCGCGGACTCCCGGCGGCTGGGGCTGAGTTCCCTGCTGAAGAAGTACGAACTGGGGGCCTGGCGCCGAGCCTGCTGAAGCCCGTACCGGAGGGGTCCCGGGGCGTCGTGGACGGTTCAGCCCAGCGCGGCGACGACGAGGACGGTCGTCGCCGCGGTCTCCGTCAGCGCGCCGAACACATCGCCGGTGACTCCGCCGAAGCGGCGGACGCAGTGCCGCAGGAGGAGTTCCGCGGCCGCGGCCGACAGCAGCACCGCGAGGACGGTACGGACGACGCCGTCCGCGCCGAGGAGGGCGCCCCCGGCCGCCGAGGCCCCGGTCACCGCGAGCCCGACCGCCACGGCACCCGCCCGCGGGACGACCCCGGCGACCGCGGCGCCCAGCCCTTCCGGGCGGGCGGGCGGCACCCCGGTGCGGGCGGCGAGGGTGAGGACGAGCCGGGCCGCGACCGCCGCGACCACGGCGGCGAGCGCACCCCGGGCCCAGGAGTCGCCGTACGCCTGGGCCAGCGCGGCCACTTGGGCCAGCAGCACCAGGACGAGGGTGAGCACGCCGAACGGTCCGATGTCCGACTGCTTCATGATCCGCAGCGCGTCCTCGGCCGGCTTGCCGCTGCCGAGCCCGTCCGCGACGTCGGCCAGCCCGTCGAGGTGCAGCCCGCGCGTGAGGACGGCGGGTACGGCGACGGTGGCGACGGCGGCGAGCGGCGCGCCCGCGCCGAGGAACAGCAGCAGGAGTCCGGCGGCGGCGGCCACGGCGCCCACCATCAGCCCGGTGAGCGGGGCGCACAGCATGCCGCCGCGCGCGGCCGGGCGGTCCCAGCGGGTCACCCGGACCGGGAACACGGTCAGGGTGCCGAAGGCGAAGCGCAGACCGTCGGACAGCGAGGTGGGGGAGGGTGCGGGCACCGGCGCAGGTTACCCGGTGGTCAGCAGGGCGCCCCGGGCAGCCGTGGATAAAGTGCGCTTATGGGGCATTGGTTGCAGCGGAACATCATCGAGCCGGGCAAACTGCCGCTGCTTCTCGCACTCGCCGCCTTCGTCCTCACCTTCGTGATCACCCGGACCGTCACCCGGTTGATCCGGGCCGGCAGGGGCCCCTTCGGCAACGTCGAGGCGGGCGGTCTGCACATCCACCACGTCGTGCCCGGCGTGATCCTCACGGTCGTCGGCGGTTTCGGCGCGGTGGCGGGCGGCCGGAACGGCTTCGGGTCGGCGCTCAGTGCGGTCGTCTTCGGTATCGGTGCCGGTCTGGTCCTGGACGAGTTCGCGCTGATCCTGCACCTCGACGACGTCTACTGGACCGAGGCGGGCCGGCAGAGCGTCGAGGTGGTCGTCCTCACCGCCGCCCTGGTCGGGCTGGTGCTGGCCGGGTTCTCCCCGTTCGGGGTCAACGACCTCAGCGAGGACGAACTCCAGAACCGCGCCGGCGTCGCCCTGAACGTCGCGGGCAACTTCCTCTTCTCGCTCATCGCCCTGAGCAAGGGCAAGGCGAGGATCGCCGTGTTCGGCGTGATCGTCCCCGTCATCGCCGTGTTCGGCGCGCTGCGCCTGGCCCGTCCCGGTTCCCCGTGGTCCAGACGCTTCTACCGGAACAGGCCCCGCGCCCGCGCGAAAGCAGTCCTCCGCGCCTACCACCACGACCTCCGCTGGTCGGCGCCCCGCCGCGCCGTCCAGGACTGGATCGGCGGCAGACCCGACCCCGACCCGCCCCGCCCCGTCGAACGCGGGTGACCGGTCGAACGCGGGTGACGGACGGGGCGGAGGGCTTGCCCCGGGGCGCGGCCCTTCGCCCGGTACGGACGCGGGCCGCCCGGAACGTCTCCCCGGGGGCGGAGCCGACGAGTGCCCGGCGGAAAGACTTCCCGCCGCTGCGGCCGGGGCCGGCCCGCCATGTCGGTCCGGGGCCGGGGCCGCTCCCCGCTCCGTCGAACGCGGGCGACGGAACGGGGCGTCGCTTCGGGAGCGGTCGCTCGGGACGTACGGGGACGGCTACTCGGGCTTCGGCGCTTCCGAGGTCTCCGGCTCCTTCGTCAGGTCCGCCGCGGCCGGCCGCTCCGAGGATTCCGGCGCCTCCGGGCCCTTTGCGGTCTCCGGCGCCTCCGACTCCTTCGGGCGTTCCGGCAGTTCCGCGGCCAGGGCGGCCGCCGCCTGGACCAGGGGGAGGGCCAGGAGGCCGCCCGTGCCCTCGCCCACGGTGACGCCGTGGGCGAGCAGCGGTTCCAGCGCCATCCGGTCCAGCGCCTTGGCCTGGCCCGGCTCACCGCTGTCGTGCGAGGCCAGCCACCAGTCCGGCGCCCGGAACGCGATCCGCTGCGCCACCAGCGCGCACGACGCCGTCACGACCCCGTCGAGCACGACCGGCATCTTCCGTACCGCGGCCTGCAGCAGGAAGCCCGTCATCGCGGTGAGATCGGCCCCGCCCACCGTCGCCAGCAGCCGCAGCTGGTCGCCGAGCACGGGCCGGGCCCGCCGCAGCGCGTCACGGATCGCCGCGCACTTGCGCATCCAGGCCAGGTCGTCGATCGCCAGCCCGCCGCGCCCGGTGACCACGGACGCGTCCGTCCCGCACAGCGCGCCCACCAACACCCCCGCCGCCGTGGTCCCGCCCACGCTCACATCGCCGAGCACCACCAGGTCCGTACCGGAGTCGGCCTCCTCGTCGGCCAGCGCGACCCCGGTCCGGAACGCCGCCTCGGCCTCCTCGGGGCTCAGTGCGTCCTCGACGTCGATCCGTCCGCTGCCGCGCCGCACCCGGTGCCGTACGACGTCCTCGGGCAGGGTGTCCGGGTCGCAGTCCAGGGCCATGTCGACCACCCGCACCGGCACCCCGAGCCGCCGGGCCAGCACGGACACCGGACGGCCGCCCTCCAGCACCTCGCGCACCAGCTCCCCGGCGCTGCCCGCGGGCCGTGCCGAGACACCCTGCCGGGCGATCCCGTGATCACCGGCGAAGAGGACGACCCGCGGCCGTTCGACCGGTCGCACCGGCACCGCGGACTGCGCGGCGGCCAGCCACTCGCCCAGTTCGTCGAGGCGGCCCAGCGACCCGGGCGGCACGATCTGGCGCTCGCGGCGCGCCTCCGCGTCACGGCGCACCCCGCCGTCCGGACGCTCGATCAGATCGGTGAAGTCGTCGAGATTAAGCGCGCTCATTCGCCGAACAGTACCGGCCCGGATCGAACACGCCGGAGCTCTGGGGCCCGTCGCCGGCATCCCGCCCACCGGGCGACGCCACCCCGGCGTCGTTGCGCCCGGGATCGGCATCCGATCCGTAACGTTTTGCAAGGGAATGTCGCCGCCGTCCGCCCGACCGTTCATCGGTGCACCGAGTCCGTTCCGCCTGCTCCACCCGTTCCGCCCACGCCTCTCCCGCCCCCGCCCGCCCCGCCCGACTCACCCGGAGCCGCCATGTCCGAACCCGACGCGCCCGCCGCCGTCCCGTCGTCCGCCGTCCCGTCGTCCGCCGTCCCGTCGTCCGCCGCCCCCCGCGCTCCGGTGGTCCCCGCCCAGCAGGCCTCCGTGCGGGTGCACGAGCCGCGCCGCGAAGACTGCCCCTGGTGCGGCTCCACGCGGCTGCGCAACCGGCTGCGCACCGGTGACCTGCGGCGGCACCGGCCGGGGCGGTTCACCGTCGACGCGTGCCGAGAATGCGGCCACACCTTCCAGAACCCCCGGCTCACCGCCGAGGGCCTGGCCTTCCATCGCCGGACGTCGCGCGGAGCCCCCCGGGACACCGTCACCGACCACGTCCTCGCGCTGCGCGACGCCCCGCGCCGCCGCCGGGCCACGGCCCGCGCGATGCTGCGCTTCGGCGAACCGGAGAGCTGGCTGGACGTCGGCACCGGACACGGCCGTTTCCCGGACACCGCGCAGGAGTTCTTCCCCTACACCGCCTTCGACGGCACCGACCTCACCGCGCGCGTCGAACGCGCCCGCGTCCTCGGCCGCGTCGAGGAGGCCCACATCGGCGCGCTGACGGACCCGAAGCTGCTGGCCCGGGTGGCGGCCCGCTACGACGTCGTCAGCCTGCTGCACCACCTCGAACACACCACCGACCCGCGGGCGGAACTCCGCGCCGCCCTGGACTGCCTGCGCCCCGGCGGCCACCTGCTCATCGAGACCCTGGACCCCAGGTGCGCGTTCGCCGCCCTGTTCGGCAACCGGTGGCTGTCCTACGACCAGCCCCGCCGGCTCCACCTGCTGCCGCCGCGCAACCTCCGGGACGAACTGGAGACGCTCGGCTGCGCGATCGTCACCACCAGGTCCGTCACCACCAGGTCCGTCGCCGCCGGGTCCGGCACGTCCAGGTCCGCCACCGCCAAGTCCAGGCACCGTGCCCTGTACGTCCCGTACGACCTGGCCGGCGCCGCCGCGCTGGCCCTCTCCCAGGCCCTGCCCGCCCCGGACGCCCCCTGGCGCGCGATCCCGCCGACCCCGTTCCAGCAGCAGGCGCGCGCCGTACTGCTGCGCGCGGGCGCCCCGTTGGTCGCCGTCGCGGCGCTGACGGACCTCGTGCTGGCGCCCGTCCTGCGGCACACCCCGTTCGCCAACGCGTACCGGATCATCGCGCGAAAGCCGACGGACTGACCCCGCCCCGGACCCGGACCCCGCCCAGGTCCCACCTGTTCACCCCCGGAGCACCAGTGCCTGGCCCGCCACCACCAGCAGCACCTGCTCGCACTCCTGGGCGAACGCCGCGTTCAGCCGCCCGAGTTCGTCCCGGTACCGGCGGCCGGACGCGGTGGCGGGGACGATGCCCGAGCCCACCTCGTTGGACACGGCGACCACGGTCCGCCGGGTCGCCCGCACCGCGTCCGTCAGCTCGCGCACCCGTTCCTTGAGCGCCCGTTCCCCGCCGCCCGCCCACTCCGCGTCGTCCCACGCCCCGACGGAGTCCATCGCGTCCGTCAGCCACAGCGACAGACAGTCCACCAGCAGCGGCGGCCCGTCGGCGCCCAGCAGCGGCACCAGGTCGCAGGTCTCCACGGTCCGCCACGACCCGGGCCGCCGCTCCTGATGGGCCGACACCCGGGCCGTCCACTCGGTGTCCCCGTTGCGGGACCCGCCCGTCGCGACGTACAGCACCTGGGGCAGGGACTCCAGCCGTCGCTCGGCCTCCACCGACTTGCCGGACCGGGCTCCGCCCAGGACCAGCGTCCGGCGCGGCAGGTCGGGGACGTGCTCGTAGGCGCCCACCTCCAGCGTGGTCCCGTCCGGCACGGCGCGTGCCCCGGCCGCCGCGAGCAGGCGCCGCTCCTCCGCACCCGGCGGCACGTCGTGGTCGAGGTGCACGGCGACGACGTCCGTCGTCGGCCCCACCGCGCCCACCGCCCGCAGCCGCGCCAGCGCGTCCGGGCGTCCCACGACGTCCAGCAGCACCATGGCGTACGGTTCGGCCGGCTCCTCCAGACCGGCCGGCGCCGTGCCCGGCGGCAGGTACAGCAGCCGCTGCCCGTCCGGACCGGTCACCGCGTACCCGGTGCCCGGCGCGTCCAGCGCCACCGCCCGCACCCGGTGGCCCGTCAGCAGCGCCAGCTCCCGCCCGTCCGGCACCCGGCCGGGCTGCGGCAGCCCGGCGGGCACCTCGACCGCGGGGCCGTCGTGCGGATGGGAGAGCAGCACCTGGCGCACCCCGCCCAGCGAGTGCCCCGCGCGGGCGGCGGCGAACGCCACGCCCGGCATCAGGTCGAGCAGCAGCGAGCCGTCCACGAGCAGCGAGGTCGCCGCGCGCGCGTACGGCCCGGCGGCGGACGCGCAGGCGGCGCAGGGACAGTCGGGGCGGGGCAGGCCCGCGGGGGCACCGGTGCCGAGCAGAGTGAGTTCCACGGACCCGATTTTCACCCCTCCCCACGGCTCCTGCGCGCCCGGCCGGGCACGGTCACCGATGATCCCCCGAATCATCCGCCGGACAGGCTCTAGGCTCTGCTCCAGGAGCCGGACCATGATCCGGCTCCTGTCGTGCAGGTGCTCATACCCACGGAGGCGTACATGGCGGCATGGACGTGGCGGTTCGAGAAGGCCGACGGGACGCAGGTCGAGCCCGCGGTGACACCGGAGGACTTCACCACGCAGGGGGACGCCGAGTCCTGGATCGGGGAGAACTGGAAGGCCCTGGTGGAGGGCGGCGCCGACCAGGTGCGGCTGCTGGAGGACACCACGGAGATCTACGGGCCGATGAGCCTGCACGCGGAAGAGGCGTGAACCCGCGGACGTGAGGCCCCGGACGTGAGAATCCGGACGTGAGAATCCGGACGTGAGAATCCGGGCGAGGGCGACGTGGCGCATCGGGCGGGGGCTCTGGCCCTCGCCCGTCCCGCGTCCGCTCAGCCCCGTACGCCGCACAGGTGGAGCAGTGACGCCACCCCGCGGTAGGGGTCCGTCCGGCCGGCCCGCTCCTCGACCGCGAGGAGCGTCGTCAGGTCGTCGGGACAGCCGAGGCCGTGCGCGACGTGCGCCCCGTCCACCGCCGTGTCCGTGAAGACCCGCACCCCGTACCAGGTGTGCAGCGGCGCCCCGAGCCCCGCGAGCGTCGCGGTGAGGTCCGCCAGCCGGTCGGCCCGCGCCCCGGCATCCGAGTCGTCCGCAGGGCGCGGCGTGTCGAACGCGGCCAGCGCCCCGGCCCAGTCGCCGCGCAGGCCGGCCCGCATCGCCGGCGCGTCGCCGTTGCGCACCAGCAGCGACAGCAGGCCGTCGGGCGCGAGCATCCGGGCCAGCCCCGCCACCAGCGGGTCCGGCTCCGCCACGTGCATGAGTACGCCGTGGCAGAGCACCACGTCGAAGCTGCCCGGCAGGAAGTGCACCCCGGTGTCGCGGCCGTCGCCCTCGACGACCCGCACCCGCTCCCGGATGCCCTCGGGCTCCCCGGCGAGCGCCGCGCGCGCGGCGGAGATCATCTCCGCGTCCCGCTCCAGACCGGTCACCTGGTGGCCGGCCCGCGCCAGGCGCAGTGCCTGTGCGCCGCGGCCCATGCCGACGTCCAGCACGCGCAGCCGTCGCCCGACCGGGAACCGTCCCACTATCTGCTCGTCGAGCTGGCGGGCCGTCAGTTCCTGCCGTACGACTTCCCGCAGGTCGTCGGACGGCCCGCCCTGACCGGGCGAGGCCTGCGCGGGCACCGTCGCCAGTGCCGCGCCGTCGACGAACGGCGTGGTGCTCAGGGCCGCTCCCCGCGCTTGACCTGGGGCTTGGGCAGACGCAGTCGGCGCATCTGCAGCGAGCGCATCAGCGCGTAGGCGACGGCGCCGCGGCGCTTGTCGTCGGGGAAGCGCTCGGCCAGCCGCTTCTTCAGCCGGAAGCCGGTCACGGTGGAGTCGAGCACGATCATCACGATCACGACGAGCCACAGCAGCAGCGCGGCGTTCTGCAGCTGGGGCACCCGGATCATGCTCAGCACCAGGATGATCACCGCCATCGGCAGGAAGTACTCCGCGATGTTGAACCGCGAGTCGACGTAGTCACGCGCGAACCGGCGCACCGGCCCCTTGTCGCGAGCGGGCAGGTAACGCTCGTCCCCGCTGGCCAGCGCCTGGCGCTGGCGCTCCATCGCGGCACGGCGCTCGTCACGCTGCCGCTTGGCGGCCTCCTTGCGCGTCATCGACGTATTGGCCACGCTGCGCCGCTGGGTCTGGGCCTGGCTGCGCTTGGGCGTGGGACGGCCCTTGGGGGCCTCCGGGTGGCGGATCTGCTTGGAGTCGGTCACCGTCGCCTTGTCGGCGTGGGCCTTCTCTTCCTTGGCACGGCTACGGAACACAAAACCCAAGGGTACGGGGTACCCGGGGTTGGACCCCAGCCCCGGGGGGAACGATCCGGCAACACCGCGCGTCCGTAGAGGACAGACAGAGGGGGCGTTGTGTGCGACTTGGGGCGGGTTGTCCGGCCGGCACCCGGGGATCACCTACTCCCTGCGCCGGACCGGGAGGATACGCAGTCGTCCTTGGGGATGAGCGCATCCGCCCCTGGACAGTGCGGTAATGGATGCAGGGCCCGTACTGTGGGTTCTGTCGCAGAAGTGTGAGCCGGAGTCCGTCAGAAGGGGGCGCGCGAAGCCCATGAGCGGTGTCATGAAGCGTATGGGGATGATCTTCCGCGCGAAGGCGAACAAGGCCCTGGACCGGGCCGAGGATCCGCGCGAGACCCTCGATTACTCGTACCAGAAACAGCTGGAGCTGCTCCAGAAGGTCCGCCGGGGCGTCGCCGACGTGGCGACCAGCCGCAAGCGCCTGGAGCTCCAGCTCAACCAGCTGCAGTCCCAGTCCTCCAAGCTGGAGGACCAGGGCCGCAAGGCGCTCGCGCTGGGCCGTGAGGACCTCGCCCGCGAGGCCCTCTCCCGCCGCGCCGCCCTCCAGCAGCAGGTGACGGACCTGGAGACGCAGCATTCGACGCTCCAGGGCGAGGAGGAGAAGCTCACCCTCGCGGCCCAGCGGCTCCAGGCCAAGGTCGACGCCTTCCGCACCAAGAAGGAGACCATCAAGGCCACGTACACGGCGGCGCAGGCACAGACCCGGATCGGCGAGGCCTTCTCCGGCATCTCCGAGGAGATGGGCGACGTCGGGCTGGCGATCCAGCGGGCCGAGGACAAGACCGCCCAGCTCCAGGCGCGGGCCGGCGCCATCGACGAGCTGCTCGCCTCCGGCGCCCTCGACGACCAGTCCGGCATGCACAAGGACGACATCCAGGCCGAGCTGGACCGGCTCTCCGGTGGTACGGACGTGGAGCTGGAACTGCAGCGCATGAAGGCCGAGCTGGCCGGCGGCCCCTCCGGGGAGAAGCAGGCCATCGAGGGCGGCAGCGAGCAGTCCCGGGCCCAGCAGCAGCCGCAGGACACCCCGCGGTTCGACAAGCAGTGACCGCCGCACGGGACACCGTGCCGACGACGACCGAGCCCCCGCCAGGGCGGCTCAGGAGGCCGACATGATCGTACGGATCATGGGGGAGGGGCAGGTGGCTCTGGCCGAGAGCCACCTCGCCGAGCTGGACAAACTCGACGAGGAGCTCCTCGCCGAGATGGACAACGGCGACGGCCCCGGCTTCCGCCGCACCCTCACCGCCCTGCTGAACAGGGTCCACGAGCTCGGCGAACCGCTGCCGGACGACTTCCTGGAACCCTCCGACCTCATCCTCCCCTCCCCGGACGCGACCATCGAGGAGGTCCGGGAGCTGCTCAGCGACGACGGCGACGGACTGATCCCGGGCACGGACGACGGACTGATCCCGGGCGCATGAGCCCCCGGCCCGCCGGGCCACCCACGGCCGTACCGCTCGCACGCACAGCGTTCGCACGCATACCGCTCACACCGGAACCGTTCGCATCCGAACCGTTCACCGTGGGCCCGTTCACGGCAGGTGCGGCTCTCACCACCGATCCGCCGCCGGCCCGTCCCCCGCACGCTTCCGCGACCCCGTACGGTGAACGGTCGTGAGTACCTTCCAGCGCGCCCGGCGCCGGCTGCGCGCGCACCCCTTCGCCCTGGACGCGGCCCTGGCCGCGGGCGTCCTGGTGTGCATCGTGGCCGGGTCCCTCGTGGAGCCGCACGGCCCCGACGGCGTCACCTGGGCGCTGCGCACGCCCGACGCGCTCAGCCTGGTCCTCATGGTGCTCGGCGCCGCCGCGCTCGTCCTCCGGCGCCGGGCGCCCCTCGCGGTCCTCGCCTTCACCGGCGGGGTCTCCCTGGTGGAGTCCGTCACCGGCGACCCCCGCGCCCCGGTCGCGATGTGCGTGGTCGTCGCGCTCTACACCGTCGCCTCCGCCACCGACCGCCCCACCACCTGGCGGGTCGGCCTGCTCACCATGACCGTCCTCACCGGCGCCGCCATGATCGCCGGCCCGCTGCCCTGGTACGCCCAGGAGAACCTGGCGATCCTCGCCTGGACCGGGATCGGCGCCACCGCCGGGGACGCCGTCCGCAGCCGCCGTGCCTTCGTCCAGGCCATCAGGGAACGCGCCGAGCGGGCCGAACGCACCCGCGAGGAGGAGGCCCGTCGCCGCGTCGCCGAGGAACGCCTGCGCATCGCCCGCGACCTGCACGACGTCGTCGCCCACCACATCGCCCTGGTCAACGTCCAGGCCGGGGTCGCCGCCCACGTCATGGACAAGCGGCCCGACCAGGCCAAGGAGGCCCTCGCCCACGTCCGCGAGGCCAGCCGCTCGGCGCTCGGCGAACTGCGGGCCACCGTCGGCCTGCTGCGCCAGTCCGGCGACCCCGAGGCCCCCACCGAGCCCGCCCCCGGACTGGACCGCCTCGACGACCTCGCCGGCACCTTCCGCAACGCCGGCCTGCGGGTCCTGGTCGCCCGCGAGGACCAGCGCCCGGACCACGCCCCCGCGCTGCCCGCCGCTGTCGACCTGGCCGCCTACCGGGTCGTCCAGGAGGCACTCACCAACGTCCAGAAGCACGCCGGCGCCGAGGCGAAGGCCGAGGTCAGCGTCGTCCGGGTGGGTCCGCACCTCGAGATCACCGTCCTCGACGACGGCACCGGCAACGGTGGCGGCCGACGCGAAGCCCCCGACGGCACGGGCACGGACACGGGCAGCGGCAACGGCGGCGGCCACGGTCTGCTCGGCATGCGGGAACGCGTCACCGCCCTGCGCGGCACCCTCACCACCGGCCCCCGCTACGGCGGCGGCTTCCGCGTCCATGCGATCCTGCCCGTCGAGACCCACACGTCCGCGGCCCAGGACGGTCCGTGACCCGTTCGCGGTCCAGGACGGCCCGTGACCAGCGCTCCCGGGGGAACCCATGACCATCCGTGTCCTGCTCGCCGACGACCAGGCCCTGCTGCGCAGCGCCTTCCGCGTCCTCGTCGACTCCGAGCCGGACATGGAGGTGGTGGGCGAGGCGTCCGACGGCGCCGAAGCGGTCCGGCTGGCCCGCGAACAGCGTGCCGACGTCGTCCTCATGGACATCCGGATGCCCGGCACCGACGGCCTCGCGGCCACCCGTCTGATCAGCGCGGACCCCGAACTCGACGGGGTCCGCGTGGTGATCCTGACGACCTTCGAGGTCGACGACTACGTGGTGCAGTCACTGCGGGCCGGCGCCTCCGGCTTCCTCGGCAAGGGCTCCGAACCCGGCGAACTGCTCAGCGCCATCCGGATCGCCGCCGAGGGCGAGGCGCTGCTGTCCCCGGCCGCCACCAAGGGGCTGATCGCCCGCTTCCTCGCCCAGGCGGGCCCGTCCGACGGCGCCGACCTCGACCCGGACCGCGCGCAGCGGCTCGACTCGCTGACCGTGCGGGAGCGCGAGGTGCTGGTCCAGGTCGCCGGCGGCCACTCCAACGACGAGATCGCCGAACGCCTGGAGGTCAGCCCGCTGACCGTGAAGACGCACGTCAACCGGGCCATGGCCAAACTGGGCGCCCGGGACCGGGCCCAGCTGGTGGTCACCGCCTACGAGTCCGGCCTGGTCCGCCCGAGGGCGGACTGAACGCGACCGCGTGTACTGCGGGGGGAGTAGCCGCCGCCCCGAGGAACGGGACTCCGGGCCTACGGATCGGCCCCTTGCGATGCACCACTGTGTAGAGCGGGCACCCGACTGAGCCCCCCGTGCCCCCGCCCGTGCCCCCGCCCGCGTGTCGGACGGCGCCGGCGACCGCACTTCCGACCGTACTTCCACCGCTCGCAGACGTTCACAGACGCTCACAGAAGAGAGATCCGTAACCCATGTCCTGGCTGGCCAGATTCAGCCTCGCGCAACGCGCCCTGATCGGCCTCATGTCGATCGTCGCGCTGGTGTTCGGGGCGATCGCGATACCTCAGCTCAAGCAGCAGTTGCTGCCCACCATCGAACTGCCCATGGTCTCCGTGATCGCCCCCTACCAGGGCGCCTCCCCGGATGTGGTGGAGAAGCAGGTCGTCGAGCCCATCGAGAACAACCTGGAGGCCGTCGACGGCATCTCCGGCGTCACCTCGAAGGCCAGCGAGGGCAACGCCGTGATCATGGCGTCCTTCGACTTCGGCAACGAGACCAAGCAGCTCGTCGCCGACGTCCAGCAGGCCGTCAACCGGGCCCGGGCCGTGCTGCCCGACGGCGTGGACCCGCAGGTCGTCGCCGGCAGCACCGACGACATCCCGACCGTGGTCCTCGCCGTCACCTCCGACAAGGACCAGCAGGCCCTCGCCGACCAGCTCGACCGGACCGTGGTCACCGAGCTGGAGGCCATCGACGGCGTCGGCCAGGTCACCGTGGACGGCGTACGGGACCTCCAGGTCACCGTCACCCCCGACGACGCGAAGCTCGCCGACGCCGGCCTCACGACGCAGGCGCTCCTGCAGGCCCTCCAGGCGGGCGGCGCGACCGTCCCGGCCGGTTCCTTCGACGAGGAGGGCGCCAACCGCACCGTCCAGGTGGGCGGCGGCTACACCTCGCTCGAGCAGATCGAGGACCTGATGGTCGCCGGCGAGCCCGGCAAGGGCAAGCCGGTCCGGCTCGGCTCCGTGGCCGAGGTGGAGCAGCGGGAGGCCAAGGCCGACTCCCTCACCCGCACCAACGGCGAGCCCAGCCTCGCCGTGGTGGTCACCATGGACCACGACGGCAGCGCCGTCGCGATCTCGGACGCCGTCGACGAGAAGCTGCCCGCCCTGCGCGAGGCGCTCGGCTCGGGCGCCGACCTCACCGTCGTCAGCGACCAGGGCCCGGCCGTCGCCCAGGCCATCGAGGGCCTGACCGTCGAGGGCGCGCTCGGTCTGGTCTTCGCGGTCCTGGTGATCCTGGTCTTCCTGGCCTCGGTGCGCTCGACCCTGGTCACCGCGGTGTCCATCCCGCTGTCCATCGTGCTCGCGCTGATCGTGCTGTGGACGCGCGACCTGTCGCTCAACATGCTGACCCTGGGCGCGCTGACCATCGCGATCGGCCGGGTCGTCGACGACTCCATCGTCGTCCTGGAGAACATCAAGCGGCACCTCGGCTACGGCGAGGAGCGCCGCGAGGCGATCCTGGGCGCCGTCCGCGAGGTGGCCGGCGCGGTGACGTCCGCGACGCTGACCACCGTCGCCGTCTTCCTGCCGATCGGCCTGGTCGGCGGCATGGTCGGCGAGCTGTTCGGCTCCTTCAGCCTCACCGTCACCGCGGCGCTGCTCGCCTCCCTGCTGGTGTCGCTGACGGTCGTCCCCGTCCTGTCGTACTGGTTCCTGCGTCCCCCGAAGGGCACCCCCGAGGACGCCGAGGAGGCCCGCAGACTGGCCGAGGAGAAGGAGGCGAAGAACCGCCTCCAGCGCCTCTACGTCTCCGTCCTGGGCTTCGCCACCCGGCGCAGGCTGGCCAGCCTCGCCATCGCCGCCGTCGTCCTGATCGGCACGTTCGGCATGACCCCGCTGCTCAAGACCAACTTCTTCGACCAGGGCGAGCAGCCGGTCCTCACCGTCCGTCAGGAGCTGGAGCCCGGCGCCAGCCTCGCGGCGACCGACGCCCAGGCCAAGAAGGTCGAGAAGCTGCTCGGCGACACCGAGGGCGTCAAGGACCACCAGGTCACCATCGGCTCGTCCGGCTTCATGGCGGCCTTCGGCGGCGGTACGGACACCAACCAGGCCACCTACCAGCTCATGCTGGAGGACTCCGCGTCCTCCGCCGACGTGCAGAAGCGCATCGAGAAGGGCCTCGCCGGACTCGACGGCATCGGCACCACCACCATCGCCGCCGGCGACGGATTCGGCAGCCAGGACCTGAGCGTCGTCGTCAAGGCGGCCGACGCGCAGGTGCTGCGCAAGGCCGCCGACCAGGTGCAGGAGGCCGTGGCCTCGCTGGACGACGTCACGGACGTCACCAGCGACCTGTCGCAGAGCGTCCCGCGGATCACCGTCGAGGCCACCTCCCGTGCCGCCGCCGCCGGGTTCAACGACCAGACGCTCGGCGCGGCCGTCGCCCAGGCGGTCCGGGGCACCCCGGCCGCCAAGGTGGTGCTGGACGACACCGAGCGGGACGTCGTCATCCGGTCGGCCGAGCCCGCCACCACCCTGGCCGAGCTGAAGAAGCTGCGCCTGGGCCCGGTGAAGCTGGGTGACATCGCCACCGTCGAGCTGGTGGACGGCCCGGTCTCCATGACCCGGATCGACGGCCAGCGCTCGGCCACCGTCACCGCCCGGCCGACCGGCGACAACACCGGCGCGGTCAGCGCGGAACTCCAGACGAAGATCAACGCGCTCTCCCTCCCGGCGGGCGCGACGGCGGAGATCGGCGGCGTGTCCGCGGACCAGGACGAGGCGTTCGTCAACCTGGGCCTGGCGATGCTCGCGGCGATCGCGATCATCTTCATGCTGCTGGTCGGCACCTTCCGTTCACTCGCCCAGCCGCTGATCCTGCTGGTGTCCATCCCGTTCGCGGCGACGGGCGCGGTCGGCCTGCTGATCGTCACGGGCACCCCGATGGGCGTCCCGGCGATGATCGGCATGCTGATGCTGATCGGCATCGTGGTGACCAACGCGATCGTGCTGATCGACCTGATCAACCAGTACCGCGCCCAGGGCTACGGGGTCGTCGAGGCCGTGATCGAGGGCGGCCGGCACCGGCTGCGCCCGATCCTGATGACGGCCCTGGCGACGATCTTCGCCCTGCTCCCGATGGCGCTCGGCGTCACCGGCGAGGGCGGTTTCATCGCGCAGCCGCTGGCCGTGGTGGTGATCGGCGGTCTGATCACGTCGACGCTGCTGACCCTGCTCCTGGTGCCGACCCTCTACGCGATGCTGGAGCTCCGCAAGGAGCGGCGCGCGAAGAAGAAGGCACTGAAGAAGGGCACGGCGGCCGAGGAACCGGCGGAGCCGGAGAAGTCCGCGGGGTCCGCGGACGACCCGGAGCCGGCGCAGGTCTGACCGGTCCGCCGGCCGGTCGCACACGACGGAGGGCCTGCCCGGAACCGATGTTCCGGGCAGGCCCTCCGTCGTCGTCGACGGGGTTACGGCAGCGCGAGCATCCGTTCCAGGGCCAGCTTGGCGAACTGCTCGGTCTCCTTGTCCACCTCGATGCGGTTGACCAGGTTGCCCTCGGCGAGGGACTCCAGGGTCCAGACCAGGTGGGGGAGGTCGATGCGGTTCATCGTGGAGCAGAAGCAGACCGTCTTGTCGAGGAAGACGACCTCCTTGCCCTCGGGAGCGAAACGGTTCGCCAGCCGGCGCACCAGGTTCAGCTCCGTGCCGATCGCCCACTTGGAGCCGGCCGGGGCGGCCTCCAGCGCCTTGATGATGTACTCGGTCGACCCGACGTGGTCCGCCGCGGCCACGACCTCGTGCCGGCACTCGGGGTGCACCAGGACGTTCACGCCCGGGATGCGTTCGCGCACGTCGTTGACCGAGTCCAGGCTGAAGCGGCCGTGCACCGAGCAGTGGCCCCGCCACAGGATCATCTTCGCGTCCCGCAGCTCCTGCGCCGTCAGCCCGCCGTTCGGCTTGTGCGGGTTGTAGAGGACGCAGTCCTCCAGGGACATTCCCAGGTCCCGCACCGCGGTGTTGCGGCCGAGGTGCTGGTCGGGGAGGAAGAGGACCTGTTCGCCCTGCTCGAAGGCCCAGTCGAGGGCGCGCTTCGCGTTGGAGGAGGTGCAGATGGTGCCGCCGTGCTTGCCAGTGAAGGCCTTGATGTCGGCGGAGGAGTTCATGTACGAGACGGGCACGACCCGGTCGGATATCCCGGCCTCGGTCAGCACGTCCCAGCACTCCGCGACCTGCTCGGCGGTGGCCATGTCGGCCATGGAGCAGCCGGCCGCGAGGTCCGGCAGGACCACCTTCTGGTCGTCGCCGGTGAGGATGTCCGCCGACTCGGCCATGAAGTGCACACCGCAGAACACGATGTACTCGGCCTGCGGGCGCGCGGCGGCGTCCTTGGCCAGCTTGAACGAGTCGCCCGTGACGTCGGCGAACTGGATGACCTCGTCGCGCTGGTAGTGGTGGCCGAGCACGAAGACCTTGTCCCCGAGCTTCTCCTTGGCGGCGCGGGCGCGTTCCACCAGGTTCGGGTCGGAGGGTGAGGGGAGGTCTCCGGGACACTCCACACCGCGCTCGCTCCTGGGGTCGGCCTCCCGGCCGAGGAGCAACAGGGCGAGGGGCGTCGGCTGGACGTCGAGCTCCTGGGTCTGGGCGGTGGTCACGACACACACCCTTTCTTTTCTGCGGCTCGCCGGGCCCGTGAAGCACGGCCCGGCGGGACAAGGCGGGACACCGGTTCGACGACTTCTCGTCGAATTGACGCTATTTATCATATCCGGCTCGCGTCACTTTGACGACGGCCATAGCGTCCATGTGACGTGAATCCCGGCGCCGGTCCGTACATTCCCCCGGTCGGACCCGAACGGTTCCGGAGCGGTTTTCGGGGTGGTGTCCGGAAGAGGGCCGGGCGGACCGTTTTCCGCTTGCCGGGGCGTGTGCGAGCATGAAGGCGGAGCCGAGAGAACACGTTCCCGGCCCGGAATGAATCCGCGGCCCCGCCGGTTGCAACCGTCGGCAAGCAGTCTCCGTACAACCCGGGAGAGATGTAGATGTCCGTATCGGACGAGACCACCACCGTCACCGACGGCATCCTCGTGACCGAAGCCGCCGCGGCCAAGGTCAAGGCGCTGCTCGACCAGGAAGGCCGTGACGACCTCGCCCTGCGCGTCGCCGTCCAGCCCGGCGGCTGCTCCGGCCTGCGTTACCAGCTCTTCTTCGACGAGCGTTCCCTCGACGGCGACGTGGAGAAGGACTTCGACGGCGTGAAGGTCGTCACCGACCGGATGAGCGCCCCGTACCTGGGCGGCGCCACCATCGACTTCGTCGACACCATCGAGAAGCAGGGCTTCACGATCGACAACCCGAACGCCACGGGCTCCTGCGCCTGCGGCGACTCCTTCAGCTGAGCAGACTCCGTCGCCGGTCCGGGACCCGTTCCCGGGCGGCACGGCGCACCACGAAGGCGGCGGCCCCGTTCCCACGGGGCCGCCGCCTTCGGGCTTTCGGCCCTTCAGCCCTCCGTCACCGCTCCGAAGGCGCCGCGGGCAGCCGCGCGCCGTCCTTGCGCAGCGGCACCGGCGCGCCGTCGGCGTCCACCACCGTGCGGCCGGCCAGCGGCGCGTCGAGCCGCACCGTCTGCTGGTACTGCTTGGCGATCAGGATGCAGACCTTGTCCGGCCAGGCCGTCTCCGTCACGGTGACCGTCACCCGGCCGCCGCTCTCCTCCGCCGCGGCCGCGTAGTCGGCGCACACCCCGCCGGTGAAGGTCACCGTCAGCTCGCCGCCCTCGGCGGTGTAGCCCTCGACGGTGACCTCGCGTGCGGCCGGCGCCGAGGTCGGCCGGTCGCCGTCCCCCGGCTTCGCCGGCTGCGTGCCGGTCTCCCCGGACCGTGCCCGCGGGGCGAGGAACTCCGGTTCGACCGCCGGGTACGTGACCGTGCCGCCGTCCTGCGCCTTCGTCGGCCGCACCTCGAACAGCCAGGACGGCACGAGCGCCTGCTGCCCGTCCACCGAGTGCGCGGCCAGCCCGAACACCGCCTTCTCGACGGTGACCGTGTCCTTGACGGGCAGGGTCGTCGCCGTGGCGCACGGCTCCTGCTGCTCCTGCCGGCCGTCGCCCTCCAGCGGTACGGGAGTGGCGCAGCCGCCGATCTCCGCGCGCTCACCGGCGCCCGGCGCCGTGTTCAGCAGTTCCAGCGCCTCCTCGGCGCCCAGCACGGGGTACGTGTCCGCCTTCACCGGCGTCGACAGCCGGCCGCTGCCGCCGACCACCTCACCGCCGTCACCGACGACCACCCCGGTCGTCCAGCCGTACGTCGGCAGGCCGCCGACCACGGGTTCCGCGTTCACCACCCGCTTGGCGCCCGTCATCTGGCCGGCGTCGAGCTTCGCGTCGTCCTGGCCCAACGCCTTCAGCACGGGCGCGGCGGCCTTCTTCGCGGCCTCCTCGCTCACCGCCGGGCCTCCGCCGACCGGCGGGGTCTTACACGTCTCGCCCTTGCTGTCACAGGCGTCGGGGCCGGGCGCGTACCGGCTGAACGTCCACGTGCCGGGGGCGCTGCGGTCCACCCGCAGGGTGGGCCCGCTGCCGTCCTTGCCCCCGATCCGCCAGGCCCCGCCCTCCGCCACCGGCTTCCCGTCGACCCCCAGCGCCTTCGCGAGACCGGCCACCTGCGCCTCGGTGATCTGCCCCCGGGCGCGGTACACCGGCGCCGAGTCGGGTCCCTCGGGGAGCGGGCCGGCGGCGCGGTAAGTGGCGCCGTAGGGGTTGGGCTCACCCGGCGCGATGCCGTGCGCCCCGCCCTCGGCGTAGGCGTCGAGGGTGAGCGGCGGGGGAGTCCCGTCCCCGTTCGCCCCCGGAGTCGTACCGCCGCCCGACCCGCCGACGGCACTGGCCGCGAGATACGCCCCGCCGCCCCCGACCAGCAGCACCGCCGCGGCCACCGCCGCGGCCAGCCCCGGCGACCGCCGCCGCCCGGACCTCTGGCCATGACCGTCGGCGTCGCCGCGCACGTCGGCGGGGCTCCGTACGACGGAGGGCTCGGCATCGGTCGCGTCGGTTTCCGGCTCCACGGCCGTTGTCGCTGCTCCTGCTGCTGCTGCCGCCGCCGCAGCAGACGGCGTATCGGCTCCCGGTGCCCCGGTCGCCGGTGCCCCGGTCGCCGGGTCCCCGGCTTCCGGGCTTTCGGCCTCCGGGCTTTCGGCCTCCGGGTTTTCGGCCGCCGCCTCCCCGTCCTGGGACGGGAGGCCCGGCGCGGGCCCGCGGCCCGCAGCCCTTTCCCCGGCGCCGTCGTCCGTTTCCGTCTCCGCTTCCGCCTCCGCGGCGTCGGCGCTCGCGCCCCCGTCCGCGGACGCCGAGGCTTCGGCCCCCGCGCCCCGGGACGAGTCCCGGGGCGCCTTCCCGGCTCCGTTCTCCGGCGCCCGGTCCTCGTTCCCGCCTGTCTCCGGGGTATCGCCCCCGGGGGCCGCGGCATCCCGCGCCGGGGTCGCGCTGCCGTCGGGCTCCGGAACCTCGGGCTCCGCTCCGGGCGCTGCGCTCACGTCCGAGGTCTTCGGGGCCGACGGCCCGGTGTCCTCGGCCCGTACGGGGGAGTCCGCCTTCGTCTCCTCGGCCTCCGGAGCCCCGCTCACCGGGGCTTCGTCCCCTGCCGGCCGTTCGGCCCCGGCCCGCGGGGCCTGCCCGGGCTCGTTCTCCGGTACCCGGTCGCCGCCGGCCTCGGCGGTGTCACCGGCCTCGGCGGTGTCACCGGTGTCACCGGTGTCTTCTTCCGGCCCGCCGGCGCCGCCGGTCTCCGGGGCGGGTGCTTCCGGTGCCGGGCCGGGCGTGGCGGCGTCGTCCCGGGGCCCGCCCCGCGGGGCGCCGCTCCCCACGCCGTCGGCCGAAGCGCCCCCGGTGTCGCGCGCGCTGCCGGGGGCCTCTGCCCCGGCGTCGTCGTTGTCGGGTCGCTCGGTGTTCACCGCATCGCTCCTTCGGCTGCACAGCTGTCCCTGAAGACCCTGCCCGGTCGTACCGGGACTGCTGACGGGTCGTATCCCGCATCCCCTTTACGGGGGACAGCGATGGGACGCAACGGAGGAGCGCACGGTTCCCCGAGCGCCCGTCCGGCCGCAGAAGAGCTCGGCTCAGTCGCCGTATTCCGACATACCGTCCAGCAGACGGGCCGAGGAGGAGGGGACGGACACGCCGTGGATCAGGGACGGGGAGACCGGGCGGGCGGCACCCCGGTCCGGTGTCGTCCAGCGGGGAGCCATCCGGGCGCAGTCGCCGCGCAGCGACGCGAGGTCGCCTTCGAGGTCGGCCTGAGTGGGGGCGTGGACCTTGAGGTTCGTCATATCGGCACCGTATGCATGCCGCAGGTCACGAAGAAAGATCTACTATCGGGTAGTTTTGGTGGGCTTCATCGGGCGGCCCCCACCAGATAGCGTGGACCGTCAATCCCCCCTCCCTCAGGAGAGTCCACGCCGTGCGCATCGCAGTCACCGGCTCCATCGCCACCGACCACCTCATGACGTTCCCCGGGCGCTTCTCCGACCAGCTCGTCGCGGACCAGTTGCACACGGTCTCGCTGTCCTTCCTGGTCGACAAGCTCGACGTGCGCCGGGGCGGCGTGGGCGCGAACATCGCCTTCGGCATGGGGCAGCTCGGCACCCGGCCGGTCCTCGTCGGCGCCGCGGGCTCCGACTTCGACGAGTACCGGGCCTGGCTGGACCGGCACGGCGTCGACACCGCGTCCGTCCGCATCTCGGAGACGCTGCACACCGCCCGCTTCGTGTGCACCACGGACGCCGACCACAACCAGATCGGCTCCTTCTACACGGGCGCGATGAGCGAGGCCCGGCTGATCGAGCTGAAGACCGTCGCCGACCGGGTGGGCGGCCTCGACCTGGTCCTCATCGGCGCCGACGACCCGGAGGGCATGCTCCGGCACACCGAGGAGTGCCGCACCCGGAACATTCCGTTCGCCGCCGACTTCTCCCAGCAGATCGCCCGGATGAACGGGGAGGAGATCCGGATACTGCTGGACGGGGCGACCTACCTCTTCTCCAACGAGTACGAGAAGGGGCTCATCGAGAGCAAGACCGGCTGGACCGACGCCGAGATCCTCGGCAAGGTCGGCCACCGCGTCACCACCCTCGGCTCCCGCGGCGTGCGCATCGAGCGCGCCGGCGAGGACCCGATCGAGGTCGGCTGCGCCCAGGAGGAGCGCAAGGCGGACCCGACCGGGGTGGGCGACGCCTTCCGCGCCGGATTCCTGTCCGGGCTGGCCTGGGGCGTCTCGCTGGAGCGTGCCGCGCAGGTGGGCTGCATGCTCGCCACCCTGGTCATCGAGACCGTCGGCACCCAGGAGTACCAGCTGCGCCGCGCCCACTTCATGGAGCGCTTCGCCCAGGCCTACGGCGACGAGCCCGCGGCCGAGGTGAAGAAGCACCTGCTCTGACACACCGGCGGTTCACGGACCCGGGAGCCACCGGGTCCTCGGGTCCACCGGACCCCGGGGCCCCTGGGTCCTACGGGCCCGGGCCCCCGCCGTTCATGAGGTCCGGCGGACCACATAGGCCGAGCCCCGGTCCGCCGGCTCCTCACCCACGTACTCCTGCCCGCGCATCTCGCACCACGCCGGGATGTCCAGCCGGGCCGCCTCGTCGTCCGCGAGGACCCGTACCGTGCCGCCCACGGGCACGTCACCGATCACCCGGGCCAGTTCGATCACCGGGACCGGGCACCGCCGGCCCAGCGCGTCCACGACCAGCGCGTCCCCGGCCGGGGCGCCGCTCTCCTGGGCGCCTCGCTCCGTGCCCCGTACAGCCCCGGCCGGCACCGGCGCCCCCAGCTTCTCCCGCACCCCCGCCACCACTCCCGGCAGGACCGCCAGGAACCGCTCGACGTCCTCGGCCGGCGTCCCCGGCGGCAGCGACACGCGGACGTTGCCCTCGCTCAGCACCCCCATCGCCCTCAGCACATGGCTCGGGGTGAGCGTGCTGCTCGTGCACGACGAACCGGACGACACGGAGAAGCCGGCGCCGTCCAGCTCGTGCAGCACCGTCTCCCCATCGACATAGAGACAGGAGAAGGTGACGATCCCCGGCAGCCGCCGCTCCGGATCGCCCGTCACCTCCACGTCCGGCACCAGCACGGGCACCCGCGTCCGGATCCGCTCCGTCAGTTCCCGCAGTCGGACCGCTTCCTCGGCCGCCTCGGCACGCACCGCCCGCAGCGAGGCCGCCGCGGCCACCACCGCCGGGATGTTCTCGAACCCGGCCGCCCGCCCCGACTCCCGTTCGTCCAGCGGCCCCCGGGCAGCGAACCGCACCCCCTTGCGCACCACGAGCAGTCCGACGCCCGACGGACCGCCCCACTTGTGGGCGCTCGCCGTGAGCAGCGACCAGTCGCCCGCCACCGGCCCCCAGCCCAGCGACTGGGCCGCGTCCACCAGCAGCGGCACCCCCGCCGCCCGGCAGGCCTCGGCGACCTCGGCCACCGGCTGCACCGTCCCCACCTCGTGGTTGGCCGACTGGAGACAGGCCAGCGCGGTGTCCGGCCGCAGCGACCCGGCGAAGGCGTCCGGAGCCACGGCCCCCGTGCGGTCCACCCCGACCTCGGTGACCGAACCGCCCAGGGCTTTGTGGACTTCGGCCGTGTGGAGTACAGAAGAGTGTTCGACCGAAGACACGATCAGGTGACGCCCGACGCGCCGCCGCCCGGCCAGTGCACCCTCGATCCCGGCATGCACCGCCCGGGTGCCGGACGGGGTGAACACCAGCTCGTCCGGGCGGCATTCCACCGCCTCCGCCGCCGCCTCGCGCGCCGCGTCCAGCAGCAGCCGGGCCCTCCTGCCCTCCCGGTAGAGTCGCGCCGGATCGGCCCACCCCTCGTCCAGTGCGGCCAACAAGGCCTGACGGCCGACGGGATGGAGCGGGGCGGCGGACGCGGCGTCGAAGTAGGCCATACGGCAACGGTAAGCCGCGGGCCCGGCGGGGGAGGGCGAGGGGAGGGGAACCGGGAGGGGTGAGGGCGCGAGCGACCCGAGCCCTTCGCGGCTGCCGTGCCCGGCCGTTGCCACCACACAAGCCGCACTCCTGACCATTGGGTGTGCCTTCCGACCCCTTCGGGGTGACGGGCGGCGCGTATGACCCCCTCCCCGCGACCCCCCGGAAGGCGTCGGCTAGGGTTTGGTCCGCATAAACATCCAAACCCCTGCCCGACGCAGGGCGGCGACCGACCAGCGAGAAGGCCAGGCCGCAGCCGTACAGCGCGGGCGAGACTCTCGGGAAGGCGCTACGTGAGTCCCAACGGCTCCGACCGCTCGCCGCGGCGCCCGATGCGGCGGAAGCTGCTGCAGGCACTGACCGCGGGCCTGGTCCTGGCAACCGCCACAGGTTGCACATGGGAGGACTTCCCCCGCCTTGGTATGCCCACCCCCACCACGGAAGAGGCTCCGCTGATCCTCTCGCTGTGGCAGGGGTCCTGGGCCGCCGCGCTCGCCATCGGCGCGCTGGTGTGGGGCCTGATCCTGTGGAGTGCTTTCTTCCACCGGCGCAGCCGCACCAAGGTCGAGGTACCTCCGCAGACCCGCTACAACATGCCCATCGAGGCGTTGTACACCGTGGTTCCGCTCATCATCGTTTCCGTCTTCTTCTACTTCACGGCCCGGGACGAGTCCGAGCTGATGAAGCTCGATGCGAAGCCGGACGTCACCGTGAACGTCGTCGGTTTCCAGTGGAGCTGGTGCTTCAACTACATCGAGAACGTCGAGGGTTCCACCGGCGACGCCAAGACCGACAAGGCACTCGAGGCGGTCCCGGACCTCTACAAGAAGGCGTTCCCGGCCAACGCCGGCGGTGTCAACGACTGCGGCACCCCCTCGACGCGGAACCCGCAGACCAACAACCCGGGCCCCACCCTGTGGCTGCCCGAGGGCAAGCGGGTCCGCTTCGTCCTGACCTCGCGGGACGTCATCCACTCCTTCTGGGTGGTGCCGTTCCTGATGAAGCAGGACGTCATCCCGGGCCACCCCAACGCCTTCGAGGTGACCCCCAACCGTGAGGGCACCTTCCTCGGCAAGTGCGCCGAGCTCTGCGGCGTGGACCACGCCCGGATGCTGTTCAACGTGAAGGTCGTCTCCCCCGAGCGCTACGAGCAGCACCTCAAGGAGCTCGCGGAGAAGGGACAGACCGGTTACGTTCCCGCCGGCATCGATCAGACGAGCCACGAGAAGAACCGGGAGGCGAACATCCTGTGAGCATTCTCAATGAATCCCAGGGTGCCGCAGCGGCTGTGGACTCCTACGAGAGCGAGCAGCCGGTCCGGCGCAAGCAGCCCGGCAACGTGGTCGTCAACTGGCTTACCACCACCGACCACAAGACCATCGGCACCATGTACCTGGCGTCGTCGTTCGCGTTCTTCTGCATCGGTGGCGTGATGGCGCTCGTCATGCGCGCCGAGCTGGCCCGGCCGGGTCTGCAGATCATGTCGAACGAGCAGTTCAACCAGGCGTTCACGATGCACGGCACGGTCATGCTGCTGATGTTCGCGACGCCCTTGTTCTCCGGTTTCGCGAACTGGATCATGCCGCTCCAGATCGGCGCACCGGACGTCGCCTTCCCCCGGCTGAACATGTTCGCCTACTGGCTGTTCACGTTCGGCTCGCTGATCGCGCTGGGCGGTTTCCTCACCCCGGACGGCGCGGCCAGCTTCGGCTGGACCGCCTACTCCCCGCTGACGGACGTCATCCGCTCGCCGGGTGTCGGCGGGGACATGTGGATCATGGGCCTGGCCCTCTCCGGCTTCGGCACCATCCTCGGTGCGGTCAACTTCATCACCACGATCATCTGCATGCGCGCTCCCGGCATGACGATGTTCCGCATGCCGATCTTCACCTGGAACGTGCTGCTGACCGGTGTGCTGGTCCTGCTCGCCTTCCCGGTGCTCGCGGCGGCGCTCTTCGCGCTCGAGTACGACCGGAAGTTCGGCGGGCACATCTTCGACCCGGCCAACGGCGGGTCGCTGCTGTGGCAGCACCTGTTCTGGTTCTTCGGTCACCCCGAGGTCTACATCATCGCGCTGCCGTTCTTCGGCATCGTCTCCGAGATCATCCCGGTCTTCTCCCGCAAGCCGATCTTCGGCTACATGGGCCTGATCGGCGCGACCATCGCGATCGCGGGCCTGTCGGTGACGGTGTGGGCGCACCACATGTACGCCACGGGCGGTGTGCTGCTGCCGTTCTTCTCCTTCATGACCTTCCTGATCGCGGTCCCCACCGGAGTGAAGTTCTTCAACTGGCTGGGCACCATGTGGAAGGGGTCGCTGAGCTTCGAGACCCCGATGCTCTGGTCGGCGGGCTTCCTGGTGACCTTCCTCTTCGGCGGTCTGACCGGCGTCATCCTGGCCTCGCCGCCGCTGGACTTCCACGTCACCGACTCCTACTTCGTGGTGGCGCACTTCCACTACGTGGTGTTCGGCACCGTGGTCTTCGCGATGTTCGCCGGCTTCCACTTCTGGTGGCCGAAGTTCACCGGCAAGATGCTCGACGAGCGGCTCGGGAAGATCACCTTCTGGACGCTGTTCGCCGGCTTCCACGGCACCTTCCTGGTCCAGCACTGGCTGGGCGCCGAGGGCATGCCCCGCCGCTACTCCGACTACCTGGCGGCCGACGGCTTCACCGCGCTGAACACCATCTCGACCATCGCCTCGTTCCTGCTCGGCATGTCGATGCTGCCGTTCTTCTACAACGTCTGGAAGACGGCCAAGTACGGCAAGAAGATCGAGGTCGACGACCCCTGGGGCTACGGCCGTTCGCTGGAGTGGGCCACCTCCTGCCCGCCCCCGCGGCACAACTTCCTCACCCTGCCGCGGATCCGCAGCGAATCCCCGGCGTTCGATCTGCACTACCCGGAGATCGCCGCGCTCGACCAGCTCGAGAACACCGGTCACGGTGAGAAGGTCCTCTCCGGCGGCAAGGAGGCCGGCAAGTGAAGATCCAGGGCAAGATGTTCGTCTGGCTGAGCGCCTTCCTGCTCGTCGTGGCGGTCGTCTACGGCGTGTGGTCGAAGGAGCCGGCCGGCACCACGGCCCTCTTCCTGGCCTTCGGCCTGAGCATCATGATCGGCTTCTACCTGGGCTTCACCGCCCGGCGGGTCGACGTGGGTCCTCAGGACAACAAGGAGGCGGACGTCGCCGACGACGCCGGCGAGGTCGGGTTCTTCAGCCCGCACAGCTGGCAGCCGCTCGGTCTCGGCCTCGGTGCCGCGGTCGCCTTCCTGGCCGTCGCCGTCGGCTGGTGGCTGATGTACTTCGCGGCACCGCTGATCGTGCTCAGTATCTGGGGCTGGGTCTTCGAGTACTACCGCGGTGAGAACCGCACCCAGTAGGACGAGCGACCCGCGCAGGGCCCGGACACTCCCCCAGGAGCGTCCGGGCCCCGCGTCGTATTCGGCCGCAATAAGCGTCACTCGTTCGAGTTTTCCGGCGTGCCTCAGTTGACGAGACTCCCTAGCGTGAGCCCATGAGACGCGCTCCCCGAAACCGCACCGTCGTCGGCTGCACGCTGCTGGTGATCGCCCTCGGCGCGGGCTCCACCGGCTGCTCCTCCGGCGGGAACCCACTGTCCGCCGAGCCCTACGACGCAGCGGACCGGATCAGCTTCAACGGGCCCTCCGAAGGGAAGAAGGCCGACCCGGACACGCCCCTGGAGATCGTCGCCGAGGACTCCGACGGGCGCATCACCGACGTCACGACGGTGGACGCCGCGGGCCGCCACGTGGGGGGCGAACTCGCCGCCGACGGCAGCCGCTGGCACAGCACCTCCCCGCTCGCCGCCGACACCGACTACACGGTCCGGGTCAGCACCGAGGACGAGGACGGGGCACCGGGCCGCAAGGTCCTCACCTTCACCACGGGCAAGCCCACCGCCCCCAGGAACAGCGGCGCCAAGAGCCTCGGCGTCACCTTCGGCCCCGGAAAGGGCACCTACGGCGTCGGCCAGCCGCTCACCGCCGAACTGACCGCGCCCATCAAGGACCCCGCCCAGCGCGCCGTCGTGGAGCGCGGACTGAAGGTGTCCTCCACGCCCGCGGTGGTCGGCTCCTGGCACTGGGTGGACGACAGGAAACTCCACTTCCGTCCGAAGGGGTACTGGCCCGAGAACGCCACCGTCAGGATGCGCAGCACCCTGGAGGGCGTCAGGATCGGCGACCGGCTGACGGGCGGCAAGGCCGAACCGCTGACCCTCGGCACCGGCGACCAGGTCATAGCCGTCACCGACGTCGCCGCGCACCGGCTGACGGTCTACAAGAGCGGCGAGGAGATCAGGACGATCGCCGTCACCGCCGGCAAGCCCGGCTTCGAGACCCGCAACGGCGTCAAGGTCGTCCTCGCCAAGGAACGCCTCGTACGTATGCTCAGCACCACCATAGGCATAGCCGAGGGCTCCTCCGAGTCGTACGACATGCCCGTCCACTTCGCCACCAGGGTGACCTGGAGCGGTGAGTACGTGCACGCCGCTCCCTGGTCCGTCGGCTCCCAGGGCTACGACAACGTCAGCCACGGCTGCGTCGGCATGAGCACCGGCGACGCCGAGTGGTTCTTCGACACGTTCCACCAGGGCGACCTGGTCGAGGTCGTCAACTCCGGCGGCACGACCATGGAGCCCTTCGGTAACGGCTTCGGCGACTGGAACCTCAGCTGGGCCCAATGGCGCGAGGGCAGCGCCCTGGTGGGCGGCGCCGGGTCCGGTCCCGCCCCCGAGGAGAAGGCCCGCCTGCGCCCCCAGCCGGCCTGAGCCGCCGGACGGGCCCTGGGGTCCGTCCGGCGGATCGAGTCGGAGGCGGCCGGCGGCATCTTTCGAGCCGGGGTGAGCGGGGTCTGGTGCGTGCAGCCGCACGGCGGCGGAGGGAGTCGACGCGATGGGTGCCCCCCTGCTCATGGGGGTGCCCCCGCTCGAGCGAAGCCGAGAGTGGGGGAGGAGCCGAGAGCTCGGGGGAGTCGGCGAGCGACGACAACGCGGCAGCTGTGCGTGCCGGCCCCCGCGTCTGAGGCCTGAGCCGCCGGACGGGCCCTAGACGCTCAGGGCGTGCTTCCGGCGCAGCAGGGAGGCCAGGGCCGAGGCGAACTCCACCGGCTCCACCGGCAGCGTCACAGCGGCCTCCGCACGGCTCCAGGTGGCCAGCCAGGCGTCCTGGGGCCGGCCGATGAGCAGCAGCACCGGCGGGCACTGGAAGATCTCGTCCTTGATCTGCCGGCACACGCCCATGCCGCCCACCGGCGACGACTCGCCGTCCAGGACGCAGACGTCGATCCCGCCCCGCTCCAGTTCCTTGAGGACGGCCGGGAGGGTCGCGCACTCCACGAACTCCACGACGGGCACATCAGGGGCCGGCCGCCGGCCGGTGGCGAGCCGCACCTGCTCCCGGGTGCCTGCGTTGTCGCTGTAGACCAGCACCGTGGCGGTCGCCTGCATTGTTCCTCCACGCTTCCGAGGGGCACGGCATCGTCCGGCACCAGTGGTGCCGATGGCGCGGATGCTACCCCTTCCGGCAGCGTGTCAACACTGGTTCGGACACCGCTTCGATGGGCCATCCGGGCAGTACACGACGGGCGAACACACCGAACAGCACCCCCCGGGGTGAGGGCGGGATAAGCGACCGACATAATGTCGGCGTGGCGACAGCAACGACAGTAGATACCGGGCGCGCGCTCCCGTCGGTCAATCGACCGAACCTCACCAGCGTCGGAACCATCATCTGGCTGAGTTCCGAGCTGATGTTCTTCGCGGCCCTCTTCGCGATGTACTTCACCCTGCGATCGGTGACCGGACCCGACTTCTGGTCGGAGAAGGCCGACACGCTGAACTTCCCGTTCTCGTTGACGAACACCACGGTCCTGGTGCTCTCCTCACTCACCTGCCAGCTCGGCGTCTTCGCCGCCGAGCGCGGGGACGTGAAGAAGCTCCGGACGTGGTTCATCGTCACGTTCATCATGGGCTCCGTCTTCATCGGCGGTCAGGTTCTCGAATACACCGAGTTGGTCAAGCACTACGGCCTGTCCATCTCCTCCGACCCCTACGGGTCGGTCTTCTACCTGACCACCGGCTTCCACGGCCTGCACGTGCTGGGCGGTCTCTTCGCCTTCCTGTTCGTCCTGGGCCGGACCTACGCGGCTCGGAGATTCACCCATGACCAGGCGACGGCGGCCATCGTCGTGTCCTACTACTGGCATTTCGTCGATGTCGTCTGGATCGGCCTCTTCGCCACGATCTACATGATCAAGTAGGCGGACCCGAATCCGCGCGCTCGAAGAAGCGCACCTACCAGAAGCATCGACGCAGAAGATCCTGACACCGGGGTAATCCGTGAAAAAGCTCTCCGCACGACGACGCCACCCGTTGGCGGCGCTCGTCGTCCTGCTCCTCGCGCTGGCATGCACCGGGGGGCTGTACGCCGTGTTCGCACCCGCGAGCAAGGCACAAGCCGACGAAACCGCCCAATCCCTCACCATCGAGGAGGGCAAGAAGCTCTACGCAGTCGGCTGTGCCAGCTGCCACGGCACCGGTGGGCAGGGCACCACCGACGGTCCGAGCCTCGTGGGCGTGGGCGCAGCGGCCGTCGACTTCCAGGTGGCCACCGGCCGTATGCCGGCCGCCACCTCGCAGGCCGCGCAGCTTCCGAAGAAGAAGGCCGTCTACACCCAGGCCGAGATCGACCAGATGGCGGCGTACATCGCCTCCCTGGGCGCCGGCCCGGCCGTTCCCACCGCCGAGCAGTACGGCCCCGAGGGCGCCGACATCGCCCAGGGTGGTCAGCTGTTCCGCAACAACTGCGCGCAGTGTCACAACTTCACGGGCAAGGGCGGCGCGCTCACGCACGGCAAGTACGCCCCGGACCTCGAGGGCGTGGACGCCAAGCAGATCTACCAGGCCATGCTGACCGGCCCGCAGAACATGCCTTCCTTCCCCGACGGTTCGCTGTCGGAGCAGAACAAGAAGGACATCATCGCCTACGTGCAGACGGTGAACGGCGATGAGACCGTGAGCCCCGGCGGCCTGTCGCTGGGCGGGCTCGGCCCGGTCTCCGAGGGTCTGTTCGCCTGGATCTTCGGACTCGGCGGGATGATCGCGGTCGCCGTCTGGGTCGCCGCTCGCACCGCAAAGGCCAGGAAGTCATGAGTACCCAAGAGACTCCCGAAGAGAAGCTGCCCGCAGGGCAGGACACCGCGCACGGCGCGGTGCGTGTCGCGGACGAGAAGAACCCGTTCGCCGACCCGGGGCTGCCGCCCCACGAGCCGCGGGTCCAGGACGTCGACGAGCGGGCCGCCAAGCGGTCCGAGCGTACGGTCGCCCTGCTGTTCACGCTGTCGATGCTGGCCACCGTCGGCTTCATCGCGTCGTTCGTGACGATCCCGGTCGACCAGTCCGTCTACATCTTCCCGATCGGTCACATCAACGCGCTGAACTTCGCGCTCGGTATGACCCTCGGCATCGCCCTGTTCGCCATCGGCGCCGGCGCGGTCCACTGGGGCCGCACGCTGATGTCGGACCAGGAGACCGCCGACGAGCGGCACCCGATCGCCGCGCCGCCGGAGGTCCGTGAGAAGGTCATGGAGGACTTCCGCCAGGGCGCGAAGGAATCCGTGATCGGACGGCGCAAGCTGATCCGCAACACGATGTTCGGCGCGCTGGCCCTGGTCCCGCTCTCCGGCGTGGTCCTGCTGCGCGACCTCGGTCCGCTGCCCGAGACCAAGCTCCGCCACACGGCGTGGAAAAAGGGCAAGCTGCTCGTTAACATGAACACGAACGAGCCCATGAGGCCGTCCGACATCATCGTGGGCTCGCTGACCTTTGCCCAGCCCGAGGGCCTGGACCCGCACGAGCACGGGTTCATGAACGAGATCGCCAAGGCCGCCCTGATGATCGTCCGTATCCAGCCGGAAAACATCAAGGACAAGCGCGAGCTCGAGTGGTCGCACGAGGGCATCGTCGCGTACTCGAAGATCTGCACCCACGTCGGTTGCCCGATCTCCCTGTACGAGCAGCAGACGCACCACGCGCTGTGCCCCTGTCACCAGTCCACCTTCGACCTCTCCGACGGGGCCCGGGTCATCTTCGGTCCCGCCGGTCACGCCCTGCCGCAGCTGCGTATCGGTGTGAACGACGAGGGCTACCTCGAAGCGCTCGGCGACTTCGAAGAGCCCGTCGGTCCGTCCTTCTGGGAGCGCGGATGAGTACCACGAACAGCACCACGAATCCGTCCGGCGCCGACGGGCCGGGCCGCTCCCGCGGGAAGGCCCCAGCCGGCGAACGCGTCGCGGACTGGGCCGACGGCCGGCTGGGGATCTACTCCCTGGCCAAGGCCAACATGCGCAAGATCTTCCCCGACCACTGGTCGTTCATGCTGGGTGAGATCTGCCTCTACAGCTTCATCATCATCATCCTCACGGGTGTGTACCTGACGCTGTTCTTCCACCCGTCGATGAACGAGGTGGTGTACCACGGCAGCTACGTCCCGATGCAGGGACAGCTGATGAGTGAGGCGTACAAGTCGACGCTGGACATCAGCTTCGACGTCCGCGGTGGTCTGCTGATCCGGCAGCTCCACCACTGGGCCGCGCTGATCTTCGTGGCCGGCATGTTCGTGCACATGATGCGCGTGTTCTTCACCGGCGCGTTCCGCAAGCCGCGTGAGGTCAACTGGCTGTTCGGCTTCCTGCTGCTCGTCCTGGGCATGTTCACCGGGTTCACCGGCTACTCGCTCCCGGACGACCTGCTCTCCGGTACCGGTATCCGCTTCACGCAGGGCGCGGTCCTGTCGATTCCGATCGTCGGCACGTACCTCTCGATGTTCATCTTCGGCGGGGAGTTCCCGGGGGACGACTTCATCGCCCGGTTCTACTCGATCCACATCCTGCTGCTGCCGGGCATCATGCTCGGCCTCGTGGTGGCGCACCTGATCCTGGTCTTCTACCACAAGCACACGCAGTTCGCGGGCCCCGGCAAGACCAACAAGAACGTCGTGGGCATGCCGCTGCTGCCGGTGTACATGGCGAAAGCCGGAGGCTTCTTCTTCCTGGTCTTCGGCGTGCTGTGCGTCGTCTCGGCGGTCGCGTCGATCAACCCGATCTGGAACATCGGCCCCTACCGGCCGGACATGGTCTCCACCGGAGCCCAGCCCGACTGGTACATGGGCTTCTCCGAGGGCCTGATCCGTGTGATGCCGGGCTGGGAGATCAACTTCTGGGGCCACACGCTCGTCCTGGGTGTGTTCATCCCGCTGATGATCTTCGGGCTGGTCCTGGGGGCCATCGCCCTCTACCCGTTCATCGAGTCCTGGATCACCGGGGACAAGCGCGAGCACCACATCCTGGACCGCCCGCGCAACGCCCCGACGCGCACCGCCTTCGGTGTCGCCTGGATCACCCTGTACTTCCTGCTCCTCGTCGGCGGTGGCAACGACCTGTGGGCCACCCACTTCAACCTGTCGATCAACGCGATCACCTGGTTCATCCGCATCGGGTTCTTCGTCGGGCCCGTGGTGGCGTTCATCGTCACCAAGCGGATCTGCCTCGGCCTCCAGCGCCGGGACAAGGACAAGGTGCTGCACGGCCGCGAGTCGGGCATCATCAAGCGCCTGCCGCACGGTGAGTTCATCGAGGTCCACGAGCCGCTCAGCCAGGAGCAGCTGCACACCCTCACGACGCATCACCAGTACGCGCCGGTCGAGATCGGCCCGCTGGTCGACGAGAACGGTGTCGAGCGCAAGGTGAATCCGCTCGAGAAGCTGCGCGTCAAGCTCAGCAAGGGCTACTACGGCGAGGAATCCCAGATTCCGAAGCCGACCGTCGAGGAGTACAAGGAGATCACGAGCGGCCACGGCCACCACTGATCCCCGCACCGCCTCAACCGCCTTCCAAGGCAACCGAGTCGCCACACGACTGCGAAGGGCCCCCGTCCGAGGACCGGACGGGGGCCCTTCGTCGTGCCCCGGGATCGATAGGGTGGGGACGAAACCCCTACCCATCCGTCTGCCGAAGACGTCGAGGACCCAGGAGCGGCTGATGAGCGCTGTGACCCCCGCAGGAGGCAACACCGCGGCGGGCCGCTCCTGGCCCGCCCTGCTGAACGGCCTGCTCGACGGCCACGACCTGTCCGCCGACGACACCGCCTGGGCGATGGACCTGATCATGCGCGGTGAGGCCACCGACGCGCAGATCGCCGGGTTCGCCGTGTCCCTGCGGGCCAAGGGCGAGACCGTCGAGGAGATCACCGGCTGCGTCCGGGCAATGTACGACCACGCCATCGGCATCGAGGTGCCCGGGAAGACCGTCGACATCGTCGGCACCGGCGGCGACGGCGCCAGGACGGTGAACATCTCCACGATGTCCTCCGTCGTCATCGCCGGCACCGGGGCGAAGGTCGTCAAGCACGGCAACCGGGCCGCCTCCTCCGCGTCCGGCGCCTCCGACGTCCTGGAGAAACTCGGCGTCAACCTGGAGCTGACCCCGCAGCGGGTCGCCGAGGTCGCCGAGGAGGCCGGGATCACCTTCTGCTTCGCGGTGAAGTTCCACCCGGCGCTGCGCCACGTGGCGGCCGCGCGAGGCCAGCTGGGCATCCGGACGGTGTTCAACTTCCTCGGTCCGCTGGCCAACCCCGCCCGGGTCAGGGCCCAGGCCGTCGGCGTCGCCGACCCGAGGATGGCTCCGATCATGGCCGGCGTGTTCGCCGGACGCGGCCACTCCTCGCTGGTGTTCCGCGGTGACGACGGCCTCGACGAGTTGACCACCACCGGCCCCTCGACGGTGTGGGTGGTCCGGGACGGAAAGGTGACCGAGGAGCGCTTCGACCCGCGCGACGTCGGCATCGAGCCCGTGCCGCTGGAGGCCCTGCGCGGCGCCGACGCGTCGTACAACGCGGAGGTCGCCCGGCGGGTGCTGGACGGCGAGCACGGCCCGGTGCGGGACACGGTGCTGCTGAACTCGGCGGCGGCGCTGGTGGCGCTCGAACCGGGCGCCGGGACGCTGGTGGAGCAGATCCGGGCAGGGATGGCCAAGGCCGCCGAATCGATCGACTCGGGCGCCGCCCGGCGGGTTCTGGAGCGCTGGGTGCTGGCCAGCAACGCGTGAGCCGCGTTCGAGCGGTACGGCAGGCGTGAGGGCGCGGTCCGGTCCGTCCAGGATCCGGACCGCGCCTTGCGCGTGCCGCGGGCCCGTGTGGCAGGATGTGGGACCAGGTCATGAGCGACAGCCATCAGGCCCCGGCCGGCTGTCCGGCAACCCTCCGTCCGTGGCGGGGTGCCCCGGGTGAGGACCAGGCCGTGAGCAGCAGGGCTCGCGGCAAGCGCGGATCCCTCGCACTCGATCGAGTGGGACACCAGGGGTCCTGGTCGTTCGAGGGAGCCTTCCGTTGAGCATGCGAATGCGTTAGGGCGCTTCTGACAGGCCCTTCGAGGCCGCAGAGCCCCGCCCCCCGCAGGATTCTTTCCCACCTTCTCCCACGCTCGAGCCGTGTGCGCTCGCGTGGTGATTCCGCCTGCCCCCACGGGAGTCCAGCCATGTCCGTTTCCACTCTTGCCGCCGTCTCCGCCGTCCCCGTCGCCGATGTCGTCGCCCCGTCCGGCTGCGCCCCGCTGCCCGTGCTCGGCCGGGATGTCACCGTTCCGCTCGTCACCGGCGGGGAGGTCGCCTACGCCGCGCTCGACTACGCCGCCAGCGCCCCGGCGCTCCAGCGCGTCTGGGACGACGTGGCCGCGTACGCGCCTTACTACGGCAGCGTCCACCGCGGCGCCGGGCACCTCTCCCAGCTCTCCACCGAGCTGTTCGAGAACGCCCGCCGGACCGTCGCCGGGTTCCTCGACTGCCGGGACGGGGACCAGGTGGTCTTCACCCGGTCCACCACCGACTCGCTCAACCTGCTCGCCGCCGCCCTCCCGGACGACTGCCAGGTCTTCGTCTTCGAGACCGAGCACCACGCCGCCCTGCTGCCCTGGCGCGGCGCCCGTGTCACCTTCCTCGACGCCCCGGACAGCCCGGAGCAGGCCGTACGGGCCCTGGAACACGCTCTCGCCGCCCGCGACCCCCACGGCCCCGCCCTGGTCTGCGTGACCGGCGCCTCCAACGTCACCGGCGAGCTGTGGCCCGTGCGCGAGCTGGCCGCCGCCGCCCACGCGCACGGTGCCCGGATCGTCCTGGACGCCGCCCAGCTCGCCCCGCACCACGCGGTGAGCCTGCGCGAGCTGGATGTCGACTGGGTCGCCTTCTCCGGGCACAAGCTGTACGCCCCGTTCGGCGCCGGCGTCCTGGCCGGCCGCGCCGACTGGCTGCGGGAGGCCGAGCCCTACCTCGCGGGGGGCGGCGCCAGCCGCAAGGTCGCCCGGCGCGAGGACGGGGGAGTGGACGTCCAGTGGCACGACAGCGCCGCCCGCCACGAGGCCGGTTCGCCCAACGTCATCGGCGCCTACGCGCTCGCCTCGGCCTGCACGGCACTCGCCGAGGCCGGGTTCGGGACGCTGGCCGCTCACGAGGAGCGGCTGATCCGCACCGTGCGGGACGGGCTCGCGGACGTGCCCGAGGTGCGGTTCCTGTCCCTGTTCGGGGACGACGCACCGCGCGTCGGCGTGCTCTCCTTCGTCGTCGACGGCTGGAACGGCTCCCACTTCGCCGCGGCCCTCTCCGCCGAGTACGGCATCGGCGTACGGGACGGACTGTTCTGCGCCCACCCGCTGCTGCGCGCCCTGCTCGGCGGCGATCCGCGGGACGGGGGCGAGTGCGGCGCCCCCGGGGCGGCGCCCGGCGGGCCGGCCCTCGACGCGATCCGTGTCAGCTTCGGCGCGGGCACGCCGGACGAACACGTGGAGCGCTTCGTCCGCGCCGTCCGGGAGCTCGTGCGCGGTGGCGCCCGCTGGAGCTACCGGACGGTCGACGGCCGCTGCGTGCCGGACACCTCCGCCTGAGCCCCGGTCGCCTGCCCCGGTACGTGCGTCCTGCCGGGCATCGCCCGCGGGACGGCGGGGACGGCGGGGGAGTGCAGGCGAGCGCCCAGGACGATCATGCGCAAGGCGCGTTCCGCGGCTTCGGTGAGGAGTCCGGCACCGCGGGTCAGGGCCTCGGCGAGGGGCATCGGGGCGGGGAGGATGCCGTGGAAGGCGTCCACGCCCGGCACGGCGTGCGCGCCCTCGCCGGGCGTCCCGGCCAGGGCGAGCACCGGCCGCCCGGACGGCTTGGCGCGGCGGGCCGCCTCCGCCGGGACCTTCCCGCGCGGTGTCCGGTGGTCCAAGGCCCCCTCGGCGGTGACGACCGGGTCGGCGCGGGCCGGCCGGGCGCCCAGGTCGAGATGGCCGAGCAGGACGTCGAAGCGGGGCAGCAGACGGGCGCCGAACGCCGCGAGACCAGCGCCCGGACCGCCCGAGGCGCCCGTCCCGGGGGCCGGGCGCAGATCGGTGCGGGCGACGAGGAGTTCGACCTCGGGCAGCCGTGATCGAGGCCGACCGGGTCGATCCGGGTCAGGCCCCGTCCGCCCTCGTCGAGTTCGGCGTCGTCCGCGTCGAGGAGCCGGGCGGCCCGGCGCTCCCGCCGCGCGGGCCTTCCCGGTCCGGGCCGGTCAGTTGTCGAGGCCGATCGCGAACGCGGCCTCCAGGTCGTGCTGCGAGTACGTGCGGAACGCCACGTGCGTGTCCGTCCCCTCCACGCCCGGGATCTTGTTGATCCGGCCCGGGATGACCTCAGCCAGGTCCTCGTGCTCCTTGACCCGGACCATGGCGATCAAGTCGTAGGTCCCGGTGACGGAGAAGACCTCGCTGACGCTGTCCAGCGCGGCGATCCGCTCCGCGATCTCGGGGATCCGGTCCACGCTGGTCTTGATGAGGACGATCGCGGTGATCACTGCTGGTTCTCTCCCTCGGGGGCCGGAGCCGGTGCGCCTCTCACTGTAGTCGCCCCCGTGAAACGCGCCCACGCCCAGCAGAAGCCCAGCCCGAAGCCCACCAGGTGGGCCAAATAGGCCACCCCCGGCCCCTCGGAAGCCTGCCCCGCCGCCAGCCACTGCAGCACCACCCAGAACGGCAGCACCACCCACGCCGGGAAGCGCACCGGCAGGAAGAACAGGAACGGCAGCAGACTGGTCACCCGCGCCCGGGGGAACAGCAGGAGGAACGCGCCGAGGATCGCCGAGATCGCCCCCGAGGCGCCGACCAGGGACTGCTCCGAGTCCGCGTTGGCGACGGCGTACCCGAGCAGGGCGAGGTACCCGCAGCCGACGTAGAACAGGATGAACCGCAGGCGGCCCATGCGCGCCTCGGTCATCGTTCCGAAGACATGGAGGAAGAGCATGTTGCCGAGCAGATGCACCCAGCTGCCGTGGACGAACAGGGCCGTGGCCGGAGTGAGGGCACTCCACGGGGACCCTTCGAACACGTCTGCGGGAATCACCCCCCAGTGGCGGAAGTAGCCGCGCTGCGCGGCGAGCAGTTCGTCCCCGGTCCCGTACCCCGGATCGAGCCCCGAGGCCGGCCCGATCAGGAAGACCAGGCAGCACACGGCGATGAGGGTGTGGGTCACCGGTGCCGACGGGCGCCTCAGCGCCCCGGCCGCCGCCGAGCCCCAGTTGCGGATCATGAATACAGAGCATGACGTAACCGGATGCAACAGCACAGACCGCCTCGCCGCCGTGGACGGGCGGGCGGCGAAGACCCACCAGGCCGTAGGGTTATGTGCCAGACGCGCCGGGCGCCCGCCGCGTCACGGACACTGTAAGGAAGGCGAACAGCCACGATGACGGTTCCTCTGCCGACTGCCTCGACGCGGTGGCGCTGCACCCTCTGCGGCAACCTCACCCGTTTCGACGTGACCCGCTCGTCCAAGGTCGTGGAGTACGTCCACCTCGACCTGGCGGGGGAGCCGAAGGTCGAGGAGCGCGAGGTCCTCGGTGAGACGATCGAGTCGGTGCGGTGCCGCTGGTGCAACGCCGTGGATCAGGTGGAACTCGTCGACAGGCCGGGCGCCGGCTCCTGAGGGAGCGGGCCCCGCCCAGGGGACCCCGTACGCGGGGTCGGACACAGGCATGGGGTGTGACCGATGGTGGAGACCGCGGACGGGGGGTCGGAGGACGGCGCCGCCGAGGTGTTCGACCGTCCGCTGCCCGACGGCGTGCGCCGCCGGGTCGTCCAGATCGTCTCCGACGGCTTCGGCAAACTGACCGTGGCCGAGCTGCCCGCCCAGCTCAAGCAGTACGCCCGGTTCACCCCGACCCGCCGCGCCAAGTTCGCCGGCAACGCGATGGCCGCCGCCCTGGAGACCGAGCCGCTGTTCCGCCAGCGCATCGGGGAGCGGCTGAGAGAGGTCCAGCCGGAACTGACCGGCGCCCTCGACTCAGGCTCCCCGCCCCCGGCCGCGGACCCGCTGGACGTGGCGGCCGCGGCCTACGTCATGCGGCCGCCCGGCTGGGTGAAACTGGTGACCGCCGCCGGCGAGGAGGCCCAGCGGGCCGACGCCGAGCGCGCCGACGAGGAGACCCGGGCGGAGCTGGAGCGGCTGAGCGAGGAACTCGCCCGTGCCCGCGAGCACACCAGGTCCGAGACCGAGCGGCTGCGTGCCGACCTGGAAGCCGCCAGGAAGGAAGCGGACTCCCTGCACCGCAAGCTGCGGTCCGCGCTCAGCGACGTCAAGCGCGGTGCCGCCGCGCTGCGCAGACTGCAGGGCGAGATGGACGCCGTCCGCGCGGACGGGCAGGCCCAGGTGTCCGCCGCCGAGAGCGAGTCCCGGCGGCTCAAGGCGCGCCTCGGCGAGTCGGAAGCCGCTCTGGAGGCCGCCCGCCGGGCCGCCCGTGAGGGGCGCAGCGTCGAGGACATGCGGGTACGGCTGCTCCTGGACACCGTGCTGGACGCCGCCCAGGGGCTCCGTCGCGAACTCGCGCTGCCCCCCGTGTCCGTCCGGCCCGCCGAGACCGTGGACGCCGTCGAGCCCGGCAGCCTGTCCCCCAAGGACATCGCCGCCCGCGCGCTGTCCGAGGGCGACCCGGCCATCCTCGACCAGTTGCTGGCGCTCCCGCAGGCGCACCTCGTCATCGACGGCTACAACGTGACCAAGACCGGCTATCCCCAGATGCCCCTGGAGAAGCAGCGGTTGAGGATCCTGGGCCAGCTCGCCCAACTCGCCGCGCAGACCGGCGCCGAGGTGACCTGCGTCTTCGACGGGGCCGAACTGGCCGCTCCCGTCCTGCTCGCGCCGCCGCGCGGGGTGCGTGTGCTGTTCTCCAAGCCGGGCGTCACCGCCGACGAACTGATCCGTCAGCTGGTCCGCGCCGAGCCGCTGGGGCGGCCCGTCATCGTCGTCTCCACCGACCGCGAGGTCGCCGACGGAGTCGCCCGCGCGGGCGCCCGCCCGGTCGCCTCCGCGGTCCTGTTGAAGCGGTTCTCCCGGGCGTAGAGGCCCGCGCCGGCCCCGCAGGGCGCAAAGCGCGGTACATCCCATCCGGAACGTAAGCCCCAACTGCAACGTACCCGTCGATTGCCCGAATTGGCGCGGTATTGACGCAACGTAGCGTCAATGAAGTATCACTGCAGGTGAGTTGAAGGCAAAGAAACATACTGTGACCGAGAATTCATGTCCGGGGATTTGAACTGATCACAAGAGAATCACTAGGGTCGGACCTCGAACCTCCGCTCGGTTGATCGTTCACATGGGGTGGCGACGGCGGAGGCCCCGCCCACCGGCGTGTCGGTAGGCGGCTGGAGGAAGAAGGAGCTCGCCTCCGTGGCGTCCCACCGTCGTCCCAAGCAGCCGAACCGGGCACGTGTCACTGTGCTCACCACCGCTGCCGCAGCTGCCGTCGTCCTGAGCTCGCAGGCCGCCAACGCGGCCCCCAGCGAGAAGCCGAGCAAGGGCGAGGTGAAGGCCAAGGTCGACAAGCTCTACCAAGAGGCGGAGCAGGCCACCGAGAAGTACAACGGCGCCAAGGAGAAGCAGGAGAAGCTCCAGAAGGAGATCTCCACGATCCAGGACAACGTCGCCAAGGGCCAGCAGGAGCTCAACGAGCTGCGCGACGGCCTCGGTTCGATGGCCAGCGCCCAGTACCGCAGCGGCGGCATCGACCCCTCGCTCCAGCTCTTCCTCTCCGCGGACCCGGACGACTACCTCGACAAGGCGTCCGCCCTCGACCAGCTGAGCACCCAGCAGGTCGACGCGCTCAAGGAGATCCAGGAGAAGCAGCGCGAGCTCGCCCAGCAGCGCTCCGAGGCCTCCGAGAAGCTCAAGGACCTCTCCTCCACCCGCACCGAACTGGGCAAGAAGAAGACGGAAGTCCAGAACAAGCTCGGTGCCGCGCAGAAGCTGCTCAACACCCTCACCACCGAGGAGAAGGCGCAGCTCGCCGAGGAGGAGGACCGCGCCACCCGCGCCAGCGAGCGGGAGGTCCTCAAGGCCACCAACACCGACACCGGCAGCTCCGCCTCGGTCGGCAACGGCTCCGGCCGCGCCGGCGCCGCCTTCGCCGCCGCCCAGAGCAAGCTCGGCACCCCGTACGTCTACGGCGCCACCGGCCCGTCCTCCTACGACTGCTCGGGCCTCACCTCCTGGGCCTACGCCCAGGCCGGCGTCTCCATCCCGCGCACCTCCGAGGCGCAGACCGGCGCGGGCACCAAGATCTACTCGGCCAGCCAGCTCCAGGTCGGAGACCTGGTCTTCTTCTTCAACGACCTGCACCACGTGGGTCTCTACGCGGGCAACGGCCAGGTCATCCACGCCCCGCGCAGCGGCACCGTCGTCCGCTACGAGTCGATGAACACCATCGGCGGCCCGTTCATGTTCGGCGTCCGCGTCTGACGTTCCGCCGAAGCCGGCCCCGGCCGGGGCCGGCTCAGGGGGCGCACCGGGTCCCGCCCGAGCGCTTCCGGACCCGGGTGCATGCCCCCGTTCGGGGGAATCGCGCGAGCGCCGCCCGGCCCCATGCCCCGCCTGTGACCTGCGTCAGAGGCGGGGCGTCACCGTGTGTGGCCACCGAGGCCACGGGTCGGCCGCCCGCTCCACGGCTACTGTCTCCCGCGTTTCCCCGTCCGTCAGCGGAAGGAGCGCGGTTCCCCGTGGGGTCCCATCGCCGCCTTGCACCGTCCCCGGGCCCCGACCGGGGCACCACCGTCGCCGTAGGTCTCCTGTCCGTGGCGGCAGCCGCCCTCGGCGCCGTACCGGCCACGGCCACCCCGCACGAGGACCCCAGGACCGAGGTGGACCGCCTCTACGCGGAGGCCGAGCGGGCGACCGAGGCGTACAACAAGGCCGACGAGCGCGCGGACACCCTGCGGGAGCAGGTCGACACGGCCCGGGACGAGATCGCCCGGCAGCAGGAGCGCGTCAACGGCATGCGGGAGTCGCTGGGGTCGCTGGCCGGCGCCCAGTACCGCTCCGGCGGAATCGACCCGTCCCTCGCGCTGCTGTTCTCCGGCGACCCCGAGGACTACCTCGAGCGGGCCTCGGTGCTCGACCGGCTCACCGCCCGCCGGGCCGGCGAGCTGAAGGGACTTCAGGAGGCCGTGCGCACCCTGGACCAGGACCGTGCGGAGACCTCCCGCAAGCTGGGCGAGCTGGAACGCAGCCGCAAGGCGGTCGCCGCCCACAAGAAGACCGTCGAGCGCAAGCTGGCCCGGGCCCGGCGGCTGCTCAACGCCCTCCCCGACGAGGAGCGCGCCGCCCACGAGAGGGCCGCCCGCTCCGGCCACGAGGCGGACCTGCCCGGCCTGCCCGGTCCGGGCGGTGCGACCGCCGTCTCCGGCCGCGCGGCAGCCGCCGTCGCCGCCGCCCGCTCCGCCCTCGGTAAGCCCTACGCCTGGGGCGCCAACGGGCCCTTCGGGTTCGACTGCTCCGGTCTGATGCAGTGGTCGTACGCACAGGCCGGGGTCGCCCTCCCGCGGACCTCGCAGGCCCAGCGGTACGCCGGCAGGCAGGTCCCGCTCTCCCAGGCCCGGCCCGGCGACCTGGTCGTCTACCGGGCCGACGCCAGTCATGTCGGCATGTACATGGGTAACGGCCAGGTGATCCACGCGCCCTACCCCGGCGCCCCCGTCCGCTACGACCCGGTCGGGATGATGCCCGTCTCGTCGGTCACCAGGGTCTGACCGGAACGGGCGGCCGCGAAGGGCCGGCCGGGGCCGTCGGTCCAGGCGGTCTGACCCGAACGGCCCGGCGCCCGTACCCTCACAAGGGTGGCTGGTCGAAGGTGGGTGCCCGGGGCGCCGGTGGCGGCGGTGCGATGCCTGCTGCTCGTCTCCCTGCTCGTCGCCCTGGTCGCGTGCGGCGGAGGGCCGGTCGTCGACGGTGCGCACGCCGAGGTGCAGGCCCTGCTCGACCGGCGGGCCGACGCCGTCCTCGGCGAGGACGCCGCCGCCTACGCGCGTACCGGCACCCGGGCCGGATACGACAGCCTGCGCGAGGTGCCGCTGGCCGACTGGAGCTACCGGGTCAACGCCGTGCACCGCACCGGCGACACCGCCACCGTCGACGCCGACCTCGGCTACCGCGTCGAGGGCTACGACCGGGCCCCCGTCACCACCGCCCGCACCCTGCGCCTGAGCCGGGACGAGAAGGGCCGGTGGACCGTCGTCTCCGACCGGCCGGCCGGGAAGTCCGGCCGCCAGCTGTGGGACCAGGGCGCGGTGCGCGCCGTGCACGGAGAACGGAGCCTGGTGCTCGGCGTCGGGCAGACCGACGTGAAGCTGCGCGACTACGCGGCGCTGGCCGACCGGGCGGTGCCCGCCGTGTCGGACGCGTGGGGCTCGGGCTGGGCGCGGCGGGTCGTCGTCCTGGTCCCGGGGTCCCTGGAGGGCATGGCGGGACTGCTGGGCTCACCCGCCTCCTCCTACCGGGGCATCGCGGCCGTCACCACCGGCGAGACCGGAGCCGACGCCCGGGCGCCCGCGGACCGGGTCATCGTCAACCCGGACGCCTTCGGCCTGCTCGGCGAATCGGGCCGGCAGGTCGTCGTCACCCACGAGACCACCCACGTCGCCACCCGCGCCCACACCACCGCCGCGACCCCGCTGTGGCTGTCGGAGGGCTTCGCCGACTGGGTCGGCTACCGGGGCGGCGACCGCGTCCCGGCCGAGGCGGCACCGGAACTCGCCCGCGAGGTGCGCCACGGCGAGGTGCCCTCCGGGCTGCCGGGCGACGACGACTTCGGCTTCACCGCCGACACCGACGGCCTCGCCCGCGCCTACGAGAGCGGCTGGATGGCCTGCCGCCTCGTCGCCGAGCACTGGGGCGAGGAACGGCTCGGCGCCTTCTACCGGGCCGTGGGCGCGCACGGGCAACGGGACGGCGCGGTGGAGGACGCGATGCAGCGGATCCTGGGCACCACACCGGAGGAGTTCACCATGCGATGGCAGGGCTACCTGCGCGAGCAGTTCGGCTGAGGACCAGGATCACAGGACCAGGACCAGGACCAGGGGCAGACGCAGGACCAGGGGCAGGCGCCGGGCCAGGAACAGGCGCAGGACCAGGGACAGGCGCAGAACCAGGGACAGTGCCGGGGGCGGGACCGAAGGGAGGGTCAGGGGGAGGCCGGGGCCTTCGCGGCGCGGGCCGCCGGAGCGGGGGCCGGGCGGGCCGGAAGCCCGTGCGTGACCGTCGAGCGCCACAGCGTGCGGGCGGCGAGGAAGGCGGCCGCCACCAGCAGGCCGTTGCGCACGAACAGCAGGGTGACACCGAGCGCGTCACTGGCCACGACGTGGGCGAACCACAGCGGGAACTCCAGCACCGTCACGAACGACGCGACCAGCACCAGGACCACCGGCACCCGCATCCGGCTCGCCCGATGGCACAGACAGACCGCGGCGAGCCCGACCAGCCACACCACGTACTGCGGGCTGATCACCCGGCTGGTGGTGGTGAACAGCAGCACCGCCACGAACGCGGCGTCGGCGAAGGTCTGCGGCTCGAAACGGCGGGCCAGCAGCCGCCACAGCACCAGCCAGGCCAGCGCCGCCCCGCTCAGGAACATCGCGCCCGCGCTGACCAGGTCCACGTACGGGCCGAGGAACTCCACCGAGCCGTAGTTCAGCAGCACCTCGCCGTCCCAGCCGTAATGCCGGGCGACATGGAAGACCAGCGCGCCCAGCGACTCCACCTCCGTGCCCCGGTCGCGCTGGAAACCCAGGAACGCGAACGCGCCCGGCATCAGCGCCGCGAACACGGCCGCCACGCCCGCCCCGGTCACCACGGCCGACACCCACGCGGAACGCCGGCGGACACCGAGCAGCAGCATCGCCGGCCACACCTTCAGCAGCGCGCCGAACGCCGCCAGCGCCCCCAGCAGCCGGGGACGCCGGGACCCGGCCAGCAGCGCGGCCACCGCCACCGCGGTCACCATCACGTCGTAGCGGGCGTACACCGTGGGCCCCAGGAGCGGCACGCCCGCCACCCACACCCAGGCGCCGAGCCGGGTCCGGCCCGGCCGGCCGCCCGCGTACAGCAGCAGGGCCAGGGTGGCCAGGTCGGCGAGGAACACCAGGACGAAGAACGCCGTCGCGTACTCCAGGAACGGCAGCAGGCCGGGGGAGAGGATCGCCAGCGCCGCCGCGGGCGGGTACTGCCAGGTGACGTCGTCCAGCGGGAACGTTCCGGCGCGCAGGACGTCGTACCAGCCCTGGTAGATCACGGACACGTCGCTGGTGACGTCCGGGCCGGGGAAGACGATCACCTTCAGGACGAACAACAGCAGCAGCGCTCTCGTCAGTCCCCACACCAGCAGAGGCCGGAACACCGCCTGCCGGCGCGCGGGCAGCCGAGCCGGGTATCCGCGCGAGCCCGTCGTGTCCACCTGATCCCTGCCCGTCCGTGCGCGTCCGTGCGCGTCCGCGTGCGGCCCTGAGGGGCCCTGAGGGGCCCTGATGTCCCGCGCCCTTGAGAGAGAGTGCCACAGCGGCCCGCCGCGCCCACGGCCCGGACACACCGGTTCGGTAGGGTCTGCCACGATGCACAGGACCTTGATCGTGACCAACGACTTCCCGCCCAGGCCGGGCGGTATCCAGGCGTTTCTGCACAATATGGCGCTGCGCCTCGATCCCGCGCAGCTCGTCGTGTACGCCTCGACCTGGAAGCGCTCCCGGGAGGGCGTCCGGGCCACCGCCGCCTTCGACGCCGAGCAGCCCTTCACCGTCGTACGCGCCCGTACGCCGATGCTGCTGCCGACCCCGCAGGCGACCCGGCAGGCCGTCGGACTGCTGCGCGCACACGGATGCACCTCGGTCTGGTTCGGGGCGGCGGCGCCGCTCGGACTGATGGCACCGGCGCTGCGCCGGGCGGGCGCCGAGCGGATCGTGGCCACCACCCACGGCCACGAGGCCGGCTGGGCCCAACTGCCCGCGGCCCGGCAACTGCTGCGCCGGATCGGGGAGTCCACGGACACGATCACCTACCTCGGCGAGTACACGCGCTCGCGGATCGCCGACGCGCTCACCCCCGAGGCGGCCGCGCGGATGGTGCAACTGCCGCCCGGGGTCGACGAGAAGACCTTCCATCCGGGCTCGGGCGGTGACGAGGTCCGGGCGCGGCTCGGCCTGACGGACCGTCCGGTGGTCGTCTGCGTCTCCCGGCTGGTGCCGCGCAAGGGCCAGGACACGCTGATCCGCGCGATGCCCGCGATCCTCGCCGCCGAGCCGGACGCCGTCCTGCTGATCGTCGGCGGCGGGCCCTACGAGAAGGACCTGCGCCGCCTCGCGCACGACACCGGGGTGGCCGGCTCCGTCCGTTTCACCGGACCCGTGCCCTGGTCCGAGCTGCCCGCCCACTACGGCGCCGGCGACGTCTTCGCGATGCCGTGCAGGACCCGGCGCGGGGGACTGGACGTCGAGGGGCTCGGGATCGTCTACCTGGAGGCCTCCGCGACCGGCCTGCCCGTCGTCGCCGGCGACTCCGGCGGCGCCCCCGACGCGGTCCTCGACGGCGAGACCGGCTGGGTCGTCCGCGGCGACACTCCCGCCGAGTCCGCCGACCGCATCATCACCCTCCTGGCCGACCCCGAACTCCGCCACCGCATGGGCGAACGGGGCCGGGCCTGGGTCGAGCAGAAATGGCGCTGGGACCTCCTGGCAGAAAACCTGAAGACCCTGCTTTGACGTGCTTCCTGGCCTGAAGTCCAGGGATTCCGGCCTGGGCCGGCCGACCCTTCCGGGGGCTTCCTGCTTCACCGTGCTGTGCGGGCACGTCGTCCGCTCCACAGTGCACGTCGGAGCAGTCTTGAGATGCGTTCATCTTCGGCGTGAACGCCGGGGCTTTCTGCAAGAGTCCCGGTAACCGGCTTTGGGGAGGTTCGGCCCCTTCGGCGTCCGGGCAGCCGCGGGGCCCGGGAGCGGAAGAAGTCCCGTCTCCCCAGCCCCGCACCACAACGGGGGCCCACACCACAACGCGGGCCCCCGCACACCAGGGAGCCCGCGCCATGACCAGTCATCGACCGCCGGCCACCGGCCGGCCCCGAGCCCTACTTCGCGTAGATCGCCTCGATCTCATGGGCGAAGTCCTTCGCCACCACGTTCCGCTTCAGCTTCAGCGACGGAGTCAGATGACCCGACTCCTCCGTGAACTGCGAAGGCAGCACCCGGAACTTCCGCACCGACTCCGCCTTGGAGACCGCCGCGTTCCCGTCGTCGACAGCCGCCTGGATCGCGGCGAGCAGCTCGGGGTCCTCGCTCAGCGCCGCTGCCGTCGACCCCTCGGGCTTGCCGTGCTCCGCCACCCAGCGGCCCAGGAACTCCTCGTCGAGCGTGACCAGCGCGCCCACGAACGGCCGCCCGTCGCCGACGACCATGCACTCCGCGACCAGCGCGTGCGCGCGGATCCGGTCCTCGATCACCGCCGGGGCGACGTTCTTGCCGCCCGCCGTGACGAGGATCTCCTTCTTCCGGCCGGTGATCCGCAGGTACCCGTCCTCGTCGAGGGTGCCGATGTCCCCCGTGTGGAACCAGCCGTCGGCGAGCGCCTCCGCGGTCGCTCCCGGGTTGTTCCAGTACTCCTTGAACAGGTGCTCGCCGTGCAGCAGCACCTCGCCGTCGTCGGCGATGCGGACCACCGAACCGGGCAGCGGCTGCCCGACCGTGCCGATCTTCTGCCGGTCCCAGGGGTTGAACGTGGTGGCCGCGCACGACTCGGTGAGCCCGTAGCCCTCCAGCACCGTGAAACCGATGCCGCGGAAGAAGTGACCGAGGCGCTCGCCCAGCGGGGCGCCGCCGGAGATGGCGGCCTCGCCACGTCCTCCGAGCACCGTGCGCAGCTTGCCGTACACGAGCTTGTCGAACACCTTGTGCTTGATCTTCAGGCCGAGGGACGGCCCCGACGGCGTGTCCAGCGCCTTGCTGTACGCGATCGCGGTGTCCGCGGCCTTGTCGAAGATCTGGCCCTTGCCGTCGGCCTGGGCCTTGGCCCGCGCCGAGTTGTAGACCTTCTCGAAGACCCGCGGCACGCCCAGGATCAGCGTCGGCCGGAACGAGGCCAGTTCGTCGGTGAGCTGCTTGATGTCGGGGACGCAGCCCAGCTTGATCGGCGCGATCATCGGCGCGATCTGCACCAGCCGGCCGAAGACGTGCGCGAGCGGAAGGAAGAGCAGGACCGAGCACTCGCCGGTACGGAACAGCGGACGCAGCCGTTCCACGATGTTGCCGCACTCGGCGAAGAAGCTGCGGTGGGTGAGCACACAGCCCTTGGGCCGGCCGGTGGTCCCGGAGGTGTAGATGATGGTCGCCGGATCGTCGGCGCCGGCGACGGAGCTGCGCTCCTCGACCCTCTCGTCGGCGACGTCCCGGCCCAGGCGGCCCAGCTCCTCCACCGCGCCGTCCCCGGCCGCGCCGCGGTCGATCTGCCACACGTGCTTCAGCGCGGTCAGCCGGTCGCGCACCGACTCGACGGTGGCGGAGTGGCCGTCCGACTCCACCACACAGGCGGTGGCACCGGAGTCGCCGAGGATCCAGGCCACCTGCTCCGCCGAACTCGTCTCGTACACCGGCACCGTGACCGCGCCGGCGCTCCAGATGGCGAAGTCGAGCAGCGTCCACTCGTAGCGGGTGCGCGACATCAGGGCGACCCGGTCGCCGGGCTGGACGCCGGAGGCGATGAGCCCTTTGGCGGCCTCCCGCACCTCGGCGAGGAAGACGGTGGCCGTCACGTCCTGCCACACGCCGGCGACCTTGCGGGCCATGACGGCGACATCGGGATGCTGCGCGGCGTTTCTGCGGACGATGTCGGTCAGGTTGCCGTCCGCAGGGACCTCGTACAAAGCCGGAAGGCTGAACTCGCGCAAGACTGCTGCTCCTCTTAGGGCGCCGGCGCCACGACGGTGTGGGATGCGACGACAACGCGGTCCAAGGCTCGGGCGGGTGCTCGAGGATTCATCTGTTGAAAACCTGAGCACGAGTGGACTGCCCGGACGTTACCCGCCGGTATGGCCGGAACGACAGGGGGTCCGGTGAGATGTTCGCTGCGTCACACACGTCGGTGAACGGGTTGATTACCCTCGCGCACAGTAGTGCACCCCCTTGAGGGGGAGCCAGTAACCGCAGGTCCGGCCGCCACTGTTCACGAGGGCCGCACCCTGGCTACGCTTGATCGCCATGGCATCCACACCGGTCGGAAACCGCCGTACGCGCGTTCATGTGGTCAGCGACGTCCACGGCAACGCCCGGGACCTGGCCACGGCCGGTGACGGCGCCGACGCCCTGATCTGCCTGGGCGACCTGGTGCTCTTCCTCGACTACGCCGACCACTCGCGCGGCATCTTCCCCGACCTGTTCGGCACCGAGAACGCCGACCGCATCGTGGAACTGCGCACCGCCCGCCGCTTCGAGGAGGCGCGCGACTTCCAGGCCCGGCTGTGGGCGGGCATCGGCGCGGACCGCGCCTCGGCGATCCGCGAGGCGGTGCGCAAGCAGTACGCCGAGCTGTTCGCCGCCTTCCCCGCCCCCACGTACGCCACGTACGGAAATGTCGACATGCCGGCTCTGTGGCCGGAGTACGCCGGACCCGGTACCACCGTCCTCGACGGCGAACGGGTGGAGATCGGCGGCCGGGTCTTCGGCTTCGTCGGCGGCGGACTGCGCACGCCCATGCGCACGCCGTACGAGATCAGCGACGAGGAGTACGCGGCGAAGATCGAGGCCGTCGGCGAGGTCGACGTGCTGTGCACGCACATCCCGCCCGAGGTCCCGGAGCTGGTGTACGACACCGTCGCCCGCCGTTTCGAGCGCGGCAGCCGCGCTCTGCTGGACGCCATCCACCGCACCCGGCCCCGGTACGCGCTGTTCGGGCACGTGCACCAGCCGCTGGCCCGGCGCATGCGGGTCGGGGCCACCGAGTGCGTGAACGTGGGGCACTTCGCGAGCAGCGGCCGGCCCTGGGTCCTCGAATGGTGAGGATGTCCCAGGTCGGGTGACTTGCGCCGGCGAGGCGCGCGATAGCCTTCCGCTGCACGGGCGTGCGCGTGGGCCGCGCACGGCGATCCGACTACGGCCCGCATCTGGAGGAGCCACGGCGATGGCGGAACACACCAGCTCGAGCATCACGATCGAGGCGGCACCGGCCGAGGTCATGGGGGTGATCGCCGACTTCGCCCGTTATCCGGACTGGACCGGCGAGGTGAAGGAGGCGGAAGTCCTCGAGACCGACGGCCAGGGCCGTGCGGAGCAGGTACGCCTCGTCATGGACGCCGGCGCGATCAAGGACGACCAGACCCTCGCGTACACCTGGACCGGTGAGCACGAGGTGTCCTGGACGCTGGTGAAGTCCCAGATGCTGCGTTCCCTGGACGGCTCCTACCTCCTGAAGCCGGCCGGCGCGGGTGCCACCGAGGTCACCTACCGGCTCACCGTCGACGTCAAGATCCCGATGCTCGGCATGATCAAGCGCAAGGCCGAGAAGGTCATCATCGACCGGGCCCTGGCGGGACTGAAGAAGCGGGTCGAGGCCGGCGAGGAGCCGGGCGCCGACGCCGAGCCGGGGACCGGATCCGGCGGGAAGCCGGGCGCCGAGTAGCACGCTGTCGCCCTCCCGGCCGGTCGGAGGCGGGTGCGTGCACCGGTAGCGTTCACCCCCATGCGCACCCTCCTGATCACGGGCCCCGGCGGCAGCGGACGTACCACCGTTGCGGCGGCCACCGCGCTCGCCGCCGCCCGTGCGGGCGCCCGCGTCCTGCTGCTCGGCACCGACCGGACGGACACGCTGGGAGCGGTGCTGGGCACGCCCGTCGGCACCGCGCCCGGAGAGGTCGTCCCGGGCCTCACCGCGCGACGGGTCGACGCCGGCGAGGACTTCCGCGCCGACCTGGCCGCACTGCAGGACCGGGCCGCCTCGGCGCTCGACCTGCTCGGCGCGTCCCGGCTCGACCCCGAGGAGTTCGGCCCGCTGCCCGGAGCCGAGGAACTCTCCGTGCTGCGCGCCCTGCGGGACGCCGCGCTGTCCCCGGCGCACGACCTGCTCGTCGTCGACCTGCCGCCCGCCGAGCGGGCCCTGGCCCTGTTCGCCCTCCCCGAGGACCTCCGCCGCGCCATGCGCAGGCTGCTTCCGCCGGAACGCCAGGCCGCCCGCGCCCTGCGCCCCGTGCTCGGCCGCCTCGCCGGGGTACCGATGCCCGCGGAATGGCTGTACGGGACGGCCGCCCGGTGGGACACCGAACTGGCCGCCGTCGAAGCCGTCCTCGCCGACCGGAACACCACCGTACGGCTGGTCGCCGAACCCGGCCCCGCCGGCGCCGCCGCCGTACGCACCGCGGGACTGGGCCTCGCCCTGCGCGCACTGCGCCCCGACGTGCTGGTCGCCGGGCGGGTACTGCCCGAGAGCGTCGAGGACAGCTGGCTCGCCGGTCCGGTCGCCCAGCAGCGCAAGACGCTGGACGAGTGGCGCCAGACGTACGACGTCCGCCCCGTCGCCCACCTCGGCCGCGATCCGCGCGGCCCGGACGACCTGACCGCGCTCGCCGTACCGGGTGTGCCTGCCGCCCCCGCCGCATCCGTATCCGCTGCCTCTGCTGCCTCCACTGCCTCCGGCGGCAAGGCGGGGCCCGTGTCGGCCGAGTGGCCCGTCACCGACCGGCTCGCCGAGGACGGCGTCCTGGTCTGGCACATTCCGCTGCCCGGCGCCCGGCGCGAGGAACTGGACCTGATCCGGCACGGCGACGAAATCGCCGTCACCGCCGGTCCGTTCCGGCGGACGGTCCCGCTGCCCTCCGCGCTGCGCCGCTGCACCGTCGACGGCGCGGCCCTGCGCGAGGACGAACTGCGCATCCGGTTCCGGCCGGATCCGCGGCTGTGGCCGCGCACCCCGTGAAGCCGGTACCCCCGTTCGGGTACCGTCGGAGGGGCCGACCGTAGTCAGGAGTCCGTCATGAGCGAACAGCTCCCCCCGCCCGACGACACCGGGGACGAGCCCGTGGGCGATTCCGCGTCCGACGCGCGCACGGCCGCCACCGACGACGTACGGCCCGGTGACTCCGACGTACGGGCCGTCGACGCGGACGCCTGGGCGACGGCGTGCGCCGAGGACCTCGAGGCGGAGAAGGCCCGCCGCCGCGCCCGGTACGGACCGCCCCCCGCGTCGGCCGCCGAGGAGCTGCGCAAGCTCGCCGACGTGGTCGCGGAGAAGCTCGACCGGCTCACCGGGCTCGGGTCGCCGCTGTTCGGCGCGGTCGCCGGACCGGCGGCGCAGCAGGTGGTGCGGCAGGTCGTCCAGCAGGCCAAGGCGGCCGTGGAACCGGTCGTCGACCGCAACCCGGACGTCTTCGACCACCTCGCCGCCGCCGGCAACGAACTCCTCGCCGCCTACCGCTCCGCGGTCCAGGACCAGGAGCGCCGCTGGACCACCCGCGACACCCGCCCCTGGGACCCGGACGAGGCCAAGGACGCCAAGGACGCCAAGGGCACCAAGGGTCCCGCGGACGCCACGGACGGGAACCGGGAGCGCGACGGCGGCGCGGACGGGGACCACCGCCGTGACCGGGGCGACGAGCCCGGCTCCGGCGGGGAGCGCATCGACCTGGACTGAGGAGCGGTGACGGCTCGAGGACCCATGCCGGCGGAGATCCCCGGGAGGGCCCCGGAGTCCCGCACGGGTGTCCCGTACCGGGAGGCCGACCCCAGGGCCTCGGGTACCGTGGGCGGTAGCGGGGCTCGACCGGAACTGAGGGATTCATGGGACTCACCATCGGCGTCGACATCGGCGGCACCAAGATCGCGGCCGGCGTGGTCGATGAGGACGGCAACATCCTCTCGGTCCACAAGGTGCCGACCCCGGGCACGCCCGACGGCATCGTGGACGCCATCGCCTCCGCGGTGGAGGGAGCACGCGCGGGCAACGAGATCGTCGGCGTGGGAATCGGTGCGGCCGGATACGTCAACCGCCAGCGTTCGACGGTGTACTTCGCCCCCAACATCGACTGGCGCCAGGAGCCGCTGAAGCAGAAGGTCGAGGCCCGCGTGGGTCTTCCGGTCGTCGTGGAGAACGACGCGAACGCGGCGGCCTGGGGCGAGTACAAGTTCGGCGCCGGCAAGGGCCACCGCAACGTCATCTGCATCACGCTCGGCACCGGCCTCGGCGGCGGCGTCATCATCGGCAACAAGCTGCGCCGGGGCCACTTCGGCGTGGCCGCCGAGTTCGGGCACATCCGGATGGTCCCGGACGGCCTGCTGTGCGGCTGCGGTTCGCAGGGCTGCTGGGAGCAGTACGCCTCCGGCCGCGCCCTCGTCCGGTACGCCACCCAGCGCGCCAACGCGACCCCGGAGAACGCGGAGACGCTGCTCGCCCTCGGCGACGGCACCCCCGAGGGCATCGAGGGCAAGCACGTCTCCATGGCCGCCCGGCAGGGCGACCTGGTGGCCGTCGACTCCTACCGTGAGCTGGCCCGCTGGGTCGGCGCCGGCCTGGCCGACCTCGCCTCCCTCTTCGACCCCTCCGCCTTCATCGTCGGCGGCGGCCTCTCCGACGAGGGGGAACTGCTCCTCGACCCGATCCGCAAGTCGTACAAGCGCTGGCTGGTGGGCGGCAACTGGCGCCCGGTCGCCGACGTCCGGGCCGCCGAGCTGGGCAACAAGGCCGGCCTGGTGGGCGCGGCCGACCTGGCCCGGGAACCCGATCCGGTGATGTGACCTCGCCACCCACCCCTGGGCACGGCGGCGCCCGCCCGACCCTTCGGGGGACGGCGGGCGCCGCCGTCCCCCGAGGAGGGCGAGCCCGGTGCGCAGGTGTTCGCGCACCTTCGCAGGAGACGCCGTCCCCGCCCGCGGGACCGTCCCGGGCCGGGGTCACCCCTTGCGTGCCACCGCCACGTAGGACCCGCTGAGGACGTTCTCCTGGCCGGGGACCGGCTCCCCCAGCTCCGGGTGCCAGTCCTCGGCCGCCACGATGCCCGGCTCCACGGGCTCCAGCCCCTCGAAGAAGCGGGCGAACCTCTCCCGGTTGCGCATGTCCATGGTGAGCCCGCCCGCCCTGTACAGGTCGCTGACCTTCCGCGAGGCCTCCTCCGGGTGGAAGTCGGGGGTGAGGTGGGACATGATCAGGTAACTGCCCGGCGCCAGGGCGTCCTTGAGGCGTTCCACCAGCTCGTAGGCCTCGTCCTCGTCGCCGATGAAGTGCAGCAGCGCGATCAGGGAGAGTGCGACAGGCCGGTCGAAGTCCAGTGTTCCGCGGGCGCGTTCCAGGATGCAGGCGGTGTCATGGGCGTCCGCCTGCACGTAGTCGACCACCCCTTCGGGGGTGCCCCGGAGCAGCGCTCCGGCGTGGGCCAGCACGATCGGGTCGTTGTCGCAGTACATGACCCGTGCGTCGGGAGCGACCTGCTGGGCCACCTGGTGCAGGTTCGGCTCCGTCGGGATGCCGGTCCCGACGTCGAGGAACTGACGCACCCCCCGGTCGGCCACCCAGCGGGTGGCGCGGTGCATGAAGGCCCGGTTCATCCGCGCCATGACCGGGATGACCGGCGCGAACCCCACCAGCTGCCGGCCCAGCTCCTCGTCCACCGGGTAGTTGTCCTTGCCGCCGAGGAACCAGTCGTACATCCGCGCGGGGTGCGGCTTGCCGGTGTCGATCCGTAAGGAGGTGCCCATGCCCGCGTCCTGCTGCTCCACCGTGATTCCCCTTGTCGCGCCCGGGAGTTGACCTGTGATCGTGACCGTCACGATAGCCAGGACCTGATCGGCCCGGCGCGCCGGGCAGCCCTTCCGGCATCCCTCCCCTTCGCGTCGGGGCCGGTGATCCCGGCGCGGCGCGCGACGGTGAGCGAGGGAGCAGCGGTGATCGCCGAGGCGCCGGAGCTCCGGCCGCCGAGGCCCTCGCCACGGTCACCGACCGGTTCGTTTCGTACCGATGCCGGCCCGGTGCGGGTCGGCGTATCTTGATCCGCATGGCGACGACCCCGCTGCTGCCCGACTCCCGGACCGAGTCCGACGGTTCGGCCGTGATCCGTGTGCTGAGCTACAACATCCGGTCGATGTACGACGACACGGACGCCCTCGCCCGGGTGATCACCGCGTGCGCCCCCGATCTGCTCCTGATCCAGGAGGCGCCGCGGTTCTTCCGCTGGCGCAAGAAACTGGCCCGGCTGGCCTCCGCCTCCGGGCTGGTGGTCCTCTCCGGGGGCGCCACGGCCGCCGGTCCCGCGATCATGTGCTCGCTGCGGGCGACCGTCGAGCGCACCGAGGACGTGCTGCTGCCGCTCACCCCGGGACTGCACCGGCGCGGCTTCGCCACCGCCGTCGTACGGTTCGGCGGGGCCCGGCTCGGGGTGCTGAGCTGCCATCTGTCGTTGCAGAAGGACGAGCGGTACGCACAGGGCGGCATGCTCCTGGACCGGCTCGCCGGGATGGGAGTGGAGCACGTGGTCGCCGGCGGCGATCTGAACGAGCGGCCGGACGGCCGTACCTTCCGCCGGCTGGCGGGCGAGGAGCTGACGGACTGCTGGGCGGCGGCGCCCTGGGGCGGCGAGTACACCTCGACCCCCGCCGATCCGCACCAGCGCATCGACGCGCTCTTCACCAGCAAGGGCGTCGAGGTCCTGGGCTGCGGGGTGCCGCACGGTCAGCCCGGGGTGACCGAGACCGACCTGAGGGCGGCCACGGACCACCTTCCGGTCCTGGCCGCCCTCAGAATCCCCGCCGTCTGATCCAGGGCGCCCTCAGACCACCGCGCCCCGGCCCGGGTCGTCGTCCTCGTCGTCCGTGCGCATGCGCATCACCAGCGTGGCGAAACCGCCCAGGAAGCCGCCGATGCACAGCGTGGTCAGCCACCAGGTCATCTCCCAGCCGAGCAGTACCGCCAGCAGGAGCAGCACCGGACCGCCCAGGACCCCCAGCCACGCGAACTTGGACGTGACGTCGGTCTCGGGCAGCGGCGGGGGCTCCGGCGGTACGAAGTGGCCCTCGTCGCCGTCGTCGAAGTCGTTCTCCGACGGCTCAGACACGCTGTAGTCGCGCGGGCCGCCCACGCCCGGGGCGAAGGCGACCGAACCGCCCAGCGGCTTGACCGGCTTGTCCCCGGCCCGCGTCGGCGCCTCGGCCGGCGCCCCGTCGTCGGCGGCCTCGGTCCGCGTGTCGGTGTTGGTGTTGGTGTCGGACTCCAGCAGCGCCAGGTCCTCGACCGACTTGAACGGCTTGGCGCCCGACGGGTCCGGCGGCTCGTCACCGTACCCGGCGACGATCGCCTTCCACGCGGCGTCCTCGTCGAAGGGGACGTCCTGGTCCTGATGCTCCGGGCCACTGCCGTCACGCCCCCGGCCCGCGCGGGCCTCGCGCGCCTCGCGGGCCTCCTGGTCCTCACGCCCTTCGCGGTCCTCGCGGTCCGAGTCGTGCTCAGCCACCTGTGGTCGTCCCTTCCTTGCCGAGACCGGACTCCTTGACGGCGCCGGGTGCGAGCCGTCCGATGAACGCGGTGCTCTCCTGGAAGATCCGCTCCGCGTCGTGGTCCAACGTCGCCACGTGGTAGCTCTGTTCCAGCAGGACCTCCGTCACGTCGAGCGACGAGACGCGGCCGAGGATCCGGGCCGAGTCCGCGGGCGGCACCACATGGTCCTGCGGGCTGCGCAGGAGCAGCAGCGGCTGGGTGACCTGGGGAAGCTCGCCGTCGAGCAGGCGCAGGAAGGTGCGCAGGGAGTGCGCCGCGTGCAGCGGAACCCGGTCGTAGCCCAGTTCCTCGACCGACGGCTTGGCGATGTCGCTCGCGATGCCCTTCGTCGCCGGGACGAGATGACGGAGCACCGGGAGGGCGTGCGCGGCCACACCGTGCACCCGGTTCGCCGGGTTGACGACCATGACACCGCTCACCGCGTCGCCGTGCCGCGCGGCCAGGCGCAGGGCCAGCGCGCCGCCCATGGACAGACCGGCCACGAACACGCGCGAACAGCGGTCCCGCAGCAGTCGCAGCTCGCGGTCCACCTCCGCGTACCAGTCCTGCCAGCCGGTGGTCCGCAGATCCTCCCAGCGGGTGCCGTGTCCCGGGAGCAGGGGCAGCGAGACGGTCAGGCCGTGCTCGGCGAAATGCTCCGCCCACGGGCGCAGCGACTGAGGCGAACCGGTGAAGCCGTGGCAGAGGAGGACAGCGGCCTCCCCGCCCTCGTGGCGGTACGGCTCGGCTCCGGTCAGGAGCGGCACTTTCGGCCTCCCGGTCGTAAGAGTCGTCGGAGTCGTGGAAAGAAAGGAGTCGAGGAAGTCGACGGGCTGCACACGGGTTGCAGGACCTTCACCGTACGCGACCGCACTGACACCGACCAGGGTCGTCGGAGCCATTGACGGGACTCCGGGTTAGGGTCTGACCCATACAAAGAGGAAGGCACTCGGTTGTTGTACGGCGCGATGAAGGTCACCGTCGGAGGGTCGCTGAAGCTTGCCTTCAGGCCCTGGGTGGAGGGCCTGGAGAACGTCCCCGCCGAGGGTCCCGCCATCCTGGCCAGTAACCACCTGTCGTTCTCCGACTCCTTCTTCCTGCCGGCCGTCCTCGACCGCAAGGTCACCTTCATAGCCAAGGCCGAGTACTTCACCACACCGGGGGTGAAGGGCCGGCTGACGGCCGCCTTCTTCAAGGGCGTCGGGCAGCTCCCGGTGGACCGCTCCGGCGCGCGCGGTGCCGGTGAGGCGGCGATCAAGAGCGGCATAGAGGTCCTCGAACGCGGCGAACTGTTCGGCATCTACCCCGAGGGCACCCGCTCGCCCGACGGCCGTCTCTACCGCGGCAAGCCGGGTGGCCTCGCCCGCGTGGCGCTCGCCACCGGCGCGCCCGTGCTCCCGGTCGCCATGATCGACACGGAGAAGGTCCAGCCGCCGGGGAAGGTCGTCCCGAAGCTGATCCGGCCGGGCATCCGCATCGGCAGGCCGCTGGATTTCAGCCGCTACCAGGGCATGGAACACGACCGTTTCGTGCTCCGCGCGGTGACCGACGAGGTCATGTACGAGATCATGAAGCTCTCCGGCCAGGAGTACGTCGACGTGTACGCGACCGCCATGAAGCGGCAGCTCGCGGAGGCGGTGAAGGCCGAGAAGGACGCCGAGAAGGCGGAGAAGGCCGAGCTCGCCCGCGCCGAGAAGGCGGAGAAGGAAGCGGCGAAAGAAGCGGAGAAGGAAGCCCAGCGGGAGCAGGCTGCCGAGCAGCGGCGGTCCGACCCCTAGGGCCTGCGGGCGGGGGCCGGGGCCGGGGCCGGGGCCGGGGGCGAAGGGTGGGGGAGACATGCCCAGGCGCGAGAAAGTCATGAGGATGTCGGTCGAGCAGCCGCTGTGGCGCGCGCTCGCCGGTTACCGGGTCCTCACCATGGTGTACGCGGTCGGCCTGTTCGCCACCGCCTACGAGGAGTTCGAGCGTCCCTGGCTCGCCGTCGTCTACTTCGCCCTGCTGGCCGTATGGACACCGGCCACCCTGCCCCGGGTCGCGAACGCCGCCGCCTGCACCAAACGCTTCCTCGCCGCCGACCTGACCGTCGCGCTCACCGGCATCCTGCTCACCCCCGTCGCCGACGCCCCGGAGCGGATCGCGGCCGGCGGTCCGACCATGCCGTCGATATGGACCGCGGGCGCGGTGCTCGCCTTCGCCATCAAGGGCGGCTGGCGCTGGGCCGCCCTCGCCTCTACGCTGGTCGCCGTCGCCAACCTGATCGAGCGCGGAGGCCCCGCCCGCGACACCGTGCACAACGTGATCCTCGTCTGGGTCGCCTCCATCGCCATCGGCTATGTCGTCGAGGTCGCCCGCGCCTCCGAGCGCACCCTCGCCCGCGCCCTGGAGATCGAGGCCGCGACCAGGGAGCGGGAGCGGCTCGCGCGGGACATCCACGACAGCGTGCTCCAGGTGCTCGCGATGGTGCAGCGGCGCGGCGCGGTGATCGGCGGCGAGGCGGCCGAGCTGGGCCGGATGGCCGGCGAACAGCAGGTGGCGCTGCGCACCCTGGTGTCCGGCGGTCCGGTGCCCCTCCCCAGAGGGGCAAAGGACCCGTCCGGGGGAGCGGCCGGGGACGGCGCCGGTGACGACCCCGTCGACCTGCGTGCCCTGCTGGCCCCGTACGCCGGCGCCCTCGTCAGCCTCGCCGACCCCGGGGCGCCGGTGCCGCTCGCGCCGGCCGCCGCGCGGGAACTCGCCGCCGCCGTCGGGGCCGCCCTGGACAACGTGCGCGAACACGCGGGGCCCGACGCGCGCGCCTGGATCCTGGTCGAGGACGAACCGGACGAGGTGATCGTCACCGTCCGCGACGACGGGCCCGGCATCCCCGAGGGCCGGCTCGCCCAGGCCGAGGGCGAGGGGCGGCTCGGGGTGGCCCTGTCGATCCGGGGGCGCCTGCGCGACCTCGGCGGCAGCGCGGAGCTGATCTCGGTGCCCGGACAGGGCACGGAGGTCGAGCTGAAGGCGCCCAAGCACCACAGCGACGAACAGGACGTACGGGGGAAGGCGGAGCAGCGATGACCGACACGACAGCCGGAGAGACGAGCGGAACGCCGGGCGGAGGGCCGGGCGGGGACGGACAGGGCCCGGTCAGGGTGATGGTGGTCGACGATCACCCCATGTGGCGCGACGCCGTCGCCCGGGACCTCTCCGAGTCCGGCTTCGAGGTGGTCGCCACCGCGGGCGACGGCGACCAGGCCGTGCGCCGCGCCAAGGCCGTCGCCCCCGACGTCCTCGTCCTCGACCTGAACCTGCCCGGCAAGCCCGGTGTCCAGGTCTGCAAGGAGGTCGTCGCCGCGAACCCGGCGCTGCGGGTGCTGGTGCTCTCGGCGAGCGGCGAGCACGCCGACGTCCTGGAGGCGGTGAAGTCCGGTGCCACCGGCTATCTGCTGAAATCCGCCTCCACCCAGGACCTGCAGGACGCGGTGCGCCGCACGGCCGTGGGCGACCCGGTGTTCACGCCGGGCCTGGCCGGACTGGTCCTCGGCGAGTACCGCAGGCTGGCCTCCGACCCGGCGTCCGCCCCGGACAGCGGCGCGTCCAGGGCACCCCGGCTGACCGACCGGGAGACCGAGGTGCTGCGCCTGGTCGCCAAGGGCCTCAGCTACAAGCAGATCGCCGAACGGCTCGTCATCTCCCACCGCACGGTGCAGAACCACGTACAGAACACCCTCGGCAAGCTCCAGCTGCACAACCGCGTGGAACTCGTCCGCTACGCCATCGAACGCGGCCTGGACGACGAGTAGCACCGGTCGGCCGGTCGGTCGGGCGGCCCGGGTCTCCCGGGGCCCGGTCCTTCCGGTCGCACACGGGACCCGGGAGCCGCAAACGCGCCGCTCCCGCCCCGTCCGGCCCGGGCGCGCCCGCCCCGGCCCCGTATATTCGCGCATGCGGCAGCCGTCGCGTACGGAAGAGTTCCCGGCACGGCCCTGGGAGGGACCCTGTGGAGATCCTCGCGTTCGGTGTGCAGGCCGACGAGAAGCCCTTGATCGAACGGGCCTTCCAAGGGCACCACGAGGTGCGCGGAGTGCACGTCTTCCTCAATGAGGACACCGCCCCCATCGCGGCGGGCCACGAGGTGATCTCCACCAGCGTCAACTGCGACCTCGGCGCCGGAGTCCTGGAGAGCCTGGCGGCCGGTGGCACCCGGATGATCGCCCAGCGGTCCACCGGCTTCAACAACGTCGAGCTGAAGACGGCCGAGCGGCTCGGCCTGACGGTCGCCCGGGTGTCGTCCTACTCGCCCCACTCGGTCGCCGAGTTCGCCTGGGCCCTCGCCATGGCGGTCAACCGCCGTATCGTCCGCGCCTCCACCCGCACCCGCGACTTCGACTTCCGCCTCGACGGGCTGATGGGCCGCGACATGCACGGCCGTACCGCCGGTGTCATCGGCACCGGCAAGATCGGCGAGGCGTTCACCCGGATCGCGCACGGCTTCGGCATGCGGCTGCTCGGCTGGGACGTCGCCGAGAACCCCGCCTGCCGGGACCTCGGCATGACCTACGTCCCCAAGGAACAGCTGCTCGCCGAGTCCGACCTGGTCAGCCTGCACGTCCCGCTGCTGCCGGAGACCCTCCACCTGATCGACGGGGCCGCCCTGCGGACGATGCGGGACGACGCGATCCTGGTGAACTCCAGTCGCGGCGGACTCGTCGACACCGCGGCCCTCGTCGCCGAACTGCGCGCGGGCCGCTTCACCGGCGTCGGACTGGACGTGTACGAGGCGGAGGCGGGCCTGTTCTTCCTCGACAAGTCCCTGGAGGCCATCGAGGACGACACCCTGGCCCGCCTCGTCACCTTCCCCAACGTGCTGGTCACCTCCCACCAGGCGTACTACACCGCGGACGCCGTCGGCCAGATCATCGACACCACGGTGGCCAACGTCCTCGACTACACCGAGGGCCGCCGCTCGGAGAACGTCCTGGTCCCGCGCAGCTGACCGATCAGCTCGGCGACGATCGCCGCGCCGTTCAGGGTGAGCACCGACTCGGGGTGGAACTGCAGCCCCGCGAAGCCGGGCCCGCGCAGCGCGTGCACCTCGCCGCCCGCCGTGCGGCTCACCTCGATGCCGTGCGCCGCCAGCTCCACCGCCGCCTCGTCGTCGCAGCGCGCGACGAAGCTGTTGTAGAAGCCGACCGTCTCCGGCCGCCCGAACAGGTCGATCTCCGTCTGCGCCCCCTGGTACGGCACCTCCTTGCGGACGGTCTGAAGACCCAGCTCGGCCGCGATCAGCTCGTGGCCGAGGCAGACACCGAGGACGCCGTGACGTCGGCCGGCCCCGATCACCTCGGCCGTCAGACCGCGCAGGAACCGCATCCTCGGGTCGGCCGTGTCGGACGGGTCCCCGGGGCCGGGCCCGAGCACCAGCGGACCCTCGTGCGCCGCCACCACCTCCCGCAGTCCCGGCGCGTCGTACCGCAGGACGGTCACCCCGAGCCCGGCGGCGCGCAGCACATGCGCCAGCATCGCGGTGAAGGTGTCCTCCCCGTCGACCACCAGGGCGTGGCCGTCGAGGGCCCCCGGCGCCTCGCGCATCCGCAGCCAGAACGGGGCCAGCGAGGCCCGCCGCCCGTCCAGCGCCGCCCGTACCCGGGGGTCGTCCGCCAGCCGCGGCCGTACGGACTCCTCGTGCGGCCGCCCGGGGCGCACCCCCAGCGCGGCCAGCACCCCGGCCGCCTTCGCGTGGGTCTCGGCGACCTCGCCCGCCGGGTCGGAGCCCCGCACCAGGGTGGCGCCGACCGGCACCCGCAGCCGCCCGTCCGCGTCGATGTCGGCGGTGCGGATGAGGATGGGGGAGTCGAGGGTCTGGGCCCCGGCGTCCCCTTCCCGCCCGCCGCCCGCGGACCGGCCGAGCAGCGCCAGCGCCCCCGCGTAGTAGCCGCGCCCGGCGCCGTCCCGCCCGAGGGGCTCGTACCGCTCGATCACCCGGCAGGCGTTCTGCACCGGCGACCCCGTGACCGTCGCGGCGAACATGGTCTCCTTCAGCACCTCCCGCACATCCAGCGAGGACCGGCCGCGCAGCTCGTACTCGGTGTGCGCGAGGTGCGCCATCTCCTTCAGCCGGGGCCCGACCACGACCCCGCCCATGTCACCGACGGTGCACATCATCTTGAGTTCCTCGTCGACGACCATCGACAGTTCCTCGATCTCCTTGCCGTCGGCGAGGAACTCCAGCAGATGCTCGGGGGTCGGCCCGTCGGCCGGGTAGCGGTAGGTGCCGCTGATCGGGTTCATCACGACCGTCCCGCCGGACGCCCGCACGTGCACCTCGGGGCTCGCCCCGACCAGCGTCCGCCCTCCCGCCTCCTGCCCGGTGTGCACCACGAACGTCCAGTACGCGCCCCGCTCGCCCGCCAGCAGCCGCCGGAACAGCGCCAGCGCGTCGGCCCGGCAGAACCCGGGGATCTCCCCCTCGTACGTCCGCCGGATGACGAAGTTGGCGCCCTCGCCCCGCCCGATCTCCTCGCGCAGCACCCGCCCGACGATCCCGGCGTACTCGTCGTCGTCGACGTCGAAGCCCCCGCCCTCCACCCGCACGTCGTGCGCGGGCAACTGCTCCAGGGCCTCGGCGAGCGGGATCTCGTGGCGCTCCTCGGGGGTCAGCACCAGCAGCGGGGTGCCGTCGTCGCGCACATCGAAACCGCGCTCCCGGATCTGCCGGAAGGGGATGAGCGCCAGCCCCTCGTCGGGAAGGTCGGCCAGGCGCTCACGGGGGGTGACGGGGCCGAGCAGCAGTTCCACCACGGAGTCGTCGTGGCCGGGCGTGCGGCGGCGCAGCAGGGCGAACGGGCGGGGATCGTCCAGCAGGCCGAGCAGGCTCGTCGGCCGGTTCATCGGTCGGTTCATCGGTCGTGGTCCCTCGGTGTGAGAGGGCCGACCCGCACGCGCCGCGCGGTCCGCGAACGCCGAAGGCCGCCCCTCGGGCGGCCTTCGCGAAGTCGTGCGTACGCGCTACAAGGTCAGTGGGCCGCCGGAGAAGCGGGCCACCACCAGTTCGGGGCGGAAGGGTTCTGAGCCGAACCGTTCCGGGTCGAGAGCGCGGACACGGGACGCACCCTAGCGCATGTCCCGCGAGCGCATGCCCCGCGCACGGCTCCGGCGCGTCCGTCGTCCGGTCACGGAGCGCGTTTCCCATCTCACTTGCTGGGCGTCGTCCGGAAGGCGCCGTCCCACCCCGTAATGTTGAGACGTGACCGTGAACGCTAAGACCAGCCCGAGCGCTGGCAACACCTGGCGAGACCTGCCCGCGGCGCAGCAGCCCGAGTACCCCGACACCGAGGCTCTGCGCGCAGTGATCGCGGACCTCGAGTCGTATCCGCCACTCGTCTTCGCGGGCGAGTGCGACCAGCTGCGCGCCCGGATGGCGGCCGTCGCCAAGGGAGAGGCGTTCCTCCTCCAGGGCGGCGACTGCGCCGAGTCCTTCGACGCGGTGTCCGCCGACCACATCAGGGCCAAGCTCAAGACACTGCTCCAGATGGGCGCCGTACTGACGTACGCCGCGTCCGTGCCCGTGGTGAAGGTGGGCCGGATCGCCGGCCAGTACTCCAAGCCGCGCTCCAAGTCGACCGAGACCCGCGACGGCGTGACCCTGCCCACCTACCGGGGCGACTCCGTCAACGGCTTCGACTTCACCGAGGCCGCCCGCGTCCCGGACCCCGAGCGGCTGAAGCGGATGTACAACGCCTCCGCCTCCACGCTGAACCTGGTGCGCGCCTTCACCACCGGCGGCTACGCCGACCTGCGCCAGGTGCACGCCTGGAACCAGGACTTCGTGAAGTCGTCCCCGTCCGGCCAGCGCTACGAGCAGCTCGCCCGCGAGATCGACCAAGCGCTGAACTTCATGCAGGCCTGCGGGGCCGAGCCGGAGGAGTTCAAGACCGTCGAGTTCTTCTCCTCGCACGAGGCGCTGCTGCTGGACTACGAGTCGGCGCTGACCCGCGTCGACTCGCGCACCGGACAGCTGTACGACGTCTCCGCGCACATGGTGTGGATCGGCGAGCGCACCCGGCAGCTGGACCACGCGCACGTCGAGTTCGCCTCCCGGATCCGCAACCCCATCGGCATCAAGCTCGGCCCGACGACGACGGCCGAGGAGGCGCTGCAGTACGTCGAGCGTCTCGACCCGGACCGCGAGCCCGGCCGGCTGACCTTCATCGTCCGCATGGGCGCGGACAAGATCCGCGACAAGCTGCCCGAGCTGGTCGACAAGGTCACCGCCTCCGGCGCCACCGTCGCCTGGGTGACCGACCCGATGCACGGCAACACCTTCGAGGCGGCCTCCGGCCACAAGACCCGCCGCTTCGACGACGTGCTCGACGAGGTGAAGGGCTTCTTCGAGGTCCACAAGGAGCTCGGCACCCACCCCGGCGGCATCCACGTGGAGCTCACCGGCGACGACGTCACCGAGTGCGTGGGCGGCGGCGACGAGATCTTTGTCGACGATCTGCACCAGCGCTACGAGACCGCCTGCGACCCGCGGCTCAACCGCAGCCAGTCGCTGGACCTGGCGTTCCTCGTCGCCGAGATGTACCGGGACCAGTAGGCGCCGGCAGCGGCGGGTGACCGGCAGCGGTCACCCGCCGCTCACCCGCCGGAACGGCGAGGGGTGGGGCACGGATCACACGGAATCCGTACCCACCCCACTTTTTTCCCCTCCGGGCGACGGGTAAGGTTAGGTTTGCCTCACCGATCAGGGGTCGGGACGGCACGACCCACGCTATGACGGGAGGTGAACCGCGTGTTCGTCTGCAGCTGCTTCGGAGTGACCGAGGAACAGGTGAGGAGTCACGCGGACGCCGGGGCCTGCACTCCCCGGCAGATCGCCTCCGCCTGCAAGGCCGGCACCGACTGCGGCGGCTGCGTGCGACGCATCCAGGCGCTGCTCGGCCGGGACGCCTGCCCCCGCCGGCAGCTGGCCGACCAGGGCCGGCCGCCCCTCGCGACGGAGCTTCCCGAAGCCGCGTGAGCCCTGCCGGGCTAGTGGGTCGAGAACCCGCCCGTCCCCGGGCCCGAGGGATCCGGCTGGGACTGCTCGATCACCGTCGACAGGTAGAGCGCCTCGCCCAGCTTCTCGATGAGTTCCAGCTGGGTGTCCAGGTAGTCGATGTGGTGCTCCTCGTCGGCGAGGATCGCCTCGAAGATGTTGGCGGACGTGATGTCGTTCTTGCTGCGCATGACCTCCACGCCCCGGCGCAGACGGTCGATGGCCTCGACCTCGATCTCCCGGTCGGCCTGGAACATCTCCGTCACCGTCTGCCCGACCCGCACATGGAAGAGCCGCTGGTAGTTGGGCAGGCCGTCGAGCAGCAGGATGCGGTCGGTGAGGACCTCCGCGTGCCGCATCTCGTCGAAGGACTCGGCGCGCGTGTACTCGGCGAGTTTGGTCCAGCCCTTGTGGTCCTGCAGTTTCGAGTGCAGGAAGTACTGGTTGATCGCGGTCAGCTCGGCGGTCAGCTGTTCGTTGAGGAATTCGATGACCTCGGGGTCGCCCTGCATCGCAGAGGCTCCTTCCGTGCGGGTGAACGGGCCAGGTGCGCCGCATGATTCCACTGGTGGAGAAGATCGTCCAGTAAGCATGGACTTAGTAAGTAAGGGTGTACTTACAGATATTCGATGTGCATTGCCCGGTTTCGTGGGGCCCCGGTCCGGTGCGTTAATCCGGGTCTGTCAGGATGGAAGCATGGGTCAGCCGGCGGAACGCGAATCGGGGGAGCGCACAGCGGAGGAAGGGGCGCGGTTCGAGCTCCCGCCGGGGCAGCGACTGCAGAAGGGCTGGCCGGTCACGCACTACGGGCCGGTGCCCAGGTTTCGGCCCGAGCGCTGGGAGTTCAGGGTGTTCGGCGCCACCGCCGACGGCGACAAGCACTGCTGGAACCACGAGGAGTTCACGGCCCTGCCGTACCGCAGCGTCGTGGCCGACCTGCACTGCGTCACCAAGTTCAGCATGCTCGGCGCCGAATGGGGCGGCATTCCGGTCCGCACCCTCCTGGAGCTCGCCCCGCCCGCGCCCGAGGTCACCCATGTGATGGTCTGGGCCGAGTACGGATTCAGCTCCAACCTGCGTCTGGCGGACTTCTCGTCCGAGCAGAGCCTTTTCGCCACCCACAAGGACGGCGAACTGCTGACCGCCGAGCACGGATTTCCGCTCCGGCTGGTCGTCCCCCATCTGTACGCCTGGAAGGGACCCAAATGGGTCCGCGGAGTGGAGTACATGACCACCGACCGCCGCGGTTTCTGGGAGGAGCGCGGTTACCACAACGTCGGCGATCCCTGGAAGGAACAGCGCTACTCGTACCAGGAGGAGCCCGGGGAGGGACCCGAGCTCTGAACCGGTCCGGCGTGCCTCCCCCGGGGACCGCAGGGGACTACGGCGATTCCCGGAGCTTCTTCAGCCGCTCCACGTCCGCCGCGTGGCCCTCCTTGCCGCCGGGCGTCTCGATGATCAGCGGCACGCCCTCGGTCGCGGGGTGCGTCATCAACGCGCGGAACGGGCCCTCGCCGATATGGCCGTCGCCGATGTTCGCGTGCCGGTCCTTGTGGGCGCCGACCACATCCATGGAGTCATTGGCGTGGATCAGTTTCAGCCGTCCCTCGCCGACCGTCTCCACCAGCAGATCCAGTGTCCGGTGCATCCCGCTCGGCCCGGTCAGGTCGTGGCCGGCCGCGAAGACATGGCAGGTGTCCAGGCAGACGCCCAGTTTCGGGTGGGCGTCCAGCGCCTCGAAGTACGGCCCGAAGTCCCAGGTCCGCGAGCAGAGGGAGGAGCCCTGGCCGGCCGTCGACTCGAGGAGCAGGAACGGGTCGTCGTCATGGGTGAGCTCGTCGAGCAGCGGCAGCAGGTACTCCCGTACCTGCGCCAGCGCCACCGACCGCTCCCGTCCGCCCGTCGCGCTGCCGGTGTGGACCACCACGCCCAGCGCCCCGATCTCGCGCCCGCGCCGCAGCGAGTGCCGCAGCGACTCGGCGGACCGCTCGGCGGTCGCCCGGGTGTGGGACCCGAAGTTGATCAGGTAGGGGGCATGCACGTACGCCGGGATCGACTCGGCCGCGCACGCCTCGCGGAAGGCCTCGTCCTGCTTCGGGTTGCCGGCCGGCGTCGCCCAGCCGCGCGGGTTGGCGACGAAGACCTGAACGGCCTCCGCGCGCAGCTCACGGGCATAGGACAGACCGACGGAATGCAGACCGCCGGCCACGGGGACATGGCCGCCGACCGGGTTGCGGGCAGGGCCGGACAGGTGACTCTTCACCCTTCCAGGGTGTCATGCCGCCGCCCGGCGACCGCCGCCGGATCAGCGGAACGACGGCTCACCGGGCCGGCCGCCCAGGCGATCAGCGGATCTTGAGGGTGATCGTCGAGCCCTTGGGCGCGGTGTCCCCGCCCGCCACGGACTGACCCTTGACGGTGTCACCGAACAGGCCGAACAGCCCGCGGTCCTCCTCGACCCGGAACCCGGCCGCTTCCAGCGTCTGCGTGGCCTCGTCCACGCTGTCGCCGACCACGTCGGGAACCTCGATCATCTCGGGGCCCTTGGACAGCGTCAGCGTCACGGTGTCCCCCTCGACGGCCTCACCGTCCGCCTCCGGGCTCTGCCGGGCCACCCGGCCCGCGTCGTGCTCGGAGGTGACCCGCTCGGTGGCGACCTCCACCTCGAGGCCGAGATCCTCCAGTTCGGCCCGCGCGTCCGCCAGGTCCTCACCGGTCACGTCGGGGACGTCCACCGGGTTGCCCTTGCTCACGGTGAGCGCCACCGCCGAGCCCGCACGGACCTCGGTGCCCCCCGCCGGCCCGGTGGAGATCACGGAGTCCTTGGCCACGTCCCCGCTGAACTCCCGGGTGACCATGCCCGGCTCCAGGCCCGCCTTCTTCAGCGCGGCCCGCGCCTTGTCCAGCGCGACGCCGTCCACCTCGGGCACCTTCACGGTCTCCGGCCCCTTGGAGAGGGTCAGCGAGACCGAGTCGGTGCCGCGGATGCGGGCGCCCGCCGCCGGGTCCGTACGGATCACCGAGCCCCGCTTCACGGAGTCGCTGTACGCCTCCTCGACCCGGCCGACGCCCAGCCCGGCCTCCGCCAGCCGGTCCCGGGCCTCCTGCTCGGTCTTCGCCAGCAGCGGCGGGACCTTGGTGAACTGGCCCGAGTTGATGTACCAGAAGCCCGCTCCGGCTCCGAGGACCAGCAGCACCACGACGACGATCGTCATCGGGCCGCGCAGCAGCGCCGGAGCGCGCAGCCCCGGGCCGCGCCGGGGCGGCAGCGGCGCCGGAGTCCGGAGCCGGCTGGTGCGGTGGGAGGAGTCCGCACCGCCGCCGTGCCCCCGCTGCCCGTGCTCCTCGTCGACGGGCAGCGGGGGCACGGTCAGCGCGCGCGGGATGACGCTCGTACGGTCGTCCGCGTTGTGGTGCTCCGACGACAGCGCCTGGGGCGGCATCGCGTCCAGTTGCGCCGCGTCGAGGCCGCCGCGGACCTCGCGGACCTGTGCGAGCAGCGCCACCGCGTCGTACGGACGGACCTCCGGGTTGCGCGCGGTCGCCGACGCGACCAGCTCGTCCAGCCCGTACGCCATACCGGGGACGACGGCCGACGGCGGCGGCACGTCGTCGTGCAGATGCTTGTAGAGCACGATCGCGGGGGAGTCGCCCTCGTGCGGCCGCTCACCGGTCAGCATCTCGTAGAGCAGGATGCCGCACGCGTAGACGTCCACGCGGGGGTCGGCGGTGCCGCTCTCGATCTGCTCCGGTGCCAGGTAGGAGACCGTGCCCAGCACGGACCCGGTGGTGTTCGTCACCGTGCCCACGCCCCGGACCAGGCCGAAGTCGGCGACCTTGACCCGGCCGTCGTCCCCTATCAGGACGTTCTCCGGCTTCATGTCCCGGTGCACGAAACCGGCCCGGTGCGCGGCACCGAGCGCGGCCAGCATCGGCTCCAGGATGTCCAGCGCGGCGCGCGGCTGCAGCGCCCCGCGCTCGCGCAGCACGTCCCGCAGGGTGCAGCCGGCGACGTACTCCATCGCCAGATACACGTACGTCCGGTCGGTGCCCTGGTCGAAGACCTGCACCACGTTCGGATGGTCCAGACGGGCCACCGACTTCGCCTCGCGGATGAACCGGTCGACGAAGGAACCGTCGGCGGCGAGCGCCGGGTGCATCACCTTGAGCGCGAGCACGCGGTCGAGGCGGGTGTCCACGGCCCGGTAGACCGTGGCCATCCCGCCGACCGCGATACGCGCCTCGACGCGATACCGACCGTCGAGCATCTGCCCGACCAGAGGGTCCTGAAGGGTCGTGTCCACGCAGGGAGTCTACGAGCAGCCGCCGACACCCCCGACCGCTTCGTCGCGGATCGGTCCGTGACTGCAGCCGACCTGTGACGCAACCCACGCGGTCCGGGACGGGTGCGGTCCCGGACCGCGGTCATGCTCCGGCGCGCACGCGTTCCGGCTCCGGGACGTGGTGGGACGCGGTCCGGGCCGGGGCGCGGCAGCCGCCAGCGGCGGCGGTGCGCCCCCACGAGGAGAGGAGCCTCAGCCTCTCGGCCGAGTGGAAACGGACGGCGCGTGGGCGGGAGGACGCCCCGGCGACGGCGGCCCCCTCAGAAGGCGGGCCGCTCCGGATCCAGCGCGGCGAGGCCCTCCGCGGGAGACGACGCCTCGGCGAAGTGCCGCCGCGGAATCCGCCCCGCCCGCCTGGCCAGCCGCCCCGCCTCGACCGCACCGCGCATGGCGGCGGCCATCAGCACCGGCTCCCGCGCCCGCGTCACCGCCGAGGCGAGCATCACCCCCGCGCACCCCAGTTCCATCGCCAGCGCCGCGTCCGACGCCGTACCGGCGCCCGCGTCCAGAATCACCGGCACGCGCGCGTGCTGCGTGATCAGCTCGAAGTTGTGCGGGTTGCGGATGCCGAGCCCCGACCCGATCGGTGACCCGAGCGGCATGATCGCCGCACAGCCGGCGTCCTCCAGTTTCCGCGCCAGCACCGGGTCGTCATTGGTGTACGGCAGCACCGTGAACCCGTCGTCGACCAGCGTCTGGGCCGCCTCCAGCAGTTCGATCGGGTCCGGCAGCAGGGTGCGCTCGTCGGCGATGACCTCCAGCTTGACCAGATCGGTGCCGAGCGCCTCCCGCGCGAGACGCGCGGTGAGCACCGCCTCGCCGGCGGTGTAGCAGCCCGCCGTGTTCGGCAGCACCCGGATGCCCAGCTTCTCCAGCACCGACAGGACCGAGCCGTGCACCGAGGGGTTCACCCGCCGCATCGCGACGGTCGTCAGCTCCGTACCGGACGCCACCAGCGCCCGCTCCAGCACGTCGAGGCTGGGCGCCCCGCCGGTTCCCATGATCAGCCGGGACGTGAAGGACGTACCGCCGAGAACGAACGGATCGTCGGCCATGGTCAGCCTCCTTGGACGGCGGTCAGGACTTCCACCCGGTCCCCCTCGGAGAGGGACGTGAGCGGCCACTGAGCGCGCGGGACGACGGTTTCGTTGAGGGCGGCGGCCACCCCGGAGGGAGCCGAGGACAGGCCGGCGACCAGCGCGTCGAGCGCCGTACCGGAAGCCACCTCGCGCGGCTCCCCGTTGACGGAGACGGTGACGGTGGGGCCGGTCGTGACATGCGCCGGATCGTTCATGCGGACTGCTCCGTGAGTGCGGCGGCGGTGAACCGCCGGGGTGTGAAGGGACGGGCCTCGGAGGGGAGTTCACCGGTGGTCAGGACCTCGGCCAGGACGTCGCCCGTGACCGGCGTGAGCAGCACGCCGTTGCGGTGGTGCCCGGTCGCGAGGACCAGCCCCGCCAGCGCGGACGGGCCGAGCAGCGGCGCGTTGTCGGGGGAGCCGGGGCGCAGCCCGGCCCGGGTCTCGGTGAGCGGCAGTTCGGTGATCCCGGGGACGAGTTCGTGGGCGTCGCGCAGCAGTTCGTACACCCCGCCCGCGGTGACGGTCGTGTCCCAGCCCTGTTCCTCGCTGGTCGCCCCGATCACCAGCTCCCCGTTCTCGCGCGGCACCAGGTACACATGGCTGCCGCGCACCACCGCGCGTACCGTCCGGCTCAGGAACGGACCGAACCGGTCCGGCATCGCGAGCCGGACCACCTGCCCCTTCACCGGACGTACCGGAGGCAGCACCTCCGCCGGGATCCCCGCGAGCCGCCCGCTGAGGCTGCCCCCGGCGAGCACCACCTGCCCGGCGTCCAGCGCGGTGCCGTCGGCGGTGACCACGCCCGTGGCCCGCTCCCCGGCGACGGTGAGCCGCTCGGCCCACGCCCGGTGCAGTACCACTCCCGCCCGCTCGCAGGCGGTCACCAGCGCGGCCGCCAGACGCCGGGGGTCGATCTGGTGGTCGCCGTCCACCCGCAGCCCGCCGCGCACACCCGGTGCGAGCATCGGCTCCAGACGCCGGCACTCGCGCCCGGACAGCCACTGCGCGTCGAGCCCCGACTGCTGCTGCAGGACGTGCAGTTCGCGCAGATGGGCGCGGTCGTCGGCGTCCAGCGCGACCGCGAGCGTGCCGCAGCGGCGGTAGCCGAGGTCATGGCCGGTGGCCTCGGTGAGCTCGGCCGCGAAATCGGGGTAGCGGCGCGCGGAGGCGAGGTTCAGACCGAGCAGGGTCTGCTCGCCGTAGTGCAGTTCCGTGACGGCGGCCAGCATCCCTGCGGCCACCCGGGCGGCGCCGGAGCCCGGCTCGGGGTCCAGCACGGTCGTGGCCAGTCCGCGCTGCGCGGCCCGCCAGGCCGTGACCAGGCCGATGATCCCGCCCCCGACGACGAGGACGTCCGGAGAGCGTCCCGGAGCGTGCGGGGTGCCTGAGGTGCGTGTGGGCGACATGGGCGTCCAGCCCCTCCCTTCGCCGGCATGACCCGGATCAGGTTCATACGGTCGGAGGCCGCCAGCCTCCCTCTCAGCCCGGTGCGTCCGGACTCCCGCGAGTGCTTTACCGTGGCCAAGCCTAGCCCCGGAACAACGCCGGAACAACGAACGTGCAAGGAGCTCTCGCATGGCTGGTTCGCTCGACGGCCTGGTTCTCTCCCCGGTCGCCGACCAGGCGCCGGGCCAGGTCGGCACCAGCACCCGGTTCGTCTACCACGAGCAAGGCGGCCGGATCTGGGCCGAGTACGCGGGCGGTGACATCGTCCGCGGCCACCTGGTGGGCACCCGGGAGGGGGACCGGCTGGACTTCCGGTACGTGCAGCTCAAGCACGACGGCACCACCTCCTGCGGACACTGCGAGTCCACGGTCGTGGAACTGCCCGACGGGCGGGTGCGGCTGGAGGAGACCTGGGAGTGGGAGTCGCAGCCGGGCAGCGGCACCAGCGTGGTCGAACAGCTCACGGCTCCCGAGGACCGGCCGGCCACCGGGTAGGTGTCTATGGTGATCAGGTGAGCGAGCAGACGCAGGAACGGGGACCGTCCGGGCCGCGGCGCGTGGTGGTGACGGGGGCCGGGATGGCCGGCGTGCAGACCGCCGTCGCCCTCCGGGAGCAGGGCTTCACCGGCACCGTGACACTGATCGGCGCCGAACCCCACCAGCCGTACGACCGACCACCCCTGTCCAAGGCGGTGCTGCTCGGCACGGCGGAGAACTCCGCCTTCGACGTCGACTTCGAGGCGCTCGGCATCGAACTGCGGCTCGGCTGCGAGGTGTTCGGACTGCGCCCCGCCGACCACGAGCTGGACACGGAGGCCGGGCCGGTCCCCTACGACGTCCTGGTCGTCGCCACCGGCGCCGAACCGGTCCGGCTGCCGGGCGCGGAGGGGGTTCCGGGCGTCCATCTGCTGCGCACCCTGGACGACGTCGAACGGCTGCGGCCGGTGCTCGCACGCCGGCAGGACGTCGTGGTCGTCGGTGCCGGGTGGATCGGCGCGGAGTTCGCCACGGCGGCGCGCGAGGCGGGCTGCGCGGTCACCGTCGTGGAGGCCGCCGGCCGGCCGCTGGCCGAGGCGCTGCCCGCCGAGGCGGCCGCCCCGATGACCGCCTGGTACGACGACGCGGGAGTGGTGCTGCGGACGCACGCGCGCGTGGAGCGCGTCGAGCCCGGCGCGGTGGTGCTCGACGACGGCTCGCGGCTGCCCGCGGGCGCCGTCGTCGTCGGTATCGGCGCCCGCCCCGCCACCGCCTGGCTGGCCGGCTCGGGGATCGAGCTCGGCGAGCACGGCGAGGTGGTCGCCGACGCCCGCCTGACGACCTCCGTGCCGGACGTGTACGCGGTGGGCGACTGCGCGTCCTTCCCCTCGAAGCGGTACGGCGAACGCCTGCTGGTGCACCACTGGGACAACGCCCTCCAGGGCCCGCGCACGGTCGCGGCGAACATCATCGGGACGGCCACCGGCGCGCCCCCGGCGGTGTACGACCCGGTGCCGTACTTCTGGTCCGAGCAGTTCGGACGCTTCGTCCAGTACGCCGGGCACCACGCGGACGCCGACCGGACGGTGTGGCGCGGGGAGGCCGACGGACCGGCGTGGACGGTCTGCTGGCTCCGTGCGTCCCGGCTGGTCGCGCTGCTGGCGGTGGGCCGCCCCCGCGACCTGGCCCAGGGGCGCAGGCTGATCGAGGCGGGCACGGTGATGGACGAGGCGCTGCTGGCCGACCCGGCGCGGCCGCTGAAGTCGGCGAAGGCGTGAGCACCCGGTCTCCCGGGCCGGGGGACTCCTGCCCGCCGGCGCCCGGCAGGCAGGCCGGGCATCCAGTCGTCCGGGTTGAACATCCGCCCAGGTGGAGGGGTCCGACTTCCGGCTGTCGGTGCCAGATGGCAGGCTTGTCCCGTGACCGAGATTGACGCAAAGAACGATGCTCTCGTCCCCGCCTGGCTCACCTTTCCCGACATCGCCGAGATGCTCGGCGTCGAGGTGACGCGCGTCCGGCAGCTGGTCAGGGACGGCCAGCTCATCGCCGTACGCCGAGGTGAGAACCGCGCACTGCACGTCCCCGCCGCCTTCATCGACGAGGACAAGGTCGTCAAGGGCCTCTCCGGGACCCTGACGCTCCTGCGGGACGACGGCTTCACGGACGAAGAGATGCTGGAATGGCTCTTCACCCCCGACGAGAGCCTGCCGGGCACGCCCGCGCAGGCACTGAGTGAGAACCGCGGCACGGAGGTGAAGCGCCGCGCCCAGGCGCTCGCCGTCTGACCCCGGGGCGGAACGCCGGGGCCCGCGCAAGCACCGGTACGCACCTCCTCGTGTGCCGGGCCCGCCCTCGCACTCGTGCGGGTACCCGGCCATGAGACCGGCGCCCGGCGCCGCTGCCGCAGGGCGTCGGGAGAGCTTCGCGGCCCCGCGGGCGGCCGCCGCCGCCCCCGCGGCCGGTCTCCCGGTCGCGGGGGCGGCGGCATAGGGTCCGTTGCGGCGTGCGCTCCGCCGGCCCCGGTGGGCCGTGGGGCATCAGCCGACGACCCACCGGGCCCGCGCCGGCCCGGCCGCCACCGACACAGGGGGATTCCCGCATGCCCGACACCGCCGCAGGCACCGCCCCGCGCGCCCGCCTCGCCGACTCCCTGGTCTACCTCTGCACCGACGCCCGCAAGCGGCAGGGCGACCTCGCGGAGTTCCTGGACGCGGTCCTGGCCGGCGGCGTCGACATCGTCCAGCTCAGGGACAAGGGGATGGAGGCAGCCGAGGAGCTGGAGCACCTGGAGGTCCTCGCGGACGCCTGCGCCCGGCACGGCAAGCTGCTCGCGGCGAACGACCGCGCGGACGTCGCCCACGCCGCCGGCGCCGACGTACTGCACCTCGGACAGGGCGACCTCCCCGTCCCCGCGGCCCGAGCCCTCCTCGGCGAGGACATCCTGATCGGCCGCTCCACGCACGCCGAGTCCGAGGCCGCCGCGGCCGCCGCGCAGGACGGCGTGGACTACTTCTGCACCGGTCCCTGCTGGCCCACCCCCACCAAGCCCGGCCGCCAGGCCCCCGGCCTCGGCCTGGTCCGGTACGCCGCCGGCCTCGGCACCGACCGCCCCTGGTTCGCCATCGGCGGCATCGACCTCGGCAACCTCGACGAGGTCCTGGAGGCCGGCGCCCGCCGGGTCGTGGTCGTCCGGGCCATCACCGAGGCGGACGACCCGGGCGCGGCGGCGGCCGAGTTCGCGAGGCGGCTGCGGCAGGCGGCACCGGGCAGCCGCCCCTGACACCGCGGCCGGCGCCCGCCGCCGGCACCACGCCCGCCGCCGGCCACCTGCCGCCCGGACCGTCGCCCGCTCCCGGCCCGCCACCCCTTCTCGTCACCGCGTGTCCAAAGGGTGGACAACAAGTCGGCAATTCCGGCAAATCCCCCGCATCCGGTTGGGGGACCGGCGCCCCCTGGCTAACCTGCCGGTATGGCCCTCGGAACAGCGTCCGTCAGGACTGATCACGCACGCACCGTGCGCGACATGCTCGCTGACGGAAAGACGACGTACTCGTTCGAGTTCTCGGCGCCCAAGACGCCCAAGGGCCAGCGGAACCTCTGGAGCGCGCTGCGCAGGGTCGAGGCGGTCGCTCCGGACTTCGTCTCCGTCACCTACGGCGCCGGAGGGTCCACCCGCGCGGGCACGGTCCACGAGACCGAGCAGATCGTCGCCGACACCACCCTCACCCCGGTCGCCCACCTCACCGCGGTCGACCACTCCGTCGCCGAACTGCGCAACATCATCGGCCAGTACGCCGACGCCGGGATCCGCAACATGCTCGCCGTGCGGGGCGACCCGCCCGGCGACCCGATGGCCGACTGGATCCCGCATCCGCAGGGCCTGACCTACGCCGCGGACCTCGTCCGGCTCATCAAGGAGTCGGGCGACTTCTGCGTGGGGGTCGCCGCCTTCCCGGAGATGCACCCGCGGTCGTCCGACTGGGACACGGACGTCGCACACTTCGTCGACAAGTGCCGGGCCGGCGCCGACTACGCGATCACCCAGATGTTCTTCCAGCCCGAGTCCTATCTGCGTCTGCGTGACCGGGTCGATGCGGCGGGTTGCGGAACACCGGTGATTCCGGAGGTCATGCCGGTGACCAGTGTGAAGATGTTGGAGAGGTTGCCGCAGCTCAGTAACGCGTCGTTCCCGGATGCCCTGAAAGAGCGGATCCTCGCAGCGGCGGACGATCCGGCGGCGGTACGCTCCATCGGTATCGAGTTCGCCACGGAGTTCTGCGCACGGCTGCTGGCCGAGGGAGTGCCCGGACTGCACTTCATCACGCTGAACAACTCCACGGCGACGCTGGAAATCTACGAGAACCTGGGCCTGCACCATCCACCGCGGGCCTAGACCGGTCGCACCGGCGTACGACACACTGCGTAGCGGCCACTGGGAGAGGGGCGTACATGGGCTGGACGGTCCTCTACATCGCGTTCGGTGTGGTCGCGTTGTGGCTGCTCGGCGAGGTATTGCTGCAGTACAAGGCACGTCTGCGCTGGCGGCTGCTCGCCTTCGGGGGCTTTCTGGGCGTCGTGCTCGGTGTGCTGATCCCGTCGGTCGTCGTGATCGGCCTGGGCGCCATCGCCTTCGCGATCGGCCAGACCTACGTCACGCTGTCGTTCCGCCGCGGCTTCGCGGCCGGCTGGGCGGTCAACGCCCCCCTGCTGTCCGCCGTCAAGGGCGGCCGTGGTGACCGCGGGCGGGAGGAGCCGACTCTGGAGGTCTCCGATCTGGAGGCCACCGGCGACGGATACGGCGACGAGGGCGCCGAGCGGCGCCGCGACCGGGCCTCCTACGGAGCCGACGACGACTACGACCGCGACGACGTGTTCACGCCCGTGCGCGGCGAACAGCAGACGGCCGCCGAGACCACCGCCGTCTACGAGCCGCAGCCCATGCCCGACGACACCGGCTCGTACGGCGTCTACGGCGACAACGGGTACGGCACCCCCGCCCAGGACCAGTACGCGGCCACCGCCCAGAGCGCCGACCAGGGCTACGACACCGGCCAGAACACCGACCAGGGCTACGACACCGGCCAGAACTACGCCTACGACTACTCCGGTTACGGCCAGCAGCAGTCCTACGACACCACGGGCCAACAGCAGCAGTACGCCGCCTACTCCGACCCGTACATCGGCAACCCGACCTACGACGGGACCTCGTACGACACCGGATACACCGACCCGCAGCAGCAGTACGGCCAGCAGGGCTACGGCCAGGACCAGTACGGCGGCGGCTACGGCGGGGAGACCCCGGCGGGCGGTCTGTGGGTGCCGCAGCAGCGCAGCACCGACGACCTGTACGGCGGCGAACTCCCTCAGGAGCAGCCGTACCCGTACCAGGACGACGGCCAGCAGGGCCAGACCCCGGGCAACGGGAACGGCAACGGGTACGACGAGCAGCAGTACCGTTACTGACCCGACGGGCCGTTACTGACCCGGCGGGCCGGGCCCGGCCCGCCGCGGCCGCCGGTCCCGGCCGGTGATCCGCCCCGGTCCCCGCCGCTCACTGGGACCCGCGGAACCCCGGCCCCTCCACGATCAGGCCCGCGACCAGCGCGCCCGACATCCCGGCGTGCGGGAGACCCCCGCCGGGGTGCGACCAGCCACCCACTGTCCACAGCCCCGGTATGCCGGTGCTGTTGGACGGGTGCAGCAGGCGTCCGCCCGCCGCGGCGAGCGCCGGGACGGGCACCGCTCCGCCCTCCGCGCCCGTCGCCTCCGCGATGTCGTCCGGGGTGCGGACCTCGCTGTACAGGAGGCGGTCGCGCAGGCCGGGTACGGCCCGCTCGGCGGCGCCGATCATGGTGTGCGCGTGTGCGTCCAGGCCCGGCCCCGCGGACCCCGCGGGCACCGCGGAGGTGAGGGTGACCGACTCATGGCCCGCGTCGGGGACCAGGGCCGGGTCGTCGGGGCGCAGGACCGTGACCGTGGGGTGCGCGGGCAGGCCCGCGGGGGAGCCGAACAGGGACTCCAGCTCGGCCTCCCGGTCCCGGGTGTGCACGACCGTCCGGTGCGGTGTCCCCTCGGGACGTCCGCCGCGCAGTGCCAGCAGCACCGTCAGACGGCTCGCGGTCCCGAAGCGGCCCACGACCTCGCCCTCGCCCCGCACCCGCGTCCCCCGGGTCAGCCGGTCCAGCACGCCGGGCGTCACCCCGGCGATCACGTGATCCGCCTCGGCCACCGCCCCGTTCCCGCTCCCGCCGCCGGGGGAGGCGCCCTCGGTGAACTCCACGCCCGCCACCCGGCCGTCCTTCTCCAGAACCCCGGTGATTTCGGCACCGAAACGGAACTCCACCCTGCGGGCCAGGCACCGCTCGTACACCGCGCGGGCCAGCTCCCGCATGCCGCCGCGGACGTACCAGGTGCCGAAGGCGTGCTCCATGTACGGCAGCACCGCCGCGCTCGCCGGCGTGGACCGGGGGTCCAGGCCGTGCTCGAGCGCGTAGCCCTCCAGCAGGGAGGCCAGCCGGGGATCGCGCAGCTCCCAGGCGGCGACCTCGGCGAGCGTGCCCGCCGTGCGCGTGCGCAGCAGCTTCCTGTGGGGGACGGCCGGGTAGGGCTCACGCCCGGCCAGCACCTGCCAGTCGGGCCACAGCGGCTCCTCCAGGAGCGGCCTGCGGGTCCTGTCCCAGGTCTCGCGGGCCCGTACCAGGAAGTCCCCCCAGCGCTTGGCGGCGGCAGGGTCGAGGGCCGCGTCCAGGGCGGAGACGACACCCGCGCGGGACGCGTTCGGCAGCGGGACGCGCGTACCGTCCGCGAACACGTGGTGCGACGACGGGTCGACCTGGACCAGCTCGACGCAGGCCTCCAGCGGCTCCTTGCCCGTCTTCACGAACAGGTCGCGGTAGACCGCCGGCAGGGGGAGCAGGCCGGGGCCGGTGTCGAACGCGAAGCCCTCCCGCTCCAGCCGGCGCAGCGCGCCGCCGTACGTGTCCGTCCGCTCGTACACCGCCACCCGGTGGCCCGCGACGGCCAGCCGGGCAGCGGCCGCCATCGCGCCCAGCCCGGCGCCGATCACCGCAATCCGTGCCATGTCAGGGACTTTATCCGCCCCCGCGGCCACCCCCGGCCCCGAGTACCGTCGCCCACGCTCCGGTGACCAGCCGGCGGCCGGACCGGGTGGGGCCGGGTGCGCAGGAGTGAGTATCCGTACCTAGTGCCCGAGATGAGTACGCGCGCGGATGGGCCAGGACCTGCGGAAACGAGAGAGTGGAGATGACGGAGAGGGGCACGGTTCCGGAACCGGCGACACGGGGCGCCGGAACGGTCCGGGTCCGCGATCCGCTCCTTCCGCCGGCCGTGTCGGCGGGAGCGAGGCACGGGGGAACCCGGGGAACGACCGCAACGGGGTTCCACGGGGGGACGTACGGGGGAGCAAGGAAGACGCCGGTCCGGCAGTGGCTCGCGGGGGACGCAGCCACCGTCGGACCGGCACTTTCCGTGTCCCGGGCCGACCGCCGACCGCCGCCGGGTGCGGTCGTCCGCCAGGCTCAGCGGTGGCCGCTCACGCGTCCCTGCAGCAGCCGGGACAGCGCCGAGTGCACGTCGTCCAGGGAGCGCTCCGGCTGGAAGGCCTGCCAGTCCAGCGCGGCCACCAGCACCATGCCGACCAGCGCCGCGGCCGTCAGCGGAATGTCGATCTCCGCACTGAACTCCTCGTGGTCCACGCCCTCGCGCAGCACGTCCTCGACGACCGTCACGGCCTGCTGCCGGACCACCAGCAGCGTGGACTGCCAGGCCCGGTTGGTGCGCCACAGCTCGGCCACGTACAGCTGGGTGAAGGCCGGGTAACGGTCGATGAAGACCAGTCCCGCGCGGACCATCGCGTCCAGCGCGTCGACCTTGCTGCCCCCCGCCCCGGCGGTCCGCTCGGCCGCCTCCCGCAGAGAGGCGGTGAGGAGCCCGACCCCGTGTCGCAGCAGTTCCTCGAAGAGGACCGACTTGCTCGCGAAGTTGTAGTAGACCGTGCCCTTCGCGACCCCCGCCCGTTCGGCGATCTCGTCCACGGTGGTGGCGGAGAAGCCCTGCTCCGCGATGAGCGTGACGGCCGCCTCGTAGAGCTTCTGCCGGGTGGCCTCGCGGCGGGTGCTGCCGCCCGACGTGGTGCTGCTGCGTTCCATGCCCTGATTCTCACAGCACCCTCGGCCCGCCCCGCCACAGGCTCCGCCCCATGGCCGGCCCACCCGCACCGAACAGTCGGTCGAAGAAAAAGCACAGGTCGGAACGGATTGTCAGTGGCATACCTCACGATGAACCCATACGGCCACAGAGCCGTCACGAAGACGACAGGAGGTTCGTCATGGCCCACTCCTCCGCAGCCGCCGCCCGCCGGCGCCGCGCCACCGGCCCTGCCCCCTCACTGACCGGCCCCGCGAGCGATGTGCACCCCGTGCCGCGCCGCGCCACCGCCCCGCCCGCCGCCCTCGACCTGCTCGCCCAGGCCCGTGCCGGTCTCGACGAGGCCACCGTCCTCGACACCTCCAACGAGCGCTACGCGACGGCCCACCTCGCCGCCCTGCGTACCGCCGCCGCCGTGCTCGCCGCACGGGGACGGCCCGAGACCTCGTCCAGAGCCCGGAGCAAAATCCGGAGCGCCTGGGAAGTGCTTCCCGAGATCGCGCCCGAACTCACCGAATGGAGCGCCCTGTTCGCCTCGGGCGCCCCGCGCCGCGCCCGCGCCGAGGCGGGCATCCGGGGCGCGGCCAGCGGTCGGGACGCCGATGACCTGATACGGGACGTGGCGATGTTCCTGCGCCTGGTCGAGCGGATGCTCGTCCTCCAGCCCGTCCTCCCGCAGCCTCGCACGGACGCGGATCACCCCGACCACCCGGACGGCCACGACCCGGACGGCCGTGACCCCGGCGGACGAGGTCCGGACGGCCACTGCCCGGACGGCCACCGTCCGGACGGCGGCCTGGGCCGCGAGATGCCCGACGCGGGCTGAGTGCTCTTCCCGGTCCCCGGACTGCCCCGCCCGACGGTGGCGGGGCAGCCCGGCGCGGGCAACGCGGGGCAGGCCATAGGGTGGAAGACGCCTGAAGCCTCCGCGTTCCTTGTCCGGGACGGGGAGGCAGCCCGATCGCTCCGCCGTGAACGAGGCGGTGCCGCGCCGAGGAGTCAACTGCCGTGTCGGACACCCTGCGCCCCCGCGCCGCCCTCCGTACCGCCGTGGTCTGGGAGGTCCTCCAGGACGCCCTGGAGCGCCGGGCCAAGGCGACGGGACGGCCGGCGCTGGACGTTCTCGACACCGGCGGCGGCAGCGGCAACTTCGCCGTGCCCGTGGCCCGCCTCGGCCACCGGGTCACCGTCGTCGACCCCAGCCCCAACGCGCTGTTCGCCCTGGAGCGCCGCGCCGCCGAGGCCGACGTCGCCGACCGGGTCCGCGGCGTCCAGGGCGACGCCCACGGCCTCTTCGACGTCGTCGAACGCGGCGGCTACGACGTGGTGCTGTGCCACGGAGTCCTGGAATACGTCGAGGACCCGGCCGAGGGCGTGCGCAACACCGTGGCCGCCCTGCGCCCCGAAGGCGTCCTCAGCCTGCTCGCCGCCGGCCTCGGCGGCGCCGTGTTCTCCCGCGCCCTCGCCGGTCACTTCAAGGAGGCCCGGCAGGCGCTCGACGACCCGAACGGCCGATGGGGCGCCGGCGATCCCGTGCCGCGCCGCTTCACCGCCGATCAGCTCAGCGGTCTGGTGGAGGGAGCGGGCCTGCGGGTCGGCGCCGTGCACGGCGTACGGGTCTTCGCCGACTTCGTCCCCGGAGGCCTGGTGGACACCGAGCCCGGAGCCCTCGACGCGCTGCTGAAGTTGGAAGCCGCGGCGGCCGAACTCGCCGCCTTCCATTCCGTGGCCACCCAGCTCCATGTGCTCGGTGAGGCACCGGCGGCCGAAGGGGCCTGAGCAGCCGCCTGTGACGCGTCGCTGATCAGCGACGCGTCCGTCGGCAGCACAGCGCATGGAGTCCGCCCCGGGCCCCCCGAATGGCGGCTGGGCACCGTATGATCGAGGGAGACCGTCCGGCATGACGGCCTGGCCGTCGGGGAATGAGAAGCCTCGAGAGGGCCGGGACGCCCATGGCGGGTGCCGGTTGGCCAATTGGCGCAGAGGGGCGGGTTTCATGGGGGCGAATCCCTGCCTATCCTGAAGTGACCCCCCGGGTCGCCCCCGGCGACTGCACGATGAGGAGGACGCCGTGCCGCTCTCGGAGCACGAGCAGCGCATGCTCGAGCAAATGGAGCGAGCGCTGTACGCCGAAGATCCCAAGTTCGCGTCGGCGCTCGAGGGAAGTGGCCTGCGTACGTACACCCGTCGGCGGGTCTACCAGGCGATCGTGGGCTTCCTCGTAGGTATTGCGCTCCTCATGGCCGGAATGGTCGCCCAGCAGGTCTGGCTCAGTGTGGTGGGCTTCCTCGTCATGCTGGGCTGCGCGGTCCTCGCGGTGACCGGCTGGCGCAAGGCGCCCAAGCCCGGTGAGCAGGCGGCCGACACCGTCGGTGCCGTCGGCTCCACCGGCGTGCCGCAGTCCGGCCGGCAGGGCAGACAGCGGCGCTCCGTGATGGACCGCATAGAGGAGCGCTGGCAGCGCCGCCGCGACGAACAGGGCGGCGGGCAGTAGCTCCCCCGCACCACTCCAGGACTTGAGCGAAGAGCATGTGTCAGGGGGTGACCACCGACTCGGTGGTCACCCCCTGACACATGTCCGCACCCGGGTCGGCGCATGTCCGTACCCGGGCAGGCGTCGGGCGCCGGTCGCGCCACGAAGCACGGTACGAAGACGAGGGGCAGGACGATTTCCGGTCGTCCCGCCCCTCACCGTGCACCTGTTCAGCCGGGGCACCTGCCCGGCCGGGCCCGGCGCCGACCGGCCCGGACCCGGCCCGTCACCCCTGCTGCCGCGAGGGCCTGCGCCACGCGGGCCTGCGCCACGCCGGCCGCAGGGCGAGGACGCGGCCCCGCACGGCGGCCCACCGGGCCGACACCGTCCACACCACCCGCACCGTGGAACGCGGCAGGAGCAGCGCGCGCAGCCGCATGCCCCGGCCGGCCCCGGAGCTCAGTCCGGCGGCCACCCGGCGCACGTCGTCCGTGAGGCCCGCCGTCGGGCGCGGCCGCGGCGCGTAGAGGACCTGCTCCACGGCATCCGCCACCCGGTGCACCGAGGCCGCGGCATCCGGGTCGAGCCGGCCGAGCCGGACGATCCGGGCCGCCGCCTTGCGCGGAGTCAGCGACTCGTCCGGGGAGATACCGACGTCCCACGCCGTGTCCGTCAGCTCGTCCCAGACGGCCAGGGTGTGCGCCGCCGTGCCCGCCTCGGACCGGCCGTGCGCGCCCAGGCGCACCGAACGGGCCCGCAGCCGCCACAGCATCGGTGCCAGGGGCAGCACGAGGACGGCGAGACCGCCCAGCGCCCACGCCAGGACCCCGTACCACTTCGGCCCGTCGCCGCCCGTGGGCAGCGTCGCCAGGGGCGCCTCGCTCGCGCAGCCGTCCAGTCGCTGCTGCCGCACCGAGCAGCCCTCGCTCTCCGACGGGGCGGCCGAGGGCTCCGAGGACTCCGCCTCGGACGGCCGTGCCGGGTCGGGCAGTGTGCTCTCCGGGGTGTCCGGCACGGTGTAGGCCGGCACCGAACCGCGCGTGGGAGTCGGCTCGAAACGGGTCCAGCCCACGCCCTCGAAGTACAGCTCGGGCCAGGCGTGCGCGTCCCGCAGCCCCACCGCCACCGTGCCGTCCGCCTGCGGGGTGCCCGGCGCGAAGCCCACCGCGACCCGGGCGGGTATGTCCAGGGACCGGGCCATCGATGCCATGGCGAAGGAGAAGTGGACGCAGAAGCCCTCCTTGTCCCTCAGGAAGCGGGCGATCGCCTCCGAGCCACTGCCGACGTCGACCTCGGTGTCGTACTCGAAGCCGCCGCTCAGGGCGAAGTACTCCTGGAGCATGACCGCTCGGTCGTACGCGTTCGCCGCCCCCTCGGTGACCTCGCGGGCGGTCCGGGACACCACCGCGGGCAGCGAGTCGGGCAGCTCGGTGTAGTCCCGCTCCAGGGCGGCCGGCGGCGCCGACGCGTCGGCCAGCTGCTCCGGCGTGGGCCGCACGTTCAGGCTGCGTACCTGGTAGGTCAGGCCCCGGGTGTTCTGGCCGTGGTCGCCGACCAGCGTCATCCCGACCGGTTCGTAACGCCAGTTCCCCCTGATGTCCACGCCGCTCGGCGGATACGGCATCGGCAGCCAGTCCTGCCTGTACCAGTCGGCGGTCGAGATCGTCGTGCCGATCTCCTCGCGCTCCACGTCCGGGCCGAGGCCGGCCGGGGTGGGGAAGGCGCCGTCGGGCACCGTGGTGATGGACCGTTTGGACGGCTTCCAGGTGGTGCCGTCGAAGTCGTCCAGGGACACGATCCGCAGGTACAGGTCCGAGACGTCCTCCGTCTCGGAGCGCACCGACAGGACCTGGCGGTCCTCGTTCACGTTCAGCGAGTCGCGCAGTGACACCAGCGGGTTCACCGCGGAGATCGTGCCGCCCCCGCCGGCGCCCGGGCCGACTCCCGAACCCGCCGGGTCCAGCAGGCCGCCGTTCATGGTGGGCAGAGCGAGCGGCGCCACCAGGGCGATGCCCACCGCGAGCACCCCGATCCGCCGGCCGGTGCGCACCGGGGCACGGGCCCCGCCCGGCTCGCCGGGCGAGCCCTGCGACGCCCCGCCGAAGACCCGCCCCCACTGGGAGAGCCGTTCGCGCCCCTCCACGAGCAGCAGCATCAGATAGCCGGCCGCCGCCAGGAGGAACCACAGCCAGTCGGCCCCGCCGTCGGACAGACCCGCGGCGACGGAGTACAGCGCGAGCAGCGGCAGCCCGGCCGGTGCCGCGCTGCGGAAGGTCACCGCGAGGATGTCCACCAGCAGTCCGATCACCAGGACGCCGCCGACCAGCATCAGCCGGATGCCCTCGGACAGCGGCGCCGGTATCGCATAACGGCCGACGTCCGTCCCGCCCTGGTCGAGCAGCCCGGCGAAGAAGCGGAACGCGTCCGGACCCGGCAGCAGACCGGCGAACGCGTGCTCACGCGCGAAGACCAGGGTCAGCAGCACGAGCGCGACCAGGGCCTGCACCGCCACCGTCAGCGGGCGCGCCAGCGGCACCCGCCGGGCCAGCGCGCCCACGCCCGACTGCACCGCCAGCAGAAAGGCCGCCTGCACGATCCAGAAGGGCGGATCGACCAGCGGCAGCAGCGCGCACGCGGCCAGCAGCGTGGCCGCCCACGAGGCAACCGTCAGCCGCAGTCGTCCACTCACCCTGTTCCCTCCCCACCGCTCGCGGCCGCCAGGCCGGAACGCTCCCGGTCCGCCAGCCGCCACTGCTCCTCCAGGGAGGCGCCCCGTGGCACGCCCACCACCGTCCAGCCCGCCTCGCGCAGCATCCGCGACCGCTCCCCGCCACCCTCCGACGGACCGGACGCGCCCGACGGTTCCCGCAGCCAGGCCCCGCTGTCCAGGAGGAAGGCGACCGCGCTCCGGCTGCGCTGCCGCATCCGGGCGAGCACCGCCGCCTGCTCCTCGTCGAGATCACCGAGGAAGGCCACCAGAAGCCCCTCGTTCCCGCCGCGGACCATGTCGTACGCCCGGGACAGACCCTCCCCGTCGGAGTGGTCGACCACCGCGAGGGTATCCATCATCAGCCCGACCGCGTCCGCAGTGCCCTGGCTCGCGCCCGCGAACCCGTCGGAGCCCTCGCCCGGCACCGACGTGCCGGTGTCGGTCAGCAGCCGCACCGAGAAACCCCGCTCCAGCATGTGCGTCAGCACGGACGCCGCACCCGACACCGCCCACTCGAACGCCGAGTCCGGGCCCGCGCCGTCGTAGGCGATGGCGCGGGTGTCCAGCAGCACCGAGCACCGGGCCCGCTGCGGCTGCTCCTCGCGGCGCACCATCAGCTCGCCGTAGCGCGCGGTGGAACGCCAGTGCACCCGGCGCAGGTCGTCGCCGTAGCGGTAGCCGCGCGGGATCAGGTCGTCCTCGCCGGCCAGCGCCAGCGAACGCTGCCGCCCGTCGCCGTGCCCCCCGGCCTCACCGCTCAGCCGCACCGGCGGCAGCGGCTCCACGTGCGGGATCACCGTCAGCGTGTCGTACGTGGAGAAGGACCGGGTCAGCTCGCACATCCCGAACGGGTCGGACAGACGCAGCTGCAGCGGGCCCAGCGGATAGCGGCCGCGCAGATCGGAACGGACCCGGTAGGACACTTCGCGGCGCCCGCCCGCCTCCACCCGGTCCAGCACGAACCGGGGCCGCGGCCCGAGTACGTAGGGCACCCGGTCCTGGAGCATCAGCAGGCCCGTGGGCATCGGGGACACGTTGTCCATCCGCAGATGCACCCGGGACTCGGAGCCGGCCGGTACCCGCGAGGGGGAGAGCCGGCGGCTGCCGGCGACCCGGTGGCGGGTCCGGTGGAGCACGCTCGCGCACACCAGCGGCAGCACCGCCAGCAGCAGCCCGACCCGCAGCAGATCGCTCTGCCCGAGCACATAGGCGCAGACCGCGGCGGCCGCACCGGCGGCCAGGAAGGAGCGCCCGCGGGTGGTCAGCCCGGCCAGAGCCGTGCGCAGGCCGCCCCGGTCACCGTGGTCGTCCTCCGCGCGGACCGGTCCCGCGGTCGTCATCACAGCCTCCGCGGCTGCTGCCGGCCGTAGCCGAGGCCGCCGCGGCCCAGGCCGATGCCGGTCTCCTGCGGGGCCGCGGACGGTACCGGCGTGCGCTGCAGGATCTCCTGCACCACCTGCTCGGCCGTGCGGCGGTTGAGCTGGGCCTGGGCGGTGGGCAGCAGCCGGTGCGCCAGGACGGCCACGGCGAGCGCCTGCACGTCGTCCGGCAGCGCGTAATCCCTGTCGTTCAGCGCCGCGGACGCCTTCGCGGCGCGCAGCAGGTGCAGCGTCGCGCGCGGGGAGGCGCCGAGTCTGAGGTCGGGGTGTGTGCGGGTGGCGGCGACCAGCTCCACCACGTACCGGCGGACCGGTTCGGCCACATGGACCGCGCGCACCGTCTCGATCAGCTTCAGGATCTCGTGCGCGTGCGCCACCGGCTGGAGGTCCTCCAGCGGAGAGACACCGCCGTGCACGTCCAGCATCTGCAGCTCGGCCTCGGGGCTCGGGTAGCCGACCGAGACACGGGCCATGAACCGGTCGCGCTGGGCCTCCGGCAGCGGATAGGTGCCCTCCATCTCGACCGGGTTCTGCGTCGCCACCACCATGAAGGGACTGGGCAGGTGGTAGGTCGTGCCGTCGATGGTGACCTGGCGCTCCTCCATCGACTCCAGGAGCGCGGACTGCGTCTTCGGCGACGCGCGGTTGATCTCGTCGCCGATCACCACCTGCGCGAAGATGGCACCCGGCTTGAACTCGAAGTCGCGGCGCTGCTGGTCCCAGATGGACACACCGGTGATGTCCGACGGCAGCAGGTCCGGTGTGAACTGGATGCGCTGCACCGAACAGTCGATGGACCGCGCCAGCGCCTTGGCCAGCATCGTCTTGCCGACGCCCGGGACATCCTCGATGAGCAGATGTCCCTCGGCGAGCAGCACGGTCAGCGAGAGCCGTACGACCTCGGGCTTGCCCTCGATCACGCCCTCCACCGAACCCCGCACGCGCTCGACCACGGCGGTCAGATCAGTGAGGCTCGCTCGATCGTCATAGGTCGTCACCCGGCCCTCCTCGGCCTTTCCCCCCGCTCCGAAGGAACGAGGGCCCCAAATGTCCGGGCCGACGCCTTGCTGTGCGGACCGGCCCACCCCGAATCACGGACGCCGTGCGGAAAGAGTTCCACACGGCACCACTCCCGCATTCTTGCTGCCGTTACCGATTCGTGTCACTCGCCTGTGGACAACTGGCGGTGATATGTCAGGTCGTAAGATTTTTGTGAATATCGTTCGACCTGGTGGAATCCGGGGAACGGGCGCGCGAACCCCCGGCGAAGGGCGTCCTCGGAGCGGGCCGACGGGTCAGGCGGGGTCGATCTCGCGCAGCAGGCCGCTCTTCACGTCGAAGACGAATCCGCGCACGTCGTCGGTGTGCAGCAGGAACGGCGAGGTGCGCACGCGCTGCATCGACTGGCGCACGTCCTGGTCGGCGTCCCGGAAGGCCTCCACGGCCCAGGCGGGACGCTGGCCGACCTCCATCTCCAGGTCGTGCCGGAACTCCTCGGTGAGCGACTCGAGGCCGCAGTTGGTGTGGTGGATGAGGACCACGCTGCGGGTGCCGAGTGCCCGCTGGCTGATGGTCAGCGAGCGGATCACGTCGTCGGTGACGACGCCTCCGGCGTTGCGGACGGTGTGACAGTCGCCGAGCTCGAGACCGAGCGCGGCGTGCAGGTCGAGCCGGGCGTCCATGCAGGCCACCACGGCGACACGGAGGACGGGCCGGGCGTCCATTCCGGGATCGACGAAGGCGTGGGCGTACTGCTCGTTCGCGTCCACCAGGCGATCGGTGACCGTGCCCTGGCTGACTGTCGCGCTTCCTGAACCCGCGGGAACCGATGCAGAAGTCGTCATAGCCATGACGGTACTGGCCACCTGCCGTCCGGGCTCGCTGTGGGACAGGACAAAGAACGTCATCCGTCTTTGGTGTGAGATGACCCACAAGGGGGGTGTGAGTCTCCTCGTACGAGTGGTTTCCCTGTGATGCGGTTGTCCTCACGCCGAGGGCCGCGCCGCGCAGGCCGGTTGATTGACCGGGCGACACCGTGGACTAAAGTGACGCGAAGCGGGAGGCGAGACTCCCCGCTGCACTGATTTCCCCGGAGAACCGGGCAGCGTCCCGGAGATCTCCCCGCGTGCGCTGCGCGTACGCACGGCTCGGCCTCCTCCCGTTCCCGGCCTGCTGTCGCCTCCGGCGCCGGCGGACCGCCCCGTCCACACCGGGGGAGGGGCGGGGACCCGGCGGTGCGTCACGGCCGCGCCGGACTTTGAGAAGAGGGCCCAGACCCCATGGGGCGCGAAGCGCATGCGAACACGGGCGGGCACACCCGGCACGTCCCGGTGATGCTCCGGCGGTGCCTGGACCTGCTGGCGCCCGCCCTGGAGCGGCCGGGAGCCGTGGTCGTCGACTGCACCCTCGGCCTCGGCGGCCACAGCGAGGCCCTGCTGACACGGTTCCCCGAGGCGCGGCTGATCGCCCTGGACCGGGACAAGGAGGCGCTGCGCCTGTCCGGCGAGCGACTCGCCCCCTTCGGTGAGCGCGCCACCCTGGTCCACGCCGTCTACGACGAACTCCCCGACGTGCTCGACCGGCTCGGCGCCCCGCGCGTGCAGGGCGTCCTGTTCGACCTGGGCGTCTCCTCCATGCAGCTCGACGAGGCCGACCGCGGCTTCGCCTACGCCCAGGACGCCCCGCTCGACATGCGCATGGACCAGTCGGCCGGCATCAGCGCCGCCGAGGTCCTCAACACCTACCCGCCCGGCGACCTCGTCCGCATCCTGCGCGCCTACGGCGAGGAGAAGCAGGCCAAGAGGATCGTGGCCGCGGTGGTGCGCGAGCGGGAGAAGGAGCCGTTCACCACCAGCGCACGCCTGGTCGAGCTGATCCGCGACGCGCTGCCGCAGGCCGCCAAGCGCACCGGCGGCAACCCGGCCAAACGCACCTTCCAGGCCCTGCGCATCGAGGTCAACGGCGAGCTCTCCGTGCTGGAGCGGGCGATCCCGGCCGCGGTGCGGGCGCTCGACGTCGGCGGCCGGATCGCCGTGCTGTCGTACCACTCCCTGGAGGACCGGCTGGTCAAGCAGGTGCTCGCGGCGGGCGCCGCCACCACCGCGCCCCCCGGGCTGCCGATCGTCCCCGAGCGCTACCAGCCCCGGCTCAAGCTGCTCACACGCGGTGCCGAACTTCCCACCGAGGAGGAGATCGCAGAGAACCGGCGAGCGGCACCCGCACGGCTGCGGGGCGCCCAGCGCGTCCGGGAGCACCTCGAATGACGTGCGGGGGACTCGGGTACGGAAGGCAGGCTTCGGGCGAACCCAAGGGAGCGTGAGTGAGCAGGAAACCCGAACTGAGGGGAAGGGCGGCCCGTCTCGCGCAGCTCCTCCCCACGGGACGGGCCCAGGCGGCCCGTACCCCCTTCGTGCTGCTGGTCGTCCTTCTCCTGGGCGGCGGACTGATCGGGCTCCTGGTGCTGAACTCGGCCCTCAGCGAGGGCGCGTTCCGGCTCGACGACCTCAAGCGGGAGACGAAGAGCCTCACCGACGAGGAGCAGGCCCTCCAGCGGGACATCGACGCCTACTCCGCCCCCGACGCCCTCCAGCGCCGGGCCCGCGAGCTCGGCATGGTGCCCGGCGGGGACCCCGCCTTCCTGAACCCCGACGGCAAGGTCAAGGGCGTCCCCAGCCCCGCCACCGCCTCCCGCGCGCCCCTGGTGCTCGCCCCCGAGGCGCTGGCCACCGTGACGGCCACGCTCCCGGGCACGGGGTTCGGCACAGTCCCGGGCGCGGCGGCAGACCCCACGGCCGCCACCGCCTCCGAGGCCGCCCCCACGTCCACCCCCGCATCGACTCCCGGCAGGTGACGGAAGTGTCCGACAGGGAACCGCCCCGCCGCCGTGTACCCGGCCCCGCCCGGCCCGCCCGCCCGGGCGCCGGGCAGCGCCCCGGAGCCCGGCCGGCCCCCCGTTCCCGGCCGGCCTCCCGCCCCCGGACGCCGGGTTCGGCGGCCCCGAAGGCCATCCGGCTGGGCAGCCCGCGTCCCCGGCTGCGCCTGATCGGCCTGGTGCTGGCCCTGGTCCTGAGCGTCTTCGTCGTGCGCCTGCTCCAGGTGCAGGCCGTCAAGGCCGACACCTATGCCGCGAAGGCCGGGCAGAGCCTCTACGTCGGCCAGGTGCTGGACGCCGAGCGCGGCAGGATCACCGACCGCAACGGCGTCGCCCTGGCGACCAGCGAGGACGCCTACGACATCACCGCCGACCCGACGATGTTCGCCCCCGACCAGCTGGAGATCGCCGACGGTCCCGAACAGGCCGCCGCCCTCCTCGCCCCGATCCTCGGCCAGGACCAGGACCAGCTGGCCGGGAAGCTGCGGCCGGACAACAAGGCCCTGCGCTACGTCAAACTCGCGAGCCGCCAGACTCCCCAGGTGTGGCAGCAGATCAAGGACCTGAAGTCCGCGCTGGCCCAGAAGGCGGAGACCGACACGTCCTCCGTCAACGTCCTCGCCGGCGTCCTGTCCGTGCCCACCAGCAAGCGGGTGTACCCCAACAACGAACTCGCCGCCGGGATACTGGGCTGGGTCAACGCCGAGGGCAGGGGCGGCGGCGGCATCGAACTCCAGCTGGACAAGCGGCTCGCCGGCGAGGACGGCAAGATCCGCTACGCCCAGTCCGGTGGCCGTCTGGTGCCGACCGTGGACTCCAGCGAGACGCCGGCCGTCCCCGGCAGCGACGTCGAGCTCACCATCGACCGCGACATCCAGTGGGCCGCGCAGAACGCCATCAGCGAACAGGTGGAGAAGTCGAAGGCCGACCGCGGTTACGTCATCGTCCAGGACACCCGCACCGGCGAGGTCCTCGCCATGGCCAACGCGCCCGGCTTCGACCCCAACGACCTCTCCGAGGCCGATCCGGCGGCCCTCGGCAACGCGGCCCTCCAGGACGCCTTCGAGCCCGGATCCACCGCCAAGGTCCTGTCCATGGCGGCCGTGCTGGAAGAGGGAGCGGCCACCCCGCGGACGCATGTCGTCGTGCCGAACCGGCTGCACCGCGGCGACCGCCTGTTCAAGGACGACGTCGACCACCCGACCTGGTACCTCACCCTCAACGGGGTGCTCGCCAAGTCCAGCAACATCGGCACCATCCTGGCCACCGGCCAGCTCGGCAAGACCCAGGCCGCCGCCAACAAGGTGCTCTACGACTACCTGCGCGCCTTCGGTCTCGGCAGCCACACCGGACTCGGCTTCCCCGGCGAGACCAAGGGCATCCTCGCCCCGCCCGGCACCTGGTCGACCTCCCAGCAGTACACGATTCCTTTCGGCCAGGGCGTGTCCGTCAACGCCATGCAGGCCGCGTCCGTCTACTCCACCATCGCCAACGGCGGCGTACGCGTCGAACCCGCGCTGGTGCGCGGCACCAAGGAGCCCGACGGGAGCTTCACCTCCGCCCCGAAGCCCGAGAAGACACGGGTCGTCAGCCAGAAGACGGCGAAGACGCTCGCCCGGATGCTGGAGTCGGTCGTGGACGACGAGGAGGGCACCGGCACCAAGGCGCGCATCCCCGGTTACCGGGTGGCGGGGAAGACGGGTACGGCCAACCGCGTGGATCCGGCCACCGGCAAGTACCACGGCTACACCTCCTCCTTCGCCGGGTTCGCGCCCGCCGACCAGCCCCGGGTCACCGTCTCCTGCGTCATCCAGAACGCCACCGAGGGCAGTTACTTCGGCGGCCAGATCTGCGGCCCCGTCTACAAGCAGGTCATGGAGTTCGCCCTCAAGACCCTCCAGGTGCCGCCGACCGGTGCCGAACCGGCCAACTTCCCGGTCACCTTCAAGCGCTGACCGGCCGCGAACCCTCGCGTCCGGCCCGCACGGAACCACCCAGGAACAGCCCGTGACAACGATCACCCCCGACCCCGGGAAACCGAACACTCCCGACCCCGGGAAACGGAACACCCCCCGCCCCGTGCCGGACCCCGCCGCCGGACACGGCTCCCCGCCGGACGGCACCGCGCACGGCCCCCTCTTTCGCTCCGCGGCGGGTGAGCCCGGTACGCTCACCGCCGTGCCACACGCTGATCAGTCCCAAACCACTCAGAAGGGCCACCCCGTGACATTTCCCGGGCCGCCCCGGCCGGCGCGGGTCACCGCCACACCCCTCGCGGAACTCGCCGGTCAGCTGGGTGCCGCCGTGCCGCAGCGGACCGCCGACGTCACGGGCATCACCCATGACTCGCGCGCGGTGCGCCCCGGTGACCTGTACGCCGCCCTCCCCGGCGCCCGCCTGCACGGCGCCGACTTCGTCGACCAGGCGGCGGGCCTCGGCGCGGTCGCCGTGCTCACCGATCCGAGCGGCGCCGAACGCGTTGCCGCGGCCGGCCTGCCCGCCCTGGTGGTCGACGACCCCCGCGCGGGCATGGGCGAACTGGCGGCCACGATCTACGGCCACCCGGGCCGCGACCTGCTCCAGATCGGCATCACCGGCACCTCCGGCAAGACCACCACCGCCTATCTCGTCGAGGGCGGCCTGAAGACCGTCCGCGGCACGGCCGAGGGCGGCGGCGGGCGACGGGTGGGGCTGATCGGCACCGTCGAGATGCGCATCGGCGACGAGCGCATCAAGTCCGAGCGCACCACGCCGGAGGCCACCGACCTCCAGGCCCTGTTCGCCGTCATGCGCGAACGCGGTGTCGACGCGGTCGCCATGGAGGTCTCCAGTCACGCCCTGGTCCTGGGCCGGGTGGACGGCTGCGTCTTCGACATCGCCGTCTTCACCAACCTGAGCCCGGAACACATGGAGTTCCACTCCGACATGGAGGACTACTTCGGGGCCAAGGCGCAGCTGTTCACCCCGCTGCGCAGCCGCCTCGCCGTGGTCAACGCCGACGACGAGTACGGCCGCCGCCTCACCAAGGAGGCCGGCGTCCCCGTCATCACCTACTCCGCCGAGGGCCACCCCGACGCCGACTGGCGCGCCGAGGACGTCGTGGTCGGCCCCACCGACTCCACGTTCACCGTGCTCGGCCCCGAGGGCGAGCGGATCACCGCCCGGTCGCCGCTGCCGGGCCCCTTCAACGTGGCCAACACCCTCGCCGCGATCGTCGCCCTCGCCGCCGCCGGACTGGACCCGCAGGCCGCCGCCGACGGTGTCGCCGCGGTCCCCGGCGTGCCCGGCCGGCTGGAGCGGGTGGACGCGGGCCAGCCGTACCTCGCGGTGGTCGACTACGCGCACAAGACCGACGCCGTCGAATCGGTGCTGCGCGCCCTGCGCAGGGTCACCGAGGGCAAGGTCCACGTGGTGCTCGGCTGCGGCGGGGACCGGGACGTCACCAAGCGACGGCCGATGGGCGCCGCGGCGGCCCGGCTCGCCGACACCGCCGTACTGACCTCCGACAACCCCCGCTCCGAGGACCCCCTCGCGATCCTCGCCGCCATGCTGGAGGGCGCGGCCTCCGTGCCCGCCCACGAGCGCGGGGAGGTGCAGGTCTTCGAGGACCGGGCCGCGGCGATCGCCGCCGCCGTCGCCCGCGCACAGCCCGGCGACGCCGTGCTGGTCGCCGGCAAGGGCCACGAGCAGGGACAGGACATCGCCGGGGTGGTGCGTCCCTTCGACGACCGCCAGGTGCTTCGCGAAGCTATCCAGCAGACCCAGGGATGAACTTGTGATCGCCCTCTCCCTCGCCGAGATCGCAGAAGTCGTCGGCGGGCAGACGTACGACATACCGGATCCGTCCGTTCCGGTCACCGGGCCGGTGGTGCGGGACTCACGGGAGGTGGTGCCGGGCAGCCTGTTCGTCGCCTTCGCCGGTGAACGCGTGGACGGCCACGACTTCGCGGCCGCGGTCGTAGAGGCGGGCGCGGCGGCCGTGCTCGCCTCCCGGCCCGTGGGGGTGCCCGCGATCGTCGTCGGGGACGTCCAGAGCGCGCTGGGCGCCCTCGCCCGGCACGTCGTGCGGCGTCTCGGCGCCACCCTCGTCGCACTGACCGGCTCGGCCGGCAAGACCAGCACCAAGGACCTCATCGCGCAGGTGCTGCGGCGCAAGGCGCCGACCGTCTTCACCCCCGGCTCCCTCAACAACGAGATCGGGCTGCCGCTGACCGCGCTCACCGCCACCGAGGAAACCCGGTTCCTCGTGCTGGAGATGGGCGCCCGTGGCATCGGCCACATCCGGTACCTCGCGGGCCTGACCCCGCCGAAGATCGGCCTGGTGCTCAACGTGGGCACCGCGCACATCGGGGAGTTCGGCGGCCGGGAGCAGATCGCACAGGCCAAGGGCGAACTCGTCGAGGCCCTCCCCGAGGACGGCACCGCGGTCCTCAACGCGGACGACCCGCTCGTACGCGCCATGGCGTCCCGCACGAAGGCGAAGGTGCTCCTCTTCGGGGAGAGCGACGAAGCGGACGTTCGGGCCGAGAACGTACGACTCATGGACAGCGGACAGCCCTCGTTCAGGCTTCACACACCCTCCGGTGCAAGCGATGTGACCATGCGCCTGTACGGTGAGCACCACGTGTCGAACGCGCTCGCCGCGGCCGCCGTCGCCCACGAGTTGGGCATGTCCGCAGACGAGATCGCACTCGCGCTCTCCGAAGCGGGCTCCCTCTCCCGCTGGCGGATGGAGGTCACCGAGCGCCCGGACGGCGTGACGGTCGTCAACGACGCCTACAACGCGAACCCCGAGTCCATGCGAGCCGCCCTGCGCGCGCTCGCGGCCATGGGCAAAGCCTCACAGGCGAAGGGGGGCCGTACGTGGGCGGTGCTCGGCAAGATGGCCGAGCTCGGGGACGAGGCGCTCGCCGAGCACGACGCGGTCGGACGGCTCGCCGTCCGACTCAACGTCAGCAAGCTCGTCGCGGTCGGGGGCAGGGAAGCCGCCTGGCTGCAACTGGGCGCATATAACGAGGGTTCGTGGGGTGAGGAGTCGGTGCACGTGTCCGACGCACAGGCGGCTGTCGACCTGTTGCGCAGTGAATTGCGCCAGGGAGACGTCGTTCTCGTGAAGGCGTCCCGGTCGGTCGGTCTCGAGAGCGTGGCGCAGGCGCTGCTCGCGACCGGTACCGAGGGCGAGGTCGTCGCCCGATGATGAAGCAGATCCTGTTCGCAGGAGTCATTGGCCTCTTCCTGACGCTGATCGGCACCCCGTTGCTGATCAAGCTGCTCGCACGCAAGGGGTACGGTCAGTACATCCGCGACGACGGCCCGCGCGAGCACGCCAGCAAGCGCGGTACGCCGACGATGGGCGGTATCGCCTTCATCCTGGCGACGGTCGCCGCGTACTTCCTGGCGAAACTGGTCACGGGCTACGTGGACCCGAAGGTCGACGCGTCGCCGACCTTCTCGGGTCTGCTGGTGCTCGGCCTGATGGTGGGCATGGGCCTGGTCGGCTTCCTGGACGACTACATCAAGATCGTCAAGCGGCGTTCGCTGGGCCTGCGGGCCAAGGCGAAGATGTCCGGCCAGCTGATCGTCGGTATCACCTTCGCCGTGCTCGCCCTGCAGTTCGCGGACGACCGCGGCAACACCCCGGCCTCCACCAAGCTGTCGTTCATCACCGACTTCGGCTGGACCATCGGCCCGGTGCTGTTCGTCATCTGGGCGCTGTTCATGATCCTCGCGATGTCGAACGGCGTGAACCTGACGGACGGTCTGGACGGCCTGGCCACCGGCGCCTCCGTCCTGGTCTTCGGCGCCTACACCTTCATCGGCGTCTGGCAGTTCCAGGAGTCCTGCGCCAACGCGACGACCCTGACCAACCCGGGTGCCTGCTACGAGGTGAGGGACCCCCTCGACCTCGCGGTGGTCGCCTCCGCGCTGATGGGTTCCTGCCTGGGCTTCCTGTGGTGGAACACCTCGCCGGCCAAGATCTTCATGGGCGACACCGGTTCGCTCGCGCTCGGCGGCGTCCTCGCGGGCCTCGCGATCTGCTCCCGCACCGAGCTGCTGGTCGCCATCCTGGGCGGCCTGTTCGTCCTCATCACCATGTCGGTGGTCATCCAGGTCGGCTCCTTCAAGCTCACCGGGAAACGCGTCTTCCGAATGGCACCGCTCCAGCACCACTTCGAACTCAAGGGGTGGTCCGAAGTCCTTGTCGTGGTCCGCTTCTGGATCATCCAGGGCATCTGCGTGATCGTCGGACTCGGCATCTTCTACGCGGGATGGGCAGCGGACAAGTGACCGCACCAGTGGCATCGCAGTCCCCGGAGCCCTACCGGTTCCGGGGCAGGCACATCACCGTCGCCGGGCTCGGCGTCTCCGGCGTCCCGGCGGCCAGGGCGCTGCACGGCCTCGGCGCGCACGTCACGGTCGTCAACGACGGCGACGACGAGCGCGCCCGGACCCAGGCGGCCGAGCTGGAACGGCTCGGCATCGCCGTCCGCCTCGGCGAGCAGGCCGCGAGCACCCTCCCCGAGGGCACCGAACTCGTCGTCACCGCCCCCGGCTGGAAGCCCGACAAGCCGCTGTTCACCGCCGCCGGACAGGCCGGCGTCCCGGTCTGGGGCGACGTCGAACTGGCCTGGCGGCTGCGCGGCCCCGACGCCCCGCCCTGGCTCGCGGTCACCGGCACCAACGGCAAGACCACCACCGTCCGGATGCTCGCCTCGATCCTCGAGGCGGCGGGCCTGCGCACCGCGGCCGTCGGCAACATCGGCGTCTCGCTCCTCGACGCGGTGCTCGGCGACGAGCGGTACGACGTGCTCGCCGTGGAACTGTCCAGCTACCAGCTCCACTGGTCCTCCTCCCTGCGCGCGCACTCGGCGGCGGTGCTGAACCTCGCCCCCGACCACCTCGACTGGCACGGCTCCATGGAGGCGTACGCCGCCGACAAGGGCCGTGTCTACGAGGGCAACCGGATCGCCTGCGTCTACAACGCCGACGCCACCGACAAGCCGTCCACCGAGGACCTGGTCCGCGCGGCCGACGTCGAGGAGGGCTGCCGCGCCGTCGGCTTCACCCTCGGCACCCCCGCCCCCTCCCAACTCGGCGTCGTCGACGGCATCCTGGTCGACCGCGCCTTCGTCGAGGACCGCCGGGGCAGCGCCCAGGAACTCGCCGAGGTCGCCGACGTCGACCCGCCCGTCCCGCACAACATCGCCAACGCCCTCGCCGCCGCCGCCCTCGCGCGCGCCTACGGGGTGCCGGCGGCGGCCGTACGGGACGGGCTGCGCGCCTTCACCCCGGACGCCCACCGCATCGCGCATGTCGCCGACGTGGACGAGGTCGCCTATGTCGACGACTCCAAGGCGACCAACACCCATGCCGCACAGGCCTCGTTGGCGGCCTACGAGTCGATCGTGTGGATCGCCGGCGGACTCGCCAAGGGTGCCGCCTTCGACGAACTGGTCGCGGCCTCGGCGAAGCGCCTGCGCGGCGTCGTCCTGATCGGCGCGGACCGCGCGCTGATCCGCGAAGCCCTGGCGCGACACGCACCGGAAGTACCCGTGGTCGACCTCGACCGGACCGACACTGGGGCGATGCTCCAGGCTGTCCAGGAGGCGAAGCGCCTCGCCCGGCCCGGCGACACGGTGCTGCTGGCCCCGGCCTGCGCCTCGATGGACATGTTCGCCAACTACAACAGGCGCGGTGAGGCGTTCGCACAGGCGGTGCGCGAACTCGGTGCCTGACCCGGCCGCCTGTGCCGGGCGACCTTGGGAGGGACGCGTGGGACCGTCGAGGCACCATGGGGCGCACAGCGGAGGCCGACATGCCCGGTAGCCGCACGGGACGGCCTCCCGTGCGGCGGGCGCCCCACCGCCCCGCCGCACCCCGGCAGGCCCGCGAGAACCCCCTGAGGGCCCTCCACGCGCGGGCCTACAAGGCCTGGGACCGGCCGCTGACCGCCTACTACCTGATCCTCGGCGGCAGCGCGCTGATCACCGTGCTCGGCCTGGTGATGGTCTACTCGGCCTCCCAGATCACCGCGCTGCAGATGTCGCTGCCGGGCTCGTACTTCTTCCGCAAACAGCTCCTGGCCGCCGGCATCGGCGCCGTGCTGCTGCTCGCGGCCTCCCGGATGCCGGTGAAGCTGCACCGGGCGCTGGCCTACCCCATCCTCGCGGGCGCCGTCTTCCTGATGGTCCTGGTGCAGGTGCCGGGGATAGGGATGGAGGTCAACGGCAACCAGAACTGGATCGGCGTCGGCGGCTCCTTCCAACTCCAGCCCAGCGAGTTCGGCAAGCTCGCCCTGGTGCTGTGGGGCGCCGACCTGCTCGCCCGCAAGCAGGAGAGGCAGCTGCTGTCCCAGTGGAAGCACATGCTGGTGCCGCTCGTTCCGGCCGCCTTCATGCTGCTGGGACTGATCATGCTCGGCGGCGACATGGGCACGGCGATCATCCTGACGGCGATCCTCTTCGGCCTGCTCTGGCTGGCCGGGGCGCCCACCCGGCTGTTCGCCGGCGTGCTGGCCGTCGCCACGCTGATCGGCGCCTTCCTCATCTGGAGCAGCCCGAACCGCATGGCCCGGCTCGCCTGCCTCGGCGCCACCGAGCCCCAGGCGGGCCCCGTCGACTGCTGGCAGGCCGTGCACGGGATCTACGCACTCGCGTCCGGCGGGATCTTCGGGTCCGGACTCGGCGCGAGTGTGGAGAAATGGGGCCAACTGCCGGAATCCCACACCGACTTCATCTTCGCCATCACCGGTGAGGAACTGGGTCTGGCGGGGACGCTGTCGGTACTCGCCCTGTTCGCGGCTCTAGGCTATGCGGGTATCCGCGTGGCCGGACGCACGGAGGACCCCTTCGTGAGGTATGCCGCGGGAGGCGTGACCACCTGGATCACGGCCCAGGCCGTGATCAACATGGGTGCGGTCCTCGGACTGCTGCCGATCGCAGGTGTTCCCCTCCCGCTGTTCTCCTACGGGGGCTCCGCCCTGTTGCCGACCATGTTCGCCATCGGACTGCTGATCGCCTTCGCGCGTGACGAGCCCGCTGCGCGGGCGGCGCTTGCGATGCGGCAACCTCGCTTTGGTAGAAAGCGGAACCGGGGTACTCAGCGACCCCACAGATGGAACACGATGCGACGGCGCGCCACGGCGGCACGTTCGTCCGGAGAGCGGTGAATTTCGGTGCATGTCGTACTCGCCGGCGGAGGAACCGCGGGCCACATCGAGCCCGCGCTCGCCCTCGCGGATGCCCTGCGCAGGCAGGATCCGTCCGTGGGCATCACGGCCCTGGGCACGGAACGCGGTCTCGAGACACGTCTGGTACCCGAGCGCGGGTACGAACTGGCGCTGATCCCCGCCGTGCCGCTGCCCCGCAAGCCCACCCCCGAGCTGATCACCGTCCCGGGCCGGCTGCGCGGCACCATCAAGGCGACCGAGCAGATCCTGGAACGCACCAAGGCGGACGCCGTGGTCGGCTTCGGCGGCTATGTCGCCCTGCCCGGCTACCTCGCCGCCAAGCGGCTCGGTGTGCCGATCATCGTCCACGAGGCCAACGCCCGCCCCGGTCTGGCCAACAAGATCGGCTCCCGGTACGCGGCCAGGGTCGCCGTCTCCACCCCGGACAGCAAGCTGCGCGACGCCCGCTACATCGGGATTCCGCTGCGCCGCTCCGTCGCCACCCTGGACCGGGCCGCCGTGCGGCCCGAGGCCCGTGCCGCGTTCGGGCTCGACCCCAACCTGCCCACGCTGCTGGTGTCCGGCGGCTCGCAGGGCGCCCGCCGGCTGAACGAGGTCGTCCAGCAGGTCGCGCCGTGGCTCCAGCAGGCCGGCATCCAGATCCTGCACGTGGTCGGCCCGAAGAACGAACTGCCCCAGGTGCAGCAGATGCCGGGAATGCCCCCCTACATCCCGGTAGGTTATGTGGACCGGATGGACCTCGCGTACGCCGCGGCCGACATGATGCTCTGCCGCGCGGGCGCGATGACCGTCGCCGAACTCTCCGCCGTCGGGCTCCCGGCCGCCTACGTCCCGCTGCCCATCGGCAACGGTGAACAGCGGCTGAACGCCCAGCCGGTGGTCAAGGCCGGCGGCGGACTTCTGGTCGACGACGCGGAACTGACGCCGGAGTGGGTCCAGCAGAACGTGCTGCCCGTCCTGGCCGACCCGCACCGGCTGTACGAGATGTCCCGCGCCGCCACCGAGTTCGGCCGCCGGGACGCCGACGACCTGCTCGTCGGCATGGTGTACGAGGCGATCGCCTCACGTCAGCGCTAGGGTCTTTCGTTTGGATCAGGCCGGATCAGGGAGCGGGGTCCGGTGCCGTGCGTCGCAAGGCGGAGGAGGGAGCCAGGGCCGAGCCCTGGGGACCGACGACAACGCGGCGAGGCGCGGTGCCGGGGCCCGCGAGCCCGGCCTGATCCAAACGACAGGCCTAGGACACCGGCGAGTGAGCCGAAGGGGCGCGGCGGTGCCGGCAGGCCGAGCGTGCGAAGGCCCGAAGGGCTGAGCGCGGTCGGCCTGCCGGCACCGACCGCGGTGCCCCGGAGGCGAACCGCGCCGCGGGAAAGGGAGTGCTGTGGCCGGATCGACCACCGCCGAGCGCGGTGAACGCCGGCGGGAGCCGTCCGGGCCGCCGCCGGCGCGGCGGCGGTTGAGGCGGAGACACCTTCGTCTGATCGTCGTCCTGGCGGTCGCCCTGGTCTTCCTCGGCAGCGGCACGTTCTGGCTGCTGTACGGGTCCGATCTGGCCCGGGTGGAGCGGGTGTCCGTGTCCGGCACCCGGGTCCTGACCCCCGGGGAAGTGCGTGAGATCGCCGATGTCCCCGTCGGGGACCAGATGGTCGCGGTGGACACGGACGCGATCGCCGCACGGCTCCGCGATGAATTGCCCCGAATCGGCGCAGTTGACGTGGTCCGTTCCTGGCTGCACGAAATAGAGCTGAATATCACCGAGCGCACGCCGGTTCTCGTGGTCGAAAAAGGCGGGGAGTTCACCGAGATCGACGGCGAAGGTGTCCGATACGCCACGGTTTCCCGAGCGCCCGAAGGTGTTCCCCGGCTGGAATTGAGCGTGCGCCGGAGTGATACCACGGCCGCGAGTCTGCGCCGCTTCGGCGAGGGCCGACTGGTGCGCGAAGCGGTACGGGTCGCCCGTGATGTGCCGGACGCCGTCATCCGCGCGACGCGGAGCGTCAAGGTCCGTTCCTATGACGACATCTCGCTGGAACTGGCGGACGGCAGGGCGATCGCCTGGGGGAGCGGTGAGAATGGTGCCGCGAAGGGCCGTGCCCTCACCGCTCTGCTGAAAGCGGCGCCGGACGCACGGCACTTCGATGTGAGTGTTCCCACCGCTCCCGCGTCATCGGGGAGTTGACGCATATCAGTGCAGGCCAGACCCCTGGTTGGGTGGTGCCACGGCTGATCACATAGGGTGAAAAGAAAAACGGGAGGTTCGGCGTGTTCGTTGAACGCGCGCCACTTGTCGACTTACTGTCCTGTTCAGAAGACTCCAGGGAACAGGCACACTGGTAACCCTAAACTTCAACGTTAGGGTTCGGGTCGGCGATACGGACCGTCCCACATCGGCATCAGTCGTCGAACCGCGGCACGGCCGTGAGTCGGCGACACGTAACTCGAGGCGAGAGGCCTTCGACGTGGCAGCACCGCAGAACTACCTCGCAGTCATCAAAGTCATCGGTGTCGGCGGCGGTGGTGTCAATGCCATCAACCGGATGATCGAGGTCGGTCTCAAGGGCGTCGAGTTCATCGCCATCAACACCGACGCGCAAGCCCTGTTGATGAGCGACGCCGACGTCAAGCTCGACGTCGGCCGTGAACTCACCCGCGGACTCGGCGCCGGAGCCAACCCGGCCGTCGGCCGCAAGGCGGCCGAGGACCACCGCGAGGAGATCGAGGAGGTCCTCAAGGGGGCCGACATGGTCTTCGTGACGGCCGGCGAGGGCGGCGGCACCGGCACCGGCGGCGCCCCCGTGGTGGCCAACATCGCCCGCTCGCTCGGCGCTCTCACCATCGGCGTGGTCACCCGCCCGTTCACCTTCGAGGGCCGGCGCCGCGCCAACCAGGCGGAGGACGGCATCGCCGAGCTCCGCGAAGAGGTCGACACCCTCATCGTCATCCCCAACGACCGGCTGCTGTCCATCTCGGACCGCCAGGTCTCGGTCCTGGACGCCTTCAAGTCGGCGGACCAGGTCCTGCTCTCCGGTGTCCAGGGCATCACCGACCTCATCACCACCCCCGGCCTGATCAACCTCGACTTCGCCGACGTCAAGTCGGTCATGTCCGAGGCCGGGTCGGCCCTCATGGGCATCGGCTCGGCCCGCGGCGACGACCGCGCGGTGGCCGCCGCCGAGATGGCGATCTCCTCCCCGCTGCTGGAAGCCTCCATCGACGGCGCCAGGGGCGTCCTGCTGTCCATCTCCGGCGGCAGCGACCTCGGTCTGTTCGAGATCAACGAGGCCGCCCAGCTGGTGAGCGAGGCGGCCCACCCCGAAGCCAACATCATCTTCGGCGCGGTGATCGACGACGCCCTCGGCGACGAGGTCCGGGTCACGGTGATCGCGGCCGGCTTCGACGGCGGCCAGCCGCCCTCGAAGCGGGACAACGTCCTCGGCTCGTCCTCGGCCAAGCGCGAGGAGCCCGCCCCCGCGCGGCAGCCCGAGAGCCGTCCGTCCTTCGGCTCCCTGGGCAGTGTCACGCCCAAGGAGGAGCCGGAGCAGGCCCCCGAGCCGGTCAGCGACATCCCGATCGCCCAGCCGCCCGTCCCGCCGTCCCGCACCTACGCGGACAGCGCGGCCGAGGAACTGGACGTACCGGACTTCCTCAAGTGATAGGACAGCGTGAAAGCGTGCGCGGCGCGCACTTCGCCTTCACCGACCGGTGGGGCGGGGTGAGCGCCGCTCCGTATGCGGAGCTCAACCTCGGCGGGGCGGTCGGCGACGACTCCGGCGCGGTGCGCGCCAACCGCGAACTGGCCGCGAAGTCCCTTGCCCTCGACCCGGACCGGGTGGTCTGGATGAACCAGGTGCACGGAGCCGACGCGGTCGTGGTCGACGGGCCGTGGGGCGACCGTCCCGTTCCCGAGGTCGACGCCGTGGTCACCGCGCGGCGGGGCCTCGCCCTCGCCGTACTCACCGCCGACTGCGTCCCGGTACTGCTCGCCGACCCCGTCGCCGGTGTCGCCGCGGCGGCCCACGCGGGCCGGCCCGGCCTGGTCGCGGGGGTGGTCCCCGCCGCCGTGCGGGCCATGACGGAACTCGGCGCCGACCCGGCCCGCATCGTCGCCCGCACCGGCCCCGCCGTCTGCGGCCGGTGCTACGAGGTGCCGTCGCAGATGCGCGCCGAGGTGGCCGCCGTCGAGCCGGCGGCGTATGCCGAGACGAGTCGGGGTACGCCGGCGGTCGATGTGGCCGGAGGTGTGCACGCCCAGCTCGAACGGCTCGGGGTGGGTGACCGGGAGCGGTCGTCGGTGTGCACGCTGGAGTCGGACGATCACTTCTCGTACCGGCGGGACCGCACCACCGGGCGGCTCGCGGGCTATGTATGGCTGGACTGATGGGGTATGACGGAACGTAGGGAAGAACTCGCCGCGAATCTCGCGGATGTGGAGGAGCGGATCACCGCCGCGTGCGCGGCCGCCGGACGCGGGCGGGAGGAAGTGACCCTGATCGTGGTCACCAAGACCTTCCCCGCGAGCGATGTGCGGATCCTGTCGGAGCTCGGTGTGCGTCATGTCGCCGAGAACCGCGACCAGGACGCCGCCCCGAAAGCCGCCGCATGTGCCGATCTGCCCCTTCGGTGGCACTTTGTCGGGCAGCTTCAGACCAACAAGGTGCGGTCTGTGGCGGGTTATGCCGATTTCGTGCAGTCCGTCGATCGTTCCCGACTGGTCACGGCGCTCTCGAAGGAGGCCGTGCGCAACGGGCGCGAACTGGGCTGCCTCATCCAGGTCGCGCTCGACGCGGATGAGCCCGCGGCGGGAGGGGGCCGGGGGGAGCGCGGCGGCGTGGCACCGGACGGCGTCGCGGAACTGGCCCGTCTCGTCGCCGGGGCCGAAGGTCTGCGGCTGGACGGGCTGATGACCGTCGCTCCGCTCACCGGGGAGTACGCCGGGCGCCAACAGGCGGCGTTCGAGCGCTTGATGGATTTGTCGACCGACCTGCGCGCGGCCCATCCTGCTGCGAACATGGTCTCCGCGGGGATGAGTGCGGATCTCGAACAGGCTGTTGCGGCCGGAGCGACACATGTGCGTGTAGGCAGTGCGGTACTCGGAGTCCGCCCCCGGCTCGGGTAACGTCGCCAGGAAGTCGGACCACAGCAGAAAATATGGTCATTGCCGCTGATCGGGCGGACTTGAGGACCTTGTGGATCGCGGGCACTTGGCGGTCGTCAGCGGATCCACCACAGAGCGGAGGGCACGGAGAATGGCCGGCGCGATGCGCAAGATGGCGGTCTACCTCGGCCTCGTGGAGGACGATGGGTACGACGGCCGCGGATTTGACCCAGACGACGACTTCGAACCCGAACTCGACCCGGAGCCCGAGCGGGACCACCGGCGGCACGAGCCGTCGCACCAGTCGCACGGCGCACATGGGGCACACCAACTCCAAAGGGGCGAAGAGGTGCGAGTCGCCCCTTCGCCCCCGCTTCGCGAGCCGGTCGCCCGGTCCGCTTCGCTTCCCGCTGAATCGGCACGCCCGGCGCGCATCGCGCCCGTGGCATCCATCACACAAGAACGCGCCAGCCTGGAGAAGAACGCACCGGTGATCATGCCCAAGGTCGTGTCGGAACGAGAGCCTTACCGGATCACCACACTTCACCCGCGGACCTACAACGAGGCCCGTACCATCGGGGAACACTTCCGTGAAGGCACGCCGGTGATCATGAATTTGACCGAGATGGACGACACGGACGCCAAGCGACTTGTCGACTTTGCGGCCGGTTTGGTGTTTGGTCTTCACGGCAGCATCGAGCGGGTGACGCAGAAGGTGTTCCTGCTGTCTCCTGCTAACGTCGATGTCACGGCGGAGGACAAGGCCCGTATCGCAGAGGGCGGGTTCTTCAACCAGAGCTGAGACGCAGGACCGGACAGACGCAGGACACAGGGGAGAGGGACAACCAGACCATGAGCGTGTTCGCGCAGGTGATCTACATCGCGCTGATGGTGTTCCTCATCGTGCTCATCTTCCGTCTGGTCATGGACTATGTCTTCCAGTTCGCCCGCTCGTGGCAACCCGGCAAGGCGATGGTGGTCGTCCTGGAGGCCACCTACACTGTCACCGATCCACCGCTGAAGCTTCTGCGGCGGGTCATCCCGCCGCTGCGTCTCGGGGGCGTGGCGCTCGACCTGTCCTTCTTCGTACTGATGATCATCGTCTACATCCTGATCTCCCTCGTGGGCAGTGCGCTGAGGTGACTGTGGACGACATGGGCCTGCCGACTGCCGATGACTACGTTGAGGTGAAGAGATGCCGTTGACCCCCGAGGACGTGCGGAACAAGCAGTTCACGACCGTCCGCCTCCGAGAAGGCTATGACGAGGACGAGGTCGATGCCTTCCTCGATGAGGTCGAAGCCGAACTGACGCGCCTGCTCCGAGAGAACGAGGACCTGCGCGCCAAACTGGCCGCGGCCACGCGCGCTGCTGCCCAGAACCAGCAGAACATGCGCAAGCCTCCGGAACCGCAGGACCAGCAGCAGCAACAGCAGGGGCCGCCCCAGGGCATGCCCCAGCAGGGCATGCGAGGTCCCGGCGGTCCGGTGCCCGCCGGCATATCGGGCCCGCCGCAGCAGCAGATGGGTGGCCCCATGGGTGGTCCGCCCCAGCTGCCGAGCGGTGCGCCGCAGCTGCCCGCCGGCCCCGGCGGTCAGGGCGGTCCGCAGGGTCCCGGCCAGATGGGTCAGGGTCCCGGTCCCATGGGCCAGGGCGGCCCGATGCAGGGGCAGATGGGCCAGGGCGGTCCCATGGGCCAGGGCGGTCCCATGGGCCAGGGTGGCCCGATGCAGGGGCAGATGGGCCAGGGCGGTCCGATGCAGGGCCAGATGCAGGGACAGATGGGCCACGGCGGCCCCATGGGCGGCCCCGGTGGCCCCATGGGCGGTCCTCCCGGCCTCCCGGGACAGCAGGGCGGCCCCGGCGGCGACAGTGCGGCCCGTGTGCTCTCGCTGGCCCAGCAGACCGCCGACCAGGCGATCGCCGAGGCCCGTTCCGAGGCCAACAAGATCGTCGGCGAGGCGCGTTCGCGTGCCGAGGGCCTCGAGCGGGACGCCCGCTCCAAGGCGGACGCCCTGGAGCGGGACGCGCAGGAGAAGCACCGCGTCGCGATGGGCTCCCTGGAGTCCGCCCGCGCCACGCTGGAGCGCAAGGTCGAGGACCTGCGCGGCTTCGAGCGCGAGTACCGCACGCGGCTGAAGTCCTACCTGGAGTCGCAGCTGCGTCAGCTGGAGACCCAGGCGGACGACTCGCTCGCCCCGCCGCGTCAGCCCGCCGCTCCGTCGCTGCCGCCGTCCCCGGCGCCCTCGATGGCTCCGGCCGGTGCCGGTGCGCCGTCCTACGGCGGGGGCCAGCAGATGGGCGGCCCCGGCCAGTCCGGCCCGTCCTACGGCGGTGGCCAGCAGCAGATGCAGCCGGCGATGACCCAGCCCATGGCGCCGGTGCGTCCGCAGGGGCCGTCGCCGATGGGTCAGGCGCCCTCGCCGATGCGCGGGTTCCTGATCGACGAGGACGACAACTGACGGCCTGATGGCCATGAGTACGGCGTAGCGGCCGACAGCGTTCAGGGCGGGGCCCCGGGTTCGAGAACCCGGGGCCCCGCCCTTGTGCTACGCGCGTTGGGGCCCTTTCGCGGTGGTTGTGGTGGTTGCGGCGGTTGTTCGAGGTGCGGGGCAGTTGTCCGTAGGACGCAATGCCGAAGGGCCCGGGTCCGCCGAACTTTTTCGGCGGACCCGGGCCCTTCGGCATTGCGGGTGGCGCGGGGTGCGCCGGTGGTTCTACCCCTTGGACCTCACACCTTGCGGAGGCGGAACGTCAGGGACAGGCCCTCATCGGTGAACGGCTGACCGTAAGTGTCGTCGGCCTCATCCCGGGCACTGTGCTCATTCACGAAGGCCACGGCGAGGACTTCATCGGCGATGAGACCGGCGTGCTCGGTCAGGGCCGCGACGGTGGCGTCCTCCGTCGACGTCCAGCGCAGGGCGATCCGGTCGGCCACGTCGAGGCCGCTGTTCTTGCGGGCCTCCTGGATCAGCCGGATCGCGTCCCGGGCCAGACCGGCGCGGCGCAGCTCCTCGGTGATCTCCAGGTCCAGGGCGACCGTGGCGCCGGCGTCGGAGGCCACCGACCAGCCCTCCCGCGGGGTCTCCGTGATGATCACCTCGTCCGGGGCGAGGGCGACCGTCTCACCGTCGACCTCCACGGAGGCGGTGCCCTCGCGCAGTGCCAGGGACAGCGCGGCGGCGTCCGCGCCGGCGACGGCCTTGGCGACGTCCTGGACGCGCTTGCCGAACCGCTTGCCCAGCGCACGGAAGTTGGCCTTGGCCGTCGTGTCCACCAGCGAGCCGCCCACCTCGGACAGGGACGCCAGGGACTCGACGTTCAGCTCCTCGGTGATCTGCTGGTGCAGCTCCGGGTGGAGGGCGCCGAAGCCGCTCGCCGCGATCAGGGCGCGCTTGAGCGGCTGGCGGGTCTTGACGCCCGACTCCGCGCGGGTGGCCCGTCCCAGCTCCACCAGGCGGCGCACCAGCACCATCTGCTTCGACAGCTCCGGGTCGATCGCCGTCAGGTCGGCCTCGGGCCAGGAGGACAGGTGGACGGACTCCGGGGCGTCCGGGGTGACCGGCACGACCAGGTCCTGCCAGACCCGCTCGGTGATGAACGGGGTCAGCGGGGCCATCAGCTGGGTGACCGTCCCGACGACCTCGTGCAGGGTGCGCAGTGCGGCCTTGTCGCCCTGCCAGAAGCGGCGCCGGGAGCGGCGGACGTACCAGTTGGACAGGTCGTCGACGAACGCGGACAGCAGCTTGCCGGCGCGCTGGGTGTCGTAGCTGTCCAGTGCCCGGGTCACCTGGTCGGTGAGCGCGTGCAGCTCGGAGAGCAGCCAGCGGTCCAGCAGCGGGCGGGCGGCGGGCGCCGGGTCGGCCTCGGACGGGGCCCAGCCGGACGTACGGGCGTACAGCGCCTGGAAGGCGACGGTGTTCCAGTAGGTCAGGAGCGTCTTGCGGACGACCTCCTGGATGGTGCCGTGGCCCACCCGGCGGGCCGCCCACGGGGAACCGCCGGCCGCCATGAACCAGCGGACCGCGTCCGCGCCGTGCTGGTCCATCAGCGGGACCGGGTCCAGGGTGTTGCCCAGGTGCTTGGACATCTTGCGGCCGTCCTCGGCGAGGATGTGGCCGAGGCAGACGACGTTCTCGTACGAGGACTTGTCGAAGACCAGGGTGCCGACCGCCATCAGCGTGTAGAACCAGCCGCGGGTCTGGTCGATGGCCTCGCAGATGAACTGTGCCGGGTACCGGCTCTCGAACAGTTCCTTGTTCTTGTGCGGGTAGCCCCACTGCGCGAACGGCATCGAACCCGAGTCGTACCAGGCGTCGATGACCTCGGGCACGCGGGTGGCCGTCTTCCCGCAGCCGTCCTGCGGGCAGGCGAAGGTGACCGCGTCGATGAACGGGCGGTGCGGGTCGAGGCCCGACTGGTCGGTGCCGGTCAGCCCGGTCAGCTCGGCGAGCGAGCCGACGCAGGTGAGGTGGTCGTCCTCGCAGCGCCAGATCGGCAGCGGGGTGCCCCAGTAGCGGTTGCGGGAGAGCGCCCAGTCGATGTTGTTGTTCAGCCAGTCGCCGTACCGGCCGTGCTTGACGGAGTCCGGGAACCAGTTGGTGCCCTCGTTCTCCTCGAGCAGGCGGTCCTTGACGGCCGTGGTGCGGATGTACCAGGAGGGCTGCGCGTAGTAGAGCAGCGCGGTGTGGCAGCGCCAGCAGTGCGGGTAGCTGTGCTCGTACGGGATGTGCTTGAACAGCAGGCCCCGGTCGCCCAGGTCCTCCGTCAGCTTCTCGTCGGCCTTCTTGAAGAACACGCCGCCGACCATCGGGACGTCCTCCTCGAAGGTGCCGTCCGGGCGGACCGGGTTCACCACGGGCAGGCCGTAGGAGCGGCAGACCCTGAGGTCGTCCTCACCGAAGGCGGGCGACTGGTGGACCAGACCGGTGCCGTCCTCGGTGGTGACGTAGTCGGCGTTGACCACATAGTGGGCCGGCTCGGGGAACGCGACGAGCTCGAAGGGGCGCTGGTAGGTCCAGCGCTCCATCTCGGCGCCGGTGAAGGTCTCGCCGGTGGTCTCCCAGCCCTCGCCGAGGGCCTTGGCCACCAGCGGCTCGGCGACGACGACCTTCTCCTCACCGTTCGTCGCGACGACGTAGGCGACCTCGGGGTGCGCGGCGACCGCGGTGTTGGACACCAGTGTCCACGGCGTGGTCGTCCACACCAGGAGCGAGGCCTCGCCGGCCAGCGGGCCGGAGGTGAGGGGGAAGCGGACGTAGACGGACGGGTCGACGATCGTCTCGTAGCCCTGCGCCAGCTCGTGGTCGGACAGGCCGGTGCCGCAGCGGGGGCACCAGGGGGCGACGCGGTGGTCCTGGACCAGCAGGTCCTTGGTGAAGATCTCCTTCAGCGACCACCAGACGGACTCGATGTACTCCGGGTCCATCGTGCGGTACGGGTCCTGGAGGTCGGCCCAGTAACCCATGCGGGTCGTGAGCTCTTCGAAGGCGTCGGTGTGGCGGGTCACCGATTCGCGGCACTTGGCGTTGAACTCGGCGATTCCGTACGCCTCGATGTCCTGCTTGCCGGAGAAGCCGAGCTCCTTCTCCACCGCCAGTTCCACCGGGAGGCCGTGGCAGTCCCAGCCGGCCTTGCGGCCCACGTGGTAGCCGCGCATGGTGCGGAAGCGGGGGAAGACGTCCTTGAAGACGCGCGCCTCGATGTGGTGGGCGCCCGGCATGCCGTTGGCGGTGGGCGGGCCCTCGTAGAACACCCACTCGGGGCGGCCCTCGGACTGCTCCAGGCTCTTGGCGAAGATCTTCTGTTCCTGCCAGAAGTCGAGCACCGCGTGCTCGAGAGCGGGCAGGTCGACCTGGGCGGGCACCTGTCGGTACGTCGGCGTTGTCATCAGCGGGCTTCCTCCGGCGGACTTGCTGCCTTCCGTCCGGAGGGACGAGAGCTGTGTCGATCCCTGCGCCACCGTCGGCGCGCTCCCGCGGTACCACCCTCCTTGGCTCCCCGGTGCGTCGTGTGCGCCGGTGAACCCCCTCATTGGGGTCGCGATGCCGGTTCTACTCGCCGCTGCTGTCGGGCTGCGGCTTTCCTCCGGCGGCTCCGGGGTGATCTTCGCGTCGCGCTCGCCCCCGGGCTCACACCGTCCCCGGGTCGCTCTGGGCTGCGTACGCCGCTACTCGTCCCCATCCACGCTTTTCGCTCCGCCCAGTGTACGGCGCGGAGCGGACAGCGGCTGACCGGTTGTTCCGTGGACGGCGAGCGGGGGCCGGGCAGGGTTCGCGCATATGCCTCACGAGTCGCCGATAGGGGTACATACCGCCGAATGGGGCGGTACGGGTGTTCGGATTCCGCGACGTCCGACTTGGTGGCATACCCGGCGGGGAGCTGGGCACAACGCATGAAGGTCCGCCGCGCGGCGTCCGCGGGGCGGGCGAATCGGGCGGTGCGCCCCGTTGCCGCGGGACCCGAGTCGATTTATCGTCCCAGAACGATGCGCGCGCAAGATCACAGTATGTGAAAAGGGGCCGCGGCCATGGTGGCGAAGAAGACCGCCGTACAGCAGTCGGCGTCCGGCAGGGCCGTGCCCGCCGAGGAGTCCCGGGAGGACGCGAAGGCGACGGCGCATGCGGGGAAGGCGGCTGCGAAGCAGTCGGCCGGGAAGGCCGGATCCGGGAAGGCCGGGACGGGAAGGAACACGGCGGGAAAGACCGGGACCGGGAAGGCCGCCCCCGCCCCCGCGAAGGCGGAGAAGGGAACGGCGGCCTCCGGAGCCGCGCGCTCGAAGGCGACGGCTTCCAGGGCCGTCACGGCCAGGAGTTCCCGGAAGAAGGCGGCGGCCCGGGGAACGGAGGCCGGTGCCGGGCGGGGCGCCGCGCGTGAGGGCGGCACGGGCGGGGGCGGCGGTACGAGGGAAAGCACCACCAGGACCAGCGGGGGCACACAGGACACGGCCGGGCACGGCACGGCCACTGACACGGGCGCGGTCGAGGCCGCGACGCAGACGGGAGCGACAACGGTGGGTGCTGAGAAGACTCCTGGCACGGCGACGGCGGCGAAGACCGCCGTGCCCAAGGCGCGGCTCGCAGCAGTGGAGCCCGGCGACCTCGCGGTGCGTCCGGGAGAGGAGCCCTGGACACCGGAGGAGGTCGAGGACGCACGGGCCGAGTTGACGACCGAGGTGCTGCGGCTGAGCGAGGAGATCGCCTCGTCCGAACGGTCGCTGGCCGGCCTGATGCGGGACTCCGGGGACGGGGCGGGTGACGACCAGGCCGACACCGGCACGAAGAACACCACGCGCGAGCACGAACTGGCGCTCGCCGCCAACGCACGCGAGATGCTCACCCAGTACGAGCGCGCCCTGCAGCGGCTGGAGGCCGGCACCTACGGCCTGTGCGAGAGCTGCGGCAACCCCATCGGCAAGGCCCGGATGCAGGCCTTCCCCCGGGCCACGCTGTGCGTCGAGTGCAAGCAGAAGCAGGAGCGCCGGTACTGAGCACCCTCGTACGCCGCCTGAGCACGAGGGTCGCGCGGGGTGTGCCGTACCCTCGTCCTCAGTCAGGTACCTAGCTTGAGGGACTCACGTGGCAGAGGCGGAGCGCATCATCGGTACGCCGGAAACCCCGGACGCGGACCGGGGCGGGCAGGACCGGACCGGGCTCGACCGGGCCGATGCCCAGGCCGCGGAGGCGGCGGCCGGAGCACCCCGCGGCAAGCGGCGCGTGGCCGTGCTGTTCGCCGTCGCCGTCGTCGCCTACGCCCTCGACCTGATCAGCAAGATGATCGTGGTCGCCGAGCTGGAGCACCACGAGCCCATCGAGATCGTCGGCGACTGGCTGAGGTTCGAGGCGATCCGCAACGCGGGCGCGGCCTTCGGCTTCGGCGAGGCCTTCACCGTGATCTTCACGGTGATCGCGGCGGCGGTGATCGTGGTGATCGTCCGGCTGGCCCGCAAGCTGTACAGCCTGCCCTGGGCGATCGCGCTGGGCCTGCTGCTCGGCGGTGCCCTCGGCAACCTCACGGACAGGATCTTCCGCTCCCCGGGCGTCTTCCGGGGCGCGGTCGTCGACTTCATCGCGCCCAAGGGCTTCGCCGTCTTCAACCTGGCGGATTCGGCGATCGTCTGCGGCGGCATCCTGATCGTCCTGCTGTCCTTCCGGGGCCTCGACCCGGACGGGACCGTCCACAAGGACTGAGCAGGGCCGAGAGCGCGGGTACGGGGTTGCCGGACCGGTCCGGCATACTCGACGGGTGAGCACGATTCCCGAGATTCGAACCCTGCCCGTGCCCGACGGCTTGGAGGGCGAGCGCGTCGACGCCGCCATCTCCCGCATGTTCGGCTTCTCCCGGACCAAGGCGGCCGAACTCGCCACCTCGGGGAAGGTCACGGTCGACGGATCGGTGGTCGGCAAGTCGGAGCGGGTGAGCGGGGGCGCCTGGCTCGAGGTGGAGATGCCGCAGGCGCCCGCCCCGGTGCAGGTGGTCGCCGAGCCCGTCGAGGGCATGGAGATCGTGCACGACGACGACGACGTGGTCGTGATCGCCAAGCCGGTCGGGGTCGCCGCCCACCCCTCGCCGGGCTGGACCGGACCGACAGTGATCGGCGGCCTCGCCGCCGCCGGGTACCGCATCTCGACCTCCGGCGCCGCCGAGCGCCAGGGCATCGTGCACCGTCTCGACGTCGGCACCTCCGGTCTCATGGTGGTCGCCAAGTCGGAGTACGCGTACACGTCGCTGAAGCGCCAGTTCAAGGAGCGCACGGTCGACAAGCGCTACCACACCCTGGTCCAGGGCCACCCCGACCCGACCAGCGGCACCATCGACGCACCCATCGGCCGGCATCCGCACCACGACTACAAGTGGGCGGTCACCGCCGAGGGCAAGCCCTCCGTCACGCACTACGACCTGGTCGAGGCCTTCCGGTCCGCCTCGCTCCTTGACGTCAAGCTGGAGACCGGCCGCACCCACCAGATCCGCGTCCACATGGCCGCCCACCGGCACCCCTGCGTCGGCGACCTGACCTACGGCGCCGACCCCACGCTCGCCAAGCGGCTCCGCCTCACCCGTCAGTGGCTGCACGCCGTGCGGCTCGGCTTCGAGCACCCCGGGGACGGCCTGTGGGCGGAGTTCACCAGCGACTACCCCGAGGACCTGAGCCAGGCGCTCGACCTGGTCCGGGAGGAGACCTACGCGTGAGCACCCCGCACGTGGTCCGCGAGGCGGTGGAACCCGGCGACCGGGAGGCGTGCTTCGCGGTGCGCAAGGAGGTCTTCGTCGCCGAGCAGGGCGTGCCCGAGGACCTGGAGTACGACGCGTACGACGCCGGCGCCGTGCAGGTGCTCGCGATCGGTGAGGACGGCGAGGCGCTCGGCACCGGGCGGCTGCTGCACGGCGGGGCCGCCGCGGCGAAGACCGGCGGTGACGCTTCGGTCGGGTCCCTGGGACGGCTCGCGGTGACGCGCCGGGCGCGGGGGCTCGGCATCGGGGCCGCCCTGGTCCGGGGTATCGAGGAGGCGGCCCGCGCCCGCGGCCTCACCGCCGTCGACCTGCACGCGCAGACCCATGCCCTGGGGTTCTACGAGCGGCTGGGGTACGTGGCGTACGGACCGGAGTTCCCGGACGCGGGGATGCCCCACCGGGCCATGCGGCGCGCCCTGTGACCGGACGGGACAGGTAGCGGACGGCGCGGGGCGGCCCGGGGGTCCGGCAGCCGGACCGCATCGAGGCAGGCCGGTCACGGCGGCCGTACGCACCTCGGCCGGCCGGGCTCCGCACGCATGAGCGTTCCGGTTCCGGCACGTGGGGCGACCAGGGGCGCCGAACGCGTGGCGCCGAACGGTCGGCGCCGCACGCCCGGCGCGGGGCGTCGGCGTGGCAGGCTGGACGCCCCGTCGTCCGACCGCCGAGCCGTCCGGAGCACCGACCGTGGACCAGCTGGCCCTGATGTTCGCCCTGCTGCTCGGGGCCGTGGTGTGTGTTCCCCTGGGAGACCGGCTGGGGCTGCCGGCGCCGGTGCTGATGACGCTCCTCGGCATCGTCCTCGCACTCCTGGAGTTCGTCCCGAACGTGGACGTCCCGCCGGGCCTGATCCTGCCGCTGCTGCTACCGCCCCTGCTCTACGCCGCCGTCCGCCGGACGTCCTGGCGGCAGTTCGCGGCGAACGCGAGACCGATCCTCCTGCTCGCCGTGGCGCTGGTGTTCGTCACCACGCTGTGCGTGGCCGTCGTCGCCCACGCGATCGTGCCGGGCCTGCCGCCGGCCGCCGCGATCGCCCTCGGCGCGCTGGTCGCACCGCCCGACCCGGTCGCGGCGACCGCCGTCGCCGGGAAGCTGGGGCTGCCGCGCCGGCTGGTGTCGATCCTCGAGGGCGAGGGCTTGTTCAACGACGTCACCGCCATCGTCCTGTACCACGTGGCGATCGCCGCCGCCCTGAGCGGCACCTTCTCGCCCTGGGAGGCGGGCCTGGACCTGGTCCTGTCGGCCGTGGTGGCGGTCGCGGTCGGGCTCGCGCTCGGCTGGGGCGCCAACCGGCTGATGGACCTGCTCGGGGACGCGACCCTGCAGATCGCGCTGAGCCTGCTGGTGCCGTACTTCTCCTACGTCCTGGCCGAGGAACTGCACGGTTCGGGGGTGCTCGCGGTGCTCACCACCGCGCTGTTCCTCGTGGAGTACGCCACCGACGCCGACGACGTGATGACCCGGCTGGCCGGGCACGCCTTCTGGGACATCGTGGACACGCTCGTCATCGGCGTCGCGTTCGGGTTGGTCGGTCTCGAACTGCACAACGCGGTCGGGGCCGCGGCCGGCCACTGGGGCGAACTGCTCGGCTGGGCGGGGGCGATCGTGGGCGTGGTCGTCCTCGTCCGGCTGCTGTGGCTGCTGCCGGCGACCTGGCTGACGCGGCGGCTGCACGCCGCGCGGGACACCGGCGAGGACATCCCGGTGAGCTGGCGCGAGACCGTGGTGATGTGGTGGTCGGGGATGCGCGGGGTGGCCTCCGTCGCGCTGGCGCTGGCGATTCCGCTGGAGACCGACACCGGGGGCGACTTCCCGGCCCGGGGCGAGATCGTCTTCATCGCGTTCGGCGTGATCATGGCGACGCTGCTGGTCCAGGGGACGACCCTGCCGTGGCTGGTGAAACGGCTGGGGGTGCGGGCCGACACCAGGCGGGAGAAGGAACTCGAACGGGACCTCGCGCTGCGGGCGGCGCAGGCCGCGAGACACAGGCTGCGCGAGATCGAGGAGGCCGAGGAGCTCCCGGAGGAACTGGCCGAGCAGATGCTGCGCAGTGCCTTCGAGATCGGGGCGCGGATCAGCCCCGATGTCGTCGAGGAGGAGCGGCGGGAGGCGTACCGGCAGCGGGCGCGATGGGTCAGGGCGGCGCGGCGGATCCGGGGGGAGATGCTGAGTGCCGCACGGCACGAGGTGCTGGCGGCGCGGAGCGAGGCGGGGGCCGACCCCGAGGTGGTGGACCGGGTGCTGCGCCACCTCGATGTGCGCAGCATGCGGTGAGTTCGCTCCGCGGTGCGGCGTTCGGTCCGTAAGGTCGGGGCATGAGGCGCAACGTGGTGATCAGCGGGGGCGGTACGGGGATCGGGCTGGCGGCGGCACGGTTCTTCGCGGCCGACGGGGACCGGGTGCTGCTGCTCGGGCGGCGCGAGGACGTCCTGGAGCGGGCCGGGGCCGAGGTGCCGGGGGCCGAGGCGTATGCCGCGGACCTCGCCGATCCGGTCGCCGTGCGGGGTGTCGCCGACCACGTCGGCCGGGAGTTCGGAGCCGTCGACGTACTGATCCACAGTGCCGGCGGCAACGGCCTCCTCGAACGCCAGGCCGGGGCGGACGATCCGCTCGAAGCCGTCGCCCGCCACTGGACGGTCAACTTCCGGCTCAACCTGCTGACCGCCGTCCTGCTCACGGAGGCCCTGAAGGACCGGCTCGCCGAGCCCGGCGGGCGGGTGCTGTTCCTCAGCTCCATCGCCGCCTACCGGGGATCCGGGCAGATCGCGTACGCGGCGGCCAAGGCGGGGCTGCACCCGTACGCCCATGACCTCGCCCGGAAACTGGGGCCGCACGGGATCACGGTGAACGTGGTCGCGCCCGGCTACATCGAGGACACCGCGTTCTTCGGCGACGGCATCGACGAGAAGCGGCGGGCGGAGCTGGTCGCCGAGACCGCCGACGGGCGGGCCGGGACGCCCGGGGACGTGGCCGCCACCCTGCACTGGCTGGCCTCCCCGGGCGCCGGACACATCACCTCGCAGATCATCCAGGTCAACGGCGGTGCCGAACGCGGCCACTGAGGCGCCGTCAGTACCCCTGCGCCGCGCCCTGCGGTTCTTGGGCGGGCGCCCCGTTCTCCGGAGGACCGGAGGGGCCGGGGAGACCGGGGGGACGGGTGATGCCGGCGGCGCCGCCGGGGGAGTGGTGGCTCCTGTCGAGGACCGGTGCCGGGTCGGCCGGGGCGGTGCTGATCCGGGGCAGCGCGTAGGGATGCTGCTCGGCCAGCCAGCGGATCATCTGCTCGCGGACCTCGACCCGTACCGTCCAGATGTCGCCGGCGTCCTTGGCCGTCACCAGGGCCCGGACCTGGATGGTGCTGGGTGTGGTCTCCACGACGGTCAGGTTGTAGGCGCGGCCGTCCCAGGCCGGGCACTCGCGCAGGATGTCGCGGAGCCGGTCGCGCATGGCGTCCAGCGGGGCCCGGTGGTCGAGGTGCCAGATGACCGTCCCGGTCATCTGCGGGGAGTCGCGGGACCAGTTCTCGAACGGCTTGGACGTGAAGTACGACACCGGCATGGTGATCCGGCGCTCGTCCCAGGTGTTCACCGTGAGGAAGGTCAGGGTGATCTCCTCGACCGTGCCCCACTCGCCGTCCACCACGACCGTGTCGCCGATGCGCACCATGTCGCCGAAGGCGATCTGCAGCCCGGCGAACAGGTTGCTGAGCGTGGACTGGGCGGCGACACCGGCGACGATGCCGAGGATGCCCGCCGAGGCCAGCAGCGAGGCGCCGGCCGCGCGCATGGCGGGGAAGGTCAGCAGCATCGCGGCCACCGCCACCACGCCGACGATCGCCGAGACGACCCGCCGGATCAGCGTCACCTGGGTGCGCACCCGGCGGACCCTGGCCGGGTCGCGCTCGCGGTGCACGTTGGCGTACCGGGTGTACGAGGTCTCGACGACGGCCGCCGCGATCCGGATCACCAGCCAGGCGGCCGACCCGATCAGCACCAGCGTCAGCACCCGCTCGATGGATGCCCGGTGGCCCTCGAACAGCTTCGCCTCACTGAACGAACTTCTCAGCAGGGCCGCGCAGATGAGCAGCTGGTAGGGGATGCGGCCGCGCCGGAGCAGTTCCCACATGGGGGTCTCGGAGTGCCGGGCGTCGGCTTTGCGCAGCAGTCGGTCGGTGGCCCAGCCGAGCATCAGGGTGAGCACGACCGAGCCGCCGAACACGATCAGGGGGCGGAGCACGTCTTCCATGTCCTCGAACCTAACCGGCCTCGCGCGCAGTGAACATGTGACATCCGCGGCGCCGTGGGTACGGCCGGTGCCGAGGGCCGGAGCCGTGGCACGAGGCCGGCACGCCGGATCCGCAGGCCGCGTCGGTACGCGGGCCGGCACATCGGACCGGGGCACCGGCAGGCACCGGCCGTCGGACCCGGCTGGCACCATGGGCGTCATGAACATCATGCTGTTTCACTCGACCTACGGCCCGCGACCCGCGGTGTCCGCGGCCGCGGACCGGTTGCGCGGCGCCGGACACGAGGTGTGGACACCCGACCTCTTCGAGGGCCGTACGTTCGACACGGTCGAGGAGGGCATGGCCCACCAGGAGTCCATCGGCAGGGACGAGTTGCTGAGGAGGGCCGTGCTCGCCGCCGCGCCCTACTCGGAGCGGGGGCTGGTGTACGCCGGGTTTTCCTTCGGCGCCTCCGTCGCCCAGACGCTGGCCCTCGGCGACGGCCGGGCGCGCGGGCTGCTGCTCCTGCACGGCACGTCGGACATCGCGGCGAACGCGGCGGTGGACGGTCTGCCGGTACAGCTCCACGTCGCCGAGCCGGACCCGTTCGAGACGGACGACTGGCTGAGCGCCTGGTATCTGCAGATGGGCCGCGCCGGAGCCGACGTCGAGGTGTACCGGTACGCCGGGGCCGGCCACCTCTACACCGACCCCGGCCTGCCGGACCACGACGAGGAGGCCGCCGAGGCCACCTGGCGGGTGGCGCTCGGCTTCCTCGATTCGCTGGAGGACGACTGACGGAGAGAAGCGAAGGGCGCGCGCCGGACCGGCGTACCGGACCGCGCGGGTCAGACCGGGCGGTCGGCGCGCTCGACCCGCTGGGTGCCGCTGAGCGTCCGGTAGGAGCGCGCCCACGTGGACGTGGCGCCCGGATCGGTGCGGCTGGACACCACGTAGTAGTCCATCTGCGCCCGCTCGGAGGTGATGTCCAGCACGCCGTAGCCGTGGCGGTCGGTGTCGACCCAGTGGACGTGCCGGTTGGTGGCCTTGATCAGCGGGGAGGCGACCGCGGAGACGGTGCCCTCGGGAACCTTGACGATGTCGTCGAGGTTGTCCGAGGTGACCGAGGTCACGACGAACTCGGCGGCCGCCGAGCCGGAAGCCGGGTACGTGCCCGCGTTCACCGGCACGTCGTTGGCCCACGCCATGTGGATGTCGCCGGTGAGGAAGACCGTGTTGCGGATCGCGTTCGCCCGCAGATGGGCGAGGAGTTCCCGGCGGTCGTCGGTGTAGCCGTCCCACTGGTCGGTGTTGAGGGCGAGGCCCTCCTGCGGCAGGCCGAGCAGCTTGGCGATCGGCTTCAGCAGACTGGCCGGGAGCGAGCCGATCGCGAGCGGCGAGATCATCACCGAGGTGCCGACCAGCCGCCAGGTGGTGTCGGACGCCGCCAGCCCCGACTTCAGCCAGTCGAGTTGGGCGCGGCCGGTGAGCGTACGGTCGGGGTCGTCCACCTCGCCGTTGCCCGGGGAGACCTGCTGGGAGCGGAAGGAGCGCAGGTCCAGCAGCGAGAGGTCGGCGAGCCTGCCGAAACGCAGCCGGCGGTAGGTGGTGCCGGCCAGCGCGGGACGTACCGGCATCCACTCGAAGTAGGCCTGCTTGGCGGCGGACTGACGTGCGGCCCAGGTGCCTTCCTCGCCCTCGGTGTGGTTCCCGGCGCCGCCGGACCAGGTGTCGTCGGCGATCTCGTGGTCGTCCCAGATCGCGACGACCGGCGCCTTGGCGTGCAGCGCCTGGAGGTCGGGGTCGGTCTTGCACGTCGCGTGCCTGAGGCGGTAGTCGGCCAGGGTGACGGTCTCGTGGGCGGGCGCGTGCGCGCGGACGGTCCTGCCGCGCGTGCCGTATTCGCCGGTCCGGTACTCGTAGATGTAGTCGCCGAGATGCAGCCAGGCGTCGAGGTCGCCGCGGGCCGCGAGATGGCGGTACGACGAGAAGTGGCCGGCCTCCCAGTTGGAGCAGGAGACCACGCCGAAGCGCAGACCGGTCACGGCGGCGTCGGCGGCCGGGGCGGTGCGGGTGCGGCCGACGGGGGAGTCGGTGCCGCCGGCGGAGAAGCGGAACCAGTAGTCGGTGGCCGGCGCGAGGCCGCGGACATCGGCCTTGACGGTGTGGTCGGTGTCCGCGGTGACGCGGGTCGACCCCTTCGCGACGACGGCGGTGAACGCCTTGTCGCGGGCGATGGTCCAGCCGACCTCGGTGTCGGGGCCGAGTCCCGAGCCTGGTATCGCCTCCGGCGTCGGCGTCACGCGCGTCCACAGCAGGACGCCGTCCGGCAGCGGATCGCCGGAGGCCACCCCGTGCAGGAAGGCGGGGGCCACGGCGGTGGCGGCGCGGGCGGGCAGCGCGGCGGTGAGCGGTGCGGCGAGAATCGCGGTCGCGGCGGCTGCCTTGACGACCGAACGGCGGCGGGGGGAAAGGGAGTTGGCGTCCGCAGTGGCGGAGGCGGCGCTCTCGGACGATCTGTGTCGAGTGGTCACAGCCGACCAGGTTACTGATCGGTACATGCCAGAGCGGGCGAACTCGCAAAGTTCGCCCGCTCTTCAGCGTGTGGTCGGCCGACCGGGCCCGTCACGGGCTCGGGCCCTGCCTTCCTTGCTGCCGGCGCAGTGCTGGAGGGTGCCGTTGGCGCCGTTCTGGAAGCAAACCTCCAGAAGCACGCGGTTTCCCTCGGGGATACTGAAGTCCTGGGTGGCGCAACTGTTCCCGGAACCGTTGGTGTCCGAGATCCTCACCCGCTCGCTGGGGTTCGCCCCCGTGCAGATGAAGATCGCGGTTGCCCGCATTCCGTCGGCGCGGTTGTCGCAGACCGTCACCGTTTCACCGTCGGCCCGGAAGCCTGCCGTGCCGGAATGCCGAGGATCCGAGGTGTGGACGGAGACGTTGGTGCCGGCGCTCGCAGGGCTCGCCGTAAGGACAACGGCGGCACCTGCTGCAGCGATTGCATACATCGTGGCTTTGGCGCGTGACGTAGTGGCTCCCCTTCATGAACTGGTCACGTTCGCCGATGATCTTGTGAAGTCGGTCATCGGTTCACAAGGGTGGGCGGCGCGATACTCGGGCCGCCCACCCCCTGGGGCAGTGTCACGTCGCGCGGAGAGATCAGCCCTTGAGTGCCGCGTCGATCGCCGTCGTGTACTCCGCGGCGGTCATGGGGGCGCTCTGGCCGTTACTTCCGGTGACCTTCTTGCCGTCCATGATCAGGCTCGGAGTTCCCCCGAAGTCGTACTTCTTCCCGTCCTCGTCGAACTTGTCGCTCATGAGCAGCGCCCACTTGTCGTAGGTCCCGTCCCTTACGTCCTTCTGGAACGCCGTTTTGCCCTTCAGCGCGTCGACGCTGTTCGCCACCTTGATCAGGTATTCGTCATCCTTGAACTTGTCGTCCGTCTCCTCGGGGTAGTACTTCTCCGAGTAGAGGGCCGTCTTGTAGTCCAAGAATGCCTCGGGGCTCACGTTCAGAGCGGCACCCAGTGCGCTCAAGGCGTTTCGGGAGCCCTCGCCGGGGACGTTGTTGTCGATGAAGGTGGCGCCGACGTACTGAATCTTGTACTTACCGGCCTTCACGTCCTCGTGTATCGTCGCGCCGATCTGCTGCTCGAAGGCGGCGCAGGCCGGGCAGCGCGGGTCCTCGTACAGCTGCAGGGTCTTCTTCGCGTCGGCCTTGCCGATGACGACGGTGGTGCCGTTCTCGCCGCTGGAGTTGGCCGGCTTGACGAGCTTCGCGTCCGCCGCGGCCTCCCATGCGCTGGGCTTGTTGGCCTGCATGACCGCGTAGCCGATGCCGCCGGCTATCGCCAGGACACCGACGATCGTTCCGGCGACGACCAGCTGACGCTTGACCTTGGCCTTCTTGGCCTCGCGCTCGCGCTCGACGCGCAGACGCTCACGGGCCGCCGTCTTCGCCGCCTGGCTGTTCCGCTTGCTCATGGTGATGCTCTCCACGGGGGACGCGCACAGTGTGTGTGCGGGATGTGTAAGGGGGGACTGCGGGTGCTCGGACATGATGCCGACGCCGGAAGGACTGAGCCGTCTCAGACGAGGGCGGTGGAGCACGGCGGTCCACGCCGTCCCAGGAAGTGCACGAAGATCCGGTCCACGGCCGTGGTGGCCCGGTGGTCCGGGCGGGCCGGCAGGCGGACCTTCGGGGCGCGGCGCACGGTCACCGCGGCGACCGCCAGCAGCAGCGGCCGGACCGCTGTCGAAGCCGTCGCCGTCACCGCGCCCAGCAGCTGGGCCAGCGCCCGCTCGCCGCGGTGCAGCCAGGCGGCGGCGAACAGGCCGACGCCGATGTGCGCGCCGAGCAGCAGCCACGAGGTGGCCGGGTCGGCCTGGGCGAGCAGTCCCGCGAACCGGTCGCCGCCGTCGGCCGCGGTGCCGGTCACCCGCGTCAACGGGGTGCCCACGGCGTCGCCGCACAGCACGTCGAAGCCGACCGAGCGCAGCGGGCCCGTGATCGGGCCGCCCATCCGGCCGTAACAGACGTGCTGGCCGGTGGTGAAGACGGTGTCGGCGGCCAGCTCCAGCGGGACCAGCAGGGCGGCGATCCGCCCGAAGGAGCGCTGCCGGCCCGCGAGGGCGTACGCCAGGACGAACACGGCGACGGCGATCACCGCCACCGTGCTCAACGGCAGGGGAGCCCCGGACAGCACCACGTGCGACGCGGTGCTGAGGGTCACGACCACGGTCGTGAACAGCGCCGCGCGTACGGCTCTGAGCGGGGCTCCGGATATGTCCATGGTGGGGCCGAGTCTGTCATGCGCTCCGGTAAGGGATCCCTAAAGGGTTCCGGTTGGCAGGATTTCCCCGCCCGGAGGAGCTCCGGGCGGGGAAATCCCGGGCGGCGGGCAGGTCACAGTCCTGGGATCCTGCCGTTGCGGAACAGGTCCAGGAAGATCTGGTGGTCGCCGCGCGCACGGGCGCCGTAGCTGTGCGCGAAGTCGACCAGCAGGGGCTCGAGCCCCTCCTCGTCGGCGGCGATCGCCGCGTCGATGGCGCGCTCGGTGGAGAACGGCACCAGGGACTCGCCGGACGTGTCGTCCGCCGCCGCGTGCATCGTGGCCGTGGCCCGGCCGAGGTCGGCGACGACCTGGGCGATCTCCTCCGGCTCGTCGATGTCGCCCCAGTCCAGGTCCACCGCGTACGGCGAGACCTCCGCGACCAGCTGCCCCGTGCCGTCCAGCTCGGTCCAGCCCAGCCACGGGTCGGCGTGCGCCTGCAGGGCGCGCTGGGAGATCACCGTGCGGTGGCCCTCGTGCTGGAAGTAGTCCCGGATCGACGGGTCGGTGATGTGCCGGGAGACGGCCGGCGTCTGCGCCTGCTTGATGTAGATCACCACATCGTTCTCCAGGGCGTCGCTGTGCCCCTCCAGCAGGATGTTGTACGACGGCAGCCCGGCCGAGCCGATGCCCACGCCCCGGCGGCCCACGACGTCCTTCACGCGGTAGGAGTCCGGACGGGCCAGCGAGGCGTCCGGCAGCGTCTCCAGGTAGCCGTCGAAGGCGGCGAGGACCTTGTAGCGGGTGGCGGCGTCGAGCTCCACCGTGCCGCCGCCGGAGGCGAAGCGGCGCTCGAAGTCACGGATGACGGTCATCGAGTCCAGCAGCCCGAACCGGGTCAGCGAGCGGGCGTCGCGCAGCGCGTCGAGCAGCGGGCCCTGCGCGGTGTCCAGCGTGAACGGCGGCACCTCGTCGCTCTTCGCGCCGGTCGCCAGCGCGCGGATCCGCTCCCGGTACGCGGCCGTGTAGATCCGTACCAGCTCGGTGATCTGTTCGTCGCTGAGCGCCTTCGCGTAGCCGATCAGCGCCATGGAGGCGGCGAAGCGCTTGAGGTCCCAGGTGAAGGGGCCGACGTAGGCCTCGTCGAAGTCGTTGACGTTGAAGACCAGACGGCCGTTGGAGTCCATGTACGTGCCGAAGTTCTCCGCGTGCAGATCACCGTGGATCCACACCCGGGCCGTCCGGTCGTCCAGGTACGGTCCGCCGCGCTTCTCGGCGTCCAGATCACGGTAGAAGAGACACGCCGTGCCTCGGTAGAACGCGAACGCCGAGGCCGCCATCTTCCGGAACTTCACGCGGAAGGCGGCAGGGTCGGCGGCCAGGAGCTCGCCGAAGGCGGTGTCGAGAACGGCGAGAATCTCCTCGCCACGGTGCTCGTCGTTGAGCTGCGGGACCGACATCGCTGAGTGCCTCCTGGTACGGGATGTTCTGGGACGGCGGATCCGTCCCCCGTCCAACGTGTGACGCGTCACGGGAGTGCCCGCGACGCATGCCCGAAGGTACGTCCGGCGGAGCCCCGAGTGTCAGTGTCGGGGCATAGACTTCGAGGCTGTCCACCGGACTGCCGCCGAGCACCCACCCGTCGCCCGGCCACCGCCCCTCGACGAGGCGCTCCGCGCCACAGCCACCCTTCCCGTCCGACCCCCGCCACTGGAGGCCGAACCGTGTCGAAGACGCCGTTCACGCACCTGCACGTCCACACCCAGTACTCGCTGCTGGACGGTGCCGCGCGGCTGAAGGACATGTTCGACGCCTGCAACGAGATGGGCATGAGCCACATCGCCATGTCCGACCACGGAAACCTGCACGGCGCGTACGACTTCTTCCACAGCGCGCAGAAGGCCGGAGTCACCCCGATCATCGGGATCGAGGCGTATGTCGCGCCCGAGTCGCGGCGCACCAAGCGCAAGATCCAGTGGGGCCAGCCGCACCAGAAGCGGGACGACGTCTCCGGTTCGGGCGGTTACACCCACAAGACGATCTGGGCGGTCGACAGCACGGGTCTGCACAACCTCTTCAAGCTCTCCTCCGACGCGTACGCCGAGGGCTGGCTGCAGAAGTGGCCCCGGATGGACAAGGAGACCATCTCCAAGTGGTCCACCGGGCTGGTCGCCTCCACCGGCTGCCCCTCCGGCGAGGTCCAGACCCGGCTGCGCCTCGGCCACTTCGACGAGGCGCTCAAGGCGGCCGCCGACTACCAGGACATCTTCGGCAAGGACCGGTACTTCCTGGAGCTGATGGACCACGGCATCGAGATCGAGCGCCGGGTCCGTGACGGCCTCCTGGAGATCGGGAAGAAGCTCGGCATCCCGCCCCTGGTCACCAACGACTCGCACTACACGTACGCGCACGAGGCGACCGCGCACGACGCGCTGCTGTGCATCCAGACCGGCAAGAACCTCTCCGACCCCGACCGCTTCCGGTTCGACGGCACCGGCTACTACCTCAAGTCCACCGACGAGATGTACGCCGTCGACTCCTCCGACGCCTGGCAGCAGGGCTGCGCCAACACCAGGCTGATCGCCGACATGGTCGACACCACGGGCATGTTCGAGAAGCGCGACCTCATGCCCAAGTTCGACATCCCCGAGGGCTACACCGAGGTCACCTGGTTCCGCGAGGAGACCATGCGGGGCATGCACCGCCGCTTCCCGGGCGGCATCCCGGACGACCGCATGAAGCAGGTCGAGTACGAGATGGACACCATCATCTCGATGGGCTTCCCCGGGTACTTCCTCGTCGTCGCCGACTTCATCATGTGGGCCAAGAAGCAGGGCATCGCCGTCGGCCCCGGCCGCGGCTCCGCGGCCGGCTCGATCGTCGCCTACGCCATGGGGATCACCGACCTCGACCCGATCCCGCACGGCCTGATCTTCGAGCGGTTCCTCAACCCCGAGCGCGTCTCCATGCCCGACGTCGACATCGACTTCGACGAGCGCAGGCGCGTCGAGGTGATCCGGTACGTCACCGAGAAGTACGGCGCCGACAAGGTCGCCATGATCGGCACCTACGGCAAGATCAAGGCGAAGAACGCCATCAAGGACTCCGCGCGCGTCCTGGGCTACCCGTACGCCATGGGCGACCGGCTCACCAAGGCCATGCCCGCCGACGTCCTCGGCAAGGGCATCGACCTCGACGGCATCACCAACCCCTCGCACCCGCGCTACAACGAGGCCGGCGAGATCCGCGCGATGTACGAGAACGAGCCGGACGTGAAGAAGGTCATCGACACCGCCAAGGGCGTCGAGGGCCTCGTGCGGCAGATGGGCGTGCACGCGGCCGGCGTGATCATGTCCAGCGAGCCCATCGTCGACCACGCCCCGATCTGGGTGCGGCACACCGACGGCGTGACCATCACACAGTGGGACTACCCCCAGTGCGAGTCGCTCGGCCTGCTGAAGATGGACTTCCTGGGCCTGCGCAACCTCACGATCATGGACGACGCCATCAAGATGGTGAAGGCCAACAAGGGCATCGACCTGGAGATGCTCGCCCTCCCACTGGACGACCCCAAGACCTTCGAACTGCTCTGCCGCGGTGACACCCTCGGTGTCTTCCAGTTCGACGGCGGCCCGATGCGCTCGCTGCTCCGCCAGATGCAGCCCGACAACTTCGAGGACATCTCCGCCGTCTCGGCCCTCTACCGCCCGGGCCCGATGGGCATGAACTCGCACATCAACTACGCGGAGCGCAAGAACGGCCGCCAGGAGATCACACCGATCCACAAGGAGCTGGAGGAGCCGCTCCGGGAGGTGCTGTCGGTCACCTACGGCCTGATCGTCTACCAGGAGCAGGTGCAGAAGGCCGCCCAGATCATCGCGGGCTACTCGCTCGGCGAGGCCGACATCCTGCGCCGCGTGATGGGCAAGAAGAAGCCCGACGAACTGGCGAAGAACTTCGTCCTCTTCCAGGAGGGCGCCCGCAGGAACGGCTACAGCGACGAGGCGATCCAGGCCCTGTGGGACGTGCTGGTCCCGTTCGCCGGCTACGCGTTCAACAAGGCCCACTCCGCCGCGTACGGACTGGTGTCGTACTGGACCGGGTACCTCAAGGCGAACTACCCGGCCGAGTACATGGCCGCGCTGCTCACCTCGGTCAAGGACGACAAGGACAAGTCGGCCGTCTACCTCAACGAGTGCCGCCGCATGGGCATCAAGGTGCTCCCGCCGAACGTCAACGAGTCCGAGTCGAACTTCGCCGCGCAGGGCGACGACGTGATCCTCTTCGGCCTGTCCGCGGTCCGCAACGTCGGCACCAACGTCGTCGAGTCGATCATCAAGAGCCGCAAGGCCAAGGGGAAGTACGCCTCCTTCCCGGACTACCTCGACAAGGTCGAGGCGGTCGTCTGCAACAAGCGGACCACCGAGTCGCTGATCAAGGCGGGCGCCTTCGACTCCATGGGGCACACCCGCAAGGGCCTCACCGCCCAGTACGAGCCGATGATCGACAACGTGGTCGCGGTCAAGCGCAAGGAGGCCGAGGGACAGTTCGACCTCTTCGGCGGCATGGGCGAGGAGGAGACCAGCGAGCCCGGCTTCGGCCTCGACGTCACCTTCACCGACGACGAGTGGGACAAGACCTACCTGCTCGCGCAGGAGCGGGAGATGCTCGGGCTGTACGTCTCCGACCACCCGCTGTTCGGGCTGGAGCACGTCCTGTCCGACAAGGCCGACGCGGGCATCTCCCAACTCACCGGCGGCGACTTCGGCGACGGCGCGGTGGTCACCATCGGCGGCATCATCTCCGGCCTCCAGCGCAAGATGACCAAGCAGGGCAACGCCTGGGCGATCGCCACCGTGGAGGACCTCGCCGGGTCCATCGAGTGCATGTTCTTCCCCGCGACCTACCAGCTCGTCTCGACCCAACTCGTCGAGGACGCCGTGGTCTTCGTCAAGGGCCGGCTCGACAAGCGCGAGGACGTGCCGCGGCTGGTCGCCATGGAGCTCCAGGTGCCCGACCTGTCCAACGCGGGCACCAACGCGCCCGTCGTGCTCACCATCCCGGCGACCAGGGTCACCCCGCCGATGGTCAGCCGCCTCGGCGAGATCCTCGGCCACCACAAGGGCGACAGCGAGGTCCGCATCAGGCTCCAGGGGCCGACGAAGACGACGGTGCTGCGCCTGGACCGGCACCGGGTGAAGCCGGACCCCGCCCTGTTCGGCGACCTCAAGGTCCTCCTCGGCCCGTCCTGCCTGGCGGGCTAGCCGACCGGGCGGACCACACGACCGGCCAGGCCGACGGGACCGACGGCCAAGAGGGGTGCCCCCGGTGACGGGGGCACCCCTCTGCATAGGCCGTGTGCGGGGCTCAAGGGCCCACCGCACGGGCGTCAGTTGTGGCCGAAGCGCTTCTCCCTGCCCTTGCGGGCGACATCTCCGGGAGTGATCTGCGGTCCGTGCTGCTCGGTCTGCGGCTCCGCGGAGGGATGCTGCGCCGGCTGCGGGGCGCGTGCGGTCTGCGGCTGCTTCCGTTCACGGTTCTTGTTCTTGGCCATGGTGATGCCTCCTGTGGGGGATCTAGGGGCCAGGGCCGGGACCAGAATCACATGGCGGAAGGGCCACCGCATGTCGGACAATTACCGTGTGTGACAGGGTGGGTCGACGAAGGAAGTGTGGAAACGCCACGCCGAAGATCGAGTTCGGGCCGTTAACCCCGGCGTGGTCGGGCAGACTCGAAGCAAGCCCGAAGCAAACCTCCCGGAAAGAGGGTGGATCGCGTGGACCGCTGCATCGTCCTGGTGGACGCCGGGTATCTGCTGGGGGCCGCCGCCAGTCTCCTCGCCGGGGAGCCCTCGCGGTCCCGGATCACCGTCGATCACACCGCCCTCATCCAAGGGCTGCGCGACCGGGCCGAGTCCGACACGGGCCGGCCCCTGCTGCGCATCTACTGGTTCGACGGCGCCCCCGACCGGGTGCCGCAGCCCGAGCACCGCCGGCTGCGGGTCATGCCCAGGGTCACCGTCCGGCTGGGCGCCCTCACCCGCAGCGACGGCCGCTGGGCGCAGAAGGGCGTCGACGCCGCCATGCACGCCGAGTTGACCGAGCTGGCCCGCAACCGCGCCTGTTCCGACATCGTCCTGGTCACCGGCGACGGCGACCTGCTGCCCGGCATGATGGCGGCCAAGGAGCACGGTGTCGCCGTCCACCTGTGGGCCGTCCAGGCCGCCGACGGCGACTACAACCAGTCCGAGGACTTGGTGGCCGAGGCCGACGAACGCCGGGTGCTGGACCGTGCCTGGATCACCGGGGCGGTGCGGGCCAAGGAGGACTACTCCGGGGTGTGCGCGCCGCCCCCCGCCGCCCGTCCAGAGATCGCCGCGATCCTCTCCGCCCCGCTGCCGGAGTCCGCGCCCGCCCAGGGGGAGGAGCCGGCCGCCCAGGAGCCGCCGCACCCGGCCGTCGCCGGACACAACGGCACCGGCGAGCGGGCACCCGCCGCCAAGGGCGTCCCCACTCCCAAGGACCTGGCGGCCCTGCGCGGCCCGGGAGCCCCGCACCCCCACCCGCCGCAGTCCGCCACCCTGCGCTGGTCCTCCGACAAGGGCTGGGTCGACCGGCCCGTCGCCGAGCCTCCCGAGGCCGCCTCGATGCCGACGCTCGCCCAGCTGACCACGGCGGAGCAGCGGTGGGCCGACCGTGAGGAGGACATCACCACGGTCGGCGGGGACCCCTTCGAGGTGGGGCAGGTCTTCGCCCGCCGCTGGCTGGAGCGGCTGGGGGAGCAGAGCAGTGTCCAGAAGCTGTCCGGCATGTACCCCCGCATCCCGCACCGCGTCGACGGCGAGCTGCTGCGCTACGCCGCCCGCTTCGGCCTGCTCGCCCACAAGGACGACCAGATCGACGAACGCGACCGGTACGCCATCCGTGCGGGCTTCTGGCGCGAGCTGGACGTACGCACGGGGACGGACCGTGCCCCGGTCGGGGACTGATCCGGGCACCCGGGCCGGGCGCCGACCCCGCGGTGGCGTCCCCGTGCGGCCCCGTGCCGGGGCGGACCGGTGCCGTGCGGCCGACTCGTCGTTCCCCCGGGGATTCCGGGGTGGTCGGCCGACCCGGAAGTGGATCGGGGGCGCGGACCCCGTAGTCTCGTTTCTTGTGAGTACGCGCGCGGTACAGGCATTCCGGCACGACAGTGACATCGTGTGCGTGGTGCGCGGGCTGACCAAGACCTATCCGGCGGCCCGTGGACGCCGCGGAGTGCCGGCGACCCCCGAGGTCCGGGCCACCGACGACGTCACGCTCGACGTCCGGCGCGGTGAGATCTTCGGACTGCTCGGGCCGAACGGCGCCGGCAAGTCCACCCTCGTACGCCAGCTCACCGGACTGATGCGGCCCGACCGCGGCAGCGTCCGGATCCTCGGCCACGACATCGTGCGCCACCCCGAGCGGGCCGCGCGGATCCTCGCCTACCTCGGGCAGGAGTCCACCGCCCTCGACGAGCTGACCGTGTCGCTCGCCGTCGAGACCACCGCGCGGCTGCGCGGCCTCGACGCGAAGCGGGCGTGCGCGGAGCGGGACGACGTCCTCGACGAACTCGGGCTCACCCCGATCGCCGCGCGCCCCCTGAAGAAGCTGTCCGGCGGCCAGCGCCGGCTGGCCTGCTTCGCCGCCTCGCTGGTCGGCGAGCGGCCCCTGCTGGTGCTCGACGAACCCACCGTCGGCATGGACCCGATCGCGCGGCGCGCCGTGTGGTCCGCCGTCGACCGGCGCCGGGCCGAGCAGGGCGCCACCGTGCTGCTGGTCACCCACAACGTCATCGAGGCCGAGACCGTGCTCGACCGGGTCGCCGTGCTCGACCGGGGCCGGGTGATCGCCTGCGACAGCCCGTCCGGGCTGAAGGAGCAGGTCGCGGGCGAGGTCCGGGTCGACCTGGTGTGGCGCGAGACGGCCCCCCTGCACGTGCCGGAGGTCGCCGCGCTCCAGGACCGCGCCGCCGAGTCCGGCCGCCGCTGGACGCTGCGGCTCGGGCCGGAGGAGGCCCGCGCCGTCGTCGCCACCGTCACCGGCGGCGCCGCCTTCGCCGCCCTGGACGACTTCACGCTCACCACGCCCACTCTGGAGGACGTGTACCTGGCGCTGGGCGGTGCCGTGCGGCAGGGGCTGGTGAAGGCATGAACGGCGGACCCCTGAGTGCACCGGCCGCCGTATCCGTACGGAACGGCGCCGTATCCGTACAGAACAGAACAGGACGACTGCCGGAGTGGATCCGGGCGAACCTCCGAGCGAAGGGGAGCAGCGCGACGTGAGTGTCGTACCCGCCGATGTCCTGCCGGGCGCCGTCCTGGCCGCGGAGGAGAGCGCGCCGGAACCCGCCGTGCTCGGCCCCCGGGCGCGGCTGTGGCCGTCGCTGGCGGCCGTGTACCGGGCGCAGCTCTCCCGGGCGCGGGTGGCGCGGATCCCCCTGCTGTTCGTGGCGACCTTCCAGTCCGTCGGGATCATGATCCTGATGCGCGGGGTCGTGGACGGCGGCTCGGAGGCGCGGGCGGTGGTGGCCGGATCGGCCGTCCTGGTCGTTGCCTTCGTCGCACTCAACCTGCTCGCGCAGTACTTCGGACAGCTGCGGGCCAGCGGCGGACTCGACCACTACGCGACGCTGCCGGTGCCGCCGGCCGCGGTGGTGCTGGGCACGGCCGGCGCCTACGCCTCGTTCACCGTCCCGGGGACCGTGGTGACGGCGGCCTTCGGATGCGTGCTGTTCGGGCTGCCGCTGACGCACCTGTGGGTGCTGGCCGCCGTGATCCCGCTGTCGGGCGCCGCGCTCGCCGGGCTGGGAGCCGCCCTGGGGCTGCTCGCGCCGCGGCCCGAGTTCGCCACGCTGCTCGGCCAGCTCGGCATGTCGGCGGCGCTGCTGCTGGGTGTGCTGCCGGCGGAGCGGATGCCGGAGGCGGTACGCGTCGTCCGGGACCTGCTGCCGTCGACGTACGGCGTCGAGGCCCTCGCGCGGACCTTCGCGCCGCGTCCCGACTGGGCGCTGGTCCTCGGCGACCTCGCCGTGTGCGGGGTGGTCGGCGTGCTCTCGCTGGCCGTGGCGGCCTGGGCGTACCGCAGGGCCGCCGTCCGCTGATCCGTACGGTGTCCCGTCGGTGACCTGTCCGTGTCACGCCGCACAGCCGGGCCTGGCACGATGTCAGGGTGAGCGCACCTCTGACACCACCACCGCCTCCGCATGAACACTCCCCGCAGGGCGGGTGGCAGTCACCGTCCGCCGGGCAGGTGGCCGCCGCCTCCGCCGACGGGTCCGCCTCGGCCGACGGGTCCGCCTCGGCCGACGGGTCCGCCCCGGACGCCGCGGCCGGGCCTGCCCGGCACGGTGACCGGGCAGGCTACGGCTGGTACGAACAGGACGGCCCCGGGATGAAGACGGAACTGCGTGAGGCCGCGGTGACCGCGGTGGCGGTGGCGCTCGGCGGGGTGCTGCTCGGGGTGCTGTGGTGGTGGCTGGCGCCGCGGGTCCCGCTGGTGGGCGACGTCACGGGCGACAGCTGGGTCGTCTACCTCAAGGACACCGAGGGTGAGCAGGCCATCGGCGTGGACGGGACGTTCGTACTGCTCGCGCTGGCGTTCGGCGCGGTGAGCGCGCTCGCCGTGTTCCTCGTGCGGAGGCGCGGGAGTGTGCCGCTGGTGGTGGCGCTCGGGGTCGGCGGGCTGCTCGGATCGTTGCTGGCGTGGCGGCTCGGGGTGTGGCTCGGGCCCGCGCAGGACGTCATCGCCCAGGCGAGGGACGTCGGCAAGGGGGTGACGTTCGACGCGCCGCTGAAGCTGAGCGCCAAAGGGGCACTGCTGGCCTGGCCGTTCGCCGGGCTGGTCGTCCACCTGGGCCTGACCGCGCTGTTCGGCCCCCGCGACCCCGACCCCTACCCGCCGGCCGACCCGTACGTCCCGCAGCCGCCGCACGGCGGATTTCCGAAGCCGTAGGGCCTGCCCGGCGGGCAGACCCCACGGCCCCGGCCCGGTCGGGGTGTCAGGCCGGGCGCCTGCCATGGTTCGCGCGGCCTTTCCTGGTACGCCACTTGCGTTTGCGTGTTCTCTTCGACATGCCTCTTCTGATTAACCGAAAAGGCGGAGTCCGTCCAGGGTCTGTCCGGCGGGTCGGGCCGGAGGTGACCGACGGTATCCGTCCGGCCGGAGCGAGCGGGGCCCTGGGGGTCCCTCCCTGTTCGAGCGGAGCCGAGAACTTGGGGGAGCGTGCGGCCGCACGGCGGAGGAAGGAGCCGACGCGATGGGGGTCCCCCCTGCTCATGGGGGTGCCCCCGCTCGAGCGAAGCCGAGAGTGGGGGAGGAGTCGAGAGCGGGGGAGTCGGCGAGTGACGACAACGCGGCGGATGCGCGTGCCGGCCCGCGTCTCCGGCACGATCCGCCGGACGGACCCCAGGGTTCAGGCACGCCCGATCGGGGCGAGCACCGCCGAGGTCAGTTCGGCCAGGTCGGCGGGAGAGAGCTCGACCTCCAGACCGCGGCGGCCGGCCGAGACGCAGACCGTCTCGTGCCGGCCGGCCGAGTCGTCCAGCACCGTACGCAGCCGCTTGCGCTGGCCGAGGGGAGAGATGCCGCCCCGGACGTAGCCCGTGGTGCGTTCCGCCAGGGCGGGGTCGGCCATCGCGGCCCGTTTGCCGCCGACCGCCGCCGCCAGGCCCTTCAGGTCCAGCTGCCCCGCCACCGGGACCACCGCCACCGTCAGCGCGCCGTCGACGTCCGCCACCAGCGTCTTGAAGACCCGGTCGGGGGAGACACCCATCGCCTCGGCCGCCTCCTCGCCGTAGGACGGGTGGGCGGGGTCGTGGTCGTAGGAGTGGACCGTGAACGGCACCCCGGCCGCGGTGAGTGTCACCGTCGCGGGCGTACCGCCCGACTGCTGCTGTTTCTTCGGTTTCTTCGCCATCCCGGCCCTGCTCCCGTCCCTGTGCCCGGTCCCGGTCCCGTCCCGCTCCGGGAAGTCGTACGGTCGTACGTCAGTTGAGGTGCGTCGGCCCGCGGGTCAGTTCCGCCGCCGGCAGCGACGGCAGATTGCGGATGATGGCCGTCTCCGTGCGAAGGAGTTTCAGCTCGTCGCGGAGCCGGGACGCGGTGTCCGGCGCCTGGAGCAGACGCTGCTTCGTCGGCGTGTCGAGCATCATTGCGGCGGCGACCAGATAGGACACGACCCCCGGCTCGTCCGGCAGTTCCGCGCCGGTCGCCAGCGACCGCTCCCGCGCCCCCGCCAGCCGCTTCTGGTACTGGCGGAACGCCCGCAGCACCCCCTCGGCGAGCGCCCCCGCCTCCTCGCCGGGAGCCTCGAGCACCGGCTCCAGCTCGGCCGTCAGGAACGGCCCGGAGGCGTCGACCGACAGCAGCCGCGCCCGCGTCGTCCCCGTCGCCAGCACCTCGAAGGTGCCGTCGGCCCGCTCCCGGATCGTCGCCGCGTCGGCCACACAGCCCACCTTGTGGAAGGACCGGAGCGGATCGGTGCCGAAGCCCGCCGCGGGCCCCAGCTCGGGTACGGCCGTCGGGTCCGGGATGCCGGGGGCGCTCGGGGCGACCTCGTGGCCGTCGCGGATCGTCACGACGGCGAACCGGCGCGGCTCGTCCTCCGGTGTCTTCAGAAGCTCGCGCATCATGGCGCGATAGCGCTCCTCGAAGATGTTCAGCGGAAGCACGAGCCCGGGGAACAGCACCGAGTTCAGGGGAAAGAGCGGGAGCCGGGCGGTGGTCACGACGCAAAAGCCTAATGGTCGCCGGACCGGGCCCGGCGGCCCCGTTCACTCCGTGGATGCCGGGAGGCCGCGGCGGGACCGGCGGCCGCCTCCTCGTGCAGGCCCCGGCGCACCTCCAGGAACCGGCCGAGGGGGTCCTCCGCCTCCCGGTCCCAGGGCGTGGAGGTGGCGTACGGGCCGGTGAGCCGCAGCTGCTCCAGGGCCTCCGGCCGGCGCTCCAGACGCAGCAGGACGTACGCCAGAAGGTTGCGCAGGCCGGCCGGCCGGGGGTGGGCCGCCGGAAGCCGGGCGGACAGGGCCAGAGCGCGGTCGGCCGCCGCGTCGAGCCGCTCGCGCGGCACCTCGGCGCCGCCCCCGTCGGTGAGGTAACCGAAGGCCGCCCGCAGCGGCAGGGCCTGCGTGAGCGAGCCGTCCGGCGCGTCCTGCGCGGCCTGGTCGGCGAAGTCGAAGCACTCGAGGTGCGCGCCGTGCCAGGAGGACGACAGGTAGCGCAGGGCCGCCACGTGGCAGCCGTAGTGGTGCGGGGCGCGGCGGACCGCGGCCTCCCACAGCTCCTGGAAGTACCGGTGCCCGGCCCGGGCGCCGCGGGCGTGGTCCAGGGCGAGCCGCCACGGCACCGGGTCGCGGTGATCGGCCCGCGCGGCGGCCGTGATCGACGGGCTCACCTCGCGCAGCAGTTCGGCACGGGCCGGTGAGTCCCAGGCGCGGTGCACCGCCCGCTGGGCGTCCACGAGCAGCCCGTCGGGGCTGTGCGGGTCGTGGACGCGCCAGGTGTCCAGCCACTCGGGGCGCGAACGGGCGAAGACGGCCAGCTGCCGCACATACCGGTCGCGGTGCTCCCACGACCCGCGATGCCGGGTGGCGGCGAGCAGGCCGGCGGCGGGCGCCGGGTCGCCGGCCGCGGCCCCGACCAGGACCGGACCGAGGACCTCGTCGGGGGCGTCGAGCAGCACCTCGGCGTCCGCGGGCAGCACGAGGACGCCGGGCCGGGCGGCGCCCGGCTTCTCTCGCACCCGGGACGCACGGGTGAACGTGTGCAGCAGAGCCATGGTGTCGACCATTGAAAGACCGCAGGTCACAGCGGCGCCAGACCCTTCACGGAAGTCGCGGAAGGTTGTACGCCGTTCGTTCAAGGCCGGGTAAAAAGGAGGCGAGCCCTCCGGGGCCGCAAAGACACCCGTCGTCGCTGGTCGGACGCTGGGCGGAGGACGGTCAGGGGCCGGGGCGGGCCGGTCAGCCGCGGCGCAGGGTCCGGGTCGCGCCCGCCGCCACCGTCGTGGCGAGAATCCAGCCGAGCAGGATGAAGGCGGCCGCGAGCCACTGCCAGCCGCCGCGCAGGTGCCAGAACCCCACCTGGCCCAGGTCGATCACCGGCAGCAGCAGGTCCAGGGCGAAGAGGGACGGGTCCCACGCCGGATGCTCGCCGCTCTTGACCGGCGGATGGTACGCGTGCGCGAACGCCAGCGAACCGCCCGCCCACAGCACCGCCATCCACACCGCGGCCCGCCCCGGCCGGTAGCCGTAGGCGACCGTCCAGTCCTGCGCGTAGCCCCACAGCTTGGCCGCCAGGGGCAGGCCCTCGCGGCGCCGGCGCTGCTTGGCGAGCAGCACCTCGCGGGCGTCCTCCTCCTCGCCGCCCGCCCGCAGCACGGCGGCCAGCCGCTCGTACGGCTCCGGGGTGTACTCGGCGCTCGCCGCGGCCACCCACTCCAGCCGCTCCGCCAGCGGGAACGGCCCGCGCGGCACGAGGTTCTCGTAGGCGAAGCCGCCCATGTGCAGCCGGCCCGGCCCCGGCCAGCTGTCCGCCCGGTCCATCAGGTTGACCACCCGCGCCCCGGACAGCGCCACCCGCCCGCGGGCCGGCCGCTCCCCGAGGAAGCGAAGCTCCGGCGTCTGCACCCGGCGCAGCGACAGCTCCTGGTCGTCGGTCAGGGTGAACCGGGCCCGCTCGAAGTCGACCGCGTCGCCGAACCGCCCGTCGTCCAGCCTTATCCCGCCCTGGCAGTCGAACCGCTGGATCCGTGTCCCGCGCGCCGGTGTCATCCCGCTCCGCGCCTGGGTGCCGACCCCGGCGGGCGTCAGGTACAGCGACCGCTCGACGGTCAGCTGCGGCGCGTTCAACGCAAGCCGGGCGGACGGGTTGACCAGCCGGGCCCCGCGCAGATTCACCGAGACGCCTATCGTCGCGCTGCGTAAGCTCAGCTCACCGTGCGACTCCAGGAGCTCGGCCTGGAGGTCCTGGCCGATCGTCATGCCGTCCGCGGCTATCGACCGGCCGCTGCGGTCGCGGTGCACGACCGCCTGGTTGAGCATCAGGTCCGTACCGATCCGGGCGTCGGTCAGCCGTATGCCCCTCAGGAACCGGCAGCGCGGCAGATGCAGATCGCCCTCGGTCTGCAGCCGGGCCGCCTCCAGCCGCGGCACCGAGCAGTCCACCAGCCGCACCGTCGTGAAGCGGGCCTCCGGCAGCAGCACGTCCCCCTCGAAACGGCAGTCGCGCATCTCCACGTACGGCATCACCGTGCCGCCCGCGAGGTCCAGCGCGCCGCTGATCAGCACCCCGACCAGCTTCAGCGAGGAGACCCGGCCGGCCAGTGCGGGCGGGCCGTCCAGCAGGAGCCAGCACACGACCCGCGCCCGGACGGTCCGCTCGGGCCCCCACGGATGCCCTCCGTGCGGATCGTCGACGGCGGAGTCCCCGCTGCTCAGGTCGTACACACTGCCGTTGCGGAAGGCCTGCCACATGCCGGCCTCCGGCGCCGTCAGGTCGGCCGGCACCTCGCCGGGGCGTCGTCCCTCCCCCTCGGTCACGGTCCTCCCTCCTTCCCCAGGTACTCGTGGGTTCGTCACTTCGTACAACTCGTACGCGTACAACGGTTCATGCCCACCGGGTGACGCCTCGAACACAGAAAGTAAGGAGGATCTTCCGGGTGCGCACAATGGGTTACCGGGAGGGCCGCGTATCAGCCATTGGAACGCCCGCACGGCGTCGGGGGCGGGTCTGAGAGAATTGAGCACGTGATCTCCCGAATCGATCTGCGCGGCGACACCCTCCCCGAGGGCCCCGCCCTGCGCGACCTGCTGCCCCGAGCCGACTTCGACGTCGCGGCCGCCCTTGAGAGGGTGCGGCCCATCTGCGAGGACGTGCACCATCGGGGCGACGCGGCGCTGATCGACTTCGCCGAACGGTTCGACGGCGTGCGTCTGGAATCCGTCCGGGTCCCGGCGCGGGCGCTCGCCGACGCGCTGGAGGAACTGGACCCGGCCGTGCGCGCGGCTCTGGAGGAGTCCATCCGACGCGCCCGGCTCGTGCACCGCGCCCAGCGCCGCGAGACCCACGTCACCCAGGTCGTCCCCGGCGGCACCGTCACCGAGAAGTGGGTGCCGGTCGACCGCGTGGGCCTGTACGCGCCCGGCGGACGGTCCGTGTACCCGTCCTCCGTGATCATGAACGTGGTCCCGGCCCAGGAGGCGGGCGTCGAGTCGATCGCCCTCGCCTCCCCGGCACAGAAGGAGTTCGGCGGACTGCCGCACCCGACGATCCTCGCCGCGTGCGCCCTGCTCGGAGTCGACGAGGTGTACGCCGCGGGCGGCGCCACCGCCGTCGCCATGTTCGCGTACGGCACGGAGTCCTGCCCGCCCGCCCCCATGGTCACCGGCCCCGGCAACATCTGGGTCGCCGCCGCCAAGCGCTACTTCACCGGCCGCATCGGCATCGACGCCGAGGCGGGACCGACCGAGATCGCGATCCTCGCCGACGACACGGCCGACCCGGTCCACGTCGCCTCCGACCTGATCAGCCAGGCCGAGCACGACCCGCTGGCCGCCGCCGTCCTGGTCACCGACTCCGTCACTCTCGCGGACGCCGTGGAGAAGGAGCTGGCCCCCCAGGTCGCCGCCTCCCGGCACGTCGAGGACCGGATCGCCCCCGCGCTCGCCGGCCGACAGTCCGCGATCGTCCTGGTCGACGGCATCGAGGAGGGCCTGCGCGTGGTCGACGCCTACGGCGCCGAGCACCTGGAGATCCAGACCGCCGGCGCCGCCGCGCTCGCCGGCCGGGTACGCAACGCCGGCGCGATCTTCGTCGGCCCCTGGTCCCCGGTCTCCCTGGGCGACTACGCGGCCGGCTCCAACCACGTCCTGCCCACCGGCGGCTGCGCCTGCCACTCCTCGGGCCTGTCCGTCCAGTCCTTCCTGCGCGGCATCCACATCGTCGACTACACCGAGGACGCGCTGGCCGACGTCGCGCACCACGTGGTCACGCTCGCCGAGGCGGAGGACCTGCCCGCGCACGGCGCGGCGATCAAGGCCCGGTTCGGCTGGAAGGTACCCGAGAGCAAGTGAACGCCATCAACGCCACCGACCCCGTGAACGTCACCATCGACGACCTCCCCGTACGCGACGAGCTGCGCGGCCAGTCCCCCTACGGCGCGCCCCAGCTGGACGTCCCGGTACGGCTGAACACCAACGAGAACCCCTACCCGCTGCCCGAACCGCTGGTCGAGCGGATCGCCGAGCGGGTCCGCCAGGCCGCCCGCCACCTCAACCGCTACCCCGACCGGGACGCGGTCGAGCTGCGCACCCGGCTGGCCGAGTACCTGACGAAGAGCGGCGGCCACCCCGTCGGCCCCGAGAACGTCTGGGCCGCCAACGGCTCCAACGAGGTCATCCAGCAACTGCTGCAGACCTTCGGCGGGCCCGGCCGCACGGCCATCGGCTTCGAACCCTCGTACTCGATGCACGGACTCATCGCGCGCGGCACCGGCACCGGCTGGGTCTCCGGCCCCCGGGGCGAGGACTTCACCATCGGCCTGCCCGCCGCCGAGAAGGCGATCGCCGAGCACCGCCCGGACGTCGTCTTCGTCACCACTCCCAACAACCCCACCGGCACCGCGGTCCCCGCCGAGACCGTTATCGCCCTGTACGAGGCCGCACAGGCGGCCGGGCCGTCGATGGTGGTCGTGGACGAGGCGTACGTCGAGTTCAGCCACGACGACTCCCTGCTGCCGCTGATCGAGGGCCGCCCGAACCTCGTCGTCTCCCGCACCATGTCGAAGGCGTTCGGCGCGGCGGGACTGCGCCTGGGCTACCTCGCCGCGCACCCGGCCGTGGTGGACGCCGTGCAGCTCGTCCGCCTGCCCTACCACCTGTCCGCCGTCACCCAGGCGACCGCGCTGGCCGCCCTGGAACACACGGATACGCTGCTGAAGTACGTCGAGCAGCTGAAGGGGGAGCGGGACCGGCTGGTCACCGCACTGCGTACCCTCGGCTACGACGTCACCGAGTCCGACGCGAACTTCGTCCAGTTCGGCACGTTCGCGGACTCCCACGTGGTCTGGCAGAAGATCCTCGACCGGGGCGTCCTGGTGCGGGACAACGGCGTACCGGGATGGCTGCGGGTCACCGCGGGCACCCCGGCCGAGAACGACGCGTTCCTCGACGCGGTCGGTGAACTGGTCAGCTACGTGGGGGCCACCCCCACACCCCCGAAGGAGCAGAGCGCATGAGCCGCGTAGGACGCGTCCAGCGGACGACGAAGGAGACGTCGGTCCTCGTCGAGATCGACCTCGACGGCACCGGCAAGACGGAGATCTCCACCGGGGTCGGCTTCTACGACCACATGCTCGACCAGATCGGCCGGCACGGTCTGTTCGACCTGACCGTGAAGACCGAGGGCGACCTGCACATCGACTCGCACCACACCATCGAGGACACCGCCCTCGCCCTCGGCGCCGCCTTCAAGCAGGCCCTCGGCGACAAGGTGGGCATCTACCGCTTCGGCAACTGCACGGTCCCGCTGGACGAGTCCCTCGCCCAGGTCACCGTCGACCTGTCCGGCCGCCCCTACCTCGTGCACACCGAGCCCGAGAAGATGGCGCCGATGATCGGCGAGTACGACACCACGATGACCCGGCACATCCTGGAGTCCTTCGTCGCCCAGGCCCAGGTCGCGCTGCACGTGCACGTGCCGTACGGGCGCAACGCGCACCACATCGTCGAGTGCCAGTTCAAGGCGCTGGCCCGGGCCCTGCGGTATGCGTCCGAGCGCGACCCCCGTGCGGCGGGCATCCTGCCCTCCACGAAGGGCGCCCTGTAGATGAACGGTCTGTCCACCGCGCTGATCGTCGTCGGTCTGTTCCTCGTCGGCGGCGTCGTCTCGTTCAGCAAGCAGAAGCTGCCCAAGGGGGTGATCGCGGTGCTCGGCATCGGCGCCGCGATGTGCCTGGCCGCGGGCATCCTCCGGCTGGAGGTGTGACCGTGAGCGCCACCAAACGGGTCGTGGTCTTCGACTACGGCTTCGGCAACGTCCGCTCCGCCGAGCGCGCCCTCGCGCGCGCCGGCGCCGAGGTGGAGATAACCCGCGACTTCGACACCGCCATGAACGCCGACGGGCTGCTGGTCCCCGGCGTCGGCGCCTTCGCCGCCTGCATGAAGGGCCTCAAGGAGGCGCGCGGCGACTGGATCATCGACCGCCGGCTGTCCGGCGGCCGGCCCGTCATGGGCATCTGCGTCGGCATGCAGATCCTGTTCGCCCACGGCATCGAGCACGGCGTCGAGACCGAGGGCATGGACGAATGGCCCGGCTCGGTCGAGCCGCTGCAGGCCGACATCGTGCCCCACATGGGCTGGAACACCGTGGACGCGGCGACCGGGTCCGAACTCTTCGCCGGCCTGGACGCGGACGCCCGCTTCTACTTCGTGCACTCCTACGCCGTCCACGACTGGTCCCTCCAGGTGGACAACCCGGTGATGCGGGCACCCAAGGTCACCTGGTCCACCCACGGCAAACCGTTCGTCGCCGCCGTGGAGAACGGCGCCCTGTGGGCGACGCAGTTCCACCCCGAGAAGTCCGGCGACGCCGGAGCCCAGCTCCTCACCAACTGGATCGGAACCCTGTAGCGACATGGCCAAGCTCGAACTCCTCCCCGCCGTCGACGTCCGCGACGGCCAGGCCGTCCGCCTCGTGCACGGCGAGTCCGGCACCGAGACCTCCTACGGCTCCCCGCTGGAGGCCGCGCTCGCCTGGCAGCGCTCGGGCGCCGAGTGGCTGCACCTGGTGGACCTGGACGCCGCGTTCGGCACCGGCGACAACCGCGCGCTGATCGCCGAGGTCGCAGGTGCCATGGACATCAAGGTGGAGCTGTCCGGCGGCATCCGTGACAACGACACGCTCGCCGCGGCCCTGGCCACCGGCTGCACGCGCGTCAACCTCGGCACCGCCGCCCTGGAGACCCCCGAATGGGTCGCCGAGGTCATCGCCGAGCACGGCGACAAGATCGCCGTCGGCCTCGACGTACGCGGCACCACCCTGCGCGGCCGCGGCTGGACCCGCGACGGCGGCGACCTCTACGAGACGCTGGGGCGTCTCGACAAGGAGGGCTGCGCGCGGTACGTCGTCACCGACATCGCCAAGGACGGCACCCTCCAGGGCCCCAACCTGGAACTGCTGAAGAACGTCTGCGCCGTCACCGACCGCCCCGTGGTCGCCTCCGGCGGCGTGTCCTCGCTCGACGACCTGCGGGCCATCGCCGAGCTCGTCCCGCTCGGCGTCGAGGGCTCCATCGTCGGGAAGGCCCTGTACGCGAAGGCGTTCACCCTGGAAGAGGCCCTGGAGGCTGTGTCCCGATGACATCCGAAGCCGTACGGCGCGTGCGGGGCGACAGCCCCTGGGAGGAGTCCTTCGGGTCCGCACGCGCCGTGGCGGCGGGCGACCGGGTCCTGGTGGCCGGCACGACCGCGTTCAAGGGCGACGTCCTGTACGGGGAGGGCGACCCGTACGAACAGGCCAGGGCCGCTTTCGGCAGCGCCCTGGAGGCGATCGCCGAGTTCGGGCTCGGCGTCGACTCCGTGATCCGCACGCGCGTGTACCTCGCGCACTCGCGGGACATCGACGCGGCCGGCCGCGCCCACCGGGAGCTGTTCGAGGCGGTGCGCCCGGTCACGACTCTCCTGGTGGTGGAGGGCTTCATGGACTCGCGCGTGCTGGTGGCGGTGGAGGTCGAGGCGTTCGACGCCACCGGGCCGGCCCGCCGGCCCGGAGACCGCCGCCGGACACCGGGACCGGTCAGCGGGCACCGAGATCAATCAGCGGACACCGAACAGACACTAGAGGAGCACGATTCATGACCCTGGCGGTCCGAGTCATCCCCTGCCTGGACGTGGACAACGGCCGGGTCGTCAAGGGCGTCAACTTCCAGAACCTGCGGGACGCGGGCGACCCCGTCGAGATGGCCAAGGTGTACGACGCCGAAGGCGCCGACGAGCTGACGTTCCTGGACATCACCGCCTCGTCGGGCAACCGCGAGACGACCTACGACGTGGTGCGCCGCACCGCCGAACAGGTGTTCATCCCGCTGACCGTGGGAGGCGGCGTCCGCACCACCGAGGACGTGGACAAGCTGCTGCGGGCGGGCGCCGACAAGGTCGGCGTCAACACCGCCGCGATCGCCCGCCCGGACCTCATCCGGGAGATCGCCGAGCGCTTCGGCCGCCAGGTCCTCGTCCTGTCGGTCGACGCCCGCCGCACCGGGTCCGGCGACTCCTTCGAGGTCACCACGCACGGCGGCCGCCGGGGCACCGGCATCGACGCCGTCGAGTGGGCCCACCGGGCCGCAGAGCTGGGCGCGGGCGAGATCCTGCTCAACTCCATGGACGCGGACGGCACCAAGGACGGCTACGACCTCGACATGATCGCCGCCGTCCGCAAGCACGTCACCGTCCCGGTGATCGCCTCGGGCGGTGCGGGCCGGCTCGCCGACTTCCCGCCCGCGGTCGCCGCGGGCGCCGACGCGGTCCTCGCCGCCTCGGTCTTCCACTTCGGCGACCTGCGCATCGGCCAGGTCAAGCAGACCCTGCGGGAAGCGGGCCACCCGGTACGGTGAGGCCGCCGCGCGCCGCCCGGCCGCCGCTCCCGGCGCCCGGGCGGGGTGCGGCGCCCGGCCGGCCCGCTCAGTCCTTCGGCTGGGCGAGCTGGACCAGATTGCCGACCGTGTCGTCCAGGACGGCGGTGAGCACCGGCCCCTGATCCTGCGGCTCCTGGACGAAGTTCACGCCCTCGCCGCGCAGCCGCTCGTACTCCGCGCGAAGGTCCGTCACCGAGAACACGATGGCGGGCAGCCCCGCCTCGCGCACCGCCCTGCGGTACGGCTCCGCGATGGGACCCTGCCCCGGCTCCAGCAGCAGCTCCAGATCCCGCTGCGCTCCTTCGCCCGCCCCGACCGTGACGAACAGGGTGCCGTCGCCCAGGTCCGTCCGGGTGCGGGTCTCGAAGCCGAGGACGCCGGTGTAGAAAGCGTGCGCCTTCGCCACGTCGTCGACGTACACGCTGGTCATGGCGACCTTGATCATGGGGATTCTTCTTCCGATCTTGCAGTCTTTCCGGGGCCGGTCGCCGGCACCGGTCACCGGCCCCGGTATCCATGACCGTACTGGGACGGTCCCCGAGAGCGTGCGGCTTCAGATACCGAGCTGCTTGGACGCGTTCAGCTTCTCGATCGCGTCCGCCTCGCCTTCCAGGTCGACCTTGGCCACCTGGCGCCGCCCGTAGAGGAACAGCACCAGCTCCGACGCCTCACCGGTCACCGTGACCACCGGCGTGCCGCGGTGGGCGACCACCGTCCGGCCGTCCGGGCGGCGCAGCACCAGGCCCGTGGGGGCACCGCGGCCCATCATCCGGGCGGTCTGCTCGAGCCGCGACCACAGGGTGTCCTGGAACACCGGGTCGAGCTCGCGCGTCGCCCACTCGGGCTGCGCGCGGCGCACGTCCTCCGTGTGGACGTAGAACTCGACGACGTTCGACAGCTCGTCGATCTGCTTGAGATTGAAGGGCGAGAAGCGCGGCGGACCGGTACGGATCAGCTGGATCAGCTCCTCGTACGGCTTGGCGGTGAACTCCGCCATCACCCGCTCCAGACGCTGGGCGAGCTGCTTGACCACCATCCCGCCGGCGGCATCCGGGCGGCGCTCGCGCACCACCACGTGGGCGGCGAGGTCGCGGGTGCGCCAGCCCTCGCACAGAGTGGGGGCCTCAGGGCCCGCGGTCTCCAGCAGGTCGGCCAGAAGAAGTCGTTCACGCTTGGCATGGGTCGACATGCAGTCAGCCTACGGGGGCCCGCCCGGTCCGCCCACCCGTCCCCCGGCCGTCACCCCAACGAGACGCGTGCGCACCACCCCGGCCCGTTTCGTCCCCGCGTCCTTCCAACCCGTGGACGCGACCCGGGCGCCGCCCACCCGCACGGCACAATGGTTTCCATGACCAGCAGCACGTCCCGGCCCAGCCGCCTCGACCCGGAGATCGCCGCGCGGCTCAAGCGCAGCCCCGACGGCCTCCTGCCCGCCATCGCACAGCAGTACGACACCCATGAGGTGCTGATGCTGGGCTGGATGGACGACGAGGCGCTGCACCGCACCCTGACCACCGGCCGCTGCACCTACTGGTCGCGCAGCCGCCAGGAGTACTGGGTCAAGGGAGACACCTCCGGCCACGTCCAGCACGTGAAGTCCGTCGCCCTGGACTGCGACGCCGACACCCTCCTCGTCCAGGTCGACCAGACCGGCGCCGCCTGCCACACCGGCGCCCGCACCTGCTTCGACGCCGACGTGCTGCTCACCGACGCCCCCGCGGACCGTGCCGGAAGCGGCGCGCACGCCCCCGGTCAGTAAGGTCTGCCGCCATGGACCTCGAGACGTTCCGCAAGCTCGCCACCGACCGCCGGGTCATCCCGGTCACCCGCAAACTGCTCGCCGACGGCGACACCCCGGTCGCGCTCTACCGCAAGCTCGCCGCGGAGCGCCCCGGCACCTTCCTCCTCGAGTCCGCCGAGAACGGACGGTCCTGGTCCCGCTACTCCTTCGTCGGCGTCCGCAGTGCCGCCACCCTCACCGAGCGGGACGGACAGACGCACTGGGAGGGCACCCCGCCCGTCGGCGTACCGGCCGGCGGCGACCCGCTCGCCACGCTGCGCGCCACCCTCGAAGCCCTGCACACCCCGCGCGACCTCGCCCACGACCTCGGCCTGCCGCCCTTCACCGGCGGCATGGTCGGATACCTCGGCTACGACATCGTGCGCCGGCTCGAGAAGATCGGCCCCGGCGAGCGGGACGACCTGCGCCTGCCCGAGCTGACCATGCTGCTCACCAGCGACCTCGCCGTGATGGACCACTGGGAGGGCTCCGTCTGGCTGATCGCCAACGCGATCAACCACAACGACCTGGAGACCGGCGTCGACGAGGCCCACGCCGACGCCGTGGCCCGCCTGGACGCCATGGAGGCCGACCTCTCCCGCGCGGTCGCCCAGCCCCCGGCCGTCCTCCCGCCCTCCGAACTCCCCGACCACACGGTCCTGTGGGGCGGCCCCGACTTCCGGGCCGCCGTCGAGGACATCAAGGAACGCATCCGCGCGGGAGAGGCCTTCCAGGTCGTCCCCTCCCAGCGGTTCGAGACCCCGGTCACGGCGAGCGCCCTGGACGTCTACCGGGTGCTGCGGGCCACCAACCCGTCGCCCTACATGTACCTGTTCCGCTTCGACGCATTCGACGTCGTCGGATCGTCCCCCGAAGCACTCGTGAAGGTCGACGACGGACAGGCGATGGTCCACCCCATCGCCGGCACCCGGCCGCGCGGCGCCACCCCGCAGCAGGACCAGGCCCTCGCCGAGGAGCTGCTCGCCGACCCCAAGGAACGCGCCGAGCACCTCATGCTCGTCGACCTGGGCCGCAACGACCTCGGGCGGGTCTGCGAGCCCGGCTCCGTCGAGGTCGTCGACTTCATGTCCGTCGAGCGGTACTCGCACGTCATGCACATCGTCTCGACGGTCACCGGCCGGGTCGCGCCCGGCCGCTCCGCCTTCGACGTGCTCACCGCCTGCTTCCCGGCGGGCACCCTCTCCGGCGCGCCCAAGCCCCGCGCCATGCAGATCATCGACGAACTCGAGCCGTCCCGGCGCGGACTGTACGGCGGCTGCGTCGGCTACCTGGACTTCGCCGGCGACTCCGACACCGCCATCGCCATCCGCACCGCGCTGCTGCGCGACGGCACCGCGTACGTCCAGGCGGGCGCCGGGATCGTCGCCGACTCCGACCCGGTCGCCGAGGACACCGAGTGCCGCAACAAGGCGGCCGCCGTGCTGCGCGCCGTCCACACGGCGAACCGGCTGGGCACGGGGTGACACGCACGGGGTGACACCTGCCCGGGGCCGCGCGGGACGCGTCCGGAGCCGTGTGAGATGCGACCGGGACGAGCCCCCGGGTGACCGTTCGCGCGCGGTTCACGCGATAGTGGAGTACGTGACTGCCGTACCTCACCCCCGTTCCGAGGCCGCCGGCTCCGCCCGGGCCGGCCGCCTCAGCCTCGCCGTCGCCCTGCTGTGCGGTGCCCTGGGCGCGGCCGTGGCCCTGCTCGCCACCCGGCAGCAGTGGTCCAAGGGCACCGCGACCGTGGCCGGCGGCTCCTTCCCCCTGACCGCGAACGGCAGCGACGTCACCGGCGTCCCCGCCGCCCTCGCCGTGGTGGGCCTGGCCGCGCTCGTCGCTGTCTTCGCCGTCCGCCGGGCCGGCCGGTTCACCGTCGCCGCCCTGCTCGCCCTGGCCGGGGCGGGCACCGTCGCGGCGGCCCTGCTCGGCGCCTCCGACAGTTCCGCGCTCGACGACAAGGCCGCCGAGGTCTCCGGCGACACGTCGGCCGCCGTGGAAGCCCTCAGCCACACGGCCTGGCCCTACGTCGCGGCCGTGGGCGGCCTGCTGCTCCTGCTGGCCGGCGTGCTCGCCCTGCGCTACGGCAGGCTGTGGCCCGCGATGTCCGGCCGTTACGAGCGAGCCGGCGCCCCGCGGCCACGCCGCACGGCAGCCGCCGGCGATCCCGACCGGCCGGAGGAACTGTGGAAGGCCCTCGACCGGGGCGAGGACCCGACCGGAGCCTGAACCACCGGGCCGCCACCCCTCGACGAGCGGCCGGCCGGGGGCGTTCGCCGCGCGGAGGAGCACCCCCGATCACGGCACGCGCGCACGTGCGGGACAATCGATCCGAGCGTCCTGCTCAGACACGTACACAGCACTGAGGAGCAAGCAATGGCGGGCAGCAGCCACGGTCACACCCCGGCCGCCTGGACCGGTGTCATCATCTCGTTCATCGGTTTCTGCGTCGCGAGCCTGTTCATGGTGGTGGCCTCGCCGGTGGGCTTCTGGGTCGGCATGGGCATCGTGCTGCTCGGCGGTGTCGTCGGCGGAATCATGAGCAAGATGGGCATGGGCCAGAAGCCGCACTTCCACCCGCTCAACCCGCCGGCCGCGGGCCGTGAGCCGGCCCGCGCCGAGAGCTGATCACCGGGAGCGCTCCGGACGGGGGCGGCCGGCACCCGGGTGCCGGAACCGCCCCCGACGCGCGGGCGCGGGGCACAATCACCCCGTGAACGCCGTCAGCCGCAGCGTGCCCCGCGGCCTCGCCGCCCGACTCGTCCTCCCCGCCGGAGCGCTCGCCGCCGTCGTCGGCGCCTTCTTCTACGTGGGGGCCGTGGACCCCAACGAGCCCGGCCACTACCCCGCCTGCCCGCTGCTGCGCCTCACCGGCCTGTACTGCCCCGGCTGCGGCGGACTGCGCAGCGCGCACGCCGTAGCCCACGGCGACCTCCTGGCCGCCCTCCAGGCCAACGCGCCCGCCGTCCTCGGTTACGCGGCCTTCGCCGTCCTCTGGACCGTATGGGTGGTCCGCGCGGTGCGCGGAAAACCCCTGCGCATCGACCCCCGACCGGTGCTCCTGTGGTCCCTGGGGGCGTTCGTGCTGGTCTTCACGGTTGTCCGGAACCTGCCGTTCGGTGGCTGGCTGCATCCTTGATCAAAAGGCGAACGTCCAGGTAGTGGGACCGGCGTCAACCGGATGTGAGCCGTACCCCCTGCTGCGGATACCATCGCAGTGACCACCGGTTTCGTCCGGCGACCCGCCCGTCAGGACGGGCAACGCCCCAGGGACGGAAACGAACGCACTGAAGACGGACCGTCTGGAAGGGGGCCCCTCGCGTGAGTGTGCTCGACGAGATCATCGACGGAGTCCGTGCCGACCTCGCGGAGCGCCAGGCACGGGTGAGCCTCGACGAGCTCAAGGAGCGCGCGGCGAAGGCTCCCGCGGCCAAGGACGGCGTGGCCGCCCTGCGCGGCGAAGGCGTCAAGGTGATCTGCGAGGTCAAGCGCTCCAGCCCGTCCAAGGGCGCGCTCGCCGCGATCGCCGACCCGGCCGGACTCGCCGCCGACTACGAGGCGGGCGGCGCGGCCGTCATCTCCGTCCTCACCGAGCAGCGCCGCTTCGGCGGCTCGCTCGCCGACCTGGAGGCGGTCCGCGCGCGGGTGGACATCCCCGTCCTGCGCAAGGACTTCATCGTCACCTCGTACCAGCTGTGGGAGGCGCGGGCACACGGCGCCGACCTCGCGCTGCTCATCGTCGCCGCCCTCGAACAGTCGGCCCTGGAGTCGCTGATCGAGCGTGCCGTGTCCATCGGGCTCACCCCGCTCGTCGAGGTGCACGACGAGGACGAGGTCGAGCGCGCGGTCGACGCCGGAGCCAAGGTCATCGGCGTCAACGCGCGCAACCTGAAGACCCTCGAGGTCGACCGCGGCACCTTCGAGCGGGTCGCCCCCGAGATCCCGGACCACCTGGTCAAGGTCGCCGAGTCCGGCGTCCGCGGCCCGCACGACCTCATCGCCTACGCCAACGCCGGCGCCGACGCCGTCCTGGTCGGCGAGTCCCTGGTCACCGGCCGCGACCCGAAGACCGCGGTCGCCGACCTGGTGGCGGCCGGCGAGCACCCGGCGCTGCGCCACGGGCGCGGCTGAGCACACGCTAGGCTGGCCCCGATGACCCTCCCGATCACCCTGCCGACCAGGGACCCGTACGCGCGCCTCGCTCGCGGCTGCCGCCCGCGGGGCTGCCGGGCCCCCGCTCGCCGTGTGCTCGGCCGCAGGGTGCGCTACCACATCGGTGACGAGCCCGGTCAGGTCAACGGACTGCGATGGCACCGCCCCTGACAAGGGGCGCGGGGCTGCGCCGACACGCCACTCGGCCGTGTCGGCGCGATCAGCCGCACCCGGCCTGAAGCCGGTCGGCGCACCCTGCCCCCACGGCGCAACGTGTCCGCACACTCACCGTGAGGTTTCCGCATGCCCAGCGAGTTCTTCCTGCCCGACCCCGAGGGCCGGGTCCCCAGTGCCGAGGGTTACTTCGGCGCGTTCGGCGGCAAGTTCATCCCGGAGGCGCTCGTCGCCGCGGTGGACGAGGTCGCCGTCGAGTACGACAAGGCCAAGGCCGACCCCGAGTTCGCCCGCGAACTCGACGACCTGCTGGTCCACTACACCGGCCGCCCGAGTGCCCTCACCGAGGTGCCCCGGTTCGCCGAACACGCCGGCGGCGCCCGGGTCTTCCTCAAGCGCGAGGACCTCAACCACACCGGCTCCCACAAGATCAACAACGTGCTCGGCCAGGCCCTGCTCACCCGGCGCATGGGCAAGACCCGTGTCATCGCCGAGACCGGCGCCGGCCAGCACGGCGTCGCCACCGCCACCGCCTGCGCCCTGTTCGGCCTCGACTGCACCATCTACATGGGCGAGATCGACACCGAGCGCCAGGCCCTCAACGTGGCCCGGATGCGCATGCTCGGCGCCGAGGTCATCGCCGTGAAGTCCGGCAGCCGCACCCTCAAGGACGCCATCAACGAGGCGTTCCGCGACTGGGTCGCCAACGTCGACAGCACGCACTACCTCTTCGGCACCGTCGCCGGGCCCCACCCCTTCCCCGGCATGGTGCGCGACTTCCACCGCGTCATCGGCGTCGAGACCCGCCGCCAGCTCCTGGAGCGCGCCGGACGGCTGCCCGACGCCGCCGTCGCCTGCGTCGGCGGCGGCTCCAACGCCATCGGCCTCTTCCACGCCTTCATCCCGGACGCCTCGGTACGGCTCATCGGCTGCGAACCCGCGGGCCACGGCATCGAGAGCGGCGAGCACGCGGCCACCCTCACCGCGGGCGAGCCCGGCATCCTGCACGGCTCGCGTTCCTACGTCCTCCAGGACGACGAGGGCCAGATCACCGAGCCGTACTCCATCTCGGCCGGGCTCGACTACCCGGGCATCGGACCCGAGCACGCCTACCTCAAGGACTCCGGCCGCGGCGAGTACCGCGCGGTCACCGACGACGCCGCCATGCAGGCGCTGCGGCTGCTGTCGCGCACCGAGGGCATCATCCCGGCCATCGAGAGCGCCCACGCGCTGGCCGGTGCCCTGGAGGTCGGCAAGGAACTCGGCAAGGACGGGCTGATCGTGATCAACCTGTCCGGCCGGGGCGACAAGGACATGGACACCGCCGCCCGCTACTTCGGGCTGTACGACACCGACGCCGAGGTCGCCGCCGACGCGGACACCGACACCGCCGAGATCGAGGGGGACGCCAAGTGAGCGGGAACGTGCGACTGCTGAGCGACACCCTCGCCGCGGCGAAGGCCGAGGGCCGGGCCGCCCTCATCGCCTACCTCCCGGCCGGGTTCCCGACCGTCGACGGCGGCATCGACGCCGTCAAGGCCGTCATCGACGGCGGTGCCGACGTCGTGGAGGTGGGCCTGCCGCACAGCGACCCCGTCCTCGACGGGCCCGTCATCCAGACCGCCGACGACATCGCCCTGCGCGGCGGCGTACGGATCGCCGACGTGCTGCGCACGGTCCGGGAGGCCCACCGGGCCACCGGGAAGCCGATCCTCGTCATGACGTACTGGAACCCCGTCGACCGCTACGGCGTCGAGCGGTTCGCCGCCGAGCTCGCCGAGGCGGGCGGCGCCGGCTGCATCCTGCCCGACCTGCCCGTCCAGGAGTCGGCGCTGTGGCGGGAGCACGCCGGCAAGCACGGTCTGGCCACCGTCTTCGTCGTCGCGCCCAGCAGCAAGGACGAGCGGCTCGCCGAGATCACCGCGGCGGGCAGCGGCTTCGTCTACGCCGCGTCCCTCATGGGGGTCACCGGCACCCGCGAGTCGGTCGGCACGCAGGCCGAGAACCTCGTGGCACGCGCCCGGGCGAGCCGCGCCGACCTGCCGGTGTGCGTCGGGATCGGCGTCTCCGACGCCGCCCAGGCCGCCGAGGTCGCCCGCTTCGCCGACGGCGTGATCGTCGGATCGGCCTTCGTCAAACGGCTGCTGGACGCCCCCGACCCGGCCGCGGGCCTCCAGGCCGTGCGGGCGCTCGCGGGCGAGCTGGCCAAGGGCGTACGCGGCCGGTCCTGACGGCGTGCGGGGGGTCGGCGACGGCGCGTGCGGCCGGGCCCGGACGCACCGATCCGGGAGGGCGGCACCGGTGTCCCGTTCTCGGCAGACGTTCCGCAGTTAGTCATACGGGTCCCTCGTACGGGTGGATCTGGTGCCGGGGAGGCGCGTTGCGCCTCCCCGGTTCGTTCTGCGGGGTGTGAGCGAGAAGAACCGTGAGGGAAAGCGCACCGCCCGTGAGCGGCTGGCGGTCGAGCGTGAGAAGCAGAAGACGGCGGACAGGCGGCGCCGCACCCTGATCGTGGGGGCGAGCGTGGTCTGTGTCCTGGCGCTCGCGGCGGTGATCGGCATCGTCGCCGCCAACGCGGGCAAGGACGAGGGCGGCGAGGAGGCGGGCCCGATGGTGGCGCCCTCGGGGGCGCTCGGCAAGGACGGCCTGGCCATCCCGGTCGGCAAGGAGAGTGCCAAGTCCACCCTCACCGTGTGGGAGGACTTCCGCTGCCCCGCCTGCAAGTCCTTCGAGCTGGCGTACCGGCCGACCCTCCATGAGCTGACCGAGTCCGGCCAGTTGAAGATCGAGTACCACCTCGTCACGCTGATCGACGGGAACATGGGCGGCACCGGCTCCCGCAACTCCGCCAACGCGGCGGCCTGCGCCCAGGACGCCGGCAAGTTCACCGATTACCACGACGTGCTGTTCGACAACCAGCCCCCGGAGACGGACGACGCCTTCGCCGACAAGGCCAAGCTCATCGAGCTGGCCGGCAAGGTCAAGGGCCTCGACACCCCCGCCTTCCGCGGCTGCGTGGAGGACGGCGCGCACAACAGCTGGGTCGCGAAGTCCAACGAGGCCTTCCAGAAAGGGCGTTTCCCCGGCACCCCGACCGTCCTGCTCGGCGACAAGAACATCTACCAGGACCGGACGATGACCCCGGCGAAACTCAAGAAGATGGTGGAGGAGGCCAATCAGCAGTAGGGCTGCGAGCCTTCCCGTTATGGACCCGTAGCCGGACCGCCCGCCGTAGGAGCGGTCCGGCGCGGTAGCGTCGACCCTGCCATGGAACTTGCCTACATTCCCAGCCCGTCGAGCGGGGTGCTGTACCTCGGCCCCGTTCCGCTCCGCGGCTATGCCTTCAGCATCCTCGCCGGCCTCTTCGTCGCCCTCTGGATCGTCGACCGCCGGTGGGTGGCGCGCGGTGGCCAGAAGGGAACCGCCTGGGACATCGCGTTCTGGGCCGTCCCGTTCGGCCTGGTCGGTGGCCGCCTCTACCACGTGATCACCGATTACCAGCTCTACTTCGGCGAGGGCCGGAACTGGGTCGACGCCTTCAAGATCTGGGAGGGCGGCCTCGGTATCTGGGGCGCCATCGCGCTGGGCGCGGTGGGTGCCTGGATCGGCTGCCGGCGCCGGGGAATCGCCCTGCCGCCGTACGCCGACGCCCTGGCCCCCGGTCTGGCGCTGGCGCAGGCGATCGGACGCTGGGGCAACTGGTTCAACCAGGAACTGTACGGCCGGGAGACGGACCTTCCGTGGGCCCTGCACATCACGTCCACGGCGGGCGGCCGGGTACCGGGGTACTACCACCCGACGTTCCTGTACGAGTCCCTGTGGTGCGTGGGCGTCGCCCTGCTGGTCATCTGGGCGGACCGCCGCTTCAAGCTCGGGCACGGGCGGGCGTTCGCCCTGTACGTCGCCGCGTACTGCGCGGGCCGGTTCTGGATCGAGTACATGCGCGTCGACGAGGCCCGCGAGATCCTGGGCCTGCGGCTGAACAACTGGACCGCGATGTTCGTGTTCGTGCTCGCGGTCGTGTACTTCGTGATGTCCGCGAAGCTGCGTCCGGGACGCGAGACCGTGGTGGAACCGGGCGCGGCTGCCACCGGTGGTGCGACAGGTGGCGCGACGGACGGTTCCGCCGGGGGCGACGATGCCCCGGACGCGGCCGGGAGCGGTTCCGGATCCGGGGCGACCGAGCCGGAAGCCGCCGGCAAGGACGGCAAGGCGGATTCCCCGGAGGCGAAGGAAGAAGCCGGGCCGAAGAAGCCGGACGCCGGGTCGAAGGCCGACGCGAGTTCGAAGGAGAAGGGCGGCGCAGCGGACAAGGACGCCGCCGAGCCGGGTGACGCGAAGGCCGAGGACGCCGAGGCGGAGACGGTCCGGGCGGACTCCGAGGACACGGGTCCCGGGGCCGCGGACTCCGCGGACGCGCGGTCCAAGGACGAGGCCGGGTCGGCGAAGAAGAGCTGACGGTCTGCCGGGCCGCCGCCGACCGGCGGCCCGTGGTACGTGAACGACGCCGTGGGGCGCCCGGGAACTCCGGGCGCCCCACGGGCGTGTGTGCGGCGCCTCAGGCGCGGTCGGCCAGGGACAGGACCCGCCGGGCGGCCGTCACCACCGCCGCGTCGACGAAGCGGCCGTCGGGAAGCGCCTGGGCGCCCTGCTCGCCGGCCGCCGCTTTGACGACCGTCTCCGCCCGCTCGATCTCCTCCTCCGTGGGCAGGTAGGCGCGCTCGATGACCGGCAGCTGACGCGGATGGATGGCGGCGCGGCCCAGGAAACCCAGGGCACGACCACGGGCGCAGGAGGCGCGGAGACCGTCCAGGTCGCGGATGTCCGGGTGGACGGACTGGGTGGGCGGGGCCAGACCCGCCGCCCGCGCGGCGACGACCACGCGGGAGCGGGACCAGTCGAGGCCCGCGTCGTCGCCTACGCCCAGGTCGGTCCGCAGGTCCTCCTCGCCGATCGAGATACCGCGCAGGGACGGGTGTGCGGTGGCCACGTCGTGCGCCCGCTCGATGCCGAGGGCCGTCTCCAGCAGCGCGTACAGACCGAGCGGGCCGCCCCGGGCGGACACGGCCCGCCGTGCGACCCGGACGACGTCGGAGGGCGAGGACACCTTGGGCAGCCGCAGGCCCGCCAGCCCCGCCAGGCCCCCGGCCGGGGCCACGGCGGCGAGGTCGGCCTCGCCCCAGGGGCCGGTCAGGGCATTGACGCGGATGTGGACCGGGACCGGCTGCGGGTCGCACAGCAGTTCGGCGGAGGCGGCACGGGCGTACGCCTTGCGGTCGGGGGCGACGGCGTCCTCCAGGTCGATCACCACCACGTCGGCCCCGGAGACGAGCGCCTTCGCCACCACACGCGGCCGGTCGCCCGGCGCGTACAGCCAGGTCAGCGGGGATGCGGCCGTCACAGTGCGCCTTCCGCGCGCAGGGCCGTCAGTTCGGCCGGAGTGAGGCCCAGTTCGGTCAGGACCTCGTCGGTGTCGGCGCCGTGCGGTCGGCCCGCCCAGCGGATCGCGCCGGGGGTGCGCGAGAGCCGGAAGAGAACGTTCTGCATGCGCAGCGGGCCCAGCTCGGGGTCGTCCACCGTGGTGATCGTGTTCAGGGCCTGGTACTGCGGGTCGGCCATCACGTCCCGTACGTCCTGGACGGGCGCCACCGCTGCCTCGGCCTTCTCGAAGGCGGCGAGCACGTCGGTACGGGTGCGGCAGGCGATCCAGCCGCCCACCGCCTCGTCGAGGACGTCCGCGTGCCGGGCGCGGCCGGCGCCGGTGGCGAACCACGGTTCGTCGATCAGCTCGGGCCGCCCCACCAGCCGCATCACCCGTTCGGCGACCGACTGGGCCGAGGTGGAGACGGCGACCCAGGTGCCGTCGGCGGTGAGGTAGGTGCCGCGCGGGGCGTTGTTCTGGGAGCGGTTGCCGGTGCGCGGCTGGACGTGGCCGAGCTGGTCGTACCAGGTCGGCTGGGGCCCGAGCGCGGTGAGGATCGGTTCGATGAGGGCCATGTCGACGACCTGGCCCTCGCCGGTGCTCTCCCGCCCGGCGAGGGCGGTCAGCACCGCGTACGCCGTGGTCAGGCCCGCGATGGAGTCGGCCAGGCCGAACGGCGGCAGCGTCGGGGGCGCGTCCGGCTCCCCGGTGATGGCGGCGAAACCGCTCATCGCCTCGGCGAGCGTGCCGAAGCCGGGCCGGTGCGCGTACGGGCCGAACTGGCCGAAGCCGGTGACCCGGACCAGGACGAGACGGGGGTTGACGGCGGACAGTTCGGACCAGCCCAGGTCCCACTTCTCCAGGGTGCCGGGCCGGAAGTTCTCGATGATCACGTCGGTGGCCTTGGCGAGGCGTAGCAGGGTCGCCCGGCCGCCGCGGGTGGACAGGTCGAGGGTGATGGTCCGCTTGTTGCGGCCGAGCATCTTCCACCACAGCCCCACGCCGTTCTTCGACGGGCCGTGGCCTCGGGAGGGGTCGGGTTTCCTCGGGTGCTCGACCTTGACGACCTCCGCGCCGAAGTCGCCGAGCAGGGTCGCGGCGAGGGGCCCGGCGAAGAGGGTCGCGAGGTCCAGGACCCGCAGACCGGTCAGCGGGGGCGCGGGAGCGGAGGGAGCGGGGGAGGGGGCGGCGGGCGCGGTGGGCCGGGTCATGGGCGGGAGGCCTCCAGACGGGTCGTACGGGTCAGACGGGCCAGGGTGTCGAAGCCGACACCGTTGAAGTCGCCGACGGAGGTGGCCAGCCGGTTCTTCAGCGGGGCCGTCCAGCGCTCGGGGAGCGCGGCGGGGGAACCGGCGAGCAGGGCGGTGACACCGCCGACCGTCGCGCCGTTGGAATCCGTGTCCCAGCCGCCGGACACGGCACGGCAGACGGCGCCGGAGAAGTCGCCGTCCGCGTGGGTGAGGGCGGCGGCGATCAGGGCGGTGTTGGGGACGGCGTGCACCCAGTGGGTGCCAGCGTGCAGGGCGTGGAGCCGGTCGACGACGGCGGCGAAGTCGTGGTGTTCGTGGGCCAGTCGTACGGCCTCGCGCACGGCGCGGGCGAGCCGGGAGCGGGGCGGTACGACGGTGAGGCCGGCGCGCAGGCAGGCGTGGACGTCCGGGCGGTCGCCGCCTGTACCTGTGCCTGTACCTGCGGCGGTGGCGATGACGGCCGCGCCGAACATCGCGGCGTGCACACCGCCCGCGGTGTGCGTGAGGGTGGCGTCGCGGTGGGCCTGTTCGGCGGCTCCCGCCGGATCGCCGGGGTTGGTCCAGCCGTGCACGTCGGCGCGGATCAGGGCGCCGATCCACTCGCGGAACGGGTTGCGGTGGCGGGCGGTGCGCGGCGGCTCCACGCCGTCGAGGAGGTTGCGGTAGGCGACGCGTTCGGCGGTGAAGGCACGGCCCGCCGGGAGCTCGTCCAGCCAGAGCCGGGCCACGTCCGCGGTGGTGAAGTCCTTGCCGTACCGCTGGAGCAGCAGCAGGTTGAGGAGGGGGTAGTCGAGGTCGTCGTCCTCGGGCATCCCGTCGATGTTCTCGGCGAGCGAGGTGGTCGCCGAGCGACGGTTCCAGGGGTATCGCGCGGCCAGCTCCCCGGGGACTCCGAGGGCGGTGAAGTAGCCGTTCAGAGGCCAGTTTCCGGTGGCCCGGGCGAGTCGGCGGATGCCGTCGAGGGGGAGCTTCTCCACCGGCTTGCCGAGCAGGCAGCCCACGGCACGGCCGAGCCAGGCGGCCTCGAGACGGCAGGCTTCGAGGCAGTCGTCCTCGGGAGGGCCGGCTTCGGCGCGGTCGGGGGCCGGGGGAGCGGCGCCGACGGGTGAGGGCCAGTTCGGGCAGAGGGACTTGATGGCGCCGAGGTCCGTCGGTTCATCGTCCGCCAGGCCGCTGGGCAGGTCGGCGAGTTCGTCCAGGAGGTCCCCGGCCAGCAGCCGGAGGTAGCGGGACGCGGGTTGCGGGGAGGCGCCCGCGCGAGGCGGGGCCTCGGAGCCGCCCGCCGCGCGCCACCGGGCCGCGACGGCGGCGACGGCCGCGGCCGACCGGCCGTCCTGGGCGGCCTGGCGCAGCTCGTGCCCGATCAGGTCCTCCGGCTGGACCCAGGTCAGTCGGAGCATTCCGGGCCTCCCAGCTCGGCGAACGCCCTTTCGTGCGAGCGGCGCCGGGACACGTCGCGCGCGAAGATCTCGCGGGCCACCTCCGTCAGCGCGGCCGCGGGTTCCAGGAGGTCGAGACGGCTGGCCTCCGCCACGGTCTTCGCCCAGCCCTCGGGGACCGGCGAACCGAGGGCGCCCGTCATGGCGCCGGCCATCGTGGCGATGGAGTCGCAGTCCCGGCCGTAGTTCACCGCGCCCAGCACCGCGTGCCGGAAGTCGCCGCCGGACACCACCACCATGCCCAGCGCGACCGGGAGTTCCTCGATCGCGTGCAGCCGCGACGGACGGCGGGCATCCAGCGAAGGGGCACGGTAGTCGGGGCCCACGGTGTCGTACGGGGTCACCGCCTCCCGCAGCGGGCGCAGCGCGGACTCGAAGTCCGTATGACGGGACGCCACTTCGCAGACCTTCTCGATCGCCGTCCGCGTGCCGTCCTTCGCCAGGGACAGGCAGGCGGCGACGACCGAGTCCGGTGTCGCCCCCGGTGCGCACGCGGCCGCCACGGCCGCGGCGAGGACACCGGCCGCCTCCCGGCCGTACGACGACTGGTGGGCCCCCGCGACGTCCAGCGCCTCGGCGTACGCGCCCGCCGGGTGGGCCGCGTTGACCAGGCCGACCGGGGCCATGTACATCGCGGCACCGCAGTTGACGATGTTGCCGACGCCCGCCTCGCGCGGGTCGACATGGCCGTAGTGGATCCGGGACACCAGCCACTTCTCCGCGAGGAAGACCCGCTGCAGCAGGAGCGCCTCCGCCTCCAGCTCCGGGATCCAGCGCGGGTGCGTCATCAGGTCAGGGACCAGGTGGTCGGCCACGGCGTGGGCGTCCAGATGGTCCCTGACCCGCGCGTACACCCGGACCAGGGCGTGCGTCATGAGGGTGTCGTCGGTGACGTGGCCGTCGCCCTTGTGGTACGGGGCGATCGGCCGGGCGGTGCGCCAGTCGTCGCCGTTCCAGGGGCCGACGACGCCGTGGACACGGCCGCCGTGGCGCTCGACGATCTGCTCGGGGGAGTACCCCTCGACGGGGCCGCCGAGCGCGTCGCCGACGGCGGCCCCCACCAGCGCGCCGGTGATCCGCTCGTCGAGGGAGGCACCCCGAACCTGCTTTTCGTGCTCTTTGAGCGTCATGCCCGAATCATCCTCCGGGGGGAGGCGGTTGTGCGGCTTCCAGGAGCCCGGCGAGTTCCACCAGGTCGGTGCCGGTGAGCCGGGGGAGCGTGCAGCCGGAGAGGATGCGGCAGCTCTCCCGCCAGGACGCCGGGATCGCCGTACCCCCGCCGAGCGCGCCGGTCAGCGCGCCGACGAGGGCGGGGGCCGAGTCCGCGACCCGGGACAGACAGGCCGCCGCGGGTACCGCCTCCGCGATCCGGCCCTGCGAGGCGGTGGCCAGCGCGAGGGCCACGGGAACGGTCTCGGCGGCGGCGATGCCGTAGCTGTAGACGTGGTCGACGATCTGGTGCTCCAGGAGCGGCACGAGGGCGAAGGCGCCGTCGGTGTCCGCGGCGAGCCGCAGCGCGTGCCGGGCGTTGCGGCCGATCTCCGTCTCCTCGGGCAACTCGGCCACCGCGGCCGCCACGCATGCCCCGACGCCCGCGCCGGCCAGCGCGAGGGCGATGGCGGCGGCCATCGCGCGGGCGCCGTGCACCCCGTCGCCGTCCTGGGTGTAGCGGGCGTCGAACTCGGCGAGCGCGGCGGCGCCCTCGGGGTCGCCGGGGTGGGCCACGGCCAGGACACAGGCCCGTACGCAGGCCGCGTCGTCGAAGTAGTGCGGGTTGTCGTGGCCGGTGGCGGGCGGGCGCAGACCGGTGGCGAGGTTGCCGAGCCCGGCCCGTACGGAGATACGCGCGCGCAGGGGCAGGACGGCCGACTCGACCTCGGGCGCGCGTTGTGCGGCCGCGGCGACCTCGCCGGCCACGGCGTTCCAGGTGAGGTCGATGGCGGCCCGGGTCCGGCGTTCGCGGCTCAGGTCGCCGAGCGCGCCGTCGTCGCCGGCCCGCAGGACCGCCTCGGCGGCGAACACCGCCCACTCGGCGTCGTCGGAGGGACCCAGGCGCAGGGGTTCCGGGGACTGGTTGAGGGCGATGGGCACGGGCAGGGTGGTGGTCGCGTTCTGCTCGGCGAAGGTGTCCAGTTCCCGGGTGAGGCGCCGGGTCCACTCGGGCATCCGGGCGGCACGGTGGCGTGCCGCGGGCCAGCCGGCGGCGTCCCCGGCGGCGAGGCCGAGGAGGAGGCCCTCGATGCGGGGCGCCTGCGGCGGCGGGACGAGGGCCGCTGTCGCGGGCCGGTGGTCGCCGAAGGCCTCGGCTTCGCCTCCGGCCCGGCGCTTTTCGCCCGCACCGCTTCCGCGGACGGCGGGGGCGGGTGCGGGCGGCCCCGGTGGGGCCGTCGCGCCGTCGGCGGCCCCGGGAGCGCCTTCAGGGGGACGGGTGCCGGAGACACGGCTTTCGGTCCGGCGGGCCCCGGGGGTGTCGGTGGGGCCGGCGGGGCAGGTTTCGGGATCGGGCGGGGGCGGTCTCGGCGGGGGGTTCTCGGTGGGGGGTGCGGGGGGCGGGTCCGGGGGCGCGGACGTGGGTGTCGCCGCCGGTGGGGAGAGGGTCATGACGGGGTCTCCGTGGTGTTGCCGGCCGGTGCCGAAGTGAGCAGGTCCGCGATGTCCAGGACGTGGTGGCCCGCCATCGCGGGGAGGCAGCTGCCGCGGGCCGGGCCGATCGCGGCCGCCCAGTGCTCCGGGATCGCGGCGGCGCCCCGGGTCGCGCCCGCCAGGGCGCCCGCCACCGCCGCGGTGGTGTCCGCGTCACGGCCCATGTTGACGGCCGTCAGCACCGTCTGTTCGAAGTCCCCGTCCGCCGCCGCGTACGCGCCGAAGGCGAGGGCGACGGCCTCGGGGGCCAGGTCGGTCCAGGGGTAGCCGCCGATCACGACCGCGGAGCGGACCGCGTGCTCGCCCCGGTGGGCCGCGGTGACGGCGCGGCGCAGGGAACGGGCGGTCCAGGAGTCCTCCGGCACCAGGGCCAGCGCGGTGGCCACGACGGTGACCACTGGCGCCCCGGCCATCGCCGCCGCCACGCCCGCCGCGACCGCCCGGCCTCCGTAGATGCCCTCACCGTCGTGGCTGACCGAGCCGTCGATCGCCGCCAGCCGGGCCGCCTCGGCGGGACGGCCGGCCGCGAAGACGCCGTGCGGTGCCGCTCGCATCGCCAGCCCGTCGCTCCAGGCGTGGCGGTGCTGGGCGGAGACGGGTGCGGCCAGTCCCCGGCGGAGGTTCTCCAGGGTGCCGCGCTCGCTGAATCCGGCGCCCCGGAACCGCCCCTCGGCGCGGTCCGCGATCCATTCGTGCCAGGCCGCCCCGACCTGCGCCGGGGTGAGCGCCGACCCGTGCCGGGCCAGCAGCAGGCCGGAGAGGATCGCGTACTCGGTGTCGTCCGTGCCCGCGGGATACTCCGCCACGTATCCCGTGATGCGGCCCCACCGGGCGCGGATCTCGGAGGGTTTCATGTTCTCGGCCGGGGCGCCCAGCGCGTCGCCGACGGCCAGGCCGAGCAGCGCGCCGCGTGCCCGTTCGCGGAGCCCGAGGGAATTCCCGGACGCCGGGGCCGAGGGGATGCGGGCGTTCGATGCCATGCGCGGCTCTCCTCTCAGGGGCGCCCCGAGAGGCGCGAAGCCCTTTGCGGAACTGTCCCCGGTGCGAGGTCCGGCACAGCCTCACAGGCCTCGGTGTCACCCGGTCGACATCTGCGCGGGCCCTCCCGCAGGTGAGCGGCTGAAGCGACGAAACCGCAGGTTAGCCCAGCCTTTCCTTGCTGGCGGGAGGGAATGCGGAAGCGTAGATTGGGTGCTGTTCAAAAGTAGAACTTGTCTAAAACGAGGTCTGCAGCAGCCGTCGGAGACGTCGGCTTTGCAGGCGCTTTCGCGAACTCCCTGGGGGACGGCATGGCGATCATCGAGACCGAGGCGACGCTGCACGAGGCGCACCGCGACAACCACACGCACCGTGATGTCAACGGCGGCTGGCTGCGACCGGCCGTGTTCGGCGCGATGGACGGCCTGGTCTCCAACCTCGCACTGATGACCGGCGTGGCCGGCGGCTCGGTCGGACAGCAGACCATCGTCATCACGGGCCTCGCGGGCCTGGCGGCCGGCGCCTTCTCCATGGCCGCCGGCGAGTACACCTCCGTCGCCTCCCAGCGCGAGCTCGTCGAGGCCGAACTGGACGTCGAGCGGCACGAGCTGCGCAAGCACCCCAAGGACGAGGAGGCCGAACTCGCCGCCCTCTACGAGGCCCGGGGCGTCGAGCCGGAGCTCGCCGCCGAGGTGGCCCGGCAGCTGTCGCGCGACCCCGAGCAGGCGCTGGAGATCCACGCCCGGGAGGAGCTGGGGATCGACCCCGGCGACCTCCCCTCGCCCACCGTGGCCGCGGTCTCGAGCTTCGGCGCCTTCGCGCTCGGCGCGCTGCTCCCCGTACTGCCGTACCTGCTCGGCGCGAGCGCTCTGTGGCCCGCCGTGCTGGTGGCGCTGCTGGGGCTCTTCCTGTGCGGCGCGCTGGTCGCCAAGGTGACCGCGCGGACCTGGTGGTACAGCGGTCTGCGGCAGCTCGCCCTCGGCGGCGCGGCGGCCGGTGTGACATACGCCCTGGGCACATGGTTCGGAACGGCCATCGGATGACCCGGCTCGGATGACCCGGCTCGGATGACCCGGCTCGGATGACCCGGCTCGGATGACCCGGCTCGGACGACCCGGCTCGGACGGCCCGGCTCGGGCGACTCGACTCGGACGGCCCCGCACGGCTGCCCCGGACCGGGCGACTCGACTCGGACGGCCCCGCACGGCTGCCCCGGACCGGGGCGCCGGCTGGGCGCCCGGCACGGACGGGCAGCACCGACGCCCCGGCTCCGCTTCCGTGCGAGGGGCCGCACAAGTAGCTGTTGCTCGTTGGTTTCGACCGCGTGACGATGGGGCATGAGCCGAAAGCGCCGTGGGCAACGAAGCTCACGACGCGGCCGCGGGAGTGGGCGAGGACGCCCGGCCCGCCATCGGACCGGCGGACATCGATGCGCCCGCCACGGTCCCCCAGCTTCTCCCCGTCAGGCGCGGAATTCCCGAAGCGACCTGCATGGTGTCCACATGGTGGAACGGAAAATCCCGCCTACCGGGAACCGAGCCATCGTGTAACCTGCACGAAATTTCGCAGTCACGCAGAGGGCCAGCGTCGTCCCTCGGCACTTTGCACATGCCACATGACGACGACGGGAAGAGGCGATGCGTATGACGCGCCAGCCGTCCCAGCATTCCGCGCATGGCCAGAACTGGTCCTTCATGGATGCTCGCCCTGCCCCGCAGGGCATGTACGACCCCCGCGACGAGCACGACGCCTGCGGCGTCGGATTCGTCGCCACGCTTACCGGCGAGGCGTCCCACACCCTGGTCGAGCAGGCACTCACCGTCCTGCGCAACCTGGAACACCGCGGTGCCACCGGCTCCGAGCCGGACTCCGGCGACGGCGCGGGCATCCTCTCCCAGGTCCCGGACGCCTTCTTCCGCGAGGTGGCCGGATTCGAACTGCCCGGTGCCGGCGCCTACGCCGTCGGCACCGCCTTCCTCCCCGTGGACGCCACCGACGAGACCGTCGCCCGCATCGACGAGATCGCCGCCGCCGAGGGCCTCACCGTCCTCGGCTGGCGCGAGGTGCCCGTCGCGCCCGACCTGCTCGGTGCCACCGCCCGCTCCACGATGCCGGTCTTCCGCCAGATCTTCGTCACGGACCACGTGTCCCGGGGCATCGACCTCGATCGCACGGCCTTCGTGCTGCGCAAGCGCGCCGAGCGCGAGGCGGGCGTCTACTTCCCGTCGCTGTCCGCGCGGACCATCGTCTACAAGGGCATGCTCACCACCGGTCAGCTCGAGCCCTTCTTCCCCGACCTGTCCGACCGCCGCTTCGGCTCCGCGCTCGCGCTGGTGCACTCCCGGTTCTCCACGAACACCTTCCCGTCGTGGCCCCTCGCGCACCCCTACCGCTTCGTCGCCCACAACGGTGAGATCAACACCGTCAAGGGCAACCGCAACTGGATGCGCGCCCGCGAGTCCCAGCTGGCCTCCGACCTGTTCGGCTCCGCCGACCGTGGGCGCAGCGGCTCCGCCGACCGTGGGCGCAGCGGCTCCGCCGACCTCGGGCGGATCTTCCCCGTCTGCACCCCCGACGCCTCCGACTCGGCGTCCTTCGACGAGGTCCTCGAACTGCTGCACCTCGGCGGGCGCTCCCTGCCGCACTCGGTGCTCATGATGATCCCCGAGGCGTGGGAGAACCACGGCTCGATGGACCCCGACCGCCGCGCCTTCTACCAGTACCACTCCACGATGATGGAGCCCTGGGACGGCCCCGCCTGCGTCACCTTCACGGACGGCACCCAGGTCGGCGCCGTACTCGACCGCAACGGTCTGCGCCCCGGCCGCTACTGGGTCACCGACGAGGGCCTCGTCGTCCTCGGCTCCGAGGTCGGCGTCCTCGACATCGACCCCGCCAAGGTCGTCCGCAAGGGCCGCCTGCAGCCCGGCCGCATGTTCCTCGTCGACACCGCCGAGCACCGCATCATCGAGGACGACGAGATCAAGGCCCGGCTCGCCGCCGAGCACCCCTACGCACAGTGGCTGGAAGCCGGCGAGATCGAGCTGTCCGACCTGCCCGAGCGCGAGCACATCGTGCACACCCACGCCTCGGTCACCCGCCGCCAGCAGACCTTCGGCTACACCGAGGAGGAACTGCGCGTCCTGCTCGCCCCGATGGCCAAGGCCGGCGCCGAGCCGATCGGCTCCATGGGCACCGACTCGCCGATCGCCGCCCTGTCGGAACGCCCCCGGCTCCTCTTCGACTACTTCACCCAACTGTTCGCGCAGGTCACCAACCCGCCGCTGGATGCGATCCGCGAGGAGCTGGTCACCTCCCTGCGCAGCCCGCTCGGCCCCCAGGGCAACCTGCTCGAACCGAGCGCCGCGTCCTGTCGCAGCGTCGTGCTGCCCTTCCCCGTCATCGACAATGACGAGCTGGCCAAGCTCATCCACGTCAACGCCGACGGCGACCTGCCCGGCTTCAAGGCCGCCACCCTCTCCGGCCTCTACCGGGTCTCCGGCGGCGGCGACAGCCTCGCCGCCCGCATCGAGGAGATCTGCGCCGAGGCCGACGCCGCGATCGAGAACGGCGCCCGCCTGATCGTCCTGTCCGACCGGCACTCCGACGCCGAGCACGCGCCGATCCCGTCGCTGCTGCTCACCTCGGCCGTCCACCACCACCTCATCCGCACCAAGCAGCGCACCCAGGTGGGCCTCCTCGTCGAGGCCGGAGACGTCCGCGAGGTCCACCACGTGGCCCTCCTCATCGGGTTCGGCGCCGCCGCGGTCAACCCCTACCTGGCGATGGAGTCCGTCGAGGACCTCGTCCGCGCGGGCACCTTCCTGCCCGGCACCGAGTCCGAGAAGGCCATCCGCAACCTGATCCACGCCCTCGGCAAGGGCGTCCTGAAGGTCATGTCCAAGATGGGCATCTCCACGGTCGCCTCCTACCGCGGCGCCCAGGTCTTCGAGGCCGTCGGCCTCGACGCGGCCTTCGTCGACACGTACTTCCACGGCACCGCCACCAAGATCGGCGGCGTCGGCCTCGACATCGTCGCGAAGGAGGTCGCCGCCCGCCACGCCAAGGCGTACCCCGCCACCGGCATCGCCCCCGCGCACCGGGCACTCGACATCGGCGGCGAGTACCAGTGGCGCAGAGAGGGCGAGCCGCACCTGTTCGACCCCGAGACGGTCTTCCGCCTCCAGCACTCCACGCGCTCCGGCCGCTACGACGTCTTCAAGCAGTACACCGACCGCGTCAACGAGCAGTCCGAGCGCCTGATGACGCTCCGCGGGCTCTTCGGCTTCACCTCCGGCCGGGCGCCCGTCCCGGTCGACGAGGTCGAGCCGGTCTCCGCGATCGTCAAGCGTTTCTCCACCGGCGCCATGTCGTACGGCTCCATCTCCCAGGAGGCGCACGAGACCCTCGCCGTCGCCATGAACCAGCTCGGCGGCAAGTCGAACACCGGCGAGGGCGGCGAGGACCCGGAGCGCCTGTACGACCCGGCCCGCCGCTCCTCCATCAAGCAGGTCGCCTCCGGCCGCTTCGGTGTGACCTCCGAGTACCTGGTCAACGCGGACGACATCCAGATCAAGATGGCCCAGGGCGCCAAGCCCGGCGAGGGCGGCCAGCTGCCCGGCCCCAAGGTCTACCCGTGGATCGCCAGGACGCGTCACTCGACGCCCGGCGTCGGCCTCATCTCCCCGCCGCCGCACCACGACATCTACTCCATCGAGGACCTCGCCCAGCTCATCCACGACCTGAAGAACGCCAACCCCCAGGCGCGCATTCACGTCAAGCTGGTCTCCGAGGTCGGCGTCGGCACCGTCGCCGCGGGCGTCTCCAAGGCCCACGCCGACGTCGTGCTCATCTCCGGTCACGACGGCGGCACCGGCGCCTCCCCGCTGACCTCGCTCAAGCACGCCGGCGGACCCTGGGAGCTCGGCCTCGCCGAGACCCAGCAGACGCTGCTGCTCAACGGCCTGCGCGACCGGATCGTCGTCCAGACCGACGGCCAGCTCAAGACCGGCCGCGACGTCGTCATCGCCGCCCTCCTCGGCGCCGAGGAGTTCGGCTTCGCCACCGCTCCGCTGGTCGTCTCCGGCTGCGTCATGATGCGCGTCTGCCACCTGGACACCTGCCCGGTCGGCATCGCCACGCAGAACCCGGTCCTGCGCGACCGGTTCGCTGGCAAGGCCGAGCACGTCGTGAACTTCTTCCGGTTCATCGCCGAAGAGGTCCGCGAACTCCTCGCCGAACTCGGCTTCCGCTCCGTCGAGGAGGCCGTCGGCCACGCCGAGGTCCTCGACGTCACCCGCGCGGTGAGCCACTGGAAGGCACAGGGCCTCGACCTGGCCCCCCTCTTCCACGTGCCCGAACTGCCCGAGGGCGCCGTCCGCCACCACACCGTCCCCCAGGACCACGGTCTGGCGAAGGCCCTCGACAACGAGCTGATCAAGCTCGCCGCCGACGCACTCGCCGCCGACGGCGCGACCGAGGCGCAGCCCGTACGCGCCCAGGTCGCCATCCGCAACATCAACCGCACGGTCGGCACCATGCTCGGCCACGAGGTGACGAAGAAGTTCGGCGGTGCCGGCCTGCCCGACGACACCGTCGACATCACCTTCACCGGCTCCGCCGGCCAGTCCTTCGGCGCCTTCGTCCCGCGCGGCATCACGCTGCGCCTGGAGGGCGACGCCAACGACTACGTCGGCAAGGGCCTCTCCGGCGGCCGGATCGTCGTCCGCCCCGACCGGGGCGCCGACCACCTCGCCGAGTACAGCGTCATCGCGGGCAACACCCTCGCCTACGGGGCCACCGGCGGCGAGATGTTCCTGCGCGGCAAGGTCGGCGAACGGTTCTGCGTCCGCAACTCCGGCGCGCTGGTCGTCTCCGAGGGCGTCGGCGACCACGGCTGCGAGTACATGACCGGCGGTCACGCGGTCGTCCTCGGCGAGACCGGCCGCAACTTCGCGGCCGGCATGTCCGGCGGCACCGCCTACGTCCTCGACCTCGACCGGGACAACGTCAACCCCGGCCACCTGGACGCCGTCCACGAGCTCGACGACACCGACCGTGCTTGGCTGCACGACGTGGTGCGCCGGCACCAGGAGGAGACGGGCTCCACCGTCGCCGCCAAGCTGCTGGCCGAGTGGGACGGCCCCGACGGGGGCGCCGCCCGCTTCAGCAAGATCACCCCCAGTACGTACCAGGCAGTGCTCGCCGCCAAGGACGCCGCCGAGCGAGCCGGGCTCTCCGAGTCCGACACCCACCGGAAGATGATGGAGGCGGCGACCAATGGCTGATCCGAAGGGCTTTCTGAACCACGGCCGCGAAGTCGCCGCCTCACGCCCGGTCGCCGAACGCGTCAAGGACTGGAACGAGGTCCACGTCCCCGGCTCGCTGCTGCCGATCATCAGCAAGCAGGCCGGCCGGTGCATGGACTGCGGCATCCCGTTCTGCCACAACGGCTGCCCGCTGGGCAACCTCATCCCCGAGTGGAACGACTACGCCTACCGCGAGGACTGGTCGGCGGCGAGCGAGCGCCTGCACGCCACCAACAACTTCCCGGAGTTCACGGGCCGGCTGTGCCCCGCTCCGTGCGAGTCGGCGTGCGTGCTCGGCATCAGCCAGCCGCCGGTCACCATCAAGAACGTCGAGGTCTCCATCATCGACAAGGCGTGGGAGACCGGCGACGTCGCCCCGCAGATCCCCGAGCGCCTGTCCGGCAGGACCGTCGCCGTCGTCGGCTCCGGCCCGGCCGGCCTCGCCGCTGCCCAGCAGCTGACCCGGGCCGGCCACACGGTCGCCGTCTACGAGCGGGCGGACCGCCTCGGCGGCCTCCTGCGGTACGGCATCCCCGAGTTCAAGATGGAGAAGCGGCACATCAACCGCCGCATCGAGCAGATGCGCGCGGAGGGCACCAAGTTCCGCACCGGCGTCGAGATCGGCCGGGACATGCCGGCCACCGCGTTGCGCAAGCGGTACGACGCCGTCGTCCTCGCCGTCGGCGCGACGACCGCACGCGACCTGCCGGCGCCCGGCCGCGAACTCAAGGGCATCCACCAGGCCATGGAGTACCTGCCGCTGGCCAACAAAGTGCAGGAGGGCGACTACGTCGCCCCGCCGATCACGGCCGAGGGCAAGCACGTCGTCGTGATCGGCGGCGGCGACACCGGCGCCGACTGCGTGGGCACGGCCCACCGCCAGGGCGCCGCCTCCGTCACCCAGCTCGAGATCATGCCCCGCCCGAACGAGGACCGGGACGCGCTCTCCCAGCCGTGGCCGACCTTCCCCATGCTCTACAAGGTCACCTCCGCGCACGAGGAGGGCGGCGAGCGGGTCTACTCCGTCTCCACCACCCACTTCGAGGGCGACGAGGACGGCAACGTGCAGTGGCTGCACCTGACCGAGGTCGAGTTCGTCGACGGCAGGCTCACCCCGAAGCCCGGCACCGGGCGCAGGATCCCGGCCCAGCTGGTCACCCTCGCCATGGGCTTCACCGGCACCGACCGCGACAACGGCCTGGTCGAGCAGTTCGGCCTGGAACTCGACGCGCGCGGTAACATCGCCCGTGACGCCGACTTCCGGACCAGCGTGCCGGGCGTCTTCGTCGCCGGAGACGCCGGACGCGGCCAGTCGCTCATCGTGTGGGCGATCGCCGAGGGCCGCTCCGCGGCGCGCGGCTGCGATCGCCACCTCACCGGGGCGAGCGACCTGCCCGCACCGATCCGCCCGACCGACCGCTCACTGACGGTGTGACCGGACGCCGGCCGGCCGGCCGCTCCGGGACACACCACGCGATCCGGACCCCGCCGGTCCGGACCGCGCACAACGGGACCTGACGGTCCCCCGCAGAGGTCCCGTACAACGGCGTACGGAACACAGGTGGCGCCTGCCCGCCGGTCCCCGACCAGGACGGATTGGGCAGGCGCTGCCGCATGCGCTCACCCGCTCAGGGAACGCGGAAGGCCTCCCCGTGCACCTGCCACGTCAGCGGCGTGGTCAGCTCCAGGTTCCCCTCCCTCAGGAACCGGCGCTGGGCGGTGTCGATCCGGGACGTGTCGGAGCCCGGCTTCTTCGCGAGCACGGCCGCGCGGCGCACGTCGAGGAACGCCTCCAGGAACGCCTTCTCGCCGCCGCCCTGGCCCGGCGTTCTCGCCTTGCGCATGGCCTGCTCCCGCAGGCCGTAGAAGCCGTCGGAGCCGGTGTCGGGGCCACGCCGGACCATCGCGTCGTAGTACACGAACTGGCCGAGCGTGCCGAGGCCGTCGAGCTTGGCCATGCGCACCGCCGGGTCGAAGTAGACCCGGTCGCGCTCGGCCTCCTGGGCCGCGCGGAACGCCGGCGTCCTCGCCTCGGCCTGCCAGGCGGCCGTGAAGCCCGGGTCCAGGCCCTCGTGCGAGTCCGTGCCGTCGACCTCGTGCAGCGCCGGCAGATACCTTGCCAGGCCGTTGTCCGGGTGGTCCTCGGTATAGCCCTCGACGAGGGCGAGCAGGTCGTGGGTACCGGTGGTGAAGCCGACGATGCCGGCCGTGTAGCCGACGCCGTCCCCGGCGTCCTCGATGGAGCCGTAGGTCTCGCGCCAGCGCAACGTCGCGTTCTCGGCGCTCGCCAGGATCTGCTGGGCGAGCTCCTTCTTCGCCGGGTCGGCCAGGCCCGGCGGCCGGCTCGCCACCACCTTGTCGTCCTTGGCCGACTCCGACTCGGCGCGCTCCTTGGCCTGCTCGCGCGCAGGGGGCGAGGCGGACACGGCCGGGCCGTCGCCCACGGCCGCGCCGTCGGACCCTCCGGGCACCAGCATGTACACGGCCGTCGCCACCACGGGCACGGCCGCGAGCAGCAGGGCTGAACGTTTCACTGGGAAACTCCTCCACCGGTCAGTTCCGACACCTTGGCCACCGCCAGGACGACGAGCAGCGCGAGCAGGACCAGGCAGGCCCCCGCCTGCAGCACCGTCCGGCGCCTGCCCCTGGGCACGTACGCGAACGCCGCCGCCACCGCACCCCCCGCCAGCATCCCGCCCAGATGCCCCTCCCAGGACGTCACCACCGCGGAGATCACCAGCCACAGCAGCAGCCCGGCCATGAACCGGTTGACCGCCCGCATGTCGGCACCGATCCGCCGGGCCACCACGTAGTACGCGGCACCCAGCCCGAAGATCGCCCCGGACGCGCCGACCACGGCGTCCTGCGGTGCCAGCAGCAGCACCAGCACCGAGCCGCCCAGCGCCGACAGCAGGTACAGGGCGAGATAGTGGACACGGCCCAGCATCGGCTCGACGGCCCGGCCCAGGTTCCACAGCGCCACCATGTTCATCACGATGTGCAGGATCCCGAACGTGCCCTCGGTGGGCGGAAGATGCAGGAAGGCGCCGGTCAGCAGCCGGTACCACTCCCCGTTCACCAGACCTTCCGCACGGAAGTCCCCGTAGTACGGGCCCTCGACCCACACGTAGTGACCGCCGTCCGGCCCGACCAGCCCCGCGCCCAGCATCGCGAACCGGTCCACGACCTCCGGCAGCGCCAGCTCCGCCAGGTACGCCAGCACGCTGACGGCGATCAGCGCGTACGTCACCACCGGCACCGCCGAGACGCGCCCGCCGACCACGGTGCGGGCCTGCCGCACCGACCGCATGCCCTCCTTCACGCAGTCGGGGCACTGGTGGCCCACGGCCGCCTCCCGCATGCAGTCCGGGCAGATGTACCGGTCGCAGCGCACGCAGCGGACATGGCACTCCACCTTGGGATGGCGATAGCAGGTGGTGACAGTGGCCTCGGAATCCACGGGCCGGCTCCTTGCGACGGACGGGACGGACGAGCCGGTAGGGACGGCGGCGAACAAAATATCGAACGATGGGGGAGAGGTGTGCAGGCGGGGTGGAGGCGCCGTACCCTCGGGGCCGGTTCCGCGGACCGGACGACCGCTTCCGGTGACGGGACCACCGGCCCCCGGCGCCCGAGCGGCGGTCCCGGCGACAGGCGGGGGAGCGCGCACGGCCGCGATCAGCCTGAGCGGGATGGAGAAGACCGAGCCCGCACCGGTCAGCCTGTACAGGACCGCAGGGCACGCGGTGCCCGGGCACGGGCCGCACGGGCTGCGCGCCGCCGTCCACCTCGTGATCGACCACTCCGGCTCGATGCGGCCGTACTACGCCGTACTACGCCGTACTACAAGGACGGCAGCGTGCAGGCGCCCGCCGACCGGGTGCCGGGCCGGCTGCCGGACGAGTTCCCCCAGTGGCCGGCGGACGCGCGGGCACGAGGGACCCTCCGGCCGAGGACGCCCGCATCACCGCCGGGCCGGGCCGGCGCCCCGACCTCCCCGCCCCCTACGTGTCGCACTCCAGCACCGTCCGGCACAACGTGCACCGCGCTCGTACCCGCCCCCGCACCGGGACCCTGATCCGCTGATGGCACGTAGGACACGGGAACGACACCCGCAACGGCTCCTCACGGCCACCGCCCCGCGTGAAGCTGTACGGCACATCCGTGCGGGCCGTCCGGTCCGAGGGGAAGGGGAGGACCCCCCGCTGCCCCTGCTGGGCATACCGGCGCTCCCGCGCGTACCGCCTGCGCCCCGTCCAGCCGGCAGCCGTCAGCGGCGGCTGCCGCCCGTCGAGCCGGGCCAGCTCCATCCCGCTCACGTACGCACGGTAAGCCTGCTCGCTGGTGAACCACACCGACGGATCCTCGCCGAACGCCAGCGACCGCTTCGCCAGCACATAGCCGAACTCCTCCGGCGTGAGATACCCCAGCTTCTGCGACGACACCTCGTCCTGACGGAACGCGTCCAGCAGCAGCCACCCCGCCCCCAGATACGTCGCCGCCGTATCCGTCAGCAGCTCGTTGTCGCGCGCATCGGGAAACGACAGCCCCAGACGATGCAGATAGACATGCGTCACCTCGTGAGCCAGCGCCGCCCCTATGTCCCGCCGATGCGTCCGGAACCGATCGTTCAGCTCCACGAAGTACTCAGGACCCGCCGCCAGCTCGACATTCGCCGCATGCCTCATCTCGCGAAAACTGACGATCAACCGCTCATCCGGCAACCGGTAGTGCCGGACCATCTCCCGTGCCACCCGCTGCGCCCCCATATGAAGATCATCCGTGTCGCAGAACGCAACATCGACAGGCGCCACACTCACCGAGAACGACCGGACCGTGTCATACGACAAACGCCGGTACACCGCGGTCACCGCCGATCGCACCGTCCCCAGATGCGGGAAGCCCCGCTCCACCGCCCCGTCGCTCGTCACGCCTCACCCCCAAGACGTCCCACCACCGATTCCACTGTACGAGCCCACCCCGGCACCTGTCCCGACCGCGGACACCCGCCACCCCGCCACCGCCCCGTAGGCTGACTTCCCATGACCACCAGCAGCACCGGTACCGGTGACGTCGACCCCGCAGTCCGCGAGGAACTCGCCAGGCTGCGCGACAGCATCGACAACATCGACGCGGCCGTCGTCCACATGCTCGCCGAACGCTTCAAATGCACCCAGCAGGTCGGCCGCCTCAAAGCCGAACACCGGCTGCCCCCCGCCGACCCGGCCCGCGAAGCCCGCCAGATCACCCGGCTGCGCACCCTCGCCGAGAACGCCAAACTCGACCCGGCCTTCGCCGAGAAGTTCCTGAACTTCATCATCGCCGAAGTGATCCGCCACCACGAACACATCGCCGACGGCGCCACCAGGAGCACCGCCGGCAGTCCCACCGGCACCCCCGCACCCACCACGGACTGACCCCCCGGCCCCCCTCCCCGGGGGGCACGGGCACCCACGGCCGACACCACACCCCGCCGGCACCGCCCCCACACGACGGCACGCACACCCCGCACACCCCGCAACCCCCACACAGGGGCGCACACCCGGGAGCCCACCCCGGACCGGACATAAGCCGTGTACCGATCCGCCTCTGTGCCCCACCAACGCCATCAGGCAGCATGGCCTGCATGTCCGTACTCACGCGCGACGAAGCGCAGAACCGAGCACAGCTCCTCGACGTCCACCGCTACGCGATCGAACTCGATCTCACCACCGGTGACGACACCTTCGACTCCCGCACCCTGATCCGCTTCACCGTCCTCGCGGACCAGGACGACACGGACACCTTCGTCGAGGTCAAGCCCGCCGAGCTGCGCTCCGTCACCCTCGACGGACACCCACTGGACCCCGAGACCCTCGACGGCAACCGACTGCCGCTCAAGGACCTCACCCCCGGCGAACACGAACTCCACATCGACGCCGCCATGCACTACTCCCGCACCGGCGAAGGCATGCACCGCTTCACCGACCCCGCCGACGGCGAGACCTACACCTACACCCAGCTCTTCCTCGACGACGTCCAACGCGTCTTCGCGGCCTTCGACCAGCCCGACCTCAAGGCCGTCTTCGACCTCACCGTCACCGCCCCCCGCACCTGGACCGTCCTCGCCAACGGCATCACCGAACACCTCGGCGACGGCCGCTGGAAAGCAGCCACCACCCCCCTCATCTCCACCTACCTCGTCGCCGTCGCCGCCGGACCCTGGCACTCCGTACGCACCGAACACCGAGGCCTCCCCTTCGGCCTCCACTGCCGCCGCTCCCTCGCCCCCCACCTCGACGCCGACGCCGACGAACTCCTCGACGTCACCCGCGCCTGCTTCGACCGCTACCACGAAAAATTCACCCAGCCCTACCCCTTCGACTCCTACGACCAGGCCTTCGTCCCCGAATTCAACGCCGGCGCCATGGAAAACCCCGGCCTCGTCACCTTCCGCGACGAATTCGTCTTCCGGTCCGCCGTCACCGACACCCAACGGCAGACCCGCGCCATGGTCATCGCCCACGAAATGGCCCACATGTGGTTCGGCGACCTCGTCACCCTCACCTGGTGGGACGACATCTGGCTCAACGAGTCCTTCGCCGAATACATGGGCTACCAGACCACCGCCGAAGCCACCCGCTTCACCGACACCTGGACCGACTTCGGCGTCACCCGCAAACCCTGGGGCTACGACGCCGACCAGCGCCCCTCCACCCACCCCGTCGCCCCCGAGGACGTCCAGGACACCGCCTCCGCCCTCCTCAACTTCGACGGCATCTCCTACGCCAAGGGCGCCTCCGTCCTGCGTCAGCTCGTCGCCTGGCTCGGCGAAGAAGACTTCCTCGCCGGCATCAACACCCACATCGAGCGGCACAAATTCGCCAACGCCACCCTCACCGACTTCATCGACTCCCTCGCCTCCGCCACCGACCGCGACGTCCACGCCTGGGCCAACGCCTGGCTCACCACCACCGGAGTCGACACCCTCACCCCCGAACTCCGCACCGACAACGGCCACTGGCACCTCACCCTCCACAACCCGCCCCCCGTGGACGAAACCGGCCGCCCGCACCGCATCACCCTCGGCCTCTACGACCACGACCCCCACACCCCCCACGGCCTCACCCCCCGCACACCCCTCGAAGCCGACCTCTCCACCACCGGCACCACCACCATCAGCGCCCCCGGCCCCCGCCCCGCCCTCCTCGTCCTCAACGACGGCGATCTCACCTACGCCAAGATCCGCTTCGACGACGAGTCCACCCAGACCCTCCGCACCCGCCTCTCCGGACTCCCCGACCCCCTCACCCGCGCCGTCGTCTGGAACGCCCTGCGCGACGCCGTCCGCGACGGCGAACTCCCCCCCACCACCTACCTGGACATCGCCCGCACCCACCTCCCCCACGAAACCGACCTCGCCCTCGTCGGCGGCGTCCTCGCCTTCGCCACCACCCACGTCACCGACCGCTACATCACCCCCGGCCGGCGGCCCGCCGCCCTCGCCACCCTCACCGACCTGTGCCGCGACCTCATCCGCCGCACCGAGGACGGCGACCACCCCGGCCTGCGCCTCATCGCCGTACGCCACCGCATCGACACCGCCGCCCACCCCGACACCATCGCCGCCTGGCTCACCGACGGCACCGTCCCCGGCGGCCCCGAACTCGACCCCGAGCTGCGCTGGCGCATCCTCACCCGCCTCGCCGTCCTCGACGCCACCGACGAAGCCGCCATCGCCGCGGAACTCGCCGACGACCCCAGCGCCACCGGCCAGGAAGGCGCCGCCCGCTGCCGCGCCGCCCTGCCCCACGAAGACGCCAAAGCCCGCGCCTGGGACGCCCTGTTCCACACCGACAACCTGTCCAACTACCTGTTCACCGCCACCGCCCAAGGCTTCTGGCAACCCGAACAGGCCGACCTCGTACACCCCTACGTCGCCCGCTACCACAAGGACGCCGTCGCCCTCGCCGCCCGCCGCGGCCCCGCCATCGCCGAAGCCGCCGGCCACTGGGCCTTCCCCGTCCACGCCGTCGACCCCGAAACCCTCCGCCTCGGCCAGAAATGCCTCCGCAAGGCAGACCCGACCCCCGCCCTGCGCCGCAAACTCGTCGACCAGCTCGACGACCTCGCCCGCGCACTGCGCATACAGCAGCAGGCGTAAACCGGCAGACACACCACGCGACCGGGGGCGCCGCACCACCATGCGGCACCCCCGGCAACACGTCAAGACGACCTCGGCCACCCCGGGCGGCCGCCGGGAACACCGGCCCTCACACCACCGGCACACCCTCCCGCACAACCCCTCAGAACACCGGCACACCCTCCCGCGTCAGCCGCCAGTCCACCGACGCGAACTGCGCCGGATCCAGCACACCCCTCGCCGTCACCCACTCCGCGATCCGGGTACGGATCTCCGTCGACTCCGACCACACCTCCTTCGCCGACGCCACATGCGGAAACGCGCCGCCCCCGTTCGCCCGGTAATTGTTCACCGCGAACACGAACTCCTGCGCGTCATCCAACGGAGCACCCCCGACGGTCACATTCCGGATCCGCGACCCCACCGGCTGCGCGACATCAATGTCGTACCGCAACCCCGACACATAGTCGTAGTTGTAGTCCGGCCGCCCACCCGCGTTCGTCAACGCCGCCACATCCACCGGCGCACCCACCGCCGTCCGCACGAAATACCCCGCCGAATACTCCAGATACGCCCGCACCTGCGCACCCGTCATCAACTTCGCCACCAACGTGTTGTCATACACATACAGACCCGACAGATCCCGGATCGTCACCTCACCCGCCGGAATCTCCGACGTCCGCGAGAACGGCGACCCCTGCGACAACACCGGCAGCGACGCGTACTCCGAACCCGCCAACGCGGCCCGCACCACGTCCTCCTGCACCTTGGTGATCAGATCGATGATCGGCGCGTCCTTGTAACGCGCCTCCACCGTCGTCAACGCCACCGTCGCCGAACCCACCACCTGATTGACGTACGCCACCACCTCCGCATGCTCGTCCGACAACAGACGCGTGATCCGCGGATCGTCCTCCACCGTCGCCGCATCCCGCAACGAGGCCCCCACCGACTCCACCCGCCACCGGCCCCGCTCCAGAACGAGTCCGAAGTCGAACAACGTCAACCGCTCCGCATAACACAGCGGCTCCGACAGCACGACCTCCCGGCCCGTCTCCTCATTGACGACCCGCAACTCCTCGATCTCCGCATGCGCGTGCCCGACCAGAATCGCGTCGATCCCCGGCACCAGCCGCGCCACATTCGCCGCAGCGTTCTCCACATACGGCAACTGATCCCCGTACGACGACGTACCCGACGACCCCGAATGCGCCGACACCACCACCACGTCCGCACCCATCGACCGCAGCTTCGGCACCCACTTCGCCGCCTGCTCCTCGAGCCCCGGGAACGTCAGCCTCCCCTGCACATGCGCCTTGTCCCAGATCGCGATCCCCGGATTCGTCAACCCCAGCACCGCCACCCGCACCGGCGGAGCACCCTTCACCCGGAACTCCTTGATGAAATACGGCGGGAACGCCGGCTTCAACGTCTTCGCGTCCAGCGCGTTCGCACCCAACAACGGGAAACGGCACTGCTCCTCGAACTTCCGCAGCGTCTCGATCCCATAGTTGAACTCATGATTGCCCAGCGCCACCGCGTCGTACCCGATCGCGTTCATCGCCTGCGCCATCGGATGAACCGGACCGCCCTTCGCGGTGATCGGATCCACCTTCGCGTAGTAGTACGTCAACGGCGTGCCCTGGATCGTGTCACCCGCGTCCAGCAGCATCGTGTGGTGCCGGCCCTTTTCCCTGCGGACCTGCTCCACCAGCGTCGACACCCGCGCCAGCCCCTGCGCGTTGCCCGCCCCGTCCTCGTACTCCGCGTCCTTGAAGTAGTCCCAGTTGAAGACATGGCCGTGCAGGTCCGTCGTCCCCATCACCGTCAGCGCGTACCGCTTCACCGGCTTCCCCTTCCCCTCTCTGCCCCCACCCGCCGCCACGACGGACCCTGCGGCCTCCGCGGACCCGGCGGCCCGAGCAGCGGGAGCCGCCGCACCCGCCAGCGCCACCCCCGCCCCCGTCGCAGTGGACCTCGTCAGAAACTTCCGGCGGTTCAACGGCATCCGGGGCTCTCCTCAGGCAGGCAATGACGCGCGTAGATCCACGCGCGACGATTCTGACCTGAACACGTCGAGTCTGACCAGCCCTCACGAGCCGCGATCCGGCAGGACGGCACGGGCGGCGGCGATGACGGCGGCGGACGCCGTGACCGGCCGTGAGAACCGCGCCGCGGCCGACGATCCGGTGTGCTCATCGGAGCGCATGGCCGCACAGTTCAACACTTGTCAATAGTCATTCATGCGCAGTCCGCCGAATGGTCACATGTGACCTAATCCCTACCCGTCGGTAAGCCCTAGGCTCATTCCATGCGCCGAGCCAAAATCGTCTGCACGCTAGGGCCCGCCACTCATACATACGACCAGATCAAAGGCTTGGTCGACGCCGGAATGGACGTCGCCCGATTCAACCTCAGCCACGGCAGCCACGCCGAACACGAGGAGCGCTACCACCGGGTCCGAAAAGCCGCCGACGAAACCGGACGCAGCGTCGGCCTCCTCGCCGACCTTCAAGGCCCGAAAATCAGACTCGGCCACTTCACCGAAGGCCCCGTACTCCTTGAACGCGGCGACACCTTCACCATCTCCGTGGAAGACGGCGTCCAAGGCGACCGCCACACCTGCGGCACCACCCACGCAGGCCTCGTCGACGACGTCACCCCCGGCGAACGCATCCTCATCGACGACGGCAAAGTCACCCTCCACGTCACCGAGGTCGACGGCCCCCGCGTCCACACCACCGTCATCGAAGGCGGCATGGTCTCCGACCACAAAGGCCTCAACCTCCCCGGCGTCGCCGTCTCCGTCCCCGCCCTCTCCAAAAAGGACGAGGACGACCTCCGCTGGGCCCTGCGCACCGGCTTCGACACCATCGCCCTCTCCTTCGTACGCAGCGGACACGACATCAAGGACGTCCACCGCATCATGGAGGAAGAAGGCCGCCGCCTCCCCGTCATCGCCAAAATCGAAAAACCCCAAGCCGTCCAGAACATCGACGACATCGTCGCCGCCTTCGACGGCATCATGGTCGCCCGCGGAGACCTCGGCGTCGAAATGCCACTCGAACAAGTCCCCATCGTTCAAAAGCGCGCCATCAAACTGGCCAAACGCAACGCCAAACCGGTCATCGTCGCCACTCAAATGCTCGACTCGATGATCGACAACGCTCGCCCCACCCGCGCCGAAGCCTCCGACGTCGCCAACGCCATCATCGACGGCACCGACGCCGTCATGCTCTCCGGCGAAACCAGCGTCGGCAAACACGCCGTCCACACCGTCCGCACCATGGCCCGCATCGTCGAAGCAGCCGAAGAGGACATCCTCACCAAAGGCCTCCCACCCCTCACCGACACCAACAAACCCCGCACCCAGGGCGGCGCCGTCGCCCGAGCCGCCGCCGAAATCGGCGACTTCCTCGACGCCACCCACCTCATCGCCTTCACCCAGTCCGGCGACACCGCCCGCCGCCTCTCCCGCTACCGCTCACCCATCCCCCTCCTCGCCTTCACCCCCGACCCCGCCACCCGCTCCCAGCTCAGCCTCACCTGGGGCGTCGAAACCTTCCTCGGCCCCCACGTCGACTCCACCGACGCCATGGTCGACCAGGTCGACGAACTCCTCCTCGCCTACGGCCGCTGTAAGAAGGGCGACATCGTCGTCATCACCGCCGGCTCCCCGCCCGGCGTCTCCGGCTCGACCAATCTCGTCCGCGTCCACCACGTCGGCGAGGACGACAGCCCCAAGTAGCCTCATCAGGGCCCCGGTTCAGTACTTGGGGCCCACGTGAAGGTCCATCAGGGCGACGGACGCCTTCTTGGCGACGGAGATGTTGCGGGGGTTGGGCTGCCGCCATTCGACACCCACTTGGTTCAGGGATGTTGTGAAGAGGCGGATGATGTCGGCCGAGAGATTGGTGAAGAAGTACCGCGGGTACTCATAGCGCTTCCGTTCACCGCGGACCATGCGCGTCGTCCAGTTGGTGATCCGGCATCCGTCGGAGTGGATGAGTCCACGGATGAACTGCCAGGGGTACTTGTCGACCAGAGCCTGTTGCCAGGGCTGCAGAGCGATGGAACGATCATGCTTTTTGCCGGGCCCGTGTTGGGGGAAGAGCTGGGGCCAGTGCGGAGAGTAGCTGGTGATCATCACACAGCCCTGCTTCGGCTGTGTGTAGACGCCGATACCGGGGCGCACTCGCGTGATGGCTTCGCGGCACAGTTCGATCAATCCCGGCCATGCGTCGGCGCACGCGATCCGCAGGTAGTAGCCGGAGTGTCGGTGCGGGCTGATGCAGCCGTCGCCGAGATAGAGGCCGAGGAGATAGGCGTAGGCGAACTCATCGGCAGGCGGTCCCGGATCCGGAGTCATCATGCGGGGCATGGGCTCCAGGCGGTGCTGCCAGGACCTGATCGCGGCGCGCGAGACGCCCGTCTCGCGGCTCACCGAGTTGAGGCTTCGGCCCTGGGCCACCAAAGCCAGTGCCCGCCTGCGTGTGCTGAGGTCGTACATGTGCACACGATGCGTGGGGGGCCACTACGACACGCGGCAAAAAGCGGATGTTCACGAGAATGCGAACATCCGCTTAGGAATGACGACCTTGCAATCGAAGGAAAAGTGCCCCGGGTGGGATTCGAACCCACGCTGTCGGTGGTTTGAGCACCGTGTCTCTTCCGCTGGACTACCGGGGCTTCCTCTAAAACAAAGGTTGGCGGTCACCCGCCGTGCCCCCACCTTACCGCAGCTAGGTACGCTCTTGTCAGCAGTATCTGCCCTGCCCGCACCAAGGAGCCCCGTTGAGCGTCCCCGAGTCGCCCCAGCCAGTAGACGTGCCCGACGACGACAAGTCGCACGTGCCTCCGATGACGACGCGTGTCGTGATCGCCGAGGACGAGGCGCTGATCCGGCTCGATCTCAAGGAGATGCTGGAGGAGGAGGGGTACACCGTCGTCGGTGAGGCCGGTGATGGTGAGCGGGCGGTGGAGCTTGCGCGGGAGCACCGTCCGGATCTGGTGATTCTCGATGTGAAGATGCCGAAGCTGGACGGTATCTCGGCGGCGGAGAAGATCGCCGAGGAGAGTATCGCGCCGGTGTTGATGCTGACGGCGTTCTCGCAGCGTGATCTGGTGGAGCGGGCGCGGGACGCGGGGGCGATGGCGTATCTGGTGAAGCCGTTCTCGAAGAGTGATGTGGTGCCGGCGATCGAGATGGCGGTGTCGCGGTTCACGGAGTTGCGGGAGCTGGAGCGTGAGGTCGCGGATCTGAGTCTGCGGCTGGAGACGCGGAAGCTGGTGGACCGGGCGAAGTCGGTGTTGCAGACGGTGTACGGGTTGTCGGAGCCGGCGGCGTTCCGTTGGATTCAGAAGACGTCGATGGATCGGCGGATGTCGATGCAGCAGGTGGCGCAGGCGGTTATCGATGACGCGGAGGAGAAGAAGGCTGCGAAGGGGTAGTTGTCGGTTGTGCTGCTGAGGCCCGGTTCCCTGGGGGAGCCGGGCCTCAGTGTTGTGCTTGTGGTGTGGATGGGTCAGTCGACGCCGAGGTAGGCCTTGCGGACGGATTCGTCGTGGAGGAGGTCGCGTCCGCTTCCGGAGAGGACGATGTTGCCGACTTCCATGACGTGGCCGTGGTCCGCGAGGGAGAGGGCGGCCTGGGCGTTCTGTTCGACGAGCAGGATGGTGGTGCCCTGGGCCTTCAGTTCGGCGATGGTGGCCATGATCTTCTGCATCATGATCGGTGAGAGTCCCATGGAGGGTTCGTCGAGCATGAGGAGTTTGGGCTGGGACATGAGGGCCCTGCCCATGGCGAGCATTTGCTGTTCTCCGCCGGAGAGGGTTCCCGCGGCTTGTTTGCGGCGTTCTCCGAGGATGGGGAAGAGGTCGTAGGAGCGCTGGATGTCCTTGTCGATGCCTGCCTTGTCGTTGCGGAGGAAGGCGCCGAGGCGGAGGTTGTCCTCGATGGTCATGCGGGGGAAGATGTGCCGCCCCTCGGGGGAGTGGGCGAGGCCGTGGGAGACGATCTCGTGGGCGGGGATCTTCTTGAGTGATTTTCCGTTGAACTTAATTTGGCCGCCGACCGGCTTGAGGAGGCCGGAGAGGGTGCGCAGGGTGGTGGTCTTGCCGGCGCCGTTGGTGCCGATGAGGGTGACGACTTCGCCGGCCTCGACCTTGAAGGAGATGCCCTTGACGGCTTGGATCTTGCCGTAGGCGACTTTGAGGTCTTCGACTTCCAGGAGTGCGGTCATCGGTCGTTCTCCTTGCCGGGCGCGGCGTCCGTGGTGGCCTCGGCGGCTGCTTCCGCGGCTTCGACTTCGGCTGCTTCTTCGGCGCCGGGGTCGTTCGCGATGGGTTCCCCGATGTAGGCGGCGATGACGCGTTCGTCGGCCTGGACGGTGGCGGCGTCGCCTTCGACGAGTTTCTGTCCCTGGACGAGGACGGCGACGCGGTCGCAGAGGTTGAAGATGAAGCGCATGTCGTGCTCGATGACGAGGACGGCGATGCCCTTGTCCCGGATGGCGAAGACGAGTTCTTCGGTTTCGCGGGTTTCCTGGGGGTTCATGCCGGCGGTGGGCTCGTCGAGGAGGAGGAGTCCGGGTTCGCTGGCGAGGGCGCGGGCGATCTCGAGCCGGCGTTGTTCGCCGTAGGGGAGGTTGCGGGCGAGGTGGTCGGCCTTGTCGGCGAGGCCGACGAACTCGAGGAGTTCCATGGCGCGTTCGCGGGAGGCGGCTTCGGCCCTGTGGAAGCCGGGGCCGCGCAGGAGGGCGGACCAGAGGCCTTCCTTGGTGCGGGTGTGGCGGCCGACGAGGACGTTCTCGAGGACCGTCATGTTGCCGAAGAGGCGGATGTTCTGGAAGGTGCGGGCGACGCCGGCGGCGGTGACCTTGAAGGACTTGGGGGGCAGGACCTTGTCCTTGTAGCGGACTTCGCCTTCGGTGGGGGTGTAGAGGCCGGTGAGGCAGTTGAAGAAGGTGGTCTTGCCGGCGCCGTTGGGTCCGATGAGGCCGACGATTTCACCGCTGTTGACGGTGAGGTCGACGCTGCGGACGGCGGTGAGACCGCCGAAGCGCATGGTGACGCCGCGGGCGTCGAGGATGGTTTCGCCCGGGGTGGCGCCGGTGGGGGCGCTCGGGGTGGTGGTGTCGGTTGTCATGGTGGTCAGGCCCCTGACTTGCTGAGGACTGTGGGTGCTTCGGCCTCTGCGTGGAATTCGAGCTGGCGACGCCGGTTGGGGATGAGGCCTTCGGGCCGGAAGCGCATGATGAGGACGAGCGCGAGGCCGAAGGCGAGGAGCTGGAAGTCGCCGAGGAACTGGAGTTTGGCGGGGATGAGGTAGAGCAGGGCCGCGCCGACGAGGGGCCCGCTGATGGTGCCCATGCCGCCGAGGACGACTGCGGCGAGGAGGAAGGCGCTGTTGGGCGGGACGACGTGGGCGAACATGTACTGCTCGGGGGTGACGGTGTAGGTGACGTGGGCCTGGACGGCGCCGGCGAGGCCGGCGAGGGTGGCGCCGAGGGCGAAGGCGATGAGTTTGACGCGGAATCCGTTGATGCCCATGGCGCGGGCGGCGGTTTCGTCTTCGCGGATGGCGACCCAGGCGCGGCCGATGCGGGAGTCGCTGCTGCGTCGGAAGACCACGACGACGACCAGCGTGATGAGGAGCATCAGCAGGAAGTAGTTGGCGAACCGGGCGATGGTGAAGCCGGCGATGGTGTGTTCCTGGCCGAAGTCGAAGCCGAGGATGTTGATGTTGGGGATGGAGGAGATGCCGTTGGAGCCGTTGGTGATGTCGGGTCCGGAGGTGCCGTCGGTGTTGAGGACGGCGAGGCGGAAGATCTCGCCGAAACCGAGGGTGACGATGGCGAGGTAGTCGCCGCGGAGGCGGAGGGTGGGGGCTCCGATGAGGACGCCGAAGACCATGGCGACGGCTGCGCCGAGGAGGGCGCTGGCCCAGAAGGGGAGTTGGATGTCGAAGGGGCTGGAGGGGCTTCCGGAGACCATGGCGGCGGTGTAGGCGCCGACGCCGAGGAAGGCGACGTATCCGAGGTCGAGGAGGCCGGCCAGGCCGACGACGATGTTGAGGCCCAGGGCGACGGTGGCGAAGATGAGGATGTAGACGCCGATGGTGGCGTACTGGTCGTCGGACTGGGTGAAGGGGAAGGCGGCGGCTGCGACGAAGGCGCCGATCAGGGTGACGTTGCGGTGTCTGGCGGTGATCGCGGAGACGCGGTCGATCAGCCCTGCCTTGGCGAGGGCGGCGAAGCCGAAGCCGGCGGTGATGAGGAAGCCGACGAAGAGTTCGTCGTACGAGGTGCCGATGCCGTAGGTGAAGACGATCAGGCCGGTGGTGAGGGCGGCGACGATGATGAGGATCTCGGCGTAGGCGGGGAGTTCGCGTGCGGGCCGGGTGCGGCCGGTGGCGATGGCTGCGCGCAGGAGGGCGAAGCCGCGCCGGAACTCGTGGCGGATCTGTTCCCAGTCGCTGTCGTCGGGGTCGTGGGGGTCGGGTTCGGGCCGTTCGAAGGGTAGGGCGAGGGCGCCGAGGAGGGCGGTGAGGGTGGCGAGGGCCGCGATCCAGCCGCCGGGTTCGAGGTTGACGAATCCGCCGAGTTTGGCGCTGATGGCGGTGATCGTGTACCAGGCGGTGGCGAAGGTGCCGGTGGCGGCGAGTTTGATGGCGCTGTCGGCACCGGCGGGGGTGAGCCAGCGCAGGCCCTTGGTGCCGTAGGAGGCGAGGCCGAAGAGGGTGGTGAGGGCGCCGCCGATGAGGACGAGGACCTGGAGGCCGCCGGGGTAGCCGTAGTAGGTGAGGTCGCCGGGGAAGGCGGAGGTCCAGGTCCAGGCGAGGAAGGTGGAGATGACGGTGAGGGCGCCGCCGGCGGTGGCGAGGGCGCGGCCGATGTGCTCCGGGATGCCGATGATGCCCTTGTTGGGTTCGGCGGTGTGGGAGCCGGGGGTCTGTGCTGTGGTGGTCTGTGTGGTCATCGGTGTCACGCCCTGTCCGCGACGCGCTCGCCGAGGAGGCCTTGGGGCCTGAAGAGGAGCACGAGGATGAGGAGTACGAACGCCCAGACGTTTGCCCAGGACTGGCTGCCGAACTGCTGCATGCCGGGGATGTCGGAGATGTAGGCGGTGGACAGGGCTTCGGCGATGCCGAGGACGAGGCCGCCGAGCATGGCTCCGTAGATGTTGCCGATTCCGCCGAGGACGGCGGCGGTGAAGGCCTTGAGTCCGAGGATGAAGCCCATGCGGAAGTCGATCTGGCCGTACTTGAGGCCGTAGGCGACGCTGCCGACGGCGGCGAAGATGGCGCCGAGGGCGAAGGCGACCACGATGATGCGGTCGGTGTTGACGCCCATGAGCTTGGCCGTGTCGGGGTCCTGGGCGGTGGCCTGCATGCCGCGTCCGGTGCGGGTGCGCATCACGAAGTAGCCGAGGATGGCCATGCTGAGGGGGGCGGCGCAGAAGACGAAGACGTCGCCGGTCTGGATGGTGACGGTGCCGATCTCGAAGGGTCCGCCGGGGATGCTGGGGAAGGTGCGGGCGGACTTCGCTTCGGGGTACCAGGCCCATACCGCCTGCTGGAGGGCGAGGGAGAGGCCGATGGCGGTGATGAGGGGGGCGAGGCGGGGGCCGCCGCGCAGGGGCCGGTAGGCGAACCGTTCCGCTCCTACGGCCACGGTGGTGGAGATGATCATGGCGCCGATGAGCATGAGCGGCAGGGCGATCAGCATGGAGGTGCCGTCGGGCAGGACGTATACGTAGACCGTGAGTGCGCCGAAGGCGCCGGTCATGAAGATCTCGCCGTGGGCGAAGTTGATGAGCTGGACAATGCCGTAGACCATTGTGTAGCCGAGGGCGACCAGCCCGTACATGGATCCCAGTAGCAGGCCGTTGACCAGCTGCTGCGGCAGTTCGTTCACCGCATGTCCTCCGAGCGTTCGGAAAGTTCGATGGATGGGGCCGGATACGAGCCGCGCGGGGCGCCTGTGGTGCGGCGCCCCGCGCGGCTCGGTTGGTGCGGCTGGGTCAGCCGGTGTAGGTGCCGGACTTGACGTCGTTCCAGTCGCCGTTCTCGACGGCGTAGACGGTGAGCTGCTTGTTGGTGGCGTCACCGAACTCGTCGAAGGAGACCTTGCCGGTGACTCCGTCGAAGGAGACGTTCTGCATGGCGGCGGTGACCTTTTCGCGGGCGTCTTCGGGCAGCTTGCCGTCGTTGTCCTCGACGACCTTCTTGACGGCTTCGATGACGGCCCAGGCCGAGTCGTAGCTGTAGCCGCCGTAGGCCTCGAAGTCTTCCTTGTACTTCTCGGCCTTGTAGTTGGCGACGAACTCCTTGGCGGAGGGGAGCTCTTCGACCGGGGCGCCGACGGAGGTGGCGAGGTCGCCGGTGCCGCTGGCGCCGGCGAGCTTGATGAAGTCGGCGCTGTAGATGCCGTCGCCGCCGACGAGCGGGATCTTGGCGCCGGCGGCCTTGATCTGCTTGCTGAGCGGGCCGGCCTGCGGGTATTCGCCGCCGTAGTAGACGACGTCGGCGCCGGAGGACTTGACCTTGGTGGCGACCGCGGAGAAGTCCTTGGTCTCGGGGTCGATGTGCTCGGTGCCGACGACCTTGCCGCCGAGCTTCTTGAACTCGGCGGTGAAGGTGGCGGCGAGGCCGGCGCCGTAGGTCTTCTTGTCGTCGATGACGAAGACCTTGCGCTTCTTGGAGTCGTTGTACAGGTACTGGGCGGCGAACGGGCCCTGGACGGCGTCCGTGGTCGCGGTACGGAAGTACGACTTATAGGTGCGTGTCTGGGTCTTCTGCCAGTCGGTTCCCTGGGAGAGGGAGGGGTTGGTGTTGGCGGGTGAGACCTGGACGAGCTTGGCGTCGTCGAAGACCTTCTGCATGGATTCGGCGACGGAGGAGTTCAGCGGGCCGACGACGCCGAGTACTTCGTCGTTGGCGACGAACTTGGTGGCGTTCTGCTGGCCGGAGGAGGGCTGGGCCTGGTCGTCGAGGGCTTCGACCTTGAAGGTGACGCCGTCGACGACCTTCTCCTTGTTGGCGATCTTGGCGGCGAGGTCCACGGAGTTCTTGATGCCGAGACCCAGCGCGGACAGGTCGCCGGTCAGCGGTGCGTCGATGCCGATCACGACGGTGGTGCCACCGCTGCCGGAACCCGAGTTGCCGCTCCCGCCCTCGTCGCGCGAACCACAGGCGGTGAGGGTGAGTGCTCCTGCCGCCAAAGCAGCGGTGACGGCGATGAGTGAACGTTGACGCACGATCCAGTCCTTTCCCCTGACGGCTGTTTCCCGGTGGAAACGGCCGAGTCGAGCGCTGGGCCGAAGTAAGAATCGGGAGGCGCGGTGACTGGCCGTGACTCTAAGCGGGTGGGGGGAACGGGGAGGAGGGTCTGGCCAATGCTGTGACGCTCTTGTTATGACACGAGGTAATGCAGAGCGGTACTGAGTGGGGGGAACGGCGGAATTCCGGCCGTTTTGACCTGTCCGCATGGTGAGAAACCGCAGGACCGGGCGGGGGGTGTTCAGGTGTATCAGGGGTTTTGGTGATTACCGAAAATCGTTGCTGCAGGCGACTTTTAGGGCTGTGGAGAGTTCCTGCGCGCAGCGCGGTCCGAGGGTGAAGCCGTGAGTCCGTATTGCGCGCGCATTACGCAGAGTTACATCCAGGAGAGGGAGTCCGACGGTCTCCGGCAATTCTCCGCATTCTGTGACGCGGAGGGTGATGACGAGCTTGCGGGGGACCTTTCTTTTGTCCGGAAAAGGGCGTGCGGGCTGGAGGCCGTCGAAAACCCGAGTAGGCCTGGGATATGGGGGTGACGGTGACCGGAGGGCCTGATTCCACGGTGGGTTCGACGATGAAGCTGAAATTCCGTTTATCTGTTTCTGGGCCTCTGGCCTGCGGTTTCAGGTAGGCGACGGTGATCACCCGGGACGGGAACGGAGCTGCGGGCGGCGGAGGTTGCCGGGGCCGGGTGAGGTGGAGGAGGACGCCGGCCGTGAGGACGGCCGCCACGGTGAGGGCGGCGAGTACGGTCCGGCGATGACGCCCGTGCAGCGCCGCGAGGGGGCCGCGGCGGGGGCCCGGAGGCCGCGACGCGGCGGCGGGATCGAGGGGCGGGTTTCGCCGCCGGGTTCCACGGGGCCGATGGCGCTCATCGCCAGGCGCCTTCGTCCGGTCCGCCGGTGCGGTGCCGTGCCGCGCAGGCCTCGCCGACATGACGGTCGATCACGTCGTGGGCAGCCGCGGTGCCTTGGCGTTCGCGGACGGGGCGGGCGGCGGCCACGGCGTCGCGCAGGATGTCGTACTGGCCGTTGGACAGGCCCATCGACTGGTAGTCGCCGTAGGCGGTGCCGTCCAGCACCTCACGGGCCCGATGGGCGACGACCCGTGCGCACACGTCCTTGGGAGCGGTCGCCGCCGGGGAGGGCGCCGGGGCGGGCGGCGGCAGGGACGGTGCCGGGGCGCCGGGGCGTCCGGACGGGCCGCATCCGGCTGCCAGGAGGACGGTCGCGAGGGCGGCCAGGAGGGAGGCCGGAAACACTCTCGCGAAGACCCTCGAGAGGAGTGCCGGGAGCGCCGGAGGTGTCGGGAGGGGCGCCGTGGCGAGCAGGGGGCGGCGGGGGTCCCGCGCGGCGGGCCGGGTGGCACCTCCCCGTTCCATGCCGGAACGGTAGGGCACCTTGCTGTTGCCGGGCAAGGGCCGGGCAACGGGTGGCGCGGGCGGCCGCGTGCCGTACCCCGCACCACCCGTGCCGGTCAGCTCTTGGCGGCGCCGGCGGCCTGCTCCGCGTCCTTCGTGCCGGTGTCCCGCAGCAGGCAGGTCAGGCGCGCGGTGCACACCCGCTTGCCGGCCTCGTCGCTGATGACGATCTCGTAGGTGGCCGTGGACCGCCCCCGGTGCACCGGGGTGGCGACCCCGGTGACCAGGCCGGAGCGCGCGCCGCGGTGGTGGGTGCAGTTGAGGTCGACGCCCACGGCGATCTTGGCGGCGCCGCCGTGCAGCATCGACCCCACCGAGCCGAGGGTCTCGGCCAGGACGGCGGAGGCGCCGCCGTGCAGCAGCCCGTAGGGCTGGGTGTTGCCCTCCACCGGCATCGTCCCGACGACCCGCTCCGCCGAGGCCTCCAGGATCTGCACGCCCATGCGGGTACCGAGGTGGCCGGCGGAGAACAGTGCCCCCAGGTCCACCCCGAGCGCGGCGTACTCGTCGATGACCTCTTGCGGGAACTTCACGTGCTGCTGCTCTCCCATGGGCCGGGCTCCGTTCGTCGTTCGTTGTGGTTCGTCCGTCGTGATCACTGCGGCGGCACTGCCGTGGACGCTTGCGCGCAAGCGTCCACGGCAGTGCCGCCGTCATTGCTGAGCAAACGCTCAGTCGGTCGTGGATTGTTCCAGACGGACCACGACCGACTTGCTGGCCGGGGTGTTGCTGGTGTTGGCGGTCGCGTCCAGCGGCACCAGTACGTTGGTCTCCGGGTAGTACGCGGCGGCGCAGCCAGGGGCGGTCGGGTAGTGCACGACGCGGAATCCGGGGGCCCTGCGTTCCACACCGTCCTTCCACTCGCCGACCAGGTCGACGTACGAGCCGTCCGCGAGCCGCAGCTCGCGCGCGTCCTCGGGGTTGACGAGCACCACGCGGCGGCCGTTCGTGATGCCGCGGTAGCGGTCGTCGAGGCCGTAGATCGTGGTGTTGTACTGGTCGTGTGAGCGCAGTGTCTGCAGCAGGAGCCGCCCCTTCGGCAGTTCGGGGTACTCGACCGGGGCGGCGGTGAAGTTGGCCTTGCCGGTGGCCGTCGGGAAGCGCCGCTCGTCGCGCGGGGCGTGGGGGAGCGTGAAGCCCGAGGGGTTCGCCACGCGCGCGTTGAAGTCCTCGAAGCCGGGGATCACGCGGGCGATGCGGTCGCGGATCGTCGCGTAGTCCTTCTCGAACTCCTCCCACGGCACCTTGCTGCCGGAGCCGAGGACGCGGCGGGCCAGCCGGCAGACGATGGCCGGCTCGGACAGCAGCTGCCCGCTCGCCGGTTCGAGGCGGCCGCGGGAGGCGTGCACCATGCCCATGGAGTCCTCGACCGTCACGAACTGCTCGCCGCCGCCCTGCAGATCGCGTTCGGTGCGCCCCAGGGTCGGCAGGATGAGGGCGCGCGCGCCCGTGACGGCGTGCGAGCGGTTGAGCTTGGTCGACACGTGCACGGTCAGCCGGGCCCGGCGCATCGCGGCCTCGGTGACCTCCGTGTCGGGGGAGGCGGAGACGAAGTTGCCGCCCATGGCGAAGAAGACCTTCGCCCGTCCGTCGCGCAGTGCGCGGATGGCCCGTACGACGTCGTAGCCGTGTTCGCGCGGCGGGGCGAAGCCGAACTCCTTCTCCAGGGCGTCCAGGAACTCCGGAGCGGGCCGCTCGAAGATGCCCATGGTGCGGTCGCCCTGCACGTTGGAGTGGCCGCGCACCGGGCAGACGCCGGCGCCGGGGCGGCCGATGTTGCCGCGCAGCAGCAGGAAGTTGACGATCTCGCGGATCATGGGCACGGAGTGCTTGTGCTGGGTCAGGCCCATCGCCCAGCACACGATGACGCGCTTCGACGCGAGGACCATGCGCAGGCACTCCTCGATGTCCTCGCGCGTGAGGCCGGTCGCGGTGAGGGTGGCGTCCCAGTCGGCGGCGCGGGCGGCCTCGGCGAAGTCCTCGTAACCGTGGGTGTGGTCACGGACGAAGTCCTCGTCGACGGCACCCGGCGTGTCGAGGATCAGCTTGTTGAGGATGCGGAAGAGGGCCTGGTCGCCGCCGAGACGGATCTGCAGGAACAGATCGGTGAGGGCGGCGCCGGTGGTGAGGCCCTTGGGGGTCTGCGGGTTCTTGAAGCGTTCCAGACCGGCCTCGGGCAGCGGGTTGACGCTGATGATCCGTGCGCCGTTCGCCTTGGCCTTCTCCAGGGCGGACAGCATGCGCGGGTGGTTGGTGCCCGGGTTCTGGCCGGCGACGATGATCAGGTCGGACCGGTGGAGGTCCTCCAGCAGGACGCTGCCCTTGCCGACGCCGATCGTCTCGGACAGGGCGGAGCCGGAGGACTCGTGGCACATGTTCGAGCAGTCGGGCAGGTTGTTGGTGCCGAGCTCGCGCGCGAACAGCTGGTAGAGGAACGCGGCCTCGTTGCTGGTGCGTCCGGAGGTGTAGAAGACGGCCTCGTCGGGGGAGCCGAGGGCGCCGATCTCCTCGGCGACGATGTCGAAGGCGCGCTCCCAGGTGACCGGCTCATAGCGGTCACCGCCCTCCGGGAGGTACACGGGATGGGTCAGGCGGCCCTGCTGACCCAGCCAGTAGCCGCTGCGGCCGGCCAGGTCGGCGACGGTGTGCTCGGCGAAGAACTCGGGGGTGACCCGTCGCAGAGTGGCCTCCTCGGCCACGGCCTTCGCGCCGTTCTCGCAGAACTCCGCCGTGTGCCGGTGCTCGGGATCCGGCCAGGCGCAGCCCGGACAGTCGAAACCGTTCTTCTGGTTGACGCTGAGAAGGGTCAGCGCCGTGCGTTTCACGCCCATCTGCTGGTGGGCCATACGCAGACTGTGGCCGATCGCCGTGAGGCCCGCTGCCGAGCGTTTCGGCTCGGCGACCTTCGGCGCGTCCTGGACCGGGTCGCCCTTGGGCGGCTTGCTGGCCATCGCGCACTCCTCTTCGCGTACACGTGTGACATACGGCTCCGAATCCTCGCACGGGACGTGACGGCCACGGCGGGCTCCTGGCGGGGCGGGGGCGTTCCCCCGTGAACGGTTGCGAACGGTTTCGAGGGATTGCGTGCGGCTTCGCGTGGAGGAAGGGGGGCGAAGCGCCGGGGCGGGGGCGACGGTCATGACGTCCGGCGGGGCGGGGGCGGGGCCGAGTGTCGGTGGCGCGTGGCAGGATCGGGGACGTGGCAGAGACAGCAGCGAAGAAGACCGACCAGACCTCCGGCGAGGCCCGACCGCGACTGATGCTCATGGACGGGCATTCGCTGGCCTACCGCGCGTTCTTTGCGCTGCCCGTGGAGAACTTCACCACCGCGACGGGCCAGCCGACGAACGCGATCTACGGCTTCGCGTCGATGCTCGCGAACACGCTGCGTGACGAGGCGCCCACGCACTTCGCGGTGGCCTTCGACGTCTCCCGCAAGACCTGGCGCTCGGCGGAGTTCCCCGAGTACAAGGCGAACCGCTCCAAGACCCCGGACGAGTTCAAGGGCCAGGTCGAGCTGATCGGTGAGCTGCTCGACGCGATGCACACCCCGCGCTTCGCCGTCGACGGGTTCGAGGCCGACGACGTCATCGCCACGCTCGCCACCCGTGCCGAGGCCGAGGGCTTCGACGTGCTGATCGTCACCGGTGACCGGGACTCCTTCCAGCTGGTCTCCGAACGCACCACGGTGCTGTATCCGACCAAGGGCGTCTCCGAGCTGACCCGGTTCACTCCCGAGAAGGTGTTCGAGAAGTACGGGCTGACGCCCGCGCAGTACCCCGACTTCGCGGCCCTGCGCGGAGACCCGTCCGACAACCTGCCCGGCATCCCCGGAGTCGGCGAGAAGACGGCCGCGAAGTGGATCAACCAGTTCGGTTCCTTCGCGCAGCTCGTCGAGCGGGTCGAGGAGGTCAAGGGCAAGGCCGGGCAGAACCTGCGCGACCACCTGGAATCGGTCAAGCTCAACCGCCGCCTCACCGAGATGGAGCGGCAGGTCGAGCTGGCCAAGGGCGTCACCGAGCTGGAGCGGACCGCCTACGACCGCAAGGCCGTCGCGATGATCCTGGACACCCTGGAGATCAGGAACCCGTCCCTGCGCGAGCGGCTCTTCGCCGTCGACCCCGGAGCGCAGGAGGCCGAGACCACCCCGGTCGTCGAGGAGGGCGTGGAACTGGACGGGACGGTCCTGGCCGCGGGCGAGCTGGCCGGCTGGCTCGCCGAGCACGCCGTCGGGCCCCTCGGCGTCGCCACCGTCGACACCTGGGCGCTGGGGACCGGCTCGGTCGCCGAGATCGCCCTCGCCGCGGCCGCCGGACCGGCCGCCTGGTTCGACCCGGCCGAGCTGGACGAGGGCGACGAACAGGCTTTCGCCGCCTGGCTCTCCGACGCGGACCGGCCCAAGGTGTTCCACAACGCCAAGGGCGCGATGCGGGTCTTCGCCGAGCACGGCTGGAGCATCGAGGGCGTCTCCATGGACACGGCCCTCGCCGCTTATCTGGTCAAGCCCGGCCGCCGCTCCTTCGCCCTGGACGCGCTGTCCCTGGAGTACCTGCACCGCGAACTGGCGCCCGCCGCCGCGGCCGACGGCCAGCTGGCCTTCGGCGCGGACGACGCCGCCGAGGCCGAGGCGCTGATGGTGCAGGCCCGTGCGGTGCTCGACCTGGGCGAGGCCTTCGAGGGCCGCCTCCAGGAGGTGGGCGCCGCGGATCTGCTGCGGGACATGGAACTGCCGACGTCCATCCTGCTGGCCCGCATGGAACGGCACGGCATCGCGGCGGACCGGGCCCACCTGGAGTCCATGGAGCAGATGTTCGCGGGCGCCGTGCAGCAGGCCGTGAAGGAGGCGCACGCGGCGGCGGGACACGAGTTCAACCTGGGCTCGCCCAAGCAGCTCCAGGAGGTCCTCTTCGGTGAACTCGGCCTGCCGAAGACGAAGAAGACCAAGACCGGGTACACGACCGACGCCGACGCCCTGGCCTGGCTGGCCGGCCAGACCGACAACGAGCTTCCGGTGATCATGCTCCGGCACCGTGAACAGGCGAAGCTGCGCGTCACCGTCGAGGGCCTGATCAAGACGATCGCCGCCGATGGCCGTATCCACACCACGTTCAACCAGACGGTCGCCGCCACCGGCCGCCTTTCGTCGACCGACCCGAACCTGCAGAACATCCCGGTCCGTACCGACGAGGGACGCGCGATCCGCCGGGGCTTCGTCGTCGGCGAGGGCTTCGAATCCCTCCTCACCGCCGACTACAGTCAGATCGAACTGCGGGTGATGGCCCATCTCTCCGAGGACGCCGGCCTCATCGAGGCGTTCACCTCCGGTGAGGACCTGCACACCACGGCCGCCGCGCAGGTGTTCGCGGTCGAGCAGTCCGCGGTGGACGCGGAGATGCGCCGCAAGATCAAGGCGATGTCGTACGGCCTCGCGTACGGGCTGTCCGCCTTCGGGCTCTCGCAGCAGCTGAACATCGAGGCGGCCGAGGCCCGCGCCCTGATGGACGCGTACTTCGAGCGGTTCGGCGGAGTACGGGACTATCTGCGCCGAGTCGTCGACGAGGCTCGGGCGACGGGCTACACGGCGACCCTCTTCGGCCGCCGGCGCTACCTGCCCGACCTCAACAGCGACAACCGTCAGCGCCGCGAGGCGGCCGAGCGCATGGCGCTGAACGCGCCGATCCAGGGCACGGCGGCGGACATCGTCAAGATCGCCATGCTGAACGTGGACCGCGCGCTGCGCGAGGCGGACCTCGAGTCCCGCCTCCTCCTCCAGGTCCACGACGAAATCGTCCTGGAGATCGCCCCCGGTGAGCGTCCGGCCGCCGAGGAGCTGATCCGCCGGGAGATGGCCGACGCGGTCCGGCTCAGCGTCCCCCTGGGAGTCTCGGTCGGCGCGGGCCCGGACTGGGAGTCGGCGGCACACTGACGGCGCCGGGCACGCGGGGCGTGCCGGTCACGCGGGGCATGCGGGTCACGCGGGCCACGCCGGTCACGCGGGGACCGGCGGGCGGCGGACGGTGGATGGGCAGGGGCGGAGGGCGTCCGGTGGGCGCCTTCCGCCCCTGCCCGTCTCCCCCGCAGGTGCCCGGCCCCCGGAGGGCGCTTCACTCGCGTGGGCCAGGCGGGCAAGCCGTCGAGTGGACCGGGCGCCAGGATGCGGGGCATGGGCATACGCATGCTTCACCGCAGAGCGGCATTCCCGAGGGCCGCCGCCGACGGACCCACCCCCGAGGCGCTGTCGCCGGTTCCGGTCTTCGCGGCCGACGCGAGTACCGCCCGCACCCCCGTTTCCCCGGCCGTCGCGCTGCGCCGTGCCACCGCGGATCTCGGCCGCCGCATCGCCGACGGTCCCTGGCACCCCGGCCTGTGCGAAGGGCCCGGACTCCCGGGCCCCGGCGCCGGCGAGCCGCCCGCGTGGCGGCGGTGGGCCGAGCTGGTCCGCGGCTGTCTGACGCTCGCCCTCACCCTGCTGCCCCGGCCCCGCCCGGTCCGTACCGTCACCGTGTTCGTGGCGGCCGGCGAGACCCTCAGCGTGCGGCCGTACGGCTCGGCAGCCGCGTATCCGCCTCCTCGGGGTCCGCAGGGGCCGGGGCCGGACGCCACGTCCTGACCGTCACGGCGTACACCGGCAGCGCGAGGACGAGCCCGGCGCCCGCCCCGAAACACACCGTGGGGATCAGCTCCCAGGGTTTCGCGGTCGCACCCCAGTAGTCCCACCAGCGCGAGGCCCGCTGCACGGCCCCCGCCAGCGCGCAGCCGCCGAGCAGCGCGGCGGCCGCCCACCGGTCGGCCGGGGACAGCGCAGGGACCCCCGCAGGCCCCGGGCCGGGCGTCGCCCGGCGCAGCGCCCGCGCCAGGAACACGGCGATCACCACCGCGGCCACCGCCGACCCGCCGTACTGCAGGTACCAGTACAGCGGTGAGCCCGCGATCTCCTGTCCCAGGACGGGGAAGACCCGCATCCCCCACCGGTCGAGGTGCGTGAACTCGTCCCAGACCACATGCGTCAGCGCACCGAGGACGGCCGAGACGTACCAGCGCGCCGCCAAGGCGGCGCGCACGCGCGCGCGGGGCGTGCCGCAGCGCAGCAGGGCGGCCGGCCGCCCCTGCCGGGACCGCGGCAGCAGGGCGACGAGCGGTTCACGGACCAGGAGCCACAGACCCGCCAACGCCCAGGCGATGCCCGCATCGATGGTGAGAACGCCCGGGAACGAGTGCGTGAAGTCCCCGAACTCCATCGCCCCGGACAGGAAACTGGCCGCGTAGTAGGTCAGGTCCGGAGCGAGACTGCCCGCCACGAGTACGGCCGGCACCAGCGGTCCCCGGCCGGTCCCGTCGGTGCGCACGGCGGGCAGGACCGCCACCGCGTGGCTCAGCGTGAAAGGCAACCCGGCTCCTCGGAAGGGTAGTTGACCCGGCACGTCGGCCCGGGTGCTCGGCGGACCCCAGTATGCGCGACCCGGCCGTCCTCGACCGGGGAGGGAACGGCTGTGGCCGACCGGTGAAGACCGGGTGTGAACGGGTGTCCGGACAAAGGATGGTGCCGTAGGGTCGCGAGAGCTGCCGTGCCCGGTGCGACCAACGGGGCCGACTGCAGTGCCACGACGGATCGTTACAACGAATCAGTACAACCGATGGCTGCGGCTGATCGTCACCACAGGCGACCGTGACAGACATTGACGGATGCTCCGGCGTCCACGGGGAGGGGTTCACTCTATGGCGGCGCATTTCGGCAGGAGGCTGCGCAAGGGAGCGGCAACCACCGCCGTGGCGGCGGCCGCGGTGGCGGCCCTGTCCGCGTCCCAGGCTCCGGGCGTGACGATCGACGGCCAGGGCGGCCGGACCCCCTCGGGCGCCGCCTCGGAGCCCGAGGAGAGTGCCGGAGACCCCGGCGCGACCGGCAACTCGCCGTACTACACGGACCTGCCGCCGCTGAACAGCCCCAACCCCTCGCCGTCCGCGAGCTCCGACCCGGTCACGCGGGGCGCCGCCGAGGCGGGCATACCCGCGACCGTCCTCGACGCCTACAAGAAGGCCGAAGCCGCGCTGCGCGAGTCCAAGCCCGGCTGCCACCTGCCCTGGCAACTGCTCGCCGCCATCGGCAAGGTGGAGTCCGGCCAGGCCCGCGGCGGACGCGTCGACGCCGACGGCACCACGACCTCCCCGATCATCGGCCCGCAGCTCGACGGCAACGGCTTCGCGCTCATCAAGGACACCGACGACGGCAGGTACGACGGCAACAGCGCCTACGACAACGCTGTCGGCCCCATGCAGTTCATCCCGTCCACCTGGGCGTGGGCCGGCCGCGACGGCAACGACGACGGCCTCGAGGACCCCAACAACATCTACGACGCCGCGCTGGCGGCCGGCCACTACCTGTGCCGCTTCGACTGGAACCTGTCCGACCGGACGGACCTCCGCAAGGCGATCCTCAGCTACAACAACTCGACGGAGTACCTGAACACCGTCCTGTCGTGGCTGGAGTACTACCGCAAGGGCACGCACGAGGTCCCGGACGGCACCGGCACCCTGCCCGACAACCGCAGCGACGACCGCTCCACGAGCCCCACCCCGTCGACGCCGGGCGCCGGCCCGTCCACCCCGGACACGCAGCCGTCGAAGCCCGGCACACCGCCCGGCAACCAGGGCGGCGGCAGTACCAAGCCGCCGTCCTCGCCCGGCACACCGACCCCGCCGCCGTCCACGACCCCGCCGCCGACCACCCCGCCGCCGACGACGACCCCGCCCCCCACCACGTCCCCCACGCCCACCGACACGGTGGACCACCTGGAGAACGCCGGCACGGGCAAGCTCACCGCGACGGCGGGCGAGGCGTTCACCGAGCGGATCAGCACCCGCGCGGAGACGGACGGGGGCAAGGCCGTCGCGAAGGTGCGGATCCGCTTCACCGTCCTCGGCGACACCGACACCACCTTCATCGGCGGCGAGAGCGTGGCCACCGTCCTCACCAACAGCTCCGGTGTCGCCGTCGCGCCCGTACTCCGGGCAGGTGAGAAGACCGGCAACGTCACCGTCCGCGCCACCGTCGTCGGCCGCGTGGTGCCCGGCCTCGACTACCGGGCCACCGTCACCGAGCGCGTCGCCGACACCGTCGTCCGTACCGATGACGAGGCGCTGACCTGCACGCCGGGCGGCGAGTTCGCCCACCGCCTCGAGGTGCTGGCCACTCACGACGGCGCCGCCGCAGGCAAGGTCGCCGCCACCGCCACGCTGATCACCTCGGCCGACGATCCGACTGTCAACGACAAGGGCCCCTACTTCAAGGACGCCGACGACAAGGCCGTACGCACCCTGAACGACCTTCGGACGGACGCGGACGGCCGGCTGAAGCTGCCCCAGTTGTACGCGGACGACACCACCGGCACCTTCCTGCTCCGCATCACCACCGCGGGCGGCGCCACCCTCACGGTCGAACTCACCGTGGCCGAGGCCGGGACCGCCTCCCCCGAACCCACCGGGGGCGCGTAGTCGCACGCGCCCGCGCGGACACATTGGTGCGCCCCTCCGTTGCCGACGGAGGGGCGCCTCCCGCGTGCGCGACGTGTTCTTATCCGGTTCGCCGGTCCGTCCGTCCGCCCGCCCGTCGCCAAGGTGCCGAACCCGCCAGGACGCGACGTCCCGTCAGTCCACGTGGGATCACGGGACCGTGGACCCGGTAGGGGCCGAACACACCCGCGTCCTGGTGACGACCTCGTACCCGCCCCGGGGATTCCCCGGCCCCGGCGTCCTGCTGCTGGGCCCGGCACCGCGCCCGGAGCCTCGTGGCCGCCGCTCCGCCGCCGGGCGGTCAGGTCCCGCCCCGGCGGCCGAGCGGGAGCGGGTCACCGCCCGAGCCGCGCGTTGGTGTGCCGGGTCGGCTCGGCCGCAGCGGGGTCCTCGGGCCACGGATGCCGGGGATAACGGCCGCGCAGCTCGGCCCGTACGCCCTTGTAGCCGTCCTTCCAGAAGGAGGCGAGGTCGGCGGTGACGGCGGCGGGCCGGCCGGCCGGGGACAGCAGATGCACCAGCAGGGGCACCCCGGCCACCCGCGGCGACTCCTGGAGCCCGAACATCTCCTGGAGTTTCACCGCGAGCACCGGCCGCGCGGGGTCGGAGTAGTCGACCCGGACCGCGGACCCGCTGGGCACGGTGATCCGCTCGGGGGCGAGTTCGTCCAGGCGGGCGGCCTCCCCGGACGCCCACGGCAGCAGCCGGCGGAGGGCCTGCCCGGCGTCGATCCGGCCCAGGTCGGCCCGGCGCCGGGCCCGGCTCAGCTCCGGCTCCAGCCACTCCTCCACGCGCGCGTGCAACGCGTCGTCGGACACGTCGGGCCAGGGTTCGCCGGCCTGCCGGTGCACGAACGCGAGCCGCTGCCGCAGCATGGCCGCCCCGTCCGGCCACCGCAGCAGCCCGAAACCCTCCCGCCGCAGCCCGTCCAGCAGTGCGGCCCGGACGAGCGAGGGCTCCGCGTCGGTACGGGGCCGCACGGCCAGTTCGACGGCTCCCAGCCGCTCGACCCGCCGGGCGACGACGTCCCCGTCGGCCCAGTGCACCTCCTCGCGCGTCTCCAGCAGGGTGCCGGCCGCCCACCGCGCGGTGGCCTCGTCGACGACCGCGCCGAGCTGCACGCGCGCGTGACCCCGCCCCACGGGCCGGTCGGCCGCGGCGACCGCGATCCAGGGCGCGCCGCGCAGCCCGGTGCCCGCCCCGGCTTCGGCCCGCGTCCCGGACACCATCAGATACGAACCGCCGTCCGCGCGGGCGATCCGCTCGGGGAACGCGAGCGCGGCCACCAGCCCCACCCGCGCGTCCGTCCCGTCCACGCGCGGCAGGCCGCCGCCCGTCCGCGAGGAGCCCTGTGCGGAGACGTCCTGGGCGAGCGCGCGCAGCCGGCGCACCTCGGTGCGCCACCGCTGCGCGTAGGCGTCGTCCCCGCGCCGCGCGGTGCGCAACGCACCGGCGAGATCGTCCCCGTAGCTCCGCGGCGCCTCCTCGCCGATCAGCGCGACCACCTCGGCGGCGAGCGCGGGGCCCACGACCGCCGCCGCGTCCAGCAGGGCACGCCCGAGTCGTGGATGCAGGCCCAGCCGGGCGAGCCGGGCGCCCCGCTCCGTGGCCCGCCCGTCGGCGCCGACGGCCCCGATCGCGGTCAGGACGGCCCCGGCCGCCGCCATCGCCCCGGCCGGGGGCGGATCGAGCAGGGCGAGCCCGGAGGCGTCCGGATCGCCCCAGCAGGCCGCCTGGAGCGCGAACGCCGTCAGGTCGGCCACCCTGATCTCGGGGGAGGGGAACCGCGGCAGCCGGACGTCCTCCGCCTCCGCCCAGCACCGGTACACCGCACCCGGCGCCTCACGCCCGGCCCGTCCCGCCCGCTGCCGGCCCGCCGCCTGCGAGGCCCGTACCGTCGTCAGAGCGCTCAGCCCGCGCGCGTGGTCGACACGGGGCTCACGCGCGAGGCCCGCGTCCACCACCACCCGCACCCCCGGCACCGTCAGCGACGACTCCGCCACCGAGGTCGCCAGCACCACCCGCCGCCGCTGTCCGGGCATCAGCACCGCGTCCTGCACCGCGGCCGGCGCCCGCCCGTGCACCTGGAGCACCTCGACGTCCAAAAGCGTCCCCAACTGCCCGGCGACCCGGGCGATCTCGCCCACGCCCGGCAGGAACACCAGAACGTCCCCGTCCCGCTCGGCCAGCGCCCGCCGCACCACCGACGCCACATGCGTCAGCAGCGCCGGGTCGACCCGCATGCCGTGCGGCGGCCGTACCGGCCGCGGGGGCGGCGCCCACACCACTTCCACCGGGTGCGCCGTGCCGCGCGCCTCGACGACGGGCGCGTCGCCCAGCAGCCGTGCCCAGCCCGCCGCGTCGGTCGTCGCCGACGCGGCCACCAGACGCAGCTCCGGACGCAGCGTCTCGCGCACGTCCCACAGGAACGCCGCGGCCGTGTCCGCGTCCAGATGCCGCTCGTGGCACTCGTCGAGCACCACGACGTCCACACCGGTCAGTTCCTGGTCGCGCTGCAGCCGTTGAAGGAGCACACCGGTCGTGACGACCTCCACGCGCGTGTGCCGACCGGTCACCCGCTCCCCGCGCACCGTGAAGCCGACCGACTCGCCGGGCTTCTCGCCCAGCAGCCAGGCCATCCGCCGGGCCGCCGCCCGCGCCGCGATCCGCCGCGGCTCGGCGACCACGACCCGCCGCGCGGGACCGTCGCCGATCAGCCCCGCCAGCACCAGCGGCACCAGGGTCGTCTTCCCGGTGCCGGGCGGGGCGACGAGCACGGCGGTGCCGCGCTCCTGAAGGGCGTCGGTCAGAGGGGGGAGCGCTTCGTGTACGGGGAGGGACTCCAGAGCGTCGTGACGGATCACGCCCTCAGTCCCGTACGCACACGAAGATCGCCGTTCCCGGGATCAGACGGCCGCGCAGCGGGGACCAGCCGCCCCATTCCGAGGTGTTCCACTCCGGCCACTGCGGCTCCACCAGGTCCACCAGCCGGAAGCCCGAGGCGGCGACGTCGCGGACCCGGTCGCCCAGCGTCCTGTGGTGCTCGACGTACACCGCGCGGCCCTGCTCGTCCTCCTCCACATAGGGCGTGCGGTCGAAGTACGACCCGGAGACGCTCAGTCCCTCCGGACCGGGCTCGTCCGGGAACGCCCAGCGGATGGGATGCGTGACGGAGAAGACGAACCGGCCGCCGGGCCGCAGCACCCGGTGCACCTCGCGCAGCACGAGCCGCGGGTCGGCGACGAAGGGCAGCGCCCCGTACGCCGAGCAGGCCAGGTCGAAGGAACCGTCCGCGAACGGCAGCACGCCCGCGTCCGCGCACACCAGAGGGAACGCGCCCCCGATGCGCAGTGCGTGCTGCAGCTGCCGGTGCGAGATGTCCAGGGCCACCGGGCGCGCGCCCTGCGCGGCCAGCCAGCGCGAACACTGGGCCGCGCCGGCGCCGAGCTCCAGGACGGCGCGGTCCTTCAGCTCCTCCGGCGGGCCGAGCAGCTCGGCCTCCACCTCGTCCAGTCCCTCGGGGCACCACACGAAGCGGTCGTCGCCGAGGAACGTGCCGTGCTCGACCTGGTACTCGTCGGCGTTGCGGTCCCACCAGCCCCGGTTGGCGCGGGTGCTCTCGGTGATGCCGGCGTCCCGTCGGGTCGCCTCGGGTTCGGGGCCTTCGGGCTCTTGGATGATCGGCTCCATCGTCGTACTCTTCCGTCCAGTCGCCCCGGCTGTCGCCACAGGGGGCGCGGTGTCCTGCGGTGCGGGTTCCGCGTGGCCTCGAGGTGGCATCTGACGTGCGGCTCTACCCCCGGACGGGGGAATTGTGCCGGTTATGCGGCGATCCGCCCCGGGTGGGGGGCTTCGCGCATTGACCCTGCCCGGCTGCACCCGTATGCTACAAGTTGCGCTGCGAGCCTGCGCACCTCAGACGTAGCAGGCTGCGCTCGCATCTGTTGTATGTCCCCTCGGTTGTCGAGGCGTCACCGGGCACCCGGTGTCTGGAACGGCGCTTCCCAGGCTGTCCGGCTTCTGCAGAGCGAAACGGGCTCCGGCGTAGCAGTACCTACGACTCACTGTCCGTACCGGAGCCCTTTCCCACATGACGAGCAGCACCGAGACCACCGCCACCACCCCGCAGGTTGCGGTCAACGACATCGGTAACGAGGAAGCCTTCCTCGCCGCGATCGACGAGACGATCAAGTACTTCAACGACGGCGACATCGTCGACGGCGTCATCGTGAAGGTCGACCGGGACGAGGTCCTGCTCGACATCGGTTACAAGACCGAAGGTGTCATCCCGAGCCGCGAGCTCTCGATCAAGCACGACGTCGACCCCAACGAGGTCGTCGCCGTCGGTGACGAGATCGAAGCCCTTGTTCTCCAGAAGGAGGACAAGGAAGGCCGCCTGATCCTCTCGAAGAAGCGCGCCCAGTACGAGCGCGCCTGGGGCACCATCGAGAAGATCAAGGAAGAGGACGGCATCGTCACCGGTACCGTCATCGAGGTCGTCAAGGGTGGTCTCATCCTCGACATCGGCCTCCGTGGCTTCCTCCCGGCCTCCCTGGTCGAGATGCGCCGCGTCCGCGACCTCCAGCCCTACGTGGGCAAGGAGCTCGAGGCGAAGATCATCGAGCTGGACAAGAACCGCAACAACGTGGTCCTGTCCCGCCGTGCCTGGCTGGAGCAGACCCAGTCCGAGGTCCGCCAGACGTTCCTCACCACCCTCCAGAAGGGTCAGGTGCGTTCCGGCGTCGTCTCCTCGATCGTCAACTTCGGTGCCTTCGTGGACCTGGGTGGCGTCGACGGCCTGGTGCACGTGTCCGAGCTGTCCTGGAAGCACATCGACCACCCCTCCGAGGTCGTCGAGGTCGGTCAGGAAGTCACCGTCGAGGTCCTCGACGTGGACATGGACCGCGAGCGTGTCTCCCTGTCGCTGAAGGCGACGCAGGAAGACCCGTGGCAGCAGTTCGCCCGCACCCACCAGATCGGCCAGGTCGTGCCCGGCAAGGTCACGAAGCTGGTTCCGTTCGGTGCGTTCGTCCGCGTGGACGAGGGCATCGAGGGTCTGGTCCACATCTCCGAGCTGGCCGAGCGCCACGTGGAGATCCCGGAGCAGGTCGTCCAGGTCAACGACGAGATCTTCGTCAAGGTCATCGACATCGACCTCGAGCGCCGCCGCATCAGCCTCTCGCTGAAGCAGGCCAACGAGGCCTTCGGCGCCGACCCGTCGGCGGTCGAGTTCGACCCGACCCTGTACGGCATGGCCGCGTCCTACGACGACCAGGGCAACTACATCTACCCCGAGGGCTTCGACCCCGAGACCAACGACTGGCTCGAGGGCTACGAGACCCAGCGGGAGGCGTGGGAGACCCAGTACGCCGAGGCGCAGAACCGCTTCGAGCAGCACCAGGCGCAGGTCATCAAGTCCCGCGAGGCGGACGAGAAGGCCGCTGCCGAGGGTGTCGACACCGCGGGTGCGGCTCCGGCTGCCTCCGGTGGTGGCGGCGGCTCGTACTCCTCCGAGGGCGGCGACACCTCCGGCGCCCTGGCTTCGGACGAGGCGCTGGCCGCGCTGCGCGAGAAGCTGGCCGGCGGCCAGAGCTGAACCGCGGCACGCTGAGCGGTAACCACTGAGCGCGAGCTCTTGGGCCGAGGGCCCGCACCCCACCGGGGTGCGGGCCCTCGGCACGTCCCGGTCCGGTGGGCCGGCCGGCCAGGAGGCCGCCCGGCCGGCCGGTGACGGTGCCCGAGCCGGCCGTGGGAGGACGGCGCCCCACGTGAAGTCCCGTGAGAGCAGGAGCGTTCGAGGACGGACTCCGGGAATGCCGGTGCCGCGTGCCACGTTGTCCACTAGGAAACACGAGGAGGGGCGGTCACTGTGCTTGATCCGCAGGGTTTGTACGCATGGGAGCCGAAGGGGCTGGCTGTCGTCGACATGGCGCTCGCCCAGGAATCGGCCGGGCTTGTCATGCTCTACCACTTCGACGGATACATCGACGCGGGCGAGACCGGCGAGCAGATCGCCGAGCGACTGCTCGACTCGCTGCCCCACCAGGTCGTCGCCCGGTTCGACCACGACCGGCTCGTCGACTACCGGGCCCGTCGCCCTCTGCTGACCTTCACCCGCGACCGCTGGACCGACTACGAGGTGCCCGCACTCGAGGTGCGGCTGGTCCAGGACGCCACCGGAGCGCCGTTCCTGCTGCTGTCCGGGCCGGAGCCGGACGTGGAGTGGGAGAGATTCGCCGCCGCGGTGCGGCAGATCGTGGAGCGGCTCGGCGTCCGCCTGGCGGTGAATTTCCACGGCATCCCCATGGGCGTCCCGCACACCCGCCCCGTGGGCATCACCCCGCACGGCAACCGCACCGACCTCGTCCCGGCCCACAGCAGCCCCTTCGAGGAGGCGCAGGTGCCCGGCAGCGTCGAGGCCCTCGTCGAGTACCGGCTCATGCAGGCCGGACACGACGTGCTCGGAGTCGCCGCCCACGTGCCGCACTACATCGCCCGCTCCACCTACCCGGACGCGGCGCTGACCGTCCTGGAGACCATCACGGCCGCCACCGGCCTGGTCCTGCCCGGTGTGGCGCACTCCCTGCGCACCGACGCCCACCGCACCCAGACCGAGATCGACCGCCAGGTCCAGGAGGGCGACGAGGAACTCACGGCCCTCATCCAGGGCCTCGAGCACCAGTACGACGCCGCCGCGGGTGCCGAAACCCGGGGCAACATGCTCGCCGAGCCGGTGGAGATCCCGTCGGCGGACGAGATCGGGCTCGAGTTCGAGCGGTTCCTGGCGGAGCGCGAAGGCGACGTCTGAGACGGCCGGGACGCCGGGATCCCCGGCCGTCCCGGCACCACATGCCGGTCCCGCCCGGGGCGCCGCCGACGACAGGCCCTAAGCTTTCGGACATGCTGACGGTGGGACTGACCGGCGGGATCGGCGCGGGCAAGAGCGAGGTGTCTCGGCTGCTCGTCGAGTGCGGCGCCGTACTGATCGACGCGGACCGCATCGCACGCGAGGTCGTCGCACCGGGGACACCCGGTCTCACGGCGGTCGTGGAGGCCTTCGGCGAGGAGATCCTCACCGAGGACGGCAGCCTGGACCGGCCGAGGCTCGGCGCGATCGTCTTCGCCGACAAGGAGAGGCTCGCCCTCCTCAACTCGATCGTGCACCCCCTGGTGGGCGCCCGCTCCCGGGAGCTGGAGGAAGCCGCCGCCGAGGACGCCGTCGTCGTCCACGACGTACCCCTCCTCACGGAGAACGGCCTCGCCTCCCTCTACGACCTCGTGATCGTGGTCGACGCGAGTACCGAGACCCAGCTCGAGCGGCTCGTCGGCCGGCGCGGCATGAGCGAGGAGGACGCCCGCGCACGGATGGCCGCCCAGGCGACGCGCGAGCAGCGCCGGAAGATCGCGGACATCGTCATCGACAACGACGTGTCCCTGGACGAGCTGACGCGGCGGGTGAAGGACATAGGGGCCGAGCTCGTACGCCGGGCGGGCGCGGACCGACGGTCCGCGCGGGAATAGGGGTTCTTGGCCGGGGCGTTGAACCGGTTCGGCAAGGGAAGGATGCGGCTGTGCCCGAGAGCAGTGGTTCGACCGGACGTACGCCGGAGACGCATGTCATCGACTTCCGTGCCGCCGAGCAACTGCTCGCCTCGCGGGACCCGCGAGGCGCGGTGAAGCTGCTCGACGGGGTCATCGACGCGTATCCGGAGAACACGGCCGCGCGGCTGCTGCGCGCGCGTGCTTTCTTCGCGGCGGCCCAGCTGCGTCCGGCGGAACTCGAGTTCTCCATCGTCCTGGAGCGCGAGCCGGACAACGCCTTCGCGCACTTCGCGCTCGCCCGCACCTACCAGCGGCAGAGCCGGCCCGACCCCGCCAGGCGCCACTTCCGGCTGGCCGCCGCCCTGGACCCGAACCCGGAGTACCTGAAGGCCGCACGGTTCGACGACTGATTCGACCACGCCCGAGGCGGCGGGCAGAGGACGGCCGGGCCTCCGGGAGGACCCCGCCCGGACCCGGTCACGGCGCCTGCCTTCCCAGGGCGACAGGCCGTTCTTCGACGGTCACATCGCGTCCCGGGGCGGTTCGTACGGTGGCACGTCACGGCCCGGCTGGTAGTGCGAGCCCTGACGCAGGCGCCGGACGACCACGATCAGGTCGACGGTGACGACCAGCCACAGCAGCCCGCAGACGAGCGCCCAGCCCGGGTGCCCGGAGACCGCGAACGCCACCGTCCCGAAGACCGTCCAGACCTCGCCCCACACGCTCAGCCAGAACCGCATGCGCAGCGCACTGCGCGCGGTCCTCGGCTCATTGCCCGTACGCATTCCGTCACCACCCCACCTGTCTCCACCGTACGCCGGACCGCGGGCAACGGCCGTCGACCTCTCCCTGAGGGGTGCCGTCACTCGGACGGGTGAAACCAGGGAAGCATGGGAACGGGCTTGCGGATCCGGTCCGTTGGACGGGCATGAAGCTGGAAATGCGTGAGGGACACGAGGGGACGGGGCCCGGGGCGATCACCCCGGACGGCTGCGCGGTGGAGCTGTACTCGCGGCTGCCCGTCGGGGACGAGCCGGACATCATCGCCGCCGCGGTACCGAAGGGCGCGAGCGTCCTGGAGCTGGGCAGCGGCGTGGGCAGGATGACCCACGCGCTGCTGGAGCGCGGATTCGGGGTCACGGCCGTGGACGAGTCCGCCGAGATGCTGGAGCGCGTCCGCGGGGCGCGAACCATATGCGGTCCCGTCGAGAGGCTGCGGCTGGACGAGACGTTCGACGTGGTGCTGCTCGCGTCGTTCCTGGTGCACGCGGGCGACGCGGAGGTGCGGCGGGGCCTGCTGCGCGCCTGCGTGCGGCATCTGGCGCAGGGAGGGTGCGTACTGATCCAGCGGGAGGGCGAGGACTACCACACGAACGTGCCGCGCGAGCGGGTGGACCCGGCGGGCTTCACCGTGCGGATCGTGTCGGCCGAGCCGGTCGGCGACGGGGTCGACGCGGTGCGCGCGGAGTACGTGTTCCCGGACGCGGTGTGGACCCAGACGTTCCGGTCGCGGCCGCTGACGAAGGAGCAGTTCGAGGAGGCGCTGGAGGAGGAGGGCCTGCGCGTGGACCGGTACCTGACGGAGGACGGGATGTGGGTGAGGGCGGTGGCGACCGGGGGCTGAGCGGAAAACCGGGAGTTCAGCCCGGGCGGCGATGAGTTCGCGGGCGAGGGGTGGTCTACCTCTACGACAGCGACACCGACCGCTTCCCGCAGGAGACACCATGCCCGAGCACACCGCCCCCGTCGTATCCGCCGCTTCCGTGCCCGCACCCGTGTCCGCCCGCGGGCGGTGGGCCGGCCTCGCACTGCGCACCGTGCAGGTGGTGCTCGCGCTCTTCTTCGCCCTCGCGAGTGCCCTGCCCAAGCTCATCGCGCACGCGTCGGCCGTCGAGTCCTTCGACGACATGGGCTGGGGCAGCGCGGGGATGTACATCATCGGCGCGCTGGAACTCGCGGGTGCGATCGGCCTGCTGGTCCCGGTACTGCAGTCGGCGGCCGCGGTAGGGCTGAGCGCGCTGATGGTGGGAGCGTGCGTGGTGCAGATCGTCGTCTTCGACGGCCAGTACGCGGTGACCCCGGTCATTCTGCTGGTGCCGCTCGTGCTCATCGCCCGGGTGCGACGGGAGCACAACGCGGAGCTGCTGCGACTGGTGCGCCGTCAGGGGTGAGGAGAGCGGTGCGGCTCCGCCCGGTGCCACGGCTCGGCCCCGGCAGGGCCGAAGCGCCCGCCGGGGCGGTGCCTTGGAGTGGTGTCCGGGGCACCACCGGGTTCGGCCCGGCCCAGGGACCGTCCCGGCACCGTGCGTAGCCGGTCGTTCAGGGCCGCTGCCGTTTCTTCGAGGCCGGTCGCCGGCCACGGCCGCCGGGCCCGGCCGGTGCGTCGGATCCTTCGAGGGAGCCGGGGAGGTCAGGGCCGCTCAGGCCCCCTGGGCCGCCCAGGCCGCGGAGACGTTCCAGCTCGCGGCGGTCGCGCTTGGTCGGACGGCCCGCGCCGCGGTCCCGGATACCGGCCGGGGCGACGGCGTCGCGGGGCGGGGGCGGCGGGGAATTGTCGATGTAGCACTGGACCGCGACCGGGGCGCCCACCCGCTTGCGGATCAGACGCTTGACGACGACGACCCGTTCCCGTCCCTCGTGCCGCAGACGCACCTCGTCGCCGACGCGCAGCGCGTGCGCGGGCTTCACCCGCTCACCGTTCACTCGCACATGACCGCCCCGGCAGGCGGCGCCACCGAGGGAACGGGTCTTGACCAGGCGTACGGCCCAGATCCAGCTGTCGGTCCGGATCCTCTCGCCGCTCTGCGGTCCGGCGGCCTCGGCGGCGGCCACGGCGGCGGCGGTCCCCGGGTCCGGGGCAGTGCCCGCGGACTCCGGCGCGGGAGCGGTTTCCCGCACGGGGCCCGCCCCCTCCGCGGTGTCTTCGCCACCCCGTGTCCTGCCGTACTCGGCACCCTCAGAAGCCATGCTCCCGACTTTAACGCTCCGGGACGGCCCGCCCTACCGTGGAACCATGGACCCCAGCGGCCTCCCCGATTCCTCCGCCCCCTCCGGCGTCCACGACGTGCCGAGCCTCCCCGCTCTCGACCGGCGTATCGCCGGCTGTCGTGCCTGTCCACGGCTGGTGGACTGGCGGGAGGAGGTCGCCCGTACCAAACGCGCCGCGTTCGCCGACTGGACGTACTGGGGACGGCCGGTGCCGGGATTCGGGCCGCCGGACGCCCGGCTGCTGGTCATCGGACTGGCGCCCGCAGCGCACGGCGGCAACCGCACCGGGCGGATGTTCACCGGAGACCGTTCCGGAGACGTGCTGTACGAGGCGCTGTACGACGTCGGGCTCGCCTCGCAGCCCACCTCCGCACATGCGGAGGACGGCCTGGAACTGTACGGCGTACGCGTCACCTCGCCCGTGCACTGCGCCCCGCCCGCCAACAAACCGACCCCCGCGGAACGGGACACCTGCCGGCCCTGGCTGCTCCAGGAGCTGCGGCTCCTGCGGCCGACGGTGCGGGCCGCGCTCGTCCTCGGCGCCTTCGGATGGCAGGCCGCCCTGCCCGCGTTCACCGAGGCGGGCTGGACCGTACCCCGCCCCCGCCCGGCCTTCGCCCACGGCACCCGTGTCACGCTTCCCGCTCCGGAAGGCGACGACCTGCACCTCTTCGGCTGCTTCCACGTCAGCCAGCGCAACACCTTCACCGGCAAGCTCACCCCCGCCATGCTGCGGGAGGTGCTGCGCACGGCGGCCGAAGCGGCGGGAGCGCCCACGCGGAAATGAGAGGAGCGGGCCCCGTCACGAGCGCTACGGTGCCCCGATGGGTCTCTATCCGAATATCGAACCGTACGACCACGGCATGCTCGATGTCGGCGACGGCAACCACGTGTACTGGGAGACCTGCGGGAACCCGCACGGCAAGCCCGCGCTGGTGCTGCACGGCGGCCCGGGCAGCCTCGCGAGCCCCGGCCTCCGCCGCTTCTTCGACCCCGCCGCGTACCGCATCGTGCTCCTCGACCAGCGCGGCGCCGGACGGTCGACACCGAGCGCGGCCGACCACGCCACCGACATGAGCGTGAACACGACCGCCCACCTCATGGCCGACCTGGAGCGGCTGCGCGCCCACCTGGGCATCGAGCGGTGGCTGGTGTGGGGGGTGTCCTGGGGGTCGGCGCTGGGACTGCGGTACGCGCAGACGCACCCCGGGGTGGTGACCGAGCTGGTGCTGACCGGGGTGGCCACGGGCTCCAACCCCGAGGTGGCCCTCCTGACCCGTGGGCTGGGGAAGATCTTCCCGGAGGCCTTCGAACGCTTCCTCGGCGAACTTCCCGCCGACGAACGCGACGGCAACCTCGCAGCCGCCTGCAACAGGCTGCTCGAGTCCCCCGATCCGGAGGTCCGGGAACGGGCCGCACGGGCCTGGACCGACTGGGAGACGGCGATCATCCCCGCGCCGCCGGGCTCGGTCGCGCGCTTCCAGGACCCGGTGTTCCGCAGAGGCTTCGCCCGCACCGTCACCCACTACTGGGGCAACGACCACTTCCTCGGAGAGGGCAACGACGAGGGCGTGGTCCTCCGCGACGCGCATCTGCTGAAGGGCATCCCCGGCACCCTGGTCCAGGGCAGCCTCGACCTGGGCAATCTACTCGGCATCGTCTGGCGGCTCAGGCACGCCTGGCCGGACGCCGAGCTGACGGTCGTCGACGAGGCCGGCCACGACGCCGGAACCGTCGGGGACGACGTCCTGGTGGCGGCGACGGACAGGTACGCGCGCGCCGAGGCCTGACGCGTACGCGCGCGGCGGGTGTCTCCCACAGGGGCCGCCCCATGTCCGCCCCACGTCCGCCCTACGGTCGCCACACGAACCGCACGTCCGGCTCCCGCTCCTCGTTCCGGCTCCCGTCGGTCCACTCGACGGCCTCGAAACCGTGCCGCTCGTAGAAGCGGTGCGCGGGCCCGTTGACCTGGAAGGTCCACAGGGAAAGGCCCTCGGGGCGGTGCTCCTTGGCCAGGGCGACGAACCGGTCGCCCAGCCCGCGCCCGCGCCACTCGGGGGCGAGGTACAGCTGCGCCAGCTCCTCGTCCTCCAGCACCATCACACCGACGACGCCCCCGCCTTCCGCCTCCGCCACCCATGTCTCGCGCAGCGGCACGAGGACCTGACGGAAGTAGCCGTGCACCTCGTCGTCGGAGCGGGGCCGGACCACGTCCGGCAGGGCTGCGGCGAACGACCGCAGCCAGACGTCGGCCGCGGGAGCGGCGTCGGCGGGCAGGGCCCGGCGCAGGTTCACCGTCCGGTCGTCGATGATCATGAATCCGCCGCCGCGTCCGGTACGACGGCCGTCGCGGTGATCTCGACGAGCTGCCCGGGGTAACCGAGGCAGGCCACACCGAGCAGGGTCGACGAGTGCGGCCCGGTGCTCAGCCCGGACGCTTCGACGACGTCCCACACGGCGGAGAGCACGGCGGGCTCACCGCTCACGACGTACACATCCGTCGACACGACCTGCGTCAGGTCGCTTCCCACCGCACGCAACTGCTCCTCGAGGTTGGCCAGCACCTGCCCGGCCTGCCGCACCGGGTCCCCCTCCCCGACGAGCCTCCCGTCGGCGTCGAGCGGAACCGACCCGGCGAGGAACGCCAGCCGGGTGCCCGCCTCGACGACGGAGACGTGGGAGTACGTGGGGGGCGGGAACAGACTGGGGACGGTGACGCGCCGGATCACACGGGCTCCGATCTTCCAGGGACGGCGAAGGACGACCACCCGAGCATGCGGCCCCAGAAGCGTCACCGCACCCCTATTTCGCTCGCCCCGCCGGGCCGACCTCCGTAGCCTTTCCACCCGACCGCCGCCCCCCTCCGTCCCCTGCCAGGAGCCGCAGCCGTGCCCTCCCTCCCGGACCAGGCCTTCCTCGACACGACCGCCGACCGGCTCGCCGCCCTCCCCGGCGTCCGCGCCGTCACCCTCGGCGGCTCACGTGCGCAGGGCACCGAACGGCCCGACAGCGACTGGGACCTGGCGGTCCACTACCGGGGCGAGGGCGCCTTCGACCCCGACGACCTGCGCGCGGTCGGCTGGGAGGGCGAGGTGTCCGACATCGGAGGCTGGGGCGGCGGCGTCGTCGGTGTGATGGTGCTGGAGGACGAGGAGCTGGCGCAGCTGTACCTCGCCCCCGAGTGGCGCGGGAGCGGGCGGGGCTGGACCGGGCGGAGTTGGGGAGCCGGACGGGGTACTCCGCGTCGACCATCGCCAGCTTTGAACAGGGGAGGCGGATCCCGCCGCCCAAGTTCATCGAAAACGCGGATGAACTGCTCGACGCGGGTGGGTTGTTGAAAGTGGGGAAGGAGGAGGTGGCTCGGGCGCAGTATCCGGCGTTCTTTCGGGATGCGGCGCGGTTGGAGGCACAGGCGGTCGAACTCCACGTGTACGCCACCAGGGCTGTCCCTGGACTGTTGCAGACCGAGGAGTACGTCCGTGCCGTGTGCGCGATGTGGCGTCCTTTGCTGGACGAGGAGGTCATCGAGCAGCGCGTGGCTGCCCGCATGGCACGGAAGGACATCTTCGCCCGACGCCCGGCACCACACCTGACCTTCGTGATCGATGAGGCGGTGCTGCACCGCCCCCTCGGCGGCGAGACCGTTTGGCGGGGCCAGATGGAACATCTCCTGCTGGCCGGGGAACAGCGGAACGTCGAGATCCAGACGATGCCCCTCTCCCGCAAGCAGCATGCAGGACTGGCCGGCCCGTTCACCTTGATGGAGACCAAGGATGAGCGGAGGATCGCCTACACAGAGGTGCAAGGCGACAGCCACGTCCACACCGAGCGCGGGAAGGTCCGGGAGCTGGAGACTGCGTATGGAAGTCTCCGAGCGCAGGCGCTCACACCGGCTGAATCGCTCTCGTTGATCGAGAAGTTGTTGGGAGAGGGATGAGCGGGGAAACAACCGGGCGAGACTTCGACAACCTGGCGTGGTTCAAGAGCAGCTACAGCGCCGGGGACGGTGGAGAGTGCGTTGAGGTAGCCGCCGGGAGGAGCGGTGTCGTGCGCGTACGCGACTCGAAGGACAAGGGCGGCCCGATGCTCGGTCTTGCGCCGGAGGCGTGGGCGGAGTTCGTCGGGTTCGCCGCAGGGCACACCGCGTAGAGCGAAGAGCACCGTAGTGCCCCGTGACCGCTGACCCGGGTCACGGGGCACTGGCGTACCCACGAGGACTGCGGCGGCCGGCCGCGATCTCGGCATCCCGCAGTCCACGGAAGGCGGGCCCGACCCCGGCCTGCGGGAATCCCGCGGAACAAGCGCATCGCGGGCCGTGTTCCCTCAGAAACGCGTCCTTCGCTCGCATCGTCACCTCCCGGAAACGCGACCGTTCCCTTTCCTCAGGCAACCCCGCTTACCGTGGACACCGCGCCCCCCGCCCGGTCACCGTCGCCCGCGAGCCCGCCCCGCCCCGACGAGACGACTGGAGCACCGTGTCCCGCACCACGCCCGCCGTACCTCTCTGGCTCGCCCACGCCCTGCGGGCCCAGCGCGGACCGGTCCCGTGGAGCGCGGTCACGCGGGGAGTGCTGGGCGGCGGGCCCCTGCTGGTCGCCGCCGTCCTTGCCGGGCACCCCACCCTCGGCGTGGTCGCCGCCATCGGCGCCATGTTCGCCGGGATCAACGACCGGCCGGGCAGCCGACGCGCCTCCGTCGGCCGGATCGGAGTACCCGCGCTGGCCGGGGCGGCCGGGCTGCTCGTCGGGACGTACGCGGGGGACCACCTCCCGGCCGTGCTGCTGACGCTGCTACTGACCGGGTGCGGGCTGGTCGCCGGCGCGGTCAGCGCGCTGGGTCCGATCGGCTCCGCCGCCGGGATCCAGCTGCTCGTCGGGGCCGCCGTCGGCGCCGGAATGCCCCTGCCCGAAACCGGATGGCAGCGGGCGCTCGCCCTCCTCGCCGGAGCCGCGTGGCTGCTCCTGCTCCGGCTGGCGCTGCCCACCCCGGGGTCCCTCGCCGGGGACTTCCGGTTCGACGGCGAACGGCATGCCGTGGCCGGTGTGTACGAGGCCGTCGCCGCGCTGCTCGACGCCACCGGCTCACCCACCGCCATCGCACGGCGGTCCGCGCTCACCGCCGCTCTCGACCACGCGCAGGACGCGCTGGCCGGACCCCGGCTGCGGCGGTACGCCAGCTCCGCGGCCGAACGGCGACTGCACGCGCAGTACGCCGCCGCGCTGCCGCTGGCCGAGGCCGCGACCGCGCTGGCCTGGGCCGGGGCGGCCGTACCGGCCCGTGCGTCCGAAGGGCCCCGGCGGCTCGCCGTCGCCGTGCGCGGCGGCGCCTCCACCGGGCCGCTGCCCGCGCCCTCCCGGTCCGTCCCCGCACTGCGGGCCCTCGACGACGCCCTCCTGCGAGCCGCCGTGGCCTTCGACCGGGCCGACGGTGGTGACCTGCACACGCGCCGCCGGTCCCGCGCCGCCCTCACCCGTACCGTCCTCGGCGCCCGGGGTCAGGAGTACGGCCTGCGGGTCGCCCTCTGCTTCGGCGCGAGCGTCGCCGTCGCCCAGGCCCTGTACCACTCCCGCTGGTACGGGCAGCACGACCACTGGTATTGGTTGCCCGTCACCGCCGTCTTCCTCGTCAAGCCCGACCTCGGTCCGCTCGCCTCCCGGGTGCTGAACCGGGCGGCCGGAACCGTGCTCGGGGCGCTCCTCTTCGCCGGGTTCGCCGCCGTGCTGCCCCGGCCGGAAGGGCTCATCGCGCTGGTGGCGGTCAGCGGGGCGCTCATCCCGGTCGCCGCCCGGCACTTCGCCGCGCAGACCACCGTCGTCACCGTGCTCGTGCTCGCCCTGGTGATGGTGGGCGGGGAACCGCAGGCCTCCGTGGCACGGATCGGCGAGACACTGCTGGCCTGCGCCATCGTGCTCGTCGTCGGACATCTGCCGATGCCCGTGCGGCGCGGCGGCGCCCTCCGTGCCCGGCTCGCGGAAGCGGAGGACGCCGCGCACGCGTACCTCACCCATGTGCTCGGCGCGTCCGACGACCGCGCCACCCGCTGGACCCTGCGCCGCGAGGCCTACCGCACCCTCGCCGAGGCCCGCGGCGCCATCGCCCTGGCCTCCGCCGAGCTCCCCGCGCTCGCCCGGCACTCCCACGGCACGGACGAGGTGGCCGCCCTGCTCGAACAGCTCGTCGACACCACCACCGCCTGCGCCGTCCACCTCGACGACACGGGCCGGCTCGACGCCCGTCATACCGAGCGGCTCGCCGAACTGCGGGACGCGCTCGCGGGGCGCCACGAGGGCGTCGGGGTCCGGCTGCCGGAGTCGCCCGTCGCCGGGTGAGCGACGTCCGCACCACTGTCGTCGACGGGCGGCATGGCCAGGAGTACGACACCTGGGCATCCGACGAGCACCGGACGAGCACCGGACGAGCACCGGACGAGCACCGGACGAGCGCCCGGCGCGCACCCGGCGGACGTGAGCGGCCGGTCCGGAAAATCTTGGGACCGGGCGGGCGAGTTCCGATGAGTTCCGGTGACGGCGCCGGTCACCTCTTGCAACGGGACCGTTGCACAGGAGGAACCATGTCGCTTCCGGAGATCGTCTCGCGCGCCGACTGGCGCGCGGCGCGTGCGGAACTGCTGGTCAAGGAAAAGGTCGTCACCCGCGCGAAGGACGCGCTCAACGCCGAGCGGCGTCGGCTGCCCATGGTCGAGATCGACCGGGAGTACGTGTTCGAGGGCGGTGACGGCAAGGCCACGCTGCTCGACCTGTCCGAGGGGCGCCGGCAGCTCGTCGTGTACCACTTCATGTTCGCGCCCGAGTGGGACGCCGGGTGCCGCAGCTGCTCCGGGTTCCTGGACCAGATCGGGCACCTCGCCCATCTGAAGGCCCGCGACACCACCTTCGCGGTCGTCTCCCGGGCGCCGTACCCGAAGATCCTTCCGTTCAAGGCACGGATGGGCTGGACGCTGCCCTGGTACTCCTCCTACGCCGACGACTTCAACAAGGACTTCGAAGCCACCCTCGAACAGGACGGGGAGCTGGTCGAGCGGCCGGGCCTCAGCTGCTTCCTGCGGGACGGGGACCGCGTCTTCCACACGTACTCGACCTACGAACGCGGCCTCGACGGACTCGGCTCGACCACCACCCTGCTGGACCTCACGGCGCTCGGCAGGCAGGAGGAGTGGGAGGAACCCGAGGGGCGCGCGTCGGCTTTCGGGGCCCCGGCGGGCAGCGAACGCATCCGCTATCACGACGAATACGACGAGTACGACGGGTAAGACGAATGAGACGAGTGCGATGAGTGCGGAACCTTGTACGGATGGTGACCGCATGTCCGAGAGAGCGGAGAGTGCGCCCCCCTCCTGGTGGTGAACGGGTGTCAACCACGTCTCAGTGGCGTCACTGGGCGAGACGTTCTCCCGTCGTCGGCGTTTCACTCTACGAGTGCGATGCCGAAGGAGAGGCAGCAGGTGAACGGGCGAACGGTGCTTGAAAGCTTTCCCGCGGGCGGGCCGCGGGGGTCCTGGCCCGCGGAGGAGTTCGCGCGGGCGCGGCGCATGGAGGGCCTGCCCGCCGAGGTCGTCATGGACCTCGCGACCGACATGTTCCTGGTGATCGTCCGCGGTGGCGACGGCAGCGCGGACGCGGCCGCGTGAGCCCGCACGGGCCACGGCAGGGCGGTGGGCGGTGCCGCGTGAGGCCCGGGAGCCCTACGCGGTGACCGGGCGGGACCAGCTCGGGGTCGTGTCCGTCAGGCGGCACACCGCCAGGTAGAGCGGTATCGGCGGAGTGTACGGAAGGGTGCCGTCGGGGCGGTGGATCAGGCCGGGGAGGTCCGGAGCGTCCGGCACGACGGCCCCCGTGTCGTACCGCGCGGGGGCGGGCCACTCCAGGGCGTAGTCCGAATCGGAGGGAACCAGCCACCACCAGTGCGCCTCATCGGCGTACACGCACCCCACCCGTGGCAGCCGGGGCATGACCAGCGGGCCGAAACGGGCCGGCACCGCCACCGCGTCGCAGCCCATCGGCGCCGTCATCCCCTCGGGGACGGGCAGGCGCAGGAGCGGTGCGGCCGGATTCCGCAGCCCGCGCTGGAGACGCACCAGCGTGTTCAGGCTCAGGGTCCGAGTGCCCGTCACACCCGTCCCCCGTCCCGGCGGTACTGGCGCGGGGGCGTGTGCTGACGGGGAGGTGTGTGCGAGGCGGTCGGGGCCGCTCCGTGACGGTGCCGCTGCTCGGATTCCCCGTCCTCGTCCTGGCCGCCGGCCGGGTCCGGCTTGGGGCGCTCGCCCCAGCCGAGGTCGTTCCGCGGCCCGTCGGACGGAAGCGGCGTGTCGGCCTTGCGGGGCAGCTCGGCCCAGACCAGCAGACCGGAGCCCTGTTCGTGGGCGCCCCAGGCGTGACACACGGCGTCGACGAGAAGCAGTCCCCTGCCGTGCTCCTCCTCCGGCTGCTGCCGGGTGTTCGCACGGGGCCGGCCGGGGGCGCAGCCCTCGTCCCGCACGGCTATGCGCACCAGGTCGTCGCCGTCGTGCAGCTCGCAGACGATGTGACTGCTCGCCGTGTGCACGATGGCGTTGGTGACGAGTTCGGAGACGACCAGAGCCGCTGTGTCGCAGGTGTCCTCGCACACCGACCAGCCGGTCAGCCGGGCCCTCGTCAGGCGTCTGGCCTGCGCGGGAGAACCCGGATGGGCGGCCAGTTCGAAGCGGAACCGGCGCTGGACAACAGCCCCTGCGGGGTCGGCGGCTCCCGAGGCGGGGCCGAGACCGAAGGGGCGCGCAGCGGCGTCTGTTCCTAAGGGCACGGACGGAATCACGCTTGCCACTATCGCCCCGCCGTGCACACTTGGCAAGTGTCACTCTGAAAAATCCAGAGTGCTGTGTGACGGTCTGGACGGCCGTGGCACACTGCTCGCAACAGCACCCCGCGCGGCGCCAGTTGAGGTCATCGAAGAAGCATTCGATGGATCTCGGATTGGCGCCGCAGGGCTGTCGGGGCTGTCAGAGCTGCCAGCTTCGGGAACGTCCCGAAAACCTTTTCGTGGAGGTGGAGCGTGAGCGAACCGCGGTCCGCGCCGACGGTCGGCCAGGTCGTCCTCGGCCGGCGCCTGCTGGATCTGCGGGAAAGCGCCGGCCTCAAGCGTGAGGAGGCCGCACGCGTCCTGCGCGTCGCCCCCGCCACGGTCCGGCGCATGGAGATGGCCGAGGTCGCGCTCAAGATTCCGTACCTCCAGCTTCTGCTGAAGGCATACGGGGTCTCCGACAGCGATGCCGACGCCTTCGTGCAGCTGGCGGAGGAAGCCAACCGGCCCGGCTGGTGGCAGCGCTTCCACGAGATCCTGCCCGGCTGGTTCTCGATGTACGTCAGTCTCGAGGGCGCGGCTACGCTCATCCGCAGCTACGAGCCCCACTTCGTCCCCGGTCTGCTGCAGACCGAGGACTACGCACGTGGCGTGCTGCTCTCGGGTGCCATCGGGCAGACCCGGCCCGAGGACATCGAGGGACACGTCGCCCTGCGCATGCAACGGCAGGATCTGCTCACCCGTGACGACGCACCCCGGCTGTGGGTCGTGATGGATGAGACGGCGCTGCGCCGCCCGGTCGGCGGCCCGGAGGTGATGCGTGCCCAGATCGACAGACTTCTCGAGGCGACGAAGCTGCCCAACGTGACGCTCCAGGTCGCCCCGTTCGCCAGTGGGCCGCACCCCGGCACGTACGGGCCGTTCGTGCTGTTCCGATTCGCCATGCCCGAACTGCCGGACATGGTCTACAGCGAGTACCTGACCGGCGCCGTCTACCTGGACGCGCGTGCCGAGGTGGCGACCCACCTCGAAGTCATGGACCGCATGGCGGCGCAGGCCGCTACAGCACATCGCACGAAGGTGATCCTCAGGGATCTCCGCAAGGAGCTGTGAATGAATCACATCAAACCCCTGTCCCTGTCCTTGACCTCACTCTTGCCGGTGCACCCGCCCCGGGCCCGCGCCGGACGGATCTACAACGGCATGCCCGCGCGCGAGCTGGGCAGCGAGGGCTGGCACAAGCCGTGGAGCGGCGGCAACGGCGGCAACTGCCTGGAGGCGATGAAGCTCGACGACGGCCGGATCGCCGTACGGCAGTCCACCGACCCGGACGGACCGGCGCTCATCTACACCTCGGCCGAGATGACGGCCTTCATCGAAGGAGCCAAAGCGGGAGAGGCGGATTTCCTGCTGTCCTGACCCTTGCCGACCGTCCTACCGTTGCTTCCCGGCGTACACCCGATGTTGCTTGTTCCCCCCTCTCTCCCTCCTTCCCCTCTCTCCCTCCTTCCCCCTTCTCCCTGCTGACTCCCCGCCGAGTACGCACCCCCGTCCCCCGCGCAGCACTCTGTTCCGGGTGTCCCCGCCCGCCCCGCCCACCACACCGGCTCGGCACTGAAATTGATCACTAACAGTTGCAGACACTTACGGAGTTCGTCATGACCGGGCAGCAGCACCCCGTCGAGATCGACACGAGCAAGCCGCACACCGCGCGGATGTACGACTGGTACCTCGGCGGCAAGGACAACTACCCCGTCGACGAGGCCATGGGCCGGCAGATGCTCGCCCTCGACCCGAGAGTGCCGGTGATGGCCCGGGTGAACCGGGCCTTCATGCAGCGCGCCACACGCTGGCTGGCCGGCCAGGGCATACGTCAGTTCCTCGACATCGGCACCGGCATCCCCACCGAGCCCAACCTCCACCAGGTCGCCCAGGAGATCGCACCCGACGCGCGCGTCGCCTACTGCGACAACGACCCGATCGTGCTGGCCCACGCGGGCGCGCTGCTGCGCGGCACCGACGAGGGGGTGACCGAGTACCTCCAGGCCGATGTGCGCGATCCGGAGAGCATCCTGGAGGGCGCGCGGAAGATCCTCGACTTCGACCGGCCGGTCGCGCTCTCCCTCATCGCGCTGCTGCACTTCATCCCCGACGAGGACGGCGCCCACGAGCTGGTCGGCCGGCTGCTCGCCGATCTGCCCTCCGGCAGCTACCTGGTGGTTTCCCACGCGACACCCGACTTCACTCCCGAGGAGTCGAAGGCGGCCACCGAGAAGCTCAAGGCCGCGGGCGTCACACTGGCCCTGCGCTCCCGCGAGGAGTTCACCCGCTTCTTCGCCGGCCTCGAGCTGGTCGAACCCGGCGTCCAGGTGCCCCACCTGTGGCACCCCGAACTGGGCGAGCCCGTACCCGGTCAGGACGACGGGGTGATCCCGGGATACGGGGCGGTGGGGCGCAAGGCATAAGCCCCGGGCGGTCCGAGGGACTGGACCTCGGGGGGTTCGAGGGGGCGGGCCCCGGGGGCCCGAAAGGCTGGACCGCCGGGGTCCGAAAGGCCGGGCCCCGGGGGTCTGAAGGGCTGGGCTCCGGGGGTCCGAAAGGCTGGGCTCCGGGGGTCTGAAGGGCTGGGCGCCAGGGGTCCGAAAGACTGGGCTCCGAGGGCGGGTGCGCCCCGCCGGGGTGCGTCACGCCGTCATCGGGCGGTCGTACGGGCCGATGGGGGCCGGGAGCCGGGTGGTGCCGTCGGTCAGGTGGCGGTCGACGGCCGCCGCCACCGCCCGGCCCTCGGCGATCGCCCACACGATCAGCGACTGCCCGCGGGCGGCGTCCCCGGCCGCGAACACGCCCGGCACGTTCGTGGCGAAGCCGGCGTCGCGCGCGATCGTGCCGCGCGGCTCCAGTTCCAGACCGAGCCCGGCGACGAGCCCGTCCTTCAGATCGGGTCCGGAGAAGCCGAGCGCGAGGAGGACGAGGCCGGCGGGCAGGACCCGCTCGGTGTCCGGCCGAGGGCGGCGCTCCGCGTCCACCCCGACCAGGTGCAGCGCCCGGACCCGCCCGTCCGTGTCGCCGGTGAGGCGCAGGGTGGACGCCGCGAACAGCCGTGCGTCGGAGTCCTCGGCCGCCTCCGGTGCCGTCCGCAGCACGCCGGCCTCCTCGTGCGCGGGGGACAGCCGGTACAGCTTCGGGTACGTCGGCCAGGGTTCGGTGTCCTCGTCGCGCGCGTCGCCCGGCCGGTCGTAGATGTCCAGCTGCGTCACGGACGCGGCCCCCTCCCGCACGGCCGTGCCCAGGCAGTCGGAGCCCGTGTCACCGCCCCCGACGATGACGACGTCCCGGCCCGCGGCGGACAGCGGGGACGTCTCCAGGTCCCCCTCGCACACCCGGTTGGCCAGCGGAAGATACTCCATGGCCTGGTGAACACCGATCAGTTCCCGTCCGGGAACGGCCAGTTCCCGCCACGCGGTGGCCCCGGTGGAGATCACCACGGCGTCGTAACGCGCCCGCAGTTCGGCGGCGTCGACATCGCGCCCGACCGTCGTGGACGTACGGAACTTCGTCCCCTCGGCCCGCATCTGCTCGATGCGCCGCTCCAGATGACGCTTCTCCATCTTGAACGAGGGGATGCCGTACCGCATCAGCCCGCCGATCCGGTCGTCCCGCTCGTACACGGCGACCGTGTGCCCCGCACGGGTCAGCTGCTGGGCCGCGGCCAGTCCGGTGGGACCCGAACCGATCACGGCCACCGTCCGGCCGGAGAGCCGGTCCGGCGGGGCCGGCCCGGCGAATCCCTCCTCCCAGGCCCGGTCCGCTATGGCGCACTCGACGTTCTTGATGGTCACGGCGGGCTGGTTGATGGCGAGCACACATCCCGCCTCGCAGGGTGCCGGGCACAGTCTGCCGGTGAATTCGGGGAAGTTGTTGGTCGCGTGCAGCCGCTCCGCCGCGGCCCGCCAGTCGTCGCGCGCGACCAGGTCGTTCCAGTCGGGGATCAGATTGCCCAGCGGGCAGGCCTCGTGGCAGAAGGGGACGCCGCAGTCCATGCAGCGGTCGGCCTGCGGACCGATGATGGGCAGTAGCGCGCCGGGGACGTAGACCTCGTCCCAGTCCCGGACCCGTTCCCCGATGGGCCTGCGCGGCCATTCCCGGCGCGGCGTGGTCAGGAACCCCTTGGGATCGGCCATGGCCGTCTTCCTTGCGTTCTTTCCTGCATGCGCGAGTGGCAGGCCGTTCGCGGTCGGACGGCACTCCGCGGAGGGCCGGGCCTTCTCCTCCCGGCGCCTCTTGTTGTCTCTCCGGACCTGGCGCTCCGGATTCCGGCGTTCTCTGGCCACGATACGACTGCTCGTGCCCGTACGCAGGCCCGTCGCCAGGGCTTTCTCGCCTTTCCTCGCCTTTCCGTGCCGTCAGGGCGGTCAGGGCCGTCAGGCGAGAGCCAGTACATACGCCACCGCGGCACCCGCCGAGGCACCCGTGCGCACGTGGTTCCACCGCGTCCACTCGCGCACGTACGCGGTCCAGTACGCTGCGGCCTCCGCGGTCCCGGGACCGAGCCCGGCCAGCGCGTTGTTGCGCGGCACGTTCGCGACCACGGTGACCCCGAACCCGCCGAACAGGTACAGCGCGCTGCCGGCCAGCAGCCACGCCGCCCCCTCGTCCGGCCCCGTCACCAGGGTCACCACGGCGATCGTCGCGCACAGCAGCGCCGAGCCGAGGAACACCAGCATGAAGGGCGCCCGCACCGCGGCCACGTTGACCGACCGCATCGCCGCCACACCCTGCGCGGGCGGCAGCGCCGCGAGCCCCCTCATCACGAACGTCGAGAAGGCGCAGAAGGCTCCCGCCACCAGCCCGGTTCCGAGTACGCCCAGCACCGTCAGCACGAAGTACGGGCCATCTGTCACGTTGTCGGCTCCTGCCCTTCCCCGGCCGGAACTCCTCCCGGCGGCCACTGTCACCACCAGTGAAGCCGGGCCCGGGACGCTCGGCCATGGCCGAGCGTCCCGGGGCCATGCGCGGGAGTCCAGCCGGCCCGCGCATCATGGCGGTGTGCGATGCGAAGCGATCACCTGGGACCGGCTCGGCGACCTCCTCGCCGAGCGTGTGGCGACGCTGCAGACGTCCGACGGCGGTCCCTGGCCGCGCGTCGCCTTCGACGGCGCCCCGGCCGCCCGCCCCGAGGACCTCGCCGAACGGGTCGCCGAGGCCCTGCGCGTCCGCGGGCGCCCCTCCCTCGTGGTGGGCACGGAGGGCTTCCTGCGCCCCGCGTCGGTCCGGCTGGAGCACGGCCGCCAGGACGTGGAGTCGTACTACGACGGCTGGTACGACACCGGCGCCCTCTGGCGCGAGGTGTTCGGCCCCCTCGACCCGGGCGGGAACGGACGGGTCCTGCCCGATCTGTGGGACCCCGTCACCGACCGTGCCACCCGCAGCCCCTACGTCCCGCTCCCGCCCGGCGGGGTACTGCTGCTGCACGGCCCGCTCCTCCTGCGGCACTGGTTCCCCTTCGATCTGAGCGTCCACGTCTCGCTCTCCCCGGGCGCCCTGCGCCGCCGCACCCCCGAGTCCGAGCACTGGACCCTCCCCGCCTTCGAGCGCTACGAGCGGGAGACCGGCCCGGCCGGCACCGCCGACGTCCTGGTACGCGCCGACGACCCCCGCCACCCGGCGTGGCACGGCTGAGGCCGGGCGAAGGTGCGGGGCCCTGTCGGCACGACGACAATGAAGGACGCCGGTACTCGCGGCGCGTCCCGCGCCGCGCCGGCCGTCCGGCACCGGGAGGTACCTCATGACCACCGCCGGAGACATCATGCACCGCGGCGCCCAGTGGATCCCCGCCCACGAGACGCTCGACCGCGCCGCCCAGCTGATGCGCGAACTGAACGTCGGCGCGCTGCCCATCAGCGACGAGAACGAGCGCCTCTGCGGCATCCTCACGGACCGCGACATCGTCGTCGGCTGTGTCGCCGTGGGCCACGATCCGGCCAGGGTCACCGCAGGGGAGATGGCCAAGGGCACACCGCGCTGGATCGCGGCGGACGCCGACGTCGGCGAAGTCCTTCAGGAGATGCAGACACACCGCATCCGCCGGCTCCCCGTCGTCGACGACAAACGCCTGGTCGGCATGATCAGCGAGGCCGATCTCGCCCAGCACCTGACGGAGGACCAGCTCGCCACCTGGGCCGAGAACGTCTACGCCAGGGTCCCGTCCGGCTGAACGCGGGCTGTGCCGCGCCCCGCCTCCGGGTGCCGTGCGGCGGCGGACGCCCTGCGTGTCAGAGCCAGCGACTGCGCCGGAAGGCCCGGTACAGCAGCAGACACGCGAAGGACATGACGCCGAGGGCCATGCCGTAGCCGTACCGCCAGCGCAGCTCCGGCATGTGATCGAAGTTCATGCCGTACACCCCGCAGACCATGGTCGGCACGGCGACGATCGCCGCCCATGCGGTGATCTTCCGCATGTCCTCGTTCTGCGCGACCGTGACCTGCGCGAGATGGGCCTGCAGGATGGAGTTGAGGAGTTCGTCGAAGGCCGCGATCTGTTCCTTCGCCCGCGACAGATGGTCGGAGACATCGCGGAAGTACGCCTGTATCTCCGGAGCGACCGCCCGGGCCGGGCGGGTGGCCAGCTCCTCCAGCGGCCCGCTGAGCGGCGCCACCGCCCGCTTCAGTTCGAGGAGTTCGCGCTTGAGCTGGTAGATGCGTCCCGGGTCGACCCGGGCGCCGTGTTCCGCGAACACCTCCGTCTCGACCTCGTCCACGTCCTCCTGCACCGAGTCGATCACGGTCAGGTAGTCGTCGACCACATGGTCCGCGACGGCGTGCAGCACCGCGGAGGGCCCTGCGGCGAGCTGCCGGGGATCGGACTCCAGCTCCTCGCGCAGCGGCCCGAGCGAGCCGTGCCGTCCGTGCCGCACGGTGATCACGAAGTCCTGTCCGACGAACACCATGATCTCGCCGGTGTTCACCACCTCGCTGGTGGAGGTGAGTTGCTCGTGCTCGACGTAGCAGACCGTCTTGAACACCGCGAACAGCGTCTCGCCGTACCGCTCCAGCTTGGGCCGCTGGTGCGCCTCGACCGTGTCCTCGATCGCCAGCGGATGCAGATCGAACAGCTCGGCGATGCCCGCCAGCTCACGGTCCGTCGGCTCGTGCAGCCCCAGCCAGACGAAGCCCTCCCCGCTTTCGCGCACCTGCCGCACCGCATCGACCAGCTCCCCGTGCGCGGAGACGCGGACACCGTCCCGGTAGCTCACGCAGTTCACCACCGAGGACCCCAGCGGGGACCGGGCCGGGTGGCTCAGATCCACCCGCGGGCGCCGCCGGGCCAGCCGGGCCGCTCTGCGCAGGCCGCCCACCCCGCCCAGACGTGTGACCTTCCGCAGATTCCCTGCCATCGACATCCGGCTCCCCTTACGTGGTTCCCCCGCGTTCACGCTTTCCCGCGCTTTGGCAGGTCAGTCTGCCAGCAGTGCGTGAGCCGCATGCGAACCGCGTACGAGCCTGTGGAAACAGAGCGTTCCGTTCGGTTGTCCGGTTCCCGGCTGTGGACGAAGGGCGACGGACCGGAGCGTCAACCGCACCGGACAAGTCAGGCAACTGGGATGATCGCGCCATGACGCGAAGCGACGGGTACCTGCTCGAAGACCGGCAGACCGAGGTGCACCGGCAGAGCGGGGCGCACCGGCAGGCCGAGGCGGCGGAACGCCTCGACGCCTTCGCCGACCTGTTCGACCCCGCCACGTTCCGGCATCTCGAAGTGGTCGGCGTCGGGGCCGGCTGGCGCTGCTGGGAGATCGGCGCCGACGGTGTCTCCGTGGTGTCCTGGCTCGCCAAGAAGGTCGGACCGACCGGCAAAGTACTGGCCACGGGCACCGACATCACCCGGCTCGCCCCGGCCGCCCGTCCGCCGGTGGAGGTGTGCGCCCATGACATCGGCGCGGAGGAGCCGCCGGAGGGCGTGTTCGACCTGGTGCACGCACGGCTCCCGTCCCTCGGCGTGGCGGACCGCGAACGGGCGGTGCGGTCCATGGCCGACGCCCTGCGCCCCCGCGGGCACCTCCTGGTCGAGGACACCGACCCTGCTCTGCAGCCCTTGGCCTGCCTGGACGAGTACGGCCCCGAACAGCGGCTTGCGAACCGGCTGCGGCAGGATCTGCGCAAGCTCCCCCACGGCCGCGGGGCCGACCTCGCCCAGGGCCGCACACTCCCGCGTCTGCTGCGGGAGACCGGCCTGAGCGAGGTACGGGCCGACGTCTGCTTCCCGATCGCCGCACCCGCCTGCGCGGCCCTGGAGTCCGCCACCGTCCGCCTGGCCCGGGACCAGCTCGTCACCGCGGGCGTCGCCACCGCCCAGGACATCGACCGCCACCTCGCCAACGTCGCCGCCGGCATCCTGGACCTGGCAACGGCCCCGATGATCTTGGTCTGGGGGCGCAAGGTCTAGAACCTTTCCGGCGGAGGGCGGAAGGCGGCCGAGGCCGTCAGGCCGGTGGTGGCGGGCGGCCTCCCACTCGGCGCACCGCCAGCGCACCCGCCCTGCATCCCTCCGCCACCGCGTGTTCGGGATCGGCGCCCGTCATGAGGGTGGTGAGGAACGCGCCCGTGAAGGCGTCGCCGGCGCCCGTGCTGTCCCGGGGCGTCGCCACCACGGCGGGAACGCGGGCGCACACCTGGCCGGACCGGGCCAGCAGCGCGCCCTCGGCCCCCTGCTTGGCCACGACCAGCGAAACCCGCCGACTCAGCCGCGCCGCCGCGTCGGCCACCCCCGGCAACCCCGTGAGCAGGCACGCCTCGTCACGACTGGGCAGCAGGATGTCGACGCCCTCGACGAGGGCCAGGAATCGGTCGGCACCCAGCCGCGTGAGGAAACCGGCCGACGCCGGATCCAGGCTCACCGGCACCCCACGCACGCGTGCCGCCTTCAGAGCCACCGCCACGAACGCCCGGCCCGGTTCGCTGAACAGCAGATACCCCGACAGATGCAGCCGGGCCACCCCGTCCAGCAACGCGTCCGACCAGTCACCGGGTTCGAGCCGCAGTGAGGCCCCGCTGTCGGTGAGGAAGGTCCGCTCGGCCGCCGCACCCTCGTCGACCAGGCAGATCACGGTTCCGGTCGGCGCCTGCGGATCGACCACCAGCAGGGGACGTACTCCGCAGGCGGCCAGCTCCCGTGCGTGCCACGCCGCCGCGTCCTCGCCCACTCGTCCGAGCAGCCGCACCTCCGTGTCGCCCCAGCACGCCGCCCAGCAGGCCACATTGGCCCCCGCGCCGCCGGGCACCGTCCGGACCGCCGCCGCGGTGTCCGTACCCGGGGTGAGCGGCCCCCGGTGCCGGGCGACCACATCGGTGATGACGTCACCGACGACCAGCAGCGCTCCGGGCCGCGCACCGGAACCCGCGCCGGGCCGCGCACCGGAACCCGCGCCGGAGCGCGCACCAGCCGCCCCCGCCGCACGGCCCGCCCCGACGGCACTGCCGCCTCCGTCACCCGGGACCGCCGCCGTCACGTTCCCTCACGCCCGGCCCAAGCCGTCGCGATGCGGGCCGCCAGCCGTACGTTGCCCCGGACCGCCGCCAGATTGGCGGCGAGGGAGGCACCGTCGGTGTGCCGCACCAGGTGGTCGAGCAGGAACGGAGTGACCGCCTGACCGGTGACACCCTCCTCCTCGCACGCCCGCAGCGCCTCGTCGAGCACACGGGCGTGCAGTCCGGGGTCCAACTGCTCCTGCACGGGAACGGGGTTGGCCACGATCAGCGCCGACTCGGGCCCGCCGAGGGCGTCCTGCGCCCGCATCACCTCCGCCACCTGCTCCGGAGCGTCCAGCCGCCAGTCCACGGGGTGCCCCGAGTCCGCCAGGTAGAAGCCGGGGAAGCGGTCCGTGCCGTATCCGGCGACCGCGACCCCCAGGGTCTCCAGCCGCTGCAGCGTCGCCGGTACGTCCAGGATCGACTTCACGCCCGCGCACACCACGGTGATCCTGGTCCGCGCCAGCAGCCCGAGATCGGCCGACTCGTCCTGGGTCACCGTCCACTCGCGGTGCACCCCGCCGAGTCCGCCGGTCGCGAACACCCGTACGCCCGCGAGCGCGGCCAGCAGGGCGGTGGCCGACACCGTGGTGGCACCGCTCGCCCCGGACGCCATCGCGAGCGGCAGATCGCGATGACCGAGCTTGCGGATGCCGTCCTCACGGGCCACCCGCTCCAGCTGCTCCTTGTCCAGACCGACCCGGGGCCGCCCGTCCAGCACGGCGACCGTGGCGGGAACGGCGCCCTCCTGCCGCACCGCCGCCTCCAGCTCCGTCGCCACCCGGAGATTGCGCGGCCGGGGCAGCCCGTGCGCGATGATCGTGGACTCCAGGGCCACCACCGGCCGACGGGCGGCGAGCGCCTCCCGCACCTCTTCGGACACCGTCAGGATCACGTACCGTCTCCCGTCTGTCGCTCCTCCCTCATCCCTGGCGGGCCGGACGGCCGGTCAAACCCCCGGAGCCCGTCCGCGGGACAGCCCCTTGCGGGCCGCCGCGGATCTCGCGGAGTCTGGGACACATGACGGAGAACACAGCACGTCTCGACCACGTCGTCCTCTGGGTGCGCGATCCGATCGCGGCCGCCGGCTTCTACGAGAAGGCGGTCGGCCTGGAACCGGTCAGACTCGCCGACTTCTCCGTGGGGGAGGTGCCGTTCCCCTCGGTACGGGTCAACGAGGAGACCATCCTCGACCTCATGCCGTTCGCCATGGCGGAACGCATGACGATGCTGCCCGGCGCCGCCGAAGCCTCCGGCCATCCCGTCAACCACGTCTGTCTGTCACTGCCCGCCGACGACTTCGCCGCTCTCCGCAGCCGCCTCGAGGAACAGTCCGTCCCCATGACGGACCTCTCGCACGACTCCTTCGGCGCCCGTGGCCTCGCCAGGCGCAGCTTCTACTTCCGCGACCCCGACGGAAACGTGTTCGAGGCGCGGCACTACGACTGACCCACCCGTCAGACCACCGGCCCACCCGTCAGAACAAGGGCTCCGGCAGTACGCCCTCCAGGGCGAGCAGCCGCCGCTTGGCCTCCAGCCCGCCCCCGAACCCGCCGATGCCGCCGTCCCTCTCCACGACCCGGTGACAGGGCACGACCACCGGAAGGGGATTCGCGCCCATCGCCGCGCCGACGGCCTGGGCGCCCTCCGGCCGGCCGACCCGGCCGGCCAGAGTGCCGTACCCCACCACCGTGCCGTACGGCACGCCGGAGGCCAGCTCGCTCAGGACCTCCCGGTGGAAGCCGGAGACCAGCGACCAGTCCAGGGGCAGGTCGAAATCGCGCCGCTCACCCGCGAAGTACGCCTCGACCTGGCGTATCGCCTCGGTGAGCAGCGGGGAACCGGGGTCCTCGGCGGGCTCGCTGCCGAGCCGGGACGCCAGCCGGTCCAGCGCGCTGTCGCGCACCTCGTCCGTGGCGTGGAACACGACGTTGACCAGGCCCTCACGGGTCGCGGCCAGCAGCAGCGGACCGACGCCCGTGTCGACGACGGCCCACACGACCCGCTGCTCGTACTGTCCATGGCTGTCCATGCGCCCCACCGTACGACCCGCCACCGACACGCCGGACCCGAAGCGACGGGCCGGGGGCGATCAGGCGCGAGGGGCACGAAGGGGGCGTCAGCACCTTGCCGGGGAGCGTGCGCGAGGGTGGTTCGACTCGTTCGTGCGGTGGCCGGTTTCCGGGCTCGCGGTGTCGTGGGCCGTCCGGGCCGGCGTGGTCGTGCGATCCGGGATGCCGGGTACGGCGTCGGTGAGCGGGGTCCCTGCTCCACGGAGTGATGGTCCAGGGCCTCCCCGTCGCCTCCGGCCGTACTCATGGGGCCGGGTCGCGCGGGGGACCGGTCTCCCGGGCCCGGACCGCGCACGGGACGCGTGTCGCCGCCCCGGGGCCGAGTGTGCCGGGGACCGGTGCGCCCAGGACCGTTCGGGGCGTGCGGCTGGGCGGACCCGCTCCCACTCGGCCCGGAGGAACGGTGAGGGGAGATCAGCCGCCCACCGCGTCCCGCACCACGTCGGGCTTGTTGCTGATGATCCCGTCGACCCCGAATCCCGCGGCCCGCCGGGCCGCGGCCGCGTTGTCCACCGTCCAGGTGAGGACCTCCAGAGGCTTGCTGTGCGGTCCCCGGAAGCCCTGGACGGCGGCGACGTAACCGGTGGACAAGGAGGTGTACGAGGGGTTGATCTGGTCGGCGAAGTCCGCGTACACGGGCAGGTCCTTCACGGGAGGCGCACCGATGAAGCCGGTCTTCACCCCGGGCTTCAGCTCGTGAACCGTCCGCACGCTGTCCGCGCTGAAGCTCTGCACGACCAGCCGGTCCCTCAGATGCGCGCGGTCGAGCCACCCCTCGTTGGCCAGGACCTTCAGGGTCTCGCCCTCGATGCCGGGATACAGCTGAGGGTTCTTGATCTCCAGGAACAGCTTCTGGTCGTGCCGCTCGAGCCGCCGGACGAACTGCTCCAGCGTCGGCACGCGCGTGCCCGCGAACGCGGGAGCGAACCAGCTGCCCGCGTCGAGCCGGGCGATCTCCGCGGCGGTGAAGTCCTTCACCTTCCAGGGCGACCGGCCGGGGAAGACCTCCTCGACGTTCGTGGTGCGCGCCAGGCTGTCGTCGTGCAGGACGACGAGTTCGCCGTCGCGGGTGCGCTGGACGTCGTTCTCCACCCAGTCGACGCCGAGCTCCGCCGCCTTGTCGGCGGCCGGGAGCGTGTTCTCGGGCGCGTACCCGGAGGCGCCCCGGTGGGCGACGACCAGGGGGAGCGCGTCACTGCCGGTGGCGCGGGCGGGGGAGAGGGTGAGCAGGAGGGCGGCGGTTCCCACAAGTGCGATGGTCGAGGCGACAACGGTGCGCGTGTGCATGCTTACTCCTCGCGTCGAGCGGGTCGGGCCATCGGCGGGAAGGCGGGTCATGGCCGAACGGCCGGATTCCCGCCGGGCGGTCGGCCGACATCGGACGGTCTGATCATCGCCCGGTCGGAACATCACGGACAGTTCAAATACGACAGCGGAGAGTCGACGGAGGGCGGGCGCAGGATGACCACAAATTGAACAGTCCCGCCCCAACTGCGCACACTGGTGCCGCACAAGTGGGGCGAGGACGTGTTTCTTTGCTGGATGGTCGTTCGACCGTTCTGGTGAGGTCATACTCTCTGCGTCAACCCTGACCGCCGACGCGGTTCTGGGAGGGGGTTTACAACCGGAATTCCGGGACGCAAAGGGCGGAAGGACAGCCGCGCATGCAGAGCACGGTCGACGGATTCAGTTACGGTCTGGTCACACCGACGGTGGCCTTCCTCATGGCCTGCCTGGGCGGCGCCCTGGGGCTGCGATGTGCCACCCGGCCGCTCGTCGTGACCGGGTCGTGGCGCCCCGGCTGGCTCGCCCTGGGCTCGGGGGCCATCGGGTCCGGCATATGGACCATGCACTTCATCGCGATGATGGGCTTCACGATCGAGAACACGCCGATCCACTACGACCGCCTGATGACGTTCGCCAGCCTGGCCGTCGCCGTCGTCATGGTGGGGATCGGGATCTTCATCGTCGGCTACCGGGGGGCCACGGGAACGGCCCTGTTCACCGGTGGCACCATCACCGGCCTCGGCATCGCCTCCATGCACTACCTGGGCATGGCCAGCATGAGCCTCGACGGACGGCTGGAGTACAACACCCTCACCGTCGCCGCGTCCGTCGCCATCGCCATGGCGGCCGCGACCGCCGCCCTGTGGGCGGCCGCGCAGGCCAAGGGTTTCCTGTGGAGCGTGGGTGCGAGTGTCGTCATGGGTCTCGCGGTCACCGGCATGCACTACACCGGCATGGCCGCCCTGGAGGTCCACGTCCACGGGACGACCGACCCCGCCACGGGAGAATCCGCGGCCGCCCTGCTCGCGCCCATGATGCTCGGCCCGCTCGCCCTCCTGGTCCTGGCCGGCATCGTGGTGATCTTCGACCCGCTGATGATCACGGGCCGGCCCGGCCCGGCACCCGGCGAGCACAAGCCCGGCATCCCCGCCCGCCCCCGGCACCACTCCTCCCCGACGCACCCGAAACGCCTGCGGCCGCGTGCCCGCGGCCCCGTCGAGCACCGCACCCGCACCCCGCAGAAACACTGACCGGGACCCGTTGTCAGCGGGGGGTCGTACCGTGGGTGACATGCGGCCCGTTTCCCAGATCGAACGCACGGTGGCGCCCTTCGAGGTCGTCAGCCCCTTCCAGCCCAGCGGCGACCAGCCGACGGCCATCGCCGACCTCGCCCGGCGCATCGGAGCAGGCGAGAAGGACGTCGTCCTCCTGGGCGCGACCGGCACCGGCAAGTCCGCCACCACCGCGTGGATGATCGAGAAGCTCCAGCGCCCCACCCTGGTCATGGCGCCGAACAAGACTCTGGCCGCCCAGCTGGCCAACGAGTTCCGCGAGCTGCTCCCGAACAACGCGGTCGAGTACTTCGTCTCGTACTACGACTACTACCAGCCCGAGGCGTACGTCCCGCAGTCGGACACCTACATCGAGAAGGACTCCTCGGTCAACGAGGAGGTCGAGCGGCTGCGCCACTCCGCGACCAACTCCCTGCTCACCCGCCGCGACGTCGTCGTGGTCGCCTCCGTCTCCTGCATCTACGGCCTCGGCACCCCGCAGGAGTACGTGGACCGCATGGTGCCGCTCCGCGTCGGCGAGGAATTCGACCGGGACGAGCTGCTGCGCCGCTTCGTGGACATCCAGTACACGCGCAACGACCTGGCCTTCACCCGGGGCACCTTCCGCGTCCGCGGTGACACCATCGAGATCTTCCCGGTCTACGAGGAGCTCGCCGTCCGCATCGAGATGTTCGGCGACGAGATCGAGGCGCTCTCCACGCTCCACCCGGTCACCGGCGAGATCATCAGCGACGACCAGCAGCTGTACGTCTTCCCGGCCTCCCACTACGTCGCCGGCCCCGAACGCATGGAGCGGGCCGTCAACGACATCGAGAAGGAACTCACCGGGCGCCTCGCCGAGCTGGAGAAGCAGGGCAAGCTCCTGGAGGCCCAGCGTCTGCGGATGCGCACCACCTACGACCTCGAGATGCTCCGCCAGATCGGCAGCTGCTCCGGCGTCGAGAACTACTCGATGCACTTCGACGGCCGCCTGCCCGGCTCCCCGCCGAACACCCTGATGGATTACTTCCCGGAGGACTTCCTCCTGGTCATCGACGAGTCGCACGTCACCGTGCCGCAGATCGGCGCCATGTACGAGGGCGACGCCTCCCGCAAGCGCACCCTCGTCGACCACGGCTTCCGGCTCCCCTCCGCCCTGGACAACCGCCCGCTGAAGTGGGAGGAGTTCCAAAAGCGCATCGGCCAGGCCGTGTACCTCTCGGCCACCCCCGGCCAGTACGAGCTCTCCCGCTCGGACGGTGTCGTCGAGCAGATCATCCGCCCCACCGGCCTGGTCGACCCCGAGGTCGTCGTCAAGCCCACCGAGGGCCAGATCGACGACCTGGTGCACGAGATCCGCTCGCGCGTCGAGAAGGACGAGCGCGTCCTGGTGACCACACTCACCAAGAAGATGGCCGAGGACCTCACCGACTACTTCCTCGAACTCGGCATCCAGGTGCGCTACCTCCACAGTGACGTCGACACCCTGCGCCGCGTCGAGCTGCTCCGGGAGCTGCGCAGCGGCGAGTACGACGTCCTCGTCGGCATCAACCTGCTGCGTGAGGGACTCGACCTGCCCGAGGTGTCCCTGGTCGCGATCCTCGACGCGGACAAGGAGGGCTTCCTGCGCTCCGGCACCTCCCTGATCCAGACCATCGGCCGTGCCGCGCGCAATGTCTCCGGCCAGGTCCACATGTACGCGGACAAGATCACCCCGGCGATGGAGAAGGCCATCGACGAGACCAACCGCCGCCGGGAGAAGCAGGTCGCCTACAACCGGGCGAAGGGCATCGACCCCCAGCCGCTCCGCAAGAAGATCAACGACATCGTCTCCCAGATCGCCCGCGAGGACATCGACACCGAGCAGCTGCTGGGCTCCGGCTACCGCCAGGCCAAGAAGGACGGCGGCGGGGCCAAGGCCCCCGTGCCCGCGCTCGGCACCAAGGCGGCCAAGGGCGCGAAGGGCAGGGCCAAGGGTGCCGAGCCGGTGCCCACCGACCGGCCCGCGGCGGAGCTCGCCGGGGAGATCGAGGAACTCACCGCACGGATGCGGGCCGCCGCCGCGGACCTCCAGTTCGAGATCGCGGCCCGGCTGCGCGACGAGGTCTCCGAGATGAAGAAGGAGTTGCGGCAGATGCGGGAGGTGGGGCTGTCCTGACGGCGCCGTCCTCCGGCCCGGCGCCCGTCCGGCACGGGCTGTGTTGCAAGACCGACACAAAGTGCGAACCGGGGTGCGTCACCGTCGGTGCTCCTGCGTAGGGTTCTGGGCATCCGCGGTTTCGCGGCAACAGGGGAAAGTCCGAGAGGGGAATCAGCGCGTGACCGTCAACATGACCAAGGGTCAGGCCATCAGTCTGCAGAAGAACGACGGCGGCAGCCTGACCGCGGTCCGCATGGGTCTCGGCTGGCAGGCGGCTCCCCGCCGCGGCCTGTTCGGCTCGCGTACCCGGGAGATCGATCTGGACGCCTCCGCCGTCCTGTTCGCGGACAAGCAGCCGGTCGACGTCGTCTTCTTCCGCCACCTGGTGAGCGACGACGGCTCCGTGCGCCACACCGGCGACAACCTCGTCGGCGGCGTCGGCCAGGGCGGCGACGACGAGGCCATCCTCGTCGACCTGTCCCGTGTCCCGGTCCACATCGACCAGATCGTCTTCACCGTGAACTCCTTCACGGGCCAGACCTTCCAGGAGGTGCAGAACGCGTTCTGCCGTCTCGTCGACGAGACCAACGGCCAGGAACTCGCCCGCTACACCCTGGCCGGCGGCGGCGCCTACACGGCCCAGCTCATGGCGAAGGTGCACCGCTCGGGCACGGGCTGGACGATGACGGCCCTCGGCAACCCGGCCAACGGCCGCACCTTCCAGGACCTCATGCCGTCGATCCTGCCGGTGCTCTGAGCATCCGCAGCGGCACCCGGTCGAGCAACCCGCAGCACCCGAAGCGCCGGCCGGCCCCGTCGGGGCCGGTGAGCGGCGCCCGGGCCATCACCAGGTGACGCAGCGAGCGGTACGTCACCGGCGGCACGTCACGCACGACGGAACACGAGCGACACACGCGAAGCACGCGACACAGGGGGACGAGGGCGATGACGGCTGAGCTGGTGCGGGGACAGAACCACCCCCTCTCCCAGTCCCGTCTCGAGATCCGGGTCTCGGCCGGCACGCCGGTTGTGACCGTGGCCGCGCTCGGCGACGAGGACGGCCGGATCCACGGGGTGGAGTGGGTGGCCCACCCGGGCGCACCCACCCGGCCCGGCCTGGAGGTGTCGCGGCAGGCCGCGGCCGACCACCGGCTCGCGGTGGACCTGGACGCCCTGGCCGACACGGTCCACCGCGTCGGCGTGCTGCTCGCCCTGCCCGCCCCCGCCGGCGGCCAGGGCCCCACCCGCTTCGGCGCCGTCGCCGCACCCTTCGTCGCGGTCACCGGGCTGGACGGCACCGAAATGGCCAGCTACACCATCACCGGCCTGGAAGCCGAAACGGCCGTTATCGCCCTGGAGCTCTACCGGCGCCAGGGAGCCTGGAAGGTGCGCGCGGTCGGCCAGGGATACGCCGGCGGCCTGGCCGAACTCCTCACCGACCAGGCACTGCCCCAGGCGCAGCAGCTCGCGGGCAGCATCGAGGAAGCGGTCACCAGGGGCCTCGCCCGCTCCGTGCAGGCGCCACCGCCCCGCCCCTCCGACGGCGACCGCGCACGCCGGACGGCCACCCCGGCCCACCACCCCGACCAGAGCGCCGCCACCGCGCCCCAGGGCGACCCCGGTCCCGTGCCGCCCGCGTACGGCGGCCGGTCGGCCGGACCGCAGCCGGCGTACCCCGGGGCAGTCGCGGAGCCGTCCGCGGCGCCGACCGGCGGCCCGATCGACTACAGCCACCCCCGCCGGCAGAGCGCCGCCCCGCCGCCGCCCCCGCCGACCGCGCCCCCGGCCCCGCCGGGACAGCCCGCGCAGCCCGTCGCGGGCGACGCGACCGGCTGGTCCATGGAGGAGCGGCTCTACAACCAGGTCTGGGGCATGTTCGAGGACCTGGCCCGCACCACCGCCGCCTACCGCAGCGCCGTCGACTTCGCCGAGTCCCGGATGGACAAAGAGCTGGAGCAGGTCCTGTCCGACCCGCGCAGCCGGATCGGCGGCCAGGCCGACGCGGCGCGCGAGGCGGCCAGGGCCCGGCAGGCCCAGCTCGTCGACCGGGCGAGGGAGGCCCTCGACCGTGACCTCGCCCAGCTCGTCGCCGAGGCCGAGGTCGTCGAACCCGCCCTGCCCCCGGCGTACGCCCGCTGGGACAACCCCGTCTGGCACGCCTACCGGGTGCCGATGGAGATTCCCATGGCGCTGCGCCTGGGCGACCTCCGACTGCCCGAAGCCGACCGGATACGCATCCCCATGCTGCTCCGGCTGCCGCTGGAGCGCGGCCTGTGGATCGACAGCGGCCGCACCGACGCCCTGGACGACTCGTTCACCGATGCCCATGACATGCGGCGCCTCGCCATGGAGACGGCGGTGACCCACGCGGCACGCCTGCTCGCCGTCTACCCGGCGGGCGAGTTCACCGTGCACGTCGTCGACCCGGCCGGATCGGGCGCGCAGTCACTGGTACCGCTGACGCGGAGCGGTGTGCTGGCGGCCCCGCCCGCCCAGGGCGCCGCGGGCGTCGCGGATGTCCTGGGCCGGCTCACCCAGCGGGTCGACCTGGTGCAGATGGCGCTGCGCGGCGGGGCCCCCGACGCCCTGCCGCCCGGCTTCGACCCCTCCCAGCAGCTGCTGGTCGTCAACGACTTCCCGCACGGTTTCGACGACCGTGCCGTGAACCAGCTGCGCTACCTCGCCGACGAGGGCCCGGCCGTCGGCGTTCACCTGATGATGGTCGCCGACCGCGAGGAGTCCGCCGGATACGGTCCGCTGCTGGACCCCCTGTGGCGTTCCCTGCTGCGGCTGACCCCGGTGGCCGACAGTCATCTGGCCGACCCGTGGGTCGGCCACGCCTGGACGTACGAGCCGCCCCTCGTGCCCCCGGGCAGCCAGGTCCTCCAGCAGGTTCTCACCCGGGTCGCCGAGGCCCGCCGGACAGGACGCCCCTGACCGGGAACCCGTGAGCGTGTGTCCGTAGACGCGGTGGTGGTGTCCCATCTCCTGGACCATGCCCGCGTGCGACCGCCTTCCACCTGCCGCTTTGGGATTTCTTTTACCTCGCTCTTTACCAAACCTTGGTGATGGAGGTAAAGTTTTGCGCACGGAGGGGAGTACTCCCCGTCTGTGCGGCGACCCCGTCAATACGGATCAGGCCTGGTCCCGGGGCGTCGGCCCATAGGTCTGTCCTGGCGCTGACAAGCGCTTGAGGCCTGGGTGGAAGAGACCTCCGGCAGCGATGACGCTGACATTTTCCGTGAGACGTATCTGCCGGAGGCGCAGTGGATGTTTCCTCGACCCTATGGGTCCTTACTGTCCTGGGCCTTGTCGCCCTCATCTCCATCGACTTCTTCATCGGGCGCAAACCGCACGACGTTTCCATCAAGGAAGCCGGGATCTGGACCATCGTCTGGGTCGTCCTGGCCGTGCTCTTCGGACTCGGCCTGCTGGTCTTCGGAGGGGGACAACCCGCAGGTGAGTTCTTCGCCGGCTACATCACCGAGAAATCGCTGAGCGTCGACAACCTGTTCGTCTTCGTCCTGATCATGACGAAGTTCGCGGTGCCGTCGCAGTACCAGCAGCGGGTACTTCTCGTCGGTGTGGTCATAGCCCTGGTATTGCGGACGATCTTCATCGCCGCGGGCGCCGCGATCATCGCCAACTTCTCGTGGGTCTTCTACATCTTCGGCGCCTTCCTGATCTACACGGCCTGGAAGCTCATCCAGGAGGCCCGCGCCGACGAGGAGGACGAGGAGTTCGAGGAGAACAAGCTCCTCAAGGCCGCCGAGCGCAGGTTCGGCGTGGCCGACCGGTACCACGGCACCAAGCTGTGGATCGAGCAGAACGGCAAGCGGGTCATGACCCCGATGCTGGTCGTGATGCTCGCCATCGGCACCACGGACGTGCTCTTCGCGCTCGACTCGATCCCCGCGATCTTCGGTCTGACCCAGGACCCGTACATCGTGTTCACGGCGAACGCGTTCGCCCTGATGGGTCTGCGGCAGCTGTACTTCCTCATCGGTGGCCTGCTCAGCAAGCTGGTCCACCTGGCGTACGGCCTGTCGATCATTCTCGGTTTCATCGGTGTGAAGCTGGTGCTGCACGCACTGCACGAGTCCGGGGTCCATGTTCCGGAGATCAGCATCCCGGTGTCGCTGGGCGTGATCTGCGGCGTCCTCGTCGTCACCACGATCACCAGCCTCAGGGCCTCCAAGAAACAGGCCCTGGAGGACCAGGCCGAGTCGGGCCGGGGCGAGGGCACCGCCAAGGACAGCATCGACGTCTGACCCCGTCCGTCCGGAACCGGACAGGACATCCCCGGGAGCGGGGCGCGACGCGGAGTCGCGCACCGCTCCCGGCATCTGCCTGTCTCGTGCCGGACCACCACCCCACAACCGGTACACAGGGCGGTCGGTCACGCTCACCGCCGTCCGTCGAGGGCCGTCCCTCCGGCCAGCAGAGGAGATCATGCGCGACGACGACCACCTCAGAACGACAAGGAACACGCAGGGGATCGGAGCCGCCGGACAGCGGCGGGACCGCTCGCACGAACTGATATCTGGTGATGGCGTGGATGTGAAAGTGATCAGTACGACAGGCGAGTCCACAGAGCGTCGAGTGACCGAAGGCCGGAGTTCCTTCATGTCTGAGAGCCGCGCATGATCGGTTGGTTCAGAACGATCGGCGAGCGGTGGACGAACCTGGTGCCCGTGCTCGCGGTGGTTCTCCTGGCTCTGACCTGGGGGAGCAAACTGTCCGGCGCGGTCATCGCCGTGGCGGTCGTGGTGCTGGCGGCAGCCGTGCTGGCCGCGGTGCACCATGCGGAGGTGGTGGCCCACCGGGTCGGTGAACCCTTCGGCTCACTGGTCCTCGCGGTCGCCGTCACGATCATCGAGGTCGCGCTGATCGTCACCCTGATGATCGACGGCGGGCCCGATACCGCCTCCCTGGCCAGGGACACCGTCTTCGCGGCCGTGATGATCACCTGTAACGGCATCCTCGGCGTGAGCCTCCTGGTCGGCTCGCTGCGGCACGGCACGGCCACCTTCAATCCGGAAGGCGCCGGCGCGGCGCTCGCCACGGTGGCCACGCTGGCGGGCCTCACCCTGGTGCTGCCGACGTTCACCACCAGCAAGCCCGGCCCGGAATTCTCCGGGGTGCAGCTCACCTTCGCCGCGGTCACCTCACTGATCCTCTACGGCTTGTTCGTCGCGACACAGACCGTCCGGCATCGTGACTACTTCCTGCCCGTGGTCAAGCCCGGCAAGCCCAAGCCGGTCGTGGACCCGGAGGACGAGCACGCGGCCGCGCCCTCCACCCGCACCGCCATGATCAGCCTCGGACTGCTCGGCCTGGCCCTGGTCGGAGTGGTCGGCCTGGCCAAAGGCGTCTCGCCCGCCATCGAGTCCGGCGTCAAGTCGGCCGGGTTGCCCCATGCCGTCGTCGGTGTGATCATCGCGCTGCTGGTCCTGCTTCCCGAGACCATCGCCGCGGTGCGCGCGGCGCAGCGCAACCGGGTGCAGACCAGTGTGAATCTCGCGCTCGGCTCCGCGATGGCCAGCATCGGCCTGACCATCCCCGCGGTCGCGATAGCCTCCCTCTGGCTCTCCGGCCCGCTCGTCCTGGGCCTCGGCAACACCCACATGGTGCTGCTCACCCTGACGGTGGTGGTCGGCGCCCTGACCGTCCGCCCCGGCCGGGCCACACCGCTCCAGGGCGGGGTGCACCTGGTGATCCTCGCGGCCTATCTCGAACTGGCGATCAATCCGTAGGCCCGACCCCAGAAACCGCCTCCGGGCGGGGGCGTGTCCGGCGCAGACCCACGCTCCGGCGCACCCCCACCCGGAGACGGTTCCCTTGGCACACCGGGCCAGGGGCGACCGCCCGCGGGACCGTGATAGACCGGTGTCCGAGCGGCGTCCCGGTGACGGCCGCCGCAACCCGTTTCCTTCTCTTCACGACGTCCTTCCCGCTCTCCCGACTCTTCCCGACCTTTCCGAACGGACCGGAGGAACTGTGCACCGCAGCCTGGCCGATGCCCCGATCATGATTCTCAACGGCCCCAACCTGAACCTGCTCGGGCAGCGTCAGCCGGAGATCTACGGCTCCGAGACGCTCGCCGACGTGGAGGCGCTGTGCGCCGGGGCGGCAGGCGTCCACGGGGGCACGGTGGACCTGCGGCAGTCCAACCACGAGGGCGAGCTGGTGGACTGGATCCACGAGGCGAGGCTGAACCACTGCGGCATCGTGATCAACCCCGGTGCCTACTCGCACACCTCCGTCGCCATCCTGGACGCCCTCAACACCTGCGACGGCCTGCCCGTGGTGGAGGTCCACATCTCCAACATCCACCGTCGGGAGTCCTTCCGGCACCACTCCTACGTCTCGCTGCGGGCCGACGGGGTCATCGCGGGATGCGGGGTGCAGGGGTACGTGTTCGCGGTGGAGCGGATCGCGGCGCTGGCCGGCCCCGGACGGGCACGGGCGTAAGAGCCCCGACCAAAATGGGCGCCCGGCTCTCGGCGTCTGGCACGCACGCTCGCAAGGCGCCGGAAGGCCCTAGTAGCTCCTCCCCCACTCTCGGCTCCGCTCAAGCGGGGGGACCCCCATCGAGGACCTTCCGGCGCCTTGCGATCGCACGCACCAGACGCCGCGAGCTGATCGGACTCCCATTTTGGTCGGGGCTCTAAGCCCCGCCCGCCCCCTGGGATCCGCCCCGGAGGACGGGGCTCCCCCGGGCCGGCGTCCGTGCCGGGACACCCGGCCGCCGCTCACCAGCCCCGCGCGCGCCACTCGGGCAGCTGCGGGCGCTCCGCGCCCAGCGTGGTGTCGTTGCCGTGCCCGGGGTAGACCCAGGTCTCGTCGGGGAGCACGTCGAAGATCTTCGTCTCGACGTCGTGGATCAGGGCGGCGAACGCCTCCGGATCCTTGTGGGTGTTGCCCACACCGCCCGGGAACAGGCAGTCCCCGGTGAACACGTGGGGATGCCCGTGCGGATCGTCGTAGACGAGGGCGATCGAGCCGGGTGTGTGGCCGACGAGATGGCGCGCGGTGAGTTCCACCCGCCCCACCCGGATCGTGTCGCCGTCGTCGACCAGGACGTCCGTCGGCACCGGGATGCCCTCGGCGTCCTCCCGGCCCGCGTGGGTGCGGGCACCGGTGGCCGCCACCACCTGGGCGAGCGCCTGCCAGTGGTCGCCGTGCCGGTGCGTGGTGACGACGGACGCGATGCCGTCGTCACCGATCGTGCCCAGCAGGGTGTCCGCGTCGTTGGCCGCGTCGATCAGCAGTTGCTCGTCGGTGGCCCGGCACCGCAGCAGATAGGCGTTGTTGTTCATGGGCCCGACGGCGACCTTGGTGATCATCAGGTCCTTGAGTTCGTGCACGTCGGCCGATCCGCCGACCGTCACACGCCCGCTGTACGTCATGACGGCCAGCCTATAGCGGAGGGAGGGCCGGCAGGGTGCCGGACGTCACCGTCAGCCCCGAGCCGTCACGGCGCCCGGCGAGCCAGCCGAGCAGTTCGGCGGCCGGACCCTCGACCGCGACCGGGTCGCCCGGAGCCCCACCGCCCGTGGTCCAGGTCCGGCCGTCGTCGGTGGCCAGCCGCGTCGTGGGCACGTCCGGGTGGCCGTCGAACCGCGCCCTCAGGAAGCGGATCTCCCGCTCGGTGAAATCCGCCGGCAGATCCTCCAGCTCGTAGCCGATGCCGAGGTCCACGTGATGCAGTTCCACCTCGATCCAGCGCCGGAAGGGCAGCCGCTCCGCCCGGTCGGTGACCCCGTTGCGCAGCTCCACGGTGCGCGACCGGTCCCCCGGGGCCGCGCCCGCCTCCTGGAGGCGGATCGCGCTCTCCCGCACGTCGTCGAGCTGGACGTCGAGGGGGCGTGGGGCGTCCCGCTCGATGTCGGCCTCCCGGGCGGCGCCGGAGACGTACATCGGACGACCTTCCAGGACGTTCACCAAGGCGTCCGCGTTGCGCGCGAGGTGGGCCAGTACGTGTCCACGGGTCCAGCCCGGAAGCCGTGACGCCTGCGTCACAGCGGCGTTGTCCAGTGCGGCGACCGCACGGAGCAGCCGTTCGGTCGCGTCGTGTACAGACGCCAGGTCATGAGCGTGATCCATCATGGCGCCGACCCTAGTCCCGCCACACCTTCGGGTGAAGGTGGCGAAGGAAGGCCGTGAATCGAATGTACGTGCTATAAGCTCGGGCGTGGCGTCGGGCATGCTGGAGAGCCGGGGATTGTTGTCAACCCGTGAATCCGACCGGCGTTGTCAGTGGCTCGCCCTAGTGTGAGAAGACACGGGGGCCCCGCCCCTGTCACTTCTCTCAGAAAGGTGCGGACCCGCGTGGCCGACCGTCTCATCGTCCGTGGAGCGCGCGAGCACAACCTCAAGAATGTCTCGCTCGACCTCCCGCGCGACTCGCTCATCGTCTTCACGGGCCTGTCGGGGTCGGGCAAGTCCTCGCTGGCCTTCGACACGATCTTCGCCGAGGGGCAGCGGCGCTACGTGGAGTCGCTCTCCTCGTACGCCCGGCAGTTCCTCGGTCAGATGGACAAGCCGGACGTCGATTTCATCGAGGGACTGTCCCCGGCCGTCTCCATCGACCAGAAGTCGACCTCGCGCAACCCCCGCTCCACCGTGGGCACCATCACCGAGGTCTACGACTACCTGCGGCTGCTCTTCGCCCGCATCGGGAAACCGCACTGCCCCCAGTGCTCCCGCCCCATCTCGCGTCAGTCCCCGCAGGCCATCGTCGACCGGGTGCTGGAGCTGCCGGAGGGCAGCCGCTTCCAGGTGCTGTCGCCGCTGGTACGGGAGCGCAAGGGCGAGTTCGTCGACCTCTTCGCCGACCTCCAGACCAAGGGCTACTCCCGGGCCCGGGTGGACGGCGAGACCGTCCAGCTCGCCACCCCGCCCACGCTGAAGAAGCAGGAGAAGCACACCGTCGAGGTGGTCGTCGACCGCCTCACCGTGAAGGAAAGCGCCAAGCGCCGCCTCACCGACTCCGTCGAGACCGCGCTCGGCCTCTCCGGCGGCATGGTCGTGCTCGACTTCGTCGACCTCCCCGAGGACGACCCCGAGCGCGAGCGCATGTTCTCCGAGCACCTGTACTGCCCGTACGACGACCTGTCCTTCGAGGAGCTGGAGCCCCGCTCCTTCTCCTTCAACTCGCCCTTCGGCGCCTGCCCCGAATGCTCCGGCATCGGCACGCGCATGGAGGTCGACCCGGAGCTGATCGTCCCCGACCCGGACAAGAGCCTCGACGAGGGTGCCATCCACCCCTGGTCGCACGGCCAGACCAAGGACTACTTCGCCCGGCTGATCGGAGCTCTCGCCGACGCGCTGGGCTTCCGCACGGACATCCCCTTCGAGGGCCTGCCGCAGCGGGCCAAGAAGGCCCTGCTCCACGGCCACAAGACCCAGGTCGAGGTCCGCTACCGCAACCGGTACGGCCGCGAGCGCCGGTACACGACGGCCTTCGAGGGTGCACTCCCCTTCGTCAAGCGCCGGCACAGCGAGGCCGAGACCGACGCCAGCCGCGAACGCTTCGAGGGCTACATGCGCGAGGTCGCCTGCCCCTCCTGCGAAGGCACCCGCCTCAAGCCGATCGTCCTCGCCGTCACGGTCATGGAGAAGTCGATCGCCGAGGTCTCGGCCATGTCCATCAGCGAGTGCGCGGACTTCCTGGGCGGGATGAAGCTCTCCGCCCGCGACAAGAAGATCGCCGAGCGCGTGCTGAAGGAGGTCAACGAGCGGCTGCGGTTCCTGGTCGACGTCGGCCTCGACTACCTCTCGCTGAACCGCGCGGCGGGCACCCTCTCCGGTGGCGAGGCCCAGCGCATCCGCCTGGCCACCCAGATCGGATCCGGCCTCGTCGGCGTCCTCTACGTCCTCGACGAGCCGTCCATCGGCCTGCACCAGCGCGACAACCACCGGCTGATCGAGACCCTGGTCAGGCTCCGCGACATGGGCAACACGCTCATCGTCGTCGAGCACGACGAGGACACCATCAAGGTCGCCGACTGGATCGTCGACATCGGTCCGGGCGCCGGTGAGCACGGCGGCAAGGTCGTGCACAGCGGAGCCCTGAAGGAGCTGCTCGAGAACACCGAGTCGCAGACCGGCCAGTACCTGTCCGGCCGGAAGGCCATCCCGCTGCCGGAGGTCCGCCGCCCGTTCGACCCGTCGCGCCTCCTCACGGTGCACGGCGCCCGTGAGAACAACCTGCGGGACATCGAGGTGTCCTTCCCCCTCGGCGTGTTCACCGCGGTCACGGGCGTCTCCGGCTCCGGCAAGTCCACGCTGGTCAACGACATCCTGTACACCCACCTGGCCCGCGAGCTGAACGGCGCCCGCAGCGTCCCCGGCCGGCACACACGCGTGGACGGCGACGACCTGGTGGACAAGGTCGTGCATGTCGACCAGTCGCCCATCGGCCGCACCCCGCGCTCCAACCCGGCGACGTACACCGGCGTCTTCGACCACGTCCGCAAGCTGTTCGCCGAGACGGCCGAGGCGAAGGTCCGCGGCTACCTGCCCGGCCGCTTCTCCTTCAACGTCAAGGGCGGTCGCTGCGAGAACTGCGCGGGCGACGGCACCATCAAGATCGAGATGAACTTCCTCCCGGACGTGTACGTCCCGTGCGAGGTCTGCCACGGCGCCCGTTACAACCGGGAGACCCTGGAGGTCCACTACAAGGGCAAGTCCGTCGCCGACGTCCTGAACATGCCGATCGAGGAGGCCATGCACTTCTTCGAGGCCGTCCCGGCGATCTCCCGGCACATGAAGACGCTCCACGACGTCGGTCTCGGGTACGTCCGGCTCGGCCAGGCGGCCACCACCCTGTCGGGCGGCGAGGCCCAGCGGGTGAAGCTCGCGAGCGAGCTGCAGCGGCGCTCCACCGGCCGCACGGTCTACGTCCTGGACGAGCCGACCACCGGACTGCACTTCGAGGACATCAGCAAGCTGCTGACCGTCCTGTCCGGCCTGGTCGACAAGGGCAACACGGTGATCGTCATCGAGCACAACCTCGACGTGATCAAGACCGCCGACTGGGTCGTCGACATGGGCCCCGAGGGCGGTTCCGGTGGTGGCCTGGTCGTCGCGGAGGGCACGCCCGAACAGGTGGCGAGCGTTCCGGCCAGCCACACCGGCAAGTTCCTGCGGGAGGTTCTGGAGCCGGAAAAGATCAGCGATGCCGCACGTTTTGTGAAGGCGCCGGTGAAGAAGGCCGTTGGCCGACGAAAGGCGGCAATCAAGCGATAGAGGCAGGCAGGCGGGCTGGGATCTGGCGCGTCCCCGCGAGGGCGGGGACGACATACGCTCGGCGCCAAGGACCTCGCGGAAGAACGGACCGTCCCCGCTGCGGCGGGGAAATCCAGCTCGCCTGCCGCTGGGGCAACGACTGACGTCGGGCGAAGCCACGGTGTCCTCCATGCACCTGCCTGCCCGCCTGCCCCCGACCGGCGGGGTGGCCGTCAGGCGGCTACTTCACGCGCGTACGGAGGCTCGGCGCCCGCGCGTGAGCAGGTGATCGCCGCCGCGCGCGCCGCGAAGCCGAGCAGCTCCCGCCAGCCGTCCGCGCCCAGCGCGGCCGCCCCCCGCTCGCTGAGCGCGCCCCGGGCCTCCAGGCCGTGCAGCAGCGCCGCGTTGACGGTGTCGCCCGCGCCGATCGTGTCCACCACCTCGACCCGCTCACCCGGCACGGAGTACTCGCCGCCCTCCCGGGTGAACACGGTCAGCCCGTCACCGCCCCGGGTGACCACGACCGCCGCCGGACCGGCCGCCAGCCACCGCGTGGGTGTGCCGCCGAGCCACCGGGCGTCCTCCTCGGACAGCTTCAGCAGCGACACCGACGGCAGCCAGCTCAGGAACCTGGCCCGGTAGGCGTCGGGGTCCGGGATCAGCCCCGGCCGGATGTTGGGATCCAGCGCGGTGAACACACCGCGCGCGTGGGCGGTGCGCATCAGCTCCTCGTACGCGCTCGCCCCCGGCTCCAGCACGAGGGAGCAGGTGCCGAAGGACACCGCGCGGGTGCCGGCCGGCAGAGTGTCCGGCACCGTGAACAGCCGGTCCGCCGTCCCCTCCACGTAGAAGGAGTAGACCGCCGAGCCGTCCGTCGCGACCGTGGCGACGGCGAGCGTCGTCGGCTCGTCACCGCGCTGCACCGGCGACACCACCACGCCGGTCTCCCGCAGCCGGTCCAGCAGCGCCTCGCCGAAGGCGTCGCGCGACACCCGGGAGCAGAAGGCGGTGGGGGAGCCGAGGCGGCCCAGCGCCACCGCCGTGTTGTAGGGGCCGCCACCGAGCGCCGGCGTCAGCGCCGTGAGCGCATCCGCGTCCTGCGGTACCAGGTCGATCAGTGCCTCACCGGCTACGACGATCACGAGGGGCCCCTTTCGCGGGTTGCTGGCTTGCCGGGTTGTCGGCTGCCGGGTCTGCTGTGGTGGGTCTGCTGCGTGTGCCGAGGCCGTAGGGGCTACCGGGACCGCGCAGATCGTTCCGGGGTTCCTGGGGCTCCTGGGGGTCCGGGCAGCCGCAGGACGTGCGGTGCACGAAGGCGCAGGAGAGCCGTTCGGTCCGCGCGGGCCGGTCCGGTGCGGCGAGCCGGTCCAGGAGCACCCGGACGGCACGGGCGCCGATGTCCCTGCTGGGCTGGGCGATCGCGGTGAGCCGGGGGGAGAACAGGTCCGCCCAGGCGAAGTCGTCGAAGCAGCACAGCGCGATGTCCCCGGGCACGGAGAGACCGCGGGCGCGCAGGGCGCGCAGGGCGCCGATCGTCATGGCGTTGTTCCCGGTGACCAGCGCGGTCGGGGGAGCGCCGAGGGAGAGCAGGTCACCGGTGGCCCGTTCGGCGCCGGCCGACTCGGAGTCGCCGTGCACCAGGAGCCGTGCGTCGAACGGCAGCCCCGCACCGGCGAGGCCGTGCCGGTACCCGGTGATCCGCTCGGCGGTGGTGCTGAACCCGGGCCGCCCCGCGACCAGGGCGATCCGGCGGTGGCCGAGCCCGGCGAGGTGCGTGACCAGCCGGGCCGTCGGCTCCGTGTTCTCGGCGCAGACCTGGTCGAAGGGCGGCCCGCCCTCCCCGGAGCCCTCGACCACCCGGTCGAGGAAGACGGCCGGTACGCGATGGCGCCCGAGATAGGCGAGCAGTTCGCGCGGTTGGGAGGACGGGGCGACGATCATGCCCTCCACCCGCCGCTCGTGCAGCAGCTGCACGACCTTGCGCTCGTGCTCGGGGTCGTCGTGCGGATCGGCGATGAGCAGGCTGTAGCCGTACTCCAGGGCGGCCGCTTCGACGCCCTGGAGGATCTCGGTGAAGTACGGGTTGCTGATCGCCGACACCGCGAGCCCGATCGAGCGGGTCCGGGCGGTCACCAGTGAGCGGGCCAGCGTGTTCGGGGTGTAGCCGAGCTCCTCGACGGCGTCCAGGACCGCCTGGCGGGTGTGCGGGAGGACCGGCCGTGTGCCGTTCAGGACGTGCGAGACGGTCGCGACCGAGACCCCGGCGCACCGCGCCACGTCCGTCATGGTGGCCATCGCCCACTCCCTTCGCGTACCGGCCGACGCGGGTCCCCGCCGCGGCTTCGTGACGGGAAGCTATCTCATCCAGCGACAGACGTAAACGCTTGCGCAAACGTTTACGTCTCAGACGCGCGCTCTGCCCCGTCCCGCCGTCCTCACCCGCTCCCCGCCCGGCGACCGCAGGGATCACCCCCGGTAAGGTCGCCTCGTACCGCCGTTCGACCAGTGGAGATCCCCATGTCCGGCCGATCCGCCGCGAGCCGCCGCACCGTTCTGAGAGGCATGGCCCTCGCTCCTGTGGCCGGACTCGGCCTCACCGCCTGCGGGGGAGGCGAGGAGAGGCCCTCGCAGCTGGCCGGGCCCGTCGAACTCGGCGCGGAGAGCGAGGTCGCCCGGGGGAGCAGCAAGCTGTACTGGGACCACAACGTCGTCGTCAGCCGGGACGACGACGGCTCCTTCACGGCGTACAGCACCCTCTGCACGCACGCGAGCTGTCCCATCAACCAGCTGAAGGGGACGAAGCTGATCTGCCCGTGCCACGGGAGCGAGTTCGACGCCACCACCGGCAAGGTGCTGCGCGAGCCGGCGGTGGCACCGCTGACACCGCTCTCCGTCGAGGTCCACAACGGCACGATCGTCGCGAAGCCGCAGACCTGAGCCGCGGACCCGGGCCGCAGGGCTGAGGGCCGGGCCGCAAGGCTGCGGGCCGGCTCCGAGCCGGGCCTCAGCCCCAGTCCCAGCCGATCCCCACGTACCCCGAGCGCACGCGCGGTTCGACCAGGTGCACCGAGCGGTGCAGAGCGCTGACCGCCAGTTCCTGACGGCCGCCGCGCGGTGCCGCCGCGGAGTGCTGGGTGAACCGGTGGCAGCGCGCCGGGAGCGCCCCGGCGTCGAAACACACCTGGAGCGCGTACTGGCCGCCGGGGGAGTCCGTCCCGTGCAGGTACTCGTGCGAGACACCGGCCGTGCCGTCCTCGACGGCGTACCGGAACAGGAACGTGTCGCCGGCCCGCAGCCGTGTGTCGAAGAGCAGCTCGGCCGCGAGCACACCGGTGTCCTGCTGCCAGCGGACGCGGCCGGTGCGGCAGTTCTCCAGGGAGTGCACGGTCATCCGGGCCGGTGCGGAACCGGGGTCGCCGTGGTGGACGGCCACGAAGCGGTCGATGCCGTCCCGGTGTGCGCGCACGATGTGGTGGGACTCACGTTCCGCCAGCTCCCGGCGCGCCCCGATCCGGACCCGCTCGTGGTGCCCCAGGGTCTGCAGCCCGCTGTCCCGCGGGGCCTCGAGCTCGGCCAGCAGCCCCGCGAGGACACCCGAGGCCTCGATCAGCGAGCGGTAGGAACGGCCCGCGGGGCGGCCGTCCGGCGTCTGCTCGTCGGACTCGGCGAGCAGGCGGATCAGCGACTCCTCCGGCAACTCCAGAATCTCCTCCAGCGCCCGTACCGCCCGCAGCGACTCCGCGCGCTGCGGGCGGCGGGCGCCCTGTTGCCAGTAACTGAGGCTGGTGACACCCACCTTCACGCCGTGGCGCGACAGATGGTGCTGCACCCGTTGCAGGGGCAGGCCGCGGGCGGCTATCGCGGCCCGCAGGGCGACATGGAAGGGGCCGCCGCGCAGGGCCGAGTCCAGTTTCGCGGTGGTGTCCGTGTGCGGTGTGGCGTGCGGCATGCAGGGGCCTTTCTCTGAATGTCCACAACGGCTGGTCAGGCCGTTCGCTCGGCGCACTTCAGGACCCTCCCCCGTCGGCGTGGACGGGTCTTCACATCCGTACGCCGCCGTTCAGGGCCCCGAGTTTCCCCGCATTGAAGCGTGTTGACCAATTCCCGACAACACCTGACGCCCAACAAGCGGACACACCGCGCGTGCGCGCGCGGTGCGCACGCGCGGTACCCACACGTCAGGGGCCGTGCCGACCCGAAGGTCGGCACGGCCCCTGACGCCCTGCTGCGAAGGGCTTCCCCGCGTACTTCTTACGGCTTCCCTACGGCTTCCCTACGGCCGGCCTGCCGTGTCCTGGCCGCTCCTCGGACGCGGACCCAGGCGCTTGGCGCGCACGATGTCGGGGTCGCGTGGGTCGCGTGGGTCCAGGAGGGCGGCCGTCTCGTCCGCGTACCGGCGGGCACGGGCGGCCGGCCGTCGTGATTTCTCGATCCGTGTCTGTCGCATTGTCCGACCAGCCCTCCGACTCGTGACCGCGTCCGCATTCTGCTGGCATCCCGCCCGAGGGGCCGGACCCCCCACATTCCCGCTTCCCACAGGTCGTAACCCTCCCGGAGCAGTGCCCTGCCGATGGCCGCACGGTCCCGCCGCCGTGTCGGTCCCCGCCAGTAGGGTGTGAGACATGGCCGACCCCTCCAGCTACCGCCCCAAACCGGGTGAGATCCCCGACTCGCCGGGGGTCTACCGGTTCCGCGACGAGCACCGCCGGGTGATCTACGTCGGAAAGGCGAAGAGCCTGCGCCAGCGCCTGGCGAACTACTTCCAGGATCTCGCCGGGCTCCACCCGCGCACCCGCACCATGGTCACCACGGCCGTCTCCGTGGAGTGGACGGTGGTGTCCACGGAGGTCGAGGCGCTCCAGCTGGAGTACTCCTGGATCAAGGAGTACGACCCCCGTTTCAACGTCAAGTACCGCGACGACAAGAGCTACCCGTACCTCGCGGTGACGATGAACGAGGAGTTCCCCCGCGTGCAGGTGATGCGCGGTCACAAGAAGAAGGGCGTCCGGTACTTCGGTCCGTACGGGCACGCGTGGGCGATCCGCGACACCGTGGACCTGCTGCTGCGGGTGTTCCCGGTGCGCACCTGCTCGACCGGGGTCTTCAAGAACGCCGCCCGCACGGGCCGCCCCTGCCTGCTCGGCTACATCGGCAAGTGCTCGGCGCCCTGCGTGGACCGGATCTCCGCCGAGGAGCACCGCGAACTCGCCGAGGAGTTCTGCGACTTCATGGCCGGCCGCACCGGCGCCCAGCTGCGTCGCCTGGAACAGCGGATGGCCGAGGCGGCCGAGGAGATGGAGTACGAGCGGGCCGCCCGCCTGCGGGACGACATCGGGGCGCTGAAGAAGGCCATGGAGAAGAGCGCGGTGGTCCTCGCCGACGCCACCGACGCCGACCTGATCGCGGTCGCCGAGGACGAGCTGGAGGCGGCCGTCCAGATCTTCCACGTACGCGGCGGACGCGTGCGCGGCCAGCGGGGCTGGGTCACCGACAAGGTGGAGGAGATCACCACCGGCGCCCTCGTGGAGCATGCCCTGCAGCAGCTGTACGGCGAGGAGACCGGCGACGCCGTCCCGAGGGAGGTCCTGGTCCCCGCGCTGCCCGACCCGGTGGAGCCCGTCCAGCAGTGGCTCACCGGGCGGCGCGGCTCGGGCGTCTCCCTGCGGGTTCCGCAGCGCGGGGACAAGCGGGCCCTGATGGAGACCGTGGAGCGCAACGCCCAGCAGGCCCTCGTCCTGCACAAGACCAAGCGCGCCTCCGACCTGACCACACGCTCACGCGCGCTGGAGGAGATCGCCGACGCCCTCGGCCTGGACAGCGCCCCGCTGCGGATCGAGTGCTACGACGTCTCGCACCTCCAGGGCGACGACGTCGTGGCCTCCATGGTCGTCTTCGAGGACGGGCTGGCCCGCAAGAGCGAGTACCGCCGTTTCCAGATCAAGAGCTTCGCCGGCCAGGACGACGTCCGGTCCATGCACGAGGTGATCACCCGGCGCTTCCGGCGCTACCTCGCCGACAAGGAGCGGACCGGCGAGTGGAGCGACGGCGAGGAGCCCGCGGCCGGGGCCGGCGGTGAGGCGGCCGGCGCGGACGGGACCGCGGGCCCGGACCGGACCGCCGGTACCGAGGGTCTCCCCGGCCCGGACGGGACCGCCGGCGACCCCGCCGTACCCTCCGCGAGCACGCTCACCGAGGACGACGGCCGTCCCAAGCGCTTCGCGTACCCGCCCCAGCTGGTGGTCGTCGACGGCGGCGCCCCCCAGGTGGCGGCGGCCCGCCGGGCCCTGGACGAGCTCGGCATCGACGACATCGCGGTGTGCGGCCTGGCCAAGCGGCTGGAGGAGGTGTGGCTGCCGGACGACGACGACCCGGTGGTGCTGCCCCGCACCAGCGAAGGCCTCTATCTGCTCCAGCGGGTCCGGGACGAGGCGCACCGCTTCGCCATCGGCTATCAGCGCGTCAAGCGGGCCAAACGTTTCCGGTCCGGTCCACTGGACGACGTGCCCGGCCTCGGCGAGACCCGCAAGCAGGCGCTGATCAAGCACTTCGGCTCGGTGAGGAAACTGCGGGCGGCGACCGTCGAGCAGATCTGCGACGTGCCCGGCATAGGCCGCAAGACGGCCGAGGCGATCACCGCGGCCCTCGCCGGAGCGGTCCCCGCCGGTCCCGCCGTGAACACGGCGACGGGCGAGATCATGGATGACATGGTTGATGTTGATATGGAGGACATGGACGACGGGGAAGAACCCGGGAAGTCCGGGGGTTCCCCCGGGGAGCCCGTGTCCGCGGGCGCCCCGGACGACCGACGGGGGCTGGAGAGATGACCGAGCACGAGACACACCAGGACACTGATCAGGGCGCGGACCGGAACACGGCCGCGGACGCGGTCCGGGACACCGGCCGGGACGAAGATCCTGGGACACGGCGGGACGACGACGGAACAGGTGACGGAGCACAGGTGAGTACGGGCAAGGAAACGGCCGGGGCCGCCGAGGCGGCGATCCCCGAGCTGGTGATCATCTCCGGCATGTCCGGGGCGGGCCGCTCCACGGCCGCGAAGTGTCTGGAGGACCTGGGCTGGTTCGTCGTCGACAACCTCCCGCCCGCGCTGATCCCCACCATGGTGGAGCTCGGCGCCCGCTCCCAGGGCAACGTGGCCCGGATCGCGGTCGTCGTCGACGTCCGCGGCCGGCGCTTCTTCGACAACCTCCGCGAATCCCTCGCCGATCTCGACGCCCGGGGCGTCACCCGGCGGATCGTCTTCCTGGAGTCCTCCGAGGAAGCCCTGGTGCGCCGCTTCGAGTCGGTGCGCCGCCCGCACCCCCTCCAGGGCGACGGCCGCATCGTCGACGGCATCGCCGCCGAGCGCGAACTGCTGCGCGAACTGCGCGGCGACGCCGACCTGGTGATAGACACCTCCAGCCTCAACGTGCACGAGCTGCGCGCCAAGATGGACGCCCAGTTCGCCGGCGACGAGGAGCCCGAACTGCGGGCCACCGTGATGTCCTTCGGCTTCAAGTACGGCCTCCCGGTCGACGCCGACCTGGTCGTGGACATGCGGTTCCTGCCCAACCCGCACTGGGTCCCGGAACTGCGCCCGTTCACCGGCCGCCACGAGGAGGTGGCGGCGTACGTCCTCAACCAGCCCGGCGCCAAGGAGTTCCTCGACCGGTACGGCGAGCTGCTGCGGCTGATCGCCGCGGGCTACCGCCGTGAGGGCAAGCGCTATGTGACCATCGCCGTCGGCTGCACCGGCGGCAAGCACCGCTCGGTCGCCATGTCGGAGAAGCTCGCCGCCCGACTTGCCGCGGAGGGCGTGGAGACGGTGGTCGTCCACCGGGACATGGGACGGGAATGACCGCGCGTACCCCGCGGCTGTACCGGCTGCGCCGGGCGATGCCCGAAGGGCGCGCCGGACGGCGGACCGAGGCCCGCGGCGCCAAACCGCGACGCCGGGGCACCCAGCCCAAGGTGGTCGCCCTCGGCGGCGGCATGGGGCTGTCCGCCTCGCTCGCCGCGCTGCGCCGCATCACCGGCGACCTCACCGCCGTCGTCACCGTGGCCGACGACGGCGGCTCCAGCGGGCGGCTCCGCGACGAACTGGGCGTACTGCCGCCCGGCGATCTGCGCAAGGCGCTGGCCGCGCTGTGCGGCGACGACGAATGGGGCCAGACCTGGGCCCGGGTCATCCAGCACCGCTTCCAGTCCCAGGGGGACCTGCACGAGCACGCGGTCGGCAATCTGCTGATCGTCGCTCTGTGGGAGCAGCTCGGCGACCACGTCCAGGCCCTGGACCTGGTGGGCCGGCTGCTCGGCGCGCACGGGCGGGTGCTGCCCATGTCCGCCGTACCGCTGGAGCTCCAGGCCCTGGTCAAGGGCCACGACCCGGAGCGCCCGGACACCGTGGACACCGTCCGCGGGCAGGCGACCGTCGCCCTCACCCCCGGCGAGGTGCAGTCCGTGCACCTCGTGCCGAACGACCCGCCCGCCGTCCCCGAGGCGGTCGAGGCGGTCCTGGACGCCGACTGGGTGGTGCTCGGCCCCGGCTCCTGGTTCTCCTCGGTCATGCCGCACCTCCTGGTGCCGGAACTGCTGGACGCGCTCATCCGGACCAAGGCGCGCCGGGTGCTCTCCCTGAACCTCGCCCCGCAGCCCGGAGAAACCGAGGGCTTCTCCCCGCAGCGTCATGTGGAGGTTTTGGGACGACACGCCCCTAAACTCGCCCTGGACGTGGTGCTGGCCGACGAGGCCGCCGTGCCCGACCGCGACTTGCTGACCGACGCCGCCGAGCGGCTCGGCGCCGCGGTCGAGCTGGCGCCGGTGGCCCGGCCCGACGGAAGCCCCCGGCACGACCCGGAGCTGCTGGCCGCCGCGTACGACCGTATTTTTCGGATGCATGGAAGGATCGGCCCATGGCGATGACGGCAGCGGTGAAGGACGAGGTTTCCCGGCTCCCCGTCACGCGGACCTGCTGCAGAAAGGCGGAGGTCTCCGCCGTTCTGCGGTTCGCCGGCGGCCTCCACCTGGTGAGCGGACGCATTGTGATCGAGGCGGAGCTGGACACGGCGATGGCCGCCCGCCGCCTCAAGCGGGACATCATGGAGATCTTCGGACACAGTTCCGAACTGATCGTGATGGCACCGGGCGGGCTGCGCCGCGGCTCGCGCTACGTCGTCCGGGTGGTCGCGGGCGGCGACCAGCTGGCCCGCCAGACCGGCCTGGTGGACGGACGGGGCCGGCCGATCCGCGGTCTGCCCCCGCAGGTGGTCTCGGGTGCCACCTGCGACGCCGAGGCGGCCTGGCGCGGAGCGTTCCTGGCGCACGGCTCCCTCACCGAGCCGGGCCGCTCCTCCTCCCTCGAGGTGACCTGCCCCGGCCCGGAGGCCGCGCTCGCCCTGGTCGGCGCCGCCCGCCGCCTGTCCATCGCGGCCAAGGCCCGCGAGGTGCGCGGCGTGGACCGGGTCGTCGTCCGTGACGGCGACGCCATCGGCGCCCTGCTCACCCGGCTCGGCGCGCACGACTCGGTGCTGGCCTGGGAGGAACGCCGGATGCGCCGCGAGGTGCGCGCCACGGCGAACCGGCTGGCCAACTTCGACGACGCCAACCTGCGCCGCTCGGCCCGCGCGGCCGTCGCCGCCGGCGCCCGGGTGCAGCGCGCACTGGAGATCCTCGCCGACGACGTTCCCGAGCACCTCGCCGCGGCCGGGCGGCTGCGCATGGAGCACAAGCAGGCCTCGCTGGAGGAACTGGGCGCACTGGCCGACCCGCCGCTGACCAAGGACGCCGTGGCCGGCCGGATCCGCCGGCTGCTCGCGATGGCCGACAAGCGCGCCGCCGACCTCGGCCTCCCGGGCACGGAAGCCAACATCGGCGAGGAACTCGCCGACAACCTCGTCGGCTGACGCCTTCCCGTCCGGGGCGGCCTGGCCGGCCACCCGGCCCGCGGCCGGGACGGGTGGGGCCGGGACGCGCCGACTGTCGGCGCCCGTTGACGGGGTCCCGCTGCCGAGGCTTCCCGACGCCCCGCCGGACGAACCCCCGCCGAGGGACGAACCTCCCACCGCGGACGAGCCCTCACCGCCAAGTCCTCCTGCGCCCCCGCTCATCGATCGACCGCAGCCGGCCGGAGGCCGGTCGGCGGGCGGGCGGGGGGTCCCTCCACGGACTCCGGCACGGTGACCGGACGCCGGGAAATCCTTCCGGCCCTGGTCAAGTCGCCCTGTCGGACGGGCCGGACGAGGGCCCTCCGCCTGGGCGGTCCGTACCCTACTGACGGGTAAGGGTCGGCCTGCCGGGTATGGCCCGACTCGATGTCACGGGCGTGGTCCCGGAGAGGTAGGGTCGGGGGTGGTCGGGGACATCCCATACAGCTCGCCGGCGACTTGAGCCGGCGCACCAACGAGGAGATCGGTTCGTGACGATCCGCGTAGGCATCAACGGGTTTGGCCGCATCGGCCGGAACTACTTCCGCGCATTGCTCGAGCAGGGCGCAGACATCGAGATCGTGGCGGTCAATGACCTGGGTGACACCGCGACCACTGCCCACCTGCTGAAGTACGACACCATTCTGGGCCGCCTCAAGCAGGAGGTCTCCCACACCGCCGACACGATCACGGTCGGCGACAAGACGGTCAAGGTGCTCTCCGAGCGCAACCCCGCGGACATCCCGTGGGGCGAGCTGGGCGTCGACGTCGTCATCGAGTCGACCGGCATCTTCACCAAGAAGGCCGACGCCGAGAAGCACATCACCGGTGGCGCCAAGAAGGTCATCATCTCGGCTCCGGCCAAGGATGAGGACGTCACCATCGTCATGGGCGTCAACCAGGACGCGTACGACCCGGCGAACCACCACGTCATCTCCAACGCCTCCTGCACCACCAACTGTGTGGCGCCGATGGCGAAGGTGCTCGACGAGAACTTCGGCATCGTCAAGGGCCTGATGACGACGGTGCACGCGTACACGAACGACCAGCGCATCCTGGACTTCCCGCACAAGGACCTGCGCCGCGCCCGTGCCGCCGCCGAGAACATCATCCCGACGACGACCGGCGCCGCGAAGGCCACCGCGCTGGTGCTGCCGCAGCTCGAGGGCAAGCTGGACGGCATCGCGATGCGCGTCCCGGTCCCGACCGGTTCGGTCACCGACCTGGTCGTCGAGCTCGGCCGCGAGGTCACCAAGGAAGAGGTCAACGCCGCCTTCCAGAAGGCCGCCGAGGGTGAGCTCAAGGGTCTCCTCGAGTACACGGAGGACCCGATCGTCTCCTCCGACATCGTCAACGCCCCGGCGTCCTGCACGTTCGACTCGTCCCTGACCATGGTCCAGGACGGCAAGAGCGTGAAGATCATCGGCTGGTACGACAACGAGTGGGGCTACTCCAACCGCCTCGTCGACCTCACGGTCTTCGTCGGCGACCAGCTCTGATCGTGGAGCAGACCGCCTGATATGAGTGCAGGGCTCGGCCGGCGCGCCTACGCGCTGTCCGAGCCCTGACGCACGTATCGGAGCGGTCGACCGCTTCCGATCACGAGCGATCACGAGCGAACACAAGCTCTTCTCCAGGAGTCCCTTCATGAAGACGATCGACGAACTCCTCTCCGAAGGGGTCGCGGGCCGGCGGGTCTTCGTCCGCGCCGACCTCAACGTGCCGCTGGACGGCACCACCATCACCGACGACGGCCGCATCCGCGCGGTGCTGCCCACCGTCAGGGCTCTGGCCGAAGCGGGCGGCCGTGTCGTCGTCGCCTCGCACCTGGGCCGCCCCAAGGGCGCCCCGGACCCAGCCTTCTCGCTCGCCCCGGCCGCCGCCCGCCTGGGTGAACTCCTCGGCGCCGATGTGGCGTTCGCGACGGACACCGTCGGCGAGTCCGCCGGCGCCACCGTCGCCGGCCTCGCCGACGGACAGGTCGCGGTCCTCGAGAACCTGCGCTTCAACGCCGGCGAGACGGCCAAGGACGACGCCGAGCGCGGCGCCTTCGCCGACCGTCTGGCCGGCCTCGCCGACCTCTACGTGGGCGACGGCTTCGGCGCGGTGCACCGCAAGCACGCGTCCGTGTACGACCTCCCGGCCCGCCTGCCGCACGCCGCCGGCTTCCTCATCGCCACCGAGGTCGGCGTCCTGAAGAAGCTCACGGACGACGTCCAGCGGCCCTACGTCGTCGCCCTCGGCGGCGCCAAGGTCTCCGACAAGCTCGCCGTCATCGACGAACTGCTCGGCAAGGCCGACCGCATCCTCATCGGCGGCGGCATGGCGTACACCTTCCTCAAGGCCAAGGGCTACGAGATCGGTACGTCGCTGGTCCAGGAGGACCAGTTGTCCGCCGTCACCGAGTACATGGAGCGCGCCGAGAAGAACGGCGTCGAACTGGTGCTGCCGGTCGACACCCTGGTCGCCGAGGAGTTCCCGGACCTGAAGACGAAGGCGCCGGCCCACCCCGCCGCCGTCGCCGCGGACGCCATGCCGGCCGGCCGGATGGGCCTGGACATCGGCCCCGAGACCCGCACGCTCTACGCCTCGAAGCTCGCCGACGCGGCCACCGTCTTCTGGAACGGTCCCATGGGCGTCTTCGAGCACCCCGACTACGCCGAGGGCACCAAAGCGGTCGCCCAGGCCCTTCTCGACTCCCCGGGCTACACCGTGGTCGGCGGCGGCGACTCCGCCGCGGCCGTCCGCATCCTGGGTTTCGACGAAAAGGCATTCGGACACATCTCGACCGGAGGCGGCGCCTCCCTCGAATACCTCGAGGGCAAGACGCTCCCCGGCCTCGCCGCACTGGAGGACTGACCCTCAATGACCGCTGCTGAAAAAGGCCGCACCCCGCTGATGGCGGGCAACTGGAAGATGAACCTCAACCACCTCGAGGCCATCGCCCACGTCCAGAAGCTCGCCTTCGCCCTGGCCGACACGGACTACGAGGACGTCGAGGTCGCCGTCCTGCCGCCCTTCACCGACCTGCGCTCCGTGCAGACCCTCGTGGACGGCGACAAGCTGAAGATCAGGTACGGCGCCCAGGACATCTCGGCGCACGACGGCGGCGCCTACACCGGCGAGATCTCCGGCCCGATGCTGGCCAAGCTGAAGTGCGCGTACGTGGCGGTCGGCCACTCCGAGCGCAGGCAGTACCACGGCGAGACCGACGAGCTCGTGAACGCCAAGGTCAAGGCCGCTTACAAGCACGGCATCACGCCGATCCTGTGCGTCGGCGAGGAACTGGCCGTCCGCGAGGCCGGCAACCACGTCGCCCACACCCTCGCCCAGGTCGAGGGCGGTCTGAAGGACGTGCCCGCCGAGCAGGCCGAATCCGTCGTGATCGCCTACGAGCCCGTCTGGGCCATCGGCACCGGCAAGGTCTGCGGCGCCGAGGACGCCCAGGAGGTCTGCTCCGCCGTCCGCGGCAAGCTCGCCGAACTGTACTCGCAGGAAGTGGCCGATCAGGTCCGCATCCAGTACGGCGGCTCGGTCAAGTCGGGCAACGTCGCCGAGATCATGGCGCAGGCCGACATCGACGGCGCGCTGGTGGGCGGTGCCTCGCTGGACGCGGACGAGTTCGTCAAGATCATCCGCTTTCGCGACCAGTGAGTAGGCGCTAGCCGCGATCCGTCGTACCCTTGCGGGGTCCAGTCCTGAGCTGGACCCCGCGTCGTCCCATCCGAATCCGAGGAAGTTGGTCCAGCCGTGGTTTTGGGGTTCTCGATCGCCCTGATCGTCTTCAGCCTGCTGCTGATGCTGCTGGTGCTGATGCACAAGGGGAAGGGCGGCGGCCTCTCCGACATGTTCGGTGGCGGCATGCAGTCCTCCGTCGGCGGCTCCTCGGTCGCCGAGCGCAACCTCGACCGGATCACCGTCGTGGTCGGGCTGCTCTGGGCCGTCTGCATCGTCACGCTCGGCATCATGATGAAGACGGGTTGATCCGAGCGGAAGACCTTGGCGGACGATCCGCCCGCATCGGGTGCGCATTCCCCACGTAAGGCCCCATGTCCGGTACGCGCAGCACAGCGCGGCCTATCATGGGGCTTGCGTCTGGGGAGGGGAGCGGTAACTCCAATCACTGGACGCGCGTTGGGCCTTACGTAGACTGAGGCGCTCGCAGCGAAGCGGAACGCCGACTCGCCTCGCCGCGCCATCACGCAGGGAGTTACAACCGTGGCAAGTGGCAACGCGATCCGGGGAAGCCGGGTCGGGGCGGGGCCGATGGGTGAGGCCGAACGCGGTGAGTCAGCGCCGCGGCTGCGCCTCTCCTTCTGGTGCTCCAACGGGCACGAGACCCAGCCGAGCTTCGCGAGCGACGCGCAGGTACCCGATACGTGGGACTGCCCCCGCTGCGGCTTTCCGGCCGGCCAGGACCGGGAGAACCCTCCGGATCCGCCGCGTACGGAGCCGTACAAGACCCACCTCGCCTATGTGCGGGAGCGCCGCAGCGACGCGGACGGTGAGGCGATCCTCGCCGAGGCGCTCGCCAAACTGCGGGGCGAGATCTAGCAGTTCAGTTCGATTCAGTTCGGGAGCCGACGGCAGGCCGGGCGGCCCGCGCCGCACCGCGCTGTCCCCGATCCGTATCCGCGTCGTGCCGTGTTCATGTCCGGCTGCTCGCAGTCGGCTCCTTCTTCCCGCCCTCGGCCCTGCCTGTCCCGCCCCTCCCGCCTGCCCGTGGCCCGGCCCGGCGGACGTCCTGCCCGTCGCCGTGCTGAATGGCCGGGGGCCGGACAGCCGTATCTGTTGTTGTGCCCCACGACGGCGTCACGACAGGTGATGTCCACCTCTGCTCCATTAGGTTGGAACCGGCAGCGGGGCGGATACGCAGCACAGGCAGCAAGGAAGAAGGCTGAAGTCCGAGATGAACGCAGACGGCCGTACCAGGCTCGACCAGACTCCCGAGTGGACCGCACTGGCCAAGCACCGCGAGGAGCTCGGGAACCTGCGGTTGCGCGAGGTGTTCGCCGCCCACCCCGACCGGGGCACCGCGTACACGCTCCGGGTCGGTGACCTGTACATCGACTACTCCAAGCACCTCGTCACCGACGACACCCTGCGGCTGCTGCGCGAACTGGCCGCGGCCACCGACGTGTTCGGGTTGCGCGACGCCATGTTCCGCGGTGAGCGGATCAACACCACCGAGGACCGGGCCGTCCTGCACACCGCCCTCAGGGCGCCGCGCGACGCGGTGATCGAGGTCGACGGGGAGAACGTCGTCCCCGGCGTGCACGCCGTTCTCGACAGGATGGCCGCCTTCGCCGACCGTGTGCGCTCCGGTGAGTGGACCGGCCACACCGGCAAGCGCATCCGCACCGTGGTCAACATCGGGATCGGCGGCTCCGACCTCGGTCCCGCGATGGCGTACGAGGCACTGCGCGCCTTCACCGACCGCGACCTCACGGTCCGCTTCGTGTCCAACGTGGACGGTTCCGACCTGCACGAGGCCGTCCGCGACCTGGACCCGGCCGAGACGCTGTTCATCATCGCGTCCAAGACGTTCACCACCATCGAGACGATCACCAACGCCACCTCCGCACGGACCTGGCTGCTGAACGCGCTCGACGGGGGAGAGGCCGCCGTCGCCAAGCACTTCGTCGCCCTCTCGACGAACGCGGAGAAGGTCGCCGACTTCGGCATCGACACGGCGAACATGTTCGAGTTCTGGGACTGGGTCGGCGGACGCTACTCGTACGACTCGGCGATCGGCCTGTCGCTGATGATCGCCATCGGCCCGGACCGCTTCCGGGAGATGCTCGACGGGTTCCACCTCGTCGACGACCACTTCCGCACCGCCCCGGCCGAGTCCAACGTGCCGCTGCTGCTGGGCCTGCTGGGCGTCTGGTACGGCAACTTCCTGGGCGCCCAGTCGCACGCGGTCCTGCCGTACTCGCACTACCTGTCGAAGTTCACCGCCTATCTCCAGCAGCTCGACATGGAGTCCAACGGCAAGTACGTCGGCCGGGACGGGCGCGAGGTCCGGTGGCAGACCGGCCCCGTCGTCTGGGGCACGCCGGGCACCAACGGGCAGCACGCCTACTACCAGCTGATCCACCAGGGCACGAAGCTGATCCCGGCGGACTTCATCGGCTTCGCCGAGCCGGTCGCCGAGCTGAGCGACGCGCTCAAGGCGCAGCACGACCTGCTGATGGCCAACTTCTTCGCCCAGACGCAGGCCCTGGCCTTCGGCAAGACGCCGGACGAGGTGCGCGCCGAGGGCGTGCCCGAGGAACTGGTGCCGCACAAGACGTTCAAGGGCGACCACCCCACGACCACGATCCTCGCGCGCGAACTGACGCCGTCCGTCCTCGGCCAGCTCGTCGCCCTCTACGAGCACAAGGTGTTCGTGCAGGGCGCGATCTGGAACATCGACTCCTTCGACCAGTGGGGCGTGGAGCTCGGCAAGGTGCTCGCCAAGCGTGTCGAGCCCGCGCTCACCGAGGGCGCCGACGTGCCCGGTCTGGACGCCTCCAGCAGGGCGCTGGTCGCCACCTACCGGGAGCTGCGCGGCCGGAGCTGAGAACGGTGTGGGAAGCGGGCGACGGACTGTCGCCCGCTTCCCGTGGAATCCCCCGTCGCTCGTGGTGCAGTCATCATCCTGGCCGCCCCGCCGACGGTCACCGGGATCGCGCTGCTGGAACTGCGACGGCTCGAGCGGCGCTACGGCGTCCGGCCGGCGGACCACCCGGCGGCCCGGGGCCCGCTCCCGGGACTCGTTCCGCCGGTCCCCGCACAGGCCCCGGAGTCGCACCCGGCCCCCGCCCCGGCGCCCGGTCCGGGGCAGCCGCACATCCCGGTCCAGGGCAACCGTTCCTGAAGACTGAGCAGAAGTGAGCCCACTCGGCCGCACGCCCCGAACGGTCCTGGGCGCACTGGTCCCCGGCGTACTCGACCCCGAGTCGGCGACACGCATCCTGTGCATGGTCCGGTCCCGGGAGGCCGGTTCCCTCACGACCCGGCCATAGGGGTGGGGCCAGAGGCGACGGAGAGGCCCCGAACCATCACACCGGTGGAGCGGGGGCCCCGCACGCCGGCGCCATACCCGGCGTCCCGGATCGCACGCTCACGTCAGCCCAGCCGGCCCAGGGCGCCAGAAGCTCGCGAACGAACCATCACACGATCGAGCTAACGCGGCCTCGTGCGCACCCCCCCGCCACTCCGTCACGCGACCGCGCTCAGCGTGTCCGCGAGGCGGCGCCGGGCCGCGCGGGCGGCCGGAAGGGCGGCGAGGACGGCGGCGCCCAGCACCGCGGCGACACCGAGCAGCACCAGGAGCGCGGGGGAGGGCCCCCGGGCGATTCCGGCGCCGACGCCGCTCGACCGTCCCTGGGCGTCGATCAGCCAGTGCGCCAGCGGCAGCCCCAGCCCCATGGCGACGAGCACGGCGGCCAGGGCCGTGCAGGAGGTGGCCGTGACCGTGATCGCGGTGATCTGCCGCGGCGAGAGGCCGATCGCCTTGAGGGCGAGCAGGTCCCGTTCGCCCTCGCGGACCGTGCCGCCGATCGCGGTGAGCAGCTCGATCAGCCCGATCAGCGCGAGTACGGCGATCAGCCCGACCATGACCGCGCGCAACGGGGACAGTCCCTCGGCCGGGTCGGCCACGGCATGCACGTCGAGCCGGCCGTCCCCGGCCCCGGCCAACCGCTCGGCGACGGCGCCCGGGTCGGCGCCGGGAACCAGCCGGAGCTGGTAGAGGTCGGGCTCCAGAGCGGGGTCGTTGCCGCGGAGGGTGTCGAGCGAGGTGGAGACGACCCGTCCGGCGTTCTCCGGCTCGATGCTGCGGCCGACGATGTGCAGGACCTGCGGCCGGTCGCCGACGGTCACCCGCACCCAGTCGCCGACTTGTACGTGCAGCAGGTCCAGGAGTCCCTGCCCGGCCACCGCCTCGTCGGGCCCGTGCGCGGCGCGGCCCTCGGCCAGGGTGAACGGGTAGGGCTCCTGGCGGGTACCGAAGCCGCGCAGCGCGATCGTGGCGGTCTGGCCGGGGACCAGGGCGGCCACCTCCACGCCGGGGTGGGCGGCGGCGACCTGCGGATCGCGTTCCAGCAGGGCGCGGGCCTCCCGGTCGCCGAGCGAGGCGTCCGCGCGGACGCTGAGCGCGGCGGGCAGCCCCATCAGCTCCGGGCCGCTCCGGAAGCGGTCGATGGTGGTCCAGGCGCTCAGCGCCGTCACGATCAGCAGCAGCGGCAGCGCCAGCCTGGCCACCGTGCCCAGGGAGCGCGGGCGGCGGGTGAACGCCTTGTGCCAGCCCAGGACCAGGGCGGGCGGCACCCGGGCCCCGAGCGCCCGTCGCGCCACGCCCGTCAGCCGGCCGGCCTCGGGCGCCGCCGGCCGCGGCACCGGCACCGGCGGCACCCGGCCCGCCCGCCACGCCGCCAGCCCGGTGGTGGCGCCGATGAACAGCACCGCCCCCGCGGGCACCACGAACAGCGCCACGGTGTGCCCCGGCAGGCCCTGCCACACGCCGACCGCGTCTCCGAGCCGCCCCGGTATCCCCCTGCCCAGCGCCTCGGTCAGTGCGGCGGCCGCCACCGCGCCCAGCAGGGCGTAGCCGAGATGCTGAAGAAGGAAGACGCGCACGACCTGCCCCGGGGTGAAGCCGATCGCCTTGAGGACGGAGATGTCCCGCAGGTGCCCCCGGATCCGGGTGCTGATCGCCCCGTGCACCGCGAACCCGGCGGCGACCAGCGCGCCGAGCCCGAACAGGCCCAGGACCTGGCCGAGCAGCCGGTTGTCGCCCTGCGCCTCGGCCCGCGCCTGCTGCCAGGTGGAGACCTCCCCGATGGCGCCGGACCCCAGCACGGTCACCGCCCGCTGCACCACGTACCCGGTGTCGGCGGGATCGGTCAGCCGCAGCCCGGCCACCTGGCCGTCGGGGTCGGCCACGGCCGACGGCAGGGCCCACACCACGCCGGGCTGCTCCCCCGGCCGGTAGCGCGGCTCGGCACTGTCGGCGACGCCCACCACGGTCAGGGTCCGCGCGGTGCCGGGCAGGGTGAGGGTGTCGCCGGGCGTGGTGAGCAAAGCGCGGGCGAGGCTGCTCTCCAGGACCACGCCGTCGGGCGTGGCGGGGTCCAGCCAGTGCCCGGAGGTGATCAGCGGGCGACCGGTCCCGGGCCGGTCGACGGTGCCGCGCAGTTCGGCGGCGGCCCGGCTGCCGCGGGCGGCGAGGGTGACGGCGGCCGTGGGGAAGGGACCGGCGACGGACTCCACACCGTCCAGGTCCGCCAGCTTCGAGGCGTCGGCGGAGGCCGTGGTGTGCAGCGTGACATGCGCGCCGCGGGCCTGGGCGAAGGTCCGCTGCCAGGGGTTGGTCGCGTACCCGAACAGGGCCGTGGCCAGCAGCAGGGACGCGACGATGCCCGCGGTGGCCAGGACCAGGAACAGCGCCTCACCGCGGTGCGTGCGCAGATCGGAATGCGCCCAGCGCAAGCTCGCTCGCACCGGCGTCAGCCCCTTCGCCGGCGCCGGACGCCCGGACCGTCGTACATCCGCATGCCAGTCCTTCGTCAGTCCTTCGTCGGTTCCTTGTCGGCGCCGTGTTCCGTTCCGTGCCGGGCCGGGAATCGGTCCCGGCCGCCTCTCGGTTCGGTCCCCGGCCGCCTCTCGGTTCAGTCCCTGAGCTTCAGCACCCCGGACGCTCCCCGGCCGGGCGACGGCGTCCCGTCCAGTTCCGCGTCGTCGGCGATCCGTCCGTCGAAGAAGCTGATCACCCGGTCCGCGGCGCTCGCCAGCCGGGCGTCGTGCGTGACCAGCAGGATCGTCTGCCCGCGCCGGTGGAAGCGGGACAGCAGCCGCATCACCTCGCGGGTGCCCTTGCTGTCCAGGCTGCCGGCGGGTTCGTCGGCCAGAAGCAGCGGCGGATGGTTGACCAGGGCACGGGCCAGCGCGACCCGCTGCTGCTCACCACCGGACAGCTCGCCCGGCATGCTCCGCTCCTTGCCCGTCAGGCCCAGCTCGGCCAGCAGTTCCTCCCGCCCGGCGCGGGCCTTCCTCGGCGGGGTCCCGGCGAGCAGCGCCGGCAGCTCGACGTTGTCGGCGACCGACAGGTTCGAGACGAGGTTGAAGAACTGGAAGACGATCCCGATGTGCTTCCTGCGCTCCACCGCCCAGCGGGCCTCGCTGTAGGCGTCGGTGCGCTCGCCGTCCAGCCAGATACTGCCGGCGTCCGGGCGCTGGAGTCCGCCGAGCAGATGCAGCAGGGTCGACTTGCCGGAGCCGGACGGACCGGTGACCGCCACGAACTCGCCGCGCGTCACCCGCAGATCGACCCCGCGCACCGCGTGCGCCGGGGCTCCCTCGCCGTGGTGCGTCTTGACCAGGCCTTCGGCGCGCAGCACGGGAGCGGGACTCTCGCTCACTCCAGCTCCTCCAGCTCTTCCTGGCACCGCTCCAGCCAGTCGAGGTCGGCCTGCAGGTGCAGCATCGCGCCCTCGATCAGCAGATGGGCGACGCGGTTGTCCCGGTCTTCGGCGGCGGTCAGTTTCGACAACTGCCGCATGGTGTTGAGGTACTGGCGCCGCTGGCGGTTGATCAGGGAGATCCGGTCGGCGAGGCCGGTCTGCGGGGCGAGGGCCAGTTTCATGAAGAACTCGTCCCGCACCCGCGGCTCGTCCGCGGTCTCCTCGAACCAGGCGCGCAGCGCCTCCCGCCCGGCGTCGGTGAGGTGGTAGACCTTCTTGTTGGGCCGGCTGGACTGCTCGACGTCCTCGCCCTCGATCAGCCCCGACTTCTCGAGGCGGCCCAGGGTGACGTAGATCTGGCCGACGTTCGGCTGAGGGTACGCGGAGCCCAGCAGTTGCTCAAGGTCCTGCTTCAGCTCGTAGCCGTGGGCCGGGCCGCGAGCGAGCAGGGCCAGCAGGGACTGCCGCACTCGTGCTCTCCTCCCCGCGTCCTTCGTGCCAGGTGCGGCGCGCCCGGTTCCGTCTCCCGCGCGCCTCACACAATGTGCCGCACGCCCTAGTATCGCCGATACCTAACAGGTATACATGGCCACTGACCCCGGCAAGGGTGCCGGGTGCGGGTGCACAGGGAGGAACCTATGCGGTGGATCCATGCCGCCGGTAGGGGCCTTCTCGTCCTCCTCGTGCTCCTGGCCATGGGGGTGGTCTCCGGGGCACGGACCGACCGGGCCGCTTCCGGCGACGGGCGCGGCCCGCTCACCCTGGCCACCGCGGGGGACCTCACCGGCTATCTCGGCCCCCTGCTCGACGGCTGGAACCGCACCCACCCCGGCGAGGAGGTCACGCTCGTCGAGCTGCCCGACTCGGCCGACGAGACCCGCGCACAGATGATCACGGACCTGCGCGACGCCGGCCGCGGCCGCTTCGACGTCCTCAACATCGACGTCAGCTGGACCTCGGAGTTCGCCGCCGGCGGCTGGATCCGCCCCCTGCCGCGCGACCGCTTCCCACTGGACACCTTCCTGCCGGGCGTCGTGGACACCGCGACCTATGACGGCCTGCTGTACGCCGTCCCGTACGTGACCAACGCCGGGCTGCTCCTGTACCGCGCGGACGTGCTCGACGCCGAGGGCGTGGCGCCGCCGCGCACCTGGGCCGAGCTGGAGCGGGCCGCGAAGACCCTCGCCCCGGCGCACGGACTCGACGGCTACGCCGGCCAGTTCCTGCCCTACGAGGGCCTGACCGTCAACGCGGCCGAGGCCGTCTACTCGGCGGGCGGCACCATCCTGGGCGACGAGGGCGAGCGCGTCACCGTCGACTCCCGGGCGGCCCGCGAGGGCATCGGGTTCCTCGCCCGCGGGGTCCGCGACGGCTGGATCCCGCAGGAGGCGCTGACCTACAAGGAGGAGGAGTCCAAGCAGGCCTTCCAGGACGGCAGGCTGCTCTTCCTGCGCAACTGGCCCTACGCCTACGTCGCCGCGTCCGCCGAGGGCTCCGCGGTCGCCGGGAAGGTCGGCGCCGTACCCCTGCCGGGGACCAGCGTCCTGGGCGGCTCCAACCTCGCCGTCGCCGCCCATGCGCGGCACCCAGACTCCGCCGCGCGGCTGATCGCGTACCTCACCAGCGAGCCGGTCCAGCGCCAGGTGCTCACCCGCGGCGCCCTGCCGCCCGTACGGGCCGCGCTGTACGACGATCCCGGACTGGTCCGGCGGTTCCCGTACCTGCCCACGCTGCGCGAGAGCGTGCTCGCCGCCGCCCCGCGCCCCAAGAGCCCGCGCTACGACCAGGTGAGCCTGGTCGTGCAGGCGGTGGTGCGGGACGCGATGACGGGGCGGCAGACGCCCGAGTCGGCAGTGCGACGGCTGGCGCGCGAACTCGCCGCCGTCTCCGCGCGCTAGCCGCGCCGTCCGCGGAGCGCACTCCGGGAGCCCGCGCCCGCCCGGCCCCCGGGGCTCTCACCCGGACCGCCATGCCTAGTTACCTGTTAAGTAACGTGAACGTCTCAACAGTGCCCGCTATGCCCGAGTGGGTGGTGATTGGTCCACGGCAACTGACGGACAGCTTGCGCCCGTTCATTGACACCCCCGCGACACACCTACTTAACATGCATGCATAACGGCGAGGACGCCGTCGGCCCGGGACTCCCGGGTCTCCGCACGCACAGACAGGTCGACGTGGTGAGCCCCGAGCACATCGACACCCACCGCTGGTGGCGCGACGCAGTGATCTACCAGGTGTACGTCCGCAGCTTCCTGGACAGCACCGGCGATGGAATCGGCGATCTCGCCGGCGTCAGGGCGGGCCTGCCCTACCTGAAGAAGCTGGGCGTGGACGGGATCTGGCTGAGCCCCTTCTACCCCTCGCCGCAGCACGACCACGGCTACGACGTGGCCGACTACCGCGACGTCGACCCGGTCTTCGGCGACCTCGCCGAGTTCGACCTGCTGGTCGGGGCCGCCCGGCGGCTCGACCTCAAGGTGCTGCTGGACATCGTCCCCAACCACTGCTCCAGCGAGCACCCCTGGTTCCGCGAGGCGCTCGCAGCGGCCCCCGGCAGCCCGGAACGGGCCCGCTTCCACTTCACCGACGGCCGCGGCCCCGACGGTGCCGAGCCGCCCAACAACTGGCACGCCATGTTCGGCGGGCCCGCCTGGAGCCGCGTCACCGAACCGGACGGCCGGCCCGGCCAGTGGTACCTGCACATGTTCACGCCCGAACAGCCGGACTGGAACTGGCGCAACCCCGAGATCGCCGCCGACTACGACCGGACCCTGCGGTTCTGGCTGGACCGGGGCGTCGACGGCTTCCGCATCGATGTCGCCGCCGGACTCTTCAAGCACCCGGAACTGCCCGACTCCCCGGACCCGGAGGCCGACGCCCGCACCCGCGACTCGGTCAACCCGCTGGCCTGGAACCAGCCCGAGGTGCACGAGGTGTGGCGGCACTGGCGCGCGGTGTGCGAGGAGTACACGCGGCGCGACGGCCGCGAGCGGCTCCTGGTCGGTGAGGTCTCCGTCCCGAGCGCCCGCGAACACGCCCAGTACGTGCGCCCCGACGAGCTGCACCAGGCCTTCTTCTTCGACCTGCTGGGCGCCCCCTGGGACGCCGACGCCTTCCGCAAGGTCATCTCCGAGGCCATGCAGGACATCGCCGGCACCGGCTCGACCGTCACCTGGGTCCTCAACAACCACGACCAGGTCCGCACCGTCACCCGCTACGGCGAACCCGCCCCCCAGGGCAGCGGCCTCGGGACCGCCCGCGCCCGCGCCGCCGCGCTGCTGATGCTGGCGCTGCCCGGCGCCGCCTACATCTACCAGGGCGAGGAACTGGGCCTGCCCGAGGTCGTCGACCTCCCCGACGACGTGCTCACCGACCCGATCTTCCACCGCACCGGCAGCCGCGCCCGGATCCGCGACGGCTGCCGGGTGCCGCTGCCCTGGTCGGGACAGGCCTCCCCGTTCGGCTTCACCTCCGGCGCCGAAGGGGCCGCACCCTGGCTGCCGCAGCCCGAGTGGTTCGCCGAGCACGCCACCGACCGGGCCCTCGCCGACACCCGTTCCTTCTGGCACCTCTACCGCGACGGCCTGCAACTGCGCTCCACCCTGCCCCAGCTGGGCGAGGGCACGCTGCGCTGGCTGGAGACCCCGCCCGACGTCCTGGCCTTCACCCGCGCCGACGACCTGGTGTGCGCCGTCAACTTCGGCACCGCCCCCGTACCCGCTCCGGTCCCCGGCATCCCGCTGCTCGCCAGCGGCCCGTGCCCGCCCGGAGTCCTGCCCGGCTCCACGGCCGCCTGGTGGATCAGCGACTCCTGAAACCCGCTCACTTCACGTATCCCGAAAGCTTCCGAACGCATTTCCGAACGTTTTCCGAAGGGACATCAACGATGATGCGACGACGTACCACCCTGCTCACCGGCTGCACCGCCCTGGTGCTCGCCCTCGGCGCCACCGCCTGCGGCTCGGGCGAGCCCGTCGCGGCCGGCGGCGGCGACAAGGCGCTCGACGGCCGGACCGTCTCGGTCGCCGGCGTCTGGTCCGGCAGCGAGCAGAAGAACTTCCAGAAGGTGCTGGACGCCTTCACCGAGAAGACCGGTGCCAAGACGGAGTTCGTGTCCACCGGCGACAACGTCTCCACCGTCGTCGGCAGCAAGATCGAGGGCGGCAACGCCCCCGACGTCGTGATGGTCCCGCAGGTCGGCGTGCTGAAGCAGTTCGCCGAGCAGGGCTGGCTCAAGCCGCTGGACAAGAAGGTCCAGGGCACCGCGGAGGCCAACTTCGCCGAGGTGTGGCGCAATTACGGCAGCGTCGACGGCACCCTGTACGGCCTCTACTTCAAGGCCGCCCACAAGTCGACCGTCTGGTACAGCCCCGAGGCCCTCGAACAGGCCGGGGTCACCCCGCCGAAGACCTACGACGCCATGCTGAAGGGCGGGCGCACGATCTCCGACTCCGGCCTCGCCGCCTTCTCGGTCGCCGGACAGGACGGCTGGACGCTGACCGACTGGTTCGAGAACGTCTACCTCTCCCAGGCCGGCCCCGAGAAGTACGACGCCCTCGCCGCGCACGAGATCAAGTGGACCGACCCGACGGTGGTCGAGGCGCTCACCACCCTCGGCGACCTCTTCAAGGACAAGCAGCTCCTCGCGGGCGGCCAGAAGGAAGCGCTGAACACCGACTTCCCCGGCTCGGTGGAGAAGGTCTTCGGACCCGAGCCGGACGCCGCCATGGTCTACGAGGGCGACTTCGTGGCCGGCGTCGCCAAGGACCAGTTCGGCAAGGACATCGGCACCGACGCGAACTTCTTCCCGTTCCCGCCGGTCGGCGACGGCGAGGCCCCGGTGGTCAGCGGCGGCGACGCGGCCGTGGTGCTCAAGGACGGCAAGAACGCCGAGGCCGGCATGGCGCTCCTGGAGTACCTGGCCACACCGGAGGCCGCCGCCGTGTGGGCCGAGGCCGGAGGCTTCCTCTCCCCGAACACGAAGCTCGACCTCTCCTCCTACGGCGACGACGTCACCCGCGCCACCGCCGAGTCCCTCGTCGAGGCCGGCGACTCGGTCCGCTTCGACATGTCCGACCAGGCTCCGGCGGCCTTCGGCGGCACCAAGGGCACCGGCGAGTGGAAGATCCTCCAGGACTTCCTGCGCGACCCGTCCGACCCGAAGAAGACCGCCGCCGAGCTGGAGAGGGCTGCGGCCAAGGCGTACGGGAACTGACGGCCATGACCGCCACCCTGGTGAAGGAGGCGAGCCCCCCGGCTCCCTCGCACCCCGATCGTGCCCGCCGCCGGCGCCTGCGCCGGCGGGGGCGGATCGTCGCCGTGCTGTTCGTGCTGCCCGCGCTGCTCCTGCTGGGCGCGCTGGTCGTGTACCCGGTGCTGTTCTCCGTCGGCCGCAGCCTCTTCGACGCCTCCGGCACCCGGTTCGTGGGCGGCGGGAACTACACCGAGATGTTCCGCGACCCGGCCACCCTCAAGGCCGTCCGCAACACCGCGATCTGGGTCGTGATCGCCCCCACCCTGCTCACCGGCCTCGGCCTGATCCTGGCCGTGCTGGTGGAGAAGATCCGCTGGGCCACCGCCTTCAAGCTGCTGCTGTTCATGCCGATGGCGGTGTCCTTCCTGGCGGCCGGCATCATCTTCCGGCTCGCCTACGACGACGACCCCGACAAGGGCGTGCTGAACGCCGCCGCCGTCACGGTCCACGACGCCTTCAAGGGCAGTTCCTCCTACCCGACGGCCCGCGCCCGCGAGGCCGTCGGGGGCGGGGGAGGGGGCGCCGGACCGGGTCTGACCAAGGAGGCCGACGGCGCCTACACGACCGGCGCGGACCTCTCGCCGGGCACCGTCACCGCCCTCGGCCTGGTCGGTGTCGCCCCCAAGGACCTGCCCGGCGACGCCGCGCCCGCCCACCCGGCGGCCACCCGCCAGGAGGCGGGCGCCGACGAGGTCCGCGGAGTGGTCTACCTCGACTTCACCCCCGGCGGGGGAGGAGAGCCGGGCGTGGTCGACCGGCAGGAGAGCGGACTGCCCGGGATGACGGTCGAGGCGGTCCGCGACGGACGGACCGTCGCGAGCACGACGACCGCCGCCGACGGCTCGTTCCGCTTCACCGGCCTGGACGGCGGCTCGTACGCGGTCAAGCTGCCCGCCGCCAACTTCGCGCCCCCCTACGACGGCATCTCCTGGCTCGGACCCACCCTGGTCACCCCGGCGATCATCGGGTCCTACCTGTGGATCTGGACCGGGTTCGCGATGGTGCTGATCGGCGCGGGACTCTCGGCCCTGCCGCGGGACGCGCTGGAGGCGGCGCGGATGGACGGCGCGAACGAGTGGCAGATCTTCCGCCGGATCACCGTCCCGCTGCTCGCACCGGTCCTCACCGTCGTCTTCGTGACCCTGGTGATCAACGTGATGAAGGTCTTCGACCTCGTCTACATCATCGCGCCCGGACCCGTGCAGGAGGACGCGACCGTGCTCGCGACCCAGATGTGGCTGGTGTCGTTCGGCGGCGGAAACGACCAGGGGATGGGCAGCGCGCTCGGCGTGCTGCTCCTGCTGCTGGTGGTCCCCGCCATGGTCTTCAACGTCCGCCGCTTCCGAAGGAGTCAGCGATGAACGCGATCCGGCGCGGCCTGGGCAACGCCGTGGTGCAGGCGTTCCTGGTCGTGATCGGCCTGGTGTGGATGACCCCGCTGGCCGGCCTGTTCCTCTCCTCGCTGCGGTCCGCACAGGACACGGCCAAGGGCGGCTGGTGGACGGTGCTCACCAGCCCCGGGCAGCTGTCCTTCGACAACTACGCGGCCCTGCTGAAGAACTCGGGGATGACGCAGGCGTTCTGGAACACCGTGCTGATCTCGGTGCCGACCACGGTCCTGGTCGTGGTCGTCGCGGCGCTCGCCGGATACGCCTTCGCCTGGCTGGACTTCCCCGGACGCGACGCGATCTTCCTGCTCGTGGTGGCGCTGCTGGTGGTCCCCGTGCAGGTCGGACTGCTGCCGGTCGCCAAACTCTTCGGCCAGCTGGGGCTGTTCGGCACCATCCCCGGCGTCGTGCTGTTCCATGTGGCGTACGGGCTGCCGTTCGCGGTGTTCCTGCTGCGCAACTACTTCGCCGAGATGCCCAAGGAAATGCTGGAGGCCGCCCGGATGGACGGCGGCAGCGAGTGGCGCATCTTCACCCGGCTGATCCTGCCCGTCGGGCGGCCGGCGATCGCCAGCCTCGCCATCTTCCAGTTCCTGTGGGTCTGGAACGACATGCTGGTCGCCCTCCTCTTCGCCGACAGCTCCTCGCAGCCGCTGACGGTGGAACTCCAGTCACAGATCCGTCAGTTCGGCAGCAACATCGACGTGCTCGCGCCGGGCGCGTTCCTGTCCCTGGTGGTGCCGGTGGCCGTGTTCTTCGCCTTCCAGCGGCACTTCGTGCAGGGGGTGATGGCGGGCTCGGTGAAGTGACGGACACCGTCCCGCCCGGAACGCACGGACCCCCGCTTCCTGACGAAGCGGGGGTCCGTGCGTGTCGTGCGCCGCGGGCGCTACGCCGACGCCGGTGGATACATCGACCGCGGCAGCTGCGAGGCCGCCGCCGAGTCCAGCAGCCACAGGGTGCGGGCCCGGCCGTACGCGCCCGCCGCCGGGGCCTGGATCTCGCCCGCGCCCGACAGGGCGATCGCCGCGGCCTCCGCCTTGTCCTCGCCGGCCGCCAGCAGCCACACCTCGCGGGCCGCGCGGATCGCCGGCAGGGTGAGCGTCACCCTGGTCGGCGGCGGCTTGGGCGCGCCATGGACGCCGACCACCGTGCGCTCCGTCTCCCGGACCGCGGGCAGTTCCGGGAAGAGGGACGCCACGTGCGTGTCCGGGCCGACGCCCAGCATGAGCACGTCGAACTCCGGCACCCCGCCGTGGTCCGTCGGGCCCGCGGCACGCGCCAGCTCCTCGGCGTACGCGGCCGCCGCCGTGTCCACGTCGGTGCCGTGCGGTCCGTCGGACGCGGGCATGGCGTGCACGCGCTCCGGGTCCAGCGGCACCGCGTCGAGCAGCGCCGCGCGGGCCTGGGTGACATTGCGCTTCGGGTCCCCGTCCGGCAGGAACCGCTCGTCGCCCCACCACAGGTCGATCCGGCCCCAGTCGACCGCGTCCCGGGCGGGCGCCGCCGCGAGCGCGGCCAGCAGGCCGTTGCCGTTGCGGCCGCCGGTCAGGACCACGGACGCCGAACCCCGCGAGGCCTGCGCGTCCACGACCCTGGTGATCAGCCGGGCCGCCGCGGCCTGGGCCATCAGCTCCTTGTCGCGGTGCACGACGAGCTGCGGTGCCCTACTCACTTCGCCACCGCCCGGTTCACCGGTGCCTGCGCCGACGCCGGGCCCCGGGCACCTTCCGCAACTGCTTCGACGGGAGCGGGGCTCCCTGCTCCTTTGGCCGGCGACTCACCGGCCGGCCGCTTCCCGGAGTCACCCGACGCCTCGGGCTCCCGCGCCGACTCCTTCGGAGACCCCGACGCCTCGTCGAGCGCCCGCGACACCTCGTCGAGCGCGCTCGACGCCTCGGTCAGCCCGCGCGACACCGCCGCCAGCCGCTCGCCCGACGGCGCCTTCGACGCCCCCGGACCCGCCGCCGGCCTGTGCGCCGGGTTCCTCAGCCGCTCGACCCCGTACCGCAACGCCGACGCGTACGTGTCGTCCGGGTCCAGCCGGCGCAGTTCCTCCGCGATCAGCTCCGACGTGACCCGGCGCTTGAGCGCCACCGCACGCTTGGGCTGCCCCTGGATCGACAGCGTCGCCAGCGAACCGTCGGCCCGGTCCAGCACGATCGGGCCGCAGTCCGTCGTCAGACGGACCGCCGTGAGCCCGGGGCCGGCGGACAGCGAACGCTTCACGGGGACGTCCAGCCGGTCCGCGAGCCACATCGCCAGCAGCTCGCAGCTCGGGTTGGACTCCTCGCCCTCCACCTCGACGCCCTGCACCTCGCAGGTCACCTGGTCCAGGGCCGCCGCCAGCATCGAACGCCAGGGCGTGATCCGGGTCCAGGACAGGTCGGTGTCGCCCGGGGTGTAGGAGTCGGCGCGGACCGCGAGTTCCCGTACCGGCTGCTCGCAGGCGTAGGTGTCGGTCACTCGGCGCTGGGCCAGCGCTCCCAGCGGATCGCCCGCCGGGTTCGGCGGGGCGTTGACCGGCCACCAGACCACCACCGGGGCGTCCGGCAGCAGCAGCGGCAGCACCACCGACTGGGCGTGGTCGGCGACCTCGCCGTACAGCCGCAGCACCACCGTCTCACCGGTGCCCGCGTCCGCGCCGACCAGCACCTCCGCGTCCAGCCGGGACCGCGTACGGTCGCGGTGCGAGCGGGAGACGCGCTTGATGACGACCAGGGTGCGCGAGGGATGCTCGCGCGAGGCGTCCCCGGCGGACTTCAGCGCGTCGTAGGCGTTCTCCTCGTCGGTCACGATGACCAGGGTGAGCACCATGCCGACCGCCGGTGTGCCGATGGCCCGGCGGGCCTTCACCAGCGACTTGTTGATCTTGCTGGCCGTGGTGTCCGTGAGGTCTATCTTCATGGCCGACGCCAGCTCCGTCCGTCTCGCTCGAGCATGTGGTCCGCCTCGACGGGCCCCCAGGTGCCGGCCTGGTACTGGGCCGGCCTGCCGTGGTTGTCCCAGTACTCCTCGATCGGGTCGAGGATCTTCCAGGACAGCTCGACCTCCTCGGTGCGGGGGAAGAGGTTGGAGTCGCCGAGCAGGACGTCGAGGATGAGCCGTTCGTACGCCTCCGGGCTGGACTCCGTGAACGACTCGCCGTAGGCGAAGTCCATCGACACGTCCCGGATCTCCATCGACGTGCCGGGGACCTTGGAGCCGAACCGCACCGTGACACCCTCGTCCGGCTGGACGCGGATCACGATGGCGTTCTGCCCGAGCTCCTCGGTCGCCGTGGAGTCGAAGGGGGAGTGCGGCGCCCGCTGGAACACCACCGCGATCTCGGTGACCCGGCGGCCCAGCCGCTTGCCGGTGCGCAGGTAGAAGGGGACGCCCGCCCAGCGGCGGTTGTCCACGCCCAGCTTGATCGCGGCGTACGTATCGGTGTTCGAGGAGGCGTCGATGCCCTCCTCCTCCAGATACCCGACCGCCTTCGCGCCGCCCTGCCAGCCCGCCTCGTACTGCCCGCGCACGGTGTCCCGGCCCAGGTCCTTCGGCAGCCGCACGGCGCCGAGCACCTTGGTCTTCTCCGCGGCCAGCGCGTCCGCGTCGAAGGAGGCGGGCTCCTCCATGGCGGTGAGCGCCATGAGCTGGAGCAGGTGGTTCTGGATGACGTCGCGGGCGGCGCCGATGCCGTCGTAGTAGCCGGCCCGGCCGCCGATGCCGATGTCCTCGGCCATGGTGATCTGCACGTGGTCGACGAAGGACCGGTTCCAGATCGGCTCGAACATCGTGTTCGCGAAGCGCAGCGCCAGGATGTTCTGGACGGTCTCCTTGCCCAGGTAGTGGTCGATGCGGAAGACCTGGTCCGGGGCGAACACCTCGTGGACGATCGCGTTGAGCTCCTCGGCCGACTTCAGGTCGTGGCCGAACGGCTTCTCGATCACCGCGCGCCGCCAGGAACCGCTCGACTGGTCGGCGAGACCGTGCTTCTTCAGCTGCTGGATGACCACCGGGAAGGAACGCGGCGGCACCGACAGGTAGAACGCGAAGTTCCCGCCCGTGCCCTGGGCCTTGTCCAGTTCCTCGATCGTGCCGCGCAGCCGCTCGAAGGAGTCGTCGTCGTCGAAGGTGCCCTGGACGAACCGCATGCCCTGGATGAGCTGCTGCCAGACCTCCTCGCGGAAGGGGGTGCGGGCGTGCTCCTTGACCGCGTCGTGGACCTCCTGCGCGAAGTCCTCGTGCGCCCACTCACGGCGGGCGAAACCGACCAGCGAGAAGCCCGGCGGCAGCAGACCCCGGTTGGCGAGGTCGTACACCGCCGGCATCAGCTTCTTGCGCGACAGATCGCCCGTGACCCCGAAGATGACCAGGCCCGACGGCCCCGCGATACGCGGGAGCCGTCGGTCTGCTGGGTCACGCAGCGGATTGCTGCTCGACAAGATGTCAGCCCTCCGAAGGGGCGAGGCGCGCGAGCTCCGCCTCGGTCGACTTCAGCAGGTCGTTCCAGGCCGCCTCGAACTTGTCGACGCCCTCGTTCTCCAGCAGCTGCACCACCTCGTCGTACGAGATGCCGAGCTTCTCCACCGCGTCGAGGTCGGCGCGGGCCTGCTCGTAGGTGCCGGCGATGGTGTTGCCGGTGATCTCGCCCGACTCCTCGGTGGCCACCAGGGTCGCCTCCGGCATGGTGTTCACCGTGTTCGGCGCCACCAGGTCGTCGACGTACAGCGTGGCCTTGTACGCCTTGTCCTTCACACCGGTGGAGGCCCACAGCGGACGCTGCTTGTTGGCGCCCTCGCGCTCCAGCGCGCTCCAGCGGTCGGTGGCGAAGACCTCCTCGTACGCCTGGTAGGCCAGGCGCGCGTTGGCGAGGGCGGCCTTGCCGCGCAGCGCCTTGGCGGCGTCGGTGCCGAGCGCGTCGATCCGCTTGTCGATCTCGGTGTCCACCCGGGACACGAAGAACGACGCCACCGAGTGGATCTTCGACAGGTCCAGGCCGCGCTCCTTGGCCTTCTCCAGGCCGGTCAGGAACGCGTCCATGACCTTGCGGTAGCGCTCCAGGGAGAAGATCAGCGTGACGTTGACGCTGATGCCCAGGCCGATGGTCTCGGCGATCGCCGGGATGCCGGCCTCGGTCGCCGGGATCTTGATCAGGGTGTTGGGCCGGTCCACCAGCCAGGCCAGCTGCTTGGCCTCGGCGACGGTGGAACGCGTGTTGTGCGCCAGACGCGGGTCGACCTCGATGGAGACCCGGCCGTCCTGGCCGTCGGTGGCGTCGAAGACCGGGCGCAGGATGTCGGCGGCGTCGCGGACGTCCGCCGTGGTGATCATCCGGATGGCCTCTTCGACCGTGACCCCGCGGGCGGCGAGGTCGGCGAGCTGCTCCTCGTAGCCGTCGCCCTCGGAGATCGCCTTCTGGAAGATCGACGGGTTGGTGGTGACGCCCACGACGTGCTGCTGGTCGATCAGCTCGGCGAGGTTGCCGGACGTGATCCGCTTGCGCGACAGGTCGTCCAGCCAGATCGCGACGCCTTCGTCGGAAAGGCGCTTGAGTGCGTCTGTCATGGAAATTCCATCTCCTACGTTTCGTGTCTTGTGTGAGCGTCAGCGCTGGGCGCTGGCCAGCGATTCCCGGGCGGCGTCCGCCACGTTCTCGGCGGTGAAGCCGTACTCCTCGAACAGCAGCTTGCCGTCGGCGGACGCGCCGAAGTGCTCCAGGGACACGATGCGCCCGGCGTCCCCCACGTACTTGTGCCAGGTGAGGCCGATGCCCGCCTCGACGGCGACGCGGGCCTTCACGGCCGGCGGCAGCACGCTGTCCCGGTACTCCCGGTCCTGCTCCTCGAACCACTCCACCGAGGGCATGGACACTACGCGCGTCGGCACGCCGGCCGCCTGCAGCTGCTCGCGCGCCCCGACGGCGACATGCACCTCGGAACCGGTGGCGATCAGGACCACCTGCGGTTCCGCGCTCTGCCCGGAGGGCCCTTCGGCCTCGAACAGCACGTAGCCACCGCGCGCGGCGTCCTCGTTCGGCTCGTAGACCGGCACGCCCTGGCGGGTGAGGGCCAGACCGTGCGGGGCGCCCTTGCCGAACTCCTTCGTCCAGCGCTTCAGGATCTCCCGCCAGGCGATCGCGGTCTCGTTGGCGTCCGCGGGGCGGACGACGTTCAGACCGGGGATGGCGCGCAGCGAGGCCAGGTGCTCCACGGGCTGGTGGGTCGGACCGTCCTCGCCCAGACCGACGGAGTCGTGCGTCCACACGTACGTCACCGGCAGGTGCATCAGGGCGGACAGCCGCACCGCGTTGCGCATGTAGTCGGAGAACACCAGGAAGGTGCCGCCGTAGATGCGGGTGTTGCCGTGCAGCGCGATGCCGTTCATCTCCGCGGCCATGGAGTGCTCGCGGATGCCGAAGTGGATCGTGCGGCCGTACGGGTCCGCCTCGGGCAGCGGGTTGTCCGCCGGGAGGAAGGACGACGTCTTGTCGATCGTCGTGTTGTTGGAGCCCGCCAGGTCGGCCGAGCCGCCCCACAGCTCCGGGACGACCGCGCCGAGCGCCTGGAGCACCTTGCCGGACGCGGCACGAGTGGCGACCGCCTTGCCCGACTCGAAGACCGGAAGCGTGTCCTCCCAGCCCTTGGGCAGCTCACCGGCCGCGATCCGGTCGAACTCGGCCGCGCGCTCGGCGTTGTTGCTCCGCCACTCCTGGAACGACTTCTCCCACTCGGCCCGCGCCTGCTTGCCGCGCTCCAGCGCCCCGCGGGTGTGGCCGATGACCTCGTCGGTCACCTCGAAGGTCTGCTCCGGGTCGAAGCCCAGCACCCGCTTGGTGGCGGCCACCTCGTCGTCGCCGAGCGCCGAGCCGTGGGAGGCCTCGGTGTTCTGCGCGTTCGGGGCCGGCCAGGCGATGATCGAGCGCATCGCGATGAACGACGGCCGGTCGGTGACCTTCTTGGCTTCCTGGACGGCGTCGTAGATCGCGTTCGGGTCCAGGTCGCCGTCCGGCTTCGGGGCCACCCGCTGCACGTGCCAGCCGTAGGCCTCGTACCGCTTGGTGACGTCCTCGGAGACGGCCGTCTCGGTGTCGCCCTCGATCGAGATGTGGTTGTCGTCCCACAGCAGGACCAGGTTGCCGAGCTTCTGGTGGCCGGCCAGCGAGGACGCCTCCGCGGAGATGCCCTCCTGCAGGCAGCCGTCACCGGCGATGCAGTAGACGAAGTGGTCGAACGGGGACTCGCCCGGGGCGGCCTCCGGATCGAACAGGCCGCGCTCGTAGCGGGCGGCCATCGCCATGCCGACCGCGTTGGCGACACCCTGGCCCAGCGGCCCGGTCGTCGTCTCCACACCGGTGGTGTGCCCGTACTCCGGGTGTCCGGGCGTCTTCGAACCCCAGGTGCGGAACGCCTTCAGGTCGTCCAGCTCCAGGCCGAAACCGGCCAGGTACAGCTGGGTGTAGAGAGTCAGGGACGAATGGCCGGCGGACAGGACGAAACGGTCCCGCCCGACCCAGTCGGCGTCCGAGGGGTCGTGCCGCATCACCTTCTGGAAGAGGGTGTACGCGGCGGGCGCCAGGCTCATCGCCGTACCGGGATGGCCGTTGCCGACCTTCTGTACGGCATCGGCGGCCAGGACGCGGGCGGTGTCCACGGCCCGCTGGTCCAGTTCGGTCCACTCGAGGTCTGCGGTGGTCGGCTTGGTGCTCACCCTGAGTCAGGGCTCCTCTCCACATGCATTCGGAAGCCGGATGGGTACATACCGGCGGTGTCGAGCCTACCCCCGTAGGACACGCTTCCCCCGAGTCCTTCCAGCGTGCCCAGGCTCCCGGCGATCCGCCTTCTGACTGGGAAGTATGCGCATTCGGCAGATGAATACGGAGCCGCTCATCCGGATGCTCAATCGAGCTCGGATCCCCGTGATGAGCGACCATGTTCAACACGAGCCGACCCCCGCGAATGTCCGGGTCTGGGCAACGTCTAAGGTGGCGTGGTACGCGCGAGCCTTTACCGCCACTTCATCGGGAGGGCTTGCTGGGATGTCTCTGTCAGGGGTGCGAGTGACGGCCGTTGAATCCCGTCCTGCGGGGGTTATCGGGACGAGCCAGAGCCCGAGTCACCGGCCGATCGGGGCCCGTGTCAAGGCGTTCGTGGCGTTGACCAAGCCGCGGATCATCGAGCTGCTGCTCATCACCACCGTTCCGGTGATGTTCCTGGCGCAGCAAGGAGTGCCCGATCTGCAGCTGGTGCTGCTGACCTGCGTCGGCGGCTACCTGTCGGCGGGGGGTGCCAACGCGCTCAACATGTACCTCGACCGCGACATCGACGCCCTGATGGACCGCACCTCGCAGCGTCCCCTGGTCACCGGCATGGTCAGCCCGCGCGAGTGCCTGGCCTTCGGCATCGCCCTGGCCGTCGTCTCGACCCTGCTGTTCGGCCTTGCCGTCAACTGGCTGTCCGCCTGGCTCTCCCTCGGCGCGCTCCTCTTCTACGTCGTCGTCTACACGATGATCCTCAAACGGCGTACGTCGCAGAACATCGTGTGGGGCGGCATCGCCGGCTGCATGCCGGTGCTGATCGGCTGGTCCGCGGTCACCAACTCGATGTCCTGGGCGCCGGTCGTCCTCTTCCTCGTCATCTTCTTCTGGACGCCGCCGCACTACTGGCCGCTGTCCATGAAGGTGAAGGAGGACTACGCGCGCGTGGGCGTGCCGATGCTCCCGGTGATCGCCTCCAACAAGGTCGTCGCCCAGCAGATCGTGATCTACAGCTGGGTCATGGTCGCGGTGTCGCTGCTGCTCACCCCGCTCGGCTACACCGGCTGGTTCTACACCGCGGTCGCGCTGGCCGCGGGCGGCTGGTGGCTCTGGGAGGCGCACGCGCTCCTCAACCGGGCCAAGTCCGAGGTGACCGGCGGCAAGCTCAAGGAGATGCGGCTGTTCCACTGGTCCATCACCTATGTGTCGCTGCTCTTCGTGGCCGTCGCGGTGGACCCCTTCCTGCGGTAGGCCCCTCCCGCGGCAGCCCGCCTCCCGTGGTGGCCCCTTCCGACGCGTTCCCCGGGCGGGGTCCGTGGCCAAGGCCACGGACCCCGCCCGTCGCGATTCGATCTACCCGTCGGTAGCATCCTGGTCATGGCAGACACGCAGCAGTCGGACCCGAAGGCCGAGCAGACCTCCGAGCAGCGGGCCGAACAGAAGGCCGAGCGCAAGGCCGACCGGAAGGCGGCCAAGCTCGCCAAAAGGATCAGTGGCTTCGCCACGGCCCACGGCGGAGCCGAAGGCCAGATCGCGTACCTCGGACAGCGCGGCGCCCGGATCGTGCTCGTCGGCGAGGACGGCGACTGGGGCGACCTGGTCGCCCACTCCTACCCCATCGCCCAGAAGGCGGCCGAGCGGGCGGGCATCACCCTCCACGACGACTTCGACGGCGAGTTCGCCGCCAAGGTCAGGACCGGCCGGTACGAGTGGACCCGTATGGCGGGCCTCCAGATCGGCGGCCCGGCCAACGGCTGAACCACGCCCTCGGGCGGCGCCGGCCCGGCGGGGGACGCCGGGCCGCGCCACGGCAGCCCCGCGGCCGGGCAACACCTACTCGCCGGTTCACCGTTAGGCCCTGCGAAGCCAGCGCAGCGCCCACCTGGGGAGCCCGGATGATCGACCCGCCGTCCCTCGTGGACCAGTACTGCCACGGCGTGCTGCGTACCGAGCTGGGCCTCGGCACCTTCGAGGCCCAGCTCGCCCGTACCGGGGGCCCGCCCGCCCCGGGCACCACCCTCTTCGACACCCAGACCGGTTTCGCCGTACGCCGCTGGTGCCCGCCCCTGCTGGGCCTGGAGCCGCACTGCCCGCCCGCCCGCTACCTGGCCCGGCGCCGTGAGCTGGGCGTCGCCGAGACGGGCCGCCGACTGCTGCGGGCCAGCGGCATCACCACCTACCTCGTCGACACCGGACTGCCCGGCGACCTCACCGGAACGGCGGAACTGGCCAGGGCCGGCGCCGCCGAGGCCCACGAGATCGTGCGCCTCGAACAACTCGCCGAGCAGGTCGCCGACACCTCCGGCACGGTGGAGTCCTTCCTCGCCAACCTCGCCGAGTCCGTCCACGGAGCCGCCGCGCACGCCGTCGCCTTCACCTCCGTCGCCGGCCTACGGCAGGGTCCGGCACTGGCCCCGCAGCCGCCGGGGCCCGGGGAGGTGCGCGGCGCGGCCGCGCGCTGGCTGGCCGCACGCCGGGCCGGGGACGAGCTGAGAGACCCGGTGCTGCTGCGGCACCTGTTGTGGACCGCTGTCGCCTCGGGCCGGCCCCTGCAGCTGCACGTGGGGCCCGGCGCATCCGGCACCCGGCCCGGGGCCACCGACCCGGCGCTGCTGGGCGGCTTCCTCCGGGCCACCGCCGGGCTCGGCACCGACCTCGTCCTGCTGCACGGCTACCCGGACCACCGGTACGCCGCCCGCCTGGCCGGCATCCACCCGCATGTGTACGTCGACTCCGGTGCCTCCCTCGCCCGCACCGGCGCCGGCGCGGCGACCGTCCTCGCGGAGGTCCTGGAACTCGCCCCCTGAGGCGAGCACGCGGGGGTTGGTAGCTGCTCGCCGGGGGGTGCGTACGAGGCCGCGTTAGCTCGATCGTGTGATGGTTCGTTCGCGAGCCTGTGGTGCCCTGGGCCGGCCGGGCTAGCGTGAGCGTGCGATCTGGGACGCCGGGTATGGCGCCAGTGTGCGGGGCCCCCGCTCCACCGGTGTGATGGTTCGGGGCCTCCCCGTCGCCTCTGGCCACACCCATATGGCCAGGTCGTGAGGGAACCGGCCTCCCGAGACCGGACCACGCACCGGATGCGTGTCGCCGACTCGGGGCTGAGTACGCCGGGGACCAGTGCGCCCAAGACCGTTCGGGGCGTGCGGCTGAGAGGGCTCACTTCTGCTCAGTCTTCAGGAACGGTGTACGGGCCGGAGTGAGGCGTGAAGACTGGGCGGATGCCGACCGACGCCCTGCTCGACCGCTTCCTCACCGGGCTCGCGCCGCTCACCCCGGTCGCCGTCTGGGCGCACGGCTCACTGGCCGGCGGTGACTACCGGGAGGGCCGCAGCGACCTGGACCTGATCACGGTCCTGGACCGCCCGGTCACGGCGCGGACGGTGTGGCGGGTGGCGCTGCTGCACGCCCGCCTGCGCAACGAGCCACTCGCCGACCGGCTGCACTGCACCTATCTGACGCCGGACACCGCCCCGGATGCCGAGCGGCGCCACCTGACCTGGGCGCACGAGCAGCTCTTCGAACGGACGGTCACCCCGGTCACCCGGACCGAGCTGCACCGCTTCGGCCGGGTCCTGCACGGTGCGCCGCCCGCGGACGTACTGCCGCCGGTGCCGGACGGCGAACTCGCCGCGTTCGTGCTGCGCGACCAGCGCGACTTCTGGCGGCGGGAGGTGGACCGGGACGCCCACTGGACGCAGGACGTATGGGTCGACCTGGGTCTGCTGACCTTCGCCCGCGCCACGGTCACGGTGCGCGAGGGCCGGCTGATCTCCAAGCGGGAGGCCCTGGAGGTACTGGCCGGCCTCGGGGCCCCCGGCGAGGTCGTCGCGGACATCCGGAGGCGGCGCTACGAGGATCCCGCACCGCCCGACGGGGAATGGGTCCTGCGCCGGGCACGGCTGACCCGGGACTACCTGGGGCCGGCGATCGACTCGCTCGTGGCGCGGGCCGGCTGATCGGACGGCACCGGCAGATCGGCCGCCGGCGCATCCGGCCGCTCGCGCAGCGACAGCAGGACCCGCACCACCCAGATCCACATCACGCAGGAGCCGAACATGTGGGCGCCGACCAGGACCTCGGGCAGGTCCGTGAAGTACTGGACGTAGCCGATCACACCCTGCGCGAGGATGATCAGGAACAGCTCGCGGGTGCGGTGCAGCGGGCCCTTGGGGGCGTCCACCGCCTTGAGGACGAACCACAGGGCGAACGTCAGCGTCGCCACGACCCACGCCAGCACGGCGTGCAGCTTGCTGACCATCGCCGAGTCCACCGGCATCCGCGCGACCTCGCTGGAGTCGCCCGCGTGCGGCCCCGCGCCGGTCACCACCGTGCCGACCGCGATCAGCAGCACGGACGCCACCACCAGGAACCACACCAGCTGCTGTACCGGCTTGCCGACCAGCGGCCGGGGCTCACCGTCGCCCTCGCGGACGCGCTGCCACATCACGGCGGCCACCGCGATCAGCGCCGAGGAGAGCAGGAAGTGCGCCGCGACCGTGTACGGGTTCAGGCCGACCAGGACCACGATGCCGCCGAGGATCGCGTTGCCCATCACGATCCAGAACTGCGCCCAGCCGAGCCGCGTCAGGCTGCGCCGGAACGGCTTCTGGGAGCGCACGGCGACGATCGCCCAGCCGACGGCGGCACACAGCACGTACGTCAGCAGCCGGTTGCCGAACTCGATGACACCGTGCACCCCCATCTCGCGGGTGGAGGTGAGGGAGTCCTCGGTGCACTTGGGCCAGGTCGGGCAGCCCAGGCCGGAGCCGGTCAGCCGCACCGCACCGCCGGTGACCACGATGACCACCGACATGACGAGCGCGGCGAGGACCGCCCGCCGGACCGTCCGGGGGTCCGGGGTCCAGCGTGCGGCGATGAAGGCGAGGGGGTTGCGCAGGGCGGCCTGGGCGTCGGCGCGGGTCAGGTTCGGCACGCGACCCATCGTAGGGCTCCGCTTGTGCACGCTTTCACGAGGGTCCGTCCGGACGCCCCGCCGATCCCTGTCCCCCGCCCGTGCTCCTCACCCCGCCCGCTCATTCCCAGCGGAAGAACCGGCCCGCCGCCGCCAGCCCCGCGACCGCCCACACGGCGAGGACCGCGACCTGGCCCCACGGCAGCCCCGCCCCGTCCTGGAGCACGTCCCGCAGGCCCTCCGACAGCGCCGAGACGGGCAGCAGCCCGAGGACGCCCTGCGCGGCGTCCGGGAAGTTCTCCAGCGGCACGACGACCCCGCCGCCGACGAGCAGCAGCAGGAACACCAGGTTGGCGGCGGCGAGCGTCGCCTCGGCCTTCAGGGTGCCCGCCATCAGCAGGCCGAGTCCCGAGAAGGCGGCCGTGCCCAGCACCAGCAGCAGGAGCACCGCGAACGGGTTGCCCTGCGGCGACCAGCCCAGCGCGAACGCGATCACCGTCAGCAGGACGATCTGGAGCACCTCGGTGACCAGCACCGACAGCGTCTTCGCGGTCATCAGCGCCCAGCGCGGCAGCGGCGACGAGGCCAGCCGCTTCAGCACCCCGTACCGGCGCTCGAAGCCGGTGGCGATGGCCTGCCCGGTGAACGCCGTCGACATCACCGCCAGCGCGAGGATGCCGGGGGCGAGGAAGTCCACGGCCTCGCCGGCGCCGGTGTCCACGATGTCCACGGTGCTGAACAGCACCAGCAGCAGGGTGGGGATGACCACGGTGAGCAGCAGCTGCTCGCCGTTGCGCAGCAGCATTTTCGTCTCGAGCGCCGCCTGCGCCGCGATCATGCGGGGGAGCGGCGCCGCGCCCGGCTTCGGCGCGTAGGCGCCGGTGCCACCGGCCCGGCCGGTCCCGGTGGGTGCCGGATTCATGAGCGCAGCTCCTTGCCGGTGAGTTCCAGAAAGACGTCCTCCAGGGTGTGCCGTTCGACCGAGATCCGGTCCGGCAGGACGCCGTGCTGTGCGCACCAGGACGTGACCGTGGCGAGCAGTTGCGGGTCCACCTCGCCGACCACCCGGTACGAGCCCGGGGTCAGCTCGGCGGCCTGGGAGTCGGGCGGCAGCGCCTTGAGCAGGGAGATTACGTCCAGCCCCGGCCGGCCCGAGAAGCGCAGGGTGTTCTCGGCGCCGCCCCGGCACAGCTCCTCGGGGCTGCCCTGGGCCACCACCCGGCCGGCGTCGATGATCGCGACGTCGTCGGCGAGCTGTTCGGCCTCGTCCATGTGGTGCGTCGTCAGGATGACGGAGACCCCGTCGGCGCGCAGATCCCGTACGAGGTCCCAGGTGGCGCGGCGGGCCTGCGGGTCGAGTCCGGCGGTCGGCTCGTCCAGGAAGACCAGTTCCGGGCGCCCGACCACGGCCATCGCCAGCGCGAGCCGCTGCTGCTGGCCGCCGGAGAGCCGCCGGTACGTCGTACGGCCGCAGGAGCCGAGTCCGAGGCGCTCGATCAGCGCGTCCACGTCCAGGGGGTGCGCGTGCAGCCTGGCCATGTGCCGGAGCATCTCGTCGGCCCGCGCGCCCGAGTAGACGCCACCGGACTGGAGCATCACGCCGACGCGGGGTCTGAGCGCGGCCGACTGCCGCACCGGGTCCAGGCCCAGGACGCGCACCGTGCCGGAGTCCGGCCGCCGGTATCCCTCGCAGGTCTCCACCGTGGTCGTCTTGCCCGCCCCGTTGGGCCCGAGCACGGCCGTCACGCCCTGCCGTGCCACCAGGTCGAGGCCGTCCACCGCGGTCTTCGTGCCGTACCGCTTCACCAGGGCCTGCACCTGGACCACGGGCTCGCTTCGCATGGGTCACGAGTCTAGGGACGGGCCGGGGGACTCAGGCCGGGGGGTGGGGAACTGCTGGGGTCCGGGTTCAGAGCTCCTCCGTACGGGGCCGGTGCACTTCCAGCCATCTCTCCGCGTAGGCCACCGCGTCCGGCAGCGGGAACAGCCGCGCCCCGGCCGCCCCGATCCTGCCGCGGACGACGGGGCGGTCCGCGGGGCGGTCCCGTTCGAAGTCGTGGCCCAGCTCGTCGAAGCGCTCGGAGGTGATCGACACCTCGGTCAGGGTCTCCCAGCCCGCCGGGCCGGGGCGGCCCACCGCGACGAGCGGGGAGGGTATCCGGTACTCGGCGAGGTGGAAGCAGGTGCAGGTGTCGTAGCCGGTGCCGAGCAGCAGCACCCGGGCGTCCAGCCGCTCCAGGGCCGCCAGCGGGCTGTGCTCACCCAGTCGGCAGTTCCGCGCGTGCACCGCGACGACCTCAGCCGCCCGCCGTCCGAGCGCGGCGAACGAGGTCTGCGGGTGGGCGCTGCGCCGGGCGCCCGGCCAGGTCCGTACCGTCTCCGGGACGATTCCCACCCCGCGGGTGGGGGTGGTCGCCGGGTCGTAGCCGGGCATGGTGGCCCGGATGGTCTCCCACCAGGCCTTCGGCACCGGCGGATCGCCCCACAGCGCCGGGTCGGAGAGGCCGCCGGACTGGGCCGGGACGACCAGGGTGCCGTCCGGACCCAGCACGTCGAGCAGTGCGGCGACGACGGATATCGGGCCGCCGTTGACCCAGCCCAGGGAGCTGAGCGAGGAGTGCACGAGGAGGGTCTCGCCGGGCCGCACACCGAGCTCGGCGAGACCGGCGGCGAGGGTGTCCCGGGTGACAAGAGGGCCGGTCGGCAGGGGTGCGGGCATGCCCGGCAGTGTCCCGGACGCAGCCCGGGGGTGCCACCGATTTGATCGATCAAAGATCGTTTCCGCAGGTCACCTTAGGTTTGCCTAAGTGATGCAGCGCACCCCGGGGCGGATCATGCACGGCTTGCCCGGGCCGGATGAATTACGCAACAATGGCGTTGTGAAAAACGTCGGCGAGGCTCCGCAGGAGGAACTTGCGACCGGTGAGCGGTCCACCCGCAACCGGGTCGTGCGCTCCGTCCTGGACCACGGCCCGTCGACCGTGTCCGATCTCGCCCAGCGGCTCGGGCTGACCCAGGCGGCCGTCCGCCGCCACCTCGACGCCCTGGCCGCCGACGGAATCGTGGAGGCGCGCGAACGCCGGGTCTACGGCGCACGCACGCGCGGACGCCCGGCCAAGGTCTTCGCCCTCACCGACTGCGGGCGGGACGCCTTCGACCAGTCGTACGACGAACTGGCCGTGGACGCCCTGCGGTGGATCGGCGAGCGGGAGGGCGGCGACGAGGCGATCGCCGCGTTCGCCCGGGCCCGGATCGCCGCCCAGGCCGGCTCGTACCGCGAGGCGGTGGCGGCGGCGGCCCCCGAGGAGCGCGCCCAAGCCCTGGCCAGGGCGCTCACCGCGGACGGGTACGCTGCCACCGCGCGCAGCGCCCCCCACCCGCAGCAGGGTGAGCAGCTGTGCCAGCACCACTGCCCGGTCGCCCACGCCGCCGAGCGGTTTCCGCAACTCTGCGAGGCGGAGACGGAATTTTTCGCCGAGCTGCTCGGTACGCATGTCCAGCGGCTGGCCACCATCGCCCACGGCGACGGTGTCTGCACCACCTTCATCCCGAATTCCTCGACGGCTTCGCGGGCTTCGGGGGCCTCACCGCCCCCGAAGTCACCGGAACCCTCGAAACCCCCGAGAACGTCCGGGACGAAGCCCGAGAAGTCTTCGCCCCACATCCACAACGCAACCGCATCCGCAAGCACGGCCGGGAGGAACCCCGCATGACTCTCCCCACGGAGACTGCCCACCCCGAACTCGAGGGCCTGGGTACGTACGAATTCGGCTGGGCCGACTCCGACGCGGCAGGCTCCGCGGCCAAGCGCGGTCTGAGCGAGGACGTCGTCCGTGACATCTCCGCGAAGAAAAACGAGCCGGAGTGGATGCTGAAGCTGCGGCTGAAGGGCCTGCGGCTGTTCGACAAGAAGCCCATGCCCAACTGGGGCTCGGACCTGTCGGGCATCGACTTCGACAACATCAAGTACTTCGTGCGCTCCACCGAGAAGCAGGCCGCTTCCTGGGAGGACCTGCCCGAGGACATCAAGAACACCTACGACCGGCTCGGCATCCCCGAGGCGGAGAAGCAGCGCCTGGTCGCCGGTGTCGCCGCGCAGTACGAGTCCGAGGTCGTCTACCACCAGATCCGCGAGGACCTGGAGGAGCAGGGCGTCATCTTCCTCGACACGGACACCGCGCTGAAGGAGCACCCGGAGCTCTTCCAGGAGTACTTCGGCACCGTCATTCCGGTCGGCGACAACAAGTTCGCGTCGCTGAACTCGGCCGTGTGGTCCGGCGGGTCGTTCATCTACGTCCCCAAGGGCGTCCACGTGGACATCCCGCTCCAGGCCTACTTCCGGATCAACACCGAGAACATGGGCCAGTTCGAGCGGACGCTGATCATCGTCGACGAGGACGCCTACGTCCACTACGTCGAGGGCTGCACCGCCCCGATCTACACCTCGGACTCGCTGCACAGCGCCGTCGTCGAGATCATCGTCAAGAAGGGCGGCCGCTGCCGCTACACGACCATCCAGAACTGGTCGAACAACGTCTACAACCTGGTCACCAAGCGCGCCGTGGCCTACGAGGGCGCGACCATGGAGTGGGTCGACGGCAACATCGGCTCCAAGGTGACGATGAAGTACCCGGCCGTCTACCTCATGGGCGAGCACGCCAAGGGCGAGACCCTGTCCATCGCCTTCGCCGGCGAGGGCCAGCACCAGGACGCCGGCGCCAAGATGGTCCACATGGCCCCGAACACCTCGTCGAACATCGTCTCCAAGTCGGTGGCGCGCGGCGGTGGCCGCACCTCCTACCGCGGTCTGATCGAGATCGGTGAGGGCGCCCCCGGCGCCAAGTCCAACGTGCTGTGCGACGCGCTGCTCGTGGACACCATCTCCCGCTCGGACACCTACCCCTACGTGGACGTCCGCGAGGACGACGTGTCCATGGGCCACGAGGCGACCGTCTCCAAGGTCTCCGAGGACCAGCTCTTCTACCTGATGAGCCGCGGTCTGTCCGAGTTCGAGGCGATGGCGATGATCGTCCGCGGCTTCGTCGAGCCGATCGCCAAGGAACTGCCGATGGAGTACGCGCTGGAGCTCAACCGGCTGATCGAGCTGCAGATGGAGGGCGCGGTCGGCTGACCCGCCGCCCCGCCCCCGTCGGCCGGTCGACCCGACCCGCCTGTTGGCGGGTCGGCTCGGCCCGCCCCGTCGGACAGCACACGTCTCACTCAGAAAGAGAGCACTACGACAGCCATGGCTGAGGCTCAGAATTCCCCCACCTCCGGCTTCGCTGCGGCGGGGGGACCCCCACCGGTGGGCTCCACCACCGCCGGCTCGATCGCGGTGGCCGCCGAGTCGACCGTCGCCACCCGGATGAGCGCGCCCCCGTCCTTCGACGTGGCGGACTTCCCGGTCCCGCACGGCCGCGAGGAGGAATGGCGGTTCACCCCGCTGGAGCGCCTGCGCGGCCTGCACGACGGCACCGCCGTCGCCACCGGCGAAGGCGTCAAGACCGCCGTCGAGGCGCCCGAGGGCGTCCGCGTCGAGACCGTCGGCCGCGACGACGCGCGGCTGGGCCGGGCCGGCAAGCCGGTGGACCGCGTCGCCGCCCAGGCGTACAGCGCCTTCGAGCAGGCCTCGGTCGTGACCGTGCCGAAGGAGACCGTCCTCACCGAGCCGATCCGCATCGCGGTGCACGGCGAGGGCGGCGCCGCCTACGGGCACCAGGTGATCGAGCTCGGCGCCTTCGCCGAGGCGGTCGTCGTCATCGACCACACCGGTGACGCGGTGCTCGCCGCCAACGTCGAGTACGTCCTCGGCGACGGCGCCAAGCTCACCGTCGTCTCCATCCAGGACTGGGACGAGAAGGCCGTGCACGTCGCCCAGCACAACGCCCTCGTCGGCCGCGACGCCTCCTTCAAGTCGGTCGTCGTCACCTTCGGCGGCGACCTGGTCCGGCTGCACCCCCGGGTGGCCTACGCGGGCACCGGCGGTGAGGCCGAGCTGTTCGGCCTGTACTTCACCGACGCCGGCCAGCACCAGGAGCACCGCCTCCTGGTCGACCACAACGTTCCGCACTGCAAGTCGAACGTCGCCTACAAGGGCGCGCTCCAGGGCGACGACGCGCACGCCGTGTGGATCGGTGACGTGCTCATCGAGGCCAAGGCCGAGGGCACCGACACCTACGAGATGAACCGCAACCTCGTCCTCACCGACGGCGCCCGCGTCGACTCCGTGCCCAACCTGGAGATCGAGACCGGCGAGATCGTCGGCGCCGGCCACGCCTCCGCGACCGGCCGCTTCGACGACGAACAGCTCTTCTATCTGATGGCCCGCGGCATCCCCGAGCAGGACGCCCGACGCCTGGTGGTCCGCGGCTTCTTCGCCGAGCTGGTCCAGCAGATCGGCGTCCCGGACATCGAGGAGCGCCTGATCGCCAAGATCGAGGAGGAGCTGGAGGCATCGGTCGGATGACCTTCCAACGCGCCTGTGGACTGAGCGAGCTGGAGGAGGACACCCCGAAAAGGGTGGAACTCGACGGCACGCCGGTCTCCCTCGTGCACACCGGGGGCGAGGTGTTCGCGATCAACGACATCTGTTCGCACGCGAACGTCTCCCTCTCGGAGGGCGAGGTCGACGACTGCCACATCGAGTGCTGGCTGCACGGCTCGCGCTTCGACCTCCGTTCGGGCAAGCCCGACAGTCTTCCGGCCACGCGCCCCGTTCCCGTATACCCCGTAAAGATCGAAGGGGACGACGTGCTCGTCTCCGTCACCCAGGAGTCCTGAGGCCCCCATGGCAACGCTTGAAATCCGAGACCTGCACGTCACCGTCGAGGCCGACAACGCCACGAAGGAAATCCTCAAGGGCGTCGACCTCACCGTGAAGCAGGGCGAGACGCACGCCATCATGGGCCCCAACGGCTCCGGCAAGTCGACCCTCGCCTACGCCCTGGCCGGTCACCCCAAGTACACCGTGTCCGGCGGCACCGTCACCCTCGACGGTGAGGACGTCCTGGAGATGTCCGTCGACGAGCGCGCCCGCGCCGGCCTGTTCCTGGCCATGCAGTACCCGGTCGAGGTCCCCGGCGTCTCCGTCTCCAACTTCCTGCGCACCTCCGCCACCGCCATCCGCGGCGAGGCCCCCAAGCTGCGCACCTGGGTGAAGGAGGTCAAGGAGACCATGGAGCGCCTCCACATGGACCCCGCCTTCGCCGAGCGCAACGTCAACGAGGGCTTCTCCGGCGGTGAGAAGAAGCGCCACGAGATCCTCCAGCTGGAACTGCTCAAGCCGAAGATCGCGATCCTCGACGAGACCGACTCCGGCCTGGACGTCGACGCGCTGCGTATCGTCTCCGAGGGCGTCAACCGCGTCCGCGAGTCCGGCGAGGTCGGCACCCTGCTGATCACGCACTACACGCGCATCCTGCGCTACATCAAGCCCGACTACGTCCACGTGTTCGCCGACGGGCGGATCGCCGAGTCCGGCGGCGCCGAGCTCGCCGACAAGCTGGAGAACGAGGGCTACGAGGCCTACGCGAAGGGTGGCGCATCCGCGTGACACAGCTGCCGGGCCTCCTCACCGAGCCCAGGCTCCTTGACGAGGCCATCCGTAACGACTTCCCCATCCTGGACCGCCAGGTCCACGACGGCCGGAAACTCGTCTACCTGGACAACGCGGCGACCAGCCAGAAGCCGCGTCAGGTGCTGGACGCACTCAGTGAGTACTACGAGCGCTACAACGCCAACGTCCACCGCGGTGTGCATGTGCTCGCCGAGGAGGCCACGGCGCTGTACGAGGGCGCGCGCGACAAGGTCGCGGAGTTCATCAACGCGCCCTCCCGCGACGAGGTGATCTTCACCAAGAACGCCTCGGAGTCGCTCAACCTCGTGGCGAACATGCTGGGCTGGGCCGACGAGCCCTACCGGGTGGACCACGAGACCGAGATCGTCATCACGGAGATGGAGCACCACTCCAACATCGTGCCGTGGCAGCTGCTCGCGCAGCGCACCGGCGCGAAGCTGAAGTGGTTCGGCCTCACCGACGACGGCCGCCTCGACCTGTCCAACATCGACGAGATCATCACCGAGAAGACGAAGATCGTCTCCTTCGTGCTGGTGTCCAACATCCTGGGCACCGTCAACCCGGTCGAGGCGATCGTGCGCCGCGCCCAGGAGGTCGGCGCCCTGGTGTGCATCGACGCCTCCCAGGCCGCCCCGCACATGCCGATGGACGTACAGGCCCTCCAGGCCGACTTCGTGGCCTTCACCGGCCACAAGATGTGCGGCCCGACCGGCATCGGCGTCCTGTGGGGCCGCCAGGAACTGCTCGAGGACCTGCCGCCGTTCCTCGGCGGCGGCGAGATGATCGAGACCGTGTCGATGCACTCGTCGACCTACGCCCCCGCGCCGCACAAGTTCGAGGCGGGCACCCCGCCGGTCGCCCAGGCGGTCGGCCTCGGCGCCGCGATCGACTACCTGAGCGCGATCGGCATGGACAAGATCCTCGCCCACGAGCACGCGCTCACCGAGTACGCGGTCAAGCGCCTGACCGAGGTCCCGGACCTGCGCATCATCGGCCCCGACACGGCCGAGGACCGCGGCGCCGCGATCTCCTTCACGCTGGGCGACATCCACCCGCACGACGTGGGCCAGGTCCTCGACGAGCAGGGCATCGCGGTCCGGGTCGGCCACCACTGCGCGCGGCCGGTCTGCCTGCGGTACGGAATTCCCGCGACCACGCGAGCGTCGTTCTATCTGTACTCCACGCCGGCCGAGATCGACGCTCTGGTCGACGGTCTGGAGCACGTACGGAACTTCTTCGGCTGAGGGGCTGCTGCGCGTGAAGCTTGATTCGATGTACCAGGAAGTCATCCTGGACCACTACAAGAACCCGCACGGGCGGGGCTTGCGGGACGGCGATGCCGAGGTGCACCACGTCAACCCGACGTGCGGCGACGAGATCACGCTGCGGGTGAAGTACGACGGCACGACGATCAGTGACGTCTCGTACGAGGGGCAGGGCTGCTCCATCAGCCAGGCCTCGGCCTCCGTGCTGAACGACCTGCTGGTCGGCAAGGACCTCGCCACGGCGCAGCGGATCCAGGAGACCTTCCTGGAGCTCATGCAGTCCAGGGGCAAGGTGGAACCGGACGACGCGATGGAGGAGACCCTGGAGGACGCGATCGCGTTCGCCGGGGTGTCCAAGTACCCCGCCCGCGTCAAGTGCGCCCTCCTCAGTTGGATGGCGTGGAAGGACGCGACGGCCCAGGCACTGGGCTCCGACGCCGAAAGGACAACGGCATGAGCGAGACCGTGGAGATGAAGCCGGCCTCGGAAGAAGAAGTCCGCGAGGCCCTGATGGACGTCGTCGACCCCGAACTGGGGATCGACGTCGTCAACCTGGGTCTGATCTACGGCGTCCACGTCGACGACACCAATGTGGCGACCATCGACATGACTCTGACGTCCGCGGCCTGTCCGCTGACCGACGTCATCGAGGACCAGGCCAAGTCCGCCACGGACGGCCTGGTCAGCGAGCTGCGCATCAACTGGGTGTGGATGCCGCCGTGGGGCCCCGACAAGATCACGGACGACGGCCGCGACCAGCTGAGGGCACTCGGCTTCAACGTCTGAGACCCCGGTCGTACGGGCACGGGACGGCCCCCGGTTCCCGCGAATCCACCGGATTCGCGGGAACCGGGGGCCGTCGTCGTGTCCGGCCGGACGAGCCGTTCGTTGTGTACAGCCGTACGCATCGCTGTGTACGCTCGTACGCATGGGATACCTTCTGCTCGCCGGGGCGATCGCCGCGGAGGTGGGCGCCACCACCGCCATGAAGTACAGCGACGGCTTCAGCAAGCTCTGGCCCTCGCTGCTGACCCTGGTGGGCTACGTGGTCTCCTTCAGCCTGCTCGCCCAGACGCTGCGCACCCTCTCCATCGGCACCGCGTACGCCATCTGGGCCGGAGTGGGCACCGCCGCCATCGCCGCGATCGGCATCATGTTCATGGGGGAGGGGCTCACCGCGGCCAAGGCCGCAGGCATCGCGCTGATCATCGTGGGCGTGGTCGTGCTCAACCTCGGCGGCGCGCACTGATGGCCCGCCGGTACGACCCCGAGCGGCGTCGGCGGATCATCGAAGCAGCGATCCGCGTCGTCGGCAGGAGCGGCATCGCGGGACTCAGCCACCGCAGCGTCGCCGCCGAGGCCGATGTGCCGCTCGGCTCCACGACGTACCACTTCAAGACCCTCGACGAGCTGCTGGTCGCCGCGCTGCGCCAGACCAACGAGGGGTTCGCCAAGGCCGTCGCCTCGCACGGCGGCCTGGAGGACCCGCGCACCGACCTGGCGACCGAACTCGCCGGACTGCTCGGCGAGTGGCTCGCGGGCGAGCGCGCCGGCGTCGAGCTGGAGTACGAGCTGTACCTGGCCGCCCTGCGCCGGCCCGCCCTGCGCCCCGTCGCGGCCGAGTGGTGCGAGGACGTCGCCGAACTGCTGTCCCACCGCACCGACCCGGTCACCGCCCGCGCCCTGGTCGCGCTGATGGACGGCATCTGTCTCCAGGCCCTGCTGACCGGCACGCCGTACGACGAGGAGTACGCGCGGGAGATGCTGGGGCGCATCCTGCCGGGGAACTGAGCGGGGCCGTCGGCGCACCGCTCCGACCTGGGGCCGTCCCCGCTTCCGGGACGGCCCGCCCGGCACCTGAGACGGCCCGGCGCCGGTTCGCGCCGCCGGGCCCGAGCCGGTTAGGTTGCCCTCATGACCGACTCGACTGCTCAGAGCACCACCGGCGCAGTGGCCGCCGGCCTCGCCACCCTCACCGCCGACGGAACCGTCCTCGACACCTGGTTCCCCGCCCCCGAACTCTCCGACGCGCCCGGCCCGTCCGGCACCGAGCGGCTCTCCGCCGAGCAGGCCGCCGAACTCCTCGGCGCCGGCGCGACCGCGGCGATCGGACAGGACGCGCGCCGGGGCGTCGAAGTGGTCGCGGTCCGTACGGTCATCTCCTCGCTCGACGAGAAGCCGACCGACGCGCACGACGTCTACCTCCGTCTCCACCTGCTCTCCCACCGCCTGGTCAAGCCGCACGGCCAGAACCTGGAGGGCATGTTCGGCTTCCTCGCGAACGTCGCCTGGACCTCGCTCGGCCCCGTCGCCGTCGACGACGTCGAGAAGGCGCGGCTCAACGCCCGCGCCGAGGGCCTGCACCTGGCCGTCACGTCCGTCGACAAGTTCCCCCGCATGACGGACTACGTCGTCCCCAAGGGCGTCCGCATCGCCGACGCGGACCGGGTCCGCCTGGGCGCCCACCTCGCCGCGGGCACCACGGTCATGCACGCGGGCTTCGTCAACTTCAACGCGGGCACCCTGGGCACCTCCATGATCGAGGGCCGCATCTCCGCGGGCGTCGTCGTCGGCGACGGCTCGGACATCGGCGGCGGCGCGTCCACCATGGGCACGCTGTCCGGCGGCGGCAGCGTGATCATCTCCATCGGCGAGCGCTGCCTGATCGGCGCCGAGGCGGGCGTCGGCATCCCGCTCGGCGACGAGTGCGTCGTCGAGGCCGGCCTCTACGTCACCGCGGGCACCCGCGTGACCATGCCCGACGGTGAGGTCGTCAAGGCCCGCGCGCTGTCCGGCGCCTCCCACATCCTCTTCCGCCGCAACTCGATCAGCGGCGCGGTCGAGGCCCGCCCGAACAACGCGGTCTGGGGCGGCCTGAACGACGTGCTGCACAGCCACAACTGACCGACGGCGGCCGGCTGCCCCGCCGGCCGGCCCTGTCGGCACGGGTCACCACACCGAGCGCCCTTCCACGGCCCCATGACGGCCCGGGAGGGCGCTCGTGTGTGAACAGGGTTCTCCCGGCATCGCTCGTGCCGGCACCCCTCGTCTCGCTGGTGCGGTAGCCGGAGGTCAGTCCGCGTACACGACGATCAGGCACAGAGCCGCGAACGAGACGACGGACGAGCCGAGCAGCGTCAGCGCTGCCGGGACCGCAGCCGTCAGCCGCTCCCTGCCCTTGCGCCGGCCCGAGCGGAACACCACGCGGGCCAGCAGGAACGGCAGCACCACGAGGGCGAGGAAGACCGCCGACGCCGAGAACCGGCTGAACGCGGTGGTACCGGCGTCGGTGACCAGGTGCCAGGCCGCGGTGCCGAAGACCACTGCCGGGCCGGCCAACAGGACGAACGAGAGGACCGACGCCACGGCGACGGTCAGCCCTTCGGGCAGCCGCCCGGCACGCGCACGCTCCCGGCGCACTTCCGTTGGCCCGCTGTCCTCCATGCCCGCCCCCGGGTGCCGCAGTTCGGTGTCGCCGGTGCCCTGGCCGAGCCGCTCGGCTTGTGGCGCCAGACTCCCAGGGCCGCGGACCCGATGATCTCATGAGCCCACCGACCTCTCGGCGTCCTCCGAAGCAGCCACCTCGGTGACAACGAGCGTGCCTTTCATTGAGCCGGGCCGTCGGGTCCGGCTCGTCAGCCGTTCTCCGCAGGGCTGAGCCGGGAACCGTGGGCGTGCATCGGGAGCATCAACGCCGAGTCCGTGTGGAGTGTGATGTGCACCGGGGTGAAGGTGGTGGCGTCCAGCGGTGATTGCCCGGTGCCGGGATTGCGGGCGTAGCGGGGGTGGGCGCCTCCGCTGATCTGCCAGCGGAGGCGGTGACCGACGGCGAAGCGGTGGGCGGTGGAGCTCATCGGCACGGTGACCTGCGCGGGCACGTGCGCGGCCGTTCGGATCCGGCCCAGTCCGTCGCAGATGTTGACGGAGCGGCCTTGTGGGTCCACGTCGCACAGGCGGGTGAAGACGTCGGCGTGGCCGGTGTCCGTCGAGATGCGCAACCGGGCGGAGACCGGACTGAAGATGTCCAAGGGCTCGGTCAGCGGGGGTCCGGTGAACGTCAGTACGTCGTCCCGGGCTTCCAGAGTGCCGTTGTCGCGGGGGCCGGCGGTACGGGAGAGCAGAGGGCCGCCGAGGGACGGTTTGGGGTCGGCCGGGTCGTAGCGGAACGATGTCAGTGGTGCGGAGTCCGCGGGGGGCTGTTGGGTGAGATGTCCCTGTGCGGTGGGAAACCACGGGTCGATGGCCGTGGCCGGCGGCCAGTCCTCGAGGTCCCGCCAGGCGTTCTCGCCGCCGATGTGCACGCGCACGGCGGTGGGGCGCAGGCCGGAGGGGTCAGCGTGCAGGTGGGCGCGCAGCCAGGAGAGGCTCTCGGTGAACACCTCGGGCCAGCCCTGCTGCAGGGCGGAGGTGTGGGTCCAGGGCCCGACGAGCAGGGCGGTCTCGCAGCCGGCCCGCCGCAGCCGGTCGTACTGCTCGAAGGTCTGGTCGGCCAGCGCGTCGTGCCATCCGGTGATCAGGCTCGTGGGGACGTCGAGCCGCTCCGCCGCCTGTGCCGACGACGCGCCGTGCCAGTACGCGTCCTCGGCGTCCGGGTGCGTCATGACGTCGTCCAGCCAGGGCAACTCGCCCCCGAGGGCCGGTACGTACGCCCCGCGCAGTGGCTGCGCGGTGGTGACGTCGCGCAGGCGGCGCCGCAGGCGCAGCGCCGCCCTCAGGAACGGTGCCATGCCCTGATGCTGGTAGGTCATGCCCACCCCGACGGCGAGGGCGTTCTCCAGGCGCAGCGCACCGTGCGTGTGGAACAGGGCGTAGGGATCGTGCAGGCCCATCTGCATCACCATGGCCTTCAGCTCCGGCGGCGGGTCCAGGGCAAAGGCCCATTGCACGTAGCCCAGGTAACTGGGGCCGACGGTGCCCAGGGCGCCGTCGAACCAGGGCTGCCCGCGCAGCCAGGCCACCGTGGCCTGCCCGTCGGCGGCCTCGTTGCGCCACAGGTCGAACGCGCCTCCCGAACCGCCGGTGCCGCGGCAGCTCTGCAGGACCACGTGAAAACCCTGTTCGGCGAAGAGCAGGCCGTACATGGGGGACCACGGCAGACCTCGGCCGTACGGCGAGCGGACCAGGAGAGTGGGGAAGTCGCCCTCGGTGCGCGGGAAGTAGTGGTCGGTGAGCAGTGGGCTCCCGTCGGCGGCCGGCACCACCAGCCCCGGCTCCCACCCGGCATCGTGCCGTTTGGCCGGGAGCCGGCGCCACGTCGCCCTCATCATCCGTGAGGCCAGCGGGGGTTTCCCGGAAGGCGGAGCCCAGGTGGGCTTCGGCACAGGACCGTGTGTGCGTGCTGTCATCGTCCCCTCCTCAATTTACGTACGCTGTACGAGAATAGAGGATGCTTGACTGAGGCCCGCAAGGGCAACCGTGATCCGGGAAAGGGGTGTGGGCCATGCCCCGCGACGGAAGGGCCGACGCTCCGGGCGTCGACCCCCAGAAGCTCTGGCTCGGCTCTGCCCGGCCCCGCAGGGGCCGCAAGCCGACCTACAGCCGGGAGGCGATCACCGCGGCGGCCGTCGCCCTGGCGGACGCGGAGGGCCTCGAAGCGGTCACCATGCGGAAAGTCGCCGCACAGGTCGGAGCCGGCGTCATGTCGCTCTACAGCTACGCCCCCGACAAGGAGACGCTGCTGCACCTGATGGTCGACCACGTCAGCGGCGAACTGCCGGTCACGGACACGCTCACCGGCGACTGGCGCGCCGACCTGAAGGCCGTCGCCCACCTCCAGCGCGCCCTGATGCTGCGACACCCCTGGCTGCCCGCCGCCCTGTCCACCCACCGCGTCCCCGGACCCCACACCCTGGCCTTCATGGAACGCGCGCTCACCGCCCTGCGGCCCACCGGTCTGGACGGTGCGGCGAAGCTGGAGATCTTCGCCCAGCTCACGGCGTTCGTGGCCGGGCACGCCGCGCACGAGATCGCGCAGGCCGCAGTCTCGCGGTCGCCCGACCAAGCCGCAGCCGAAGCCCGCTACCTCGCCGCCGTCGCCGCGGACGGCCACCATCCGGAACTCGCTGAAGCCCTCTCCGCGCCCAGCCGTCCGCTCGCCCCCGAAGCCACCTTCGCCCGGTTCCTCAACCGCCTGATCGACGGCCTCGGCACCGACTGACCCCGGGTGTCTGCCTCGACCGCGGGACCCGGAAGGGGAACAGCCGAGCCCTAGGCGCGCATACTCCCGTGCATCTGGTCGCCCGGTAGGCGGAAGGCGCCCGGAACGTGTTCGCCCTGCCGACCTTCGTGGGCCTGTTCACCGGGCTGGGGACGTTCGTCGTGGACCCGCTGCCGGACGTCGGGTGAAGGCCGAAGCCCCCCGTCGGCGCGTCAGAGGGCTGTACGCAACCGCCTCCCGCGTGGCAGTGGCTGATGAGGCCTCAGGTCCGGCCTCAGCGGCTCAGGGTCGTCGCCCGGCGCATGTGGGACAGCTTCTCCGGGTTGCGTACGGCGTAGAGGCCGGTGACGAGGCCGTGGTCGACGCGGACCGTCAGGACGGTGTCGAGCTCGCCGTCGACCCGGAGGAGCAGTGCCGGGCGGCCGTTGACCTGGGCGAACAGGAACGACGAACCGGTGGGGATCCTGCCCAGGCCCGCGGCCAGCAGGCGGGCCACCTTGTCGGCACCGACGATGGGCCGCAGGACTGCCTGCTTGACTCCGCCGCCGTCGCCCAGCAGGACGACGTCCGGAGCCAGGATGTCGAGCAGGTTCTGCAGGTCCCCCGTCTCGACCGCCCGACGGAACGCGTCGAGCGCCTTTCGGGAGTCCGCCGACGACACGTGTTCGCGCGGTCGGCGTGCCGCCACATGGCCGCGTGCGCGGTGCGCGATCTGGCGGACCGCGGCCGGTTTCCGGTCGACGGCCTCCGCGATCTCGTCGTACTCCAGGGCGAACACCTCGCGCAGTACGAACACCGCCCGTTCCGTCGGCGTGAGCGTCTCCAGCACCAGCATCATCGCCGTCGAGACGCTGTCGGCCAGTTCGACGTCCTCGGCCACGTCGGGTGTGGTGAGCAGCGGCGCGGGCAACCAGGAGCCCACGTAGGACTCCTTGCGGCGGCCGAGCGTACGCAGCCGGTTCAGCGCCTGGCGCGTGGTGATCCGGACCAGGTACGCCCGCCGGTCCCGCACCGTGCCGAGATCGACCCCCGACCACCGCAGCCAGGTCTCCTGCAGCACGTCCTCCGCGTCGGCGGCCGAGCCCAGCATCTCGTAGGCGACCGTGAACAGGAGGTTGCGGTGGTCGACGAACGCCTCGGTGGCGGGATCCGTTCCCGCGGTGCCCGCGGGGCGCCCGGCCGTGGGCTCGCTTCGTTCGCTCTTCACCGGACGCTCCTTCGCTTCCGACTGGGTCATGCGCACGGGACACCGGTCCCCGCGATCCTGTGACACCCGTCTGCCGTGGCTTGTGTCACCTGGCGGTGCTGTCACACGCAGCGGCCGGCCGGAGTCTCGTGTTCGTCCGATGCAACACCACGAGTGAGGACGAAGCCATGGAAGCCCGATTCGACCTGTTCGCCAATGAGATCGCGCTCAAGTTCGCCAAGCGGTTCGCGGGCGCGGGCCTGGTGATCCAGCAGTCGCCGCTGCCCCGGTCCACGCAGGAACTGGTGTCGCTGCGCGCCAGTCAGATCAACGGCTGCGGTCACTGCATCGACATGCACACCCAGGAGGCCGCGGCCGCCGGTGAGAGCGCGGTCCGGCTCCACCTGGTCGCCGCCTGGCGCGAGTCCACCGTGTTCACCGAGGCCGAGCAGGCCGCCCTGGCCCTCGCCGAGGAGGGCACCCGGCTCGGCGACGCCCACCACGGTGTCTCCGACGAGACCTGGGACCGGGTGCGCAAGCACTACGACGACGACCAGACCGCGGCGCTGGTCGCCCTGGTCGCCCTGATCAACGCGGCCAACCGGCTCGCCGTGATCGTGCACCAGAAGGGAGGCTCGTACGAGCCGGGCATGTTCGCCCACGCGCTCGACTGAGCGGAGAGCGTGCACGGCGAGTGGTGACGGTCAGCCTGTCGTGAGGTCCTCGTGGAGCGACCTGAGACTCTCGGTCGTGTCGCGGTCCGCCGGCCTCAGCGGCCGGCGGACCGGGCCCGCGGGCAGGCCGAGGGTGGTGAGGAGGGCCTTGGCCGTGACCGTGCCGGGCAGGCCGTTCGCCATCACCGCCTCGATCAGGGCGGTGGCCCGCTGCTGGAGACCGGCCGCGCGGGCCGTGTCGCCCGCGTCGAAGGCGTCCAGGACGGCGCGCAGGTGGTCCGGGACCACGTTCGCGACCGTGCTGACGTACCCGGCGCCGCCGACCGCGTACAGGGCGAGGATGTGCTCGTCGCAGCCCGCGTAGTAGGCGAGATCCGTGCGGGCGAGGATCTTCTGGGCGGCCAGGAAGTCGTACGAGCAGTCCTTCACCGCCACGATCCGGGGATGCTCGGCGAGTCGCAGCATCGTGTCCGGCTCGATGCGGGTGCCCGTGCGGGCCGGGATGTCGTACAGGGCCAGGGGGAGGTCCGTGGCGTCCGCGACCTCGTGGAAGTGCTCCTCGATCGCGTCCTGCGGCGGGCGGCTGTAGTACGGGGTGGCGACCAGGAGACCGTCGGCGCCCGCCCGCTCGGCCTCACGGGCGAGGTCGGCGGTGTGCGCGGTGTCGGCGGTGCCGACACCGGCGACGATCGAGGCGCGATCGCCCACCGCCTCCCGTACGGCCGTGACGAGGGCGGACTTCTCGGCGTCCGTCGTGGTCGGGGACTCGCCCGTCGTACCGGACAGCACCAGGCCGTCGCACCCGTGGCTCACCAGGTGGTCGGCCAGACGCGCGGCGCCGTCCAGGTCCAGGGCGCCGGTGGGGGTGAACGGCGTGACCATGGCGCACAGAGCGCGGCCGAAGGGGGGCGTCGATGAGGTCATGGGGAGTAGTCTCTGCCCGATGACCGCGTAGTTCCACTTAAATCCTCTATCAGTTATTGGTAAGCATCGGTAACGAATGACGTTCAGGGTAGGCGCCGCGCGCTCCGGGTACTCGGAGAACACCCGACCGAGAGGAGGCGGAACACTGTGACCGCAACCATCGAGCAACCGCCCGTTCGTGACACGCGCAGCCGTGACGGCCGCAGCCGTGCCGAATACACCCGTGACCCGCACGGCCACGACGAGCACAGCGTGGGCGAACTCGTCGGACAGGCCACCGAGCAGGTCTCCCGGCTGGTACGGCAGGAGATGGCCCTGGCCAAGGTGGAGCTGGCCGAGAAGGGCCGCCGGGCCGGACGCGGCGGCGGCATGCTGGGCGCCGCGGGCGCCTTCGCCTACGCGGGCCTGCTGGCGACGGCCTTCACCGGGGGCGCCGCGCTCTCTCTCGTCATGCCGGTGTGGGCGGCGGCGCTGATCATCACGGCCGTGCTGTTCGTGATCGCCGGTGTGCTGGCCGTGCTCGGTCGCGGTCAGCTGCGGCAGGCCACCCCGGCGACCCCGGAGCAGGCGCTGGGCAGTGTGAAGGCCGACGTGGAGGAGATCAAGGGAAGGGCGCACCGATGACGCGGGACGTGAACGGCGTGAACGCGCCTGCGAAGGCGGGGGCCTCCGGACCCGGTTCCGGGTCCCACATCGAGCCCGCGGTCGAGCAGGATGCCGCCCGCGGGGCCAAGGGGCCGGACGAAATGCGGCGGGAGATCGAGCGGACCCGGCACGAACTCGGGGACACGGTGGAGCAGTTGGCCGGGAAGATGGATGTCAAGGGCCATGCGATGGCCCGTGTGGAGGACCTGCGCGACAAGGCCGGCGCGGTGACCGTGCAACTGCGGAGCAGCGCCACGCAGGCCAGGCTGGCCGGGACGCGGAAGCCATGGCCGGTGATGATCGCCGGGGGGACGGCGGCCGGTCTGGCGGCGACGGCCGGGATGGCGGTACTGCGGCGGCGCGGGACGCACTGACCGCGGGCCGGGGAGCACTGCGGACCCGGGCGGGCGGGGCAGGGCGGGCGACCGGACGGGCACGGCCGAGGGCCGGCCGGACGGGAGCGTCCGGCCGGCCCTCGGCGCGGATGTACGCCCTACGGGCGGAAACGCAGGATCTGCGGGTCGTGGTCGCTGATCTGGTCGTGGAACTCGGTGTTGAGGTGCACGCTGTCGTACGTGAACGACCCGCCGCGGCGGATCGACGGGCTGATCAGGATCTGGTCCAGCACCTGGCTGTTGCCCTGGTAGACGTACGAGTAACGCTCGCTCCGCGGCAGGGACTTGACCGCCGACCAGAGCGTGCCCCGGCCCTCGAGGATCTTCGTGGTCGTGGAGAACTCGAAGTCGTTGATGTCGCCGAGGACGACGACGGCCGCGTTCTTCTGGGCGGCGAGGATCTTCGCGGTGAAGTCGTGGACCTCCTTCGCCTGGAGGTGGCGCTGCGTCTCCGAGCTGCGCGACGGCGGCTGGTACTGCGACGTCAGGGCCTGGTCGCCGCCCTTGGAGGCGAAGTGGTTGGCGACCACGATGACCGTGCGGCCGCGGAAGGCGAACTCGCCGGCCAGCGGCTTGCGGCTGTTCTCGAACGCCTCGGCGCCGGGGGCGACGCGGCCGGGGGAGACCGTCAGGGCCGCCTTGCCGCGCACCTTGGTGACGCCGGTGGCCGTCGTGGCGTCGCCGCCCGCGCGGTCGGTGAAGGAGACCCGCTCCGGGTTGAAGAGGAACACCTGGCGGATGTTGCCGCCCGGCTCGCCGCCATCGGCCTTGTCGGCCGGATCGATCCCGCGCCAGTCGTAGCGCGGGCCGCCCGCCGCCTCGATCGCGTCGATCAGCCGGGCCACCGTCCGGTCGGCGGCGACCGTGCCGTCGTCGGTGGCGCCGTTGTTGTCCTGGATCTCCTCCAGGGACACGATGTCGGGCGACTTCAGGTTGCCCACGATCGCCTCGGCGTGCGCGGCGAACGTGCCGTCGGACGGGTCCAGGTTCTCCACGTTGTACGTGGCGACCGCCAGCTCGCCGGAGCGCTGCGCGCGCGTCGACTCGCGCCGCAGGTTCCCGTTCTTCAGCGTGCCGAGTTCGCTCGCCACCAGCGTGTAGCCGCCGAACTGGTTGAAGTCCAGCGGGCCCGCGGTGGTACCGGCGAGGGTGTCGCCGACGTTCGCGTCGGGGAAGTCCGCGGCCCGGCCCAGGGACTGGATCTGCAGCCGTCCGGTGTTCCGGTCGTCGTAGGAGCCGTAGACCGTGCCGCCGCGGTCGTTGCGGTTCTCCTTCGGCTTCACCGTGACCCAGAGCTCGGTGTACGGGTCGGTGGCGCCGACCACCCTGGTGTCGGAGACCTGGACGTTCATGCCCTCCAGGGACTCGTAGAAGTCCAGGGCGTAGCGGTCGGGGCGCAGCGGCAGGGTGTTGACGGAGCCGTTCGCCGCGCCGTCCCCGGCCGGGGTGTAGGCGGCGGGGACGGACCTGGCGTCGATCCTGGTCGCGGCCGGGACCGGGTTGCCGCTGGAGACGACGGTGAACGTGGCGCGGGTGATCTCGGTCAGCGCCTGGTTGCCGGAGGACGTGCCGCCGGGGACGTACTCCGACACCGTGCCGGAGACCGTGAGGGCGTCGCCGACGGCGACCCCCTGGGGGGTCGAGCCCGTGTGGACGAAGACGCCCTCACTGGTGGCCGGGTCGGCGTCCGGCGCCGGATCCTGGATCCAGAATCCGCGGGACGAGCCGTAGGTGCGGACGCCGGTGACGATTCCGGCCACATCGGTGACCTGCTGCCCGGCGTACGGAGATGTCCGGGTGTCGCCCTGGATGTCGTGGATGCGCACGGACTCCGCGTGGGCGGGCGAGGTGAGGGTGATCGTGGACGCCGCGCACACGGCGGCGACGGTGAGCGCGGCGAGACGCGCGGACGACTTGCTCGGCAACGGATTCCCTCCGGGAATGTGATGAGTGCCGGGACGAGGGTGGAGAATCGTGTGACGCGTGGAGAGGGCGCGGGGTGCGGGCGGGCTGCCGTGGATGGCCCCGCGGCCCTGCGCGGCCTCCCGTCCTCTCAGGATGCCTTCTGCGGATGGCGTCCGCAGCCGGTCCCCGAGTGGCCTGCGGGGCGGCCTCCACGGATGGCGTCCGCGGCCGGCCGCCGGCTCCGGTGAACAACTGTCCGCCGATTTCTACGCGCGTCAATCTCCAGCTTGGCCAGGCCACTTGTCAAGGTTTCGGCCATGCCCGGGAGGTGAAGCAGAGGTGAAGCGGGCGGCTTGGGCGGAAATCCGTCTAGGCTGAGTGGCCGAGTCGTCTCCGGCCCAGCCGGCCGGCTGCCGCCGGCTGCCCCCGACGTGATCCGCCGGACAGACCCTAGGAGAAACAGCCGATGTCAGACAGCTCCATGCCGCCGGCGCGGCTGCACCCCGAAGCGGAGCTGGCGCGCGAAGCACTGTCCACGCCCCTGCTGTCCCGGGCCGCCCGGCTCGCCCGCTGGGCCGGGCCCGAAACGCGGGTCGACGCCGGCGGCGGGCTCGTCGACGAGCAGCTGCCCGCGGCGGCCGAGGAACTCGGGCTGAGCGGCGAGGACGCCACCGCCGACGCCAGTGCGGCATGGCGCGCCGCCGTGGACGCCGGGCTCGTCGACGTCGTCGACGAGGAGAAGGGCACCGTCACCGCGGGCGCCGACCTCGCCCTGCTCACCGGCGGCTCGCCGCAGGACGTCCTCACCGTGTGGCTCGCCGCGCTGGAGGCGGCACTCGCCGACGCGAGCGTGCCCGACCTCGACGGACTCGTCGACGCCCTCGCCGCCGGGGACGGATCCGGCGAACTCGACCTCTCCTCGGTCGACTGGAACCCCGAGGCCGAGGCGGATTTCCTCGACGGGATCCTCGGCAACCTGTATCTGCTGACCGTCGGCGAGGCGGGGCCCGCCGGCCCGTCGGTGCCGCTGCCCGCACTGGCCGCCTCCGTGATCGTCCCCGACGACATGCCGGAGCCCACCGACGACGTGCTCCAGGAGGTGTCCGACGCGATGATGCGGCTGGACGACCGGTTCCGCCTGCTGGAGCCGTCCGGACTCGTGGAGTACCAGCCGGTCGACGAGGCACTGCTGGCCGAGGGCGACGAGGAGCCCGCCCCGCCCCAGGACGACACCGACGTCACCCGCTACGGCGTGGTGCGGCTGACCCCGCTCGGCCTGTACGGGCTGCGCGCCCGCCTGCTGGAAGCGGGATTCGACGCCCCGGCGGTCGGGGACCTCACGGACAAGGGCGCCGACGCGCTGCTCGACCGCACCCCCGCCTTCCCGCCGGCGGCCGCCCACGCGGAGACCGAGCAGTGGCTCGCCCGCCGCGAACCCCTCGACGCGGCCCGGGAACTGCTCGCCGCCGCGCGCGGCGGCGACGAGAACGCGCCGCTGCGGCGGCTGCAGTGCCAGCAGGCGCTGGCGCTGGTCGGCGTCTCGGCCGAGCCCGCCCTGCGCGAGGTGCTCGACGACGCGGAACTCGGCGGGCTGGCCCGGGTGTGGCTGACCGAGCACGGGGCGACGGACGTACCGCCGCCCTCCGAGGCCATGATCTTCTGGCTGACCATCGACACGGTGGCCGCACAGCTCGCGGCCGAGGGCCACTCCGAGGAGTTGCAGGCCCTGGTGGAGGGCCTGGCCCGCCAGCACAGCGGCTTCTTCGCCACCGCCTGGCGGGTGGAGCACCCGGCCACGGCGGACGTGCTGGAGGCGATGGGCCGGCTGCACCCGGACAAGGCGGTCGCCAAGGCCGCACGCAAGGCCGCCTTCAAGGCGCGCTCGCAGCGCGGGAGTTGAATCGCGGCAGAGGATTCGGACGGACAGCCGGCGCCCGCGCCGATGGCAGAGCGGGTCCGTCACTCCCGGCCGGCGTGCACGGGGGCGGACGTGCGCCTCGGTGTGCGGGTGGAGTGAGCGGCGCGCCCCCCCGTTGAGCGGGCGCGTCGCACCCCGTTCGTTGAGCGGGGCGGGCAGGCGTACACCCCGGTCGGCGAGCACAGTAAGCGACCGCGTACCCCGCTCGGTGGGCGAAGTGGACGCGGCCGCGCGTGGTTCACCGAAGCGGCCGTCGGGAGGCCCCGCGGAGTTCAACCGGTGTTCAGGCAGGGGCGCGAGCGTGACGGTGAACGAGACCTGACCCGTCACCCCCTCACGGCACCCCACCGTCACAGGAGGCTCCATGTCGCTCACCCGCAGGGACTTCGCCAGGACATCCGCGGTCGCCGGCGCCGGTGTCGCACTGGTGGGCAGCGTGGGCGCCCTCGCCTCCGCGCCGGGCGCCCTCGCCTCCCACGACGCCGAGAGCGCGGGGGAGGAGCAGCAGGAGGCCCGGCACCAGCACCCCACGATCGGCTACGGCCCCCTGCTCCCCGATCCGGACGGCATCCTCGCCCTGCCCGCCGGCTTCTCCTACCGCATCCTCACCCACTGCGGGAAGACCCGGCTGGAGTCCGGCGAGTACACCCCCGCCGAGCACGACGGCACCGCCGCCTTCGCGGGCCCCCGAGGCACCACCCTCCTCGTGAACAACCACGAGATGGACGGTCCGCGCGACGAGGCGGAGCACCCGGTCCCGCTCGTCGAGGGCCTCGTCTACGACCCGGGCGCGCCCGGCGGCTGCACGATTGTCGAAGTGCGCCCCGACGGCAGCGTCGCCGAGTGGGTCGGCATCGCCGGCACCGCCGACAACTGCGCGGGCGGCAGCACCCCCTGGGGCACCTGGCTCACCTGCGAGGAGAATTCCGACCGGGCCGGTGAGAACGGCATGACCAAGGACCACGGCTACGTCTTCGAGGTCGACCCCGCCGACCGTCGCGCCAACCGCGACCCCAAGCCCCTGAAGTTCTTCGGCCGGTACGACCACGAGGCCGTCGTCATCGACTCCAAGCGCGGCCACGCCTACCTCACCGAGGACGCAGACGAACCCAACGGCCTGTTCTTCCGCTGGACCCCGCCGGAGGACTTCCGCCACGGCCCCGGCAGGTTCCGCACCCTCGCCGACGACGCGGGCGTCCTCCAGGCGCCCAAGTGCTTCGACTCCGGCGGCCGGTTCGTCGACGACCTCTCCCGCGCCACCCGGACCGGCACGGTGTACGGCGTCGACTGGGTGGACGTGCCCGACCGCGATGCGCGGACCGTCTCCGTGCGCGAGCAGTTCGGGGCCGGCGAGGTCACTCGTGCCCGCAAACTGGAGGGCATGTGGTGGGGCGACGGCGGGGCGTACTTCGTCTCCTCGTACGCCCGTGAGGAGAGCCCCGTCCAGCACGACGGCCAGGTCTGGTTCTACGACCCCCGGCGCCGCACCCTCACCCTCAAGGTCCTGCTCGGCGTCGACCGGAACCCGGCCGAGGACGGCGCCTTCGACGGCCCGGACAACATCACCGTCTCCCCGTACGGCGGACTGGTCATCGCCGAGGACGGCGAGGGCGTGCAGCACCTGTTCGGCGCCACCGACAGCGGACGCACCTATCCCATCGCCCGCAACGACCTGAACATCGGCACCGAGGAGGAGCCGGAGTTCAGCGAGTTCACCGGCGTCACCTTCTCGCCCGACGGGAAGACCCTGTACGCCAACATCCAGGAACCGGGCATCATGCTCGCCGTCACGGGCCCCTGGAAGCGCCAGAAACGCCGCTGAACCCGCCGCCCGCGGTCCCCGTCACGGTGGCGGGTGACCGAGGGCTTGTTCGGGCGGTCTCTGACATCTAACATTTCAGTTGTGGAAACCATGCGACCCGTACCGCGCACCCTGCTCAGGGACCGTGCCCATGCGGCGATCCGGGACGCCATCGTGGCCGGGGAGATCGAACCCGGCGCGGTGGTGCGGGACGCGGAGATCGCCGAGCGGCTCGGGCTGTCCCGGGCGCCGGTGCGCGAGGCGTTCGCGCGGCTGGTCGACGAAGGGCTGCTGGAGAGCAAGCCGCAGAGCTACACGCGGGTGACCCCGCTGATCGCCCGCGACGTACGGGACGCGGCGGCCGTCGTCGGCGCCATGCACGAACTGGTCACCCGCGTCGCCGTACCGCGGCTGGGAGAGCCCGACGTGGAGCTGATGCGCGCCGCGAACGAGCGGTTCGACGCCGCCGTGCGGACCGGTGACGTGGACGGCGCGCTGCGCGCCGACGACGAGTTGCACGACGTCCTCGTCCGGGTGAGCGGCAACCGTGCCGCCGCCGCGACCGCCGCCCGCTACACCCCGCTCATCCGCCGGCTGGAGCGGCAGCGCTTCGGCGAGGGCGGCGCCTGCCGTTCCACCGGACTGCACGACCGGCTGATCGAGGCCTGCGCGGCCGGAGACCCGGACGAGGCGGTCCGGGTCACCGCGGAGATCTGGCGGGGCCTGGAGGAGCTCGCCGACGTGTCCGAGGTTCCCGACGTTCCCTGACGGAAGGATCACCCCCATGTCCCTCTCTGCCCACGAGCGTTACCCGCTGCTCTTCGGCCCCTCGCCCGTGCATCCGCTGGAGCGGCTCACCGCGCACCTCGGCGGCGCCGCCCTGTGGGCCAAGCGCGAGGACTGCAACTCCGGTGTGGCCTACGGCGGGAACAAGACCCGCAAACTGGAGTACCTGGTCGCCGACGCCCTCGCCCAGGGCTGCGACACCCTCGTCTCCATCGGCGGCGTGCAGTCCAACCACACCCGCCAGGTCGCCGCCGTCGCCGCCCGCGCCGGACTCAGGTGCGTACTGGTGCAGGAGAGCTGGGTGGAATGGCCGGACGCCGTCTACGACAAGGTCGGCAACATCCTGATCAGCCGGCTGGCCGGCGCCGACGTGCGCCTGGTGCGGGCCGGGTTCGGGATCGGCTTCAAGGAGAGCTGGGAGCAGGCGCTGAGGGAGGTCGAGGAGTCGGGCGGCAAGCCGTACGCCATCCCGGCCGGCGCCTCCGACCACCCGCTCGGCGGACTGGGCTTCGCCAACTGGGCCCATGAGGTCGCCGAGCAGGAGGAGGAGCTGGGCGTCTTCTTCGACACCGTGATCGTGTGCTCGGTCACCGGGTCCACCCAGGCCGGGATGGTGGCCGGATTCCGGGCGCTTCAGGAGGCGGGCGGGCGGACCCGGCGGGTGATCGGGATCGACGCGTCGGCGGCGCCCGTCCGCACCCGCGAACAGATCGCGCGGATCGCGCAGAACACCGGCCGGCTCATCGGCGTACGCCAGGACCTGACCGTCCAGGACGTGGAGCTGGACGAGCGGTACCACGCGGGCACCTACGGGATCCCCGACGAGGCGACGCTGGAGGCGATGCGGCTCGCGGCCCGCACCGAGGGGATGGTCACCGACCCCGTCTACGAGGGGAAGTCGATGGCCGGGCTGATCGACCTGGTGTCCCGCGGCGAGGTCGGCCGCGAGTCCACCGTCCTCTACGCCCACCTGGGCGGCCAGCCGGCACTGAACGCGTACAGCGCGTTGTTCTGAGTCGGGCGAGGGCGGGGCGGGGGCGCGACGCGGCCGGGTGCGTCCCGCGATCACGCGGGGTGCACCCGGCCACGGGCCGTACGGCTGTTACAGCGCCTTGGCGGCCGGCTTGACCATGCCCCTGACCGTGCGGGACTTCACGAACTCGCCCATGGCGGTCATCTCCCACTCGCCCGAGAACTGGCGGATCAGCTTCGCCATCATGACGCCCGTCTGCGGCTCGGCGGAGGTGAGGTCGAAGCGGACCAGTTCCTCGCCGGTGGTGGCGTCCAGGAGGCGGCAGTACGCCTTGGCGACCTCGGTGAACTTCTGGCCGGAGAACGAGTTGACCGTGAAGACCAGACCGGAGACCTCCTGGGGGAGGCGGCCGAGGTCGACCGTGATCGTCTCGTCGTCCCCGCCGCCCTCGCCCGTGAGGTTGTCGCCGGAGTGCTTGATCGCGCCGTTCACGATCTGCAGTTTGCCGAAGTAGCAGCTGTCGATGTGGTTGCGCTGCGGGCCGTACGCGATGACCGAGGCGTCCAGGTCGATGTCCTTGCCCCGGTACGCCGGCTCCCAGCCGAGGCCCATCCGGACCTGCGAGAGCAGCGGGCGACCGCCCTTCATCAGGGAGACGGTCTGGTTCTTCTGGAGGCTGACCCGGCCCTTGTCCAGGTTGATCTTCCCGGTGCCCGGCGCGGCGGCGGGCGGCGCCGGGGGAGCGGCGGGCGCGGGCGGAGCCTGCGGGGCGGCCATCGGCGGGACCGGCGGCGCCGGCGGAGGGGGAGCGACCGGCTGGGCCGTGGCGGCCGGCTGGGCGGGGGCGGCCGGTTCCTCGACCGTGACGCCGAAGTCGGTGGCGATGCCGGCCAGGCCGTTGGCGTAGCCCTGGCCGACCGCGCGGGCCTTCCAGGCGCCGTTGCGCAGGTAGATCTCGACGACCACCAGGGCGGTCTCGGCGCCGAGGCTCGGCGGGGTGAACGTGGCCAGGACCGCGTTGTCGTCCGCGCTGCGGAGGGTGGCCGTCGGTTCGATGCCCTGGAAGGTCTGGCCCTGGGCGTCGGGGCTCGCGGTGACGACGATCTTCTCGATGCCGGGCGGGACGGCCGTGGTGTCGATCGTGATGGCGTCCGGGGCGCTGCCGCCGCCGGAGCGGTAGGTCACGCCGGGGCCCGCGGGCTGGTTGTAGAAGATGAAGTCGTCGTCGGAGCGCACCTTGCCGTCGGCGGTGAGCAGCAGGCCCGATACGTCGAGCCGCACCGGGGCGGCGACGTCCACCGTCACACGGGCGGTGGGAAGAGGGATGTTCGAGCCGGGGGTCATAGCTGTCATGCCGGGTGAACGAGCGGGGGCGTTTTGCCGTTCCCTTACCTGCGGCCCGAATGGGGCAGAGGCTGTCGGCGCCGGTTGCGGAGGTGGTTGCGGGCGGTGCGCTCGTTGCCGCGCTTGTAGTCGCCGGTCCAGCGGGCCATGACGAGCTGGGGGTCGCCGGCGGTGACCTCGGTGAGGAAACGGGCGGCGCGGTCACCGTTCAGGGTGGTCGCGGGGTGGTTGTGGTGGGTGATGCGCACGGTGCCGTTGAGGTGGGCCTCGTAGGCGAAGCCGTGGGGTCGGGGCATGTCGGGATGGTACGAGGGCGGGGGCGGGGCGGCCCAGGGGTTTTCGCCCCCGCCGCCCCTGCCCGGCGGCCCCGTCGTCCTCAGGGGGTCCGCTCGTCCGCCCCGTCGCCCCCGACCCGTCCCATGGGGGCGCGACCGGGGGCGACGGGAGCCGGCCCGGCCCCGGCTAGGGCACCACCACGATCTTCCTCCCCACACCCTTCGCGAACTGCTCCAACGCCTCCGGATACCGGTCCAGCGGCACACGGTCGCTGATGAAGACGTCCGGGTCCAGGACACCGGTCGCGAACAGTTCCGCCGCCCGCTCGTAGCTGTGCAGCACCGCCATCGACCCGGTGATCGTGATCTCCTGGTTGTAGATGCGGTACGGGTCGATGGTCACGCGGGTGGCGTAGTCGGCGACGCCGAACTGCAGGAAGGTGCCGGCCTTGGCGACCCGGTCCAGGCCGTCCTGGATCGCCGCCGCGTTGCCCGTCGCGTCGATGACGAGGTCCCAGCCCTGGGGACGGTCCAGTTCGTCCGGGTTCGCGGCCGACGCCGAGACGCCGAGACCGCGGGCCGTCTCCAGGCGGGCCGGATTGAGGTCGACCATGTCCACGCTCGCCGCGCCGGTCCGCTTGGCCAGCTCCAGCATCATCAGGCCCATCGTTCCGGAGCCGTAGATCAGGACGTGCGCGCCGAGGCGGGACCGCAGCACGTCGTAGCCGCGCACCGCGCAGGAGAGCGGCTCGATCAGGGCCGCGTCCTGGGTGCGGACGTGCTCGGGCAGCTTGACGCAGTTCGCCACCGGGGCCACCGCGTACTGGGCGGCCCCGCCCGCCGTGGTGACACCGATCGCCGCCCAGCGCTCGCACAGGTTGTTGTGACCGGTCCGGCAGTAGCGGCACTCGTAGCAGTACAGGGAGGGGTCCACGGCGACCTGGTCGCCCAGCGACACCTCGGTGACCCGGGAGCCGACGCCGACCACCTCGCCGGCGAACTCGTGCCCCGGCACGATCGGCAGCTTGGGGGCGAACTCGCCCTGCAGGATGTGCAGGTCCGTGCCGCACAGCCCGCAGGCCGCCACCTTGACGACGACCTCGCGGGGTCCCGGCGTCGGGTCCGGGACCTCGGCGACGACGGCCCGGCCCACGGACTCGATGACGGCGGCCTTCATTTCACGGCTCCCAACGACAGGCCCTGGACGAGTTTGTCCTGGGCGGCGAACCCCGCGGCGAGCACCGGCAGGGAGATGACGAGCGACGCGGCGCACACCTTGGCCAGGAAGAGGCCCTGGCTGGTGATGAAGCCGGTCAGGAAGACGGGGGCGGTCTCGGCGACCACGCCCGTCAGGACCCGGGCGAACAGCAGTTCGTTCCAGCTGAAGATGAAGCAGATCAGGGCGGTCGCCGCGATGCCGGGCATCGCCATCGGGGCGATGATGCGGGCCAGCACCGTCGGCAGCCGCGCTCCGTCGATCTGGGCGGCCTCGATCACCGCGACCGGGATCTCCGAGAGGAACGAGTGCATCATCCACACGGCGATCGGCAGGTTCATGGAGGTGTAGAGCAGGACCAGGAGCCAGATGTTGTCGAGCATCCCGGTGTTCTTGGCGAACAGGTAGAGCGGCAGCAGACCCGCCACGACCGGCAGCATCTTGGTGGACAGGAAGAAGAACAGGACGTCCGTCCACCGCTTCACCGGGCGGATCGACAGGGCGTATGCCGCCGGGAGGGCGAGCAGCAGGACCAGGATCATCGAGGCCACGGACGCCACCGTCGAGTTGATCAGCGACGGCCAGGGGCTCGCGCCGCCGCCCGCGCCGAAGAACTCCCGGTAGCCGTCCAGGGTGAGGGCGGCGGCGAAGGACGGCGGGTTGGTGGCCGCGTCCTCCTCGGAGTGGAAGGACGTCAGCGCCATCCAGGCGATCGGCAGGAAGAAGACGATGCCGGCCAGCCAGGCGACCAGGCCGAGCCCCGCTCCCTTGCGGTTCCGGGTCCGCGGCCGGCCGCGGTCGGGTGCAGCGACGGTACTCATGCGCGGGACGCCTCCTCGCGGAACAGGGACGACACGACGCGCAGCGCGAAGGTCGCGATGATGATCGAGCCGATGACCACCAGCACACCGGCGGCCGAGGCCAGACCGTTCTCGTGGGCCTGGTAGAAGGTCTGGTACACGGTGTACGGGAGGTTGGCGGTGCCCAGGCCGCCGGACGTGATCGTGAAGACCGCGTCGAAGTTCTGCACGATGTAGATCGACCCGAGCAGGGCGCCCAGTTCGAGGTAGCGGCGCAGGTGCGGCAGGGTCAGATGGCGGAAGATCTGCCAGTCGCTCGCCCCGTCGACCCGGGCCGCCTCGATCTGCTCCTGGTCCCGGCTCTGCAGGCCGGCGAGCAGGATCAGCATCATGAACGGCGTCCACTGCCACACCAGCGCCGCCTCCACCGCGAGCAGCGGCGTGTCCGAGATCCAGTCGGGCTGCGGGCCGCCGACGTAGTGCAGCAGGCCGTTGAACAGGCCGTACTCCGGGTTGTAGAGGACGTGCTTCCACAGCAGGGCCGCCGCCACCGGCACCACCAGGAACGGGGCGATGAGCAGGGTGCGGACGATGCCCCGGCCGCGGAACCTCCGGTCGAGCAGCAGGGCCAGCAGCAGACCGAGGACCAGGCTGGCGAGGACGACCGCCACCGTCAGCAGGATCGTCGTCCAGACCGACCGGCGCAGGTCGGAGTCGCCGAGCACCTCACCGTAGTTCGCGAAGCCGGCGAACTCCCGGGCGTCGGGGTAGAGGGAGTTCCAGTCGAAGAAGGAGATCACCAGCGTCGCCACGAAGGGCAGCTGGGTCACCGCGATCATGAAGATCAGGGCGGGCAGCAGCGGGGCCCTGGTGGCCCAGCCGCGCAGCCGGTCGGAGCGCCGGTGGCCGCCGGGGCGGATGTCCGGGGCGGCCACGGGGGCCGTTGTCGTGGCGGTCATCGTCCCTCGTACTCCTCGGAGATCTCTTCGGCGAGCTGCTGGGACTTCTTCAGGGCCGATTCGACGGACTGGCGTCCGGCGATGGCCGCGCTGATCTCCTGGGAGACCTGGGTGCCGAGGTCCGTGAACTCGGGGATGCCCACGAACTGGATGCCGGGCGCGGGCCGCGGCTGCACGCCCGGGTCGTCCGGGCGGGCCTGCTCGATGGCCTTCCTGGTCATCTCCTGGAAGGCCGCGGCCTGTGCGCGGTAGTCCGGGTTCTCGTAGGTGGAGGCGCGCTTGCCGGCCGGGACGTCGGACCAGCCGATCTCGTCGCCGACCAGCTGCTCGTACTCCTTGCCGGAGGCCCAGGAGACGAACTTCCAGGCGTTGTCCGGGTTCCGGGAGGCGTTCTGGATGCCCCAGGCCCAGGTGTAGAGCCAGCCGGCCGACTCCGTCTTCTCCACGGGGGCGGGGGCGTAGCCCATCTTTCCCTTGACGGGGGAGTCGGCGGACTCCAGGGAGCCGGCCGCGGAGGTGGCGTCGTACCACATGGCGGTCTTGCCCTGGGTGGTGTTGTTCAGGCACTCGGCGAAGCCGGACTGGGCGGCGCCCGCCTCGCCGTGCTCGCGGACCAGGCCGACGTAGAACTTCGTGGCCTCGAGCCACTCCGGGGAGTCCAGGCGGGCGTTCCAGTCCTCGTCGAACCAGGTGCCGCCGAAGGTGTTCACCACGGTCGTCAGCGGTGCCATGACCTCGCCCCAGCCGGGCAGACCGCGCAGGCAGATGCCCTTCATGCCGGGCTCGGCCCCGTCGAGCTTCGCGGCGATCTCGCCCACCTCCTTCCAGGTGGGGTGGTCCGGCATCGTCAGGCCCTCCCGCTCGAGGAGGTCCTTGCGGTACATCAGGAACGAGGACTCGCCGTAGAAGGGCTGGCCGTAGAGCTTGCCGTCGCCCCCGGTGAGGGACCGGCGCATCGGCTTGAGGACGTCCTGCTCGTCGTAGCCGGGGTCCTCCTCGACGTACGGGCCCATCTCCTTGAGCCAGCCGTTGCGGGCGTAGATCGGGATCTCGTAGTTGGACAGGGTGGCGACGTCGTACTGGCCGGCCTGGTTGGCGAAGTCCTGGCTGATCTTGTCGCGGACATCGTTCTCCGGCAGCACGGTGAAGTTCACCTTGATGCCGGTGTCCTTGGTGAAGTGCGCGGCGGTGAGCTTCTGCAGCGCCACCATCTGCGGGTTGTTGACCATCAGGACGTTGACGGCGTCACCGCCTGATCCGGCCCCGCCCGCTCCGACCCAGCAGCCGGAGAGCAGCGGGGCGAGTAGCGTCCCTGCGGCGACCGCGGCGAGTGTGGCTCGCGGCGGCCTCCGTCGGCTCTGGGTTCGCATGGATCACTCCTTGACGAAAACTGTCGTATAGGGAGGTACCGGGTGTCGCCTGGACGGGTCGGCCCGAGGGGGATGGGGAACTCGTGTGGTGAACCGGCGCGCGGGGAAGCCGCGTGCCGTGGATCGTGCTGCGGCCCGGGCCGTCCGGTCAGACGCGGATGACCTGGGGGCCCAGCAGGGAGTAGCGGTGGGCCTCGGCCGCCGGGAGCAGCGTGCTCGTGACGATCGCCTCCAGCGCGCCGACGCCGGCGAACCGGCAGAAGCTGACCGCCCCGAACTTGCTGTGGACGCCCGCGAACACCACCCGGCGCGAGGCCCGCACCGCCTGTGTCTTGACCTCGCTGACCGCCGGGTCGGGCGTGGTCAGGCCGTGTTCGCGCGAGATGCCGTTGGCGCCGATGAACGCCAGGTCGATGACGAAACCGGAGAGCATCTTCGTCGTCCAGTGGTCGACGGTGGCGAGGGTGCCGGAGCGGACCCGGCCACCGAGCAGCAGGACGGACACGGTGCCGGTCTCGGCGAGCGCGCCCGCGACCGGAAGGGAGGCGGTGACCACGGTGAGCGGCCGGTCCAGGGGCAGCGCCTCGGCGATGAGCTGCGGGGTGAAGCCCTCGTCGACGAACACCGTCTCCGCGTCGCCTAGCAACTCGGCCGCCGCGTTCGCGACCCGTCGCTTCTCGGCCACATGGCTGGTGGCCCGGAAGGCGAGCGTGGTCTCGAAGGCGGCGCTCTCCACGGGATAGGCGCCGCCGTGGGTGCGGCGCACCAGACCGTGGTCCTCCAGGGCGCGCAGATCCCGCCGTACGGTCTCCTTGGCCACGCCCAGATCGGCGGCGAGTGCCGTCACGTCGACCGAGCCGGTGGCGCGTGCCACCCGCACGATCTCGCGCTGGCGCTCCTCGGCCGTTCTGTCGTTCATGGCCGCACCCCCGCTTTCTGTGTCGATTGCCCGTTCGGGCTCTGTGGGGCCCTTGCGAGAAGTTGTACAGCGGGTACGCGAACCTGACCAGGCTTGTTGCGTAACCGGTATTGCCCGTTTATGCCCGATCGACTCGAGCGATGCCCGCATCGGACCTGGGGAGAGGCGGGCGGGGGCGGGGAAACGGGCATCACGGATGCCCGAATGCGGCGACGGCGGGCCCGTTCGGTGCCCGCCCGTCGCCGGGAACGTCGATTTTCCGCCGCGCCCGTGTGCGGGCGGCGTCGGTTCGGTGTAGTGGTGCCTGCCGGCGCCTGCCGGCGCCGTCAGTACGGCCAGATCGGGGGGTCGGTCACGAAGTGTCCGCCGATGCGTGCCTGTGCCGGGTCGGCCGGATCCAGTTCGCCCTGCTCGGCGACGAGCTTCGCGGCGAACGGCTCGGAGTCGTCCTGCGGGTCGTAACCGAGAGCGCGCGCGGAGGTGAGGTCCCACCACAGCCGGGTGTTGTCGGACGAGCCGTGGACGACCGTGTGGCCGACGCCCTCGGCGGTCAGGGCCGCGTGGAAGAGGCGGGCGCCGTCGGCGGGGCTCATCCACACCGAGAGCATCCGCACACTGGTCGGCTCGGGGAAGCAGGAGCCGATGCGTACGGAGACGGTCTCCAGGCCGTGCTTGTCCCAGTACAGCTGGGCGAGGTCCTCGCCGAAGCACTTGGACAGACCGTAGAAGGTGTCCGGGCGGCGCGGGGTGTCGACGGGGATGAGGGGGTCGTCGCCCCGCGGGTGCGGGGTGTAGCCGACGGCGTGGTTGGAGGAGGCGAAGACGACGCGCCCCACACCCTCCTCGCGCGCGGCCTCGTACAGGTGGTAGGTGCCTTCGATGTTCGCCGCGAGGATCTTCTCGAAGGAGGCCTCCAGGGAGATGCCCGCGAGGTGGATGATCGCGTCGACCCCGCGGACCGCCTCGCGCACGGCCTCCCTGTCGGCCAGATCCGCCACGATCGCGTCCGGCTCCCCCTCGACGGGCCGCAGGTCGAGCAGGCGCAGCTCGTAACCGTAGTCCGGGAGCAGGCCCCGCATCAGGGTGCCGAGGCCGCCGGCGGCACCGGTGAGCAGGACGGTGCGGGGAGCGGGCATCAAGGATCTCCTTGCGTCACCGGCCGTGCATGTGCGCGCACGGCATTCATATGCGTGGACACGGTAAGGAGGTGGCCCGTCGCCCGTCAAGTATCCCCCCAGCCTCCTGTGACCTCCTGTGGAGTGGAGAAATCGGCCGGTGTGTGACGGGGCGGCGTGCTTGACCGGCGTCCTGGGGGCGCTCTAGCGTGGCATCGTTCAGAGATGTAGACGTCAATCAAGAATATGGACCTGGGAGAGCTTGTGACGCCAGCCCTTCTCGCCGCCCGACTCGGCATCCCCAGCGGACCGCTGTTCTTCCCGGTCACCGCCTACGGACCCGACGGCTCCGTCGACCTCGAGACCTACCGGCTCCATGTGCGCGGCGGGGTCGAGGCCGGTGCCGCCGCCGTCTTCGCCTGCTGCGGCACCGGGGAGTTCCATGCCCTGACGCCCGAGGAGTTCGAGGCGTGCGTGCGGGTCGCCGTCGAGGCGGCCGACGGACGCGTCCCGGTCGTCGCGGGCGCCGGGTACGGCACCGGCCTCGCGGTGCGCTGGGCCGGACTCGCCGAGCGGGCCGGGGCGGACGGGCTGCTCGCCATGCCGCCCTACCTGGTGCGGGCCGGCCAGACGGGCCTGGTGCGGCACTACCGCGAACTGGCCGCGGCGACCGCCCTGCCGGTGATCGTCTACCAGCGCGACAACGCCCTGTTCACGCCCGAAAGCGTCGTCGAACTGGCCCGCACCGAGGGGATCGTCGGCCTCAAGGACGGCCACGGCGACCTCGACCACATGCAGCGGATCGTCAGCGCCGTACGCACCGAGGCCCCCGGCGAGTTCCTGTACTTCAACGGGCTGCCCACCGCCGAACAGACCCAGCTCGCCTACCGTGCCCTCGGCATCACCCTCTACTCGTCCGCGGTGTTCTGCTTCGCGCCCGAGATCGCCCTCGCCTGCCACCGGGCCCTGCACACCGGCGACCGGGCCACCGTGGACCGCCTGCTCGACGGCTTCTACCGGCCCTTCGTCGAACTGCGCGACCAGGGCCGCGGATACGCCGTCTCCCTGGTCAAGGCCGGGGTACGGCTGCGCGGCCTGGACGTGGGCGAGGTCCGGCCGCCGCTCGACGAACCGGCCGGGGATCATGTCAAGCGACTCGCTCAGCTGATCGAGCGAGGACTCGCACTGATCGAGGAGGCCAAGTGAAGGCATCGGCGTTCGTCTACCCCTGGGACGTCAACGGGGATCCGGAAGCCCCCGCGCGGATCGCCGGGCTCGGCGTGGCGCAGGCGACGCTCGCCTCCGCCTACCACTCCACGCGCGCGCTGACCCCCCGTCACCCGCGCCACCGTATCGTCACCGCCGAGCACGCGGCCGTCCTCTACCCGCCCGGCGCCCACTGGGCCGGCCGCACCCCGCGCCCGTACCCCTCCGGCGACTGGGCCCCCGGCGACGCCTTCGGCGAGGCCGCGGCGGCGCTCGCGGACGCGGGCCTCCAGGTGCACACCTGGGTCGTGCTCGCGCACAACTCCCGCCTCGGCGCCGACCATCCGGACACCTCGGTCGTCAACGCCCACGGCGACCGCTACCCGTGGGCGCCCTGCATCGCCCAGCCCGCCACCCGCGCCTACCTGACCGGCCTGGCCGCGGAGGCGGCGGTCCGGCCCGGGGCGAGCGGCACCGAACTGGAATCCCTCGGCTGGTACGGGCTCGCACATCTGCACGCCCACGACAAGATCGCCGGGGTCGGCCTCGGGGACGCCGGGCAGTACCTGATGTCCCTGTGCTTCTGCCCGTCCTGCCGCGAGGGCTACGGGGCTCAGGGCCTGGACGCCGCCGAACTGGCCGCGACCGTCCGGGCCGCCCTGGAACCGGTGTGGCGGGGGGCGCCCTCCGACGGAGGCTGGGCGGGAGTCGGCAAGCTCCTCGGCGAGGAGACGGCGGCCGCCACGCGCGCGTGGCGCGACGCGACGGCCCGCACGCTCCAGGAGGCGGCGGTCCGGGCGGTACGCGACGCGGCGCCCGAGGGCTTCCAGGTCCTGCTGCACGCGGACCCGGTGTCGTACCACTGCGGCGCCAACGCGGGCGTCGACCCCGCGCACATCCTCTCCGTCGCCGACGGCGTGGTCGTCCCCTGCACCGGCGGCCCCGCCCCGCTGACGCCGTTCGCGCGGGAGAACCGCCCGGACGCCGTCCTCGCCGCCAACTTCACCGTGGTCTCCGGCATGGGCGGCAGCCCCGGCACCCTCGCCGCGGACGCGGCCGAGGCCCGCCGCCTCGGCGCGACGGAACTGCGGCTGTATCACGCGGGACTGGCGTCGGACGGCGACCTGGAAGCGGTGCGCTCGGCGCTCACCGCGCTCTGAAACAGCGTCACCGCCACCGCCGCCAGCGCGCACCCCAGGGCGACCAGCAGCAGCCGGTGGTCGAGCAGTTCGACCAGCGCCGCGCCGGCCGCCAGCCCGACCACGTTCGGCGTGAACACCAGCGTGTGGGCGGTGGCGGTGACCCGGCCCAGCAGCGGGCCGGGCGTCTCGCGCTGCACGGCGGTCGGCGTGGCGATCAGGACGGCGGGCAGCCCCACCCCGATCGTCGCGCTGCACGCCCAGGCCAGCGGATCGTTCGGCACCGCGCGCAGCGCGACGGCGGCGGCCAGCAGGGCGATGCCGTACGCCGCGAACCGCCGCTCGCCGAAGCGGCGCAGGGCAGGTCCCGAGCCCAGGCCGAGCGCCACCGAGCCCGCGCCCTGGACGGCGTACAGCACACCGGCGTACGCGGGGGAGTGGCCGAGGTCCTCGACCACGGCGTAGACCAGCGCCCCGCTGAGTCCCGCGCACAGCATCGTGGCGCCGCCCGCCAGGACCAGCGGGCGCAGCGCAGGGTGCGACCACAGGTGACGGGCGCCCTCGGCGACGCGCTCCCGCGGGCTGTCCCGCGGGGGTGCGGGCCGCTCCTCCCGTACGCGCAGGAAGGCGTACAGCACCGTGGCGCACAGGAAGGTGACCGCGTCGAGGAGGGCGACGCCCGCCCCGCCGTACGCGGCGTACAGGCCCGCGCCCGCCAGCGGGGCCAGGAGTTTCATGCCCTCGCCGGCCGTCATCCGCAGTCCGTTGAAGTCGCCGAGCAGGGACCGGTCCACGGCGGTGACGATCAGCGCCGACTCGGCCGCGTCGTGGACGACGCCCGCCGCGCCGTACACGAACAGCACCGCGTACAGCAGCCACAGGCCGTGCGGAGAGTCGACGGCGAGGAGGGCGGGCAGGAGCCCGGCCAGGAGCAGACTCGTGCCGATCAGCAGCGGCTTGCGACGATGGGGGCACCGCCCGGTCGAGCGAAGCCGAGACTGGGGGAGGTCGGCGAGCGTGCCCAGCAGCGGGCCGGCCAGGGTGGGGGCCCACATCGCCAGCAGGCACAGCGCGGCCAGCCCGTCCGAGCCGGTGAGGTCCTTGACCCACACACCGGAGGCGAGCCACAGCGCGGACGTGCCGAAACCCGACACCACCACTGAGGCCAGGTAGAGCCGCGCGTTCCGGTCCCGCACCACGCGCACCGCGGCCCAGGCCTGCCCGCCCGACCCGTCCGTTCCCCGCGTTCCGTTCGTCGTCATGCCAGGTCATCGTGGGGCTAAGGACCGTCCGTACGGATCGGGCAGACGCCTTATCCGCGGCACGGGAGAGCGATGAGTTCCGGGGCCCGGCTCGGTCAACCCTCCAGGAACACCCGTGCGTGCACGGGCACAGCCATGAGGAGCAGGGAGCAGCCCATGACCGACCCGACCCTCGACCTCGGACCGCAGGCGCGGATCATCGCGCGCCTCGCCGAGGGAGTCACCGACGCGCAACTCGCGGACGGGACGCCCTGCCCCCGGTACGCGGTGCGCCACCTCCTGGACCACCTCGCCGGGCTGAGCATCGCCTTCCGCGACGCCGGGCGCAAGGACCTCGGCGTCACCACCGACACCGGTCCGGACACCGCTCTGCCGGACCTCCGCCCCGGCCGGCGCGAGGACCTGCCCGCGGTGCTCGACGAACTCGCCGAGGCCTGGCGCGCCCCCCGGGCCTGGACCGGCATGACCAGGGCCGGGGGCGTGGACCTGCCGGGCGAGGTGGCCGGAGCCGTGGTCGCCGACGAACTGGTCGTCCACGGCTGGGACCTGGCCCGCGCCACCGGCCAGGACTACGCGCCCGACCCCGCCGCCCTCGAGGCCGCACACACCTTCCTGCTCGCCGCCGCGGCGGAGCCCGGCCGGAACGGCGGCGAGGGCATCTTCGGCCCCGTAGTGCCCGTGCCGTCCGACGCCCCGCTGCTGGACCGGACGGTGGGGCTGAGCGGCCGCGATCCGGGGTGGACATCCAAGGCCTGACCCGGCGGTTTCCCGAGCGGCCGGGCACCCGGGCAGGACGGGTGCCCGGCCGCCGCGCGTTCACGGGTCCCGCGCGGGCACGCCCGTCCGGTCGCCTTTCCGGACGGGCGTGCCCGCGGCCGACACGGCGGCCGGCCGCTCCGGAGGCCGGGGACGGCGACCCGAACTTCCTTTGTCAGAAGCATTGACGAAACCCCGGGCCGCTCCTAGTTTCATCGCGTCGTACTTCGTACGTCATATATGAGACGCGATACGCGAGATCCGAGAGGCGCGCATGACCTCTGTGCCCACCCCGATCCCCTCCCGCACGCAGTACGTGCTGGAGGAGATCAAACGCCGCATCCTCACCGGCCGGCTGACGCCGGGCCAGGCCCTGGTCGAGACCGACCTCGCCGCGCAGTTCGGGGTGTCCAAGACCCCGGTGCGGGAGGCGCTCAAGACCCTGGCCGGCACCGGTCTGGTGGTGATGAGCCAGTACAAGGGCGTCACGGTGCGCATGGTCGACGTGGACATGGCGCGCGAGGTCTGCGACGTGCGTCTGCTCCTCGAACCCGAGGCGCTGCGACGGGCCGTCCGGCGCGGTGCCTCCCTGGACGCCGCGCGTGACGCGCTGACGAGGGCCGACGAGGCCACCGACACCGCCGAACGCTCCCTGACCAACCGCGAGTTCCACCGCGCCCTGTACCTGCCGTGCGGCAACCCGCTGCTCGGCAGGATGCTCGACGAGGTCCGCGACCAGGCCGCACTCGTCTCCACCGTCGCCTGGGCCGCCGACCCCTCCTGGGAGCGGGAGGCGAGCGAGCACCGCGAGATCCTCGCCCTCGCCCTCGCCGGCGATGCGGACGGCGCGGCGCGCGCCCTGCACGCGCACATCGCCTCCTTCGTACGACGGGCCTTCCCCGGCGCGGAACTCGGTGCCGGGGAAGGCCCCGAAGTCCAGGACATCCCCGAAGCCCCGGCAACACCGGCAACACCGGCAACACCGGCAGCCCCGGCAGCCCAGAAAGAGGACGGTCAGGCATGACGACGACGTTCGAGACCCAGCGGGCGGCCCTGGCCGACGTGGTGGCCATTCCGGTGACCCCGTTCGCCGAGGACGGCTCCGTCGACCGGGCCGGATACCGGGCCCTGCTGCGCCGCCTCCTCGACGCCGGCATCACCACCCTGACCCCCAACGGCAACACCGGCGAGTTCTACGCCCTGACCCCCGAGGAGCGGCGCACGGTCACCGAGCTGACCCTCGAGGAGACCGGTGACGGCTCGTCCGTCCTGGTCGGGGTGGGACACGACGTGCCGACCGCCGTCGCCTCCGCACGGCACGCCCGTGACCTCGGCGCGCGGATGGTGATGGTGCACCAGCCCGTCCACCCCTATGTCTCCCAGAGCGGCTGGGTCGACTACCACCGCGCCATCGCCGAAGCCGTGCCCGACCTGGGCGTCGTCCCCTACATCCGCAACGCGCAGCTCACCGGCGCCCGCCTCGCCGAACTCGCCGACTCCTGCCCCAACGTCATCGGCGTGAAGTACGCCGTGCCGGACGCGGCGAAGTTCGCCGCCTTCGCGCGGGACGCCGGCCTCGAGCGGTTCGTGTGGGTCGCCGGGCTCGCCGAGCCGTACGCCCCCTCCTACTTCTCGGCGGGCGCCACCGGTTTCACCTCCGGCCTGGTCAACGTCGCCCCGTCGGTGTCGCTCGACATGATCGGGGCGCTCAGGTCGGGCGACTACGCGACCGCCATGAAGGTCTGGGAGCAGATCCGCCGCTTCGAGGAACTGCGTGCCGCCAACGGCTCCGCCAACAACGTCACCGTCGTCAAGGAGGCCCTCGCCTCCCTCGGCCTGTGCCGCCGCGAGGTCCGCCCGCCGAGCAGGCCGCTGCCCGAGGACGAGCGGGCCGAGGTCGCCGCGATCACCGCGGGGTGGTCCGTGTGAACGTCCCCGACGAGCGGCACAAGCGGCCCGAGGAACTGCGCAGTCACCAGTGGTACGGCACGGACGGACTGCGCTCCTTCAGCCACCGCGCCCGCACCCGCCAGCTCGGCTACCTGCCCGAGGAACACCTGGGCAAGCCCGTCATCGCGATCCTCAACACCTGGTCCGACATCAACCCCTGCCACGTCCATCTGCGCGACCGCGCGCAGGCCGTGAAGCGCGGGGTGTGGCAGGCGGGCGGCTTCCCGCTGGAGTTCCCGGTCTCCACGCTCAGCGAGACCTTCCAGAAGCCGACCCCGATGCTCTACCGCAACCTCCTCGCCATGGAGACCGAGGAGCTGCTGCGCTCCTACCCGGTCGACGGGGCCGTGCTGATGGGCGGCTGCGACAAGTCCACGCCCGCCCTGCTCATGGGCGCGGCCAGCGTCGACCTGCCCACCGTCTTCGTCCCGGCCGGCCCCATGCTCCCCGGCCACTGGCGGGGGGAGACCCTCGGCTCCGGCACCGACATGTGGAAATACTGGGACGACAAGCGGGCCGGTGTCATCGGCGACTGCGAGATGCAGGAACTGGAGAGCGGCCTGGCCCGCTCGCCCGGCCACTGCATGACCATGGGCACGGCGTCCACGCTGACCGCCGCCGCCGAGGCTCTCGGCGTCACCGTGCCGGGCGCCTCCAGCATCCCGGCCGTCGACTCCGGGCACGACCGGATGGCCGCCGCCGCCGGACTGCGCATCGTCGAACTGGTCCACCGCGACCGGAAACTGAGCGACATCCTCACCGCGGACGCCTTCGAGGACGCGGTGACGACGGTCCTGGGCCTCGGCGGCTCCACCAACGCCGTGATCCACCTGATCGCCATGGCCGGCCGCGCGGGCGTCGCCCTCACCCTCGACGACTTCGACCGCATCGCCCGCACCGTCCCGGTGCTCGCCAACGTACGGCCCGGCGGACAGACGTACCTGATGGAGGACTTCCACTTCGCGGGCGGGCTGCCCGGGTTCCTCTCCCGGATCGAGGACCTGCTCCACCTGGAGAGGCCCACCGTCTCCCACGACACCCTGCGCGAGCAGATCGCCGGCGCGCAGGTGCACCACGACGACGTCATCCGGCCCCGGGACAAGCCCGTCGCCGACGAGGGCGGGCTCGCCGTCCTGCGCGGCAACCTCTGCCCCGACGGCGCCGTCATCAAGCACATCGCCGCCGAACCGCACCTGCTCAGGCACACCGGCCCCGCGGTCGTCTTCGACGACTACCGGACCATGCAGCGCACCATCAACGACCCGGACCTGGGCATCACCGCCGACCACGTGCTGGTGCTGCGCAACTCCGGCCCCAAGGGCGGGCCCGGCATGCCCGAGTACGGCATGCTGCCCCTCCCCGACCACCTGCTCAAGCAGGGGGTACGGGACATGGTGCGGATCTCCGACGCCCGGATGAGCGGCACGAGCTACGGCACCTGCGTGCTGCACATCGCCCCCGAGTCGTACGTCGGCGGCCCGCTGGCCCTCGTCCGCACCGGGGACCTGATCACCCTCGACGTCGAACGCCGGCTGCTCCGGCTCGAGGTCGACGACGAGGAACTGGAGCGGCGCAGGGCGCGGTGGACGCCCCCGCCCGTCCGGTACGAACGCGGCTACGGCGCGCTCTACAACGAGCAGATCACCCAGGCCGATACCGGCTGCGACTTCGAGTTCCTCGCCCGGCCGGGCACGGTGCAGGACCCCTACGCGGGCTGACCGCGAGCACCCCCGCGCGGTCCGCCCCCGGATCGCGTGGACACCCGCACACCTGAGAAGAAAGCGCTTCACCTCCGCACAGCACGACGTACACCGAGAAACGGAGAACAGTCATGGCCCAAGCCGCAGCCGTGGCGAAACCGCCCACGCCACCGAGGCGGCGCCGTGCCTCCGCCACGCCGCGCAGACTGCCCTACCTGCTGATCGCCCCGGCCGGTCTGCTCATGCTGGGCTTCATCGCCTACCCGGTCATCAGCGTCTTCTACTACAGCCTGCAGAACTACAACCCCACCAAGCCGTGGCGGAACGGCTACGCGGGCCTCGACAACTTCGTCCACCTCTTCACCGAGGACCCGCTGTTCTGGGACACCCTGGTCTTCAGCGCCAAGTGGGTCGTCGTCGAGGTCGGCCTCCAGCTGATGTTCGGACTCGCGCTGGCGCTCATCGTCAACCAGACCTTCGTCGGGCGGGGCGTCGGCCGCGCCCTGGTCTTCTCCCCGTGGGCCGTCTCCGGCGTGCTGACCTCGGCGATCTGGGTACTCCTCTACAACTCCCAGACCGGCATCACCCGTTACCTCGCCGACATGGGCATCGGCGAGTACGGCACCAGCTGGCTCTCGGACACCTCCACCGTCTTCTCGGCGGTGGTCGTCGCCGACCTGTGGCGCGGCGTCCCCTTCTTCGCCATCCTCATCCTCGCCGACCTCCAGTCCGTCTCCAAGGACCTGTACGAGGCCGCCGAGGTCGACGGGGCCAGCCGCTTCCAGCAGTTCACGCACATCACGCTGCCCCACCTCAAGGACGCCATCATCCTGTCCACCCTGCTGCGCGCGGTGTGGGAGTTCAACAACGTCGACCTGCTCTACACCCTCACCGGCGGCGGACCGGCCGGCGTGACCACGACGCTCCCGCTCTACATCGCCAACACCAGCGTCGACGCCCACAACTTCGGCTACGCGTCGGCCCTCACCACGGTCGCGTTCGTGATTCTGCTCTTCTGCTCGATCGTCTACCTGCGGCTGAGCAAGTTCGGAGGCGAAAGCAAGTGATCACCAAAGAGGCCTCCCCGGCCGCCCCGGCCCCCGCGCGCTCCGCCGCCGAGCCGCCGAGCCGTCCCGCGAGGAAGAAACACCGCGCCTGGGACGAGGTGCCCCGCTGGCACATCTACCTCCCCCTGGGCATCTACCTCCTGTTCACCCTCGTCCCCTTCTACTGGATCCTGCTCTTCGCCCTGCGCCCGGCCGGCTCGACCTCGCTGGTGCCCTGGCCGATGACCACCGCCCACTTCGAGAAGGTGTGGACGGACCGGGCCTTCGGCACCTTCTTCCAGAACAGCGTGCTCGTCGGCGTCGCCACCCTGATCACGACGACGCTGGTCGCCCTGGCCGGCGGCTACGCGCTCGCCCGGTTCGACTTCCGCGTCAAGCGGGTCTTCATGCTCGCCCTGCTGTGCTCCCAGTTCGTGCCCGGCGCACTGCTCCTGGTCCCGCTGTTCGAGATCTTCGCCGGACTGCAGATGATCAACTCGCTCGGCAGCGTCATCATCGCCGAGACGGTCTTCCAGCTTCCGCTGTCGATGATCCTGATCAGCAACTTCATCAAGAACGTGCCGTACTCCCTGGAGGAGGCCGCCTGGGTCGACGGGTGCAGCAGGATGCGGGCGTTCCGGGTGGTCGTCCTGCCGCTGCTGCGGCCCGGACTGATAGCAGTCGGCTCCTTCGCCTTCGTCCACTCCTGGAACCACTTCCTGTTCGCCCTGATGTTCCTCAACAACCAGGAGAAGCAGACCATCCCGGTCGGTCTGAACACCCTGATGAGCGCGGACAGCGTCGACCTCGGCGCCCTCGCCGCGGGCGGCATCATCGCGGCCGTGCCCGTCGTGATCGTGTTCGCCTTCATCCAGAAGTGGCTGATCACCGGCTTCAGCGCGGGGGCGGTGAAGGGATGACCACACCCGAGCCCGCACCCCGGGCCGCCCCCGGGGCCGCGTCCGGCGCCACGCCCCGGCCCGAGCCGCTGCCCGTCGTGCTCGCCGGCGCCCGCGGTCACGGCCGCTGGCACCTCGCGAACATCCGCAGGCTCCAGGAGGACGGGCTCGTCCGGCTGGCCGGCATCTGCGAACTCACCCCGCTCACCGAGGACGAATACGAGGGCGAGCCACCCGAGCAGTCCGCCGACTTCGGCGCCCTGCTGGAGTCCACCGGGGCCCGGATCGCGGTCGTCTGCACCCCGATCCACACCCACACCGACCTCGCCCTCGCCGCCGCCGAACGGGGCGTGCACCTCCTGCTGGAGAAGCCGCCGGCACCGTCCTACGCCGAGTTCCGCCGGATGGCCGACGGGGTCGCCGCCGCCGGGATCGCCTGCCAGATCGGCTTCCAGTCGCTGGGCTCGCACGCCGTGCCCGCCATCCGCGCCCTGGTCGCCGACGGTGCCATCGGCCGGCCGACCGGGATCGGCGGCGCCGGGGCCTGGGTGCGTCCGGAGGACTACTTCCGGCGGGCGCCCTGGGCGGGCCGGCGCCGGCTGAACGGCGTCGACGTGATCGACGGGGCGCTGACCAACCCGCTCGCCCACGCCGTCGCCACTGCCCTGGCGCTGGCCGGCAGCACCCGGGCCGAGGACGTCACCGGCATCGAGACCGAACTGCTGCGCGCCCACGACATCGAGTCCGACGACACGTCCTGCGTCCGCGTCACCACCGCACAGGGCCGGCCGGTCACCGTCGCCGCGACCCTGTGCGCCGAGCGGGCCGACGACCCGTACGTCCTCGTGCACGGCACCAGCGGCCGGATCACCTTCTGGTACAAGCAGGACCGCGTCCTGGTCCAGCGCGCGGGCCACGGCCCCGAGGAACTCCACTTCGGCCGGACCGACCTGCTGGAGAACCTGGTCGACCACCTCGTCACCGGCGCTCCCCTGCTGGTCACCCCGGACGCCACCGGCGCCTTCATGAAGGTCGTCGAGGCGATCCGGCGGGCCCCCGACCCCGCCCCGCTGCCCGCCGGCGCCTGGCACCGCGTCCCCGGCGAGAACCGCCGCGTCGTCCCCGGCGTCGACGGACTCGTCGCGGCCGCCGCCGACACCCTGTCCCTCTACTCCGAACTCGGCGCCCCCTGGGCCCTGCCCGCAGGGCAGGCCGCACCCGGGTCCGCGCGGCAGTCCGGAGAACCGTCCGCACAGCAGTCCGCACCGCACCCGCCGAAAGAGGTGAGCACCCGATGACCAGTGACGACTTCGCGGTCCTGCGCGTTGCGGGCCGGCCGGTCGGCCGGTACGTCACCCGGCCCGAGCTGCCCCGCAGGCTCTCCCCGCGTCCGTATCTGCACCCCGTCACCACGCTGGCCGGCACGGCGGTCACCGAACTGTCCCCCGCGGACCACACCCACCACCTCGGCGTCGGTGTCGCCGTTCCCGACGTCGAGGGGCACAACTTCTGGGGCGGGCGCACCTACGTCCGCGACCGGGGCTCCACCGAGCTGGACAACCACGGCTCCCAGCGGCACACCGGCTTCCAGCTCCGGGACCCCGACGGCTTCGTGGAGGAGCTGCGCTGGGTCGCCGCCCCCGGCGAGCTGCTGCGGGAGCGCCGTACCGTCGCCGCCACCGGACTCACCGACACCGCCTGGGCGCTCGACTTCACTTTCTCCCTCACCAACGTCACCAAGGCCCCGCTCTCCGTCGGCAGCCCGGCCACCAACGGCCGCGCCGGCGCCGCCTACGGCGGTTTCTTCTGGCGGGCCCGCAAGGAGGAGAGCGATCCGGAGGTCTTCACCGCCTCCGCCGAGGGCGAGGAAGGGGTGCACGGCCGTCCGGCCGACTGGGTGGCCCTGGCCGGCGCCGGCTGGACGCTGGTGTTCGCCGGGGCCACGGAGGCGACCCGCCGCGACCCCTGGTTCGTGCGCGCCGCCGAGTACCCCGGTGTCGGCTCCTCCCTCGCCCACGACGCCCGGCTGCCGGTCCCGCCCGGGGAGACGGTGGTCCGCCGCGTCGTCACCGTCGTCGCCGACGGCCGCCTCGGCAGGGACGCCGCCGCCGCCCTGGTCCGCAAGGCGGTGAGCCCGTGAGCGCCTCGCCGACGGACCTCACCTACCGCAACCCGGTGCTCGACGCCGACTGGTCCGACCCGGACGTGATCCGCGTCGGCGACGACTTCTACCTGACCGCCTCCAGCTTCGGCCGCGTCCCCGGACTGCCGCTGCTGCACTCCCGCGACCTGGTCAACTGGACACTCGTCGGCCACGCGCTGCAACGCCTGGAACCCGAGAGCGGGTTCGGGGTGCCCCGGCACGACTGCGGGGTCTGGGCGCCGTCCCTGCGTCACCACGACGACCGGTTCTGGATCTTCTGGGGCGACCCCGACCAGGGCATCTTCCAGGTCAACGCCCCCGAGATCCGGGGTCCTTGGACCCGGCCCCACCTGGTGAAGGCCGGCAAGGGCCTGATCGACCCGTGCCCGCTGTGGGACGAGGAGACCGGCGAGGCGTACCTCGTGCACGCCTGGGCGAGGTCCCGCTCCGGCGTCAAGAACCGGCTCACCGGCCACCGCATGCACCCCCACGGCACCGAACTCCTCGACGAGGGCAAGGTGATCGTCGACGCCGACCGCATCCCCGGCTGGTTCACCCTGGAGGGCCCCAAGCTCTACCGGCACGACGGCTGGTTCTGGATCCTGGCGCCCGCCGGGGGAGTGGAGACCGGCTGGCAGGGTGCCTTCCGGTCGCGCGACTTCTTCGGCCCGTACGAGGAGAAGGTCGTCCTGGAGCAGCGGGACACCGACGTCAACGGGCCCCACCAGGGCGGCTGGGTGCGCACCCCGTCCGGCGAGGACTGGTTCCTGCACTTCCAGCAGCGCGGGGCGTACGGCAGGGTCGTGCACCTCCAGCCGATGCGCTGGGGCCCCGCGGGGAGCACCTCCCGTTCATGGGGGTCCCCCCGCTCGAGCGAAGCCGAGAGTGGGGGAGAAAGCGGGAGCGGGGGAGGCTGGCCGGTGATCGGGGACGACGGCGCACCCGTCGCCGAGCACCGCCGCCCGGACCTGCCCGCCCAGCCGGCCGCCGCGCCCGCCACCGACGACGACTTCCCCGGCGGCCGGCACGGCCGTCAGTGGCAGTGGACGGCCAACCCCCGGGACGGCTGGGCCACCCAGCACTCCGCCGACGGCCTGCGGCTGACCTGCGTCCGGACCGCCGACGCGCACGACCTGCGCACACTGCCGAACGTCCTCACCCAGCGGCTGCCCGGCACCCCGTGCACCGTCGAGGTGGACCTGCGGCTCGACAGCCCGGAGCCCGGAGCACGGGCGGGCCTCGCCGTCCTCGGGGACGCCTACGCCTGGATCGGACTCCAGCGCGGCACGGACGGCACGGCACACCTCGTGCACCGGTTCGCCGAGACGGTCGCCGAGAGCGAACGCGACGCCGGCCACCCCCGGCTCGCCCCCGAAGGCGGGGTCCGGCTGCGGATCGAGGCCGGCGCCGGGGCCCGCTGCCGTTTCTCGTACGACACCGGGGACGGCTTCCGTCCCTCCGGGCAGACCTTCGCCGCCACACCGTGGCGCTGGGTCGGCGCCCTGCTCGGCCTGGCCGCCCTCGCCCCGACGGGCCAGGGGCACGCCGGGACGGCGACCTTCACGCGGTTCAGGATCAGTCCCGCTTGACCACCCTCCTCCGTACGCCTGTTGGGAGCCGCAATGATGCACCTCCTGGGCAAGCGCTTGCTGATGCCGACCTCGATCCCGGGCACGATCCCGGCGCCCGCGCCGGCACCGCCCCCCACCTGACCGAGCCCCGCCGGACGACCACGAACGCCCCCCACACCCGCACGTCCCGCACCTCCCGTTGGAACCAGAACCAGAAGAGAGCCGACCAATGAAGATCAGCAATCGCAGAAGCAGCAGCACCGGCAGGCGCCGGACTCCGGTCGCCGTCGCCCTGGGCGCCGTGCTCGCGCTGACCGTCACCGCCTGCGGCGACGACGGCAGCGGCGCGGGCGGCGACAAGGGCGCCGAGGGCAGCGGCACGGGCAAGATCACCTTCTGGGACAGCAACGGCGGTGTCCGCACCGACATCTGGAAGGAGATCATCGCCGACTTCGAGAAGGCCAACCCGGACATCAAGGTCGAGTACGTCGGGATCGCCTCCACCGAGTACCAGTCCAAGGTCGACACCGCCATCCAGGGCGGCGGCCTGCCGGACGTCGGCGGTGTCGGCGCGGCGATGCTCGCGGGCTTCGCCGCCCAGAAGGCGCTCGACCCGCTGGACGACCGGCTGGGCGAGTCGTCCCTCGACGGCAAGCTGAACAAGGACATGGTCGAGTCGCTGCGCGCCGCCGGCGGCGGTGACGACAAGCTGTACTCGATCCCGACCTCCGCGAACAACGGTGTCCTCTACTACCGCACCGACCTGTTCGAGAAGGCGGGCCTCGAGGAGCCGACCACCTGGGACCGCTTCTTCAAGGCCGCGGACAAGCTCAGCGACAAGGGCAAGAACGAGTTCGGCTACACCATCCGCGGTGGCGCCGGCTCCATCGCCCAGGCCCTGGACGCGATGTACGGGCAGTCCGGCATCACCACGTTCTGGGACTCCACCGGTGAGAAGACCACGGTCAACGACCCGAAGAACGTCGAAGCGCTGGAGAAGTACGCGGGCCTGTTCAAGAAGGTCACTCCCGCCGCGGACCTGAACAACGACTTCACCAAGATGGTCGCGCAGTGGGACTCGGGCACCATCGGCATGCTCAACCACAACCTCGGCTCGTACCAGGACCACGTGAAGGCGTTCGGCGCCGACAAGTTCCGGGGCATCCCGCAGCCGACCGGACCCGACGGGGCCCGGGTCCAGGTCTCCAACCCGGTCGACGGGCTCGGCGTGTTCCAGAGCTCCAAGAACAAGGACGCCGCCTGGAAGTTCATCGAGTACGCCACCTCGCACGAGGCCAACTCGAAGTTCAACGAGTCCGCCGGACAGGTGCCGGCCCACCTCGACGCGGCCGAGGACGACTGGATCCAGAAGGCGGAGCCGACGAAGCTGGCCGCGGACGCGCTGAGCGACGGGTCGACGACGATCGTCCAGCTGCCGTACTACCTGCCCGACTGGAACACCATCTCCAAGGCCGACAACGAGCCCGGCTTCCAGAAGGTGCTGCTCGGGGACATGAGCGCCAAGGACTTCCTCGACGACCTGGCCGAGCAGCTGAACGAGGCCCAGGCCGAGTGGCAGGAGCAGATGGCCTGAGCCGCGTCCGGCGACACCGCGGGGCGGCCCGTCACCTCCGGGGCACGGGCCGCCCCGCGGCCGGCCGCGCCCGCCCGGCCGCGGCCCGCACACAGGTACAGTCCCGCGCCCCCCACGGGGCTCCTCCGGACCCTTGCTGAAAGGCACAGACTTGTGTCGCTCACTCGCAGACAGGTATCCGCCGCCGGTCTCGGCCTTCCCCTCGCCCTCGCCGTGACCGGCACCGCCCGGGCCGCCGCCGGGCGTCCCCGCCCCCGCACCCTCTACATCGCCGGGGACTCCACCGCGGCCCAGAAGTACGCCGACGCCGCCCCCGAGACCGGGTGGGGCACCGCGCTCCCCTTCCTGCTCCGCCCCGGCCTCGAGGTCGCCAACCACGCGGTGAACGGCCGGAGTTCGAAGAGCTTCGTCGACGAGGGGCGGCTGGACGCGATCCTCGCCGCCGTCCGGCCCGGCGACCTCCTGCTGATCCAGTTCGCGCACAACGACGAGAAGGCCACCGACCCGACCCGCTACACCGAGCCCTGGACGACGTACCGGGAGTATCTGCGGCTGTACGTCGACGGGGCCAGGGCCCGTGGGGCGCGGCCCGTGCTGGCCACCGCCGTGGAACGCCGGAGGTTCGACGCGGGCGGTGCCGCCGTGCCGAGCCACGGCGACTATCCGGCGGCGATGCGGGCGCTGGCGCGGGAGGAGCGGGTCGCGCTGCTCGACACCCAGGCCCTGTCGCTGGCGCTGTGGCAGGAGCTCGGGGCCGAGGAGACGAAGAAGTACTTCAACTGGACGGCGACCGAGCAGGACAACACGCACTTCAACCCGCCCGGCGCCATCGCCGTGGCGCGACTGGTCGCCCGGGAACTGCTGCGCACCCGGGTGCTCGCGCCGCGGGACGTGCGCCGGCTGGACGACGTGATCCCCGAGTCCTGGATCACCTGGCCGGACGGCGGCGCCACCGCCTGACCCGCCGGACCCGCCCCGCGCGCACCGTGCGAGGCGGGTGAGCCACGCGAGTGGCGCGCACGACGGTCCGCGACACCGACGGAACGAGACACAGGGAGACCCGCACCATGACCCGCACCCCGAACAGACGCAACTGGCATGGGCATGCCACGCTGAAAGCCGCCGGGCTGGCCGGCTGCACCGCCCTCGTCCTGGCCCTGACCGGCACCGGCGCCCAGGCGCACGGCGGCCACTTCGGTGACCACCCCGGCAAGCACCGCGACCCCGCCCGGCAGACACTCGGCGCGAACGACGGCTGGGCGTCCCACGGCACCGGCACCACCGGAGGCGCCGGCGCCGCCCCCGGGCACGTCCACACCGTCAGCGACTGGGCCGGCTTCAAGGCGGCCCTGGCGGACGGCGGCAGCGCGCCGAAGATCATCAAGGTGCGGGGGACCATCGACGCGGTCTCCGCCGGCTGCGACTCGCTCGCCGTCCCCGGCTACGGCTTCGACGCCTACCTGGAGAAGTACGCGCCCGAGACCTGGGGCCTGGAACAGGACCTGAGCGACGAACCCGACGACAGCCCCGAGGGCCTGCGCAGGGCCTCGGCGGCCCGGCAGAACACCACGATCAAGGCGAACGTCCCCGCCAACACCACGATCATCGGCATCGGGAAGAACGCCGGGTTCAAGGGCGCCAGCCTGCAGATCAAGGACGTCGACAACGTCATCGTCCGCAACCTCACCCTCGAGAGCCCCCTCGACTGCTTCCCGCAGTGGGACCCGACCGACGGCGACCGGGGCAACTGGAACTCCGAGTACGACACCGCCGTCGTGTACAACGCCACCCACGTCTGGCTGGACCACAACACCTTCACCGACGGCGAGCACCCCGACAGCGCGGCCCCCACCCACTTCGGGATGCTGTACCAGCAGCACGACGGCGAGCTGGACATCGTCCGCGGCGCCGACTACGTCACCGCCTCCTGGAACGTCTTCACCGAGCACGACAAGACGATCCTGATCGGCAACAGCGACGGCGAGTCCACGGCCGTCGGCGACCGGGGCAAGCTGAAGGCGACCTTCCACCACAACCTGTTCTCGAAGCTGGTCGAGCGCGCGCCGCGCGTCCGCTTCGGGCAGGTCGACGTCTACAACAACCACTTCGTGGCCGACGCGGGCTACGGCTACAGCTTCGGCATCGGCAAGGAGTCCCAGCTCGTCGCCGAGCACAACGCGTTCACCCTGGCGAAGGGCGTCAGCCCGGCCAAGATCCTCAAGCGGTGGAACGACTTCCCGCTCACCGCGCAGAACAACCTCGTCAACGGCAAGCGGGTCGACCTGATCGCCGCGCACAACGCGGAGATCCCCGAGGAGACCCTCCGGTCCGGCGCCGGCTGGACACCCACCCTGCGCGCCGACGTCGACCGGGCGCAGGCGGTGCCGGCGCTGGTCGAGCACGGTGCGGGAGCGGGCCGCCTCCACTGATCTCCTTCCCGCGCCCCTGACGCCGGGGCGGGCGCGTACCACCCCCACTGTGGCGCGCGCCCGCCCCGGTCCACCCCGCCCGCTCCGCTCGTCCTGTCCGTCCTGTCCGTCGCCCCGGTCCGCCCACCGTCGCCCGTCCGCCCCGGTCCGTCCGCCCCGGCCCGCCCGGTCCCGTACCGAAGGAGCCACCCGCATGCCCTCGCCCCACGGCCGCCCGCTGCCGTTCTCCTCGCGCACGTCCCCGCCCGTCTCCCGGCGGGGTCTCCTGCTCACGGGCGCCTCGGCCGCCACCGCGACCGCCCTCGCCCTGGCCGCCGCCCCCGCCCGGGCCGCCCACGGCCCGCGCCGCCCCTTCGGCCGGTACGGCTCGCCGGCCGACCGGCTGACCCCGGGGACCCTGTACGTGCACCCCGGCGGCGCGGGTGACTTCACCACCGTCCAGGCGGCCGTGACCGCCGCGACCGGCACCGGACGCGTCCTCGTCCTGGCCCCCGGCACCTACCGGGAGACGGTCTCCGTCGACGCCGACCGCACCGGCATGACCTGGATCGGCGCCTCCCGCGACCCCCGGGACACGGTGATCGTCCACAACAACGCGGCGGGTACCCCGAAGCCGGACGGCTCCGGCCCCTACGGCACCTCCGGCTCCGCCACCACCACCGTGCGCCCCGACGGCTTCACCGCCCGCCGGATCACCTTCGCCAACGACTGGCTGCGCACCGACCTCCCCGGCACCAGCGGCACCCAGGCCGTCGCCCTCAAGGTGCAGGGCGACCGCAGCGCCTTCACCCACTGCCGGTTCCTCGGCCACCAGGACACCCTGTACGCCGACTCCCCGTCCCCGGACACGTTCGCCCGCCAGTACTTCTCCCACTGCTACGCCGAGGGCGACGTCGACTTCGTCTTCGGCCGGGCGACCGCCGTCTTCGAGCACTGCCACTTCCGCACCCTGATCCGCCCGGACCTGACCGGCGCCCCGTACGGCTTCGTCTTCGCGCCCTCCACCGCCGGCGCCAACCCGCGCGGCTACCTCGTCACCAGGAGCACCGTCAGCAGCGAGGCACCCGACGGCTACTACAAGCTGGCCCGCCCCTGGGTGCCCAGCTCCGACACCACCGCCCGCCCGATGCTCACCGTCCGCGACACCCGCCTCGGCCCCGGCATCGACGCCGTCGCGCCCTACACCGCCATGGCAGCCGGTCACCCCTGGCAGGACCAGCGCTTCGCCGAGTACCGCAACACCGGTCCCGGCGCCGTGGTCACCGTCCCGGAGAACCGGCCCCGGCTCACCCGGGCCCAGGCCGCCGCCCACACTCCCGAGACCTACCTCGGCGACTGGCACCCCCGGCCGGCCGCGAGGTGACCTCTCCTTCCGCCCCCGTCCCCGGCCCGCCCGGACTCCACCAGGTCCTCAAGGACGACCTGACGTTCCCGCTCGCCTGGGGCGCCTCACCCGTCCGGGACTTCGACGCGTGGCGGCGGGCGGCCCGGGGAAAGGTCGAGGAACTGCTCGTCGTCGACGACCAGGACGGCACGCCGTACGCGCCCGAGTTCGCCGCGGGTCCCGCCGCCCCCGACGACTCCGCGGGAAGCGGCTTCACCCGCGAGTCGGTGACCCTCTCGCTCACCCGGTACGGCAGGACCCGCGGCGTACTGCTCACCCCGTACGGCACCGGGCCCTTCCCGGCCGTGCTGCTCCTGCACGACCACGGCTCCCGCTTCGACATCGGCAAGGAGAAGTGCGTCCGGCCCTGGTACGACGACACCCGGCTCGCCTCCGCCGAGCAGTGGGCCGCGCGGCACTTCGGCGGACGCTTCGTCGGCGACGCACTCGCCCGGCGCGGCTACGTCGTGCTCTGCCTGGACGCCCTCGGATGGGGCGAGCGGGGGCCGTTGGCCTACGAGCGGCAGCAGGAACTGGCGAGCAACCTCTTCCACCTCGGCTCCTCGCTCGCCGGACTCCACGCCCGCGAGGACCAGCGCGCCGCCGCCTTCCTGGCCGGCCTCGACCGGGTGGCCGCCCGCCGGGTGGCCGCCCTGGGCTTCTCCATGGGCGGCTACCGGGCCTGGCAGGCGGCCGCGCTCAGCGACCACGTCGCGGCCGCGGCGAGCGTGTGCTGGATGACCGGGCTGAAGGACATGATGGTGCCCGGCAACAACACGCTGCGCGGGCAGTCGGCGTTCCACATGCTCCACCCCGGCCTCACCCGGCACCTGGACATCCCCGACGTGGCGAGCATCGCCGCACCCCGGCCGATGCTGTTCTTCCACGGCGGGCTCGACCCGCTGTTCCCCGCCGACGGCGTGCGGACCGCCTACGACAAGCTGCGCACCGTGTGGCACTCGCAGGGTGCCGGGAGCCGGCTGCGGCTGAAGACGTGGCCGGACCGCGGCCACGTCTTCGACGGCGCGATGCAGGACGAGGTCCACGCCTGGCTCGACGCCGTCCTGTGACGGCGGCCGGCCGGGCGGCCCGGACCCCTACGGGTACGCGGCCAGCAGCCGGTCGTACTCCGCCCGCGTCACCGGGATCACCGTCCCGTGCCGGGGACTGGCGGGCAGCCGGTAGCCGGTGGACGGTGTCCAGCGGCCCGAGGCGAGGTCGGTCGTCTCGAAGGGGAGATAGCCACGGCCCCCGTACTCGTCGATGAACAGGTACCACTTCTCCTCGGTGTTGGACTTGAACACCGTCGGCCCCTCGCCCCGGCTCATCGCCCCGCTGCCGATGCAGTCGGCGACGAAGGCGTACGACGTCGAGGTCAGGTCCGCCGCCTTCTCTCCGGTGATGAACTTCGAGCACGGGGAGCCGGAGGACGGGTCGCGCTCGTCCTTGGTGTAGCGGTAGTAGGCGCCCCGGTGTTCGACCACCGTGGAGTCGATCACCGAGTAGCCGGGGTCGTTCCACACCTTCGGCTCGCTGAAGGTGCGGAAGTCCCGCGTGGTCGCGTAGAGCATCCTGTTGTACGTCGATCCGGTGTGGCCGGGGTCGTCGGCCGCGTACAGCTTCGACGCCCAGAAGACGACGTACGCGTTCCGCGACGCGTCCCAGTGGGCCTCGGGCGCCCAGGTGTTGCCGGCGCTGTCGGGGGAGACCCGCACCAGGCGCTGGTCGGTCCAGTTCACCAGGTCGATGGACTCCCACACCATGATCGACTTGCTGCCGTGCCGCTGGACCTCGTCCCAGCTGCCGCTGCTGTTCCGGTACATCCTGAGATCGGTGGCGATGAGGAAGAACCGGTCGCCCTCGGGGGAGCGGATCACGAACGGGTCGCGCAGCCCCTTCTCACCGGTCGTGGAGGTCAGCACCGGCTGCCCGCCGTTGAGTTCGCGCCAGCTCAACGCGTTGTCGCCGCGGCTGAGGGCGTAGCGGATCTGCTCGCCGTCGGCGGTGCCCTCGCCGGTGAAGTAGGCGAAGAGGTATCCGGCGTACCGCGGGGCGCTCGGGGCGGCCCCGGGGGCCTCGGCGTGGTTCACGGGTGCGGCTCCCGGGTGCGCGGTGCCCGGTGGTGCGGCGAGCAGGGCGAGGAGGAGGGCGAGGAACGGGACCAGAAGCGTGCGGGCGGTAGGGCGACGCATGACACTTCCTGTGGGGGGCTGATGGATTCTGTTGAGTGGGTGTCCTCGGAGTGTCGCCAGGGGGAGCCGGAGGGTCAACGGGGTGGCGGGAGCCGAAAGTTTCGGGGGTGCCGCCCGCCGGTGGACGGGCCGGCTCCGGGTCACGACCCCGAATCCCCGGCGCTGTCGGGGGCGTCGGCGTCATCGGCCGTGAATCCGCCCTTCACGGAGAGCCGCTCGCCTCCCGCGGTGGCGGCCGTCGCCGTGCAGGTGTCCTTCCGCGCGTCGCGGCCGCCGCGCGCATGGTCGTACTGGCCGGCGAACACCCACTCGCCCGGCGGGACCGTGCGGCCCTCCCTGAGGGTCCAGGTGTAGACGAGGAACCCGCCCCGCTCGCCCACCGTGAGGACGAAGTCCTCCTCGGGCAGCGACCGCCAGGCACCCGTCGACGAGACCCCGCCGGTCTGTGCGACGCGCAGCCGCACGGTCAGCGCGGTCAGCCGTTCGCCGGTGCGCAGGGCGACATCGCTCTGCGCCCAGAACTCGTTGCTGTGCGGGTTCACCGCACCGTCCGCACCCAGCGGGCCGCCCTCGGAGCCGGCGGACGGCCGCACCGCGTCGGGCGTCTCCGGTGCCGGTGCCGAGGGCGGCGCGGAGGCCGTCGCCGGGGAGACCGCCACCTGGCGCTGCGGGGGAGTCCGGGCGTCCTTCACCGCGGACGCCGCCGTGTAACCGCCCGCCGCGAGCACCCCGGCCACCGCGGCCGTCGCGCCCACCACCCGGATCCAGCCCGGTTCCCGGGGACGCGCCTCCCGGCGGACCGGCCGGTCCGGCCCGGCCATGCCGCGCTCCACCCGGGCCAGCATGCGTTCCCGGCCGGGCCGGTGCGCCCCGGCCGCCTCCCGCAGCCGGGCGCGCACCTCCTCGGGCACCTCGTCCCGCCGCATCGTCACCGGCCCCCTCCCACGGCAGCCTCGCCCCACGCGGCATGCGCCGCGTGCACCCGTCGCGGCACCTCGGGCGACGGCGTGCCCAGCAGCCGCTGCAGTTCGGCCATCCCCTTCGAGGTCTGACTCTTCACGGTACCCACCGAGACACCCAGGGCCAGCGCGGTGTCCCTCTCCGACAGGTCGAAGGCGTGCCGCAGCACCACACACGCCCGCTTGCGGAACGGCAGCCGGCGCAACGCCTCCCGCACGTCCACCACCCCCGCGACGTCGGGGTTCTCGGCCCGCTCCTCGCGCTGCGACCAGAACAGGGCGATCCGGCGCCGCTCGCGCACCGCGCTGCGTATACGGGTGCGGGCCAGATTGGCGACCACGCCCCGCGCGTACGCCGCCGGATGCTCGGCGGCGCGCACCCGGTCCCAGCGGTGCCACAGCGCCAGCAGAGCGTCCGCCGCCAGGTCGTCGGCGGTGTCCGCCTCGCCCGTCAGCAGGGCGGCCAGCCGCGACAGTTCGGCGTAGTGACGCTCGAAGAAGGCATGGAACTCCGCGGCGGTACTGCCGTCCACGACGGTGCCCACGGACGACCAACTCCCCTCGCGGCGGACCCCGGGCGCCCGACGGGCGCCAACTCGGGTGTGTGCAGGCTTTGTTCACTGTTCGATGCCGTGCGGACTGTGCGGACCGTACGGATCGCGCGGCCCGTACGGAGGGTCGAACGCTGTGTGACCGGTCGGCATGCGATTCCGTAACAAGGAGAACACCTGAACGCGATGCGGCGTGGGCACAATCCAGCCAGCATCCGTACAGGGATCACTCAGGCGTCGACGAGCACCGATGATCGACGGCAACCACTCAGGCATCGAGGAGAGTTCGCCATGTCCGACTCGCAACAGGTGGCCGACAAGCCGGAATCCCGGCCCCCGGCGGGGAACGGCGTCGACCGGTTCTTCAAGATATCGGCACGCGGTTCCACCGTCGGCCGGGAGATACGCGGCGGTTTCGCCACGTTCTTCACCATGGCCTACATCCTCGTCCTCAACCCGCTGATTCTCGGCAGCGCGAAGGACAGGTTCGGCGAACAGCTCGACCCGGTCCAGCTCACCACCGCCACCGCCCTGGTGGCCGCCGTCATGACGATCATCATGGGCGTCGGCGGCAACCTTCCCCTCGCGCTCGCCGCCGGGCTCGGGCTCAACGCCGTCGTCGCCTTCCAGGTCGCCCCGCTGATGGGCTGGGACGACGCGATGGGCCTGATCGTCCTGGAGGGCCTGCTCATCTGCGTGCTGGTGGTGACCGGCCTGCGCGAGGCCGTCATGCACGCCATCCCGCAGGCGCTGAAGCAGGCGATCGGCGTCGGCATCGGCCTGTTCATCGCCCTCATCGGCTTCGTCGACGCCGGGTTCGTCACCCGTGTCCCGGACGTCGCGAACACCACCGTGCCGGTCCAGTTGGGCGGCACCGGCACCCTCGCGGGCTGGCCGATGCTCGTCTTCTGCGCGGGCGTCCTGCTGACCGTCGCGCTGCTCGCCCGCAAGGTGCGCGGTGCCATCCTCGTCAGCATCGTTGTCATGACCCTGGTGGCCATGGTCATCAACGCCCTCGCGGACGTGCCCACCTGGGGGCTGACCACGCCCGCGTGGCCCGACTCGGTGGTCTCCGCCCCCGACTTCGGCCTCATCGGCGACTTCAGTCTGTTCGGCGCCTTCGGGCAGGTCGGCGTCATCACCATCGTCCTGCTGGTGTTCACCCTGGTGCTGTCCGACTTCTTCGACACCATGGGCACGGTCGTCGGCGTCAGCGCCGAGGCCGGACTGCTGGACGAGCAGGGCAGGGTGCCGAACCTCGGCCGGGTGCTGCTCATCGACGGTGCCGCGGCCGTCGCCGGCGGCGCGGCGTCCTCCTCCTCGGCGACCTCGTACGTCGAGTCGGCGGCCGGCGTCGGCGAGGGCGCCCGCACCGGGTTCGCCAACCTGGTCACCGGCGGGCTGTTCGCCCTGGCGCTGTTCCTCACCCCGGTGCTGACCATCGTCCCGCTCCAGGCGGCGGCTCCCGCCCTGGTCGCCGTCGGCTTCCTGATGATGACCCAGGTCAGGCACATCCCGTGGGACCGGTACGACATCGCCATCCCGGCCTTCCTCACCATCGCCGTCATGCCGTTCACCTACTCGATCACCAACGGCATCGGCGCCGGCTTCGTCGCCTACGTGCTGATCCAGGCGGTGCTGGGCAGGGCGAAGGAGATCCACTGGCTGCTGTGGGGGACCTCGGCCCTGTTCCTGGTGTACTTCGCGATCGACCCGATCGAGCAGATCCTGGGTGTGAAGTAGGGCCCGTCCGGCGGTCGGCGGAGCGTCCGGTCCGGCATACGGCCGGGCCCGGCGCCGACGGAAGGCGACGGGCCGCCCCGGGGGGATGGGGCGGCCCGTCACCTGTTCAGACGGCTGGCGGACCGGAAAGGTTCAGCGCCTTGACGAATTGATCGCCCGGAACCCGATTTCGGTCAACTGGCCGCTCGGTGAACGCCGTTCGGGGAGCGGCAGGGGTCAGACGGCCGACGTGAGGACGAGTTCGTCGGTCTCGGCGCCCCGTGCCGGCGCGTACCCCGTCTCCCGTGCGACGACCCGGAAGCCGCACTTCTCCAGGACCCGCAGCGACCCCGCGTTGTCCGCGGCCACGCGCGCGTGCAGCGGGCGCTCGGTCACCTCGGCCGGCAGGGCGCGCAGGGCGGCGGTGGCGATGCCCCTGCCCCAGTGCGCGCGGTCGACCCAGTACGTCACCTCGCGCTCGCCCGGCGCCCCGTACACCGCCGCGTGGCCCACCACGTCGCCGTCGCACAGCACGGTGCGCACAACGACGTCCGGCGCGGTGCGGATACGCGCCCAGTGGGCCTCGAACGCCTCCCGGTCGGCCGGGTCCTCGGCGGTGAAGGCCGCCATGCGCAGCGCCTGAGGGTCGTTCGACTGCCGGTAGAAGACCGGCAGATCACTGTCGTGCACCGCGCGCAGCGCGATCTTCGGGTCGGTCACGGTCAGAGCCTCCGGGTGGCCAGCGTCAGCCGGTCGCGCGCGTCGAACAGGGCGTCCTTGACCATCTGCTCGTGCGCGGGGGTGAGCCGGGCGACCGGCACCGAGCAGCTGATCGCGTCCCGCGCGGGGGTGCGGTACGGGATCGCCACCCCGAAGCAGCGCAGCCCCAGCGTGTTCTCCTCGCGGTCCACCGCGAAGCCCTGCTCCCGCACCTGGTGCAGCTCCTCGATGAGCTTCTCCCGGTCGGTGATCGTGTGCTCGGTGAGGGCGGGCAGCGTCTCCGGGAGCATCTTGCGCACCTGCTCGTCCGGGTACGTGCTCAGCAGCGCCTTGCCGAGCGACGTCGAGTGCGCGGGCAGCCGACGGCCGACCCGGGTGAAGGGGCGCAGATAGTGCTGCGACTGCCGGGTGGCCAGATACACCACGTTGGTGCCGTCGAGCCGGGCGAGGTGGATGGTCTCCGTGGTGTCGTCCGACAGCCGGTCCAGCGTGGGCCGGGCCGCCGCCACGACCTCGTCCCCGTCGATGTACGACGTGCCCACGAGCAGTGCCCTCACGCCGATGCCGTACCGCGTGCCCGTCGCGTCCGTCTCCACCCAGCCGAGGTCGACGAGGGTGCGCAGCAGCATGTAGAGACTCGACTTGGGATAGCCGACGGCCTCCTGGACCGCCGCCAGGGAGTGCATGCCGGGGCGCCCGGCGAAGTACTCGAGCAGTTCAACGGTCCGCACCGCGGATTTGACCTGCGCGCCGCCGCCCGTCTCGCCAGCCGACATGCCCTTGACCCTTCGTTCGACGAGGAGCTGAAGTTATAGTCTCCAACAGCATATTCATCACCAGAGACAGCGTTCAGTATATCGAACACTCCTGGTGGATGACGTACATACTGCGGCATTGCAAGCGGCAGTCAAGCGGAGGGACTCGCGGTGGCAGCAGCACCAGTCTGGAGTGTCGACCCCCGAACCGGGAAGCAGCGGGAACAGGTCGCGGTGGAGGCCACGGCCCAGGAGGTGGACGCCACCGTCCGGGCCGCCCACCAGGCACGGGGCGCACTTGCCGACCGCACCGTCCGCTCGGCCCTCCTGCGCTCGGCCGCCGACGAACTCGAGGCCGCCAAGGGCACGCTCATCGAGGTCGCCGATGCCGAGACCGCCCTCGGACCGGTCCGCCTCACCGGCGAACTCGCCCGCACCTGCTACCAGTTGCGCGCCTTCGCCGACATCGTCGACGAGGGCGCCTTCCTCGACGTCGTCATCGACCACCCCGACGACACCGCGACCCCGCCCGTCCCGGACCTGCGCCGCCACAAGGTCCCGCTGGGCGTGGTCGCCGTCTACTCGGCCTCCAACTTCCCCTTCGCCTTCTCCGTCCCCGGCGGCGACACCGCGAGTGCCCTCGCGGCCGGCTGCCCCGTGGTCGTCAAGGCCCACCCCGACCATCCCGGCCTGTCCGAGCTGGTCGCCAAGGTGCTGCGCCGGGCGGCAGCCCGGCACGGCGTCCCCGAGGGCGTGCTCGGTCTGGTGCACGGCTTCGAGGCCGGCGTCGAGCTGGTCCGGCACCCGCTGGTCGCGGCGGCCGGCTTCACCGGCTCGGTGCGCGGCGGCCGGGCCCTCTTCGACGCGGCGGCCGCACGCCCGGTCCCGATCCCGTTCCACGGGGAGCTGGGCTCCCTGAACCCGGTCCTCGTCACGGAGGCCGCCGCCGCCGAGCGCGCCGAGGCGATCGGTGCCGGGCTCGCCGGCTCGATGACGCTCGGCGTCGGCCAGTTCTGCGTGAAGCCGGGTCTCGTCCTCGCCCCGGCGAGCGCGGCCGGCGACCGCCTGGTCAAGTCCCTGACCGACGCCGTCAGCGACACCGACGCCGGTGTCCTGCTCGACCACCGCATGCGCGACCACTTCGTCGCCGGGGTCGCCGAGCGGACCCGGCTGCCCGACGTGGAGTCCCCGGTGACGCCGGGCGCGGGCGGCGAGCACACCGTCAGCGCCGGCTTCCTCACCGTGCCGGCGAGCAGGCTCGCCGCGGAGGGCGAGCACGACCTTCTCCTGGAGGAGTGCTTCGGCCCGGTCACCGTCGTGGTCCGCTACGAGGACGACGCGGAGGTCCGCGCCGTCCTCTCCCGCCTCCCCGGCAACCTCACCGCCACCGTCCACCTCTCCGAGGAGGAGGGCGCGGGGCAGGGCCGGGGCGCGGAGATCCTCGGCGAGCTGACCCCGCTCGCCGGCCGGGTGCTCGTCAACGCCTGGCCGACCGGTGTCGCGGTCGCCCCCGCCCAGCACCACGGCGGCCCCTACCCGGCGACGACCTCCACCTCCACCTCGGTCGGCGGCACCGCCATCGAGCGCTGGCTGCGCCCCGTCGCCTACCAGAACAGCCCGCAGGCCCTCCTGCCGCAGGAGTTGCGGGACGACAACCCGCTCGGGCTGCCCCGCCGGTTCAACGGCCGCCTGGAGCGCTGACCGCGCACGGCGGAGCAGGTTCGACCGCGTGCACAGGGGGTCCGTCCGGCACGATCCGCCGGACGGGCCCCCGCGCGCGGGGAACCTGCGAGACTCCCCCCATGGACGTGAAGCTCCCAGAACTGCCGTTTCCCCTGCGCACTTACGGTCCCGACGGACACTGGTCCCACGAGGACGGCGTCCTCACCGGCTGGGCCGGACCGCGCCAGGACCGTTTCGTACCGCCCACCGGGGAGGCCCTGGACCCCGCCGCCGACGCACCCCGGCTGCTGGGCGCTCCCGAGGGCGACTTCCAGCTGATCGCCCGGGTCACGGTCGGCTTCGCCGCCGCCTTCGACGCCGGAGTGCTCTACGTCCACACCGGCGAGCGGAACTGGGCCAAGCTGTGCCTGGAGTACTCCCCGGACGTGCCCACCATCTGCACGGTCGTCACCCGGGGCCACTCCGACGACGCCAACTCCTTCACCGTGGACGGCAGTTCCGCGTGGCTGAGGGTCAGTCGCACCGGCCGCGCCTTCGCCTTCCACGCCTCCCGCGACGGCGAGCACTGGACCTTCGTCCGCCTCTTCACCCTCGACGCGGAGAAGGAGGCGGGAGCCGCCCTCATCGGCTTCATGACCCAGTCCCCGATGGGCGAGGGCTGCGTGGTCACCTACGACCACATCGAGTTCCGGCCGAACTGGCCGCAGGACCTGCGCGACGGCAGCTGAGAGCGGGAGCGGCGGGAGCGGCGGAGCCCTGTGGTCCGGGCGGGGCGCCACCGTCCGACAGGGAACCGCCGTCCCGCCCGCGCATCTCCTGAGCCGCATGACCGCAACGCGCCGGACCACGGATTCCCCGGTGACCAGGACCGCCCTCGCCGCCGAGGCCGCCGACATCGCCGCGCTGCACCCGAGGGCCCGCTCCGCGTACTGCCCGGACGGCATCCCCGAGGACGGAGCCGACCGGCCGGCCGTATGGAGGGAGGCCGTCACACGGCCCGAGGGGCGGGTCCTGTGCACGGTGCGGGACGGACACCTGACCGGCCTCGCCTGCTTCCGCACCCCGCCGGACGCTCCCGCCGGCACGGTCGAGCTGTTCCGGTGCCACGTCGGCCCCGACCACGGGCGCACCGGCATCGGCACGGCCCTGCGCACCGCCTGTGTCGAGGAACGGCGGGCGAACGGCCTGCGCACACCGCCGTACTCGACGTGCACGTCGACAACCGCCGCGCCCAGGCCTTCTGCGCCCGCCCGGGCCGGACCCCCGACCCGGCCCGTCCGCCCGCCCCCGACGACCACCACCACCTGTACCCGCGCTTCGCGGTGCCCGGGGAATGAACCGCACTGGTTGAAGGTTCACGCAGTCAGCGGAGGGAGTCTCCGTGCCCTACGACTGGGAGAGTGCCTCAACGATGCGTGTCGAGATCTGGTCGGACATCGCCTGCCCCTGGTGCTACGTGGGCAAGGCCCGTTTCGAGAAGGCGCTCGGCGAGTTCCCGCACCGGGACGACGTCGAAGTGGTGCACCGCTCCTTCGAACTGGACCCGGGCCGGGCCAAGGACGACACCCAGCCCGTCCTCTCGATGCTCACCAAGAAGTACGGCATGAGCCAGGCGCAGGCCGAGGCCGGCGAGGACAACCTGGGCGCCCAGGCCGCCGCCGAGGGGCTGCCGTACCGCACCCGGGGCCGTGACCACGGCGGCACCTTCGACATGCACCGCCTGCTGCACTTCGCCCGCGAGAAGGGCCGCCAGGTGGAGCTGCTCGACCTGCTCTACAAGGCGAACTTCGCCGAGGAGCGGTCCGTCTTCGGCGACGACGACCGCCTCCTCGAACTCGCCGGCGCCGCCGGCCTCGACACCGACGCCGCCCGCGCGGTCCTCGCCGACCCGGAGGCGTACGCCGCCGAGGTGCGCGAGGACCAGCGGGAGGCCGCGGAACTCGGCGCGCGGGGCGTGCCCTTCTTCGTCCTCGACCGCACGTACGGTGTTTCCGGCGCCCAGCCCGCCGAGGTGTTCACCCGAGCGCTGACCCAGGCCTGGGACGCGCGTCCGCGGCTGAAGACCGTCGAGGGCGAAGCGGAGATCTGCGGTCCCGACGGCTGCGCGGTGCCGCAGACCTGAACCGGCCGCGCCGAAACCGCCGAGCCGAACCCACCGCCTCGCGTCTTCGCAGGTCAAGACGTATCCATAAGGGTTCCTTGGCGGTTTCGTGCAGAACAAGCCGATGGACGGGGAGATCCCGGGGCCGCAGAGTGGTCCCATGGAGACCTTCGAGACCTTCGAGCATCTCGTCCGTGCCGAGTTCACCCCGAAGAACACCTTCCTGAACACCGCCGCCAACGCTCTCCTGCCCGCCCGCACGGTGACCGCTCTCGGGGACGCCGTGCGGCTGAGGGCCGAGGGCGGTCCGCTGGATCCGCTGTACGACGACGTCGAGGCGAGCCGGGCCGCGTACGCCCGGCTGGCCGGCGTCCCCGTCGAGCGCGTGGCGGTCGGGGCCGGCGTCACCCTGTACACCGCGCTGATCGCGGCCTCACTGCAGCCGGGCGCCGAGGTGCTCACCGTCGAGAACGACTTCGCCTCGGTGCTCAATCCGTTCCACGTCCGCGGCGACCTCAAGGTGCGGGCCGTGCCGCTGGAGCGGCTCGCCGAGTCCGTCGGCCCGGACACCGCCCTCGTCGCCGTCAGCGCCGTGCAGTCCGCCGACGGCCGGATCGCCGATCTGCCCGCGCTGCGGGAGGCGGCCCGAGCACACGGCGCACGTACCTACGTCGACCTCTCCCAGGCCATCGGCTGGCTGCCGGTCGACGCCGGTGCCTTCGACTACTCCGTCGCCATCGTCTACAAGTGGCTGCTGGGCCCGCACGGCGGAGCCTTCCTGGCCGTACCGGAGGACTTCGGCGACCTGGTCCCCGTACAGGCGTCCTGGGCCGCGGGGGAGGAACCCTGGGCCAGCTGCTACGGGCCCGTCGCCGAACTCGCCCACTCCGCCCGCCGGTTCGACACGAGCCCCGCCCTCTTCACCTACGCGGGGCTGCGGTCCTCCCTCGAACTCGTCGAGGAGATCGGGGTGGACGCCGTCCACGCCCACGACGTCGCCCTCGCCGACCGCTTCCGGGCGGGGCTCGTCGCGCGGGGCCACGAGCCCGTGCCCTCGCCCGGTTCGGCCATCGTGTCCGTGCCGGGACTGGGCCGTCTCCAGCCGGAGTTGAGCAGGGCGGGCTTCGCCCTGTCCGACCGGGCCGGCCATCTGCGGGCGTCCTTCCACCTCTACAACACCCCGGCCGACGTGGACCGGCTGCTGGACGCGCTGCCCGGCTGAGCCGCGCGTGCCCACCCGGGGCCGCCCGGGAGACCACGGGCTGCGCGGGCCGGGAACGGCAGCGGGCCGGTGCCCCCCGTCCCACACGAGGAGGCCCGGCCCGCAGCCATGGTCACGCCGGTGCGTTCAGGCCGACGTGGTCACCTCACCGGAGTGAAGTCCCGGGCCCCGATGTACTCGGGCCGCCGGACCGGCGCCGCGAACGGCTCCACGGCCGTGTTCTCGACGCTGTTGAACACGATGAACACGTTGCTGCGCGGGAACGGCGTGATGTTGTCCCCGGAGCCGTGCATGCAGTTGCAGTCGAACCAGGTCGCCGAGCCGGCCTTGCCGGTGAACAGCTTGATGCCGTGCTCGGACGCCAGCGAGGTCAGCCCCTCGTCGGAGGGCGTACCCGCGTCCTGCATCTGCAGCGACTTCTTGTAGTTGTCCTTCGGCGTGGCCCCCGCACACCCGAGGAACGTCTTGTGCGACCCCGGCATGATCATGAGCCCGCCGTTGGTGTCGAAGTTCTCGGTGAGCGCGATCGACACCGACACCGCCCGCATCCGCGGCAGTCCGTCCTCGGCGTGCCAGGTCTCGAAGTCCGAGTGCCAGTAGAAGCCACTGGCCCCGAAGCCCGGCTTGACGTTGATCCGCGACTGGTGGACGTACACGTCGGAGCCGAGGATCTGCCGGGCCCGGCCGACGACGCGCTCGTCGCGCACCAGCCGCGCGAACACCTCGCTGATCCGGTGGACCTCGAAGACCGACCGGATCTCCTTGGACTGCGGCTCGACGATCGACCGGTCGTCGGCCCGGATCGCCGGGTCGGAGACCAGCCGGTTCAGTTCGTCCCGGTAGACGGCCACCTCGTCGTCGGTGATCAGCTGATCGACGGCGAGGAAACCGTCACGCTCGAACGACCCCAGGCCGGCCGGAGCGATCGGGCCGGGGGCGTCGGGGGCGCCCCAGACGACCGGGTCCTGCCGGGGGGTGAGCACCTCGGCGTTGCCTCGGGTGGGATAGAGGTCGGGGACGTGAGTCTGGGTGCTGGCGGCAGCGGTGGTCATGGAACCTCACACCTCCTCGGTGAGCAGCGGGTATACGCCGTTCTCGTCGTGGTCCTCCCGTCCGGTCACGGGCGGATTGAAGACGCAGATGCAGCGGAAGTCCTTCTTGACCCGCAGCGTGTGCTTCTCGTGCCCGTCGAGGAGGTACATCGTCCCGGGCGTGATCGTGTGCGTCAGCCCGGAGTCGTGGTCGGTGAGTTCGGCCTCTCCTTCCACGCAGACGACGGCCTCGATGTGGTTCGCGTACCACATCGACGTCTCCGTACCGGTGTACAGGATGGTCTCGTGCAGGGAGAAGCCGACGTTCTCCTTGGCGAGGACGATGCGCTTGCTCTCCCAGGTACCGGACGCGGACTTCACGTGCCGGTCGGTACCTTCGAGCTCCTTGAAGGAACGGACAATCACGGTGTTGCGATGCCTCCTCGGTGATGGTGCCGGTGGTGCCCGCCGTCCGTCCGGGTCCCGGGCCGAGGCCCGGGACCCGGACGGTTCAGCGGACGGTTCAGGGGGTCCACCCTGATCGGGTGGCCCGGACGGACCGGAGTATTCCGGTGGTCCGGACGGTTCAGGCGGTCTCGCGGACGGCGCGGGCCAGTGTGGTCAGCCCCTCGTCCAGCTCGTCCGGGGTGATGGTCAGGGCCGGAAGGAGTTTGACGACCTCGCTCTCCGGGCCGGACGTCTCGATCAGCAGCCCGAGCTCGAAGGCGCGCGCGGCGATGCGTCCGGCCCGCGCCTTGTCGTGGAACTCCATGCCCCACACGAGCCCGCGACCGCGGTACTCCTTCACGTCGGCGCGGTTCTCCTCGGCGATGGCGGCCATCGCCTGCTCGACCTGCTCGCCGCGCGTCCGGGTCTGCTTCTCCATCGCCGACCCGTCGGCCCAGTAGGCCTCGAGGGCGGCGGTCGCCGTGACGAAGGCAGGGTTGTTGCCGCGGAAGGTGCCGTTGTGCTCGCCCGGCTCCCAGACGTCCAGTTCGGGCTTGAACAGGGTCAGCGCCATCGGCAGTCCGTAGCCGCTGATCGACTTGGAGACGGTGACGATGTCGGGCGTGATGCCGGCCTCCTCGAAGGAGAAGAAGGCGCCGGTGCGGCCGCAGCCCATCTGGATGTCGTCGACGATGAGCAGCATGTCCTGGCGTTCGCACAGCTCGGCCAGGGCGCGCAGCCACTCGGGCCGGGCGACGTTGATGCCGCCTTCGCCCTGTACGGTCTCGACGATCACCGCGGCGGGCTTGTTGAGGCCGGAGCCCTGGTCCTCCAGGAGCCGCTCGAACCACAGGAAGTCCTCGACCGCGCCGTCGAAGTAGTTGTCGAACGGCATCGGCGTGCCGTGCACCAGCGGGATGCCCGCCCCGGCGCGTTTGAAGGCGTTGCCGGTCACGGCGAGCGAGCCCAGCGACATGCCGTGGAAGGCGTTGGTGAACGACACGATCGACTCGCGCCCCTTCACCTTCCGGGCCAGCTTCAGCGCCGACTCCACGGCGTTGGTGCCGGTCGGGCCCGGGAACATGACCTTGTACGGCAGGTCGCGCGGACGCAGGATCCAGTTCTGGAAGGACTCCAGGAACGCGCGCTTGGCCGTCGTCGACATGTCGAGCCCGTGCGTGACGCCGTCCCGCTCCAGGTAGTCGATCAGCGCCCGTTTCAGTACCGGGTTGTTGTGGCCGTAGTTGAGTGAGCCGGCTCCGGCGAAGAAGTCGAGGTACTCATGGCCGTCCTCGTCGTACATGCGGCTGCCGTGCGCTCGGTCGAACACGGTGGGCCAGCCGCGGCAGTAACTGCGCACCTCGGACTCAAGGGTCTCGAAGACGCTCAGATCGGGCTGGGTGATGGTCACGACGAATCGCTCCTCAGTGGCGTGGGAAGTCAGAGGGAGTCCGGGACCGGCGGAGTGACGCACGGGTCCGTGTGCGCGGGGCCGGTGGTCAGGGGGAGAGGGGACCGATGCGGTACAGCACCTCGGGGTCGTGCGGTCCGTCGGGGAACTGCTCCGCCTCGAACAGCACCTCGCGCTCCAGCCGGGCCCCGTGGCGTTCGGCGAACGCGGTGAACAGGCGCTCGGACGCGGTGTTCCCCGGTGTGATGGTGGTCTCCACGGTGGTCACTCCGTGTTCCGCGACGGTCCGTGCGGCCAGACCGTCGAGCAGAGCGGCGGCCAGGCCCCGGCCGCGGTGCGTCTCGTCCACCGCGACCTGCCAGACGAGCAGGGTGTGCGGGCTGTCCGGCCGTACGTAGCCGGTGATGAAGCCGATCGGCTCCCCGCCGGCGTCACGTGCGACGGCGGATGTGGCGGCGAAGTCCCGGCACCACAGGAGATAGCTGTACGACGAGTTCAGGTCGAGGGTTTTCGAGTCCCTTGCTATCCGCCACAGCGCGGCTCCGTCCGCCGGGGCGGGGCGGTCGATTTGCGGGTCTGCTTGTGCGGCAGTCATGTGAATTGAACTTACCCAGGTAAATTCGAAAATGCATCGGCTGTCGGGGTTACCTGAGTGGCTTGTCTATGTTATCGCGCGAGCGTGAAGCCGCAAGCGGAAGCCTGGCGGAATGCCCCTGTTCGGGCGGGATTCAAGCCGCAAATCGGTCACCTTGTGGAGCTGGTCACAAGTCCATAACGCCCGCGATCATGTCCGGGATGCGCCAGTTCCGGACTATGGAAAATCGATGCGTTTAGGTTCGATGAAAGGGGGCAGAAGGACATGGGAAGCTGCCCTGGAAGGTATTATTTAAATAAGGGGGAGAATGGCGAGTGAGAATACCCGGGAAAGACTTCCGATAATCCCGTGAATTGATGCCCGGATTCCTGCGTCCCGTTCGGTGGCGCCGTTGTCACGCTGCGCTGCCGCCGGTGACGCGTTCCGGAAAGGGGCCGGCGTCGACCCTCATGGCCCGCGTGCGCCCCGGCGGGCGAGTGCCGGCTGCCCGGCGCCGGGCGGGGCGGCGGTCGGTCGCCTACCGCCAGCCGTGGTCGGCCGCTCGCAGGGCCCCCTGCACGTCCACCGGCAGGCCCTGCTCCGCCAATGCCGTGCCCAGGGCCGTCAGGCTCGCCCGGACCGCGCCCCGGGTCGCGTCAGGGCCGTAGTGGTTGACGCGGATCATCTCCTTCGCCAGCGACCCGCCCCCCGCCGCCAGCGGCAGCGCCGGGTCCACGGCCAGGGCGCGGGCCGCCAGCCCGGAGGCCACCACGCCCGACGGGGCCCGCAGGGTCGTGGCGACCGGAGCCGCCTGAGCCGCGTCGTGGACGTACGGCTCCAGGCCGCCGCCCAGTGCGAGCGCCCCCGCCCGGGTCGCCGCCGCGGCCGCCGCGTGCCGTGCCGTCAGCGTCTCCAGGCCCACCGCCTCGATGCGCTCCACGCACGCCTCCAGCGCCAGCATCTCCAGCTGTGCCGGAGCGTGCGGCAGTGCCGCGCGGCCCCCGTCGAGCCAGCGCTGCTTCCAGTCCAGCAGGGACAGATACGAGCGGCGCGGCGCCCGCGGGTTCGCCGCCATCCGGGCCCACGCCCGCTCGCTCACCGACACTGCCGACACACCGGCCGGGCCGCCCATCGCCTTCTGCGCCCCGATCACGCACAGGTCCACGCCCCACGCGTCCGGCAGCACCGGCTCCGCCCCGATCGACGCCACCGCGTCCAGATAGAACAGCGCCCCGTGCGCCCGCACCGCCTCGCCGATCTCCGCGACCGGGTTGGTGTTGCCGGTGGCCGCCTCCGCGTGTACCAGGGAGACGAAGTCGATCTCCGGGTGCGCGGCGAAGGCCTCGCGGATCTGCCCGGCCGTCACCGCCGTGTGGAACGGCACCGCCAGATCGATCACCGCGGCGCCGCAGTCCCGCAGCCAGTCGCCGAAGGTCTGCCCGTACGGGCCCGTGACGACGTTCAGCGCGGTCGTGCCGGGGCCGGCGGTCGCGCGGATCGCGCCTTCCAGCGGAAGCAGCGCCTCGCCCTGCATGATCACGACGTCCTGCGTGGTGCGCAGCAGCCGCGCCACGCGGTCCTCGATCGAGGCGAAGCGCGCGGCGCTCAGCGGGGCCAGACCGAGGAAGGGGTGGGTGCTCACGGCGTTGCTCTCCAGATCACGGCTCTACGGCGCCACGGGTCGTGCGCGGGGCGCGGGGCACGGGTTCGACGGAGTCGAGCGTATCCCCGGCTCCCGGTGAACCCGGTCCGGGCCCCGGGAGCCCGGCCTGACGCCCGGGCCGGGCCGAGGGGACGCCCGGCCGGGCCCTCGGGGCGCCCGGCCGGGCTGCCGGTAAGTCCCTTCCCACGCCCGGTTCTTAGGTCGGACGGCGCCGCAGCCATCGGTTTGGTTTGAGTAACCCAAACTTCTCCTTATAATCAGAACCTCATTTGTTCCCTACCAGGAGGCCTCAGTGAAGACGCTCCTCGGCCGCAGGACCCGTGTTCTGGCCGCCACCACCGCGACGGCCGGGCTGGTCCTCCTGACCGCCTGCACCTCCACCGACGACGGGGACGGCGGTGCCTCCAAGACCGCGGCCGGCGGCGTCGAACTCGCCAAGGCGGGGCAGCTCACCACCTGCACCCACCTCCCGTACCCGCCCTTCCAGTCGGAGATCGACGGCAAGGTGCAGGGCTTCGACGTGGCGCTGATCGACCTGGTCGCCGACGACCTGGAAGTGAAGCAGGCGATCCTCGACACACCGTTCGAGAACTTCAAGACCGGCGCGTTCCTCAACTCCGGCGAGTGCGACCTGGCCGCGGCCGGTATGACCATCACCGAGGAACGCAAGAAGAACGTCGACTTCTCGGACCCGTACTTCAACGCCACCCAGGCCGTCCTCGTCGACAAGAAGGCCGGCGTCACCTCGCTCGCCGACGTGAAGTCGAAGAACGTCAAGATCGGCGCCCAGGCGCAGACCACCGGCGAGGACTACGTCAAGAAGGAGGGCTTCGACCCGGTCTCCTTCGAGTCCTCCGACGCCGTCCTCAACGGCCTGCGCACCGGCCAGGTCAAGGCCGTCGTCATCGACTTCCCGGTGGTCCAGGGCTGGCTCAAGGACAAGGCCACCGCCGACGCCTTCGAGGTCGTCGACAACCTCGACACCGGTGAGCAGTACGGCTTCACCGTGAAGAAGGGCAACACCGCGCTCCAGAAGGCCGTCAACAAGGCGCTCTCGGACGCCAAGGCCGACGGCACGTACAAGAAGCTGTACGAGCAGTGGATCGGCCCGTACGACGAGTCCGCCGCCGAACCGTCCGCCACCTGATCCCATGGCCGACACGAAGGTGCCTCCGGAGCTGCGGAAGAAGGGCCTGACCCGGAGCCAGAAGCGCCGGCTGTCGCGCGGCGCCCAGTACGTCGTCTTCGTCGCCGCCGTGGCCGCCTTCGCGGCCTCGGCGGACTGGGGCAGGCTGAAGAACCAGTTCGCCCAGCTCGACATCGCCGAGCGGATGTTCCCGGACATCATCACCCTGGCGCTGAAGAACACCGTGCTCTACACGGTGACCGGCTTCATCGTCGGACTCGCCCTCGGCCTGCTCCTCGCGCTGATGCGGCTGTCGTCGGTCGGCCCGTACCGCTGGCTGGCGGGCATCTACATCGAGATCTTCCGGGGCCTGCCCGCCCTGCTGATCTTCATCTTCATCGGCGTGGCCGTGCCGCTCGCCTTCCCCGGCACGGAGATCGTCGGCGGCACCTACGGCAAGGTCGCCCTCGCGCTCGGCCTGGTGGCCGCCGCCTACATGGCCGAGACGATCCGCGCGGGCATCCAGGCGGTGCCCAAGGGGCAGATGGAGGCGGCCCGTTCGCTGGGCTTCTCGCCCGCGCGGGCCATGGTCTCGATCATCATCCCGCAGGCCTTCCGGGTCATCCTGCCGCCGCTCACCAACGAACTCGTCCTGCTCTTCAAGGACTCCTCGCTGGTGCTGTTCCTCGGCGTCACCCTGGAGGAGCGCGAACTGTCCAAGTACGGCCGCGACCTGGCCAGCCAGACCGCCAACTCCACCCCGATCCTGGTCGCCGGCCTGTGCTACCTGCTGATCACCATTCCGCTCGGCTTCGTCGTACGCCGTATGGAGGCCAAGGCCCAGGAGGCCGTCAAATGAGCCAGCCGGACAACCAGCCGGACGGGCAGACCGGCGAGCAGCCGGAGAACCGGCCCGGTAACCCGGAGATCCGGGTCAGCGGACTGCACAAGTCGTTCGGCAGCAACGAGGTGCTGCGCGGCATCGACCTGGAGATCCGCCGGGGCGAGGTCGTCTGCGTGATCGGGCCGTCCGGCTCGGGCAAGTCGACCCTCCTGCGGTGCGTGAACCTGCTCGAGGAGCCCACCAAGGGTCAGGTGTACGTCGGCGGTACGGAGCTCACCGACCCGGACGTCGACATCGACGCCGCCCGCCGCCGGATCGGCATGGTCTTCCAGCAGTTCAACCTGTTCCCGCACCTCACCGTCACCGAGAACCTCACCCTGCCGCAGCGCCGGGTGCTGAAGCGGAGCAAGGCGGAGGCCGCCCGGACCGCCGCCGCGAACCTGGAGCGGGTCGGTCTCGCGGAGAAGGCGGGCGCCTACCCGTCCTCCCTCTCCGGCGGCCAGCAGCAGCGCGTCGCCATCGCCCGGGCGCTGGCCATGGGCCCCGAGGTGATGCTGTTCGACGAGCCGACCTCGGCGCTCGACCCCGAGCTGGTCGGCGACGTGCTGGCGGTGATGCGGATGCTGGCCGACGAGGGCATGACGATGATGGTCGTCACCCACGAGATGACCTTCGCCCGCGAGGTCGCCGACCGGGTCGTCTTCATGGACGGCGGGGTGATCGTCGAGGACGGCGCCCCCGACCAGGTCATCGGCGCCCCCCGGCACGAACGCACCCGGCACTTCCTCTCCCGGCTCCTCGACCCCGCCATGGCGGACGTGGAGGAGGAGACCTCCGAGCAGGTGGGCGAGTCCAGCCCGCGGCTCACCTGATCTCCTTCGAACGGGTGAAGTTCCTGCCGTGCGCTGCGAGAACCAAGCGCGCACACCGTGTCGATCGACAGCCAAGACGACAGACTCGAGCGTTGCTCGGCGAACCGGGCAGGTTCCGTCCCGGCTGGTGGTGAGGGAGCAGGACCTCGCAGGTCGCTGACCTGTGGGGCTTCCTGAGCCAGGAATCCCCCTGCTCCAGCCGGGGGAGGGTACACAACTGCTGGTCCAGTACCTCGTTTTGGTGCACATGGGAACGATTGAGTGAACGGGGTGAAGTTCCGTGGGTGTGCCTGGCTGGGTGCGCGTAACGCACTCGGTGCGATCTGGGACGCCGGGTGTGGCGTCGGCAGTCGGGGCCCCCGTTCTACCGGAGAGATGGTTCGGGGCCTCCCCGTCGCCTCTGGCCACACCCGCATGGCCAGGTCGTAGGGATTCCGCCCGCCTGGGACGGACCGCATACGTGATATGCGTCGCCGCCCAGGATGCGAAAGCGGAGGACCAGTGCGCCCAAGACCGTTCGGGGCGTGCCGGAGAGTCAGGACTCACTCCTGCTCACTGCCTAGGAACGGTTCAATAAAGTGCCGTGCATGAGCGAACGCGCGGTGCTGCACGTGAAGGGGCGGATCCTCGTCGGACCCGACGAGGTCCGCGACGAGCTGTGGGTCGTCGACGGCCGGATCTCCTACGACCGTCCCGCCGGGGCCCGCGACGTGAGGACCGCCGAGGGCTGGGTGCTGCCCGGACTGGTCGACGCCCACTGCCACGTGGGCCTCGACCAGCACGGAGCGGTCCCCGACCACGTCGCCGAGAAGCAGGCGCTCACCGACCGCGACGCCGGTGCCCTGCTGCTGCGGGACGCCGGCTCGCCGTCCGACACCCGCTGGACCGACGCCCGGGACGACCTCCCGAAGATCATCCGGGCCGGCCGGCACATCGCCCGAACCCGCCGCTACATCCGCAACTACGCCTGGGAGGTCGAACCCGACGACCTCGTCGCGTACGTCGCGCAGGAGGCCCGGCGCGGCGACGGCTGGGTGAAGCTCGTCGGCGACTGGATCGACCGTGACCTCGGCGACCTGTCGGCCTGCTGGCCGCGCGGCGCCGTCGAGGCGGCGATCGCCGAGGCGCACCGGCTGGGCGCCCGCGTCACCGCGCACTGCTTCGCCGAGGACTCCCTGCGGGACCTGGTCGAGGCGGGCATCGACTGCGTCGAGCACGCGACGGGCCTGACCGACGACACCATCCCGCTGTTCGCCGAACGGGGCGTGGCGATCGTCCCGACCCTCGTCAACATCGCCACCTTCCCGGGCCTCGCCGACGGCGGCGAGGCCCGGTTCCCGCGCTGGTCGGCCCATATGCGCCGGCTCCACGAGCGCCGCTACGACACCGTGCGCTCCGCCTACGACGCCGGTATCCCCGTCTTCGTCGGTACGGACGCCGGAGGCGCCCTCCCGCACGGCCTCGCGGGGGCCGAGGTCGCCGAACTCGTCACCGCCGGCATCCCGCCCGTCGACGCCCTCGCGGCCGGCACCTGGGCGGCCCGCGCCTGGCTCGGACGCCCCGGCCTGGACGAGGGCGCCCCGGCCGACCTCGTCGTCTACGCCTCCGACCCGCGCGCCGACGTACGGGTGCTGGCGGACCCGCGCAGGGTGGTGCTGAACGGGCACGTGGTCGCGTAGGGACGACACGGCCCGGGGCATGGTGCGGAGGGACGCCACGGTCCGGGGGCATGGTGCGAAGCGGAGGACACGGCCCGGTGGCCGAAACCCGCCCACCGGGTGGTGCTCGGACGGCGGAGGGGAACGGCCGTGCCCCTGGAACCTCCGGGAATCGAATGCATCGGCGGACTCGCCACGAAGGAGTGAAGAGTAGTCGGATTGCTGACGATCCCCTCCGGGTGCGGTCATTCTTTCCGGGTCCCACCCACGTCTCATGGGGGTCCCACCACCTTGAACAGCACCAACATCCGTATGCCCGCACGCCGTTGGGCCGTCGTCGCCACGGCCACCGTCCTTGCCGCAGGTCCCGCGGCACTGGCCGGAGCGGGCACGGCGCAGGCCACCGGGGAACACGGCAGCGCGAGCGCGGCCGTCCTGCGCACCGGGCTCGACGTCGCCCTGCTCGACAAGACCGCGAACGTCCCGCTCACGGTCTCCCTCAACGAGGTCCACGCGCCGCAGAGCGCGCGCAGGACCGCCCTCACCGCGGACCTGGAGGGCGTCGACCAGGGCAAGCCCTTCAGCGTGCTGCGCGCGGAGGTGGCCGACGCGAAGGCGACGGTCGAGGGGAACAGGGCCGAGGCTTCCACCACCCTCGCCAAGGCCCGGATCCATCTGCCCGGACTTCCCCTGCTGTCGCTCGTCGAGCTCGAGACGGTCACCTCCAAGGCCGTCTGCGAGACCGGCCGCGCCCCGCTCGCCTCGGCGACCCTGCCCGGCACGGTGACGGTGCTCGGCAAGCGCACCAGGCTGACCGCCTCCGGCCCCACCGAGGTCAAGGTGCCGGGCGTCGGCGAGGTCCGCCTGGACCTGTCGAAGACGGAGACCACCTCCCGTACGGCCGCCGCCACCGCACTGCAGCTCAAGGTGTCCGTCAACCCGCTGAAGCTGAACGTCGCCGAGGTCAACGGCACCGTCACCCTCGCCGAGGCCACGTGCGAGGCCCCGGGCGCCGACGCCGCCCCCGCGCCCGCCGCTCCCGCCGAGCAGCAGGAGCCGGAGCGGCAGCAGCAGGAGGAGGAGCGGGCCGACACGGCCGCACCCCCGGCCGGCAGCGGCACCGACGCCGACGTCAAGCCCCAGGGCGCACGGGCCGAACAGGCGGCACCGGCCCGGGCGGACCTGGCAGAGACGGGCGGCGACTCGTCGACTCCGTACGTCGCGGGCGGCGCCCTCGCCCTCCTCGCGGCGGGCGGCGCTGCGGTCCTGCTGTCCCGCAGGGGCCGCCGCGCCTGACACCGGCGCGTCGTGGCCGCCGTGCCTGACACCGGCGGCCACGACGACGATGCCGACGGCCCGGGGCCGGCGGGTGAGGGACGGGCCGTCGCGGCCGGGCCGCCGCCGTGTGCGGCTCAGCTCGGCTCGGCCCGGCTCGCGTCCAGGGCCTGGCCCAGCGCTTCCAGGAACGCGTCCGTCGTCCCACGGTCGCGTACCGCGACGCGCAGCCAGCGCTGGTCGAGGCCCGGGAAGGTGTCCCCGCGCCGTACCGCGAAACCGAGTGCGCGCAGGCGTTCCCGTACGGCCGCCGCGTGCGGGAGCCGCAGGAGGACGAAGGGGCCCTCGGCGCCTTCCACGGCCCGTACCCCGCGGTCGGCGAACTCCCCGAGGCCGGTGAGGAGACGGGAGCGGTCCGTGGCGGTGCGGCGGGCCGCCTCGTCCGCCTCCGCCAGAGCCCTGGGCCCCACGCACGCCTCCGCCGCCGCCAGCGCGGGCGTGGACACCGGCCACAGGGGCTGCGCCCGCGTCAGCAGCCCGATCGTCTCCGGCCCGGCCAGGACGTACCCGATGCGCAGTCCCGCCAGGCCCCACGTCTTGGTGAGGCTGCGCAGGACCACCAGCCCCGGTACGTCCGTCCGGCCCGCCAGTGCCTCCCGCTCGCCCGGCACCGCGTCCAGGAACGCCTCGTCCACGACCAGGATCCGGCCCGGCCGGGCGAGCCGGGCGATGTCGGCGGCCGGGTGCAGTACGGACGTCGGATTCGTCGGGTTGCCGATCACCACCAGGTCCGCGGCCCCGGGAACCGCGCCGGGATCCAGCCGGAAACCGTCCTCCTCCCGCAGCAGCACCCGGTCGACCGTGTGCCCCGCGTCCCGCAGCGCCGCCTCCGGCTCGGTGAACTGCGGATGCACCACCACCGGCCGGCGCACCTTCAGCGCCCGCGCCAGCAGCACGAACGCCTCCGCCGCCCCCGCCGTCAGCAGCACCCGCTCCACCGGCAGCCCGTGCCGCGCCGCCACCGCGGCCCGCGCCGCCCGCCCGTCCGGGTAGGCGGCGAGGCCGGCCACCGACCCGGCGATGTGCTCGCGCAGCCACGCCGGGGGAGTGCCCGCACGGACGTTCACGGCGAGGTCGACCAGCGCGGAGCCGTCGTCCCGGACCTCGGCGTCTCCGTGGTGTCGCAGGTCGTGCATGCTGTCCTCCGGTTCAGTTCGCAGGGGAGCGCGGGTGCGTGTGCGGTGCCGGCCGCCGTACGACGGCACAGGTCGCCCTCGCCGGCTGCCCGTCCGCGCGCTCCGACTTGCGCTTGGGCACGAGGAGTTCACCCCCGCCGGCCAGCGCGGCGGCCTCCGCGACCGACGGGGTGCCGACGGCGGCCAGCGGCGCGTCGGACGGGTGGGGCACCTCGACGCGCGCCAGTTCCTCGGAGCCGTGGACCACCAGAGGCACCCCCAGCCGCCGGGCCGCCTCCACGATGCCGGGCTCCTCGGCCTTCGCGTCCCCGGTGGCCAGGTGGGCGAGCGAGGCGGAGGACAGCCCGGCGTCGCGCAGGGCTGCCTCGATCAGCGTGAGCACCTCCTCGGCCGGGACGCCCTTCGAGGCGCCGACCCCGACGACGAGAAAAGACGGCCCATGGACGGCCTCGCGCGCACGGCCGCTCGTCCCGCCGCCGCTCATGAGGTCCGGCACCGCTCCACGAACCGGCGGGCCACCCCGGGCTCGGCCGCCCAGTGCGTGTGCAGATAGCTGGCGTGCACACCGCGCCGCACGAAGCCTTCGACGCGTGGGGCCGGTGCCCGCATACCCCACGCGGGTGCGTCCCCCGCGCCGGGCTCGACGACGGTGCGGTGGAACTCGTGGCCCCGCATCCGCGTCCCGGCCCGGGCCAGCACGCTGTCCGACACGGCCACCGCGTCCCGGTAACCGAGGGTGAGCCGCTCGGTCATCCGCGCGGTGGCGTCCAGCACTCCGCACATGGGCAGACCGTCCAGCTCCCGGCACAGATACAGCAGTCCCGCACACTCGGCGGCCACCGGGGCACCGCTCAGGGCCAGTTCGGCGACGGCCTTGCGCAGCGGCTCGTTGGCCGACAGCTCGGTGGCGTACACCTCGGGAAACCCGCCCCCGACGACCACTCCCCGGGTCCCCTCGGGCAGCTCCTCGTCCCGCAGAGGATCGAAGACGACGACCTCGGCCCCGGCAGCGGCGAGCAGCTCCGCATGCTCCGCGTAGGAGAACGAGAACGCCGCCCCGCCGGCAACGGCGACCACCGCCGGCCCCTCCGGGAGCCCGGCCCCCGGGGCCGGGAGGGGGCGGGGCGGCGGGGGAGAGGGAACGAGAGCCGCCGCCGCGTCCCACTCCGCACACGACAAGTCCCCGGCCCGGTGGGCCAGCGCGACCAACGCCTCCAGATCACACCCGGCGGCCACCTGCGCGGCCATCGCCGCGACCGCCTCCACCGCACCGTCCCGCCGCTCGGCGACCGGCACCAGCCCCAGATGCCGCGACGGTGTGCCGACCCGCGGAGCCCGCCGCACCACACCGAGCACCGGCACCCCCGACGACTCCAACGCATCCCGCAGCAAAGCCTCGTGACGGTCCGACGCGACCTTGTTGAGGATCACGCCCCCGATCCGCACCTCCGGATCCCACGTCACGAACCCGTGCACCAGCGCCGCCACCGACCGGGACTGCGACGACGCGTCCACGACCAGCACCACCGGCGCCCGCAGCAGCTTCGCCACCTGGGCCGTGGACGCCAGCTCCTCCTGCCCTGCGGCCCCGTCGTACAGCCCCATCACGCCTTCGACGACCGCGATGTCGCACCCGCGCGCCCCGTGCAGGAACAGCGGACCGATCAGGTCGGGCCCGCACAGGTACGCGTCCAGGTTGCGCCCCACCCGCCCGGTGGCCAGCGAGTGGTACCCCGGGTCGATGTAGTCCGGCCCGACCTTGTGCGGGGACACGGCCAGTCCCCGCGCGGCGAGCGCGGCCATCAGGCCCGTGGCGACAGTGGTCTTGCCGCTGCCCGACGAGGGCGCGGCGACGACCAGCCGGGGCGGCGCCGTGGACGCTCGTGCCGACGACGGCACCGACGCTCTCACCACTCGATGCCCCTCTGCCCCTTCTGCCCCGCGTCCATCGGGTGTTTGACCTTGGACATGTCGGTCACGAGGTCGGCGAAGTCCACGAGCTTCTCCGGTGCGTTCCGCCCGGTGATCACGACGTGCTGGGTCCCGGGCCGCTCACGCAGCACCGACACGACCTCGTCGGTGTCGATCCAGCCCCAGTGCATCGGGTACGCGAACTCGTCCAGCACGTACAGCCGGTACGTCTCGGCGGCCAGGTCCCGCTTGACCTGCTCCCAGCCCTCCCGGGCCTTCTCCTCGTTGGTCGCGTTGTCGCCGTGGAGGCCCCGCTGCACCCAGGACCAGCCCTCGCCCATCTTGTGCCAGTCGACGCTGCCCCCCTCGCCGGAGGCGCCGAGCACCCGCAGCGCGTTCTCCTCGCCGACCTTCCACTTCGCCGACTTGACGAACTGGAACACCCCGATCGGCCAGCCCTGGTTCCAGGCCCGCAGCGCCAGCCCGAAAGCGGCCGTCGACTTGCCCTTCCCGACGCCCGTGTGCACGACGACCAGCGGCCGGTTGCGCCGCTGACGTGTCGTCAGCCCGTCCTGGGGTACGACACTCGGCTGTCCCTTCGGCATTACGCCGCCCTCCTCGTTCCGGCACCCTGCACATCCCTGACCAGCCCGGCGATCGAGTCCGCCCGCAACTCGTCCAGCGTCACCGCCGTACCGTCCAACTCACCCGCGAGCTGCCCCGCCAGACCCAGGCGCACCGGCCCCGCCTCGCAGTCCACCACCACGGAAGCCGTCCCCTCGGCGGCCAGCAGCCGTGCCGCCCGCCCGGCGAGGGCGACCGGCTGCGGGCCACCGGTGGCCCGCCCGTCGGTCACCACCACGACCAGCGGCCGCCGCGCCGGGTCCCGCAGCCGCTCCACGCGCAGCACGTCGTGCGCCCTGAGCAGCCCCGCCGCGAGCGGTGTACGCCCGCCGGTCGGCAGCGACTCCAGCCGGGCCGCCGCCGCGTCCACGGACGAGGTCGGCGGCAGCACCACCTCGGCGGCCGCACCGCGGAAGGTCACCAGTCCCACCTTGTCCCGCCGCTGGTAGGCGTCGAGCAGCAGCGACAACACGGCACCCTTCACGGCGCTCATCCGCTGCCGCGCGGCCATCGACCCGGAGGCGTCGACCACGAACAGCACGAGATTGGACTCGTGGCCCTCCCGCACCGCTTGCCTGAGATCGTCCCGCCGGACCACCAGCCCCGGGCCGCTGCGCCCCCGCACCCGCTGATGCGGCGCCGCGGCCCGCACGGTGGCGGCCAGATGCAGCTTGGTCAGCGCACCCCGGGGCCGGCGCGCCCCGGTGGTCCGTCCGCGGTCGGTCCGCGCCCGCGACCGCCGCCCGGCGGCACCCTCGCCGATGCCGGGGACACTCAGCACCTTCGTACGGAAGGGCTCGGAAGCACGCGCCGGGGCCCGCTCACCCGCGCCGCCACCGGGCCCCGCCTGCGGCTTTCCGGCCTCATCGGCCTCGGGCCGCGCGGCGACGTCACCGTCGCCGGGCGGCCCGTCGCCGGGCTCCGGCTGCCCGCCGGGACCACCGCCGGGACCCGGCCCGTCGCCGTCGCCGTCGCCGTCCCCGTCGTCGTTCCCCGCCTCGTCCCCGTCCCCGTCTCCGTCCTCGTTCTGCCCGCCGAACCGCTCCAGCGTCTCGTCGAGCTTGTCCTCGTCGAGCCCCGGCGCGTCGAACGGGTTGCGCCGCCGCCGGTGGGGGAGTGCCAGCAGCGCGGCCTGCCGTACGTCCTCGGCCAGCACGTCCGTCCGCCCGGCCCAGGCCGCCAGCGCGGTCGCGGTGCGCGCCATCACGATGTCGGCACGCATGCCGTCCACCTCGAAGGCGCCGCACGTGGCCGCGATCTGCAGCAGCGCCCCCTCACCCAGTCGCACCGACGGCAGCAACTCCCGCGCCGCCATGATCCGCTGCCGTACGGCAGCCTCCTCGCCGGCCCAGCGTGCGGCGAACTCCTCCGGGGCGTCGTCGTAGGCCAGCCTGCGCCGCACGACCTCCACCCGCTGGTCCGGCTCCCGCGAGGCCTTGACCTCCACGGTCAGTCCGAACCGGTCCAGCAACTGGGGCCGCAGCTCGCCCTCCTCGGGATTCATGGTCCCGACGAGCAGGAAGCGCGCCGCGTGCCGTACGGAGACACCCTCGCGCTCGACGTACGAGGCGCCCATGGCGGCCGCGTCCAGCAGCAGGTCGACGAGATGGTCGTTCAGAAGGTTGACCTCGTCGACGTACAGGATCCCCCGGTGGGCGCCCGCGAGCAGGCCCGGTTCGAAGGCCTTCACCCCCTCCGCGAGCGCCCGCTCGATGTCGAGGGCACCCACCAGCCGGTCCTCGGAGGCACCGACCGGGAGTTCGACGAGGGCCGTGGGGCGGCGCGCCCCGGGGCGGGACTCATGCGGTCCGTCGGGGCACGACGGGTCCGGGGCCGCGGGGTCGCAGGAGAACCGGCAGCCGGGTACGACCTCGGTCTCCGGCATCAGCGCGGCCAGCGCCCTGACGGCCGTCGACTTCGCGGTCCCCTTCTCCCCCCGCACGAGAACGCCACCCACCTGTGGTGACACCGCGTTCAGCAGCAGGGCCAACCGCAGGTCGTCCTGGCCGACGACGGCGGTGAAGGGATAGGGCGTACTCACGCGGTGATCACTCCTTCGGATGGTGTCCGGCTGTTCAGTGCGGCCGCGGGCCGCGGGACCGCCGGGATCGAAACCTGTTCTCCGCAGGCCCGAGGGCGGATCTCCCGGCCGTCCACGGCCCCGGCGTCCGGGCCGCCGTGCTCTCGTGTGCCGGCGCTCCCCGCCGTCACGATCCGCCGGAGCCCCGCCGAGCCGACGGCCGGCCGCACCACGGTGTTCATGCGGGCGCTCCCGGCGGAACGAACGGCAGTCCCCGCGGGGCGCCGGACTCGATGAGCCGCCACAGCGCGTCCGTGTCCGCGTGCTGCTCGATCAGATCGCCGAGCCGGTCGAGCTGCTCCTCGCGCAGCGCGGCGAACGAGGTGTCGGGGGCCGGTACGAAACGGCGTCCCGCGGCGGCGGCCACCTCGCGCAGGAAGGCCCGGCGGAAGCCGTCCGACTCCAGCGAACCGTGCCAGTGCGTGCCCCAGGTCTGCCCGACCCGGCAGCCGTCCAGGCTGTGTCCCCTCCCGTCGGAGATGAACGCCTCCCCTCCCCGTACGTCGGCGACCCCGTGATGGATCTCGTAGCCCTCGACGGGCTCCCCGAGGGCCTCCCCGACGGGCCGCTCGAGCGTCTTCTCCCGGGCGAACCGCACCCGTACGGGCAGGATTCCGAGCCCGTCGACCCGGCCGGCGCGGCTCTCCACGTCGTCCTCGATGTGCTCGCCGAGGATCTGGAAGCCCCCGCAGATCCCGAGCACGGGCCGTCCCTCGGCCGCCCGCCGCCGCAGCGCGTCCGCGAGCCCGCGCTCCCGCAGCCACTCAAGCGCCCGTACGGTGCCGCGCGTGCCCGGCACCACCACGAGGTCGGCGTCGGCCAGTTCCTCGGGCCGGTCCACGAAACGGACCACGACGCCCGGTTCCGCGGCCAGCGCGTCCACGTCCGTGAAGTTGGACATCAGCGGCACCGCGCACACGGCGATGCGCAGCACGTCCTCGCCGACCGGCGCGGCGACCGCGGACTCCCGTACGGCGCCCCGCAGGGACACCGCCAGTCCGTCCTCCTCGTCGATGCCGAGCCCGTGTCGGAAGGGCAGCACGCCGTACGTGTGCCGCCCGGTCAGACCGTGCAGCATGTCCAGGCCGGGCTCCAGCAGCGAGACATCGCCCCGGAACTTGTTCACCAGGAAGCCGACGACCAGTTCCTGGTCCTCGCGCGACAGCAGCGCGACGGTGCCGAAGAAGGAGGCGAAGACCCCGCCGCGGTCGATGTCGCCGACGACGAGGACGGGGAGCGAGGCGTTCCTGGCGATCCCCATGTTGACGATGTCGGTGCGCCGCAGATTGATCTCGGCCGGGCTGCCGGCCCCTTCGCAGATCACCGCGTCGTACGTGGCCCGCAGCTGCGCGAGGGAGTCCAGCACCGTGCCCAGGAGCTGCTGTTGCCGCCCGCCGTGGTAGCCGCGCGCGCTCATCTCACCGACCGGCCTGCCCAGCAGCACGACCTGGCTGCTCCGTTCCCCGCCCGGCTTGAGCAGCACCGGGTTCATCAGCGCGGTCGGCTCGATCCGGCAGGCCTGGGCCTGCATGGCCTGCGCCCGCCCGATCTCGGCGCCCTCCCGCGTCACGAACGAGTTCAGCGACATGTTCTGCGCCTTGAACGGCGCGACCTTGACGCCCTGCCGCACCAGCCACCGGCAGATCCCGGCGGTCACCACACTCTTGCCGGCGTCCGACGTCGTACCGGCGACCAGCAGCCCGCCGCCCGTCATACCGCCCCTCATGCCGTACGCCCCTTTCCGCGCACCCGGGGGACGGCCCGCGCAACGGCCCGTACACCGATGCGCGCGGCGGCGCCGACGCCGAGTGCCAGCCAGCCGACACGCCGTGAGAGCCGTACCGTGCGGTCGATGTCCGCCACGGTCACGGCACGGCCGCCGCCGTTGAGCACGGGCCGGTGCTCGACCCGCCCGGAGTAGGACAGCGTCCCGCCGAGCCGCACGCCGAGCGCGCCCGCGAAGGACGCCTCCACGGGCCCGGCGTTGGGACTCGGATGCTTCGCGGCATCCGTGCGCCAGGCCAGGACGGCACCCCGCGGGTCCGGCCCGGCGACCGCGGCGAGTACGGCGGTCAGCCGCGCCCCGGGCCACCCGGCGACGTCGTCGAGGCGCGCGGAGGCCCAGCCGTACCGCAGATGGCGGGGGGACTTGTGGCCGACCATGGCGTCCAGGGTGTTGACGGCCCGGAACCCGAGCAGCCCCGGCACACCGGCAACGGCACCCCATACCAGGGCGCCCACCACGGCGTCGGAGGTGTTCTCGGCGACGGACTCCACGACCGCGCGGGCGATCCCTTCGGCGTCCAGCGCCTGCGGGTCCCGTCCGCACAGGTGCGGCAGCCGGGCCCGCGCCGCCTCGATCCCCTCGACGGTCCCGGACTCCAGGGCGCGCCCGATGGCGCGGGCCTCCCGGGCCAGCGACGTCCCTCCGACGACGGCCCAGGTGGCCGCGCCGGTCAGGGCGACGGAGGCGGCGGGGGAGGATCGTACGCAGCGGGCGGCCAGGCTCCCCAGAGCGACGGCCCCGCCGACGCAGACGGCGGTGTGCAGCGCGCCCCGGCCCCGGTCGTCCTGCCACAGGACCCGTTCCACGGCAGCCGCGGCCCGCCCGAAAGCGGCGACCGGATGCCCTCGGCGGGGATCGCCGAGAAGCAGGTCGCCGAGGAGGCCGGCGGCGGCGCCGTACGCGAACTCGCGATCGGCACCCATGGGTTCAGCCGGTGAGGGATCCGGCGGGAGTGGCCGCCCCGAGCCGGGGCGGAGCATCGCTGGTCGACCTCAACAGGCAGCCGGGCATGGCGGTATGTCCTCACTCAGGGTGTCCACGCCCTGGTTCGACGAGACCGGCGGTGGGAGTTCCTGGCTTCCGGGGTCGTTCACCCCGGTGACAGTGGCGGGACCGCGCCGGATTCGCACCGGCTTCCTCTCCTGCCGCCGTAATGGCTCCGGAAGTCCACCACGGTCCGGAAGAACCGTCAACTTGCCTTTGACCTGCGAGGCTGAAGTGTGCTGAGGCCCACAGAGGGGTTTCGGAGGGTGAACCGCGGGCCGGGGATCCCGCGGCGTGACGGGCGGTGCGGGAACGGCCGGCAGGCGGTCCGGGAGCGGTCGACGGATGGTCCGGGAACCGCGGAACGGGCGGTACGGAGGCAAGGCGCCCCGCACCGCCCGCCGGACGGACGACATGACCCCGACCGGGACGCCGGCCCGGGTCCTGCCCCGTGATCAGGCGCCGTCAGGTGAATCGGACAGCTCTCGGACAGCCCTCGGGCAGTCGTCAGGCCATGATCAGATAGATCCCGTACGCCACCGCCGCCGCGCAGGCCGCGAAGCAGGTGTAGGCGCCGGTGACCGCCAGGACCGCGGACTGGCCCTGGGCGGCGGCCCGCTCACGGCGGGACAGGCCGGTGATGCCCAGGGTGAACAGGGCCACCAGGGCCACGGTGACCACGAGGCTGACGCCGAAGACGGAACCGAGGGCCGCCCAGTCGATCTTCATGGTGCTCTTCTCCTACGTGTCTTCCTGCGTGTCTTCCTGCGGGGCCTTCTGCGCGTCTCCCCGCGGGGTCAGACCGTGGTCCTGGCCGGAGGGGTCGCCGGGTCGGCGGGAGCCGGGATGGTGGCCGAGAGCTCCTCGGTCACGGGGCCCGCCGGAGGGGGGGCCACCGCGGCCATGGCTGCGGTCACGACGCCGCTCTGCTCCTCGCCGGGGGCGTCGGTGCCGGTGGTGTCGTCGGTGTCGTTGACGTTGGTGTGGTCGACGACCTCGCGCCGGGAGATCTTCCAGATCGCCGCACTGGAGGTGATCAGGAAGACCGCGACGAGAGCGGTGCCCCAGCTGCCGAAGCCGCAGACCCACTCGGCGATCGCCGCGACGATGGCCGCCGCCGGCAGCGTCAGACCCCAGGCGACGAACATCCGGGTGGCCGTCGACCAGCGGACCACGCCGCCCTTGCGGCCCAGGCCCGCACCCATCACGGAACCGGAGACGGAGTGCGTGGTGGACAGGGAGAAGCCGAGGTGGGAGGAGGCCAGGATGACCGTCGCGGCGCTGGTCTGGGCGACGAAGCCCTGCTGCGGCTGGAGGTCGGTCAGGCCCTTGCCCATGGTGCGGATGATGCGCCAGCCGCCGAGGTAGGTGCCGAGCGCGATGGCGATGCCCGCGGAGACGATGACCCACATCGGCGGGTCGGAGTCCGGGGCGAGAGTGCCGCCGGCGACCAGGGCCAGGGTGATGATGCCCATCGTCTTCTGGGCGTCGTTGGTGCCGTGGGCCAGGGAGACCAGACCGGCGGAGGCGATCTGTCCGGCCCGGTACCCCTTCTCGGAGGCCTTGCTGCCGGCAGCCTTGCGGTTCATGCGGTAGGTCAGCCGGGTCGCGAACATCGCGGCCAGGCCGGCGACCAGCGGCGCGGCGATCGCGGGGATCAGCACCTTGGTGACCAGGACGTCGCCGTGCACCGCGCCGAAGCCCGCCGAGGCGACGGTGGCGCCGATCAGGCCGCCCATCAGGGCGTGCGAGGAGCTGGACGGCAGACCGACCAGCCAGGTCAGGAGGTTCCAGAGGATCGCGCCGACCAGTGCGGCGAAGATGACCTCGGGACGGATGCCGGCCTCGTCGACGAGGCCCTTGGAGATCGTGTTGGCGACCTCCACGGAGAGGAAGGCGCCCACCAGGTTGAGCACGGCGGACATCGCCACCGCAACCTTGGGCTTGAGGGCACCGGTCGAAATGGTCGTCGCCATCGCGTTCGCGGTGTCGTGGAAACCGTTCGTGAAATCAAACGCAAGTGCGGTTACCACCACAATCGCGAGGATCAGCGAGAAGCTTTCCATTTACCCAGGCAATCGTTCGAAGTCATTGGCGCGTTGAACGTAGGTAACTTGGGTGAACGGAAGATGAACTGGGATGGGCGTCAGGATGACCGTGATGAAGCCGACTGCTCCACAGGAGGCCGAGGTTGGTCGCGGACGGGCGTGGGAGCCGACGGGACACGGTTGAGGAGAGTTCGGTCACCCGGCAGGATCGCGGCATGACCGAGCGACGGAGGGACCGGCGGGCCGCGGAGGACGAAGCACGTGCCGAGGACCGCCCGCAGCGCGTAGGAGAACGGCGGAAGCCGCAGGACAGGGCCGTGAGCGGCGAGGAGGCGCACGCCTGGGCCACCCTCGTCGGGGCGGCCCGCCGGACCGTCTCCGACGGGCTCGTCGTCGGGACCTCCGGCAACGTCTCGGTGAGGGTCGGGGAGACCGTGCTGGTCACACCGTCGGGAGTGCCCTACGACCGGCTGACGCCGGACGACGTCACCGGCGTCGACCTCACCGGCCGGCAGGTCCTCGGGACCCTGGCCCCCACCAGCGAGCTGCCCCTGCATCTCGCGGTGTACCGCACGACCGGCGCCCGCGCGGTGGTGCACACGCACGCCGTGCACGCGACGGCCGTCTCCACACTCGTCGACGAACTCCCACTGATCCACTACATGGCCGCCGCGCTCGGCGGACCCGTCCGGGTGGCTCCCTACGCGACGTACGGCACCGACGAATTGGCCGAGAACATGCTGCGCGCCCTCGAGGACCGCACCGGCTGCCTCCTCCAGAACCACGGCACCGTCACCCACGGCACGACCCTCGACCAGGCCTACGACAGCACCGCCCAACTGGAGTGGATGTGCAGGCTCTGGCTGACCGCCTCGTCCGTCCCCGGCCGCTCCCCGAACCTCCTGTCGGCCGGCCACCTGGCGGAGGTCGCCGACCGCCTGCGGAGCTACGGACAGCGCGGCTGACCCGCCCGCCCGGCCGGTGGGCAGGGCGGAGCCCGGAGCGGCCGGCGCCGGAGGAGTGGTGGCGTCCTCCGGCGCGGTCGGGTGACGACGCGCCGGGCGCGGCACCCATCGACCGGTCGACACCGCGTGACCCGGCGACCGGGCATTCCGGTCTCCCGGCGCCCCGGCGGCCCACGACCCCCGGGCATCCCGTCGGCTCGGGCTCCTGCCCGTCGCTGGGGTGGCCGGGCGGCCGGGCGGCCGGGACACTGGGTGGGTGCGTACTGTCAGAGCGACGGCCGCTGCCGTCACCGCCGTGATAGGGGCCTCCGTCGCCACGGTGGCGGTCGGCCGGCTCGCCAGCGACGCCGCCCTCAAGGCGCCGCCGGGCAGACCCCTGCCCACCGAGCCCCGGCTCACCGTGCACGGCACCGCCGCAGGCCAGGTCACCCTCACCCGGCACCTCGCCACACTGCGGCCCGGCCGCTACGGCCTCTCCGGCGACGGCACCCACGCGGTCGTCGGGCCCGTCCTGGAAGGCGTTCCGGAGTCTGCCGACACCGTCGTACGCCGCCTGGAACGCGTCGTACGGGGCACCCTGGAGCCCGGCGACCGGGTCTGGCTCACCCCGAACCTCCACGTCGGCGACCCGGGGACCGCCCTGGGCCTGGACCACACCGACGTCGAGGTCCCCGGCGAACTCGGTCCCCTCCCCGCCTGGTTCGTCCCGGACGTCCGGGACACCTGGGTGCTCGCGGTGCACGGTCTCGGCGCCACCCGGGAACAGGCCATGAACCTCATGGAGTTCCTGCACCGCCACCACTTCCCGGTGCTCGCCCTCGCCTACCGGGGCGACCAGGGCGCACCGCGCTCGCCCGACGGCCTCAACCACCTGGGCGAGACCGAGTGGCGCGACCTCGACGCGGCGATCCGGTACGCGGTGGACGCCGGTGCCCGGCAGGTCGTCCTGCTCGGCTGGTCCACCGGAGCGACCATGGCGCTGCGCGCCGCCGCCCGTTCCACCCTGCGCGACCACGTCGCCGGGCTGGTCCTCGACTCCCCGGTGCTCAGCTGGGAAGCGACGCTGCGCGCCCTCGCCGCCGCCCGCCGCACCCCCGGAGCGCTGCTGCCGCTGGCCGTCCGCGCCGCCCAGGGCCGCACCGGCCGCCACGGCGACCCCCACGGAGGCCGTCGCCCCGGCACCCCGGGGCCGGAGCGCGTCGGCATCCCCGCCCTGATCGTCCACGGCCCCGGCGACACCGTGGCCCCCTGGCAGTTCTCCCGCCGCCTGGCCGCCGCCCAGCCCAACACGGTCACCCTGCACACGGTCGCGGACGCGCCGCACGGCGCCATGTGGAACGCCGACCCGCACACCTACGAAGAGGCGCTGCGCCGCTTCCTCACCCCTTTCATGTGATCGCCTCGGCCCGACCTGGTCTGTTTCATGTGACCGACCCGACCCGACCCGGCTCACCGCGCCTGGCCCGCCGTGCCCGGCCCCTCAGGCCTGCCACGCCGTCCCGCCCCGCTCCGCCCTGACCCGGCGCGCCGGGTCGGGGCGGCCCGCGCCCGCCGGTCCCGCGGGCCGTCGCCGGGGATTCCGTTCCGCGGCGTGTTCCCGGCGTGTCCTCTTCCTTCTCCCGGCCCGTTTCCTTCCGCCGACTGCCCCGCGACCCCGTGCATTGGCCCTCCCCTTCGCCGCCCGTGGCATTCCGTTTGGGTTTTCGGACCGTCAACCGCGAGACTGCACCCGTGACGTCCCGTATCCCGCGCGACTCCAGGCTTCGACTTGTCCGCCCGCGACCCCTGGCCGCCGCCCCCAGGGCGATGAACCAGCAGCGCTCGCGTCGCCCTGCGCCACGCCCGCCGGAAGGCACACCGGCCCCCGCGGAGCTGGCCCGAATGGCGCGCTCCGGTCTGGCCGGCGCGGCCCGCGTCGCCCGCTGGGCCGACGCCGCACTGGGCCCCGGCCGGGGCAGCGCCACCGCCGCCGGCCGGGCCATCCTCTCCGACGCGACCGTCGAATGGGCGGCCGAGGACCTGGGCCTGACTCCGGCTCAGGTCCGCGCCGACTGGGACACGGCCCGGCTCGCCGGCCTGATCGAGGTGCACGGCGACACCGCCCGCCCCGGCTGGCGGCTGCGCGCCTGGGACCGTGACGACAGTGCCGTCCTGCGGGGCTGGGTCGCCCTGTTCGACGCCTGGTCGCTCGCCCACCCGGAACCCGAGGACCACGGGCCCGCCGCCGTGGGCGAGGTCGTCTCGGCCATGCCGCAGGTCCTCTCCTTCCTCCAGCTGTCGGCCGGCCCGGTCCCCGTGCCGCAGCTCCTCGACCTCCTGCAGCAGCGGGTCACCGAACTGCGTACGGAGCGCTGCGAGGTCGACTACGGGCCCCGCCCCTCCGGCACCGCCCACCCCGAGCCCGAGCCCGGACCGGCCGTGCCCGCGCCCACCCCCGCCCTCGCCGGGCCGGGTGCCGACGACGTCCCGCTCGCCCCGCTCCTCGACTGGGCCCTGCGCGCCCTCGCCGCCGTGGGCGCCCTCACCTGTGGCGAGGGACAGGCCACCCTCACCCCCCTCGGCAGCTGGGCGGTCTGGGTCAAGCTGGAGCAGATCTGCGTCGCCGCCCAGAGCCCCGCCGGGAACATCGAGCAGGGGGCCGAGGACATGCTCCGCGGCTGCGCCCAACTGCGCCCCAACGCGGCCCGCGCCGAGTACCGCGCCTGGCTCGCCGCCCGCCCGGTGGGCAGCGCCGTCACCGAACTGCTCGACGCCGCCCGTGGCGAGGACGCCCTGCTGCGCGGTCTCGCCTTCGAGGCGCTGCGGGTCGTCGGCGCCCCCGCCGAACCCGAGGTCCGCGCCGTGTGCGACGAGCCGACGCTGCGGCCCTACGCCCTGCTGTGGCTCGCCGAGCACAAGGGTGCCGACCCCGAGGACGCCCACGAGGTCCTCACCCGGGCGGAGGCCACCTGGCTGTGGGTGGACACCGCCGCCGCGGTCGCCGATCACGGGGAGGCTCCGCTGCTGGTGCGGCATCTGGAGTCCGCGGTCCAGCCCACCGTCCCCGCCCTGCTGAACGAGGTGCGCGCCGTCGGACACCCGCGGACCGTCCAGGTCCTGGTCGCCCTGGCCGCCGCCCACCCCGACCCGGCCTTGGCCAAAGCCGTCCGCCGGGCTGCCTTCCAGGTGCACACCGGAGGCTGACACCGGCCCCCGCACGAACCGCCCGCGCCTCGCAGGACCCGGCACGGCCCGAACGACCCCCGCAGGACCGCCCGCGCGGCCCTGCGGGGGCCGGTCCCCGCCGCTCCCGGCCCCTCAGCGCGGCGCTTCCCGGCGCGGCCCTTCCCGCTCCCCGTTCACGCCCCGGTCTCGGGCGCGTACGTGCCGAAGCTCCAGATGTTGCCCTCGATGTCGCGGGCCATGTAGTCCCGCGAGCCGTAGTCCTGGTCCGTCGGGGGCATCACGATCTCCGCGCCCTGCTCCGCCGCCCGCCGGTGATGCGCGTCCACGTCGTCCACGACGACGTAGACCCCGACCGGACCCGAGCCCTCCATCGCCTTGTCGAACGCGCTGCCGGTGCCCTTGGAGCCCAGCATCACCGCGCCGTTGCCCTGTACCAGCTCGGCGTGGGCCACCTTGCCGCCCCCGTCCTCGTACACCGACAGCTCGGTGAACCCGAAGGCCTCGGTCAGCTGCCGGATCGCCGCCTTCGCGTCCGCGTACAGCAGGGTCGGAAAGATGCTCGGACGCCCGCCGCCCGTACCTGCCATGGACATCACCCCTTGTGTCCTGCAACCGGACAATCTCCGGAAGATCGCCAGAAATTCGACCTGCCGCTCAGTCTGGCACCCGCCACCGACAACACCGCCTGGTCCGGGCGAGCGTCCGGCACCGCACACCCGCGCGCCGGAAAAGAGGTTGCGCGGCCCCGTTAGAATGGCTCCCATGGCCATTCTCCTCGCGCATTAGACGGCGGGAACGCCCTCAGCCGCCCACCGCCACCCAAAGCCCTGGAGCCTGTCCGTGATCTCCGCCTCCGGCATCGAGCTGCGCGCCGGTGCCCGTGTCCTCATCGAGAGTGCCACCTTCCGCATCGCCAAGGGCGACCGCATCGGCCTGGTCGGCCGCAACGGCGCCGGCAAGACCACCCTCACCAAGGTCCTCGCCGGCCAGGGCGTCCCCGACGCCGGCAACGTCACCCGCTCCGGCGAGGTCGGCTATCTGCCCCAGGACCCCCGCACCGGCGACCTCGACGTGCTCGCCCGCGACCGTGTCCTCTCCGCCCGCGGCCTGGACAACCTGATCCGCAAGATGAGCGAGAACGAGCAGCGCATCGCGAACGGCTCGGGCGCCACCCGGGAGAAGGCGCTGAGGCAGTACGAGCGCCAGGAGACCGAGTTCCTCACCAAGGGCGGGTACGCGGCCGAGGCCGAGGCCGCCACCATCGCCGCCGCGCTGAACCTGCCCGACCGGGTGCTCGGCCAGCCGCTGCACACGCTCTCCGGCGGTCAGCGCCGCCGTATCGAGCTGGCCCGCATCCTGTTCTCCGACGCGGACACCCTCCTGCTCGACGAGCCGACCAACCACCTCGACGCCGACTCGATCGTCTGGCTGCGCGACTACCTCAAGACCTACCGCGGCGGCTTCATCGTCATCTCCCACGACGTCGACCTGGTCGAGACGGTCGTCAACAAGGTGTTCTACCTGGACGCCAACCGCTCCACGATCGACATCTACAACATGGGCTGGAAGCTCTACCAGCAGCAGCGCGAGGCCGACGAGAAGCGCCGCAAGCGCGAGCGGCAGAACGCCGAGAAGAAGGCCGCCACCCTCAACGCCCAGGCCGACAAGATGCGCGCCAAGGCCACCAAGACCGTCGCCGCGCAGAACATGGCCCGCCGCGCGGAGCGCCTGCTGTCCGGCCTCGAAGGCGTCCGCCAGGCCGACAAGGTCGCCAAGCTGCGCTTCCCCGACCCGTCCCCCTGCGGCAGGACCCCGCTGACCGCCGAGGGCCTGTCGAAGTCGTACGGCTCGCTCGAGATCTTCACCGACGTCGACCTGGCCATCGACAAGGGCTCCCGCGTCGTCATCCTCGGACTCAACGGCGCCGGCAAGACCACCCTGCTGCGCCTCCTCGGCGGAGTGGAACAGCCCGACACCGGCATGGTCGTACCCGGCCACGGGCTCAAGATCGGGTACTACGCCCAGGAGCACGAGACCCTCGACCGGGACCGCACGGTGCTGGAGAACATGCGCTCCGCCGCGCCCGACATGGACCTCGTCGAGGTCCGCAAGGTGCTCGGCTCGTTCCTGTTCTCCGGTGACGACGTCGACAAGCCCGCCGGTGTCCTCTCCGGCGGCGAGAAGACCCGGCTCGCGCTCGCGACCCTCGTGGTCTCCTCGGCGAACGTGCTCCTGCTCGACGAGCCCACCAACAACCTCGACCCGGCCAGCCGCGAGGAGATCCTCGGCGCGCTGCGCACCTACAAGGGCGCCGTGGTGCTGGTCACGCACGACGAGGGCGCCGTCGAGGCGTTGCAGCCGGAGCGGATCATCCTGCTGCCGGACGGCATCGAGGACCTGTGGGGCGCCGACTACGCGGACCTCGTCGCCCTCGCCTGAGCGGCACCCGGGCCGCCGACCCTGCCGGTCGCGGGCCTGATCCACCGCGTATGGATCATTCGGCCCATCGGTGATCCCTCATTCGTGTGAGATCTCCTCGTACCCAGGTGTGTCCTGCACCGATTTCGCGGCCGAGCCCCCGAGCGCCCGGGGCTCGGCCGCCACGTCTTTCTGACCTGGTATTTCACGGCGGAGCGCGTCCGTCGGTGTGGTCGGCACCTCGTGGAATCAGTCATTCCATATGTGGGGATGCACTCCTGTCGTCACAACCTTGTCGCACGGACCTTGCCGAATGGGTGGCCATCGGGCCCAAGAGGGGTGATCATGAGGAGACCAGAGCGCACTTCCCATGAGGAGGCACGGGTGGCCGAGACTCTGAAGAAGGGCAGCCGGGTGACCGGCGCCGCGCGCGACAAGCTCGCGGCAGACCTGAAGAAGAAATACGACGCCGGTGCGAGCATCCGGGCATTGGCCGAGGAGACCGGCCGCTCGTATGGCTTCGTGCACCGCATGCTCAGCGAATCGGGCGTCACGCTCCGAGGGCGTGGCGGGGCGACCCGGGGCAAGAAGGCCGCTTCGGCCTGATCCCCGGGCGCCCGCGATCCGAGGTGGCCACCCGGCCGGCCGACAGGCCGGGCGGGTGGTTACTGTGCAGTCACTTAGCTGTGCCGCAGGGCGGGCCCGGTCCCGTCTACGGCACGGAGGACGACCGCACCCATCGGAGGCGCCCCATGGCTTCGCCCGCCCAGGACCTCGGTCCCGTACTCGACCAGGACGGCGTACGGCTCACCGTCGACGACGCGATCGCCACGGTGACGCTGACCAACCCGGCCAAGCGCAACGCGCAGAGCCCCGCTCTGTGGCGTGCGCTGACCGAGGCGGGCCGGCTGCTGCCGGGCTCCGTGCGGGTCGTGGTGCTCCGCGGTGAGGGCAAGTCCTTCTCCGCCGGCCTCGACCGGCAGATGCTCACCCCCGAGGGAATCGAGGGCGATCCGTCGTTCGTCGAGATGGCGCGCGGCAGCGAGGCCGACCTCGACGCGACCATCGCCACCTACCAGGAGGCGTTCACCTGGTGGCGGCGCAGCGACATCGTGTCCGTCGCGGCCGTGCAGGGGCATGCCATCGGGGCCGGTTTCCAGCTGGCCCTCGCCTGCGACCTGCGGGTCGTCGCCGACGATGTCCAGTTCGCCATGCGCGAGACCGGCCTGGGCCTCGTCCCGGACCTGACCGGCACGCACCCGCTGGTCGGACTCGTCGGGTACGCCCGCGCGCTGGAGATCTGTGCGACCGGCCGGTACGTCACGGCCGAGGAGGCCGTGAGCACCGGACTCGCCAACATCGCCGTGCCCGGCGAGGAACTGGACGGAGCGGTGCGGGACCTCGCGGCGGCGCTGCTCGCCGCGCCCCGGGACGCGGTGATCGAGACGAAGGCGCTGCTGAGCGGGGCCGCGGAGCGTACGTACGAGGAGCAGCGGGCCGCCGAGCGCGCGGCCCAGGGCCGCCGGCTGCGGGACCTGGCCGGTCTCGGTGAATGAGCGGCCGGTGACGCGCTGAGGAGCGTCAGTCGACCGCTGTGACCAGGACCGCCACCGTCGGACGGTCCGGCAGGGCGGCCGACACCGCCGCGCGGACCGACCGGGCCACGTCCAGGGCCCGGTGGTCCGCCCCGACGGCGAGGTCCACGCGCACGTGACGGCCGGGCAGGGTGACACCGTCGGGCGCCTGCGGCGACGGTGCGAGGTGTACCGCCCGGCCGAGCGCACCCGTCAGCCGGGACACCCCCGGTACGGCGAGCGCCGCGGCGGCGACCCGGTCCTCGTCGGACCGACCACCGGACTCCGGTGCCCCGGTCGGAGTACCGCCCCGGCCCTCGGTCGGAGTACCGCCCCGGCCCTCGAACGGAGCATCGGCCGGCCCGTCCACCGCGCTGCCCGGCGGCCCGCTCTCCGCCGCCGGGCCCGCCGTCCCGGCCTCCGCGTCCAGCAGCTCCGCCACCTCCAGGTCCACCTCCGCCACCACCAGCCCGATCCGCTCCGCCGCGGCCCGCGACAACACCGCCCGCAGCCGGTCCGCCGTCACCGGCAGAGGCTCCGCCGCCGGGGCCGCGAACCGGGCCGCCACCCGCAGCGAGCCCGGTGGCAGGGCACTGGGCGGAGCGGGCACCACCGGCTCACCGGCCTCCTCCGGAGCGGCGAGCGCGATCCGCAGACCGTCCAGGCGCAGGCCCGGCTCGGCCCGCGCCACCGCACGTCGCAGGACCGCCCCGGCGGCCCGCTCGAAGATCCACGCGCCGTCGCGCGGTCCGCCCAGGGGCAGAAGCCTGCCCAGTCCCAATTGCTGCCGCACTGTCCGAGTCCACCGGTCCGCCGTCATTCCTCCAGCCTGCCGTATCCCTGGCGCGCAACCACGCATCGGCGCATACGGTGGTCCCGTAGACGACGATCGGAAGGGACGTACGGCGATGAGCGACATCACGGACGGCGGCTCGACGCGGGCCGCCGACCTCGAGAAGACCGGGCCGGACACCTCCGTGCGCAGGGGACCGGGCACCCGGCGAGGCGGAGGCGACCCCGCCACGCGCGGCCGCACCACGATCGCCGACGGCGTCGTGGAGAAGATCGCGGGCATGGCGGCGCGGGACGTCCTCGGCGTGCACGCCATGGGCAGCGGCCTGTCCCGGACCTTCGGGGCCGTGCGCGACCGGGTGCCGGGCGGGACGAAATCGGTGGCCCGGGGTGTGAAGGCCGAGGTCGGCGAGGTGCAGACCGCGCTCGACCTGGAGATCGTCGTCGACTACGGCGTGTCCATCGGCGACGTCACCAGAGCCGTACGGGAGAACGTCATCGCGGCGGTCGAGCGGATGACCAGCCTCGAGGTGGTCGAGGTCAACATCGCGGTGAGCGACGTGAAGCTGCCGGACGAGGAGGACGAGGAGCCGGAGAGCCGCCTCCAGTGAGAAACCGGGCGGTGAACGGGGCCCGGGACCACGAGGACGGCGAACCGCTGAGCAACTGAGGAGCGCACCATGAGCATGGCCGTGGTCGGCATGATCGCCGGCATGGCGCTGGGCTTCGCCGGATACTTCGGCGGATTCGGAGCCTTCCTACTGGTGGCGGCCCTGGGGGCCGTCGGTTTCGTCGTCGGGCGGTTCCTCGAGGGGGACCTGGAGTTCGGCGACTTCTTCCGTCCCCGTAACGAACGGCGGCGGTGACACCGGTGGGACCGGTGAGCACGGCGGAGGGTGAGGTCGACGGTGCCGCGGGCCCCGTGCCGCCGCGCGAGCGCGGTGCGACCCGGATCGCCGACCGGGTGGTCGCGAAGATCGCCTCCCAGGCGGCCCGCGAGGCGGTCGGACCGCTGCCCCGGGACGCCGAGCCGCCGCACGCCACGGTCGTCGTCCACCACGACGACACCGCGCGGGTCCGCGTCCACGTCGAACTCGGCTACCCCGGCGACATCGGCGGCCGGTGCGGCCAGGTGCGCCGCCAGGTGATCGAACGGGTGTCCGGGCTGACGGGCATGCAGGTACCGGAGGTCGCCGTCCAGGTGGAACGGCTGCACCCGGCGGTGCTCGAAGAGACCCGCAGGAGGACCCGATGAGCGGATCCGGGCCCGGCGAAGTCGCCACGGGCACCGTCCTGGAGAAGACACGGCCGCCCGCGCCGGACGACGACGCCGTGGGCAGCGGTGCCCGGCGTTTCTGGTCGACGCGCAGGATCTCCGGCGGCCTGCTCGCGCTGCTGCTCCTGGTGGTGGCGGCGGCGTTCCTGTACGACATCGCCGCGGTGCGTGCCGACCGGCCCGCGATGAGCTGGCGCCGGGAGCTGGCCGACCAGCTCGCCGAGCGGCCCCTGGACGACGCCTGGGTGCTGCTGGGCGCCGGCGTCGCCACCGCCCTCGGACTCTGGCTGCTCCTGCTGGCCCTCACCCCCGGGCTGCGGTCCCTGCTCCCGATGCGCCGCGTCCACCCCGACGTACGCGCCGGTCTCGACCGCGACGCGGCGGCGATGGTGCTGCGGGACCGGGCCATGGAGGTCGCCGGGGTGCGGTCGGTACGCGTACGGGTGACCCGCAGGCGGGCCGACGTCCGCGCGGTCTCGCATTTCCGTGAACTGGACGACGTACGGGCCGACCTGCGCGAGGTGCTCGCCGACGTGGTCGGGCGCATGGCGCTGTCCCGGCCGCCGGCACTGGCGGTACGGGTGCGGCGTCCCGGCCGGAAGGGGTGAGAGCGGTGATCAGGATCGTCAACCGCGTCCTGCTCGGGATCGTGGGCCTGCTGCTGGTGGCCCTCGGCGGGTCCGTCCTGGCCATCGGCCTGGGGGCGCCCGCGCCCTCCTGGTGGCTGCACGGCGGACGGAACGACGTCCTGCTGGACGAGACCGAGCGGACCCGGTGGCGGGACGAGGGCTGGTGGTGGCCGGTCGTGATCGCCGCGCTCGCCGTCCTCGTCCTGCTCCTCCTGTGGTGGCTGGTCGCGGTGCTGCGCAGGCGACGGCTCGCCGAGGTCTTCGTCGACACGGGTGACGGTGACGAAGCGGTGCTGCGCGGCCAGGCGCTGGAGACCGCCCTCGCCCAGGAGGCGGGCCGGCTGGACGGCGTCGAACAGGCCCGTGTACGGCTGACCGGCCGCCGCGGCGTCCCGCACACCCGTGTCCACCTCCTCCTGGAACCCCACGTCGACCCCGGCACCGCGCTGGACACCCTCACCACCGGAGCCCTGGCCCACGCCCGCGAGTCGGCGGGCCTCGCCACCCTCCCGTCCGAGGTCCGCCTCCGCGCGGTCAAACACCACGCGGAACGGGTCAGTTGAGCGCCCCGGCGCATTCACCGGTTCTCTGCGAAGACGCGCGGGCACTCCGAGGGCATCCCGCTCCCGCCGGCGTGTCCGCGAGCGGGGAAGGTCGGTCGACGACCTCTCTCCAGGTGCACTGACCCCTCCCCGGGTGTGCTGACCCCTCCCCGGGTGCACCGGAGTTCACCTGGGCCCGCGGTGTACACCAGGGCTGCCCCGGACGGCTCCGTCGGCCTCCCGATGTTGGCTCAAAAGACGCTTTCTCTTGGCCATTGACTATAGACATCACTGTACATACGCTCACCCTCATGTTCACGGTTGTCCCTATGCAATGAGGTGGGCGCATGGTCAAGGTGGCGGTTGTCGGAAGCTATGGGGCCGGGCTGACCATGCGGTTGCCCAGGTCTCCTGACGCAGGCGAGACCGTCTCGGGCGGGGTGTTCTCACCGGGTCCCGGGGGCAAGGGAAGCAATCAGGCCATCGGTGCCGCCAGGCTCGGCGCACAGGTCTCCCTGCTGACCGCCGTCGGTGACGACGACTTCGGGCGGGCCGCTCGCGCACTGTGGCGCGAGGAAGGCGTCGCGGCGGATCACGTCCTGACGGCCGGCGCCCCGACGATGGTCGGCTTCATCCTGGTCGAACCGTCCGGGGAGAACCGCATCAGCATCGCCCCCGGCGCCCTGGACGAACTGGACGCGGCCGCCGTGGAGTCGTTCCACGCCGAGATCGCCGCCGCCGACATCCTCGTGGTCTCCATGGAGATCCCCGAGGCGGCCGTCGCCGCGGCGCTGCGCGCGGGCCGTCGAGCGGGAACCACGACACTGCTCAACCCGGCCCCCGCCCGCCCGCTGCCCGACGACCTCTGGCCGCTGATCGACGTGATCACTCCCAACCAGACCGAGGCCCCCGTGCTCCTCGGACTCCAGGAGGGGCACGGACTGGACGACGGGGAACTGACACGCCGTCTGTGCGCGCTCACCGGCGGCGCCGCGGTCCTGACCCGGGGCGGAGAGGGAGCACTCGTCGCACAGGCGGGCGCCACGACGCGGATTCCGCCGCACCCGGCCGAGTCCGTCGTCGACACCACCGGAGCGGGCGACTCCTTCACCGCCGCGCTCGCCGTGTCCCTCGCCGAGGGACGCCCCCTCACCGAGGCGGCGCACATCGCCGGGGTGGCCGGCGCCCACACCGTGACCATCGCCGGGGTCGTTCCCGCACTGCCGACCCGAGACCAGCTGGATGACCTGATGGGAACCGAACGATGACCACGACCACCGCGCCCGCGCAGCGGGAGTTCGCACTTCCACTGCGCAGAATGCTGCACGCCCGGGAGTCCGGTGTCTTCGCGGCGCTCGTCCTGCTCTTCGTGCTGGGCAGCATCCTCTCGCCGAGCTTCGCGCAGTCCGACAACCTGCTCTCGGTCGGTCAGCAGGTGTCCCAGATCGGCATCATGGCCATCGGCGTGACCTTCGTGATCCTCAACGGAGAGATCGACCTCTCCGTCGGCTCCACCTACGCCCTGTCGGCGATCTCGACCGGCATCCTGATCTCGGACGGCTGGAGCTGGGGCCTGGCGGCGTTCGTCGGACTCGCCGTCGGCGCGGTGGCCGGCCTGCTCAACGGCCTGGCGGTGGTCGTGCTCGGCGTGCCGTCGTTCATCGTCACCCTCGGCACGCTCAGCGTGTTCCGCGGCGTCGCCCTGCTCATCTCCGACGGCGCCCCGATCTCCCTCAGCTCCTCGCAGGCGGGCGTCGCGGACTTCAACCTGCTGGGGCAGGGCCTCCTGTTCGGCGTCATCCCGATGCAGTTCGTGTTCTTCGCCGTCATCGCCGTGATCGGCGCGGTGCTGCTGTCCCGTTCCCGCTTCGGCTTCAACACCTACGCCGTCGGCGGCAACCAGGAAGCCGCCCGGCTCGTCGGCGTCAACGTCAAGCGGGTCAAGCTGACCGCGTTCGTCCTCTCCGGATTCACCGCCGGACTCGCGGGCGTCCTCGGCCTGTCCTTCCTGTCCTACGTCCAGGGCGTCACGGGCCAGGGCATGGAACTCACCGTGATCTCCGCGGTCATCATCGGCGGCGCCGCGCTGTTCGGCGGCTCCGGCACCATCTGGGGCACCGTCATCGGCGTCGCCTTCATCGGCCTGCTCCAGAACATCCTCAACGTCAAGGGGATCTCCTCCTTCTGGCAGACCGTCGTGACCGGCCTGGTCATCGTCGCCGCGGTCGCCGCCGACACCTGGCAACGCCGGCGCAAGTCCCGCGCCTGACCGCCGCCCTCCTCCCTCCCCGTCCAAGCCCCTCCCCGACCACCTCGTCCGGCCGCACACGCCCCGAACCGCCGGCCGCACACGCCCCGAACCGCCGGCCGCACACGCCCCGCACGGCCGGCCGCACGGCCGCCGCAGAGTGCCCCCGGGCCGCCGCCCCAGCGACACCCCGTGACAAAGGAGTCTCCCGTGTCCTCTCGTCTCCCCCTCAGAAGCCTCATCGCCGTGGCCACCGCCACCACCGTCCTCGGCCTCACCGCCTGCGGAGCCGTCACCTCCGCCGACAGCGCGGGTTCCGACGACGGGTTCAAGCTCGCCGCCCACGTCCAGCAGCGCATCGACGACGGCAAGCCGCTGCGGATCAAGCTCAGCTACCACGACCCGTCCCTGGCCTTCGCCACGCCCATCGGCGCGGGCATGAAGAAGGCGGGCAAGGAACTCGGCGTCGAGGCGAGCCTGATCGGGCCCACCGGCGGCGACGCGGCCAAGCAGGTCTCCGAGATCCAGACGCTGCTGCAGCAGAAGGCCGTCGACGGCCTCGCCGTCTCCTCCGCGTCCAGCGACGCCCTCAAGCCCGTCATAGCCCAGGCGTACAAGGCCGGTGTCCCCGTCGTCTCCTTCAACACCGACAACCCGGACTCGGAGCAGATGGGCTTCGTCGGCCAGGACCTCAAGGCTTCGGGCAAGGCGCAGGCCGAGCGGCTCCGCGAGGAACTCGGCGCCGACGCCAAGGGCAAGGTCGTCGTCTTCTCGGTGGACACCGGAGCCGGCTGGTCCCACGACCGGTTCAGCGGATTCGAACAGGGCATGTCCGGAAGCGGCCTGGAGATCGTCGGCCCGGTCAACGTCGGGAACGAGCCCAGCGCCGCGTACAACACCGTCGAGTCCACGATGTCCGGGCAGTCCGGCGTCGTCGCGGTCGCGGGTCTCGACTGCTGCTCCACGACCGCCGCCGCCAAGTGGGTGGCGGGCGCGAAGAAGAAGGACGCCGTCACCGTCGGCGGGTTCGACCTGCTGCCCCAGACCGCCGAGTACCTCGAGAGCGGGGTGGTCGACTTCACGATCAGCCAGAACCCGACCGAGCAGGGCTACCAGGCCGTCAAGGTGCTCCACGACTTCCTCGACGAGGGCACGGAGATCAGCGGCGTGAACACCGGGGCCCAGTTCGTCACCCGGGACAACCTCGGTGAAGCGACGGTGGAGAAGTGACCGCCGCGCCCCAGGCCGCCACGGCCGTCGAGATACGCGGACTGTCCCGCAGCTTCGGCCCGGTGCGCGCCCTGTCCGACGTCTCCTTCGACGTCCCCGCCGGCGAGGTCACCGCGCTGCTCGGAGAGAACGGCGCGGGGAAGTCCACCCTGCTCAAGATCCTCGCCGGGCTCCAGCCGCCCAGCGAGGGCACCGTCACCGTCTTCGGGGAGCAGGTGACCTCCTTCGACCCCAGCACCATGCTGGACCGGCACGGTGTCGCGATCGTTCCCCAGGAGCTCTCGCTGCTGCCCGACCGCAGCGTCGCCGAGAACGTCCTGAGCGGTATGGAACCGGGAAACCGCTGGTTCCCCTCCCGCGGCCGGATGGCGGAACGCACCGCCGAGATCCTGGCCCGCCTGGACCTGGCCCTGGACCCCGCCACGCCCGTCGGGTCGCTGGACCTGGCCACCCAGCAGCTCGTCGTGGTGGCCCGGTCCGTCGCCCGGGGCTGCCGGGTCCTGATCCTGGACGAGCCGACCGCGATGCTCACCCCCGCCGAGGCGGAGCGGCTGTTCACCCTGATGGACGGCCTCAAGGCGGACGGCACCACCCTGCTCTACGTCTCCCACCGCATGCCGGAGGTCTTCCGGCTGGCCGACCGCATCGAGGTGCTGCGCGACGGTTCCCACGTCGCCTCCTGGCGGAACTCCGAGACCACCCCCGACCAGGCGGTCGCCGCCATGGTCGGCCGCCGCCTCGGCCACTTCGAACGGCGCCCCGACCACCGGCCCGACCCCGGCGCCGCGCCCGCCCTGCGCCTGGCCGGGCTGACCGGCCGTCGGCACCGGGACGTGTCCCTGGAGATCCGGCCCGGCGAGATCCTCGGAGTGGCCGGACTGCCGGACTCCGGGCGGGTGGAACTGCTGCACAACGTCTTCGGCGGCGACCGCGGCACCGGCGGCGAGGTGGAACTCCTGGGCGAGCCCTACCAGCGGCGCAACCCCGTCGCCAGCGTCGGCCGCCGCCTGGCGTTCGTCCCCGGAGAGCGCCGCGCCCAGGGCCTGCTGACGACCATGAGCGTCGGTGACAACGTCAGCGCGCTGACCACCGAGCGGCTCAGCCGGTTCGGACTGCTCCGCCGCCGGGCCCTCAACCGGCAGGCCACCGAACAGGCACAGCGCATGCGGGTCAAGACCGCCACGATGGAGCAGCCCATCACCAGCCTGTCCGGCGGCAACCAGCAGAAGGTGGTCCTCGGCCGCTGGCTGGCGATCGACCCGGCCGTGCTGATCCTCGACGAACCCACCCGCGGGGTGGACGTCGGAGCGAAGGCGGAGATCTACGAGCAGCTGTTCGAGCTGGCGGAGAAGGGCCTCGCGATCCTCTGCTCCTCCTCGGACCTGCCCGAACTGCTCACCCTGACCGACCGGATCGTCGTGATGAGCGAAGGCCGCGTCGCCGGCATCGTGCCGTCGGCCGAGGCGACCGAGGAATCGATCATGACCCTGGCGACCGGAGCGGCGCCGGCTGCCTGAGCATCAACTTCCTCACCACAGAAGGGAACGACCATGAAACGACACGGCATCCTCAACGCCGAACTGAGCGGGGCCCTGGCCACCCTCGGCCACACCGACCTGCTACTGGTCGTCGACGCGGGCTTCCCCGTCCCCCGGGACGCCCACCGCGTCGACCTGGCGATCGCGGAGAACCTTCCGGACCTGCGGACCGTGCTCGGGCTGATCGCCGACGAACTCGTCGTCGAGGGCGTGGTGCGGGCCGAGGACGTCCCCACCCGTCACCCCCGGCTCGACGCATGGCTGCGCGAGAGGTTCTCCGGCGCCGAGTTCACCACCCGGCCGCACACCGAGGTGCTCGGCGAACTGGCCCGCCAGGCCAAGGTCGTCGTCCGCACCGGCGCCTTCGAACCCTGGGGCAACATCGGCCTGTTCTGCGGTGTCGACGCGCCCCGCTGGTTCGACAAGGAGGACGTCGTCGTCCCTCCGGAGTACGCCTCCAAGCTCTGATCCCCCGGGATCCGACGTCGTGGGCGCCGGACCGTTCCGCCGCCCGCACCACCCCCACCTCTCAGGGAGACAACCCGTGTCCGACACCGTGACGACCCCCGCCGCCGAGCTGACGCTCAGCCCGGCCGAGCTGGCCCCCTACATCCAGCACACCCGTATCGAGCCCGACGCCACCCGCGACGACATGGTCGCCCACGCGCAGGAGGCCGTCACCTACGGCTTCAACGCCGCGATGGTTCCCGCCTCCTGGCTCCCCGTCGTGGTCGCCGAACTGCGCGGCACCGGGATCGAGGTCGCCTCCGCCCTGGACTTCCCCACGGTGGGCGTCATGACCAGCGCGGGCAAGGCGGCCGAGGCGGCCGAGATAGCCCGGCTCGGCGCCACCCAGCTCGACATCGGCGTGCAGGTCGGCTGGCTCAAGAGCGGCAAGTACGATGAGTTCCGCGAGGACATCGCGGGTGTGGTCCGCGCCTTCGGAGGCCCCGTCAAGGTCATGCTGGAGCTGCCGCTGCTCAGCGCGCAGGAGAAGGAGGCCGCCGTCGAACTGGCCATGGAAGCCGGCGTCGCCTACCTCAAGAACGCCAGCAGCGGGCAGATCGAGACGGCCGGGCCGGAAAGCGTCCGCTACCTTGTCGACCGGGCCCGTGACGGTGTCCGGGTGAAGGCGTCGGGCTCCATCAAGTCCTACCGCCAGTCCCTGGAACTCCTGCGTGCCGGCGCCTCGTTGCTCGGTACGAGTGCCGGCAGGGCGATCGTCACCGACACCGGCGACGATCACACCGTCAGCTACTGACCAGCCGCCGGGCGGCTGTGACCGACCGGCTGCCGTGCTCCGGCCTCCTCCGGCCGGGGCACGGCGCATCCACCTGGAGAGGAGACGCGTGACCGTGACGGCCGACGAAGGAGGTCTTCCGGGCATCCGGCGCAACGTCCCCACCGCGATCCACGTGCAGATCTCGGAACACATCCGCCTGCGCATCGCGAGCGGTCAGTGGCCGGCGCACTACCGGCTCAAGAGCGAGCCCGAACTGGCCCAGGAGTTCGGCGTCAGCCGCGGCACGGTGCACCGCGCCCTGACGACCCTCATCGAGGAAGGGCTGCTGCGGCAGGTCCGCGGACGCGGCACGTTCGTCACGTCCACGGTCATCGAACCGTCGATCGCCCAGAAGCTGAGCACCCTCTCGGAGGACTTCGCCAGCCAGGGCGTCGTCGCCACCACCGAAGTGCGGGAGTGTTCCCTGATCACCCCGCCCCGGCCCGTCGCCGCCCTGCTCGACCTGACCTCCCCCGACGCCCAGGTACTGCGCCTGGTGCGGGTGCGCACCATCCCCGAGGGCCCGGTCGCGCTCCTGTTCAACTTCGTGCGGGCCGACCTCGCGCCCGGCATCGAGCGGGCGGACTTCACGTCCTCGAGCCTCTTCGGCGAGCTGGAGGGCACGTTCGGTCTCCGGATCGCCACCGCCCGTCGCACGTTCAGCGCCGAGGCGGCCACCGAGGAGACCGCCCGCGCCCTGGCCGTGGAACAGGGCAGCCCGGTGCAGTACCTCCAGCAGGTCACCTATCTGGACGACGGGCGGCCGGTGGAGTACTCCGACGTGTGGATCCACAGCGGCCGGCTGCGCGTGACCTCGCTCCTGCTGCGCCGCTGACGGGGCCGTTCCGCGCGGCCCCGCCTCCGGAACGCTCCTCAGAACCCGTGCCGCACCCCGCCGTCCACCGGGACCATGACGCCCGTGACGTAGGAGGCGGCCGGGGAGAGGAGGAAGGCGGCGGCGCGGCCGAACTCCGCAGGGGTGCCGTAACGGCGCAGCGGGATGCGGGACTGGGCCGCCTGGCGGGTGGCCTCCGGGTCGGCGGAGAGGGAGTCGAGCTCACGGACGCGGTCCGTGTCGATGCGCCCCGGGAGCACTCCCACGACCCGGATGCCGCGCGGGCCCAGCTCGTCCGCGAGGGACTTGGCGAAGCCGGCCAGCCCCGGGCGCAGCCCGTTGGAGATGGTCAGGCCGGGCAGTGGTTCGTGCACCGAGCCGGACAGCACGAAGCCGATGACACCGCCCTCGCCCAGCTCCGCCGCGGCGGCCCGGGCCATCCGCACCGCGCCCAGGAACACCGACTCGAACGCCGCCTGCCACTGCTCGTCGGTGGTGTCGGCCACGAACCCGGGCGGAGGTCCGCCCACGCTGACGAGGATGCCGTCGAAACGGTGGAACCGCTCGCGCGCGGTCGCGATCAGCCGCGCCGCCGCCCCGGGGTCGGCGTTGTCGACCGCCACGCCGACCGCGTCCGGCCCCAGATCGGCAGCCGCCTCGGCGACGCTCTCGTGCTCCCGTCCGGTGACGACCACCTTCGCGCCGTCCGCCACCAGCTCGCGCGCGGTGGCGTTGCCCAGCCCGCGGGTCGCTCCGGTGACGACGTACACCCGGTCCTTCAGTCCAAGATCCATGGCCCCTATCCTGCCTCCTCGCTTCCGAACAGGGCGAGAGCGGTGTTCACCAGACCGATGTGACTGAACGCCTGCGGGAAGTTGCCCAGCAGCCTCTCGCCGACCGGGTCGTACTCCTCCGCCAGCAGACCCACGTCGTTGGCGAGTCCCAGCAGCCGTTCGAACAGCTCGCGCGCCTGAGCCGTCCGGCCCGTCATATGCAGGGCGTCCGCGAGCCAGAACGAGCACACCAGGAAGGCGCCCTCCACGCCGGGCAGGCCGTCCACGTCGTTCCGGTCCGGGGTGTAGCGGCGCACGAGCCCGTCCTGTCCCAGCTCCGCGTGGATCGCGTCGACGGTACCGAGGACCCGGGGGTCGTCGGGCGGCAGAAAGCCCACCCGGGGGATCAGCAGCAGCGCGGCGTCGAGTTCCCGCGAGCCGTAGGACTGCGTGAAGGTGTTCCGCTCGGGGTCGTACCCCTTCTCGCACACGTCACGGTGCACCTCGTCGCGCAACGCGCGCCAGTCCTTGAGAGCGCGCTCGACGTCGCCGTCGAGGTCCGGGTTCTCCTCCAGGAGGCGCACGGCACGGTCGGCGGCCACCCACACCATCACCTTGGAGTGCACGAAGTGCCGCCGGCCGCCGCGTACCTCCCACAGCCCCTCGTCCGGCTGCCGCCAGACCGACCGGAGGAAGTCCAGCAGCACCCTCTGCAGCGCCCACACGTCCGGGTGCGGGGACAGGCCCGACCGTCGGGCCAGTGCCAGCGAGTCCACGACCTCGCCGTACACGTCCAGCTGGAGCTGGTTGACGGCGTTGTTCCCGACCCGTACCGGAGTGGCGCCGTCGAAGCCGGACAGCCACGGCAGTTCGGTCTCGGGCAGCCGCCGCTCACCCGCCACCCCGTACATGATCTGAAGATCTGCCGGGTCGCCCGCGACCGCGCGCAGCAGCCAGTTGCGCCACGCCTCCGCCTCGTCCTGGTAGCCGGCCGCCAGCAGCGCGTTCAGGGTCAGCGTGGAATCGCGCAGCCAGCAGAAGCGGTAGTCCCAGTTGCGCACCCCGCCCGGTTCCTCCGGCAGGGAGGTGGTGGGCGCGGCGACGATGCCGCCCGTCGGCGAGTAGGTGAGCGCCTTGAGCGTGATCAGGGACCGCACGACCGCGTCCCGGTACGGCCCGTCGTAACGGCAGCGGGACGCCCACGCGCGCCAGTCGGCGATGCTGTGCCGCAGCGAGGAGTACGGATCCACCAGCGGCGGGCGCGGCTCGTGGGACGGGTGCCAGGTGAGGACGAACGCGACCCGCTCGCCCGGCGCGACCGTGAACTCGGAGTGCGTGCCGAGGTCCTCGCCCCAGGTGGGCACCTCCGGCACACTGCGCAGCCATGCCGAGTCCGGCCCGGCGACCGCCACCCGGTGGCCGTCCGCCCTGCGCACCCAGGGCACCACCGAGCCGTAGTCGAAGCGCAGCCGGAGCGTGCTGCGGACGGTCACCTCGCCGCGGACGCCCTCGACGACGCGCACCAGGTCGGGCGCGCGGTCGCGCTGCGGCATCAGGTCCGTGACGCGCACCAGGCCCTCGTCGGTCTCCCACTCGGTGTCCAGGACGAGGGTGTCCCGGCGGTAGGCGCGGCGCGTGTACCGCTCGGCGCCCACGGGCGCGATGCGCCAGTGACCGTTGTCCTCGTCGCCGAGCAGCCGGGCGAAGCAGGCGCCGGAGTCGAAGCGGGGCAGGCAGAGCCAGTCGACGGAGCCGTCCGCGCCCACCAGGGCAGCGGTCTGTTCGTCGCCGATGAGCGCGTAGTCCTCGATACGGTGCACGAGATGCGGATGCCCGGCCGCCGGGTGCGGCAATCAGGGGCGGGCCGGGGGAATGAAGGGCTACACCGCGGCGGGCTCGGTGTCCGCCGCGCCCTCGGCGTCCGCCTCCCGCTCCGCCTTCTCCGTCCGCTCCCGGGCCTCGCGGCGGACGAGGACGACCCAGCCCACGGGGACGCCCGCGGCGAACAGCCACCACTGCCAGGCGTACGCCAGGTGAGGGCCGATCGAGTCGTGCTCGGGGGAGGGGATCGGCTCCGGGGTGTCACCGCCCGGCTCGGGGTCGGTCAGGTCGACGTAGCCGCCGAGGACCTGCTTGCCGAGCCGGTCGGCCTCCAGCTCGCTGTTGATCAGCATGATCTGCCGGTCCGGCAGGCCCTGGAGGTTCTTGATGCCGCTGTCCTCGGTCGTCTGGTCCTGCATCAGCCGCCCGGTGATGGTGAGCTCGCCCCCGGGCGGTGCGGGAACCTTCGGGAACGCGGTCTGGCTCGGGCCGTCCGCGGGGATCCAGCCCCGGTTGACCAGCAGGACCTTGCCGTCCTCGAGGACGAAGGGGGTCAGGACGTGGTAGCCGACCTCCTCGTCCGCGTTGGTGCGGCGGCGCACCACGACCTCGTCGGAGGCGTCGAAGCTGCCCTTCGCCGTCACGCTGCGGTACAGGTCGTCGTGGTCGACCTTCGCCCTGGGCGAGGTCAGGGACTCGGCGGGCACCGGCTTCGCGGCCAGGGAGTCGGCGATCACCTGGTTCAACGCGACCCGGCGCTCGTGACGGTGCAACTGCCAGAAGCCCAGCTCGACCATCGTCGGGATGAGCGCGAGCGCCAGCAGAGTGAGAATCACCCACTGGCGGGACAACAGGAAGCGGTACACCCCACGACCGTACAACCAGGGCCGGGGGGTGCATTCAGGCGGGTACGTCCGCACACCCGGTCGACGATCCCGCTCCGGCCCTCACCGAGGACCGGCCGGACGGGAGCCCTCGGGGCGGGGGAGGCGCGGTGGCTCCCTCCGGGCCGCTGCGCCGACCGGGTAGAACCTCCGGGCGGCGGCCCCCCTCGGCTTGCCGGAGCCCCGCCCGGCCCCAACGATGCGGTTTATGACACGTTGCGAAGTGTGCGGGAACGACTACGCGCTGGCGTTCACCGTCACGACCCAGGACGGTTCCGCCCACGTATTCGATTCGTTCGCCTGTGCGATTCATCGCATGGCCCCGATCTGTGAGCACTGCCGGGTGCAGATCATCGGCCAGGGCGTCGAGGTCGACGGCCACTGGTACTGCGGAGCGCACTGCGCCCGCGCGGAAGGGAAGGCCGGCATCGTGGACAAGGTCGGCAGTGTGAGCGGTTAGGGCCTGTCCGGCGGGTCATGCCGGAGAGGCGAGGACCTGCACGCTCATCTGCGGCGTCGTCGTCGGTTGCCGACTCCCCCGAGCGCTCGGCTCCTCCCCCACTCTCGGCTTCGCTCGAGCGGGGGCACCCCCATGAGCAGGGGGACCCCCATCGCGTCGACGCCCTCCTCCGCCTTGCGGCTGAACGCACCAGTCCTCGCTCACCCCAGCCGGACGGATACCGTCCCTTGCCTCCGACTCGATCCGCCGGACAGGCCCTGGGCCTGCCCGGCGGGCCGGGCGTGCGGGGTCAGCCGTCCGAGGCGGGTTCGATGTCGCGCAGCAGCTGTCCGAACGCCGCCTCGTCCATGACCGGGGTGCCGTACTGCCGGGCCTTGACCACCTTGGACGTGCCCGAGTCCGGATCATTGGTGACCAGGAGACTGGTCAGCCGGGAGATGCTGGTGGCGACATGCAGCCCGGCCTCGGTCGCCCGGTCCTCCAGCAGGTCCCGCTCCACGGAGGTGTCGCCGGAGAAGGCGACCCGCATGCCCTGCTTGAGGGGCTTGCCCGGGTCGTACCGGCCCGGGTTGGGGTACGGGCACGCCGGCCGCTTGCGGGACGGGCGCCAACCGGTGGTCCGGTAGCCGCTCCCTGGGCCCGCCTCCTGTCCGGTGCGGGGCCGGTCCGTCCACTCCGTCAGCGGCAGGCACTCGTGCAGCGGCAGGCGGACGCCGCGCGCCGCCGCGGTCCGCAGGCTGGGCCGGAAGGCCTCCGCCAGTACCCTCGCGTCGTCCAGCGCGTGGTGCGCGCGCTGCTGGACCACGCCGAAGTGCGCGGCGAGCGACTCCAGTTTGTGGTTGGGCAGCGGCAGCGCGAGCTCCTTGGAGAGGGCGATCGTGCACAGCCGCTGCTTCACCGGCGCCTGCGCGCGGGCGCGCGCGTACTCGCGGGCGATCATCTGCCAGTCGAAGACGGCGTTGTGCGCGACGAGCACCCGGCCCTCCAGCCGGGTGGCGAACTCCCCGGCGATGTCGGTGAAGAGGGGTGCCCCCCGCAGCGCCTCGCGCGTCAGACCGTGGATCCACACCGGGCCGGGGTCCCGCTCCGGATCGACCACCGTGTACCAGTGGTCCTCGACCTCGCCGCGCGCGTCCAGCTGGTAGACGCCCGCCGAGATGATGCGGTCGTCCCGGGCGAGCCCCGTGGTCTCCACGTCGACGACCGCGTATCCCTGCGGATACGCGGCCGGCCACGCGGTGGGGGAGGACGCTTCGGTCGTGAGGTCTTCGAGCATGGTTCACGAGGATACGGGCCCCCGCCGACAGCCCTGCCCGTCAGGCATCGCACGGAGCACGTCCGTTCGGTGCCGGGAGCGTGCGGAGAGGTGTGCCGGGTGCCGCCTCCGACGGTTCCTCCGGTGCACGCCGGCCGCGCTCGTCCGCACGGCCGGGAGCGGCGCCCGCCCGGGCGTCCGTGCCCAGGAGCGGTGGGAGACCCCCACCGCCCGCCCCTCACCAGCGGATCGGCACCGGCAGCGCCGTCAGAAGGCCCGACACCGCCACCACCAGGGCCAGAACGTACGCCTCCGCCCGCGCGGGGGCACCGGCGCTCAGCGGATCGGCCGCGCGGGCCAGCCGGATCCTGGCCCACAGGGCGAGGGCCGCGACCCCGGCCATCAGGATCACCTTGGCGAGCAGGACACGCCCGTACGCCGTGTCCGTCAGCTGCTCCAGGATCGACTCCGGCGGCATCCGGCGCAGTGAACTGCACACCCCGGTCGCCGTGATGGCGACGAGCAGAACGGCCGCGACGCGCGCGTACAGCCCCAGCAGCACGGCGCCCGCCGGAGAGCCCCGCCACGCGCGCATCGCGCGCAGCGCGTACAGCAGGCCGCCCACCCAGAGCGAGGCGCAGACCAGGTGGATCAACGTCAGCCCGGAGCCGATCAGCGGGGTGTACTCGGTCTCGGGGTGCGCGCGCAGGGCCTCGGCGACGACGATCGCGGCCAGCGGCCAGACCTGCGTCCCCGGGCGGCCGGAGGCGGCGCACAGGGCCGCGGCGAGGAACGCGTTGACCTCAAGGAGGGCGAGCTTGCCCTCCGGCGAGTCGTACAGACTGCCCACGTCGATGGCGGCGAGGCTGTCGGGAACCAGGTTCCCGGTGGCCACGACGCAGGCGAGCCCGAGAGCGGCCACGAAACCGACGGAGTTCGCGACGGTGGACCAGCTGCGCGGCACGGCCGGGGGAGCGTCGGGTACGGAACGCAGCAGCCGTCTCACGAACAGCTCGCCGACGGGTACGGCGAGCGCCGCGAACAGCACCGTCCGCAGCAGGGCTATGCCGCTGGTGCCGGGCGCGGCGGCCTCACCGGTCTCGTGCAGGGCCGGGGACGGGCCGAGGAGCGGTATCAGCGCGGCCAGCGCCACCAGCACGAGGACGGCGACGGCCGGGCCGGTCCCGGGACGCCGCGCGTCCTTGTGCGCGCCGGTCGTCCCGGACGTGGGGTTTGTCAGAGTCACCCCAGGATCTTCACAAGGGCTCACAGAACGGGCAAGCACGGGGTGGAGGGCAGGCGTGTATTTCCCGCCAAGGCCGCATTTACCGCCCCGGCCGACTGCTCGTCACCGGCCCCGTCCCCCACCGGCCCCGTCCCTCACCGGCCCCGTCCCCCACCGGGCCGCGTCGGCACCCCACGGTCCGGGCGGACGGCCCCAGTCATCGGGGCCGCCGGTGAACGACACCGGGGACCGGGCGTACCGCAGTCTCCCCATGGCGCTGTCCGTCTCCGTGAGCCAGTCGGCGGCAGACCCGCCCGCGGCCGGGACGGGGGCGGGGGCGGAGGCGGGACCGGGGGCTGCCGCGGTCCGGTCGCCGCCCGGCGCACGCGTGGGCGCGGCTCCCTCCAGCAGCCAGGCCGCCGTCCGCGCCAGCGCCAGGCGGACGAACCGGCTGCCGCCCTCGTCCGCCTGTTCGACCAGCGCCCGAAGCACCGCCGCCGCCAGCAGATACCCGGTGTCGTGGTCGAGGGCCTGCGCCGGGAGCGCCCCCGGCCGCCCGGCCGAACCCTCGCTCACCGCGATGCCCGTGGCCGCCTGCACCAGACTGTCGAAGCCGCGCCGGTCGCCCCACGGCCCGTACGCCCCCCACGCCGACAACTGGGCCACGACCACTCCGGGCCGGCGCTCGGCCAGTGCCTCGGGGCTCAGCCCCAGGCGGTCCAGGGACCCCGGCCGGTACCCGGTGACCACCACGTCCGCCGCCGCGAGCAGTTCCTCGAACGTGTCGCGGCCGGCCGACAGATCCAGCAGGGCCGAACGCTTCCCGAACCCCGTGTCGGTGTGCTGGTCGGAGAGTTCGGGCAGCCCCGGCGGGTCCAGACGCAGCACGTCCGCGCCGAGCAGGGCGAGCGTGCGGGTGGCGACGGGGCCCGCGACGACCCGGGTCAGATCCAGCACCCGCAGTCCCGCGGCGGGCAGCAGGGGGTCACGGTCCACGGGGGTGAGTGTCCGCGCGGGGGCGGAATCCAGCCATCCGCGCTCCACCAGCGGGCGCCGCGCCACCGTCGCCGCCTGCTCGTGCGCCGCCCACTCGGCGGGCGTCCGCAGCGCGACGGCGAGGCCCCCGGCGGCGTACACGGTCTCCTCGACCTCCGCGGCCGACCGTTCGGCGAGCGCCGCCGCCACCTTCTCCGGGTCGTCGGACGTACCCAGCGCGGCGAGCAGCCGGGCCCGGTGGTGCGGGTAGTTGGCGTGCGTGCGCACCCACCCGTCCGCCGTGCGCCAGAAGCGCGACAGCGGGGCGAAGGACACCGGAGCCCGCCCGTCGACCAGCAGATGCCGCTCACTGACGAACGCCGCCGCCACCGCTCCGTCGTCCACCCGCACGGCGGGCACTCCGGGGCCCGGGGGACGACCGGGGCGAGCGGGTCCCGTCCGTCGCGCGCCCAGTTCGGCCGCGGCCAGCGCGCACGCGCCCACGCAGGCGCGCGCCACCTCCCGTACCGGCAGCCGCGCGGGAAGCGCCTCGGACCGCTCGACGGTCGTCACGCGTGCGAGGAGAGCCGGGTCTCCGCCCAATGAGGACCAGGCGGCGGTGAGGCCGGGGCCGGGGTCGGCGAAGGAGCCGGGGGAGGGGGAGGGGGAGGGACGGTCGGTGTCGGTCATGGGTGCACTATGCGGTATCGGCCGACCGGCAGCGGAAGGGGCCGGACGAATGATCGCCCGGCCCCCTCCCGCTCACCCGCAGACCCCGCAGGACGAGGAACGCGTCACCGCGTCACCGCGTCATCGCGTCACCGGGTCAGCGCTTCACCGCGCGCAGCGCGTCGACGATGCCGTGGCCGTAGAAGCCGTTGACCCGGCTGCCGCCCTCGCACGTCGCGTCCTGCACGCCGTCGCCGTTCTGGTCGTACGACTCCGGGCAGCCCGGGTTGTTCGCCTGCGCCTTCAGCAGCGCCTGCAACTGGGCCGGGGGCGCCCACGGGTACCTGGACTTCAGCAGCGCGGCGACACCGGCGACGTGCGGCGCGGCCATCGACGTGCCCTGCAGGAAGGCGTACTGGCCGTTCGGCATGGTGGACAGGATGCGGCCGTTCTTCGACGGGGTGTCGGGCGTCTGGTAGCGCCCGTCGCCGCCGGGCGCGGCCACGTCGACGACCCCCTTGCCGTACGTGGAGTAGTACGACTTGAGGTTCTGCACGCCCGTCGCGCTGACCGTGACCACGCCCGGGAGCTGGGTCGGCAGGTCGAGGCACTCGGACGGGTCGATGGTGCGCTCGACCGGCGTGGTGTCGTTGGGGCTGGAGGCGTCGTCGATCGCGTCCGAGGCCAGGTCGTGGTTGGAGTTGCCGGCCGACGAGACGTGCAGGGTGCCCTTGAGCTGGGCGTACTTCTGGGCCCGGTTGACCGCGTCGACGATCGCCCGCTGGTCCGGGTCGTTCATGCAGTTGTAGAGCCACGGGTCGACGTAGTAGCTGTTGTTCGTGATCTCCACGCCGTGGTCGGCGGCGAACACGAAGGCGCAGACGACGTTCTCCGGGTAGAACAGCCCGTTGTCCGGGTCGCTCACCTTGATGGACGCGACCTTGACGCCGGGCGCGACACCGGCGACGCCGATGCCGTTGCGGGCCGCGGCGATCTCACCGGCCACGTGGGTGCCGTGGTAGTCCTCGTCCGTGTACGGGCGCCAGGCGCCCTCACTGGTGTCCGCCTTGCCGCCGACGCAGTTGGCCGACTGGGCGGCGGAGAAGTTCGGCTCGAGGTCGGGGTGGGAGTCGTCCACGCCGGTGTCGATCACGGCGACGGTGACCTTGCGGCTGCCCGGGTTGATCTGCGCCGCCTTGTCGGCGCCGATCGCGCGCAGGTCCCACTGGTCGGCCTCGAGAGGCTCGCTGCCGGGGGTCCGCACGGAGACGGCCCCCGTCCTGGCGGCCTCCTCGGCCGTCACGTAGTCCGCCGCACCCTCGTCCGTGGTCCCCGCGGGGACCAGCGGTGCGGTGCGGGTCGCGCCGGCCGACTGCACCCCGCGCACGGCGCGCATCTCCTGGGCGAAGCCGGGGTTCGCCGAGTGGACGACGATCACACCGATCCGGTCGTACGTGATCACGACGGTCCCGCCGGCCGCGGCGACCGCCTTCTCCACCGACGCGATCGTGCGGCGGTCCGTCCTGGTGTTGACGACGTACGCCAGACCGGAGGCGTCCGTCGCCCGCTCCGTCGCCTGCTCGTTCGCCCGTTCAGCTGCCGTCGATGCCGCCTGCGGAGCCGCCGAGGCCGTCGCCGGCAGGAAGCCGAGCGAGACGGTCAGGGACAGCGCGACGGGCACGGCGAGGGCGAGCCGGCGTCTGGAACGCAGATGGGCCATGGGATCTCCACATCATCCGGAAACAAAACCGGCCCGAGGCACAGGTGGTGCTCGGGCAGGTACATGACGGGTAGTGCAGGGCGAAGCTATCCCGCGCGCTCGCCGGGCAGCAATGTTTTCTCGGCCGTGTCTTCGGTGAACGTCCGTGCAAAAGAAGCACGCGGGGTTGAACCGGTCCTCGCGTGGCGCCGTGACGTTGTGCAGGGAGCGCGAGGACACTCGCCCCCGTCCCCGTCCGAACCCACCCGTAACGCGAGGAGACTTCGTGGCCGCCGAAGCACCGCCCCCCTCAGCAGAGCAGCACAAACTCCCCACACCCGAGGAGTTCACCGAGGTGCAGGAGAGCGCTGAGTTCGGTGAACTGCGCCGCTCCTACCGCTCCTTCGCCTTTCCCCTGACCGTCGGCTTCATCATCTGGTACCTGCTGTACGTGCTGCTCTCGAACTACGCGGGCGGCTTCATGGGCACCAAGCTGTTCGGCAACATCAACGTCGCCTTCGTCTTCGGTGTCCTGCAGTTCCTCACCACGTTCCTCATCGCATGGTGGTACTCGCGGCACGCCGCCACCCAACTCGACCCCAAGGCCGAGGCCATCAAGACGCGTATGGAGGGTGGCGCATGAGCCCCTCGATCACCCACATCCAGCTCGCCGCGAACGAGGCGAGCGAGCACCGCCCGCTCATCATCACCCTGTTCGCGCTGTTCGTCCTCGCGACCCTCGGCATCACCGTGTGGGCGGGCCGGCAGACCAAGGACGCCGCCGACTTCTACGCGGGCGGACGCCAGTTCAGCGCCTTCCAGAACGGACTCGCGGTCTCCGGCGACTACATGTCGGCCGCGTCCTTCCTCGGCATCGCGGGTGCCATCGCCCTCTTCGGCTACGACGGCTTCCTCTATTCCATCGGGTTCCTCGTCGCCTGGCTGGTCGCCCTGCTCCTGGTCGCCGAGCCCCTGCGGAACTCCGGCCGCTACACCATGGGTGACGTCCTCGCCTACCGCATGCGCCAGCGGCCCGTGCGCACCGCCGCCGGCACCTCCACCATCGTCGTCTCGATCTTCTACCTGCTGGCCCAGATGGCGGGCGCCGGCGTGCTCGTCTCGCTGCTGCTCGGCATCACCTCCGACGCCGGCAAGATCCTGATCGTCGCCCTGGTCGGCGTCCTGATGGTCGTGTACGTCTCCATCGGCGGCATGAAGGGCACCACCTGGGTGCAGATGGTCAAGGCCGTGCTCCTCATCGGCGGCACCATCCTGATCACCTTCCTGGTGCTGCTGAAGTTCAACTTCAACATCTCCGACCTGCTGGGCAAGGCCGCCGACAACAGCGGCGCGGGCGCGTCCTTCCTGGAGCCCGGCCTGCAGTACGGCGCGAGCGGCACCACCAAGCTGGACTTCATCTCCCTCGGCATCGCCCTGGTGCTCGGCACCGCCGGCCTGCCGCACATCCTGATCCGCTTCTACACGGTGCCCAACGCCAAGGCCGCCCGTAAGTCCGTGAACTGGGCCATCGGCATCATCGGCGGCTTCTACCTGATGACCATCGCGCTCGGCTTCGGCGCCGCCGCGCTCATCTCGCGGGACGAGATCATCGCCTCGAACCCGTCCGGCAACACGGCCGCCCCGCTGCTCGCCCTCCACTTGGGCGGCGTCGACTCGACCTGGGGCGCGATCCTGCTCGCCACCATCTCGGCGGTCGCCTTCGCCACGATCCTCGCCGTGGTCGCCGGCCTCACCCTCGCCTCGTCGTCCTCCTTCGCGCACGACATCTACGCCAACGTCATCCGCAAGGGGAAGGCCACCGGTGCGGAGGAGGTCCGCGCGGCTCGCTGGGCGACCATCTTCATCGGCGTCGTCTCCATCGGTCTGGGCGCCCTCGCCCGCGACCTGAACGTGGCCGGTCTGGTCGCGCTGGCCTTCGCGGTCGCCGCCTCCGCCAACCTGCCGACGATCCTCTACAGCCTGTTCTGGAAGCGGTTCACCACCCAGGGCGCCCTGTGGTCGATCTACGGCGGTCTCATCGTGGCCGTCGGCCTGGTGCTGTTCTCGCCCGTCGTCTCCGGCGACCCCAAGGCGATGTTCCCCGACGTCGACTTCGCCTGGTTCCCGCTGAAGAACCCGGGCATCATCTCCATCCCGTTCGGCTTCCTGATGGGCTGGCTCGGCACCGTCCTGTCGAAGGAGGAGCCCGACGTCAAGAAGTTCGCGGAGCTGGAGGTCCGGTCGCTGACCGGCACCGGCGCCCACTGACCGACCCGGTCGCCCCCCTTTCGGCCGTGTCGCGGGAACCCCCTCGAAGGTTCCCGCGACGCGGCCGTCGTGCATTTCGTGGCATCGGGGCGCTGTGGCTTGTCGGTGGCGTCACGTAGGCTCACATGTACGGAGCATGAGTGATCCGAGTGGAGGGAGGGGGCCCACGTGCTCATCGACACGTACGGCCGGGTGGCCACCGACCTGAGGGTGTCACTGACCGACCGATGCAATCTGCGGTGCACCTACTGCATGCCCGAGGAGGGCCTGCAGTGGCTGGCCAAACCCGACCTGCTGACGGACGACGAGATCGTCCGCCTCGTCGCCATCGCCGTCACCTCCCTCGGCATCGAGGAGGTCCGCTTCACCGGCGGTGAGCCCCTGCTCCGCCCCGGCCTGGTCGGCATCGTCGAGCGCGTCGCCGCCCTGGAGCCCCGCCCCCAGATGTCCCTCACCACCAACGGCATCGGCCTGCGGCGCACGGCGGAGGCCCTGAGGAGGGCCGGCCTGGACCGGGTCAACGTCTCCCTGGACACGCTCCGTCCGGACGTCTTCAAGACCCTCACCCGCCGCAACCGCCACCAGGACGTGCTCGACGGCCTGTACGCGGCCCGCGAGGCCGGCCTGACCCCGGTGAAGGTCAACTCGGTCCTGATGCCCGGGCTCAACGACGACGAGGCCCCCGACCTGCTCGCCTGGGCCGTGGAGCACGACTACGAGCTGCGGTTCATCGAGCAGATGCCCCTGGACGCCCAGCACGGCTGGAAGCGCGACGGCATGATCACCGCAGGCGACATCCTCACCTCCCTGCGCACCCGTTTCGAGCTGACCCCCGAGGGCGACGAGGCCCGGGGTTCGGCCCCGGCCGAGCGCTGGCTGGTGGACGGCGGCCCGCACCGCGTGGGCGTCATCGCCTCCGTCACCCGGCCGTTCTGCGCGGCCTGCGACCGCACCCGCCTCACCGCCGACGGACAGATACGCACGTGCCTGTTCGCCACCGAGGAGACGGACCTGCGCGCCGCCCTGCGCTCCGACGCCCCCGACGAGGAGATCGCCCGGATCTGGAAACTGGCGATGTGGGGCAAGAAGGCGGGCGCCGGCCTCGACGACCCGTCCTTCGTGCAGCCGGACCGCCCGATGTCGGCGATCGGCGGCTGAGGGCCGCCGGGAGGGCCCGGGGCGGTTCGCGGAGCGGTCTGGGGACCTACGCCCCTTCGGGCGCCTTCCACTCCTCGAAGCGCACGACGTCCTTCAGGAATCCGCGCACACCGAGGAACTGCGACAAGTGCTCCCGGTGCTCCTCGCACGCGAGCCAGGTCTTGCGGCGCTCCGGCGTGTGCAGCTTCGGGTTGTTCCAGGCGAGCACCCACACGGCGGCGGCACGGCAGCCCTTCGCGGAACAGATCGGCGTCTCGGGATCAGGGTCCATCACACCGCCGACCCTAACCCGGTCGGCGTAGTGCGACGTCCCGCGCGAAAGGGTGAAAGCGGAGGAAAAGGCGACGCCGAGCAGCCACGGGGGGAGCTGCCCGGCGTCGGTCCGTCGCTCCGACGGGGGATGCGGAGCGCGTACGAAGTATGTCACGGGTCACCCTGCCCCCGGCACCGGAACAACATGATTGATCTGAGCTTTTCTTGAGCTTGGCGGGTTAACGTCTTCCGCTTACGGCCGGTCATGGTCATGTCCCGAAGGCCATGACGGCTCGGGCCGCTCCGTTCGTGCGCCGGGTGTGGGCTCGGGCGTCACATCTTCCGTCCCGGATTCCGCCGGACCGTCATTCGTCCGTGAAGATGTGATCATCGGCCGCATCTGCGGCGTCAGATGAGTCGACGGCAGTGACGGCGCGTTTTCGCGCCCGGCGTTGGCGATCACCACCGCGATGTACGGCAGCAGCATGCCGAGAGCCAGCGCCACGATCGCGACGTGCCGTTCCACGTTCCAGAGGGTGGCCGCGAGGACGACCGAAATCGTACGAACGATCATCGAGATCACGTACCGGCGCTGCCGCCCGCGCACGTCCTCCTGAAGACCCGTTCTGGCGCCGGTGATCCGGAACACCTGGACGCCGCCGTTGCCATGCTGCTTCCGCATCGCATTCCACCATCCGCCCGAATCGGACTCTCCCTGCCTCCGACCGTCCTGCGCCGGCCGGGACTCGGGCCCACACAGCACCACGTTACGCCGCACCCCCCAGCGCCCACGAAGCCGGGTCGCCCGGCCCGTGTCCCCGTCCGCGCCCCGGGCCCGTACCCCGCTGCGCCCGCCCCGCCTGCGCCGCAGTCCGTACGGCACGGCCGACATGCGGCGTAACGGGTCCGGGCCGACACTGGCCGTAATGCTCGCGTCAAGGTGTACCAGGAGGCAGTCATGGGCTGGTTGTGGGCGATCATCGTGGGATTCGTGCTCGGTCTGATCGCGAAGGCGATCATCCCGGGGAAGCAGCACAGTCCACTGTGGCTGACCACCATCTGCGGCATCCTCGGCGCCCTCGCGGGCAACGCCATCGCGCGCGGCTTCGGCGTCGAGGCGACATCGGGCATCGACTGGCTCCGGCACATCTTCCAGGTGGTGGCGGCCGTCATCATCGTCTTCCTCGTCGACATGCTGTATGTGCAGATGAAGGGCAGGCGCACCCAGCGGACCTGACGCACGCCGAGCACGGCGGCGGGCACGGCGGGTACGACGCGCCGGGCCCCGGAGACGCGACGACGGGGGCGGCCTCCGGAAACGTGGGGCACCCCACAGTCCACCGGAGGCCGCCCCCGTCATGTCACGCGAGGACGTTCACGTGGTGCGCCGAGCGGTGTGCTCAGGCGGTCGTGACCTCCACCGCCGCGAGGTTCTTCTTGCCCCGGCGCAGCACCAGCCAGCGGCCGTGCAGCAGCTCCTCCTTCGCGGGGACGGCGTCCTCGGCGGTGACCTTGACGTTGTTCACGTAGGCACCGCCCTCCTTCACCGTGCGCCGCGCGGCCGACTTGCTGGGTACCAGGCCGACCTCGGCGAACAGGTCGACGACCGGGCCGAGTTCGGCGACCCGGACATGCGGCACCTCCGAGAGGGCCGCCGTCAGCGTCCGCTCGTCCAGCTCCGCCAGCTCGCCCTGGCCGAACAGCGCCTTCGACGCGGCGATCACGGCGGCCGTCTGACCGGCGCCGTGCACCAGCGTGGTCAGCTCCTCCGCCAGGGCGCGCTGCGCCGCGCGCGCCTGCGGGCGCTCCGCCGTCTGCTGCTCCAGCGCCTCCAGCTCCTCGCGGGACCTGAAGGACAGGATGCGCAGGTAGGTCGAGATGTCCCGGTCGTCCACGTTCAGCCAGAACTGGTAGAACGCGTACGGCGTGGTCATCTCCGGGTCGAGCCAGACGGCGCCGCCCTCGGTCTTGCCGAACTTGGTGCCGTCCGCCTTCGTCATCAGCGGCGTCGCCAGCGCGTGCGCCTCGGCGTCCGGCTCCAGGCGGTGGATCAGGTCGAGCCCGGCCGTGAGGTTGCCCCACTGGTCGCTGCCGCCCTGCTGGAGCGTGCAGCCGTAGCGCCGGTACAGCTGGAGGAAGTCCATGCCCTGCAGGAGCTGGTAGCTGAACTCCGTGTAGCTGATGCCCTCGGAGGACTCCAGCCGCCGTGCGACGGAGTCCTTCGTCAGCATCTTGTTGACGCGGAAGTACTTGCCGATGTCCCGCAGGAACTCGATCGCGGACAGGTTCTGCGTCCAGTCGAGGTTGTTGACCATCGTGGCCGCGTTCTCGCCCTCGAAGGACAGGAACGGCTCGATCTGGCCACGCAGCCGGTCCACCCAGCCGGACACCGTCTCCGGGTCGTTCAGCGTGCGCTCCGCCGTCGGGCGGGGGTCGCCGATCTGGCCCGTGGCGCCGCCCACCAGCGCCAGCGGCCGGAGTCCGGCCCGCTGGAGCCGGCGCATCGTGAGCACCTGCACCAGATGTCCGACGTGCAGGGACGGCGCGGTCGGGTCGAAGCCGCAATAGAACGTGACAGGACCGTCCGCGATCGCCTTGCGCAAGGCGTCCTCGTCGGTGGACTGGGCGAACAGCCCGCGCCACTTCAGCTCGTCGACGATGTCCGTCACGGTTCTCGCGTCTCCTCGGTGCTTCTTCGGTTCGTTGCCGTCCGGGCAGTCGGGTGACGGCCCGGACAGCAACGAGGTTATACGCCCCGGCTGACAGAACTCATATTGAAATCGGGGACCCGCAGCGCGGGCATCGCGGCCCTGGTGAACCAGTCGCCCCACTCCCTGGGCAGCGTCTTCTCCGTACGCCCTGCCTCGGTGGCCCGGCCCAGCAGGTCCACCGGCGACTCGTTGAACCGGAAGTTGTTGACCTCGCCGACGACCTCGCCGTTCTCGACGAGGTAGACACCGTCCCGGGTCAGACCGGTGAGCAGCAGGGTCGCCGGGTCGACCTCGCGGATGTACCACAGGCAGGTCAGCAGCAGGCAGGGCTCACCATGACCCGTGGCCGCGACCATCTCCTCCAGGGAGCGGTCGCCGCCGCCGTCCAGGATCAGGTTGTCGATCGCCGGCGCCACCGGCAGCCCGCTGAGGGCCGCGCTGTGCCTGCTGGTGGTCAGCCGGTTCAGCTCGCCCTCCCGCACCCAGTCGGTGGGCGCCAGCGGCAGCCCGTTGTCGAACACCGACCGGTCGCCCCCGGAGGAGTGCGCGATCACGAACGGGGCCGACTCCAGGCCCGGCTCGTTCGGGTCGCTGCGCAGGTTCAGCGGCAGTCCGGTCAGCCGCTCGCCGGCCCGGGTGCCGCCGCCGGGCTTGGAGAACACCGTGCGGCCCTCGGCCGCGTCCCGGCCGGAGGCCGACCACAGCTGGTAGATCAGCAGGTCCGCGACGGCGGTAGGCGGCAGCAGCGTCTCGTACCGGCCGGCGGGCAGCTCGAGCCGCCGCTCGGCCCAGCCCAGCCGCACCGCCAGCTCGGCGTCGAGCGCCGCGGGGTCGACGTCCTTGAAGTCCCGTGTGGAGCGGCCCGCCCACGCCGAGCGGGTACGGTCCGGCGACTTGGCGTTGAGCTCCAGCGTCCCGTTGGGCTGGTCGTGCCGCAGCCGCAGGCCCGTGGACGTGCCGAGATAGCTGGACACCAGTTCGTGGTTGGCGAAGCCGTACAGCTCCCGGCCGCCGACGCGCGCGCGTGCGAACGCCTCCCCGAGCGCCGGAGCGAAGTCGGCGAACACGGCGGACGAGGTCTCCGCGGGCGCCTCGGTGAACTCGGGAGACTCAGTCGTCCCCGCTACTCCCGTGACCAGCGGCTGGGCGTCCTCGGCGGGACCGGCACCCCGCGCGGCGGCCTCGGCGGCCCGCACCAGGGGCTCCAGCTCGTCGACGGTCACCGCCGACCGGGACACCACACCGGACGCGGTGCCCTCCACGCCGTCCACGGTGGCGATGACGGTGAGCGTGCGCCCGCGCGTGACGCCGTTCGTGGTGAGCGAGTTTCCCGCCCAGCGCAGATTGGCGGTCGACTGCTCGTCGGCGATCACGACACAGCCGTCGGCCCGGGACAGGGCGAGAGCGCGCTCGACGCTCTCGTACGGCTTGGTGGTGCGCGCGCTCATCGACCCGCCTCCTGCGTGGTGTTCAGAATGTTGACGCCCTTGAAGAGGGCGGACGGGCAGCCGTGCGAGACCGCCGCGATCTGTCCCGGCTGGGCCTTGCCGCAGTTGAAGGCGCCCCCGAGGACATACGTCTGCGGGCCGCCGACCGCCGTCATGGAACCCCAGAAGTCGGTGGTCGTGGCCTGGTAGGCGACGTCCCGCAGCTGCCCCGTGAGCCGCCCGTTCTCGATCCGGTAGAAGCGCTGCCCGGTGAACTGGAAGTTGTACCGCTGCATGTCGATGCTCCACGACCGGTCGCCGACGACATAGACGCCCCGGTCCACGCCCCCGATCAGATCCTCGGTCGACATCCCGGCCGGATCCGGCCGCAGCGACACATTGGCCATGCGCTGCACCGGCACATGCCCGGGGGAATCCGCGAACGCGCACCCGTTGGACCGCTCGAACCCGGTCAGCCGCGCGATCCGCCGGTCCAGCTGGTAGCCGACCAGCGTGCCGTCCTTCACCAGGTCCCAGGACTGCGCCTCGACGCCCTCGTCGTCGTACCCGACGGTCGCCAGGCCGTGCTCGGCGGTGCGGTCGCCGGTGACGTTCATCAGCTCCGAGCCGTACTTCAGCTTCCCCAGCTGGTCGAAGGTGGCGAACGAGGTGCCCGCGTAGGCCGCCTCGTAGCCGAGGGCCCGGTCCAGTTCGGTGGCGTGCCCGATGGACTCGTGGATGGTCAGCCACAGGTTGGACGGGTCCACGACCAGGTCGTACAGGCCCGGCTCGACACTTGGCGCGCGCATCTTCTCGGCCAGCAGCCCGGGAATCCGCTCCAGCTCGTCGTCCCAGTCCCAGCCGGTGCCCGTCAGGTACTCCCAGCCGCGCCCGACGGGCGGTGCGAGGGTGCGCATGGAGTCGAACTCACCGCTCGACTCGTCGACGGACACGGCCGTGAACACGGGGTGCAGCCGCACCCGCTGCTGCGTGGTGACGGTCCCCGCGGTGTCCGCGTAGAACTTGTTCTCGTGCACGGTGAGCAGCGAGGCGTCCACATGGTCCACCCCGCGCGCCGCCAGCAGCCGCGCGCTCCACTCGGCCAGCAGCCCGGCCTTCTCCCCGGCGGGCACGTCGAACGGATCGATCCCGTACGACGACACCCAGGTCCGCTCGGCATGCACCGGCTCGTCCGCGAGCTCCACCCGCTCCTTCGACCCCGCCGCCCTGATCACCTGGGCGGACAGTTTCGCCATCGCCACGGCCTGCGACGCGACCTTGGCGGCGGCGTCCGGGGTGAGATCCACGCCGGACGCGAAACCCCACGTCCCGCCGTGCACCACGCGCACCGCGTACCCCAGGTCGGTGGTGTCCGACGAGCCGGCCGGCTTGGCGTCCCGCAGCCGCCAGGACGCGTCGCGCACCCGCTCCAGCCGGAAATCCGCGTGCTCCGCCCCGAGCGCCCGCGCCCGCGCGAGCGCCGCGTCGGCGAGGGGGCGCAGGGGCAGCGCCAGGAACGTCTGATCAACTTCGTGGGGCACGAGTGGGGATTCCCTTCGAACGCTCGCTGACGGACCGTCGAGGGCAGTGAATCATGCCGCGCCTCCGGGTCCCCCGCGTTTTCCCGCGCTCGTTCCGGCCGCCTGCACCCCGGCGAACGGCACGGCGCGTGGCGCGGCACGGCAGTGGGGTGACGCGGACCGGGACCCGGGCCGTTTCTGTAGGGATCCGACAGTGAGTCCCATCGGCCACTGTCGGTGCCCGAATGTCCTCCGGTGCGCCCGGACCGATAGGTTTTCGGTGAAGCCGCCTGCCGTCGCCGCCTGTCATTCAGGTGTTCGGGCGGGGGAACCAGACCGCTATCGAAAGGGTGATCCGTTGAGCCGCTCGGTTCTCGTCACCGGAGGCAACCGGGGCATCGGCCTCGCCATCGCCCGCGCGTTCGCCGACGCCGGTGACAAGGTCGCCATCACGTACCGCTCGGGTGAGCCGCCGGCCGCCCTCACGGAGTTGGGCTGCCTCGCCGTCAAGTGCGACATCACCGACTCCGAGCAGGTGGAGCAGGCCTACAAGGAGATCGAGGCCCAGCACGGCCCGGTCGAGGTGCTCGTGGCCAACGCCGGCATCACCAAGGACCAGCTCCTGATGCGCATGTCCGAGGAGGACTTCACCTCGGTCGTCGACACCAACCTCACCGGCACCTTCCGGATCGTCAAGCGCGCCAACCGCGCCATGCTGCGCGCCAGGAAGGGCCGGGTCGTCCTGATCTCCTCGGTGGTGGGCCTGGCCGGCCAGGCGGGACAGGCGAACTACGCCGCGTCCAAGGCCGGCCTGGTCGGCTTCGCGCGCTCCCTCGCCCGTGAGCTGGGCTCGCGCAACATCACCTTCAACGTCGTCGCGCCCGGCTTCGTCGACACCGACATGACCAAGGTGCTCACCGACGAACAGCGGGCGGGCATCGTGGCGCAGGTGCCGCTCGGCCGGTACGCGCAGCCCGAGGAGATCGCCGCCGCGGTGCGGTTCCTCGCCTCGGACGACGCCTCGTACATCACTGGAGCCGTCATTCCCGTTGACGGCGGACTGGGAATGGGTCACTGAACATCATGAGCGGAATTCTCGAGGGCAAGCGCGTCCTGATCACCGGTGTGCTGACGGAGTCCTCCATCGCCTTCCACACCGCCAAGCTGGCACAGGAGCAGGGCGCCGAGATCATCCTGACCGCGTTCCCGCGGCCCACGTTGACCGAGCGCATCGCCAAGAAGCTCCCCAAGCCCGCCAAGGTCATCGAGCTCGACGTGACCAATGAGGAGCACTTGGGCCGGCTGGCCGACATCGTGGGCGAGGAGCTCGGCGGCCTCGACGGCGTCGTGCACTCCATCGGCTTCGCGCCGCAGGACGCGCTCGGCGGCAACTTCCTGAACACGCCGTTCGAGTCGGTCTCCACGGCCATGCACGTCTCGGCGTTCTCCCTGAAGTCGCTGACCATGGCCTGCCTGCCGCTGATGCAGAACGGCGGCTCCGTCGTCGGCCTCACCTTCGACGCGCAGTACGCCTGGCCGCAGTACGACTGGATGGGCCCCGCCAAGGCCGCCCTGGAGGCGACCAGCCGCTACATGGCCCGTGACCTGGGCAAGCAGAACATCCGCTGCAACCTCATCTCGGCGGGCCCGCTCGGTTCCATGGCCGCCAAGTCCATCCCGGGCTTCGGCGAGCTGGCCTCCGTCTGGGACACCCGTGCCCCGCTGGAGTGGGACCTGAAGGACCCCGAGCCGGCCGGCCGCGGTGTCGTCGCCCTGCTGAGCGACTGGTTCCCGAAGACCACGGGCGAGATCGTCCACGTGGACGGCGGACTGCACGCCATCGGCGCCTGAGCCCCGGCCGGGTTCCGCCCGCAGTGGCCTTCGAGGGCCCGCACCCGTGAGGGTGCGGGCCCTCGGCCGTGTCACCCGATCGGCTCAGCAGGGCAGGCGGGGCCCGGCGTCGGCGGGGGACCGTGGAGTACGTGTTCGTCGCGTGATCCCCCTCCCTCCCAGCACGGCCGAGGAGGTCCCCTTGTGCGCTTCTACCGCCTGGCTTCGATGACCGTCGCCGTCGCTGCCGGTGTCGGCCTCGTGCCGATCCTGCCGTACGAGGCGATGCCGTACGAGGCGATGCCGCACGCGCGCGTGCACCCCGCCGACGCGGGATCGGACGCCGCGGCGTCCGACGATCCCTTCGGAGCCGCCTGCCGGATCGGGGTCGACGGGTCCTGGGTGACCGCGTACTGCCACAACCCGTACCCGGGCATCGACCACGTGCGCCTGCACATCGAATGCGTCCGATGGTGGGACCTCGACAGCGACAGTGCCCCGGTGGCCGCCGGGCCCGCGCAGACCGTGCGGCTCGCCGGACGCTGCTGGAAGGAGGTCGGGACGGCGTGGATCAGCCACCGGAAGGCGGGCTGACGCGTCCCGGACGGCACACGAGCGGATAGGCGGCGGCCTCCTCGGCCGCCGTCGCCGCGTCACCCGCGCGGATCGCGTCCAGCAGCCGCGAGTGGTCCATGTGCGTCCGGGGGGTCAGCTCCTGGCCCACGTCGTCGCGCAGCCAGTCCCGCAGGACCTCGCTCAGGTCCGCGTACAGCGCGGTCAGCACGTCGTTGTGCGACGCGGCCACGACGGCGAGGTGGAAGGTGGTGTCCGCCGCCACGAAGGATTCCGCCTCACCCGACTGCCAGGCCTCCTCGCGGCGCAGCAGCAGCGTGTCGAGCTGCTTGAGGTCTCTCTCGGTGCGCCGCCGGGCGGCCAGCCGCGCCGCGGACGCCTCCAGGGTGGAGCGCAGTTCCGCGATGTGCCCGGGGTCGGCGTCGGCGAAGCGCCGGTGCATCACACCCGCCAGCTCACTCGTGGCGACGACATACGTGCCCGAGCCCTGGCGAATGTCCAGCAGCCCGTTGTGCGCCAGCGCGCGGACGGCCTCGCGGACCGTGTTACGGGCCACCCCCAGCTGTTCGACCAGCTCCGGCTCGGTCGGAATGCGGGAGCCGACCGGCCACTCGCCCGAGGTGATCTGGGCGCGCAGCGCGGCGATGACCTGCTCGGACAGCGCGGAACGACGGGGATGACTCAGGGGCATGACACACCTTCGCACGACGGAGGCGTCGGACGGCGCTCCAGGCGTGGACAACCAATCATCCTATGATTCTATGATGGGTCTCATGGCTGGCGAGGAATCCCGGACGGTCGCGTCCACGACCACGTGCGCGGCGGCTCCGGCGTCCGACGGAACGGAGACCCGTGAGGGGCCCGCCGGGGGTACCGACGGACCGGAGCCTGGTCACCGGGAGGCCGGGGGCCCGGAGGTCGGTGACCGAGGAGCCGGACGATCCGGCACGCGCGCGTGGACGGTGCGGCTGCTCGTCGTCGGCATCGTGCTGGCGGCGCTGAACCTCCGACCCGCCATCGTCAGCCTCGGCGCGCTGCTCGAGGAGGTCCGCACCGGGCTCGGTATGAGCGGCACCGTGGCCGGACTGCTCACCTCACTGCCCTCGCTGTGCTTCGCCGTCTTCGGCGTCACCGCCCCACGGCTGGCCCGCCGCTTCGGCCCGGGTGCGGTGGTGTGCGCCGGCATGACCGCCATCGGCGCCGGTCTGCTGATACGCCCGTTCACGGGGAGCACGGCGGGCTTCCTCGCGGTCAGCGCCCTCCCGCTCATGGGCATCGCCGTCAGCAACGTCCTGATGCCGGTCATCGTCAAGCAGTGGTTCCCGGACCGGGTCGGCTCCATGACCGGCCTGTACTCCATGGCCCTCGCCCTCGGCACGGCCCTGGCCGCGGCGGTGACCGTGCCGGTGACCGAGGCACTGGGCGGGAACTGGGAGTCGGGACTCGCCCTGTGGGCGGCGCTTGCCGCGGCCGCCGTACTGCCCTGGCTCCTGTTCCTGGGGGAGCGGGGCAGGGCACCGGCGGAGCGGACGCCCGCGCGGGAGCGGCACAGGGGAGAGCGGCGTACGCCGGGAGAGGGAAAGCCGGGAGAGGGAACGCCGGGGGAACGGGTGTCCGGCCGGCACCCGTCACGGGAGCAGGCGCCCGCACCCGGGCTGCGGATCACCCGCAGCCGGACCGCCTGGGCGCTGGCCGTCTTCTTCGGGCTCCAGGCAACCGCCGCCTACATCACCATGGGCTGGATGCCCCAGATCTTCCGGGATGCGGGCGTGCCCGCGAGCACGGCCGGGCTGTTGCTCGCGCTCATCATGGTGATGGGGGTGCCGCTCGCCTTCGTCATCCCGCGCGTCGCCGCGCGGCTGCCCCACCAGGGCCCGATCGTGGTCGTGCTCGGCGCGAGCGGGCTGGCCGGATACGCCGGGCTGTACTTCGCGCCCGCCGCCGGCGCCCTGGCCTGGGCGCTGCTGCTGGGCATCGCCAACTGCGCCTTCCCGCTCGCGCTCACCATGGTCGGGATGCGGGCGAGGTCCGGCGCGGGTGTGGCCAAGCTGTCGGCCTTCGCACAGAGCACCGGCTATCTGATCTCCCTCCCGGGCCCCCTCCTGGTGGGCGTCCTCTACCAGCACAGCGGCGGCTGGGGCCTGCCGCTGGCGCTCATGGCCGCCCTGCTGATCCCGCAGATGGTCGCGGGCGTGCTGGCGGGCCGTGCCCGCACGGTGGAGGAAGAGGCGGCGGCCGGCCGCTGAGCCCGCGGCCTCCCGGTTTTCCGACCCGCCCCGCCCCGGAGCGCGCCGGACCGATGGCGGGTGCGAGACTTGGCCCATGCCAGTCCTCGACCCGAACCCCCAGAACGGCCAGAAGAAGATGCTGCTCGTCTTCGGCGCGTTCTTCGCCATCTTCATCGTCATCGGTGTGATCGCGAGCATCCTGGCGCCGTGACACCCCCGCCGCCCCGGCCCGGGGCCCATGGTGGTGCTGGCACCCCTATCCCCTAGGGGGCCAGGCTCAGGGTCAAGTAGGTGGGTCACCGGATGGGTTGGGAGCCCGGAAGTACATACCTTCGAGATGTGACCGCGAGACGCGGCCACGGACCACTCGAAGAGCGGAGGCCCCCATGTCGGCGCGCACGCACACCCGGCCCCACCCGGCTCCCCGGGGCGGCGTCGACCTCCGGCTGCCGTGGTGGGCCCTCGCCCTGCCCGCACTCGCCTTCGTCGCGCTGCTCACCCTGCTCCTGAACCCCGCGGACGCGCACGCGGCGACCGCCGAGCCCGGGATCACCCACCTCATCGAGCGGGCACAGCAGCTCATAGCCCGCTGAGCACCCTGGAAGTGGCCGTCAACTACCTGCGCCCCATGGCCTGTTTCGTGCGAAGCTGGGTCACATGAGCGTCGCAGAACCCCGCAGGATTGTCCTTTTCCGGCATGCGAAGGCCGACTGGCCACCGGTGGCCGACCACGAGCGCCCGCTCGCCGAGCGCGGCAGGACGGACGCCGCAGTCGCCGGACGCAAGCTCGCCGACTCCGCCATCGCCTTCGATCTGGCCCTGTGCTCCACCTCGACCCGGACCCGGGAGACGTGGAAAATCGCGGTGCACGAGTTCCCACAGCGCCCGAAGACGGTGTACGAGGAGCGGATCTACGAGGCCTCGCCCGGCGAGCTGATCGCCCTGCTGAACGAAACCCCGGACGACGCGCAGAACGTGCTCCTGGTCGGCCACAACCCCGGGGTCCAGGCGGTCGCCGAGATCCTCGCCGGATCGGCCGAGGGGGACGCGGGCGAGCGGATGAGCCGCCGCGGCTATCCGGCAGCCGCTTTCGCCGTGCTGTCCTTCACCGGCTCCTGGAAGTCCCTGGAGCCGGGCGTCGCCACCCTGCTCGACTACTGGGCTCCCAGCGAGTGACCCGCACGGCATGACGGCGGGGCCGGGCACCGACGGCTATGGACCAGGTGCCGGGCCCCCTCCCGGCAAGGGCGCCGGCGGCCGGGAACAAGGCGGCCGCGAACAGGAAGGCCGTGGCCCGGACGGACCGGGTGCGGTGCGGCCGGTGGGCCCGAGAGTCCTCCGTACGGCTCAGTCCAGATCGAGAATGTCCGCCGCCTCGACCTCTTCGCGCGTGATGCCCAGCAGATACAGGACCGTGTCCAGGAAGGGGAAGTTCACGGCCGTGTGGGCGGCCTGACGTACCACCGGCTTGGCGTTGAAGGCGACACCGAGACCCGCCGCGTTGAGCATGTCCAGGTCATTCGCGCCGTCGCCGATCGCCACGGTCTGCGACAACGGAACCCCCGCTTCGGCGGCGAACCGGCGCAGCAGCCGCGCCTTGCCCGCCCGGTCCACGATCTCGCCCGTGACCCTGCCGGTCAGCTTCCCGTCGACGATCTCCAGCGTGTTGGCGTGGGCGAAGTCCAGCGCGAGCTGTTCCTTCAGATCGTCCGTGACCTGGGTGAACCCCCCGGAGACCACACCCACCTGGTAACCGAGCCGCTTCAGCGTGCGGATCAGGGTACGGGCGCCCGGCGTCAGCCGTACCTCGTTGCGCACCTTGTCCACCACGGAGGCGTCCAGTCCCGCCAGCAGCCGCACGCGTGCGTGCAGCGACTGCTCGAAGTCCAGTTCCCCGCGCATCGCCGCCTCGGTCACCTCGGCGACCTTGTCCTGGCACCCGGCATGGGCGGCGAAGAGCTCGATCACCTCGTCCTGGATGAGTGTGGAGTCCACATCCATGACGACCAGGCGCTGAGCGCGCCGGTGCAGTCCGGCCGCCACGACGGCGATATCGACGCCGAGCTTCGCCGCATCGGTCACCAGGGCGGTGCGCAGCGGCTCCGTCTCCGTGCCGGACACCGCGAACTCCACCGCGGTCACCGGGTACTTGGCGAGCCGGAAGACACGGTCGATGTTGGCGCCGGACCGGGTGATCCGCGCGGCGATCGCCGCCGCCGTCTCGGCGGTGAGCGGGTGGCCCAGCACGGTGACCAGGGAACGGCCGAGCCCGCGAGGGCGGTTGTCGCCGATGCCGGAGATGATCTCCGCCTGCAGTTTCATGGACTCCGCCCAGCTGTGGACGGTCGCCCGCAGATTGCCCTCCAGGCCCTGCGCCGGCTCGGTCACGAGCGCGCACAGCACGATGCGGCCACGGGTGACGACCTGCTCGATGTCGACCACATCGACGGAGTAGGCGGCGAGGGTGTCGAAGAGACCGGCTGTGATGCCCGGCCTGTCCTTGCCGAAGATCTTGACGAGGAGTGTGGGAACGTCCGAGGTCTGCGATGCACTCATGGTGTTCCCACCGTATCCGGCACGCAGTGCCCCGCGCGCCCGAGGTCCGTCTGGCGGACAGCGAACTCTCGGTGTCACCGAGGTGTCCCGGACCTTACGTGCCCCGGGTGCGGCTTCCCTCACCCGGCCTTTCTCACCGCCCGCCGCCGGGCCCGCGCGGCGGCGGGGGAGGAGGCGGCGGGGGCGGCGGACCCTCGTCCGGCCACAACGGCGGCCGCCTCCCGGCCGACGGCCCGGCACCGCCCCCGGACCGCCCGCCCCCGGGCCGGCCACGCGGAGGCGGTTCGACGGGACGGATCACGGTAGGAGCGTCGGAGATGTCGTCGCCCGGCCCGCCCTCGCCCGGTTCGCCCGGACCGCCGCCGTCCCGGGGAGGCTCGTCCGCCGTTCGGCCGGGCGGCCGTGTGTCACCGAGTGCCGGTGGCGGGCCGGGCCGCTGCCGCCCCTCCTCGGGCGGGCGGGCGTCCTTGGGCCCCCACAGCTCCTCGGGCACGGTCAGATACGGGTTGGTGTCCGGATTCGGGGGCCGATACGGCACCCCCGGCGCATACGGCCCGGCTCCCGCCCCGGCCGACGGCCCGCCCTCCGTAGGGCCGAAGGCCCCGGCACCCCGTACGGCCCCCGTACTGCCGGCACCCGCCGCGCCCGCCGCGCCCTTCCCGGCCCGGAGATCTTCCGGGGCTGAGGCCGCCGCTCGGGCCAACGGCGCCGCCCGCCGTCCCGCGGCCCCGCTCGCCCACGCCAGCAGCGCCCCCGTGGCACCCGCGCCCGCACCCCAGACGGCGCCCATGAGCAGCGCCATGCCGAGGCTCCCGCGCAACTCGATGCCCGCCCCGAACACGTCGAAGCCGAGCACGGACAGCGAGGCGTTCACCGACACCTCCGTCAGCCGGGCCAGCAGAGGCAGGGCCCATGCCGTCGCGACCCCCAGCCGCAGCGCACACCGCCAGGCGAACCCCGCGGCACCCCCTTCCCGTACGGCACCCGCACCACCGATGCCGCGCGCACCCGGCACCCCGCCACCCGGTTCGCCCGGATCGGTCGTCGCCCCCAGCGGTGTCCGTACCGCTACCAGCACACCGGCCAGCAGCATCATCACCGCGGCCGCCACCCCCAGCAGCCACACCCGTCCGTCGAGCTCGGCCAGCCGGGTCAGCGTGACCGGCCGGCCGGACCCCCCGCGCAGCAGGTCGTCCACGGGGTGCGGCAGAACACCGAGCAGCACACCCGTCGCCCGCCCGTCCCAGGGCACGAACAGCCCGATCGGGAGGCCGAGCCACGCCCCGTTCGGCGCGCCCAGCAGAGCCGCCCCGGCGATCCGCCGGGGGTGCTCGTCGTCGATCGCCGCGTACCCCGCCGCCGTGAGCCCCGCCGCCACCGCCACCAACCCCACCATGACCAGGGCGGACACGGCAGGCCGTACGGCCCGGTGCACGGCGTCCCAGCCGCGTGGCAGCGGAGTGCGCCGGGACGCCAGCAACGCGACGGCCAGGACGCAGACCGACCAGCCCAGGCCGCCGAGCAGGGTCGGCACCGTGTCGACGGTGAACCCGACCGTCGCCCGGGCCTCGACGAGGTCGCCGATCCGGTCCGGCAGCAGTCCCTCGAGGTCCCCGAGGTCGCCCAGCCCCGGAATCTCCAGTCCGCCGCCTCCACCGCCCGGCAGGTCGGCCGGCCCCAGCGCGCCCCCGTCGATCGTCACGACGTCGTGGCCCGCCCACACCAGCCCGCCCGACATGCCCACGAAGAGCGCTGCGACCGTGCCCGCGCGGGCGACGAGCTCGGCCGGTGACAACAGGGCGTCCGCGGCCCGCAGGGACCGTAGGAAGAAATACGACAGCAGAAGCGCACCGACCAGACTCACCCCCAGTGGCGTGATCTCGACGGCCGTGCTCGCCTCCGCGCCCGACAGCCCGAACGCCGACACGTCGCCGGACGGGGTGACCGAGCCGCCGGCCGCCAGCGCCACCACCGCGGCCGTCATCGGCCCCAGCGAACCCGCCGAGTCCGCGTCCAGCAGGTGCAGCCCGAGCGCCGCCGTCCCCGCCATTCCGATCAGCGCCCAGCTCACCGCGGCGACCGCGGACATCACGACGTCCGCCCACGGCACGCGCGTGCCGTGCTCCGTGGTGCCGACGCCCGTGGCAGCACTCGTGGCACCACTCATGGCAGACCCCCCGATCCGCTCCCGCGGCGAGGTGGCCGCGCGTGTCCCCCTCGCGTGGTTTACCACTCTCCGGCCCGGTTTCCACACCGTCAACGGCGGCGGTCGAAGCGTCGGGCGCCCGCTTCGCAAGGCCCGACTACCGGTCGGAGGGCCGAGCCTGAAATAGTTCCCCCCGATGTTCGACATCCCTAGACTCCCTGCGATGGGGGAAATTCGGGGGACAACTCAGTGGGGCATGGAGTGCCGGAACTCGTACTGGAATCAAACGGACGGACCTGGACGCTCGACCCGTCCAGGTCGTACACCCTGGGCCGCGATCCGCAGGGGGACGTCGTGGTGGACGATGCCAGGGTGTCCTGGCGTCACGCCACGATCAGCTTCAACGGCCGCAGTTGGGTCGTCGAGGACCATGGGAGCACCAACGGCACGTTCGCGCAGGGGCAGCGGATCCATCATCTGGAGATCAGCTCCGACACGGCGCTGAACCTGGGCAACGCGAACGACGGGCCGCGGGTGACCCTGTCCGGCGCCGCGGCCCCGGCCGCCTCGCCGCAGCCGCAGCAGCCGTACGCCGCGCAGGGGGTGCAGGGCGCGGCCCCGGGCTGGGTCCAGCAGGGGCAGCAGCAGGCGCAGGCGCAGGGCGGCTGGCAGCAGCCCGCGCAGCCGCCGCAGCAGCAGCCCGCGCCGCACGTGCCGCAGCAGCAGGGTCCCGGGGGCGCCGCGGGGGCGGCGCCGATGTACGGCGACCGCAGTCCGACCACGTTCCACCAGTTCTCGCTCGGCCGCGTGATGCGGATCGGCCGTGCCCTGGAGAACGACCTGGTCGTCTCCGACCTGCAGGTCTCCCGCAACCACGCCGAGTTCCACTCGACGCCCGACGGTCGCATGGAGATCCGCGACCTGGGCTCGCACAACGGCACCTACGTCAACGGTATGCCGATCGCCAAGGGCGGGACGCAGCTGCTCGGCCCGACCGACATCGTCGGCGTCGGCCACTCGACGTTCCGGATCGTCGGTGACCGGCTCGAGGAGTTCGTCGACACCGGTGAGGTGTCCTTCTCCGCCCGGCACCTGACCGTCACGGTCGACGGCGGCAAGCAGATCCTCAAGGACGTCTCCTTCGGCGTGCCCGAGAAGTCGCTGATCGCGGTCATCGGCCCGTCCGGCTCCGGCAAGTCGACCCTGCTCAAGGCGCTCACCGGCTACCGGCCGGCCGACCAGGGCGAAGTCCTCTACGACAACCGGAACCTCTACAAGCAGTTCGCCGAGCTGCGCCAGCGCATCGGTCTGGTCCCGCAGGACGACATCCTGCACAAGGAGCTGACCGTCAAGAAGGCCCTCACGTACGCGGCCAAGCTCCGCTTCCCGGCCGACACCACGACCGCCGAGCGCGATGCCCGCATCGACGAGGTACTGCGCGAGCTGAAGCTCGACATCCACAAGGGCAAGAAGGTCACGTCCCTCTCCGGCGGTCAGCGCAAGCGGGTCTCGGTGGCACTGGAACTGCTCACCAAGCCGTCGCTGATCTTCCTGGACGAGCCGACCTCGGGCCTCGACCCGGGCATGGACCGCGATGTCATGCAGCTGCTGCGCGGACTCGCCGACGACGGGCGCACCGTCCTCGTCGTCACCCACTCCGTGGCCGAGCTGGCGATCTGCGACAAGCTCCTGGTGATGGCACCCGGTGGCTCGGTCGCCTACTTCGGTCCGCCCGACGAGGCGCTGAACTTCTTCGGCTACGACACCTGGGCCGACGTCTTCTCCGCATTCGAGAACTACCGCGACTACGACTGGGCGGGCCGCTGGAAGGGCTCGCAGCACTACCAGATGTACGCCGCGGACATCGACGCGGTCGCGCCGCAGTCCGTACCGGCCCCCCAGATGCAGACGCTGCGGCCGCCGAAGCCGCAGAGCTGGATGTCGCAGTTCGTCACACTGGTACGCCGTTACGTCTCGGTGATCGTCTCCGACAAGGGCTTCCTCGCCCTGACGGTGATCCTGCCGGCCGTCCTCGGCGCGGTCAGTCTGCTCATCGACCCCGACAGGGGACTGCTGCCGAACGCGCCCAACCAGGCCGGCCAGATCACTCCCAACGGCACCGCCGCCACGGTCCTGCTGATCCTCGCGGTCGGCGCCTGCTTCGCCGGCGCCGCGAACTCCGTACGTGAGCTGATCAAGGAACGGGTCATCTACGAGCGGGAACGTGCCACGGGACTGTCCCGTTCGGCGTATCTGATGTCCAAGGTGTTCGTGCTCGGCATGGTCACCGTGCTGCAGGGCCTGCTGGTCGGCGTCATCGGTTTCTCCAGCCGGGAGCTCCCCGAGGAGGGACTGGTCCTCGGCGGCTTCACCCTGCTCGAGCTGTCCATCCCGATCATGGCGCTGGGCTTCACCTCGATGATGTTCGGCCTGATCATCTCCGCGCTGGTGAAGACCGCCGAGAAGACCATGCCGCTGCTGGTGATGTTCGCGATCATCCAGGTCGTGTTCACCGGCTGCCTGTTCGCGCTGCACGGCACGGTCGGCGTCAACCAGTTCTCGTTCCTGATGCCGTCGCGCTGGGCGGTCGCCGCCTCCGGTGCCACGCTGGACTTCAACCTGATCAGCCCGCCGGAGACGCCGGGCGACCCCGATCCGCTGTGGGAGCACACCGCCGGGACCTGGCTCATGGACATGGGCGCGCTCATCGCCCTCGGCGTGATCTGCGGCTTCTTCGTGGCCCGCTTCCTGCGCCGGCACGAGCCCGAGGTCATGCGCAAGTAACCGGAGCGGCCGCCCGCGCGCCGTACGCCCCGAAGGGCGGCACCCTGTCAGGAGGGTGCCGCCCTTCGGCGTGTCCGTTCGCGCCAGGTCGTGTGAAGAGGTCCGCGCCGACCTCAGTACGCGCTGTAGACGTTGTCCATGGAGCCGTACCGGTCGGCCGCGTAGTTGCAGGCGGCGGTGATGTTCGCGACCGGGTCGTAGATGTTCTTCGACGTGCCCGGGACGTGGTACGCCGTGAACGTCGGCGGGATCACCTGCAGCAGACCCTTGGACGGGATGCCGTTCTGGGCGTTGATGTCCCACAGGTTGATGGCCTTCGGGTCGCCCGAGGACTCCCGGATGATGTTGCGGTGGATGCCCTCGTACGAGCCCGGGATACCACGCTTGTTCATGATGTCCAGGGACTCACGGATCCAGCCGTCGAGGTTGTCGGCGTAGTTCTCCTGGGCGGGCTTGCCGGTGTCGACGCGATTGCCGCCCCAGTGGCGGTCGCCGGAGCGGCTGGCCGCTTCCTCGGTCTCGCGCTCCTGCTCGGCCTTCTTCTTCGCGTCGGCCGCGTCGGCCTTCTTCTTGGCCGCGGCGTCGGTGGCTGCCTGCTTCTTCGCCGCGATCAGCTCGGTCTTCACACCGGAGCCGGCCAGCTGGTCGGTGATGGTGCCCTTGACGTCCTTGATCGGTTCGGTGCTGTACGAGATCCGCGCGGCGGGGGCCGCCTCGCTCGTGGTGGTCGTCGAGGCGTCGCTCGGCGTGGCCGAGAAGCCGATGGCGGCGGCACCGAGAGCGGCGACACCGGCGACGGCGATCTTGTGATGGCGGTTCAACGCACGGGCATGACCACGGGTGAGGAAGTTCTTCGACATGAGTGGGAGACCTCTTCGACTAGCGCGGAGGTCGCTCAACGTCCGGTGGGGACATGGTTTCTTCCGGCACGAACGCCGTGGGGGGACAACCCACGGCGCTGAGCGACGGGAGCCATTCTTAGCGGCCGCAAAATGGCGGGGCAAAGGTGTGACGTACTAAGGCGGATAGTGGATCAGGGTAGGGGCATGAGGGACGAATCGGACATGCGCCCCGCCGAGATGCCCCTTTTTTCTCTCCTATCCACCTTCGTACGTGATGCACGTCCTATGCCCGGCCTCACACCGGACCTCTGTGGTCCTCACCGAGGGTTGCTGAAGCAAGCCGTTCCGTGAGGGGTCTCGGCCGGTACTGCGAGAGGCCGTCGGAGAGCTCCCGGCAGGCCCGAGGTCCTACGACCTTGGGCCCGGGCCACCGCCGTCACCGGACGGATCCGCGGTGGCGGGACCCGCCGGTACCGTGAGGACATGAGCCACGGTCCCCCGTCCGGCCTCGCCGCGGTGAGCACCGCGCTGCTGGCCATGAGCAGGCACCTCGAGGTGCGCGACGTCCTCAAGACGATCGTCGCCTCGGCGCGTGAGCTGCTCGACGCCCAGTACGCCGCACTCGGCGTCCCCGACGACCACGGCGGCTTCGCCCAGTTCGTCGTCGACGGTGTCAGCGACGGACAGTGGAAGGCCATCGGTCCCCTTCCGCGCCAGCACGGCGTTCTCGCCGCGATGCTGCGCGAGGACGGACCTCAGCGCCTCGCCGACGTGCGCAAGGACCCCCGCTTCGGGGGCTGGCCCAGCGCCCACCCCGACCTGGTCGACTTCCTGGGCCTGCCCATCCGCGACGGCGACGAGGTCATCGGCGCCCTCTTCCTCGCCAACAAGCTGAGGCCCGCGGAAGGACACCCGCCCCAGACCCCGGGAGGTCCCGAGCCGGACGGCACCTGCGGATTCACCCAGGACGACGAGGACGTCCTCGGCATCCTGGCCCAGCACGCCGCGATCGCCCTCACCAACGCCCGGCTCTACGAGCGCAGCCGCGAACTGACCATCGCCGAGGAACGCTCCCGTCTCGCACACGAGCTCCACGACGCCGTCAGCCAGAAACTGTTCTCCCTGCGCCTCACCGCTCAGGCGGCCGCCCGCCTCGTGGACCGCGACCCCTCCCGGGCCAAGGGGGAACTCCAGCAGGTCGCCGCACTCGCGGCCGAGGCCGCCGAGGAACTGCGCGCCGCGGTCGTCGAGCTGCGCCCCGCAGCCCTGGACGAGGACGGCCTCGTCGCCACCCTCCGCACCCAGGTCCAGGTCCTCGACCGCGCGCACAGCGCGCGTGTGACCTTCACCGCCCGCGGTGTGCGCGCCCTGCCCGCCACCCAGGAGGAAGCGGTGCTGCGCGTGGCGCAGGAGGCGCTGCACAACGCGCTGCGGCACGCGGAGGCCGACCATGTCGACGTCACCCTGGAACGCCGTGGCAGCGGCGCCGTCCTGCGGGTCGCCGACGACGGCAAGGGCTTCGACCCGGGAATCATCCGCCGCGCGGGACGCCATCTCGGCCTGGTCTCCATGCGCGACCGGGCGAGCGGGGTCGGCGGCAGCCTGACCGTGGAATCGGAGCCCGGCAAGGGCGCCGCGATCGAGATGGAGGTTCCCGGTGGCTGACGCGATCAGGGTGCTGCTGGTCGACGACCACCAGGTGGTCCGTCGGGGCCTGCGCACCTTCCTGGAGGTGCAGGACGACATCGAGGTCGTCGGCGAGGCCGCGGACGGCGCCGAAGGAGTCGCCCTCGCCGGCGAACTGCGGCCCGACGTGATCCTGATGGACGTCAGGATGCCGGGCATGGACGGCGTGGAGGCCCTGCGCCGGCTCCGCGAACTGGACCATCGCGCGCGCGTGCTGATCGTCACCAGCTTCACCGAGCAGCGCACCGTGGTCCCGGCCCTGCGCGCGGGCGCCGCCGGATACGTGTACAAGGACATCGACCCCGATGCGCTCGCCGGCGCCATCCGCTCCGTGCACGCCGGGCACGTCCTCCTCCAGGCCGAGGTCGCCGGGGCCCTGCTGGCCCAGGAGGAGACCCACTCCGGTCAGGGCCGCGCCGGTTCGCTCACGGAGCGGGAACGCGAGGTGCTCGGCCTCATAGCGGACGGACGCTCCAACCGGGAGATCGCCCGCGCCCTTGTGCTCTCCGAGAAGACCGTGAAGACCCACGTCTCGAACATCCTGATGAAACTCGACCTGTCGGACCGCACCCAGGCCGCCCTGTGGGCCGTGCGCCACGGGCTGAGCACCTGAGCCCGAGCCCCTCAAGCGCTTCCGGACACCCGAGTGCTCGACCAGCTGCCCGGCGGCCGGGCACATGACGTCCGGCGCCGGGCGGATGGTTCCCCTCCGGTCCGAGATTCATACCGTCGTGGGAATGTCACCCGGATGGCGCATCCTTCTTCGGCCCCCGCCGTTGTCCCGTACATACCGCGGCGCCTGCCGCGGGGACCGCGAGGAGGGCTCGGAAAGTGAAGAACCTGAAGAAGGCAGCGGCCGTGACGATGATGGCCGGCGGACTGCTGGCCGCCGGTACGGGCATGGCCTCCGCCACCGACGGCGCGCACGCCGACGGCACGGCCGTGGGCTCCCCGGGCGTCGTCTCGGGCAACGTCATCCAGGTCCCGGTCGACGTCCCGGTCAACGTGTCCGGCAACAGCGTCAACGTGATCGGCCTGCTGAACCCCGCCTTCGGCAACGTGGCGGTCAACGGCTGACGCCCGTCACCCCACCGGTGACGCCCCCGGCTTCCCGGCCCCACCCGGGAGGCCGGTCGGCGTTGTCACCGCCGCCCGGGGCACCGGGGCCACAAGGATCGTTCCCCCGGTCACCGACCGACCGGTACTCACCCGACGCCCCGCTCCCGCTCCTCCACCACGGAGTTGTACGCGGCGACCTGCGCCCGCCGGGCCGTCCGCTCCACCGGACGCAGAGCCTCCCCTCGGGCCGCCATCTCCGAGGCGCTCACCGCGCCCCCATGCCCGTTCGCGCGGGCCAGCGAGACCAGCGCCCCGACCCGCTGCGCCAGCTCCAGCACCCGCACCGCCCGCGGCGGATATCCCGGCGCCAGCACCTGACACCCCGGCTCCGCCCGCGCCCGGTAGGCGTCGATCGCCGCCTCGGCCACCGGCCCCGACCCGGCCACGTCCAGCCGCGTCAGGACCTCGGTCGCCTCCCGCAGCGCCTCCGCCAGCTCCCGCTCCGCCTCACCGAGGGAGGGCACATCGGCGGGCGGGGCCTCCCGCACCGGCAGGCAGTGCCAGACGACCTCCACATGCACATCACCCTCGGGCCCGGCCTCCCACACCCGGGGCACCAGCCCCAGGGCGGTCCCGTGACCGACCACCGCCTCCCCGGCCTCCAGCGCCCGCGCGTTGAACTCGGGCGGCCCGCTCAGCCCCAGCGGATGCCCCGGCGTGGGCAGCGCGATCCGCAGCCCGGTCGCCCCGAGCGCCCGCAGCCGTCCGAGCGCCAGCGTGAGGCCCACCGGCGCGGGCTCGCCCGGCAACCCCTCCACCCGGTGCACCGCGTCGTCGCCGACGATGGCGAGCACGGCGTCATCAGGCGAGACAAGACCGTAGAAAAGGGCATTTCCCCATGAGGTGAGACGTCCTGAACGTGGTTCCGAGAGCATGCCCCCACCCTAAGGACCGGACCGATGGGATGTCCGGGCCGACCGGTGGCGTAGATTTCATGGAGGGCTGCGCCCACGGGGGCGGCGGACCGATCACAGGCGTACGAGACAGCCGAGACCCGGCCACACTGCAAGGGGAGACAACGCGCTCATGAGCGAGGTTCTGGAGCTTCAGGACGTATCCGTGGTCCGCGAGGGCCGGGCTCTGGTGGACCAGGTGGCCTGGTCGGTCAAGGAGGGTGAGCGCTGGGTCATCCTCGGCCCCAACGGCGCGGGCAAGACCACGCTCCTCAATATCGCCTCCAGCTACCTGTTCCCCAGCAACGGCACCGCCACCATCCTCGGCGAGACCCTCGGCACCCCCGGCACCGACGTCTTCGAACTGCGCCCGCGCATCGGCATCGCCGGCAACGGCATGGCCGACAAGCTCCCCAAGAACCAGACGGTCCTGCAGACCGTACTGACCGCCGCCTACGGCATGACCGCCGGCTGGCAGGAGGAGTACGAGGAGATCGACGAACAGCGCGCCCGCGCCTTCCTCGACCGTCTGGGCATGTCCGAGTTCGTGGACCGCACGTTCGGCACCCTCTCCGAGGGCGAGCGCAAGCGCACCCTCATCGCCCGCGCGCTGATGACCGACCCCGAACTGCTGCTCCTCGACGAGCCCGCCGCCGGCCTGGACCTCGGAGGACGCGAGGACCTCGTACGCCGCCTCGGCCGCCTCGCCCGCGACCCGATCGCCCCCTCCATGGTCATGGTCACGCACCACGTCGAGGAGATCGCCCCCGGCTTCACCCACGTGCTGTTGATCCGTCAGGGCAAGGTCCTCGCCGCCGGCCCGCTGGAACTCGAGCTCACCTCCCGCAACCTCTCCCTCTGTTTCGGCCTCCCGCTGGTCGTGGAGCAGGTCGGCGACCGCTGGACCGCGCAGGGCCTCCCGATGGTCTGAGGCCGACGGCCCGAACCGGCCCTGCGCGGAGGAGAGTTCAGGGAACAGGTCCGGGGACTCCGGGACGCGCCGGGACACGGCCCCCTCAAAAACCGGGCCGAGAAGGCCCGTTCACACCCCGGGCGCTCTGTCGGTGACCGGGTGCGTGGTCCTACCATGACCATGTGGACATCGATGCATGGCTCTGGTGGCTGATCGGTGCGGCTGTACTCGGCATCGCGCTGGTGATCACCGCGATGCCCGAACTCGGCATGCTCGCGGTGGGCGCCGTCGCCGCCGCGGTGGTCTCCGGAATCTTCGGTGGCGGCGCCGTGCTCCAGGTCGTGGTCTTCGCCGTCGTCTCGACCGCTCTCATCGCCGTCGTACGGCCCATCGCGAAGCGACAGCGCACACAACGCCCCCCACACGCCACCGGCGTGGACGCCTTGAAGGGCAGGCAGGCGGTCGTACTGGAGCGGGTGGACGGCTCCGGAGGCCGGATCAAACTCGCCGGCGAGGTCTGGTCGGCACGCGCCCTCGACTCCGGCCATGCCTTCGAAGTCGGCCAGGAAGTGGACGTCGTGGAGATCGAGGGAGCCACGGCGATCGTCATGTGACCGCACGACCGACCGCCCGACCTGCGCGGTCGACCTCGTACGACGTGCTCCCGCGGGACAGCAACTGGACCGAACAGCCAGCGAGTTGCACTACGGTCTGGCAGACTCGACCAGCAAGATCTTCCACAGGCATAGGATCTTCCGAAGGCGCCGAGACGAAGAAGGGTACGGGGAACCGACGATGGAACCGGTCATCATCGTTCTGATCATCCTGGTGGTGTTGGTCTTCATCGCCCTGATCAAGACGATCCAAGTCATCCCGCAGGCAAGCGCGGCCATCGTCGAGCGCTTCGGCCGCTACACACGCACACTCAACGCGGGCCTCAACATCGTCGTCCCGTTCATCGACACCATCCGCAACCGGATCGACCTGCGCGAACAGGTCGTCCCCTTCCCGCCGCAGCCGGTGATCACCCAGGACAACCTGGTCGTCAACATCGACACCGTCATCTACTACCAGGTGACCGACGCGCGGGCCGCCACCTACGAGGTCGCCAGCTACATCCAGGCGATCGAGCAGCTCACCGTCACCACCCTGCGCAACATCATCGGCGGCATGGACCTCGAGCGCACCCTGACCTCCCGCGAGGAGATCAACGCGGCCCTGCGCGGTGTCCTCGACGAAGCCACCGGCAAGTGGGGCATCCGCGTCAACCGCGTCGAGCTCAAGGCGATCGAGCCGCCCACCTCCATCCAGGACTCGATGGAGAAGCAGATGCGCGCCGACCGTGACAAGCGCGCCGCGATCCTCCAGGCAGAAGGTGTCCGGCAGTCCGAGATCCTGCGCGCCGAGGGTGAGAAGCAGTCCCAGATCCTGCGGGCCGAGGGCGAGGCCAAGGCAGCGGCCCTCAGGGCCGAGGGCGAGGCCCAGGCCGTCCGGACGGTCTTCGAGGCGATCCACGCGGGCGACCCCGACCAGAAGCTGCTCTCCTACCAGTACCTCCAGATGCTTCCGAAGATCGCCGAGGGTGACGCCAACAAGCTCTGGATCGTCCCCAGCGAGATCGGCGACGCGCTCAAGGGCCTGTCGGGCGCCATGGGCAACTTCGGTGGCTTCGGCGGTGGCGGCCAGGGCGGTGGCAACGGCAACTCGGGCACCATCCCGGAGCGCCGGGAGAAGCCCTCCATAGACTGAGCCCGACGACGGGCGGTAGGCGAACGGCAGTACGCGACCGGCATACGGCGGGGCCCGCTTCCCTCGGGAAGCGGGCCCCGCCGTATGCGTACGAGAAGCAGGCTCTAGGCCGCGGGCTGAGCCAGCCATTCCGGGAGCGCGTCCAAGTCCTCCCGCCCCAGCGCCAGCAGCATCGCGTCCGCCGGAGTCGGCTCGAACGGCTGCCGCAGCAGTGGCATCCCCGCCTGCTCCGGAGTCCGGTTCGCCTTGCGGTGATTGTCCTCCGCGCACGAGGCCACCGTGTTCAGCCAGGTGTCCTGACCACCGTGCGACCGCGGCACCACGTGGTCCACGGTGGTGGCCCGCCGCCCGCAGTACGCGCACCGGTTCCGGTCGCGCACCAGAACACCCCGCCGCGACCACGGCGCCCGTCTTCGGAACGGCACCCTGACGTATTGGCAGAGCCTGATCACCCGAGGCGCCGGTATGTCGACCGCGGCTCCCCGCATCCGCAGCTCGGGGTGGGCCTGCTCGACGACCGCCTTGTCCTGGAGCACCAGAACGACGGCTCGGTTCAAGGTGACCGTCGACAACGGCTCGAAGCTCGCGTTCAGTACCAGCGTGTCCCGCATACCAGCCCACCTTCCGTGCCCACCGGCCCACCCCTCGGCGGACTGGGATCAACTCTGGCCGGGCACGCCGAGATGGACAACGCAATATCTGCTGCTTCACGGGAGGTGTCCCCGTCCCCGGCAACAAAAATGCCCGCCCCTGATCAATTCCAAGACCAGGGGCGGGCAAACGTTCCGTGAACGCCGGGATCGGGTCAGGAGCCGGCGGGCACCTCGTACTCACCGATCAGCCGGGCCCGCGCGAGCGTGTGGAACCGCAGGTTGAAGCCCACGACCGCAGGGGACGCGTCCGAGTCCGGACCGAGCTTCTCCTGATCCACCGCGTACACCGTGAACACATACCGGTGCGGTCCGTCACCGGGCGGCGGCGCCGCACCGCCGAAGTCCTTGGTGCCGTAGTCGTTGCGCGCCTGAATCGCGCCCACGGGCAGCCCTTCGAACGCGCCGCTGCCCGCACCGGTCGGCAGCTCGGTCACCGAGGCCGGGATGTCGAACACCACCCAGTGCCAGAACCCGCTCCCCGTAGGGGCGTCCGGGTCGTAGCAGGTCACGGCGAAGCTCCTGGTCTCCGGCGGGAAGTCCGTCCAGCGCAACTGCGGCGAGGTGTTGCCGCCCGCCTTCACCTGGGCCTCCCGGAGCGTCGCGCCCTCCTCGACCTCCCTGCTCGTCACCGTGAACGACGGTACGGGCGGGTGGAAGTCATGGGGGAGCGGACGCCGCTCGAGCTCGGTCACCTCGGTACCTCCTGCTGATCGCCTACGTTCGGTGGAACCGAGCCTAGAACCAGTTCCGCCTGCTGCCGACCTCGGACAGCCACTGGTTGAGGTAAGCGGCCCAGTCGGTGCCCTGGTAGTCGTTCAGCCCCACCTTGAAGGACCGGAAGGTGTCACTGCCCTCACTGAACAGACCGGGCTTCTTGTCCATCTCCAGCACGACGTCCATCGCCTGGTCGTCGGCCACGAAGGTCAGCTCGACCTGCTGCAGCCCGTGGTACTGCTGCGGCGGGAAGAACTCGATCTCCTGGTAGAACGGCAGCCGCTGGCGCGTCCCCCGGACGTGGCCGCGCTCCATGTCCGCGCTCTTGAACCGGAAGCCCAGCTGGATGAACGCGTCCAGGATCGCCTTCTGCGCCGGCAGCGGGTGCACACTGATCGGGTCCAGGTCACCGGAGTCCACGGCCCGTGCGATCGCCAGCTCCGTGGTCACACCGATGTTCATCCCGCGCAGCGACTGCCCGTCGATCATCGTGATCGGAGTCTCCCAGGGGATCTCCAGCCCGAACGGGACCGCGTGGACGGCGCCGGCCTCGAGTTCGAAGGCGCCACCGAGTCGAGACTTGGCGAACTCGATGTTCTGCTTGTACTCCTCGTCGCCGCTCTCGACCTCGACCTTGGCCTGCAGACCGACCGACAGACCCTCGATCTGCTGATTCACGGACCCGCCCTGGATCCGCACCTCACCCTGGACGACCCCACCCGGAACGACGTTGACCTCGTGCAGCACCGTCTCGACCGAAGCCCCGCCGGCTCCCAGGCTCGCGAGCAGCTTCTTGAACGCCATGTCTCTCCCCTTGTCGTTCTCTATCGCGTCGTCGCCACATGTGGACCTACGACCCCTAACAACGCGATCCGGCTCCGGCCGGTTCCGTGTCCGTCACCCTTGCAAGTGCGGCGCCCTGTGACCACCCCGTGGCCGAACCCGCCTGGAGTACTCTCGGACGCCATGATCGCGAGCCCCGACCGTACGCCCCTGCCCAGGGAGTTCTTCGACCGCCCCGTCCTCGAGGTCGCCCCCGACCTGCTCGGCAGGCTCGTCGTGCGTGCCACGCCGGACGGTCCGATCACCCTCCGTCTGACGGAGGTCGAGGCCTACGACGGCCCCAACGATCCCGGCTCCCACGCCTACCGGGGCCGCACCGCCCGCAACGGCGTGATGTTCGGTCCGCCCGGCCATGTGTACGTCTACTTCACCTACGACATGTCAAGGCGGTCGGCATGAACGTTGCCCTCCTCGCTCGCCCTGCTGAAAAAGTCGCCCCCGGGCTGCTCGGCGCCATCCTCACCCACGAGGCCCCCGAGGGAACCGTGAGCATCACCATCACGGAGACCGAGGCGTACTCCGGTTCGGCCGACCCCGCCTCCCACGCCTACCGAGGCAGGACACCCCGAAACGCCGTCATGTTCGGACCCGCGGGACGCCTGTACGTCTACCGGTCCCACGGTCTCCACTGGTGCGCCAACATCGTCACCGGGGCAGACGGCATCGCTACAGCTGTCCTCATCCGGGCAGGCAGGGTCATCGAAGGGCAAGACCTGGCCCGCACGCGGCGAGGGAGCAAGGTCGAGAGTGCACGTCTCGCGCGGGGCCCGGGGAACTTCTGCCGAGCGCTCGGCATCACGGCAGAGCACAACGGCGCAGACCTATTGGCAGGCGCCTCGGTCGCGCTGTCCGAGGGGGAGCCGGTACCCGCGGCACTCATCCGGGTCGGTCCTCGGGTAGGCGTGAGCAAAGCCCACGACTGGCAGCACCGCTTCTACCTCGCCGGTGATCCAACGGTCTCGGCGTACCGACTGAGCCCGAGAGCCAAGCCGTCCGGCGGAGCCTGAGCCGCTGTGCGCCTCACTCGCGGCTCGCCGGTGAGTCGGCGCGGTTGGGTCCGAAGGTGCGCGATCGCTCGCGAGCATGGCGCGTGACGTGTTCCCGGCCGGCCGGGTGACTGTCGATGTGAGCCGACTCGGGCCGGAGGGCCTCGGGGTTGGGCTGAGCCTGGCGTAGACAATCGCTCGCACCGTCTGTCTCTCCTGCCTGGTGTCGCCTTGCCGATGGTGCTACGACATACATGCTCAATGCGTTACCTACACATCTGGTTCTGCATGAACCTGGTGTGCGGGCCCGCGAACCGGGCGAGCGGGGTACTCCTGCGGGCCGGTGAGATCGTCGAGGGCGCCGAGCTCGCCCGTACCCGCCGGCTCTCGGCCCGCAACGACAAGGAACTGGCCAAAGGCCCGGCCCGCCTGGCGACGGCCCTGGACGTGGACCGTTCCCTGGACGGTACGGACGCCTGCGCCTCGGGCGACACTCCGCTACGGGTCCTCACGGGCACCGTTGCCCCGCCGACCAGGTACGCAACGGCCCACGCACCGGAGTCCCCGGCGATGGAGCCGTGCACCCCTGGCGCTTCTGGGTCGCCGACGACCCCACGGTGAGCCCGTATCGGGCCCACGCCCCGAAGCGCCGACGAGGTTGACTCCGCCTTGGAAGGTGCGTAGTGTGGTCCGAGCCGCTGAACCGGGTACGGCATTCGCCTGCAGCCGGAAGCGGTCAACCCACTACTCAAGATCACCCTCAAAAGGGTCGAATTCGTCATGTTCTCATGTCCGAATTTCGAACCGATGAAGCCCGATTGTGAATCGAGCGAGGGAATCGGCTAACGTAGTGAACGTCGAAAGGCCGACGGGTGAAAACCCAAAGCATTCCGACGATCCTATCGACTGGGAATCAGGCCCGAAAGAGTCTGATAAAGTCGGAGTCGCCGGAAAGGGAAATCGCGAAATGCGGGACCCGGGAAGGCGAACAGCCCGAGGAAATCGGATCGGAAAGATCTGATAGAGTCGGACACGCAGGACCGAAGGGAAGCGCCCGGAGGAAAGCCCGCGAGGGTGAGTACAAAGGAAGCGTCCGTTCCTTGAGAACTCAACAGCGTGCCAAAAATCAACGCCAGATATGTTGATACCCCGTCTTCGGCCAGCAGGCCGGGACGAGGTTCCTTTGAAGAACAACACAGCGAGGACGCTGTGAACGGTGGGGCCCATTCCGCCCGACCGTTCCGCTCTCGTGGTGTTCTCCCGATCACGGGAAAGCATTCACGGAGAGTTTGATCCTGGCTCAGGACGAACGCTGGCGGCGTGCTTAACACATGCAAGTCGAACGATGAAGCCCCTCGGGGTGGATTAGTGGCGAACGGGTGAGTAACACGTGGGCAATCTGCCCCTCACTTCGGGACAAGCCCTGGAAACGGGGTCTAATACCGGATGATATCCCCGCCCGCATGGGCGGGGGTTGAAAGCTCCGGCGGTGAGGGATGAGCCCGCGGCCTATCAGCTTGTTGGTGAGGTAACGGCTCACCAAGGCGACGACGGGTAGCCGGCCTGAGAGGGCGACCGGCCACACTGGGACTGAGACACGGCCCAGACTCCTACGGGAGGCAGCAGTGGGGAATATTGCACAATGGGCGCAAGCCTGATGCAGCGACGCCGCGTGAGGGATGACGGCCTTCGGGTTGTAAACCTCTTTCAGCAGGGAAGAAGCGCAAGTGACGGTACCTGCAGAAGAAGCGCCGGCTAACTACGTGCCAGCAGCCGCGGTAATACGTAGGGCGCGAGCGTTGTCCGGAATTATTGGGCGTAAAGAGCTCGTAGGCGGCCTGTCGCGTCAATTGTGAAAGCCCGGGGCTTAACCCCGGGTCTGCAGTCGATACGGGCAGGCTAGAGTGTGGTAGGGGAGATCGGAATTCCTGGTGTAGCGGTGAAATGCGCAGATATCAGGAGGAACACCGGTGGCGAAGGCGGATCTCTGGGCCATTACTGACGCTGAGGAGCGAAAGCGTGGGGAGCGAACAGGATTAGATACCCTGGTAGTCCACGCCGTAAACGGTGGGCACTAGGTGTTGGCGACATTCCACGTCGTCGGTGCCGCAGCTAACGCATTAAGTGCCCCGCCTGGGGAGTACGGCCGCAAGGCTAAAACTCAAAGGAATTGACGGGGGCCCGCACAAGCAGCGGAGCATGTGGCTTAATTCGACGCAACGCGAAGAACCTTACCAAGGCTTGACATACACCGGAAACGTCTGGAGACAGGCGCCCCCTTGTGGTCGGTGTACAGGTGGTGCATGGCTGTCGTCAGCTCGTGTCGTGAGATGTTGGGTTAAGTCCCGCAACGAGCGCAACCCTTGTCCCGTGTTGCCAGCAAGCCCCTTCGGGGGTGTTGGGGACTCACGGGAGACCGCCGGGGTCAACTCGGAGGAAGGTGGGGACGACGTCAAGTCATCATGCCCCTTATGTCTTGGGCTGCACACGTGCTACAATGGCCGGTACAATGAGCTGCGATACCGCGAGGTGGAGCGAATCTCAAAAAGCCGGTCTCAGTTCGGATTGGGGTCTGCAACTCGACCCCATGAAGTCGGAGTTGCTAGTAATCGCAGATCAGCATCGCTGCGGTGAATACGTTCCCGGGCCTTGTACACACCGCCCGTCACGTCACGAAAGTCGGTAACACCCGAAGCCGGTGGCCCAACCCCCTCGTGGGGAGGGAGCCGTCGAAGGTGGGACTGGCGATTGGGACGAAGTCGTAACAAGGTAGCCGTACCGGAAGGTGCGGCTGGATCACCTCCTTTCTAAGGAGCACTTCTCGCCGGGTTCGCCCGGCCAGAGGCCAGTACACCGGCGCACGTCCGGTGCTGGTGGCTCATGGGTGGAACGTTGATTAGTCGGCCGGTCGTTTCGGGCCGAGGACTGCGAGTACTGCCCCCCTTGCCGGGGGTGTGGAAAGCACGATCCTCGGACGGGGACCGGTCGGGCACGCTGTTGGGTGTCTGAGGGCACGGCCGTATCGGCTGCCTTCAGTGCCGACCCCGGTACAGCATCGCGTCAGCGGTGTGTGACGGGTGGTTGGTCGTTGTTTGAGAACTGCACAGTGGACGCGAGCATCTGTGGCCAAGTTTTTAAGGGCGCACGGTGGATGCCTTGGCACCAGGAACCGATGAAGGACGTGGGAGGCCACGATAGTCCCCGGGGAGTCGTCAACCAGACTTTGATCCGGGGGTGTCCGAATGGGGAAACCCGGCAGTCGTCATGGGCTGTCACCCATACCTGAACACATAGGGTATGCGGAGGGAACGCGGGGAAGTGAAACATCTCAGTACCCGCAGGAAGAGAAAACAACCGTGATTCCGGGAGTAGTGGCGAGCGAAACCGGATGAGGCCAAACCGCAGGCGTGTGAGACCCGGCAGGGGTTGCGCATGCGGGGTTGTGGGATCTCTTATTTCATGGTCTGCCGGCCATGAGGCGAGTCAGAAACCGTTGATGTAGGCGAAGGACATGCGAAAGGTCCGGCGCAGAGGGTAAGACCCCCGTAGCCGAAACGTCAACGGCTCGTTGAAGAGACACCCAAGTAGCACGGGGCCCGAGAAATCCCGTGTGAATCCGGCGGGACCACCCGCCAAGCCTAAATATTCCCTGGTGACCGATAGCGGATAGTACCGTGAGGGAATGGTGAAAAGTACCCCGGGAGGGGAGTGAAATAGTACCTGAAACCGTGTGCCTACAAGCCGTGGGAGCGTCGCGTTGAGTGCTTGCACTCAACGTCGTGACTGCGTGCCTTTTGAAGAATGAGCCTGCGAGTTTGCGGTGTGTTGCGAGGTTAACCCGTGTGGGGAAGCCGTAGCGAAAGCGAGTCCGAACAGGGCGACGCAGTAGCATGCCCAAGACCCGAAGCGGAGTGATCTAGCCATGGGCAGGTTGAAGCGGAGGTAAGACTTCGTGGAGGACCGAACCCACCAGGGTTGAAAACCTGGGGGATGACCTGTGGTTAGGGGTGAAAGGCCAATCAAACTCCGTGATAGCTGGTTCTCCCCGAAATGCATTTAGGTGCAGCGTCGCGTGTTTCTTGCCGGAGGTAGAGCACTGGATAGGCGATGGGCCCTACCGGGTTACTGACCTTAGCCAAACTCCGAATGCCGGCAAGTGAGAACGCGGCAGTGAGACTGTGGGGGATAAGCTCCATGGTCGAGAGGGAAACAGCCCAGAGCATCGACTAAGGCCCCCAAGCGTACGCTAAGTGGGAAAGGATGTGGAGTCGCACAGACAACCAGGAGGTTGGCTTAGAAGCAGCCACCCTTGAAAGAGTGCGTAATAGCTCACTGGTCTAGTGATTCCGCGCCGACAATGTAGCGGGGCTCAAGCGTACCGCCGAAGTCGTGTCATTGCAGCTATAGGGCCAACGCCCGCTGTGATGGGTAGGGGAGCGTCGTCTGCCGGGTGAAGCCGCGCCGGAAGGCAGTGGTGGACGGTTGACGAGTGAGAATGCAGGCATGAGTAGCGATACACACGTGAGAAACGTGTGCGCCGATTGACCAAGGGTTCCTGGGTCAAGCTGATCTGCCCAGGGTAAGTCGGGACCTAAGGCGAGGCCGACAGGCGTAGTCGATGGATAACCGGTTGATATTCCGGTACCCGCTGTGAAGCGTCAAACATTGAATCGGGCGATGCTAAGTCCGTGAAGCCGTTCCGGACCCTTCGGGGAAAGGAAAGTGGTGGAGCCGACGAACCCAACCCGTAGTAGGTGAGTGATGGGGTGACGCAGGAAGGTAGTCCAGCCCGGGCGGTGGTTGTCCCGGGGTAAGGGTGTAGCCCGTCATCCAGGTAAATCCGGATGGCATAAGGGTGAGACCCGATGCCGAGCCGATTGTGGCGAAGTGGATGATCCTATGCTGTCGAGAAAAGCCTCTAGCGAGTTTCATGGCGGCCCGTACCCTAAACCGACTCAGGTGGTCAGGTAGAGAATACCGAGGCGTTCGGGTGAACTATGGTTAAGGAACTCGGCAAAATGCCCCCGTAACTTCGGGAGAAGGGGGGCCATGTCCGGTGATGAGGTTTTCCCTCTGAGCTGGGTGTGGCCGCAGAGACCAGCGAGAAGCGACTGTTTACTAAAAACACAGGTCCGTGCGAAGCCGTAAGGCGATGTATACGGACTGACGCCTGCCCGGTGCTGGAACGTTAAGGGGACCGGTTAGTCACTCTTCGGGGTGGCGAAGCTGAGAACTTAAGCGCCAGTAAACGGCGGTGGTAACTATAACCATCCTAAGGTAGCGAAATTCCTTGTCGGGTAAGTTCCGACCTGCACGAATGGCGTAACGACTTCTCGACTGTCTCAACCATAGGCCCGGTGAAATTGCACTACGAGTAAAGATGCTCGTTTCGCGCAGCAGGACGGAAAGACCCCGGGACCTTTACTACAGTTTGATATTGGTGTTCGGTTCGGCTTGTGTAGGATAGCTGGGAGACTTTGAAACTCGGACGCCAGTTCGGGTGGAGTCGTCGTTGAAATACCAGTCTGGTCGTGCTGGATGTCTAACCTGGGTCCGTGATCCGGATCAGGGACAGTGTCTGATGGGTAGTTTAACTGGGGCGGTTGCCTCCTAAAGAGTAACGGAGGCGCCCAAAGGTTCCCTCAGCCTGGTTGGTAATCAGGTGTTGAGTGTAAGTGCACAAGGGAGCTTGACTGTGAGACCGACGGGTCGAGCAGGGACGAAAGTCGGGACTAGTGATCCGGCGGTGGCTTGTGGAAGCGCCGTCGCTCAACGGATAAAAGGTACCCCGGGGATAACAGGCTGATCTTCCCCAAGAGTCCATATCGACGGGATGGTTTGGCACCTCGATGTCGGCTCGTCGCATCCTGGGGCTGGAGTCGGTCCCAAGGGTTGGGCTGTTCGCCCATTAAAGCGGTACGCGAGCTGGGTTTAGAACGTCGTGAGACAGTTCGGTCCCTATCCGCTGCGCGCGCAGGAGTCTTGAGAAGGGCTGTCCCTAGTACGAGAGGACCGGGACGGACGAACCTCTGGTGTGCCAGTTGTCCTGCCAAGGGCATGGCTGGTTGGCTACGTTCGGGAGGGATAACCGCTGAAAGCATCTAAGCGGGAAGCCTGCTTCGAGATGAGGACTCCCACCCACTTGATGGGGTAAGGCTCCCAGTAGACGACTGGGTTGATAGGCCGGATATGGAAGCACGGTAACGTGTGGAGTTGACCGGTACTAATAGGCCGAGGGCTTGTCCTCAGTTGCTCGCGTCCACTGTGTTAGTTCTGAGACAACGAACAGTTGTCGGCTTTGAGTAGAACATAAAAGAAAAGTGTGCTTGTTCGCTCGAAACCATTAGGGTTTCGGTGGTCATAGCGTAGGGGAAACGCCCGGTTACATTCCGAACCCGGAAGCTAAGCCTTATTGCGCCGATGGTACTGCAGGGGGGACCCTGTGGGAGAGTAGGACGCCGCCGAACAATCTTTGGAAGGACCCCTGGTCACCAGCGTTCAGCTGGGGCCAGGGGTCCTTTTTTATTTTCTGGAGCGCGTCGGATGTCCGGCTGCGCGAGAATATTTGCAGTACCTAAGACAGGAGTCACCGATGTCCACCAACTCTCCCGACGACCGACCGGAGCGCGACCAGCGGCGACGGGACAGTGGTGACCGTTCGGACCGAGGCGGCCCGCGGAGCGCCGGCCCGCGTCGATCCAGCGACCGCGACCGTGGGGTCCGTCGGGACGATCGGCGTGACGACCGAGGTGCCGGCCGGCCGGAGCGGGGCGGTTTCCGCGGCCGGGACGACAGCCGAGGTGACAGCCGTGGCGGTGAGCGGGGCGGTTACCGCGGGCGTGATGACAGCCGTGGTGGGGACCGGGGCGCTGACCGTGGTGGCTTCCGGCGTGATGACAGCCGCGGTGACAGCCGTGGCGGCGAGCGGAGCGGATACCGCGGCCGGGACGACCACCGCGACGACCGTGGTGGCTTCCGGCGTGATGACAGCCGTGGCGGCGAGCGGGGCGGATACCGCGGGCGGGATGACAGCCGGGGCGGGGACCGTGGTGGCTTCCGTCGCGACGACGACCGGGGATACGGCCGACGTGACGATCACCGTGGCGAGCGCCGAGATGACCGACGTGATGATCGTCGGGACGACCGGCGCAGTGACGACCGTGGCGAGCGGGGCGGTTTCCGCGGCCGGGACGACCACCGCGGTGGTGACCGCGGTGGGTTCCGTCGGGACGACAGTCGCGGTGGGGACCGGGGCGCTGACCGTGGTGGCTTCCGGCGTGATGACAGCCGCGGTGACAGCCGTGGCGGCGAGCGGAGCGGATACCGCGGCCGGGACGACAGCCGGGGCGGGGACCGTGGTGGCTTCCGTCGCGACGACGACCGGGGATACGGCCGACGTGACGATCACCGTGGCGAGCGCCGAGATGACCGACGTGATGATCGTCGGGACGACCGGCGCAGTGACGACCGTGGCGAGCGGGGCGGTTTCCGCGGCCGGGACGACCACCGCGGTGGTGACCGCGGTGGGTTCCGTCGGGACGACAGTCGCGGCGGGGACCGGGGCGGGGACCGTGGTGGCTTCCGTCGCGACGACAGCCGCGGTGACAGCCGTGGCGGCGAGCGGAGCGGATACCGCGGCCGGGACGACAGCCGGGGCGGGGACCGGGGCGCTGACCGTGGTGGCTTCCGTCGCGACGACAGCCGTGGCGGTGAGCGGGGCGGATACCGGGGCCGGGACGACCACCGCAGTGGGGACCGCGGTGGGTTCCGTCGGGACGACAGTCGCGGCGGGGACCGGGGCGCTGAGCGTGGCGGCTTCCGTCGCGACGACAGCCGCGGTGACAGCCGTGGCGGGGACCGTGGTGGCTTCCATGGCCGGGACGAGCGTGGCGGGCGGCCCGGTGGGTTCCGTGGGCGCGACGACCGGCACGGTGGCGGCCGGTTCCGTGAGGAGCGGGAGCGCGACCGGGAGCCCATCAAGCGGCTGCCGATCTCCGAGGACGTCACGGGCGAGGAGATCGACAAGGACGTACGGCAGGAGTTGCAGAGCCTGCCCAAGACGCTCGCGGAGGATGTCGCCAAGAACCTGGTGATGGTCGCCCGGCTGATCGACGAGGACCCCGAGGCCGCGTACGGCTACTCCAAGGTGGCGCTGCGACTGGCGTCGCGCGTCGCCGCCGTACGGGAGGCCGCCGGCTTCGCCGCGTACGCCAACCAGAAGTACTCCGAGGCGCTGGCCGAGTTCCGGGCGGCGCGGAGGATGACCGGCACCGCGGAGCTGTGGCCCCTCATGGCCGACTGCGAGCGTGGGCTCGGGCGGCCGGAGAAGGCGCTGGACATGGCCGGTGCCCCCGAGGTGCAGAAGCTGGACAAGGCCGGGCAGGTCGAGATGCGGCTCGTCGCGGCCGGTGCGCGGCGCGACATGGGGCAACTGGACGCCGCCATTGTGACGCTCCAGAGCTCCGAGCTGGCGTCCCAAGCCGTACAGCCGTGGACCGCGCGGCTGCGCTACGCGTACGCCGACGCGCTTCTCGCCGCCGACCGGGCGGACGAGGCCCGGGAGTGGTTCGCGAAGGCCGTGGAGGCCGACCGGGACGGCAGCACCGACGCCTCGGACCGGCTGGCCGAGATGGACGGCGTGGAGTTCATCGACGCGCATGACGAGGCCGACGCGGACGTCGACGCCGCCTCCGACACCTCGGCCGACGAGGCCGAGACCGAGGACGTGCGCACGGACCTGGACCCGGACCCGGACAACGGCGATGCGGACAAGGCCGAGACCGACGTCGACAAGGACTGACGCCTGACGCCCGGCGCCTGAGCGTCCGGACGCACGAAGGGGTGGGATTCCCGGTTCACCGACCGGGAATCCCACCCCTTCGTGCGTTACCGGCGACGCGTCACACGTCGAACGCGCGCAGTACCAGCCCCGAGGCCGGCTTGGGGCCGAAGGACGTCGATTTGCGGGGCATGGTGACGCCCTGGCGGGCGAGGTCGCGGACGACTTCCTCGCGGACCGGATGCATCAGCACCGCCGTACCGCCGTCGCGTTCCGCCTTCTCGACGGTCGCGGCCGTGTCGTGGATGTAGGCGATGTGGGCCGGGGAGTCCTCGGGGATGTGCCACACCTGGGCCAGGAGCGTGGAGTGCAGGACCGTCGCGTCCAGGGTGCGCCAGGCTTCCGGGCGGTCGGCGGGGACCGTACGGGACAGCAGATCCGGGTCCGGGCGGTCGACGAGGTGGAAGGCGCCGTCGCCGGCCAGGAGGAAGGCGTTGCCCGCACCGGCAGCCCCGGCCAGCACCTCCATGGCCTCCGGCAACGCGGCGTCGATGCGGCGGACCCGGAACAGGCCGTCGAGGGCGGCCAGCGCGTCCGCGACGGGCAGGCCGTGCAGCAGGCGGTGGATGGCGCGCACGCGCAGCGGGTAGCGGGCCGTGTCGACGAGGAGCACCAGGCCGTGGTCCCAGGGGCTGGGGGAGGGGTGCTGCGCGCGCAGGCGGCGGTAGGTCGCCCAGCGGTGGTGACCGTCGGCGATGAGCGCCTGCTGGCCGGCCAGGTCGGTCCGGACCGTGGCCAGGTCCTCGGGGCCGGTGAGGGACCACAGCCGGTGGTGGAAGCCGTCCTCCGTGGTGGTCGCGAGGACGGGAGGCGTCTTGGCCGTGCGCTCGATCAGGTCGGCGGTGGCGGTCGCCGATCCGTCGCCGGGGTAGGTCAGCAGCAGGGGCTCGAGGTTCGCCGAGGTGGCCAGCATCAGGGCCGCGCGGTCGGCGACGATGTGCGGCATGACGTCCTCGTGCGGCAGGACCAGCCGCTCGTCGGGGTCCGACACCCGCAGGGCGCCGATGATCCCGCGCTGCAGCAGACCGTCGCCGTCGCGCTGTTCGTAGACGTAGAGACCGGGTTCGGGGTCCGTGGTCAGGACGCCCTCGGCCCGCCAGCGGTTCAGGGTCTCGGCGGCCTGGGCATTGCGGGCTTCGGGGGTTTCGGCCTCGGGCAGGATCAGCCGGACGATGTTGTACGGGTCGGCGGACTGCAAGTGATGCAGACCGTCCGGGCGGACGACGACGTCGTACGGCGGGGATGTCACGGCGGCCAGGCTGCCGACCCGTTCGGGGTCGTAACGAAGGCCTCGGAACGGGGTGAGTTCCAGGCCTCGGCGCACCTTCGCTTCCGAGGGACCTGCAGTCTTCATCCAGGCATCGTACGGTCTCGGTGACATGGGGGATGATCGGGGAAAGCCGTCGAACGAGGAGCGATGCACAATGAGCCGAAGCGTCAGGACGAGGCCCGAGGGCAGTGGGCAGGCCCTGAGCGAGGCGTACGACACGGCGCTGCTGGACCTCGACGGTGTGGTGTACGCGGGTGGGAAGGCGATCGTCCACGCGGTGGAGTCGCTGGCCGCAGCCGGCGCCGGGGGCATGCACCTGGCGTACGTGACGAACAACGCCCTGCGCACGCCGGACACCGTCGCCGCGCATCTGACGGAGCTGGGGATACCGACGGAGGCCGCCGATGTGATCACATCGGCGCAGGCGGTCGCGCGGCTGGTGAGTGAGCAAGTGCCGCCGGGGGCCAGGGTGCTGGTGATCGGTGGCGAGGGCCTGCGGGTGGCGCTGAGCGAGCGCGGGCTGACGCCCGTGGAGTCGGCGGACGACGACCCGGCGGCGGTGGTGCAGGGATACGGCGGTCCCGACTTCCCGTGGGGGCGGTTCGGGGAGGCGAGTTACGCGATCGCGCGTGGGGTGCCGTGGTTCGCGTCCAACACGGATCTGACGATCCCCAGCGGCCGGGGCATCGCGCCGGGCAACGGGGCGGCGGTGGAGGTCGTACGGATCGCGACGGGCGCCGAGCCGCAGGTGGCGGGCAAGCCGCTTCCGCCGATGCACCGGGAGACGATTCTGCGGACGGGCGCCGAGCGGCCGCTGGTGGTGGGCGACCGGCTGGACACGGACATCGAGGGCGCGTTCAACGGCGGTGTCGACTCCCTGCTGGTGCTCACGGGCGTGACCGACGGGGCGCAGCTGCTGGCGGCTCCGCCACAGCACCGGCCGACCTTCGTCGACGCCGATCTGCGCGGGATGCTCACCGGGCAGCCGGAGGTCGTCGCGGCGGACGGCGGCGGATTCCGGTGCGGTGGCTGGACGGCGACGGCGGCCGGTGAGCGCCTGGAGCTGGACGGGGAGGGTACGGCTCTGGACGGACTGCGGGCGTTGTGCGCGGCGGCGTGGACAGTGGCGGGCGACGGCGGGTGCCGGCTGGACGGGGGGAAGGCACTGGCGCGGCTGGGGCTGTGAGGAGTGCGCGGTACCGGACGGCCGGGGATCCGAGGAGTCGTGATCGAATAGGAGGGTAGGCTAACCTAACTGCGTGTTGGTCGAGAGTCCCCCCGAACAGCGCGCGGACACTGCCCCCGCGCATCCGAACCGCCGGGCGCCACTCCGTGTCCCAGGGCTGTTCCTCTCCGCCGTGATCCTGGTGCTCGTCGCCCTGGCGAGTATCGCGATCGGGGCGAAGGACCTGTCCCTGCAACAGGTCTGGCACGGCCTGTTCGAGGATTCGGGCACCTACGGCGACGCCGTCGTCGCCGACCGGTTGTCACGGACCGTTCTCGGCGCGCTCGCCGGTGCCGCGCTCGGCCTGGCGGGAGCGGTCCTCCAGGCGCTGACCCGTAATCCGCTGGCCGATCCCGGACTGCTCGGCATCAACGCGGGTGCGTCCGCGGCGGTCGTCACGGCCATCACCTTTTTCGGCGTCACCTCACTGTCCGGCTACGTGTGGTTCGCGTTCTGCGGGGCTGCGGCGGTCGGGGCACTGGTGTGGTTCCTCGGCGGCAGCCGGGGCGCGACACCGGTGCGCCTGGTACTCGCCGGCACCGCGATCACCGCCGCGCTGTTCGGCTACCTCCAGGCGGTCATGATCCTGGACGAGGCCGCCCTGGGCAGGATGCGTTTCTGGACGGTCGGATCGCTGTCCTCGGCGAACAGCGCGATCATCCAGCAGGTGCTGCCGTTCCTGCTGACCGGCTTCGTCCTGGCGCTGTTGCTCGCCCGGCCGCTGAACGCCATGGCCATGGGCGACGACACCGCCAAGGCCCTCGGCGCCCATCTGAACCGCACACGAGGGCTGGCCATGCTCGCCGCGACCCTGCTGTGCGGGGCCGCGACGGCCGCCTGCGGGCCGATCGCCTTCATCGGTCTGATGGTGCCGCACGTGGTGCGCTCGTTCACCGGACCCGACATGCGCTGGATCCTGCCGTACACGGCGGTCCTGTCGCCCGTACTGCTGCTCGGCGCCGATGTGATCGGCCGCGTCCTGACCCGGCCCGCCGAACTCCAGGTCGGCATCGTCACCGCGATCCTCGGCGGCCCGGTGTTCATCTATCTCGTACGACGGCGGAGGACGGCCCAGCTGTGAAGACCCACCGTGCCGTGCGCACCCCCGGCGGCCTCTCGCTCCGGGTGGACGTGCGCACTCTCGTCGTCGGCACCCTGCTGCTGCTCGTCGCGCTCACCGCGAGCGTGGTGCTGATCGGCACCGGCGACTTCCCGATACCGGCCGCCGACGTGGTCCGGACGCTGCTGGGCGAGGGCGACCCGGGCCAGGAGTTCATCGTCACCGAACTGCGGCTGCCCCGGGTCCTGGTGGGACTCCTCGTCGGTGCCTCCCTAGGTCTCGCCGGTGCGCTGTTCCAGTCCATCTCCCGCAACCCGCTGGGCAGTCCGGACGTCCTCGGTCTGGGCCAGGGCGCCACGGCCGGCGCGCTCGTGGTGATCGTGCTGTTCTCCGGAACCGCCAACCAGGTCGCCCTCGGCGCCCTGGTCGGCGGACTGGCGACCGGGTTCGCCATCTACGTGCTCGCCTGGAAGCGGGGGGTGCACGGATACCGGCTGGTCCTGGTCGGTATCGGTGTCTCGGCGGTCGTCACCGCGGTCAACGGCTATCTGCTCACCAAGTCCGACATCGTGGACGCGGCCCGTGCGATCGTCTGGATGACCGGTTCCCTCGACGGCCGCGACTGGGACCAGGTCTGGCCCCTGCTCGCGCTGTGCGCCCTCCTCGTACCGCTGGTTCTCGCCAACTCCCGTGGGCTCAGGATGATGGAGATGGGCGACGACGTGTCGTACGCCCTCGGGGTCCGGGTGGAGCGCGTACGGCTGGTGCTGATGCTGTCCGCGGTCCTGCTCACCGCGGCGGCGACGGCCGCCTCCGGGCCGGTCGGCTTCGTCGCGCTCACCGCGCCGCAGCTCGCCCGGCGTCTGACCCGTTCGCCCGGGCCGAACCTGGTGCCGGCGATGTGCATGGGCGCCGCCCTGCTGGTGAGCGCCGACTGGATCTCGCAGCGGGCCTTCGGCGCCGAGCAGTTGCCGGTGGGCGTGGTCACCGGCGTGCTCGGCGGTGTCTACCTGCTGTGGCTGCTGGTCACCGAACGCAGGGCGGGCCGGATATGAGGCGACCGACCAACGGACCGGCCGACCGACAGACCGGCGGGCTGAACAACCGAAGGAGCACTGTGAACCGACTGTCCGCCGAGGACGTCACCCTCGCCTACGACCAGCGTGTCATCGCCGAGCAGTTGTCGGTGGAGATACCGGACAACTCCTTCACCGTGATCGTCGGCCCGAACGCCTGCGGCAAGTCCACGCTCCTGCGGGCGCTGTCCCGGATGCTGAAGCCAAGCCGGGGACGGGTGCTGCTGGACGGTCAGGTCATCCAGTCGATGCCCGCCAAGAAGGTGGCCCGCACCCTCGGACTGCTGCCCCAGTCGTCGATCGCGCCCGACGGGATCACCGTCGCCGACCTGGTGGGGCGCGGCCGGTATCCGCACCAGGGCATCCTGCGTCAGTGGTCCACCGAGGACGAGCGGGTCGTCCAGGAGTCGATGGCCCGGACCGGCATCGCCGACCTCGGCGAACGCCATGTCGACGAACTCTCCGGCGGGCAGCGGCAGCGCGTGTGGATCGCCATGGCGCTCGCCCAGGAGACCCCGCTGCTGCTCCTCGACGAGCCGACGACCTATCTGGACATCCAGCACCAGATCGACGTACTGGACCTGTGCGCGGAACTGCACGAGGAGCAGGGCCGCACCCTGGTCGCCGTCCTGCACGACCTCAACCACGCCGCCCGGTACGCCACCCACCTCATCGCGCTGCGCGAAGGGAAGGTCATCGCGAAGGGTGCCCCGAAGGAGATCGTCACCGCCGGGCTGGTCGAGCAGGTCTTCGGCCTGAGCTGCCAGGTCATCGACGACCCCGAGACGGGTACGCCCCTGATCGTGCCGGCCGCCCGCAAGGCGCGGACCGCGGTGAAGCAGGACACGGGCAAGCAGGCCGCGGCGAAGGTGGGAGCTAGAGAAGCTTCCTGAGGTGGAGCAGGTCGAGCAGGCCTGCCTCCAGCTTCACCCGGCCCGACCCCCACGCCCTGGCGAAATGCAGTTCGCCGTCGACCAGGGCCAGCAGGTCGTCCCCCTTCATGGCGAGCCTGACCTGGGCCCGCTCGCGCGGAGCACCCTCGAGAGTGTCGTGCACCTCGATCCGCCCGCCGGTGAGCCGGCCGGCGAAGGTCACGTCCAGGTCGGTGACATGGCAGCTGACCGAGCGGTCCATCGCCACGGCCGCGCGGACGTCGCCCTCGGTACGCTGCATGGAGTCGGACAGTCTGCCGAGTGCGGCACGGCATTCCTCGATCGTGGCCATCGTGGACGACGGTACCCCAGCGGTTCGCGGTAGCGTCGGGGCATGAACGACGCAGTACCCCAGCCGGGGAGCGCGCAGCAGCCGCTTCCGCGGGCGGAGCATCCCGGGGCACCGGCCGAGGAGGCCACCCCCCGGGCCGTGCCCGAGTACGCCCCCGCCGCCCCCGCGCCCCTGAACGTGCCCCGCACCCCCACCGGCAACGCCGAGGTGGACGCGCGGGTGGAGCGACTGGCCGACGCCGACCACCTCGCCACGGACGGCCATGTCGAGGTGTACGAAGATGTGCACCGGGGGCTGCGCGACGCGCTCACCGCGCTCGACGCCCGCCCGGGACCTCCGGTGCCCACCCGTCACCCGACCGCCGCCCCTCAACGGGGCCCTTCGGGCCACGAGTCCGATCCGACGTACCGACAGGGGAGCTGAACCGAACGTGGCAGGAGTCGCACGCCGCCGTCTCGACGCGGAACTGGTCCGCCGGAAGCTCGCCCGGTCGCGTGAACACGCCGGTCAGCTGATCGCCGCCGGGCGGGTCAGCGTCGGCAGGACCGTCGCGACCAAGCCCGCCACCCAGGTGGAGACCGCCGCCGCGATCCTCGTCGCCGAGGACGCCGGCGACCCGGGTTACGTGTCGCGCGGCGGTCACAAGCTCGCCGGCGCGTTCGAGGCGTTCGTGCCGCAGGGGCTGGTCGTCCAGGGGCGGCGGGCGCTGGACGCCGGTGCCTCGACCGGTGGCTTCACCGACGTCCTGCTCCGGGCCGGGGCCGCGCACGTGGTCGCCGTGGACGTCGGATACGGACAACTCGCCTGGTCTCTCCGAAACGATGAACGCGTCACCGTCAAGGACCGTACGAACGTACGGGAGTTGACGCTTGAAGCAATCGATGGGGAGCCTGTGGATCTTGTCGTGGGGGATCTGTCCTTCATCCCGCTCGGGCTGGTCCTGCCCGCCCTGACACGGTGCGTGCGGCCGGACGCCGATCTGGTGATGATGGTCAAGCCGCAGTTCGAGGTGGGCAAGGAGCGGCTGGGCAGCGGCGGCGTCGTCCGCAGCCCGCAGTTGCGCGCCGAGGCCGTGCGGGGAGTGGCCGCCAAGGCCTGGGAGCTGGGACTGGGGGCGAAGGGTGTGACCGCGAGTCCGCTGCCCGGACCCTCGGGGAATGTCGAGTACTTTCTGTGGCTGCGGGCCGGGGCTCCGGAACTGGACCCGGCCGACGTCGACCGTGCAGTGGCGGAGGGGCCGCTTTGACACCGAACCGAGTGCGTACCGTTTTCCTGCTCGCCCACACCGGCCGCCCGGCGGCCATCCGCAGCGCGGAACTCGTGGTCAAAGGGCTGCTGCACTCCGGACTCGGGGTGCGGGTGCTGGAGACCGAGGCACGGGACCTGCCGCTGCCGGACGAGGTGGAGACCGTCAAGGAGGCCACCCCCGAGTGCCTCGACGGCTGCGAACTGCTGATCGTGCTGGGCGGCGACGGCACCCTGCTGCGCGGCGCGGAGTTCGCCCGCGCCTCGGGCGTGCCGATGCTCGGCGTGAACCTCGGCAGCGTCGGCTTCCTCGCCGAGGCCGAACGGGACGACCTCGACAAGGTCGTCGACCGGGTGGTGAGCAAGGCGTACGAGGTCGAGGAACGGATGACCGTCGACGTCGTCGTGCACCAGAACGGCACCATCGTGCACACGGACTGGGCGCTGAACGAGGCCGCCGTGCAGAAGGTGTCCGCCGAGCGGATGCTGGAGGTCGTGCTGGAGATCGACGGGCGTCCGGTGACCGGGTTCGGCTGCGACGGCATCGTGTGCGCCACCCCGACCGGATCGACCGCGTACGCGTTCTCCGCCGGCGGGCCCGTGGTGTGGCCCGAGGTCGAGGCGCTGCTGATGGTGCCGATCAGCGCGCACGCCCTGTTCGCCAAGCCGCTGGTGACCTCGCCGGACTCGGTGCTCGCGGTGGAGATGCTGCCGCACGTCCCGCCCGGCGTGCTGTGGTGCGACGGGCGTCGGACCGTGGAGCTGCCCGCCGGCGCGCGGGTGGAGGTCCGGCGCGGTGCCGTCCCGGTCCGGCTGGCCCGGCTGCATCACGCCTCGTTCACGGACCGGCTGGTGGCGAAGTTCGCACTGCCGGTCTCGGGGTGGCGGGGAGCACCGCACTAGCACGCGCGTTCCCCTTCGTCCGGCCTCCGCCCGCGCCGTACCGGGGCGCCGGGACCCGCCGGTGAGCGGGGCCCGCTCACGGGTGACGACCTGCGGTGTTTTCGTCCGGGCGGGGGGCGGCGTCGCACGGTGCGAGGAAAACCTCGTAAGGTCTGGGACGTGTTGGAGGAGATGCGGATACGGTCGCTCGGAGTCATCGACGACGCCGTGGTCGAGCTTTCACCCGGCTTCACCGCAGTCACCGGTGAGACGGGCGCGGGCAAGACCATGGTGGTCACCAGTCTCGGGCTGCTGCTGGGGGGCAGGGCGGACGCGGCCCTGGTGCGGATCGGTGCCAGGAACGCGGTCGTCGAGGGGCGGATCGCCGTGCCCGAGGGCGCCGCGGCCGCCGCACGCGCGGGAGAGGCCGGGGCCGAGCTCGACGACGGGGCGCTGCTGATCAGCCGTACCGTTTCCGCCGAGGGGCGCTCCCGGGCCCACCTGGGCGGGCGGAGCGTGCCCGTGGGGCTCCTCGCCGAGATCGCCGACGACCTGGTGGCGGTGCACGGGCAGACCGACCAGCAGGGGCTCCTCAAGCAGTCCCGGCAGCGGCAGGCGCTCGACCGGTACGCGGGCGACGCGGTCGCCGGGCCGCTCGCCGAGTACACGGGGGCGTACAAGCGGCTGCGGGCCGTCACCACGGAACTCGAGGAGCTCACCACCCGCGCGCGTGAACGGGCCCAGGAGGCCGACATGCTGCGTTTCGGGCTCGACGAGATCGCCGGTGTGGAGCCCCGCGCCGGCGAGGACGTGGAACTGGCGGAGGAGGCCGAACGGCTCGGGCACGCCGAGGCCCTGGCGTCCGCCGCGTCCCTCGCCCACGCCGCTCTCGCCGGAAACCCGGAGGACCCCGAGAGCGTCGACGCGGGAACGCTCGTCGCGGGCGCCCAGCGGGCCCTGGAAGCCGTCCGGGCGCACGATCCGGAACTGGCCGCGCTCACCGACCGGATCGGCGAGGTCGGCATCCTGCTGCGGGACGTCGCCGGGGACCTCGCCGGGTACGCCGACGACCTGGACGCCGACCCACTGCGGCTGGCGGCGGTCGAGGAACGCCGGGCCGCGCTCACCGGGCTCACCCGCAAGTACGGCCAGGACATCTCCGCCGTGCTGGCCTGGGCCGAGGAGAGCGCCGCGCGCCTCACCGACCTGGACGGCGACGACGAGCGGATCGAGGAACTCACCGCCGAACGCGACCGCCTGCGTGCCGAACTGGGCGGGCTGGCACAGACCCTCTCCCAGGCGCGCACCGAGGCCGCGGAGCGCTTCGCGGCCGCCGTCACCGCGGAGCTCGCCTCCCTCGCCATGCCGCACGCGCGCGTGTCGTTCGACATCCGGCAGACGGAGGACCCGGACGGCGTCGAGGTCGGCGGGCGCACGGTCGCCCACGGACCGTCGGGCGTCGACGAGGTCGAGCTGCTGCTCGCCCCGCACCCCGGCGCGCCGCCCCGGCCCATCGCCAAGGGCGCCTCCGGCGGTGAGCTGTCGCGCGTGATGCTGGCCGTGGAGGTCGTGTTCGCCGGGACGGACCCGGTGCCCACGTATCTGTTCGACGAGGTCGACGCCGGTGTCGGCGGCAAGGCGGCCGTCGAGATCGGGCGGCGGCTCGCCAAGCTGGCGAAGAGCGCCCAGGTCGTGGTCGTCACCCATCTGCCGCAGGTGGCCGCCTTCGCGGACCGGCAGCTGCTGGTGGCGAAGACGAACGACGGCACGGTCACCCGGTCCGGTGTGAAGGTGCTCGAAGGGGAGGACCGGATCCGGGAACTGTCGCGGATGCTGGCCGGCCAGGAGGACTCCGAGACGGCCCGCGCCCACGCGGAGGAACTCCTGGCGACGGCACGCGCGGACGGCTGACAGCCCCGCGCGGACGGCTGACGGAGCCGGCGGTCGGCCGGTCGTCCACGGAGGCGTCGGCCGACAGGAGGCACTTGGAGCCCCGAACACCATGGGCGCCCGGCTCGCGGCGTCCGGCACGCACTCCCCCGAGCTCTGCGAGCAGGGGGGACCCCCAGCCGCGTTGCCCAAAGGTCCTGGCAGCTCCTCCCCCACTCTCGGCTCCGCTCAAGCGGGGGGACCCCCATCGAGGACCTTCCGGCGCCTTGCGATCGCACGCTCCCCCAAGCTCTCGGCTCCGCTCGAGCAGGGGGGACCCCCATGACGCCGCGAGCTGATCGGACTCCCCTTGTGTTCGGAGCTCTCAGTCACTCGTACGGGTGACGTTTCCGTCCGCTCCGCTGCGGACGGCCGCTCCGGTCGTTGCCGGAAGTCCCTTGCTTCCTGGCATGCTTGACCGAGCACGCGTAGGAGACCGTGCGGTCCATCCTCTCCGCACGGTCCTTCTGTACGTTCTTCGGGACCACCCGACCCGAACCAGGAGCTCGGCCACGTGACCCCCGTGAGTAGCCACTCACCGCACGGCCAGACGCCGCTGCGCACCGTGCAGGTGCTGGGCGGCGGCACTGCCGCGACCAGCGCCCACGTGCGCTCGCTGGCCGCGGGGCTCGTCGCGCGGGGCGTGCGGGTCACCGTGTGCGCCCCCACCGAGGCGGAGCACGCCTACGACTTCACGGGCGTCGGCGCCGAGCACGTGCACGTGCCGCGCAGCAGCGACCCCGGCTCGTTGTCCGCGCTGCGGGCGGCATGCGCGGATGCCGACCTGGTGCACGCGCACGGTCTGCACGCCTCTTTCAGGACCGTGCTCGCCCTCGGCGGGCGGCGCACTCCGCTGATCGTCACCTGGCACGACCGGGCGCCCGCCGAGGGCGCCCGCGCGCACGTCCTGCGGCTGATGGAGCGGCGGGTCGTCAAGGCGGCCACCGTGGTGCTCGGGACCACCTCCGCCCTGGTCGACCGGGCACGCCGGAGAGGAGCGCGGGACGCGAGGCTGGCGGCCGTCGCCTTCCCCGGGCTGCGCACGGCCCCGCAGGCGGAGGACCCGGACGGGTCGCGGCTCAAACTCCTGGCCGAACTCGGTGCCACCGGCCGCCCGTTGCTGATCGCGGTCGGCGCCCTCGAACGCGACCGCGGCCACCACACCCTGCTCGACGCCGCACACGGATGGCGCCTCCTCGACCCCCAGCCGCTGGTCGCCGTCGCGGGGGAGGGGTCGCTGCGCGGTGAACTCCAGCGCCGGATCACGGACGAGGACCTGCCGGTCCGGCTCGTCGGCCGGCGCGACGACATCACCGACCTGCTGGAGGCCGCCGACCTCGCGCTGCTGCCGAGCCGACGGGAGGGACGCTCCGTCCTCGCCCAGCAGGCCCTCCACGCGCGCGTGCCGCTCGTCGCGGCCGACGCCGGCGGCATCCCCGAACTGGTCGGCGACGCCGCCGAACTCGTCCCGTACCGCAACGCGCGTGCCCTCGCCGACGCCGTCGTACGGCTCCTCGGCGACCCCGGACGCCGGGACGAACTCAGGGCCAGGGGCGCCCGGCAGGCGGCCGGATGGCCGACGGAGGACGAGGCGGTGGCCCAGGTCCTCAGCGTCTACGACGAGTTGACGCAGCCCCGGCCCCTGATCTGAGACCACCGGACCGGACGCGTCGCCTTCTGCGCGGGGCCACCGCTCCCGGCCGCCTCCGCCGGACGGGCCGGGCCCGTCCGGCGGACAGCGTGCCCGCTCAGCCCCCGTACGCCCCCGAGGCCGTCAGGCGCAGGGCCGTGTCGATGAGGGGGACGTGACTGAAGGCCTGCGGGAAGTTGCCGACCTGGCGCTGCCGCACCGGGTCCCACTCCTCGGCGAGCAGGCCCAGGTCGTTGCGCAGGGCCAGCAGCCTCTCGAACAGCCTGCGGGCCTCGTCCACGCGGCCGATCATCGCCAGGTCGTCGGCCATCCAGAACGAGCAGGCGAGGAAAGCGCCCTCGTCGCCCGGCAGCCCGTCGACGCCCTCGTCGGAGCCCTCCGTCGGGTAGCGCAGGATGAAGCCGTCCGAGGTGGACAGCTCGCGCTGGATCGCCTCGATGGTGCCGATCACCCGCTTGTCGTCCGGCGGCAGGAAGCCCATCTGCGGGATCAGCAGCAGCGAGGCGTCCAGCTCCTTCGAGCCGTACGACTGCGTGAACGTGTTGCGCTCCTTGTCGTAGCCCTTCTCGCACACGTCCCGGTGGATGTCGTCACGCAGCTGCTTCCAGCGCTCCAGCGGGCCGTCCACGTCACCGGACTCGATGAGCTTGATGGTGCGGTCGACGGCGACCCACGCCATCACCTTGGAGTGCACGAAGTGCCGGCGCGGGCCGCGGACCTCCCAGATACCCTCGTCCGGTTCCGTCCAGTGCTTCTCCAGGTACTGGATCAGCTTCAGCTGGAGCAGGGACGCGTAGTCGTTGCGGGCCAGGCCCGTCATGTGGGCCAGGTGCAGGGCCTCGGTGACCTCGCCGTACACGTCCAGCTGGAGCTGGTGCGCCGCGCCGTTGCCCACCCGGACCGGGGCGGAGTTCTCGTAGCCGGGCAGCCAGTCCAGCTCCGCCTCGCCGAGCTCGCGCTCACCGGCGATGCCGTACATGATCTGCAGGTTCTCCGGGTCGCCGGCCACCGCGCGCAGCAGCCACTCGCGCCAGGCGCGGGCCTCCTCGCGATAGCCGGTGCGCAGCAGCGAGGACAGGGTGATCGCCGCGTCCCGCAGCCAGGTGTAGCGGTAGTCCCAGTTGCGGACGCCGCCGATGTCCTCCGGCAGGGAGGTGGTGGGCGCGGCGACGATGCCGCCGGTCGGGGCGTAGGTGAGTGCCTTCAGCGTGATCAGGGAGCGGATCACGGCCTCGCGGTAGGGGCCGTGGTACGTACAGTGCTCCACCCACTCCCGCCAGAAGTCCTCCGTCGCCTCCAGCGACTGCTCCGGCTCCGGCAGCGGCGGCGGCTCCTTGTGCGAGGGCTGCCACGACAGCGTGAACGCGATCCGGTCGCCCGGTGACACCGTGAAGTCCGAGTACGTCGTCAGTGACTCCCCGTACGTCTCGGCGGACGTGTCGAACCACACCGAGTCCGGGCCCGCGACGGCGACCGTGCGTCCCTCGTGCTTGTGCACCCACGGCACCACCCGGCCGTAGGAGAACCGCATCCGGAGCGCCGAGCGCATCGGCACGCGGCCCGAGACGCCCTCCACGATGCGGATGAGCTGCGGCGCACCGTCGCGCGGGGGCATGAAATCGGTCACCCGGACCGTGCCGCGCCCGGTGTCCCACTCGGACTCCAGGATCAGCGAGTCGCCGCGGTAGCCGCGCCGGGTCGCGGCCGGCGGCGGGGCATCGGCGGCGTGCGCCGGGCCGATCCGCCAGAAGCCGTGCTCTTCGGTGCCCAGCAGGCCGGCGAAGATGGCGTGCGAGTCGAAGCGGGGAAGGCACAGCCAGTCCACCGTGCCGTCCCGGCAGACCAGGGCAGCGGTCTGCATGTCTCCGATGAGTGCGTAATCTTCGATGCGCCCGGCCACGTGCAACTCCAGTCGAACGGCCACGTCACCCCGCGAGGGGTTGTCGCTGGTGCGGTCAAGGGGTTTTTGGAATGAGTTGTTGAGCGATGAAGCAAAGCAGTCGCTCAGCGGTGAATGCAAAGCGCCCATTGTTACTCAACGAACTGACGAGCTTGCGTTGTTCCGGTGAGACGGGCGGGGGTGGTGCCGTTCGGCCGGCCGGGCTCGCCAGCGGGTGTCCGAGCAGGATACGACGCACGTAGACGGTCTGTGTGCCGCTCCGGCCAACGCGCATCCGCCGAACGGGTGAGCAGAGGGTGAGGGACGTGTGACGGGTCACGGAAGCGTGTCCGCGCATGCGCGGAGCGTGCCCGGACAGCATCGCCCCGCGGCGCTGATACGCTGGTAGCCCGTGGACCGGTGGGCCCCTTCCCCGGAGGGGAAATCCAAAAAGGGCACCCCCGAACCGCAGCGACGGCGTCGCCGGAATCCTCCGGCAGCCGGTCGCCCCGCACCCCCAGACCGCGACCACGGGAGCCCCCTCTTGGCCATGCCAAAATCCACGACGACCAAGCACATCTTCGTCACGGGGGGTGTCGCCTCCTCGCTCGGCAAGGGGCTGACCGCCTCCAGCCTCGGCATGCTGCTCAAGGCCCGCGGTCTGCGCGTCGTCATGCAGAAGCTCGACCCGTACCTCAACGTCGACCCCGGCACGATGAACCCCTTCCAGCACGGTGAGGTCTTCGTCACCAACGACGGCGCCGAGACCGACCTGGACATCGGGCACTACGAGCGCTTCCTCGACCGCAACCTGGACGGCTCCGCCAACGTCACCACGGGCCAGGTCTACTCGACCGTGATCGCCAAGGAGCGGCGCGGCGAGTACCTGGGCGACACCGTGCAGGTCATCCCGCACATCACCAACGAGATCAAGCACCGCATCCGCCGCATGGCGACGGACGAGGTCGACGTCGTGATCACCGAGGTCGGCGGCACGGTCGGCGACATCGAGTCGCTGCCGTTCCTGGAGACCGTCCGCCAGGTGCGGCACGAGGTCGGCCGCGACAACGTGTTCGTCGTCCACATCTCGCTCCTGCCCTACATCGGCCCTTCGGGCGAGCTGAAGACGAAGCCCACCCAGCACTCGGTCGCGGCGCTGCGCAACATCGGTATCCAGCCGGACGCGATCGTGCTGCGCTGCGACCGCGAGGTACCGACCGCGATCAAGCGGAAGATCTCGCTGATGTGCGACGTCGACGAGGCCGCCGTGGTCGCCTGCCCCGACGCCCGTTCGATCTACGACATCCCGAAGGTCATCCACACCGAGGGCCTGGACGCCTACGTCGTGCGCAAGCTGGACCTGCCGTTCCGGGACGTGGACTGGACGACCTGGGACGACCTGCTCGACCGGGTCCACAACCCCGACCACGAGGTCACCCTCGCCCTGGTCGGCAAGTACATCGACCTGCCCGACGCCTACCTCTCGGTCACCGAGGCGCTGCGCGCGGGCGGCTTCGCCAACAAGGCCCGGGTGAAGATCAAGTGGGTCACCTCCGACGACTGCAAGACCGCGGCCGGCGCCCAGGCGCAGCTCGGTGACGTCGACGCCATCTGCATCCCCGGCGGCTTCGGGGACCGCGGGGTGCTCGGCAAGGTCGGCGCGATCCGCTTCGCGCGCGAGAACCGGATTCCGCTGCTCGGTCTCTGTCTGGGCCTGCAGTGCATCGTGATCGACGCGGCCCGCAACCTCGCGGACATCTCCGACGCCAACTCCACCGAGTTCGACCCGGCGACCTCCCACCCGGTCATCTCCACCATGGCCGAGCAGCTCGACATCGTCGCCGGTGAAGGCGACATGGGCGGCACGATGCGGCTCGGCATGTACCCGGCCAAGCTGGCCGAGGGCTCGATCGTGCGCGAGGTGTACGACGGCAAGGAGTACGTCGAGGAGCGCCACCGGCACCGCTACGAGGTGAACAACGCCTACCGCGCGGAGCTGGAGAAGAAGGCCGGCATCGTCTTCTCCGGCACCTCCCCGGACGGCAAGCTCGTCGAGTACGTCGAGTACCCGCGCGAGGTCCACCCGTACCTGGTCGCGACCCAGGCGCACCCGGAGCTGCGCTCGCGTCCGACGCGTCCGCACCCGCTGTTCGCGGGCCTCGTCAAGGCCGCGGTCGAGCGGAAGATCTCGAAGTAGCACACCGGTTGTACGGTTGCCGGGGCGCGGAACACTCAATCGGCGAGCGCCCCGGCCGCCGCTGTGCGCCTGCACGCCTGCACGTCTGGGAAGGACCGCAATGACCGGAACGACCATCAAGGACACCCCGGAGGAGTGGGAGGTCCGGGCGACCAGGACGCCCTTCGTCGGCAACAAGACCTCCGTACGCACCGACGACGTGGTCATGCCCAACGGGACCGTGGTCCACCGTGACTACCAGGTCCACCCCGGTTCCGTGGCCGTCCTCGCCCTCGACGACACCGACCGCGTCCTGGTCCTGCGCCAGTACCGCCACCCCGTGCGCCACAAGCTGTGGGAGATCCCGGCCGGCCTGCTCGACGTCCCCGGCGAGAACCCGCTGCACGCCGCCCAGCGGGAGCTGTACGAGGAGGCGCACGTCAAGGCGGAGGACTGGCGGGTGCTGACCGACGTCTACACCACCGCCGGCGGCTGCGACGAGGCCGTGCGGATCTTCCTGGCCCGGGGGCTGTCCGAAGCCGACGGCGACCGCTTCGACGTCGAGGACGAAGAGGCGGACATGGAACTGGCCCGGGTGCCCGTCACGGACCTGGTCCGCGGCGTGCTGGCCGGCGAACTGCACAACAACTGCCTGGTGGTGGGTGTGCTTTCGCTCGTCGCCGCGCGGGACGGAGACGGACTCGACGCGCTGCGTCCGGCCGAGGCGCCGTGGCCTGCCCGCCCGTTCGAAGCCTGAACCACCCCGGTCTCCTCGTGATGTGACCATCGGCTGATCCGATCGGGGGACGCGTCCGCCGTGCTCCACACGGAACGTAGCAGAGCGTGAACTAGGCTCTGAAAAACGTCCGATCCGGAGTCCCGGCGGGCTTGCGCGTGCGGTGGGACGGGAGTGTGGCCCGTGACGGACCAGGCGGTGGACACGGACGGCGTGCGGTTCTCCCACGACGTTGCCGCGGAGACCCGATTCCTGGGCCGCACCAGAGAGTTGAAGGAACTCCGGGCCGACATCGAGCGCGCCGGGCTCGACACCCTCTCCGGCCGCAAGGCTCCCCGCGCCCGGGTGCTGCTCATCGCCGGCCGGCCCGGCTCCGGCCGGACGACGCTCGGTGAGGAACTCGTCCGCCAGGTCGCCGACCGCTACCCCGACGGAGTGCTGCGCGCCCGGCTGAGCGAGACCGACGGCGCGCGCGTGCCCGTCGAGCGCTCCGTGCGGGAACTGCTCGACGCGCTCGAGGTGCCCACCCCGGCCGGCGCCGACGAGGACGATCTCGTCGAGGCGCTGCGGACCGCCCTGGCCGGCCGCCGGACGCTGCTCCTGCTGGACGACGCGGCCGACGCCGAGCAGGTCGACGCCCTGCTGCCGGACAATCCCGACTGCCTGGTGATCGCCATCTCCCAGGGCCCGCTGACCGGCATCTCCGACGTCCGCCCCTGCACCCTCGGCGGCCTCGACACCAAGTCCGCCGTGGAACTGCTGTCCCGGATCGCCGGCTCGGTCCGCATCACCGTCGACCCGCGGGCCGCGGAGGGCCTGGCCGAGCAGTGCCAGGGACAGCCCGCCGCCCTGGTCCTGGCCGGCGGCTGGCTCGCCGCCCGGCCCAAGGCCGCCGTCGCCGACCTCGCCAGGCATCTGCACGCCGGAGCCGACGAGGGCACCGTGACCGGCCGCGCCCTGCGGCTGGTGCACGACGAGCTGCCCGCGCCCGCCGCCCGGATACTGCGTCTGCTGAGCCTCGCCCCGGCTGGCCTGGCCGACCCGCACACCGCCTCCGCCCTCGCGGGATGCTCGGTGAGCAGCGCGCGCACCACCCTGGACGACTTCGTCTCCGTGGGTCTGCTGCACGCCGTGGAGACCTCGCCGCCGCAGTACGAGGTGCCCGGCTGCCTGCACCCCCTGCTGAAAGGCCTCGCCGAGGCCCACGAACGGCCCGGGGAGCTCCAGCTGGCCCGCGCCCGCATGCTGGAACGGACCGTACGGCTGCTCCAGTCGTGCAGGGCCATCACCGAGACCGACAGCCCCCAGGCACGCGAGAAGCTCCTCGGGATGCCGCGCTCCCTGCGCTTCCCCAGCCCCCGCGACGCCGCCGACTGGCTGCGCGTCCGCAGGCCCGCTCTGCTGGCCTCGGCCCGCCTCGCGGTCGCCGACGGGACGCTGGACACCCTGGCCCGCCGCCTGATGGCCCAGCTGGTGCGCGCCATGGTGGCCCACTTCGGGACCCGGGCCGCCGCCGGCGACCTCTACGGCATCCACCACCTGGTCCTCGACGTGGCCGAGCGCAGGGGACTTCCCCGCGAGCAGGCCGCGGCCCTGCTGAACCTCGGCGACCTCGACGCCCGTACCGGCCGCACGGCCGACGCGCTGGCGCGCTACCGGGCCGCGCTGGACGCCGGCCGCGCGGCGAACGATCCGTACGCGACCGGCCGTGCGACGGAATCCGTGGGAGGCGCCCATCTGGAGCTCGGCGACTTCGACCGGGCCGCCGACTGGTTCGGCCGGGCCCTGGCCGAGCGGCTCGCTCAGGGCGAGCGCGCGGACGCCGCCCGCCTGTACGGCCGGATCGCCGCCGCCCACACCTACGCCGGCCGCTACGGCGAGGCGCTGCGGAACTGGCGGGCGGCGGTCGCCGGGCACCGGAAGAACGGAGATCTGGCCGCCCAGGCGCGCGCGTTGAGCGAACTGGCCCGGGTCCAGGAGTACGCGGGGCGTCCCGAGGATTCGCTGCGCACCTGCCGGGAGGCGGTGGAGTGGGCCCGGCGGGCCGAGGACACCCGGCTGCAGGCCGCGCTGCACCTGCGGCTCGCCGACACGTTCGACCACCTGGGAGACCCCACGTCGGCCGCGCTGCACCGAAGCTCGGCGGAGCAGATGCTGGGAGAAGAGGCCCAGGAGCCTGGAATCGACCCGAAGCAAGAAGACAACGCCTACGAAATCCGCGGCTCCCTCGCGGAAGATTGATGCTTTGTAAGGCTGTGCAGCGGGAATGCCTTCATTGAGATGGTCTTGCCGCGTCGTCTTCCGCGGTCTCTCCCGGTGTGCGCGCGTGCCCGGGTATGTGTAGCACTACCTCATGTCCCCGAACCAAGGACCGTGATCGACGTGAAGGTCGGCATCCCCCGCGAGGTCAAGAACAACGAGTTCCGGGTGTCCATCACCCCCGCCGGCGTACACGAGCTGGTGCGCCACGGTCACCAGGTCGTCATCGAACGCGGCGCCGGCGTGGGCTCCTCGATCCCGGACGGCGAGTACATCGCCGCGGGCGGGCAGATACTCGACACCGCCGACGAGGTGTGGGCCGCCGCCGACCTGCTGCTGAAGGTCAAGGAGCCCGTCGCCGAGGAGTACCGCCGGCTGCGCAAGGACCAGACCCTCTTCACCTACCTGCACCTGGCCGCCTCCAGGGAGTGCACGAACGCCCTCCTGACCTCCGGCACCACCGCGATCGCCTACGAGACCGTGGAGCTGCCCAGTCGCGCGCTGCCGCTGCTCGCCCCCATGTCCGAGGTCGCGGGCCGGCTGTCCACCCAGGTCGGCGCCTACCACCTGATGCGGGCCGGCGGCGGCCGCGGCGTGCTGCCCGGCGGGGTCCCCGGGGTGCCGGCCGGCCGTGCCGTGGTCATCGGCGGAGGCGTCTCCGGCTGGAGCGCCGCGCAGATCGCCGTCGGCATGGGCTTCCACGTGACCCTGCTCGACAAGGACATCAACAAGCTCCGTGAGGCGGACCGGGTCTTCGGCACGAAGATCCAGACGGTCGTCTCCAACGCCTTCGAGCTGGAGAAGGCCTGCATCGAGGCCGATCTCGTGATCGGCGCCGTGCTGATCCCCGGCGCCAAGGCGCCGAAGCTGGTCACCAACGACCTCGTCTCGCGGATGAAGAGCGGGAGCGTCCTCGTCGACATCGCGATCGACCAGGGCGGCTGCTTCGAGGACTCCCGCCCGACCACCCACGCCGAGCCGACCTTCAGGGTCCACGATTCGGTCTTCTACTGCGTCGCCAACATGCCCGGCGCCGTGCCCAACACCTCCACCTACGCGCTCACCAACGCCACGCTGCCGTACATCGTCGAGCTCGCGAACCGCGGCTGGGTGGAGGCGCTGCGCCGCGACCCCGCGCTCGCCAAGGGCCTCAACACGCATGACGGCGAGGTCGTTCACCGGGAGGTCGCCGCAGCACACGGTCTGGACCACGTCGAACTCGCCGCGCTGCTCGGCTGAACCCCGTCGCGCTGCCCGGCCGGACCGGGAAGGTGCCGCGCGGACGCCGCCCCGGACCGTCTCCGTGTGGCCGTCCCCGGCTCGACGCCCGGAGGCCGCCTCCGGGCGTTAAGTCGACCAAGTCGCGCTCGACAAAGGCGATACGTCAACTTCTTCGGTCAACGTCATGCATCCGGACCCACCTTGCCCATCGAGCGTGGCGAGATGTGTGTATGGTCACTTCACGGATCAGGGGCAACTCGCCTCGAACGCACCCCTTCCACCGATTCGCACACCGGTGAAACCTGCCGTGCGACGGCCGTACGCCCTTGACAGAGGGATGTTTCATTGTCGACACATCGGGCCGGGTCCGGCGGATTGTGTTGCTGCGGACCGCCGACACGCCATAGAGTCGCCAACCGTCGGCATGATGCCACGCTGACCTGTCTAGAAGTTTCCTGGTCACCAAGGAGGTAAGACGACTTGTGAATGAGTCGACATTTACTCCCGGGGGTGGTCACCCAGGAATGACTGCACGGGGGCGAGGTCCCGCGGGGTTCGCTCCTGTCGGCTCCGTCGCCGTGCGCACCTTCGCACCCCATCAGATCCAGCAGGCGACTCCCACTGCACACCAGAGCATGGATGGCCATCACGTGAACGCCATGGCCGGCGACGGAAGTGGCGCGCCCCACAACCATTTCGCCGACTACGACGAACTGCCCGAGGGGCACTTCTACGATCCCGACGCCGAGTACGAGCCGGATCCCGAGTACGCGGCCACCCTCGCGCCCGACGCGGCCCGCCAGCGCCGCGAGCGCGTCGGCCCGACCGGACGTCCGCTGCCGTACTTCCCGATCCCGGGCCCGCTGACCGACCACGGTCCCGCGAAGATCATCGCGATGTGCAACCAGAAGGGCGGCGTCGGCAAGACGACGTCGACCATCAACCTGGGCGCCGCGCTCGCGGAGTACGGACGCCGGGTGCTGCTCGTCGACTTCGACCCGCAGGGCGCGCTGTCGGTCGGACTCGGCGTCAACCCGATGGAACTCGACCTCACCGTCTACAACCTGCTCATGGAGCGGGGCATGGCGGCCGACGAGGTGCTGCTGAAGACGGCGGTCCCCAACATGGACCTGCTGCCCAGCAACATCGACCTGTCGGCGGCCGAGGTCCAGCTGGTCTCCGAGGTCGCCCGCGAGTCGACACTGCAGCGCGCGCTGAAGCCGCTCATGGACGACTACGACTACATCGTGATCGACTGCCAGCCCTCGCTCGGCCTGCTCACGGTCAACGCGCTGACGGCCGCGCACAAGGTGATCGTGCCGCTGGAGTGCGAGTTCTTCGCGCTGCGCGGTGTGGCGCTGCTGACCGAGACCATCGAGAAGGTCCAGGAGCGGCTCAACCCCGAGCTGGAACTCGACGGGATCCTCGCCACGATGTACGACTCGCGCACGGTGCACAGCCGCGAGGTGCTCGCGCGTGTCGTCGAGGCCTTCGACGATCACGTCTACCACACGGTCATCGGGCGCACGGTCCGCTTCCCGGAGACCACCGTCGCCGGTGAGCCGATCACCACGTACGCGTCCAACTCCGTCGGCGCCGCCGCCTACCGCCAGCTTGCCAGGGAGGTGCTCGCCCGGTGTCACGCCGAGTGAGTCTGCCGGGGGCCGACGAACTCTTCCGTACGACAGGGGGGATGGCACTCCAGGCGTCCACGCCCAGGCGCCAGGCCAACGGCGAGGGCCGGGTCCCCGCTCCCGCGGGGGAGAGCGACGCGGCCGCGGCCCAGGAGGACACCCCGCAGTCGGTGCCCGCGCAGGGCGGTGACGGCGGGGGCGCCGAGCACGTCGCCACGGACGCGGAGCCGGCCGAAGCGGGCGAGTCCCGCAGCCGCGCCGCGCCGGAGCGCTCCGCGCGACGGCAGGGGGCGTCGGAGGGACCGGCCGCAGAGACGGCCCCCCGCAAGCGCGGAAGGGCAGCGGCACGCCGGCCCAGCGGCCGCGAGCGGCACGACGAGAAGATCACGGTGTACGTGTCCGCCGAGGAGCTCATGGACCTCGAGCACGCGCGTCTGGTGCTCCGGGGCGAGCACGGACTGGCCGTCGACCGGGGCAGGATCGTCCGCGAAGCGGTCGCCGTGGTCCTCGCCGACCTGGAGTCCCGCGGAGACGCCAGCATCCTCGTACGACGTCTGCGCGGACGGTAGCGGTAGCCTGCGGAGGCCATGACCTCGAACGACACCCCCGCCGCCGGACGCGGCCCGCGGCCCGGCCGCCGTCGCGCGCTGGGGCGGGGACCGGGGGGCGTGCCGCCCACGACACCGCCCGCGGAGGCGGGGGTGGAGGCGGACGCCGCTCTGCCGCCCGGGACGGCGCCCGCGGGCCCCGGGACGGGCGACGAAACGGCCGCCGGGCCCGGGGCGGCGGGTGCGGGGGACGCCGGCTCGGGGACGCACGACCCGGAGCGTGCCGAGGGGCACCCGAGGGCCGAGGGAGCCGGGACGGCCGACGAGGCCGCGGGGCCCGAGGCGCTCGCGGGGTCCGAAACGGTCGGGGCGGCAGAGGCGGCCGAGGAGGAGGGCGACGGCCGGTTCAAGGTCCGGCTGTCGAACTTCGAGGGACCGTTCGACCTGCTGCTTCAGTTGATCTCCAAGCACAAGCTGGACGTCACCGAGGTCGCGCTGTCCAGGGTGACCGACGAGTTCATGGCGTACATCCGGGCACTGGGACCCGACTGGGACCTGGACGAGACGACCGAGTTCCTGGTCGTCGCGGCCACGCTGCTCGATCTCAAGGCGGCCCGCCTGCTGCCCGCCGCCGAGGTGGAGGACGAGGCCGACCTCGCCCTGCTGGAGGCCCGGGACCTGCTGTTCGCCCGCCTGCTCCAGTACCGCGCGTACAAGCGGATCGCGGAGATCTTCGGCCTGCGGCTGGACGAGGAGGCCCGGCGCCACCCCCGTACCGTGGGGCTCGAACCGCACCACGCCGAGCTGCTCCCCGAGGTCGTCATCAGCATCGGCGCGGAGGGGTTCGCCCGGCTCGCCGTCAAGGCGATGCAGCCCAGGCCCAAGCCGCAGGTGTACGTCGACCACATCCACGCGCCGCTGGTCAGCGTGCAGGAGCAGGCCGGGATCGTGGTCGCGCGGCTGAGAGAGCTCGGCGAGGCCAGTTTCCGGGCCCTGACCGAGGACACGGACGACACCCTGACCGTCGTCGCCCGGTTCCTCGCGCTCCTGGAGCTGTACCGGGAGAAGGCCGTCGCCCTCGACCAGGAGACCGCGCTCGGCGAGCTGACCGTGCGCTGGACCGGCGGTGACGGGACCGCCGCCCCCACGGTCACCGACGAGTTCGACCGACCGCCCGAGGCGCCGGGAGAGCCGCCGAAGGAAGGAGAAGGGGTGAGCAGGACGTGAGTGAGGACACAGACGATGCTCCCGCGGGGCTGCGCACCGTCGCGGACCTCGAGCTCAGGCCCGCGCTGGAGGCGGTTCTCATGGTCGTGGACGAGCCCGCGACCGAGGAGCGGCTGGCGAAGATCCTGGAGCGGCCCCGACGGCAGGTCGCGGACGCGTTGCGGGCGCTGGCCGACGAGTACACCGTCCAGGGACGCGGCTTCGAACTGCGGCTCGTCGCCGGCGGCTGGCGTTTCTACAGCCGTCCCGAGTACGCCGCGGCCGTCGAGGGCTTCGTTCTGGACGGCCAGCAGGCCCGGCTCACCCAGGCCGCCCTGGAGACCCTCGCCGTGGTCGCCTACCGTCAGCCGGTCGGCCGCAGCAGGGTCTCCGCCGTGCGCGGAGTGAACTGCGACGGGGTCATGCGCACCCTGCTGCAGCGCGGTCTGGTCGAGGAGGCGGGCACGGAACCCGAAACAGGTGCGATCCTGTACACGACGACGAACTACTTCCTGGAGCGGATGGGCCTGCGCGGTCTGGACGAGCTCCCGGAGCTCGCGCCCTTCCTCCCCGAGGCGGAGGCGATCGAGGCCGAGACCCAGGAAGCCGTGCCGTCGTTCGATCCGGACGCCCCGGACCCGGACGACGGTCCATCCGACGAACACGCATAAAACGACAACAACGGAAATGTGATGCGAAGCAGCGGCAGCGGCAAGAGCGGCGGACGCGGTAACCCCCGCGGTTCCGGCGGCAACAGGGACCAGAAGCAGGGGCAGGGCCGCCCCGGCAAGCCCCGCCCGGAGGAGCGCCGCTACGACGTGGGACCCGGGCCCACCAAGGAGGGCCCGAAGTCCGGCCGCACCGGCGCCAAGCCGTCCGGCGGCTCCTCCCAGGGCTCCCGGTCCGGGCAGAAGGGCGGCGGGGGCCGTACGGTTCCGGGCCGCTCACGCGAGTACGAGACGCGGATCGAGGAGCGCAACCGCGACCGGTACGCGGAGAAGAAGGACGTCAGGCTCCCGAAGACCTTCCCGGGCGCCGAGCAGGAGGGCGAGCGGCTGCAGAAGGTCCTCGCCCGCGCGGGGTACGGTTCCCGGCGCGCCTGCGAGGAGCTGATCGAGCAGGCGCGGGTCGAGATCAACGGCGAGATCGTGCTGGAGCAGGGCCGCCGGGTCGACCCGGCGAAGGACGAGGTCAAGGTGGACGGGCTGACCGTCGCCACCCAGTCCTACCAGTTCTTCTCGCTGAACAAGCCCGCCGGTGTCGTCTCCACCATGGAGGACCCCGACGGGCGTCAGTGCCTCGGCGACTACGTCACCAACCGCGAGACCCGGCTGTTCCACGTGGGCCGGCTCGACACCGAGACCGAGGGCGTCGTCCTGCTCACCAACCACGGTGAGCTGGCGCACCGGCTGACCCACCCGCGGTACGGGGTGAAGAAGACCTACCTCGCCCACATCGTCGGGCCGATCCCGCGCGACCTGGGCAAGCGGCTGAAGGACGGCATCCAGCTGGAGGACGGTTACGCGCGCGCGGACCACTTCCGCGTCGTCGAGCAGACCGGCAAGAACTACCTCGTCGAGGTGACCCTGCACGAGGGCCGCAAGCACATCGTGCGCCGCATGCTCGCCGAGGCGGGCTTCCCGGTCGACAAGCTGGTGCGCACCGGCTTCGGGCCGATCACCCTGGGCGACCAGAAGTCGGGCTGGCTGCGCCGGCTGTCGAACACCGAGGTCGGCATGCTGATGCAGGAGGTCGAGCTCTAAGGCCTTGTGCGGGACCGCACCTCCTTTTATAGTCGACCTGACTATAAAAGGAGGTGCGGTCATGGGCGGCTACGACAAGTACGCCTACGAGCCCTTCGCCGTCACCGTGGACCTCGCCGTGTTCACGCTCCGCACGGGCGTGCTGCACGCGCTGCTCGTCGAGCGCGGTGAGGAGCCGTACGCGGGCCGCTGGGCGCTGCCGGGCGGGTTCGTGCAGCCGGACGAGTCGGCGGAGACCGCCGCCCGGCGTGAACTCGCCGAGGAGACGGGGCTGACGGACGTGTCCGGACTGCACCTGGAGCAGCTGCGGACCTACAGCGAACCCGGCCGAGATCCCCGGATGCGGGTCGTCTCCGTCGCCTTCACCGCGCTGCTGCCCGACGCCCCCGAGGCGCGCGGGGGCGGCGACGCGGCGCAGGCCCGCTGGATCCCGTACGGCTCCGTGCGGGGGCTCGCCTTCGACCACGACCGGATCCTGGCCGACGCCCGGGAACGCGTCGGCGCCAAGCTCGAGTACAGCTGCCTCGCCACCGCCTTCTGCCCGCCCGAGTTCACCCTCGGCGAGTTGCAGCAGGTCTACGAGACCGTGTGGGGCACCCCGCTCGACCGGCCCAACTTCCGGCGCAAGGTGCTCGCCTCCTCAGGCTTCGTCGAACCGGTCCCGGGCGCCGCACGCCTCACCGGCGGCCGGGGCAAACCCGCCGCGCTCTACCGGGCGGGCACCGCCACCACCCTCCACCCGCCTCTGCTCCGGCCGGCCCCGGAAGGACGTCCCGCATGAACACCGTCGTCACCAAGCGCGCCGCCACGGGCGCACTCACCGGACTCGCCCTCGGGGACGCGCTCGGTTTCCCCACCGAGTTCAACGACGTCCCCTCGATCCTCACCACGTTCGGGCCGTGGCGGGAGATGGGCCTGCCGAAGCCGGCGATCGTCACCGACGACACCCAGATGACGCTGGCCCTGGGGCGTGGACTGCGCACGGCGATGGACCGGGGACGGCTCGCCCCGAAGCGGCTGGAGCGGCCGGTGCGCGAGGAGTTCGTGGACTGGTACCGCTCGCCCGAGAACAACCGGGCGCCCGGCAACACCTGTCTGAAAGCCTGCCACCTGCTGTCCGAGGAGGACCGCTCCTGGCAGGACGCCAGTCAGATCGGCTCCAAGGGCTGCGGCGCCAACATGCGGGTCGCGCCCCTCGGACTCGCTCCCGGGCTGAGCGAGGAACAGCGCGCGGGCGCCGCCCAGTTGCAGTCGGCCCTCACCCACGGGCACCCGACCGCGCTCGCCGCCTCCGACCTCACCGCCCACGCCGTACGCCTGCTCGCCGAGGGTGCCGAACCGACCGGGCTGATCGGCCTGTTGCGCTCCTACGCGTACGAGAACCGCACCCGCTACCACGCGGTGTGGCTCGGCGACCTGTGGACCCGCGCGGGGGACCCCAGCCCCGAGCACTTCATCGCGCGCGGCTGGGACGACTGCCTGGAGATCCTGGAACGCCTCCGGCGCGCCGTGCGCACCGTCTCGCCGGAGACCGACCCGTGCCTGGCCACGGGGGAGGGCTGGATCGCGGAGGAGGCCCTCGCGACCGGGCTGCTGTGCTTCCTGCTCTTCGTCGACGAACCGCTCACGGCCCTGCGCCGCGCCGCCTGCACCTCCGGCGACTCCGACTCCATCGCCTGCCTCACGGGTGCCTTCGCGGGCGCCCACCTCGGCGCGGACGCCTGGCCGGACGCCTGGGCCGACCGCATCGAGTACCGGGACGAACTGCTGGCCCTGGGAGCGCTCTGGGACCTCTGAGGGGGAGCACGCAGGGCAAGGGGACGCCCGTCCCTACCCTGCCCGCAGGGCGGAAGCGCGGCGGACGCGGACCAGGAAGTCCTCGATCCGGCGTCGGTCCGGTTGCGCCGGCAGCGGTGTACGGGGCAGCGCCTCAGCGGCCTCCTGCTCCAGCCGGGCCATCCGGACTTCGACCTCGGACCAGGGCACCTCGCCCCGCTTCACCGCCAGCAGCGGCTCGCGGTGCTCGCCCACGTCGACGGTGAGGACGCCCGTGCGCAGCACGTCGCGGGCGGAGGCCAGCAAGCGGAGCAGATGCATCGCGTGCTTCCAGCGGGGCGCCCCGTGCACGCGGACGTCGGCCTCGAGTTTGCGGCGCTGGCCGTACGCGTACCCGATGAACGTCTCGTGGACCCGGCGGGAGAGGAACGCCCCGCGCAGGGCGAGCAGTTCGCGACCGGTGTCGTCGGCGTACTCCACGAACGACGAGTGCAGGCACTCCAGGATGTTGGGGTTGGCGCGCAGGGCCAGCTCGCAGAAGCGTTCCAGCTCCCAGCTGAACTGTTCCTCGGCCGGGCCCTCGACATGGGTCGGCGGCTTGTCGAAGCGCCAGAACAGGGGAGTGGGAGCGAGGAAGACGCCCCGGCGGTCGGTGTCGCTGCCCTCCGTGGCCAGGCCGAAGGCACGCGAACCCATGACGCAGGCGTAGACCGTGTGGTCGCGGACCAGGAGCTCGGCGGAATGCATGCCCGGAGCGTACGGGCCGGCTCGCGCCGGGCGAATCGAATTTCTCTCCACCGTGATCCGCTCCGCGGGCAGCGCCCTGGCGGCCGGCCCCCGCTCCACCGAGCCGTCGGTGATCCGGAACCGGCTGCCGTGGCAGGCGCAGTCGACCGTGCCGTCCGAGACGCTCGCCACCAGGCGGTTCCGGTGGGTGCGGATCGCCGAGAAGGCCTTGAAGCCGCCCTGCTCGGGCCGGGTCACCACCACCTTCTCGTCCTCGAGGAGCACGCCCCCGCCCCCCGGGGTGTCGTCGGTCGTGGTGAGTCCCCGCCCCGCCGAGCCTTCCGGTGCCGCGGTGTCCGAGGAGGTGTCCGGCGGGGAGCCGTCGCCGCTTCCGCCCCCGTTCCCGCCGCAGCCGGCGGCCGGCGCCGTCGCGCCTGTCGCGAGAAGGACCGTGCGTCGTGCGGTGCGCAGGAGCGTGCGGGGGGCGTGCCCGTCATGTCGTCACTCCGGGGGAGGGAATCACCGGGAACGGGGATCTTCGTGAGATCACGGCGTTTTCGCGCCGGCCGTCTCGGCGGGCGGGCACCGGACACCCACCGCGCCCGTTCTGACTAGGCTGGACGACCGAACAACCGATACGCACGTCAGCAAGGAGCAACGCCGTGGCGGTACGAGCGGTCCGGGGTGCCGTCCAGCTGGAGCGGGACGAGGCCGGCCACATGGAGGAACAGGTCGGCGCGCTGCTCACCGCAGTACTGGAACGCAACGATCTGGTCACGGACGACCTGATCAGCATCTGGTTCACCGCCACGCCCGACCTGCACAGCGACTTCCCGGCCGCCGCCGCCCGCAAGCTCGGCATCGTCGACGTCCCCCTGATCTGCGCCCAGGAACTGGACATCGAGGGCGCCCTGCCCCGCGTCGTCCGCATCCTCGCGCACATCGAGTCCGACCGGCCGCGCGCCGGGATCGCCCATGTGTACCTCGGCGCCGCGGCGGCCCTGCGCAAGGACATCGCCCAGTGAGAACCGCGCTCGTCATCGGTACCGGACTGATCGGCACGTCCGCCGCCCTCGCCCTGTCCCAGCGGGGCGTCACCGTCCACCTCGTCGACCACGACCCGGAACAGGCCCGTACGGCCGCCGCGCTCGGCGCCGGTACCGACGGCCCCCCCGAGGGGCCGGTGGACCTGGCGATCGTCGCCGCCCCGCCCGCCCACGTGGCCCGGGTGCTCGCCGACGCCATGGAGCGAGGGGTGGCACGGGGCTACATCGACGTCGCCAGCGTCAAGGGCGGACCGCGCCGCGAACTGGAGCAGTGCGGGCTCGACCTCTCGGCGTACATCGGCACCCACCCCATGTCCGGTCGTGAGAAGTCCGGCCCGCTGGCGGCCGGCGCGGACCTCTTCGAGGGCCGCCCCTGGGTGCTCACGCCCACCCGGGACACCGACACCGAGGTGCTGAACCTCGCCCTCGAGCTGGTCTCGCACTGCAGGGCCGTCCCGGTCGTCATGGACGCCGACGCCCACGACCGCGCCGTGGCCCTGGTCTCCCACATGCCGCACCTGGTGGCCGGCATGGTCGCCGCGCGCCTGGAGCACGCCGAGGAGGCCGCCGTACGGCTGTGCGGGCAGGGCATCCGGGATGTGACCAGGATCGCGGCCTCCGATCCCCGGATGTGGATCGACATCCTCTCCGCGAACCCCGGCCCGGTCGCCGACCTGCTCACCGACATCGGCTCCGACCTGGAGGAGACCGTACGGGCCCTGCGCGCGCTGCAGTCCTCCGACGAGGACAAGCGGCGCGAGGGCAGCACCGGCATCGAGGACGTGCTGCGCCGCGGCAACGCCGGCCAGGTCCGGGTCCCCGGCAAGCACGGCTCGGCCCCGCGTGCGTACGAGATCGTGGCGGTGCTCATCGACGACCAGCCGGGACAGCTGGCGCGTATCTTCGCGGACGCCGGCCGTGCGGGCGTCAACATCGAGGACGTCCGTATCGAGCACGCGACCGGGCAGCAGGCCGGTCTGGTGCAGCTCATGGTGGAGCCCCAGGCGGCTCCGGTGCTCACCGCGGGGCTGCGGGAGCGGGGCTGGTCCGTCCGGCAGTAGCACCTGCCGGACGGTGGCCGGCGGACGGCGGACGCCGTCCGCGGCGGGCGGCCGACGGCCGGCCTGCGGGCGGCCGCGCACGGGTGCCGAAGGCGGGGCCGGTGCCGATCCCCGGAGTGGCCGCGTCCCCGCCCCCGGGTACGGCCGATCGGGGGACGCACACCCAGTAACCTTGTGCAGGGCGGTTTCGCGCCCCGCTCCCCGCCAGCCAGGTCCAGGAAGGTCCCCACTGTGGAAAGCTCCACGCCAGTGATTGTCGCCATCGACGGCCCGTCCGGCACGGGCAAGTCGAGCACGTCGAAGGCCGTGGCGGCACAGCTCGGCCTGAGCTACCTGGACACCGGCGCCCAGTACCGGGCGATCACCTGGTGGATGGTCACCAACGGCATCGACACCGCCGACCCCTCCGCGATCGCCGCCGCGGCCGGCAAGCCCGAGATCCTCTCCGGCACCGACCCGGAGAAGCCCACCATCACGGTCGACGGCGTCGATGTGGCCGGCCCGATCCGCGAGCAGGACGTCACCTCCAAGGTCAGCGCGGTCAGCGCGGTCCCCGAGGTGCGCACCCGGATCACCGAGCTGCAGCGCTCCATCGCCGCCTCCGCCGTCACCGGCATCGTCGTCGAGGGCCGCGACATAGGGACCACCGTGCTGCCCGACGCCGACCTGAAGATCTTCCTCACCGCCTCCCCGGAGGCGCGGGCCGCCCGCCGCAGCGGTGAGCTCAAGGGCGCCGACCTGCACACCACGCGCGAGGCCCTGGTCAAGCGGGACGCGGCCGATTCCAGCCGCAAGACCTCCCCGCTGGCCAAGGCGGACGACGCGGTCGAGGTGGACACCACCGACCTGACCCTGCAGCAGGTCATCGAGTGTGTCGTCACCCTCGTCGAGGAGAAGCGAGCCGGCCGGTGACCGGGCTTCCGTCGGCGCGGGGCGCCGAGGTCGGGCGGCGTATCGGCGTCGGCCTGATGTACGGATTCTGGAAGCCGCGCGTGCTGGGCGCCTGGCGGGTGCCCGCCTCCGGCCCGGTGCTCCTCGCCGTGAACCACTCCCACAACATCGACGGTCCGATGGTCATGGGCGTGGCGCCCCGGCCCACGCACTTCCTGATCAAGCAGGAGGCGTTCATCGGGCCGCTCGACCCGTTCCTGACCGGCATCGGCCAGGTGAAGGTGGACCGGAACACCACCGATCGCACGGCCGTCTCCCGGGCGCTGGGGGTCCTGCAACAGGGCGGAGTCCTCGGTATCTTCCCCGAGGGCACCCGCGGCGAGGGCGACTTCGCCTCGCTGCGCGCGGGGCTCGCCTACTTCGCCCTGCGCGGCGGCGCGCCGATCGTGCCCGTCGCCGTCCTGGGAAGTTCCGGGCAGGGCGGACGGTTGATAAAGGCACTGCCTCCGCTGCGCTCCCGCGTCGACGTCGTCTTCGGAGACCCGTTCGACGCGGGGGACGGCAGCGGACGGCGTACCCGCAAGGCGCTGGACGAGGCGACCGAGCGCATCCAGAAGCAGCTCACCGCGCACCTGGAAAACGCCAGGCGCCTCACCGGGCGCTAGCGGACACTGAGTAGTGGAACGCCCGGAATCGGGTGTTCCACCGACCACCACGATGAACAACGAGGTACGGACTTCATGAACGACCACATCCAGCCCGACGGCTCGGCCGAGCACGAGCACGAGCACGGGGCGCTCGGCGACGCCGAGTTCGCGGAGTTCATGGAGCTCGCCGCGGAGGAGGGCTTCGACCTCGAGGACGTCGAAGGCGCCATCGAGGCGGCCGGCCACGGTCCGCTGCCCGTGCTCGCCGTCGTCGGCCGGCCCAATGTCGGCAAGTCGACCCTGGTGAACCGCATCATCGGCCGCCGCGAGGCGGTCGTCGAGGACAAGCCGGGCGTCACCCGCGACCGCGTCACCTACGAGGCCGAGTGGTCGGGCCGTCGCTTCAAGGTCGTCGACACCGGCGGCTGGGAGCAGGACGTCCTCGGCATCGACGCCTCCGTGGCGGCGCAGGCCGAGTACGCGATCGAGGCGGCCGACGCCGTCGTGTTCGTGGTGGACGCCAAGGTGGGCGCGACCGACACCGACGAGGCCGTCGTCCGGCTGCTGCGCAAGGCCGGCAAGCCGGTCGTCCTGTGCGCCAACAAGGTGGACGGCCAGAGCGGCGAGGCCGACGCCTCCTACCTGTGGTCCCTGGGCCTGGGCGAGCCGCACCCGGTCTCCGCCCTGCACGGCCGCGGCACCGGCGACATGCTGGACCAGGTCCTGGAGGCGCTGCCGGAGGCCCCCGCGCAGACCTTCGGCACGGCGGTCGGCGGTCCGCGCCGGGTCGCCCTGATCGGGCGCCCGAACGTCGGCAAGTCCTCGCTGCTGAACAAGGTCGCCGGCGAGGAGCGCGTCGTCGTCAACGAGATCGCCGGCACCACCCGCGACCCGGTCGACGAACTGATCGAGCTGGGCGGAAAGACCTGGAAGTTCGTCGACACCGCGGGCATCCGCAAGCGCGTGCACCTCCAGCAGGGCGCCGACTACTACGCCTCGCTGCGCACCGCCGCCGCCGTCGAGAAGGCCGAGGTCGCCGTCGTCCTCCTCGACGCCGCCGACTCCATCTCGGTGCAGGACCAGCGCATCGTCACCATGGCAGTCGAGGCGGGGCGCGCGCTCGTCCTCGCGTTCAACAAGTGGGACACCCTCGACGAGGAGCGCCGCTACTACCTGGAGCGGGAGATCGAGACCGAGCTCGGCCAGGTCGTCTGGGCGCCGCGGGTGAACGTGTCGGCCCGCACCGGACGCCACATGGAGAAGCTGGTCCCGGCGATCGAGACGGCCCTGGCGGGCTGGGAGACCCGCGTCCCGACGGGCAGGCTGAACGCCTTCCTCGGCGAGCTGGTCGCCTCCCACCCGCACCCCGTGCGGGGCGGCAAGCAGCCGCGCATCCTGTTCGGCACGCAGGCGGGCACCAAGCCGCCGCGGTTCGTGCTGTTCGCCTCCGGCTTCATCGAGGCGGGCTACCGGCGGTTCATCGAGCGCCGGCTGCGCGAGGAGTTCAGCTTCGAGGGCACCCCCATCCACATCTCGGTGCGGGTGCGCGAGAAGCGCGGCAAGAAGAAGTGACGTCACGTCGGCACACAGGGTGAAGGGGGCGGTCCCCATGGGGACCGCCCCCTTCACCCTGTGTGCCGACGGCAGACCCGGTGGCCCTTGGTCAGGCTTCCCGACGCGGGGCCGGAGGAAGTGCCGCCGGGACGTGGTGCCTCCCGATGGCGTGCCGGCCGACCGCCGAGACACGCTGCCACTGCGGCTGCTGCCCCGCGCTCTGCCGGGCGCTGCTCGCCCCCGCGCTGTAGGCGCCGTACGACCCGCCGCCGACGGAACCGCCGAACGTCCCCGAACCGTGGCCGACGGACGAGTCCGTACTGCGCGGGACGCCTCCGAAGGCGGTGAAGCCCAGCTTCTCCTCGCCGCTGCGGTCACCCGGCAACGAGCGGAAGGACTTCACGTACTCGGCGTAGAGCGCGTCGTAGATGGGCGTGGCCGAAGGGCCGCCCGCCGAGTCCTGAGCCGATCGTACGGGGGCGGGGACCAACGGGAAGGGCTGGCGGCGGGGAGCGTCGTATGCGTGCACGTATCTCCAAACGACCCCGCCCGGTAAGGGATGCGGCCGGGGTACGGGTTTTCGCCGGTCACCGGCCTGCCGGCCGGCAGGCCGGGTGCCGGCCGTGGATCGTCAGCCGTCAGCCGTCAGCCGGTCAGAGACCGGCGAGCGGCAGCGCTGCCGTGACCAGCCTTCCGTTCGCCGCGGCCCTGTCCAGCGCGTCGCGCAGCAGGTCCTCGCGCGGCTGACGGCCGATCGAGCCGACCGGAGCCGCGAACAGCAGCACCTGCTGGTGCTTGTTGGCGGCAGCCCGCCAGCCCTCGGTGACCTGGAGCGGCTGGTGCGCCTGCCACCAGGCCACGGGCTGCCCGCCGTTCGGGTTCGGCTGGAGCACCGCGTGCAGCTGTCCCACGGCCAGCAGAACCGACCAGCCGTGCAGCACGGACGGTGCGGTGGACAGCTCGGTCACGGGCATGAAGCCCTGCTCGATGAGCAGCGGCAGGAAGTCGTCGCCGGACCCGAGGGCACCGGGCCGCGCCACCGGGGAGGTCGGCTCGACGACGAGGGCCGGGTGCAGCTCCCCGGCGATCAGGACCAGTCCGCTGGTCACGCCGAGCACGGCCTGCTCGGGCACGACGTACGGCGCCGCGGCCTGATAGGGAGCGGCCTGCGCCGGGGCCGTCTGTGCGGCCTGTGCGTTCTGCACGGGCGCCGCCGGGGCCGCGGCGTCGCCGCTGATGGACCGCACGGCGCCCTGGAGTTGCTCCTCGGTGACCTGGACGACCTGCGAGGGCAGGCAGGTGGAATGGGCGAAGGCGAGGACGGCGGTCTCGTCCCCGACGAACAGGACGGTACTGGTCCGCTCCTGCTCCGGATCGCCCGGTGTGCGGCAGGAGGTGCAGTCGTAACCGCCCGGGGCGGAATCTCCCGCGAGCAGGCGGTCGGCTTCTTCGTCGCCGATCTCGGCGCGTACCTCGTTGCTGACGTCGAGCATGCGCGGCACGGGTGGCTCCCTCGGGATGCGGTGCGTGGCGAGTCCGGGTGGGTCCCGGCCCGTGTTCCGGGGGCGGGCCCCCGGCTCATACAGATGACAACGGGCGATCTGTGGCGGGAGTCACGCCCGGGAGCGAACGGAATCGAACCATCCTGCGCACACGGTCACTTCCAGCTCGGAACCGGGCACTCATCGTCAACTGACCTCCGTGTCAACGCTGTTGGTCGGGTGAAGTGGCTCACAGGGCATGCGTCCCGCTGGTCAATAAATCATGAAATCAGCGAATGAAGTGGGTGTCCTGAAATTGACGCTACCGAGGGTAATGCCGAACTGGCCTGCGAAGACGGGGAGTTGCTTGATGCCGACCCGGTCGGCTGCCTAGATTCCTCCGCCGTGTGCAGTGAGCACCGCTCGGGAACGTCCGCCGACCGCACCAGCCGGATCCCTCGCACCACCGGATCCCTCGCACGACCCGACGGCGGACGGGGCGAGCGCGACATGCCGCGTCCCGTGACGCGGCGGTGGCGCTCCGCTCCGGGGACCCCGGGTCCGTGGAGAGGGAACTACATGTCCGATTGTGCCGACACCACCCGCGACGACGCCCGCAGGACCCGGAAGACCCAGAAGCCCCGTACGGCGGCGGCTCTGGCCGGCGCGGCACTGCTCGCGCCCCTCGGAATGCTGGCCTCGGCCGGCAGCGCCACGGCGGCGGACAGCGGAGTGTGGGACCGCATCGCCCGGTGCGAGAGCGGCGGAGACTGGCACATCAACACAGGCAACGGCTACTACGGCGGGCTCCAGTTCTCCGCCTCCACCTGGCGCGCGTACGGCGGCACGGCCTACGCGCCGACCGCCGACCGGGCCACCAAGGCCCAGCAGATCACCATCGCCGCCAAGGTCCAGCGCGGCCAGGGGTGGGGCGCCTGGCCCACCTGCTCGGCACGTGCCGGGGCGTCCGGGAGCGCACCCGGTGCCGGCTCGGTGACCGCCCGGGAAGCCCCGGCGAAGCCGGCGGAGTCCTCCCGGCGGTCGACGTCGTCGGACCGGCCGACCCGGCCGGAGCAGCCGAACCGGTCGGTCCCGTCGAAGGCGCCGGCTCAGCCGTCGGGCGGCGCGGACCGGAGTTCGTCCGGCGGAAACTGCACCGTCCGCGAGGGCGACACGCTGAGCGCCATCGCCGTCCGGTACGGCACCACCTGGCAACAGCTGTACGCCGCCAACAAGGCCGTCATCGGCGGCGACCCCGACATGATCCTGCCCGGCCAGCGTCTCGTGCTCTGATCCGCCCCGGAGGCACCGGGTGGTGAGGTGGGACAAGGCCCCGTCCGGGCGGCCGCCGGATCCCGGCGTCCGGGCGGGGGCCCACCTCGTTGCGGACAGTGGCTGTCCGCGAAGGCTGACAGACTCGGCCCATGGTGGAGACCTCGGCACGACTGCTGCGACTGTTGTCCCTGCTCCAGGCCCACCGCGAGTGGTCCGGCGCCGATCTGGCCGGGCGGCTCGGGGTCAGCTCCCGGACACTGCGCCGCGACGTGGACCGGCTCCGCGGGCTCGGCTACCCCGTCGACGCCAGCCCCGGAACCGGCGGCGGCTACCAGCTGGGCGCGGGCGCCGAACTGCCGCCGCTGCTGCTGGACGACGACGAGGCCGTCGCCGTCGCGGTAGGACTGCGTACGGCGGCCGGACAGGGCATCGAAGGCATCGGGGAGACCTCCGTGCGGGCCCTGGCCAAGCTGGAACAGGTGCTGCCGGACCGGCTGCGCCGCCGGGTGGGCACCCTGAACGCCGTCACCGTGCCGATGCTGCGCGGACCGGGCGCCGACGCCGTCGACCCGGCCGTGCTCACCGAACTCGCCCAGCTCTGCCGCGACACCGAACGTCTGCGTTTCGCCTACCGCGGCCACGACGGCGTGACGAGTCGCCGCACCGTGGAACCGCACCGTCTGGTGTGCTCGGAACGCCGTTGGTACCTGGTGGCCTGGGACCTCGGCCGCGAGGACTGGCGCACCTTCCGGGTGGACCGCCTCACCCCGAAGCCCCCGCACGGTCCGCGCTTCGTCCCGCGTGAGCCCCCGGCCGAAGATCTGGCCGCCTATGTGTCCCGGGGCGTCTCCACGCGCGTGTACGCCTCGCAGGCCGCGATACGGCTGCTGGTGCCCGTGGAGGAGGCCACGGAGCGGATCTCGCCCTCCGTCGGCACGCTCCGGGCGGAAGGACCGGACGCCTGTGTCCTGACCACCGGGGCGGCGAGCTTCGACGCCCTGGTGGTCCACGTGACGCTGCTGGGCTTCGAGTTCGAGGTGCTGGAGCCGGCCGGGCTGACCGACGCGATCGCCACGGCCCGCGACCGGCTCTCCCGCGCCCTGGCCCGGGCGGAGGGATCCGGCGCGGCGAGCTGACGCCGGATCCCTCCGCCCGGGCCGTGCCGCCCGGGCCGTGCCGCCCGGGCCGTGCCGCCCGGGCCGTGCCGCCCGGGCCGTGCCGGGCGGAGCCGGACCGAGCGGAGCCGCGCAGGGCCGGTCCGGGCCCGCCCGTACCGGTCGGCGGGGTGGGTGGATCGTGTGAAGGAAGCGCGAGTTTCCCCGCGGTCCCGTCCTCCAGGAGCGCACCTGTCGTCCCGGCGACGGAATGGAATGGCTCGAACGGCCCGGGGTGTTTCTTCAGGGACGCTCCGCCGGGTTTATCCGAGACCTCGGAGCGATGTCCGGGAATTACGTTCGACCGCGCTCGGAGAGGCTTCGAATCACCCATTCGTGTGATGGGTGTGGGCATAAACGTCTGTCGTGATCCTGTGACAGAAGTGTGACCGCCGGGGGATCCCGGGCAGGTGTTCCCGGTCCGGCCTTCCCCGTCCGCCGGGCAGGGCATAGCGTGACCGTATGGCACCCATTCCGACACCTTCCGCGGAACCCGACGACAACCCGGACGCCTATGTGGGCCTGCCCGTGGACCGGGCCGAACGCCTCGCGCGCGAGCGCGGCTGGGCGACGGTCCGGGCGCTGCAGCCGGGGACGATCATCACCATGGAGTACCGCGTGGGACGGCTGAACTTCGAGGTGAAGGACGGCACGGTGGCGCGGTCCTGGAAGGGCTGAGGCACGGCGACGGCCCCGGTTCCACGAGGGAACCGGGGCCGAGGTGCGCGTACCGGGCTGTCGCCGCGGGGCCCGGTGGGACCGTCAGGAGCGGGTTGCCGGGGTGTTGCCGCGCGGATGGCGTTCGCCGTGCGGCGGGCGGCGGCTGCCGGCCGGAGTGACCGGTGTGCACTCCGCGCGCGTCGAGTACGGTCCCGGCGCCAGATAGGCGGGCGTCCGGCCGGCCGGACGGGACGCGGAGACCGGTTCGGGGGCCGCGCCGGCCTCACGGCCGGTGAGTGGCTTGAGCATGACCGGCGTCGCGACGGGGGCCGCGGGTGCCGCCCGGCCCCGCCGGGCGTACCAGCGGTCCCGCCAGCGGTCGCGCCAGCCGAAGATCCGGTCCTCGGCACGGGCGATCAGCGGCTCGAACCGGGGCAGGGCCAGCAGGATCAGCAGACCCGCCACCCAGCCGAGCAGGACGTCGCTCAGCCAGTGGGTGCCGAGGTAGACGGTGGACAGCCCGACGCCGAGTGAGGTCACCGCGGACACGGCGGACAGCCAGCGCCTCGTTCTCGGAGTGGAGGCCAGATAGGCCAGGATTCCCCAGGTCACCACCGCGTTCGCGGTGTGACCGCTGGGAAATATGCTGCCGCCGAGCCACATCTCGCTGGAGCCGATCTCGGTCGCGTAATGCGGTCCGAGGCGTCCCATGCCGTACTTCGCGGCGCCCACGGTGACGTTGAGCAGCAGCAGGGAGACCGCGAGCGCGAGCAGGGGGCGCAGGGTGTGCTGCCGCCAGGAGCGCCAGCCCAGCCAGGCCGCCACCATCACCGCGGTCGGACCGCGCTGGCCGAGCACCACGTAGTAGTCGACGAAGGCGTGCAGCTCCGCCCACTGCTCGTACGGGCGGAAGAACATCACCTGCCAGTCCAGCCGGACCAGCCAGGACGTGGTGACGACGGCCCACACGATCGCCACGTAGAAGGCCAGGGTGGAGCCGAAAAGCACCGTCCGGTGCCGGCTCATTCGAGGCACGTCGATGTGGGCCGGTCGTTCCGGCTCACGATCCAGCCTCGCGAACACCCGGTCCAGACGGGTGGTCTTCCGTTCGGTACGCACCCAATCGACGTTACAGGGAGTGAGCGCCCAGCCCTGTCGAATCAGCGGCTTTGTGATGACGATGTGATGTGGGATTGCTCTCAAGACGGCCTTTATTCTCCGCGAATCGGTAATCGCCGGCCGTTGCCGCCTTCAATTCTTTTGATCATTCGAGGGGGCATTTTTATCGCGCTTTTAGAATGCGTTCACCGAAGGCCGGCGCGGATTTTCCCCGGAGCTCACCGTCCGTCTGCCCGGGGAGGGAGCGGGCAGGGCCCGCGGGGCCGGTCAGGGCGGCCCGGAGCCGTTCAGCCAGAAGGCGCCGTACACCGCCGAGACCACCGCGACAGACCCCACCACCAGCGCCGACCTGGGCGTACGCAGCCGTGCCAGGGTCAGCGCGAGGGGCAGCAGCAAGGGGAAGGCGGGCATCAGCAGACGCGGTTTCGAGCCGAAGTAGCTCGACGCGCAGAGGGCGAGGACCGTGACCGTGCCGGCGTACACCAGCAGCGGGAGCGGCTGCCGCTGCCGTACACAGAGGACGTACAGCCGCACCAGCAGGCCGACCCCGAGGACCAGCCCGAGCCCCGCCGGGACCGACGGAAACGACGTGAACTTCTCCGCCGTGAACCGGGCGAAGGCAAAACCGCCGTCGAACCCGTTCCGCCAGCCCGCCTGTACGTCGAGATACCCGAACGGGCCCTTCCCGGTCCGGTGTCCGACCCACAGAACGTAACCGGCGGCACCGAGCGGAGCGACGAACAGGCCGAGCGCCCGGCGGACGACCGTGCCGGGAGCGCCCGGCAGGACGAGTGCGCCCCCGGCAGAAGGCACGCGCGGGGTGTCCCCGCCCGGGGCGGCGCGTTCTCCGGAGCGCGCGCCGTCCACCGCCGCCGCGCCACGGCTCCCCCCGAACGAGCGGTGCTCCTCCCCGGCACCGCGACGGTCCTGCAGGAAGGAGACGACGCCCGCCGCCCAGACCGCCGCGACCACCGCCAGTCCGACCGGGCGGGTCAGACCGGCCAGCGACGCCAGGATCCCCGCCGTCACCCAGCGCCCGGTCAGCACCGCGTACAGCGACCAGGCGGCGAGCGCCGTGAACAGGGACTCGCTGTACGCCATCGACTGGACGACCCCGACCGGCAGCACCGCCCAGAGCAGCACCGCGCAGACCCCGGCCCGCGGCCCGTACACATGGTCCGCCACCGCGAAGATCCCCCACGCCGCGGCGAGCGAGGCCGTCACGGCGACCACGAAGCCCCCGTCCGCGTACGACAGCGGCGACACCGCCGCCACCAGCCGCTCCAGCCAGGGGAACAGGGGGAAGAAGGCCAGGTTCGAGTGCACGTCCCCGTTCGCCAGGCGGACCTCGTAGCCGTACCCCAGCTCCGCGACCCTCGTGTACCAGAGGGCGTCCCAGCGGGCCGTGAGCAGGGTGTACGCGCTCCTGCCGCGTGCCTCGCTCCACAGGGCCAGGACGAGGAGGCCCAGGATGCGCACCGCCGCGTACCCGAGGAGCGCCGGCGCGGCCCTGCGCAGCGCTCCGGGGCGGACCGGTGCGGCAGGCGTCTCGAGATCCGTCACGGGCCCGATTATCGACCGGGTGCGCGGCCGGTCCCTCCCGGCCGCTCAGGCCCGCGGGTGTGCGAGCCCCGGAGAGCCCCGGAGCGGGCCCCGGAGCGGCCCGCGGAAGCCGCGCGGAAGTGGTGTACGCCACACCTGTCGGCCGCAGATGTGAGAGGCCCGCCACTCAATACCGGCCCGGCCTCGCGTACGCTGCCTGTCACTCGCCGTTCGTTGCGCGGGCCGGAGTTCGTACCGCTCCTCTCCGGCCGAGTCACGGGGGAGTCCCCCACCCCGTGAGCCCGCCGAGGGCGAGGGAGCATCTGGGAGGTCTGTACATGTCCGGGACGACCACGGCCGCCTCACCGCGCCGTCGGGCGGCCGGGGCCGGTGCCAACCGCTGGGTGGTACTCGTCGTCCTCTGTGTCAGCCTGCTGCTCGTCGCCGTCGACGCCACCGTGCTGCACGTGGCGGTCCCCACCGTCACCGAGGACCTCAGGCCCGGCGCGATGGAACTGCTCTGGATCGTCGACGCCTACCCGCTGGTCTGCGCCTCGTTGCTGATCCTCTTCGGCACACTGGGCGACCGGGTCGGCCGCAGACGCGTCCTCCTGTTCGGCTACGCCCTGTTCGGCCTCGCCTCCGGGATGGCGGCCCTCGCGGACAGCGCGCCGGTGCTGATCGCGGCGCGGGCGCTGCTCGGCGTCGGCGGCGCGATGATCATGCCCGCGACGCTGTCGATCCTGCGGCAGGTCTTCCCCGAACGGCGCGAGCGGGCGCTCGCCATCGGTATCTGGAGCGCGGTGGCCGCGGTGGGCGCGGCGGTCGGACCGCTGCTCGGCGGCTTTCTGCTCGAGCACTTCTGGTGGGGCTCGGTCTTCCTCATCAACATTCCGCTGATGCTGGTCAGCCTCCCGGTGGGACGGTTCCTGCTGCCCGAGTCGAAGGGCGACGGCACCGGTCCCTGGGACGTGACGGGCGCGCTGACGGCCGCCGCCGGACTGTTCGCGGTGGTCCTCGGCGTGAAGCGGCTCGGCGGTGAATCCGCCGGGGGCCTGTGGACCGTACTGGTGCTGGCCGTGGGCGCCGTCCTGCTGGCCGCCTTCGTCCGCAGGCAGCGGCGACGCGCGCACCCGCTGGTCGACCTGCGCCTGTTCGCCCGGCCGGCGTTCAGCACGTCGGTGGGCTGCATCGTGCTGGCGATGCTCGCCCTGGTCGGACTGGAACTGATCGCCGCGCAGTACCTCCAACTCGTCCTCGGGCTCTCTCCGTTGGAGACCGGACTGCGGCTGGTGCCGCTGACGTTCGCCGCGATGGCGGCGGGGCTGGCGGGCGCGCGGCTGCTGCGCCGGTTCGGACCGCGCCGCATGGTCTTCTCCGGCTTCTGTCTGACGGCCGCGGCGGTCCTGCTGCTGACCCCGATGGGCGAGCAGGACAACCGGGCCCTCCTGCTGGGCGGGTTCGTCCTGCTCGGCTTCGGCCTGGAGACCACCCTGTTCGGGGCGTACGAGTCGATGCTGAGCGAGGCGCCCCCGCAGCAGGCGGGCGGGGCCGCCGCCATAGGCGAGACCTCGTACCAGCTGGGCGCCGGAATGGGGATAGCGCTCCTCGGCAGCGTGATGAACGCGGCCTACGCGCCCGGCCTCGAAGAGGTCGCCGGGGTACCCGCCTCGGAGTCCTCGGCGGCGCGGCACTCGCTGGGCGAGGCCTACGAGGTCGCCGCCCAGCTGGGTGGGCCCGCCGGAGCCGCCCTGCGGGACGCGGCCCGCCACGCCTTCGTGCACGGGCTGCATGTGACCCTGCTGGCCAGCGCGGCCCTGCTGCTGCTCGGGGCCGTGATGGCGCTGCGATTGCCGCGGACGATGCAGTGCGAGCCGGTGACCGCCGGGGAAACGCCCGCCGGAGCGCCCTCGGACGGACCCGCCCGGGCCCCGGCCGAGGCGGCCGATGTCCCCACGCCCAGGGAGGCCGCGGAGTCCCGCGTCTCGGTGTGAGGCATGCCGCGGGGCAGCCGGGTGGACGTGCGCGACACCGCGTCGTAACGTCGGCCCGAACCTGACTGGCAGCGCCAGTTGAGCAGCACGAGCCGCATCCGTACGAGCCGCATGCACCGGTCGTATCCGCACCGGCCGAGTCCTGCCGGCCGCATCGGTACCGGCCGCGTCCGCCCGGATCCGCACCGGCCCGATCGCCCCGGAGAGTGTCCATGTCCGCGTCCGCGAAGTCGCCCCCCTTCGACCCGGCCGACCCGCTCGGCCTCGACGACCTGCTGGAGCCGGAGGACCTGGCCGTCCGGGACACCGTGCGTGCCTGGGCGGGGGACCGGGTGCTGCCGTACGTCGCCGACTGGTACGAGAAGGGCGAACTGCCCGGTATCCGCGAGCTGGCCCGGGAACTCGGCGGGATCGGCGTGCTCGGCATGCCGCTCAGCGGCTACGGCTGCGCGGGCGCCTCGGCCGTGCAGTACGGGCTCGCCTGCCTGGAGCTGGAGGCCGCCGACTCCGGCATCCGGTCCCTGGTCTCCGTACAGGGCTCGCTCGCCATGTACGCGATCCACCGGTTCGGCAGCGAGGAGCAGAAGCGGCGGTGGCTGCCGGGGATGGCCGCCGGCGAGATCATCGGCTGCTTCGGGCTCACCGAACCCGACCACGGCTCCGACCCCGCCGCCATGCGGACCCACGCCAAGCGCGACGGCGGGGACTGGGTGCTGAACGGCCGCAAGATGTGGATCACCAACGGATCCGTCGCCGACGTCGCCGTGGTGTGGGCGCAGACCGACGACGGGATCCGTGGCTTCGTGGTGCCCACCGGCAACGCCGGGTTCTCGGCGCCCGAGATCAAGCACAAGTGGTCGCTGCGCGCCTCCGTCACCAGCGAGCTGGTGCTCGACGAGGTACGGCTGCCCGCCGACGCCGTGCTGCCTGAGGTGACCGGACTGCGTGGACCGCTCAGCTGCCTGACGCACGCCCGGTACGGGATCGTCTGGGGCGCGATGGGCGCGGCGCGCGCCTGCTTCGAGGCCGCCGTCGACTACGCGACGTCGCGGGAGCAGTTCGGGCGGCCCATCGGAGGGTTCCAGCTGACGCAGGCCAAACTCGCCGACATGGTGGTCGAACTGCACAAGGGGATTCTGCTCGCCCATCATCTCGGGCGGCGTATGGACGCCGGCCGCCTGCGGCCCGAGCAGGTCAGCTTCGGCAAGTTGAACAACGTCCGCGAGGCCATCGACATCTGCCGTACGGCTCGCACGATCCTCGGCGCCAACGGGATCTCGCTCGAGTACCCCGTCATGCGGCACGCGACGAACCTCGAATCGGTGCTCACCTACGAGGGCACCGTGGAGATGCACCAGCTCGTGCTGGGCAAGGCGCTGACCGGGATCGACGCGTTCCGGTAGGCCGTGAGTGGGAGTGGGAGTGGGAGTGGGAGTGGGAGTGGGGGAGGGGCGGAGGCAGGGCCGGGGAGCGGCCCTGCCTCAGCTCTGGTTGAAGAAGCCGTCCGCCCGGCGCGCCGCCGGCTCCCCGCTGATGACCTCGGTGTCGGCCGGGCTCAGCAGGAACACCCGGTTGGACACGCGCTCGATGGAACCGCGCAGGCCGAAGATCAGCCCGGCGGCGAAGTCGACGACGCGCTTGGCGTCACCGGCCTCCATGGCGGTGAGGTTCATGATGACGGGGATCCCGTCCCGGAACAGTTCGCCGATGGCGCGGGCGTCCCGGAAGCTGTCCGGGGTCACCGTGCCGATGCGGCGGCCCCTCTCCTCGGCGACGTCCGTGGCCACCTTGACCCGCGGATCGGTGACCCAGGCGTCCCCGGGCGCAGCCCCGTCGGAGTAGTCGTCGTCGTAGTAACGCTCGTCTTCGTTGTCGTCGACGAGGCCAAGCCAGGCACTTGCCTTGCGTACCGATCCCATGGACGCCTCCTCTCACAGCGGTCCTTCTTGCTTTCCGCATCCCTATGGTCGTCCATGATGCGGATGGCGCGCCAAGTGATGGGACGCCGTGCGGGGGGTTTGTGACGGTACTGGTGCAGGGCGCATCCGTCGAGAGCCCAAGCCCCCCAAGGGTCCCGATGTAAGAGAATGCTGACTGTGAGTGAAATATGATTCTTCTCGGCGTATGGGTGAGCGGCGGCGCGTACGGGTGAACGTGGCGGCGAGTACGATGCCGCCGCTCCACTTCGGACCACGTACGGGGGAACATCATGTTCGGAATGGTCAGGCCCTGCCGCCACCGGCTCGGTGAACGGTTCACGGCTCAGTGGATGGCGCATCTGTGCGGACTGTGCCTGGCGTTGCGCGGGGACCACGGACAGCTCGCACGCGTCGTCACCAACTACGACGGGCTGCTCATCTCCGTCCTGACGGAGGCTCAGGCCGAAGACACCGGTGCCGGGCGGCGCACAGCGGGGCCGTGTCCACTGCGCGGTATGCGGACCGCCTCCGTCGCGCACGGTGAGGGCGCGCGGCTCGCGGCGGCCGTATCGCTGGTCCTGGCCTCCGCCAAGGTGCGCGACCATGTCGCCGACCGGGACGGGCTGCTGGCCCGCCGCCCGGTGGCGCTCGCCGCGCGCCGTGTCGCCGCGCGCTGGGACCGGGCCGGGGCGCGGACCGGTACGGACGTCGGGTTCGACACGGCCGTCCTGGTCGACGCCGTCGACCGGCAGACCGGCATCGAAACCCTCGCGGGCCCCGGCACCCCGATCCTCACCGTCACCGAACCGACCGAGACCGCCACCGCGGCAGCCTTCGCGCACACGGCGATACTCGCCGGACGGGCGCGCAACGCCGGGCCGCTCGCCGAGGCGGGACGGCTCTTCGGCCGGCTCGCCCATCTCCTGGACGCCGTGGAGGACCGGGAGGCCGACGCCGCGTCGGGCGCGTGGAACCCCCTCACCGCCACCGGCACTCCGCTCACCGAGGCCCGCCGGCTCGCCGACGACGCCGTACGGGGCATCCGTCTCGCGCTGCGCGAGACGGAGTTCACCGACGGCGGTCTCGCTCACCGGCTGCTCGTTCATGAACTGCCCAACTCCGTAGATCGTGCCTTCAACACCGTTTCTTTTGCCCACGGTTCCCACCCCTACTCACCGCCCGGCGCACCCGGCGCCCCGGGCATGCCGGGCGGTCCCGGCGGTCCGGTGCCGCCCGGGCCGCCGCGCCGACGTGGGCTGATCGCCGGGTGCGCGGTGTGGGTGGGACTGTTCTGTACGTGCCAGTTGTGCTGCGGCACCCACGAGGACCCCTGGACCGGGGAGCGCAAGTCGGCCTGCTCCAACTGCGACTGCAGCGGGTGTTGCGACTGCTGCGAGTGCTGCAGTTGCTGTGGTGAGGACGGCGGCTGCGACTGCGGGTGCGACTGCTGAGTCCGGGGTGCGGAGAGGCGTCCGCGGAGGGGCCTGAGCCGTGCAGCGGCCCGAAGGGCGTACGGCGGACGGTCGGGCGGATGCCCGGCGGGATGCCCGGCGTGGCGTTCGGCGGCGCGTTCGAGGGCTGTCGAGTCCTTCGGCGGCGGGTTCGGAGGGACGTTCGCAAGAGTATTCGGAGGGTTCACTTCCGGACATCTCCGGGGTGGCGGCGACCGGTTGCGGAATGGGGATATCGGCTGGTGGCGCAGGGGTGTCGAGGGTCGCGCCGCACAGGTGGTTCACAGGGCGACGACCGAAAGGCACTCTTGCGTCGACCGGTCCGTCGACCGAATACTCACCCCCAGCGCTTGTCAGGGGCACGGCATGTTCGGAATCCGGGCGACCGATCCCCTGACTGCGCCTCACGGGCCCGAACCCCACGGGGCCCCCTACGTCCTTCATGGAGGAACGAGAAGTGAGGATCAAGCGCACCACCCCCCGCAGCGGCATATCGAGACGCACCCGGCTGATCGCCGTCTCCACCGGCCTCGTCGCCGCCGCCGCGATCGCGATCCCCAGCGCGAACGCATCCGAAGCTCCCACCACCTTCAGCTCCGCCGAGCTCAAGAGCGTCAGCGGTTCGGTGCTGGAGGCCGACGTCCCGGGCACCGCCTGGGCCGTCGACAGCAAGACCAACCGGGTCGTCGTCACCGTCGACAGCACGGTGTCCGAGGCCGAGATCGCGAAGATCAAGCAGGAGGCCGGCGCCGACGCCGACGCGCTGCAGATCAAGCGCACACCCGGCCAGTTCACCAAGCTCATCCAGGGCGGCGACGCCATCTACGCGAGTAGCTGGCGCTGCTCCCTCGGCTTCAACGTCCGCAGCAGCAGCGGCGTCGAGTACTTCCTGACGGCCGGTCACTGCACCGACGGCGCGGGCACCTGGTACTCCAACTCCGCCCGCACCACGGCCATCGGCACGACCGCCGGCTCCAGCTTCCCGGGCAACGACTACGGCCTCGTGCGCTACACCGGGTCCGTCAGCCGCCCCGGCACCGCGAACGGTGTGGACATCACCAGCGCGGCCACCCCGAGCGTGGGCACCACCGTCATCCGCGACGGCTCCACCACGGGTACGCACAGCGGCCGGGTCACCGCGCTCAACGCGACGGTGAACTACGGCGGCGGCGACATCGTCTCCGGCCTCATCCAGACCACGGTCTGCGCCGAGCCCGGCGACTCCGGCGGCTCGCTCTACGGCAGCAACGGCACCGCGTACGGCCTGACCTCCGGCGGCAGCGGCAACTGCTCCTCCGGCGGCACGACCTTCTTCCAGCCGGTGACGGAGGCCCTGAGCGCCTACGGAGTCAGCGTCTACTAGGCCGGACGCCCGCCGACCGGGACCGGCCGGTACCACCGGTCCCGCAGCGCAGGGCCTCACCGCGGCAGACACGCGACGAACAAGCCCCCGCACGCAACCAGCGTGCGGGGGCTCGCCCTTGTGCGGACACGGAGCCGCTTTCGAGGAACGCACACCAGGACGCACAGGGCGGCGCCCGCCAGGATCACCGACGCCGACGCCGAACCGGTGCTGCCCTTCCCCGTCGCACCGATGCGCTTTCCGGAGCGGGCCGTCCACCCGCCGGCACCGGCGGGTCCGCAGCGGAGGACACCGTCGCAACGGCAGTCGCGGGGGTCTCGGGAGGTCCTGGGGGCGGCGCGGGACCTGGTGCGGGAATCGGTGCAGGAGCAACTTCCGTCCATCGCGCCCCACTCGAATTCGGACCGGGCGAGGGTGATTTCAAGCCAGGGGTGAATCTCTCGAATCAGCACGCTGGTTACTTGCTCGTAGTATTTGCAGTGCGAACTGCCCCGCGTGTCCATGACCTGTCAGGACATAGGAGGCGTGAGCTCGTTGCCGTACGCACGTCCTGAAGTCGACCTTGTGTGCTCCCTGTGGGTCTCGGAATAGTGGGCGGCGTTCACCGGTCCGGGGCTCGGCTTTTTCTGTGCGCCGCCCCCGTGGCCGTACGCCTTCCGGTTCGTGAGGTCCCCACAACCTCCCGGGCCGTCCCCCCACAGGAGGACGCGAGTTGAAGCACCGACGCATACCCGGGCGGCGTGCAGCCGTGACGGGTGCGGGCATCGCCGCACTGGTCGCCGCGGGAGTCACCTTCCAGACTGCGAACGCCAGTGAGTCCCCGGAGGCCCCCGCGCCCCGGACCCTCTCCATCACGGCGGCCGGAAACCTCGCCTCGACGCTCGCCGAGGACCTCGGCACCGACGCGGCGGGAACGTACTACGACGCGAAGAGCAAGAGCCTCGTGGTGAACGTGCTCGACGAGGCCGCCGCCGGAACCGTCGAGGAGGCCGGTGCCAAGGCGAGAGTCGTGGCGAACTCCCTCGCCGAACTGAAGAACGCGCGCACCACCCTCAAGCAGGACGCGACGATCCCGGGTACCTCCTGGGTGACCGACCCGACCATCAACAAGGTCGTCGTCACCGCGGACCGCACGGTCTCCGAAACCGAGTGGGCCAAGCTGACGAAGGTCGTCGACGGGCTCGGGACCAAGGCCGAACTCCAGCGCATCAAGAGCGAGTTCACCCCGTACGTCGCAGGCGGCGACGCCATCACCGGGGCCGGTGGGCGCTGCTCGCTCGGCTTCAACGTGACCAAGGGCGGCGAGCCGTACTTCCTCACCGCCGGGCACTGCACCGAGTCCATCACCACCTGGTCGGACTCCTCCGGCACCGTGATCGGTGAGAACGAGGCGTCCAGCTTCCCGGGCGACGACTACGGCCTGGTCAAGTACACCGCCGACGTGGACCACCCGAGCGAGGTGAACCTCTACGACGGCTCCACGCAGGCGATCTCCGGCGCCGCCGAGGCCACCGTGGGCATGGAGGTCACCCGCAGCGGTTCCACGACCCAGGTGCACTCCGGCGCGGTCACGGGCCTGGACGCCACCGTGAACTACGGCAACGGCGACATCGTCAACGGCCTGATCCAGACCGATGTCTGCGCCGAGCCCGGTGACAGCGGCGGCTCGCTCTTCTCGGGCGGCAGCGCGGTCGGTCTCACCTCCGGCGGCAGCGGCGACTGCTCCTCCGGCGGCACGACCTTCTTCCAGCCGGTGACGGAGGCCCTCTCGGCGACCGGCACCCAGATCGGCTGAGCGCACACCGCAGTGAAGTCCCGCCCCGGATCCACGAGGGGCGGGACTTCCGCGTGTGCGGCGGCGGTCAGGGCGTCCGTGCGGGCGGTTGCGGCTCCTGCCGTCCGTGGCGCAGGCCGGCGGCCATCGTGATCACGATGCCCGCGAGCGCCCATGCCGACAGCACCAGCAGTGCCTCGGTCAGGGCGTTGTTGTCGAAAGCCGGTCTGCGGTGAGGGGGAGCAACCGGAGCGGATGTCCGACGGTCGTCGCGGAGCGCCGGAACTCACGAGTACGGGAGGTGCGTATGTGGGCTTCACGCATCTACGCATCGTCTCCGGCCTCTCCCCGCGCTACGGCACCTCTCGCCCGGAACGGCCGGCCGCGCGTACTCGGCGGCGCTCACCGGGACGGCGTACGCCCTGTACGGGACGCCCGGCCTGCGACGCGGCCGTGCCCGCTCGCCGGCCCCGCGCCCGGAGGGGCCTGACCTCGCCGAGCGGGCTTCCCGCCGGCTCACCTTCGCCCCCGCGGACGAGAAGGTCCGCCGCCCGGAGGAGGTCGCGGACCGCGCGTAGGTGAAATCCGGGGCGGCGGCGGAGGCCGTGCGCGCATGGGGCGAGGTGCTCGGCGAGAGCGAGGTCCGCGCGCTGCGCGACCGTCTGCTGCGCATCGCCCCCGACGGGCCTGTGCGCCCTGCCTGGTGACCCTTTATCACTTGCGTCGCCACCGGCGTCGGGTGTCGCTGAAAGTTTTTACTGACCCGTAACTTCACAATTGTACTACTCGCCCGTAACTTGACGAGTGACCAGCATCCTCGTGATCCGGATCACAGGGCGTTCCTTCGCCGCACCTCCCCTGAGCCGTAAGGAGATCACTCGATGCTGCCCTGGAGACGAGTGCTCGGACCGCTGACCGCGCTGCTGTTGACCGCCGCGGTCGCCCTGCTCCCCGCCACCACCGCCCACGCCGCGGGGGCGCCCAGTTCGGGCTGGAACGACTACTCCTGCAAGCCGTCCGCCACCCATCCCCGCCCCGTCGTCCTGGTCCACGGCACCTTCGGGAACTCCGTCGACAACTGGCTGGGCCTCGCCCCCTACCTGACCCACCGCGGCTACTGCGTCTTCTCCTTCGACTACGGCCAGCTCGACGGTGTCCCCTTCTTCCACGGCCTCGGCCCCATCGACAAGTCCGCGCAACAGCTCGACGCCTTCGTCGACAAGGTGCTCGCCGCGACCGGCGCGGCGAAGGCCGACCTCGTCGGGCACTCGCAGGGCGGGATGATGCCCCGCCACTACCTCAAGTTCCTCGGCGGCGCCGCCGAGGTGAACGCCCTCGTCGGAATCGCGCCCAGCAACCACGGCACCACCCTCGCCGGCCTCACCAACCTGCTGCCGTACTTCCCGGGCGTCGGCCACCTGCTGAACGAGGCGACCCCCGCCCTCGCCCAGCAGGTCGCCGGCTCGGACTTCCTCACCAGGCTCAACGCGGGCGGCGACACCGTGCCAGGCGTCCGCTACACCGTCATCGCCACCCGGTACGACGAAGTGGTCACCCCCTACCGCAGCCAGTACCTGAGCGGGCCCAACGTGCGCAACGTCCTGCTCCAGGACCTGTGCCCGGTCGACCTGTCCGAGCACCTGGCGATCGCGCTGATCGACCGGATCGCCTTCCACGAGGTAGCCAACGCCCTCGACCCGTCCCGTGCCCGCCCCACCACCTGCGCCTCGGTGTTCAGCTGACACGTGTAGCCGAAGCGGGCCGCTGACACGTGTACGTGCCCGTGCGCATGCCGGGGCCTGTCCGGCCTGAGCCGCCGGACAGGCCCCGGTTCACGGTCGACGCGGGGTCAGCGGCCGTGCCGCCCGTTCGCCGCACGCCGCCGGGTGGAGGCGAACAGCGCCGCCGAGCCGAGCGCCAGGGCGGCGGCCCCGCCGACCATCAGGTACGGGGTGTTCCCGTCGCCGCCGGTCTCCGCGAGGTTTCCCGCAGTGCCGGCCGCCTTGGGCTGGTTGGCGGCGACGTCGGGGGTGCCGTCGGCACCTTCGGCGCTGTCGTCGGCGCCCGGCGTGTCACGGGAGGTGTCGTCGCCGGCCGGGGTCGGCTGCGCGGTGGTGTGCGGGTCGTCGTCCCCGTGGCCGTGGTTCTCGATGGTCGACTTGTCGGTCCCCTCGTCGATCTGCTCCTCGGAGGGCGCGGAGGCGACCGGTGCCGGGGCGGCCTCGTCCTTGGGCGTGTCACCGGCGCCGGACTCGCTTCCGCCGCCGTCGGCGTCCTCGCTCGCGCCTCCTCCTTCTCCTCCGAAGGCGACGTCGGAGCAGGAGTAGAACGCCTCCGGGCTGTCCGAGCGCTGCCACACCGCGTACAGCAGCTGCTTGCCCGAGCGCTCGGGAAGGGTGCCGGTGAACGTGTAGAAGCCGTCGGCGGCGGCCGGATCGGTGGCCGTCGCCACCGGGTTCGCCAGATCCAGATCGCCCCAGCCCAGCGGCTGGGCCGGGTCGTAACCGGGCTTGGTGATGTACACCTCGAAGGAGCCCTTGTGCGGGGCCGTCACCCGGTACTTGAAGGTGTACGAGCCGCTGCTCACCGACGTCGCGGGCCAGTCGGCGCGGGCCAGGTCGAGCCCCTTGAACGCCTCGTTGCCCGCGCTGCACAGCTTGCCGTCGGGGATCAGCTCCTCGTGGCGTCCGCCCGCGTCGCCGATGCGTATGCCGTTCCAGTCGTAGAGCGCCTGGGTGCCGCCGGCCGCGACCGCCGCCCGGCACGCCGCCGACTTCGGACTCTCCGGCCCCTCGGCGAAGCACTGCGCGACCCTGCTGACCGGGTCACCCATCGAGCCGTGCGCGGCCGCCGGCGAGGCGGACAGCCCGGTCAGGGCGAGCGGGACGATACCGGCGGCGGCGACAGCGGCCTTGCGGCGTGCGGGCATGGGGCAGCAACTCCTCGGACGATCACTGGGCTTGGGGGAATCCCGTGGGGGGATGGCTCAGAAACTAGCCCCGGGAAACCGGGAAATCGCCTGCCGAAGGCCGCTCGCGGAGATCCTTATGGCCCCGTTAAGGGAGTGCTCAGGCTGGGATCAGGTAAGAGCCCGCGAGCGGCCGGCCGAGTAGTTGCGTGGTGTGGGCGGGAGGGGGCGGACAGACCTGGTCAGGGAGTGGGCCACCAGGTCCGGGCGATGTCCTCGCGGATTTCCGGGCGCGGGGCGGGGCGGTCCTCGGGTTCGTCGCGGCCCCGGGGCGCGGTCGTCCTCTTCAGGGGCTTCTGCACGGTGACACGGCGCATGGCTGCCTCCTTCGGGGTCCACGGGTGCCGCGGTCTCGCGGGGGTGGACCTTTCGGGGGAGAGTTCCTCATCGGTCCCGGACTGTCTGTGGCCGCGGTCACTCGTCGAGTGTCAGTGGCGGGTGTCACTCTTGGCCGCATGACCGAGGACAGTGACATGACGGGCGCAGCGGGTGTCGACTGGGACGCGCGGGCGGCCGACTTCGACGAGGAACCCGATCACGGCCTGCGCGACCCGCGGGTGCGCGAGGCCTGGGCGGGGCGGCTGCGTTCCTGGCTCCCCGAGCGGGCGAGCGATGTCCTCGACCTCGGCTGTGGCACCGGCAGCCTGTCGCTGCTCGCCGCCGAGCAGGGGCACCGGGTCACCGGAGTCGACCGGTCACCGGTCATGGTGCGGCTCGCCCGGGAGAAACTCGCCGGACACGACGCGGTGTTCCTCGTCGGTGACGCCGCGGCACCGCCGACCGGGGAGCGGTGCCACGACGTCGTCCTGGTCCGGCATGTGCTGTGGACGCTGCCCGATCCCGGCCGGGCGCTGCGGCACTGGCGGGGGCTGCTGCGCCCCGGCGGGCGGCTCGTCCTGGTCGAAGGAGTGTGGGGGACGGTGAGCCCGGTCGGGATACCCGCGGACCTGCTCACCGCCCTCCTGGCTCCGCTCGGTGGACGGACGGGCGTGGAGCGGCTGTCGGACGACGCGGCGCTGTGGGGCCGTGACGTGGACGACGAGCGCTACGCCGTGATCACGGTGCCGGACCGACCCGGACCCTCACGCGAGTAGCGCGCCGAGCCCGCCCCCTCGGGCCAGGGCGTCCAGTTCGTCGAGGGCGGCCACCGCGGCGGCCGCGGCCCCGGGATCCGCCGCGGTCAGGCCGCTCGCCGCGAACTCGTCCTCGTCCAGCCGCCGTACGTCCGTGCCGTCCGCCGAGACCCACAGGTCCAGGTCGAGATCCTCGACCAGCAGTCGGCCGGCCGAGAGCTCGGCCGGGCGGGTGACGTCGCAGTAGTGGCCCTTGAGGGTGCCCGTGGCGGTGCGCACCTCCTTCACCGCGTACCACCGGTCGCGCCAGTAGTGCTCCGTGAAGACGTCACCGGGCTCGAAGCGCACGAAGCCGAAGTCCCGTACGCCGTCACCCGCCCAGGGGGCGCGCACGGTGACGCGGGTGCCGTCGTCGGCGAGCAGTTCGGCCGGGTAACTGATCTTCGTGCGCCCCGCCTTGACGAGGACGACGTCCAGGAGTGCCGGACGGTCAGCCGAGTTCACGGACATACCGCACCTCCGTGGCGCAGACCTCGTAACCGAACCACTCGTTGATCGCGATCATCGGTTCGTTGCCGGTGTCGTTCCCCGTGAACGCCTCCGTATACCCGGCGGCGCGGGCGCGGTGCAGGGAGTCGTTCTTGGCGAGCTTGGCCAGGCCCCGGCCGCGGTGGGCCCGGGCGGTACCGGTCATGACCGTGCCGTACCGGGTGCCGTCGTCCGTGCGGGCCGCGGAGAAGGCGGCGGGCCGGCCGGCCACCACCGCCACCGAGGTCAGCTCGGGGCTGAACAGCGGGTGCCTCCAGGTCTCCTCCAGCCAGGCCTCGTAGTCGGTGAGCTCCGTTTCCCCATCGCTCGGTTCGTCCGCCGTCGTCTCCGCGTCCAGTGCGAACAGCGGGCGCGGGTCGTCGGCGAAGTCCGAGCCCGTGCGCAGTTCCACGCCGGGCGGCGGGTCCTGGAGCGGGGGGAGGGTGCCGTTCGCCAGGTCCAGGCGGAGGAAGTGGGCGGCGCGGCTCGCCCGGTAGGCGTGCCGCTCGGCGAAGGCGCGGTTGCCCGGCTCGTCCAGCACCCAGGCGAACAGTCTGGTCGCCCCGTGCGCGGCCAGGTGCTCCTCGGCGGCGCGCACGAGCAGTGTCCCGGCACCCCGGCGCGTGTGCTCGGGATGCACGTACACGTTGACGTTGCCCTGGCCCGGCTCGGAGCTCTCGTGGTGCAGGTGCACCTGCGCCGTGCCGATCACCTCGCCGTCGGCCACGGCGACCAGGGGACGGTAGTGGGCGTCGGGGTGCATACGGGTGAGGTCATGGGCCAGGGAGTCCGGCGTGAGGAGGATGAACGGCAGAGCCTCGTGCCGGACGCGGGCGAAGCCCTCGAGGTCGGCACGGGCATCGGAGCGAAGATCGCGGACGGTCACAGTCACGGAGGTGCACGCTACGGGGGAAGGCGCTGCGGCTGCCTCTCATTTTCCGCCGGGTGCGGGACAATCGGGCCGTGACCTTGAAGATCCACATCGACGACAGCGCGCCGCCGTACGAGCAGGTGCGGGCCCAGATCTCCGAACAGGCCCGGTCGGGGGTGCTGCCGGTGGGCCACCGGCTGCCGACGGTACGGGGCCTGGCCCAGGCGCTCGGCCTCGCCGCGAACACGGTGGCCAAGGCCTACCGCGCGCTGGAGGCGGACGGCGTGATCGAGACCCGCGGCCGCAACGGCACGTTCGTCGCCGCCGCGGGCTCGGCCGCGGAGCGCGAGGCCGCGGCGGCGGCCCAGACGTACGCGGAACGGGCGCGACGGCTCGGACTGGACGAGGACGCGGCCCTGGCCGCCGCCCGGGACGCGCTGCGGGCGGCGTACGAGGCGTAACCGCGGGAAGCCGCGCGGGAGCGGGGGAACAGGCGGCGCCGGCCCGGTTCCCGTACCTCCGTGCCCCGTCCCTACAAGTACAGCCCGGCCTCCGCGTTCCCGCGCGGTTCCGGCAGGGCCGTCGGGGAGGTGCCCCTGCGCAGGGCGTACAGCTCGGCCAGGGTGGCGCCCTCGCGGCCGATGCCGTCCTCGTGGCCCAGCCAGTTCACCGCCTCGGCGCGGGTCAGCGACCCGACCTCGATCCGGGCGAGACAGCGTCCCGGGCGGACGACGGCCGGGTGGAGGCGCTCCAGGTCCTCGTTGGTCGTGACGCCCACCAGGACGTTGCGGCCCTGGCCGAGCAGGCCGTCGGTGAGGTTCAGCAGCCGGGACAGGGCCTGTCCCGCCGTGTGCTTGGCCTCGCCGCGGATCAGCTCGTCGCAGTCCTCCAGCAACAGCAGCCGCCAGCGCCCCTTGCCCGTCGTCTCGTCCTCCTCACCGATCGCGATGTCCATCAGATAGCCGACGTCGGAGAAGAGCCGCTCCGGGTCCAGGACGCAGTCCACCTGGCACCAGTCCCGCCAGGACCGGGCCAGCGTGCGCAGCGCGGACGTCTTGCCCGTGCCCGGCGGGCCGTGCAGCAGGAGCAGCCGGCCCGCGATGTCCTCCGGCGTGGTCTTCATCAGGCGGTCCATGGCGTCCGCCACCGGCGCGGTGTAGTTGGGCCGGACCTCGTCCCAGGTGCCCGCGGAGATCTGCCGGGTGGTGCGGTGCGGGCCGCGGCGCGGGGACACGTACCAGAAGCCCATGGTGACGTTCTCCGGCTGCGGCTCCGGTTCGTCGGCCGCGCCGTCCGTGGCCTCGTCGAGGATCTTCGCCGCGAGTTCGGCGGTGGTCGCGGTGACGGTGACGTCGGCGCCCCGGCTCCAGCGGGAGATCAGCAGCGTCCAGCCGTCGCCCTGGGCCAGGGTGGCGCTGCGGTCGCCGTCCCGGGCGGCCCGCAGCACCTCGGCGCCCGTCGGCAGCAGGGTAGCGCCGGAGCGCACGCGGTCGATGTTCGCCGCGTGTGAGAACGGCTGCTCGCCCGTCGCGAAGCGGCCGAGGAAGAGCGCGTCGACGACATCGGACGGGGAGTCGCTGTCGTCGACGTTGAGCCGGATCGGCAGTGCGTCGCGCGGGTTCGCAGGCATACCGTCATGATCGGGCACACGGACGCCCCCGCGCACCCGGTTTCCCCGAGGCGCGCGGGGCGCGTGACGTGCGCCGCGTACCTGTGTCACTGCCGGACGCGCGCCGCCAGCCGCCGCGCCTGCCGCGCCCGGCGGACCACCGCGTACCCCTTGGTCAGGGCCCGGTCCCGGACGAAGACGCGGGTGAGGTCGCGGCCGTCCACCAGCCGCTCGAACTCGGCGGCGTCCGTCGACCGGCGCACGGTCACACGCCGCAGCGCGTAGGGCCCCTGCGCGCGACGGGCGAGCCCGTTGCCGACGGCGAGGGCCTGCGCGTACCCCGTCTCCCGTACCGCCTCGCGCACCCGGCGGCTGGAATGGCCGTAGGGATAGGCGAACGACGTGGGCACGCGGCCCAGCTGGTCGGAGACGATCTCCTTGCACCGGATCAGTTCAAAGCGCAGCCGCCGGTCGTCGAGCTGGTCGAGCTGCGGGTGGCTGTGGCTGTGGCCGCCGATCTCCACGCCCGCGGCGGCCAGTTCGCGGACCTGGTCCCAGTCGAGCATGGTGTCCAGGCCGCCGCCGGTGTCGTAGGGCCCCCGGAGCCAGCCCGTGGAGACGAACAGCGTGGCGGGGAAGCCGTGTTCGGCGAGGGCCGGCAGGGCGTGGCGGTGTACGCCCTCGTAACCGTCGTCGAACGTGACGAGGACCGGCCGGGCGGGCAGCGGCCTCCCGGTGCGCCAGCAGGCGGCCAGTTCGGCCGTGCCGACGGGGGTGAGGCCCCGCGCGGCGATCACCGCCATCTGTTCGGCGAACGCCTGCGGGGTCACGGACAGCGCGCGGGTGGCGTCGCTCGGGTCGGCGGCCACCGAGTGGTACATAAGGATCGGCACCCGTTCGTCAGCCACGGGCACCCCTTCGCTCCCCGCCCGGGCACTCTCCCTCGCGGTGCGCCCCGCCCTCCGCGGCCGACACGTCGACCACGGAGAACGTGACCCCGCCCCGCCGGGCCCGCACGCTCCCCACCACGTATCCGCCCGCCGCCGTGAGCACCCCGGCGACGATCGCGCCCGCGCGACCCGCGCCGCCCGGCCGGGCCAGCAGGGCGTCCCGCAGCCCCCGCACCACCCCGGCCGGCAGGACCCGCGTGGTGTAACGGCGTTCCGACTCCAGCCCTTTCCCGGCGCCGACGCTGCGCGCCACCAGGGCCTTGGACAGGCCCTCGGCGTAGGTGCGGGTGCGGAAGTAGCGGAAGTGCTCGCGCGCCTCGGGCACCCGGTGGTGGATCACCGCGCGGTCGTCGATCAGCAGGACCGCGTCGGGCCGGGCGCGGCTGAGGCGGATGCACAGCTCCGTCTCCTCCCCGCCCAGCGGACGCTTGTTCCCGTCCCGTCCGATCCCGGTGGCGAAGCCGCCCGCCGCGTCGAAGGCGGCGCGCCGGAAGGAGGCGTTGCCGCCCAGGACGTTGCGCACCCGTACGCGTCCGGGGGGCAGGCCCCGGTAGGTGCAGCCCACGACCCAGTCGAACTCCTCGGGGAACCAGCCGGGGCGCCGCCCCGACGCCCAGAGGGGTTCGGTGCGCCCGCCGACCGCCATCACGCGCGGATCGGCGTACGCCTCGGCGAAGTGCCCGAGCCAGTCGCGTTCGGCCACGGCGTCGTCGTCGAGGAACGCGACGATCCCGCCGCGCGAGGCGGCGATGCCGGTGTTGCGTCCCGCGGACAGGCCGCGGGGGCCCGCGTTGGCGAGCACCCGCACGTCGTCAGTGTCCTGGTACTCCTTGGCCAGCCGGTCCAGCAGGACCTCGTTGTGGTCCACGACCAGCAGGGTCTCCAGGGCCGGCCGGGACTGCGCCCGCACCGAGGCGACCGCCGCGAGGACGTCCTCCCAGCGGTCCTCGGTGTAGGCGCAGATCACGACCGAGACGCCGGGCGGGCCGGACGCGTCGGACACGCCCGGCCCGCCCGGAGCACCCGTGGTGCCGGGCTCGCTCAAGAGACCTTCCCCCGGACCGTGTCGAGCAGCGGGGAGTGGTGCGGACGGCGGCGCAGCGCACGCCGGTTGGAGCGCTCCCCGAGGATCACCCCGAGGACGCGGAACCCGTCCCGCACGGCCCGCAGATTGCTCGCGCCGTGGATGCGCAGGTACTCGTGGCTGGGTATCTCCTGCACTCTCAGCCCTGCCTTGACGACCCGGATGTTCATCAGGGTCTCGACCTCGAAGCCGGTGCAGTCGAGGTCGATCTTGTCCAGGCAGTGCCGCCAGAACGCGTTGTAGCCGTAGCAGAGATCGGTGTAGCGGGCGCCGAACTTGCGGTTGACGACACCGCACAGGATCCGGTTGCCGAGCTTGCGGATGAAGGTCATGTCGTCGGTGCCGCCGCCGTTGGCGAAGCGGGACCCCTTGGCGAAGTCCGCGCCCGAGACGAGGGCGGAGACGTACGACACGATCTCGTTGCCGTCCGCCGAGCCGTCCGCGTCGACCATCACGATGATGTCGCCGGTGCAGGCCTGGAACCCGGTGTTCAGGGCGTCCCCCTTGCCCTTGCCGCGCTGTTCGACGACCTTGACGTCCGGCCACAACTCCCGGGCCACTTCGACGGTGTTGTCGGTGGAGTTGCCGTCGACCAGGACCACTTCGTGGATCCAGTCGGGAAGCGTCTTGAAGACGTACGGCAGGTTCTCCGCCTCGTTCATGGCCGGTATCACCACGCTCACCGGCGGTGCGATGGCCAGGTGCGAGGAGACGGGCCGGTACTTCTTGGCGGCCGGCGGATTCTGGTCCGCGGTCGCCGGCTGCAGAACGGAACTCATGAGTCTGGTCCCTCTCGTCCGGTGGGCCGCCCGCCCCTGGGCAGCCCGGCTATTCGTCCGGTTCGAAAGGGGGGTTCTCACCCGCGCACGACGCGAAGAAGCCCCGTGCACGCCGGGTGAGCTGGCAAAACTGGCCGACCGCGGCACACGCCGGCCGACCGCGCGGCCCGGCCCGGTATCCCTTGCGGTCACCGAGCACGGCACCCCCCTACCGCGCCCCGCGCCGGTACGTCGCGGTCCTGAGCCCTCCCCTGGAGCCGCTTACTGACGGACCGATGCGGGTGAGATGTATTGCAATGTATGACGGTATTGACGATTGAACCCGTATGGCAAGACCTGAAACCAGGACTCACGTTTTTGTTGGTTTGACTGTTACGTGTGCCTCTGGCCGTCCCCCGGCCACCAGCATGCCGCCGTGGCGTGCGGATGCAACCGCGCCTCGGGGGCGGTCGGTCGGTTCAGGCCGAGCGGCTCCGACCGTGCGGCTGTGGCCGTGCGGTGGTGGCTCACGCGAAGAGACGTGCGAGTGCGGATGGTCTGCATGGCCGACTTTGCCCCCCGAAGCGTCGGATGCCGGGCTTCAATCTGACGCAGCCCGTTGTGGGCGTCAAGGGCCGAACGGCCCCAAGGCCTGAATTCGTCCGGGATTGAACAGATGTTCCGGTGGCCGGCGACGGCGGTCCGGCGGCGGCCCCGTGACGGTTCGCCAGTGGGCCGACGGCGGTCTCGTGACGGTTCGCCGGCGGGCCCATGGTGGCCCGATGGTGGTCCGACGGGGGCCCGGTGGTGGTCGCCCGGTGGTGACTTGGTGGTTGCGGGGTGAACAGGTTGCGGGGGTCCTGAGGAGGGGTCGGCGTTTTTGGCATGGACACTTCCAGTCAACGCGCGTAGTCGCTATGAAGGTTGAGGCAGAGATCCTGCTAAAGGGAGGTTCCATGAGACGTTCCCGACTTTCCGTCTATCTCGGTTCCATCCTCCTCGCCGTCGCCACCGCCTTCACCGGGGCGGCCGCGGCGCACGCGTCCCAACAAGCCGCTGTCGGCGGCTATGTGGCGCTCGGCGACTCCTACTCCTCCGGCGTCGGAGCGGGCAGCTACATCAGCTCCAGCGGCGACTGCAAGCGCAGCACGAAGGCCTATCCCTACCTCTGGGAAGCCGCCAACTCACCCTCGTCCTTCGACTTCACCGCCTGCTCGGGCGCCCGAACGGATGAAGTTCTGGCGTCGCAGCTCGGTCCGCTCAGCAGCAGCACCGGTCTGGTCTCGCTCAGTGTCGGCGGCAACGACGCGGGCTTCGCCGACGTCATGACGACCTGTGTGCTCCAGTCCGAGAGCACCTGCCTCTCCCGGATCAACACCGCACGGTCGTACGTCACCTCGACGCTGCCCGGCAAGCTCGACAACGTCTACTCGGCCATCCGCAACCGGGCCCCGAACGCCAAGGTCGTCGTCCTCGGTTACCCCCGCTTCTACAAGCTCGGCGCCACCTGCGTCGGCCTCTCCGAGAACAAGCGGGCGGCGATCAACGACGCGGCCGACCTCCTCAACAGCACCACCGCCCAGCGCGTCAACGCCCACGGCTTCACCTTCGCCGACGTGCGCTCCCCGTTCACCGGCCACGAGATCTGCTCCGGCAGCTCCTGGCTGCACAGCGTGAACTGGACCAACATCGGCGAGTCCTACCACCCGAAGGCGGCCGGCCAGTCCGGCGGCTACCTCCCGGCGTTCAACAACGCACTCTGATCCGCCCGGGAGCCGTCTTCCTCATGGGCGGCTCCCTCGACGCAACGTCACCCCACTGCCGAATCCCCCGTCCCTCAGGGAGCGGCCGCCGAACCGGCAGGAGAGGAGGAGGCCCCGTCCGGCGGGGTCTCCGTCTCGCACGTCACCGAGAACGGCACCGGGTCCGACGTCGTGTGCACGGGCTCCCGCACCTCCACCCCGATGCTGTTCTCCAGCGTCCCGGACTCCAGGTACGTCGTCACGATCACCGTGTCCTGCTTCGTGCGCCCGCCGCCCTCAGGGAACGACAGCGTCCGCCACCCCGGGTCGGCCACCGAGTCGTCCTCGCCCACCCAGCGGTAGGACACCTCCGCGGGCAGCCGCCCCACCGTGAACGTCGCCGTGAACGAGGGCGACTGCTCCTTCGGCGGGGGACAGGCACCGGAGTACTCCGTGTGCGTGCCCTTCACCGTCACCCGCACCGACTGCTGCGGTGGGGGACTCTCGCCGCCGTCCTCGCCGTCCCCCTCGCCTTTTTTGCCGTCGTGCTCGGAGACCGTCGGAGCAGCGCCGCCGGTCCGCCCGGTTCCGCCGTCGTTCCCGGTCCCGTTGCCGTCGCCGGTCCGCGCGGACGGACTCGCCCCGCCCGGACGGCCTTCCACGCCGTCCCCACGGTTCAGCAGCGCGTACGTCAGACCGGCCAGCGCCAGAGCCAGCACGGCCACGCCCGTGACCAGGACGGCGGCGGCCCGGCGACTGCGCCCGGGACGGGCGACCGCGGTGTTCCCGGTGGACGGGGACGTGGACGGGGACGTGGACGGGGACGGTGCCGGGGCCGCCGGGGTGGGCCGAGGGGCGGGAGCCGCGTGCGGGTACGCGGGGGTGGGGGCGTACGGGTCCGGTCCCGTCGTGCCGGCGCGCGCTGGACCGGTGTCCGGTGCGCCTCCCCCGGAGGGGGAACCCCCAGCGCCGACGAGCCGCAGGTCCTGCTGTGCCCGCACCGCGGACAGCCGCTCGGCCGGGTTCTTGCGCAACAGGCCCTCGATGACCGGGGCCAGCGGCCCCGCCCGGCGCGGGGACGGCAACTCCTCGTCGACGATCGCGCGCAGCGTGCTCAGCGGGGTGTCCTGGCGGAAGGGCGAGCTGCCCTCGACCGCCGCGTACAGCAGCACACCGAGCGACCAGAGGTCGGACTCGGGGCCGGGAGTGCGGCCCAGCGCCCGCTCCGGGGCGAGGAACTCGGGCGATCCGATCACCTCGCCGGTCATGGTCAGTGCGGAACTGCCCTCGACCGTGGCGATCCCGAAGTCGGTGAGCACGATCCGCCCGTCGTTCGCGATCAGCACGTTGGCGGGCTTCACGTCGCGGTGCAGCACCCCGGCATCGTGCGCGGCGCGCAGCGCGGCCAGCACCTCCGCGCCGACGCGCGCGGCACGCTGCGGGTCCAGCGGGCCCTCGGCGTCCAGCACCTCGGCCAGGGACAGGCCGCGGACCAGCTCCATGACGATCCATGGGCGCCCGTCCTCGGTCGCCACGTCGTACACCGTCACCACATTGCGGTCGGCGACCCGGGCGGCTGCCCACGCCTCCCGCTCCAGCCGGGCGTACATCCTCTCCACGTCGGGCGTCGGCAGCCCGGCCGGGGCGCGGACCTCCTTCACCGCGACCTCGCGGTGCAGCACCTCGTCACGGGCCCGCCACACGGTCCCCATGCCGCCCTCGCCCAGCGGTGACAGCAGCCGGTACCGGCCCGCGATCACCCGCTCACTGCCCGGTCCCTCGGACATGGCGCCCCCCATCGCATCCGGGCGAATTCTCCGTTTCCCCATGAAAGTAGCTCAGCCCAGCGCGGATGCCGCCCCCCTGAACACCAATCCGGCTCCCAGGGCCACGACGACGAACGCCGATCCCAGGGGCGCGCTCCGGCGCACCAGCGCGACCACCGGGCGTGCGGTCCAGCGCGGGCGCCGGGCCAGGAGCCGGTTCACGCCGCTGCCAGCCTTCACCACGGCGTACCCGGCGGCGGTGAGGGTGAGCGCCAGTCCGACGCCGTACGCGACGACGAGCAGCAGCCCGAACCAGGCCTGCCCGAGCGCCGCGGCGCCCACCAGCACGACCACGGCGGACGGACTGGGCACCAGCCCGCCGGCGAGACCCAGCAGGATGGTGCCGCGCAGCGTGGGGGCGACGGCGTGGGTGTGGGTACGACCGCCGTGGGTGTGCTCGACGGTGCGGGGACGGGGATGCGCGCCGCCCGCCCGGGCGTGCCCGTGCTCGTGGTCATGGACGTGCGGGTGCTCGTGCCCGTGCTCGTGGTCGTGACTGTGGTCATGAGCGTGCCCGTGTTCGCGCTCGTGGTGGTGCGGGTGGCCCGGTGCGGCGTTCCGGTTGCGCAGGGCCCGCCGGAGGAGGCTCGCGCCCGCCAGGGTGACAAGGGCGCCGCTCGCGATCCCGAGCCACGCGACGACCGAGGGCGTGGCGGCCGAACCGGCCGTGACCAGCAGGCCGAGCGCCACCACGCCGAGGGTGTGGGTGACTGTCACCGAGGCGGCCATCGGCAGGACGTCCCGCAGCCGGGCCCTGCGGCCCCGGGCCGCCGCCGTCGCGGCCATGAGCGTCTTGCCGTGACCCGGCGCGAGCGCGTGCAGCGCGCCGAGGACCACCGCGATCAGCAGCGCGAGCGCCGCGAACCCCGCGGTGAGGTCGTGCCGGGCGACGAGGTCGTCGAGGGCGCGGGTCCACCGGTCCGCGCCGCGGGGCAGTACGGAGGCGGCGGGCGCTTCGGTCTCCTTCCCCGCCAGTGCCGGCCCGCCCGTGCGCACCCGGAGGGACGCGGTCGCCGTGTCGGCCGGCGAGGACAGCAGCTCCTCCGGGTAGCGGGTCAGTTCCCGTGACAGCGAGGTCTCGGGCACGTCCGACGCGGCCAGCGTCGTCCGGTCGCCGCGGGCGGTGACCTCCCGCCAGCCGGGACCCGAGGACGCCCCGGCTCCGCGGAAGGAGACGTCCACCGTGCCGTCCTCGGGCAGCGGAGCGGTCAGCCCGCACTCCACGCGCAGCGTGTCGAGCCCGGCCTGACCGGGGCGCACGCGCGCACGACTGCTCCGCACGGTGACCGGGACCGTACGCCCGTCCACCCGGACCTCGCTGTCGCGGGCGGCGCCGGCGCATCGCCGACGTGCCCACTCGGCCGTGCCCAGCGCCTCGACGTCCGGCTTCGCCTGGGTGGCCGGGATCTCGGCGAGGTCCTCGACATGGTGGACGCGGAGCTCGCCCGGCGCGGCGACCAGGCCGTCGTACCGGTTGACGGTGAAGTTGCCGAGCGGATGCGCGCTCGCCGCCGTCGCCGGGACCAGCGTGAACGCACAGGCGGCGGCGAGGACGGCGGCACCGGTGGCGAGACGGCGGCCGGTGCCGTCGGCCGGGGATCGACGGAGGTTCACCGTGCCGCCTCCAGGTCGTCGAGGGCGGCACGGGCCTCGCGGGCGCCGAGGGGGGAGAAGCCGGGGTTCAGTTCCAGGGCCGCCGTGAGGGACCGGCGGGCGTCGCCGTCGTGGCCGGTGGCGCGTTCGATCATGCCGCGGTGGTGGAGGAAGGCGGCATTGCGGTAGCCGGTGGCCGTCGCCCGGCGGGCGTGGGGGAGCGCCTCCTCGGAGCGCCCGCTCCGGTGCAGCGCCCAGGCGAGGGCGTCCGCGGTGTGCACACTGTGCCGGCGGTCCCATTCGGCGCGGGCCGCTCGCAGGGCCGCTTCGGGGTCGCCGTGGTCGGCGGCGGCGAGCGCGGTGTCGAGGTCGGAGTTGACCCCTCCTGCGCGGGCGAGGGCGGCGTGCGCGTCGACGAGGGCGTACTGCTCGGCCGCCTTCGTACGGTCGCCGTCGGCGCCCCGGGCCTCGTACAGCTCGCCGAGAGCGACCAGCGGGCCGGGCAGCGGGGAGCGGACGACGACCTGCTCCAGCGTCCTGATCGCGCCCGCGCGGTCGCCGCTCGCGGCCTGGGCGCGGGCCCGTCCCTCCAACGCCGGGAGGTGGTCCTCGTCGGCGGCGAGGGCACGGGCGAAGTGGGTGAGCGCGGTCTCGTGGTCGCCCTGGTTCCAGGCGAGTTGGCCGAGTGCGGTCGCCACGTACGCCACGTCGGCGGGCGCGGACGCGCCGTCCAGGGCCCGTTCCAGCACCTCGCGCGCGGTCCGCACGTCGCCGCGCAGCTCCCGCACGTACGCGTACCGCGTGAAGACGGGCACCCCCGGCCGCCTGCTGTCCGCGGTGTCGGCGGCCTCGACGGCCTCGTCGTACCGGCCGAGCTCCACGAGGGCGTCGATACGGGAGGACAGGGCGCGCTCGCTGTAGGGGTTCTGCCGCAGGGCCCGGTCGGCGTACTTCAGGGCGCCGGAGAAGTCGTGCCGGGCCGCGGCGAGGGCGGCACGGCCGGCCAGTGCCTGCTCATTGCCGGATCCGAGCGCGAGGGAGCGGTCGAACGCCCGCTCGGCCTGCGGGTAGCGCGACGGGTCCCCGTTGGTCCGCGCCTGCTCGACGTAGGCGAGCCCCAGGCTTGCCCAGCCACCGAAGTCCCGTGGCTGGGAGCGCAGATGGGACTGCAGAGCACGGACCCCCGCGTCCAGGTCGCCCCCGGCGAGCGCCCCGACCGCGAGCGCCCCGGCCGCGGGAGCGGCATCGGCGCCGGTCCGCGCTCCGGCCTGTGTTCCGTCCCGGCCGCCGCCGACGGCGACCGCTCCGGCGGTCATCGCGACCGCCAACAACGCGGCGCACACCGTGAGATGCGTCCCGCGCGAGCGGCACGCGGCGGCGGAGAACCGGCGCAGAGCGGCCATGCGCACGCCGGACGGGGAGGCTTCCGGGCCGGGCCCGGCTGCCTCGGTCCCGGACTCAGGGCGGGCGGCGGCCTCGGACCGGGTCCCGGTCCCGGCGCCGGGCTCGGGCTCGGTGCGGGTGGCGGCCCCGGTGCCGGTGCGGGCGTCGGCCCGGTCGCCGGTGCCCGGCCGCGTGTCCGTGGTCCCCGGCGGTGCCGCGGGCCCCGCGGGCGCGGAGGGCCCGGACAGCCCTGTGGGCTCCGCCGGTCCGGTGTCCCGGCCGCTCTCCGGGGCGTGGTCGTTCGTACGCGGAGGCATGCCTCTCCTCGGTTGCTTGCTCACTTGTCCGCTTGCTCGCGGGATGCGGGGGGCCGGCGGCGCGGCCCGTGCCGCGGGGATGGAGGGGACGGGCCGCGCCTGTCACCGGGGCGGGCCAAAAGGCCCGCCTGCCGGTCGGGGAGGCAGGACCGGAGCCCTGAGCCCCGGGTCCCGCCCCACCCCGGTGGGCGCGGTGGCTCAGTACGCCCGGCCGCGCATCCTGCGCCACCACAGCAGGGCCCCGCCGATCAGCAGGATCCCGAAGGCTCCCGCCCCCGCGGACGCGGCGATCAGGGTGGTGTCGTCGGAGCCCCCGGCCCCGGCGGGCCGCAGCGCGTCACCGAGCTGGTTGCGTACGTCGTTGCCGCTGTCCACGCCCTCGGCGAGCGGACCGCGCGACCCCTCCGTCGGGGTGGCCAGATACGGGAACGAGGCGCCGAACTCCTTGTCGTTGGCGTCGACCGCGTCACCGAGGTCGTTCGCCGCGCCGACCAGCTCGCCCTCGACGACCTGGAGCGCCGCGTCGATCACGTCGTCCGTCAGCCGGCGCCCGTTGGGGAAGCCCGCGTTGTCGCCGTCCAGCACACCGAGCCGCTTCGGTTCGGCCGCCGGCTCGATCGACGTGTTGAGGCGCAGCATCTCCGACGGCGTCACGTGCGGCGGCTGGTTGAGCCCTTCGACACCCTTGAGGAAGACGTCGACGAGGTCGTCGCGCGGCTCGGCGGGCGCCTCGATCTTGTAGATCGCCTCGATGAGCTTCGGCAGTTCCGGATGCGTGACGTTCTTCAGGAACTGCGCGTCGTCCCACGGCGCGGACGCGTTGAACGTGTCCTTGTCCTTCAGCGGGTTGACGACCTCGTTCACCAGCGGATTGCCCAGCCGCGACACCTGGGTGAACTGCCCCTTGGCGTTCTTGCGCCGGGTCGTGGACCAAATGCCGACGACCGGCTGCTCCGCCGACTCGGTGATCATGTCCGTCGGCACCTGCAGGGCCAGCGAGTTGACGTTGTACCCCTTGAGGGTGTCGTTGCCGACCTCGGAGAGGTTCCCGCCGTACAGCAGGTCGAAGACGCGCAGGTCCAGGAAGAACGGGTCGTCGGCCTGCCCGGCGAACGTCGTGGCGCCGCCCGCCAGCTCGTGCACGGCCTGCTTGCGGAGCGTGTCGTAGTCCGGCATGGACGCCTTGCCGACGTTCGATGGCGCCACCGGGACGTCGTCCGCGATCTTCGTACGGGACACCAGGTGCTGGTCCTTCAGCTTCAGCAGCTCGATGTCGTAGGTCTGCGTGATGTTGAGGTCCGGGTCGTCCAGGGCGGTGACCGGGCCTGTGTTGTAGAGGAACGTCTTCTCGTTCTTCGTATGGGTCCTGAAGGTGTAGCGGAACAGCAGCTCGCCCTGCGCGTCACCGTTGGTGTCGATGTGAATGTCGTACTGCGCGTCCTCGGCGAACGTGAAGAAGTTCGGTCCGCCGGCCGGCTCCTCGAACGGGATCCAGTTCGCGATGATCGTCGTCGTGTCCGGCTTGTCGGGACTGACGAACGCGTACAGATCGGTGTTGTCGTACTGCGGAGTGCCCGAGATCAGCGGGGCCTCCCGGTGACTGGAGGCGGAGGCCGCCCCCGGTTCCAGCGCCGCCGTGCCGGCGGCGGCGAGCCCACCGGCGGCCAGCGCGCCACAGATCAGGGTCGCGAGGTTCCTGCGTCCCGCGCCGGTCCTGGAGTTAGGTGTCATGCCGTCCGTCCTCAGTGCCAACTTGCCTGACGCATCGGGATTCGGAGCCGTGCCCGGACCGGATTGGTCGGGAGGCGAAAAGTTCTCGACGGGTCCGTCACGGTTGAACGCCCGTAGCATTTCTCGCTGGTCGACCCGCGTTTTCGGTCCGCTGATCCGTACTTCCCTTCCGGAGGCGCGTTCGCTGCGCATGCCTTGTGTGACCGGGTGGCCCGAAAGGGCCGGGAGAGGGGGGTGCGCGTTGGAGGCCGACGAGCTTCTGGTGCGGGTGGCAGGGGGCGACCAGAAGGCATTCGAGGCGCTGTACGGACTGGTGTCCGGGCCGGTGTACGGACTGGTGCGAAGAGTGGTGCGCGACCCCGCCCAGTCGGAGGAGGTCGTACAGGAGGTGCTGCTCGAACTCTGGCGCTCCGCCGCCCGGTTCGACCCCGAGCGGGGCAGCGCGCTGTCCTGGGTGCTCACCCTCGCCCACCGCCGGGCCGTCGACCGGGTGCGCAGCGCCCGCGCGGCAGGCGAGCGTGAGCAGCGCGAAGCCGCCCGGCGCGGCAGCGAGCCCGCGTTCGACCAGGTCGCCGAGGAGGTCGAGGCCGGCCTCGAGCGCGAGTGGGTGCGCCGCTGCCTGGACCGGCTCACCGCGCTGCAGCGGCAGTCGGTCACCCTCGCCTACTACGACGGTTACACCTACCGTGAAGTGGCCGAGCGGCTCTCCCTGCCGCTCGGTACGGTCAAGACACGCATGCGCGACGGCCTGACCCGACTGCGCCACTGCCTGGGAGGTGCCGCATGAGCTTCCTGGACCGGCTGTTGGACCGCGGGGGCCGCGGAGATCTCCACTCGCTGGCCGCCCCCTACGCGCTCGACGCACTCGAACCCGCCGAACGCATCCGTTTCGAGAGGCATCTGACGACCTGCCGCCGCTGCACCGCCGAGGTACGCGTCCTCGCCGAGGACGCCGTCCGCCTCGCCTGGTCCACGGCCGCCCCCGCGCCACCCGCCCTGCGCGACCGGGTCATGGCCGCCGTACGGACCACCCCACAGGATCCCGCCCCCGTCCCCGCCCCCGGGCCCCAGGAGCAGAGGGGTGCTGCGCGTGCACCGCAACTCCCGCCCCACGTATGGGGAACCGGACCCGTGCCGCAGACCGGCGGGCGGCACCGGATGCCGCTGTTCGTGCCCTTCGCGACGGCCACCGCCGCCGCTGCCCTCGTCGTCGCCGCACTGTTCGCCGTCCAGGCGAACCGGACCCAGGGCCAACTGGCCGCCGAACGGGACCGCGCACGTGAGATCGCCCACGTTCTCGCCGCCCCGGACGCCCGCGCGAGCAGCGGCCGGGACGCGCGGGGCGGCACGATCGGAGTGATCGCTTCCGCATCGGAACGGAGTGCCGTCGTCACCCTCGGCGGATACGACAACCCGCCGAACGGACGTGTGCGTCAGCTCTGGCTCATGCGCCCCGGCGCACAACCGCACTCCCTCGGGCTCTTCGAGAGCGACGCGCCCCTGGTCGCCTCCGACCTCGACATCTCCGCAACGTCACTCGCCGTAACCGTCGAGCCGGGCGGTGGATCGCCGCAGCCCACAACCCAGCCGATAGTCCAACTCGCCCTGAAAGGGGTTGGATTCGGAGAGTAATCACCGAGTGTTCGTCAACCTCCTTACGGGGAAGGTGAATCCTGCGACCGAGATACGCGAGTGCCCGAACGGGGCGATAGGGTTAACCTGCCCGGGGCCGGGCGGACTCGTACGGGTGGGGAGTGACATGGATCAGATAACGGTGCGGAGCAGGGCCAGGGTCCCTGCGATCACCTGCGGGAGCAGTGCGACCAGTACGCGCCTGGACCGCCACCTCTCGGTGCTGGCGGGACCCGCCGTCCCGCAGCACGAGACGGCCGAGGCGACATCGCTGATGCGTGAACTGACAGCGCGTGACAGGCACGACCGCGGAGCCAGGGGCTCACGGGCGAGGACGAGCCGCGTCTCGCTCTTCGCCCCGCTGCGCCGGCTGCGCCGCTCGCTCCTCGGCAGCCGCTAGTCCCGCGCCCGCGTCCGGACGGGCCCACCGTCCCGGCGTGGCGCACCGCGCACGCGCCGCCCGTCCCCCCACGGCGCGCGGCGCCGCCCATCGGTGCGCTCCGGCACAGGCACGTCGTCCTCCTCCGGCACCCCTCTCGGTACCTCGTTCCCGGTCACGTCCCTCCCGGCGCCCCGATCCACCCGGCAGTGCTCCGGGGGCGTGCGAACCTCTGCCGTCCCGTCCCGGGACCCTGCTGTTCCCCCCCGGCACCGGCTCCTGCCGCCCCGGCCTGTGCTGGTGAGCCCACGGGGGCTCCCGTGGGGCGCGAGTCCCACGGCCTCCCGCGGCGAGCGGGACCTCAAACGGGTGCTCGACGGCTTCGGCACCAGTGACTGATGAGGGCCGATGGGCCGGAGCCGGTGGGAACCGGCAGGGAGCGGGTCCGGCCCGGATCCGTGGTGTGCCGTGTCAGATCAGCGCGAGCTGACCCTCCGGCCCCTCCTCGTGCGCGTCCAGGACCGAGGCGGGCCCGTGCGCCGACCGCGGTACGGGGAGCACGCCCGCCCCGCGCAACTCCGTCGGTGTGATCGGGTCGGTCGTCGCACGGTCCGTCGACGCGGCCTGCAACGGGCGCAGTTCGGCGAGCAGGGCGAGGACCGTGATCAGCTCCAGGAGTTCCGACGTCCAGGTCTGCGGCCAGCCGGCCGGCCGGATCGCCTCCAGCGTCCCCGACTCGGCCTCCTCCGTGCGGGCCGCGCACCACCGCTCCAGCACCGGGACCCCCGCCACCTCGTAGTCCCAGGCCGCCGGCGGCACCGGCGAGACGCGGCCCTCGTCGAAGAACAGGGCCTCCTCGTCGCGGTCGTACCGGACGGTCGACGGGCGGGACGGGAGCGGGGCGCGGACGTAGGGGCGGCGTCCGCCCGGGAGTCGGGGGCGCTCCCCGTCGCGCCGCATCAGCCACAGCATCCGGCGCCCCACCTCCACCCCCGCGTCCCACGCGCCGGCGTCCCCGGTGAGCGGCACCGCGAGCCCTCCGGGACCGGGCCGCACCACGGCCATCGTCCAGGCGAGCACGTCGAGGGCCGGCACCTCCCGGCCGAGGCGTGCCGTGAGGTGCTCGGACAGGCCCGGGGCGAGGTTCGGCTCCGCGCCGCCGGGCCGGCGGTACAACGGGCGGACCCGGCCGGGACGGAGCACCGGCAGCAGGGAGGTGGCGAGGAGCCGAGGACCGGCGGCGTCACCGGCGTCGTCGGTGCCGGCGGCGCCGCCCCGGGGACGCTCGCCCCGCGTGCGTGCCCCGCGTCCCGTGGCGGACCCGGTCTCGACGAGGAAGATCTGCCGCTCGTCCGCCACCCGCCACAACTCGGGGCGGGCCGCGTCGATCAGCCGCTGGTCGGGAATCAGCCACTGCTCGTCGAAGGGGGAGCGCAGCACGCGGACCGGTTCCGGGCACGCACCCGAGGCGCGTGCCAGCCGCTCCGTGCCGCCCGACCGGCCCGGAAGCTGCCCGACCGCCGTGTGCCCGGTCCGTGAGCGGGACGGCTGCAGCAGGACCTCCCTGTCCGGTCCCGCAGCCTTCATCAGGGCGTTCCAACGGGCCTTCAGCGCCGCCGGATCGGGGGCCGCAGGCCATCCCCGGCCGAGCCGTGGCGGTGCGACGGACCACGGCATGAGGTCCGCCAGCAGCGGAGCGTCGTCGTGCGTCACGCTGGGCATCGTACGACCTGACGGGCGGCCGGGATCAGGTGGCTTCCAGGGTCACGGTGAAGGAGAAGCGGTCGCCCCGGTAGTTGATCACGGCCACGTCCAGGGGGGTGCCGTCGGTGTCGTAGGTGACGCCGGTGTAGTGCAGGATCGGGCTGAGCAGCGGAACCCGGAGCAGTCGGGCCGTCTCCGGATCCGCGAGCCGCGCCTCCACGGTGTCCGTGATGCGGCCGATGTCCACCCCGACGACGTCCCGCAGCACCTTGGTCATCGGCCAGCGTCGCAGATCCTCCAGGTCGATCCGGGCGGCGAGTTCCGGACGGACGTAGTTGCGGGCGTGGTTGGTCGGCTCGCCGGTCTTCTCGTCGCTGCGCAGCCGGTGGTAGGACGCCGCCTCCGTCAGCCCGGGGAAGTGCTCGGCGAGTTCGGCCGGCACCGGCGCGGTGCCGTGCTCCAGCAGTTCGGTCGTCATGCCGGACTGCTGGGCCACGATCGCGTCCACCGACCCCAGCAGCCGTACCGGAGCGCCCCGGAGGGCACCGGGCTCGATGAACGTGCCGCGCCGGCGGTGCCGGGTGATCAGCCCTTCGTCCTCCAGCTCCTTCAGTGCCTGCCGCATGGTCAGCACACTCACTCCGTAGTGCCCCGCCAACTGTTCCTCGGTGGGCAGGCGCAGCGGGTCCCGGGGCGAGCGGCCGAGGATCGAGGCACGCAGCGACTGCGACACCTGGTACCAGAGCGGCAACTTGCGGTTCAGGACGATCGAATCCGGCGCGAAGGAGGTCACGGGCTATCCGTACCGGTCGGGAACGTTCAGTGCAATGTGAGGTGCAGGGGTGCGTCGACAGCGGCTGTGGCACCCGGAGCCGAACCGGAGCCCCGGACCCCGGCCCTCGGCTCCCGGCCACCGGATCATCCGCACTACATCGTGCGGAAGTGACGCTCGAGTCCCTGCCACACCTCGTCGTAGCGCTGCTGCAGATGCTCCGCGCGTGCCGCCTGCGGCGTCAGGGACACCGGCCAGCGCGTCTCGAACATGAACGCGAGACCGTCGTCGATCTTCTGCGGGCGCAGCTCGGCTGCGCTCGCCTTCTCGAACGTCTCCCGGTCCGGTCCGTGCGCCGACATCATGTTGTGCAGCGAGCCGCCGCCCGGCACGAACCCCTCCGCCTTCGCGTCGTAGGCGCCCTCGATCAGCCCCATGTACTCGCTCATCACGTTCCGGTGGAAGTACGGCGGCCGGAAGGTGTCCTCGCCCACCAGCCAGCGCGGCGCGAACACCACGAAGTCCACCCCCGCCAGCCCCGGCGTATCGCTCGGCGCCGTCAGCACGGTGAAGACCGACGGGTCCGGATGGTCGTACGAGATGGTGCCCATCACATTGAAGCGGCGCAGATCGTAGGCGTACGGCACATGGTTGCCGTGCCAGGCGACGACATCCAGCGGGGAGTGGTCGTAGGTGGCCGACCAGAGGTTGCCGCAGAACTTGTTCACCACCTCCACCGGCCCCTCGACGTCCTCGTACGCGGCGACGGGCGCCCGGAAGTCCCGTGCGTTCGCCAGACCGTTGGCGCCGATGGGGCCGAGGTCGGGAAGCCGGAAGGCGGCTCCGTAGTTCTCGCAGACATAGCCGCGGGCCACATCGTCCAGAAGCTCCACACGGAAGCGCACCCCACGGGGAACCAGCGCGATGTGTCCCGGCTCCACATGCAGCAGCCCGAACTCGGTCCGCAGCACCAGCCCGCCCTCCTCCGGGACGATCAGCAGTTCACCGTCGGCATCACTGAACACCCGGTCCATCGACGCGTTGGCGTGGTAGAGGTGCACCGCCATGCCGGCGCGCTGGGCGACGTCGCCGTTGCCGCCCAGCGTCCACAGGCCGGCCAGGAAGTCCGTGCCTTCGGCCGGTGCGGGCAGCGGGCTCCAGCGCAGGCGGTTGGGGTCGGGCACCGTCTGGTTGAAGGGTGCGCTGCGGATCGCCCCGTTACCCGTGCGGGTGAACGCCGGGTGCGCGGCCGACGGACGGATCCGGTACAGCCACGAACGGCGGTTGTGGGCCCGTGGCTCGGTGAACGCCGTACCGCTCAGCTGTTCCGCGTACAGCCCGAGCGGCGCGCGCTGCGGCGAGTTGCGCCCCTCGGGCAGGGCGCCCGGGACCGCTTCGGAGCTGTGCTCGTTGCCGAAACCGGAGAGGTGGCCGAGTCCCTCGGCGGCCTTGCGCGCTCCTCCACGCTCGAATGCGCTCGCGCGGGCGGTGTCCCCATCGCTCATCTTCGCTGCTCCCTTGCGTGCGATTCCTATGCAGTACCGTAGGATTGCGATTTCCCCGGCGCAAGAGGGCCACGCGACATCGCTTCGTACGGTGCGGTGGTCCCGGCCCCCGGATGCCGCTCGCCCCGCCCGGCCCCGCACCCGTCCGGCCCCGCACCCGTCCGGCCCCGCACCCGCCCGGTCCCGCACCGGCGGTCGCCCTCCTCCCGTAGTACCCCCGCCCTCCTCTCGACGGAGGACGCGGAACCCGACTCCAGGGGGATCCGTGCGACCGGACGCCTGTTCTAAGCTCCCCCGCATGGCGTGGACGGGGAGGTTGATCACCGCGCTCGCGGTGTGTGGCGTACTGCTGGCCGGGTCCGCGGGCTGCGGCTCGCGTGCTGCCCAGGAACAGGAACAGGAGCGGGGTGCCGGGGTGCCGTCGCCGGTGGGCAAGCTCCTGGAGGAGCGGGACGACGGGGGCCGGCCCTACCGCGAGGTGGACGAGGAGGGTGCCCCCGAGGTCGGCGTAGAGGTCACGCCCGACGCCGACGGCGGCTGGGACGTACGGCTGCGCGTGCGCAACTTCCGCTTCTCGCCGGAGGGCACCGACAACCGGGCGGTGCCCGGCCGCGGCCTCGCGCACCTCTACGTGAACGACCGGCTCGTCGCCCTGCTGCGCGCGCCCGGCCACCACCTCTCCCCGCACACCGTCCGGCGCGGCACGCACCAGGTCACCGTCCGCCTCTACGCGGACGACGACTCGGTGTGGGCCGTGGGCGGAAAGCCGGTGGAGAGCACGGCCGACATCACGGTCTCGGAACCGAGTCCCGGCACGGCCCCGACCGCGGCGGAGCGGGGGACGGCGGGCCCCGACCTCGCCGCCGGGGGCCGGGGTTCACCCGACCGGGACCGAAGGGCAGGATGAAACCCGCGCCCGCGCTCCCGCGGCCTCCCTCCACCGCGTCGTCGGCCGCCTCACCGACCTGCTGTCCCGCTACCTGGACCGCGCACCGGACGAGGAACTGTGCCGGGGCTTCCTCAGCGCCGTCGAGACCGTCGACGCCCTCGTCCACCTCGCCTTCCGGACGGCGCCCGAGGGCGACGAGAAGGTCATCGCCGCACTGCGGGAGATGCTGCGCGCCTCTCCGGCGCGCGTGCTGGAGCGATCCGGAAACCGGCCCGCACGGCTCTCGTCGCGGGGCCGGGCGGCGAACCGGCCTTCGGCACCCGCAACGGCCCCTGTCGTGCGACCGAGAACGAGCCGGCACGGGGCTCCCGCACATGCATACCAGTCGGTATGCTCGGTTCGTCAACCTGTCCGTGCGGCTGTCCTGCGCCTGCCCGTCCGTGCGTCACCGCCGCCGTACCCGGGAGGTTCCATGTCCCGCACCGCTCTTCGTATCTGCCCTCTGTGCGAGGCCACCTGCGGCCTGACCCTCACCCTCGACGAGGGCAGGGTCACCGGCGCCCGGGGCGACCGTGACGACGTCTTCAGCAAGGGGTTCATCTGCCCCAAGGGGGCCGCCTTCCCCGCCGTCGACGCCGACCCGGACCGGCTGCGCGGCCCGCTCGTCCGGGTCGACGGCGAGTTGCGGGAGGCCAGTTGGGAGGAGGCCTTCGACGCGGTCGCCGCCGGCATCCGGCCCGTCGTCGAACGTTATGGCCCGGACGCCGTCGGGGTCGTCCTCGGCAACCCCAACGTGCACACCGTGGCCGGCGCCCTCTACCCGCCCGTCCTGATCGCCGGGCTCGGCACCCGCAGTCTCTTCACCGCCTCCACCGTCGACCAGATGCCCAAGCACGTCTCCAGCGGACTCCTCTTCGGCGACGCCAACGCGATCCCCGTACCCGACCTCGACCGCACCGACCACCTGCTGCTCATCGGCGCCAACCCCCTGGAATCCAACGGGAGTCTGTGCACGGCACCCGACTTCCCCGGCCGCCTCCGGGCGCTCAGGGCCCGTGGCGGCACCCTCACCGTCGTCGACCCGCGCCGCACCCGCACCGCCCGCCTCGCCGACCGGCACATCGCCATCCGGCCCGGCACCGACGCCCTGCTGCTCGCGGCGATGGCGTCCGTGCTCGTCGAAGAACACCTCGTCGACCTGAGGGACTGTGCTCCCCATGTGCAAGGCGTCGCCGAACTCGCCGACGCGGTAAAGGACTTCACCCCCGAGGCCGTCGCCCCGGCCTGCGACGTCGACGCGGACACCATCCGCACCCTCGCCCGCGAACTCGCCGCCGCCCCCACCGCCGCCGTCTACGGCCGCATCGGCAGCTGCACCGTCCCGCACGGCACCCTGGCCAGCTGGCTCGTCGACGTCCTCAACATCCTCACCGGCAACCTCGACCGGCCCGGCGGCGCCCTCTTCCCCCGTGCCGCCACCGACAAGACCCCGCGCCCCGCCGGACCCGGCCGCGGCTTTACCCTCGGACGCTGGCACTCCCGGGTGAGCGGGCACCCTGAGGCCAAGGGCGAACTGCCGCTCTCCGCGCTCGCCGAGGAGATCGACACCGCCACCGACGCGGGCGAACCGCTGCGCGCCCTCATCGCCGTCGCCGCCAACCCGGTCCTGTCCGCGCCCGACGGCGACCGCCTCGACAAGGCCCTCGGCTCCCTCGACTTCATGGTCAGCGTCGACCCGTACCTCAACGAGACCTCGCGCCACGCCCACGTCGTCCTGCCGCCGCCCCCGCCCGCGCAGAGCCCGCACCACGACTTCGCCTTCAACACCCTCGCCGTACGCAACCAGGTCCGCTACACCCGCCCCGCCCTCCCGCCGGCACCCGGCCGCATGCCGGAGACCGAGATCCTGGCCCGGCTCGTCCTCGCCGCCACCGGACGGCACGGCGCCGACCCGGCGGCCGTCGACCGGCTGGTCGTCGACCAGACCCTCGGCAGGGCGGTGAACGACCCGCACTCCCCAGTGCACGGCCGCGACCCGGAGGAACTCGCGGGGCTGCTCACCGGCCACGACGGCCCCGAGCGGCGGCTGGACATGATGCTCCGCCTCGGCCCCTACGGCGACGGCTTCGGCGCCGACCCGGACGGCCTCACCCTCGACCGGCTGCTCGCCCACCCGCACGGCATCGACCTCGGACCCCTGAGCCCCCGCCTTCCGCAGCCCCTGAAGACCCGCAGCGGGCAGGTGGAGCTCCTGCCGGAACCGATCGCCGCCGACCTTCCCCGGCTGCGCGCCGCCCTCGACGCACGCCCCGACGGCTTCGTCCTGGTCGGCCGCCGCCACCTGCGCTCCAACAACAGCTGGATGCACAACGTGCCCGCCCTCACCGGCGGCACCAACCGGTGCACCCTGCAGATCCACCCCGACGACGCCGAACGCCTCGGCGTCCGGGACGGGCAGCCGGTACGCGTCCGGGGCGCCGGGGGAGAGGTGACCGCACCCGCCGAAGTGACCGACGGTCTGCGCCGGGGCGTGGTGAGCCTGCCGCACGGCTGGGGCCACGACCGGCCCGGCACCCGGCTGCGGCACGCGGCGGCCGATCCCGGCGTCAACGTCAACCAACTGCTCGACGGCAGCCTCCTCGACCCGCTGTCGGGCAACGCCGTGCTCAACGGCGTGCCCGTCGAGATCGCGCCCGGGGCCGCGTCCGAGGGGGTACCCGGAACGGCATCAGGACCGGTCACGTGACCGAAAGGCGCGAAAGGCGCAGCACGCCTTCACCGCGCTGCCCCGAGCCGGGCTGCGACCCGGTGTTCCGCGCCTGCCGTCGCCCTCCGCCCGGCCTGCGACCGTCTTGGCCGGGTCGCCGCCTCCGCCGGGGAGGGCCGGTACGGGGAGGGCCGGTACGGAGTGGGGCGATACGGGTCCGGTTCTGATCGGATCCGGCGCCGGATCGGGCCGGATCCGGCCGAATGAGTTCGTCCGCTTTCTCATCCAGTGGACGGTGACGTCCGATCCCGCCCCGCGTCTTCCCCTTGTCGCATACATTCCGTTAGCTTCCGTGACTCATACGTCTCGTACGGCCCCGTCCGGCCTCGTACGGCCCGCGCGAGGCGTCCGACCGCGGAGCACCAGCGCCCTGACGAGCCCCCGGGGGCACCCTCATGACACGCGCCATCTCCCTGCACGACGTGAGCAAGGCCTACGCCCGCGGTGTACGCGTGGTCGACCGGCTGTCGCTGGACATCGCGCCCGGCGAGTTCCTCGTCCTGCTCGGCCCCTCCGGCTGCGGCAAGTCCACCGTGCTCCGGATGATCGCCGGTCTGGAGGAGATCGACGAGGGCCTGCTGTTCCTCGACGGCGAGTACGGCAACGACCTGCCGCCGTCCGGCCGGGACATGGCGATGGTGTTCCAGAACTTCGCCCTCTACCCGAGCATGACCGGCCGCGACAACATCGGCTTCCCCCTGCGCATCGAGGCCCCCGGCGTCGACCCCCGGGCCCGGGTGGACGCCACCGCCCGCCTGCTGGGCATCGAGGACCTCCTGGACCGCTTCCCCGCCCAGCTGTCCGGCGGCGAACGCCAGCGGGTCGCCATGGGCCGAGCCATCGCCCGCCACCCCTCCGCCTTCCTGATGGACGAGCCGCTGTCCCACCTCGACGCCAAGCTGCGCAGCCGACTGCGCGCCGAGATCGCGCAGCTCACCCGTGACCTGGGCGTCACCACCGTCTACGTCACCCACGACCAGGCCGAGGCCATGTCGCTCGGCGACCGGGTCGCCGTGCTGCGCGGCGGAGTCCTGCAACAGGTCGGCAGCCCCCGCGCGGTCTACTCGCTGCCGAGCAATGTCTTCGTCGCCGCGTTCATCGGCACCCCGCGCATCAACCTGCTGCGCGGGGTGGTCCGTGCGCCGCTCGACGGCGCGATGACCATCAGCCTGGGCAAGCAGTTCCTGCGGCTGCCCGAACCCCTCTGCCCGGACCACCGGTTGCTGCGAGTGCAGCAGGGCCGCGAGGTCATCGTGGGCCTGCGCTCCGAAGCCGTCCGGATAGCCCCCGGGTTCACAGGACCGCGTGCACCGGGCACGGCCTCCCGTGGAACGGGACCGGCTCCGCGCGGACCGGGGCGGGCCCCGTCGGGCGGTGCCGTCCGCCCCGGGGAGTCGGCGCTCACCGGTCTGGTGGAGCACGTGGAGTTCCAGGGCCATGAGGCCCTGGTCCACTTCAACACCGGTTCCCGCCCCGCCGTGGTCCCCGAGCCGGAGGCCCCGTGTCCGCGTCCCGGCCGCCCGTCCCGGCGCCGCCGCCGCGAGGTCGGTGGCAGCGTCCTGGACCGGCTGCGGGCGCGGACCGGCGGGTCACGGGCCGGGCGCGACGTCCCGGGGGAGCCCGCCGAGCGGGCGCAGCCGCAGCCCGTCCCCAGCGGGCCCCGGCTGCCCGGCGACCTCGTCGTCCGCACCACCCCGGACATCCGCCTCCGGCACGGCATGCAGGTGCCGCTCCTGGTCGACATCGCCCACCTGTTCGTCTTCGACCGGCACGGCGAACGGATCTGCCCCAACCCGGCGCAACTGCCCGACCTGGACGAGTGACGCCACGGCCCCGTCCGGACGCACCCCCACCCGCACCGGTCGCCGCCGAGTCGGGTCCGTGTCCCCCTGGCGTCATTAAATTAGCGCCGCTAGTTTATGGGGTGGACGACGACGCCCCGCCCCGGAGGAAGTGCGATGAAGGCATACGACGGCATGTACATCGACGGCGCCTGGCGCCCCGCGGCCGGTCCGGACGTGATCGAGGTCGTGAACCCGGCCGACGGGCAGGTGATCGCCACCGTCCCCGCGGGCACGGTCGAGGACGTGGACGCCGCCGTGCGTGCGGCCCGCACCGCCCTCCCCGCCTGGGCCGCGACCCCGCCCGCCGAGCGCGCGGCCCGTCTCGCCGCCCTCCGGGACGTGCTGGTGGCCCGCCAGGACGAGATCGCGCAGACGGTGACCGCCGAACTCGGAGCACCCCTGAAGCTCTCGCAGACCGTGCACGCGGCCGTGCCGATCGCGGTGGCGGGCTCGTACGCCGAGCTGGCGGCGACGTACCCCTTCGAGGAGCGGACGGGCAACTCGACCGTCCTCCACGAGCCGGTCGGTGTGGTCGGCGCGATCACCCCCTGGAACTACCCCCTGCACCAGATCGTCGCCAAGGCCGCCCCGGCGCTCGCCGCCGGCTGCACGATCGTGGTCAAGCCCGCCGAGGACACCCCGCTGGTCGCCCGGCTCCTCGCCGAGGCGGTGCACGAGGCCGGCGTCCCGGCGGGCGTGTTCAACCTGGTCACCGGCCTCGGCCCGGTGGCCGGCCAGGCCCTCGCCGAACACCCGGGCGTCGACCTGGTCTCCTTCACCGGCTCCACCGCCGTCGGCCGCCGGATCGGCGCCGTCGCCGCGGCCGCCGTCAAGAAGGTCGCCCTCGAACTCGGCGGCAAGTCCGCCAACGTGATCCTCCCCGGCGCCGACCTGGCACGGGCGGTCAACGTCGGGGTCGCCAACGTGATGTCCAACTCCGGCCAGACGTGCAGCGCCTGGACCCGCATGCTGGTCCACCGGGACCAGTACGACGAGGCCGTCGAGCTCGCCGCGGCCGCCGCCGCCAAGTACGGCGACCGCATCGGCCCCCTCGTCAACGCCAAGCAGCAGGAACGGGTGCGCGGTTACATCGAGAAGGGCGTCGCCGAGGGCGCGCGCCTGGTCGCCGGCGGCCCCGACGCGCCGCGCGAGCAGGGCTGCTTCGTCAGCCCCACCGTCTTCGCCGACGTCACCCCGGACATGACCATCGCCCAGGAGGAGATCTTCGGCCCCGTCCTGTCCGTCCTGCGCTACGAGGACGAGGAGGACGCCCTGCGGATCGCCAACGGCACCGTCTACGGACTCGCCGGCGCGGTCTGGGCCGCCGACGAGGCGCAGGCGACGGCGTTCGCCCGCCGCATGGAGACCGGCCAGGTCGACATCAACGGCGGCCGCTTCAACCCCCTCGCGCCCTTCGGCGGTTACAAGCAGTCGGGCGTGGGCCGCGAACTCGGCGTGCACGGCCTGACCGAGTACCTCCAGACCAAGTCCCTCCAGTTCTGAGCCGATCGCGAGCCGGTTCCGAGCCGGTTGCGACCCGGCTCGGTCCCAGTTCCTCGAGCACTGACCAAGTCCCTCCGGTTCCAGGGGAGTCCCACCACCATGGTTGTCCGCGCCGCCGTACTGCCCGCCGTCGACGCCCCGTTGGAGATCACGGGGATCGACCTGCCCGAGCCCGGCCCCGGCAAGGTCCGGGTCCGGCTCGCCGCAGCCGGGGTCTGCCACTCCGACCTGTCCCTGACCAACGGCACCATGCGTCTCCCGGTCCCGGCGGTGCTGGGCCACGAGGGGGCCGGCACGGTCGTCTCCGTCGGCGAGGGCGTCACCCATGTCGCGCCCGGCGACGGAGTCGTCCTCAACTGGGCGCCCTCCTGCGGTGCCTGCCCCGCCTGCGCGCGCGGCGAGGTGTGGCTGTGCTCCGAGGCCCTGAGCGGCGCCGCCGCGGTGCACGCCCACCGCGCCGACGACGGCACCGCGCTTCACCCCGGCCTGAACGTCGCCGCCTTCGCCGAGGAGACGGTGGTGCCCGCGTCCTGCGTCCTGCCCGCCCCCGAGGGCGTGCCGCTCACCGAGGCCGCCCTGCTCGGCTGCGCCGTGCTCACCGGCTACGGCGCCGTCCACCACTGCGCGCAGGTCCGGCCGGGCGAGTCGGTCGCGGTGTTCGGCGTCGGGGGAGTGGGCCTCGCCGCCCTCCAGGCGGCCCGGATCGCGGGCGCGGCGACGATCGTCGCGGTCGACGTCTCCCCGGCGAAGGAGGAGCTGGCCCGCTCCGCCGGGGCGACCGAGTACGTCGTGGCCTCGGACACCACCGCCCGCGAGATCCGGGCCCTCACCGGGAAGCAGGGCGTGGACGTGGCCGTCGAGTGCGTGGGCCGTGCGACCACCATCCGCACCGCCTGGGAGTCCACCCGGCGCGGCGGACGCACCGCGGTCGTCGGCATCGGCGGCAAGGACCAGCAGGTCACCTTCAACGCCCTGGAGATCTTCCACTGGGGCAGGACGCTGTCCGGCTGTGTCTACGGCAACTCCGACCCCGCCCGCGACCTCCCCGTCCTCGCCGGACACATCCGGGCCGGCCGGCTCGACCTGGGCGCCCTGGTGACGGAACGGATCGCCCTGGACGGCATCCCGGCCGCCTTCGACACCATGCTGGCGGGCAAGGGCGGGCGGGCCCTGGTGGTCTTCTAGAAGGACCCGGCGCGGCGAGCGGAGTTTCCCTCCGGGGCGGGGACGGGGCGGCGGGTGCTTGCCCGGTCACATCGAGCCGGACGTCCGGTCGGGCCGTACCTCCCGCGCGTCCGGTGCCTCCCGGACGCCGTGCGTTCCTTCCCGGTACTCCTCCGGGCCCGGCGGGGCCGGGACCGTGCCCGCCGGGCCCGTGCCCGCCGGGCCCGCGGCCCCGGACTCCGGCCGCGGCCCCGTCCCGGCCCGCGACCGCGACCGCGACACCGCCACGCCCGCCAGGCACAGGGCGCCTCCCAGGAGGGTGAGCGGGCCCGGTACTTCGCCCAGCGCGAGCCAGGACATCAGCACGACCAGGGCGGGCACCGCGTACGTGGTCGCGCCCATCCGGCTCGCGGTCGTCCTGGTCAGGGCGTAGGCCCAGGTGGTGAACGCGAGGGCGGTCGGAAAGACGCCCAGGTAGACCATGTTGAGCGTGGCGGAGACGGGCGCTTCGGCAGCCTCCCGGACGAGCTGCCCGGCGAAGGGCAGGCACACCACCGCCCCGACCAGGCACCCGTACGTCGTCACCTGCAGAGGGCTCCCCGTTTCCAGGGCGGGCTTCTGCGCGACCACGCCCGCCGCGTACGCCATCGCCGCCAGCAGACACAGCACCACCCCGAGCACCGAGGAGCCGCCCTCGCCGGACATCGACAACCCCACGGTCACCGCCCCGGCGAACGACACGGCCATGCCGGCCAGCAGCCGCGGCGGCACCGAGTCCCCGAGCAGCCGGGCGCCGAGCAGCGCGATGAGGATCGGCCCGACATTCACCACGAGGGCCGCCGTGCCCGCGTCGACCTGCTGCTCGCCCCAGTTGAGGGCGACCATGTAGAAGCCGAACCAGAGCACTCCCGACACCATGATCCCGCGCCACGCGGAACGCGGCGGTATCCCTTCCCTCCGCCACAGGCAGATCGCCCCCAGCACCAGCACGCCGGCGGCCAGCCGCCCGAGGGCGAGTGCTCCCGGCGAGTAGGCGGCCCCCGCGCTGCGGATCGACACGAAGGCGGAGGCCCACAGCACCACGGTGACGGTGGCGGCCCCGGCGGCGAGCAGCTCCGCACGCCGGGCGGAGCGCGGACGGGAAACGTTCATCATGGTCCAGAGGTTAGGAGGGGAGGGGTCCCGCGGGCTCGCGCTTTTCGGACGGTGCCCACGGAGCGTACGGAGCGGGGCGTGGCGGAGCGAGGGGTACCGGAGCGGTGCGGTGCGGTGCGGGGACGCCGGTCATCGCAGGGCCGACTTTTCGATCCCCAGCAGTTCCGACAGCGCCCGCTCGCCCTCCTCCGTCACCTTCACCGCGCGCTCGGAGCCGATGCGGACGCACCACCGCACGTCCAGGGCGTGCCGGCACAGGGCCGCGCCGGCGGCTCCGGCGAGGTGGGGGCGGCGTTCCGTCCAGTCCAGGCAGGCACGGGCCAGCGGACGGCGGCCGTGCCGGTCGAGGCCGATGCCGAGGGTCTCGAACCAGCGCAGGCCCGTCTCGGTGAGCGCGAACCCGGTGTCCTGGAGCAGCAGCCCGCGGGCCGTGAACGCGTCCGTGACCGCGATTCCGAGCCGGCCGGCGAGATGGTCGTAGCAGGTCCGCCCGCGGGCCGCCGCCGAGCCCGCACCCGCCTGCCGCAGGGTGCGCGGACGCCGGTCCGCATCCGGGGCGATCCGCGCGGTCAGTTCCTCCACCAGCTGGGCGGCCCGCGCGTCGGCGAGCCGTACGTACCGGTGCCGGCCCTGCCGTTCCTCGGCGAGCAGCCCGCCGGCGACGAGCTTGCCCAGATGCCCGCTCAGCGTGGAGGGGGCGACACCCGCGTGCCGCGCCAGCTCGCCCGCCGTCCAGGCCCGGCCGTCCAGCAGTGCCAGCAGGCACGCGGCCCGGGTCTCGTCGGCGAGCAGTCCGGCGAGCCGTGCGAGCCCGGCGGACCGGGGGTCCTTCGTGGTCATGCGCCCCAGCATGCGGTACGGACACTTCGGCGACGGCCGAACCGTACGGTCGGTCTGACCCCCTGACCGCACCCGTGTCGCCCGCGGGAGGCCCTGAGGTCCTACTCGGCGCTCCGCACCTGCTCGTACTGCCCGGCCAGGCCGTCCAGCAGCGCCGTCAGGCCCGTCTCGAAGGCTCGCTCGTCGATCTTCTCCTGCTTCTCGGCGAGCAGATGGGCCTGGCCGAGGTGGGGATAGTCGGCGGGGTCGTAGGCGCCGGCATCGTCCACGAAGCCCCCGGCGAAGGAGCCGAGCGCCGAACCCATGATGAAGTACCGCATCAGCGCGCCGATGGACGTGGCCTGCGCGGGCGGCCAGCCCGCCTCGGCCATCGCGCCGTAGACCGCGTCGGCGAGCCGCAGGGCGGCCGGGCGGCGGCCGGGGCCGCGCGCCAGGACCGGCACGATGTTGGGGTGGGCGCGCAACGCCGTCCGGTAGGAGACGGCCCAGTCGTGCAGCGCGGTCCGCCAGTCCCGGCCGTCCTCGAACATCGACAGGTCGACCAGCGCGCTCACCGAGTCGGCCACCGCCTCCAGGATCTCGTCCTTGGTGCGGAAGTGGTTGTAGAGCGAGGGCCCGCTGACCCCCAGCTGTGCGGCGAGCCGGCGCGTGGAGAGGGCCGCCAGGCCCTCCGCGTCCACGAGCTCCCGTGCCGTTTCGACGATCCGGTCGGTGCTGAGCAGGGGCTTGCGCGGTCGGGCCATGGCGCACATAGTAGGGCTGGACCAGAAAACTAGCAGTGGTAATTAAAATCCCGGGGTTGGGTGACTGTCATGAACCTGGAGCTCAGCGAGGAGCAGAGCGCCGTCCGCCGGCTCGCCCGGGACTTCGTCGAGCGTGAGGTCGTGCCCCACGCCACGGCCTGGGACCGTGCCGAGGAGGTCGACCGGGGCATCGTGAAGAAACTCGGCGACCTCGGCTTCCTCGGGCTGACGATCGACGAGCGGTACGGCGGCTGCGGCGGCGACCATCTCGCGTACTGCCTGGTCACCGAGGAACTGGGCCGCGGCGACTCCTCCGTGCGCGGGATCGTCTCCGTGTCCCTGGGGCTGGTGGCCAAGACCGTCGCCGCGTGGGGCAGCGAGGAGCAGAAGCGGACCTGGCTCCCCGGGCTCACCTCCGGCATGTACGTCGGCTGCTTCGGCCTCACCGAGCCGGGCACCGGTTCCGACGCCGGAAACCTCTCCACCCGGGCGGTGCGCGACGGCGACGACTACGTCGTCAACGGCACCAAGATGTTCATCACCAACGGCACCTGGGCCGATGTCGTCCTGCTGTTCGCCCGGTCGACCGACGCCCCCGGGCACAAGGGCGTGTCCGCCTTCCTCGTGCCCGCCGACACCCCCGGCCTGACCCGTCGCACTCTGCACGGCAAGCTCGGCCTGCGCGGCCAGGCCACCGCCGAGCTGGTGCTGGAGGACGTACGCGTGCCCGCGTCCGCGATGCTGGCCCCCGAGGGCAAGGGCTTCTCCGTCGCCATGTCCGCCCTCGCCAAGGGCCGTATGTCGGTCGCCGCGGGCTGTGTCGGCATCGCCCAGGCCGCGCTCGACGCGGCCGTGCGGTACGCGGGGGAGCGCGAGCAGTTCGGGAAGACCATCGCCCACCACCAACTCGTCCAGGAACTGATCAGCGACATCGCCGTGGACGTCGACGCCGCCCGGCTGCTGACCTGGCGGGTCGCCGACCTGATCGACCGCGGGCAGCCGTTCGCCGTCGAGTCCTCCAAGGCCAAGCTCTTCGCCTCGGAGGCGGCCGTCCGCGCCGCCAACAACGCCCTCCAGGTCTACGGCGGTTACGGCTACATCGACGAGTACCCGGCGGGCAAGCTGCTGCGCGACGCCCGCGTCATGACGCTCTACGAGGGCACGAGCCAGATCCAGAAACTGGTCATCGGCCGTGCGCTGACCGGGGTTTCGGCGTTCTGAGACGGGGAGGCCGCCGGGCGGGACCGTACGGAAGGGGCGGACCGGGCGGGACGGGGCGGGACGGGGCGGGACGGGGCGGATCAAGGGGAGGAGACGGACCGGCCGGTCTGAGTAGCCGGTCCGTGGCGGATCTGAGTATCCCGACGGATGTGCGGAGCGCCGCGGACGCCGACCCTGTTCCCATGAGCGACACACCCCTCAAGCAGCAGAACACGGCGGCCTTCTACGGTCAGGCCGTCGTATCGTTCGCCATCGCCCTGGGGGCGACCGCCTTCGGCATCGTCCGGCTCGACGCCAACGCCTGGGTGCGCGGCTTCATGGCGATAGCCGTCCTGTACCTCGTCACCTCCGCCTTCACCCTGGCCAAGGTCATCCGTGACCGTCAGGAGGCCGGGCAGATCGTGAGCCGGGTGGACCAGGCGCGACTGGAGAAGCTCCTCGCGGAACACGACCCGTTCGAGAAGCTGTGAGCGCTCTGCGGCACGGTCCCCGCCCGCCCGGACGAGTGGGCGGGGACCGCTCCTAAGCGATCGCTCACCCTTGCCGGTATGGTGTTACCCCTGCCAGTGAATGGGGTGAGCGATGAGTACGGCGGAGGAGACGGCCGGCGCCGAGGCGCAGCCGTGGGGTGAGGTCACGCCCGACGCGGCCCGACGGCTGCTGCTCGCCGCCGTCGAGGCGTTCGCGGAGCGCGGCTACCACGCCACGACGACCCGCGACATCGCGGGCCGAGCCGGCATGAGCCCGGCCGCGCTCTACATCCACTACAAGACCAAGGAAGAGCTGCTCCACCGCATCAGCAGGATCGGCCACGAGAAGGCCCTGGACATCCTGCGTACCGCGGCCCGCGCCGAGGGCAGCCCGACCCGGCGCCTCGCCGAGGCCGTGAGCTCCTTCGTCCGCTGGCACGCCGGCGGGCGCACCACCGCACGGGTCGTGCAGTACGAACTCGACTCGCTCGGCCCCGATGCCCGCGCCGAGATCATCGCCCTGCGTCGGCTGGTCGACGCCGAGGTGCGCGGGATCATCGAGGAGGGTGTGCGCTCGGGCGAGTTCGACGTCCCCGACGTGCGGGGGACCACCCTCGCCGTGCTCTCCCTCTGCATCGACGTGGCGCGCTGGTTCAACGTCAACGGCTCCCGCACCCCCGAGGAGGTCGGCGCCCTCTACGCCGATCTCGTCCTGCGCATGGTCGGCGCCGAGCGCACGGACACCGCCCGGGCGGAGTAGCGCACGACCCGCCGGGCCTCAGAGGTAGTACCGGGCCACCGACTCGGCCACGCACACCGGCTTGTCGCCGCCCTCGCGCTCCACGGTGAACGCCGTGGTCACCTGGACACCGCCCCCCACCTCGTCGACGGCGGTGACCTTCGCGGTGGCACGCACCCGCGATCCCACCGGGACGGGCGCGGGGAAACGCACCTTGTTCGTGCCGTAGTTGACGCCCATCCGCACGCCTTCGACGGAGAGCAGCTGCGGACCGAACAGCGGCAGCAGCGACAGCGTCAGGTAGCCGTGCGCGATGGTCGTGCCGAACGGACCCGCCGCGGCCCGCTCCGGATCGACGTGGATCCACTGGTGGTCGCCGGTGGCCTCGGCGAACAGATCGATCCGCTTCTGGTCGACCTCCAGCCAGTCCGTGTACCCGAGCTGATCGCCCACCGCCGCCTTCAGGTCGTCGACGGACGTGAAGATTCTCGGCTCTGCCATGTCCCGGCCTCCCGCGTCACGTGATCGCACGCGCCACCCGCGCGCATGCCTAAGCGACTGCTTAGCATGGTCGGCCGCACGGTCCTTGTCAACGGACCGGCGACCGCGTCGGGGTGGGTAGCCTTCGAGGCGTGCCCCAGATTCCGGAGAAGATCCACGAGCTCACGGTCGGCCAGCTCGCCGCGCGCAGCGGCGCCGCCGTCTCGGCCCTGCACTTCTACGAGTCCAAGGGCCTGATCAGCAGTCGGCGCACCTCGGGCAACCAACGCCGCTACACCCGTGACGCCCTGCGCCGGGTGGCCTTCATCCGGGCCGCCCAGCGGGTCGGTATCCCGCTCGCCACGATCCGCGGGGCGCTCGCCGAACTGCCCCAGGAGCGCACCCCCACCCGGGACGACTGGGCCCACCTCTCCGAGGCGTGGCGCGCGGAGCTGGACGAGCGCATCAGGCGGCTCAACAGGCTGCGCGACCACCTCACCGACTGCATCGGCTGCGGCTGCCTCTCGCTGGACACCTGCGTCCTGTCCAACCCGGACGACGTCTCCGGCGACCGTCTGACGGGCTCCCGGCTGCTGGCCGAGAAGGGATCCCCCGGGCCGGGCACCCCGCAGGCCGGCACCGGCGCCGCGTGACAGTGGGGGCGCGGCGTCCCCGGCGCACCCCCACACTCCTCAGGCCGACACCAGCACCTTCGACCGCCTGGCGTCCGCCAGCGCCTCGGTGGTCAGGACGGGGCGCGGCACCAGGATCCCGCAGTTCGCGCAGACCGGTCCCGCCGACGGCTCGTGGTCCAGGCCGTACCGCCACCTGAGCCGTTCCCCCCGGCACACGGGGCAGGCCGTACCCGGCTCGCGCTCCAGCGCGGCGATCAGCCGCCGCAGCACCTCGGCCAGCGGCTCCCGCGGATGCACTCCCGGGTCGTCGCACCAGGCCACACCGAAACCGCCCCAGGTCAGCCGGTGCCAGTCGTCCACACTGCCCGGCCTGCGCAGGCCGCCGTGCTTCTCCTTCCTGCGGCGCTCGGCGAACTCCACCTCGTAGCCCAGCCAGACCGCGCGGGCCTCCTCCAGCTCGTCCAGTGCGGCCACGAGCCGCGCCGGGTCGACGGAGCGGTCCTCGGGGTCGAATCCCGCACGCGCGCACAAATGGTCCCAGGTCGCCCTGTGCCCGTACGGAGCGAACCGCTCAAGGCACTTGCGCAGCGAATAGCGCCGCAGTGCCAGGTCGCACCGCGGATCTCGGACCTGTCTCGCCAGACTTCGGAAACCGGCCATCGTCCTGCACCTCCGTCACACCTGCACCTGTAATCCGGTCACTTCGGCGTCGTCGAACGGACGTCGTCGAATAGACGTATCGACAAGCGAATCGGCTCCATCCTTTTTCCGGCGGCCCCCCTCGGCCGGTCGCGCGGGGCCTTGGGTCAACTTCCGTGACCCGTGATTCAGTTGTGGTCCCCCACAGCGTCTCCGTGGTCCACTCCACGGTCATGTCCATGGTCGCCTCCCCGGTGGTCCCGCTCACCGTCCCGGTCCTCGGCGGTTGCCCGCGACGGCCCGTGCGCATGCCCGGCGGGGACATCCCGGCACCGCGGCTCCGTCGGGGAGACACCGTGCCGCGCGCAGCACCCTCGACAGACAGAGAACTCCCCGCGGCCTCCACGGGTTCCTGAAGGCCGCGGGGTTATGCGCGCCGATCGCGTCCCCGGTCGCCCCGCCGTCCCCGGGAGTGCCGCCGGGGCGGTGTCCGTGCAGGTGACGGCGGTGGGAGGGCGGGCATGCGCCGAGCGCCCCGGACGGCGGCGGTCGGCCGTCGTCCGGGGCGCCGGTGTCCGAGGCGCGCTCAGCGGTACAGCAGGTACTCCCGCCGCGTCCGCCGGAACGCCGCCAGTTCCTCCCGCCAGCCGGCCACCACCTCGTCCGTGTCCGCGCCCGCGTCGATCATCGTGCGCACCCGCTCGGAGCCGGTGAGCTTGTCGATCCAGTGGTCCGGGCGCCAGGCGAACCCGCTCCACGTCCGCTTCGCGCTCACCAGCAGCCCCACCCCCGTACGCACCGGATCGAACGCCTTCCGGTCGTGCACGTGGAGCTGCACACCCCCGACCGTCCTGCCCTGGAACTTGGAGAACGTGGGAGCGAAGTACGCCTCGCGCAGCCGCACGCCCGCCAGGCCCAGACCGTTCGCCTCGGCCGCCCAGCGCCCGTCGATCCCCTCCGCGCCCAGGAGCTCGAACGGCCGGGTCGTCCCGCGCCCCTCGGACAGGTTGGTGCCCTCGAACAGGCACGTCCCCGCGTACACCAGGGCCGTCTCGGGCGTCGGCATGTTCGGGCTGGGCGGCACCCAGGGCAGCCCCGAGGCGTCGTAGAAGTCGGACCGCCGCCAGCCCGACATCCGTACCGTCTCCAGCCGCACCGGCTCGGCCAGGAACTCGGCGTTGAACAGCCGCGCCAGCTCCGCCACCGTCATCCCGTGCGCCTGCGCGATCGGCTGCCGCCCGACGAACGTCGCGAACTCCGGGTGCAGCACGGGCCCCAGGGCCGCCCGCCCGGTCACCGGGTTCGGCCGGTCGAGGACCACGAACCGCTTGCCCGCGAGCTGCGCCGCCTCCATGCAGTCGTACAGCGTCCAGATGTACGTGTAGAAGCGGGCGCCCGCGTCCTGGATGTCGAAGACGACCGTGTCGACGCCCGACGCGGTGAAGACGTCGGCGAGCGGCCGGCCGCTCTTCAGGTACGTGTCGTAGACGGGCAGCCCGGTCGCGGGGTCGTCGTAGCGGCCCTCCGAGCCGCCCGCCTGCGCGGTGCCCCGGAAACCGTGCTCGGGGCCGAACACGGCGGTCAGGTCCACGCGGTCGTCGGCGTGCATGACGTCGACGATGTGCCGCACGTCCCGGGTGATGCCCGTCGGGTTGGTGACCACGCCGACCCGCTCCCCGTCGAGCGCCGCGTAACCGTCCGCGGCGAGCTGCTCGAAGCCGGTGCGCAGGCCCCGGCGCCCGGCCGCCGGGGCCACCCGCCCGGACTCCGGGTGCCCTTCCAGGTGACCCGTACGGCCCTGGGCGAAGGCCGCCGGGGTCGCGGCGGCGGCCGCGAGGGTGGCTGTGGTGGTGGCGAACAGGCTCCGTCTGGACAGTCTCATACCGTGACCTCCGTGATCGCTGCCGGTGTCATGCTCACGCACGTTAACGCGCGTGAACCGCTCGGGGAACGAGCCGGACCGCCGCCGTTCGACACTTCTCTTCCACCCGGCATACCGACCGGTTAGTCTGGCGCGACGCGATGTGTCGCACGGCCACGTGGCCGTGCGGCCGAGGCGGCCACGGGGTCATGCCGTCACGTGGCCGAGAAGCAACCGGGCAGCCGTGCCGAAGGAGCCGATGGTGGAAGCCGTACAGGGTACGAAGGTGGTCGTCACGGGGGCCGGGGGCGGCATCGGGGCGGCACTCGCCCGCCGCTTCGCCGGCCAGGGGGCCCAGGTCGTCGTCAACGACCTGGACGCCGACCGGGCCAAGGCCGTCGCCGACGAGATCGGCGGCATCGCGGTCCCGGGCGACGCCTCGTCCGTCGTCCCCGACGCCCGCGACGCGCTCGGCGGCACGGTCGACGTCTACTGCGCCAACGCCGGTGTCGGCCGCGGCGGCGGGGAACCCGGCGAACCGCTCGACGAGCAGGGCTGGGCGCTCTCCTGGGACGTCAACGTCATGGCCCACGTCCGCGCGGCGCACGCGCTGCTCCCGCACTGGCTGGAGCGCGGCAGCGGCCGCTTCGTCTCCACCGTCTCCGCCGCCGGACTGCTCACCATGATCGGCACGGCCCCCTACAGCGTCACCAAGCACGGCGCCTACGCCTTCGCCGAGTGGCTGTCGCTGACGTACCGCCACCGGGGGGTGAAGGTCCACGCGATCTGTCCTCAGGGCGTACGCACCGACATGCTCACCGCCAGCGGCAGCGCGGGCGACCTGGTCCTCGGACCGACCGCGATCGAGCCGGACGACGTGGCCGACGCGCTGTTCCGCGGCATCGACGAGGACCGCTTCCTGATCCTGCCGCACCCCGAGGTCGCCGCGTACTACCAGGCCCGCGCCGCCGACCCGGAACGCTGGCTCGGCGGCATGAACCGCATCCAGCGGCACTGGGAGTCCACCCGGTGAAACCGGTACGCGGGGAGGTCCCGCACACCGCGATGCGGTCCTGCCCGACGCGCCGGGGCCGCGGGGTGGGAAGATCCCCGTGGGGGAGACGGACCGCGGGCCCCGGCCGAGGACGGCCGGCGGTACCGGCAGGGTCCGGCGACGACAGGCAGTGACACGGAAGGCAGGTGGCGGAAGTGCCCAGGACGACGGACGGCGACGGGCCCCCGGTGCCGCAGCGGCTCCTGGCCGCCGCCACCCGGCTCTTCGCCGAGCAGGGCTACGACCGCACTTCGGTGCAGGAGATCGTCGAGGCGGCCGGAGTCACCAAGGGTGCGCTCTACCACTACTTCGGCTCCAAGGACGACCTGCTGCACGAGGTCTACGCGCGCGTGCTGCGCGTCCAGCAGGAGCGTCTGGACGCCTACGCGAACGCCGACGAGCCGATCGAGAAGCGCCTGCGGGGCGCGGCGGCCGACGTCGTCGTCACGACGATCGAGAACCTCGACGACGCGTCCATCTTCTTCCGCTCCATGCACCATCTGAGCCCGGAGAAGAACAAGCAGGTACGGGCCGAGCGCCGCCGCTACCACGAGCGCTTCCGCGCGCTGGTCGAGGAAGGCCAGGCGGCGGGCGTGTTCTCCACGGCGACCCCGGCCGACCTGGTGGTGGACTACCACTTCGGCTCCGTCCACCACCTGTCGACCTGGTACCGCCCCGACGGCCCCCTCACCCCGCAGCAGGTCGCCGACCACCTCGCCGACCTGCTGCTGCGCGCCCTGCGGCCCTGAGGCGCCGGGGCCGCGGGCCCCGCAGACCCGGGGCCCCGGCGCCGGGGCTAGAGGTACTTCTTGATCTCCCGCCGTGCCAGCGACCGCTGGTGCACCTCGTCCGGTCCGTCGGCGATCATCAGCGTCCGGGCGCCCGCGTACAGCTCGGCCAGCGGGTGGTCCTGGCTGACCCCGCCCGCCCCGTACAGCTGGATGGCCCGGTCGAGGATGCCGACGACCGTGCGCGGGGTCGCGATCTTGATGGCCTGGATCTCGGTGTGCGCGCCTCGGTTGCCGACCGTGTCCATCATCCAGGCCGTCTTCAGCACCAGCAGCCGCAGCTGCTCGACGGCGACCCGCGCGTCCGCGATCCAGTTCTGCACGACGCCCTGCTGGGCCAGCGACTTGCCGAAGGCGTCACGGGACACGGCCCGCCGGCACATCAGCTCGATCGCCCGCTCGGCCATGCCGATCAGCCGCATGCAGTGGTGGATCCGGCCGGGACCGAGCCGGGCCTGCGCGATGGCGAAGCCGCCGCCCTCCTCGCCGATCAGGTGCGACACCGGCACGCGCGCCTGGTCGAAGACCACCTCGGCATGGCCGCCGTGGTAGTGGTCCTCGTAGCCGAACACCCGCATGGCACGCGTGATGGTGACGCCCGGGGTGTCGCGCGGCACCAGGACCATGGACTGCTGGCGGCGGACGTCCGCCCCGCCCGGGTCGGTCTTGCCCATCACGATGAAGATCCTGCAGTCCGGGTGCATCGCCCCGGAGATGTACCACTTGCGGCCGGTGATGACGTACTCGTCGCCGTCCCGCTCGATCCGCGTGGTGATGTTGGTGGCGTCCGAGGAGGCCACGTCCGGCTCGGTCATCGCGAACGCCGAGCGGATCTCACCCGCCAGCAGCGGCTCCAGCCACTGCTTTTGCTGCTGCTCGTCGCCGAACTGCGTCAGCACCTCCATGTTGCCGGTGTCGGGCGCCGCGCAGTTCGTCGCCGTGGGCGCCAGCTGCGGGGAGCGGCCCATGATCTCGGCGAGCGGCGCGTACTGGAGGTTGGTGAGCCCGGCGCCGTACGCGGAGTCGGGCAGGAACAGGTTCCACAGGCCCTGCCTGCGCGCCTCGGCCTTGAGCTCCTCCACGACCGGAGGGTTCGCCCACGGCGATTCCAGCGCGGCGCGCTGCTCGTCGGCGACCCGCTCGGCGGGGTGGACGTGCTCGTCCATGAAGGCGAGGAGCGCGGCCCGCAGTTCCTCGGTGCGCGCGTCGAACGTGAAGTCCATGGTTCAGTCCTTCCGGAGGCCTTCGCGAAGCGTGGTCAGACCGTGCTCGATGAAGACGGGGACGAGATCGCCGATGCGGTCGAAGCCGGGGCCGACGGTCTGCCCCAGCGTGTAGCGGTAGTGGATGCCCTCGAGGATCACCGCGAGCTTGAACCAGGCGAACGCCGTGTACCAGGCGATCCCGGAGACGTCGCGGCCCGAACGGGCGGCGTACCGCTCGATCAGCTCGGCGGGCGACGGATGCCCCGGGGCCTCGGCGGTCGTGGAGACCGGGGAGTCGGGCGTGCCCAGCGGCATGCCGTACATCACCAGCAGGCCGAGGTCGGTCAGCGGATCGCCGAGGGTGGACATCTCCCAGTCGAGGACCGCCCGGATCGAGTCGACACCCTCGTCGGTGCTCGCGATCAGGACGTTGTCCAGGCGGTAGTCGCCGTGCACCACGGCCGGCGCGGGGGAGCGGGGCAGCTCCCGGCCGAGCGCGGCGTGCAGTTCGTCGATCCCGGCCAGCTCCCGGTTGCGGGAGGCGTCCAGCTGCTTGCCCCAGCGCCGCAGCTGCCGGTCCAGGAAGCCCTCGGGGCGGCCGAAGTCGGCCAGGCCCACCTCGCCGGGGTCCACCGCGTGCAGGTCGACCAGCGTGTCCACCAGGGCGAGCACCGCCTGCCGGGTGCGCTCCGCGCCGAGCGGCGCCAGCTGGTCCGCCGTCCGGTAGGGGGTGCCCTCGACGAACTCCATGACGTAAAAGGGCGCCCCGAGCACCTCCTCGTCCTCGCACAGCAGCACCGTGCGGGGCACCGGGACGGGAGTGGGGTGCAGCGCGCTGATCACGCGGTGCTCGCGCCTCATGTCGTGCGCGGTGGCCAGGACGTGCCCGAGCGGGGGACGTCGTACCACCCACTTCGCGGTGCCGTCGGAGACCGCGTAGGTGAGGTTCGACCTGCCGCCCTCGATCAGCCGGGCGGAGAGCGGGCCGTTCACCAGACCGGGCCGCTCCCGGCCGAGCAGCGCGCCCAGCCGGTCGAGATCCAGTCCGGGCGGGTGGTCGGGGCTCATACTCGCTCCTACGGGCCGGTGACAGTACTCGACATATGATGCCGACCAGTCGGTATGCCGTCCAGGGCGAGGGGGAAACGTGATCGGGGCCACGGGGTGGCCGGGGCCGCGGGGGGAACCCGGCGGCCACCGGTCCGCCGCCCGCCGGCCGTCACGCGAACGGCGGCGGTCCCGGCGGTCCACTTGCGCGGCGGGAGACAACTGAGAAAGGTCGGTCCCATGAAGGCGATCAGCTATGCGAGCTACGGCGGCCCCGAGGTACTCGAACTCACGGAGATGCCGGAGCCCCGGGTCGGCCCCGACTCGGTGCTCGTGAAGGTGCGGGCGGCAGCCGTCAACCCGGTCGACTGGAAGTGCCGCGAAGGCTACCTCGACCAGATCCTGGCCCCCGTCTTCCCCGTGGTCCCGGGCTGGGACGTCTCGGGCGTGGTGGTACGGCCGGGCGCCGCCGTCCCCGAGTTCGCCGTCGGCGACGAGGTCATCGGCTATGTGCGCGAGGACTTCCTCTCCCGCGGCACCTTCGCCGAGTACGTGGCCGCCCCGGTACGGGCCCTCGCGCGCAAGCCGCGCAACCTGTCCTTCGAGGAGGCCGCGGGACTGCCCCTCGCGGGACTCACCGCCTACCAGGTGCTGTACAGGGTCCTGCGGGTGAAACGGGGCGATACCGTCCTGGTGCACGCCGCGGCCGGCGGCGTCGGCTCCATCGCCGTCCAGCTCGCCGCACATCTCGGCGCCCGCGTCCTCGGCACGGCGAGCGAGCGCAACCACGACTTCGTCCGAAGCCTGGGCGGGGAGCCGGTGGCCTACGGAGACGGCCTCGCCGAACGGCTGCGGGAACTGGCCCCGGCCGGCGTGGACGCCGTGTTCGACTCGGTCGGCGGTGACGCCCTGAAGGCCTCCGCCACCGCCCTGGCCTCCGAGGGCCGGCTCGCGTCGATCGCCGACCCCGCCGTCGTGGAGTACGGCGGCGGTTACTGGTTCGTCCGCCCGGACCCGCAGGATCTCGGGCACCTGTCCGAACTGGCGGAACAGGGCGTGGTGAGCGTGCACGTCTCCGAGGCGTTCCCGCTGGAACGCGCGGCGGAAGCCCACCGCCTCAACCAGGAGGGCCGGACCAGGGGGAAGATCGTGGTGACGGTGGACGCGGGGACGGCGGACGGAGCGGCGGCCGAAGGCCGGTAGGCCGCCCGTCGGCCACGTACGTCAGGCCTGAAGGACGAGGGCCGCCCCGCACACGGCCAGGGCCGTGGTGCACAGCACCGCGGCGGTGAGGCGCCGCGGGGCGGGGGCGGCCGGGGTGCCGGTGGCCGAGAGGGCGCGGATCCGGCCGTGGGCGACCAGGAGAAACACCAGCCAGCAGACGCAGCACAGCGCGCACAGAACCACGGTGGGGGCCGAGACCCCGCCGTGCAGCGTGGTCCGTACCGCCAGCACGGCGGCGACCGTGGACGCCAGGGTCGTACGGCGCCACGCGAGCCGGGTCCGCTCGGGCTGCAGCCCCGGGTCCCGGCCCTCCCGTACCCGGGCCGGCCCGGTCATCCGTCCCACCCGACGAGCACCACGACGACCATCGCCACCGCGACGACGGCGACGACGAGGCTCAGCAGCACCGGGAACCGGGACACCGGCAGATCTTCCCCGCGCCGCATGGCCCGCTCGCAGCGCACCCAGTGGTTGACCGCGCGCAGCGCGCACAGCACCCCCGCGGCGAGCAGCGCCAGCGCGAGCCCGACCCGCCAGCCCCAGCGCAGGTCCGGCAGGAACTGGTCCACCGCGAAGCCGCCGCCGACCAGTGCGAGCGCGGTCCGCAGCCAGGCCAGGAACGTGCGTTCGTTCGCCAGCGAGAACCGGTAGTCGGGCGTGTCCCCCTCCTGCCGCACGTCCTGGGGCGCGAACCACAACCGGACGTTCCGCATGAAGTCGATCACTTTGCGACCCTATCCGGGGCCTGGACGCGGGCATGACCGGTGCGGCTCACAGGCTCGGGCCGTCCGGCTGCCCGCGGTGGGCCCTGAGGCGCTCGTACGCCTCCAGACCGTCCGGAGCCCACGCCCATTCGCCCAGACGGCGCTCCAGTTCCTGCTCGGTCAGGAAGGCGTGCCAGGCCACCTCCTCCACCTGGGGCCTCACCGGCAGGTCGCAGCGGACCTCGTGGACCGCCGACCACCAGCTCCCCCTGTCGCCGTCGTAGAGGAACTTGAAGAGGAACACGGGCTGCGGCAGCCCGGACACGCCCAGTTCCTCCTCGGCCTCCCTCAGGGCCGCCTCGGCGTAGCTCTCGCCGGTACCCACGACCCCACCGACGAACATGTCGTACAGGGAGGGGTGGACGAGCTTGGTCGCCGTGCGCCGGTGCACGAAGATCCGGTCCTCGGCATCCCTGACCAGGATGAAGGCGCAACGGTTCCGCAGCCCCCGAGCGTAGGCCTCAGCGCGAGGGGACTGCCCGACCACCCGGTCGTTCTCGTCGACGATGTCGAGGATCTCGTCAGCATGCATACGGCCATCCAAGCAGTGGCGCCGTTCCTCGCCCGGCGCGGGTCCGACCGCTCATCCCATCCGCACATCGCCCATGTGCGCACTCTTGGCCACACCCGGCGGCATCGCGGGATGCAGTCCCAGCAGCACGATGCCCACGACGATCGCCGCGAGCCCGCACGCCTCCCAGGCCAGCGCCCCCGTGTCGGTGCGCAGCCGATCCCCGAGGAAGCCGACGCCGCAGACGATCCCGGCCAGCGGCTGGGCCGCGGTCAGGGCCGGCAGGGACATCCGCAGGGGCGCGGTCTCGAAGGCGCTCTGCACGAGTACCAACCCCGTCACACCCAGCGCCAGCACCGCGTACGGCTGCCATCCGCTCAGCAGCCCCGTGAAGCCCCCGTCGGTGAAGCGCTGCCCGCTCACCCGGGTCAGCGCGTCCTGCACGCCGTAGAGCAGGCCCGCGGCCAGCGCCAGCAGTGCCGGGCCCACGGTGAGCCGGGACCGCTTGGCGCATCCCGTGAGCAGCATGGCCAGCCCGACCGTGCCGCCGATGATCAGCCAGTGCCGCAGCGGATCCGTGAGCGCACGGCCGCCCGTCGGCTGTCCCGCGACGACGAACGCGGTCACCCCGCCCGCGAGCAGCGCGAGGCCCGCCCAGCCCTGGCGGCCCAGGGGCCGGCCCGTCTGGTGCCGGGAGAGCGTGAGCGCGAACAGCAGGTTCGTCGCCAGCAGCGGCTCCACCAGCGACAGCTCGCCGTGGCCCAGGGCCGCCGCGCCGAGCGCCATGCCGGCCACCATGAGGGCCATGCCGCCCAGCCAGCGGGGCACCTTCATCAGGTCGAGAAGGAGCCGGGGGGAGAGGAAATCGCCGAGCGGTGCCCGCTGCGCCGCGTTCTGCTGGAGGACGAAACCGAAGCCCAGGCAGCACGCGGCACTCACGGCGAGTACCAGTACCGGAACCGACACGCTGCGTACCTCGATGATCGTGCGGAGTGACGGACGCGTGAGGCCGACTCTAGCCACCACTCGCCCGCGACGCCTCCGTCCGGGGCGCGGGGAATGCCGGCCGCCTCACGCCGCCTGCGCGACCTTTCGGCTCGGGGCTTCACAAGTCGCCTACTTGTGAACGCAGTTGACGCGTGTAACGCATGGGGCGCCCTTGACGTGATCTGTTGGCTGACGGTTTGCTGTGAGTGATCGGCTCATGGCAATCGGCAGCCGACCACTGCCGTACCGACCACCCGTCGTGAGCCGACGACCACAAGAAGAGCGCGTGAGGAAGTCCGCGGTGCCTCCACCCCCGCCTCCCCTCGGCCGTGTCCGCAGACGGGCGGCACAGGCCTTCGACGAGGCCCTCGACGACGAAGAACTCGTCGCCGCGCGAGCCGCGCTGGCGCAGGGTCGGTGGCAGAGCAGCCGCTCGCTGCTGGTGCGCACGGGGGACGATTGGGACCGCCGCGGCCACCGGATCACGGTGCTCGCCCGGGAGTCCACCTGCGCCGCCTGGGCCCGCGACTGGCTGCTCGCCGAACCCGACTCCGGGGACGGGGCCGTCCTGCTCGCCCTGGCCCAGGTGCGGCGCGCCCTGCGCGGCAAGGACAAGCCCGACCGCGCGCGCGAGGCCTGCCACCGGGCCGCCACCGTGCTGCCCGCCGACCCCACCCCCTGGCTCGGCCTGCTCCTGCTGGAGTGCGCCCAGGGGGCCGACGGCGACGCGGTCCGCGTCTTCGAGCAGATCCGCTCCCGGTACGCGGACCACCACCACGCCCACCATCTGGTGGTCGCCTGGCTCGCCGAACGCCGGTTGGAGGCGGGCCCGGACCCGCTGCACGAGGTCTACGACTTCGCCAACTGGTCCGCGGAGCAGGCACCCGCGGACTCGCCCCTGGCGATCCTGCCGGTCATCGCGCACGCCGAGCGCTACCGCGCCCTCGCCGCCGCCGGTCACGAGCGCGCCGACCCGGCCGCATCCGGCCACTGGGCGGGCCGCCGTGCCCGGCAGGTGATGAAGGCCGCCTTCGACTGGTGGCTGGAGTGGGAGCACGAAGAGCATCCGCGCCGCCTGATCGACCTGAACTTCCTCGCCCACGCCAAGGTCTGCGAGGGCCGGGGCGCCGAGGCCGCCGCCCTGTTCCACCGGATCGGCGACAAGGTCACCCCGGTCCCCTGGTCGTACCCGGACCGCGACCCGCTCACCGCTTTCCGCACCGCGCGGATCGCCGCCCTCGGCACCGGGTGACCCCCGCGGCCCCGCGGAACCCGGCCCGCTCCACCCGCCACGCTCCACCCATCGCGCAGCTCCCACTCCCGACCCAAGGACGGTTCTCCCGATGACGACGGACAGTTCGCGCAGTGCGCGCACGAGCAGATCCGCAGCGGACGGCATCAGCACCTTCAAGGGGCAGGAACGCGCCCTGCGTGCCGACCGTCTCGGCACGGGCGGTCTGCTGCTCTCCGTGCTCGCCGCGACCGCTCCCCTCATGGTGGTCGCGGGTGTCATGCCCACCACATTCGCGGTGATGGGCATCGTGGGCCAGCCGCTGCTCTTCGTCGTCCTCGGCGTCGTGCTGGTGCTGTTCAGCCTCGGATACGCCGAGATGAGCCGGCACGTCCACAACGCCGGAGCCTTCTACGCGTACATCTCCCGCGGCCTCGGCGGCACCGTCGGCGCGGGCGCCGCGATGGTCGCGCTGGTCGCCTACAACGCCCTCCAGGTCGGCATCTACGGCATCTTCGGCTTCGAGGTGTCGGGACTCTTCGCCACCTACGCCGACCTCGAGGTCGCCTGGTGGATACCGTCGCTGGTGGCCCTCGCCGCCGTCGGCGCGCTGGGCTGGCTGAAGATCGACGTGAACGCGCGCGTGCTCGGCGTCCTGCTGGTCATCGAGGTGCTCCTGGTCGTCGTCTTCGACATCGCCGCGATCGCCGACCCGGGCAAGGAAGGGCTGTCGCTGCACGCCTTCAACCCGGACACCCTCACCGGCGCCGGCGTCGGCACCGCCCTGTGCTTCTGCATCGCGGCCTTCCTCGGCTTCGAACAGGCCCCGGTGTACGCCGAGGAGACCAGCAGGCCGCACGTCCTGGTGCCGCGCGTGATGTTCCTGGCCGTCACGGGCGTCGCCGTGTTCTTCGCGATCAGCAGCTGGGCCCTCACCGTCGCCACCGGTCCCGCGGGCATCGTCGCCACCTCGCAGGAGCAGAGCGCGGGACTGCTGTTCTTCCTCACCGAGTCCCGGCTCGGCGGCACCTTCACGGACGTCCTGCACATCCTCTTCGTCACCGGCATGTTCGCCGCCATGCTCAGCTTCCACAACGTCGTCGCCCGGTACGCCTTCGCCATGGGCCGCGAGGGCCTGCTGCCCTCCGCCTTCGGCCGCACCACCGGCACCAGCGGCGCCCCCGGCACCGGGTCGCTGCTCCAGACGGGCATCGCCGCGGTGCTCGTCCTCGCCTTCGCGGTCACCGACGACAAGCCGACCGGCGACCCGACCGCACCCGTCCTGCACCTGTTCACCTGGTTCGGCAACATCGGCGCGCTCGGCGTGATCGTCCTGATGGCGATCGCCTCGCTGTCCGTCGTCGTCTTCTTCGTCCGCCGCGGTGCCGCGGGCGCCCAGGCCTGGCGGCTGGTCACCTCGACGCTGGCGGGCCTCGCCCTGGCCGTGATCGCCGGCTACACCGTCAAGGACTTCGACGTGCTCGTCGGCGCCGGCCCCGGCTCCGTCCTGAGCCTGTTGCTGCCCGGCATCATCGGGCTGGCCCTCGTCGCCGGCCTGGTCCAGGGCCTGGTCCTGCGCTCCCGCGCCCCCGGGACGCACGCCCGGATCGGGCTCGGCAACGAGGCGTTCCAGCTGGACAAGGAAGCCGAGCGCACGCCGTAGCCCGCACCGGAGCGCGGACGGGGCAGCCCGCCGCGCGGCCGGGCGGCCTACGGAAGTCCGACGGGCACCCGCGAACCCTGGCCCCCACGGGGCGCGGGTGCTCGAATGGAACAGTGAACTCCGAACGACCGGAAAGCCGGGAGCGGCCGGAAGGACGCGAACGACCGGAAGACCGGGAACAGCAGGAAGGCCGGGAGCGGCCGGAAGCACGCGAACAGCCGGACGAGACGGAGCCCGACGACCGGGGCAGGCCCATCGGCCGCCGTGTCTTCCTGGGCACCCTCGGACTCGGCGCCCTCGGTGTGGCCGCCGCCCCCGTGCTCCAGCGCGGCCTGGAGTCCTTCCTCGCCGGAGCATCCGACAAGGACCCCACCGGCCTGACCGGACTGCTCCCGAACGGCGGCGGCTTCCGCTACTACTCCGTCACCTCGTCCGTCCCGCGGAAGAGCGCCGGGACCTACCGCCTCACCGTCGACGGCCTGGTCGACCGTCCCCGCGCCTACACCCTCGCCGACCTCAGGGCCCTGCCGCAGACCCGCATGGTCCGCGACGTCCAGTGCGTCACCGGCTGGCGGGTGCCCCGCACCCCGTTCGAGGGGGTGCGCCTGTCCCGGCTCCTGGACGCGGCGGGCGTGCGCGCCACGGCCGGGGCGGTGCGCTTCACCTGCTTCGACGGCGCCTACTCGGAGAGCCTCACCCTCGCCCAGGCCCGCCGGGCGGACGTCCTGGTCGCCCTGCGCATGCAGGACGAGGACCTGGGCCACGCCCACGGCGGCCCGGTCCGCCTCTACGTCGCCCCCATGTACTTCTACAAGTCGGCCAAGTGGCTCTCCGGCATCACCGTCACCGAGGACGTCGAACCCGGCTACTGGGAGGAGCGCGGCTACGACATCGACGCCTGGGTCGGCCGCTCGAACGGACGCGACGATGAGCCCACGCACTGACCTGCCGCCCGCCGCCACCGGCGTCCCGCGCTTCACCCGCACCGTGCGGTGGGTGCACCGCACCACGGCCGCGCTGATGGGCCTCTGTGTGTTCACCGCCGCCTGCCTGTACGTCCCCCAGCTCGCCCAGTCGGTCGGGCGCCGCGCCCTGGTGGTCACCGTCCACCAGTGGTCCGGGCTCGCGCTGCCGGTGCCGGCCCTGGCCGGACTGCTCTCCCGGGCCTTCCGTACCGACCTGGGCCGCCTGAACCGTTTCGGCCCGCACGACCGCACGTGGCTGCGGGCCGCGCTGCGCCGCGACAAACGCCCCTCGCGGCGGCCGGCCGGCAAGTTCAACGCCGGACAGAAGATCTACGCGGCCTGGATCGCCGGTGCCACGCTGGTGATGCTCGGCACCGGCCTGATGATGTGGTTCACCCACCTCACCCCGCTGGTGTGGCGCACCAGCGCGACCTTCGTCCACGACTGGCTGGCGCTCACCCTCGGCATCGTCCTCGCCGGCCATGTCGGCATGGCCCTGGCCGATCCGGAGGCCCGCCGGGGCATGCGCACCGGCACCGTCGGCCGGGACTGGGCGCGGCGCGAGCACCCGCTGTGGCGGCCCTGAATACAGGGCGAACGGCCGCGACCGCGGCACCGCGTGGGCGGTGCCGCGGTCGCGGCCGTATCGGACGGTCGGTCAGGTGATCAGCCGGACGACCGGCTGTGGTGACCGGCCTCGGTGACCCGCTTCGGTGATCAGCTAAATGACCAACGACAGCAGCAGCACCAGCGCTCCGGCGACCACCGAGATGATCGTCTCCATCACCGACCAGGTCTTGATGGTCTGGCCGACGCTCAGTCCGAAGTACTCCTTCACCAGCCAGAAGCCGGCGTCGTTGACATGGCTGAAGAAGACCGAACCGGCGCCGATGGCCAGCACCAGCAGGGCGGCGTGCGTGGTCGACATGTCGGCCGCCAGCGGTGCCACCAGGCCGGCCGCCGAGATGGTCGCCACGGTCGCGGAACCGGTCGCCAGCCGGATCGCCACCGCGATCAGCCAGCCGAGCAGCAGGGCCGGTATCGCCCAGTCCGCGGAGATGTCGAGGATCATCTGGCCCACGCCGGAGTCGATCAGCGTCTGCTTGAAGCCGCCGCCGGCACCGACGATGAGCAGGATGCCCGCGATCGGGGCGAGCCCCTTCTCGACCAGTCCCGAGATCCGCTCCTTGCTGAACCCGGCGGGCAGGACCAGCGTGAAGATGCCGAGGAGCACGGACGCGAGCAGGGCGATCATCGGGGAGCCGATGACGTTGAACACGCGCTGAACGCCGTTCTCCGGGTCGTCGACGACGATCTCGACCAGGGCCCTGCCCAGCATCAGCACGACCGGCAGCAGAATGGTCGCCAGCGTCGGACCGAACCCGGGACGCTTCTCCAGGTCCTCGGAGGGGCGCTGCGGGATCATCCGGTCCGGGGCCGGGACGTCCACCCAGCGGGCGGCGTACTTGGAGAAGACCGGACCGGCGATGATCACCGTCGGGATGGCGATGAGCACACCCAGCGCGAGCGTCACGCCGAGGTTGGCGTCGAGCGCGTCGATCGCGACCAGCGGGCCGGGGTGCGGGGGCACCAGGCCGTGCATCACGGACAGACCGGCGAGGGCCGGGATGCCGATCCGCATCAGCGAGTAGTTGCCGCGCTTGGCGACGATCAGCACGACCGGGATCAGCAGCACGACGCCGACCTCGAAGAACAGCGGCAGACCGATCACCGAGGCGATCAGCACCATCGCCCACGGCATGGTGCGGCCGTTGGCCTTGGCGAGGATCGTGTCGACGATCTGGTCGGCGCCGCCCGAGTCGGCGAGCATCTTGCCGAGGATCGCTCCGAGGGCGATGAGCACGCCGACACCGGCGACGGTGGAACCGAGTCCGGTGCTGAAGCTGGTGATGACCTTGTCCAGCGGCGCCCCGGCGAACGCGCCGAGTGCCAGCGAACCGATGGTCAGCGCCAGGAAGGCGTGCAGCTTGAAGCGGGTGATGAGCAGAACGATGACGGCGATGCCGGCCAGGACGGCGATGCCCAGCTGAGCGTGGCCGGCCGAAGTGATCGGCTCGGGTACGTCCGCTGCCAGCAGCTCGACTCTGAGACTGGTCACGGTGGATTCCTTGTGAGTTACGGGGGGAGGGGGATCAGGGAGAGGACCGGGGCGGTGGGGCCGTCCCGGGGCTCATGGGGGTTCGGCCCGGGTGGGGGAGAACTCGCCGAGGCCGACGGGGAGGACCGGCCGATGCCGGCGCCGGGCGGGAGCTAGGAGGGGGCTCCGGAGAGATCCGCGAGGGCGGCGACCGCCTGTTCGGTGATCTCCTCGGGGCTGCCCGAGACCTCCACGGCGACCCCGGCCTCGTCCGGCTCCAGCGGCTGGAGCGTGGCGAACTGGGAGTCGAGCAGTGCCGTGGGCATGAAGTGCCCCTCGCGGTGCGACATCCGGTCCTCGATCAGCGCGCGGTCACCCGTGAGGTGCACGAAGACCACGCCGGGTGCGGCCGCCCGCAGCCGGTCGCGGTACGACCGCTTCAGTGCCGAGGAGCTGACCACCCCGCCGAGTCCGGCACGTCCGTGCGCCCACTCGCCGATGGCGTCCAGCCAGGGCCAACGGTCCTCGTCGTCGAGCGGGGTGCCCGCCGACATCTTGGCGATGTTGGCCGGCGGGTGGAAGTCGTCGCCCTCGGCGTACGGGACGCCGTACTGGGCCGCGAGCAGGGGACCGATGGTGGTCTTGCCGGTGCCCGCGACGCCCATGACCACTACGACATGGGGGGTGTTCATCGCTGCCTCACTGTCTGCTGTCGTCGTCGACAACCTGATGTCGAGGCAACTGAAACCTAAAGGTACGACAAAAACAAGACCTTGTGATGAATAAGTCTGACCTTTGGTTCCGGTGATCCGCCCCGTACTCTGAGTGCATGAGCAACACGGGCCGGGGACTGCACGGCCACGTACTGGACACCCTCGGCCCCGAGATCACGGCGGGCGCATACCCGCCCGGCAGCGTCCTGCGCACCGACGAACTCGCCCAGCGTTTCGAGGTGTCGCGTTCCGTGATGCGTGAAGTGGTGCGCGTCCTGGAGTCCATGTACCTCGTCGAGTCCCGGCGCCGCGTGGGCGTCACGGTCCGCCCGGCCTGCGACTGGAACGTGTACGACCCCCAGGTCATCCGCTGGCGACTGGCCGGCGCGGACCGCCCCCGGCAACTGCGCTCGCTCACGGTGCTGCGCTCGGCCGTCGAACCGGTCGCGGCGGGGCTCGCCGCCCGCAACGCCACCGCCGAGCAGTGCGCCGAACTCACCGAGTGCGCCCTCGGCATGGTCGCCAACTCGCGCGGCCACCGGCTGGAGGGGTACCTCTTCCACGACATGGCCTTCCACCGGGTGATCCTCACCGCGTCCGGCAACGACATGTTCGCCCGCCTCGGCGACGTCGTCGCCGAGGTCCTGGCCGGCCGCACCCACCACGACGTGATGTTCGACGACCCCGACCCGGCCGCGGTCACCCTGCACGTCCAGGTCGCCGAAGCGGTCCGCGAGCGCGACGCCGCCCGCGCGGAGGAGCTGACCCGCGAGATCACCGTGGGCGCCCTCCAGGAACTGGACATCCTGGCGCCGTGACCGGGGCGGGCCGGGTCGGGGCGTGGCCTCGTCCGGCCGACGGCGACCGAGGCGGCCGGAAGCGTCCGGCTCCGGCCGCGTCGGCGAGCGGAGCGTTGTCCTGGTCGCTGCGCGGAGCAGTGTTCCGCTCTGTCGGCGGCGGCCCGAAGCGAGGGGCTGGACGCGCCCGGCTGGTGGGGGTCCGCCGACGGGCTCAGCTCAGGAACTCCCCGTCGACGTACACCCACGCCCCGTCCACCCGCTCGAAGCGGCTCCGCTCGTGCAGCGAGCCGCCCCGGTAGGACGCCCGGAAGGTCACCGTCCCGGTGGAGTGGAAGGCGGACCCGCCGTCGGTGCCCAGGATCTCCAGCCCGGTCCACCGCATCCCGGGATCGAGGTCGACCCGCTCCGGCCGCGTCCGCGGATGCCACGTGCGCAGCAGGTAACCGGAGTCCAGCCGTACGAAGGCGCAGTACCGCGACCGCATCAGCCGCTCGGCGGTCGGGGCCGCGGCCGTCCCCGCGTGGAAGCGGCCGCAGCAGGCCTCGTAGGTCTCGGGGAGCCCGCAGGGGCAGGGGCGATCGGCCATGGTCTTCCTCCGTGACAGGGCGCGACAACGCGCGAGGGCCGCGACCTGATGGTCGCGGCCCTCGCGTTCATGTGTCCGAGGGGGGACTTGAACCCCCACGCCCGTTAAAGGGCACTAGCACCTCAAGCTAGCGCGTCTGCCATTCCGCCACCCGGACAAGGTGTCTGACGCGCGGGTTTCCCCCGCGGCGACGACGTAAACATTACCAGGCTTTCCGGGGTGGCCGATCACCTCCGGTGGGCGCGCGGCCCGGCTGCGCTCGTGTCCGGCGGTGTTCCCGCCCGGCTTCCGTCCGGGCTGTGCTCCGTCCCGGCGTGAACGCCGTGTGACGGGCCGGGTCCCGCCTTGGGGCGGGGCCGCGCAGGGGAGAGGATGAGGGGGAGACCCACGAGCAGTGACAGCGTGCAGGGAACAGTGTGCAGCGACAGCGGGAGGAACCACGTGAGCGCGACGGACACGGCCAAGGGCGTCACCGGTGAGGACGAGGTCGTGGACCTCTGCCGCGACCTGATCCGGATCGACACCAGCAACTACGGCGACCACTCGGGCCCCGGCGAGCGCAAGGCGGCCGAGTACATCGCCGAGAAGCTCGCCGAAGTGGGGCTCGAACCACAGATCTTCGAGTCGCACAAGGGCCGCGCCTCCACCGTGGCCCGTATCGAGGGGGAGGACCCCTCCCGGCCGGCCCTGCTGATCCACGGCCACACCGACGTCGTACCGGCCAACGCCGAGGACTGGACCCACCACCCCTTCTCCGGCGAGATCGCCGACGGATGCGTGTGGGGGCGCGGCGCCGTCGACATGAAGGACATGGACGCGATGACGCTGGCGGTCGTCCGCGACCGCCTGCGCAGCGGGCGCAAGCCCCCGCGCGACGTCGTCCTCGCCTTCCTCGCCGACGAGGAGGCCGGCGGCACCTACGGCGCCAAGCACCTGGTCCGTGAGCATCCCGAGCTGTTCGAGGGCGTCACCGAGGCGATCGGCGAGGTCGGCGGGTTCTCCTTCACCGTCAACGAGAAGCTGCGTCTCTACCTCATCGAGACCGCCGAGAAGGGCATGCACTGGATGCGGCTCACCGTCGACGGCACGGCCGGCCACGGCTCGATGACCAACGACGACAACGCGATCACCGAACTCTCCGAGGCGGTCGCCCGGCTCGGCCGGCACCAGTGGCCGGTACGGGTCACCAAGACGGTACGGGCCTTCCTGGACGAGCTCTCCGACGCACTGGGCACCGAGCTCGACCCGGAGAACATGGACGAGACCCTCGCCAAGCTCGGCGGCATCGCCCGCATGATCGGCACCACGCTGCGCAACTCGGCGGCGCCCACCATGCTCGGCGCCGGGTACAAGGTCAACGTCATCCCGGGCCAGGCCACCGCCCATGTCGACGGCCGCTTCCTGCCCGGATACGAGGAGGAGTTCCTGGCCGATCTCGACCGGATCCTCGGCCCGCGCGTGAAGCGTGAGGACGTGCACGCGGACAAGGCGCTGGAGACCGGTTTCGACGGCCGGCTCGTCGACGCCATGCAGCTGGCGCTCGGCGCCGAGGACCCGATCGCACGGGCGGTGCCGTACATGCTCTCCGGTGGCACCGACGCCAAGTCCTTCGACGACCTCGGCATCCGCTGCTTCGGCTTCGCCCCGCTGAAGCTGCCGCCGGAGCTGGACTTCGCCGGCATGTTCCACGGGGTCGACGAGCGGGTTCCGGTGGACGGTCTGAAGTTCGGTGTGCGGGTGCTCGACCGGTTCCTGGACGCGTCCTGAACGGTCCGTCACTATTCGTGCAGACGTGCGGAGATGACCGGGAAGAGTGAATCCGACGATAAGCTCGTAGCCTCATTACTCCCTCCTCGTTACCCGTGATGTGATCCGCGGATTTGGATCGCATTGCCAACGAGGAGGAATAATGCTCAAGAAGATCGTCGCTGTCGCTGCCGCCACCGGTGGACTGGTTCTCGCGGGTGCGGGCATGGCCGCCGCCGATTCCGGTGCCCAGGGTGCTGCCGTGAACTCCCCGGGTGTCGCCTCGGGCAACGTCGTTCAGGCTCCGGTGCACGTCCCGGTGAACGCCTGCGGCAACACGGTCTCCGTGATCGGGCTGCTGAACCCCGCGTTCGGCAACACCTGCGTCAACCAGTGACATTGTGCCTCGCCCCTTAGGGCACGCCCTTTCAGGGTTTGAGCTTGTCGGCCCCGGAGTGCGCGCCATGCGCTCCGGGGCCGACCGGTTTTCCAGTACGTCCCGAACACCGGGAAGGGAATCCGTGGATTTCGTGGAGTCCGAGAAGTCGGGGGAATCCCAGGAATCCGTGGAAACCCTCCCCGGTACTTGGTCGAAGGCAGGGAATCAGTACATGCGACAGGTCACCCGTAAGGGCCTGATGACCGTGGCAGCCGCGTCCGGCGTGATCGCCGCCGCGGGCGGTATCGCGCACGCCGACTCCGGCGCACAGGGTGTGGCCAAGGGGTCGCCCGGAGTGCTCTCCGGGAACTCGCTCCAAGCGCCGGTGCACGCGCCGGTCAACGTCTGCGGAAACACGGTCGACGCCGTCGGCGTCCTCAACCCGTCCGTGGGCAACTCCTGCGCCCACCACGGCGGCTCGCCGTCGAGCGGTCACGGTGGCGCGCAGGCCGACGGGCACACCACCGACTCACCCGGCGTGGCGTCCGGCAACCGCATCGAGGCGCCGGTCCACGTTCCGGTGAACGTCTGCGGCAACAGCGTCAACGTCATCGGTCTCGGCAACGTTGCTCTGGGCAATGACTGCGCGAGCGGCGGAGCCGGCGAACAGGAGGCGCCCAGCCTGCCCGGCGAACCGGGCGAGGCCGAGCCGGGCCCGCCGTCCACCCCGGGCGAGGCCACCCCAGGCGAGGCCACCCCGGGCGGCTCCGCCCCCGGTCATCAGCCGGTCACCCACACCGCCGCCCGGCCCCAGGGCGACGTGGAGCTCGCCGCGACCGGCAGTGAGCTGCCGGTCGGTCTCGCCCTGCCGGTCGGCGCGGGCGCGCTGCTCGCCGGCGTGGTCCTCTACCGCAAGGCACGAGCCGCCGCGTGACACCGGCCGCGACAGCGGCCCCCACCGGTCGTGCGGAGCGGGCCCGGCTCAGCCGGGCCCGCTCCGTGGGTGAAGGAGTACCGGCCTGCGGTGTGTCCGAACTCACCAGGTCGCGCGCACCTGGCGGATGATCCGCCGCCGCAGCCGCACCTTGCGGCTCCCGTCGCGCAGCAGACGCAGTCGGTCCAGCTCCCAGTGACCGTACTCCGCGTGATCCGTCAGCAGACGGGCCGCTTCCTTGCGGGAGACCCCGCGCGGTACGTGCACGTCGACAAATTCGTATTCCGGCATCGCATCTATTGTGCGGTCTGGGCCCCGGTACGGATAGCGTCTGCACTATGTCTGATGCTGCGCAGCCCACCGCTGCCGAGGTACGCGCCGCCGCCGAGGCGGTCAAGACCGCGCTCGACCGCCACCTGGCCGCGGTCGAACGCCGGTCGGGGGAGGACGACCCGGCCGTCTACGAGGCGTTCAACGAGCTGGCCGTGGCCGCCGAGTCGTACGACGAACTGCTCTACGACCGCTACGACGAGGTGACCCCCTTCGAGATCCCCGCGGCCGAGGACGCACTGCCGCCCTACACCGGGCCCGAGGAGCCCAGCGCGCTCAGCGTGCTGATCCGCCGCGACTACGCCGTCGCGGAGCCGCAGCGGCTGCTGGCGCACGCGCAGCGGATCGAGGCGGCGGACGACGACATCTCCGACGCCTCCGACACCTCCGACACCTCGGGCACCGTCCACGGCGCGCTCGGCCTCCTGTTCGGCGAGTACGAACCGGACGAGATCGCCTCCCGGCACAAGGAGTTCGGCCTGGAGGAGGGCGACTCCACGCTCTGGGTGACGGCATCGGACGAACCGGCGGAACCCGGTGAATGGCTGGAAGCCCCGTTCGAGGAGGTGGACCCGGCGCAGGTCGTGTGCCGCTTCGACGTCAGCGCCGTCTTCGACGAGGACCCCGACGACGAGGTGGACGACCTCGACGACGGCCTCGAGGACAGGCCGGTTCCGGCCCTGGACACCGATCGCTGATCACACCCGGGGGCGCGCCGGCGGCGAGAGCGACACCGGCGGTGGCACCGGGGGTGCCACCGCCACCGCAGTCACCGCCACCGTTACGGGTGGTGTCCGGAGTCAGCCGGCCGCTGCCGGAACCTGCGGCGCCAGCAGTACCGGCAGCCGGGTCGTCCGGGGCTTCGCCGGCACCTCCGCCACGGCACGCGGCAGCGCCTGCTCCACCCCGTGCACCACGGACAGATGGCGGTCCGCCCTGCTGAACGCCGTGTACACCCAGGGCCGGCTCAACGCCTGCACGGCATCGCCGGGCAGCACCACGACCACGGCCGGCCACCGGTTCCCCATCGCCTGGTGTGCCGTCAGCGCCCAGCCGTGCCGTACCGACTGCTCCACCCGCTCCTGAGGTACGACGACGGCCTCGCCCGCGCAGGACAGGTGCAGCCCGTCGGCGCCGGCCTTCACCACCCGGCCCGGCACCGTACGCCCCCGGGCGGGGGAGTGGACGATCCGGTCGCCCGGGTCGAACCCGCCGAAGCGCCCCGGCCCCGGATTCAACCGCTCCTTCAACGCCGCGTTCAGTGCGCGCGTGCCCACCGCACCCCCGTGCCCCGGCGTGATCACCTGCGTCTCCTCCGCGGGTACCCCGATCGCGCGCGGCACCGAGTCGATCACGAGCTGCACCGTCCGGTGCACGGCCTCGCCCGGGTCCCGCACCGGCACGATGACGACCTCCCTGCCGGGTGCCGCCACCTGGTTCAGCTCACCGACCCCGATACCGGAGACCAGTTCGCCCAGCGGCCCGGGATCCGGCCGTCGGGAGGCGATCTGCGGGCACACGCGCGCGGCCAGCAGATCGGCGAACACCCGCCCCGGACCGACGGACCACAGCACGCCCGGATCCCCGGCCAGCAGCAGCCGGGAGCCGTCCGGCAGCGACTCCGTGACCAGCGCGGCCGTCTCGACGTCCAGCAGGGGAGCGTCCAGCACGACGAGCAGGTCCAGCAGCAGCGCCCCGTCGGCGTCCCGCCCCGGTCCCTCGGCACCGGACAGCAGCCCGGCGACGGTGGCGACTCCGGGGTCCTCGGCCTTCTCGTCCCCCGCTGCGGTGACGCCGGCGTTCGTCTCCCCGGGGTCCGTGCCCTCGGCCGTGACGGCCTCCAGCAGGGCCGCGAACCGGGTACGCCCGACCGGGGTGTGGACGGCGGCCCAGGCGCGCAGTCCGAGACCGCGTGCCGCCCGGAGCAGAGCCGCCGGCTCGGCGAGGGACGCCTCCCCGCCCGTGTGCAGCACCAGTCCGTGACCGGCGACCGCGCGGATCAGTTCCCCCGTGGACCCGCCCGCCGAGGCGGCGGCCCGCTCCCACTGCGCATCTGAACCGTCCTGCTGGAAAACGGAGTTGACGAGCCGGGCCAGCCCGTCGGCGAGGCTCTCCTCGGCCATCGCGTACCGCTCGAGCGCCACGAGCACCCTGACGGGCCGCTCCTCCTCGGCTCCGTCCGCGTCGTCCCCGGCGTCGTCCCGCCGGGGTGCCGGGGTTCCCGTCTCCGGCAGCGGGTCCTGGAAGACCAGGACGTCACCGTCGGAGATCGCGGCCTGCACGGCCTCCTCGGGATCCGGTACCCCCTGCCGCGCCAGCGCGGTGGTCAGCGCGGACATCTCCAGGGCGGTGTGCCCGGCCGTCGCGGCCTGCTCCAGCAGCCATCCGGTGACCGCCCGCTCCCGCCGCCCGTCGTCCGGCCCGGCCTCACCGCCGAGCAGCGCCCGTGCGAAACCGTCCGCCTGCTCGGGCCGCACACCCGCCACCCGCAACAGCTGCCAGGGATCGGCCCGCAACGCCTGTGCGGCCCCCTCGCCCAGCACACCGGCAGCCTGCACGGCGAGCGCTTCGGGCGCGCCGCCCTGGGCGAGCACCTCACGTACGGCCACGACCACGCTGTCGGCGGGTGCCTGCCCGGCGGTCACCGGCGGCGCCGGCCGCACAGGTTCGGGAGCGGGCCGCCGCGGCGCGGGCCGGGCCTCCTCGAACACCGCGGGCGCCGGCTTCTCGCCGCTCTCCACGGCCCGTACGGCGGCGAGCAGATCGGCTGCCGTGCCGCTCAGCTTGCCGCCGGCCTCGATCGGTCCCTGCCGCTCCGCCTTCCGCCGCTCGATCCGCTCCCGCTCGGCCCGCTGCGCCAGCAACTCGGCCTCGGCCTCGGACACCTGCCCGGCCCCGGCCGTCTGCCCGCCCTCCGCCTCCGTGCCCTCCGCCTCCGCAGGGGCATCCGGGACGGTCCCGGGCGAGGCCTCCGAGGCCTCCGGCGTCGCCGCGGGCTCCGAGGTGTCCGCCGCCTCGTCCGGTGTCCCCGGCCCGGCGTTCTCCGTGGTCTCCTCGGGCGGCTCCGTGCTCACAGCGTGCTCCAGTCGTGATCGGGATAGCGGTGCACGGGAGCCGACACATCGTCGAGCGCCCGGCAGATCTCGTCAGGAAGACTAAGGGCCTCCACCGACAACGCCGCCGTGAGCTGCTGCGCGTTGCGCGCGCCGACGACCGGGGCGGTCACGCCCGGCCGGTCCCGCACCCACGCGAGAGCCACCTGGAGCGTGGTCACGGCGAGCCCGTCCGCCGCCGTCGTCACCGCGTCCACGATCCTGCTCGCCGTGTCGTCCAGATAAGGCTCCACGAACGGCGCCAGATGCGCGGAGGCGCCCCGCGAGTCCGGCGGCATGGCGTCGCCCCGGTACTTGCCGGTCAGCACGCCCCGCCCGAGCGGGGACGAGGGAAGCAGCCCGATCCCGGTGTCGACGGCGGCCGGCAGCACCTCCCGCTCCACGCCCCGCTGGAGCAGCGAGTACTCCATCTGGGTGCTCGCGAGCCGGGCCCGCGAGCCGGGCGCGGCGAGCTGCCAGGTCGCCGCCCTGGCCAGCTGCCAGCCGCAGAAGTCGGCCACACCGGCATAGCGGGCCCGTCCGCTGGCGACGGCGATGTCCAGGGCCTGGAGCGTCTCCTCCAGCGGTGTGGCGGGATCGTAGGAGTGGAGGTGCCACACGTCGACGTGGTCGGTGCCCAGACGCGCGAGCGAGGCGTCCAGCGCGGAGAGCAGATGACCGCGCGAACCGTCGACCCTGCGGTTCGGGTCCGGCACGCTGCCGGCCTTGGTCGAGATGACGAGGTCCCGGCGCGGCACCAGCCCGTCCATGAGCTGCCCGAGCAGGTACTCGGCCTCCCCGTCGCCGTACACGTCGGCGGTGTCGACGAGGTTGCCGCCCGCCTCCCAGAAGGTCTTCAAGAGGTCCGCGGCGTCGTGCTCGTCGGTGTCCCGACCCCAGGTCAGGGTCCCGAGGCCGATCCGGGACACGCGCAGGCCGGTACGGCCGAGATGCCTCTGCTCCATGAACGCCGAGATTACTGGCCAGACCTTGTGGTGTGGGTACCTGTGGACAACGTATTTCCCCAGGCACCGGGCGGGGCCGGGCCGCCCGGCACGAAGACCGCGAGCGGCACCGCACCCCCGCGGGGCCCCGCGGTATAGGGTCTCCGCACAAACGACGTTACTGATGGGTAAGGGGAGAGGGCCATGCAGCTCGGGATCAACCTCGGCTACTGGGGCGCCGGAATGGACGCGGACAACCTCGCCGTGGCGCAGGAGGCCGACCGCCTCGGGTACGCGGTCTGCTGGGCGGCCGAGGCCTACGGCTCCGACGCCGCCACCGTGCTCACCTGGGTCGCCGCCCAGACCGAACGCATCGACGTGGGCTCGGCCATCTTCCAGATCCCGGCCCGCCAGCCCGCGATGACCGCGATGACGGCCGCCACCCTCGACTCCCTCTCCGGCGGCCGGTTCCGCCTCGGCCTCGGCGTCTCCGGCCCGCAGGTCTCCGAGGGCTGGTACGGCGTCAAGTTCGACAAGCCGCTCGCCCGGACCCGCGAGTACGTCGAGATCATCCGCAAGGCCATGACGCGCGAGCGCCTCACCCACGACGGCGAGCACTGGACGCTGCCCCTCCCCGGCGGCCCCGGCAAGCCCATCAAGCTCACCGTGCACCCGCAGCGCGAGCACATCCCCCTCTACATCGCCGCGATCGGGCCGAAGAACCTCGAACAGACCGGCGAGATCGCCGACGGCGCCCTGCTGATCTTCCCCTCCGCCGACCACCTGGAGGACACCGCCGTCAGGTACCTGAGGGCGGGCCGCGAGAAGGCGGGCAAGACCCTCGACGGCTTCGACATCTGCCCCACCGTGCCCCTCGCCGCCGGGGACGACAAGGACGTCACCGCCCTCGCCGACACCTTCCGTCCCTACACCGCGCTGTACGTCGGCGGCATGGGAAGCCGCAAGCAGAACTTCTACAACCAGCTCGCCGGGCGCATGGGCTACGAGCGGGAGGCCGCCGAGATCCAGGACAAGTACCTGTCCGGCGACAAGCAGGGCGCCGCCGCGGCCGTACCGCACGACCTGATCGACTCCACGACGCTCCTCGGTTCCGTGGACCGCATCGCGGACCGGATGAAGGCCTACGCGGCGGCCGGGGTCACCACCCTCACCCTCGCCCCGGCCGGTTTCACCCTCGACGAGCGGCTCGCGTCGCTGCGCGCCGGCACCGAGGCCCTGGAACGCGCCGGTCTCGCATAGGACCGTCCGCGGGGCCGCCCGCGAGGGGTTCCACGGCCGTGGCGGGGGCTCGGGGGTCTTCCCCGCCACGGCCGTCACCCACCACAACGCCCGGCGGCTCCCGCGGTTACGCCCCGGTGCCCCCTCGCCCGTCCTCCGTTCGGCGCAGTTGTCGGCGGTCCCTGTTGCCGTGCGCCCCTCCCCGGACTTGACTCCTTCTCTGCGGACCACTTCGGACCACCGCGAACCGCAGGACTGCGGACGTGCGGAATCCTCGCGGAGAGGGGCCCATGATGCTTTCGGTCAAGAGTCTGTTCCAGGAGATCCTCGACGACGACGAGTCCTTCGCGCTGTTCTGTTCCATCGCCGCCGGCGGGGAGGCCCAGGGCGGCTGGGAGAACGCCAGGATCGCCGCTCTGGTCCCCGAGTCCCAGCGCGCGCTCGCTCCCAAGATCACCAGGCACGGCGCCGACGAGGACAAGCACGGCCGCATCTTCAACGCACTGATGAAGAAGCGCGGTGTGCGGCCCGCCCCCGTCCCGCCCGAGACCGACTACACGATGCTCCTCGAGCGCGGCGGCATCGGTCTGGCGCACGACCGGCTCAGGCACGACGAGCCGCTCACCGTCGAGGACATCGTCACCTACCTCGCCCACAGCCGGGTCACCGAACAGCGCGCCTCCGAGCAGATGGAACTGCTCCGCAAGCACTTCTCCGACCACCCCGAACTCGGCCGCGCGATCAGGATGATCTCCGACGACGAGGACAACCACCTCGCCTACTGCCACGAGGAACTCCTGCGCCTCGCCTACGCCGGACACGGCCGCGCCATCCAGCGCACCCTGCGCGCGAGCGCGCTCGCCGAGATCCGCGTGTACCGGGACGTCAGCCTCGCGGTGATGGACCGGATGGGCCGCATCCTCGGCTGGTCCAGGGCCAGGTCGGCCCTCCTGGCGGCCGGCATCCACGCGGTGTACGTCTACGAGCGCCTGGGCGGCTGGCGCCGCATGGTCTCGCTGAGGATGCCGGACCGCCACAACGCCCTGGGCGGCCCGGAGAGCACGGCCCCCGAGTTCGCCTGAGCCACGGACGGAGCCGGAGGGGGCCGTGCCCCAGGAGGAGACCGGCCCGCCGGCCGCACCGGGCCGGACGCCCGCCCCCTTCGGCCCGCCGCCCGCTACATCCAGCCGCGCCGCTTGAACAGCCGGTACAGCAGCACCTCCAGCACGGCCATCACCAGGATCACCGCCGGATAGGACCACTCCCACCGCAGCTCCGGCATGTGCTCGAAGTTCATGCCGTAGATCCCCGCGAGCATCGTGGGGACCACGGCCATGGCGGCCCACGCGGAGATCTTCCGCATGTCGTCGTTCTGCCGGACGCTCACCTGGGCCAGATGCGCCGAGAGGATGTCCGAGACCAGCCGGTCCAGGCTCTCCACGGACTCGTTCACGCGCGTGAGGTGGTCGTGCACGTCACGGAAGAAGGGCCGCGCCTTCTTGGACACGAAGGGCACCGCCGCACCGGAGGCGCCCGCCCCCATGAGCCGTGCCACCGGCTGCGTCAGCGGCCCGGTCGCCCGGCGGAACTCCAGGATCTGCCGCTTGAAGGTGTAGATCCGGGACGCCGTGTGCTGCGTACCGGCACCGTCCGGGCTGAAGACCTCCGCCTCCAGCCCCTCCAGGTCGGCCTGCAGCTCGGTCGCCACGTCGAGATAGTGGTCGACGGCGGCGTCGGCGATCGCGTACACCACCGACGTCGCCCCCTTGACCAGCAGGTCCGGTTCGTGCTCCAGACGGCTCCGTACGGCGTTCAACGGGGAAGCCCCGCCGTGCCGGACGGTCACCACGAACGCGTCCCCCAGGAAGATCATGACCTCGCCGGTGGAGACGGTGTCGCTGTGAGGCTCGTAGGCGACCGGCTTGAGGACCATGAACAGCGAGTCGTCGTACACCTCCAGCTTGGGCCGCTGATGCGCCTTGAGCGCGTCCTCGACCGCCAGCGGGTGCAGTCCGAACTCCTGGGAGACCAGATCGAACTCGTCCGCCGTCGGCTCGTGCAGCCCGATCCAGACGAAACCCCCCGACGCCCGCGCCTGCTCCAGCGCGTCGGAGAAGTCGCCGGGCCCCTCCGTCCGGCGCCCCTCCCGGTAAACGGCACAGTCGACGATCATGGAGCGCACATTCCCCGCACCGGCCGGACAACACATCCGGCGGCGCGGCGGACGGCGCACCGTACGACGCGCCGGGCCACGCACCCGCGCGTGCGCCTACCCTGGGCCGCATGCCCACGTTGCTCCTGGTCCGGCACGGACGATCCACCGCCAACACCGAGGGACTGCTCGCCGGCTGGACGCCCGGCGTCGCCCTCGACGAACGCGGGGCCGCGCAGGCCGCCGCCCTGCCCGGACGGCTCGCCGCCCTGCCCCTCTCCGAGGTCGTCGCCAGCCCCCTCCAGCGCTGCCAGGAGACGATCCGGCCGCTCCTGGACGCCCGGCCCGGCCTCACCGCCCACACCGACGACCGCATCGGGGAGTGCCACTACGGCGACTGGACGGGCCGCAAGCTCGCCGAGCTGAAGGACGAGCCCCTCATGGAGGTCGTCCAGGCCCATCCGTCGGCCGCCGCCTTCCCCGGCGGGGAGTCCCTGCGCGCGATGCAGACGCGCGCCGCCGAAGCGGTGCGCGAGTGGAACGCGCGGGTGGAGCGCGATCACGGCGCCGACGCCGTCTATCTCATGTGTTCGCACGGGGACATCATCAAGTCCCTCGCCGCCGAAGCACTCGGACTTCATCTGGACCTCTTCCAGAGGATTTCCGTCGATCCGTGTTCCGTCACCGCGATCCGGTACACGCGGCTGCGCCCCTACCTCGTGCGGCTCGGCGACACCGGCGACTTCGACGCCCTGGCACCGCGCGACGAGACGCCCTCCGACGACGCCCCGGTGGGGGGCGGCGCGGGCGCACCGTGATCGTCGGCCGCAGTAGGGTGAAGCCGACGCGGCAGCGCCGTGGATACAGGTACCCACAACTCTCGATGGAGTCAGGACGTGTCCCGTCAGGTGTTCCTCTACGACCAGCCGGAACGTTTCGTGGCCGGTACGGTCGGACTGCCAGGGCGCCGTACGTTCTTCCTCCAGGCCTCAGCCGGCTCCCGGGTGACCAGCGTGGCCCTGGAGAAGACCCAGGTCGCCGCACTCGCCGAACGCATGGACGAACTGCTCGACGAGGTCGTACGCCGTAGTGGCGGCAGCGCCGCCGTGCCCGCCGTGGCGCCGACCGAGATCGCCGACACCGCCCCGCTGGACGCCCCCGTGGAGGAGGAGTTCCGCGTCGGCACCATGGCGCTCGCCTGGGATGGCGAGGAGGAGTGCATGATCGTCGAGGCGCAGGCGCTCGTCGAGCTGGACGCCGAATCCGAGGAGGACCTCGCCGAGGCGGAGGAGCGGCTGCTCCAGGACGAGGAGAACGGGCCCCCGATGCTCAGGGTCCGGCTCACCGGCGTCCAGGCCCGTGCCTTCGCCAAGCGCGCCCTCGACGTCGTCAACGCGGGCCGGCCGCCGTGTCCGCTGTGCAGCCTCCCCCTCGACCCGGAAGGACATGTGTGTCCGCGCCAGAACGGATACCGACGCGGAGCGTGACCACCGCAGACCCCACCGCCGCGGTGCTGCTCGCCCAGGGCGAGCTGACCGTGCGCGGGCGCATCCGTGAGGCGTCGAACGCGGCGCTCTACTGCACCGTGGCCCACGAGGGCCGCGAGGCCGCCTGTGTCTACAAGCCCGTCGCGGGGGAGCGGCCCCTGTGGGACTTCCCGGACGGGACGCTCGCCGGGCGCGAGGTCGCGGCGTACCTGGTCTCCGAGGCGACCGGCTGGGGACTGGTGCCGCCCACCGTGCTGCGGGACGGCCCGCACGGCGAGGGCATGTGCCAGCTGTGGATCGAGACCGCCCCGGGCACGGAACTCCTCGCCCTGGTCGACCGGGAGGAACCCGCCCCCGGCTGGAAGGCGATCGGATTCGCCGAGGTGGGCGAGGGGCGCACCGCACTGCTCGTGCACGCCGATGACGCGCGGCTGCGGCGGATGGCCGTGCTCGACGCGGTGATCAACAACGCCGACCGCAAGGGCGGGCACCTCCTGCCCACCCCGGACGGCCGGCTCTACGGCATCGACCACGGCGTCACCTTCAACGTCGAGGACAAGCTGCGCACCCTGCTGTGGGGCTGGGCGGGGGAGCCCCTGCCCGGGGAGGCGCGCGAGGCCCTCGAGATCCTCGGGAAGGCACTCGCCGAGGGCGGCCCGCTGGCCGTCTCGCTGGCCCCGCTGATCACCCCCGCCGAGATCGACGCCACGCGCGCCCGTGTGATTTCCCTCCTCGCCTCCGGCACCCATCCCGAGCCGGGCGGGGACTGGCCCGCGATCCCCTGGCCGCCGGTCTGACCCACGCCGGTCTGACCCACGCCGGTCCGGCCCACGCCGGTCCGGCCCACGCCGGTCCGGCCCGAGCCCCGTGGCCCGGCCCGAGCACGGTGCTCCGGCTTCGGTCCGGCCTCGATCCGGACCGCGTCCGGGTCGGGCGGGACAGTCCCGCACCCCCTTCGCCCGCGCGCCACCCGCACGTTCGGCGGTGATGCGCAAGAGTGCCTTCCCGGTCGTCCGGCCCGCTCCGGTTCGTATCCTGGACCATGGTCCGGTTACGCTCAGGGCATGCATGCCTGGCCCGCTTCCGAGGTCCCCGCCCTGCCCGGTCAGGGACGCGACCTGAGGATTCACGACACCGCGACCGGGGGCTCGATCACACTCGACCCCGGCCCCGTAGCCCGTATCTACGTCTGCGGCATCACTCCGTACGACGCCACCCACATCGGACACGCGGCGACGTACAACGCGTTCGACCTCGTGCAGCGCGTGTGGCTCGACACCAAGCGGCAGGTTCACTACGTCCAGAACGTCACCGACGTCGACGACCCGCTGCTGGAGCGGGCCGAGCGGGACGGCGTCGACTGGGCCGCCCTCGCCGAGCAGGAGACCCAGCTCTTCCGCGAGGACATGACGGCCCTGCGGATGCTGCCGCCGCGTCAGTACATAGGCGCCGTGGAGGCGATACCCGGCATCGTCCCGCTCGTCGAACGACTGCGCGATCTCGGCGCCGCGTACGAACTCGAGGGCGACACCTACTTCTCGGTCGAGGCCGACCCGCATTTCGGGCAGGTCTCGCACCTCGACGCGGCCGCCATGCGGCTGCTGTCCGCCGAACGCGGCGGCGACCCGGACCGTCCGGGCAAGAAGAACCCCCTCGACCCGATGCTCTGGTCGGCCGCCCGCGAGGGCGAGCCCAGTTGGGACGGCGGATCGCTCGGCAGGGGCCGTCCGGGCTGGCACATCGAGTGCGTCGCCATCGCCCTGGACCACCTGGGCATGGGCTTCGACATCCAGGGCGGAGGCTCCGACCTGGTCTTCCCGCACCACGAGATGGGCGCCTCGCACGCCCAGGTGCTCACCGGCGAGTTCCCCATGGCCAAGGCGTACGTCCACGCCGGGATGGTCGCCCTGCACGGCGAGAAGATGTCCAAGTCCAAGGGCAACCTGGTCTTCGTGTCCCGGCTTCGGCGTGACGGCGTGGACCCGGCGGCGATCCGGCTGGCGCTGCTCGCCCACCACTACCGCGCGGACTGGGAATGGACCGACCAGGTCCTCCAGGACGCCGTGACGCGGCTCGGGCACTGGCGGGCCGCCGTCTCCCGCCCCGACGGCCCGTCCGCCGAGACTCTGGTGGACGAGATCCGCGAAGCCCTGGCCAACGACCTGGACGCTCCGGCGGCGCTGGCCGCCGTCGACCGCTGGGCCGTGGCCCAGGAGCAGCAGGGAGGCACGGACATGGGCGCGCCCGGGATCGTCTCCCGCGCCGTGGACGCCCTGCTCGGCGTGGCGCTGTAAACGATCGGGAATGCAGTGGGGCGCCCCGTCCACCGACGGGGCGCCCCACTGCGTTCGTCCGGGCCCGACTGCCTCGGCCCGCCGCGTTCGGTCCTTCGCGTCCGTCCGCGCTCAGTCCTCCGAGGAGTCCTCGCCGTCCGTGTCCGGTTTCGCCGGTTTCGGCGGACGGGGCCGACTGCCCGGGGCGTCCCGCCGGAACGACGGGCCGTCCCCGCCGTCGGCCGTGGCGTGGCCACCGGGCTGCGGCGGGCCGGACGAACCGTCACGGCGCCGCAGATAGCGCTCGAACTCGCGGGCGATCGCCTCGCCCGACGCCTCCGGCAGCTCGGCCGTGTCCCGGGCCTCCTCCAACGACTGGACGTACTCCGCGACCTCGCTGTCCTCCGCGGCCAGTTGGTCCACGCCCACCTGCCAGGCGCGCGCGTCCTCGGACAGTTCGCCCAGCGGGATGCGCACGTCGATCAGGTCCTCCAGCCGGTTCAGGAGGGCCAGCGTCGCCTTCGGGTTGGGCGGCTGCGACACGTAGTGCGGGACCGCCGCCCACAGCGACACCGCCGGGACGCCCGCGTGCGTGCACGCCTCCTGGAGAATGCCGACGATCCCCGTGGGACCCTCGTACTTGGTCTCCTCCAGGTCCATGCGGCGGGCCAGGTCCGGATCGGACGTGGTCCCGCTGATCGGCACCGGACGGGTGTGCGGAGTGTCACCCAGCAGAGCGCCCAGGACGACCACCAACTCCACCCCGAGTTCATGGGCGAAGCCCAGCAGCTCGTTGCAGAACGAGCGCCAGCGCATGGACGGTTCGATCCCGCGGACCAGCACCAGATCGCGCGGCTTGTCGCCACCGACCCGGACCACCGACAACCGCGTCGTCGGCCACGTGATCTTCCGCACGCCGCCGTCCATGAACACCGTGGGCCGGTTGACCTGGAAGTCGTAGTAGTCCTCGGCGTCCAGCGCCGCGAACACCTCGCCCTTCCATTCCCTGTCCAGATGCGCGACCGCGGTGGAGGCGGCGTCACCGGCATCGTTCCAGCCCTCGAACGCGGCCACCATGACCGGGTCGATCAGCTCGGGAACCCCCTCGAGCTCGATCACCCAGCGCCTCCTTCCGACGTGCCCTCGCGTACGCCCCAACCTTACGGCGTGCAGGGGGGAGCGTCCGCAGCCCCCTCGCAGGGGGAATGCCCCAACACTGCCCCGGCAGGCGCCGGGAAACACCCCGTGTTGATCCGAGCCGCCCGGGAGGGCCGCCCGCTCACGGTGCGGACGGCGGGCCTTCACCGCGTGGAACGCGGCCACCGCTCGAGGCCCGCGAGGTGGACGGTGACCCACGACCGCGCCGCCTTCGCGTCCCGGTCCCGCAGGGCCGCCGGGACGGCCCGGTGTTCGCGCGGGGTCCGTCCAACCGCTCGGCCGGCGGGTCCGGTTCCCGCTCGCTGATCAGGGCGGCCGTGGTGGCCGTGACGGTCGGCTCCGGGGTGCGGCGCGCGGCGAGGAACTCCAGGGCCGTGGCCTCCCGGTGCGGTCCACGGCGAAACCGAGTGCCTCCAGCAGCGGTTGCGGGTCCGGGCCGGTGACGTACGTGCCGTCGCCCTGCCGCACGTCGGGGATCCGGGCCGGCGACAGCGCGCGCACCGCCTCCCCGGAGAGTTGCGCGACAGTCCCGGTCCGGCGGCGAGTTCGCTCTCCCCGGGCAACCGGTCGCCGGGACGCGGCGTGCCGACGACGATCACCCCCTTGATCTTCTCGATCGCCTCGTCGGTGACCGCCGTCCCGGCCTTCCCGTGGATCCACCGGAAACAGCGGATCCACAGGGAACAGACGTCCGAGGTGCCCGGGCCGTTGCGCGTGGCTTCGGGGGCCCCACAGCCGGAAGGGGCGACTCCGCCGGCCCGCAGGCCGGTGGGGAATCGCCCCTCCGTGTCACCCTCCCCCTGCCGCAGGGAGGACCGCTCCCGCGCGGGCAGGGCCGGTGACCGTGCGGTCACTTCCTGTCGAGCAGGTCCTGGACCTGCGCACGGACCTCGTCCGTGGCCAGCCCTCGGATCGTCAGCGTCGTACGGCGGCGCAGCACGTCGTCCGCCGTCTCGGCCCACTCGTGGTCCCGGGCCCAGACGACCTGCGCCCAGATCTCCGGCGCGTCCGGGTGGACGCGCCGGGCCAGCGCCGGGTCGTCGTTGGCCAGCCGGGCGATGTCGAAGGCCAGCGAACCGTAGTGGGTGGCCAGGTGCCGGGCGGTGTCCGCTGCCATGCGCGGACCGGGCGCGGGGCCGTCCACCAGCAGTCGGTGGGCGACCGCGCGCGGGTTGGCGACCCCCGGCAGCGGCAGCTTGCTCGGCAGCGAGCCGACGGGTTCGAAGGCGTCGCCCAGCGGGTGGCCGGGCAGTTCCTGGAGCTTGCGCATCACCGTGCGGCCGATGTGGCGGAAGGTGGTCCACTTGCCGCCCGCGACGGACAGCATCCCGCCGCGGCCCTCGCTGACGACCGTCTCGCGCTTGGCCTTCGCGGTGTCCCCGGGGCCGCCCGGCAGCACCCGCAGGCCGGCGAAGGAGTACGTGATCAGGTCGCGGTCCAGTTGCTGGTCGCGGATGGAGAACGCGGCCTCGTCGAGTATCTGGGCGGTGTCCTTCTCGGTGACCGCGACATCCGCCGGGTCGCCCTCGAACTCCTCGTCGGTCGTGCCGAGCAGCAGCATGTCCTCCCAGGGGAGGGCGAAGGTGATGCGGTACTTGTCGATCGGCGTGGCCAGCGCGGCCCGCCACGGGGCGGTCCGCTTCAGCACCAGGTGAGCGCCCTTCGACAGGCGGATGGACGGCGCCGCCTTCGGGTCCTCCATCCGGCGCAGGTGATCCACCCAGGGGCCGGTCGCGTTCAGCACCAGACGGGCGTCGACGCCGAACTCGTCGCCCGACAGCCGGTCGCGCAGCTCGGCGCCGGTCACCCGGCCCCGGGTGAACCGCAGGCCGGTCACCTCGGCGTGGTTGAGGACGACCGCGCCCGACTCGGCCGCCGCGCGGACCGTCATCAGCGCCATCCGCGCGTCGTTCATCTGGTCGTCGCCGTACACGGCCACGGCCTTGAGGTTGTCCGTGCGCAGCTCCGGCACGTCCCGCGCGGCCTTGGCGGGGGAGAGCAGGTGGCCCACCCCGTCGCCGAAGGCCGACAGGGCCGAGTACGCGAAGACACCCGCTCCGAGCTTCGCCGCGCCGTGCGGCCCGCCCTTGTACACGGGGAGGTAGAACGTGAGCGGGTTCGCCAGGTGGGGTGCCACCTGGCGGGAGACCGCACGGCGCTCGAAGTGGTTCTCCGCCACCAGCTTCACCGCGCCGGTCTGCAGGTAGCGCAGACCGCCGTGGAGCAGTTTGGAGGAGGCGGAGGAGGTGGCGCCGGCGAAGTCGCCGGCGTCGACCAGAGCCACCCTGAGGCCGGACTGCGCGGCGTGCCAGGCGGTGGAGATGCCCAGGATGCCGCCGCCGATCACGAGAAGGTCGTACGACGCCTTGGAGAGCTGCTCCCGGGTCTCGGCCCGGCTCGGGTTCGAGCTGGAAGCCGGGTGCGTCCCCAGGGCAGGCACGGACTGCAGGGTGGACTGAGTGGTCATGTCGGGTCGTGCTCCTCGTCAGTCTTCGTCCTCGAGCCAGCCCATGGTCCGCTCGACGGCCTTGAGCCAGCTCTTGTACTCACGGTCGCGGATCTCCGCGTCCATGCGGGGGGTCCACTCGGCGGCCCGGCGCCAGTTGGCGCGCAGGTCGTCGGTGTTGTTCCAGAAGCCGACGGCGAGGCCGGCGGCGTAGGCGGCGCCGAGGCAGGTGGTCTCGGCGACCATGGGGCGCACCACGGGCGCGTCCACGAAGTCGGCGAGGGTCTGCATCAGCAGGTTGTTGGAGGTCATGCCGCCGTCGACCTTGAGGGCGGTCAGCTCGACGCCTGAGTCCTTCGTCATGGCGTCGGCGATCTCCCGCGTCTGCCAGGCGGTGGCCTCCAGGACGGCGCGGGCGATGTGCGCCTTGGTGACGTACCGGGTCAGGCCGGCGATCACACCGCGGGCGTCGGAGCGCCAGTACGGGGCGAACAGGCCGGAGAAGGCCGGTACGAAGTAGGCGCCGCCGTTGTCCTCGACCGAGAGCGCGAGGGTCTCGATCTCGGCGGCGGTGGAGATCAGGCCCATCTGGTCGCGCATCCACTGCACCAGCGCACCGGTGACGGCGATGGAGCCCTCGAGGGCGTAGACCGGCTTCTGGTCGCCGATCTGGTAGCCGACGGTGGTCAGCAGCCCGCTGTAGGAGTTGATGATCTTGTCGCCGGTGTTCATCACCATGAAGGTGCCGGTGCCGTACGTCGACTTGGTCTCGCCCTCGGCGAAACAGGTCTGGCCGAACAGGGCCGCCTGCTGGTCGCCGAGCGCGGAGGCGACTGGGATGCCGCCGAGCAGGTCGCCCAGGCTGCCGCCCTCGATCTCGCCGTAGACCTCGGCGGAGGAGCGGATCTCGGGCAGCATCGCCGTCGGGACGCCGATGGACTCGGCGATCTTTTCGTCCCACTGCAGGGTGTGCAGGTTCATCAGCATGGTGCGGGACGCGTTGGTGACGTCGGTGACGTGCTTGCCGCCGTCCGTACCGCCGGTCAGGTTCCAGATGACCCAGGTGTCCATGGTGCCGAAGAGGATGTCGCCCGCCTCGGCGCGCTCCTTGAGCCCTTCGACGTTGTCGAGCAGCCAGCGGGCCTTGGGTCCGGCGAAGTAGGAGGCGAGGGGGAGACCCGTCTCGCGGCGGAAACGGTCCTGCCCCACGTTGCGGCCGAGCTCGCGGCAGAGGGCGTCGGTGCGGGTGTCCTGCCAGACGATGGCGTTGTGGACCGGCTCACCGGTGTGCCGGTCCCACAGCACGGTGGTCTCGCGCTGGTTGGTGATGCCGATGGCCTTGATGTCGTCCCGGGTGATGCCGGCCTTCTCGACGGCGCCGGCGACGACCTCCTGGACGTTGGTCCAGATCTCGGTGGCGTCGTGTTCGACCCAGCCCGGCTTGGGGAAGATCTGCTCGTGTTCCTTCTGGTCGACGGCGACGATGCGGCCGTCGCGGTCGAAGACGATGCAGCGCGACGAGGTCGTGCCCTGGTCGATGGCGGCGATGAACGGACCGTGGCCGTGGGAGGCGATGCCGGCGGAGTGGTCGTCGGTCACTGTGTGCTCCTGGAGGTTCCTTGGGTACGGGGCTGTACGTACGGCGCTTCTACAAGACTCGGGGTTTCCCGGCGGCGGGGGCACCCTCAGGCGAAGGCGATGTTGTAGACGCCCGCCGCGAGGGCGCCGCCGATCAGCGGACCGACCACCGGGACCCACGCGTAGGTCCAGTCGGAACCGCCCTTGTTGGGCAGCGGCAGAAGGGCGTGCACGATGCGCGGACCGAGGTCACGGGCCGGGTTGATCGCGTAACCGGTCGGTCCGCCCAGCGACAGACCGATGGAGACGACCACGAGGGCCGTGATCAGACCGCCCAGCACGCCGAGGCCGTTGCCCGTGTCGTTCAGGCCCTGGGTGAGCACGGCGATGATCAGCACGAAGGTGCCGACGATCTCCGTGGCGAGGTTCTGCACCGCGTTGCGGATCTCCGGGCCGGTCGAGAAGATGCCGAGCACCGGGCCGGCGCCCTTCTCCCGGGCCTCGACCGCCTTGGCGTCGGTGGCCTGCGCGGCCCGGTCGCCGACGATCTCCTCGTCGGTCAGGTGCGCCTGGAACTGACCGTAGTAGGCCACCCAGACCAGCGCCGCGCCGATCATCGCGCCGAGGAACTCTCCGGCGAAGTAGACCGGAACGTTGCTCCAGTCGCCGTCCTTGATCGCGAGCGCCACGGTCACGGCCGGGTTGAGGTGGGCTCCGGAGAGCGGAGCGGAGATGTACACCGCCGTCATGACGGCGAAGCCCCACCCGAGGGCGATGGCGAGCCAGCCGGCGTTGCGGGCCTTGGAGGCCTTCAGGGTCACGGCGGCACACACACCGCCGCCGAGCAGGATGAGTACGGCGGTACCGATGGTCTCGCCGATGAAGATGTCGGAGCTGGACACCCGCGACTCCTTTGTCCTTCGTCCAGGGAAACCGACCCCCGGGTCCCGCCGGGGATTGGCGCCCTCCGTGGTGAGAGCGAGGCCGGCCCTTGCCACACCCTAACGCGTATTGCCGGTAGGTGTTCGGCAATGCCGACCGATGGACGGGAGTCTTTCCCCGCCCTCACCTGCGCGTCAAGGGTTTGGTCGTCGAAAGCGCGATCGTTATCGGTTGCCCCGGGATGTCGATCTTCGGAATCGATCCATGGGGATATGTCCTGCTTCTCCGTCGCGGAGTACGACGACGGCCGAGACGCCGTACGGCGTCCCGGACCGGGGTTCGTGAGGTATGCGTCGAGCCGGTGCCGCACGGGATCCGCCTGGTACCCGACCGGGGGCGGCCCCCGGTCCGCCCGCGGCCCGCATGGCCGGCCGCGCTTGGCCGGCGCGCCCGCGCCGCGTTCAGAAGCGGCGGGCGCCCAGGTCTCGCGACACCGAGCGGGCGCAGTCCCGGACCGCCGCGATCAGCTCGGGACGCAGCTCGCCGTCCCGCTGCAGCCGCTCCACCGCGCCCATGACGCCGACCGCGCCGACCGGCATGCGCCGCCGGTCGTGGACGGGGGCCGCGATCGAGGCGACGCCCTCCCAGGTCTCCTCGACGTCCACCGCGTACCCGCGGGCGCGAGTGACGTCGAGGATCCGCTCGAAGGCGTCCGGATCGCACACCGTGCGCTCGGTGAACGCCGAGCGGTCGGCCTCCAGGGCCTCGCTGTGGGCCACCGGGTCGTAGGCGGCCAGCACCTTGCCCAGAGCCGTGGAGTGCAGCGGCTGCATGGCCCCCACCTCCAGGACCTGCCGGCTGTCGTCGGGCCGGAACACGTGATGCACGATCAGCACGCCCTGCTGGTGCAGCACCCCCAGATAGACGCTCTCCCCGCTGGAACGGGCCAGGTCGTCCGTCCACACCAGGGCGCGCGCCCGCAGCTCGTGCACGTCGAGATAGGTGGTGCCCAGGCGCAGCAGCTCCGCGCCCAGCTGGTAACGGCCGGAGACTTCGTCCTGTTCGACGAAGCCCACGTGCTGGAGCGTGCGCAGGATGCCGTGGGCCGTCCCCTTGGCGAGGCCCAGCGACGAGGCGATGTCCGACAGGCCGAGCCGCCGCTCGCCGCCCGCCAGCAGGCGCAGCATCGCCGCCGCCCGTTCGAGCGACTGGATGTTCCGTGCCATCGCCGTGCTGTCTCCGTCCCCTTCGACCGCCGCCCCGCGACGCTATCTCTGTTCGGCAATGCCGAACACTACCGCTCGATGCCGACCTCTCGCCAACGATCCGCCGTCATCGGCCGAGAACCGCGGTGTCGTCCGCCGCGTCACCCGTCCGCAGGACACCGGGGCCCGTTCATCATGGTCCGGCTTGTGGACGGCCCGAACATCGGGGAGCGGTCCCGGCTACGCTGGCGGCGTGCCCTGCCCGGGAGGTTCCATCGGGGATCGTTCCGGACAGCCGCAAAGCCGACAGCCGTCGCATTTGAGGGAGCCCTTTGACATGGCCTCGTTGCCGCTGACCCCTTCCGCCGACAGCCGGACCCGTGTGGCCGCGCTCCGAGAGGCCCTCGCCACCCGCGTGGTGGTCGCCGACGGAGCGATGGGCACCATGCTCCAGGCGCACGACCCCACGCTCGAGGACTTCGAGAACCTCGAGGGCTGCAACGAGATCCTGAACCTGACGCGCCCGGACATCGTCCGCTCGGTCCACTTGGAGTACTTCGACGCCGGCGTCGACTGCGTCGAGACCAACACGTTCGGCGCCAACCTCACCGCCCTGGGCGAGTACGACATCGCGGACCGCGTCGTCGAACTGTCCGAGGCGGGTGCGCGCATCGCCCGCGAGGCGGCGGACGAGTTCGCGGCGCGGGACGGCCGCCCCCGATGGGTGCTGGGCTCGATGGGCCCCGGCACCAAGCTGCCCACCCTCGGCCACACCACCTTCGCCGCCATCCGGGACGCCTACCAGCAGAACGCCGAGGGCCTGCTCGCGGGAGGCGCGGACGCGCTGCTGGTGGAGACGACCCAGGACCTGCTGCAGACCAAGGCCTCCGTCATCGCCGCCCGCCGCGCGATGGAGATTGCCGGCCACGAGGTCCCGCTGATCGTGTCGGTCACGGTGGAGACGACCGGCACCATGCTGCTGGGCTCCGAGATCGGCGCCGCGCTCACCGCGCTGGAACCGCTGGGCATCGACATGGTCGGCCTGAACTGCGCGACCGGCCCGGCCGAGATGAGCGAGCACCTGCGCTACCTGGCCCGCCACTCCCGTATCCAGCTGTCGTGCATGCCGAACGCCGGTCTGCCGGAACTCACCAAGGACGGCGCGCGGTACCCGCTGTCTCCGGGGGAGCTGGCGGACGCGCAGGAGAACTTCGTCCGCGACTACGGCCTGTCCCTGGTCGGCGGCTGCTGCGGTACGACGCCCGAGCATCTGCGGCAGCTCGTGGAGCGCGTGCACGGCCTCGCCCCGGCGGAGCGCGACCCGCGCCCGGAACCCGGTGCGGCCTCCCTCTACCAGACCGTCCCCTTCCGGCAGGACACCTCCTACCTGGCGATCGGCGAGCGGACCAACGCCAACGGGTCGAAGAAGTTCCGTGAGGCGATGCTCGAGGGCCGCTGGGACAACTGCGTGGAGATGGCCCGCGAGCAGATCCGCGAGGGCGCGCACATGCTCGACCTGTGCGTGGACTACGTGGGCCGCGACGGCGTCGCCGACATGGAGGAACTGGCCGGCCGATTCGCCACCGCCTCCACCCTGCCGATCGTGCTCGACTCCACCGAGGTCCCCGTCCTGAGGGCCGGCCTGGAGAAGCTCGGCGGCCGGGCGGTCCTCAACTCGGTGAACTACGAGGACGGCGACGGCCCCGAGTCCCGCTTCGCGCGCGTCGCGCAGCTGGCCCAGGAGCACGGCGCGGCGCTGATCGCGCTGACCATCGACGAGGTGGGCCAGGCCCGCACCGCCGAGAAGAAGGTCGAGATCGCCGAGCGCCTGATCGCCGACCTGACCGGCAACTGGGGCATCCACGAGGAGGACATCCTCATCGACTGCCTCACCTTCACCATCTGCACCGGCCAGGAGGAGTCCCGCAAGGACGGCGTCGCCACCCTCGAGGGCATCCGCGAGCTGAAGCGCCGCCACCCCAAGGTGCAGACCACCCTGGGACTGTCGAACATCTCCTTCGGTCTCAACCCGGCCGCCCGCATTCTGCTCAACTCCGTCTTCCTCGACGAATGCGTCAAGGCGGGCCTGGACTCGGCGATCGTGCACGCGTCGAAGATCCTGCCCATCGCCCGCTTCAGCGAGGAGGAGGTCACCACCGCCCTCGACCTGATCCACGACCGGCGCCGTGAGGGCTACGACCCGCTGCAGAAGCTGATGCAGCTCTTCGAGGGCGCCACCGCCAAGTCCCTGAAGGCCGGCAAGGCCGAGGAGCTGGCCTCGCTGCCCCTGGACGAGCGCCTCAAGCGGCGGATCATCGACGGCGAGCGCAAGGGCCTGGAGGACGACCTCGACCAGGCGCTCGAGACCCGCAAGGCCCTCGCCATCGTCAACGACACCCTGCTGGACGGCATGAAGGTGGTCGGCGAACTGTTCGGCTCCGGCCAGATGCAGCTCCCGTTCGTGCTCCAGTCCGCCGAGGTCATGAAGAACGCGGTCGCCCACCTGGAACCGCACATGGAGAAGACCGACGAGGACGGCAAGGGCACCATCGTGCTCGCCACCGTCCGCGGCGACGTGCACGACATCGGCAAGAACCTGGTCGACATCATCCTGTCGAACAACGGCTACAACGTGGTCAACCTGGGCATCAAGCAGCCGGTCTCGGCGATCGTGGAGGCCGCCGACGAGCACAGGGCCGATGTGATCGGGATGTCCGGGCTGCTGGTGAAGTCCACGGTGATCATGAAGGAGAACCTGGAGGAGCTCAACCAGCGCGGCATCGCCGCCGACTACCCGGTGCTCCTCGGCGGCGCCGCGCTGACCCGCGCCTACGTCGAGCAGGACCTGCACGAGATCTACCAGGGCGAGGTCCGCTACGCCCGCGACGCCTTCGAGGGCCTGCGCCTGATGGACGCCCTCATCGGCATCAAGCGCGGCGTGCCCGGCGCGAAGCTGCCCGAGCTGCGGCAGCGCCGGGTCCGCGCGGCCACCGTGGAGATCGACGAGCGCCCCGAGACCGGTCACGTCCGCTCGGACGTCGCCGTCGACAACCCGGTCCCCGAGCCCCCGTTCCGGGGCACCCGGGTGATCAAGGGCATCCAGCTCAAGGAGTACGCGTCCTGGCTCGACGAGGGCGCCCTGTTCAAGGGGCAGTGGGGCCTGAAGCAGGCCCGCACCGGCGACGGGCCGACGTACGAGGAGCTCGTCGAGACCGAGGGCCGGCCCAGGCTGCGCGGCCTGCTGGACCGGCTCCAGACGGACAACCTGCTCGAGGCGGCCGTGGTGTACGGCTACTTCCCGTGCGTCTCCAAGGACGACGACCTGATCGTCCTGGACGAGGCGGGCAACGAACGCACCCGCTTCACCTTCCCGCGCCAGCGCCGCGGACGACGCCTGTGCCTGGCCGACTTCTTCCGCCCGGAGGAGTCCGGCGAGACCGATGTCGTCGGTTTCCAGATCGTCACGGTCGGCTCCCGCATCGGCGAGGAGACCGCGCGGATGTTCGAGGCCAACGCCTACCGCGACTACCTCGAACTGCACGGGCTGTCCGTGCAGCTGGCCGAGGCGCTCGCCGAGTACTGGCACGCGCGGGTGCGTTCGGAGCTCGGGTTCGCCGGTGAGGACCCGGCCGGGATGGAGGACATGTTCGCCCTGAAGTACCGGGGCGCCCGCTTCTCCCTCGGCTACGGCGCCTGTCCCGACCTGGAGGACCGCGCCAAGATCGCCGAGATGCTCCGGCCCGAGCGCATCGGCGTCCACCTGTCCGAGGAGTTCCAGCTGCACCCCGAGCAGTCCACGGACGCCATCGTGATCCACCACCCGGAGGCCAAGTACTTCAACGCCCGCTGACTTAGCCAGGGGGCCCGTGCATCACCGGAAGCGGTTCCCCCGGGCACGACGTACACTGGTCGGTCCACCGCAGGCCGGTTCCCTCAGAGGGAACCGGCCTGATCGTCCCTTTGACGGAGGTACGTGGATGACCAGTACGGTTCCCGCGCTCGACACCCTTTCCCAGAGCCTCCGGCCCGTACGGGCGGGCACGTCCCGCAAGGCCGGAGGATCCACCCTTCAGGCCGTGTTCCTGGACATGGACGGCACCCTGGTCGACACCGAGGGCTTCTGGTGGGACGTCGAGGTCGAGGTGTTCGCCTCCCTCGGCCACACCCTCGACGACTCCTGGCGCCACGTCGTGGTCGGCGGCCCCATGACCCGCAGTGCGGGCTTCCTCGTCGAGGCGACCGGCGCCGACATCCCCCTGGCCGAACTGACGGTGCTGCTCAACGACGGCTTCGAGGCCCGTATCGCCGACAGCCTGCCGCTCATGCCCGGCGCCGCCCGCCTGCTGGCCGAGCTGTCCGAGAACGGCATCCCCACGGCCCTGGTCTCCGCCTCGCACCGGCGCATCATCGACCGGGTGCTCACCTCACTGGGCCCCCAGCACTTCGCGCTGTCGGTCGCCGGTGACGAGGTCCCGCGCACCAAGCCGCACCCCGAGCCGTATCTGGCCGCCGCCGCCGGACTCGGTGTGGACCCCCTGTGGTGCGCCGTCGTCGAGGACACGGCGACCGGCATCGCTTCCGCCGAGGCCGCGGGATGCCACGTCGTGGCGGTGCCCTCGGTGGCCCCGATCGAGGCGGCCGCCCGGCGGACCGTCGTCCCCTCGCTGGAAGCCGTCGACCTGACTTTTCTGCACGGCCTGATGACGGAAATGCGCTAGGCGTTCACCGAGCGTAGACCAGTGTATGGGACCGAAATTCCGGGGGCCCGCACCCGATGGTCCCAGCGGGTGTCCGAAGGAATTCGGACCGCTACCGACCGTTGAATTCCGGTGGTCCCGGCTGGATTTCACATGTGACGTTCACCACTCCTCGGAGGCTCGACAGGGGGGTCGGCATGTGGTGTCCGCCCCTTTTCGGCGGGCCCCGGCGTTCCCTTGTGTCCTGATTGGTGGATCACTGCACCAATCCTGCCGCACCGACGTTCGTCGGTGCGTTCACACCCGGTTCCACTGCGTGATGGAGGCTCAACTTCGGTGGCTGCGGCCCTTCCCGCGAGTCCGGACTAATCTCATCGCGAGAACCTCGCCCCTATCCCCGTGATCGGTAGTAACACCCCTGTATGCCGCATACACGGAGTCGACAGCTCTGGAGAAACTCGAGCATGAACCGCAAGACTTTGGTGTTGGCGGCCGCGATCGGTCTGCTCGCGCCGGTACTCGCCGGCTGTGGCGATACCGAGGGCGGGAGCGGCGACGGCGACGCGATCGTCGTCGGCACCACGGACCGGTTCACCCTCTCGAAGGACGACCCCGCGCCGGTCGACCCGGCGTACGCCTACGACGTCGGTACCTGGAACATCCTGCGCCAGACCGTGCAGACGCTGCTGACCCAGCCGCGCGGTGACGGCGCGCCGGTACCCGAGGCGGCCGAGAGCTGCGGTTTCACCGACTCCGGCAACGAGCGGTACAGCTGCACCCTGCGCGAAGGCCTGAAGTTCTCGAGCGGTGACCCCATCACCGCGGCCGATGTGAAGTACTCCATCGACCGTGCCCTGGCGATCGAGGCCGACAGCGGTGTCTTCGCGCTGCTGTCCACCATCGACACCGTCGAGACGCAGGGCGACCGTGAGGTGATCTTCCACCTCAAGTCGGCGGACGCCACCTTCCCGTACAAGCTGTCCACCCCGGTCGCCGGCATCGTCCCCGAGGGCTCCTACGACAAGGACAAGCTGCGCGAAGGGTTCGACATCGACGGCTCCGGGCCGTACACGTTCGAACCCGAGGTCAAGGACGGCGAGCTGGTCCGCGCCACCTACGTCAAGAACCCCTCCTACAAGGGGTCCCTGAAGGTCGGCCACGGCAAGATCGAGATGCTCTCCTACGAGAGCGCCGAGGCCATGGGCGAGGCGCTCGAGAGCAACGAGATCGACATCATGACCCGAGGCATGTCGCCGGAGCAGATCACGAAGCTCGCCAACGATTCCGACGACACCGTGGACCTCGTCGAGTCGCCGGGTCTGGAGATCCGCTACCTGGCCTTCAACACCGACGCCCCCTCCGTGGAGAACAAGGCCGTCCGCCAGGCCATGGCCCGGGTCATCAACCGCGGCGAACTGGTCGCCAAGGTTTACGGCTCCCAGGCCGAGCCGCTGTACTCGCTGGTCCCCGCGACCGTCACCGGTCACTCCAACGCGTTCTTCAACTTGTACGGCGACCCCGACGTCTCCAAGGCCCGCGAGCTGCTGGGGAAGGCCGGCATCACCACCCCGGTGAAGATGACGCTGCACTACACGACCGACCACTACGGTCCCGCGACCAAGGCGGAGTTCGAGCAGCTCAGCAAGCAGCTCAACGACAGCGGTCTGTTCGACACCGACATCGAGGGCACGGGCTGGAACACCTTCAAGACGGCCGGCCAGAAGGGCAAGTTCGACGTCTACGGCATGGGCTGGTTCCCCGACTATCCGGACGCCGACAACTTCCTCGCCCCGTTCCTGGACGAGGACAACTTCCTCAACTCGCCGTACGCCAACACCGAGATCCGCAAGAAGCTGATCCCTGAGACCCGCCGTCAGGCCGACCGGCTGGCCGCTGTCAACAGCATGAACCAGATCCAGGACATCGTTGCCGAGGAGGTGCCCGTGCTGCCGCTGTGGCAGGGCAAGCAGTACGTCGCCGCGAACGACAACGTCACCGGTACCGCATACCTGCTCAACTCCTCCTCCACGCTTCAGCTGTGGGAGCTGGGCCGTGGCGTGAGCGGCTGACACGGCGGGCCCGGTCCGGGCCCGCATGCGCCGAGGGCGCCTCCCGACTTCCGGGAGGCGCCCTCGGCGCATGCACGTGCGGCGCTTGAGCGGCGCCGGGTGAGCGGGCGGTCGCTACTGCGCCCCCGGGCGCACCAGCCCGCTCTCGTACGCGTACACCGCGGCCTGCACCCGGTCGCGCAGCCCGAGCTTCGTCAGGACATGGCCGACGTGCGTCTTCACCGTTGTCTCGCTGACGAACAGGTCCGCGGCGATCTCCGCGTTGGACAGTCCCCGTGCCACCAGCTTCAGCACCTCGACCTCACGGTCGGTCAGCGTGTGCAGTGTGTCCGGCACCGGCTCGTCGCCGGACGGCAGATGCGTGGCGTACTTGTCCAGCAGCCGGCGCGTGATGCTCGGGGCGAGCATCGCCTCGCCGGCGGCCACCACCCGGATCGCCTGCACCAGCTCATGGGCCGGGGCGTCCTTCAGCAGGAAGCCGCTGGCACCCGCGCGCAGCGCCTCCACCACGTACTCGTCGAGATCGAACGTGGTCAGCACCAGGACTTTCGCCGGGCCGTCCCGCTCGGGGCCGGTGATCTGCCGGGTCGCCTCCACGCCGTCCATCCGCGGCATGCGGATGTCCATCAGCACCACGTCGGGTTGCAGCGCCCGTACCTGGTCCTGGGCCTGGAGGCCGTCCCCGGCCTCGCCGACGACCGCGATGTCCTGCTCGGCCTCCAGGATCATCCGGAAGCCGGTGCGCAGCAGCGGCTGGTCATCGACCAGTAGGACGCGGATGGCCACGTAAGTCTCCTTCGCTAGTCCGCCCTCATTGTGCCCTGCGCCCCGTGTCCCGCCGGAGTCCGGGTCGCGTCACACCGCGTCGCCCCCGGCGGTCCGTACCGGCAGCGGATAGGGCGGGGGAGTGCCGCCGAACTCCGGGCAGTGCGCCTGGTGGTCGCACCAGCCGCACAGCTTGGTGGGACGCGGCCGCCAGTCGCCGGTCTCCGTGGCCTGCCGGATCGCCTCCCACAACGCCAGCAGTTTGCGTTCGACGCGCTCCAGATCGGCGCGGACGGGGTCGTACGTCAGCACATCGCCGCTGCCCAGGTACACGAGCTGCAGGCGGCGCGGGATCACCCGCTTCAGCCGCCACACCACCAGGGCGTAGAACTTCATCTGGAACAGCGCGCCCTCCGCGTACTCCGGCCGCGGCGCCTTGCCCGTCTTGTAGTCGACGATCCGCACCTCGCCGGTGGGCGCCACATCCACCCGGTCGATGATCCCGCGCAGCCTCAGCCCGGAATCCAGCTCGGCCTCCACGAACAGCTCCCGCTCGGCGGGTTCCAGCCGGCTCGGATCCTCCAGGCTGAACCAGCGCTCCACCAGCTGCTCCGCCTCCGCCAGCCAGCGCGCCAGCCGCTCGCCCTCCGGATCCTCGGCGAACAGCTCCACGACCTCAGGCCGGGACTCCCGCAGCCGGTCCCACTGCCCCGGTACGAGTGCCTTCGCCCGCGGCGCGGTGCGCTCGGCGGCCGGGGCATCGAATAGACGTTCCAGTACCGCGTGCACCAGCGTGCCTCGCGTCGCCGCTTCGCTCGGCTTCTCCGGCAGCCGGTCGATGACCCGGAACCGGTACAGCAGCGGACACTGCATGAAGTCACTGGCGCGCGACGGGGACAGTGAGGCGGGCGGGGCGGCGGGCCGCGCGGCAGGCGCTGCGGCCGCCCCGGCCGTCTCCCCGCCCCCTGCCGCCGCCCCGGCCGTGCCCGGCGCGTCCGCCGCCACGACCGGCGTGCTGTCGGACCGCCCCGCGGCCCCGGTGCTCGTCTCCATGTCCACAGACCCTACGGCCCAGCGCCGACAGTGACCGCACGCGGCGGGGTGACCGAAGGGGGAGAAGGGGAAGGAGAGGGGGAGCGGGCGCGGTGACGGAGGGGCACGGAGAGGGGTGCCGAGACGAAACGTGTGGCGACGGCCGCATACCATCGACTCGAGACCCTCCCGTCCGGCAGGCGCGGGAGACGCAGCGACGAGGGGACACCGGTGGACGCAAGCGGCGGACGCGGGCAGCCGCGCTCCGGCAACGACGAGTCGGCCGAGCGCCACACAGGGCACCCGGCAGACGAACCCACCACGGACGGAGGCCGCTTCGGCCCGGCCGGAACCGCCCCGAACCCCTCGGACCCCTCGGACCCCTCGGGCGGCCGGCCCGACGAGCACGCCGCCGAGCGCACCCCGCCGAACTCCGAAAACACTCCGCCGCGGACCGCCGGCGCCCCGGCGGAGGCCGGAACCCCGTCCCGGAACGGGACGCCCGAGCAGCCCTCCGCCCCGGTGACCTCGGAGAAGCCGGAGAAGCCCGCCGGGGCCCGTGAGCCGAGGGCTCCGCACGGGACCGACTCCGCCGGGACCGACATCCCGGCCGGCAGCCGTGCGGCCGGCCCCTCGCCCGACGAGACCCCGGCCGGCCACCGGCCCGCACCCTCCGAGCCGGACCCGTCGCACCAGCCCCACCACCCCGACCGCCCCTTCGCCCACTCGGCACCCGGCAAGGAATCAGCGCCGCAGCGCCCGGCGGAGCAGAAGCGCGGCGGACTGCTGATGGGACGCCCCTTCGGCGTGCCCGTCTACGTCGCGCCCAGCTGGTTCCTCGTCGCCATCCTCATCACCTGGGTCTTCGGCGGCCAGATCGACCGTGTGCTGCCCGAGCTCGGCGCCGCCAGCTACCTGGTCTCACTGTTCTTCGCCGTCGCCTTCTACGCCTCGGTGCTGGTCCACGAACTCGCCCACACCCTGGCCGCCCTCCGCTTCAAGCTCCCGGTGCGCCGCATCCAGCTCCAGTTCTTCGGCGGCGTCTCCGAGATCGAGAAGGAGGCCGAGACACCCGGACGGGAGTTCGTGCTCGCCTTCGTGGGTCCGCTGCTCTCCCTCGTCCTGTCCGGCCTGTTCTACCTCGGACTGCTCGCGGTCGACCCCGGCTCCGTCCCCGGCGTCCTGCTGGCCGGCCTGATGATCTCGAACCTCATCGTGGCCGTCTTCAACCTCCTGCCCGGCCTCCCCCTCGACGGCGGACGCATGCTCCGCGCGGTCGTCTGGAAGATCACCGGCAAGCCGATGAGCGGCACCGTCGCCGCCGCCTGGGTGGGCCGCGCCCTCGCCATCGCCGTCCTGGTCGGCCTCCCCCTGCTCACCCAGTCCGGAGCCCTCGGCTCCGACGCCGCGGACGGCGTCGGCATGGACACCGTCCTCGACGCCCTGCTCGCCGCCATCCTCGCGGCGATCATCTGGACCGGCGCCGGCAACAGCCTGCGCATGGCCCGTCTGCGCGAGCACCTGCCGGAACTGCGCGCCCGCGCCCTGACCCGCCGTGCGGTACCCGTCGAGACCGACACCCCCCTCTCCGAGGCGCTGCGCCGCGCCAACGCCGCCGGAGCCCGCGCCCTCGTCGTCGTCGACGCCGACGGCACCCCCCTGTCCCTGGTGCGCGAGGCCGCCATCGTCGGCGTACCCGAGCACCGCCGCCCCTGGGTCGCGGTCAGCGGACTGGCCCAGGACCTCACCGACGGCATGCGCGTCTCCGCCGAACTCGCGGGGGAGGAGCTCCTGGAAGCCCTGCGTGCCGCACCCGCCACCGAGTACCTGGTCGTCGAGGCGACCGGCGAGATCTACGGCGTCCTGTCCGCGGCCGACGTCGAGCGCGCCTTCGTCAAGGCCATGGCCCGCCCCGCCTGACGCCCGCCGCCCGAAGGCCGTTCCGCCCGCCGTCCGCCCTCGGCCTCCGGGTGGTCAGCGGTCCCTGCCGGGACCGGTAGGCTGGTCACATGTCCGAACCGACCGGTGCCGCCCGCCGCCGTGGGCCCTTCAAGGTCGGGGACCAGGTACAGCTGACCGACCCCAAGGGCCGCCACTACACGTTCACGCTCGAGGCCGGGAAGAACTTCCACACCCACAAGGGTTCCTTCCCCCACGACGAGCTGATCGGCGCACCCGAGGGCAGCGTTGTCCGCACCACCGGGAACGTCGCCTACCTCGCGCTGCGCCCCCTGCTCCCCGACTACGTCCTGTCCATGCCCCGCGGGGCAGCCGTCGTCTACCCGAAGGACGCGGGGCAGATCCTCGCCTTCGCCGACATCTTCCCCGGCGCCCGCGTGGTGGAGGCCGGTGTCGGCTCCGGCTCCCTCAGCAGCTTCCTGCTGCGCGCCATCGGCGACCAGGGCATGCTGCACAGCTACGAACGCCGCGAGGACTTCGCCGAGATCGCCCAGGCCAACGTGGAGCGCTACTTCGGCGGCCCGCACCCCGCCTGGCAGCTCACCGTCGGCGACCTCCAGGACAACCTGTCCGACACCGAGGTCGACCGCGTCATCCTCGACATGCTCGCCCCCTGGGAGTGCCTGGAGGCGGTCTCCAAGGCGCTCGTCCCCGGCGGCATCCTGTGCTGCTACGTCGCGACCACCACCCAGCTCGCCCGGACCGTCGAGTCCATCCGGGAGATCGGCTCCTTCAACGAACCGACCGCCTGGGAATCGATGATCCGCAACTGGCACATCGAAGGTCTCGCCGTCCGCCCGGACCACCGGATGATCGGCCACACCGGCTTCCTGCTCACCGCCCGCCGGCTCGCCGACGGCGTGGAACCCCCCATGCGCCGCCGCCGCCCGGCCAAGGGCGCCTACGGCGAGGACTACTCGGGACCCAACGCCGACGCGGGCACCGCGCGCTGACGCGACCGCCACCCCGACAACGCACGAGCGCCGTGGCGCAGTTCCCCCCTTGCACCGGGAACTGCGCCACGGCGCTCTCCCGTTGACGCGACGGGAAGGGGCGGGGCCCTGCGGCACGACTCCGCACCCCGCCGTTCCCCCGCACTGTGACGTGTGGCACGATGCTGGACACCCCACCGGCACAGCTCTCACAGGAGACGCTCCTCGTGCAGTCACCCGCCGTCCCGGAGCTCGCGCACACGCACACCCGCCCGATCCACTGGGTCGCCACCGCCACGGCCGTCGCGGGCGTGGTGGCGCTCTCCTCCCTGATGCAGCCCGGAGCCGCGACGGCGGCCCAGACACCCGCCCCGGAGACGAAGAGCGCCCCGGTGCACATGGCACCCCCCGACCCGGCGGCCGTCGAGTTCCCGCTCGAGTGCGGTCCGGTGGGCGTGGTGGTCAAGAAGCACGCGGCCGGTGACCTGGACGGCGACGGCCTGCCCGAGACGGTGGCGGCCGTCCACTGCGACGCCTCCATGGGCACCCCGCCCGACGGCATGTACGTGCTGGCCCAGGCGGCCGGGGTCGACACGCCTCGCGTGGTGGCCACCCTCGTCGATCCCGAGGACCGCACCAACGTCGACGACTTCGCCGTGCGCGACGGCGAGATCACCGCGGCGCTTCTCGGCTACTCGTCCACCGACGTGCCCCGTTGCTGCCCCGACGTGCGCGAGAGCGCGAAGTGGCATTGGGACAACGGGGTGTTCGTCCGCTCCGAGCCCTCCGGCGCCCGGAGCGTGTGAACCCGGCGCGGGAGCATCTCGCGCAACTCGGGGCACACGCCCCGGCGCACGCCCACTCGCGCACTCCGGAGCGCCGGAGAGCATGCGAGGAAACGGACAGCGGTGACGAGCGGTACCGGACCGATTACTCCGCGTCCGGCCCGTACACCTCCACGCCGTCCGCCACGCGACGCACGTGGATGCACTCGCCCGGACACTCCTTCGCGGAATCGACCACGTCCGAGAGGATCGGCAGCGGCACACGCGTCGCCGCCCCCGGGGCCTGCAACAACTCGTCGTCCGAGCCCTTCACGTACGCCAGCCCGTCGATGTCCAGCTCGAACACCTCGGGCGCGTACTGCGCGCAGATGCCGTCGCCGGTACACAGGTCCTGATCGATCCAGACCTCCAGGGTTCCGCCCTCGACGCCGGCCTCCTGCTGCACGCTCATCTCTCCTGCCGTCTCCCCGTGTCCCGGTCTCCCGCCCCGAACCGGACGGGAATCCGGCCAGCTCCGACGGGTGTTGAACACATCGACCCTACCTTCGCCGGGATTCCCGTCACCCTCGGTGGGTATTCCCCTGACGTGAGGGAGAGCGCAAGGGTGAAGATCGGACACACCCCGACCGTCTTTGTGATCTAGGGGTTTCAATCGACACCCGCCCAGGTAGGGTCTGGAAGCGTCCAGCTCCCCTTGGAGGAGGTGAGGACCGTGGCAGCCCACGACGACGACATGAACCGCGGCATCCGCCCGGGACGCGGGTCCGAGGACCCGGCCGGGCAGATTGCCTACCTTGAGCAGGAGATCGCCGTCCTGCGCCGCAAGCTCGCCGACTCTCCGCGACACACGAGGATTCTCGAAGAGCGGATCGTCGAGCTGCAGACCAACCTGGCCGGCGTGTCCGCCCAGAACGAACGACTCGCCGGCACGCTCCGCGAGGCCCGTGACCAGATCGTGGCCCTCAAGGAGGAGGTCGACCGGCTCGCACAGCCCCCGGCCGGCTTCGGCGTCTTCCTCATGGCGAACGAGGACGGCACCGCCGACATCTTCACCGGCGGTAGAAAACTCCGGGTGAACGTGAGTCCCGGCATCGACCTCGACGAGCTCCGGCGTGGCCAGGAAGTGATGCTCAACGAAGCGCTCAACGTGGTCGAGGCCATGGAGTTCGAGCGCGTCGGCGACATCGTCACCCTCAAGGAGATCCTCGAGGACGGCGAACGGGCACTCGTCCTCGGTCACACCGACGAGGAACGCGTGGTCCGGCTCGCCGAGCCGCTGCTGGGCATCACCATCCGCCCGGGCGACGCGCTCCTGCTCGAACCCCGCTCCGGGTACGTCTACGAGGTCGTCCCCAAGAGCGAGGTCGAGGAGCTCGTCCTCGAAGAAGTCCCCGACATCGGCTACGAGCAGATCGGCGGCCTCGGCAACCAGATCGAAGCCATCCGCGACGCCGTCGAGCTGCCCTACCTCTACCCGGACCTGTTCAAGGAGCACGAACTGCGTCCGCCCAAGGGCGTCCTGCTCTACGGCCCTCCCGGATGCGGCAAGACGCTCATCGCCAAGGCCGTGGCGAACTCGCTGGCGAAGAAGGTCGCGGAAGTGACCGGAGCGGCCGCCGGCAAGAGCTTCTTCCTCAACATCAAGGGCCCCGAGCTCCTCAACAAGTACGTCGGCGAGACCGAGCGGCAGATCCGCCTCGTCTTCCAGCGGGCCCGCGAGAAGGCCAGCGAGGGCACCCCCGTCATCGTCTTCTTCGACGAGATGGAATCCCTCTTCCGCACCCGCGGCTCCGGCGTCAGCTCCGACGTGGAGAACACGATCGTCCCGCAGCTCCTCGCCGAGATCGACGGTGTGGAGGGCCTGCAGAACGTGGTCGTGATCGGCGCCTCCAACCGTGAGGACATGATCGACCCCGCCATCCTGCGGCCCGGCCGGCTCGACGTGAAGATCAAGATCGAACGTCCGGACGCCGAAGCGGCCAGGGACATCTTCGGCAAGTACCTCACCCAGCGCCTCCCGCTGCACGGCGACGACCTCGCCGAGCACGGCGGCGACCGGGGCACGACGGTCCAGAGCATGATCCAGACCGCTGTGGAACACATGTACGCCGAAACCGAGGAAAACCGCTTCCTGGAAGTCACCTACGCCAACGGAGACAAGGAAGTCCTCTACTTCAAGGACTTCAACTCCGGCGCCATGATCGAGAACATCGTCGGCCGCGCCAAGAAGATGGCGATCAAGGACTTCCTCGAAAAGACCCAGAAGGGCCTCCGCGTCTCCCACCTCCTCCAGGCCTGCGTGGACGAGTTCAAGGAGAACGAGGACCTGCCCAACACCACCAACCCCGACGACTGGGCCCGGATCTCCGGAAAGAAGGGCGAGCGGATCGTTTACATCCGCACCCTCATCACCGGAAAGCAGGGCTCGGACACGGGGCGCTCCATCGACACGGTGGCGAACACCGGTCAGTACCTGTAAAAGACAGGGCGGCTGCGGGTGCCCTCGACGGGTACCCGCAGCCGACTGTTTTCTGCAGTCACCACCGGAACACAGCAATGACGCAAATGATCTCCCCACCAGCGCAAAGGCGTTCTAGGCTCTTCGGTACCGCCGAGTCGCACAGTGCGGGGACGGGCACCGCACACGCACCGGAGCGCCAGCGGTACTTGAGCAGCGCCCCCGACCGGGGACGCCGCCGGGCAAGGAGGGCCGCATGACTGTACGGCGAGTAATGGGCATCGAGACGGAGTACGGGATCTCCGTCCCCGGCCACCCCAACGCCAATGCCATGCTCACCTCATCCCAGATCGTGAACGCCTACGCGGCGGCGATGCACCGGGCCCGCCGAGCCCGCTGGGACTTCGAGGAGGAGAACCCGCTACGAGACGCGCGAGGCTTCGACCTCGCTCGCGAGGCCGCCGACTCCAGCCAGCTCACCGACGAGGACATCGGCCTCGCCAACGTCATCCTCACCAATGGCGCGCGACTCTACGTCGACCACGCACACCCCGAATACAGCGCCCCCGAGGTCACCAACCCCCGCGACGCCGTCCTCTGGGACAAGGCCGGCGAGCGGATCATGGCCGAGGCCGCGGAACGGGCTGCCGCGCTCCCGGGCGCGCAGCCCATCCACCTGTACAAGAACAACACCGACAACAAGGGCGCCTCCTACGGCACCCACGAGAACTACCTGATGAAGCGGGAGACGCCCTTCTCGGACATCGTCCGCCACCTCACCCCGTTCTTCGTCTCGCGCCAGGTCTTCACCGGCGCGGGACGCGTCGGCATCGGCCAGGACGGCCGCGAGCACGGCTTCCAGCTCAGCCAGCGCGCGGACTACTTCGAGGTCGAGGTCGGTCTCGAGACCACGCTGAAGCGCCCCATCATCAACACCCGCGACGAACCCCACGCCGACGCCGAGAAGCACCGCCGGCTCCATGTGATCATCGGTGACGCGAACCTCTCCGAGATCTCGACCTACCTGAAGCTCGGCACGACCGCGCTCGTGCTGTCGATGATCGAGGACGGCTTCATCGCCGTGGACCTCGCGGTCGACCAGCCCGTACGGACGCTGCACCGGGTCTCGCACGACCCCACCCTGAAGCGGCTGGTCACGCTCCGCAGCGGCCGTACACTCACCGCCGTCCAGCTCCAGATGGAGTACTACGAACTCGCCCGCAAGTACGTCGAGGAACGGTACGGAGCCGACGCCGACGACCAGACCAAGGACGTCCTGGCCCGCTGGGAGGACACCCTCAACCGTCTGGAGAACGACCCCATGAGCCTGGCCGGCGAGCTGGACTGGGTCGCCAAGCGGCAGGTCATGGAGGGCTACCGGCGCAGGGACGATCTGGACTGGGACGCGGCCCGGCTGCACCTCGTCGACCTCCAGTACGCCGACGTGCGGCCCGACAAGGGGCTCTACAACCGTCTGGTCGCCCGTGGCAGCATCAAGCGGCTGCTGGACGAGACGGAGGTCGAGCGGGCCCGGACGAAGCCGCCGGAGGACACCCGCGCCTATTTCCGCGGACGCTGCCTGGAGCAGTACGCGGACGACGTCGCGGCGGCCTCCTGGGACTCGGTGATTTTCGATCTGCCGGGCCGGGACTCGCTCCAGCGGGTTCCAACCCTGGAACCACTTCGCGGAACGCGTAATCATGTTAAGGAGCTCCTGGACCGCTGCCGCACGGCAGAAGACCTGGTCAGGGTGTTGTCCGGCAACTGAGCCGGCCCGCATGACCGGGCCGCCGGACAGGGTGGAAAGTCCGGCGAAAGGGAATCATCGAGGTGGCCGCCGTACGTTGGAGGAACTGCGGGGCCCATGTCGGATCCTGCTTGTAGGGTCTGATCAAGAACGTCGAACCGAGCGGGGTGAGGGGTTATGGCGACCAAGGACACCGGCGGCGGACAGCAGAAGGCGACGCGTTCCACCGAGGAGGTCGAGGAGGCGCCCGAGGCGCAGGCATCCGAAGACCTCAAGGAGCGCCAGGAGCAGCTGAGCGACGACGTGGACGACGTCCTCGACGAAATCGATGATGTGCTCGAGGCCAATGCCGAGGACTTCGTGCGAAGCTTCGTGCAAAAGGGTGGGCAGTAAAGGCCGACTCCGTCACTTCACCTTTGAATCGAAGATTTCAGGGGGGAAGGGTGGCTGGCGGGCCGAACATGAAGCAGTGCAGGAAGTACAAGCGTGAGCTTCCTGCCGCTGTGTTCGCGCGTGACAGGAATCGGCGTGATGGCCTCCCGGCGCCGCCGGGAGGCCATCGGGAAAACCGTGCGCGAGAAGGTGGACCTCCCGGCGGGGTGCAAGCTCTGCCGGACGTGCGGCGGGATCGAACCGCACAGTGAGTGGCACCGCGATGCGACCGCGTCCGACGGTCTCTCGACGCACTGCAAGGCATGCAGGGCGGTCCAGGGGGCGGCAGGAGCACCCGAAGTGCCGGTACGGCATCACCGAAGCCGAGTGCGACGAACCGGTCGCCTCGCAAGGAGGCGCCTGCTGCACAGGTTCGTCCGCCCCCGCCGCACAGGTGGATCACTGCCACAGGACGGGTAGGGTCCGTGGCGTACTGTGCTTCAGCTGCAATGCCGCGCTGGGGCAGTTCAAGGACCGGCCCGATGCCATAAGGCGGGCTGCCGCTTACGTGGAAGGAATCGCGTGGAAGCCAACACTCGTAGCACCGGGCGTCTGCCGGCTGCCTTCCTGACCCCCGGGTCGTCGTCCTTCATGGACTTCCTGTCGGAGCATCAGCCGGAGATGCTCCCGGGGAAGCGGCAACTGCCGCCCACTCAGGGCGTGATCGAGGCGCCGCACGGGACCACGATCGTCGCCGTGAGCTTCCCCGGCGGTGTCGTGCTCGCCGGTGACCGCCGGGCCACCATGGGCAACGTCATCGCCCAGCGGGACATCGAGAAGGTGTTCCCCGCGGACGAGTACTCGGCGGTGGGCATCGCCGGCACGGCGGGGCTCGCCGTGGAGATGGTGAAGCTGTTCCAGCTGGAGCTGGAGCACTTCGAGAAGGTCGAGGGCGCGCAGCTGTCCCTGGAGGGCAAGGCGAACCGGCTGTCGACCATGATCCGGTCCAACCTCGGGATGGCGATGCAGGGCCTGGCCGTGGTCCCGCTGTTCGCGGGCTACGACGTGGACCGGGAGAAGGGGCGGATCTTCTCCTACGACGTCACGGGCGGGCGTTCGGAGGAGAAGGGGTACGCGGCCACCGGTTCCGGGTCGGTCTTCGCGCGCAGTGCCATGAAGAAGCTCTTCCGGGACGATCTGAACGAGTCCGAGGCGACCACCCTGGTGGTGCAGGCCCTGTACGACGCCGCGGACGACGACTCGGCGACCGGCGGCCCCGATGTCGCCCGCCGGATCTACCCGATCGTCACGGTGATCACCGAGGACGGCTTCCGCCGGCTCACCGAGGACGAGGCGTCCGGGATCGCCCGGTCGGTGCTGGAGCGGCGGCTGGAGCAGCCGGACGGTCCGCGCGCCGCGCTGCTGTAGGGCACGCGGTTCGTTGGTGACGGCCCTTCACCCAGCCTCCATCCAGTGACTTCGACAGAAAGGGACGGTTGACCCGTGTCGACGCCGTTCTATGTCTCACCCCAGCAGGCGATGGCCGACCGGGCGGAGTACGCCCGCAAAGGGATCGCGCGCGGCCGCAGCCTGGTCGTGCTGCAGTATGCCGACGGCATCGTGTTCGTCGGCGAGAACCCGTCCCGTGCGCTGCACAAGTTCAGCGAGATCTACGACCGGATCGGCTTCGCCGCCGCCGGCAAGTACAACGAGTACGAGAATCTGCGGATCGGCGGCGTGCGCTACGCCGATCTGCGGGGTTACACCTATGACCGGGACGACGTGACCGCCCGGGGCCTGGCGAACGTGTACGCGCAGACCCTGGGCACGATCTTCTCGAGTGCGGCGGAGAAGCCGTACGAGGTGGAGCTGGTGGTGGCCGAGGTCGGCGAGACCCCGGAGGGCGACCAGATCTACCGGCTGCCGCACGACGGTTCCATCGTCGACGAGCACGGCTCGGTGGCGGTGGGGGGCAACGCGGAGCAGATCAGCGGCTATCTGGACCAGCGGCACCGGGACGGCATGACGCTGGCCGAGGCACTGGCGCTGGCGGTGCAGTCGCTGTCGCGGGACACCAACGGCAGTGAGCGGGAGATTCCCGCGGAGCGGCTGGAGGTGGCGGTGCTGGACCGTACGCGGCCGCAGCAGCGCAAGTTCAAGCGCATCACCGGGCGGCAGCTGGCACGGCTGCTCGCGGCCGACGGCGCGGAGACGGCGTCCGAGGCGGAGGCCGATGTGGAGGCGGAGGACGAGGCGGGAGGCGCGTCCGGGGGTCCGTCCGAGGGCACTCCGGAGGGCAAGGAGTAGAACCGGCCGGCACCCGTCCCGTTCGGGTGAGGCGGTGGGTCTGTACGGCCAGGTGGGGGTGTGCGTCCGCAGTGCGGGCGGACGCCCCCACGGGTGCGTCAGGGGCGCGGGGCGGGCGGGGCCGTCGATCCCCGGACCACCAGGTGGACGGGGATGTCTTCGGCCTCGGGGGTGCGGTGGTCGAGGACCGCGAGGAGGGCCTGCATACCCCGTTCGCCGAAGAGTTCCGCGTCGAGGCGGACCGTGGTGAGTTCCGGGTCGAGGGCCGTGGCGAGGGCCAGGTCGTCGAGGCCGGTGACGGAGAGGTCGTCGGGGACGCGCAGGCCGAGCCGGCGTGCCGCCTTGTAGGCGCCGGCCGCGAGCTGGTCGTCGTCGCAGACGACGGCGGTGGGACGGCCGGGGGCGGCCAGGGCGGTGTGGGCGGCGGTGACGGCGCCCTGGATGGAGATGGGCGAGCGGGCGGTGCGCAGAGTCGTGCCGGGGACCGCGGCCAGCCGGGCCGCCAGTTCGCGGGCGCGTACGTCGAAGGTCCAGGAGGGGACGTCCGCCGCCAGGTGGAGGACGTCGCGGTGGCCCAGGTCCAGGAGATGGCGGGCGATGCGGCGGACGCCGTCGGCGATGTCGAGGTTGACCGTCGCGGCGCCCAGGGTGCTTTCGGGGTCGCTGTCGAGCATGACCAGGGGGAGCTGGTCGCCGCGGATCGCGGTGAGGGCGTCCGCGGCCATGGAGGACGCGATGACGCCGTCGAGGGCGGCCTGTCCGGAAGCGAAGGGGTTGCGGGCGGGGCCGATGCCCTCGGGGGAGGGGTAGAGCACGACGCCGAAGCCGTGCTGGGCGGCGACGCGCGCGGCCCCGGTGTAGACGCCGGCGAAGAACTCGGTGGTGAGGGCGGGGACGACCAGGAGCACCGTGCGGGTGCGGCCGAGGCGCAGGTTGCGGGCGGCCAGGTTGGGGCGGTAGCCGAGGGTGTGCGCCGCTTCGCGTACGCGTTGTGCCGTGGTTTCGGAGACGCGGCCGCGCCATTTGTCGCCCATGACGAGGGAGACGGCGGCCTGGGAGACGCCGGCGGCCTGCGCGACGTCCCGGCTGGTGGGGCGGGTCTGGGCTCGGGCCACCGTGGGACCGCTCCTTCGACTGGACTCCGTCTGGACTGGCGAACAGCGGACATGGTACGTATGGAGACCGAGGTTATACGTAAAACGTCGAGGTTCCGAGGAGCACCGGCGAGGGAGTGGAGGGCGCTGCATGGCCACGGGATACCTGGAGATCCTCCGGGTGCGGCACGCGGCCCGGCTGCTGGTGGGCACGCTGGTGGGCCGGCTGCCCAACGGGACCGCGGCCATCGCGATCGTGCTGTTCGTCCGCGCGGAGGGCGGTTCGTACAGTCTGGCCGGTGCCCTGGCGGCGGTGTACGGCGTGGCCAACGCGGTCGGGCAGCCGGTGCTGGGGCGGCTCGTGGACCTGCGGGGCCAGCCACGGGTCCAGTTGCCGGCCGCGGTGCTGTCGGCGCTGGCGATGGCGGTCTTCGCGTTCGTGGGCACCGAACCACGGGCCGCGGCGTACGCGGCGGTGGCCGCCGCGGGGCTGTTCACGCCGCCGCTGGAGGGCGGGCTGCGGGCCCTGTGGTCCTCGGTGCTGCACCGCGAGGACCAGGTGCACCGGGCGTACGCGATGGACGCGGTGGCGCAGGAGGTGATGTTCACCGTCGGGCCGCTGCTCGTGACGGTGTGCGTGTCGGTGTGGTCGCCCCAGGTCGCCCTGCTGGCGCTGAACGGGCTGGGCGTGCTGGGCGCGCTGTCCGTGGTGGTCTCGGCGCCTTCGCGCGCGTGGCGGTCGGCGCCGCGCGAGGCGCACTGGCTGGGTGCGCTGCGTTCTCCGGGACTGCTGGCGCTGCTGGGCGCCTTCCTGTTCATCGGCATAGCGCTGGGCTCCATCACGGTGGCCTCGGTGCCCTACGGGGACGAACACGGCGGCGATCATGTGTACGGCTGGCTGATGGCGGGCCTGGGGCTCGGCGCGCTCGTCGGCGGCATGGCGTACGGGGCGCGGCAGTGGGCGGGTGAGCCCGCGCGGCGACTGCGGGTGCTGGTGGCTTTCCTGGCGGTGTGTTACCTGCCGCTGACGCTGATGCCCGGTCCGGTGGCGATGACCCTGCTCGCGGTGGTCGCCGGAGTGTTCCTGGCCCCGGCGATCGCGTGCGCCTTCGTGCTGGTGGACCGGCACGCGCCGGCCGGGACGGTCACGGAGGCGTTCTCGTGGCTGGTGACGACGTTCACCGTGGGCGCTTCGGTGGGCACGGGCCTGGCCGGGCCGGTGGTCGAGACGAGCGGCGCGCAGGGGGGTTTCGCGATACCGGCGGTCGCGGGTGGCGTGGCTTTGCTGGTTTTGATGTGCACCGGAAGGGTATTGGCGGTTCCCGCAGGCGGGGCCGTGGTTGCGGCCGGTTCGGAAAATGATCCGAACCGTGCCCTCGAACCCCGTTTGGGTTCAGGGGATCGGGCGTAATGTTCAGTCATGGACCGCCGCATTTTCGGGCTGGAGAACGAGTACGGCGTCACGTGCACGTTCAGGGGACAGCGCCGTCTGTCTCCTGACGAGGTGGCGCGGTACCTCTTCCGCCGTGTCGTGTCATGGGGCCGCAGCAGTAACGTCTTTCTGCGCAACGGCGCCCGCCTTTATCTCGACGTGGGTTCGCATCCGGAATACGCCACACCCGAATGCGACAACGTGACCGAGCTGGTCACCCACGACAAGGCTGGGGAGCGCATTCTCGAAGGACTCCTGGTGGACGCCGAACGACGCCTGCACGAGGAGGGAATCGCGGGCGACGTCTACCTGTTCAAGAACAACACCGACTCGGCGGGTAACTCGTACGGGTGCCATGAGAACTACCTGGTGGCCCGGCACGGAGAGTTCTCGCGGCTCGCGGACATCCTCATCCCGTTCCTGGTGACCCGCCAGCTGCTGTGCGGCGCCGGGAAGGTGCTGCAGACGCCGCGTGGCGCGGTGTACTGCGTCAGCCAGCGGGCCGAGCACATCTGGGAGGGCGTCTCCTCGGCGACGACCCGGTCCCGGCCGATCATCAACACGCGTGACGAGCCGCACGCGGACGCCGAGCGGTACCGCCGGCTCCACGTCATCGTCGGCGACTCGAACATGTCCGAGACGACCATGCTGCTGAAGGTCGGCGCCACCGATCTGGTGCTGCGCATGATCGAGGCGGGCACGGTGATGCGTGATCTCACGCTGGAGAACCCGATCCGGGCGATCCGTGAGGTGAGCCACGACATCACGGGCCGCCGCAAGGTCCGCCTGGCGAGCGGCCGTGAGGCCTCTGCCCTGGAGGTGCAGCGCGAGTACTACGAGAAGGCGGTGGACTTCTGCGAGCGCCGAGGCATCCGCACCGGCACGGTCGAGCAGGTGCTCGAGCTGTGGGGCCGCACGCTGGACGCGATCGAGGCCGAGGACCTCGACCGCATCGGCACCGAGATCGACTGGGTGATGAAGTACAAGCTCATCGAGCGGTACCGGGCCAAGCACAACATGACCATGTCCCATCCGCGGGTCGCGCAGATAGACCTCGCCTACCACGACATCCACCGCCGTCGTGGTCTGTACTACCTGCTGGAGAAGAGAGGGCAGGCCGCCCGGATCTGCAACGACATGAAGATCTTCGAGGGCAAGTCCGTTCCGCCGCAGACCACCCGGGCGCGGCTGCGCGGTGACTTCATCCGCCGGGCGCAGGAGCAGCGGCGGGACTTCACCGTCGACTGGGTGCACCTCAAGCTCAACGACCAGGCGCAGCGGACGGTGTTGTGCAAGGACCCGTTCCGGTCGGTGGACGAGCGGGTGGAGAAGCTGATCGCCGGCATGTGAGATGTGGTGTTCCGCGGTCTCCCGAACCGCGGAACGCCACACGGGCGCCGTACGTTACTCAGTGCGGCGCCCTTCTCACGCCGTAGAGTTGCGCGGACGCCACCGACAAGATCGATGATTACGAGGCCCCCACCGTGCGCCGACGCTCACTTCTCATTGCCGTACCCGCTGGACTGGCCACTCTCGCCGCGTGCGGCGACGGCGGGTCCGATTCGAGCGAGGCCAGCGAGAGCGCCTCGCCGTCCGCGCCGGAGGCGTCGTCTGCACCTCCACCGAAGATCGTCGACGGCCCGCTGCCGGCGATCACCGCGGGAGTGAAGTTCGGTGAGAAGCCCACCGTGGCCAAGGGCAGCGGTGACCCGTCCAAGGATCTCGCGGTGAAGACCGTCATCGCGGGCGGCGGCAGGGCCATCGCCGAGAACGACTTCGTGGTGGCCCACTACCTGGGCCAGGTGTGGAGCACCGCGAAGGTGTTCGACAACTCCTACGATCGCAAGGCTCCGCTGGCGATCCAGCTGGCCCAGGGCAGCATCATCGACGGCTGGCGGTACGGGCTGACGGGGAAGAAGGCCGGCAGCCGGGTCGAGATGGCGATCCCGCCCACCTGGGGCTACGGCTCGCAGGGCAACGAGCAGGCGGGCATCAAGGGCACCGACACCCTGGTGTTCGTGGTGGACGTGCAGGACACGTTCAACGCGAAGAGCTCCGCCGACGGCCGCGAGGTCGCCCAGGACAACGTCGATCTGCCCAAGGTCGGCACGAACACGAACGGCAAGGCGCCCTCCATCGAGGTGCCCGACGTGGCCCCTCCGAAGAAGCTCGTGTCGAGCTACATCCTCGAGGGCGACGGCGAGGAGGTCGGCGCCGACAACAGTGTGCTCGTGCAGTACAAGGGCGTGCTGTGGGACGGCGGCAAGGAGTTCGACTCGACGTACGGGCGGGGGCAGCTGACCTCGTTCTCGCTGCAGCAGGTCGTCAAGGGCTGGGCGCAGGGGCTCACCGGCAAGAAGGTCGGCAGCCGGGTCCTCATCGTCATCCCGCCGGAGCTGGGGTACGGCGACACGCCGCCGGAGGGCAGCGACATCAAGAAGGACTCCACACTGGTCTTCTCGGTCGACATCCTCGCGAAGTTGTGACCGCGTGTGATGTAAGACTGTGTCCGTTCGCCTTTCCGTAAACAAGCAGGAGCGTAAGACGTGAGCATCGACAAGCCCGAGATCGACTTCCCGGGCGGCGAGCCCCCGGCGGACCTCGAGATCAAGGACATCTGGGAGGGCGACGGAGAGGTGGCGCAGGCGGGTCAGACCGTCACCGTCCACTACGTCGGTGTCGCCTTCAGCACGGGTGAGGAGTTCGACGCCAGCTGGAACCGCGGCACTCCCTTCCGCTTCCCGCTGGGCGGCGGCCGGGTCATCAAGGGCTGGGACCAGGGCGTGCAGGGCATGAAGGTCGGTGGCCGTCGCCAGCTGACCATCCCCGCGCACCTGGCCTACGGCGACCAGAGCCCGACTCCGGCGATCAAGCCCGGAGAGACGCTGATCTTCGTGGTCGACCTGCTCGGGGTCTGATCACTCGCCCGATCACCGGCCGGTCGTCCGTGCGACGTCGGGTCTGGGTGGTGACCGGAGTCGATCATCTGGGGTCCATGCCTGTCCGGGCATGGGCCCTCGGCTTTTGCCGCGCCACCGCGGGGCGGTACGGTCATCGGACTGAGCAGCATGAGGAGGCGAAGGGCGTCGATGGCCATTGCCAAGGCCGAGCGGCTGATGAACCTGGCGCTGTGCCTGCTGGGCACGCGGCGGCCACTGAGCAAGCGTGAGCTGCGCGAGTCCGTCGAGGCCTACCTCGAGGCGGCCTCGGACGACGCCTTCAACCGCATGTTCGAGCGCGACAAGGACGATCTGCGCGAACTCGGTCTCGTCATCGAGACCGTGGAGAACCTCGAGGGCGAGGTCGGCTATCTGGCCCGGCGGGACAGCAACCGCCTGCCGCCCATCACCCTCGACGCCGAGGAGGCGGCCGCACTGGGCCTGGCGGCCAAGGTGTGGCAGCAGGCCAGGCTGGCCGGCGCGGCCAGCGGAGCCCTGCAGAAACTGCGCGCGGCGGGACTGCCCGAGGACGTCGACCCCTACGGGGCCCACAGCGCGCTCGAGCCGCGCATCCCCGTGCACGAGGCCGCCTTCGAACCACTGATGCTGGCCTGCCGCGACCGCCGCCCCGTCGTCTTCGACTACCGCAAGGCCACCGCCGCGCAGCCCGAACCGCGCCACGTCGAGCCGTGGGCGCTGGAGTGCTGGCGCGGCCACTGGTACCTGGCCGGCTGGGACCGCGACCGGGGCGCCGAGCGGGTCTTCCGGCTGTCCCGGATCACCGGCAAGGTGCGCTCGCGCGGCACCCGGTACACCGCTCCGGTTCCGGACGTCGTCACGGTCCGCGAGACGGTCGCGAGCTGGGCGGGGGAGAGCGCCGACCGCTCCGCGCGCATCCGGCTGCGCACCGACGCGGGGTACCCCCTTCGGGCGAAGGCCACCTCGGTGCGGGAACTCGGCGGCGGCTGGGAAGAGTTGGAGATTCCGTACGGGCACGGCCTGGACGCCTGGCTGGTGGAGTTCGGAGCGGACGTGGTGGTCCTGGAGCCCGCCGAGCTGCGGGCCGACGTGGTGGACCGGCTGCGCGCCGTGGCCAAGGGCTGAGGGGGACGGACAAGAACGTGGCAGGCAAACCGGTCAGGCCAGTGAACGCCATCGACCAGACCCGCAGGATGCTCTCCCTGGTCACGTACCTGAGGGAGCGCCCGGGGGCCCGGATCGAGGACGTGGCGCGCGCCTTCGGCATCACCGAGGACGAGCTGGTCTCGGACCTCGACGTGCTGCCCATGTGCGGCACCAGTTTCCGCGGCGGCGACCTGCTGGACATCGACACCGACGGGGAGCGCATCTGGTGGCACAACCCGGCCGCGCTCGGGGCGGAGGCTGCCGAGCCGCTCCGCCTGGCCGCGGACGAGGCCACCGCGCTGCTGGTCGCCGCGCGCGCCGTGGCCACCCTGCCCGGACTGCGCGAGAGCGACCGGCAGGCGCTGCTGCGGGCCACCGCCAAGGTGGAGACCGCGGCTGGTGAGGCGGCGGGGGCCAGTGCCCGGCTGTCGGTGACCTTCGAGTCCGAGGGCGGTGTCTTCGCGGACGTCGACCGGGCCATCGCCGAGCGCCGCAGACTGTGGATCCGCTACTACTCGCCCGCCCGTGACGAGCTCAGCGAGCGCGAGATCGACCCCATCCGCCTGGTCAGCGTGGGGCACACCTATGTGGAGGCCTGGTGCCGCCGCTCCGAGGCGCGCCGCACGTTCCGGCTCGACCGGGTCGCCGAGATCAAGATCCTCGACGAGCCGTCCGCGCCGCCCGAGGTCGAGCTGCGGGACCTCTCGGAGGGGCTGGTGCAGCCGGCGGCGGAGGATCCGCAGGTCGTGGTCGAGGTCGGGCCGGGAGGCCGCTGGGTCGCCGAGTACTACCCGCACGACAGCGCGGATGAGCTGCCCGACGGCGGGCTGCGTATCACCTTGCGGACACCCGACCCGGCGTCGCTCAAGCGGCTGGCGCTGCGGCTCGGGCGGGACGGCCGGATCGTCGCGCCGGACGACCTCGCGGACAGTGCCCGGCGGGCGGCCCGCGAGGCGCTGGCGGCGTACGACGGCACCGGGACGGCCGGATGAGCGGGGCCGCACACGGTGTGCGCGGTCCGGGGCGGGCAGGACGACGGGCAGGAGCGAGGACTGTGAGCGAGTCGGCGACCCCTGGAGTACGGAGCATGACGGTGGCGTCCGCGTTCTCCGGGATGAGAAGCGTGGCGCCGGTCGTGTTCCGGGCGGGCTGCCCGGACTGCAGGGGGCGTTTCGAGCTGGGCGCGAGCGCGCTGCGGCTGGTCATAGGCGCCAGCAGGCGTACCACCTTCTACTCGTTCACCTGCCCCGCGTGTGAGACGGCGGTCCGCAAGCCGGCGGGGGAGCGGGTCGTCGAACTCCTCACCGGCGGCGGGGTCAGCACCCTGCGACTGCACTCGACGGCGTAGGATCGCGGTCGCCTCCCGGGCGCCCCGCGTTCCGCGGGGTCCGGGACCGTCTAGGCTCCCCCTATGTTCTGGGCGATGTTCGCGGTTGCTGTGGGGTTCCTGGGGCTCGTGGTGCTCGGGGTGTTCGCCGTACGGGTCTTCGTCGAGGCGGAACGGCTCGGCAGACAGGTCAGTGACTCGGCGCGGCGCATCAACCGGGCCGCGGAGGACCTGGAGCGGGCGGCGGCCGGTGCGGCCCGCTCCGCGGAAGCGCTCTGAGCGCCCCGGATCCGGCATCCCCGCTGTGCCCTGTCGAGTTGACGGCACTGGCGGGTACGCTGCTGATCGCGGCCCGGAGAACGAGGCCCGGACCGCGGACGGGAGTACGCACGGGGATTGCCGGAGGTTCACCTCTGAGCGTTACGATCGCTGACAGCGCCGTCGTTCGGGCACCTGTCCGATCAGTCGGACAGCCACCCACCCACCCGCCTCGGTGAGAAGGTAAAGACTTATGGGACGGCTCGGACCTACCGAGATCATTCTGATCCTCGTCGTCATCATCCTGCTGTTCGGCGCGAAGAAGCTCCCGGACATGGCGCGGTCGCTCGGCAAGTCGGCCCGCATCCTCAAGAGCGAGGCGAAGGCGATGAAGGAGGAGAGCAAGTCCTCCGCCCCGGCCGATCCGCCTGCCACCGGCGAGCAGCCCCCGGCGCAGCGCACCATCCAGGCGGCCCCCGGCGACGTGACCAGCTCCCGCCCGGTCGCGGAGCCGACGGACACGACCAAGCGCTGACGCAGGGCCGGTGATCCCGGCCCGCCGCACGAGATGGGAACGTGGGTTGCTCAAGTCTGCCCGCAAGCAGGAGAAGGATCCCGAGGGGCGGATGCCTCTTGTGGAACACCTGCGTGAGCTGCGCAATCGGCTCGCCAAGTCTGTTGCCGTGATCATCGTGGTGATGATCACAGCTGCGTTCTACAGCGAGCAGCTCATGCAGTTCCTCGCGGAGCCGGTGCCGAAGTGCGAGGATCTGGCGAACAGCGACGGCGGCAACTGCGCCATTGTGTCGTTCAATACTCTGACGTCGCCGTTCACCACGACGATCAAGGTGAGCCTCATGGCCGGCCTTGTCGTCTCCAGTCCGGTGTGGCTCTATCAGCTTTGGGCGTTCGTGGCCCCCGGACTGCACAAGCAGGAGAAGAAGTACACCTACTTCTTCGTCTCGGTTGCGGTCCCGTTGTTCGCGGGCGGTGCCTACCTGGCGTACGTCATCCTGCCGATCAGCGTGAAGGTGCTTCTCAGCCTCACGCCCGGGGGATCGGCCAACATCCTGTCGCTCGACGAGGTCCTCGACTTCACCATCAGGATGGTGCTGATCTTCGGCTTGGCCTTCGAGCTTCCCCTTCTGCTCATCATGCTGAACATGGGCGGTATCGTTTCCGGCCGCCGCATGATCGGCTGGTGGCGGGGTGTCGTCATGGGTGTCTTCGTCTTCGGCGCAGTCGCGACGCCCACGACCGACCCCGTGGGAATGATCGCGCTCTCCGGTCCCATTATCCTTCTCTACTTCGCTGCTGTGGCGTTCTCGCTGGTCAACGACAAACGACGCGCCCGCAAGGAGTCTGTGGGCCCCGCCGACGACGAGGCCTCCGAGCTGGACCTCACCGCCGAGGCCGTCGACCCGGTGGAACCCGTGGCCGCCGTGCCCGAGCAGGCGACCAGGGACCGGGTCAACGGTTATGACGACGTGACCTGAGGAGCGGGTCGAAGCTCGTAAGGTCACTCCCGTGACCAGCGAGATCACCCTCTTCGTCAATCCCGCCGCGGGACGCGGCCGGGGCGCCCGGGCGGCGCTGCCGGCCGCTTCCGCGTTGCGCGCGGCCGGTTTCTCGGTGCGGACCGTGCTCGGCGAGGACGCCGCGGACGCGCTCGTCCGCGCGCGCGACGCCGTGGAGAAGGGCACCGGCGCCCTGGTGGCCGTCGGCGGCGACGGCATGGCGAACCTGGCCCTGCAGGCCGTCGTCGGCACCGGCACCCCGCTCGGCCTGATCGCCGTCGGCAGCGGCAACGACTTCGCCCGCTCGCTCGGCATGCCGCTGAAGGAACCGGCCGCCGCCGGCCGGATGATCGCCGACGCCCTCAAGTGCGGGCGGGTGCGTGACATCGACCTCGGGCGGGTGGGCGACCGCTGGTTCGGCACCGTCCTCGCCTCCGGCTTCGACTCCCGGGTCAACGATCGCGGCAACCGGATGCGGCTGCCCGTCGGGCGCTTCAAGTACGACCTCGCCATGGTCGCCGAACTCACGGCCCTGCGCCCGATCCCGTACCGGATCACCCTCGACGACGGCGACGTCCGCGAGGTCGAGGCGACGCTGGTCGCCGTCGGCAACGGGGCGTCGTACGGCGGCGGCATGCGGATCTGCCCGGGGGCCGACCTCACCGACGGGCTGTTCGACGTCACGGTGGTCGGCGGCTTCGGCCGGGCCACCCTGCTGCGGGTCTTCCCCACCGTGTACCGCGGGACGCACGTCGGCCGGCCCGAGGTGAGTGTGTTCCGGGCGTCGCGGGTGGAGCTGGCCGCCGAGGAGGTCACCGGGTACGCGGACGGGGAACCGCTCGGACCGCTGCCGCTGACCGCGAGCTGTGTGCGCGGTGCGGTACGGGTCGTGGGCCCCTGAGCCGGGCAGAACCACCCCTGAGCTGCGCGGACCGAGGGCCGGCGGGGAGGGATCCGGATAATGATCGTCCTGTTGTCGGTGCGGCCCGGTACGCTCGAAAGCACGATGACAGAGGATCTCTCACCGGCCGAGCGGTACGCGGCGGCGCGCAGGCGCGCTGACGAGCAGGCCACCGCACTCGCCTCCTTCCGCGAGATGTACGACTTCGGCCTCGACCCCTTCCAGATCGAGGCCTGCCAGGCGCTCGAAGCGGGCAAGGGTGTGCTGGTGGCCGCGCCCACCGGCTCGGGCAAGACGATCGTCGGCGAGTTCGCCGTCCACCTCGCCCTCCAGCAGGGCAAGAAGTGCTTCTACACGACGCCCATCAAGGCGCTGTCGAACCAGAAGTACACCGACCTGTGCCGCCGTTACGGCGCCGACAAGGTCGGCCTGCTCACCGGTGACAACAGCGTCAACTCCGGTGCCCCCGTGGTCGTGATGACCACCGAGGTGCTGCGGAACATGCTGTACGCGGGCTCACAGACGCTCCTGGGCCTCGGCTACGTGGTCATGGACGAGGTGCACTACCTCTCCGACCGCTTCCGGGGCGCCGTCTGGGAGGAAGTGATCATCCATCTCCCCGAGTCGGTGACCCTGGTCTCCCTCTCGGCGACGGTGTCGAACGCGGAGGAGTTCGGTGACTGGCTGGACACCGTCCGCGGCCACACCGAGGTCATCGTCTCCGAGCACCGGCCTGTGCCGCTGTTCCAGCACGTACTCGCCGGGCGCCGGATCTACGACCTGTTCGAGGAGGGCGAGGGCCGGAAGAAGGCCGTCAACCCCGACCTCACGCGGATGGCCCGGATGGAGGCGACCCGCCCCTCGTGGGGCGACCGGCGCCGCGGCCGGAACATGCGCGAGGCGGACCGGGAGCGGGAGCGCAGACAGCGCACGCGGGTCTGGACACCGGGCCGGCCCGAGGTGATCGAGCGGCTGGACGCCCAGGGTCTGCTGCCCGCCATCACCTTCATCTTCAGCCGCGCCGCCTGCGAGGCCGCCGTCCAGCAGTGCCTGTACGCGGGGCTGCGGCTCAACGACGACCAGGCGCGGGAGCAGGTCCGCTCCCTCGTCGAGGAGCGCACCGCCTCCATCCCCACCGAGGACCTGCACGTCCTCGGCTACTACGAGTGGCTGGAGGGCCTGGAGCGCGGTATCGCGGCCCACCACGCGGGCATGCTGCCGACGTTCAAGGAGGTCGTCGAGGAGCTGTTCGTCCGCGGCCTGGTCAAGGCGGTCTTCGCGACCGAGACCCTCGCCCTGGGCATCAACATGCCCGCCCGCTCGGTGGTGCTGGAGAAGCTCGTCAAGTGGAACGGCGAGCAGCACGCCGACATCACCCCCGGCGAGTACACCCAGCTGACCGGCCGGGCCGGCCGGCGCGGCATCGACGTCGAGGGCCACGCGGTCGTGCTGTGGCAGCGCGGCATGAACCCCGAGCACCTCGCGGGGCTGGCCGGCACCCGTACCTATCCGCTGCGCTCCAGTTTCAGGCCGTCGTACAACATGGCGGTCAACCTGGTCGAGCAGTTCGGCCGGCACCGCTCGCGCGAGCTGCTGGAGACGTCGTTCGCCCAGTTCCAGGCGGACCGGTCGGTGGTCGGCATCTCGCGGCAGGTGCAGCGCAACGAGGAGGGCCTCGAGGGCTACCAGGCCTCCATGACCTGCCACCTCGGCGACTTCGAGGAGTACGCGCGGCTGCGCCGCGACCTGAAGGACCGGGAGACGGAGCTGGTCCGTCAGGGCGCGGCGCAGCGGCGCGCCGAGGTGGCCGTGGCCCTGGAGAAGCTCAAGCCCGGCGACATCATCCACGTACCCGCCGGCAAGTACGCCGGACTGGCCCTGGTCCTCGAGCCGGGACTGCCCGCGGGCCGTGCGGGCGGACAGCGCGGCGTCGAGTACCACGACGGGCCGCGTCCCCTGGTGCTGACCGCGGAGCGGCAGGTCAAGCGGCTGGCGTCGATCGACTTCCCGATGCCCGTCGAGGCACTGGAACGGATGCGGATCCCGAAGTCGTTCAACGCGCGCTCGCCGCAGTCCCGCCGCGACCTGGCTTCCGCACTGCGCACCAAGGCCGGGCACATCGAGCCGGAGCGGCACCGCAAGCGGCGCTCCCAGGCGGCCGACGACCGGGAGATCGACCGGCTGCGCAAGGCGATCCGGGCCCACCCGTGCCACGGCTGCGACGACCGCGAGGACCACGCCCGCTGGGCCGAGCGCTACCACCGGCTGCGGCGGGACACCAAGCAGCTGGAACGGCGCATCGAGGGCCGGACGAACACCATCGCCCGCACCTTCGACCGCATCGTCGCCCTGCTGACCGAGCTGGACTACCTGCGCGGCGACGAGGTCACCGCACACGGCAAGCGGCTCGCCCGGCTGTACGGCGAACTCGACCTGCTGGCCAGTGAATGCCTGCGCGAGGGCGTCTGGGAGCAGCTGAGTCCGGCCGAACTCGCCGCTTGTGTCTCGGCGCTGGTGTACGAGGCCCGGGTCAGCGACGACGCGGTGGTGCCCAAGGTGCCCTCCGGCGGGGCGAAGGCCGCGCTCGGCGAGATGGTCCGCATCTGGGGGCGGCTGGACGCCCTGGAGGAGGACTTCCGGATCACCCAGACCGAGGGCGTGGGCCAGCGCGAACCCGACCTCGGCTTCGCCTGGGCGGCCTACATGTGGGCGTCCGGCAAGGGCCTCGACGAAGTGCTGCGCGAGGTGGAGATGCCGGCGGGGGACTTCGTGCGCTGGTGCAAGCAGGTCATCGACGTGCTCGGCCAGATCTCGGCCGCGGCACCGGCGATGGAGGGCTCCACCGTCGCGAAGAACGCCCGCAAGGCGGTGGACGGACTGCTGCGCGGAGTGGTGGCCTACTCCTCCGTGGGCTGACCGCCCCGGCCCCCGCACCGTCCCGCCCCGCCGACGGGTCCGGCCCGGCCGGTTCGCAGTGAAGCCCGGCGCGCTCCGTGCGCGCCGGGCTTCGGCGTCCCCGGGACCGGATGGTTCCGCGGCCGTCGGGGGCGTTCTTCACCCTGCGCAGTGAAGTGGGTTTCGCGCACCCGCACGCCATTACGGTAAGTGTTCGAATGATGCCTGGGCGTGTAAATGAACCCGAGCGTACTCCTGCCCCAAGGGTCATTTCCGGCACTTGCCGAATATGACACGGCGTTGATCCTGTCGGACTAAGCTCGCCCGCAGCGCACCGAGTTGGGATGAATTCGTGTGTCTGTTCCCTATTACGCGGATGATTCCCATGATTTCCCGGTCCATCCCCACCCGTATGTCCCCCGACCATCAGCCGATTCGTTTTCAGAGGCCTACATGGTGAGTGTCCAATCCCCGCCCGGTCGCCGCGAACTTCCCTACGCGCGCGTGCTGTTGATGCCGGCCATAATGATGGCCGCGGCAACCGGAGCCGCCGTTGCCCTGGTGACGGAGCCCGCCCGGATCGCCGTCGGCGCCTGTGGTGTCGTCGCCACCCTGCTGGTGATCGTCGCCGCGGCCGAGGCGGTGCGCCGCGGCCGCGTTCTACGGGACGAGCGAGCCGAACACGACCGTCACCGCGCGTACCTGGAAGCGCGGATCGCCGCCCATGACACGGAGACGCTGCACTTCGCGGACGCCGTGGTCCCCGAGGCCCTGGACTTCCTGCACCGCGGGAACACTCCCCGGGAAGTGCTCCTCCACCTCAAAAAGGTCAACCCGGCCTGGCGTGATCTGCCCGAGTACCAGATCAAGCTGCTCAAGACGATGCTGAAGATCATCGACGACGAGGAAGCCCTGCGCGACTCCTCCCAGCGCTCCTTCGTCAGCATCGCCCGACGCGTCCAGGCGATCGTCCACCAGCAGGCCAAGGAACTGCGGGAGATGGAGGAGGACCACGGCCGCAACCCCGAGGTCTTCGACGACCTGCTGCGCATCGACCACGGCACCGCGCTGATCGGCCGCCTCGCCGACTCCATCTCCGTACTCGGCGGTGGCCGTCCCGGACGCCAGTGGCCCGAGCCCGTCGCCCTCTACAGCGTGCTGCGCGGCGCGATGTCCCGCATCCTCGAGTACCGGCGCATCGACCTGAAGTCCATCGCCAAGGTCAACATCAAGGGCATCTCCGTCGAGCCGGTCATCCACGCCGTCGCCGAACTCCTCGACAACGCCACGCGCTACTCGCCGCCCCACACCAAGGTCCACGTCACCGCCATCGAGGTGCAGACCGGCGTCGCCATCGAGATCGAGGACGCCGGAGTCAGCCTCGACGAGAAGGCGCGGGCCCGGATCGAGGACAAGCTGGAGAAGGCCAAGGCGGGCGTCGACCTCCAGGACCTCGGCACGAGCCCCCGGCTGGGCCTGGCCGTCATCGGCCGGCTCTGCTCCGGGTACAAGATGCAGGTCTCGCTGCGGGCCTCCGCCTACGGCGGCGTCCGCGCCGTCCTCATCGTGCCGAGCGCCATGATGACCACCGAGCCCGGCGTCGGTCTCGCCCACGGCATCGGCGCGACCGCGGTGCCGATGCAGGTCGACGCGCTCCCGGGCCCCAAGCGCGTCCCCAAGAAGCGCCGCCCCACCAGCCCGAGCATCCCCGCCACCGTCTCCATGGAGGACGACGTCCCCGAGGTCACCGAATGGACCTCCAACGGGCTGCCGCAGCGCCGCAGCCGGGTGAAGACGTCGCTGACCCAGCGGTACACCGAGCAGGCCGCCGCCGAACGGGCCGAGCGGGAGGCCGCCGAGCGGGGCGAGACCATCCGGTCCCCCTGGCCGGCCCCCCAGCCCGAACCGGCCGAGCCGAAGGACGACCGTGAACCCGGGCTGTGGGTCGACGCGTTCTGGGACGGTCTGAAGAAGGACCTCGAACCCGGCGTCCATCCCACCGACTTCACCCGGAATCCGACCGCGTACCTGCATCTGATCAACGAACCGGCCCGCACCGAGGCCGACGACGAGGGGGACCTCAAGTGATCCAGCAACGGGCCAACTTCGACTGGATGCTCAAGGAGCTCGCCGACGGCGTACCCGGCGTCGAGATGATCGTGGTGCTCTCGGCCGACGGCCTGCGCATCGCCCGCTTCGGCGGCGAGCCGGACGCCGCCGACCGGGTCGCCGCGGCCTGTGCCGGCGTGCAGAGCCTCGCCGGTGCCGTCGCCGGGGAGCTCCCGCGCAGCGACGGCGAGATGAAGATGGTGATCATCGAGATCAACGGCGGCTACTTCTACCTGATGGCCGCCGGCGCCAACGCCTATCTCGCGGTGCTCTCCGACATGACCTGTGAGCCCGGGCGGATGGGGGCCATGATGCGCGACCTCGTCGTCCGTATCGGCGCCCATCTCACCAGCCCGCCCCGCCGGAACGGGACGACCGTATGACTCCTCCGCAACGCCAGAGGCGCTCCCCACAGAAGGACCCTCCTCCGCAACCCGCCCAGGACAAGAAGGAGGACGAACGGCCCAACCCGGAGCGGCTGTACGTCGTCGCCGGTGCGGACGGGAACCGTGCGGACCTCGACCTCGTGACCCTGATCGTGGCGAGCGTCGAGGACCCCCCGCACTCCGCCACGCCCGAGCAGGCGGCACTGCTCCGGCTCTGTGCCGCCCCCCTGTCCGTGGCCGAACTCTCGGCCTACCTCAGCCTGCCGTTCGGCGTGGTGACCGTGCTGCTCACCGACATGCTGGCGGCGGAACTGGTGCAGGCGCGCGCCCCGATCGTCCGCAAGGCGCTGCCCGACCGTTCCCTTCTCGAAGCGGTGATGCATGGACTTCAAAGGCTCTGAGACCATCCCGGGCCCACGGACCGAGGATCAGCTGCCGCACACGGCCGAGGCCGCGGCGAAGATCGTGATCGTGGGCGGCTTCGGGGTCGGCAAGACGACCATGGTCGGGTCGGTCAGCGAGATCAAGCCGCTGACCACCGAGGAGACCATGACCCAGGCTGGCATCGGAGTCGACGACAACTTCGGGTCCGCGTCCAAGACCGCCACCACGGTGGCCATGGACTTCGGCCGCATCAAGATCACCGAGCAGCTGGTGCTCTACCTCTTCGGCACCCCGGGCCAGGAGCGCTTCTGGTTCCTGTGGAACGGCCTGTTCGAGGGGGCGCTCGGCGCGGTGGTGCTGGTCGACACGCGCCGCCTGGAAGTCAGCTTCGACGTCATGGGACGACTGGAGGAACGCGGCGTCCCCTTCGTCGTCGCCGTCAACACCTTCCCGGACGCGCCCCGTTACCCGGTAGCGGATCTGCGGACGGCACTCGACCTGTCCGAGGACGTCCCGATCATGGACTGCGATGTGCGACGCCGCGCCTCCAGCCGGGACGTACTGATCACGCTGATGCGGTTCCTGCACTCGCTCGCCATGACGGGCTCGCGCACCTGACACCCCGACCCCTGCTCTCCCCCCCTGCTCTCCCCCTGTTTTCCGGAGCGACCACTGTGACGCCTGAATCCCACTCCCCGACCGGAACGGACGACTCCCGGGTCGCCCCGCCCCCCGGCTGCCCCGCACACGGCCAGGGCCCCGGGGGACTGCACCGGCTGCACGAATCGGCGGACCTGAAGAACCTGTACGAGGAACTCCGCGCCGAACACGGCCCCGTGGCGCCCGCGCTGCTCCACGACGACGTTCCGGTGTGGGTGGTCCTCGGCCACGCCGAGAACCTGCACATGGTGCGCACCCCCGCGCAGTACACCAAGGACAGCCGTATCTGGTCCCCGCTCCGGGACGGCCTGGTCAAACCCGACCACCCGCTGATGCCGCACATCGCCTGGCAGCCGATGTGCGCCCACGCCGAGGGCGACGAACACGAGCGGCTGCGCGGCGTGATCGACTTCGCCGTGTCGACCATCGACTTCCGCAGTCTGCGCCGGCACATCAACCGCTGCACCCAGCGTCTCGTCAACCGGTTCTGCGAAGTGGGCGAGGCCGAGGTCGTCGGCCAGTACGCCGAGCACCTGCCGATGGCCGTGATGTGCCACATCCTCGGCATGCCCGACGAGTACAACGACCGGATGGTCGAGTCGGCCCGCGACATGATCAGGGGCACCGAGACCGCCATCGCCAGCAACGCGTACGTCATGGACGCGCTGAGCCGGCTCACCGCGCGCCGCCGGCTGGAACAGCAGGACGACTTCGCCAGCCATCTCATCACCCACCCGGCCGGACTGACCGACGACGAGGTCAGGGAGCACCTGCGGGTGGTGCTCATCGCCGCCTACGAGTCGACCGCCAACCTCCTCGCCAACGTGCTGCGCACGGTGCTGGTCGACCCGCGCTTCCGGGCCCAGCTCAACGGCGGACAGATGACCGTGCCGGAGGCGGTGGAGCAACTGCTCTGGGACGAGCCGCCGTTCAGCACCATCTTCGCCTACTTCGCCAAGCAGGAGACGGAGCTCGGCGGCCAGCGCATCCGCCGGGGCGACGGACTGCTGTTCGCCCCGGCCCCGGCCAACGCCGACCCGCGGGTGCGCCCGGAGCCGACCGCCCACATGCAGGGCAACCGTTCCCACCTCGCCTTCAGCGGTGGCCCGCACGAGTGCCCCGGGCAGGACATCGGGCGTGCCATCGCCGAGATCGGCGTCGACGCGCTGCTGATGCGGCTGCCCGACCTCGAGCTCGACGTCGACGACGAGGACCTGCGCCACACCGAGTCGATCGCCTCGCGCCATCTCATCGAGCTGCCCGTCCGGTTCACCCCGAGGGAGCCGCAGGACATCACCGAGCGGCCGAACCACGACCACCGGCCGGCGGCCCCGCGCCGCGACTGGCTCATCGGCAGTACCGAACCGGGGGAGCCGGCCGCGCCGACCGCCGCCCGCCCCGATCCGTTCGGGCATCATGACGTCCCCGCCCCGCGGCCCGCGGCCACGGCAGGTACACCGGACGCGCAGTCGGCCGGGCAACCGGTCGCCGAGCCGCCGGCCGCCGTCGGCCCCGAGGAACCGGTCCGCGCGCCGGGCGCCTGGCAGCGCTTCCTGAACTGGTGGCGCGGCTACTGACCGGAGGTCCGGGGCGCCGGGGGCCGGTGAGCAGCGGCCCGGTCCGCGGTGGTCCGGTCCACGGCGGCGCGGCCGTCCGAGGCGCAGTGCCCGGCGGTGCGGTCCTCTGCGGCCCACTCCCCGTACGAGGTCCATGCCGCGAGCGTTCGGCCACTGCGCAGCCGGTGCCGCGCCCCCGTCACGGGGTCGGTGAACTCCAGTGCCCGCGCCAGCAGTTGCAGCGGGCGCCGGAAGTCACCGGCCGGGACGGGGCCGGTCACCTCCGGATACAGGGGGTCACCGAGGATCGGTACGCCCAGGTCGCTCATGTGCACCCGCAGCTGATGGGTCTGCCCGGTGCCGGGGACCAGCCGGTACCGGGCGAGGCCGTCGGCCCGGTGGTCCAGGAGCTCGACCCGGCTGAGCGCGTTCGGTTCGCCCTCGACCTCGCGGGCGGTCAGCACCCCGCGTTCCTTGACGATCCGGTTGCGCACGGTCCGGGGCAGGGCGAGCGCCGGATCGTGCGGGGCGACGGCCTCGTACTCCTTGTGGATCAGCCGGTCGCGGAACAGCGTCTGGTACGCGCCGCGCTCCTCGGGCCGCACGGTGAACAGCACCAGCCCGGCGGTGAGCCGGTCGAGGCGGTGCGCGGCGCCCAGCAGCGGGATGCCCAGCTCGCGGCGCAGCCGGGCCAGCGCGGTCTGGGTGACATGGCTGCCGCGCGGTGTGGTGGCCAGGAAGTGGGGTTTGTCGGCGACGACGATGTGCTCGTCCCGGTACACGATCTCCAGCGGGAAGGGCACCGGCACCTCGGCCGGCAGCTCCCGGTGGAACCATACGAACAGCCCCGGCACACAGGGGGCGCCGGCCGGCACGGGCCGCCCGTCCGCGCCCACGATCAGCCCCGCGTCGAACATGCCGTCGACGACATCGGAGCCGACCGGGAACCGGGCCACGAGATGGTCCCGCACGGTGGCCCACGGCCCCGTGCCGGGCAGGCGCACCCGCACCGGGTCCACGCCGTCGCGCTGCGGCAGCGGGGAGGGCGGGGCGGTTCTGCGTCTGCGGGTCACGAGGGCCAAGGCTACGTGTCCGCCCCGCCCTGCTGCTCGTGCCGTACCGCCTGCCTGATCTCGGCCTCGACCACGTGGCGCGGTCTCCCCTCGGCCCGCGCGAAGTCGTTCACCGCCACCCGGAACTCACGGGCGAGGTCGCGCCAGGCCCGCCAGGCCGTCTCCCAGGTGATGGTCTGCTTGCTGCTCCACTTGGTGCCCGTGGGAGGCCCGTACGTCTCCTGCAGATGGCGCACGCGGACGTGCGCCTCGTCCGCCGCGAGCTGCTTGGCCACGAGTTCTTCGAAGGTGTCTGTCACGCGCCCGGATCCTCGGGCAGGGGGCGGGGGCGGGACGCCGCGCCACGCCGTCCGCCGCGGTGCGGGGGCCGGGGTTCACCCGACCGGCGTCGCCGGGTGTGCCGGCCGGGACCCCGGGATGCCGGTTCGGCCGGGGCAGCGGGCCGGCGGGGAACCAGCGGTGGTTCAGTGAGGGCTCGGGGGCGACTCGGCGGTGACCCGGTGGCGGCTCAGCCGGCCGCGGCCGGCGACTCCGTCTTCTCCTGCTCCGCCTCGACCCGCGCGTTCCACTCCTGCTTCGAGGCCTGCCAGCCGTCCTCGTTGTGACCGCGCCGCCAGTAGCCGGAGATCGAGAGGTCCTCGCGCGCGATCTGCCGTTCCACCCGCAGCAGACGGCGCAGCTCCTTCACGAAGTGCGCCTCGCCATGGACGAAGGCGTGCACCCGGCCCTCGGGGAACTCCAGCCCCCGCACGGCCTCCACCAGCGCCTCGCCGACCGGACGGCCCCCCCGGTGCAGCCAGGTGACCGCCACCTCGGAGTCGATCTTCTGCTCCTCCTGGGGCCCCTCGATCTCCACGAAGGCGTAAACCCTGGCTCCGCTCGGCATGGCCTCCAGCGAGCGGGCGATCGCGGGCAGCGCGCTCTCGTCGCCCACCAGCAGATGCCAGTCGGCACTCGGGTCGGGGGCGTAGGCGCCGCCGGGGCCGGTGAAGAACACGGTCTCGCCCGGCAGGACCCGCCGGGCCCAGGGACCGGCCAGTCCTTCGTCGCCGTGGATCACGAAGTCCAGGGTCAGCTCGCGCTGCTCGGCGTCCCAGTGGCGCACGGTGTACGTCCGGGTCACCGGCCACTGGTCGCGCGGGAACTCCTCGCGGATCCGCTGCATGTCGAACGGCTCCGGGTAGGTGACGCCCTCGGCGGGGAACAGCAGCTTCACGTAGTGGTCGGTGCAGGTGTCCGCCGTGAAGTCGGCCAGACCCTCGCCGCCCAGCACCACCCGCTGCATGTGCGGGGTCAGCCGCTCGGTGCGGAGCACCTGCCCGGAGTGGGGCCTGCGCGGCTGGCGTCCCGGTCGCTGTGCCATGTGGGGTCTCCCTGTCACTCAGTTAGGTTTACCTAAGTTAACACCTCCGTCCGGCGATTACCTGGGCGCACGGCGGTGACCCCTACCGCGCGAGGGTCGTCAGCAGCCGCTCCAGGGAGCCGCCGAGGCCCCAGCGGGCCGCCAGTTCCCGTACGGCGTCAGGGTCGCGCGGAGTCCGTGGCAGGGCCGTGTCGACCTCCGGGAGCGGGACGTCGTCCGCGACCCGGACGACCTTCGGGGCGACCGCCAGATACGGGTGCGCCTCGGTGAGGCGCTTGCGCTGGGTCGGGGTGAGCCTGGCCTTCGGATCGTCGACCGCCGCCAGGATCCCAGCCAGGTCGCCGAACTCGGCCAGCAGTTTGGCGGCCGTCTTCTCGCCCACCCCCGGCACCCCCGGCAGGCCGTCGCTCGGGTCGCCGCGCAGCAGCGCCAGATCCGCGTACCCCGCGCCGTCCACCCCGTACTTCTCGCGCAGCACGGCCTCGTCGGTGATCTGGAGCGTGCCGACACCCTTGAGCGGATACAGCACCCGCACGCCGCGCGCGTCGTCCACCAGCTGGTACAGGTCGCGGTCGCCGGTGACGATGTCCACCGGACCGCGCGCCCGCGCGGTGAACGTGCCGATCACGTCGTCCGCCTCGTACGCGGGCACACCCACGCGCGCGATGCCGACGGCGTCCAGAACGGCCTCGATGACCGGCACCTGCGGGGACAGCGTGTCGGGCACCTCCTCCTCGTCGGGGCCCGAGGGGCGCTCCTCGGCCACGCGGTGCGCCTTGTAGGAGGGGATCAGCTCCACCCGCCACGCCGGGCGCCAGTCGGCGTCCATGCACGCCACCAGAGCGTCCGGGTGGTGGTCCCTGACCAGGCGGTCGATGAAGTCGAGCAGCCCGCGCACGGCGTTCACCGGCGAGCCGTCCGGGGCCCTGACGGAGTCCGGGACGCCGAAGTAGGCGCGGAAGTAGAGGGAGGCGGTGTCTAGGAGCATCAGTCGTCCGGTCACGCTCCGCATCATGCCGCACGCCGCCGACAGTGCCCCGCAGTCGCAGTCGCCGTAGCGGTCCCGCAGCAGCAGCAGCAGCAGCAGTCGCAGTCGCAGCCGCGGGACCGCGGCTGCGACTGCGACTGCGGGACGCGACGCCCGTCGTGCGAGGCGGTCCTCGAAGCGTGAGGCGCCCCTCGGGCGGGGCGGTCCGATTGTGAGGCAGGACACGTACGCGTTTGCGACCGGCGAAAGCGGGGAGGCGCGGCCCCGGAGTGACGCCGGTTGCAGGTTCAACTGTCAGGAACGCCTGAACCGTCCCGACGGGCGCCGCTCCTTTCCATCGCCGTCGAGTCAAGAGGTACGCGTGTCAACGAGGCTTGAAGCCGAGCATCTGTACAAGGTGTTCGGCAGACGACCGGGCCAGGCGGTCGAGAGACTGCGCCAGAACGAGGCAGACCGTGAGGAGTTGCGTGCCCAGGGCACCACGGCAGCCGTCATCGACGCCTCGTTCACCGTGGAACCCGGCGAGATCTTCGTCGTCATGGGCCTGTCCGGCTCCGGCAAGTCCACCCTGCTGCGCATGCTGAACGGCCTGTCGGAGCCGACCGCCGGACAGGTGCGCTTCGACGGCCAGGACCTCACCGCGCTGTCCGACCGCGAGCTGCGCGAGGTCCGTTCCAGGAAGATCAGCATGGTCTTCCAGCACTTCGCGCTCTTCCCGCACCGCAGCGTTCGCGAGAACGCCGCATACGGCCTGGAAGTGCAGGGCGTGCCCCGCGCCGAGCGCGAACGCCGCGCCGACGAGGCGCTCGCCCTGTGTGGCCTGGCCGGCTGGGAGCGGTCCTGGCCCGACGAACTGTCCGGCGGCATGCAGCAGCGGGTCGGCCTGGCCCGCGCGCTCGCGACCGACGCCGACCTGCTGCTGATGGACGAGTCCTTCAGCGCGCTCGACCCGCTGATCCGCCGCGACATGCAGGACCAGCTGGTGGAGCTGCAGAAGAAGCTGAAGAAGACGATCGTCTTCATCACGCACGACCTCAACGAGGCCATGCGCCTGGGCGACCGCATCGCGGTGATGCGTGACGGCCGCATCGTGCAGATCGGCACCGCGCAGGACATCCTCATCCGCCCCGCCAACGACTACGTCGCCTCCTTCACCCAGGACGTCGACCGCTCCCGGGTTCTGACCGCCGGCGCGGTGATGGAGCAGGAGGTGCGCGGCGACGAGGCGGACTGCGCCTGCGAGACCGCGACGGCGCAGACGCCGTTCACCGACCTGTGCGCGATGAGCGCCCGCGCGGCACATCCCGTGGCCGTCCTCGACGGCGAGGGCGCGGTCATCGGCGTGGTGCCCCGGCAGCGGCTCGTCGGCTTCATCGGCGACGAGGAGCGCGCCCCCGGCACCTGCGACTCCCCGCGCGGCGAGGGCGAGAAGGTGTTGGCCCGTGCCTAGGATTCCGCTCGGTGAATGGGTCAACAGCGCCGTCGACTGGCTGCTCGCCAATGTGACCTGGCTGTTCGACTTCTTCAAAACCGTCTTCACCGGTGCCTACGACGGCGTCAACGCCGTCCTCCAGGCGCCCGAGCCGCTGCTGCTCGCCGGTATCTTCGCGGTGATCGCCTTCTGGCTGCGCGGCACCGTCGCCGGTGTGCTCACCTTCGTGGGATTCGCCTTCATCGACTCCCTCGAACTGTGGGACGACTCGATGGTGACGCTGGCCCTGGTCATCGTCGCCACCGTCATCGCGCTCGTCATCGCCGTGCCCGTGGGCATCTGGGCGGCACGCTCGGACCGGGTCAGCGCCTTCGTGCGCCCGATCCTCGACTTCATGCAGACGCTGCCCGCGATGATCTACCTCATCCCGGCGATCCTCTTCTTCGGGACGGGCCCCGCCCCCGGCATCGTCGCCACCCTGATCTTCGCGCTCGCCCCCGGCGTGCGCATGACCGAGCTGGGCATCCGCCAGGTCGACAAGGACCTCGTGGAGGCGGCCGAGGCGTTCGGCACCACGCCCCGCAACACCCTGCTGCGCGTCCAGCTGCCGCTGGCGCTGCCCACCGTGATGGCGGGCGTCAACCAGGTGATCATGCTCGGCCTGTCCATGGCCGCGATCGCCGGCATGGTCGGCACCGGCGGTCTCGGCGGCGCCGTCATCGAGGCCATCGGCCAGCTCAACGTCGGTCTCGGCGCCGAGTCCGGCCTCGCCATCGTCATCCTGGCGATCTACCTCGACCGCATGACCAGCGCCCTGGGCACCCAGGTGTCCCCGCTCGGCCGCCGCGCCGCCGCCAAGGCCCGCGCCGCGCAGGGACTGAAGATCTGGTCCTACCGGCCGCGCCCGCAGGTCGCCGTGATCGGTGTCGTCGTCCTGGCCCTGGTGGCCGGCGGCATGAGCATCTTCGGCGGCAACGGCAAGAGCGGCGGTACGGACACCGTCGCCGACGCCGAGAACGTCGGCAACGGCAAGAAGATCTCCATCGGCTACATCCCCTGGGACGAGGGCGTCGCCTCCACCTTCCTGTGGAAGGAGGTCCTCGAGCAGCGGGGCTTCGAGGTCGAGGCCACGCAGTTCGACGCGGGCCCGCTCTACACCGCGCTCGCGCAGGGCAACATCGACTTCCAGACGGACGCGTGGCTGCCCACCACCCACGAGGCGTACTGGAAGAAGTACGGCGACAGGCTCGAGGACCTCGGCACCTGGTACGAGGAGACGACGCTCGAGCTGGCCGTGCCCGCCTACATGGAGGACTTCGACTCCCTCGAGGACCTCAAGGGCAAGGCCGGCACCTTCGGCGGGGAGATCACCGGCATCGAGTCCAGCGCCGGGATGATGGGCCTGCTCAAGGACAAGGTCCTGCCGGACTACGGCCTGGACGAGGAGTACAAGGTCGTCGACAGCTCCACGCCGGCGATGCTGGCCGAGCTCAAGCGCGCCTACAGCAAGCAGGAACCGGTCGTCGTCACGCTCTGGTCGCCGCACTGGGCGTACAGCGACTACGACCTGAAGAAGCTGAAGGACCCCAAGGGCACCTGGGGCGAGGGCGACGGCGTGCACACCCTGGCCCGCAAGGGCTTCACCGCCGAGAACCCCGTCGTCGGCCAGTGGATGAAGGACTTCTCGATGACCGAGGAGGAACTCACCAGCCTGGAGGCCGAGATCAACAAGGCCGGCAAGGGCAGGCAGCAGGACGCCGTCCGCGCCTGGCTCAAGGACCACCCGGACGTCGTCGACAAGCTGGCGCCGGTGAAGTCCGGTGCCGCCGCCGCCGACCCGGCCGAGGCGAAGCGCCCGCTGACCGTCGCGTGGTTCCCCTGGGAGGAAGACATCGCGATCACCTACCTGTGGAAGAACGTCCTCGAGCGGCGCGGCTACAGGATGAACCTGAAGCAGATGGAGGTCGGCCCGGTCTACACCGGCCTCTCCACCGGGGACATCGACCTCAACTTCGACGCCTGGCTGCCGCACGCCCAGAAGAACTTCTGGGACCAGAGCAAGGACAAACTGGTCGACCTCGGCACCTGGTACGAGCCGACCTCCCTGGACATCGCCGTCCCGTCGTACGTCGAGGGCGTCGAGTCCTTCGAGGACCTCAAGGGCAAGGCCGACCTGTTCGACGGGCGGATCATCGGCATCGAACCGGGCACCGGCCAGATGGACCTGCTCAAGAAAAAGGTCCTGCCGGGCTACGGCCTGGACAAGGAGTACGAGGTCGTCGACGGCTCCACGCCGGCGATGCTGGCCGAGCTCAAGCGCGCCTACTCCAAGAAGGAGCCCGTCGCGGTCGTTCTCTGGTCGCCGCACTGGTCGTACAGCGAGTACGAGCTGACCAAGCTGAAGGACGACAAGAAGCTCTTCGGCGAGGGCAACACCATCCGCACCATCGCGAACAAGGCGTTCCCCGGGCAGTATCCCGAACTCACGAAGTGGATCAAGGGGTTCACGATGAGCGAGGACGAACTCGGCACGCTCGAGAAGGAGATCAAGGACCGGGGCCAGGGCAAGGAGGAGGCGGCCGTCGCCGCCTGGCTCGAGGAGCACCCCGACGTGGTGGGGCGCATGACCCCGCAGTGACGACGACGTCACCACGGTGATCACCGGTCGCCGCGGTGACCTCGCACCGCTCGCCCCGAGGGGCGGGCCCGGCCCCGCACCTGACAGCGGGCCCGGGTCCGCCCCTCGGAACATGTGCGGTGCAAGTCGAACAGCGCTCACCGCCACCACGGGCCCACGGCGGCAACGGGCCCACGGCGGCAACGGGCCCGCCGCCGCACAGGGCCCGCCGCCGCACAGGGCCCGCGACCGGAACGGGCACACGACCCGACGGGAACACGATAAGAATCCGGCCAATCACGCAGCGCTATGCCCTCCCGGGTCTCCAGGCCCTCGCCGTGACCTCTCGCCCCTCTTCGGGCGACAATGGCGGAAACACCCCGCATCCTGCGCACAGGGAACCGGAGGACCCGAGCATCGGCTGGCGTGAACTGTGGGGTCGTGCGCGAGTGCACAGGACGACGACATGACAGGCGCCTGAAACGGTTTGCCGAACATGCGTAGGGTGCAGACAGCTCAACAGCAGGAGTGCGCCGGGACGACGGGGCACGGGACGACGGGCGAAGGAGGGAGCCGGAGCGATGGGCGACCACAAAGAACAGCCGCTGCGCGTGGGCGCGGCCGTGCGGCGGCGACGCCGTGCGCTGGACCTCACGCTTGCCGTCGTGGCCCAGCGCAGCGGCCTGTCGGTCCCGTTCCTGAGCCAGATCGAGAACGAGCGCGCGCGCCCCAGCCGGAGCTCCCTGGAGAAGGTCGCCGACGCCCTGCGCACCACCGCCGTGGAACTCCTCGCCGCCGCCGACCCGGCGTGCAGTGTCGACGTCGTCCGCGCGGAGGGCACCGAGCCGTTGCCGGAACCCCGTGTCCGGTCCCTGGTGCGGGGCCACCACCAGATGCACGCCTCCGAGTTCACCGGTGACCACGACGCCGGGCGCGAATTCCAGTTCCGCAACGACCAGTTGATGTACGTGGCGGACGGCGCCGTGGAGATCGAGGCGGAGGGCCGCGCCTACCGCCTCGGCCGCGGCGACACCCTGTACCTCACCGGAGGCGTCCGGCACCGGTGGCGGGCCACGGTCCCGGAGACCCGGCTGATCGTCGTCGCCGTCGCCGAGCACATCGAAGCGGTCCGGGACAAGCTGCGCCGGTGACTTCCGTGCGGATCGTCTCCCTCGTCCCGTCGCTCACCGAGGCCGTGGCGCTGTCCGCTCCAGGTGCCCTGGCCGGCGCCACGGACTGGTGCACGCACCCCGCCGGCCTGGACGTGGCGCGGATCGGCGGCACGAAGAACCCGAAGGTCCCCCTGATCACCGCCCTCGCCCCCGATCTGGTGATCGCCAACGAGGAGGAGAACCGCGCCCCCGACCTCGACGCCCTGCGCGCGGCGGGCCTCGAGGTGCTGGTGACGGAGGTGCGGACGCTGCCCCAGGCCTTCGACGAGCTGGCCAGGGTGCTCACGGCGTGCGGTGTGGTGACCCGGCCCCGGTGGCTGGACGAGGCCGAGGCCGCCTGGGACGCCGTGGCAGTCCCCGCGGCCCGCCGTACCGCGGTCGTGCCGGTCTGGCGGCGGCCCTGGATGGTGCTGGGCCGCGACACCTTCGCCGGCGACCTGCTGTCCCGCCTCGGCGTCGACCACCTCTACGCGGACAACCCGGAACGCTATCCCCGCGTACCCCTGGACGAGTTGCGCGCGGCGGCCCCGGACCTCGTCGTGCTGCCCGACGAGCCGTACCGCTTCACCGCCGACGACGGCCCGGACGCCTTCCCCGGACTGCCCTGCGCCCTGGTCGGCGGCCGGCATCTCACCTGGTACGGGCCGTCGCTGGCCGAGGCGGCGGCGGTGCTGCCCCGGGCGCTGCGAGAGGCGGGTCGCCGGCAGCACCGGGCGACATAAGCTGGCGTGATGAGCACGAGGGACGACCATGCGGGACATCGGCCGGTGACCGCGGGGACCCTCGCCCACCGGGTGCCGGACCTCGGGGGGCTGGAGCTGCTGCTGGCGGTGGCGCGGGTCGGGAGCCTGGGCGGCGCGGCGCGCGAGCTGGGCATCACCCAGCCCGCTGCCAGCAGCCGGGTCCGGTCCATGGAACGGCAGCTCGGTGTGGCGCTGGTGGACCGCTCACCGCGCGGATCGCGCCTGACCGACGCCGGAGCGCTGGTCACCGACTGGGCCCGGCGGATCGTGGAGGCCGCGGAGGCCTTCGACGCCGGCGCGCAGGCGCTGCGGGACCGCCGGGACTCACGGCTGCGGGTGGCGGCGAGCATGACGATAGCCGAGTATCTGCTGCCGGGCTGGCTGCTCGCGCTGCGCGCACAGCGGCCGGACACGGCGGTGTCCCTGCTGGCCGGGAACTCCGCGACGGTCGCGCAGCGGCTGCTGGCGGACGAGGCGGACGTGGGTTTCGTGGAAGGGCTGACCGTGCCCACGGGCCTGGACTCCGCGGTGATCGCCCACGACCGGCTGATCGTGGTGACGGCGCCGTCCCACGCCTGGGCCCGCCGCCGTAGGCCGCTCGCCGCCGAGGAACTGGCGGCCACTTCGCTGATCCTGCGCGAGAAGGGCTCCGGCACCCGGCAGGTCCTGGACACCGCGCTGGGCGGCCTGGCCCGCCCGCTGATCGAACTGTCCTCCACGACCGCGGTGAAGGCCGCGGCGGTCAGCGGCGCGGGTCCGGCCGTCCTCAGCGAACTGGCCGTCAGGGAGGAGCTGGCGATGCGCCGCCTCATCCGCGTTCCCGTGGACGGCATCGCCCTGGCCCGCGAACTGCGCGCGGTCTGGCCGACCGGCCACCGCCCCACGGGCCCGGCCCGCGACCTGCTGACCCTGACCCGCGGCTGAGCACCTCGCGCGCCGGGCGCCGGGTGGCCGCCGGGCCGGGGCCGCTCAGGTTGCCGTGGCCGCCCGGACCAGGTGGCGTACGACCCTCCCCGGCGTACGGTACGGCCGGGGCAGCTCCGGCTCGCGGCGGCGCAGCAGGATGTGCGACAGGGACATCAGCGCGTACGAGATGGTCGCGCCGAGGACGGCGACGTTCAGCACGCGCGCGCCGCTGCCCGGGCCGGCGGCCGGCGCGAAGCCGATCGCGCCGGGCACCAGCGGCCCGAGGCACGGGGCCCCGCGACGGCTGGTGAGGGACAGGAACTTCGGCAGAGAGCCGGCGCGGGACAGCGCGAGCAGCTGGCGGGACCCGGCGTGGACCAGCGAGAAGAACGAGGGCGGTGGCGAGGCAGCGGGAAATGGAGCGGATCCAGACCTTTGTGGGCCCATGCCGTCCCGGCGCGGACGGCGGGACGCAAGACCCCCGCCCCGGAGCCCGTTCCGAATCCCGCCCCGGACCCCGCCCCGGGTGGATGTCGCCGCCCCCGCCGCCGGCACGTCACGCCAGGAAGCCCCGCAGCAGTGCCGCCGTCCCCGCGCAGTGCTCGCGCGCTGTCTCCCGCGCCCCGTCGGCGTCCCCCTCCAGCACCGCCTCGACCAGCGCGGTGTGCTGCCGCTGCGAGTGCTCCAGGTTGCGCACCAGCAGCGGGATGCAGTCCAGCAGGTCGTTCACCGACGCCCGGACGGCCGCGTACTGCGCGGCCAGCGTCGGCGAACCGGACAGCTCCGCCAGCGTGAGATGGAACAGGGTGTCCAGACGGCGGTACTCGGCCAGCGGGGCGTCGCGCGTGCCCGCCAACGCCCCCCGGAGCCGGTCCGCCCACGCGTCCGGCAGGCCGTGCGCGGCGCACAGGCCCGCCGCGCCCACCTCCAGCACCTCCCGGAACCGCAGCACGTCCTCGATGTCGACCTCGGCGATCCGCCGCCGCAGCTCGGACCCGCCCGCGTCCGTCGGCCGGGGCAGCACGAACGTGCCGCCGTACCGGCCGCGCCGGGACTCCACGAGACCCTGGTCCTGGAGCACCTTCAGCACCTCGCGCAGCGTCACCCGGCTGATCCCCAGCCGCTCCGCCAGCACCCGCTCGGCCGGCAGCCGCTCCCCGTCCGGGACCAGGCCCAGCCGCACCACCTGAAGGATCTGCTCCAGCGCCTCCTCGAAGCCGTTGCCGGCGCGCACCGGCCGCAGCACCGGAGCGAGACCGTCCCCGACCGCGCCGGCCCCGTCCTCCGGCTTCCCCGACTTCTCCGAGTCCTCCGGCATACGGCCGCGTCCCCTTCCCAAGCAATGGTCGTCCGCAATACCTTATGGCTCCCGGCCGACCGAACCGAAGCCCGCAGAAGCCATGAGCAGCCCTCAGCGGCCGCGTGTGGCCAGAAGGGCCAGAAGCAGCCCGAGGAGGCCCTTCCGTGGCAGACCCCACACCCCCGCTCGGTGTCGAGGAGCTGCACGCCCTCGTCGCGGGCGGTGAGATCGACACCGTCGTCCTGGCCTTCCCCGACATGCAGGGGCGGCTGCAGGGCAAGCGGTTCGCCGCGCGCTTCTTCCTCGACGAGGTGCTCCGGCACGGCGCCGAGGGCTGCGCCTACCTGCTCGCCGTCGACGCCGACATGAACACCGTCGACGGCTACGCCATGTCCTCCTGGGAGAACGGCTACGGCGACTTCGCCATGTTCCCCGACCTCGACACGCTCCGCCGCGTGCCGTGGAACGAGGGCACCGCCCTGGTCGTCGCGGACCTGGCCTGGGCCGACGGCTCCCCGGTCGTCGCCGCCCCCCGCCAGATACTGCGCCGCCAGCTCGAGCGCCTGGCCGGACTCGGACACACCGCACAGGTCGGTACCGAGCTGGAGTTCATCGTCTTCCGGGACACCTACGAACAGGCCTGGGACGCCGGCTACCGCGGGCTCACCCCGGCCAACCAGTACAACGTCGACTACTCGGTGCTCGGCACCGGCCGGATCGAACCCCTGCTGCGCCGCATCCGCAACGAGATGGCCGCCGCCGGCCTCACCGTCGAGTCGGCCAAGGGCGAGTGCAACCCCGGCCAGCACGAGATCGCCTTCCGCTACGACGAGGCCCTGGTCACCTGCGACCAGCACGCCGTCTACAAGACCGGCGCCAAGGAGATCGCCGCCCAGGAGGGCGTGTCGATCACCTTCATGGCCAAGTACGACGAGCGCGAGGGCAACTCCTGCCACATCCACCTCTCCCTCGCCGCCCCCGACGGCACCAGCGCCATGCCGGGTTCCGCCCAGGACCCGGAGGCCATGTCGGACGTCATGCGGCACTTCCTCGCCGGACAGCTCGTCGCGCTCCGCGAGCTCTCCCTGCTCTACGCCCCGCACATCAACTCCTACAAGCGGTTCCAGCCGGGCTCCTTCGCCCCGACCGCCGTCGCCTGGGGGTACGACAACCGCACCTGTGCCCTGCGCGTCGTCGGCCACGGCCGCTCCCTGCGCTTCGAGAACCGGCTGCCCGGCGGCGACGTCAACCCGTATCTCGCCGTGGCGGGCATGGTCGCGGCCGGGCTGCACGGCGTCGAGCACGGGCTGGAACTGCCCGAGCCCTGCCGCGGCAACGCCTACGCCGCCGGCTTCGAGCACGTCCCGACGACCCTGCGGGAAGCCGCCGAGCTGTGGGAGAACAGCACCCTCGCGAAGGCCGCCTTCGGCGACGAGGTCGTCGCGCACTACCGCAACATGGCGCGCGTCGAGGTGGACGCCTACGACGCCGCGGTCACCGACTGGGAACTGCGCCGCTCCTTCGAACGCATGTGAGGCCCCCGTTGCCGCTGTCCGACGCCTTGCCCGACGAAGTGCCGCCGCCCGACGAGCTGCGCGTACTGAACCCCGCCACCGAAGAGGTCGTCGCCACCGTCCCCGCCGCCTCCGCGACCGACGTCGACGCCGCCGTCGCAGCGGCCGCGCGGGCGCAGACGACCTGGGCCGCCCTCGCCCCCGGCGACCGCGCCCGGCTGCTGCGCCGCTTCGCCACCGTCGTCGACGGACACCTGGAGGAGCTGGCCCGCCTCGAGGTCCAAGAGGCCGGGCACACCCTCGGCAACGCCCGCTGGGAAGCCGGAAACGTCCGGGACCTGCTCGACTACGCCGCCGGGGGAGTGGAGCGGCTCACCGGCCGGCAGATCCCGGTCGCCGGCGGCCTGGACGTGACATTCCTCGAACCGCTCGGCGTCGTCGGCGTCATCGCGCCCTGGAACTTCCCGATGCCGATCGCGGCCTGGGGCGCGGTACCGGCCCTCGCGGCGGGCAACGCGGTCCTCCTCAAGCCCGCCGAGACGACCCCGCTGACCGCGCTGCGCCTGGCCCGACTCGCCCTGGAGGCGGACCTTCCCGAGGGCTTGTTCCAGGTGCTCCCCGGACACGGTCCGGTCGCGGGCGACGCGCTCGTCGGACACCCGGGCGTCTCCAAGATCGTGTTCACCGGGTCGACCGCCGTGGGCCGGCGGGTGGCGTCCAAGGGCGCGGCGCTCCTCAAGCCGGTCACCCTCGAACTCGGCGGCAAGAGCCCCAACATCGTCTTCGCCGACGCCGACCTGGAGGCCGCCGCGGCCGCCGCCCCGATGTCCTTCCTGGACAACGCCGGCCAGGACTGCTGCGCCCGTACCCGCATCCTCGTCCAGCGCTCGGCGTACGACCGCTTCCTCGGCCTCCTCGCCCCCGCGATCGAGTCCGTCCTGGTCGGCGACCCGGCCGACGAGCGGACCGACATGGGCCCGCTGATCTCCCGGACCCAGCTGGACCGTGTCCGCTCCTACGTCCCCGACGACGCCGACGGCATCCGGGGCAAGGCCCCCGAGGGCGGCCCCGGCTTCTGGTTCCCGCCCACCGTCCTCACCGGCGTCGCCCCGGACGCGCGCGTGGCCGTCGAAGAGGTCTTCGGGCCCGTCGCCGTCGTCCTGCCCTTCGAGGACGAGGCCGACGCGGTCCGCCTGGCCAACGCCACCGACCACGGCCTGTCCGGCTCGGTCTGGACCCGGGACGTCGGCCGCGCCCTGCGGGTCTCGGGCGCCGTCCGCGCCGGGAACCTGTCCGTCAACTCCCACGCCAGTGTCCGCTACTGGACCCCTTTCGGGGGGTTCAAGCAGTCCGGCCTCGGCCGTGAACTCGGCCCGGACGCCCTGGCCGCCTTCACCGAGACCAAGAACGTCTTCATCAGCAGCGTCCCGTCGAGCACGGCAGGCACCGAAGGTACGGAGGGCTCCGCACAGTGAACGAAGCGACCGAGGACATCATCTGCCGCCGCCTGGTCGGCCGCAGCGCCGTCGTCACCGGAGCGGGCAGCGGCATCGGCCTGGCCACCGCCCGCCGGCTGGCCTCCGAGGGCGCGCACGTCGTCTGCGGCGACGTGGACGAGACCCGGGGCAAGGCGGCGGCCGAGGAGATCGACGGGACCTTCGTCAAGGCCGACGTCACCGAGCCCGAGCAGGTCGAGGCGCTGTTCAGGACGGCGTACGACACCTACGGCAGCGTCGACATCGCCTTCAACAACGCCGGCGTCTCCCCGCCCGACGACGACTCCATCCTGGAGACCGGACTCGACGCCTGGAAGCGCGTCCAGGAGGTCAACCTCACCTCCGTCTACCTGTGCTGCAAGGCCGCGATCCCCTACATGCGCCGTCAGGGCAAGGGCTCCATCATCAACACCGCGTCCTTCGTGGCCCGGATGGGCGCGGCCACCAGCCAGATCTCCTACACCGCATCCAAGGGCGGCGTCCTCGCCATGTCCCGCGAACTCGGGGTGCAGTTCGCCCGCGAGGGCATCCGCGTCAACGCGCTCTGCCCCGGCCCGGTGAACACCCCGCTGCTGCGGGAACTGTTCGCCAAGGACCCGGAGCGCGCCGCCCGCCGGCTCGTGCACATCCCGCTCGGCCGGTTCGCCGAAGCCGAGGAGATCGCCGCCGCCGTCGCCTTCCTGGCCAGCGACGACTCCTCCTTCGTCAACGCCACCGACTTCCTGGTGGACGGGGGCATCTCGGGGGCGTACGTCACACCGCTCTGACGTCCCCCACAGGTGCCGCCGCTCCGGGGCCCGGCGTACGCCGCGCGCGTCGCCGGGCCCGCCGTCGCACCCCCGTCCGCCGCCCCCCACCGCTCCTTCACGCCTCCCGCCACCACCGGACGCGGACACCGCCGCTCCGTGCCCTGCGGCAGCGTGTGAACCAGTCGCCGTCGACCCCCTCCACGACGGCAGTCCGCTCTGCTCGCGGTGCTGCGTCTTCTTCCCTATGGGCCTCCGGCCGCCGACGGCAGTCTGCTGCGAAACACGGCTTGGAGGCTCACAGTGACAGCAGGACCGGCCCCCGAGAGGGCACCGAACGGCGTCGACTCCCCCACGGCATCCTTCGCGCAGCGCCGGCTGTGGTTCCTGGACCAGTTGGCCGGTTCCTCCAGCGGATCCATGCTCCCGCTGGTCCTGCGGTTGCGGGGTTCGCTGGACGCGGACCGCCTGGAACGGTCGCTGTCCGGGATCATGGCGCGGCACGAGGTGCTGCGCACCCGGTTCCGCGCCGTCGGCGGGGAGCCGGTGCCGGTGGTCGACGCCCCCACGGGCGTCGAACTGGAGCGGGTCGACGTGGACGGGCCCGAGGAGCTGTTCGCCCGTCGGCTGGGGCACCCCGTCGACCTGTCCGCGCAGCACCCGGTCCGGGCCGTGCTCGCCCGTCTGGCGCCAGACGAGCACCTGCTGCTCGTCGAGGTGCACCACATCGCCGTGGACGGCTGGTCGTGGGGTGTCCTGCTGGACGAGCTCGCCGCCGGATACCGCGGCGAGCCGGTCACCGCGCCCGCCCTGCGGTACGCCGACCTCGCCCGCGTCCAGTCCGAACGCCTGCGCGGCGAACGGCTGGAACGGCTCCTCGGCCACTGGCGCGAACGGCTGCGCGGCCTCACCCCGCTCGACCTGCCCACCGACCGGCCGCGACCGCGCGTGTGGGACGGCTCCGGCGACGTGGTCCGCTTCGACCTGCCGGCCGACCTGGTCGCCGCCGTCGACGCCCTGGCCCGCTCCCGGCGCGTCACCCGCTACACGCTCCTGCTCACCGCCTACCAGGTCCTCCTCGGCCACTGGGCGGGCCGCGACGACATCGCCGTCTGCAGCACGCTCGCCGACCGGGCCCGGCGCGGCGCCGACGCGCTCATCGGCCCCCTGGTCAACACCGTCGTGCTGCGTACCGACCTGTCCGGCAGACCCGGCTTCGGCGCCCTGCTGGACCGGGTGCGCGGCCGGGTGCCGGTGGACCTCGCCCACGCCGAGGCCCCCTTCGACCTCGTCGTCGGCGCGCTCGGCGGTTCCCGGGACCTGTCCCGGCACCCGCTCGCCCAGGCCTCGTTCACCCTGCTCAACGCGCCGGTCGAACCGGTGGAGATGCCCGGCCTGGAGGTGACGCTGGTCGCCCCGCCGCTCACCGAGACCCCGCTGGACGTCTTCCTGGACCTGACCCTGCGGACCGACGGCAGCGTCGCCGCCATCCTCCAGTACGCCACCGCGCTCTTCGACGCCGCCACCATGCGTGCCTTCGCCCGTTCCTACACGTTCCTGCTCAGGGCGGTCCTGGCCGACCCCGAAACCCCCGTGCGGGACCTGACGCGCGCCCTGCCCGACGGCCCCGGCGGCCGCGGCCGTCCCCGGCCCGACTGGCACCGGGCGCCCGACCGCGCGGCGGACCCCGCGCCGCCGGTGGCCTTCTCCGGCAGCCCCGACGTCACCGCGCTGCGCTGCGGCGAGGACAGCGTCAGCTACGCGGAACTGGACGCCATGACCGGCTCACTCGCCGCCGCGCTGCGCGCCGCCGGGGTCACCGCGGGCGATCCCGTGGGCGTGCTCCTGCGCCGCGGCCTGTGGTCGGTCGCCGCCATCGAGGGCGTCTGGCGGGCCGGAGGGGCCTACGTGCCCCTCGACCCCGAACTCCCCGCCGAGCGGCTGCGGTACATGGCCGAGGAGGCCCAACTGGCCTGCGTGGTCGCCGAACCCGCCACCGCCGCCACCGCCGCCCCGCTCGCGCCGGTGACGGTGGACGTCACCGCGGCCGGCCCGGCCGCGGACGGCCCCCGCCACCGGCCGCACCCCCGCGAACTGGCCCATGTCATCTTCACCTCCGGGTCCACCGGCCGGCCCAAGGCGGTCGGCGTCGAACACGCCGCCCTCGCCTCGCACGTCGCCGCCGCCCGGCAGCGCTTCGGGATCACCTCCGCGGACCGGGTGCTGGCCTTCGCCTCCTTCGCCTTCGACGCCTCACTGGACCAGGTGCTGCCCGCCCTCACCTCCGGTGCCACCGTCGTCATGCGGCCCGACGAGCCCTGGCTGCCCACGCAGGTGCCCGAGATCGTCCAGCGGCACGGTCTCACCGTCGTCAACGTGCCCCCCACCTACTGGTCCGAACTCACGCTCTGTCTCGACCGGCGGCTGGCCGCCGCCCTGGGCTCCCTGCGGCTGCTGATCCTCGGCGGCGAGGCCGTCCCGCCCGACACCCTCGCGGTCTGGCGCGCCGCCGTCCCCCGGGCCCGGGTCTGCAACGCCTACGGCCCCACCGAGACCACGGTCACCGCCACCACCCACGACGCCGACGACCCGCCCGGGGACACCGTGCCCATCGGCCGGCCCCTGGGCGACCGCCGCGCCTACGTCGTCGACGCCGACGGCGAGCCGGTGCCGGTCGGCGTCCGCGGCGAACTCCTCATCGGCGGCACGGAGGTGGCCCGCGGCTACCTCGGGCGCCCCGCGCTGACCGCCGAGCGCTTCGTGCCCGACCCCTACGGGCCGCCCGGCGGCCGCCTCTACCGCACCGGTGACCTGGTGCGCTGGACGTCCGGCGGCGAACTGGAGTTCCTCGGCCGCCACGACGACCAGGTCAAGATCCGCGGCTTCCGGATCGAACTCGGCGAAGTGGAGACGGTGCTGCGCGCCTGCCCGCTGGTCGCCGCTGCCGCCGCCCGCCCCGACCGGGCCACCGGCCGCGGCCTGACCGGCTACGTCGTACCGGCCCCGGACGCGCCCGCCGCCCCCGACCGGGCGAGCCTGCGCGCCTGGTGCGCCCGCTACCTGCCGCACTACGCCGTACCGTCCGAGTTCGTCGTCCTGGACGCCCTCCCGGTCGGCGTCTCCGGCAAGCTCGACCGTTCCGCCCTGCCCGATCCCGCGCACACCCGCCCCGCCGACGACCCCGCGTACACCGCGCCCCGCGACGAGACCGAGCGGATCGTCGCCGAGGTGTGGGCCGACGTCCTGGGCCTGGACCGGATCGGCCTGGACGACAGCTTCTTCGACCTCGGCGGCCACTCCCTGCTCGCCACCATGGCGGTCTCCCGGATCGCCCAGCGTCTCGGCCGCGAGATCGAGCTGCGCACCGTCTTCGAGCACCCCACCGTCCGGGGGTTCGCCCCGCGGGTGGCCGCCGCCCGCGTCGGCGGCGCCACCGGCATCGTCCCCGTCGACCGCGGCGGGACGCTGCCGCTGTCCTTCGCGCAGGAGCGCCTGTGGTTCCTGGACCGCACCTCCGACCGGGGCGAGTCGTACCTGCTGTGGTACTGCTGGCGGGTGCGCGGCGGCCTGGACCGTGCCGCGTGGCAGGCGGCCCTGAACGACCTGGTCGAGCGGCACGAGGTGCTGCGCACGGCCCTCGTCGAGTCCGACGGCCGCCCCGTGCAGCAGGTCCACGACCCGGTCCCGGTACCCCTGCGCTGGGAGCGGGCGCCGCAGGCCCCGGACGAGCAGGCCCGCGTGGAGGCCGTACGGAGCCTCGCCGTGGCCCATGCCGAACGCCGCTTCGACCTCGCCCGGCCGCCGCTGCTGCGGGCCGGCGTGTGGGAGCTGTCCGGTGACGACCACGTCGTCCTGCTCGCCCTGCACCACGCCGTCACCGACGGCTGGTCCAAGGGCGTCCTGCTGGACGAACTCGGCCGCCACTACGCGGCCCGCCTGACGGGCGGGGGCGCCCCGTCGGCGCCGCTGCCCGTGCAGTACGGCGACTTCGCCGTGTGGCAGCGCGAACGCGCCGACCGCGGCGCCCTGGAACCGCAGCTCACCTACTGGGAACGGGTCCTCGAGGGCGCCCCCGTGCTGGACCTGCCCACGGACCGGCCGCGGCCCCCCGCCTTCACCGGTCGGGGCGGCGCGGTCGAGATCGAGCTGCCCCGCGCACTCGTCGACCGGGCCGACGCCCTCGCCCGCGAGCGCGGCGCGACCCGCTTCATGGTGCTGCTGGCCGCCGCCCAGACGGTGCTGGCCCGCTGGACCGGGCAGACCGACATCTGCGTGGGCACGCCCGTCGCCGGCCGCGGACGCCTCGAACTGGAGCCGCTGGTCGGCTTCTTCGTCAACACCGTCGTCCTGCGCACCGACCTGTCCGGACGGCCCGCCTTCGGCACGCTCGTGGACCGGGTGCGCGACGTCGTCCTGGGTGCCTTCGACCACCAGGAGGTGCCGTTCGAGCAGGTCGTGGAGAGGCTCCGCCCGGAGCGCGACCTGTCCCGCAACCCGCTGTTCCAGGCCATGGTCGACGTCCAGGAGTCCACGGAGGCCGGCATCGGCCTGCCCGGCCTGCAGACCGCCGACTTCGCGCTGCCCTGGGGCTCGGCCAAGTTCGACCTGACCGCCACCTTCGTGGTCCGGCCGGACCGGTTCGCGCTCAACGTCGAGTACGCCGCCGACCTGTTCGACCCGGACACCGCGACCCGGTTCGCCCGCCACGTCGGCCGCGTCCTCGAAGCCCTGCTGGCCGATCCCACCGCCCGCGCCGACGAGGCCCCCCTGCTCTCGGCGGACGAACGGCACCGCCTCCTCGCGGGCGCCGGGCGGGACACGGAGCCGGCGCCGGCGTTCGAGGTGGCGGGCGCGCCGCACGCCCCCGTCGTCGTCTGCGAGGACACGACCCTCGACTACGCCCGCCTGGACGCCCTCACCGGAGGCCTCGCCGCGGCCCTGACGCGCGCGGGCACGGTCCCGGGCGACGCCGTCGGCGTGTGCGTCGGCCGCGGCGTGTGGTCCGTGGCGGCGATGCTCGCCGTCTGGCGGGCGGGCGGCGTCTACGTCCCGCTCGACCCCAGGCTCCCCGAGGAACGCCTGCGGTACATGTGCGAGGAGGCCGCCGTACGGCACGTGGTGTGCGACACGCGCACCCGGGAGCGCGCCGTCGCCCTCACGGCCGGTGCGGTCGATGCCGACGACGTCCTGCCCGACCCCGACGGGCCCCGCCACACCCCCCACCGCGACGACCTCGCCTACGTCATCTTCACCTCGGGCTCCACCGGCCGCCCCAAGGCCGTCGGGGTCGAGCACCACGCCCTGGACGCCCATGTGCGCGCCGCCCGCGAGACGTTCGGGCTGACCGCGCGGGACAGGGTGCTCACCTTCGCCTCGACCTCCTTCGACGCCTCCCTCGAGCAGATCCTGCCCGCGCTGAGCACCGGGGCGACGGTGCTGGTACGCCCCGACGACATCTGGGCGCCCCAGGAGCTGGCCGCCCGCGTCGCCGCCGAGCGGGTGACGGTCATGGAACTGACACCGTCGTACTGGACGGAGCTGGTCGCCCGCCTGGACACGCTGGCTCCCCGACTGGCCTCCCTGCGACTGCTGGTGACCGGGGGAGAGGAACTGCCCGCCGACCCCCTGCGGCACTGGTTCGCGCACCTGCCCGGGGTGCCCGTGGTCAACACGTACGGCCCCACCGAGACGGTGATCTCCGCCACCGCGCACACCCTCCCCGGGGCACCGGTCGGCCGGGTGCCCATCGGCCGCCCGCTGGGCGGCCGCCGCACCTACGTGGTCGACCCGCTCGGCGAACCCGTACCGCTCGGCGTGCCCGGCGAACTCCTCATCGGCGGACCGGAGACGGCCCGCGGCTACCTGGGGCGGCCCGCCCTCACCGCGGAGCGGTTCGTCCCCGACCCGTTCGGCGCGCGCGGCGGCCGTCTCTACCGCACCGGCGACGTGGTGCGCCGACTGGCCGACGGCGAACTGGAGTTCCTCGGCCGCAACGACGACCAGGTCAAGATCCGCGGCTTCCGCGTCGAACCGGGAGAGGCCGAGGCGGTGCTGCGCGGGCACCCGGGGGTGCGGGGCGCGGCCGTCGTAGTGCGCACCCTGAACGGCGAGACCGTCCTCGTCGGCTACGCCGCGGGCGGCGGGCTGTCGGAGGAATCCCTGCGCACGCACTGCCGGACCCATCTGCCCCACTACCTCGTCCCCTCCGCCTTCGTCCTCCTGGACTCCCTGCCGCTGACCGTGCAGGGCAAGCTGGACACCGCCGCCCTGCCCGAGCCCGAGAAGCCCGCGCCGCGGGCCGGCGTCGCACCGCGCACCCCGGCCGAGACGGTCGTGGCACAGATCTGGTGCGAGGTGCTCGACCTGCCGAAGGTCGGCGTCCACGACGATTTCTTCGCCCTGGGCGGCCACTCCCTGCGCGCGGTGGCGGTCGCCTCCCGCCTGCGGACCGCCTTCGACTGCCCGCTCCAGGTCCGGGACCTCTTCGAGCACCCCACAGTCGAGCGGCTCGCCGCCGAGGTGGAGCGGCGCCTGCTGGAGCTGATCTCGCAGATGAGCGACGACGAGATCGACCTGTCCCTGACGGCCGACCTCTGACCGTCCCCGACAGGCGACTTCCGGCCGTCCGTGACGCCCGGCCCCGCCGTCGAGTCCGTGCGCCCTCACCCCTCACCGACTTCCTCTTCTCCAGAACCGAGATCGGAGTGCCCTCATGACCACATCCGACGTGCGTCCCGGCCCCGCCGCCGCGGGCGGCGGCCTCTCCCCGGCGGCCCGGCGCCTGCTGGAGCAGCGGCTGCGCGGCCGGGCCGCGTCCCGGGACACGGGGCCGACCCGCATCCGGCCCCGCCCGGAGCGGATCCCGTTGTCCGCCGCCCAGCAGCGCCTGTACTTCCTGGACCGGCTCGACCCCGGAGCGCCCACCTACCTGCTCCCCGCCGCCTGGCGGACGACCGGCCCGCTGGACGTGCCGGCCCTGCGCGTGGCCGTCGCCGACCTGGTCGCCCGGCACGAGCAGTTGCGCGTGGTCTTCCCCGAGCACGAGGGCGTCCCGCACCAGCGGGTGCTGCCCGCGGGCAGCACGGTCCTGGACGTGACCGAGGTGACCGGCGCGGACGCCGAGGACCGCGAGCGCCGCCTGGCCGCCGCCGTGCACGCGGCCGCCCTGCGCCCCTTCGACCTCGCCCGCGAACCCGCCTTCCGCGCCACGCTCGTGCGCGCCGCCACCGACGACCATGTGCTCGTCCTGGGCATGCACCACATCGTCTCCGACGGCTGGTCCCTCGACCTCGTCGTCCGCGACCTGGCCGAGCTGTACCGCGCCAGGACGCGGGGACGCGCCGCGGACCTGCCCGAACTTCCCCTGGACTACACCGACTACGCGATCTGGCAGCGCGAGAGCGACCGGTCCGCCGCGCTGGAGCACTGGCGCACCCGCCTGGCCGGACTCACCCCGCTGGAGCTGCCGGCCGACCACCCCCGCCCCGAAACCCCCGGCAGCCGGGGGGCCGTCCACCAGGTCACCCTGCCGCCCTCCCTCACCGACGCGCTCGCCGCACTGGGGCAGCGCGTCGGCACGACCCCCTACATGACCGTGCTGGCCGCCTTCCAGGCCGCGCTGGCCTTCCACACCGGACAGCGCGACATCGCCGTCGGCACCGTCGTCGCCAACCGGGAACGCGTCGAGACCGAGCAGCTCGTCGGCTTCTTCGCCAACACCCTCGTGCTGCGCGGCGACCTCTCCGACGACCCGACCCCGGCCGCGCTGCTCGCCCGGACCCGGGACCGGGTCCTGGAGGCGTTCTCGCACCAGTCACTGCCGTTCGAGAAGGTCGTCGAGGCACTGAGCCCGGACCGCGACCTGGCCCGCAACCCGCTCGTGCAGGTGCTCTACACGCAGTCCGGCACCGCAGCCTCCGGCGGCCTCACCCTCGGGGAGGCGGTGGTGACCCCGTACCGGATCGGCCTCACCACCGCCAAGTTCGATCTCACCCTGGACCTGCGCGCCGGCGAGGACCGCACCGAGCTGTCCCTCGTCTACCGGCCCGACCTGTTCGAGGAAGCCTCCGTCGCCGCCCTCGCCCGGCACACCGTCACCCTCCTGGAGGCGTTCTGCGCCACCCCCGACACCCCGCTCAGCACCATCGACCCGCTCACCCCCGCCGAACGCGGCCGCCTCCTCGGCCCGGACGGCCCCGCCAACACCGGCACCGGAACCGCCCTTGCCCCGCGGACCGCACCCGACCGGTTCGCCGAGCACGCGGCCCGCGCCCCGCACGCGGTCGCCGTCAGCGGATCGGGCCGCTCCCTGACCTATGCCCGGCTCGACGCCCGTGCCTCCGCGCTGGCGCGGAGGCTGCGTGCCGCCGGCGTGGCCCGCGGCTCACTCGTCGGCGTCTGCCTCGACCGCACCCCCGACCTGGCGGTGGCCCTGCTCGCCATCTGGCGGGCCGGCGCCGCCCATCTGCCGCTCGACCCCTCCCATCCGCAGGCCCGGCGCGAGTTCACCGTCACCGACGCGGGCATCGACTGGATCGTCACCGACACCGCCTCGCGCACCGCCGTCGGCTCCCTGCCCGCCCGGCTCATGCTGCTCGACGACTCCGACGACGAGTACGGGTCCGACGAGGGCGGCGACATCCGTCCGGCCCCCGACGACCTCGCCTACGTCATCTACACCTCCGGCTCCACCGGCCGCCCGAAGGGCGTGGAGGTCACCCACGCCAACCTGGCCTGGCTGCTGGGCGCCGCCGACCGGCACTTCGGCTTCGGCCCCGCCGACGTGTGGACGCTCATGCACTCGCCCGCCTTCGATTTCTCCGTGTGGGAGCTGTGGGCGCCGCTCGCCACCGGCGGACGCGTCGTGGTGCTCCCCTCGGACGAGGTGCGCGACCCGGCGGCCGTGCACCGCGTGCTGCGCGAGGAGCGCGTCACCGTCCTCAACCAGACCCCCGCCGCCTTCAAGGGCCTGCGCGCCCACCTGGAGGACGCCGGAGCCGGCTTCGGCGACCTGGCCCTGCGCACGGTCGTCTTCGGCGGCGACGCCTTCGACGTGCGGGACTACCGCGACTGGTTCACCGCCCCCGGGCACCGGCCCGCCCTGGTGAACATGTACGGCATCACCGAGACCTGCGTGCACGTCACCCTCCGCACCATCACCGAGGACGACGTCCACGGCACCGTCCGCTCGCCCATCGGCCGGCCACTGGCCGGACAGCACGGCTACGTCCTCGACCCCTGGGGCCGGCTCGTCCCGCCCGGCACCGTCGGCGAGCTGTACGTCTCCGGCGGCGGCGTCGCCCGCGGCTACCGCAACCGGCCCGAACTGACCGCCGCACGCTTCCCGGAGAACCCCTTCGGCGCCCCCGGCACCCGCATGTACCGCACCGGTGACCTGGTACGGGTGCTGCCCGACGGCGAACTCGCCTACGTGGGCCGCGCCGACCACCAGGTGAAGATCCGCGGTCACCGGATCGAACCCGGCGAGGTCGAGACCGCGCTGCGCGCCCTGCCCGGCGTCGCGGACGTCGCCGTGGTGGCCCGCGCCGACGGCGGCACGGCCCGGCTGGTCGCGCACGTCGTCACGCCCGAGGGCCGCCCGCTCGACCCGCCCGCCCTGCGCGAGGGACTGCGGCTGAGCCTGCCCGACTACATGGTCCCGGCCCTGTTCGTCCGCCACGAGCGGCTGCCGCTGACCGCCAACGGCAAGGTGGACCGGGCCGCGCTGAGCGCCGTGCACGCCGACGCCGCCACACAGCGCGCCCACGTGCCGCCCGAGGGACCGGCCGAGCAGGTCCTGGCCGGCGTGTGGAGCCAGGTCCTCGGCACCGAGCACGTCAGCCGCACCGACAACTTCTTCGACCTCGGCGGCGACTCCATCCTCGCCCTGCGCCTGGTCGGCCTGGGCCGGCTCGCCGGACTCGCCTTCACCGTCGCCGACGTCTTCCGCGCCCGCACCCTCGCCGACCTGGCCGCGCTCGTCTCCGACGCCACCGACACCCCCGAGCCGGTCGCCCCCTTCACCCAGGTGGACCCCGCCGACGCCGACCGGCTGCCCGAAGACCTCGCCGACGCCTACCCGCTCACCATGCTTCAGGCGGGCATGCTGCACGAGATGCTCGCCGACCCCCGGCGCGGCGCCTACCACAACGTCACCGACCTGAAGATCACCGTCCCCGAGGGCTTCGACCTCGGCGCCTTCCAGGCCGCCGTGGACGCGCTGGTCGCCGGACACCCGATCCTGCGCACCTCCGTCGACCTCGTCTCCTACCGCGAGCCCCTCCAGCTCGTCCACCGCACCGCGCACCTGCCCGTCGGCTACACCGACCTGCGCCGACTGCCCCGCGAGGAACAGCGGGCACGGCTGCGCCGCTTCGTCGACGAGGAGTTCGACCGCCGCTTCGACCTGGCCGAGGCACCCCTCGTGCGCCTCCACCTGCACCACGTCACCGACCACGACCTGCGGCTCGTCCTCACCGACTGCCACGTCGTCCTCGACGGCTGGAGCCTGACCTCCCTCGTCGCCGACCTGCTCGCCCTGCACCGGGAGGCCGTCGCCCACCGCACCGCCCCGCAGCCGCCCGACGCGCCGCCGTTCGCCGAGTACGTCGCCCTGGAACGCGCCGCGCTGAACAGCGAGGAGTCACTGGCGTACTGGCGCGAGCGGCTCGCCGACCTGAGACCGGTGACCCTCCGCCGCCGGGCGGACGGCGCCGCCGAGGGCCACCCGCCGGTCCACGAGGTCCGCCGTTCCTACGCCCACCTCGCCGAACGCATCGGCCGGCTCGCCAAGGAAGCGGGCGTGCCCCGCCGCACCGTCCTCATCGCCGCCTTCCACCACACCATGAGCCTGTTCGCCGACCGCGACGACAGCGCCCTCGGCCACAGCATCGGCCTGGTGACCAACGGCCGTCCCGAGCTGCCCGGCGCCGACCGGATGCGCGGACTGTTCCTGAACACCGTGCCGTTCGGGGTGGCCCGCCCGCGCGGCACCTGGCTCGCCCACCTGAGGGACGTCTTCCGGGCGGAGCAGGACATGCTGCCGCACCGCAGGGTCCCCCTGGTCCGCATCGCCGGACTCCGGCCCACCGAACCGCGGCTGACCGACGCCGTCTTCAACTACGTCAACTTCCACCGCCTCTCACACGACTCCTGGGACGACTCCCTGGAGATCGCCCGCACCATGTTCCCGCTGCTGGTCAACGCCAGTGTCAAGGCCTTCACCCTCGACGCCGACCCGGAATACGTGGCCCCCGCCACCGCCGAGCAGCTGGCCGACGTGTACTGCGCCCAGCTCGAGGCCATGACCGCCGACCCCGACGGCCGTGTCACCCGTCCCGCCCTCACCGGCGCCGCCCGCGCCACCGCCCTCGACGAGTGGGCCCGCGGCCCCCTCGTCCCCTCCTCCCCGCTGCTCCTGCACGAGCACATCGCCGCACACGCCGCCCGCACCCCGGACGCGGCAGCCGTCGAGCACCGCGGGCAGCGGGTCACGTACGCGGAACTCCATGAGCAGGCCGAACAACTGGCGCGTCGCCTGCGGCGGCTCGGGGTGGGACCCGAGACGGTGGTCGGCATCTGCGCCGAACGCGGCCCGGACCTGGTGCGCGCCGCCGTCGGTGTGCTGCGCTCCGGCGGCGCCTTCCTGCCCCTGGACCCGCAACACCCCACCGAGCGGCTCGCGTTCATGGCACAGGACAGCGGCATGCGGGTGCTGCTGATCCAGCGGGCCCTCGCCGGGACGGTGCCGTTCGACGGGCCGGTGATCCACCTGGACGCCCCCGCGGAACCCCAGCAGCCCGTGCCGGGCCCGGAGGCCGACGCCGACACCCTCGCCTACATCATCTACACCTCGGGCTCCACCGGCACGCCCAAGGGCGTGGCCATCGCGCACCGCGGCCTGTCCAACATGATCGAGGGCCAGCGCGACCTGGTGGACCCGGCCCCCGAGGACCGCGTCCTGCAGTTCGCCTCCTTCGGCTTCGACGCCTCGATCCTGGAACTGACCTGGTCCCTCTCCAACGGCGGCTGCCTGGTCACCGCCCCCGGGGACGACCTGCGCCCCGGCCCCGACCTCGCGCGCACCCTACGCGAGCACCGCGTCACCGGCGCCATGCTGCCGCCCAGCGCCCTCGCCGTGCTCGGTGAGGACGCCTTCCCCCACCTCAGGGTGCTCCAGGTCGCCGGCGAGGCCTGCCCGGCCGGACTCGCCGACCGGTGGGCGCGCGGCAGGCGCTTCCAGAACGTCTACGGCCTCACCGAGACCACCGTCTGGTCCCTCGCCGCCGACCTCGACCCCGGCCAGGGCCGCCCGCCCATCGGCACCCCGATGCGCAACACCCGCGTCCACGTCCTGGACGAGGACCTGCAGCCGGTCCCGGTCGGCGTACCCGGCGAGATCCACCTCGGCGGCGACGCCGTCGGCCGTGGCTACCTGGGCAGACCCGCCCTCACCGCCGCCACCTATGTCCCCGACCCGTACGGCGCCCCCGGCGACCGCCTGTGCCGCACCGGCGACCTCGGCACGCACCGGCCGGACGGCTCCGTGGAGTGGCTGGGCCGCCGCGACTCCCAGGTGAAACTGCGCGGCTTCCGCATCGAACCGGGCGAGATCGAACACGCCCTCAGGCAGCTGCCCGAGGTCCGCCAGGCGGTGGTCCTGCACCGCACCGACCTGCCCGGCGAACCCGCCCTCGTCGCCTATCTCGTCGTCTCCACGGAGAGCCGGCCCGCCCCGGAGGAACTGCGCGGCGCCCTGCGGGCCTCACTGCCCGCGTACATGGTGCCCGCCCGGTTCGTCGTCCTCGACGAGATGCCCGTCAACCGCAGCGGCAAGACCGACAAGCGGGCCCTGCCCCTGCCGACGGCCGGACCCGACCGCGCGGACGCCGAGTACGTCGCCCCCTCCAGTGCCGCCGAGAAGATCCTGGCCGAGATCTGGCGCGAGGTCCTCGGCCTGTCCCGGATCGGCGTCCACGACGACTTCTTCCACGTCGGCGGCAGCTCCCTGTCCACCGTCCGCGTCTCCCTCATGGCCGCCGCGCGCGGCCTGCCGGTCTCCGTCGGCGACCTGATCGAGCACCCCACCCTCGCCCGGCTGGCCGAGCACGCCGTCCGGGCGGCGGGCGAGGGCCTGCCCGCCGCCGTCACTTCCGAGGTGCGGCTCCGCGAAGGCGCGGGGGAGCCCCTGTGGTGCGTGCACCCCACCGGCGGCAGCGCCGCCTGGTTCGTCCCCCTCTCCCGCGCCCTGCCGCCGGGCCGCCCGGTGCACGCCTTCCAGGCGCGCGGCCTGCTCGGCGGCATCGACCCGAGCACCGTGACGGGCATCGCCGCCAACTACGTCGCCGAGATCACCGAGCGCGGCGGCACCGGGCCGCACGCCCTGCTCGGCTGGTCCATGGGCGCCAACATCGCCCTGGAGATGGCCACCCAGCTGCACGAGGCCGGACACGCCGTCGCACCGCTGGTCCTGATCGAGCCGTATCTGCCCAACACCGCCGCCCGCACCCGCCTCGACGGAGTCACCCGGGACCTGCGCGAAGCGCTGCGCCTGCGGGACCGGCTGCGTGAACTGCCGCCCTCGCCGCAGCGCGACCGGGCCACCGCCGAGCTCACCGCCACCCTGCTGGGAGCGGGCATGAGCCCGGCCGAGGCGGCCCTCGTCGAAGGCGCCCCGATCGAGGTGTGGCACTCGCTGCTCGCCGCCCTGGCCGCCTACGACGTCCGTCCCCACCCCGGACACGTGCACCTCGTGGTGGGCAGCGAGGCCGCCGGACTGCCGCGCGGCCGCACCATGCCCGGCCTGGACGTCGACTACGACACCTACGTCGCCCGCTGGCGCGAGGTGGCCGGCGGCGGGCTCACGCTGCACATCAGCGACGGCGACCACATGTCGATGATGGCCGAGCCCCGGGTGCAGGGCATCGCCGCCCTGCTCGCCGGCATCGAGCACACCGGCACCACCGCGGCCGCCGGCACCACCACGAGCACCACCCCCGGCACCGGGACGGGAGAGACCCGATGACCACCCATGCCCATGCCCCCGCACCCGTCCTCGCCGAGCGCTACCTGCTCTCCCCGGACATGATCGCCGACCCCTACGGCCACCTCGACGCCCTGCGGGAGCAGGCCCCCGTCCACTGGAGCCCCCTGCACCACGCCTGGCTCGTCACCGGCTACGAGCAGGTGATGAGCTGCCTGCGCGACCCCGCGGTCTCCGCCGACCGGGTACGGCCGCTGATGGACGCCGTCCCGCAGGGCGCCCGCGAGGACGCCGAGCGGGCCTTCGGCATCCTCTCGCGCTGGATGGTCTTCAACGACCCGCCCCAGCACCGCAGGCTGCGCCGCGTCTTCCAGGAGGCGTTCGCCGCCCGCGCGGTGGCCCGCTACCGCACCTTCACCGAGAAGGCGTCCCGCGCCGTCCTCGCCCGCAAGGCCGTGCCCGGCAGCACCGGCGACCTCATGGCCGGCGTCGCCAAGCCGCTGCCCGCCCTGGTGTTCGCCCGCTGGCTCGGCATCCCGCCCACCGACGCGCCCTCCTTCTGGTACTGGAACACCCGCGTCGCCGACCTCGTCCTCGGCACCGCCCAGGAGGAGAGCGAGTACCGGGCCTCCCTCCAGGCGCTGGTGAGCCTGGAGGACTACCTCGGCGCCCTCGTCGCCCGGCGCCGCGCCGAACCGGGCGACGACCTGATCAGCCAGGTGCTGCGGGAGGGCCGGGTCGGCGACTCGGTCAGCGAGGAGGAGTTCGTCGGCATGCTCACCCAGATGGCGTTCGCCGGCGGGGAGACCACCAGCAACCTCATCGCCAACACCGTCCTGGCCCTGCTCACCCGCCCCGACCAGCTGGCCGCCGTCCGGGCGGAGCCCGAACTGGCCCAGGGGGCGGTGGAGGAGACCCTGCGGCTGGACGGCCCGTCGAAGATGTCCATCCGCACCGCCGCCCGCGACGTCGATCTCGACAGCCGCACCCTGCGGGCCGGGGACCGGATCTTCCTCGTGACCGCCGCGGCCAACCGCGACCCGGCCCGCTTCCCCGACCCCGGCCGGTTCGACGTCCGCCGCTCGGGCGCCACCCACCTCGGCTTCGGCTTCGGCGCCCACTTCTGCATCGGAGCGGCCCTGGCCCGGCTGGTGGCCGTGGCCGTCGTACGGACGCTCGTGTGCGACCACCCCGGTCTGACCCTCGCCGACCCCGGCGGCCTGGCCTGGCAGCCCTCCCTGCTCAACCGCGGCCTCACCGCCCTGCCCGTGCACTACTGACCGGACCCGGTCCGACGAAAGGCACACCATGGCCACCACCCTCACCGGCGCCGGTCCGCGGCTGTGGGCACCCGCCCGGCACCGGTCCTTCCGCCTCCTGTGGACGGGACAGTCACTGTCCCTGCTCGGCGACGGCTTCAGCGTCGTCGCGTTCTCCTGGATCACCCTCGGGCTGGCCGGCTCCACTCTCACCCTCGGCTACGTCCTGGCCTTCCAGGCCGTCCCCCGAGCCCTGTTCACCCTGGTGGGCGGCAGCCTCAGCGACTCCTGGTCCCCGCGCGTCCTGATGGTCGTGTCCAGCTGGGCACGGGCGGTGCTGATGGCGGCCGTCGGACTCGCCGGACTGAGCGGTCACCTGACGGTGTGGATGCTGTGCGCCGCGGCCGCCGCCTTCGGCACCGTCGACGCCTTCTTCCAGCCCGCCCGTGTCTCCATCCTGCCCTCGGTCGTGGACGACGAACTACTCACCCCGGCCAACGCGCTGATGGGGGTCGGGGCGCGGACCGCCGCCGTCGTCGGCCCGGCCGTCGGCGGCCTGGTCATCGCCCTGACCCGGGCGCCGGTCGCCTTCCTCGTCGACGCGGTCTGCTTCGCCCTGTGCGGCCTGTGCGTGGCGCGCGTCCGCACCCGTCCCGCGGCGGCCCGCGAAACCTCCGCCGGCACGGTGAAGGAGCAGGCGTCCCTCGGCGCCCGTATCCGCGAGGGCGTCACCTACACCGCGCGCGACCCGCGGCTGCGGACCGTCGTCGCCCTCGACACCGCCGTCAACTTCTGCTACGCCGGGCCCTTCACGGTCGGCTTCGCCACCCTCGCCGACCAGGTGCTGCGCGGCGGCTCGGCCACGCTCGGCGTGCTCAACGGCTCACTCGCCGGGGGAGCGGTGCTCGGCACACTCGTCGGAGGCGCCGTCGGCGGGCGGCCCAGGGTCGGCCTGCTGGTGGCCGCGCTGGCGGGCTGGCTGGGCGCGGGAATGGCCGTCCTGGGCCTGGTGCACAGCACTCCGGTCGTCGTGGCGACCGTCCTCGCCATGGGCTTCGCCATCGGCTTCCAGGGAGTGTTCGGACTGAGCTGGATCCAGCGCAACATCCCCCAGGACGTGCTCAGCCGCGTCGTCTCCGTCGACATGGTCCTCGGCTACGCCGTGGCCCCGCTGTCGCTGATCCTGTGCGGGGCACTGGCCGGGAGGGACACGTTCGCCCTGTTCGGGGTGGTGGCCCTGGTGCTCGCCGCGACAGGGCTGGCGGTGCTGGGGTCCAGGGCGGTGCGCGAGATGCGGTAGCCGGCGCGTCCTACCCCCGGAAGGCGGCCGACCGCGCGCACAGGTCCGCGCGGTTGGCCGACCCCGTCTTGGTGATGAGGCTCGCGATGTGCTTCTCCGCCGTGCGGGGCGAGATGAACAGGCGGTCGGCGATGTCCTTGTTGCTGAGCCGCTCCGCGAGCAGCCGGAACACGTCGAACTCCCGGACGGTCACGCCCTGCGCGCGCAGCTTCTCGGGGATCTGGCCGGTGCCGGAGCGATGCTGGTGCACCGGGGCGCCGAGCCTGCGCAGCCCCGCCCGGCAGGCGCCGGTGACGGCCGCCACGTCCCGTTCGTGGAAGTAGTGTTCGGCCCGGCGCAGCCAGCCCACCGGATCGCCCCAGCCGTCCCGGTGCCCCGCGTCCGCGATCAGCCGCAGTCCCAGATGCCGGGCGAGCGGATAGGGCTGCGCCACCGTCAGCGCCGACTCCACCGCCGCCGCCGCGCGCGGCCCCGCTCCCTCCCGGCCCAGCAGCACGGCGTCGGCGAGCAGCACGAACTGGCGGTTCCACCGCATCCGGGCCATCGCGGTGGCGGTGATCTCCTCGTGCCGTGCCCGCCCCGCGTCACCGGAGAGCACGTCCAGCAGCAGGACCAGGCCGTGGGTGCCGCCGAGGTGGTAGGTGGAGGGGTTGCCCGCCTCCAGCGCCTGCACCGACCGCAGCTCCGCGCGGGCCAGGTCACGGTCCTCCTCCAGCAGCGCGCAGAAGGCGCGGGCCAGGCCGAGACTCAGCGGCTCCTCCTGCGAACCGGCGCCGTCCCACTCGGCGAACGCCGCCAGAGCGGTCTCCATCGCCGCCCGGTCCGCGCGGTGCGCCTCCAGGGCGGCCCGCGCCATCAGGACGTACCGCACGGCGGGCGCCAGGCGCAGCCGCCGCACCACGGCCAGGCAGTCGTCCGCCGCCGACCGCGCGCTCTCGTGGTCGCCGCGCAGCACCGCGTCCAGGATGAGAATGCCGTCCACCGTATGCATGATGTTCACCGAGCCGAGCCGCAGCGCCTCCTCGCGGGCCGCCAGCAGACCGGAGGTGTCGCCCTCGGCGAGCCAGGCGTTGCCGCCCATACGGGTGGCCGCGTACATGCGCTGCAGGGGCAGCCGGTGCCGCTCCGCCGTCACCAGGGCCTGCTGGAGCATCGCCGCGGACTCCTCCGGATCCCGCTCGCGGGCGACGGTGGCGAGAAGCTCCCGGGCCTGGCAGGCGACCACAGGCAGGCCGTGGCGCTCGGCGGTGTCGGCCGCCGACCGGGCCAGCTTCTCCGCGTGCTGGGTGCGGTCCGAACCCGGCGTGTCGAGGGCGAGGTAGGCGGCCGTGACGTCGACGGCCGCTTCCGTCGCCTCGTCCGGGGCGGTCGCCAGGACCTCGCGTGCCCGGTCGATCTGCCGGTTGCCGTCGCTCCACCGCCCCGCCGTGTGGGCCACCTTGGCCAGCCGGGTGTGCAGCGTGGCCAGCCGCACGGCGCTCAGCCCGGCGCCGCCCAGCGCGTGCAGGTCCTCGGCCAGGTCGAAGGCGCGGGCGAAGTCGCCGGCCTCCGCGAGCGCGGGCAGCAGGTTCTCCAGCACCGAGGCCCGCGCCTGCGGATCGCCGGCGCCGGCCAGCAGGCCCTCGGCCCGGCTGAGCAGCGTCACGGCGGAGCCCAGGGCACCCGCGGCCAGGGCCCGCCCGCCGGCGTCCGCGTACAGCAGCCCCGCCTCCACACGGTCCCCGGCCTCGCAGCGCAGCCCGGCCGCCAGCGCGCACCAATCGCCTTCGAGACCCGGATGGAGCTCCTCGACGGCCCGCGCTCCCCGCCGTGCCAGGTCCGCCCGCTGACCCGGCGTCATCTGCGTGAACAGGGCCTCGACGGTGGGGGAGTGGCGGAAGGAGTACCAGTCGGGGGCGGGCTCGTCGGGGATGACCAGGCGGGCGGCGACGCCCGCGTGCAGATGACTGAGCAGCGCCCGGTCCTCGACACCGGTCATGCGCTGGAGCACGGTGAGAGGGAAGCGGCGGCCCAGGACGGCGGCGGCCGACAGCAGGGTCAGGCCCTGTGTGCCCAGCCGGTCGATGCGCCGCAGGATGCCCCGGGCCAGCGTCGAGGAAACGTCACGGCGCAGATCGCCGACCGCGCGCCAGCCGTCGGTGCCCTGCACCAGCGTCCCGGCCCCGATCATGGACTGGAGCAGTTCCTCGACCAGGTACGGACTGCCCGCGCTGTCCTCCCACAGGCGGTCCAGCACCGCCGCCGGCACGTTCCCCGGACCGTCGGCCCCCAGATGCGCCGCCGTCATCTCGTCCACCTGGGGCCGGGTCAGCGGCGGCAGTTCGGCCAGGGTCGCGACGCCCCGCCGACGGGCGGACTGCGCCAGGTCCAGCGCGTCGCTGAAATCGGTCCGCACCGTGGCCAGCAGCAGGACCGGCGTGTACTCCAGGTTGTCCACCAGGTATTCGAGGACGCCGAGCGTCTCGGGGTCGGCGTCGTGCAGGTCCTCCAGCAGCAGCAACTGGCCCCGCCCGCGCCCGGCGGCCAACAGCAGACGCAGCACCGCCTCGCCCAGGATCACCATGGAACTGCTCTCGCGCTCCCCTGTGTCCCAGTCGGGTATCAGCCGCCCGAGGACCGGCCGGTAGGGGCCGAGGGCGAGGTCGTCCAGGGGCTCGCCGCTGCGGAACAGCGACATCAGCGCCTCGGTGAGCGGACGGAACGGCACGGCGGGCCCGGTGGTGCTGCTGCGGCCGCGCAGCACCCGCATACCGGAGCCCAGCGCGCCGCCCACGGCCTCCGCCGCGAGCCGCGACTTGCCCACTCCGGCCTCGCCGACCAGGAAGACGACGCCGCCGCGTCCCTGTCTCGCCTGGTCCATGGCACGTTCGAGCAGGGTGAGTTGGGGGTCCCGCCCGACGAGGAAAGGCGCATGGGAACGCATGGACGCAGATGATAATCGGCATGTCGGGGCCCGGGCAGAGCACGAGCCCGACGGAAAACCGCCGGACGCGCCGCGGCGCGGGCCCGCCCGGCGGGCCCGCGCCCTCACACGACTCGACACCGCGCGGGGTCAGCCCGGCGCGGAGACCGAGGTGTCCAGGGTGCTCAGCGTGACGACGATGCCGCTGGTCAGCACCATCCCGGCCAGGACACGGGCGCGGGCGCAGGCCCGGTTGCGGCCGGTGAGCGTGATCCCGCCCGCCGCGTCCTGCTCGTCGGCGCTGTGCTGGACGGAGTCGGCGGCGGTGGTGGCGAGGTGCTGATCCATGAAAGGTGTTCCCCTTCTGTTTTCCGTACGGCGAGCACGGGATGGAGGCGGAGATGCCATGGGGCGGAGGAGCGCGGACGCCTTGCCGGTCAGTGGTCGGGGTGGGCCAGGAGCAGGACGGACGGGACGGTGCCGGGGTGGGCCAGACGGAGCAGGCCGTAGCCGATGCCGGACAGCCCGTCGAGCAGCCCGGGGGAGGGAACGTGGTCGGGGGTGGCACAGCGGTGGCCCTGTGCCTCGACGAGGGCGAGTGCCTGGCCCGTGCGCCGGGCGAGCGCTCCGGCGGCGGCCGGGTCGCCCCTCCCGGCGCGCACGGCCAGGGCTTCCAGCGTGCCGAGCGTGCCCCGCCCGAGGCTGAGGTCGGGACGGACCTCGGCGTCCGCGGGCCGGACCGGGACCCGGGACACGGAGGGCGCGGGGGAGAGGTGGGCGGCGACGGCCGCCGCACCGGCGAACCCGCCGGACCAGGACACGTCCGCGGACGCGGCCCCGGTGTCGCGCAGCGCGGTGTCCAGCAGCGTCCGGGCGGCGGCCGTGTGCGCGGTGGCGTCCCCGGGGCGGCGGGCGGCGTACCGCAGCAGGGCCCACGCGATGCCCGCGGCGCCGTCGGTGAAACCGGCGGGAAGGCCGTGCGAGGCGGCGGCACACCGGTCCGCACCGGGCGGCACGGCGCCTTCGGCGCCGGTGACCTCTCCGGCCACCGAGCCGAGCAGCCGGTCCGCCAGAGCGTCCGCCAGGCTCAGCGCCGCCGGGTCGCCGGTCGTCTCGTGCGCCGCGACCGCGGCGGTCAGGGCTCCCGCCGTGCCGGTGGCGAACCCGGGCTCGGAACTCACGGAGGCGGCGTGGCCGAGAGCGGTGAGCGCGTCCGGCAGGCAGTCCGCGACGTCCGGGCCGAGCAGTGCCGACAGACGCAGCACGGCGTACACGATGCCGCCGAGACCGTCGTACGCGCCGGGGCCCGCCGCCGCGCTCAGCTCGGGCTCGTCCGCCAGCGCCTTCAGCAGGACGGGCAGGGGGCGGACGGCCTCCCGGGCGAGCCCGGCGTACCGGTCCGCTCCGGCCAGTGCGGCGGTGTGCGCCAGGAACAGCGCCACTCCGCAGTAGCCCTGCGCGAGTCCGGCGCCCATCGGCAGCACCGCCCAGTGCGGCCCGGACACCCGCTCCAGGCCGAGCCAGTTGGTCCGCCCGCCCTCGCGTACCGCGCGGGCGGCGATCTCGTCGGCGATCCCGCACGCGGCGGCGAGCAGCCGGGACGCGTCGGGCGCGACAGCCGGCACCGGCTCCACCGCCAGTTCGGACCTGGGCCGGTCCAGCGGAGAGCCCGCGCCCCGGGCGGCGAGCGTGGCCGTGATGATCCACTCCTGGTCGTGGCAGTCGACCTCGTCCATCCGGGCGATCTTCGCCCGCACCGCGGCCACGCCCGCCACCGGCAGCACGGCCGGCAGCCACGTGCCGTCGTCGGCCCGGACCGCGGTCCCCGACGGCCGATGGGTGAAGAGCGGCACGTCACCGCGCCACAGTGCCGCCGTCTCGTGCTCGATCAGCCGCCGGCGTGCCTCGTCGTGCTCGGACTCGGTCCACAGCACCGCGAACACCCCCTCCCGGGCGAGTGCGTCGCCCAGCAGCGACGGGTGGGCCGACTCCTCCAGCAGGGTCGCGTACAGACGGGTGGAGCGGGCGATGAGCCGGGCGGGACGGTCGGCACGGGCCATCAGCGGGCCGTCGTCGCCGAGTAGTTCACGACCGTGCGCCGCGAACGCCGCGTACGCGGCGCGGAACCCCTCCAGCAGGGCCGCCCGGTGATCGGCGCCCTCGAGAAGGCGGCCGGCGGGCAGCGGCTGGTTGTGCGCCGCGGGGCTGAGGACCGGGGCGCGTACGGCCCGCATGGTGTCCAGCCCGCTGTCCCGCCAGTGCAGGCCCTCGCTCGGGTAGGTGCCGTCGGTGGACCGGCCGAGCGCGGAGATGTCGAGCGCCCCGTGCTCGCCGATCAGCAGGTGCGGCAGCAGGCAGGCGCGGTGCACGGAGGCGTGCAGCGCGTCCGCCGCCGGGTCGGCGCCCGCCGTCATGGACTGCGCGAGCCCGGTGTGCAGCAGCGTCTCGGCGTCCACCAGGACCGGCTGGTCGCCGCAGGCGATGACGTTCTCGTAGTGCATGTCGGCGCCGTCCACCGCGTACAGCAGGGCCAGCAGCGCGCCCTGGCGCCGGTAGAACGCGTCCGTCTCGGTCACCGACCGGCACCAGCGGTGCTCGACGAACTCCAGCCAGCCGTACGCCTCGCGGCGCAGGCTGCGCGGGGTCCGCAGGTCCAGTCCGGCGACCTTGGCGTTCAGCCAGTCCACCAGGTCGTCGAGGAGCGCGTGCTGGTCGAGCGGCCGGGGCTTGTAGACCAGCCGGTCGCCCCCGGCGAACCGCAGGACGGCGACGGACCGGTTGCCCTGGTGGGCGTCCCCGCGGCCGAGGTCCACCCCGGCGAGCGGGCCGGGGTCGCGTCCGTCGAGGAGTCCGGCGGCCAGGTCCTCTCGGTCGGCCGCGAAACGGGCCGCCAGTTCGGCCGTGGCGGCCGTCGCGTCCAGAGCGGTCTGCGCGAGCATCCGGGCCAGCACCGGGTAGGCGGCGAACAGCGCACAGAGGCCCTGCCGGGTGCCCGCGGCCGCGGCGAAGGCGTCGAACCGCTCGCGGGCACCGGCGCCGGCCAGCCGCCCGGCGCGCCGCGCCGTGTCGAGTTCGCGGACCAGAGTCCGCGCCGCCTGCCGGACCAGCTGGCGCGTCAGCCGCCGCGCGAACGCCTCCCGCCACACGTCCGGTTCGGCGTCCTCGAACGCCGGCAGCAGCTCGGTCAGCCGCGCGGTGGCGGTGGCGACCAGCGGCCGGACGACCGGAGCGAAGGCGTCGGGTCCCTCACCGGGGACGACCGTCTCCACCGGTGCCGCCGCGGCGGTGTCCAGGGCCGCTTCGGCGTACCGCGCCCAGTCGGGCTTCGGGGCACGGGCGGCCAGCCGCGCCGCGGGCTCCGCGGCCAGCGCCGCGGCCGTGGCCCCGTCCACGCCCAGACCGGCCAGCCGCAGGGCGAAGCCCTCGGCGTCCCCGGCGGCCCAGGGTGCGTCCCCGGAGGTGGCTCCGGCGGGCGCCCCGGCGAGGCCGGGGGCGGCGAGTCGTTCCGCGAGGGACAGCGCCGGTGCCCACCACGAGGGCGGGAGGCCGGTGCTCCGGGACGTCGGGAGGCTGGCGGTCTCAGTCACGAGAAAGAAGGTCGCAGACCCCCGTGACCCCCACATGGGTAAGCGGCCCCCATATTCTGCGCGACCCTCGCCCCGCTCCAGCGGCCCGGACGCCCGAAACCACCCCTTGGCCGGCAAACCCGCAGCTCGGAGGCGGGGTCGCCCGTGCAGCTCGGATGGGGGACGGAGTACCGGACGGAAACGTGATACTGCGCGTTCGGCCCTTGTGCCCGCCCCACGGCGTATGCGCGGACCCCCGTGCGCACCCCTTCTCCGGGCCGCGGGCCCCTTGGCCGCTCCTTTCCCGTCTCCCGGATCCCAGGTCCGCTGATCACACTGCCGACCGGACCGGCCGGCGGCCGCCGTGCGCCGGGCCGGGAGGAGGACGCGAGGGGCCCACGAGCCGATGGGGCCGCCCCGCCCGGGGGAAAGGTGGGGGCCGGTTACCGATGCCGCCGCGTCCCTGCGCCCGGCACGGTGGTGCGCAGTCCCACCGCACACCGCCCGAAGTGCCCACGACCGGGCGAACCGACTTCCTAGGAGCAGCAGATGGGAGCACCCGTATCCGTCGGCGTGGTCGCCCTCGATCCGGTACTGGAGGCCGGCACGCGTACGACCCTGCTGGCCTGCCCGGAACTGACCGTGTGCGAGCCCGCCGAGGCCCGGGTCGCCGTCCTCACCGTCGACCGCCTCGGCCCGGGCGAGCTGGACATGGTGCGCACCACCCGCGCCCTGAGGCACGGCCCCGCCGTCGTGCTGGTGGCCGGTGTCCTCGCCTCCGGCGACGCCCTGCACACCCTGGCCGCCGGTGCCCGCGGCCTGCTGGTGCGCCGGGACGCCGACGGCCCCCGCCTCGCCCACGCGGTGCTGGCCGCCGCCCGCGACGACTGCACCCTGCCACCCGGCCTGCTCGAACAGCTCCTGGACCGCCCGCCGGACGCCCGGCACGGCACCGGCGGCTGGACCGACGGCATGCTGTCCGACCGGGAGCGCTCGGTGCTGCGGCTGGTCGCCGACGGCCACGAGACGGCCGAGATCGCCCAGCGGCTCGCCTACTCGCCGCGCACCGTGACCACCGTGGTGCACGACATCACCCAGCGGTTCCGGCTGCGCAACCGCGCCCACGCGGTCGCCTACGCACTCCGGGCGGGCCTGCTGTGACCGCGACCCTGACCGCCGCGCCGCCCCGGGCGTCCGCCGCCACGGCCGGCGTGTTCCCGGCCCTTCGCATCCCGCCCGCACGGGGTGCCGACCGAGTCCGCGCGACGGCCCGCCGCGCCGGTCTGGTCCACGCGGCGGAGCACGGCGGGCCCGGGACCGTCACCGTGGTGGCCGCCGCCGACGCCGCACAGGCCCTGCGCGGCCGGCACGGCGCGGGCCCGCTGGTCCTGGTGTGCGACACCGTCGGCCGCACGGGACTGCGGCTCGCGCTGCGGGCCGGGGCGGTCGTCCTGCGGGCCGCCGACCTCACCGAGGAGAGCTTGGCGGCGGCGGTGCGCCGCGCGGCCCATCCGCACCCGAGCATCCCCTACCCGGACCTCTCCCACCTGCTGGCCGGCGGTCCGCGACCCGGCGACCCGGCCGCCGCCGCCGACGGCGGCGGCCGGCCCGCCCTGACCGCCCGGCAGACGTCGGTGCTGCGCCTCATGGCCGAGGGCCACGGAAACGCGGACATCGCCCTGCTGCTGTGCTGCTCCGAACACACCGTCAAGAACGTCATCTACGAGATCATGGCCCGGTTGCAGGCCCGCAACCGGGCCCACGCGGTCGCCCACGCCGTACGCCACGGCCTGGTCTGAGGCGGTGGAGCGACGCGGACGCGGGGGTGGGGGCGGGAGCCGTGGCCACGGAGCCGCGACGGCCGCACGCGGTGCCCGTCGCCCCACGCGGTCGTCGGCTCCTTCGCGGGGTCGTCCGTCCGGCCGGTCAGCCGGGGGGCCCGGGCAGCAACCGCGGCTCCATCCGTTCCTCCACGGCCCGCTCGCCGTCCCGGCGCACCACGTAGGCGGCCTTGTCCGGCTCCTCCGCCACCGCCTCGACCAGCTCGGTGCCCCGGTAGACCAGCCCCACACCGTCGTCGGTGCAGTGCGCCGTCGTGAAGACGCCCTGGGCCACCAGCCGGTGGATCAGCGGACGCCGGCCCTCGTCACTGTCGTAGTGCACCCCGTTGCCGTACGGCAGCAGGCCCAGCCCGTCGGTGACCGGGCGCAGCCGGGGGCCGAAGGAGTCCGTGGTGCCACCCTGGAACCAGCAGATGGAACCCGCGCTCACCCCGGCGAGCACCACACCCGAGCGCCACGCGCGCCGCAGGACCCCATCCAGCCCGTGCGCCCGCCACACGGCGAGCAGGTTGGCCACCGAGCCGCCCATCACCCAGACCACGTCGTGGTCGAGCACCGTGCCCTCGACGTCGTCCACGTTCGGCATCGGGAAGAGCTGGAGCGGGGTGAGGTCGAAGCCCGCCACCCGGGCGGCCTCGCCCACCCGCGCCGTGACGTGCTCGGCGTCGCCCACCGCCGTACCCAGATAGAGGACGCGGGGGCGTCGGCCGTGCGCACCGGAGAGATCGACCGCGTGGTGGACCAGGGAGTGGAAGAGGACCCGGGTGCGCGTGCCGACGCGATGACCTCCGGAGGTGGCGACGATGGTCGGTTCCGGAGCGGTCACGCCGGTGATCGTAGCGCGCCAACTCCTGTGCACTTGTGGGTTATTGGTGAAGGCGTCGCGCTCTTCGCCCACCTGCGGGACGCAGGACCGCGTCAGGAGGCCGCAACGCCACGGCGGGGACCGGTCCCTCGGACCGGTCCCCGCCGTGTTCACGCGTACGCCGTCAGGGCGTCCGCAGGGCCACCGCCGCCGCGTACCCCGCCGGGACCAGGACGTCCCGTACCGTCCACCCCGGTGCCGGAGCGGTCGGCAGCGGCCCCGTGCCGACGTAGTCCAGCGCCGGATCGCGCACCAGACCCGTGCCCAGGCCCTTGAGGTAGGCCTCCTTGCGCACCCAGGCCCGGGTGAACGCGGCCGGACGCTCGTGCGCGGGCAGCAGCGCCAGCTCGTCCGCCTCCGCCAGGTGCAGCGCCGACTGCGCGCCGAGCGCCGCCCGCAGGGTGGCCAGCCCCTCCACGTCGACACCGACCGGCGCGAGGGCGAGCGCCACCATCACCAGACCCCCGCTGTGGGACAGCGAGAAGTGCACGCCCGGCATGCGCAGGGCCGGTCGCCCGTGCGGTCCGCCGCAGCCCGCGCACGGCTCCCGCGTCAACGGCAGCGCGTCGGCGGGTACGCCGAGCAGGGTGCTCAGCACGTCGCGCAGGGCCGCGTGCGCGACCACGTACGCGTCGCGGTCGCGGTCGTGCCGGAACGCGCCGGCCCGGCCCCGTTCCTCCGCGTCCAGCAGCTCCCGCGCGTCCCGCAGGGTCCGCTCGTCCAGGGCACCGACACGGGCCAGGTACAGCTCCAGCGGCGCCCTCAGCACGCGCGGGCCCGGCGCCCGCGCCCGGTGCCGCAGCCCGGACAGGTCCAGCACGGCCGGGCACAGCAGCCCGGACGGCGCCGGCGGCGGGGCGTGCGCCGGCGGGTCCAGGAGCCGGCCCGCCCGTGGCTCAGACATCTGCCCCGGCCAGCCGGCGGCGCAGGCTGAGCGGACGCATGTCCGTCCAGATCACGCCGATGTGGTCCAGGCACTCCTGCCGGCTGCCCCGCCGGCCCTCCGGGTACCACCCGGCGGGCACTTCGCGGTCCGCCCGCCAGATCGAGTACTGCTCCTCGTCGTTGCGCACCACGAGATACACCTCGTCGGTGCCCGGGCGGGCCTCCTCGGCGCCCGAGCCGGTCGCGGAGTGGGATTGCGTCACGGTGAACCTCCCGCAGGTGATGGGGCCGGCCGCAGGTCGGGGCCGACGCCGACAGCGTGCCGGGCGGCCCCCGGCCGGGGCAGGGACGAACGCGCCGAGCCCGCGGCGCGCGTTGCTGCCGGATCTTCTCTGGCGCCCGGCCGCCCCGGCGCGGGACGGTGCTGTACGCCCGGGGAGCCGGGCCTCCCGGCGGCGGCCACGGCCCGGCCGGACCGAGCGGCCTCCCCGCGCACCCCCTTTCCGGAAGGAGCACGTGATGTCGGACGAGCACGCACCGGTCCTGCTGCCGGGCGGAGGCTGGCGGCTCTGGGAGGAGTTCGCGCTGCGCGGCCCCGGCTTTCCCGCCGACGGCGTGCTGCGCCTGGCCCCGCCCGGACTGGCCGAGGCCGCCGACAAATTCGGCCCCGGCACCGATCTGTCGGGACCCGAGTGGCAGGCCTTCGCCGAGGAGCTGTCGGCGGCCGCCGTGGACACCGCCCGCCACCTTCAGCGAGTCGCCGCCCAGCCCCGTTTCCAGGCGGCCCTCGCCTGGCAGAACCCCGCCGTCCTGCGCACCGGCATCGCCCCGTTCCTGCGCTGGACGCCGGGCGCGGACAGCCGCAGCAGCATGCCCCGGCAGCGCGAGGAACTGGTCGCCCACTACTGGCAGCGGTTCTGCGTGAAGAACGACACCATCGGCTTCTTCGGCCCCGTCGGCTGGGGCCGCTGGGACCTGTCGGCGCCGCACGCCGTCGCCGTGGACGCCGGCCGGGGCTTCCTCGCCGCACAGGAGGTCTACTTCTCCGGCTGGGCCGTCGACGCCCTGGCCAAGGTGCTCGCCGAGGACGAGGAGCTGATGCGGTGGATCCCGCCGCGCCGGATGTCCTTCGTCCGCTGCCAGGACGGCACGGTACGGATCCCGGGACGGCCCGCCCAGCCCGTCGGGGAGCTCCAGCAGGCCGTGCTGCTGCGCTGCGACGGCACCCGGCACCTCACCGCCGTCGCCGCCGACCTCGGCCTGGAGAGCGACGACGTCGCCGGCATCGTGCGCGAACTGGCCGGCCGGCGCTGGGTGCAGTGGCGTCTGGAGGTGCCCGCGGCCACCCACCCCGACCGGGCCCTGCGTCACATCCTGGAGCGCGTACCCGACGAGACCGTCCGCGACCGGGCACTGGCGAAACTCGCCGTGCTGGAGCGCGGCCGCGACGCCGTACGGGACGCCGGGACCGACGCCACCGCGCTGACCGCCGCGATCGGCGCCCTGGAGGCCGACTTCGCCGCCCTCACCGACAGCGAGGCCCAGCGCGCCAAGGGCGCACGCACAGCCCCCTGCCGGGGACTGGTGTACTCCGACGCCCGACGGTCGGCCACCGCCACGGCCGGACCCGCGCTGCTGGCCCGTCTGGAGCCCCTCCAGCTGTGCCTGACGGCCGCCCGCTGGATGACGAACCGCTTCGCCGACGCCATCCGCGCCCGGCTGCGCACCGTCCACGACCGCCTGAGCGCCGACGGCACACCCGTGGACCTCGCCACCCTGTGGATGAACACCCTGCCCTCCCCGCACCCGGACGCCGGCGACCTGATCGACGCGGCCCAGGCCGAACTGAGTGCCAAGTGGGCCCGGATCCTCGACCTCCCGCCCGGTGCCCGTCGCGTCCGCCTGACCACGGCCGAGCTGGCCGACCGGGTGCGCCGGGAGTTCGGCGAGTCCGGCGACGGCTGGTCCCTCGCCCGCTACGTCAGCCCCGACATCCTGGTCGTCGCCGAGGACGCGGACGCCCTCACCCGCGGGGACGTCGACCTCGTCCTCGGCGAGATGCACTGCGCGCTGAACACCATGGGCGCCTCCCTCTTCGTCCACCAGCACCCCGACCGCGACCGGCTGATCGCCGAGACCAGCCGCGACTTCCCCGGCCCGCGCCTGCTGCCCACACTGCCCAAGGAGCTGCCCCTGAAGTGGTCCACCCGCAGCCGGCCCTCCCTGGACCGACCCGAGGACCACTACGTGACCCTGGTCGACCAGACCGGCGACCCGCACCGTCCGAACTCGGTGCCGAGCGCCGACGTCCGCGTCGAGAACCGGGACGGCCGGCTGACCGCCGTGCTGCCCGACGGCAGCGCCCACGACGTCCTCGACGCCTACGCCAACACCCTCACCCAGCGCGTCATGGACCGCTTCACCCTCCGCCCCGAGGGCGAACACACCCCGCGCATCACCGTCGACCGCATGACCGTGGCCCGCGAGACCTGGCAACTGCCCGTCTCGGAAGCCGACTTCGCCGACGAGAAGAACGAGGCCGCCCGATTCGTGCGTGCCCGGCACTGGCAGCGCCGCCACGAGCTGCCCCGCTTCGTCTTCATCGTCTCCCCGACCGAACCCCGCCCGTTCTACGTCGACTTCGACAGCCCCGTGTACGTCACCATCCTCGCCAAGGCGGCCCGCCGGCTCGCCCGCAAGGACCCCGGGGCCCGTCTGAAGGTCAGCGAGATGCTGCCCACCCCCGAGCAGTCCTGGCTCACCGACGACGACGGGCACCGCTACACCTCCGAACTCCGCTTCGTGGCCGTCGACCGGACCGTCACCGGCACGGAGGAGGCGTGATGCGCACCGTCGCCGACGACCTTGCCGCGCACGCCGCCCGCCACCCGGGGCGGATCGCGCTGGACACCCCCGCCGGTGAGATCACGTACGGCCGGCTGGCCGCGCGCGTCGACGAGCTGACCCGGCTGCTGCGGGCCCGCGGCGCCGGACCGGAGACGGTGTGCGCCGTCGCCGTCGAGCACGGCGCCGACGCGGTGGCCGCGATGGCCGCGGTCATCCGCTGCGGAGCCGCCTTCCTCACCCTGGACGTGGCCCAGCCCCGCGAACGGCTGGCGGCCTTCGTCCACGGGGCGGGCACCCGCCTGCTGCTGACCACCTCCGCGCACGCCCACGCGCTCGGCTTGGACGTGCCCACGGTCCTGCTGGACCGTCCGGCCGCCGAGCCGGAGCGTCCGGCCGCCGAGCCGGGCCGTCCGGGCACCGAGCCGGGCCGTCCGGCCGCCGAGCCGGAGCGTCCGGGCACCGAGCCGGTCCGTCCGACCGCCGAGCCCGACGGTCCCACCGCTGGGCCCCACCGCCCCACCGCCCCGCCGGACCATCCCGCGACGCCGCCCCCGCCGGTCGACCCGCAGGCCCTGGCCTACGTCAGCCACACCTCCGGCAGCACCGGGGAACCCAGCCCGGTCCTGGTCGAACACCACGCCCTCGACGCCTACCTGCGCGACACCGCACGCGCCTTCGGCCTCGGCCCGGACACCGTGGCCCTGCAGACCGCGCCGCTCGGCTACGACGCCTCGATCCGGGACACCTTCGCCCCGCTGCTGGCCGGAGCCCGGCTGGTGATCGTGGAACGCGCCCGGCTGCTGCGCCCCGGCGACTTCGCCCGTACCGTGCGCGAACACCGGGTGACCGCGCTGCTCAGCGTCACCCCGTCCTTTTTGTCTCACCTGGCCGGGCAGCCGGACCCGGCCGACCCGCTGGCCGGCGTCACCCTGGTCGCCTCCAGCGGCGAGTCCCTGCGCCCGTTCCTCACCGCCGGCGGACGGCGGGCGGTACCGGGCACGCTCGTCAACCAGTACGGCCCGACCGAGTGCACCATGACCACCACCCGCCACGCCGTCCCGGCCGATCCCGACACGGCCGCCGACGTGGTGGGCACGCCCCGGGCGGGCACGGTCGTCCGGGTGCTCGATGCAGGCCTCGCACCGGTCCCCGACGGCGACGTGGGCGAGGTGTACATCGGCGGCGCGGGCGTGGCGCGAGGTTACGGAGGATGCCCGACCCGTACCGCCGAGTGCTTCCTGCCTGACCCCTTCGGCCCGCCCGGCGCCCGCCTCTACCGCACGGGTGACCTCGGCCGGTGGGGCCCGCAGGGCCTGACCTACGTCGGCCGCACCGACCGGCAGGTCAAGATCCGCGGCCACCGGGTGGACCCCGCCGAGATCGAGGGCGCCCTGCTGTCCCACCCGCGCGTCAGCGGCGCCGCGGTCACCGCGCACACCGACGACCGGGGACGGACGTACCTGGCCGCCCACGTCACCGGAGACCTGACCGCCACCGCCGACGCGGAGCTCCGCACCCACCTGGCCCGCTCGCTGCCGCCGCACCTGATGCCCCGCCGGTTCCAGCGCCACGACACGCTGCCCACCACCCGGGGCGGCAAGGCGGACCGTCGCCGGCTGGTCGTCGGGAGTGCCCCGTGACCGCCACCGGCCTGCGGCCGGCCGCGGCCGGCACCCTGCCCGGTCCTGCCGACGTCGTCGCGGCGGCCACCCGGATCGCCCCCTATGTCCTGCACACGCCCCTGCTGCGCGGCCCGGTGACGGCGGCCCACGGACCGGATCTGCTGCTGAAGGCCGAACACCGGCAGGCCGGCCACTCGTTCAAGATGCGCGGAGCCGCCAACGCCGTCCTGGCGCTGGACGCCGACCGGGTCGTCACCGGTTCGTCCGGCAACCACGGCATCGCCCTCGCCTGGCTCGCCCGCTCCCTCGGCATCCGGCTGACCGTCGTCCTCGCGGCGGGCGCGGCCCCCGCCAAGGCCGCCGTCATCCGCGCGCTCGGCGCCGAGACGGTCCAGGTGGGCGGGGGAGTGGCCGAGCGGGAGGAGCGGGCCGGCCGGCTCGCGGAGGAGACCGGCGCCACCTTCGTGCCCTCCTCGGACCACCCCCTGGTGGTAGCCGGGCAGGGCACGGTCGGCACCGAACTGCTCGCCGACGCCCCCGGCACCGAGACGGTCTACGTCCCGACCGGCGGCGGCGGACTCCTCGCCGGCGTCTGCCTCGCCGCCGTCGGCCACCCGGTCCGGGTGGTCGGCGTCGAACCGGCCCTGACCCCCCGCTACGCCCGCTCCCTGGCCGAGGGACACCCGGTCCAACTGCCGCCCTGCGCCACCGTCGCCGACGGCCTGCGCGGCCAGCGGCCAGGACGCGTCCCCTACCCGATCATCCGTGACCGCGTCGACGACCTGATGACCGTCGGCGACGCCGAGATCCTCGCCGCCGCGGCCCTGCTGCACCGCCTGGGCGTCGACGCCGAACCCAGCGGAGCCGTCGCCCTGGCCGGAGCCCTGCGCGCCGGCCGCCGCGAACGGGCCGTGGCCGTCGTCTCCGGCGGCAACACCCCCGCCGGCCTGCACGCCCTTCTCCGCCCGCGCACCGCGACACCCACGGAAACCACCGTGGAAACACCCACCGCGACAACCATCGAGGAGTACACACCATGACCGAGAACGCCGCGACCGCCACCCGCACCGCCGACCTGCTCGTCGAGATCTTCCGTGACGTCCTCGGCCTGCCCGACCTGACCGCGGACACCGACTTCTACGAGGCGGGCGGCGACTCGCTCACCGCCTTCCAGATCACCGGCCGGCTCGAGGAAGCCCTCGGCGCGGAAGTGCCGGTCTCGCTGGTCTTCGCCTACCCCACGCCGAGGGACCTGGCCGAGGTCGTCGACGCCGACTACGGGCGCTCCTGACCCCGCGGCACCCGCTCCGCACCCACTGTGCGCCCCGCCGGTCCCTGCCCCCGACGCGCCCGCACGAGGACCAGGGACCGGCGCGCGCCACGCACCCGTCCATACCCGGTGCCGACCTGAACCCTCCCCGCCCGCTCCCCGCCCGTTCCCACCCTGCCGTCGTGCCGCGCGCCCACCCGACCCGCCCGTGCTGTCCCTCCGCCCGCCCGTTTCCCGCGCTCGCCAAGGAGAGCCCTGCCATGACCGAAGACCTCGTCCCGTCCCTCGGCCGCTGGCGTCTGTGGGAGCAGTTCGCGCTGCGCGGCCCCGGTTTCCCCGCCGACGGGGTGCTGCGACTGGCCCCGGCCGGACTGGCCGAGGCCGCCGACAAGTTCGACGCGGACACCCCTCTCGACGGCGCCCGCTGGGCGGACTTCACCCGTCTCTTCTCCGACGCCGCCGTGGAGACCGCGCACACCCTCCAGGACATCGCCCGCACGCCGTCCTTCCGGGAGGCGGTGGCCTGGCAGAACCGCCCGGTGCTCACCTCCGGCATCGCCCCGTTCCTGCGCTGGACGCCGGGCGCGGACAGCCGCAGCAGCATGCCCCGGCAGCGCGAGGAACTGGTCGCCCACTACTGGCAGCGGTTCTGCGTGAAGAACGACACCATCGGCTTCTTCGGCCCCGTCGGCTGGGGCCGCTGGGACGCCGCGGCGTCCGGCGCCGTCGTCGACACCGGATCCGGAATCGTCGCCGAGTCCACCGTCTACTGGGCGAGCTGGGGCATCGACGCGCTGGCCAGAACCCTGGACGCCGACCCCGGCCTGCGGGAGTGGATCGCCCCCCGCCGCGTGCCTTTCGTGACGGTGGACGGCTGCCGGGTCCGCGTGCCCGGCCGGCGCCCGGTGACGGTACCCGCCGAGACCGCGGCCGTCCTCGCCCTCTGCGACGGAGTCCGCCCCGCGCGGGCGATCGCCGCCGCGCTCCCGGACCACGACGTGCCCGCCGTCCTCACCGATCTGGTCGCCCGCCGCTGGGTGGTCCGGCGCCTGGACGTACCCGCGGGCACCCACCCCGACCGGGACCTGCGGGCCTGGCTGGAGGCCGTCGGCGCGCCGGAACCGCGCCGACGGGGGCTCGCCGCGCTGGACCGGCTGGAGGAGGGCCGTGCGGCGGTGGCCGCCGCCCACGACGTGGACGCGTTGGTCGGCGCGCTGACCGGCCTGGAGCGGGACTTCACCGAACTGACCGACACCGCCGCCGTACGGGAGAAGTCCGCGTCGACCGCGCCGTGCCGGGCGCTCGTGTACCACGACTCCCGCCGGTCCGCGACGGCCCGCCTCGGCCCCGATGTGCTGGAGGCGCTGCGCCCGCTGCGGCTGCTCATGGACAGCGCCGGGTGGCTCACCTCACGGCTCGCCGACGTCGTACGGACCGAGACGCGCGCGGTGTACGAACGCCTCGCCGCCGAGGGAGCGGTCGACCTGGCCGCCCTCTGGTTCGCGTGCCTGCCGGTGCTGCACGGCACCGCGCGCGCCACCGCGGGCGAACTCCAGGAGGAGTTCGCCGCCGCCTGGCAGCGCATCCTCGCGATCCCCCCGAACACCCGCCGCGTGACCGTCCGCTCCGCGGACATCGAGGCGGCGGTGCGGGAGGAGTTCACCGGCTCCGGCGGCTGGACGGCGGCCCGGTACCTGAGCCCGGACATCATGATCGCCGCCGACGGCGCCGAGGCGGTGGCCCGCGGCGACTTCACCCTCGTCCTCGGTGAACTCCACCTGGCCGCCAACACGCTGGGCGCCTCCCTCTTCACCCACCAGCACCCGGACGCCGACGAACTGCTCCGTCTCACCGACCGGGACCACCCCGGGCCGCGCCTGCTGCCGCTGATCCCCAAGGAGCACCGTGCGCGCCTGTCCGCCCGGGTCCGGCACACGCTGATACGGCCCCGGGACTACCAGGTCGCGCTGACCGACTTCACCGCGGACCCCGCCCGCCCCCGGGCCGTGCGCAGCGCCGACGCCGTCGTCGAGGACCGCGACGGCGACCTCGTCGTCCGGCTTCCGGACGGCGCGCGGTTCCCGGTGGCGGACGTCTTCTCGCACGTCCTGACCACCCTGTCGATGGACCTCTTCCGCCTCCTGCCGCCGGAGGGCCACACACCGCGCGTCACCGTCGACCGGCTGGTGGTGGCCCGGGAGACGTGGCGACTGCCCGCGTCGGAGGCGGGGTTCGCCGACGACAAGGACGAGGCCCGGCGCTTCGTCCGCGCCCGGCGGTGGCGCGTCCGGCTCGGCCTGCCCCGCTACGTCTTCGTCGTCTCCCCGGCCGAGTCCCGGCCGTTCTACGTCGACTTCGACAGCCCCGTGTACGTCACGATCCTCGCCAAGGCGCTGCGCCGGCTGGCCCGTAGGGACCCGGGGGGCACGGTCACGTTCACGGAGATGCTGCCCTCACCGGAGCAGACCTGGCTCCACGACGACGAGGGACGCCGCTACACCTCGGAGCTGCGCTTCGTGGCGTTCGACACGGAGACGATGCCGACCGGTCACCGCTGAACCCCGACGCCGTCGCCCGCGACCGGGACGGCAACCTGCTCCGGGCGCGGACGAGTCACGAGAACGGAGGCGGGCTTCGCCGGTACTCGTCCTACAGTGCCCGGATGAGCATGACGCCCGTACCCGGCTGGTACCCCGACCCGCACGCCCCGCACCTGGAACGCTGGTGGGACGGCGCGGCCTGGACCGAGCACCGGCGCAGCCCCGAAGCCCCCGGCGGGCCGGTGCCGCCGTCCCCCGGTGGCGCCGGCGGCCGTACCCGGGTAATCGCCCTCGTCACGGCGGCGGCCCTGCTCGTCGCCGCGATCGTCACCGGCGCGGTGCTGCTCGGCGACGACGGCGACCCGGAGATCAGGACCGGCCCGACCACCGCGCCGTCCGCCCACGCGCCGGACGGCACCGGCCCCCCACCGTCCGCGTCCCCCTCGGAGACCGTGTCCGGACCCCCCGCCGACGACCCGGACACCGTCGAGGACCAGCTCAACGGGATCACCTTCCCGCTCCTCGACGGCTGGGTGCGGCCGGAGCACGTCAGCCAGGACGACGTCGTCATGACCACCCCCGGCACCCACGACTGCCCGGGCGAGGGCAGCGTCTGCCGCCACGGCCTCGTCATGTCCCGCACGGTGACCGCGACCGATGAGACCTCGCCCGAGCTGCTCGCCGAGGAGGACGTCTCCGACGCGGCCGAGGACGCCTTCGAGGAGGACGCCCTCGACCAGCAGCCCTACGGCGGCATCGAGTCCCACAAAGTCGTGAAGTCCGGCCCGGTCGCGGTGGCGGGCCGCGCCGGGTACTTCGTCCGCTGGCGGGTGACGACCGGCAAGGGACCCGGCGGGTACGTGCAGTCGCTGGTCTTCCCCTCCACCATCGGCACCGGGGCGCCGATCGTCGTCCGCTACGTCTTCGAGGCGGGTGACGGCGCACCGCCCCCGGCCGCCATGGACCGCATCACCCGGGGCATCCGCGCGGTCGGCGACGCGGACTCGGGCGGCGGCGTGGGCAACAGCGTCGGCCCCACCCCCTGACCCGCGCCGGACAGGCCCTACGTGCCGGACAGGCCCTAAAGGAACGTCATGCCCTCGCCGCGGTACGTCGGTACGGTGTCCGTCACCGCGTCGCCCTCGATCAGCCGCAGTGCGTCGAACCGCTCGCACAGCTCGCCCGCCTTGGCGTGCCGGAACCACACCTTGTCGCCGATCAGCAGATCGTCGGCCGGCGGGCCCAGCAACGGCGTCTGCACCTCGCCGGCCCCCTCCTGGGGGTCGTAGCGCAGTCCCTCGGGCAGACAGGGCACCGGCAGCCGGTCGGTGCCGGCCGCGCCGGAGGCCGGATAACCACCGCCGAGCACCGTGACCACGCCCACGCCCGGCCGCCGTACGACGGGCAGGGCGAAGAGCGCCGCCGGACGCCCGGTGAACGACGTGTAGTTGTCGAACAGCCGCGGTACGTACAGCCCCGAACCCGCCGCGATCTCGGTGACCGCGTCCTCCTCCGCGGTGTACTGCACGCTGCCCGTACCGCCGCCGTTGACGAACTCCAGGTCCGGCACGACCTCCCGCACCGCCCGCACCACCGCCGCTCGCCGCGCGGCGAGTTCCCGCCGGGCGGTGGCCTGCATCAGCCGCACGGCCCGGGACCGCAGCGGCTGCCCGGCCACCGCGTCGCCGACCCCCGCGACATGACCCTCGTACGCCATGATCCCCACGACCTCGAACCCGGGGCGCCGGGCCACCGCGCGGGCCACCTCGGCGACCTGCGCGGGGGAATGGAGCGGGGACCGCCGGGCACCGACCCGCACCCGGCCGCCGAGCAGCTTCAGCGAGGTGTCCAGCTCCAGACAGACCCGCACCACCTCACCGCCGCCGGCCCGCGCGGCGTCGATCAGGTCCAGCTGCGCCGGGTCGTCGACCATGACGGTGACGGCGGCGGCGAGCTTGGGATCGGCAGCCAACTCGGCGTAACCGGAGCGGTCGGCGGAGGGGTAGGCGAGCAGGATGTCGTCGAAACCGGAGCGGGCCAGCCACAGGGACTCGGCGAGGGTGAACGACATGATGCCCGCGAAGCCGTCCCGGGCGAGCACCCGTTCGAGCAGGGCGCGGCAGCGCACGGACTTGCTCGCCACCCGGACCGGTTTTCCGCCCGCACGGCGGAGCAGATCGTCCGCGTTGGCGTCGAAGGCGTCCAGATCCACGATCGCGAGCGGGGCGTCGAGATGGGCGGTGGCCTGTTCGTAACGGGCCCGGTCGGAGGCACGCGCAGTCATGAACGCAGCCTGCCAGAAGGGTCTTCCGAACGGGTAGGGGATGTTCCGGGCAGATGCCGCGGGCCTGCGGACTGGTTCCCGTTCGGCCTGGGTCACGTCGTAGAGTGACGCGCACGCCCGGCGGCCCACGCCGGACGAAGGCCCGTACCGGGATGACGCTCCTTCCGTGCGGGTATCTGTGCCCGGGACGACTTCGTACCGGGTCCGGCGGCAGACACCGGCCCGCGGCGAGGAAACGGTCCGGGCACGAGGAAACGGGGGGTGCATGAGTACGGAAGCGCGGCGCGCCTCCCCCTCTCCGAGCCCCACGACTCCTCCTCCGCCGTCCGCGCTCCCGCGCCCGTCCCACCCGCCGACCGGCGCGGACGAGGACGCTCGTGAGCCGGACCGACGGCAGCCGGACGCCGGCACCGGACCGCGGCGGACGCCCGCTGCGACGCCCGCCGGGGGAGCGGCGAACGGTGCCGCACCGGTGCAGCCCAAGGGACGGACCTCCGGCGGAACCGGCGCGTTCGACGTGCGCCGGCCGGCCGCGGCGCCGTCCGCCGACCCGCGCCGCGCGGAGGGCGGTTCGGGAGACATGCCCGTACCCGCTCCCTCCTCCCCGGTGTCCCCCTCCCCCTCCGCCTCCGCCTCCGCCTCCGCCTCCGCCTCCGCCTCCGCCTCCGTCTCCTCGACCTCGTCCCCGGCGTCCTCGCCGTCCCGGCCCCGCTTTCCGAGTTTCGGTGCTGGCGGGCAGGGCGGACCGGCGGGTACGGGCAGCGCTCCGCCGCCCCCGCCGAGGGCGTCCGCCCGCTTCCCGGACACCCCGCCCACCGCGGGCCGCGGGGCACCGTCCCCGGACCCCCCGCCGCACGGCTCGGCCACCGTGCCACCGCAGCCCACGCACGGCCCCCTCCGCGCAGGACAGCAACGGCCCGCCGAGCAGCGTCCCACCGCAGGCCGCGCGGACGCCCGCCGCACCGGCGCGCGCCCCGAGACCCCGTCGGAGACGACGACCCGTCTGCGCCCGGTCTCCGTCCAGGCGTCCGCACCGCCCCGGCCGGCCGTGCCGCCGCACCCCGCCCCGCCGTCCGGACCGGAGCGGGACAACGCGATGTCCCCGGGCCCGCGGCCCGGCACCGACGGGTCGCACGGCCCCGGGCACCCGGCCTCCGCGCCGCCACTCCCGGTCGGGCCGCTCCGGCCGACCGGACCGGCGCCGCGTCCCGCGCGGGACGACGCGTGGGTCCCGGCCTCGCGTCCGGGCGCCGACGAGCCGTACGGCGCCGGGCGGGCCACCGCCGCGTACTCCGGTCCGGGCGACCCCGACCCCGCGTTCTCCTGGAGCGCTCCCATGGCACCCGGCGGCGCCTCCGGCTCCGGCCGGCCGGTCGTGACGTTCGCGCAGCCCGAGGGGTACGACGAGAACGCCCGGCCGCACCCGCTCGGCCGGCGGGGCCGCCCCCAGGTCGTGGCCGCCGCGGTCTGTCTCGTGCTCGGCGTGGGACTGATCGGCGGTGCCGTCGCCGGGAGCTGGCTCGCCGGGGACTCCGGCGAGAAGGGGGCCGACAGCGCTTTCACCGCCGCCGGAAGCATGTGGCACGACGTCCCCGTCGACGAACTGTTCCCGCCCACCCTGCAGGGCGAAGGCGCCGGCCCCGGCGACGCCGACCGCGTCTGGACCCGGATAGCCGTGGCCCCGGACAGCGACTGCGAGGACGCCTTCGACCCGCTGCTGCGCAAGCTGCTCGCCCCCCTGGGCTGCGAGCGCCTGCTGCGCGCCACCTACACCGACGCCACCCAGAGCCACGTCACCACCGTCGGCCTGCTGTTCACCCGGGCCGACACCGCCGGCATGGCCTCCCTCGCCGGCCGCTTCGACAAGGAACGCCTGGACCGCCGCGCCGACCTGATACCCCGTCCGTACGCGGCGAAGGGGACCGCGGCCGCCGGCTTCGGCGCCGGGCAGCGTGCCGCCTGGACGATCTCCGTCCTCACCGACGCCCCCGTCGTCGTCTACGCCGTGTCCGGCTGGGCCGACGGCCGCGGCGTCGAGACCCCGCTGCCCGCCGAGGACGCCATGGAGTCCGGCGCCACCACCGCCCCCGCCCAGGCAGGCCTCGGCCACGAGGCGCAAGGCCTCGCCGACCGGGTCGAACGCGGCCTGCGCAAGAACGTCGGTACGACCACGGAGCAGCCGTCATGAGGCCCGCGACCGCTCGATCCGCCACCCTGAGCGTCCTGCTGGCCGCCGGCCTCGCCCTGCTCCCCGCCACCGCCGCCCATGCGGACAGCATCCGCGACCAGCAGTGGGGCATCGACGCCCTGCACACCCAGGAGGTCTGGCGCACCACACGGGGCGCGGGCGTCACCGTCGCCGTCCTGGACACCGGGGTCGACGCCGAGCACCCCGACCTCGCCGGCAACGTCCTGGCCGGAAAGGACCTGGTCGGCTTCGGAGCCGAAACCGGAGACCGCCCCTGGGCCCGGCACGGCACCGCCATGGCCGGCATCATCGCGGGTCACGGACACGGCGTCGGGAACGGCGAAGGCGTCCTGGGCATCGCGCCCGAGGCGAAGATCCTCCCCGTCCGCGTCATCCTGGAGGACGGCGACCCCTCCCGCGCCAAGGCCCGCAGCACCCGCGGCAACGCCCTCGCCGAAGGCATCCGCTGGGCCGCCGACCACGGCGCCGACGTCATCAACCTCTCCCTCGGCGACGACTCCGCCTCCGCGCACCCCGAGTCCGGCGAGGACGAGGCCATCCAGTACGCCCTCCGCAAGGGCGTGGCCGTCGTCGCCTCCGCCGGCAACGGCGGCGAGAAGGGCGACCGCGTCTCCTACCCGGCGGCCTACCCGGGGGTCATCGCCGTCACCGCCGTCGACCGCTACGGCACCCGCGCCCCGTTCTCCACCCGGCGCTGGTACGCCACGGTCAGCGCCCCGGGGGTCGACGTGATCATCGCCGACCCCGACCGCAAGTACTACGAGGGCTGGGGCACCAGCGCCGCCGCCGCGTTCGTCTCCGGCGCCGTCGCCCTGATCAAGGCGGCCCACCCCGGGCTGACCCCGGCCCAGCTCAAGAGTCTCCTGGAGGACACCGCCCGCAACGCCCCCGCCGACGGCCGCGACGACTCCCGCGGCTTCGGCTTCGTCGACCCGGCCGCCGCCATCGAGGCCGCCGCCCGGCTGAAGCCCGAGGGCCTGAAGTCGGCGGCCTACGGGGAGCGGTACTTCGGCCCCGGCCCGGACACCGCCGAGTCCGACACGGGAACCGCCGACTGGGCCGCTCCCCTCGCCGGCGGTGCGGGCGGCGTCCTCCTGGTCGCCACGATCGTCCTGTGGCGCGGCCGCCGGTCTGCCCACGAGGACGCCTAAGGGCTTCCGTTCGGACCGGCAGGATCAGGGAGCCGGGTCCGGTGCCGTGCGGCGGGGCGCACCGGGGCCCCGCGTGCCGGGGTGACGCCCCCTCACCCGGCTTCCCTCCCGTTCGGCCCGTCAGCCCGGACGGGCGCCGTCGGCTTCGCCCGACGCGGTGAGCCGCCGGCCCGGCTCCGGACGCCGCCGGGCTTCTCCCGTGAACGCCGATACCGCCGCCCGCGCCGCCGCCTCCACCAGTGCCACGCCCCGGCCCATCGTCGGGCTGCCGTCGGACAGCGCGGCCACCAGGAGGTCCCGGCCCCCGACCGTGACGCGGCCGACGCTGTTCACGACCCAGAGCCCGGTCGCGTCGCGCGGCACCCAGCCGTTCTTCACCGCCCACGCCGCGCCGCCCGGCGGCAACGCGTCCGCCACCACCGGCACCCCCCACGCCTGCTCCGGGACCACCCGCTCCATCAACTCCCGCACGTACGCCCGCGAGGCGGGGGGCAGCCTCGAGTCCGCCGGTGCCCCGAACACCTGGCGGAGCAGCAGAAGCTGGTCGGCGACCGTGGTCCGGGTCAGCCCCCACCGGGGGCCGTCGCCGCCCTCGGTGGCGGTCAGGCCCAAGCGGGCGTGTGCCGCGTCGAGGCCGGCCGACCGCCCGATCGAGCGCCACAGCGCGGACGCCGCGTCGTTGTCGCTGCGCTCGATCATCGCCGCGGCGTACGACCGCTCCTCACCGGTGAGCGCCCGTCCCACGTCCTGCGCCTCCAGCAGCAGCGCCACCAGGATGCCGACCTTCACGACGCTCGCCGTGACGAACGCCCGGTCACCGTGGCAAACGCCTGCCCCCGACACCGGGTCCAGCACCCCCACCGACACCTCGGCGCCGTCCGGCACGGCCACCGCCGCCATCGCCGCCGCCCACCGCGCGTCCCACCCGTCGGACCTCACCGGCACCTCCCCTTCCCGCAGCTCCGCGGCCGCCCCGTCCCGCCGCCCGCCCGCGTGCGAGCCTGCCATTCCAGGCCGATAGGGTCGACGACCGTGGCGAACAAGAACATCCCCGACCCCGGCTACCGCGACGACGACGGCTCCGCCGACCCCCGGCTGAGTGCGGCCCTCGCCGCCTGGGCCGAGGACGGCAACGCCGTCACGCCGGTCCTCGACGCGCTCAAGGGCACCCGGTTGCTGGTCCCCGTCGTGGCCGTCCTCGGCGAGGTCGAGGAGGACGAGAACGGGCTGCGCCGGGAGAAGACCAGCGACATGGCCGTCCCCACCCTGAAGGCCGGTGACCGCACCGCGCTGCCCGCCTTCACCTCCACCGACTCGCTCGCCCGCTGGGACCCGGCGGCCCGCCCGGTCGCCGTACCGCTGCACCAGGCCCTGCAGGCCGCCGCGCACGAGAAGGCGGACACGGTCGTCCTCGACATGGCCGGGCCCGTTCCCTTCGAACTGACCGGCCCGCTGCTGCGCGCGCTCGCCGAGGGGCGTACGACGGCCGACCCGCTGGCCGACCCCCTGGTCGTCGAGGCCCTGCGCGCCGTCGTCGCCGCGGAGCCCGCCGTCCTGCGCGCCCACCTCGGACCGGGACAGGCCGACGGCACCCTCGCCCTGGTCCTCGACCCCGCCGCCCCCGTCGCCGAGGCCGCCCGCGCCGTGGCACAGAGCCTGGCCGCCGACGAAACACTGAGGGCCCGCCTGGTGCGCGGCCTCGACCTGGCAGTACTGCCGGCCGGGGCGACGCCGCCGGGCGAGCCCTTCTACGTACGCGGGTGACCCGTACGCGCCCGCGTGCCGGTGCCCGGACCACCGGGCTCCGGCACGCTCAGCCGTAGATCGCGCCGGTGTACTTCTCGCCCGGGCCCTGCCCCGGCTCGTCCTTGACGAGCGAGGCCTCGCGGAACGCCAGCTGGAGCGACTTCAGGCCGTCGCGCAGGGGCGCCGCGTGGAAGGAGCTGATCTCGGTCGTGGACGCGTCCAGCAGACCGGCCAGCGCGTGCACCAGCTTGCGGGCCTCGTCCAGGTCCTTGTGCGCGTCGCCCTCCTCGGTCAGCCCGAGCTTCACGGCCGCGGCGCTCATCAGGTTGACGGCGACCGTCACGATCACCTCGACGGCCGGGACCTCGGCGATGTCACGGGCCATGGCGTCGAAGTCGGGGCTGTCGGCGGTCTCGGGGGTGTCCGAGGGGGAGGTCTCACTCATGCCCCACACGATAGGGCCCGGCGCGTGTCCCCTTGACAGCAGGAGGGGCGCCGACAGGGGCGCGGCGCAGACGGTTAGCGCGCTCCCGAGGAAGCTGCTAACCTTGTGTAACGACCGGTCGGACCCGTTTGCTCGCAGTATGCGTGTCCGGCCCACAAGTGGAGGCTTTCGAACTCCCACCTGATCGTCCCCCGGATGACAGGTCACCGGTCAGGCGGTGCCGCTCAGCGGTGATCCGCCCGAAAGTGCGCCCCGCGGTGACCGCGGCGGTGTTCCGGTAGTTCGAGGAGCCCCGCCTGTGATCGTCCGGGGCATTTTTGTTGCTTCGGCGCGGTTAGGTCTAACGAACACAGACGTTACGCGGCTGTCCGCCAGACCGTCGCGTGGTGCTATCGAGGAGGATCCATCAGCGCCGAGCCCCGCATCAACGACCGGATTCGCGTGCCCGAGGTGCGACTTGTCGGTCCCAGTGGCGAGCAGGTGGGCATTGTCCCGCTGGCCAAGGCACTGGAGCTTGCTCAGGAGTACGACCTGGACCTGGTCGAGGTGGCGGAGAACGCCCGCCCGCCCGTGTGCAAGCTCATGGACTACGGGAAGTTCAAGTACGAGTCGGCCATGAAGGCCCGTGAGGCGCGCAAGAACCAGGCGCACACGGTCATCAAGGAAATGAAGCTCCGGCCGAAGATCGACCCGCACGACTACGACACCAAGAAGGGTCACGTCGTCCGGTTCCTCAAGCAGGGCGACAAGGTCAAGATCACGATCATGTTCCGTGGTCGCGAGCAGTCCCGGCCCGAACTGGGCTACCGACTGCTGCAGCGGCTCGCGGAGGACGTCCAGGACCTCGGGTTCATCGAGTCGAACCCGAAGCAGGACGGCCGGAACATGATCATGGTTCTCGGTCCGCACAAGAAGAAGACCGAGGCGATGGCCGAGGCCCGCCAGGCGCAGGAAGCCCGCAAGGCGGACGCGAAGGCCCACCCCGGCCGCTCGCAGAACGCCGCGGAGGCCGAGGATTCGACGGACGCCGAAGCACCGGCCGAAGCTCCGGCCGAGACCGAGGCCCAGGCCGAGGCTCCCGCCGACGTGTGACCGCATGACCTCGGGGGCCCGCCGGCCCTCAGGACATAACCGAAACAAGTACGACGCTCCACCGTGCCCGGTTTTCGTGACCGGGCACCGGAGCGCCACCGACGAGGAGATAACGGCGCCATGCCGAAGAACAAGACGCACAGCGGTGCCAGTAAGCGCTTCAAGGTCACCGGCTCCGGCAAGGTGCTCCGTGAGCGTGCCGGCAAGCGCCACCTGCTCGAGCACAAGTCGTCCCGTGTGACGCGTCGCCTCACCGGCAACGCCGAGATGGCCCCGGGCGACGCCAAGAAGATCAAGAAGCTTCTCGGCAAGTGACGTTCCGGCGCTCCTGCGCCCTAGGCACGTCAGAACCGGGACCCAATCGATTTCGGGCCGCGTGACCATCAACCGCGGCCCCGCTACAAGGAGTTAAAAAGTGGCACGCGTCAAGCGGGCAGTCAACGCCCACAAGAAGCGCCGGGCGATCCTCGAGCAGGCCTCCGGCTACCGCGGTCAGCGTTCGCGCCTGTACCGCAAGGCCAAGGAGCAGGTCACCCACTCGCTGGTCTACAACTACAACGACCGCAAGAAGCGCAAGGGTGACTTCCGCCAGCTGTGGATCCAGCGCATCAACGCCGCTGCCCGCGCGAACGGCATCACGTACAACCGCTTCATCCAGGGTCTGAAGGCCGCGAACGTCGAGGTCGACCGCAAGATCCTGGCCGAGCTGGCCGTCAACGACGCCACCGCCTTCGCCGCGCTCGTCGAGGTCGCCCAGAAGGCGCTGCCGGCGGACGTGAACGCGCCCAAGGCCGCGTGACGCCGCGCCGGCCTCGAACCGGCGTGATCCAACGGACCCGCAGGCAGCGCCTGCGGGTCCGTAGTCTGTGCGGAAGCTTCCGTGGCACCGCGCGGGAGCTGCCCCGGAAGCCGAGAGCGAAAGTGAACCGAATGCCCCCCGCCACCCCCGAGCTGATCTCCTCCCGCTCGCCCCGCGTGTCCGCCGCGCGGCGGCTGGCCAAACGGAACTTCCGGGGCAAGGAGCGACTGTTCCTCGCCGAGGGGCCGCAGGCCGTACGGGAGGCCGCCGTTCACCGCGGCACCGCCGCTCCCCGGGACACCGGCGCCGCCACCCTCGTGGAACTGTTCGCCACCCTGGAGGCCGCCGAGCGGTACGCGGACATCATCGGTGCCGCCCGGGACGCCGGCGCCCGCATCCACCTCGCCGACGAGCAGGTCGTCGCCGACATCTCCACCACCGTCACCCCGCAGGGCCTCGTCGGCGTGTGCCGCTTCCTCGACACCCCCTTCGAGGAGATCCTCGCCGCCCGCCCCCGGCTCGTCGCCGTCCTCGCCCACGTACGCGACCCCGGCAACGCCGGCACCGTCCTGCGGTGCGCCGACGCCGCCGGCGCCGAGGCCGTCGTCCTGACCGACGCCTCCGTCGACCTGTACAACCCCAAGGCCGTACGCGCCTCCGTCGGATCGCTGTTCCACCTGCCCGTCGCCGTGGGCGTCCCCGTCGAGCACGCCGTGGCCGCCCTGAGGGACACCGGCGTACGGGTGCTCGCCGCGGACGGCGCCGGCGACCGCGACCTCGACGACGAACTCGACCACGGCACCATGGGCGGACCCACCGCCTGGGTCTTCGGCAACGAGGCATGGGGGCTTCCCGAGGAGACCCGGGCGCTCACCGACGCCGTCGTCCGTGTTCCGATTCACGGAAGGGCCGAAAGTCTGAACCTCGCCACCGCCGCCGCCGTATGTCTCTACGCGTCGGCGCGTGCACAGCGCGCCGTCGGAGGGTGCCGCTCCGTCACCGAGAGCTAGTAAGGTGACCTGCCCGGGGACCCTCCCCCAGCTCTCGGCCGTACCCCAGGCTCCCCGGCTCCGGCCGGACCGGGGCACTCCGCCTGAGCACGGGGCACCCCGAGGAAGTACGGAGAGGTGGGATACGGGGATGACCGTCGGCACGAGCAGCGCACCGGGAGCACCCCGGCCCGCCGGCCCCGCCGAGCTCGGCATCGACCCCGACCAGCTGCCCGACGGCCTCGTCGTCGCCGACGAGCACGGCAGGGTGATCTGCTTCAACGCCGCCGCCGCCCGTATCACCGCCGTCCCCGCCGAGCGCGCCCTCGGCCAACGGCTCGACGTGGCCCTGCCGTTGGAGGACCTGGAAGGCCGCCGCTGGTGGCAGCTCACCGACCCCTACGGCGGCCTCGCCATCCGGGTGAGCCAGCCCGAGCGCAACCTGCTGCTGCCCGGAGGACGGGAGGTCCTCGTCTCCGCGCGCTACGTCCGCACCCGGCCCACCGGACCGGTCCACCGCGTCGTCGTGTCGCTGCGCGACACCGAGGCCCGGCGCCGCACCGAACGCAGCCACGCCGAACTGATCGCCATCGTCGCCCACGAACTGCGCTCCCCGCTCACCTCCGTCAAGGGCTTCACCGCCACCCTGCTCGCCAAGTGGGAGCGGTTCACCGACGAACAGAAGCAGCTGATGCTGGAGACCGTCGACGCCGACGCCGACCGGGTCACCCGGCTCATCGCCGAACTCCTCGACATCTCCCGCATCGACTCCGGGCGCCTCGAGCTGCGCCGCCAGCCCGTCGACATCGGAGCCGCCGTCGGACGGCACATCCAGGCGTACGTCGCCGCCGGACAGCCCGCCGACCGGTTCCTGCTGCGGATCCAGCAGCCCCTGCCCGACCTGTGGGCGGACCCCGACAAGGTCGACCAGGTACTGAGCAACCTGCTGGAAAATGCGGTGCGCCACGGCGAGGGAACCGTCACCATCGACATCACGCCCTCGGCGTCCCCCCGTGACCGGGAGAACGGCGAGTACGCGGCCACGTCGGTCACCGTGAGCGACGAGGGCCCCGGCATCCCGGAGGAGTCCATGAACCGCGTCTTCACCCGCTTCTGGCGGGGCAGCAAGCGCGGCGGCACCGGCCTCGGGCTGTACATCGTCAAGGGCATCGTCGAGGCCCACGGCGGAACCATCACGGTCGGCCGCGCCCCCGGTGGCGGCGCGGAACTCCGATTTACGTTGCCCGTGGCGGCCCCCGCGTACCTCAGCTAGCGCGCACCCGGGCCCCACGGGCGCATTCGCGGTCCCTCACCCCGTTAGACTCGGCCTCTGGCACCTTTGTGTCCCACAGACGGAGACGCTTCGGCCACGAGCCGGTGACGGGGACCATCAGCCAGCCAATCGGAAGTACGGGAAGAGATGTCGGCACCCAATAAGTCGTACGACCCTGTAGAGGTCGAGGCGTTGAAACCGGAAGAGATCGAGCGCATGCGGGACGAGGCGCTCGCCGCCTTCGCCGCCGCGGACTCCCTCGACGCACTCCACGAGGCCAAGATCGCCCACACCGGCCCCGCCTCGCCGCTGGCCCTCGCCAACCGCGAGATCGGCGCCCTGCCCCCGCACGCCAAGGCCGACGCGGGCAAGCGCGTGGGCCAGGCGCGCGGTGCCGTGAACAAGGCCCTCGCCGGCCGTCAGAGCGAACTGGAGGCCGAGCGGGACGCCCGGGTCCTGGTGGAGGAGGCGGTCGACGTCACCCTGCCCCACGACCGCGTACCGTCCGGCGCCCGGCACCCGCTGACCACGCTGTCCGAGCGCATCGAGGACATCTTCGTGGCCATGGGCTACGAGGTCGCCGAGGGCCCCCAGGTCGAGGCCGAGTGGTTCAACTTCGACGCCCTCAACATCGGCCCGGACCACCCGGCCCGCGGCGAGCACGACACCTTCTTCGTGCAGGGCCCCCAGGGCGGCACCGAGTCCGGCGTCGTGCTGCGCACCCACACCTCGCCCGTGCAGATCCGCTCCCTGCTCGGACGCGAACTGCCGGTCTACGTGATCTGCCCCGGCCGCGTCTACCGCACCGACGAGCTGGACGCCACCCACACCCCCGTCTTCCACCAGGTGGAACTCCTCGCCGTCGACGCGGGCCTCACCATGGCGGACCTCAAGGGCACCCTGGACCACATGGTGCAGTCGCTGTTCGGCGAGGGCATGAAGACCAGGCTGCGGCCGAACTTCTTCCCCTTCACCGAGCCGAGCGCAGAGATGGACATGCTCTGCTACGTCTGCAAGGGCGAGTCCGTCGGCAACCCCGACCGCCCCTGCCGCACCTGCTCGTCCGAGGGCTGGATCGAGCTCGGCGGCTGCGGCATGGTCAACCCGCGGGTGCTCACCGCCTGCGGCGTCGACCCGGAGAAGTACAGCGGCTTCGCCTTCGGGTTCGGCATCGAGCGGATGCTGATGTTCCGCCACAACGTCGAGGACATGCGAGACATGGTCGAGGGTGACGTCCGGTTCACCCGGCCGTTCGGGATGGAGATCTGATGCGGGTCCCGCTTTCCTGGCTGCGGGAGTACGTCGACCTGCCGGCCACCGAGACCGGCCGCGACGTGCAGGCCAAACTCATCGCGGCCGGCCTCGAGGTCGAGACCGTCGAGCACCTCGGTGCCGACCTCAAGGGCCCCCTGGTCGTCGGTCAGGTACTGACCATCGAGGAGCTGGAGGGCTTCAAGAAGCCGATCCGCTTCTGCACCGTCGACGTCGGCCGGGCCAACGGCACCGGTGAGCCCCAGGAGGTCGTCTGCGGCGCCCGCAACTTCGCGGTCGGCGACAAGGTCGTCGTGGTGCTCCCCGGCGCGGTCCTGCCCGGCGGGTTCGCGATCGCCGCCCGCAAGACCTACGGCAAGGTCTCGCACGGCATGATCTGCTCCAGCGACGAGCTGGGCATGGGCGACGACGGCACCAAGGGCATCATCGTGCTGCCGCCGGAGACCGAGGTCGGCAAGGACGCCGTCGAGCTGCTGGAACTGGTCGACGAGGTCCTCGACATCGCCGTCACCCCGGACCGCGGCTACTGTCTGTCGATGCGCGGTGTGGCACGCGAGACCGCCACCGCCTACGGGCTGCCGCTGCGCGACCCGGCCCTGCTCGACGTCCCCGGCCCGAACGCCTACGGCTACCCGGTCGAGGTCTCCGACCCCGTCGGCTGCGACCGCTTCACCGCCCGTACGGTGACCGGACTCAGCCCCGACACCCGCTCCCCGATCTGGCTCACCCGCCGGCTGCAGAAGGCCGGCATGCGCCCGGTCTCCCTGGCCGTCGACATCACCAACTACGTGATGCTGGAGCTCGGCCAGCCGCTGCACGCCTACGACCGCTCCATGGTCCGGGGCACCATCGGCGTGCGCCGGGCCGAGCAGGGCGAGAAGCTCACCACCCTCGACGGGGTGCAGCGCACGCTCGACGCCGAGGACCTGGTGATCACCGACGAGCGCGGCCCGATCGGGCTCGCCGGTGTCATGGGCGGCGCCGACACCGAGATCGCCGACCTCCCCCAGTCTCGAACAGACTCGACCGGGGGGACCCCCGCCCTCGGCCGGGCGACCTCCGAGGTCGTCGTCGAGGCCGCGCACTTCGACCCGGTGTCCGTCGCCCGCACGGCCCGCCGGCACAAGCTGTCCTCCGAGGCGTCCCGGCGCTTCGAACGCGGCGTCGACCCGCAGGCCGCCGCCGCTGCCGCGCAGCGCACCGTCGACCTGCTGGTGCTGCTCGCCGGCGGTACCGCCGAGGCCGGGGTCACCGAGTTCATGGCCCCCTCCGCGCCGCATACCCTCACCATCCCGGCCGACCACCCCGACAAGGTCGCGGGCGTCGCCTACGGCCGGGAGACCGTCGTACGCCGTCTCCAGCAGGTCGGCTGCGACGTCTACGGGCAGGACGAGCTGATCGTCACCGTGCCGTCCTGGCGGCCCGACCTCACCGACCCGAACGACCTGGCCGAAGAGGTCATCCGGCTCGAGGGCTACGAGAACCTGCCCGTCACCCTGCCCCGGCCGCCCGCCGGACGCGGGCTGACCTCCCGGCAGCGGCTGCACCGCCGGACCGGCCGGGCCCTGGCCGGCGCCGGATACGTCGAGGCGCCGAACTACCCGTTCGTCGGCGAGCAGATCTTCGACCAGCTCGGCCTGGACGCGGACGACCCGGCCCGCCGGGTGGTGAAGCTGACCAACCCGCTCAACGACGAGGAGCCCGTGCTGCGCACCTCGCTGCTGCCGGGCCTGCTCGGCGCGCTGCGGCGCAACGACGGACGCGGCAGCCACGACGTCGCGCTGTTCGAGACCGGCCTGGTCTTCAAGCCGCGCGAGGAGCAGCGGGCCGCCGTCCGCCTGCCCGTGGACCGGCGGCCCACCGACGAGGAACTCGCCGGGCTCGACGCGGCGCTCCCGGACCAGCCGCGGCACGTCGCCGCCGTTCTGGCCGGGGCCCGCGAACAGGCCGGCTGGTGGGGCGCGGGCCGCCCGGCCGACTGGGCCGACGCGGTCGAGGCCGCCCGGACCGTGGCCGCCGAGGCGGGCGCCGAACTCGTCGTCCGCCAGGGCCGGTACGGCCCGTGGCACCCGGGCCGCTGCGCCGAACTGGCGGTCACCGTCGACGGCACCGAGCGAGTCATCGGCCACGCGGGTGAACTGCACCCGCGCGTGGTGAAGAACCTGGGCCTGCCCGCGCGCACCTGCGCGATGGAGCTCGACCTGGACGCCCTGGAACAGGCCGGCGAAAGCATCCCGCAGGCGCCGGGCATCTCCACCTTCCCGGTCGCCACGCAGGACGTAGCCCTGGTCGTCGACGGCTCCGTGCCGGCCGCGGACGTCGAGGCGGCCCTGCGCGAGGGCGCCGGTGAACTGCTGGAATCCATCCGCCTGTTCGACGTGTACGAGAACGCCGAGCAGTTGGGCGAGGGCCGCAAGTCCCTGGCGTACGCGCTGCGGTTCCGCGCGCCCGACCGCACGCTGACGGTCGACGAGGCGTCCGCGGCCCGCGAATCGGCGGTCGCCCTCGCGGGCGAGCGCACCGGGGCGACCCTCCGGGGCTGACGCCCTCCGGGCCCGGAGGACTCCTCGGGGCCCACGGCGTTCTTCGGGGACCGCGTGTCCGCCGCGCACGGCTCGTTCGTGCCGTGGCCGGCCACGCGGTCCCCGTGTGCTTCCGGGCCCTTTGGCGGATCATGCCGGAGACCCGCCGGGCGGTCGGAGCCAGGCCGGGCGGCCGCAGGGCTCCTGGGCTGCTACGAGCAAGGCCCGCCCCGTACCGGGGTGGGGCCGCCTTTGCCGCGCTGGGCAGGGCTCAACCGTCCCACAGGGCCGTACGCGCCCCACGCACATCCGTTCCCCCGGTTACCTCACTCGTTTGGGTGACATTTCCGGGCGATACGTCCGGATCGGGTGATCCGGTCGGCAGAATCAGACCGGCCTTTCAAGGCCGGTCTGCGCTGTCAGGGCCAAAATGGGGGGCCATCGGCATGATCCGCTTCAAGGGTGGGGCGCCCCGCACAGGGCGGTCCAGGACCAGCTCATGGGGACCGACCGCCTCATGGGGACCCGACCACTGCCCGCTGCTGCGCCGGGCGCTCGCCTGCGGACTGCCGCCCACGGTCCTCGGCGCTCTCGGTACCGGACTGGCCCTGCACGTCGGGCGGAGCCTGCTGCGGGAGGTGCGGCGCAACCGCACGATCGCCCGCACCGCGCAGCGCATGCTGCGGCCGCCTCCCCGCGTCGACGGGCTGGCCGTCGCCGCCGTCCAGCTGTCCGCCGACCGGGGCGCCCGGATCGGCGGCGATCTGTATGAGGTGGTCGCCACCGAGTACGGCGTACGGGTGGTCATCGGCGACGTCCGTGGCCATGGGCTCGGAGCCGTCCCCACCGTCGACGCCGTTCTCGCCGGCTTCCGCGAGGCCGTGCACGACGAGCCCGACCTGGCCGGAGTCCTGCGCCGACTGGAGCGGGCGATGGACCGGCATCTGCGGGAGCGGGCGCGTGCCGAGCGCCTGTCGGCGCGCGCCGGCCACGACGTCCGGACCGCCGAGGAGTTCGTCACCGTCCTGCTGCTCGAGATCCTCCCCGACGGGGAGATGCGGGCCCTGAACTGCGGGCACCCATGGCCTCATCTGCTGAGCGGTCCACGGGCCGAACCGCTCGCCCGCACGGACCCGCTCCCGCCGCTCGGCCCGTTTCCGCTGCCCGCCGAACTCCCCTTCGTCGCCTGCGCCCCGCTGCTGCCCGGCGACACGCTCGTCCTGCACACGGACGGAGCCGAGGACGCGCGGGACGCCGGCGGCCGCTTCTTCCCGCTGTCCGAGGTGCTCGCCTCGGCCGCCCGCGAGGCCGCGCCCACACCGCAGGCCGTCCTGCGGACGATCCTCACGGCGCTGGTCCACCACACCGGTGACCCGCCCAAGGACGACGTCGCCCTGCTGATCCTCAGGAACGAGCGCCCGTCCCCCCGCGCCCCCTCGGGGGCGGGGGGCGCCGCACGGTCCGGCACGACGGACCTTTCCCCGACGAGCCCGCTGCAGCACCCGGCATGACCGGGGTGCCCGGCGTGATCGCCGGGGCCGGCGGTGCCGTCCGCCCCGCCACGGAGTGTCGGGCAGGCAGCCGGGCGGACGGCATGGAAGCGGGCCGCCGCACTGTACGAGGGGGAGCCGGCGGCCCGGCCGGCCTCTTGCGAGGCACCTCAGTCAACCGGCCGGCAACTCTCCGCGACAGCGCGCACACCCTGCGGATGCGAGCACTCCGTTCACACCCCGTGTGAACGCCCAGCCACTACTCTGTCGGCACCGATCCCCCGGGGGGCCTCATGCAGCCCAACACTCTGCTCGACGCGGTCCTGGACGAGGCCGGTATCTCGCACGCGGGCCTGGCCGCACACGTCAACCAGGCCGGCCGGGCGCGCGGCCTGTCCCTCAGATACGAACACACCGCCGTGGCACGCTGGTTGAAGGGCCAGCGGCCCCGGGGCCAGGTGCCCGACCTGATCTGCGAGGTGCTGGCGGGCCGGCTGCGCCGCCCGGTCACCCTCGACGACATCGGCCTCGGCGTCCCCGGCGAACCCTCCGCCCCGCACACCGGCACGCTCTCCGGCTTCGTCGAGCGGGCCACCGCGCTGTGGCGCTCCGACCAGCAGCGGCGCCCGCACATACTGGGCGCGCCCGCGGTCACCGGTACCCCCGCCGTGATGCCCGTCTGGGAGTGGGAGAACCCGCCCGAGGACGTCGATGTCTCGCGCGGCGGCCGTCACCGGGTCACCTCGGGTGACCTGGACATGCTGCGCGCCGCCCGCAGCCACTACGAGCAGATGTACCGCAAGGCCGGCGGCGTCGCGACCCGTGACCGCATCGTCGGCTTCCTCAACACCGAGGCCGCCCCCCTCCTCCGGGGCGGCTACACCGACGCCGTGGGCCGCCAACTGCACCGGGCCACCGGAGGACTGGTGGCCGTCGCCGGGATCTGCGCGTACGACTCCGATGCCCACGGCCTCGCCCAGCGCTACTTCCACCAGGCGCTCCGGCTGGCGAAGGCCAGCGGTGACCGGGGACTCGGCGCGTATGTGATCGCGCTTCTCGTCAACCAGTCGCTGTTCATGCGGGAGCACCGGCAGGCCGTCGCCTTCGCGGAGGCCGCGCTCCGCGCCGCCGGCAAGCACATCACCCCGGCGCTCGCCTCCGACCTGTACGCGATGCAGGCCAAGGCGTACGCGCACCTGGGCGACGGCTCCGGCGCGCTGTCCTGCATCCGGCGTGCCGAGCAGGCCGCCGAGCGCATCCGGCGCGGCCACGAACCCGACGAGACCGGCTATGTCCAGCCGGGCCTGGTCAACGTACAGGTGGCGGAAGCCCTGCTCAGCCTCGGCGAGCTGGCGGCGGCGGGTGAACACGCGGCCGCCGCCGTGGACAACCCCGCGCACGACCGGGGCCGGGTGCACCGTCTCGCCATGCTGAGCACCGTCGAACTGCGGCAGGGCAACGCCGACAAGGCGGTCGCCATCGCCGTGCAGATGGCCGAGCAGGCCCGGGGGATGGAGTCGCAGCGGCTGCGCGACAGACTCCGGGCGGTGCGCGAGCACCTGGTGCGCAACGGCTGCGAAGGTACCGCCGAGGCGGCCGAACTCATCGACGGAGCCCTGCGCGTACCGCTGTAGGCACGGCGGGGCGGGGAGTTCTCCGGATGCCCCAGCCGCGCGTCGTGCGCCGTGCCGCGCCGTCCGCTGCGCCGCCGGCGGCCTCCTGTGCGCCTGCTGCCGAACCGCCGCTGCTGCGATATTGCCACCTGTCGAACGAAAGGTGGCATAACCGTGCAGTGGGCGAACAAGAACGAGCAAACCGTGTATGCGAACCGCTGGTTCAGTGTCAATCTCGCGGATGTCGAGCTGCCGGACGGCCGGCGTCTCGACCACTTCCTCATCCGGCTGCGGCCCGTCGCCGTGGCCACGGTGGTGAACGAGGCCAACGAGGTGCTCCTCCTGTGGCGTCACCGCTTCATCACCGACAGCTGGGGGTGGGAACTCGCCGCAGGGGTCGTCGAGGACGGCGAGGACGTCGTCCGGGCGGCGGCCAGGGAGTTGGAGGAGGAGACCGGCTGGCGGCCGGGACCCCTGCGCCATCTCATGAGCGTGGAGCCGTCCAACGGGCTCACCGACGCCCGGCATCACATCTACTGGGCCGACGAGGGCGAGTACCTCGGACACCCGGTGGACGACTTCGAGTCGGACCGCCGGGAGTGGGTGCCGCTCAAGGTGGTTCCCGACCTGGTCGCCCGCGGCGAGGTCCCGGCCGCCAACATGGCAGCCGCGTTACTCCTGTTGCACCATCTCAGGCTGGGTCAGGACCCCATGCCCTGACCTCTTCGCAGCCGTCGGCCGCCCGGCCCGGGCGCGTGCGTCAGTGGCCGAACGCCTGCCAGGCCGTCACGACGAGCGCGCCCACGGCCGTGACGGCCGCGACCGCCTGGAGCGGCCAGCGGGCGTGTTCCAGGGTGACGATCCGGGTGTTCAGCTCGTCCAGTTCCCTGGCCGCCTCCTCGGTGCGGTGGCTGAGCAGCGCCAGTCCGCCCTCGACGCGGGCGTATGCCACATCGAGGCGGCGCCGTAACTCTGCGACCTCACCCTGGACGGCGGGCTGTTCGGGATCGGGGATCACGATTCAGCTCCTCTCCGTAGTCCTTCTCGTTCCGTGTCTGTGGAGGGTGAGTCAACTCCCCTGGTGGACGCGGGGTAAGAGTGTGCGGGGGGCATATGCGGGCCCGGAGCGCACACGGCGTGTGAACGCCGTGGGCCCGGCACCCTTTGCGGTTCAGGGGTGCCGGGCCCACGTGCATGGCCGGAATGCGACGTTCAGTGAATATGGCGGCTCGTCAGTTCACTGTCGCGGACGACCGACTCAGCCGTAGCTGTAGAAGCCCGAGCCGCTCTTGCGGCCCAGACGGCCCGCGTCCACCATCCGCTGCAGCAACGGCGGCGCGGCGTACAGCGGCTCCTTGTACTCCTCGTACATCGAGTGCGCGACCGAGGCCACCGTGTCCAGGCCGATCAGGTCGGACAGCTTCAGCGGGCCCATCGGGTGGGCGCAGCCCATCTCCATGCCGTTGTCGATGTCCTCGCGGCTGGCGATGCCCGACTCGAACATCCGGATCGCGGAGAGCAGGTACGGGATCAGCAGCGCGTTCACCACGAACCCGGAACGGTCCTGGGCGTGGATCGCGTGCTTGCCCAGCACCTTCTCGGCGAAGAGCTGCGCCCGGCTGATCGTGCCCTCGGAGGTGGTGAGGGCCGGGATCAGCTCGACCAGCTTCTGTACGGGGGCCGGGTTGAAGAAGTGGATGCCGATGACGTGGTCCGGCCGCGAGGTGGCGACCGCCAGCTTCACCAGCGGGATGGAGGAGGTGTTCGAGGCCAGGATCGCGTCCGGCCGGGTCACCACCTGGTCGAGCACCTGGAAGATCTCCGTCTTGACCTGCTCGTTCTCGACGACGGCCTCGATCACCAGGTCGCGGTCGGCGAACTCGCCCAGGTCCGTGGTGAAGCTCAGCCGGGCCTGGGTGGCCTCCAGCTCCTCCGCCGTGATCTTGCCGCGCTCCGCTGCCTTCGTCAGGGAGTTGAACAGCCGGGTGCGGCCGATCTCCAGGGCCTCACCGGTGGTCTCGGCGACTCGCACGTCCAGTCCGGCGCGGGCGCACACCTCGGCGATCCCCGCGCCCATCTGGCCGCAGCCCACCACTCCGACGCGTTCGATGTCGGTCACATCGTCCCTTTCGCTTCCTGGGCGCGGCTCGGGTCCTTCTGGCCTGCGCTGTCTACGACTCCTGGCAGGAGCGCCGGGTTCCGGCCGCCTGCTCCGTTCGTGCACGTTACCCGGAAGTATCGATGATCGATCGCGGGGGTCGGGCATCCTGGGGTCCGGAGAGGTCCGCGGTCGGGCGGATCGCGGCTTTTGCGACGGGTGCGAAATGGGACGAGTGTCACGCAGGGCGTTCGCGGTGGCGGCGCTGTCGGCGGTGACGATGATGTCGGCCGCGTCGGCCGCCCCGGGACGGCCGTTGTCCGGGCCGGCGGGCGCGACGGGGGGCCGGGGCGCGGCCGCCGGTGAGATGCGGGGCGTGTGGCTGGCGACCGTCGCCAACCGGGACTGGCCGTCCCGTCCGGGGCTGAGCGCCGCCGAGCAGCGGGCCGAGCTGATCGCCCACCTCGACGCGGCCGTCCGCAACCGGCTCAACACCGTGATCCTCCAGGTGCGGCCCACGGCCGACGCCCTGTGGCCGTCCCCGTACGAACCCTGGTCCGCCTGCCTCACCGGCACCCAGGGCGTGGACCCCGGCTGGGACCCGCTCGGCACCGCCGTCACCGAGGCCCACGCCCGCGGCCTGGAACTGCACGCCTGGTTCAACCCGTACCGGGTCGCCGTGCACACCGACCCCACCCGGCTCGCCGCCACGCACCCGGCCCGCGAGAACCCCGGCTGGGTGGTCCCGTACGGCGGGAAGCTCTACTACAACCCCGGCCTGCCCGAGGTCCGCGCCTTCGTCGAGGACGCGATGCTCGACGCGGTGCGCCGCTATCCCGTCGACGCGGTCCACTTCGACGACTACTTCTACCCGTATCCCGTGGCGGGACAGACCTTCGACGACGACACCGCCTACGACACGCACGGCGGAGCCTTCCCCGACCGGGCGGCCTGGCGGCGGGACAACATCGACCGGCTGGTGCGCGAGACGGCGGCCCGGATCAAGGAGATCCGACCCGGCACCCGCTTCGGCATCAGCCCCTTCGGGGTCTGGCGCAACGCGACGGCCGATCCCCTCGGCTCGGACACCCGGGCGGGCGTGCAGACCTATGACGACCTGCACGCGGACACCCGCCGGTGGGCACGGGAGAACTGGATCGACTACATCTGTCCCCAGCTCTACTGGAACATCGGCTTCGCCGCCGCCGACTACGCGAAGCTGCTGCCCTGGTGGTCCGCGGTCGTGGAGGGCTCCGGGACACAGCTGTACGTGGGCGAGGCGCTCTACAAGGCGGGTGATCCGGCGCAACCCGCCGCCTGGCAGGACCCGGCCGAGCTGTCCCGGCACCTCACGCTCGCGACGTCGTACCCCCGGGCGCGCGGGCACGTCTTCTTCGCCGCCCGGGAGGCGTCCGCCGACCCGACCGGCGCGATGGCCAGGGTGGTCGCCGACCACTACGGTGAGCCGGCGCCACCCCCGGCCTGACGGGTTCAGAAGGTTGTTTTCCGGCCTAGTGGTTCCTGTGCCGGATCTCGGAATCGGGGCCGGGTGAGCACACGGCCTCGTGCCCGTCCTCGAAGCGGACGCGGTAGGGCGGATCGCCCTTCCGGCCCATCACTTCGACGATCTCGGCGACCTTGTCGTGCTGGCCGACCACCCTGCCGTGCTGGACGAGCTGGTCGCCCACAGTTGCGCGCATCGGGGTCTCCTCACCACGTGCGGGAGCAGCGGTCCGTGGCTCCGAGTCTACGGCGGAGCGCGCCGCCCGGCAGGGCGCGCGGTCGGCGCCCCCGGAACTCCGCACGTGGCGCGGGCGACGGGACCGGTTCCTCAGCCGCGTGCCCGTTGGGTGACGGCGATGCACACCAGGACCGCCGCCGCCGTCAGCGGTGCCGCCGCGGTCGGACGCTCGCCCAGGAGAAGCACCGACCACACCAGGGTGAGCAGCGGCTGGGCGAGCTGGAGCTGGCTGGCCCGGGGGATGCCGATCGCCGCCATGCCCCGGTACCAGACGACCAGCCCCAGGAACTGGGACCCCGCCGCCACCCACAGCACTCCGGCCACGCCGTGCGCGGTCAGCCGCACCGGCTCGACGGCCAGCGCGAGGGCGGCGGCCGGTACGGCGAGCGGCAGGCACAGCACCAGCGCCCAGCCGATCACCTGCCAGCCCGGCATCACCCGGGCCAGCCTGCCGCCCTCCGTGTACCCGGCCGCGCACACCACCAGCGCCGCGAAGAGGTACAGATCGGCCGTGGTCAGCGCGCCGCCGCTCTGCCGCACCGTGAAGACCGCCACCGCGGCGGCACCCGCGAGGGCCGCCGCCCAGAAGGTCGGTGAGGGGCGGGAGCCGACGCGCAGGGCGGAGAACAGTGCGGTGGTGAGCGGGAGCAGGCCGACCACGACGGCCGCGTGCGCGGTGGTCGACGTCCGCAGGGCCAGCGTGGTCAGCAGCGGGAACCCGAGGACGACTCCGGCGGCGACCACCGCGAGTCCCGGCCAGTGCCGGCGGGCGGGCAGCCGCACCCCGCGCCACCGCGCCGGACTCTTCCGGGAACGCCCGGGGACACCTGCCGCTCCCGCTTCCGGGGTCCCCGCCCGCATTCCCACCGCGAGCAGGCAGCCGCCCGCGATCAGACCCGCCAGCACGCAGCGCACGGCCACCAGGGACCAGGGGCCGAACCCCTCCAGTCCCCAGGCGGTGGCCGGGAAGGTGAGCGAGAAGGCGACCACGCCGAGGGAGGCCTGCAGGGTGCCCAAGCCGGCAGGATCCCGGCGGGCGGGGTCCCGGCGGGCGGGGACTGCTATCGGGTCCGCGGTAGTAGCGCTACTCTCTGCTCTCATGCATGAGCGTAGCAGTGTGGCCGAGCTGACGGATCGGCTGCGGCGGGAGCTGGACCGCTACTCACCGGGTGGAAAGCTCCCGTCGAGCCGGGCGCTCGTGGAGCGGTTCCGGGTGAGCCCCGTGACCGTCTCGCGGGCGCTGGCCCGGCTCGCCGCCGAGGGGCTGGTGGTGACCCGGCCCGGAGCCGGCGCGTTCCGTGCCGACCGGCCCGCTTCCCCGGCCCCCACGGCCGGCGACACCTCCTGGCAGGAGGTCGCGCTCAGCGCCGAGAGCGCCGCCGATCTCGTTCCGCGCTCGGTCGACGCCTCCGGCGTCCTGGTCTCGCTCGCCGCCCCGGCGCCCGGCGTGATCGAGTTCAACGGCGGCTATCTGCACCCCTCGCTGCAGCCGGAGCGCGCGATGGCGGCGGCACTGTCCCGGGCCGGGCGCCGGCCGGGAGCCTGGGGGAGACCGCCCGTGGAAGGGCTGGGGGAGCTGCGCGAGTGGTTCGCGCGCAGCGTCGGAGGCGCGGTCACCGCGGCGGGGGTGCTGATCACCGCGGGCGGCCAGTCCGCGCTGACCACCGCTCTGCGCGCGCTCGCCCCGCCCGGCGCCCCCGTGCTCGTGGAATCGCCCACCTACCCCGGCATGCTGGCCATCGCCCGAGCCGCCGGACTGCGTCCGGTGCCCGTGCCGGTGGACGCGGACGGAGTACGGCCGGAGCTGCTCGCGGACGCCTTCCGGGCCACCGGCGCCCGGGTTTTCGTCTGCCAGCCCCTGTTCCAGAACCCCACCGGCGCCGTCCTCGCCCCCGAACGGCGCGGCGAGGTGCTGCGCATCGCACGCGAGGCGGACGCGTTCGTCGTCGAGGACGACTTCGTCCGGCGCCTGGTCCACGAGGACGCGGGCCCCCTGCCCCGCCCGCTGGCCGCCGACGACCCCGACGGCGTCGTCGTCCACGTCTGCTCGCTCACCAAGGCGACCTCGCCGAGTTTCCGGGTGAGCGCCCTCGTCGCGCACGGCCCGGTACTGGAGCGGCTGCGCGCCATCCAGATCGTCGACACCTTCTTCGTTCCCCGGCCCCTCCAGGAGGCCGCACTGGAACTCGTCGGCTCGCCCGCCTGGCCGCGTCACCTGCGGGCGGTCTCCACCGAGCTGAGAGCCCGCCGCGACACGATGACCGCCGCGCTCCGGCTCCGGCTGCCCGAACTGGCCCTGCCGCACATCCCGGCCGGCGGCTACCACCTCTGGCTGCGCCTGCCCGACGGCACCGGGGGCACCTCCCGGGCTTTCGGCCCCGGGGGAGAGTCCGCCCTGACCGCGGCGGCCCTGCGGGCCGGCGTCGCCGTCACCCCCGGCCGCCCCTACTTCAGCGCCGAGCCCCCGGCCGCCCACCTGCGGCTGAGCTTCGCGGCGGTCGCGGGCACCGGCGAGATCACGGAGGGCGTACGGCGACTGCGTACCGCCTGGGACGAGGTGCTGGGGCGGACGGGGTGAAAGGGCGGCGTTTCATGTCGGTTCGTCCGGCAGGTCCCGACCGCTGTCCGACGGCCTGATGGACTCCGGGTAACACCATGGCCATACCCCTTGATTTGTGCACTTCAGGGACTGACCATCGCGGCATGGCACTTCGGGTCACGTTCGTTGCCGCGGCGGGAAGCCTCTCGCGCCTGACCGAGCGTTTCGAGGACGACCGGCCACTGGATCACGCCGGGTGGAGCGATGTGCAGCGGGTGGCCCGTGAACTGCTGCCGCTCGCCGCCGCCGATCTGCGCTACTGCTCGCCGAACCCGCGCAGCCGTGACACCGGTGCCGGACTCGGCTACGCCCCACTGGTCCAGCTCGCCCTGCGGGACTGCGGCATGGGTCGCTGGCGCGGGCTGACCCTGGGTGAGGCGATGGCCCGGGAGCCGGAGACCGTGGACGCCTGGCTCGCCGACCCGCGAGCGGCCCCGCACGGCGGGGAGTCGCTCCTCGACTTCATCACCCGCGTCGGCAACTGGCTCGACACCCGGCCGCCGGAGGACGACTGCCGGGTCGTCGCGGTCGCCGAACCCTCCGTGATCCGCGCCGCACTCGTGTACGCGCTGAAGGCGCCGCCCGCCACCTACTGGAACATCGACGTCCGCTCGCTGTCACGGGTGAGCGTCAGCGGACGGGCCGGCCGCTGGAGCCTGCGCATCGAAGGAGTCTCCGCTCAGGCGACACGGATATAGCGGACGCGGGCAGGGCGGTTACCGCCGTTCGCCGCCCTCGTGGACGCGGCCGTCAGTCCGCGCGGACATAACCGGTGTCGAGTTCCAGGTCCTTGGCCGGGCCGCGCACCCGCCAGACCGTCCGCCAGCGGTCCTCGTCACGGACGGTGAACTCGCCCCGGTAGAGGTCCGCGGAGCAAGGGTGGTCGGCGACGTACCGGCCCGCCGAGAGATCGAGGTCGTGGAACGGACGGCCGTCCGCGAACCGCACGTCCACCGTGCCGCCGGGGCCGGGCAGGAAGCGCAGGGTGCGTTCGGCGGGCCGGGTAACGCCCCGCCAGGTGAAGGTGCCGGACTCCCGGTGCAGCAGGCCGCCGCCCTCCAGCGGGCCGAAAAGCGTGATGCCCTCGAACCGACCCAGGTCGCCACTGGCGAGGTCCCGCACGGACCGGGTCACCCGCCAGCTTCCCCTCAGGTAGACCAGTGCGTCCGGCACCGGCCAGAACTCGCCCATCCCGCCCCGCTCCCGTCGTCTCCGGCGCGCACGCACCATTGACGTGCTCCCGCCTCCTCCCTATCTTGCCGTTCGAAGTGTTGACCATCGGTCGATATATCGAACACATCCGGGAATGTCACGTCAGGCGAAACTCCCCCCACTCCCACGAGAGCCGCGGAGTATCCATGTCACGCACCGCCCGCACCCGTCCACGCAACCGCACCCGCCTCAGAACGGGCCTCACCGCCACCGCGTTACTGACCGCCGCCGCCCTGCTGTCGGCCCCCGCACACGCCGAGGACGTCACCGACTACACGATCACCGTCGACCCGCACGCCGAGGGAGCCGCGATCGGCGACACGATGTACGGCGTCTTCTTCGAGGACATCAACCGGGCCGCCGACGGCGGGCTGTACGCCGAGCTCGTGCAGAACCGGTCCTTTGAGTACTCCACCGCCGACAACGGCTCCTACACGCCCCTGACCTCCTGGACTGCCGGAGGCACGGCCGAGGTGCGGAACGACTCCGGCTGGCTCAATGAACGCAACCGCGCCTACCTGTCCCTGGCAGCGGGTTCGTCCGTCACCAACGCGGGCTACAACACCGGCATCCGGGTGGAGCAGGGCAAGCGGTACGACTTCTCGGTCTGGGCCCGGGCCGAGAGCGGCAGCACCCTCACCGTCACGCTCAAGGACGCCGCCGGCAGCCTCGCGAACGTCCGCCGGGCGGCCGTCAGGGGCGACTGGGCCCGGTACGAGGCCACCTTCACCGCCGCCCGCACCAGCAACCGCGGCCGCCTCTCCGTCGCCTCCTCCGGCGCCGCGGCCCTCGACATGGTGTCCCTGTTCCCGCGCGACACCTACAAAGGGCAGCCGAACGGCCTGCGCAAGGACCTCGCCGAGAAGATCGCCGCCCTGAAACCCGGCTTCGTCCGCTTCCCCGGCGGCTGCCTGGTCAACACCGGCTCCATGGAGGGCTACAGCGAGGACTCCGGCTGGCAGCGCAAGCGCGCCTACCAGTGGAAGGACACCGTCGGGCCGGTGGAGGAGCGCGCCACCAACGCCAACTTCTGGGGCTACAACCAGAGCTACGGACTCGGCTACTACGAGTACTTCCGCTTCGCCGAGGACATCGGCGCGATGCCGCTCCCGGTCGTGCCCGCCCTGGTCACCGGGTGCGGCCAGAACAGGGCCACCGAGGACGAGGAACTGCTGGAGCGCCACATCCAGGACACCCTCGACCTGATCGAGTTCGCCAACGGCCCGGCGAACTCGACCTGGGGCAAGGTGCGCGCGGAGATGGGCCATCGCAAGCCCTTCGGGCTCACCCATCTCGGGGTCGGCAACGAGGAGAACCTGCCCAGGGAGTTCTTCGCCCGCTTCGAGCGGTTCCGCGCGGCGATCGAGGCCGAGTACCCGGACATCACCGTCGTCTCCAACTCCGGCCCGGACGACACCGGTACGACCTTCGACACCCTCTGGCAGCTCAACCGCGACGGCGACGTCGACATGGTCGACGAGCACTACTACAACAGCCCGCAGTGGTTCCTGCAGAACAACGACCGCTACGACTCCTACGACCGCGGCGGCCCGAAGGTCTTCCTGGGCGAGTACGCCTCGCAGGGCAACGCCTGGAAGAACGGCCTGGCCGAGGCCGCGTTCATGACCGGCCTGGAACGCAACGCGGACATCGTGGAACTCGCCTCGTACGCACCGCTGCTGGCCAACGAGGACTACGTCCAGTGGTCGCCCGACATGATCTGGTTCAACAACCACGCCTCCTGGGGGTCGGCCAACTACGAGGTCCAGAAGCTGTTCATGACCAACACCGGTGACCGCGTGGTCCCGTCGGAGGCGAGCGGCACACCGGACGTCAGCGGTCCCCTCAGCGGCGCGGTCGGCCTGTCGACCTGGGCCACCAGCGCCGCGTACGACGACGTGCGGGTGACCGCCGCCGACGGCGCGCCCCTGCTCGGCGACGACTTCTCCGGGGACGCCTCGCAGTGGACGCACAGCGGCGGCGGCAGCTGGAGCGTCCAGGACGGGCAGTACGTCCAGACCGACGAAGCAGCCGAGAACACCCTGGTCACGGCGGGCGACCCGGCCTGGCAGGACTACGACCTGCAGGTGAGGGCGACCAAGAAGTCTGGCAAGGAAGGCTTCCTCGTCGCCTTCGGGGTCAAGGACACCGGAAACTACTACTGGTGGAACCTGGGCGGCTGGAACAACACCCAATCCGCGGTCGAACAGGCCGTGGACGGCGGCAAGTCGACGCTGCTCTCCAAGTCCGGATCGATCGAGACGGGCCGCGCCTACGACATCGGCGTCAAGGTGCGCGGCCGCCAGGTCACCCTCTCCCTCGACGGACAGGAGTGGGGCAGCTTCACCGACGACAAGCCGGCCGAGCCGTTCCGCCAGGTCGTCACCGAGGACGACCGCACCGGTGACCTGATCGTCAAGGTCGTCAACGCCCAGCCGGCCGAGGCCCGTACGGCCATCGACCTCGGCGGCGCGAGGACCGCCTCCACCGCCCGGGTGACCACCCTGGCCGCCGAGGCGGACGCGATGAACACCGAGACGGACACGCCGGTGACCCCGGTGGCGTCCACGCTCCGGGGCGTGTCCGGCAGATTCACGTACACGTTCCCGGAGAACTCGGTGACGTTCCTGAGGATCAAGCGGCGGTAGTGGTCCGGGTGCGGGCCGCCGTCCCCAGGACAGCGAGCGGCCCGCACCCGGCGCTGAGCGGAGAACCGCCCGCGGTGCCTCAGGGACGCAGCAGCAGGGTGACGCCGGCCACCACGGCGCCGAGCACGACCGCGGCGATGCCGTACTCGAGGCGGTGCGAGCGCAGCCGGGGCAGCAGCCGGTCCACGGCGATCCGGCCCGGGCCGGTCAGGGCGAGCGCCACCGCGGCCAGGGTGAGGACGAGCTCGTACTCCACGCCCTCCGGGGCGAAGAAGCCGCCGCCCCACTTCACGGCGATCGCGTTGACCATCGTGCTGGCGACGGCCGCCGCGGCGAGCGGGGTGAGCAGGCCGAACGCGAGGCCGAGTCCGCCGAGGGTCTCAGTGAGCCCGGCCACGACGGCGAACGCCTCGGGCGAGGGGTAGCCGAGGGACGCGAAGAACATCCCGGTGCCCTCGACCCCGCCCCCGCCGAACCAGCCGAACAGCTTCTGCGCGCCGTGCACGGCCATCGTCAGGCCGAGCACGAGACGCAGCACCAGCAGTCCGACGTCGTAGGCGCGGGCGGGGACGGCGGGGGCGTCCTGCCCGGAGGCGGCGGCAGGGCGGGACAGGGTGGTGGCACTTGCCATGGGGGGACTCCTCGAAAGGGGACGGCGAAGACGGTGGGGGTGCCGGGCGTCACTGAGCGACGGCCCGATCCGACAAACTTGAACCTTCAAGCTAAACCACAATCGCCTTTGCTTCAACTTTCAATCAGTAGGGGTACGCTCGGTCGTGCCCGGTCCCGGGCCGAAGTCCGCGTCCGCTCGTGCCCTTGTCCGCCCCTTCGCCCGTCCCGCACCGCCCGAGGAGTGCCGTAGCCATGCCGTACACCGCCGCCCCCACGGTCACCTGGTCCGTCGCACCCGACCGCAGGCCCGGCACGCCGCTGGTCGTCGCCCTGCACGGGCGGGGAGCGGACGAGGCGTCGTTCGCGCAGCTCGCGCCGCATCTGCCGCAGGGCGCCACGGTGGCTTTCGTGCGCGCCCCGCTGGCCGAGGGCGGCGGATACGCGTGGTTCGCCAACCGGGGGATCGGGCGCCCCCTGCCGGACTCCATCGCGGCCACCGCCGACTGGCTCTTCGACTGGCTCGACACCGAGGCCGCCGGACACGCGTCGGTCTCGCTCCTCGGCTTCTCCGGCGGCATGGCCATGGCGGGCGGCCTGCTGCTCGCCCGCCCGGAGCGGTTCGCCGCCGCCGTCCTCCTGTCCGGCACCCTGCCGTGGGACGCGGGCCTGCCCGAGGAACAGGGTCGCCTGGCCGGGGTGCCGGTCTTCTGGGGCCGGGACGTCGCCGACCGGGTCATCCCCGCCGACCTCGTCACCAGGACGGGCACCTGGCTCCGCGAGGACTCCGGCGCCCGCCTCGAGGAACACCGCTACCCGGGCCAGGGCCACGGCATCAGCCTCCCGGAACTGGCGGACGCCTCGGCCTTCCTGCAGAGCGCGTGGGAGGGCGCGGCCTGAGGAGGTACGGCCCGGGGGAGGGGCGTGACTCGGGGGAGGCGGGCGCGCCGCCGGCCTCCCCGGGGTCCCTACTTGCTGTGCACGATCTGGATCAGGTTGCCGCAGGTGTCGTCCAGGACCGCGGTGGTGACCTCGCCCATTTCCAGCGGCTCCTGGGTGAACTGCACCCCGAGCCCGCGCAGCCGGTCGAACTCCGCGCGTACGTCGTCCACGGCGAAGGAGAGGGCCGGAATGCCGTCCTCGGCCAGCCCCGTCTTGTACGCCGCCACGACAGGATGGCGAGAGGGCTCGAGTAGTAGCTCGGTTCCGTCGGGATTCTCCGCCGAGACGACGGTCAGCCACCGGTCCTCGCCCAGTGGGAGGTCGTGCTTCTTCACGAAGCCCAGCACCTCGGTGTAAAAGCGCAGGGCCTTTTCCTGGTCGTCGACGAAGGCGCTGGTCAGATGGATCCTCATGACGTGCTCTCCGGTCTGTCGGGCTTGAGCCACCGGGTCACGATGTGCTCAAGGGGCTCGGTGTTCAGGTCGTGGAACTTGTAGCGGCCCTGGCGTCGGGTAAGGACCAGCCCCGCGGATTCCAGCACGGCCAGGTGCTGGCTGACGGCCTGGCGGGACAGTCCCAGGCCGTGCTTGGTCACCAGTCGCGTGCATATCTCGAACAGCGTCTGGCCGTCCCGTTCCGCCAGCTCATCGAGGATGCGCCGACGGGTCGGATCGGCCAGCGCCTTGAAGACGTCCTCCGCCATGACCGACACAATAGGCAAGTGGCGACTTGCCTATCAAGTGAGGTGAGGAAGAGCTCTCGTGCGGCGGGGCGAACGGCGTGCACACACCTGGGCGCTGTACGGCGCCTGTCGGTGCGTGTGGGCGGGGCGGAGCGTGTCGCTTCGACGCGGAGCCGCGTTGACGGGAGAGGCGGTGATGCACATGAGCGAACTGAGGGGACGGGCTGCCGAAGAGCCCGGTGCGGAAGAAGGCGAACAGGATGCGGGGGCGGACTCCGGCATCCTGCGTGTCTTCGGGCGGCAGCTGAAGCGGTTCCGGATCCGGGCGGGCCTGGAGCGGCCCGATTTCGCTTCGACGACGGGCTACTCGCCCTCGACGATCGCCGCGTACGAACAGGGCCGCAGGATCCCGCCGCCGAAGTTCATCGACCGGGCGGACGAACTCCTGGACGCGGGCGGTGTCCTCCAGGAGATGAAGGAGGAGGTCGCGCGGGCGCAGTATCCGGCGTTCTTCCGGGACGCGGCGCGACTGGAGGCGGAAGCGGTCGAACTGCACGTGTACGCGAATCAGGCGGTGCCGGGGCTGCTGCAGACGGAGGAGTACGCGCAGGCGGTGTTCGGCATGATGCGTCCGCCGCTCGACGAGGATGCCATTGCCCGGCGAGTCGTGGCACGCCTGGCGCGTCAAGAGGTCTATGGCCGGAGCCCTCAGCCGATGATGAGCTTCGTCATCGACGAGTCCGTGCTGCGAAGGCCGATCGGGGGCCGGAGCGTGTTGCGCGGCCAGTTGGAACAGATTCTGCTGGCCGGGCGGAGGCCGACGGTCGAGGTCCAGGTCATGCCGCTGGGCAGCGAGGAGAATGTTGGAATGGCCGGTCCCTTCATCTTGATCGAGACGGCCGAAGGGCGCAGGATCGCTTACGTCGAGGTTCAGAACGTCAGCCATGTGCACACTGAGCGGCGGCTCGTGAAGGGTCTTGAGGTCAAGTACGGCATTCTGCGGGCACAGGCGCTCACGCCCCGGGCGTCGCTCAGCCACATCGAGGAACTGCTGGGGGAGCTATGAAAGCCAGGGTACGGGAGCACGCGTCCGGGCTTCTGTGGGTCAAGAGCAGCTACAGCAGTGAGGAAGGCGGCGAGTGCGTCGAGGTGGCGTCCTGCCCGCACGGAATGCATGTACGCGATTCCAAGGACATACACCGCCCTGGTGTCTCGGTGCACCGCGCGGCCTGGTCGGCATTCGTCGGTTTCACGGCCCGATAGGGCTTGTTACCGCGGTCTGTTGATCTCTGCCCCTGGCACGGTGTCAGGGACAGATGCAGGATGGCCTTCGTGGATCATGTGCTGTGCGGGCTCGCCGCCAATCCGGCCCTGCCGGCCGAGCTGGTCGACCGACTGATCGCGGTCGCGGACGATGACATCGCCGTGGGTCTCGTCGCTCGGGAGGACCTGAGCCATGCACAGGCGGTCGCGTTGGCCGCACGGGTTCCGGCGAGCGGTGTGCAGCTTGCGTATGCGGGCCTGTTGGCCGCCGCCGACGTCGATCCGGTGACACAGCCGCACGTTGCCCTCGCCCTGCTCGACGAGCGAGCCGGTACCCCGGAATGGGCGCGCCGCTTCGCAGCCGATCCGGTCCTGGAGCACCGGGAGAAACTGGCCGCCTGCCCCGGCCTCCCGGCGAATGTGACGGAGACGCTCGCCGCGGACCCGGATGTACGCGTGGTCGCAGAGGTGGCGTTGTGGACCACGCCCGACATGGCCACCAGGCTCGCCGGCCATCCGCACACCGAGGTCCGCCGTGCGGTGGCTGCCAACGAGGCGACGCCCCCGGACGTACTGGCAGCGCTCATCAGCGAGGGGCTGCCTCCGGCGCGTCGATGCCTGGTCTGTGCCCGTGAAGCGCCGCCGTTCATGCACGAGCCGCAGTGCCCGCGGCCCGACTGCGAGCTGCCTCCGGGCGCTTCCTGCGACGGGTCCCACGAGTCCGCGATGCATGAGATCCAGGAGGCCGCGCTGCGGAATCCGGGGACACCCACCGAAGCGGTGGTCGGCTTCGTGGACCATCCTTCGGTGCTGCTGCGCTGGACGCTTGCCGCGCGCCCCGGTCTGCCCACGGAGGTGTACCGACGGCTGGCCGCAGATCCTGTCCCCGGTGTCCGGGCCGACCTCGCCGGGAACCCCGCGATCGACGCCGTGCTGATGCGCACCCTGGCCGACGACCGTGGCCACGACGTGCGGCGCAGGCTCGCGGGCAACCCGAAGGTACCGCTCGACGTACTCGTCCACCTGGCCGACGACACCAAGATCGGTGCCACTCTGCTGCCACGGATCGCTGTCGCGTCGCCCGGTGAGGTTCGGCAGCTGGCGCAGTCACCGAACCCGGCCGTGCGCATGCTCGTGGCTCAACGACGCGACCTGCCACCGGAGATCCGCGACGCGCTGGCCGACGACCCCGACGTGAAAGTAACCAAATCCGTCGCTCCGCACCCGGGTCTTGCCGAAGCTCGGTTGCGGACCATGGTCGACCGTCACGGAGCCCGGGTCCTGGCCAAGGTGGCGGCCAACCCGGACGCGAGTCCGGCACTGCTGGAGTACCTGACCCGGCACGAACCACCGGCGCAGAAGGCATTCCGCGAGATTGCCCGACACCGGAACGCGACGGCCCGAGCGCTGCTCGCCTGCCTGGCGGACAGCCGAGCGAGGCCCATAGCCGCCGGCCACCCGGCCCTCTCACCGTCGGTCGTCGTGGACCTGCTCACCGACGCCGACCGGCAGGTGGCGGAAGCGGCGGCGGCCAACCCGTCGCTGCCGCTTGCCGTGTTGTTGGACCTCGTCCTCCGCCTGTAACTGTCCGGCCTGCAAGCTCCTTGCTCGTCCTCGTCGGTTCGGGTCTCCACGCCCACTGGAGCGCACGGCCTTGAGTCACCTCGCGGCCCATCGCAACCCTGCTCCGGCGGGACGCCGCGACCGCACGCGAGCGCCTGTCCCGGAACCGGGCACCGTGCGGCCGGCCCTTCGACCTGTTCGCCGAGGTCCTGGAGGTCCTGGCCGAGGGCGGCATGCACATCACCCTGGCGTGGCGCATGGCCGGTTCCCCCGTGCGGCTGAGTGCTTCGGGTGGCGCGGCCGGCCACGCACCTGATCACATCACCAATGGGTGGAGCCGACGCCGGCCGTGATGAGCAGCTCGTCGACGGCGGTGCGTACGGACTCGTCCTCGGTGAAGGCGCGCCAGCCGCCGAAGTAGTGAAGGCGGCGGTCACGGTTCGGCAGGTCGCGCAGGAGATGAGCCGCGGGCCGGGCCGCCTCGCCGATCCGGGCCAGATGGCGCACCGCGGGGAGCATGACCGGTAGGTAGGTGTCCTCGGCCAGATCCTGCACGGCCTCCAGAAGGACCGGGACGGTGCTTCCCGTGCCGCCGGTCGCGGCCCACAGGGCGTGCGCGGCCTCGATCCTGGTCCAGGTGTCGGCGGCCCCGGTCATGGTGCGTAGCAGGGCCGTCACGCCGGCGGCGTGGCGGCCGAGGGCGGCCAGCTTGGACAGGGCCGGGTGGGGGGAGCCGCTCTCGGCGGCGGCGGTCCCCAGCACCTTCAGGGCCGGTTCCGGGTCCCCTCCGACCTGCCAGTACGCCCAGGCGGCAAGCTCCGCGTCGGAACCTGAGCCTGCGGCGGTCGATCGGGCCAGCAGCAGTTCACGCCCCGCGCCGCCCGCCGGCCCGATCCCGGCAAGGGCCGTCGCCGCCGCGGTCCAGTTCTTGTCGTCGCCCAGCAGGTCGAGCAGGTGCGGCACTGCCGGTTGCGCGACAGGTCCCCAGGCGGCCAGCACGTCGCAGAGACGCTGGAGCACGTGGATGTCCGTGGCGGTGCCGAGCCGGTCGCAGATTGCCGGCAGCAGCAGATCGGCGTGGTCCGGCAGGTGAACGAGTACCTCGTCGAGGGTGGGGAGGACGGGGATGTGGAAGGCGTCGCGGGCGCTGCCGAAGAAGGCGGAGGTCGATGCGAAACCGGATCGGGAGCCGGCCGTGATGTCGGCCAGGCCCGGTAGGCAGCGCGGATCATTCATCCGGGCCAGCGCCCACAGCGCCGCCTCGGCGACCGTCTCCGCCCCACGTGTCGTCCGGGCCGCGGTGTCGCCGAGGAGCCCGGCGACCGCGTCGGCATGGGCAGCGGCCGAGGGGCCGAGGCAGGCCAGCAGTTCGGCCGCCCGGTAGCGCACCTCGGTGACCGGATCGTCCAGCCGGGCCACGAGGGCCGGCATCAGCGCATCGGTCGGCGAGCGCCACTGCGACAGCAGCCCGCCCGCCTGAGCCAGAGCACCGATCCGCTGCCCTTCGTCGGGATGGTCGGCCAGCAGGCCTTGCGTGAAGGCGACAGAGGCGGTGGAGGCGCCTGCGAACAGCGCCGCCGTCCAGACCTGGACACCCTGCGCCCCGCTCTCCAGCGAGCTGGTGTGCTGCCACAACTCCACGCTCGGATCGCGAACAGCGTCCAGCAGGAGGTCCAGCCGCCCCGCCGCGAGACCCGGATCACCTGCCGCGAGCGTGTGCACCGCCGCCAGACGAAGCTGAGACTCCGGAGAGCCGAGCAGTGAGCGGAGGAGGGAGACGACCTCGTCGGACCGGTCACCGGCCGGCTCCCGCCGGAGTGCCTGGCCGAGTGCGAGGACCAGGTCGAGCCGGGTTACCGGGTCCCTCTCCGCCCGCCAGCACCGCAGGAGTTCGGGCAGCAGGAGCGCACCGGGGCTGGTACAGGCACCGGCCGCGTCGGCCGCGGCGCGCCGGATCTCCGGCTCGGGGTCGGCCAGCAGGGCAAGGACTTCGGGCAGCACCCGCTCCCACGCCGGTGCCCAGCCGGGATCCATGAACCTTTCGGTGACCTGTCCGCCCTCCGCCGCCAACATGCCCACCAGCTCCAGCACCGTGCGACGGCTCGGCGCATGCGGGTCGGCAGCCAGGTGAAGCAGGAAGGGCAGCGCGGCCGAGGCGGCGGAGCAGATCCAGCCGCCCTGATGGAAGAGCAGGTTGAGCAGCTCTCCCGCTGCTTCCTCGGCGTTCGTCGGATCCGGGCCCGCGCACCGGTGCAGTAGGCCGGGCACGTCCTCGGCGGACCCGTAGTTGTGCTCCAGCCCCGCCCAGTCGACCGCTCCCAGCCTTTCCCACATGTGCGGGACCCTAGCGTCGGACCCGGCTGTGACCGAGCGGCTCAGTCGGCCCTTCAGCGCCCGAGTCGGCCCGGCTGAGCGTCGCGGTCGGCCCGCCGGACGGGGTGGGCGCTGCTGACCGGGGCATTTCGAGGCAGGGCCGGGTGGTGGACGTTCTTTGAACCTCAGTTGAGGCGTGCCGGGATGACGACGTCCCGTGGCCATGGGCGTTGGAGCGACACCCGGAAGCGGACGACCGTGGCCTCGTCGTCCGTTGCGATGTCGGGGCAGCGCTGCGGAAACCGGGCCAGGAGGTCCGCCGGCCCCCTTCGGCGGACGGTGATGGGTTTTGGGACCCCTCCGCCCCGCGCGGGCCGCGTACGCGCACCCCGGGGGAGATCCGTCACCGTGCGCCGCGCAGTTGAAGAAGGTACGCCGCGGTCAGCGCCACGGCACGGTCCCCGTCATGCGACAGCTCCACGAGGGCACGTGACACCCTCGTCCCCGGGATGCCCGCCAGCGCCTGGGTCAGCCGCCCGCGTGCAGGCGCTCGAGTGGTGTCGTGGGCGAGGCGGTCGATGAGCCCGGTCGCGATCCGATCCGCCGCCGCGTCACCGCTCGCCAGCACGCTCAGCGCATCGGCTGCGTCGGTGTCGTTCCTTCCTTCCACGACCATGTCGATGAGCGTCGGGACCGCGTCGGCCACCCCACGGGTCCCGAGCGCCAGAGCCGCGTACCCGCGGACCACGGCGTCGGGGTTCACGAGAGCGTCCCGCAGCTGCGCGACAGCCTCATCACCGGGCATCTCGGCGAGGGACCGGACGGCGCGTTCCCGTACCGCGGCCACCGGTGAGCCGAGGCCCTCCGCCAGCAGCGCCGGGCCGCCCTCACCCGATCGCGCCAGTGCCCATCGAAGGGCTCCGGCGACGTTCGGCTCCGTCTCGCTCAGTACCGCCTCGACCAGGGCCTCCACCGGCACCGGGACCTCGTCGACCGAGGAAAGGGCCGCGCGCTGGCGCGCGTCGGCGCTCTTCGAGCCCAGTGCCTGGAGGAGCGCAACGACCTGGAGGACGTCCTCCCAGCCGGCGGGATCCGCGGCATCGATCCGGCGCAGCCGCGTGAGGATCTCGGTCTCCGCCGTGATGCGTTCGCGCGTTTGACGGATGAGGTCGCCGACGAGCGCAGAGGGCGTGAAGCCGGGATCTTCGAGCGCGCGCCCGATCTCACGTAGCGACAGCCCCAGCGACCGCAGGCTCTCGATGTGGAAGATCCGCCGGATGTCCTCCCCGGAGTACTCCCGGTAGCCGGAGCCCGTACGACCCGAAGGCCGCACCAGACCGAGCGACTCGTAGTGCCTGAGCATGCGGGCACTGACCCCGGACCGTCGCGCCACCTCACCGATCAACACTCCCTATCGTCCCTCCTCGCCGGACCCGCCGAGGGCCACGATGCGCTTGGCCTCCTCGATCGCGAACTCGAATCCGGCGTCCGGGTCGCGCAGCAGCCGCTGTGTGGTGAGCGCGTGCGCGCACACGCGCGGGTCGGGGGCCGTCGTCGCGGCGTGCAGAGCCGGCGCGGTCGCTTCCCCCAGTGCGACCAGCGCCCGGCTGAGACTCAGCTGCGTCTCCCGCTCACCGCGCCCGAGCTGCGTCGCCAACGCCGTGGCCAACGCGGACTCCTCGCTTTCCGGCACGAGCACGACCGCGGCCCGCCAGGCGCTTCGCGCCACCTCGTCGTCGGCGTCGGTCAGCAGCGCCCGGGTGATCGCCGGCCACGCCTGCCGGTCCCCGATCTTGGACAACGTGTGCAGCGCCTGGCTCCGTGCCTGCGCACACTCCGAGCGGACTTCGCGGAGCAGCCCGGGAAGCGTCATGGACGCCGGGTGGCGGGTGAGCGCCCAGGTCAGCATGTCGCGGACGAAGAACTCGGGCTCGATCGCGCATCGCTCGACGAGCTTGTCGACGAAGCGAGGGTCGGGCGTCGTCCCGACCGCCATGGCGGCCCGCAGCCGCACGGACGAACGGTCGTCCTCCAGCCCCCGGATCACTCGTGCCGCATCCACGTCCTGTCCCGTGGCCGTCATCTGAGTCCTTTCGTGAAACTCCCGCCTTCAGGAGGGGGAGGAAACGAAACCCCTGCGGAGCAGGGCATTGGGCGGGGTTCCGCCGTCAAGGCGGAAAGCCGCGCTCTGACCGGCGGATTTGATACTCACAGACAGTCCCGCTAGTTTGTGAGCGTGACCACGGCGTGCGTGAAGCGGGCGTTCAAGTACCGCTTCCATCCGACCGATGCGCAGGCGGCCGAACTGTCGCGCACGTTCGGATGCGTGCGGAAGGTCTACAACCTGGCGCTGGCGGCCCGCACCGAGGCGTGGGCGCGGCAGGAGCGGGTCAACTACAACCAGACGTCGGCGTTGCTGACGGCCTGGAAGAAGACCGAGGAACTCGCCTACCTGAACGAGGTCTCCTCGGTCCCGCTCCAGCAGTGCCTGCGCCACCTGCAGGTGGCGTTCACCGGCTTCTTCGGCAAGCGGGCGAAGTATCCGCGCTTCAAGTCGAAGAAGAAGTCCCGGAAGTCCGCCGAGTACACCACCAGCGGGTTCCGCTACCGAAACGGGCGGCTGACGCTGGCGAAGATGACGGAACCGCTGGACATCGTGTGGTCCCGGCCGCTGCCGGAGGGAGCGCAGCCGTCCACGGTGACCGTCTCGCAGGACGCGGCCGGGCGCTGGTTCGTGTCCCTGTTGTGCGAGGACTCCACCGTCCGGCCGCTTCCCGCCACCGATACGGCGGTCGGTGTCGACGTGGGCCTGGACCACCTGCTGACCCTCTCGACCGGGGAGAAGATCACCAATCCCCGGCATGAGCGCCGCGACCGCGCCCGTCTGGCCAGGGCCCAGCGGGAGCTGTCGCGGAAGGCGAAGGGCTCGGCGAACCGTGAGAAGGCCCGGCGCAAGGTCGCCCGCATCCATGCCCGCATCGCTGACCGCAGGCGTGACGTGCTGCACAAGCTGACCACTCGACTCGTGCGTGAGAACCAAACGCTCGTGATCGAGGACCTGGCCGTGCGCAACATGGTCAAAAACCGGAACCTGGCCCGCGCCATCAGTGATGCCGCGTGGTCGCAGTTCCGGAGCATGCTGGAGTACAAGGCCGCCTGGTACGGGCGGGACGTCGTGGCCGTGGACCGCTTCTTTCCCTCCTCCAGGCTGTGTTCCCACTGCGGCGCCCTGCAGGACAGGCTGCCGCTGCAGGTCCGCACCTGGACCTGTGACTGCGGCGCGACCCATGACCGGGACGTGAACGCGGCGCAGAACCTTCTGGCCGTCGGACTGACGGTGTCGGCCTGTGGAGCCGGTGTAAGACCTCAACGGAGAACTCCGGGCGGGCAGTCGGCAGTGAAGCAGGAAACCCCACGGCGCGAGCCGTAGGAATCCCCCTCCTTCAGGAGGGGGAGGAAGTCAACGAGACCACCTCCTCGGCAAGCAGTGAAGGCCTTGTCACCGTGTCAAGGTCAAACAGGGCCCGCTGCGCGGTCACCAGCGTGTTCACGACGCACCATGCTCGAAGAGCACGCCCGGGACGCGGCGGGGAACAGGACGATCATGATGCCGGGCAGGGCCGGCCGCAGGGGCAAAGGTCCGGCCGGAACGCCGGATCTCACCGGCTGTGACCGAGCACTTCGGCCGGCGAGTTGAGCGCTGCGGCCGGTGAGCGGGTTGATCCCGCACCCTGCGCGCGAGCACTCGTCGCCCGGATCGACCGGGACGCCGCAGCCCGACCCGCTCAGGGCATGGCGCAGGAGTACATCGGGCTCATGTGCCGGGGTGTGCTGAGGTTCCGCGTCAAGACGGGGCGAGGACGCAGAACTCGTGGCCCTCCGGGTCCGCCAGGCACGTCCACGGGACGTCGCCCTGGCCGAGGTCGAGGTCGGTGGCGCCGAGGGCCCGCAGCCGGGCCACCTCGGCCGCCTTGTCGTCACCGGGGTACGGCAGCAGGTCGAGATGGACGTGGTCCGGCACGGTCTTCACGTCGGGCGTGCGGAGGAACTCGAGATACGGGCCGACACCCTCGGCGGAGCGCAACACCGCATAATCGTCGGTCACCTCCCGCAGGGTCCAGTCCAACGCCTCGTCCCAGAACCGGGCCATGGCCCGGGGATCCGCGCAGTCGACCACCACCGCGGCGATCGGCCCGGTGTCCCGGTAGGTCTCCCGAGGTTCCAGCACACAGAACTCGTTGCCCTCCGGGTCGGCGAGGACCGTCCACGGCACGTCGCCCTGGCCCACGTGGGCGGGCGTCGCACCGAGAGCCTTCAGACGTGCGACCAGCTCCGCCTGATGGGCCGCAGAGATGGTGGCGAGATCGAGGTGCACCCGGTTCTTCGCCGTCGTCCCGGGTTCCGGGACGGGAACGACGTCGACGCCGACGGCGACCGGGTCCGGCCAGACGAGGCCGCCGGTGGGTCCGACGTAGGTGGTCACGCCGGGGCTGTAGGCACTCCAGCCGAGCGCCTCCGCCCAGAACCGGCCGACCGCCGAGGCATCGAGAGCCTTCATGTTCACCTGAACAGGTCGCAGTGCCATGCCGGCGATCCTATGCAACCGCCCCGCAACTGCATCCGCACCATGGCCCAACAGAGATCACCTCGCTCGTCAGCCGCAACGCTCAGCTCACCGAACTGGAGCACTCGGCCCCGCCGGGTGAACTGCTCACTCGCCGGATGCGGGGCCGAGCCGCACAGCCCCGGTGTGACCGAGGATTTCAGTTGGCAGATCATGGTCCGAGCTGTGCAGGTCAGGAGCGCCGGGAGAATTCTTGTTGGCGGATCTTGAGAGGGCTGGTTGGCGAATCATGGTGGTGGACGCTCACTGTGCGTGAATGTCGTGGTGAGGCGGTCCGACGTCAGCAGGAGTGGCTGGAAGGGCTGAGGCCAGCGTGTTTGCTGCCGGCGGCCTGGCTCCGGGGGCCTCGATGAACGTCGAGCGGGACGCGTTCACCGCGATGTGAGCGGTTTGCCGGCTCATCGCCGATCAGTAAACGTAGACGTACTGATTGAGGACGTTGATCGAAGGCGGCGGATGGCTCTTGGTGGTGCCGTTCGGGTGCACCCAACGTGACAGATGTGTCGCGGGCGTGGAACCCACTTGGCTGTACCTAGTGCCGTAGCAGGCAACGTTTGCCCTGTTGTGATTTGACGCGCCGTCCGGGTGCTGTGCCGGGCGCCGCGTGGCCGTCACCCTGTCCAGGTGGCAAAACGAGTACGTGTACGCGAGATCGACGATGACGAAGGCCGACGGCTGCTTCGGATCATCCGCCGGGGAACCGGATCGGTGGTGACCTGGCGGCGTGCCCAGATGGTGCTGCTGTCCGCACAGGGCATGGCCGTGGCCAAGATTGCCGAAGTGACGTTCACCAGCGCGGACCGGGCCCGGGACGTGATCCACAACTTCAACGCCGACGGCTTCGACTCGCTCTACCCGAAGTACAAGGGCGGCCGGCCCAAGGTCTTCACGCTGCCCGAGCGCCGCGAGATCAAGAAGATCGCGAAGTCCAAGCCGACCGAGCACGACCTGCCTTTTTCCACTTGGAGCCTGACCAAACTGGCGGACTTCCTGGTCGCCGAGGGGGTGGTCGACGACATCAGCCACGAGGGCCTGCGCATCCTGCTCCGCGAGGAAGGCGTCTCCTTTCAACGCCTGAAGACCTGGAAGACCTCCCGCGACCCCGACTACGCGGCCAAGAAGGCCCGCGTGGAACACCTCTACGCGATCGCCGACGGCGAAGTCATACCCGAAGCCGGCGAGCCCGAAATCATCTTCTGCATGGACGAGTTCGGCCCTCTCAACCCGATGCCCCACCCCGGTCGGCAGTGGGCCGAACGCGGCGGCAAGCACAAGGACCTCGAGCGGGAGCCCCGTCGCCGGCGCCGGGCGACCTACAACCGTTACGGCGGAGTGCGGCACCTGTTCGCCGCCCTGGACCTGACCCGGGACCGGCTCTACGGCCACATCAAGCCGGTCAAGAAGCGCACCCAGTTCCTGGAGTTCTGCCGCTACCTGCGCAGCCTCTACCCGCCCGAGGTCCGCATCGCGATCGTCTGTGACAACTTCTCCCCGCACCTGACCACGAAGAGATGCCAGAGGGTCGGGACCTGGGCGGCGGCGAACAACGTCGAGATTGCCTACACGCCGACGAACTCCTCCTGGCTGAACCGGATCGAGGCCCAGTTCACGGCCCTGCGCTACTTCACCCTCGATGGAACCGACCACGCCGACCACAAGGAACAGGGCAGCATGATCCGCCGCTACATCATCTGGCGAAACCGCCACGCCGACGACCGGCGCCTACGCGCAGTCGTCGACAGGGCCAACGTTGCTTGATCCGGCCGTGGTACTGAACGAGATCCAGACGTCAGGTGCCAGGTCCGGCCGGTTCGGCACCGGTCTGCGCTCCTCGGTCCAGGCGTCGCCGGCGATCTCTGTGGCGACGCGACGCCAGAACTTCACCGCGCCCGGGTTGGCATCCTGGAACGCGATCTCCCACGGCCCCGGATGCCGGGCCACGATGCCCTGAGCAGCGTGCATCCCGGTCCCCGTCCGTCGTGCCCCGCGCACCACGAAGAAGCTGTTCATCACGCGCGTCGGACCAGTCAGACCGCGGATGAACGCAAACCCGATGGGCCGGTCACCGCTCGTCAGGAGATACGGTGCCCGGTCGGGTTCGGAGAAGGCCATGTGAAGCCATTCGTCTCGGAAGGATCCGTCGGGGTTGGGCAGGTCACCCTCCAACTCCGACATGTCATGTCGGAACATCAGCCACAGGCGTTCGGCTGTGGGCTTGTCGGCAAGGTCTGCGAGGCGCAGGGAGATGTCTGACACGAGACTCCGTGGTGAGGGTGGTCGACTTCAGCCCGAGACAATCTGTTTCCGGGCATGAAAAAGCCTCCCCGGCGGATACGAACTCCGAACCGGGAAGGTTAGTTGCTCAAGGAAAATCTAACAGGCAAGTGCGCGGGCCTGTACTTGTATCGCTGCACGACGAAGGTGGCCGCCCCATGCCGCCCGGCCAAGCATCCGGGCGGCGCGTCACACCACAACAGGGCGAACGTTGCCTGATGCGGCACTAGGTAACGATCACTCCGCTGATCTGGGGTTTTTGCGCTGGCTGGCATTGAAGCGCGCTTTCTTCTGACGATTCCCACACGTGTTCATGTCACACCATTTGCGAGTGCGGCTTCGGCTGGTGTCGAAGAAGGCGGCTTGGCAGGTTGGTGATGCGCACAAGGCCAATTTTCCGTCTCGTTCGCCTGCGATGATGCTGATCGCGTCGGCGGCGATCACGCTGAGGGCATCTTCCACGCAGGAAGCCGAGTTGAGCCGCCATCGCCGCTTGCCTTCGAGCGTCAGGATCGCCGCGGCCCGCCCCTGAGCGCTGCAGTCATTGATGACTTGGACGGCAGATGCGGGGAGGGCGTCCTGGATCGCGGCCGCTGTCGCGACGGCGTGAATCGACTCCCTCAGTTCCCGGGCGAGGTCGAGCTGGGCAGTGGTGCAGGAGTCCACGGCGAGGCCGTTGACTGCCAGCCAGTCGACGAGTCGGTGCCGCGTGGGAATGCGCTCCACAGCGTCGCCATGACGCTCCGACAGAGTCCCCGTGAAGCTGGTTGCCAGCACCTTACCGAGGCGGAAGTCAGGGAACGCAGCACGCATGGAACCACCTTAGCCGGTTGCGGCATGGCTTGGAGAGCTGCTAGAACCGCCTTAGCCGGTTCTTGGTAGGTCGTAGCCGGTTCCGCGACGGCCAGGAGGTCTCATGCCCCGTCCGACCAGCGACGTGCAAGCATTTGAAGCCCACGCAACTGACGCTGACCTCGACGAACTGCGCGCGCGACTGGCCGCGGCGCGGCTACCGGAGGTCGAGACGGTCTATCGTGCCGGGCCCGGCACTCGTCGATGGGAACAGGGCGTCCCTCTCGCCGACCTCGTCGATGTCGTGAACTACTGGCGCACCGGGTACAACTGGCGGTCGTTCGAAGAGCGCCTTAACCGGATCGGCCAATTCCGCACGACCATTGATGATCTGGGAATCCACTTCCTGCACCGCCGATCCGCACGTGCGGATGCCACTCCTCTGATCTTGACGCACGGCTGGCCAGGCAGCATTGCTGAGTTCATCGATGTAGTGGACGAGCTAGCAGATCCGAAGGATGCAGACGCGCCGGCGTTCCACGTCGTGGTCCCGTCGCTGCCAGGCTTTGGTTACAGCGACAAGCCGGCCACCACCGGGTGGGGAACCGAAAAGATAGCGGCCGCATGGGTGGAACTGATGGGAAGGCTCGGCTACAGCAAGTTCGCAGCCCACGGCGGCGACTGGGGAGGAAATATCACCACGGTTCTCGGCGGCAGGTTCCCGGCGCACGTTCTCGGCATCCACACATTGTTCGCGGAGGCGCCGCCCGGGTTGACAACGGACGGGCTGACAGCGGTCGAGCGCAAGTGGACCGAGGAAACCCGCGATTTCTGGCGCCACCGCGCGGCGTACGCGAAGCAGCAGGCGACCCGACCGCAGACCATCGGCTACTCGCTCGTCGACTCACCGGTCGGGCTTCTTGCCTGGATCCTTGACAAGTTCGCTGAGTGGTCAGATACCGAAGACAGCCCGTTCGAGAAGATTTCCAGAGACAGGATTCTTGACGACGTCACCCTGTATTGGCTGACGCGGACCGGCGCGTCGGCGGCCCGCATTTACTGCGAAAGCCACAACTCGCTGGACCCGGAACTTCGGGTCGATGTCCCGTCAGCAATCAGTATGTATCCCCGCGACATCGAGAAGTGTCCGCGCCCCTGGGCGCAGGAGCGGTACCGACAAATCGTCCGATGGAGGTCGCCCGAAATCGGGGGACATTTCCCGTCGCTGGAGGTTCCCGAGTATTTCGTCAAAGATCTGCAAGAGGGCCTCGCGGCAGTGCTGTTCGCTGATCGGTGAACGCGGCTCGGCGACCCGGCACTCGATCACCGCCCGATCCGGCTCAAGGCGTTGCCCGACGGCTTCCAGGCCGAACTCATCGAGACGGCAGAACGTGGGAGGACGTAGGTCTCCTCGAGGAGCAACGTCTGCGGTGAGGCGAGCAGGGCGCGCACGCGCGTCCAGAAGTCCTCGTCGGCCGGCTCCGTCACTTCCGCCTCGTCGAACTCAGCCGCGTAGGGCGAGGCCGTCAGCGGTTCTGGGAAGAGGCCGAGTTCCCGCGTACGGGCCACGGCCTCCGCGCAGGGCCGGTCGCTGCCCACGTACACGTACTGGTCCCACCCGACGTGCACGGTGAACACATCCCCCACCTCCAGCCGGCACCAGGCGCCCTGGTCGCGGAGCATGGCCCGGACCAGTTCCAGGGCGACGGGAAGGGAGACCTCGGCCCCGTCGTGGTAGCCGGTGAGGTCGGGCGGGAAGAGCCCGCCGAGGCCGTGCCCCTCGATCGGCGGTTCCACGCCGAAGTGGACGAAGCCGGTGACCGCAGGTTCGCGGATCTCCAGCCGGTCGATGTCCGAGGCCTCCGCGAAGGCGGCGATCGCCGCCAGGTACGCCGCTTCTACAGGTCCGTGGTCGCTGACCGTGTCCTCGGCGCCGGTGTAGTGGCCGTGCTCGTCGCGGTCGGCGGGGTCGTATTTGGTGATCCGGTGGACGAAGGACGGCGGCACGCTGCTCCTTGGGCGGGCGGAAGGGGCGCCAGCGTAGTTTCCGGTCCCGATTCCGTGGTCGGGAGGCGGCCGGTCCCCCATCGCAGGGTTCGAGGCCCGGGGCCGATCCCCGGTCGGCTCGACAGGCCACCGACTCAGCACGTTCACGAAGGCGGGTGAAGGGGATCGAGGGAGACCATGCAGGTCAGCCCGTCCAGGCGCTGCCCTGCGGCCGAGTGGGATGCACACCCGCGACGAGCCCGGTGCCCGTCGGACAGCTCCAGTGCACGGTCACACCATCGCCTTGCATGCCAACCGTCGTGCTCAGGGGCCGACAGGAGTGCTCAAGGGCCGACCATCGCGCTCAGTCACCACACCGGCGCGCGTCGGCAGTCCGACCCCCATTGCATAAACCTGCAGATGTACGTATAGTCATGCCATCGAGGAGGAGGTTTCCGTGAGCGTACGAGTGGCTGTGGCCGGGGCCAGTGGATATGCGGGCGGCGAGCTCTTGAGGCTGCTGCTCGCGCACCCCGGGGTGGAGATCGGCGCGCTGACCGGGAACTCCAACGCCGGGCAGCGGCTCGGGAGCCTGCAGCCGCATCTGGTGCCGCTCGCCGATCGGGTGCTCGAGCCGACCACGGCCGAGGTGCTCGCCGGGCAGGGCCGACGGCATGACGTGGTCTTCCTCGCGCTGCCGCACGGCCAGTCCGCCGCCGTCGCCGAGCAGCTCGGCCCGGAGGTGCTCGTCGTCGACATGGGCGCCGACCACCGGCTCGCCGACGCCGCCGACTGGGAGCGGTACTACGGCTCCCCGCACGCCGGTACCTGGCCCTACGGCCTGCCCGAACTGCCGGGCGGCCGCGCCGCGCTGGAGGGGTCCAAGCGCATCGCGGTGCCCGGTTGCTACCCGACCGCCGTCTCGCTCGCCCTGGTCCCGGCGTACACGGCGGGCCTCGCCGAGGCCGAGGCGGTGATCGTCGCCGCCTCCGGCACCTCCGGCGCGGGCAAGGCGGCCAAGCCGCACCTGCTGGGCAGCGAGGTCATGGGGTCGATGTCGCCGTACGGCGTCGGCGGCGTCCACCGGCACACCCCCGAGATGATCCAGAACCTCAGCGCGGCGGCGGGGGAGCGGGTCTCCGTCTCCTTCACGCCGACGCTCGCGCCGATGCCCCGCGGCATCCTCGCCACCTGCACCGCGAAGGCCCGGCCCGGTGTCACCGCCGAGTCCGTCCGGACCGCCTACGAGAAGGCGTTCGCCGACGAACCCTTCGTCCGCCTCCTCCCCGAGGGCCAGTGGCCCGCGACGGCGTCCGTCCACGGTTCCAACGCCGTTCAGATCCAGGTCGCGTACGACGAGGCCGCGGGGCGGATCATCGCGATCAGCGCCATCGACAACCTCACCAAGGGCACCGCGGGCGGCGCTCTGCAGAGCATGAACATCGCCCTCGGGCTCGACGAGTCCACCGGACTGACGACGATCGGAGTCGCGCCGTGAGTGTGACGGCAGCAAAGGGATTCACGGCGGCGGGCATCGCCGCCGGGATCAAGGAGAACGGCAACCCGGACCTGGCCCTCGTGGTCAACAACGGACCGCGCCACGCCGCCGCGGGCGTCTTCACCTCCAACCGTGTCAAAGCCGCACCCGTGCTCTGGTCCGAGCAGGTGCTGAAGAGCGGGCAGGTCGCCGCTGTCGTCCTCAACTCCGGTGGGGCCAACGCCTGTACGGGACCGAAGGGTTTCCAGGACACCCACGCCACCGCGGAGAAGGCCGCCGAGGTGCTCGGGGCCGGCGCGGGCGAGATCGCCGTCTGCTCCACCGGTCTCATCGGTGTCACGCTTCCCATGGACAAGCTGCTCCCGGGAGTCGAGACGGCCGCGGGCCGGCTGTCCGAGCACGGCGGTGAGAAGGCCGCCATCGCCATCAAGACCACGGACAGTGTGCACAAGACGTCCGTCGTGACGAAGGACGGCTGGACCGTCGGCGGCATGGCCAAGGGCGCCGGCATGCTCGCCCCCGGCCTCGCCACCATGCTGGTCGTCCTCACCACCGACGCCGACGTCGAAGCCGGGGCACTGGACCGGGCCCTGCGCGCCGCGACCCGCGTCACCTTCGACCGCGTCGACTCCGACGGCTGCATGTCCACCAACGACACCGTGCTGCTGCTCGCCTCCGGCGCGGCCGGTGTCACCCCCGCGTACGAGGAGTTCGCCGAGGCCGTACGCGCCGTCTGCGACGACCTCGGACAGCAGCTCATCCGCGACGCCGAGGGCGCCAGCAAGGACATCAAGGTCGAGGTGGTGGGCGCCGCGACCGAGGACGACGCCGTCGAGGTGGGCCGCTCCATCGCCCGCAACAACCTCCTCAAGTGCGCCATCCACGGCGAGGACCCCAACTGGGGCCGGGTGCTGTCCGCGATCGGCACGACGAAGGCCGCCTTCGAGCCCGACGCACTCGACGTCGCCATCAACGGCGTCTGGGTGTGCAAGAACGGCGGTGTCGGCGAGGACCGCGACAAGGTCGACATGCGCTACCGCGAGGTCCACATCGTCGCCGACCTGGGTGCCGGTGACGCGACCGCCACCATCTGGACCAACGACCTCACCGCCGACTACGTCCACGAGAACAGCGCGTACTCCTCATGAGCACCACCCGCAAGCACACCGCCCTGCCCAAGGCGCAGATCCTCATCGAGGCGCTGCCCTGGCTGACCCGGCACCACGGGAAGACCGTCGTCATCAAGTTCGGCGGCAACGCCATGGTGAACGAGGAACTGAAGAACGCCTTCGCCCAGGACGTGGTCTTCCTGCGGCACGCCGGTCTCAAGCCGGTCGTCGTGCACGGCGGCGGCCCGCAGATCAGCGCCGCGCTCGACCGGCACGGCATCGTCAGCGAGTTCAAGGCCGGCCTCAGGGTGACCACCGAGGACGCCATGGACGTCGTACGGATGGTGCTGGCCGGACAGGTGCAGCGCGAACTGGTCGGGCTGCTCAACCGGCACGGACCCTTCGCCGTCGGCCTCACCGGCGAGGACGCGCACACCATCACCGCGACCCGGCACCGGCCCGAGATCGACGGGGAACCGGTCGACATCGGCCGGGTCGGCGAGATCACCGAGATCGACACCGGCGCCATCGAGGCGCTGCTCGCCGACGGCCGCATCCCGGTCGTCTCGTCGATCGCCCGTTCCCAGGACGACCACCATGTCTACAACGTCAATGCTGATACGGCGGCTGCGGCACTCGCTGCTGCTCTGGACGCCGAGACCCTCATGGTCCTCACCGACGTCGAGGGGCTCTACGAGGACTGGCCGAACTCCGACGAGGTGATCAGCCGCCTCACCGCGACCCAGCTCGAGAAGCTGCTGCCGGAGCTGTCCTCGGGCATGGTGCCGAAGATGGAGGGCTGCCTGCACGCCGTGCGCAACGGCGTGACCACCGCCCGCGTCATCGACGGCCGGGTCCAGCACTCGATCCTGCTGGAGATCTTCACCGACGAGGGCATCGGCACCATGGTCGTGCCCGACGGGACCCCGGACGAGACCCCCGAGGCAGCCGTCGCCGCCGGGGCACCGCACGCACAGGACGAGACACCGCACGCACAGGGGGAGTCGTGAGCAACGAGGAGCTGAGCGCGCGGTGGCAGGGCGCGCTCATGAACAACTACGGCACGCCGAAGCTGTCCCTGGTCAGCGGCGCGGGTACCACCGTCCGCGACGCCGACGGCAAGGAGTACACCGACTTCGTCGGCGGGATCGCCGTCAACGCGCTCGGCCACGCCCACCCGGCCGTCGTCGAGGCCGTCAGCCGGCAGATCGCCTCCCTGGGCCATGTCTCCAACCTGTTCGTCGCCGAGCCGCCCGTCGAGCTCGCCGAACGGCTCCTGCGGCTCTTCGGCCGTGACGGCCGGGTGTACTTCTGCAACTCGGGCGCCGAGGCCAACGAGGCCGCGTTCAAGATCGGACGGCTGACCGGCCGGGCCCACATGGTCGCCACCGACGGCGGCTTCCACGGCCGCACCATGGGCGCCCTCGCGCTGACCGGCCAGCCGGGCAAGCGGGAGCCGTTCGCACCGCTGCCCGGGGACGTCACCCATGTGCCCTACGGCGACGCGCAGGCCCTGGCCGCCGCGGTCACCGCGGACACGGCGCTGGTCGTCATCGAGCCGATCCAGGGCGAGAACGGGGTCGTGGTGCCCCCGCCCGGCTATCTGAAGGCCGCCCGCGCCATCACGGCCGCCACGGGCGCGCTGCTCGTCCTGGACGAGGTGCAGACCGGCATCGGCCGCACCGGCAACTGGTTCGAGTACCAGGCCCACGAAGGAGTCCTGCCCGACGTCGTCACCCTCGCCAAGGGGCTCGGCGGCGGACTGCCGATCGGCGCGACCGTCGCCTTCGGCCGCGCCGCGGACCTGCTGCGCCCCGGCCATCACGGCACGACCTTCGGGGGCAACCCGGTCGCCTGCGCCGCCGGACTCGCCGTCCTCGACACCATCGAGAGCGAAGGACTGCTCGAGAACGTCAAGCGGCAGGGCGAGCGGCTCCGCGCCGGGATCGAGAACCTCGGCAACCCACTGATCAGCCACGTCCGGGGCGCCGGCCTCCTCCTGGGTATCGTGCTCACCGAACCGCTCGCGCCCCAGGCGCAACAGGCGGCTCAGGACGCCGGTTTCCTGGTGAACGCGCCCGCCCCCGATGTCGTACGGCTCATGCCGCCGCTGATCCTCGGGGACGACGCGGTGGACGCCTTCCTCGGGGCGCTGCCCGGCATCCTGGACGCCGTCCGCCGGGCGGCGGACGGAGAAGGACCAGCCGGACAGTGAGCCGGACCACGAACCGGGGCGAGAACCGCGCCACAAGCCGAAGAACGCCCCCGAGGACAACCGGAGAATGAGACGCCGATGAGCCACGATCAGGACCACGGACAGCCTGCCGGGCCTGCCGTACCGCAGACCCGCACCGCGCGTCACCGCCGGATCGTGGACATCCTCAACCGGCAACCGGTGCGTTCGCAGAGCCAGTTGGCGAAGCTGCTCGCCGACCACGGGCTGACCGTCACCCAGGCGACGCTCTCCCGGGACCTGGACGAGCTGAACGCGGTGAAGATCCGCCACACCGACGGCGACCTCATCTACGCGGTGCCCAGCGAGGGCGGCTTCCGCACCCCGCGCGCACCACTGGGCGAGTCCGCCAAGGAGGAGCGGATGCGGCGGCTCTCCCAGGAACTGCTGATCTCCGCGGAGGCGTCCGCCAACCTCGTCGTCCTGCGCACCCCGCCCGGCGCCGCCCAGTTCCTGGCTTCGGCGATCGACCAGGCCGAACTGCACGACATCCTGGGGACCATCGCCGGCGACGACACCCTCATGCTGATCAGCCGCGACCCGGCGGGCGGGCAGGCGCTGGCCGAGCACATGCTGCGGCTGGCGCAGAACGGGAACTGAAAGCCGCGCGGCTGCCCGCGGCCCCGTACGGACGGCCTCGGCGTCCCCCGGCACCGGCCGGGATTCATCCCAGCCGGGACGCCAGGCCCCCCGTGCAGCGCACCTCGTCGCCCGCGGTGATCAGCAGCGCCTCCACGTCGGGCAGCGTCTCCAGCCACGCGAGCCCCTCCCGGGACCCCATCGCGAAGGCGGCCGTGGCCCAGCAGTCGGCCCAGGTCAGCCGGGGCGCCACCACCGTCACCGCGACCAGGTCGGTCACGGCGGAGCGGCCGGTGCGCGGGTCGACGATGTGATCGCCGCGCTCGGCGGTGCCCGAGGTGGCGACGGCCAGCTCGTCGGCCCCGGCGGCGGAGACGACGGCCGCCAGGCCGCCCGGACGGAGCGGGTCCGACACCCCCACCCGCCACGGCCGCCCGGCGCCCGGCGTCCCCAGCAGCTGCACGTCGCCGCCGCCGTTGAGACTCACCCCGACCGCCCCGGCCTCCGCGAGCCGTCGCGCGGCCCGCTCGGTGGCCCAGCCCTTGACGATGCCGGTCGGGTCGAGCCGGCCCCGGTAGCGGGTGCTGAACCAGCCGTCGCTCACCCGTTCCGCCTCCGCGGCCAGCTCCAGCACCTCGGCGACCTCGGGGTCGCACTCCGCGACCGTCAGCTCGCCGCGTGCCAGCCGCGAGATCTGCGAGTCGTCCCGGTACGTGCTGAACACCTCGTCGACGCGGCGCAGCCCGGCGGCCGCATCCTCCAACGCCGCCTGCACGGCAGCGGGTTGCCCGCCGCGGACGTCGAAGGAGAAGACGGTCCCCATCGTCTCCTCCGTACGACGCACCGCGGCGGGAGCCTGTGCGGACTCGGCCACCGTCTCAGCCACCGGCCTGGTCCAGCGCGGACTGCAGCGACTTCTTGTACCCGGCGCTGGTGTACGTGGCGCCCGACACGGCGTCGACGTCCGCGCCGCCGGTCTTCACGACGGCCTGGTTGAGCCTCGGGACGGACTGGTTGGTGACCCGGTCGCTCTGGCCGCCCTTGGGGGCCTGGACGGCCTCGGCCTTGGTGATCTTCCCGCCCTCGACGGTGATCCGGACCTGCACGGCTCCGTACTCCGTCTGCACCGCGTCACCGGTGACGGTGCCGTCATCGAGGGCGGCCCGGGCGTTCCCTCCGCCTCCGTCCTGCCCGCTTCCGGCGGACGCGTCCGCGGCGGAGTCGCCACCGCTCTCGGCGGCTTCGGCCGCTCCGGCGGCCTTCGCCTTGTCCAGTGCGGACTGCAGGGACTTCTTGTATCCGGTGCTGGTGTACGTCGCGCCGGAGACCGCGTCGATTTCGGCGCCCTGCGCCGTGACCGCGGCCTGGTTGAGCTTCGGCACGGCGTTGGCGTTGATCTGGTCGCTCTGGCCGCCCTTGGGGGACTGGACGGCCTCGGCCTTGGTGATCTTTCCGCCGCTCACGGTCAGGCGCACCTGCACCGCGCCGTACTGGGTGTCGGCCGCGTCACCGGTGACCGTGCCGTCGCCGAGGGCCTGCGCGCCGCCCGCACCGCCCTGATCGTTCCCGCTCCCGGCCGCTCCGGCGGCCTTCGCCTTGTCCAGTGCGGACTGCAGGGACTTCTTGTATCCGGTGCTGGTGTACGTCGCGCCGGAGACCGCGTCGATTTCGGCGCCCTGCGCCGTGACCGCGGCCTGGTTGAGCTTCGGCACGGCGTTGGCGTTGATCTGGTCGCTCTGGCCGCCCTTGGGGGACTGGACGGCCTCGGCCTTGGTGATCTTTCCGCCGCTCACGGTCAGGCGCACCTGCACCGCGCCGTACTGGGTGTCGGCCGCGTCACCGGTGACGGTGCCGTTCGCGATGGCCTGGGCGCCGCCCTGCGGGGACTGCGCCGCGGGCGGGACCGCGCTGCCGGCCGCGTCGGCCGAGCCCTGGTCGGAACCGGGCTTCAGCGTCAGCAGCAGCACGATCCCGGAGACGGTGGCGGCGGTGGCCAGCACAGCACGCCGGACGGGATGACTCTTCCTCATCGCTTCTCAAGCTCCTGATGGGTGTGGATGACCCGTCGCTCACATCTCGAACGACTCGTGGTGGATACGGCGGGCGGGGACCCCGGCGCCGCGCAGTGCGTCGTAGACCGACTGGGCGAACCCGGGCGGGCCGCACATGAAGACGTCGTGGTCGTCGATGTCGGGAATCTTGCGGCGCAGGCTGTCCGCGGAGATGTCGGGGCGTTCCCCGTCGGGGCTGTTCACCGCGTACATCAGGCGGGCGCCGCGCTCGTCGGCGATCTTGGCCAGCTCGTTCCACAGGGCCAGGTCGTGGGTGGTGTTGGCCCGGTAGAGCAGGGTGATGTCGCCGGAGGCGCCCGGCAGCGTCTCGAACAGGGCCCGCATCGGCGTGATGCCCACGCCGCCCGCGACCAGCAGCACCTTGCCGCGGCTGCGGCGCTGGGCGGTCAGCGCCCCGTAGGGGCCCTCCGCCCACACCCGCGTGCCGGGCTCCAGCTCGCGCAGCCGGGAGGTGTGGTCGCCGATCGCCTTCACGGTGATCCGCAGCATGTCGGGGCGGGGCGCCGCCGACAGCGAGTACGGGTGGGAGCTGAACCGCATTCCCGGCGCCAGGAACCGCCAGCGGAAGAACTGCCCCGCCTCGGCGCCGATCCGGTGCAGCTTGCGCCCGCCGATCAGTACCGACACGATGCCCGGCGTCTCCTCGATGACCGCCTCCACCCGCATCCGGTGACGCAGGTTCAGCCGGATCGGGGTGAGCACCCGGTACCAGAGGACCAGCGCGGTGACGACGCCGTAGAGCCCGTACCAGAAGGTCTTCGCGGACGGTTCCACGGCGAACTCGTTGCCGGTGGTGATCTGGTGCCAGAACGTCAGGTACAGCGCGGCGTACGTCAGCAGGTGCACGTGGTACCAGCTGTCGTACGGCAGCCGCCGGCGGACCGGGCCGATCGAGAGGAAGGCGATCACGAACAGCAGACCCGTGCCGATGGCGGCCTTGCCCATGTCCGGCAGCTGCTCGACCGAGGTGATCGTCTGCTGGACGATGTCGCCGAGGGTCTTGCCCGCCTGGAGGGCGTAGCCCCACATGATGAGGAAGACGTGGGCGATGACCAGGCTGACGGTGTAGCGCCCGCTCATCGCGTGCCAGCGGGCGACCCGGTCCGAGCCCACCCGGCGTTCCAGTGCGGGCACCCGGGCCATCTGCAGCACCACGAGGGCCATCAGATAGCCGGCCAGGAGGCCGGTGATGCGGCCCGCGGCGATGATCCGGCCGGTGGTGTCCGAGATGGACGGTGTGTTGTCCCACCACAACCACAGCACGGCCACCGCGCCCGCCCCCACGGCGAGCAGCAGGGGCACGGCGGGTGAGCGGCGTGGACGGATGCGGCGCATCGTCTGACGGCGGGCGGCACGTCCGCCTGCGAGCGTGGTGGTCACGGTTCCTCCGTGGGACTTGGCCCTTGGCCCACACATACGTGCCGTGACACGGGAGCGTTCAGCGATATCCGGAGGCGGGACGGACTTTCGCGGCAGGCTTGGAACATGTCCTGGGCCGCGGCCTCCGGGGACGCCGGATGCCGCGGGACCGGGGACGGGACGGGAGCCGGGGACGGGGCAGGGGCAGCCCGGGGAGGCCGTCGAGGCTCGTCGCGATGTGTTCCTTCCTGGTGAAGTACGCGTCCAGCGAGGCGTCGTCCTCGCGCGCGAACCGCTTCCCGTGCAGGTCGCGGTCCGCCTCGTACGGCATGAAGGGGACGGCGTAGCCGCAGGTGTCGCGGATGAGGCCGGCGGTCACCACGACGACCGCGCGCAGGCCGTGGACCGTCGGGTCGATGCCGGGGAAGCGGGCGAGCAGCTCCGGAAAGCGCGGGTCGTCCCGGAGGACGGGCTCACCGCGGCCGTGCACGCGCACGATGGTGGGCGGCTCCTGGAAGGCGCACCACATCAGGGTGATGCGGCCGTCCTCCCGGAGACGGGCGATGGTCTCGGCGGTGGAACCGGCGAAGTCGAGTTAGGCCACGGTGAGTTCGTCCAGGACCGCGAAGGACCCCGTGAGGCCCTTGGGTGAGAGGGTGACCGTGCCGTCGGCGGACAGGGGCGCGGTGGCGGTGAAGAAGACCGGCTGTGCCTCTATGAACGTGCGCAGGCGGGCGTCTACGCGCTCATAGGTCTTTCCCATGGTCACCGAGCATGAAGGCAGTTCGTTCGCCTGTCTGAGCACATGGGCGGTCGACGCGGGTCCCGGACGGCGCCGGGGATCGCCCGTGGCCGCCCCGGCCGGCGTGTCGCGGGGCGGCCAAGGCGCCTGTCACGTCACTTCGTGAGCGTGCAGGCGGCCAGGGAGTCGAGTCCGGCGGGGCGTTCGGCGGTGCGGCCGATGGCGGTGGCGATGCGGTTGATGGCGGCCACGCGCTTGTCCTCGAGGGGGCCGAGGATGGCGTTCTGGACGAAGTTGGGGCCGCCCTGGCCGACGGTGTCGACGAGTCGCCGGTTGGCCTCGTCGATCTGGGTGTCGAGCTGGCCGAGGTTGCGGTCGACCTCGGCCCGGGAGGAGGCGGGGATCGCGGGAAGCTCCGGCGCGACGTCGGGGCAGCTGATCGTGCCCACGCCGGCGTTCCCGGCGTCGCCCGCGCCGTCCCCGCCCTCCTGGCCCGCGTCGCCCTGGCCCGCCCCCTGACCGGTGTCCTCGGCGGGCGGGGCGGTGGCTTCTCCGCCGTCGCCGCTGCCGCCGGTCTCCCCGCCCGCGTCCGCCGCGCCTTCCGCGTCGAGCGTGCAGGCGGCCAGGGAGTCGAGTCCGGCGGGGCGTTCGGCGGTGCGGCCGATGGCGGTGGCGATGCGGTTGATGGCGGCCACGCGCTTGTCCTCGAGGGGGCCGAGGATGGCGTTCTGGACGAAGTTGGGGCCGCCCTGGCCGACGGTGTCGACGAGTCGCCGGTTGGCCTCGTCGATCTGGGTGTCGAGCTGGCCGAGGTTGCGGTCGACCTCGGCCTGGGCGGAGGCGGGGATGGCGGGAAGCTCCGGCGCCACGTCGGGGCAGCTGATTGTGCCGGGCCCCGCGAGCGTCCGGACGTTCGCGTCGTTGCCGTCGGACGACTCGCCGGCGAGAGCGGATCCGGCGATCACCGCACCGGACAGCGCCACCGCGGCGGCGCCGCCGATGAAACCGACGCGACGCTTGCTGTACTTCGGAAGGGCCCTGGACATGCGAATGCCTCACTCGGGTCGGGGGTGGTTCGGGGTTGCGTGGGGGAGGGCCCGTGGGGGAGGGCCCGGATGTGCCGACGCGGCGCCTGCGTCCGGCGGGAGGTACGGGAAAGCGATTACCCGCGTTCAATCACACGCCGAATCAATCCCGGGCTCTGCGCACTCCGTACGGAGGAATCCGTACACTCCATGCGAAATCGACCCCTCCGATCGGAGTTAGGCCTTCCGGATGGAGTCGGATTGACGAATCATGCATCCTCCTGCATACTCATGCATGTCAGCGAATGCACTGTAAGGAGAATCCCGTGACCGAGCGCGTCGTACTCGCCTATTCGGGCGGTCTGGACACCTCCGTCGCCATCGGCTGGATCGCCGAGGAGACGGGCGCCGAGGTCATCGCCGTTGCGGTCGACGTCGGCCAGGGCGGCGAGGACCTGGACGTCATCCGCAAGCGCGCGCTCGCCTGCGGTGCCGTCGAGGCCGAGGTCGCGGACGCCAAGGACGAATTCGCCGACGAGTACTGCCTCCCGGCGATCAAGGCCAACGCCCTCTACATGGACCGCTACCCGCTGGTCTCCGCGCTGTCCCGGCCGACGATCGTCAAGCACCTCGTCGCCGCCGCGCAGAAGCACGGCGCCACCACCGTCGCCCACGGCTGCACCGGCAAGGGCAACGACCAGGTCCGCTTCGAGGCCGGCATCGTCGCCCTCGCCCCCGACCTGAGGTGCATCGCCCCGGTCCGTGACTACGCCATGACCCGCGACAAGGCCATCGCCTTCTGCGAGGCCAAGGGTCTGCCGATCGCGACCACGAAGAAGTCGCCGTACTCCATCGACCAGAACGTGTTCGGCCGCGCCGTCGAGACCGGATTCCTCGAGGACATCTGGAACGCGCCGATCGAGGACGTCTACGAGTACACGCAGAACCCCGCCGTGGCGCGCGAGGCCGACGAGGTCGTCATCACCTTCAAGGAGGGCGTGCCGGTCGCCATCGACGGCAAGCCCGTCACCGTCCTCCAGGCCATCCAGCAGCTCAACGAGCGCGCGGGCGCCCAGGGCGTCGGCCGGATCGACATGGTCGAGGACCGCCTCGTCGGCATCAAGTCCCGCGAGGTGTACGAGGCGCCCGGCGCCATCGCGCTGATCACGGCCCACCAGGAGCTGGAGAATGTCACCGTCGAGCGCGAACTCGCCCGCTACAAGCGGCAGGTCGAGCAGCGCTGGGGCGAACTGGTCTACGACGGCCAGTGGTTCTCCCCGCTCAAGCGCGCGCTGGACGGCTTCATCACCGAGGCCAACCAGCACGTCAACGGAGACGTCCGGATGACCCTGCACGGCGGGCGGGCCGTCGTCACCGGCCGGCGCTCCGAGTCGTCCCTGTACGACTTCAACCTCGCCACCTACGACACCGGCGACACGTTCGACCAGGCCGCGGCCAAGGGCTTCATCGACATCTACAGCCTGTCGTCGAAGATCGCCGCCAAGCGCGACCTCGCCTGACCCTCCGACCGGCGGATCGCCCGACCGGACAGACCCCGACGGCCTGACCGGCTGACGCCCCGTCACGCACTACTCTGACACCGCCTCCTCACTCTCCTGCGCCTGAGTGAGGAGGCGGCGGCGCATCCATGATGTGGCCCATCCATGACCTGCCTGTCTTCGAGGAGCAACGCAAGTGAGCAGCAACAGCGGTGACGTACGGCTCTGGGGCGGCCGTTTCGCCGACGGTCCCGCCGAGGCCCTGGCCAAGCTGTCCGCGTCCGTCCACTTCGACTGGCGGCTCGCGCCCTACGACATCGCCGGTTCGCGGGCGCACGCACGCGTGCTGCACGGAGCGGGCCTGCTCACCGAGGACGAGCTCACCCGCATGACCGAGGGCCTCGACCGGCTGGAGGCGGACGTCGCCGACGGCTCGTTCACCGGCACCATCGCCGACGAGGACGTGCACACCGCCCTGGAGCGCGGCCTGCTGGAGCGCCTCGGCCCCGACCTCGGCGGCAAACTGCGCGCCGGACGCTCGAGGAACGACCAGGTCGCGACCCTGTTCCGGATGTACCTGCGGGACCACGCCCGCACGCTCGGCGGCCTGATCGCCGATCTCCAGGACGCCCTCGTCGGCCTCGCCGAGGCCCACCCGGAGGTGGCCATGCCCGGCCGCACCCACCTCCAGCACGCCCAGCCGGTGCTCTTCGCCCACCATGTCCTCGCCCACGTCCAGGCGCTGTCCCGGGACGCCGAGCGGCTGCGCCAGTGGGACGAGCGGACCGCGGTCTCGCCCTACGGCTCGGGCGCACTGGCCGGCAGCAGCCTCGGCCTGGACCCCGAGGCGGTGGCCCGGGACCTCGGCTTCGAGCACGGCAGCGCGGCCAACTCCATCGACGGCACGGCATCCAGGGACTTCGTCGCCGAGTTCGCCTTCATCACCGCGATGATCGGCGTGAACCTCTCCCGGATCGCCGAGGAGGTCATCCTCTGGAACACGAAGGAGTTCTCCTTCGTGACCCTGCACGACGCCTTCTCCACCGGCTCGTCGATCATGCCGCAGAAGAAGAACCCGGACATCGCGGAGCTGGCACGCGGCAAGTCGGGCCGGCTGATCGGCAACCTGACCGGCCTGATGGCCACCCTCAAGGCCCTCCCGCTCGCGTACAACCGCGACCTCCAGGAGGACAAGGAGCCGGTCTTCGACTCCATTGACCAGCTGGAGATCCTGCTGCCGGCCTTCACCGGGATGATGGCCACCCTCACCGTGCACCGCGAGCGCATGGAGGAGCTGGCCCCGGCCGGGTTCTCACTGGCCACCGACATCGCCGAGTGGCTGGTCAAGCAGGGCGTGCCGTTCCGCGTCGCGCACGAGGTCGCCGGCGAGTGCGTCAAGACCGCCGAGGCCGAGGGCAAGGAGCTCGACGAGCTGACCGACGAGCAGTTCGTGAAGATCTCCGCCCACCTCACCCCCGAGGTGCGCACCGTCCTCAACGTTCCCGGAGCCCTCGCCTCCCGCAACGGCCGCGGCGGCACGGCACCGAGCGCGGTCGCCGTCCAGCTCGCCGAGCTCAGGACGGACCTGGCCGCCCAGCACGCGTGGGCGGACGCCAAGAAGTAGCCGACGCCAAGAAGCAAGGGAGCGGGTGTCGCAGGGGCATCGCGGGTTACGTTGGTCCGGCAGCCGCAAGGAGCCGACCGAACGGAGCCCCGATGCCCTTCTCCGCACTGGCTTCGGCCACTACCCCCACCTGCCACATCGGCCTGGGACTCGCCGCCGTCGGACGACCCGGCTACATCAACCTGGGCCGTGACGACGACCTCGGCGCCGATCGCAGCGTCGAGGCCCTGCGCACTCGTACCCACGACCTCCTCGACGCCGCCTACGCCCAGGGCGTCCGTTACTTCGACGCGGCCCGCTCGTACGGCAGGTCGGAGGAGTTCCTCGCCGACTGGCTGACGAAGCGGCCCGACGCCGACGACGTCGTCATCGGCAGCAAATGGGGCTACACGTACACCGCCGGCTGGTCCATCGACGCCGAGCACCACGAGGTCAAGGAGCACTCCCTCGCCGCCTACGAGCGGCAGCGCGCCGAGTCCGACGCGCTGCTCGGGGACCGGCTCGACCTCTACCAGATCCACTCGGTGACCCCCGAGAGCCCCGCACTCACCGACAAGGACCTCCACGTCCGGCTCGCCGAGGCGGCGGCCCAGGGACTCACGGTCGGCTTCTCCACCAGCGGCCCGGCCCAGGCCGACGCCATCCGCGCCGCGCTCGCCGTCACCGTCGACGGCGAACCCCTGTTCCGTACCGTCCAGTCCACGTACAACGCGCTGGAGACCTCCGCCGAGCCCGCCCTGGCCGAAGCCCACGACGCCGGGCTCACGGTGATCGTCAAGGAGGGCATGGCCAACGGGCGACTGGCCGCTGCCCACGCCCCCGACGCGCTCAGGGCCGTCGCCGAGGAGACCGGACTGGCGTGCGACGCCGTCGCCCTCGCGCTCGTACTGCGCCGGCCCTGGGCGGGCGTCGTCCTCTCCGGCGCCGCCACCACCGCGCAGCTCGCCTCCAACCTGCACGCGGCCGTCGTCGACCTCGACGACGACCAGCTCACCCGGCTCGCCGCGCTGCCCGAGGACCCGCACGCGTACTGGGAGCGGCGCGCACGGCTGGCCTGGCACTGAGGAATCCGTGGGCCGGGCCGGCCGCCGCCGGGAACACGGAGACCGGTGAAACCGCGGGGGCCGGGCGTCCGTAGGGCCGCGGCGCCCTCGCCCCGCCGGACGTCACGGGGCGTCGGGGATCAGGCCGCCTTCGCCTTGCTGGCGTACATGTCCACGTACTCCTGCCCGGACAGGCGCATGACCTCCGTCATCACCGAGTCGGTCACGGCCCGCAGGATGTAGCGGTCGCGGTCCATGCCCTCGTAGCGGGAGAACTCCATCGCCTCGCCGAAGCGGACCGTGACTTTGCCCGGCCGGGGCAGGCCCGCGCCGCCCGGCTGGAGCTTGTCGGTGCCGATCACGGCGAACGGGACGACGGGCGCGCCCGTCATCAGGGTGAGCCGCGCGATACCGGTCCGGCCCCGGTAGAGACGGCCGTCGGGGGAGCGGGTGCCCTCCGGGTAGATGCCGAACATCTTGCCTTCGTCCAGCACCCGGCGGCCCGTCATCAGCGCCGCGACTCCGCCCCGGCCGCCGTCGCGGTCGACCGGGATCATGCCGGAACCGGTGAAGAACCAGGCCATCAGCCGGCCCTTGAGCCCCTTGCCGGTGACGTACTCGTCCTTGCCGATGAAGAAGACCTGACGGTCGCAGACCAGCGGCAGGATCATCGAGTCGATGAAGGTGAGATGGTTGCCCGCCAGGATCACCGGACCGTCACCCGGAATGTGCTCCTGGCCCTCCACCCGTAGGCGGAACATCAGGCGCATGACCGGGCCGAGCACTGCCTTGATGAGTGCGAAGCGGGACAACGGGTCCTCCGGTGTCGGGAATGCGGTATGAGTCTGTGCAGGTGAGGACATTACTCGCGGCCGAGGGGGTGCCGCACGTCGGGTTCACTCAGGTATTACACGGTGTCTACGCATGTTCACCTGCGGTGACACGATGTTGCGCGCCCGTAACCCACGCGCCGGATGTGAGGCATGTCGCGTCCGGGGGAGCCGGCGCCGGTCGGGGTGCGACCGCCGTCGGTCCGGAGTCCGGGCACGGCCCGGAGGGAACCACGCGCGCCCCCCGGCCCGCGGGAGGCGCGCCGCAGACCCTCCGGAGCGGCCGGGTACCCCGGTGCGACACCCCCGAACCCGACGGCATGTCAGGATTTCTTCCCCGTACGGCCGTTCGGGTTGCGGCTCACCCGTGTGGCATCCCGTATCCCCGTGTCACCCGCGTGTTCCGGCCGTGGTCTCCCGTTCGTCATGTACGCGCCCCTACGATCGCCCCGCAGTGACGGCCAACGGCAGAAGGGTCCCCATGGGAGCGCAGGAGTCGGACGAGCGGACGGACGAAACGGCGACCGGCGGGACCGGACGGCGCGCGCTCCTTGGCGCGGCGGTGCTCGGCGCGGGCGGCACGGTCCTCGGGCTGGGCGGCACGGCGAGAGCCGCCGAGAGCCGGCCCGGCGCATCCCGGCGCGGCGGACGAGGGCTCAAGGGCCTGCCCGTCCCGACGGTCATCGGCCACCGGGGCGCCAGCGGATACCGGCCCGAGCACACCTTCGGCGCCTACGACCTGGCCCTCGACCTGGGCGCCGACATCGTCGAGGCCGGCGACCTGGTGCCCACCAGGGACGGCCACCTCGTCTGCCGGCACGAGCCGGAGATCGGCGGCACCACGGACGTCGCGGACCATCCCGAGTTCGCCGACCGCGAGCGCACGAAGCTGCTCGACGGTGTCTCCGCCACCGGCTGGTTCACCGAGGACTTCACCCTCGCCGAACTCAAGCGGCTCCGCGCCGTCGAGCGCATCCCGGCCAACCGCCCGCACAACACCCTCTACGACGGCCGCTGGGGGATCCCCACCTTCGAAGAGGTGCTCCGCTGGCAGAACGAGCAGACCCGGGAGCGCGGCAAGCAGGTCTGGATCTACCCCGAGCTCAAGCACCCCACCTACTTCCGCAAGCTGGGCCTGGGCACCGAGGAACTCCTCGCCCGGCTGCTGCGCAAGCACGGCAAGGACAAGAAGAACTCGCCCGTCATCGTCCAGTCCTTCGAGCCCACCAGCATCCAGCGGATGAGCCGGCTCGTCGGCAACCCGCTCGCCGTGCTGCTCTCCGGGGCGAACAGCCGCCCCTGGGACTTCGTGGAGAACGGCGACCCGCGCAAGGTGGCCGACCTCGTCACGCCGAAGGGCCTCAAGGAGATCGCCTCCTATGCGCAGGGCATCGGCCCCACCCTGGACCTGGTCATCCCCAGGGACGCGGCCGGGAACCTCGCCGAGCCCACCACCCTGGTCCGTGACGCGCACCGGGCCGGGCTGATCCTGCACCCCTACACGATGCGCAACGAGAACCCCTTCCTGCCCGCGAACTTCCGCAAGGGCGGCGACCCCGACGCCTACGGCGACGTCTTCGGCGCCTTCCGGGCCTACTTCGCCACCGGCATCGACGGCGTCTTCACCGACCACCCGGACACCGGTCTGCTGGCCCGCGAGGACTTCGTCAACGGCTGAGCCGTTGTGCCCCGGTCGGGGTGAGTTCCGGCCGCTCCGGCAACCCCGCCAGGGCGGCCGGCGTCGTTGCGCATATGACGCACGACCTGGTCACCGCCCTCCGTCCGCTGCTCACCGCGGAGGCCTCCGCCGAGGCGTACGCGTCCGGCGCCGAACCCGCCGACCTGGAACAGGCGGTCTGGCTGCGCCTCCTGGAGCGCCTCGACGCACACGACCCGCCGCACGATCCGCCGGGCTGGCTCCGCCGGACCGTCCGCACCGAGGCCCGCCGCACCCGCCGCACCGCCCGGCACGAGACGCCGTGGGCCGGTGACCCCGCCGACACCGCCGGCACCGGCGAGGGCGACCCCGAGCTCCTCGCCCTGGCCGCCGCCCGCCGCCGCGCCCTGCGGGACGCGGTGCGCCGGCTGCCCGGCCGCTGCCCCCGGCTGCTGGAGGCCCTGCTGTCCCCGCACGACCCGACATACCGGGAAATCGCAGGGGAGTTGGGTATCTCACAAGGCAGTCTGGGTCCGGAACGCTCCAGATGTCTTGGATGTCTGCGTCGTTTGCTCGCGCCGGAGGTTGCATCGGGGTGAGGACGGGGATAGGAGTGAGGGACCACAGGTGATCAGGTGAGCGGGAGGCGTGCGCACATGGGCATGAGCGTGACCATCTCTGCGGCGACGGAGCAGGACGCCGAGCAGATCTTCAGGTTGCAGTACCTGTGCTTCCAGAGCGAGGCGGCGCTGTACGGCAACTACCGCATCGCTCCGCTCGTCCAGAGTCTGGACTCGGTCCGCGAGGAGGTCACCGCCGACCTGGTCTTCGTCGCCCGGCTCGGCGACGAGATCGTCGGCTCGGTGCACGGCAGGAGCACCGAGGACGCCGCCGCGGCCATCGGCAAGCTCTGCGTCCACCCCCGCCTCCAGGGCCACGGCATCGGTGCCCGGCTGCTGCGCGCCGCCGAGTCCGCCCTCGCCGACGAGCGGGGCGCCAGGATGTTCCGTCTCCAGGCCGGTCACCGCAGCGAGAGCAACCTCCAGCTGTACAGCAGGGTCGGCTACCAGCGGGTCGGGACGTCCCGGGGCACGGACGGCGTACCGATGATCGTCCTGGAGAAGACGGCGGATTCGTACGCGACCACCGCCTGACGGGAAGAGCGCCGGGCGGGCGACGGGGCGGCCGTGCCCGATCGGGGCGCGGCCCCGTCACCGTCCGCCCGGGGCACGCCCGTTACGCCGGGCGGGCCTTGCGCAGCCAGTACAGCGCGGTGAGGGGCAGCAGGACGGGGATGAACAGGTAGCCCATCCCGTAGTCCGACCACACGGTCGCGTCGGGGAAGGCGGACGGATCCACCAGGGTCCAGGTGCCGACCGTCAGGACACCCACCAGCTCGGCCGCGCAGCACACCAGCGCCGCCCTGCGAGCCGTCTCCCCACCGCGGACCAGGGTGTACGTGATGAAGCCGTAGACCACTCCGGCGATCGCCGAGAGCGAGTAGGCGAGCGGCGCCCGGTCGAACTCGGTGGCGATCTGGTACACGGAACGCGACACGGCGCCGACGACCATCACCCCGTACAGCCACACCAGCAGCAGTCCGGGCCCGCCGATCAGCCGGGTCCCGCCCGGCTTCTGCTCCGGTTCCTGGTCCGTCACGGTCGTCTCAGCCCTTCCAGATGTCATAGAGCCGCACCTCGAGCACGGCCAGCACGACACCGCTCGCGGCGACCGTGATCGATCCCCACCGGGTGCGCTCGGCCAGCGACATGAAGCCCGCCGCCGGGACGCACGCGAACGAGCCCAGCAGATACGCCACGAAGATGACCGTGCCCTGCTCCGGCTCCTCGCCCCGGGCCAGCTGCACGACCCCGACCACCAGCTGAACCAGCGTCAGCAGGGTGACCACGGCCATGCCGATGAAGTGCCAGTCCTTCGTCGGCTGGTCGCGGTAGGCGGCCCAGCCGCACCAGGCGGCGAGCAGCAGCGCGGCGACGCCGGTCGCCAGCGTCAGGGCATCAAGCATGGCAGCGACCTTATTACGCCGTAATGGTCCCACCGCGCCCGGCCCCACCATGCCCGTATGCGGCGGGGCCGGGCACGGGCACAGCCGCACACCGGGGCCCGTAGGGTCGATGGCATGACCATCCATGCGCAAGCCCTCCTGTTCGACAACGACGGCACTCTCGTCTCCTCCCTCGAATCCGTGCAGCGCTGCTGGACCCGGTGGGCCGTCGAGTACGGGATCACGGCCGAGGAGTTCGGGCGGATCGAACTGCACGGCCGCCCGGCCGTCGAGATAGCCGCCGACCTGCTGCCCGCCCATGTCGTGCCCGAGGCCGTCGCACGGATCGAGGACCTGGAGGTGGAGGACGTGCCGAACGGCGGTGCGATCCCGCTGCCGGGCACCCTGGACCTCCTCGGCGCGCTGCCGGCCGACCGCTGGGCCGTCGTCACCTCCGCGACCCGGCGGCTGGCCGAGGCCCGCCTCGCCGCCGCCGGCATCCTGCCCAAGACTCTCGTCGCCGCCGACGACATCACCCGGGGCAAGCCCGACCCCGAGCCCTATCTGCTCGCCGCCCGCGCCCTCGGCGTCGACCCCGCCCACTGCGTCGTCTTCGAGGACGCCCCCGCCGGGCTCCAGGCGGGCCGGGCGGCCGGGATGACCACCGTGGCCTTGGCCACAACCCACCAGGCCTACGAACTGACCGCCGATCTCGTGGTCGGGGACCTGTCGGCCCTGTCCGTACTGGTCACGGAGACCGGGCTGGAGATCACCGTACGGTCCTGACGTGCGGTCACGGGTGTCCACGGCTGTCCGGAATGTGGACAGCCCTCTCCGGTCGGGGGCCGACATCTGCTTTACTTGCCGCATGACCACGACGAGCGACCGCATCCCTGCCACCGAAGCGCGTGTGCCGCTCGGTGCCGGATGTATGTGTCCGCTCCGAATGCGCGCCTTCTAGAGGGCCCCCGCAGCATCTGAGCCTCGCGCCCCGAAGCGAGAGCCGGTTCGTACCCGCACGCGAGTCCTCCGTGTTCCGCATGCGCACCGAACCACGCCCCCGCGCGCACGTCTCTCCCTGGTTGCTTCCGCACCGCTCGCGAGAGGCCGTGCCGAGTCCGGGCCGCTTTTGGCCCCTGAGCTTCGCCCCTCAATGCCTCGTGCGCGGCTGCCCTGACGTGCCGCGCACTCGAAAGTGACGGTTACCCACGTGATCACCACCTCGGGCCTCACCAAGGTCTACCGCTCGCGCGGACGCGAGGTCACCGCCCTGGACGGCGTCGACCTGCACGTCCGCGAAGGCGAGGTGTACGGCGTCATCGGCCAGTCCGGCGCCGGAAAGTCCTCGCTCATCCGCTGCGTCAACCTGCTGGAGCGCCCCACCTCGGGCACCGTGACCGTCGCAGGGCAGGACCTCACCGCCCTGGCCGGGCGCGGGCCGCGGGCCGGCCGGGAACTGCGACAGGCGCGCAGCCGCATCGGCATGGTCTTCCAACACTTCAACCTGCTCTCCTCACGCACCGTGCAGGACAACGTCGAACTGCCGCTGGAGATCCTCGGCCGGTCGGGGAAGGAACGTTCCCGCAAGGCGCTGGAGCTGCTCGACCTGGTCGGCCTCGCCGACAAGGCCAAGGCCTACCCCGCCCAGCTCTCCGGCGGCCAGAAGCAGCGCGTCGGCATCGCCCGCGCCCTGGCCGGCGATCCCAAGGTGCTGCTGTCCGACGAGGCCACCAGCGCCCTCGACCCGGAGACCACCCGCTCCATCCTGACGCTGCTGCGCGACCTCAACCGCCAGCTCGGTCTGACCGTCCTGCTCATCACGCACGAGATGGACGTCGTGAAGTCGATCTGCGACTCGGCCGCGCTGATGGAACACGGCCGCGTCGTCGAGTCCGGCACCGTCACCGACCTCCTGGCGACCCCCGGTTCCGAACTGGCCTCCGCGCTGTTCCCGGTCGCCGGCGACGCCTCGGGCGACAACCGCACCGTCCTGGACATCACCTTCCAGGGCGAGAGCGCGACCCAGCCGGTCATCTCCCAGCTGGCCCGCACCTACAACATCGACATCTCGATCCTCGGCGCCGCCATCGACACCGTCGGCGGCCTCCAGGTGGGCAGGATGCGCATCGAACTCCCGGGCCGCTACGAGGACAACGTCGTACCGATCGGCTTCCTGCGCGAACAGGGGCTGCACATCGAGACCGTCGAACAGACGGAACCGGCGCAACAGACACAGCAGGTGGATCGGGCGCCGTCGGTGCTCGTGAAGGAGGAGGCCAAGTGACCTGGTCCCAGATGCAGCCGCTGCTGGAACAGGCGTGTGTGGAGACGCTGATCATGGTCGGCTGGTCGACCCTGATCTCCGTCGCCCTCGGCCTCCCGATCGGCGTCCTGCTCGTCCTCACCGACAAGGGCGGACTGCTGCAGAACGGCCTGGTGAACAAGGTCATCGGACAGATCGTGAACGTCGGCCGCTCGATGCCGTTCATCATCCTCATGGTCGCCCTGATGAGCTTCACCCGCTGGATCACCGGGACGACCATCGGCAGCGAGGCCGCGATCGTGCCGCTCGCCATCGGCGGCATCCCCTTCTTCGCCCGGCTCGTCGAGACGGCCGTGCGCGAAGTGGACCACGGGCTCGTCGAAGCCGTGCAGGCCATGGGCGGCAATACCTGGACCATCGTCCGCCGGGTCCTCGTCCCCGAAGCGCTGCCCTCACTGATCGCCAGCATCACCACCACGATCGTCGCCCTCATCGGCTACTCGGCCATGGCCGGCACCGTGGGCGGCGGAGGACTCGGCGACCTCGCCGTCCGCTACGGCTACCAGCGCTTCGAGACCGGACTGATGTGGATCACCGTGGCGGTCCTCGCCGTGGTCATCTCCCTCATCCAGTTCGCCGGCGACTACGCGGCCCGCTCCCTGCACCACCGGGGCGGACGCCAGGGCTCCGGGCCGAGGCTGCGGCTGCTCAAGGCCAAGGAACCGGCGACGACGGCCGCGACGGCCGACGCCGGCAAGGCCGGGTAGCCCGAACCTCGCCCCCCAGCCTTCGCCCACCCCCCGATCCCCACTTCCCCGAAGGCCCCGCACCACCCCGAGTCGGGGCCGCACCACCCTGAAGGAAAGGCACTTTTCGTGCGTAACACCGTCAAGATCACCACCGCCGTCCTCGCCGCCGGAGCCCTCACCCTCGGCCTCACCGCCTGCGGTTCGGAGGAGAAGTCCGGGTCCGACGCCTCCGGCCCGCTGACCGTCGCCGCGAGCCCCGTGCCGCACGCCGAGATCCTCAACTTCGTCAAGGACAACCTGGCGGAGAAGGCCGGGCTCGACCTGGAGGTCAAGGAGGTCACCGACTACGTCACGCCGAACACCTCCACGGAGGACGGCTCGGTGGACGCCAACTACTTCCAGACCCAGGCGTACCTCGACGACTTCAACAAGAAGAACGGCACCCACATCGTGCCCGCCGGCGACGTGCACCTGGAGCCGCTCGGTCTCTACTCCGAGAAGGTCAAGGAGACCGACGAGCTGAAGAGCGGTGCGACCATCGCCATCCCCAACGACACCATCAACGAGGGACGCGCGCTGCAGCTGCTCGCCGCCAACAAGATCATCACGATCAAGGAAGGCGTCGGCTTCGAGGCGACCCCGTCGGACATCACCGGGAACCCGAAGAAGCTCAAGTTCAAGGAGCTGGAGGCGGCCCAGACGCCGCGTGCCCTGGCCGACGTCGACGCCGCGGTCGTCAACGGCAACTACGCCATCGGGGCCGACCTCAAGCCGGCCGAGGACGCCCTCGTCCTCGAGGCCGCCGAGGGCAACCCGCACGCCAACTTCCTCGCGGTCAAGGAGGGCAACGAGGACGACCCGCGCGTGAAGAAGCTCGCCGAGCTGCTCACCTCCGACGAGGTCAAGAAGTTCATCGACGACAAGTACGCCGGCTCGGTCGTCGCCGCCTTCTGATCCGCCGTCCGGTCCGGGCGACGCGCACCACCGGCACAGGGCACACGGCCGGTCGCACGAGGGGGCGCACAGCCGCCCGCGCCGCGCCCGGCGCCCGTCCGGCACTCTCGGGGTCCACTCCGGTACACGGAGTGGACCCCGTGGTGCGGTTCGGTGCTTTCATGCTGCATGCTGGGCAGTTCAGCGGTGTCCGACGGTCACGAAGGTTACGGAGCGGCGCATGACGAGCAGCACCTTCCCCAACATCTCCATCAGCACGGAGCGGTTGGTGCTGCGTCCCCTCGACGCGGACGACGTCCCCCCTCTGACCGAGATGATGAACGACGAACAGGTCGCCGCCTGGACGGACGTCCCCCAGCCCTTCACCGAGCAGGCCGCCCGCACCTGGATCACCGAGCACGCCCCCGCCGAACGTGCGGCCGGACGCGGACTGGACCTCGCCGTCACCGAGTTCCTCACCCAGCGCCTGGTGGGCGTCATCCGGCTCACCAAGACCAACTGGCACATCCGGTCCACCGAACTCTCGTACATCGTCGCCCCCTGGGCGCGCGGCGAGGGCTACGCCTCCGAGGCCGCCATGGCCACGGCCCAGTGGCTCTTCGGCGACCAGAAGCTGGAACGCGTCGAGCTGCGCACGGCCGCCGACAACACCGCCTCGCAGCAGGTCGCCCAGAAGATCGGCTGCCTCAGCGAGGGCGTCCTGCGCAACGCCTGCATAGCCCACGTCCGCGGTGACGACGGCGTCTGGACGGACGTACGCACCGACTTCATCGTGTGGAGCCTGCTGCCGGAGGACCTCGAGGGATCGGCCGAACAACTGGCCGACACCGGACAGTTCACCGCCTTCACCGACTGGAGCTGAGCCCCGTCCGGAATCCTCCCGGACGGGTGGACGGTGGCGGGTCGCCCCGGTTCACGGCCGTACCGGGTACTCTCACCAAGCCCGCGGGCGGAGCGGCCGACCGCACCCCGCACACCCAAGACGCCCCGCGCACACCAGGAGACTGACGACGATGGCCGACCGGGTCACGGTGATCGGCTGGGACGGTTCGCCGCTGACCGCAGCGGCCCGCGCCGCACTGGGCGCCGCCACCCTGGTGGCAGGCGCCGCGCACCACCTGGAACTTCCCGAGGTACCCGCCGGTGCCGAGCGCATCCGGCTCGGCAGTGTCGCCCTGGCCGCCCGCCGGGTCGCCGGCCACCGCGGCACGGCGGTGGTCCTCGCCGACGGCGACCCGGGCTTCTTCGGCGTCGTAAGGACCCTGCGCGCACCCGAGTTCGGCCTGGAGGTCGAGGTCGTCCCCGCGGTCTCCTCCGTTGCCGCCGCCTTCGCCCGAGCCGGCATGCCCTGGGACGACGCACACGTGGTGGTCGCACATCCCCGAACCCTGCGACGCGCGGTGAACGTATGCCGGGCCCACACCAAAGTGGCGGTTCTCACGTCTCCCGGCGCCGGCCCGGCCGAACTGGGCCTGCTCATGGAGGGCGTCCACCGCACCTTCGTCATCTGCGAGGAACTCGGCACCGCGCGCGAGCGGGTCAGCGTCGTCACCTCCGACCGGGCCGCCGACCACACCTGGCGCGACCCGAACGTCGTCATCGTCGCCGGCGGCCAGGCCACCACCGCGTCCGGCGGCTGGATCGCCGGGCGCGACCCCGCCGCCGGCCCGCGCGGCTGGACGCTGCCGGCCGACGCCTACGGCGGCGGCCTCGGCGAGGGCGAACGGGAGCCGCTGCGCGTCTCCCAGCTCGCCCGGCTCGGCCCCAGACTCGGCGACCTCGTGTGGGACATCGGCTGCGGAAGCGGTGCCTTCGCCGTCGAGGCGGCGCGGGCCGGCGCCGCGGTCATCGCCGTCGACAGCGACCTGCGGGCCTGCGCGCACACCGACTCCACCGCCCGCCGTCACGGCGTTCAGCTCCAGGTCGTGCACGGCACCGCCCCGCAGGTGCTGGAGGACCTCCCCGAACCGGACGTCGTCCGCGTCGGCGGCGGGGGAGCGGCCGTGGTCCTGGCGGTGGCCGACCGCCGCCCGCAGCGCATCGTCACGCACGCCGCCACCCGCGACGCGGCCGAGCGGATCGGCCGGGAACTGACCGAGCACGGCTACCGGGTCGAGTGCGCCCTCCTGCAGTCCGTCGAGCTCGACACCAAGGCCTGGACGGAGACCGAACGGAGCGTCGCGTTCCTGCTCAGCGGCGTGCTGCCGACGCGTACCACCTGAGCGCGCCGCCCTGTTCCGATGCCGTCCCCGCGAGCGGGTTGTCGTATCGCGCGCGGTAGGCTGGCCGATCGTTGTACCGCAACTCGGACGCCCGCCGACTCGTCGGCCGATGTCCCGAAAACACGCCCGTTCCGAGGTGTGTGTGGTACGGCACAAGCCAAGGACGCGCAACGTGGCGCAGTCCACAGCGGAACCGTCGCGGATCAAGCTGACGCGGCGGTCGTACGGCAGCGACAATGCCTGTGAATGGCTTTGTCGCCTTTTAGGGAAGGCCGTTCGTACCGCTGGGGACGCACGCTCGTTCTTCAGTGTGGAGCGGTCGGGTGCGCCGTTCCGGGTGAGCTGGTCGTAGGAGCACTAACCGATGGGCGAGGGGTACGCATGACCGACACCGGCCAGGTCCCGGGCGAGGGACAGCCGGAGAACGCAGGCATGGTGGAGCAGCCGGGCGTCCCCGCGCCCGACTCGTACGCCTACCTCTCCGAGAGTTCCGCCGAGGACGAAGACCTGCTGCTGCCGGGCGCCCAGGGCGCCTGGGGCAACGAGGTCGCCCCACCCGCGCCGGAGCCGGTCGTCGAGACCGTGCACGAGCCGGGACCGCACGAGACGTCCGGCCGGGACACCGGGTCGGTCGACCTCGGTGGCGTCCGCCTGCCCGATCCCGGGCAGCAGCAGGCGCCCGGTCCCGCGGTCACGCACGGGTCGCAGGCGCCGGTCGCGCCGCGCCGGCCGCTGCACCTCGGCCCGCCCATTCCCAGCACCACCGCCGGCCCGGTCCGCTCCCTTGCCGACCGCGGCCCCGCCGACGTGCCGGTGCGCCAGACAGGCCTGCCGTCCGCCGGTCCCGAGTACCTCGACGTGCCGCGCACCCGGGAAGCGGTCCCGCAGGCGGCGCAGCCCTGGGGCGCCCATGCGACGGTGGGTGCGACCGCCCAAGCGGAAACGGTTGTTCCGTCTCAGCGGTCCCTGGGGGCCGCCCAGGCGCTGGTCGCCCGCGTCGCGACGGAGGCGGGCGCCGGTCAGCCGCAGGACGCGCCGCAGGCCGCCGCGGCCGCGGCGGACCGGCAGAGCACCCCGGGCGCACCGGTCGCGGACGCCGTTCCCGCGCCGGGTCCGGAGGGGGCTCCGGGACCGGAGGGCCTTGCGGGGTCCGAAGGCTCCGAGGGCTCTTCCGTGCCGACGGCCGAGGCGACCGGGCCCGACGCGGGTTCGAGCACGGAACCGGGTTCGGCGACCGGTGCGACCGCCGGGCTGCCCGGGAGCCCCGGCTACGCAGCCGGTCCCGCCGTGGACGCCGTACCGTCCCCCGTCCCGGACGCGGGTCAGGATGCGGGTCAGGGCGCCGAGCCCGTACCGGCAGCGGCTGCCGAGGAGCAGGTGCCGGCGCCCGAGGCGGACGCCGCCCCCGTCGCCGCCGTGGCGCCGGACTCTCCGGTCCAGGAGGCCGTGGCCGCCCAGGCGCCGGAGGACGTCACCGTCGCCGCCGACGGAACCGAGGCCCTCTCCGCCGTGACCCACGAACCCCAGGGACCGTTCACCGGCCCGGCAGCCCCGCAGGCGAGCGCCACCGCCGCCCAGGACGACGGCGCTGCCGAGGTGTCCACCCCCGTACCCGCCGAACCGGTCGCACCCGTCGACCAGGGACAGGCCCCCGAAGCCGCCGCCCTCCGGACGCCCGAGCACGCCGAGGAACCGGAGCCCGACGGGTCAGCCCTCGAAGCAGCGCCCGCCCCCGACACGGAGCCTGCACTTGACACGGAGCCCACTCCCGCCACGGAGCCCGCTCCCGTGGCGGCAACCGAGCCGGGGCTTCAGCAGGCGGCGGCAGCCGAGCCCGTGACCGAGGGACCGGACGGCCCGTACGTCCCGGCCGCGCACCCGGCCCAGGACCTCCAGCAGACCCCGGCCGCCCCCTTCGCCCTGCCCGCCCAGGAGGCATGGGCGCCGCTTCCCGACTCCCCGGCACCCCCGGCACCCTCGGGCCCCGAGGCCCTCGCCGCCGACCCGGTCGCTTTCGACGGCACCGCCATGCCGCTCCCCGGCAGCGTTCCCCCGGAGGCGCGGCCGGACCAGACCCTGGGGGAGTTCGTCCCCGTCGAGGGAGCCGTGCCGACCACCCCGCATCTCGCGCCGACCCCGCCGCAGCCGTCGGCCCTCCCCGCCGAGGAACAGCCCGTGCCGGAGGCCGCAGGTCCGGCCCCCGTGCCCCGCCGGGTCGACACCGGCGCCGTTCCCGTCGCTCCCGTCCCGGAACCGGCCGTCGAGCCGCCGGCCGAGCAGGGCCTCGCGGAGAACGCGCCGGGCGAGCACCCGCCCGCGGAGACCGAGCCGATCCAGGCCGTACCGGCTTCGCCCGAACCGGCCCAGTCCGTACCGGCCCAGAACCCCGACGACCTCGACACCCGAGGCGCCGAAGCGGTGCACGCCGCGCCGGCCGCCGGCCCCGCCGCCCCCGGCTACGACGAGGCCGAGCGCGAGGCCGTGCGGAAGGTCATGCGGGAGCGCCGGGACATCCGCAACGGGTTCCGCGACGACCCCATCCCGCACGAGGTCCTGCTCCGCGTCCTGGAGGCCGCCCACACCGCGCCCTCCGTGGGCCACTCGCAGCCCTGGGACTTCGTCGTCATCCGCTCCGCGGAGACCCGGCGCACCATGCACGAACTGGCCGAGCGCCAGCGCGAGGCCTACGCCAAGTCCCTGCCCAAGGGCCGGGCGAAGCAGTTCAAGGAACTGAAGATCGAGGCCATCCTCGACACCCCGGTGAACATCGTCGTCACCGCCGACCCGACCCGCGGCGGCCGGCACACCCTGGGCCGGCACACCCAGCCGCAGATGGCGCCGTACTCCTCCGCCCTGGCGGTCCAGAACCTGTGGCTCGCCGCGCGCGCCGAGGGCCTCGGGGTCGGCTGGGTCAGCTTCTTCGACGAGCGCGAGATGGTCCGCTCCCTGGGCCTGCCCGAGCACCTCGAAGTGGTCGCCTACCTGTGCGTGGGTTACGTCGACGAGTTCCCGGACGAGCCCGAGCTGATGCAGGCCGGCTGGTCCAAGCGCCGCCCGCTGTCGTGGGTCGTGCACGAGGAGACGTACGGCAGGCGGGTGCTGCCCGGCGAGGAGCCGCACGACCTGCTCGCCGAGACCGTCGCGCAGATCCGCCCGCTGGACGCCAAGGCACTCGGTGAGGCCTGGGAGCGGCAGAAGCGGATGACCAAGCCGGCCGGCGCGCTCGGCATGCTGGAGATCATCTCCGCTCAGCTGTCCGGACTGTCCCGGCAGTGCCCGCCGCCCATTCCGGAGCCCGCGGCCGTCGCGGTCTTCGCGGGCGACCACGGTGTTCACGCCCAGGGCGTCACCCCGTGGCCGCAGGAGGTCACCGCCCAGATGGTGGCCAACTTCCTCGGCGGCGGAGCGGTCTGCAACGCCTTCGCCACGCAGGTGGGCGCCGAGGTCTGCGTGGTCGACGTCGGTGTGGCCTCCGACCTCCCGGCCACCCCGGGACTGCTGCCGCGCAAGGTCCGCGCCGGCACCTCCGACATGACCGTCGGCCTCGCGATGACCCGCGAGGAGGCCAAGCAGGCCATCGAGGTCGGCATCGAGACCGCCCGCGACCTGGTCGCCGCCGGCAACAAGGCCCTGCTCACCGGTGAGATGGGTATCGCGAACACCACCGCGTCCGCCGCCCTGATCTCCGTCTTCACCGGCGCGGACCCGGCCGAGGTCACCGGCCGGGGCACCGGCATCAACGACGAGACCCTGGTCCGCAAGACCGACGTCGTGCGCCGCGCCCTCGAACTGCACCAGCCGGACCCCGCCGACCCCCTCGGCGTCCTCGCCGCCGTCGGCGGGTTCGAGCACGCGGCCATGGTGGGCCTGCTCCTCGGCGGCGCGTCCCTGCGTACGCCGGTGATCCTGGACGGCGTCAGCGCCGGGGCCGCCGCCCTGGTGGCCCGTGCCATCGCTCCCGAGGTGCTGGCCGCGTGCATCGCGGGACACCGCAGCGCCGAGCCCGGCCACGTGGCCGCGCTCAACAAGCTGGGCCTGCGTCCGCTGGTCGACCTGGACCTGCGCCTCGGCGAGGGCACGGGTGCGCTGCTCGCCCTGCCGATGGTGCAGAGCACCGCGCGAGCCATGCACGAGGTGGCGACGTTCGACTCGGCGGGCGTCACCGAGAAGTAGCAGTACCCCGCAGGGGTGGGGCGCGGCGTCCGGTGTTCCGCCGTCGCCGCCCCACCCCCGCCGTACGCCGACCCCACCGCCGTACGCTGGTCCCACATCCGCAGACCGCACGTCAGGGCCGCTCCAGTGCCGTAGCGCCCCTCGCACGCCCGCCTGTACGAGGAGCCGCAGCCTCATGGCCGAACACCCCGCCTACCCCGTGGGCCTCCGCCTCACCGGCCGTCGAGTCGTGGTGCTCGGCGGCGGCCAGGTCGCCCAGCGTCGGCTGCCCGCCCTCATAGCGGCCGGCGGGTCCATCGTTCTGATCTCACCGGAGGCGACGCCCTCCGTGGAGGCGATGGCGGACGCCGGTGAGATCACCTGGGAGCGGCGCCGCTACGCCGAGGGCGACCTCACGGACGCCTGGTACGCGCTGATCGCCACCGGCGACGGCGAGGCCAACGCCCGCGCCTCCGCCGAGGCCGAACACCACCGCGTCTGGTGCGTCCGCTCCGACGACGCCGACCAGGCCACGGCCTGGACCCCGGCCACCGGGCACAGCGAGGGAGTCACGGTCGCCGTCCTCACCACGGACGTCAAGGGCCGCGACCCCCGCCACACCGCCGCGATCCGCGACGCCGTGGTCGAGGGTCTGCGCGACGGCACGCTCGTCGCCCGGCACCACCGCACCCGCACCCCGGGCGTCGCCCTCGTCGGCGGCGGTCCCGGCGACCCGGACCTGATCACCGTGCGCGGACGCCGGCTGCTCGCCGAGGCGGACGTCGTCATCGCCGACCGGCTCGGCCCGCGCGACCTGCTGGCCGAACTCCCGCCGCACGTCGAGGTGATCGACGCGGCGAAGATCCCGTACGGCCGGTTCATGGCGCAGGAGGCCATCAACCACGCGCTGATCGAACACGCCAGGCAGGGCAAGGCGGTGGTCCGGCTCAAGGGCGGGGACCCGTATGTCTTCGGCCGCGGCATGGAGGAACTGCACGCGCTCGCCGAGGCGGGCATCGCGTGCACCGTGGTCCCCGGCATCTCCAGCTCCATCTCGGTCCCGGGCGCGGCCGGGATTCCGGTCACCCACCGTGGGGTGGCCCACGAGTTCACCGTGGTCAGCGGGCACGTCGCGCCCGACGACGAGCGTTCCCTGGTCGACTGGCCGTCGCTGGCGAAGCTGACCGGCACCCTCGTGGTGCTCATGGGCGTCGACAAGATCGGCCGGATCGCCGAGGCCCTCGTGGCGCACGGCAGGTCGCCGGAGACCCCGGTCGCCCTGGTCCAGGAGGGCACCACGGCCGCCCAGCGCCGCGTCGACGCCACTCTCGCCACGGTCGGCGAGACCGTCCGGGCCGAGGGGGTCAAGCCGCCGGCGGTCATCGTCATCGGCGAGGTCGTGAACGTCGGACTTCCTGCTGCGCGGGCTCCGCAGCCCGCGCAGCCCTCGCAGCCCTCGTAAGCCTTCGCGACCCTTGTGGACCGCAGGCGACATCCCCGGCAGTAACCCCCGGTAACACGGCCGATCCCGGCCGTTGGCACCACACCCAGGACAAGGCAGTATCACCCCCGTGGCCGATCTCATCACCGTCGAGGACCCCGACGACCCGCGCCTGCACGACTACACGGGCCTGACCGACGTGGAGCTGCGCCGCACCCGCGAACCCGTCGAAGGCCTGTTCATCGCCGAGGGCGAGAAAGTCATCAGACGCGCCAAGGACGCGGGCTACGAGATGCGCTCCATGCTGCTCTCGGCCAAGTGGGTCGACGTCATGCGCGACGTCATCGACGAACTCCCCGCCCCGGTCTACGCCGTGAGCCCGGAACTCGCCGAACAGGTCACCGGCTATCACGTGCACCGCGGCGCGCTCGCCTCCATGCAGCGCACCCCCCTGCCCACGGCTGCCGAACTGCTGCGCACCGCCCGCCGGGTGGTGATCCTGGAGTCCGTCAACGACCACACCAACATCGGTGCCATCTTCCGCTCGGCGGCGGCCCTCGGCATGGACGCGGTCCTGCTCTCCCCGGACTGCGCCGACCCGCTCTACCGCCGCAGCGTCAAGGTCTCCATGGGGGCGGTCTTCTCCGTGCCGTACGCCAGGCTCACCAGCTGGCCCAGGGACCTGGAATCGGTCCGTGAGGCGGGCTTCACGCTGCTCGCCCTGACCCCCGACGAGAAGGCCCGCAGCCTCGACGAGGCCGCCCCGCACCGGATGGACAGGGTCGCCCTGATGCTGGGCGCGGAGGGCGACGGGCTGTCCACCCAGGCCCTGGTCGCCGCCGACGAATGGGTCCGCATCCCGATGTCCCACGGCGTCGACTCGCTCAACGTGGGCGCGGCGGCCGCGGTCGCCTTCTACGCGGTGGCGACGGGCCGGCCGACGGGACAGGACGGGGAGAGCCTGCCTGCGCCGTGAACGAACCCGCCGAGCCCGCCCGACCCCGGCTCGGGCGCGGCCCCGGCAGGTACTCGGGTGGAGTCGGCCGTCCCGAGTCGGCCGACGCCCTGCTCCGGTGACCGGCGGCCACTGCGCCCCTGCCGTCGTCGCCGAGGCCGCGGGCCGGTCCTGTCAGCCCTGGATCAAGGCGATGCCGACCGCGACCACCAGTGTCACCACGACGAACACGAACAGCCGCTGCAGGAGCAGCCGTGGATTGGCCGGCCGCAGGCCGCTCCCCGTCGTCCGGGGCCCGGGACGACGGGGGCCGGTGCCCGACCGCGTCGAGTCCCGTGATCCGGACGTGGACCGTGATCCGGGCGTGGACCGGGAACCCGACGTGGACCGGGACCCGGACCGGGAAGGCGTGCCACCGCGGGAGGCGCCGCCGCGCGAGGCACTGCCACCGCGTGACGCGCCGCTCCCGCGCGACGGCGGCACGCTCCGGTTGCCCCGCCGCCGCGGCGCCCCGCCCCCGGCCGGACCGGCGCCGCGACCCGGGGCCGCGGCGTGCGGCGGGGGAGTGGTGGCCTGCCCCTCGGGCGCACCCTGCTGCCCCGGCACCCGGCGCTGCGCACGGTCCGGGTAGGTGTCGGCCAAGCGCCCCGCCGCACGCTCCGGCTCCGCGCCGCGCGGAGCCGGCGGACGGACGCCGGTGAATCCCTGACCCTCCCGGGCGGCGATCTCCTTGAGCCGCAGCGACAGCTGGAGCGTGCTCGGCCGCTCCTCGGGGTCCTTCGCGAGGCACGCGCGGACGAGCGGCGCCAACGCGTCCGGGACATCCTGCAGATGGGCCTCCTCGTGCACCACGCGGTACAGCATCACCTCGGAACTGCCGTGCCCGAAGGGCGAGTCGCCCATCGACGCGTACGCCAGCGTGGCGCCCAGCGAGAACACGTCCGTGGCCGGTGTGACGGCCGCGCCCCGCACCTGCTCCGGTGCGAGGAAGCCGGGCGAGCCGACCGCCGTGCCGACGTGGGTGAGCGTCGAGGCACCGGTGGCCCAGGCGATGCCGAAGTCGATGATCCGCGGCCCCTTCGGGGACAGCAGGATGTTGGACGGCTTCAGATCCCGGTGCACGACCCCGGCCTCGTGCACGGCGACCAGCCCCTCCGACAAGGCCGCGCCGACCGCGGCGACCTCGGCCGCGCCGAGCGGCCCCCCGTCCGCGACCCGGTCGTGCAGCGACGGGCCGGGCACGTACTGCGTGGCGAACCACGGCCGGTCCGCGTCGAGGTCGGCGGCCACCAGACGGGCCGTGCACCCGCCACGGATGCGGCGCGCCGCGGACACCTCCCGCGCGAACCGCGAGCGGAACTCCTGGTCCTCCGCCAGATCGGGCCGGATGACCTTCAGTGCGACCCGCTGCCCCTTCTTGTCGGAACCGAGATAGACAACGCCCATCCCTCCCGCGCCGAGCCGTCGGTGAAGTCTGAAAGAGCCGACGACGCGCGGGTCCTCGCGCCTCAGGCGCATCATCGCCATGTTCATCCCCGCTGCCCGGTCCTGTGACGTGCCCCAGCTTACGTTTCTCCGGGCGCCCTTGCGCAGAGGCCGCGCCCTCTCGGAGCGGCGGATTGTCAGTGGTGGGTGGGAGACTTGAAGAGTGGTCGGGGGACGCGCGGACAGGCCGGGTTCGCGCGAGGTGGCGGTCCCAACCATTCGATACCGAAGGGGGATTGATCACATGAAGGGCGACCGTGTGGAGATAGTCGTGGACGCCGGGGACACGACGCGCACGTACGAGGTGGTGGCGAGCAGGGCGGGCCGCAGGGTGGAGACGGCGGTGCGCCGGGGCGTGGTCGAAGTGAGTGAAGTCACGCGTACGGGAACTGCGGTGCGAACAGCCCGGTTCATGGCGAACCGGGTCCTCGCACTGGTCGAGCACCCGGTGCCGCGGGTGGAGGACTCGGAGACATGAGCGACGAGAAGGGGGCGGACCGGACGCCCCCTCGGGGATGTCCCTGACACGGAGCGGCCCGTCTCCACCCAGGGGAGTACGCCGCAGGTCACGGCTCATCCTCCGGGAGGCCCGGCAATCGGTACGAAGGCATGACGTCCGGGAAGCGCCGGGCACCTAGATTTGAGGTCAAGCGGCGGGTGCGGTACTCGTCCCCCGAGGTCGGACGCCCGCCGCTGCCAGAGGTTCGCACACAGAACCCGAGGCACCACGACAACAGAAACGGTCAGGAGAGGGGCCATGGCCCATACGGCATCGCGGACAGTCGTCCGCACACGGGCACACAAGGCGGGAGCCGCCATGTTCCGTCCGAGCCGTGAGGGCCGTCGCCACCCGGTGGTGGCGACACTGATGGCTCTTCCCCTGGCGGCCCTGCTCCTCCTCGTCTTCGACGGGTGGGAGACGGTGGCCACACAGGCGTCGTCCGTGGGAGAGATGCTGGGGCGCTGAGCGGCGACCCCAGGCCCGGAAGAGCGGTCCGGGCGGGGACATCCACCCATGAAACCCCGTGGGGACGGGGGTGCGACGGACGGCAGGAATGCCGGCGCAGCTGGGGAGCTGCGCCGGCACTTTTTTGTGCGCCTGAACCGGCGCCGCTCTCGCGGAGGTGGTTGCCGGCCGTGGGGGTTGCTCAATCAATGGTCGCGGTGCCTACGGGGGTGGTGCTGCGGGCGGTGTTCGTCAGTGTCGCCGAGTCGCGCGGCCGCCACTGCACCACCGGTGCGTTGCCACCACGGGCAGTCGTGTCCTTCCCCGCGCCACCGGCCAACGCCGGTCACGCTCCCGCGTACTCTCTCCGCAGGCCGCATCAGGGAGACCCATGACAGCCATCCCCCTCCTGTCCGAACTCACCGCCCGGGCCGAAGACATCGCCCACACCCGCACCCCCACCTGCCCCTGCGGGGTGAGCGGCACCCTCGCGGACCGGCCCGACGGCACCGTCGTCCGGCACGCGGACACCGTCGCGAAGGCCCACGCGCCGGACGCCGACGCCGCCGAGCTGACCCGGCGCCTCGCCCTCGCCTCCCGCCACCCGGACGTGCTCCTGCCCCCGCTCGGTCCGGCACCGGCCGACCTGCACGGCAGGCTCGTGACCTTCTGGCCGTACGGCAGCCCGGTCGACCCGGAGGATCCCGACGCCGCCCCCTGGGAGGCCGTCGGCACCCTGCTCGCCCTGTTGCACCGCACGCCGGTCCCCGCGTCGGCGCCGGTCATGCGCGGCCCGCTCAAGGCGGCCCGTGCCGTCGCCGGGCTCCGTGCCGTCGGCGACCACCCGGCCGTGGCCCCCGTACTGGATGCCTGGGCGACCCTGCCCGCCTGGGCGCGCGCCGAGGCGCCCATGCCGCAGCCGGCCGCCCTGTGCCACGGCGACCTCCACCTCGGCCAGCTCGTGCGGGCGCCCGGAGCGTCCTGGCGGCTGATCGACGTCGACGACCTGGGCGTGGGCGCCCCGGCCTGGGATCTCGGCCGTCCCGCCGCCTGGTTCGCCTGCGGGCTGCTGGCGCCGCAGGAGTGGGGGCGGTTCCTCGACGCGTACCGGGCCGCGGGCGGGCCCGCCCTCGACGCCGCCGAAGACCCCTGGGCCGTCCTGGACGTGCCGGCCCGCGCCCTCACCGTGCAGACCGCCGCGCGGACGGTCACCAAGGCGGTGGCGGACGGGCGGCCCCTGGACGAGGTGGACCACGCCCTGGTCGACGCCTGCCGGCGCATAGCCGCGGTCCCAGCCGAGTTGGCGCACGAATCGACGAAGTAGGGTGCAACCGACCGCAGTCGGGCAGAGTCTGTCCTGGAGATACCTGAAGCAGGTCCGACCGGCGAGGAGTTGAACCGATCATGCAGTGTCCGAAGTGTCGTGCGCCGATGCACACCTACAACCGCAACGGTGTCCAGATCGAGCAGTGCAGCGGCTGCCGAGGGATCTTCCTCGACTACGGCGAGCTGGAGTCGCTGACCCGGCTGGAGTCCCAGTGGTCCCAGCAGGCCGCGCCGCCGCCTCCCGCGGCCCCGCAGGCATACCCGGCGGCGCCTCAGCCCGCGTGGGGCGCCCCGCACGGCGGTCACCACTACGGCCACCACCGGAACAAGGGCTTCGGCCGCATGCTCTTCTCGTCCTGACGACGGAACCCCCGGCCGCCTGAGCGGCCGGGGGTTCCGGGGTGATGTGGACGATACTGGGATTGAACCAGTGACCTCTTCCGTGTCAGGGAAGCGCTCTCCCGCTGAGCTAATCGTCCTCGGGACCACGACCGCTCCGAAAAGCGGATCATGGGTGCTGCGTGCGCGATACTGGGATTGAACCAGTGACCTCTTCCGTGTCAGGGAAGCGCTCTCCCGCTGAGCTAATCGCGCGGAGGATCCGAAGATCCAGTGGACGATACTGGGATTGAACCAGTGACCTCTTCCGTGTCAGGGAAGCGCTCTCCCGCTGAGCTAATCGTCCATGGAGGTGGAGACGGGATTTGAACCCGTGTAGACGGCTTTGCAGGCCGTTGCCTCGCCTCTCGGCCACTCCACCAGGAGCGCAGGGGCCCGGGAGGCCCCCGATCCTTCGAGCGGACGACGAGGTTCGAACTCGCGACCTCAACCTTGGCAAGGTTGCGCTCTACCAACTGAGCTACGTCCGCCTGTCGGTCCGGTCCGCTTGCGCGTCCCGGCGACGTGGTGAACTCTAGCGGATTCCGGGGCCAGTACAAAAACCCGTTTGTGCAGCGTGCTGCGCTGCGTCTGCTCACGGACACGGCCAGGTCACCTCGACGGCCCCCGCCATAGACTCGACGGCGTGCTCGATCTCCCACCCCTCGCCCGCTTCGGCAGCCGCGTCGCGACCGGTCTCCTCGATGTCACCGACGACCCGGCGGCCCTGGACTCGCACGGTTTCTGGGCCGTCTGCGCGGACTTCGAGAGCCGTCTGACCTGCGCGCGCTTCCGCGACGTACACGAGCAGCCGGTACCCGCGCCGGTGCCGGGCGGCTGGCGCGGGCCGGCCACCGGTGACTGGACGTCCTCCCTGGACCACGCCGCGTACGTGGCCGGCGTACGGCGCATCCGCGAGCACATAGCCGCCGGCGAGGTGTACCAGGCCAACCTCTGCCGTGTACTGTCCGCCCCCGTCCCGGCCGACGCCGACGTGGACGCTCTCACCGCCCTGCTGGCCCGCGGCAACCCGGCACCGTACGCAGGAACGATCCGCCTGCCGGGGCACGGCGTGGAGGTCGCCACCGCCTCGCCCGAGCTCTTCCTGAGCCGCGAGGGGCGCGTCGTCGAGTCCGGGCCGATCAAGGGCACCGGACGCACCGAGGCCGACCTCCTCGACAAGGACTACGCCGAGAACGTGATGATCGTCGACCTGGTCCGCAACGACCTCGGCCAGGTCTGCTCCACCGGCAGCGTCACGGTGCCCGACCTGTGCGCCGTCGAGAAGCATCCGGGGCTGGTGCACCTGGTGTCGACGGTGCGGGGCGAGCTGCGGCCCGGGACCGGCTGGCCCGAGCTGTTCGCCGCCGCGTTCCCGCCGGGCTCCGTCACCGGCGCGCCCAAGTCGAGCGCCCTGCGGATCATCGACACCCTGGAGACGGCGCCCCGGGGCCCGTACTGCGGCGGCATCGGCTGGGTCGACGCCGACCGGGGCGCCGCCGGGCTGGCGGTGGGCATCCGTACCTTCTGGATCGACCGGGAGCCGGACGGCGGTGCCGTGCTCCGGTTCGGCACCGGTGCCGGCATCACCTGGGGATCCGACCCGGAGGGGGAGTGGCGGGAGACCGAGCTGAAGGCGTCCCGGCTGCTCGCGGTAGCGTCGGGCAGGCACGAGGTGAGCGAAGGGACCCTGAGGTGAAGATCTGGCTCGACGGCGGGTTGCAGGACATCGAGTCCGCCCGCGTCTCCGTCTTCGACCACGGACTGACCGTGGGCGACGGCATTTTCGAGACGGTGAAGACCGTGAACGGCAGACCGTTCGCGCTGACCCGGCATCTCGACCGGCTGGCCCGCTCCGCCCGGGGTCTCGGCCTGCCCGAACCGGACCTCGACGAGGTCCGCCGCGCCTGCGCGGCCGTCATCGAGGCCAACCCGATGCCGCTCGGCCGGCTGCGCATCACCTTCACCGGCGGCCACGGCCCCCTCGGCTCCGACCGCGGCGAGCACGGCCCGACCCTCGTCGTCGCCCTGGGCGACACCACCCGCCGCCCCGACTCCACCGCCGTGATCACCGTTCCCTGGACCCGCAACGAACGCGGCGCGCTCACCGGCCTGAAGACCACCTCCTACGCCGAGAACGTGGTCGCCCTCGCCCGCGCCCGCGAACAGGGCGCCTCGGAGGCGCTGTTCGGCAACACGGTCGGCCGGCTCTGCGAGGGCACGGGGTCCAACGTCTTCGTCGTCCTGGACGGTGAGATCCACACCCCGCCGGTCGCCTCCGGCTGCCTCGCGGGCATCACCCGGGCGCTGGCCGTCGAGTGGACCGGCGCCGCCGAGACCGATCTGCCGATGGACGTCCTCCAGCGGGCCGACGAGGTCTTCCTCACCTCCACCCTGCGGGACGTGCAAGCCGTGCGGCGTGTCGACGACCGTGAACTGCCCGGTGCCCCGGGCCCGGTGACGGCCAAGGCCATGCGGATCTTCGACGAGCGCGCGGCGGCCGACCTCGATCCGTGACGAGGTTGGGGACCGGGTACGGGGCCGGTGCGTGACATTCGGCTGATCCGGGCGGTCGCAGGGGTAGAACATCACTGATGACCACGACCCTGCGGCCGGCCGAGCCGCTCCAGCAGAATCCCGACGGCACGCGCTCCCGCCGCTACCAGGTGTGTGTCAACAGCCGTCCCGTCGGACGCATACACATCGGTACGCATCCCGTCTTCGGTGACGCCGTGGCCCGGATCACGAACCTGCGGATCGAGGAGCCGGACCGCAGGCGCGGCCGGGGCACGGTGGCCGCGCTCGCCGCCGAGGAGATCGCCCGCGGCTGGGGCTGCCGCCGCATCGAGGTGACGATCCCCGCCGAAGCCGAAGCCGAAGCCGAAGCCGAAGCCGAAGCCGAAGGGGCCGAGACACGGGCGGCCGGGTTTGGTGCCCCTGCCGGGCCCGCGCTCCGCCTCGCCACGGCGCTCGGCTACGTCGTGCGCAACTACACCATGGAGAAGGCGCTGGGGGACGTCCCGCCCGCCCTTCCGGAGGGCAGTCGCGGACGGCCGATGACCGACGCCGAGTTCGGCACCTGGTCGGTCAGGAGCGAGGCGGAGTACGCGCGGAGCTGGATCGAGCGCGGTGTCCCGGAGGCCGAGGCGCGGACCAAGGCGGCCAGGGAGCAGGCTGACCTGCTCCCCGACGGACGGGACTCGGAGGAGATGCTCCTCAGCGTCCTCGAACACGAGGGCATCCCCGTGGGCACGCTGTGGCTCGCGGTACGCGAGGACCATGGATACGTGTTCGACGTCGAGGCCGACGCCGCACACCGCGGCCGGGGGCACGGGCGATCCCTCATGCTGCTCGCCGAGGCGCAGTCGATCGCCGCGGGGAAAAGCGCCATCGGTCTCAACGTCTTCGCGGACAACACTCCGGCGGAGCGGCTGTACGCGTCACTCGGTTACAGGACGACGCGGTACACGATGTACAAGCACCTGCTGTAGGGGCCGGGGCCGGGGAGATCCTCGGTCAGCCGTCCTGCTCGGCGAGGAGCCGGTCCGCGATCTCCTCGACGCGTTCGCGCAGGCCCTCCTGGCTCTTGCCGCCGTCGAGGAGCTCACCGCCGATGACATAGGTCGGGGTGCCGGTCACCCCGATCGCCTTGCCCTCGGCCTGGTCGGCGTCCACGATCAGGATGTGCCGGCCGTCGATCAGCGCGGTGTCGAACTCCTCGGCGTCCAGTCCGAGTTCCCGGGCGACCTCGACCAGGAAGGGTTCTCCCGCACGGCTCAGTCCCTCGACCCGTCCCAGTACGGCCTCGGCGTAGGCCCAGCCCTGCCCCTGCTCGGCCGCCTCCTCGGAGGCCTGGGCGGCGGCGAAGGCGTGCTTGTGCTTCTCCAGCGGGAAGTGCCGCAGCCGCAGCTCCAGACGGTCGCCGTACCGGGCGCGCAGGGCGCGGAGATCGTCGAGGGCGTCACGGCAGTCCGGGCACTGCAGATCGCACCACACGTCGAGTACGGGGGCGGCGGCGCGGGCGGGGGAGGAGTCGCTCATGGGCGACAGTCTTCCAGCCCCGCGCCGCGGCACCCAATCGGACCTGTCGCCCGTCCGGCCCCGAGAGTCTTTCGTGCGGATCAGGCTGTATCAGGCGCCGGAACCCGTGAGCCCGTGAGCCCGTGAGCCCGTGAGCCCGGCATGACCGGCATGACCGGGACGACGGGCTCCGGGGGAGTACGCCGCACCGGCACCTGCGGAGGAGCCGACCCGGAGATGTCCCTGATCTGCGGCCGGAGCATGGCCCGGTGAGGTCCGGAAGGTGCAGGATGGAAGGGACGAAGTGCCCGATGCCACCGAACCCCTGCCTGGAGGACCGGATGATTGCCGAGACCGTCTGCTCCGCCGTGTCCGCGGCAGGCCTGGGCATCGCGCTGGTCACGGCCTACCGCAAGCGCTTCCTCACCGCGACCCGCATCGCCGCCTATGCGCTCGTTCCCATCGGCCTGGTGATGACCGGTGTCGTCGAGTGGCTGGCCGACACCGCCTTCAGCCCCACGGCCTGGGCGGGCTTCGGCGTGCTGGGCCTGTCCTGGGTGCTGTTCATGACCACGCGCGCGGTGGAGCGCCGGCGCGGCGGCACCCGCCAGGAGCGGAAGGAACGCAAGCAGCAGCGCCGGACGGCCGGGGCGTCCGCGCAGCCCGGGGCAGTGGCCCCCACGGCCTCGGCCCCCTCCCTGGGGCCGGGCTCCCGCCCGGGGGCGACCCGCCCCACGGCCGCGCCCAAGAGTGACGACGACTTCAGCGACATCGAGGCGATCCTCAAGAAGCACGGCATATGAAGCCGTCCTGGGCGGACGCGCCGCACCGCAGGTGACGGGGTGACGCGGGAGCGGGAGGCAGCGGGCCGAAGCGTCACAGGCGGTCCCGGAGCGTGCGCAAACGATCACAGCTCGGACGAGGGATCGTGGAAATCGGACCCTCGCGTTCAGTCCGTGAGTGGTGATCGCATCGGGCGCTCCCGATGCGTCATGATCCCCGCGAGATGCTGGACACGACACAGAGCGAGGCCGCGCCGCCGCAGGATGAGCCGCGTGGATGCCTCTTCGCCCTTTCCCAGCCACCGCTGATGATCTTCCTTGCGGTGATCGGGTGTCTGCTGCTCACGGCCGCCCTGCACGACCTGCTCTGGCTGTGAGCCGTACCCGCGGTACCCGGCGCCACCCGTCGGGACCGCGTCGGCACGGCATCGCCACGTCGCCCGCCCGGACGACCGGCTCAGGCAGCTCAGCCGGCTCGGCTCGGCCCCGGAGTGCGCCCCCCGCCTCGCCCCGCTGCGTACGCTCAGCCCGCCGCCTCCTTGCGGCGTGCGCGGTACGCGGCGACGTGCAGGCGGTTGCCGCAGGTGCGGCTGTCGCAGTAGCGGCGGGAGCGGTTGCGGGAGAGATCGACGAAGGCGTGCCGGCAGTCCGGCGCCTCGCAGCGCCGCAGCCGCTCCTGTTCCCCGGCGACCACGAAGAACGCCAGTGCCATCCCGCAGTCCGCCGCCAGGTGATCGGTGACCGAGGCACCGGGGGCGAAGTAGTGCACGTGCCAGTCGTAGCCGTCGTGGTTGGTGAGCCGGGGCGTGGTGCCCGCGGCCGCGATCAGCTCATTGATCAGTTTGGCTGCGCTGTGGGCGTCGGGAGCGGCGAAGACCGAGGCGAACCGTCCGCGGATCCTGCGCACCGCCGACAGGTCGAACTCCGTGAGGACCCCGACCTCGCTGACCTCGTGGCTGCGCACGAAGGCCTCGAGAGCCGGGAGGTCCTGCAGCCCGTCCGGTGCCGAGTCGTCCTCCGGCGCGGAGTTCACCAGATCCACCACGGTGTCCAGCGCGCACCGGGTGTCGTGGGTGATCAGCACGATTCGCTCCCTGGCCTGAGGGTCGGGCGGGCGCCCGCCGATGCTGGCCGATGGTAGTGGCTCCCGCAAGCCCATGAGCGCTCCTCGCTCGCATACGGCTTCGAGGGCCGCGGAGGAGCGGTCCCGCCGGGGTTCCGTGCCGGAGCTCGAGCGCAGCACAACGGCGCCGCCCGCGGTGTCCCGCGGCGTCGGCGCCGTTGTGTGCCGTTGCACGGCTGTCAGGGCCCGAGCCGTCACCCCGAGTCGACGGCGTCGGGCAGCTTGGTGAACCCTCGCCTAGCTTTCCGCCAGGATGTGCGAGAGCTCCTGATCGAGATCGAAGTGCCGGTGTTCCGTGCCGGGAGGCACGGCGGCGTCCGTACGCTTCAGGAAGGACTCCAGAGCCCGTGCCGGGGCCTCGAGCAGAGCTTCTCCCTCCGGAGAGCTCAGGGCGATGCAGACGACGCCCTGACCATGACTGCGCGACGGCCAGACGCGGACGTCGCCGGTGCCCGTGGGGCGATGAAGCCCCTCGGCGAGGAGGTCGCGGGCGAACACCCACTCGACGGTCTCCTCGGCTCCGGTGTGGAAGGTGGCGTGCACGGCGTAGGGGTCGGCCGTGTCGTACCGCAGGCCTGCGGGGACAGGCAGGGAGGACTCGCTCGACACAACGAGGCGCAGGTGCAGCTCGCAGCTGACCGTGGTGTTCATAAGCGCCAGGGCCTTTCGCTCAGTGTGCGCTCGGGGATTCGCACGTCGGCGAAATCGACATGCCACCTACGGTGCCGTTGTAAACCCCTCTGAGTGTTTTGCATGGGTTTACGTAACTCAACCGGCCGAAAGATCGTTCGCGAGCTGAGCCCGTTCCGGTGAAGTGAGGGGCTCCGGTAGTGTTTGGCCGTATGAACACGGGGAGTGACACACCCGGCGAGGCGGCCACGACGGCGGATCGAGCGGGGATGGACAGGGCCGACCAGGCATCGGACGAACGGGCGCTGGGCTCCAGGGCGCCGGCCTTCGTCAAAGCGCGCCGCACTCTGCACCTGAGCTGGCAGGTGGGCGTCTTCGTCGTGGGGCTCGCGGTCGTGATGGCCGGTGCCGCCATGCTGGTGCTTCCCGGGCCGGGCTGGGTGGTGATCTTCGGCGGCATGGCGATCTGGGCGACCGAGTTCGTCTGGGCCCAGCTGGTGCTCCGGTGGACCAAGCGCAAGGTCACCGAGGCGGCGCAGCGCGCACTCGATCCCCGGGTGCGGCGCCGGAACATCATCCTGACCACCGTCGCCCTCGTGATCGGGACCGCGCTGGCCGGGATCTACCTGTGGAAGTTCGGCCTCGTGATGCCCTGGAAGATCGAGAACCAGTGAGCCGCGGCGGGGGCGCGAGCACCGGTCCCCGCCCGTCACGGGCACTCCCTGACATGGGGTAATGTTCTTCCTGCGTCCGGGCGATTAGCTCAGTGGGAGAGCGCTTCGTTCACACCGAAGAGGTCACTGGTTCGAACCCAGTATCGCCCACCGGATCCCACTGCGGCCCGGCTCACCGACGGTGAGCCGGGCCGCAGTGCGTCCGCGTGTCCCCGGCGGCGCGCGGGTGCGTGGCGGTGAGGCCACGCGATGCCTCCGCCCGGTGTCCCGCGGCTGCCCGACGGGTGGTGCGACCGCCCCGCCCGCGCCGGCCTTCACTCAACCGTGACCTTGCGGGCCCCGCGCTCCGGCGGGCCCGGCGGTGTTCGGTCCGTCGGCCGGGCCGCGCGGACCTGGGTGTTTCCGTCCGCCTCCGTCCGTCTCCGTCGAAGGGGTGCGAGCCGTCGCGGCTCCCGCCCGGCCGGTGCGCCCATCAATTCCTGTCCGAATCATTGACGCGCTCGTGGGTCCTCCGTACTTTGTGCCAGCAAGCGCTTACTTGAAACGATTCATGAGGCGGACGCGACGTCGCGGGGAGGCTCGTATGCAGCAGGGCGGGAATGCGGAGAGGCAGGCCGGGAGGCGGACGGTCCTCAAAGCGGCGGGAGCCTCGCTGGCCGTCGCGGGGCTGGGCGCCACGGCCACCGCGTGCGGCGGGGGAAGCGGGTCGAGCAAGGGGACTGTGACGCTCCGTTACTCCTGGTGGGGTGCCGAGGACCGGGCCGAACGCATCAACAAGACCATCGCGCTCTTCGAGAAGAAGTACCCGAAGATCAAGATCAAGACCGACTTCCAGCCGTACCCCGACTTCTGGAAGAAGTTCAACACGCAGGCGTCCGGAGGGAATCCTCCGGACGTGTTCCAGAATGCCATCGGATTCCTCCGCAAATACGATGCGAAGAATGTGCTGCTCGACCTCAACGGGCAGGTGAAGGCCGGCAACCTCTCCATGGACGGATTCCGGGCGGGCCTGGAGAAGTTCGGCGAGGTCGACGGCAAGCTCCTCGGCGTTCCCGTGGGGTCGAACTCGCTGGCCCTGGTCATCGACAAGCCCGTCTACACCCGGGCCGGCATCAAGCCCGAACAGGGATGGACCTGGGACGACTTCGACGAGGCGATGGTGAGGATCCGCGACAGGGCGGGCCGGGCCGGAGACAGCGGCATGTACGGCGTCATGTACCTCTACGACCTGTATCTGCGGCAGAACGGAAAGGCGTTCTTCACCGAGGACGGCCTGGGATTCACCGAGGCGGATCTGACCCAGTGGTGGACCAAGGCGGAGAAGGGCGTCCGGACCGGCCTGTTCGCCGACCCGAAGAAGGTCGCCCAGATCAAGCCCAAGTCGGCGCTCTCCGCCGAACTCGCCGGAAGCGAGTTCACCTGGGACAACTTCACCGTCCGCTACACCTCCGAGGGCAAGAGCGAGTACGGCCTCGCGCCCATCCCGACCACGGACGGCAGGAAGACCGGTCAGTACCTCGGCTCCCTGATGCTCAGTGCCTCCAAGCGCACCCAGCACCCCAAGGAAGTAGCCCAGTTCATCGACTTCATGGTGCACGATCCCGAGGTCGCCGAGATCATGGGATACGACCGCGGTGTGCCCACGACGCAGGCCCAGTTCGATGCGTACCGGCCGACCGACCCGGTCAACAAGGCGATCGCGGCCTACGAGGAGTCCCTCGTCGAGGCGGACGTCCTGGAACCCATCACCCCGCACCCGAACGGCGCCGACATCTGCGAGGCCGCGTTCCTGCGCATCGCCGAGGAACTGGGCCTGGGCAAGCGCTCCGTGGCGGACGCCGTCAAGCAGTTCTTCACCGAGTCGAAGACGGCTCTCGCCGGCTGATGGGAAGCGCCGTGACACACGCCCCTGCGACGGAGGACCTCACCCGGGACTCCGAGCCGCGGCACGGTCCGGTGAAGTCCCCGCGTCCCGCCGCCCTCAAGCGGCGGGGCCGCCGGGAGAACCTGGCCGGCTACCTCTTCATGTCCCCCTGGATCGCCGGGTTCCTGCTGCTGACGGCGGGCCCGATGGCCGCCTCGCTCTACTTCGCGTTCACCGACTACAACCTGTTCGACGCTCCCCGGTGGATCGGCCTGGACAACTTCTCCGAGATGTTCGCGGACCCGCGCTGGCGCCACTCGGTGCAGGTCACGCTCTGGTACGTGGTCGTGGGTACGCCGATCAAACTGATCGCGGCGCTCGGGGTGGCGCTGCTGCTGGCCCAGAAGCGGCGCGGGCAGGCCTTCTACCGGGCCGCCTTCTACGCGCCGTCGCTGATCGGGGCGAGCGTCTCCGTCGCCATCGTGTGGAAGGCGATCTTCTCCGACGACGCGATCGTCGACCGCACGCAGAAGCTCTTCGGCGTCGACGCCGGCGGCTGGACCGGTGACCCGGACCTGATCATCTACAGCCTGGTGGCGCTCACCGTCTGGCAGTTCGGCGCCCCCATGGTCATCTTCCTGGCCGGCCTGAAGCAGGTGCCGCGCGAACTGTACGAGGCGGCGGACGTCGACGGGGCGGGCAGACTCCGGCAGTTCTGGAACATCACCCTGCCGATGATCTCCCCGGTCCTCTTCTTCAACGTGCTGCTGGAGACCATCCACTCCTTCCAGATCTTCAGCTCGGCCTACATCGTCGGCGGCGGCGCCGGGGGAAACGCCTGCGGTCCCGCGGACGGAACCATGGTCTATACCTGTTATCTGTACGTCCAGGGCTTCGAGAACAGCCGGATGGGCCTGGCCTCCGCGATGGCGTGGATGCTGCTGGTCGCGGTCGCCCTGGTCACCGCGGTGCTCTTCTGGTCCCAGAAGCGCTGGGTGCACTACGAGGAGGGCGGCCGATGAGCTCACCCGATCTCTCGACTTCGCTCGGTCGGGGGGCACCCCCCTCGGCCCCCGACGGCGCGCCGGCCCGGTCCACGAGGGCGGGGGCCCTGCGGCGCCGTCTGCCCGGCTCGCTCGCCTGGCACACAGGGTCGCTGGCGATCCTCGCGGTGATCCTCTACCCGGTGATCTGGGTCATCGGCGGGTCCTTCAAGAACAGTGAGGACGTCGTCGGTAGCCTGGACCTCTTCCCGGCCGACCCGATCACCGCCAACTACACGAGCCTCGCCGACGGCATCGCGGACATCCAGATCTCCACGTTCTTCGTCAACTCGCTCTTTCTCGCCGTCGGTTCGGTGGTCGGGATCGTGGTGTCCTGCTCACTGACCGCCTACGCCTTCGCGAAGATCAGGTTCACCGGCCGCAATCTGCTCTTCACCCTGATGATCGGCACCCTGCTGCTGCCGTACCACGTGCTGCTCATCCCGCAGTACGTGCTCTTCCGCAACATGGACATGATCAACACGTACACCCCGCTCCTGCTGGGGAAGTACCTGGCTACGGAGGCGTTCTTCGTCTTCCTGATGGTGCAGTTCATGCGCAACCTGCCCAGGGAACTCGACGAGGCGGCACGCCTCGACGGCTGCGGGCACTTCCGCATCTACTGGTCGATCGTGCTCCCGCTGTGCCGGCCGGCCCTGATCACCAGTGCCATCTTCACCTTCATCAACGTCTGGAACGACTTCATGGGTCCGCTGATCTACCTCAACGAGCCCGGCAAGTACACCGTTTCACTCGGACTGAAGATGTTCGTCGACCAGGAAGGGGTGGCGAACTACGGCGGCATGATCGCCATGTCCCTCGTCGCGCTCCTGCCGGTGCTGGCCTTCTTCCTGGCCTTCCAGCGCTACCTCATCGACGGCATGGCCACGTCCGGCCTGAAGGGCTGAGGTGAACCGATCGTGACCGAGGCGCACACCGGGACCCGTGCCGCCCGCGGCGAGTCGCCGCTCGCCGGGAAGTTCGCCCTGTTCGCCGAGTGCCTGCTCACCGGGGTGTGGATCGCGCTGGCCTCGCTGCCGCTGGTCACCTACCCCGCCGCGTTCGCGGCCGGCTCGCGGCACCTCGGACGGCAGCTCGCCCATGAACGCGGCGGGCTGCGGGAGTTCACGGCCGACTTCCGGTCGGCGCTGCGCGGCGGTTGGCTCGTCGGACTCGCCGGGTGGGCCGCCCTCGCCGTGGTCTGGGTGGACGTGCGGGCCGTACGGGCCGGACTGCCGGGCGGCGAGCTCGTGGGCGCCGTGGGCGTGCTCGCCCTGATCGCGGCGGTCGTCGCCGGGCTGCGCGCGGCGGCCTCCTGGCGGCCCGGGGCCTCCTGGCGGTCGCTGTGCGCGCAGGCCGGCCGCCGCACCGTGCTCGATCCCGCCGGATCCTTCCTGATCGTCGGCGGGCTGGCCGTGGTGGTCTGCTCCGCCTGGTTCAGCGCGCCGCTCGCTCTGCCCGTCCTGGGCGCGGTCGCGGCGGCGGCCGTCGCCGTGGAGGAGCGCCACCGGCACCGCTGACAGGCGGTGTCTTCCGTACCAGGGACGGTGCCCCGGCGCCGCACCCTTGCCTGTCATGCCCTTGACATCCCCTTGCATCCCGCACGGAAAGGAAAGGCCATGTCCCCCATCCCCCGCAGGTCCCTCCTGAAGGCAGCCGCCGTGGCAGGCGCCGCCGCCCAGTTCAGCCGGTCCCTCGGCGGCCGCGACGCCGCCGCCGCACCGAGGGCCGAGAGCGCCGGCGACGACCCCGTGATCCTGGACTGGCTCGAGGACGGCGGCCTCGGCGCGGCACCCGGATCCACCGTCGGCGTGCCCTGGCCCAAGGGCGTCCACCGCGACGACCAGACCTTCGCGTTGAGCGACGCCGACGGCAGGGCCGTCCCCGTACAGTCCTGGCCCCTCGCCTACTGGCCCGACGGCTCCCTGAAGTGGACCGCGCACGCAGTCAGTTCCGGCGCCGGCAAGCTCACCCTGACCACCGGCGCTCCCGCGGCACCGCAGAAGAAGGTCACCGTCGACCGGCGCGGCGCCACCATCGACATCTCGACCGGCGTCATCACCGCGAGAATAGGCAGGTCCGGTGCCACCCTCGTCAAGTCCGTCACCCGCGGCCCGACCGAGATCGCCAGGAACGGCCGCCTCGTCCTGCTGCGCCAGCCCGAGTCCGAGGACGGCGACCAGACCACCGTCAGGACCGAGCGCTTCGACGGCGCCATCGACGAGGTCACCGTCGAACAGGCGGGACCGGTCCGCGCCGTCGTCCGCGTCGACGGCAAACACCGCAAGGGACACCGCAGTTGGCTGCCCTTCTCCATCCGCCTCTACTTCTACGCGGGCGCCGACTCCTTCCGCATGGTGCACACCGTCACCTACGACGGACAGCAGGAACCCGGCAGGGCGAGCGGCGACTTCATCCGCGGCATCGGCGTCCGCTTCACCGTGCCCCTGCGCGACGAGTCCTACGACCGGCACATCCGCCTCGGCGGCGAGGGCACGGGAATGCTGCGCGAGGCCGTCAAGGGCATCACCGGACTGCGCCGCGACCCGGGCGCCGCCGTGCAGGCCGCCCAGTTCGCGGGCGAGAAGCTGCCCGATCCCGCCACCTGGGACCAACGGGTCACCACCCGCCTGCAGTACATCCCCGAATGGGGCGACTACACCCTCTCCCAGCTCTCCGCCGACGGCTTCGCCCTGCGCAAGCGCACCAAGAAGGGCTACGGCTGGATCGGCGCAGGCGGCGGACGACGAGCCTCCGGCTTCGGCTACGTCGGCGGAGTCGGCGGCGGACTCTCCTTCGGTCTGCGTGACTTCTGGGAGAAGCACCCCGCCCAGCTCGACATCCGCGACGCCCACACCGACGCGGCCGAGGTCACCCTCTGGCTCTGGTCGCCGGAAGCGCAACCCATGGACCTGCGCTTCTACCACGACGGCATGGGCCAGGACACCTTCCCCGAACAGCTCGAAGGCCTCAACATCACCTACGAGGACTACGAGCCCGAGTTCGGCACCCCCTACGGCATCGCCCGTACCTCCGAACTCCTCTTCTGGGCCAACGAGTCGACCCCGAGCGCCGAGAAACTCGCCCAACAGGTCGAGGCCGTCCGCGTCCTCCCGCAGCTCGCCGCACCGCCGAAACAGCTCATCGGCGCGAAGGTGTTCGGCCCCGGCCTGTTCTCCGCACCCGACCGCTCCACCCCGGCCAAGGCGAAGATCGAGGACCACCTCGACTTCCTCTTCACCTACTACAAGGACCAGGTGGAGATGCGCCGTTGGTACGGCTTCTGGGACTACGGCGACATCATGCACACCTACGACACCGTCCGCCACCAGTGGCGCTACGACGTCGGCGGCTACGCCTGGGACAACTCCGAACTCTCGCCCGACCTCTGGCTCTGGTACGCCTACCTGCGCTCCGGCCGCGCCGACATCTTCCGCTTCGCCGAGGCGATGACCCGGCACACCGGCGAGGTCGACGTCTACCACCTGGGCAAGTGGGCCGGCCTCGGCACCCGGCACGGCGTCCAGCACTGGGCCGACAGCGCCAAGCAGCAGCGCATCGCCAACACCACCTACCGGCGCTACTACTACTTCCTCACCGCCGACGAACGCGTCGGCGACCTCATGCACGCCAACGTCGACTCCGACGAGACCTTCCTCGTCCTCGACCCCATCCGCAAGATCCGCACCGAGCCGTACACCCCCGACCGGCATGCCCTGTCCATCGGCTTCGGCACCGACTGGAGCGGCCTGGTCTCGGCCTGGCTCACCGAATGGGAACGCCGGGGCCCGAAATGGGAGAAGGCGAAAGCACGCGTGCTGTCCACCATGGAGACCATCGCGGCCCAGCCCAACGGATTCGTCCAGGGCACCGGACTGTACGACCTGGACACCGGGAGGTTCGCGATCGCCGAGGAACCCGTGGTCGGCGTCTCCCACCTGTCGGCCGTCTTCGGCCTGAACGAACTGTGCGCCGAACTCATCGACCTGGTCGACATGCCGGCCTTCGACGAGGCCTACTACGACTACTGCCGCTACTTCAACGCCACCAAGGCGGAGCAGGCGGCCCGTTACGGCTCGAACTTCGGCAGCCTGATCCTCTTCCAGGGCCATTCCCGCCTGGACGCCTACGCCGCCGTGCAGACCGGTGACGACAAGCTCGCCGACCGGGCGTGGGACACGTTCTACCACTCCGACGGCTACCAGGAGTCCGCGCCCTGGAAGACCGAGAAGGTGACCGGACCGACCGCCCTGGTCGCCGGCAGTGAGGCCACCTGGGTGTCCACCAACGACACCGCGCTCTACGGCCTCGCCGCCATCGAGAACCTCGCCCTACTGGGACACCGGATGCCGTAAGAGGCGGCAGGAGACCGTACGTCCCGGGCGCGGGCGGGCACACTCCCCCCATGGACCGGAACCATTACCGCTTCCGCAGCCTGTGGAGCCTGCCCGCGCCCGCCGGACCGGTGTACGACGCCCTGGAGCGCATCGAGGACTATCCCCGCTGGTGGCCGCAGGTACGTGGGGTGGCCCGGCTCGACGCCACCGGCGGGGTCGTCCGGATCCGCTCCGTACTGCCCTTCGACCTGGTGACGACCCTGCGGGAGACCCGGCGCGACCCCTTGGCCGGAGTCCTCGAAGTGCGTCTGTCCGGGGACCTCGACGGCTGGGCCCGCTGGACCGTCACCCCCACCGTCCCCAACGGCACACTCGCCCGCTACGACCAGGAGGCCGGCCTCCGCAGACCCCTGCTGCGCCGCCTCGCCCTGCCCGGACGCCCCCTCTTCCACGCCAACCACACCCTGATGATGCGCTCCGGGCGGCGCGGCCTGACCGCTTACCTCCAAGCGGTTTGAACCGAGCCCGCCCGGCCCTGTATCGTTCAGTCCGTTCCCGGGCGATTAGCTCAGTGGGAGAGCGCTTCGTTCACACCGAAGAGGTCACTGGTTCGAACCCAGTATCGCCCACCGGGAAAGCCGGTCCGCCCCAGGCGGACCGGCTTCTTCGCGCTCAGGGCCACCCGCATGCCCGGAAAAAAACCCCGCACCGCCAACGGCGGCCACCGGGACGGCGCGAGGGACGCGGGCGGGGACGGCGGCGCATACGGTCGCGGCAATGATTTCGACCCGCACCGGTCCGGGTCGGTACGATCGCACCCATGCGTGCGCTCAGGTATGGCGCCGCGGCCCAGCCTTCAGTCAGGAGAGACCGGTGTCAGACGTCCGTGTGATCATCCAACGCGATTCCGAGCGGGAAGAACGCGTGGTGACGACGGGCACCACGGCCGCCGAGCTCTTCGCCGGCGAACGCTCGGTCATCGCCGCGCGGGTGGCCGGTGAGCTCAAGGACCTCGCCCACCAGGTCAGCGACGGCGACACCGTCGAAGCCGTCGAGATCTCGTCCCCGGACGGCCTCGACATCCTGCGCCATTCCACCGCGCACGTCATGGCCCAGGCCGTGCAGGAGCTGTTCCCCGAGGCCAAGCTGGGCATCGGCCCGCCGGTCAAGGACGGCTTCTACTACGACTTCGACGTCGACGAGCCCTTCCACCCCGATGACCTCAAGGCCATCGAGAAGCGCATGCAGGAGATCCAGAAGCGCGGGCAGCGCTTCGCCCGCCGCGTGGTCACCGACGACGAGGCCCGCGAGGAGCTGGCCGACGAGCCGTACAAGCTCGAGCTGATCGGCCTCAAGGGCTCCGCGTCGCACGACGACGGCGCGGACGTCGAGGTCGGCGCCGGCGAGCTGACGATCTACGACAACCTCGACGCCAAGACCGGCGACCTGTGCTGGCGGGATCTCTGCCGTGGCCCGCATCTGCCGACGACCCGGAACATCCCGGCGTTCAAGCTGATGCGCAACGCCGCCGCCTACTGGCGCGGCAGCGAGAAGAACCCGATGCTCCAGCGCATCTACGGCACCGCCTGGCCGTCCAAGGACGAGCTGAAGGCGCACCTGGAGTTCCTCGCCGAGGCAGAGAAGCGCGACCACCGCAAGCTCGGCTCCGAACTGGACCTGTTCTCCATCCCGGAGCAGATCGGCTCCGGCCTCGCCGTCTTCCACCCCAAGGGCGGCATCATCCGCCGGGTCATGGAGGACTACTCGCGGCGCAAGCACGAGGAGGCCGGTTACGAGTTCGTCTACACCCCGCACGCGACGAAGGGGAAGCTCTTCGAGACCTCGGGCCACCTGGACTGGTACGCCGACGGCATGTACCCGCCCATGCAGCTCGACGAGGGCGTGGACTACTACCTCAAGCCCATGAACTGCCCGATGCACAACCTGATCTTCGACGCGCGCGGCCGGTCGTACCGTGAACTGCCCTTGAGGCTGTTCGAGTTCGGCACGGTCTACCGCTACGAGAAGTCGGGTGTCGTGCACGGTCTGACTCGTGCCCGCGGCTTCACCCAGGACGACGCGCACATCTACTGCACCCGCGAGCAGATGGCGGAGGAGCTCGACAAGACCCTCACCTTCGTCCTGGACCTGCTGCGCGACTACGGCTTGACCGACTTCTACCTGGAGCTGTCCACCAAGGACCCGGAAAAGTTCGTCGGCACCGACGAGGCATGGGAAGAAGCCACCGAGACGCTGCGCCAGGTCGCCGAGAAGCAGGGCCTGCCCCTGGTCCCGGATCCGGGCGGCGCCGCCTTCTACGGCCCGAAGATCTCCGTGCAGACCAAGGACGCCATCGGCCGCACCTGGCAGATGTCGACCATCCAGCTCGACTTCAACCTGCCGGAGCGCTTCGACCTGGAGTACACGGCCGCGGACGGCTCCAAGACCCGCCCGGTCATGATCCACCGCGCGCTGTTCGGCTCGATCGAGCGGTTCTTCGCGGTGATGCTGGAGCACTACGCGGGTGCCTTCCCGGCATGGCTGGCGCCGGTGCAGGCGATGGGCATCCCGGTCGGCGACGCCCACGTGGAGTACCTGGAGAAGTTCGCCGCCGACGCGAAGAAGCAGGGCCTGCGGGTCGAGGTGGACTCCTCCTCGGACCGCATGCAGAAGAAGATCAGGAACGCCCAGAAGCAGAAGGTGCCGTTCATGGTGATCGTCGGCGACGACGACATGAACGCGGGCACGGTGTCGTTCCGCTATCGCGACGGGTCGCAGAAGAACGGCATTCCCCGTGACGAGGCGATCGCCGAGATCGTCGACGTGGTGGAGCGTCGGGTTCAGGTCTGATGTGCTCCCCGCCGACGCGGGGATGCTCCGTCGTAGCCCTCGTCCTCGTGGCGTCGGCGCGAGGGCTCCCCGCGCAGGCGGGGGTCGGCCCCCGGGAACCCCGGGGGCCTTTGCCGTACCCCCGCAGTGACGCCATATGCTGCATGCATGACGAGTGAGCCGGAGCAGCAGATCGGAGTGGGCACGCAGGACGCGTTCCAGCGTCTGTGGACGCCCCACCGGATGGCCTACATCCAGGGCGAGAACAAGCCGAGCGGCCCGGGCGCCGACGACGGCTGTCCCTTCTGCTCCATCCCGGCCAAGTCCGACGAGGACGGGCTGATCATCCAGCGCGGCGCACTGGTGTACGCGGTGCTCAATCTCTACCCCTACACCGGTGGTCACTGCATGGTGGTGCCGTACCGCCACGTCGCCGACTACACGGATCTCACGACGGCGGAGACCGCGGAGCTCGCCGAGTTCACCCAGCACGCGATGAGCGCCCTGCGTACCGCCTCCGGTGCGCACGGCTTCAACATCGGCATGAACCAGGGCACGGTCGCGGGCGCCGGCATCGCCGCGCACCTGCACCAGCACGTCGTGCCCCGCTGGGGCGGCGACACTAATTTCATGCCCGTCGTCGGCCACACGAAGGTGCTGCCGCAACTGCTGGGCGACACCCGCAAGATGCTCGCGGAGGCCTGGCCGACGGAGTGATCCGATCCGTCCGTTTCTCCGTCCGACAGGGGGCGGGGCGGCCGTTGCCCACGGCCGCCCCGCCCCCTGCGCGATGGTCGGGAACCTACGCGTCGTACACGTCCGCCTTGCGGGGTGCCGCGTCCTGGATGGCTCCGCTCAGGTTCGACGAGCGGGCACCGAACTTCTCCGTGTCCACGCCGTTCTCCTTCAGCACCTTGATCGCCGCCGAGTGCACCGCCCGGAGGACCGGCGTGGCCGCGCGCAGCGCGTCGTCGGCCATGAAGCGGTGCCGCCACGGCTTGTCCGCCCAGGCGTGCCGCAGCCCGAAGGGCTCGGGCAGCGAGAGCTTGCCGCCCAGCCAGTAGAGCAGCGGCGGATACCAGGTCAGCGGCGCACGGGCGGCCAGGCGCACCACCTCGTCGGTGTCGACCAGCGGGAGCTTCACCGTCCGGGTCTCCCAGAACCTGACCGACTTCTGGACGCTCTTCTCCTTGGCCGCCGGCTTGCTGGTGAACAGGGAGTGCACCGGGCCCAGGGCGTGCCCGGTGACCTCGATGCGCAGCGTCTCGTGCAGCACCGTCACCGTGATCAGCATGGTGAGGACCAGCTGGCCGTCCCACAGGGTCCACTGCACGCCCAGGTAGTGCCGGTCGCCCGCGCCGAACTGCTGGTTGTTGCAGATCTCCTGTATGGCGTGCGGCTTGATCCGGTAGGCCTCGACGTCGGTGCCGTCGGGCCGGGAGACCCCGTCCGCGTTCTCCCCGATCGGAGTGACGATCCAGTGCCGCACCGTCGGCTTGGGGAAGCCACCGGTGTGCAGCGGGCCGCGCTCCAGCATGCGCAGCCGGTCGTGGACGGCCTTGATGACGTCCCAGCTGCGGAACGGGTTGATCTCCCGGTCCGGGTCGATCGGGAGCAGCTCCTCGGCGAGCTGCCAGCTGCCCCAACGCGTGCCCATGCCGAGTATCCCCTTGGGCCCGGCGTAGAACACGGAATTGGACTGCTGCTCGGCGCTGAGCCGGGCCAGCGACTGCCGCAGCTCCTCGGCGGCCGTCTCGCCGGGGCTGCTCGGCACCGCCTCGGGCACCTTGGCGCCCACGCTGCCGCCGGAGAGGAGGCTGCTCCAGCGCTCCCTGAGGTCCCGTGCCGTGCGCTCGCAGATCCGCTTGGCCCAGAACCAGCCGATCACCGGGGCGACGACACAAGCGCGCGCGTACCAGCCCCAGAACCCGTCGAAGGGCATCCGGAGCAGGAAGACCACGGCGAGGAGTCCCATCGCGACCAGCAGCGTGGTGGCGAGCGCGCCGGCCCGCTTGTCCTCGCGCCGCGCGATGGTGGTGCGGATCTGGAAGACCAGCAGCCAGACCAGCAGTCCGGGCAGGAACAGCACGCCGCACAGCACCATCACGGCACTGAGCCAGTTGTCCCGCTCCCTGCGGATGCGGTGGGCCGCGAGGCTGTGCTCCACGACCGCCTGCGGCTGGGTGCCGAAGGACTGGATGAGCGGTGCCCGCCCGGAACCCAGCATCCGGTCGATGATCGCCCGGGAGAACGCCTCGCCCAGATTCGGCCGGAACAGCGCGATCCGGGGCTTGCTGACGGACGACTTGTGCCACTCGGTGTTGGCCTTGAGTATCTCGTCGGCCTCATTGTCCCGGTAGGCGGCCGAGGCCAGCGCGAACGTCGGGGTCTGCCCCTCGTCGCCGGTGCGTGGCACCTGCGGACCGAAGAACTCCGCGTAACCGCCTTCAACGGCCATTCCCGCCCCCGATCGCCGTGACTGTCGTCTTGCGGCCTTCCCGACTTCCTTGCTCCGCACACCTGTTGAACTGGTCTTCAGGGTATCCGTCGCCGGCGGCGTCCGTCGGCGGACGGCCGAAAGCCGCCTGCCGGTACGAAGTGAGGCCTCTCGGGGCGCGTTCCGTCACGTGCGGACGCGTGTACGGGCTTATGTCCGGGCACGTGTACGGGCCTACGCCCGGGCGCGGTGGTGCGCGGGCGCCCGCGGGGCCGCCGGAACGGTCCCGTGGGTGCCCGGCGCCGGATCCCGGGCCGTGGCGATGAGGAGGAGGCACGCGCCCCGTCCGCCGTCAGGCGCTGAGCGCCTCCTCCCGGACCCGCTCGGCGACCTGCGCAGGCATCGGCTCGTGCCGCACGTACCGGCGGCTGAAGCGCGCGGTGCCGTGCGAGAGCGCCCGCAGATCGACGCTGTACCGGCCGATCTCGATCTCCGGGACCTCGGCCCTGATGAGGGTCCGGCCGCCCGCCGACTGCTCGGTGCCGAGCACCCGGCCGCGCCGGCCGGACAGATCGCTCATCACCGGGCCCACGTAGTCGTCACCGACCAGCACGCTCACCTCGGCCACCGGCTCCAGGAGATTGATCCGCGCGTCCGCGGCCGCCTCCCGCAGCGCCAGCGCGCCGGCCGTCTGGAAGGCCGCGTCGGAGGAGTCCACCGAGTGCGCCTTGCCGTCCCTCAGCGTCACCCGGACGTCGATCAGCGGGTGACCGGCCGCGACTCCCTTGGCGGCCTGGGCCCGTACGCCCTTCTCGACGGACGGGATGAACTGCCGTGGCACCGCGCCGCCGACGACCTTGTCCACGAACTCGATGCCCGAACCGCCCGGCAGCGGCTCCACGTCGATCTCGCAGATGGCGAACTGTCCGTGCCCGCCGGACTGCTTGACGTGCCGTCCGCGCCCGGAGGCCTGGTCGCCGAACGTCTCGCGCAGCGGCACCCGGTGGGCCACGACGTCCACCTGGACGCCGTACCGGCTGCGCAGGCGCTCCAGGGCCACGTCCGCGTGGGCCTCGCCCAGGCACCACAGGACCACCTGGTGGGTGTCCTGGTTGTGCTCCAGACGCATGGTGGGGTCCTCCGCGACGAGGCGGGCCAGTCCCTGCGAGAGCTTGTCCTCGTCCGGTTTGCTGTGGGCCTGGATGGCCAGGGGCAGCAGCGGGTCGGGCATCTCCCAGGGTTCCATCAGCAGGGGGTCGTCCTTGGCGGACAGGGTGTCCCCGGTCTCCGCGCGGCCCAGTTTCGCCACGCACGCGAGATCGCCCGCGATGACGTGGGACACCGGGCGCTGCTGCTTGCCGAACGGCGTGGACAGGGCGCCGATCCGTTCGTCGACGTCGTGGTCCTCGTGGCCCCGGTCGACCAGTCCGTGCCCCGAGACGTGCACCGTCTGGTCGGCGCGCAGGGTGCCGGAGAACAGCCGGATCAGCGAGATCCGCCCGACGTACGGGTCGGACGACGTCTTGACGACCTCCGCGACCAGCGGGGCGTCGGGGTCGCACGGGTTCAGCTCGCGCGGTGTGCCGTCGATGGTGGTCACCGGCGGTGTGCCGTGTTCCAGCGGCGTCGGGAAGCCGCCGGTGATCAGCTCCAGCAGTTCGACCGTGCCGAAGCCCTGGCGGGCGTCCTCGGCCGCGGGGGCGGCGGCCAGGACGGGGAAGAACACACCGCGCGCGACGGCCTTCTCCAGGTCCTCGATCAGGGTCTTGACGTCGCACGACTCGCCGCCGAGGTAGCGGTCCATGAGGGTCTCGTCCTCGCTCTCCGCGATGATCCCCTCGATCAGCCGGCTGCGGGCCTCCTCGATCAGCGGCAGCCGGTCCGGTTCGGGCTCGTGCTCCTTGCGCTCGCCGGAGGAGTAGTCGAACAGCTTCTGGGTCAGCAGCCCGATCAGACCCGTCACGGGCGCGTGCCCGTCGGCCCCCTCCGGACCGTGCAGCGGCAGGTACAGCGGCAGTACGGCGTCGGGGTCGTCCCCGCCGAACGTCTCCGCGCACACGCGCGTCATCTCGTCGAAGTTCGCGCGTGCCGCCTCCAGGTGCGTGACGACGATGGCCCGCGGCATGCCGACGGCCGCGCACTCGTCCCACACCATGCGGGTGGAGCCGTCCACCCCGTCGGAGGCCGAGACGACGAAAAGGGCCGCGTCCGCCGCTCGCAGACCGGCCCTGAGCTCACCGACGAAGTCGGCGTATCCGGGGGTGTCCAACAGGTTGATCTTGATGCCGTCCCATTCGAGGGGCACCAGGGAGAGCTGTACCGAGCGCTGCTGCCGGTGCTCGATGTCGTCGTAGTCGGAGACGGTCCCGCCGTCCTCCACCCGGCCTGCCCGGTTCACGGCTCCGGCGGTCAGTGCGAGAGCCTCCACCAAGGTGGTCTTGCCCGATCCGGAGTGGCCGACCAGCACCACATTCCGTACGGACGTGGGGTGGTCGGCCGCCTGTGCCCTTCCGGCGGCTCCGGGATGTGTGTGCGCCTTGTCGCCCATGGTCCTGCCTCCCGTGCACGGTGAGGTCACTGTGGGCGCGGACTCGCGGAATCCTCCCCGGGGCCTGGCCCGGGGCACCCCGAGCGGTGACGGCTCCGGCGACGCCCGCGGTCCTTCGAGCTTTCCACTCCCGTCACGGCGCGTCCATACGAAGGACGCGATCCCGCCTCCCGGCGCCACCCGGGCGTGCCCCCGGACGTCCCGAGTCCGGCCCCGGCCGCGGCTTCCGGCCCGGTCCGGCCCGCGGACCCGTGCGACGGCGGTCCCCGTACCGGGTCCTCGGGTGCCCGGCCGTCGGTGACACGCGCGCGTGACTACGATGGGCCAGCCGGTGGCCAGTGGGGCCACACGGCCACACCGACCGTCGGGAAGGCCATGCTGAACAAGTACGCGCGTGCATTCTTCACGCGTGTCCTCACACCGTTCGCCGCGTTTCTCATCCGGCGGGGGGTCAGCCCGGACACGGTCACGCTCATCGGCACCGCCGGCGTGGTCGCGGGCGCGCTGGTCTTCTACCCCATGGGCGAGTTCTTCTGGGGCACGGTCGTGATCACGCTGTTCGTGTTCTCCGACCTCGTCGACGGCAACATGGCCCGCCAGCTGGGCCGCTCCAGCCGCTGGGGGGCCTTCCTCGACTCCACCCTGGACCGGGTCGCCGACGGGGCCGTCTTCGGCGGCTTCGCCCTGTGGTACGCGGGCGGGGGCGACGACATCGTCCTGTGCGCCGTGTCGATCTTCTGCCTGGCCAGCGGCCAGGTGGTGTCGTACACCAAGGCGCGCGGCGAGTCGATCGGGCTGCCGGTGGCCGTGAACGGGCTGATCGAGCGGGCCGAACGGCTCGTGATCTCGCTGGTCGCGGCCGGTCTGGCGGGTCTGCACGCCTTCGGTGTGCCCGGCATCCAGTACCTGCTGCCGGTCGCCCTGTGGATCGTCGCCGTCGGCAGCCTGATCACGCTGATCCAGCGGGTCGTCACGGTGCGCCGGGAGTCCGCCGAGGCGGAGTCCGCAGAGGAGGCGGAGGAGCAGGAGGCCGCCGGGGAGCAGGAGGCCCGCGGGAGCGGGGCCGCGAAGTGAGCGCGCGGGACCGCCTGAGCGACGCTCTGTACGGCGCCGGCTGGGCCACCGTCAAGAAGCTCCCCGAACCCGTCGCCGTGCGGCTCGGCCGGACCATCGCCGATCTCGCCTGGAAGCGGCGTGGCCAGGGCGTGCAGCGGCTGGAGAGCAACTACGCGCGCGTGGTGCCGGGCGCGGGCCCCGAGCGGCTCGCCGAACTGTCCCGCGCGGGCATGCGTTCGTACCTGCGGTACTGGATGGAGTCCTTCCGGCTGCCCGCCTGGAGCCCGGAGCGCATCGCGAACGGCATCGACATCAAGGACATCCACCGAGTGACCGACGGCATGGCGGCCGGCAAGGGCGTCGTCCTCGCGCTGCCGCACCTCGCCAACTGGGATCTCGCGGGCGCCTGGGCCACCACCGGGCTCGGCATCCCGTTCACCACCGTCGCCGAACGGCTGAAGCCGGAAACGCTGTACGACCGCTTCGTCGCCTACCGGGAGGACCTCGGCATGGAGGTGCTCCCGCACAGCGGCGGCAGTGCGTTCGGCACGCTGGCCCGGCGGCTGCGCGACGGGGGACTGGTCTGCCTGGTCGCCGACCGCGACCTGTCGGCCTCCGGCGTGGAGGTCGAGTTCTTCGGCGAGACCGCGCGGATGCCGGCCGGCCCCGCCCTGCTCGCCCAGCACACCGGAGCGCTGCTGCTGCCGGCGACGCTCTGGTACGACGACTCGCCCGTGATGCGGGGCCGGGTCCATCCAGCGGTCCCGGTCCCCGAGTCAGGTACGCGGGCCGAGAAGACGTCCGTCATGACACAGGCGCTGGCCGACGCCTTCGCCACGGGGATCGCCGACCACCCGGAGGACTGGCACATGCTGCAGCGCTTGTGGCTCAAGGATCTCGATCCCGCGCGGGAACCCGATCAGGACGCCCGGGAGGGAACCCCGTGAGGATCGGCATCGTCTGCCCGTACTCCTGGGACGTGCCGGGCGGCGTCCAGTTCCACATCCGCGATCTGGCCGAGTACTTCATCCGCCTCGGCCACGAGGTGTCCGTCCTCGCCCCGGCCGACGACGAGACGCCGTTGCCGCCGTACGTCGTCTCGGCCGGCCGTGCGGTGCCGGTGCCGTACAACGGCTCGGTGGCCCGGCTCAACTTCGGCTTCCTGTCGGCGGCCCGGGTGCGGCGCTGGCTCCACGAGGGCGCCTTCGACGTGATCCACATCCACGAGCCGACCTCGCCCTCGCTCGGCCTGCTGGCCTGCTGGGCGGCCCAGGGACCCATCGTCGCCACCTTCCACACGTCCAATCCGCGCTCCAGGGCCATGGTCGCCGCGTACTCCATCCTGCAGGCGGCACTGGAGAAGATCAGCGCACGGATCGCGGTGAGCGAGTACGCCCGCCGCACGCTCGTCGAACACCTCGGCGGCGACGCGGTGGTGATCCCGAACGGGGTGGACGTCGACTTCTTCGCCCGCGCCGAGCCCCGGCCCGAGTGGCAGGGCGACACGATCGGCTTCATCGGCCGCATCGACGAGCCCCGCAAGGGCCTGCCGGTGCTGATGGGAGCCCTGCCGAAGATCCTCGCCGCCCGCCCGCAGACGCGGCTGCTGGTCGCGGGGCGCGGCGACGAGAAGGAGGCGGTGGAGGACCTGCCCGCCGAACTCCGTTCCCGGGTCGAGTTCCTCGGCATGGTCAGCGACGAGGACAAGGCCCGCTTCCTGCGCAGCGTCGACCTGTACGTGGCGCCCAACACCGGCGGCGAGAGCTTCGGCATCATCCTGGTCGAGGCGATGTCCGCGGGGGCGCCGGTGCTCGCCTCCGACCTGGACGCCTTCGCCCAGGTGCTCGACCGGGGGGCGGCCGGCGAACTGTTCCCCAACGAGGACGCCGACGCGCTCGCCGAGTCCGCGGTACGCCTCCTGGGGGACCCGGAGCGGCGCGCGAAGCTGCGCGAGCGGGGCAGCGCCCACGTCCGCCGCTTCGACTGGTCGACCGTCGGCGCGGACATCATGTCCGTCTACGAGACGGTGACCGCCGGAGCGGCGGCGGTGGCCGCAGACGAACGGACGACGGGGCTGTGGTCGCGCTTCGGGCTGGCGAGGGACTGAGGGCAGCCGAGGACCGAGGGCAGTTGTTCGGCCGGGCCCGGGACGCGACAGTCCGCACCTCCGGTGAACGGCGACGAGCGCCGGCGCCGGCCCCCGGGGCGCCCCGGACGCTCGGCCGGGCGGGTGCGGTGTCCCGGTAGCCTTGCCGCCCGTGACCGCAACCCTGATCTGGATCCTTGTCGCCCTCGTCGTGATCGGCCTCTACCTGAGCTGGACGGCGGGGCGGCTGGACCGGCTGCACGCCCGGATCGACGCCGCCCGCGCCGCAATGGACGCGCAGTTGCTGCGCCGCGCCTCCGTGGCCCAGGAACTGGCCACGTCAGGGGTGCTCGACCCCGCCGCCTCGATCGTGCTCTACGAGGCCGCGCACGCCGCGCGGCAGGCGGTGGAGGAGCAGCGGGAGGTCGCCGAGAGCGAACTGAGCCAGGCGCTGCGGGCCGTTTTCGCCGAGTCGCAGCAGGTCGACGCGGTCAAGGAGGCGCCCGGGGGAGAGGACGCGACCGTGGAACTCGCCGAGGCGGTCCGCAGGGTGCCCATGGCCCGCCGTTTCCACAACGACACCGTACGGGCCGCACGCGCCCTGCGCCGGCACCGGAAGGTGCGCTGGTTCCGGCTGGCGGGACACGCGCCGTTCCCGATGGCGTTCGAAATGGACGACGAACCGCCGGCCGCCCTGATCGAACGCGCGGCCTAGGGCCTGTCCCGCGTCTCCGGAATGATCCGCCGGGCGGGCCCCGGCCGGCGGCACTCACCGGGAGAGCCGCCGGGAGCTCCGCCCAAAACGATCCACCGCCTCTCCATTGGCTCTTGCTGTGGACTGGTTCGTTCACGTTTCCTCAGTGCTGTAGAAACCCCCTCTTCGTCATCAGTGAGGTCACTCGTGTCCAGCACGCTCTCCGAAAACCAGGGTCCCGAGACCGGCACCGCCCGTGTGAAGCGCGGCATGGCCGAGCAGCTCAAGGGCGGCGTGATCATGGACGTCGTCACGCCGGAGCAGGCGAAGATCGCCGAGGACGCGGGCGCCGTCGCCGTCATGGCGCTGGAGCGCGTGCCCGCCGACATCCGCAAGGACGGCGGCGTGGCCCGTATGTCCGACCCGGACATGATCGAGGGCATCATCGCGGCGGTCTCCATCCCGGTCATGGCCAAGTCCCGCATCGGCCACTTCGTCGAGGCGCAGGTGCTGCAGTCGCTCGGCGTCGACTACATCGACGAGTCCGAGGTCCTCACCCCGGCCGACGAGGTCAACCACTCCGACAAGTGGTCGTTCACCACCCCCTTCGTCTGCGGTGCCACCAACCTCGGCGAGGCCCTGCGCCGCATCGCCGAGGGCGCCGCGATGATCCGCTCCAAGGGCGAGGCCGGCACCGGCAACGTCGTCGAGGCCGTGCGCCACCTGCGTCAGATCAAGAACGAGATCGCCCGGCTGCGCGGCTTCGACAACCACGAGCTGTACGCCGCCGCCAAGGAGCTGCGCGCCCCGTACGAGCTGGTCAAGGAGGTTGCCGAGCTGGGCAAGCTGCCGGTGGTGCTGTTCTCCGCCGGCGGTGTCGCCACCCCCGCCGACGCCGCCCTGATGCGTCAGCTCGGCGCCGAGGGCGTCTTCGTCGGCTCCGGCATCTTCAAGTCCGGCGACCCGGCCAAGCGTGCGGCCGCCATCGTCAAGGCGACCACCTTCTTCGACGACCCCAAGGTGATCGCGGAGGCGTCCCGCAATCTCGGCGAGGCCATGGTCGGCATCAACTGCGACACCCTTCCCGAGACCGAGCGCTACGCCAACCGAGGCTGGTAGGCACCGGGCATGAGCGACATCGTCATCGGTGTCCTGGCCCTCCAGGGCGACGTACGGGAGCACCTCGTCGCCCTGGCCGCGGCCGGCGCCGTCGCCAGGCCGGTGCGGCGCCCGGAGGAGCTCGCCGGGGTCGACGGCCTGGTGCTCCCCGGCGGGGAGTCCACCACCATCTCCAAGCTGGCCGTCCTGTTCGGTCTGATGGAGCCCCTGCGCGCACGCGTGCAAGGCGGCATGCCGGTCTACGGCACCTGCGCCGGGATGATCCTGCTCGCCGACAAGATCCTCGACCCGCGCTCCGGTCAGGAGACCGTGGGAGGCGTCGACATGATCGTGCGCCGCAACGCGTTCGGACGGCAGAACGAGTCGTTCGAGGCGGCGGTCGACGTCAGGGGCGTCGAGGGCGGCCCCGTGCACGGAGTCTTCATCCGCGCTCCCTGGGTCGAGTCCGCCGGCGCCGGTGCGGAGGTGATCGCCGAGCACGACGGCCACATCGTCGCCGTCCGTCAGGGCAACGCACTGGCCACGTCGTTCCACCCGGAACTGACGGGAGATCACCGGGTGCACGGTCTGTTCGTCGACATGGCGCGCGGGTACAAGGCGGCCTGACCCTTGTAGGATTCCTGCGTTCGTTGCAGAGATGGGTTACGCGAAGGAGACAGGCAGATGTCCGGCCACTCTAAATGGGCCACGACGAAGCACAAGAAGGCCGTGATCGACGCCAAGCGCGGCAAACTCTTCGCGAAGCTGATCAAGAACATCGAGGTCGCCGCGCGTATGGGCGGTGTCGATCTGGAGGGCAACCCGACCCTCTACGACGCCGTTCAGAAGGCCAAGAAGCAGTCGGTGCCGAACAAGAACATCGACTCCGCCATCAAGCGCGGCGGCGGTCTCGAGGCCGGTGGCGCCGACTACGAGACGATCATGTACGAGGGCTACGGCCCGAACGGTGTCGCGGTGCTCATCGAGTGCCTCACCGACAACCGCAACCGTGCCGCCTCCGACGTGCGCGTCGCGATGACCCGCAACGGCGGTTCGATGGCCGACCCGGGCTCGGTGTCGTACCTGTTCCACCGCAAGGGCGTCGTGATCGTCCCCAAGGGCGAGCTGACCGAGGACGACGTCCTCACCGCCGTCCTGGACGCGGGCGCCGAGGAGGTCAACGACCTCGGTGAGTCCTTCGAGGTGCTCAGCGAGGCCACCGATCTGGTCGAGGTCCGTACCGCTCTGCAGGGTGCCGGGATCGACTACGACTCCGCCGAGGCCAACTTCGTCCCGACCATGCAGGTCGAGCTGGACGAGGAGGGCGCCAAGAAGATCTTCAAGCTGATCGACGCGCTGGAGGACAGCGACGACGTGCAGAACGTCTTCGCCAACTTCGACGTGAGCGACGAGATCATGGAGAAGGTCGACGCGTAGCGCTGCCGCGTGCACGACGGTTCCGGCGGGCCGATGGGACACCTCCCCATCGGCCCGCCGCTCCTGTCGGTGGCAGCCGATAGCCTGGCACACGTCAAGGATCACCGTCCGCCGGACCGCAACCATCGATTGAGGAACCCCGACGGCGATCGACCAGGTCCGCGAGAGCGGCGGCGGATCAGCCGCGAAGAGGGGTGCAGGGTGCGCGTACTGGGGGTGGACCCGGGACTGACGAGGTGCGGTGTCGGGGTGGTTGAAGGGGTCGCGGGGCGACCGCTGACCATGCTCGGTGTGGGCGTCGTGCGCACGCCCGCCGACGCCGACCTCGGTCACCGTCTCGTCGCCGTCGAGCAGGGCCTCGAGCAGTGGCTGGACGAGTACCGGCCGGAGTTCGTCGCCGTCGAGCGCGTCTTCAGCCAGCACAACGTCCGTACGGTGATGGGCACCGCCCAGGCGAGCGCCGTCGCCCTGCTGTGCGCCTCCCGCCGCGGGATCCCCGTCGCCCTGCACACCCCCAGCGAGGTCAAGGCGGCCGTGACCGGTTCCGGGCGCTCGGACAAGGCCCAGGTCGGTGCGATGGTCACCCGTCTGCTGCGGCTGGACGCGCCTCCGAAGCCCGCCGACGCGGCAGACGCCCTCGCCCTCGCCATCTGCCACATCTGGCGGGCCCCCGCGCAGAACCGCCTCCAGCAGGCCGCCGCCCTGCACGCCTCCCGCACCGCCCCGCGCGCGACCCCTGCGCGCACGGCCGCCCCGAAGGCGTCCGGCCGGAGAACACCCACAGCACCGATCCCCTCATCGAACCCATCGCCCAACCCATCGAAGGGGCGCACCGCATGATCGCCTTCGTCAGCGGCACGGTCGCCGCACTCGCCCCCGACACCGCGGTCGTCGAGGTCGGCGGCGTCGGCATGGCCGTCCAGTGCACGCCCAACACGCTGTCCACGCTGCGCGTCGGCCAGACCGCCCGGCTCGCCACCTCCCTCGTCGTACGCGAGGACTCGCTCACCCTCTACGGCTTCGCGGACGACGACGAGCGGCAGACCTTCGAGCTGCTGCAGACCGCCAGCGGCGTCGGGCCGCGCCTGGCCCAGGCCATGCTGGCGGTGCACGTCCCGGACGCGCTGCGCCGGGCCGTCGCGACCGCCGACGAGAAGGCGCTCACCGCCGTGCCCGGCATCGGCAAGAAGGGCGCCCAGAAACTGCTCCTGGAGCTGAAGGACCGCCTCGGCGCACCGGTGGGCACGGCGACCGCCGCCGGCCCCGTCACCGCGGGCTGGCGCGACCAGTTGCACGCCGCCCTGATCGGCCTCGGCTACGCGACGCGCGAGGCCGACGAGGCCGTCGCCGCCGTCACCCCCCAGGCCGAGGCGGCCGAGGGCACACCCCAGGTGGGCGCGCTGCTGAAGGCGGCCCTGCAGAGCCTGAACCGCGCCCGCTGACCCCGCACCGCCTTCCCCTCCCGTAAGAGCCCCGCCTCCCTCGTACTGCCCCGCCCCATCCGGCTAGGAGACTTTCAGTGAACTGGGACGACACGACCGACCCCACTGCCGCCGAGCGGTTGGTGGGATCTGTCGCCGACGGGGAGGACCAGGCCGTCGAGGCCGCCCTGCGCCCCAAGGACCTGAACGAGTTCATCGGCCAGGAGAAGGTCCGCGAGCAGCTCGACCTGGTGCTGCGCGCGGCCCGCGCGCGGGGGGCCACCGCCGATCACGTGCTGCTCTCCGGCGCCCCCGGCCTCGGCAAGACCACCCTCTCCATGATCATCGCGGCCGAGATGGAAGCCCCCCTCCGCATCACCTCGGGGCCGGCCATCCAGCACGCGGGCGACCTGGCCGCGATCCTGTCCTCCCTGCAGGAGGGCGAGGTCCTCTTCCTCGACGAGATCCACCGCATGTCCCGGCCCGCCGAGGAGATGCTCTACATGGCGATGGAGGACTTCCGCGTCGACGTCATCGTCGGCAAGGGCCCCGGCGCCACCGCCATCCCCCTCGAGCTGCCCCCCTTCACCCTGGTCGGCGCCACCACGCGCGCGGGCCTGCTGCCGCCCCCGCTGCGCGACCGCTTCGGCTTCACCGCGCACATGGAGTTCTACGAGCCCACCGAGCTGGAACGCGTCGTCCACCGCTCGGCGAGCCTCCTGGACGTCGGGATAGAGGCCGACGGCGCCGCCGAGATCGCCGGCCGGTCGCGCGGCACGCCCCGCATCGCCAACCGCCTGCTGCGCCGCGTCCGCGACTACGCCCAGGTCAAGGCCGACGGGCGGATCACCAGGGAGATTGCCGAGGCGGCCCTGGCGGTCTACGAGGTCGACGCCCGCGGCCTCGACCGGCTGGACCGCGCGGTGCTGGAGGCGCTGCTCAAGCTCTTCGGCGGCGGACCGGTCGGTCTGTCCACACTCGCCGTCGCGGTGGGGGAGGAGCGGGAGACCGTGGAAGAGGTGGCCGAGCCGTTCCTCGTACGGGAGGGGCTGCTCGCCCGCACCCCGCGCGGACGGGTCGCCACACCGGCGGCATGGGCGCACCTCGGTCTCGTCCCGCCCGGTTCCCCGGTTGCCGGAAACGGACAACAGGACCTGTTCGGGGCGTGAGGGGGACGGCATTGGCCACGGGAGGAACCCCGGTGCCATGCTGAGCGTTGTTCCCTGCGCGCGGACTCGCCTAGAATCCGCCGATGCCACGCCTTGTCGGCGGCATCACATACCCCCAACCATCAGGCCGTTCACCATCGCGGTCGTGTGAAGGAAGTCCGACCCGTGAGTCTCCTGACCCTCCTCCCGTTCATTGTGCTCATCGGGGCCATGTTCCTGATGACCCGGTCGGCCAAGAAGAAGCAGCAGCAGGCCATCGATATGCGGAACCAGATGCAGCCGGGTTCCGGTGTCCGCACGATCGGGGGTATGTATGCCACGGTGAAGGAGGTCAGTGAAGACACGGTCCTCCTCGACGCCGGACCCGGCGTGGAACTGCTGTTCGCGAAGAACTCCATCGGTGCCGTACTGACGGACGAGGAGTACAACCGCATCGTTCACGGCATCGAGCACGACCTGAAGTCCGACGCCGACGTCGTCCCCGACGACGCCTCCTCCCTCACCGAGACCGACGACTCCTCCGCCGCTTCCGACGACGCGCCGGTCGATTTCGGCAAGAAGGACACGGCTGACACGGCTGACACGGCCGAGGCGTCCGCCGACACCGAGCCGGCCGATGCCGGCACCGACGCCGCCGACAAGGCGAAGACGGACGAGCAGGCGAAGAAGTCCGACGGCGGTTCCGAGGCGAAGTAGTCGTGACCCCGGGTGCGCGGGCAGTACGGCCCGCGCGCCCGGGACATGCCCAGCTCCCGCGGAACCCCGAGACCATGTCATGGCCGCCCGCCCGTCGACCGGGCTCGGGGCGGCCCGAGAGGGAGTTACAAAAAGGTGGCTGCACTCAAAAAGGGAACTAACGCGAGCGTCACAAGCAAGCCGTGGCGCTCGCTGGCCCTGATTCTGATCGCCATGGTGGCGCTCATCGGAGGGATGTTCGCCTCCGGACACAAGACTCCGCGTCTGGGTATCGACCTCGCCGGCGGCACCAGCATCACGCTGGCGGCCGTCCCCGAGGCCGGTCAGGAATCCGCGATCAACCCGACCAATATGGCGACCGCGGTCTCCATCATGGAGCGTCGTGTCAACGGTCTCGGTGTTTCCGAGGCCGAAGTCCAGACGCAGGGTGACCGTAACATCATCGTCAACATTCCCAAAGGTACCAACTCGGAACAGGCCCGGGAACAGGTCGGCACCACCGCCAAACTCTACTTCCGCCCGGTCGTCGCCACTGAACTCGCCGCGGGCGGAGCCGCTCCCACGCCGAGCGGCACCGGTGACGCCTCCACCGAGGGTACCGAGGGCGACAAGGCCACCGGCGGCGCGAGCGAGAAGGCCACGGACAAGACCACCGACGAGGGGTCCCCGTCCGCCTCCACCGGCCCGTCGGCCGACGCCACCACCCAGGGCCGTGCGGTCACCGAGGCCCTGAAGGCCGACCCCACCCCCTCCGCGCCCCCCAGCGGTTCGGCCGAGGCCAGCCCCTCCGCGTCCGCGACGGACGGCGCCCCCGCCGAGACGGACGGCAAGCTCCAGGCCCAGTACGCCGCGCTCGACTGCACCAAGGCCGATGTCCGCGCCTCCGCCGGTGACGGCGCCAAGGCCACCGACTCGACCGTGGCCTGCGGCCAGAACTCCCAGGGCCAGTGGCAGAAGTACATCCTCGGCCCCGCCGCCGTCGACGGCACGGACGTCGACGAGGCCAAGGCCGTCCTCAACACGCAGACCGGTGCCGGCTGGACCGTCACCATGGACTTCACGGACCAGGGCAGCAAGAAGTTCGCCGACATCACCGGCAAGCTGGCGCAGAACCCGTCCCCGCAGAACCAGTTCGCCATCGTCCTGGACGGCGAGGTCGTCTCCGACCCGTACGTCAGCCAGGCCCTCACCGGCGGCAACGCGGAGATCTCCGGCAACTTCACCCAGAAGTCGTCCGAGGAACTCGCCAACATGCTGTCCTACGGCGCCCTGCCCCTGACGTTCCGCGAGGACAGCGTCACCACCGTCACTGCCGCACTCGGCGGCGACCAGCTCCACGCCGGCCTGATCGCCGGCGCGATCGGCCTCGCCCTGGTCGTCCTCTACCTGCTGGTCTACTACCGCGGTCTGTCGTTCATCGCGGTCGCCTCGCTGCTGGTGTCCGCGTCCCTCACCTACGTGATCATGGCGCTGCTCGGCCCGACCATCGGTTTCGCGCTGAACCTGCCGGCCGTCTGCGGAGCCATCGTCGCCATCGGCATCACGGCGGACTCGTTCATCGTCTACTTCGAACGGGTACGGGACGAGATCCGCGAGGGCCGTGTCCTGCGCACCGCCGTGGAGCGTGCCTGGCCGCGTGCCCGACGCACCATCCTGGTCTCCGACTTCGTCTCCTTCCTCGCGGCCGCGGTGCTCTTCGTCGTCACCGTCGGCAAGGTCCAGGGCTTCGCGTTCACGCTCGGTCTGACCACGGTGCTCGACGTCGTGGTGGTGTTCCTGTTCACCAAGCCGCTGCTGACGCTGATGGCCCGCCGGAAGTTCTTCGCCGACGGTCACAAGTGGTCCGGCCTGGATCCGAAGGCCCTCGGGGCGAAACCCCCGCTGCGCCGCACCCGCCGCCACTCCGCCCCCGTCCAGACGAAGGAGGCGTGAGAGATGTCGAAGCTCGGTAATCTCGGCGCCCGGCTGCACCACGGTGAGGTCGGCTACGACTTCATCAAGAACCGCAAGATCTGGTACGGCGTCTCCCTTCTGATCACCGTCCTGGCCATCGTCGGCCTGGCGGTGCGCGGCCTCCACATGGGCATCGAGTTCCAGGGCGGTGCGGTCTTCACCACCCCGAAGAACATGAGTGCCTCGGTCGCCCAGGCCGAGACCTACGCGGAAGAGGCGTCCGGCCACGACGCCATCGTCCAGAAGCTCGGCGACGGCAGCCTGCGCATCCAGATCGCGGCCATCGACACCAGTACCTCGGACAAGATCAAGACGGAGCTCTCCCAGGACCTGAAGGTCGAAGCGGAGCAGATCAACGCGGACCTGGTCGGTCCCAGCTGGGGCGAGCAGATCGCCAACAAGGCCTGGCAGGGCCTCGGCATCTTCCTGTTCCTGGTCGTGATCTATCTGGCGATCGCCTTCGAGTGGCGCATGGCCGTCGCCGCGTTCGTCGCGCTGATCCACGACCTCACCATCACCGTAGGCATCTACGCCCTCGTGGGCTTCGAGGTCACCCCGGGCACGGTGATCGGTCTGCTGACCATCCTCGGCTATTCGCTCTACGACACGGTCGTGGTGTTCGACAGTCTCAAGGAACAGACCAAGGACATCACCAAGCAGTCCCGCTGGACCTACAGCGAGATCGCCAACCGCTCCATCAACAGCACCCTGGTCCGTTCCGTCAACACCACGGTGGTCGCGCTGCTGCCGGTGGGGGCCCTGCTGTTCATCGGTGGCGGTGTCCTCGGCGCCGGTATGCTGAACGACATCTCGCTGTCCCTGTTCGTCGGCCTCGCCGCCGGTGCGTACTCGTCGATCTTCATCGCCACTCCGCTCGTCGCCGACCTCAAGGAGCTCGAGCCTCCGATGCGGTCGCTGAGGAAGCGTGTCCTGGCCAAGCGCGCCCAGGGCACCGACACGGACGACGAGCCGAGGACCGTCAGGGTGCCCGACGACGACTACGAGAACGGGCCGGACGACGCCGCTGCCGTCGTCGGCCCACGCGACCAGTCCGCGCCCCGCAGCCGCGGGCGCGGCCGACCTTCCGGAAAGCGCCGATGACCGAACTCACCGATATCTCCACCCTGCTGCTGAGCCGCATCCGGGACGTGGCGGACCACCCGGAGCCGGGGGTGATGTTCAAGGACATCACCCCGCTCCTGGCCGACCCGGCGGCGTTCACCGCTCTCAGTGACGCCCTCGCCGAGATCGCCGGACGCACCGGCGCCACCAAGGTCGTCGGCCTGGAGGCCCGCGGCTTCATCCTCGGCGCCCCGGTCGCCGTCCGCGCGGGCCTCGGCTTCATCCCCGTGCGCAAGGCGGGCAAGCTCCCCGGAGCCACCCTCAGCCAGGCGTACGACCTGGAGTACGGCTCCGCCGAGATCGAGGTGCACGCCGAGGACCTCACCGCCGCCGACCGCGTCCTGGTGATCGACGACGTGCTCGCCACCGGCGGCACCGCCGAGGCCTCGGTCCAGCTCATCCGCAGGGCGGGCGCCGACGTCGCGGGCCTCGCCGTACTGATGGAACTCGGCTTCCTCGGCGGCCGGGCGCGCGTGGAACCGGCCCTGGCCGGCGCCCCGCTGGAGGCGCTGCTCACGCTCTGACGAGCGCCGGGGGACACCGTCCCACCAGCGACGCAGCACGCCGGACGGGCGTGGCGGACACCGCGCGGGCGGGCACCGGGGGAATCCGGGGCCCGCCCCGTGCGTTTCAGAGGTGAACAATCCGCCCACCGGTCCGAGGGAGATCCGCAGGCACGGGATGGCTACCATGGGGGCTCCGGAACCTGATCTGGGGCCCGGATCGCGTACGAGGAGTCCTCTTGGCAGACGAGGCCCAGCACCTGACCGCAGACAAGCCCGAGTCCGGCTCGGCTGCCGCGGCCAAGCCCGTGCCGAGCACGCCCCACGCGAAGAACGACCCGCGCGGGCCGGTCCGGCACGCCCAGGCCGCCGCCGCGGAGAAGCCCGAGCAGCCACGGCCCAAACCCTCCCCCGCCCGAGCGGGCGGATCCTCGTCGTCCGAGCGCTCCGCCCCCATGGTCCGCCCCAACAGCGGGCAGCCGGCCCGCTCCGGCTCCTCCAACCGCGTCCGCGCCCGTCTGGCCCGGCTCGGGGTCCAGCGCGCCAACCCGTACAACCCGGTGCTGGAGCCGCTGCTGCGGATAGTGCGCGGCAACGACCCCAAGATCGAGAACGCCACCCTCCGCCAGATCGAGAGCGCCTACCAGGTCGCCGAGCGCTGGCACCGAGGCCAGAAGCGCAAGAGCGGCGACCCGTACATCACCCATCCGCTCGCCGTCACCACCATCCTCGCCGAGCTGGGCATGGACCCGGCCACCCTGATGGCCGGCCTGCTGCACGACACGGTGGAGGACACCGAGTACGGCCTGGAACAGCTCCGCCGCGACTTCGGTGACACCGTCGCCCTGCTGGTCGACGGCGTCACCAAGCTGGACAAGGTCAAGTTCGGCGAGGCCGCGCAGGCCGAGACCGTGCGCAAGATGGTCGTCGCCATGGCCAAGGACCCCCGGGTCCTGGTCATCAAGCTCGCCGACCGCCTGCACAACATGCGCACCATGCGCTATCTCAAGCGCGAGAAGCAGGAGAAGAAGGCGCGCGAGACGCTGGAGATCTACGCGCCGCTCGCCCACCGGCTGGGCATGAACACCATCAAGTGGGAGCTGGAGGACCTCGCCTTCGCGATCCTCTACCCCAAGATGTACGACGAGATCGTCCGCCTGGTCGCCGAACGCGCCCCCAAGCGCGACGAGTACCTGGCGATCGTCACCGACGAGGTGCAGCAGGACCTGCGCGCGGCCCGCATCAAGGCGACCGTCACCGGCCGTCCCAAGCACTACTACAGCGTCTACCAGAAGATGATCGTCCGCGGCCGGGACTTCGCGGAGATCTACGACCTGGTGGGCATCCGCGTCCTCGTGGACACCGTCCGCGACTGCTACGCGGCCCTCGGCACGGTCCACGCGCGATGGAATCCGGTCCCCGGCCGGTTCAAGGACTACATCGCGATGCCCAAGTTCAACATGTACCAGTCGCTGCACACGACGGTCATCGGCCCCGGCGGCAAGCCGGTCGAGCTGCAGATCCGCACGTTCGACATGCACCGCCGCGCCGAGTACGGCATCGCCGCGCACTGGAAGTACAAGCAGGAGGCCGTCGCCGGCGCCTCGAAGGTGCGCACCGACGTCACCCCGAGCAAATCCGGCAAGGACTCCGCCGCCGTCAACGACATGGCGTGGCTGCGGCAGCTGCTCGACTGGCAGAAGGAGACCGAGGACCCCGGCGAGTTCCTGGAGTCCCTGCGCTTCGACCTGTCCCGCAACGAGGTCTTCGTCTTCACTCCCAAGGGCGATGTCATCGCGCTCCCCGCGGGCGCCACCCCGGTGGACTTCGCGTACGCGGTCCACACCGAGGTCGGCCACCGCACCATAGGCGCCCGGGTCAACGGCCGGCTCGTCCCGCTCGAGTCGACCCTGGACAACGGCGACCTGGTGGAGGTCTTCACCTCCAAGGCGGCCGGCGCGGGCCCCTCCCGGGACTGGCTCGGCTTCGTCAAGTCGCCGCGCGCCCGCAACAAGATCCGCGCCTGGTTCTCCAAGGAGCGCCGCGACGAGGCGATCGAGCAGGGCAAGGACGCCATCGTCCGCGCGATGCGCAAGCAGAACCTGCCGATCCAGCGCATCCTCACCGGCGACTCACTGGTCACCCTCGCGCACGAGATGCGCTACTCGGACATCTCCGCGCTGTACGCGGCGATCGGCGAGGGCCATGTCGCCGCGCAGAACATCGTCCAGAAGCTGGTGCAGGCCCTCGGCGGCGAGGAGGCGGCCACCGAGGAGATCGACGAGTCGGTGCCGCCGGCCCGCGGGCGGGGCCGCAAGCGCCGCTCCAACGCCGATCCCGGGGTCGTCGTCAAGGGCGTCGACGATGTTTGGGTGAAGCTGGCCCGCTGTTGCACCCCGGTCCCCGGCGACCCGATCATCGGCTTCGTCACCCGAGGCAGCGGCGTCTCCGTCCACCGCAGCGACTGCGTGAACGTCGACTCCCTGTCCCGTGAGCCCGAGCGCATCCTCGAGGTCGAGTGGGCGCCCACCCAGTCCTCGGTCTTCCTGGTCGCCATCCAGGTCGAGGCCCTGGACCGCTCCCGGCTGCTGTCGGACGTCACCCGCGTGCTGTCCGACCAGCACGTCAACATCCTCTCCGCGGCCGTCCAGACCTCCCGCGACCGCGTCGCCACCTCCCGCTTCACCTTCGAGATGGGCGACCCGAAGCACCTCGGGCACGTCCTGAAGGCCGTACGGGGCGTGGAGGGCGTCTACGACGTGTACAGGGTGACCTCGGCCCGCAACCGGACGTAGACCGGCCACGGCGCACGGCCGGCACGGCAGAGGGGCTCCCGTACACGCGGTACGGGAGCCCCTCTGCCGTGCCGGTCCTCGGCGTCAGCCGCCGAACTCCTGCAGACCCTTCAGAGCCTGGTCCAGGAGCGCCTGGCGGCCCTCCAGTTCCCGCTCGAGCTTCTGGGCCCTGGCGTTGTTGCCCTGCGCCCGTGCCTGCTCGATCTGGCCCTTCAGCTTGTCCACGGCGGCCTGGAGCTGGCCGGTCAGACCCTCGGCACGCGCACGTGCCTCCGGGTTGGTCCGGCGCCACTCGGCCTCTTCGGCCTCCTGCAGGGCCCGCTCCACGGTGTGCATCCGGCCCTCGATCTTCGGCCGGGTGTCCCGCGGCACATGGCCGATGGCCTCCCACCGCTCGTTGAGCGTGCGGAACGCGGCGCGGGCGGCCTTCAGGTCCGTGATCGGCAGGAGCTTCTCGGCCTCCCCGGCCAGCTCCTCCTTGAGCTTGAGGTTCTCCGTCTGCTCCGCGTCACGCTCGGCGAAGACCGAGCCGCGGGCGGCGAAGAAGACGTCCTGGGCACCGCGGAAGCGGTTCCACAGGTCCTCCTCGTGCTCGCGCTGGGCGCGGCCCGCGGCCTTCCACTCCGACATCAGGTCCCGGTAGCGCGCCGCCGTCGCACCCCAGTCCGTCGACTTCGACAGCCCCTCGGCCTCGGCGACCAGACGTTCCTTGGTCTTGCGGGCCTCCTCGCGCTGTGCGTCCAGGTGCGCGAAGTGCTGCTTGCGCCGCTTGGAGAACGCCGACCGCGCGTGCGAGAAGCGGTGCCACAGCTCGTCGTCGGACTTGCGGTCCAGCCGCGGCAGGCCCTTCCACGTGTCCACCAGCGCCCGCAGCCGCTCACCGGCCGCCCGCCACTGGTCCGAGCCCGCCAGCTCCTCCGCCTCGGCGACCAGCGCCTCCTTGGCGTGGCGCGCCTCGTCGGACTGCTTCGCCCGCTGCGCCCTGCGCTCCTCGCGCCGGGCGTCCACCAGCTCCACGAGCTTGTCCAGCCGCACCCGCAGGGCAGCCAGGTCACCGACCGCGTGATGGGCGTCGACCTGCTCCCGCAGGTGCCCGATCGCCGTCATGGCGTCCTTCGAGGACAGATCGGTGGTCTTCACTCGCTTCTCGAGGAGGCCGATCTCGACAACCAGGCCCTCGTACTTGCGCTCGAAGTAGGCCAGAGCCTCCTCGGGGGAGCCCGCCTGCCAGGAACCGACGACCTGCTCTCCGTCGGCCGTACGCACGTACACGGTCCCCGTCTCGTCGACGCGGCCCCACGGGTCGCTGCTCACAGCGCCTCCTCCACATGATGCCTGCGGAGGGCTCTGCTGCCCCCGGGCATCGTCCACAGTTTTCGTCACGGCCAACATAGGCGACCGACGGGATGCCTGTCCGCATCCCGCGCGACCGAAGTTCCGCAGCTGGGCGGTCAGGATTTCGTGACGGTCGCCTTGTCGATCACAACCGTCGCGTTGGGTGCTCCGTCACCCGCTCCGGTGCTGTCACCGGCCTCGGCGATCTTCTTCAGGACCTTCAGGCCGCCCTCCGAGACGGTGCCGAACGGCGTGTAGCTCGGCGGGAGCGGGCTGTCCTCGTACACCAGGAAGAACTGGCTGCCGCCGCTGTCCTTCTGCCCGGTGTTCGCCATGGCGACGGTGCCCGCCGGGTAGGTGCTGTCCTTGAGGCTCTTGTCCTTCAGGTTCTCGTCCGGGATCGTGTAGCCGGGGCCGCCGGTGCCGGAGCCCGTCGGGTCACCGCACTGCAGCACGTAGATGCCGTTGGTGGTGAGCCGGTGGCACGTGCTGTGGTCGAAGTAGCCCTCACCGGCGAGGAACTCGAACGAGTTGACGGTGTGCGGGGCCGCCGACGCCTTCAGCGCCATGTCGATCGTGCCGCAGGTCGTCTCGAGCGTCATCGTGTACTTCGCCGACTTGTCGATGGAGATCGCCGGCTCCTTCTTCCAGGTCTTCGACGCGACCTTGCCCTCCGCCGGCTTCTCGCACGGGTCGGGCGCCTTGCTCGGCGCCTCGGCGCTGGGCGTGACCTCCGCGTTCGCGTTGGACGTGTCCTCGTCCCGGTCGAACGTCCCGGCCGTGTACAGCCCGAGGCTGCCGACCAGGACCACACCGAGGACGGACGCGATCACCGAGTTGCGGACCCGCGACTTACGGCGCGCTTCGGTACGCCGCTGCTGCTGCCGCAAGAACTTCTCCCGGGCGAGCTGACGCCGCCGCTGCTCCTGGCTGACCACCGGGTGACTCCTCATGCCTCTCGTGTGCCGACCGAATACGCGTGCGGGCGGCGGGCCGACTGACTGCGTGTGCCCCGTACCGTATATGGGTTCGCTGAGGAAACGGCAGCGCCGGTAGGCTCTGACCACGGGCGCCAGCCCCGACGCAAGCCTCCCGTACCCACCCAACGAAGGACGAACGTGCTCATTGCCGGGTTCCCCGCCGGGGCCTGGGGGACGAACTGTTATCTCGTCGCCCCCGCCGCCGGTGAGGAGTGCGTGATCATCGACCCCGGCCACCAGGCCGCCCCCGGAGTCGAGGAGGCGGTCCGCAAGCACCGGCTGAAGCCCGTCGCCGTCGTCCTCACCCACGGACACATCGACCACGTGGCCTCCGTCGTCCCCGTGTGCGGGGCGCACGACGTACCGGCCTGGATCCACCCCGACGACCGGTACATGATGAGCGACCCCGAGAAGGGCATCGGCCGCACCATCGGCATGCCGCTGATGGGCGAACTGACCGTCGGGGAGCCGGCCGACGTCAAGGAACTGGCCGACGGAGCGAAGCTCGACCTGGCCGGGCTGCAGCTGACGGTCGCGCACGCGCCGGGCCATACCAAGGGGTCGGTGACCTTCGGGCTGCCCGAGGCGGCGGACATCCCGCCGGTGTTCTTCTCGGGCGACCTGCTGTTCGCCGGCTCCGTCGGACGTACCGACCTGCCCGGCGGTGACACGGCCGAACTGCTCGACTCGCTGGCCCGCGTGTGCCTGCCGCTCGACGACTCGACCGTGGTGCTGTCCGGACACGGCCCCCAGACGACCATCGGCCAGGAGCGCGCCACCAACCCGTATCTGCGGCAGGTGGCGGCGGACCGCCAAGGACGCGGCGCCGCCGAAGCTCCCCGACGAGGAATGTGACAAGACCTTCCGTGAGCACCTTCAAGGCCCCCAAGGGCACCTACGACCTGATCCCGCCGGACAGCGCCAGGTACCTCGCCGTCCGCGAGGCCATCGCCGCCCCGCTGCGGGGCTCCGGCTACGGCTACATCGAGACGCCCGGCTTCGAGAACGTCGAGCTGTTCGCGCGCGGTGTCGGTGAGTCCACCGACATCGTCACCAAGGAGATGTACGCCTTCGAGACCAAGGGCGGCGACCGCCTCGCCCTGCGGCCCGAGGGCACGGCCTCCGTGCTGCGCGCGGCCCTGGAGGCCAACCTGCACAAGGCGGGCAACCTCCCGGTCAAGCTCTGGTACTCCGGCTCGTACTACCGCTACGAGCGACCCCAGAAGGGCCGTTACCGTCACTTCTCCCAGGTCGGCGCCGAGGCGATCGGAGCCGAGGACCCGGCGCTCGACGCCGAGCTGATCATCCTGGCCGACCAGGCGTACCGCTCCCTGGGGCTCAGCGAGTTCCGCATCCTGCTGAACTCCCTGGGCGACAAGGAGTGCCGCCCCGTCTACCGGGCCGCGCTCCAGGACTTCCTGCGCGGACTGGACCTGGACGAGGACACCCTGCGCCGCGCGGAGATCAACCCGCTGCGCGTCCTGGACGACAAGCGCGAGGCGGTGCAGAAACAGCTGACCGGCGCCCCGCTGCTGCGCGACTACCTGTGCGACGCCTGCAAGGCGTACCACGAGGAGGTCCGCGAACTGGTCACGGCCGCGGGCGTCGCCTTCGAGGACGATCCCAGGCTGGTGCGGGGGCTGGACTACTACACGCGCACCACCTTCGAGTTCGTCCACGACGGTCTGGGCTCCCAGTCCGCGGTGGGCGGCGGCGGCCGCTACGACGGTCTCTCGGAGATGATCGGTGGCCCCGCGCTGCCGTCCGTCGGCTGGGCGCTCGGTGTCGACCGCACCGTGCTGGCCCTGGAGGCGGAGGGGATCGAACTCGAACTCCCGGCCACCACCAGCGTGTTCGCCGTCCCGCTCGGTGAGGAGGCCCGCCGGGTGCTGTTCGCCAAGGTCACCGAACTGCGCAAGAACGGCGTCGCCGCCGACTTCGCCTACGGCGGCAAGGGGCTGAAGGCGGCGATGAAGGCGGCCAACCGTTCGGGCGCGCGCTACGCCCTGGTGCTCGGCGAGCGCGACCTCGCCGAGGGCGTCGTCCAGCTCAAGGACATGGAGTCCGGCGAGCAGAGCGCGGTGGGTGTCAACGAGATCGTGGCCGAGCTGGAGGCCCGGCTCGGCTGACCCGACCTTCCCCTCCGCGTGCACGAAGGCGCCGGTGTGCCCCCAGCGGGCCCGGCGCCTTCGGCGTCGATGCGCCCTCGTCGCGTCAATGCGGCGAACGGCAATTCCCTCGATCAGGGACTTAAGGTGGAATGTGTGTACGGCCGGGGCACATGCTGCGGCCCAAACCGTACGCCCGCGGGGGATAGTTCCTATGCTCTTGTGGCCGGTGGACGGTGAACCCACAGTCACGTACGGCACAATGGCCCTGCCCGAAGCAGGTCCACACTCTCCAGTGACGGAATCGGCGTGATGAGCAACACGACAGTGAAGGACATCTCCACCGAGCCCGACCCCGCGCAGGGGCCGGCCGCCGGGCGGGTGCGCGAGGGCGCCGGCCGTGCGTTCGCCCTGCTGTTGGTCATCACCGGCGCCGCCGGTGTGCTCGCCGCGTGGGTCATCACACTGGACAAGTTCAAGCTGCTCGAGGCCAAGGTCAGGGGCGAGACGTACGTCCCCGGCTGCAGCCTCAACCCGGTGGTCTCCTGCGGCAGCGTGATGGAGAGCGACCAGGCGAGCGTCTTCGGCTTCCCCAACCCGATGCTGGGCCTCGTCACCTACGGCATCGTCATCTGCGTGGGCATGAGCCTGCTCGCCGGGGCCCGCTTCCCGCGCTGGTACTGGCTCACCTTCAACGCGGGCACCCTCTTCGGCACCGTCTTCTGCGCCTGGCTGATGGCCCAGTCCCTGTACCGGATCAACGCCCTGTGCCTGTGGTGCTGCCTCGCCTGGGTCGCCACGATCATCATGTTCTGGTACGTCACGTCGTTCAACGTCCGCAAGGGCTTCCTGCCCGCCCCGGGCCCGGTCAAGAGCTTCTTCGGCGAGTTCACCTGGGTCATGCCCGTCCTGCACATCGGCATCATCGGCATGCTGATCCTGACCCGGTGGTGGGAGTTCTGGACCAAGTGACCACCGGGTCGTACCGGCCCGGGGCCACGGTGACCGCGCCGACCACGTTGTCGGTGCGGTCCTTTAGGGTTTCGGTGTGGAGCCCGACCTGTTCACCGCCGCAGCCGAAGACCGCCAGGAGAAGGACCCGACCGGCAGTCCCCTAGCCGTCCGGATGCGCCCGCGCACCCTCGACGAGGTGGTGGGCCAGCAGCATCTGCTGAAGCCCGGCTCACCCCTGCGCCGGCTGGTCGGCGAGGGCGCCTCCGGTCCCGCGGGCCCGTCCTCGGTGTTCCTGTGGGGACCGCCCGGCACCGGCAAGACGACCCTGGCCCACGTCGTCTCCAAGGCCACCGACCGGCGCTTCGTCGAACTGTCGGCGATCACCGCGGGCGTCAAGGAGGTCCGCGCGGTCATCGACGGCGCCCGCCGCGCCTCCGGCGGCTACGGCAAGGAGACCGTCCTCTTCCTCGACGAGATCCACCGCTTCAGCAAGGCACAGCAGGACTCCCTGCTCCCCGCGGTCGAGAACCGCTGGGTCACGCTGATCGCCGCGACCACCGAGAACCCCTACTTCTCCGTCATCTCCCCGCTGCTGTCCCGCTCGCTCCTGCTCACCCTCGAACCCCTCACCGACGACGACATCCGGGGCCTGCTCCACCGCGCGCTCGGCGACGAGCGGGGCCTGAAGGGCGCCCTCGCGCTCCCCGAGGACACCGGCGACCACCTGGTGCGCATCGCCGGAGGGGACGCCCGCCGCGCGCTGACCGCCCTGGAGGCCGCCGCGGGGGCCGCGCTGGACAAGGGCGAGACGGAGATCTCCCTGGCCACCCTGGAGGAGACCGTCGACCGGGCCGCCGTGAAGTACGACCGCTCCGGCGACCAGCACTACGACGTGGCCAGCGCCCTGATCAAGTCCATCCGAGGCTCCGACGTGGACGCCGCCCTGCACTATCTCGCCCGGATGATCGAGGCCGGCGAGGACCCCCGCTTCATCGCCCGCCGCCTGATGATCTCCGCCAGCGAGGACATCGGCCTCGCCGATCCGAACGCGCTGCCCCTCGCGGTCGCGGCCGCCCAGGCCGTCGCCATGATCGGTTTCCCCGAGGCCGCCCTCACCCTCAGCCACGCCACCATCGCCCTCGCCCTGGCCCCGAAGTCCAACGCGGCCACCACCGCGATCGGCGCCGCCCTCGACGACGTCCGCAAGGGACTGGCCGGGCCCGTGCCGGCCCATCTGCGCGACGGGCACTACAAGGGCGCGGCCAAGCTGGGTCACGCCCAGGGGTACGTGTACCCGCACGACCTGCCCGAGGGCATCGCCCAGCAGCAGTACGCCCCCGACGCCCTCAAGGACCGCGCGTACTACGACCCGACCCGGCACGGGGCCGAGGCGCGGTACGCCGACGCGGTCGGGTGGACCAGGAAGCACCTCGGTCGGAAGCAGTCGTGAGCACCTTGTAGAATGTGCACAAGCTGCGTCCCGCGTCCGGCCCCCGCAAGGGAAACCGGCACCACCAGAGCGGGACATCCAGCCGGAGACCCGCCCCTCGGGGCAGGGGATCCAGGAGCGTCGCGCACCGTCGAAGGTGTCGCGGGCAGCCCACCACCACCCGGATTCCCGGGACCGGCCGGTGGGCCACCCGCGTGCTGCACGTATGTGCCCAGACCAGGGGAGCGGCTGCCCGGCAAGTCCGTCACGGACCCGCGGGGTTTCCCCGACTGCGGATGCGACCTCCCTTAACCCTGGTGAGCCGACAAAACGAAGGTGAAAGAGACAGTGGCGAATCAGTCCCGCCCCAAGGTCAAGAAGTCGCGTGCCCTGGGTATCGCGCTGACCCCGAAGGCCGTCAAGTACTTCGAGGCCCGCCCCTACCCGCCGGGTGAGCACGGCCGCGGCCGCAAGCAGAACTCGGACTACAAGGTCCGTCTGCTGGAGAAGCAGCGTCTGCGCGCCCAGTACGACGTCAGCGAGCGCCAGCTCGTCCGCGCGTACGAGCGTGCCGCCAAGACGACGATCAAGACCGGTGACGCCCTCGTCATCGAGCTCGAGCGCCGTCTCGACGCCCTGGTCCTGCGTTCGGGCATCGCCCGCACGATCTACCAGGCCCGCCAGATGGTCACCCACGGCCACATCCAGGTCAACGGCAAGAAGGTCGACAAGCCCTCCTTCCGTGTCCGCCCGGACGACGTCGTGCAGGTTCGTGAGCGCAGCAAGGACAAGACGCTGTTCACGATCGCCCGCGAGGGTGGCTTCGCCCCCGACGGCGAGACCCCGCGCTACCTCCAGGTGAACCTCAAGTCCCTGGCGTTCCGCCTGGACCGTGAGCCGAACCGCAAGGAGATCCCGGTGATCTGCGACGAGCAGCTCGTCGTCGAGTACTACGCCCGCTGATTTCAGCAGGCGCGCGGTGACTCAGCCCGCCGTCTCCCCGCCCTTACGGGTGGGCGAGGCGGCGGGCTGCTGCGTGGGCGCCCCGGCCGCCTGCCGTACGCTCCCGCCCGGCGCCGGATCGCCCACCGCGGCCCCGGTCCCGCGCAGCGCCCACCGGACCGCCTCGTCCCGGCCGAGCCGCGCCCCCTGCCGCACGCTCTCCTCATACCGTTCGTCGCCCAGTTGCTCCCGGGCCAGCGCCTCGCACAGCTCGTGCGGCGTGTTGTAGTGGGCCGAACCGAACAGCCGCAGTCCCACCGACGGCCACATCCGGTCCGCCGCCCCCTGGAGCACCGCCGCCTCGACCGCCTTCCCCTCCGCCACCGTGACCAGGGCGAGCAGCTCCAGCACCAGCACCGAACCGAGCAGGTCGCTGAAGCCGTGGGCGCCGTCCAGGGAATCGGTGAGCAGCTCCCGGGCCCTGGCCGGGTCGCCCCCGCACCAGGCCGCGTACGCCAGCACGTACAGCGCGTAGGTGCGGGCCCACCGCTCGCCGTGCTCCTCGCACACCCGGCGGACGTCCTCGCACATCCGCACCGCGTCCGGCAGATCTTCCTGGAAGGCACGGGCCATCGCCAGCTCGATCCGGGCCATCAGCACATTGCTGTTGAGCTCCCCGATCTCGTCGTAACGTTCCAGCGCCGACCGCAGCAGCGTCTCCGCGCGGAACACGTCGTCCGTGATCAGCGCCAGGCAGCCGGCGCGGTGCTCCGCGTACGCCAGCGCCGTGGGGTTCGCCGCCCGCTCCGCCTGACGGCGGCACTCCTGGAGCGCGGCCAGCGCGGGCACCGTGTCGCCCTGGAGGATCGCCACATAAGCGAGCACCCACAGGGCCTTGAGCCGGGGCTGTTCATGACCGGAGTCGATCCGCACCGCCTGCTCCAGCCAGTGCCGGCCCTCCGCCAGCCGCCCGCAGCCCACCCAGGAGAACCACAGCGAGCCCGCCAGGTGCTGTCCCAGATGCGCCTCGTCCGGGTCCGTCAGGCCCACCTCCAGGGCGCGGCGCAGATTCGGCAGATCCGCCTCGACGCGCGCGGCGATCTCACGCTGCCGGGACGAGAACCAGTCCAGCTCGCACCAGGTGGCGAGTCCCACGTACCAGTCCCGGTGCCGCCGCGCGAGCCGCTCTGCGTCGCCGACGCTCTCCAGCCACTCGGCGCCGTACGCGCGCAGTGTGTCCAGCATCCGGTAGCGCGCCCCCGCCGGGGTCTCCTCGCGGGTCACCACCGACTGCGCGAGCAGTGCCGACAGCACGTCGAGGACGTCCCCGGCGGCCAGACCGTTCCCCCCGCACACGTACTCGGCGGCCTCGAGGTCGAAGTGCCCCGCGAACACCGAAAGCCGCGCCCACAGCAACCGCTCCTCCGGCGTGCACAGTTCATGGCTCCAGCCGATCGCCGTCCGCAGTGTCCGGTGCCGGGGGAGGGCGTCCCGGCCGCCGCCGGTCAGCAGCCGGAACCGGTCGCCGAGCCGCTCCAGCACCTGCCCCGGCGACAGCGCGCCCAGCCGGCCGGCGGCCAGTTCGATCGCGAGCGGGATGCCGTCGAGACGCCGGCACAACTCCCGCATCTGCCCCTCGTCCCCGGCGCCCACCGCATGCTGCCCCGCACGCACCGCCAGCAGCCGGACCGCCTCGTCCTCGCCGAGCGGAGCCAGCGGTACCAGCCGCTCCCCGGCCACGGACAGCGCACGGCGTCCCACGGCGAGCACCCGCAGCCCCGGCGCCCGGCGCAGCAGATCGGCCACCAGTTCGGCACAGGCGTCCACCAGGTGCTCGAACCCGTCCAGCACCAGCAGCAGCCGGCGCTCCGCCAGATGTCCCCGCAGCGTCTCGCGCGGCAGCCGGGTGGTGTGGTCCGTCAGGCCCAGCGCCTCCACCACCACGTGATCGACGAACTCGGCGTCCCCGAGCGCCGCCAGCTCCACCCGCCAGACCCCGTCCCGCGGCGCGCACCGCGCGGCCACCCGGGCGGCCAGCCGCGACTTGCCGACCCCGCCGGGCCCGGTCACCGTCACCAGCCGCGAAGCGGTGAGGGCCCGGGACAGTTCGTCCAGCTCCGCCGCACGGCCCACGAACGCGTCCGGCTCCAGCTGCAGGTTGCCCGCCACGGCCCGCGGCGGGCCCCCGTCCGCCGGCGTGCCGTCGCACCCAATGTCCCCCATGAGACACGGAGCGTACTGAACCGTGTTCAGTCCGTACAATCTCTTCCCCCGACTCCGCCCGCGGCGGACGGTAATCCGGTACGGAGTCCCGCCGGTGGCGCGATAGGCTCGGTGCACGAATTTCTCGATGTTCAGGCACGTTTCTCAGGGAGCAGGTGCGCACAGTGTCCGGTGGAGAGGTGGCCGGAATCCTGGTGGCCGTGTTCTGGGCGATCCTGGTCTCCTTCCTCGCCGTCGCACTGGCGAGGCTGGCCCAGACGCTCCGGGCGACCACCAGGCTCGTGGCGGACGTGACCGACCAGGCCGTCCCGCTGCTGGCCGACGCCTCCACCGCGGTGCGCTCCGCGCAGACCCAGATCGAGCGGGTCGACGCGATCGCCTCCGACGTCCAGGAGGTCACCTCCAACGCCTCCGCCCTGTCGACCACCGTGGCCTCCACTTTCGGCGGCCCGCTGGTCAAGGTCGCCGCGTTCGGCTACGGCGTGCGCCGGGCCGTCAGCGGACGCAGGGAGGACGCGCCGGCCAGGACGGACTCCGCCAGGACCGAGCCCGCGAAGGCGCCGGGCCGCACCGTGATCGTGGGCCGCACCGTCCCGGGCACGCGGCGGGCGAGGCGCACCCGGGGAAAGAAGGACTGACGCAGCGATGTTCCGCCGTACGTTCTGGTTCACCACCGGCGTCGCCGCAGGTGTGTGGGCCACCACCAAGGTCAACCGGAAACTGAGGCAGCTGACGCCCGAGAGCCTCGCCGCGACCGCGGCGAACAAGGCGATCGAGGCCGGCGGCCGCTTCAAGGACCGGGCGGTGGACTTCGCACTCGACGTCCGCGACCACATGGCCCGGCGCGAGGCCGAACTGGGCGACGCCCTCGGCCTCAACGCCCCCGCCGACCGGGAACTCCCGCGCTCCGGCCGGTACGCCGCCATCGAGAACCGCAACAGCCCCAAGGACAACCCGCGGTACGCCGAGGGCTCGGCGTACCTGACGAACCCGTACAACCGGAATGAGGACCACTGATGGAGTCGGCCGAGATCCGCCGCCGCTGGCTGAGCTTCTTCGAGGAGCGCGGGCACACCGTCGTCCCTTCGGCGTCGCTCATCGCGGACGACCCGACTCTGCTCCTCGTCCCGGCCGGCATGGTGCCCTTCAAGCCCTACTTCCTGGGCGAGGTCAAGCCGCCCTTCGCACGCGCCACCAGCGTCCAGAAGTGCGTCCGCACGCCGGACATCGAAGAGGTCGGCAAGACCACCCGGCACGGCACGTTCTTCCAGATGTGCGGCAACTTCTCCTTCGGCGACTACTTCAAGGAAGGCGCCATCAAACTCGCCTGGGAGCTGCTCACCAGCTCCCAGGACGATGGCGGCTACGGCCTCGACCCCGAGCGCCTGTGGATCACCGTCTACAAGGACGACGACGAGGCCGAGCGGATCTGGCGCGACGTGGTCGGCGTGCCCGAGGAGCGCATCCAGCGCTTGGGCATGAAGGACAACTACTGGTCCATGGGCGTCCCCGGCCCCTGCGGCCCCTGCTCCGAGATCAACTACGACCGCGGCCCCGAGTTCGGCGCCGAGGGCGGCCCCGCCGTCAACGACGAGCGGTACGTGGAGATCTGGAACCTCGTCTTCATGCAGTACGAGCGGGGCGAGGGCATCGGCAAGGACAACTTCGAGATCCTCGGGGACCTGCCGAGCCAGAACATCGACACCGGTCTCGGTCTCGAGCGGCTCGCCATGATCCTGCAGGGCGTGCAGAACCTGTACGAGATCGACACCTCCATGGCCGTCATCGACAAGGCCACCGCCCTGACCGGGGTCCGCTACGGCGACGCCCAGGACTCGGACGTCTCGCTGCGCGTGGTCACCGACCACATGCGCACCTCGGTCATGCTCATCGGCGACGGCGTCAGCCCGGGCAACGAGGGCCGCGGCTACGTGCTGCGCCGCATCATGCGCCGTGCCATCCGCAACATGCGCCTCCTCGGCGCCACCGGCCCGGTCGTCAAGGACCTGGTCGACGTCGTCATCGGCATGATGGGGCAGCAGTACCCCGAGCTCGTCACCGACCGCGAGCGGATCGAGAAGGTCGCCGTCGCCGAGGAGAACGCCTTCCTCAAGACGCTGAAGGCCGGCACCAACATCCTCGACACCGCCGTCACGGAGACCAAGCAGTCCGGTGGCACGGTCCTGTCCGGCGACCGGGCCTTCCTGCTGCACGACACCTGGGGCTTCCCGATCGACCTCACCCTGGAGATGGCCGCCGAGCAGGGCCTCTCCGTGGACGAGGACGGCTTCCGCCGCCTGATGAAGGAACAGCGGGAGCGGGCCAAGGCCGACGCCCGGGCCAAGAAGACCGGCCACGCCGACCTCGGCGCCTACCGCGAGATCGCCGACCGGGCCGGCGCCACCGACTTCACCGGCTACAGCGCCACCGAGGGCGAGTCCACCGTCGTGGGCATCCTGGTCGACGGTGTGTCGTCCCCGGCCGCCACCGAGGGCGACGAAGTGGAGATCGTCCTCGACCGCACCCCGTTCTACGCCGAGGGCGGCGGCCAGATCGGCGACACCGGGCGCATCAGGGCGGACTCCGGTGCCGTCATCGAGATCCGCGACTGCCAGAAGCCGGTCCCGGGCGTCTACGTCCACAAGGGCGTCGTCCAGGTCGGCGAGGTCACCCTCGGCGCCAAGGCCCACGCCTCCATCGACGAGCGCCGCCGCACGGCCATCGCCCGCGCCCACTCGGCCACCCACCTCACCCACCAGGCCCTGCGCGACGCCCTCGGCCCGACGGCCGCCCAGGCCGGTTCCGAGAACCAGCCCGGCCGCTTCCGCTTCGACTTCGGCTCGCCGTCCGCCGTTCCGACGGCCGTGATGACCGATGTCGAGCAGAGGATCAACGAGGTGCTCGCCCGCGACCTGGACGTGCGCGCCGACGTCATGGGCATCGACGAGGCCAAGAAGCAGGGCGCCATCGCCGAGTTCGGCGAGAAGTACGGCGAGCGCGTGCGCGTGGTGACCATCGGCGACTTCTCCAAGGAGCTGTGCGGCGGCACCCACGTGCACAACACCGCCCAGCTGGGCCTGGTGAAGCTGCTCGGCGAGTCCTCCATCGGCTCCGGCGTGCGCCGCATCGAGGCCCTGGTCGGCGTGGACGCCTACAACTTCCTCGCTCGCGAGCACACGGTCGTCGCCCAGCTCCAGGAGCTGATCAAGGGCCGCCCGGAGGAGCTCCCGGAGAAGGTCTCCGCCATGCTCGGCAAGCTCAAGGACGCCGAGAAGGAGATCGAGAAGTTCCGCGCCGAGAAGGTGCTCCAGGCCGCCGGAGGCCTCGCCGAGTCCGCCAAGGACGTCCACGGCGTCGCCCTGGTGACCGGCCGGGTCCCGGACGGCACCACCGCCGACGACCTGCGCAAGCTGGTGCTCGACGTGCGCGGCCGGATCCAGGGCGGCCGGGCCGCCGTCGTCGCCCTGTTCACCGCCGTCAACGGCAAGCCCCTCACGGTCATCGCCACCAACGAGGCCGCCCGCGAGCGCGGCCTCAAGGCCGGTGACCTGGTCCGTGCCGCCGCCAAGACCCTCGGCGGCGGCGGTGGCGGCAAGCCGGACGTCGCCCAGGGCGGCGGCCAGAACCCGGACGCCATCGGCGACGCCGTGGACGCCGTCGAGCGGCTCGTGGCGGACACGGCCAAGTGAGCGGGCCGGTGAACGATCCCTCGGGCGGCCGGGCCATGCGCCGCGGCCGCCGGCTCGCGATCGACGTCGGGGACGCCCGGATCGGGGTCGCCTCGTGCGACCCCGACGGGATCCTCGCCACCCCGGTCGAGACCGTCCCCGGCCGGGACGTCCCGGCGGCTCACCGGCGCCTTCGTCAGCTCGTGGAGGAGTACGAGCCGATCGAGGTCGTCGTCGGCCTTCCTCGCTCCCTCAAGGGGGGCGAGGGCCCCGCCGCGGTCAAGGTCCGCGGCTTCGCGCAGGAACTGGCCCGCGGGATCGCACCGGTGCCCGTGCGCCTCGTCGACGAGCGCATGACGACGGTGACGGCGAGCCAGGGGCTGCGTGCCTCGGGCGTGAAGTCGAAGAAGGGACGCTCCGTCATCGACCAGGTCGCCGCTGTGATCATCCTCCAGCAGGCCCTTGAATCCGAACGGGTGTCAGGCAATGCACCCGGTGAGGGCGTCGAAGTGGAGAGGTGATCGCGGTACGGTAACGTTCCGCGCGATGCGGTGGCGTTCGAACAGCCGCCGCGAAAGAGAGGCGGAACGGACGCCGGCCACCCCCACAGCCGCGCGCCCGCCGCCTCGCGGCTCTAGGGGATCGATGACTGAGTATGGCCGGGGCCGAGGCTCCGAACCGTGGCATCCGGACGACCCGTTGTACGGGGACGGCGGATGGGCCGGGCAGCAGACCCAGCAGGGTCAGCAGCCCCAGCAGCCCCCCTACGACGGCCAGGCGCAGCACTACCCGCAGCAGCAGCCGCAGCAGCAGCAATACGGCGACTGGGGCACCGCCGAGCAGCAGGGCGGGTACGGACAGCAGCAGTACGCGCAGTACGACCAGCAGCAAGGTCACCAGCAGCAGTACGGCGAGCAGCAGTACGGCCAGCAGTACGCCCCCCAGCAGGCGCAGCACCCGGACCAGCAGCACCCGGACCAGCAGCAGTACGACACGGGCGGCTGGCAGACCGGCGCCCACGCCCACCCGCAGGACCCGTACGCGGCGGCCGACCCCACGGACCCGTACGGGCAGCAGGGCGGGGCGTACGGCGCCCAGCAGTCCGACTACTACGCGACCTCCGAGGCCTACCCGCCGCCCGAGCCGCCCGCCCGGCGCGGCGCCGAGCCCGAACGGCAGCCGGAGCAGGACGCGGAACCGGAACCGGAACCGGAATCGCGGACCGACTGGGATCCGGGGCCGGACCAGGGGGAGCACGCCTTCTTCTCGGGCGACGAGGACGAGGACGAGGCCGACGAGCCGGGCGGTCGCGGCGACCGCCGGGGCAAAGGCGCCAGGGGCGGCAAGGGCGGCAAGGGCGGCAAGGACAAGAAGCGACGCAGTGGGGTCGCCTGCCTCGTGGTGGTGGTGGTCCTCGGCGGCGGTGTGGTCGGTGTGAGCTACGTCGGCTGGCAGTTCGTCAAGGACCGTTTCGGCAGCGCCCCGGACTTCGCGGGCGACGGGAACGGTGAGCAGGTCACCATCACGATCCCCAAGGGCTCGACCGGGTACGCCATCGGCCAGGTGCTCAAGAAGGAGGGCGTGGTCAAGAGCGTCGACGCCTTCGTCGCGGCCCAGGCCGACAACGCGCAGGGCGACACGATCCAGGACGGCGTCTACACGCTCGAGTTGGAGATGTCGGCCGAGAGCGCGGTCGAGCTGATGCTCAGCTCGAAGAGCCGCAACAACCTGATCATCGCCGAGGGCCTGCGCAACGCCAAGATCTACGAGCTCATCGACCAACGCCTCGAGGTCGAGGACGGGACCACCGAGAAGGTCGCGGAGAAGGACTGGAAGAAGCTCGGCCTGCCCGACTGGGCGGTGAACGGCGGGGATGTCAAGGTCCCGCTGGAGGGCTTCCTCTACCCGTCCAGCTACGCGGTGGGCAAGGGCGCGAAACCCGCGGACGTACTGAAGGAGATGGTGGGCCGGGCCACCGACAAGTACGAGGAACTGCAGTTCCCGGAGAAGGCCGAGAGCCTCGGTCTCGACGGGCCGTGGGAACTGGTCACGGTCGCGAGCCTGGTGCAGGCCGAGGGCAAGACCCACGACGACTTCCGCAAGATGTCCGAGGTCATCTACAACCGCCTCAAGCCCACCAACACCGAGACCAACCAACTGCTGCAGTTCGACTCGACGTACAACTACCTGCAGAAGGAAAGCAACATCCACATCAGCGAGTCCGAGATCAACAGCAATAAGGACCCGTACAACACCTACACACGCAAGGGCCTGCCGCCCGGCCCCATCGGCAACCCCGGCGACGACGCGCTGACCGCGGCGCTGAAGCCGACGAAGGACGGCTGGATCTACTTCGTGGCCACCGACGGCGTGAGCAAGACAGAGTTCGCAAGGACGCACGACGAGTTTCTGAAGCTGAAGGACAAGTTCGATGCCAGCTCGGGCAACTGACCGTCGCCGAGCCGCCGTCCTGGGCTCCCCGATCGCCCACTCCCTCTCCCCGGTACTGCACCGCACCGCCCACGCGGAGCTGGGGTTGGAGAGCTGGACGTACGACCGCTTCGACGTCGACGAGGCGGCGTTGCCGGGCTTCTTCGAGAAGCTCGGCCCCGAGTGGGCCGGGTTGTCGCTGACCATGCCGCTCAAGCGGGTGGTCGTTCCGCTGCTCGACGGGATCAGTGAGACGGCGGCCTCCGTGGACGCGGTGAACACCGTGGTCTTCGCCGAGGACGGCCGGAAGACCGGAGACAACACCGACATCCCCGGCATGGTCGCCGCCCTGCGCGAGCACGGCATCGACAAGGTGGACACCGCCGCGATCCTCGGCGCCGGAGCCACCGCGTCGTCCGCGCTCGCCGCGCTGTCCCGGATCTGCGCCGGCGAGGTCGTCGTCTACGTGCGCAGCGCCGCGCGCGGCGCCGAGATGCGGCAGTGGGCCGAGCGGCTGGGCGTGGCGGTGCGCATCGCCGACTGGGACGACGCCGAGCAGGCCCTGCACGCCCCGCTGGTGGTCACCACCACCCCGGCGGGCGTCACCGACGGCCTCGCCCGAGCCGTCCCGGAGCATCCCGCGGCCCTCTTCGACGTGCTTTACGACCCCTGGCCGACCGTTCTCGCGGCCCGCTGGTCGGCGCACGGCGGCGCGGTGGTCGGCGGCCTCGACCTGCTGGTGCACCAGGCGGTGCTCCAGGTCGAGCAGATGACGGGGCGTTCTCCGGCCCCGCTGGACGCCATGCGAAAAGCAGGGGAACGGGCGCTCGCGGCCCGATAGGATCCCGTCCGGTTCCGCAGGGGGCGGAACCGGGGGAGGGATACGCGTTCATGTCCGCAGGCACGCCACTGGCATCCGTGAAGTCTCAGATCTTCGAGTCCGTGCTGGGCTTTCTGCCCGACTGGGTGCAGATCACGGTACTGGCCCTGATCGTTCTCGTCGTCGTGGTGTCCTGGGCCGTCAAGATCAAGCGCAAGGTCGCACACCGGCGGGCCACCCGTGCGGGCCGGCCGGTCCACGCGGCGGCCCAGTACGGACAGGGCAGCGGAGCCGACTACCTGGGCCGGTACGCGCCGCAGCCCGGACAGGCAGGCCGGCCCGCACCGCACGCCCCCGCGCAGGTCACGGCGGGGCAGAGCGGTGCCGACTTCCTCGGGGCCTACGCACCCGGGCGGCAGCGCCCGGGTGACGGCCGGGCCTGAGCCCAGGACCGGCCGCCGGAGGGCGGAGCCGTCGGGCCGGGGGGCCGGACCGCCCCGCCCGGCCCTTGGTACCGGTGCCTCTCTCGTCCCGTCGCCGCTCGTCCGACTGATGGACCGGCGACCGGACACGCCGCCCGGACGTGGGAGGATCGGACGTGGCGGGCCGGGGCCGCGCACCCCGTCGCGCCGTAGCCGTACGCGACGCCGCGTGCGCAGGGCAGTACCGGGCGCGAGCATGGAGGAGCACCGTTGAGCAGGTTGCGCTGGCTGACCGCGGGGGAGTCCCACGGTCCCGCACTCGTCGCGACGCTGGAGGGTCTTCCCGCCGGCGTGCCGATCACCACGGACATGGTGGCGGACCATCTCGCGAGGCGGCGGCTGGGCTACGGCCGCGGTGCCCGGATGAAGTTCGAGCGGGACGAGGTCACCTTCCTCGGCGGTGTCCGGCACGGCCTCACCCTCGGTTCCCCGGTCGCGGTCATGGTGGGCAACACCGAGTGGCCGAAGTGGGAGCAGGTCATGGCGGCCGACCCGGTCGACCCCGAGGTGCTGGCCGGCCTCGCCCGCAACGCCCCGCTGACCCGTCCGCGCCCCGGCCACGCCGACCTCGCCGGCATGCAGAAGTACGGCTTCGACGAGGCTCGTCCGATCCTGGAGCGGGCCTCCGCGCGGGAGACCGCGGCCCGCGTGGCGCTGGGCGCCGTGGCCCGCTCGTACCTGAAGGAGACGGCCGGCATCGAGATCGTCTCCCACGTCGTGGAGCTCGCGGCCGCCAAGGCCCCCTACGGCGTGTACCCGACCCCGGCCGACGTGGAGCGGCTGGACGAGGACCCGGTGCGCTGCCTGGACGCGGACGCGTCGAAGGCGATGGTCGCGGAGATCGACCAGGCCCACAAGGACGGCGACACCCTCGGCGGAGTCGTCGAGGTGCTGGCGTACGGCGTACCGGTCGGCCTCGGCTCGCACGTGCACTGGGACCGGCGGCTCGACGCCCGGCTGGCCGCCGCCCTCATGGGCATCCAAGCGATCAAGGGTGTGGAGGTCGGCGACGGCTTCGACCTCGCACGGGTGCCCGGCTCGAAGGCGCACGACGAGATCGTCGCCACCGATGAGGGCATCAAGCGCTCCTCGGGCCGCTCCGGCGGCACCGAGGGCGGTCTGACCACCGGCGAGCTGTTGCGGGTACGGGCCGCGATGAAGCCGATCGCGACCGTGCCGCGGGCACTGAGGACCGTGGACGTCGTCACCGGTGAGGAGACCGCCGCCCACCACCAGCGCTCCGACGTGTGCGCCGTACCGGCGGCCGGCATCGTCGCCGAAGCCATGGTCGCCCTGGTCCTCGCGGACGCGGTCGCGGAGAAGTTCGGCGGCGACAGCGTCACCGAGACCCGCCGCAATGTGACCTCCTACCTCGAGAACCTGGCCATCCGGTGACTCCGCTGATCGTGCTGATCGGCCCGATGGGCGTCGGCAAGTCCACCGTCGGGCACCTGCTGGCCGAGCACCTGGGCGTCGGCTACCGGGACACCGACGACGACATCGTCGCCGGGACGGGCCGCAGCATCGCCGAGATCTTCGTGGACGAGGGCGAGCCCGCCTTCCGCGCGCTCGAGAAGCAGGCGGTGCGCACCGCGCTCGCCGATCACGAGGGCGTCCTGGCCCTGGGCGGCGGCGCCGTCCTCGACGCCGACACGCGCGCGCTGCTCGCCGGGCAGCAGGTCGTCTACCTGTCGATGGACGTCGAGGAGGCGGTCAAGCGCACCGGCCTCAATGTCGCCCGGCCGCTGCTCGCGGTCAATCCGCGCAAGCAGTGGCGCGCACTGATGGAGGCCCGGCGCCCTCTGTACGAGGAGGTGGCCACGGTCGTCGTGGCCACGGACGGCCGCACGCCGGAAGAGGTCACCCGCTCCGCCCTGGACGCACTGGAGATGAAGCAAGCATGAGCAGCGAGGCAGTGACGCGGATCCACATCGGCGGCACCGCGGGCACCGACCCGTACGAGGTCCTGGTGGGCCGGCAGCTCCTGGGCGAGCTCGGCGGGCTGATCGGGACCGCCGCCAAGCGGGTCGCGGTCGTGCACCCCGAGGCCCTGGCCGAGACCGGCGAGGCGCTCCGCGCCGATCTCGCCGAGCAGGGCTACGAGGCCGTCGCCATCCAGGTGCCGAACGCGGAGGAGGCCAAGACCGCCGAGGTCGCCGCCTACTGCTGGAAGGCGCTCGGCCAGTCCGGGTTCACCCGCACCGACGTCATCGTGGGCGTGGGCGGCGGCGCCAGCACCGACCTGGCCGGGTTCGTGGCCGCCACCTGGCTGCGCGGGGTGCGCTGGATCGCGGTGCCGACCACGGTGCTGGCCATGGTCGACGCGGCCGTCGGGGGCAAGACCGGCATCAACACCGCCGAGGGCAAGAACCTCGTGGGCGCCTTCCACCCGCCCGCCGGCGTGCTGTGCGACCTCGCCGCCCTGGACTCCCTCCAGACCAACGACTACGTCTCCGGGCTGGCGGAGGTCATCAAGGCCGGCTTCATCGCCGACCCGGTGATCCTCGACCTCATCGAGGCCGATCCGCAGGCCGCCCGCACCCCGGCGGGCCCGCACACCGCCGAGCTCATCGAGCGCTCGATCCGGGTCAAGGCCGACGTCGTCTCCTCCGACCTGAAGGAAGCGGGCCGCCGGGAGATCCTCAACTACGGTCACACGCTCGGGCACGCCATCGAGAAGAACGAGCGCTACAAGTGGCGCCACGGCGCGGCGGTGTCGGTGGGCATGCACTTCGCCGCCGAACTCGGCCGGCTCGCCGGCCGGCTGGACGACGCCACCGCCGACCGGCACCGCGCCGTCCTCGAATCGGTCGGGCTGCCTCTGCACTACCGCCACGACCAGTGGCCGAGGCTGCTGGAGAACATGAGGGTCGACAAGAAGTCCCGCGGAGACCTGCTGCGCTTCATCGTCCTCGACGGCCTCGCCAAGCCCACCGTGCTGGAGGGGCCGGACCCGGCGGTGCTGCTCGCCGCGTACGGAGAAGTCGCGGAGTAGCATCCGCGGACCCCGCTCCCGCCGGGCAGACCGGCGCCCGGCGGGGCAGGGCGCTCAGGGCCACTTTCGGCCGTTCATCGGACAACGGCAGGGGCGGTACCCGTTCGAACGGCCGCTCCGACGCTCTAGGCTGTCGGGGAGCGCGGGGGCCCACCCTGCCCTCAGCGCTTGTCGCCCGCGGCGAGTGAACCGAGCCCAGCAGACCGAGACGGAGTGGCACCGGATGCAGCACGCAGTGGGTTCTCCGCTGCCGCCGCCCCACCGACCGGGGCACGGACCGGCCGACGGCTGGTCACCGGCCGCACATCATCCGGGAGCGCACCCCCTGGGGCACCCCCCGGGGGCGCACCAGGGGCCCGCCCCGGTGCCCGGGCCGCCGCCGGCCCCCGGCTACCCCGGGCCGACGCCGCACCCCCCGGGCGTCCCGCAGTCCCCGCATCCGCCACCGGACACCACCGGGCAGGTGCCGCTGCCGCCCGGCGGCCCCGTCGCCATGCCCAGTGTTCCGCAGGCCCCCGCGGCGGCCGACCCGGCCCGCACGACCCTCGCGGTCCTGCTCATAGGCCCCGCGGGCGCCGGGAAGACCAGCGTCGCCAAGTACTGGGCGGGCCACCGCCGGGTGCCGACCGCGCACATCAGCCTGGACGACGTACGGGAGTGGGTGCGGTCCGGCTTCGCCGACCCGCAGACCGGGTGGAACGACCACTCCGAGGCGCAGTACCGCCTGGCCCGCCGCACCTGCGGCTTCGCCGCGCGCAACTTCCTCGCCAACGGGATCTCCTGCATCCTCGACGACGCCGTCTTCCCCGACCGCCCGGTCGTCGGCCTCGGTGGCTGGAAACGGCATGTGGGGCCCGGCCTGCTGCCGGTCGTGCTGCTGCCCGGTCTGGACATCGTCCTGGAACGCAACGCCGAACGCTCCGGCAACCGCCGCCTCGGCGACGAGGAGGTCGCCCGCATCCACGGCCGCATGGCCGGCTGGTACGGCTCGGGCCTCCCGATCATCGACAACTCCCAGCTCGGCATACCGGAAACGGCCGAGGTCCTGGACGACGTCCTCGCCCGGTCCATCGCCAGCCCTCCGTCCTGGTGAGCCACGCGGTGCGGTCGGCCGCACCGGCAGCCCCCGCCCACCCGCCCCGGGCGGGCGCGGTGTGTTCCCGTCGACCGGATCCGCCGGGCAGGCCCTGAGGGACTGCCCGGCTAGCTGTCCCCGGCCCGCTGCGACGGTGCCCCCGGCGCCCGCCGCGCGCCTGCCCGGGGGCCGCATCCTCCCGCCCACTCGGACCTCTCGAACGGCGGTTTCCGGCCACCGCTCATAGGCTCGGGACATGTCTGAGGTGTACGCGCTCCGCCGGACGCGGCTGAGGGAATGCTGCAACGCGGGTGGCAGCGCGGCGGCGCTGGTCACCCGGCCCGCCAATGTGCGCTATCTCGCGGGCCCCGCCCCCGAAGGCGCCGTACTGCTGCTGGGCCCGGCCGAGGACTTCCTGGTGTGCGCCGGGCTGCCCGACGACCGTTCCGGGCAGACCCGGCCCGACGAGGCGCTGCGGGTGCACGCCGTGCCCGGCACCGGTGGTGATCCCGCCGTCGAGGCCGCCGGGCTCGCCGCCACCGGGGGCGCCGACTCCCTCGCCGTCGAGGAGCACCACCTCACCGTGACCCGGCACCGCGCCCTGCGCTCGGTCGCCCCCGGGCTGCGCCTGGCCGACGTCGGCGGCGTCGTCGAACAGCTCCGGGTGGTCAAGGACGAGGAGGAGCTCTCCTGTCTGCGCATCGGCGCGGAGATCGCCGACCAGGCCCTCGGCGAGCTGCTGGAATCCATCCTCGTCGGCCGCACCGAACGCCATCTCGCGCTGGAACTGGAGCGCCGCCTGGTCGACCACGGCGCCGACGGCCCGGCCTTCGCCACTTCCGTCGCCACCGGCCCGAACGCCGGGCGGCCCGGTCACCGGCCCACCGACCGGCGGGTGGAGGAGGGCGACTTCCTCTCCGTCTGTCTCGGCGCCACCTACCGCGGGTACCGCTGCGAGATCGGCCGTACGTTCGTCATCGGCACCGCTCCCGCGGACTGGCAGATCGAGCTGTACGACCTCGTCTTCACCGCTCAGCGGGCCGGCCGGGAGTCCCTCGTACCCGGCGCCGCCTGCCGCGACGTGGACCGCGCGGCCCGCCAGGTACTGGACAGCGCGGGGTACGCGGCGGCCCTTCCGGCGCTCACCGGACACGGGGTCGGACTCGAAATCGACGAGGACCCTCAACTGACCCCCGGGACCATGGGTAAACTGGACGCTTGTGTGCCGGTCACCGTCGAACCGGGAGTCCACCTCCCGGGCCGGGGCGGTGTCCGGATCGATGACACGCTCGTCGTGCGCCCCGAGGCGGACGGCGGACCCGAGCTACTCACCATCACGACCAAGGAGCTGCTGGCGCTCTAGCTTCGCGCCGAGTGCCGGCCCCGAGTCGTCTCACGTCAGTCCAGGAGATTCCGCAACGTGGCTTCCACGAACGACCTCAAGAACGGCATGGTGCTCAAGCTCGAAGGCGGCCAGCTCTGGTCCGTCGTCGAGTTCCAGCACGTCAAGCCCGGCAAGGGCCCGGCCTTCGTGCGCACCAAGCTCAAGAACGTGCTCTCCGGCAAGACCGTCGACAAGACCTTCAACGCCGGTGTGAAGGTCGACACCGCCACCGTCGACAAGCGGGACATGCAGTTCTCCTACATGGACGGCGACTACTTCGTCTTCATGGACATGGAGACCTACGACCAGCTGCACATCGACCGCAAGGTCGTCGGTGACGCCGCCCACTTCCTCGTCGAGGGCTTCGAGGCCACCGTCGCGCAGCACGAGGGCGAGGTGCTCTTCGTCGAGCTCTCGGCCGCCGTCGAGCTGACCGTCGCCGAGACCGAGCCGGGCGTCCAGGGCGACCGCTCCACCGGCGGCACCAAGCCGGCCACGCTGGAGACCGGGCACCAGATCCAGGTCCCGCTCTTCATCACCACCGGTGAGAAGATCAAGGTCGACACCCGTACGAGCGACTACCTCGGCCGGGTGAACAGCTAACCGTGGCTGCCCGCAACACGGCCCGCAAGCGCGCCTTCCAGATCCTCTTCGAGGGCGACCAGCGCGGCGCCGACGTCCTGACGGTCCTCGCGGACTGGATCCGGCACTCCCGGTCCGACACCCGGCAGCCGCCGGTGAGCGAGTACACGATGCAGCTGGTCGAGGGCTACGCGCAGCACGCGGCGCGCATCGACGAGCTGATCGCCCAGTACTCGGTCGGCTGGACCCTGGACCGCATGCCGGTCGTCGACCGCAACCTCCTGCGTCTCGGCGCGTACGAGCTGGTCTGGGTCGACGAGACCCCGGACGCCGTCGTCCTCGACGAGATGGTGCAGCTGGCGAAGGAGTTCTCCACGGACGAGTCGCCCTCGTTCGTCAACGGCCTCCTCGGCCGGTTCAAGGAGCTCAAGCCCTCGCTCCGCCGCGACGAGGTCTGATCCGGCACCGGCCAGCCGCACCAGCCCCACAGGCCCCGGGACCGGCACGGACACGCCGGAGGGCCCGCAGCACGACCGCTGCGGGCCCTCCGGCGTCTCCGGAGCCGGTCCCGGGCCTTCCCGGCCCCCGGCCTGCTCCTCGGCCCGCAGAACGAACGCAGAACGAACGCCGCCGGGGTGGCCCGACCTCTGCAGGTCGGGCCACCCCGGCGGTACGTTTCTGCTCGGGCGGTGGTGCGATCAGCCCTCGTCGTGCGAGGCGACCGCGCGACGCGCGTCCGGGTCCAGTACGCCCCAGCTGATCAGCTGCTCGGTGAGGACCGAGGGCGACTGGTCGTAGATCACGGCGAGCGTGCGCAGGTCGTCCTGGCGGATCGAGAGCACCTTGCCGTTGTAGTCGCCGCGCTGGGACTGGATCGTCGCCGCGTACCGCTGCAACGGGCCGGCCTTCTCCGGCGGCACCGTGGCCAGCCGCTCCAGGTCGAGGACCAGCTTCGGCGGCGGCTCGGCGGCACCGCCCGGCGTGGTGCCGGGAAGCAGTTCCTGCACCGGAACGCCGTAGAAGTCCGCCAGCTCGGCAAGACGCTGCACGGTCACTGCGCGGTCGCCGCGCTCGTACGAACCGACCACGACCGCCTTCCAGCGGCCCTGGGACTTCTCCTCGACACCGTGGAGGGAAAGGCCCTGCTGGGTGCGGATCGCGCGGAGCTTGGCCCCGAGTTGTTTGGCGTATTCGCTGGACATATAGCTCCCCGGCACTGTGTCGACGCGACCGGCATGATTTCCGGGCCGCGCGGCTGGTAACTCACTGTGAGGTTACGCAGAGTTACTCTCGCCCGTCAAGCCGAACGGTCCACGCCGACTCTTCCGGAGCCGGCGCGGACCGTTGCGCCGATGGAGTGGCCGGCGGTGGCGGGAGGGGGAATCAGGGGTGTCGCTCCCCACCTGATAGCGTGGCCGACGTAATCCCGACGTCCTTTAAGGTCCGTCCCGTGAGGCGGAGAAGGAGGTCCGTTCACATGGACACGCACTCCGATGCGCGGCCCGTTCTCGAAGGCCCCGACATCGCGCGGGTACTGACCCGCATCGCCCACGAGATCGTCGAGCGCGCCAAGGGCGCCGACGACGTGGTGCTCCTCGGCATCCCGACCCGGGGCGTCTTCCTCGCCCAGCGGCTCGCCGCCAAGCTCGAGCAGGTCACCGAGCGCAAGGTCCCGGTCGGCTCGCTCGACATCACCATGTACCGCGACGACCTGCGCATGCACCCGCCGCGCGCACTGGCCCGCACCGAGATCCCCGGCGACGGCATCGACGGCCGGCTGGTCGTCCTCGTCGACGACGTGCTCTTCTCCGGGCGCACCATCCGCGCCGCCCTCGACGCGCTGAACGACATCGGGCGCCCGCGCGCGGTGCAGCTCGCCGTCCTCGTCGACCGCGGCCACCGCGAACTGCCCATCCGCGCCGACTACGTCGGCAAGAACCTCCCCACGTCGTTGCGGGAGACGGTCAAGGTCCTGCTCGCCGAGGAGGACGGTCGCGACACCGTGCTGCTCGGCGCCAAGCAGCCCTCCCCGTAGCGATCCGGGCGCGCCTCCCGCGTGCGCCGGCCCGGTGTGCCGCCACGCCCAGGGATGCCCGGATTCTCCCGTTCTTCCGATTGAACCGTCTTACGGAGCCTGAAAGATGCAGCGTCATCTCATCTCGGCCGCCGACCTCACCCGCGACGACGCCGTCCTGATCCTCGACACCGCCGAGGAGATGGCCCGGGTCGCCGACCGGCCGATCAAGAAACTGCCGACCCTGCGCGGCCGGACCGTCGTCAACCTCTTCTTCGAGGACTCCACCCGGACCCGCATCTCCTTCGAGGCCGCGGAGAAGCGGCTGTCCGCGGACGTCATCAACTTCACCGCCAAGGGGTCCAGCGTCTCCAAGGGCGAGTCCCTCAAGGACACCGCCCAGACCCTGGAGGCCATGGGCGTCGACGCCGTCGTCATCCGGCACGGAGCCTCCGGGGCCCCGTACCGGCTGGCCACCTCCGGCTGGATCGACGCGCACGTCATCAACGCCGGCGACGGCACCCACCAGCACCCCACCCAGGCCCTGCTCGACGCCTTCACCATGCGGCGCCGGCTCGTCGGCCGGGACACCGGGATCGGCCAGGACCTCTCCGGCCGGCGCATCACGCTGGTCGGCGACGTCCTGCACAGCCGGGTCGCCCGCTCCAACGTCGACCTGCTGCACACCCTCGGCGCCGAGGTCACCCTCGTCGCCCCGCCGACGCTGCTGCCGGTCGGCGTCGAGGCCTGGCCCTGCGAGGTCTCCTACGACCTCGACCGCACCCTGCCCAAGTCCGACGCCGTGATGATGCTGCGCGTGCAGCGCGAGCGCATGAAGGCCGCGTTCTTCCCGACCGAGCGCGAGTACTCACGGCGCTACGGCCTCGACGGCGAGCGCATGCGGCGGATGCCCGAACACGCGATCGTGATGCATCCCGGCCCCATGGTCCGCGGCATGGAGATCACCGCCGAGGTGGCCGACTCCGAGCGCTGCACCGTCGTCGAACAGGTCACCAACGGGGTCTCCATCCGGATGGCCGTCCTGTACCTGCTGCTCGGGGGCAACGAACCCGCCCTCACTTACGCCGCCCGCACCACGGAGGAGAAGTAACACGATGAGCAAGACCCTGATCCGCGGTGCGAAGGTGCTCGGCGGCGACCCGCAGGACGTGCTGATCGACGGCGGGACCGTCGCGGCCGTCGGCACCGGGCTGAGCGCCGAGGCCGTCGAGGGCGCCGAGGTCGTCGAGGCGGACGGCAAGGTGCTGCTGCCCGGCCTGGTCGACCTGCACACCCATCTGCGCGAGCCCGGCCGCGAGGACTCCGAGACCGTGCTGACCGGCACCCGCGCGGCGGCGAGCGGCGGCTACACCGCCGTGTTCGCCATGGCCAACACCTTCCCCGTCGCCGACACCGCCGGCGTCGTCGAGCAGGTCTGGCGGCTCGGCAAGGAGCACGGCTACTGCGACGTACGGCCCGTCGGCGCCGTCACCGTCGGCCTGGAGGGCAGCACGCTCGCCGAACTGGGGGCCATGCACGAGTCCGCGGCCGGCGTCACCGTCTTCTCCGACGACGGCAAGTGCGTCCACGACGCCGTGATCATGCGGCGCGCCCTGGAGTACGTGAAGGCCTTCGGCGGCGTCGTCGCCCAGCACGCGCAGGAGCCCCGGCTGACCGAGGGCGCCCAGATGAACGAGGGCGTCGTCTCCGCCGAGCTGGGCCTGGGCGGCTGGCCGGCCGTCGCCGAGGAGTCGATCATCGCCCGGGACGTGCTGCTCGCCGAGCACGTCGGCTCCCGCGTCCACATCTGCCACCTGTCGACCGCGGGCAGCGTCGAGATCGTCCGCTGGGCCAAGTCCCGCGGCATCGACGTCACCGCCGAGGTCACCCCGCACCACCTCCTGCTCACCGACGAGCTGGTGCGGTCGTACAACCCGGTCTACAAGGTCAACCCGCCGCTGCGCACCGAGCGGGACGTCATGGCGCTGCGCGAGGCGCTCGCCGACGGCACGATCGACATCGTCGCCACCGACCACGCCCCGCACCCGCACGAGGACAAGGACTGCGAGTGGGCCGCCGCGGCCATGGGCATGGTCGGCCTGGAGACCGCGCTGTCCGTGGTCCAGGAGACCATGGTGGACACGGGCCTGCTGGACTGGGCCGGCGTCGCCGACCGGATGTCCTTCACGCCCGCGCGCATCGGACGGGCCGAGGGGCACGGCCGCCCCGTCTCGGCGGGTGAACCGGCCAACCTCACACTCGTCGACACGGCATACCGTGGTTCCGTGGACCCCGCGGGCTTCGCCTCGCGCAGCCGCAACACCCCGTACGAGGGCCGCGAGCTGCCGGGCCGTGTCACGCACACCTGGCTCCGGGGCACGGCCACGCTCATCGACGGGAAGCTCACGTGACACCTGTAATCCTGCTGGCCGCCGAGAAGAAATCGGCGGAAGTGACCGACTGGGCCGCCCGGATCGGCTGGGTCGTCGGACTCGCCCTCTTCGTCGCCCTCGTCTACTGGCTGATGCGCGAGGGCTGGAAGTGGCGCGGCACCCTCCAGGGCGACCTGCCCGAGCTGCCCACCCGCCCGTCTCCCGCCACCACCCTCGACCGAGGCGGCGAGCCGCCGCTGCCTGGAACGCCCACGTCGCCGGGTACGGCGAAACTGACGATGAGCGGCCGCTACCACGGCTCCACCACCGCCGGGCAGTGGCTGGACCGCATCGTGGCCCGCGGTCTGGGCACCCGTAGCCGGACCGAGCTCACCCTGACGGACGCGGGACTGGACGTCGTACGCCCCGGCGCGAGCGATTTCTTCGTCCCCGTCGCCGCGCTGCGCGAGGCCCGGCTCGACAAGGGCATCGCCGGCAAGGTCCTCACCGAGGGCGGCCTGCTCGTCGTGACCTGGGCGCACGGAGACAAGCTGATCGACTCCGGCTTCCGCTCCGACCACGCGGCCGAGCACACCGCATGGGTCGAGACCCTGAACAACATGATCAACAAGACGGAAACGGAAGGCGCACGATGACGACCTCCACCAGGGGAGCCGCCAGGACTCCCGCCGTACTCGTCCTGGAGGACGGCCGGATCTTCCGCGGCCGGGCCTACGGGGCAGTGGGGGAGACCTTCGGCGAAGCCGTGTTCTCCACCGGCATGACCGGCTACCAGGAGACCCTCACCGACCCGTCCTACCACCGCCAGGTCGTGGTCATGACCACCCCGCACGTCGGCAACACCGGCGTCAACGACGACGACCCCGAGTCCCAGCGGATCTGGGTCGCCGGCTACGTCGTGCGCGACCCCGCGCGCGTGCCGTCCAACTGGCGCTCCCGCCGCCCCCTGGACGAGGAACTCGCCGCCCAGGGAGTCGTCGGCATCAGCGGCATCGACACCCGCGCGCTCACCCGCCACCTGCGCGAGCGGGGCGCCATGCGCGTCGGCATCTTCAGCGGCGCCGCCGTGCCGGACGACGCCACGCTGCTGGCCCGCGTCCTGGAAGTCCCCCCGATGAAGGGCGCCGACCTCGCAGCCGAGGTCGCCACCAGCGAGCCCTACGTCGTACCGGCGGTCGGCGAGAAGAAGTTCACGGTCGCCGCCGTCGACCTCGGCATCAAGGGCATGACCGCGCAGCGCATGGCCCAGCGCGGCATCGAGGTGCACGTGCTGCCCGCGAACGCCACCGTGGACGACGTCTACGCCGTCGAACCCGACGGCGTGTTCTTCTCCAACGGACCCGGCGACCCCGCCACCGCCGACCACCCCGTCTCCGTGATGCGGGCCGTCCTGGAGCGCGGCACCCCGCTGTTCGGCATCTGCTTCGGCAACCAGATCCTCGGCCGCGCCCTCGGCTTCGGCACCTACAAGCTCAAGTACGGCCACCGCGGCATCAACCAGCCGGTCCAGGACCGCACGACCGGCAAGGTCGAGATCACCTCGCACAACCACGGCTTCGCCGTGGACGCCCCCCTCGACCAGGTCTCCGACACCCCGTTCGGCCGTGCCGAGGTGTCCCACGTCTGCCTCAACGACAACGTGGTGGAAGGGCTCCGGCTGCTCGACCGGCCGGCCTTCAGCGTCCAGTACCACCCGGAAGCGGCAGCGGGCCCGCACGACGCCGCCTACCTGTTCGACCGCTTCGTTTCCCTGATGGAGGGCCAGCGTGCCTAAGCGCACCGATATCCAGTCCGTCCTGGTCATCGGCTCCGGCCCGATCGTCATCGGCCAGGCCGCCGAGTTCGACTACTCCGGCACCCAGGCGTGCCGGGTCCTGAAGGCCGAGGGCCTGCGGGTGATCCTGGTCAACTCCAACCCGGCGACGATCATGACCGACCCGGAGATCGCCGACGCCACCTACGTCGAACCCATCACCCCCGAGTTCGTCGAGAAGATCATCGCCAAGGAGCGGCCGGACACCCTGCTGCCCACCCTGGGCGGCCAGACGGCCCTCAACACCGCGATCTCCCTGCACGAGAACGGCGTCCTGGAGAAGTACGGCGTCGAGCTGATCGGCGCCAACGTGGAGGCCATCAACAAGGGCGAGGACCGCGAACTGTTCAAGGACGTCGTGGAGGAGGTCCGCCGGAAGACCGGGCACGGCGAGTCCGCCCGCTCGGTCATCTGCCACACCATGGACGAGGTCGTGGCCGGCGTCGACGAGCTCGGCGGCTACCCGGTCGTGGTCCGCCCCTCCTTCACCATGGGCGGCGCCGGCTCCGGCTTCGCCCACGACGAGGACGAGCTGCGCCGCATCGCCGGACAGGGCCTCACCCTCTCGCCGACCACCGAGGTGCTCCTCGAGGAGTCCATCCTCGGCTGGAAGGAGTACGAGCTGGAGCTGATGCGCGACAAGCACGACAACGTGGTCGTCGTCTGCTCCATCGAGAACTTCGACCCCATGGGCGTGCACACCGGCGACTCCATCACCGTCGCGCCCGCGATGACGCTGACCGACCGCGAGTACCAGACCCTGCGCGACATCGGCATCGCCGTCATCCGCGAGGTCGGTGTCGACACCGGCGGCTGCAACATCCAGTTCGCGGTGAACCCGGAGGACGGCCGGGTGATCGTCATCGAGATGAACCCGCGCGTGTCACGGTCCTCGGCGCTGGCCTCCAAGGCGACCGGTTTCCCCATCGCCAAGATCGCCGCCAAGCTCGCCATCGGCTACACCCTCGACGAGATCCCGAACGACATCACGCGGGTGACCCCGGCCTCCTTCGAGCCGACCCTCGACTACGTGGTCGTCAAGGCCCCGCGGTTCGCCTTCGAGAAGTTCCCGAGCGCCGACTCCACCCTCACCACCACCATGAAGTCGGTCGGCGAGGCCATGGCCATCGGCCGCAACTTCACCGAGGCGCTCCAGAAGGCGCTGCGCTCGCTGGAGAAGAAGGGCAGCCGGTTCACCTTCGTCGGCGAGCCCGGCGACAAGGCCGAACTCCTGCGCGAGGCCGTCCGCCCGACCGACGGCCGGATCAACGCCGTCATGCAGGCCGTCCGCGCGGGCGCCACCCCCCAGGAGGTCTTCGACGCGACGAAGATCGACCCCTGGTTCGTCGACCAGCTCTTCCTCATCAAGGAGATCGCCGACGACCTGGCCGCCGCGCCCGAGCTGACCGCCGGCCTGCTCGCCGAGGCCAAGCGGCACGGCTTCTCCGACCAGCAGGTCGCCGAGATCCGCGGCCTGCGCGAGGACGTCGTCCGCGAGGTGCGGCACGCCCTCGGCATCCGCCCGGTCTACAAGACCGTCGACACCTGCGCCGCCGAGTTCGCCGCGAACACGCCGTACTTCTACTCCTCCTACGACGAGGAGACCGAGGTCGCCCCGCGCGAGAAGCCCGCGGTGATCATCCTGGGCTCCGGCCCGAACCGCATCGGCCAGGGCATCGAGTTCGACTACTCCTGCGTCCACGCCTCCTTCGCGCTGAGCACTGCGCCCACTCCTCCCGGCGGGTACGAGACCGTGATGGTCAACTGCAACCCGGAGACCGTCTCCACCGACTACGACACCTCCGACCGGCTGTACTTCGAGCCGCTCACCCTGGAGGACGTCCTGGAGATCGTCCACGCGGAGCAGCAGGCAGGACCGGTCGCGGGCGTGATCGTCCAGCTCGGCGGCCAGACCCCGCTGGGCCTTGCCCAGGCACTCAAGGACAACGGCGTACCGATCGTCGGCACGCCCCCCGAGGCCATCCACGCGGCCGAGGACCGGGGCGCCTTCGGCCGGGTCCTCCAGGAGGCCGGCCTGCCGGCCCCCAAGCACGGCACCGCCACCACCTTCACCGAGGCCAGGGCCATCGCCGACGAGATCGGCTACCCCGTCCTCGTCCGCCCGTCCTACGTGCTCGGCGGCCGCGGCATGGAGATCGTCTACGACGAGACCCGCCTCGAGACCTACATCACCGAGTCGACCGAGATCAGCCCCTCCCGGCCGGTGCTGGTCGACCGGTTCCTCGACGACGCCCTCGAGATCGACGTCGACGCGCTCTACGACGGCGAGGAGCTCTACCTCGGCGGAGTCATGGAACACATCGAGGAGGCCGGCATCCACTCCGGCGACTCGGCGTGCGCCCTGCCCCCGATCACCCTGGGCGGCTACGACATCAAGCGGCTGCGCGCCTCCACGGAGGCCATCGCGCGCGGTGTCGGGGTGCGCGGCCTGATCAACATCCAGTTCGCGCTGTCCGGGGACATCCTCTACGTCCTGGAGGCCAACCCGCGCGCCTCGCGCACCGTCCCCTTCACCTCGAAGGCGACCGCGGTGCCGCTGGCCAAGGCGGCCGCCCGGATCTCGCTCGGCGCGACCGTCGCCGAACTCCGTGCGGAGGGCCTGCTCCCGGCCCGGGGCGACGGCGGCGACCTCCCGCTCGACGCGCCGATCTCCGTCAAGGAGGCCGTGCTGCCGTGGTCGCGCTTCCGTGACATCCACGGCCGCGGCGTCGACACGGTCCTGGGCCCGGAGATGCGCTCCACCGGCGAGGTCATGGGCATCGACTCCGCCTTCGGCACCGCGTACGCCAAGTCGCAGGCGGGCGCCTACGGGCCGCTGCCCACCAAGGGCCGGGCCTTCATCTCGGTCGCCAACCGCGACAAGCGCTCGATGATCTTCCCCGCGCGCGAGCTCGTCGCCCACGGCTTCGACCTGCTCGCCACCTCCGGCACCGCCGAGGTCCTCAAGCGCAACGGCATCAACGCCACCGTCGTGCGCAAGCAGTCCGAGGGCACCGGCCCGAACGGTGAGAAGACCATCGTCCAGCTGATCCACGACGGCGAGGTCGACCTCATCGTCAACACGCCGTACGGCACCGGCGGACGCCTCGACGGCTACGACATCCGTACGGCCGCCGTGGCGCGGTCCGTGCCGTGCCTGACGACGGTCCAGGCGCTCGCCGCCGCGGTCCAGGGCATCGACGCCCTCAACCGCGGCGAGGTCGGCGTCCGCTCGCTCCAGGAACACGCGCAGCACCTGACAGCGGCCCGCGACTGACGGCCCCGAGGGGGACACCGGAAACGGTGTCCCCCTCTTCATGAGGCTTTTCAGGCCCTTCACGAGGACACAGGCATGTACAAGTACTTCTTCCATCTGGTGTTCCGGCGGATGGATCCGGAGCGGGCCCATCACCTCGCCTTCCGCTGGATCCGTCTCGTCGCGCGCGTCCCCGGCCTGCGCACCTTCGTCGCCGCCGCGCTCGCACCCCGCCACAGGGAACTGCGCACCGAGGCCCTCGGCCTGCGCCTGCACAGTCCCTTCGGGCTCGCGGCCGGCTTCGACAAGAACGCCGTCGGTGTCGACGGCATGGCGATGCTCGGCTTCGACCACGTCGAGATCGGCACGGTGACCGGTGAGCCGCAGCCCGGCAATCCGAAGAAGCGGCTGTTCCGGCTGGTGGCGGACCGCGCACTGATCAACCGCATGGGCTTCAACAACGAGGGCTCGCTGGCCGTCGCCGCCCGCCTGGCCTCCCGCACGCCCGTCTTCAGGACGGTCGTCGGCGTCAACATCGGCAAGACCAAGGCCGTCCCCGAGGCCGAGGCCGTCGGCGACTACGTGAAGTCCGCCGAGCGGCTGGCGCCGTACGCCGACTACCTGGTGGTCAACGTCTCCTCGCCGAACACCCCCGGCCTGCGCGACCTCCAGGCCGTCGACCAGCTGCGCCCGCTGCTCACCGCCGTCCGCGAGGCCGCCGACCGCGCCGCCCCCGCCCGCCGGGTACCGCTGCTGGTGAAGATCGCCCCGGACCTCGCCGACGAGGACGTCGACGCGGTCGCCGACCTGGCCGTGGAGCTCGGTCTGGACGGGATCATCGCCACGAACACCACCATCGCGCGCGCGGGGCTCGGTCTGCGGTCCGGCCCCGCCGCCGTCCAGGAGACCGGCGGCCTGTCCGGCGCGCCCCTGAAAGCACGCTCCCTTCAGGTACTGCGCCGCCTGTACGCCCGCGTGGGCGACCGGATCACCCTGGTCGGCGTCGGCGGCATCGAGAACGCCGAGGACGCCTGGCAGCGCATCCTGGCCGGCGCCACGCTGGTCCAGGGCTACAGCGCGTTCGTCTACGAGGGCCCCTTCTGGGCCCGCACCCTCCACAAGGGGCTCGCCGCGCGCCTGCGCACCAGCCCGTACGCCACGCTCGCCGACGCGGTGGGCGCCGAGGTGAGGACAACGGCATGAGTGGACCGGAACCCTTCGGCGCGCGCCTGCGCCGGGCCATGGACACGCGCGGCCCGCTGTGCGTCGGCATCGACCCGCACGCCGCCCTGCTCGCCGAGTGGGGCCTGAACGACGACGTGGCCGGCCTGGAGCGGTTCAGCCGCACGGTCGTCGAGGCGGTCGCGGACCGGGTCGCCGTGCTCAAGCCGCAGAGCGCGTTCTTCGAGCGCTTCGGCTCGCGCGGCATCGCGGTGCTGGAGGCGTCGGTCGCTCAGGCGCGGGAGGCCGGCGCGCTGGTCGTCATGGACGCCAAGCGCGGCGACATCGGCTCCACCATGGCCGCCTACGCCGAGTCCTTCCTGCACCCGGACTCCCCGCTGTTCTCGGACGCGCTGACCGTCTCCCCGTATCTCGGCTACGGCTCGCTGAGCCCGGCGGTGGCACTGGCCCGCGAGAGCGGCACGGGACTGTTCGTCCTGGCGCTGACCTCCAACGTGGAGGGCGGCGAGGTGCAGCACGCGGTACGGGCCGACGGGCGCAGCGTGGGCGCGACCATGCTCGGACACCTGGCCGCCGAGAACGCGGGGGAGACGCCCCTGGGGTCCTTCGGCGCGGTCGTCGGCGCGACGCTCGGCGACCTGTCGTCGTACGATCTGGACATCAACGGTCCGCTGCTCGCCCCCGGCATCGGAGCCCAGGGAGCCACGGCGGCGGACCTCCCGGCGGTCTTCGGCCCGGCGGTGCGCAACGTCGTGCCGAACGTCAGCCGGGGAGTGTTGCGTCACGGTGCCGACGTGGTCGCGCTGCGTGACGCCGCGGAGCGATTCGCGGAGGAGATCAGGACGGCCCTGGCGGCGGCCTGAGCCTCCGACGAGGGAAACAGGAGCGCGCCGAAACCGCATACGACAAAAAAACCCGGTCGCTATGCCCTTAAATGTCCGCCATCATCGATCCTGACCTGGACTTTTCCGCTGTTCTCGCTGACTCAGACGGAGTTGGCCGCTAGTCTCCGACGGAGAGTGAACGGGCAAGCGTGTTGCTCGTGGCTCCCCTGGTGTGGGGCGACTAGGTTCCTCACCGGTCCGTATCCGACAGTTCGACATCCGAGGTGACGTAGGCGTGGCTCTTCCGCCCCTTACCCCTGAACAGCGCGCAGCCGCGCTCGAAAAGGCCGCCGCGGCTCGCCGGGAGCGGGCCGAGGTCAAGAATCGACTCAAGCACTCCGGCGCCTCCCTGCACGAGGTCATCAAGCAGGGCCAGGAGAACGACGTCATCGGCAAGATGAAGGTCTCCGCCCTGCTCGAGTCCCTGCCGGGCGTGGGCAAGGTCCGCGCCAAGCAGATCATGGAGCGACTGGGCATCTCCGAGAGCCGCCGTGTGCGGGGTCTCGGCTCGAACCAGATCGCCTCCCTGGAGCGTGAGTTCGGCAGTACCGGCTCCTGAGTCCCGGGCATACCGGGATTGCTGGAATAATCGCCGTATGGCTGCAACACCCCGGGGGACGACCCCCGTACCCCCGGACGTACGTCCGCGGCTGACCGTGCTCTCCGGCCCCTCGGGGGTCGGCAAGAGCACGGTCGTCGCGCATATGCGCAAGGCGCACCCCGAGGTCTGGCTCTCGGTGTCGGCGACGACCCGCACACCGCGCCCCGGCGAGAGGGACGGGGTCCACTACTTCTTCGTCACCGACGACGAGATGGACAAGCTGATCGCCAACGGCGAACTGCTCGAGTGGGCCGAGTTCGCCGGCAACCGCTACGGCACACCGCGCGCGGCGGTGCTCGAGCACCTGGAGTCGGGTCTGCCCGTCCTCCTGGAGATCGACCTCCAGGGCGCCCGTCAGGTCCGCGAGTCCATGACCGAGGCCCAGCTGGTCTTCCTCGCCCCTCCCTCCTGGGAGGAGCTGGTGCGCCGGCTCACCGGCCGGGGCACCGAGTCGCCCGAGGTGGTCGAGCGCCGGCTGGAGGCCGCGAAGGTCGAGCTGGCGGCCGAGCCGGAGTTCGATACGACCCTGGTCAACACCTCCGTCGAGGACGTGGCCCGCGAGCTGCTAGCCTTGATGAACGTCGTGTGATCGTCAGCGTTTACCCAACGGTCATTCAGCGATCATGCAGACCGATTCTTTCCCATCCATCGGAAGGTAGAGCGTGTCCTCTTCCATCTCCACGCCCGAGGGCATCATCAACCCGCCGATCGACGAGCTTCTCGAGGCCACGGACTCGAAGTACAGCCTCGTGATCTACGCGGCCAAGCGGGCTCGCCAGATCAACGCGTACTACTCGCAGCTCGGCGAGGGTCTCCTCGAGTACGTCGGTCCCCTCGTCGACACCCACGTCCACGAGAAGCCGCTCTCGATCGCCCTGCGCGAGATCAACGCGGGACTGCTGACCTCCGAGGCCATCGAAGGCCCCGCTCAGTAAGTCGCAGTTCAGTGAGTCGCACGGTTCCGAACGTCGTGTCAGCGACTTTCGGCCGACTTTTCCACAGGCCCGGCAGCACGTCTGCCGGGCCTGTGGTGTGGTCGGGGCGCGGGGCCGTTCCCGCGGTGGTGCGAGCATGAGGGGTGTGCGGCCGTCCCCGGCGCGCACGGTGCCGGTATTCCGGGGAGAGACGGGAGAGACGTGGACAAGCCGAAGGTCGTTCTGGGCGTCAGCGGCGGCATCGCCGCGTACAAGGCCTGCGAGCTGCTCAGGCGGCTGACGGAGTCGGGGCACGACGTCCGCGTCGTCCCCACCGCCTCCGCGCTGCACTTCGTCGGCGCCGCCACCTGGTCGGCGCTCTCCGGCCACCCGGTCTCCACCGAGGTGTGGGACGACGTCCACGAGGTCCCGCACGTCCGCATCGGGCAGCACGCCGACCTGGTCGTGGTCGCCCCGGCCACCGCGGACATGCTGGCGAAGGCGGCGCACGGCCTGGCCGACGACCTCCTCACCAACACCCTGCTCACCGCCCGCTGCCCCGTGGTCTTCGCCCCCGCGATGCACACCGAGATGTGGGAGCACCCGGCCACACAGGAGAACGTGGCGACCCTGCGCCGGCGCGGTGCCGTCGTCGTCGAACCGGCGGTGGGCCGGCTCACCGGCGTGGACACCGGCAAGGGCCGGCTGCCCGACCCGGGCGAGATCTTCGAGGTCTGCCGCCGGGTACTGGCCCGGGGCGTCACCGAGCCCGACCTGAGAGGCCGGCACGTCGTGGTCAGCGCCGGCGGCACCCGGGAGCCCCTCGACCCCGTCCGCTTCCTCGGCAACCGCTCCTCCGGCAAGCAGGGCTACGCCCTCGCCCGGACCGCCGCCGCGCGGGGCGCACGGGTCACCCTGATCGCCGCCAACGCCGCGCTGCCCGACCCGGCGGGGGTGGACGTGGTCCCCGTCGGGACCGCCGTACAACTGCGCGAGGAAGTGCTCCGGGCCGCCGCCGACGCCGACGCGGTGGTCATGGCCGCCGCGGTCGCCGACTTCCGCCCCGCGGCGTACGCGGCCGGGAAGATCAAGAAGCAGGACGGCCGGGAACCCGAGCCCGTCGCCCTGGTGCGCAACCCGGACATCCTCGCCGAGATCTCCGCCGACCGGGCCCGCCCCGGACAGGTGGTCGTCGGCTTCGCCGCGGAGACGGACGACGTGCTCGCCAACGGACGCGCCAAGCTGAAGCGCAAGGGCTGCGATCTGCTCGTGGTCAACGAGGTCGGCGAGCGCAAGACGTTCGGCTCCGAGGAGAACGAGGCCGTGGTGCTGGGCGCCGACGGCAGCGAGACGCCCGTGGCGCACGGCCCCAAGGAAGCCCTGGCCGACACGGTCTGGGACCTGGTGGCCGCGCGCCTGGGCTGAACGATCCGCGGCGGGCTCCGGATCCGTGAGGATCCCCAAACCTCGCCGCCGGGGCGTGGCGGCTCTGGCCAACACGCCCTGGCATGGGCAGAATGCCCGTGCCGCAGGTCACGGGGGTTCCCGAGAGGCGAGACAGGAGAGCCCGTGACGAAGCGCGACCGATAAACTGTTCCACGGACGGTGTGCGGTGCAGCCCCTGCCGTCCGCCAATGATCAGCCAGCAGCCGCTGCAACCACAGGGAGCGTTGTGTCCCGTCGTCTGTTCACCTCGGAGTCCGTGACCGAGGGTCATCCCGACAAGATCGCTGACCAGATCAGCGACACCATTCTCGACGCGTTGCTCCGCGAGGACCCCCATTCCCGCGTCGCAGTCGAGACCCTCATCACCACCGGCCTGGTGCACGTGGCCGGCGAGGTCACGACCAAGGCCTACGCGCCGATCCCGCAGCTGGTGCGCGACAAGATCCTGGAGATCGGCTACGACTCCTCGAAGAAGGGCTTCGACGGCGCCTCCTGCGGCGTGTCGGTGTCCATCGGCTCCCAGTCCCCGGACATCGCCCAGGGCGTCGACACGGCTTATGAGTCCCGGGTCGAGGGTGCCGCCACAGGTGAAGAAGGGGACGAGCTGGACCGGCAGGGCGCCGGTGACCAGGGCCTGATGTTCGGTTACGCGACGGACGAGACGCCGACGCTGATGCCGCTGCCGGTCTTCCTCGCGCACCGCCTGTCCAAGCGCCTGTCCGAGGTGCGCAAGAACGGCACCATCCCCTACCTGCGCCCGGACGGGAAGACCCAGGTCACCATCGAGTACGACGGCGACAAGGCCGTCCGCCTCGACACGGTCGTGGTCTCCTCGCAGCACGCCTCCGACATCGACCTCGAGTCGCTGCTCGCCCCCGACATCCGCGAGTTCGTCGTGGAGCCGGAGCTGAGGGCGCTGCTGGACGAGGGCATCAAGCTGGACACCGAGAAGTACCGTCTGCTGGTCAACCCCACCGGCCGCTTCGAGATCGGCGGCCCGATGGGCGACGCGGGCCTCACCGGCCGCAAGATCATCATCGACACGTACGGCGGCATGGCCCGGCACGGCGGCGGCGCCTTCTCCGGCAAGGACCCGTCCAAGGTGGACCGCTCGGCGGCGTACGCGATGCGCTGGGTCGCCAAGAACGTGGTCGCGGCCGGCCTGGCCTCCCGTTGCGAGGTCCAGGTGGCGTACGCCATCGGCAAGGCCGAGCCGGTCGGTCTGTTCGTGGAGACCTTCGGTACCGCCAAGGTCGACATCGAGCGGATCGAGCGGGCGATCGAGGACGTGTTCGACCTCCGTCCGGCCGCCATCATCCGTGATCTGGATCTGCTCCGCCCGATCTACGCCCAGACCGCCGCCTACGGCCACTTCGGCCGTGAGCTGCCCGACTTCACCTGGGAGCGCACCGACCGCGTGGACGCGCTGCGCGAGGCGGCGGGACTGTAGTCCGCACTCCGGCGCTTTCGCCGAGGCCCGGCGCCCCTTCGGGGGCGCCGGGCCTCGGCGTGCGCGTGGCCCCGGGGCGTCCGGCGCGGGGCGGGCGGTGGCCGCTGTCGGCCGTGTGTCAGTCGTGTTTGGTAGGAATGCAGGCGTGAGCAGCGAGAACGGCGGGAGCGGACAGGCGGCCGGCGGTGCGCGGGGCGCGCCGCCCGAGCAGCTCGCGCTCATCCGGGAGACCGTGCGCAGGGTCGACACGCCCCGGGCCAAGCCGCGGACCTGGCGGGGTGCCGCACTCGCCGGGCACCTGCCGGTCGCACGCGTCCTCGTCGACAAGGGCGTCCTGCACCTCGACCGGTACTTCGACTACGCCGTGCCCGAGGAGCTCGACGCCGACGCACAGCCGGGCGTCAGGGTGCGGGTGCGGTTCGGGGCGGGCCGGCACCGGGTGCGTGAGGGGCGCCGCGAGGGTGGCGGGCTCATCGACGGGTTCCTGATCGAGCGGCTCGCCGAGTCCGACTACTCGGGGCCGCTGGCCGCCCTCGCCCAGGTGGTCTCGCCCGAGCCGGTCCTGAGCGAGGAGCTGCTGGGGCTGGCCCGGGCGGTCGCCGACCGGTACGCGGGCAGCCTCGCCGACGTGCTCCAGCTCGCCGTACCGCCGCGCAGCGCACGCGCCGAGCGGCGACCCTCGCCCGAGCCGGCGCCCCCGCCCCCGCCGCCCGAGCCGGGCTCCTGGGCCCGGTACGAGCAGGGGCCCGCCTTCCTCCGGTCGCTGGCCGCCGGCGGCGCTCCGCGCGCCGTGTGGAACGCGCTGCCCGGACCGCTCTGGAGCGAGGAGCTGGCCCGCGCGGTCGCGGCGACGCTGGCCTCCGGCCGCGGCGCCCTCGTCGTCCTCCCGGACGGACGGACCGTCGCCCGCCTCGACGCCGCGCTCACCGAGCTCCTGGGCCAGGGGCGGCACGCGGTGCTGACCGCCGACGCCGGGCCCGAGAAGCGGTACGCGCAGTGGCTCGCCGTGCGCCGCGGCTCCGTGCGCGCCGTGATCGGCACCAGGGCGGCCATGTTCGCGCCCGTCCAAAACCTCGGCCTGGTCGCGCTCTGGGACGACGGCGACGACAGCCACAGTGAGCAGCACGCCCCGCAGCCGCACGCGCGTGAGGTGCTGCTGCTGCGGGCGGCACAGGACAAGTGCGGTTTCCTGCTGGGCAGCTGGAGCTGCACGGTGGAGGCCGCCCAGCTGGTGGAGACCGGCTGGGCCGGGCCCCTGGTCGCCGGAAGGGACCGGGTACGGGCCGCCGCCCCGCTGGTACGGACCGTCGGGGACGGGGACCTCGCGCGGGACGAGGCCGCCCGCGCCGCCCGGTTGCCGTCGCTCGCCTGGCAGGCCGTCAGGGAGGGGCTGCGGCACGGACCGGTCCTCGTGCAGGTGCCCCGCCGCGGTTATGTCCCGCGGATGGCGTGCGCGGGCTGCCGTATCCCGGCACGGTGCCGGCACTGCTCGGGGCCGATGGAGGCACCCGGCGTCGACGATCTGTGGTGCGGCTGGTGCGGACGGCGCGAGGAGAGCGGCTGGCACTGCCCGGAGTGCGGCGGGTTCCGGCTGCGGGCCCAGGTGGTGGGGGCGCGGCGGACCGCCGAGGAGCTGGGCCGGGCCTTCCCCACAGTGCCGGTGCGCACCTCCGGCCGCGAGCATGTGCTGGACACGGTGCCGGCCGCGCCCTCGCTGGTGGTGAGCACGCCGGGGGCCGAGCCTGTTGCCGAGGGCGGATACGCGGCGGCCCTGCTGCTGGACGGCTGGGCGATGCTGAGCCGGCCCGATCTGCGGGCCGGGGAGGACGCGCTGCGCCGCTGGATCGGCGCGGCGGCACTGGTGCGTCCCCAGGCGGAGGGCGGCACGGTCGTGGTGGTCGCCGAGCCGACCCTGCGGCCCGTGCAGGCGCTGGTGCGGTGGGATCCCGTCGGACACGCGGTACGGGAGCTGGGGGAGCGGGCCGAACTGGGCTTCCCACCGGTGTCGAGGATGGCGGCGGTCTCAGGGCCGGGGGAGGCCGTGGCCGGGTTCCTCCGCGCGGCCGAACTTCCCGGCGAGGCGGAGGTTCTGGGGCCCGTCCCGCTGCCCGTCACCCCCGTGGGCCGTCCGCGGCGACCCGGCGGCCCGCCGCCCGGGGACCACTGGGAGCGGGCCCTGATCCGGATACCCCCGGGCCGGGGGACCGCGCTGACCGCCGCTCTGAAGTCCGCCCAGGCGGCCCGTACGGCCCGCGCCGGCGACGAACCGGTGTGGGTGCGGATCGACCCGCCCGACATCGGCTGAGGAGGACGGGCCGGGGGACGGCCGGGGCGAGCATGCCGGGGGAGTGCCGCCCTCCCGGGCGCGGTCGCGTTCGGGAGGACCGGGGGCGGGCGCTCAGCCGTTGCGGGGGCCCGGGAAGGTGGTGGGGCCGGGGAAGGTCGCGGGGCGCGGGTCGTCGCGGAGGGACGGGCTGCCCGCCGTCGGCTGGGTCGGCATGGAACGGGCGGCGGGAACCGTCGGCACGCCGGAGACCCCCGCACCCACGTTGACCGTGCGCGTTCCCGACGGCTCGGCGGTGTGCTCCGTCTCCGTGGCCTGGTTCTGGGCGGCCGCGGCACGGCGGGCGCCGTAACGACGGTGGACCGCCTGCTTGGTCACGCCGAGCGCGGAGCCCACCGCGTCCCACGAGAAGCCCAGCGAGCGGTCGAAGTCCACGGCTGCGGTGACCAGGGTCTCGACGCTGTCCCGCAGTTCCTGGGCGAGACGGACCGTCGGGGCGGGGGCGCGTCCGTAGACGACGAAGCCCGTGGAGGGGCCGGAGCGGCGCGGGCGGTAGACGTTGCCGAGCTGGGCGGTGAGCGTGCGCAGTGCGTCCACCTGCCGGCGGACCCGCTCGATGTCCCGCACCAGCAAGTGCAGGCTGGCGCGAGCCTGGGCGTCGTGGGTTGCGTGGTCGGCCATGAACAAGCCTCTCGAACCGGCGTTGAAAGGAACGGGCCGCGTCGGAGCGGCCCGGTGTGGTCAACTCTTTCTTGACCAACGCGGATCAGCTCCGTGGGTCACGGGCTGAGGGCGTGGCGATTCCCGCGCACGCCCCTGTGGAGGACCGGGAGCCCAGCCCCCGCCCCTGGCCCGGAGCCCGTCCGCGGGCCCGTCCCCCGTACGGTGCCCCACCGCCGCGTCCGAACCGCCGCCCGTGTGCGGCCCGCCGTACTGCTCGCACGCCGCCCGTACGCCCTCGGTCGTCCCCCCATAGACTGGTGTGCTGCCCGCCACGTCCCCGCCCGAGAGGCCCGAATCCACCCCATGAAGCTCGTCTTCGCCGGCACCCCCGAAGTCGCCGTTCCCGCCCTGGAAGCTCTTCTCTCCTCGGAGCGGCACGAGGTGGCCGCCGTCGTCACCCGGCCCGACGCGCCGGCCGGGCGGGGCCGCAGGCTGGTGGCCTCTCCGGTCGCCGAGCGGGCGCAGGAGGCCGGGATCGAGGTGCTCAGGCCCGTGAAGCCACGGGACCCGGAGTTCCTCGAGCGGCTGCGCGAGATCGCCCCCGACTGCTGTCCCGTCGTCGCCTACGGCGCCCTGCTGCCCCGGGCCGCCCTCGACATCCCGGACCGGGGCTGGGTCAACCTGCACTTCTCGCTGCTGCCCGCCTGGCGCGGGGCGGCGCCCGTGCAGCACGCCGTCATGGCGGGCGACGAGATCACCGGCGCGTCCACCTTCCTCATCGAGGAAGGGCTCGACTCGGGGCCGGTCTACGGCACCGTCACCGAGGAGATCCGCCCCACCGACACCAGCGGCGACCTGCTCACCCGGCTCGCCTTCGCCGGCGCCGGACTGCTCGCCGCGACCATGGACGGCATCGAGGACGGCACCCTGAAGGCCGTACCGCAGCCCGCCGACGGGATCACCCTCGCCCCGAAGGTCTCCGTGGAGGACGCCCGCGTCGACTGGAGCGCCCCGGCCCTGCGCGTCGACCGCATCGTGCGCGGCTGCACCCCCGCGCCCGGGGCCTGGACCACCTTCCGGGGCGAGCGGCTCAAGCTCGTCCAGGTCAGGCCCGCCCCCGACCGCACGGATCTCGCGCCCGGCCGGCTGGCCGCGGGCAAGAACAACGTGTACGTCGGCACCGGCTCGCACGCCGTGGAACTGCTGTGGGTGCAGGCCCAGGGCAAGAAGCCGATGCGCGCGGCCGACTGGGCACGCGGTGTACGGATCGGCGCCGAGGAGACCGTCGGCGGCTGACGCCGCGGAACCCCTGTCCCGCGCCCGGCGCCACCGCACCCCGGCCGGGCGCCCGGCGCCTCGCGACCCCGGTCGTCCCGACGACGTACGCTGGACCGCGCACTTCATCCCACACCCGGAGCACCTTTTCGTGAGTGACCAGCCCCGTCGTCCCCGCAAGCCCGGCAAGCCCTACCGCCGGCCCCAGAAGGACCCCGTCCGCATCCTCGCCTTCGAGGCCCTGCGGGCCGTGGACGAGCGGGACGCCTACGCCAACCTCGTTCTGCCGCCGCTGCTGCGCAAGGCGCGCGAGGGCGGTGACTTCGACGCCCGGGACGCGGCGCTCGCCACCGAGCTGGTGTACGGCACGCTGCGTCGGCAGGGCACGTACGACGCGATCGTCGCCGCCTGTGTCGACCGGCCGTTGCGCGAGGTGGACCCGCCCGTGCTGGACGTGCTGAGCCTCGGTGTACACCAGCTGCTGGGGACCCGGATCCCGACCCATGCCGCCGTGTCCGCCTCCGTCGAGCTGGCGCGCGTGGTGCTCGGCGACGGACGGGCCAAGTTCGTCAACGCCGTGCTGCGCAAGGTCGCGCAGCACGACCTCGACGGCTGGCTCGAGCGGGTCGCGCCGCCGTACGACGAAGACCCCGAGGACCATCTCGCCGTGGTGCACTCGCACCCGCGCTGGGTCGTCTCCGCGCTGTGGGACTCCCTCGGCGGCGGCCGCGCAGGCATCGAGGAACTGCTGCGGGCCGACAACGAGCGGCCCGAGGTCACGCTCGTGGCCCGTCCCGGCCGGGCCACCACCGGGGAACTGCTCGAGGAGGAGGCCGCTCTGCCCGGCCGCTGGTCGCCGTACGCGGTGCGGCTGAGCGAGGGCGGTGAGCCGGGCGCGATCCCGGCCGTGGCGGACGGCAGGGCCGGCGTGCAGGACGAGGGCAGTCAGCTCGTCGCGCTCGCCCTGGCCGGCGCCCCGCTGGAGGGGCCCGACCGGATGTGGCTGGACGGTTGCGCCGGTCCCGGTGGCAAGGCCGCGCTGCTCGCCGCGCTCGCCGCCGAGCGCGGCGCCGTCCTGCTGGCCTCCGAGAAGCAGCCGCACCGGGCCGGACTGGTCGCCAAGGCGCTGGCGGGGAACCCCGGGCCGTACCAGGTCGTCGCAGCCGACGGGACCCGGCCGCCGTGGCGGCCCGGCACCTTCGACCGGGTGCTGGTCGACGTGCCCTGCACCGGCCTCGGCGCCCTGCGGCGGCGCCCCGAGGCGCGCTGGCGGCGCCGGCCGGGAGACCTGGAGGGCTTTGCCCCGCTGCAGCGGGAGCTGCTGCGCACCGCCCTGGAGTCCGTACGGGTCGGCGGTGTCGTCGGCTACGCCACCTGCTCGCCGCACCTGGCGGAGACCCGGGCCGTGGTCGCCGACCTCCTCAAGCAGTTCCCGGCCGCCGAACTCCTCGACGCCCGGCCGCTGCTGCCCGGCGTCCCGGATCTGGGTGAGGGCCCCGACGTCCAGTTGTGGCCGCATGTGCACGGGACCGACGCCATGTATCTGGCACTCATCCGCCGGACCGGCTGACGCCCGCTTCCTTGTAGCGCCCCGGAATGAGTGACCCATTCTCATTCTGGGACGCCCGGCACCGCGTACGACGACGATGAGCTCGGCAAGGACACGCAGCCCGCGCACAGGAACGACTGTGTGCACACCTTCGCCGACGAGGACCGGCACGAGGTCCTCGTCCGCCGCAGCATCGACGACAGCGAACCTCCTGTCCGAAGCCCGAAGGGGACTCATTCGTGTAGGCCGTCCGGAGGCATCCGGATGGTGATCCGAATGATCAACACGGACGATGGTGCTCGAGTCCCGGCGCAGCACCAGGTCTCCTGGTCCGCTGTGGGGACCGGACGCTTCGGCGACGCCGCCGCGAGATACGTGCCGCGGAAAGCCGGAAGGGGCTCGCCGGACGGCGCTTCACCCGTGCAGTGCCGCAGTGACGGTCGAAGGAGAACCCCGTGGGTCCAGTTGGCGTGAGCCGGTGCCTATCGGCGGGACTCTTCGCGGTCGGCTTGAGTGTGTGTTCCGGTTGCGGTCACCGTCAGCGCCCGGTGGACGGCCTGCGGCGTCAGGAGATGATCACGTGAGGACTCCCCTCGGGGCCGGCGTCGGCTCGCGCCTGCGGGCGCTGCTGATCACGACGAGCACCAGGAAGTCGCCGGCTGCCATGGCGTTGATCCTGCTGGCCCTCCTCCCGACGGCGCTGCTGCTGGGGTGGTGGGGGGTCGAAGACCTCAGCGAGGCCCTGACCTACACGGGGCGCATCACCGGTGCCATCCTCATTCTGGTCGCGGGCCTCTCGTTGTTGGGCGCCGCCGCGGTCGTGGACCACTGGGGCCGGAACATCTTCCCCTATTCCGGGATGGTCGCGCTGATCGGTACAGTCGCGGCATCGTTGACCAACGCCATGCTCCTGCTCGAGACCTTCAGGGACGGCGATTCCACGCTTTACCGGGTGCTGTTCGGCCTGCTCACGACGGGTTCGGCATGGGCCGTCCTCACGGTGTGGCGGACATCGGTCGTGATCCCCTCTCCGAAGCGGGTGGCCGCGGCAGTGATCGTCTCCTCGGCTCTTGCGACGGCCAATTTCGGCTACCAGCACCTCTACCAGCCGTCCCAGCACGGTGTCAGGCCCCTCGTCAGTATCGCCGTGGGAGAGCCTGTGCTGAGCAAGGACCGCAAGAAGTTCGTCGTACCGGTCGACATCAAGATCGAGAACCACAGCGATATGGGCTTCTACGTGCTCGGCACTGAATTTCACGCCATGGGCGAACGGGTGTCGCTCAGCCGGACGGACCGGCCCCGCAAGCAGTGGCGTGCAGATGCCGAGACGTTCCGTGACTTCTATGTGCAACGCCCGCTCTCCCGAAGGGAGATCTACCAGCCCGGCCAGTTGGTGTTGGCGCAGCCATGGGTGCCTATCGGAAACTGGATCGAGGCAAACGACGTGCTCATCACCCGAACGGTTGTGCAACTGCCCATCGACACGCCGTATGACCAGTTGGCGCTCTACGCCTCCGCGTTCTTGGCGCGCAAGGACCGGTTCGTTCTGGAGGAGGTCCATCCGAATGGGTATTCCTGGAGTGGCGGCAAGGTGCCCCAGTGGGTCAAGAAGGACAAGACCTCCGACTACGTCGCCTACCGCGGCCGGGTGTACGAAAACAATGCGATTGACCAGCACACGATGGACCCCCGCTACCTCACTGTCTATTGGCGGTTCGGCACGCATGGCGCAGACGTGTTGGGATTCATCCTGCGAAACAGTGAGGAAAACCGCATACTGCCCAGAGCGGGAATTCACGAGATGGTGAACCGGTACGGCTTGGTCACCGCCGGAACGGGTCCGATCAAACGGACGCTCTGGGACATCAAGAAGAAGGGTTGACCGGCATGGCCGCACGGCGCACGCGGGAGCGCCGGTCCCCTCGCTCCAGCCACGCCACGAGGGCGAGCGAACTGTTCACACGGTCCCAGGCATAGGAGTCCCCTATGCCGAACCGCGCCTCCCTCACCGCCCGGCACAGCGTCTCGACGTCGAACATCTCCGCGATCAGCGGATGCCTCGCGGAGCGGCAGAGGTCGATGAGTTCGTCGCTGTGTGTCCGCAGGCCGCGGGCGTAGAGCTGGTTGAAGGGGACCTTGACGACCCGGCCGCCGATCCGGGGCGGAAGCAGATCGGCCATCGCCTCGCGCAGTACCGCCTTCGGACGGCCCGGATGGAACGCGGCCTCGGCGGGGAGGCGGCGCATCGTGGCGATGACCTCCGGGTCGAGGAAGGGGTGCGAGAGGAAGAACCCGTCCTGCCGTGCGCGGCGCCAGGACAGCGGGTCGGGAGCGGCGAGGTAGTTGGCGGCCTCGTAGAGGGACTGTTCGGGCTTGCGCCCGAACACGAAGCGGCTCTCCGCGATGCCGGCCTCACGGTAGCCGTGAGCCCGCGCGAATCCGGAACGCAGCCATCGGGGGCGGGCGAAGGCGCCGAGGCCGCCGAGCACCGTTCCGCGGCGGCGGACGAGCGCGGTGACCCGTTCGGCGGCCAGCGGAAGAGCCGGTTGCACCACGTAGGCGGAGACGATGTCCCACAAGCCCCGCTCGCTGCCCGCGGCCCAGTCACGTGCCTGCCTCGTCATCTGCCGGAGCTGTCCCGTGCGGGCCAGCCTGTGCAGGTGAAACGGGTTGGCGTCCACCATCGGATCGGCCCCGCAGCCGGTCAGGAGGGTGTCGCAGCCCAGATCCGCCGCAGCGGCGTGGAGCCTGCTCCAGAACGGGGCGCGGAAGGCGTGCGCATGAGGCTCGTCCGGGTCTCCCGCGTGGTGCTGGAAGTCGTCGAAGTCGGCCACGTCGTCGACATCGAGGATCACCGGGCGGGCTGCGGGCGCGTGCCGGCGGATCTCCGCCATCGCCTCGTCCATATAAGGCTGTTCGGCAGCGAGTTCTCCCCTTCCGAAGCGCCCGGCGAGCAGGACGAGGTCCTCAGGGCGGCCCTGTCCCGCGGCCAGCAGGCGTGCCGCGAGCAGCGCGATGCTGGTGGAGTCGGTGCCACCGGAAACATGGCATGCCGTCATCCTGCCCATACGGCGCCCGACAGCGTTCTCCAATGCGAGGCGCAGGTCCTTCGCGGCCCCGCCGAGGCCGGGTTCGTCCGCTGCCCGTATCGACGAATCGTGGGCCTGACGGACGTGTCGCGGCGCCCGACCGCGCATCTGCCCCGTGATCGAAAGTTCCACCACCTCGCCACCGAGTATGCGGTGTACCCCGGCGAAGGGGGTGAGTTCCGAGTGGGGTTGCGCCATGTTCCCGGTCAGGTATCGGCAGAAGTAGCGCCGTTCCAGCTCTGCTCCGTCGCCCAGGCGGCGCGCCGAGGTGCTCACCGCGGTGACACGGCCACCGGACTCCCTGAAGAACAGGGGGATGCGTGCCTGCTCGTCCCGCATCAGCAGGATGCGGTCGCGGCACACCAGCACGGCCGCGTAATCGCCGGTCGGCAGACGCGGTGCCGTTTGCGGACGGCCCCAGTCGTCGAGGAGGCCGCGCGCTCCCGCCACGCGCTCACGGACGGAGCCGACCCAGCCGGCGACCACCGCGGTCCCGGCCCGTGAGGAAACCGTCGTCACGAGCCCTTGCCGCGCCATGGCCCCGGCTGCCCAGAGCTTCGGGACGCCCCCGTTCCACTCGAGGCGGAGTGCTTCCACGTCACTTCCCTCCGCCGCCGACCGAGAGAACCGGCGCGAACGCGTGCCCGCGCGGATCGGCGTCAGGGATGCACAGGCCGGCCGAAGACGTCCAGGCGTGCAGGGCGAACGGGTGCTCGCGCACACCGACGTGAAGTACGGCCTTCACGCCGCGCCGCCGCAGCAGGACGAAAGCCGTCACGGCCTCGGCCTTGCAGTCGTCGTTGACGAACCAGCTTCTGCGACCGTGTGATTGCACTGCCCGTTTCAGCCGTTCGACGTCCTCTGCGGCGGCGGGGTCCGCGCGGACGTAAGCCGGGGCTGCCAAGGACAGGAGCCGAAGGGCGCGCCCGAATCCCATGGTCCCGATCAGCAGGCGCACTCCGCGCAGCCAGAGCCCGATCGCGATGTCCGACTGCTGCCTTGGGCGGGCCGTCGCACACCCGGCGCGGATGAGACCGGCAACGATTTCGGCGCGTTCCTCGGAGAGTCCCTCAGCGAACTTCCGGATGTCCGCCGTCGCCACTCCAAGGAAACGCGTCCGCCGCCAGTCCGCGATCAGCGCTCCGTCGGACATCCTGGTGACACGGCAATGCGGTGACAGGATCCGCGTCATGGCCACCAGGGCATCGGTGTCCTCTGCCACCGCACCTCCTCCAAGGTCGGCCTGACACCGTGCCCGCGGCGGACCCGGTCCGATGTGGGGGCAGTGTCAGGATTGGTATCCGTGACCGTCGTAGAAGCCGCCGCTGAAGCCCCGGATCAGACGGCCGTTGCCGAGAAGGACGAGCCCATGCGGCATATGACGCCGTAGCAGTCGGAGAAACATCGCCTACCTCCAGGATCAGGTGGCATTGGTAACATTTAGGCTACTCTGCGCTGGATGTCCCGCAACCGGACTGCCGGTGCCCGCGCCGCGAAGCACGGGTGATGCGCCGGACTGCCTTGTCCGTCGTTCCGGAATCGTCTCCCCCGTCGCGGACGCCGTGGGGCCCTGCGGATGCTGATAAACCATCCGGCCCTGGTCACGCGGCGTGTCGATCCTCGTGCGGGACGGTAAATCGTTCGGTGTAACTCCTGATCAAGGAAGATGCGTCGATGACCAGTGAGAACGGGAACGAGGTTGAGTCCATCGAGGCGGCTGAGCCGCAGCCCGCCCCGGAGGGCGAGACCGCCCTGTGACGAGCCGTCATGTCGCGTTGTGGAGGGCCCGGATGCAGGTGCAGGCAGGGGCTTGTTGATCATGTGAGTGTCGAGTTCACGTGACCACAACCGAAGTCCGTGCCTGCTGTCTCGTTTTCTCCTGTGCCGTCGGGCCTGGAGCGATGGGCCCGTACCCCGTCACCGCGGACGCGGCCCACCCCCAGCACGCGAACGGCCGTTGGCTGCGCGAGCAAGGCGCCCACTGCATCGCTGTCGTGAAGGGCGACCATCCCGGTCTGCTCGAGCAGTTGAGGAAACTGCCGTGGGCCGACATCGATCTGGACCACAAGGACCGCACCAGGAACCGGGGCCGGCTCGGGGTCCGTCACCTGAAGACGGCCGCGTTCCGGCATCTCGACCATCCCGGGGCCGTCAAGCCCTGCGCGTCATGCGCCGGTGAAAGGACCTGACCAGCAACAAGATCACGATCGAGCGGCTGCACTTCGTCACCGGCCTCCCACCCGGCGCGGCATCCGGCGCCCGGATCGCGGCCTGGATCCACGGCCACTGGAAGATCGAGAACCGGCTCCACCGCGTCCGCGACACCACGTTCACCGAGGGCGGCTCCCTCATCCTCACCGCTCACCTGCCCCGCGTGACGGCTGGCCTTCGCGACCTTGCCGTCAGTGCCTTCCGGCAGGGCCGCCGCACCGACATCGCCGCCGCCACCCGCCACCATGACCGCCATCCGAGTCGCCCTCTGGCCACACTCGGATGGGCATGATCAACCAGGACTCATGTGCTCAACCGGACAGAACCGCGACACGCAAAGTCCCTGGGTATCAGCTCCTGATGGGACGAGGTGAAAATCTGGCCAGCAGAGAGGGGAGATGTAATGGAGCCGCTCCTGCACTCGGTATCCCGAGGCTTGACGCCGCTGGTTTTCCGCGCTCCATGCCCCAGCAGCACCACTCGATGTGTCGCCACGGGATTAGCCAAGATCGTGAGACGGGTCGGGTTGGCCGGCAGTTGAGACGCGCGTATCCGCCCGGTTCAGGTGACCGCGGTGGGCCACACGAAGGGGGAACCTGCACCTCCGCTTCGCGCACCGCGCCGGCGCCGTCCTCGCGGGCGAGCCGGTGCGGCCACCACACCCTGGGTCCCACGTCCAGGAACAGGGACGTGACCAGCGCCGACCGCACGATGAAGGTGTCCAGCAGCACGCCGAGGGCGACCGCGAAGCCGATCTCGGCGAAGGCGACCATGGGCAGGGTGCCGAGCGCGGCGAAGGTGCCCGCCAGGACCAGGCCCGCCGAGGTGATGACGGTGCCCGTGGTGGCGAGCCCGGTGACCACGCCCCGCCGGGTGCCGCGCAGGCCCGCCTCCTCGCGGATCCGGGTGGTCAGGAAGATGTTGTAGTCGATGCCCAGGGCCACCAGGAAGACGAAGGCGAACAGCGGGAAGTCCGTCGACTCGCCCGCGTAGTCGAACACGTACCGGAAGGCCAGGGCGCTGAGGCCGAGCGCCGCGGCGAACGACAGGATCACCGTCCCGATGAGCAGCAGCGGGGCGATCAGGGCCCGGAGCGGGGCGCAGAGGGTCAGCAGGACGACGAGCAGCACCAGCGGAATGATCACCAGATTGTCGTGCGTGGTCGCTCGGTCCATGTCCAGCAGCGCCGCCGTTCCGCCGCCCACCCGCGCGTCCGCGTCCTCGGCGATCCGTTCCCGGTCGGCGGCCGTCAGACCGCTCTCGCGCGCGTAGACCACGATCGCGGGGATCTGCTCGGGCCGGAAGTCCTCGGAGATCTCCAGGACCTGCGTGGACTCCGCGGACCCCGGCAGCCAGGACGCCGCGTCGTTGTCCTGGGCGTCGGTCAGCTTCTGCGCCAGGGGCGCCGCCAGGAACAGCACCACCAGCCACAGCGCCAGGACCAGCCACTTGGCACGGCGTCCGCAGACCAGATGCCCGATGCCGCGTTTCCCGTACTCCCCGCCGGAACCGTGCGGCCCGCCCGCTTCAGGTGCCCCGCCCGCGTCAGACGCTCCGTGCGCGGCCCACGCCCCAGGAGCCCCAGGCGTCTCCGGTACCCCACGAGCCTCAGGTGCCCCGCGACCCCCGGCCGCCCCGGACGTGCCACGCGTCGAGCTCATGGCCGCCTCCGGAGCAGGCAGGCCCGGGACGCGGGTGGCGGATATGCCCGCATTCCTCCCGGACCGGTGCCGCCGCCCGCCGGAGGGCATGGCAGGCTTGGGGCATGGCCGCGCAGATCAACCCCAGTATTCTCTCCGCCGACTTCGCCCGCCTCGCGGACGAGGCGCAGGCGGTCGCGGGAGCCGACTGGCTCCACGTCGACGTCATGGACAACCATTTCGTCCCGAACCTCACGCTCGGTGTGCCGGTCGTGGAGTCGCTGGCCCGTGCGACGGACATCCCGCTGGACTGCCATCTGATGATCGAGGCCCCCGATCGCTGGGCGCCCCAGTACGTCGAGGCGGGGGCCGGTTCCGTCACCTTCCACGTGGAGGCGGCCGCCGCGCCCGTGCGGCTGGCCCGGGAGATCCGGGCCAAGGGGGCCAAGGCCTCCATGGCACTGCGGCCCGCGACGCCGATCGAGCCGTACGAAGACCTGCTCCCCGAGCTCGACATGCTGCTGATCATGACGGTCGAACCGGGCTTCGGGGGCCAGGCCTTCCTCGACATCATGCTTCCGAAGATCCGCCGCACCCGCGAGTTGATCAGCAAGCACGGCCTGGACCTCTGGCTCCAGGTCGACGGCGGTGTCTCGGCGTCCACCATCGAGCAGTGCGCCGACGCCGGAGCCGACGTCTTCGTCGCGGGATCCGCCGTGTACGGGGCGGAAGACCCGGCCGAAGCGGTACGTGCATTGCGCAACCGGGCCGAAGCGGCCACGGGCAAGGCATCCTGGGCGTGCGACCACTGAGCCACGGGAACGTGAACGGCTTTCCAGCAGGGCCGTTCGACCGCGCCGGATCTGCAAGGATGAAGGCGAATCCAGAGTGTGAACAGCAGTGAGGAGATCGCCGTGTCGGGTATGTCGGCGGCGGGCCGTTCAGCCATGCGGATGGGACCCGCTGAGCTGGTACAGGCGGCGGCCATGGCCCGCCGCTTCTACCTAGAGGGCAAGTCCAAGATCCAGATCGCGGAGGAGTTCGGCGTCAGCCGCTTCAAGGTGGCCCGGGTCCTGGAGACCGCCCTCGAACGGGATCTCGTACGCATCGAGATCCGCGTGCCCGCCGAGCTGGACGCGGAGCGCTCCGATGCGCTGCGCGCCCGCTACGGCCTCAGGCACGCCGTCGTGGTGGAGTCCCCGGCCGAGGCCGCGGAGACACCCGACCCCGAGAACCTGGGAGAGGTGGCCGCCGACCTGCTCGGCGAGCTGGTCACCGAGGGAGACGTACTGGGGCTGGCCTGGGGCCGGTCCACCATCCACATGGCGGCGGCCCTGGACCGGCTGGCGCCCTGCACGGTCGTGCAGCTGACGGGTGTGTACGACGCCGGGACCGCCGAGCGCGGCTCGGTGGAGGCCGTACGGCGGGCCGCGCAGGTGTCGGGCGGCGACGCCCACCCCATCTACGCGCCGATGCTGCTGCCGGACGCGGCGACCGCGGAGGCGCTGCGCCACCAGACCGGTATCGCCCGGGCCTTCGAGTACTTCGACAAGGTCACCGTCGCCTGTGTCTCCATCGGCTCCTGGGAGCCGGGCATCTCGACGGTGCACGACATGCTCACGGACGAGGAGCGGGAGCACTACGCCTCCCTCGGCGTCGCCGCCGAGATGTCCGCGCACCTCTTCGACTCCGACGGGCGCCGGGTCGGCCGTGACCTCGGTGAGCGGTGCATCACGGTCAAGACCGACCAGCTCCGCCGGGTCCCCGAGGTCGTCGCGATCGCCGGCGGGCAGCGCAAGGGCCCCGCGATCGACGCGGTGCTGCGCTCCGGGCTGGTCACCAGCCTGGTGACGGACACCTCGGCCGCCGACTACCTGATGGCGGCGGGGCCCGCCCCGAGGTCCGCCCTCAACCGGTCCGACCCGGACGGTCCCTGACCGGGCGAGGGACGAGGGCGGACGCGGCAGCATCGGCCGTACGGTGCTGCGGCTCCTCCCTCGTCTTCCGACCCGCCTTCTCGCGCTGACGGCGGGACTGCCCCTCGCGGGCCGCTCGGCCGATCGCGAAGCCCGGCGCGCCGTCACCGGACGCGGCGGCGAGAAGTGCTGCACCGAAGCGCCCCTACGCTCCGTTCAGGACGGTACCGGGATGACGCACGAACGGGCGGGCCGGCTCGTGGTCGCGCTCGACCTCGACGGGGCCACGGACAAGGACGGCCTGATGGACGGCTGCGCCCGCGCCCCGGACCTGCCGGGCTGGTTCGGCCGCAACCGGGACGCCCTCGCGGACTCCCGCGCCGACCACCCGGTCCGGCCCGAAGGCGCCGTCGAACGCGGACTGCTGATCGTCGTGGACGGCCGGCTGCCCTACGCGACGGCCCGTCCCGCGGAGTGGGAGACCGCGCGGGAGGTGTTCGCCGAAGCGGTACGGAGGGCCCCGGCGCTCACCGTGGCCCTCGCCCTCGGAGGTTCCTCCCAGCCGCGCGCCGACCTGCCTGGATGATCGCACCGGCACGGGCGATCCGGTCGTCATGGGACAATGAAGTACGTGCTCTTCCCCCTGGCTGACCTGTCCGGGGGCCACCTCTGATCGACTGGGATGTGCAGCACGTGCGTTTCCTCAACGACATCCAGCCCCCGTACGACCTGACCTACGACGACGTTTTCATGGTGCCCAACCGGTCCGCCGTCGTCTCGCGTCAGGACGTGGACCTCAGCTCCCCGGACGGAACGGGCACCACCATCCCGCTCGTCGTCGCCAACATGACGGCCATCGCCGGCCGCCGCATGGCCGAGACGGTGGCCCGCCGCGGCGGGCTCGTGGTCATCCCGCAGGACATCCCGATCGAGGTCGTCACCGAGGTCGTCGCCTGGGTCAAGAGCCGCCATCTGGTCCTCGACACCCCCATCGTGCTGGCCCCGCACCAGACCGTCGCCGACGCGCTCGCCCTGCTGCCCAAGCGCGCGCACAACGCGGGCGTCGTCGTCGACGACGGGCACCGGCCGATCGGTGTGGTCACCGACGCCGACCTGTCCGGTGTGGACCGCTTCACGCAGCTCAGCGAGGTCATGTCCCGCGACCTGCTGCTCGTCGACGCCGGCATGGACCCGCGTGAGGCTTTCAACACCCTCGACGGCGCCAACCGGCGCTACGCCCCCGCCGTGGACAAGGACGGCCGCCTCGCCGGCATCCTCACCCGCAAGGGCGCCCTGCGCGCCACCCTGTACACGCCGGCCACCGACGACCGGGGACGGCTGCGCATCGCCGCGGCCGTCGGCATCAACGGCGACGTCGCCGGCAAGGCCCGGCAACTGCTGGACGCGGGCGTCGACACGCTCGTCATCGACACGGCGCACGGGCACCAGGAGTCGATGATCAGCGCCCTCAAGCTGGTCCGCGACCTCGACCCGCAGGTCCCAATCGCCGCGGGCAACGTGGTCTCCGCCGCGGGCGTCCGCGACCTGATCGAGGCCGGAGCGGACATCGTCAAGGTCGGCGTCGGCCCCGGCGCCATGTGCACCACCCGCATGATGACCGGCGTCGGCCGGCCGCAGTTCTCCGCGGTCCTGGAGTGCGCGGCGGAGGCGAAGAAGTACGGCAAGCACGTGTGGGCCGACGGAGGGATCCGCCACCCGCGCGACGTGGCGATGGCCCTCGCGGCCGGCGCGTCCAACGTGATGGTCGGCTCCTGGTTCGCCGGGACCTTCGAGTCCCCGGGCGACCTCCAGCACGACGCGAACGGACGCCCCTACAAGGAGTCCTTCGGCATGGCCTCCGCGCGCGCCGTACGCAACCGCACCTCGGAGGAATCGGCCTACGACCGGGCCCGCAAGGCGCTGTTCGAGGAGGGCATCTCCACCTCCCGCATGTTCCTCGACCCGACCCGGCCCGGCGTCGAGGACCTGATCGACTCGGTCATCGCGGGGGTCCGCTCCTCCTGCACCTACGCGGGCGCCGGCTCCCTCGAGGAGTTCGGGGAGAAGGCCGTCGTCGGCATCCAGAGCGCCGCCGGGTACGCCGAAGGCAAGCCGCTGCACGCCAGCTGGACCTGACCGGGGTCCCGGCCGTCCGGCCGCCCGCCCCCGGGCGGCCTCCGCGAACCCCGCCGGTCCTGCCGCCCCTCCCGCTCCCCGCCGAACCCACCGGACCCGCCGAACCCGTAGGTCCCGTCCCTGACCTCCCAGAAGCGAAGTGAACCGCCCGCAGTGCTGAACGATCTCGACGAACGCATCGTGCACGCCCTCGCCGAGGACGCCCGCCGCTCCTACGCGGACATCGGCAAGCTCGTCGGCCTGTCCGCGCCCGCCGTCAAGCGGCGCGTGGACCGGCTGCGCGCCACCGGCGCCATCACCGGCTTCACCGTACGGGTGGACCCCGCCGCCCTCGGCTGGGAGACCGAGGGCTTCGTCGAGATCTACTGCCGCGGCAACACCTCCCCGGAGACCATCCAACGGGGCCTGGAGCGCTACCAGGAGGTCGTGTCCGCCTCCACCGTCACCGGGGAGGCGGACGCGGTCGCCCAGGTCTTCGCCGCCGACATGCGGCACTTCGAACGGGTCCTGGAACGGATCGCGGGGGAGCCCTTCGTCGAGCGGACCAAGTCCGTGCTGGTGCTGTCACCGCTGCTGCGACGATTCTCGTCAGGACCGCCCGCCTGACGGCCGCCCGCACTATCCTCGACGTCATGACCTGGCGACATTGATCCACCGGTAACGCCTCCCGAGGGCCGCCTCGGATGCCGTACGTCCTCCACGTCCGGTATCCGAACCGCCCTTACGGGAAGGCCTCATGACCTCCACGCCCACGCGTGCGCCCGACCCCCGCGTCCGACGGCTGACGACCACGCTGTACGGCTACGCGTTCCTCGAAGACTTCGTGCTGCTCTACCCGGTGTACGCGCTGCTGTTCAGCGACAGCGGTCTCACCGTCTGGCAGATTTCCTCCCTGTTCGCCCTCTGGTCGGTCACCGGCGTCCTGCTGGAGGTCCCCTCCGGCGTCTGGGCCGACGCCGTCTCCCGCCGCCTGCTCCTGTGGCTCGGCCCGCTGCTCACCGCCGCCGGCTTCACCCTGTGGGCGCTGGTGCCCTCGTACGGCGCCTTCGCGGCCGGCTTCGTCCTGTGGGGTGCCGGCGGAGCACTCGCCTCCGGGGCGCTGGAGGCCCTGGTCCACGACGAACTGGAGCGGCTCGACGCGGCCGGCCGTTACGCCCGGATCATGGGCCGGGCCCGCGCGGCCGGCCTGGTGGCCGTGATGGCGGCCATGGGACTCGCCGGTCCGGTGCTCGACCAGGGCGGCCACGCCGCCGTCTGCGCCGCCAGCATCCTGGCGTGCCTGCTGACCGCGGCCGCCGCCCTCCGGTTCCCGGAACACCGGACCCCGGCGACGGGACACCGGGGCTGGACCGCCCCCCTGCGCGCCGGACTCGCCGAGGCACGCGCCGACCGGTCGGTGCGCGGCGCGCTACTGCTCGTACCGGCCGTCGGCGCGGTGTGGGGCGCCCTCGACGAGTACACGCCGCTGCTGGTGCGGGACACCGGCGTCGCGGACGAGACCGTCCCGTACCTCCTGCTGCTGATCTGGGCCGGTGCCACCGCCGGGAGCCTCCTCGCCGGCGAGGGCGAACGCCTCGGCACGAACGGACTCGCGGCCCTGCTCGCCTGCGCCGGACTCGCTCTCGCCGTCGGCACGCTCGCCGGTACGCCGGCCGGACTGGTCCTGGTCGCCCTCGCCTTCGGAGGCTTCCAGGCGGCGACCGTGCTGGCCGACGCGCGACTCCAGCGGCGCATCGGGGACACCGGGCGGGCCACCCTGACCTCGCTCGCGGGCCTGGGCACCGAGCTGGCCACGGTCGCGGTGTTCGGCGGCTACGCCTTGATCGCCTCGCACAGCCCGCACAGCACGGCCTTCGCCGTGTTCGCGGTGCCGTATCCGGTGACGGCGTTGCTTCTGATCCTCACGAGGCCATTGCGCTCGCCGAGAGTCGTCCCGTAGGTTGTGCGCCACTCGCTACCGATGGGTAACAACCGTTGGTGTGTGCTTCGCCGCCCAGTCATCCGAGCGTCCTGGGGAGAGCTATGCGCCGGCTCATCGGCCGTCCCGCCACGGTCCGCGCCCGCATCGTCGCGCTTGCGTTCGCACCGGCGCTCGCCCTGCTGGCCTTGTGGACCTTCGCCATGGTGTCGGTCACCGGCGAACTGCGCGCACTGACCCGGCTGCAGGGCGTGTACGAGGACTTCGGCACGCCCGTCGACACGGCGATCGGGCAGATCCAGATCGAACGGCGGCTGGCCGCCGCCTACTTGGGGACGAGCCACCGCAAGTCCGCGACCCTGGACCTCATGGAGCAGCACCGCCGCACCGACCGCGCCGTGAACGCCATGCGCGACGCGATCCGGGACGGCGACCGAGACCGGCTCTCCGGCCCGCAGCGCGAGGCCCTCGACGCCATGGTCGGCGCCGTCGAGGAACTGGAGGGACTGCGCCATCGAGTGCTGGCCCGCGACATCTCCTGGGACCGGGCCGTCGACGAGTACGGTGCGCTCGTGGAACCCGGATTCGACATCCAGTCCGCCCTCACCGCCCTGCAGGCCGGGCAGCTCGCGCGGGAGGCGCAGGTCGTCGTCGAGCTCGTCCGGGTGCGGGAGTTCGTCTCCCGCGAGGACGCCCTCGTCGCCGGGGCGCGCGCGGCCGGCCGACTGACCGACCGGCAGTACGACACGCTCACCGCGGCGATCGGGCACCGCCGGGTCTTCGAGCGGACGTATGTGGCCGACCTGCCGGCCGACTCACGGGCGTTGTTCCAGGAATTCCAGCGCGGCGAACTGCACGGCGAGTTGACCCGGAGCGAGGAGGCGCTGCTGCGGGCGGGGCCGGAGCGCGCCGGTGAGGCCGTCGCGGCGGAATCCTGGCGCACGACCACCGACCGGGCCGTCAAGCGCTACATGGAGCTGTGCACCCAGGCGGCCCTCAACTCCGCCGAACGCGGCCGGAGCTTCGCCCATCAGGAGCTGATCAAGGCGGCCGTCGTGGGCGGGCTCGGGCTGGCGGCCATCGGCCTGTCCCTGTGGTGGGCGGTGCGCGGTGCCCGCCGCATCTCCCGCCGGCTGGAGGAACTGCGGGACGCGGCGGACCTGCTGACCACCCGCCAGCTGCCCGATGTCATGGTCAGGTTGAGCGCCGGCGAGGAGGTGGACGCGGCAGCCGAGGCACCGCCGCTGGCCGACGGGGAGGCGGAGTCCGACGAGATAGGCCAGGTCGGCCGCTCCTTCAACGCCGCCCGCCTCGCCGCCGTCGAGGCCGCCGTCCGGCAGGCCACCCTGCGCCGCGGGCTGTTCGCGGTTCTCCTCAGCATCGCCCGGCGCAACCAGACCCTGGTGCACCGGCAGCTGAAACTCGTCGACACGCTGGAACGGCACACGGACGACCCCGACATGCTGGAGCAGTTGTTCCGCATCGACCACCTCACCACCCGGATGCGGCGCCACGCGGAGAACCTGATCATCCTCTCCGGCGCCGCCCCGGGCCGCAGATGGCGCCGCCCCGTGCCCATCGCCGACGTCGTCTCCTCCGCGGTGAGCGAGATCGAGGACTACGTGCGCGTGGAGGTCCCGCCGATGGACCGGGTCGGCGTCGCCGCGGACGCCGTCGCGGACGTCGTCCACCTCGTCGCCGAACTCCTGGAGAACGCCACGGTGTTCTCACCCCCGCACACCCGGGTGACACTGCGCACCGGCCGGGAGCGCGGCGGCTACGTCCTGCGCATCGACGACCGGGGACCCGGCCTCGACTCCGGGCCGCTCCACGAGGCTCACCGCACCCTCGGCCACCCCGATGGCTTCGATCCCTCCCGCCACGACCGGCTCGGCCTGTACGTGGTGGGCCGGCTCGCCGCACGGCATGCCATCGAGGTGACGCTGCACGAGTCCCCGTACGGCGGGACGACGGCCGCGGTCCTGCTGCCCGGAGAAGTACTGGCGCACCTGGAGTCCGAGGTGTCAGAGGTGTCCGAGGTGCCCGAGAAGACGGAGGAGACGGAGGGCGTGTCCTCGCTGCCGTGACCGACGACGACCACCGGTACGACGACGATCACCCGCACGACGACCACTGGTACGAGGACGAGACCGGCCTGATGGTGCGGCCCTACGCCGTCACGCGAGGCCGGACCCGTCCCTCGGGCGGGCCCACCATCACCCTGCTGTCCCAGGTCAGTGCCGTGGAGTCCGGCCTGGCGCAGCCCGGTGTCGACCACACCCGCACCCGCCTGCTCGACCTGGTGCGCCGCCGGGGCCCCCTGCCGGTCGTCGAACTCGCGGCGGCCGCCGACCTGCCGCTGACCGTCGTCCGGGTGCTCCTCGCGGACCTGGCCGGAGCCGGCCTGGTGTGGATCGGCGCACCGCGCCGCACGGGCGGGCCGGCGACCGACCCGGAACTCCTGCGCGAGATCGTGGCACGGCTCCGGGAGCTGTGACCCCCCGTCCCGCTTACCGACACGCCCACGCGACGTCGCGGTCGGGGCCCCGGTCGCGGACGGTGACGCCGGTGCGCCGGCTCCGTGCGCCGGGCGCGGTGGTGACGACGGAGACCACGGAGAGCGTCCCAGCCGGGTTTCACGCGGTGGCGTATTGCGTACAGCGGTGGAGGGCGGCCTCTGCGCGCGTGAGAGGGAGGTCGCCGAGGCCCCGACGCCGTGCCTGCCCCCCTGCGACTCCGGTCGCAGGCAGGCCCCGGTCGGGAGCACGCAACGAATCGCCGCTGATCCCGCACCGGACGCAATGATCCGCTCACCGATGCGCAACGGCCACTTCTTGCCCGGCCGAGCCGGCCGACCGTACCGTCTAGGCGATCCCTCCCGGCGGCCCTCCGCCCGCCTCCCCCGCCCTCCCGCGTACCGACGAGGAACACGCATGCGCACCGCCCTGCTCCAGAGCTCCGGACGGCCCGGTTCCGTCAGCGAGAACCTCAAGGTCCTCGACGAGGCCGCCGGCCGTGCCGCCACGGCCGGCGCCGGGCTGCTCGTCACATCGGAGCTGTTCCTGACCGGATACGCGATCGGCGACGACATCGCGGTGCTCGCCGAGCCCGCCGACGGCGACGCGGCCGACGCGATCGCCCGGACGGCTACCCGGCACGGGCTCGCCATCGCCTACAGCTACCCGGAGCGCGTGGGCGACACGGTCCACAACTCCACCCAGCTCGTCTCCGCGGACGGCACCCGCCTCGCGAACTACCGCAAGACCCACCTCTTCGGCCCCTTCGAGCAGGACCACTTCGCCCCCGGAGACCAGCAGGTCGTCCAGGCCGAACTGCACGGCCTCACCGTCGGCCTGCTGACCTGCTACGACATCGAGTTCCCCGAGAACGCGCGCGCCCACGCCCTGGCCGGCACCGATCTCCTGCTGGTGCCCACCGCGCTGATGCATCCGTTCCAGTTCGTCGCCGAGTCCCTCGTGCCGGTACGGGCGTTCGAGAACCAGATGTACATCGCGTACGTCAACCGGGCCGGCCACGAGGGCGAGTGGGAGTTCGCGGGGCTCTCCACCCTCGCCGGACCCGACGGGACCGCCCGTACCCGGGCGGGACGCGGCGAGGAACTGGTGATCGCCGACGCGGACCCCGTGCTCCTCGCCGCCTCCCGCGAGCACAACCCGTATCTGCGGCACCGCCGCCCCGCCCTGTACGGGCCCCTCGGCTGAACCCCGCCCCCGCTCCCGCCCCCGCTCCGACATCTTCCGCGCAAGGAGTCCGCACCCCATGACGTCCACGGTGCCCAACGCCGTCGAGCACGCCGACGAGCAGCAGCCGCCGATCACCATGTTCGGCCCGGACTTCCCCTACGCGTACGACGACTTCCTCGCGCACCCGGCGGGCCTCGGCCAGATCCCCGCGACGGAACACGGCACCGAGGTCGCGGTGATCGGCGGCGGCCTGTCCGGCATCATCACCGCCTACGAGCTGATGAAGATGGGTCTCAAGCCCGTCGTGTACGAGGCCGACCGGATCGGTGGCCGGCTGCGCACCGTCGGATTCGAGGGCTGCGACCCCGCGCTCACGGCCGAGATGGGCGCGATGCGCTTCCCGCCGTCCTCCACGGCCCTCCAGCACTACATCGACCTGGTGGGCCTCGAGACCCGCCCGTTTCCCAACCCCCTCGCCGCGTCGACACCGTCGACCGTCGTCGACCTCAAGGGCGAGTCCCACTACGCCGAGACCCTCGACGACCTCCCGCAGGTCTACCGGGACGTGGCCGACGCCTGGGCCCGGTGCCTGGAGGAGGGCGCAGACTTCTCCGACATGAACCGCGCCCTGCGCGAGCGCGACGTCCCGCGCATCCGCGAGATCTGGTCCCGGCTCGTCGAGAAGTTCGACGACCAGACCTTCTACGGCTTCCTCTGCGACTCCGAGGCCTTCAGATCCTTCCGGCACCGCGAGATCTTCGGCCAGGTCGGCTTCGGCACCGGCGGCTGGGACACCGACTTCCCCAACTCCATCCTGGAGATCCTGCGCGTCGTCTACACCGAGGCCGACGACCACCACCGGGGCATCGTCGGCGGCTCGCAGCAGCTGCCGCTGCGCCTGTGGGAGCGCGAACCGGAGAAGCTCGTCCACTGGCCCTACGGCACCTCGCTGAAGACCCTGCACGTGGACGGCGAGCCGCGACCGGCGGTGACGCGGCTGCACCGCACCGCGGGCCACCGCGTCACGGTGACGGACGCGAACGGAGACGTCCGTACCTACCGGGCGGCCGTCTTCACCGCCCAGTCCTGGATGCTGCTGTCAAAGATCGCCTGTGACGACGCGCTCTTCCCGATCGACCACTGGAGCGCCATCGAGCGCACCCACTACATGGAGTCCAGCAAGCTCTTCGTGCCCGTCGACCGGCCCTTCTGGCTCGACAAGGACGAGGACACGGGGCGGGACGTCATGTCGATGACGCTGACCGACCGCATGACCCGGGGTACCTATCTGCTGGACGACGGCCCGGACCGGCCCGCCGTCATCTGCCTGTCCTACACCTGGTGCGACGACAGCCTGAAGTGGCTGCCGCTGTCACCGAACGAGCGGATGGAGGTCATGCTGAAGTCGCTGGGCGAGATCTACCCGAAGGTCGACGTCAGGAAGCACATCATCGGCAACCCGGTCACCGTCTCCTGGGAGAACGAGCCCTACTTCATGGGCGCGTTCAAGGCCAACCTGCCCGGTCACTACCGGTACCAGCGGCGCCTGTTCACGCACTTCATGCAGGACCGGCTGCCCGAGGACAAGCGGGGCGTCTTCCTCGCCGGCGACGACATCTCCTGGACGGCCGGCTGGGCCGAGGGCGCCGTCCAGACCGCGCTCAACGCCGTCTGGGGCGTCATGCACCACTTCGGCGGAGGGACCGACGCGTCCAACCCCGGGCCCGGTGACGTGTACGACGAGATCGCGCCGGTGGAACTCTCCGACGACTGAACCCGGCCGCACCGCGGGCGCCGCGGCCGGCCGGCCCGGTTCCGCTCAGCCGGGCAGCGGTGTGAGCAGCATGCGCCCGGCGAAGCCCACGGCCAGGTCGAGACGCGCGGCGAACTCCTCGGCGACGTCCGGCAGCCCGCGCAGCGCCCACAGCGCGCGGGCCGTCGTCCACGCGGCGTCCCGGGCGCGGTCCAGGCTCCACGCGCCGGCCAGATGGGTGAGGGGATCGGCGAGCTGGAGGAGGTCGGGACCGGGCATCAGGTCCTCGCGGATGCGCTCCTCCAGCGCGGTCAACAGATCACCCACCTGCTCGAACTCATCCTCCAGCCAAGCGGGTTCGCAATCGAGGGTACGGCAGGTGTCCACGACGGCGAGCGCCAGATCATGACCGATGTGCGCATTGATGCCCGCCAGCGCGAACTGCAGCGGACGTACGCCGGGATGGTGGCGGAACTGGAACAGCGGACGCCAGCAGGCCGGCGGGCGGCGCCCCTCGGACACCGCTTCGACGGCGGCCAGATAACGCTCGGCGAACACCACGTTCAGGGTGACCGCCGCCCGCGCGTCCGCGAGCGGACCCGCGTCGATGCGCCGGTCGGCCTCCGTCGTCACCGTGAGGTAGACCCGGTTGAAGACCGCGATCCCGTCCCGGCGGGGCAGGGCGGAGTCGAGGGCGCGCATACGGGAGACGACCGTGTCTACAGGGGTGTGGACTTGCTCGCATCGCGCCATGAGCGCAGATTCGCACCTTTAGTGTGGTGCCCGTGGCGGCGGGACCGACGCTTCCCCGGAACGGGGTAACGCGCCCGCCGTGGGGGAGGGGGAGCAGTACGTGTCAGGCTCGCGTGCCCAACGCCTGGCCGCTCGGCGATCCGCGCGCAGAGGCGTGGCCCGGCGCGGCACCATGGTCGCGGCCGCCTCCGTCGTGGTGGCCGTCGGCACCGCCACCGGGATGCTCTCGGCCCTCGGCGGGGACCGCGGCTCGGACGAGGCACGGCCGCCCGGGGTGACCGCGTCGCCCCGGCTGGAACCACTGCCCGCCGTGCCGTCCCCGTCGCCCGCCGAACCCTCCCCGTCCGCTTCTCCAAAGCCCGGTCCTGAGAAGGCCGGGAAGGAGGGGAAGCGGGGGAAGGCGAGTGCCACGGCGTCCGCGTCCGGGAGCGCGCCGGAGCAGCGGTCCGGCGCGGCGTCCACCCGGCTCTACCGCCACCCCGAGTCCCAGGTCCTGGACTGGGTGCGGGCCAACCCCGGCGATCCACGCCGGGCGGTCATAGAGTCCCGCATCGGCGACCGGCCCGCGGCGGTGTGGTTCGCTGACTACTCACCGGACACCCTGACCGCACGGGTCCGCGCGGTCACCTCGGGCGCCGCCGCGCGGGGGCAGGTGCCCGTCGTCGTGCCGTACGCGATACCCGGCCGTGACTGCGGCGGGCACTCCCAGGGAGGAGCGCCCGACCTGGACGCCTACGACGGCTGGATCGACCGGTTCGCCGCCGGGCTGGGGTCCGGCGAGGTCGTCGTGATCCTGGAGCCGGACTCCCTCGCCCAGGTCGAATGCCTCTCCGCGGGCGAGCGCACCGCCCGCTTCGCCTCGCTGGCCCGCGCCGGACGGGTGCTCAAGGAGGCCAACCCCCGGGCACGGGTCTACTACGATGCCGGGCACTCCGGGTGGAACGCGCCCGTGAAACAGGCCGGCTGGCTGCGGCAGGCCGGGGCCGCGTCGGCGGCCTCCTCCGACGGCGTCTTCAGCAACGTCTCCAACTTCCACGCCACCGCCGACGAGGTCGCCTACGACCGGCGGGTGCTCGACGCCCTCGGCGGCCCGCCGGGCCTCGGCGCGGTGATCGACACCAGCCGCAACGGCAACGGTGCTCCGGCCGACGGCGAGTGGTGCGACCCCGCGGGCCGCACACTCGGCCGGGCCCCGACACTCAGCACCGGCGAGGCGGGGATCGACGCCTACCTGTGGGTCAAGCTGCCGGGGGAGTCGGACGGCTGCAAGGGGGCGCCGGGCACCTTCACCCCGTCGTACGCCTACGACTTGGCGCGCTGACCGCCTTCGCCGTCCGCCTCGCCGTCGCCCTTCCCACCGCTCGTGCCGGCCTCGGCGTCGTTGCCGCTCGTGTCGTAGGACGAGGTGCCCTCGTCCAGCAGCGGCTCCTGCGTCTTGAGGTGGGCGGGCGCGAAGGCGCGCAGCGCGTGGTAGCCCGTGATGACGACGAGCGTGCCGAGCGCGATGCCGCTGAGCGAGAAGGTGTCGGTGAACTCCAGCGTGACGTTGCCGACGCCGATGATGATGCCGGCGGCGGCCGGCACCAGGTTCAGCGGATTGCGCAGGTCCACCTTGGCGTTGGTCCAGATCTGGGCGCCGAGCAGGCCGATCATGCCGTACAGGATGACGGTGATGCCGCCGAGCACACCTCCGGGGACGGCCGCCACGACCGCGCCGAACTTCGGGCAGAGGCCGAACAGCAGGGCGAAACCCGCGGCCGCCCAGTACGCGGCGGTCGAATAGACGCGGGTCGCCGCCATCACGCCGATGTTCTCGGAGTACGTGGTGTTGGGCGGGCCGCCCACGGCGGTGGACAGCATGGAGCCGACGCCGTCGGCGGAGATGGCCGTGCCCAGCTTGTCGTCGAGGTTGTCGCCGGTCATCTCGCCGACGGCCTTGACGTGCCCGGCGTTCTCGGCGATCAGCGCGATGACGACCGGCAGGGCGACCAGGATCGCCGACCACTCGAACGACGGGCCGTGCAGGGTCGGCAGACCGATCCAGTCGGCCTGGCCGACGCCCGACAGGTCCAGGCGCCAGTGATCGGTGACCGCACCGCTCGCGTCCGCGGAGTGGATCTGCCCGAAGACCCGGTCGAGGCCCCAGGACAGGACGTACCCGAAGACCAGCCCGAGGAAGATCGCGATGCGGGACCAGAAACCGCGCAGACACACCACCGCCAGACCGGTGAACAGCATCACGAACAGGGCGGTCCACTGGTCCTGCGGCCAGTAGGTGGCGGCCGTGACCGGCGCCAGGTTGAAGCCGATCAGCATCACCACCGCACCGGTGACGATCGGCGGCATCGCGGCGTGGATGATCCGCGCTCCGAAGTGCCGTACCGCGAGCCCCACCAGGAACAGCGCGGCCCCGACCACGAACACCGCGCCGGTGACGGTGGCGCTGGACCCGCCCTGGGCCCGGATGACCGCGGCGACGCCGACGAAGGAGAGCGAGCAGCCCAGATAACTGGGCACCCGGCCACGCGTGGCCAGCAGGAACACGATGGTCGCGACGCCCGACATCATGATCGCGAGATTGGGGTCCAGACCCATGAGGACCGGTGCGACGAACGACGCCCCGAACATCGCGACGACGTGCTGGGCCCCCAACCCCGCGGTGCGGGGCCACGAGAGCCGTTCGTCGGGACGGACCACCGCACCGGGGGCCGGTGTGCGTCCGTCGCCGTGCAGTGTCCAGCGGACGCCGAGATCCATGAGCTGTCGCTTTCGTCGTTCGTGCAGCGTGTCCGGACCATTGTGAGGGCTGATCGGGCATGCTCCGGTCACGAGGGAGGGCGGGGCCGGGCCCGCCCGCACCCGAGCGTGATCCGCGGCCCCGGGGAGGGAGTCCGGCGAGACGGTCCGCGGGGCTTTCAGGTCCGTGGGCCGGGAACGGCCGCGTCCGGCCGGATGATCTTCACCCGGTCCCCGCCGCGCAGCACGCCCGCGAAGCCGGCCAGGCCGCACGACAACACCGTGACCAGGACGAACGACACCATCAGACTGGTCGCCTGGGCCAGCAGCCCGATCGCGCTCGGAGCGATCAGTCCCGAGGTGTACGTGATGGTCGCGACGCCCGCGATGGCGAGGCTCGGGTTGCTGCCGCTGCGGCCGGCCGCGGCGAAGCACAGCGGCACCACCACCGCGATGCCGAGACCCATCAGCGCGAAGCCTGCCATCGCCGCCGCGGGGTGCTGCGCGAGGACGATCAGCAGTCCGCCGCCGACGGCGACGACACCGCTCGCGCGGACCGTGCGCACCGCACCGTAGCGGTCCACCACCCGGTCCCCGGCGATCCGGGCGACCGCCATGGTGAGCGTGAACCCGGTGGTGCAGGCCGCCGCGAGACCGGCCGAGGCCTCCAGCCGGTCGCGCAGATAGACCGCCGACCAGTCGAGGCTCGCGCCCTCCGCGAAGACGGCGCAGAAGCCGATCGCGCCGATCAGCAGTGCGGAGCGGGGCGGCAGCGCGAACCTCGGCGGCGGCTCCTCGTCCGGGGCGGACCGCAGATCGAGGACGTGGCCGGCCGCGAGGACGCCCGCCACGGTCAGGACACCGGCCGCGAGCGTGTGGTGCAGCCGGGCGTCCGCACCGAGGTGCGCGGCGAGCGTGCCGGCCGCCGAACCGATCAGGGCGCCGACGCTCCACATGCCGTGCAGCCCGGACATGATCGACCGGTCGAGCCGGTTCTCCACCTCCACGCCCAGGGCGTTCATCGCCACGTCGGACATGCCGGCCGTGGCGCCGTAGACGAACAGGGCCAGGCAGAGGGTGAGCAGGTTCGGGGCGACGGACGGCAGGACCAGCGCGAGCGTCCACAGAGCGATCAGCCCGCGCAGTGCGGCCCGGGCGCCGAAGCGGTGGCTGACCCACCCCGCCAGCGGCATCGCGAGGGACGCGCCGAGCGCGGGGAAGGCGAGCGCGAGCCCCAACTGCCCGGGGCTCACGCCGGCATGGTCCTGGATCCACGGCACACGGGTGGCGAACGAGCCCGTGACGGCGCCGTGCACGGCGAACACCGCCCCCACGGCGTACCGCGCCCGCCGCACCTCGTGCTGCCCGTACACCTCTGCACTCATGGTCCCGCCCCTCCCGGTCGCCCAAGGCATCCCTGACGCGCCGGGTAAACTATCAGGTACCCTGCCTGAAAGATAAGGGGATTTTCGCCAGTCCGGTCCGGCATGGCACGGCACAGTCCGGTCCGGCGCCCCTCGCTCCGGCCTGCTCGCCCCGCCGGTCCGGTCCGGCCGCCGTCATCGCCGCCGCCCGCCGACGGCGGACCGCAGATCTGGAAGGATCACGCCATGGCCGCATCCCCGAGCACCGCCCGAGCCATCAACGACCGGCTCGCCCTACGGCTGCTCCAGCAGGAAGGACCGCTGACGGCCGGGCAGTTGAAGCAGCTGACCGGGCTGTCCCGGCCGACCGTCGCCGACCTCGCCGAGCGGCTGACCGCGGCCGGGCTGATCACCGTGGTCGGAGAGGCCGGGGAACAACGGCGCGGGCCGAACGCGAAGGTCTACGGGATCGTCGCCGACCGGGCGCACCTGGCCGCACTCGACGTGCGGACCGAGGGCGTCGCGGTGGTCGTGTCCGACCTCGTCGGCACGGTCCTGGCCGAGGCCTCCGCACCGATCGCGCCGGCCGCCGGGACGGGCCCGGCCGTGGAGCGGGCGGTGACCCTGGTCGAGCGGACCTTGAAGGAGGCGGGAGCCGACCGGCTGCACACCGTCGGCGTCGGCGCCCCGGGGCTGATCGATCCCGCGAGCGGCGACCTGCGCGACTCCACGGGGCTGCCGGAATGGCACCGCCGGCTGGTCGCCGCGCTTCAGGACCGGCTGCCCGAGGCGCGGGTCAGCCTCGAGAACGAGACCAACCTCGCCGCCCTGGCCGAGCAGCGCGACGGGGCCGCCCGCGACCGCGACACCTTCGTCCTGCTGTGGCTCGGCCACGGCACCGGCGCGGCCGTGATCCTGGACGGCACCCTGCGCCGGGGCGCCTCCGGCGGCACGGGTGAGATCGGCTTCCTGCCGGTCCCGGGCACGCCCGGCCTGCCGTCGGCCACGGACTGCGGCGGCGGCTTCCACTCCCTCGCGTCGGCGGCGGCGGTCACGGAACTGGCGGGGGAGTACGGGGTCGTGGCCGAGCCGGGAGGGGAACCGGCGGCGGCGGGAGCGGTACGGGCGGCCGCCGCACGGGCGGGGAAGGAGCCGGGCTCCGCGGACGCGCGCTTCCTCGACGCCCTCGCCGACCGTGTCGCCGTGGGGGTCGCGTCGGTGGCCGCGCTGCTGGATCCCGGGTGCGTGGTGCTCGGCGGGGAGATCGGACAGGCGGGCGGCGAGGAACTCGCCGCCCGCGTGCGGGACCGGACGGCCCGGATGTCACCGCTGCCCACCGAGGTGCGGGCGAGTGTCCTGGGTGGCGAAGCGGTGCTGCGAGGCGCCCTCCTGACGGCCCGCGACCACGCCCAGGACGAACTCTTCGGCCCCACCGTGCGGGGCCACGCCCTCTGAGACACGCTCCCCCGGCACCGCGTACGCGCCTCTGCGTCCGTGGCGGCTCAATCACCCGGGGCGCTCGCCCGCCCGGTACGCGCTCACTTGCCCGCGCGTACGTGCTCCGCCCGCGCCGCCAGGAACTCCTCGAAGGTGCCCTTGCCCACCGCGTGCTCCGGGGCGAGATGGCCGCCGGCGCGGAAGGCGCGGTACGCCGCGCCCCGGAGGGGCACCTTGACCACCGCGCGGCGGCGGCCCGTGGCCTCCAGGTAGGAACGCGCCAGGGACTCCAGCATGCGCACCTCCGGCCCGCCCATGTCCGCGACGCGCCCCGCGGGTCCGCCCCGGGCCAGCTCCGCCAGACGGTCCGCGACCTCGGTCACCGCGATCGGCTGGTCCTTCACACGGGCCGGCAGCAGCATCACCGGAGACTTGCCCAGTCCCTGGAGGAGGGTGAGCACCAGGTCGTGGAACTGGGTCGTACGGAGCACGGTCCAGCCGAGCCCCGACTCCTCGATCAGCCGCTCCACCGCGAACTTGGTCCTGTAGTAGCCGAACGGCACCTGGTCGACACCGACGATCGAGATGTAGACGACGTGTCCCACCCCGGCCCGCCGCGCCGCCGCCACGAGGTTCTTCGCCGCCTCCTCGTCGCCGCCGCGCGGCGTGCTCGCACAGTGGACGATCGTGTCCACCCCCGTGACGGCCGTGTCCAGCGCACCGCCGCCCCGGCGCAGGTCGACGGCGTACGGCCGGGAGTGCCGGCTGAGCACCCGCACCTCCTGCGAGCCCGTCCGCAACCGCTCGCTGACGTGCCGGCCGAGGGTTCCCGTACCGCCGGTCACCAGGGTCGTGGTCATGCCGTTCAGCTCCTCAGGTCCTGTCGTCGGACGAAGGCGCTCCCGCCGGCGCACCTTCGTCAAGTTCATCAGGAGGGAGACGGAACCGCCGCCGGGAATGTGACACGGGACCGGCGGGCACGGTGACGAGGCCCCGCGGGCACAGTGGTGAGGCCCGGCGGCGGGCAAGGGCCGTCGTCACCGCCGCCGGGCCGGTCTCTGGAAGGGACTGCAGCAGACGGTAAGAGGACTAGACCATTGCGTCAATAGGTATGGACCAACTGCGGGGGTGTTCCGGCGCACTCCGGCGATGTCCAAAGGTGCGAAAGGGGGCGGCGGTCGGGCGGGCGCGAGCCGTCCGTCGGGAGCCCGCCCGGCGGTGACGGCGTGCGGTGTCACCTCCTGTGAGGCAGCCCACACCCGGTGCCCGCGTGGACGGTGGGCGGGCGTGGCACACTGGCCCTGTACCAGCAGCAGCGCACTCCGGGGTCGGTGAAAGTCCGAACCGGCGGTTACAGTCCGCGACCCGGCCGCTTCCAGTGGCCGGTTGACCAGGTGAAATTCCTGGACCGACGGTTAAAGTCCGGATGGGAGGCAGTGCGCGGCGGGCGGGCATTCATGCGCGCCGCCGTACCGGTCCGTCCTCGTGGCGGGCTCCGTCCGGCGTCGCCCCCGGTGCCTCCGCCCGTTTTTCTGTCGTCATCGACAGCCCCGGAGTCCGTGCCCGAAGAGGCAGGAGGACCCGGGAAGTGTTCACCGGAATCGTCGAAGAACTGGGCGAGATCACCGCCGTCGAGACCCTCGACGACGCTTGTCGTTTCCGGCTGCGCGGCCCCGCCGTCACCGAGGGCGCGAAGCACGGCGACTCGATCGCCGTCAACGGTGTCTGCCTCACCGTCGTGGACCACGAGGGCGACGAGTTCACCGCGGACGTGATGGCCGAGACCCTGAATCGCTCCAGCCTCGGCGCCCTCGCCGTCGGCTCCCGCGTCAACCTCGAACGCCCCATGGCCCTGGGCGCCCGCCTCGGCGGCCACATCGTGCAGGGGCACGTCGACGGCACCGGCCGGATCCTCGGGCGTGAGCCGTCCGAGAACTGGGAGATCGTCAGGATCTCGCTCCCCGCCGAACTCTCCCGCTACGTCGTGGAGAAGGGCTCCATCACGGTCGACGGCATCAGCCTCACCGTCGTGGACGCCGGACAGGACTTCTTCACCGTCAGCCTGATCCCCACCACCCTCGCCCTGACCACCCTCGGACTCAAGCAGAGCGGCGACCCGGTCAACCTCGAGGTGGACGTCATCGCCAAATACGTCGAGCGGCTGATCGGCGACCGGACGATCGGTGAGGGGGCCACCAAGTGAACTGGCTGAACTCCGAGGCGTTCACCCTCTTCGACCAGCACATCAAGTGGTCGGACATGATCGGCAACGTGATCGGTCTGGTTGCTCTGGCCCTCGGCTGGCGGCGCTCCATCTGGACCTGGCCCGCCCAGTTCGTCTCGGGCCTGATCCTCTTCACGGCCTTCGCCACCGCCCACCTCTCCGGCAGCGCGGGCAAGCAGATCGTCGTCATGCTCGTCGCCGCGTGGGGCTTCCGGCAGTGGAACCGCGGCCGGCAGCAGGCGCAGGACGGTTCCCTCGCGGTGCGGTTCGCCACCTGGCGCGAGCGCGGCGCGCTGATCGGCCTCGCGGCCGTCGGCACCCTCGCCGTCGGCGGCCTGTTCACCGCCTTCCCGTCCCTGTCCTGGGACCCCTGGCCGGACGCGTACATCTTCGTCGGCACCATCGTCGCCATGTACGCCCAGGCCCGCGGCATGGTCGAGTTCTGGTTCGCCTGGCTGCTGGTCGACCTCGTCGGTGTACCGCTGAACTTCGCCAACGGCTTCGCCTTCTCCGGCTTCGTCTACGTCATCTACGGCGCGCTGGTCCTGTGGGGACTGCGCGACTGGTGGCTGCGCTCCCGCGAGGACGCGCGCCCCGCACTGGAAGGAGCGCCGGCATGAGCACGGCACCGATCCTTTACCGCACCGAGGAGTTCGAGAACCCCATGCTCGACCCGGTCGAACAGGCCATCGCCGACATCGCGGCCGGCCGCCCCGTCGTGGTCGTCGACGACGAGGACCGCGAGAACGAGGGCGACCTCGTCGTCGCCGCCGAGAAGGCGACCCCCGAGATCGTCGCCTTCATGATGAGCGAATGCCGCGGACTGATCTGCGCCCCCATGGAGAGCGACGAACTGGACCGGCTCCGCCTCCCGCAGATGGTCGAGGACAACACCGAGTCGATGAAGACGGCGTTCACCGTCTCCGTCGACGCCTCTGCCGCCCACGGAGTGAGCACCGGCATCTCTGCGGCCGACCGGGCCACCACGCTCCAACTGCTCGCGAGCGGCACCGCCGAGCCCGCCGACCTCGTCCGCCCCGGCCACGTCTTCCCGCTGCGCGCCCGCTCCGGCGGCGTACTCGTACGCAACGGCCACACCGAGGCCGCCGTCGACCTCGCCCGCCTCGCGGGACTGCGCCCGGCCGGAGCCATCGTCGAGATCGCCGGCGAGGACGGCCGGATGCTGCGCCTGCCCGAACTGGTCCCGTTCGCCCGCAAGCACGGCCTGACGATCATCTCCATCGAGGACCTGATCGCCTACCGCCGCAGCTCCGAGCCCACCGTCCGCCGCGAGGCCGAGGTCCGGCTGCCCACCTCCCACGGCGTGTTCACCGCTTACGGCTACCGCTCCACCGTCGACGGCGTCGAGCACGTCGCCCTCGTCCACGGAGACATCGGCGACGGCCGGGACGTCCTGGTGCGCGTCCACTCCGAATGCCTCACCGGCGACATCTTCGGCTCCCAGCGCTGCGACTGCGGCCCCCAGTTGGACGCCTCCCTGGACCGCATCCAGGCGGAGGGGCGGGGCGTCGTCGTCTACCTGCGCGGACACGAGGGGCGAGGCATCGGCCTGATGTCCAAGCTGCGCGCCTACGAACTCCAGGAACGCGGACGCGACACCCTCGACGCCAACCTCGAACTCGGCCTGCCCGCCGACGCCCGCGACTACGCCGCCGGCGCGCGGATACTCGCCGACCTCGGGGTACGCGGAGTCCGCCTGCTGACCAACAACCCCGACAAGTCCCAGGCCCTCGTCCGGTACGGCATCGAGGTCACCGGACGCGAGCCGATGCCCGTCACCGCCGGCGAGCACAACATCCGCTACCTGCGCACCAAGCGCGACCGGATGGGCCACGACCTGCCCTGGCTGGACACGCCGACCGTGCCCGCCTGCGGCAACCAGTGACAGCGCCCGCCCGGGACAACCATCCACCACGGCAGCCGGCAGGAGACCCTGACCGCGGCGGCCGGCAAGAGAATCACCGAGGAGAGACGTGAGCGGCAAGGGTGCACCGGAACTGTCCGTACGCAACGTGGGGGACCTCCGCGTCGCCGTCGTCGCGGCGCAGTGGCACGAGAAGGTGATGGACGGACTGGTCGACGGCGCTCTGCGCGCCCTGCACGACCTCGGCATCGACGAGCCGACCCTGTTGCGGGTCCCCGGCAGCTGGGAACTCCCGGTCGTGGCCAAGGTCCTCGCCGGCCGAGGCTACGACGCGATCGTCGCCCTCGGCGTCGTCGTCCGGGGCGGCACACCCCACTTCGAATACGTGTGCCAGGGCGTCACCCAGGGGCTCACCCAGGTCAGCACCGACACCGGCGTGCCCGTCGGCTTCGGCCTGCTCACCTGCGACACCGAGGAGCAGGCGCTGGACCGCGCCGGACTGCCCGGCTCCACCGAGGACAAGGGGCACGAGGCGGTCACGGCGGCGGTGGCGACCGCGGCCACGCTGCGTTCGGTATCCGAACCCTGGCGGTGAGCAGCCCCCGACACCGCGTAGGGTAAGGACCACCATGTCCAAGAAGACGTTCGAGGAGCTCTTCACCGAGCTCCAGCACAAGGCCGCGCACGGCGACCCCGCCACCTCCCGCACCGCCGAACTGGTGGAAAAGGGCGTCCATGCCATCGGCAAGAAGGTCGTCGAAGAGGCCGCCGAGGTCTGGATGGCCGCCGAGCACGAAGGCAAGGAAGCGGCCGCCGAGGAGATCTCGCAGCTGCTCTACCACGTCCAGGTGATGATGGTCGCCCGAGGCATCTCCCTCGACGACGTCTACGCCCACCTGTGAGCGCGGGCCCCCCACCACCCCTGACACCGCCGGACCGCAAAGGAAGCCGACCTCATGCTGCGCATCGCACTCCCCAACAAGGGTTCACTGGCAGGCCCTGCGGCGGAGATGCTGCATGAGGCCGGCTACCAGCAGCGCCGGGAGTCGAAGGAACTGAGGATCGTCGACCCGGTCAACGAGGTCGAGTTCTTCTACCTCCGCCCCCGCGACATCGCCATCTACGTCTCGTCCGGCCGCCTCGACATCGGCATCACCGGCCGCGACCTCCTGATCGACTCCGGAGCCGAAGCCGAGGAGATCCTGCCCCTCGGCTTCGCCCGCTCCACCTTCCGCTTCGCCGCCAAGCCCAGCGCCGCCAGGAGCGTCGCGGACCTGAACGGCAGCACGGTCGCCACCTCCTACGAGGGCATCGTCGCGCGGTACCTCGCCGAGCAGGGCATCGACGCCTCCGTGGTCCACCTCGACGGCGCCGTCGAGACCGCCATCGAACTCGGCGTCGCCGAAGTCATCGCGGACGTCGTCGAGACCGGCACCTCCCTGCGCAACGCGGGCCTGGAGGTCATCGGTGAACCGATCATGACCTCCGAGGCCGTCGTCATCCGCCGTACCGGCGCCGAGGCCGGGGCCGACGACACCGTCGAGTCCAAGGTGGGCCAGTTCCTGCGGCGCCTCCAGGGCGTCCTCGTCGCCCGCACCTACGTGATGATGGACTACGACTGCCGGGTCGAGCAGTTGGAGAAGGCCGTCGCGCTGACCCCCGGCCTGGAGTCCCCGACCGTGTCCCCGCTGCACAACGAGGGCTGGGTCGCCGTCCGCGCCATGGTCCCCTCCAAGGACGCCCAGCGGATCATGGACGACCTCTACGACCTCGGCGCCCGGGCCATCCTCACCACGGCCATCCACGCCTGCCGTCTCTGACCCGGACCGATCCCGGAGCCGCACCATGCCGGACACCACCCCCGACACCACCCCGGATCCCGCCCCGGGCGCCCCGTCGGACCACCTGCCCGCCCTGCCCGTCACCTTCCGGCCGGGCCGCACCCGCGCGGTGCTGCTCAGCGCGGCCGTCGCGCTCTTCGTGGCCATCTCCCTGATCGCGCTGCTGCTGAAGCAGGTCAACCCGGGCGAGCGCCTCAGCTTCGTGTTCATCGCCGCCCTCCTGGCCGGAGTCCTGGTCCTGCTGGCCCGGCCCAGGGTCGACGCGGACGAGACGGGCGTCACCGTCGTCAACATCGTGACCCGGCGCCGGCTGGAGTGGGCCCAGATCCTTGGAGTGAACCTCCGTCCGGGTGATCCCTGGGTCTTCCTCGACCTCAGCGACGGCACCAGCCTGCCGGTGCTCGGCATCCAGCCGGGCATCGCCCGGGAGCGTGCCATCGCCGACGCGCGGGCCCTGCGGGCGCTCGCCGTGGCACGGACCACGACCCCCGGCCCCGGAACCTCCCAGGGCTGATCCGGAACGCTTCGGGGACATCTCGGGAACACGTCGGGGACACCTCGGGGTCGTCCACCCTGCCGCGGTCGCCCCTGTCTTGATTAATCTGTCGGACACGGGCGCGACGACCGCGCCCTCGCCCCTGCCGCCCCGCCCGGTGCCCCAGGGGCTCCAGCTATCCGAGGAGTGACCCTCTCCGGCGATGGACGGATCGTCCTGCAGTACGTGCGCCGCCCCCTGTCCACATAGCGCGAACCCGCTCCCCGAGGTCCGCGACCGTGCGCGAGCGGCGGCATCATGACCACCCCCCTGCTGCTCCTCGCAGCCGCATTCCTGCTGATTCTCGCCAACGGGTTCTTCGTGGCCGCCGAGTTCGGCCTGGTCACCGTCGAGAGGCCGGACGCCGAACAGGCCGCCGCCGGCGGAGACCGGCGCGCCCACCGGGTCGTCGAGTCACTCAAGGAACTGTCCTTCCAGCTCTCCGGCACCCAGCTCGGTATCACCCTCACCTCCCTGGTCGTCGGCATGCTCGCCGAACCCGCCCTCGCCGAACTGCTGCACGGCCCCGTCACCGGCATCGGCGTCCCCACCGGCGCGGTCTCCACCGTCGCCGTGGTCATCGGCATGCTGCTGGCCTCCGCCGTGCAGATGGTCATCGGCGAACTCGTGCCCAAGAACTGGGCGGTGTCCCGTCCCCTGCAGGTCGCGCGGTTCGTCGCCGGCCCGCAGCACGCCTTCGCCCGCGTGTTCCGCCCGGTCATCGCCGGGCTCAACGCCGTGGCCAACCGGCTCGTGCGCACTCTGGGCATCGAGCCGACCGCGGAACTCGCCTCCGCTCGCAGCCCCGGCGAACTCGTCTCCCTGGCCCGGCACTCCGCGCGGGCCGGCGCCCTGGAACAGGACACCGCGGACCTCTTCGTACGGACCCTGTCCCTGGCCGGGCTGACCGCGCAGCACGTCATGACCCCGCGCGTGAAGGTCAGCGCCCTGCAGGACTCCGCGACCGCCGAGGACGTGGTGAACCTGACCCGGGCCACCGGCCTGTCCCGCTTCCCCGTCTACCGGGAGCGGATCGACGAGGTCGTCGGCATGGTCCACCTCAAGGACGCCCTCGCGGTGTCCCCGCCCGACCGGCTGCGCACCCCCGTCGGCGGCATCGCCCGACCCGCGCTGCTCGTCCCCGAATCCCTGCCCGTACGGCCGCTGCTGGCACGACTGCGCCGCGGGCAGCCCATCGCGGTCGTCGTCGACGAGTACGGCGGCACGGCCGGCGTCGTCACCCTGGAGGACATCGTCGAGGAGATCGTCGGCGAGGTCCTGGACGAACACGACGACCTGCTGGGCGAGGCCTCCGAGCCCGTCCCCGCTCCGCCGGAGGACGGCAGCCCTGCCTGGGACGCCGACGGCAGCGTCCGCGTCGACGTTCTGCTCCGCATAGGCCTCGACGTGCCCGAGGGGCCCTACGAGACCGTCGCCGGCCTGGTCGCCGATCTGCTCGGCCGGATCCCGGCCGTCGGCGACCGCGCGGAACTGCCCGGCTGGCGGCTCTCGGTGCGCCGTGTCGGACACAACCGCGCCGAGCGCGTACGCCTGGTCCGGGCGGCCGAGGCGGCCCCGCCGCTCGTGGAGGCAGCCGGATGAGCCTGCTGCACCTCCTGTTCGCCGCGCTGCTCGTCCTCGCCAACGGCTTCTTCGTGGGCGCCGAGTTCGCGCTGGTCTCCGTGCGCCGCAGCCAGATCGAACCGCTCGGCACCGCACGGGCCCGCCAGGCCCTGTACGGGCTCGAGCATCTGCCGCAGATGATGGCGGCGGCCCAGTTCGGCATCACCGTCTGCTCGCTGACCCTCGGCGCGGTCGCCGAACCGACGGTCGCCCGCCTGTTGGAGCCGGTCTTCGGATGGATGCGTCTGCCGCACGGCATGGTTCATCCGCTCGGCTACGTCATCGCGCTCGCCGTCGTGGTCTTCTTCCACCTCGTCATCGGCGAGATGGTTCCGAAGAACCTCGCGATGGCGGCCCCCGAGAGGGCCGCGCTGTGGCTGAGCCCCGGACTGGTCTGGTTCGCCCGCCTGTGCAGACCCGTCACGGTCGCCCTCGGCGCCTGCGCCCGGGTTGTCCTGCGGGCCTTCCGCGTCGAGCCGAAGGACGAGATCGAGGCCGTCTTCACCAGCGAGCAGCTCAACCGGCTCGTCGGGGACGCCGGCCAAGCGGGCCTCCTCGACCCCGAGGAGGCGGAGCGCCTGGAGGACGCCCTGGAACTGGGCTCCCGTCCGGTGACGGACGTCCTGCTGCCCCGCGAGTCACTGGTGACGGTCGGCCCCGGGGTCACCCCGGCCCGGATCGTGGAGCTCACCGCCCGTACCGGCTACTCCCGGTTCCCGGTCGCCGTGGCCGACGGCGGCTTCATGGGGTACCTGCACGTCAAGGACGTACTCGACCTGGAGGAGCCCGAGCGGGCGGTGCCGCAGCGGCTCTGGCGGCGCATGCCGACCCTCGGGCCCGAAGTCCCGCTCGACGACGCCCTCACCGTGATGCGCCGCGCCGCCACCCACCTCGCCCAGGTGACCGACGCGTCCGGCCGGGTACGGGGCCTGGTGGCCCTGGAGGACGTCCTGGAACTGCTGGTGGGCGAGGTCCGGGACCCGGCGCACCACGAGAGACCGGGCACGCGGACGAACGGCGCGCCGCGTCCCGGCACCGGATCGCCGCCGCACTCCGGAACGCGTCCCGGCACCGGATCGCCGCCGGACAACGGAGCGCAGTCCGGCACGGGAGCGGCTGTCGGGGTGACCGAACCCAGGGACGGTGCCCAGAAGGGAGCGCTCACCGGCTGACGTCAGGGGCGCGGTGTTCCGGGAGCAAGCGCCGGAGCGCGTACCGGCGGGGTGCCGGGCAGGAACCGTGGGGACCCGTCGGTGTCACGCCGCCGGAGGGTCCTGCGGCCCCCGCCCGGACAGCACCTCCCCGTACGCCTGCATCAGATCCGGCAGCCGCAGCGTCGCCAGGTCCTCCCGGGTCAGCGTGCCCGGATACGCCGGATACGCCGACAGCCGCAGATCCCGGTACGCGCAGCTCTTCTCGTACAGGGTCCGCAGGAAGCGCCCGTTGCCCAGCTCGTCGATCCACCCCTGGTCCACCACGTGCCCGGCGACGGACCGCAGTTCGTCCAGTGCCTCCTCGTCCCACACGTCGCCGTTCTCGGCGGCCAGTACCTCGCCGATCGCGGTCAGTTCGAGGGGCCGGTAGGAGGGGAAATCGACGCGGGTGGTGAAACGGGAGGACAGACCGGGGTTGGCACCCAGGAGGCGGTCCATGCCCTCCGGGTAGCCGGCCAGTATGACCACCAGGTGGTCGCGGTTGTCCTCGGCCCGCTTCAGCAGAACCTGGAGCGCCTCGTCGCCGTACGCGTCGCCCTTGCCGTAGCCGGAGTTGGAGAGCGCGTAGGCCTCGTCGACGAAGAGGACCCCGCCGAGCGCGGAGTCGATCAGCTCGTTGGCCTTCACCGCCGTCTGGCCCAGGTACTCGCCGACCAGATCGGCCCGCTGGGCCTCCACGAGATGGTCGCCGCCGAGCAGCCCGAGGGCGTAGAAGACCCGGCCCAGGATGCGGGCCACCGTGGTCTTGCCGGTGCCGGACGGCCCGGAGAAGACGAAGTGCCGTTTCGGCGGCTGCACCGGAAGCCCCTGCCCGGCCCGCAGCCGCGCCATGTTCAGTTGTGCCGACAACGCCTTGACCTGGCGCTTCACCGGTTCCAGGCCGACCATGCGCTCCAGCTCGGCGAGTGCTTCCTCCAGGAGGGCGGGATCGGTGGGGCCGGTCGGCAGCGGAGTCACCGGGTCGCCCGCCCTCGCGCGCACCGAGGGGCCCGTGACCGGCGGCACGGGCGTGGGCGGCTCCTCCTCGGACAGCATCAGATCGCGGCCCTCGGTGTCGAACAGCGGGTCGAGGGTGTCAGGGCCGTCCAGCAGATCCCCGCCCGCCCCGCCGAGCGTGACCGCGCCGAGGTCGGCCGAGTCGTCGTAGCCGTCCCCTTCGGCGATGGCGGCGAGCCGGGCCGACGTGTCCATGAACGCGGGGTCGACCCGGTGCACCGCCCGGTAGAGGGGGAGTGCGGCGGCGCTGCGGCCGGTGCCCTCGTGGGCGCGCGCCAGCCAGTAACGCAGCTCCTTGCGCTGCGGCTGCTCGCTGCGGCAGCGCATCAGGGCCGCCGACAGCAGCGGTTCGGCCTGTCCGTACATCTCCAGACGCACCCGGGCCATCCCGCCGAACAGACCCGTCTCGATCCCGAGCAGCGGATCACCGTGCAGTGGGTCGGTGTGCCGGACCAACTGCTCCCAGTCCTTGACCAGATAGGCGCGGCAGGCGTGCAGGAAGCGAACCTGCGGGTCGGTGTCCACCGGAGGGAGTCCGGCAAGGGCGCGGTCCAGCTCGGGGACATGGCGGCCGTCCAGCCAGTGGGAGGCGTGCGCGAGCAGCAGATCGCGCGGGCTCTCCAGCACCGGCTGCACCCACCAGCCGAGCCAGTACCAGGAGTTGAGGGTGCGGTGGTGCCGGGCGCGCTGTTCGCCGAAGCGGTCCCGGTGCCGGAACATCCGCAGCAGCGAGGCCGTCGTGTCGACGCGCAGCGCGTGCAGACCGAGCCAGCCGTCCGCCATCCCCGGGTCGATCCGCACCGCGGCCCGGAACTCCTCCTCGGCCTGTGGATAGGCGCCCATCGTGTAGGCGTCCACGCCCCGCAGCCAGGCGAGGTCGGCAGGGGCTTGCGGGCCCTGCGTGCCGAAGTCCATCACGTCCCCCACAAACCGTGCCCCGTCGGTATGCCTTACCGGCCCTCGCCCGCTGGCTGCCCTGAGGCGAACCGCTGTGCCGCGGACCGGAGTTGCACGGTGCGCGAAGCAGCGTCCGTAGGCCGCACCGAAGGCATCGTACCTGCGGCGCCGCAACCTCCGTAGAGGGCCGTACCCGCAGGGGGACGACGGGGAAGAGGAGCGTCCGCACCACGCTGTGACCGAGGGTGATCGTCATATGCCGCTCGGCGTCCACGCAAGGTGAAGAAGTCAGAACGAAGCCCCCGATCACGGGGGAACAACCGGGGGCTTCGCGTCTGCGGGCGGCTCCGAACGGCCGCACATTGAGAACGTAAGACCTGTACGGTCCCCCGGTCAAGCGAAGTTGGAGCACTCCGGTGCCTTGCCCGGAAGGGGTTCTTCACAGGTTCAACACGTTGCGGACGATCCGTCACCGTGCGTGACGGAAGGGTTCGGATCGGCAGCCCCCGCAGGCCCGGGAAGCACCTCATATCCCTTATCGCACTCCCGAACCAGCCGGTCGGCGAAGGGACGTGACGGGTCGTCGGCGAAGTGCCGCCGCTCCGCCCCGACCCAGCCGTCCCAGAAGTCCCGCTGCTCCTCCCCGTCCCGCGCCCGTCCCCGCGACCAGGAGGCCTCCGCGGGCAGCTCCATCCACAGCAGCAGCGCCAGATACGGCCGCAGCGCCCGCCGCCCCGCGCCGACGCCCTCGACGACGACCACCGGGGCGGACGGCAGCGGGCGCGGCGGCCCGAAGGCGCGGGCCCGCCAGTCGTAGGGGGTGTAGGACGCCTGCTCGCCGCGGCCGAGCGGACCGATCACCTGGCTCAACAGCCGCCCGGTCCAGCCGAACAGCTCCTCGTGGCTGGCGATGTCGTCGAGCCGCAGCACGGGGGCGCCGTCCAGCGCGTCGGCCAGCCGCCCGGCGAACGTGGACTTCCCGGAGCCGGCGTGCCCGTCGACACCGACCAGCCGGACCGGTCCACAGGAGGGGGCGAGCCGGCGAATGCGGGAGACGAGATCATGCATGGCGGGTTTCCGGGGTGAGGCGGGTCGGGTGGGGGAGACGGTGGCGGAGTCCCACTCTAGGACCTGCTCGCCCTCACGGAACGAGCCGCACAGCCGCACAGCCGCACAGCCGCACAGCCGCCGGGCCGCCGGACCGGCCGAAACGCCGGGCCGCCTGCCGCCACCACGCGTGCCATTGGTCGAGTCCGATGACGGTCGGCGCGGCACGGCCCGGGGTGCTGGCGGGCCCAGCCCCGGTGCGTCCATAGTGGGCGGGCGTCGTCCCACCCGGTGGACACGGTCCCTCGGACCCGTGTCCACCGGGCGGGGCGACTCCGAGTCCGACTCCGACACCTGGGGGGTCCTTCGCCCATGAGCAGAGCCGAACAGCCGTCCCGCAGATCCCTCCTGGCCGCGGCGGTCGTCGCCACCGTCGCGTCGAGCGCGGGCCCGGCTTCCGCCGGCACCGCGACCGGCCGGTCCGCCGGCTCCGCGGATCCCGAAGCGGCCGCGGCCCGCCGCGTCGACAACCGGGCCTGGACCTCGTACGGCGACTGGCGCGCCGGCCGCGCCGAGGGCACCCGGGCCGTCGCGGGCGTCCGCCCCGGCCTGGTGATCGCGAAGGCGGCCGGCACCACCGACTACACCGATCCGCACACCGACCGCACCGCCGCATGGGAGTACGCGACCTGGACCTCGCCCGTCCACCGGCTCACCGTGCCGGCGACGGAGGCCATCGTCTCCTGGAACGCGCGCACCCCCGGCGGCACCTGGATCCAGACCGAGCTGCAGGGCACGTACACGGACGGCACCGACACCCCCTGGTACGTGATGGGCCGTTGGGCGGCCGACGACCAGGACATCCGGCGCACCTCGGTGGACGACCAGAGCGACGGCCGGAGCACGGTGTGGACCGACACCCTCGCCGTCGACGACGCGGCCTCGGGCCTGCGCCTGGTCTCGTACCGGCTGCGGCTGACCCTTTACCGCCGTCCCGGAACGAAGCTCACCCCGACCGTGTGGCGGCTCGGGGCGATGGGCTCCGACATCCCCGACCGCTTCACCGTCCCGGCGTCCACGCCCCGCACGGCCCGGGAGCTGATCGTCCCGCGCTACTCGCAGGAGATCCACAAGGGCCAGTACCCGGAGTACGACAACGGCGGCGAGGCCTGGTGCAGTCCGACCTCCTCGCAGATGATCGTCGAGTACTGGGGCGGCCGGCTCACCGAGGAGCAACTGGCCTGGGTCGACCCGTCCTACGCCGACCCGCAGGTGTGCCACGCGGCCCGCCACACCTACGACCACCAGTACGCGGGCTGTGGCAACTGGCCGTTCAACGTGGCCTACGCGGCCACCTTCGAGGGTCTTCAGGGCGTTGTCACCCGGCTCGGTTCGCTGACCGACCTGGAGACGCTGATCGCGGCGGGCGTCCCGGTCATCACGTCCCAGTCCTTCCGGGAGGAGGAGTTGACCGGAGCGGGGTACGGCACCGCCGGGCATCTCATGACCGTGATCGGCTTCACTCCCGACGGCGACGTCGTCGCCAACGACCCCGCCTCCCCGGACAACACGTCGGTCCGCCGTGTCTACCGGCGCCGCGAATGGGAGAACATCTGGCTGCGGACGAAGCGATACGACGCGAACGGGAAGGTCAGAGGGGGAACGGGTGGAGTCTGCTACATCTTCTGGCCCGTCGGTTCAACACCACGTCAGCAGCGCGTTCTGCGGTCGCTCGGACTGACCTGACCACCAGGGAGACGCTCCTTCCCGCGGCGGCGAGGGCGCGGGCGATGAAGCAGCCGGTGGGGCCGGGCACCTCCGGGGCGAAGCCCGCGCGCTCGGTGCAGCGCTGCGGATACACCTTGGCACCGAAGGGGCCGAGTACCCGGGGACCGGCCGTCGGCTCGCTGGGGCCGGGCGCGTCCCGGCCGGCGAGTCGATGTTCCTCCGGCACGACGAGGTGCAGGGGGCCCTCGACCGGCGCGGCCCACTGCGGGCTGGAAATCCGGGCCGGCTGCTCGCCCGCTCCCGGGCCGTGATCCCGGTGACGGGGGCCGGCAGCCCGGCTTCCCTCCAGGACCGGGGCCGGGCTGCGGAGACCGAGCTGAGCACGGGAGCCGGGGCAGCCAGAGACCGCTCTGCCGGCTGAATGCCTGCGCTCCCGGGCGGTGCCGGACGGTGCACCGGTACCCGGGAGCCGTACAGCTCGGCACCTGCGCCGAACCGGTCCGTGCGGCGGGCTCCGTCCGGTCGTCCGAAGGGCGTCGGAGGGCCCGCCGCACGGACCGGCACGTACCGTGTGACCAAGCTCTCGGCCGCAAAAGCCGCCTGCGGTGGCAAGGTGGACAGGGTCGTGGGGGAGTCCACGGCCCCCCGAGACCAGCGAGAAGCCATGACCGCGAACGCAGCCACCGTCACCGCCCCCGCCGTCCCCGGTGCTCGCACCGGAGGCCCCCGGGAGGACGGCCCGAAGATCCTCGAGCACCTCATGGGATGGATCCTCGTCGTGGTCGTCGCGATGTTCGTGACGCAGCTCGGACTCCTCTGACCTTCGGGCCGCGCCGGCCTTCGGGCTGTTCCGGGCTCCGGACGGCTCCGCCCTCCCCCGAGGCCGACCTGCCATACTGCGGATGTCCCGCCCTCCGCAGGAAACCAGGTGAGGATTGAACATCAGTCAGCAGTCCGCCGTGCGTCCCGGAGCGCGCAGCACCGAGCGTTCGCTGGCACGTCGTGCCGAACTCATCGCCATCGGCAGGAAACTGTTCGCCGACACGTCGTACGACGCGCTCTCCATGGACGACATCGCACGTCAGGCGCATGTTGCCAAGGGGCTGATCTACTACTACTTCCACTCCAAGCGGGGCTACTACCTCGCCATCATCCAGGACTCGGTCGCAGGCCTGGTCGCCTTCGCCGCGGGTGGTGTCGAACTGCCGCCCGCCCAGCGGGTGCACCGCACCGTCGACGGCTATCTGCGCTACGCCGAGCACAACCAGGCCGCGTACCGCACGATCGTCAGCGGCGGCGTCGGCTTCGACGTCGAGGTGCACGCCGTCCGGGACGGGGTGCGCGAGGCGATCGTCGCGACCATCGCCGAAGGCGCGTACGGGACCGCCGACATCACGCCCGTGGCGCGGATGGGCCTGCTGTCCTGGGTCTGCAGCGTCGAGGGCGCCACCCTCGACTGGATCGACCGCCCCGGGCTGCCCCGCGAGACCATGTGCGAGCTGCTGGTGAAGACGCTCGGCGGAGCCATGCGCGCCATCGAGGAACTGGACCCCGCGCACCCGGCCCCGGAGCCCGCCCGCCGCGACGCCTGACACGACGGACGCCGCGCCTGGGGCGGAGGTCCCCCGTGGAACCTCCGTCCCAGGCGTGCCCGCCCGCGGCTACCTGACCGCGCCGATCAAGTCGATGTCGATGCCGTCGAAGACGTCGGCCCACTTCGAGCTCTCGACCAGGTCGTAGCAGGACCGGGCGAACGCGGCCGGGTCCTTCGCGGCTTCGCCGAAGCCGCCGGACCAGGTCCAGCCGCCGAACGACCACAGCACCTTCAGGTCGGGGTGCTTCTGCTTCAGCTCGCGCAGTTGGTTGAAGGTGCCGCGTAGCGGCTGGTCCCAGGTGTCGGCCACGCCGTCGACGGACTCGGCGGCGGTGTAGGCCCGCTCGGTGGCCGCGTAGGCGTCGCCCATCGCGCACTTGCCGCCGGTGACGTTGCCGAAGGCGTAGTTGATGTGCGTGAGCTTGTCCGCGGAGCCCGAGGTCTCGATGTTCTTGACGTGGTACGCGCGGTCGTAGGTGCCCCATTCGGTGAAGTACCCGATGACCTTGGAACCCGCGGCGGCCTCCTGAGCCGGGGCCGCCGCGGCGGCGGTCGAGGCGCCCGAGCCGGCGAGCAGTCCGGCGCCGAGCGCGGCGGCGCAGGCGGCGGACACGAGTGCCCGCAGGGGGCGATGGGGGTGAGGGGACGGCATCCGGTGTGTCTCCTCGTGGGGGAGGGGAAACGCGAGTCGTTCGACATGAACACGGTGTGGCGTGAACGCGGTGACTCGATGGAGCGAAACAGTAGGAGGACTAGACCAGTGCGGTCAATGGTGCGGACCAATTCCGGTGTCCGGAAAATTCTTGGAGTAAGCGGTCGTTAACAAGTGACGCGCCCTGCTCGATCGGGCATACTCACAGCTCACAGCGGCTGGCCGGCTGTCTCCGAGACCCGGAGGCCGATCCCTTGGCCAGGCGCCGGAACAACCCCGGCGGAGCCGCCCCCAACCCGAGGCGCAGAACCGCCGTCATGCCCGAACAGGGAGGAGAGCGTCGCCATGTCCGACCACGCCCCGCAGCCGGTGGACCGGCAACTGCCCACGGACGAGGCGCGGGACCTGATCTCGCTCGTCCGAGACATCGCACAGCGCGAGATCGCCCCGAAGGCGGCGGAGGAGGAGGACGCGGCCCGCTTCCCGCGCGAGGCCTTCGCCCTGCTCTCCGGCTCCGGACTGCTCGGCCTGCCCTACGACTCCGCGTACGGCGGCGGGGACCAGCCGTACGAGGTCTACCTCCAGGTCCTCGAGGAACTTGCCGCGGCCCGCCTGACCGTCGGCCTCGGGGTCAGCGTGCACACCCTCGCCTGCTATGCGCTCGCCACCCACGGAACCAAGGAGCAGCAGGCCGAGTACCTGCCGGTGATGCTCGGCGGGGACCTGCTCGGCGCCTACTGCCTCTCCGAGCCCTCCTCCGGGTCGGACGCGGCCTCACTGCGCACCAGGGCGGTGCGTGAGGGCGGGGGAGACTGGACGCTCACCGGCACCAAGGCATGGATCACGCACGGCGGCATCGCGGACTTCTACACCGTCATGGCCCGCACCGGCGAGGAGGGCCCGCGCGGAATCACCGCGTTCCTGGTCCCCGGCGACGCCGAAGGGCTGAGCGCGGCCGTACCGGAGAAGAAGATGGGCATGAAGGGCTCGCCCACCGCGCAGGTCCACTTCGACGGCGTACGGGTCTCCGACGACCGGCGGATCGGCGAGGAGGGGCAGGGCTTCGCGATCGCCCTGTCGGCACTGGACGGCGGACGGCTCGGCATCGCGGCCTGCGCGATCGGCCTGGCGCAGGCCGCGCTCGACGAGGCGCTCGGTTACGCGTCCGGGCGACGGCAGTTCGGGCGGCCGATCGCCGACTTCCAGGGGCTGCGGTTCATGCTCGCGGACATGGCCACCCAGATCGAGGCCGGGCGCGCGCTGTATCTCGCGGCGGCCCGACTGCGGGACGCCGGGCGGCCGTTCGCCAAGCAGGCGGCCATGGCGAAGCTGCACTGCACCGACACGGCGATGCGGGTCACCACCGACGCCGTCCAGATCCTCGGCGGCTACGGCTACACCGCGGACTTCCCGGCCGAGCGCTACATGCGCGAGGCCAAGGTCCTGCAGATCGTCGAGGGAACGAACCAGATCCAGCGCATGGTCATCGCCCGCCATCTCGCGGGGCCGCAGACGAGCTGAACCGACCGAGCCCCTGCCAGGGCGCCGCGAGCCGGACCCACTCCGGGTCGTGCCGTCCGGGCAGGGCACGGCCCTCGTCGGCCCAGGCCCGCATCAGGTCCCGGTAGATCGGCGGATCCGGCAGCTGGGGCGGTGGCGGCGGCGCAACGGGTACGGCCAGCGGCGCGACCGCGGTGCGGACCATGGACTGCGGTGCGGGCTGCGGTTCGGACGGCGGTTTGGACGGCGGGGCGAGGGCAAGTCGTTGACGCCCGGTCGTCGAGCGCGTGGGGGTCGTCATGCCTGGGCAACGCGGGAGCGGCCGGGCAGGTCACCGACCGCCCGAATAGTGCGTGCGTTCGCGGCCGACCGGATGAACGGCCGGCCCCGGACGGTCCGGCTTCCGGCACCCGGCGGCGCACCGCGCAGTGCGGTCGCGGTGCGCCCGGCGGGAGTGACGCGCGTGCGCCGGTACGCCGGGTGCGCCCGGCGCGTCCGGAGCGCTTCCGTGGGCCGGCCCGGCTCCGGACGGGGCGGCCGGGGACGGCTCAGGCCGCGTGGCGCCGCATGGCGGGGATCCTCATCGGGCGCGAAGCCGGACCTCCGACGTGCGAGAACGGCTGGGTGCGCCAGTCGAGTCCCTGAGGGAGCGTCAGCAGCAGGGCGGTGTCCTGCTCCTGGGGCGTCGCGGACTCGTCCGCCGGCCGGGCGTCGTCGGCGCTTCGGCCCGTACCGGCGCAGACCGTCAGCCCGAACGGGTTCCACGGCGTGGCGCACAGCGCGTGCTCCGGCAGGACCTCCTCGTCCGCGAGCAGGGCGATCGGCTGCGCGCAGTCCGGGCACACGACCCGGTACATCTCGAAGGTGTCGTACGCGTCGAGTTCGTCGTCGAACGCGTCGGGATCGACGTACTCCGGGACGAGTTCGACGACCGGCTGCTGCCGCTTGGGCGTGCTGCGACCAGGGCGCTTAAGACTCTGCATGGGTTCTCCCCCTCGGGCTGGGCCGTGAAGGCGCTGCGGCCTCGACCACAGCAAGCACTTCCCGTCCCCCATGGGGGGTAATCACGAGAACATCACGGAGACCGTTCGAATGCTGTGGCGTTCGTCACACGTCAACCGTGGTGCCCCCTGCAACGGCTTTGTCCCCCGCCCGGGACGGGACGGCGCCCGGCACATCACGAACCGGCCATGACCTGGACGGCTCAGGTATCCGACGGGATCAACGGCACTGTAGGTTCTTGCGCCATGGAGGAGCTGGACCGACAGATCGTGCAGCTGCTCGTCAAGGACGGGCGGATGAGCTACACAGACCTGGGCAAGGCCACGGGCCTGTCCACGTCGGCCGTGCACCAGCGGGTGCGCAGACTGGAACAGCGCGGAGTCATCCGCGGCTACGCCGCGGTGGTCGACCCGGATGCCGTCGGCCTGCCCATGACCGCCTTCATCTCGGTCAAACCGTTCGACCCCAGCGCCCCCGACGACATCGCGGACCGCCTCGCCGGCGTGCCCGAGATCGAGGCCTGCCACAGCGTCGCGGGCGACGAGAACTACATCCTCAAGGTGCGCGTGGCCACCCCGCACCAACTGGAGGAACTGCTCGCGCGGGTGCGCTCGCTGGCGGGTGTCTCCACCCGGACGACCGTGGTCCTGTCCACGCCGTACGAGGCCCGGCCGCCACGCGTCTGAAACCGTCATCCGCACGGGAGCGTCGGCGTGCGCGGGAGTATCAGGGCGCATCCAGGGCGTTGAACAGCGGCCCTGGGTGCGGGCCGGGCCCTCCGAGGGGCGAGACTGGGGGCCATGAGCGAACGCACCGCCCCGCAGCACACAGACCCGCCGCGCACCGTCCTGCTCCGCCGCGGAGAGGTCCACAGCCCCGCCGACCCCTTCGCCACCGCGATGGTCGTCGAGGGCGGCCAGGTCGCCTGGGTCGGTTCCGAGGGTGCCGCCGACTCCTTCGCGGACGGGGTGGACGAGGTGATCGACCTCGACGGGGCGCTGGTCACCCCGGCGTTCACCGACGCTCATGTGCACACCACGGCCACCGGACTGGCGCTCACCGGCCTCGACCTGTCCGGGGCGCCCTCCCTGGAGGCCGCACTGGACAGGGTGCGGGAGTTCGCCGTCGCCCGACCGGCCGACAGGATCCTGCTCGGCCACGGCTGGGACGCCGCACGCTGGCCCGGCGGCCGTCCACCGACCCGTGCCGAACTCGACGCGGCCACCGGCGGGCGCCCTCTGTACCTGAGCCGGATCGACGTCCACTCCGCGGTGGTCAGCACCGCGCTGCTCGACCTCCTCGCCCGCGAGGACGCCGGCGAGTTCACCCGCGAGGACGGGCCTCTCACCGGCGACGCCCATCACGCCGTACGCGCCGCCGCCCTGGGCGCCGTCACGTCCGCCCAGCGCACCGAGGCCCAGCGCGCCGCACTGGCGCACGCCGCCTCGCTCGGCATCGGCACCGTCCACGAGTGCGGCGGCCCGGAGATCTCCTCCGAGGACGACTTCACCGGCCTGCTGCGGCTCGCCGCCGAAGGCCCCGGCCCGCGCGTCGTCGGCTACTGGGCCGAGCGGAACGTCGCCAAGGCGCGCGAACTGGGCGCGGTCGGCGCCGCGGGCGACCTGTTCGTCGACGGCGCCCTCGGCTCGCACACCGCGTGCCTGCACGCCCCGTACGCCGACGCCGGCCACACCGGCACCGCCCACCTCGACGCCGCCGCGATCGCCGACCACGTCGTCGACTGCACCGGGGCGGGCCTCCAGGCGGGCTTCCACGCCATCGGCGACGCCGCCGTCGCCGCGGTGACCGGGGGAATGCGCGCCGCCGCCGAGAAGGTCGGCCTCGACCGCGTCCGCGCCGCCCGGCACCGTGTCGAACACGCCGAGATGCTCACCCCCTCGACCATCGCCGCCTTCGCCGAGCTGGGCCTGACCGCCTCCGTCCAGCCCGCCTTCGACGCCCTGTGGGGCGGCGAGGACGGTATGTACGCCCAACGCCTGGGCGTGGAGCGGGCCCGCACCCTGAACCCCTTCGCGGCCCTGCTGCGCGCCGGTGTCCCGCTCGCCTTCGGCTCCGACAGCCCGGTCACCCCTCTCGACCCGTGGGGCACCGTCCGGGCTGCCGCCTTCCACCGCACGCCGGAGCACCGCGTCTCCGTACGCGCCGCGTTCACCGCGCACACGCGCGGCGGCTGGCGGGCGATCGGGCGCGACGACGCGGGCGTCCTGGTGCCGGGCGCGCCCGCCGACTACGCCGTCTGGCACACCGGCGCTCTCGTGGTGCAGGCGCCCGACGACCGGGTGGCACGCTGGTCCACCGACCCCCGCTCCGGCACCCCCGGCCTGCCGGACCTGACCCCGGGTGGTGACCTGCCGGTCTGCCGGCGCACGGTGGTCGGCGGACGCACGGTCTTCGTGCGACCGGGCGAGTGATCCACGCCGGCCGTCCGGCGACGATCATGTGGCGTACCCCCGCCGCGCGACCTGCGCGACCTGCGCGACCTGCGCGACCTGCGCGTCCTCCCGGCGACCAGGCATGAGAACCACGTGGCGCGGGGGCGCACGGTTGTTGACAGACAGCGGCGGGAGGCCGGTAGGTTCGGCCGGGGACACCGACGCCCGACCGGGAACTTCCGCTCACTCGCGGCGGCGCCGCTGGGTCAGGGACGGTGTGCCGCACGGTCCATCGCCACTGGGAGCCGGCTCAGCGTCGGCGCGACGCCGAGGGAACGTTCCGGCGGGTCGGGAAGGTGTGACCCCGGGTGGGGCCCGGTCGCTCAGTAGACAACGGCTTCAGGTCGACCCGCAGCCAGCGGGTCCCAGGTCGGCCCGAAGGGCGCCGGGCCTCCTCCGTCGTACACGCAAGGGCACGCTGCTGCCCGACCCTCGAAAGACCTTCGGACATCCATAGCATCGTACGAACGTCCTTCCACGTCATCGCAGGGGCTGTGACCACTATGGTGGGACCCTGCACAGGAGACGAAGGGGCTGCAGTGAACGACGGCGACGGGACCCGCGCGGCGGATGCCCAGGGGAGGACCTTCGGCCCGCTCGGCAAGGCCTTGGTGATCATTCCGACCTACAACGAGGCGGAGAACATCAAGGCCATCGTCGGCCGGGTGCGCAAGGCCGTTCCCGAGGCGGACGTTCTCGTGGCCGACGACAACAGCCCCGACGGCACCGGCGCGCTCGCCGACGAACTGGCCGCCGAGGACGACCAGGTCCAGGTGCTGCACCGCAAGGGCAAGGAGGGCTTGGGCGCCGCCTACCTCGCGGGCTTCCACTGGGGTGCGGAGCACGGCTACGGCGTACTGGTCGAGATGGACGCCGACGGCTCCCACCAGCCCGAGGAACTGCCCCGGCTGCTCACCGCGCTCAAGGGCGCCGACCTGGTGCTCGGTTCGCGCTGGGTGCCCGGCGGCCGGGTGGTCAACTGGCCCAAGTCCCGTGAGTACATCTCGCGCGGCGGCAGCCTCTACTCGCGCATGGCGCTCGATCTGCCGCTGCGTGACATCACCGGCGGCTTCCGCGCGTTCCGGCGCGAGACCCTGGAGGGCCTCGGCCTGGACGAGGTGGCCTCCCAGGGCTACTGCTTCCAGGTCGACCTCGCCCGTCGCGCGGTCAGGGCCGGCTACCACGTCGTCGAGGTGCCCATCACCTTCGTCGAGCGGGAACTGGGCGATTCGAAGATGAGCCGCGACATCCTCGTCGAGGCGCTGTGGCGGGTCACGGCGTGGGGCGTGGGGGAGAGGGTCGGCAAGGTCCTCGGACGCGAGGACGACAAGCGGGCCGGGCAGCCGAAGCCGAGCGAGCGGGCCGCCGGGCCGACGGAGGCGGAGCGGTCCGGCTCTACGGAGCGGTCCGAACCCACGGAGCGGGCCAAGTCGTAGGTCCCGCCTGTTCGGTCGGACCCCCGGCGCGGCGTGTCCCGGGTGGCCCGCTGTTCCGGAGGTCCCGCTTATCCCGTACTGAGCCGGCGTTCGGCACACTGGGAGTATGACGACTGGCGCTCAGACCTCGAACCCCGCCCGGCCCCGACGCTCCAGGCTGCGTACCTTCCTGCCGCTCGGCGTCGCCGCGTGGCTGGTGCTGGAGATCTGGCTGCTCACGGTCGTCGCCGGGGCGTCGAACGGGCTGATGGTCCTTCTGGTGCTGCTGGCCGGTCTGGCTCTCGGCTCGGTGGTCATCAAGCGGGCCGGCCGGCGCGCCTTCAAGAGCCTCACCGAAACGCTGCAACAGCAGCAGAACGGCGTGCTGACCGAGCCGCGGCCGAACAGCGAGGGCAACGGCCTGATGATGCTGGGCGGACTGCTGCTGATCATCCCCGGCCTGATCTCCGACGCGGTCGGTCTGCTCCTGCTCGTGCCCCCGGTCCAGAAGGCCGTGAGCCGCTACGCGGAGCGCACCCTCGAGCACAAGCTCCGCGAGGCCGCCCGGGGCTCCCTGGGCGACGCCTTCCAGCAGGCGCGTATCCACCGGCCCGACGGCAAGGTCGTCCAGGGCGAGGTGATCCGGGACGAGCCCGGGGCCGCGCCGGACGGCTTCCCGCAAGGACCCCGCCCGCCGCTCTCCCGCTGAGAGCCGGCGGGAGCCGCCGAGGACCGAGAGCCGCGGAACGCCGGACGCCGGCAGGCCGGCCGGACACGCAGAGGACCGCGGGCGCCGTACCAACTGGTACGGCGCCCGCGGTCCTCTGTGCTGCTGTGCTGGGTTCCCCCGCCCGGATCCTTCGCCGGGATCAAGCCGACTTTCGGCTGTCCCGGGGATGAACCGCGATGTTCATCGCACCGGAGCGGAGAACGGCGAGACGCTCCTCGAGAACCTCTTCGAGTTCCTCTCGGGTACGTCGCTCCATCAGCATGTCCCAATGCGTACGCGCGGGCTTGGCCTTCTTTTCCTCGGGGCCGTCGCCGTCAACCAGGAGTGCCTGGGCACCGCAGACCTTGCACTCCCACTCCGGCGGGATTTCCGCCTCGACCGAGAAGGGCATCTCAAAGCGGTGCCCCTTCTCGCATGCGTACTCCACGGCCTGGCGCGGGGCCAGGTCGATGCCGCGGTCCGTCTCGTAGCTGGTCACCACGAGGCGCGTGCCGCGAAGAGCTCGCTCACTCATGAATCGTGCCTCCCGGGCTTGTCGCCCACAGGACAGGTGTCGCTGTCGTCGTCATCCGGTCAACGTCCGGTCGGCGGTAAAGATTCCCGTTCCGGGCCATGTGTCGCCGTCGTAGCCGCAGCCTTCTCAACCAGTGCAGTACCCACCGGCGCCCGGTTTGTCACACCTGATGACAGGTATGACACAGCGTTTCGGCATCTTTGACGCGCAGTAACGGTACACCTGGCAGGCCAAACGCGTACACTACCGCCCTTTCGTGCCGAGTGCTAAATCCTCTCCGGAACGGGATTTCCCGCGGCGGCGATGGCCCGGCGCACGGGTACCCGCGCGAGCAGCGCGAAACCGAGGACGAAGAAGGCCACCAGCGAGATGATCGCGTCCCGGTAGCTTCCCGTGAACTGGTAGGTCAGCCCGAACAGCAGCGGCCCGAGCCAGCTCATCCCGCGGTCGCTCAACTCGTAGGCCGAGAAGTACTCGGCCTCCTTGCCGGGCGGCACGAGGTGCGAGAACAGCGACCGGGACAGCGCCTGGCTGCCGCCGAGGACCAGGCCGATCCCCGCGGCCAGGACGAAGAACCACACCGGCTCCCCGGCGGGCAGGAAGTACCCGGCGGCCAGGGTCACCGTCCAGGCGACCAGCGAGCCGAGGATCGTCCGCTTCGCCCCGTGGATCCGCGCCAGCCGGCCCAGCGCCAGCGCACCCACCACCGCCAGCACCTGGACCAGCAGCACGGCCACGATGAGAGTGGACTGCCCGAGCCCCAGCTCCTTCGAGCCGTAGACCGAAGCCTGCGAGATCACCGTCTGGATGCCGTCGTTGTAGACCAGGTACGCCAGGAGGAAGGCGAGCGTCAGCGGGTGGCGGCGCATGTCGCGGAGGGTCGCCGCGAGCTGCCGGAAACCGGTCGGGGCGCCCGCCTCCCGCGCGGGGGCACGACGGTCGCGCAGGCGTCGCAGCGGCACCAGGGTGAAGGCGCCCCACCACAGGCCCGCCGACGCCAGGCAGACGCGGACCGCCATGCCCTCGGAGAGCCCGAAGCTGTCATGGGCGGTGTAGAGGATCAGATTGGCGACGAGGACCAGGGCGCCCGCCGCGTAGCCGAAGGCCCAGCCCCGCGAGGAGACCGCGTCCCGCTCCTGGGGCGTCGCGATCTGCGGCAGGTAGGAGTTGTAGAGCATCATCGCCACGGACTGCGCCGCGTTCGCCACGACCAGCAGCACGCCGCCCAGCAGATAGCGCTCGCCGTCGAGGAGGAACATGCACGCCGTCGCGGCGGCCCCGGTGTAGGCGGCGGCCGCGAGCAGCGGCTTCTTGCGGCCGGTGCGGTCGGCGGCGGCGCCCACCAGCGGCATCACGAGCACGGCCAGGATCACCGACAGGGAGACCGCGTACGCGAAGAAGGACCCCGCGCGCACCGGAATGCCGAACGGATGCACGAACCCGTCAGGGTCCGCGGCGGCCTCGGCGACCGAGGTCAGGTAGGGGCCGAGGAACACGGTGAGCACGCTCGTGGAGTACACGGAGCACGCCCAGTCGTAGACGTACCAGCCGCGTTGCTCGTACCGTCGGCCGGCCGCCTCGTCCGCCGCAGATGACCGCACGGTGTCGTTGCCCACCCGTGCCCTCGCTTCCCCGTGAACGCGCTCGGTGGCCGGGCGGGGTGTCAGACCCAGATCCCGCGGTCCTCCATGACCTCGCGCAGTGTGTCGATGTGATCGGTCATGATGCCATCCACACCCAGGTCCAGGAGCCGGTGCATCCGCTCGGGCTCGTTGACCGTCCACACGTGCACCTGGAGCCCGCGCGCATGGGCGGTGCGCACGAAGCGGCGGTCCACCACCGGGACGCCGGACCGGGCCTCCGGCACCTGGGCGGCGACGGCCGACCGGCGCACCGTCACCGGTACCCCCCACGACCGCAGCCGGAGATTCAGCACCCCCCTGGTGCCGTACGACGTCGCGAGCCGGGGCCCGGCCAGCCGCTGGGCACGCACCACGCGGGCCTCGGAGAACGAGCCGAGACAGACCCGGTCCCAGGCGTCCGTTCGCTCGATCAGCTCCAGGAAGGGCAGGAGGGCCGGCTCGGCCTTGACGTCGACGTTCCACCGCACCCCGGGGAAGACGGCGAGCAGTTCCTCGAACAGGGGCACCGGCTCCCGGCCCGCCACACGCGCCTGCTCCACGTCCCGCCACGGCAGGTCGGCGATCAGGCCCGCTCCGTCCGTCACCCGGTCCAGGGTCGCGTCGTGGAACGCGACGAGCCGGCCGTCGCGGGTGACATGGACGTCGGTCTCGATATAGCGGTAGCCCGCCTCGACGGCGCACCGGAACTGGCGCGCGGTGTTCTCCAGGCCGTCCGCGGCCCCGCCGCGGTGGGCGAAGGCGATCGGGCCGGGATGGTCGAGGTAGGGGTGGCGTATCGGTGGGGTCACGGACGCAGTATCACCCCGCGCGGTTGACCCGCGGCAACGACCGCGAGGCCGTCGGATGCCGGGGGGACTGCGAACAGCCGGAGGAACAGCTGGGCGATCGGGCCGATCGTCACCGCGTACAGCAGGGTCGCCACGCCCACCGTGCCCCCGAGGACGAAGCCCGTGGCGACCACCGTGACTTCGATCACCGTGCGTACCAGCCGGATCGACACCCCTGTGCGCCGGTGAAGCCCCGTCATCAGCCCGTCGCGCGGCCCCGGCCCGAAGCGCGCCGCGATGTACAGCCCCGTCGCCGCGCCGTTCAGCACGATGCCGGCCGCCGTCGCCACCACGCGCAGGACCGTGCCGTGCGCCTCGGGCACCACCCTCAGGGTCGCGTCCATGGCCGCGCCGATCAGCAGGACGTTGGAGACCGTTCCCAGCCCCGGGCGCTGGCGCAGCGGGATCCAGAGCAGCAGCACGGCCGCACCCAGGACGGTCAGCACCACGCCCATCGACAGGCCCGTGCGCTCGGACAGGCCCTGGTGCAGCACGTTCCATGGCTCCAGGCCGAGCCCGGACCTGACCAGCAGCGCCGAGCTCGCGCCGTACAACGCCAGCCCGGCGTACAGCTGGAACAGCCGCCGTGCGAGATGTCCGTGCCGGGGTGGGTGGCTGGACAAGGTGTCCCCCTGTGGTGGAAGTGGACCGATGCGTGACACCCTGTGGCACGGATGGAGATCTCATCCATGGCCAATTCAGGGAAGGTGGACTGATTCGAATGGCGCAGTGGACCTCAGCGGTGGGTGCGGCGCAGCTCGCCCGGCTGCTCAACTCCCAGCAGGACCGCCCGGCCGGCCCCGGTACCCGCCGCCCGCCCGCCTACCGGGCCCTCGCCGACGGCGTCCGGCTCCTGGTGCTCGAAGGGCGCGTCCCCGTGGCCGCCAGACTGCCCGCCGAGCGGGAACTGGCCCTGGCCCTGTCCGTCAGCCGCACCACCGTGGCGGCCGCCTACGAGGCGCTGCGAGGAGAGGGTTTCCTGGAGTCGCGGCGCGGTGCCGGCAGCTGGACCGCCGTCCCGGCCGGAAACCCGGTCCCCGCGCGAGGGCTGGAACCGCTGCCCCCCGAGGCCCTCGGTTCGATGATCGACCTCGGCTGCGCCGCGCTGCCCGCGCCCGAACCCTGGCTCACCCGCGCCGTGCAGGGCGCGCTGGAGGAACTGCCGCCCTACGCGCACACCCACGGCGACTACCCGGCCGGACTGCCCGCGCTGCGCGCGACGATCGCCGACCGGTACACCGCGCGGGGCATCCCGACCATGCCCGAGCAGATCATGGTGACGACCGGGGCCATGGGCGCCATCGACGCCATCTGCCACCTCTTCGGCGGACGGGGCGAGCGCATCGCCGTCGAGTCGCCGTCCTACGCCAACATCCTCCAGCTGATGCGGGAGGCCGGGGCCCGGCTGGTCCCCGTGGCCATGGCGGAAGGGCTGGCCGGCTGGGACATGGACCGCTGGCGCCAGGTGCTCCGCGAGGCGGCACCGCGCATCGCGTACGTCGTCGCGGACTTCCACAACCCGACCGGCGCGCTGGCCGACGAGGAGCAGCGCCGCCGGCTCGTGGAGGCGGCGCGCTCGGCGGGCACGGTGCTGGTCGCCGACGAGACGATGAGCGAGCTCTGGCTCGACCCGGACGTGGAGATGCCGCCCCCCGTGTGCGCCTTCGACCCGGCCGGGTCCACGGTGATCACGGTCGGCTCGGCGAGCAAGGCCTTCTGGGCCGGCCTGCGCATCGGCTGGGTGCGCGCGGCCCCCGAGATGATCCGCAGCCTCGTCGCCGCGCGCGCGTACGCCGATCTGGGCACGCCCGTTCTGGAGCAGCTGGCGGTGAACTGGCTGTTCGGCACGGACGGCTGGGAGCGGGCCGTGGAGCTCCGGCGCGCACAGGCCCGGGAGAACCGGGACGCGCTGGTCGGCGCGGTGCGCCGGGAGCTGCCCGACTGGCAGTTCGAGGTTCCGCGGGGCGGACTCACCCTGTGGGTGCGCACCGGGGGGCTCTCGGGATCGCGGATCGCCGAGGCCGGAGAACGCGTCGGAGTACGGGCACCGTCGGGGCCCCGCTTCGGGGTCGACGGAGCGTTCGAGGGATACGTGCGGCTGCCCTTCACCGTGGGCGGGGCGGTGGCCGAGGAGGCCGCGGTACGGCTGGCCGCGGCGGCACGGATGGTCGAGAACGGCGGGACGTCGGGGGTGGAGGCACCGCGCATCTTCGTGGCGTAGCGGACGCAGCGGTGCCTGCGCGCGAGGGCGGCGCGGGTGTGCCCGCTGGTGCGGACCGGGCCTTCAGGAGGATTCGGCGGCGGCCGTCTCCACGGGAACCGGCTCCGGAGGAGCCGTGTCCGTGTCCGTGTCCGCTGTATCCGCTGTGTCCGCCGTGCCTGCCGCATACGGCTCTGTGACGGTCCTGTCCGTGGTGGCCGGGTCCACGGGCTTCTTCTCCAGGGAGTGCTTGTCCGTGAACGTCGCGTCCGCCGGAGTCCTGCGCACGGGGCCGGATTCCGGGGCCGTCCGCGTCGGCTCCGTCTGTGCGTCGCCCTGAGCGGAGCGGGCCGGGAGCAGGTCCAGTACCGCCTTCCGGTGGTCGGCGCCGGTCGTGTCGTCGTACGGGTCGGGTGTGGCCGGGACCTGGAGGCGGTGCACCGGGCCCGTGCCCAGGCGGGCGTAGCCGCGACCCGCGGGGACGTGATCGAGGGGCGTGGTGTGCGGGGGAGCGCCCAGGACGGCCGTCACCTGCTCCGGAGTCGCGGGTCCGAGCAGGACACGCGCGCGCGTGTGCTGCCGTACCGCGTCGCTGAGGGTCTCCAGGCTGTCGATCTGATCGGCGACGACGACCGTGACGTTCGCCGGGCGGCCGTGCCGCAGCGGGATCTGGAGCAGCGACTGGGGGTCCTCCCGGCCGTCGGCGGCCGCGAGGTGCGTGAACGCGCTCGGGCGGTCCAGCAGGATCCACAGCGGCCGCTTGGTGTCCTCGGGCGGCGGATCGCCCGCCTGGTGGGCGCGGTTGGCGGCGATCAGGCGGCGCTCCGTCTCGTGTGCGGCCCACCGGAGACTCTCCAGCACTCCCGCCAGGCCGCACTCGACGGCGAGCACGCCGTCCCGGCCGGTCAGGCACGCGTACTCACCGGTGCCGCCACCGTCGACGATCACCACGTCGCCGTGGCGCAGCGCCTGGAGGGCGACGGAGCGCAGCAGGGTGGAAGTGCCGCTGCCGGGCTGCCCGGCCGCCAGCAGATGAGGCGCGGTGGAGCGGATGCCGGTGCGCCAGACGACAGGGGGGACGTCGCGCTGCTCCTCGCCGTGGGCGAGCGGCAGGGTCCGGTGCACCTGCATGGGGTCGGTGAAACCGAGGACCGTCTCCCCGGGAGACGTGACGAAACGCTGGGCGGCGATGTCGGCGGGCAGCGGTGCGAGGACCTGGACCGTGAGCTGGTTGCCCTCCTCGTCCCAGGCGAAGTGGTATTCGCGGCCGCGCCCCGACTTGGCGGCGAGCAGATGCTCGATCCGCGCGCGGGACTCCGCCTCGCCGTCGGTGTAGTACGCGGGGTAGACGACCACCAGGTGCGTGATGCGGCCCGTCCCGTCGAACTCGTACGCCGGGAAGGCCTTCTCCCACGAGCCGCCGTGGGTGTAGAGGGGGTCGGGGTCACCGGCCGAGGAGAAGTACGGCACCAGGGCGTCGTACAGCGACTTCAGGCGCTGGGCCTGCGACTCGTCGGGGCCCTTGGGCGCGGCCGGGGCGCGGTCCCGGCCCTGCCAGGCCGCTGCCGCCATCAGGGCGATGGCGGCGAGCAGCGGACCGTACGGGAGCAGCAGCACGACCAGGAGCACCGACGCCACCAGGAAGAGCAGCGCGCCGCGCCGGTCCTTGGGGGTGTCGGCCACCCTGCGCCGTCCGGCCGAGGCCAGTCGGCGCAGTCCGCGCACGATCGTGATCAGTGGGTGGAGGATGTCGGTGGCGCTGTCGGCCGCCGTCCGGGCCAGCTCCCGGCTCCGGGCGAGGTGAGCGCCGCGGTTGCTCAGGATGCGGGGGAGGGGACGCCGGGCCACTGCTGCCTCCAGGGCATGGGATACGGGTGGGCGGGGACTTGGGGGACCGGGGTCAGAACCTGATGCCGCCGAGGAGGCCGGCCAGGCTCTCGCCGCCGGCCTTGATGCTCGGCGCGATGGCCGTACTGGCCAGATAGAAGCCGAACAGCATCGCCACCAAGGCGTGCAACGGCCTCAGGCCGTCCTTGCGGCAGAGGATGAAGAGGACGACGCCGAGCAGGACGACGCCTGAGATCGAGAGGATCATGTGAGTTCTCCTGGTTCGCGGGGGGACAGTCACCATGAGTACTTCCAGGATCACAGGATGTATCCATACGATAAAAGGTGCAAGCGGGTGAAGATCGTCAGATTTCGCCCGGTCGGCGGACTGTTCCCGGCCTGAACGACGCGGGCGGTTGCGCACGGCCGGATCTGCCGTGATCTTTACCTCGGGCACGTCGGCCCATGTGCCGCGCGAGCCAGTATTCTGGCGATTCACCTGTACGGCTCTGCACCGCTCGCAGACGTACGCCCCGTCCCCGATATGCGGAATGATCCGTGGTGAGAGGTGGTCCGGCCGATATGACTGAAGGCCCCGACCCGGAGGTCGTGGAGTTGGCGACCAAGATCTTCGACATGGCCCGGAGCGGCCGGACCGAGGAACTGGTGGCCTACGTCGACGCGGGCGTGCCGGCCAACCTCACCAACGACCGCGGCGACTCGCTCGTGATGCTCGCCGCCTACCACGGCCACGCCGACGCGGTCCGCGCGCTGCTGGAGCGCGGCGCCGACGTCGACCGGATCAACGACCGGGGACAGACCCCGCTCGCGGGAGCCGCCTTCAAGGGCGACACCGAAGTGGTCAAGGCCCTCCTGCAGGGCGGTGCCGATCCGGCCGCCGGCACTCCCTCGGCCGTCGACACGGCCCGGATGTTCGACCGCGCGGAGCTGCTCGAGCTGTTCGGCGCGAACTGAAGCGCACCGGCGAAACGCGCCGAGCGGCACTGAGCCGCACGGGCGCGCCCGCTCCGACCGGCGAAGGCACGGGAACGGCGGCGGAAACCCACGGTAAACGGGGAAGCGGTACGAGGTCGCCGGAATTCGGTCGCGGCAGATGTGACCGCCGGGTCATCATGACGACGTGATTCACGGACGCGATGGCTGGGCAGATGTTGCCGCACCACGCGGGCCGTGATGCGGCCCGCAGGGGCCACCGACGAGAGGCAGAGGAAGATGGTCTACAGCAAGCAGGAAACGGCGGGCGCCCCGACGTGTTGGCACGCGGCCAGGTAATGCAGGTCCCCGGTTGCGTCGACGCTTGATGTGAGGCTGTTTCCCATGTTCGATCCGGTCATAGCGCCCAGCGGTACGCTGCTCGGCCTGCTCCAGCGGGGTCGCGGCGACGGCACGCTGCACGCGCTCACCGCCCCGCGCTCCGAAACGCTCGAAGCGCTGAACCACTGCGTGCTCCACGACCCGCGCCACGACTGGCAGGTGGAGAACCGCTCCCTCTACTACGCCCGCCTCTACCTCGACCTGCACGGCGAACTGGACGCCATCGAGGCCCACCTCTTCGATGCCGAGGACGTCCTCGACACCGACGAGTCGCGTACCGGCCTCAGCCTCGCCGTACTCGGCCATCTGGCCTCCTACGGCAGGCGGGACGCACTCGTCCTGTTGCGCAGGTATGCGGCCCAGGGCGCCAACTGGGCCTGGGCCCTGGACGAACTGGCCCTGCGGGACGACGACGCGGGCCTGCGCGCCCTCGCCGCCCCCGTACTCGCACGGTTCGCCACCGACCCCGAGGGCGAGGCCGAACTGGCCGTCACCGTCCGCGACGCCTTCGAACCACGCCCCTGGCGCCTGTGGGCCGACGATCCGCGCACATCCGTCGCCACGCGGGTGCGGGCCGCACAGGAAGCCGGCTGCTTCGACCGCTGGCAGCGGCAGATGCGCCCCACCGGGCCCCGCCCCGGGTGGAGCGTGCAGGCCGTGTTCGCATGGGCCCAGCAAGGAATCGAGCGCGGCGCCGCCCTGCATGTCCCGGCCGCCCGCTGCCTCACCGCCGTGGCCGGCCCCGAGAACCGGTCCGAGATCCTCCGTGCCGCCGAGGACGGCACGGAGGGCGCCCGCTGCACCGCCCTGCGCTACCTCGCCGACGGCAACGACCCGGATGCCCTCGCCCTGATCGAGCGCGCCGTGGCCACCGGGCCGGCGCCCGTCGTGGAAGCCGCCCTCGACGCCTTCGAACGGATGCGGAGCCTCGCCGCCGTCGACCGTGCGCGCCGCTGGGCCTGCCGGCCCGACGCTCTGGGCGCCGCCGCCGGCCGCGTCCTCGCCTGCCGGGGCGGTGTCCAGGACCGCGACCTGGTTCTTGCCGCTCTGCGCGAGGCGGTGCGGGGTGAAGGCCCCGACGCGCCGACCCTGTGGACCCTCGTCGACGGCGCCGGACGGCTGGGCATCGCCTGCGCCGCTCCCGTACTCCGCCACATCTACCGCGAGACCGCCTCCTCCCACCTGCGGGGCCGGGCCGCCCGTGCCCTCGCCGCCACCGACCCCTCCTACGGCAGGGGCTTCGCCGTCGAGTGCCTCTGGGACTGCGAGGAGTCCACCCGCGAGATCGCCGCGCGGCACGCGGAGACCGGCGACACCCGGGTCGTCGAGCGCCTGCGCAGGCTCGCCGCCGACCCGGCGGAGGAGGCCGAGGTGCAGACCGCCGTACGCAGCCGGATCGGTCCCGGGGAGACCGTCGTGTGACCGCCCGGGCGCGCGCACTGTGAACAAGGGATGACCCGCGGGTCAGGCGCGCATGGATGGCGTTCGGCCCGCATGGGTGTGCGAGGCAACGCTCATAGGACGTTCCCCCACCGGAAAGATCCACGTTGACGTGGCCACGCCCGGCACGGCGAGAACACCCGTATGCGAGTCGTCATCGTGACCGAATCCTTTCCCCCCGATGTGAACGGCGTGGCTCACTGCGCGCTCCAGACCGCCCGGCACCTCGTCGACCGCGGTCACGCCCCCGTCGTCGTCGCCCCCGCCACCGCGGGCGACGAGCCCGACGACCGGGCTCCGTGCCCCGTCGTCCGGGTCCCCTCCCTTCCGCTCCCGGGCTACCCGCAGGTCCGCGTCGCTCTCCCCAGCCGACGCGTCACCGCGGCGATCGCCGAGCACCGGGCCGACCTCGTCCACCTGGCCAGCCCCTTCGTGCTCGGGGTACGTGGCATGGCGACGGCCTCGCGCCTCGGACTGCCCGCCGTCGCCGTCTACCAGACCGACCTCGCCGGGTACGCCCGCACGTACATGGGTGTCGGAGAGGCCGCGGCCTGGCGCCGCATCAGGTCCGTGCACTCGGCCGCCGACCTCACCCTCGCCCCGTCCGGCGCCGCACGGAACGACCTCCGGGCGCACGGCATTCCCAGGGTCAAACTGTGGCCGCGCGGCGTGGACACGGTCCGCTTCCGACCCGGCCTGCGCGACGAGGCGCTGCGCAGGGAACTCGCCCCGAACGGTGAGCTGCTCGTCGGCTACGTCGGTCGGCTCGCCCCCGAGAAACAGGTCGAGCTGCTGGCCGGGACGAGCACCCTGCCCGGAGTACGGGTGATCGTCGTGGGCGACGGACCGAGCAGGCCGAACCTGGAACAGGCCATGCCCGGCGCCGTCTTCCTGGGGCGCCGCACCGGTGACGAACTCGCCCGCATCTTCGCCTCGCTGGACGTCTTCGCCCACACGGGCCCCTTCGAGACCTTCTGCCAGACCGTGCAGGAGGCCATGGCGAGCGGCATCCCCGTGGTCGCGCCCGCCGTGGGCGGCCCGCTGGACCTGGTCGTCCACGGGCGCACCGGGTTCCTGGTGCCGCCGCGCGACGCCGCCGCCGTGCGGGACGCGGTCCGGTCCCTGGCCGCCGACCCCGGACTGCGCGCCTCCTACGGGGCGGCGGGGCGCGCGATGGTCGAGGGACGCACCTGGGCCGCCGTCGGGGACCAGCTGATCGGCCACTACGCGGACGTGCTGACCGGGCGCCGGACGGCGGTGGCGGCATGAACGGGACCGCGGGAACGGGCGCTCCGCCGACCGGTGCTCCGTCCGCCGGGCCCCCGTCCGCCGCAGCCCCGGCGGTCCGCACGCCGCCGCCGGCGGACGGTGCCCAGGGGGCCGGAGGTCCGCTGCGGATCGTGCGGCTCGCGAACTTCGTCGCACCGGCCTCCGGCGGACTGCGCACCGCGCTGCGGGAGCTCGGCAAGGGCTACCGGGCGGCGGGGCACGAGTCCGTACTCGTCGTCCCCGGCGACCGGGCGAGCGACCGGGAGACCGAGCAGGGGAGGGTGATCACCCTGCCGGGACCGCTGCTGCCCGGCACCGGCGGCTACCGCGTCCTCACCGACAAGCGGTGGCTGACCGCCCTGCTCGAGGACCTGGCCCCCGACCGGCTCGAGGTGTCCGACCGGACGACCCTGCGCTGGACCGGGAGATGGGCGCGGCGGGCCCGGGTGCCGGCGGTCATGGTCTCCCACGAGACCGCCGACGGAGTACTGCGCACCTGGGGAATGCCCGAGGGAGCCGCGCGGCGCACCGCCGACGCCCTCAACGTCCGTACCGCCCACACGTACGCACGCGTGGTGTGCACCACCGAGTTCGCCGAGCGGGAGTTCGCCCGGATCGGGGCCCGCAACATCGTACGGGCACCGCTCGGCGTCGACCTGACGGAGCGGCGCCCCGCGCTGCGCGACCCCTCCGTGCGGGCCCGCTACGCGCGCGCGACGGAGACCCTGCTGGTGACCTGCACCCGGCTGTCCGTGGAGAAACGGCCCGGTACGGCGCTGGACGCGCTCGAGGCGCTGCGGCGGCGCGGACGGCGGGCGGTCCTGGTGGTGGCCGGGGACGGGCCGCTGCGGAAGCGGCTCGAACAGCGCGCGCGGGAACGCGGACTGCCCGTCGTCTTCCTGGGCCACGTCCTCGACCGGACGTTCCTCGGCGCCCTCCAGGCTTCCGCCGACGTGTGTCTGGCGCCGGGACCCGCGGAGACCTTCGGGCTCGCCGCGCTGGAGGCGATGGCCTGCGGCACACCCGTGGTGGCGAGCTCCTCCTCCGCGCTGCCGGAGGTGATCGGCTCCTCCGGGGCGACGGCGGCGGACCGGGGGGAGTCGTTCGCGGACGCCGTCGAACTCCTGCTGGGACGGCCGGAGACGGAGCGGCGCGAGGGGGCACGCGCGCGTGCGGAACGCTTCGGATGGGCGGCGGCGGTGGCGGCGTTCCTCGACGCCCACGAGGCGCCGCGACAGGCGGCCGTACGGGACCACGCGTGGGAGAGCGCGGGGGAAGGCGCGCGGGAGGACGTGGCGCCGGGCCGGCCCGCGCCCGCGGCGCTGCCGGGAGGTCCGCTGTGAGACCCGCCGGGAGACCCGTGCGCTTCGTGGCGCTCGGGGACTCGCTGACCGAGGGTGTGGGGGATCGCTCCGACGGCGGATGGCGGGGCTGGGCCGCGCTGCTCGCCGGGTCGCTCGGCGAGGAGCCCTCGCTGTTCACCAACCTCGCGAGAAGCGGGGCGCAGACGCACGACGTGCTCGAAGCGCAGCTCCCCGTGGCACTGGACCTGGGGCCCGACCTGGTCTCGGTCGTCGTCGGGGTCAACGACACCCTGCGCCGGAGCTTCGACATCCACGCCGTGGCCAGACGACTGGACCGGGTGTACGCGGCCTGCACCGCCCAGGGCGCCGTGCTGCTCACCGCGTGCCTGCCCGATCCCGGCGGCGTCATGGGCCTGCCCGGGGCACTGGCCGGGCCGCTGGCCCGGCGACAGCGTGCGGTCAACACCGTCGTCCACGCGCTGTCCGACCGGTACGGCGCGGTGCACCTGCACGCCGGCGAGGGCGACTGGGTCACCGACCGTGCGATGTGGAGCGTGGACCGGATGCATCCCGGCGAGCGGGGGCACCGCCAACTGGCCGTGCGGTTCCACGCGCTGCTGGTGGAACGCGGCCTCGCGGCCGGGCCGGCGCCCTCGCCCGACCCGCAGTCCGCGGCACCCACCCCGGGGGCGAGCCTGTGGTGGATGGCCACCGCCGGCACCGGATGGGTGGCCCGCCGGTGCACCGACCTGCTGCCCCAGCTCCTCGCGCTCGCCGCCGACGAACTGCGGCATCGCGCGCGGGGCACCAGCATCCGGCTCGACCTGCGGGCCTCCGCATCGGTGTCGGCGGCACTGGCCGCGCTGTCGGCAGGGGAGCAGCGGCCGGGCACCTCCCAGGGATTCAGCGGCGCCCTGCCGCAGTGAAGCGGAGGCGCACCGGCGCAGGACGAGGGAGGAGGAACAGGACGTGTGACAACCGCGACACCGTGACGCATCTGCGTCGTTTGGGTCGTTGTCAGATCGAGGACCTAGTCTGTGCACCGTGACTTCACCAGCATCGACGGACAGCGCTCCGCCCCAGCTCAGCGCGGGGCCGCGGCCCGCGCCGGGCCCGGCGGCCGACGAAGGGCTGGCCCGGCGGCTGCGCGCGCTCGCCTGCACCGCGCCGCTGCACGACCTCGACGCGCGCAAGGCCAACCTGGCCGGCGAGTACTCGGTGTACGGCATGGCGGAGATCGCCCTGGCGGCCATCGACCTGGTGACGCTGAACATGGACTTCGACACGGGCGCCGACCACGACCAGATAGTGGCCCGGCTCATCCCGCGCATCGCCGCCCAGGCCCCGCGCCGGCCCGCCGCCGAGCACGAGCGGGTGGCCCGCTGGGTCCTGGAGAACCTGATCAACGTCGGCAGCGTCGACCGCGGCTTCCGCGCGGTGTACGGCGTGTTCGGCGCGGACGGCTCCTATGTCCGCCGCGACTACGACTTCAAGTTGATCGAGGAGGTTCCCGGCCCCGGCGGCACCGTCTACCTCCGCACCACGGACGAGGCGGTCAACGTCCTGGTCGGCGCCCTGGACACCGATGTCACCAGCGCCCAGATCGCCGCCGAGGTCAAGCTCGAGGTGCTCATCAGCCGGGGCAGGCTCGCCGACGCCCAGCTCGCCGCCGAGCAGGCCCGCTACCGGACCGTGCAGTACTCCGAAACCCTGCGCCGTGCCCTGGACGCCACCCGGCGCAATGTGCGCGCGGTGGACTGGCTCGCTGCCGTCCCGGACATGATCGTCGAGGCCCTGGACCACGTCGCGGACCGATACCGCCACGAGAACGCGATCCTCACCAACATCCGCAAGGCCCGCGACGAGTCGGAGGAGCCGGAGCACAAGCGCAGGGCCGCCGAGCTGGTGGACATCGTCAAGGACTGCATCCGCAGGCACACCCAGCTCCAGTCCCGGCTGCTGGAGGCCGGCCCGCTGTTCCGCGCCGAACAGGACCGGCAGGCTTTCGCCACCCCTACGTCGTCCTCGGGCACGGACCTCTACGGACACCTCCTGGCGCCGCTGCTCCCACTCCCCCTGGAACAGGCGGTCCGGGTCACCGACACCTTCTTCGCCCGCGGTACCGGACTGCGTACACCGGTCTCCGTCCGGGTCGCCGATCTCGTCGACATCCTGCTGACCCCGCCGGTGGAGCGGGAGCACCTGGGCGCCGAGATGCCGGACCCCGACCTGATCGCCACACCGGACGACAGCCGCTTCACCGAGGAGCAGCTGGTGGCCGCGACCGCGCTGCTGGAACTGCCGGCCGACGCGCCCCGCCGGCTGTCCGGACTGCTCGCGGAGGCACGCTGTCAGGACCCCGAACTCCCTTACCTGGTGGCACTGCTGGCGGTCCATGCGGCCAGCCCCCCGGTGGGCACCGCCTACCGCCAGGGCGAGCGGCGGCTGCTCTTCGCGGTGGACGACGGCGTCGAGCTGGACGACCCTGAGTTCGGCGGCGCCGACCTCATCGTCGGCACGGCCCTGCTGGACGCGGCGGGAATGGCGGCGGACCGGACGGAGGCGGCGTGACGAGCCTTTCGCCCGCGATCCGGGAGCCGGCTGCGGCCGGCGGCCCCGGGGCCGCCGGCCGCACCGCCCGTACGGTCCGTGCCGCCCGCGGCGTCGTCATCGCCCTCCCCGTCGTCCCTGCCGCCCCCGTCGTCGTCCTGTGCGAGGAGGAACCGTGTCCGTGACCGAGTATGCCGAGTGGAGCGAGGCGGAGCCCACCGCCGCACCGGCGAGCGGCGCCGTCACCACCGCCGACGCGGCCGACGCGGCGCGGCTCGTCGCCTTCGGCCTCCAGCCCAAGCTCCAGCCGGCCCGAGACCAGGAGTACGCGGACCTGCTGCGCCGCTACCGCGAGGACCCGTCGTTCGCGCGGCTCGCCGACGCCGTGGCCACAGGCCTCGGGCTGATCGTCCTGGAGGTGTCCCCGCGTGCCGGAATGGCCGTGACCGCCGCCGAGGACTCGGTGTTCGCCGTCCGTATGGGTGACTACGCGCGGCGTACTTCCGCCGACGGCGGAGACAGGTTCCTGCACGGGCTCGCGCACCTCGCCGTCGCCGTCATGGCGTTCCCCCGCCCCGAGGACCTCGCCGACGACGGCTACATCGGGCGGGTCACCGTCAACGGTGTCGACGCCTTCGTGCGCCAGACCTGCCATCGGCTCGAGGAGCGGGCCGCGGAACAGGGCGAGAACACCGACCCGGCCAGCGACGCCCCCGGGCTGGAGACGGCCTGGCGGGTCTGGGCGAGACGCAGCGCGACCGGCGCCACCAAGGACGCCCGCAGGCTCGCGGGCTCGACCACCGGCATCGTCGCCAAGGCCGTCACCTTCCTCACCGACTCCGGCTTCCTGCAACGCACCGGGGACGACAACGGCGGCACCTACCGCACAACGGCCCGCTACCAGCTCCAGGTGCGCGACCTGGCCGGCAGCGCGGCCCTGGCCGAACTGCTGGAGCTGGGCGTCGTCCCGGTCACCGACGGCACCCCGACCCTGCTGCCCGCGGACAGCGGAGAGGACCTGGACCTGGTGGCCGACGCCGGTCTGCCCTTCCACTCCACCTGAGCCGCTCCAGCACCGCTGCCCACGACCGCCGTCCGAAACCGCTGTCCTGTCCGCGCCCACCTCCCCGTTCCTCCCTGTCGTCCCGAACCACCCCGACCTGCCGAAGACTTCGAGAGTCCGCCATGTACGAGCTGTCCCGGGTCCGCCTCTACTCCATCGGGCCCGCCGGTGCGCGCTACGCCGACACCGTGCTTGACCTGCGCGGTGTCGGTGAGACCGTGCCGCAACCCGCGCCGACGCAGGCGGAGTTCTTCGCGGAGGAGCCCGTCGGCCCGCCCCGTCGCCCCGCGCCCGCCGGGGTGCTCTTCCTGGAGAACGGCGGCGGCAAGTCCGTCCTGCTGAAACTGATCTTCTCCGTGATGCTCCCGGGCCACCGCAACACCCTCGGCGGCGCCAGCTCCGGAGTGCTGCGCAAGTTCCTGCTGGCCGACGACTGCGGCCATGTGGCCCTGGAATGGCAGCACGTGCTGACCGGCGAGTGCGTCGTCGTCGGCAAGGTCAGCGAATGGCGTGGGCGCCAGGTCTCCAACGACCCGAGGAAGTTCGCCGAGGCCTGGTACTCACTGCGCCCCGGTCCGGGGCTCAGCCTGGACAACCTTCCCGTCGCCGAGGCCACCGCAGTACGGCCGCCCGCCGACGGCCAGTCGGGCGCGCGGGGCCGCCGCCGCACCATGAAGGGCTTCCGGGACGCGCTCACCGAGGCGGGCAAGACGTATCCGCACCTGGAGGTGCACTGGGAGGAGACCCACGAGCGCTGGACCGAGCACCTCGGCGACCTGGGGCTCGACCCCGAACTCTTCCGCTACCAGAGGGAGATGAACGCCGACGAGGGCGAGGCCGCCGGCCTCTTCGCGGTCAAGAAGGACTCCGACTTCACCGACCTGCTGCTGCGCGCCGTCACCGACACCCGCGACACCGACGGACTCGCCGACCTGGTCGGCGGCTTCGGCAACAAGCTGGGCCGGCGCGCCGAGCTGATCGCCGAGCGGGACTTCACCGCCGGGTCCGCCGAACTGCTCGGCCGGATCGTCGAAGCCACCGGCGCCCGTACCCAGGCACGGGAGATCCACACCGCGGCCGAGCGACGCACCCGCACCCTGGCCCGCAGGCTCTCCGCGCGCGGCCGCCAGGAACGCGTCCGGGCCGCCGACCTCGCCCACCGGGTCACCGTCGCCGCCGACGCCGTCACCCGGGCCGGGACGGCCCGCGAGCACAGCGCGCTGATCTCCGCGGAGATCGCCTACCGGCACGCCTCACTGGCGCTGGCGGCGGCCGAGAAGTCCGCCGCCGCGCAGAAGCGCGAACTCGCCGACGCACGTACCCTGTACGCGGCCTGGCAGGCCGCCGAGGCGGCGCTGCGCCACCGCGCCGCCGCCGACAGGGTCGCCAGGGTCTCCGCCGTGATCCAGGAGGCCGAGCGGGACGCGGCGCCCGCGCTCGCCGCCCGCGCCAAGGCCGCCGTCGACCTCGTACGCGCCCTGCACACGGCCGCGCAGAACGCGGAGAACCTCGCCAACGAGGAGGAGGAGCGGTCCGCCGCCCTCCAGGAAGTCAGCGACACCGCCCACCGCGACGCCACCGCCGCCGCCACCGAGACGCAGCGCGCCCGCAGCGAGATCGGTCATCTCAGGCAGCGGCTCGCCGAGGTCGAGCAGGAGACCACGGAGGCAGTCCGGGCCGGCTGGCTCGACGACAGCGCCCCCGACGCCGACCCGGCCCGCGCCGCGCTCGCGGCCAGCGACGCGGAGAAGACCGCGGTCACCGCCTGGGACGCGGCTCGTGAGACGTCCCACCGGGCGACCGAGCAGGCGCGCGAAGCCGCCGCCGTCGAAGCCCGGGCGGAACTCACCGCCGCCCGCGCGGCGGACGCGGCCACGGCGGCCGGCCGCGCCCACGAGGGCGAGCTGCGCACCGCACAGGCCCTCGCCGCGGAGGAACGGCCGACCGAACTCCTCGGCCTGCCCGGAACGAAGTCCCGCCCCTCCGTTCCGCGGCCCCGCCCCGACACGGACGCCGAACCGGGCGACGGCCCCGTCACCGAAGGCGCCCTCACCGCCACGGAACTGGACCGTTTCGCCGACGACCTGCGCGAACTGCTCGAGGAGGCGGTCACCTCCGCCGAACGCCAGTTGTTCGAACTGCGCACCGCCGCCGCCGACGACGCCCGCATCCTCGGCGCCCTCGGCGACGGCGGGCTGCTGCCGCCGGGACCGGACGTGCTGGCCACGGTCGAGTTGCTCGGCGAGCACGGCATTCCCGCCCTGCCCGGCTGGCGCTACCTCGCCCAGGCCGTCGACCCCGCCGACCACGCGCGCGTGCTGGCCGCCCGTCCGGAACTGGTCGACGGCGTCGTCATCACCGACCCGGAATCCCACACCCGTGCCCGTGCGGCCCTGAGCGACGCCGCCCTGCTGCCCCGCTCCGCGGTCGCCGTCGGCACGGCTGCCGCCCTCCTCGCGCCGACCCCGGCACCGGGCGCGGACACCGGCGACGTCTTCCTGGTACCGCCGAACCCGGCCATGCACGACGAACACGCCGCCGACGAGGAACGGCAGACACTGCGCGCCCGCGCGACCGCACGCGACGAGGAGATCCGGGCGCTCGCGGCACGGCTCGCCAAGGACCGCGAGCTGACCGCGCGGCTCACCTCCTGGCGCACCGGCTGCCCGCCCGGCCGGCTCACCGAACTGGCCCGCGCGGCGCATGACGCCCGCGCCTTCGCGGAGGAGTCCGAGGCGGAACTGGCCGAGGCACGCGCCGTGCGGGCGGAGGCCGAGGAGGCCGCCGCCGAGGCCGCCCGGGTGCGTGACGAGCTCCAGGAGACCGCGCAGAAGGCACGTCGCGCCGCCGACGCCCTCGCGGGACTCGCCTTCCGGCTCCGCGAACGGGCGGGCTGGCAGGCCACACTGCGCGAACTGGCCGACGACGCCGCCGAGGCCGAGGCCCGCGCCCAGGCCTGCCTGGATCGCGCGAGGACCGCCGACGAGGACCGGCGCGGCGCGCAGCGGGCAGCCGACGACGCCCGGCGCACCGCGCGTGCGCTGCGCGCCGAGCGCTCCGAGATCGCGGGCGCCCCCGACGACGTATCCGACGAAGCGGTCGGGGCCGGCGCCGAGCCGGCGCGGATCTCCCTGCCCGCTCTGCGGGAGGCGTACCGTGCCGCGTCCCAGGTGTACGAGAAGGTCGGCGTCGGTGCCGATCTGCGCGCCGAGCAGGCCCGTGCGGAGAGCGACGAGAGCGCGGCCCGCGCGGAGCTGGACCGGCTGAGCAACAAGGTCCGCAACCGGGCGGAGCAACTGCTGGAGTCACCCGACGGCTCGGACGGTCCCAGCCGGCAGGCCGCCGCGGCCCGCGCCGAGGAACTGGTGCAGCTCCTGGAGACCCGGATGTCGAGCGCGAGCGAGCAGCTCGGGCGACTGCGTGGCGAGGCTGAGCGGCTGGCGCCCGAGGAGGGCGGGCAGCACACCGCGCTCCCCGAGGACATGGTGCCGCGCGACGCCGAGCACGCCCAGGCGCTGTTGCGCACCGCCACGACCGAACTGGCCTCCCGGACGGGGGAACTGGACAGCGCCAGGGAGATCCACGGCGATCTCCTCGCCGCGCACCGCGGCGCCGAGGACGCGGCCGAAGGCTTCGACGAGATCGCCGCCATGCTCCGCGACCTGCTGCGGGAACACACCTCCGAGGAGGAACCGGAGCAGCCCGAGCCCTATCCCGGCAGCCCCGAGGAGGCCCGCCGGTCCGCCGCGGAGGCCCGCAGGTCGCTCCGCGGTTGCGCCGCCGACCTGTCCGCCGCCGAGTCCACGGTGCGCGAGGCGAGCGACATCCTTGTCCGGCACGCCAACTCCACACGCTACGAGCAGGTCCGCACCCCCGCCCGGCAGCAGATCCGCGAGCTTCCCGCCTCGGCACTGCCCGAGCACGCCCAGAAGTGGGCGGACGCCTTCGCACCCAGGCTCCGGGTGCTCACCGACGAACTGGAACAGCTGGAACGCAACCGCGACTCGATCGTGGACCGGCTCAGAGGGCTCGTCGAATCGGCCCTCGCCACTCTGCGCTCCGCCCAGCGGCTGTCGCGGCTGCCCGAAGGACTCGGCGAGTGGTCGGGGCAGGAATTCCTGCGTATCCGCTTCGAGGAACCCGACCAGGCGACCCTCACCGAGCGGCTCGGCGAGGTCGTCGACGAGGCGACCCGCGCGGCCGTCCGCAAGAACTCCGACCTGCGCCGCGACGGCATGTCCCTGCTGTTGCGCGGAGTCGCCGCCGCCCTCCGGCCGAAGGGCATCGCCGTCGAGATCCTCAAGCCGGACGCCGTGCTGCGCGCCGAGCGGGTTCCCGTCGGACAGATGGGCGACGTGTTCTCCGGAGGGCAGCTGCTCACCGCCGCCATCGCCCTGTACTGCACGATGGCCGCCCTGCGTTCCAACGACCGGGGCCGCGACCGGCACCGGCACGCCGGCACCCTGTTCCTCGACAACCCCATCGGCCGCGCCAACGCCACCTACCTGCTGGAGCTCCAGAGGGCCGTGGCCGACGCGCTCGGTGTGCAGCTCCTCTACACCACCGGCCTGTTCGACACGACGGCACTCGCGGAGTTCCCCCTGGTCATCCGTCTGCGCAACGACGCCGACCTGCGAGCGGGCCTCAAGTACATCAGTGTCGAGGAGCACTTGAGGCCGGGCCTGCCGCGGGAGACCTCCGACGAGGAAGCCGTGCACAGCGAGATCACGGCCACCCGGATGTTCAAGAGGCCTGCCCCGGCGAACGGTTGAGCAGGCATCCTCCCCCCCCGCTCGCCCGGGCCGGGGCCCGGGCGAGCGGGACCCGGACCGCCCACGTGTCCCGCAGGACGGCGGAGCGGCCGGGTCAGGGGTGGGACAGCTGACCGGCCCCGCCACCCCGTCGGCGTATTCGCGCTTGCGCACGCTGCGCGGACCGCTCCCGGCGGCGGGCACGGCGCCGCTCGCGCCGCAGGGCCCGCGCGGTGCTGCTGGGTGCGGACACCACGCCGTTGCGCTGGTTCCAGACCTGGCGGGTCACCCACACGTCGAGGACACCCCAGGTGGCCAGGATGGTGCTGACGATGCTGCTGATGATCATGGGGAACGCGAGCCAGGAACCGGCGAGCGTGCACAGGAAGGCCACCATGGCCTGAATCAGCGTGATCGCGACGATGAGGACCGCCCGCACGGCCGACGTCCGCACCGGATCCGGCAGCCGGCGCCGCCGCGCGGGCTCCTCGACCCACAACGGCCGGTGGTCCGGCTGCCGGTGAGCCCCGTCCCCCGCGCCGTGGCTCCCACCGGTCTTCCCGGTGGCCGGTATCCCGGGTCCGGCGATGCCCGCGGCGGTTCCGGTCCGGTCCTCGCCGTCCCCTGTCCCGGTCACGCCCGCCGATACCTCGTCAGTCCTGGTCGTGGGAAGGTCCTGGATGCCGACCGCGACTCTCCCGGCCGCGGCCGCACCGCTGTTCGCAGTCTCGTCGTCCGGCCGCTCCACCACCAGGTCGCCCTCGGGCGACCCGTACCGCTCCGCCGTGCCCATCAATGTGTCACTCCCCACCGCCGGCAGACCGCTTTTCCGGGTCCGAAGACCCGGGTCCCCAACGACTGCCCGGCTTGCACTGATTTACGCCGCCCGGATATGGGGCATGGCTCCTGTGGCCGATTACGCCCCCATCACCCACAGAGAAGGACGAAGGGCGCGTCACAAAGATTCCCGAGTAAGAAAAGGAATCGGCCAAATCCTACTCGCGGGTGCCGCGGCTCGTTCCGTCGGCCTCCTCTGCGAACCGGGAGGCAATCTCCCCCAATGCCCGGACAACTCACCATGTCTCGCCGTCGGTGCGGAAGTTCGGATTCCGGAGAGCTCTTCGAGTTGGCCGTGGCACGGTAGTAGGCTCGCGCCGTTTGTTGACGCACAGGTGTGCTCCCGGCTGTCCCGGGGGCCGAGCTGGGGGAGGCCATGCGCTTTCGCGGGAAGTCCATCCGCCGGAAGATCGTGGCGCTGCTTCTCGTGCCGCTGGTGTCCCTGACGACGATCTGGGCCTTCACCACCCTGCTGACGGGCCGTGAGGCAAGCCATCTGCTCGATGTGTCGTCGGTGATGGAAGAGGTCGGTTACCCCGTGGAGGACACCGTCCGTGTCCTCCAGCAGGAGCGCCGTCAGACTCTGGTCCATCTTGCCGACCCGCGCGCCTCCGACGGGCTCGCCGCACTCCGCCGCAGCCGCGCCGCCACCGACAAGGCCGTCAGCAGAGTCCGGGAGAACACGGCGGACCCCGATGTGCGCGAGGCGATGGGCCAGGACACCGAAGCGCTGAGCGCGGTACTGGACTCCCTCGACGGCATCGAGTCCCTGCGCCGCAGTGTCGAGGACGGCACCGTCGACCGCTCTCAGGCCCTCGACCTCTACAACCGGCTGGTCGACCCGTGCTACACCCTGTTGGCCGGTCTGCACGTGGTCGACGACGTCGGGCTGGACAAGCAGTACCGCGCCCTCGTCAGCCTCGCCCGGGCCCGTGAACTCCTCGCCCGCGAGGACGCCCTGCTCGGCTCCGCCCTCATCGTCGGCGCGCTGTCCCGCTCCGAGGCCCGGGACATCTCCGACTTCGTGGCCCAGCGCACGCTGCTGTACGACGCCGGTCTGCCGCAGTTGCCCGCGGCGGAACGGGACCGCTACGAGAGTTTCTGGAAGAACGCGGCGTCCGCGCCGCTGCGGGTCGCCGAGGAGGCGGCCCTCTCCTCCGGCACCGGACCGCCCCGCGGCATCACCGCGAGAAGCTGGGACACCGCAGCCGGCCATGTGCTCGAGGAACTCGGCACCCTCAACGACCAGGCCACCGACCGATACCAGGACCGGGTCCGGCCCGTCGCCATGGGCGTCATCACCCAGGCCGTCGTCGCGGGTCTCCTCGGCCTGATCGCCCTGCTCGTCTCGCTCTTCCTGTCCGTGCGCATCGGCCGCGGCCTCATCCGTGACCTGCGGCAGCTGCGCCTGGAAGCCCACGAGGCGTCCGGCGTGCGACTGCCCAGCGTGATGCGGCGCCTCTCGGCGGGCGAACAGGTGGACGTCGAGACCGAGGTCCCGCGCCTGGAGTACGACAGGAACGAGATCGGCGAGGTCGGCCAGGCCCTCAACACCCTGCAACGGGCCGCCGTGGAGGCGGCCGTCAAACAGTCCGAACTGCGCTCCGGGGTCTCGGAGGTCTTCGTCAACCTCGCCCGTCGCAGCCAGGTCCTGCTGCACAAACAGCTCACCCTCCTGGACACCATGGAGCGCAGGACCGACGACACCGAGGAACTCGCCGACCTCTTCCGCCTCGACCACCTCACCACCCGCATGCGCAGGCACGCCGAGGGTCTGGTGATCCTCTCCGGCGCCGCGCCCTCCCGGCAGTGGCGCAAACCCGTCCAGCTCATGGACGTCGTGCGCGCGGCCGTCGCCGAGGTCGAGGACTACGAGCGCATCGAGGTCCGCCGGCTGCCGCGGGTCGCCGTCACCGGCCCCGCCGTCGCCGACCTGACCCACCTGGTGGCCGAACTCCTGGAGAACGCCACAGTGTTCTCCCCGCCGCACACCGCCGTCCAGGTCCTGGGGGAGCGCGTCGCCAACGGCTTCACCCTGGAGATCCACGACCGGGGTCTCGGCATGGCCGCCGAGGCGCTGCTCGACGCCAATCTGCGGCTCGCCGAGACACCGGAGTTCGAACTCTCCGACACCGACCGCCTCGGACTGTTCGTGGTCAGCCGTCTCGCGCAGCGGCAGAACGTCCGGGTCTCCCTGCAGCCGTCTCCCTACGGCGGCACCACCGCGGTCGTCTTCATCCCGGACGTGCTCCTCACCGACGACGCCCCGGACACCAACGGCGCCGGCTTCCGCCTCGACCGGCCCCGGCGCGCCAAGGACAGCGAGCCGGAGGACAGCCGCCGTCTCACGCTCTCCCGGGTGCCCGTCCAACTGCCCGGACTGTCCGCCTCGCTCCTGAACGGTCCGGTCGAACTCGAGGCCCCTGTCGACCTGGACGCCCTCGACGACTACCCGGGCGCGCCAAGGGACGAGGACGACGAGCGCGGCGGCCTGTTCGGCCACCGCCGATCCCCGGCCCGTCCCAAGGACGAGCGGCCGGGCCGCCGCCGCGAGTCCCACCCACCGGCCACCGGCATCGGCAAGGGCAACGGTGACGGACCGGACCTGGACACGGACGGACCGGACCCGGACTCGCACGGCCGGGCGGGCGCCGCGGTCCCGCCGCCCCGCAGGGGAACGCCCAAGCTGGTCAGCTCGCACGGACGTCCCGTCGGCGACGAGCACGCCCGCCGGGAGAAGCCGGACCAGGACACCGGTACGTCGTCCGCCCGCCCGGAACAGGAACCGGCGCCCGCGTTGCCGACCCGCCGACGCGGCGGGCAGCCCTCCCCGGACCGGGATCCGGGACCAGCCGGCGGGGAGAAACCGCCACCCCTGCCCGCCCGCCGGCGGGGCGCGGAGTCCCGCCCCCAAATCGGTGCACGCGCCGACGACCGGCCCGCGAACCGGGCGCCCCGAGGCTCCGCCCGGGACGACGGCCCACCCGCCCCGGCCGACGGTGACCCTCCGGGCGGCTCCGGACACCCCACGGGCACGCCGCACGCCCGCCACGAGCACTCCGCGGCGGGCCCGGCGGCGGAGCCAGGCTCCGGCCGCGCCCCGCAGGACACGGGCGCAGGCCCGGCTGGCACCGCGTCGCTGCCCCGGCGGGTACGGCAGGCCAGCCTCGCCCCCCAGCTCAAGCGGAGCGTGCCACCACGGAACGAGGAGAGATCCCAGCCCGTCGAACGGGACGCGGAGGACGTACGCAGCCGCATGGCCTCGCTCCAGCGCGGCTGGCAGCGTGGCCGCGAGGAGAACGCCGCGGGCGACGGCGCCTCCGGCGGGGCAGCGAGCACCGCAAGGAACGACCAGGAACGACCAGGAACGACTAAGGGGGACGGTCGATGACCGCACCGCACACGACCGGCCACGCCGACGACGGCAAGGGGGAGCTCAACTGGCTCCTCGACGACCTGGTGGCCCGCGTCGCCAGTATCCGAAAGGCCGTCGTCCTCTCCGGCGACGGCCTCGCCACGGGGGCCTCCCAGGAGCTGACCCGCGAGGACAGCGAGCATCTGGCCGCCGTCGCCTCCGGGTTCCACAGCCTCGCCAAGGGGGTGGGCCGTCACTTCGAGGCAGGCAGTGTCCGCCAGACCATCGTCGAACTCGACGAGGCGTTCCTGTTCGTCACGGCCGCCGGGGACGGCAGCTGCCTCGCCGTTCTCGCCGACGTAGACTCGGACGTCGGGCAGGTCGCCTACGAGATGACCCTCCTCGTGAAGCGGGTGGGTCCGCATCTGGGAACCGAACCGCGTACCGATCTGCCCCCGGGCGGGTAGTGGGACGGCATGAGTGCTGACGGTGAGGGAAGAAGCCACTGGTTCGACGACGAGGCCGGACCGGTCGTCCGTCCGTATGCCATGACGCGGGGCCGCACTTCGAGTGCGGCCCAGCACCGCCTCGACCTGATCGCGGTGGTCGTCACCGAGCCCGGCGCGGACGATCCGGAGAGCGACCCCACACTCTCCCCGGAACACGTGGACATCGTCGAGCTGTGCCGGGACACACCGCAGACGGTCGCCGAACTCGCGGCGGAACTCGACCTGCCGATCGGAGTGGTGCGCGTCCTCGTCGGCGATCTCGTCGATCTCGAGTCCGTCCACGTGAACCGGCCCGTTCCCCCTGCCGAACTGCCGGACGAGAGTATTCTGCGCGACGTGATCAACGGCCTCCGGGCGCTGTGAGCGGCGCGGAAGCGGGGTACTGACGTGACAGGCTGGCAATTCTGGGTCGACCGAGGCGGCACCTTCACCGACATCGTCGCCCGTCGACCCGACGGACGACTCCTCACACGCAAACTGCTGTCGGACCATCCGGCCCTCGATCGGCCCGGTCGTCCTCCCGGCGGGGCGGAACCCGCCGCCGACGCGGCGGTCGCGGGTGTCCGCGAACTGCTGGCCGGCTCCCGCGATCCCGTCGAGTCCGTACGTATGGGAACCACGGTCGCCACCAACGCCCTCCTGGAGCGCACCGGCGAACGCACCCTCCTGGTCGTCACCCGCGGCTTCCGCGACGCCCTGCGCATCGCCTACCAGAACCGCCCCGCCATCTTCGCCCGCCGCATCGAACTGCCCGAGCTGCTGTACGAACGGGTCGTCGAAGTGGACGAACGTGTCGCCGCCGACGGCACCGTCCTGCGCGCCCCCGACCTGGACGCCCTCGACGGGCCGCTGCGCCGGGCTCACGACGACGGCATCCGGGCCGTCGCCGTGGTCTGCATGCACAGCCACCTCCACCCGGCCCACGAACAGGCGGTCGGGGAACTCGCCGCCCGCATCGGCTTCCCGCAGATCTCGCTGTCCAGCGAGGTCAGCCCGCTGATGCGGCTCGTTCCCCGCGGCGACACGGCCGTCGTCGACGCCTACCTCTCGCCCGTACTGCGCCGCTACGTCCGGCAGGTGGCCGACGCGCTCGACGGCGTACGGCTGATGTTCATGCAGTCCAACGGCGGCCTCGCCGAAGCCGCGCAGTTCCGTGGCAAGGACGCCGTCCTGTCCGGGCCGGCCGGCGGCATCGTCGGGATGGCCCGCATGTCGCAGCTCGCCGGCTTCGACCGGGTCATCGGCTTCGACATGGGCGGCACCTCCACCGACGTGTCCCACTTCGCGGGGGACTACGAACGCGTCTTCACCACACAGATCTCCGGCGTACGGCTGCGCGCGCCCATGCTGGACATCCACACCGTCGCCGCCGGCGGCGGCTCGGTCCTCCACTTCGACGGCTCCCGCTACCGCGTGGGCCCGGACTCGGCCGGTGCCGACCCGGGTCCCGCCTGCTACCGGGCCGGCGGCCCGCTCACGGTCACCGACGCCAACGTCATGCTCGGACGCATCCAGCCCGCCCACTTCCCGGCGGTGTTCGGCCCGAACGGCGACCAGCCCCTCGACGCCGGCCTCGTCCGCGACCGCTTCGCCGGCCTCGCGCGCGAGATCCGCGAACAGACCGGCGACGACCGCACCCCGGAGCAGGTCGCCGAGGGCTACCTGCGGATCGCCGTCGCCAACATCGCCGCCGCGGTGAAGCGGATCTCCGTCCAGAAGGGCCACGACGTCACCCGCTACGCCCTCACCACCTTCGGCGGCGCGGGCGGACAGCACGCGTGCAGGGTCGCCGAATCCCTCGGCATTCGCACCGTCCTCGTGCCGCCCCTGGCGGGCGTCCTCTCCGCACTCGGTATGGGCCTCGCCGACACCACGGCCATGCGGGAACGCTCCGCCGAAGCACCCCTGGAGCCCGCCGCGATGCCCGGCGTCCACCGGATCGCCGACGACCTGGAAGCGGCGGCCCGCGCCGAACTCCTTGCCGAGGACGTCCCCGAGGACCGGATCGAGGTCACCCGCCGGGCCCAGCTCCGCTACGACGGCACCGACACCACCCTCACCGTCGAACTGACCGACCCCACCGCCATGCGCCGCGCCTTCGAAGAACGTCATCGCGCCACGTACTCCTTCACGCTCGACCGCCCGATCGTCGTCGAAGCCCTCTCCGTCGAAGCCACCGGCATCACCGAACCCCCCGACCTCTCCGCCCTCGCCCCGTACGAAGGCCGCCCGGCCGCCCCGCGCTCCGTCCGTCTCCACACCGGCGGCACCTGGCGCGACGTCCCCCTCCACCGCCGCGAGGACCTTCCCCCCGGGAAGGCGGTCACCGGACCGGCGATCATCACCGAGGCCGGCTCCACGACCGTCGTCGACGAAGGCTGGCAGGCCGCTCCGAACGACGACGGGCACGTGGTCATGGAACGCGTCGCGATTACGCAGAGTTCCGATCCCGGTACCGAATCCGCCCCGGAGGCCGATCCGGTTCTGCTCGAGGTCTTCAACAACCTCTTCATGTCCATCGCCGAGCAGATGGGCGCCCGCCTCGAGTCCACCGCCCAGTCCGTCAACATCAAGGAGCGCCTGGACTTCTCCTGCGCCCTCTTCGACCCGGACGGAAACTTGGTGGCCAACGCCCCTCACATTCCCGTCCACCTGGGCTCGATGGGCATCGGTGTCAAGGAGGTCATCCGGCGGCGCGGCTCCACCATGCGCCCGGGGGACGCCTACGCCGTGAACGACCCCTACCACGGCGGCACCCATCTCCCCGACGTCACCGTGATCACCCCGGTCTTCGGCACCGGGTCCGCCGACACCACGCAGGGTGACCGAAACGTTCTCTTCTACGTCGCCTCACGCGGCCACCACGCCGAGATCGGCGGCATCGCCCCGGGTTCCATGCCCGCCGACAGCCGCACCATCGACGAGGAAGGCATCCTCTTCGACAACTGGCTGCTCGTCGAGAACGGACGGTTCCGCGAGGAGGAGACCCACCGCCTCCTGACCGACGCGCGGTACCCCTCCCGCAACCCGCAGACCAACCTCGCCGACCTGCGTGCCCAGATCGCCGCCAACCAGAAGGGTGTCGACGAGGTCGGCCGGATGATCGAGAACTTCGGCCTCGACGTGGTCCAGGCCTACATGCGGCACGTCCAGGACAATGCGGAGGAAGCGGTCCGCCGCGTCATCGACGCCCTCGACGACGGCGAGTACGCCTACGAGACCGACTCCGGGGCCGTCATCCGGGTGCGCGTACGCGTGGACCGCGCGGACCGCTCCGCCACCATCGACTTCACGGGCACCACCACGCAGTTGCCCACCAACTTCAACGCCCCCTTCTCGGTCGTCAACGCGGCCGTCCTGTACGTCTTCCGCACCCTGGTGGCCGACGACATCCCGCTCAACGACGGCTGTCTGCGGCCCCTGCGGATCATCGTGCCGCCCGGTTCCATGCTGGCGCCCCGGCCGCCGGCCGCCGTCGTCGCGGGCAACGTGGAGACCTCCCAGAGCATCACCGGCGCCCTCTACGCGGCGCTCGGTGTCCAGGCCGAGGGCTCCGGCACCATGAACAACGTCACCTTCGGCAATGCCCGCCATCAGTACTACGAGACCGTCGCCTCCGGCTCGGGCGCGGGAGAGGGCTTTCCCGGCGCGTCCGCCGTGCAGACCCACATGACCAACTCGCGCCTCACCGACCCCGAGGTCCTGGAGTGGCGCCTGCCCGTCCTCATCGACGAGTTCGCCGTACGCGAGGGCAGCGGCGGAGCGGGCCGGTGGCACGGCGGGGACGGCGCGGTCCGCCGCATCCGCTTCCTGGAACCCATGACCGTCTCCACGCTGTCCCAGCACCGCAGGATCCCCCCGTACGGCATGGCGGGCGGCGCGCCCGGCGCGCCCGGCGCCAACCGGATCGACCGCGCGGACGGCACCGTCACCGCACTGGACGGCAGCGACTCGGCGGACGTCCGCCCCGACGACGTACTGGTCATCGAGACCCCCGGCGGTGGCGGCTACGGTCCACCGCCCGACCCTCACCGAGCAGGAGAAAAGTACGATGATCTTCGGGCGTTCTGAGCGCGGCAAGCCCCCGGTCGAGCCCGTCACGCTCAAGATCCTGGTGGCCGGCGGCTTCGGCGTGGGCAAGACCACGCTCGTCGGCGCGGTCAGCGAGATCAGGCCGCTGCGCACCGAGGAACTGCTCACCGAGGCAGGGCGCCCGGTCGACGACCTCAGCGGGGTGGAGACCAAGAACACCACCACGGTGGCCATGGACTTCGGCCGCATCACGCTCCGCGAGGACCTGGTGCTGTACCTCTTCGGCACACCCGGCCAGGAACGGTTCTGGTTCATGTGGGACGAGCTAGCCGAAGGTGCCCTCGGCGCCGTCGTCCTCGCCGACACCCGGCGGCTGGAGGACTGCTTCGCGGCCATCGACTACTTCGAGCGGCGCTCCATACCGTTCCTCGTCGGCGTCAACTGCTTCGAGGGAGCCGTACGGTACCCGGCCGACGACATCCGCCGGGCCCTCGATCTCGACCCGGACGTACCGCTCCTGATGGGCGACGCCCGGGACCGGGAGTCGGTCAAGACGATCCTCATCGGCGTCGTCCAGCACGCCATGGCACAGGCGGCACGGCGCCGGCAGGCCGTCACCACCTGAACCCGAGGCGACCCGGCCGGACCTCCTCCCGAGGTGCCGGCGCCCTCCCGGCGCCCGGTCGCCCCCGTCGGTTGTGAAGTGCCAGGTCGGCCAGGACGTCTTCCCGCCCTCACGGAGCACGCCGACGACGGCCTCCACCTCCCTGCCCACCCGTCGGCCCGGCGACGGCGGCCCCGAGAGCCGTCCTGCCCGGCACCACCGTCCGCACGGCGGGCGACTCCACCGCGATCGACGTGCACGGCTCCCACGGAAGTCCCTGGTTGCTCGCACAAGGCGATGGAGCCCGGTACCGGAGGGCCGGTGTACGACCGCACCCGGCCGCGGCGCGACAACGGATCTCCCTCACCCTCGTCCAATACTCCCGACGAGTCGTCAGGAGCGTGTCACGGGCGAGCGAACAGGGACAGAGTGCTTCCCCGTCGACCCCGCCTCCTGATAGATGCAGGAGACATGACACAACTCTCCGCCGCGGTACGCACTCTGGTCACCGCACTCGCCGCCCTGACGGCGACGACCGCCGCGACCGCCCCCGCAGCATCCGCCCCGGCCACGCCGGAGCCCAGGGCCCCGAAGGACTTCGTGGCGCTGAGCAGCGTGGACCCGACGATCATCCAGGAGATCCGCTACTTCACCCCGCACAACTTCGTGGGCGAGCGCATCGACGGCTACCGGGAGCCGCTGTGCATCCTCACCCGCCCCGCGGCCCGGGCCCTCCACGAGGCCCAGCGGAAGCTGCTGCCCCGCGGCTACTCCCTCAAGGTGTACGACTGCTACCGGCCCCAACGCGCCGTGGACCACTTCGTACGCTGGGCCAAGGACCCCGACGACCAGGCGATGAAGGCCGAGTTCTACCCGAACGTCGACAAGTCCCGGCTGTTCGCCGACGGTTACATCGCCGAGAAGTCCGGCCACAGCCGCGGCTCGACCGTGGACCTCACCGTCGTACGGCTCCCCGCCACGCCGACCCGCCCGTACCGCCCCGGAGAACCCCTCACACCCTGCTTCGCGGACCAGGACGAGCGGTTCCCCGACAACTCCGTCGACATGGGCACCGGTTACGACTGCTTCGACACCCTCAGCCACACCCTCGACCCCCGCATACAGGGCGAACAGCGGGCCAACCGGACGCTCCTCAAAAACACCTTGGAGGACCTCGGCTTCGTGAACCTGGCCGAGGAACGGTGGCACTACACCTTCAAGCCGGAGGCCCGTCCGGACACCTACTTCGACTTCCCGGTGTCCCGGAGATCGCTCGCCGGCCACCGCTGAGCGGCCCCCCGGAGACGCCCCCGCCCCGATCGGTTACAGTCCGCGCGTGCCCAGAACCCAAACCCCCGGCCCCGATCCCGTGCCGGACTCCCACTGCTCGAGCTGCGGCACGCCCTTCGGCGAGGGCGTCTCCGGCTGGCCCCGCACCTGTCCGGCATGCGGCACAGCCGCCTATCGCAACCCGCTGCCGGTCGCGGTCGCCCTCCAGCCCGTGTACGACCCGAAGGGCACCGCCCTGGTCGTCATCACCCGGACCATCGCCCCCGCGCGCGGAGGCACGGCCCTGCCCGGCGGTTACATCGACGACCGGGAGGACTGGCGCCAGGCCGTCGTCCGCGAACTCCGGGAGGAGACCGGCATCGACGCGGCGAGCCGCGACGTACGCCTCGCCGAGGCCATGAGCTCGCCCGACGGGCACCTGCTGCTGTTCGGCCTGCTCCCGGAACGCCCCGCGGAAGGGCTGCCGCCGTCGGCCGCCACGGCCGAGACGGAGGGCTGGCACCTGCTGCGCCGCGCGGAGGAGCTCGCTTTCCCGCTGCACACGCGCGCCGTGCAAGCCTGGTTCGAGGGCCGGTACATATGACCCCACGGCCTGGCCCGGCCGGCCGCAGGGGCACGGACGGGGCCGGGCTCTCACCCGCCCCGCTCAGTCCGGTCCGAGCCCGCGGACACGCACCGGGTGGGGCAGACCGCCGGTGCCGTGCCCGCCCTCCCGCTCGACGACGATCCGGGACCCCGCCCAGCGGGCGGTGTACCGCTCGACGCCCGGCTCCTCCCAGCCGTCGCCGGCGTCCGCGACGACCGTCCCGCCACCGGCCCGCCCCCTGACGGGCGCCCACACCTCCAGTTCCAGCCCGCCGTCCTCCCCGTACACGGGGATGACGGCGCCCGCGCGGGCGAACACCGGAATGCGGTCCAGGGGCGCGTCGACCACTATCCGGGCAGGCCCGTCGAACGCCCGGCCCGTCGCCGTCTCGTACCAGCGCCCGCCGGGCAGCCGCACCGTACGCCGTTCCGCGCCCGCCACCAGCACCGGCGCCACCAGCAGGCTGTCGCCCAGCAGGAAGGCGTCCTCGCAGTCGCGCAGCGCACGCTCCTCCGGCGTCGACCACCACAGCGGCCGCACACAGGGAGCACCGGTCCGTCGGGCCAGATGCGACAGCGTCACGAGGTACGGCCGCAGCCGCCGGCGCTCGACGAGAGCCGCGCGCGCGTGCGCCAGCACCTCGGCACCGAACTCCCACGGCTCCCTGTGCCCCGCCCCCGCGCGGGTACGGAGCAGCGGCAGATGGACGCCCAGCTGGAGCCACCGCAGATACAGCTCGGGAGAAGGATTCCCGCCGGTGCCGCCGACGTCCGGCCCCGCGTACGGGACACCGCACAGCCCGAGCCCCAGAACCAGGGCCAGCGACGCCCGCAGTCCGGGCCAGCCCGTGGCCGCTTCCCCCGGCAAGGCCCCGCCGTAGCGCTGCATGCCGGCCCACCCCGAGCGGGAGAACAGGAACGGCCGCTCCTCGGGCAGCAGCGCCCGCAGCCCCTCGTGGGCCGCCCTGGCCATGCACAACGCGTACACGTTGTGCGCCTCACGATGATCACCGTCCCGCCCGTCCAGGGCGTGACGGGCCGAGCGGGGGAGTGTCGGCTCCCCGAACGCGGCGAACGACGTCGGCTCGTCCATGTCGTGCCAGAAGCCCGCGAACCCCTGCTCCAGCCGCTCCGCGTACAGACCACCCCACCACGCGCGCACGCGCGGGTGCGTGAGATCGGGGAAGACCACGTCCCCGGGCCAGGACACACCCCGGACGACATCCCCCGAGGCGTCCCGCACGAACGCGTCCCGGGCCGCCCCCGCCTCGTACACGGCGTGACCGTCCCCGGCGGGAACCGCCGGACCGACGACCGAAACCAGCCGGATCCCGTCCCGCCGCAGCTCGTCGGCGAGAGCCGGCAGCTTGGGGAACCGTTCCCGGTCCACGGTGAACCCCTGGTGGGCGTCGTGATGACCGCTACCGAGGTGGACGGCGTCGAGCGGCAGTCCGTGCTCCTGATGGCCGGCGACGGCCCGCCGCACCTCCTGCTCACCGCCGTCGCCCCACTGCACGTGATGATGACCGAGGGCCCACGCGGGCGGCAGCGCGGGAGCACCGGTCAGCGACGCCCAGGCGAGCAGCACCCGCGCGGGAGTACCCACCATCACCCAGCAGCGCAGCGGGCCCCCGTCCATCCGCAGCTCGCTGGTCCCCGCCCGGTCGTGCCCGGAGCCGGCGCCCTCCGCGCCTTCCCGCAGCGTCACGGTGCCGTCCCACGAACAGTCGTGGAACGCGAGATGTGTGCCCGCGTCGGCCAGTACCAGCTGCACCGGCATCGTGAGGGGAAACGGATCGCCGCCGGCCTCGGAACCGCGACCGGGACCCGTGTTCCACAGCCGGTAGGTGCCGTCCCGCAGCCTCGGCCCCGAGGCCCGTCCCCCGAGCCCGAAGAACCGGGCGTCGGCACGCACCTCGGACCGCTGCATCCAGCGCGCCGGGCCCCCCGCCACCGGTTCCCACCACCGCGGCGGCAGCTCCCGACGCAGCACCACACCACCCGGAGTGAGCACCTCCACCGCGCCGTGCCACGAGACGGCGACCGTCACCCGCTCGGCGACCACCCGCCAGCCGCCGTTGGTGTCCGGCTCCAGCACCGCCCGCGGATCCGGGTCGGGACAGCGCCCGGCCAGCGCGTACGACGGCTCCGGAGCCGCCCCGTCCCAGCCCCAGAAGACGGCCCCGTTCACGGCGACGCGGATCCGCAGCTCGGAACGGCCGAACCGGACGACACCACCCCCGGGCCCGGGTTCCACCTCCCGTACCGGCCCCGGAGTCCGCGCGCGCTCCGCCCCGCGCGGTGGCAGCCCGGTGGCATCGGCCCGCCGCCTGCGCCACGCTGCCCGTACGGTACGCAAACCCTGAGCCGTCCCCACCGAGCCGACCGATCTCATCGAACGCACCAGGTCACGACCGTCCATGGTGCTCACCCTGCCACTGTCCGCACCTCGCACGAGTGGCGTTCAACTGCCGTTCACCCATGATCGGACCACATCTTCACGACCGGGAGCATGTGGGCCGTGCCCTGGTACGGAAGACGATCACGTGGCATCGTCCCTGTCAGCCGCGTCACGCGCACACCCCAGCCCGTGCGCGCAGGACGCACACGACGCGCACAGTCCGGGAGCAGCCCATGTCGACCGTGAACCCCCAGCCGCTCTGGCAGCCAGATCCGGAACGCATCGCCCGCGCCCGGATCACCACGTTCCACGCGTGGGCGGCCGAGCACCACGGCGCCCCCGCCGAGGGCGGCTACGCCACGCTGCACCGCTGGTCCGTGGACGAGCCGGAAACCTTCTGGAAAGCCGTCACGGAGTGGTTCGACGTCCGCTTCTCGACCCCCTACGCGCGCGTACTGGGCGACCGTTCGATGCCCGGCGCCCAGTGGTTCCCCGGTGCCACCCTCAACTACGCCGAACACGCCCTGCGCGCCGCCGCGACCCGCGCGGACGAGCCGGCGCTCCTGCACGTCGACGAGACCCACGACCCGAGGCCCGTCACCTGGGCCGAGCTGCGCCGCCAGGTCGGTTCCCTGGCGGCCGAACTGCGCGCCCTCGGCGTACGCCCCGGCGACCGCGTCAGCGGCTACCTGCCCAACATCCCGCAGGCCGTCGTCGCCTTCCTGGCCACCGCGGCGGTGGGCGGCGTGTGGACCTCCTGCGCGCCCGACTTCGGAGCCCGCAGTGTGCTCGACCGCTTCCAGCAGGTCGAACCGGTCGTCCTGTTCACCGTCGACGGCTACCGCTACGGCGGCAAGGAGCACGACCGCCGCGACGTCGTCGCCGAACTACGCCGTGAACTGCCCACCCTGCGCGCCGTCGTGCACATCCCCCTGCTCGGCACCGACGCCCCGGACGGGACACTCGACTGGCAGGACCTCACCTCCGCGGACACCGAACCGGTCTTCGAGCAGGTGCCCTTCGAGCACCCCCTGTGGGTGCTCTACTCCTCCGGCACCACCGGACTGCCGAAGGCGATCGTCCAGTCCCAGGGCGGCATCCTGGTCGAACACCTCAAACAGCTCGGACTCCACTGCGACCTGGGCCCGGAGGACCGCTTCTTCTGGTACACGTCGACCGGCTGGATGATGTGGAACTTCCTCGTCTCCGGCCTGCTCACCGGAACGACGATCGTCCTGTACGACGGCAGCCCCGGCTACCCGGACACAGGCTCCCAGTGGCGGATCGCCGAACGCACCGGCGCCACCTTCTACGGCACCTCCGCCGCATACGTCATGGCCTGCCGCAAGGCGGATGTGCACCCCTCGCGCGACTTCGACCTCTCAGCGGTGCAGTGCGTCGCCACCACCGGCTCCCCCCTCCCGCCCGACGGCTTCCGCTGGCTGCACGACGAGGTGCGCGACGACCTGTGGATCGCCTCCGTCAGCGGCGGCACGGACGTGTGCTCCTGCTTCGCCGGCGCCGTCCCCACCCTCCCCGTCCACGTCGGCGAGCTGCAGGCACCCTGCCTCGGCACGGACCTGCAGTCCTGGGACCCGAACGGCAGGCCCCTGACCGACGAGGTCGGCGAGCTCGTGGTCACCCATCCCATGCCGTCCATGCCGATCCGCTTCTGGAACGACCCCGATGGCAGCCGCTACCACGACAGCTACTTCGACACCTATCCCGGTGTCTGGCGGCACGGCGACTGGATCACCCTCACCTCCCGAGGTTCCGTCGTCATCCACGGCCGTTCCGACTCCACGCTCAACCGCCAAGGCGTCCGCATGGGGTCGGCGGACATCTACGAGGCCGTCGAGCGCCTTCCCGAGATCAGGGAATCCCTCGTCATCGGCATCGAACAGCCCGACGGCGGCTACTGGATGCCCCTGTTCGTCCACCTGACACCGGGCGCCGTGCTCGACGAGGGACTGAAGGGCCGCATCCAGCGGACCATCCGCGAGGAACTGTCCCCACGCCACGTCCCCGACGAGATCATCGAGGTGCCCGGCGTCCCGCACACCCTGACCGGCAAACGCATCGAGGTCCCGGTCAAACGCCTTCTCCAGGGCACACCGCTGGAGAAGGCGGTCAACGCCGGCTCCGTCGACAATCTGGAGCTGCTCACGTTCTACGAGGACCTGGCCCGCGAACGCGCCTGACCTCACCCTGCCCGCCAGCCCGGCCCGCTGCCGCCCGCCCGGACGCCGTTGTCAGTGCCCCCGATTACTGTGAGTGAACCTTGATCGACTGTGCAGGGGGAGACATGACGTACACCGACCACCGGACCATGCGACGCGTCCTGCGCCGCGAGATCGCGGGCACCATCGGGCTGCTGACCGACGAGCACGACTTCCGAGCCATGCGGCACTACCGAAGCTTCCTCTTCGACGACCACGGCATCTACCTCGAACACGTGGAGGCCGTCCTCAGGACACGGGCCCTGCAGGGCAGCCACACCACACTGGCCCTCTTCGACCCCGAGGAGTACACGGAGTTCTGCGCACAACGCGGCCTCGACCCGGACAGCCACACCAGCCGCACCCGCTTCACGGCCGAACTCGCGGCCACCGGAGCCACCGTCCCCTACGAGGGGCAGCCCCTGACCGACCTCCTGCCCGCCCTCGTCGACGAGGGCGTCCGCCACGCGACCTGGGAGTACGCGACCATGCTCCTCGCGCGTCTCGGCGCCTGCCCCTCGTGCGGCGAGGACCTGGGCCGCGAAGCCTTCACCCGAGCCTCCCGGCTGCTCGTCCGCATCCTCGACACGGCGGGTCCCGGGAGCCGGCACCTCGTCTGCAGCGTCTCCGGACCACCCGAGACCCTGGTCGCCGTCCTCCACGCCGACGACAACGGCGGACACCTGGAACTGGACGACACCGAGATCCTCGAATTCACCACGGTGCTGGCCGTCGGCCTCGCCACCGACAAGCCGGGCGGGCTCGTCCTGCGGACCACCGCCCCGGGCACCCCCGACCGTGTCCACGGCTGGCGGTTGCGCGCCCATGGCCTCGAGCCCCTCACCGCAGGGGAGGTCTTCGACGCCTACTGCACCGACATCGAATCGGGAGACCCCATCCCGCCCGAGTCCAACGTCGACTACTGCGAGCCGCCCGACCTCGGGGAGGACCCGAGCCCGTCCCACCACCACTGAACCCCGAACAGAAAGGGGACGCGGAACGGAGAGGGAAACGGGGAGCGGCCGCCAAGAAGGGGCGCCCCTTGCGTGGAGCGCCCCTTCGGGAACAGCGGCGGCGATCGTCAGCCCGCCCACCGTGTCCTGCCTGCCCTGTTACTCGCCCGACAGCACCGCCTGAGCGGCCCTACGGGCCTCCTCGGCACTGTCCGTCGCACGGGCCGCGGCGGCGGCCCGCTCGCACTGCGCCAGAGTGAACTTCGCCAGCGCCGCCCGCACATAGGGGATGGACGCCGCACCCATGGAGAGGGAGGTGACACCCAGACCGGTCAGCACCGAAGCGAGCAACGGGTCGGACGCGGCCTCACCGCAGACACCACAGCTCTTGCCCTCGGCCTTGGCGGCCTCCGCCGCCAGTGCCACCAGGTCGAGCAGTGCGGGCTGCCACGGATCCTGCAGCCGGGACACCGCCCCCACCTGACGGTCCGCGGCGAACGTGTACTGCGCGAGGTCGTTCGTCCCCAGCGACAGGAACTCCACCTCCTGCAGGATCGAGCGCGCCCGCAGTGCGGCCGACGGAATCTCGACCATCGCACCGAACTTCGCGTGCAGCCCCGCCTCACGGCATGCGTCGGCGAAGGCCTTGGCATCGGCCCGGTCCGCCACCATCGGGGCCATCACCTCAAGGTGGACGGACAGCCCTTCCGAGGCCTTGACGAGCGCCGACAGTTGGGTACGCAGCACCTCGGGGTGGTCGAGCAGAGACCGGAGACCGCGCACGCCCAGTGCCGGGTTCGGCTCGTCCGCCGGGGTGAGGAAGTCCAGCGGCTTGTCCGCGCCCGCGTCCAGCACCCGCACGACCACACGGCCCTCGGGGAACGCCTCGAGCACCTGACGGTAGGCCGCGACCTGCTTCTCCTCGGAGGGAGCGTTCTTGCTGTCGTCCAGGAAGAGGAACTCGGTACGGAAGAGACCGACACCCTCCGCGCCCGCCTCGACCGCGGCCGGCACATCCGCCGGACCGCCGATGTTCGCCAGCAACGGCACCGTGTGACCGTCGGCGGTCGCACCGGGCCCGGTCGACGCGCTCAGCGCCGCCCGACGCTCGGCCGCCGCGGCCTCGAGCTGCCCCTTCTTCTCCTCGCTCGGGTTCACGAAGATCTCACCGGTGCTGCCGTCGACGGCGATCAGTGTTCCTTCGGCGAGCTCACCGGCACCGGGCAGGGCCACCACGGCCGGCACACCGAGCGCCCGAGCCAGGATCGCGCTGTGACTGGTGGGTCCCCCTTCCTCGGTCACGAAACCGAGCACCAGGGTCGGGTCCAGCAGCGCCGTGTCCGCCGGGGCGAGATCACGGGCCACGAGGACGTAGGGCTCGTCGCTGTCCGGGACACCCGGCATCGGAACCCCGAGCAGCCGGGCGACGATGCGGTTCCGCACGTCGTCGAGGTCGGCCACGCGACCCGCCAGATACTCACCGGCAGCGGCCAGCAGCTCGCGGTAGGCGGCGAACGCGTCGTACACCGCACGCTCGGCGGTACTGCTTTCGACGATGCGACGTTCCACGTCCGTCATCAGCTCGGGGTCCTGGGCCATCATGGCCTGGGCCTCGAGGACCGCCTGGGCTTCGCCGCCCGCCAGATTGCCGCGCGCCATCAGATCGGCCGCCACCGCCTCCACGGCCTTGCGGGCGCGTCCCTGTTCACGCTCCGCCTCCTCGGCCGGGATCTGTCTGGCCGGCGGCTCGAGGACCGCAGTTCCCATGTGCCGAACCTCGCCGATCGCCACACCATGGCTCACACCGACGCCTCGCAGCGTTGTCTCCATCTCACCTGTCTCCGGTAATGCGGCGCTATCCGCCGCCGTGTGGGTTGCCCTGCTTGCCGTCGGGCGACGGCACCGGCGTCACTTCCAGAGGAAGAGGGAGTCGCCGGCCTTGACCTCGCCGTCGTCGCGCAGTTCGGAGAGTGCCTCCACCGTGGCGTCCAAGGCCACGACCGGGCACACCGGGGACTTGCCGGAGGCCTCGACTGCCGCAGGGCTCCAGCGCACCACACCCTGACCGCGAGTCACGGTGTCGCCCTTGTTGACGAGCAGTTCGAAGCCGTTACCGTTGAGCTGCACGGTGTCGATGCCGAGATGGGTGAGGACGCCGTGACCGCTCTCGTCGACCACGACGAACGCATGCGGGTGCAGAGAGACGACGACACCGTCGACGGGGGAGACAGCCGTGGAGGGCTCCCGCAGGGGGTCGATCGCCATACCCGGGCCGACCATGGCCCCGGAGAAGACGGGATCGGGCACGGAGTCGAGTCCGATCGCCCGTCCTGCGAGCGGGGATGTCACGGTGGTCATGGGAAGCCTCCCAGGGGCGGAGATCGGTAAGGGCCCGTCACTGTCGGTCTCGGACGGCGCACTGTGATGCAGCGTATGTCATAGGTAGTACCGGTTCCGTACGAGAGAACCGATTAGAGGTCTAGACCACTTCTTCTTGTTGATTTGCACCTGCTCCGCGGCCCCCTGTACAGTCGGGCACCTGCCTGGGGCCGGACGGCGCGATCTTGCGTCACTACCCCGCAGCAAATCCAACTTGTCAGATCCTATCCCGGGGTCAACTTCTGCGTTCTCGCAGGACGGTGGTCAGGGAGCAGGGAAAACACTGATAAAGTCGGAGTCGCCGGAAAGGGAAACGCGAAATGCGGAACCCCGGGAAGGCGAACAGCCCGAGGAAATCGGATCGGAAAGATCTGATAGAGTCGGACACGCAGGACCGAAGGGAAGCGCCCGGAGGAAAGCCCGCGAGGGTGAGTACAAAGGAAGCGTCCGTTCCTTGAGAACTCAACAGCGTGCCAAAAATCAACGCCAGATATGTTGATACCCCGTCTTCGGCCAGCAGGCCGGGACGAGGTTCCTTTGAAGAACAACACAGCGAGGACGCTGTGAACGGTGGGGCCCATTCCGCCCGACCGTTCCGCTCTCGTGGTGTTCTCCCGATCACGGGAAAGCATTCACGGAGAGTTTGATCCTGGCTCAGGACGAACGCTGGCGGCGTGCTTAACACATGCAAGTCGAACGATGAAGCCCCTCGGGGTGGATTAGTGGCGAACGGGTGAGTAACACGTGGGCAATCTGCCCCTCACTTCGGGACAAGCCCTGGAAACGGGGTCTAATACCGGATGATATCCCCGCCCGCATGGGCGGGGGTTGAAAGCTCCGGCGGTGAGGGATGAGCCCGCGGCCTATCAGCTTGTTGGTGAGGTAACGGCTCACCAAGGCGACGACGGGTAGCCGGCCTGAGAGGGCGACCGGCCACACTGGGACTGAGACACGGCCCAGACTCCTACGGGAGGCAGCAGTGGGGAATATTGCACAATGGGCGCAAGCCTGATGCAGCGACGCCGCGTGAGGGATGACGGCCTTCGGGTTGTAAACCTCTTTCAGCAGGGAAGAAGCGCAAGTGACGGTACCTGCAGAAGAAGCGCCGGCTAACTACGTGCCAGCAGCCGCGGTAATACGTAGGGCGCGAGCGTTGTCCGGAATTATTGGGCGTAAAGAGCTCGTAGGCGGCCTGTCGCGTCAATTGTGAAAGCCCGGGGCTTAACCCCGGGTCTGCAGTCGATACGGGCAGGCTAGAGTGTGGTAGGGGAGATCGGAATTCCTGGTGTAGCGGTGAAATGCGCAGATATCAGGAGGAACACCGGTGGCGAAGGCGGATCTCTGGGCCATTACTGACGCTGAGGAGCGAAAGCGTGGGGAGCGAACAGGATTAGATACCCTGGTAGTCCACGCCGTAAACGGTGGGCACTAGGTGTTGGCGACATTCCACGTCGTCGGTGCCGCAGCTAACGCATTAAGTGCCCCGCCTGGGGAGTACGGCCGCAAGGCTAAAACTCAAAGGAATTGACGGGGGCCCGCACAAGCAGCGGAGCATGTGGCTTAATTCGACGCAACGCGAAGAACCTTACCAAGGCTTGACATACACCGGAAACGTCTGGAGACAGGCGCCCCCTTGTGGTCGGTGTACAGGTGGTGCATGGCTGTCGTCAGCTCGTGTCGTGAGATGTTGGGTTAAGTCCCGCAACGAGCGCAACCCTTGTCCCGTGTTGCCAGCAAGCCCCTTCGGGGGTGTTGGGGACTCACGGGAGACCGCCGGGGTCAACTCGGAGGAAGGTGGGGACGACGTCAAGTCATCATGCCCCTTATGTCTTGGGCTGCACACGTGCTACAATGGCCGGTACAATGAGCTGCGATACCGCGAGGTGGAGCGAATCTCAAAAAGCCGGTCTCAGTTCGGATTGGGGTCTGCAACTCGACCCCATGAAGTCGGAGTTGCTAGTAATCGCAGATCAGCATCGCTGCGGTGAATACGTTCCCGGGCCTTGTACACACCGCCCGTCACGTCACGAAAGTCGGTAACACCCGAAGCCGGTGGCCCAACCCCCTCGTGGGGAGGGAGCCGTCGAAGGTGGGACTGGCGATTGGGACGAAGTCGTAACAAGGTAGCCGTACCGGAAGGTGCGGCTGGATCACCTCCTTTCTAAGGAGCACTTCTCGCCGGGTTCGCCCGGCCAGAGGCCAGTACACCGGCGCACGTCCGGTGCTGGTGGCTCATGGGTGGAACGTTGATTAGTCGGCCGGTCGTTTCGGGCCGAGGACTGCGAGTACTGCCCCCCTTGCCGGGGGTGTGGAAAGCACGATCCTCGGACGGGGACCGGTCGGGCACGCTGTTGGGTGTCTGAGGGCACGGCCGTATCGGCTGCCTTCAGTGCCGACCCCGGTACAGCATCGCGTCAGCGGTGTGTGACGGGTGGTTGGTCGTTGTTTGAGAACTGCACAGTGGACGCGAGCATCTGTGGCCAAGTTTTTAAGGGCGCACGGTGGATGCCTTGGCACCAGGAACCGATGAAGGACGTGGGAGGCCACGATAGTCCCCGGGGAGTCGTCAACCAGACTTTGATCCGGGGGTGTCCGAATGGGGAAACCCGGCAGTCGTCATGGGCTGTCACCCATACCTGAACACATAGGGTATGCGGAGGGAACGCGGGGAAGTGAAACATCTCAGTACCCGCAGGAAGAGAAAACAACCGTGATTCCGGGAGTAGTGGCGAGCGAAACCGGATGAGGCCAAACCGCAGGCGTGTGAGACCCGGCAGGGGTTGCGCATGCGGGGTTGTGGGATCTCTTATTTCATGGTCTGCCGGCCATGAGGCGAGTCAGAAACCGTTGATGTAGGCGAAGGACATGCGAAAGGTCCGGCGCAGAGGGTAAGACCCCCGTAGCCGAAACGTCAACGGCTCGTTGAAGAGACACCCAAGTAGCACGGGGCCCGAGAAATCCCGTGTGAATCCGGCGGGACCACCCGCCAAGCCTAAATATTCCCTGGTGACCGATAGCGGATAGTACCGTGAGGGAATGGTGAAAAGTACCCCGGGAGGGGAGTGAAATAGTACCTGAAACCGTGTGCCTACAAGCCGTGGGAGCGTCGCGTTGAGTGCTTGCACTCAACGTCGTGACTGCGTGCCTTTTGAAGAATGAGCCTGCGAGTTTGCGGTGTGTTGCGAGGTTAACCCGTGTGGGGAAGCCGTAGCGAAAGCGAGTCCGAACAGGGCGACGCAGTAGCATGCCCAAGACCCGAAGCGGAGTGATCTAGCCATGGGCAGGTTGAAGCGGAGGTAAGACTTCGTGGAGGACCGAACCCACCAGGGTTGAAAACCTGGGGGATGACCTGTGGTTAGGGGTGAAAGGCCAATCAAACTCCGTGATAGCTGGTTCTCCCCGAAATGCATTTAGGTGCAGCGTCGCGTGTTTCTTGCCGGAGGTAGAGCACTGGATAGGCGATGGGCCCTACCGGGTTACTGACCTTAGCCAAACTCCGAATGCCGGCAAGTGAGAACGCGGCAGTGAGACTGTGGGGGATAAGCTCCATGGTCGAGAGGGAAACAGCCCAGAGCATCGACTAAGGCCCCCAAGCGTACGCTAAGTGGGAAAGGATGTGGAGTCGCACAGACAACCAGGAGGTTGGCTTAGAAGCAGCCACCCTTGAAAGAGTGCGTAATAGCTCACTGGTCTAGTGATTCCGCGCCGACAATGTAGCGGGGCTCAAGCGTACCGCCGAAGTCGTGTCATTGCAGCTATAGGGCCAACGCCCGCTGTGATGGGTAGGGGAGCGTCGTCTGCCGGGTGAAGCCGCGCCGGAAGGCAGTGGTGGACGGTTGACGAGTGAGAATGCAGGCATGAGTAGCGATACACACGTGAGAAACGTGTGCGCCGATTGACCAAGGGTTCCTGGGTCAAGCTGATCTGCCCAGGGTAAGTCGGGACCTAAGGCGAGGCCGACAGGCGTAGTCGATGGATAACCGGTTGATATTCCGGTACCCGCTGTGAAGCGTCAAACATTGAATCGGGCGATGCTAAGTCCGTGAAGCCGTTCCGGACCCTTCGGGGAAAGGAAAGTGGTGGAGCCGACGAACCCAACCCGTAGTAGGTGAGTGATGGGGTGACGCAGGAAGGTAGTCCAGCCCGGGCGGTGGTTGTCCCGGGGTAAGGGTGTAGCCCGTCATCCAGGTAAATCCGGATGGCATAAGGGTGAGACCCGATGCCGAGCCGATTGTGGCGAAGTGGATGATCCTATGCTGTCGAGAAAAGCCTCTAGCGAGTTTCATGGCGGCCCGTACCCTAAACCGACTCAGGTGGTCAGGTAGAGAATACCGAGGCGTTCGGGTGAACTATGGTTAAGGAACTCGGCAAAATGCCCCCGTAACTTCGGGAGAAGGGGGGCCATGTCCGGTGATGAGGTTTTCCCTCTGAGCTGGGTGTGGCCGCAGAGACCAGCGAGAAGCGACTGTTTACTAAAAACACAGGTCCGTGCGAAGCCGTAAGGCGATGTATACGGACTGACGCCTGCCCGGTGCTGGAACGTTAAGGGGACCGGTTAGTCACTCTTCGGGGTGGCGAAGCTGAGAACTTAAGCGCCAGTAAACGGCGGTGGTAACTATAACCATCCTAAGGTAGCGAAATTCCTTGTCGGGTAAGTTCCGACCTGCACGAATGGCGTAACGACTTCTCGACTGTCTCAACCATAGGCCCGGTGAAATTGCACTACGAGTAAAGATGCTCGTTTCGCGCAGCAGGACGGAAAGACCCCGGGACCTTTACTACAGTTTGATATTGGTGTTCGGTTCGGCTTGTGTAGGATAGCTGGGAGACTTTGAAACTCGGACGCCAGTTCGGGTGGAGTCGTCGTTGAAATACCAGTCTGGTCGTGCTGGATGTCTAACCTGGGTCCGTGATCCGGATCAGGGACAGTGTCTGATGGGTAGTTTAACTGGGGCGGTTGCCTCCTAAAGAGTAACGGAGGCGCCCAAAGGTTCCCTCAGCCTGGTTGGTAATCAGGTGTTGAGTGTAAGTGCACAAGGGAGCTTGACTGTGAGACCGACGGGTCGAGCAGGGACGAAAGTCGGGACTAGTGATCCGGCGGTGGCTTGTGGAAGCGCCGTCGCTCAACGGATAAAAGGTACCCCGGGGATAACAGGCTGATCTTCCCCAAGAGTCCATATCGACGGGATGGTTTGGCACCTCGATGTCGGCTCGTCGCATCCTGGGGCTGGAGTCGGTCCCAAGGGTTGGGCTGTTCGCCCATTAAAGCGGTACGCGAGCTGGGTTTAGAACGTCGTGAGACAGTTCGGTCCCTATCCGCTGCGCGCGCAGGAGTCTTGAGAAGGGCTGTCCCTAGTACGAGAGGACCGGGACGGACGAACCTCTGGTGTGCCAGTTGTCCTGCCAAGGGCATGGCTGGTTGGCTACGTTCGGGAGGGATAACCGCTGAAAGCATCTAAGCGGGAAGCCTGCTTCGAGATGAGGACTCCCACCCACTTGATGGGGTAAGGCTCCCAGTAGACGACTGGGTTGATAGGCCGGATATGGAAGCACGGTAACGTGTGGAGTTGACCGGTACTAATAGGCCGAGGGCTTGTCCTCAGTTGCTCGCGTCCACTGTGTTGGTTCTGAAACCACGAACGACCCCATGTGCCACACATGGTGCGGTTGTCTGTTTCATAGTGTTTCGGTGGTCATAGCGTAGGGGAAACGCCCGGTTACATTCCGAACCCGGAAGCTAAGCCTTATTGCGCCGATGGTACTGCAGGGGGGACCCTGTGGGAGAGTAGGACGCCGCCGAACTCCTTTTAGAGCTCTGGCTCTTGGGCACGCAGCCCGAGAGCCAGAGCTTTTTTGTTTTGAGGTAGGGTCAATGAGCATCATCAATACTTTTCCCCCAGGAGGTCCCCGGGTGGAGGTCCAGGAGACTCGCGTCCAGACGGACCGTGTCCTCACCATCCCGAACATCCTCAGCATGGCGCGGCTTCTCGGCGTGCCCCTCTTCCTGTGGCTGATCCTCCGACCGGAGTTCGGTGGCCCGAAGAGCGACGGCTGGGCGCTCTTGGTGCTCGCTCTGAGCGGTGTCAGTGATTATCTGGACGGCAAGCTCGCGCGCCGTTGGAACCAGATCAGCAGCCTCGGCCGGCTTCTGGATCCAGCGGCGGACCGGCTCTACATTCTTTCGACCCTTGTCGGTCTCACCTGGCGCGAGATTCTTCCGCTTTGGTTGACGGCCGTACTGTTGGCCCGTGAGCTGGTTCTCCTGGTGATGGTGGGCATCCTCCGGCGGCACGGCTATCCGCCCCCGCAGGTGAACTTCCTTGGGAAGGCAGCTACCTTCAACCTGATGTACGCCTTCCCGTTGCTCCTGCTCAGTGACGGTAGTGGCTGGATCTCGTCACTCGCTGCTATTTTCGGATGGGCGTTCGCCGGATGGGGTACAACCCTCTATTGGTGGGCAGGAGTCCTCTACGTGGTGCAGGTCCGCCGCCTGGTTCGTGCGGACGCCATGGCCGGCTGAACTCGCTGATTGGCACGCGCAACGTCGCGCGATGGCCCGCAGTGGAAAAGTGCGGGACAATCTTGACGGGTGAAGTCGGCTAGACCGTCGTCTCTTAGAGGAGGACGCTTCCGACATGAAGGCCGTCGTGATGGCTGGGGGCGAAGGCACGCGCCTTCGGCCTATGACCTCAAGCATGCCCAAGCCGCTCCTGCCGGTGGCCAATCAGCCGATCATGGAGCACGTTCTGCGGCTGCTCAAAAGGCATGGGCTCAACGAAACCGTTGTGACTGTCCAGTTCCTGGCGTCGCTCGTCAAGAACTATTTCGGTGACGGTGAAGAGCTCGGAATGGAGCTCACCTATGCCAATGAGGAGAAGCCACTCGGTACCGCAGGGAGCGTGAAGAACGCCGAGGAGGCACTGAAGGACGACACCTTCCTCGTCATCTCCGGCGACGCGCTGACGGATTTCGACCTGACCGAGCTGATCAACTTCCACAAGGAGAAGGGTGCGCTGGTCACGGTCTGTCTGACCCGGGTGCCCAATCCGCTGGAATTCGGTATCACCATCGTGGACGAGGAAGGCAAGGTCGAGCGCTTCCTGGAGAAGCCGACCTGGGGACAGGTCTTCTCCGACACGGTGAACACCGGGATCTACGTCATGGAGCCCGAGGTCTTCGACTATGTCGAGCCCGACGTGCCCGTCGACTGGTCCGGGGACGTCTTCCCGCAGCTGATGAAGGAAGGCAAGCCCATCTACGGCTTCATCGCCGAGGGCTACTGGGAGGACGTCGGCACGCACGAGAGCTATGTGAAGGCGCAGGCCGACGTTCTCGAGGGCAAGGTCGACGTCGACATCGACGGTTTCGAGATCTCTCCGGGCGTGTGGGTCGCCGAGGGCGCCGAAGTACATCCCGATGCCGTGCTGCGCGGACCGCTCTACATCGGCGACTACGCCAAGGTCGAAGCCGGCGCCGAGATACGTGAGCACACGGTCGTGGGATCCAACGTCGTGGTGAAGAGCGGGGCCTTCCTGCACAGGGCCGTCGTCCACGACAACGTGTACATCGGACCGCACAGCAACCTGAGGGGCTGCGTGCTCGGCAGGAACACCGACGTCATGCGCGCGGCGCGAATCGAGGACGGCGCCGTCATCGGCGACGAGTGCCTGATCGGTGAAGAATCCATTGTCCAGGGCAATGTACGGGTCTACCCGTTCAAGACGATCGAGGCCGGTGCGTTCGTCAACACCTCGGTCATCTGGGAGTCCAGAGGACAGGCACACCTTTTCGGCGCCCGCGGGGTGTCGGGAATCCTGAACGTCGAGATCACGCCTGAACTTGCCGTTCGGCTGGCCGGCGCCTATGCGACGACGCTGAAGAAGGGATCGACGGTCACCACCGCCCGGGACCACTCCCGCGGTGCCCGAGCCCTGAAGCGTGCGGTCATCTCCGCGCTGCAGGCCAGCGCCATCGACGTACGGGACCTGGAGAACGTACCGCTGCCCGTGGCCCGGCAGCAGACCGCCCGGGGCAGCGCGGGCGGCATCATGATCCGGACCACTCCCGGGGTACCGGACTCCGTCGACATCATGTTCTTCGACGGGCAGGGCGCCGACCTCTCGCAGGGCAGCCAGCGCAAACTGGACCGGGTGTTCGCGCGGCAGGAGTACCGGCGCGCGTTCCCGGGCGAGATCGGTGATCTGCACTTCCCGGCGAGTGTCTTCGACTCGTACACCGGCTCGCTGTTGCGGAACGTCGACATCACAGGAATCGCGGAGTCCGGGCTGAAGGTGGTCGTGGACGCGTCCAACGGCAGCGCGGGGCTCGTGCTGCCGAGTCTGCTCGGCAAGCTCGGAGTGGACTCGCTGACCATCAACCCGGGGCTCGACGAGTCCAGGCCGACCGAGACGGCAGATGTCCGGCGGTCGGGACTGGTGCGGCTCGGCGAGATGGTGGCATCCTCCCGTGCCGCGTTCGGTGTGCGGTTCGACCCGGTCGGCGAGCGGCTCTCCCTCGTCGACGAGAAGGGGAGGATCATCGAGGACGACCGGGCGCTGCTCGTCATGCTCGACCTCATCGCGGCCGAGCGGCGCAGCGGTCGTGTCGCGCTCCCCGTGACCACCACCAGGATCGCCGAGCAGGTGGCGGCCTACCACGGCACCCAGGTGGAGTGGACGACCACCTCGCCCGACGACCTCACCCGCGTGGGCGGTGAGGAGGGCACGATCTTCGGCGGGGACGGCAAGGGCGGTTTCATCGTTCCGGAGTTCAACAGGGTCTACGACGGCACCGCGGCCTTTGTCCGGCTCATCGGCCTGGTGGCCAGGACGCAGCTCACGCTCAGCCAGATCGATGCGCGTATCCCGCGTGCGCACGTGATCAGGCGTGACCTGGCGACCCCGTGGGCGGTCAAGGGACTCGTGATGCGGCGGGTCGTCGAGGAGGCCGGTGACCGCTTCGTGGACACCACTGACGGTGTGCGTGTGGTGGAAGCCGACGGCCGCTGGGTGATGGTGCTGCCCGACCCGGCCGAGGCGGTCACCCACCTGTGGGCCGAGGGCCCCGACGACGCCTCCGCCCAGGCTCTGCTCGACGAGTGGGCAGCAGTTGTGGACAGCGCCGGACGGTAGCCGGAACCGGGCGAAGAGCGGTCCGCGTGCGTGCCGGACAAGTGTCCCCGACGGGGCCTGTCCGGCACGCACGTAGGCCCGTTCGGAGGTAGCGCCCGCGGCATGCGACGATGTGCGGCATGCCGCAGCAACCCCCCGTTCGGAGCACCCCCCAGCGGCTACCGCGTCCGGACGCGTCCATGTCGTTGATCACCAACGTGATGGACCACAGCCTCGACGAGGGATACGCCGAGGCTGCCGCGCGGAAGCAGGCCGACGGCACCGGAGGCATGCCGAAGACCCTCAGGGCGAAACTGGGGCTCGCCGGCGGTCTGGTCCTCGCGGCCCTGGTGGTGACCGTCGGAGCCGCGCAGGCCAGAGCTGAGGCTCCCGTCGTCGCCAAGGAGCGCGAGGAACTGATCGACAGGATCGACCGGGAAACCGAGGCGGCGGACAAGCTCGAGGACGGCATCGACGCCCTCCGCGCCGACGTGAGCGCGCGGCAGCGCGAGGCGCTCAGGCGCAGCGGCCAGAGCAACCGCACCGACCTGGTGGGCGTCCTGGCGGGCGCTGTCGCGGTGCACGGGCCCGGCGTGAAGCTCGTGGTGAACGACGCCAAGGACACGAGCACCGGCGGAGACGGCGACGCTCGTTCGACCACCGGGTTCTCCGACACCGGGCGGGTCCGCGACCGGGACATGCAGCGTGTGGTCAATGGCCTGTGGGAGTCCGGCGCCGAGGCGATTTCCATCAACGGGCAGCGGCTGACCGCCCTCTCGGCGATCAGGGCGGCGGGAGACGCGATACTGGTCGACAACAGGCCGCTGGTACCCCCGTACACGGTCTTCGCCGTGGGGGACGGCCGCCAGTTGAGCAGCCGGTTCCAGAACAGCTCGGACGGGCTGTATCTGCATGCCCTGCAGGAGAACTACGACATCCGTACCGCTCTCTCGGTGGAGGACGACCTCCGGCTGCCCGCCGCACCGAGTGTGATCGTCCGAACTGCTCAACCGATAACCGAGACCGCACCTGAGAAAGGCACATCGTGATCGCCGTACTGGGCCTCGTCGTGGGAGTCGTGGTCGGCCTGTTGGTCCGGCCCGAGGTTCCGGCGGTCGTCGAGCCGTACCTGCCGATCGCCGTCGTGGCGGCCCTCGACGCCGTCTTCGGCGGGCTGCGGGCCATGCTCGACGGCATTTTCGACGACAAGGTCTTCGTCGTGTCGTTCCTGTCCAACGTGGTCGTTGCCGCGCTGATCGTCTTCCTCGGCGATGAGCTGGGCGTGGGTGCCCAGCTGTCCACGGGCGTGGTGGTCGTCCTCGGTATCCGGATCTTCTCCAACGCCGCGGCGATCCGCCGGCACGTCTTCCGGGCGTGAGACCGATGAGCGACCAGGACCACGAGCCCGAGCACAAGCACCCCCGTCAGGACGACAGGATGACGCCCGAGCCGCCGGCCGGACCGCACACGGACCCCGGAGCCCGCCAGGAGTCCCCGCCCCGCCCCGCTCCGGCACCGACCCCCGCTCCGGCACCGACCCCCGCTCCGGCACCGACCCCCGCTCCGGCACCGACCCCCGCTCCGGCACCGACCCCCGCTCCGGCACCGACCCCCGCTCCCGCGCCGCGTCCCGCTCCCGCGCCGCGTCCCGCCGCGGCGACCGGTGACAGCTTCCGGAAGGAACTGCCCGACGAGGCGCCCGCGAGCGCCTCCTCCGCGTCCACGGAGGAGGAGGCGCCGCCGGAGCGGCTGGGATCCGATCTGTCCGGACGGCAGCGGCTGGTGAAAGGCCTGTGGCCGCCACGGATCACCCGGGCCCAACTCATCGTCGCTCTCCTGCTGTTCGGCCTGGGCTTCGGACTGGCCGTCCAGGTGGCCTCGAACAGCGAGGGCGACAGTGCCCTGCGCGGCGCACGCCAGGAGGATCTCGTCCGCATCCTCGATGAACTCGATGACCGTACAGAGCGTCTTGAGGACGAGAAGCAAGGACTCGAGGAGCAGCGCGACGAGCTCGAGAACAGCTCGGACCAGGCCGAGGAGGCTCGCCGGCAGACGCTCGAGAGGGAACGCCAACTCGGCATTCTGGCGGGCACGGTGGCTGCACAGGGCCCCGGCATCACGTTGGTCGTCGAGGACCCGAAGGGGATGGTCGAGTCGAACATGCTGCTCGACGCGGTCCAGGAACTGCGCGCGGCCGGCGCCGAGGCCATTCAGGTGAACGGCGTACGGGTCGTGGCGGGCACCTACCTGTCGGATTCCGGCGACGGAGTGAGCGTCGACGGGAACAAGATCACCGCCCCCTATCGTTTCAAGGTCATCGGCAAGCCGCAGGACCTCGAGCCGGCGCTCAACATCCCTGGAGGAGTGGTGCAGACTCTCGAGAAGGAACAGGCCACCGCCTCGGTGGAGCGATCGACCAAGATCGTCGTGGATGCCTTGCGGTCGGCGAAGCAGCCTGGCTACGCTCGGTCGTCCTCGCAGTGAACCGGGGGTGCATGGAGGGCGACCGGCGAGAGCAAGAGGTTGCGGGGGGTCGCCGCACCGAATGGGTGGTGCGTGGTGGAAACTGTCTGGTGGATACGGACGTTGTGAGGATGTCCGGGTCGGCCAGTGTGTTCAGTCAGGGTTCGTCCTGCCCCACGGGCGGGTCTGTTGAGGTCAAGGGGAATCGCCCGTGAAGTTGTTTGGGAAGTTGTTCGGCAAGAGCGCGCGAGAAGGCCGCGACAATGCGACCGCTCGTCATCGCGCACAGCCCGACGCGGAGGCACCGCGTCCGCTGTACCGGGATCAGGTCGGCGGTCCGGGTGAGAACGTTGCAGGAGGCCAGGGCGCGCCGTCGGTTGACCCTGCGCAGTCGAGCGGCATAGGTTTCGGGCAACCGTCAACCTCAGGTACGGGTGGAGGGTTCTCCGCCCCGTACGCGTCCCAGGCCCCCGGTGGGCAGGAGGATCCGTCCATGTCGGCCTTGGTGTGCACGAGGTGCGGTAACCGCAACGCGGAGAACAGCCGTTTCTGTTCGAACTGTGGAGCCCCGCTCAGGCCCGGAGCCGTCCCGGAGCGTCCCTCCGAGACGACGTCCACCATCTCCATCTCCGGTCTCGAGGCGTACGACGCCGAGGTCACCGGCCAGACGCAGGTGCCGACGCTGTCCCCGGAGGCGCAGGCGGCCGTCGACGCGCTGCCGATGGGGTCCGCGCTCCTGGTCGTGCGCCGCGGGCCGAACTCGGGCAGCCGCTTTCTGCTGGACGGCGATCTGACCACGGCCGGACGCCACCCGCAGAGCGACATCTTCCTGGACGACGTGACGGTCTCCCGTCGGCACGTGGAGTTCCGCCGCAGCCAGGACGGTTCGTTCACCGTGGCCGACGTGGGCAGCCTGAACGGCACGTACGTCAACCGCGAGCGGATCGACCAGGTCGGTCTGTCGAACGGTGACGAGGTGCAGATCGGCAAGTACCGGCTGGTCTTCTACGCGAGCCAGCGGGGTTACTGACCCTCCCCGGACTCCGTCCGGGACACCCTGACCCCAGGGAAGGTCCATGCTTCATACACCGAGCGGCGGTGCCGGGCACGGTACCGCCGCCGCGGAAACTGGACTGATGAGTATCGGCACGGTGCTGAACGTGCTGCGCGAGGAATTCCCCGAAGTCACCATCTCCAAGATCCGCTTCCTGGAGTCGGAGGGGCTCATCGAGCCGCAGCGGACCCCCTCGGGGTACCGCAAGTTCAGCGCCGGGGACGTGGAGCGTCTCGGCCATGTCCTGAGGATGCAGCGGGACCACTATCTGCCGCTCAAGGTGATCCGCGAGCACCTGGACGCCATGGAGCGCGGCGAGGCCCTCCCGCTTCCGGCACTGGCCCGGCCGCGGGACGGGGAAACCGGCCCTGAGCCGTCCGCCGACCCGCGCGCGACAGCGGCCCGGATCGGGAGGGCCCAGTTGCTGGCGGCGGCCGGCGTCGACCAGCAGCAGCTCGCGGAGTGGGAGTCGTACGGGCTGCTCGCGCCGGTCGAGGACGAGGTGTACGACGCCGAGGCGGTCACCGTCGCCGGCCTCCTCACCGAGCTGGGGCGGTTCGGGATCGAGCCGCGGCACCTGAGGGCGATGAAGGCCGCCGCCGACCGGGAGGCCGGACTGGTCGACCAGGTCGTCGCCCCGCTCAAACGGCACCGCAACCCGCAGACCAGGGCGCACGCGGAGGCGCGTACGAAGGAGCTCGCCGGTCTCACGGTGAAGTTGCACGCCGCGCTGGTGAGCGCGGCGCTCGGGGTGCGGCTGCCCTGAGGCGAGAAGGGTCCGGATCGGCCGCCCGATCCGGGCCCGACTACCCAAACGTCCCGGGCACGGCCTAGGGTTACTGTGTGAACGAGCTCGATGTCGTAGGTGTCCGGGTCGAAATGCCCTCGAACCAACCGATCGTGCTGCTGCGTGAAGTGGGAGGCGACCGGTACCTCCCCATCTGGATCGGCCCGGGGGAGGCCACGGCCATCGCCTTCGCCCAGCAGGGTATGGCTCCCGCGCGCCCGCTGACCCACGACCTCTTCAAGGACGTTCTGGAAGCCGTCGGCCAGGAGCTCACGGAAGTGCGCATCACAGACCTGCGCGAGGGTGTCTTCTACGCGGAGCTGGTCTTCGCCAGCGGGGTCGAGGTGAGTGCCCGGCCGTCCGACGCCATAGCGCTGGCGCTGCGTACGGGTACGCCGATCTATGGCAGCGACACGGTGCTCGACGACGCGGGGATCGCCATCCCGGACGAGCAGGAGGACGAGGTGGAGAAGTTCCGCGAGTTCCTCGACCAGATCTCGCCGGAGGATTTCGGCTCCAGCAGCCAGTGAGGGGCGGCGGCCGTCCCGCCGGATGCCGCTCGGAACCGCGGTGCGTGAGAGCCTCGCGCGGCCCGCGCGGAGGGCATTCGGCTAGCCTTTCCCCGCGGTGGGGCACGGGAAACCACTCTTAGGGTGATTATCACTCGGCGTGCCGAGTGTGGCGATCGTTGACGCACCCTTGGTGACTGCCTACCGTCGGGGAGGCAGGTCAAGGACGGAGGTCGGCGTGAGAAGCACCGGCGACGGTACGGCTGGGGGTGCCCCCGGACATGGTCTCGGGGTGAGCGGTCCGTACCCTCCCCCAGGCTCTCAGCTCCGCGCGAGCGGGGCGTATGCCCATCACGGCAGCGCGGCCGATCCTGCTCCGCAGCGACCGGCGGCCGTGCCGAGCAGCGGAGGGGCGGCGACGTCCATGGCGTCCGAGGAGATCGGCTACCGGGGCCCGACGGCCTGCGCGGCCGCCGGCATCACCTACCGGCAACTGGACTACTGGGCTCGCACGGGGCTGGTCGAGCCGAGTGTGAGGCCCGCCCATGGCTCGGGGACACAGCGGCTGTACAGCTTCCGGGACGTCGTCGTCCTGAAGATCGTCAAGCGGTTCCTGGACACCGGTGTCTCACTGCAGAACATCCGTACCACCGTCCAGCACCTGCGGGAGGGGGGCTTCCGCGACCTGGAGCGCATGACGCTGATGAGCGACGGCGCCACGGTCTACGAGTGCGGCACGCCGGACGAGGTCCATGCCCTGCTCCAGGGCGGCCAGGGGATCTTCGGGATCGCCGTGGGCGTGGTGTGGCGGGACGTCGAGAGCGCGCTGTCGCAGTTGCACGGGGAGCGCGTCGACACCGGGGAGACGCTGATCGGCCCCAACCCGGCGGACGAGCTGGCGAGGCGGCGCAACCGCGCCGTCTGAGCAGTCTGCACGGCCGGGCGGTCCGCACTGTCCGGGGCGGCGGCACGCCCGGCGGGGCATTGTCAGTGGCGTAGGGCAGCATCGGGGATGTGAGATCCGCGCCCACAGTCCTGCATCTCGACATGGACGCCTTCTTCGCCTCGGTGGAGCAGGCGTCCAAGCCGAGCCTGCGCGGGAAGGCCGTGATCGTGGGCGGGCTCGGGCCGCGCGGTGTGGTCGCCACCGCCTCGTACGAGGCCCGGGTCTTCGGTGTCCGTTCAGCGCTGCCCATGGCGCAGGCGCGGCGGCTCGCGCCGAACGCGGCGTATCTCGTCCCCCGCTTCGCTTTCTACCGGTCGATCAGCGGCCAGGTGATGGAGCTGCTGCGGGCGCTGTCGCCCCTGGTGGAACCGTTGAGCCTGGACGAGGCGTTCGTGGATCTGGAGGCCGGAGGGGCGGCCTGGGACGAGCGGTCCGCCCGGCTGGCCGGCGCGAAGCTGCGCGCGGACATACGGGCGGTCACGGGACTCACCGGATCGGTGGGGCTGGCGGCCTCCAAGATGCTGGCGAAGATCGCCTCGGAGCAGGCCAAGCCGGACGGGCTGGTGCTGATCGAGCCGGGGACCGAGCGGGCCCTGCTGGCGCCTCTGCCGGTCCGGACACTGCCGGGTGTCGGACCGGCCACCGGCGACCACCTGCGGCGGGTCGGCATCCACACGGTCGGGGACCTCGCCGAGGCGGGAGAGGACGAGCTGGTACGCCTGCTCGGCAAGGCACACGGACATGCCCTGCACGCCATGTCCCTGGCGAAGGACGATCGGTCCGTGGTGGCCGAGCGGGAGACGAAGTCGGTGTCGGTCGAGGACACCTACGACGTGGACATCCACGACCGGGTGCGGGTCGGGGTGGAGGTGCAGCGCCTCGCGGACCGCTGTGTGCGCCGGCTGAGGACAGCGGGGTTGTCGGGACGGACCATCGTGCTGAAGGTGCGGCGGTACGACTTCTCGACGCTCACCCGCTCCGAGACCCTGCGGGGGCCCACGGACGATCCGGCGGTGGTGCGTGAGGCGGCGGCGCGGCTGCTGGACTCGGTCGACACGACGGGCGGCGTGCGGCTGCTGGGCGTGGGGGTCAGCGGGCTCGCCGACTACACGCAGGAGGACCTGTTCGCGCAGGCGGCGGGGGAGCCGGACAAGGAGCCGCCGGGCGAGGAAGCGGAGGCGGCGGTGCCCGTGGAAGAACGGCAACAGGCGGGCGCCGAGCGGCGCTGGCCGGCCGGGCACGACGTAAGGCACAGCGAGTACGGCCATGGGTGGGTCCAGGGCAGCGGCCTCGGGCGGGTCACGGTGCGGTTCGAGACGCCCGGGTCGGCGCCGGGGCGGGTGAGGACCTTCCGGACCGACGACCGGGACCTGCACCCCGCGGATCCGCTGCCGTTGGTGGAGCGAAGCCCCGGGGACAGCGAGGACGGCGGGGGAGACCCGAGCGGCGAGAACGGTCAGGGCGGTGACGGCCGGGGCGGTGAGGGCGCCCACGGCGGGGCCGACGGCGACGCCCGGAGTACCCGGGACGGCCGGGCCGCCCGGGGCAGCCAGGGTTCAAGGGCCGGTACGGGGGCGGTGGCTCGGGTGCGCCGCGGGTGATCTCGTCAGGCGGAGTCGTCCCTGCCGGCGAGCCTGCCGAAGTCGTGGTCCGGGAGCGGGGCCGGGGGGGCCGTGTCCAGGCCGTAGTGGTGGTAGAGCTGGAGTTCCTGCTCCGGGGAGAGATGGCGGCCCACACCGAAGTCGGGGGCGTCCTTGATCAGAGCGCGTTCGAAGGGGATGTGGAGGCCGCCGTCGATCAGCTCGCTCGGCTCCAGGGGGACGAAGGCGTCCCTGCTGAACAAGCCGGTGCGTATCGCCGCCCACTCCGGCACGCCGGTGGCGTCGTCGAGGTAGACCTCGTCGATCGTGCCGATCCGGTTGCCGTTGCGGTCGAACGCCTTGCGGCCGATCAGGTTGCGCGGATCGATGTCGGTCTGCACGGGCCCTCCACGGGTCGCAAGGATTCGTCAGCACTACAAAACGGCACAATCGGCGGGGCGGCCACTCGAAAGTCCGGGTCTTGCCCTCGCTGGTACCCTGGCAGCGGCTGCTGACCCCGTGCGGGAGAGCCCTCTTTGCACCATAGGAGGGCGCCGAAGGAGCAAATCCTCCCCGGAATCTCTCAGGCCCACGTACCGCATGGACGAGGTCACTCTGGAAAGCAGAGCGGGTGTCGACGGCTCCCGCTCTCACCGACGGTGAAAGCCGGCCGCCCCAGGCGGCCGGTGAAGCTCTCAGGTTGAGATGACAGAGGGGGAGGCCGTCCGGGCACCCGCCATGGTGCCCCTCGAAGGTCGTCGGACCAGGAGGCCTCCGCACATGACCGCCCATCGCATTCCCCTCTCCGAGCTCGAACAGGGAACGCCCTTCGAGCAGCGTCACATCGGCCCCGACCACGAGGCCCGCGCCAAGATGCTCGCGCAGGTCGGCTACGGCTCGCTCGACGAGCTGACGGCCGCCGCGGTCCCGGATGTGATCAAGAACGCCGACGCGCTGGATCTGCCGGGCGCCCGGACCGAGCCCGAGGTGCTGGCCGAGCTGCAGTCGCTGGCCGACCGCAACGAGGTGCTCGGCTCCATGATCGGGCTGGGGTACTACGGGACCTTCACACCGCCCGTCATCCTGCGGAACGTCATGGAGAATCCCGCCTGGTACACGGCCTACACGCCGTACCAGCCCGAGATCTCGCAGGGACGGCTCGAGGCGCTGCTGAACTTCCAGACCACGGTCGCCGAGCTCACCGGCCTCCCGACCTCCGGTGCCTCCCTGCTCGACGAGGGCACCGCGGCCGCCGAGGCGATGGCGCTGTCTCGCCGCATGGGCAAGAACAAGAAGGGCCTGTTCCTGGTCGACGCGGACGCGCTGCCCCAGACCGTCGCCGTCCTCCGGACCCGAGCCGAGCCGGCCGGCGTCGAGGTCGTCGTCGCCGACCTGAGCGAGGGCATCCCCGCCGAGGTCGCCGAGCGTGAGATCAACGGCGTGCTGATCCAGTACCCGGGCGCCTCCGGTGCCGTACGCGACATCAAGCCGGTGATCGACCGGGCGCACGAGCTGGGCGCGCTCGTCACCGTCGCCGCCGATCTGCTCGCCCTCACGCTGCTGACGTCCCCCGGCGAACTCGGCGCGGACATCGCGGTCGGCACGACGCAGCGCTTCGGCGTACCGATGGGATTCGGCGGACCGCACGCCGGATACATGGCCGTGCAGGAGAAGATGGCGCGCAGCCTGCCCGGCCGGCTCGTCGGCGTCTCCGTCGACGCGGACGGGAACAGGGCCTACCGGCTCGCGCTCCAGACCCGCGAGCAGCACATCCGCCGCGAGAAGGCCACCAGCAACATCTGTACCGCCCAGGTGCTGCTCGCGGTCATGGCCGGCATGTACGCCGTCTACCACGGCCCCGAGGGGCTGAGGACGATCGCGTGGCGCACCCACCGCTACGCGACGGTCCTCGCCGAAGGGCTCCGGGCCGGCGGCGTGGAGATCGTCCACGGTTCCTACTTCGACACGCTGACCGTCCGGGTCCCGGGGCGGGCCGCCGAGGTCGTGGCCGCCGCCCGGGACAACGGCGTCAACCTGCACCTCGTCGACGCCGACCTCGTCTCGATCGCCTGCGACGAGACCACCACGCGCGACCGGCTCGCCGCCGTGTGGAGCGCCTTCGGTGTCGAGGGAGACGTCGAATCCCTGGACGCGGCCGCGCGGAACACCCTCCCGGACGCCCTGCTGCGCGCCGACGAGTACCTGACGCACCCCGTCTTCCACCAGCACCGCTCCGAGACCGCGATGCTGCGCTACCTGCGCAGGCTCGCCGACCGCGACTACGCGCTGGACCGCGGCATGATCCCGCTGGGCTCCTGCACCATGAAGCTCAACGCGACCGCGGAGATGGAGCCCATCACCTGGCCCGAGTTCGGGCAGCTGCACCCCTTCGCGCCGGCCGGACAGGCCCAGGGCTACCTCACGCTCATCCACGAGCTGGAGGACCGGCTCGCGGAGGTCACCGGCTACGACAAGGTGAGCCTCCAGCCCAACGCGGGTTCCCAGGGCGAACTGGCCGGGCTGCTCGCCGTCCGCGGCTACCACCGGGCCAACGGCGACGACCAGCGCACCGTCTGCCTCATCCCGTCCTCCGCGCACGGCACCAATGCCGCCAGCGCCGTCATGGCCGGCATGAAGGTCGTCGTCGTGAAGACGGCCGAGGACGGCGAGGTCGACGTCGACGACCTGCGCGCGAAGATCGAGCGGTACCGCGACGAGCTCTCGGTGCTGATGATCACCTACCCCTCGACGCACGGGGTGTTCGAGGAGCACGTCGCCGACATCTGCGCGGCCGTGCACGAGGCCGGCGGCCAGGTGTACGTGGACGGCGCGAACCTCAACGCGCTGGTCGGGCTGGCCAAGCCCGGACACTTCGGCGGGGACGTCTCGCACCTGAACCTGCACAAGACCTTCTGCATCCCGCACGGCGGCGGAGGTCCCGGCGTCGGCCCGGTCGGCGTGCGGGCGCACCTGGCGCCGTACCTGCCGAACCACCCGCTGCAGCCCGAAGCCGGGCCGGAGACCGGGATCGGGCCCATCTCGGCGGCGCCGTGGGGCTCGGCGGGGATCCTGCCCATCTCGTGGGCGTACGTCCGGCTGATGGGCGGCGAGGGGCTCAAGCGGGCCACCCAGGTGGCGGTACTCAGCGCCAACTACATCGCCAAGCGCCTCGAGCCGCACTACCCCGTGCTGTACACCGGTCCCGGCGGGCTGGTCGCGCACGAGTGCATCATCGACCTGCGCCCCCTGACCAAGGCGACCGGCGTGAGCGTGGACGACGTGGCCAAGCGGCTGATCGACTACGGCTTCCACGCGCCGACGATGTCGTTCCCGGTGGCCGGGACGCTGATGATCGAGCCGACCGAGTCCGAGGACCTGGCCGAACTCGACCGGTTCTGCGAGACGATGATCGCGATTCGCGCGGAGATCGAGAAGGTCGGCTCCGGCGAGTGGCCGGCGGACGACAACCCCTTGCGCAACGCCCCGCACACCGCCGCCGCGCTCGGTGGGGAGTGGGAGCACGCGTACAGCCGTCAGGAAGCCGTCTTCCCGACCGGCGTGAGTGCCGCCGACAAGTACTGGCCGCCGGTGCGCCGCGTCGACCAGGCCTTCGGCGACCGCAACCTGGTGTGCTCCTGCCCGCCGCTGGAGGCGTACGAGGACTGACGCGGCGGGGCCCCACGGGGCCGGGACCGGCGACCGAGGAGCAACGCCCGGTACCGGTACCTGTAAGCGGGACCCGTACCGAGGAGTGGAAGGGCTCCGCTTCGGCCATGCGGCCGGGGCGGAGCCCTTCGTCGTCCCCCGCCTGCCCTGCGGGGCCCGGGCCCAGGGCAGGCGCGGGGCCGTTGCCGTGCGTCAGGCACGGTCGATATGGACGTTTGTCGATTTCACCCGCGCCGTGGCCTCCATGCCGACCTCCAGCCCGAGCTCCTCGACGGCCTCGCGGGTCAGCAGCGAGACCAGTCGGTGCGGGCCCGCCTGGATCTCGACCTGGGCGGCCACGTCGCCGAGCTTGATCGCCGTGACGATGCCGGGAAAGGCGTTGCGCGCCGAGGTGTACGGCGTGCCCTCCTCGGCCGTGCCGGCCTTCGCGAGGTCCACGGAGAACGCGGCCAGGTCCCGCCCGTCGATGAGCCGCCGTCCGCCTTCGTCGCGGTGGGTGGTGACCCGGCCCGCGTCCGCCCAGCGGCGAGCGGTGTCCGGGCTGACGCCGAGCAGCCGCGCTGCCTGGCCGATCGTGTAGGACTGCATGCCGATCACGATAGGGCGGGCGGCGGGGCCGGGCGGCGCGGGGGCGATGAGGGTGAGTGGTTCCGCACCCTCGACCGTAAGGTTCGCCGGATGATCCGAAAGTTTTGCATGCCTCGGCGGAAGTGATGCGGCGCCGCCCGGCGTCTTGGGGATCGTCGTCGCGCACTGATCGGCCGCTTCGAACCGGACCTCCGAAGGAGCCGTGGTCCGGAGTGCCGGTGGTCAAGACAAAGATCGTGCAGCTCGAGAACGACGCCTACAAGTCCAAGACGACCGCGCTGACCGCTTCCGGGAAGCTGCCGGACATCTTCCACACCTGGGGCGGCGGCGTACTCGAGCAGCAGGTCGACGCGGGGCTCGTCGAGGACCTCACCGGCTCCACCAAGGCGTTCGCCGACGGTCTGCTGCCGGTCGCCAAGGAGCCCTACCTCCTCGACGACAAGCTGTGTGGACCATCCCCATGGGCGTCCAGCGGTTCCAGGACCAGTATTCCGCGGACACCGCGCGTGTCTTTGCCTACCTCGTCCTGGCCATGGTTCCCGTGCTCGCCTTCTCCTCGGTCGCCGAGCGCCGGCTCGTCGGCGGCCTGACCGCGGGCGTGACCAAGGGGTGACGCACACGCGCCCGGTACGTGACGGAGTGTGACAGATCTGGATGCGCGTCGGGGCCGGGTCGCGGGAGTCCCGTGGTCCGGCCCCTGGTGTTCCGTGGGCGGGCGGGCTCCGCTCCGCCCGGCAAAGCTAGGCGGTGGTCATCACCTGGATGGCGCCCCGGGAGCGCTGCGGGGCGATGCACCTGCCGTCGGGCAGGAGTTCACCGGTGTCCTCGAAGAGCACGACACCGTTGCACAGCAGGCTCCAGCCCTGCTCCGGGTGGTGCGCCACGAGGCGGGCGGACTCCCGGTCGGCGGAATCGGCTGCGGGGCAGGGTGACTGGTGCTGGCACATGGATGGGATCTTTCGCTCTGGCGTGACCTGTGGGCTGGCTGTCGTTTCAGTTCCGCGGCGTGAAGCTTCGTTCATGGCCGCCCCCCGTTGTGATGGGCCCGTTGAGACAGGCCGGTCGGAAACAAGTGTTGCCCCTCGGGCGGCGATCCGCAGGGATTTCGCGGCACCGCCCTTCACAGATTGATGACGCGTCACCCTGGTGGACGGTTCAGCTCAACTGCCCTGTCACTTCGGGTGGTTCCGCATGGCCGGATGAGGCTAGTCCGGTCCTGGGCTCCGGTTGCTCCGGTGCCCAGGGCCACGTCGGGCTTCCTCGTGGTTCCGGTGAGGGCGTGCACCGCCGCCGGCGGTCCGGCGGCGGTGCACGGAAGAGCGAGGCGCGGGAGAAGGAGGTGCGGGAGGGGCAAGGGCGCGGAAAGAGGGCTCGCGCGAGGTGAGAGACGTCAGGCGGGCGAGCCGAGCAGCCGGTCGGGCGTGACCCGGTGGGTCAGCACCGGGAGGAGTTCGGCGGCCCGGTACGGGCGGTGGGCCGCGATGCCGGGCGGTGCCGGGGCGAGCGGGACGAGCAGGTCGGTGGCTGCCGGATGGCCGGTGGCGCCGTCCGCGGTGCGGTCGCCGTGCAGCCAGAGGGCCAGCATGTAGAGGCCGGGTACCGACAGCAGCCGGGGCTGGTACGACTGCGGCAGGGCCTCGGCCTGGCGCAGGGCCAGTTCGGTGGAGGCGATGTAGGGGCCCTCGAAGAAGCGGGAGAAGGTCCAGCCGTCGGGGGTGAGTACGGTGTCCGCCGCGGCCACCGCCCGGTCGCCGCAGCGGATCAGGAAGCGCCAGCCAGTCAGGCGCGTCGCGGACACGCCCTCGGTGGTGACCCGGTCCAGGACGTGCACGGGCAGCGGCAGTTCGGGCGAAGCGATCCCCTCGGCACCGAGGAGGGAGGGAGTTCGGGCCTCGCTGACCGCGGTGGGGGAGGACAGTGCGGTCAGGACGGAACGCAGTGCGGGCGCGGGAGCCGGGGGGACATGCAGGGGCATGGTGGGTCGCCTCTCATTCGAAGGCACAGTGACGCGAGGGCGGGGCGGACGGCGCTGTCAGCTCGCGGAGGCCGGAAGGCAGGGGCCGGGGGTCTGAGTACGAGAGGTGGGGGTGAGGAGTGCCGCACGTCACCTCGTCGGCTGGATCACTCGACCGTGGGCGCCAACCTTCTGCCTTGTCCATGGAGTTTATACGACGCGTGTTCGGAGTATGTTTCGGCTAGCCGTTTTCGACCCGCGGAGCAAGGGCACTTCTGGACGATGAAACGGGGGAATTATCCCGATTCTCGGCCAGGCATACGGCGATGACCTCGATAAATGGCCGCGCAGTGGTAGGCCTATTGTCGTCGGCGTTTTTCACGAGTTCGCCGTCGCCTTGTAACGTGCGCTGTCGATCATGTGCCGGCCATGCCGCGTGAATGTGCCACTGGTCACCTTCGATCAGCGTAGCGGCCGACAGGTCACTTCGGGGCGTTATCAATCGCATCCGCTGGGCATCCTCCACTGTGGACCGGTACCCGGCGGCCGGTCGCCGGGCCGCCCGTCAGAGAAGGAGGGAGGCTTCGATGGGGGAGAAGGTCGTGGCAGGCGGGTTCGACCTGTCCGATCGCCAGCGCTACCGCGACAAGCTCCGCAGGTGTCTGACGGGTTTGGAGCGACTCCTGGCGGAGAAGCGGTTCGACCGCCCCAGGAACCTCATGGGGCTGGAGATCGAATTGAATCTCACGGGTGCCGACGGGATGCCCAAAATGTTGAATGGGCAAGTCCTCGAGCGGATTGCGAGCCGCGACTTCCAAACAGAACTCGCCATGTTCAACCTGGAGGTCAACATAGCCCCACACCGTTTGGACGGTCGGGTATTCGACCGGCTCGCCGAGGAACTGCGCACCTCCCTCGCGTACGCGGATCGGAAAGCCGCCGAGGTGGACGCGGGAATCGTGATGATCGGCATTCTGCCGACGCTGGACCGCGACGACCTGGTCTCCTCGAACCTCTCCGCCGTCGACCGCTACACCCTGCTCAACGAGCAGATCGTGGCCGCCCGCGGGGAGGACTTCAGGCTCGACATCGAGGGGGTGGAACGCCTCAGCTGTACCTCCAAGTCCATCGCGCCGGAGGCCGCCTGCACCTCGGTGCAGCTGCACCTCCAGGTCACCCCGGCCCGCTTCGCCGACGTGTGGAACGCGGCCCAGGCGGTCGCCGCCGCCCAGATCGCCGTCGGCGCCAACTCACCCTTCCTCTTCGGGCGTGAGCTGTGGCGCGAGTCCCGGCCGCCGCTGTTCCAGCAGTCCACCGACACCCGTCCGCCCGAGCTCCAGGCCCAGGGGGTGCGGCCGCGCACCTGGTTCGGTGAGCGCTGGGTCGGCTCGGCGTTCGACCTCTTCGAGGAGAATCTGCGCTACTACCCCGCACTCCTGCCGATCTGCGACGACGAGGATCCGCTCGACGTGCTGGACCGGGGCGGCACCCCCTCGCTCGCGGAACTCGTCCTGCACAACGGCACGGTCTACCGCTGGAACCGCCCGGTCTACGACGTCGCCGACGGCGTGCCCCACCTACGGGTGGAGAACCGGGTCCTGCCCGCCGGGCCCACCGTCGTCGACGTGGTCGCCAACGCGGCGTTCTACTACGGCCTCGTCCGTGCCCTCGCGGAGGACAGCCGCCCCGTGTGGACCCGACTGCCCTTCGAGGCCGCCGCCGCCAACTTCGACGCCGCCTGCAAGCACGGCATCGACGCCCGCTTCACCTGGCCACGGCGCGGGCGTTACGGGGGCACGGCAGAGGTGGACGCGGTCGCCCTCGTACGCGACGAACTGCTGCCGCTGGCCGAGGCGGGACTGGACGCGTGGGGCATCGAACCCGCGGACCGGGACCTGTACCTCGGTGTGATCGAGGAACGCTGCCGGCGCCGGCAGAACGGCGCGAGCTGGCAGGCCGCGACCTTCCGCCGGGCACTGGACGGGGGCCTGTCCCGGGAGGCGGCGCTGGCGGCCACCACCCGGCGCTACCGTGAGCTGATGCTGCGGGGCGAGCCGGTGCACGCCTGGCCCGTCGGGCTGCCGGAGCCGGTGCCCGCGGGCTGACCCTCCGAGCGGGCGGGCGGACGCGCCCCGGACAGCCGGAAGGAGGGCCGCCCGGGGACCGCCGACGGCACGGCCGGCCGCGGAAGGGCACGGGGCCACCGGGTGCGGACCGCCCGTCGGGCCCCCGACCGGTGCCTTCATACTGAACCGATCGGACGGATCGGTGATGTGGAGGCAGGCGTGCAGGCGGAGGCGGGCCCGGAGGCCGATGCGTATCCTCGGCGGCGGCTCACGCGGAAGACGCTCCGCGACGAGACGCTGCTCGTGCTCGCGGTGTCACTCGGTGCGAGCGCGGTGTCCGCGCTGATCAGTTTCGTCGGCTCGGTCACCCGGCCGGGCGGACTGAAGGACCAGGCGGCCACGCTGAACGGCTCGGCGGCACCGGGCCGTCCCTGGCTCGACCTGGCCTGGCAGCTCTTCGGAATCACCAGCGCGCTGGTCCCCGTCGCGCTGGTCGCCCACTTCCTGATCCGCGAGGGCGCGGGACTGCGCACCCTCGGCTTCGACCGCACCCGGCCCTGGTCCGACCTCGGCCGCGGGGCGGCGGTCGCGGCGGCCATCGGCAGCAGCGGCATCGCCTTCTACCTGGCCATGCGCGGCCTCGGCTTCAACCTCACCGTGGTGCCCGAGGCGCTGCCCGAGGTGTGGTGGAAGTTCCCGGTACTGATCCTCTCGGCGATGCAGAACTCGATTCTCGAAGAGGTCATCGTCCTCGCCTATCTGCTGCGCCGGCTCGAGCAGTTGGGCTGGTCGCCGGGCGCCGCGATGGCGACCAGTTCGGTACTGCGCGGCTCGTACCACCTCTACCAGGGCATCGGCGGCTTCATCGGCAACATGGTCATGGGCGTGGTGTTCGTCCACCTCTACCGCCGCTGGGGCAGGGTGGGGCCGCTGGTGGTCGCGCACACGCTGCTCGACATCGGGGCGTTCGTGGGGTACGCGCTGCTCGCGGGCAAGGTGGGCTGGCTGCCTACCGCGTGAACCGATTCGGGAAGGGGGCGTGCGGTGGTGCCGTACGCCCCCTTTTCGTCCCCGGGTCCGGCTCAGCCCGTCGGTCCGCCGTGTTTCATGGCCCTGCCGCGCGGTAGCGCGGCACTCTGCAGCTCACCCTCGATGACGGTCACCGCCCGGCCGCCCAGCAGGGTGCGCTCGCCGCGCAGTTCCGTACGGACGCGGCCCGAGCGGGGTGAGGCCTGGAGGCCGGTGAGGGCGGTGCGGCCCAGACGCTCGGACCAGTAGGGGGCCAGCGCGGTGTGAGCGCTGCCGGTGACGGGGTCCTCGTCGATGCCGACGTTCGGAAAGAAGCAGCGGGAAACGAAGTCGTATCCCAGGGAGGGGTTTTCCGCGCGGGCGGTGGCGATGACGCCGCGCGCGGAGTGGGCGCCGAGGGCCTTGAGATCGGGCCGCAGGGCGTGGACCGTCCGCTCGTCGGAGACCTCGACCAGCAGGTCGCCGACGTTCGGACCGGTGTCGAAGGCGGTGAGCGGCTCGGCCCCCAGCGTCTCGGCGAACCCTTCGGGAAGGGGGAGGGGGGTGAGCGGGGCCGTGGGGAAGTCCAGGGTCACGGAACCGTCCTCGGCCGGCGCCGCGACGAGGACGCCACTGCGGGTGGCGAACCGGACGGGGCCCTCGTGGGAGCCCGTGGTGTGCAGGACGTGGGCGGTGGCGAGGGTCGCGTGGCCGCACATGGCGACCTCGGCGACGGGAGTGAACCAGCGCAGCGCCCAGTCGGCGTCCCCGCTCCCGGGCAGCGGGTGCGCGAAGGCGGTCTCGGCGTGGTTGACCTCTAGGGCGACGTTCTGGAGCCAGCCGTCGTCCGGGAACGCGTCCGTGTCCAGGAGCAGGACTCCGGCCGGGTTGCCGGCGAAGGGCCGGTCGGTGAAGGCGTCGACGATTCGAATGCGCATCCCCCGACGGTAGGGCGTGGACGGAGCCGCGGGCCAAGGCCAATCCGAAGACACCGGACCGGATTCCGGCGCTGATCCGGTGGCCGGCCGTCAAGGAGCCGAGGCGGCCTCGGACCCAGGGGGTGGCGTCGGTGGGGCGAGGTAGTTCGCCCGCCCCTCGTCGTCTAGTTCGAAGGGGCCCTCGGGGATGATGCAGAACTCATTGCCCTCCGGGTCGGCCATCACCAGGAAACCGCCGTCCGCGTACTCCGCCGGCCGACGCCCGCCGAGTGCCTCTACCCGCCGCTGCTCCGCAGCCGGGTCGGGTGAGGTGACGTCGAAGTGCATGCGGTTCTTGCCCGACTTGGGCTCGCCGGTCTGCTGGAAACCCAGACCCAGACCGTTCTCGCGTCGTATCCACACGTAGGGCCCCGTGCGACCCACGACCGGGCGGCCGAGCAGCTCGGACCAGAACGCGGCGAGCCGCTCGGGGTCGGTGGCGTCGACGATGAGGGCGTTGATGCGCAGAGGCGAGTCGGCCATGCGCCGATCCTCTCAGGGGTCACGACGCCGCCGACCGGGTCGCCGCCGGTTCCCGCCCCGCCGACGGTTCCCGCCCCGCGCTCCGCGTAGCCACGGGACGGAGCGGTCGCCGTGACGGCAGGGTTGCCGCCACCACCTCTCCGATATATCGTTGAGATATCGCGACAGATCAACGATGGAATGGAGAGTGGCTGCGATGCGTACCCATGGTTTCGAGCATGGACATGGTCACGGTGGTCCGAGGGGTGGCCGGGGCGACTTCGACAGGCTGCGGGCCGCATTCGGGCCCTTCGGTCCCGGCGGGCCGGGCGGCCCCGGGGGCCCCGGCTTCGGTCCGGGCTTCGGGCACGGTCCCTGGGGCGGACGAGGGCGCGGCGGGCCCAGGGGGAGGGCGCGGCGCGGTGACGTACGGGCATCGATCCTCGCCCTGTTGAAGGACCGGCCGATGCACGGCTACGAGATGATCCAGGAGATCGCCGAGCGCAGCGGCGGAGCGTGGAAGCCCAGCCCCGGCTCGGTGTACCCCACCCTCCAGCTGTTGGAGGACGAGGGGCTGATCGTCAGTGAGTCCGAGGGCGGCAAGAAGCTGTTCGCACTCACCGACACCGGTCGTACGGCGGCCGAGGAAGGTCCCGAAGCGCCTTGGGAGGAGGCCTCCCGCGGGGTCGACTGGGAGGCGCTGAGTGAGATCCGGCAGGCCGGGTTCGGCCTGATGGAGGCCTTCGGGCAGGTCTGGAAGACCGGCAGCAAGGAGCAGCGCGAGAAGGCGCTCGCCGTCGTCAACGAAGCCCGCAAGAAGCTGTATCTCATCCTCGCCAACGACGACTGAGGATGAGGACTGAAGGCTGAGCCCGGGTGCCTGAGGTACCGGGTGGTCGGCCGGCGTACACGTGGTGCCCCGTGGAGTGATCCACGGGGCACCGTCGTGTCTGCGTGTCTGCGAGCCTCCGCGCCGACCTCGGCCGGGCGGCCGTCTCTTCGGCTCGGGCTGCGGTGGCGGGTGTGCCCCGAGGGGAAGCGGGGCTGATTCTCCTTCCCAAGGAGGAGATTGCGGACCGACGTGTCCACTTCCTGTGGGACAGGAAGATGCTCCCCGCCGGGGATGCCACGGACCCGCGGGGCTGATGTGGTGGGAGACGTGCAACACCGTATCCCCCGGCCGTCGGCCGGCAAGGCCCAGGAGCAGGGCGTTCACCGCGCGGAACACGGTGCCGGACTCAGTGTGGAGCTGGCGGCGGTGGTCAGCGGTGCCCGCCGCAGGGCGGTCAGGGACGCGGACCGCCAGATCGACACCGCCCATCTGCTGCACTCGCTGCTGGAGTCCGACGCCGAGGTGCGCGCGGTCCTCGGTGAGGAGTCGCGGACCGCCCGGCTGCTCGGCTACCTGGTCCAGCGCAGCATCGGCTACGGCCTGCGCTGGCAGAGCGCCGTCGAGGACTCCGGGTCCGCCCCGGTGGTGGCGCGGGCCGCCGGGTTCTCGCCGCTGGCGGCGGCCGGTCTGGAGTACGCCCGTGAACGCGCCGCACGTCATGGCGGGCCCGCGCGCGGCGTGGACCTGCTCGCGGCGATCATCGCGGACCCGCAGGCGCGGGCGGTGGAGGTGCTCGAGCATGCCGCCATCGACTTCCGCGACCTGTCCGCCCGGCTCGAGGCATGGGCCGGCGACCCCGCTTGCTGAGGGGCTGAGGGGCTGAGGGGCTGAGAGCGGGGTGAGGGCCGGGCGGCTCTCCGCCGGGGACGGTTCCCTCCTGCCGCCGGACCATCGTGTCCAGCCGTCCAGCCCATGAGACAGGTGTTATGGGGGGTGACGCTCCTGTCGACGCCTGACATCATGTGCCGGTGCCTACCTCTGCCAGCACTCGGAACGTCCGGAGCACCCGTGGGAAGGGCGTCGGGCTCGGTCTCGCGCTCCTGTCCGCGGTGGCCTTCGGCGGATCGGGAGTCGCCGCCAAGCCGTTGATCGAGGCGGGCCTGGACCCGCTGCACGTCGTGTGGCTGAGGGTGGCGGGCGCGGCCGTGGTCATGCTGCCGCTGGCCGTGCGCCACCGGGCTCTCCTGCGCAGCCATCCGGCGCTGCTGGCCGGGTTCGGGCTGTTCGCCGTCGCCGGGGTCCAGGCCTTCTACTTCGCCGCCATATCCCGTATCCCCGTCGGCGTCGCGCTGCTCGTCGAGTACCTGGCGCCCGCGCTCGTCCTCGGCTGGGTGCGGTTCGTGCAGCGGCGGCCGGTGACCCGGGCGGCGGCGGTCGGTGTGGTGCTGGCGGTGGGCGGACTGGCCTGTGTCGTGGAGGTGTGGTCCGGCCTCGGCTTCGACGTCGTCGGACTGCTGCTCGCGCTCGGCGCCGCATGCTGCCAGGTCGGCTACTTCGTCCTCTCCGACCAGGGCAGCGACCACGGCGACCGGGCGCCGGACCCGCTCGGTGTGATCGCCTACGGCCTGCTCGTGGGCGCCGCCGTCCTCACCGTCGTCGCCCGCCCCTGGTCCATGGACTGGTCGGTGCTCGCGGGCAGCGCGCGCATGGACGGCACCCCGGTCGCGGCCTCTGTGCTGCTCGCCTGGATCGTCCTCGTCGCCACGGTCGCCGCGTACGGCACCGGAGTGCTCTCCGTGCGCAGGCTCTCGCCGCAGGTCGCCGGGGTGGTGGCCTGCCTCGAAGCGGTCATCGCCACGGTGCTGGCCTGGGTCCTGCTCGGCGAGCACCTGTCGGCGCCGCAGATCATCGGCGGCGCGGTGGTGCTGGCGGGCGCGTTCATCGCCCAGTCCTCGGCGCCGGCCAAAAGCCCCGACCGCCCGGTGGCGAGCGGGGGAGCCGAAAGAGAGTTGTCCACGCGGGGAACGTCGATCTAGGGTGCTGATCATGCATGCGCGTGCACGTGTTCTTCCGCCGCCCGCCGCCTGAGGCGGGCCCTGAGCTCACCGCGCCCGGCGTGCTGCCGCCGGGTGTCGTGGTGCTGCCCGCAGACGCAGTCCGCGGGCCCCGCGGGACCGGTTCGATCCGGCCCTGACCCGGGGCCTCCATCCGGCCTTTCGCGCAGCGCAGGCACCTCTGCGAGGGGTGCGTACGCGCGCGTATCTGTGTGTATCTGCGGAGAGAAAACGTGTCGAACACCGTCTCCGGCCTGCCCGTCGGGCGAGGCCTGCTCTATCTGATCGTCGCCGGCGCCGCCTGGGGCACCGCGGGCGCCGCCGCGTCACTGGTCTACCGGACCAGTGACATGGGGCCGATAGCCCTCTCCTTCTGGCGCTGCGCGACCGGCCTGGCGCTGCTGCTCGGCGCCCGGATGCTGGTCCCGCGCGCCCGGCCCGTGGTGACCGAGGCGCCGGGTTCCCGGGTGCGGCGGGCCGTGGCCACCGGGGTGGGGCTCGCCGTGTTCCAGACGGCCTACTTCGCGGCCGTCGCCGCCACGGGACTTGCCGTGGCCACTGTCGTCACTCTCGGCGCCGGACCCGTGCTGATCGCGCTCGGCGCGCGACTGTTCCTGGGGGAGCGGCTCGGCCGGGGCGGGGCCGCCGCCGTCGTGGGGGCGCTCGCCGGGCTCGCCGTGCTCGTCCTCGGCGGCGGGGAGACGACCGTGGACCCGTGGGGCATCCTGCTCGCGCTCCTGGCCGCGGCCGGCTACTCGGCGATGACCCTGCTCACCCGGTGGTGGGGGCGGAACGGTGGTCTGGACGCCTCCGGCACGACCGTCGGGGCGTTCGCCGTCACCAGCGTGCTGCTGCTGCCGTTCGCCGCGGTCGAAGGGCTGGTGCCGTACAGCGGCGATCCCGCTCTGCTGCTGTGCCTCCTGGTGTACGTCGCCGCGATCCCGACGGCTCTCGCCTACGGTCTGTACTTCGCGGGCGCGGCAGTCGTACGGTCTGCCACCGTGTCCGTGATCATGCTTCTTGAGCCGGTGAGCGCGGCGGTGCTCGCCGTCGCCCTGCTCGGCGAGCGGCTCACCCCTGCCATGCTGGCCGGCACCCTGCTGATGCTCGGCTCGGTCGCGGGACTCGCGCTCGACGAGGCGCGGGGCGCGCGGACCGGACGGGTGGAGGGGGACGCGGCGCCGGCGTGACGACGCGGGCCCTCGAGGAGAGGCCTGACCCGAGGGAGGACCTCTCCTCGAAGGAGGAGCATGGCCCGGCCTCGACAGTCGCGGTCCGGTGACGACGTCCGGCGCGCCCCCTTCGAGGGCGGCGGCGCGGTGTCACAGGGCCGCCAGGTACTCCGGCGGTTCCGTGCCGGCGGGCAGGGCGGGGTCCGCGAGCGGGGTGCCGTACGCGCGGGTCAAGGGGACGACGCCGGCCCAGTGGGGGAGGGCGAGGTCCTCCGGCTCGTCGTTCACGCCGCCGGTGCGGAGCTTGGCGGAGACCTCGGTCAGGTCGAGGCGGATCACCGCCGTGGCGGCCAGCTCCTTCTTGTTCGCCGGACGGGAGTCGGCGGCGCGGCCGGGGACGACGTGGTCGACGAGGGCGTCCAGCGCCTGCCGCTTCTCCTCGGGGTCGGTCACGTCGTACGCGAGGCCGTGCACCACCACGGAGCGGTAGTTGATCGAGTGGTGGAACGCCGAGCGGGCCAGCACCAGCCCGTCCACGTGGGTGACGGTCAGGCAGACCGGGAGCCCGGGGTCGGCCAGGCCCGCCGCGCGCAGCGGGCGCGAGCCCGTCGAACCGTGTACGTAGAGACGCTCGGCGATCCGGGCGTACAGCGTGGGCAGCACCACCGGTGCGTCGTCGCGGACGAAACCGAGGTGGCAGACGTAACCCTCGTCGAGTATCGCGTGCACCAGGCCCCTGTCGTACGCGGCACGGGCCGGGGAACGGGTGGGGACAGTGCGCTCGGTGGGCCGGTAAGGGCCGGTGTCGGCGGGCTGCTGCTGTGGCCGGGACGCTGCCATGGCGTTCTCCATTGCACTAGTGCATAATTGATTTTGTGCTAGAAGATTATCGGATCACGGGTCGGCGTGCTGCGGATATTTCGGCGAGCATCGAGGGAGCGGTGGGTGAAGGCGCACTCCGGCCGGGCGAACTGCTTCCGCCCATGAGGGAGTTGGCGGACCGGCTCGGGGTGAACCCCAACACCGTCGCGTCCGCGTACCGCACCCTGCGCGAGCGAGGGGTGATCGAGACCGCGGGCCGTCGGGGAAGCCGGGTGCGGCCCAGGCCGGCCACCACGGCACGCGACGCCGTCCGGGTGGAGGTCCCGCGGGGCGTACGGGACCTCTCCGACGGCAACCCCGACCCCGCGCTGCTGCCCCCGCTGGCCGAGGCCTTCGCCGCCGCGGCCGAACAGGGCGACCGGGAACCGGTGCTCTACGGGCACGCACCCGTGGAGCCCGGGCTGGCCCGGTTCGCCCGCGCCGGACTGGACGCCGACGGCGTCCCCGACGGCCCCGTCACCGTGACCTCCGGCGCCCTCGACGCGATGGAGCGGGTGCTCGCGGCCCATCTCAGGCAGGGCGACGCGGTGGCCGTGGAGGACCCCGGATGGGGCAGCTTGCTGGACCTCGTCCCGGCGCTCGGCCTGCGGACCGTCCCGGTCGGCGTCGACGACGAGGGGCCGCTCCCCGGCGACGTGCGGCGGGCGCTGACCGGCGGGGCACGCGCGCTGATCGTCACGGACCGGGCGCAGAACCCGACCGGTGCCGCACTGAGCGCGGCGCGTGCGCGGGCCTTGCGGGCGGTGCTCGCGGACCACCCGGAGACGCTGCTGATCGAGGACGACCACGGTCATCACATCGTCGACCTCCCCCTGCACCCCCTCGCCGGTCCCACCCGCAGCTGGGCCTTCGTCCGCTCGGCTGCCAAGGCGTACGGCCCCGACCTGCGGCTCGCCGTGCTCACCGGGGACGCGGTCACCCTCGACCGGGTCCGCGGACGGCAGCGGCTCGGGCCTGGCTGGGTCAGCCGCACGCTCCAGCGCGCGGTGCTCCGGCTCTGGACCGGTGGCGCGGTGGACCCGGCGGCGGTGGCGGCGCAGTACGGGCGGCGCCGGGACGCCCTCATCGGGGCGCTGGGCCGACAGGGGGTCACGGCGCACGGGCGCAGCGGCATGAACGTATGGGTGCCCGTGCCGGACGAGACCGGTGCCGTCGCGCGGCTGCTGCACGCGGGGTGGGCGGTGGCGCCCGGTGCCCGCTTCCGGATGGGCGCCCCGCCCGGCATCCGCGTCACCGTGTCGACGCTCACCGCGGACGACATCGGGCCCCTGAGCGAGGCGATCGGCGAGGCGATCGGACCGGAGACGGAGGAGTCCAGGACGTATGCCTAGGCGTGTGGTCCCGTGAGGGGCGAGCGAGGAGAGGGAGACTCGGGGCGGGCCCTTGGGGCCCGGCCCGAGGCCCCTCGGGCCGGGCCCGCTACCGCGCGCCCAGCTTCCGGAAGTCCCAGGACACGACCTTCTCCGGGGTCAGCCGTATCCAGGCGTGCCGGCCGTCGTGCGGCATCTCGTCCAGGTTGAAGTTCTTGCGCGCGAACAGCGTCTCGGGAAAGTCGAGTTCGGCGCGGAGTTCGCCGGTGCGCGGTATCTCGCCCACGAACTCCACCCGCCCGGACAGTTCCGCGCCGCGCAACTCGTCGTACTCCTCGCCGGTGTCCACCACGATCGCCACCCGCCGGTCCCGGCGCAGGTCCGCCCAGCGTTTGGAGCGCACCACGGAGTACAGCCACAGTGAGGTGCCGTCCCAGGCGAACCAGAGCGTGCTCACATGGGGCGCGCCGTCGGCCGACACCGTGGCGACCCGGCAGGTGCGCTGGGTGGTGAGGAAGTCGTCCAGTTCGCCCGGCGTCATCATGATCTTCCGGCCCCGGCGCTGCGTGGCAGTCATACGGCCTCCTCTTCTCTCACGTCGTGCCAGAGAAATCCTCTGACATCACGTCAGAAAAGGGTGAGTCGTCTTCCTTCTCCGCGCAAGGGCGACCGGACCTCCCCGCCGGCCGCAGACGGATGCCATCGCGGGGTGCCCGTTGACCGCACCTCCGCGATGGCCCGTCACGTCCTGTCCCCGGTCGGCACTCTCGCGACCACGGACGGTGTGCCGACCGGCATGGGTCCGTCGGCGCCGTACGGTCCGGCGCCGACGGCTCACGCGAGGGTGATCGAGTCCCCGCTGACGGTGATCTCCATGACAGGCAGCGGCTTGGTCGCGGGACCGCTCTGCACGCTGCCGTCGGCGATGGAGAAGTTGCTGTTGTGGCAGGGGCAGTTGATGACTCCGTCGGCGACGCTCTTCACCGCGCACCCCTGGTGGGTGCAGGTCGCCGAGAAGGCCTTGAACTCGCCCGCCGTCGGCTGGGTGACCACCACCTTGCTGTCGGCGAAGACCTTCCCGCCGCCCTCGGGGATGTCGGCGGTCGAGGCGAGCGCGGCACCGGCGGGAGCGTCGCTTTCGCCGTCCGGACCGTTGCCGCTCGCTTCGTTGTTGTCCGTGGAGCCGCCGGTGGCGGTGGAGTCCGCGGACGAGCCGGAGGAATCGTCGGAGCCTCCGCAGGCGGTCAGCGCGACGGCGAGGCCCGCCGCTCCGGCGGCCGCCACGACGGTTCGACGGGCCGGTCCCGATGCGAGCTGATGCGATGCGCTGGTCATGCGGATGTGTCCCTTCCGGGGGTTGCGTGATCTGGGGAGAGATACGGTCAGCGGGCCCGCGCTGTTCAGGCGCTGCCGAGCTTGGCCCGCGCGTGGTCGGAGGGGCGTAAGCCACAGCTGTCGTTTCGCTGCCGGGGCCCGCCCTTCTCTCCCGGCAGGCCCCTGAGGTGAGGCGATGCGGCGCCGACGGCCCGGGACGACGCTCAGGGAAGTGGTCGTCGACCACCCTCACGTGGGTCAGGGCGATGGATGGAACTGCCGGGCCCCGTGCCGGAAGAAGCCGGTGGCCTCGTCACTCGCGGCGAGCCGGGGACGGGGCACGTAGCGCTCGGTGTTCCAGATCCGCAGGTCCTGGTGGGCCTCAACGAGCTCCCGCGAAAGCGCCAGGCAGAACCAGCCGCCGGAATACGGGAGATGCCCCTCCGGCGTGTTCGTGACCGGGGGCGGGCCCTCGACCCCGGACACTTCCTCCCTCGTCGTCATGCCCAGTAGCCAACCACGGAAGGAAGCGGACTCTTTGCGCGCATCATGAAAATTCACTCGTACAGGTTCTAAATCAGGCCATTTTCCCCTCCGGTGGCTGTCACTACGGTCGGTTCCCATGGTTGTCGGGACCGTCCTGGAAGCACGGCCTTGCTGCGTCGGCGCCGCCCTGACCCAGCTGCGCGCCGACGGTCACGCAGCCCCGGAGGTCAGGCGCGACGTCGAGGACGCCCCTCAGAAGGCCCTGCACGAGGCGTTGCGCGCCACCGTCCACAACACTTCCGGCAGCCCCGGCTCCCACTTCGGCCTTCCCGGCGTCAACACCTTCTGTCGGCCCTGGTCGACCCGGCGGCTCGTCGAGCGGCTGCACGCCTTCGCCCCGGACGCCTGCACATGGATGCTTCCGGGGAACCTGCCGGCCCAGGCGCGGGGAGAACGGGAGGACCAGTCCGCGGTCTCCCCGCGCCGGGGCGGCGAGAGCGGCGAGCAGAGGGAAGGACCCCCGACGCCCGGCCGGTAGGAAGCAGTACATGTCAAGTACCGGTCAGCCCGGCATTTTGGGCCCGAAGGGCCGCCTGGACGCGGTTGGTGACGTTCAGGGCGGTGAGGATGCGGCTGACGTGTGCTGTGACGGTGCTCTCCCGCATGCCGAGGGCGGCGGCGACGTCGGCGTCGCCGCCGGCGAGGAGGACCAGCGCGTCGCGCTCGCGGGGGGTGAGGGCATTGCCGGATGCCGGAAAGCATCCGCGCCTGTTGTCTGCCGTGCCCTGCAGATGAGGCGTCGCGTCCGGACTGCCATCCTGTCGAATCGGGGCGGCCCTTGGCGTTTGGGGTCGCGTGAAGTGAGAGAGTGAGACGCGGAGGCTCGGGGTCCAGGCCGATCCGCTGGAGACGGCCGGGGGAGTGTTCATGGCGTTCGTGGGGCTGGGCTGTGCGTGGTGGGGAGGGCCGGCTGTGCTCCGGCCGCCGAAGCCGTCCGGGGGGCCTGTGCGGGTGGTCCGCGCCTGGGAGCTCGGCTACGTGCTGATGGGTCCCTGTATGGCCGTCAGGATGGTGACCAGGCTGGTCGGCAAGGAGCCGGCCCGGCTGATGGCCATGACCTACTGGGCTGTCGAGCCGTTCCTGGTGTGCTCGATCACGGCGGCGTACGTATCCCGGCGGCGGGCACGCCGTCGGGCCGGGGCTGCCACCGTCGGGCGGCACAAGTGAAGCGGCCCGTGCCCTGGAGTGAGGCGGCACTCGTGATCGCCGTCTGCTGGGCGGTCAGCGGTCTGGGACACGGCGTGCTCGCAGCCCTCGACGAGCCGCAGTTGTCCGTCGCGCCCCTGATCGGCCTGAGGCTGGCCCAGTGGTTCTTCGCGCGTCACCGCTGTTGGCGGGCCGCGGTCGCGGCGAGCCTCGCGGGGCCTGTCGTGCTGTTCGGGCTCGTGGACGTCCTGCGGCCGGATCTGGGCCGGTACGTGGCGGATGCCCTGGCCACGGGGTCCGCGGCGACGGTCGCCCTGACCGTCTTCGCCCTGGTCGGCCGCGCAGGCGGGCGCCATCATGACGCGGCAGGCTGACCCCGGTGTGGCCAGGACCTCTCACCAGGAACAGCCCGATGCTCACGGGGCAAGAGCTCCGGTCCACCCCTCGGGAGAGCTCTCGTGAAGAAGAACGACAGCATGACCACCGGCTTCCCCCTCGTCATCGGCACCGTGATCGCCGCCGGCAGCATCACCCAGGACAACTACGGCGGCGCCGCCTTCGCCGTCGTGACCGGTGCGATCATCTCGCTCGTCCTGCACATCAAATCCAGCCGTGACCAGGGAAGTTGAGTGCGGTGCTCAATTTTTCTCCCCCTCGGCCCGACCCGGCCCGAACGAGCTGTACCGTTCGCCGACCTCGAGCACCTGGGCCGGGTCGACGAGCACACGGTCCTGCACCTCGACGGGCGGATCCCGTGAGTCGGCCGGCTCGTAGATCGCTCCCCGAACCCGTCGCGGCATCTCTCCGCCGGCCTCCAGCCGCACGCCGTGTTCGGCGCGGGCGGAGACCACAGTGCCGGAGAGGCGGCGGTCGATGGTCGACGGCGCGGTGCACGTCCCCTTCCTCCCGCCGGGCTGGGTCCACAACCGCTCGACGAACATCACCAGCGTGCCGGGGGTGACGGCGAGCACGGGCACCTCGGAGGAGGCGCAGAACTTCGTCCAGCTCGCCCAGTCCTGGGCGTAGCTTCTGCGGGTGGACTCCGGGCGGCCGTCGGCGACGGTGCGCACGGCCTGGCGGTCGGTGTGGTCGAGCGCGGCCCGGGTCGCGGTGTCGTACTCCTCCGGCCGGGCCGTCGCGGCCGGGACGACGACCGGTTCGAACGTATTCTGACCATCTGACATAAGGCACCCCGTTCACCGGATTTACGCGCTGCCATGGAACCTCGATATGGAGAGGCCGGTGAAGGGCCCAAATGTCGTCAGGCGGAGGGCACGGGCAGCATGGCCAGGGGCACGTGGTGCTGACCGGAGTGAACGTCACGGTCGTGCAGGGACGCCTGGGTGACGGGGCGCGGGAAGGAGATCTTGACGACGTTCAGCGAGGGGATGCGGAAGATCTGGATCTCGTCGGGGAGCACGCCGTAGAGGCGGGCGACGGTGCGCTCGTCCAGGAACGCCTCGTCGGCGGCGATGCGGTAGGCCTCCGCGTTGCGCAGGAAGAGTTCCATAGTGACCCAGAAGGGTCCGGCGTTCTTGGAGCGGACCTCGAACGACAGGTCGGCGAGGGTGGTGGGGCCGGTCTCAGCCATGGTGCGCGGGCTCCTCGGTCTCGATGCGGAACATGTCGGTGGGGGTAATGCTGTCGACGGCGTGGTTGAGCACGAACTCGTAGGCGGGTCCGCGTTCGGTCTCGGCGGGCGAGGTGGCGAAGGCGAGACTCGGCAGGTAGTTCATGTCGGGGGTCGGCAGGTGCAGCATCAGAGGGTTGGCGATCTTCGCCACGGCGGTGGCGGTGGCCTGGTCCGGGGCGTTGACGAGGAGCATGACGCCGACCTCACGCGGCGGCCCCTGGGCCGGGTCGTGCTCACCGAGCACGGCGTTGTAGCCGTAGAGGCGCACGTCGAAGGTGTACTTGTCCGCGCCGAGGCCGAGGGTCTGCTCGACGCGCTCAGTGAGCGTCACGCGCAGCAGGTGGGCCCAGTCCTCGATGTTCGCGAGGATGTGCGGGTCGCGGATGGCGCTGAACGACACCGTCTCGTAGCCGGTGATCCGGGCGCCTTCGAGCTTGACGGTGTGCTGCTCGGCGACGTGGAACCGGGAGCCCTCCACGCGCACTCGGCGGTCGTCGAGGGCGGTGTACGTGGCCTCGCTGACGTCCAGGGTGCCGTCGGGCTCGCGCATCCGGTACGGGTTCACGGTTTCGTAGAGCATGTGCGCGGCGACCAGGATCGGTGTGCACGACACCTCCGGGTGGAGCGGCTCGATGGTGAAACCGTCGGCGTCGATGGTGGCCAGCACCCCGCCGGAGCGGGGGTTGCTGGTGCACTGCCCGCCGCACTCGACGATCTTGGAGGCGTGCCAGGTCGGTCCGGCCGGCATGCCCTTCATGAGGGGGTAGGCGGCCGCGACGGCCGTGTCGGTGGCGCGGCCCGCGAGCACGACCTGGGCGCCGGCCTCCAGGGCGGCGACGATCGGCTCGTGTCCCATCATGCCGACGATGTGCGTGCAGTCGTCGAGCGTCTCGGGCTGCAACTCCCCCAGCGGGGGCAGCGGGCGGATGTGGCCGTCGGCCAGCCGCTCCTTGAGGCGGCCGGCGTCCTGCTCGCTGTAGATGCGCGCGACCCGCAGGTCCAGACCCTCCTCGGCGAGGAGATCGGCGACGATGCCGGCGACCCAGTCCACACCGTTGTCGGTGCCGCTGGTGCCGCACGAGCCCACGATCAGCGGGATGTCCGCGTGTGCTGCGGCCTTGAGCAGCACACGCAGGTCGCGGGCGACCGCCGCGCGCGTGGTCTTGGGCTGCGAAGAGCCCAGGTAGTAGGGGCCGGAGTCGGTGCTGCCGCCGTCCACGGAAATGACGTCGGCGCCCAGTTCCAGGCCGCGTTCGATCGTGATGTCGGGAAAACCGGCGCCGAGCATGCCCGTCGGTGCCAGGACCCGCACGGAGCCAACCGCTTCGTTGTCCATCGTTCTGTTTCTCTCTCTCGTCGGTCTCTCAAGTGGTCTTTCAGGTGACGCCCGGTCACCGGCCCGGCAGGAAGCGGGTGTTGACCGGGAAGCGGGGGCGGCCGTCGAGGGCGGCGACCACCTCCGCCGCGCCCTCGATGCCGGAGGCTTTCCGGGCTTCGGCGGTCTGCCCGGCGAGGTGGGAGTAGACGACGATCCCGTCCACGTCCCGCAGAGGGCTCTCGGCCGGGAGCGGCTCGTCGGACACCACGTCGAGAGCCGCGCCCGCGATCCGTCCCGTACGGACGGCCTCGGCGAGGGCCGGCTCGTCGACGATCGCCCCGCGCGCGGTGTTGATCAGGATCGCCGTCTTCTTCATCCGCAGGAATGCCGAGGCGTCGAGGAGACCGCGGGTGCGGTCCGTGAGCGCGGTGTGGACCGACACGTAGTCGGCGGTGGCCAGGAGTTCGGGAAGGGCGACGAAGCGCACGGCCGGATCGGTGCGCTCGACCTCGGGCACACCGGTCGTGCAGAGCACCTTCATGCCGAAGGCCCGGGCCAGCGGGGCTACGGCCCGCGCCGCCGCCCCGTACCCGATCAACCCGAGCGTGGAGCGGCGCAGTTCGCGGCCGTCCTCCCGCGGCCAGGAGCCCGCCCTGACCCCCGTCGCGCTGTGCACCAGCCGCCGGGCCGCGGCCAGCAGCAGGCCGATGGTGTACTCGGCCACGGCGTTGGCGTTCACGCCCGGAAGGTTGCTGACCGTGATGCCGAGCCTGCCCGCGGCGGCGATGTCGATCGAGTCGTATCCCACGCCGGTCCGCACCAGGGCGCGAAGTCGGGGTGCGCGGGACAGGACCTCGGCGGTCAGGGGTTCGTGGGCGACCAGTGCCGCGTCGATTCCGGCGAGCGCGGCCACGAGCGAGTCGGGGTCACGGCGGCCGGTCATCGGCGCGTGGACGGTCGTGTGGCCGTGCCTGCCGAGGTATCGGTCGGTCTCGTCACCGGGGTGCAGGTAGTCCGTGGTGATCAGGATGCGGGGCACGTGTTCCTCATCTCCGGCGGTGCCGGTCCGTGGAAGGCTGACGGGGTTGCCAGGACGGAAGCGGCTACTGCGCGAGCGTCAGTGCGGCGCGCCGTCGAAGTGTGCTGATCCGGGTGACGACGACGATCGACAGGGCGGCGACCACCGCGATGTCGACGAGCATGAGCGACCAGCCGGTGATGTCCACCATCCCGCCCACCAGCGCCGGGCCGAGGAAGCCACCCGCGGTCCAGCTGACGGTGTACAGACCCCCGTAGGCCGCGAAGACCTGGGCGGAGGGGGCGAGGTTCCACAGAACGACGACGGCGTTGACGAGGAAGCAGGCCCCGCCGGCCGCCGCGAAGCACAGGGCCGCGACGGTTCCGGTGGAATTCTGCACCGATGTTCCCAGCACCATGGCGGCGGCGAACATCGTCATGCCCACGGTCATCACCCGCAGTCGGCCGAAGCGTTCGGCGAACATGGCCGCGGGGTAGGCCGCCAGGATGAACGCCACCCCGCTGGGCAGGGTGAGGCTGCCGGCGTCGCCCCGTGCCATGTCCAGGGCTTCCATGCCGTAGGGCGTGATCAACGACCGGGACGATGCCCAGGCGCTGCCGAAGAGGAAAATCGCGGCGAGGAGCAGGAGCCGGCTGCGGTCGCGGTCCTTGACGATGTCGACGAAGGTGTCACGCACCCGTGGCGCGACGCGGTCCGCCCCGTGCGCGTCCTCGCTCTCCGCCGGCAGGGACCGGTAGGCGGGGGAACGGCTGTCCCGCACGGTGACGGCGAGCACGCCGATGGAGATCAGCATGATGACCGAGGGAATCGCGAACGCGATGTTCGGATGGTCGTCGACCAGCAGGAGGCTGACGAGCGCGGCGACGATGGTGGTGAGACTGGAGGCGATCTTGACGGCCGCGTTGGCGCGGCTGCGTCGTTCGGGGGCGATGAAGTCCGGTACGAGGGCCTCGGCGATCGGTTTGAAGCTGTTGGCCACCAGCGCGTAGCAGAACATCACGGCGATCAGGAGTGTCGGGGACGCCGCGGCGTGCGGGATGAGGGTGAACAGCACGGCGGCGATCGGCATGCCGATGACCAGGTAGGGCATGCGCCGTCCCCACGAGGTCCTCGTGCGGTCCGACCGGGCGCCGATCCACGGCTGGATGAAGATGCCCAGCAGGTTGTCCATGCCCATCAGCAGACCCACCAGGGCCGCACTGGCGATGTGCTCCCGCAGCAGCGGAGGAACCTGCGACTCGTAGAAGTTCCAGGTCGACTCCTGCGCGAAGACCGCGAGAGCGACCAGGAAGGTGATGCGCCGCGTCCCCGAGCGTTCCCCTGCCGACGTCGTTGCCATGTGGGCCCGTCCTTCCTCGAGGTCAGGCCGAGGCCGCGATGTGGTCCGCGATGGCCTTGCCCAGTCCCGCCGTGGTGCCGGTGCCGCCGAGGTCGGGGGTGACGACGTGGGGCTGCTCATGCAGGACGCTCTCGATCGCGGTCACCATGTGATCGGCTGCCGCGTGCTCGCCGAGGTGGGTGAGCATCATCGCGCCGCTCCAGATCTGGCCGACGGGGTTCGCGATGCCGCGGCCGGCGATGTCCGGGGCCGAGCCGTGGACCGGCTCGAACAGGCTCGGGAACGTCCGGTCGGGGTTGATGTTGGCGCTGGGGGCGATGCCGATCGTGCCGGTGCAGGCGGGCCCGAGGTCGGAGAGGATGTCGCCGAAGAGGTTGCTGGCCACCACGACGTCGTACCGGTCGGGCTGGAGGACGAACTTGGCGGTCAGGATGTCGATGTGGTCCTTGTCCGCGGTCACGTCCGGGTAGCGGACCGCCATCCCGGCGGCGCGCTCGTCCCAGTACGGCATGGAGATCGAGATCCCGTTGCTCTTGGTCGCCCAGGTCAGCCGCTTGCGGCGGCGGGTGGCGGCCAGCTCGAAGGCGTAGCGCAGCACACGGTCGACGCCGGTCCTCGTCATCACCGTCTCCTGCAGCACCGTCTCCCGGTCCGTGCCCTCGAAGATCCGGCCGCCGATGCTGGAGTACTCGCCCTCGGTGTTCTCCCGCACGACGAAGAAGTCGATGTCGCCGGGCCGGTGGTCCCGCAGCGGGCTGCGTACCCCGCGCAGCAGCCGGACCGGACGCAGGTTGACGTACTGGTCGAACCCTCGCCGCATCTGCAGGAGGCTGCCCCGCAGCGAGACGTGGTCCGGGACGACTTCGGGCCGGCCGACCGCCCCGAAGTAGATCGCGTCGAAGCCTCCGAGCACGTCCCGCCAGTCCTCGGGCAGCATCGTGCCGTGCTTCAGCCAGTAGTCGGCGCTGGCGAAGGCGAACTCGCTGACGTCGAGGGCGAACCCGTGGACCGCGGCGGCTGCCCGCAGGCTCCGTAAGCCCTCGGGGACGACCTCTCGGCCGATCCCGTCTCCCGGAATCGCTGCGATGCGGTAGGTCTTCGGCACGGGCTGACTCCTCGGCCTGGGTGATCGATGTGCGTGTCCCGCGGGGGCCCGCCCCCGCTCAAGAGGGCTGCTCTGCTCGCGGTACGGCTTCACCTTGGCGAGCGCGGCCGGACGGTACAAGGGCGTGACAGGCAAGGTATGTTTTCTCCGATGGAAAGCCTTCGCCACTCGGCCCGCTCTCCGGTTGCGACCTCGGCTCACGAGGGTGACCTGTACTTCTTCCACGTGGTGGCATCGAGCGAGACTCTGACGGCCGCGTCCCGGGAACTCGGCTGTTCCCTCCCCGTCGTCAGCAAGCGCCTCAGCGCGCTGGAGCGCCGCCTCGAGGTCCGACTCGTCCAGCGCGGCGCCCGGCGGCTGACTCTGACCTCGGAAGGCGCGCTGTACGCCGCGCGCCTGGCGGCGATCCTCGAGCAGATCCGGGCACTCGAGGACACTGTCAGCGGCAAGGCGGGAGAGCTGCGCGGAACCGTCGTCGTGGAGGCCACGCTGGGCATCGGCCGCGCACACATCGCGCCTCTTCTCGGCGAGTTCGCCGCCGCTCACCCCGGCGTGCACGTACGGATGCAGAGCTCCGCACTCCCTTTGCGGCGGCGCGACTTCGACGTGGCCGTGCACGTGGGCACACCGCCCGACTCGACGTTGCGCATGCGGCGCCTCGCCCGGAACCGGCGCGTGCCCTGCGCGGCACCGTCCTATCTCGCCGAGCGTGGCACCCCGGGCCGCATCGAGGACCTCGCCGACCACGACTGCATCGTGCTGCGCGAGAAGGAGAGCGACTTCGCGCTCTGGCGCTTCGGGGACGAGGACCGTCCTCGGCACGTGCGGGTCGACGGCAGCCTGTCCAGCAACGACGGTGACGTGGTGACCGCATGGGCCCTGGAGGGCCGTGGCGTGATCATGCGCTCGGAATGGCAGGTCCAGCCCCATCTCGATCGTGGCGAGCTCGTCCGCGTCCTGCCGCACGTGCCGACGCCGGCCGCCGACGTCTATGCCCTGCTGGAGGGCGACGGCCATGTGCCGCGCCGGGTCGGCGCGCTCATCGAGCACCTCGTCCGGCGACTGCCCGAACGGCTGGACGACGCGCGCCGAGAAGGGCCCGACCGGTCGGCCGCAGCAATTTCGACAGTCTCAGGTGTTCACCCTGGGGTGTCGTTCTATGCTGCGGAGCATGACTGAGCCCCAGGAAGTCCTGACCGAAGCGGCGATCCAGGCGGCAGGCGACGTCTGGGTGGTGCAGGCCCGGCTGCGCCGCAGGCTCGCGGCTCTGGAGGGCATCGGCGGCCCGGGGCGAGACGGAGCGCGGGAGCTCACCCCCGCCCAGGCTTCGGTCTTGCGGCGCCTCGCCAAGCACGGCCCCGCCTCCGCGAGCGAACTCGCCGTGGCGGAGGGCGTCCGGCCGCAGTCCACCGCCAAGACCGTCGTCGCCCTGGAACGAGCCGGGCTCGTCGTGCGCAGCCAGGACCCCGACGACGGGCGTCGCCTGCTCGTGTCACTCACCGAGCGAGGGCGGGCCCGTCGCCAGAGCGACCGCCGCGCCCGTCAGGCTTGGCTCGCTCGTGCCCTCCAGGAAATGGGCACCGAGGAAGAGGTGCGGGCCGTCATCACGGCGATGGCTCTGCTCGACAAAGTGGCCCAGGCGTGAACCGGTTGACGAGACGCCGACGTCGGCCCGGTGCGCCCCCGCCCGAGGGCTTCGACCGGCGCCTGCTCGCGCCGATGATCCTCGGATCGGTGCTCAACCCGATCAACTCCTCCATGCTCGCGGTCGCGCTGATCCCCATCGGGCGCGCCTTCGACGCGCCGCCCTCGCAGACCGCCTGGCTCGTCGCAGGTCTCTACCTGGCCACCGCCGTCGGCCAGCCGGTCGTCGGCCGGCTCGTCGACACGTTCGGGCCGCGTCGGCTGTACCTCGCGGGCACCACCCTGGTCGGGCTCGCCGGCCTCCTCGGCACCCTCGCGCCGCACCTATGGGTGCTGGTCGTCTCGCGTGTACTCCTCGGTTTCGGCACGTCGGCCGCCTACCCGGCGTCGATGTCACTGCTGCGCTCCGAGGCCGACCGCACCGGGAGGCAGAGCCCGAGCGGGGTCCTGGCCACGTTGTCGATCTGCAACCAGACGATCTCCGTCGCCGGTCCTGCCCTTGGCGGCCTGTTGATCAGCGCCGCCGGCTGGCACTGGATCTTCGCGATCAACATCCCTCTGTCCCTGGCCTGTCTCGTGCTGGGCGCGCTGTGGCTCCCGCGCACCGTCCCGCAGGCTCGGACGGCGGGCACCGACGTGGTGGGGATGCTGCTGTTCGCCGGTTCCCTGACCGCGTTCGTGCTCTTCCTGATGCACCCGGCCGCCGGACGCTGGTATGTGCCGGTGCTCGGCCTGGTCGGGGGCGCGGCGTTCGTCCGCAGGGAACTGGGCGACCGGGAGCCGTTCCTCGACCTGCGTGTCCTCGGCGGGAACACGCCGCTGCTCGCCACGTACGCCCGGCAGCTCCTGACCTATACCGCGTCGTACGCCTACCTCTACGGACTGAGCCAGTGGTTCCAGGACGGTCGGGGGCTGAGCGCGCCGCAGGCCGGTCTGCTGGTCCTGCCGATGTCGGTGACCGCCATCTGCGTCACCGCGCTCACCGGTCGGCGTCGGCAGGTGCGGGGAAAGCTCGTCGTCGGCGCTGTCGCGCAGTGCTTGGGCTGCGGCGCCCTCCTGCTGCTCCGCGATGAGAGTCCCCTGTGGCTGCTCGTTCTCGTCAGCGAGCTGCTCGGGCCGCCGCAGGGCCTCAACGGCCTGGCCAACCAGAATGCCCTGTACGCGCAGGCCGACCCCGCCCGCCTGGGCGCCTCCGCCGGGCTGCTGCGCACCTTCATGTATCTGGGCGCGCTACTCGCCTCCGCCGCCAGTGCCCTGTTCTTCGGCGAAGGCGCCACCAGCGCCGGACTGCACCGGCTGGCCTGGCCGCTGCTTGGCGTCGCGACCGTGTTCCTGCTGGTGTGCGCCGGGGACCGTTCGCTGGCCCGCGTGGGTCGCGAGGAGACCGTCAACAAACCCTCAGGTTCGGTGTGGGGCGGCCGTCAAGTCCGCTGAGGAGGCTGTACGGGTCGGCTTCTTACCAGTGAGGGAATCAGTAAGAGCTACGCTTCTGTACCGGCTGGGCGCGTTCTCCGCCCGCCGATGGCGAACGATGTTGATCGGGTGGTTGCTCACCCTGGCCGCGGTGGTGGGTCTGGGGCTCACCTTGGCCGGCTCCTTCACGGACAGCGGCTCCATCCCCGGCTCGCCGGCTCAGACGGCGCTGACCAAGATGGACCGCCACTTCCCGGAGCCGGACCAGCAGTCGGCGCAGATCGTGTTCCAGGCTCCTCCGGGCCAGAAGGTCACCGACGCGGCCCCCCCCGCACGGCGGTGTCGGACGCGCTGGAGGCCATGGGCCGTATCTCCGGGGTGAGCGAGGTCGAGAATCCGGCCGAGAGCGGGACCGTCTCGAAGGACGGCCGTACCGCCGTGGCCGAGGTCACGTTCGCCACCAAGGAGGCGGACGACGTGCCGGACGGCACCCTGGACGCGGTGAGGGCCGCGGGCGACGGGGCCGAGCAGGCGGGCCTGAAGGCCGTGTACGGCGGCGAGCCCTTCGAGACCTCGCATCCGCCGGTCGGCCCCGGCGAACTGGTCGGACTGGGGGTGGCCCTGGTCATCCTCGTCATCACGTTCGGGTCGCTGCTCGCGGCAGGCTTGCCGCTGCTCACGGCGGTCCTCGGGATCGCCGGCACGATGGCCGCGGTGATGGGCCTGGCGACGTGGTTCGACGTCTCCGACAACGCGCCGACGCTGGCGATCATGCTGGGGCTCGCCGTTGGCGTCGACTACGCCCTGTTCATTGTCTCCCGGCACTGCACCCAGCTCGCGGACGGGATGCCGGTCCGGGAGTCAGTGGCCCGGGCCACCGCGACCGCGGGCAGTGCCGTGGTCTTCGCCGGCGCCACCGTCCTCATCGCCCTCGCGGGCCTGTCCGTCGCGGGGGTGCCGATGCTCACCTCGATGGGCCTGACGTCCGCCGGAGCGGTCGCCGTCGCCGTCGTCACGGCCGTCACCCTGCTGCCCGCCCTGCTGGCCATGGCCGGCCACAGGCTCGTACCCGAGGCCCGCAAGAAGCGCAGGCGCCCTCGGGCGTCCGGCACCGCGGCGCTCGCCTGGGCGTGCGCTGGGTCCAGGGCGTCCTGCGCCACCCCGTGCGCAACCTGATCCTGGGAACCGTCGCGCTCGTCGCCTTGGCCGTCCCCAGCACTCAGTTGAAGCTCGCGCTCACCGACGAGGGCTCCGTCGAGGCGACCAGTTCGAGCCGCCAGGCATACGACATGATCGGTGACGCCTTCGGCCTCGGCGCCAACGGCCCCCTCGTCGTGCCCGTCGAGGATGACAACCCGGCCACCGTCACGTCCACGGCCGCCACCGTCGAGAACCGGCTGCAGGGAGTGCGCGGCATCGCGGACGTCAGCGGCGTCGACGTGGCCAGGGACAAGACGGCGGCACGGATCCAGGTCGGCCCGGAAACCGGACCGAGGTCTCGGCAGCAGCTGTTCAGCGGGGCCGGTCTTCACCGGAGTCGGCACGCCGACTCCGGCCGCACCTCACGGTAGGCGGTCGCTCCTGTTGGCCAGCTGATTGAGGGGGCCGCCTGTCAGAGTCGCAAGCTGGTTCGTCACGACGGGCAGCCGTGACAGAGCCGCAGGCTCGATGAGTCGGGCTTGAGCGAGGACCGATGCTTGGTCCCAGTAGATGTGCTCGCTCGAGATCAGGGAGTCCTCGAACGTCACGATGGCGATTACGGCGATGCTGACGGGGTGTCCGGTCGGGGCCACTCCCGGGAGGATCCAGGGGACCTGACTGTCATGGGTGAATGTGACCAGCATTTCATCGACGATGCGGTCGCGCCCCGTGGTGCGGCTCAGTGATTTGATGGTGAGGTCCTGCGGATTGTGTCCTACGAACCAGCGGGTGTAGAAGTCCCGGACTGCGGGCCTGCCGCGGGCGCCCATGGCTGTCGGCACATGGAGCACCTCGGGTGAGTCCGTCATCGTGGCCATGGTCGCATCGACATCGAGTGTGACGAATTCGCTGCTGGTGTGGAGTTCCCAGATGCGCCCGAGATCCTGGGCGGTGGTCATGAGCTGCCTCCTCGAGGTCGGACAGGCGGTGGCACTGATCCTTCACTGTGTCGGTGCCGGCACGGCTGAGACGCGCCGAACGGGACAAACCACGTCTTGACTCTGCCGCGTAAATGCTGACTTCGGCGTTTTGGGGTCAGGCTGGCACTGATCCTGTTGGCGTCCCCCGGATGCGGCGGTAGACCGGGAGGTATGAGGTACGCAGACGGTGGCGGGATGACCGCTAAAGAGCGTGCACGGCGTGAGGCGGTGCGTCTGCGGGCGGCCGAGCTGTTCGCGGTCGGGGTCGGTGCCCCGGAGGTGGCCCGGCAGCTGCGGGTGTCACCGAAGTCGGCCTGCCAGTGGCGGCGAGCCTGGGCCGCCGGCGGCACAGCGGCCCTGGCTTCCACCGGGCCGGGTGGGCAGCGGTGCAGGCTCGGCCCGGCCCTGCGCGGAAAACTGGCCGCCATGCTGGAGCAGGGCCCGGCCGCGCACGGCTGGGACGAGGACCAGGTGTTGACCGGTGCCCGGGTGGCAACCCTGATCGGCCGGAAGTTCCACATCTCCTACAGCGTCTCGGGGGCGACCCGGCTGATGCACCGGCTCGGCTTCACCCCGCAGGTACCCGGGCGACGGGCCGCCGAGCGCGACGAGCAGGCGGTGACCGCCTGGAAGGAAGGCACCTGGCCGGAGATAAAAGGACCCGGGCGGCCACCGACGGCTGGATCTGCTTCGAGGACGAAGCCGGCCGGCAACAGCGGCCGCCCAAGGGGCGCACTCCCCCAGGCTCCGCCCGGGGGTGCCCCCAGGGGCCGACGCGGACACACCCCGGTGGTGACGGTGTCCGGCCGCCGGTCGGGCCGCATTTCCCTGGCGGGCCTGATCGCGCTGCGGCCCGGCTCCTGGACCCGGCTGGGCTACCGGATCCGCGTCCACTACAGCCGCAGAGGCGAGCGGCGCAGCCTGTCGGAGGCCGACTACATGCACCTGGTCGATGGCGCCCACCAACTGCTGCGGGCGCCGATCGTGCTGGTCTGGGACCGGCTCAGCACCCATGTCTCGAAGACGATGCAGCAACTGGTGGCCGCTCGCTCGTGGCTGACCGTCTTCCTGCTACCCGCATACGCACCGGAGTTGAACCCGGTGGAGGGAGTGTGGGCACACTGCCGACACAGGCTGGCCCACCTCACCGCCGGTACGGTCGACCGGCTGGAAATCCTGGTCCGCAACCGGCTCAAGAGCCTGCAGTACCGCCCCGCGGCCCTGGACGGTTTCATGGCCGAGACCGGACTCCAACTCGACCCACCACCGCCCTGACCTCAAAACGCCGAAGTCAGTAACGGCGAGCGGAAGTACCGGTGGCGTGCCGTCGACCAGGACGGCACCGTGCTCGACATCCTTGTGCAGAACCGGCGCGACAAGGCCGCCGCCAGATGCTTCTTCCGCAAGCTCCTCAAGCAGACCGGCACCGTGCCGCGGGTGATCGTCACCGACAAGCTCCGCTCCTACGGCGCCGCCCACCGCGAGGTCATACCCTCGGTCGAGCACCGCTCGCACAAAGGCGTGAACAACCGGGCTGAGAACCCCCACCAGCCAACGCGCCGGCGCGAACGTGCACTGAAGGGCTCCCGCTCCGCCGGCGCAGCACAACGCTTCCTGGCCGCGTTCAGCGGCATCTCACCCCACTTCAGACCCCGCCGCCTGACGGCCGCGCACGGCCACCGATCCGAGAGGGCCGTCCGCTTCGCCATCTGGGACCAGATCACCGGTGCCGCCGCCACGCCCACCGCGGCCTGACCCGAAACTGCCACCCGGCCCCACCACACCCCGACACGCCATCAGCTGGTCACACCCACACCAACGTGACAATGCCTGACGCTCGGGTACCACCGAATGTGGGCCAGAGCCGTTAAATTGACACACCCTGCGCAGGAGAGGTGAAGGAGTCACAACCACTCGTTGATGTCCCAGGTCGTGGACCCCTCAGTTCGCCCAGCTCCTGCCGGGCGATCCGCTGGATGTGCCGTGGCCGGTGGTGGAGCACCTGGCCGAGCAGCTCGGCATCGAGGACGTTTCGGACGTGAAGCGGTACACCGAGCGTCCGAAGACCGCGTACGAGCACGCGTGGGAGATCCGGGACGCGTACGAGCATCACGAGTACGACGAGGTCACGCCGATATTGGCCGGCAGTCGGATGCCATCGTGACGCCAGTCACTTCGCGGGTGTCAGGGGCTCGAACCCCTCCTCATAGCTGCCCTGGCCGTGGCTGACCCGCACGGTTCCGAAAGGCCCGGCGGTCAGCGTCGCGGTGGCGTCCGGTGCGAGCTCGAGAGCACGCCCCTCGCATGGCAGGACCACGACCTCACCGGGTTGGACCGGGCCGAACAGCGCGATCGAACGACGCAGCGCATGGGCGAGCTGCGTCCACGTCCCCGCAGGCAGCAAAAAACGTCCCGCGGCAGTGTCCGTCGCCAGATCGAGCCCGATCAAGGCGAGGTCTACGCCCGTGGGAGCGAGCCAGGTGTCGGAGACGACGACATGCCCCGCGTGCGCGTTGTCCGCGATGCGCTCCAGCGTCGTCGAGGGCTCGTCGATGACGGTCCGCCGACCGTTGAGCACCAGCGCTGCGTACATCCCTGCGGCGGCGGCATGGATCTCAGGCACGGTGACGTCGAGGTGGTGCAGCGGGGTGCCGATCCGGACGGCGAAGGCACCCGTGACCAGTGGTTGGACGAGCTGGTTGCTCGGGATCACCGCTCCCGAGCCGTGCACCGAGCTGCTGAGGTAGTAGCCACCGACAGCGACCGCCCCGTCCGGAGACTCCGGCAAGGACACCGCCCGCCCGGCCACACGGCAGCCCTCGTCCATGGCTCGCCGGAAGTTGAGTGCCGCGACTGTCTCCGCGCCTTGTTCGGCGTACGGCTCCAGCAGGGCGGTGATGCCTCGGGCCGGACGTCCGGTCAGGTCGGCGTTGATGAGCATGTTGGCCGCGCGTTCGAGGTCGGCGTGTTTCCGGGTCTCGTCCCACGGCGGCGGCTCTGTGGTCTGAGGGTTGGCGGGCATCGGCACATGGTGTCCCGGCATGTGGTCGGGGTCGCTGTATGCGGTTTCACGCAGTGGCACCGCAGGAATGAGCGATGCGCGTGACCGGCACCACACTCCGAGAAGGCATGCACAACGGCCTGGGACCGGCATGCAACGAGGAGGAGAGATGAGACGCATCCGCGAGTTCGGATACCTGGTCGCGACCGTACGCGACATCGACGCCTGGAAGGTCTTCGCCAGCGATGTGCACGGCATGCAGATCGTCGAGCACACCGAGGACCGGCTGAAGCTCCGGCTCGACGAACGCAGCTGGCGCATCGACCTTCACCGGGGCGAGGTCGAGCACATCGACGCGGTGGGCTGGGAGGTCCGCGGTCCGGGCGACATCGAGGCAATCGAAAAGAAGTTGCGCGATCACGGCTACACCCCGCACCGCGCCACGACCGAGGAGGCCGCCTCCCGAGAGGTCACCGACTATCTCGCCTTCGAGGACCCCGATGGCAACGGCGTCGAAGTCTACTACGGCGCCCGGCGCGACCAGACGCCGTTCATCTCGCCGACCGGCGCCCGCTTCGTCACCAAGAACATGGGCATCGGCCACGTGATGTTCGCGGTCAGTTCCTCGGCCCCCTTCCGCGAGCTCTACATGGACATCTTCGAGCTCGGGCTGAGCGACTTCATCGACATCGGTCCCGACCCGGGAACCTTCCTGCACTGCAACCCGCGCCACCACTCCATCGCCTTCGCCAACCGCCCCGGCGTCGCTCCTCGCCTGGGCCACCTGATGGTGCAGGTCGACGACATGGACACGGTCGGACGTGCGTACGACAAGGTCCTCGACGGGGCCGCCGCACTCGGCTCGACGCTGGGCAAGCACACCAACGACGAGATGGTCTCCTACTACGTCAAGACGCCGTCGGGCTGGGAGATGGAGTACGGCTACGGCGGCCTGGAGATCGACGAGGAGACCTGGGTCCCCGGGCGCTGGAGCGCCGCGCACTTCTGGGGCCACAAGCGGGTCGGCTAAGCCGTACGTACGACAAAAGAACGAATCATCCGATTGACCAGATGAATTTCATCTGGTGTTCTGGTCTTACGCAACTACGCATGAATAGGGCTCATCCATGACTGCAACGCTCGCCGAGTCCCGCGTCGAGGACTACCGACGCGACGGCTTCCTCTTCCCGATGCGCGCCATGAGCACCGAGCGAGCGGCGTCCTACCGGGCTCGGCTGGAGGCCTTCGAGGCCGAGCACGGGCCGCAGGCCGGCCCCGTCCTCCGCTCCAAGTCCCACTTGGTGCTGCCCTGGGTCAACGAGATCATCCGGCTCGACCCGGTGCTGGACGTGGTCGAGAGCATCATCGGCCCCGACATCTACTGCTGGGGTTCGTCGTTCTTCATCAAGGACCCGCACCACCCCGGCTTCGTCGCCTGGCACCAGGACGCGCCGTTCTCCAACATCCCCGCGGGCGGGGAGATGCTCACCGCCTGGATCGCACTGGCCCCCAGCATCCCCGAGAACGGCTGCCTCAAGGTCGTGGCCGGCACGCACACCGAGCAGGCGCCGCACTCCTTCGTCGAAGGCACGGACAACCTGCTCTCGCAGGGCCAGGAGATCGCCGTCGAGGTGAACGAGGACGACGCCACCTCGCTCGTCCTGGAGCCGGGGGAGTTCTCCCTGCACCACCAGTTCATCTTCCACGGTTCGGCCCCGAGCCGCTCCGACCAGCGCCGCGTCGGCATCGCGGTGCGCTACATGGCGCCGTACGAGCGCGAGGGCGAGCCCACCGACTACGCCACGCTCGTACGCGGCGAGGACCCGTACAACGCCTTCATCCCCGAGCCCGTCCCGTCCTCCGACATGGACCCGGCGGCGGTGGCCTACCGCAACGACCAGCTGGTGCGACTCCACGGTGACCGCTACCGGACCACGATGTGACGCGCCTTCGGACGACGTCGTAGGACCTCACCGCGTAAAGGACGGAAGACCCCCATGCCCGACGCTGCCTACAGCCGCCTGCTCTCCCCGGTCACGGTCGGGAGATTCACGATCCCGAACCGGATCATGCTCACCACGCACAACCCGAAGCTGAGCGAGGAGCGCTACCTCAAGTACCTCGAGACCCGAGTGGCCGGCGGCGTCGGGCTGGTCGGGATCCCGGTGCTCCACGAGGCCATCTCCACCCTCGCCTTCGTGGACACCGGGCACCTCGACCATGTCGGCGTCCACGACATCGACAACGGTCCGGACGCCGAGACCGAGGAGGGCGACGCCTACTACGACGAGCGCCTCCTGCCGTCGCTCCGGGCTCGCGCCGAGATCGTGCACCGGCACGGCGGGGTCGCCTTCGGCCAGGTCGCCAACCGGGGCGCGATCCGGCTGCCCGAGACGTTCCAGGCGATGGTGTCTCCCAGCGGCCTGCCCGACCCACAGGTGCGAGCCCAGCCGCACGAGCTGTCCACCGGCGAGGTCAAGCGGGTCGTGCGTCTCTTCGCACGTGCGGCCTCCCGCGTCCAGCGGGCCGGCCTCGACGGCGTCGAGATCCACGCCACCCACGGCTACCTGATCGAGCAGTTCCTCTCCCGCACCACCAACCGTCGCACCGACGAGTACGGCGGCTCGCTGGAGAACCGGACACGGTTCCTCGTCGAGACGATCGCGGCGATCCGCGAGGCATGCGGCCCGGACTTCCCGATCGCGATGCGGATCAGCGGCCACCAGGCCGAGACCGACGGGCTCACCACCGAGGAGATCTGCCGGATCGTCAAGGCGGTCGAGAAGGACCTCGTCTACGTCAACATCACCGCCGGCACGATCATGGCGCTGCACGACGGGGTCGTTCTCCCGTATGTCGCCTCCACCCTCTTCGAGCCCGGCTTCAACGCCGAGGCCGCAGCGGCCGTCAAGGCCGCCGTCTCGATCCCGGTGGGTCTGACCGGCCGGATGAACAGCCCCCAGCTGATGGAGCGGCTCCTCGAAGAGGGCGTCTGCGACCTGATCGGCACCACCCGGGCGCTGCTGGCCGACCCCGACTTCATCCGGAAGACCGCCGGCGGGCGTGCCGACCGGATCCACCGATGCATCGGCATCAACGAGTGCCACTACCCCGACCGGGCCTCCTCCTGCCCGGTCAACCCCTGGGCCGGCCGGGAGGACGAGCTCGACCTGCCCGACCCCGTCCGCCGCAAGAAGGTGCTCGTCATCGGCGGCGGCCCGGCCGGTCTGATGACCGCCAGGACCGCCGCTCAGCGCGGGCACGACGTCGTGCTCGCCGAACGGTCCGACCGGCTCGGCGGCAAGATCGCGACCCTTGTGAGCGACCCGTTCCGCAAGGAGATGGCCAACCTGCTCGGCGACCTGGTCCGGGAGGTCCACGAGGCGGGCGTCGAGGTGCAGCTCGGCCGCGAGGTCGGGCCCGGGGACATCGCCGCGTACGGTGCCGACGCGTTGGTCGTGGCCACGGGCTCGGTGCCCGACATCCCCGACATGGCCGGGATCGACGACGTGCCGGTCTACTCCGGGCTCTCGCTGCTGGAGGAGGACCTCGACCGGATCGGTGACCGGGTGCTGGTCGTGGGCGGGCTCAACGACCACGTCGCCCCGCTGGCGGCGGCCGATTACCTCGCCCAGGCGGGCAGGAGCGTCACGCTGATCTCGGAGTGCCTGCTCCCCGGGCAGAGCGCCGAGCCGTCCATCCTCCACCTGCTCACCAAGCGGCTCCACGAGAAGCAGGTCGACATCCGGCCGGTCACCCGGTTCCACAAGGCGGGGGTGGAGCCTGAGCTGTACGACGTCTTCAGCGGCCGGATCAGCTCGATCGGGCAGGTCGACGCGGTGGTCTTCGTGACCACCTCCACACCGGTGCCCTTCCCCGAGACCGCCGGCGAGTTCTATCGCGTGGGGGATGCCCTGGCACCCCGCCGACTGGTCCACGCGACCCTCGACGGTGCCCGCACGGGGAGCCGGATATGACGGCGCCCGTCCCCTCCGAGGTCACGGCGGCGATCCTCGCCGCCGTGACGCGCACGCGTTTCGAGGACCTCCCCGCGGCAACCGTCCGGCACGCGAAGCAGCGGATCACCGACATCGTCGGCTGCGTCATCGGCGGTGCGGACACCGCCGGCAGCCCTGAACTGCGCAGCCTCCTCGTCGCTCGGGGCGGAAGGCCCGGCGCCACGGTCCTGCCCGGCGGAGAGCGCCTCCCGACCGCCCCGGCCGCGTTCGCGAACGCCATCGCGGCCCGCGGCAACGACTTCGGCGTGCTCATCCCCTACATCGGCACCACACCGGTCTGGTCGCACATCTCCGAGTCCACCGTGCCGGCCGCCCTCGCGATGGCGGAGAGCACCGGCGCGTCCGGTCGTGAGCTGATCACCGCCCTCGTTCTCGGCGACGACCTGGCCGCCCGGCTCACGGCGGGAGCGACGTACGTCCCCGGAGCCGGATGGGACAGTCCGGGGCTGGTCAACAAGTTCGGCGTCGCAGCGATCGCCGGCAGGCTCCTCGGCCTGGACGAACTCCGGCTGCGCGACGCGTTCGGGATCGTGCTCCACCAGCTCGGTGGCACCTTCCAGGCGATCGACGCCGGCGCCCACACCTTCAAGCTGGCCCAGGGCCTGGCCGCCCGCGACGGCATCGAGGCGGCGGAGCTCGCGGCTCACGGCTGGACCGGCAGCCCCGATCCGTTCTTCGGTCCGAACGGCTACATCGACATGTACTGCGACGGCGTCGACCTGGACGTCGTGGCGGATGGTCTCGGCGCCGTCTTCCACGGTGACGCGACCTTCAAGCCCTACCCCTCATGCCGCTTCACCCACTCGGCGATCGACTGCGCGCTCGAGGTCGCCGCCCGGCTCCGTGAGGCCGGCACGGACGCCGGACAGATCGGCCGGATCCACCTCGACGTCGCGCCGATGCACGTCGACTCACCGCTGGACCAGCCGTTCGCCCCCGGCCGGAACCCGCAGGGCCACGCGATCTTCAGTCTGAGGTACGCCGCGGCCAGCGCGCTCCTCCGCGGCCGGGCGGCTCTGGCGGAATACACCGAGGAGGCGGTCGGCGACCCCGCCGTCGCGGCGCTGGCCGACCGCGTCTCGATCACGGGTGGCCGTCCGATGGCGACCCCCGAGGCAGCGACTCTCACGGTCGGGCTGCGGGACGGTACGTCCCTGACCGCCAGTCGCGACACGGCCACGGGCAACCCGCTCTCGTCTCCGCTCAGCGCGGCCCGGATCGAGGCCAAGTTCCGTGCCAACTGGTGCTTCACCGGGATGCTCGAGCCGGCCCGTGCCGACGACGCCCTCGAACTGCTCGGCCGGCTCGACGAGGTCGACGACCTCGCCGAGCTGACAGCGATCCTGGTCAGACCGTGAAGCCGGCGGCGGTCGTGGTCTCGGCGAAGAGCTCCTCCGGGCTCCACTTCCGCTTGGCGAGTCCCTGACGCCTGGAGTAGCGCAGGAACGTCTCCAGGGTGTGGCGGTTGGCCTCCACCCCGTACTTCCAGAAGTCCTCGCCCATCACCTCGACGGTCTCCTCGAGGTGGTGGGCCAGCCACGGCAGCATCAGCTTGAGCGAGCTGCGGTACTCGAGGTCCTCCCGGGCCAGGGCGAGCGACTGCTCGAACGCCTTGAAGAGCGACAGCGGCACCCACGGGTTCGTCTCGACGACGTCACGTCTGATCGCCACCACGTGCATGATCGGGAAGATCCCGGTGCGCCGGTAGTAGTCGGCCTCGACCGCCTTGTAGTCCGGAAAGAGCCGGGTCACGTCGGGGCTGGTGTGGAAACTGGACGGCGTGCTGGCGCTGAAGACCGCGTCGAGCTCACCGGCCGCGAGCATCTGCGAGAGCGTCTGCTCGGGACCGATGGGCCGCACGGAGATGCCCTCGGGCAGGTCGAGCCGGATCTTCTCGCTGCGGCCCCTGTCCTCGACGCCTCCGGTGAAGAACCGCATGTCCTCGACGGCGACGCCGTACTCGTCCTCCAGCATGCCGCGCTGCCAGACGCCCGCGGTGATCTGGTACTCGGGCAGGCCGACGCGCTTGCCCCTCAGGTCGGCCGGTGAGGCGATGCCGCTGTTGCGGTTGACGAACATCGACTGGTGCCGGAAGTAGCGTGACGGGAAGGCGGGGACGGCGACGAACGGCGCGCCCTGCTCCAGTGTGAGCACGTACGACGACAGGCTCATCTCGCTCAGGTCGAACTCGTGGTGCTTGATCTGGCGGTGGAAGATCTCCTCGACCGGGAGGGTCAGGTAGTTGAGGTCGATGCCCTCGGCCCGCACCCGTCCGTCCTGCAGAGCGCGCAGGCGGTCGTAGTTGGTGGCCGCGATGGTCAGGTTGAGCTTGCTCATCAGAGGATCGTCAGCCGCTTTCAGCTCTTGGAGTAGATGTCCATGTGGCCGGGCACCCTCGGCGGTGCGACGCCGTCGGTGCCGTAGAGCCACTGGGCCAGGGAGTAGTCGTTGTCGGCGAGCGTGCCGAGGTAGGCGTCGCGCAGGATGGCACCGGCGCCGCCGAGGTGGACCATCTCGCCGAAGAACCGGGTGTTCTCCTGCACCGCGTTGGTGCGCGGGTAGCGGATCTCCTCGTACTTCGCGAGGGCGGCCGGGACGTCCGCGGCGCCGTTTCCCAGAGCGTCGGCGAGCACGACCGCGTCCTCCATGGCCTGACCGGCGCCCTGCGCGAGGTACTGCCGCATCGGGTGCGCGGCATCGCCGAGCAGGGTGATGCGGCCGTCACTCCAGCCGGCCATCGGCTTGCGGTCGAACTGCACCCATCGGGTCTCCAGGTCGAGAGTGTGCAGCGACTCCTTGATGTGGTCGCAGGTGTTCGCGAACCGCTCGAAGAGCTCCTCGCGGGTGGCCCATTGCTCACTGCCGGGTGCCGCCGTGCGGCTGCGGAAGGAGAGCACCCGGTTGAGCAGCTCGCCGCCTTGGACGGGGTACTGCATGAGGTGGATCTCGTCGCCGGCGAAGAGCATGACGGCGTCCTCGGTGCCCTCCGGCCGGGGCCCGGGACCGCGGTAGATGACGTACTCCGACCGGATCGGCTCGGAGTCGTCCAGCGTCAGCCTGCGTACGGCCGAGCGCAGGCCGTCGGCGCCGATGACGGCGTCGCCCCGATAGGTACTGCCGTCGGCGCACTGGACATGCGCGGCGGTGTCGGTCTGCTCGACGGCGACGACCTCCTTGCCGGTCACGACCTCGACGTTGCCGGTGGCGAGGGCGACCTCCAGCAGCGCGTCGAGCAGGTCGGCGCGGTGGATGACGGTGTACGGGGCGCCGTACCGCTGCACGAACTCCTTGCCCATCGTGGCCTGGTAGATCTCGTTGCCCGTGTAGATGTCGCGCAGGACGAAGCGGTGCGGGAGAACCGCGGTGCGCAGGACGGCGTCCATGACGCCGAGGTCCTGGAGGACGCGCCCGGCGTTCGGGCCGAGCTGGAGGCCGGCGCCGATCTCCTTGATCTCGGGGGCGCGCTCCAGGACGGTGACCTCCATCCCGCGCTTGGCGAGGGCGACGGCGGCGCTCACGCCGCCGATTCCCCCGCCCACGACGACGATCTTGTCAGCTGCGGTCATGACTGCTCCTCCCGCTCTTCGCGGTAGAGCCCGAACGGCTCGTACAGGGGTCGGTCGTTCATGCTGAAGAGAACCGCGTCGGTTCCGTCGTCGGCGACGTGCCGGTACGTCGACCAGGACGGGATCGCGAGGAAGTCGTGCTGCTCCCAGTCGAAGCGCTCACCGTCGATGACCGTGTGGCCGGCCCCCTCGACGGCGCAGAAGATGACGCTCGAGGTGTGCCGGCGCGTGATCGCGGCGTTGCCGGCGGGCACCAGGTGCATCCCGCAGGTCATCGTCGGAAGGACCGGCCCGCCGGTGAGGGGGTTGGTGAACTCCAATTCGACCCCGTGCTCCGGGGAGCCCTCGTCCACCCGCAGTTTGGCGAGGGCCTCCTTCGTCGCGGCGTACGGGTATTTGGTCAGTGGCGAGTGCAATGTCCCGGAGCGGGTGCCGTACGGAACCATCCCGGTGCCGTACCGGTTGGTGCTCGCGTCCTCGGCCTGGGTGAGCGGCTGGAGCTGCTTGCCGGGAAAGTCCTCGTAGAACTGGGCGTTCATCGTCTGCACGAAGGGGACATCGAGCGCGTCGAGCCAGAGCATGGGCTCGTCGCCGTCGTTGCGGTGATCGTGCCAGGTCCAGCCGGGGGTCAGGATGAGGTCGCCCGGGTTCATCAGCATCGGCTCTCCCTCGACCATGGTGTGGCCGGAGCCGGAGAGCATGAGCCGGATCGCGGACGGTGTGTGCCGGTGCGCGGGGGCTGTCTCGCCGGGCAGGACGAGTTGGTAGCCGGCGATCATCGTGTGCGTGGTGCCCTTGCGGCGCGCGGGGTTGACGGCGTTGAGGGCGCGGCGATCGGACTCACCGCCCAGGTCGACCGCCGTGGCGGCCTCGTCCATGAGCGCCATGACGTCGCGTCGGTGCCAGACGTGGGGAACGTCGGTGACCACCGGCTCCGGAGCGTCGGTGCCGGGGACACGCCACAGGGGGGCGAGATGGGCCTCGCCCAGACGCCCGTAGAAGGCGGCGTCGGGTTCTCCCGGAACCGCGAAGTTCGGACCGGTGCTCGCCGCTGCACGGCTTTCGGCTGTCGTACTCAAGCTGTTCCTCCAGAGGTGGGGAGGGTGGTGCCCAGAAGAGTCCTTCGTGTCGCGGGGAGCGAGCCATGCGGCTGTGTCACCAGGTGGCATCGCGTTCAGGTGGGCGTGCTGATCGGTGCCTAGGCTCCGCAGGTGTGCCTCCATCCACCGATCTCGCCGGGACCCGCACCGGGAAGGAACCGTGCACGGCGGTGTTCCTCGGTGCTGTCGGGGCCCTGAGCGACGGGGCACTCGCCGAGCCGTCCCGCCTGCCCGGCGACGACGTCGCCGGGCGGATCGTCCCGGGCCACGCGGCGGCCCTCGCCGCCCGGCCGGCCGGGCGCGCCTCGACAGGTCCCGGGCCCGGGTCCTGGATCCGACCCCACTCACACCAGCCCACCAAGGAGTCCGGATGCGCTTCGGAGTACTCGACGACCGCCTCATCGCCGTCCTGCCGGACGGCGCGGCCCACGACGTCACCGGCCTGGCAGGCCCGCCGGCCGGTCCGGCCGGCCCGCTCCAGAGGCTGATCGAGCGCGGTCGGCCGCTGAGCGCCGCCGAGGTCCGCACCGCCCCGGCGGTCGACGTCGGCGGTGCGGCCTGGGACGCGCCACTGCCGTTCCCGCGGAAGGTCATCGGTGCGCCGGCGAACTATCGCGCTCACGTCGCGGAGATGGGCAACCCGAACACGATCGTGGAGTGGGGTGTCTTCCTCAAGGCCAGTACGTCCGTGATCGGGCCGGGTCGGACGGTCGAGCTGCCCTACACCGACGTGCGCACCGACCAGGAGGGCGAGCTCGCGATCGTCATCGGGAAGGAGGCCCGGCACGTGTCGGCGTCGGATGCCTTGGACTACGTCTTCGGTTACACCTGCGTCCTCGACATCACGACCCGCTCGACCGAGGACCGCTCGACCAGGAAGTCCTACGACACGTTCACGCCCCTCGGCCCGCTCGTCGTCACCCCCGAAGAGGTCGGCGACCCGGACGACCTCGCCCTGAGGTGCTGGGTCGGCGGGGAGCTGCGCCAGGACTCGAACACCAGCCGGATGATCTACGGTGTCAGCCGGCTCATCGCGTACGCGAGCTCCGTGATGACCCTGCAGCCGGGTGACGTGATCGCCACCGGCACCCCGGAGGGGGTCGGCCCCCTCGCCGACGGGGACGAGATCGTCGTCGAGATCGAGCGGGTCGGCCGGCTCGCCGTGACCGTCTCGGCCGCCGGCGCGCTGCCGTACGGGAACCGCATGGGCATGCCGACCGCCTGACGGTCCGCGGACCGGCATCCCGTCATGGGCGCGGTGCCGGTCCGCGGCCCGATCGGGTCGGCCGGGGGGCCGTCGTCAGCGTGCGGTGTAGCCGCCGTCCACCGGCAGGACGGCGCCGGTGAGGTAGGACGCGGCGTCGGAGCCCAGGAAGGCGATGCACGAGGCGACCTCGCCGGGCTCGGCGAAGCGCCGCCCGAGGAGGCGATCACGCTGATCCTCGGGAAGGGCACCGCGTTCGGTGATCCGTTCGGTGAGCGTCAGGCCCGGGCAGACCGCGTTGGCCCGGAGGCCGGCTGCGGAGTGCTCTGCGGCCAGCTGCTTGGTGAATCCGATCAGTCCGGCCTTCGAGGTCGCATAGCTGGCGGCGCCGGGCATGCCGACCAGTCCGTGGGCCGAGGAGACGTTGACGACGCTTCCGCCGGTCGGGCACTCCAGCAGCGGGTCGAGCAGTGCCTGGGTGAGGAAGACGTTCGCGCTCAGGTTGAGGTCGAGGGCACGGTGCCAGCGCTCTCGGGTGGTGTCCGAGGCGGCCAGTTTGTCGTTGACGCCGACGTTGTTGACCAACGTCTTCAGGGGTACGCCGCTGGACGCCACCGCCCGGACGATCCGGTCGATGTGGCCGGCGCAGGTGACATCCGCGGTCACCAGCGTGTGCTGGGCGTCGCCGAGGCTCTCGGCGAGCGCCGGGAGCCGTTCGTTGTCGCGGTCGACCGCGATGACGTACGCCCCCAGCTCCGCGAAGGCGCGGGCCGTCGCCGCGCCGATCCCCGCGGCCGCGCCGGTGACCACGACGCCCTGGCCGTCGAACCGCATTCTCTCGAGAAGCACCGCATCCACCCCATCAGTCACTGTCATCCGCACTTCCGTATGAATAGACTAGGGTCGGTGTCGTCGCAGGGCCGTGGCCATGGTGCTGCACAGTGGCACAGGCCGAAGAGGAGCTGAACGTGGCACCTGAGGGACACCGGTCCGATCGGGGCGTGCGCGTACCTCCCGGCCCGGAATCGCGGTGTGCCGCTGTTCCGGTGACCGGCACGGCAGGCTGACCGGGCCCTGGGCCGGGGGCCGGACCGAGAAGGGGGACCGAGATGACGTTCACGCCGATACCGGCGCCGCTCTACCAGCGCATCTTCGCGGTGCTCTCCCAGCGGATCAGCCAGGGTGGTTACGCGCCCGGCTCCCGGTTCGCCACGGAGGACGAACTGGTGGCGGAGTTCGGCGTCAGCAAGGCGACCGTCCGCAGAGCGGTCGGTGAGCTGGTCGCGCGTGGTCAGCTCATCCGGCGACAGGGGAGCGGTACGTACGTCCGAGGCTCCGGGGACGCCCCTGCGGCACGCGGCTTCGTAGGGTCCATCGGCGATCTGATCCGCGGTACGCCACAGCTGAAGGTCCTCGACGTCCACGTCGAGGAGGACGTCCGGTTCCCCGCGAGCGTGCGGCAGGCCCTCGGTACGGACGCCGAGACGGGCACCGTCTATCGCACCAGGCGGCTGTGGGGGGATCAGCCCTTCGTGTACTCGGTCCATTACGTCGGTCCCACCGTCGCGGCGGTCCTCGGCCGTGCCGAGCTCGCGGAGGAAGGGCTGATGAGCCTCCTGCGCCGAGAGAACGTCGAGATGAGCGAAGCGGAGCAGACCCTGTCCGCGCGACTCGCGGACGTGGAGGTCGCGGACCGGCTGAACATCGGGCTGGGAGCCGCCGTCCTCTTCGCCGAGCGGGTCCTGCGCTCGCCCTCCGGACCGCTCGACTGCCTGCACAGCTGGTACCGGGGCGACCTCTACCGCTGGCAGGCACGGCTCGCCGTCGAGCCGGCCGATCGTTGAGTCCGCGTCGGCCCCGTCGGTCAGCGGGGGTGGTCCGCGGCACGGACGCGTCGGCAGGGTTCCGGGCCCGGCTTCACTCCGTGCGCTGACGCATCGCTTTCCTTGCCCTGCGTTCCGCGTCCTCCGACGGCGTGGAGTCACGAATCCGGGGTTCGTTCTCCGAGACCGGCGATCCGTACGCCGTTCCTTGGGATCGGGCTGACCAGGGCACTCGAGGCCTTGCGGGTTGTCCTCCATCGGGAAATCATCGGTCGGACATCGGTGTGAGCCCGTACGGCATCGGGGGAGGGAAGGGAGTTGACCATGACTGACGAGCATAGAGAGTTGATCATGACTGACGAGCATGCGGTCGGAGGCTCGGATCCTCTCGAAGCTTCCTTCCGCGTCAAACCGAGTGTCGCGGTCAGCCGGGCCCTGGCTCTCCTCGATGCCTTCCTCGAGGCTGGGCACACCGTCAGTGTCACCGAACTGGCGCAGCGGACCGGGATCCCGAAGTCGACCGCCTTCCGCATCCTCGTCCAGCTCACCAAGAGCGGTCACGTCATCCGCAGCGGGAACAGCTATCGACTCGGCCTACGCATGTTCGAACTCGGAAACCACTTCGTCCACGCGCGTCCCGACGGTCTGAGGGAGGTCGCGGCTCCGCTGCTGGGTGATCTCTTCCTCGAGCTCGGTGCGGCGGTGGGTCTGTCGGTCCTGGACGGCTCCGACGTCATTTTGATCGACCAGGTCACGAGTTCACGGAGCAGCATCGCCTCCTCCGTGGTCGGCGTACGGGAACCCGCGCTGACGACGGCGTCGGGCAAGGCGATGCTCGCCTTCGTCAACGCCGCGAACCGCGACCGCGTGATCGCGCAGCACCTCGAGCTCTCCCGCCGCACGCGGCACACCGTGATGCACGCCGGACGGCTGCGGGCGCAACTGCAGCTGACACACGAGTCCGGCCTCGCCTACACGCACGAGGAATACAACATGGGCGAGGGGGCCGTCGCATCTCCGGTCCTGGTGAACGGTCGCCCCATCGCCGCGGTCAGCGTCTCGGCGCCGAGCAGTCGCATCGACAAGGCCAGGACGGACGGAGCGGTGCTGCGCACCGCGCGTCTGGTGGCCAGCCGGTTCATCCGCGCTCGCGAGCTCGCGGAGGACTACGGGCTCCAGGACGTCCACTGGGACATGGAGGCGGAGTTCCCGCACGGCTATTCCTGAGAGGCCGTCGCGCCGCGCCCGTCGCGACGCCGGCATCACCACGACCCACGCGGTGCCCGGCCGGGAGTCCGGCCGGGCACCGCGTGACGGATTCGGAAGTCCGATCAGGAGACGGGGGACGGGCTCGCCGGCACCTGCGCCCGGTGGACGTTGCCCGCCTCTCTCTTCTGCAGTCGGGCCAGGACGGTGATGCAGACCGTGCCGATCGCGAGGGGTACGGCCATCAGGTAGAACAGGCTCCCCGCGGACCAGCCGCCGTCAAGGAGGTAACCGATGCTGATCGGCGAGACGATCGACACCAGCCGTCCGACACCGAGCATCCAGCCGACACCGGTGCCGCGCAGCGCCGCCGGGTAGACCTCGGGTGCCACGGCGTAGAAGCCCGCCACCGAGGCGACCGCGAGAACTCCCAGGACGACTCCCAGGACGACGGCGAGCCAGGCGACCCCGAACGTGGCCCCGTAGCAAACGGTGCCGACCACGCTGAGGGCCATGGTGACCTGCAGGATCCTCCTCGGCAGCACCCGTATCGCGACTGCCGCGAAGAGCAGGCTGCCGAAGATGCCGCCGAAGTTGAGGAACGAGCCGACCGTGGTGCCCATCTGATCGTCACCGGTCGACTCCGCGGCCAGTTTGGGAATCCAGGAGTTCGCGAAGTAGTAGGACGCCATCAGGCAGGCGTAGCCGAGCCACAGTACGAGCGTCTTGCGCCCGGTGGCACCACCGAAGACCGCAGTGACACCGAGGTGGGCACGCTCGCCCTCGGTCACCTCGGGCAACTCCTTCAGGCTTGGCCGCCCCATCTTGTTGAGGACGGTGTTGACCCGTTCGAGGGCGTTCTTGGGACGGCGGGCCACCAGGAAGTCGATCGACTCCGGAAGAAACGCCCATGACACGACGAGCATGACGAGAGCCAGGACCGCACCGGCCACGAACATCGACTTCCAGCCGGCCGGCTCGACGAGCAGGCTCGCGGCCACGCCGGCCAGGGTGGCACCGATCGGAAATCCGGTGGCGTAGATCCCGACCACCGTTCCGCGACGGCGATCGGAGGCGAACTCCGAGACATACGCGTTGAGCTGCGACATCGCTCCGATGCCGAACCCGGTGAGGAACCGGGCCACGATCAGGACGGCCACGTTCGGGGCCACCGCGGCGAGCACCATACCGACCAGCACGATGGCCACCGAGATGGTCGTCAGCGGTCGGCGGCCGAGGCGGTCACCGACCGGGCTGAACAGGATCGCACCCGCGGCCATACCGAAGAGGCTCGCGCTGAGCACGATCCCGAGCGTCGCATCGCTCACGCCCCACGCGTCCGCCATCGGCTTGGCGGTGAACGCCATCATCGCGATCTCGAAGCCGTCCATGATGATCAACGCCATCGCGACTGCCACGGCGCGGATCTGGAGACCGGTCATTCTGGACGACCGGACTTCAGCCAACACATCCATCGAACATCCTCTTCTCCGGTCGCGTCCCGGACCTGGATCACCAGGCGGCCGAGACGCGATCGATAAGACGGTCACCTTCCCGCGAGGTGAAGTGAGGCCACACGTTGGCTGTACCACAGTGGTTGGCTCGATCCTGCTGTGCCACCAGGTGGCCGCTGTCACAAAACGGGGGGCAATGTCCGTTCGATGGCCCTCGCGGACAGGCGTAGCCGGTCGACGAAGGCGATGATTTCGGCCCCTGAGGAGCTTCCCGGGAGCCCGGACAGGCGCAGGACGAGAACAACGTTCCCATCAGCGTCGCAGACCGGCACCGACACCTGCAGAACGCTGTACGACCGGTCGGGCACGATCTGCTCCGGCTCGTGGAACGCCGTCATCCGGCGCAGCGCCTCCAGCAGACGCCGTTCGTTGTCCGGGGTACGTGTCGGCTCGCTGAACGCGTCGACGAGCTCGTCGAGCAGTGCGGTCGCGAGCGGACCGTGCAGGGTCAGGGACCAGCCGCGCTCCTGGGTCCGGCGCAGTTGGACGGCGGCGGCCTCCCGCACCTGTGGTGCCGAAGCCGGCACACGGTCGAGCCATTGCCCGGCCGAGGGAGCCCCGGGATGCCCGACCAACAGCATTCCCAGGGGCGGCGCGAAGGGCAGCCGGGTTCCGGGAGGGGGCGAGGTGGTTCCGCCGGAGGAGCCGGCCGTGGCCACGAACGCGAACTCGTCGCCGAGCGGTGCGAGCAGGCTCACCTCCGCGCCCAGCTCCGAGGCCAGCCGCTCCAGCTCCAGGCGACCGCGTTCGGCGACGCCGACGGCCGCGGCGAGGGAACGGTGGTCGGAGGTCATCAGCAGGCCCGGCGTGAAGCGGCCGTACCCACGCTGGAAGAACAGCAGCGGCAGACAGTCGCGCTCGGCGGCGAGCGACTGGATGGCGCCGAGCACGAAGTAGTGGTCGCCCACCTCGATGACATCGGCCCAGGTGCATTCGATCCAGGCGGTCACGCCCTCGATGACGGGAGCGCCGTTGGGCGCGGCGCGCCACCGCAGGCCGCGGAACTTCTCCTCCGGGGGCCGCATGAACGACCCGCACACGTCGCTCTGGTCGGCGGCCAGGATGTTGACACAGAAGGACGCGCACTCGCGCAGTGCGGTGAAGGTCCGCGACGTCTTCATCGGCATGAACGAGACCAGCGGCGGCTCCATCGACACGGAGCTGAACGTTCCCACCACCATCCCGAGAAGTGTGCCGTCGGGCGCGCGTCCGGTGACGACGACGACCCCGGTGGGGTAGTTGCCCAGCACCTGCCTCATGACCTGGGGGTCGATGGCCTCGGGGGCGGACGTGGACAGCAGGGAGGCGTCAGGAGGCATCGTTTCTTGTCCTTTCGTGAGCGGTCGAAGCGCCTGAGGAGACGCTGGAGGAAGCCGGCTCCGGCGTGACGGAGACGTACGACTCGTCCCGGGAGCCGTCGAGGTGGTGCAGGCTCAGGCGATGGGAGCCCACGGCCAGGAGGGCGGCGGCCAGGACGAGGAGCGCGGCGGCACCGAGCACGGTCGTCCTCAGGCCGAGCCAGTCCCCGATTCCGCCCTGGGCGGCGGCCCCCAGGGAGACGGAGCCGGTGTAGACGATGACGTTGATGGACAGCACCCGTCCGCGCACCTGGTCGGCGACCAGCATCTGTATGGTGTTCTGTCCGACGGACAGGGCGAGAAGGAAGAAGACACCGACACCGACGGTGGCGAGGGTCGCGGTCAGGAGGCTGGGGGCCAGCCCGAAGACGGCGAAGGTGATGCCGTAGCCGCACATCGCGATCGCCACGACGGTCGAACGCCTCATGATCCGCAGCATGCGGCCCAGCACGGGCACACCCGCCAGGGTTCCGGCACCGAGACCCAGGTTGAGGAGGGCCACGCCGAGCGCACCGGAGTCGAACACCTGTTCCGCGAAGGTGATCACGTGTTGGAAGATCGGCATGCCGAGGCTGCCCACCAGGAAGACGACCGTCAGGGCCGTCATCACCCCCGGGGAACCCCAGGTGTAGCGCAACGCCTCACGGAAACCACCGTCCGCGACGCGATCCTTGCGGGCTCGTCGCGGCTGTGGGTTGACCGGTTCGGTGACCAGCAGGACCACCACGACCACGAGCACCATCACGAAGCTGACGAAGAAGGCGACCGCCGGGCCCACCCAGAACAGCACCAGACCCGCCACGGCAGGGCCCAGCGAGCGGGCGAGGTTGAACTGGATGGTGTTCAGCGACGCGGCCGAGTCGAGCGCCTCACGCGGCACGTAGTCGTTGACCAGCGCCTGCCAGCTCGGCATCGAGATGCCCTGGGCGCACCCCGTCAGCACCGCGAGGCCCACGAGCAGCAGCGGGTCGTGCCGGCCCGACCACCAGCACACGCACATGGCCAGCGCCACCAGCGAACGGGCCAGCTGCGTGACCATGACCAGCCGGCGGCGGTCCAGCCTGTCGGCCGCCACGCCCGCCCACGGCCCCAGCACCATGATCGGGACGAACTGCGCCGCGGTCGCGAGACCGACCCAGAAGGCGCTCCCGGTGAGCTGGAGGAGGACGAACGGTATCGACAGCGACTGGAACCAGCCGCCCGCGCTGGCCAGGAAGGCCCCCAGCCAGAACTGCACGAAGGGGCGGTGCCTCAGCGCCGACGCCAGGGAGTCCTCGCGAGCCGGGCCTGCCTTGGCAGGGTCAGCCATAGAGCCGCTTCGAACGGTCGACGGCCGCAGTGCGTTCGGCGTCGCTGAGCAGGAAGGTGGCGGCCGCCGGGTTGCCCATCTCGAGGTTGGCCGCGGTGGCGGCGGCGAAGTCGGTGTTCTGGGTGAAGTGCTGACGGGCCACGATCAGATCCCGGTACAGCCGCGACAACGGGTTGAGCTCGTGCACCACCCGCGCCGACATGGTGGGCATCAGCTGCTGGGCGACGTACAGCGCGGCTTCGGCGGTGCGTGCGGCGTCGTAGATCCCCCGCGCGGCCTCGAGGTCGCCCGGCACCTGGCCCAGTTCGGCGAGACGGTAGCCCTCGTCGAGGATCCGCAGGGCGACCTTCTGCTGGTCGTCGAGGCGCACCCGCACGTCGTTCGTACGCAGCAGTTCGACCCGGTCCTCGCTCAGCTTCGCGTTGTCGAAGCGGCGCGTGAACTTCTTCAGCTGGTCGACGTACTCCTCGTAGAACGCCCAGCCCGCGCCCAGCGCGGGCGCGCCGGCGACGAGGTTGTAGAGGTAGCCCTGTGGCACGCGGTACAGCGGGCCGTCGTTCTTCTTCAGACCGGGACCGGCCTGGGCCAGCAGAATCTGGCGGTCGAGCGCCCGGTGCGCGGGGACAAAGACCTGGTCGAGCTCGACGGAACGGGACCCGGTCCCCCGCATGCCCAGCACGAACCAGTCGTCGATGATCCGTCCCTCGGCCAGCGGCACGACGAAGTTGTGCATCAGCGGCTTGCCGTCGACCTCCACGCTGGCGCCGAGGATGACCCACGACGCGTGGGTGACGCCCGAGGAGGACTTCCACGAACCGTTGAGGATGTAGCCGCCCTCGACGGGGGTGGCGGTGCCGTGGGGCGCGTACGAGGAGGACAGCAGGGTCGTCGGGTCGTCACCGAACAGCTCGTCCTGCAGCTGCTCGGTCATGTGCGAGACCTCCCAGTTGTGCACGCCGAGCAGCATCAGAACCCAGCCGGTCGACGTGCAGGACTTGGCGACCTCGATGACGGCCTCGACGAACTCGGCCGGGTGCGCCTCCTCGCCGCCGTACCGGGCCGGCTGGAGGGCTCGCGTCAGTCCGCAGTCGACCATGGCCTGGACGGCCTCGGCGGCCACCACACGATGGGCGTCGTTGTCGGCCGCGTATTTCGCGACGACGGGGGCGATCTCCCGGGCCCGGTCAACCAGCGAGGTGCGGTGGTGCGCACGAACAGTGGCTCCGGTCGGCGTGGTCATGACGGTCTCCTTGGTGGTCGATGGCTCATCGGTGCCGGTCCGGTCTGATCCACGATGACGGAGCAGGTTCCGGTCGCTTCGTGGATCAGTTGGTGAAGGGGGCGTCGGTCGGGATGCCGACGAGATCGGGGTTCGGTGGGCGGCGCGTGGAGATGCCCGCGGCCCGGGCGGTCTCCCAGGAGACCTTGCCGTCGCGGAAGAACTCCAGGAACACCTGGTGGTGCAGTTCCGGGCGGTCGGTCTGACCCTGGTGACCGGTGTTCTCGGGGTAGAAGAACTGGACGTTCGGCAGGGCGTCCTCCTGAAGGTGCGCCGCCTCGACGGCGTACAGGACGTCCTTGTCGCCGAACATCGCGATGCCCGGGATCGTCGCCTTGTCCAGGCGCCCCTTGGTGGTGAGCCGGATCAGCTCGTTCGGGTCGGTGGGCCGCAGCACCCGGCCCATGTTGAGGTCGTAGTAGTCGCGGTTGCGGTTGGCGGCCGCGGTGCGCATGCTGACGAGCTCGTCGGTGACACCGGAGGGGTCGACGACCATGGACTCGATCATGGCGCGCATCATGGTCTCGGTGCCGTCGTAGGTTCCGCCGCTGCCGGGCAGCGGGCCCTGCTTGGCGCGGTTGTCGACGGCACGCATCTCGTCGCGGGTGACCAGGTCGCCGATCATGCCGGCGATGACGGCGAACCGCTCCACTCGCTCGGGGTGCGCCACGACGTAGTTGACGCTTGTCTGGCAGCCCATCGAGTTGCCGCCCAGGCAGAACGTGTCCAGCGCGACCGCGTTGACGAAGTCCTGCAGGTAGTCGACCTGTCCGCCTTGCCCGTAGGCGTAGAAGCGACCTGGATCCTCGGTCAGGCCGAACCCGGGGAAATCGGGGCAATAAACGCGGAAGCCATGCGCGCCGAGGAACGGGGCCATGTAGCGGAAGCCTGCGGAACCCGATGAACCGGGGATGCCGCCGTGCAGCAGCACGACAGCCGGGCCGGCCTCACCTGAGGTCGAATAGTGCGCCTTCACGCCCGACTGCAGCCGGACGAATCGGCTGAGCAGTCCTGGGACCTTGATCTCCTGCTCTTCGGTCAGAGCCACTGCCCCCTCCTTCGCTGGTGGACGTCTCGGGGAACGTCGGCCAGTCTTGAGGCAAGTGCGTGAGATCGCCCATCGCGAGATGCCAACAGGTGAAACCCGGTAACTCGGAATCTGAGGTGTTCCCACCGGTGGAGGTGGAGCTTCCCTGGGGGAGGCTGAGGCCGGACGGGCCAACAAGGAAGTTCTCCCTCGTGCTCACCACGCGCTTCAGCAACGCCGTCGCCGTGAACACGTGGAACACCTGCACCTGGAAGCCCGCGCTCGCCGAGGCCGGGATCATTCCGCCGCGCGCCAAGGATACGAAGCAGTGGCAGTGGGAGGCGGCGCCGAAGGACGGCTTCCACGTACTGCGGCACACCTATGCCTCGATCATGCTGGAGGCGGGGGAGTCCATGGTGACGTTGGCGCGGTGACTCGGGCACTCCTCGCCGGCCGTCACGCTCGGTTACCACGCTCACTTCATGCCGGAGGCCGGGAGCAAGGGGCGCACGATGATCGACGGACTGCTCGGGGAGCCGGGAGATCAGTGTGCCGGCCGAAACTCCCCGGATTCTCCCCAGGGCTGATCGTGGCCGATTCCCTGGAACGCGGGGGTCTTGGGGAGGTCATGGATTGCAAGGCCAAGGGATCGCGTAGCCTGGCGAAATGCTGACCGAGGTCACCGCGACCCGCTACATCACGCCCCTGCGCGAGGGCGGTTCGCTGCCGGGGCTGATCGAGGCCGACGACCTCGGCACCTATGTCCTGAAGTTCACCGGTGCGGGACAGGGCCGCAAGACGCTCGTCGCCGAGGTCGTCTGCGGGGAACTCGCCCGACGGCTGGGGTTCCGGGTGCCGCGCCTGGCGACGGTCGAACTCGATCCGGTCCTGGGGCTGGGCGAGCCGGACGAACAGGTTCAGGAACTCCTCAAGTCCAGCGGGGGCACCAACCTGGGCATGGAGTTCCTCTCCGGCGCGCTCGGCTTCGACCCGCTCGCCTTCGAGGTGAGCCCCGAGGAGGCCGGGCGGGTCGTCTGGTTCGACGCGCTGGTGAACAACGTCGACCGTTCCTGGCGCAACCCCAACCTGCTCCGCCGACGCGGTGAACTCTGGCTCATCGACCACGGCGCGACCATGATCTGGCACCACAACTGGCCCGGCGTGGAGCGTTCCGTCGCCCGGCCCTACGACGCCTCCGACCACGTCCTGAAGACCTTCGGGCCGGACGTGGCCGCCGCGGCGGCGGAACTCGCGCCGCACGTCACCGCGGACCTGCTCGCCGAGGTCACCGCGGAGATCCCCGACGTGTGGCTGGCCGGCGAACCAGGATTCGACACGCCGGACGAGCTCCGGCGGGCCTACGCGCGCGCCCTGCTCGCCCGCGCGGCCACCGTCCACGAGCGCGTCCACGGCATAGGGGAGAAGGAGAACCAGTGAGCGACCGCAGCGACCGGACCGGCCGGCATGTCTTCGAGTACGCGCTGCTGCGGGTCGTGCCGCGGGTCGAACGGGGCGAGTGCGTCAACGCCGGGGTGCTCGTGTACTGCCGTCACGAGGCGTTCGTCGGGGCCGGCACCCACCTCGACGCGTCCCGGCTGCTGGCACTCGACCCGCACGTGGACCTGGCCGGCGTCCGGGCCGCGCTGCGCGCCGTCGAGGGAGTGTGCGCGGGCGGGGACGCGGCGGGGCCGGCCGCCGGCGACGACGCCGGCCGGCGCTTCCGCTGGCTGATCGCCCCGCGCTCCACCATCGTCCAGCCCGGTCCCGTGCACACCGGGCTCACCGCCGATCCGGCGGCCGAGGTACAGCGGCTGCTCGACCTGCTCGTGCGCTGACCCGACGGGCCTGCACGGCGAACCACCACGGCGGGCCGCCGCAGCAGGAGGCTGCGGCGGCCCGCCGCTCACAGGTGTTCGGGAGCGGGGCGGCGTACGGAGGTACGGGTGTCGGCTCGCGCGTCAGCTGCGACGACGCTTCACCAGGTAACCGGTCGTGGCGAGGGCGCCGGCCGCGAAGGCCAGGCCGATTCCCGTGTCCCAGTTGCTCGGTCCGGTGGCCGACGAGCCGCCCAGTCCGCCCTCCACACCGCGTGTCGGCGCGATCGTGGCGGGGGCGGCCACCGCGGTGACCGCCGTCGACGCGAGGGGAGTCGCGGGTGGGGCGGGTGCGGTGGTGGTGGCCGTCGGACGGGGAGCGCTGGTGGAGGAGGTGAGGGAGCCGTCACGGCGGGGAAGCGCCTCGCAGGCGACGTTGTCGTCGGGGCCCTGGTCCTCGTCGAGTCGGTTGGGATCACTTCGGTCCAGGTTGAACAGGGCCTGCGCTTCCTCCTGGTAGGTGAAGTCCGCGCAGTCCAGGTCCTGGGCGTGAGCGGTGTGGGCCATCGGCAGTGTCGCGGCGAGCGCGACGAGTATGCCCAGGGCACCGGTGCGTCGGCGCATGACGCGCCTCCTTTCCGGCCACGAGTGGCTCGCGCTCCGACGCTAGGCGCGCCCCCGTGCCGGGGCGCGCAGCCGTGGGCCGATCGGGTGATGGGCGCGGGACCCCGGCAGGCGACGGAACCGGGCGGACACGGTTTGTCCGGGGCCTGGCGGGCAGGGGGATGGATCACACAGCAGGGTGGACCGTTGACACCGGGTGCCAGGGCTTCTAGCGTCACGTCTACTGAAGGTACTAAGCGGTCGCTCACCCATCTGGGCGGGTCGCAGGAGCCGCATCCCAAGGTCGAGGAGAAGCAGCGATGTCCACCACTGAGCAGCAGCGGGTCGCCGTCGTCACCGGTGCCGCGCGCGGTATCGGCGCCGCCACCGCCGTGCGACTGGCCGCCGAGGGACGCGTGGTCGCCGTGATCGACCTCGACGAGGGAGCCTGCAAGGACACCGTCGAGAAGATCACCACGGCCGGCGGCAGGGCGCTGGCGGTCGGCTGCGACGTCTCGGACGAGGCGCAGGTCGAGGCCGCCGTCGCCAGGATCGCCGAGGAGCTCGGCGCGCCGACCATCCTGGTCAACAACGCGGGCGTGCTGCGCGACAACCTGCTCTTCAAGATGAGCGCCTCGGACTGGGACACGGTGATGAACGTGCACCTGCGCGGTGCCTTCCTGATGGCGAAGGCCTGCCAGAAGCACATGGTGGACGCCGGCTTCGGCCGCATCGTCAACCTGTCCTCCTCCTCCGCGCTCGGCAACCGGGGCCAGGTCAACTACTCCGCCGCCAAGGCGGGCCTGCAGGGCTTCACCAAGACCCTCGCCAAGGAACTCGGCAAGTTCGGCGTGACCGCCAACTCCGTCGCCCCCGGCTTCATCGCCACCGAGATGACCAAGGCCACCGCCGACCGCGTGGGGATGGGTTTCGAGGACTTCAAGGCCGCCGCGGCCACCCAGATCCCGGTGGCCCGGGTCGGCGAGCCGGAGGACATCGCCAACGCCATCGCCTTCTTCACCGGTGAGGCCGCCGGATTCGTCTCCGGCCAGGTGCTGTACGTGGCGGGCGGACCGCTCGACTGAGGAACGCCGCGATCCGGGACCGCTCGAGCTCGCGGACGACCGTGCTGCGCGGCCCGGGACGGCCAGGGGACCGCTCATCGGCGGGCCCCTGGGACGACAAGGCACGACTAGGGGACAGGGAACATGACTTCAGTGGAACTCTCGGGCAAGGTCGCCCTGGTCACCGGGGCCAGCCGCGGCATCGGGCTCGGCGTCGCCGAGGCGCTGGTGGCGCGCGGCGACCGCGTCTGCATCACCGGCCGCAACGAGGACACCCTCAAGGAGGCCGTCGAGAAGCTCGGCGCCGACCGTGTCATCGGCGTCGCCGGCAAGGCGCACGACGAGGAGCATCAGGCCGTCGCCGTCGAGCGCACGATGGAGGCCTTCGGCCGGGTCGACTTCCTCGTCAACAACGCCGGCACCAACCCGGTGTTCGGGCCGATCGCCGACCTCGACCTGAACGTGGCGCGCAAGGTGTTCGAGACCAACGTGATCTCGGCGCTCGGCTTCGCCCAGCGGACCTGGCACGCCTGGCAGAAGGACAACGGCGGGGCGATCGTGAACATCGCCTCCCTCGCGGGCGTCGCGCCCTCGCCCTTCATCGCCGCGTACGGCGTGAGCAAGGCGGCGCTGATCAACCTGACCGGACAGCTGGCGAACGAGTTCGCGCCGTCGGTACGGGTCAACGCGATCGCCCCGGCGGTGGTGAAGACCAAGTTCGCCCAGGCGCTGTACGAGGGCCGGGAGGAGGAGGTCGTCGCGTCCTACCCGCTGGGCCGGCTCGGTGTGCCGTCCGACATCGGCGGGGCCGCCGCGTTCCTCACCTCGGACCAGTCGGACTGGGTCACCGGCCAGACCCTGGTGGTCGACGGCGGCATCCTCCTGAACGCCGGTGTGAGCTGAGCCCGGCATGCCGTGTGCCGGCGCGCGGTGCGCCGGCACGTGGGGGAGCCCGCGTGCGCTGAGTCGTCATGGTGCGGGCCACAAGGATTCCGGTACGGGCGTCCGTTGACGAAACGGCGCCCGTACCGGTGTTTTCGAAGACGGGTGGACCGATGACAACGTAGTCAACGCAGAGTGACAACATGATCTACAACGAGTTGATCTCAACAAGTGCGCGAAGGAGGGTGCGGGAGCGGAATACCGAGGTATCGTCTGCCGACTCTTGGGACGGCAGATCGAGGAGCGTGCGCGTGTTCAAGCGGAACCGATGCCTGCGAGGGGTGGCGGCCATCGCGTCGATATCGTCCTTGGCCACCGGCTGCGGTGTGCTGACGTCCGACGCTTCGGGCGACGGGAAGCCGATCGTCGTGGGGACCACCAGCTCGCCGAGCACCCTCGACCCCGCCGCCTCCTGGGACAGCTCCTGGGAGCTGTTCCGCAACATCTACCAGACGCTGCTGAGCTACCCGGTCGGCGCGAGCACGCCCCAGCCGGACGCCGCCGAGAGCTGCGAGTTCTCCGACGAATCCCACCAGGTGTTCCGCTGCGAACTGCGTGAGGGGCTGAAGTTCTCCGACGGCAGCACGCTCGACGCCAAGGCGGTCAAGTACTCCGTCGACCGTATCCGCAAGATCAACGTCAACGGCGGTCCGGCCGGTCTGCTGGGCAGCCTCGAACGGGTGCAGGCGCCGAGCGGCCGCGAAGTGGTCTTCCACCTCAACAAGCCCGACGCGACGTTCCCGTTCGTGCTCGCCACGCCGGCTCTGTCGATCGTCTCCCCGAAGGCCTACCCGGCCGACGCCCTGCGCGAGGACTCCGGCATCGTCGGCTCCGGGCCCTACGACCTCCAGTCGTACGACGAGGGCAAGGAGGCCCGGCTCGTCCGCAACGAGCAGTACAAGGGCTACGCCGAGCGGCAGAACAGTGCCGTGACGATCCGCTACTTCCAGGACTCCGCCGAGATGGTCAAGTCGCTGCGGGAGAAGCAGGTCGACCTCACCTACCGAGGTCTCGCCGCGGACGACGTCGTCGAATTCCAGGGCAGGGTCTCCAAGGAGAAGGAGATCAAGCTGGTGGAGGGCACCAGCACCAGCATCAACTACCTGGTGTTCAACCCGAAGGACCCCTGGGCGGGCAAGAAGCCGGTGCGTCAGGCCATCGCCCAGGTCATCGACCGGAGCGCGATCGCGCACAAGGTCTACCGGGACACCGTCGATCCGCTGTACTCGATGGTCCCCAAGGGGCTGACCGGCCACACCACCGGCTTCTTCGACGACTACGGCGACCCCAGCGTCGACAAGGCCCGGCGGATCCTCGCCGAGGCGGGCATCACCGAGCCGGTGCCGCTCACCCTCTGGTACACCACGGACCGCTACGGCTCCGAGACCAAGCTGGAGTTCCAGGAGCTGGAGCACCAGCTGGAGGCTTCCGGGCTGTTCGAGATCACCCTCGAGAGCCGTCCCTGGAATACGTACGTCGAGGGTTACCAGAAGGGCGAGTACCCGGTGTTCGGGCGCGGCTGGTCCCCCGACTTCCCGGACGCCGACAACTTCATCGCCCCGTTCGTCGGCAAGCAGAACGCGCTCGGCACGCCCTACGAGGCGCGCGAGATCAGCAACGTCCTGCTGCCCCGGTCCCGCCGGGAGAGCGACCGCGGCAACGTCGTGAAGGACTTCGAGGACGCCCAGCGGATCCTCGTGGACGACGCGCGGCTGCTGCCGCTGTGGCAGGGCCGGCAGTACGTCGCGTCGAGCCGGGACATCTCGGGCACGGAGCGCGCGCTGGACCCGTCGACGATCATGATGATGTGGCTGCTTTCCCGCAAGACCAGCTGGTAGACGGTCCAGGGAGCGGATTGTCAGTGGTCGCCTGTAGGTTCTGAGACTTGGAAGCGACCGCAATCGTGAGGACGTTGACGTGACCGACACCGCCATGCTGCCCGAGTCCTGGCGCGGGGTTCTGGGGGGCGAGCTGCAGCAGCCCTATTTCAAGGAGCTGACCGAGTTCGTCGAGGAAGAGCGGGCGAAGGGCCCCGTCCACCCGCCCCGCGAGGAGGTCTTCGCCGCGCTCGACGCGACGCCGTACGACAAGGTGAAGGTCCTGATCCTCGGTCAGGACCCTTACCACGGCGAGGGCCAGGGGCACGGGCTGTGCTTCTCGGTGCGTCCCGGCGTGCGGATCCCGCCGTCGCTGCGGAACATCTACAAGGAGATGCACGCGGATCTGGGCACGCCCGCCCCGGACAACGGCTATCTGATGCCGTGGGCCGAACAGGGCGTGCTGCTGCTCAACGCGGTGCTCACGGTGCGCGGCGGCGAGGCCAACTCGCACAAGGGGCGTGGCTGGGAGCGGTTCACCGACGCGGTCATCCGCGCCGTGGCCGACCGGCCCGACCCGGCGGTGTTCGTCCTGTGGGGCAACTACGCGCAGAAGAAGCTGCCGCTGATCGACGAGAGCCGCCATGCGGTGGTCAAGGGGGCGCACCCGTCGCCGCTGTCGGCGAAGAAGTTCTTCGGCTCCCGTCCGTTCACGCAGATCAACGAGGCGGTGGCGGCGCAGGGCCACGAGCCGATCGACTGGACCATCCCGAACCTGGGCTGACGTCCGCCGGTCCGGGGAGCGCCCGGGTCCCGGGGGCAGGGGCGGTCCGGTGCGTCGCGGAGCGGTTCGTCCCGGATCGTCCCCGCCTGCCGTAGCGTCGGCAGCGACGATCCGGCGAGCGGTACGGAGGGCGTGGTGGCGGACGGACAGGAGCAGGCGGCGCCGGATTCCGTACTGACGCGGATCGGGCAGGTCGTGATGCTGCATCACGCGGGGGACCGGGAGGAGGCGAGGCACCGTCTCCTCGGGCTGTGGGCGGAGATCGGCGTCCACGGCGACGCCCTGCAGCGCTGCACGCTCGCCCACTACCTGGCCGACACCCAGGACGACCCGGAGGACGAACTCGCCTGGGACCTGAGGGCGTTGGCGGCAGCGAACGAGGCCGAGGGCGAAGCCGCCGGTGACCGCTCCGCCGGGTACGAGGGCATGCCCGCGGTGCGTGCCCTCTACCCCTCCCTGCACCTCAACCTCGCCGCCGACTACGCCCGGCTCGCCCGCCCCGACGCCGCCCGCACCCACCTCCACCGGGCCCGCGGCGCCGCCCGCGTCCTCGCCGCCGACACCTACGGCGACAGGGTCCGGGCCGCCATCCGGCGCATGGAGATCCGACTGGAGGAGGAGAGCGGGCCGACCGGGGGGTGGGGGCCGCCGAGGCAGCGTCCGTAGGGCAGGGCAGGCTCGGATCTCCATGCGACTGCGAGGGTCAACGCCCGTAGGTCTCCTCACAGATGGCCGCCTCCGGGCTGTCCGCAGGCCAGCGGCCGTACTCCCTGCCCAGGTCGCAGACCTCCGCCCGTCCGCGCAGGTCGCGGCGGACCGCATCCGCGGCCTTGGAAACCTCCGCAGCGGGTGTCCGGGATGAGGCGGCCCCGCCGTCGGCCGGGCCGCCGGGGGCCGGCCATGGGTTCCGGTCGTCCAGCGGCGCGGCTTTCTTCGGTGAGGGTGCCGTGGGGGTGGCACGGTGCGAGGGGGACGCGGGTGACTTCGTGGGACGCGACGGAGCGATCATCTCCAGGGCCTCGCGCGCAGGCGCCTGGACGGCCTGCCGCGTCCGGGCGTCCGGGCGGGACTCCGACAACCGGGCCGCGCCCACGGGCGGGCCGGGTGCGGGGGGACGCTGAACCGTCACGCAGCCCGCGAGAGCGGAGACCGCCATGGTCACCAGCAGTGCTGCTCTGGTCGTCTTTCGATGCACCCACGTCACTCTGCTCCCTCCGGCTGCTCGCAGGCCGGAGGACGGGCGGAGGATGCCCCGCAAGGGTGATCTCCGACCCCGTACGGGGGGCATGGGGGTGCCGAGGGTGACGCGCGGTCGGCCCTGGTCGGGGAACGGAGGGGCGGGTGCACCGCGATCAGGGGCGCACCCGGCCGGTCCGGTGCCTCCGTCAGTCGCCGGTGGTGCCGTCGAGCCGCTCGCGGATCAGGTCGGCGTGGCCGTTGTGGCGCGCGTACTCCTCGATCATGTGGGTGTGGATCCAGCGCAGGGTGATCCGTTCGCCGAACCGGTGCCGCCCCTTGGCCAGGTCGTCCAGACCGAAGCCGGCCGCGTTGCGCCGGGCGATCTCGATCTCGGCCTGCCAGGTGGTGTACACCTCCTGCCAGGTCTCCGTCCCGGTGAGGTGGAACTCGCCGTCCGGGTCGGCCTCGCTGTAATGGAGCGGGTCGGCGTCCTCGCCCGCGAGTACCCTGCGGTACCAGCCGCGCTCGACGTCCGCCATGTGCCGTGCCAGCCCCATCAGGGACAGCTCGGACGGCGGCACCGAAGCGGTGCGCAGTTGTTCGTCGGTCAGGTCCTCGCACTTGTGGGCGAGGGTCCGGCGGTGGTAATCGAGCCAGCCCTCCAGCATGGGGCGGTCGGCGGCGTCCATGGCGGGTTCGTGGCGTCGGGTCGTCATGCCCGCATCCTTTCCGGTCGTGGAAGTCCGCGGCCAGAGCTTTTCAGCCGTCAGTCGCTCGTCGGGTGGCGAGCATTCCGTCCAGCAGCTCTCCCAGACTCGCCCGCACCTCCTCCAGGGTGGGCACACGCGCGCTGAACGAGCCGGCTACACAGGAGAACATCAGCCCGTCCGCCCAGGCGATCAGCGACAGCGAGTGCCGGTCCGGGTCCGTGGAGCCGAGCCCGGTGACCAGGCCGGTGAGCAGCTCGCGGAACTGGGCGCCGGCCGCGTCGAAGTGGGCCCGCAGCTCGGGGCGGCGGGTGGCCTCCAGGGCCAGTTCGTAGCGGGCGAGGGTCAGTTCGCGGTTCCGGGACAGGGCGCGGTGGGTGGCCAGCGCCATCGCGTCGGTCAGCGAGCCCGCCCCGGCCCGCGGGTCCGGCATCTCGTGCAGTCCGAGGACCCGCGCCTCCCGCTCGGCGAGCCGCCGCACCGCCAGTTCCAGCAGCGCCTGCCGGGTGCGCGCCACGTTCGAGGTGGACCCCTGGGGGAGCCCGGCCGCCTCGTCGACCGCCCGGTGGGTGAGGCCGCGCATCCCGCGCCCGGCGAGCAGGGCGAGGGCGGCGTCGGCGACGAGGTCGGCGCGGGAAGCGCCTGTGGTGCGTGCGGTGCGTACGGGCATGATGGTCAAACTACCCGCTTCACTACGGCTGTAGTACAGTCGGCCTCGGTGGTCACTACAGATGTAGTGACGGAGTGCGCGGGAGCCGGCCGACCGGGAACCGAGGAGGAGCCATGGCGCAGGCACAGGCGAAGCGGGCCGTCGTGATCGGAGGAGGGATCGGCGGCCTGACCGCGGCGGCCGCCCTGCACCGGCGCGGGACGAGGGTGACCGTGCTGGAGCGGTCCGGCTCCCTGGAGCCGGTCGGCTCCGCCCTCTCCCTCGCCCCCAACGCGCTGCGCGCACTGGACGTCATCGGGCTCGGCGACGACATCCGCGCCCTGTCCGCCTGGCAGGGCGACGGGGGACTGCGCGCACCGGGCGGGCGCTGGCTCGCCCGGACCGGCGCGGACGCCACGGCCGAGCGCTTCGGCGGACCCCTCGTCCTGCTCCACCGCGCCACTCTCATCGACCACTTGGCCGGACGGCTCCCGGCGGACACCGTCCGCACGGCCGCCGCCGCGCACCTCGTCGATCCGGGAGACCCCGACGACCCGGCCCGGCCCGCCCGAGTGGGCACCGCCGACGGCGAACTCGAGGCCGACCTGGTGGTGGCCGCCGACGGCATCCACTCCGCCGTGCGCCACGCGCTCTTCCCGCACCACCCCGGGCCGGTGTACTCCGGCTTCACCACCTGGCGGATGGTGGTCCCGCTGCCCGGCGTGCGGTTCGCCTCGCACGAGACCTGGGGTCCGGGCCGTCTCTGGGGCACGCACCCGCTCAAGGACGGCCGTGTCTACGCGTACGCCGCCGCCCTGGCCCCCGCCGGGGAACACGCCGCCGACGACGAGCGTGCCGAACTGCTGCGCCGCTACGGGGACTGGCACGACCCGATCCCCGCCGTGCTGGCCGCCGCCCGGCCCGAGGACGTGCTGCGGCACGACGTCCACCACATCACCGAGCCGCTGCCCGCCTACCACCACGGCCGGGTCGCCCTGGTCGGTGACGCCGCGCACGCGATGCCGCCCACCCTGGGCCAGGGGGGAAACCAGGCCGTCGAGGACGCGGTCACCCTCGCCCACCACGCCGGTGACCTGACCACGTACACCGCCGAGCGGCTGCCCCGCACGACCGGCATCGCCCGTCGGGCAGTGCAGGCGGCCCGCCTCAACCTGATGACCAACCGTGCCGGGATCGCCGTACGCGACACCGCGATCAGCGTGCTCTCGAGGACCGTCCCGGCACTGCTCCTGCGAAGCTTCGACGAGGTCGCCTCCTGGCGGCCGCCGACATCGGACGCCGTATCCTTCGGGGCAGAACCACGACAGTGATCACGGCTGTGACGATCACGGCGGTGGCGGAGTCAGTGACCGCGGCCGTGCCCATGCCCGTGACAGGCAACCCCTGGAGGAGAACACCCCGTGAAGGTCGGCTGCATCGGACTCGGCGACATCGCGCAGAAGGCCTACCTTCCGGTGCTCGCCACCCGGCCCGGTGTGGAACTGCACCTGCAGACCCGCACCCCCGCGACGCTCACCCGCGTCGCCGACGGCCTCCACCTGCCGCCCGGACAGCGGCACGCCGACCTCGACGCCCTGCTCGCCCAAGACCTCGACGCCGCTTTCGTGCACGCCCCGACCCAGGTTCACCCGGAGATCGTGACCCGGCTGCTCGAGGCGGGCGTACCGACGTACGTCGACAAGCCGCTCGCCTACGAACTCGCCGACTCCGCGCGCCTCGTGGCCCTCGCCGAGGAGCGGGGGACGAGCCTCGCCGTCGGCTTCAACCGGCGCTTCGCCCCCGGCTACGCGCAGTGCGCCGACCACCCGCGCGAGCTGATCCTGCTGCAGAAGAACCGGACCGGGCTGCCGGAGGAAGCGCGCACGATGATCCTCGACGACTTCATCCACGTCGTCGACACCCTGCGCTTCTTGGTTCCCGGCCCGGTCGACGACGTGACCGTGCGGGCCCGTACCGAGGACGGGCTGCTGCACCACGTGGTGCTCCAGCTCGCCGGGGACGGCTTCACCGCCCTCGGCGTGATGAACAGGCTCAGCGGCTCGGCCGAGGAGATCCTCGAGGTCTCCGGCCAGGACACCAAGCGGCAGGTCGTCAACCTCGCCGAGGTGATCGACCACACCGGCCGGCCCACCGTGCACCGGCGGGGCGACTGGGTGCCGGTGGCGCGTCAGCGCGGAATCGAGCAGGCGGTGCTCGCCTTCCTCGACGCGGTCGGCGAGGGCAGGACGCTCAGTGCCCGGGACGCGCTGGCGACCCATGAGCTGTGCGAGCGTGTGGTGCGTGAGGTGCGGGAGCGGGCCGCCGCCTGAGCCGCACGGTCCGTACGCCCTCGGTGGCCCCCCACACGGCCAGGACCAGCAGCGCCGCGTGCAGCGGCCAGTCGCCGAAGCGGACGTAGAGCGTGCTGCCGTGGGCGAGCGGGACGTCGTACACCCGCGCGGTGCTCGCGTCCGTGCCGAGCCACGGGCCGACCCGTTTGCCGTCCGGGCCGTGGACGGCGGAGACACCGGTCAGGGTCGCGTGCACCATCGACCGCCCTGTCTCGGCGGCGCGCAGCGCGGCGAGCGAGGCGTGCTGCCGGGGCGCCCAGCTCTGCTGGAACGTCGACGTCGACGACTGGGCGACCAGCACATCGGCGCCGTCCTCGGCCAGATTCCGGCTCATGTCCGGGAACGCGGACTCGAAGCACACCATCGGGCCGATCCGCAGCCCGCCGCCCACGTCCATCACCACCTGTTCGGTACCGCGCCTGCGGTCCTCGCCCGCCGCCTTGCCCACGGACGTCGCCCAGCCCAGCAGGGAGCGGGCCGGGATGTACTCCCCGAACGGAACCAGGCGCATCTTGTCGTACCGGTCCCCGGTGAGACCGTCGGGGCCGACCAGCACCGAACTCTTGTAAATGCCGGGCCGGTCGGAGCGCCGCGCGTCCACGTTGACCAGGATCTCGGCGCCCGTCGTGCGGGACAGCGCGGCGAGCCGCCGCGCCAGGTCGGGCCGGGCGCCGAGGTCGAATCCGACGCTGCTCTCGCCCCAGACGACCAGGTCGACGCGTTGGCCCGCGAGCCGGCGGGTGAGCCGCTCCTCACGGTCGAAGCGCCGGTCCGCGCTGTCCGGCCCGGAGACGACGCCCGGCTGGACGACCGCGATCCTCGTCCGGCCGTCGACCCGCGCGACAGGCGCTCCCACCCAGGCGACGGACGTGACCACGCCCACGGCGACCAGACCGGCCACGGCCGGCATCCTCGCCTGCCGCACCACGAACAGCACGGCCACGGCGACGTTCAGCAGCACCACCAGGAAGCTGAGCAGCCATACCCCGCCGACCGACGCCAGCCGCAGCGCCGCCGGCACCTGCCACTGACTCGCACCGAGCACGCCCCACGGGCCGCCCAGCGCCTCCCAGGAACGGACCAGCTCGGCGGCCAGCCAGGCCGACGGCAGCACGACCAGCGCGGCCGCGATCCGTCCCCGCGACGGCACCCCGCCCAGCAGCCGTCGCACCAGCCATCCCCAGGGCGCCCACAGCGCGCCGAGCAGGGTCGCGAGGACGAACGTGAACACATGCAGGTTCGGCAGCAGCCAGTGGTGCATCGCGAGCATGAAGCCGAACCCGCCCCACCAGCCGTCGAACGCGGCACGCCGCCCGGTGGGCGCGGTGCGTGCCAACGCGATCCACGGCACCAGCGCGACGTAGGCGAACCACCACAGGGACGGCGCTGGGAAGGCCAGTACGGGCAGGGCGCCCGCGACCGCGGCGACGGCCGAGCGCCGCCACGGGGAGACGAGCCAGTGGCCGAGCGTCTTCAACGGCGTCTCCCTGTCCCTCCCGCCCCGTGCGTGCCTCCAGTGTGCGCCCCGGACAAGATCCGGAACAGGGCGCGTCGGCTCAGTGGACCACGGGTGCCGCGGGCCGGGCGGGGAGGCGCCGCCACTTCTCGCACACGATCACCTCGTTCAACCGCCAGCCCTCGTCCGTGCGCAGCATCCCGAACGAGTACCGCCCCCCGCACACGAAATCCGGCACGGCCGGCCCGTCCCCGCCGGCGGCCGCGCCCATCGGGTTCACGTAGTCCGCCTGCACCCGGGCCGTGTCACCGGTGTCCTGTTCCCGGACTCCCCAGCGCACCCGCCGGTTCACGATCAGATGCTGCCGCACCGGAAACGCCCGCAGGCTCTCCGCGAGCCAGGCCGCCACCTTCCCGGCATCGCCCTCGATGCCGCCGGCCGAGCGGTAGTCGGCCCGTCCGTCCGACGTGAACAGTCCTCGGTACGTCTCCCAGTCCCCGTCGTCGACCGCCACCGCGTATTCGGTGACGACCTCGTCCACGGCCAGCCTGTCCCGCACGGTCGCAAGCTCCACACGCTGCGTCATCGGCTCAGTGTTGGCCATCGCAGGCCCGGAACCAAGAGCCCTGCGCAGTTATTCACCCGGCGTGGATGTCTGCTTCCCCCAGCCCGGCAGTGGGCACACGCCCGGCCGGGCGTGTGCCAGGCTGTGGATCTTCGGTTGTCGGGGCGGGCTGGTGTGCGGAGGTCGGTGTGAAGAGGCTTGTCACGGTGGTGACCGGTGGTGGCCGGGGGATCGGGGCCGCCGTCTGCCTGCGGCTCGCGGGGGAGGGGCATGACGTGGTGGTGGGGTACGTGCGGGACGCCTCGGCGGCGGAGCGGGTGGCGGAGGGGGTGCGTGCGGCCGGGGCACGGGCCGTCACCGTGCGGGGGGACACGTCCGACGAGGCGGATGTGGAGCGTCTGTTCGATGTGGCGGAGCGGGAACTGGGGCCGGTGACGGGTCTGGTGAACAACGCGGCGGTGACCGGGCCGCTGGGGCGGTTCACCGATGTCGACACCGCGACCCTGCACCGGGTCGTCGACGTCAACCTCATGGGGACACTGCTGTGCTCGCGCCGCGCCGCACAGCTCATGACGCCCCGGGGCGAGGGGACGATCGTGAACATCTCGTCGGGGGCCGCCACTCTCGGCAGTCCCGGCGAGTACGTCCACTACGCGGCCACCAAAGCCGCCGTCGACACCCTCACGGTGGGACTCGCCAAGGAACTCGGCCCGGTCGGCATCCGTGTCAACGCGGTCGCGCCGGGCGTGATCGACACGGAGATGCACGCCGCCATGGGCGCCCCCGACCGGGCCCGCCAGGCCGGCGCCGTGGTGCCGCTGCGCCGGCCTGGGCAGCCGGAGGAGATCGCCGCGGCCGTCGCCTGGCTGATGTCGCCGGACGCCTCGTACACGACGGGGGCGGTGCTGCGGGTGGCGGGCGGGCGCTGAGCGGGCGCCCGTCCCGAGGCGTGGACGGAGCCGGTGCGGCGGCGGGGGCTCAGGCCGCCTTGACGACCTGGCCGCGGATCGCCGCCGCCCACTCGACCACCAGGAGTTCGTACTCCGCGCGCTCCTGGGCCGACAGGGAACCGCCCGCGCGCAGCCACAGTGCTCGGATGTGCTCGTTGACCTCTGCGGCCGACCGCACGGAACCAGGGGGCATGCAATCGGGGGACATACCGAACAGCCTAGGGCCACGCACTGACAGTGCGCTACCGGACGGCTACCCGTCACCTATGGGTTCGGTCACGTCCCTGCGGACGGCCGGGTACGGACGCCGGGTCACGCATGTCAGGTCCTGGACGTCGGGTCCTGGACGTCGGGTCAGCTCGCCGACTCCGCCGCGTGCGGGCTGAGAACGCCCATGGTCACCAGGACGAGGATGACGATGCCGAGTGCGATGCGGTACCAGACGAACGGCATGAAGCTCTTGGTGGTGATGAACTTCATGAACCACGCGATCACCGCGTAGCCGACCACGAAGGCCACGACCGTCGCGAAGACGGTCGGACCCCAGGCGACGTGGCCGCCCTCGGTGGCGTCCTTCAGCTCGAAGAGGCCGGAGGCGAGGACGGCGGGAATCGCGAGCAGGAAGGAATAGCGGGCTGCTGCCTCGCGCCGGTACCCCATGAACAGGCCGCCACTGATGGTCGCGCCGGAGCGGGAGACACCCGGGATGAGCGCCAGGGCCTGGCAGAACCCGTAGATCAGGCCGTCCTTGACGGTCAGGTTGTCGAGCGACTTGAGCTGCTTCGGCGAGCGGTGCCGGCCGCCCTGCTCGTCCCGCGCCGCCAGCCGGTCGGCGACACCGAGGACGATGCCCATGCCGATCAGCATCGCCGCGGTGAGCCGCAGGTCGCGGAACGGCCCCTCGATCTGGTCCTTCAGCGTCAGGCCGAGGACTCCGATCGGGAGCGAGCCGACGATGACGAGCCAGCCCATCCGGGCGTCGGGGTCCCGGCGCAGCTCCTTGTTGGTGAGCGAGCGCGTCCAGGCCGACAGGATCCGCGCGATGTCCTTGCGGAAGTAGATCAGCACGGCGGCTTCCGTGCCGATCTGGGTGATCGCGGTGAAGGCCGCGCCCGGGTCCTCCCAGCCGGAGAAGGCCGCGGTCAGTCGCAGATGCGCGCTGGAGGAGACGGGGAGGAACTCGGTCAGCCCTTGGACGAGTCCGAGGATGAGAGATTCAAACCAAGACATGAGGCAGCGGTGTCCAAGTGCCGATCGTGGGAGGGGACGACGTGGGCACGCCGAAACGCCATGTGCGGTGATCGATGATCAGGCGTGCCGAGTCGGAAGGGTAGCGCCCCAAGATGAACGCCGGATGCCAGGGGCCGGGCCGGTCGTCGGCCCGGCCTCGGCCTCACCGCGCCCGCAACTGGTGCCGCTTGCGCCAGGCCACCACCGCGCCCACCACACCCGGCACGGTGATGCAGGCCAGCGCGATCAGGAAGGCCGGGGACGTCGGCGTGGAGGCGCGGGCACCGGCGACGACGTAGGCGGCGGTGTTCGGGATCGAACCGAGCCCCGTCGCCAGCAGGAACGGCAGCAGACCCATCCGGGAGACGGCGGCGCAGTAGTTCGACGCGGCGAACGGCACCCCCGGGAACAGCCGCGCCGCCAGCATCGAGCGGAATCCGTGCCGGCTCAGCTGGTGGTCCGCCGCCTTCAGCCAGCGCCCTCGCAGCAGCGGACGCAGCGCGTCCTGGCCGAGCGCCCGCCCGAGGCAGAACGCGAGCCCGGCACCGAGCACCGTGCCGCCCAGAGCGGCGCCGAGTCCCAACTGACTGCCGAACAACGCGCCCGCGGCGAGATTCAGGATCGGGCGTGGGACGAACGCCACCGTGCACACCCCGTAGGCCACCGCGTACGCAACGACCGCCGCGGCACCGCCGAGTTGCGACGGCAGGCCGTCGGTCAGCAGTCTCTGCGGCTCCAGGAGCAGCATGGCCGAGGCCGCGGAGACGAGCAGCACGACCAGCAGGGACAGGCGCGACCAGGGGGACAGCAGGACTCTGGCGCAGCGGGCGGCGAAACCCGTGGTGAGTGCCGTCGCGGGTGTCGCCGCGGGGACGAGGGCGGCGGTGGTGAGCTGTGCGGCGGAGGCCCGGGGAGAGGCCGTAGCGGTGCCCCCAGAGCGGTTGGTGGCATCGAGCATTCGGTGACACTAACCGACGAATGTGACCGGCCGCCGTAGTGTGCGTCTCAGACGTGCCACAGCGGCCGGAACCCCCAGGGCGCGACACGCCGTGTGTGAGGGCCCGACCGGGTACCGCGGAAAACCATTCGACGCCGGGCGCCGCGCCCGCCAGGATCGACGACATGTTCCGGCCCGCAGCCTTCCTCCTCGCAGCATCCGCCACCGCGGATGCCCCGAAGGCTGCCGTCCGTGTCCTCGCAGTTCTCGCAGCCGCAGCCGCAGCCGCAGCCGCTGTTGCTGTCGCTTCCGCAGCCGCAGTCGCTGTCGACGGCGCCCGAAGCTGACCCTCCCCGGATCGTCCGGCGGACCCCCCAGGGGGAGGGTCGGCGGGTTTCCCGGGGTCCCCGTCCCGGCCGCGCGCCCATCCGGCCGCGCCGGGGCCGAGCACGCGTCCTCACCGAGAGAACTTCGAGGTACCGCCATGTCCAAGACGGCGTACGTCCGCACCAAACCGCATCTGAACATCGGCACGATGGGCCATGTCGACCACGGCAAGACCACCCTGACCGCCGCCATCACCAAGGTCCTCGCCGAGCGCGGATCCGCCGGCTTCGTGCCGTTCGACCGCATCGACCGGGCGCCCGAGGAGGCGGCGCGCGGCATCACCATCAACATCGCGCACGTCGAGTACGAGACCGACACCCGGCACTACGCACACGTCGACATGCCCGGCCACGCCGACTACGTCAAGAACATGGTCACCGGCGCCGCGCAGCTCGACGGGGCGATCCTCGTGGTCTCCGCGCTCGACGGGATCATGCCGCAGACCGCCGAACACGTGCTGCTCGCCCGGCAGGTGGGCGTCGACCACATCGTCGTCGCCCTCAACAAGGCCGACGCGGGCGACGAGGAGCTGACCGACCTGGTCGAGCTGGAGATCCGCGAGCTGCTCTCCGCGCACGGCTACGGCGGCGACTCCGCGCCCGTCGTACGGGTCTCCGGGCTGAAGGCGCTGGAGGGCGACCCACGCTGGAAGGCGTCGATCGATGCGCTGCTCGACGCGGTGGACACCTATGTGCCCCTGCCCGAGCGGTACGTGGACGCGCCGTTCCTGCTGCCGGTGGAGAACGTGCTCACCATCACCGGCCGGGGCACTGTGGTCACCGGCGCGGTGGAGCGCGGCACGGTCCGTCCCGGCGACCGCGTCGAGGTGCCCGGTGCCGGGGTGGAGTCGGTGGTGACCGGCCTGGAGACCTTCGGCAAGCCGATGCAGGAGGCGCAGGCCGGGGACAACGTGGCGCTCCTGCTGCGCGGGGTGCCGCGGGACGCGGTGCGACGCGGGCACGTGGTGGCCGCGCCGGGCAGTGTGGTGCCGAGCCGGAGTTTCACGGCGCGGGTGTACGTGCTGTCGGCCCGCGAGGGCGGCCGTACGACTCCGGTGACGACCGGCTACCGGCCGCAGTTCTACCTCCGCACCGCGGACGTCGTCGGTGACGTCGACCTCGGGGAGGCGGCGGTCGCGCGGCCCGGCGACACGGTCACGGTGACCGTGGAGCTGGGGCGCGCGATGCCGCTCGAGCCGGGGCTCGGCTTCGCGATCCGCGAGGGCGGACGGACCGTCGGGGCCGGCACGGTGACGGCGGTCGGCTGAGCGCACGCGGGTGCCCCCCCCCGGAAATAGGGTGGGCACCCGCGGGCGCAGCCGGACAACCGCACGACGACGGCACAATGGGACGTTGAATGGGACGTTGAACCCTCCCCCGGCCGAAGCAGGGGGATTCCTGGCTCAAGCCGCTCGTTCGCTCAGCGAGCGAACGAGTCCGACGCTCTCAGCACCAGCCGGGACGAAACCCGCCCGGTTGCCCTTCAGGACAAAGGAGTTGCGCGTGCTCGGCTCTCGCGACGCACGACAATCAGCCTACCCGGCCATAGGGGCGATTCTGTGCTTTTGGGTTGATTTCCGGTGAGCGAGTCCCTCCCTGTGACCCGCGCCGTCGGTCACGGCACCGCGAAGCTGATGCCCGACGTCGACCGGGAGCGGGCATGGCTGCTGACGGTCGACGGGGCACCGCAGTCGTACGTCGACCTGGACGAGCCGGCCCATCTGGAGTTCGAGTACATCCGACGGCTCGGGCACGTGCTGGACACCCTCGCCGAGCCGGGGCACCCGCTGGACGCGCTGCACCTCGGCGGCGGCGCGCTCACCCTGCCCCGCTACCTGGCCGCGACCCGCCCCGGCTCCCGACAGGATGTCGTCGAGTTCGACCGGGAACTGCTGGACCTGGTCGCCGAGCAGCTGCCGCTGCCGAAGGGGGCGGACGTCACGCTGCACGCGGCGGACGCCCGCGCCTGGCTGGAGGCCGCCCCCGACGCCTCTGCGGACGTCCTGGTCGCCGACGTCTTCGGCGGCTCACGCGTCCCGGCGCACCTGACCTCCGTCGCCTACGCCCGTGAGGCCGCCCGGGTCCTGCGGGCCGACGGCGTCTACCTCGGCAACCTCGCCGACGCGGCCCCCTTCGCCTTCCTGCGCTCCCAGCTGGCCACCCTGGGTACGGTGTTCGAGGAGCTGGTGCTGATCGCCGAGCCGGGAGTGCTGCGCGGGCGCCGTTTCGGCAACGCCGTCCTCGCCGCCGCGCACCGTCCTCTCGACATCGCGGCCCTGGCCCGGCGCACCGCCGCCGACGTCTTCCCCGCCCGCGTCGAGCACGGTGCGGCCCTGCGGGACTTCACCGGCGGGGCGCGGCCGGTGCGGGACGCGGACGCCGTACCGTCACCCGAGCCCCCCGACGGGACGTTCGGCATCGGCTGAGCCCTTGTCGCCGGCGTCCGGGGCCGCCCCGGTGACGGGCACCGTCCGACGTTGCAGATTGCGTACGTCCGGCACGCACAGCACCGCCGCCGTGACCACGACGACCAGCGCGGCGCAGCCCCACAGCGCCTCCGTGCGCCCGAACACGGTCTCCGCGGGGCCCGCCAGTGCCATCGTGGCCGGCACCAGGGCGAGGGACCCGAACCAGTCGTAGGCCGACACCCGGGACAGCTTCTCCTCCGGGATCTCCTGGTGAAGCGCCGTCATCCAGGAGACCCCGAACACCTCCACGGTCAGCCCGGTCACGCACATCACCGCGCACAGGACCGCCACCGGTACCGGCACGGCGAGCGCGGCGGACGGCAGGGCCAGCGGAAACACGCACAGGGTGCCGACGAACAGCAGACGGCGCGGTTTCCAGCGGGTCATCAGCAGTGCGCCCAGCACCGTGCCCGCGCCGAAGAAGGCGAGGGCCAGACCCCAGGGCGCCGCACCGCCCAGATGGTCCCGGGCGACGAGCGGACCGTAGACCGCGTCGGCCGCGCCGACCACGGCGTTGGCGATGGAGAACTGGATGACGATGCCCCACAGCCAGGGCCGGCCGGAGAACTCCCGCCAGCCGTCGCGGAGGTCGGAGAGCAGACCGCCGCCCGGGGCGCGCGGCGGTATGTGCTTCATGTCGAGGAAGGCCCGCAGCGCCGCCGCGACCGCGAAGGCCGCCGCGTCCGCCGCGAGGACCCAGCCCGGCCCCATCGCCGCGATCATGAGGCCGCCGAGGGCGGCGCCGCCGAGTGTCGAGCCCTGCATCGCCATCCGGAACACCGCGAACGCCCGGCCGGCCTGCTCGCCCTCGACCGAGGAGAGCAGCATGCCCTCGGCGGCCGGCCCGAAGAACGCCTGGCCGACGCCGCCGAGCGCGCTGAGCAGCATCATCTGCCACAGCTGGGCCTCGCCTGCCAGGACCAGCGCCGCGAACGCGGCCTGCGAGACACAGTTGAGGACATTGGCCGCGACCATCACACGGTGACGCGGCAGCCGGTCCGCGACGGCGCCGCCGATCAGCAGGAACAGCACCAACGGCAGGGTGCGGGCGGCGGCCACCAGGCCCACGTCGCCGCCGTCACCGCCCGCGCCCAGCACCGCGAACGCGGAGGCGATCAGCGCGCCGTGACTGCCCAGGCTCGTCACCACGGCGGACGCGGTCAGCAGGGTGTAGTTGCGGCCCGCCCAGGCGGGACGACGTGAGGAGGAGAAGGTGGTCGGCACCTCGTGACTATCGCCGGGGCGGGGCCGACTTGCCAAATGTGCCGCCCCATGCCCCGAGGGCTCCTCCGGCCGCTTCCCTCCGCCCAGGGGTGGAAGCGGCCGGAGGAGCCCCCGGCTCTCTCCTGCCTGCTAAGACTCGGTCGGTGCTTCCTCGGTGAGGCGTACCGTGCTGAGGATCTTCTGCACGGTCTCCTCCGGGATCTCGTCCTTGACGCCCTTGGCGCCGTACAGGTTCCAGGTGACGAAGTCCCCGGCACCGTTCTTGAACCCGAAGGTGATCGCCTTGCCCTCGCTGTCGCACTTGCCGTTCTGGGGCGTGTTCTCCGAGTACGACGTGGCGACGCTGCCCTTGATGCCCGAGGCGGTCGTGTACGCCTTCGGCTTCTCGGTCTTCACGCTCTTCTTGTCGGGCTGCGTGTAACCGCCGTAGATCCACCACGGCACACGGGTCTCCGCGGCCTGGTCCGTGGTCTTGGCGCCGTTCTCACCCCGGGTGCCGGCGGTGACGAGGGCGGTGTCGTTCTCGCGGCCGTCCTTGTCGTCGTCGCTCGTGCACCACTTGGACTTCAGGTAGGCGGGGGCGGTGACGGTGGTGCGGTCCAGCTCACCGTCCTTCTCCTCCCATTCGAAGCCCACGCTGGTGCCGGGATTCTCGATCTCCCAGTCGGCGGGGACGTCGAACTTGGTGCCGAAGCGCGTGTTCGTGACGACCTGCCAGCCCGGAACCGTCGCCTTCTCGGCGTCACCGCCCCGCGGATTGTCGCCGGAGCCGGAGCCGGAGCCGGAGCCGGAGGCGCTCGGCTCGGTGGAGGGCTTCTCGGGCGCGCTCACGGACGGCTTCGCGTCCTTCTTGTCGGCGGTGTCGTCCTTGTCGCCGCCCAGCACCAGGAAGCCGGTGACACCGGCGGTCACGACCACGGCCGCCGCGGCCACGACGGCCACGATCTTCGTCTGTTTCCCGCCGCCCCCGCCCTGCGGCGGCTGGGGTATGCCCACGGTGTCCGGCGTCCCCCACTGCGGCTGCTGCGTGTATGGGTTCGGCTGCTGGACGCCGGGCTGCTGGTACGGATTCGGCTGTTGGTACCCCGGCTGCTGGTACGGGTTGTTCGACTGCGGGTTCTGCTCGCCCCCGGGCGGCTGGTTTCCTGGCCACATGGTGAGTCACCCTAGCCCGGGCAGTGACACGATTCGGTCACTGCCCGTTGACAGGGACGTAGCAACCCGGAGCCGGAAGCGGTCCGGAGACAACCCGGAACGACCGCGCCGCGTCGGGCCCCCGGACGGCCGCGCCTCCCTCGCCGCTCTGTGCCGGTCCGGTTTCGGCCGCACGGTACGGGGAGCGGCGCGAGGGCGCGCCGGCGCATGGTCGGTCGCCTGCTTCGATCCCTGGCCAGAGGCGTCTACTCGTGAGTAACATGCAGTCATGAGCCACGATCGGATGACCATCGGCGAGATGCTCGCCGCCACGGTGCCCATGGCCCGGACCCTCAACCTCGAGTTCCTGGAGACCACTGCGGAACGGGCCGTGGTGTCCCTGCCGGACCAGGGCGACTATCACAACCACGTGGGCGGCCCGCACGCCGGCGCGATGTTCACCCTGGGGGAGTCGGCGAGCGGCGCCGTCGTGCTCGCCGCGTTCGGGGAGCAGCTCGCACGGGCCGTGCCGCTCGCGGTCCGCGCCGAGATCGCCTACCGGAAACTGGCGATGGGCCCCGTCACCGCCACCGCGACCCTGGGCCGTCCGGCCGCCGAGGTCGTGGCCGAGCTGGACGAGGGCCGGCGTCCCGAGTTCCCGGTGTCGATCGAGATCCGGCGCGAGGACGGCGCCGTGACCGGCGAGATGACGGTCGTCTGGACCTTGCGACCGGGCGGCTGACACCTGCCCGCGGTGGCCCGCCGCACCGGGACCCGGGTCCCGGGCTCCGGGTCCCGGGTGTCCGCTTCAAACGCCGCTGCCCGCCCCGTAGGGCCCGTACAGGTCCAGCAGCCGGATCCGGGCGGAGTGCAGCCGGTGGGCGACCACACGGCCCACCCACCGGGCGAGGTCCTGTCCGAGGACCGGTTCGTCCTCGCACAGGGCGCGGACCGCGGCGGCGTCGAACTCGTAGGCCCGTACCGGGGTCGCCGCCTCGGCGCCCAGATGCCAGACGTGCGGGCTGTACAGCCAGGACCAGCCGACGAGTTCGTTGTGCCCGAGACGCTCGATGACGGCGGCCCGGCGGCCGGGGACGTGCATGTCGAGCTCGACGGTGCCGGTACGGAGGACCCAGAACCGGTCCGCGTGTCCCCCCTCCTCGAACAGCCGAATCCCTTGTGGGAAGGACACCTCCCGGGCGGTCTCCAGGAGCTTCGCCCGATGTTCGGCGAGCAGGGCGTGCGGCATGCTGGGGGACGGGGGAGCGAACATTGCGGGCCTCCCTCACGGGACGGGTGGACTGCCGACACGGTGTGCCGGGTGGGTCGATGCGGTTCCAGCCTCCTGCGGAACCCCGGCCGGGGCCATGGGCCGTACGGCCCTGATCGAGGGCATCCGTCCCCCTTCCCGCTTCCCGGTGGCGCCGGTGCGCTCGGGCCGGGGCGGGCCCGTCGGCACCCGGACTCGACTCCGTACCCCGGACGGGATCTTCGGCCCGGTGGGGACCTGTGGCCCATGCCGGCCGGCCGCCCGGACCGCCGATACTGAAGGGGTTCGCCGCGACAGCGGTTCCGACAGCGGATCCGGCCGTGGATTTGACGGCGGTTCCGACAGCAGGAGGTACACGCATGCCCCGCACCATTATCATCGGCCTCGACGATTCCGCCGAGAGCCGGGCCGCGGCCGAGTGGGCGGCCCGCGAGGCGAAGCTGCGCGGCCTGCCGCTCCGGCTGATAGAGGTCCGGGAGCCCCTCCCGGAGCCGGTCGCCCGGGCACCGTTCCTCGGCGCGGAGACCGGTCGGCAGCGGAACGGGAGCGGCGCGGCGGGGGCGTCTTCGGCCGACGGCCGGGGGACGACGACGGAGGAGGCCGCGGCCGGGCTGCGGCTGCGCCACCCCGGGGTCGAGGTCACCGCGGAACAGGTCACCGGCCGGCCCCACGAGGTGTTGGCCAAGGCCGCGGAGGACGCCGAACTGATCGTGCTGGGTTCTCGCGGACTGAGCGGCTTCGCCGGATTCCTGGTCGGCTCCGTCGGCCTCGCCGTCGTGGCCCGTGCCGAGCGGCCCGTCGTCCTGGTCCGCGCCGGCGAACAGGCCGCCGACGAACACGAGCCGGACCCCACGGGCATCCCGTCCGCCGCCACCCGCTACCGGCCGGTCCTGCTCGGCGTGGACGTCGACCGGCCCGACGACGCGGTGATCCGCTTCGCGTTCGCCGAGGCCGCCCGGCGGGGGACCGGACTGCGCGTCCTGCACGGCTGGAACCTGCCGCCCTACTACGTCCACGGACTGCCGGCCGACCCGGAGGTGTACCGGGCGGTCGCCGACCAGCAGGCCGCGACGCTCGCGAAGACGCTCAGTCCCTGGCGGGCGGAGTTCGAGGACGTCGACGTCGTGGAGGAGTCCTTCGGCGGCAGCCCGTCCATCCGTCTCATCGAGGCGTCCCGGGAGGCCTCGCTCGTCGTGGTCGGGCGGCGCGTCCGCCGCAACCCGTTCGGCATCCGCATCGGACCGATCGCCCACGCCGTGCTGCACCACTCCGCGGCCCCGGTCGCGGTCGTCGCACACGACTGATCCGGTCATCCGCGGGAGGAGCACGGGACGGGGGGAGAGGGCGGGGCGCCCCGTGCTCCGATTGCGCCATCTGCCGTCGTCCGGCCTCACGGGGGAACGGGGCGGGCGGAAACTGGTACCCCCGTCCCTGACACCGACACCGTCCCCGATCCCGTGCGAGCCCCCACTCTTTGCCGCCCCCCGCTTCCCACCGCCGCTCGTCCCGCACGCCGGATCGCCTCGATCACCCGGATCACCCCCCGTCGATCACCCACGGAGCCAGCCATGCCCGAGGACCAGGACACCCGGACCGCACTGACCGACGAGGAGCTGCGCACGCTGGACGCCCACTGGCGGGCCGCCAACTACCTGGCGGCGGGGCAGATCTACCTGCTGGCGAACCCGCTGCTCACCGAGCCCCTCAAGCCCGAGCACATCAAGCCGAGACTGCTCGGGCACTGGGGCACCTCACCCGGGCTGAACCTGGTGTACACCCACCTGAACCGGGTGATCGGCGCACGCGGGCTGGACACGCTCTGCGTCTGGGGGCCCGGCCACGGCGGCCCCTCCGTGCTGGCCAACTCCTGGCTGGAGGGCAGCTACGGCGAGAAGTACCCGGACGTCGGCCGGGACGCCCCGGGCATGGCGCGGCTGTTCCGGCAGTTCTCCTTCCCCGGAGGCGTCCCCAGCCACGTCGCCCCGGAGGTCCCGGGCTCGATCCACGAGGGCGGCGAACTGGGCTACTCCCTCGCCCACGCCTACGGCGCCGCCCTCGACCACCCCGGCCTGCTGGTGGCCTGCGTGATCGGCGACGGTGAGGCCGAGACCGGGCCGCTGGCCGCGTCGTGGCACTCCAACAAGTTCCTCGACCCGGTGCACGACGGTGCCGTCCTGCCGATCCTGCACCTCAACGGCTATAAGATCGCCAACCCGACCGTCCTGTCCCGTCTCCCCGAGGCCGAGCTCGACTCGCTGCTGCGCGGCTACGGGCACGAGCCGATCCACGTGACGGGCGACGACCCCGCCACCGTCCACCGGGCGATGGCCCGTGCCATGGACACCGCCCTGGACCGCATCGCGGCGGCGCAGCGCGCCGCCCGCGAGGACGGCGCGACCGAACGGGTGTCCTGGCCGGTGATCGTGCTGCGCACCCCGAAGGGCTGGACCGGTCCGGCCGAGGTGGACGGCGTACCCGTGGAGAACACCTGGCGCTCCCACCAGGTGCCGCTGCCGGGCGTCCGGGAGAATCCGGAGCACCTGCACCAGTTGGAGGCATGGCTGCGGTCGTACCGGCCCGAGGAGCTCTTCGACGCCGAGGGCCGGCCCGTCGCGGACGTCCTCGCCTGTGTGCCCGAAGGCGCCCGCAGGCTCGGTGCCACCCCGTACGCCAACGGCGGGCTGCTCGTCCGCGAACTGCCGATGCCGGACCTCGACGGCTTCGCCGTCCCCGTCGACAAGCCCGGCGCCACCCTCCACGAACCCACCCGCGTCCTCGGCGACCTCCTGAAACAGGTCATGGAGGACACCGCCGGCCGGCGGGACTTCCGGCTCGTCGGCCCCGACGAGACGGCGTCCAACCGGCTGCAGGCCGTCTACGACGCCAGCGGCAAGGCGTGGCAGGCCGGCACCCTCGACGTCGACGAGCACCTCGACCCGCACGGCCGGGTGATGGAGATCCTCTCCGAACACCTCTGCCAGGGCTGGCTCGAGGGCTATCTGCTCACCGGACGGCACGGCCTGTTCTCCTGCTACGAGGCGTTCGTGCACATCGTCGACTCGATGGTCAACCAGCACATCAAGTGGCTGAAGACCTCCCGCGAACTGCCCTGGCGCGCCCCCATCGCCTCCCTCAACTACCTGCTCACCTCGCACGTGTGGCGCCAGGACCACAACGGCTTCTCCCACCAGGACCCCGGCTTCGTCGACCACGTGCTCAACAAGAGCCCCGAGGTCGTCCGGGTCTACCTGCCGCCGGACGCCAACACCCTGCTGTCGGTCGCGGACCACGTGCTGCGCAGCCGCGACTACGTCAACGTCGTCGTGGCCGGCAAGTAGCCCTGCTTCGACTGGCTGTCCATGGACGCGGCCCGCGTCCACTGCGCGCGCGGCGCCGGGATCTGGGAATGGGCCGGCACCGAGAACGGCGGCGCGCCCGACGTGGTGCTGGGCTGCGCGGGGGACGTGCCCACCCAGGAGGTGCTGGCCGCGGCACAGCTGCTGCGCCGTCACCTTCCGGACCTGGCGGTCCGCGTCGTCAACGTCGTCGACCTCACCCGGCTGCTGCCCCGCGGGGAACACCCCCACGGCATGACCGACTTCGAGTACGACGGCCTGTTCACCACCGACAAGCCGGTCATCTTCGCCTACCACGGATACCCGTGGCTGATCCACCGCCTCGCCTACCGGCGCACCGGGCACGAGAACCTGCACGTCCGCGGATACAAGGAGTCCGGCACGACCACCACGCCGTTCGACATGGTGGTCCGCAACGACCTCGACCGCTACCGGCTGGTCATGGACGTCATCGACCGCGTCCCGGGCCTCGCGGTCCGAGCCGCCGCCGTACGCCAGCGGATGGCCGACGCCCGCACCCGGCACCACGACTGGATCCGCGCCCACGGCACCGACCTGCCCGAGGTCGCCGAGTGGAGCTGGAACGCCTGAGCGCCCCGGCCCGCCCACCGCTGTCCCAGGCAGGACCTAAGAGCCCCGAACACAAGGGGAGTCCGATCGGCTCGCGGCGTCATGGGGGTCCCCCCTGCTCGAACGGAGCCGAGAGCTTGGGGGAGCGTGCGATCGCAAGGCGCCGGAAGGTCCTCGATGGGGGTCCCCCCGCTTGAGCGGAGCCGAGAGTGGGGGAGGAGCTACCAGGGCCTTTGGGTAACGCGGCGAGCGTGCGTGCCGGACGCCGCGAGCCCCTTGCGTTCGGGGCTCTAAGGCGCACCGTGCACACCGCGGTGCGTCTTCGCCAGCTCCGCGTACATCGTCCCGTTGAGCGTCAGCCCCGCGCGCTCCTCCTCGGTCAGCTCCCGCCGGACCTTCGCCGGGACCCCCGCGACCAGCGAGCCCGGCGGCACCTCCATGCCCTGCGGCACCAGCGCCTGCGCGGCCACCAGGGAACCGGCGCCGATCACCGCGCCGTTGAGCACCGTGGCCCCCATGCCGATCAGGCAGTCGTCCCCGACCGTCGCCCCGTGCACCACGGCGTTGTGCCCGACGGAGACCCGCTCGCCGACCGTGACGGGGAAACCCGGGTCGGCGTGCAGGGTGCAGTTGTCCTGGACGTTGCTGCTCGCGCCGACCGAGATCGCCTCCACGTCACCGCGCAGGACCGCGCCGTACCAGACGCTCGCGCCCGCCCCCAGCTTCACGTCACCGATCACCGCGGCCGTGGGTGCCACGAAGGCGGTCGTGTCCACCTGCGGGTGCCTGTCGCCGATGCCGGTGATCAGCGCCTCGTGCGTCATCGTCGCCTCCTGGTCGGGTGATGACAGGCACCGTACGCCAGAGCGGTGGGGTGAAGATCACAGGGTGCGCGATGCGTGGGTGCCACGCCCGGCGACTACGGTGAGCGGGTGCCGAAAAGCAGGAACACGTTCTCGTCCTGGTCGCACCGCCTCGCGCAGCGCGCGGTCCACGCGGGCTGGGCCTGGGTGCAGCGCACGGGCTCGGTGACCGCCGAGCGTCCCGGTCGCCTCCGCTTCGGCGCGATGGGTACGGGTACCAGGCTCGCCTTCCCGCTCGGCACCGTCTTCGGCGAGCCCTGGATCCATCTCGGTGCCCACTGCATCATCGGCGAACAGGTCACCCTGACCGCCGGTCTGATGCCCGGCCTCGAGCTGGGTCCCCACCCGATCCTCCGCCTCGGCGACGGCGTCGTCCTGGGCCGGGGCAGCCATGTCATCGCCGACACCACCGTCACGATCGGCAGCGACTGCTACTTCGGGCCGTACGTCTACATCACGTCCACCAATCACTCCTACGACGATCCGCACGAGCCCATCGGCAAGCAGTGGCCGCGCATGGACCCGGTGGAGATCGGTCCCGGCTGCTGGATCGGCACCGGGGCGGTGATCCTCCCGGGTGCGCGGATCGGGCGGAACGTGGTGGTGGCCGCGGGCGCGGTGGTACGGGGCACGGTTCCCGACCACGCCGTGGTCGCGGGCGCCCCGGCCCGGGTCGTACGCCGCTGGACTCCCGACGAGGGGTGGCAGCCGCCGCTGCGCACGCCGGCGCCGGTGCCGATTCCGGAGGGCGTCACACCGGAGCAGTTGCGGGCGCTGTCGGCGCTGGACGAGGAGGCCGTGGCCCGGCTCGCCGAGCTGGACGAGGAAGGCCCGCACCGGCCGGCCGGGGACGGCGCGAACCGGCTGGTCGAGCTGGAGCCCGGGAGCTGAGGCCCGGTCCGTGGCGCAGTCCGGTGAACGGCGGCGCAGTCCGGTGGACGATCGGGTGCGCCGCACCGCAGCCGGCCCCCGCTGGGCCACGAGCGGGGACCGAAGGTCCGTACCGTCCTCCCCGACCAGGTCGTACGCCTCTGGCACACCGAGGCCGGCGCCTCGCACGGCTACAGCGACCACGGTGGCGAACCGACGGAGACGATCACGACGGTCCCGGTCCCGCCCACGCGCCGAGACCCCCGCCGACAGCCGCCGCACGGCTGTTACCGTGCCGCCATGCGCGCACCCATCGGCACCTTCGACCACGCCACCCCCGCTCCCGACCGCCTCGACGACCTCACCGCGCCGGTCGCCGCGGCCGTCCGCGCCTGGAGCGGCAGCGTCCCCGCCGAGCAGATCCTCTACGTCGACACGGACCCGCGCTGGGCCGACACCGCCGTCTTCGTCGAGCACTACGGCCGGGACCTCATCGAGCGCTCGGCGAACTGCGTGGTCGTGGCCGGCAAGCGGGGTGGCGAGACCGCCCTTGCCGCCTGCGTCGTCCTGTCCACCACCCGGGCCGACGTCAACGGTCTCGTGCGCCGCCGACTCGCGGCCCGTAAGGCGTCGTTCGCCCCGATGGACACGGCGACGGGGGAGACCGGCATGGAGTACGGCGGCATCACCCCGATCGGACTCCCCGAGAACTGGCCGGTACTCGTGGACGCGGCCGTCGTCGACCTGCCGTACGTGCTCGTCGGCAGCGGGCGCCGGCAGGGCAAGCTCCTGGTACCGGGCAAGGCCTTCGCCGAACTGCCCGGCGCGGTCGTGCTGGAGGGGCTGGGAGTGGCCTGATCCCCGGGTGCTCCCGGAGATCGCGCCGGGCCGGCCGAGTCGCACCGGCCGTACCGGTCATGCCGCCGCGTGGTGGGCCAGGAGCAGGTGCGGGTCGTGCTCACCCGGGGCGGGTTCCGGGTCGGCGTGGACCAGGGCCGCGGTCAGCCGGGGTACGGCGTGCAGCAGGGCGTGCTCGGCGTCGACCGCGATGCGGTGGGCCTCCCGCACGGTCGCCCCGCCGTCCACCACGACCGCCACCTCGGCCCGCAGCCGGTGTCCGATCCAGCGCAGCCGCAGCTCACCCACCCCGCGCACACCGGGAACCTGCCGCAACGCCTGCTCGGCCCGGTCCACGAGCGCCGGGTCGACGGCGTCCATCAGCCGCCGGAACACCTCCCGCGCCGCGTCCCGCAGCACCAGGACGATCGCCGTGGTGATCGCCAGTCCCACGATCGGGTCGGCGAGCTGCCACCCCAGGGCCGCCCCGCCCGCGCCCAGCAGGACGGCGAGTGAGGTGAAACCGTCCGTCCGGGCGTGCAGCCCGTCGGCGACCAGTGCGGCCGAGCCGATGGCCCGGCCGACCCGGATGCGGTAGCGGGCCACCCACTCGTTGCCCGCGAACCCGACGAGTGCGGCGACGGCCACCACCGGCGCGTGGTTCATCGGGCGAGGGTCGAGGAGCCGGTCCACCGCCGTCCAGCCCGCGAAGGCCGCGGAGGCGGCGATCGTCAGCACGATCACGATGCCCGCCAGGTCCTCGGCCCGGCCGTAGCCGTAGGTGAAGCGGCGGGTGGCGGCCCGCCGGCCCAGCACGAAGGCGATCCCGAGCGGTACGGCGGTCAGCGCGTCCGCGGCGTTGTGCACCGTGTCGCCGAGCAGCGCGACCGAGCCCGAGACGGCCACCACGGCCGCCTGCGCCAGAGCCGTCGCGCCGAGCACCGCCAGCGAGACCCACAGCGCCCGCAGGCCGCGGGCCGAGGACTCGAGGGCGGAGTCGAGCTTCTCCGCGGTCTCGTGGGAGTGCGGGGTGAGCAGATGGCGGAGACGGCGGCCGGGCAGGAGACGGCCGTGGTGGCGTGGGGACGCGCCGGGGTGCTGGTGGGGGTGCCCCTGCGGCTGCTCGTGGCTGTGGCTGTGCCGATGTCCGGGCTTCCGGTCCTGGCCGTGTTCGTGCCGGTCGCTCACGTGGATCCCCTTCCGGTGCGCGAGGTGGACGTGCCGCCGCCCACGGGGCCATTATGTGCGTATGAGCGCACGCATGCACCTGTCACCTGCGCACGATGCGCACCCGCGCACCCCCGGCGACGAGCAGTTCGCGCTCGCTGCGGAACTCCTGGCCCTCCTCGGCGACCGCACCCGGCTGACCCTGCTGCACGCGCTGGCCGGCGGCGAGGCCGACGTCGGCACGCTCACGGAAGTGTGCGGGGCGGCGCGGCCCGCGGTCAGCCAGCATCTGGCGCGGCTGCGCCTCGCGGGGCTGGTGGCCACGCGCAAGGAGGGCCGCCGGGTGGTCTATTCGCTGCGCGACGGACATCTGCGGCGCCTGGTGGACGAGGCGCTCAACGTCGCCGACCACCGGCTGAGCGACCGGCCTCCGCACGACTGAGGGAGCCGGCCGTGCCGCCCCGTACGCCGGGGAGCCGGAGGGACCTTCCGTGCTCCCTCGGTCAGTAGTGGGCCGCCGTGCCCAGATACTGCTCGGCGAAGGCGGCAGCCGCGGCGCGGGACGTGAACAGACGCCGCAACCGGGCGAGCGTGGTGCCCGCGCGGAACGGTTCGCCCGCCGCAGTGCCGTGGTAGAGCTCGGAGAGCCACTGCGAGAACTCCTGGTAGTCCCACACGCGCCGCAGGCAGGCCTGCGAGTAGCCGGCCAGCCCGCTGTCATCGCCGCTGGTGAGGTGTGCGGCCAGCGCGTCGCCGAGCAGGAAGGCGTCGTGCAGGGCGAGGTTCATGCCCTTGGCGGCGATCGGCGCGACCAGATGCGCCGCGTCCCCGGCCAGGAAGAGGCGCCCGAACGCCATCGGCTCGGTGACGTAGTCGTGCATGTCCAGCACGCGCTTCTCGATCAGCGGCCCCTCGACCGGCGGGGGTGCTCCGGCCGCGCCGAGCCGTCGCCGGAGTTCCGTCCAGACGCGTTCGTGCGGCCAGCCGGCGGGGTCGTCGCCGGGCGGGCACTGGAGGTAGTAGCGGGTCACCTCGGGGCTGCGCGGCATCTGGCCGGCGAACCCGTCCGGGTGGCAGCCGAACAACACGCTGTCGCCGGCCGGCGGAGCCTCGGCGAGCAGCGCCAGCCAGCCGATGCCGTAGTCGTGCCGCGCCACGCGCGCCCGCTCCGGCGGCAGCGCGGCTCGCGTCGCCCCGCGGGCCCCGTCGCAGCCCGCCACGAAGGAGCACTCCACGACCTGTCGCCCGCCGGTCTCCGGGCAGGTGTACGACACCGACGGCCGGTCGCCGTCCAGGTCGTGCAGCCGTACGTCCCGCACGCCGAACCGGATCTGCCCGCCCCGTACGTCCGCGTACTCGCGCACCAGGTCCGTGACCAGCGACGGCTGTGGGTAGACCCAGTGGTGACTGCCGGTCAGCTCCTGGTAGGGCAAGCGGTGCCGCTCCCCGTCGAAGCGGAACTCGCACGCGGTGTGCAACTCGGCGCGGTCCAGCAGGTTGCGCGCCAGACCACGCCGCTCCAGCCCGCGCACCGCCCATTCCTCGATCACCCCGGCCCGGGGCCGCCGCTCGATGAACTCCCGCGACTCGGTCTCCAGGACCAGGCACTCCGCACCGGCCGCCCGCAGGATGTTGCCGACCGTGAGCCCGGCAGGACCCGCACCCACGACGACCACTGAAAACCGTTGCGGAGCAAGGGAGTTGGCATACGGAGAGGGCTGCGTCATCCGGTCATTATGGCGGCACGACGGTTCTTCCGGCACCGCAGTGACACCCCGCTCCTCCGACGGCCCCGCGGGACCGGCACGCCCCGCAGGACCGGCACGCCCCGCAGGACCGGCAGCGGCTCATGCCCCGGGACGCCGTGGGCCGACGTCCCGTGACCCTTGGCTGCGCGCGTCCCCGGCCTCGGCCGCGGCGCTCGGTCTCCCGGTCCGTCGGACGCCCCGGGGGCCGCTCACCGCCCTCGGGGCCTGTCGTCGCCCGGCAGGCGGTCGTCCGGCTCATTCGGCGACAGGACCGGGGCCGGCACCCGCCCCAGCCGTGCGGGGAAGGAGCACACTTGCAGGAGAGGGATGTGCGGTGAGGCAGTGCATGCCTCCTGGAGGTGATCCGGATGCCCAGGACCTGGTCGCAGTCGCGGTACGCCCCGGACCGGGGACTCACCACCCGCATGGTGACGACGATGTTCCTGATCGGGCTGCTCTATGTCGTCTTCGTCGGTGTTCTGCTGGCCCTCCTGCAGAACGCGTGGCCCGTCATCCTGCTGATCGCGGGCGTCCTGTTCGTCGCGCAGTTCTGGTTCAGCGACCGGATCGCGGCCTTCAGCATGGGTGCGCGCGAGGTCACCCCCGAGCAGGCCCCCGGGCTGCACGGTTCCGTGGACCGTGTCTGCGCCCTCGCCGACATGCCCAAGCCACGGGTGGCGATCTCCGACAGAGACATACCGAACGCCTTCGCCACCGGCCGCAACGAGAGGACGGCCCTGGTATGCGTCACCACGGGTCTGCTCCGTCGCCTGGAACCGGAGGAGCTGGAGGGCGTCCTCGCCCACGAGATGTCGCATGTCGCCCATCGCGACGTCGCCGTGATGACCATCGCGTCGTTTCTCGGTGTCCTGGCCGGTTTCATGACGCGCGCCGCGCTCTACACCGGGCTCGGCCGCAACAGCCGCGACAGCTCCACCGCCATCGCGGCCCTCCTGATCCCCCTGGTCAGCGCCGTCGTATACGTGATCAGCTTCCTGCTGACCCGGCTGTTGTCCCGCTACCGCGAACTGTCCGCAGACCGTTCCGCGGCGTTGCTCACCGGCCGTCCGTCCGCACTCGCGTCCGCGCTCACCAAGGTGACCGGTGAGATGGCGAGGATTCCGACGGAGGACCTTCGCCGGGCAGAGCCGTTCAACGCCCTCTGGTTCGCACCGGCCTTCTCCTCCAAGGAGAGCCTGAGCCGGCTGCTCTCCTCCCACCCCACCCTTGAGCAGCGCCTCGACCAGCTCGGCCGGATCTCGGCCCAGCTCGGCCGGGGATGACGATCCAGGGAGGTGCCGCGCCGTGGGACTCCTGGACGCCATCCTCGGCCGCAGCAAGCCGGTCCGCCCGGACCTCGACCAGCTCTTCAGCCTGCCCTCGGCCGCGATCACCGTGCAGGCGGGGGCGGGGTTCACTCCGACCGGGAACGGATCGGTCTGTTTCGCGAGCGTGGAGGGCGGCGCCTTCGACCGGCTCCAGCAGGAGGTACGGGACCTGCTCGACGCCGACACCGGCCGGGGCGGCACACCCGTCGAGTACACCAAGGATGCGTACGGGTATACATGGCTCCTCGTCCATCACCCCGCCGACGACACCGCCTCACTGGTCAACGATCTGCACGCCGTCAACACGCTCCTCCAGGACGCGGGCTTCGGCCCGCAGCTCCTCTGCTCCCTGGTCGGGTTCCGGGCCACATCGGATCATCGGGCCCTGGCGCTGGTCTACCTCTACAAGCGCGGCACCTTCTACCCCTTCGCGCCGCTCCCCGACGGCACGGAGCGGCGCGACAACGCGCTGGAACTCCAGATCAGGGCGCTCCTCGCGGACGACCTGCGCATCGAGGCCGATCTGGCCCGCTGGTTCCCGGTGTGGGGCGCCCCAGGTCTCGCGGGGCCCCGGCACCGGCCCTGAGGCCTGTCGCGGCCCGCCCTCGGCTGACCCGGCCCCAGCGAGCCGAGCCGGAGGTTCTCCGGCAGATCGTCGGCCGCGGCTCATCCCCTGTGGCCGACGGCGCTCCCGAACGCCGCCGGCCCACGTCCGGTCCCGGCCGCTGCCGACGCGCCGAGTGCCCGGCAGGAACCGCCCGGGAATCTCCCGCTCAGGTCACCGGCCCAGCCGCGGTATCTCGATCGCCGGGCAGCGGTCCATCACCATCTCCAGACCCGCCGCACGGGTCCGCTCGTAGGCGGCCTCGTCGATGACGTCCAGCTGGAACCAGACGGCCTTGGCCCCCTTGGCCACCGCCTCGTCCGCGACCGCCCCGGCCAGTTCGCCGTTCACGAACACGTCCACGACGTCCACCTCGAAGGGGATGTCCGCGAGCGAGGCGTACCCCTGCTCGCCATGCACCGTCTCGGCCTTCGGATGCACCGGCACCACACGCTTGCCGAAGCGCTGCAGCACCTGGGCGACGCCGTACGCCGCGCGCTGCCGGTTCGACGACAGGCCCACCACGGCCCAGGTGTCGCCGAGCCCGGTGAGGATCTTGTGGACCGTTGCCTCGTCGCCGTGCACCGCGGGCCTCCTGGAGCGTCGTAGTCGTAAGGGATCCGTAGGAATCCGTCCCACGGGCAACGAACCGGAACACGGGGTGATTCCCGGGCCACGGGTACGTTCCGAAGGCACGGCGTTCCCGAAAAGCGTGCGAGATGACTGCGCGAGCCCGCTTGTGCGCCTACGCTCGCCTCGTGCTGCGCATCACCGACGCCCGGACCGGCGAACTCGTGGACGCCACCCCCGCCCGGCGGGGCCTCACCCGTGTCGAGGCCCACACGCGCGGGTTCGACCCGACGAACCTGCGCGTGCTGCTCGTCGCCGACCTGCTCGTGCGCGCCCTGGAACTCGGCGGTACCCCGGTGTGGGCGCTGCTCGAAGGAGAACGGGATCTGCCCGAACTGCGCGCGGCGGGCGCCGCCCTCGGCGTACGGCCCTTCGAGGAGGGCCGGGACGCCGGTCCAGGGCTGGGAGAGGCCCAGGTCCTGCACGTGGTGAGCGAGGGTGGCGCGACACCCGACGGAGTCCGTGTCGCCGTCGCACCCGTCCACCAGGAAGGGCTGGGGGGCGACGCACCGGACGCCACCGGTCCCGCCCGCCCCGCCGGCCTCCCCGCCCCGAACCGTCCCACCGAGCCGACCGTTCTGCGGCTCGCCCTGCTCACACACCCCAGGAGCAGCCCGATGAGGCTCGACCAAGCCGCCCTGGACGAGGCCGCGGGCACCCTCGAGCGCTGGCGCGGCGCCGTCGCCGCCTGGGCGCACCGCCCCTCACGGCCCATCCCCGACACGGTGCGCGTGGACCTGCGCACCGCCTGGGAGGACGACCTGGACGCGGTCGGGGTGCTCCGCGTGCTCCGCGCGGTGGAGCAGGATCCGGAGGTGCCGGACGGAGCCCGCTTCGAGACGTACGCCTACGCCGACCGGCTGCTCGGCCTCGATCTCACCCGGGCCCTGGGGGCCCTGGCATGACCGGGTTCCCCGGCGGACCCGGGCCCGCGGGAAGCACCTCCACCGGGCGGGGCGGGGCCGCTCCCTCGCGTCGGCTGGTCGTGCTGCGGCACGCCAAGTCCGCCTGGCCCGAGGGCGTGCCCGACCGGGACCGTCCGCTCGCCGCGCGGGGCGAGCGCGACGCACCCGCCGCCGGACGCGCGATCGCCGACACCGTCGGCCCGCCCGGCCTCGCCCTGTGCTCCACCGCCGTACGCGCTCGCCGGACCTGGGAACTGGCGGCGGCGGAGTGGGACACGTCCCCGCCGGTCCGGTACGAGTCCCGGCTGTACGCGGCCAGGGTCCCCGGACTGCTGGCCGTGGTGCGCGAGGCGCCCGCCGAGGTCGGCACCCTGCTGCTGGTCGGCCACAACCCGGGCCTGGCCGACCTCGTCCTGACCCTGGCCGGCGACGGCGCGGACGACACCCTCGACCGGGTCCGCACCAAGTTCCCGACCTCCGCGGTCGCCGTACTGTCCTGGCGCGGCGCCGACTGGTCCGACCTCGCCCCCGGCGCCGCCCTGCTGACCGCGATGACCGTGCCCCGGGGTCCCGTGCGGTAGGCGCTTCCCGCCTGCTCCCGGCCGGGGCGGCCCGCCCGGACGGCTGCGCATAGGCTGGCCGGATGCAGGACGAGTACCGCACCGTCGCCCGCGCGGGTGTGCACGAGACCGAGATCAACCGCTCCCGCTTCCGGTGCGCGCTCGCCCCGGCGGCCACCGAGCGGGAGGCGCAGGAGTTCGTCGCCGCCGTCCGCAAGGAGCACGCCGACGCCACCCACAACTGCTGGGCGTACGTCATCGGCGCGGACGCCTCCGTCCAGAAGGCCAGCGACGACGGCGAACCCGGCGGCACCGCGGGCGTCCCGATGCTCCAGATGCTGCTGCGCCGCGACATGCGGTACGTCGTCGCCGTCGTCACCCGCTACTACGGCGGGGTCAAACTCGGCGCGGGCGGGCTCATCCGCGCGTACGGCGGGGTCGTCGGCGAGGCGCTGGACACCGTCGGCACGCTCACCCGGCGCCGGTTCCGGCTGGCCACCGTGACCGTCGACCACCAGCGGGCCGGCAAGGTCCAGAACGACCTGCGCTCCACGGGGCGCGAGGTGCGGGACGTGCGCTACGGCGAGGAGGTCACGATCGAGATCGCCCTCCCGGACACCGACGTGGACGCCTTCCGGTCCTGGCTCGCGGACGCGACCGCCGGAACCGCCCGCTTCGAACCGGGCGGCGAGACGTACGGCGACGTGTGACCGCAACCGCGCCTCACCGCAACCGCGCGCCTCATCGACTCATGACGTCATATCGGTTGTTTATCGCACAGAACGGGCGTAAGTGGCTTCGGTCATGACGGGGCGATACCGGAGTTTCCGGCTGTGCTGTCGGACCCGGCCGTTACTCTCGGGGGTCATGAGACTGCTGCACACTTCCGACTGGCACCTCGGCCGGGCGTTCCACCGGGTCGGCATGCTCGGCGCCCAGGCCGAGTTCATCGGCCACCTCGTGGCGACCGTGCGCGAGCACGCCGTCGACGCGCTGGTCGTGTCGGGAGACGTGTACGACCGTGCCGTGCCGCCGCTCGCCGCGGTGGAGCTGTTCGACGATGCCCTGCACCGCCTCGCCGACCTGGGCGTGCCGACGGTGATGATCTCCGGCAACCACGACTCGGCCCGCCGCCTCGGTGTCGGCGCCGGACTCATCGGGCGCGCGGGCATCCACCTGCGGACCGCCCCCTCGGCGAGCGGCACCCCCGTGATGCTGTCCGACCGCCACGGGGACGTCGCCTTCTACGGCCTGCCCTATCTGGAACCGGCCCTGGTCAAGGACGAGTTCGGAGTGGAGAAGGCGAGCCACGAGGCCGTGCTCGCCGCCGCCATGGACCGGGTCCGCGCCGACCTCGCCGCCCGCCCGCGGGGCACCCGCTCGGTCGTCCTCGCGCACGCCTTCGTCACCGGCGGCACACCGAGCGACAGCGAGCGGGACATCACCGTCGGCGGGGTCGCCGCCGTACCCGCCGGAGTGTTCGACGGCGTCGACTACGTGGCGCTCGGGCATCTGCACGGCTGCCAGACCCTCACCGAGCGCGTGCGCTACTCCGGTTCCCCCCTCCCGTACTCCTTCTCCGAGGCGGACCACCGCAAGAGCATGTGGCTCGTCGACCTGGCCGCCGACGGCGGCGTCACCGCCGAGCGGATCGACTGCCCGGTGCCGCGCGCCCTCGCCCGGATCCGCGGCACCCTGGAGGAGCTGCTCGCCGACCCCGGCCTCGAGCCGCACCGCGAGGCGTGGGTCGAGGCCACCCTCACCGACCCGGTCCGCCCGGCCGACCCCATGGCCCGGCTCGCCGAACGCTTCCCGCACACCCTCAGCCTCGTCTTCGCACCCGAACGCGCGCCCGGCGACCCCGCGGTGTCCTACGCCCACCGCCTCGCCGACCGCGACGACCAGCAGATCGCGGAGGACTTCGTGGCCCACGTGCGCGGCGCGGGCCCCGACGAGCGGGAGCGGGCCGTCCTGCGGGACGCCATCGACGCGGTCCGCGCCGACGAGGCCGTACGGGAGGTGGCGCGGTGAGGCTGCACCGGCTCGACCTCACCGCCTTCGGGCCCTTCGGCGGCTCGCTCACCGTCGACTTCGACGAACTGTCCACCGCGGGCCTTTTTCTGCTGCACGGCCCCACCGGCGCCGGCAAGACCTCGATACTCGACGCGGTCTGCTACGCCCTGTACGGATCCGTCCCCGGCGCCCGGCAGAGCGGGCAGGGCATGACGCTGCGCAGCGACCACGCCGCTCCCGCCGTCCGCACCGAGGTCACCCTCGACCTCACCGTCGCCGGACGCCGGCTCGAGGTCACCCGGCAGCCGCCCTGGCAGCGCCCGAAGAAGCGCGGCACCGGCACCACCCTCGACAAGGCGCAGACCTGGCTGCGCGCGTACGACCCGGCGGCCCGGTCCTGGAAGGACCTCAGCCGCTCCCACCAGGAGGTCGGCGAGGAGGTCACCCAGCTCCTCGGCATGAGCCGGGAGCAGTTCTGCCAGGTGGTCCTCCTGCCCCAGGGCGACTTCGCGCGGTTCCTGCGCGCCGACGCCGAGGCGCGCGGCAAGCTGCTCGGCCGGCTCTTCGACACCCGCCGCTTCGCCGACGTGGAGAAGCACCTCGCGGAGCGCCGCCGCGCCACCGAGGCCCAGGTACGGGACGGCGACGCGGAGCTGCTCGCCGACGCGCACCGGATGCAGCAGGCCGCGGGCGAGGTGATGCGGTTGGAGGACCTCGCGCCGGGCGAACCGGGGCTGGCCGAGAGCGTGCTGACCGCGGCCGCCGTCGCCCGCAGCGCCGCCCGCGAACAGCTCACCGTCGCCCGCTGCCGTCTCGCCGCGGCCGAATCCGCGCAGGCCGCCGCCGACCGGTCACTGGGCGAGGCCCGCGAACGGGACCGGCTGCAACGGCGGTTCGCCGAGGCGCGGGAGCGCGCGGCCCGACTGGCGGAGGAGGACGGTGTCCGGCAGGAGGCGCAGACGCTCCTGGACCGCTCCCGCAAGGCCGAGGCGGTCGCCCCCGCGCTGGAACTGCGGGAGTCCGCCGACGCCGAACACCGGGAGGCGGCCGACGCCGAGGCGCGCACGCGTGCCCTGCTCCCCGAGGCCCACAAGGAGGCGGGCACGGCCGGGCTCACGGCTGCCGCGCGTCGGGCCGCCGAGGAACTGGGCGGCCTCGAGTCGGCCCGCCGCGCCGAGCGACGGCTCGCCGAACTCCTCGACGAACGGGCCGGCCTGGACCGTCAGGAGCGCGCCGACGCCGACGTGCTGGACGAGTCGGACGTCTGGCTCACAGGCTGGGAAGAGACCCGGACCGGGCTCCAGGCCCGCATCGAGTCCGCGCAGGAGGCCGCGACCGATGCCGTCGGACTCGCCGTACAACGCGACTCCGCGCACCAGCGGCTGAACGCCGCACGGCTGCGGGACCAGCTCGCCGGGGACACCGACCGCGCCGCCGAGCAGGCCCGCACGGCCCAGGAGCAGGCACTCGCGGCCAAGCAGCACTGGCTCGACCTCAAGGAGCAGCGGCTGGCGGGCATCGCCGCCGAACTCGCCGCGAACCTCATCGACGGCGCACCCTGCGCGGTCTGCGGCGCCGTCGAACACCCCGCCCCCGCCCGCAAGGACGCCGGCCACGTCGACCGCGAGGCTGAGGAGCGCGCCCTCGCCGCCCACCAGAGCGCCGAGGAACGCCGCGCCGACCACGAGCGGCGTCTCGGCGCCGTCCGCGAGGCGCTGGCCGCCGCCGGAGCGGAGGCGGGAGACACGCCGACCGTCCGACTCGCCCACGAGGCCGAGGAGTTGGAGGAGCAGTACGTGCGGGCCCGGGACGCTGCCTCCGTGCTGCACTCCGTGCGGGAACAGCTGCGGCAGGCGGAGCACGAACACGAGCGGCGGCTGACCGCACAGCGTGAGGCGGCGGTCAGGGCCGCCGCGCGGGCAAGTGTCCGCGAGCGACTCGACCAGGAACAGGCAGCTCTGCAGCAGGAGTTGACCAAGGCGCGGGGCACCGCGGACAGCGTGGCCGTACGCGCCGCCCAACTGGAGCGCGACACCGCGCGGTTCGCCGACGCCGCCGACGCCGTCCGGCTCGCCGAGGGCACCGCGCAGCGGCTCAAGTACGCCGACGCCAGGCTCGCGGACGCCGCCTTCAAGGCAGGCTTCGACACCCCACGGGCGGCGGCCGAGGCACTGCTCGACGCGGCCACCGGCCGCGCACTGCAGCACCGGCTGGACGCCTGGCAGCAGGAGGAGGCCGCCGTACGCGCGGCGCTCACCGAGCCCGACACCGCGGCCGCCGCCCAGCAGCCCCCCGCCGACCTCGCCGCCGCGCAGCGCACCGCCGAGGACGCGGACCGCAGGGTGCGCGAGGCGGCCTCCGCGCGCGACGCCGCCGCCCGCCGCTGCGCCGAACTCGACCGGCTCTCCGCGCGGGCCACCGCCGCCGCGCGCCGGCTGGCACCGCTGCGCGACGAGTACGACCGGGTGGCCCGCATGGCGGGCCTCACCGCCGGCACCTCGGCAGCCAACGAACGCAGGATGCGCCTGGAGTCCTACGTCCTGGCCGCCCGCCTGGAACAGGTCGCCGCCGCGGCGACCGCGCGACTGCACCGCATGTCGTCCGGCCGCTACACCCTGGTGCACTCCGACGACCGCACCGGGCGCGGCCGCAGCGGTCTCGGGCTGCACGTCGTGGACGCGTGGACCGGCCGGGAGCGGGACACCGCGACCCTCTCCGGCGGCGAGACTTTCTTCGCCTCGCTCGCCCTCGCCCTCGGTCTCGCCGACGTGGTCACCGACGAGGCCGGCGGGGTCCGGCTGGACACCCTCTTCATCGACGAGGGCTTCGGCAGCCTCGACGACCAGACCCTCGACGAGGTGCTGGACGTCCTGGACTCCCTGCGGGAACGCGACCGCAGCGTGGGCATCGTCAGCCACGTCCCCGACCTGCGCCGTCGCATCCACGCCCAACTCGCTGTGGTGAAGGGCCGCTCGGGCTCGACGGTACGGACACACGGCGTGGGCTGAGCCGAGCGCCGCCGGGTCGAGCGGGCGAGGTCGGGGTGGCCGTGGAAACGTGATCGACGGTCGGACGGGGGCCGCCGGGCCGGTCGCCGTCACGGTGGGAGCGGGGTCACGATATCGGCGTGCGCCGAAGGCTCCGCCCCGCCATCATGGCTGACCATGCCCCCACTTCCGCACCCCGCACCCGAAGAGCTCCGCCGCGATCCCCTGCCCCTGCGCGGCCGGACCGCGCTGGTCACCGGGGCCAGCCGACGCGGCGGCATCGGACACGCGGTCGCCCGGCGTCTCGCCGCCCACGGAGCGAGCGTCTACCTGCACCACCACGTGCCGCACGACGCCGCGATGCCCTGGGGCGCCGACCGCCCCGAGGACGTGGCCGCCTCCGTGCGGGAGGCCCTCGGCGATCCCTCGGCCCGGGTGGTGTCGGGTCCGGGCGACCTCTCCGACCCGTCCGTGCCCGCCGAACTCCACGACCGGGCCACCGCCGCTCTCGGCGGGCGGCTCGACATCCTCGTCGCCAACCACGCCCTCAACGGCTCCGACGGCACCCTCGACACGGTCGACACCGCGATGCTCGACGCCCACTGGGCCGTCGACACCCGCTCGGTGATCCTGCTCGTCCAAGCCCATGTCCGGCACCGGGCCGCTCTGCCCCCGCGCACCCCGGGCGGGCGCGTGATGACGATGACGTCCGGGCAGGACATCGCGGGCGGAATGCCGGGCGAGATCGCCTACGCCCTCCAGAAGGGCGCGCTCGCCTCGATCACCCGCTCCCTGGCCACCACGCTGGCCGAGCACGCCGTCACGGTGAACACCGTCAACCCCGGCCCGGTGGACACCGGTTACCTCACCGGCGACGCCTACGACGCCGTCGCCGCACGCTTCCCCGGCGGACGGTGGGGGATGCCCGACGACCCCGCCCGCCTCATCGCGTGGCTGGCCACGGACGAGGCGGTTGGGGCCTCCCCTGCTCGAACGGAGTTGAGAGCTTGGGGAAGGGTCACCGGTCAGGTCATCGACTCCGAGGGCGGCTTCCGGCGCTGACGCCGGCCGAGCCGTCCCGGCGCCGGCCGCCGACGGCCCGGCTCACAGCGCCGACAGCTCGTCCACCAGGTCGTCCAGGCCCAGCGAGCCCTGGGACAGCGCCGCCATGTGCCACGCCTTGGGGTCGAAGGCGTCGCCGTGCCGCTCGCGGGCGTTCTCCCGGCCCAGCAGCCAGGCCCGCTCGCCGAGCTTGTAGCCGATGGCCTGCCCGGGGATCGTCAGATAGCGGGTCATCTCGCTCTCCACGAAATCCGCGGGACGGCTGCTGTGCGCCCCGAAGAACTCCTCGGCCAGTTCCGGCGTCCAGCGCTCGCCCGGGTGGAACGGCGAGTCCGCCGGGATCTCGAGCTCCAGGTGCATGCCGATGTCGACGATCACCCGGGCGGCCCGCATCATCTGCGCGTCCAGGTAACCGAGCCGTTCCTCCGCGTCCGCGAGGAAGCCGAGCTCGTCCATCAGCCGCTCCGCGTACAGCGCCCAGCCCTCCGCGTTGGCGCTGACCATGCCGACGGAGGCCTGGTAGCGGGACAGGTCCTCGGCGACGTGCGCCCACTGCGCCAGCTGGAGGTGATGGCCGGGGACGCCCTCGTGGTACCAGGTCGACACCAGGTCGTAGACGGGGAAGCGGGTCAGCCCCATGGTCGGCAGCCAGGTGCGGCCGGGCCGGGAGAAGTCCTCCGACGGGGGCGTGTAGTACGGCGCCGCCGCGCTGCCCGGCGGGGCGATCCGCGACTCCACCTTCCGTACCCGTTCGGCGAGTTCGAAGTGGGTGCCGTCGAGCGAGTCGATCGCCCGGTCCATCAGGCCCTGCAGCCAGTCACGGACCTCGTCGACGCCCTCGATGTGCCGGCCGTGCGCGTCGAGGTGCGCCAGCGCCACCCACGGCGTCCCGGCACCCGGCAGGACCTTCTCGGCCTCCTTCTTCATCTCGCCGAGCAGCCGGTGGTACTCGGCCCAGCCGTAGGCGTACGCCTCGTCCAGGTCGAGGTCGGTGCCGTTGTAGTAGCGGGACCAGCGGGCGTAGCGTTCCCGGCCCACGGTGTCGGGGGCGCCCTCGATCGCCGGCGCGTACACGTCGCGCATCCAGTCCCGCAGTTCCACCACGGCCGCGGTCGCGGAACGCGCCGCCTCGTCCAGCTCCGTGCGCAGCGCGTCCGGGCCCGGCGAGGCGAAGTCCTCGAACCAGCCCCGGCCCTCGCCGGTGTCCGCCCACTCGGTGAGCTGCTCGACGAACGTGGCGGTCGGCCGCGGCGCCGCGTACAGCTTGCGCTCCAGGCCGAGCGCGAGGGACTCCCGGTAGCCAGCCAGCGCGGCCGGTACCGCGCGCAGCCGCTCGGCGACCGCGGCCCAGTCCTCCTCGGTCCGCGTCGGCGTCACGGTGAACACCTCTCGCACCGAGTGGGCGGCGGTGCCCAGGTTGCCGACCGAGCGCAGACCTTCGTCGGCCTCGTGCACGGCGAGCTCCGCGGTGAGCCGCTCCCGCAGCAGCCGGGCGCAGCGGCGCTCGATGTCGCTGTCCGCGCCGGGTCCGGCCTCGGCCTCGTCGAGCCGGGCGAGCGTGGCCCGCTGAAGCTCCGCGAGCGCGGCCTGGCCCGCGGGGGAGAGATCGGGCAGGCGGCGGTAACTCTCCTGCACGCCGAGATAGGTACCGGTGACCGGGTCGAGGGCGATGAGGTCGTCGACGTAGGCGTCGGCGACCTCGCGGGGCAGCAGGCTGTTGGTCTCAGACATGGCGACCATCCTGGTACGCGGCCCGCCGGACGTCACCCGGATTGAGCCGAGGGCGAAGAGGGCAGCAGCGGACCGCAGTCCCACTGCTGGAAGATCAGCCGCGTCTCCACGCGTGCCACCTCCCGCCGCGACGTGAACTCGTCCAGCACCAGCCGTTGCAGATCCGCCATGTCCGCGACCGCGACATGGATCAGATAGTCGTCCGGCCCGGTCAGATGGAAGACGGTCAGCGACTCCGGCAGCGCCCGGATCCGCTCCACGAACGGCCCCACCAACTCCCGTCGGTGCGGTCTGACCTGGACCGACAGCAGCGCCTGGAGCCCTCGCCCCAGCTTGGCCGGGTCCAGCTTCAGCCGATGCCCGAGGATCACGCCGGAGCGCCGCAGCCGGGCCACCCGGTCCAGACAGGTCGACGGCGCGACCCCCACCTGAGCGGCGAGGTCCCGGTACGTCGTCCGGGCGTCGTTCTGCAACAGTCGCAGCAGATGAAGGTCCACCGGATCCAGTACGACGGAATCAGCCATCGGGCGAACGTAACACGGAGATCGGCTCCCGTGACCCGGCTGGTGTTCACCCTTCGGGGCATGGACGTACGCATGGGCACGCGCAGCACCACGAGAGCACTCGACACCGAGGCCGTGCACGCCGGCCGGGACGACCTGGCCCGGCAGGGGTTGCACGCCCCGCCGATCGACCTGTCCACCACCTACCCCGCCTACGACAGCCGCGGCGAGGCCGCCCGGATCGACGCCTTCGCCGCCACCGGCGCGGAACCGGACGGCCCGCCCGTCTACGGCCGGCTCGGCAACCCGACCGTCGCCCGCTTCGAGACCGCCCTGGCCCGCCTGGAGGGCACGGAGGCCGCCGTCGCCTTCGCCAGCGGTATGGCCGCGCTCAGCGCCGTCCTGCTGGTGCGCGGCTCCATGGGCCTGCGCCACGTCGTCGCCGTACGCCCCCTGTACGGATGCAGCGATCACCTGCTGACCGCCGGGCTGCTCGGCTCCGAGGTGACGTGGACCGACCCGGCGGGGGTCGCCGACGCGCTGCGTCCCGACACCGGTCTGGTGCTGGTGGAGTCACCGGCCAACCCGACCCTGGCCGAGGTCGATCTGCGGGCACTCGCCCGGGACTGCGGCTCCGTGCCGCTGCTCGTCGACAACACCTTCGCCACGCCCGTCCTCCAGCGTCCGGCCGAGCACGGGGCGCGACTGGTGCTGCACAGCGCCACCAAGTACCTCGGCGGGCACGGGGACGTCCTGGGCGGCGTGGTGGCCTGCGACGAGGAGTTCGCGGGGCGGCTGCGGCAGATACGGTTCGCCACCGGTGGCGTACTGCATCCGCTGGCCGGCTACCTGCTGTTGCGGGGACTGTCGACGCTGCCGGTACGGGTACGGGCAGCCTCGGCGAGTGCCGCCGAACTCGCCCGCAGGCTGACCGCCGACCCGCGTGTGGCCCGGGTGCACTACCCGCGCATCGGCGGGGCGATGGTCTCCTTCGAGGTGCACGGGGACCCGCACGAGGTGATCGGCGGCGTACGGCTGATCACCCCCGCGGTGAGCCTCGGCAGCGTGGACTCCCTCATCCAGCACCCGGCGTCCATCAGTCACCGCATCGTCGACGCCGGCGACCGCAGGGCCGCGGGAGTCGACGACCGGCTGCTGCGGCTCTCCGTCGGCCTGGAGGACGTCGACGACCTGTGGGCCGACCTGGACGGGGCACTGGGCTGACCGGACGGGGCTGACGGGACGGGGCGGCTGGGCCGAGACGTCGCGTGCGCACGCGGAGCGGCCCGACGGAATCCGCCGGGCCGCTCCGGGTGTTCCGCGGTGCGAGGGCCTACGACCGGTGGCCGATCCGGGAGCCGCCGTACTCCTGTTCGCTGCGTTCCTCCTGCGTGCGGCGGGCCGGCCGCTGGTCCAGACGGGCGGTGATGACCAGGGTGCCCTCCTCGATCTGGTAGTCGAGGGGGAGTTCCAGGCCGCGCATCGCGGCGACCATGCCGGTGTTGGACGCCTGCGTCACGGCGTAGACATGGGCGCAGTCCGCCACGCCGGCCATCGCCACCAGCCGGGCGAGGAGCTCGGCGCCGATGCCCCGGCGCTGCCAGGCGTCCTCGATGAGCAGAGCCACCTCGGTCTCGTCGCCGTCCCACAGCAGGTGGCCGAGGCCGACGATGCGCCCCGAGGCCGTCCGCACGGCGAGCGTGCGGCCGAAGCGCGGGCTGAGCAGGTGGTTCAGGTAGCGGTCCACATCGCCGACCGGCCCGTGGTACCGCAGGCGCAGGGTCTCGGGGGAGCACCGCTCGTGCATCGCCCGTGCCGCCTCCAGGTCACCGGTGTCCGCCCGCCGCACGGTGATGTCGCTGCCCTCGGGCAGCGTCAGGACGTCCTGGCCGCGGGGAACCCGGGGGCCGAGCCGGGTGTCCAGTTCCACCAGGGCCCTGGCCCGGGCGAACTCGGTGGGCGTGAACGGCAGGTACGGCCGCTCCACGGTGATCACACCGCCCTCGGGGGCGCGCAGCCGCATCACGGTGTCCTCCAGGGTCCCCTCGGCCGGCACACCCTCCGGCGCCCGCCGGCCGGCACCCGGTGCGGCGGGCAGCGAACGGATCGTGCACCGCCCCAGCAACTGCCGCAGCGCCAGAGGGAGCTCTGCGGCGTCCAGTGCCGTACGGGTGGCGAGGCCCAGCATCCGGGTCGGCGCGTCCACCAGGTCGTGGGCGTCGGCCCGCTCGATCCAGGTGTCGGTGCCGCCGGCGCCCGACACCGCTGCCGTGAGGCCGGTGCCGGCCAGGTCGGCGGGGGCCCGCAGCAGGAACTCGTCGACCGTGGCCGTGCCCAGCGGATGCGTCTGCAGGCTCAGGATGTCGACGCTCTCCCCGGCCAGCGCCGTGCACAGTGCGGCCAGCGCGCCCGGTTCGTCCCGCACCGTCGTCCGCATCCGCCACAGGGTGCTCTCCGCCGGGGCGCTGCGCACGGCCCCGTCGGCGGAGGCGGCCGGCAGCCCGTCCCACGACCCGGCGGCCGGGGGCCGGCCGCCGGTATCGGACGCGGGGGGCGCGTGACCGTGGCGGCGTGCCCGCCACCTGCGGAACGCCGCCGTGAACCGTGCGGTCGGTCCGCCTCTCGACTGCCCCTGCGGGGAACGGCCTTGGCGGTCACGTGTCTCGTCCGGCATGTCTCGGCTCATGCAGCCACTGTGAAGGAAGTGTGTTTCGTGATCACTAACGCGCCGTGGCTGACGAGTAAAGAGTTCGTATGGTGCCTATGATCCTTTTGTCGCTTTGCTGGTAGACGGGTGGTGCGTCGACCGGCTACTGGCCGACCAGGCCCGGCCGCAACCGCTTCGTGTACAGCACGGTGCCGTCCTGCTCCCGCAGCCGTACGGTCAGCTCTCCGCTGCCGCCGTCGATGTCGACCTCGCCGAAGAACTGGTAGCCGCCGGCGGGTGAGACGTTCGCCGCGGCCGGCGCCTTCACGAACACCCGCTCCGGGCCGAAGGTGCCGTCGAGCGCGCTCGCCGGGAAGGCGCCCGCGTTCAACGGCCCGGAGACGAACTCCCAGAACGGCTCGAAGTCGCCGAACGCGGCCCGCGCGGGCTGGTAGTGCTGGGCCGAGGTGTGGTGCACGTCGGCCGTCAGCCACACCGTGCCGGTGATCCGCCGGTGCTTGACGAACCGCAGCAGCTCGGCGATCTGCAGCTCGCGCCCCAGCGGCACGCCCGGGTCGCCCTGGGCCACCGCCTCGACGTGCTGGGCGCCCTCACCGGTGTCGGACACGACCAGGCCGAGCGGCATGTCCGCGGCGATCACCTTCCACACCGCCCGCGACCGCGCCAGCTCCCGCTTGAGCCACTCCAACTGCTCGCGCCCGAGGATCCCTTGCGGGTCCACGGTCTGGTCACCGGGGGAGTTGGCGTTGCGGTACGTCCGCATGTCCAGTACGAACACGTCCAGCAACGGCCCCTGCCGCAGCACCCGGTGGACCCGGCCCTCGCGATCGCCCGGCCGCAGCGTGGACATCGGGAAGTACTCGCCGAACGCGCGCCGCGCCCGTGCCGCCAGTACATCGACGCTCTTCTCCGTGTACCGGCCGTCGGTGTCCGCGATCCGCTGGCCCGGGTACCAGTTGTTGCGCACCTCGTGGTCGTCCCACTGCACGATCGACGGCACCTGGGCGTTGAACCGGCGGAAGTGCTCGTCGAGCAGGTTGTACCGGAAGGCGCCGCGGAACTCGGCCAGGGTCTCGGCGACCTTGGACTTCTCCTCCGTGGTGATGTTCCGCCAGACACCGCCGTCCGGCAGCGCGGCGGTCGCCGGGATCGGCCCGTCGGCGTAGACGGTGTCGCCGCTGAACAGGAAGAAGTCGGGATCGGTCCGGGCCATCGCCTCGAAGATCCGGTAGCCGCCGAAGCCGGGATCGATGCCCCAGCCCTGCCCCGCCAGGTCGCCCGACCACACGAACCGCACGCCCTCGCGCCGCCGCGCGGGCACCGTCCGGAACGTACCGGTGACCGGCTCGCCCGAGCGGCGCGGGTCGTCCGGGTCGACGAGCCGCACCCGGTAGTGGATCTGCTCGCCCGCCGGCAGTCCGCGCAGCCGAGTGGTTCCCGTGAAGTCCGTGCCGGGGCCGAGCAGCGGGCCGGGCCGGCGCTGCGGGCGGCGGAACGACTCGGTCGCCGACGTCTCGACGATCATCCGGGCCGGGCGGTCGGAGCGCACCCACACCAGCCCGGAGTCGTGCGTCACGTCACCCGTCTGCACACCCCACTTCGCCTCCGGACGCCCGGACCGGGCGAAGGCGGGCGCCGACCCGGCGGCGGCGGGCAGGGCCAGGGCGGCCGAGGCCGCGAGCGAGCCGCGCAGGAGGGCGCGGCGACCGGGGAACGAAGGGGGTGACATGAAGGCGCCTCCAGAGGGCGGGAGAACCGGTCGGTGTGCGCTGCCACACGTACTCGGGCGGCGCGGCTCGCGCGCAAACCCCAAGTGAACAACTCGTCGCAGACCTAGGGGAATCGACGCGCCGCCCGTGCTGCTCGCCGCATTCCGGCGCACTCCGTCGCCTTCCTTCGCGGCACGTTCCGTCACGCCGTGTCCGGCCGCGTCACGTCCCGTCGCGCCGTATCGCGCCGGCCCGCGTGGCCCCGTTCAGCGGCTGCCGTCCAGGAGGACGCGGGCGACCAGGGCGGGGTCGTCGTTCATCGGGACGTGACCGCAGCCGGGCAGCCGGATCAGTCGTGCCCCGGGGATCGTCCGCTTGGCGCGGACCCCCTGACGGGGGATGAGCAGCCGGTCGCGGGCGCCCCAGGCGACGGTGACCGGGATGCCGGGCACGTCGTCGGTGAACCGCACGGCGGTTCCCGCCCGGAGCGTCTCGGCGAAGCCGGGGGCACCGGCGAGCGCGAGCGTCTCGGCGACCACCGCCTCGGGTGAACGGCGGCCCGGCCGGGCGTAGATGGTGCTGGTCAGCGCCGCGCGCCCGGCCGTCGAACGGGCGAGCCGCTCGATCAGGGGCAGCGGCATGCGCTCCGCGATCCGCCGCATTCCGACCAGCACGCCGAAGGCGTACCGCCGCTCCGCCTGGGTCCAGAACCCGGCCGGGGACAGTGCGGTGACGGACCGTACGAGCTTCTCGCGGCCGAGCTCCAGGGCCAGCAGACCGCCGAGCGAGTTGCCCGCGACGTGAGGCCGGTCGAGCTCCAGCTTTCCGCACAGGGCGGCGAGGGCGGCGTTCATGGTGGGCAGGTCGTGGGTGAGGCCGCCCGGCAGCGCGGGGGAGGCGCCGAAGCCGGGCAGGTCCACGGCGATCACCTCGCGCTCGGTGGCGAGGATGTCCACCACCGGGTCCCAGGCCTGGCGGTGATGACCGATGCCGTGCAGCAGGAGCAGCGGTTCGCCGCGGCCCGCGCGCGCGTAGGAGAGGGTGAGGGTCTGCGGGCCGTGCGGAAAGGTGACCTGGAAGGAGACGGTCGCGGACATGGGGATGCTCCTCGTCTGGGACTCGGGGTGTCCGGGTTCGCGGTGCCGGGGGACACGCGGTGTCCGGGACGCCTGGTGGGACACCGACACCTACACCGACGTCGCCTGGTGTCGTAGGCAGCTTGTCAGCGATTGCTACCGACGGGTAGCCCCCGGAGGGCCGGCTCCCGGCTCGGGGTTCTGCCTCCGGCGTCCCTGTTCCGCGACGTGCCGAATCCGCCTGGACACGGCCGCACGGGTCGGCTGGGATGGAGGGGTGAGCACCGACACCGTGACCGACGCCTTCGAGGAACACCGCCCCGTCCTCCTGGGGGTGGCCTACCGCATGCTCGGACGGGTGGCCGACGCCGAGGACGTGGTTCAGGAGGCGTGGCTGCGCTGGGCGGGCGGCGACCGGTCAGAGGTCCGCGAGCCGCGCGCCTACCTGGTGCGCGTCACCACCCGCCTCGCCATCGACCGGCTGCGTCAGATCAAGGCACGGGGCGAGACGTACGTCGGCCCGTGGCTGCCCGAGCCCTACCTCACCGACTTCGGCGACACCACCCCGGACACCGCCGAGCAGGTGGTGCTCACCGACTCGGTCTCGCTCGCCGTCCTGGTCGTCATGGAGTCGCTGTCTCCGCTGGAGCGCGCGGTGTTCGTCCTGCGGGAGGCGTTCGGCTACCCCTACTCCGACATCGCCGCCCTGCTCGACCGCGGTGAACCGGCGGTGCGTCAGCTCGCCGCGCGGGCCCGCAAGCACGTCGAGGAGCGCCGCCCGCGCTACGACGTCGACCCCGCCCAGCGCCGCGATCTGACCGAGCGGTTCCTGGCGGCGGCGGCCGGCGGCGATCTGGAAGGGCTCATGAAGCTGCTCGCCCCCGACGTACGGCTCGTCGGCGACAGCGGCGGCAAGTCGCGCGCCCCGCTGCGTGTCCTGGAGAGCGCCGACAAGGTGGGCCGCTTCCTCGTCGGTGTCACCCGTAAGGGCTTCCCCGACGCCTCGGTCCGTCTCCTCGAGCTCAACGGCGGTCCTGCGGCACTGGTCCTCATCGGTGGCAGACCCGACACCGTCTTCCAATTGGACGTCGTCGATGGGCGGGTCCAGGTGGTCTACATCATCCGCAACCCCGACAAGCTGCGCTCGTTGGAGGCTGCCGGGTAGGAACCGGCCACCCGTACACGGGGCCCGCGCCACCCGTACACGGGGCCCGCGCCGTCCGGCGCGGGCCCCGTCGCCCTGTCCGATTGGTATTGACCAAGGGTGAGGGCCGTCCTATGGTCGCAGAGAAGTGAAACAACCTTTAATAAACAAGGGCGCTAAAACGCCACCGGACCCGACGGACGCGGAGGACAGGGTGGGGACCACGCAGTTGGAAACGGTGCCGGAACCGAAGTACTGGCATCTCAGGACCGTGCTCAGCGAGGCCCTGGACTCGGAGTTCTCGGTGGGCGAGATCCTGCCCAACGAGCGCGATCTGGCTGCCCGCTTCGGCGTCGCCCGTGCCACGCTCCGCCAGGCACTGGAGCAGCTGGAGCTGGAAGGCAGGCTGCAGCGACGCCGGGGCGTCGGCACCACGGTGGCCCCGCCGCGCATGGGCGTGTCCGTGGGCACGGCGCAGCACGCCTGGCCCGGCGGACCCGGCGACGCCTGGCAGGCCGTGGACTGCACGCTCGACGTGCCGCCCGCGACCGTCGCCGAGACCCTGGTGACCGGCCGGGAGGAGCCCGTGCACACCGTACGACGGTCCCGGGTCTCGCAGGGCCAGCCCGTGGCCGCCGAACTGCTGTACATCCCCGCTTCCTCGGTGCCCGACCTCTCCGCCATCGACGCCCCGTCGGGCGCTGCCCGCGCGCGTGCGGTACTGCGCGAGCTGCAGCACCTGGAACTGGAGCGGCACGAGAACGCGGTGGAGCTCGGCTCGGCCCGCGCGGACGACGCCAAGGAGCTGGACCGCCTGCCGGGCGCGCCCGTCCTCGTCGTCACCACCTCCTTCATCGCCCGGGGCCGCGTCGCCGCGCTGTCCGTCGCCACCTACCGCGCGGACACCTGCCGGCTGACCTTCGGCGACTTCGGAGGCGTGGAGATCCACCACGGCCCCGAGCGCCGCGCCTCCTGAGCACCGGCGCTTCCGGGCGCCGTCCGCTGCGGGCGGGACGTGCGCGGCCGGTGGGGTGTGCGCCGAGGGCGGGCCGAGCAGACCGGCGGCGGGGCACGCCGACCGCCGCCGTGGGCGGGCACGCGAAGGCGCGGAGTGCCGCGCGAGCGGCGCGCCGCTTACCGACGGGCCGTCACCGTGCCCTCCACCGCGAAGAGTTGCTCCTCCACATGCTCCAGGGCGAGCCGCACCGCGCCCGTCGCCACCGCCGCCTCCCCGAGGCGGGACAGAGCGACCTTCGGCGGGCGCAGGCAGTAGCGGGCCAGTTCGCGCCGCAACGGCTCCAGTACGCCGTCCAGTCCGGCCGCCCAGCCGCCGATCACGACGAGTTCCGGGTCGAGGGCCAGCACCAGCGCCGCCACGTCGTGGACCAGCCGCTGAATGAAGCGGTCCATGGCCGCGAGGGCCCGTTTGTCGCCCTCGCGGGCCCGGGCGAAGACCTCGGCCACCGCCTGTTCGTCGAGCGGGTGCAGCGGCTCGTCCGTGGTGGACAGCAGCTTCTCCGGGGTCGCCTCGCGGCCCAGCAGATGCAGCGCGCCGATCTCGCCGGCCGCCCCGCCGTACCCCCGGTGCAGCCGGCCCCCGATCAGTGAACCGGCGCCGGGACTCAGTCCGGCCAGCACGAACACCACGTCGTCGGTCCCGGTGGCGACGCCCTTCCAATGCTCGGCCACGACCGCAGCGTTGGCGTCGTTCTCGACCAGCACCGGGCACGTGAAGGACCGTCTCAGCCGCTCGCCCAGCCCCAGTCCCGTCCACCCGGGCAGCGCAGTGCCCAGCCGTACGGTGCCGTCCGCCTCGACGATCCCGGGCGTCCCCACGCCCACGGCCCGCAGCGAGTCGCGCGGCACCCCGGCCCGGCGCAGCAGCTCGGCGACGGTGGCGCGCAGCCGGTCCAGCCGCTCGTCGGCATCGGCCGTCTCCCCGATGTCCTTGGCCTGGGCGCCGATCACCCGGCCGTCGAGGTCGGCCAGCAGCGCGGCCACCCGGTGCGGCCCGATCTCCAGGCCCAGCAGATGCCCGGCTTCCGCCCGGAAGCGGAACCTCCGGGCCGGCCGCCCCTGGCGCCGCGCCGCCCCCTCCTCGGCCGCCTTCTCCACGACGAGGCCCGCCTCGATCAGACCCTCCACGACGCCCTCGACGGTGGGCCGGGACAGCCCCGTCACCCTCGTGACCTCGGTCAGCGTCGCGCAGTCCGTGGCCCGCAGCGCGTGCAGTACCACCGCGGAGTTGATCCTCCGCAACAGCGAGGGATCCCCGCCGGTCAGCCGACCCACCGTCCGTCCTCCCCGCTCGTGCGCGTGTGGGGCGGATGGTACTCGGCACGGCACACCCCGGCGACCTCCGGGCGGAACCCAGCGGGCCGCCCAGCGGGCCGCCGCTCCGGCCCGCCCAGGGAGGCGGCTCATCCCGGCGCCACGAACCCCGACTCGTACGCCGCGATCACCGCCTGCGTGCGGTCGCGCGCCCCGAGCTTCGCCAGCACGGCGCTCACATGCGACTTCACCGTCTCCGTGCCCACCACCAGCCGGGCGGCGATCTCCGCGTTCGACAGCCCCCGGGCCATCAGCCGCAGCACCTCCGCCTCGCGCTCGGTCAGCCGCGCCCGCTCCAGCACGTCCCGCGCCGCGCGATTGCCGCCGTCGGCGCCGTACTCGGCCGCGAGCCGGCGCACAGAGGCGGGGAACAGCAGCGACTCGCCCTCGGCGACCAGCCGCACCGCGTGCACGATCTCCGCCGGCCGCGCCCGCTTCAGCAGGAACCCGTCGGCCCCGGCGCGCAGCGCCTCGTACACGTACTCGTCGTTCTCGAACGTCGTCACCACGAGGATCTTCGGCGGCAGCTCGACCGTCCGCAGCAGCGCGCGCGTGGCCTCGATCCCGTCCAGCAGCGGCATGCGCACGTCCATGGCGACCACGTCCGGCCGCAGCCGCCGCACCAGCGGGATCACCGCCGCCCCGTCGGCCGCCTCCCCGACCACCTCGAGGTCGGGCTGCGCTTCCAGAACGGCGCGTAACCCCGCGCGCACGAGGGGCTCGTCGTCGACGAGCAGAACGGTGACCGGCATCCGGCCAGCCTAGATCAACGCATCTCGGCTCCGGCCAGCGGCAGTTCGGCCCGCACCACCCAGTCGCCCCCGTCCGGCCCCGTCCGCGCGCGGCCCCCGAGCAGGGCTGCGCGCTCCCGTATGCCGCGCAGCCCGCTGCCGCGCCCGGGGCCGGGCACGTCTCCCGGCAGCGGGTTGCGGACCTCCAGGAGCAGGGTGCCGTCGGCGACGCGGATCCGGACCCGCACGGGGACCGTCCCCGCGTGCCGCAGCGCGTTGGTCAGCGATTCCTGCAGGATGCGGTAGCCCTCGCGGGAGACCGGGCCGGGCACGGTGTCCACCGGGCCGGTCACCTCGGCGTCGACCTTCGCCCCGGAGGCCCGGGCGGACTCCAGCAGGCGGTCCGCGTCCGCGAGCGTGGGCCTGCTGCTCACCGGCTTCCGCGCCTCGCGCAGAACGCCGAGGACCCGCTCCAGGTCCTCCAGGGCGGCCCGGCCGGTCTCCTCGATGGCGGCCAGCGCCCGGTCGGTGAAGGCGGGGTCGCCCGCCGCCCGCGCGGCGCCGGCCTGCACGACGGCGACGGTCAGGGCGTGGCCGATGGAGTCGTGCAGCTCGCGTGCGATGCGGGTGCGCTCCAGGAGCTGCTCGGTCCTGGCTTCCATGACGGCCAGGCGTTCGGCGGGGGAGGGGCCGAGCAGACGGCGCGCGGCGACGGTTACCAGGTGGCCGATTCCCACCATCAGCGGCCCCGCCGCGAGCAGGGGGAGCGGCACCAGCAGGGCGTAGGCCCAGTGCGGCTGGGCGTCCTGCAGAAAGGGCAATTCCTCGGGCATGTGTCCCGTGGCGCTCTCACCCAAGAGGTACGCCAGATAGAACGGCCAGACCGTGATGTACCCCACCACCACCATCAGCACCATCCGCACCGCCAGCCACAGCACGGTCCGCAGCCGGTCCTGCCACGTCGCCGACGGCTTCTGGGAGATCCCCGGCTCCCGTTCGCCGGGCGTCAGCATCAACTGGGCCTGCACGCCCTCGACCCTGCGCACCGAGGGAACCAGGCCCAGCGGGAGCAGCACGAGCGCGGGTGCCCAGGGTGCGTTCGGGTAGATGAATATCCATATGCTGAACGGCAGCCAGGGCACCCACAGGTGCAGCAGGCGCGAGTACGTCGCCCCACGCAGGAGCGCACGCAGAACGGTGACCATCGCGTCATCGTGCCAGCCGCCACCGACGACCGGCCTCCCCCGTGCGGGGGAGGACCTTTCCCCGCGTGGGGGAGGACCTCTCCCCACGCGGGGGAGGCGCCGGTTCCCGGTTCGCGGCCACGCTGGTGCACATGACCAGCATCGACGTCCAGAACCTCACCAAGGAGTACGGCACCCGACGCGCCGTCGACCACCTCACCTTCCGCGTCCCGTCCGGCCGCGTCACCGGGTTCCTCGGCCCCAACGGCGCCGGGAAGTCCACCACCATGCGGCTGGTGCTCGGCCTCGACCGCCCGACATCCGGCTCCGCCACCATCGGCGGCCAGGACTACGCCACACTGCGTGAACCCCTGCGCCGCGTCGGTGCCCTGCTGGACGCGCAGGCCGCGCACGACTCCCGCACCGGCCGTGACCACCTGCGTGTCCTGGCCGCGAGCAACCGCATCCCGGACCGCCGGGTCGACGAGGTGCTGGTGGAGACCGGCCTGGAGTCGGCGGCGACGCGCCGGGTGCGGACGTACTCCCTGGGCATGCGCCAGCGGTTGGGCATCGCCGCCGCGCTGCTCGGTGACCCGGAGGTGGTCATGCTCGACGAGCCCTCCAACGGGCTCGACCCGGAAGGGATCGTGTGGGTACGGCAGTTGCTGCGCCGGCTCGCGGACGAGGGGCGTACCGTGCTGGTCTCCAGCCATCTGATGAACGAGACGGCGTCCTTCGCCGACCACCTCGTCGTCCTCGGCCGGGGCCGGCTGCTGGCGGACACCCCGATGCGCGCGTTCATCGAGTCGCGCGTGCGGCCCGCCGTCCGTATCCGCACCTCGGACCCCGTCGCGCTGAAGAGCGCGCTCGCCCCGCACGGCCACGAGGCCGTCGAGCAGCAGGAGGGGCACTGGACCGTGCAGCACGCACGCGTGGACGACATCGGACTCCTCGTCTCCGCCGCGGGCGTACCGATCCTCGAACTCGCGGCGGACGAGGGCACGCTGGAACAGGCCTACCTGGACCTGACGGCAGCCGAGACCGAGTTCACCGCTTCGCCCCAGGAGGCCTGACCATGCAGTTCGCACCCGTACTCCACGCCGAGTGGCTGAAGATCCGCACGCTCCGCTCGCTTCCGGGCGCGCTGGTGGCGCTGTTCGTGACGACCACCGTGTTCTCCGCGCTCGCCGGTACGTCGAGTACGTCGGAACCCGAGTTCGACCCGCTGTTCACGACCCAGGTCGGGGTCTTCCTGGGACAGATCGCCGCGATCTCCTTCGGTGCCATGGCGGTGTCGGCCGAGTTCCGCAACGGTGCGCTGAGACTGTCGCTGGCGGCCGTCCCGCAGCGCGGGCACTGGTTCGCGGCCAAGATGACCGCCATCGCCCTCCCGGCGCTCGCCGTCGGTCTGCTGACCGCCCTGGCTTCCCTCTTCGCGGCGAGGGCGACGCTGGGCCCGGCGGCGGACGGGCTCACCACGGGCGAGCAGGCGCGCGCGGTCGTGGGCTGCGGCATCTACCTCATGCTGATGGCCCTGTTCGCGGCCGGACTCGCGACCTTGCTGCGCAGCGGCGTGACGACGCTGTCCCTGCTGATCCCGTTCATCCTGATCGTGTCGTTCGTGATCGGGGACGCGGCCGGCACGGCCGTCGAGTTCATGCCCGACCGCGCCGGTCAGGTGATCCTCCAGCAGACGTACGACGGGCCGCTCGGCCCCTGGTCCGGGCTCGGAGTGACCGCGCTGTGGGCCGCCGTGGCGCTGCTGGCGGGGGTCTGGAGACTGCGTCGCAGGGACGCCTGAAGGACAGGGTGCGACAGGGGGCCGACGCGTCGTCAAGTCCCAGGAGCTGTGGGGTCACCGGCTCCATGAGCAGCGCACAGCGCATCGCCCCCACCGACGGGCCGTGCTCCGCCTCCTCCGGCGGAGCGCGGCCCGTCGGACGGTGGCTTCGCGGCACCGGATTCCCTGCGGACACCCTGACACCGCCAGGCGGTCATTTCTGAACAAGTCGGGCGCTCCGTCGCAGTCGCGACTTGTAAAGAGAGAGCTGCAAAGATCCTGATGTGGGAATAACGAAGTTGGACAGGATGGGTGTTGCAGTGTAGACATCAGTTGTCTGTCTCGTGTAGCTGCGAGGCAGCTCTCTGTGGATCTACGGTAGGGCCGAAGGGTGCCACCGTCGGCGGAAGCCGATGCCCTGAGGCTGATTTGCGGGCCCAAAGGGGCCCGCTGTTTTGTGGGCGCCCCCGGCTTCAGCGACGACGCGCCGGGTGGCCGGATGGAGTGCACCCCCGGGCCTCCGGCGCATGGATGCGTTTGGCATGTCCTGGGCGAGTTTTCGGTGCGGTCGCTGACGCCGGGCTCGATGAGTCGAAGGAGGTGGCGTGTGTCGGGCGGAACGGATACGGCCCAGTTCAGCGCCGTGGTTGTTGTTGGCTTGCTGGTCCTCTTCTATGGGGGGACCTTTCTGATCTCGACCCGTATCGGCAAGAGGGAGGAGAACGCCGACGGGTACATGACGGCCGGCAACAACGTCGGATTCGGCATCTCGGCCGCCAGCATGACGGCGACATGGATCTGGGCATCCTCGATGTACGCGTCCGCCACGTCGGGTTACACCTACGGCATCTCGGGCCCCATCCACTACGGGCTCTGGGGCGCCCTGATGATCCTTTTCATCTACCCCTTCGGCAAGCGCATCCGTAAGGTCGCCCCCAAGGCGCACACCCTGGCGGAGGTCATGTACGCCCGCCACGGCCGCTCCAGCCAGTTGATGCTCGCGGGCTCCAACGTCGTCGGCAGCCTCATCAGCCTGATGTCCAACTTCATCGCCGGCGGCGTGCTGATCTCACTCCTGTCACCGTTCAACTTCATCCAGGGCGTCGTCTGCGTCGCCGCGGGTGTTCTGCTCTACACGCTGTGGTCCGGGTTCCGCGCCTCCGTCATGACCGACTTCGTGCAGGTCGTCGCGATGCTCGGTGCCGTGGCCGTGATCGTCCCGTTCATCTTCTTCGCGGCCGGCTTCCCCGCGGCGTTCGAGACCGGTGCGGACAACCTGACCCCGCAGCAGGGGAACTTCTTCTCCAGCGAAGCCTTCATGGGGCAGGGCGCCCCCTACATCGCCGCGGTGCTGGCCTACGCGATCGGCAACCAGACCATCGCCCAGCGTCTTTTCGCGGTGAAGGAGAGCCTGATCAAGCCGACCTTCATCACCGCGACCATCGGGTACGGCGCCATGGTGATCGGCATCGGCATGCTCGGCGTGCTCGCCCTCTACCTGGGCTTCGAGCCGTCCGGTGGCGACCTCAACAACCTCATCCCCGAGATGGCCGCCGAGTACCTGCCGCCCGCGCTGCTGGCCCTGTTCTTCATCATGATCGTCGGCGCGCTGTCCTCCACCGCCGACGCGGACCTCGCCGCCCTCTCGTCGATCACGATGGCCGACGTCTACGGCCAGGGTGTCGGCAAGGAGAAGGCCGACCCGAAGACGATGCTGCTGGTCGGCCGGATCACCATGGTGGTGGCCACCGCGCTGGGCGTCACGTTCGCCAGTCTCCAGCTGAGCATCCTCGACCTGCTGGTCTTCGTCGGCGCGCTGTGGGGCGCGCTGGTCTTCCCGGTGCTGGCCAGCTTCTACTGGGAGAAGGTCACGAACAAGGCGTTCACCACTTCGGTGCTCGTGGCGCTCGCGGTCTTCCTGCCCGTGCGCTTCGGCTGGATCCCCGTGGACGGCGCCTTCGGCATCGTCGTGGACGTGCTGGCGGTCCTCGGCATCGGTGTCGTCCTCGGCCTGATGGTCTTCGGCTTCCTGGGCGCCAGGGCGGCGAAGACCGTCGGTGTGCTGGCCGTGCTGGTCTCCGCGCCGTTCGCCATCGGATCCCTGCACGAGTACGCGACACTGTGCGGTTCGCTCGTCGCCTACTCGGTGAGCACCGTCATCTGCTGGGCCATGTCCGTACGGCAGGAAGAAGGCTTCGACTTCTCCGTCATCGCGGAACGCACCGGCAACTTCGACGACGGCGGCGCCGCGGCGACCGCCGACGGGCAGGGGGAGGCACCCCCTGTCCCCGGCCGGGCCCAGCGCCCCGGAGGCGCCCCGGACGCGGGCGACCTCGAGCCCGCCGCACACACCAAGTGAGACAAGAGGAGGCACAGTGACCGTCGCTCTGAGCGTCTACGTCCTGATGTGGCCCGTCGCCGTGGCCGTCATCCTGTTCGTGATCAGCCGTGGGTTCTTCCGCGAGTGGCTCGAAGCCCGCCGCAACGGCCAGGACATGATCTGACCCGCGCCGTAGCACCAGGCCCTGTCCTCAGGACCCCATGGGGGTTCCGAGGACAGGGCCTGGGAGCGGGTCAGAGAATCGCCCCGGGAGTGTAGGCGGCGGCTTCCGGGTGTTGCTTGACGATCTCGTCGACACGGCCCACGACGGCGGCGACCTGGGCGCTCGCCGCACCCGTGAACGACAGCTTGTCCGCCATCAGCGCGTCCAGCGCGGACCTGTCGAGGGGGATCCGGTCGTCGGCCGCGAGCTTGTCGAGCAGGTCGTTGCGCTCGGCGCCCTGCTCACGCATCGCGAGGGCCGTGGCGACGGCGTTCTCCTTGATCGCCTCGTGCGCGACCTCACGGCCGACACCCGCGCGCACCGCGCCCATCAGCACCTTGGTGGTGGCCAGGAACGGCAGATAGCGGTCCAGCTCCCGGGCGACGACCGCCGGGAACGCGCCGAACTCGTCGAGCACCGTCAGGAACGTCTCCAGCAGACCGTCGAGCGCGAAGAACGCGTCGGGAAGCGCCACCCGGCGCACCACCGAGCAGGACACGTCGCCCTCGTTCCACTGGTCGCCCGCCAGCTCCCCGGTCATCGAGGCGTAGCCGCGCAGGATCACCATCAGGCCGTTGACGCGCTCGCAGGAACGGGTGTTCATCTTGTGCGGCATCGCGGACGAGCCGACCTGGCCCGGCTTGAAGCCCTCGGTGACCAGCTCGTGCCCGGCCATCAGCCGGATGGTCTTCGCCAGCGACGACGGCGCCGCGGCCAACTGCACCAGCGCGGTCACCACCTCGTAGTCCAGCGACCGCGGGTAGACCTGTCCGACCGAGGTGAACGCCTCGGCGAAACCCAGGTGCCCGGCGATCCGACGCTCCAGCTCCGCGAGCCGGTCCGCGTCGCCGCCCAGCAGGTCCAGCATGTCCTGCGCCGTACCGACCGGGCCCTTGATGCCCCGCAGCGGATAGCGGCCCAGCAGCTCCTCCAGCCGGCCGTACGCGACGAGAAGCTCGTCGGCGGCGGTGGCGAAGCGCTTGCCGAGCGTGGTGGCCTGGGCCGCCACATTGTGCGAGCGGCCGGCCATGACCAGCTCGCCGTACTCACCGGCCAGCCTGCCGAGCCGGGCCAGCACCGCCACCGTACGGTCGCGCATCAGCTCCAGCGACAGCCGGACCTGCAGCTGCTCCACGTTCTCGGTGAGGTCGCGGGAGGTCATCCCCTTGTGCACGTGCTCGTGCCCGGCGAGGTCGTTGAACTCCTCGATCCGCGCCTTCACGTCGTGCCGGGTCACCTTCTCGCGCTCCGCGATGGAGGCCAGGTCGACCTGGTCGAGGACCCGCTCGTAGTCGGCGAGCGCCGCGTCCGGCACCTCGACACCGAGGTCCTTCTGCGCCCGCAGCACGGCGAGCCAGAGCTGCCGCTCCAGCCTCACCTTCTGCTCGGGCGACCAGAGCGTGGCGAGCTCGGCGGAGGCATAACGTCCGGCGAGGACGTTCGGGATACGGGGCTTGGCGGGCGCAGCAGTCACGTGCACGGAGTTTACCCGGCGTCCAAGGAGACTCCGAACCGTCCACGCGGTCCGTAAAGACCAGGTCGGACACCTTCCGACCCACGCTCTCCACCGGTTCCGTGAGATGCGTGGGAGACGACGAGGGCCCGCCGGAGCACTCCGGCGGGCCCTCGTATTCACTCTCCGGTCCACCACCGGCTCAGCCGTGCTGGGACTCGGGCACGGTGATCACCGGGCACTCCGCCCGGTGCAGGAGGCCGTGCACCACCGATCCGAGCCTCATGCCGGAGTACCCTCCGCGCCCGTGTCTGCCGACGACGACCACCAGGGCGCCGATCGAAGCGAGAGCCAGTTCCTCCACCGGGTGGCCGCGCAGGACCTCATGGGTGATCTTCACATCCGGGTACTTTCCTCCCCGTCCCGCTACGGTTTCGGACAGGATCCGGCGCCGCTCGTCAAGCTCCGCCGCTTCGTCGCCGAAGGACACGACGGGTCGCCGCCACACCCATACGGCGTGCAGGGCGGCGCTGTGCAGCGCCGCCTCCTCCACGGCGAACTCCATGGCGGTTCTCGAGGATTCGCTGCCGTCGACACCCACGACGAGATGGGGATGCCGTTGCCCCGCGCGCTCCGGCTCCCTGACCACGACGACCGGGCAGTCCGCCTGGGCACTCACCGGAACGGCCACCGAGCCCGCGCTGAAGAGCTCTTCCGGTCGGCTGAGCCGACGGGAACCGACGACGACCATCCGGGCCTGGGCCGCTTTTTGGCAGAGCACCACCGACGGCGTCCCGTCGAGCAGTTCCGTAGCCAGGGGCACTTCCGCGTACAGCGCCCGCACCGTGGCGGCCGCCTGGGTGAGCGCGCTTTCGCCCTGGACCTGGAGCATGGTGCGGTTCCAGGGTGCGTCGACGTGCTGTCCGCCGGGCAGGGGCGGCACCGCTACCACGAGCCGGAGGGGCAACCGTCTGCGGACGGCCTCGTCGGCCGCCCAGGCGAGCGCCGGAACGGACTGCTCGCGCGGGTCGATCCCGACGATCACCTCATCGCGTCCAGCGGTGTTCTGCATGGCTTCTCCCGCCGCTTCACGCCGTCATGGGAAACGGACCCGCGACGAGTGGGCTCGGCATCGCCGTAAGCGCCCTCGGTCGGGCCCCGGTCAGTGGCGCTTGGACGGGACGCTCCGTGCACGCTGTCATCGCGGCCGTACGAGAGCCGGGGCCGGCAGGCCTCCGCCCGGGGGCCGAAGATCCCGCATGGGGTCTGTCCCACTCCATTCTTTCCCCGGACGGGCTCGCCCGCCGCCCCGGGCGGTCCGCGCGGCGGGAATCGCCCGTGGCGAGCCCGAGCCCGAGCCCGGCGGCCGCCCGCCGGGCCGTGTCCTCGTGGTCGCTCTGCACCGCCGCCGGATCGGCCCCTGCGAGACCGCCGCGCGGCTACGGGGCCCCGTGCCGCCGCGGCCCCCGGCCCCGGACGCCCACTCCCTTTGGTCAGGACGCCCGGACCGCCAGGACGTCGTGCTGCTGTCCGCCGAGAACGACCTTGAGCGCACCGGTGTCGGCGGCCCGCGAGAAGACGTCGTACGCCTCTTCCATATGGTCCAGGGGGAACGTGTGGGTGACCATGGACGCCGTGGGCAGGCGGCCGGCGGCCAGCATGCGCAGCAGCATGGGAGTGGAGTGCGTGTCGACCAGGCCGGTGGTGATCGTCACGTTCTTGATCCACAGGTCTTCGAGGTGCAGTGTCGCGGGTTTTCCGTGCACGCCGACATTGGCCACGTGCCCGCCCGGCCGCACCATGCGCGTGCAGGTCTCGAAGCTCTCCGGCACCCCGACCGCTTCGATGACCACGTCGGCGCCGAGCCCTTCGGTGAGGTCGGCGACCAGTTGCTCGGCTTCTTCCCCCGCGGAGGCCACGGCATCGGCGCCAAAGCGCTTGGCGGCCTCCAGCCGGGGCGGGGCGAGATCCACGGCGATGATCTTCTCGGGCGTGTACAGCCGGGCGGTGGCTATCGCCGCGAGCCCGATGGGCCCCGCTCCGACCACTGTGATCGTGTCTCCGGGTCGTACGCGCCCGTTCAGGACACCCACCTCGTAGGCGGTGGGGATGATGTCGGCCAGCAGGACGGCGTCCTTGCTGTCCACCGCGCCGGGAAGGGGGTGCACGGACAGGTCCGCGTACGGCACACGGACGTACTCGGCCTGGGTGCCGTTGATCAGGTGGCCGAGGATCCAGCCCCCGCCGCCGCGGCACTGTCCGTACGCCCCCTCCCGACAGAAGCGGCAGCGGCCGCACGCCGTGATGCACGAGACCAGGACGCGCTCGCCGGGGCGGACACCGCGTACGTCGCTGCCCACCTCGACGACCTCGCCGACGGCTTCGTGCCCGAGCACCGTGCCGGGGCGTACCTCCGGCACATCGCCCTTGAGGATGTGCAGGTCGGTCCCGCAGATGGTCACGGCGTCGACACGGACGATCGCGTCGGTGGCCTCCTGCAGGGCGGGGTCCGCGATCTCCTCCCAGGCGGACTTGCCGGAGCCTTGGAACACGAGTGCTTTCACAACGATCCCTTCCGGGCGGCGGTCGTGGGCAACACCAGCGGCCGGTGCCCTGCGCACGGCCACCCGCAGCCCCTGGAATCGTCGGCGCCGAGGATGGTCGGGGCACCGTGAGGTGGCCATTCGAACGGAGTGACCTCGTCCCTCCAGCCTGCCCGTGACGGCCGCCGTCCGCATGGGCAGTCGATCCCCGCTGCGGGACCGTCGAGCCCGGTATGCCGACCCCGGCCACCGCTTGCGCACCAGGGCTGAACTGCCAAGGCCGGGCGTGACGGGTACGTCGGACGGTCCCATGAGGCCGCCCGGTGGGACCCTGATGGATTCCGGGCACAAGGCGGGACAAAAGGTCGTGATCCGGATGAACGGCCGGGGCGGCTCGGCACGGAGCCGCCGTCCGCGGGTGCGGCGGCCGCCGAAGCCGCCCTGCTCGGCACCAGGACCGCGCTCGCCTCCCCGGGTCTGACGTTCGCCGTCGGCGTTTCGCGCAGTGGCGGCTCGTCCAGGGGCGGTACGAGCAAGGAAGCTGTGAGGGAAACCGGGTCGGACCACAACGGGACCCGAGGCCTCGTGCTCCGGGAGCGGTCGGCGGCTGCCGAGGCGGGCCGCCCGGATGCGACACCTCGCTCATCTCGGTCGCCGTGCGCCTCGTGCGTGCCGTGGAGGGCGTCGTGGACGTCGATCCCCAACTCACCGGTGAATCCGCCGCTCCGGCCGGGCCGGGGGCCGAACCGGCATCGGAATGAGGCACCGTGCGGTCGAGCACAACACGTACCGGGCAGGCGAGTCCGGCAGGCATCCCCACGCGACCGAAGTAATTCGGTGCCCGGTGATGCGTGTGGGCTCGATCGACACCCACATCTCGCGTTCGCCCCCGGCCACGGCTTGGTGTGGGCCAGGTCGGTCGGTCTCCGTACAGCGTCGGGCTCGGTGACCACCCGCGCGTGTCCGGCGACGAGCACGCTCCAGTCCTGACTCATGGCCTCATCCACACGGTCGACCTCGAAGGCGACCTGTGATCCCACGGCCACCGCGGGGAATGGACTCCGGCGCGGAACGCGATCTCACCGTCGATGTCGTCGTAGTCGACCGGAACACCGCCGGGCCGTCAGGTGTCGACACCGCGACGCGTCCCACGCCGTGCGGGGAGATTCGGGACCGTCGATGCGAAGCACCGGAGGAAGCGCCATCGCTTTCGCCTCCTTCTCATACCGGACTTCATGCCCGTCCGTTCGCCGCCGTTTCGCGGACCACATGCGCTGCGAGGAGATCTGGGGTACTCCTCGATGGAGAAGCGTCGTGCTCAACGCATCGACCAGACGCTCATACGGCGCACGGAGCACGCCCCAGGATCGGCCTGCACGGCCCCGACGCCCGGGACGCCGGCAGCCCGACCACAGCCCCACACCGTTCTCCCAGCTTCGTACGAGACGGAGGCAGTCGTCATGGAACGAGTCCTCACCGTGGGCCTCGACGGCTCACCCGAGAGCCTTGCCGCCGCCCATTGGGCCGCCGACGAAGCCCAGCGGCGCAAACTCACGCTGCGACTGCTGCACGCATGGCCCCTGCTGGCACCGGAACCGACCGGCGTCCCCGCGGAAGTGGACCAGAACTACTGGGCGAAGCGGCTCGTGCACAACGCCCGGGCGGAACTCCAGGCGCACCACCCGGGCCTCACCGTCGTCGGCAACCTGGTCGCCGACGACGCCCAGGACGCACTGCTCCAAGCGGCGTCGGAGTCCGAGATGCTCGTGCTCGGCTCGCGCGGCCTGACTCCCGTGGAGAGCTACTTCCTCGGCGACATCAGCATGGTCGTCGTGGGACGCGCCGAGCGGCCGGTGGTCCTGGTGCGTGCCGAGGGGCGGGCGGAAGGGCCCTCGACACCCGAACCAAGTGCGACAGGCGACGTAGTGGTGGCACTGAAACTGCACGCTCCGTACGACGAACTGCTCGATTTCGCCTTCGCCACCGCCGCGGCACGGAACTTGCCGCTCCGCGCCGTCCATGGCCGCGGCACTCCGCTCCACGCGTACACCCCCTGGGGCGTGGACCACACCGTGACCCAGGAGATCGTCCAGGAGGCGCAGAAGGACCTGGATCAGGCGCTCCGTCCCTGGCACGAGAAGTTTCCGGGCGTGAACGTCGCCGACACCATCCGTCTCGACAGTCCTGCCAAGGCCGTTGTAGCAGCCGCAGAGGACGCCGGACTGCTGATCGTCGGCCGACGCAAGCGCCACCCCGACCTGGGACCGTACCTGGGCCCGGTGGCCCAGGCCGCCGTTCACCACGCGCGCTGCCCTGTCGCCGTCATCCCCCATGACTGAGCCGGACAGGTCCGCCCTTGCGGCCCAGCCTCACACGGCGCCCGCCGGTCCCAGTTGCCCGGACGTGCTGTGAGAGCGAATGTAGAGGGGAGGCAGCCGGGGGAGTCAGGGAGTGGGTGATCATGCGAGCACTCGTCTACCACGGCCCCGGACAGATTGCCTGGGACAAGGTCATGGATCCGGCGATCGAGGACCCGACGGACGCGATCGTGCGCGTCGACGCCACCACCGTCTGCGGCACCGATCTGCACATCCTGCACGGAGAACTCCCCGAAGTGAAGCCCGGAACGGTCCTCGGCCACGAGGCTGTCGGCGAGGTGATGGACGTCGGCCGCGAGGTCCACTCCATCGGCCCGGGCGATCAGGTGATCGTGTCGTCCGTCACGGCCTGCGGCCACTGTCAGCCCTGCCGGGACAACACGTTCGGACAATGCCGTGGCGGGGGCGGGTGGATGCTCGGGGACCTGATCAACGGCACCCAGGCCGAGTTCGTACGGGTGCCCTTCGCCGATTACTCCACCCGGCGGACGCCCGGCACCCTGGCGCTCGATGACGCCGTCCTGTTCTCCGAAGTCCTCCCCACCGCCTACGAGGTCGGTGTGCGCAACGGACACGTGAGCCCCGGAGACACCGTCGTCGTCGTGGGCGCCGGTCCGATCGGGCTCGCCGCGGTCATGACCGCGCGGATCTACTCGCCGCGCAGAATCATCGCGGTGGACCTGTCCTCCTCCCGGCTGGAAGCCGCCGTCCGGCTGGGGGCCGACTCCGCCGAACTGCCCGGACGGCTGATGGCCGATCTCGCGGACGGACCCGGCGCCGACGTGGTCATCGAAGCCGCCGGAACTCCGGACAGCTTCGTCCTGTGCACACGAATCGTCCGCTCGGGCGGGCACATCGCCAACATCGGCATGCACGGCAAGCCGGCCACCCTGCACCTCGAGGCGCTGTGGCGCAAGAACGTGACGATCAGCACCGGCCAGGTCGACACCTCCTCCACGCCCTGGCTGCTCGATCTGGTGACGTCCGGACGCCTTCACATCTCCCCGCTCGTCACCCACACCTTCGGCCTCAGCCGGATGGAGGACGCCTACGAGGTCTTCTCCCACGGCACCGACACCGGCACCCTCAAGGTCGTACTGCACCGTGAAGAGAGCGCCCTCTCCGGTGACCGGCCGTGAGGGCGGACCTGCAGCTCCACCGAGCCGTCCGACCCCCGTACCCGGACCACCCGCGCCAACGAAGCTGACGCCACCCGACCAACCGGCCGGTACAGGAGCCGCGGTGGGAGGGTCCGGCCTCGCCCGACGGGCGCCGCGGCCGTCGGCCTCGCCTCGGTCGCCGGCCATGCTCTCCTTCTTCGCCGGAGCGGCCGTCCCGGGGGCAGCAGTCGTGGTCGGCTGCGGCTCCCAGGGCGGCCTGTGTCCGCCTGCTACAGCGTCGGGACGAGAAGTTCGTCGCCGGGCCGCAGCCGCATCTCGGGAGTGGGGACCGTGGGCCGGCCGTCCCGGATGACGGTCGCGATGACGGTGCCCGCGAGGAGGGGGATTTCGGAGAGGACGCGGCCCGCGGCGCGGGACCGCGGGGTGATGGCGGTTTCGACGACGTCGACGCCCGCCTTGCTCAGTCGCAGCAGGGCGACGGTGTCGGTGGCGCCTGTGGCCTCCTCGATGAGGGAACGCAAGGGGTGATGGCGGGGACCGCGGGGTCAGGGTTCGATGCCGAGTACCTCCGCCACAGGGCGGCGCGGCGTCCCGGGACCGTTCGGGCCGTATCCCAGGCGCAGCAGGACCTGCGTATAGCCCGTCCCGGTCATCGGGTCGCGCAACGGCCAGCGCAGGTCCGTCCATTCGAGAGGCTGGGTCGCGAAGGAGCTGGAGAGACCCTCACGGGTGGCCAGCAGCAGGACACGTTCCATGGCCTGGCCTGCGCGGAGCCAGTTCTCCGGGCGGTCGTGGTCCGTGCTGATGAGGGCCAGCTGCGGGGTCTGTTCGAAGTCCGCGGCGTCGCGCCCGGCCACCTGCCGAGGGCCCGCGAAGTCACGCATGGGCGCCTTCCCCCCGCGCTTGCGCGGCCCGAAGGCGTAGTGCGGGACTCCGTCGTCGGCGGTGCTCACCGACGGGGCGTCGATACGCGTCCACCGGGCCAGGTCCTGGTCACTGCCGCGGTCGGTGATGTTGCGTGCCTCGGCTTCCTGGACCGCTTCCAGTACCTCCCTCAGATGCCATGAGGTGGGGAACATCAGTGCCGCTCCCTCGACGCGAGCGGCCGCGCCGAGAGCCTCCCGCACGGCTCCGGGGATCCGCCGTTCCTCGAACGGGTGGCGGCTGCTGTGGCGTTGGTGGATCGCCGGATACAGCGCGCCGAGGTCGCTCTCGTCGTTCGTAGGGTCGGCCAACCGTACTCTTGCCAGGAGCGCCTGGTCAGCGGGGTCGGGCAGGAGCCGGGTTTCCGGGTGCCGGCCCTCGTGGACGATGGCGGCCCTCAGATTCAACAGGGCGGCACCGCAGCCAAGATGAATGCCGCGGGTCTCGGGGTCGGAGTGCGGCATGGCGCGCTCGAAGTCGGCCCGGACCTCGAAAGTGCGGCTGCGCCGGTGATAAAGGAAGCGCCAGGGCTGCGCGTTGTGCATCGATGGGGCGGCCACCGCGTCGTGCACCAGGGCGGCCACCCACTCGTCGGACGGTACTGGCCGGCTCACCGGAACCTCCTTCGAGAGTCGTAGGGACGGGACCGCTCCGCGGTGGCCCGCGTCCGGTCATCCATCGGCCGGGGTGATGCGGCGGCCCGTGAGCTGTGCGGGCCGGATCGACACCCACATCTCGCGTTCACCGCCCGGCCATGGCGCGGTGTGGGCGTGTCCGGTGAGTCTGCGCACGGCGTCAGGCTCCGTCACGACGCTCGCGGGGCCGACGGCGAGGACGCTCCAGCCCTGACTCAGGGCCTCGTCCATGTGATCGACCTCGAAGGCGACCTCCGTTCCGGCAGCCGCTGCGGGTGTGGAGTTCGGCGCGGTCCGGAAGACGATCGCGTCATCCACGACGTCGTAGTTGACCGGAACGACCGCCGGGCGGCCGTCGGACGCCGACACCGCGACGCGCCCCACCCCATGCGTCGAGAGCAAGACGCGGCATTCCTCCGGGCCGATGTCCCGCAGCTGAGGATGCAGCAGCGCCTGTCCTCGGCCGGGTGGCAGATCCATTCCTCCGCCGCGCAGTGTGGTGACGGTGGTGCCCAGCGCGTCGGCCAGCCTGATGAGGGTTGCCGCACTCGGGTCGGCAGGCCGTTCCTCCAGGTACTCCAGGTAGCCGGGGGACATTCGGGCGCGGCGGGCCGTCTCCTCGCGGCTGAGCCGCTGCCTCCGGCGTTCGACGGCCACGCGCCGGCCGATGTCACCGGGGCGGGGCGTCCCGGGCACCGCGGTCTCCTCCTCGGCCGGATCGGGGCTGGAAGGGGAGCGGGCGGTCCCGGGGTGCCCGTGTTCGAGAGGGCGGATGTGAGCGTTGGGTCCGGGGAACACGAGCGTTGTCTCGCCCGTGTCCGACCAGCGCACGTCGTAGGGCGGAGTCCCGTCCTCGTGATGGAGTCCGATGATCTCGCCGTCGCGCCTGGGACCGTCGGCCGTCGTGCTTTCGATGACGAGCTGATCGCCGAGATGAGCTCTCATGACGCCGCCCTCTTCTCGAAGTGGTGCTGTATCCAACGTGCCACGCGCGACGGGCGGCCGCACGGGGCGAGCAGACCTGGAGGCCGGCCACCGGGCTCCGCACGCCCGTCGGTCGACCCGGCCGGTGATCTCGATACGCTGAGCCTCTCTCTCCTCGGTCTCGGGGACCCTCACCGTGAGGACCCCGTCGGTCGGACAGGTGGGCGTCGTCGGTGTCCTCGACGTCGGCCGGGGGCGCTCATGGATCGGTCGCACCGAACCCGGGGGAAGCCGCCACCGGGAAGGCGACGTGCACGAGCCGGTCCACCCCGGCGCGCGGGTCCTCCAGCTCCCGCAGAGCTGCCGGAAGCCCACCTCCGCATCACCGTCTCCACCGGCGCAACGCCGTCGTCGGGGAGTTCGCGCCCTCGGGTGCGTGATCTCCGCGTCTCGACGGCGGACCGGATGTGCGGGGCGAACCTTGTGCGCTCATGAGTCGGCCTCCAGCGACTCGTCGGCCGTCCTCCGCCACCTGCTCCCACCGTCGAACGGCGTTGGGCTCGGGGCATGGGGCCGAAAGTCCCTGTGGGCCGGTTTCCGGCCCGATTCCACCGGTTGCCGTCATGGTCTCCCTCTGCCGCCGTGGTCATATCCGTGGAACGACCGCGACAGGACACGGCGCGTGATGCAGTAACGCGTGATTGATCAGGCCCAGTTGCAGGCCCGGGTGCCCCCGCCGCCCGTGTGCGCCGACGACCAGCAGGTCCGCCGCCGACGCCGCGTCCAGCAGCGCTCGGCGGGCCGGGCCCTCGATCACCCTGGGATCCACCCGGGTGTGGCGATACGGATCCGCCGGGCTGCGCAGGGCGTCGTCGAGCACCTGGGACGGTGGGCGCCGATGGGCCTCCAGGGCGTACCACGATGAGGCCGGCCGTGGGGTGAGAGTCCTGGACGACGGGTTCCAGGCGTGCACCGCCGTCAGCCGGCAGTTCCGCACATGGGCCTCGCGGAACGCGAACTGCAGGGCCGCGCCGCTGCCCTCCCCCTCCTCGACACCGACGACGATGTTCCCGAACAGGCCGTCCCGGTGCTCCGCAGTACCACGCACCACGACGACCGGGCAGTCCGCTCGTGCCGCCACGGCCAGACTGACCGTGCCCAGGAGCATTCCGGCGAGGTCTCCGAGCCCTCTGGACCCGAGTACCAGCGCGAAGGCGTTACGCCCCTTGCGGATGAGGGCGGAGGCGGCGTCCTCGTGCAGCTCCTCGCTTGCCGGCCGGACCGTGGGAGCTCTTCGCCTGGCGCGCTCCGAGGCGGCACCGATCACGCCGGACGCCTCGTGGGCACCGGCCGCCGCATGCAAGAGGTGGAGCGGCACGCCATGCCGGACCGCCTCGTCGGTGGCCCAGTCCACCGCCTCCAGACTCGCTTCGGATCCGTCGACGCCGACCACCAGGGGAATCGTCATCGCACCCGCCTCCTCCGCCTCGACCACTCGGCAGTGTGCGGGCACGGTGTCCCCGGGCCGTTCGGCGCTTCACACCGGGACCACGATGACGGGGCAGTGGGCATGGTGCAGTACTCCCTGGCTCACCGAGCCCAGCAGCATGCCCGTGAACCCTCCGTGCCCGCGGGCTCCCACGACCAGTCCCAGGGCGTGTTCCGAGGCTTCCGTCAGGGCTTGCACAGGGTGACCTCGCACGACTTCGTGGTGCAGCTCGACTCCCGGGTGCGTCGCGGTGCGGCCCGCGACCGTCTCGGACAGCACACGGCGGCACTCCCGCACCGCGGCGTCCTCGTCCAGGACACCGAGGAGCGGCGGATGCCACACGTACAGGGCCCTGAGGGCCGCTCCCCGCAGGGCCGCCTCCTCGAACGCCACATCCACAGCCGCGACCGCGTGCGGACTGTTGTCGACGCCGACCACGAAGTACGCGGGTTCCTGGGTGGTGTGCTCCGGCTCCGGGACGACGACGACCGGGCAGGGCGCGTGAGCGGTGAGCGGGAGTGAGACGGAGGCCGAGGCGAACAGTTCGTGCCGGGTGCTCAGATGCCAGGAACCCACCACGACCAGGGAAGCGTTCCGAGCCTCCTCACGCAGAACCCACGCCGGCTCGCCCTCCGCCAGCAGGGTCGACACCTCCACCGTCGGCCACCGGGATTCGACGAAGGCGACCGCCCCCTCGAGCACCTCGACACCCGTTTCGTGCAGCGTCCGGTTCCACTTCTCCCAGGACGGCTGTGTCTTGGTCTTGCCCGACCGGTATCCCCCCGTCGGTACGCCCTGGGCGTGGACGAGCCGCACCGGCAGGCCGCGGCGATCCGCCTCGTCGGCGGCCCAGGCGAGTGCCAGCCGCTTCGCGGGGTCGGGGTCGATACCCACCACGATCGGTTTACGGCCGTCCGCACCGCTCATGGCACCTCCAGGAAATCCCGTGCCGCCGCCCGTCCTCTGCCCTTCCAGCGTGACCCCGGCCGTCGGAAGCCGCCAGGTGGCCGACCGCGCGCGGTGGGGCCCCTGATACGGGGCGTCGCATGCGGACGAGTCTCGAGGGACGCAGACGGAGCCCTCGGCTCGGCCGCTCCGGGACAGCGGCCGCCCCGGGACAGCGGAGCACCTGCGGCAGCGGTCGTTCGAGGGCGACAGTCGTGGCGTGGCATGGAGAGCCGGCAGGGACGTCAGAGACTCCGGCCGGCTGCGGTGTGGGTCGATGGCTTGCGGGAGGCCGGGTGCAGTGGTGTTGAGCTGTGCGGTTCTGCGCTGCGCTCCCGACTTCGTGCGGCTGCGGCTGCGGCTCCGGTGATCGGAGTGTTGACCGATTGCCGCGGCAGCGCCATGTCCGGTTGGTGGGTCCGTCCGGCCTGCGCCGCCGTCGTGGCAGCCGGGACGACGGAGGTCGCGATGTGGTGGACGAGCTGCTCGGCTGCCACCAGGTGCTGCTGGAGCTGCGTGACGTGCTGGTTCGATCGGTCAGCGCGACGCTCATGGGAACGGGCTGCCCGGCGGTGGCGCACGGCCGAGCCGGCAGGTCGGCGCCACGGGTGATGCGGAGGAAGCCACGGGGCGAGGCGGCGGTCTCCCGCCGTCACCGCTCGTCGTACGGCAGCAGTTCGGGGCGCTTGGGCGGACGGCCGTCGCCCGAGGAGCGGCCGGTGAGGCGGCGGCCGATCCACGGCAGCAGGTGCTGCCGGGCGAACCGGGCGTCCGCGGCGCGCCGTGTCGTCCAGCCCGGCGGCAGCGAGGCCGGCGGGGGCAGCTGCCACTCGGGATCCTCGGGCGGGTAGCCCAGCGACTGCCACACCGCCTCCGCGACCCTGCGGTGCCCGTCGGCCGTCAGATGCAGCCGGTCCACGTCCCACAGCCGCTGATCGCCGAGCGAGGGCGCCCCGTACAGGTCGACGACCAGCGCGCCGTGCCGTTCGGCCAGCTCGTCGATACAGGTGAACAGCGCCTCCATGCGCGGCCGGAACCGCTCCTGCACGGGGCCCTGGCGGGCCGGGCTGCGCATCAGCACCAGTTGCCTGCAGTGCGGGGCCAGCCGCTCCACCGCCTCGGTCAGCAGATCCCGCACCATGACCATGTCGCATTTGGGCCGCAGCGTGTCGTTCAGCCCGCCGACCAGGGTGACCACGTCGGCCCGCATGGCCGCCGCCGTGTCCACCTGTTCGTCGACGATCTGCCGGATCAGCTTGCCGCGCACCGCGAGATTGGCGTACCGGAATCCGGGAGCGACGGCCGCCATCCGCGAGGCGAGGAGGTCGGCCCACCCCCGGTACGTGCCGTCGGGCAGCAGGTCCGACATGCCCTCGGTGAAGGAGTCGCCGACCGCGACCAGGCTGGTGTGAGTGGGGTTCGTCTGCATGGCGACAGAGATGATATCCCGTGCACATACCCGTTGGTCGGTCGGCTCCTTTCCTGCCCCAGGACCGTCGGCCCTCGTGCTCCGTCCCCGTTCGTCCCCGGCCGGAAAACCCGGCGGGCCCGTCCGGGCCCGCCGGGTTTTCCGGCCGGGGATCGCTCAGACCCGCTGGCCGAACAGCTTCTGCAGCACGTCCTCCATCGTCACCAGCCCCGCCAGCCGCCCGTCCGACCCGAGCACGGCCGCCAGGTGCGTGCGGCTGCCGCGCATCGCGGTGAGGACGTCGTCCATCGGCGTGCTCTCCCGCACCCGTGCGATGGGACGCATGTCCCGCAGCAGGAACGGCATGTCGCGCGGAGAGGCGTTGAGGGCGTCCTTCACGTGCAGGTAGCCGACGATCCGCCGACCCTCGTCCACCACCGGGAAGCGGGAGTACCCGGACTCGGCCGAGAGCTCCTCCAGCCCCTCGGGAGTGACGCCCACGCGCGCGTAGACCACGCTCTCCAGCGGCAGCACCACGTCCCGCACCGGCCGGCGGCCGAGTTCCAGCACGTCGTTCAGGCGCTCCTGCGCGCGGTCGTCGATCAGACCCGCCTCGCCGGAGTCCTTCACCATCTGCGCCAGCTCCGCGTCGGAGAAGGTCGCCACGACCTCGTCGCGCACCTCGACCCGCAGCAGCCGCAGCAGTGTGTTGGCGAAGGTGTTGATCGTGAAGATCACCGGGCGCAGCGCCCGGGACAGCGCCACCAGCGGCGGACCGAGCAGCAGCGCGCTGCGCACGGGTTCCGCGAGGGCGATGTTCTTCGGCACCATCTCGCCCAGCAGCATGTGCAGGTACGTCGCGAGCGACAGGGCGATCACGAAGGACACCGCGTGCCCCGCGCCGGCCGGCACGCCCATCGAGTGGAACGCCGGTTCCAGCAGGTGCGCGATGGCCGGCTCCGCGACCACACCGAGGACCAGGGTGCACAGGGTGATGCCGAGCTGCGCGGCCGCCATCAGGGCGGACACGTGCTCCAGGCCCCACAGCACCTTCTTGGCGCGCCGGTCGCCCTGCTCGGCGTGCGGCTCGATCTGGCTGCGGCGCACCGAGATCAGCGCGAACTCGGCGCCCACGAAGAAGGCGTTGACGACCAGCGTCGCCAGACCGATCAGCAGTTGTACGGCAATCATCGCCGGGCCCCCCTCTCACGCGTCATGCCGTGCCTCCTGCCGTACGGCTCGGCGTCCGGCCCCTCGTCCGTCGGTCCTGCGGGTGCGCGTCGGCGAGCGGCGCGTGCAGCAGCACGCGTGCCGCGCGGCGGCCCGTGGCGTCCAGCACCTCCATCCGCCAGCCGGCGACCTCCAGGGTGTCGCCGACGGCGGGGATCCGGCCCAGCTCGGTGGCCACGAGCCCGGCCAGGGTCTCGTACGGCCCGTCCGGCACGCGCAGGCCGACGCGCGCGAGCTGGTCCACGCGCGCGGAACCGTCGGCCGAGAACAGGTCGTGCCCCTCCTCGTCCGAACCCGTCCGGGCCAGGTCGGGGGTCTCATGCGGGTCGTGCTCGTCGCGGACCTCTCCGACGACCTCCTCGACGATGTCCTCCAGCGTGGCCACGCCCGCCGTACCGCCGTACTCGTCGATCACCACGGCCATGGTGCGCCGGCCGGAGAGCCGGTCCAGCAGCCGGTCGACGGTGAGCGATTCCGGGACCAGCAGCGGCTCGCGCATCATCTCCGACACGGGAACCCGGGTCCGGCGCTCGGCGGGCACCGCCAGTACGTCCTTGATGTGCGCGGTGCCGACCACCGAGTCGAAGGTGCCGCGGTACACCGGGAACCGGGACAGGCCCGTCGCCCGGGTCGCGTTCGCCACGTCCTCGCAGGTCGCCTGGACCTCCAGTGCGACGACCTGGACGCGCGGGGTCATCACGTTCTCCGCGGTGAGATCGGCGAGGTTCAGGGTGCGGACGAACAGCTCCGCCGTGTCGGCCTCCAGGGCGCCCTTCTTGGCGGAGTGCCGGGCCAGCGCCGCCAGCTCCTGAGGGCCGCGCGCGGAGGCCAGCTCCTCCGCGGGCTCCACACCGAAACGGCGCACTATGCGGTTGGCCGTGTTGTTCAGGTGCGAGATGAAGGGGCGGAAGGCGGCACTGAACCAGCGCTGCGCGTTGCCCACGTTCTTGGCGACGGCCAGCGGCGACGAGATCGCCCAGTTCTTGGGCACCAGTTCGCCGACCACCATCAGGAAGACGGTCGACAGCGCCGTACCGAGCACCAGTGCCAGGGAGCTCGCCACCGAGTCGGAGATCCCGACGCTCCTCAGCGGGCCGGAGATCAGCGCGGCGATCGACGGCTCGGCGAGCATGCCGACCACCAGGTTGGTGACCGTGATGCCGAGCTGCGCACCGGAGAGCTGGAAGGTCAGGTTCCGTGCGGCTTTGAGCGCACCGGGGGCGCCGCGCTCGCCGCGCTCCGCCGCCCGCTCCAGGTCGGACCGCTCGACCGTGGTGAGGGAGAACTCGGCCGCGACGAACGCGCCGCACGCGAGGGAGAGCAGGATCGCCACCAGGAGAAGGAGTACCTCGGTCACCGGGACACCCCCGCCCCACGACCGGACGGGAGGAGAACGAGTATGCGATGTGATGTGCGGCGACGTCGGGTACTTCGATGCCGCGTTCTACTGGGGGGCTCGCCCATGGGCGGACGCACACAACCTTTCATGAAGGACCGGGTTACCCTCCCAGAGTAAAGGACCAGCAAAGGTCTTCGGTGAGGTCATCCGCCGTCCGTCCGCACGCTCAGGGCCTGCCGTCCGGAGTGTCACCGGGCAGCGGCTTGACCCAGCGTCGCCAGTGTTCCTCGGGCGCGTACCCGGCGGCGCCCCACGCGCGGTGCGCGGTCTCGTTGCGCCGCAGCACCATGGCGTCCGCGCGGCGCCCGCCGAGGCGCGCGAACCGCTCCTCGGCGGCGGCCGGCAGTGCGGAGGCGACGCCCTGCCTGCGGTGGTCCGGATGCACCGCTAGGCGGTACAGGTGGCAGCGCCAGCCGTCGAATCCTGGCTGCTCACACACCCCCCGGAGCGCTGCCCGTGCCTACAGCGGGTCTGTGCGGTGAACCGTACAGACCCGATGCAACCGGGCTCACTGGTCTTTGTGGGGCAGGGATGGTCTTCGAGGGGCTCTGGGAGAAGGTCTTCTCCCGGGTTTCTCCTCAGCAGCGGTGCTGCGGTCCGGCGCATGCGGCTGCATGGCAGGGTGCTTGGGTGAATGTGCTCCGACTGGTGGCTTGCTCAGGCGGGGTACGGGTCGTAGCAGTCCAGAGCCGGGTGGTACAGCACCTGCCAGGTGCGGCCCTCGATGACACCGTTCTGCGGCAGGCCGTGGCAGCCCTGGATCCACTGGAGCTTCTTCAGCATGGCTGAGTCGAACGCCCCGTCGAGGGCCAGCTTGGGCGGCTGACCTCCCCACATGTTGCTCAGGCACTGCGCCTGCTTGACCGCCGCACCGGTGTCACCGTGCGTAAGCGCGGGCCGATACGTCGATGAGGTGTAGGAACAGCGGTCGGGGGAGGCCAGGGCGGAATGCGGTGCCACCAGGCCCAGTGCTGCGGCTGTGCACAGCCCCGCCCCCAAGGTGAGCAATCTGCGCTGTCTCATGCCGTTCCTTCCGGTCGGGCCATGTGCCGGCGAGGCCCGGCGTCCGGGGGCGATATGCACCCTCATCATGCCCACACTCAACAACGACCGCGAGTTACGACCCGCACGCACAGAGAGTGCGCCGCCGGCCGGACGGCACATTCTCGAGCGGCGGGAGGAGCGGGGGGAACGGTGGCGACGCACCCGGCATGCGCGTTCAGCGCAGGCGTAGTGCCTCGCGGATCGTGGTGAACAGGTCGGTTGGGACTGGTCCGGGGCGTTGGTCGAGAAGGTGTGTCCAGGGCATGACGCAGCCGGGCGGCCCGGACCGTACGGGCGAGCCGCCCGGTGCTGCGGCTTACGCTGCGACGGGCTGCGGCCGCGGTGCGGTGAGGCGTCCGGTTCGGCCGAGGGCCGCGACCGCTGCGGCGCAGGCTGTCCCGGTCGCGGTCAGAGCAGCCCAGGTCAGCCAGGTGGCGTCATGGCGCCCTGCGAAGTCCCAGAGTGCTCCGGTGCCGAGGGTGCCCGAGGTGGACTCCACGATCCGCGCACCAGGCACGAGCAGGCCGCGTTCCCGGGCCGCTCGCACCATGTGCAGGGCGGTGCGGTCCTTGATGCCGCCGGGGTTGTGCCCTTCGAGCTTGGCCCAGAAGCCGCGTCCGGCGGCGGTGAAGGGTTCGCCGATCCACAGGACGGGGGTGTCACCGACCAGTCCGGCGGGAGTGTGCATGGGGCGCTTGGCGTCGGCCAGCAGCTGCGCCGGGCCGGCCGGGGCAACGGTACGGGTCAGGGGTTTCATGGCGTGCTTCTCCTGCCACCGGCACTCTGGTCAGCCGGTGGCGCGTAGGCGAACGGGGCAGGGCTGATCGGCTGCCGTCCCTTCGTCGGGGAAGAGCACGGCAGCGAGGCCGATCAGGTCCGCCACACGCCGAACATGGCCTGTTCGTCACCTGCTGAGAAGCCGACTTCCGCTGGGGGAATCTGCGGAAGAACCGATGGCGCGCCGACCGGCAAGGCTGTGCTCTGGCCAAGTGGGCTTCGGCGCGTTGGCCTTTCGGCGCAGCACCGCCACTTCATGCCGCAAGATCAGTATCTCGGCGTTCTTCGCCGCGGTCGACCGGCACAGCAGAGCAAGCCGCGCGAAGATCCGCGTAGCGGGCAAGTAGGTCATTCGCGCGAGCACGACGACCGATCATGCCCGACTGCTTTCTCAGCACGTTGCCCCAGGTCAGCTGCAGTAAACCCGTTTTGGGGCACTACGGGCGGAGCAGATCGGCCAGGATCACCCGGTCGGTGTCGGTGCACGTCGGCTTGCCGGCCTGACGTTGCAGGGCCGGCAGCTGGTGTTGCAGGGCGGGGATCTCGATGTCCTTGTCCCGATCGCTCATCGGCGGCAGACGGAGCCAGGGCGAAGGCATTGGTGGCGGTGAGGTGGGCCGGGCGTGGCGGCACGGGAGATCATGATGTCGTCCGCATCGGTCCGCGGGAAGACGATCAAAGGCCGGTGTGCGCGGCTCGCCGCTGGGCAATCAAGGCCGTGACCTGCGCGGATGTTTTATCGGCACCCGCAATGTCACCAACCGGGCGGCCGCACTGTGCCCATCACACGGGTCACGGTGATCTCGATGACCACGCGCTCGGGGTTGGGACGGGGAGGCCGGTAGCGCTCGGCGTAGCGCCGTTCGGCCTCGGCGACGGACTCCGGATCGTCCTTGACCAGCGCGGTGCCTTCGAGGGTGCACCAGCGGCGCCCTTCGACCTGGCTGACCGCGACCGTCGCGCCGGGTCCGGCCGCCCTGACGTTGCGGACCTTCTTGCTGCCGGCGCTGCTGATGACGCGTGCGATGCCGGCCTCGGGATCGAAGGTGACGCCCACGGGGACGAGATGAGGGCTGCCGTCCGGGCGGTGGGTGGCCAGGAAGCAGATCCGTCGTTCCTGCCAGAAACGGTCCTCCTCCGCCCCGGGCGGAGGTACGTCGGTTGTCATGGTGATCCTTCGTCGAGCCAGCAGCGTGCCAATTCTCCCCCAGCCTGCAGCCTCCGAGTACCGGGTCTCTCCGGTCAGGCAAGAGGGGAGGACCAAGAGGGCGGAAAAGGTACGGCAACCTTCCACGACCGCGGCGGCCACCGAGTGATCGAGATCGTGTCCTGTCCGTGTACAGGCGAACCTCAGTTCGTACGCCGGCAACCACCGCCGCAGCACGCACGCGTTGCCGCCTTCGGCGATCTCACCGCGCGCCGCGAACAGTTGGAAGCGCAGCACAAGGCCAGGGTCGGCGGCATCGCCCACGAGCTGCGGACCCCGCTGACTCGGCACGGTCGCATGAGGGTGGCAGCATCCGGCGCGAGATGCTCGACCGCGTCCTGATCGTGGGTGAGGCCCACGCCCGCCACGTCCTGGCCGCCTGCCCAACGGCACTACGACGACCGCCGCCCTCACCGGGCCCGTCGCCGACTACCGCCTGACGCCGAGGAACGGTCCGACGTCGCAGTGCACGCCCTCGAGGTCCGCCGGGTGCTGCGGACCCGGCTCCTGGGCGGCGTGATCAGCGAGTACCGCTGCACCGCTTGACCGGCGACGACGACTTTTCGAGCAGCACACCCTCTCGTGCGAACAGGGGCAGCGGCCCAAAGTCTTGGACTCGGGCGGCGTAGCGGGGAACCGCGTCGTAGTACTGCTCAAGTCGGTCCAGCAGCTCACGGCGATCAACAAGATCCACAGACGTCACGCCGAGCATCCAAGCAGGAGCTCGGGAACGACTGCCACCGCATTACGTCCCGTCACGGCCGGCTCCTGGATGAAGCGGCGATCAACTGCCGACAGCGGTATCACGAACCAAGTCGTTACCCGTGGAATGTGGCCTCGCCGGTCACGCGGATGGCGGTCTCCTGACCGGGGCCCACCGGCAGCGGGCCCGCGACGCGGACGTCGACCGGGGCCTCGAGCCCCTGCACGGCGACGGTCACCGTCGCGTCGTGGCCGTAGAAGCACACGTCCGTGACCATGCCTCGTACCGCCCCAGCGGTGCCCGCGTCGGTCAGTTGCAGCTGCTCGGGGCGGAGCACCACCGTGCCGGTGCCCCGCCCGTGCGGCGGTGAGGCCAATGCCACGGGGCCCACGGGGGTGCTGGCCGTGGAGCTGCCACTCCGGACGGTTCCCGGGAGGAGCACGGCATCGCCCACGAAACCGGCGACCCACGGGTCGGCGGGGCGTCGGTAGACCTTCTGCGGGGTGTCGCACTGGGCGATGCGGCCCTGCCGTACGACGGCCACGAGGTCCGCGGTGGAGAGGGCCTCCTGCTGGTCGTGTGTGACCAGCAGTGCCGTGGCCCCGGTGGCCCGCAACGCGGCCCGTACATCCGCGCGTACTCCGGCGCGCAGTGCGCTGTCGAGGGCGTTGAAGGGTTCGTCGAGCAGGACAAGCGCGGGGCGCGGGGCGAGCGCCCTGGCCAGGGCGATGCGCTGCTGCTGTCCGCCGGACAGTTCGTGCGGCATGCGGTCGCCGTAGCCGGTGAGCCCGACGAGGTCGAGCATCTCCTCCGTACGGCGGCGGCGCTCGCCCCGGTCGGATCCGGTCAGGCCGAAGGCGACGTTGCGGGCCACGCTCAGGTGCGGGAAGAGGGCTCCCTCCTGGGGCACGATGCCGATGAGGCGGCTCTCGGGCGGCAGCTGGACGCCGGGTCCCGTCAGGGTGCGGCCGCCCACGGCGACCGTACCCGCGTCGGCGCGCAGGAATCCGGCGACGATGCGCAGCAGGGTGGTCTTGCCGCAGCCGGAGGGACCGAGCACGGCAGCCAGGGCGCCGCCCGGGACCGTGAGGTCCACTCCCCGCAGGACGGGGGCTTCGGGGCCGTACGACTTGGTCAGTTGCTCGATGCGGAGCTCGTTGTCGTGGTCGTTCATGTGTGGTGCCTGCCCAGGAGGTAGGAGGGGACGGCGGCGAGCAGGATGAGGGCTGCGGCGTAGGGGGCCGCGGCGGCGAAGGAACCGGCGCCGGTCTCGGTCCACAGCCGGGTGGCCAGGGTGTCCATGCCGGTGGGGCGCAGCAGCAGCGTCGCGGGCAGCTCCTTCATGCAGACCACGAAGGTGAGGGCGGCGCCGGCCGCCACGCCCGGTGCGGCCAGCGGCACGGTCACTTCGCGCAGCACCCGCAGGGGCGATCTGCCCAGCGAGCGGGCGACGTCCTCCAGTACGGGCGGTGCCTGCAGGACGGCGGCGCGGGTGGCGGCCACCACGAGCGGGAGGAAGAGGACGGCGTACGCGCAGACCAGCAGGGGGAGTTGCTGGTAGAGCGGGTAGACGTAGCGCACCGCGAAGAAGACCAGGGAGAGCGCCACGGTGATGCCGGGCAACGCGTGCCCGGCGTAGGCGGCCTGCTCCAGCAGCCGGGCGCCGCGCCCCCGGTGCCGTGCGGCGACCACCCCGACGGGGAGCGCCAGCACAGTGGTGAGCGCGGCTCCGGCGGCGGCGACGCCGAGTGTGGCCCAGGCGGTCCGGGCGAGGGCGCCGGGGTCCCAGGTCGCGGACGTGCCGACGGCCAGCCAGTAGCCGAGGGTGACGAGCGGGAAGACGACGGCGGCTGCCGTCACCGCCGCGCACCAGGCGAGGGCGGGGGTCCGCCAGCGCCCCAGCGGGATCCGTGCGGCCGGGCGTGCGGTGCCGGCGCCGGTCCTGGCATGGCCCGCGCGGCCCCGGGTGCGGGTCTCGGCGGCGACCAGCGCCACCGTCATCACCACCAGGACGACGCTGAGTGCGGCGGCCGGGGTGCGGTCGAAGGAAGCGCTGTAGGAGGTGCGGATGGCCCGGGTGAACGTGTCGTACCGCAGCAGCGAGACCGCGCCGAAGTCCGAGAGCACGTACAGCGCGACCAGCAGCGCTCCGCCCGCCGCGGCCGGGCGGAGCTGGGGGAGGGTGACGCGGAGGAAGGTGCGCAGGGGGCCGTGACCGAGGGAGCGGGCGGCCTCCTCCTGAGCCGGGTCGATGCCGCGCAGGGCGGCGGCGACCGGCAGGTGGACGTACGGGAAGCTGACCAGGGTGAGTGCGAGCGCGGCTCCGGTGAACCCCGCGATCTCCGGCACGGCGGCCAGCCAGACGAAGGCGGCGACATAGCTGGGCACGGCGAGCGGCAGGGTGGCCAGCACCGACCAGGCGCGTGCCCCGGGCAGGTCGGCGCGCACGGTCAACCACGCCAGCGAGACGCCGAGCACCAGGCAGGCCGCCACCACAACTGCCGTCAAGCCGAGGCTGCGGCCCAGGAGTTGAAGGGTGCGTTCGCCGGCGACGATGTCCCAGGCGTAGCCCGGCCCGCGTTCGAGTGCGCGGACGGCGAGGTAGCCGAGCGGCAGCAGGGCGAACACGGCGGCGACGCAGGCGGGGACGAGCAGGACCAGCGGCGGTCTGCGTGCGGCCGCCCGCCGGCCGGCCGTACGGGCCCTGCGGGCCTTGCCGGCGCGCTCGCGCCCGGCGGAGCCGTCGGCTCCGTCCGGGCGCGTGGTGACTTCAGGTGTGCGCACAGTGGGTCAGACCAGCCCGACGTCCTGGAGCATGGCCAGTGTCTCTTGGAGCGACTCCAGCTTGCCCAGGTCGATGTCCGGGGACTCGAGGGAGTCGAACGGCGGCAGGTCCTCGACCGAGCTGGTGACACCCGCGGCCAGCGGGTACTCCTTCGTCGTGTCGGCGAAGTAGGTCTGCGCCTCCTTGGAGAGCAGGTGGTCGACGGCCTTCTGGGCGGTCTCCGTCTGATCGCCGGCCTTGAGGATGCCGACGCCGGCCACGTTGATCAGTGCGCCGGGGTCCTTGCCGGGCAGGAAGTGGAGCTTGGCGCCCACCTTGTCCTCGCCCTTCTCAGCGACCCGCTCGTACCAGTAGTAGTGGTTGATCAGCCCGAGGGAGACGTCGCCGGACTCGACGGCGTCGAGGGCGGCCAGGTTGTTGGCGTAGGTCTTGCCGTTGGCTTTCAGGCCCTTGAGCCACTCGCGGGTGGTGTCCTCCCCCTCCAGGACCCGCATGCCGGTGACGAACGCCTGGAAGGAGGCGTTGGTGGGCGCGAAGCCGACCTTGCCCTTCCACTCCGGCTTCACCACGTCGTGGATGCTGTCCGGAACCTTGCCCTCGCCGACCTTGTCCGGGTTGTACGCGATGACGCGCACGCGCCCGGACAGCCCCACCCAGTCGCCCGCACTGCCGCGGTAGGCCGGGTCCACCTCGTCGAGGCTGGACTGCGGCAGCTTCGCCAGCCTGCCCTCCTGGGACAGGGCGCCGAGCGCGCCCGCGTCCTGTGAGAAGAACAGCCCGGCCTTGGTGCGGTCGCCCTCCTCCAGGATCTGCGCGGCCAGTTCGGCGCTGTCGCCGTAGCGCACCTCGACCTTGGCGCCGATGGCCTTCTCCAGCTTGTCGAGGATCGGTTTGACCAGCTTCTCGTTGCGCCCGGAGTAGATGACGAGGGTGGAGTCGCCGCTCTCGGCCGAGGAGTCCTTGCCGTCGTCGGCGCCGCAGGCGGCGAGGGCGGGGACGAGCAGGCCGGCCGCGATGAGCGCGGTGATCCGGCCGGCCAGGGGGCGTCGCATGGGGTGCCTTCCTGCGTGGCTTGCCCCCGTACGCCGCGGGTCGCGTCGTCGGTCGGCGAGCAGTGTGCGGTGCTTTCAAGCCAGTTGAGAACATGTTATTAGTAAGGTAAACCTTGCCTAATTGTCAAGGGATCTGTTCTTCTTGCGGACGCTGCCGCAGAAAGGTTTTGCGCCCGTGACATCGCCGCCCGTGCCGCTCCTGGTTCCGCCCGCCGGTCCCTCCGCGAGTCCCCCCTCGGCTCCTGTCGCCGTTCCCGGCCCCCATCCCGTCCCCACTCCGTTGGCCACGCCGCCGGTGCGGCCGCGGTCGGTGGAGTTCGCCCGAGACCTCGCCACGCACGGCGACCGCGTGGCTCTGATCACCGAGATCGGAGAGCTGTCGTACCGCGACCTCGCCACGCGGGTGACCGCGGCGGCCGAACGTCTCGGCGCGGCCCGCCGCCTGGTGCTGCTCGCGGGCGCCAACCGGGTGGACGCCCTCGTCTTCTACCTCGCCGCCCTCACCGCCGGCCACCCCCTCCTGCTGACCCCCGGCGACAACGACACCGCCCTGCGCTCACTCGTAGGCCGCTACGACCCCGACGTGGTCATCCGTCCCGGGACGGACGGGGAGGGCACGACCTGGATCGTCGACGAGCGGCGCGAGACCACGGTCCACACCCTCCACCCGGACCTCGCCCTGCTGCTGTCCACCTCCGGCTCGACGGGCTCGCCGAAACTGGTCCGGCTCTCGCACGACAACCTCCAGGCCAACGCCGAGTCCATCGCCGTCTATCTGAACATCGGCGACGGTGACCGCGCCGCGACGACGCTGCCCATGCACTACTGCTACGGCCTGTCGGTCATCAACAGCCATCTGTCGCGCGGCGCCGGACTGATCGTCACCGGCCTCTCGGTCACCGACGCCTGCTTCTGGGACCTGTTCCGCGCCGCGGGCGGCACGGCACTGGCCGGGGTGCCGTACACCTTCGACCTGCTCGACCGGGTCGGTTTCGAGAGCATGGAACTGCCCCACCTGCGCTACGTCACCCAGGCCGGCGGCCGCATGGCACCCGAACGCGTCGCACGCTACGCCGCGTCGGGGCGCCGCGCGGGCTGGGAACTGTTCGTGATGTACGGGCAGACGGAGGCGACGGCCCGCATGGCGTACCTGCCCCCGGCCCTCGCGCCCGAGCGCCCGCACGCCGTCGGCATGCCCATACCCGGTGGCTCCTTCCGGCTCCAACCGGTGGACGGCATCGACGAGCCGGACACGGGCGAGCTGGTGTACTCCGGCCCGAACGTCATGCTCGGATACGCCGAGGGCTCAGCCGACCTCGCCCTGGGACGCACCGTCGAGGAACTGCACACCGGGGACATCGCACGGCGCGCCCCCGACGGGCTGTACGAGATCGTGGGACGCCGCAGCAGGTTCACCAAGATCCTGGGGCTGCGGATAGACCCGCAGCGCATCGAGGCGATCCTGGAGCAACAGGGCATACCTGCCTACTGCGCGGGCGACGACGACGCACTGGCCGTACTCGCGGTCGGCGCCGAGGGCGTGGACGCGGCACATGTCCGGCACGTGGTCGCGGACCACTGCGGCCTGCCGCCCCGCGCGATACGGGTACGGATGGAGCCCGAACTTCCCCGGCTCGCCTCGGGCAAGCCCGACTACGAGGCCGTACGCCGACCGGCACGCGAAGAGGCGGTGCCGCCGCCCCGCCCCGGGGTCACCGTCGCCGACCTGTGCGCCCTCTACGCGCTGATCCTCGACCAGACCGACGTCACCGAGGACAGCAGCTTCGTGGGTCTGGGCGGCGACTCGCTCTCCTACGTCGAGATGTCACTGCGACTGGAACAGGTCCTGGGCACGCTGCCCGCCACCTGGCACACCACACCGATCCGGGAGCTGCTCGACCACCGTACTCAGCGGCACTCCGCTCGAACCCCGCGACCGTGGCACAGATCCCTGCGCACCCTGGAGACCGGCATCGCCCTGCGCGCGATCGGCATCGTCCTGATCGTGGGCTCACACATCCCCGTCTTCGCCATCCAGGGCGGCGCCCATGTGCTCCTGGGCGTGGCCGGCTTCAACTTCGCCCGCTTCCACCTCTCCGCGCACGAGCGCCGGGACCGTCTGCGGAGGCTGTGGCGTGGCATCGCACGCATCGTCGTTCCCAGCATGGTGTGGATCACCTTCGCGCTGCTGCTGACCCGCGAGTACGACCTGGCCAACCTCGTCCTGGCCAACAGCCTCTTCGACCAGGACGGGTCGGACCCGGAGTGGCGGTACTGGTTCGTCGAGGCGCTGGTCTACTTCCTGACCGGGCTGGCGGTGCTGCTGGCCATCCCGCTGCTGGACCGCGCGGAGCGGCGCAGCCCGTTCGGCTTCGCTCTGGCACTGGTGGGCCTGGGCCTGGTCGGACGCTACGACCTCTGGGACCTCGCCCACATCCGCTACCACCTCAGCCCGACCGTGGTCTTCTTCCTGTTCGCACTGGGCTGGGCCGCGGCGCGGGCACGCACGGCAGCCCAGCGGCTGCTGCTGACCGCGGTCCTGCTGGTCACCGTGCCGGGGCTGTTCCCCGCGGGACAGACCCTGCGCACCTCGATCGTCGTGGCCGGCCTGACCCTGCTGCTGTGGGTCCCGGCCCTGCCCAGCGTTTCCCCGCTCAACCGGCTCGCAGGCATCCTCGCGGGCAGCTCGCTGTACATCTACCTGACGCACTTCCACGTCTACCCGTACCTGCGGGACCACTCCCCGGTGCTGGCCCTGCTCGTCTCCCTGGCGTTCGGAGTGGGGTACGGAGCGGTGGCCACGCGTCTGACGAACCGGTTCCTTCCCTCACTCGGGACCGCCGTGAACTCCTCCGCCTCCGTCCCGACGCCAACAGCCGGATCTGCCGGGAGCGTCTGGGACGAGGGAGGCCGAACCCCGCCCGGCCGCGCCGGGCGCCGCCAGGCGGCGGGGCGGCCGTGCACGCGGCCCTCGCCGCCTTTGAACCGCTGACTTCGCTCCAGCAGGAGCCGCAGCGGTATCGGAAGTGACAGGGGGAGGCCCCCTGGGACGCCCTGGCCGAGGCGGCCTTCCAGCGCGCTTCCACCACCCGCGCTGCTGCCTCCACTCGCAAACCAGCAGCCTCGACCACTACCACCGGCTCCTGGCGGCACTGTTGCGCCGCCTCCCGGGCCGCCCGCCCGCACCCTGGAACAGATCCGAACCCGCTTGTCCGACGAGGACCACGAGACAGATCAACTCTGACAGTTATTCAGGAACAAGCCCCCTGCTGAACTGCCTGCTGCCACTTTCACCCGCCGAGTCTTGGCGGCTCACGAACATCCGCGGAGTCCTGCCCGTGCTTACAGCGGCTTGACCCAGCGTCGCCAGTGGTCCTCGCGGTGGTAGCCGGCCGCGGCCCAGGTGTGGTGGGCCTGTTCGTTGGCTTCCAGGACCATGGCGTCGACGCGTCGCCCGCCCAGGGCGGTGAAGCGTTGTTCTGCGGCTTCCAGCAGGGCGGTGGCGATGCCCTGCCGTCGGTGGTCGGGGTGTACGGCCAGTCGGTAGGCGGAGCAGCGCCATCCGTCGAAGCCGGCTATGACGGTTCCTGTGAGGAGGCCGTCGCGCTCGGCAAGGAGCAGGGCTTCGGGGTCTCGTGTGATGAGGCGGGCCACTCCGTCGTGGTCGTCGCTGATGCTCGTTCCTTCCGCGGCGTCGCGCCAGAACTGCAGCACGGTGTCGATGTCCGGGAGAGCGGCGTGGCGGATGTGAAGATCACTCATGGGGCGAGCCAAGCAGAGCGCTCGTCTGCCTGGCGAACGGGTTTCGCTGCCGGGGAAGCGAGAGGGGGGACGAGCTGGGTCCCCGGGTTCCCGCGGGCCGCGAGCCTGCCGGCCGAATCCTCGTGCATCACGGGTTCAGCGGATTGAGGACCAACCTGGAGCGGCAAAGCGCGGCGAGGCTGCCGTGTTCTCCTGAGGCGGGCCGTCGAGGGTTGTGTCGGGTGGCGGAGTGAAGAATGGAGTGGGTGCTTTAGTGCTGCAACGGTGCTTGTACTGATTGCTGACCAGTTTCAGGGACTGTGCCCGCGCCGCTTGTAGTGACTGACGCGGGCTTGGTGTTGTCGTCTGCGACGCCATGTCGACCAGTGCAGGATGTGCTCGACCGGGGTGGGTCGGCGGTCGGTGAGGCGGGTGAGCAGCCGTCTGATCTCGGCGAGGCTGAGGTGGATGAGCGGGGAGGATCCGTTTCTGCTTTCTCCGCATCCAACTGGCGGGCGCGCAGGACGGTCAGGCAGGCGTGGGCGGCCATGGCCAACGTCATGTGGCGGTGCCAGCCCGGATAGCGGCGGACCTGGTAGTCGTCCAGGCCGCACTCCTGCTTGGCGCTCTGGAAGCACTCCTCGATCGCCCAGCGGCTGCCCGCGATGCGGATGAGCTCGTCCAGGGTCGTGTCGGCGGGGCAGTAGGCGATGTAGTAGGAGATCTCCTCGGGCCGGCTGACACTGCGGCGGGCCAGCACCCGGTGCCGACGATCCGGCCGGTGCCAGGGCCGCACCTCGACCCGGGCCCAGTCATAGATCCGCCGACCGTGGGCGCCGTCCCCGCAGGAACGGCGCTTCCACTTCTGCCGCGGCAGCCCGGGGAACAGCTCGTGCACGGGGTGGTCGATGGATCAGCGGGTGACGACGGTGTCGTGCCGGGGGGTGGCCATGACGTGGAAGACATCGGCCTGCTCCAGCTCGAACCGCCGGCCCTTGCTGTAGCCGTAGCCGGCGTCCGCGGTCACCCACCGCAACGGGAACTTCTCGGCGATGGCCCGGCGGACCATCTCCTTGGCGATGGCCACCTTCGTCTCGAAGGCGACACTGTCGTCGATGCCGGCCCGGCGGCAGCGGTCCCGGTCGTCCGTCCAGGAGGCGGGCAGATACAGCCGCCGGTCGATCGGCGTGCGTCCGCGGCCGGTGGCGTAGGCGAGGAACACGCCGATCTGGCTGGGGGCACCCCCTCTGGGGGATTCTCGGTGCGTCCGGCAGTGCCGGAGTACTGCCGCTGCACGCCGGCCGAACGGACGCCCTTCTTCAGGAAGCCGGTGTCATCGACGATCAGCACGGCTTGAGGGTCTCCGAGGTGTTCGACGATGTACGCCTCGCCCACCACCGGCCATGGAGCGATGTGATGACCGAGGCCCTGGACCGGCTCCAAGCCCTGCCGAAACCCGGCTGACCAGCACGTTCCCTTCCCTGCAAACAGCACCACCCCGCCGGAGCCGTGGAACCCGGCGTCCACCCGACGCGACAGCCGGGCCCTCACGCTGCCCACCATCAGCCCAACACGTCGAAACGGCCCGCCAGTTGCGCTGACGAGCCGTTATGAAATGCCGAGGTTAATGACCGCCGACACCACGGCGACACAAACTCCCCTCACCACCGGCTACGTAGACCAGATGTTCTCCGGGTCATCGATTCCAGGCCATTTCCATCGACCCGTTCTGGCGCGATCAGACGCGACCGGAAGGGCTCATTCCGATCTGTGGTCGACAAGGTCGCCCATGATTGAGTGGGGCGCAGTGATCCACAATAGTAGGAGTGACCTTCAATGAGCCTTTCGTCGGATTATCCTGACGTCCCCAAGTGGGAAGAAAATCCCAGCGGTTACCAGACCGGAGCCGTCGCCAAATACAAGGGCAATATTTTCCGTGCCGCTTTCTGGGCCTCGGAGCCGGGAGTGGGAGACCCCAACGGGAACGGCTGGCGATTCTTCGACGAGCTGTACGACCAGACCCCGCACAAGCCGACCGAGCGGGCGAACATCATCGCCTACATCCCCACCTGGCGGAAGAAGGAGGGATTCGACTACGGCAAGGGCGAGATGTATCGGTACATCACGCACGGCGTCATCGCGTTCCTGACGTTCAGCGACAAGGATTCCGGGGCGTTCGACCCCGCGTCGGTCAGGGAGATCAGCACCATTCTCCCGGACGTGCTCATCGCCGCGAACATGTACAGGACCAAGATCATGGTCGCGCTGGGCGGCGCGAACGACTACGCGTTCCTGGACCTGATGACGGCGATCGGGAACGACCCGGCCTCCCCGAAGCTCGACCAGACGGTCCGCAACGTCGTGGACTACGTCACCCACAACGGCCTGGACGGCGTCGATCTCGACCTGGAGTGCTGGTGGGGCCGACCCGGCGACCAGGACCAGGGCGGCCGGATGAAGAGTGACGGGCCGCATCCCGCGGGGCGGGGTCTGACCCTGTTCGCCAGGAAACTGAAGGAGGCCATGCCCGACAAGATCGTGTCGGCGGCCGTCTTCGGCACCTCGTGGTACGGGAACAACTACGACCCGGAAATGGCCGAACACCTCGACTGGCTCGGCGTGATGACCTACGACCTCACCGGGTCGTGGGACAAGTCCCCGGTCGGTCCGCATTCCGCCCTGCACAAGATCCGCGGGAAGGACACGGCGAAGATCCGTGAGGCTGATGTCTATCTGGAGTCGTACCTCCGCGAACAGCAGGGCGGCTGGCCGGGGGCCAGGGCGGGCGCTGGTTCGGACGCCCCGGGTGGCGACGCTGTGGAGAGCAATCCGATCCTGTCGGTCGAGGACTGCCTCTGGTACTGGACGAATCCGCTCTTCATGAACTGGCAGGGCAAGGGGCAAGGTGTGGACCGCGGCAAGATCGCGGCCGGAGTGCCCATCTACGGTTACGACTTCGTCGCGGGCAAGGAACCGGACGACCTGACCGGTGAGGTGCCCCCGGGGTACAAGGTGCTTCGGTACAAGGAAATCCTGGACGAGTTCCCGGACGCCCATGAGGCCGAGGACGCGAACATCAAGGTGGACGGGAGCACGCCCCGCCCCGAGCTCACCGAGCCCCTGCCTCCGGGCGAGTACCCGTACGCCCACAACATCTATTTCGAGACCCCGGACACCGCCGTCAGCAAACTGAAGTTCCTCAAGGGAGTCGGCGCCAAGGGCGTCATCATCTGGGAACTCTCCAACGACGTCTGGGAAGACGGCAAGAGCATCATCAAGGCCCTCTACCTCGCCTCCGGCAACGAGGTCCCCGAGTCCTCGCCCATCACGGATCCGCCGATCCCGGTGGCCAACTCGTACCTGTGGGACTCCATCGGACTCCTGGGGCACACGACCGGCGCCCTGCAGTTCCAGGACGACGGCACCAAGGACAACGGCATGCGCCAGTTCTCGGCGCGGCTGTGGAACATCCCCGACGACGCGGACTGGAAGAGCGTCGCCCAGAACTGCCCGGCCGTGGTCAAGAGGCAGTACTTCAACCGGCCGACCCGCATCGTGGACAAGGGTGCCCTCGGACTCTGGGGTGAGTTCGACGTCCTCGACAACGATGACGTGCCGAACTGGTTCTGGGGGCACATGGAAGAGATGGGCGGCGCGCCCGACGGGTACACGCGGTACGCCTCGCGCCTCTGGGGCCTGTCCCTCAGCGATGACTGGCAAGAGGCCGCGAAACAGACCCCGGCGCTCATCGCGGGTCAGTACTTCGACGAGCCGACGGAGATCGAGGACAAGGGAGTCGGCGGGCTCTGGGGCCTTTTCGATGTCAGCAACGAACTGAGCCCCGTTCCCGCATTCACGGTGCAGGCCAGGGGCGAGAACGACTGCATGTACTGCCAGGTCGACACCCTTCCCGCCAAGGACCTGGACGGCCTGGGCAACGTGGAACGGTTCAACCTGACGAACACGATGGCCATCGGTGAGGACGCACCCTTCCTCTACTCGGTCATCACCAAGGGCGACGGCTCGGTCGATTTCCCCGAGGGCGTCGTCATGACCCTCGCGGACCCGGACGGGAACTCCTTCGACAAGGACGTCGAGGAGGACGGAAAACTCGTCAAGATGTCCGGCGACTCGGTCCGGTACCTGATCGTCAAGGATCCTCAGGCCGGCGACTGGACCATGTCGATGAGCGTGACCAGGGACGCCGAGTTCCGGTGCGAATGCAACACCGTGCCGAGCGCGAACGTCTACGACACCCTCCTTGAGACCCGCCGGATACTCGACGCAGCGCAGGGCCTCGCCCCTCGGGATCTCGGCAAGACCGGTGCCACGGCGCTCGCGGGTGTGGCCGCGATCGCGTTCCTGGCTCCTGGGACGCTCCCGCTCCTCGCCTTGGGCATGTTCATCTTCGGCGTCGGGCTTACCGCATCCAAGATGCTCGCCGACAACCTGGCGGACACGTCGGAGAACATGGCGGCATACTCGCGGGTTATGTCGCAGTTGGAGAAGAGCCTTCTGGAAAAAGGCCCTGCCGCCTTGGACGAGTACGTCTGGCTGATCGGCAAGAACGTTTCCGGCCCGGAGGTCTACGAGCTTCTCAAGCGCCCCCAGAACATCATCCGGTGGGCCGGGGTGCACGTGGAGGTGCTTCAGCTGGTCAAGCACATGACGGACCCGGAAAAGCAGAACTCCATTCGCCACGTGTTCTGGCAGTGCCTGCTCAAGAAGAGGCTGGGTGAGGAATTCGCCAGGGCGATGGGCACGGCGCACGAGCTTGGCCGCCCCGGGTCCGACGCGGACAACGCGGCGGACGAGAAGAACAACGAGATCGGCCTCCGCCTCGCGGACGAAGTGAAATCCGACAAGGAATGCAAGAAGCGCGTCCACGAGATGTGGGAAGCGGGAGAACTCGCCATCCGGCCCGACTACGAGTCGGACCCGACCTGATGCCGGCGTAAGAGAGCATCGACGGACGGCACCACCGAGCAGGTCCACGACCTGTTACGGGACAGGACCCGTCGCACCCACGGCCGCGGTGCCGAACCGACCGCGGCCGTGGTGGACGCGAAGGACGCAAGCGCCACCTGGTCACGGACACCCTCGGACCGGTCGCTGCCGTCTTGCCTGGCATCGCGCTTTCACGAGGTGAGCTGTCCAGGAGTTGATCAGAAACACGGAAAGTTTTCTTGACCCGCAACGGTGGGACTTGCTGAGGGTCCTGTCGGCTGCAAGGAAAAGAGCACTTTCCAGGTGAGAGAGCCTGTCTCGTCGTACCCACGTGTTCGTGTCCTGGGAGACGGTCGGCAGGTGGTCTCGCAGGCCGGTGCGGTCCTGCTGCTGGACACGGTCTGCAAGACCGGCCTTGACCGGGCGATATCCGCGGCACTGACGCCCTGGCGAAGGCCGCGGGCCGTCCACGATCCCGGAAGGATCCTCCTGGACCTCGCGCTGGCGGTCGCGCTGGGCGGGAACTGTCTCGCGGACGTCGCGATGCTGCGGTGCGAGCCGGCCGTCTTCGGGCCGGTGGCTTCCGACCCTACGGTCTCCCGCCTGATCGACACCCTCGCCGGCTCCGGCGAAGTGGCGCTGCAGGCCATCCGGTCCGCACGGGCCGAAGTCCGCAACCGAGTCTGGTTGTTGGCGGGCAACAAGGCCCCAGACGCTGATCGACAGGTCACGGTCGACCTCGACGGTGTCCTCGTCATCGCGCACTCCGACAAGCAGGACGCAGCCGCGACTTGGAAGAAGACCCACAGCCATCACCCCCTGACAGCCTTCGTCGACCACGGCCCTGGCGGAACCGGAGAGCCGGTCGCCGCCCTCCTGCGATCGGGGAACGCGGGCTCGAACACGGCCGCCGACCACATCATCACTACCCAACTGGCCCTGGCTCAGCTGCCGAAGAAATACCGGCGCGGACGGCAGACGCTGATCCGCACCGACTCCGCCGGCGGCACCCACGACTTCGTCGCCTGGCTCGCGAAGCGAGGCCGATGGCTGTCCTACTCGGTCGGCATGGTGATCACCGAGCCGATCCACAGCCACGTGCTCAAGATCCCGGGCCCGGCCTGGACACCGGCCGTCGAGGCCGACGGCCGGATACGCGACGGGGCCTGGGGTGCCGAGCTCACCGGCAAGCTGCTGGACGGCTGGCCCAACGGCATGCGGCTGATCGTCCGCAAAGAACGACCCCATCCCGGCGCCCAGTTGAGGATCACAGGCGCGGACGGCATGCGGATCACGTGCTTCGCCACCAACACCACCGGCCGGCCGATCGCCGAGCTCGAGCTCCGTCACCGGCTGCGGGCCCGGGCGGAGGACCGTATCCGGGCCGCCAGGGCCACCGGTCTGCGCAACCTCCCCCTGCACCACACCGCACAGAACAAGGTCTGGCTCGAGATCGTCCAGGTCGCACTCGACCTGCTCGCCCGGATGCCGATGCTTGCGTTGACCGGCGAGGCCCGCCTCTGGGAACCGCGCCGCCTGCGGCTTCGCCTGTTCGCCGCGGCCGGACAACTCGTCACCACCGGCCGCCGGCGCATCCTTCGCCTCGCCCGACACCGGCCCTGGACGAGTCACATCACTGCCGCCCTCGACCGGCTCGCTCAACTTCCGAACCCCGGCTGACCAGCAGACTCACGGCCCCGCCGACAGCATCACCTGACCCGGAGCAGTGGAACCCGGCGCCCACCCGAGGCGACACTCGGGCTGCCGCCCTGCCCACCCTCAGCCCAGCATGCGAAAACGGTCCACCGACTCCGTCGGCGGACCGTCATGAAACATCGAGGCTGACGCCACGTGAGACACCCTCTCCAAAGATGGCGACCGAGGAAGCGGTGATCGCTGCCATCTTCGAGACAGTCAGGAGGAACTGCGCCGAAAATGGGGCACCTCTCGCCTTGGTGGAAGAATTTGCGGCATATGTCCACCCCGCCCTCTTCAAGGAAGAGGTCATGGACGCCTTCGAGCGCGCAGACCTGCGAAGGGCGAAACGGGAAGCGTAAACGACTGCATTGGTCGAGCACCGGGAAGTGGCCTTCGGGGGCGCGGTGCTGGGTTGTCAGACGACGGACAGTCTGTGCCACCAGTGACTGCAGCCGCCGGAGCAGAAGCGCTCGCGGCGCCGCGCGTCGGCAATCGTGAGCACCGCGATCAGCAGCCTGAACGCCTTGCGGCGTTCGTCGAGAGGCGCGAGACCGGCGATCTTTCCCAGTTGCTCGTCGATCCGGCCTCGTGAGATCAGCACTGCGGGCGTATGCGTCGGGCGCAGCCCGGCACGGCGGATGCTCTCCGGTGCGTCCTCGGCGACGGCGCGCGCCTGGACGCAGTGATGGCGCAGGAACAGCAGCACCTCGGACTGCTCTTCCTGACCGAGGCTGTCGAACCATTCGATGCCCTCCGACACCGGGCGCAGCCCTTGCGCGAGCTCGTTGAGCAGGACATCGCGTTCGTTCATGACTGCCTCCCGGGGGACAGACGCCGCCCCGCAGCGGTGATCAGGATTCCGAGCAGCACCGCCAGATCGGCCGCGCCTTCGGCGTCGTCGGCCCAGCGGTGGTCTGCAGTGGGTGCACCTGGTCGAGAAGGACGCCTTCGCGTGCCAGGACGAAGGCCAACGCCGACATGGCCGCCCGCGCATTGCCGTCCTCGAACGGATGGAAGAAGAGGATGTCGAGGTAGGTCCGGGCAGCGCGTGAGGGGAGGGGCAGATCCGGGTGAGCGCTCTGGGACAGAGATCGCTCGAATCGCGCCCGCGTATCGGGTGCGAGGCTGTAGCGCTCCTGTCCGCCCTTTGTGAACCTTTGCGAAGGCCGGCATCGTGCGGAAACCGACGAGGTCGTGGCCCGGCACGGTCCGCTGCCACTTCGCCATGAGGGCGAAGGCCAGCGGCCTGCCCTGCTCGGCGTCGGCGAGGGCCAAGCCCAGGGAGCCGGCCCGTGCGTGTCACTCGTGCGCGATCGCCTCCAGGACGTTCATCCGCGACGCGCGCAGGGCCGGCAGGAGGGCCGCCGCGATGCCGACCACCGCCGCACCGATGACGACCGCCACGACGGTGCCCCAGGGGATCGCGAGCGCGGTCATGCCCTCCAGCGCCAGCACCTGGTGTATGCAGACGCCCCACACCAGCCCCAGCACGAGACCCAGCACCGCGCCGAACACCGCGATCACCACCGCCTCCAGCCGGATCATCCGGCGCAGTTGCCGCCGGCTCAGCCCGATGGCCCGCAGCAGCCCGATCTCCCGGGTGCGCTCCACCACCGAGAGCGCCAGGGTGTTGACCACGCCGAGCACCGCGATGATGATCGCCAGCCCCAGGAGGGCGTAGACGAGGTACAGCAGGACCGCGATCTGGTCGTGCACGAGGTCCTTGTAGTCGGCCTGGTCGCGTGCCTGGACCTGCGGATACGGGGCGAGCGTCGTCTCCAGCCGGTCACGGAGCTCATCCGCGCTCGTGCCGTCGGCGGCGTTCACGTACAGCGCGGAGTCCTGCCCGCCGGGCACGTACTTCTCGACCGTCGCGATACCGAGGAACAGTCCGCCCCGCACGCCGAAGCCCTCGCCGCTCTCCATGTCGGTGAGGGCGCCCACGGTCAGCCCGGTGCGCCGCCCGCCCGGGAACTCGACAGGGATCGTGCTGCCCGCCCGGACGCCGTGGTCCACGGCGAAGCCGGCGTCCATGGCGATGCCGCCGTCGGCCAGCGCCGCCGCCGTGTCGCCGCTCGCGTAGGTGATCCGGGCGACGTCGTCGACCCGGTCGTCGTACCCGGCGGCGGTCGTCTCGACCCGCTCCCCGTCCGGCAGCCGCACCGCCACCGGCGCGAACCGCTGCCGTACGACGACGCCCACGCCCTCCGTGTCCCGCACCTGGTCGGTGACCTCCTGGGAGAACGGCAGGAAGTTGGTGTTCTGGATGACGAAGTCGGCGCCCAGCGTCCTGTCGATCTGCTCGTCGAAGGAGCGGGACATGGAGGCGCTGGCCACCGACATGCCGCCGACCAGGGCGAGTCCCACCATCAGCGCGGCGGCGGTGGCACCCGTACGGCGGGGATTGCGCAGGGCGTTGCGCTGGCTCATCCGGCCCACCGGCCCGAACAGGGCGGGGAAGGCCCCGCCCAGCACCCGGATCACCGGCCGCACCAGCAACGGACCGGCGACGACCGTCGCGATCAGGGTCAGCACGACGCCCAGCCCCAGCAGGGAAGCCGCCGGCCCCGTCCCGGTCGGGACGGCGCAGCCCGCCAGGGCGGCGGCGCCGAGCGCCCCGACGACGGAACCCACCACCGCGCGGGTCCGCAACGGGCGGCCCACCCCGGCGATCTCGGCGTCGGCGAGGGCGGCCATCGGGGACACCTCTGCCGCGCGGCGGGCCGGAAGGTACGCCGCCACGAAGGTGACCCCGACCCCCACCGCATATGCCGTGACGGGTGTGACCCACCCGATGACCATCTCCGTGGTGTTCAGGTTCATGCCGAAGACGCCCATCAGCCGGATCAGCCCGTAAGCGAACCCGATACCGGCCGCCATGCCCAGCGTCGAGCCGAACAGGCCGAGCAGCATCGCCTCGGTGAGCACCGATCGGCGCACCTGCCGCCGGTCGGCGCCGAGCGCTCGCAGCAGCCCGAGTTCGCGGGTGCGCTGCGCGATCAGCATCGAGAAAGTGTTGACGATCAGGAAGATGCCGACGAGCACGGCGATCCCGGCGAAGCCGAGCATCACGTACTTGATCACGTCGAGGAATTCGCCCAGCTCGTCGGTGGCCGTCGCGGCCTGCTCGTCGGCCGTCTCCACCTGGTAGGTGCCGGCGCCGAGTGCCTCGGTGACACGGTGGTCGACCTCCTCGGCGGTCACGCCCGGCGCCGCTTCGACGGCGATGCTCGTGGCCCGGTCCGCCGAGCCCAGCAGCTCGACGGCGGCGACCTCGGGATCGAGGAAGACGAGGGCCGAGCCCGGGTTGGGGGCGGTGAAGGCGGCGATCCCGACGATCTTGACGCGGAAGGTGCCCGGCTGCGCCTGCACCGACAGGGTGTCGCCGATCGCCAGGTCCTCGGCGTCGGCGGTGTCCGCGTCCAGTACGGCCTCTCCGGCGCCGCGCGGAGTGCGGCCGGAGGTCAGCTCCACGACACTGCGTTCGTCGGCGGACCAGCCCACCGCGCGCGTGGGTGAGCCGGTCGTCGGCCCCACCGGCTCGTTGTCGCTGTCGACGACCGTGATGTTCCCGGCCCTGACGTCCGGGCGGGCGGATCCGACCCCTTTGATCCCGGCCAGCCGCTCGGCGAGCGAGGCCGGCACGGTCCGGACCTGGCCGGTGGGCACGGCCGCTTCCAGGTCCTTCGGGGGCGCCACGGTCACGTCGGCGGAGGTGGAGGCGAAGAGCCGGTCGAAGGTGCGGGCGACGGTGTCGGAGAAGATCAGGCTGCCCGCGACGAACGCCACGGACAGGACGACAGCCAGCGCGGACAGCAGCAGTCGTCCCTTGTGGGCGAGGAAGCTCCTGAGCGTCGCCTTCAGCACGGTCTCAGTCCTTGCGGGGGGCCGGTTCGTCGGACCGCACGGCATCCCCGGTGGCGGGGCCTGCTCCGGGAACGGGGTCCGGGGCCCGGTGGGAAGCCGGGTCGGGGACGAGGCCGGAAGCCGGTTTCGGGGTGAGGTCCGGGGTGAGGCCGGAAATGCGGCCCGGAGCCGGGATGCCGTCGACGGACCGGGCGCGGATCACGTCGAATCGCTTCATCCGGTCGAGTACCGCCTGTGCCGTGGGCCGCTCCATCTCGTCGACGATCCGCCCGTCGGCCAGGAACAGCACCAGATCGGAGTGGGCGGCGGCGCCGGGGTCGTGGGAGACCATCACCACGGTCTGGTTCAGCCGGTCCACGGCCTCGCGCAGAAAGCCGAGCACCTCCAGCCCCGCGCGCGAGTCGAGATTGCCGGTCGGCTCGTCCGCGAAGATCAGCTCGGGCCGGGAGGCCAGCGCTCGCGCACACGCCACGCGCTGCTGCTGGCCGCCGGACAGCTGCGCCGGCCGGTGCCCGAGCCGGTCCCGCAGGCCCAGCGTGTCGATGACCTGGTCCAGCCACTTCTCGTCGGGCTTCCGGCCCGCGATGTCCATGGGGAGCGTGATGTTCTCCAGCGCGTTCAGCGTCGGGATGAGGTTGAACGACTGGAACATGAAACCGATCCGGTCCCGGCGCAGACGGGTCAGCTCCCGGTCCTTCAGCCCTGTGATCTCGGTGTCGCCGAGCCACACCTGGCCGGCCGAAACGGTGTCTAGCCCGGCCAGGCAGTGCATCAGCGTCGACTTTCCCGACCCCGACGGTCCCATCACCGCCGTGAACCGGCCGCGCGCGATGTCCACGTCCACCGCGTCCAGGGCGAGCACGGTCGTCTCGCCGGATCCGTACGCCTTCGTCAGGCCGCGGGCGCGGGCCGCGATCGAGTCGGCCGACGTGAGGCCGGGGGTGTGCTCCGCAGCGGGTGTGGACAAGACCGTCTCCTCCGTGTAGGCCTCGGGCCGTGCCGGGCGTGCTCGTCGCACCCGACGATAGTGTGATCCGGCCCACACCGAATATCCCTCGTAAGTGCAAGGGTGCGCCATTCCGGTGTAAGGGGCACCGTCCTGCTTCCTGGGCCGGAGCCGGATGACGGAGCCGGAGGCGGCGGCGGACGAGGGGTGCTTCGGCGAGCCGGCCGCCGTGCGGTGAACGGGCCGGCCGGTCCGTTCACCGGCCCCTGCCGGTGCCGGTGCCATGGCGCCGGCACCGGCAGGGGGCCGGGACCCAGCCGGACATACGCGTGGCCGAGGGCGCCGCCCGAGCGGCGCGGGAACGTGTCTCGGCCCGCGGGACGAGCGTCAGCCTGTCCCTCGGGCGACCGGTCCGGCAGGACGTCGATGAGACCTCCGCACCTCCGTGGACGACATTGCCGCCGAGTTGCGCCGATGGAGCGAGTGGGCGGCTCGGGCCAGTGGTCAGCTCCGGCCCGTCGGCGGGTCGTCCGCCGTATCGCGTGCGGGCCGCCAAGCGGTGCCCAGCACGCAGTACGACGTCGGCAGCTTCGGCCCTTTCTCCGGCATCAGCGTGCGCCGGTACGGACCGAGTTCGAACCCCGCCTCCCGCAGAGCGCCGACCGGTTCCCGCGCCACATGGCAGCCACCTGCCAGCGGCGGCCACACCGTCCGGTCCAGGGTGCGCTGGGTGAACCGCATGACCCGGCCGCCGCCCCGCCCGTGCTCGAAGAACCGCACCTCGCCGCCCGGCCGCAGCACCCGCCTGAGCTCCGCGAGCGCCCGCGGCACGTCCCGCACACTGCACAGCACCAGGGAGACGACCGCCGCGTCGAACGCCTCGCTCTCGACCGGCAGCGCCTCCGCCGCACCCGGCGCGACATCCACCGGTACACGGGCGCGCAGAGCGGCCTCCACGGCCAGCCCGCGCAGCATCCGTTCCGGTTCGATCGCGACCACCTCGGAGACGGTGCCCGGATAGTGCGCGAAGTTGAGGCCGTTGCCCGCGCCGACCTCGATCACCCGCCCGGACAGCCCGCCGAGCAGCCTCTGCCGGATTGCGGCCATACCCATACGGGTCTCCGCGGCCACACTGGCTCGTGCGTAGCAGCGGGCGAACAGCGGGTGGTGCACGGGATCCCGCGCCGTCTTCGCGGAGCCGACCGCCATGGGCGTACCTCCCTGCCTGGACGAACCCGGGAACCGGGGCGGGACAGGGGATCGCCGCCTCCCCGCAGGACGGGTCCCGGGCTGGGGACCCTACCGCGATCGTCCCCCGCGAGAAGCCTCCGCACCCTTCCCGGGGGCCCCGGGACCACGGGCCCCAGGTCCGGGGGCCACGGGCCCCCGGACCGGGACCCGCGCGCCGCGCGGGAGATCAGCCGGCCTCCCGCCCCCGGAACGTTGCCGCGTCCCACGTGCCGTCCAGCCGTGACGCCAGCCATCGTGGCGCCGACGCGCGGAAGCAGGCCGGGGGCAGGCCGGCCGCACCGGCCGGAACCGCGCCCAGCAGCGGCACCCCCGTCACCTCCGGCAGGTCCCGCACGTTGCAGCGCGCGGCCAGATCGGCCTCGGCGGGCCAGCTGCCGATCACCAGGCCCACCGGGTCGAGCCCGCGCGAGCGCAGTTCACGGGCCGTCAGCTCCGTGACGTTCAGGGTGCCGAGACCCGCCGCCGCCACCACGAGCACCGGCGCCGACAACAGCGCCGCCGCGTCCGCCAGCGTCCCGCCGTCCTCGTCGAACCGGACGAGCAGCCCGCCCGCGCCCTCCACGAGCACCAGATCGTGCTCGGCGGCCAGTTTGGCGGCGGTCTCGGCCACCTCGCGCGGACGCACCGCCGCCCGGCCCGCCCGCCGGGCGGCGGTGGCGGGTGCCAGCGGGTCCGGATACCGGGCGAGTTCCGCGGTCGTGACGGCCCCGGCGAGCCGCGCGACCTCCTCGGCGTCCCCGGGCTCGTCCGGCCGCACCCCGGTCTGCGCCGCCTTCAGCACGGCCACCGACCGTCCGGCCGCCAGCGCCGCCGCGGCGACCGCGGCCGTCACCACCGTCTTGCCCACCTCGGTGCCCGTGCCCGTGATCACCAGTACCGGCATGTCATCCCTCCTCGGCCGCCGCGCACACCGCGTCCGCGATCCGGGCCACGTCCGTGTCACCGGTGACGTACGGCGGCATGGTGTAGACGAGATCACGGAACGGCCGCAGCCACACACCCCGGCGCACCGCCGCGCGCGTGGCCGCCTCCATGTCCACGGCGCGATCGAGCTGGACGACGCCGATGGCGCCGAGGACCCGCACGTCACGGACGCCCGGCAGACCGGCCGCCGGCGCCAGCCCGTCCCGCAGGCCCGACTCGATGCGTTTGACCTCCGCGAGCCAGTCCTGCCCGAGCAGCAGCTCGATCGAGGCGCAGGCCACGGCGGCCGCCAGCGGATTGCCCATGAACGTCGGACCGTGCGCCAGCACCGGTACATCGCCGCGCGAGATGCCGTCGGCCACGCGCGCGGTGCACAGCGTCGCCGCCAGGGTCAGATAGCCGCCGGTCAGCGCCTTGCCCACGCACATCACGTCGGGCGTCACCGCCGCGTGCCCGGCCGCGAACAGCGCGCCCGTACGCCCGAACCCGGTCGCGATCTCGTCGAACACCAGCAGCACGTCGTGCGCGTCGCACGCCTCGCGCAGCACCCGCAGATACGCGGGGGAGTGGAAGCGCATGCCGCCCGCCCCCTGCACCACCGGCTCCACGATCACGGCCGCCAGCTCCCCGGCGTGCCGCCCGATCAGTTCCCGCAGGTGCTCGGCGTACGACTCCTCGTACTCGGCCGGCGGGGCCTGCGCGAACACCTGCTCCGGGAGCACCCCGGTCCACAGCTCGTGCATCCCGCCCTCGGGATCGCAGACCGACATCGGCTGCCAGGTGTCGCCGTGGTAGCCGCCCCGCCAGGTCAGCAACCGCCGCTTCTCGGGCTTTCCGAGCGAACGCCAGTACTGCAGGCACATCTTGACGGCCACCTCGACCGACACCGAGCCCGAGTCGGCGAGGAAGACATGCTCGAGGCCGTCGGGTGACATGTCGACGAGGAGCTTCGCCAGCCGGACGGCGGGCTCGTGCGTGAGCCCGCCGAACATCACATGGCTCATCCGCCCGAGCTGGTCGCGCGCGGCCTCGTTCAGCACCGGGTGGTTGTAGCCGTGGATCGCCGACCACCAGGACGACATCCCGTCGACCAGCTCGCCCGAGCCGTCGGCGAGCCGCAGCCGCACCCCGCTCGCCGACTCCACGACGAGCGGTTCCCCGCGGCCCGGCATGGGCCCGTACGGATGCCAGACGTGCCGCCGGTCCAGCTCGAGGAGTTCGGGTACGGACCACTCAGGCATTGGGCGCGAGATCCGTTCCGGCACCCCGTCGGCGGACGGCGACGAGATCGGTACGCGGCCCGACGGCCGGACCGGTTTCCTCCGTGGCCGTCCCCGGGCCTGAGGCCCCCTCCGCCCCTGCGCCCGTGTCCGTGGACGCCTCCGCGCCCCCGCACACACCCGCGCCGGAGGAGGCCGACCCGCACCCGCCGCTCTCGTGGGACCCGCATCCGCCGCCTTCGTGGGTTCCGCACCCGCCCGCGCCGACCCGGTGTTCCGGCAGTGTCACCCGGTCGGTGCCCTCCACCTCGAACCCGGCGTCCGCGATCATCTCCAGGTCGGCCCGGCCCGCCTGGCCCTCGCTGGTGAGATAGTCGCCGAGGAAGATCGAGTTGGCCAGGTGCAGCGCGAGCGGCTGCATGGTGCGCAGATGCACCTCCCGGCCGCCCGCGATCCGTACCTCGACGTCCGGGCACACGAACCGCACCATCGCCAGGATCCTGAGGCACCGCTGCGGGCTGAGGTTCCATTCCTTCGCGAGCGGCGTGCCCTCGAACGGGATCAGGAAGTTCACCGGCACCGAGTCCGGGTCCAGCTCGCGCAGCGCGAAGACCACGTCGACCAGGTCCGCGTCGCTCTCGCCCATGCCGGCGATCAGACCGGAGCAGGCGGACAGACCGGCCGCGTGCGCCTTGTGCACGGTGTCCACACGGTCGGCGTACGTGTGCGTGGTGGTGATGTCCCCGTAGGTGGCCTCGGAGGTGTTGAGGTTGTGGTTGTAGGCGTCCGCGCCCGCCTCGCGCAGCCGCTCCGCCTGGCCCTCGGAGAGCAGTCCGAGGCAGGCGCACACCTCGACGCCCTCGTTGCCCTCCTTGATCGCCCTGATCGTGTCGGAGACACGGTCCACGTCACGGTCGGTCGGACCGCGGCCGCTGGCCACCAGGCACACCCGCTTGGCACCGCCCGACAGCCCGGCCGCGGCCGCCTGCGAGGCCTGGTCGGGCTTGAGCCAGGTGTACTTCAGGATGTCGGCCTTCGAGCCGAGCCGCTGGGAACAGTAGGAGCAGTCCTCCGGGCACAGGCCGGACTTGAGGTTGACCAGATAGTTGAGTTTCACCCTCCGCCCGAACCAGTGCCGCCGCACCTTTCCGGCCGCGGCCACCACGTCGAGCAGGTCGTCGTCGGACGTCCCGAGGACGGCCAGCGCTTCCGCACGGGTCGGCGTCTCGCGCCGAAGCCCCTTGTCCACCAGCGTGTTCAGCAGGTCCATGAGAGCCGATCCTGTCCTATTCGGCCGCCCCGGCCAAGGAGGGTTCGCACAACAGAGGCGCCATCGGCTGTGGGCATGGCCACACAGTGGTCCGGCGGCCGTCCCGCTAGTGTCTGTTCACTGCCTACAAAAGCACCGGAGGACCCATGGCGTTCGGCTGGATCGACGAGCAGGCGGAGCTGCGCCGCCGGGCCGGGCTCGTACGGACCCTGCGCCCGCGGGCCGCCGGTGCCCCGCTCCTCGACCTGGCGAGCAACGACTACCTGGGTCTGGCCCGTCATCCGGAAGTGGCCGAGGGCGCGGCGCGGGCCGCGCGGACCTGGGGCGGCGGGGCCACCGGGTCCCGGCTCGTCACCGGCACCACCGAGCTGCACACCGAGCTGGAACGCGAACTGGCCGACTTCTGCGGCTTCGAGGCGGCCCTCGTCCTCTCCTCCGGATACGCGGCCAACCTCGCCGCCGTCACCGCGCTGGCCCCGCACGGCTCGCTGATCGTGTCCGACGCCGGCAACCACGCCTCCCTGATCGACGGCTGCCGGCTGGCCCGGGGCAGGACGCAGGTCGTGGCGCACGCCGACCCGGACGCCGCGCGCAAGGCGCTGAGCGGGCACGACGGAACCGCCGTCGCCGTGTCCGACACGGTCTTCTCGGTCGACGGGGACGCCGCCCCGCTCGCCGCGCTGGCGGAAGCGTGCCGTGAGCACGGCGCGGGGCTGGTGCTCGACGACGCCCACGGCCTCGGGGTGCTCGGGGACGGCGGACGCGGCGCCCCGCACGCGGCGGGGCTCGCCGGCGCCGAGGACGTCGTGGTGACGCTCACGCTGTCCAAGTCGCTCGGCAGCCAGGGCGGAGCCGTGCTCGGCCCGGCACGGGTCGTCGAGCATCTGGTCAACACGGCCCGGACGTTCATCTTCGACACGGGCCTCGCCCCGGCGGCCGCGGGTGCCGCGCTCGCGGCCCTGCGACTGCTGCGCCGTGAACCAGGGCGTGCGGCGCGGGCGGGCGCGGTGGCGCGCGACCTGCACCACCGGCTGACGGCCGCGGGCCTCGAAGCCGTACGCCCCGACGCCGCGGTCGTCTCCGTGCGTGCCCCGTCCCCGGAGCAGGCCGTGCGATGGGCGGCCGACTGCCGGGCGGCCGGCCTGTCCGTGGGCTGCTTCCGTCCTCCTTCCGTGCCCGACGGCATCTCACGGCTCAGACTGACCGCCCGCGCGGACCTGTCCGGGGCCGAGATCGAACGCGCTGTACAGGTGATCGGCGACACGCGGCCATGAGTCGGCGTGACACGGCCGTGAGGCGCCCGATGACGGACGGGCGGACGAGTGCCGGCGGACCGGCGGGTCAGTGAACCGCGGCCACGAACTCCGCCCAGCTCCCGGGGGAGATGAGCAGCGCGGGTCCGGCCGGATTCTTGGAATCGCGCACGGCGAGCAGTCCGGCTCCGGGGCCGAAGGCCGGCCGGGCCGTCTCCACGCAGTTGTTCGCGCCCGTGCTGTAGCTGCTGCGCAGCCACCGCACACCGTGCAGGTCGGTGCTGGAGGGAAGGGTCCGAGGCGGAGCGGGCATCGTACCTCCTTACACGCCGGCAGCTGTCCCGGCGATGAAATCCAACGAGTCCTCTGGCGAAAGGGCGTGGACCGAGAGGGCGTTGAACGCCTCCGAGTACACCCGGAGGTCTTCTTTCCACTCCAGATAGAGGCTACTCGTCAAGTGGTCGAGAACTACAACGTCTAGATCAGAAGTGCGCGAAAATGAGAAGATTACGAAAGGCCCGGTGACGCCGATGTGCGCCCCGGCGGTGAACGGCAGTACCTGAAGCCTTACTTGGGGAAGGCGCGCCGCCTCCACCAGCCGTTCCAGCTGACGGGTCATGACACCGGGACCGCCGACCTGTCGCCGCAGCACCGCCTCGTCGAGGACCGCGCTCAACTCCAGTGGCGGATCCGCCCGCAGGACGTCCTGTCTGGCCAGCCGTACCTCCACCAGTGCGTCCAGCCGCTCCTCGGAGGCGCCCTCCAGGGCGGCCTCGGTCACCGCCCGCGCGTACTCGGGCGTCTGCAGCAGTCCGGGAACCACCGTGGTCTCCAGGGTGCGCATGGCGCTGGCCTGTGACTCCAGGCTGATGAAGTCCCGGTAGGTGGGCGGCAGTACCCCGCGGTACGCGTGCCACCAGTGATGCCGTCCGCCGTTGTCGTCGGATCCCGCCAGGACCAGCAGCAACTCCCGCAACTGGACGTCGGCCAGACCGTAGGCGTCGAGCAGTAACCGCACATCGGCCGGTTTCACCCCGCTCGTGCCCGTCTCGATGCGGCTCACCTTCGACTGGTGCCAGCCCACCAGCCGGGCCGCCTCACCACTGGTGAACCCCGCCGACGTGCGCAACGAGCGCAGTTCGGCGCCCAGTTTCCGGCGGCGTACCGCGGGACCGTGCTGCATGGCTTCCCCCTTACTCCCTTGAGGCCACCCAAATACGGTCTCCCGTCGCAGAGTTCACCGCTTTGAGCGACAGATATATGCATATCTTGGCCGTATCGCCGCCGACGGCCTGCGGTGATGGCAGTCTGACGACGAAGCACCAGTGCGGGACCGTACTCGAATCAGCCGCTCCGTGTCGGACTGCGGTCCCGTGGAAAGGGACGACATCGCCATGGCAGACCATCTGGAAGCATCCATCACTCTGCCGAGCGATCCCGCCTCGGTCTCCGCGGCGCGCGCCCATGCGGTGGGCACGCTGGCGGAGTGGGGCATGCCGGAGGACACGGAAGTGTCCGACACCGTCCGGCTGATCGTGTCCGAACTCGCGACCAACGCCGTGCAGCACACCCTGGGGCAGTCACCCACGTTCACCGTGGACCTCGCCCTCGACCGCGACGACCGGCTGTGCATCGGGGTCACCGACAGCCACCCGAGGTTCCCCAAGCGGCTCCCCGCGGCGGTCCAGCAGGACAACGGCCGGGGGCTGGTCATCATCCGCTGGCTGACCGTGGAATGCGGCGGCAGGATGAGGGTCCGCCCCACCGGAGAGGGCGGGAAGACCGTCTCCGTCGTCCTCCCGTGGCCCGCCCCCGCCGAGCCGGCCACGGCGGTCGACGCGGCAGGGCGGCAGGAACCGTAGGCGGCCACGGCAGGAACGAGGACGGGGACGGGAGGCGGGGCGAGCGGAGGGGGAAGGCGAAAAGAGGACCTGCTCACCCGTTCGGGCGATACGCAGATCCTCGAGCCGCCGCACCGGCGCGTGGTCCGGGCGTCGTTCGGAGCGTTGGGCGGGGCGGCGGCAGAGGGGTGCCGCCGCCCTCGCGGATCACTTCACCCGGCCGTACCAGACGCTGCGGGTCCAGATCTTCTGCAGGCGCACCACGTCCCCGGTCTTGGGCGCGTGCCAGAGCTTGCCCTGGCCCGCGTAGATGCCCACGTGGTAGACGTTCGATCCCGAGTGGAAGAAGACCAGGTCCCCCGCCTTGCGGTTCGAGGCGGAGATGTGTCGGGTCTTGTTGTACTGCTGGGCCGCAGTACGGGGCAGCTGTTTGCCCGCCTTCTTGAACGAGTAGAGGGTGAGTCCGGAGCAGTCGAAGCGGCTCGGTCCGGTGGCGCCCCACCGGTAGGGTGCGCCCTTCTTGGATGCGGCGATCTTGAGGGCCTTGGTGGCTGTAGTCGCGGCCGCCGCCTCCGAGGCGGCGCCGGGGAGGACGATCGAGCCGCCCACGGCGGCAAGGGTGAGGGCCGAGGCCGTGCCGGCCCTGGCCATGAGAGACGGGACACGATTGAGCGCGGTCATGCGCAACCCTTCGTCAGCCGCCTGTGAAGGATGACCTGTCGGATTCGGGCTGGCGAAGTTGCCCGGCCGCACGAGTGCGGCTTCACCCCAAGGACTGCTCGGCGCGAGAATCGAACTCCCGTTCCGGCAACCCGTCTTGCTCGGGTCCTCCACTCCTGCCGATCCACTCCTGTCGACCGGTCATCCGGGCGGCGGCAGGACTCGGCGTCCGCCCGGATCGCCCCGCCGCGGCGGCGGGGTCTTGTCGTCAGTGAGCGATCTTGGCAACCGTCGGCCCGAAATCCCAATGGAACCGGGGGTTTGTGTTGTTACTCACCACTCATCCGTTCGAGTGGACAGCTCCGCGTCCGGGCTGCCGTCCGGAGTGCCGAGGAGGCCCGGACCAGCATCGGAGTGGCCTGTTCCGGTACGCGGCCACGCGGGGTGCGCAACTGTGACGGCCCGAAAAGAAGTGGTTATATACACCGGTTGGCGGTACCCCTTTTGGTCCGTTTCAACTCCGGTGCGGACGCGCTGCCGACGCCGCCCCCGGCCGGACCGGTACAGGCGTCAACTGCCGGAGCCCGGCGGCAGCGTGACCCGGGCCGTGCGCCGGTCGCCGTCCAGCACCCGCAGGGCCCGGGCCAGTGTGGCGGCGTGCAGTTCGGTCTCACCGCGCCGGTGCATCAGGGTCAGCGCGTCGCGCAGCGCGACGGCTTTGCCGACCAGTGCCTGTGCGGCGCGCAGTCCACGATAGGTGTCGCCGTCGCGGGCCGGGTTGATCCGGCCGAGCAGGTCGACGGCCTCGAGGTAACAGTCGATCAACTCCGCCTCCGCACGGGTCAGTGCGGGCAGCGGTGGCAGTTCGGGAGGCAGCATCGGCGGCTCACCTCGCGCCGGGAGTGGGGCGCGGGCTCCCGCGGCCGGTCAGGACCCGGTCGGCGAGGCCGTACTCCACTGCCGCCCGCGCATCGAGGACGGTGTCCCGCTCGATGTCCGACCGCGCCTGCTCCGGGGTGCGGTGGGTGTGCCGGACCAGTATCTCCTCGATCCGGTCCCGGATCCGCGACGCCTCTTCCGCCTGGACGGCCGGATCGCTCATGCTTTCCGCCGCCGGCTCCGGCAGTACCGGCTGACGGAGCACCAGCCGCGCCCCCGGCAGGACGTACCGCTTGCCCGGCGTCCCGGCGGCCAGAAGCAGGGCGGCCGTCCCCTCGGCCCGGCCCGTGCAGACCGTCTCCACCTCGCAGGTGACGAAGCGCAGGGTGTCGTAGAGCGCCGACATGGCGTGGAAGGAGCCGCCGGGGGAGTTGATGTAGAGGGCGATGTCCCGGTCGGGCGCCCGGTGCTCCAGGTGCATGAACCGGGCGATCAGGTCGTTCGCGGAGGTCTCGTCGATCGGCGTCCCCAGGAGGACGATCCGCTCCTCCGTCAGCTTCGCGTACGGATCCGTGGTCCGGTGCCCGAACTCCGTGTGGCCGGTGAACCCGGGCGCGGCATGACGGGCGAACGGTCGGGTCATTGGCTCCTCCTCATGGCAGCTGTCCGCATGGGGGCTGTCCGCGCGGCGGCTATCTGTGAAAAATGTACAGGACGTACGTGACGTTATGATGGGGGTATGGCCTACGAGATTCCGGTGACACAGGCGAGGGCTGAGCTCGCCGACCTGATCAACCGTGTGGTGTACGGCGGTGAGCGCGTCGTCGTGACCCGGCACGGAAAGCCCCTCGTCGCCCTTGTTTCCGCCGATGACCTGCGCCGACTCGATCAGCTCCAGGAGCTCGACGAGGGCCGGGAACCCGTCGGCGAGCGGATGGTCAGCACGGTGGCAGGGGTCCACGGGGCCGCGTCCGCTCCCCGCGAACAGCAGCGCTTCGGCATCGCCGCGGAGCACCGGGGAACAGCCACGTCGTAGGCGGCCAGGCGGCCAGGCGGCCAGGCGGCGAGGGGGCGAGGGGGCGAGGCGGCCCGATGGTCCGTCGCCCTCACGGTCCGGCCCGGCGGACGAGCGGTGAGGGGCGGCCGGACGACTCCGGCCGCCCCTCACTCATGGGCTGCTCATGCGCTTACCGGGCCGGTGGCCCGCTCGGCCCGTCCGGCGGGCGGTTCAGCTCCGCGGCAACCGCGGGAACCGGCGCTTCTCCTCCGCCTTGCGCTCGGCCTCCTCGGCCTTGGCGACGGCCGCGTACTGGTCGAAGTACTCCTGCCCGGACAGCTTCAGGATGGCGTACATGATCTCGTCGGTGATGGCCCGCAGGACCGCCCGCTCGTCCTCCATGCCTTCGTAGCGCGAGAAGTCGAGGGGTTCGCCGAAGCGGATCACCACGGGGTGGAGGTTGGGGATGATCTTGCCGGGCGGCTGCGCCTCGAAGGTGCCGATCATCGCGCACGGAATCACCGGGACGCCGGCCTTGAGGGCCATCACCGCGACCCCGACCTTGCCCTTGTAGAGGCGCCCGTCGTGCGACCGCGTGCCTTCCGGGTAGATGCCGAGCAACTCCCCCTTGCCCAGTACCCCCAGGCCTTCCCGGATGGCGGCCTGGCCTGCGTCCTTGCCGGAGCGGTCGACCGGGATCTGCCCCGCGCTGTGGAAGAAGAACGCCGTCAGCCGGCCCTTGATGCCGGGGCCGGTGAAGTACTCGGCCTTGGCGAGGAACGTGATGCGCCGCTTGAGGATCGAGGGCATCAGGAAATGGTCCGAGAACGACAGATGGTTGCCGGCGACGATGGCCGCACCGGACGACGGCACATGCTCCAGGCCCTCTATTCGAGGCCGGAAGACCAGTCTCAGCAGCGGGCCCACAAGTACGTATTTCAGCAGGTAGTAGAACAAGGGCGCGCTCCTCGACTCCGTCGGACGGGCCCAGCGGCGTGTTGCAGCAGGTCAACCGGCACGTCGTGGGGGTGTCAGTGTAGGTCGGGGCGGGACTGTCCGGCACCCTGTACGACAGGGCCGGGGCGGAGCCCGCCGGACGGATGAACGTCCGTCAGTGCGCGGGCGGGCGCGGACATGTGCCGCCGCGGTCCTCTGCCCGGGCCCGCTTCACGGACGGAGCGCCCCGAGCGGGCTCCGTTAGGCTTCGTACCATGCGGATCTCCGTCTCCTCCGACATGGACGAACCCGTGGCCCGCGCCCTGCTCGCCGAGCTGCGCGAGCGCGGCCACGAGGTGCGCGTGCACGGTGCCCTGAGTCCCGGGAGCGACGCGCGGTGGGCGTTCTGCTCCGAGGCGGCCGCCCGCGACGTCGCCGACGGGACCGCGGACCAGGCGGTGGTGTGCTGCTGGACCGGCACGGGGGCCTCGATCGCGGCCAACAAGGTGCCGGGCGTACGGGCGGCCCTGTGCACGGACGCCTACACGGCGGACGGCGCGCGCCGCTGGAACGACGCCAACGTGCTGGCGCTCGGCCTGCGGCTGACGTCCGAACCGCTGCTGAAGGAGATCCTCGACGCCTGGTTCGCCCCGGTGTCCGGCCGGGACGAGGAGGACCGGCGCAACGTGGACCGGGTGGCCCGGCTCGACGACACACGGCTCACCCCCGGCTGACCGGCCCCGTCCTCGGACGTGGCGCGAACCGTCACAGCCGGACGACGATCAGCGCGGTGTCGTCGATGGCGCCGCCGGGCGGCAGCAGCTCCAGCAGCACGCTGTCCGCCAGTGACTCCGGATCTTGTGTCCGGTGGCGGCGCAGCGACTCGGCGAGCCGGAACAGCCCGGTGTCGATGTCCTCCCGGCGGCGTTCGACCAGGCCGTCGGTGTAGAGCACAAGGGTGGACCCGGGCGTGAAGGCGGCCGTCGCCTCGGACCTCGGGGCCGGTTCGGGGAGGGCGTCGAGCGGGGGATCGGTGGCCCGGTCGAGGAACTCCACCCGCCCGTCGCGGTGGACCAGCACGGGGGGAAGATGACCGGCGCTGCTGTACGTGATGGTGTGCCGGTCGAAGTCGACGAAGGTGGTGACCACGGTCGCGGACTCGGCGCCGTCGACCACGTGGGCGTAGCGCCCCACGACGTCCAGGGCCTCGGCGGGCCCTGCCGCGACCCGCGAGGCGGCGGTGAGGGCGCTGCGCAGCTGGCCCATGACCCCGGCCGCCTCCAGCCCGTGCCCGACGACGTCGCCCACGGACACGCCGATACGGTGGCCGCCCACCAGGTCGACCAGGTCGTACCAGTCCCCGCAGACGTTGAGCGCGCCCACCGCCGGCCGGTAGCGCACGGCGGCCCGGTGGTGGCCCACCTGCCGGGGGGCGGGCAGCATCGCCTCCTGCAGCACCAGCGCCACCTGCCGCTCCCGGGCGTGCGCCTGGCGCAGCCGATGGTTGAGCTCCTGCAGTTCGCGGGCGCGTGTGTACAGCTCGGCCTCCAGGACCCGGCCCTGGTCGATGCCGGCACGGTCGCGGGCCCGCATCAGCTCGGTGACCTCCTCGACCCGGTGCACGATCAGGACCACGCTGCCGTCACTGCTCAGCACCGGCGTGTTCACCGGGCTCCAGTAGCGCTCCTCCCACTCGCCGGGACGCTCCCGGCTCTCGACGTCGTAGCGCTGCAGGGCCATGGTGTCGCGCTCGCCGGTGGCCACGACGCGCAACAGCGAGGCGTGCAGGTTGCGCGCGCCGGAGGAGCTGGGATTGTTCGGGTTGTCCGGAAAGACGTCGAACAGATAGCGGCCCAGCAACTCCTCCCGGGAGAGCCCGGTGCCCTCGAGGAACGCCTCGTTGACATCGGCGTACACCAGACCCGGGGTCAGGATCGCCACCATGCCGGGCAGGGCGTGGTACACCGCCGCGTAGTCGATCGCCGTTCGTGTCATGACCGGTGCCCCATTGTCAGAATTGCACCATTTTTTCACATCATGAGCGAATCAGGGGCGGCAGGAGTGCCGGCGGGAGACGTGCGGTGCCGGAGGCATCAGCCGAAGAGAGGCTCGTCCGGGCCGGTCAGCGACTGCTCGGCCCAGATGACCTTTCCGTCGGGAACGAAGCGGGTGCCCCACTGCTGGGCGAGCTGCGAGACCAGCAGCAGGCCGCGCCCGCCCTCGTCCATGGCGCGGGGATGGCGCAGATGGGGTGTGGTCGCCCCGCCGTCGTACACCTCGCAGACCAGCGCGCGCTCACGGATCAGCCGCAGCCGGACGGGACCGGTGGCATACCGGATGGCATTGGTGACCAGTTCGCTGACGATCAGCTCCGTGGTGAAGACCAGCTCGTCCAGGCCCCAGCGGCCCAGCTGCCGGGTGGCCGTCCTGCGGGCCTCGGCCACCGCGGCCGGATCCGTCGGCAGGTCCCAGAACGCCACCTGGCCGGCGTCCAGGAGCCGGGTACGGGCCAGCAGCAGCGCCACGTCGTCGTACGGGCGGGTCGGCACCAGGGCGTCCACCACCGTCCGGCACAGCGTTTCCAGCGAGGGTGCGATCCCTTGCAGTACCCGTCGCAACCGCTCCTGGCCGCCCGCGGTCGAACCGGTCACCGTGTCGGTCAGCAGACCGTCGGTGTGCAGGGCGAGTGTGCTGCCCTCGGCCAAGGACAGTTCCCTCGCCTCGAACGGCGGGCCACCCACGCCGAGCGGGGGCCCCGCCGACAGCTCGACGAAGCCGGCCGTGCCGTCCGGCGACACCAGTGCGGGTGGAGGATGGCCCGCGGAGGCCATCGCGCACCGGCCGTCGACCGGGTCGTAGACGACGTACAGGCAGCCGGAGCCCATGGCCTGGCCGTAGGTCCCCACCGCGTCCGAGCCTTCCTCCCGCGCGGACCGCGCCACCAGGTCGTCGAGATGCGCGAGTACCTCCTCGGGCGGCAGATCCAGCGCGGCCAGGGTCCGTACGGCGGTCCGCAGCCGGCCCATCGCGGCGGCGGCGTCGATGCCGTGCCCGGGGACCTCGCCGACGACGAGGGCGACGCGGGCACCGGGCAGCGGGATCAGGTCGTACCAGTCGCCGCCCAGACCTGTCAGCTCGTCGGCCGGGCGGTAGCACGCGGCCACCTCGACGGCGTCCTGCTCCGGGAGCCGGCGGGGCAGCAGGCTGCGCTGCAGCGCGAGCGCCGCGTCCCGCTCCCTGGTGTAGCGGCGGGCGTTGTCCACACTGACGGCGGCGCGGGAGACGAGGTCCTCGGCGAGGTTCAGGTCGTCCTCGCGGAAGGGGTCCCTGCGGCGCCGGAAGAACACGGTGACGCCCAGGGTGATCCCTCGGGCGCGGATCGGCACGACCATCACACTCTGCAGCCCCAGCTCCAGGAACGTGGCCTCCCGGTGGCCGGGCGCGCTCCCGGCCCACCCCGGGGCGAGCGGGTCGAGTTGCTCCTGACGCCAGGACCGGCCCGTGGCCAGGCAGCGGACCGGCGGTGAACCGGGCAGGTAGGAGACCGGCGTGCCGATGTCCCGGACCGTGCGCGGCAGGTCCTCGTACACCGACCGGTGGCCCGCGCGGCGCAACGGCGCCCCGTCCGTCTCCGTGAGCGGGCCCGGCGGGAGTTCGGCGCCCCGCAGCACCGTCTCCAGAAGATCCACGGTCACGAAGTCCGCGAGCGCCGGGACGGCGACGTCGGCCAGCTCCTGCGCGGTGTGCACGACGTTCAGGGTGCGGCCGATGTGCCGGCCGGCCCGGTCGAGCAGCGCGAGGCGCTGGCGCGCGCGGTGCCGATCGGTGATGTCGACGACGCTGTAGCAGACGCCCATCGGGTGGCCCCGGTCGTCGTCGAGCCGGGTGAACGACAGCATGTGCGCGGTTTCCCGCAGCGGCGCCGAACGGGCCTGGCCGACCTGCTCGAAGTCGGTCACCGACTCGCCGGTTTCCAGGACGTGGCGCATCTGCGCCTCGACGAGTTCGGCGTCCAGGCCGGGCTGGACATCGGCGAACCGCAGCCCCAGCCGCCGCTGGGCGGGGCCGCCGCCGAACTGCTCGAGCGCGGGGTTCGACCACACGTACCGCAGGTCCGTGTCCACGATCGCGAACCCGATCGCCGATCCGACGACCATCTGCTCCAGCATCGTGCGGCTCATGTTCCAGCCGGGGGAGCCGGCCAGCTCCGACAACAGCACCAGCAGGGACGAGCGGCCCTGCGGCTTCACGGTTTGCAGCACCCTGACCATGACGGGGACCCGATGTCCGTCCCGGTGCCGGACCGTCATCAGGCCCGCCCAGCCGCCGTCGGCCCGGCAGCGCCCGACCAGATCCGGCACCCGCTCGGCGTTCTCGGCGGTCAGCAGATCGGACAGCTTTCCCCCCACCGCCTCGGTCGCCGTATAGCCCAGCAGCCGCTCGGCCGGTCCGGTCCAGTTCGTCACCACGCCCTGCGGATCGAGCAGCAGGGGAGCGGCGTCGGCCACGTCGAACCCCTGCCGGGCAGCGTCCTGCTCCCCGTGTCCGCTCACGTGTCCGCCCACGGCCGACCTCATCCGTCGTTGGGAGTGGTCCTCCACCTCTTGACCCCATCTTCACCCGGGAACCGGGCCGGGGGCTTCCTGGGCGAGGCCCGGCCCGGTGAACAACGGGGGGACGGGCGGACGGGGCGCAGAGACTGGTCCGTCTGTCCGTCTGTCCGTCTGCCCGTCTGCCCGTTCCCGTCCGTCGAGGGTCGGGCGGGGTCCGGGGCACGAGACGAAGGTCAGCCGCCCTGGCCCAGCACCTTCCCCAGCGTCTCCAAAGCGTCCCGCAGTTCCTCGCCCCGGACGGTGAGCGGCGGGGCCAGCCGGATGGTGGACCCGTGGGTGTCCTTGACCAGGACTCCTTCCCGCATCAGCCGCTCACTGACCTCACGGCCGGTGCCGAGCGCGGGGTCGACGTCGACGCCCGCCCACAGTCCGCGCGAGCGGAAGCCGACGACGCCCTTGCCGACCAGGGCTTCCAGTCCGCCGCGCAGCACCACGCCCAGTTCCGCCGCCCGACGCTGGAACTCGCCCGTCTCCAGCAGCTCCACCACCGCCGTGCCGACGGCCGCGGCCAGCGGATTGCCGCCGAACGTCGAGCCGTGCTCGCCGGGGTGCAGAACTCCGAGCACCTCGCGGCGGGCCACCACCGCCGACACCGGGACGATGCCGCCGCCCAGTGCCTTGCCGAGCAGCACCATGTCCGGGACGACCGACTCATGGTCCACGGCGAGCGTGTGCCCCGTACGGCCGAGCCCCGACTGGATCTCGTCCGCGATGAACAGGCACCCCGCGCGGCGCGTCAGTTCCCGTACGCCCGCCAGATAGCCGTCGTCGGGGATGTTCACCCCCGCCTCGCCCTGGATCGGCTCGATCAGCACCGCCGCCGTCGTGTCGTCGACCGCCGCCTCCAGAGCCGCCAGGTCGTTGTACGGGACGACCCGGAAGCCGGGGGTGAAGGGCCCGAAGCCGGCGCGGGCGGTCTCGTCCGTCGAGAAGCTGACGATGGTCGTCGTCCGGCCGTGGAAGTTGTCCGCGGCGACCACGATCGTCGCCCGGTCGGCCGGGACGCCCTTCACGTCGTAGGCCCACTTGCGGGCCACCTTCACCGCGCTCTCGACCGCCTCCGCGCCGGTGTTCATGGGCAGCACCATGTCCAGCCCGGTCAGCGCGGCCAGCCGCTCGGCGAACTCGGCGAGCCGGTCGTTGTGGAAGGCACGCGAGGTCAGCGTGAGACGGTCCAGCTGGCGGTGCGCCGCCTCGATCAGCGCGGGATGCCGGTGGCCGAAGTTGAGCGCCGAATAGCCGGCCAGCATGTCGAGGTAGCGGCGGCCCTCCACGTCCTCCACCCACGCGCCCTCCGCGCGGGCGACGACCACGGGCAGCGGGTGGTAGTTGTGCGCGAGGACCGGCTCCTCCGCACCGATCAGCTCGGCGGACGAACGGGTACGGGTGGCAGTGGTCATGAGCGGATCTCCTGAGTGCAGCACTTGATCCCGCCGCCCGCCTTGTGGAACTCGGACAGGTCGACGGGGACGGGAACGTAACCGCGCTCGGCGAGCCGCGCGGTGAGGGCCGTGGCCCCCGGGGAGACGAACACATGGCGTCCGTCGGAGACGGAGTTCAGGCCGAAGGCCATGGCGTCCTCGCGGGTCGCGGTCACCGCGTCCGGATACAGCCGGGCCAGCACCTCGCGGCTCCCCGGCGAGAACGCCTCCGGGTAGTACGCGATGTTCTCCTCGTCCAGCGCGAACAGCGCCGTGTCCAGGTGGTAGAAGTACGGATCCACCAGCGTCAGGCCGATCACGGGCACCCCGAAGAACTCCTGTGCCTCGGCGTGTGCCCCGCGGGTGGTGCGGAACCCGGTGCCGGCGAGGATCCAGCGTCCGGCGGGAACCAGGTCGCCCTCGCCCTCGCACACCGACTCGGGACGGTGGACGTCGAAGCCCTCCGCCTTGAACCAGGTCTCGTACGGCACGGACTCGGGGCGCCGCTCGGGCGCCAGGAACAGGGAGCCGAGGACACGGCCCCCGACGACGACCGCCGCGTTCGCGGCGAACACCATGTCGGGCAGGCCGGGTACCGGTTTCACGCTGTCCACGGTATGGCCGTGGGCGCGGTAGACATCGACCAGCGTGCGCCACTGGCGCTGGGCCAGGGCGAGGTCGACGGGACGGTCGGGACGCATCCAGGGGTTGATCGCGTACCGCACGTCGAAGTGTCCGGGATCGCAGACGAGATAGCGCCGTCGGGACGGCACACGGGCATCGGTCACAGAGGGGTGCCTCCGCTTCCACGCGGTGTCATCAGGGGTACGTCCACGGTAGAAAGCGACCGGGCCGGACGACAAGGAACATGAGTTGCGCGTTCACGCAGTAATGCTGCGTGTTGCGACTGCTCCACGCACGTCTGCTGCGCCTCGCGCGGGCCCTACGGAGCCGGCTGGCTCGCGCCCGCTTCCGGACTCTCCGGGATCAGATGGGACAGCACCATCACACTGATCGTCTTCCGGATGAACGGCTCCGCACGAATCCGCTCCAGCACCTCCTCGAAGTGCTCCACGTCCCGTGCCCGCAGATGCAGCAGCGCGTCGGCACCCCCGGTCACCGTCATCGCCGCGGCGATCTCCGGATGGTTGCGCACCACCTCCGCCAGCCGCCGGGGCGGCGCCGCCCCCTCGCAGTACACCTCGACGTACGCCTCCGTCCGCCAGCCCAGCGCCGACGGCCGCACCGTCGCCGTGAACCCGGTGATCACCCCCGTCTCGCGCAGACGGTCCACCCGGCGCTTGACCGCCGTCGACGACAGGCCGACCGCCGCGCCGATCTCGGCGAAGGACGTCCGGGCGTTCGCCATCAGCGCGGTGACGATCTGTCGGTCGAGCTCGTCGAACGGCGCGGGCCTGCTGCTCATACCCGCACTGTAGCCAGCACCGGCCGGCCTCCGCCGTCACGCGGCGACCGGTGCCGGTCGCGGCGGCGCCCGTACACCGCCCCGGGTCCGCGAAACCGCCCGGGGCCCCTCCCGGACGACGGAAAAGCCCACGTCCGAGCCATGTCCAGACGTGGCAATCCCCTTTAGACTCCACCTTCATGCTGCGCGCCCTGGCCGTCGACGACGAACGCCCCTCGCTGGAGGAACTGCTCTACCTGCTGCACGCGGACCCCCGCATCGGCAGTGCCGAGGGCGCCGGCGACGCGACCGAGGCGCTGCGCCGCATCAACCGCGCCCTGGAGTCGGGGCCCGACGGACCCGAGGCCGTCGACGTCGTCTTCCTCGACATCCAGATGCCCGGCCTCGACGGACTCGATCTCGCCCGGCTGCTCGGCGGGTTCGCCCGGCCGCCGCTGGTCGTGTTCGTCACCGCTCACGAGGACTTCGCCGTGCAGGCCTTCGACCTCAAGGCCGTCGACTACGTCCTCAAACCCGTCCGCAAGGAGAGACTGGCCGAGGCGGTCCGTCGCGTCGTCGAACTGCGCGCCGCCGCACAGCGCGGCAGCGCCCCGCGCATCCCCGTGCACGAACCCGACCCGGACCACATAGCCGTCGAACTCGGCGGGGTGACCCGCTTCGTCGCCGTCGACGACATCACGCACGTGGAGGCCCACGGCGACTACGCCCGCCTGCACACCGACCGGGGCAGCCACCTCGTCCGCATACCGCTGTCCACACTGGAGGAACGCTGGCGCTCGCGCGGCTTCGTCCGCATCCACCGCCGCCATCTGGTCGCCCTGCGCCACATCGGGGAACTCCGCCTCGACGCGGGCACCGTGAGCGTCCTGATCGGCTCCGAGGAGCTCCAGGTCAGCCGGCGGCACGCCCGTGAACTGCGGGACCTGCTGATGCGCCGGACCACGGGCTAGGGGGAGAAGCGTGCCCCAGGACCCGACCGAACGCCGCGTGGTCGTCACCGGCCCGCCCCGCCGCGCCCGCCGCTCCTTCGGCTACTACCGCCCGCGCACCGAGATCGACGAGCAGACCACCCTCGGGCACACCTACGTCCGTTCCCTGATGCGCATCCAACTGCGCACCGGGCTGACCGTGTTCGCCGTCCTCGTCCTGCTCATCGGCCCCCTCCCGCTGGTCTTCGCGGCCGCCCCGGACGCCCGCAGGCTGGAATGGGCGGTCCTCGGCTTCGGGCTCTACCCCCCGCTGGTCCTGCTCGCCCGCTGGTACGTACGCCGCGCCGAACGCAACGAACGCGACTTCGTGCGGCTCGTCGAGGACCGCTGAGGGAACGCAGGCACCGTGAACTCCAGTTACGCCGTACCCGCCGTGGCCCTCGTCGTCCTGGCGACCATCCTCGTCGGCGCCTTCGGCCTGCGGATCTCGCGCACCACCTCCGACTTCTACGTCGCGTCGCGCACGGTCGGCCCGCGCCTGAACGCGGCCGCCATCAGCGGCGAGTACCTCTCCGCCGCGTCCTTCCTCGGCATCGCGGGCCTGGTCCTGGTCCAAGGCCCCGACATGCTCTGGTACCCGGTCGGCTACACCGCCGGCTACCTGGTGCTGCTGCTGTTCGTCGCCGCCCCGCTGCGCCGCTCCGGCGCCTACACGCTGCCCGACTTCGCCGAGGCCCGGCTCGCCTCGCAGGCCGTGCGGCGGCTCGCGGGCGCCTTCGTCGTCGGCGTCGGCTGGCTGTACCTGCTGCCGCAGCTCCAGGGCGCGGGGCTCACCCTGACCGTGCTGACCGGTGCCCCCGACTGGCTCGGCGGAGTGATCGTCGCCGTCGTGGTCACCGTCATCGTCGCCGCCGGCGGCATGCGCAGCATCACCTTCGTGCAGGCCTTCCAGTACTGGCTCAAGCTCACCGCCCTGCTCGTGCCCGGACTGTTCCTGGTCCTCGCCTGGCAGAGCGACGGGGCGCCCAGCCACGCCTTCGACGAACCCGCCACCTTCCGCGAACAGCGCGTGGTCCGCGTCGACGACACCGTCGACCTGCGGATCACCGTCCCGCTGGCCGTCACCGTGAACGGCACCGTCGACGGCCGCGAACACGACGGCACCGAGGTCCGCCTGCCCGCCGGCACCCACCGCATCGACGGCGGCACCCGGCTGACCTTCGCCGAGGGATCCGAGGTCCCGGCCGCGGGACGCGGCGCCGACGACGCGCTCTCGCCCTCCCGCGCCGAGTCCCGCGAGGAACGCCCGCTGTACGCCACGTACGGGCTGATCCTCGCCACCTTCCTCGGCACCATGGGCCTGCCGCACGTGGTGGTCCGCTACTACACCAGCCCGCACGGCGTCGCCGCCCGCCGCACCACCGTCGCCGTCCTCGGCCTGATCGGCGCCTTCTACCTGCTGCCCCCGGTCTACGGAGCCCTCGGCCGCCTGTACGCCCCCGAGCTCACCCTCACCGGCGACGCGGACGCCGCCGTGCTGCTGCTGCCCGGACGGATGCTCGGGGGAGCGGGCGGCGACCTGCTCGGCGCGCTGGTCGCCGGGGGAGCCTTCGCCGCGTTCCTGTCCACGGCGTCCGGGCTGACCATGGCCGTGGCCGGCGTGATCACCCAGGACGTCCTGCCCTCGCGCGGCGTACGGCACTTCAGGCTCGGCACGGTGCTCGCCATGGCCGTCCCGCTCCTGGCCAGCATCCTGGTCGGCGGGCTTCCGGTGGCCGACGCCGTGGGGCTCGCCTTCGCCGTGTCGGCCTCCTCGTTCTGCCCCCTGCTCGTCCTGGGCATCTGGTGGCGCCGGCTCACCCCGCCCGGCGCGGCGGCCGGCATGCTGGCCGGCGGCGGATCCGCCTTCCTCGCCGTCGCCGCCACCATGGCCGGCTATCCGGGGCAGGGTGTCTGGTACGCGCTCCTCGCCTGGCCCGCCCTGTGGTCGGTGCCGGTGGGCTTCCTCACCATGATCCTGGTCTCCCTGGCCACCCCCGGCCGGGTACCGGCCGGCACGCCGGCGGTGCTCGCCCGGTTCCACCTGCCGGAGGAACTACGGACGGAGGTGTCCAAGTGAGTGGATTCCTGGCGGGTCTGTGCGTCGCCGTCCTGCCCCTGCTGGCCGCGGGCTTCTGGCTCGGCCGGCGCACCGCGCGGCCGCCCGGACTGGCCGGCCTCGGCACACCCGTCGAGCACGCCACCTTCGAGACCCTGCACACCGCCTCCCTGGCCACACCCCCGCTCCGGGCCGGACTGACCGAGGAGGCCGCCGGCCGGTCCGCCCGCAAGCTGCGCTCCCTGCTCGGCACGGACGCCCTGTGCCTCACCGACCGCGAACAGGTCCTCGTCTGGGACGGCGCCGGCGCCCACCACCGCACCGAGATCATGGAACGTCTGGCCGGGCCCCTCGACTCCGGCCGCGGCGAGGCCTTCCCGCTCACCTGCGACACCCCCGACTGCGCGGTGCGCTGGGCCGTCGTCGCCCCGCTCACCGTCGACGACCGGGTGCACGGCACCCTCGTGGCCTGCGCGCCCCGAGAGTCCGCGGTCCTGGTCCGGGCGGCCGGAGAGGTCGCCCGCTGGGTCTCCGTCCAGCTCGAACTCGCCGACCTCGACCAGTCCCGCACCCGCCTGATCGAGGCCGAGATCAGAGCGCTGCGGGCGCAGATATCCCCGCACTTCATCTTCAACTCCCTCGCCGTGATCGCCTCGTTCGTGCGCACCGACCCCGAGCGTGCCCGTGAACTGCTGCTGGAGTTCGCCGACTTCACCCGTTACTCGTTCCGCAGGCACGGCGACTTCACCACCCTCGCCGACGAACTCCACGCCATCGACCACTATCTGGCGCTGGTCCGGGCCCGCTTCGGTGACCGCCTCTCCGTCACCCTGCAGATCGCCCCCGAGGTGCTCCCGGTCGCCCTGCCCTTCCTCTGCCTGCAGCCCCTCATCGAGAACGCCGTCAAGCACGGCCTCGAGGGCAAGGCCGACAAGTGCCACATCCAGATCACCGCGCAGGACACCGGCGCCGAAGCGCTCGTCGTGATCGAGGACGACGGCGCCGGAATGGACCCCGGCCTGCTGCGCCGCATCCTCGCCCGCGAGGTCGACCACACGGGGGGCATCGGCCTGTCCAACGTCGACGACCGGCTCCGCCAGGTGTACGGCGACGACTACGGCCTCGTCATCGAGACCGCGGTCGGCGCCGGCATGAGGGTCACCGTCCGGCTGCCGAAGTACCAGCCGGGCGTACACCTGACGGGCCGGCTCACACCGAAGTGAGCCGGCCCGCCGGGTGGGGGCCGCCGGCGGCCCGGCCGCGGACCGCGGGCGGCTCAGGCGCTGCGCGTGGCGACCATGGCGAGGGTGATCAGCCCCAGGACGACCCAGCCGAACCACAGCCATCCGTTGCTGCCGAGCGCCGCCGTGTAGGCCGTCACGGCGACGAGCCCGCCGACGGTGAGCACTCCCATGGTCTTCGTCGAGGTGGAACCGTTGCTGGTATCGGGCATCGCGACACCCTCCTCATGGCTCGGTTCCCTCCATGGTGCCCCCGTTCCGCCTTTTTACGGTGCACACGACGACACGGGCGCCCGTTTCCCAGGACCGCTCACCGGTCCACGACCCGGCCTCGTGGACGGACGGGTCGAAGCCGTAGTCACGCGGAGGCACGTCACGGGCGCACGCCGCGTCCGACACCCCGCGCGCCTCGGCGAGCGTGACGTCCTGGCCCAGCCGGGTGAATCCGAGGACCTGCTCGTCGTACCGGCCGCCGCACGGCACCAGCAGGGCCCGGCGCCCCGGACGCGCGTCCAGGCAGTCCCGGCGCTGCATCGGCGCGGTGTCCGCGAACGCCGTGCCGAACGGGCGCCGGTCCCCGAGCGGCCCGTACACCGGCCCGTGCGCGCCCAGGACCAGACAGGCGGTGCGCCGCCCGGCCTCCTCGAACCCGTCCGGGACCGGTACGACGGCGAGCGGGCGCACCGCGGCCATACGCCCGCGGAACTCCCGCGTGGCCTCCTCGCACCGGGCCGGACCCAGCTCCCGCGCCTCCTCGGCGGAGGAGGCGCCGACGAACCCCACGACCTGCCCGTCGACCCCCCGGCCCGCCGCGCCCGTACAGGCCGGTTCGACGCCGAGCCGGGGCACGCCCGAAAACCGGCGGCCGCCGGGCCAGACGGCACGCACGCAGTCGCCCCGCTCGAGCGGCTCGGCGAGCCCCACCGCGTCTCCGTACGGTGCCGTCGCGGCCCCGCCGTCGCCCGTCCGGTCGGCCAGCGCGTACCAGGCACCCCCCAGGGCCAGCACCACCCCGAGCCCGACGGCGACGGCGGCCCGCAGGACGGGGTGGCGCGGGCGCTGGTGCGCGGGGACGGGCCCGGCCGCCGAAGGGTCCGTACGTCCCGCGGATCCCACCGCACGTGCGGTGGGATCCGCGGGGGCAGCGGCTCCCGTGGGGCCTGAGGTGTCCGTGGGTCCTGCGGCGGCCGTGGGTCCGGTCGTGCTCGCAGCGGTTCCTGTCGTGCTGCCGGGCCGGTCCGGGGTGGCCCAGGGCGGCTGGGAACCCAGGTCGGTGGGCGGCCGGGTGTACGACGACTCCGCCTGCGGCGCGACGAGCCGCGACAGCTCCGCCTCCAGCACCCGAGCGGACGTCCGCCGCCCGGGATCCTTCTCGAGCAGTCCCCGCAGCACCGGCCCCAGGGCACCCGCCCGCACCGGCCGGCGCGGCTCCTCCGTGACCACCGCCGCGATCGACGCGAGCGGCGACTCCCGCTCGAAGGGGCCGCGCCCCTCGACGCCGTGGTACAGCGTGCAGCCCAGGGAGAACAGGTCGGCGGCCGGCGTCGCCGGGCTCCCGGTGGCCCGCTCCGGCGCCAGCCAGCCCGCGGTGCCGACCACTCCCGACGCCATGGTGTACCGCGTCTCACCGGTGTCCGGCTGCACGGAGATGCCGTAGTCGGTGAGCAGGACCCGCCCGTACGGGGCTCCGGTGAGGTCCGGGGCGAGCAGGATGTTCGCCGGTTTCACGTCCCGGTGCAGTATGCCCCGCTCGTGACCGGTGGCCAGCGCGTCCAGCACGGCCAGCCCGACCCGGGCGCACTCGGCGGGGGCGAGCGGGCCGCGCCGGGCGACCAGCTCCCGCAGATCGACGGCGCCCGCCGCGTACTCCATCACGATCCACGGCAGGCCTTCGTGCTCCACGACGTCGTGGACGGTCACCACATGCGGGTGGTCACGCAGACCGGCCGCGTGCCGGGCCTCCGCGCGGGCGCGGGCGACCCTGGTCTCCCGCTCCTGGCCGGGCTCGGCCGGATCGTGGAACACGATCTCCTTGAGGGCGACCTCGCAGACGAGTCTCTGGTCGTGGGCCAGCCAGACATGCCCCATGCCACCCCGGCCCAGCCGGTGCAGCAGCACATAGCGGCCGGCGACGACCCGGCCCGCTCCCGACGACGCGCGCAGTGCCATGACCGCTTCCCCCCGGCGGCTCGACCCAGCGGCTCATGGTACTGAAAGGCGGCACCCTTCAGGTGAATCGGGGAGAAAGTGAGCGAGGGGGAGCGAAAGTGACCGAAAGGGAATCATTTCCCCGGTGCGTGCAATGAGGTCAGATAGGCGTTGTACGCCTCGAGTTCCTTGTCCCCGTCGCGGTCCGCGGCCCGGTCGGTGCGCTTGGCCTGCCGCTGGTCCGAGGCGTACCACTGGAACAGCAGCGCGATCAGCACCAGCACGGAGGGGATCTCGCTGAACGCCCAGGCGATACCGCCGGCCGCGTTCTGGTCGGAGAGCGCGTCGATGCCCAGCGAGTCCGGCGGATTCTGGAAGGTCGTCACCATCGGCGTGGACGCCATCATCAGCGCGATGCCGAAGAACGCGTGGAACGGCATGCCCGCGAACAGCTCCAGCATCCGCATCAGGTACCCCGGCCGGTGCGGGCCCGGGTCCACGCCCATGATCGGCCAGAAGAAGATCAGGCCGACGGCGAAGAAGTGCACCATCATCGAGACGTGCCCCACCTGGGAGCCCATCAGGAAGTCGAACAGCGGGGTGAAGTACAGCGCGTACAGGCTCGCGATGAACATCGGGATGGTGAACAGCGGGTGGGTGACGACCCGCATGTAGCGGCTGTGCAGCAGCATCAGCAGCAGTTCGCGCGGCCCCTTGCGGCCACGGGCGGCCGGCGGCAGGGCGCGCAGCGCCAGTGTGACCGGGGCGCCGAGCAGGACCAGGATGGGCGACACCATGCTGATGACCATGTGCTGCACCATGTGCACGCTGAACATGACCATGCCGTAGTCGTTCAGCCCGGTGCACATCATGAGCCCGATGCTCAGCACGCCGATGAAGAACGACACGGTCCGTCCCACCGGCCACTTGTCGCCCCGTCGCATCAGACGGACGACCGCCCAGCCGTACAGCGCCAGCCCCAGCAGGCAGGCGACGAGGAAGAAGGGGTCCGCCGACCAGGCGAGCCCTCGCCCCAGCGTGAACGGCGGCAGATCCATGGTCGTGCCGTGCCCGCTGTGATCCATCCGCCGGCTCCGTTTCGTGGGGGTTGTGCGCCGTCTGTCCGCACCAGAGTAGAACCGCCCCCGGCCGCGACTGCGACCGGGGGCGGTTCTCCTCGGCGGCTGCCGGAACGGCAGGTGCTACAGGACACACTCCGCCTCGGCGTAGCGGGCGTCGGGCACGGTCTTCAGCGTCTCGACGGCCTCGGCCAGCGGCACCGTCACGATGTCCGTCCCGCGCAGCGCCGTCATCCGCCCGAACTCCCCGCGGTGCACGGCTTCCACGGCGTGCCAGCCGAAGCGGGTGGCCAGCACCCTGTCGTACGCGGTCGGCGTCCCACCGCGCTGGGTGTGCCCGAGGATCACCGGACGTGCCTCCTTGCCGAGCCGCGTCTCCAGTTCCACGGAGAGCTGCCGCGCGATCCCGGCGAACCGCTCGTGGCCGTAGACGTCCTTGCCGCCCTCGTCGAAGTCCATGGTGCCGGCCCGCGGCTTGGCGCCCTCCGCGGCGACCACGATGGCGAACCGCTTGCCCGCGGAGAACCGCGCGCCGACCTTCGCCGTCAGCTCGTCGACGTCGAAGGGCCGCTCCGGTACGACGATCGCGTGCGCGCCGGCCGCCATGCCGGAGTGCAGCGCGATCCAGCCGGTGTGGCGGCCCATGACCTCCACGATGAGCACCCGCTGGTGGGACTCGGCGGTCGTCTTCAGCCGGTCCAGCGCCTCGCTCGCCACCCCGACGGCCGTGTCGAAGCCGAAGGTGACGTCGGTGCCGGCGATGTCGTTGTCGATGGTCTTCGGCACGCCCACTATCGGCAGGCCGTTGTCCGACAGCAGCCGGGCCGCCTTCAGCGTGCCCTCACCGCCGATCGGGACGATCGCGTCGAGGCCGAGCTCCTGGACGTGCCCCTTGGCCCGCGCCACACCGTCCCGCAGATGCTCGGGACGCACCCGGGAGGAGCCGAGGATGGTGCCGCCGCGGGCGAGGATGCCACCCACCGCGTCGAGGTCGAGCTTGAGGTAGTCGCACTCCAGGAGGCCCTTCCAGCCGTCCCGGAAGCCGATGACCTCGTCGCCGTGGTCGACGACGGCGCGATGCACGACGGAGCGGATGACGGCGTTCAGGCCGGGGCAGTCGCCGCCGGACGTGAGGACACCAATGCGCATAGCCCGAAACAACCTTCTAGCCGTGGGCCGGGACCGGACCGCGTCGTCCGGTTCGATCCCCGCCACCCTAGCGGCACCGGGGGGTGGCGTCGAAGCACGCGTCCGCCTACTGGACGACCCCGCTCACCTGTGCGGACCAGCTGTCAGACGGGCCGGACGGCACCGGCCCGTCCGACGCGGGCGCGGGTGTCACGCGGGCTGCTGCGAGGCCGCGATGCGCTCGCCCCGCAGTGCCTCGTACCAGTGGTCGTCGGTCGGCGGCAGCGCGTTGACGTCGAGCGCCAGCTTCAGCAGCAGGTCCGCGATCTGCGGGTTGCGGGCCAGCACCGGACCGTGCATGTACGTGCCGAACACGGTGTCGTTGTAGGCGCCTTCGGTGCCGTCCCCCGTGCCGTTCCCGTTGCCGAAGCGCACCCGGGCGAGCGGGCGGGCCGTCGGACCGAGGTGGGTGACGCCCTGGTGGTTCTCGAAACCGGTCAGCGGCGGCAGACCCAGCGGCGGGTCGATGTCGCCCAGCACGTCGCCGACGCACCGGGCGCCCTCGCCGCGCACCGAGACGACGTCGAGCAGGCCGAGGCCGGGCTCCCGCTGGCCGAGGTCGTTGATGAACTCGTGGCCGAGGATCTGGTAGCCGGCGCACACGGAGAACACGATCGCGCCGTTGCCCACCGCACGGTGCAGGCCGCCGTCCCGGCGCAGCCGCTCGGCGGCGAGCCGCTGCGGACGGTCCTCACCGCCGCCGATCAGGTAGATGTCGCCGGACGTCGGGATCGGCTGGTCGCTGCGCACGTCCAGCCGGGCCACGTCGAGGCCACGCTGCCGGGCCCGGCGTTCCACGACGAGCACATTGCCCTGGTCGCCGTAGGTGCTCAGCAGGTCGGGGTAGATCCATACGATCCGCAGACCGTTGTCGCTCATGAAGTCACTGTCCTTGTCAGTTACGTCGCGATGCGTCGCCGGCGTCAGTTGCCGACGCGGCGGCGCAGGTCCTGGAACGCGGTGTAGTTGGCGATGACCTCGATCCGGCCCGGCGGGCACTGCTGCAGTGCCTGGTCGAGGTCCTCGCAGACCTGGAACTGCTGGTTCGCGACCTCGAGCCGCACCGCGAGATCCAGCTTCCGGTCGCCGAGGACGACGATCGGGTGGCCGGTCAGCCGGGTGTAGTCGACGTCCCACAACCAGGAGGTGTCGGTGCCGTCGGCGGAGCGGGCGTTCACCGACAGGATCACCGGGGTGGGCGGGGGGTCGATGAGCGAGAACGTCTCCAGCCAGCCCGCGGGGTTCTTGGCGAGCAGCAGCCGCAGGTCACGGCCCTGGTACTGGACGACGTCGTACCGGCCGGCGACGGCCTGCACCTGGTACATGCGCTCCAGGGCGACCTGCGGGGGCACCCCGAACACCGCGGCGACGGCCGCGGAGCTCGCGGCGTTGGCCTTGTTGGCGCGGCCCGGCAGCTGGAGGTGGATCGGCCAGGCGGAGCCGTGCGGGTCGAGGACGTGGTCGCCGGAGAGCGCCCAGCTCGGGGTGGGACGGCGGAAGCCGCACTCGCCGCAGAACCAGTCGTCGCCGGGGCGCTGCATCACACCGCCGCAGGACGGGCAGGACCAGGCGTCGTCCTTCCACATCTGGCCCGCGGCGACCCAGATCACGTTGGCGGAGGAGGAGGCGGCCCAGACGACCAGCGGGTCGTCGCAGTTGGCGACGATGACCGCCTTGGAACCGGCCAGGCCCTCGCGCCAGTTCTCCGCGAGCATCCGCGTCTCGCCGGCCCGGTCGAGCTGGTCGCGGGAGAGGTTGAGCAGGGCGATGCACTTGGGGTCGGTGTCCCGGGCGACGCCGGCGAGGTACTTCTCGTCGACCTCGATGACGCCGAACTTCGACTCCGAGCCGCCCGCGAGCGCCGAGGTGATGCCCGCGGGCATGTTGGCGCCCAGGGCGTTGGACACGACCGGTCCGGCGGCCCGCAGGGCCTCCGCGATGAGCCGGGTGGTGGTGGTCTTGCCGTTGGTCGCCGACACCAGGATGCAGTCCAGGTTCTGGGCGAGCCGGGCGAGGAGATCAGGGTCGAGTTTGAGTGCCACCCGGCCGCCGATCACCGAACCGCTGCCGCGCCCCGCAGCGCGTGATGCCGCTGCGACCGCCCTGCCGGCGGTCACGGCGAGCTTGGCCCGCGGCGTGAGCGGGTCCGAGTTGCCTGCCATCAAGTCTCGATCCTCCTTGCGTACGCGCCGCGCCTGTGGCTGGCGGCCACGTGGTGTGAACCTCAGCCTATCGAGATCCATTCGCACTCCAGAACCACGTCGCCACCCATGAGACGGGCGTTGCTGCAAAGGACCGTACTCTGACCGCCATGCGAGACGGTTCCATCCCCGGTGTCCACGGTCGAGTCCGGCCCCTCACCCTGCTCGGCGACCCGGTGCTGCACGCGCCCTGCGAGGAGGTGACCGACTTCGGCCCGGAACTGGCCCGCCTCGTGGAGGACTTGTTCGCGACGATGTACGCCGCGCAGGGTGTGGGCCTGGCCGCCAACCAGATCGGCGTGCCGCTGCGGGTGTTCGTGTACGACTGCCCGGACGACGAGGACGTCCGCCATCTGGGACATGTGGTCAACCCGCGGCTGGTCGAGACGGACGGGGTGGTGGTGCGCGGCCCGGAGGGCTGCCTGTCGCTGCCGGGCCTGGAGGCGGGGACGGAACGTCACGACCACGCGGTCGTCGAGGGCCGCACGGTGACCGGGGAGTCGGTCACCGTGCACGGCACGGGTTTCTTCGCCCGGTGCCTGCAGCACGAGTGCGACCACCTGGAGGGCCGCGTCTACGCCGACCGGCTGACCGGCTGGCGCCGGCGCAGGCTCGACCGCCAGGTGCGGCGGGCCTCCTGGAACGGGCGGGACCGAGGGGCGGGCGGTGCTGCGGAGGCGGGGGACTGAGGGAGCGGGCGGGAAGGAAAGGACGGGCGGGACGGAGGGGGCGGGCGCGGCCTCCCGGAGCGGGCGGGCCCGATGGGGCGGTCGGGCCCGCCGAGGCGGTCCGGGGCTCAGAACCCCGGACCGCCGACCCGGTCGCCCGCCGCCGCCAGCCGGCCCCACAGCAGGTCGGCCAGGCTGCGTACCAACTCCGCCCGGGAGCAGGGACGTTCGCCGAGCCACCAGTCGCCGGCCGCGTGCATCATGCCGACGATCCCGTGCCCCCACACGCGGGCCAGTTGCTGGCTGCCGGGCCCGAGGTCCAGCCGCTCCTCGATGACCTGGGCCAGTTCCTCGCCCATGCGCCGCAGCAGCGGCGCCGAGTGCTTGCCGACGTCGAAGCCCTGGTCGCCGGGTGAACCCTCCGCCGGGTGCATCAGGAACCGGTACACCTGGGGCCGCAGTTCTATCGCCGCGAGATAGGTGTCCAGGGTGTTCTCGACCCGCTCCCGCCGGTCCGCCGGGGCGTCCAGCGCCGCCCGCAACGAGGCCAGCAGGGCGTCGGTGTGCCGCTGGGCGAGGGCGGCGTACAGTCCTCCCTTGTCGCCGAAGTGCCGGTAGAGGATCGGTTTGGTGATGCCCGCCTCGGCGGCGATCGCGTTCATCGAGGCATGCGGGCCCTCGCGCAGCACCACCCGGTCGGCGGCCTCCAGCAGCTCGCGCCGGCGGCGGTCGGCGGACCGCTGCTGATCGGTCCGCTGTGTGGTGTCCATGATCTCTCCCCACCCCTGCTGATTCGGTGACGCCTGCGCAAACTAACACTGACGGTGTGACCAGCGGTGAACGGGATGACGGGGGCCCGGGGGAGTTGACTTTTCCTACCAGCCGGTAACAGACTTTGGTTACCGCAAGTAACATGCACGTGCGTCGCCGCTGGAGGGGACATGGCCGAGTTCACCATGGAGCTCAACGAGGAACAGAGGGAAGTCCAGGAGTGGCTCCACGGCTTCGCCGCCGATGTGATCCGCCCCGCGGCCGCCGAGTGGGACGAGCGCGAGGAGACTCCCTGGCCGGTCATCCAGGAAGCCGCCAAGGTCGGCATCTACTCACTCGACTTCTACGCCCAGCAGTACTTCGACGCCACCGGCCTCGGCATCCCCATGGCGATGGAGGAGCTGTTCTGGGGTGACGCCGGCATCGCCCTGTCGATCGTCGGCACCGGCCTCGCCGCCGTCGGTGTCCTCGCCAACGGCACCGAGGAGCAGATCGGCACCTGGATCCCCCAGATGTACGGCGACGTCGATGACGTCAAGGTCGCCGCCTTCTGCTCCTCCGAGCCCGACGCGGGCTCCGACGTCGCCTCCATGCGGACGCGTGCCGTGTACGACGAGGCCAAGGACGAGTGGGTGATCAACGGCACCAAGACCTGGGCGACCAACGGCGGCATCGCCAACGTCCACGTCGTCGTCGCGGTCGTCGACCCGGAGCTCGGCTCCAAGGGCCACGCCTCGTTCATCGTCCCGCCGGACACCCCCGGCTGTTCCCAGGGCCAGAAGTTCAAGAAGCACGGCATCCGCGCCTCGCACACCGCCGAGGTGATCCTGGATAACGTCCGCGTGCCCGGCTCCTGCCTGCTCGGGGGCAAGGAGAAGCTTGACGAGCGCCTCGCCCGCGCCCGGGAGCGTGCCGAGCAGGGCGGGGAGAGGGTGAAGAACGCCGCGATGGCCACCTTCGAGGCCTCCCGCCCGGCGGTCGGCGCCATGGCGGTCGGCACCGCCCGCGCCGCCTACGAGGTCGCCCTGGAGTACGCGCAGACCCGCGAGCAGTTCGGCCGCCCGATCATCGACAACCAGGGCGTCGCCTTCCAATTGGCCGACATGCGGACCCAGATCGACGCCGCCCGCCTCCTGGTGTGGCGTGCCTCCTGGATGGCGGTGAACGGCAAGCCGTTCACCGCGGCCGAGGGCTCGATGTCCAAGCTGTACGCCAGCGAGACCGCCAAGCAGGTCACGGCCCAGGCGATTCAGATCCTCGGCGGCAACGGCTACACGCGTGAGTACCCGGTGGAGCGCATGCACCGCGACGCGGCGATCTACACCATCTTCGAGGGCACGAGCGAGATCCAGCGTCTGGTCATCGCCCGCACCCTGTCCGGCATGCCCATCCGCTAGGCGCCGCAAGGAGCTGAGGTGGGGAGCGGCGGGCCGCCGGCGTGGAACCACGCCGCCGGTCCGCCGCTCCGCCGGGTCCCCGCGGGTGACGCCCGCCCGGATCTCGGGGGACCATGGTGGGGAAGCCGGTCGTCCCACGGACCGGCCGACCGACGCGACGGAGGCCGCGATGACGCGCACGGCCCGGGAACTGCTGGAGACGATCACGCGGGAACTGGCCCCGGACCCCCGGTCCAATCCGCTCGTACCACTGATCGCCCGCGGTGAGGCCGACCGGGACACCCTGGCCGCGCTCGCCCTGGAACAGAGCTGGGTGATCCCCGCCGACCGCCGCGCGTTTCGGCACCTGGCGGACCGCTCCGCGGACCAGCCGCGGGCCGCCGCGTACTTCACCGCCCTGGCCGAGGGCGAGGAGCTGGCGGCGGCGCGACTGGACGCCTTCGCGGCGGCCTGCGGCGTGGACCGGGAGCGCGCTGCGTCGTACGACCCGCTGCCGGGCTGCCAGGCTTATCCCGCCTACGTCGCCTGGCTGGCCCTCAACGCGGCACCGGCGGACGCCGTCCTCTCGGTGACCGCCAACTTCTCGGCCTGGGGCGGCTACTGCGCCACCATCGCCGAGGCGCTGCGCACCCACTACGGCTTCACCGACGAGGCCTGCGGATTCTTCGACCTCTTCGCCGAACCGGCCCCCGGCCTGGACCGGACGGCGGCCGAAGCGGTCCAGGACGGCCTGGACACGGGCCTCCTCGACGAGAGCCTGGCGCGGGGGTACGGCCACCTGCTGCAGAGCTACGAGTCACTGTTCTGGAGGACGCTGCTCCGTCCGGTCTGAGCACGCGGCCGGAGGATCGCCGCCCGCGCTTCTCCAGGGCGGGTATCAGGCCCTGCTTCCGCTGCTGTGGGCGATGCACGCCACGTCGATCCGGTCGGCCAGCTTCGCCAGTTCGATGGTGAGCGCGGCGACCGTGTCCTCGTCGAGTCGTTCGTCGCCGGACTCGACGAGATGCAGCCACCGTCCGCCCATCGTGCGCAGCAATTTGCTCACGTCCGCCGCGGAGACCTGCAAGGTACCGCGGTGGTCGACGATCAGAGGCAGAGTCACTTCGCGGTTCACAGACCGGATCGTAGCCGCGGGAGCGTCACGCACCGTGCCAAACCGTGGTGATGTTGCAGAACTCGCGGATTCCGTGCCCGGACAGCTCACGCCCGTACCCGGACCGCTTGACCCCGCCGAACGGGAGCGCCGGATGGGACGCCGTCATCCCGTTCACGAAGACGCCGCCCGCCTCCAGGTCCCGGACGAACCGGCCGACCTCGGCCTCGTCCCGCGTCCAGACGTTGGAACTCAGGCCGAACGGGGAATCGTTGGCGATCAGCACCGCCTCGTCCAGGTCCGCCGCCCGGTACAGCGTGGCGACCGGGCCGAAGGCCTCCTCCCGGTGGACGCGCATGTCGCGGGTGATCCCGGCCAGGACGGTCGGCGGGTAGTACCAGCCGGGCCCGTCGGGGAGTTCGCCGCCGCACAGCACGCGCGCCCCGGACCGTACGGCGTCGTCGACCAGTTCGACCAGGTCCTTTCGGCCCTGCTCGCTGGCGAGCGGGCCGACATCCGTGTCCTCGTCCATGGGGTCGCCGGTCGTCAGTGCCCGCATGCCCCGGGTGAAGCGTTCGGCGAACGCGTCGTAGACATCCGTGTGCACGATGAACCGCTTGGCGGCGATACAGGACTGCCCGGTGTTCTGCACCCGCGCGGTGACCGCGACCTCGGCGGCCCGGTCCAGGTCGGCGGAGGGCATGACGACGAACGGGTCGCTGCCGCCCAGCTCCAGCACCGTCTTCTTGATCATCTCCCCGGCGGTGGCGGCCACCGCGCGTCCCGCGGGCTCACTGCCGGTGAGGGTGGCCGCCCTGACCCGCTCGTCCCGCAGGATGTCGTCGACCGCGGCGGAGCCGATGAGCAGGGTCTGGAAACAGCCCTCGGGGAAGCCCGCCCGGTGGAACAGGTCCTCCAGGTAAAGGGCGGTCTGCGGCACGTTCGAGGCATGCTTGAGCAGGCCCACGTTGCCGGCCATCAGCGCGGGCGCGGCGAACCGTACGACCTGCCACAGCGGGAAGTTCCACGGCATGACGGCGAGCACCGGGCCGAGCGGCCGGTAGCGCACCAGGACCCGGGAGGCGCCGGAGTCCTTCACGTCGGACGGGTCGGGCTCCTCGTCGGCGAGAAGGTCCGCGGCGTGGTCGGCGTACCAGCGCATCGCCTTGGCGCACTTCGCGGCCTCCGCACGGGCCTGTCCCACGGGCTTGCCCATCTCGGTGGTCATCACCTCGGCGATGCTCCGCCGGTCCTCGTCGAGGAGGTCGGCGGCCCGGTGCAGCAGACGGGCGCGCTCCTCGACGGTCGTCGTCCGGTACGTGCGGAACGTGGCCTCCGCGAGCTGGAGCCGGCGCTCGGTCTCCTCCTCGCCCATGGCCTCGTAGGTCCTGAGCGTCTCGCCGTTCGCCGGATTCACCGTTGCGATGGGCATGGCTGGCCTCCCTGGGGACGGAGCGTGCATGTCGACCCTCCCGCGCTACGGTGGGCGTCGCAACGCGGAAGGGTTCCTCAGCGTGAGTGCTCCGCCAAGCGGTCGAGAAACGCCGCCTGGGCGGAGACGACCAGTTCCCGCGCCCGGTCCAGGGCGAGCCACTGCACCCGGTCCAGCTCCGGGAACTCCCGCGTCCGGCCCGATTTCGGCGGCCACTCCATCCGGAAGGTGCCGGGCACGACGGCCGCCGGGTCGAGGTCGCCCTCGACGGCCCAGGCCGTGACGGTCTTGCCGCCCGACTGCCGGACCTCGCCGAGCGGCACGGCCTCCCCGTCGGGCGGCGGCAGGCCCAGCTCCTCCTCGAACTCCCGGCGCGCCGCGTCCCAGGCCGTCTCACCGGCGTCGTACTCGCCCTTCGGCACCGTCCACGCGCCGGCGTCCCGGCGGGCGAAGAACGGGCCGCCCATATGGCCGAGCAGCACCTCGAGCCCGTGATCGGTGTGCCGGAACACCAGCAGGCCGGCGCTTCGGACGCCCCTCACGGGCCTGTCTCCGGGTGAGCGGCGAGCAGGGTCTCCACCGTGTCCGCCTCGTCCGGGCTCTTGTCCTCGCGGTAGCGGACCACCCGGGCGAAGCGCAGGGTGACACCGGCCGGGTAGCGGGTGGAGCGCTGGAGACCGTCGTAGGCGATCTCCACGACGAGTTCCGGGCGCACGGTGACGACGTACGCGTTCGTGTCGCTTCCGCCGGTGCCGGGTCCGGTGGCCAGTTCGAGCAGCCGTTCGGTCTGCCACGTCAGCATGGCGTCGGTCATCCCCTTGAAGGTCTTGCCGAGCATCACGAAGCCGCCGTCGGCGGTGCGGGCGCCCAGGTGCAGGTTGGACAGCTTGCCGGTACGGCGCCCGTGGCCCCATTCGGCCGCGAGCACCACCAGGTCGAGCGTGTGCACGGGCTTCACCTTCAGCCAGGACGCACCGCGCCGCCCGGCGCTGTAGGGGGCGTCGAGCCCCTTGACCACGACTCCCTCGTGACCGCGCGCCAGCGTCCCGGCGAGGAAGTCCTCCGCCGTCCGCACGTCCTGAGGTCCGGACACCCTGGTGCTCCGTACCCGCATGGACTGCGGCACCAGCCGGGCCAGTTCCGCGTGCCGGTCGGCGAAGGGGAGATCCAGCAGGTCACGGCCGTCGACGGACAGCGCGTCGAAGAAGACGGCGGAGACGGGCACGTCCCGGGCGGCCGTGGCCACGTCCACCCGGGAACCGACCCGCCCGGAGATCTCCTGGAACGAACGGGGCCGCTGCCGCTCGTCGAACGAGACGACCTCGCCGTCCAGGACGAACCGCTCGCCCGGCAACGCCCTTGCCGCCGCCGTCACTTCGGGCAGCCGGTCGGTGATGTCGTCCAGGGTGCGGGTGTGCACGCGCACCGTCTCGCCGTCGCGGTGCACCTGGACGCGGATGCCGTCCAGCTTCTCCTCGACCGCCGCCGCCCCCAGTTTCTCCACCGCCTCGGCGACCGAGGAGGCGCTGTGCGCCAGCATCGGCAGCACGGGGCGCCCCACGGTGAAACGGAACCGCCCCAACGCCCCGGGGCCGTCCGCCAGCAGGGCACCGGCCACGGCCTGCAGCGAGCCCGCCAGCATCACCGCCCGCCGCACCTCCGCCGCCGGCGCCCCGGTCGCCCGCGCCAGCCCTTCCACGGCGACCGCGTCCAGGGCCCCCTGCCGCACCTCGCCGCTGAGCAGACCGAGCAGGAACCGCTGCTCGTCCTCGGTCGCCGCGCCCAGCAGCTCCCCGATCAGCAGGGCCCGCTCGGCCTGCGAACCGGGGCCGGACACCCCGGCGAGCCGGCCGAGCAGGGCGTCGACGGCGCGGACGGTCAAGGTCGCCCGCTCCGCCGGGGCGACCGGCCGGCTCAGGGTCTTCCAGCCCACACCGATCCGGCCCTGCGGCAGCCGGCCCGCCAGATACGGGATGACGACGGGGACGTCGGCCGCCTCCGAGTCCCGGAACAGCTCCGCGAGCAGCGCGATCTTCCGGGACCGCGCCGAGGTGGCGGCGACCTCCTGCGACACACGGGCCAGTCGGGACAGCAGCATGCAGCCATGGTGCTACGGGGTCCGGCGTTCCACACCCGGGTCGCCGAAGCGGCCGCGGATCACGCGGTCACCGCGGCGTCCAGGTCCGCCATCAGCAGATCCCCGACGATCGAGGCCGCCGCCCGGTAGCCCCCGCTCGCCGCGTGGACGACCTGTTCGGCGAAGCCGACCGCGTTGCCCGCCGCCCAGACGCCCGGCACCGAGGTCAGGCCCGTCGGGTCCACGACCGGGTAGGCGCCGAACGGGGTCTCGGACAGTTCGGCGCCGAGCCGCTCCAGCAGACCCGTCCGCGGCACTGGGCGCGGCCCGACGTACAGCACGGAGCGGGCGTGGACGGAGCCGTCGGTCAGGCGGACGCCGGTGAGCCGGTCGTCCTCGACCACCAGTTCCGCGACCTCGCCGGGCACCACACCGGCACCGGCCGCGGCCAGCCGGCGCAGGTCCTGGTCGGACAGCTCCTCCTCGGCGACCGTGTGCAGGAAGAAGGTGACGTCCTTGGACCACCGGGACACCATCAGCGCCTGGTGCACACTCATGGCGCTGGAGGCGAGCACCCCGAACGGCTGGTCGCGGACCTCCCAGCCGTGGCAGAACGGGCAGTGCAGCACGTCCCGTCCGAACCGTTCGGCGACCCCGGGGACAGCGGGCAGTTCGTCCTTCAGCCCGGTGGCGACGATCAGCCGCCGCGCGCGGACGGCCCGGCCGTCGTCCAGCAGGACGGCGAACCCCGCGTCACCGGTGCCGGCACCGTTCCGGGTCACGTCCGTCACCCGGCCCGTGAGCAGTTCGACGCCGTAGCCCGCGATCTCCTCACGGCCGGCGGCCAGGAACGCGGCCGGTGACATCCCGTCCCGCGACAGGTACCCCTGCATGTGGGACGAGGGCGCGTTGCGCGGTTCGCCTGCGTCGACGACCAGGGTCCGCAGCCGGGCCCGGCCGAGCACCAGCGCGGCGGACAGCCCGGCCGCGCCACCTCCGACCACCACCACGTCGTAGCCGGTGCCGGTGCCGTCCGTCCCTCCGGTCCCGTGCGCGCGTCCTCCGCGGGTCTTCCCGCTCTTCCCGGTCATGGTGACCACCTCCACGTCGACCGTCGCCCGAGTACTACCGGATTGACAAATGCCTTTGCCGATCCTGCAATATCCGTATGACTACCGACGACGTTCTCGCGGATGTGGGTCCCCGGCTGCGACGGATCCGGAAGGAGCGGGAGGTGACCCTCGCGGGGCTGTCCGGGGCGACCGGCATCTCCGTGAGCACCCTCTCGCGGCTGGAGTCCGGGCTGCGCAAGCCCAGCCTCGAACTGCTGCTGCCGATCGCGCGGGCCCACCAGGTGCCGCTGGACGAACTGGTGGGTGCGCCGCCGGTCGGCGATCCGCGCATCCGCTCCAAGCCGTTCCAGCACTGCGGACGCACCCACTGGCCGCTCACCCGCCAGCCCGGCGGACTCCAGGCCTACAAGGTGCTCGAACCGCAGCGCACGTTCGAGCCGGAGCCCCGCACGCACGAGGGTTACGAGTGGCTGTACGTGCTGTCCGGCAAGCTGCGGCTGGTGCTGGGCGAGCACGACGTGGTGCTGACGGCGGGGGAGGCGGCGGAGTTCGACACGCGCGTGCCGCACGCCTTCGGGTCGACGGGGGAGGGGCCGGTGGAGTTCCTCAGCCTGTTCGGTCCGCAGGGGGAGCGGATGCACGTACGGGCACGTCCCAAGCGGTCCTGAGGGGCGGGGCGCCCCCCTGGCGGACCGGGGCGCGGGAGGCCGTGACGCGCGAGACGGTTCCCTGGAAGCAAGCGACCGCTTAGTATGCGGTGGACCCGGTCAGGGGACCCCGACGTTCACAGCCCCGTGGAGGCTCCGCATGCAGGCATGGCAGGTGCACGAGACCGGCGAGCCGGGCGAGGTGATGAGCCTCGTGGACGTGGAGCGGCCCACGCCCGGTGAGGGCCAGGTCCTGCTGAAGGTGCGTGCCGCGAACATCAACTTCCCGGACGCGCTGATGTGCCGGGGCCAGTACCAGGTCAGGCCGCCGCTGCCGTTCACCCCGGGCGTGGAGATCTGCGGTGAGACCGAGGACGGGCGCCGGGTGCTCGCCAACCCCGCGCTGCCGTACGGCGGTTTCGCCGAGTACGCCGTCGCGGACGCCGCCGGACTGCGCTCCGCCCCGGACGCGCTGGACGACGCCGAGGCCGCCGCCCTGCACATCGGCTACCAGACCGGCTGGTTCGGGCTGCACCGCCGGGCCGGCCTGGAGGCCGGCGAGACGCTGCTCGTGCACGCCGCCGCGGGAGGGGTCGGCAGCGCGGCCGTGCAGCTCGGCAAGGCCGCCGGCGCCACCGTCATCGGCGTGGTCGGCGGCGGGGCGAAGGTCTCCGTCGCCCGCGAACTGGGCTGCGACGTGGTGATCGACCGGCGTGAGCAGGACGTCATCGCCGCGGTGAAGGAGGCCACCGGCGGCCGGGGCGCCGACGTGATCTACGACCCGGTCGGCGGAGAGGCCTACGCCCAGTCCGCCAAGGTCGTGGCCTTCGAGGGCCGGATCGTGGTCGTCGGCTTCGCGAGCGGTGCGATTCCCAGCCCGGCGCTGAACCACGCCCTGGTGAAGAACTACTCGGTTCTCGGCCTGCACTGGGGCCTCTACAACACCAGGAACCCGAAGCTGGTCCAGCACTGCCACGAGCAGCTTCTGGAGCTGGCCGCCCGGGGCGCCGTCAAGCCGCTGGTCAGCGAGCGCGTGCCGCTGTCCGGTGCCGCCGACGCCGTGCAGCGGGTCGCGGACGGCGTCACCACCGGACGCGTCGCCGTGCTGCCCGCGGCGGAGAACGGAGCCGTCGCATGACCGACGCAGCCGAACTGAGGCGGCGCACCCAGGAGTTGCTGGCCGCGCACCCGCCCGCCACCACCGCCCGCCTCGACTTCCTGCGGGCCCGCTTCGACGCGGGACTCGCCTGGGTGCACTACCCCGAAGGGCTCGGCGGACTCGGCGCCCCGCGATCCCTCCAGGCCGTCGTGGACGCCGGACTGGAGGCCGCCGGGGCGCCCGGCAACGACCCGCGGCGCATCGGCATCGGCCTGGGCATGGCCGCGCCGACGATCCTGCAGTACGGCACGGAGGAGCAGCGGCGACGCTTCCTGCGGCCGCTGTGGACCGGGGAGGAGGTCTGGTGCCAGCTGTTCAGCGAGCCGGGCGCCGGGTCCGACCTGGCGGCCCTGGGCACCCGGGCGGTCCGCGTGGACGGGGACGCCTGGGTGGTCGACGGGCAGAAGGTGTGGACCTCCAGCGCCCACGCCGCCCGCTGGGCCATCCTCATCGCCCGCACCGACCCGGACGTGCCCAAGCACCGGGGCATCACCTACTTCGTCTGCGACATGACCGACCCCGGCGTCGAGGTACGGCCGCTGCGCCAGATCACCGGTGAGGCCGAGTTCAACGAGGTCTTCCTCACCGGCGTCCGCATCCCCGACTCCCGCCGGCTCGGCGAGGTCGGCGACGGCTGGCGGGTCGCGCAGACCACGCTCAACAACGAGCGCGTGGCCATCGGCGGCATGCGGCTGCCCCGTGAGGGCGGCATGATCGGCCCGGTCGCGAGGACCTGGCGCGAACGTCCCGAACTGCGCACCCACGACCTGCACCAGCGTCTGCTCGGGCTCTGGGTGGAGGCCGAGGTCGCCCGGCTCGCCGGTGAACGCCTGCGCCAGCAGCTCGTCGCGGGCCAGCCGGGCCCGGAGGGCGCCGGGATGAAGCTGGGCTTCGCCCGCCTCAACCAGCAGATCAGCGGCTTGGAGGTGGAACTCCTCGGAGCCGAGGGCCTGTTGTACGACGATTGGACCATGCGGCGCCCCGAACTGGTCGACTTCACCGGTCGCGAGGCCGGTTACCGCTACCTCCGTTCCAAGGGCAACAGCATCGAGGGCGGGACCAGCGAGGTCCTGCTGAACATCGTCGCCGAGCGCGTCCTGGGCCTCCCGGCCGAGCCGCGTACCGACAAGGACGTCGCCTGGAAGGACCTGGCCCGATGAGCACGACGAGCCCGACGAGCCCGACGAACTCGACGAGCGGGACGGGGGCCGGCCCGGCGGGTCCGGTGAGCGCCCAGCCCGATCTCCTCTACTCGGAGGAGGAAGAGGCGCTGCGCGCCGCCGTCCGGGACCTGCTCACCGACCACTGCGACGCGGCCCGGGTGATCTCCCGCACCGAGTCGGACGCCCCGCACGACCTCTCCCTGTGGAAGGCGCTCGCCGACGGCATGGGCCTCGCCGGGCTGCTGGTGCCCGAGGACCGCGGCGGCCAGGGCGCCACGCACCGGGAGGCCGCGGTCGTCCTCGAGGAACTGGGGCGGGCCGTCGCCCCCGTGCCCTATCTGACCAGCGCCGTCGTGGCCACCGAGGCGCTGCTGGCCTGTGCCGACGGGGGCGAGGTGCTGGCCTCGCTGGCGTCCGCGCGCCGGATCGGCGCCCTTGCCGTTCCTCTGCACACCGCCCCGGGGGCGTTCTTTCCCGCCGCCCGTGCGGCGGACGGCGTCCTGCACGGCGAGCTGACCGGCATCGCGGACGCGGACGCGGCCGACGTGCTGCTCGTCCCGGCGGACGACGGCGGGCTGTACGCCGTCGAGGCGGACGCCGTCGGCGTCACGGTAACCGGGCAGACGTCCCTGGACCTGACCCGCCCCCTCGCCCGCGTCGTCCTGGACGGCGCCCCGGGGCGCCGGGTGGGCGACGCCGGACCCGCCGTACGACGGGCTCTGCGCGCGGGTGCCGGACTGCTGGCTTCGGAACAACTCGGTCTGGCCGAATGGTCATTGACGGAGACCGTCCGTTACCTGAAGGATCGAAGGCAGTTCAACCGGCCGGTGGGCGGTTTCCAGGCGCTCAAGCACCGGCTCGCCCAGCTGTGGCTCGAGGTCGTCAACCTCCGTGCGGCGGCCCGCAACGCGGCGGACGCGCTGGCCGCCGACCCGGCGGCCGCGGGCGACGACACCGATGCGGCCGTCGCCGTCGCGCAGGCCTATGCGGGCCAAGTCGCCGTGCACGCCGCCGAGGAGGCGCTGCAACTGCACGGCGGCATCGGGATGACCTGGGAGCATCCGGTCCACCTGTACCTGAAGCGGGCCAAGGCCGACTCGATCGCCTACGGTACGGCGGGCGCCCACCGCGAGGCGCTGGCCGGACTCGTCGACCTGCAGGCACCCTGACGTAGCGTCATACACCTGTCCGCACAGTCGAATCCGCCGGGTACCGGTGCTCGTGCCCGGCTGAGCGTCCCGCACGAGAGCCCGCCGTCACGGCGGGCTCTCCCGCGCGTCCAGCTTCCCGCGAGGTGAACGTGCGACGGCGGATCGGACAACTCGCGTCACGGTACTGCTCCTTGGTCCTGCGCGGACCTCATACTCCAGAGGTCCCCGTACGCCGTTCCAGGGAGGCGGAGCATGGCCCTCACCACCCGTCGCAGAGCCCTCACCACCCTCGGCAGTGCCCTCGCGGCCTCGTTGGTCCTGCCGGCCACCCAGGCCCTGGCCGGTGAACACCGTGACCTTCCAAGGCCGTTGTGGCGAGCCCACGCCCACAACGACTACGAGCACCCGCGTCCCCTCCTCGACGCCCTCGACCACCGCTTCGGCAGCGTCGAGGCCGACATCCACCTCGTCGGCGACCAACTCCTCGTCGCCCACGATCCCGAGGACCTCGACCCGTCCCGCACCCTCGAGTCCCTCTACCTCGACCCCCTCGCCGCCCGTGTGCGGGCCCACCACGGGTCGGTGTACCGATGGCACCGCACCCCGCTCCAGCTGCTCATCGACATCAAGACCGAGGGCGCGTCCACCTACCTCGAGCTCCACCGCCATCTCCGGCGGTACCGGCACCTGTTCACCACCTACGCGGGCGGCCGGGTGCTGCCCGGTCCGGTCGCCGCCGTCATCTCCGGCGACCGCGCCGCCCGCGCCCCCATGGAGGCCCAGCGGGTACGGCATGCCTTCTACGACGGCCGACTGGCCGACCTCGGCGGCCCGGCCCGCTCTTCCCTGATCCCGCTGATCAGCGACAACTGGACGCTCCACTTCACCTGGCAGGGCGTCGGCGCGTTCCCCGCCGCCGAGCGGCGGAAGCTGCACGACATCGTGGGCGCCGCGCACGGACGCGGCCAGGCGGTGCGGTTCTGGGCCACCCCCGACCTGCCGGGCCCCGCCCGGGACGCCCTGTGGGGCGAACTGGTCGCCGCGGACGTCGACCACCTCAACACCGACGACCTCGCAGGGCTGGAATCCTTCCTCGACGCGTACCGCCCGCGGTAAGTCGTAGACACCACACGTTCGGAGGACAGCTCAGCCGCCCGGACGAACCCCCCGCTACGCCACACTTGCGGCCGAACGCCGCGAAGCGGACGTGGCGGAGGAGGTTGACGATGGCCATTTCCATCTCTGTGGTGCTGCTGCTCGCGATCCTGGCGGTGATCTTCCTGCGCAACGGCGGACTCAAGCTCTCCCACGGGATCGTCTGCCTGCTGCTCGGGTTCTGTCTGGCCGGATCGGGTATCGCCCCCGCCATCCACAGCGGCCTGACGGTGACGGCGGACATCGTCAGCGGTCTGCGGCCGTGAGGAGGTCCGGGGCCGCCGGCGCCGGAGGTTCCTGACCGGCCGGGGGCGGGGCCGGGGCGTCTTCTCAGTGTTCGGTCACCGGGTCGCGCGGCAGCACCGTGACCCGGTGGAAATTGCATCCGGAGGACGCCGGCGCGGGGGAGGGGGGAGGGGCGGTCTGGTGGGCCTTGAGGGCGACGCTCACCAGGGTCAGCAGCAGGTCGATGTCGGTGGCGCAGTCCAGATGAACCGTCACCCAGTGGGAACCCGGGACCAGTTGGATCGCGGTCGAGGCGCTCAGGTCGTAGCGGAAGCGCTGGATGGCGCGGCGGGTCAGGTGGAGGTCGACATCCCGTCCCGTGTGGAAGTGGACGACCTCTTCGCGGGCGAAACGGAGGGCCTGTCCGGTACCGCACCCTGCCTTGCAGGCGGTGAGATCGGGCCAGGCCCGAAGTCGCTCCATGGCTTGCTGCGCCGGTGTCATGGCCTCATAGTGACCTGCTCACCGTGCGGCAACCAGTGGTTGGGCGTTTCGTAATCGATCAGTGAGGCGATGCGTCACTCACGCATGACCGCATCATGACGGGAAGTCACCTCACGGCCGTGCGCGGAGCCTCCGTTCCCGTGTGCGACAAGGACGGGTCGAAACCGAGCGGCGGCCGGCCCGCCCTCGACCGTGCGGAACTCGGGGCGCGGCCGACGTGAGAGCGCCGGCGGCAGGCCTGCCGGCAGGGGCCCCGCCTGCCCTCCTCGGGGCCGGTCGCAGGGGCCGGTCGCAGGGGGCGGTCGCAGGGGGCGGACAAGGCATCGGGCACACTTTGCGTGTTGTAGTCCGTCTTGATGAAGGATGACCTGCTCATGATCACGCTCACGAAGGAAGACGGCCCGGCGGACCTGGACGGAGTGACCCACCTGTCCATCGGAGCCTCCTGGGACCCGACCGCCGGCAGCAGCGGCGGATTGCTGGGCAAGCTGCGCCACAAGACCGGCACGGACCTCGACCTGATCGCCATTGCCATGCAGGGCGGGGACCCGGTGCGCCTCGCGGGTCTCGACTCGCTCGACCCGCTGGGCAACGGCTCGCTGGTCCACAGCGGAGACAACCAGACGGGACACGGCGACGGGGACGACGAGACGGTGACCGTCGAGTTCGCCCGGGTCCCGTCCAACATCACGTCGATCGTGTTCGTCGCCGCCGCCTACAAGAAGGGCAGTGCCTTCCAGAAGGCGCGCAACATCAGTTTCAAGGTCTACGACGCCACCGGGGGCAGCACCCAGCAGGTCGCCGACATCTGGCCGAGCATGCTCACCCAGGACAACTGCTGCGCCGTGGCCAAGGCGATCCGGGTCGGTGGCACGTGGAAGCTCGAGGTGATCAATGTGACGGGCAAGGTCAAGCAGGGTGACGAGCATGCCCTGATGCGGTTCGCTGTCAGCAAGTAACGGGAACGGCCGGCCGAGCCGGCCGTACAGACATGGGGGCGGGGCCGTGGCGAGCCAGGTGTTCTACGGCGAGCGGTCGAGGAATCCGCTGGCACGGACCGTGGAACTGACCGGGGACCGGCTGCGCAGGGGCGGCAGGATCACGCCGTTGGGCGAGCTGAACCTCGGCGCCATGGCCGAGGCGTTCCACCGCGGATTCTGGCTCGGCGGCGGCGGGACGGAACGCCCCTTGGAGTGGCTGCCGGAAGGGGCCGGGGTCGTGCCGGTGACACGGGTCACCGGCACGACCACGCCGTTGAAGGCACGACAGGCCGCGCAGTTCGCCCGTGCCCTGGGGGAACTGGCGGTCGAACGGTGTGGAGGGCCCGACCAGGTGACCGCGCTGGCGGACCGGGCCCGTGCCGAGGGTGTGCCGCTGTGGATCGCGCGGCGGTTCGCGCAGGGGCCCGCCGGGCCGGTCACCGTCGCCGTGGACCGACGACTGGTGCGCGTGGACGTGTGGGGGCCGGGCGCTCCCGTGGTGCGGATCCGGGCGCCGCGCGGTTTCCACCCCGACAGCCCCGAACCGGACAAGGGCCTTCGGCTGACCGTCGGCGACGTTGCCGCGGAACTGGTTCTCCAAAAGAAACTGCGCAGGTCCAAGAGTTCCGTGGAAGTGCGACTGCCCGACCGGCACTGGGTGCTGTCGAGGAAGGACACGGAGAGTTCGTGGTTCCTGCGCGACGAACGGCGTGCGGCTCTCCTGACACGTCCTTCGCGTTGGCCGGCACCGGAGCAGGACACGGTGCTGCTGCCGTTGGCCCCCGTGCGGTACGAGAGCCCCGACCCGCTGGACGCCGTCATGGCACAGGTCTTCGCTGTCGCCTTCGGGCTGGGGAACACGACCGGTTCGGCCCGGTTCCGGTCGAAGCACCGCCCGGGGTACGGGTATGAACCGGCCGACGCCGATGACGCGTCGTGGGACCGTCCCTGGTTCAGCAATCTCGGCCGGGGGAGGGACGACAACGAGCCCGGCGGCGGCGACGGCTGGGGCTCGGACGGGGGCGACGGCGGGAGCGGCGACGGTGGTGGCGGTGACGGCGGTGGTGGTGACGGAGGCGGAGGCGGCGGGGATTAGCCGCGAGGCCACCGGCCGCATCGACGTCCCCCTCACCCCACCCCGGCGGCGGCAACCGGCCACCACGCCCCACTGACCCCCGGCCACCGCGTCCCACGGCAGACCGAACGGCCGGGGCGGCCGGACAACTCGGCTCAAGCCCGTTCGGCGACGGACGCGGGGTCGTCCAGGACTCCCCGGACCACCGAGTGGGCCGCGCCCAGCAGGGGGCCCTCCGGGCCCAGGGCGGACACCGAGACGGGGCAGGCCGGGCCCGCCGTGCGCCGCGCCAGTTCCGAGCGGAGCGACGGCAGCAGCCAGGGGGCGAGCCCGGACAGCGCGCCGCCCAGGACGACGCCCTCGGGGTCCAGGAGATTGACCGCCCCGGTCAGCGCGATGCCCAGCGCCGTTCCCGCGTCGCGCAGGGCACGTCGTACGGCGGGATCGCCCTGCTCGGCGCGGCCCGCGAGCAGGCCCACACGGTCCTCGCCGGGCTCCAGGCCGGCGGCGCGCAGCACGGCCTCCTCGCCGGCGTACTGCTCCAGGCAGCCGCGGCCGCCGCACGCGCACTCGGGGCCGTCGGGCCGGACCGGCACATGGCCCAACTCGCCCGCGAAGCCCCGGTTTCCGAGCAGCAGTCGCCCCTCCACGACCACCGCGGCGCCGATGCCGATCTCGGCCGACACATGGAGGAAGTCGCGCGGGGCGCCCTTGCCGAGCCAGAGCTCGGCCAGCGCGCCGCAGTTGGCCTCGTTGGCCACGGTCAGCGGGAACCGTGCCGGGAGCAGGGCACCGAGGTCGGTGTCGTGCCAGCCCAGGTTCGGCGCGCGGACGACAGTGCGGGCGTCGCGTGCCACCAGGCCCGGTACGGCCACGGTCAGCCCGGCCGGCCACAGACCCTCGGCCTCGATCGCGCCGACGACCCGGAGCAGCAGCGAGGTCAGCTCCTCGCTCACGCTCCCGGGGGAGCGGCCGCGGTTCGGGACGTGGCGCACGGCCCGCGTCCGGACCTCTCCGCGCAGGTCGACCGCGCAGACCGCGAGATGGTCGACGCCGACCTCGGCGCCGATCCCGGCCGGACCACCCCCGCTGACGGCGAGTGCCGAGCCGGGCCGGCCCACGCGTCCGGGCCGCTCGGGGCCCAGTTCCTCCAGCAGGCCCGAGCGGACGAGTTCGTCCACCAGGGTGGACACCGCCGCCCTGGTCAGGCCGATGCGGGAGGCGACGGCGGCCCGGGACAGCGGGCCCTCGGCGCTGACGGTGTGCATCACCCGGGAGAGATTGCGGCGGCGCATGCCCTGCTGGGTGTCGGGCAGTGCGCGCAGCTCCGGACCGGCCGAGGGCAGTGCCCGCCCCGGGCCGGGCGGGCGGGCTTCGTGCAGCGGTGCGCTCATGCCTCCGTCAGTCCTCGGTCGGGGCCGGGTCGTTCCCGGTCGGTCCTGAACCGGTCGTGAACCGGTGTCGAACCGGCCCGGAATCCGTTCCCGGCCGTCAGGCGGTGTCCGGGCCGCGCTCCAGGAGCGGGGCCGCGTCGGAGAGTACCCCGGCGATCCTGGCCAGCGTCTCCTCGTCCCGCTCCACCGCCTCCAGCACCGGCCCCGCGGCCGTGTCCCAGCGGCGGGCGACCGCGGCCGGGTCCTCGCCGGTGAGCAGACCGGCCGCCTGCGCCGCCGCCCCCAGCGCGACCAGTTCCCGCGCCTCGGGCACCTGCACGGGCCGTCCCGAGAGCCGCCGTACGGTCCGCTGCCAGGCCGTCCCCCGTGCGCCGCCGCCGATCAGCAGCAGGGGCGCCGACGGGTCGGCGTCCTCGTCGACCACGCTGTCCAGCGCGCCCAGCAGCGAGTGCACGGCACCGTCGTAGGCGGCCTGGAGCAGCTGGCCACCGGTCGTGTCGTGGCGCAGCCCGTGCAGCAGACCGGACGCGTTCGGGAGGTTCGGGGTGCGCTCGCCGTCCAGGAAGGGCAGGAGCGTGACGCCGTCGCCCGGCTCGACGGCCTCGCGGGCCAGGCCCAGCAGCGTCGCGACCCTGTCCACGGCGAGCGTGCAGTTGAGCGTGCAGGCGAGCGGCAGCCAGTCGCCGCGCGCGTCGGCGAAGCCCGCCACGATGCCGGTCGGGTCGGCGGGCCGCCGCCGCGAGACCGCGTACACCGTGCCCGAGGTGCCGAGGCTCATCACCGGCGTGCCGGGCCGTACCCCCAGGCCGAGCGCGGCGGCCGCGTTGTCCCCGGTGCCGCACGCCACCAGAGTGCCCTTGGAGAACGGCAGTTCGTGGCTCCCGCGCACGGTCCCGGCCACCTCGCCGGGACGCACGACACGGGGGAGCAGCGCCGGGTCCAGCCCCACGTGCGCGAGGATCTCCTCGTCGTACGCCTCGGTCCCGGAGGCCCACCAGCCGGTGCCGGAGACGTCGCCGCGGTCGGTCGTGCCCTGCCCGGTGAGCCGCTCGGTCAGATAGTCGTGGGGGAGGCGGACGGCTCTGGTGGCGCGGACCGCCTCCGGCTCGTGCTCCGCCAGCCAGGCCCACTTGGTGACCGTGAAGGAGGCGGCCGGCACGCTTCCGGTGCGCTCGGCCCAGAACTTCGCGCCGCCCAGCTCCTCGGTCAGCCGGTGGCTCTGGGGCGCGGAGCGCACGTCGTTCCACAGCAGCGCCGGACGTACCGGCTCGCCGTGGGCGTCCAGGGTGACCAGCCCGTGCTGCTGGCCGCCGATCGACACCGCGGCGGCCTCGTGCGCCGCCTGACCGCACTGGCGCAGGGCCTCCGTCAGGGCGTCCCACCACTGACGCGGATCGCTCTCCCGGCCCGCCCCCGAGGTCACCGTGTGCGGTGCCTGGCCACTCGCCACGACCCGCCCGGTGGCCACGTCGACGACCAGCGCCTTGGTGGACTGGGTGGACGTGTCCACGCCGACGACGAGCGGACCCTCGGCTGCTGACATCGTTTTCTCCCTCTAGCGCGGTTCGGGGGCCTGGCCATCTTCCCAGAGATGCTGCTGCATACTAATTTGTAAATCGCCATGACGAAATAGTCTCAGCGAGCAAGGAGCCGCGGCATGAGCTACCAGCCCACCCCCGAGGACAGGTTCACCTTCGGCCTGTGGACCGTCGGCTGGCAGGGACGGGACCCGTTCGGTGACGCCACCCGCCGAGCCCTCGACCCGGTCGAGTCGGTGCAGCGCCTGTCCGAGCTGGGCGCCCACGGCGTCACCTTCCACGACGACGACCTGATCCCGTTCGGCTCGAGCGACAGCGAGCGCGAGGGACACATCAAGCGGTTCCGGCAGGCGCTGGACTCCACCGGCATGAAGGTGCCGATGGCGACGACCAACCTGTTCACCCACCCGGTGTTCAAGGACGGCGCCTTCACCGCCAACGACCGCGACGTGCGCCGCTACGCGCTGCGCAAGACCGTCCGCAACATCGACCTCGCGGTCGAGCTCGGCGCCGAGGTGTACGTGGCCTGGGGCGGCCGGGAGGGCGCCGAGTCCGGTGCCGCCAAGGACGTACGGGTCGCCCTGGACCGGATGAAGGAGGCCTTCGACCTGCTCGGCGAGTACGTCACCTCCCAGGGCTACGACATCCGCTTCGCCATCGAGCCCAAGCCGAACGAGCCGCGCGGCGACATCCTGCTGCCGACCGTCGGCCACGCCCTGGCGTTCATCGAGCGCCTGGAGCGGCCCGAGCTGTACGGCGTCAACCCCGAGGTCGGCCACGAGCAGATGGCCGGGCTGAACTTCCCGCACGGCATCGCGCAGGCGCTGTGGGCCGGCAAGCTGTTCCACATCGACCTCAACGGCCAGTCCGGCATCAAGTACGACCAGGACCTCCGGTTCGGCGCCGGTGACCTGCGCGCCGCGTTCTGGCTGGTGGACCTGCTGGAGTCGGCCGGCTACAGCGGCCCGAAGCACTTCGACTTCAAGCCGCCGCGGACCGAGGACCTCGACGGTGTGTGGGCCTCGGCGGCCGGCTGCATGCGCAACTACCTCATCCTCAAGGACCGGGCGGCCGCCTTCCGCTCCGACCCCGAGGTGCAGGAGGCGCTGCGCGCGGCCCGCCTGGACCAGCTGGCCGAGCCCACGGCGGCCGACGGTCTCCAGGCCCTGCTCGGCGACCGGTCCGCCTTCGAGGACTTCGACGCCGACACCGCCGCCGCGCGCGGGATGGGCTTCGAGCACCTCGACCAGCTGGCGATGGATCACCTGCTGGGTGCCCGGGGCTGAGTTCCCGGCTCCGGGGCCCCCGGAGACCTGCCGGGGTCTGCTGCGGACGCGGACGCGCGGTGGACGTACGGGCGCGGCCGGCGCGGTGCTTTCGCGCGTCGGTCACGCCTCACCGCACGGTCCGGACGGCCTCCGCGCGGAGACCGTCCGGCACCGGTTTCCGGCCCCCATCCGGAATCCGACGCCCGATTCCGTGGCGAATTCCGTGCGGGACGCTCGCACGGGAATGCGTCCGAGGCGACCATGGTCGGTATGGCCACGCCACCGGTACCGCCCCAGCCGCCAGGTTCGCCGGGTGACACGCCGCCTCCGGGCGGCGGCTTCGGACCGCCCTCGTACGGCGGCTCTCCGCCGCCACCCGGCTCTCCGCCGCCGGGCCGGCCCGGCGGCGGAGAGCCGGGGCGCGGTCCCGGCGGGCGCCGGAACCTTCTGTTCATCGTGCTCGCCGCGCTCGCGGCCGTGGCAGCCGTCGCCGTCATCGTGCTGATGGCGACGGGAGACGACGACACGCCGGACGACCAGCCCACAGGAAGCCGGACCGACGGCTCGCCGGAGCCGTCCCCGGGCATCCCGTCCGGACTCCCCAGCGATCTGGAGAGCCTGCTGCCGTCCGGCTTCCCCACCGAGCTCCCGTCGGACTTCCCGAGCGAGCTGCCCAGCGGCCTGGAGAGCCTGCTGCCGACCGAACTGCCGAGTCTGCCCACCGACCTGCCGAGCGGCGTGCCCAGCAACCTGCCGAGCGGCCTCGAATCGCTCCCGCCGCCGACCCTGGGGGATGCCGCGCTGCGCTGAACCGAGCGGAGCGCGGGGTGTACGAGGACCGGCGCGGCGGTGTTCCGGGCGGGGCGGCCCTCCGGGACTAGGTCCCGGAGGGCCGCCCCGCCGCCGTGTCCGCCTCCGGCTCCGTTCGCTCCTCCGAGTCCGCTGTGGCCAGGGCCGTTGCCGGGTCCTGGGCGGCGTCTCCGGCGGGGACCCAACGGCCGCGCTCCTTGCGGTACGGCCACCAGCGGCCGTCGCGCCCGAGCCGCAGCTGGATCCGCCCGCCGTCGAGGGTCCAGCGGTTGGCGCGGGCCCGGAGCACCGGCCGTTCGGCCTCGTCACTCTCGGCCCAGGCCGACTCGAGGGCGGCACGCGCGCGTGCGAGGGCCTCGGCGTCCACCGTCCACTCCTCGTCGAGCACGGTCAGCGCCGCCGCACCGCCCTGGCGCCAGGCCCGTACCGCCACCGCCAGGCCTTCCCGGCCACGGCCCGAACCGTCGGCGAGCCGGGCCGTCACGGCGCGCGGGGACTCACCTGCGGCCAGTCGTACCGCGTCCCGCGTCACCGTCGGTTCCGGCGCAGGCGGGTGCCGCTCGTGCCCCTCCCGGAGCGCCTCCGCCAGCAGCCGGTGAGCCTGCACGGCGGTCCGCGCGGCGAGGAACTCCAGGGCGGACGGGTCGACTCCGGCGGTGGGCGGCTCGTCCGTGTCCAGGGACGGCGGCACCCCCGGCTCCGCGGGAAGAGGGGGAACGCCGGGCAGCGCAGGCCGGATGCCGCCCGCCGCGAACGCCTCGGCCGCGTCCACACCCTCCAGCCGCGGCCGTTTCCCGGAGGTGGAGGACGGCCCGCCATGCGACTGGAGCGCGTCCAGCAGGGCGCGCTCACCGCGTCCCCGCACCAGGAGCAGGACGAACGGGTCATGGTCCAGCAGCCGGGCCACCTGATAGCAGAGCGCCGCCGTGTGACCGCAGTGGTCCCACGCCCCGCAGTCGCACTCCGGTTCCAGATCGCCCAGGCCCGGCAGCAGTTCGACCCCGGCCAGCTCCGCGTCCTCCACCAGATGCGGCGGCATCTCCCGGTCGAGCAGCGCCGCCACATGCCCGGCCCGCTCGACGGCCATGTCCAGGAAGCGGTCCCACTGCTCGTCGGACAGTTCCTGCAGCAGCACGTCCGCGCGGTGCGCCGTGCGGTCACGGTCCTGGACGACGGCCGTGATCCGCCCCGGCCGTACGGACACGGCGCCGACCGCTCCCGCGCGGGCGAGCCGACGGCCCGCCTTGAGCTGCTGGGTGTCCAGGGCCGTGCCCTCCAGCGCCGTCAGCCAGGCCCGGCCCCACCAGGTCTGCGCGAAACCACGTCCCCGCGCGGGAGGCAGCGCGGCGAACGTCCGCTCCGCGCCGGCCCCGCCGTCGGTCCCCTCCGGGTCGGTTCCGTCCGGGGCGGCCCCACCCACAGGGACTCCCTCCGGCTCGTACCAGTCGTCGGTTTCTTCCACTTCTGCTCCGTCACCGTCGTACCGGGTCATCGCGGGCCCTCTCGCAGTGCCACCAGATCCGCCAGCTCCGTGTCCGTCAGCTCCGTGAGCGCCGCCTCGCCGGAGCCGAGCACCGCGTCCGCCAGCTCGCGCTTGCGGACCAGCAGTTCGGCGATGCGGTCCTCGATCGTGCCCTCGGTGATCAGCCGGTGCACCTGTACCGGCCGGGTCTGGCCGATGCGGTACGCGCGGTCCGTGGCCTGGGCCTCCACGGCGGGATTCCACCAGCGGTCGTAGTGCACGACATGCTCGGCGCGGGTGAGGTTCAGCCCGGTGCCCGCGGCCTTGAGCGACAGCAGGAAGACCGGGACCTCGCCGTCCTGGAAGCGTCGTACCATCGCCTCGCGTTCGGCGACCGGTGTGCCGCCGTGGAGGAACTGCGACGGCACACCCCGCGCGGAGAGGTGTCGCTCCAGCAGCCGTGCCATCTGCACGTACTGCGTGAAGACCAGCACGCAGGCCTGTTCGGCGAGCACGGTGTCGAGGAGTTCGTCGAGCAGTTCGAGCTTCCCGGACCGTCCCGCGATCGCCGGCCGCTCCTCCTTGAGGAACTGCGCCGGGTGGTTGCAGATCTGCTTCAGCCCGGTCAGCAGCTTCACGATCATTCCCCGCCGCGCCATGCCGTCGGTCCCCGAGACGCCGGAGGTGCCGGAGATCTCGGCCAGGGCCTCGCGGACCACGGCCTCGTACAGCGCCGTCTGCTCCTGCGTGAGCGACACCGGGTGATCGGTCTCCGTCTTCGGCGGCAGCTCGGGCGCGATCCCCGGGTCCGACTTGTGGCGGCGCAGCAGGAACGGCCGTACCAGCCGGGCCAGCCGCTCCGCCGCGGCAGGGTCCGTCCCGCCCTCCACGGCATCCGCGTAGCGCCTGCGGAAGGTGCCGAGCCGGCCCAGCAGTCCGGGCGTCGTCCAGTCGAGGATGGCCCACAGCTCCGAGAGATTGTTCTCCACCGGCGTACCGGTGAGCGCCACGCGCGCGCGTGCGCCGATGGACCGCAACTGCCGGGCCGTCGCCGCGTACGGATTCTTCACGTGCTGCGCCTCGTCGGCGACGACCATCCCCCAGGACACATCGGCGAGCCGGGAAGCGTCCAGGCGCATGGTGCCGTACGTGGTGAGCACGAACTCGCCGTCGGCCAAACCGTCCAGCGAGCGGCGCGCACCGTGGAAGCGGCGCACCGGGGTGCCCGGCGCGAACCGTTCGATTTCCCGCTGCCAGTTGCCCATCAGGGAGGTCGGGCAGACCACGAGGGTGGGCCCGGCGGACGCGGGGTCGGACTGCCGGTGCAGATGCAGGGCGATCAGGGTGATCGTCTTGCCGAGGCCCATGTCGTCGGCGAGGCAGCAGCCCAGGCCCACGGACGTCATGTGGGCCAGCCAGTTCAGCCCGCGCCGCTGGTAGTCCCGCAGCGTGGCGGCGAGGGCCGCGGGCTGCGGGACGGGCTCCTGGGACTCGGGGTCCGCGAGCCGGTCCCGCAGGGTCGCCAGCCAGCCGGTGGGACGCATCTCGAACCGGCGGCCGTCCACCTCCACCGAGCCGGTCAGGGCCGCGCCGAGCGCGTCGACGGGCGTGACCGCGTGGTCCCGGCGCGCGCGGGCGCGGAGCACCTCCCGGGGGTCGATCAGCACCCACTGGTCGCGCAGCCGCACGACGGGGCGTGTGGTCTCCGCGAGCCGGTCCAGCTCCGAGCGGGTGAGCGTCCGGTCGCCCAGGGCGAACGACCAGTCGAAGGCGAGCAGCGCGTCGGCCGACAGGAAGGACGGTTGCCGGGAAGCGTCCTTGAAGCCCGCCCGGCCGGACGGCCGTTCCTCGTCGGCGGGGCCGATCTCCGCGCGGGTGGTCAGTCCGCGGATCAGCTCCTTGGGCCAGTGCACGTCGACGCCCGCGGCCGCGAGCGCCCTCGCGCCCTCCCCGAGGAGCTCGGTGACCTCGTCGTCGGCGAGTTCGACCGCGTCGGGCACGGTCGCCGACAGCAGGGGTGCGAGCGGGGCCCAGGCGCGGGCGGCCCGGCGCAGCGCAAGCAGCGTGTCCATCCGGGCCCGCGGCCCGAAACCGCCGTCCGGGCCGGCCGCGCCGCCCGGACCGTCCTGGCCTTCCGCGGCCGCGGCCCACACGTCGGTGGCGTCCGCGACGAGCGCGGGATCGCTCACGCCGTGCACTTGGAGCACGGCCCGGAACGTGACGTCGGTGCCGTCGTCGGTGGGGTGGGTGGTGGGGCCGGCGTGGTCCGAGGCGCCCGGGGCCTCCCGCGTCTCCGGCGCGGCCCAGGTCTCCGGTGCGTCGGTGAGGCCGCGCACTTCGATGCGCAGCGACAGGCGTACGCCCGCGTCGTGGCCCGCGGCAACGTCGGCGGCCCACTCGCGCAGTGCGGGCAGGTGCTGCGGCTCGGACACGGCGAAGGCGGGGGATCCGGTCACCAGGGGCGCGGCGGGGGAGCGGGGCAGGGTGTCGGCGACCGCGTCGAGGAAGGCGCGCAGCAGCCGTTCGGGGTCGGGCAGCCGAAGGGGCCCGGGGCCGTCCAGCGGCTGGGCGTGGGCCTCGGGCGGCATCGCGGCGGCGAGCCGGCGCACGGCCTCGACGTCCTCCGCGTCCAGCGGACCCGCGCGCCAGGCGTCGTGACCGGCCGGGGACAGCCCCGGCAGCAGCAGACCGCGCGCCACCAGACGCAGCGCGTGCACGGCGGCGGCACCCCAGAAGACGGCGGCCGGGTGCCCGTCGCCGCCGGCCCGCGCGCGGGTGAGGACGGGCAGGGCGGCACGCACCGGCAGCAGCACCGCGGGGACGCCCACCGCCTGCACCCCCTCGCCGTCGGGCACGACGACGGTCAGCTCCTCGGCCTGCGCCGTGTTCAGGACGGGGGGAGCGGACCCCCCGGGCCGCCAGAAGGCCATGCGGCCGGTGCGGGCGGGGTCGCCGGGTACGAATACGGCGGAGCAGCGGGCCAGGTCGGCGTACTGGGCGGAGGAGGGAAGCACGGGAGTCGTCTGCGCAGCGCTCACGAAATCCTTGATTCATCAAACTTGACTAGTGGGGTCGGAGTCGCCGAGGTTACAGCACGGCCATGGCCGCCCGGGTATGCCTGGGGTGTGAACTGGGACACCATGGACACGCGGTCGTGCTCCGTCCCGGAGGGGCCGGCGAGCCGGGGTTCGGCGAGTCGGCGACGGCCCCTGAGGGAACCCTAGGGGGCGAACCTCAGGGACGTCTCAGGGTCGCGGTCGGAACCGCCGGGAGCGCGGGGCCGTTTTCACGACAGAGAGCGGCAGTGGCCGCGAAGGAGGCGACACCATGTCGAAGAATGCCAAGATCGCCGCGGGAGGTGTGGCGGCCGGGCTCATCCTGCTCATCTGGCTGCCCTGGTGGGCGGCGCTCCTGATCATCCTGGGAGTCCCGGCCGCCGCGTACCTCACCCTGGACCCCTCGCAGCGGAGCAGGCTGCGCCGTGTTTCGCGCAAGGAGCTGGGCCGCTGAGACGCAGGAGCCCGTCCCGGAGGACCGGGCCCCTGCTCGGGCACTGCTACCGCGTCGCCGCCTCGGCACCGTCCAGTGCGCAGGAGTTGACCACGTCGCCGTCCGCGGGCCTGTCGATCGTCCGGTCCGCGGGCGGCCCGACTCCGCGCTCCACCCATGCGGTCAGGGTGTCGAACGCCGACCGGTAGCAGGGCAGGATCGGCCGCAGCCGGTCCGGATGGGTGTCGTACAGCCCGTCGACGTGGGTGCCGTCCTGCACCGTGTAGTAGCGGTGCAGCGCTCCCCGGCCCTTCGCGTCGATCATGCGGGCGTACACATCGGAGTGGGCGGCCTGCGGCAGCAGTGCGTCCAGATCGCCGTGCAGCGTGATCAGCGGCCGGCCGATACGCCCGGTCAGTGCGACCCGGGCCGCGGCGCGGTGCACGGAGGCGGGACGCGAGGCGTAGTCGTACGTGGCGTCGGACGCGCACGGCGCCAGGATCTGCTCCACCGTGGTCCCGGCCGAGGGACCCGGGCAAGCGGGATCGTAGGCCGGGTCGAACTCGGCGCGGTAGATCTTCTGCGTGACACCCCAGTAGGCCTTCTCATGGTACGGCCACAGGAACTCGGAGCCCGGTGCGAAGCCCGCCGCGTACAGGTCCTCGTCCCCTGCCGTGCCGAACATCCGGGCCACCGTGACCGGCAGGGTGGTGAACAGACCGGTCCCGTCGGCGGTCCACAGCGCGCCCTCCCAGTCCACGCCGCCGTCGTACAGCTCCGGGTGGTTCTCCAGCTGCCAGCGGGTGAGATAGCCGCCGTTGGAGACGCCGGTCATGTACGTCCGGCGCGGGGCGTGCCCGTAACGGTGGGCCACCGCGAGCTTGGCCGCCCGGGTGAGCTGCGTGGTCCGGGTGTTCCACTCGGCCACCGCGTCACCGGGCCGGACCCCGTCACGGTAGAAGTCGACCCCGTTGTTGCCCTTGTCCGTCGAGGCGTACGCGTATCCCTGGGACAGTACCCGGTCGGAGATGGCCTTGTCGGTCGCGTACTGCTTGCGGGTGCCGGGTGCGCCCGTGACGATCAGCCCGCCGTTCCACCGGTCGGGCAGCCGGATCACGAACTGCGCGTCGTGCGCCCAGCCGTGCGTCGTGTTGAAGCGGGAGGAGTCCGGGAAGTACCCGTCGACCTGGATACCGGGCACTCCGGACGGCGACCGGGTGGCGGCCGCGATCAGCCCCGCCTGGTCCGCCAGATCGGTGTACGGGGTGCCGGTCAACCCCGTGGTGGTCAGATCGGCCAGACAGGTGGTGCGCTGGTGGGCCGCGCCCGGCACCCGCACACGCTCCTGGCGCGCACAGTGTTCGTCCTCGGCGGCGGAGGCGTCGGCGGGAGCCGGAGCGATGAGGGCTGTCGCCGCGAGGGCGAAGGCGAGCAACGGAACACCTAGGGACGGGCGCATGACGGTCTCCAGGAAGGGCGGGAAGCGGAAGAGGGCACGGCACGGAGCACGAAGCTGCCCCATGGGGCGGGCCCAACGCTGCCATCATCGAGGGGTGGGCGCCCTACGGAACGGCGCCTTCCCACGGGGGTTCACCCCACATGCGCAAAGGCAGGCGCACCCCTCACACGGAGACAGACGCCCCGCCGGGCGCGCTTCAGAGCGGCCGTACGGCGATCCTGTCCACCGGCGCGCACACTGATCCGCCTCCGAGTTCCTTGTCACGACCTCGCAACCGCACCCGGAGCCGTGGCTCTCCGGCCCGTCGGGACGAATCGGCCCCGCACTCCCGGCCGGATCAGGCTGCCGGAAGCCCCAGCAGGTCCCGTGCGACCGTCCGCGGGGACGCGTCGCGCTCCCGCGCGAGCGCGACGACCGCCCGGCACGCCAACTCGTTCACCCCGAACGCCAGCGCCTCCGGCGACACCCAGCCGGCCGCCTCGTCGATCCGCTCCTGATCGTCCTCCACACAGGCCGAGACGTACGTCGCGGCGGCCTCGAACAGATTGTGCGGACGCTCCTCCCGCTCGGTCCTCTCCTCCACGCGCAGGCTGTCCACCACTTTGCCCCCGACCCTGCGAACCCTGGCCCACATCCGGTCCACCTTCCCCCTGAGCAGCTTCCCGCACCGGCCGTTCATGTCCTGCCACTCACCGTAGAGTCGGGGCGTCCGCGGCAGAAGGGCGGCGCGGTGGGGCGCTTCGAACGGCTGGAACCGTCCAACCGTCCCCTTCGGGCTCACTCGTCCGCGGAACAGGGGCTCAACAGCGCACGCGCCCGAAGAATCTCCTGCCCGGCCGACAGGCCGCGAAGTGCCGGCGGAACAGTCGCCCGGGCACCGCCGGCCCGCACCGAGCGCATTCCGGTCGGTGCGGCACGCGGACTGGGAGGCCCCGGCGCGAGTCCGGGCGCTCAGCCCGCGCGGACGGCCAGCGCCAGGAACCGGGCGTCCTCGTCGACGTACGACGTCATGCGCCAGCCCGAACCGGCCAGCAGCGGACGGAGGTTCCGCTCCGCGCGGAGGTCGTCCGGCGTGATCGAGCGGCCCTGACGCGCGGCGAGTGCCGCCCTGCCGATCGGGTGGAACAGCGCGAGCACGCCACCGGGCCGCGCCACCCGCGCGAGCTCCCGGAGATTCTCGGCAGGGCGGGGCAGGTGTGCGATCAGGCCCGCCGCGAACACGGCGTCGAGGGATCCCGAGCGCAGCGGCAGCGCGGAGACGTCGGTGAGCAGCAGCGTCCCGTCGTGGCCCCGTCCGGCCCGCGCGGCCTCCCGCAGCATGGCCGGGGTCAGATCTGCGCCGAGGACCGTTCCGGAAGGGCCCACGGCCGCGCGCAGCGGCGGCAGGGCCCGTCCGGTGCCGCAGCCCGCGTCGAGCACCCGGGCGCCCTCGCGCAGCCCCAGCTCGGCCACCGCCGCCGCGTAGGCCGGACCGTCGTCGGGGAACCGGCGGTCCCAGTCGGCGGCACGCGCGGTGAAGAACTCCTGGACACGGGTGTGGTCGTCACTCATGCCCGGCATGATCCCCCACCGGACGGCCCGGGCCCCACCCCCGACGGGCCTCGACGGCGTACCGTTCCACGCGATCGCGCACGCCGTCCAGGCACTGGATCCGGCCACGGCCGGCCCCTGGCCATGTCACCCCGCGTGAGGCCGCCCGGGCCGCGCCACTTTGTGCCGCGGCCCGGTGATCAGTCCGTGACGCCCTTCTCCGACAGGACCTTCTCGACGGCGACACGGACGAGGAGCTCGCCCGGCACACCGTTGCGCGCCCCGAACTCCTCGGCACGGTCCTGGCCCATGTACCGCGCGGCGATCCGCGTGGCCCAACGCACCAGGTCCTCGGGATCCTCCGAGATCCGCGCCCGGCCCCGCATCACCACGAAGGCGAACGGCGGCCGGTCGTCGTCCACGCACAGGGCCACCCGCCCGTCACGGACCAGATTGCGTCCCTTCACCGTCCCCCCGCCGGTGTTGAACACCACGTCGTCCCCGTCGAGCACGAACCAGATCGGCGCCACGTGCGGACTGCCGTCGGCACGCACGGTGGAAAGTTTGGCGGTGCGGGTTCCGTGCGAGACGAACTCCCGCCATTCCTCGTCGGTCATCCTCTGTCCCATGGCTTCTATCCTCCTTGTCCGGCGCCCGGCCGTGGGGAAGGCTGGCGGAGCGATCCATACGGGGAAGAGCAAGGGGGAGATTCGCGACATGACGCAAAAACGGGGACTCGACTGGCTGCTGGACGACCTGACCCAGAGAGTCGAGGAGGTGCGGCACGCGCTGGTCCTGTCCAACGACGGGCTGGTGACCGGGACGAGTACGGGGCTTCGACGCGAGGACGCGGAGTACCTAGCCGCGGTCTCGTCCGGACTGCACAGCCTCGCCAAGGGCTCCGGACAGCATTTCGGCGCGGGCGGAATGCGTCAGACGATGATCGAGTTCGACGACGCGGTGCTCTTCGTCACCGCGGCCGGTGCCGGCAGCTGCCTGAGCGTGCTCAGTGGGGCCGAGGCCGACATCGGCCGGATCGCGTACGAGATGACGCTGCTGGTCAACCGGGTCGGCGAACACCTGGACGTGGACGCCCGCCGACCGGAACCCGAAGACCCCACAAGTACCTGACCTGCGCGTTCGTCGGCCTCCGTGGAGTTGTCCACAGGCCTGTCACGAAGAGTGACGGGCCGGATACGGTTTCTCCGGACGGCGCGCACGGCGCCGGCCGAGCACACTCCACGGGGGAGACGCGCATGTCCGGAAACACCGCCACACATGAAGCCGCGAGCGCCGGTTCCTGGGTCACGACGGGCCGTGCGGCACGGGAACTCGGCCTCAAGCCCAGCGAGTTCGACCTCGCCGTGGACCTCGGCAGGATTCGCACCACCCCCGACGAGCGGGGAGCCGGCCGCCGTGTGGACCGCGCCGAACTCGAACGGCTCCGCGCCCGGCCAGGTCGTCCGGAGGCCCTGCGGGAGAGCGTCAGGACCGTGGGCGCCACGGAGGGCGCGCTGCTCATGGGGGTGACGAAGGACCGGTTCACGCGACTGGCCCGGCTGGGCCTGCTGGCTCCCACGAGGTTCCACCTCAACCGCCACCGTGCCGTGGTCTGGCTCTATCTCGCAGAGGAACTAAGGCAGTTCACGGCCGACGAGAGGAACACCTCACTGTTGAGGGACAGCACGTCCGACCACCTCAGGGGACAGCTCGACACCGGTCTCGACCTGCGGGCCCGCAACTGGCGTACCCGCCGGCTGGCCATCCTGCTCCGTCGGGCCACCGACCCGTGGTCGCGTGCCGGAGCCCTCGCGTCCCTGCTCGATCCCACACACATCTGCGAGGTCGTCAAGGACCCCTACGAGCGGTCCCACCTCAGCCGGTTCCGCCCCGAGCGGCCCTCCCACGGGGCTCCGGGCTCACCCGGCGCCATCCTCACGGAGACCCTCGTGACCGCTCAGGACTCCGACGAGATCGCCTGGCTCCAGGCGGAGCTCGTGGGGCTGCTGGCGGAGGCCCGCGAGCACCGGCCGGCGCCCCGTCCGGCTTCCGCCTCTTACCGCCCCGCGCCGGCCGGACAGGTTCCCCGGGAGCCGGAACGCCCGCGCGGGGCGTTCCGCACGCTGCTCGCCCGGTGGCGCGGCAGGAACCGGGGACCGGCCGCTCGGCGACCGGCCGCTCGGCGACCGGCTGCCCGGCGACCGGCCGACCGCTGACCGGGGTCGGCCCGGGTGATCCGCCCGGTGAGCTACAACGCCCGGAACAGCCCCTCCTGGACGACGGACACCAGCATCCGCCCCTCACGGTCGTAGATCCGCCCTCGAGCCAGACCGCGCCCGCCCACGGCGATCGGCGACTCCTGGTCGTACAGGAACCACTCGTCCGCACGGAACGGGCGGTGGAACCACATCGCGTGGTCCAGTGAGGCCATGTCGAAGCCGCGCGGACCCCACAGGGGTTCCACCGGGAGCCGAACGGCGTCCAGCAGGGTCATGTCGCTGGCGTAGGTCAGGGCGCACGTGTGCACCAGCGGATCGTCGCCGAGCGGGCCCACCGCACGCATCCACACGGCGCTGCGCGGTTCGGCGTCCTTGACCTCGTCCGGGTCCCAGCGCAGCCGGTCCGCGTAGCGGATGTCGAAGGGCTGACGGCGGGCCATCCGCTCCAACTGCTCCGGCAGCTCGCCCAGATGCTCGCGGATCTCCTCCGCGACGGTCGGCAGCGACTCCGGGTCCGGGACCTCGCGGGCCGGCGGCAGCTGGTGCTCGAAACTCCCCTGCTCGGGTTTGTGGAAGGAGGCGGTGAGCGTGAAGATCGTGCGGCCCTGCTGCACGGCGGCGACCCGGCGGGTCGTGAACGACCGGCCGTCCCGTACCCGTTCGACCTGGTACACGATCGGCACCCCGGGCCGCCCGGGGCGCAGGAAGTACGCGTGCAGCGAGTGCACGGGGCGGTCGCCCTCCGTGGTGCGGCCCGCGGCGACCAGCGCCTGGCCGGCCACCTGGCCGCCGAAGACCCGCTGCAGCGACTCCTGCGGACTGCGGCCACGGAAGATGTCGACCTCGATCTGCTCCAGGTCGAGCAGGGCGACGAGGCTCTCGGTCGGGTTCGTCATGGGCGCTATGCTCCTGCGTTCACAGTTGGCCGACAGCGGTGACCCGGACGACCGCGCGGCCCTCCGCGTCGGAGGCGGTGAGGTCGACCTGGGCGCTGATGCCCCAGTCGTGGTCGCCGTTCGGGTCGTCGAAGATCTGCCGGACCCGCCACAGTCCGTTGGCCGGCTCCTCTTCGATCAGCAGCAGCTTGGGACCGCGGGCGTCGGGACCGGTGCCGAGTTCCTCGTACTCGTCCCAGTACTTGTCCATCGCCTCGCCCCAGGCGTCGGCGTCCCAGCCGGCCTCGGCGTCCAGCTCGCCCAGCGCGTCCACCTGGTCCAGAGCGGCCAGTTCGACACGGCGGAACATGGCGTTGCGGACCAGGACGCGGAAGGCACGCGCGTTGGCGGTGACCGGTTTCACCTGGTCGGCCTTCTCCTGGGCCTCCTCGGCGGTCATCTCCGCGGGATTGGCCAGTTGCTCCCACTCGTCCAGCAGACTCGAGTCGACCTGACGCACCATTTCGCCCAGCCAGGCGATCAGATCCTGGAGATCCTCGGACTTCAGATCGTCCGGGACGGTGTGGTCCAGGGCCTTGAAGGCGCTGGCCAGGTACCGCAGCACGATGCCCTCGGTCCGGGCCAGTTCGTAGTGGGAGACCAACTCCGTGAAGGACATCGCCCGTTCGTACATGTCCCGCACCACGGACTTCGGCGACAGCGGATGGTCACCGACCCACGGGTGGCTCTTGCGGTAGGTGTCGTAGGCGTGGAAGAGCAGTTCCTCCAACGGCTTCGGGTACGTGATGTCCTGGAGGCGCTCCATGCGCTCCTCGTACTCGACGCCGTCCGCCTTCATCAGGGCGACCGCCTCGCCGCGCGCCTTGTTCTGCTGCGCGGCGAGGATCTGGCGCGGGTCGTCCAGCGTGGACTCCACCACGGACACCATGTCGAGCGCGTAGGACGGCGACTCGGGATCCAGCAGCTCGAACGCGGCCAGCGCGAAGGTGGACAGCGGCTGGTTCAGCGCGAAGTCCTGCTGCAGATCCACGGTGAGCCGCACGATCCGTCCTTCGGAGTCCGGTGTGTCCAGCTTCTCGACGATGCCGCCGTCCAGCAGGGACCGGTAGATCGCGATCGCCCGCCGGATGTGCCGCAGCTGCTGCTTGCGCGGCTCGTGGTTGTCCTCGAGGAGATGACGCATCGCCGCGAAGGCGTTCCCGGGCCGGGCGATCACCGACAGCAGCATCGTGTGCGTCACCCGGAAACGGGAGGTCAGCGGCTCGGGATCCGAACCGATGAGCTTCTCGAAGGTCTGCTCCGACCAGGCGACGAACCCCTCCGGCGCCTTCTTGCGGACGACCTTGCGGCGCTTCTTCGGGTCGTCGCCCGCCTTCGCCAGCGCCTTCTCGTTCTCGACGACGTGCTCGGGGGCCTGCGCGACGACGAACCCCTCGGTGTCGAAGCCGGCCCGCCCGGCCCGGCCCGCGATCTGGTGGAACTCGCGGGCCCGCAGCGTGCGCACCCGGTTCCCGTCGTACTTGGTCAGGGCGGTGAACAGCACCGTGCGGATCGGGACGTTGACCCCCACGCCCAGCGTGTCCGTACCGCAGATGACCTTCAGCAGACCGGCCTGCGCGAGCTTCTCCACCAGCCGCCGGTACTTGGGCAGCATGCCGGCGTGGTGCACACCGATGCCGTGCCGGACGTAGCGGGAGAGGTTGCGGCCGAACTTGGTGGTGAAGCGGAAGCTGCCGATCAGGTCGGCGATCCTGTCCTTCTCCTCGCGCGTGCACATGTTGATGCTCATCAGCGCCTGTGCCCGCTCCACCGCCTGGGCCTGCGTGAAGTGCACGATGTAGACCGGAGCCTGCCGGGCCGCCAGCAGGTCCGTGAGCGTCTCGGTGAGCGGCGTATAGCGGTACTCGTAGGACAGAGGGACCGGCCGGGTCGCCGAGCGGACCACCGACGTGGGGCGGCCGGTGCGGCGGGCGAGGTCCTTCTCGAAGAAGGAGACGTCGCCGAGCGTCGCCGACATCAGCACGAACTGCGCCTGCGGCAGTTCCAGCAGCGGAATCTGCCACGCCCAGCCGCGGTCCTGCTCCGCGTAGAAGTGGAACTCGTCCATGACGACCTGGCCGACGTCGGCGTTCCTGCCGTCACGCAGCGCGATCGACGCCAGCACCTCGGCGGTGCAGCAGATGACCGGGGCATCGGCGTTCACGGACGCGTCGCCGGTCAGCATGCCGACGTTCTCCGTGCCGAAGATCTTGCACAGCTCGAAGAACTTCTCCGACACCAGCGCCTTGATGGGCGCCGTGTAGAAGGTGACCTCGTCCCGGGCCAGCGCGGCGAAGTGGGCAGCGGCCGCGATCATGCTCTTGCCCGAGCCGGTCGGGGTCGAGACGATCACGTTCGCCCCGGAGACCACCTCGATCAGCGCCTCCTCCTGGTGGGGGTAGAGCGTGAGACCGCGTTCCCCCGCCCACGACTCGAAGGCTTCGTAGAGGGCGTCGGGGTCGGCGGTCGGCGGCAGCTGATCGATGAGGGTCACGCCCCCATCTTGCCTGCCACCGGGCCCCGCGCGGGAATCGGATTCGGGGATGAAGATCGCGAAGGCTACGCTGTGTCGCCGAAGGGGCGTCGACGCACCTGGTCAACTGGACAGCGGCACAAGTGGAATAGGGCGGGCAACGGGGATGATGGGACCAGCACACTCACTGTCGGGTGCCGCGGCATGGCTCGGGGTGGGCGCGGCCACGACCGCCGCCGGAAAACCGATGCCCTGGCCGGTGCTCCTGGTCGGGGCCCTGATCTGCGCCGGTGCCGCCCTCGCCCCGGACCTGGACCACAAGGCGGCGACGATATCGCGGTCCTTCGGTCCCGTGTCCAAGAGGCTGTGCGAGATCGTCGACAAGCTGTCGTACGCCGTCTACAAGGCCACCAGGAAACCGGGCGACCCGCGCCGTTCCGGCGGTCACCGCACCCTCACCCACACCTGGCTGTGGGCGGTCCTGATCGGCGGGGGCGCTTCCGTCCTGGCGATCACGGGCGGCCGGTGGGCGGTGCTGGCCATCCTCTTCGTCCACATGGTGCTGGCCATCGAGGGCCTGCTGTGGCGGGCCACGCGAGGAGCCAGCAGCGACGTACTGGTGTGGCTGCTCGCCGCGACCAGCTCGTGGATCCTCGCAGGCATCCTGGACGAGCCGGGCAACGGTGCCGGCTGGCTGTTCACGGAGCCCGGCCAGGAGTACCTGTGGCTGGGGCTGCCGATCGTCCTGGGTGCGCTGGTGCACGACATCGGGGACGCCCTGACCGTCTCGGGCTGCCCGATCCTGTGGCCCATACCGGTGGGCCGCAAGCGCTGGTACCCCATAGGTCCGCCCAAGGGGATGCGGTTCCGGGCGGGCAGCTGGGTGGAGCTCAAGGTGCTGATGCCCGCGTTCATGCTGCTCGGCGGAGTGGGCTGCGCGGCGGCGCTCAACGTGATCTGAGGCGCGGACGACCGGCGGTCGTCGCCGGCGGGGATGCTCGGTGGCCGCCGTCGTCGGCTCAGCCGGAGCTTTCACCGCCGTAGCGGCGCTCGAAGCGGGCGACGCGTCCTTCCGTGTCCACGGTCCGTGCCGTGCCCGTGTAGAAGGGGTGGCTCTCCGAGGAGATCTCCACCTCCACGACCGGATAGGTCTCGCCGTCGTCCCACTCGATCGTCTGCTCGCTGGTCGCGGTGGACCGGGTCAGGAAGGCGTATCCGGCGGCCCGGTCGCGGAAGACGACGGGGTGGTAGTCGGGGTGCTTGTCCTGCTGCATGGACGCTCCTCTACGACGTGGGCGATGCGTGCGGCGCGCGACGGGATCGATCCGGATGGGCCGGACGTCCCGGACGACCGGGACGGTTCGGGTGACGGCCCGGGCGGCCTGCGCCGTTCGGACGGGTGTCACGGGCGTCACGGCCGTGAAACGGCGAGGTCAGCCGGGGAGGGTGTCCTCGTCGACGACATGCATGGCGGCCTCCTCGGCCGAGGCCGCCGCCCCGTCGATACCGACGTCCGTGGCGACCATGGCGGTCTCCTCGTCCTCGTGCGCCCCTTCGTCGGGGGCCACGAGCCGGCCGGAGCGCGCGGCACCGACCTCGTTGTCCAGGAGCTCGCCGTCGGTGCCCTCGCTGTCACCGAGGTCGTCACCGTCGGCGGCGGCGAGATCGGGCAGCTCCTCGGCGAGCCGCTGGTCCAGGGTCTCGCCCGCCCTGCGCTCCGACGCCGTCACACCGCGGTGCTCCACGGCCCACGGCCGCTCGGGAGGGGACCAGCCCCGGTCGAGGGGATCGGCGACGCCGTCGTTCTCGAGAGTGTCCTCGGCGTCGAGCAGTCCGGCGTCGTCCTGGACCTCGGATCCGTCGGGCTGGTAGACGTCGTCTCCCCAACCGCCGGCTCTGTTCACGGGGACCTCCAGGGGGTGGGGACGGGCCCGTTCCCGCCGTGGCCCGTTCCGGGCCGCGCCTGCACGGGGCACCGGCATCACCCGCACCCCGGTTCTCCGGAGCCCCGGGCGTTCCCGAGCCGGTGCCTGATTCCACCCTTCCACCCAGGTTCGGCTCCGCGCAACGGCACGGCCCGTCACCGGCCGCCGCCGGTGGCGGACCGTGCCCACGGCGCATCCGCCCCCGGGCGCGTCTCACACCGCGGCCGGAGGCCGCCGAACACGCCCGGCCGCGCAGCCCGCCACCCCGTCCCCCGCGCGCTCACCCCACCCTCACCCGAGCCCTCGTTCGTCCCCTGGCCCGGGCCCTCACCCGTGCCAGGAGCGCCACAGCGCCGCGTACGCGCTGCCCGCGGCGACCAGCTCGTCATGGCTGCCCAGCTCGCTGATGCGGCCCTCCTCGACGACGGCGATGACGTCCGCGTCGTGGGCGGTGTGCAGGCGGTGGGCGATGGCGACGACGGTGCGGCCGTCGAGGACACGGGCCAGCGAGCGTTCCAGGTGCCGGGCCGCGCGGGGGTCCAGCAGCGAGGTCGCCTCGTCCAGCACCAGCGTGTGCGGGTCGGCCAGCACCAGCCGGGCCAGCGCGATCTGCTGCGCCTGGGCCGGGGTGAGCGCCAGCCCGCCCGAGCCGACCTCACTGTCGAGACCGTCGTCGAGCGCACGCGCCCAGCCGTCCGCGTCGACCGCGCCGAGCGCCGCCCACAGCTCGGCGTCCCCGGCATCCGTCCGGGCGAGCCGCAGGTTGTCGCGCAGGGAGCCCACGAAGACGTGGTGCTCCTGGTTGACCAGCGCCACCTGGGTACGGACGCGTTCCGCGGTCATCCGGGACAGCTCGGCGTTGCCCAGGGTCACTGTGCCGTCCCTGGGCGCGTAGATCCCGGCGAGCAGCCGTCCCAGGGTGGACTTGCCCGCGCCGGAGGGGCCGACCAGCGCCAGCCTGGTGCCGGGCGCGACCTCCAGCGACACCTTGCGCAGCACGTCGACGCCCTCGTGGTAGCCGAAGTGCACCCGCTCGGCGCGCACATGGCGTCCGTCGGGGGTCAGCGCGGCGTCACCGGCGTCGGGCTCGATGTCCCGGACCCCGACCAGCCGGGCCAGCGACACCTGGGCCACCTGCAACTCGTCGTACCAGCGCAGGATCAGTCCCACCGGGTCGACGAGCATCTGTGCCAGCAGCGCACCGGTCGTCAGCTGGCCGACACCGATCCAGCCCTGCAGGACGAAGACGCCACCGATCATCAGCACCGAGCCGAGCACGGTCACATGGGTGATGTTGATGACGGGGAAGAGCACCGACCGCAGCCACAGCGTGTAGCGCTCCCAGGCCGTCCACTCCTTGACCCGCTGGTCGGACAACGCCACCCGGCGCTCGCTGAGGCGGTGCGCCTCGATGGTCCGTCCCGCGTCCACGGTCTCGGCGAGCACCGCGGCCACGGCGGCGTACCCCGCGGCCTCGGAACGGTACGCGGCCGGTGCCCGCCGGAAGTACCAGCGGCAGCCGGCCACGAGCAGGGGAACGGCGACCAGTACGGCCGGCGCCAGTTCGGGTGCCGTGACGACCAGGCCGCCCAGCAGCAGCACCACCCACACCACACCGATGGCGAGCTGGGGCACCGCCTCGCGCATCGCGTTGCCGAGCCGGTCGATGTCGGTCGTGATCCGGGACAGCAGATCACCCGTCCCGGCCCGCTCCAGCACGCCGGGCGGCAGCCCGACCGACCGCACCAGGAAGTCCTCGCGCAGATCGGCCAGCATCCGCTCGCCGAGCATCGCCCCGCGCAGCCGCACCTGCCGCACGAACACCGCCTGGACGACCAGCGCCGCCACGAACAGTGCGGCGGTGAGTCCCAGGTGGAGCTCCCGCGTACGGTCCGGGACCCGCTCCACCAGGCCGCCCAGCAGATACGGGCCGACCATCGAGGAGATCACCGCGACGGTGTTCACCGTGATCAGGAGCACGAAGGCCCTGCGGTGCCTGCGGAGTAGCTCGCCCACATAGGCGCGGACGGTGGCGGGCGCGCCCACGGGCAGGGTGCCGGCCGTGGTCGGGGCCGCCGGGTCGTAGGCCGGTGGCGCCACGCCGATCATGCCGTCTCCTCGATCTCTACGAGCTTGTCCAGGTCGGACAGGTCGTCCGCCCCGGCCCCCGCCCCGGTCCTGTCCCCGGTTTCGGCCTCGGCCTCCGTCTCGCGGGTCACCACGGCCCGGTACCGGGGCTCGGTACGCACCAGCTCGCGGTGGCCGCCGACCGCCACGACCGTCTCGTCGTGCAGGAAGACCACCTGGTCCGCCCGGTCCAGCAGCAGCGGCGACGAGGTGAACACGACGGTCGTCCGTCCCGCCCGCAGTTCCCGCAGGCTCTCGGCGATACGGGCCTCGGTGTGCGAGTCGACGGCGGAGGTCGGTTCGTCCAGGACGAGGACCTCCGCGTCGGTGACCAGCGACCGGGCCAGCGAGAGCCGCTGCCGCTGGCCGCCGGAAAGGGACCGCCCGCGCTCGGTGAGCTGCGCGTCCATCGGGTCCGCGGCGTCGAGCGAACCCTGCACCAGCGCCGCCAGTACGTCCCCGCACTGCGCGGCGTCCAGCGCTTCACGCGTTCCGACGGCCCCGGACGCGGGGACGTCGAGCAGTTCGCGCAGCGTGCCCGACAGCAGCACCGGATCCTTGTCCTGGACGAGGACGGAGCCTCGGGCGGTGTCCAGTGGCAGCTCGTCGAGCGGCACGCCGCCGAGCAGCACCGAGCCGTTCCGAGCGGCGTTCGGGGCGTGCGCCGCGTGCCCGCCGAGCCGTTCGGCCAGGTGTCCCGCCGCGTCCGGGTCCCCACACACCACGGCGGTGAGCCGGCCCGCCGGAGCGAGCAGACCGGTCGCCGGGTCGTACAGGTCCCCGGAGGGCCTCTCGGGCCCCTTGGAGCCGGGCGCCCCGGCGGCGTCCACGGCCCGTTCCAGCGACAGCACACGCGCCGCACGCTTGGCCGACGGCCGGGAGAAGGAGTAGGCCATCGCGATCTCCTCGAAGTGGCGCAGAGGATACGCGAGCAGCATCACCGAGCTGTAGACGGTGACCAGTTCACCCACGGTGATCCGCCCCTGACGAGCCAGATGAACGCCGTAGCAGACCACCGTGATCAGCAGGATTCCCGGCAGCAGTACCTGGATCGCGGCGATCAGGGACCACATCCGGGCACTGCGCACGGCAGCGTGACGGACTTCCTGGGACGCGCGGCGGTAGCGGTCGAGGAACAGCTCCTCGCCGCCGATGCCGCGCAGTACACGCAGTCCGGCGACGGTGTCCGAGGCGAGTTCCGTGGCCCGTCCGGCCTTTTCCCGCTGGACGTCGGCCCGCCGGGTGGCGTGGGGCAGCAGGGGCAGGACCGCGAGCGCCAGCAGGGGCAGGCCCACGACGACGACCACACCGAGCGCGGGCTGGTAGACGAGCAGGCCGAAGCAGACCAGCACGATGGTGACCACGGCCGCGGTGAACCGGGACAGTGCCTCGACGAACCAGCCGATCTTCTCGACGTCACCGGTGGAGACGGCTACGACCTCGCCGGCCGCGACACGCCGGGTCAGCGCGGAGCCCAGCGTCGCGGTCCTGCGGGCCAGCAGCTGCTGGACACGGGCGGCCGCGGTGATCCAGTTGGTGACGGCGGCGCGGTGCAGGAAGGTGTCGCCGACCGCGTTGCCCACGCAGGCCAGCGCCAAGAGCCCGCCGGCCAGGGCGAGCCCACCGCCGGAACGGTCGACGGCGGCCTGGACGCCGATGCCCACACAGAACGGGATCGAGGCGACGGAGGCGAAGTGCAGCAGTCCCCAGGCGAGGGACTTGATCTGGCCCGGGAGCTGATTCAGGAAGAGCCACCGCAGGAATCGGGGGCCCGAGCGGGCGTCGGGCACGCCCGGGTCGGGATACGGAAGGTCTTGTATCTGCATGACGTCCCAGGGGCTCGCAAAGGCGGGGGCCGCGCGCCGTTCTCGGACGGCGGCGACAGCAAACCGTGACAGGTTGACGCCGTTGCGTACCGCAAGGCAAACGATTTTCCATGACGGCGCACAGAACCGGCTCGACCCACGGGACGGGAACCTCGGGGCACACTGCCCGATCCCGCCGGCCGACGACGGCACGGGGCCCCGGCAGCGACTTCGGCGCGGTGTCTCAGCAGGACGCGTCGGGGTGCGGCGGGACGGCGGCCGTCCCGTCGACCAGCGTGTTCAGCAGCTCGCCGAGAACCTCGCGCTGCTCGTCCGCCAGCGGAGCCAGGATCTCCTCCGCGGCGGCCCTGCGTGCGGCGTGCAGCTCCCGCAGGGCCGCGTGTCCGTCGTCGGTGAGTTCGATCCGGATCACCCGCCGATTGGCCGGATCGGGCACCCGCCGCACCTTGCCGCTCGCCTCCAGCCCGTCGACCAGCGTCGTCACGGCTCGCGGCACCACTTCCAGCCGCTCCGCCAGGTCGGCCATGCGGGGCGGTGAGGCGTAGTGGGCGAGGGTGCGCAGCAATCGGGACTGGGCAGGGGTGATGCCCAGTTCGCGCCGCACCAGATGGCGCTTCTGGATGCGGTGCACCCGGCGGGTCAGCCGAAGCAGCTGCTCGGCCAGCAGGCCCTCGGGGTCGGGGGTGGTCATGTGCGGAACAATATCAGGACGTCGTTCATTGTGAGTATAGGTAACAATGAGCTAGGCTCCGCTGTCCAGGTGCCCCACGGTGTGCCCTTGGCGGTCCCGGGCTCCCGCGCCCCGCTTCCCGCTCCCGAGCCCTCGAAGGAGACCATGCACCCCGACCACGAACCCGCCTGGAGCGCACCCGCGGGTGCCGAGGAACGGCCACGGCAGGTGCGCCGCATCCTGAGGCTGTTCCGTCCCTACCGGGGCCGCCTCGCGATCGTCGGCCTGCTCGTCGGAGCGGCGTCGCTCGTCTCGGTCGCCACCCCGTTCCTGCTCAAGGCGATCCTCGACGTCGCGATCCCCGAGCGCCGCACCGGACTGCTCAGCCTGCTGGCCCTCGGCATGATCCTCAGCGCCGTCCTCACCAGCGTCTTCGGCGTGCTCCAGACGCTGATCTCCACGACCGTCGGCCAGCGCGTCATGCACGATCTGCGCACCGCCGTCTACGACCGGCTCCAGCGCATGTCGCTCGCCTTCTTCACGCGCACCCGCACCGGCGAGGTCCAGTCCCGCATCGCCAACGACATCGGCGGCATGCAGGCCACCGTGACCTCCACGGCGACCTCCCTGGTCTCCAACCTCACCAGCGTCGTCGCCACCGTCGTCGCGATGCTCGTCCTCGACTGGCGGCTGACCGTCGTCTCGCTGGTCCTGCTGCCGGCCTTCGTGTGGATCAGCCGTCGTGTCGGAAACGAACGCAAGAGGATCACCACCCAGCGGCAGAAGCAGATGGCCTCGATGGCCGCCACGGTCACCGAGTCGTTGTCGGTCAGTGGCATTCTGCTCGGCCGCACCATGGGCCGCTCCGACTCCCTGACCAGTGCCTTCGCCGAGGAGTCCGACCGTCTGGTGGACCTGGAGGTGCGGTCGAGCATGGCCGGCCGCTGGCGCATGGCCGTCATCACGATCGTCATGGCCGCCATGCCCGCCGTCATCTACTGGACCGCGGGCCTCGCCCTGCGGACGGGCGGCCCCGGGGTCTCCATCGGGACGATCGTCGCCTTCGTCTCGCTCCAGCAGGGCCTGTTCCGGCCGGCCGTGAGCCTGCTGTCGACCGGGGTGCAGATCCAGGCCTCGCTCGCGCTGTTCCAGCGCATCTTCGAGTATCTTGACCTCCCGGTCGACATCACCGAGCGGACGGACCCGGTCCGCCTCGACCGGGTCGGCGGCGAGGTCCGCTTCGAGAACGTCACCTTCGGCTACGACGGCAAGGGCGGCCCCGTCCTCGACGGCATCGACGTCACCGTCCCCGCCGGCACCAGTCTCGCGGTGGTCGGCTCGACCGGCGCCGGCAAGTCCACGCTGGGCCACCTCGTGCCACGGCTGTACGACGTCACCGGAGGCCGGGTCACCCTCGACGGGGTCGATGTGCGCGACCTCGACTTCGACACCCTGGCGCGCGCGGTCGGCGTCGTCTCGCAGGAGACGTACCTCTTCCATGCCTCCGTGGCCGACAACCTGCGGTTCGCGAAGCCCGACGCCACGGACGGGGAACTCCACGCGGCGGCACGGGCGGCACAGATCCACGACCACATCGCCGCTCTGCCCGACGGATACGACACCGTCGTGGGGGAGCGCGGCCACCGTTTCTCCGGCGGCGAGAAGCAGCGCCTGGCGATCGCCCGGACCATTCTGCGCGATCCTCCGGTGCTCGTTCTCGACGAGGCCACCAGCGCGCTCGACACCCGTACCGAGGCCGCCGTCCAGCAGGCCCTCGACGCGCTGTCCGCCGACCGCACCACGCTCACCATCGCCCACCGGCTCTCCACCGTCCGCGGCGCCGACCAGATCGTGGTGCTCGACGCGGGACGTGCGGTCGAACGCGGCACGCACGAGGAACTCCTGGAGCGGGACGGGAGGTACGCGGCACTGGTCCGCAGGGACGCCCAACTGGAGCCGACAAGATGAAAATATGCCGGGTTTGTGGCGATATGCGGGTTACCGTGCCCGCATGCAGACGAACACTCCGTCACGGAACTCGATCCGACTGACGCGCCGGGGGCGACTCGCCCTCGTCGCGACCGGGGCCGTCGTGGCCGGTACCGCCGTGGCGGTGTCCCTGCTCATCCTGGGCGACGACGGCGACTCCCGCCCCGCGACCCTGGTCATCCCGGAGGGCCGACGGGCGAGCCAGGTGTACGCGGAGGTCGACAAGGCCCTCGAACTGCCCGCGGGGACTACGAAGAAGTCCCTCGCGAAGGCCGGACTCAAGCTGCCGGGCGACGCCGACGGGAACCCGGAGGGCTACCTCTTCCCGGCGACGTATCCGCTGAAGGAGAAGGCGACCCCGGAGCAGCTGCTGGCGCTGATGGTCGAGACGGCCGACAAGAAGTTCAACGGAGCCCCGACCGCCGCCGGTGCGCAGCGCAACGCGATGAACGTCTATCAGGCCGTCACCATCGCGAGCATCGTCCAGGCCGAGGCGTCCTCCAAGGCCGACATGGGCAAGGTCGCCCGGGTGATCTTCAACCGTCTGGAGCGCGGGATGCCGCTGCAGATGGACTCGACGGTCGACTACGCCCTGGGCCGTTCGACGCCCGGCGTCAAGGAGAGGGACATCGCGGCCGACAGCCCCTACAACTCCTATGCCCGGATGGGACTGCCGCCCACCCCGATCGACAACCCCGGCGAGGAGGCGATGCGCGCGGCGATCAACCCGACGCCGGGCGACTGGCTGTACTTCATCACGGTCAAGCCCGGTGACACCCGCTTCACCGCCGACTACAACAAGTACCAGAGCGATCTCGCCGAGTTCAGCAGTCGGCAGCAGAAGGGGAAGCCGGAGCAGGGACAGGAGCGCAAGGAGAAACAGGCGGAGCCGGGGGAGAAGTGAGGCGGCCCGCGCCGGCCGTCGGCGCCGGACCGCGACGTGCTCCTCCGCCGCCGGCCGGCATCAGACCGTGACGCGCTCCTCCGCCAGCAGGCGTCTGATGTCCCGTACGGCCGCGCGCCCGGCACGGTTGGCGCCGACGGTGCTGGCCGAGGGGCCGTAGCCGACGAGGTGGACGCGGGGGTCGGCGGCCGCCCGGGTGTCCTCGACGCGGATGCCGCCACCGGCCTCCCGCAACCGCAGCGGAGTGAGGTGGTCGATGGCCGGACGGAATCCGGTGGCCCACAGGATGACGTCGGCCGCCACCCGCCGCCCGCCCTTCCACTCCACCCCCTCCGGCGTGATCCGGTCGAACATCGGCTGCCGATCCAGTACGCCGTCGGCGATGCCCCGGCGGATCGCGTCGTTCAGCGGCAGTCCCGTCACCGAGACGACACTGCGCGGGGGCAGCCCCTGCCGCACCCGCTCCTCGACCAGCGCCACGGCCGCCCGTCCCGCCTCCTCGTCGAAGGGGCCCTCGCGGAAGACCGGGGGCCGCCGGGTCACCCAGGTGGTGTCCGCCGCGTACGGGGCGATCTCCAGCAGATGCTGCGTGGCCGAGGCGCCTCCCCCCACCACGACGACCCGCTGCCCGGCGAACGCCTCGGGGCCGGGGTACTGCGCGGTGTGCAACTGCCGCCCCAGGAAGGTCTCCTGGCCCTCGTAGCGTGGCCAGAAGGGCCGGTCCCAGGTCCCGGTGGCGTTGATCAGCGTCCGCGTCGACCAGGTGCCCGCCGAAGTCTCCACGAGCAGCCGCCCGTCGACGCCCTCCCGTACGGTCCGCACCTTCACCGGCCGCCGTACCCGCAGGTCGAACGTCCGCTCGTAACGGTCGAAGTACTCGGTGATGACCTCGGAGGACGGCCGCGACGGATCGGCGTCCGTGAGTTCCATGCCGGGCAGCGAGTGCATCCCGTGCACCCTGTCGTAGGTGAGCGAGGGCCAGCGGTACCGCCAGGCCCCGCCGGCGCCCGGGTTGTGGTCGAGCACCACGAAGTCGCGCTCCGGCTCGAAACCGGTGCGCCGCAGGTGATAGGCGCTGGACAGTCCTGCCTGTCCGGCGCCTATGACGACTGCCTGGACCTCGGCCGTCTCGGCCTCGCTGATGTAGTTCACATTTCTACTAACGCTGCCGGGGGTGGAGATCTTCCCCGAGCGGTTACCGCCACTCGAGGGCTCCCTTCCTCGAAGACCCCCGGCGCATGGGCCAGGATGGAAGCCATGTCGGATGCCTTCGAAACCCGGGTCCTGAACGTCGCCACCGGCTCCGCGGAGCGGATCGTCGACCTCACCCGTGACTGCGAGTCCTTCCTGCGGGAGGTGGCGGGGGGCCGCGACGGACTGCTCAACGTCTTCGTGCCGCACGCCACCGCCGGCATCGCCGTCATCGAGACCGGTGCGGGCAGCGACGAGGACCTCCTGGCCGCTCTGCACAGCCTGCTGCCGGCCGACGACCGCTGGCAGCACCGCCACGGCAGCCCCGGCCACGGCCGCGACCACGTCCTGCCCGCCCTCGTCCCGCCGCACGCCACCCTGCCCGTGCTGGACGGCCGGCTGGAGCTGGGCACCTGGCAGTCCGTGTGCCTGGTCGACACCAACCGCGACAACCCCGACCGCCGGGTGCGGCTGTCGTTCCTCGGGTAGCTCGGCGGCAGCCGCAATCGTGGGAACGGCCTCCGGCCGCACCGAGGGGGCAGGCGTGCCCGGGTCGGCGCAGGCGGCGCGAGCCGTCGCGCAGGGCGAGGAGGCGGGTGCCGAGCGAACTGGCGTACCGGTCGAGGCCGCGGCAGGGGGAGGGCGTGAACGGGGTGCCGGGCGCTCCTGCCGGCGCCGCCGCCGACCGGGCCTCCGGAGCCGTCCGCGCCGTGCTCGCGGACAAGACCGTGCTCGTGTGGTCCGCCGATGACCTCCATGACCCCGGCCGGGGCTGCGCACCCTTGGTGTGGCCCGACCGTGAGAAGGCCGCGCTGGCACGGGTGGAGGAAGTGCGCGCGGAGTTCGAGCGTATGCGGGGTGCTCTCGCGGTGGTGGCCCGGAAGAAGGGTAGAAGCGAGGCCGGGGTCCCGGGTCCGGGCCACCGGCGGCCGCACGACCGGAAGAACAACGGCTTCCCGCCCCATCGCGCGGTCAATTCGTAGGTCACCCATGCCGGTCGAGCGAGCGACGCCGCGGTGGCCGGAGGCGCCGGGCCCTGATTCTGTTCCGTGGTCATGCGGGCTCCTCGAACGTGCGGGGCCGGTTCGGGCCGGACGCCGCGGTCCTGCCGACGACTCGCCGGAGGGGAACTGCGGGCTCGGGACCAGTGTCGGCAACGCCCCTCGGCCACCACCATTGCCGACGGTAACGCGCCTCGCTATGTTAATTGGAAATCACATTACTTAACAAGATCAGAAATGTGGTGGTCAAGCAACTGGCAAGCCGAAAACGGTTCCTAGTGCCGTCCGGTTCATCAGGGAAGCGGGTAAGTCAATGGAAAATCTCAACAGGCGGAGAGTTCTGTCCCTCGGCGTCGCGCTCGGCCTCGTGAGCGTGGCGGGCCCCGCTAAGGCGTGGGCATGGCCGTCGGCGGACTCGGTGGCCGGGACCGGCACGGGTGCCGATCCGGAGTACGTCTGGGACAGCGCAGCGGATCCTCTGCTGGCCTCACTGCTAGACAACGGCCGGATTCCGTCGGTCAACACCGCGATGGCGAGGTGGGTGGACAACGGTGACCCGCTGCCCAGCGGCCTGCCGGCCGAACTCACCGCATTTCTGCGGACGGTCAACAAGCTGCCCTCCTGGGCCGACCCCGTCAAGCTGCGCCGCGCCGCCGACTTCAACCGGCGCAGAGGCACCTACCTGTTCATGCTGTACGGCCTCGGCAGCGGAATCATGAGCACCGTGATCCCGCGTGAGGCCAGAAGCGTCTACTGGTCCGCAGGCGGCGCCGACATGCAGGACCGCGCGGCCAAGACGTTCACGTTCGGCTACGACCTGTCCCAACTGGGAGCCTTCCAGCCGTCGGGACAGTTCGTCGTCACCGCCAACAAGACACGACTGGTGCACGCCGCGGTGCGTCACCTGCTGCCGCAATCGCCGCAGTGGCGGGGGGACGCCGACCAGACCGTCCCGATCAGCGCCGCCGACATCCTGGTCACCTTCCACAGCCTGGGAACCTACGTGCGGAGGAGGCTGCTCGACTGGAAAGTCCCGATGCCGGCCGCGGACCAGGAAGCCTTCCTGCATGCGTGGCAGGTCGCTCTTCACCTGCTCGGGGTGCCGGACGAGTACATTCCCCAGACCTGGGCGGCCGCGGAAGCGCAGTCGGCGCAGGTGCTCACCCCGATCCTCGCCCCGACGACCGAGGGCGACGAACTGGCCGAGGAACTGCTCGGTCTGACCGCACAGATCGACCTCGGTGTCACCCGCGGGTTCCTGAACGAGTTCGTGCGCTACGTCCTCAGCGACGAGGTCGGCGACTGGCTGGGGCTGCGGCGCGACTACGCGGCAGCGGCCCTGGTCCGCACCGCATGGCCGGCCTACATCCTGTTCCGCGAGGGGCTGTCGCCCGTCATGCCCGGCACCTTCTACATGGTCGACCAGTTCGTGCGCGCACTGGCCATGCTCTTCCTCAACAAGGGCTCCTCCTCGACCACCACCCCCATCACGATCCCCACCGGGAACAGGCCGGCCGGCTGAGCCGCCGATCCGGTCCCACAGGGGCCCGCCCCGCGGCAGATGTGCCGAGGGGCGGGCACCCGGGTGACCTCCGTACGAGGCGCTGCACGGCGCGGCGCCTCATCGCCCGCTCGGCTCCGACGACTGTTCAGAGGCCCAGGGCGCCCACGACCAGAGCGGTCACGGCGTCACGGTGGTCATGGCTGTCCTGCCACCGCAGTCCGCGTCCGGCCTCGACCGCCACGCCGAACCCCGCGTGCACCAGCACCCGGGCCTGGCGCGGGTCCAGCTCCGGACGGGCCAGCCGCAGCTGCTGCTCCCAGACGGCGATGTGTTCACGCTGTGCGAGGACCAAGGACCGCCGCAGGCCGGCCGGCAAGCCGGCGAGTTCGGCTTCGGCAACGCTGTTGAGCGCGGTGTACTCGAAGCTGTAGGCCACGTACGTCGCCGCCAGCGCGACGACGGCGTCGTGCGGGCCGGCCACCCCGTGAAGGCTCTGGTCCACCCCCTGGGCCAGCAGTCCCGCCGCCTGAAGGCACGCTGCCGCCAGGATGTCGACCTTGCCGGGGTAGTGACGGTAGAGCGCGGACGGGGCCAGTCCCACCGCCTCCGCGATCTGTCCGTTCGTGACGCTGGCGAACCCGTCCCGTGCGAACAGCGGGATGGCGGCCGCGAGAATCTCCGCGCGTCGGGTGCGCGGCACCGGCTGGGCGGGCAGCTCGACGGGGCGTGCGCCCCTTCGGGCCGTCGCGGGATCGGTCGCGGCCACGCGCAGCGCGGACGCCAACAGCAGCTCCTCGGACCGACGTTGGGCAATCGAGGTGTGATGCATCGTGATGGACCCGATCGCACCGAGGGCTGCCACGGCCCGCAGGCGTTCGTCAGGCAGTGAGGACTCGCGCTGCACCGCCTCGTCGACCCGCCCGACGACATGCCCGAACTTCGTCCTGAGATGCCGGCGGTCCTCGCGGTTGAGGTACCGGGCCTCCCACCGATACACGCCGCCCGACGCGCGATGCGCGACGGCGACCCGGGTGACGGCGGTGAGCACATCCCTCAAGGCCGCCCCGGACGGCACTTCGTCGAGCGCGGCGACAAGTCGGTCCGCCATGACGTCGGCGCACTCGGCGAACAGCGCGTACTTGTTCGGGAAGTGCCGGTACAGGGCCGCCGCGGTGATACCCAGGCCGGCGGCGATCTCCTCCATGGACGCCGTGTGGTAGCCGCGCTCGCTGAAGACTCGGCCGGCCGCCTCGACGATGAGCTGCTTGCGGTTGCGGGGCCGAGTGGCCGCGGTCGGATCGGCGGTCACGGCCGAACGGGCGGATGCGGAGACGGAGCCATACGGATCAGTCAACCACACGTCGCTCGAAGCTCTTGGGCTCTCTCGGCACGGCCTGCACGGACTGCACGGGACGCCGTGGTGCGGCATGTCGATGGCGCTACGGGTGGGGTACGCGGATGCCGGAATCGACTCAGGACACGAACCGGGCGAGATGCGTCAGCGCCCAGCGGGCCCCCGCCTCGTTGTCCGCGGCGGGCACGGCGTCGGGGACGCCCTCGTGGACCACCAGGACGTCGGTGCCGCCGCCGTCGGCGTCCGTGAGGGTGGTCGTCATGGTCATCGTGCCGCGCAGCGCCGGGTCCTCGGCCTCGAACTCGAGCACCTCCACCACCATCTCGTCCGGCACGAGCCGAGCGAAGCTGCCGTGGTAGGTGTCGGTGTGCGCGGCCGACTTGCCGACCGCGTCCGGCGCGTCGTACGTGAGCGACACCCGGAACCTGCCGCCCTCGCGCGCCTCGAACTCGTGCACCTCGCCCCGCATGCCCGGCGGCACCCGCCACCGTGCGATCGCGTCCGCGCTCACCAGCGCCCGGTAGACGGCCGGCCGGGGAGCGTTCACCCGACCCGAGACCCGCGTCGTGTACATGGTCCTATTCTGCCGTCGCCCTGCCGTGCCGTCGATGGATCACCGCTCGCCGCGGACGACGGTGACCGGGCAGTCGGCGTGGTACAGCAGCGCCTGGCTCACCGAACCCAGCAGCATCCCGGTGAATCCGCCATGTCCCCGCGCCCCCGCCACCAGCAGCTGGGCCTCCTTGGCGGCCTCCAACAGCGTGTGCCGCACCCGGGATCGCTCCAGAAGCGGTTCCACGGACACCTCCGGATGAGCGGCCCGCCACGGAGCCAGGGCCTCATCCAGCCGGCGGCGGTGCTTCTCGCGGAGCTGGCCCAGGTCGACCCCCACGTTCGGCGGGTCGGCGGGGCCCTCGTACGGTGTCGGCTCGCTCCAGGTGTTCCACACGTGCAGGGCGATCAGCGGGGCTTCCCGCAGCGCCGCCTCGGCGAAGGCGAACTCGCCCGCCGCGGCCCCGGCGGGCGAACCGTCCACGGCGAGGAGGACGGGCCCCTGTGGGTCGGGGCGTCCCCGCACCGCCATGACCGGGCAGAAACCGTGGGCGGCAAGCTGCACGACCGTCGAGCCCAGCAGCAGGTGCCCGAACCCGCCGCGGCCCCGCCCGCCGAGCACCGCCAGCGCCGCGTGGCGCGACTCGCTCCACAGCACCGTCAGAGTGTCCCCGGACGCCACGGTCCTCAACACCTCCAGGCCCGGCGCCACGTCGGCGGCCCGCTGTTCCGCCTGGGCCAGGACACCGTGGATCATCGGGTCCAGGTCGGACGGGCGGCTGAAGGCGTGCACGATCCGCAGCGGTGCGCCGCGCAGCCGCGCCTCACGGGCCGCGACGTCCACAGCGGCGAGACTGGACGGTGATCCGTCCACTCCGACCATCACCGTGTCGTTCACTGTCCACTCCCGTCCGGCCGGTCCGTTGCGGGTGCGTCCCGGTCCCTGCCCGCGCGTACCGAAGTACCCGCGGGCAGGGCACCGTACCGGTGCGGAAGCCCCGAAGGGAGTGGGCTATGCGTCCCCGTCCTTCTCCCCGCCGCTGCCGCGGACGACCGCCACCGGGCAGTGGGCGTGGTGCAGCATCGCCTGGCTGACCGAGCCGAGCAGCAGTCCGGCGAACCCGCCCCGCCCCCGGGCCCCGACCACCAGCAACTGCGCCGTACGGCTCGTCTCGATGAGCGCTTCGCGGGTGCCGCCGTGCACGATCTCGTGCCGCACCTTCACACCGGGGTACCGCTCCTGATGTCCGGCCAGTGCCTCGGACAGCAGACGCTCCTCGCCCGCCCTCAGCTCGTCGGGCCCGCTCGCGTAGGGAGCCTTCTCGTCCTGCGGCGGGGGCGCCGGCGCGTTCCAGGTGGTCCAGGAGTGCAGCGCGACCAGTTCGGCCCCGCGCAGCGACGCCTCGGCGAAGGCGAAGTCGATCGCCTTCGCGCCCGCCGGGGAGCCGTCGACCCCGACCACCACCGGCCCGTCCGGGGCGCCGGTCTCCCGTACGACCAGCACCGGGCACTGCCCGTGACTCGCCAGGTGCACGGCCGTCGACCCCACCAGAAGTCCGACGAAACCTCCCATGCCACGGGATCCGACGACCACCAGTTCCGCGTCGGGGGACTGCGCCTCCAGCACGGTCAGCGGTTCGCCCGTCACCACGGCGTGCGAGACCTCCACATCCGGTGCCACGGACTTGGCGTGCTCCACGGCCTCGTCCACCAGCTTCTCGACCATGGCCTGCAGACCGCCCCCGGGCGGTCCCAGCGGTGAGGGGCCCAGCGGTACATGCATGGCCGGCCAGAGGAAGGCATGCACCACCCGCAGCACGGCCCCGCGCCGCCGTGCCTCCTCGGCCGCGGCCCCCACCGCGGCGAGGCTCGATGCCGAGCCGTCGACTCCCACTACGACCAGACCACTCATCACGCCTCCAGAATCGGTACGTCATACACATCGAATCGTCCCACGGGTATCCCGTGCCGCCATGGGCCCACGGGGCCACACCTCGTGGCCGACCGGCCCGGAAGGCCTCCGGAGCCGCCGGTCGTTCCAGGCGTGTGCACGGCACGTCCCCGTGCACGGCACGGCACCGGTTCAGGACCCCGGCGGATGCTCGGCGGCCGTCGCACCTGTTGTCCATCCGTGGCATTACCCAATATCTCGGCGAGATCGCCGGATGACACGATGTCCTCCGTGGGGGCTGACCATCAGCGTGATGAGGGGCCCCACCCATGGACGGACGATCAGAAGAAAATCGGGAAGGGGACGGGCTGTGCCTGCTCCACGGATGAGCACCACGCCGCTGCCGGGCATCGGCGTGAAATACGACCTCACTACGCGTGAGCGCCAGCACCTGTCCGTGATCGCGCACCGGGACGGCGCACGCACGGTCAACGTCTACCGTTCCGACGACCCGGACGCCTGCGCCCAGTCGATGCGGCTGAACGTCGCCGAGTCGGCCGCCCTGATCGACGCGCTGATGCCCGCTCACCACAGCCCGAACGTCCTGCACACGACCGACCTGGGGCTGGTCGCCGAGCGCATCGAACTGTCCGCCGCCTCGCACTGGAACGGCAGGGTGCTGGGCGAGACCAGGATCCGCACCGACACCGGCGCCTCGATCGTGGCCGTGCTGCGCCGGGCCGAGGCGATTCCGTCCCCGACGCCCGACTTCCGCCTTGCGGGCGGGGACACACTCATCGTCATCGGCACCCGTGAGGGCATCGAGACCGCCGCCGAGATCCTCGGGCGGGAGTGAGCGCATGCACTCTTCCGCAATTTTCCTGATCGAGTTCGGCGCGATCATTCTCGGGCTCGGTCTGCTGGGGCGTCTCGCCGGGCGCCTCCAGTTCTCCCCGATCCCGCTCTACCTGCTGGCGGGGCTGGCCTTCGGCGAGGGCGGGCTGCTGCCGCTCGGCGCGAGCGAGGAGTTCGTCGCGATCGGCGCCGAGATCGGCGTGGTCCTGCTGCTGCTCATGCTCGGCCTGGAGTACACGGCCAGCGACCTGGTCTCCAACCTCAAGACCCAGTACCCGGCCGGCCTGGTCGACATGCTGCTGAACGCCGTGCCCGGCGCGATCCTCGCCCTGCTGCTCGGCTGGGGCCCGGTCGCCGCCGTGGTGCTGGCCGGTGTCACCTGGATCTCCTCCTCCGGCGTCATCGCCAAGGTCCTCAACGACCTCGGACGGCTCGGCAACCGGGAGACCCCGGTGATCCTCAGCATCTTGGTCCTGGAGGACCTGGCGATGGCGGTCTACCTGCCGATCGTCACCGCCCTGCTGGCCGGGGTCGGCCTCGCCGCGGGAAGCGTCACGCTGGCCGTCGCGCTCGGCGTCGCCGGACTCGTCCTGTTCGTCGCCGTCCGCTACGGGCGGGTCATCTCACGCTTCGTCTCCAGTGACGACGCGGAGAAACTGCTGCTGGTGGTCCTCGGGCTGACCCTGCTCGTCGCCGGTATCGCCCAGCAGCTTCAGGTGTCCGCCGCGGTGGGAGCGTTCCTGGTCGGCATCGCCCTGTCCGGGGAGGCCGCCGAGGGCGCGCACAACCTGCTGGCCCCGCTGCGCGACCTGTTCGCCGCGGTGTTCTTCGTCTTCTTCGGACTGCACACCGACCCGCAGTCCATCCCGCCGGTGATCCTGCCCGCTTTCGTGCTCGCCGTCGTCACCGCGCTGACGAAGACAGCCACCGGCTGGTGGGCCGCCCGCCGGGCCGGAATCCTGGGGAAGGGCCGCTGGCGCGCGGGCGGCACGCTGGTCGCCCGCGGCGAGTTCTCCATCGTCATCGCCGGGCTCGCGGTCACCGCCGGCATCGAGCCCCAGCTCGGTCCGCTGGCCACCTCGTACGTCCTGATCCTGGTCGTCCTGGGCCCCCTCGCCGCCCGCTACACCGAGCCCATAGCCCTCCGCCTGACCAGGAAGAGGTCCTCCGCGGACGGTGTCCCCACCCCCGTCGGGGGCACGCCCGCCCCCGCTTCCGCCACGGCCCCCGCTCTGGAGGCGCTGGAGCCGGTGGAGGACGGAAGGACCGAACGGCGATAGCGCCGGGCCGCCCCTTTTGCCGCACGGGTCCCGTGCTCCCAGCCCTGGCCGGGCCGTGGAGCACGGGACTTCTGCTGAGGTCCTAGCCGTCCAGCCGGACCGGCATCAGCAGGGAGAACGTGCCCTCGTCGTCCGGCCGGCGGACCGCGACGGGTGCCGTGGGGGCGCCGAGCTCCAGGACCAGCCGGTCACGGGCCCCGGCGTCGAGGGCGTCCAGCAGGAACGCACGGTTGACCGCGACACGGCCGCCGTCCCCGCTCACCCCGCCCTCGTCGTCCGTACCGTCGTCGCAGACCCGCACCGTGCCGTCGGCGTCGGCGCCGATCACACTGACGTCGAAGACGGCCCTGTCCTCCTCGCGCACCTCGCCCGTGCGGACGGGACCCTCCTGCACCGCCTCCCGGAAGGCCGCCACGTCGACCACGGCGCGGCGCCCGGCGGGGAGGCTGATCAAACGGAGATAGTCCGGGAAGTCGTGATCGAGGGACCGACCGGCCACCTGGCGACCGTCCCCGGTCTCCAGCGTCACCCGGTCACCGTCCACGAAGAGTCGTACGGGCTCGGGGCTTCCGGCCAGCGCCCGCATCGCGTCGACGAGTGGCAGCGGCACGACGACCTGCACGCGGGACCCACCGTGCCCGGTGACCGGGACCCGCGCGACAGCCAGCCGGTACCGGTCGGTGGCGACGAGGCGCAGCGCGTCACCCTCGATGTCGAAGAGGACTCCGCCGAGCATCGGCAACTCGGGGTCGGTACCGGCCGCGAAGCGGACCGCGTCCAACGCGGCGGCCAGTTCGGGCGAGGTGAGGGCGGGACGGGCGGTGGCGGTACGGAGCGGGGTCATGGATTTCTCCCTGTCGTCGAGTAGGGCTCGGAGCATGGAGAACTCACCGCGGGCATCGGACAGCCCCCGCTCCAGGCGGCGCAGGTGCGCCTCCAGGAGCTGCTGCACGAGATCGGTGTCCGCGCCGGTCCAGCCGGCCAGCACCAGCCGGATGTCGGCCAGGGGCATGCCGGCCCGCCGCAGCCGCGCCAGCAGCCGGGCCTCGTCCAGCTGCCCGGGGGCGTACCAGCGGTAGCCGCTCACCGGATCGACCCAGGCGGGTACGAGCACACCGGCACGGTCGTAGAACCGCAGGGCGCTCACGCTCAGGCCGCTGTCCCGGGCCATCCCACCAATGCTGCGCATCTCGTTCTCCACACCCGAGACCCTCATGCCTCGACAAGGTCGAGGGTCAACTCCGTGCCTGCTCCCTCCTCGCTCGGCCGGCCGTCGGGCGACGGCGGCGGCGGAGGCGGGTGAAAGCCGTGGGACCGGGCCGGTGCGGGAGGAAGTCCTTGATGTGCCGGGCGCCCTCGCGAGGGCTTGCCGTGCCGGTGTCGCACACCAGGTCGTAGTCGCCGTGGGTGTGGACCAGAGCGTACCGGTGCGCCGCGAAACCCGGCGGGCGATCGCCCCGGGCCGGCTCGCGACGGGTCGGTTCGTCCGGCGGACAGGGCACACCGACGAACAGGACGTCCTCCGGCGGCAACACGGTCGGGCAGTCGGGCAGTCGCCACGGTGTGCTCAGCACAGGTCGACCACGATGTCGTCGCCCACTCGGGCCAGGGTCGTGATCGAGCGGTGGCGGTCCTGGCCGGTCCGCCGCAGCGCGGTGTCGAGCTGCTCCGCCCGAAGCTCCCGTCCGGTGCGCATCGCGTTGAAGCCGTCGACGGCCAGGTGGAAGAGGACACCGTCGTCCAGGATGTCCAGAAGCTCCCGGGCGATGCTCGTCCTGCCCGAACCGGAGGTGCCGTCGAGGAAGATGATCCGGCCCGATGTCGTACCGGCATGATCGCCTGTCACCAGCCCCCTGGCTCCACCCCCGCCGGGGTCAGGACGGCGAGGGTGCCGTTGGCCGTGCGGAGGGCCTGTTCGAGGGGGACGGGGGAGTGCAGGGTGCCGGTGCCGTCCGGGGGGACGAGCCATTCCAGGCGGCCGCCGGGCCGATACGGCGGCGGCACCGCCACCCAGGAGCCCCGGCCGACGTGCCGTACGCCGAACCCGATCCACTCGCTGGCCGGGTCGGGCGGCAGGAAGAAGCCGACGCGGCGGGCCGTGACGTCCACCAGAGTGGGGCCGGGCACCTTCAGCGGGTCGTTCCACAGGAGGTCCAGGGCGAGCAGTCCGAGCCGGTCGGGAACGCTGAGCACGTCCCAGTAGCGTCCCGCTGCCAGCAGGGCCGTCCCCGTGCCGTGGTCCCACTGCCGTTTGCACTCGCCGGGGTCCCGGGCCGCGGCGGCCAGCCATTCGACGGCCTGTTTCCATCTGACGCTCTGCATGTCCCACCCCGGGCACGGTCGGCCGCGCCGTCGAGGGCGCGTACTGGTCCGGGCCGGCGGCCTCACGGGCGTGCGCGCCGGCCCGGCGTGCAGCCATGGTGATAGATATTTCTATGTGCCGGAAGGGGTGCCGCAGGCTTGCGTTCCCTCGTTCCGTGTCATGCGGTGTTCCACCCGAACGAGAACACCTCCGAGGGGAAAACCTGTTCGGAGGTGTTCGATGCCAGGGGGCGTGACGCGAGGAGGAGGGGAGCGGAGGGTGCGCCGTGGTCAGCCGGTGCGCTTCGCGCGCTCCGCGTTCCGCTGCTTGATGCGCTCCGCCTCCTTGCGGACCTCGGCCTGAGTGGCCTGCTCACGCTCCAGCCACTCGGGGCGTTCCTCCCTGAGGGCGTCGATCTGCTCCGTGGTGAGCGGCTCGGTGACTCCGCCGCGGGCGAGACCGGCGATGGAGACGCCCAGCCTCGACGCGACCACGGGGCGGGGGTGCGGGCCGTTGCGCCGCAGTTCCTGCAGCCACTGGGGCGGGTCGGCCTGGAGCGCGTTCAGCTCGGCGCGTGAGACGACACCCTCCCGGAACTCGGCGGGGGTGGCCTCGAGGTACACACCCAGTTTCTTCGCCGCGGTCGCGGGCTTCATCGTCTGGGTGTTTTGGTGCGACGTCATGGGGTCCAGGGTATCGACCGTACGCGCGACCGCCGACCACCGGCGACGACCACAGCCTCTTTGCGTGATCGCCGACCAGGGCCGGTGACCGTGATCGGCCGCCGTGATCGGCGGTCCCGGTCCGTGGCCACGGACGGTAACCTGGCCGGGTGAAAGGCTCGGATGTATCCCCGTCGTTCCGGCTCGTGTACGCGCCCGGGGTGATGCCCGGCAAGTGGGTGCGCGTCTGGAACGAGCGGCTGCCCGGTGTCCCGCTGACCCTCGCCCAGGTGCCCGCCGCGGAGACGGGCGGCCTGCTGCTGGCCGGGGACGCCGACGCGGGACTCGTCCGGCTGCCCGTCGACCGGACGGTGTTCAGCGCGATCCCCCTCTACACCGAACAGACGGTCGTCGTGGTTCCCAAGGACCATCTCGTGACGGCGGTCGACGAGGTGTCCCCGGAGGACCTGGCCGACGAGATCGTGCTGCACCCCCTCGACGACGTCCTCGCCTGGGAGGCCCTGCCCGGCAGGCCCGCCCTCGAACGCCCCGCGACCACCGCCGACGCCGTCGAGCTCGTCGCGGCCGGGATCGGCGTGCTCGTCGTACCGCTGTCCCTGGCGCGGCTGCACCACCGCAAGGACCTCACCCACCGGCCGCTCAAGGACGCCCCCGAGTCCGTTGTGGCGCTGGCGTGGCCCGAGGCCGCGACCACCGACCTGGTGGAGGACTTCATCGGGATCGTCCGCGGCCGGACCGTCAACAGCACCAGGGGCCGCACCCGGCCCCAGGATTCCGCGCAGGAGAAGCAGAAGAAGCAGGACAGGCCCAGGCGCGCCACCGATAAGGGCGCTGCCCGGCAGCAGGCGGCGGGCGGGCCGGCCGGCCGGGGGCAGCGGAGGGGCACCGGCGGGGCACCCAAGAAGAAGGGCACCGGCGGCACATCGAAGAACCCGCGCCGGGGCAAACCCCGCCGCGGGTCCTGACCTCGGACTCCCGGGTTCCGCGGGGCGCCTACTTCACCGTCGAGGCAGGCGTCGGCGCCGGGGAAACGGTGTTGAGGTCCTTCAGCTCCTCGGGGATCTCGAGCACCAGCACCGGGGAGCCGGCCTGCGGGGCCGGCGGCGTCACCTGCTCCCGGGGCATCTTGGGCGGGCTGGTCTGCTGGAAGTTGACCTGTTCGTGATTGACCAGTCCGGTCTTCTCCAGGACCGTGATGTGGTCCAGCACCGTGTCGTTGGCCTGGTCGGCCAACTGTCGCACCAGGGTGTTCCTGGTGTTGGCCCGGACCTTGGCGATCACCGAGAAGATCTGGCCGTGCGTCACCCGCATGATGTTCACGGCCGTGGTGTCGAACTCCTTGTCGTTGGTCGACTTGATGGTCTCCACGAACTGCTGCTGCTGGGGCGAGGCCTGGTTGGGCAGGGTGATGCCCAGTTCGAGGGATATCCGGCGGCAGCTCTCGTCGAGCCGTCCGTGCCCGACGACCAGGTGCTCGCCCGCCTCCTTCATCTCCGGCGTCGTCCCCCGCTCCATCGCCAGCAGGCCCAGGGGGTGTTCCCACAACCCGGCCGCACGCACCTTGACCACGAAGTCGCGGTCGGCCTCGGTCAGCTGGCCGTACTGCGTGTTGGCGACGACCCGGTCCTGGGTGCTCGATGTGGTCTGCACGCCCAGCATGGTGGGGTAGGCGAGCGCGCTGAGGGTGAGAACCATGGCTCCGCCCACGAACGCGGTTCCTGCCGTGCTGCGCGAGATGCGCATCGTTCCTCCTGGTGTATCAACAGCCCAACACCAGTGAGTACGGATGGAAGCGGCAGGACAATCACCGTTCCGGAAGAAATCTTCTGCCGGGACGCGGCGGCGTTCCCGCCGGTGCTTCCGCGGGGCGCCCGACGGCGACGACCGGTGCGGCCGTACGGCATCGGTCGCCCTTTTTCGCGAACTCAGGGCGCGTACGAGGCGTTCCGTGCCGTACGCACCACCTTGTCGCCGTCCGCTCCGCCCAGCAGGCCGGCGGACACCCAGTCGGAGACCGTTGCCCGCACCCGCGTGACCAGCGCGACCCTGCTGCCGAAGGGGGCTCCCGCCCAGATCTCGTCCAGCAGGGTGACACCGTCGCTCCGGGCGGGGTTGGCGACGCCGGAGTCGGAGGTGCCGAAGATCACACGCGGCTCCGAGCGCCGGAAGCAGGCGTGCGTCGGGTCCTCGGTCCCCTCGGCGAAGGGCGCGAACTCGACGCCGTTCAGCGTGTGGTGCAGCGGTTTCCCGGAGACCGGGGTGAGCGAGGGCAGCAGATCGCCGGAGAGGCCGGCGTTGCTGTACAGCGCGCACCGCAGGAGCCCGGTCGACGGGTGGCGGGCGACCAGGTTGACCGGGCCGAGGAACAGGGTCTGCAGCGTGGGGTCGTCGAGCGCGCGCTCCACCCTCAGCCGGAACGGGACCAGGACCCGCACGGTGTCACCGGGCCGCCAGGTCCGGGAGACGCCGAAGCGGCCGCCGGGAACCGGGGTGCCGGGCACCGCACGCCCGTTGACGGTCACCCGGAATCCGGCGGTGGCCCAGGACGGCACGCGCAGCAGCAGGGTGAAAGAGGCGGAGCCGCCCCCGATGGTGAGCGTGCTGCCCTGTTCCTCGGGGAAGCGGGTGGTCTGCGTGACCGTGACGCCCTTGGCGGACCAGGTGAGTGCGGAGGGACTGTAGAGGTTGACGTACAGGGCGCTCGCGTCGGCCTCCGCGAAGTACACCGAGTCCTGGTACTTGGTGGCGCTCTCCAGGCCGGTGCCCTCACAGCACGTCGTGCCCTGCTTGGGCGTGTAGTCCCGTACGTGACCGGGTGTCAGGCCGGCGAAGTAGGTGACGAGCGGCTTCTCCGTGTCCGGCCGGTCCTGCTTGGAACCGAGGACCTGGTTGTACAGGGCCCGTTCGTAGGAGTCCATGTACGCCGGGTCCTGCTCGTGGAAGAACAGTGTCCGGATCGGCTTGAGCATGTTGTACGCGCAGCAGGTCTCGGCCGTGGCGGCACCGATCGTGCCGGCGATGACATCGCGCGCCCGCCAGAACTCGCCGCTGCTGGTGCCGCCGATCCCGTACATGCGGTGCGGTACGACCATCTGCCAGAAGTTCTTCGCGGCCGTGAGGTAGCGCTCCTCACCCGTCTCGTCGTGCAGCCGTACCAGGCCGGTGAAGACCGGGATGTGCTGGTTGGCGTGCAGCCCGTCGAGGACGTCGGTGTTCGCGGCGCACGCGTCGATGAGCCGGTCCAGGTCGAACAGGCGGGCCAGGGCGAGGTGTTCGGCCCGGCCGGTGAGGGTGTGCAGGTCGCATACCGCCTCCACGATGCCGCCGAACTCCCCGCTGGAGAACAGCCCCCACATCCGCTGAAGCGTGGCCGCCGGCAGCGCGGACAGCCGCGCGTGCATCCAGTGATCGGGACTGGACATCGAGCCCAGAAGTTCGAGATTGCGAACGGCGTACGAATAGTCGACCAGACGATAGGGAGGGGGCGGGGGAGCGTCAACGGGTCGGGAGGGTGTCAACAGACCGGGAAGGGCCGGATCCGGACGTTCGCCGGCGCCCCCGCCCGTTGCGCCGGGTCCTGGTCCGTGTCCGCCGGCCCGCGCGGCCCACCGTGCCGCGCGGGCGTCCGTCGAATCGGCCGGGTGCCGTTCAGGCCGGCCGGGCGGAGCGCGTCAGCCACTCGTGCGCGGCCCGTGCCGTGAACTCCCGCTGTCCGCCGCGCAGCAGCAGCGCGGCGGTGGCGAACTCCGGGGCGTCGGCCTGTGCCGCGACGTACGGAATCGCGATGCAGCGCATGCCCGCGGCGTGCGCCGCGGCGACGCCCGGGACGGCGTCCTCCAGCACCACGCAGTCGGCGGGGTCCGTTCCGAGCCGACGGGCCGCCTCCAGGAAGACGTCGGGAGCGGGCTTGCCGCGCGGCACCTCCTCCGCCGAGACGACCGTACGCAGATGAACGTCCAGGCGCGTGCCGGCCAGGATCGCCTCGATCGCCTCGGGCGAGGAACCGGAGGCCACGGCCATCGGTACGCCCTCGGCGGCGAGCAGCTCGACGAACCGGCGCATCTCGGGGTACACCTGCGTCGAGGCGCGGGCCAGCCGGAGGTAGTGGCCGTTCTTGACCTCCAGCAGGTCCTCCACCGAGGCCCGGAGCCCGTACCGCTTCCGCCAGTCGGTGATCGTCTCCCGGGTGCTGATCCCCACGTAGCGCTCGTGCTCAGCCCAGGAGAAGTCCGGCACGCCGTGCTCGGCGAGGGTCAGCCGGCCCGCCTCGTAGTAGTTCGGCTCGCTGTCCACGAGCGTTCCGTCGAGATCGAAGACGACCGAGGGTGCGTCGAAAGTGCTCATGGGGCCCAGGATGCCAAGCTCCGAACGGCGGAAGGACGTCAGGAGCGGACAAGGAGTCCGGGAGGGGGCAAGGACTCCTGGAGGGGGCAAGGACTCCGGGAACGAGCAAGGGCTCTAGGGGCGAGTCGTCCGGCCGATCGACTCCACCAGCGGCAGCAGCCGGTGCGGGACGCGCTCGCGCAGGGCCACCTCGGTGCGGGTGCGGACCACGCCGGGCAGGTTGATCAGCTTCTGGACCACGTCCTCGAGGTGGGCGTTGTCGCGCGCCACGACCCGGGTCAGCAGATCTCCGGCACCGGTGATCGAGAACGCCTCGACGATCTCCGGCACGGCGGCCAGTTCGTCGCCGACCTCGTCCAGGTGCCCCTGCGTGACCTCGATGTGCACGAACGCCAGCACCGGGTGTCCCAGAGCGGCGGGGGAGAGGGCCGGGCCCGTCCCGGTGATCACTCCCTCGCGCTCCATCCGGTCGAGACGGGCCTGGAGAGTGCCACGCGCGATCCCGAGGACCCGGGCGTACTCCCGCACGCTGGTGCGCGGCTGCTCCAGCAGCAGTCGCAGGATGCGGGTGTCCAGCTCGTCCACGGCCATGGCGCCCGGCCTCCTGTCCTGCGGGTTCACCGCTCGGCTGCTGCGGGTGCGCCACTCGGCGCGCAGGCCTCGGTGATCGGTGATCAGTGATCTTTTCCGACTGTATCAATGACCGATCGCCCGGCCGGGCCGTTGGCCACCCGCCGTCGGCCGTTGGCACTCCGTCGGCCGCTCGCCGGTGACTCGTGCTGTGCCATTGGCTCAGTGCCGAGGAGGTGAGTTGAGCCAGTGGCGGCCAAGGTGCTGAGATGGACGCATCGATGGCGCTGCGGACTCCGCGGCGCCTTTCTCATGCGAGGGCGCAACCTCGCCCACCATGAATGAATCCGAGGGGCGGTCGACAGTGCTGAAGAGGGTGTTCACGGCTCCGGACCCGGGCCGGATACGGCTGCGCTTCGCCACGCGGGCCGTGCTCGGCATCGGTCTGGCGGTCGCCGTGTGCGGCCTGGCCGGACACTCGCTCACCGGCGTCGTCACCGGCGGACTCGCCGCTCTCCTGGCCCTCTTCACCGTCACCGACGCCACCGTCCGCGGGCAGGCGCTCACCACCGCCCTGCTGCCCGTCGTCGGACTGCCCGTACTCACCGTCGCGGCCGGGCTGCACGGCCACCCGGTGGCCCGGGACCTCGCCGTCCTCGCCGTGGTGGGACTGGGCGTGTACGCGCGGCGCTGGGGTCCGCGCGGGCACAGTCTCGGCGTGTTCGCGTTCATGACCTGCTTCGCGGCGCAGTTCCTGCGGGCGACCGCGGACCAGCTGCCCGAGCTGTACGCCTCCGTCCTGCTGTCCGTGCTCGCCGCCGCCGCGGTGCGCTTCGGACTGTGGTGCTACGAGAGGCGCCTGCCGCCCGCGGTGGTGCCCGCCCCGCCCGGCGGCACCGGCCTGGCCCGCGTCACCACCCGCCAGGCCGTCCAGGCGACGGCCGGCGCCGGCTTCGCGCTCGTCGTGGGCCAGCTGGTGTCCGGCGAGCGCTGGTACTGGGCCGTCGGCGCCACCTGGTGGGTCTTCGTCAACACCACCTCGCGCGGCGAGACCCTGGTCCGAAGCTTCCGGCGGGTACTGGGCACGGTCCTCGGCATCGGCCTGGGCCTGCTCGTCGCGGTCCCCGCCCAGGGGGACGGGCTCGCCACGGCACTGGTCGTCCTGGTGTCCGTTTTCGGCGTCTTCTACACGGCCGCCGTGTCCTACACCTGGATGATGCTCTGGGTGACGCTGCTCGCCGCCATGCTCTACGGCCTCCTGGGCGTGCTCGACCCCGGGCTGCTGGCCCTGCGGGCGGTGGAGACCGGCGTCGGAGCACTCGGCGCCGGCCTGGCCGTGGCCCTCGTCCTGCCCGTCACCACTCACCACGTCACCGGCGCCTGGATCCAGCGGGCCCTGCGGTGCGTCCACGCGTGCACCGCGCAGGCGGCCGCGCGGCTGGCGGGGACCGAGGGCGCCGACCCGGCGCCGAAGGTGACCGAGCTGGAACAGCTGCTCGCCCGGGTGCGGCTCTCGGTCGCCCCGCTCGTCCACCCGCTGAACCCCATGCTCGGCCGCAAGCGGCGCGCCCGCGCGGTGCTGGCGCTGCTCGACGACTGCGCCCGGGAGGTCCGGGGCCTCGTCCTCGTCGCCGCCGACCCGGAGGCCTCGCACGACGACCGCCTGGCCGCCGCGTGCCTGCGCGTGGAGAGGGCGGTCGAGGCGCTCACCGACGGCAGGGACGACATCGCCGTGCGGACGCCCCCAGCGGCGACGGAACCGGCCCTGGCCCATCTCCACGGCCTGGAGCGGGCCCTCGCCGAACTCGCCGCACCCCTGCGGGCACCGTCCGGATCCCCGCTGGTCGGGGCCTGAGGGCGAGGGCCCGAGAGGCCGGGCGGAGCGCCCCTTCTGGTCCAGACCTTCGGGGGGCGGCTGCTAGCGTCGCCCCGGTCGGCGGGAAGCGGGAGGGGATCAGGCGTGAGCGTGGGGGACCCGGGCGTGACGGACGGCAGGCGGCGGGCGTTCATAGGATCGTTCACGACGGCGGGCGGTCCGGGCATCGTCGCCGCCGCCCTCACTCCCGACGACGGCGCCCTGACCGTGCTGAGCACCGTGAACGGCCTGCCCGACCCCTCCTGCCTGGCGCTCTCCCCCGACGGACGGACGCTCTACGCGGTCAGTGAGACGACCGAAGGGGCCGTGGCCGCGTTCCGGGTGCCCGGCGCCGGGAGCGGCGGCGCGGGGGACGCGCCGGAGCAGGCCGGACCCGCGGTGCCGGTCCACGGTGACGGGCCGACCCACCTCTGCCTCTTCGCCGGACACGTCCTCACCGCCAACTACGGTTCGGGCAGCGTCACCGCCGTCCCCGTCCGTGCCGACGGGAGCCTGGCGCACTCCGCGTCCGGGGTGTTCCCGCCGCCCACCGGCCCGGCCCCCCGCACGCACCGCCGGCGGCCGCACGCCCATCAGGTGCAGCCCGACCCGAGCGGCCGCTGGGCGGTCGGCGTCGACCTCGGCACGGACTCGGTACGGGTGTACACCCTGGCCGACGGGGCTCCCGCGCGGCACCGCGAGGTGGCGCTGCGCCCCGGCTCGGGCCCCCGCCACCTGGCCTTCCACCCCGACGGCACGCGCGCGTACCTCCTCAACGAACTCAGCCCCACCCTGACCGTCTGCCGCTGGGACGCCGCCGAGGGCACGCTGCGGCCGCTCACCGAGATCCCCGTCCTGCCCGGTGTCCCGTCCGGCGACGCCTACCCGTCGGGCGTCGCCGTCTCGCCCGACGGCCGCTTCGTATGGACCGCGACCCGCGGAGAGGACGTCCTGTCGGTGTTCGCGGTCGAGCAGGGCGTGGACCGCGCGGTCCACGCCGCCCGCTCGGCCGGAAGCGACGAAGCGACCGGGGCGGCCGGGCTGCGGCTGATCGCCACCGTCCCCTGCGGCGGCCACTGGCCCCGCGCGCTCGTCGAGTCCCACGGCTTCCTGTACGTGGCGAACGAGCGCTCCGGGGACGTGACCTGGTTCGCGGTCGACCCGGACACCGGAATGCCCCGGCGCCGCGGCTCGATCCCGGTGACGGCGGCGTCGTGCGTGGTCGTCGGCTGAGCGATCCCCCCCCGGTCGTACACGCCGAAAGGCCCGCCCCGATGGTCGGAGCGGGCCTGTTCGGCGTCTGCGTCGTGGAGCGGATGAGCCCGCCCGGGGTCAGTTCGCCGGAATGCCCTGTGCCTGCTGCGGGCTGATACCCAACGCGGAGGTGTACTTGGCCAGGGCGAGCTTGCCGATCGCCGGGTAGGGGCCCAGCGCCTCGGCGGCGGAGCAGCCCACCTCCTTCGCGGCCTCCTCGACCAGGCTCGCGTCGATCTCGGGGCCGATCAGGTACGGCGCGAGCGCCAGCTGCTGCGAACCGGAGGCACGCAGCTGCTCGGCCACCGCCGCGATCGAGCCCTCCTCGTCCAGGGCCGCCGCCATCACCGGCACGGCAAGGCGCGCGGCCAGCAGCATGCCGGTGATCCCGGCCGCCTGTACGGCCTCGCCACCGCCCACGGAGGCGAGGATGATGCCGTCCGCGGCGGTCGCCACGGTGAACAGGCGGGCGCGGTCGGCGCGAGCCAGTCCGGCCTCGGACAGCCGTACGTGCAACGCCTCCGCGAGCAGCGGGTGCGGGCCGAGCACGTCGGTCAGCTCGGCGGCGACACGGCTGTCCATCAGGGCCTGACGGACCTGGCGCAGCAGCGCGCCGTCCGGACCGGCGAGCAGCGGCACGACGACGGCGACGGGGCCGTCCGGTTCCTTGGCGTCCAGGCCGGCCGCGCGCGCCTGCTCGAAACGGGCGGTGCGCTCCTCAGCGGCATGCGCCAGCACCGACTGCAGCGTGGGAAACTCTGCGTCGTCCCCGTCGAGGTAACCGGTCCGGGCGTCCAGGCCCGGCAGCTCGGAACGGGCGATGCTGATGACCTCGTCGGCGAGGGAGCGGGTGGCGCTGCTGGGAGTACCCGGCACGGCGAGGACGAGCGCGGGCGCGCCCTCGGGAGCCACCAGAGGCTCGGGACGGCGGTGCCGTCCGGGCTGGCGGGGGCGCGGCATTCGTACTGGCAGGCCGGACGCGGGCCCAGTGGGGGTGCTCATGGAGCGGAATGTTAGTGGTTTCCTGGGCTCCCCTGTTCGGGGAGGGTGCGCCTGCGCGGACTACGTCCATTTTTGTCTTAAGTGTCATGTATGGATGTCGGGTGCATCGGCGCCTTCCTCACCTGCCGGGCTCGTCACGCACAACATCTTCTCGTCACCCGGAAGGGTGAACGAATCGGTCGCGAGGTCGGTGGCGATACGTACCGCCCCGTGCAACGGATCTCCTTCCGCCGTCACCCGCCGCGCCCGCGGCAGCCGTTTCGCCAGTTCCTCGTCCAGAGGCACGAGGAGGGGGGCGCCCAGGTTGAGCAGACCACCGGTGAACGCCACCAGCGGCTCGTCCGCGTCCCCGTCCGGGCCCTCGCCCGGAGCCGACCCCGCCCTCCCGCCCCGTCCCGGGCCCGTCTTCGGGCAGACGGCCGCCGCAGAGTCCGCCATGTGCCGGGCGGCCGCCCGCAGAATGTCCGCGGCGACGGCGTCACCGTCGGCGCACTCGGCCACCCGGGGTGCGAAGGAGGCGAGGACGGCCGCCCGGTCGGTACGCGGATACAGGCGGCCGGGAAGCAACGCCGCCGGCCCGAATATCTCCTCGGCGAGTTCCAGCAGGCGGCCGGAGCCGTTGTCCCGTCCGTCGTGGGCGCGCAGCGCCGCTTCCAGGCCAGCCCGCCCGATCCACGCCCCGCCGCCGCAGTCGCCGAGCAGATGTCCCCAGCCGTCCGCCCGGCGCCAGCCGGTCAGATCGGTGCCGACGGCGATCAGACCCGTGCCGGCGGCGACCACGGCACCCGGCCGCGGCCCCAGGGCGCCGACGTAGGCGGTGACGGCGTCGGCCGCCAGAGCGACGCGGCGCACCCCCAGTTCCCGGGCCAGCGCTGCCGGCAGCTCGGCGCGCAGCGCGTCCCCGAGGCTGGCCAGTCCCGCCGCACCGACGACCGCCGTGTCCAGCCGCCCGATGCCGGCCTCGGCGGCCAGTCCCCGGGCCATGGGCGCCAGTTGTTCCATCAGGTGCCCGGGGTCGATCCCCCGGGAGCCGGTCCGCACCGGCTCCCGGGAGGCACTCCGGGCGAGCGGACCGCGTCCGGCGGCACCGACGACGACCCGCAGCCCCGAGCCCCCGGAGTCCACGGCCACGAAGCCGGGCCCGGCGACCGTCGCGCCTGTCGTCGCCGCCCCTTGCCGGGCCGGCGGACCGCCGGTCGGGGGACCACTGCTCGGGGGGTCACTCCTCGGGAGGCCGCTCGTCGGCGGACCGTTGTCGGACGGACGCAACGGGCTCCCCTCTCTTCCCGGGTCTCGACCTCGACGGGGAGGAAGGGTAGCGCCCTCAGGGCGTTCCCGAGGCATGAAGCGGGCTGCTGGGCCAGGGGTGTCGGTGTGAGCCAGTAGAGTGATCCACTGTGGCACCACGACCCTTGCACGAACTTGTTGAGCCCGGCTGGGCGAAGGCCCTGGAACCGGTGGCCGGACGCGTCGCGGCCATGGGGGACTTCCTGCGCGCGGAGGTCGCGGCCGGCCGGACGTACCTCCCGGCGGGAGCGAACGTCCTGCGGGCTTTCCAGCAACCCTTCGACGAGGTAAGGGTCCTGATCGTCGGTCAGGATCCCTATCCGACACCGGGAATGGCGATCGGGCTGAGCTTCGCGGTATCGCCGGACGTGCGGTCGCTGCCGGGCAGCCTCGAGAACATCTACCGGGAGCTGAACACCGATCTGGGCCTGCCCAGGCCCGCCAACGGTGATCTGACCCCGTGGACCGAGCAGGGCGTCCTGCTGCTCAACCGGGCGCTCACCACCGCCCCGCGCAAGCCCGCCGCGCACCGGGGCAAGGGCTGGGAAGAGGTCACCGAGCAGGCCATCCGCGCCCTCGCCGCGCGGGGCGGGCCACTGGTGTCGATCCTGTGGGGGAGGGACGCGCGTAATCTGCGCCCGCTCCTCGGGGACCATCCGGCGATCGAGTCGGCGCACCCCTCACCCATGTCGGCGGACCGCGGCTTCTTCGGCTCGCGTCCGTTCAGCCGGGCCAACGACTACCTGGTCCGGCAGGGCGCCGCCCCCGTGGACTGGCGGCTGCCGTCCGCCCAGGAAGCGAACGCGCCGGCCGGGTAGCGCGGTCGGGCCGGAGGGTCCGGCCGGGCTCAGGGGCCCGAGCGGCTGACGCCTTTGGGTCCCGGACGCCGTGAGCCCCGGTCGCGAGCCGCCGCCCCCCCGCGGTCGTCGACGGTGTGGGCGGCTGCACCTTCGAGGCCGCTGGGTACGGCCCTTCGGGCTTCAGCCGATTCGTTTCACGGGAGAACCGCGGCCCGGACGCACAGCACGTCCGGCAGATGCGCGGCGAGCTGCCGCCAGCTGTCGCCGTCGTCGGCCGACGCATACACCTCGCCGTTGCGGTTCCCGAAGTACACGCCCGCCGGGTCGGCGCCGTCGTGGCACATCGCGTCGCGCAGTACCGTGCCGTAGTGGTCGCCCTGCGGCAGGCCCGCGTCGAGCGGATGCCAGTTTTGGCCCGCGTCCGTCGTGCGGTAGACGCGGCAGCGCCGGTCGGCCGGTACGCGGTCGGAGTCGGCGTTGATCGGGAACACGTACGCGGTGTCGCCCCGATGCGGATGGGCCACGACCGCGAAGCCGAACGTCGACGGCAGCCCGGCGCCGATGTCGGTCCAGTGCGCGCCCGCGTCGTCGCTGCGGTACACACCCCAGTGGTTCTGCAGATACAGCCGGTCCGGGGTCACCGCGTCCCGGGCCACCTTGTGCACGCACTGGCCGAACTCCGGGTTCGGATCCGGCAGGAACACCGCGGAGACCCCGGAGTTGGACGGGGCCCAGCTCGAACCGCCGTCCAGCGTGCGGAACACGCCCGCCGCGGACACGGCGACCGTCACCGCCCGCGGATCCCGTTCGTCGGTCAGCACGGTGTGCAGGCCCTCACCGCCGCCGCCCGGCACCCAGGCGGAGCGGGTCGGATGCTCCCACAGCGGCCGGACCAGGTCGAAGGTCTCCCCGCGGTCCTCCGAGCGGTAGAGCGCGGCCGGTTCCGTGCCCGCGTACACCACGTCCGGCTCCGCGGCCGCCGGATGGAGCTGCCAGACCCGCTCCAGCGACGCCCCCGTGTCCTTGGGGAACTTGACGGCGGGCCGTGCCGGTTCGGTCCAGGTCCGGCCCAGGTCGTCGGAGTGGAACACGGACGGGCCCCAGTGCGCGCTGTCACCGCCGGCCAGCAGCCTCGGTACCGGACCGCGGGTGTCGACGGCGACCGAGTACACCGCCTGGGCGTTGAAGTAGGGGCTTTCGTCGAACTCCCAGGCGGCACCCCGCCGACGCCCGATGAACAGACCTTTGCGGGTGCCCACGGCGAGCAGTACCTCGGACATGCCGATCACCTCCGTGACGTCTTCGTCGACGCCCTCGTTCCGGACATCCGCCAGTCTGCACCCCACCACTGACAGTCACCTCAGGATCAGGCGCCGACGCAGGTCGGAGCGGAGGGGCGGAGGGGCGGAGGGGCGGAACACGAGGCAGGTGCGGCGGACCGCACCACGGCCCGGTCGGTGCACGGGCGGTGGACGGGTGCGGGCCGGCCCTCCGGACACGGACGGCGGCCGTGCGCAGCGCCGCATGGGCGCCGTGCACGGCCGCCGCCCTCACCGTGGGGGGCTGCCGCCGGCGGTTCTACTGGTAGCCGGCGGTCCTACTGGTAGGTGATGTCGGACGACGCGTACTTGCAGTAAGTACCGTCGGCGCCCGATCCGTTGCTGCTGGGCTCGGAACCGCTGTTGTTGCCGATGTACTTCTGGCAGGGGATGATCTTCTTGCTGCTGTCCCCGACGATCTTGATGTTGCGCAGGGTCACGCTGTCGCCGTAGTTGGTGTTGATGCCGGCGATCCTGCTGCCCTTCCAGCTCACCTCGATGGTGTTGAGGTTGATCGTGCGCTTGTACTGCGTCGAACAGTTGCCGCAGGAGCGCACGAAGGTGCCGAAGTTCTTGACCGCGAAGTTCGACACGTTCAGCGTGCCGGCGCCGTTGAACTGGAACACCTTGTCGCTGGCTTCCTTGGCCCCGCCGCCGCTGACGGTGTAGACCGAGGACGACGACGTGCCCTTGAACGTGGCCGCGTCCTCGCCGACGTCCTCCCACCACACGTTCTGCAGCGTGCAGGAGCCCTTGCAGTGGATGCCGTCGGCCGCGGGGGCGCCGAGGATGACGTTCTTCAGGACCGCGCCGTTCGCCAGTTCCAGGATCGGGCCCTGGTCCTCGTCCTGGCTGCCCGAGCCCAGGGCGCCCGTGCCGTAGAGGCGCTTCATCCCGTAGTCCTTGGTGCCGGACACCGAGATGGTGGAGGAGACGCCCTCGCTGCCGTTGGGGGTCGGCCAGGTGGCGGCGCTTGCCGAGGACGCCCCGGTAGTCATGATCATGCCAACCGAGAGGCCGAGGGTGGCCAGGGCTCCGGTCAGTGCGCGCCCGCGGGCGCGTGGTCGTGTCGCGGAAGTCATGTCCCGGTTCCTTCTCTCGTGGTGTGGGGGATGTGGCGATGCGGAGGGCGCGGAGGCGTCATGCCACCCGGCCTCGTTCACATCGCTGAACGGAACGTAGAGGGTAAGCGCTTTCTGGTCAACGCCTTGGACGTCCATATTCGGCCGTCCGGCGCGAGCGGAAGCATCGGGTGCCGAGCGGGCGGTGACGGAGTGCTCCCGGGGTCCTTCGCCTTCGGCGGTGCGGAGTGCGCGAGGGGGACGCTTCTTACGGTGCCGACGGCATCCGCTGCGCTGACAGGGTGCCGTCCGTCGACCGGACTGCGTGTTTGTTCGTATGGAAAGTGATCACGTGATTACGTGGCGCGCGTGCTCGAGGAATCTTTTCTCCATCTTTCCGATCGTTCTCCGGCGGACGGGGCGGTGTCCGTGTGGCCCGCCTGGGAGGTCCGGGAGGGCGGGCAGGCGACGCGCTGGTTCCATGTGCGGCTCGACTTCGCGGACGGGGCCGGCGTCGAGGCGCTCGCCCTGGTCTCCGGGCTCTGCGTCTGCGTCGAGGACGTGCGGGCCCAACCCGCGCTCTCCCTGGAGGACCTGGCGCTGTTCGCCGACTGGATCGAGGGGCCGCTCGCACGGGCGTGCGGCGCCGATGGCGGGCCGGGCCACGACGACGGGACAGCCGGCGACGGACCGGGCACCGGCGGCCGGGGCGCCCCGTGCGCCCCGGCCCCCGGCATCGAACCGGCTGCCGGGGACGGGCGGTCGGCCGACGGTGAACCGGCCCCCGACGGTGCACCGGACTCCGAGGGCGGCTCCGTCGTCCGGGCCCGGCCGCCCGGTGCGGGGGAGCGCCGGAGCCGTGCGGTCCGGCCGCGGGAGCCCGTGGGGAGGCGCCTCGTGGCACGGGAGTACCGCGCGGCCCAGGAGGAGGGCACCGATCCGGTCCTCGCCGTGATGTGCGCGACCGGATACAGCCGGCGCGGAGCGCTCAGGGTCATCGGGCGGGCGCGCGACGCGGGCCTGCTGACTCCGCGTCACGTCCGGCGGCCGTCAGAGTAGGGAGCGCATCCGGGTGATCTCGCTCGTCTGCTGGGCGACCACGTCGTCGGCCATCTCCTCGACCTGAATGTTGTTGCCCTGCGCCTTCACCTCCGTGGCCATGGTGATCGCCCCCTCGTGATGGGTGATCATCAGCGTGAGGAAGAGCTGGTCGAAGGCCTTCCCCTCGGCCGCGCGCAGGTTCTTGAGCTGAGCCGGGGTCGCCATCCCGGGCATCGTCGCGTGGTCGTGTCCGTGGTCGTGCCCGTCGGCCTTCCCGGACTTGCCGTGCTTCGTCAGCCAGCCCTCCATCATCTTGATCTCCGGCTGCTGGGACGCGGCGATCCGTTCGGCCAGCTTGACGATCTTCGTCGACTCGGCGCGGTCCGCGACGAGGTCGGTCATCTCCAGGGCCTGCGAGTGATGCTCGATCATCATGCGGGTGTAGGAGACGTCCGCGGAGTTGGGGGAGTCGTCCTCGACGCGCCGCTCCGCCGCCTCCTCGGCCGACAGGGTCCGGTTCGGTTCTCCGGGCTCACCCGGCGCGATCACCGAAGGACCGCTCGCCGAGGCCGACTTGGCGTCGTCCGTAGCGGAGTCGCAGCCCGTGAGCCCGAGTACGGCCAGGGCGATCAGCCCGGTCGCGGCGACGGACGCGCGTGACGCACGGCGGTGGAACACGAGACCTCCTGTGGCAGGCGGGTGGCACGACACCTCGTGAGTGCTGACGACTGTCCTAGCACGCTTCCGCGCGTCAGTGATCAAAAAACTTCGTTGCGAGTGTGTTGCCCACTGTTGATATGCGCATGCTCAGGACCATACTGCCGGAGCAGAACCCGTTCCGAGCCGAACGGGACAAGGGAGGAAAACAGTGATCCTGTTAAATGTTCCCCGAACCCGGCGCAGACGGCTGGGAGTTGCCGCAGCGGCCGGTGGGCTGCTCGCCGCGCTCCTGACCGCCGCGCCGGCCGCGGCGATCCCCGACCCCGGGGACGCGCCGCCCGCTTCGAAGGAGATGTCGAAGAGCGCGCAGGCCGAGGCGCGCGAGGCCATCGCGCAGGGCGAGATACCCGCCCAGGACGAGGTCGTCCACTCCGCCAACATCCGCCATGTCGCCCACGTCCCCAAGGACGCGCTGCCCGGCACCAATTCGGACCTGGCCTTCCAGGGCCGGTACGCCTTCGCCGGAAACTACGACGGCTTCACCGTCTACGACATCAGCAACCCGAAGTCGCCGAAGACGGTGTCCCAGGTGCTGTGTCCCGGATCCCAGAACGACATCTCCGTCTCCGGGGATCTGCTCTTCCTCTCCACCGACTCCTCGCGCAGCGACGACAGTTGCAACAGCACCACGCAGCCTGTGACCGAGAAGTCCTCGTGGGAGGGCATGAAGGTCTTCGACATCAGCGACAAGCGCAACCCGCGCTACGTCGCCGCCGTCGAGACCGCCTGCGGCTCGCACACCCACACGCTGGTCCCCGAGGGCAAGAACGTCTACCTCTACGTCTCCTCGTACTCGCCGAACGCCGCCTATCCCGACTGCCAGCCGCCGCACGACGGCATCTCCGTCATCAAGGTGCCGCGCAAGGCCCCGCACAAGGCGGCCGTGGTCGGATTCCCGGTGCTGTTCCCCGGTGAGGGCCCCGACGGCGGCGGCAACCCGGGCGGGCCCACCAACCCGGGTGTCTCCAAGACCACGGGCTGCCACGACATCACCGTGCTGCCCTCCAAGGACCTGGCCGCCGGTGCCTGCATGGGCGACGGCATCCTGTTCTCCATCAAGAACCCCGAGCGCCCCAAGGTGATCGACCGGGTGCAGGACAACGTCAACTTCGCCTTCTGGCACTCCGCGACCTTCAACCAGAAGGCCGACAAGATCGTCTTCACCGACGAGCTGGGCGGCGGCGGCGCCGCCACCTGCAACGCGGAGATCGGACCGAACCGCGGGGCGAACGGCATCTACGACGTCGTCGGCAAGGGCGACAGGAGCAAGCTCGTCTTCCGCAGCTACTACAAGATCCCGCGTCACCAGGCCGACACCGAGAACTGCGTCGCCCACAACGGCTCGCTGATCCCGGTCAAGGGCAAGGACATCATGGTCCAGGCCTGGTACCAGGGCGGCGTCTCCGTCTGGGACTTCACCAACTCCTCGAAGCCGAAGGAGATCGCCTACTTCGAGCGGGGTCCGCTGAGCACCGACCAGCTCGTCACCGGCGGTTCGTGGTCGGCGTACTACTACAACGGCTACATCTACTCGAACGACATCGCCAAGGGCTTCGACGTCCTGAAGATCGACGACCGGCGCACGGACCCGGCCCGCGGGGTCCATGTGCGTGAGCTCAACGTGCAGACGCAGCCGGACTACTTCGACTGAGCGTCCGGCTCGGGCCGACGGACGGGCGCCGGTGACTCCGGCGCCGCCCCGGTCGCGAAGAACCGTGACACATCCGTCCGGTCCGGCGCGTCCGTGCCACCCGTGCCTTCCGAGCCGGCCGTTTCACCCGAGTGGTTCGATCCGTCCGGCCGTTCCGTGTCGTCGAAACGGTCCGACGGGCCGCTCGCACCCGTCCCGCCGGGCACCTCGGTGTCCGGCGGGACACCCAGGCCCCGGTCGAGCCGGTACCGCTTGAACAGTTCCTCGCGCAGCACCGCGACGGGCATCGGCACACCCGGCACCAGGGCCGAGTACACGGCGCCCATCAGCAGGGCGCGCAGCATCGGATAGTCGCTGTCGACCTGTGTCGAACCGTACCGGGCGACGGTGTCGCTCAGCAGTTCCGCCAGACGGCGCTGCTCGGGGCAGGGCAGGAAACCCTCGGCCTGCAGCAGCCCGGCCATGTGCTGGCGCATCAGTACGGGACGGTCCCGGGCCAGGCCCAGGATCGCGTCGATGGCCCGCGCCATCCGCTCCTGCCCGTCGTCGGTTCGCGGTTCGCGCTCCAGCGCCTCGTCGAGCGTCCGGTGCATCAGGCGGTGCACGGCGGACTGCACCAGCTGGCGTTTCCCCGGGAAGTAGTACGACACCAGGCCTCGCGCGGAACCCGCGCGGTCGGCGATGTCGCCGAGCGTCGTCGCCTCGTATCCGCGCTCGCTCACCAGCTCGACGGCGGCTTGGAGAAGTCGCTCCTTCGAACGTCTCCGCAACTCTTCATTGACCGAGGCGCTGCGCGGGGACATCCTGGACTCCTGCGTTGACTGGCTGGCAGCCAACTATACTCAGCGCATCCGGTCGGGCCCCGTGTGGGACCCTTCCGGGCTGCCGTCCTCCTCGGGCGGCGCGGGGGATCGCCCGAGGAGGACGGCGCAGTCGTCGGCGCGGGCCCGCTCGTCCGGGCTGCCGGGGCTTCTGGCCCGGCGGGCCGCCGGGATCTCTCGCGGTCAAGAGCGCCGATGCCCATGGACGCGTACGGCCACGGCCACGGTCACGAGGCCGAGGAGCCAGCCGCCGAGCACGTCCGTGGGCCAGTGGACGCCGAGCCAGACGCGGGTGAGGCCGACGCCGGTGACCGAGAGCACCGCCAGGGCCACGGCCCAGCCCCACAGGGCCCGGCCCACCCCGTGCCGGCGCAGCAGCCAGAGCAGGAGGCCGCAGGTGAGGGCGGCGGTCATGGCATGACCCGAAGGGAACGCCGCGTAGTGGGCCGTGTCCACCGGATCCGGCCACACGGGACGGGCGCGGCCCACCGCCGCTTTCAGAACCTGCTGCACCATGGCCCCCACGGCGCACGTCACCACCAGCCACACCGCGGTCCACCGGGCCGCGTACCGGTACCACAGCAGCAGCGCGACCGCCCCGCACAGCAGGCGCATGGTCCACGGGTCCCAGACCCAGTCCGTCAGAATGCGGGCCGTCTGCGTCAGCCCCGGTTCGTCGACCGCCCAGCGGTGGAAGGCCGAGGCGATGTCACGGTCCAGACCGGTCAGCGGGCGCCACTTCGCGGCGACCAGGATCAGCAGAAGGGCTGAGCACACGGCCGGAACGCCGAGGAGAGCGGCGGACGGACGGTGCTCCGGTGGGCGGAGCGGTGCCTCGGGGGCGACGGGAGAGACGTGGGGGGAGGGCATACAGCGATACTCGTCGACTCACGGGGCTCGGAGCCAGTCCCCTCGCCCGCCGGCAGCCCGGTCGGTCCGGTCACCACCTCGCCTCCGAGCCCTCGTGCCCCCAAAGCCCCCGTGCGACGCCGGACGGGCCCTATCCCAGCGCCCGCAGCCCCGGTACGAACGCCACCAGCACCGGGATCACCGGCACCAGTGACGCCACGGCCGTCAGCCGCAGCCGGTGCCACGCCGGCAGCCGGTTCGGGGGAGTCAGCAGCCGGCGCACCCGGGCGGGGATCTGGCCCTGCGGGGACGGGCAGGGGCCGAACACCCCGCGGTGCTCGTTGAGCTCGACCAGCGCCAGGGCGGTGGTCAGCCGGCCGAAGCGGCGGGAGGCCGTGTCGTCGGCGGCGAGTTCGACCAGCCGGTGCATCTCGTCGCGGAACGCGGCGAACACCGGCACCTGGGGAAAGCCGTCGGCGAGCGCCGAGGAGCAGTGCTGCAGCCAGTCGTGCCGGGCCTGCGCGTGCCCCCGCTCGTGCGCGAGGACGGCGTCCAGCCGGCGGCCCTTCAGCCTGCGCAGCGCGGCCGTGGTGACGACCAGCCGGGGCGGGGTGCCGGGCAGCCACCAGGCGTCGGGGTGTTCGCCCTCCAGTACCACCAGCCGGCCGGCGCCGGGCTCCTCGCCGGGCAGCAGCGGCGCCCGCACCAGAAGCTCGGCCCGGCGGGCCCGCCGCCGGGCACGGGCCCGTACGACCTCGCGGACCAGCATGGTCGCGGTCCACAGCCCGCCGCACGCCAGCGCGACCGCGGTGGTCGCCGCCAGGGGCCCGGCCGTGCCCAGGGCGTAGGCCTCCACGACGCCGTGCGGTGCCGTCGCGAACACGGGACGGCCGACCACGTCCGAGGCGGCCGCCGCGCTGAACGTCATCGACAGGGCACAGCACAGCAGCACCGCGGCGACCACGCACTGCCACACCCACAGCGCCACCACCGGCTCACGGTCCGCCCAGTCGGCCCGCGCCAGCAACCGGGGGCCGGTGACGGCGATCAGGACACCGAGCAGCAACAGTGCCGCGGGGAGCATCATGCGTTCAGCCTATGAGCGCACACCACCCCCGGGTACGGCTCACCGGGGCAAAGTGACGTAGGCAACGGCCTGGCCCGTCGGCCGGCCGCCGCCTGCCCGCCTCACATCGTCAGCAGCATCGCCACCATGGCGATGCCCATGGACAGTCGGCACGCCCGCGCCAGTTCCGGCCGGTCACCCCAGCCCGAGGCCTCGCCGGTCCCTGGCGCCGGGTTTCCCGCCGCAGCGGTCACCGGCACCAGTCGTACGCCTGTGACCAGCACGTATCCGGTGAAGTAGAGCAGCAGGGCGCCGGTCAGCAGGGGGATGCCCGAGCTCCCGTGCGTGTGCCCCTGCCCCGCTCCGGGGGAGACGGCCATCGCCACCGCCATGTAGACCATGGCCCCGGCGCCCAGGGGGTGGTGCAGATGACGGGCGCCCGCGCGGGCCGCCCACAGGGCGTGCAGCCCCGCCGTACCGAACACCACCGCGTAGACGGGCCACGCCCACGAGGGCGGTGTGAAGGCCGCCGCCGGTACGGCCATCGCGGCCATGCCGAAGCCCATCAGCGCCTCGCCGCCCGCAGTGCGGCGCTGCTCCTCGACGCTGCTGCGCATCCGCAGCAGGCAGTAGACGCCGGTCGCCGCGCAGAGCGCGACCAGCAGCCAGCCGGACGCCGCCGGTCCGTGCACGCGAACCTCCCCCTCCGGGCCCGCCCCCGCCACACGGGTGGTCCCGTTCCACGGTCGGTCAAGGCATGCCCGCGCTCGAAGGCGTGCACGCGAGCGCACAGGGGTACATGGGGGGCATTCGGGGGAGCACCGCAGGTCATGAAGATGTTTTACGAGTAAAAGATCTGGTAGTCTTGCACGTCATGAGCAGTGCGACCCCCCATCCCACCCCCGAGAAAGAGCCGGCGCCGAAGCCCCGGCGGTTCCCGCTGGTCGACGTGCTGCGCGTCGGACGGCCCTCCAACATCTGGTTCAAGCCGGCCTTCAGCGTGGTGGCCGCCGTCGCACCGCCCAGCCTGCTTCTGGTCGCTCTCGGCCGACTGGACCTCGCCGCCTACACCATGGCCGGTTCCCTGTGCGCCCTCTACGCCCACAACCGTCCATACCACGCCCGCGCCAAGGCACTCGCGGGCGTGGTGGCCGGCATGGTCGGCGGCCTCGCCGTGGCCCTGGTCGCCGCCTCGCTCACCGGCAACGCCGTGATCCTGGTCGCGATCGGCGCCCTGCTGGCCGCCGTCCAGAAGGTGGTCTGCGACGTCACGCGTATCGGCCCGCCCGGCAACGTGATCCTCACCTTCGTCAGCTCCGCCTCGCTGTTCGTCCCCCAGACCCTCGGGCAGGTCCCCGGCCACGTGGCACTGGCCGCGGTGGCCGGGGTCTGGGCCTGGTCGGTCGGCATGGCACCCGCACTGGTCCGGCCGCACGGTCCCGAACGCCGCGCCACCGCCGACGCCCTGAACGCCACCGCCGCGTACGTCGACACCGGCGGCACCGGTGACGGCCACGCGCGGGCCCGTGCCTCCGCCTACGCCGCCGTGCAGGCCGCCTGGCAGTGTCTGCTCCTCACCGGCCCCCGCTCCCTCGCCACCCGCCGGGCCCTCGAACGGCTGGTCATCCGCGCCGAGATCGCGCTCGCCGCGCCGGCCGACGCCGACCCCGCCCGGCTCCGTGCCCAGGCCCGTGAGGTGCGCGGCACGGGCCGTGTCCCGGGCGCCGACGACCCCCGCTCGGAGGCCGACGAACTTCTCGGTGCGGCCGCCGAGCGTGCCATCCCCCACCGCTCCCTGTGGTCCCGCCTGGGACCGCTCACCCCCATCGTCGTACGTACCGCTCTCGGCTGCGGCCTCGCCGGATACGCTTCTCTCGCTCTCGGGGTCGGGCGGCCCTACTGGGCCCTGACCACCGCCGCCGCCCTCTACCAGGCCAACATCACCCTCACCTGGAGCCGGACCGTGCAGCGGGTCGTCGGCAACCTCGTCGGCGTGCTGGTCTTCGCGGCCGTCGCCCCGGTCGCCGACCTCGGACCGCTCGCCCTCGTCCTGTGCTGCCTCGTCTTCAACTTCGGCGCCGAGGCGCTCATCGGCCGCAACTACTGGCTCGGCAGTGTCTGCGTCACCCCGCTGGCCCTGCTCGTCACCGAGTTCCCCGGCTACCAGGGGACCGGCTCCCTGATCACCGATCGTGTGGTGGACACCCTGGTCGGCGCGCTGGTCGGCTTCGGCGCGGCCCTGGTCGTCACCAACCGGCGGGCGGGCAACCGCGTCGCGACGGCGCTCACCGCGGTGGGCCTGCGGCGCGAACACGCGGCCCGGCTCCTGGCCGACCCACAGGCCGCCCCGGCCGCCCTGGAGACCGCCCGGCGCGGCCTGGCCGCCGCCCTCGTCGACCTGCGGGCCACCGCCGACGCGGCCGCGGGCGAATGGTGGCTTCGCACGCTGCCGCAGGAGCGGGTCGTGCTCGCCGAGCAGGCGGGACACCGTACGCTCGCGGCGATGGTACGACGCCAGGGCCTGGCGGCCGGCTCCGGCGCGGAGATGAACGGGAGCGCGGTCGCAGGCACGAGTACGGACACCGGCCCGGGCACAGGCTCGGGCACGAGTGCCGACACCGGCCCGGGCACCGGCACCGGTAAGGGCGCGAACGGCGACACGGGCAACGACACGGAGGACGTACGGCCATGAGAGCGACCGAAGGCCACCCGGCCGACGGAGGACGTTCCGCCGGAGGGGCCCACCGGGCCGACGGCGGACCCCCGGCGGACGAGGCTCTCCCGGCCGGCGCGGGAGTCCCCACCGGCGAAGGCACACCGGTGTCCGGCCAGGACACCGTCGCAGAGGTGGTCCGGCAGTGGCGGGCGGTGTACCCCGGCCTCGACACCGGGCCCATGGAGATCATCGGGCGCATCAACCGCTGTGCCGCCCTGCTCCAGCAGGCCGAGGACGCCCCGCTCGGCCGGGCCGGACTGACCCGTCCCGAGTTCGACCTGCTCGGCGCGCTGCGCCGCACCGGCCGCGAACTCACCCCGGGGGAGCTGGCGCGCGAGACCTTCTCCTCGGGCGCCGCCGTCACCAAGCGCCTCAAGCAGCTCACCGCGCGCGGCCTGGTGGAGCGCCGCGGTGACCCCCGCGACCGCCGCATGGCCCGGGTCCGCCTGACCGACGCCGGGCAGGACGCGGTCGACGGGGTCATGCCCGCGCAGCTCGCCTACGAGAGCGCCGTGCTGTCCGGCCTGGACGGACCGGCGCTCGGCGAGCTGGCCTCGTTGCTCGCCGAGCTGCTGGGACGGCTGGAAGGACGCCTGGGCGCCCCGCGGACGTGACGAACCCCGGCCGTCGGGATCGCCGTACCCGGTCTCAGATCCCCGGCCGGTACCGCAGCGGGTGATCGGCCGGGATCTCCACGAGGACGATCGGCGTGCCGTCCGGGTCGGCGATCCACATCTCGATCAGGCCCCACGGCTCCTTCACCGGCGGCCGGACGATCCCGACGCCCTTGTCCTTCAGCTCCTCGTGGGCCACCGCCACGTCCGCCACCTGGAGCCACAGTCTCGTCGCGGGGTCCGCCGTGCCTGCCGGGCCGTCGGACCGGCCGGACAGCTCCAGGAAACCGCCGCCGAGGAAGTAGACCGTGCCGCGCTCCGGGCCGGTGGCGAACTCGCGGTACACCGCGAGGCCCAGCTGCTCGCCGTAGAAGACGCGGGAGCGCTCGGGATCGGTGGGACGGAGGAGGATCCGGCTGCCCAGTACATGCACCATGCGGCCGAGCGTAGCGGCCGGGATAACCTCGTCCGTGGCCGAGCCACGCCGACAACCGGTACAGCCGACGCATGTGCGGACTGCGAACCGAGGACTGCGTGCCGCGGACCGCGGACGACCTGAGCGAAGAAGCGGAGAAGTGCCCCATGGAATCCGTCACCGAGAGCGTACTCACCTTCCGTGACGCCACCGAAGCCGATGTGGACGGCCTCGTCGCGCTGATCGAGTCGGCGTACCGGGGCGACTCCAGCCGGGCCGGGTGGACCACCGAGGCCGACATCCTTCAGGGGCAGCGGACCGACCCGGAAGGCGTGCGGGAGGTCGTCAAGTCGCCGGACAGCCGGCTGCTGACGGTGGAGCGCGAGGGTCGGATCGTCGCCTGCTGCCAGCTCGAGCACCGCGGTGACCACGCCTACTTCGGCATGTTCGCGGTCAGCCCCGGGCTCCAGGGCGCCGGGCTCGGAAAGGCGATCATCGCTCACGCCGAGCGGCAGGTGCGGGACACCTGGGGCGCGCGAGAGATGCACATGACCGTGATCACGGTGCGCGAGGACCTGATCGCCTGGTACGAGCGGCGCGGTTACCGCCGTACGGGCAGGACGACTCCCTTCCCGTACGGCGACGAGCGGTTCGGCATTCCGCTCCGCGCCGACCTGCGGTTCGAGCTGCTGGTCAAGGAACTGGCCTGACGGCCGAACGCACGGTCCCGGCCGCCCCCGGACGGAGCCGGCCCGGCCGTCACGCGGTGAAGCGGCCGGTGCGTTTGATCTCCGGGTAGTCGGTGGTCGCGCCGTCGAGCCCGAGGGCCCGGACCAGTCTGAGGTGGTCCTGCGTGTTCACCACCCAGCCGATGATCCGCAGGTCCGCCTTGCGGGCCTGCTCGACGATCTCCAGGGTGAGGCGGCGGATGTTCAGGCAGACGGTCGACGCACCGGCGCCGACCGCCCGCTCCACCACGTCCGGGCCGTAGCGGCTCGCGACGAGGGCGGTGCGCACCCCGGGCACCAGACGGGCGATCTCGGTGATCGCGTCGTCGTGGAACGAGGACACCTCGATCCGGCCCACCAGATCCCGCCGGTTCATCACCTCGGCCAGGGCCCTGGCCGCCTGCACGTCCTTGATCTCGGCCTGCAACGGGGCGTGGACGGCGTCCAGCACCTCCTCGAGGACGGGGATGCGCTCGCCGCGTCCGGCGTCCAGGGCGCGCAGTTCGGCGACGGTCCGGTCGGCGATCGGGCCCGTGCCGTCCGTCGTGCGGTCCAGGTCCGCGTCGTGCATGACGACGAGCGCGCCGTCCTTGCTCAGGTGCAGATCGAGTTCGATGACGTCGAGACCGGCCTCCTGGGCGGCGACGAAGGACCGGAGGGTGTTCTCGGGCTCGACACCCATGACTCCGCGGTGACCGATGGTGAGGAAGTTCAAGATACGACTCGCTTCCGTCGACGGCGACGCGGGACCGCGTCCCTGCGGCCCTCCTGGACCGTATCGTCTGTGCCCGCCCCGTCCAGATGCTGAACAGCGAAGTCGAGGAGTGTCACCCACTCGCGTGATGGGCAGGAAAAAGTGCGGTGACGACCGGGGTGGCGCAGGATAATTTACGGAGGTGTCCCTTGCTGGGAGAAACCTCGTATGTATACGGTCGGCGTACGCAGTTTCTTCGCTGGAGGATGGGATATGACGGAAATTCTTGCGCAGGTGGGTACGGAGGGGCACGTTCCTTCGACGGCCAGGGTGGTCGAGCACCCGGCGTGGCCCGTGCTCAAGGATGCCGTGGAGCGGATCAGGCCCTGGCAGGCGAAGGACGGATCGATCGACCTCGACGCCGAGGGGGCCCCGGCCCGCGCCGAGGCCGAGCTCGAGGTGCGCCGCGTGGTCGACGCGCTCGACGAGCTGTCCCCGCTGCTCCCGCACGACCGCGCCTACCACGAGGCCCTGGCGAAGGACCTGACCCGCTGGGCCGAGGGCGGCTTCGAGGTGCCCGACTTCCTGGACTCGCTGCTGGCCTTCCACCCGGCCGCGCACCGCGAGGACGGCCTCCAGCACCTGGTCGTCTTCCCGATGTACACGCAGAACGGAAACCCGGACCGCAACCTCGAGGCGGTCGTGCTGCGCATGGTGTGGCCCGACTGGCTGGCCGAGCTGGAGCGCACCCGCTACGACAACCCGCTGTTCTGCGGCATCTCGTTCGAGGACTTCACCGCGGGCTACGACACCAACTCCGCAGTGCTCTTCCCCGAGACCATCGCCGTGCGCGAGGCCCCCGAGCGGTTCACCTGGGGCGGAATCTTCTGCGACCGCGAGGCCGCCCGCTTCCGCCGGGTGTCCGCCGCCGCCGTCGACCTCCTGGGCCTCGAGCTGCCCGACGATGTCGCCGCGCTGGTGCACGACCAGAAGCGCTGCGAAGAGGCGTTCGTCCTGTGGGACATGGTGCACGACCGCACCCACAGCCACGGTGACCTGCCCTTCGACCCGTTCATGATCAAGCAGCGCCAGCCGTTCTGGATGTACGGCCTGGAGGAGTTGCGCTGCGACCTCACCGCCTTCAAGGAGGCCGTGAAGCTCGCCGGCGAGGGCGTCCCGCAGGCCCGTGACGTCCAGGTCGCGGTGCTGTTCGACCGCATGTTCCGCTTCCCGGTCACCGGCGAGCGGGTCCGCAACTACGACGGCCTCGGCGGCCAGCTGCTCTTCGCCTACCTGCACAAGCACGACGTCGTCCGCTGGACCGACAACAAACTCACCATCGACTGGGACCGCGCCCCGCAGGTCACCAACCAGCTGTGCGCCGAGATCGAGACGCTGTACCGCGACGGCATCGACCGCCCCAAGCTCGTCCACTGGTTCGCCGGGTACGAGCTGGTCTCCCGCTACCTCTCCCCGCACCCGGGATCCAGGTGGGCCAAGGGCCCCGACGCCCTGGACCTGACGCAGCCGCCGCGGAAACTCGTCGATGACGTGCTTCCGGACGAGTTTCCGCTGAGCATGTTCTATGAGGCACTGTCCAAGAAGCTGAAGAACGTAATCGCCTCGACCCGGGGCATCACGGCGGACAGCGCCGAGCGGATCGCCGCGTGAGCGATCTGGTTCGCACCACTGCTCAGGAGGCGATGACCATGGGGAACGGGGCACTCGACGGTGCGGTGATCGCGGTGGCCGGCGCGGGGGGACCTGCGGGGCGGGCGACACTGCTCAGGCTGGCCGAGGCGGGGGCGACCGTCATCGGCTCCGACAACGATCCGGAGCGGCTGGCGGAGGCCGTGGACGCGGCGCGCTACGCGCACGGCGGCGCCACCGTCACCGGTGACACGGTCGACCTGCTCGACCTGGACTCCACCCGTGAGTGGGCCGCGCGCACCGAGGAGGAGTTCGGCCGGATCGACGGCCTGGTCCATCTCGTCGGCGGCTGGCGCGGCAGCGAGACCTTCACCAAGACCAGCGTGGACGACTGGGACCTGCTGGAGATGTTGTTGGTCCGGACCGTGCTGCACACCTCCCTCGCCTTCCACGAAGGGCTGCAGCGCAGCGACCGCGGCCGGTACGTCCTGATCAGCGCGGCCGGCGCCACCAAGCCCACCGCGGGCAACGCCGCCTACGCCGCCGCCAAGGCCGCCGCCGAGGCGTGGACGTTGGCCATGGGCGACTACTTCCGCAAGGCGGGGGGCGAGCAGGGGCCGACATCGGCGGCTGTGATCCTGGTGGTGAAGGCGTTGGTGCACGACGCGATGCGCGCCGAGCGCCCCAACGCGAAGTTCGCGGGCTTCACGGACGTCAGGGATCTCGCCGAGGCGATCGCCGGCGTCTGGGACAAGCCCGCCGCGGAATTGAACGGAAACCGTCTGTGGCTGACCGAGAAGCCGTGAACCCGCCCCGGACCGACGCGCGCCGCCATCACGACCCGGATGTCCGCGGTTTCGCCAGCGACAACTACGCCGGGGCTCACCCGGAGGTGCTCGCCGCCCTGGCCCTGGCCAACGGCGGGCACCAGGTCGCGTACGGCGAGGACGCGTACACGGAGAACCTCCAGCAGGTGATCCGCAGCCACTTCGGCCCCACCGCCGAGGCCTTCCCGGTTTTCAACGGCACCGGTGCCAACGTCGTCGCGCTCCAAGCGGTCACCGACCGTTGGGGCGCCGTGATCTGCGCCGAGAGCGCGCACATCAACGTCGACGAGGGAGGAGCGCCGGAGCGCGTCGGCGGGATCAAGCTCCTCACCGTGCCCACCCCCGACGGCAAGCTCACCCCCGAGCTGATCGACCGGCAGGCGTACGGCTGGGAGGACGAGCACCGGGCGATGCCGCAGGTGGTGTCCATCGCTCAGGCCACCGAGCTGGGCACGGTGTACACGCCGGACGAGATGCGCGCCCTCTGCGAGCACGCGCACGCCCACGGGATGAAGGTGCACGTGGACGGCTCCCGGCTGGCCAACGCCGCCGCCACCCTGGACGTGCCGATGCGCACCTTCACCAACGCGGCCGGCGTCGACCTGCTCTCTCTGGGCGGCACCAAGAACGGTGCCCTGTTCGGCGAGGCCGTCGTGGTGCTGAACCAGGACGCCGTCAGCCACATGAAGCACCTGCGCAAGCTGTCCATGCAGCTCGCGTCCAAGATGCGCTTCGTCTCGGTGCAGCTGGAGGCCCTGCTCGCGCGGGACCTGTGGCTGCGCAACGCCCGGCACGCCAATGAGATGGCCCAGCGTCTCGCCGAGGGCGTGCGTGCCGTGCACGGTGTGGAGATCCTCCACCCGGTCCAGGCCAACGCCGTCTTCGCCCGCCTGCCGCATGCCGTGACCGAGCGCCTGCAGAAGCGCTTCCGCTTCTACTTCTGGGACGAGACCGCGGGCGATGTCCGCTGGATGTGCGCCTTCGACACCACCGAGGACGACGTGGACACGTTCGTGGCGGCCCTCAAGGAGGAGATGGCCCGCTAGCGGCCGTCGCGCGGTCGACGTCCTCGCAGGGGTGTGCACCCGACCGAAAATGTATTGATCTTCGGTTGGGTGCATACCTATGCTCCGTTGGTATGCAGACCATCCAGGAAACCCCGGATCTCTCCGCTTATCTGGCCGCAGACGAGGCGATTGACCACCACCACGACCTGGTCCGCGAGACTGCCGCCGGGCTCGCGGCCGGAGTGGCCGACTCGTATGAGTATGCGCGAGCGGCCTTCGATTTCGTGCGCGACACCATCCCGCACTCGCAGGACTCCGGCGATCCCCGCGTCACCTGGCGTGCTTCCGACGTCCTGGAGCGGCGCACCGGTATCTGCTATGCCAAGGCCCACGCGCTGGCCGCACTGCTGCGGGCCGAGGACATCCCGACGGCGCTGTGCTACCAGAATCTCGGGGTGGTGCACGGTCTGGTCGCCGTGCGGTTCCGCGGCGCCTGGCACCGGCAGGACCCCCGGGGCAACAAGCCGGGGGTCGACGCCCGCTTCTCCCTGGACGGCGAGCGGCTGGCCTTCACGCCCGATCCGGCCTCCGGTGAGAGGGACTACCCGCTCCTGTACGCCGCACCGCATCCCGTCGTGCTGGACGCGCTCAAGACCGCGCGGGACCGCCCGCACCTGTGGCGGACGCTGCCCACCGCGCTACCGGAGCACGCCGGAACGTGACGTGCGCGTCGGCGGCTCAGCGCGCCTCGGCCGCACGGACCTGCTCCGGGGTCGGCGCCGTGCCGCCGAGGTGGGCCGGCATCCACCAGGTGTCGTCCGGGCCCTTGGGGCGCACCGGGTAGGCGCGCTGCGCGGCCTCCAGCAGTTCCTGCACCCGCCCCCGCAGCTGCCGGGTGATCGCGCCCGCGTACTTGTCCTTGGAGGCCTCGAGCGCCTCGCCGACGCGCATGGTGATCGGGGTGTGGCTGCGCTTGAAGTTGCGGGGGTGTCCCTTGGTCCACAGCCGCTGGGTGCCCCACACCGCCATCGGGATCAGCGGTACGCCCGCCTCCTGCGCCATGCGCGCGGCACCCGACTTGAAGCTCTTCAGCGTGAAGGACTGGGAGATCGTGGCCTCCGGGAAGACGCCCACGATCTCGCCCGACCGCAGCGAGGCGAGCGCGTGCGCGTACGCCGCGTCGCCCTGCTTGCGGTCCACGGGGATGTGCCTCATCCCGCGCATCAGCGGGCCCGAGATCTTGTGCCGGAATACGGCGTCCTTCGCCATGAAGCGCACGAGCCGCTTCTGCGGCAGCGCCGCGAGGCCGTTGAAGACGAAGTCCAGGTAGCTGATGTGGTTGCTCACCAGTACGGCGCCGCCCGTACGCGGGATGTTCTCCGAACCCTGGCAGTCGATCTTGAGGTCCCACGCCTTGAACAGAGTCTGGGCGAAACCGATCACGGGACGGTAGACGAGTTCTGCCATGGGTGTGGTGGAACCCTTCCTGCTCTGCCTGGGAAGGGGGACTCCCAGTCGAAGTTACGCAGCCGTAGGTTTACGGCTTGTCGCTGATGGTGCCCCAAGAACGACCGCCGAACCAGCCCTGACGCCTGCCTGCGGCGAGATTCTCGTCACGTCCACCCCCTTGATCCACCTCGGGCTTTTGCGTCGCCATTACCCCGCGCACCGTCGTCCGCCGCAGGAGCAGGTGTGTCTCACCTCCCCGGGCGGTAGCCGAACGAGGCCCGGGAGCCCCGGAGTCCGTCGCCGGTCCGATCCGGCTCCGCAGGACACGCCGGAACAATCAGCCGTACGGCGGCGGCCGCCCCGTCCGCCGGGCCGCAGGCGAACGCCGGCGTCCGCCGGGCCGGCAGCCGTACGTTTCCGGTGACCAGCACGGCGGCCTGCACTGCGGTCGTCATGGCGGCCCGGTGGACGGGTCCTCTCGCGTCGGTGTCCGTGGATTGGGCAATTCCGTAAGGGAAACCCCTGCGGGTGCCGGGAATCTTTGCGGTCCCGTGAATGCTTCGACGGATGATGACCGGGCTCACGGGGTGTGTGCCGGTGCTCGCGGCGGCGAGCGCCTTCGGAGTGCTGCGGTTGCGGCGGAGCGGGAGAGTACGGGTGCGAGGGCGGGACGACGGCAAGCGGTTGAGGGCGGAGGAACTCGGCGCCGACCTCGGTGAACGGGCCACCCTCGTCCAGTTCTCCAGCGCGTTCTGTGCGCCCTGCCGGGCGACCCGGAGAGTGCTCGGCGAGGTGGCCGGTCTGGTTCCCGGTGTGGCCCACGTGGAGATCGACGCCGAGGCGCACCTGGATCTCGTGCGCCGGCTGGACATCCTCAAGACGCCCACCGTGCTGGTCCTCGACGCCGACGGCGGTGTCGTCCGGCGCGCCACCGGCCAGCCGCGCAAGGCCGATGTGATCGCCGCGCTCGGCGAGGCCGTATGACGGGGTGGGCCGCCCCGCCTTCTTCTGTCGCCAGGGACGTCTCCACGCCCCACCTCACCGGTCCGAGGGTGACCGCTGCTGCGTGCCGGTCGAGTTCCGGTTACGCTGCGTTGCGAAGGTCACAGTTCAAAGCGCTTGCTCAGCGGGAATGAACTGGGTGTACTGGCGAGTAATATTTAGCTCGGAACCGTGGATCGCCCCGATCGGGAACGGCCGTTTGAGGCGCCTATGCTGCCTGAAGGCAGGCAGCCAGAACTGACGATTGCAGTAGGAGAGCCGGCGTGAGCTTGAGGATCGTTGTCACCGTGAAGTACGTGCCCGACGCCACCGGCGACCGGCACTTCGCCGATGACCTGACCGTCGACCGCGACGACGTGGACGGTCTGCTCTCCGAGCTGGACGAGTACGCGGTCGAGCAGGCGCTGCAGATCTCGGAGAACTCCGACGACGACGTGGAGATCACCGTGTTGACGGTGGGCCCCGAGGACGCCAAGGACGCGCTGCGCAAGGCGCTGTCCATGGGCGCCGACAAGGCGATCCACGTCGAGGACGACGACCTGCACGGCAGTGACGCCATCGGCACCTCCCTGGTGTTGGCCCGGGCGATCGAGAAGGCCGGCTACGACCTGGTCATCTCCGGCATGGCCTCCACCGACGGCGTGATGGGCGTGGTGCCGGCGCTGCTCGCCGAGCGCCTGGGCGTGCCGCAGGTCACGCTCCTGTCGGAGGTCGCGGTCGCCGGCGGCACGGTGTCGGGCCGCCGGGACGGCGACGCCGCCTCCGAGCAGCTGCAGGCGTCGCTGCCGGCGGTGGTGTCGGTCACCGACCAGTCGGGCGAGGCGCGCTACCCCTCCTTCAAGGGCATCATGGCGGCGAAGAAGAAGCCGGTCGCCTCCTGGGACCTGTCCGACCTGGACCTGGAGGCCGACGAGGTCGGCCTCGAGGGTGCCTACACCGTGGTCGAGGACGCCACCGAGCGCCCGGCCCGCACCGCGGGCACGATCGTCAAGGACGAGGGCGAGGGCGGCAAGCAGCTCGCCGCCTTCCTCGCGAGCCAGAAGTTCATCTGAGCCCACCGGCCCCAGCTCGCTTCCCGCCCCCTTCACACTTCGCAAGCAGGAGAGAAGAAGTCCCATGGCTGAAGTTCTCGTCTACGTCGACCACGTGGACGGCGCCGTCCGCAAGCCGACCCTGGAGCTGCTCACCCTGGCCCGCCGCCTCGGCGAGCCGGTCGCCGTCGCGCTGGGCGCCGGCGCCGGCGCCGCCGCCACCGCCGCCGCCCTGGCCGAGCACGGCGCGGCGCGGGTGTTGACCCACGAGGCCGCCGAGTACGCCGACTACCTGGTCGTGCCCAAGGTGGACGCCCTGCAGGCCGCGGCCGCACAGGTCTCCCCGGCCGCGGTGCTGGTGCCCTCCTCCGCCGAGGGCAAGGAGATCGCCGCCCGCCTGGCGCTGCGCCTGGGCTCCGGCATCATCACCGACGCCGTCGACCTCGAGGCGTCCGAGGCGGGCCCGGTGGCCACCCAGTCGGCGTTCGCCGCCGCCTACACCACCCGCTCCCGCGTCTCCCGGGGCACCCCGGTCATCACCGTCAAGCCGAACTCGGTCGCCGTGGAGGCGGCCCCGGCCGCCGGCGCGGTCGAGGCGCTGTCGGTGACCTTCTCCGCGCAGGCCACCGGCACCAAGGTGACCGGCCGCACGCCGCGCGAGTCGACCGGGCGTCCGGAGCTGACCGAGGCCGCGATCGTGGTCTCCGGTGGGCGTGGGGTGGGCGGCGCGGAGAGCTTCGCGGTCATCGAGGCGCTCGCCGACTCCCTGGGCGCGGCCGTCGGCGCCTCGCGGGCCGCGGTGGACGCCGGCTGGTACCCGCACACCAGCCAGGTCGGCCAGACCGGCAAGAGCGTCTCGCCGCAGCTGTACATCGCCTCCGGCATCTCCGGAGCGATCCAGCACCGGGCGGGCATGCAGACCTCGAAGACGATCGTGGCGGTCAACAAGGACGCCGAGGCCCCGATCTTCGACCTGGTCGACTACGGCGTGGTCGGCGACCTGTTCGACGTCGTCCCGCAGCTCACCGAGGAGATCAACACCCGCAAGGGCTGATCCCCTCAGGGCCGTAAGGGCCCGGGGCCCCCACGACCGCGCCCGGCGCGGTCGTGGGGGCCTTCGCCCGTTCCGGAACGGGGCTGCCCCGGCTGTCCCGGGGTGAGCGACGCCTGCACCGGCAGATGGTCGCTCGGGAACCGGCCTCCCGGGGCGTAGGTGTTGACCGCAGCGCGGTGCACCGTGACGTCGGGTGTGGCCAGGACCCAGTCGATACGGGCACCGCCCGGCACCAGCGGCCCGTACCCGTGGAACGTCCCGTACGCCTCGCCCCGCTCGGCCGCCGCGTCCCAGGTGTCGACGAGACCGGCGCCCAGCACCGTGTCGTACACCGGGTTCCCGTGGGCGGCGACGTTGAAGTCCCCCGTCACGATCACGGGCAGGGAGCGGGCCAGCCCGGTGACGCGCTCGGCGACCAGGGCGGCGGCCCGCTCGCGCGCGTACTGGCTCGCGTTGTCCAGGTGGGTGTTGAGCACGTAGAACTCCCGGTCACCGGCGCGCAGATCGCGGAAGCGGACCCAGGTGGCCATGCGGATGTGGGCGTTGCCCCAGGTGTTCGAGGCGATCAGGTACGGGGTGTCGGAGAGCCAGAAGTGGTCGTACTCCAGAGGGGCGAGCCGGCGGGTGTCGTAGAGGACCGCCATGAACTCGTCGCGGCTGCCGCCCGCCCGGCCGGTGCCGATCCAGTCGTAGGACGGTCCCAGGTCCGCCTCGATGTCGCGCAGCTGCTGGTGGAGGCCCTCCTGGGTGCCGATGACGTGCGGCTGCTCGCGGCGCAGCAGCCGGCGCATCACGGGTCTGCGGGCGGCCCAGCTGTGGGGCTCCGCGGTACCGGCGAAGCGCAGGTTGAACGACATGACCTCGAGCGGCCCGCCCTGGCGTTCCTGGCGTTTTTGGCCTTCCCGGGCCGAGGCGGGCTCGGGAGGCAGTGCTGTACTGGAGAGCGGAAGGGCGACGGAGGCGGCGAGCGCGGTCTTCAGACCCAGGCGGCGCGTGACTCGGCTGGGGTTCGGCACAGGAGCTCCTTCGCTGGTGCTGCGCGGCGGTGTCCGGGAGGGTCGGGCGTACGTCGGTGTGCGGGCGGCGCGGGGTGGTGCGGTGCCGGGTGGTGCGCGGTTCCGTGTCAGACGGTGCCAGATGGATGCGGACATGCCGAGAGGGCGGAGGGGATCGGGATGCTGGAGGAGGGTGAGGTGGTGTTGACCGGCGTAAAGGCCGCCCGATAACTTCATTCAACGGATTGTTGATTCCGCATTGTGGAAAGTGCGGATCGGGCGTGCTCGCGGGGACATGAGGGATCTGGAGGGCGTGGATGAGCCAGGGCCGGCAGGAGCAGGTGGCCACGAGCATCGCGGATGCCGTCGGCGCGGAGATCGACGCGTTCCTGGCGCCGGTCGACGCCGAGCTGGAGCGCCGCTACCCCGGAGACCCCGGCACCCGTCAGCCCGTCCACACCGTCTACGTCCCCGGCGACGCCTTCACCGCAGGCACCCTCCGCTCCTGGGGTGACCGGGCTTTGGCCGCTCTCGACGAACACGCTCCGGACGCCGCCTCGTTCGCCGCCGCCGTCGGGATGGACCCCGTCCTGGCCGAGGCGGTCTACGGCCGCGTCCGCGCCAAGCTGGAGCGCGAACCCGTGGAGGACCTGCGGGTCGACTTCGAGGACGGCTACGGCAACCGTCCCGACGCCGAGGAGGACGAGGCCGCCGCCCGCGCCGCGCGGCTGATCGCCGAGGCGCACCGGGACGGCACGGCGGCCCCGTACACGGGCATCCGGATGAAGTGCATGGAGGCCGCGGTGCGCGACCGGGGCATCCGCACCCTCGACATCTTCCTCACCGGCCTGGCCGAGGCCGGTCCGCTGCCCGGAGGGCTGGTGCTGACGCTGCCCAAGGTCACCTGTCCCGAGCAGGTCACCGCCATGGTGCGGCTCCTCGACGCATTCGAGAGGGCGCGCGGGCTGGAACCCGGCCGGCTCGGCTTCGAGATCCAGATCGAGACCAGCCAGGCCGTTCTCGCCGCCGACGGCACCGCCACCGTCGCCCGGATGATCCAGGCCGCCGAAGGGCGTGCCACAGGCCTGCACTACGGCACCTTCGACTACAGCGCCTGCCTCGGCGTCTCCGCCGCCTACCAGGCCAGTGACCACCCGGCCGCCGATCATGCCAAGGCCGTCATGCAGGTCGCCGCCGCGGGCACCGGCGTACGCGTCTCGGACGGCTCCACCAACGTCCTGCCCGTCGGCCCGACCGCACAGGTCCACGCCGCCTGGCGGCTGCACCACGGCCTCACCCGCCGGGCCCTGGCCCGCGCCTACTACCAGGGCTGGGACATGCACCCCGGGCATCTGCCCACCCGCTACGCAGCCGTCTTCGCCTTCTACCGCGAGAGTTTCGAACAGACCGCCGCCCGGCTCGCCCGGTACGCCGCCCGGACCGCCGGCGACGTCATGGACGAGCCCGCCACCGCCAGGGCCCTCGCCGGCCACCTGCTGCGCGGCCTGGACTGCGGTGCCCTGGACCACGCCGAGGTGGCGCGGGCGACCGGCCTCACCCGCGCCGACCTGGAGGGTTTCGCGTTTCCGCACCGCGGTGACCCGAAGGCCTCCGCGCCGTAGCCCGCACCTCTGCGCGACAGCCGTGCGGGATCCGTGTGGGGGCCGTGTGGGGCAATGCTCCATGGTGACCGGCGGGTTCGCGTCGTCTACGTGAGGGGTGGCAACGACAGGCCGGTGCCCGGGCTGTCCGTCCGCCGGGACCGTACATGCCGCTCCAGACCCGACGCCGTCACCAGACGCTCCTCGGCGAACACCCGTGTGCCCCGCGCGCAGAGCGCCGGATCGAAGCGGGCCCGCGCGCTGAACTGTTCGGCGGAGACGCCGAACAGTTCCCGCAACGTCCTTGAATTCAGCAGTAGTTCGGTGAGCAGGGGGCGCTGGCCGGGGTGGCCGCGTGGGGTCCGGGTGCCGTCGTGGAGGACGCCGTGCCGGTTGACGTACGCATGGGTGCCGGGGAGCGCGGTACCGTCGGGGAGTTCGATGCGGACGTCGGCCGAGGACAGCCAGACGCGGTCGTAGTTGCCGTCCGGCAGGGGGACGCCCTCGCTCGCGTCGATCACCGCGAGCTGCTCGGCGTCGAGCCAGATGACGAACAACTCCCGTACCGCCCCCGGGGCTTCGACCGGTGACGCGGACACATACCCCATGCGGCTCACATGCGCCGAGACCCCCACGTCGACGCCGGTCACCCGGGTCCGCACCATGGGGAGGGGCGAGGAGACCCCGAACCGGTCCATCTTGTACCGCAGTTGGCCGGGGGAGGCGTTGGACCCGACGGCGAGGACGGGCACCCGGTCCTCGTGGACCAGGCGGTCCAGCGGCCGCAGCAGGTCCCCGTCCAGCAGCCCCGACTCCCGCGGCCACGCACCCGGGTACCGCAACGGATGCTCGCGCGGCGCCTCGGCCAGGCCCAGCGCCCGCAGCGTACGGTCCGCGTCCCGCACGCGGTGCGCGCGGTCACTCGAGCGGCGGGGGCGGTCATCTGCGCGGTCTGCGCCGCCCCTTCGGATCCTCGCGGACACGGGGGCTCAGTCCGCCGGGGGCAGCTCGCCCGAGCCGCGTGTGATCAGCTTGGTCGGCAGTTCGATCCGCTCGGGGGCGAGCAGGGTGCCGTCCAGCTGCCGGAAGAGGCGTTCGGCGGCGGTCCGGCCGAGGGCCGCGGAGTCCTGGGCGACGACCGTGAGTCCCGGCCGGAGCAGATCGGCGAGCTCGATGTCGTCGAAACCCACGAGCGCGACAGGGCGGGACCGCTCGCTCAGGACCCGGATCACGGTGACCGTCACCCGGTTGTTGCCCGTGAAGACAGCCGTGACCGGATCCGGGCAGGACAGCATCTCCTCGGTGGCCCGGCGCACCCGCTCGGGGTCGGTGACCCCCAGGGACATCCAGGCGTCCTCCACCGGTATGCCCGCGTCCTCCATGGCGGCGCGGTAGCCGCGCAGACGCTCGGACGCGGTGTGGATGCCGGGCATGTCACCGATGAAACCGATCCTGCGGTGCCCGTGGGCGATGAGGTGGGCCACGCCGTCACGGGCGCCGCCGTAGTTGTCCGACACGACGACGTCGGCGTCTATCCGGCCTGCCGGCCGGTCCACGAAGACCGTGGCGACGCCCGCCCTGAGCTCGGGCTCGAGATACCGGTGGTCGTCACCTGCCGGAATCACCACCAGACCGTCCACCCGGCGGGCGCACAGTGCCAGCACGAGCTCCTGCTCGCGGTCGGCGTCCTCCGCGCTGGAACCGTTGATCAGCAGCGCGCCGTGTGCGCGGGCGACCTCCTCGACCGCCCGGCTCAGCGGACCGTAGAACGGGTCCGCGAGATCCTCCAGCACCAGGCCCACACTGGCGGTACGGCCCTTGCGCAGCACCCGCGCGCTGTCGTTGCGGCGGAAACCGAGAGCCTCGATGGACTCCTGCACCCGGCGCTCCGTCTCCGGCGTGACCCCGGGCTCGCCGTTGACCACCCGAGAGACCGTCTTCAGGCCGACTCCGGCACGGGCCGCCACGTCCTTCATGGTCGGGCGGTTGCCGTAACGGGACCCTGAGAGGCGGTGGGTGCGGCGGGGTGTCTCCGGCACGGTGCGGTGTCCTGTCCTGTCGACCACGGGCTGCGTGGATCCATGGGGTTGTACGAGGATGTGGCGTCGAGCATAGAGCCTGGACAACGTTGTCAGGCTCAGGGACACTGTCCACCGCGCATCCCGGCCCGCGAGCGATCGCTGCCCGTGGGGTGCGGCTCGCCCCGTGTGTCGCTCCATGGCCGCGCATGGGTTGTTTCAGCGCCTTTCTCATGGTTGACGGGGAGAACCGAGACTGATGCACACCGACCTCGTGGCAGCGCTCGACATCGGCGGCACCAAGATCGCCGGCGCGCTGGTGGACGGACAGGGCCGGATACTGGCCCGTGCCCAGCGGCCGACGCCCGCCCAGGCGGACGGCGACACCGTGATGCGGTCGGTCGAGGCGGTGCTGGGCGAGCTCGCCGCGTCCCCGCTGTGGGGGCGCGCGAGCGCTGTCGGTATCGGCAGTGCGGGCCCCGTGGACGCCTCCGCGGGCACGGTGAGCCCGGTGAACGTGCCCGGCTGGCGTGACTACCCGCTGGTCGCCGGGGTCCGGGCGGCGACCGGTGGACTGCCCGTGGAACTGATCGGCGACGGTGTGGCGATCACGGCGGCCGAACACTGGCAGGGCGCCGCCCGCGGCCACGACAACGCGCTGTGCATGGTCGTCTCGACCGGGGTCGGCGGCGGACTCGTGCTGGGGGGCCGGCTGCACCCCGGGCCGACCGGCAACACGGGGCACATCGGCCACATCAGCGTGGACCTCGACGGCGACCCGTGCCCGTGCGGCTCGCGCGGCTGCGTGGAGCGCATCGCGAGCGGGCCCAACATCGCCCGCCGAGCCCTGGCGAACGGCTGGCTCCCCGGACCGGACGGCGACACCTCCGCCGCCGCGGTGGCCGCCGCCGCCCGCGCCGGGGACCCGGTGGCCGTGGCGTCGTTCACGCGGGCCGCGCGGGCGCTGGCCGCCGGAATCGCGGCCACCGCGACGCTCGTCGAGATCGACATCGCCGTGGTCGGCGGAGGGGTGGGCAAGGCGGGCGAGGTCCTCTTCGCCCCCCTGCGCCAGGCCCTGACCGAGTACGCGACGCTGTCGTTCGTCCGGCGTCTCGTGGTGGCGCCGGCGCGGATGGGCACCGACGCCGGGCTGGTGGGCGCCGCGGCGGCGGCCCTGACACTGCGGACGGATCCGGCGGCGGCGGGCGTCTGACCACGGCCGGGGCACGGATGCCCGCGGGAGCGTTCACGCTCGTCGTGAAGGTCCGGGCGTGTCCGTACGCGTCCGTGCGTGACCCCGGGGCGGTTTCGGCCGTTGAGCCCGGCATGAAGAAGCGCAGCATGCTCGCCATCGCCACCCTGGCCACCGGTTTCGTCGTCGCGGCGGTCACTCCGTCGCACGCGCTCGGCGAGGGCCTCGAGGGCCTCCCCGTCGGTGACGCCCTCAGCACCCTCGACCACACCGTCACCGACGCTGGCCCGGCCGACGCGGCCGACGGCGACCGGAAGGCCAAGGGCTGACGGGCCCCGCGAAACCGCCCGACGGTGCCGGTGCCCTCCCGGGAGGGCACCGGCACCGTCGGTGTGCGTTCTCAACGGGGGCTGGTTTCCGTGGCAGGGTGGAGCGGGCAAGCCACAGGGGGCCCAACAGAAGAGGGGGAACCGTGATCGTCTGGATCAACGGTGCGTTCGGTGCGGGGAAGACCACGACCGCACGGGAACTGATCGAACTGATCCCGAACAGCGCGCTCTTCGACCCCGAGGTCATCGGCGGGGCGCTCAGCCATCTGCTTCCGCCCAAACGCCTGGCCGAGGTCGGCGACTTCCAGGACCTTCCCATCTGGCGCCGGCTCGTGATCGACACGGCGGCGGCCATGCTCGCCGAACTCGGCGGGACCCTGGTCGTTCCCATGACCCTGCTGAGGCAGGACTACCGCGACGAGATCTTCGGTGGCCTCGCGGCCCGCCGTATTCCGGTCCGGCATGTCCTCCTGGCTCCGGCGGAAACGATCCTGCGTGAGCGAATAGCGGGCCGGGAGGTTCCGCCGGACCTCCCGGACGGCGAGATACGGATCCGGCAGTGGTCCTACGACCACATCGAGCCGTACAAAACCGCCCTGGCCTCCTGGCTCACCGCCGACGCCTATCCGGTCGGCGCCGGCCCGCTGAGCCCGTACGACACCGCCGTCCGGATCGCCGAGGCGGTCGGCAGCGGCGAGGCGCCCGCCTGCGACATCGTGCAGACGCCCGAGCCGACGGCCGAGACCGTCGCCGCCGGTGTCCTCCTCTTCGACGAGCGCGACAGGGTGCTGCTCGTCGATCCGACCTACAAGCCGGGCTGGGAGTTCCCCGGCGGGGTCGTCGAACCCGGCGAGGCGCCCGCGCGCGCGGGCATGCGCGAAGTCGCCGAGGAGACCGGCATCCGCCTCGACGAGGCGCCGTCCCTGCTCGTCGTCGACTGGGAACCGCCCGCGCCGCCCGCCTACGGCGGCCTGCGCCTGCTCTTCGACGGCGGCCGTCTCCGCGCCGCCGACGCCGCGCGGCTGCTGCTGCCCGGCCCCGAACTCCGCGACTGGCGCTTCGTCTCCGAAACGGAGGCCGCCGGCATGCTGCCCCCGGTGCGCTACGAACGGCTCCGCCGCGCCCTGCGGGCACGGGAACGCGGGAAGGCGATGTATCTGGAAGCGGGGGTGCCGGTCGGCTGACGCCCGGAACCCGGCCGGACCCCGCGCGGACCGGCGCGGCCTGTTCGCGGTGCGAGGCCCGGCCCGGTGCCTGGTTCCCCGGCCGGGCGCCGCACCGCAGCAGTGCCGCGCGGGCGGGATCAGCCCGTGGACCCGGCCGCGGACGCGTAGTTGCGCAGGAACAGCGCCTCCGTGACCGACAGCCGTTCCAGCTCGTCGGGTGAGACGCTCTCGTTCACCGCGTGGATCTGCGCCTCCGGCTCGCTCAGGCCGATGAGCAGGATCTCCGCCTGCGGGTAGAGGGTCGCGAGGGTGTTGCACAGCGGGATGGATCCGCCCTGCCCCGCGTAACTCATCTCCCGGCCCAGGTACGCGACCGCCATCGCGTCGGCCATGGCCCGGTAGGCCGGGCTGGTGGTGTCGGCGCGGAACGCCTGCCCCTGTCCGATGTGCTCGGTGCTCACCCGCGCGCCCCACGGCGTGTGCGCCTCCAGGTGCGCCTGGAGCAGCTCGGTCGCCTCGGCCGCGTCGACCCCCGGCGGCACGCGCAGGCTGATCAGCGCGCGGGCACTCGCCTGCACGGACGGGGTCGCGCCGACGACCGGCGGGCAGTCGATGCCGAGGACGGTGACGGCCGGGCGGGCCCAGATGCGGTCGGCGACCGTACCGGAGCCGATCAGCTCCACGCCGTCGAGGACCTTGGCGTCCTTGCGGAACTGCTCCTCGTCGTACTGCAGTCCGTCCCAGGCGCTGTCGCCGGTCAGCCCGTCGACGGTCGTGCTGCCGTCCTCGGCGCGCAGCGAGTCCAGGACGCGGACCAGGGCGGCCAGGGCGTCGGGCGCGGCACCGCCGAACTGGCCCGAGTGCAGGTTGCCTTCGAGGGTGTCGACACGCAGACGGACGAGCGTCATACCGCGGAGGGTTGCGGTCACCGTCGGCAGACCGGCGCGGAAATTGCCGCTGTCGCCGATGACGATGGTGTCGGCGGCCAGCAGTTCGGGGTGCTGCTCGGCGTACCGCTCCAGGCCGCCGGTGCCCTGTTCCTCCGAACCCTCGGCGATCACCTTGACGTTGACGGGAACGCCGCCGTCGGCCTTGAGCGCGCGCAGCGCCAGCAGGTGCATGATCACACCGCCCTTGCAGTCGGCGGCCCCGCGCCCGTACCAGCGGCCGTCCCGCTCGGTGAGCTCGAACGGCGGGGTGTCCCAGCCGGCCTCGTCCAGCGGCGGCTGCACGTCGTAGTGGGCGTACAGGAGCACCGTCCTGGCGCCCTCGGGGCCGGGAAGGAAGCCGTACACCGACTGGGTGCCGTCGGGGGTGTCGAGGAGGGCCACGTCCTGGAACCCCTCGGCCGTGAGCGCGTCCGCGACCCAGCGGGCGGCGCCTTCGCTCTCGCTGCGCGGGAACTGGCCGAAGTCCGCCACCGACTTGAAGGCCACCAGTTCGGCGAGCTCCTCCTTCGCCCTGGGCATCAGCGAGGCGACGGTCGCGGCGACCGGATTCGACGACATGGGCACGCTCCTTGTGGGTGCGACGTTGATACGTGTGCGTACGTTCGTGGGCGAGACGATCGTGGAGCACGGGTGAGGTCCGGTGTACGGGGCACCCATGCCGCACGATCCTCCCACAGCGGCTTCGAGTGATCGTCGCCGTAGTATGCGGTGGACAGATGGGGGTACCCCCTGCTCGAGCGATGCCGGGAGCTGGGGGCGGGCAGGCGGCTGGATCGGGAGCAGTAGACCATCGTGAGCAGCGAGAACTCTTCGGCGGACGACGCGCGGCAGGTATGGGACGTCGTCGTGGTGGGCGCGGGACCCGCGGGTGCCTCGGCCGCCTACGCGGCAGCGGTCGCGGGACGGCGCGTGCTGTTGCTGGAGAAGGCGGAACTGCCCCGCTACAAGACGTGCGGGGGCGGCCTCATCGGCCCGTCGCGGGACTCCCTGCCTCCCGGCTTCGAGCTTCCGCTGAAGGACCGGGTGCACGCGGTGACGTTCTCGATCAACGGCCGCTTCAGCCGTACCCGCCGGTCCCGGCAGATGCTGTTCGGGCTGATCAACCGGCCCGAGTTCGACCACCAGCTGGTGGAGCACGCGCAGAAGGCCGGCGCCGAGGTGCGCACCGGTGCCGCCGTGCAGCGGGTCGAGCAGCACGGCTCGGCGGTACCGGACCGGCGCACGGTCGCCCTCGTCCTGCAGGGCGGCGAGACCGTGCTCGCGCGGGCCGTGGTCGGCGCGGACGGCAGCGCCGGACGCATAGGAGCACACGTCGGGGTCAAGGTGGACCAGGTCGACCTGGGTCTGGAGGCGGAGATCCCGGTGCCGGACACCGTCGCCGAGGACTGGAAGGGGCGAGTGCTCATCGACTGGGGCCCGATGCCCGGCAGTTACGGCTGGGTCTTCCCCAAGGGAGACACGCTCACCGTCGGGGTGATCTCCCGGCGTGGTGAAGGCGCCGCGACCAAGCGGTACTTGGAGGACTTCATCGGGCGGCTCGGTCTCGCCGGCTTCGAACCGAGCATCTCCTCCGGCCACTTGACCCGGTGCCGGGCGGACGACTCTCCGCTGTCGCGCGGACGGGTGCTCGTGTGCGGGGACGCCGCCGGGCTCCTGGAACCGTGGACCCGCGAGGGCATCTCCTTCGCGCTGCGGTCGGGCCGGCTGGCGGGGGAGTGGGCGGTGCGCATCGCCGAGGCCCACGACGCCGTGGACACGCGCCGGCAGGCGCTGAACTACGCCTTCGCGGTCAAGGCGGGGCTCGGTACCGAGATGAGCGTGGGCAAGCGGATGCTGGCCGCGTTCGAGCGGCGCCCCGGGGTGCTCCACGCCGTCCTCACCGGCTTCCGCCCCGCCTGGAACGCCTTCCGGGACATCACCCGCGGTTCGACGACGCTCGGCGAGCTGGTCCGTACCCATCCGCTGGCCCACCGCGCGATGATCGCACTGGACCGGCGTCCTTCGGGCGGCGGCTCCGGTGCCGCGGACAGGTCCGAGGCCGGGGGCACGTCCGTCAGTTCGTGACCGTGATCCGGAAGACCGGGTGGTCGGGGGCGACACGGCGCAGCTCCTCGTCGGAGGAGTCCGGGCCCACTCCGTCGAAGAAGACGCCGACCTCCGCCTTCCAGCGCTTGAGGTAGGCACGCAGCAGTGGCGGCTTGTCGTCGTCGGCGACCTCGGTCGCGGTGAAGGCTTCGACGCTCTTTCCGAGGTGCAGCTCGCCGCCGCCGGCCGCCCGCATGTTGTGCGTCCACTGGACATGGCCCCGGGGTGCGACGAGGTACTGAGCGCCGTCCAGGGTCATCAGATTGACCGGGGTGGTCCGCCACTGGCCGCTCTTGCGGCCGCGGACCGCAAGCACCCTGGACCCCCAGACGCTCAGTCCGCGGCGGGTCAGCCACGCCACTAGGCGGTTGAGGACGTTGACGGTGAACCAGCCGGGCTTCTTGACGTGCGTGGACATGAGGACCCCAGGTGAGAACGAGTCGGGTCGCCGGAGTGGCGCGGCGAAGGAGACGGGGAGCAGAAGGAGAGCGCTGCTCCTTTTCGTGAGCACTGCTCTCTGTTTGGTGGCATCAGTCTGCACGGCCCGATGTCTTTACGCAAGAGCAGTGCTCTCCTTTGTGTCCGGCGCTCTCTTTTGCGTGCAGTGCTCTGATGTCATGGAAGACTGATTCCATGAGCACCGCACACGGCGCCCGTGCACGGGCCAGGATCGAAGTCACCGCGGCGATCAAGGAGGCGGCCCGCAGACAGCTCGCGGCGGAAGGCGCCGCCAAACTCTCGCTGCGAGCCGCGGCCCGTGAACTCGGCATGGCGTCCTCCGCCCTGTACCGGTACTTCCCCAGCCGCGACGAACTGCTGACCGCTCTCATCATCGACGCCTACGACTCCCTCGGCGAGGCCGCCGAAACGGCCCACGCCGAGGCCGCCCACACCCCGCCGGCCCGGCGCTGGACCGTGGTGTGCGAGAGCGCGCGTACCTGGGCGCTCGGGCACCCGCACGAGTACGCGCTGATCTACGGTTCGCCGGTTCCCGGCTACAAGGCACCCGACACCACCGTGCCGGCCGCCTCCCGCCTGGCCTTCCTCGCCTTCGACATCCTGCGGGACGCACACCGCCGCTCCGCTCTGGCGCTGCCGCCCCTGTCGGCCGACCTGAGGCCGGAGGCCGAGCGGATGGCCGCCGACCTCGCGCCCGACCTCCCCCCGGAGGTGGTGGTGGCGATGGTGGCGGCCTGGGCCGAGCTGTTCGGGCTGGTCGGGTTCGAACTGTTCGGACAGTTCCACCGGGTCGTGGAGGACCGCGAGAGGTTCTTCCGGCACGCGGTGGACCGCCTCGCCCGTTCGGTCGGCCTGCCGGCGTCGTCGTAGCCCCGGCCCTCCCGCCGTTCCGCCGCCCGCGCCGACGCGTACTCCCGGGGGAGTATGCGTGATCACCTCGCCGGGGTGACGCCGCCACCGGTATCCGGCGTCTAGCGTGACGGACATGGACGAGCAGCGCGGGCACGGCGGCGGGCCGCCGGGCGGGCGGAGGCCCGGTCCTCCCGGTTGGTGGCGGTACGGCCCGTCCGGGAGGGGCCGCTGGGCCGACGGGGGCGACGGGGACGACGTCGGGAACCCGCGTTCACGGTGGCCTTGGCCCTCCACCCTGCTGCTCACCGCCTTCGTGCTGGTCGGCTCCGCCTTCGCGGAGCACTCCCAGGAGGGCGAGCGCGTCGCCCTCGATCCCTTCGCGCGCCTGTTGCTGTTCGCGGCCGGAGCGGTGCTGCTGTGGCGGCAGCGGCATCCGGTGCCGGTGGTGTTCGCCACCGTGGCCGCCGTGCTGCTCTATCTGGGCGCCGGCTACCCGTACGGGCCGGTGTTCCTGACCGTCGTCGTAGCCTGCTTCAGCGCCGTCGTCACCGGTCATCGCCGGGCGGCATGGGCGGCGATGGGAACACTCTGGGCAGGTCACCTGCTGCTCGCCCATGTGCTCCACCGGTGGCTGCCGCCGGCCGGCGACGCGGCTGCCTCCTGGAGCGAGGAGATCGTGGTCGCCACCTGGGTGGTGGCCGTCGTGGCGGTGGCGGAACTGGCCAGGGTCCGCCGCGAGCAGTGGGCACGGGAGCGCGCCGAGCGCGCCCGGGCGGTACGGCGGCGCGCGGACGAGGAACGGCTCCGGATCGCCCGCGAACTGCACGACGTGCTCGCGCACAGCATCTCCGTCATCAACGTGCAGGCGGGTGTCGGACTCGCGCTCCTCGACAGCGACCCCGAGCAGGCGCGCACCGCGCTCGCCACCATCAAGGACCAGAGCAAGGAGGCACTGGGGGAGGTGCGACAAGTGCTCGACACGCTGCGCGCCCCCGGTGACGCGCCGCGCGCGCCGGTCCCCGGCCTGGACCGCCTGCCCGAGCTGGTGGAGCAGGCGGCGGGCGCGGGCCTCGACGTCACCGTCGAGGGGGAGCCGCCGAAGCTTCCGCCCGGCGCGGACCTGGCCGCCTTCCGGATCCTCCAGGAGGCCCTCACCAACGTGGTACGGCACTCCGGCTCGCGGCACGCGCGCGTACGCATCGACCAGGACGGGGGGAGGCTGCGGCTGCGCATCGACGACGACGGGCCCGCCACCGGTGCCGACGCGGGCGGCAGCGGCAACGGGCTCGCCGGGATGCGGGAGCGGGCCGCTGCCCTCGACGGCACCATCGAGGCGGGCCCGCGTCCCGACGGCGGCTTCCGGGTGCTCGCCGTGCTGCCGCTCGACTCCGAGGAGAACCGGTGATCCGTGTAGTGCTCGCCGACGACCAGGCACTGGTCCGGGCAGGCTTCCGGGCTCTGCTGGACGCGCAGCAGGACATCGAGGTGACGGGAGAGGCGTCCGATGGCGCCGAAGCGGTGCGGTTGATCCGAGAACTGCGGCCCGACGTCGTCCTGATGGACATCCGCATGCCCGTGCTCGACGGACTCGCCGCCACCCGCCGGGTCACCGGTGACGCCGGTCTGGCGGACGTGAAGGTGGTCATGCTCACCACCTTCGAGCTGGACGAGTACGTCTTCGAGGCGATCCGGTCGGGTGCCTCGGGCTTTCTGGTGAAGGACACCGAACCGGACGAACTCCTGCGCGCGGTGAGGGCGGTGGTTTCCGGTGACGCACTGCTCTCACCGGGGGTGACCCGGCGCCTGATCGCCGAGTTCGCGGCCCGGTCCAAGGAACCGGCAGCCGTCGGCACGCTGTCCGGCCTCACCGAGCGGGAACGGGAGGTGATGGCGCTGGTCGGCATCGGCCTGACCAACGAGGAGATCGCCCGCCGTCTGGTCGTCAGCCCGCTCACCGCCAAGACCCACGTCAGCCGCACCATGGTCAAACTCGGTGCCCGTGACCGGGCGCAACTGGTCGTCCTGGCCTACGAGTCGGGTCTGGTCCGGCCGGGCTGGCTCGGCTGACCCGCCGGCCGGAACCGCCTCGGCACACTTCCCCCGGACCAGGAAGCACACTGCCCCCCGGAGCAGGAAGAGGACCGGCGCAAGCGCCGTCCCCGCGCCGAGCAGCAGTTCTTCGACGGTACCCGGGAGGGTGAAGGGCGGCGCCGGACCCGCCGCGGCACCGAAGGCGACCGCCGCGCGAACACCGCGCGAACACCGCGCCGCACAGCGCGTAACCGGTCTCGACGGTGATCGCATCCCGCTCGACCTGGGTCCGCCGCATCCGCACCCCCACCGAGGTGCTCTGCTTGGCCTTCTGAAGCCAAACGGCCCGGGGCCGGAAGGGCGAGGAGCCCGAAGCGCGTACGTGGTCGGACGGTGTGCCTGCTACGGTGCGGCCATGGCGGCGAAGCAGGCCGAACAGGCGCTCGTGCAACAGTGGCGGGACATATTGGCCCTGCATGCCCGCACACAGTGCGAACTCGACCGTGCACTGCACGAACACGGCCTGTGCGGCAGCGACTTCGAAGTCCTGGACATCCTCGCGGGTGCGGTGCGCGGCTGTTCCTACCGCGTCCAGGAGATCGCCGAGCGTGTCCACCTGACCCAGAGCGCGCTGTCCCGGCTGATCGCCCGTCTGGAGCGGGAAGGGCTCGCCGAACGGGGCACGTGCGCGGAGGACCGGCGGGGCGTTCGGGTCTCGCTGACGGCCAAGGGGCGCGCGCTGCACGGCGAAGTGCTTCCCGTTCAGCGCGCGGTGCTCACCCGGATGCTCACACACCCCTGAGCCGGGTTCCTCGGGGCGGGAACCTAGATCACGGCGGACGCGTCCCGCCAGAGCGTGGCGAGAGCCGGATCGCCCGATGTCGTCGGCACCGGCAGTCGGTTCCACAACGCGAGATACAACTGCTCCGCCGGACCCGCCAGTTCGCATTCGGCGTCCCCGTCCGCGTCCCGCGTGGTCACGGGCGGCTCCGGGGACAGGCGTACGGTCCACACCGCGTCGGCATCGGTGGCCCGCACCCGCAGGACGCGCGGCGCCTCGGTACGGACCCGGCTCCTGCGGAGTGCGTGGAAGCCGCGCAGCAGCTCGTCGATGCCGTCCACCGCGAAGTCCGTCGCGACCGGGGCCGGAGCGCCGCCGCGCGCCGATTCCGCGTCGAAGCGGTGCACCGCCGTCTCGTGCGCCTGGCGGCGGGACCAGAAGGCAAGGGCCGAGGGCGATCCGGGCAGAAAGGTGAAGCACTCCACGTCGGGGGCCGCGCCCGACAGAGTGCCGACGAGCCCGCGGTGCCCTTCGCGGTACCAGGCCAGGAGCTCGGGGCCGTCCAGCTCGGGAGGCTCCCCCATGGGACGGGGAGGGACATGCCCGTCGGCGACGAAGGCGGCGGCCCACCGGTGCACCACCCCGGTGTGCCGGACCAGGTCGCGCACCCGCCACTCGGGGCAGGTCGGCACCTCGGCGTCCGGACCGGCCTTCTCGGCGGCTTCGGCCAGCAGCCGGCCCTCTTCGTCCAGGATCTCCACGAACCGGGAAACGTCCATGAGGAGGAGTCTGCCGTACCGGACCGGGGCCGGTGGAGTGTACGTGTGTCGGCAAGCTGCCCCTAGGTCAGGCCGGGGCCGCCTTGCGGGTCGCGAACCCGATCACCGTGGCCACCGCCGCGAGCACCGCCACGCTGGTCAGGGCGGCCGGAAGGCTGAACCGGTCCGCCATGAACCCGATCGCCGGCGGACCGAGGAGCATGCCGCCGTACCCCAGGGTGGACGCCGTGGCGACACCACTCGGGCCGGCGAGCGCGCCCGCGCGTTCGATGGCCACCGGGAAGAGGTTGGCGAGGCCGATGCCGGTGATCGCGTAGCCGAGCAGGGCGCCCTCCAGGGAGGGCGCGAGCGCGCCGAGCAGCATCCCGGCCGTCGCGATGGTGCCGCCCGCCACCAGGGTCCGGGTCCTGCCCAGCCGCTCGAGCAGTGCCGTACCGCTGAGCCGCCCGATCGCCATGGCGAGCGCGAAGCAGGAGTACCCGAGGGCCGCGGCGCCCGGCGAGGCACCGAGGTCCTCCTCCAGATGCAGCGCGCCCCAGTCGGCCAGGGCCCCCTCGCCGTAGGCGGTGCAGAGCGCGATCAGCCCGAAGACGATCACCAGCGTGCGCGTACGGCCGTCCAGTCGGCGCGGGCCGCCCTGCTCGGTCCGCCCCTCGTCCTTCCCCCGCCCCTGCCTCCGGTCAGCGGGGACCAGCGGCTCGATCCGCATGAGCATCCGTCCCGCTACAGCGGTCACCAGCAGGCCGATGGCGGCGAGCCCCCACAGATGCCGGGTGAGCGAGAGGGAACCGGCGACCAGGGCACCCAGCCCCGCGCCGGCCATGCCGCCCAGGCTGAACGCGGCGTGGAAGCTCGGCATGACGGGGCGCCGCAGTGCGGCCACCAGATCGACGGCCGCACTGTTGAAGGCGACATTGATGCCGCCGTAGGCCGCGCCGAACACCAGGAGCACGGCGCCGAGCGCGAGCGCGGAGTGGGTGAGCGGCGGCAGGCCGACGCTGAGGCAGAGCAGGACCGCGCAGACCACGGTGACGGGATGGCTGCCGTAGCGGCGGCACAGCCGGCCGGTGAAGAGCATCGTGACGACGGCTCCGGCGGAGACCCCGAGCAGGGCGAGCCCGAGCGCGCCGGCGGAGGCGCCGGTCTGCTCCTTGATGGCGGGAATGCGCACGACCCAGCCGGCGAAGACGAAGCCGTCGAGGGCGAAGAAGAGGGTCAGGGCGAGGCGGAGGCGGACGAGGTCGGAGCGCGGCACGGCACGGTGCGAGCGGAGTTTGTTTATTAGCGGCACAAAATGAGGCTAAGTGGCCCCCGGGGCAGGGACAAGCAAGGCGGCTCGGCTCGCGCGGTCACGCCGAGCGAGCCGGCCTCGTGGCACCGGTCGTTGTTCCTCCGGTCGTGGTCCGGCGGTCGCACCGTTCATGGATCCGTCGTGGTCCGCGCCGGCGTGGGCCCGACCGCCCACTTCGGGAGCAGCAGCTCGCGCTCCTCGCGGCCCGGAGGGGCGGTGGTGCCATGGTCGCGGCGCCAGCTGAGGAGGTCGTCGAGGCCGGTACCGCCGTCGCCCCCGGGCCGCCGCATGAGGGTGAACGAGAGCTCGTACTCCTCAAGCCCGTGGATTCCGCCCGTGAGGGCCGCGAAAGGGCTCGCCCCGACCGTTCCGTCGCCGGTCGTCCCGCGGACGGTGAAGAAGAGCGGCTGCTCCGGGTCCCGGCCCGGCATGGCGCTCACCGCGTCGCACGCGGGGGAAGCGTGCCGCCGAGCCGTCCGCCGGACGGTGACGTCGGCGATCTCGATCCTCTGGACCTCGTCCCAGGTCCGGAATTCTGTCTGCTCGCGGCCCAGTGGCTCGACGCCGTCCTTGGCGAGCCGTAGCCCCGTGGCGTCCCCTTCCGGCTCGGTCCCGCATGCGCGGATTCCTCGGTGATCCAGAACAGACCGACCAGAGGCATGTGCGCTTCCGGCGGCATCGTGCGGCGTCGGGAGGCGGCAGTCGGTCCGCCCCCTCCGGCGGTGAGGATCCTCCCACGCCCTTCCGCCCCCCCAGACGCGGAGCGCTGTCAAAGGGTTCCGCTTCCGGGGGCGACCCGGTCCGTGCGGCAGCGGACGAGCCGTTGATACCGCCGTAGGGGTGGCTTCGTAACCCGTGTGAACGCCTCGAATGGTGAGAGTCGGATATCTGCCTGACGGTAGATCACGTTGGGGCTCGGTCAAACGTGCTGATGCGGAGTCAGCAGCCGGGGTCACCGACGGAAGGACAACTCGGATGCGTTCTGCCCGCATGCTGCTCGCCACCGCGACGGCCACCGCAGCCCTCGTGGTCTCGGCGCCCACAGCCTTCGCCGTCACGGCGGGCGACTGGGATCACGACAAGTCTTCCTACAGCAAGAAGCACGACGAGGACAGCAGCCACGACAAGCCGCACGGCGGAATCCACACGGGTGGCGGTGCGCTGACCACCGGGGGCGAGGACGACTGGAGCGGCAAGCACGACAAGGACGAGTCGAAGGACGAGTACAAGGACGAGGACGAGGACAAGGGCAAGGGCAACTACAAGGACGAGGAGAAGGACGAGGACAAGGGCAACTACAAGGGCGAGGACAAGGGCAAGCCCAGCGGCGGTGTGCACACCGGCGGTGGCGCCCTGACCGCCGGGGGTGAGGACGACTGGAGCGACAAGGACGAGTCGAAGGACGAGTACAAGGACGAGGACGAGGACGAGGGCAACTACGAGGACGAGGACAAGGACGAGGACAAGGGCAACTACAAGGACGAGGACAAGGGCAACTACAAGGGCGAGGACAAGGGCAAGCCCAGCGGCGGTGTGCACACCGGCGGTGGCGCCCTGGCCGCTGTCAATGAGGACGGCTGGAGCGGCAAGTACGACAAGGACGAGTCGAAGGACGAGTACAAGGACGAGTCGAAGGACGAGTACAGCGGCAAGAAGGACTGGGAGCACGACAAGCCCAGCGGCGGTGTGCACACGGGCGGTGGCGGGCTTTCCGACCCGAGTGTCTCCGGCGGCGGCCTGGCCGCGCTGACCGTTCTCGGCGCCGGCGCTTACGCGCTGCGGCGCAAGAAGGCGTCCGGAAGCGTGGCCTGATCCATGCCTGGCGTCATAGCAGCCGGGGCCGCCATGACACACGACGCGTGTCATGGCGGCTCTGCTCTCCCTTTCGCCTTCCGTGTGTTCGCTGCCGTGTCCGAATGAGGTGGTCCCCCGATGGCAGCCCGCCCCCTTTCCTCCGTCCCTGAAGATCCGGCCCCGGCGCGGCGGAGGCTGCGCGCTGTCATGACGGCGATCTTCTGGGGCACGGCAACCCTGGTGCTGGCGGTGAGCCTGTTCGGGGGCAGGGGAGATCCCCCTGCCGACGCCCGCGGCCCGTACGCTCCTCCCGCGACGTCCGCCACCGTCACTGCCTCCGCCTCCGCTTCCAGTCCCGCGGCCAGTCCCGCGGCCAGTCCCACGGCCAGCGATTCCGCCAAGGCCCGGCCGGCCGGCAAGCATCTGCAGCGGTCCGCCCCGACCCGGTTGCGTATCCCCGACATCGACGTCGACGCGCCCTTCACCGATCTCGCCATCGCCGCTTCGGGCGAGCTCGAGGCACCGCCCCCGAACGACACCAACCTGGTCGGCTGGTTCGCCGACGGAGCGTCTCCGGGGGAGCGCGGAGCGTCGATCATCGCCGGACATGTGGACACGAAGACTTCGGCCGCGGTGTTCGCCCGTCTCTCCGAACTCGAGAAGGGTGACCGCTTCGAGGTGAAGCGGGCCGACGGGCGCAAGGCGGAGTTCGTGGTCGACCACGCGGAATCGTTCGCCAAGAACGACTTTCCCGACGAGCGTGTCTACGCAGACACGGACGACGCCCAGGTCCGGCTGATCACCTGCGCCGGGGACTACGACCGCAAGGCCAAGGACTACACCGAGAACCTGGTGGTCTTCGCCCACCTGGTCTGACCCGTACGGAACGATCGGGCCGCCCCGGATGGGTCGCTGCCCGGAAGGGGGAGAAGGACACCCTTCCGGGCAGCGCGTTCGTCAGGCCGAGGAGCAGACGGCCCCGTTGAGGGCGAACGCCGACGGACTGGGGTTGCCGTCCGTCGTGGTGGCGGTGAAGCCGAGGGTGACGGAGCCCGCCGCAGGGATCGACGCGGTGTAGGAGGCAGAGGCGACACTGACTCCGGAACCGGTCTGAACGGGGGTGCCGCCCCACATGTTGGTGATGCGCTGGGCGCCGGGGAAGGTCCAGTTCAGGGTCCAGCCGTCGACCCTTGAGCTGCCGGTGTTGCGGATGACGATCTCGCCCTGGAAGCCGCCGGGCCACTGGTTCGTCACCCGGTAGGCGACCGCGCAGGAGCCCTGGCTCCCGCCGGGGGACGTGGTGACCGTCACCGTGCCGGAGCGCGGCGAGCGGTTGCCGGCCGCGTCCCGGGCGTACACGGCGAACGTGTGGGAGGTCTCGGGGGAGAGGCCGGTGAGGGTGGCGGAGGTGCTTGCGGTCGTGGTGGCGACCGTCTCCTCGCCGCCGCTGATCCGGACGACGTCGTAGCCCGTCACTCCGGTCTCGTCGGTGGCCGCCGCCCAGGAGAGCGTGGCCGACGACGAGGTCACCGAGGAAACGGTCGGCGTGCCGGGGGCGGTCGGGGCCGTGGTGTCGCCGCCTGAGCCGGACGAGTAGATCTCGGCCTCCTCGGAGGTCGCGGCGATGCCGTTGGCACCGTTGAAGAGGCGCTGCCCCCAACTGGTCAGCCGGTCCGGGTCGAAGTTCGTGACCATGTCCAGGTACTCGACCCCACCGCCGTTGCCGCTCCAGGACCAGCCGAGGTAGCCGAGGCCGAGCTGCCGGGTGACGGCCAGGATGGCGTCCTCGTCGGGATTCCCGTCGGAGTGGTCGTGGCCGAACTCGCCGACCACGATCGGGAGGCGCGCGGAGACGAAGCGGCCCAGGTAGTCGCTGACCTCGGCGGCGGTGTCGAAGACGCCGTACATGTGGATGGAGAACACCGTGTTGGCGTCCGGGTCGGCGGCGAACACCGAGGCGGCGTTGTCACGCATGGTGAACGCCCAGTCCTGGCCCCAGTTGGGGGCGTCGACCATCAGCGTGTGGTCGAATCCCGCGTTGCGCAGCTTCTGGATGGCGGCCTTGGTGTCGGCCGTCCAGTTCGCGTAATTGGTGTTGCCGTAGGGCTCGTTGCCGATGTTGACGATGACATGGTCCTCCTGGCCGGTCAGCGCGCTCCGGACGCCGATCCAGTAGTCGGCGGCGCGGGAGAGGGTGACCGCTCCGCTCTGCTCGCCGTAACCGGTGGTGTCGTGCACCTCCAGGACGCAGATCAGCCGGTTCTGCTTGCACTGCGCGACGACGTTCGCCACATCGGCGGCGTTGTTGGCGGTCCACCGGTCGCCACTGGAGAGGACCACACGCACGGTGTTGGCGCCCTTGGCCTTGATGTGGGCGAGGGAACTGATCCGGTCCGCGTACCAGGTGTGGGCGTGGTTGACCCCGCGCATCACGAAGTCGTTCCCGGAGGCCTCCAGCAGCCGGCCGTTCTCGACGTGGAAGCCGGTGGGTGCCGCGTGCGCCGGGGTGCCGAGGGCGAGCAGGGGGAGCAGGAGGCCCAGGAGGGCGGCGACCAGGCCGGCTGCGCGGGGGAGTGCGGTGGTGCGGGTGGAGGGCGGGGCGGGTGTGTGGGTGGGTGTGGGCGTGGGGGATCTCATGGCGGCTCCAGAGGGGCGATTCGGGTGATACGGGGGTGGGTCCCGGATCCGGTCCCGATTTCGGTTCCTGTTCCTGTTCCGGGACCGGTCCCGGTTCGTGTCCGTGCCGTGGTTCATGAGGGGGCGTTGTTCGTCCGGGGGTGGTGCGGCGGCTGTGCGAGGGGCTGCTGTCCGTACGCCGTGGTTCAGAAGGTTGCCGTGGCCGTGCAGCCGACGGTTGCCGCCGGCGCCCCGGACGTTGCCGGGGTGCTCGCGAGGAAGCCGAAGGAAGTGCTCGCGCCGGGAGACAGGGCGCCGTTCCAGCCCGCGTCGGTGACGGTCGCCGTGCCGTCCGCGGAGCCGTCGAGCGTGCCGCCCCACACCTGGGTCAGCCGCGCGCCGTCGGCCGGTGCGACCGTCACGGTCCAGCCGGTGAGCGCGACGGTGGAGGTGTTCCGTACCGTCACCTCGGCCTGGTAGCCGCCCGGCCAGACCGAACCGGCCCGGAACGACGCGGTGCAGGTGGCGTCGTCACCGGGGTCGCCCGGATCACCGGGGTCGCCTGGGACGCCCTGATCGAGGACGTCTGCCAGGGCCGGGTACCAGCGGGCGGCGATCTTCTCGTTGCCGGCGTCGCCCGGGTGCACGCCGTCGTAGGTGTCGGTGGCGGTGTCGAAGCCCGTCCACTGGTCGACCATGGTCACCGGGGAACGGGTGGTGCTCGTTTCCGCGGCCCACCCGGGAATCCGCGCGTTGAAGTCGACGACGCGCTGGGCGCAGCCGGTGCAGCCGGCGGGGTTCATCGGGATGATCTGGGCGACCAGGAGCCGCGTGTCCGGGTTCGCCGCCCGCATCTGAGTCACCAGCTTGGTGTAGGCGGCGAGGATGCGGTCGGGGGAGACGCTGCTCCAGACGTCGTTCGTACCGAAGTGCATGACAACGATGTCCGGTCGGGTCGCCGCCAGCCGTCCGGGCAGCAGGTCCTGGTCGGCGAGGTTGGTCACCAGTTCGCCGCCGTGACCCTCGTTGTCGCCGTCGTACGCCACGCCGCAGCCCTGGCCGGGCAGGGTGCCGACGAAGTCGATGTCCGTATGGCCGGCGTCCAGCAACCGGTTCCACAACAGGGCCCGCCAGCAGCCCGGTGAGCCGGTGATCGAGTCGCCCAGCGGCATGACGCGGACGGGGGTCGCGTCCGGTGCGGCGGCCGCGCGGGGCGCGAAGGGGGGAGTGAGGGTGAGGCCGAACGGGAGGAGCAGAGCGGTCAGTGCGAGGAGAACCCGTAGCGGTAAGTGGTCGGTGACGCGCATGGTGTTCCCTTCCCTGGGCAATATGGGAGCGCTCCCACAGGGGTATCAAGCCACCCTTGTCGGTTACGCGTCAAGAGGTTGGAGCGAGGGAGCGCCGGGGCAGTGGTGTCCGTACGGTCGGCCCGGTGGGGTGCGTGCGGTCGCTCCGCCGGGTGCCGTTCGGTTGGTCCCTCACGGTTTCCCTGTGCCTCATGGGCGTGGCGCACCTGTGCGCCACGCCCATGACATGCCCTCGAGGAGAACCCCGTGACCGGGATCAGCGCTCGGCGCGCCGGCGGGTCACCACCTTCATCAGCAGCGGCCAGACCAGCAGCAGCACGATGATCGCGTACACGGTGACCGAGAAGGGTGTGTTGACCAGGCCCGAGACGCTGCCGTCACTGATCTGCAGGGCGCGGCGGAGCTGTTGCTCGGCGGCCGGGCCGAGGATGACGGCGATGACGGCGGGCAGGACCGGCAGGCCGTATCGCCGCATACCGAAGCCGATCAGACCGATGATCAGCAAGGTCACCAGATCGATCACCTCGCCGCCGACCGCGTACGCGCCGATCGCCGCGAAGAACAGGATCCCGGCGTAGAGGTACGGCCGCGGGATGTGCAGCAGCTTCGCCCACACCGGTGCCAGGGGCAGGTTGAGGGCGAGCAGCAGCACCATGCCGACGAACAGCGAGGCGATGAGGCCCCACACCAGGTCGGGCTCCCGTTCGAAGAGCAGCGGGCCCGGCTGAATGCCGTACTGCTGGAAAGCGGCCAGCATCACCGCCGCGACCGCGGTGGTCGGCAGACCCAGCGTCAGCATGGCCACCAGCGTGCCGGCCGCCGAGGCGGACGCCGCCGACTCCGGCCCCGCCACGCCCTCGATGGCGCCCTTGCCCCACTCGTCCTTGTGCTTGGACAGCCGTTTTTCCGTGACGTACGACAGGAAGGTCGGGATCTCCGCGCCACCCGCCGGGATCGCGCCGAACGGGAAGCCGATGAACGGGCCGCGCACCCAGGACTTCCACGTGCGCCGCACATCGTCGCGGCCCAGCCACGGCCGGCCCACCGGAATCGGCTCGGGCGGCCTGCGCCGCAGATGCGCGGCGACCCACAGCGCCTCGCCGATGGCGAACAGGCCCACCGCGACGATCACCACGTCGATGCCGTCGGCCAGTTGGAGAGAGCCGAAGGTCAGCCGCTGCTGGCCGGTCATCTGGTCCAGGCCCACCAGACCGATGGTCAGGCCGATCAGCAGCGAGGCCAGCCCCCGGATCCGCGAGGAACCCAGCACCGACGTCACGGCGATGAACGCCAGCACCATGATGGCGAGGTAGTCCGGAGCTCCGATGTCCACGGCGAGTTCGGCGACCGCAGGCGCCAGCGCGACCAGCAGAACCGTGCCGATCATGCCGCCCGCGAAGTGGCCGATCGCGGCGGCCGCCAGCGCCTGCGCGCCACGACCCGACTTGGCCATGGGGTTGCCTTCCATGGCCGCGACCACGGCGGCGCTCTCCCCCGGTGTGTTCAGCAGGATCGAAGTGGTCGAACCGCCGAACATCGCGCCGTAGTAGATCCCCGCGAACATGATGAACGCGCCGATCGGGTCAAGGCCGTACGTCACCGGCAGCAGCAACGCCACCGCCATCGCCGGGCCGATGCCGGGCAGCACGCCGATCGCGGTGCCCAGCAGCACACCGATCGCGGCCCACAGCAGGTTGATCGGGGTCAGGGCGGTACCGAAGCCGTCCAGGAGGGAGGTGAGGGCGTTCACGTCACAGCACTCCCATCAGCGGACCACCGGGCAGCGGCACTCCGAGCAGGTTGTTGAACACGGTGTAGGCGACGAGGGAGACGACCGCGGCGATCAGCGGGTCGCGGTCGAATCTGCGGCTGCCGAGGGCGAAGGCCGCCCCCCAGAAGAGCAGCGCGCCGGCGACGGGGAAGCCGAGCGGCTCGATGAGCACGGCCGAACCGAGGAACACCCCGGTGAGCAGCAGCACCGTGCGCCAGTCGGCGGGTTCGGACAGGTCGACGTCCTCGCCGGTCTCGGCCTGGCCCCGCCCGCCGCGCACCACGTCCACCGCGAGCAGGGCGGCGACGACGAGGAGTCCGGCGCCGACCACGACGGGTACCGTCTTCGGTCCGACGGGGCCGCGCTGGGTGATGTCGACGTCCATGGTGAGGGCGTCGGTCAGGACGAGCACACCGAGCATCAACAGCAGTACGCACACACCGAGTTCGGAGTGGTCACGCAACCAGGAGCGCCGTCCGGCGGGCGCGGGGGACAGGTCGGTGGTCGGTGTCGTCACAGTCCGAGCTCCTTCAGAACGGACACCACACGCTTGTCCTCGGCGTCCAGGAAGTCGCCGAACTCCTCACCCGTCAGGAAGGCGTCGTCCCAGCCGTTCTGCTTCATGGACGCGCGCCATTCCTTCGAGTCGTGCAACTCCTGTATCAGAGCGATGAGTTGGTCGCGCTCGGCATCGGTCAGACCCGGAGGGGCCACGATGCCCCGCCAGTTGGTGAAGTTCACGTCGTATCCCGCCTCCTGCAGGGTGGGCGCGTCCAGCCCGGGGACCCGCTCCGGTCCGGTGACCGCGAGCAGGCGCAGCTCGCCCGCCTTGATCTGGTCGAGGTACTCGCCCACGCCGGACACGCCGAACCCGACCTTGTTGCCGAGAATCGAGGCGAGCAGTTCACCGCCGCCGTCGAACGGGATGTAGTTGACCTGCTTCGGGGCGATCCCGGCGGCACGCGCCATCAGCATCGGCGCGAGATGGTCGGGCCCACCGGGCGAGGAACCGCCGCCCACCGGCACCTTGCCGGGGTTCTCCTTCCAGGCGCCGATCAGGTCGTCGATCGTCTTGTACGGGGAGTTCCTGGCGACCACGACGACGTCCTGCTCCTCGGTGAGCCGGGCGACGGGGGTGGTGTCGGCGAGGGTCTTCGGCGCGTCGTTGGACCGGACGGCGCCGACGACGCCGAGGCCCATCGACATGGCGAGCTTGCCGTTGCCGTGCTCGCTCACCAGCCTGCTGAGACCGACGGTGCCGCCGGCGCCGGGCAGGTTGAACACCTCGATGTTGTGGGTGAGCCCGGCGTCCTCGGCGTTCTTCGCGGCCGTACGGGCCGTGATGTCGTAGCCGCCGCCGGGTGTGTTGGGAACCATGAAGCGCAGGCCCGGGATCTGTGTGCCGGTCTCGGTGCCGCTGCCGGTCGTGAGCAGCGGCGGACCCACGAGCACCAGCACGGCGGCCCCGAGCAGGGCGAGGGGGGTGCGCAGGCGCACGAATGCCACCACCTGTCGGTCGATCGTCTGGGGGTCACGCAGAGCCCTGTGGGGGTGGGTGACGTGCGCCACATGGTGCACGCGCGCCGCCCGGCTGTCTCGCTTGCGGAACCAACGGAGGTTTTGGTCATTGCGTCAGCGCCTCATTGCCTCAGCGCCTCAGCGCCTCATTGCCTCAGCGCTTCAGCGCTTCAGCGCTTCAGCGCTTCAGCGCTTCAGCGGCCCAACGGCCCATTGCGCGGGCGCGTGGCCGGGCCCTCCGGTGTCCGCCTCCGCACGTTCACCCGGGCCCATCCCTTCCCGAGAGACACAGGTGGGCGCCATGATGGGGCGCCCACCACCTGCGCCGCGCCTCGTCGTGCCCGCCGGGGCGCGGGCGCGTCGCCGAACGGAGAGCCCGTCGGCAGGGAGAGTCCGTCGGCCGGCGGGCCCGCCGACAGGAGAGATCGAGTACGTCGTGGCCGTCACCTTCCGTCGTCAGACCCTCGCGGGCGAGATGCTGGTGCTCCAACTCGCCATCGTCGTGATGGTGCTGCTGGCGGTCGCCGCGGTCTCCCTGGCGCAGTCGGAGGCGACCTTCAACCGGGTCGAGGGCCGCCGGGTCGGCGCGCTCGCCGAACAGCTGGCCGCGAACCCGCTGGTGCGCAGCAGGCTGGTGCGACCGGTGCCCGGGGAGGCCCTGGCCGCGCTGGTGAACTCCACCCAGACCCAGTCCGGGGTCACCTCGGTGACCGTGGCCGGCCCGGACGGCCGGATCGTCGCCTCCACGAATCCCACGGTGATCGGCGACCGGCTGCCTTCGGGCGAGGGCGCCGTGCGCGGTCGCGGCTGGTCGGGCCCGCTGACGCTCGACGGCAGCCGTGAGCGGGTCGCCCAGGTGCCGGTGCTCGGCGCGACCCAGGACAATCTGGGGCGCCACCTCGGCACGGTGATGATCGGCGCGGCCGACCCGACGGTGTGGCAGCGACTCAGCGGCGCCTCCTCGTATCTGCTGGCCTACCTGGGTATCGCCAGCGGGCTCGGGGTGGCCGGCTCCTGGCTGCTCGCGCGACGCGTCAAGCGGCAGACCCTCGGCCTCGAGCCGCGCGAGATCGCGGGACTCGCCGAACACCGTGAAGCCATGCTGTACGGCATCGCCGAGGGTGTGATCGCCCTTGACCCGCAGCACCGGCTCACCCTGGTCAACGAGATGGGCCGCCGTCTGCTGGCCCTGCCCGAGGACTGCGTGGGCCAGAGCCTGGACGCCCTCGGTATCGACGGGCGGTTGCGGGACGTGCTCGCCGGGATGCAGCACGAAGCGGGGAGCCGGCCACCGCACCGGACCGACCGGACACGGGAGCAGGGCGGTGGCCGGTCGCAGGACCGGGAGGGTGACCGGCCGCGGCCCCGAGCGGGTGACCGGCCGCCGCACGAGACGGGCCGGCGACGCGACGAGGTCGTCGTCCGCAACGGCCGGGTGCTGGTGATGAACCGGATGACCGTCACGAAGGACGGGCGCTCCCTCGGCTCGGTCACCACCCTGCGGGACCGCACCGAACTCGCCCGGCTGGAACGGGAGATCGGTTCCTTCCGCAGCTCCTCCGAACTGCTGCGCGCCCAGGCCCACGAGTTCGCCAACCAACTGCACACGATCTCCGGGCTCATCCAGATCGGTGAACAGGACGAGGTCGTGCGCTACGTCCGGGCCTTGAGCCGGCGCCGCCAGTCCCTCGACGTCACGCTGAGTCGGAGGGTGCGGGACACCGCCCTCGCCGCCCTGCTGACGGCGAAGGCCTCGCTCGCCGCCGAACGCAGGGTGAGCCTGCGCATCTCCGAGAGCACCGCCCTGGACCGGCTCGCCCCCGAGGACGCCGCCGACGTGGCGACGGTCGTGGGCAACCTCGTGGACAACGCGGTGGACGCGGCGGCGGCCACCGCGGGTGACCCCGGGGCCGGGGCAGGGGCAGGGGCAGGGGACGGGGCCGGAGACGACGGGCATGGGGCCTGGGTCGAGGTCGAACTGCGCCACGACGCCGCCAGCGTGGAGATCGTCGTGCGCGACTCCGGCCCCGGTGTCGCCCCCGAGCTGGCCCGTGAGGTCTTCCAGCACGGCTTCACCACCAAGGCCGCCCAGGAGGGCGAGCGCGGTATCGGCCTGGCGCTCACCCGCCTCGTCTGCGAACGTCACGGCGGTGAGATCTCGGTGACCAACACCCCGGAGGGGGCGATGTTCACCGCCCGCATGACCGTCAGCCACCTCGCCGACGCGGTGGCGGAAGGAGCCGGACGATGACCAGCACATATGGCGAGTACGCGGAATCCGCGGGCGCCGACGCGATCGACGTGCTCGTGGTCGACGACGACTTCATGGTGGCCCGGGTGCACCGCGCCTTCGTCGAACGCGTCGAGGGATTCCGGGTCGTCGGCGTCGCCGGCACCGGCGAGCAGGCGGTCGCCGCGGTGGACGGACTCCGTCCCGATCTGGTCCTGCTCGACCTGTATCTGCCGGACCTGTTCGGCCTCGACGTGATTCCCCGGCTGCGCAGCGCCGGACACGACTGCGACGTGATGGTCATCAGCGCCGCGCGGGAGGCCGGCACGGTGCGCGGTGCGGTCCGCCAGGGGGTCGTCGACTATCTGCTGAAGCCGTTCGAGTCCGAGGACCTGCGGGCACGACTGGAGCGGTACGCCGTCCGGCGCGGCCGGCTGCTCGGCGCGGTCGTGCGGGGCCAGGCCGATGTCGACCGGGTCCTGGCCGGAGCGCCGGTACCGGTGACCACGGCGCCGGCGTTGCCCAAGGGCATGAGCGTGGAGACCGCCGAACTCGTCGAGCGCGTCCTGCGCGAGGCCGACGGCACGCTGTCGGCCACCGAGTGCGCCGCCCTCACCGGTGTCTCCAGGGTCAGCGCCCGCCGTTACCTGGAGCACTTCCACACCGTGGGCAGGGCCGAGGTCTCCCTGCGGTACGGGGCGGCAGGGCGGCCGGAACGCCGCTACCGGTTCCTGGGACCGCCGGAGGGCCGGCCCGGCCGGGGGACCCGGCGGCAGCCCGCACCGCAGATCGACGGGCAGGCCGACGGGCAGGCCGGGGACCGGGCCGACGGGCTCCGCTCGGGTGGCGGGGCGCGGGCGTAGAGGTACGGGCCGGCGCCCCGGCCCGGCCTCGTGCGGGGCGAACTCGCCCACGGCGCGGGGTTGTCCCCGCCCGCACCCGGATCTAGGGTCGAGCAGCGGATGCAAGCGCTTTCTAAAGGTTCGGCGAGGACTCTCCGGGAGCCCGTCGGCAGCGTGGGCCCGCCGACCGTCCGGAGGAGTGCCGATGTCCCTGCCCCCTGTCCGCCGCCGCGTCGCCGTCGTAGGCACCGGCGCCATCGTCGCCGACAGCCACCTGCCGGCGCTGCGGGCCCACACCGACCGCACCGAACTCGTGGCCGCCGTCGACGTGGACCCGGACAGGCTCGACGCCTTCCGCGAACTGGCCGGCGGGCAGGTCGCCGGGTACGCCTCGGTGGAGGTGATGCTCGATGCCGTACGCCCCGACCTGGTGCTGATCGGAACGCCGCCGTCGCTGCACCGGGAGCAGACGGTGGCCTCGCTCCGGGCCGGAGCCTGGGCGCTGTGCGAGAAGCCGCTGTGCCTGTCGCTCGCCGAGTACGACGAGATCGCGGCGGCGGAGGAGGCGTCGGGCGCGTACGCCTCCGTGATCTTCCAGCACCGCTACGGTTCGGGCTCCGTCCATGCCCGGGAACTGATCGCGAGCGGTGCGCTGGGCGCCCCGCTGGTCGCGCACTGCCAGACCACCTGGCACCGGGACGCCGCGTACTACGCCGTCCCCTGGCGCGGGCGGTGGGCCACCGAGGGCGGCGGGCCGACGATGGGGCACGGTATCCACCAGTACGACCTGCTGCTCCATCTCCTCGGCCCGTGGGGGGAGATACGGGCCATGGCGGGCCGGCTCGTCCACGACACCGAGAGCGAGGACGTCTCCACCGCCCTGGTCCGCTTCCGCGGCGGCGCCCTCGCCACCGTCGTCAACAGCGTGCTCTCGCCGGACGAGGTGAGCCGCGTCCGCGTGGACTGCGCCGACGCCACGGTCGAGCTCACCCACCTGTACGGACACCGCAACGACGACTGGTCGTACACTCCGGCGCGGCACGTCCCCGCCGCACGCGCTGCTGCCTGGCGCACCCCGCCGCACGACGTACCCAGCTCGCACACGGCCCAGCTCGGCGCCCTCCTCGACGCCTACGACGCCGGGGTCCGGCCGCCGGGCAGCGGTCAAGAAGCCCGGAACACCATCGAGTTCGCCGCCGCCCTGTACAAGTCCGCGTTCACCGGCCGCCCGGTACGGGCCGGCGAGATCGCGGCCGGCGACCCCTTCCACACGGCCATGCACGGCGACCACCCCGACTGGGCTCCGAAGGAGCACGCATGAGCGCCCGCGCCGAGCACGCCGAGCGTGTCCCCCGCGGTCTCCGCGCCGGTCACCCCGCGGTGAGGCCGTCCCGGGGTGAGGCCGTCCCGGGGTGAGGCCGTCCCGCGGTGAGGCCGTCCCGGTCACTTCCGCAAGCGGCACGGAGATCCTGTGCCACGTCCGCCACCGCGACTCCGAGGCCTTCGAGTCCCGCAAGCCGTACGGGTGAACGGCTGAACGACCGGACCTTTGGCGGCAGCCCCTGGGGCGCACGCCGGTCACTGCCCCCGCAGCGGCCTGGAGTTCCCGTACGAGTGGGGGAGACGGGCCGATGCCACGGCGAGGGCGGTGGCCGCGCTCGCGATGCCGAGAACCGCGCCGGCGGCGACATCACCCGGGTAGTGCACGCCCGTATGGATGCGTGAGTAGCCGACCGCGCCGGCCAGTGCGCCGAGCGGGACGGAGGCGGCGGGCAGGACCGTACCGACGGCGGTGGCGAAAGCGACCGCCGACGCGGTGTGCCCGGACGGGAAGGAGGCCGACGTCGGCATCGGGACGTGCCGGTCCACGGTCACCCGGGCGGCCTCCCGGTCCGGCCGGTCCCTGCGGACGAGGCGCTTGCCGAGGATGTTGGCCGACGCCGACGCCACCGCTATGGCCCCGACCCCGACGAGCGCGGCCCGGCGCGACCGCGACCCGCCCAGGGCGAGGGCACCGGCGACGGCGAACGAGATCTTCGAGTGGTCGGCGGCGTGCGAGAGACGGCGCAGCGCCCGGTCGAGGGTGGGAGTGGGAGTGGCGGCCACCGCCGCGTACAGGGCGCCGTCGACGGACCTGAGATCACTGAGGACGGCGGACACCACCCGGCGGAGGCCGTCGGCGGGGGGCACAGGCGTCGTGAGCGGGCGGGCTCCGCCCTGGTCGGTGGTGGTCGGCTCGCTCATTCGTCTCTCCCGCGGTGGTGTGGTGGAGCAGGGTCCGCGCGTCCGGGGCCCGCTGGGCACACCCGCACCGCGGACCGGGAATCACCAGGTGCCCACGGTACGCGTGGTCGGCCCCGTACGTTCGCGCACCCCCGCCGGCACGCCCGGCGACCGCGCCGCACCGGCCTGCCCGGAACGGCGCGGCCAGGCGCCGTACGGCCCCGTACGTGCGAGCTTTTGGACGCGGCCGTACGGGGGACCCGCCGGGAACCGGCCGTACGGGATGCCGGCGTCCGCCCGAGTTCCCCCGGTGCGCCGCTCGACCCTTCCCCCCCGACGGCGGTGTCCCGTCAGCCCGCCCGGAAGGTACGCAGGCGGAGGGAGTTGCCCACCACGAACACCGATGAGAAGGCCATCGCCGCTCCCGCGATCATCGGGTTGAGCAGTCCGGCCGCGGCCAGCGGCAGCGCGGCGACGTTGTAGGCGAAGGCCCAGAACAGGTTGGTCCGGATCGTGCCGAGGGTGCGGCGGGCGAGCCGGATCGCGTCCGCGGCGGCCCGCAGGTCGCCCCGTACGAGGGTCAGGTCGCCGGCCTCGATCGCCGCGTCCGTACCGGTGCCCATGGCCAGCCCGAGGTCGGCCTGGGCCAGCGCGGCGGCGTCGTTGACCCCGTCACCGACCATCGCGACCGAACGGCCCTCCGCCTGAAAGCGCTTGATCACATCCACCTTGTCCTGCGGCAGCACCTCCGGGACGACGTCCTCCGGCGCGATCCCGACCTGGTGGGCGACGGACCGGGCCACCGCCTCGTTGTCACCGGTCAGCAGGACGGGCCGCAGCCCGAGCGCGCGCAGCCGGCGTACCGCCTCGGGGCTGGTCTCCTTCACGGCGTCGGCGATCTCCAGCACCGCACGCGCCTCGCCGTCCCAGGCCACCAGGACGGCGGTGCGCCCGGCCGCCTCGGCGGCCTCCCGGGCCCGGTTCAGGCCCGCCGACGGCTTCATCTCCCACTCCTCCAGCAGCCGCTCCCGGCCGACGAGCACCGCGTGGCCGTCCACGACTCCCTGGACGCCGAGTCCCGGGACGTTGGCGAAGTCGTCCGGAGCGGGCAGGGTGCCCAGTTTCTCCAGCGCCCCGTCGGCGACGGCACGGGCGATCGGGTGCTCGGAGGCGTGCTCCAACGCGCCTGCCAGCCGCAGTACTTCGGACTCGTCGGTGCCCGCGACCGGGTGCACGGCCAGCAGGGTCATCCGGCCGGTGGTGACCGTGCCGGTCTTGTCCAGGACGACGGTGTCGACGCGGCGGGTGGACTCCAGGACCTCGGGGCCCTTGATGAGGATGCCGAGCTGCGCGCCGCGTCCGGTGCCCACCATGAGCGCGGTCGGGGTGGCCAGCCCGAGGGCGCACGGGCAGGCGATGATCAGCACCGCGACGGCCGCGGTGAAGGCGGTGGTGAGTCCGGCACCGTTGCCCAGCCAGAAGCCCAGCGTGCCCAGCGCCAGCGCGATCACCGCCGGCACGAAGACCGCGGAGATCCGGTCCGCGAGCCGCTGCGCCGAAGCCTTCCCGTTCTGCGCGTCCTCCACCAGCCGTGCCATTCTGGCCAGTTGAGTGTCGGAGCCGATCCGGGTGGCCTCCACGACAAGACGTCCGCCCGCGTTCAGGGTGGCCCCGGTGACCGCGTCCCCGGCACCCACTTCGACGGGGACGGACTCGCCGGTGAGCAGGGAGGCGTCCACCGCCGAGGTGCCCTCGAGGACGGTACCGTCGGTCGCGATCTTCTCGCCCGGACGCACCAGGAAACGGTCGCCCACCGTCAACTCCTCGACGGGAACCTTCTCTTCGCGTCCGTCCGGGCGCAGCACGGTGACGTCCTTCGCGCCCAGGTCCAGCAGCGCCCGCAGCGCCGCGCCCGCCTTCCGCTTGGCGCGCGCCTCGAAGTACCGCCCGGCCAGGAGGAACGCGGTGACACCCGCGGCGGCCTCCAGATAGATGTTCCCGGCGCCGTCCGAACGGGTGATGGTCAGCTCGAAGGGGTGGGTCATGCCCGGGGTGCCCGCGGTGCCGAAGAAGAGTGCCCACAGTGACCACAGGAACGCCGCCGAGGTGCCCACCGAGATCAGCGTGTCCATGGTGGCCGCGCCGTGCCGCGCGTTGGTGAGGGCGGCCCGGTGGAAGGGCCACGCTGCGTAGGTCACGACGGGTGCCGCGAGCGTCAGGGACAGCCACTGCCAGTACTCGAACTGCAGGGCCGGGACCATCGCCATCGCCACGACGGGCACCGACAGCACCACGGCCGTGACCAGGCGTTCCCGCAGCGAACGGAGTTCGTCGGGGGCGTCCGGGGCCGGAGCGTCCTCGCCTGCGGGCGGCGCGGGCTCCTGTGCCGTGTAGCCGGTCGCCTCCACGGTGGCGATCAGGTCCTGCACGGTGACGCCTTCGCGGTGCGACACCCGGGCCTTCTCGGTGGCGTAGTTGACGGTGGCGGTGACCCCGGCCATCCGGTTGAGCTTCTTCTCGACCCGCGCTGCGCACGATGCGCAGGTCATCCCGCCGATGACCAGCTCCACCTGCCCCTCGGCGGCCCCGGCGCCGGTCTCTTCACCGGGGCCGGCTGTATGGACGGTCATGAGCGCTCCTGAGGACGAGGGCCGACCGGGACGTATCCGACGGTGGCCGCGGTATACGGGTCGGGGGTATCCCCTCCCGCACGTTCAGGTATACCCCCCGGAGGTATGTGATTCAAGGGTTGTCCGGCCTTGACTCAATACCCCCTGGGGGTATCGTGAGGTGTGTGGACACCGACCCGGAGCCGGGCCGGACGCGCTGTTCCCGAGGAGAGACGGCCATGCAGACCGGACTGAAGATCACCGCATTCGCCGCAGCCCTGGCCGCTGCCTTCGGCGCGGCGTACGGCGTCGGCCAAGGGCTGGACCCGGTCGTCAAGGACGGTGCACCCGCCTCCGCGCACGACGAGCAGCACGCTCCCGGGGTATCCGCGCCGCACGAGCAGGACGGCCACGGCGGGCACGAGACCACCCCGGCGGGAGGCCTGCAGGTCTCGGAGAACGGCTACACCCTCGACCTGAGGACCCCGAGGGTCGAGGCCGGCCACCGGACCGACCTGCGATTCGCCGTCCGGGACGAGAGGGGGCGGGCGGTCACCGAGTACCAGCGCGAGCACGACAAGGAACTCCATCTCATCGTGGCCTCGCGCGACCTGCTCACCTACCGCCATCTGCACCCCGCGCGCGCCGCCGACGGCACCTGGAGCACCCCGGTCGACCTGCCGAAGGCGGGCGGCTACCGGGTCTTCGCCGACTTCACGCCGGCGAAGAAGGGTGCCGGGAACATCACCCTCGGCGCGGATCTCGCCGCCTCCGGCCCCTACCGGCCGCAGCAGCTGCCCGCTCCCCGCGACACGGCCCGCGTCGACGGCTACGAGGTCCGGCTGGACGGGACACTGCGGTCGGGGCGGAGGACCGAACTGAACCTGACCGTCTCCCGGGACGGCAAGCCGGTCACCGACCTCCAGCCCTACCTCGGCGCCTACGGCCACCTGGTGGCCCTGCGCTCCGGGGACCTCGCCCACCTGCACGTCCACCCGAGCGGCGAACCCGGAGACGGCAGGACCGAGCCCGGCCCGACGGTCTCGTTCGCGGCCACGGCGCCCAGCGTCGGCAGCTACCGGCTGTTCCTGGACTTCAAGCACGACGGAGTCGTCCGCACCGCGGCGTTCACGGTCCGGGCGGGCACACAGCCGGGGGCGGAAGCGGGAACGGACACGGAAGCGAGGACTCCCGCACCGGACGCCGGCACCTCGGATCATCCCGGCGACGACGACCGAGGAGCAGGCCACGGCCACTGAACCTCAGCCCAGGGCGCGGTCCAGATTGAACGCGGCGCTGATCAGCGAGAGATGCGTGAACGCCTGCGGAAAGTTTCCCTGCTGTTCCCCGCTGTGGCTGATCTCCTCGGCGTACAGGCCGAGATGGTTGGCGTACGTCAGCATCTTCTCGAAGGCGAGGGAGGCCTCGTCGAGCCGGCCGGCCCGGGTCAGCGCCTCGACGTACCAGAACGTGCAGATGGAGAACGTGCCCTCGCCGCCGTGCAGGCCGTCCGGGCTCGTCCGCGGGTCGTACCGGTAGACCAGGGAGTCCGACACCAGGTCCTCGGTGAGGGAGTCCAGGGTGGACAGCCACTTCGGGTCGGTCGGCGCGATGAACTTCGCCAGCGGCATCATCAGTACCGCCGCGTCCAGCACGTCGCCCTCCTCGTGCTGCACGAAGGCCCGGCGCTCATCGGACCAGCCATGGCTCATGATCCGCCGGTAGACGCTGTCGCGGCTCGCCTGCCAGTGGGGGAGGTCGGCGGGCAGCCCGCGCCGGTGGGCCATGCGGATGGCCCGCTCGATCGCCACCCAGCACATCAGCCGTGAGTAGAGGAAGTTCTTGCGCCCGCCGCGCGTCTCCCAGATCCCCTCGTCGGGCTGGTCCCAGTGCGCGCACACCCAGTCCACCAGCGCGCACACATGGTCCCACTGCTCGCTGGAAACCGGCTCGGCCCATTTGTCGTACAGGTAGACGGAGTCGATCAACGCCCCGTAGATGTCGAGTTGCAGCTGGTCGGACGCCGCGTTGCCGACCCGCACCGGCGCCGAGCCCCGGTACCCCTCCAGATGTCCGAGCTCGCGCTCGGACAGGTCGGTGCGGCCGTCGATGCCGTACATGATCTGCAGAGGGCCGGAGGGGCGGTCGGTACCCGGGCTGACGTGCCGGGACACGAACCCCATGAACGCCGCGGCCTCCTCGGAGAAGCCCAGCCGCAGCAGCGCGTACACGCAGAAGGCCGCGTCCCGCACCCACACGTACCGGTAGTCCCAGTTGCGCTCCCCGCCGAGCTCCTCCGGCAGACTCGTCGTGGGCGCCGCCACGATCGCCCCGGTCGGCGCGTAGGTGAGCAGCTTCAGGGTGAGGGCGGAGCGGTGCACCATCTCCCGCCAGCGGCCGCGGTAGCGCGAGGAGGACAGCCAGCGCCGCCAGTACCGCACGGTCTCACCGAACTGGTCCTCCGCCTCCCGCCGCGCGCAGCGGCGGGGGGACACCTCACCGCCGACCTGGTCCAGGGCGAACACCGCCGTCTCGCCCTCAGCGAGCTTGAAGTCGGCCCACGCGTCCGGGCCGTCCGCCTCCAGGGGGACGGTCGAGGTGAGTGCGAGGGACAGGGCCTCGGAGGCGAACAGCGCCATGCCGTCGGTCAACCGCAGGGTGTGCGGCCGGGTGCCGTACTCGAATCTCGGAGCCGCCCGCATCCGGAACGGCAGGGACCCGCGTACGCACACCACCCGCCGGATCAGTCGGTGTCGGCCCGCTTCGGCCGACTCCCCGGCGACGGGCATGAAGTCCTGCACCTCACCCACGCCGTCCTCGGTGAAGAACCTGGTGATCAGGACGTTGGTGTCGGGGAAGTAGAACTGCCTGGTACGCGCCGGCACGGCCGCCGCCAGCTCGAAGCAGCCGCCGCGCTCGGCATCCAGGATCGCGGCGAACACGCTCGGCGCGTCGAAGTCCGGACAGCAGTACCAGTCGATGGTGCCGTTGGTCCCCACCAGCGCCACGCTGCGCAGGTCGCCGATCAGCCCGTGATCGGCGATCGGCACGTACCGGCGCTCGTCGGACGCACCCCGCTCCTCGGCCGTCCCGTCCATCACAGCCTCCCTGCTCCGGCCCGCGTCGCCGTCCTGCGACCCGGCCCGCGCGGCCGCACTGCCAGCCTAGTGCCCCAACAGGCGACGTTCGCCCCGTCGCGACGCCCGGCACGCACTCTCGCCGCACCGGCCGAAAGTCCAAGTACGTCCAGTACGAGGACTTCCGGCCGGCACGCCGAGAGCACGCACCGGACGCCGCTCCTTGACGGGCGAACGTCGCCTGTTGGGGCACTAGGCAGATCCGGCCGGCCCGGCAGTCCGTGGCGAGCGGTTACGCCACGACGACGCGCACCCCCGACTCCTCGAACCGGCGCACCGTCTCCGGGGCCACCGCCGAGTCCGTGACCAGGGTGTCCACCGACTCGGCCGGGCAGATCCGGGCGAACGCCCGCCGGCCCAGCTTGCTGGAGTCGGCGGCCACGATCACCCGCTCCGCCCGCTCGCACAGCAGCCGGTTGATCGCCGCCTCCGCCTCGTCGTGCGCCGCCGCGCCGTGCGTGACGTCGAAGGCGACGACACCGAGCACCGCCACGTCGAGCGTGATCTGCTCCAGCACGCCGTCCGCGAGCGGCCCGACCAGCTCGTACGACTGGGCCCGCGCCACGCCGCCCGTCACCACGATCTTGAACTGCGGCCGCACGGCGAGCTCACCCGCGATGTTGAGCGCGTTCGTCACCACCGTCAGCGCGGGTGACCCGGACGCGAGATCACTCCGCACCGCCAGCGCGCGCGCCACCTCCGTGGTGGTCGTGCCGCCGGTCAGCCCGACCGCCTCGCCCGCTGCGAGCAGATCCGCCACGGCCCGGGCGATGCGCTGCTTCTCGGAGGCGCGGCGCGCGGTCTTGTAGCGCAACGGCAGCTCGTACGACACCCCGTGCGCCACTGCCCCGCCCCGGGTGCGCAGCAGCATCTGCTGCCCGGCGAGCTGGTCGAAGTCCCGGCGGATCGTCGCGGCCGACACCTCCAGCTCGGCGGCGGTCTCGTCGACGTCCAGCCGGCCTCGCTCCACGAGCAGTTCCAGCAGCGCCTGCCAGCGGGCGTCCCGCGACATCCGCCCTCCCGTCGTGCGGTTCCCGTCGTTCCCGGACCTCGGACCTCCGGGCGTCCCGGGCCGTCCCGGGGCATCTCGGGTCCTTTCCGGATCCACGGTGACCCTAGCGCACCCCACTTCTGCTCGAATGCTTGATCGTGCTCGAAACTCCGCTCTATCTTGCAAGAACAATCACAGAGCTGGGTGGGGGCGGTCATGACATATGTCGAGGACGAGCTGACGAGTCAGCCCGAGTGCTGGACGCGTGCCGCGGCACAGGCCGGCGAGCACACCCGGGTGCTCCCGACACCGGGGGAGCGGGTCGCGGTCGTCGGCTGCGGCACCTCGTACTTCATGGCCCAAGCGGTGGCGGCCCTGCGCGAGGGAGCGGGCCAGGGCGAGACGGACGCCTTCGCCGCCTCGGAGTTCCCGTACGGGCGCGCCTACGACCGTGTCGTCGCCCTCACCCGCTCCGGCACCACCACCGAAGTCCTCGGCCTGCTCGACCGGTTGAAGGGCGGCACCCGCACCACCGCCCTCACCGCCGACCCGGAGACCCCCGTGACGACGTCGGCGGACGAGACCGTCGTACTCGACTACGCGGACGAACGCTCCGTCGTGCAGACCCGGTTCGCGACCACGGCACTCACCCTGCTCCGCGCCCATCTCGGCCTGCACAGCGACGCGGCCGTCGAGGACGCGCGCACCGCGCTCGCGCGGCCGTTGCCCGAAGGGCTCGTGCACCGCACCCAGTTCACCTTCCTCGGCCGCGGCTGGACCGTGGGCCTCGCCCACGAGGCCGCGCTGAAGATGCGGGAGGCGGCGCTGGCGTGGACGGAGTCCTACCCGGCGATGGAGTACCGGCACGGTCCCATCAGCGTCACCACCCACTCCACGGCCACCTGGATGCTGGGCGACGCGCCGGAGGGCCTGGCCCGACAGGTGCGGGCCACCGGAGGGTCGTGGATCCAGGGCACCCTCGACCCGCTGGCCGAACTCGTCCGCGCCCAGCGCCTGGCCGTCGCCGTGGCGGCGGCCCGTGGCCTGGACCCCGACCGTCCCCGCCACCTCACCCGCTCCATCGTCCTCGACTCCTGACACCGACTGCCGGAAGGACAGGCCGTGCCCCTCACCACCACCGGCGAACTCGTCGGCCGCGCCGCCGCGGACGGATCGGCGGTCGCCTCGTTCAACGTCATCACACTGGAGCACATCGAAGCCGTCATCGCCGGCGCCGAGTCGGTGAACGCCCCCGTGGTCCTCCAAGTCAGCGAGAACGCGGTCAAGTTCCGCTACGGCCGGCTGCTGCCGCTCGCCCGCGCCGCCGTCGCCGCCGCCGAACGCGCCGCCGTGCCCGTCGCGTTGCACCTCGACCACGTCCAGAGCGACGCCCTGCTGCGCCAGGCCCCGGACGCCGGCTTCGGCTCCGTGATGTACGACGCGGCCCGGCTGCCCTACGCCGAGAACCTGGCCGCGACCCGGGCGGCCGCCGACTGGGCGCACGCCCGGGGCCTGTGGATCGAGGCGGAGCTGGGGGAGATCGGCGGCAAGGGCGGCAAGCCTCCGCTGGACGCCCACGCGCCCGGTGCCCGCACCGACCCCGACCAGGCCCGCGCCTTCGTCACCGACTCGGGCGTGGACGCGCTCGCCGTCGCCGTCGGCACCACGCACGCGATGACCACCCGCACCGCCGCCCTCGACCACGCCCTTCTCGGACGCCTGTCCGCCGCCCTGGACGTCCCCCTCGTCCTGCACGGCTCCTCCGGCCTCCCGGACACCGAACTCACCGCCGCCGTCGGATCGGGCATCGCCAAGGTGAACATCGGCACGGCACTGAACATCGCCATGACCGGGGCCGTCCGGGACTTCCTCGCCGCCCACCCCGAAGCGGTCGACTCCCGCGGCTACCTGACGGTGGGCCGCGAGGCGATGGCCCGTGCGGTGGCGGACATCATCGGGACCCTCACGGCACCCTGAGAGCACCGGGACCACCGGACACCCTTCATGCCCCGCCCACCGTCGCCCGGACCGTGGCGGTCATCCGCTCCATCGCGGCCGCTCCGGCCCGGAGCAAGCGGTGGACGCCCTGGTCCGGCCGGGTACGGGCACGGTCCGGCCCCGGCCCGAGGGAAGTCCGTCCTACCGCTTCACGGCCCTCAGCACGACGAACTTCCGGTCGCTCGCGACCACTTCGCTGTTCCCGAACAACCGGCGAAGCTTCACGTGGTAGCCCAGATGCCGGTTGCCGACCACCCGCAGCTCACCACCCGGTCGCAGGGCGCGCAGGGCACCGGTGAACATGCGCCAGGCGGTGGCGTCGCTGGTCGCCTGGTGGGAGTGGAACGGCGGGTTGCTGAGCACCAGGTCGACACTGGAGTCCGGCACGCCCGTCAGACCGTCGCCGACCCGGAACTCGCCGTGCCCCGGTACGCCGTTGGCCCGGTACGTGGCCTGCGCGGACGCCACCGCCTGGAACGACTCGTCCACGAACAGCACCTCGGCCCGCGGGTCGGCCAGCGCCACCGCCGTACCGACGACGCCGTTGCCGCACCCGAGGTCCACCACCCGAAGGCCCGGCCGTTCCGAGGACGGCTGCGGCAGATGCTGGAGGAAGAACCGGGTGCCGATGTCGAGCCGGTCCGCGCAGAAGACCCCCGCGTGGTTGACGACGGTCCGGCCGGAGACCGCGCCGATCCCGTCGGGCAGCCGGTAGCTGTACGGCCAGGGGCCGGCGGGACGCACCAGTTCCGGGTCCGGTGTGCAGAAGATCAGCCGCGCCTTCTTCTCGGCGAGGGAGGTCCGGGTGGGGCCGATGATCCGCTCGAAGAGGTTCAGCGTCGAGGTGTGGATCTCCTTCACCATGCCGGTGCCGACGACGACCGTGCCGGCGTGCACCGAGGGCGCCAGCCGCAGCAGTTGGTCCTCCAGCAGCGCCAGGCTCTTGGGCACCCGCACCAGCAGCACGTCGATCCGGCCCGGCGGCGGGTCCTGCGTGGTGAGCAACGGGACCGTCCCCGGCTCGACACCGGCCCGCGCCAGGTTCGCGCGGGTGGCCTCCTGCCCCAGCCAGGAGTCGGTGATCTGTGTCGGCCGGTACGCGGCCAGCGCCGTGACGAGCGCCCCCCACCGGTCCCCGACGACCACGACCGTGCCGTCCAGCGGCACCTCTTCCCGGTCGAGATGCCCGAGCAGGTACTCGTCGGAGGCGTCCCAGGCGCGCAGCCTGTCGCGGGGGTCCTCGGGGAAGCGGGCCAGAACCGGCGCACCCCACGCAGTCGTCATACGGTCGTTCATCGTGCGACCAGGCTAGCCGAGCCCCGGCCCGGACCGTGTCGGGCGGGAGGGGGCCGTCGGGCAGGATGGATTCCATGGACGGCGAGCTCTTCCCCCGGCCCCGCGCCGAGGTCGCGCCCGGCGCGGTGCACGTGCCGGACTGGCTGGACGCCCAAACCCAGCGCGCCCTGCTCGACGCGTGCCGCGCGTGGGCCCGCCCGCCCGCCGGACTGCGCACGGTCCGCACCCCGGGCGGCGGCACGATGACCGCCCGGCAGGTGTGCCTGGGGTGGCACTGGTACCCGTACGGCTACGCGCGCACCGTAGTCGACGGCGACGGCGCCCCGGTCAAGCCGTTCCCCGCCTGCCTCGGCGAACTGGGCCGCCGCGCGGTGACCGACGCGCTCGGCACGGACGCGGCGCCGGCGGGGACCGCGTACGACATCGCCCTGATCAACTTCTACGACGGCGACGCCCGCATGGGCATGCACCGCGACAGCGACGAGGAGAGCGACGCGCCCGTGGTGTCGCTGAGCCTCGGCGACACCTGCGTCTTCCGCTTCGGCAACCCCGGGACCCGGACCCGCCCCTACACGGACGTCGAGCTGCGCAGCGGTGACCTCTTCGTCTTCGGCGGGCCGTCGCGGTCGGCGTACCACGGGGTCCCGCGCGTGCGCGCGGGCACGGCGCCGCCGGAACTGGGGCTGACCGGCAGGCTGAACATCACACTCCGGGTCAGCGGCCGGTCACCGGACGCGGTCGCGATCATGGGAGACTCGCCCTCATGAGCGGGAAGGCGGATCCCCGGCCGACGGGGGAAGGGACCACCTCGAGGGCGCGGCTGGACCGGGGGCGCGGTGCGCTCGGGCCCGCGTTGGAGCTCGTGCACACCGGACGTGCGCCGACCCGCGCGGTGCTCACCGCGGAGTTGGGCGTGACGCGGGCGACGGCCGGCGCGGTCGCCGCCGAACTCGAGGCGCTCGGCCTGATCCGGGTCGACGCCCGGCCCGGCGCGGCAGCCGGTTCGCAGGGCCGCCCCTCACACCGGCTCTCGGTCGCCGAGGACGGTCCGGTGGCGCTGGCCGCGCAGGTGCACGCCGACGGCTTCCGGGCCGCCCTGGTCGGCCTCGGCGGCCGGATCGTGGCCACCGCCCCCGGATCCGAGGTCATCGACGCCGACCCGGCGAAGGTGCTCGGCTCCGTCGTCGCGGCCGGCGCCGACCTGCTCCGGGAGACCGGACGCCGATGCGTCGGAGCAGGGCTCGCCGTGCCGTCCGCGATGGCCGAACCCGAAGGGCTGGCCCTCAACCCGATGCACCTGGCGTGGCCCGCGGGGGCCCCGGTCCGGGAGATCTTCGCCGAGCAGGTGCGCGCCGCCGGCCTCGACGGCCCGGCCTTCGCTGGCAACGACGTCAACCTCGCCGCCCTCGCCGAACACCGGCACGGCGCCGGGCGTGGCGCGCGCGACCTGCTGTGCGTGGCCACCGGCCACCGGGGGGTCGGCGGCGCACTGGTGCTCGACGGCCGCCTGCACACCGGCAGTTCCGGTCTCGCCCTGGAGGTCGGCCACGTCCCGGTCAACCCCGGTGGCCGCCCCTGCCACTGCGGCAGCCGGGGCTGTCTGGACGTGGAGGCGGACCCGCTGGCCTTCCTCACCGCGGCCGGACGCGAACCCGGCCCCGAGATGTCCCTCCTGAAACAGGCCGACACGCTGATCCGCGAGCACTACGACGACCCCGCCGTCCGTTCCGCTGTCGCCGTCCTCGTCGACCGCCTGGGACGGGGCCTCGCCGGCCTGGTGAACATCCTCAACCCGGACAGGATCATCCTCGGCGGCCTGCACGGCACCCTCCTGGACGCCGCCCCCGACCGGCTGCGCGCCGTCGTCGCCGACCGCAGTCTGTGGGGCCGCAGCGGTGGCGTCCCCATCCTGGCGTGCACTCTGGCTCACAACAGCCTGGCCGGCGCCGCCGAACTCGCCTGGCAGCCGGTCCTGGACGACCCGCTGGGGACCCTGGCGTAGCGGGCGGGCGGGTGGACGGAACGGCGGATGCCCGTGCCGACAGGCGCATCCCGCGCCGACCGTCGCACAATGACCCACGACGTACGGACGGGCCGCACGCGCGGCTCCTGCGCGAGCGCCGAAGCAACGGGCCGTGCGAACGGGTGGTACGCGAGGACCGTACGCGCGGGCCGCGGGAACGGGTTGTGCGAACCGGCCCGGAGACGCGTCCCGGACCGACCGACAGAAAGCCGAGGTCATGACCGACAAGCTCACCGTGAGCGTTCTGGGCACCGGCATCATGGGTGCGGCGATGGCCCGCAACCTCGCCCGTGCCGGCCACACCGTCCGCGCCTGGAACCGCACCCGTGCCAAGGCCGACCCGCTCGTGGCCGACGGCGCGCACGTCGCCGGCACCCCCGCCGAGGCGGTCGAGTCCGCCGACGTGGTCCTGACCATGCTGTACGACGGTCCCGCCACCCTGGAGACGATGCGGCTGGCCGCACCCGCGCTGCGGCGCGGAAGCGTCTGGGCGCAGTCCACCACCGCCGGTCTCGAGGGGGTCGCCGAGCTGGCCGGCTTCGCGCGCGAGCACGGCCTGCTCTTCTACGACGCCCCGGTGCTGGGCACCCGTCAGCCGGCCGAGGCCGGACAGCTGACCGTGCTCGCCGCCGGACCGGCCGAGGGCCGGGACACGGTGAGGCCGGTGTTCGACGCCGTCGGCGCCCGCACCGTGTGGACCGGCGAGGACGGAGCGGCCGGCAGCGCCACCCGCCTCAAGCTGGTGGCCAACAGCTGGGTCCTTGCGGTCACGTCGGCGGTGGGGGAGACCCTCGCCCTGGCCAAGGCGCTGGACGTCGAGCCCGACGGCTTCCTCGACCTCATCGCCGGTGGTCCGCTCGACATGGGCTACCTGCGGGCCAAGGCGGGGCTGATCCTCGACGGGCCGCTGTCCCCGGCCCAGTTCGCCGTGAACACCGCGGCCAAGGACGCCCGTCTGATCGTCCGGGCCGGCGAACAGCACGGTGTACGCCTGGACGTGGCCGCGGCCGGCGCCGAACGCCTGGAACGCGCCGCCGCCCAGGGCCACGGCGACGAGGACATGGCAGCCGCCTACTACGCCAGCTTCGAAGAGCCCCCCGCCTGAACGGCCGCCCGCACCCCTGTCCTCGACGGCTGTCTCGTTCCCACCCGAGCACCCGTACGCCACAACGTCCGGGGACCTGTCCGAAGACCCTCCGAGGAGACCGTATGTCCAAGCCCCCGCTGCCCCCCGAGGCCGACGCCCTGCTGGGCCGCCCCAACCCCTGTGTCATGGCCACCCTCCGCTCCGACGGCGCACCCGTCTCCACGCCCACCTGGTACATGTGGGAGGACGGTCGCGTACTGATCAGCCTGGACGAGGGCCGGGTACGCCTGAAGCACCTGCGCCGCGACCCGCGCGTCACCCTCACGGTGCTGGCCGGTGACGACTGGTACACCCACGTCACCCTCATCGGCCGCGTCGTCGAGCTGAGCGACGACGAGGGCCTGGCCGACATCGACCGTCTCTCCCGGCACTACACCGGCAACCCGTACCCGGACCGGGTACGGGCGCGGGTCAGCGCCTGGATCGAGGTCGAACGCTGGCACGGCTGGGGCGCGATGAAGGACAGCTCCCAGGCGTCCACCTGAGCCCCGGCCGCCCGGAGCGGAACGGGCTCACCCCAGGGCTGCCCCACGAGGCCCCCGGGGGAGCCGGTTCCGCCCCCCCCGAGCGTCCGGCCGGACGCCCGCCGCGCCGTACGTACCCGTGGGTGCGGCACTTCGGGCGGACGGAAGCAGGCGTCGCCGTCCGGCGTACTCCCCCTGAGGCAGGGACAGTGCCGCCGGCCGTACGACGACCCGGCACCCCCTCGGGGACGACTCTCGGAAGCGAAGCAGCACGACGACGCGTCACGACGCTTCGCACGACGACAGGACGTCGGCGCGCGCATCCGAGGAGTTGAACGACCATGCAGACACCGGCGCACTTCGGCGACGGCGGGCCCGGCCCGTGGATCCTGCTCTTCCCCCTGGTCTGGGCCCTGGCCGTCGGCGGTGGCATCGCCCTGCTGCGCCGCACGGTGTGGCGCGGACGCCGCGGTCCCGGACACGGCCCCGGCGGGCCCGCCGGGGCGGACGGCTCGCCCATCGCGGTGCTCGGTCACCGCTTCGCCTCCGGCGAGATCGACGAGGACGAGTACTGGCGGCGGCTGTCCGTCCTGGACGAGGAGTTCGGCCGGCACGGCAAGGGCGGTGCGGCATGACCCAGGGAGAGACCACGGCCCCGCCCCCGGCCCGTGTCGGTATCGGGGAAGGAGCTCGTGGCGGCGCGGCGAAAGCCGCGTGACGCCCACCCCGGTCCACGCGCTGCCGGCGACGGCCGGGGCATCACGCCCTGCGCACAGCCGGCACGCCGATCCCGGCGGTCCGCGTTCCCGCCCGCGAGCGGGCCCGTTCCGGGCCGTCGGCCGGGCCGGGGCCACCGAGGGGGCACCCCGTACGGGAGGCGGACACCGCCCGGTCAGCCGACAACGGCGGACCGGGCGGGAGCGGGTTCGGACCGGCGTTCCTCGACGGCGTGCTCGACGAGCGCGACCTCCGCGAACCGGGGCACGGCGCGCTCGCCGGTGGTGATCCGCGGATAGTGGTCCCAGTCCGCCACGGGAGCCGCGGACGGCGCCGGCAGCGTGAACCACACGACCTTGCCGGATTCGCCGTCCGGCAGGGCGCCCCAGCTCTCGCTCATCGCGGCCACCATGGCCAGCCCGCGCCCGCAGGTGGCGAGCGGAGCGGCGTCCCCGACGACCGGCAGCCGCGGGTCGTGGTCGCGCACCGAGACCTTGAGCCGGTCGAGCAGCACCTCCAGCTCGACCGTGCAGATCTTGTCGGGCTGGGCATGTCGGTGGACGTTGGACAACAGCTCCGTCACACCGAGTGAGGCACGGTCTATCAAGGTGTCCATATGCCAGTAGCGCAATTGCGCAGATACGATTCTGCGGACCTGGCCGATCCGCGGCGGCAGAGCCTGGAGCTCCACCGTGCAGTGTCTGCTTGGGTGAGTGATCACAGCTGCGACTCCCCGGTGTCAGGCCCGGACGGACGTCCGGAAGAACACGGAGTACGGATCCAGCAGGGTGCCTGCGTGACATGGCCGCCTGCTGTCGTGGCCGGCGGGCTGGTTCGCAGCGTTATCGCCGGTAAACCCAGAGTGACGTGAGAACAGAGTGACGCAGGGCCTGGGGCGGCGCAACTCGCGGGCATCTCAGGCGCCGCGCCCCGATGCCCGGCGCACGGCCTCGATGAAGCGGCGCGCCGCGGGCGGCCCCGGCTCGCCCGGCGCCGGGTCGTGGTCACTCAGGGTCAGCAGGTACCGGTGGCCGTTGAGGTCGGCCAGGGCGCGGCCCCCGGGGGCGAACCAGGGCCGGGAAGCGCGTACGGCCTGCACCGGCGCGCTGTCGATCTCGCTTCCGTAGCTGGTGAGCAGCTCGAGCCTGCCGTCGCTGATCCGGACCTGTCCGGCCCGGGTGAGCGACCGCAGCCGCCTGCCGATCCGCACGCCCCTGGCCGTGAACTCCAGCTCGGCCATGCCACTCGCCCCCTTGTGCGCGTCGGTGTACCGGACCGTGCTCAGCGGGCCGGCTCATGTCCTGGTCCAGTGTGCTCCCGTCCGGGACCTTGCTCCGCGGGCAGTCTGCCCGCCCTCACCGTTGATCACCAGTGCGCACGTCCCCCTTCCGGGGGCGTCCGAAGCACTCGCGCGAATGCGCCCCCAGCCGCGTGCCGGGTGCCGGAAGGCGGCGCCGAGGTGGGGTCCAGGGCTTCCTTTGAGTCTCCCAAAGGGACGTTTATGCAGGTGGGGGGCGGTTCGCAGGGTTCTATGATCGGGGTGTCGGCCGCGCGGGACGCCGTCGGCGCGCTCGGCGTAAGGAGCCCTGTCGTGAGCACTCCCCAGCAGTACCCACAGCCCCGGCACGCCTTGGAGGGCGCCACCCTCGACGCCGACCGCAGCGACCCCGGCTACCGCGACTGGCTGAAAGAAGCCGTGCGCAGGGTCCAGGCCGACGCCAACCGGTCGGCCGACACTCACCTGCTGCGCTTCCCGCTGCCCGAGCGGTGGGGCGTGCACCTCTATCTCAAGGACGAGTCGACGCACCCGACCGGCAGCCTCAAGCACCGGCTCGCCCGCTCGCTCTTCCTCTACGGACTGTGCAACGGCTGGATCCGTCCGGGCCGCCCGGTGATCGAGGCCTCCAGCGGCTCGACCGCCGTGTCCGAGGCGTACTTCGCGCAGCTGATCGGGGTGCCCTTCATCGCCGTCATGCCGCGCACGACGAGCGCCGAGAAGTGCCGCCTGATCGAGTTCCACGGCGGCCGGTGCCACTTCGTGGACGACCCGCGCACCCTGTACGAGGCGTCGGTCGCCCTCGCGGCGGAGACCGGCGGCCACTACATGGACCAGTTCACCTACGCCGAACGCGCCACGGACTGGCGGGGAAACAACAACATCGCCGAATCCACCTTCCGCCAGCTGAAGCTGGAGCCCCATCCGGAACCCGCCTGGATCGTCGCCACGGCCGGCACCGGCGGCACCTCGGCGACCTTCGCCCGCTACGTCCACTACATGCAGTACGACACCCGCATCTGCGTCGCCGACCCGGAGAACTCCTGCTTCTTCGAGGGCTGGACCACCGGCGATCCGGACGTCGTCTGCGACCGGGGCTCCCGCATCGAGGGCATCGGCCGGCCCCGGATGGAACCGAGCTTCGTGCCCGGCGCGATCGACCGGATGATGAAGGTTCCCGACGCGGCCGCCGTCGCCGCCGTGCGATTCCTGGAGCGGGCGATCGGCCGCAAGGCGGGCGGCTCCACCGGCACCGGGCTGTGGAGCGCGCTGAAGATCGTCGCGGAGATGGTGGCCGAGGGGCGGCAGGGGAGTGTGGTGACGCTGCTGTGCGACCCGGGGGACCGCTATCTCGACAAGTACTACTCGGACGCCTGGCTGACCGACCAGGGCCTGGACATCGCCCCGTACACGACGACGATGGAGACGCTGCTGCGGACAGGGGTCTGGCCGGACTGACGGCGGCCGCCGTGCGCGTACGGCCGCGCGATCCCGTGGTGCCGTGATCCCGTGGGGTCGGGTGACTTCCGGCCGAGGAGCCAAGAGCCGAGGAGCCAAGAGCCGGGGCGCCGGGAGACCGGGGCCGGAGCCCGGGTTCCCGGGGCCTGGTCAGACGTCCGAGGGTTCCGCCGGCTCCTCGGGCTCGCCCGCCACGACCAGCCGCGGCAGGTGCTCGGAGATCTCTTCGCGGGCCTCGGCCGGCAGTCCGGAGTCCGTCACCAGCGTGTCCACCTGGTCCAGGGACGCGAACGAACTCAGGCCCACCGTGCCCCACTTGGTGTGGTCGGCCACCACGACCACCCGGCGCGCCGACTGCACCAGACGCCGGTTCGTCTCGGCCTCGGCGAGGTTCGGCGTCGACAGCCCGGCCTCGATCGATATCCCGTGCACGCCGAGGAACAGCAGATCGAAGTGGAGCACCGCGATCGCCTGGTCGGCCACCGGCCCCACCAGTGAGTCGGACGGCGTGCGCACACCGCCGGTCAGGACGACCGTGGCCGCACCCTGACGGGGGCCCGAGGTGCGCTGCGCCGCGTGGAAGACGTCCGCCACCCGCACCGAGTTGGTGACCACGGTGAGGTCGGGCACGTCGAGCAGTCGACCGGCCAGCGCGTACGTCGTCGTACCGCCCGAGAGGGCGATCGCCGCACCCGGCGGGACCAGTTCGGCCGCCGCTCGCGCGATGTCGTCCTTCGCGCTCAACTCCAGACCGGACTTGGCCTCGAAGCCGGGCTCATGGGTGCTGGCCTCGACCAGCGGGACCGCGCCGCCGTGCACCTTCTCCAGCACGCCCTGCCGGGCGAGGGCGTCGAGGTCGCGGCGGACCGTCATGTCCGACACGCCGAGCTTGCGGGTCAGTTCGTTGACCCGGACTCCGCCGCGGCGCCGGACCTCGTCGAGGATCAGGGTGCGCCGCTGCTCCGCGAGGAGGTTCTGATTCTCGCTCACGTACGCTCCGGTCCTTTCGCCGCCAAGCCGTCCGACACGCCCCGCGCACCCGGTCCGACGGGCACGTTCCTCCCGCCGCCGGTGCGTCGGCGTCCCATCCTCGCATGCCGGGGCAAGGGCGGCGTCTCCTGCCTTCGTCGCGTACATGCCATCACTGTCCCCTGGGTCGCCCGTTCGCCACCAGGATCGGGGAGATTCCGTGAGGAGAGGTGTCAGCCGTTCCGGCAGGGGAGATCCTGTTGTTCGCACGGACGGATCCGACGGCGTGTCACGGGGGAAGTGCGAAGCAGTGGAACGTGCGCAGGAAGGCAGATCAGCCGAGCGGACCGAGCGGACCGAGACCGTGGGCGCCCCTGCCGAACGGCCGAAGGACTCGGGGACCGCCCTGGAACTCCTGGTCCACGGAGTGGGCGGAGCCACCCCGCAGGCCATGCTGAACGATCCGCGCACCGTGCGGATCGCCGGCGACGACGTCGCCGCCATCTTCCGGCGCGCCGACGACGTCCGGGCGGAGCGCCTGCCCGCCGGCCACCGGGACGGACCGGTCCCCGAGGCCTACGTCTGGTGCAACCTCACCTCCGGGAACGGCACCCGCGCCCTGTGGCTGCTGCTGCTGCCCTTCATGGTGGTCAACCTCGCCCACTGGATGCGCCCGGCGGCCCGAGGCCGCAGACGCCTCGTCCGGCTGTACGGACTGCTGGTGCGGCTGGCCGGACTGAGCCTGACGGTGCTGCTCGTCGCGGCGGCGTGCGAGGTCGCCCTCGACCTGGCGGCCTGGCAGTGCGCGGGCACGCGGGCGTGCGCCGACCGGCACTCCTGGCTCGGCTTCCTCTCGCCCGAGGCGTCGGACGACGGCTGGTGGAGCGAGCCGGGCCGCCGGCTCGGCCTCGCCGCCCTGGTGCCCACCGCCCTGACCGGGCTGCTGTGGTACCTGTCCCTGCGCACCTGGAGCGCGTACGAGTCCCAGCAGCCGATGGCCCACGAGCCCGAGGACAGCCGCCCCACCGCCCTGAGCCGGCCCGGTTTCTGGTACGGCCGCCGCCTGGTCGCCCGGCTCCGTGCCGCGCACACCGCCGCCGGACTGCTCACCGTCGCCTCCGCACTCGCCCTGGCGGCCGCCCGGCACGACCGCGCACCGGGCGGATCCGCGGCACTGGCCCTCCTCGGCCCCCTCGTGCAAGCGGCCCTGCTCGCCGCCGGGGCCGTCGTGGTGTGGGTGGTCTGCCGCCGCGGCCGCACCGACCGCCGTCTGGACGACGCCCTCGACACCCGCCTGCTGCGCCTGCTGCCCCTGACCGCGCTCCTCCTGCTCGCCCTCACCCTGGTGTACGCCGGATGGCGACGCCCCGGCTGGGAATCGGCGGACCGGCTGCCCGGCGACATGACCTTCGGCGCGCTCTCCCTCGTCCAGGGCCTGCTCGTGATCGTCCTCGCCGGCGTCGCCCACGCCCTGCACCGCAGCGCCCCCGACCGGCGCGCCGCCATGCGGGGCCTGGCCGGACCGGCCGTCGCGATGCTGGCCTGCGCGCTGGGCGGCGTGATGTCCGGCGGCGTGGCCCAGCGCGTCTCCGACTGGCTGGACGGCACCGGGACGTCGATCCCCGGGCCGCCGGTGGTCCTGACCTGGCAGGCGGCCGTGATCCCGCCCCTGCTCGTCCTGCTCCTCGGGCTCTGCGGCTGGCTGGCCCGGCGGGCCTGGCACATCGCCCGCGACGAGCGCGCCGCCGTGGCCCGCGAGTTCCCGGACGAAACCGGCGACCCCGCCCGCACCCGGCGGATCGCCAACGCCCGCGCCATGGCCTCCCTCACCGACCGGGGCCCCCGCATCCTCGCCGTCATCTCCGCCGCGACCCTGCTGCTGGGCGCGGGCGCCCTCGTCGGCGCGCTGGCCACCGACCGCACGCCGGGCGAGGCCGCCCAGGGAACCTACGCCGTCGTCCACGGCGCCGCCGAGACGGCGCAGGCGCTGGGCTCCTGGCTGATCGGACTCGGCTTCATACTGTTCGTCACCTGGGGGCGGCGCGCCTACAAGGACGCCTCCGCGCGGCGCACGATCGGCATCCTGTGGGACGTCGGCACCTTCTGGCCGCGCGCCGCCCACCCCTTCGCCCCGCCCTGCTACGCCGAACGCGCCGTACCCGACCTGACCTGGCGCATCGAGACCTGGACGCGGGCCACCGGCGGACGCCTGGTGCTCTCCGGCCACTCCCAGGGCAGCGTCCTCGCCGCCGCCGCGGCCTGGCAGCTCACCCCGTCCACCCGGGGGCGCGTCGCCCTGCTCACCTACGGATCCCCGCTGGAGCGGCTGTACGGACGCTGGTTCCCCGCCCACTTCGGGCCGGACGCACTCGGCGCGCTGCACCGGGACGTCGACTGCTGGCGCAACCTCCACCGCCGTACCGACCCCATCGGCGGCCCGGTGCGGCTTCCCGGCGACTGCGGCACCGAGGTGGACCGTCCCCCGCTCAAGGACCCGCTGGCATACGGCCGCACCGAGAGCCATCCCCTGCCCGCGCCGATCCTCGGCCACTCCGACTACCAGGCGGACCCGGCCTTCGCCGAGGAACGCCGGCGGCTGCTCGCCCGGCTGCGGCCGGACGTCCCGGCGCCGCGCCGCACGGAAGACCCCGACGACGGCGTCCGCACCGGCACGGAGGCGCCCACCGCGTGAGGGGCGCGTCGCGACGCGTACGGTGCCGTCCGGGTCAGGGCAGCTCGGGGAGGTCGTCGGCGAAGAGCAGGGTCAGGTCGTCCGTGCTCGGCTCCGGCACCTGGGCGACCCGGCTCGCGTGCCGCTCCACCATCGCCTCGAACGTCTGCCGCGCCGTACGGCCGTTGCCGAAGGCGGGACCCTTGGGGAGCTCCGTGAAGTACTTCAACAGGCCCTCCGAGGCTCCCGGCGCCAGCCGGTACTCGTGCTCCTCGGCCTGCTGCTCCACGATCCGCAACAGCTCACCGGCCCCGTAGTCGCCGAAGGTGATGGTCCGTGAGAAACGGGATGCCACCCCCGGGTTGACGGACAGGAACCGCTCCATCTCGGCCGTGTACCCCGCGACGATCACCACGACCGCGTCCCGGTGATCCTCCATCAGCTTCACGAGCGTGTCGATGGCCTCCTTGCCGAAGTCACGCCCGGAGTCCTCGGGGGAGAGCGCGTACGCCTCGTCGATGAACAGCACGCCGCCGCGCGCCTTCTCGAACGCCTCCTGGGTGCGGATCGCCGTGGAGCCGATGTGCTCGCCGACCAGATCGACGCGCGAGACCTCGACCAGATGCCCCTTCTCCAGCACGTCGAGGGCGGCGAGGATCTCGCCGTACAGCCGTGCGACCGTGGTCTTGCCGGTGCCCGGGGACCCCGTGAAGACCAGGTGACGCTTGACGGACGCGGCCTTCAGCCCCGCCTGCTGCCGGCGCCGGCCCACCTCGATCATGTCGGTGAGGGCCCGCACCTCCCGCTTGACGCTCTCCAGTCCCACCAGCGCGTCGAGTTCGCCGAGCACGGTCTTCGACGGGCGCAGCTCCTTCTCCGGGTCGGTCACCGATGCGGACGGCGTCCGCTCGGCCGGCTGCCCGGGGAGGGTGCCGAGCAGGCCCGGGGAGTGACCCGTGGTCTGCACGGCCGGCTCCGGGGCCGCCGGCGACGCGAGGCTGCCGCTCTCGTCGCTGGTGCAGTTCTCCACCACCGGGCCTCCCGTGCCGGGAGCCGCGCCGCTCTCGGCGAACTCGTATCCACCGCGCGCGCAGCGTTCCGTGCGGCACTTGCGCAGCGTCGTCCGGCTGCCGTCTATCACATGGAAACCGTAGCCGCCGCTGCCCGTGACCCGGCAGTCGAGGAAGCTGCCGCGACCGCCGGCCGAGACGTAGACACCGGCCTCGGCGGGGGAGTCGATGGTGCAGCGCTCCACGGTCGGATCGGCGCCCTTGGTGACGATCACGCCGGTCTGCATCCCGTCCAGGGTGCAGTTGTTGAGGGTGCCGCCGCTGCCGTGGTCCCGGAACCAGGCGCCCGTGGCCGCCTCCCGGATCCGGCAGTCGTCGAGCTGGGCGGTGGCGCCGTCGCTCACCGACACGGCGGTGTTGCGCACCTGCGACAGGTCGCTGTCGACCACGTCCGCGCGCGAACCGCGGTCGAGGACGAACAGGGCGTCCGGCACGTCGTGCACCCGGCAGGAGTCCAGGACGACGGTGGCGCCGTCGCTCACCCACACCGCCGGATAGTCACCGGTGCTGTCGAAGATCTCGCACTGGTTGGCGTCCACGCGGGTTCCCGGGTCCCACACCGACAGGCCGTTGCGGCCGAACTGCCGCACGGTGGTGCGGGTCATGGTGAGCACGGAGCGGGACCGCAGGTCGACGGCGTTCTCCGGGATGTCGTGGATACGGCAGTCTGCCAGCGTCAGCACGGCGTCGGTGTCGAGCGTGACCCCGTCGCCGGTGGTGCGGTGCACATCGCAGTCGGTGAGGTGCGCGGTCGCCCGGCCGGTCACCTGGACACCGCTGCCCCGCACCTCGTAGACCTCGCAGCCCACCGCCTCGAGCGCCGAGTTCTCCCCGGTCGCGGTCAGGCCCGAGCCCGCGGCATGGTGCACGCGGCAGCGCTCGAGGCGGGGACGGGCGCCCCCGCGCACCGCGACGCCCGCCTGCCCCGCGGCGACCACCTCGCACTCCTCGAACACTCCGCCCCCGCCGTCGAGCACGGCTATGCCGATCCCCGCCGGATTGTCGACCGTGCAACGGCGGACCGTGGGCCGGCCGCTGCCGCGCACCTCGATGCCGGCCGCGGACCGGGTGACCACCCGTATGTCCCGCAGCTCCGGGGTGCCGTCCTCGATCAGCAGGGCGGGCGCCGCCGCGTCCTGCCCCTCCACATGCAGGTCCTGGACCACCGCCGAAGCGCGTACGGTCAGCGGAACCCCGTCCAGGGGCGCGATGCGCACCGAGCCGGGCGAGCCCTCGGGACCGCGCAGGGTCACCGCCCGTTCCACGACGAGATTCTCCCGGTAGGTGCCCGGAGCGACGGTGAGGACGTCGCCTTCGGCCGCGGCCTCCAGGGCGGCGGCGAGCGACGCGTACTCACCTGTGCGGCGCCGCCACCGCGATGTGCCGGTGTGCGTCACCTGGACCGTGCCCTGTGCCATGGCGTAGCTGTGCCCCCACCTTGTCGTACGCGGGTTTGTCGTCGATTCCTTCGGCCGGACCACCGTAGCGTGCGCACGGCCGCCGGATTGACCAGAGGCGGAAGGCGATCAGCTTCCGGTGCCGGTCCTGCCCCAGTCGGGGCCCGCTTTGTCCCATGCCCGGTCCAGGACGGCGTACCGGTGCCGGACCATGCGCCGGACCATCAGCCGTCGTGCGCCCTCGATCAGGGCCGCCGTCAGCAGGGCCGCGCCGAAGCCCGCGAGCACGGCGTGCGTCGTCGCCGTCGCGGTGTCCAGCGGGCGGGCCGTTGTGCGGCCCTCGGCGTCGGTCCACAGAGAGAAGTGCCCGCCCGGCCGCGGGTCCTTCAGCCGCACGAGGACCGGGCGTTGGCGCCCGGTGCCGTCCGGGGCGGTCCAGCGGGCCATGACCCGGGTGCGCAGGGCCTGGCCGGAGACACCCTCCGGGTCGAGGTCCGGACGGGCGGGCTCGAGGACCCGTACCACCGTGGCCCGCACCTGGTGCCGTGCCTTGTGCTGTTCGCGCACGGAACGCTGAAGGGCGTCCTCGGTGGCGCTTCCGGCGAGGACGCCGACGAGCGGAGCGGCGACGAGAACGAGCAGCAGCGCCACGAGCGCCAGCAGGCCCTCGGCCAGGTCGGTCGGCCGGCACAGCGGATTGTGCCGCCAGCGCCAGAGCCCGCTGATCACCCGCACCGGCCGCACCCCCTTCCTCCATCCGTGATAACGCGGCGACGGAGCCGTTCACCCAGGATTCCGCCGAAGAGAGAGGGACGTCACCCCCGAGGCCCTCTCATCGGCTCTCGGAAAGGACGACGGGCAGACCCGGGAGGGCGGTTCCCGCGCACGCCCCGGTAATCGGGCGGGGACGGAGGAGAACTGACACGGTGTCTGCCGGGCGAGGCGGTGGGCGTGATCCGCCGGGCCGGGAGGGCATTGCGGCGGGGGTCCGTCCGGCGGGTGGGCCCGCACCGCATCCGTCATCTCCGTCGTGTCCGTCGCGCCCGTCGCGTCCGTCAGGCGAGGACCGTGACCGGATCGCCGACCCGGACCGTACCGGGTGCGAGGGGCACCAGGTTCTGCCCGAACACCAGCTGGTCGCCGAACCTGCGGTGCCTGCCGAGCGAACGCAGGGGTTCCCGGCCGCGCTCGGCGGTGCGCTGGTCGGTGGTCGTCACCACACACCGTCCGCTGGGCTTGGCGACACGGAAGGCGACCTCGCCGACCGTGATGTGCGACCAGGTGTCCTCGGCCCAGGCGGTGGTGCCTTCGACGACCAGGTTCGGCCGGAAGCGGTTCATGGGCAGGGGCCCTTCGTCCGCGTGGTCGCCCCCGGCGATCAGGGTGTTGAGGGCGTCGAGGGACGCGGTCGTGGTGAGCAGCAGGGGATAGCCGTCGGCGAGGCTGACCGTCTCGCCCGGCAGCGCGAACCCGGGATCGACCGGCCTGCGCGTGGCGGGGTCGTCCAGGTGCACCAGACGTACGTCGGCGCCGAGGAAGGCGCTGCACCAGGCGTGCACGGCGTCGCCCTCGGCCGGCACCACGTCGATCTTGTCGCGGAAGATCTCCACCCGCTCGGTGGGGCCGCCCGGCGCGGGCACGGGCACGGTCACCGGGTCCCTGCCGGGCGCGGACAGCCGTAGACCGCCGCCGGGCAACAGCTCGGCAGCGGCCAGCGCCAAGCGCGGATGCCCGCGTTGTGTGACGACCCTTCCCCCGTCGTCGGTCAGCATCCAGCGCCGGTCTCCGGCCGGTCCCCAGGGCTCCACGACGACCTCCCGAAGAGGCAGGCTACGGAAGGCCTTGACCGGATGTACGTGAATCGACTGCAGCAGCGCGTTCCCCATGGAGCCATCGTGCCAGCCGGCGACGACGGCTCCGGGGGGACACGGCTCCGGGTCGGCGGTCCGCGGGACGGCTCAGGGCCCGGGGCGCACTGCCTGGAACGGCTCGGTACCCGGCGAGTGCGGGGTACCGCTCAGTACCCGCGGTACTGCTGGTTGTTGTACGGGTCCTGGTACGGAGCCGGCGCCGGGCGCGGGGCCGCGGGGCGCATGGCCTCGTAGCCCGCACCGGGAGCGGCCGGACGCGGCTGCTGCGGCTGGGGCCCGGGGTAACCGCGCGGCGTGGTGGCCTGCTGCGGAATGTACGGCGTATGCGCCTGCTGGAGCGGGGCCGGCTGCTGCGCCTGCGGATAACCGTAGGCGGGCTGGGAGGGGCCCGCCGGGAGCGCGGGCAACGCCGACGGGAGCGCGGGCAGATGACTGCCCGGCACGTCGTAGACGGAGGGGACCCGGATCGGGGCGATCTGCGGGGTGCCCCGCTCGGCCACGAGGGAGTCGTAGATCGGGGTGTCCGGGAAGGAGGCGGAGTAGTAGCCGCCGCCATAAGTGGAGCGGGGGGAGGTCATGGCCATAAGTTAAGCCCACGATGTGCTGGTTGGGGAGACCGATAAGAGGGTTGTTTTCCGTGTCCGACGTGCCCTGGGATAGCTAATTCGGGCGAAGTTGGATGAAACGGCTGTACGTCCTGATGGCCATCTGGTAAAAGCCGAGTTCCGGCGGGGTTACCCGGGGGCGATCGGCCTCTCCGCGCATGCCCCCATGGGAGTTCCCGCGTGCGGGTACTAGGTTGTGCGGACGGAGCACGACGCATGCCGGGCATCGCCTGGCGAGGTGACACGTGATGGGGGCGGACATGTCCATGTCGAAGGGATCGAACACGCCGGTGCCGACCACGGCACTCCGGGTGGAACTGGGGTGGCGCACCGGCCCCGGGGTCCCCGACGCGGACGCCTCCGCGCTCCTGCTGGCCGGCGGCAAGGTCCGCTCCGACGGCGACTTCGTCTTCTACAACCAGCCCGCCCACTCCTCCGGAGCCGTCCGGCACGAGGGCAAGCGGAACGCCGGCGGGCAGGTCACCGACACCGTCCTCGTCGACCTCGCGCGCGTGGAGCCCGGCATCGAGACGGTGCTCCTCGCGGCCTCCTCCGACGGCGGCACCTTCGGCCGGATCCCGGGCCTGTACATCGAGGTCAAGGACGCCGCGCAGGGCACCGTCGCGGCCCGCTTCGACAGCGCGGGCGCGACCAGCGAGAGCGCCTTCGTGCTCGGCGAGTTCTACCGCCGCCAGGGTGCCTGGAAGTTCCGCGCCGTCGGCCAGGGCTACAGCAGCGGACTCGAGGGACTGGCCACCGACTACGGCATCACCGTGGACGAGCCGCAGCACGCCGCTCCCGCCTCCCCGGCGACGGCTCCGCCGGCCGCCCCGACACCCCCGGTCACCACGCCGCCGCCCCCGGCGGCCGCGCCTCCCACCGCGTCGCCGGTCCGGCTCACCAAGGTGACGCTCACCAAGGCCGCTCCCTCCGTCTCGCTGGCCAAACAGGGCGGAACCTCGGGCGCCCTCCGGGTGAACCTCAACTGGCAGGTGCGCAAACAGTTCTCCGGCTGGGCGGGCAAGCTGGGCCGTCCGGTCGCCATGCATTCCGACCTCGACCTCGACCTGTGCGCCCTGTTCGAACTCAGCGACGGCAGCAAGGGAGTCGTCCAGGCCCTCGGGAACGCGTACGGCTCACTGCAGCGGCCCCCCTTCATCCACCTCGACGGCGACGACCGCACCGGCGCCGTGGACTCCGGCGAGAACCTCACCGTCAGCCTCGACCACAAGCAGTACTTCCGCCGCATCCTCGTCTTCGTCACCATCTACGAGGGCGCCCGCTCCTTCGCCGACCTGCACGCCACGGTCACCCTCCAGCCGCAGCACGGCGCCCCGATCGACTTCTCGCTCGACGAGTGCACCGTTCCCTCGACGGTGTGCGCCCTCGCCCTCATCACCCACACCGGCGGCGACCTCGTCGTCCAGCGCGAGGCCCGCTACCTGGTGCCCGACCGGGGCGTCAGCCCGCAGCGCACCGTCGACCGCGCCTACGGCTGGGGCATGAACTGGACCCCCGGCCGCAAGTGACCCCCGGCCGCAAGCGCTCCGCGGTCACGAGGGGCTCCGGCAGCACCTGACCCCCGATCGCCACGACGCCCGACGGGCCCCCGGTTCAGCCCTCGTCGGGCACGGCGCCCGGGCGCGTGTAGGTGCGGCCCTTCCAGGCCGCCCCCCGCCCCCGGTGGTGCTGCACCGCCGAGTCGACCGTCATCAGGAGGTACAGGAACGCGGTGAACGGCAGCAGGGGAGCGAGCCACGGCGGCTGCCGGTAGTGGCGCAGCATCGGGAGGTACGTCCCCGTCATCACCAGCCAGGCCGCCGCACCGGCGGCCACGGCCTGCGTACTTTCCACCGCCAGTCCCGCGACCACCGCCACCGGCGGCACCAGGTACACCAGCACAAGACCCGCGACCGTACCCGCCAGCAGTACCGGGCTGTGCCGCAGCTGCGCGTACGCGCTGCGCGAGACCATGCGCCACAGGTCGTCCAGCCGCGGGTACGGGCGCACACTGTCCACCCCGTCCGCCAGCCCCAGCCAGATCCGGCCGCCGCCGGCCTTGACCGCCCGCGCGAGCGCCACGTCGTCGATGACGGCCTGCCGGATGGCGTCCGGGATCCGCGCCCTTTCGGCCGCCTCCGCGCGCAGCAGCACACAGCCCCCGGCCGCCGCGGCCGTCCGCGACCCGTCCCGCCCGATCCGGCGGAACGGATACAACTGCGCGAAGAAGTACACGAACGCCGGTACGACCATCCGCTCCCAGAAGCTCTCCACGCGCAGCCGCGCCATCTGCGAGACGACGTCGAACCCGCCGGTGCGGGCCGCCGCGACCAGCCGGCGCAGGCTGTCGGGCGCGTGCGCAATGTCGGCGTCCGTGAGCAGCAGGTACTCGGGCGCACGTGCGCGGGCCAGGCCGATGCCGTGCCGCACCGCCCAGAGTTTGCCGGTCCAGCCGGCCGGCGGCTCGCCGGGCGAACCCACGGTCAGCGGCAGTCCGCCGTGCCGGTCCGCCAGCTCACGCGCGAGCCGCCCGGTGCCGTCCGTACTGCCGTCGTCGACGAGGAAGACCTCCGCCCGCCCGGGATAGTCCTGGGCGAGCAGCGACGGCAGACTCACCGGCAGCACCGCCGCCTCGTCCCGCGCGGGAACGACCACGCACACCGACGGCCACGGCTCCGGTTCCCGCCCGGGCGGGAGCCGGACGTCCGTACGCCAGAAGAAGCCCTGGCCGAGCAGCAGCCACAGCCAGGCGACGAGGGACGCGAGGGCGGTCCACACAAGGGCGCTCACGCGCGCATTCTGCCCCGAACGCAGGGCCGGACACGGCCCATCGACTATCGTGACCGGGTGAAGATCGCACTCATGGACTCCGGAATCGGCCTGCTGGCAGCCACCGCAGCGGTACGGCACCTCCGCCCCGACGCCGATCTCGTCCTCTCCCTCGACCCCGACGGCATGCCCTGGGGACCCAGGACTCCACAGGACCTCACCGCTCGCGCCCTCGCCGTCGCCGAGGCGGCTGCCGCGCACCGGCCCGACGCCCTGATCGTCGGCTGCAACACCGCGACCGTGCACGCGCTCGCCGCCCTGCGCGCCCGCCTCGAATCGGACCTGCCCGTCATCGGCACCGTCCCGGCGATCAAGCCGGCGGCGGCCGGCGGCGGACCGCTGGCGATCTGGGCGACTCCGGCCACGACCGGCAGCCCGTACCAGCGGAACCTGATCCGGGACTTCGCCGGCGGCGTCGACGTCACCGAGGTGCCGTGCTGGGGGCTCGCGGAGGCCGTGGAGCGCGCGGACGAGAGCGCGATCGCCGCTGCCGTCGACGCCGCCGCCGAACTCACCCCGGACGAGGTGACGACCGTCGTCCTGGGCTGCACCCATTACGAACTGGTCGCCGAACGCATCCGGGCCGCCGTGCAGCGCCCCGGCCTGCCGCCGCTCGTCCTGCACTGCTCCGCCGGAGCGGTCGCCGCCCAGGCCATGCGCCGCCTCGGTGAGCAGCCCGCCCCCGAGGCCCCGGCGACCGGCACCCTCACCGTGCTGCTGAGCGGACGCGAGGGCGCGCTCCCCCTGCCCGCCCTCACCTACGCGGAAGGCCGGCTCCTCCAGCAGGTCACCGCCGCGGGGTGAGCCCTCGGCCACCCGCACCCCGGCCACCCGCACCCCGGCCACCCGCACCCCGGCCACCCGCACCCCGGTCGGCGCAGTGGAGCCGGGCACCGCGGGCCCCGCGGAGCGAAACGTGAGTAATCTCGAAGGCATGAGGGACCACCCCCACGGCGCCCGTGCCCCGTACCCCGACGTCTGGACCGGTCGCGCGACCAACCGGATGCAGTGGCTGCTGGCGCTGATCGGTGCCGCCTGCATGGCGCTCGGCATCGTGCTGGCCGTGGACTCGGCCTGGTCGAGCGGTGTCGCTCCGCTGGCCATGGCCGTCGTCGGGTGCATCGCGGCCGGGCTGCTGGTCCTGTTCGGCACTCTGGCCTTCGTGCACGTCGCGCTGCGGGTCGACGAGGACCACCTGGAAGTGCGCTGCGGCCACATCGGGGTGCCGCGCCGCCGCATCCCGCTGTCGCACGTCGTCGGAGCGGAGTTCGTCCCGCACGTCACCCCGCGGCACTGGGGCGGCTGGGGCTACCGCTGGAGGCCCGAGAAGGGCACCGCGGTCATCGTGCGCCGTGGCGAGGGCATCGCCCTGAGTCTGTGGGACGGACACACCTTCACGATCACCGTGGACGACGCGGAGGCGGCGGTGACCGCCATCCGCGACCGTCTCCACCCGCACCAACCGGACCCGGCAGGCTGAGCCGCCGCGCCGGGGCGGTCACGGTGTGCGCCGGGTCCCGCGGACGGGAGTGTCCGTCGGCCGTTCCGGTGCACCGAGGGTGAGCGGACGGGCCGTCGCGAGTCCCGCGAGCAGGCCCGCCCCCACCGAAACCGCGGTGAAACTCAGCGCGTTTCCCACCGCGGCGACCGCCGCGACGGCCGTCAGCGCCGCACCCGCCGAGAGCACCACGGGCGTGGCCCGCGGACTGCGCCACAGCGCGCACAGCACCCCCTCGGGCCGGCCGTTCCCGGCCGCCGCAGTGATCAGCGACCAGGCCGAGCACGCACCGAGCACCACGACGCCCGCCGTGGCCAGACCACTCCGTCTTCCACCGTTTGCATCCGGACCGACCACAACCGTCCCCGTGGAACCCACCCCGCACCCCGCACCGCGTCGCCCCCCGACCTGTGACGGACCTCGGCCGCCGACACCGCGACGGGCCGGCACGACAGAGGCACCGGCACACGGTAACGGCTGATGGGCGGTTCGGGGATGTGCGGGAACGTGCGCTGACGAGCCGCACCCGGGGACACCGCCTCCGCCCGCGGCCCTCCCCGTGCGGCCCGCCCTCCCCGCCGCCGCCCGCCCGCCCGGCCGGCACGGTCGGTGCCCGGGCAGGCCGCCGTAGACTCGCGGAGTGACCGTCACCGCAACCTCCGTCGGCGAGTCGGACCCGATGCCCCCGCAGGCCGCGCCCAGCGCGTGGCGCCGGTGGCTCGTGCGCCTCGTTCCGGCCGCAGCGGCAGCACTCTCCGGACTGCTCCTCTACGTCAGTTTCCCGCCCCGCACCCTGTGGTGGCTGGCGCTGCCCGCCTTCGCCGTCTTCGCCCTGCTGCTGCGCGGGCGGAGCTGGAAGGCGGGGCTCGGCCTCGGCTATCTCTTCGGCCTGGGCTTCCTGCTGCCGCTGCTGGTGTGGACCGGTGTGGAGGTCGGCCCCGGCCCGTGGATCGCCCTCGCCGTGATCGAGGCGGTCTTCGTCGCGCTGGTCGGCGCGGGTGTCGCCGCGGTCTCGAAGCTGCCCGGGTGGCCGGTGTGGGCCGCCGCGCTCTGGACGGCGGGGGAGGCGGCACGCGCGCGCGTGCCGTTCAGCGGTTTCCCCTGGGGCAAGATCGCGTTCGGGCAGGCGGACGGCGTGTTCCTGCCGCTCGCCGCACTGGGCGGCACCCCCGTGCTCGGCTTCGCGGTCGTCCTGTGCGGCTTCGGCCTGTACGAGATCGCGCGCGTTTCCCTGGACGCCCGCCGCACCGGGACCGTGCGGCGCGTCGCGGCGGCCGTCGGCGCCCTGAGCGTGGTGGTGCCCCTGGTGGCCGCGTTCGCCGCCCGGCCGCTGGTGAGCGACACGGCCGAGGACGGCACGGCGACCGTCGCCGTGATCCAGGGCAACGTGCCCCGGCTGGGGCTCGACTTCAACTCCCAGCGGCGTGCCGTCCTCGACTACCACGCGCGCGAGACGGAGCGCCTGGCCGCCGCCGTCGACGCGGGCAGGGCCGAGCGGCCCGACATCGTGCTGTGGCCGGAGAACTCCTCCGACATCGACCCCTTCACCAACGCCGACGCGCGTGCCGTCATCGACCGCGCGGCCCGGGCGATCGGAGCCCCGGTCTCGGTCGGCGCCGTGGTGGGCAAGGACGGCAAGCTGCTCAACGAGCAGGTGCTCTGGGACCCGGCGAAGGGCCCCGTCGACACCTACGACAAGCGGCAGATCCAGCCCTTCGGCGAGTACCTTCCGCTGCGCTCCCTGGTCGGGGCGATCAACGACGAGTGGACGTCGATGGTCCGCCAGGACTTCAGCCGGGGCACCGAACCCGGCGTGTTCACCATGGCCGGCACCGGGGTGGGACTCGTCACCTGCTACGAGGCGGCCTTCGACTGGGCGGTGCGCGACACGGTCACCGCCGGCGCCCAGCTGATCTCCGTACCCAGCAACAACGCGACCTTCGGCCGCAGCGAGATGACCCACCAGCAGCTCGCCATGTCCAGGGTCCGCGCCGTCGAGCACAGCCGCACCGTCACCGTCCCGGTGACCAGCGGTGTCAGCGCGATCATCATGCCGGACGGGACGGTCAGTCAGAAGACCGGCATGTTCGTCGCCGACTCCCTGGTGCAGGAGGTGCCGCTGCGCTCCTCCCGGACCCCCGCCACCCGCCTCGGCGTCCTCCCCGAGGTCGCCCTCGTCCTGGTCGCCGCGGGCGGCCTGGGACGGGCCGCCGGCACCGGCGTGCGCGGGCGGGCGCGCCGGTGACGCGCGGTCGTGCGGAGAACGCACACCCCTGAAGTGCCGTAGAACTGTCCGACCTGCCCGTTAGGGTCGGGGCATGGCTACTCCTGATTTCATCAGCACGCTGCGCGCTTCCGCCGGTCACCAGTTGCTCTGGCTTCCCGGGGTCACCGCCGTCGTCTTCGACGACGAGGGCAGAGTGCTGCTGAACCGCCGGTCCGACACCCGCAAGTGGTCGGTGCTCGGCGGCATCCCCGACCCGGGGGAGCAGCCCGCCGCCTGCGCGGTGCGCGAGGTCGAGGAGGAGACCGCGGTGCACTGCGTCGTCGAACGGGTCGTGCTGGTCCAGGCGCTGAACCCGGTGACGTACGGCAACGGCGACATCTGCCAGTACATGGACATCACCTTCCGCTGCCGTGCCGTCGGTGGTGAGGCCCGGGTCAACGACGACGAATCACTGGACGTCGCCTGGTTCGCCGTGGACGCGCTGCCGGAGCTGAACGAGTTCGGGCGCTTCCGCATCAAGCAAGCCATGGCTGACGCACCCACATGGTTCGACCCCGCTACTTCTGGCTGAACTGTGGGGCGTGACCGCATGGGAGGGGGTAGGGGCGCTGCCTGGCGTCGGGACATGACCGCGCCCCACGCCCTCTCCACCTCCCTGGCCCCCTGCTCGACCTCGGTGGCCGCACCGCCCTCGTCACCTGCGTCAAGGTGAGAGCCGTCGACCGGGACGCCGCAGGCCTGGAGGCGCTGACCGAGCAGGCCCGAGGCCTCAGCGGCGGCATCGAGCCGCACGTGCTCGACCTCCAGGGCCAGGTCGACCTGTGCGCACAGCACTCCGACGTACCGGGCTACTCGGCCGGCGCTGCCATCAGCGCCGACGACGACACGCGCGCAGGGCGTCGCCGTGGTTGGTCCTCACCGTGACGGTGCCACCCGGCACGTACTGCTCGAGGAGGCGTCCCACGGCACCATGGAGTGCTACCGGTGGCGTGCTGTGCTGACACGGCGGCTGATCGAGGAGAAGGGATTTTCCTTCGTGGCCGTGGAACTCGTGGCCGTGGAAGGGGACTGGCCGGACTGCCTGGCAGCGCACCAGGAGGAGAATCCGGCCCGTTGGTATGTGACCGAGCGAGCAGCCGCCTGAGTCCGGTGAGGATGCCGCAGCCAAGGTGCGACCGAACCGGTCGCGTGGGGCTGCGGGCCCCACCCTTTATTCTTCAGAAAGGCAGGTACCCGGTCATGCGATTCCACGACCGCCGGGAAGCCGGTCAGGAACTTGCCGTCCGCCTTGTGGAACGGGCGTCCGACGGCGACCTCCCCAATCTTGTCGTACTCGCGCTGCCCCGGGGCGGTGTTCCCGTGGCCGCCCAGGTCGCCCGGGCGCTCGGGGCACCACTGGATGTGCTGGTCGTACGGAAGATCGGCCTTCCCGGCCGGCCGGAGACGGGCATCGGCGCAATCGTGGGCGACGACCCTCCGCTGTTCGACCGGCGGGCACTCGACATGCTCGGCCTGGACGAGGACCGCCTCCTTCCGGATGTGGCCCGCGAACGCACCGAACTGCACCGTCGCGCACTGCTGTATCGGGGCGACCAGTCACCGCCCGAGGTCGAGGACCGGACAGTGATCCTCGTCGACGACGGACTGGCCACCGGGGCCACCGCCCGCGCCGCCCTGCGCCACCTGCGCCGTCTGCATACCGCCCGACTGATCCTCGCCGTCCCTGTCTGCGCTCCCGAGACCGCGGCCGACATGAGGTCGGAAGCCGATGACGTCGTCTGCCTGCACCAGCCGTCGGACTTCCGGGCGGTCGGCCACTGGTACGACGACTTCGAGCAGGTGAGTGATGACGAGGTCATCGAAGCTCTCCACGAGCACGATGCCTCGATGCACCAGGGCTGAGGGGCGGAGCCGGAAGCAGCTCCATGAACGCCCGGTATCCACCCGCCACCAGAGATCGTGCCCCGACTCCACCGGAAACCGCGCCCGATCGCGAGCCGCAGCCGTGACCGTTCCACAGCCACCCGGGCGGCGTCCGAGCAGCGACCGGGACACGGCCCCGACCCGGCCCGGGCCGCGAGCCGGCGTATCGGGTCGGACCGCGACTGCGGTTCGTGCCAGGGGAAAGTGTGTGCCCGGCATCTCGACGCGCTGTCCGTCTGGCATCGGTCCGGCCCCTTGACGAGCCGGCGGAGAGTGCCGATCCGGTCGTCACCGCTCCGGATGACCAGCAGTGCCCTGCGAAGTCGGGCCGCCGAGTCCTCCAGCGCGTCGTTGAAGCGAACAGGGATGAATGCGGACCGTGTGCACGAGTCGCCGCCCACCCGTCCGACGCCATTCCGGGCGGCCTGTGCCGTGAGTCCAGTCGCCGGCGGGGCAGTAGCCGCACCCGTCCGCGGGCCACCGCCCGGGCGTGTTTCCGGCCCGTCGCGTGATCCGGGGCGGGCGGTGAGTCGTGAGCGGGGTTCAGTCCCTCGCTCCATCGGCCAGGAAGGCGTTCAGGCTGTCGAGGAGCATGGTGCTGCCCTGCTCGGCCATGTCGCGATCCTCTGCGGTGTCGCAGGTCTGGCGGAGCACGATCTGCGTGTGGTGGTCGTCCTGCTCGTCGAGTTCCATGGTCATGACCGCGGGCGCGGGCTTGCCGGGTACGTCCATGCCGATCACCAGGAGGCGGTTCTCGACGACCTCGAGATAGGAGCCGGCCAGCGGGAACCGTCCGCCGTCGGGCGTGACCGTCATGGCCTTCCACGCTCCGCCCGGCCGGACGTCCATCTCGACGGAGCCGGCAGCGGCGTAGGCCCACTGGGCGTACTGCTCGGGGGTGGTCCACGCACGCCACGCCTTCACGGCGGGGGCGTCCAGCTTTCGAGTCAGCTTGTAGGAGAAGCCGCCGGTCGGGGTGGTCTGCTCGGTGCTCATCTTTTCGTCTCCTGGTCTCATGCTGCCCGGGACTGTCGCACCTGTAGACGCCCGCGGGCGCGGAGATTCATCGGTCTGCTGGAACTTTCTCGCGCGGCCGTACCGGTGCGGCACGGACTCGGCGAAGGAGCGGGGAGGCGCAAGCCCGGTCTTTGCACCGACAGCTCTCCACCACCCACGGGACCGTCCGAGGACCTCGGGCCTGACCCACGTCGAGCCTCGTTCGTAGTCCTTCTGGAGTAGGCCGGGCGCGTACCGCCGATCGGTGGTCGGACGCTGCCGGGGGCGTATTTCACTGCACGTGCGAACGCGCTGTTCGATATGTTCTACCGATGCGGAAGATCGGGGAGCTCGAAGACCTGCCGGGGCTGGTCCGTGACGTGCTGGGACCGGGCTGCCGTGTGGTCGCGGTGGACCGGTTGCGCGGGGGCAGCAAGAAGGGGGTGTACCGGGTCCGAGTCGATGGAAGCCCGCTGACGAGTGTGATCGTCTATAGCTGGGCCGAGGAGGAGAACTTCTGGCCGGGCTGGAACGAAGCCGATGTCAGGGATCCGTTCGCCCCCGCCTCAGGCCTGGCCCCGTTCCTCACCGCCCAGCGGAGTCTGGACAGCCTGGGCGTAAGGGCTCCGCGGGTCCTCCTGTCGGACGGCAGTCGGCAGCGGTACCCGGCGGACGTGGCCGTGGTCGAGGACATCTCCGTCGGCACGCTCGAAGAGCTCTTCGAGAGCGATCCCGCTCGCGCGACTGCGGCTTTGGACGACCTGGCCGCGATGACGGACGTCATGCACCGGCACCTTGCCCCGAAGTACGGTCGGATGGATCTGCTGGAACAGGGCGGCACGGCAACCGGAGTCTCCTGCGAGCAACTGGTTCTCGGCCGGGCCTTGCACGATCTCGAAGAGGCCTCGGGCAGAGACCGCAGGATCGCCGCAGCGGACGGTCACTTGCGCGACCGCCTTCACGACTTGGCCGTACGGGTGTCCCCCCGAGCAGAATACGGACTGATCCACGGAGAACTGGGCCCCGACCACGTCCTGGTCGACGCCGACGGTCACGCGGTGCTGATCGACATCGAGGGCCTCATGCACTTCGACATCGAGTGGGAGCACGTCTTCCTCCGGCTCCGCTTCGGCAAGCACTATCCCGCCCTGTCCCGGCCCGGCCTCGATCCACAACGACTGAACCTTTACATGCTCGCGATGCGCCTGTCCCTGGTCGCCGGCCCGTTGCGCCTGCTCGACGGCGACTTTCCCGACCGGGCCTCCATGCACGGGATCGCCGAGCACAACCTGAAGGAGGCCCTGGCCCTCCTCCCGTAGCGGACAGGACCGTCACCGCTTCCGGACAAGGTCCATGAACGCGGCTTGATGACCCACGTCAAGCCGCGCCCACAAACCTTTGGCAGCAGCTTGAAGCAAGACCCGCCTACAGGCGGCCGTCCGGTCCCACGCAGGACTCGCACGCATCACAGAGAATCAGTTCGATCGGCCGGGTTTCGCGCAGCGTTCCAGCGTTGCCGCAGCGCTCGCAGACGTGCTCGCCGGCGGCCGTGAACTCGGCCACCAGCGCGTCGAGCCTGACCGCCTCGTCGGACGTCCAGTTTCCACCCCGCTTCCACGGCCGAGGAAATGCCTGGAAGGCCAGGGCCGCCCACTTCTGCTTCACCGCCAGAAGCTCGTACTCGGGAAACACCGCGACGACCGCCTCATGGCACCGCAGTACAAGGGCCCGCCACCCGGGACCCACATCGAATTCGAACGAGGGGTCACGGAGGTGGCGTCTGAGCGGTTCCAGTTCAGCAGCATGCGTTGGCACAGGACGGCTGCTCATCTCTTCGATCCCTTCGTGTCGAACGCCCGCACCCGTACGGGATCTAGGTGGAGTTCGTACGGGCCCATGCAGTCGGCAGCGAGGGGGGCGACGAGGACACCGCAGCCACAGGCCATGTTGCGGCCCCCGCTGCCGAACGGGTCGCAGCAACCCCCGTGCGTGCCGCCCTGATCCAGCAGCCGCAGAGCGGGTACGTCTTGGGGATGCACGACGACGCTGTTCCTCGGGCCGGCCGGGGTCCAATCGGTCAGCTCGGGCGGCATGAGCAGTCGGTGCGGATGGTGCGACCGAGGTTCGTCGGTCGGTGGGATGAACGGTGCGCCCCACGGCTCGGGATCAACAGCACAGTGCCCTCGCGGCACGCTGGAGGGGGCCAGACGCGTCTCCTTGTCCCGATCCTTGTCACGGCCCGAGACGTCCGGCACGGGGGCAGCTCCACCAAGTCCGGGGTGAGTTCGACTCCGCACTTCGCACAGTAGAAGGAGGCTCCACGGCTTCCGTCGGCCACGCATCCGATGGGAGAGACGAGCCGACATCCACGAAGCCTTCCTCGAACTCGCCTGCTGCCTGATCACCCCCGACAACTCAGTGCATTGTGCTAGCCCTCTTTGATCACCGTGAACTCTCAGTTCGGAGGAGTGCCACACTCCGTGAAGTATGCAAGCCGGCTTCGGTTCCGATCAAGTGATGGCGATCCGTGCCAGACCCCACAGAATGATCAGATCGAGCGCCATCACACTGATCGACCACAGAGGGTAGTAAGGGATGAACATGAACTGGGTCACCAGACTGATCGAGGCGGTCGTCACCCCGGCCGCGCGGCCCCAGCTCATGGCCCGCAGCACTCCCACGCCCACAATCACCAGCGCAACGCCTACGACGAGATGGATCCAGCCCCAGCTGGTGAGGTCGAACCGGTACTCGTAGTATCGCGGCACGCCAAAAAGACGATCCTTGGCAATGCCAGCAATGCCCTGAAGGATGCTCAGCACTCCGCTGAGGAGGAGCAGCACACCGAAGTACCTCATCGGTCCGGCTGGCTGGCCATCGTTTCGGGCGCCTCTGGTCTCCTGCCGTGCTTCGTGAGGCATGTCCACCATGACCTGTTGACCCTTCGTCTTGGCGCGGTCGTCACCGCACCTCACGACGCGGGCGGGAGGCGGGCGCATCCGTCACGGTCACAGCGTCACCCGGAAGTAGTCGCGCGGCGAGCACACTGGGGCATATGGGTCTACTCCGGCGCCCCGCATCCGTCGGCGAGCAGGTCAGAGCGACACGTTCGGTAGCGCGCATTGCCACAAGGTGGCCCTAGCTCTCCGTGATGGTGGCGACCCTCGTGGAGGCTGAGGCCAAAACCCTCGCGGGATCAACGCCGCTGAGAAGGGCGACTCTGTGGGCACGACAGGCCGGACAGCGTTGGAGACCTTTCACATGGCTGGTCCGAACGCTGTCACGCGGAAGCCCCTACTTCGCCGGCCATGACCTCGGGAGGGTTGGGAAGCACTGACGCGAGGTTGTCCCGCACGAAGTCCGCCGCCCTCGAGATCGATTCCTCGACACCGGCCCGGTCCTGGAAGACGCTGGTCGAGACCACCACCCCGTCCCCGGCATCGATCCAGTAGTAGGCCACGAAGCCGGAGACCTGGCGCAGGAGCGGCACGAACCCCTCTTTCACGAGACGTACCGCCTCGGCCGGATCGGTCACCCCTTCGTATCGCCGGACCGCTGCGTACATTCCCAAGCTCCTCACGGCATTCTGTGTTCGTCCTCTGCTGAGACGTCGTACCCCTGCGACAGCTGCCTGGCCCATGAGACGTCCGGCCATCACCCGAAGGGCAGCCTTGGGTGATCCGAACGGCGGCCGCCGGCCCGGACGCAAGGCCCTCCGCAGGTGCGCCACGGGACAGCCTCGACGTGGAGTGGAGCAGCCTGGGCTGGGCGGCTGCCCGCAGCACGGAAGAGACTGTGAACGTGGCTTGATGATCCACGTCAAGCCGTGCTCACAGCCCTTTTCCTCGACGGCACGCCGCAACTCACCCTTCAGTCTCAAGAATCATCCCGCCCGCAGCCAAGCGATCTGCCCAACTGTTCAATGCTTCGAGCCGGGGCGGAGGGCTCGGGCGAAGCCTCGGCGCGATGCCCCCGGGTTCGTCCCGAACGGGTCACCTGACTTGACCCCCGTCCCATTCGGCCCGCAGTAACCCGCGAGGGCTCTCGTCGAGGTGGTCCCGCGCCCCGGCCATCCACAGGAGCGTGCGTCGAGCCCGTGCGGTCCGACGAGAAACACTGCTGTGACGCTGCCGCGCAGGTGGCAACCCAAGCGGATCCGGTCGTGACCCCCGTAACCTTGATCTGGGGCACAGGCCAACCTCGCCGGGGTGATGGAGATGCTCGACCTTTCCTCCGCGCTGTCCGATGTTCCCCCCGTACGGGGCCGGGCGCCATGGCCCCATCACGAATACGTCAAGGGCTGGGGTGTCTTCGGACTCCCCTTCGATTCCGGTCACGTACTCGCCCTGCGTGTCTTTCCGGAGAACTGCTTCGGTCCCTACCGCACGTTGTGGCATCGCGACCCGAACGGCAGTTGGTCGATTCACGTCGACGGGCCACGACTGGACACCGCGTGCCCCAGGTACTACGGCGCTGCCTGCGGCCAAACAGGTCATGCCCGGATCGGGCTCGCGTGGGCGGGCCCTGCCACCCTGCGGGTGACGATGGATTCCCCCTCCCTGGACTGGGCCCTCACCGCCTCCGCGACACGACTCCTCGGTCTTCTCAACGGCGTCAGCGGGGTGCTGCCGCTCGCGACCTGGCGCCCTCGACTCCTGGTGCGGGCTCGCGAGCGTCTGGCCCGTGCGCTGGGAATGGGGGACCTCCAGCTGTCCGGCACGATGCCGAGCGGGCACACCGGAACGCTCATGCCACAGCGGATGTACTTCGTCGACGACTCGCATGCCACATTCGACGGCGTCGACCTCGGGCGTCCGGTCCGGCTGAGGGAGAACCCGCGCATCGGTGACGTGCCCCTGCCGGCCCGCGGCATTCTGGCCATCGGCCAGGCGGTATGGGAGATTCTCGACCCGGCGGAATACGAGCGCACTCGTACCGAGACCGCCCGGGATCTCGCCATACCGGGAGAGGAGAGTCCGTGACGACTGCGAGCGGTCCCCGAACTGCGATCGGCCTGGGGAGTCCAAGATGGCGTCCGCCCAGAGGATCTGTGGGGAAAACGTCTGCCCTACCTGTCCATTCCGAGTGCCTCAGTCACGGAAGGAGTCTGTGAACGTGGCTTGATGACCCCGTCAAGCCACGTTCGCAGTCCTTGTCCCTCAAGGTGGGCGGCGGGATCTCTCGGGAGGGTGGCAGGCTGGGCATCGGCGGCCCGCGGATCAGGCGGCCCTGTCGATCAGATCGAGCAGGCCCGCACGCGTCTTCAGGTGCTCGCAGCGAGGGCCGGCCGATGGCATGAGGAAATTCGCGCGCAGAGCAAAGCGGTTGACCTTCGGGCTGGACATGATGGCCTGGGCCTGCGGTCGTCACGGGGTGGCTGGGAAGCTGAGGGAGGCATGAATGCGGGTTGTATTCGTCCATGGCGCGTGCGCGCAGGATGCCGACTGGTGGTGGAACCGGATGGTGGAGCCACTCGCCGCCCTGGGGCTGGAGAGCCGCAGTGTGGAACTGCCCAGCTGCGGCGAGCGGGCGGGCGCCACGTACGGGGCGGATCTGTACGCCGACGCCGACGCGGTGCGGTCCGTGCTGGACCAGGAGCCTGGGCACCTCGCCTTGCTGTGCGGGCACTCCTACGGCGGGATGGTGATCACCGACGCCGCCGCGGGCAGGGACGACGTCACCCACCTCCTCTACATCACCGCGGTCGTGCCGGACCGCGGTGAATCCCTCGCCTCCCTGGCCGGACCTGACCCCGCCCCCTGGGTCGTCCCGCGGGATGACGGCACGGTCGTCCCGAATACGGCGGTCGACCTGCGGGGCGCCTTCCTGCACGACTGCGACGAGGAGGCCGAGGCGGGCGCCTTCCGGCGGTTGGGACCGCAGTCACAGGCGGTCTTCGCTCAGGCTCCGCGCGGCATCGCCTGGCACAAGACCCCCTCGACGTACGTCGTCTGTACCGGGGACCGGGCCACGTCGCCGGCGAAGCAGCGGGAGTTCGCCCGGCGGGCGTCCGGTGTGATCGACCTGCCGACCGGCCACCATCCGTTTCTGTCCCACCCGGGGCTACTGGCCGACCTGATCGGTGAGGTCGCCCGCGGGGTCGGAGAGTAGATCCGCTTGGGGTCCGCATCCTGCCAGGACCATGGATGGGGCTGTGAAAGCGGCTTGATGACCCAAGTCAAGCCTTGCTCACAGATCTTTCCCGCGAGGTAGCGGAGCCTGGGCACAGGGTTTCGTGATGTCTGTCCCATTCCGGCGGGCGCACCGTGTCGAGGTGAATGAGGTGTTCGGCCTCGTCAGTACCAGCGGACTTGGCCGGCTGCCCCATGGCCCGTGCGGGCGGCGTGGCGGAGGACGCCGAGCGGGCCGTCAAGAAGTTCGTCCGCGTTGTGGTCGGGGTCGTCACCCAAGCCGGTCATCCACGCGTGGATTCGCTCGATCGCGTCACGACGTGGGGTTCCGGTCAGGACGAGGGTCTCCTCGACCGCGGGCAGCTGATCGCGGACTTGCTCGGCATCAAGAAGGAAGTCCCCGAACCGGCCTGGCAGCCGCAGCGTCGCCTCGGGGCCCAGCGCGTAAGCCAAGGCGGAGAACGGGTCGGCCTTGCGCGCCGTGGTCACGAACAAGCCCTCCTCAGCAGCGGGGGGAAACTGATCCATGACCGTGTCACGCAACTCCTGCGCGTGGTCAGAGTCGTCGCGGCAGGCGTCGAAGAACGCGCTGAGCCGGAGGGCGTCCTCGTCGGCGCTCCAATCGCCGGGAGAACTCGTCGACGGAGTGAACATGGACGCCTGCGCCTTGCTTCGCCACCAAGCCAGTTCCCCAGGCACATCACAGTGCACCGGTGCCGGCGCCGAGTTCTGAACCGAAGCGCTCAGCACACTCCGTACCTCCTGTTCAGGCACTGCGCCGACGATCCACACACCTGTGACGCTCAACTCCGCCTCCTTCTGCTCTTCCACCCGAACTCGGGCGTGTCTCAGCCGTCGGCGTGACGGTCGTCCGTACTGCGGGTCCACAGGGAGAGGTCGCTGCTTGTCGCTACGGCGATCGTCTGGCCGGAGGGGGAGAAGCCGGCTGCACGGAATGTGGAGTAGTTCGAGTGGAAGATGTGCCACCACTCCTCTCCGTGCGGACCCGCATGGGGGAGCCCGCCGTCGATTGACAGCAGGACCCGCTCGTTCGGCCAGGCCGGGGTGACGACTTCCAGGGTCCAGCCGTCTTCGGTGGTGGTGTGCAGCCCTCCGCCGAAGAGCCCGGCGATGTGTACGCGGCTTCCGGTGATCGGCCCCAGTCCAGGGCAGGACAGGTCGGCGACTGCGTCGGGGGTGCTGTCCTCAAGAGCGGGGTCGCGGTCCCTGGCGATCTTCTCGCCGGTGACGGCGTCGAAGAGACCGTGCCCGTCGTGCGAGACAACCATCACCAGATCGTGGCCTGTATCGGGGTTCGTCGCGAAGCCGATCCCGAGCAGTCCGCCGACAGGAACGCCGTACTCTTAGGCGAAGACGGGCCGCCAGGGTTCGGGCGCGGGCACCACAGGAGCCGCGAGAAGCCGGTCCCGCATCGCCCGCTGGTAGTCCGAGAGTTCCGACTCATGCTCGGACTGCCCGACCGGGGGCGTCTCCTTCGTCCACTTCATCACCAGACCATGGTCCAGCCTCGACAGGCCAGCCCTGAAGGTGACCCCGGCCCACCGCCCAGCCACAGGCTCTTGCGGTCTGTGAACGCTGCTTGATGACCCATGTCAAGCCGCGCTCACAGACCAGTCGACCGAGATCGTCACGAAGGCTGGGGGACGCCGCGGTCCGCACCTCAAGCGGCACTCGGAGTGTCTCTGTCATCGACCTTTAATAGTGACGTGCGCCGTACAGACCAGGGCAGTTAGGGTGCGCCGTCATGGGCACGGACATCTACGGCGGGATCGAGTTTCGTCATTCTTACGCCGGCACCGATGACTACGACGCCGAGCCATGGGTGACTGCCATGGATCTGTGGCCGTTGTACGACGAGACCGACTACACGGCCTTCGGTCTTCTCTTCGGAGTGCGCAACTACGCGGGCTTTCCGCCGCTTGCGCCCGGTCGTGGTCTTCCCGTGGACCTGTCGAGCGGTATGCGCTCGCAGTTGGGCTCCTGGATTGAGCGGGACGAGATGGACGGGGCGAGCTGGGTCAGCTGGCGGGAGCTCGCTTCCCTCGCTCCCGCGACCGGACCTGAGCACTTTGTCGGCCACGTGACGTGGCACAAGAAGTCGCTGCCGTCGACACTGCATCGCCAGCCGGTATCCCATCAGTGGCCGTCGGAGTTCTTGTCCCTGGTGGGCGTGCCACCTCGCGAGTGTCACAACGCTTCAAAACGTGTTGAGTGGACCACCGGCGATTTGGTCTGCGCCTACGAACCGCTGACCGCGGGCGCTGCCTTGGGTTCGGAGACTCACTGGCCGCACGTCTTCGCTGTGATGAAGGCTCTGGCCGGCCGCTTCGGTGACGACGGAGTCCGCTTGGTCGTGGCGTTCGACTGACAGCGCAGTACCCGTAGTCTCCCATGGGACAGGGGCCCTCCTGTGGGGCCCTCGGTAGCGGCCGACTCTTCGCCTCCGAGAGCCGAACGAGGCGGTCGACGCCTCTGATGAGGCGCGAACCTTGGCCACCTGCTCCTCCGCCCCGTTGAGGTCTGTGAACGTGGCATGGTGATCCACGTCATCCGGTTCCGTTGCCACACTGACGGGAAACGGCCTTCTCCGGCTGTCGGCAGACCGATCCCCGGCGCGTACGCCTGGTGGACGGTGACTGTGGAGTCCGTGTACGGGGCGCGGATCCGGTACTTGGGTTCTGCCACGGGACAAGGTGGACACTTTTTCGCGCACGCCATCGAATTACCGCGGCGGGAGGCCGCCGAGCCTGTGGTGGCAGAGGAAGGTGGCGGTGATGCCGACGAAGGCGAGGAAGCGTGTGGCCAGGTGTCCGCGGCTCGGTGTGGTGGCCGTCTGTTGGGGCGAGTACCAGGCGTCCAGCAGAATGACCGGATGACTTCCCCTTCCGGAATCGGTGCAGGTATCGACAGCGAGACGAACCGGATTCGTCTTTCGGCGGCTGTGGCCGCGCTGGCGACCGTTGGCGCGGGGCTGGGTCTCCGGGCCGTGGCAGCGGGAGACGTGGCCAAGTACGGCGGGGACGCCCTGTACACCCTGCTGATTTTCGCCCTCGTCATCCTGGCGGCACCGCGGTTGACAGCATGGAAAGCTGGCGCACTTGCGCTGGCCGTCAGTTGGGGGGTCGAGTTCTTGCAGCTCAGTGGGCTGCCGGCGGAGCTCTCCGGGCACAGCGCTGCTGCCCGTTTGATCCTCGGTTCCACCTTCAACGCGCCGGACCTGTTCTGGTACGCGGTCGGCGCGCTGGTCGGAGGGCTTGTCGTAGCCTCTCGAAGGGCGGGACGGGGACGGGCATCTTCATCGCTGTGAGCGATCGTTCGCGGTGATAGTCGGCGTGGCCAGTGGCCCGTGGCTTGTGCGGGCAGGTCCCTCCCAGCTCTCCACCCGACGTGATCTCCCGGTGCTGCTTCGGTGGTGACGTCAACGGGGCAGAGGCGAAAAGCAGTAGGTCACAGCTCTGGCCGAATGAGTTGTCGTACCACTCGACGGTGGTGCCGATCGGGCTCGCGGCGACGATGCGCTTGAGAAGTTCCCGAGGGCGCGGGTGCGGACGGTCGATCAGGCGTCCGGGTTGTACGGCGATAGACGCATTGACCGCGCATCTGCGGGCCGGTTGCATGAAGGTGATCCCTGGCCGCAGGACCGGGGGAGACGTGTCGACCGGGGGGAAGAATGCGTCTTGGGTGGAGAGCGGCTGCCGTTGCCGCTGTGGCAGTGGTGTGCGCAGCCGTGCAGACGACGCCCGCAGGGGCGTTGGAACTGAAGCCGGGTACGGATTACGTGAACGTCACGTCCGACGAGGTGATGGGGAACGAACGAAGCCAGTACGCCGCGATCAGCGCCAACGGCCGTTATGTGGCTTTCTGGTCACGCGCCTCGAATCTGGCGCCCGGCGACACCGACAACGTCCACGACGTCTACGTGAAGGACCTGCGGACCGGGAGGGTGCACTGGGCCAGCAACCTGACCGACGGTATGGACGAGGGAGCACCGTACATCGCCCCGTCCATCAGCGCCGACGGCATGCGGGTGGTCTTCCCGACGCTGGACAGCACCCAGGCCTATGTGTACGACGTGCGCACGGGGCGTACCGAACTGGTCAGTGACGGCGCCTACGCCCGATTCAGCAACGTGAACGCGCCGAACATCAGTGGCAACGGAAGGTACGTGACCTTCACGGCCCGGCCGGTGGAGGACACGGGAGGCCGCTCTCTCATCCGCCTGCGCGACCTCGGGCGGGGTGCGGGCGAGTGGCTCGACGTCCCCTCTGCCGGCGAGGAGCGATGGGTCGCGACGCCGTCTCTGAGCCATGACGGCCGGCACATCGCCTACCTGGCGTCGGGTCCCGGGACGGACGGAGCAGAGGGCAGTGGGACGCACGTCTACGCACTCGACCGGCGCACGGACAAGCGGATGCGGGTCGACCCCGAGTGCGCGGACGATCCGGCCGAGTACGGGGTCAGCGACCCGGTGATGAGTCCGGACGGCCGCCACGTCGTGTTCCGCTTCAAGTGCCGTACCTTGCGACCCGGAGGCACCAACGACACCGGTGACGTCTTCCTCAAGGATCTGAGGAGCGGAACGCTGCGCCACATTTTGGGCCCGAAGCCGCAGTTCGCCACGCACACCGGCCGTCTGAGCGCGGACGGCCGTCACATCGTCTTCGTGGCAGCGGAGGAGAGGGAGCCTCGCGGCCCGCTCCAGGTGATCTATCTGCTGGACCTGCGCACCGGCCGCACGGACATGGTCACCGCCCGGCCCGACGGCACCGTCAATCAGAGGCCGGCGTCCGACCCGACTCTCGACGCGCACGGACGCGCGGTGGCGTACGACGCGGTACCGCGTGACCTGCTGGGGGAGTCGTCCACCGGCGGTGACCGACAGGTCTTCGTCACGCGTCCGCGCTGACGGAGACTGCCGGTGCCCCGCCGAGCCGCGTGATCCTCCAGCGCGCGGAAGCCGTGCCGGCCCGGGACGATGGCCACCGGTGGGCGTCGCGTATCGGCGGGAGCCGGAAAGATCTCGGGCGTCGATGTCGAGGAACCGCGGCCGGCTCCGTCCCCGCAGTGAACGCGACCGGAAGAGGTCGCACCAGCACCGAGGAGAAACACGATGGCCAAGTACCTGCTCCTGAAGCACTACCGGGGCGCCCCGGCCGCGGTCAACGACGTGCCCATGGACCGGTGGACGCCGGAGGAGATCTCGGCCCACGTGCAGTACATGAACGACTTCGCCGCCCGGCTCGAGAAGACCGGCGAGTTCGTCGACGGCCAGGCGCTCGCCCCCGAGGGGACGTTCGTCCGGTACGACGGCGAGGGCCGCCCGCCGGTCACCGACGGCCCGTTCGCCGAGACGAAGGACCTCATCGCCGGCTGGATGGTGATCGACGTCGACAACTACGAGCGCGCCGTCGAGCTGGCCGGGGAACTGTCGGCCGCCCCCGGGGCGGGCGGGAAGCCGATTCACGAATGGCTCGAGGTACGCCCGTTCCTGACCGCACCGCCCACCATCACGGAATGACATGACGGAATGACATGACGAAACGGCAGGCCGGAATCGATGACGGAAACGGGACCGGAATGACGTCTGGAGTGAACGAGGTCCTGCTCCGGAGCCTCACGCCGAGCGTGCTCGGGATCCTCGTCCGCCGCGGAGCGGACTTCGCTGCGGCCGAGGACGCCCTGCAGGACGCGCTGGTCGAGGCGGTCCGCGTCTGGCCTGCCGCCCCACCGCACGACCCGAAGGGCTGGCTGGTCACCGTGGCCTGGCGCCGGTTCCTCGACGCGACCCGGGCGGACACCGCCCGCCGCCGGCGCGAGGAGCGCGTCGACGAGGAGCCGCCGCCCGGACCCGCGCCCTCGGCGGACGACACGCTCCAGCTCTACTTCCTGTGCGCCCACCCGTCGCTGACGCCGTCGTCCGCGGTCGCGCTCACGCTGCGCGCCATCGGTGGGCTCACCACCCGCCAGATAGCCCAGGCCTATCTGGTGCCCGAGGCGACCATGGCGCAGCGCATCAGCCGGGCCAAGCGCACCGTCTCCGGCAATGGGGCCTCCCCTGCTCATGGGGGTCCCCCAGCTCGAGCGAAGCCGAGAGTGGGGGAGAAGCCGAGAGCTCGGGGAAGGTTCGACCGGCCCGGCGATGTCGCCACCGTGCTGCGCGTCCTCTACCTGGTCTTCAACGAGGGCTACTCCGGCGACGTCGACCTCGCCGCCGAGGCCATCCGGCTCACCCGGCAGCTCGCGGCCGCGATCGACCACCCCGAGGTGGCGGGGCTGCTCGCCCTCATGCTGCTCCACCACGCCCGGCGCGCCGCCCGGACCGCGCCCGACGGCAGCCTGGTACCGCTCGCCGAGCAGGACCGCGGCCGGTGGGACACCGCGTCGATCGCCGAGGGCGTCGGGATCCTGCAGGCCGCCCTCGCCCGCGACCGGCTGGGCGAGTTCCAGGCCCAGGCCGCCATCGCGGCGCTCCACGCCGACGCCCCCACCGCCGAGGAGACCGACTGGGTGCAGATCGTCGAGTGGTACGACGAGCTCGCGCGCCTGACCGACAGCCCGGTCGTCCGGCTCAACCGCGCGGTGGCCGTCGGTGAGGCCGACGGACCGCGCGCGGGCCTGGCGGCGCTCGCGGCGCTGGACGACTCACTGCCCCGCCACACCGCGGTGTCCGCGTACCTCCACGAACGCGACGGCGACCCGGCGACGGCGGCACGGCTGTACGCCGAGGCGGCCCAAAGGGCGTCCAACCTCGCCGAACGCGACCACCTGACACGCCAGGCCGCCCGGCTCCACGCCCGCCGGGGGCACTGACGGACCGCGCTCGGACCGCGCTCGGACGGCGGGACTGCACGCAGGGTTCTTCTCCCGCTTCACGGCGAATCGATATATAGATCGAATCGGTGTTACGGTCCTTGGTGGCCTGCCTCACCGTCGAGGCCCGCGCCTCCTCAGCTCGTCCCGCAGGTTCGCCCCGTCTCGGGCGGTCGCCGCACTCTCCGAGAGTCACGAACCATGGAACTCCGTACGTCCCCCACCGCTTCCTTGCCGGATTCAGCGGTCTCGCGCGACGAGACGGTGCCGGCACGGCACGACTCGGCAGGGACGCGCCGCGCCCGTCACCGCAACAGAACCCCGTAGCGGGACCCGTACCGCCTCGACCCCCACGCTTCCCGCTCCGCGCGGTCACGCAGACCGTCCGCGAAATGGGTCCGGCAGGCCGTCCAGAAACGTACGGTCGATGCTCGACGCGACCGGCCCGCCGCTGTTCGGGCCACCGGACCGGCGACGCCCCTCGGGGCCGGGCCCGGTATCGTCCCCCCGCTCCCGGCTCCTTGTCTTCGAAAGGTTTTTCGCACCATGCCGCTGGCTCTGCTGGCCCTGGCTGTCGTCGCGTTCGGCATAGGCACGACCGAGTTCGCCACGATGGGGCTGCTGCCCCAGATCGCCGACGGGGTCGGCGTGTCCGTGCCGCACGCCGGCAACCTCGTCTCCGCCTACGCGCTCGGTGTCGTCGTCGGCGCGCCCCTGCTGACGGGCATCGGTGCGCGCATCCCCCACAAGCGGCTGCTGCTGCTCCTGTCGGGACTGTTCGTGGTCGGCAACGCGGCGTCCGCGCTCGCTCCCGACTTCGGTCTGCTCTTCGCCGCGCGGTTCCTGGCGGGCCTGCCGCACGGAGCGCTGTTCGGCGTGGGCGCCGTCGTCGCCTCACGACTGGTCGCCCCGGGGCGTGCGGCGCGTGCCGTTTCGAAGATGTTCCTCGGCCTCACCGTCGCCAACATCGTCGGAGTCCCGGCCAGCACGGCCCTCGGGCAGCAGCTGGGCTGGCGGTCCGCCTACTGGGCGGTCACCGCCATCGGACTCGTCGCCCTCCTCATGCTGGCCTGCTTCGTCCCCCACCAGCCACGGGGCCGGCAGTCCGGCATCCGGACCGAGCTGCGGGCCATGGGCAACAGGCAGGTCGCGATCGGCATGGCCGTCGCCGTGGTCGGCTTCGGCGGGTTCTTCGCCGTCTACAGCTACCTGGTGCCGATGCTGACGAACCTGACGGGCATGTCCGACTCATCGACCACTCTGGTCCTCGCGCTCTACGGCGTCGGCATGACGCTCGGCACGTTGATCGCCGGCCCGCTCACGGACCGTGCCCTGCGGCCGACGCTGTACGCGGGCCTGGCTTTGCTCGCCGTGGCACTGGTGACGTTCTACTTCACCGTGCACAGCCTCGTGCCCGCCCTGGTGACGATCACCGTGATCGGTGCGATGGGCTCTCTCATCACCACGCCCGTCCAGATGCTGCTCATGGCCAAGGCCAAGAACGCTCCGACGATGGCGGCGGCCTCCAACCACTCCGCGTTCAACCTGGCCAACGCGGGCGGGGCATGGATCGGCGGCCTGGTCATCTCGGCCGGCTGGGGCTGGGCCGCGCCCAGCCTGGCCGGTGCGGCTCTTGCCCTGGCCGGCCTCGGCCTGGCCTTCACGGGTGGCCTGATGGACCGGGGCGACCGACGCTCCGAGGTGATCATGGAAGGGTCGGCCGTGCACGAGCAGGAGACGCGTACGGTCACGTGACGACCTGAGAAGAGGGCGAACCGGGGCCGGGCCCGTCAGGAGCGCGGGTGGGCCCGGCCCCGGTGTCCGGGCACCGGTACCCGAGGTGGAGGCGGCCTGCCGGGCATGCCGCAGCCCTGCTGGACGGCTGCGGCACGCCCGGCCTCGCCCGCGGTCTGCCGCCGTTGGCGCTGCTGGGCCCGCGTCTGCGGCACGTCCTGCCCCTGGACTTCGAGGGGACCGTCGGCCGGGACCGTACGCTCCCTGGATCCGACCTCTCGTGCTGATCGAACAGGTCCGCCGTGCCGAGGCGCCGAGGCCCTGCGCGAGGCCCTCGACCCGCCGCGCGATCTCCTCCAGGAAGTCCTGTGGTGCCTCACCGCCCGGGCGGCCCTCCCCCTCGGCGACCGGGACAGCATGCGAGGCGCCCACACCGCGCTCACTCCCGCAGCCGGCGAACCGGCCGGTGCGGGCAACGGGCTCCTCACCCTCGGCCGGTGCCGGAGCACCTGACCGGCCTCGCGGCCGCCCTCGGCCGGGCTTGACAGTCCTCCTCTGCGGCGGCGGGCCGGCGGGCCGTTCCCGCCGTCCGTCCGTCGGCAGGCGATCGCCGGGAGGACCGTCAGGACCAGGCACATGCGCAACAGGACATGCTGCGTTCCGGGCATACGGTCGTCGTGCGGGTCCCTTACCGGGTCATCCAGGACGTGATGCCCCCCGGCGACCGTCGTCCCGGCCGGCCTCGGCGTGCAGGGCCATGAGCGTGTGCTGTACGGACGGCCGTCGTTCCGCGCTGTCGGCACGCAGTGCGCGGGACAGGCCCAGCGCCGCGGTGCGGACGGCGGGGGCGAGCTGCGCCGGCTGGAAACGGGCGCGCGGTACGGCGACGGACAGAGCGGCGACCGCCGTACCGCTGCCGTCGAAGACGGGAGCGGCGATGCAGCTCACTCCGAGGGCGGCCTCCTGCTCCTCGTACGCCAGACCGGAGACGTGTGCCTGCTCGATGGCGGTCCGCAGCCGGTCGGGGTCGGAGGTCGAGTAGCGGGTGAGCTGCGGCAGGGGAGTCTCGCCCAGCACCGTGTCCACCAGCTCGGGGCTGGAGAAGGCCAGCAGTGCCTTGCCCACGCCGGTGCAGCTCAGCGGGAGTCGCCCGCCCACCCGTGAGGGCAGCGGCAGCCGGTCGTGGCCGTGGATGCGCTCCAGATAGACCACCTCCCGCCCTTCGCGCACGCCGAGGTGCACCGTCTCGTGGGTGGCTTCGTAGAGATCCTGGAGGAAGGGCAGGGCCGTCTCCCGCAGGCCGTGCCGGCGCGGAACCAGACTGCCCAGTTCGAAGAGCCGGCCGCCGAGACGGTAGGCGTTGCCCTCCTTCTCCATCAGCTTGAGGCGGACCAGGTCCGCGGTCAGCCGGTGCACCGTGGCCTTCGGCAGCCCCGTACGGTCCGAGAGTTCCGTGAGCCGGAACGAGCCGCCGACGCTGTCGAAGCAATTCAGGATGGATACCGCTTTGTCCAGCATGTTGCCCTGGTCATTGTTCCGTGTCACGGAACAATGATTGTCAGAGTTGCGCCCCCCTGTCTATACCGGAACCTCAGCACCCGCCGGACTCCGGTCCCGAACCTCCCGAACCTCCGGAACCACCCTTCCGACGCACCCCCGAGGGCAACATGACCACGCCTCCCCTGTACGACCCGCCGCCCGGTTCCATCCTGAAGGCGGCCGACATCCTGAAGCAGGCCGCGCAAACAGGCGTGACATGTCCGCCTGTGCGCACGCTTCTCGGCGCCGGCGACCTCGGCACCGCCTACGAGGTGCAGCGTCTCAACGTGCGGCGCAGCCTCACCGACGGCCGCAGGATCGTGGGCCGCAAGATCGGCCTCACCTCGCCGGCCGTGCAGAAGCAACTCGGGGTCGACCAGCCGGACTTCGGGGCCCTGCTGTCCGACATGGCCGTCCCCGACGGCGGAACGGTCCCTGCCGGGAGGCTGCTCCAACCCAAGGTCGAGGCCGAAGTGGCACTCGTCCTCGGCGCCGATCTCCCCTTCGTCGGGCCCACGGTCGCCGACGTACTGCGCGCGGTGGACTTCGCCCTGCCCGCTCTGGAGATCGTCGACAGCCGCATCAGCGGCTGGGACATCTCCATCGTCGACACGGTCTGCGACAACGCCTCCTCGGGCCTCTTCGTTCTCGGCGGCACCCCTGTGCCGCTGACCGCGGTGAACCTGAGGGACGTGCGGATGACGCTGCTGCGCAACGAGGAGGAGGTGTCCAGCGGCTCGGGGCGCGACTGCCTGGGCGGCCCGCTTAACGCCGCCGTCTGGCTGGCGGACGTACTCGCCTCCGCCGGAGATCCGCTGCGCGCGGGGGACATCGTCCTCACCGGTGCCCTGGGACCCATGGTCGTGGCCGCTCCCGGCGACCGCTTCGACGCCCACATCACCGGGCTCGGCTCCGTACAGGTCTCGTTCGCACCGGACACCACCGACACCCCGGACACCCCGGACGAGGGAGTACAGCAGTGACGAGCACGGCCTCCACGACGAGCACGGCCCCCGCACGGCGGACCAAAGTAGCGGTCATCGGCTCCGGCAACATCGGCACCGATCTGATGATCAAGGTGCTGCGGCTCTCCGAGAGCCTGGAGATCACCGCCATGGCGGGCATCGACCCGGACTCCGACGGCCTGGCACGCGCGCGCCGCCTCAAGGTCGCCACCACCCACGAAGGGGTGGAGGGGCTGGTGAGGATGGACGAGTTCGCCGACATCGACATCGTCTTCGACGCCACCTCGGCCGGGGCCCACCGCCACCACGAGGACGTCCTGCGCCCCCTGGGCCGCACACTCGTCGACCTCACCCCCGCCGCACTGGGCCCCTACGTGGTGCCGCCGGTCAACGGCGCAGCCCACCTCGACGCCGCCAACGTCAACATGGTCACCTGCGGCGGCCAGGCCACCATTCCCGTCGTCGCGGCGGTGGGGGCGGTCACGCCCGTGCACTACGGCGAGATCGTCGCGTCCATCGCGTCCCGCTCGGCCGGGCCGGGCACCCGGGCCAACATCGACGAGTTCACCGAGACCACGTCGTCCGCCATCGAACAGGTCGGCGGCGCGGCCCGCGGCAAGGCCATCATCATCCTCAACCCCGCCGAACCCGCGCTCATCATGCGCGACACCGTCCACTGCCTGGTGGGCGAGTGCGACGACACCGCGGTGAAGAACTCGGTCGAGGAGATGGTCGCCCGGGTCCAGGGCTACGTCCCCGGCTACCGCCTCAAGCAGGCCGTGCAGTTCGACCGGGTCGCCGCCGACGACCCGCTGCGTTCCCTCCTCCCCGCCGGCTCCCGCACCCCGGACGCGACACGGGTGTCGGTGTTCCTCGAGGTCGAGGGCGCCGCCCACTACCTGCCGTCCTACGCCGGCAACCTCGACATCATGACCTCGGCCGCGCTGCGTACCGCGGAGCGCATGGCCGCCCACCACACGTCGGAGGTGGTCTCCCGATGACCGCACAGCAGCAGCCCGCCCTGTACGTGCAGGACGTGACACTGCGGGACGGCATGCACGCCGTCCGCCATCGCTACACCGTCGACCAGGCCCGCGCCATCGCCGCCGAGCTGGACGCGGCCGGCGTGGCCGCGATCGAGATCGCCCACGGTGACGGCCTGGCCGGCTCCAGCATCAACTACGGTGTCGGCGCCCACACCGACTGGGAGTGGATCGAAGCGGTGGCCGGCGCCACGCGGCACGCCATACCCACGACGCTCCTGCTGCCCGGCATCGGCACCGTCCACGACCTCAAGCGGGCCCACTCCCTGGGGATCCGCTCCGTGCGGATCGCCACGCACTGCACCGAGGCGGACATCTCCGCCCAGCACATCGCGGCGGCGCGCGAGCTGGGTATGGACGTCGCGGGGTTCCTGATGATGTCCCACATGGCCGAGCCGGCCGAACTCGCCCGCCAGGCCAAGCTCATGGAGTCCTACGGAGCCCACTGCGTCTACGTCACCGACTCCGGTGGCCGCCTCACCATGGACGGGGTCCGTGACCGCGTCAGGGCCTACCGCGACGTCCTCGACCCGGCCACCGGACTCGGCATCCACGCCCACCACAACCTCGCCCTCGGCGTGGCCAACACCGTGGTCGCCGTCGAGAACGGTGTCACCCGCGTCGACGCCTCGCTCGCGGGTCAGGGCGCGGGGGCGGGCAACTGCCCGCTGGAGGCGTTCATCGCGGTCGCCGACCTCATGGGCTGGGACCACGGCTGCGACCTGTTCCCCCTCATGGACGCGGCCGACGATCTCGTACGGCCGCTGCAGGACCGCACGGTGCAGGTCGACCGGGAGACGCTGACGCTCGGCTACGCGGGCGTGTACTCCAGCTTCCTGCGCCATGCCGAACGGGCCTCCGAGCGCTACGGCATCGACACCCGCGCGATCCTCGTCGAGGTCGGGCGCCGCAAGATGGTCGGCGGTCAGGAGGACATGATCACCGACATCGCTCTCGACCTCGTGGCGCAGGCCCCGGCGGGCTGACCCGCAGGCCTGGCCGGCCGGCCCGGGGCGGGTGCGGCGGCGCACCCGCCCCGCCCCGGGCCGGGCCGCGGGGCGCGCCGGGCAGACGGGCGATCAGCCTTTGGCGGCACCGGACGGCGAACCGTCGGCGAACTCGGCCGCATCCCGCACCGCCGCGCCTGGAGCCCGGCGTCCGTCGCCGACGAGCGGGCCGTCACCGCCGCCCTGGAACGCACCGGCCTGACCGACCGGGCCACCCAGTCGTGGCACACCCTCTCCGGCGGCGAACGCCAGCGGGCCCAGATCGCCCGCGCCCTCGCCCAGGAACCGCGCGAACTGCTGCTGGACGAGCCGACCAACCACCTCGACATCCAGCACCAGCTGGACCTGCTCGACCTGATCGCCGGTCTGCCGGTCTGCCGGTCACCACGGTGATCGCGCTGCACGACCTCAACCTCGCCGCGATGTAGTGCGACCGGCTCCTCGTCCTGCGCGACGGCCGCACCGTGGCCGAGGGCCACCCCGCCGACGTGCTCACCCCCGCCCTCATCGAGGAGGTCCACGGCGTCCGCGCCGGGGTGACGCGGCATCCCGGCCACCCGGTCATCTGCTTCCTGCGCGGGTCCGACACCACGACGGCCTCGAGCCCGCCCTCCTGAAGGATTCCGGCCGGGAAAGGCGGGGGACGGCGGTGCGCACGCGGGGGGCGAACCCCCGACGGGACGTTCTTTCGCTCTGTCCGTTCCTGATCGGTTGGGTTCCGTTGTTTTTCCGAAAAGACAACTCGTCCTCCGTGTGGGGCGAATTCAAGGAATATGCGGAGGTAATTCCTTGTGCCGCGCTACCGTTGGCCGCCGCCGTGGTGTTCATGGCCGCGGCATCGGGGTGGGGGGACAAGTGCGAAGAAACATGAAGACGATTCTGTTCGTTCACGGAACGGGAGTTCGGTCGAAGCGTGAGCGGGAAGCGCTCGACAGGATCGGGGACGGTTTCCGGAAAGTACTGCCGGACGCCGTGGTGGAGACGTGCTCCTGGGGCGACGTCCTCGGTGTGACCCCGGCGGACGAGACCGGCGCGCCGGACGGCGCAGTACCTGCCTGGGCCCCCGACGGACACGGAGTGGCCTGGTCGGATGCGGAACGGGCGGTATGGGCCCGGCTGTACGACGACCCGCTCTACGAGATCCGGACGGCGGTCCTGGCGGCACCCGGCGACGCGTCCGCCACCTCACCGAGGGCACTGGACCTGCTGAGGACGCGTATCGGTGCCATGCCGGACGATCCCGAAGTCGGGGAATTGATCCCGGCAGGCGAACCCGGCGAGCAATTCCGTGCAGCCGTCACGGAATTGCTGCGTGCCCAGGAATTCGTCGCGGCCCTCCCCCTTCTCGCCGCAAGGGCGTCGCACGACCTGGTCGCACGGTCCGTCACCGCCGCGTACATCAGGTTCCGGGAACGGGACTCAGGCCCCGTTCTCGTGTCCGCCGAGGAACGCGACACACTGTGGCGTGCCATGGAGAGGCGTCTGGGCGGGGCCGCCCTCGGCGTCGGCGACAGGGCCCGGGCCGTCGCCTGGACCACGGCGCAGCACATGGCCCGTCCGGTGGTCCGGCGCCACCGGGACGCCCTGCTGACCCGTGCCACACCGGCGCTCGGCGACATCCTGCTCTACCAGGCCAGGGGCGAGCCCTTGCGGACCTATCTGGCCGAGCGGGTGCGGGAGATCGACGGGCCCGTGGTCCTGCTCGGCCACAGCCTCGGCGGAATCGCCTGCTTCGAGAGCCTGGTCGCCCACGCACTGCCCCAGGTACGGCTGCTGGTGACCGTGGGCAGCCAAGTGCCTTACCTGTACGGCCTGGACGCACTGGCGACGCACCGCCTCGACGCCCCCCTGCCGGATCATTTCCGGGCCCGCTGGGTCAACGTCGTCGACAAGGAGGACCTCCTGGCCTTCCCCGCGGACGACCACTTCGCCGGCCGGGTCACGGATGTCGAGGTCGACACCCGTGAGCCGTTCCCCCGGGCGCACGGCGCCTACTGGACCACACCGCGCGTCTACGACGCGGTCCGCACCGCCGTCGAGGGGTGCTGACCGATGGTCGTACGCGCTCTGGTGGTGTGCCCGGAGACGTACGAGGGTTCGTCGCTGCGACCCATGCCCGGCTCCCTGGCCTCCGGCGTCCGCTTCGCGTCCTGGCTGGTGAACCACGTCGACGAGCCGTGCTCCCTCACCTTCCTGACCAACACCGACCACCTGTCCGGCCCGCCGTCCGGGCCCCCGGCCCACGCGCCGTCCGCCCCGCCCTCCGAACCCCCGCCCGACCCGCCGTCCGGCCGACCGTCCGCCGAACCACTGACCGAGCTGTTGCCGGCGCGACTGCGGGCGGCCACCGCGGACACCGGACGGACCGACGTGCGAACCGACCTGGCATCGGCCGACCTCCTTCCGATCGGCGAGTTCTTCAGCCCGGCCGGCTCCAGCCCCGTGGGGGAACTCGGGGAGGACGACGCCTTCGTCCTCTACTGGATCGGGCACGGCGGGATCAACCGGGAGAACGGCAACCACCTGCTGTACCTTCCGCACAACGGGCGCCTCGCGCTCGAGGACCTGACGCGCGGGATGGCAGGTCCGCGCAGACCCGGGCGTCAACTGTTCGTCATCGACGCCTGCCGGGAGGCGGACACCGCCCGGCCCGGCGACGGCGGTGGCGGCCAGACCCTGACCATCGCCGCCGGTGCCGTCCCGCACCCGGACTGGCTGGGCCTGGTGCTCTACGGCGCCCGCCACGGCGAGCAGGCCCTCTTCGACGAGGGCCGGGGCGGAGTGTTCACCGACCGGCTCCTGGACGCGCTGGAGACACTGCCGTCCGCCGGCCGGCTGGATCTGGAACGGATCGAGCAGACCGCGGTCGCCCTCGCGGCCCGCTTCCGCGCGGCCTACCGGCAAGGGGATCCCGAGTACGGCCAGATCCCCACCCACTACTGGCTCAGCCACCGGGGTGACCTGCTGGTGGACCGCGACTTTCTGCCGGGTGCGGCGGTCACCGTCACCCAGGCCGAGACGCTGCACCGGACGGTGAGCCGGGCCTGCCTGACTCCGGCGGAGGAGAGCGAGGTGTGGGAGTGGCTGCACCGCTACGGCCCGCGTCTCGCCGACGACGACCTGACCCTGCCGCAGACAGCCGTGCGGGTGACGGAACTGCCCCACCGCGCGGACGGCAGCCACTGCATCACCGACCTCTGCGTCGTCCTCGCCCGCATCGGGCGGCTGCGGGACGGCATCCACCGGTGGTACGCGTCCTGGGCCACGGACAAAGGCCTTCCACCGCTGGCCGACGTGTCCGTCGCGCCCACGCCCGTGCGGCGGCGCGGGCACCTGGTCATAGACCTGGAACGGGAGGACGAGCTCGGCCACGGCGAGACGTCCGCCGAGCGGGGTGAGCCGCAGAGCACCGAGGGACCGCGCTACCGCGCCAAGGCGTGGTTCTACACAGGACACCAGCGCCGGCCGATCAGACTGCCGAGGCAGAGCTGGCGCAAGGAGGAGTTCCCCAGCCTCGTCAAGCTGATCTACGGCAAGGCCCACACCAAGGTCCAGTCCGCGCTCGACGGAGCCTGGGTGGAGTTCATCGTCGACCGGGACCTGTTCGGTCACCGCTTCGACGCACTGCCGAGGTTCTCGGTACCCAGCGGGAAGGCGCCGCTGCTGGGGGACGGCGGGCCGGTGGTGCTGCGCGACGGCTGGCGCCACCACGGAGGCCCGCAGACGCTGAGCTGGCAGCGGAGGGCCTCCCTCCTGGACTCCGTCCCCGCGGCACGACTGCAGTGGACCGACTGTGCCTCTTCCTGCGGAACCGGGGAAGCGGAGTTCGAACAGCACGCCCGCACCGTGGAGACCGCCTTCACCCTGAACGCGGTCATCGGCACCGAGACGGACACCACGGGCAACGGAACCAACGGCGCCAGGAGCGCGTCGGCTCCGGCGGGAGCCAACGGCGGCGCGAACGGTGCGGCGGACCCGTGCGCCGGCATCGTGCTCTCCCGCCCCCTGGCCGACCGGGCGCACGCCGATCTCGTCGGCACGGCCCTCAACAACGGTGCCCTGCTGGCCATATGGCCGGCCCGGTCCCCGGCCGACGACTGCCGGCGCGGCGGTGACGACGGCGCGGTCTGCGACGGCGCGCTGGTACGGGAGAGCCTGATGCGCAGACTCGACGGCCGTCCCCTGCACGACCTGCCCGAGATCGTCTTCGACCTGCGCAGAACGGGCGGCACCGAGGCCGAAGTGTTCCGGGACATGGTCGTGCTCTTCGACGACCCGCGTCGTTCTCCTCTGGTCCGCGGGCCCCTGAACCCGCCCTGACGGGAGGAACGGCCCCCACCGGGAGGGGGACCGCGAGGACTGCGGGCCCCGCATGGACAGATGTTCACAAGGACGGACGTACGGAAGGGACGAGCAATGACGGAAGGGCCGGTCGCCGCCCCGGCGGTTCCCGACTGGTGGGTCTACCGCGGACACCGGGGCGAGCCCCGCACCCGGGAGGGCGCGCTCCCGGGCATTCCCGACCCACCGCCCTGGCGCTCCTTCGGACTGCACGCGCTGGTGCCCCCCGAGGAGGAGGCCGCGCTGCGCGCGCGGGACCCCCTGCACAGCAGTCTCCCGGTGCCGCCGCCCGGGACCGGGGGAGCGGGATCGTGGGACGAGCAGGCGGCGGTCGCCTATCGCGGAGACCGGAACGCGCACGATCTCGTGAACGCCGCGATCCAACTCCGCCGGCCCCTGCTGGTCACCGGCCCGCCCGGAACCGGAAAGACGACCCTGGCCGCCTCCATCGCCCGGGAGCTGGCCCTGGGCCCCGTCCTGCGGTGGGGCATCACCAGCAGGTCCACCCTGCGCGAAGGGCTCTACGACTACGACGTCCTGGGCCGTCTGCACGACATGAACCTGCGCAAGAACGTGCCACCGCAGCAGAGGAGGCACCGGGGGGAGAAGGACCACCGGGACAGCGGAACCCACAAGGGCGCCGGGACCCCTCGGGAGACCGGACGGCACGAGGACGGCGACCGGCACGAGGACATCGGGAAGTACGTCAGGCTCGGCGCGCTGGGCGACGCGCTGCTGCCCCGGCGCAGGCCCCGCGTGCTGCTGATCGACGAGATCGACAAGAGCGACGTGGACCTGCCCAACGACCTGCTGCACGTCTTCGAGACCGGCGGCTACGAGATCCCCGAGCTGCGCCGGGTCGCCGAGTCGCCGGTCCGTGTGCTCAGCTGGGACGGCAACGAGCGGGTGCCCGTGCACGACGGCCGCGTCCGGTGCGCGCAGTTCCCCCTCGTGATCCTCACCAGCAACGGCGACCGGGAGTTTCCGCCGGCCTTCCGCCGCCGCTGTCTCTTCCTCACCCTCAAACCCCCCGAGGGAGAGCGTCTGCACGACATCCTCCGCGCGCACGTCCCCGAGATGAAGGACCTCTCCCAGGTCGCGGACGTCCTGAAGGAGTACAAAGGGCTGACCGCCGAGGGCCGCCAGCTCTCACCCGACCAGTTGATCAACGCCGTACGCCTCAGGCTCACGGCCCAGTTGGGGCCGGACGACCTGGAGACGATCACGAACGCGGTGTTCCACTCGCTCTCCGGGGCGTGACGCGGTGCATCCGGAGGTCGCGCGGGCGCTGCTGAACTGCGAGGGGGTCGGACTGAGCGAAGTGCTCGACACCGCCTGGCTGGCCGCACGCCTGCCCGTGGCCGGCCGGGCGGCCACGGCGCGCCCTCCGGGGCCCGGCCCGCGATCCGCGGACCCGGCGCCGGACGGCCCGGCCTCGCCGGCGGGCGGTCCGCCGTCGGCACCGGGCCGTACGTCCCCGGAGTCCGGCGGCCGGGCCGCCGACATGGCGCTGTGGCTGCCGGGCGCCGAACCCCTGCTCACCGGAGCGGGAGAGACCACCGCTCTGGTCGACGCGCCCCTCCCACCGCGGATGCTGCCCGGCCGCCTGGAGTTGGGCAACGCCCTTCGGCCGCTGCGCCGTACCAGTCCCTCACCCGTACGGACCGCGGTGGACGAGGAGGCCACGGCCGAGTGGGCGGCGGCCACCGGCATGGTCGTGCCGATGGTCGAGCCCGCCGAGGAACCGCACTTCGACCTCGCCCTCGTGCGCGACACCGGCTCGTCGATGCGGCTGTGGACACCGATGCTGCGCGAACTCGCCCGAGCCGTGGCCCAGTACGGCGTCTTCCGGTCGATCACCGTGAGCCGGCTGGACTCACGGACCGCCCGCACCCTCCCGACGACTCCCGGCGGCGGGTCCAGCAGCCTGCGCACACTGCTGGAGCCCGACGGCAGACGCCTGATCGCCCTGGTCACCGACGGCGTCGGCCCCGGCTGGCACGACGGGCGGATGGCCGAGCAGGTCCACCTGCTGTCCCGCTACGGCCCCGTGGTGATCGTCCATCTGCTGCCCCGCTACCTGTGGGGGCGCACCGGGATCGACCCGCTGCCGGTGACCTTCCACCCGGAGACGCAAGGGGCCCGGTCCAGGAGGTTCACCGGCCTCGCCCGGCGGTTCACACCGGCCGGCTGGTCCCCGGCGGACCTCTGGCCCGAGGGCCGCCCCCCGTCCGGCGGCCGTCCGCACGCGGTCCCCGTGGTGCCCCTCGCGCCCGGACCGCTGAACCGCTGGGCCGCGCTGATCACCGGTGCGCACGACCGCAGCGTGTCCGCCTCGGCTTGGATCGTCATTGCTGGGCCGGGAGAGAAGCGGAACAATCATTCCTCCGCCTCCGTCTCCGATACCGGGCCCCCCACCATGCCCGAGTCCACGACGGACGCCGGCTCGGAGCGGGCGTCCGACACCCTTCCGGGGCCCGCCCCCGACGACGCCGCGCTCGCGGACCCGGCCGACGCCGGCGAACTGCTCGACGACTTCGACGCCGTCGCAGGCCGACGCGCCCGCAGGCTGCTGCGCAGCCTCGCCGTGGTCCCCCTGAGCCTGTCCACCATGTGGCTGACGCACATGGTCACCAGCAACTGGCGCCAGGAGCCCTACGACCCCGCCCCGTTGGCGGAGGTCTTCTTCAGCGGTCTGCTGCGTCCCCGTCCCGCGCGGGAGGGCTCCGGGACACCGGCGGACGACCCCGTCTACGAGTTCACCGGAAACACCCGGCAGATCCTGCTGGAGAGCATGGACCGGGTCGAGGCGGTACGGGTCTTCGAGACCGTGTCCGGATACGTGGCGAGGATGCGGGGCCGCACCGCGCTCGCCTTCCCCGCGCTGCTGGCCTCGCCGCGCGACGGCCGGCTGATCGGCCAGATCGACCCGGAGACCCGTCCGTTCGCGGAGATCGCGGTCCGCATCCTGAAAGGGATGGGCCCGGCTTACGGAGACGCGGTGCGGCGTATCGAGGAGGCCGTGGACGGGCTCGCCCACCCTGCTGACGAAGCCGACACCACCCCGCCCCCGCCGGTCCTGGGCGCCCTCGCCCCCGCCCGGCCGCCGCACGGGGGCGCGGCGGCCGGGCCGCGGACGGCCGACTCCCCGGCCCCGCCCGGCCGTCCGGCTTCCGCCCCGCCCCCGCCTCCGTCCCCGGCGCGGTTCCCGCCACTCGTCCCCGGGCCACCCGCGCCGGAATCCGCCCCCGCCTCCGTGCCCGAAGCAGCCCCGGTCCCCGTCGCACCCGACCGCACGCCCCTCCTCGCACCGGTGTCCGCCGGCCCCGAGCCGGCCGAGGAGCCCACGGATCACAGTTCGGGAGAGGGCGCCGCACGGCAGCGGAGACACACGATCGCAGTCCTCGGGGCCGCGCACAGCGGCAAGACGACCTTCCTCGCGGCCGCGGGACTCGCCGCCTCGGGCGCGTCCCCGGAGCTGGGCCGCTGGAACGTCGTCGCCGAGAGCGAACGGGCCGAGCACTTTCTCGTGGAGCAGACCTATGCGCTGGCGGTCGCGCGCCGGTTCCCGCAGGCGACGATGGGCCGGAGCTCCTTCTCGTACGTCTTCCGCGCCGAGCTCACGCGGGGGCGACGCCCGGAGCGGGTCGACTTCGCGCTGGACTTCTGCGACGTCGGCGGCCGCGAGTACCAGTGGAAGAACTACGGCAACAACCTCGTCCTCGACTCGCACCTGGGCCGGGCCGGCCATCTGGTGATCCTGGTCGACCCCACCGGAAACGGCCCCCAGGCCGAGTTCCTCGCCCCCCACCTGGAGCGACTGCTGAAGGAGTTCCAGAAACACCGCCGACTGGTACGGGGACGACTGCCGCACCGCGTCGCCTTCTGCGTCACGAAGTTCGACGAGCCCTCGGTCTTCCAGAACGCCCGGCGCGGCAACTGGGTCGGTCAGAACGCGCAGGGCGATCCGTGCGTGCCCGCCGCCGACGCGGAGGACTACATCGGCTGGCTGGCGGACGATTCCGGCTACGTGGCGCGGGCGCGGGCGCTGACGAAGACGTACTTCCTCCCGGACCACGTCCTCTGGTACGCGGTGTCGGCGATCGGCTTCCACCGCACTCCCGGCGGCACGCTGAACCTGGACGACTGCTCGAACCGGACCCACGACGAAGACGGCCTGCCCGTGCTGCGCGGCTCCGCCCGGCCGGTGAACGTGCTGGAACCGCTGATCGACCTGGGACGAGCGCCGGGAGGCACCTGACATGACCCCCACTCTCAGCCTGCGCGCGCGCTGGGCCGTGCTGTCGAAACCGCCGGCGGACAGCAGTGACTACCGTGTCCTGCGGTGCAGTGACGGTCCCTCGGAGATGGCCTGGTTCGAGCACGTGATCAGAGCCACGCTGTTCGGCACCCCGCCTCCCTGGTCCACCGCGGGACGTCCCGGTGAGGTCCTGCCCTGGATCTCCTTCGGCGTCTGCGGCGCCGGAGCGGAGAGCACCGGCAGCAGGTGGATCACCGTCTCCGTGACCGACTGGAACAGCTTCGCGGAGGCCACCTGGGACTCCTCCGGCCGGCGGTCCGCCACCACCCGCTGCTTCCTGGTGCCCTACGAGGACCTGGCCCGGCACGGGATGGGACTGGTCCCCCTGTGGAACGCGGTGCGGCCGGTGCCGCTGCCCGGTGAGGCAGCGGAGAGCGGGATGCCGCAGCCCGTGCTGCTCACGGCGCAGGCCGACCCCGTCGAGCGGACCGTACGACGGGTGGAGGCGGCCGGCTTCGACTGGGCGGCCGCCACCGCCGCCGTCGCGCTCGAGGCGCCACTCGCCCTGCGGGCCCGGGGCGACCGGTTCGCCCTCGACCGGATCGGTGTCATCGACGCCGTCGTCTCCCTGCTGCCCTACGGATACCGGGCCACGCTGACCGCGTCGACCTGGGCTCCGGACGCCACCGCGGACGCCCCCTGGATCTGCTACACCAAGGCGTCCTCGCCCCGGCGGCGCGTCGTGGACGAGGACACCCCGCCCGAACCCGTCTCCCCGCCGGCCCGCGCCCATCTGGCCCGGCTGCGGATGCTGCGGGAGGAGCTGGGCACCGACGGCCTGCTGCGCGCGCTCGCCCGGCGCACCGCCCCTGCCTCGTTCCCCGGCGACGACGGGTCGCGCCACCGGACGGGCCGGCGGGCCGACGCGCACGGGGAGGGCTGACCGATGTCCTCGATGGAGGCCCTGAGGAGCGAGGACCCCCGGCGGCTGGGACGGTTCCGGTTGCTGTCCCGCATCGGCGCGGGCGGATTCGGCGAGGTGTTCCTCGGGCAGGAGGAGCCGGGCGGCCGGGAGCGGTTCGCCGCGGTCAAACTCATCCGTACCGACGTCGCCGAGTCCGAGCGGCTCAGACCCCGGTTCCACAGCGAGATCGAGGCCGTCGACCGGGCCGGCGGCGAAGGCATCCCCGAACTCCTGGACGCCGACCCGGCCGCCCGCCGCCCCTGGCTGGCCACCCGGTACGTTCCGGGTCCCTCGCTGCAACGGCTGGTCGACGACGCCGGCCCGCTGCCGGAGACCACGGTGCTCGCCCTCGGCCGCCGTCTGGCCGGCACGCTGGCCGCCCTGCACAGCGCCGGGCTCTACCACCGGGACCTGAAACCGAGCAATGTACTCGTCACCCCGACCCGCCCCTGGATCATCGACTTCAGCCTCGTACGCCTCGTCGCCAACCCCAGCCTGACCGTCACCGCGGACGCCATGGGCAGCTTCCAGTACGCCGCCCCCGAACAGGCCAGCGGTCTCGGCCGCGCCCAGGGGCCCGCCGACGTCTTCGCCTTCGCCGCGACCCTGCTCTTCGCCGCGACGGGACATCCCCCCTACAGCGGGCGCAACCAGTTCGACATCCGGCTGCGCGCCCTGACGGAGCCACCGGACATCACCGGTCTGCACGACGGACCGCTGCGTGAACTCGTCACCGCGTGCCTCCGGTTCACCGACACCGAGCGCCCCTCGATGGACGACGTACGCGCCGGGCTGGCCCGCGCGACGGACACGGACCGCGTCCCCTACCCGCCCGCGGCACTGCATGTGTTCGAGCGCCACATGGACGCGCTGCGCGCCCTCATCGGGCCGCGCGCCGACCGGCTGGCGCGGGAGGAGCCGGGGGAGCGGGGAGCAGGGCGGGCCCGGGGCCGGGAAACGGGCAGGGAACAGTGGAGCCCGGGGAACCGGACGGACGACGGCCTCGTGCCGACCGTGCCCGCGTTCGCGCCGGCCCCCGTGCCGGTACCGGAGCCCGCGCCCGCACCCGCATCGGAGCGGGCCCCGGCGCCCGCGCCGGAGCCCACGCCCGCACCGGCCACCGCCGAGCGTTGGGTCTGGCACTGCCACGACTGGTTGCGCGTACCCCCCTGGCTGATGGGGGACATGGTGCTGATCGCCACGGCGGGCGGGGTCCTGTACGGCGTCGAGTACCGGAGCGGGCGGCCCCTGTGGCGACTGGACCTCGGCGCACCGGTACGGGGCGGACTGATCCCGGCGCGGGACGCGGTGATTCTGGGCGCCGCCGACGGAGCGGTGCACCATGTCCGGCTGGCCGCGACCGGTCCCGAGCACGCACGGCACCGGTTCACCGCGGGAGTGCACGCGGTGGGCTGGTCCGGCGCCCCCGGCGACGACCCGGACCGGCTCTTCGTCGCCGAGGGACGGAGCGTGCGCGTCCTCGACCTCCGTTCCGGGGACTGCGGCTGGACCGTCGAGGACGCGGGAGTCGTGACGGGACGAGCGGTGGTCGCCGGCGGCACCGTGGTCTACCGCACCGATCGCGGCCAGGTGGTGTGCCGGCGGATGGACGACGGGAGTCGGCTGTGGGGCGTGCGTCCGCCGGCCGCCGGTCCGGCGGGGGTGACGGCGCTGGAGGACGCCGTCGTCGTGCCGGGGGCGGACGGCACGGTGACCGCCCTGTGCCGTGCCACGGGAGAGACGGTGTGGGCGACGCCGGCCGGCGGCACCGTGCACCTCCCCGCCGCCGGCTGCGGCGGGGCTGTCGTGGTGGCGACCACGGAGGGCTCGGTCACGGCGCTGGACGCCGATGACGGCCGCCCGCTGTGGACGGCGCCGGCGACCGGTGGGGCGGCGCCACGTGCTCTGGACGTCCTGGTGGACGGCTCGGCGGTGTGCGTCGCCGACCAGCACGGGATCCGGCTGCTCGCCGTCCGCGACGGCCGCCTGCTGAGGCGCTGGGAACTGCCTTCCGTCTCGGGACTGCGTCCGGCCGAGGACGGGCTGATCGCGGTCGGACTCGACGGCGCGGTACGCCGGCTGGTCCTCGGAGGGGGACGCCGTCCGGCCACGGACTGAATCCAGCAATATCGCCCCATCATGCGAGGTGTATGCATTTCAGGAAAGAGAAGGAGAGATTCTGCCTTTTCCTCGGACAACAGGGCAAGCGCCCCGATACGATCGCTGACGCGTTCTCAGTTCGCAGCCCGTGACCGGGGATTCCGCGGTCCGGGGCAGCGGCGGGGACTGCGGTCCGAGGGGGGAACCGTGAACAGCGACAGATGGCCCGAAGCAGGGCCGGCACCCATGAACGACGGCCTTTCCGCGCCCCGTGGGCGCCGCCCGTGACGCGCGTCCGCCGCGACGGACCCGAGCACGGCCGGCCGCGGTCCACCGATGCCGGGTACACCGCCGCCGGGCCACCCGGACACTGCCCCGTCTGCTGGTCGGGCGGTACCGGACGGCGGTGCGGGGCCTGCGGCTGGGAGCCGGAGGCGACGGCGGCCGCCGGTTCGGCGGCACGGGACGCGGAGATCGCCGCCTGCTGGTCCTGGGACATGTCCGCGGCCGTCCTCGCGACCCGGTACCTGGCGGCCGGCGGCCGTTCCCGCGGAGTGACGCCGGGCGCCACCGTCGACCTCCGGCTGGGCCCGCTGATCCGCCGCGCCCCCGCGACGGCCGTACCCGGTCCACGCCCCTTCGGTCCCCTCGACCCGTTCGACCCGTTCGGCATCCTCGACCCGCTCGGCGCGGAGGGCCGCAGGGACACCGCCGCGGGCAGCCCCGCCGGTGCCGTGTCCCTGCTCACCGCGCTCACGGCCGGCGAGTACGACGCCGTCTGCGTCCTCGGGATCTCCACCGCCGGACTGACCCTGCGGGAGCTGGGCCGCTGCCCGCAGGGGACCGGATGGACGCACGACTCCCCGGGCGACGACGTGCGGTGGCCGGACCTCGCGCCCTGGCTGCCCGCGTCGCCGGCGGAACGCGCCTTCCTGCTGGCCGGCGGCATCGGCCTCACACCCCCCTACGGAACACACGGGGTGCCCCGGGCCACCGACGAGGCGTGGGAGCCCGCGGTCCGCCACGCCCTCGACGCCGCGCTGGCCCCCCTCGACGCCGCACGCGCACAGGGCCGCGCGGTGCCGCTGCTCCTCGTCGTCCAGGCCCGCGGATGGCGCTGGCCGGGCCACGCGGCGCAGGAACTGACGGCCAGGGCGCCAGCGGCGGCCCGGATGTTCCTCGACGCCTCCGACCCGCGCACCCTGGACGACATCGTTCGCGGCGTCTGCCGCCAGGTTCCCCTGCGGCACGGCTACGCCCTGCTCACCCGGCCCGCCCGGGAAGACCCGCCGGGCCGGCGGACGGACACCGGTGCCCGCATCCTCTTCCCGGGCGGTACGACGCTGCCGGAGGAAGGCGAACTGTTCGCCTCCGTCGAACTGCTGGCGGAGGCAGAGGCGGAAGCGGGCGAAGGCGGAATCGGGGACGCGAGCACGCACGCGGATCACGCGGACACGGACGAGCATCCCGACGCCACTCCCCGCCCTTATGCCGAAGCCCGCACGCGGGACGGCGTGTTCGCACTGCCCCTGGTGACGGCCAGGGGCATCCGGACCGAGGACTGGCCGGTGCTGCACACGGGGCGTGCGCGGGTACGGCCCGGACACCGGACCACCGTGACCGTCGCCCTCGACGGTCACGGGCAACTCCGTTTCACAGAACCGGAGTTGTTCGCCGAAAGCCGGGACGGACGGACGCTGCCGCATGCCGCCGACGCGGACACAAACGCGTCCCGGCCGTCCCGAGCCGCCGCCGTCGATGTGCTGCTCCTGCTCGAACTCGGCGGCACCCAGGCCGAGTCCGAGCGCCGTGTCCGCTTCCTGCGGTCGGTGCTCCGCCGGCTCGGCGCCACCGGTCCGCCGGACCCCGGGGCGGGCCGCCCCGGCGGGGAGAGTCCCGAGGCCCGGACGGGCCTGCGGATCGGGCTCGTCGGATACGAGGACCACAAGGTCCTGCCCGTGCGTGCGGGACCGGAAGGCGACTCCGTGCTGAGCGTCTGGGGCCCCGGCTCCGCCGAAGCCGCCGCCGAGGCCGTCCGCCGGTTCCCCGTCCGGCCCGTACGACACGACTACGGCGCACCGCTGGAGGACGCCCTGCACGCGGCCGCCCACTGGCCGCACTGGCGCGACGGAGCCCGGCACCTGCTGCTCGTGCTGGCCCGCCGGCCGCCCCACCCCGCCCGCCAGCAGTCCGACCTCAGCCTGCCCTGCCCCGACCGGTACGACTACGAGGAAGCCCTGCGACGGCTGCGTACGGTGGTCTGTCCCGACCTGACCGTCATCGGCGTACGTGATCAGGCGGCCGTGGACACCACCGGACGCTGGCGCCCCCAGACCCGCGAGCGGCTCCGCCACATCTGGCGCGACCTCGGCCGCGACCACCTGTTCACCCTCGGGACACACACACCCGAAGACGTCGTCTCGTGCGTCGACCGTGCCCTGGGAGGCCCCGCCGAGGCCCCCGGGCTGCTGACCGACCCCGCCACCGCACCGGCGGCCCTCGGAACGGCCCGCCGGCACGGCGCGCGCACCGACTCGTCGGCGGCACCACCCCGTCAGAAGGACAGTGAGCACCATGGATGAGAACAAGCCGGACGAGCCCCGGTTCCCACCGCCGGAAATGATGAGCAAGACGTACGAGCGGAACGCGGCGGACGGAGAAGCCGACTACGTCGGCAGCGAGCCGGTGTACGTCGCTCCGGTCGAGTTCACTCCGGAACCGCAGGTGGGGGAGGGGGAGACCCGGATCGGCGTCTGGGGTTCTCCGGCCTCCGGCAAGACGACGTTCCTGGGTGCCCTGCGCCTCGCCGCCCTCGACCCGTCCGGTCCCTTCGGCCGGTGGCAGGTGGTGCCGTCCGACGACGTGTCGGAGCGGTTCCTGGTGGAGACGGCCCAGAAACTGGCGATCGACAAGGTCTTTCCCCCGGCCACCCAGGCCGTGCGCCCGTACGCCTGGCGCTTTCGCGGGGACCTGAGCGGCACCGCCCTCGGCAGGCGCCGCCTGCTGCGCAAACGGCCTTCGAACCGGATGGAGTTCGAGCTGAACGTACTCGACGTGCCCGGAGGCGTCTACGAAGATCTCAGGAGCGACGGCCTCACCGCCCGGAGCGTCGATCACCTGGCCAGGGCCCAGGGACTCGTCTACCTCTTCGACCCGGTGCGCGAGGCGAGGAACAACGACTCGTTCGCCTTCCTCAACGGCACCCTGACCCGGATCACGCGGCTGTGCATGCAGGAGAACCGGCTGGACGGCCCCTACCTCCCGCACCATCTCGCCGTCTGCCTCACCAAGTTCGACGACCCCGACATCTTCCACCGGGCCCGGCGCGGCGGCTGGACCGACCTCGGGCCGAACGGCGTGCCCGTGGTGTCCGACCCCGCCGGCTTCTTCGACTGGCTCGCCGACGACCTGCACGGCAGCACCATGCGCCTGGTGGGACAGACCCTGCGCGCCAACTTCCATCCCTCGCGCCTCCACTTCTTCACCTCCTCGGCGATCGGGTTCGGCACCCTGCCCGGTGGCTCCGTCGACCTGCGGCGCTTCGGGAACGTCAACGTCGTCGACGGGAACGAGCGCATCGTGGGGCCGCTCAGCCCGTACAACGTCATGGAACCGCTGGTGACCCTGCTGCTCGGCATGCGGAACGGAGGCCGTCCGTGAACGACGCGTTCACCGTGGAAGCGCTGTGGGCCTGGTACGGCAAGAAAGCGGGCTCGCTGGCCGAGTACGACGTGATGCGCTGCACCGGAGGAGCGCCCCGCCGCGCGATGTTCTCCGAATACATCATCGCGGCGAGCCTCGGCAACCCGCCCGCCGCGGCGGCCGTGCAGGACCGGCTGCCCTGGATCTCCGTGATGGGTCTCCCCTTCTCCGACCAGTTGTGGACCGGCATCTCCGTGATGGAGACCTCCACCCTGCGCGACGGCGCGAACCGGGCCGTCACCCCGACCCGCTACATGCTGATCGACTCCACCGAACTGGTGAGCCGGAGGGTGGAGTACACCACCCTGTGGGACGCCGTCACCCCCGTACGGCTGCCGCCGGAGCACGACGAGAGCATCCTGCTGGAGGTGTCCCCACAGGCCGGCCAGGGACTGGCGGAAGGCCTGGACACCATCGCCGACCATGTGCACGGCGACACCGCCGGCGCCGGAGAGCGGTGGGAGGAAGCCGTGGACTGGGCCGTGTCCGTGGCCGCACTGCTGCTGTGCGGCCACCCCGTCGTCGTCACCGGCGGCGGCCGGCTCGGCGCGCGGGCCCGGCTGGCCGTGTTCGACGCCGTCGTCGGCCTTCTGCCGTACGGGGTACGCAGCGGGCTGCGCGTGGGCAGCTGCGTCGACGGGGGTGACAAACCGCCCACCCAACTGGCCTTCGGACCGGAGCACACGCCGTCCGCCCGGTGCGTGCGGCTCGGCACCCCGCCGCAGGTGCCGGCCGGCCCTCCGGAGGACTACCGGCGTCAGCTCTCCCGCCTGATCGAGGTCGTGGGCTTCGACGCGGTCACCGCCGGACTGCGCGGGCTCGACGCGCCCGTCGCACCGGCCGACCACGGGGCGCTGCTCGGCGCCCTCGGCCGGCTGGACCCGTTCCGCGCGGCGGTGAGCGCCGTCGAGGCCGGGAAGCAGTCCGTCCGGGTCGTGGCCGAAGGGCTGAACAGCCTGACGGACGGCGAGGACACGGACTCCGACGACTTCCTGCGGCTCGTCGAGTGGGGGATCGCCTACGCGGTCGAACCCGGGGGGCGGGAGCTGCACGAGGCGCTGCACCGTCACTGGACGCACGAGAGGACCGGACCGCGCGTGTCCGCCCTCATGGCGGAAGCCCTCCTCAACGTGGTCCTGAGCGGCGCCCGGCACGCGATGGACAGCACCTCGTGCCGCGCCAGGCTGGACGCGCTGTGGCGGCTGGTCGAACAGTGCCGGAAGGAGGCCGAGGTACTGCGGCTGCTGCCCGGCTCCGAACAGCCGGCCGACGGCCGGCGCCTGGGGTGCGCGGTCGAGTGCCTGCTCCTGCTGGGCCCGGACAGGGTGGCCGACGACCGGGCCGGCGCGGTGCGCGCGCTCCGGGACACGCGGCGGCTCACCCTGGAGGTGCTCGCGCGGGTGTCGGCCGACCCCGCACGGCTCGTGGCCTGGCTGACCCCGCTCGCGCCGGCCGCGCCCGAGGCCCCCGCCTGGCTGCGTGCCTGGGCGGTGCTGTCGGTGCGCGAGGCGAGGCGGGCGTCCCGGGCGGAGCCGCGTCCCACCGCCGAGGACGCCGTTCATGTGCTCACCGCCACCGTCCGCGCGCGCCGGCCCGACTGGGCGGCGGAGGCCGTCGGCTGGCTGTGGCCGCAGTTGTACGCCATCGCCACCGAGCCGAGGGACGGCGGACGCCCGGACGAGGACGGAGCCACCTTCAGGCTTCCCTTCCTGAACCGGAACCGGAACCGGGACGGGTCGCGGAAACCCTCCTCGGCCGGGACATCGGACGCCCCGGACACGCCGGAGATCCCGAAGCCCCCGGGGCACCCGCCGGGCTCCCCGAATCCGGCCGCTCCCGCCGACCGCGCGGACCCGGTGGCCCTGGTGGCCCCGTTCGGCCTTCCGGACGCGCGTACGTTGCGGGACCTGCTCGCCGCCGATCCGGAGGCGTGGCGGCACTGCAGGGCGTCGACCGACGTCCTGAGCTGCCTGGTGGGCCTCCCTCCCGTCGGGCCCCCGTGGCGCGAGGAGGCGTGCCTCGCCTACGCACGGAGCCTGCACCAGATCTTCCGGGACGGGAGCCTGGCACCCTTCCTGGAGTTGCTCGTGGACGAGCTCGCCGGACCGGTGCTCGACGAACCCTGGGTCCAGGAGGGCGAGTCCATCGTCCTGGAGGCCCTCCTCCAGGTGCCGCACGAGGCGGCCGCCGCGAACCTGCGCCGGCGCGTCGCCGCCCGGGACGAGGAACGGCGGCGCCGGCAGGCCGCCCAGGAGCGGGAGCGTGCCGTCCACGCACAACGGCTCTCCGAGCGCGAAGCCGCCCACAACGCCCACCTGCGCGCCGCCCGCCAGGCGCAGGAGAGCCAGGCCGTGCAGAAGGCCGCCCTGGAACGGCACCCCGGCACAGGCCTCGCGACCGGAACGGGTCCCCGCCCCGCCACGGCGGCCACCGTCCCCCACGCGGGCCACGGACGCCCGCCCGTCCTCGGCGGCCCCGGCCGGACGGGCGACGGGCCCGGCTCTCTGGAAGACCTCGCCCGAGCCGCGACGCACGTCGGCTCCTCCCGGGAGGTCGCGGCGATGTGGGCGCCCTTCACCCTCGACCTGGAATCCGCCGCGGGCCGCCAAGCCCTCGAAGCGGCCGGCCGCTGGTGGGAGAAGGCCCAGGACGGGGAACGCGCCGCACTCTTCGGTCATCTGGAACGCGCGCTGCTCACCGAGCACCAGTGCAGCATCGACGTCACCGCGGACATCCTGCACGAAATCAGGCGCCTGGTCATGGCCGGCCGGGCCTCCGGCCACAGCGGCGGCGGATGGCAGGCCGGGCCGGTGCTCCGGGAGGCGAAACGGGACCTGCGCGCACGCCGCTCGCGGGTGCGTGAACTGCGCTGGATACGGCTGATGGCCCACGTGAACCTGGTACCGGGAACGCCACGCAAGCCCAAGAAGTGGAACAGAGGGAGCACCGCCCGATGAGCAACGACCGTTCCCGGACGGCCAGGCGCGCACTCGCCGCGGCACTGGCCACCGCCTTCCTCACCCTGGGGCCCGCGCTGAGCCCCCTCACCCCCGCCCGTGCCGCGGACTCCGGCGACCTGGAGCGGTTCCTGGACTCGGTGGTGGGCACCCGCGGCGCGGGCTACGCGATCGTCGTCGACACCTCGCAGTCCATGGCGAACAACGGCTCGTACGACAAGGTCCGTTCGGTACTTCCCGCGTTCCTCGAGTCCCTGCACCCCGAGGACCTGGTCTGCCTGATCCCCTTCAGCGGGAGCGCGCGCGCCTGCGACATGGTCTCCCGCGACGAGGCGCTCGCGGAACTCGACGAGGCGCTGCCCGCCACCCCCGAGGGTTCCGCGTCCAACTTCGGGCGCGCCTTCGAGCAGGCGCTGGACGGACTGCAACGGGCCGGTACCGATGTCGGTGGCGTACTGCTGCTGTCCGACGCGCAGATGCACGCGCCCGACGACGTCAAGTACCGGGACTTCACCGCGAGCGGCTGGCCCGCCCTGCGCAAACAGGCCTCGGGCCTGCCCGCCGACCGCACCCTGACCGGCTACGGCATCGCCCTGGCCCCCGGCGCCGAGGTCGAGCAGGTCCTGGCCAAGGTGTTCCCGAGCTACCGCATGCTCGACGCGTCGGGATCCCGCACCCGGGAGGCGATGACGGCGGCTCAGGACGACACCCGTCTGCTCCAGGCCGCCCGGGCCGTGACCGGGGACAAGGGCAAGGGCGTGGCCGTCTCCTGGCCGGACAGGCCCGGCGACGGGCCGGTGCCGGCCGGATCGGTCCTTCGCCTGCGGCTGACGGCCACCACCGACGCGCTGCCCGTGCGCGTCACCGACCTGCGGATCGAAGGGCTTCCCGAGGGCGTCGAACCGACCGGCGGACTGCCCCGCTCGGTCGACCTCCGGCCGGGGGAGAGCCGGGACGTCGACGTCACGCTCAGTTCCACCACCGCGCAGCGCAAGGGGTGGGGGAGCGGGCCCCGCACCGAGACCTGGCAGCTGTCCGTCGACGGCCGGGTGAGCACCCCGGTGGCGCGGGCCTCGGAGCGGTTCGTCGACCAGCAGGCCCGGCTGGCCACCACCCCGGCCGGAGAGTCCCTGGCGGTGCGGGGGACGGCGCAGGTCACCGTCGACCCGGTGCGCTGGGCCGCCGCACTGGGTGTCCTCCTGCTCGTCCTCGTCCTGGCGGGCGTCGTGCTGCTGCGCCGGTACCGCCCGGTCCGGGGCACGCTGTCCGCCGAGGGAGTCGACACCAGGGAACCCGTGCGGATCCCTCTGCAAGGACGCGGCGAGGTCACCGTGGACCTCTCCCCGCTCCTCGACGGCGACGGATCGGTCAGGATCCGCAGCGTCCCCGGCCCGCTCCGCGAGCAGCCGCCCATCCGGCTGCGCTGCCGCACCGCCGACCGGCCGGAACGGGAGATCGTCTGCTCGCCCGGGCAGACCGTGCTGCTGTGCGGTATCGAGTTCCACTACGCGACGCTGCCCGCGCAGCGGAGATGACCGGTGCCCACCGCCCGGCGGCCACCCGCGACGTTCCCCGGAGGTTCCCGCGAGGCCCGTCGCCGGGCGGCGCGTTGCCGCTGCTCACCTGGAGGATCAATGGTGGCGGGTCGTCATATTCCCTCCTAGTTTCGCCATATGACCCAACGCCACCTCACGTATCTCACCTGCACCGTGGTCGTCCTGGCTTCGGGCATGGCCGCGACGCCGTCGGCCGCCCGGCCCACCGTGCACCGGGTGCAGCCCGGCGCATCGATCCAGAAGGCCGTGGACGCCGCGAAGCCGGGGGACACCGTCGTCCTCTCGCCCGGCACCTACAAGGAGAGCGTCGACCTCACCACGTCGGACGTCACCCTGCGCGGCTCCGGTGCCCACCGCACCGTCCTGGTGCCCGACACCGTCCTGGTGCCCGGCACGGACGCGGACCGGGGCGCCTGCGCCGGGGCGGGGCACGGCATCTGCGTGACCGGCACGGACAAGATGCCCCTGCGGGGCGTCACCGTACGCTCGTTGACACTGCGGGGCTTCACCGGGAACGGGCTGTGGGCCACCGGCACCGACCGGCTGCGGGTGCAGGGCGTGACCGCGGAGAGGAACGGCAAGTGGGGCATCGCCGAGGAGCGCTCGGTGCGCAGCGTGCTCAGCCACAACGTGGTCGAGGAGAACGGCGACGCCGGACTGTTCCTGGCCGACACCACCGACACCGAGGAAGGCGCCCGGGACGCCCGCAAGACGGTGATCCGCCACAACCGCATGCTCGGCAACCGCGTCGGCGTCATCGTGCGGCGGCTGCGGAACCTGACCGTCGACCGCAACGAGGCCACCGGCAACTGCGCCGCCGTGTTCGTGGTGGGCGACGAGTCCAAGCCCGTCGCGGGCGACCTGCGGGTGACCCGCAATCACCTCCGCGCCAACAACAAGCACTGCGCCGCCACCCCGCGGCTGCCCTTCCTGCAGGGCACGGGCGTCGTCCTCACCGGAGCCGAGGGCACCCTCGTGGCGGGGAACCGGATCGAGAACAACAAGGGCACCTCCCCGCTGTCCGGCGGCATCGTGCTGTTCAAGAGCCTCATGGGCGCCGCGAACGAGCGCAGCACCGTCCGCGACAACCTGGTCACCGGCAACAGCCCGGCAGACCTGGCCGACCGGGACACCGCCACGACCAACACGTTCAGCGGCAACACCTGCACGCTCTCCGAGCCCGCCGGTCTGTGCTGAACGCCCCGCCGTGCCACCGCCCCGCCCCTCAGCACCTCACCCTCCCCCTCAACAGCACGACAGAAGAAGCGAGGCGACGGATGACGACCGTCGATCCGGCTCCCCCACCGCCCATGCGGCCGCGGGAGCTCGTTTTCGGGGCGGCCTGCGCCGCCGCCGTGCGCGCCGCCGTACGCCTGGGCGTGGCGGACGCACTCGACGACACCCCCATGGCCGTGGACGGCCTCGCGGAGGCGGTGAAGAGCCGGCCGCACCCCGTCGAGGCGGTGCACCACGGCCATGGACCTGCTGCTGCTCCTCGACGTCGGCGGCGCCGAGCACACCCGGAAGAGCATGACCGACCGGCTGACCGACGCAGGCCTGGTCATCGGCGAGGTCCAGCCGGTCAACGCCTGCCTGCACGCCTTTGAGCGCGCCGTCCCCGGCTGATCCGCACCGGCCGTACCGTCCGGCCGGCACCTTCCGTACGCAGGCCGACCCCGAGGCCGCCGGCTCCGTGACGTACACGGGACCGGCGGCCTCGGGGTTCTTCCGGGCTGTCCGCTCAGGAGCCGGCGCCGCGCTCCCAGTGGTAGAAGCACTGCGCCATGGCGTCCTTGGGGCCGCGCCAGGTCCGGGGGTCGTACGGGCTGACGTACGCCTCCAGCTGTTCGCTGATGCCGCGGAACTCGGGGTGCCCGGCCACCTTCGCGATCGCGGGCGCCGGATCCCGCTCGGACTCGATGAGGTGCAGATACAGGTCGTCGCCGAACTGGAAGAGCCGGCGCCTGTTCACCCCGATCAGGTGGGGAAGTTCACCCCGGTCGGAGGCGGCGAACACATCGGAGATCTGCGGCGCCGAACCGGGCGCCATACGGGCCACGATGAGTGCGTGGTGCATCGACGGTCCTTTCCGGATCGATCGGCGGTCAGCGGGAGGTGGCGGACGCGTGGCTCCTGCGCTCGCCGGCGGCCTGCTCGATCCGGTCCCGGATGAGCGCCAGTTGCGTACGCGAGTTGCGGTTGATGTTGTCCGTCATCCAGACGTCGTCGACCGGGGCGTCGGGCTTCATCGCGAAGTCCTGTGTCCAGCTCATCCGCACTCCGCTCGGCAGTTGCTCGTACTCCCACAGGATGTTCATGTGGGCGAAGGGACCCGTCTCGACGCGACGGGCGCGCACGGTCCGGCGGCCCCGGTCGGGGGTGCGCTCGGAGACCCAGCTCCACACCTTCCCGTTGTCGTCCGGGTGCATCGTCAGGCGGAACGTCGTGGTGTCGCCCTCGCGGGAGAGCACCTCGACCGACGCGTACTCGCTGAACAGGTTCGGCCAGTTCTCGAGGTCGTTGGTCATGTCCCAGACGAGGTCGAACGGGGCGTCGACGGTGATGCTGTTCTCGGTGTGTCCTGCCACTTTCAGGCTCCAGCCTTGAGGGTGCTGTTGACGAGGTCCAGAAACTCCCGGGGCGACTTGCAGCGCTCCGAGTCGGGGGGAAGCGAGAGGCCGTACCGGTTCTCCAGCTCGCCGACGATGCCGAGCAGGCCGAGCGAGTCGAGGCCGAAGCAGTCGAAGGGGGACCCCGCGGCCTGCTTCAGCTCCTGCGGGTCGACGGTGATGCCGGCCGCCTTCTTCATCAGGACGGCCAGTTCGTCGACGGTCACTTCGGTGGTGATCATGAGTGTCTGCTCCTTCCCCGCCCGGGCCTACCGGGCGGATTCGCCGCGGCGCACGACCAGCGCCGCGTTGGAGCCCATGAGTCCCCTGCTGAGGACGAGGGCCGTACGCAGCTCGGCGGGCCGAGCGCGCGACATCACCAGGTCGAGGTCGTGGCAGATGTCGAACACGTTGGGGGTGGGGGGCACCTGACCGTGTTCCATGGCGAGCACCGCGGCCACCGTGTCCAGCACGGGTGCCGCGCAGTGGGCCCGTCCGAAACCGGTCTTGGGCGCCGTGACGGGGACCCGCCTGCCGTGCGCGCCCAGCGCGTCGGCGATGGCCAGCGCCTCGGCGCGGTCCGCCTCCGGTACGCCCATCGCGTCGGCGAACACCACGTCGATGTCCTCCGGCGCGGCGCCCGCCTCGTCGAGGGCGCCGCGGATCGCACGGGCCAGGCCCTCCCGTGACTCCTCCCAGCGGGAGGCGCCGGTGAAGGTGGCGGCATGGCCGGCGAGGGTGGCCCGCACCGGCACGCCGCGCTCGCGGGCGCGGTTCCCGTCCTCGACGACGAGCAGCGCACCGCCCTCGGCGGGCACGAACCCGCAGGCCTTCGAGGTGAAGGGACGGTAGGCGAGGTCCGGGTCCTCGACGGTGCTGAGCTCGGGATAACCGAGCTGGCAGACCATCGAGTACGGGGCCAGCGGGGCCTCCGCGGCCCCGACGACCATCGTGTCGGTGCCGCGCCGGACCGCCCCGGCGGCGTGCGCGAGGCAGTCCAGACCGCCCGCCTCGTCGCTCGCCACCACCCCGCACGGGCCCTTGAAACCGCTGCGGATGGAGATCTGGCCGGTGCTCGCGGCGTAGAACCAGGCGATGGACTGGTACGGGCCGACGAACCGGGGTCCCTGCCCCCAGAGTTTCTGCAGCTCGCGCTGCCCGAACTCACCGCCGCCGGAACCGGCCGCGGTGACCACGCCGATGGAGAACGGCTCCGCGGGATCACCGCTGCCGAGCCCGGCGTCGTCGAGAGCGAGGGCGGCCGCCGCCATCGCGAAATGGCTGAACCGGTCGGTCTGGACCAGGAACCGGTCCTCGATCAGGGCCGTCGCGTCGAAGGAGCGGACCTCACCCGCCACGCGCAGCGGCAGATGACCGCAGCCCTCACGGGTGATCCGGTCCAGCACGCCGATGCCTTCGCTGACGGACTTCCAGTAGGCGTCGGTCCGCTGTCCGTTGGGCGCGATCACACCGATGCCGGTGATGGCCGCGAGGCGGGGGCGCTGAGTGCGCTGAGTGCTCATCGGGTCCTCCCACTCGGCCCGGTCAGCAGCACCGCGGACTGGAAGCCGCCGAACCCGCTGCCGACGGAGAGCACGTTCCTCAGCTTCCGGGGGCGGGCGGTGCGCGGCACGTAGTCCAGGTCGCACTCGGGGTCGGGGGTCTCGTAGTTCGCCGTCGGCGGTACGGCCTGGTGCTTCAGGGCGAGCACGCAGGCCACCACCTCGATCGCGCCGATCGCGCCCAACGAGTGCCCCACCATCGACTTGATGGAGCTCATGGGCGTGTCGTAGGCGTGGGCGCCGAGGGACCGCTTGACCGCGGCCGTCTCGTGCCGGTCGTTCTGCCGGGTGCCGGAACCGTGCGCGTTGACGTAGTCGATCAGTGTGGGGTCGAGACGGGCCTGGTCGAGCGTGCTGTCGATGGCCCGTGCCATCTCCAGGCCCTCGGTGGTCAGACCGGTCATGTGGTAGGCGTTGCCGAAGGTGGCGTACCCGCCGATCTCGCAGTGGATCTGCGCCCCGCGGGCCCGCGCGTGCTCGTACTCCTCGAGGACCAGCACCGCCGCGCCCTCGCCCATCACGAAGCCGTCGCGGTGCGCGTCGAAGGGACGGGAGGCGTGCTCCGGGTCGTCGTTGTTCGGCGACGTCGCCTTGATGGCGTCGAAGCACGCCATCGTGATCGGCGAGATCGGCGAGTCGGACGCCCCGGCGATGCAGACGTCGGCCCTGCCCTCGGCGATGGTGTGGAAGCCGTACCCCACCGCGTCGAGTCCCGAGGTGCAGCCGGTGGAGACGGTCTGCACCGGGCCCCGCGCGCCGAACCGCTCGGCGACGACCGAGGCGAGCGTGCTCGGCTGGAACGCCAGGTGCAGCTTCGGGTCGGCGGCCCGGTGGTCCACGTCCCAGCGCGAGCCGTGCTCGCTGACCTGGACGTAGTCGTGCTCCAGCCGGGTGGTGCCGCCGACCGCGCTGCCCAGCGACACCGCGGTGCGCCAGCCGCCGTCGTTCCCCGGGTCGAGCCCGGCGTCGCGGACCGCCTCGCCGGCGGCGACCGCGGCGAACTGGATGTACCGGTCGGCGTGCTGGCACAGGTCCGGGTCGAGACCGTGGTCGAACGGGTCGAAATCGCACTCGGCGGCGATCCGCGAGCGCAGCCCGCTCGGGTCGAACAGGGTGATGCCGCGGGTCGCGGTGCGGCCGGCGGACAGAAGGTCCCAGAACGCCGTCACCCCGGTGCCGCCCGGAGCGACCACTCCGATACCGGTGACGGCCACCCGGCGGGTCACTTTATGGCCTCACTGGGTCCGGCCGGCCGGCCCGGTCCGGTCCCGGATGCGACCGGACCGCCCACGGTCAGCTGAGGGCCGGCCTCGGAGCCGGCGTTCTCCTCGGTGTCGACGTGCCCGAGGCTCGGGTGCGGGGCGAGCGGGCCCAGGTGGAAGACCATGCGGGCCTCGGCGTCGGAGACGTTGCGGAAGCGGTGCCGCATGTCGATCGGGATCATCAGACCCTGCTCGGCCCGCAGCGCGAACGGCTCCCCGTCCAGGTCGACTTCGAGCGCGCCGCTGACGACGTACACGAACTCCTCGGAGTACGGGTGGTAGTGCTCGCCGATGCGCTCACCGGGCTGGATGACGGCCAGACCCATGAAGCCGCTGGTGGAACCCACCGTGGCCGGGGTGAGGAGGGTCCTGAGATCGCCTCCGCGCCTTCTGTTGGGTTCCGTCTCGCTCAGGTCCACGATGCGTGGATGCTGCTTGGACATGGTTGGTACCTCCGGGTGGGACGGTGACGTCCGGGCTGCGCGGCCGCGGACGTCACCACGGTTTGCCGTCAGGAATCCACCGTGCCGCGGTCGGTGACGGGCAGCATGTCGGCGTGCGACAGCAGCCGGTTGAGGTTGCGCTCCGAGTTCAGCGGGACGTCGACACCGACCGCCGCGCCGTCGAGGAGCCGCTCCAGTTCCGCCGCCTTCCCCGCGCCCTTGACACCCAGGGCCCATTCGGGGTCGGCGTCGAGGGCGCCCGTGACGTCGACCATGCGGACCACGATGTCGTCGCGCTGGAAGACGGTGCTCGTGAAGATGCGGCTGTCCGGGTCGCCGACCGCTGCCTCGTCCTGATGGGAGAGGAACCGGGCCAGCTCGATGCCCTGTCCCTCGACGGCCGGGTAGTACAGCGCGTGCCGCCGCAGACCGGCGGGTTCGGGGCCGTCCGCGCGGACGTGGTGCACGGAGGGGAGCGCGGCCCGGGTGAAGAACACCCGCGCCGAGCCGGGGTCGGACAGATCCCGCTCCTGCTCCAGGTGGGGGTCTATGGCCGTTTCGATCGCCCGGATCTCGGGCTGGTCGGCCACGTGGCGCAGGGCCGCGGCCAGGTCGCCCGCGACCTCCATGCACCGCACCACGCGGTTGCCGTGCATGAACACGGAGGTGCGGCGCAGCCTCCGGTCCACTTCCAGCAGGGCCTCGGGGGACGTGTACCCGGCAAGGTGCTCCGCGACCTTGGACTCGCTGCCCGGCTTGACGGTGAAAGTGAGCGCGTGGCGGGCCACTCCGTCGCCCACGCGGACCTGCGCCTGCAGACCGGACCGCTTCTTCGCCCCGGGGCGCGGCTCCGTCTCGCGCAGGACGCTGTAGCGCATGGAGCGGGTGTCGCGGACGCAGCTGTGCATCGGGCGGACGATCTCGATGTGCTCCTCGCTGTTCACCCAGGCGAGGAAGGGAAGCGCGCTCTCCCACTCGCTGGTGATGAGCCACTGCGAGGGGTTCTCGATCGACTGGCAGAGCTGGTCCTGGATGTGCCCGGGAATGGACGCGACCTTGCTGCTCATGTGCTCGTAAGCCTCGAGGAACTGCTCCTGCGCCCCGTCGTACAGGTCGAGCAGCAGGATCACCCGCAGTCTGGAGCCGTCGAACGCCGAATGCGCTATGCGTCCCGCCGTGGGTCCCGTCGTGCGTTCCGTCGTGGTCATCCGGCGCACCTCTCCTCTTTTTCACGAAAGGCTCTTCAGTGGAGGTCGGGAGCAGCCCGTCGCCGAAACGGCCGGGCTGGCCCTGAACCGATCGTCGACGCGCCCCGCGAGGTGCGCGAGACACACGGGGCAGGTGGGTGAACCCCGCGTCAACCGGGTGCCACCGGGACGCGAAGCGGCCCGTACCGGGCATGAATGCGGCGTCCTTTCCCCGCCCGTCCAGGGCGACGATGGAGGCAGTTCAATGAACCGATCGCAAGAGGCCGGCGAGACCGGTCACCGCACGCCCGTCCTCATCGTGGGCGGCTCCCTCGTGGGCCTGTCGATGTCCGTGTTCCTGGGGCGTCTGGGCGTGCCGCACACGCTCGTCGAACGTCACCCGGGCACGTCGATCCACCCGCGCGGGCGCGGCAACAACGTGCGCACCATGGAGCTGTTCCGGGTGGCCGGAGTGGAACAGCAGATCAAGGAGGTCGCGTCGGTCCTGGCGGACAACCACGGCATCATGCAGACGCCGAGTCTGGCGGACGGCGACGGCGAGTGGCTGTTCAAGGAGATCGACCCCGGGGGCGGCCTGGCCCGGTTCAGCCCCGGCGGATGGTGCCAGTGCAGCCAGAACGACCTCGAGCCGGTGCTGCTGGCCCACGCCCGCGAACTCGGCGGCGATCTGCGCTTCGCGACCGAGCTGATGTCGTTCGACCAGGACGACGACGGGGTGACGGCGCGGGTCAAGAACCGGGAGACCGGCGAGCACACCACCATCCGAGCGGACTACCTGGTCGCCGCGGACGGTCCGCGCAGCCCCGTGCGGGAGCGGCTCGGCATCGGCCAGAACGGTCCGGGGGACCTGTTCCACAACGTGAGCGTCACCTTCTTCTCACGCGATCTCGCGGGCGTCGTCGGCGACCGGCGGTTCATCGTCTGCTACCTGACGAACCCGGAGGCAGACGGGGCGCTGCTGCCCGTCGACAACACCGAGAACTGGGTGTTCCACGCCCCCTGGCACCCCGAACACGGCGAGACGCTCGAGGAGTTCACCGACGAGCGGTGCATCGCCCACATCCGGCGGGCGATCGGCGTGCCGGACCTCGACGTCAAGATCACCGGCCGGGCCGCCTGGCACGCCGCCGAGCGGGTCGCCGACAGGTACACCGACCGCCGGGTGTTCCTCGCCGGCGACTCGGCCCACGAGATGTCGCCCACCGGGGCCTTCGGCTCCAACACCGGCATCCAGGACGCGCACAACCTCGCCTGGAAGCTGGCCGCCGTCCACGGCGGCTGGGCGGGCCCCGGACTGCTGGAGTCCTACGACGCCGAGCGGCGGCCGGTCGCCGAGGCGACCAGCGCCCGCGCCTCGAACCGCTCGGTCGAGCACAGCCACCCCGGCTACACGCCCGCGGCAGGCGCCGGCACCAAGGGCCCGAAGGGCGGAATCCTCAACGTGGCGCTGGGCTACCGCTATCCGCAGGGCGCGGTCGTCGGCGGCGACCCGGCGGCGCCGATCGTCCCGGAGGACCTGCGGCTGACGGGGGAGCCGGGCACCCGGGCCCCCCACCTGTGGCTGGACCGCGACGGCGTCCGCATCTCCACCCTCGACCTGTACGAGCGGTCCCTGGTGCTGCTGACCGGCGAGTCCGGCGACGCCGCCTGGCACGCCGCCGCGGCGCAGGCGGCACAGCACCTGCGGGTGCCCCTCGACGCCTACCGGATCGGCACCGGCCCCGCCGCGGACCTGACGCCGGACGACGGCGTGGACTGGGCACAGGCCCACGGCGTCACCGGGGACGGCGCGGTCCTGGTCCGCCCCGACGGATTCGTGGCGTGGCGCTCCGAAGGGGCCGTGGCGGACCCCGCGACGGTGTTGCGGAAGGCCGTCACGGACATCCTGGCCCGCGAACGGGGCTGACGGCCGACGGTGCGCGCGGCGAGGCGGCGTCAGGCTCCTCCGACGCCGCCCTGCCGTCCCCGCTCCGCCTTGGCCTTGTGCTGTTCGAACCGCTGGACCGCGGGTCCGTCGTCGTTCCACGGCCACGGGGTCACCGTGCCCTGGAGCGCCTCGAACACATGGTTGGCGTCGACGGCCCGGCCGGCCGCGCACAGCGCGTACGCCAGGACGTTCAGGTCCGCCTGGGCCGCCGCGTGCTGGAAGAATCCCGGCTTCGCCCAGAGGGAGGCGGCCTGCTCCAGCGAGGCCGCGATCTGCCCGCCCTCCCACAGCTGACCGGCCGTCATGGCCCGGACGCCGCCCTGCGCCACCAGCCCCTGGTACTGCCGGACGGCCGCGGTCAGCTCGATCGCGGCGCACGGCGCGTTGGCCGGTATCCGGGCACGCACCACGTCGATGAAGTCGAGGACGGCCGCGCTCGAGCCCCCTTCCTCCGGCGACAGATGGGCGAGCATCTGCAGATAGGCCTCGCGGTGCCAGCGGTCGCGTCCGGTGGCCTCCCGCCAGATGGCGTTGACCTCGCTCTGCGGATACCGCTCGAGGCGGGCCATGCCGAGCAGGGCCACCCAGGGCAGCGGATCCGCCGGCCTCAGCTCCGCGGCCCGGTGGCACTGGGTCACCAACTGTGCCGCGTCCTCCAGGTGTCTGTCCCGCAGGCCGCGCATCAGACCGACCCAGGAGTGGAACACCAGTGCGTCGGGGTTCTTCGGCTCCCTGGTCAGCCAGGCCGAGGCCAGGTCGGACTTCGATTCGGCCGTCTCCCCGGCCAGCACGGTCACCCGATGGCTGCGCCGGTCCCAGTTGTCACCGGTTTCCTCCAGGAAGGCCGCGACGAGGGTCACCTCCGTCGACTTGACGCTTCCACCGCGTTTGCTCACCTGCCGGAGGACGCGCGCGAGGGCGACGTCGTCGAGGGCGGGAGCGAGCTGGGGACGTTTACCGGTACGACTACTGAAGAGCGCCATGCCCGCAGACTAGGAACAGTTTCGGGTCCGGCAACCGATACGACCCGATCGTTACCGATCCGCACCACAGAGTGACGTGGTTCGGGCAGCTCGACGGTGTCCAAGGCCCTGAACAGGGCCTTGGACACCGTCGAGCTGCCCGGCCGGTCAGGAAGCCGGCGCCGGGAAGGTCGGGTACTCCACCCCCGAGACGTACTGGACGACCCGGACGACCTGGCTGGAGTAGCCGAACTCGTTGTCGTACCAGAGGTACAGGATCGCGTTGTCGCCCTCGACCTTGAGGGCGCCGGCGTCGACGATCGAGGCGTGCCGCGAGCCGATGAAGTCGCTGGAGACCGCGTCGGGGGCGCTGATGAAGTCGATCTGGCGCTTCAGCGGCGAGGTGAGCGACACCTCGCGGAGGTACTCGAGCACCTCGGCGCGGTCGGCCGCGCGGCCCAGCTGGAGGTTGAGGATCGCGATGGAGACGTTCGGCACCGGGACCCGGATCGAGCTGCCGGTGATCGTCGCGTCGAGGTCGGGCAGCGCCTTGGCGACGGCGGAGGCGGCGCCCGTCTCGGTGATCACCATGTTCAGCGGCGCGGAGCGGCCGCGGCGCTCGGACTTGTGGTAGTTGTCCAGCAGGTTCTGGTCGTTGGTGAACGAGTGGACGGTCTCCACATGGCCGCGCAGCACACCGTACTCGTCCGCCATCGCCTTGAGCGGCGGGACGATCGCGTTGGTGGTGCAGGAGGCGCAGGAGATGATCTGCTCGTCCGGCTTGAGGGTGTCGTGGTTGACCCCGTGCACGATGTTGGGCACGTCGCCCTTGCCGGGCGCGGTCAGCACGACCTTGTCGACACCGGGGCGCAGGTGCTGCGAGAGGCCCTCGCGGTCGCGCCACTTGCCGGTGTTGTCGATGAGGATGGCGTTCTTGATGCCGTACGCCGTGTAGTCCAGCTGCGACGGGTCGTCGGCGTAGATCACCTTGATGGTGTTGCCGTTGGCGACGATCGCGCTGTTCGCCTCGTCCACGGTGATCGTGCCCTGGAACTGACCGTGCACGGAGTCGCGGCGCAGCAGGGAGGCGCGCTTGACGATGTCCTGCTCGCCGCCCCGGCGGACCACGATGGCGCGCAGCCGCAGGCCGTTGCCGGAGCCGGACTTCTCGATGAGCAGGCGGGCGAGGAGCCGGCCGATGCGGCCGAAGCCGTAGAGGACGACGTCGCGCGGCTCACGGCGGCCGATCTTGTGGGCGCCGGTGGCTCCGGCGACGGCCTCGGCGGTGAACTCCGCCACCGACAGTCCGCGGTCGTCGGTCCGGTAGGTCGCGGCGAGGAGACCGAGGTCGATCTGGGACGGACCGAGGTCGAGTGCGGTGAGTGCCTGGAGGAAGGGCAGGGTCTCGGTGACCGACAGCTCCTGGCCGGAGATCTGGCGGGCGAAGCGGTGGGTCTTGAGGATCGAGACCACCGACTTGTTCACCAAGGAGCGGCTGTGCAGCAGGACGGTGACGTCCCGCTCGCGGTGCAGCTTCCCGATGATCGGGATCATCGACTCCGCGATCTCCTCGCGGTGCTTCCAGCTGGTGAACGAGTCTTCATTGACAGTCACAGGATCATCTTTCGAGCTAGGTGGCGCTCATATGATAGCCATGCCGCTCAGGGAGCTCCGCCGGGGTCTCCCTTCCGCCGGCGGGAGGATTGCGGACCGCGCGATCGGGTACGCGTGCAGGACCGTGCCCGGAGCGGATTCCGGTCCGATCGGCCGATCCGCCTTCTGCCGGTCCGCCGCCCGCGGATCGCTCGTCGCGGATCGCCGATGGCCGTCGCCGATTCCGTCCGGGGCGGGTCCGTACGACCGCCGCTACGAGGGAAACCGCCATGGAGACACCCGCGCACGAGAACAATGCCCCCACGTCCGCCCAGCGGGCTCTGGACGCTCTCGCCGACAACACCCAGGACACGGCGGCGCTGGACGCCCTCGCCAACAGTGACGTACTGATCCCCGTGCCCGACGACGCGGGTGAGGAGGCCGCCGACCCCGGCGCGGTCGCGCTGCCGGTGATGGAGCAGCCGGACGGCATCCAGGTGGTGCCGGTCTTCACCTCGGAACTGGAGATGTCGGGGCTGCTGCCGTTCGTCTCCCGCTACCGCCTGGTGCCGCTCGGGGCGCTGGCCGCGCAGTGGCCGGCCGACGAGCTGTCCCTCACCATCGACGGCAGCTCGGAGCACCGCCTGACGCTGACGTCCGAGGGGGTGCGCACCCTGCTGGCCCGCCCCTAGGGCCTCTCATGCGGAGCGTGCCGGACCCGCGCGGGTCCGGCACGCTCCGCACGAAGGATCCCGGGCGTACCGCGGCCGTCCCGGGGGCGGACTACTCGCCCAGCGCGCGGGCCAGGGCCGCGCGCTGGAGCGGCAGTACCTCGGCGTGCAGGTCGCGGCCCTTGCGGGTGAGCGTGACGTAGACGCCCCGCCGGTCCTCCCTGCAGAGGCTGCGGGTGACCAGGCCGTCCTTCTCCAGCCGGGCGATGAGGCGGGACAGTGCGCTCTGGCTGAGGTGGACCCGCCCGCCCAGGTTCTGCACCCTGCACTGCTCGCCCTCCTCGGGCGACGCGGTCGCGAGCAGGTCGAGCACCTCGAAGTCGGAGGCGCCCAGGCCGTGCGGATGCAGCGCGCGGTCGATCTCCCCGAGGGTGCGCGCGTGCACCGACAGGATCTCCCGCCACCGCTCCTCGAGCCGGATGCCGACCGTCTCCGCTGCCATGAGTGAACGGTAGCATTTGTTCGAAGTTCAACTAATGGTTGGGCGGCGACGGACCGTGCGCGGGCCCCGCGTCACCCCCCGTGGCCGGTGCGCGCCCCTACGCCGACTCGCGCTTCACCAGTTCCGTCGGGAGGATCACCGTGGCCGGGTCCTCACCGCCCACTTGGGCGAGCAGGACCCGTACCATCTCGGAGCTGATGCGGTCCCACGGCTGGCGGATCGTGGTCAGGCCGGGACTGGCGGCGACGGCGGCCTGGGAATCGTCGAAGCCGCCGACCGCCACGTCCTGGGGCACCCGGCGTCCCGCGCGGTGCAGTGCCGCCAGCACGCCCTGCGCCATCAGGTCCGAGGCGACGAACACGGCGTCCATGTCCGGCGCACCGGCCAGCAGCCGCTCCGCGCCCGCCTCGCCGCTGGCCCTGCTGTAGTCGCCGGAGACGATGAGCCGCTCGTCGATCCCGAGGCCGGCCTCGGCGAGCACCTCCTTGTACCCGGCGAGACGCTCCACGCCGCCCGGGGTGTCCAGCGGCCCGGTCACCACGCCCACCCTGCGCCGGCCCAGTCCCAGCAGATGGCGCACCATGTCACGGGCGCCGTCCCGGTCGTCCGCGGCCACGTAGCTCACCTTGGAACCCAGCCCGATCGGCTTGCCGCACGCGACCAGCGGCACGCCCGCCGCCCGCAGCTCCTCGGCCACCGGATCGCCCGAGTGGCTGGAGACCAGCAGCACCCCGTCGACGTGCCCGGCGGTGATGTACCGCACGATGCGCCGCCGTTCGGCCTGCGTACCGGCGATCATCAGCAGCAGCGGAATGTCGTGCGCGGCCAGCGCCTGTGTGCAACCACGCAGCAGGACATTGAAGTTGGGATCCTCGAAGAACCGCTCCTGCGGCTCCGTCAGCAGGAAGCCCACCGAGTCGGACCGGCCGGTGATCAGCGAGCGGGCATGCCGGTTCACCACGTACCCCGTCCTGCGGATCGCGGCGTCGACCGCCTCCGCCGCGGCCGGGCTGACGTAGTGGCCGCCGTTGAGCACGCGTGAGACGGTGCCGCGCGAGACACCGGCCTCACGCGCCACGTCGTGGATCGTCGGCGGCTTTCGCCTGCCCCCCGTGTTGCTCATGGTCATGACTTTACGGCCCCGGACAGCAGATCCAGGCTCCAGAACCGCTGGACGACCAGGAAGAGCGCGACCAGCGGGAACACCGCGAGGAACGCACCGGTGACCACCAGGGTGTACAGCGCCGGAGTGTTGGCGCCCTGTTCGAGGAGCGTGTGCAGACCGAGCGTGATCGGGAACTTCTCGTCGTCGCTGAGCATGATGTACGGGAGCAGGAAGTTGTTCCAGACCGCGACGAACTGGAACAGGAAGACCGTCACCAGTCCGGGCATCATCATCGGCAGCGCGACCCGGGTGAAGATCCGCCACTCGCCCGCACCGTCCATCCGCCCGGCCTCCACCACGTCGGACGGCACCGACGCCGCGGCGTAGATCCGCGCCAGGTAGACGCCGTACGGGGAGAGGATCTGCGGCAGCAGCACGGACAGGTAGGAGTCCGTCAGGTCCGCCTGCGCCAGCAGCAGGTACTGCGGGACGGCGAGGATCACCGGCGGCATCAGCACACCCGCGAGCAGCACGTTGAACAGCGTCTCGCGGCCCCGGAAGCGGTAGACCGCCAGCGCGTAGCCGCTGACCGCCGACACGCACGTCGACAGCAGGGCGCCGAGCCCGGCGTACAGGGCGGAGTTGCCCATCCACTTCCAGTAGACGCCGTCACGGTAGGCGTTCAGGTCCGAGAGGTTCTCGGTGAAGCCGGTGCCGGGCCAGAACGTGAACGTGGAGAACAGCTCGCTGCCCGACTTGGTGGACGCGATGACCACCCAGGCGACCGGCAGCAGGCAGTACAGCGCGCCGAGCAGCAGCGTCAGGGTGGGGACCAGGGCGACGCGGCGGGGCCGCGCCGGACCCCGGCCGGTGCCCGGGGCGGTGCCGGCCACGGGCTCGGCCTTGTTCAGGGCCACGGAACTCATCGGGCGGCTCCTTGACGGTCGTCCTGCTTGGTGCGTCGGTTCGCGGCCCGCAGGAAGCCGAAGGAGAGCACCAGGGTGGCGAGCGCGATGAGGGCGGCCTGGGCGGCGGCCGAGTGGATGTCGCCGTTGCCGAAGGCGTCCTGGTACACCTTCATCAGCGGACTCCAGGTGGTGGAGACGGAGTTGGTGAGCGGCTTCAGCGTGGTCGGTTCGTTGAACACCTGGAGCGTCGCGATGATCGAGAAGAAGAAGGTCAGCACCAGCGACGGCGCGACCATCGGGATCTTGATCTTCAGCGCGATCTGCAGGGGGGTGGCGCCGTCCAGCTTCGCCGCCTCGTACACCTCGGCCGGGACGGCCCGCAGCGCGGTGTAGATGACGATCATGTTGAAGCCGGTGCCGCCCCACACCGCGATGTTCGACAGGGCGAGGAACAGCGGACCGCCGTCCAGCAGGTCCGGCTGGGGCAGGCCGAACCTGTCGAGCACGAAGTAGAACGGGCTCACGTCGGGCAGGTACAGGAAGCCCCACAGCAGCGCCGCGATCACGCCCGGAATGGCGTACGGCAGGAAGATCGCGAGCCGGGTGAAGGGCGCGAGCCGCACCCTCTCGGAGTCCAGCATCAGGGCGAACACCAGGGCGAGCCCCAGCATCACCGGCACCACGATGCAGCCGTAGCCGAGCACGCGCAGCGCGCCGTCCAGCAGCTCGCTGTCGGAGAGGGCGGCGGTGTAGTTCTCCAGGCCGGCCCAGACCTCCTTGCGGGCGCCCGCGCCCAGGCCGAGCCCGGACACCTGCACCTTGCGGAAGCTGAGCCAGATCGCGTACCCGATGGGCAGCGCGAAGAAGAGCAGGAAGAGGACCGTCGCGGGGACCAGGAAGAGGAAGGGTGCGCTTCGGGTGCGCCTCGGTGCGGAGGTGCGGGACGGGCGGGCGTACGGGGCCCCTTCGACCCCGTACGCCTTCCCGCGTGCCGGGGATGTCACGGAGCGACCTCGAAGCCCTGCTTCTTCAGGTCGGCGACCGTGTCCTGCTGCATGGTGTCCACGGCCGCGACGAAGTCGGACTTGTTCTTCGCCGCGGCACCGAAGGCGTCCTTGAACGTCGTGTACGCCACGTTGACGTTCGGGCCCCAGGCGGACGGCGCGGTGGTCTGCGCGATCTCGGCGGCCTTCCGGTAGAAGTCCGGCTGGTTGGAGAAGTACTCCGGCGGGGTGGTGAAGGCGCCGCTGAGCTGGGCCGAGGTGGAGGCGGGGTAGATACCGCTCTCCTTCGCCAGCGCGTTCAGGGCGTCGCCGTCGGTGTTCAGCCAGGCGGCGAACCGGGCGGCGGCCTCCTTGTTCCCGGAGTCCGTGGTGACGCCGGTGGAGGAGCCGCCCCAGCTGCCGGTGCGGTTCTCCTGCTCGGTCCACTGGGGGAGCGGGGCCATGGCCCACTTGCCCTTGGTGTCGGGCGCGGCGGTGTTCAGCGTGCCCGGCGCCCACACGGCGCTGACCCACGCGATCTGCTTGCCGGTGTTGAGCGCCTTGTTCCAGGCCGGGGTGTACATCGGCTGGTTGTCGATCGCGCCCTCCTTGACCAGGCCGCCCCAGAACTCGGCGACCTTCTTGGTCGCGTCGTCGGAGATGCCGACCTTCCACTGGTCGCCCGACGTGCTCCACCACTGCGCGCCGGCCTGCTGGGCCAGGCCCGCGAACAGGCCCGAGTCGTTGGCGGAGAACGTGGTCAGGTCCGTCTTGGGGGACTTCTTCTTGAGCTTGCGCGCGGTGTCCGCGAACTCGTCCCAGGTCGTCGGCACCGTCAGGCCGTACTCCTCGAACAGGTCCTCGCGGTAGTAGAACATCATCGGCCCGATGTCCTGCGGGACCGCGTACACCGCGTCGGTGCCGAGCGTGGTCTGCTGCCAGACGCCGTCCGCGAACTTGCTCCTCGCGTCGCCCACGTCCTTCGAGATGTCGGCGAGCGCGTCATTGCTGACCAGCGTGGGCAGCGCCTGGTACTCCGCCTGCACCAAGTCCGGGGCCTTGCCCGCCTTGTGCGCGGTGAGGATCTTGGTGACCAGCGTGTCGCCGGACGCCTGCTTCTTCACCGTGACCTTGATCTGCTCCTTCTTGCCGGGGCCCTCGTTCCACAGGTCCACGACCTTGTCCATGCCCGGAGCCCAGGTCCAGTACGTCAGTGAGACCGGGCCGGACCGGGCCCCGCCGCCGTCGTCCGACGACGAGCCGCACGCGGCCAGCGTGGTGGCGCCGAGCGTGACCGCCAGAGCGGAACTCACGAGGCGGCGGTGCTTCGTGTATCGCATGGAACTCTCCCCTGACCTGGGCCCCCGCCTCTCGCGAAGGCCTGCTGCCCCAGCTGCGCGCGGCTCGTACCGTGGCTCGCGCCGCTCTGTGAGCGTTCACAGTAGAGAAACATCCCGGACACTTGTCAATGGTTGTTGCTGTGCGGTTATGTTGGCTCCGTGCCGCCGAAAGTGTGTGTGCACGTTCCCAGAAGATCGACATATCGGGAGACAATCCATGCCGGAGACCACCCCCCTGGGCCTCACCGGGCTCGCCTTCGGTGGGGACTACAACCCCGAGCAGTGGCCGGAAAGCGTCTGGACCGAGGACGTCCGGCTGATGCGTGAGGCCGGCGTCACCATGGTGAGCGTCGGCATCTTCTCCTGGGCGCTGCTGGAACCCTCGCCGGGTGTCCACGACTTCGGCTGGCTCGACCGGGTCCTGGACCTGCTGCACGAGAACGGCATCCGCGCCGACCTCGGCACCCCCACCGTGGTACCGCCCGTGTGGTTCTACCGCGCCCACCCGGACGCGCTGCCGGTGACGGCGGAAGGGGTGCGCTACGAGTTCGGCTCGCGCGGCGCCATCTGCCACAGCAACCCCCATTACCGGGCCGCCGCCGCGGACATCACCACCACACTCGCCGAGCGGTACGGGAGCCATCCCGCGCTCGCGATGTGGCACGTCCACAACGAGTACGGCGTCCCCGTCTCCGCCTGCTACTGCGACGGGTGCGCCGCGCACTTCCGCCGCTGGCTCGCGCGGACCCACGGCACCGTCGAGGCCGTCAACGAGGCCTGGGGCACCGCCTTCTGGGGCCAGCGCTACGCGGACTTCGAGCAGATCAACCCGCCGCGGGTCACCCCCACGGTCGGCAATCCGGCCCAGGCGCTGGACTACCGGCGGTTCGCCGACGCCACCGTGCGGGAGAACTTCACCGCCGAGCGGGACATCCTGCACCGCCTCTCACCCGGCGTCCCGGTCACCACCAACTTCATGACGGCCCTCAGCCAGTGCGACTCCATGGACTACTGGGCCTGGGGCCGTGAGGTCGACTTCGTCACCAACGACCACTACCTGATCACCGACGGCCGCCGCACCCACGTGAACCTGGCGATGTCCGCGGACCTCACCCGGTCCGTCGCCGGCGGCGCCCCCTGGCTGCTGCTCGAGCACTCCACCTCGGGCGTCAACTGGCAGCCCCGCAACCCCGCCAAGGCGCCCGGCCAGATGGCCCGCAACTCCCTCGCGCACGTGGCCCGCGGCTCCGAGGGCGCCCTGTTCTTCCAGTGGCGCCAGTCCAGGCGCGGCGCCGAGAAGTTCCACTCGGCGATGCTCCCGCACGGCGGCACGGACACCCGTGTCTGGCGGGAAGTCGTCGAACTCGGTTCGAACGTCGACGCGTTGGCGCCCCTGCGTGGCACCCGCACCGAGGCCGACGTCGCCGTGCTGTGGGACTGGCACTCCTGGTGGGCGCAGAACCTCGACTGGCGCCCCACCGAGGACCACGACGCCCGCGAACGCGCCGACGCCTTCTACGAGGCGCTCTACGACCGCCACCTCACCGTCGACTTCGCCCACCCGGAAGCCGACCTGTCGCGCTATCCCCTGGTCGTCGTCCCCGCCCTGTACCTGATGACCGAGGCGGCGGGGAACAACCTCAAGGAGTACGTCGAGCGGGGCGGCACCCTCGTCGTCTCGTACTTCTCCGGCATCGTCGACGCACACGACGCCGTGCACGAGGGCGCCCACCCGGGGGCCCTGCGGGACGTCCTCGGCCTGACCGTGGAGGAGTTCTCGCCGCTCGACGCCGGCGCCCAGGTGCGCCTGACCGGCCCCGACGGCTCCGAACTCGGCGCCGACGTATGGTCCGAGTTCGTGGTGCCGCGCGGCGCGGAGACCGTCTGGACCTACGCCGACGGCCTCACCGCCGGCCACCCCGCCGTCACCCGCCACCGCCTCGGCGAGGGCAGCGCCTGGTACGTCTCCACCCGCCTGGGCGCCGAAGGGCTGGACACCCTGCTCGGCTGGGCCGTCGAGGACACCGGGATCACCCCGCGCGCCGATCTGCCCCGCGACGTCGAAGTGGTGCGCCGCACCGGGGAGTCCGGCACCTTCCTGTTCGTGATCAACCACACCGCCGGCGACACCAAGGTGCCGCTGGACAACCCCGGCACCGAACTGCTGACGGGTGAACGCGCCGCGGGCCGCCTGGCGGTCCCGGCCGGAGCCGTCCGGGTCGTCCGACTCGACGGCTGAGCCACGACTCCCCTCCGCCCGCGGCGGCAGCGCACGCCGCGGGCGGAGGGAGGCCCCGCCCCCGCAGCGGGCGGGGGCAGCTTCCCTCCCCACGTCGAAGGGACGACGGACACCGATGTTCCATCCCAGACGCACGTGCACACGTACACGCATCCTCAGGGCCCTGCTGCTGCCGCTCGCCGCAGGGCTGGCCCTCACCGCACCGCCCGACCGGACCGCGGCGGCGGCGAGCACCCTCACCAACGGCGGCTTCGAAGCCGACGGTTCGGGGGCCGCGACCCCGGCCGGCTGGTCGGAGTACGGCGCCACCGGCGCCTCGTACACCGAGTCCGGCGGACGCGGCGGAAGTCACCGCCTGTCCCACTGGTCGTCCTCGGCCTACCAGGTGGAGACGTACCAGTACCTGTCCGGTCTGACCAACGGCGACTACCGGCTGACCGCCTGGGTCCGCTCCGGCGGCGGCCAGAACGCCGCGTACCTCGCCCTCAAGAACTGCGGCGGCACCGAACAGCGCACCGACCTGCCGGTGTCCGCCGGGGACTGGATACGGATCGTCGTGCCCGTCAGGGTGACGAACAACCAGTGCACGATCAGCGTCCACAGCGACGCCGACGCGGGCAACTGGATCAACGTCGACGACCTGACCTTCGCCCCGGGCACCTCCGGCCTCGCGGTCAAGGGCGCCGACATCTCGTCCCTGCCCAAGAGCGAGGCCAAGGGCGGCGTCTACCGGACCGCCTCCGGCAGCGCCGGCGACGGCGTCGCCATCCTGCGGTCGGCCGGAATGAACTACGCCCGCCTGAAGGTCTGGGTGAACCCGGCCGACGGCTACAACGACAAGGCGCGCGTTCTCACCCTGGCCCGGCGCGTCAAGGCCCAGGGCATGAAGCTGCTGGTCGACTTCCACTACTCGGACGCCTGGGCCGACCCCGGCAAGCAGACCAAACCCGCCGCCTGGGCAGGACACTCCTACAGCCGGTTGAAGACGGACGTGTACCAGCACACGTACGACGTCCTGAGCGCCCTCAAGGCGCAGGGCACCACCGCGGACATGGTCCAGGTCGGCAACGAGATCAACGGCGGCATGCTCTGGAACGAGGGGTCCACCGGCAACTGGACACAGCTCGCCGGCCTGCTCAACTCCGGCTACGACGCCGTCAAGGCGGTCGCCCCGGCCACGACCGTCGCGCTGCACCTCGCCGAGGGCGGCGACCTCGACGGCACCCGCTGGTGGTTCGACAACGCGGTGTCCCAGGGCGTGAGGTTCGACGCCATCGGCCTGTCCTACTACGGCTACTGGCACGGTACGCTCCACGACTTCCAGACCACCCTGGACGACGCGGCAGCCCGCTACGGCAAGCCGGTCTTCCTCGCCGAGACGGCCTACCCGTTCCGCCTCGACAGCGAGGACGGACTCGAGAACATCATCGACCTCACCGGGGAACTGGTCCCCGGCTACCCGGCGACCACGGCGGGCCAGACCCGGTGGATGAACGACGTGGCGAGCATCGTGGAGGCCGTCCCGAACGGGCGGGGCCTCGGCGTCTTCTACTGGGAGGCGACCTGGACCGCCCGCACCGGCAACGGCTGGGACCCGGCCGACCCGGCCTCGGGCAACGGCTGGGAGAACCAGGCGCTGTTCGGCTACGACGACCGGGCGCTGCCCGCGATGTCGTGGTTCGGCCACCGGTGAGCGTATGAGTTCCTGACGTGCGCCGGGGCCCGGCCGCACACGTACCGTCGTCGTGTGCGGCCGGGCCGTCCGCCGCTGTGCCGTGAAGCGGTTGTGCCGTCGAGTCGCCGCATCGTTCAACCACCTTGCAGCTGAGGCACATTGGCTGCCGCGTCAAGGGTGCCGGAGCACCTGACACGAGGGCGTCGGCTGCGGGACAGTGGAAGGGCCCGGAGCGGACGCCGGGGTGGAGGTGGACGACATGATCAGGACTCCCGACGGCGGGACACGGCTGCACATCCTCGCCTGGCTGAGAGAACCCGGCCACGCCGAACACGGCGCCACCGCGGAGGCCGTCGCCGACCGGTTCGGCATGACCCGCCCGGTCGCCCTCACCCACCTCCGGCTGCTCACCGCCGTCGGCCTGCTGCGCACCGGCGGTGCCGCCGAGCGCCCGTACTACCGGCGCGACGAGGTGCGGATCGCCGAGGTCGCGCGGATGTTCGAGAAGGGCTGGTAGCGCATACGGTCCAGGGCCTTCCCGGCCTCGGACGTCGAGCCGGCACTCGGCCGCGGGCACGCCTCGCGGCGCGGCGGTGGGGCCCGCCGTCTCCGCACCGCGGAGCCGCCGCCAACGGTCCCTCCTGGTGAAGACGCGCGCCCGCACGTCCCGGGCCGCTCGACGAGCAGGAGACGCACGCCCGTGACACCCCGCCCACCGAGGCCCTCCACACACACCCCTCCGCGCGCGCACGCTTCCGTCGTCGCCGTGGCGGCCCCGGCTCCAGTTGCTGCTCGGCACCGGTCTGTGCGGCGCCCTGACCACGTACTCCACCTTCTCCTACCAGACCCTCCGCCTCGCCGGGACGGGGGCCGTCCGCCATGCCGCCGTGAAGGTCACGGCGAGCGTCGCGGCCGGCCCGGGCGCCGCCTTCACCGGAGCGGCCCCGGCCGACGCGCTGTGGGCGTAGTGGGCCGCCCGCCCTTGCCCGTCGTCCAGCCGGAGGGTGCGCCGCCGTCCGTCAGCGGGCCTCGCGCAGCGGTTCCCCCACGCTCCTGAGGTGGCGCAGCGCCGTGGCGTACGAGGCGAACAGCCCCGTCCGGCAGTACGGGATGCCCAGCTCGGCGCAGTACCGCTCGGTGATGACCTGGGCCCGGCCGAGGGCGGGGGTGGGCATGCTGGGGAAGAGGTGGTGCTCGATCTGGTGGTTCAGCCCGCCCATGAAGAGGTCGACGAACACACCGCCCGTGACGTTGCGGGAGGTGAGGGCCTGGCGGCGCAGGAAGTCCAGCTGCCGCCCCTCCTCGATCATCGGCATGCCCTTGTGGTTGGGGGCGAACACGGAGCCGAGGTAGATCCCGAACAGGCCCTGGTGGACGGCGACGAAGGCGAGTGCCTTGCCGGGGGAGAGCACCGTGAACAGGCCGCCGAAGTACACGGCGAAGTGGGCGACGAGCAGGACCCCCTCCAGGATCGGTCGCTTCACGGCCGGGCCGCGCAGGGCCTTGAAGCTGCTGAAACTCAGATTGAGGCCTTCCAGGGTCAGCATCGGGAGGAAGAGCACGGCCTGGTGCCTGCCGATGAACCGTGCGGGACCCTGCGCCCGGCTCGCCTGGCGGCGCGACCAGACCAGCAGGTCGGGGGCGACATCCGGGTCCTTCTGCTCGTGGTTGGGGTTCGCGTGGTGGCGGGTGTGCTTGTTCATCCACCAGCCGTAGCTCATGCCCAGCAGCACGTCGGCCACCAGCAGACCGCCCGCCTCGCTGGGTCGCCGGCGGGAGAACACCTGCCGGTGCGCCAGATCGTGGGCGGCCAGCGCGAGCTGTCCGAAGACCACCGCCAGGGCCGCCGCGACGAACAGCTGGCTCCAGCTGTCGCCCAGGACGAGGAAGGCGGCGACACCTCCCGCCAGGGTGAGACCCACGGTCCCCAAGCGCAGGGTGTAATAGAGAGGGCGGCGCCTGAGCAGCCCTTCGGCGGTTATGCGCCGCGACAGTTCGGCGAAGTCGCTCCCCTTTCCGCGTGCACGAGCGGTCGGGGTTTTTGTGAGCATCGGCGGATTGAGCACCGTTGGATTGGCCATGCGGATGAGTATGTGAACGAACGCCTCGCCGCAGAATGATGTTGACCCCCGGGACCGGGGGGTGGGTAGCCCCCGCACGGGCGTCGCCCCGTCCGGCTTGACACCCCTCGCGTCCGCCCCGCACCATCACCCCCGTGAACCTGTCAGACAGCCAGACAGGTGGGGTCGGTCCGCGGCGCGTCAGCGCGATGGAGGCGGTCCTCTCCCACCTGCGCGACGCCATCGAGCGCGGCGAGTACGCCATCGGCGACAAGCTCCCCTCGGAGGCGGAGCTGTGCCGCACCCTCGAGGTCTCCCGGCCCGTACTGCGCGAGGCGCTGCGGGCGCTGCAGACCATGGGACTGACCGCGTCCAGGACCGGCAAGGGCACCTTCGTCGTCGCCGACGCCGTCGGGGACCCCACCTTCGGCGACTACACGGCCGGCGACCTGCTGGAGGTGCGCCGCCACGTCGAGATCCCGGTCGCCCGGTACGCGGCCCGGCGGCGTACCCCCGAGCACCTCGAGCTCCTGCGCCAACTGCTGGACCGGATGGACCGGGAGACCGACACCACCGCCTGGGCCGCCATGGACACCCACTTCCACCTCGCAGTGGCAGAAGCCGCCCGGAACCCCGTGTTCCGCAGGGTCATCGAGGAGATCCGGGACGCGCTGGCGCGTCAGTCCGCCTTCCTCAACCAGCTCGGTGACCGGCGCGAGCAGTCCAACCGCGAGCACCGGGCTGTCGTCGAGGCACTGGCCGACGGTTCGGAGGACGCCGCCGCCGAGGCGATGGCGCACCATCTCGAGCGGGTCGGGGCGACCCTCACGGCCATCGTGCGCCCGGCGCCCGCCGCCCCCCGGACGGCCGCCCGCGCGGTCCCGCCCCCGCGTACCCCCGCCGCCCCCCACGGGCCCGTCCCCACGGAAGACCGATCCCGATGAACAGCACGTTCCCCGCGGCCGCGCCCCCGGTCCGCGAACCCCTCCACACCCCTGTCGCCCACCTCGTCCGCGGCGGGGTCGTGGAAGGTGTCCACTACGGTTCCGTCGTCGTCCTCGGCGCCGACGGCGAGGTCAGGCTCGGGCTCGGTGACATCGAGGCCGCCTGCTACCCGCGCTCCGCGCTCAAGCCCGTCCAGGCCGTCGCCATGGTGCGGGCCGGCCTCCCGCTCGAGGGCGAGCTGCTCTCCCTCGCCGCCGCCAGCCACTCCGGCGAGGAACGGCACCTCGCCGGCACCCGGCGCATCCTCGCGGGCGCCGGGCTCACCGAGGACCACCTGTGCAACACGCCGGACCTGCCGTTCGGCCGGGCCGTACGCGAGACCTGGGTGAGCGAGGGCCGCCCGCCCTCCCGGCTCGCCCAGAACTGCTCCGGCAAGCACGCCGCCATGCTCCTCACCGCACGGCTCAACGGCTGGTCCCTCGGCGACTACCTCGACCCCGGCCACCCCCTCCAGCGGGCGATCGCCGAGACCGTCGAGGACCTCACCGGGCAGCGCGTCGCCCGGGTGACCGTCGACGGCTGCGGCGCACCCCTGTTCGCCGTCTCCCTGTACGGACTCGCCCGCGCCGCCGCCCGGATCACCACCGCCCTGCCCGGCACCCCCGAGGCCCGGGTCGCCGACGCGATGCGCGACCACCCGGGGATGGCGTCGGGCTCCGGCCGGGACGTCGCCGCCCTGATGGGGGCCGTACCCGGGCTGCTCGTCAAGGACGGATTCGAGGGTGTACAGGTAGCCGCCCTGCCCGACGGCAGCGCCGTCGCCGTGAAGATCTCCGACGGCGCCGACCGGGCACGCGTCCCGGTGACCGCGGCCGCCCTCGCCCACGCCGGGGTCGACCCGGCCGCGCTCACCGCGTTCGCCGGTGAACCGCTGCTCGGCGGCGGCCTGCCGGTCGGCGGCATCCGCCCCGTACCCGCGCTGGAACCGCTGCCCGGGACCGCCGCACGACGCTGACGGCCTGTCGGAGCGTGGGGCGGCGGGCAGCGGGCGGCGGGCGGCGGTGTGCCGGGGCGGCGGGTGGCGTCGGTCGCGGCCGGTCAGTCCGGCACCGCCCGACCCCACCTGAGCCGCAGGAACAGGGCCACGCCCATCGCGGCCAGCAATGCGGTGCCCGTGACCGTCCATGTCCCCGGCCGCTCGGGCTCCCGGCCCCGCGCCGCCGGAACCGCGGCCGGGGTCGGGGCGGTCGTGGGTCGTGCCTGGGGCCCCGGCAGCGGCTTGACCCGCAGGGCGTCCAGCGACCCCACCGCGTCGACCCGGCCGGACGCGTCGAACCCCCAGTCCAGCAGCGTGCGCGCCTCCTCGTACACGGCGTTCCCGCCGCCCCACAGAGGGTTCAGCACCGTCACCACGAGGGTGCGTCCATCCCTGTGGGCGGCCGCCACGAGCGTGTGGCCGGCGTTGCTGGTGTAGCCGTTCTTGATCCCGACGATCCCCGGGTACCGTTCCACCCCGTCCGAGCCGGTGAGCAGCCGGTTGGTGTTGCGGATTCCGTACGATCCGCCGTCGCGGCCCGGGAACATCGCCTCCTCGCGGGAGCAGTACCGGACGAAGTCGGGGCTGCGCAGCCCGGCCCGGCCGAACACCGCCAGGTCGAACGCCGACGACATCTGGCCCGGGGCGTCGTAGCCGTCGGGCGACTCGACCTGCGTGTCGTGGGCGCCGAGGGCGTGGGCCTTGTCCTGCATCCGCTGCGTGGTGGCCTCCCAGCCGCCGTTGAGCGCGGCCAGCACATGCACGGCGTCGTTTCCCGAGCTGAGGAAGACTCCGTTCCACAGGTCGGAGATCCGGTACGTGAGATCCTCCGCGACCCCGACGCGGCTGCTGCCGGGGCCGATGCCCGCCAGTTCCTCCTCGCTGACGGTGTGCCGGATGTCGGCGGGCAGCACGGGCAGCACGGTGAGCGCGAACAGGGTTTTGAGGGTGCTGGCGGGCGGCAGCCTGCGGTGCGCGTCGTGCGCGGCGAGCACCTCACCGGAGTCGGCGTCGGCCACCAGCCACGACCGGGCGGACAGCTCCGGGACCTCGGGTGCCCCGGCGTGCGGGCGGACCTGGGTGCCGGAGCGGTACAGCAGCGCATCCGGCGCGCCCCCGGCCTCGGCCCCTGGTCCCGGAGCGGCTCGTGCTCCGGAGCCGGGCGACGGCGCGGGGTCCGCGACCGTGCCGGCGGTCGCCGCGGCGGGGGCGAGCGCCAGCAGGCCCGCTGCGCAGAGGGCACAAGTGGACACGGCAGCCCGCGAAGCAAGTCCGATAGTCATACCGTAAACGTAGGAAGGGGACCCCGGACAGCCGTGATGACCGGGCCGGAGGCCCTCCGCAAGCACCCGGATGCCGCACGGCGGTGCGACGGCTCCTCGTGGTGGGGGAGGGACGACTGCCGGACGCCGTCAGCTGCCGGGCAGGGTGGGCTGGACGCGCCGGAGGAAGGTCGCGTTGTCGGGGGTCTCGCGCATCCGCTCCAGCAGCGTCTCCAGGCCGGCCTGCCCCTCCCGGGACTGCAGCACCCGCCTCAGACCGCGTGCGGCCGAAAACTCCGCCGGGTCGAGCAGCAGTTCCTCACGGCGGGTGCCGGACGGGACGATGTCGACGGCCGGGAACAGCCGGCGGGACGCCGCTTCGCGGCTCAGCCGGAGCTCCATGTTGCCGGTGCTCTTGAGTTCCTCGAAGTAGAACTCGTCGGCGCGGGAGCCGGTCTCCACCAGGGCCGAGGCGAGAATCGTGAGCGAACCGCCCTCCTCGGCCCGGCGCGCGGCACCGAAGAACCGCTTCGGGCCGATCAGCGCCGAGGTGTCGACCCCGCCGCTCATGGTGCGGCCACCGGGGGCGGCGGCGTTGTTGTACGCCCGGCAGAGCCGGGTCAGCGAGTCGAGCAGGATGACGACGTCCTCGCCCGCCTCCACCAGCCGCTTGGCCCGCTCGATCACCAGCTCGGCCAGGGCGATGTGCTGCTTGGCGGGCCTGTCGAAGGTCGAGGCGTACACCTCACCGTGCACCGAGCGCCGCATGTCGGTGACCTCCTCGGGGCGTTCGTCGAGCAGTACCACCATCAGGCGGCACTCGGGGTGGTTGCCCGCGACGGCCGCCGCCAGCTGCTGGATCAACACGGTCTTGCCGGTCTTCGGCGGGGCCACGAGCAAGCCTCGCTGCCCCTTGCCGACAGGGGCGAGCAGATCGATGACGCGCCCGGCCAGACCGGACGCGGGGTGCTCCAGGCGCAGCCGCTCCTGCGGGTGAAGCGGTGTCAGGTCCCCGAAGCGGGGCCGGCCGCGCAGTGCTTCGGGGGTGCGGCCGTTGATCCGGGTGACCTCGGTCAGGCCGCTCCGGTCGCCGCGCAGGCCCTCGGTCAGGTCGCCCTTGCGCAGGCCGTACCTGCGGAGCGTGGCGGGGGAGACGGCGAGGTCGGAGGAGGAGGGCAGGCAGGTGCCGGCTCGCAGGTACCCCTTCCCGTCCGCAACGACGTCGAGGACGCCGCTGACGGGCTGGGGCTGCTGCCGGACGGAGGGGCGGTCGAGTGTGGGGGTGGCCATGGGGCGGTCCTTTCGTGGACGACTGGGGTGGAAGGAACACACGCGGGGAAGGGGAGAACCGCGCAGGAGGACGCGTCCAGCGCCCGGGGCGGTGGGAACAGCACCTCGGCCATGGCGGTGAAGCCGGCTCACGAGGTGGTGTGGAAAGCCGGACGGCCGGCCCGAAACGACGGGCGGAACGGCGTACCGAGGAAAATCCTGGGAAGAACTGGCACCGACGCCCGTACCAGGGCGTAAAAGGGGTGCTCTGCGCACTGTACCACGGGGTCACGGGGTCGCGGGGTAGGTGTGCGCGAGGGGGCGAAGCCGGAAAGGGCCCGCCGGAGGCGACCGGCGGGCCCCGGGGCAGGGCCGGGGGAGCGGTTCAGGCCGAACGGTCCTGCGCGGCATGTGCGATCTGGTCGAACTTCGCGCCCATGGCCGCCTGGAGCGCCTGCGCGCCCGACAAGGGCCGGACCATCACGGTGAGTTGGTCGATGCGGCCCTCGTCGTCGACATGGATGATGTCGCAGCCCTCGACCTCACGGTCGCCCACGCGAGCGGTGAACACGAGGACGTGGTCACGGCCGTTCGCGTCATTGACCTCCCGCACATAGCGGAAGTCCTCGAAGACCTCCGCCACCGCGTGCAGGATCGCCGCGGTGATCGGCCTGCCGGTGTAGGACTTGAAGACGACCGGACTGGAGAAGACGACATCCTCCGCCAGTAGCGCTTCGGCGGCGTCCATGTCGTGCGCCTCCACGGCCTCACGGAATGCCCGCATCACAGCTCCTCACAGTCAACGGATCACACAGTGCGCACGAGGGTAGTCCCACGGCCGGCTCCCGGGTCTAGGCTGATCCGATGTTCAGCCCCGAAGGCCCCCGCCTGCGTGAACTCGCCGTCCAGGCGCTCTCGTCCGTGGAACGCGGATACGACCTCCTCGCGCCGAAATTCGACCACACCCCCTTCCGTACGTCCGACTCGGTGCTCGACGCCACCGCCGTGGCACTGCGGAGGCTGGGGCCGTTCGACGCCGGGCTCGATCTGTGCTGCGGCACCGGCGCGGGCATGGACGTCCTGGCGAGGGTGTGCCGCCGGAGCGTCACCGGCGTCGACTTCAGCGCGGGCATGCTCGGCGTCGCGCGCGAGCGGACCGGGCCCGAGGGCCCGACGGCCGGCTGGGTGCGGGCGGACGCACGGGCGCTGCCGTTCGGGCCGGCCTTCGACCTGGTGGTGAGTTTCGGGGCGTTCGGCCACTTCCTGCCGCGCGAGCTGCCAGGGCTGTTCACCCAGGTCCACCGGGTGCTGCGGCCCGGGGGACGGTTCGCCTTCCCGGTGGTCGCCCCGCCCCGGACGGGCTCGCTCGAGCACGGGATGCTCCTGGGCTTCGACATGGTGATGCGGGTGCGCAACGCGGTGTGGCGTCCGCCGTTCGTCATGTACTACCGCGCCCTCCGCTTCGGTGCTCTCCGGCGTGAGCTGGACCGGGCCGGATTCCGGGTCGAACTCCATCCGCTGCCCGAGTTCGGGCGGCGGCCGGACGGCAGCCCCCGGGTCCGCCTGGTCGTCGCCGAGCGGCCCGTGGAGCAACAGGCCGGCCGCGGGCCGTCCGCCGTGCCGGTCAGACCGCGGCAGGAAGAGTGAACTCGTATACCAGAGCGTCCTGTTGGGCGTCCACGATCAGCTCGGTGATCTCCAGGGGCCGGGCGTACTGGTCGTGTACCCGCCGGGTGACCCGAACGGACGGTGTGCCCGCGATCCGGGTGATCGTGTCGCGGTGGTGCAGTGTCAGCCCGGCCCTGCGCAGCCAGTCGTAGGCGCGCCGCAGTTCCGCGGCGGTGGTGCCGTCGGCCCGGTCGCGGTAGCGCGCCAGCTCCTCGACCTCGGCGAGCGCGACGGTGGAGAACGAGGTCACGGCCGTCCGCAGCTCGTGCCCGTCGGCCGACGCGGACCAGTAGCGGTGCACCAGGGTCGGCCGGGAGGGTGCCAGGGCCAGCGCCTCGGCATGCCCGGGAGGCGGAGACTCCCAGGACACGGTGGCCCGCGCCATCGCGTCCCGGCCGACGTGCCGCGCGCCGACCGGGAAGGCGAGCGCCGCGGGCGTCTCCACCGGCGGGCCCTTCAGAGTCGCATGGCTGCCCCGCCGGTCGGTGGTGACCAGGCCGTCGCGGCGCAGCATCTCCAGAGCCTGTCGTACGGTCTCCCGGCTCACCCCGAAGTGATCGGCCAACTGCCGCTCACCCGGGAGCCGTTCGCCGGGCGGAATGGCTCCGCCGCGCAGCGCGCCGAGCAACTCCGTCGCGATCCGCCGGTAGAGCGGCTCGTCTTCGGGGTGCGCAGGATCGCGCGGTGCGGTGGACGGGGCGGTGGGTGGAGAAGCCTGCGGAGGGTCGTGCGGGGTGGTGCGGGCCATGCCGCGCCTCCTGTTGGTGACGTTCCGTAGCGGTGTGGGCTCGTTGCGCCACCACATCTACCATTGGTCTAAACCAGCAGGGAAGGGCGGTCCGTGAGTTCGGCCGAAACGGGACCGGGCCGGTGCCCGCCGCGCGGCGCCGTGCGGGAGGGTGCGTGCGGTGCGGCGGCGGCCGAGTCCCATGGTTCTGGAGCCGGATGGGATACGGGAGCCGCCGAGCCGTCCTGTCCGAAAGTCCGCGGTGCGGTCCCTCAGATGTACGAGCGCATCCAGCGGAGCTGGGTTGCTTCTTGGAAGGGGCCACCGCCCTCGTGGTCGTTGAAGTCGTACACCTCGATCGCCTTGTCGTCGTGCGTCCAGGCGTTGAACGCCGCGAAGACCGTCGAGGGCGGGCAGGTCTGGTCCTCGAGGCCCGTCGAGAACAGCGCGGGTGCCGAGCCGCGGGCGGCGAAGTGCACGCCGTCGAAGTAGGACAGGGTGCGCAGGGCGTCCCCGGTGCGGCCCCGGTGCGTCCTGAGGTGGAGGCCTATCTCCCGGTACGGATGCCGGTCGGTGAGCGTCGCCGCCCGCGGGAAGTCGCACAGGAACGGCACGTCCGGGGCCACCGCCGCGAGGTCCGGGACCAGGCCGCCCACCGCGAGGGCGATGCCGCCGCCCTGACTCGAGCCGAGGACCGCGGTGCGCGCCGCGTCCGTCAGGGGGTGGGAACGGGCGGCCTCCACCGCGCGCACCGCGTCCGTGAACACCCGGCGGTAGTAGTAGTTCTCGGGCGCGTCGATGCCGCGCGTCATGAACCCGGGGTACGCGGGCGTGCTGCCCACCGGGTCCGCCGTGTCACCGCCGCCGCCCCAGGCGCTGCCCTGGCCGCGGGTGTCCATCACGAAGTGCGCCCGGCCCGTCGAGGCCCACAGCAGATGCTCGTGGGGCAGCCCGCGGCCGCCGCCGTAGCCGATGAACTGCACGACCAGTGGCAGCGGCGCCCCGGCCCCGGCCGGCAGTGTCAGCCAGCCCTTGACCGGATGGCCCCCGAACCCGGCGAACGTCACGTCGAGGACCCGCACGGTGGACAGGCCGGTGCCGACCGGTTCGAAGCGGGCGTCCAGGTCGTGCTCGCGCGCCTCCGCGAGGGTCCCGGACCAGAACGCGTCGAAGTCCCCCGGTGCGGTGGAAGCGCTCCGGTACTCGCGCAGCTCGTCGAGGGGAAGGTCGAACAGGGGCATGGGAAACCGCCTTTGTGCCGGGACAGTACGAAGCGATCACACCGTACGTGGGCCGTCGGAGCGCCCGCCAGACCCTGCGCCGGACTTGATCCATGCCTACGCGAGAAAGGAGAGGCGCAGGTGAAGGGCATGGAAAGCGTTTGCCGTCACCGGGTCCGGAACGGCAGCCGCTCCGGCCTCGGAGCGCCCCCGGAGCAGCCCGGCCCCGATGCGGCCGGCCGGCGTGGCGGCGGTGGCGCGGACCCGGTGAGCGGTGCGGGTCAGCCGAAGCGCTCGATGCGGATGCGCTCCACGGGCTGTCCGGCCGCGACGAGCAGCCTGGAGGCATGCTCGGCAAAGGAGTTGGAACCGCACACATAGGCCTCCCACCCACCCGGAGGAGCTTCGGCCAGGAGCGGCGCCACATGTGCGGCCGTCATACGTCCCACAGCCGTGCCCTCCGGCGCGCTCCGGGTGAACACCCGCAGGGTCTCCGCGCCGAACTCGCCCGCATAGATCAGCTCCTCGGGACTGCGCGCCGACACCAGCAGCCTCAGGGGCAGAGACAGATCCCGGGCCCTGTGGTGCCGCACCATCGACATCAGCGGGACCACGCCCGAGCCGGCGCCCACCAGCAGCGCGGGCCGGTCGCCCGGCCAGGCGAAGAAGCCGCTCAGCGGGCCGCGCACCTCGACCCGGTCGCCGGGCCGGGCCACCGAGTGGAACCAGCCCGACACCTCGCCGCCCGCCACGTGGTCCAGGGTCAGCTCGATGTGCCCGGAGTCGTCCGGCGCGGACGCGATCGAGTAGTGGCGCTGGGCCACGTAGCCGTCCTCGGCGGTCAACCGCAGCAGCAGGTGCTGGCCGGGCACATGCTCCGGCCAGCCGGGCACGGCGAAGCGGAAGGTCGCGGCGCGCGGGGTCTCGCGACGGATCTCGGTCAGGGTCGCCGTCCGCCACACCGAGGCCGTCTGCTCGCTCACCCCGATGCGTCCGGGTACGGCGAACCGTGTCGGAGGGGTGAACGGTTCCGGCGAGGCCTCCGCCCCCCGGCTCCGCGCCTGCTGCGGCTGCGCCGCCCCCTCGATCACCTCAGCCATTTCCGTCGTCTCCGTCACCGGAGTACCGCTGTTCCTTCCAGGGATTGCCCCGCGCGTGGTAGCCGTTGCCTTCCCAGAAGCCCGGCTCGTCATGGTCGAGGAGCCGCAGGCCCGCGATCCACTTGACGCTCTTCCAGAAGTACAGATGGGGCACGACCAGCCGGGCCGGGCCGCCGTGCTCGGGCGGGAGCGGCCGGCCGTCGTACTCCCAGGCGATCCAGGCCCGCCCGCCGGTCAGGTCCGCGAGCGGCAGGTTCGCCGTGTAGCCGGTGTGCGAGTAGGCGACGACATGGGTGGCGGACCCATGGGGCCGGACGACATCCCAGAAGGTGTCCAGGGAGACACCCCCGAACCGCACTCCGAACTTCGACCAGCCCGTCACACAGTGGATCGCACCCTCGTACGCCGAGGCCGACAGGGCGTGGGCCTGCTCCCAGGTCCAGGTGCGGGGCTCCGCCACCAGCCCGTCGATCCGCAGCGCCCAGTCGGCGGGCGCGAGGTCCGGCGTGACCTCGGCGGAGAGTACGGGCCATTCGTCGCCGGCGTCGTACTGGCCGGGTGGCAGGCCGGGGTTGTGCACGCGGGGGCGGCCGGTGAAGCCGCGGGTGATGTTCACGTGATCGACAATTCCGTTGCGAGTGGTGCTCAGGTGGTTCCGGGCTCAACCGTACGGGGTGCCCGGGACCGCCCGCACACTTGTCCCGCCCGCCTACCTGCTCACCCGCCCGCCTACCTGCCCACCCACCCGTCGGCCCACCTGCCGGCCGCCCGCTCCGCGATCCCGACGACCGCAGGAGAAATGCCGGACGGCCGGTGGTGCCGTCGGGTACTGTTGCGGTCCGGCTGCGGAGGGTCCCAGTCGTCGACGGCCGAGGGGGTGAGACCCATTAACGCTGTGTCAGGTTGGGTGCTCTCACCACGAAGCGAAGCGGATCGCCCCAGTAGGTGACCGCGGGAGCGCCCTTCGGCTCTCGAAAGGCTCCCGCTGCCATGCCCTCCCCCTCTCCCCGCGCCGCCCTCTTCTCCCCCTTCCCCCTGCCCGTCGCTCCGTCCGCACCCGCCGCGCCGGATTCCTTGGTGGCCGCACTGCGTGCCGCGGGCTGCGTCTTCGCCGAGGCCGAGGCCGAACTGATCCTCGCCGCTGCTCCCACCCCGGACCACGTGCCCGGGATGGTCGAGCGCAGGGTCCGCGGGATCCCCCTCGAACTCGTCGTCGGCTGGGCCGAGTTCAGCGGCCGGCGGATCGCCGTGGCCCCGGGCGTCTTCGTGCCCCGGCGCCGTACCGAGTTCCTCGTGGCACAGGCCCTCGCGCAGGCGCCCGACGCGGCCGTCGTCGTGGATCTGTGCTGTGGTTCGGGCGCCGTCGGCGTCGCCCTGGCCGCCGGCCTCGGCACGGTCGAACTGCACGCCGCCGACATCGACCCGGCCGCCGTGCGCTGTGCTCGCCGCAATGTCGCGGACGTCGGCGGCCTGGTGCACACGGGGGACCTGTTCGAGGCACTGCCCGGCACGGTGCGCGGCCGGGTCGACATCCTCGCGGCCAATGTGCCGTACGTGCCCAGCGACGAGATCGGCCTGCTGCCCGCGGAGGCCCGCGACCACGAGCCGCGGGTCGCGCTCGACGGCGGCGCGGACGGGCTCGACGTGCTGCGCCGGGTGGCCGCCGGGGCCCCCGACTGGCTGGCGCCCGGCGGCTGCCTCCTGATAGAGACGACCCGCCGCCAGGCACCCGCGGCCGCCGCGGCCTTCACCGGCGCCGGACTGCGGACCCGCCTGGCCGTCTCGGAGGAGGAGTACGCCCATGTCGTGATCGGCGTCAGACCGTAGCTCCGTCCGCCGCCGCGGGGCGGCCCGGGGACGCGGGGCCGCCGGGCAGGGTCGCGCGGGCGATGAGCAGGGCCACGTCGTCGAAGTTGTCGGGCTCGTGCAGGGTGCGCAGCAGCAGGTCGCACGTCTCCTCGAGGGAGCGGTCGGGCCGGTCGCGCAGCAGCGTGAGCAGGAGGTCGAGGCGCTCGTCCAGCGCGTGGTGCCGGGTCTCGACCAGGCCGTCGGTGTACAGCACCAGCCGGTCGCCCGGTTCGAGCCCCACGACGGTGGTCGAGAACTTGACGCCGCCCACTCCCAGCGGCACCCCGGTCGGCAGGTCGAGCAGTTCCGGGGTGCCGCCGGCCCGGACCCGCACCGGCGGCAGATGCCCCGCGTTGGCGATCAGGCACTGCCGTTCATGGGGATCGTGGACGACGAAGAGGCAGGTGGCGATGGCGTCCTCGAGCTCGCCGACGATCCGGTCGATGTGCTCCAGGAGCACCGCGGGATCGAGGCCGAGCGAGGCCAGCGTGTTCGTCGCCGTGCGCAGCCGCCCCATGGTGGCCGCCGCGGGGATGCCGCTGCCCATCACGTCTCCCACGACGAGGGCCGTCCTGCCCCCGTCCAGCGGGATCACGTCGAACCAGTCGCCGCCCACCTCGCTGGTGGCCCCCGCCGGCTGGTAGCGGGAGGCGACCTCGAGCCCGCCCGTCACCGGCGGGTGGCTGGGCAGCAGGCTGCGTTGCAGGGTGAGGGCGGCGTCGCGGACGCTCTGGTACCAGCGGGCGTTGTCGATCTGCCCCGCCGCGCGGGCGGCCAGCTCCCGGGCCAGCAGCAGATCGTCCTCGTCGAACGGCAACGGGTTGCCGGTGCGCTTGAGGTCGAGCGCGCCGAGCACCTCGCCGTGCGCGATCAGCGGCACTGCCAGATACGAGTGCACACCCGCCCGGCCCAGCAGTTCGGCCGCCTCGGCCGACCGGGCGACCCGGGACAGGTCCTCGTCCTTGACCTGCGGCAGCATCACGGGCAGGCCGGTGCGTACGCACTCGGTGACGAACCGGTCCGGACCGTACCGGGCCACCCGGCCCGGCGGATCGGCAGCCAGCAGGGCGTCCGCCGAGCCGGCGCCCGTGCCCCGGACCGCCAGCGCCCGGACCACCGCCGACTCGGACGGGCCGAGGGTGCTCCGACGGCCCAGCACCACCGTGTCCAGCAGGTCCACGGCGGCCACGTCGGCCAGCTCCGGCACGGCCACATCGGCCAGCTCACGGGCCGTACGCTCCAGGTCGAGCGTGGTGCCGATCCGAGCCGAGGCGTCGGCCACGACGGCCAGCCGGCGCCGGGCCCGTTCGGCCTCGAGGCCCGCCCGGTGTTGCTCGGTGACGTCCACCACGGAAAGGGCCACGCCGAGCACCGAGCCGAGCGCGTTCTCCAGCCGGAACAGGGAGGTGGTCCAGGCGTGTTCCTCGTCGGGATCGGCCGGGGTCCGGCCGATCATGAACTGGTCGACGACCGGTTCCCCGGTGTCCAGGACCCGCCGCGCCGCGGCCTCGACGGCATCGATCTCCAGGTGCGGAAGTACCTCGGGCATCGTGTGACCCAGGTGTTCCTCGGCCGGGACGCCGTTGATCCGTTCCAGCGCCGGGTTGACCGAGACGTACCGCAGGTCCGTGTCCAGGACGGCCAGCCCGATCGGGGACTGGGCGACGATCCGGGTGGACAGCGCCACGTCCTGCTCCACCCGGCGCACGGTCGACTGGTCGACCGCGAGGCCGAGGGCGTAGACGCCGCCCTGGTCGTCGGTCAGCCGCACGTTGCGGAACTCCACGAGCCGGGTGCTGCCGTCCTTGCGCCGAATGGGGAACGCCCCGGCCCAGCTCCGCCCGGTCCGCATGACCTCGGAGAACAGTTTGACCACCAGGTCCAGATACTGTTCGTGCACCATGATCCGGGCGGCGTACTGGCCCAGCGCCTCCTCGGTGCGGTACCCGAAGAGTTCCTCGGCCTGGGGGCTCCACAGCACGATCCGGCCCTGGGGGTCCAGCACCACCGAGGCCACGCGCAGCACGTCGAGCAGTCCGCTGGGACGGACCGGCCTGGGGGCCGCTCCGTCGCCCTCGACCAGAGGTGACCCGGCTGAACTCATCGCACGCCCCGCCTTCGCCGATTTCCGCGGCACACCGTGATGTGCCGACATCACTTGTTTCTACCGCGCGTGGGGGCGATTTTCCGCCTCTCCGGCTGTCTCCTCCACCTTCTTTACCTCCCTCCGTCGGGTGCCCCGCGATCCCGCGGGCACGCCGGTCGTGCGCGGGGAGCGCACCTGTGCGTGTGTGTGGTGCTTGGGCGGTGGAGGGCGGGGTACGCCGTGTGGCAGGCCCGGCAAGGCGCGGCAAGGACGTAGCCGAGGCACGGCAGGACGCGGCAAGGCGTCGCGACGAAAGGAGCGATCACGATGGGCAGCGAGCGACCGCACCCGGAATCCGTCTCGGTCGAACTCAGCGGGTGCGAGAGGCACGACGCACAGATCGTGTTCGACACCCTGGGCGCGTACTTCACGTCCGACCGGCGCTCCGGCGACGTGCCGGAGAAGTCCTCCGGGGCCCGCCCGACGGTGTGGCTCGGCACGTTCGACGTGGCCGACCCGCACGAGGGCGGAGCCCGCCCGGACGACCCGGTCCGGTTGGCGTCCTCGGTCGACGTCGACCTGCAGGGCGGCTACTGGGCGATCGACCGGGTCCGCGCCACCCTGGAATCCCTGTTCACGCTGCGCGACCTGAGCACGGTCTCCGGCGATCAGGAGAAGGAGTTGCACGTCCGCCTCGAAAGCCGGTGACCGCCGCCGGGAACGGGCCGGCGGGACGTCAGCACGGCCGGCCGGCCCCAGCCGTGCACGCCCCCGGCCCGGTGTGCCCTCCACCACGTTTTTGCAACTAGTTGCAAAAACGGGTGCGCGTCCTCTACAACAGAGGGACGACACCGCGCACGGAGGGCCCAATGAGCCGTTACCCGCACCTGTTGACCCCCCTCGACCTGGGCTTCACCACCCTGCCCAACCGGGTCCTCATGGGCTCCATGCACGTAGGCCTGGAGGAGGCCGAGAACGGCTTCGCGCGCCTGGCCGAGTTCTACGCCGCCCGTGCCCGCGGCGGCGTCGGCCTCATCGTCACCGGCGGCATCGCACCCAACGACGAGGGACGGACCTTCGAGGGCGGCGCGAAGCTCACCACCGGCGAGGAGGCGGAGCGGCACCGCGTCGTCACCGAGGCCGTACACCGCGAGGGCGGGCGCATCGCCCTGCAGATCCTGCACGTCGGCCGGTACGCCTACCACCGGGACCTGGTCGCCCCCAGCCCCCTCCAGGCGCCGATCAGCCCCTTCGTACCCCGCGAACTCACCGACGCGGACATCGAGCGCACCATCGACGACTACGTCCGTACCGCCCGCCTCGCCCGGCAGGCTGGCTACGACGGCGTCGAGATCATGGGCTCCGAGGGTTATCTGATCAACGAGTTCATCGTCGCGCAGACCAACCGGCGCACCGACCGCTGGGGCGGCTCGTACGAGAACCGGACGCGCTTCCCCCTCGAGATCGTCCGCCGGGTGCGCGAGGCGGTCGGCGAGGACTTCATCGTCGTCTACCGGCTCTCCATGCTGGACCTCGTCCCCGGCGGCTCGACCCTGGACGAGGTGATCACGCTGGCCAAGGCCGTCGAGGCGGCCGGCGCCACGATCATCAACACCGGCATCGGCTGGCACGAGGCCCGCATCCCCACCATCGCCACCTCCGTGCCGCGCGGCGCCTACACCTGGGTGACCAAGCGGCTGATGGGCGAGGTCTCGGTTCCGCTCGTCACCACCAACCGGATCAACACTCCCGAACTCGCCGAGCAGTTGCTCGCCGAGGGGCACGCCGACATGGTGTCCATGGCCCGGCCGATGCTCGCCGATCCCGACTTCGTGGCCAAGGCCGCGGACGGCCGACCCGAGGCGATCAACACCTGCATCGGCTGCAACCAGGCCTGTCTGGACCACACCTTCAACCTGCAGATCACCTCCTGCCTGGTCAATCCGCGCGCCTGCCACGAGACCGAGCTGGTGCTGTCCCCGACCAGACGCCGCAAGCGCGTCGCGGTCGTCGGCGCCGGTCCGGCCGGCCTGGCCTGCGCCGTCAGCGCCGCCGAACGCGGCCACGACGTCACCCTGTTCGACGCCGCGAGCGAGATCGGCGGCCAGCTCAACGTCGCCCGCAAGGTCCCCGGCAAGCAGGAGTTCGACGAGACCCTGCGCTACTTCCGCACCCGGCTCGCCGAACTGGCCGTCGACGTACGCCTGGACACCCGGGTCACGGCCGACGACGTGACCGGCCACGACGAGGTCGTCGTCGCCACCGGAGTCACCCCGCGCGTCCCCGACCTCCCCGGCGTCGACCACCCGAGCGTGCTCGGCTACCTCGACGTCCTGCGCGACGGCGCCCCCGTCGGCGACCGGGTCGCCGTTCTCGGTGCGGGCGGCATCGGCTTCGACGTCGCCGAGTTCCTCACCGACGGCGGCGACAAGGCGCACGAGGACCCGGAGACGTACTTCCGTCAGTGGGGCGTCGACATGGACCACCGCACGCCCGGCGGTCTCACCGCACCCGAGCGGCCCGCCCCGCCGCGCACCGTCCACCTGCTCCAGCGCAAGACGACCAAGGTCGGCGCCGGTCTGGGCAAGACCACCGGGTGGATCCACCGCACCGAGCTGAAGCACCGCGGTGTCACCATGGTTCCCGGCGTGCGCTACGACCGTATCGACGACGCGGGCCTGCACCTCACCGTCGACGGCGAGAGCACCGTCCTGGAGGTGGACACGATCGTCCTGTGCACCGGCCAGGAACCGCGCCGTGACCTGTACGAGGAACTGGTCTCGGCCGGGCGCTCCGTCCACCTGATCGGTGGCGCCGACGTGGCCGCCGAACTGGACGCCAAGCGGGCCGTCAAGCAGGGCACGGAGGTGGCGGCGGCTCTCTAGCAGAGCCCTGTGCCGTCCCTAGGATGGGGTCCATGTCACTCCCGCACGCGATCCTCACCGCCCTGCTCGAGAAGCCGTCGTCGGGGCTGGAGCTGACCCGCCGCTTCGACAAGTCGATCGGATACTTCTGGTCCGCGACGCATCAGCAGATCTACCGCGAGCTGGGGAAACTGGAGGCCGAGGGCCTGATCCGGGCGCTGGCCGCCGAACAGCCCGCCCGTGGGCAGAAGAAGGCCTACGAGGTCCTGCCCGCGGGCCGCGCCGAACTGGCCCGCTGGACCTCCACGGCGCAGGACCCCAAGCCGATGCGCGACGCGCTGCTGTTGCGGCTGAGGGCGGCGGCGGTGGTCGGCGCCGGAGGTCTCGAAGCCGATCTGCGGCGCCATCTTGAGCTGCACGAAAGGCAGTTGGCGGAGTACCAGGAGATCGAACGGCGGGACTTCCCGCCCGGCAGGGACGCCCCGGACGACCGGCTCCGGCACCTGGTGCTCCGGGCCGGTATCGACCTGGAGACCTTCTGGACCGGGTGGCTCGGACACGCGCTCGCGGAGTTCGCACAGATCGCGGAGTTCACGGAGAACGCGGAAAGCGCGCAGAGCACGGAGAACGCGGAGCGCGGGGAGAACGCAGGACTGCCGGACGGGGAACGAGCCGACCCCCCGGGGATCCCCGCCCACGCGGAACCGTCCGACTCCGGGCGCGCGGAATCGGACGGTTCGGGCTCCGGAGAGGAGTGACGCCGGCCGCCCGACCGGAGCGCGTCGGACGTGGTGGCGACCGGCGCCGTCTCAGAGCCGGTTCGGTTTGTTGCGCCGGCGCAGGTACCAGGCCGTGGCGACGAGACCGGTACCGAAGAGCGTGCCGCCCGCCACCAGCGTCACCGTCCCGTAGTCCGCGGAGCTGCCGCCGATGCCACCCATCACCCCGAGGGGCGGCGAGGGCGAGGCGGTGGCCGACGGGTCGGGGGCGGGAGGGTCCGCGGGGGAGACGATGACGGACTGGGTGCCCGCGGTGGTCCCGTTCGAGCACATCACGATCACCGTGTGGGTGCCCGAGTCGACGTCCGACCAGGCGGCGGACTGCTCCGAACCGGTTCCCGAGAGGGCCACCTGGCGGCCCTGGGAGAAATTCGACTGGTCGCCGGCGAGCAGGGACGCGGTGCCCCAGCTGCCGTTGAGCTGGGCGCACGCGGCGGTCGTGACGGAGACGGTCGAACCGGTCGTGCTCACGGAGATGCCGGGACCGGAGGCGGCCGGGCCGGCCAGCGCCAGAGGCAGCGCGGCGGCGGCTGCGACGGTCAGACCGGAGCGGGTCAGAGGCTTCGAGTAGCGCATGTGAACTGCCTTCCGGCGGCACGGCCGGCGGTACATCCCTTGCGCCGCCGAGGGTCGGGGAGCGCCCGTGCTGCCACGCGCCCAGCCAATGCGCACCCGGCCCGCGGCGCATTCCGGCCGCCGCCGGGCAGGTGACGACGGCCGTCGCCCGGCGAACCCGCCCGTCGAGCGGCACCGGTCCGGCCCGGCTCGCCCTGCCTGCCCGGTGGGGCCCGGTCGCGCTCAGCGCCCCGGGCCCGTCGTCACCGTGCGCTCCGTGGAGAAGCCGCCCCAGGTCCCGTCCGGCAGCCTGGCCCGGATCCGTACCCGATGGCTGACCCCCGCCTCCCGTCCCGCGTAGAAGCTGTACGTCGCCCGGTCGCGCGGTGCCTCCCCGCCGTAGACGACGGAGGTGGCCGGGCGGCCGTCCAGATGTACCTGGTACTCCGTGATCACCCCGTCCACGCGCGGTGGCACCCAGCTGAGGTCGATGTGGTACGCCCCCTCGGACCGGTGGCTCGAGGCGCGGAAGCCGGTGGGTGCCGCGGCGGGGGCGGCGCCGCGGCCCGGTGTGGTCAGGCGGAGGGGAGCACCGGGGGGAGACAGGTTGTCGGCCGCGTCCCGCGCCCGGACCGTGAAGGAGTAGCGGGTGCCCGGTCGCAGCCCCGTCACCACGGTGGCGGTCTGACTCCCGCCGACGCTGTGGACCTTCGTTTCTCCCTGGTGGACGTCGTACGACAGGACGCCCCGGTCGTCCGTCGAGGCGGACCAGCTCAGCTGGACGGCCCTGTCGCCGACCGCTCTGCCGCGGAGGTCCGAGGGGCGGCTGGGTGCGGACCGGTCGGCCGCCGTGGCCGCCGGTGTCGTCGCCCGCACCTCCCGGCTGCGGGGCCCGAGCCGCCCTTCCGCGTCCCGCGCCCGCACGGTGAAGGCATACGTGGTGGAGGGCCGAAGCCTGATGACATCCACCATGTGCTCGGAACCGGGTACTTCCTTGACCTTTGCGGTGCCCCGGTACACCTCGTATCGGCTCACCCGGGCGCTCGCGGCAGCGACGGTGTTCCACATGACATGCACACTCGTGGCGCTGCCGGCCTCGGCCGTGACACCCACCGGAGCCCCGGGCGGCTGCCCGCCGTCCCCGTTCCCGGCCCCGGATCCGCCGCCACCGCAGGAGACGACCAGGAGAAGCACAAGCGTGAGCACGCCGCAGAGCAGGAGCGGTGAGCGGAGCGCACCACCACGCAACGCGAGGGGACGGCGTGAGAGCACGGCAACGGCGACAGCAACGCCTCGCACGACTCTGCCTCCTGACGACGCACGGAAATGGTCCGGACCAATCTCGCCCCCATGGTGACGCGGATGACGCGATCACATCAAGAGGGCGGTGCGGCGACTCGGCCGGCTCGGGCCGCGTACGGGCACCGGCACCGGCGCCGACTCAGTCACCCGGCCCATTGCCGGGCAGCCGAACGTGCACCGTACGGCCCTGTTGCGGCGGCCACGCCATGAGTCCGGGATGAGATGGGAGCCGAGTGCCCGTCAGTGTCCCCCACGAGAGGCCCCACACCGTGACCCCTGTCCAGTCGCTGGCACTGGCCGTGGCCGGCGTCGCCGTGCTCGCCCCCACGATGCTCCACAGCACCGCCTCCCCGCAGGCCGGCACGGAACCACCGGCCGTACGAGAGGGTGGCTCCGTCAGCGCCGCCGACCTGCTGGCCCAGGTGCGTGACTGCACCCCCGTCTCCCAGGGCAATTACCGGAGCGACCAGGGCGCCGCCGCCACCATCCCCGTGTGCGGCACCGACGAGGTCGTGTTCTGGAAGGCCGACATGGACATCGACTGCGACGGACAGCCCGGAATCCGCTGCAACCTCGCCACCGACCCGTACTTCTCCGCCTCCACGGCGTTCGCGCAGTCCGACGGCCTTCCGCTGAACTCCGAGACCCTGCCCTACGTGGTGGTGCCGGTGCCGAGCGCGCTCTGGGACTACCGGGCGCACGGCGTCCAGGGAGGCTCGGTGGTGGCCGTCGTGTACGGCGACCAGGTGCAGTACGCGGTCGTCGGCGACACCGGCCCCGCGGACGTCATCGGTGAGGCGTCCTACGCGGCGGCCGAAGCGCTCGGCATCAATCCCGACCCCCGAAGCGGCGGCACGCCCTCCGGGGTCACCTACATCGTGTTCAAGAACAGCCGGGTGACCCCCATCGAGGACCGGATGGCCGCGGTGGCGGCGGGAGAGAGACTGGCCCAGCAGTTCGTGGACGGCGGCTGAGCCGAACCACCACCCCCGGCGGGCCCGAAACCGGAGCCCGCCGGACGGATAGGCCGAGGCGGGGAGCGACGGGCGGTGAAAGTGCCCGCCCGTCACTCCCCGCCTCGACCGTGCTCGTCAGACCTTCCGGTACGTGTACGCCTCCGCCGCCGCGGCCTCCACAGCCGCGAGGTCCGCCCCCGTGGACGCCGTGACCACCGCGGCGACCGCACCCTCCACGAACGGCGCGTCCACCAGCCGGGTGTGCTCCGGGAGTTCGTCGCCCTCGGCGAGCAGCGCCTTCACGGTGAGCACCGCGCTGCCGAGGTCGGTCAGGACGGCGACCCCGGCGCCGCGGTCGACGGACGCGGACGCGGCGGCGATGAGTTCGGCGCTCGTACCTAGACCTCCGTCCTCCGTGCCGCCCGCCGGGGCCACGGGCACCGCACTGCCGGTGCCCGCCAGCCCTTTCGCCAGTTCGGCCACCGACGCCGCCACCTGAGCGCTGTGCGACACCAGGACGATGCCCACCAGCTTCCCGTCGTCACCCATCGGACGCCTCCCCGGCCTCGTAGGCATCGGAGGCATCGGCCAGACCTGCGATCAGCAGGGCCGCCGAGGTGGCTCCGGGATCCTGGTGTCCGATGCTCCGTTCGCCCAGATAACTGGCCCGGCCCTTGCGGGCCCGCAACGGTGTCGTGGCCACCGCGCCCTCCTCGGCGGCGGCCCGCGCCGCGGCGAAGGAGTCGCCGAGCGCGTCCACCGCGGGCACCAGCGCGTCGATCATCGTCTTGTCGCCCGGCGCCGCGCCCCCGAGCTGCCGCACCGCGTCCACCCCGGTGCGCAGTGCCTCGGCCAACTGCTCCCTGCTCACCTCGGGTGCGTCACCGAGCGCCTTGCCGGTGCGGCGGAGCAGCGTCCCGTACAGGGGCCCGGAGGCGCCGCCCACCGTCGAGATCAGCAGCCGCCCGGACCGGGTCAGCACCGCGCCGGGCGTGGCGGGCGGCTCCTCGTCCAGCGCGGCCCGCACCGCGCTGAACCCGCGCTGGAGGTTGGTGCCGTGGTCGGCGTCCCCGATGGGCGAGTCGAGAGCGGTGAGCCGCTCCGCCTCACGGTCGACGGTGGCGGAGGTGACCGCCATCCAACGGCGGAAGAAGACGGCATCGAGCACTGGAACTCCTTGTGTACTGGACACTGTGACCAACCTCCCCGGTGCCCCTCACATGCCCCAGCGCAGTCCCGGGGTCCTCACCGGCGCGTCCCACAGCCGCAGGGTCTCCTCGTCGATCTGGCACAGGGTGACGGAGGCGCCCGCCATGTCGAGCGACGTCACGTAGTTGCCGACGAGTACCCGGGCGACGGGGACACCCCGTTCGCCGAGCACCCGCTGCACCTCGGCGTTGAAGCCGTACAGCTCCAGCAGCGGGGTCGAGCCCATACCGTTGACCAGGACCAGGACCGGATTGCGCGGGGTGATGTCGTCCAGGATCGCGCCCACGGCGGCCTCGGCGATCTCACCCGAGGTCATCATCGGCCGCCGCTCCCGGCCCGGCTCGCCGTGGATGCCGATACCCAGCTCCAGCTCGCCCGCCGGCAGATCGAAGGTCGGGCTGCCCTTGGCGGGCGTGGTGACGGCGGTCAGGGCCACACCGAAACTGCGGGAGTTCTCATTGACCTGCCGGGCGAGAGCCTCCACCTGCGCCAGCGGCTGTCCCTCCTCGGCCGCCGCGCCCGCGATCTTCTCCACGAACAGCGTCGCACCGGTGCCGCGCCGGCCCGCGGTGTAGAGACTGTCGGTCACCGCGACATCGTCGTCGACCAGCACCTTCGCGACCTGGATGCCCTCGTCCTCGGCCAGCTCGGCGGCCATGTCGAAGTTGAGCACGTCACCGGTGTAGTTCTTCACGACGAACAGCACTCCGGCCCCACTGTCCACGGCAGCCGCCGCCCGCACCATCTGGTCGGGCACCGGAGAGGTGAACACCTCTCCGGGACAGGCCGCCGAGAGCATCCCGGGCCCCACGAAGCCGCCGTGCAGCGGCTCGTGCCCGGAACCCCCGCCGGAGACCAGGCCCACTTTCCCGGCCACGGGAGCGTCCCGCCGGACGATCACTCGGTTCTCCACGTCCACCGCGAGCTCGGGATGCGCCGCCGCCATCCCTCGCAACGCATCAGCGACCACGGTCTCCGGCACATTGATCAACATCTTCACGGGTACCTCCTGGGGAGCTTGGCAGGTGGATCTTCGACCTGGGTTTTTGCTGGTCAGAGCAGGTAGGGGAAGTTCTCGATCCCGGCGGTCCGTAGCGGCCGGAAGCGGGCTGTGGCGGTACTGATGCTGACTTAATACTGACTTTGGTGACGGGCCGTCAGGTCTGCTGGGTGCTTGGATGCGAGCCGGCTGAAGTCCTCTTGTCTGAAGTATTGACCTTGCGGGAGCGAAGGTCACGTACGCGGGCGCTCAGGTGTGCCCGGGAGGTGGGGCGGCCCGCCGCCTGAGCCGTGCGGCGGGCCGCAATGAGGGTGGGGCCTGCGCGGCCGACGCGGCGGTGCCGGGGAGAGGCCCTGGCCGTGAAATTCAGGAAGAGAACGCCCGAGTCTCTTGGTGACCCGGTGTGCGGAAACCTCGGCTCCGAGGAGCCCGGCAGCTCATCGGAACCGAAGTGCTTCCTTTGCCGGTCTGGAATGTGCATCACCGAGTTCTTCGCTGGGCTCGGCACGGACCGGGTACACGACGGCTCGCCCCGGCACCGTCGGGTGGCCGACGTTCTTGAAACGATGCAGGCCGAGCCGCACGGCGGTCCTGCTCGGCCCTCGGAGTCCTTCCGCAGGCTCATCGACCACCGGATGAGTCCCGCCGACGCCCTTACCAAGGGGCCGAACCGGCCGACCGCGCTACGCCGGCCCAATCAAGCACTCGTCCGGGAAGGTTTCGAAGCGTTCTACGCTGCCGATGGGCACTGCTGTCTCCGCCACCTCGGGACGAAGACCGCCCCGGCTCTGGCGGCACACCCGCACCGCGCCCTTCACTGTTGCAGAGGTGTATTGCCGTGCCGGCCTTGCCGCGTACCTCGACGGGTGCAGTGAGGACGAGCTCCTCGACAAAGTGCTGCTTCCACTGTCGGCAGGGTTGCGTCTTCTTGGTCAACTCCGTACCTGGGGCCGGTGATACAGATGTGAGGAGTCACCCCGCATGCGAGGGGACCACGCGAACGACGGCAGCACTGGGGGGCATGTCATCGGGATCATTCCTGGATGCGCGGAGATCACGCCTCGAACATGATCCAGTTGTTCTGGAACTGGATCGGCCGCATCCAGGAGGAGATCGGACAGGCCCGCCGGGACTGGATGGAGGGCACGCGGTTCGGCGAGGTGAAGGGGTACGACGGGGACCCGCTGCCGGCTCCCGAGCTGCCGGCGACGCCGCTGAAGCCGCGGGGAAGGGTGCGTTGACCTGCGGAAACGGCTGATTGAGTGGTGACGGGTGGGTGACTCGCCGTTGGGCGTTGTCTCCCGTCCTTCCAACGCGTGCGGGAGGGCGGCTGGACGTGCTGTAGGCCCCATGCGTGGGGCCAGGCGATTCCACGGTGTGTCCGTCTGTGGGGAGCTGTGGCAGGACTCTTGCTAACCCTTTGCTAACTCTACTGACGAGTCATCAGGTATCGGTGGAGGACCGTGTCGTACCTTCGCGGCGGTGTAGTGGTCATCGCCGCTTGGGTGACCACCGCACGGATGCTGACCCGGCGGGTGGCTGAGTCACACTCCGGTGCGGGAACTCGGTACTCGGCCTGTCGGTTTGTGGGAATTCGACAAGGCGGGAGTGGTCGTAGGGGTGAGCGCTCTTGGCCCTGCTCCTGGGAGGGCGTGTCGTGGCGGAGTGCTCCCAGCAGGTTCTTCGTCTGCTGGTGGCACGGCGCTTGCATGTCTCTGGCCTGTGTCGATGCCGTAAGTTGCTCCTGATGCGGCTTCGTTGGCCCGTCAATGGTCCGGATCTTGGCTTCTCGCATCCGCCGGTGAGGGCGAGAAATCCGGGCCCAGCTACAACCGATGGGGGACGGCGAGACACCTTCGCGTGCTTGGGGCCCTGTGGTGCGGCGGGAAGGATGGCGCTCAATGAGAGGCGCCTCCGCGCGTGCCGGTACCACATGGCACATGTCGTAGAAACCGTCCACGGGCGTCCAGCTGATCCAGGGTGAGCGCGTAAGTCCAGGTCAGAGCCTTGTGACGTGAGTGCGTCCGTGGGGTTGGTGATCCACCCGTGATCGCTCGTGACAGGTGAGGACCCCCGTCGGCTCTGCGGGTGCCGAAAACCCCGTCCATGGCCTGCGCCGTGCAGGTTCTCGTGAACCTCCGTTGGCCGCAGGACGGGTGTGTCAGGCTGACCAATCGTGCTCCTGCGACTGCCCTACCTCGCAGTGTCGAGCGTGTTCGCCTTCATCCGGCTGCTGTCGATGAACGATGTCGACAAGGACATCGAGATATTGACACTGCGCCACCAACTGGCGGTCCTGCAGCGGCAGACCGGCAGGCCCCGGGCCCCCCAGGCGGACCGTGCTCTCCTTGCCGCACTCCTCCACCGGTTGCCTCGCGCCCGGTTGCGGCAGCTCCACCTGATCGTCTCCCCTGCGACGATCCTCCGGGGGCACCGCGACCTCATGCGCCGTCGCCACGCCGATGTCTCCCGACGTAAGCGTCCCGGCAGACCGCCCACCCGTCGCTCTATCCAGGCTCTCGTCCTGCGCCTGGCCCGGGAGAACGGCGGGTGGGGCTACAGACGGATCCACGGCGAGCTCGCCGTGCTGGGCATCAAGGTCGCGCCCTCGACCGTGTGGGAGATTCTGCGCACGCATGGGATCCAGCCCGCACCCGAGCGCGACCGCCAGACCTGGGCTGCCTTCCTGCGCGGCCAGGCTCACGCGATCCTGGCCTGCGACTTCTTCACCGCCACCACTCTGAGCGGCGCGACTGCGTACGTCTTCGCCGTCATCGAGCACACCGACCGCCGCATCCGCATCCTTGGTGCGACGGCCTATCCCACTGCGGCCCGGGTCACCCAGGCCGCCCGGAATCTCGTGATGGATCTTCAGGACGCAGGGGCCACCGTCACGCGCCTGCTCCGGGACCGCGACAGCAAGTACACCCGCGCATTCGACGCCGTCTTCGAGGCCGAGGGCTTCGAGATGGTCACCACCGGTATCCGCGTTCCCCGCATGAACTCGATCATGGAACGCTGGGTGCAAACCTGTCGGCACGAGCTCCTCGACCGCACCTTGATCTGGAACCTGCCCCACTTGCTCCACGCGCTCGGCGAGTTCGAGTCGTTCTACAACGAGCACAGGCCGCACCGCGCCCTGCACAGCGCAGCGCCGCTTCGGCCGGCCCCCGAACCCATCACCGACCCCACCCGGCTCGACCACCTCGACATCCGCCGACGAGACCGACTCGACGGCATCCTCCACGAGTACACACATGTCGCTTGACCTGCGAGGACGTAATAATCGGCACTCGCACCTTGTGTGAGCGGTGCTCGACCGAGCGCATCAGCTCCCGGCGGGCCACGCCCTAGGAACGCAGCTTGTCGGTGATGACCACCCGCGGCACCGCACCGGTCCTCTTCAGCAGGCGGCGGAAGACCGCCGGGCCGCGGCCTTGTTCCGCCGGTTCTGCACAAGGATGTCCAGGACGGTGCCGCCGGCGTCGACGGCCCGCCACCGGTACGTCGGCTCCCCGTTGATCCTGACGAACACCTCGTCCAGGTGCCACGTGTCCCCGGGCCGAGGCCGCCGGCGGCGCAGCGAGCCGGCGTAGGCCTGCCCGAACTTCAGACACCACCGCCGGACGCTCCCGTAAGACACGATCACGCCGCGGGCGAGCAGCAGCTCCTCGACCTCGCGGAAGCCGAACGGGAGGCGGAAGTACCGCCACACGCAGTGGGAGATGATCTCCGCCGGGTACCGGTGCCCCCTGTACGACGGCGGCACGGACGACACGAACGAACCCCTCCCGGCGTGACCAACCAGAAGATCATTCCACCCGGTCAGTCAACGTGACAGTGCCGCCCTAACGGCCGAGGGCCGTTGCCGCACCAAGCGGCGTGCGGTTGCGGCCTGCCGTTCTGCGGCGAGCGTTTGCCGGACCTGCCGGCCGGCGCCAGGCTGGGAGCATGGTGCGCGCGTCGGCTTCGAACATGCTGACCGGGTGGGCTGTCGAGAGTCCTGGTCCGATCGCGGACGGCCCACTGGTGTCCGTGCGGCGTACCGTGCCCTCGCCGGGGCCTGGTGAGCTGTTGCTGAGGGTCGAGGCGTGCGGCGTCTGCCGCACGGACCTGCACCTTGCCGAAGGCGACCTGCGCCCGCACCGGGCATCGACCGTTCCCGGTCATGAGATCGTCGGCCGCGTGGCCGCCGTCGGCGAGTCCGTCACGGGGTTCCGGGTCGGCGACCGAGCCGGTGGGGCGTGGCTGCGCAGCACCTGCGGCCGATGCCGCTACTGCCGGGCCGGTCGCGAGAACCTCTGCCCGGCCTCCCTCTACACCGGCTGGGACGCGGACGGCGGTTTCGCCGATGTCACCCTCGTTCCGGCGGACTACGCCCACGCGCTCCCGGACGGCCAGGACGCCGTGCTGCTGGCACCGCTGCTGTGTGCCGGGATCATCGGCTACCGGGCTCTGCGCCGCAGCGCCCTGCCCCCCAACGGCCGGCTCGGGATCTACGGCTTCGGGGCCTCGGCCCATCTGGCGGCGCAGGTCGCCCTGGCTGAAGGAGCAACCGTGCACGTGCTGACCCGTTCGGCACGGGCCCGTGAACTCGCCCTCGACCTGGGCGCCTCCTCCGTGGGCGGCGCCTACGACCGCCCGCCCGAACCACTGGATTCGGCGATCCTGTTCGCACCGGTAGGGGATCTGGTGCCCGTGGCACTGGAGGCACTGGACCGTTCGGGAACGCTCGCCGTGGCGGGCATCCATCTCACCGACATCCCCGTGCTCAATTACCGCCGTCACCTCTTCGAAGAGCGGAATCTGCGCAGCGTCACCTCCAACACCCGGCAGGACGGCCGCGACTTCCTGGACACGGCCGCGCGGATCGGTATGCGGGTCACCGTCAGCCCGTATCCGTTGAGCCGTGCCGACCAGGCTCTGAGGGACCTGGCCGCCGACCGGGTCAGCGGCGCCGCCGTGCTCGTGCCCGGATGACCCGCCGCGACGCACTCCTTGGACGTGCCCCGAGAGGTCGCGGTAGCGGGTGACGGAGTGGTTGAAGAAGTTCCGCCGCGAGCGGTGTGTGTTATGCGACATCCTGCGGGTTCCTCCTGGCTTTCATCTCTCGTTGCTGCAGGTCAGCCCGGCAGACGGAAGCGAGGGATCCGTATAGATCATGACGGACCCTCGGGATTTCTGAAGAACCGTCATGAGCCCTGCGCAGACGCACAGGCCGAAGGCGACGAGGTGCTTGGTCAGGCCCCATGCCGAAGAACCAAGGACCACGGCGAACTCGCGGGATAACGAGCAGAGTCACATGCGTACGTACTCCTCGGTGTCCTCGGCGAAGTCCGTCAGTGCCTGGTCGGTGAGTGTGGGACGGGTCTGTGCGATGGCCTGCAGGTAGTCCTCCGTGCCGGCCGGTGCGCCTTTCCCCTGGGCGACTTCGCGTTCGAAGGCGGTCTGGGCGCCCTTGCGAGCAGCGAACTCGATATCGGCCGGCGTGAACATTGCGCTTGCCTCCACCAGACGGCGGAGATCGACATGGGCGGCGGCGGTCCCGAGGTAGCGCCGCCAGACCGCCGAACGGGCCTGCGGATCGGGCGGGCCGACCGGGATGACGTAGTCGAAGCGGCCGGGCCGAAGGAACGCAGGGTCGAGGAAGCGGACGGAGTTCGTGGCGCAGATCAAGAGGCGGTCGTCGTGGTCGCGGAAGCCGGGGATCAGCTTGAGCAGTTCGTTGGTGACTCCATGACTGGGGTCGACAGCCGTACCGGACCGGGCAGAAGCGATCTCCTCGACCTCGTCGATGAAGAGAACCACCGTCTCCAGCTCGGCCAGCTCGGTGAACGCCTCCCGCAGCGAGGCCGCCAGTCCTCCCTCCCGGAACGACGCAAGCCGGGACGGGAAGAGTTCCACGAAGGGCCACCCCAACCGCGAGGCAACCGCTCGGGCGAAGCTGGTCTTTCCGGTGCCCGGCGGCCCGAAGAGGATGACCGCCTTCGGCGGCCTCACTCCATACCGCTCGGCCAGCGCGGGCCGGGCCAGCGGCAGCACGATCCGCCGCTCGATGGCTTCCTTCACCTCTTCCATTCCCGCAAGGCTGTCCCACAGATCCCCGGGAAGCATCCTTCCCCCCAGTTCCGCCAGGAGGCCGGCATCGCTCGCGCCGAGCTGCTCGACCTTCTCGTAGAAGACGAGCCCGCTCCGGGACCGGTAGCCTGAACTTTCCAAGGCAACGGCTCCCGTCGCCCCTGGGGCCAGGAGCGCGCCGATCCGGCGGACTCCCTGGGACCGCAAGCGCCGCTCAAGCTCGGCGATCAAGAAGCTCCCGATGCCGCGGCTGCGCCACGTCCCGGCCAGGGCCACCAGGATGATCCAGCCCCTCTCGCCGGAGACCTGCGCCACGCCGACGCCCACCAGCTCGTCGCCGACCACCGCCACCACGGCCGGTCCTGCGGCCCTGGCTGCGGCCACGACCTCCGATACCGGGAAAACGGCGGGAGCCTCGTCCACCTGCTGATTCTGGTCCCAGACCTGGATGGCGCGGTCCAGATCATCGTCGTGGAAGTCCCGAAATCGCCACACCGGCATCGTCATCACCTTCGAGAGGGGGCCACCACCGCTCCCCAGCTCAGGGAGTGCCCCGCCACGGGCCCTTGCTTCATTCTCCCCATGTGCGCCTCCCGGGCGCGCGTCGAACAAGGGTGCCGTTAACGTACAGGGAACCAAGTGACATGTAGCTCAGCGTGATGTTGGTCCTGTGGGCTCGCCGCCGTTCGGCTCCGCCCCTACGCCCCCGTCCCTATTCCCAGACGGTGAGCACGTGCTCCTGGTCGTCCTCCTCCATTGAACCGGGACATGACCCTCGCCGTGACCGGCCTCCTCGGGGGCATCGCCTGCGGCGTGGCGGGCGGCGGTCGGCTGGTGGAGCACGCGGGCCCTGCTGCCGGGTGCCTCGCCCCGGTCACCGCTGCCGCTTGCGCACTGCCGCTCTACGCGATCCGGCGCGGCGCGCGCTGAGCCCTGGCCCTGTTCGGCGCGGACTGCCCGGCGGCCCGCGTGAGCGCCCAGGGGTGCCTCAGCACTGCGCCGGCTTGCGCCACGAGCACTCCAGGTCCCCGTTGCTCTCCGTGCTCCGGAGGGCCTTCGGCCGCACCGTCATCGCCCGGTTCTCGTCGGACGAGGCGAGGGTGACCACGATGGCGTCCTCGATGCTCTTGACCGAGCCGGCGAGATAGTTGTTGAGGACGACGCTGTAGACGAGTTCGCGTCCGCCCGCGTCGGTGACGTATCCCGACAGGGCCGACGCGCCCGTCAACGACCCCGTCTTGCCACGCGCGTTGAGCGTGGCCGGCGTGCCGCACAGACGCGAGCGCAACGTACCGCCGACGAAGCGGTTCGGGTCACAGGCCACCGGGAGGGCCCGGTACCAGTCGGCGTACCAGGGCTCGGTGCGCACCGACAGGAGCAGCTTGGCGAGCTGGTCCGCGGGGACGCTGTCCATCCGGGACAGCCCGGAACCGTCGACCTGGCGCAGCTTGCCCGGGTCGACGCCGACGCGCTTCAGGTAGCCGCTGATGCCGGCGAGGCCGGCATCCCAGGTGCCGCGCCCGGAGGTCTCGTATCCGATCGCCTTGGTCAGCGCCTCGGCGTGCATGTTGTTGGACAGCTTCAGGAACGGGATCAGCAGCTCCTTGAGGGGCATGGACTCGTGCGTGGCGAGCCTGTGCGCGCCCTTCGGAGTCGCCTCGCCGAGCCGGGTCGCCCCGGTGACGCGCACGCCGTGCGCGGCCAGCGCGTCGCGGAAGACGTCCGCGGCGTAGCCGGTGGGCTCCCAGACGCTGACCCACTCCTTGGCGGTGGCGCCGCCAACAGGCAGGGTGCCGCTGACGGTGACGGTGTTGGCGCCGTGCTGCCGCTCGACGGTGAGGTCGCTCGGGCCGCCCCGGTCGACGGTGGTCGCGCGCACGTCGAGGTGGACGTAGTGATTGGCCGGGGTGACGGTGGTGCGCGGCCGGTCGCCGGGCTTGGCCCCCGGCGCCGCATGCACGATGACCGTGCCGGTGTCGTAGTCGGTGTCGGGGGCGACGCTCAGCGCGGAGGTCTGCGCCGAGTAGTACGAGGATTCGTCGTCGGAGGCCCAGGAGCGGCCGAGCCGTTGGTCGTCGAAGCGGGTGTCGTCGGCGACCAGGCGCCCGGTGACGCGCCGCACCCCCGAGTCGGCGAGCGCGGCGGCGAGCCGGTCGTAGTCCTCGGCGAGCAGGGTCGGATCGCCGGTGCCGCGCAGATACAGGTCGCCGTCGAGTACGGAGCCGTGCCGGGCACCGGTCGACAGGACGTCGGTGGTGAAGCGGTGGTCGGGGCCGAGCAGCGCCATGGCCGCGGCCGAGGTGAGTAACTTGGTGTTGGAGGCGGGCATGAGCCGCCCGCTCGGCAGATGCTGATAAAGGACCGCGCCGGTCTTCGCGTCGGCGACGACGACGCTCGCGGCACCGCCGTCCATGCGGGCGTCGCCGAGGATCGTGTCGATGGCCTCCGGCAGCCCGGTCCGGTCACCGTCCGCCCCCGCGGGCGAGCTCCAGCTGAACGTCGCCGCGACCACGGCGGCGACGACGGGCCAGATCCAGTGGCGCATACGGGTGGTGCGTCTCACGGGTCTACTCATGCCGCAGGAGCATCCCGGATCCCGGCCGATGGCAACAGACCCCCGCGCCGATCCGCACCCCGCCACCGCTGCGCAGGTGCCCGGCACGACCGATCACCACCACCTCGCCACGCACCTCGCTTCCGGCCTGTGGCGCGTCCAGCGGCTTGCTCTCACAGGGGCAGCGTTATGCCCAGTTGCTGCATGGCGGTGGAGGGCGGGCCACCTTCGGAGCGTTCGGTCTGGCGTTGTCAGGTTGAGTGAGTGCTCGAGGGTGTGAGCCGGTTCGGCGCGTTTCGGCTTCGGCGGTGACAACGGCTCAGGCTACGGCGTCGCCGGTCTGCCTGCCGCGGCCTGAGCACGGGGCCGGAATCCGGCCCCACCACACCCGACCCACCGTCAGGCGCCCACACCCTCAACCACGTGACAACGCCGTCGATTGTGATGGGCGGGGCCACCCCTTGCCGGGGTGGCACCATCGCGTTTCAGAGCAACCTTCCGGGAAGTTCGCGAGTCATGTGTATGCGTCACCGATCCGGTGCGCATGATGTCCGAATTACGGAAGGTCCCATGACTTCTCTCGCCGTCGTGCGGCGTACCATCTCCGCGTTTGTGCTGGCCGCACTGGTCGGCACGGCGCTGGCCGGTCCTGCCCATGCCCAGGAGGAACCGCTGCCGGTCTCGATCACTGGCCCCGACAGCGTGAACCTCTCGCTGCACCCGGAGGCCGGTGGGCCGGGTGAGCCGCAGATCGAGCTGGGGCTCCGGGCGCCCGGCGAGCCGGTACCGGACGAGGACGGCGTCATCTGGCCGATCCACACCGGCGAGTACACGGTCACCGTGGACGCGAGCTCCCTGGCCGGCGTTGCTGCGGTGGACTTCTCCCAGCTCGGCGGGTGGCAGGGGTGCTCCGTCGACGGGCTCGTCGCCACCTGCAGCGACTACGAGATCTACGCGGGTCAGGACTACAACGACCTCGGCGGCATCCGTCTCGATGTAACCGACGAGAGCGCCGCAGGCGACTTCGGCGCCATCCGGATCACGGCCGCGGGCGAGGACCTGGCCTTCACCGGGCACACAGTGGACGTGCTGGTGGGCGGCCCGGAGCTGCTGATGAAGCAGCTGACCGAGCCCGAGGGCTTCCAGGCCGGTGACACCTTCCAGGCGCCGCTGGGCTTCCGCAACGTCGGCGGGCTGGGCGGCGATGGCATCGTGCTGCGGATCTCCGGCAGCCGGGGCCTGTCCTTCCCCAGCACCTTCAGCAACTGCTGGTACGAGCCGCGTGACCCCGACGATGTGCTCGGACGCTCCACGGCGCTCTGCATCTTCGACAGTGAGTTCACCGGTGAGGCGTCATACGGGCTGAGCGCGCCCTTCCCGATCGAGACGGCCGGTTTCGCGCTCTACGACACGATGTCCTACAGCTTCAGCGCGGTGCCCGCCGAGCAGGCGCGGGAGCTGCTGACCGAAGGCGACTACCAGGCGGGTGACGGGCCGGCGCTGGAGCTGGCCCGTGTGCCGGACGCGGACCCGGCCGATTACACCCGCTACGCGGAGATGGACTTCCCGACCGCGAACACCTTCGACCTCGATCTGACCGGTGAGCGGCTGCGGGCCCGCAAGGGCAGCACGGTGTCGGTGGACATCGGCTTCGCCAACCACGGACCCGCCTGGCTGGCCGTGCTCCGCTCCGGCGGCGAACCGATCCCCTTCTGGGTCGACCTCCCCCCGGGCACCACGGTCACCGCGGTCCCTGAGGACTGCCGCCCGGGCTGGGAGGGCACCGAGGGCGACTACCTCTGCTTCCTCGACACGCCGATCCTGGAAGACGCCTCCCGCACCTTCACCTTCGACCTCCGCGTCGACGAGGTGATCAAGAACGCCACCGGCCGGGCGTTCTTCGTGTACACGATGCCGAACGAGGGCAACCCGGCGAACGACTCCGGGGAGATCGTGCTGAACCCGGTGGGCAAGCCCTGATCGTCAGCTGTTCTGGCACAGCGGGCCCGCCCTTCCGGGCGGGCCCGCTGTGTGCTGCGGCTGATGGGTGGGATTCCGGCGCGCTGGAGCAGGACGCGGATGCGATCCTCCTGCTGCACCGCGAGGACTACTACGAGCCCGAGTCCGGGCGGGCCGGGGGGACCGACCTGATCGTGGCCAAGCACCGCAACGGGCCCACCGCCACGGTCACGGTGGCCCACCAGTTCCACTACAGCCGCCTGCGCGACATGTCCGCCGCCGAAGAACCCGCTGTAGGGTTTCAGATTTCGTGGCCAAATCTCACGAGCGATGGCCAAGCGATGACATATCTGACACGAATCTGAGACTGGCAGGTCAAGCCGCCCAGACGATCCCGGCTGAGGAAATGCCACGACGGTGAGAGGAAACACCCATCCAAGCCGTGAGACAGCGGGAAGCTGCTCAGCGCCTCCTCTCGTACCTGGTCAGGACCACGCCGCCGGGAAACGTTCGCGTCTCCACCAGGTTCAGGTTCACCCAGCTGTCCAGCGCGGTGAAGAACGGCGTGCCGCCGCCCACCAGGGCCGGATGGGCGGCGATCACGTACTCGTCGATCAGCCCGGCACGCATGGCCGCCCCGGCGAGCGTTGCGCCGCCGATGTTCATTGGGCCGCCGTCCTCGGCCTTGAGCCGGGTGATCTCGGCGATCGCGTCGCCGGTGACCAGGCGGGTGTTCCAGTCGACCTTGTCGATCGTCGAGGAGAACACCACCTTCGGCGTGTCCCGCCAGTTCCGCGCGAACTCGATCTCCGCCGGGGTGGCGTTGGGCTGCTGGTCGCCGGTCGGCCAGTAGGAGCTCATCGTCTCCCATAGCTTGCGCCCGTACAGCGACAGGCCACTCGCCTGCTCGTGGTCGAGCCACCACTGGAACAGCTCGTGGCTCGGCGGTCCGCTCCAGCCGATGTCGTCGCCGGCCGCGGCGATGTAGCCGTCCAGGGTCAGGTTCATGCCGTAGATCAGTTTCCGCATGGCCCAGCCTTCCGTCCGTGGGTGTCCGGCGTATAGACCGGCGCGGCGCGGGAAACTCATCGGTGCGCGATCTGGGCTCGCTGGTAGTCCTCGTGCTCGGGGCTCAGCGTGGTGTACTCGGCCGACTCGGGCAAGCCGCCTGATCTCGACCTCGCCCTCGCGAGGAAATGCCACGGATTTGAGACTGATCATGGGTGACAAGGCCGTGAGGCAGCCAAGAACGCCCAGGTCACGCAAGATCGATATGTCACGAGCGGCGAGACCCTACACCCGCCCCCTGACCGTCCTGGGCGCCGCTGTGCGGCCCGTTCCGCCCGGCGCCGGACAACTTCCCCGGCCCGGCCGGATGAACGCCGCACAGCAGGCGTTCACCCGGCCCATCCCCACGTCAGCCGGCGCGCAGATGTGTTATCTGGTCAAGCAGCTCAAGGGCACCCGCGCCGTGGCCGACGCGCTAGCGTCTCGCAGTGCACCGTGGAGCGGTATGTGAAGGACAGATCCGCCGGCCCCGCGCCGACCTCGCCCAACGTCTTCAGGACGCGGTCCGCGCCCGCTGGCAGCCCCGCGTCCGCGAGCGCGCCCGGCGCCAGGCTGCCACCGGCCTGGTCGTCGACACCCGGGCCCGGTTCGGCTTCACCGCCGCGCCCGGCACCACCGACGACGCCCGCATCCGCCACCTCACCCTCGCCCTGCCCCCGCAGTACGCGGCCCGCCTGTTCGACGCGCAGGAGACCGGCGCCAGTGAGCAGCACCTGCTGACCGCCTGCCCCTGCTGTCCGGAGCCGGTCATCCGGAGGGGACACCGACCCCTTTCGCGGGCCCACTGCCTGGAACACGCGCCGCCCCTGGCAGGAAAACCGCTGCACGAGCGGCGGGCGGGTAGCCCATAGTGGACCGACACCCCTCGAGCAGCCAGAACGGAGGGCCGTGACGACCGCCTACAGCGAAACCTCCACCGAGCGCGTCCCCGGGCGGGCCTGAACCGTCCGGATCACCGGACACAGCGACCGCTCCGCCACCGTCTCCTGCAGCACCTCCGCCTGCCGGATGCCGCCCCGCTCCAAGGGCCTCGCGGCGCTGCGCGCGTTCGTCGCCCGGCACGCCGCTGCCCACGCCAGGGTCGCCACCGTCCGCCCCCGCGCCTGGTGTCACTGCGGCTCCCAGCGCTGCGCCGCCCACCCGGATGCCACAACGCACTGCGCGGGCGCCGTGCTGCTTATCTTGCGCCACGATCCCACCGTCGGCCGCGTCTGGAGCGTCGAAGAGGTGTGCGAGGCCTGCGCCCCGCTGCTTGCGAACGCCACTGTCCTCGCCCGCGCCGCTCAGCCCCGGCGCCGAGCCGCCCAGCCCACTGCCGCCCAGGCCCCGGTGCAGATACCGGCTGCCCGGCCCGGCATTCCGGGCGACTTCTCCGCACCTGCCACCGGCCCCGCCGAGGTCGAGAGCCGGACCGCGCCCGCACGGCGAGGCCGCCGCGCCCCGCAGCGCACCCGCCGCCGGGGCCCGGGCCAGAGCCGCTGACCGCCCGGCGCGTATCTGCCGCAGCCCCGGGCCGGGCGCTCGAGGAACACGCGCGGGCTCGCGGGGCGCGTCCGGCCGGGCCGGGGCAGTCCGCCCCCCGGGGCACCGGGCGGCCGCGCCTTGTCCGCCGCAGGAGGCAGGGTGCGGCGAGGGGAGGTCCACGCCGCGGGAGCGTGCCCTGCGGGTTGTCGCCGGTGCCGCACTGGGCGGGACGGGAGGGTGACACGATCGGTAGGGCCGCGGCCATGGACAGCGATGAGGATGCCCTTTTAACGGAGCAGATCGCCTACTACCGGGCCCACGCGGGCGGATACGACCGGCCCTATGCCGAGCGCGAGGAACTGCGGGAGTTGCTGGCTGCGGCGGACGACCTCCCGATCGCCGGGGACGTGCTGGAGTTGGCCTGCGGAACGGGCCAGTGGACCGGGGCGCTCGCCGCTCGGGCGCGCTCTGTGACCGCCGTCGACGTGTCGGACGAGACACTGGGTATCGCGCGTGCGCGGATCGCTTCCCCAACGTCCAGTTCATTCAGGCCGATCTGTTCACCTGGCGGCCGCCGCGCCGCTACGACACCGTGTTCTTCGCCTTCTGGCTCTCCCACATTCCGCCGTCCCGCTTACCGGACTTCTGGAACACCATCGCCGCCGCGCTGGCACCGCACGGCAAAGCGATCTTCGTCGCCGATGGCCCCGCAGAGGCCGCCCGCGAGGAAGTTCTCGTCCAGACAGCCCATCCCTGCGGTGCAGCGCCGACTCGACGACGACAGCCCGTATCGCGTCGTGAAGGTCTTCCACGACGCCGGAGAGCTCACGGAAAAGCTCGCCGCGCTGGAGTGGTCAGCCGATGTCCGGACCGTGGGCGGCAGTTTCATCGTCGGTACCGCGGAACCGCCGGGCAACCCCGGCTGACAGTCCACAAGGGCGGCTGCATCCTGAACCGCGCAGCGAGGATGCGGTCCCGACGGTGCGGAATCGCCACGGTGCCGACACCCGTTACGCAAGGTCGTCAACGGGGTGAACGTGTCTGATGCGGCACTAGCTGGTACCGGCGGGCGGGTCGGCGTAGACGCCGTGCAGCATGCCGGTGGCCTGCCCGACTTCGATGAGATAGCCGTCCGGGTCGCGCAAGTAGCACCGCAGCTCGGCCGTGCGATCGATGGGTGGCGTGAGGAATTCGGCGCCCTTCGCACTCCACTCTCGGTGGCATGTCTCGATGTCGGCGACGCGGAGGTTGAGGAAGCTGCTGACCGTGCTCGGGTCGGTGGGCGGGCGCAGGGTGACGTCTGGCTTGTCCGGGGTGGGGCCGCCGCCCGGGTTCATGATGATCCATCCGTTGCCGAGCTTGATGGTGCAAGGGTTCTCCTCGAGCACCACCTCACCGCCGAGAACGTCGGTGTAGAAGGCGCGAGATCGGGCTACGTCGGCCACCGTCAGAAAGTGAGTGAGGAGGAGCCCGGAATCCGGGGCAGGAAAACCATCACGGTGCATGCAAGGCCTCCAGGTAAATCAGATCTTTCCCTCCATAGTGGTGGACGGATGTCCGTGGGCACGACTGAACACGGCCGGGAGGAGAGTTGGCTGTGCTGGCCCCCAGGCCCTCCGCTGACCAGTGCCCGTGTCGGCGGCCCGGACGGGGCCGCCGACACGGGCACTGGTCAGCGCACGTCGACGTAGTCGCCGCCGGACACGGCAGTACCGGGATCGGCGACGAAGCTGCCCCTTGTCCCGCTCGAAAAGCCATCGGCGCAGGTGGGAGTGGTGCGGTTCGGCCCCGGGAGCATGTCCGCGTGACTGTATCCCTGCTGTACAAGGTGGCCCGGAGGGCTGCTGTCCGTCCCGTCGGTGCTGCCACGCCGCGACACCACCAAGGACGCTGAGCTGCTCGTGCCGCAACACGAGAACGCGGTCCTGCGCCGTCAGGTCGCCGGTCCGGTCCGCTCCGAGCCGGCGATCGGTTCCGGTGCGCCGCCCTGTCCGTGCTGATACCCCGGTGACACCGGCGCGAGGTCTTCCCGGTCACCCCCCTCCACCCTGCTCGCCCGGCACCGCAGGTTCGTCGCTGTCACGTGGGACTGCACCGCACGCCGACACTGCCCGCGCCGAAATCCTCATCCGTCCTGCTGGGAGCCGGTGTGTGGGGGAGTACCGGATCCTGAGGGCCGTCGCTCGAATCGGCGCTCTGCCGCGGCCGTCGATGGTCGCGGCAACATGATCGATCGTGCTGTTGTGACTGGTTTACCCGAGAGTGACCAACGCGTTCGCCATGCTGCGCCTGCTACCGATGAGCGACCGGGACAAGGACGTGGAGATTCTGGCGCTGCGTCATCAGATCACGGTGCTCGAGCGGCGGCCGGGCCGGAGCGGGCCATGGTTCGATGCGAGCGATCGGGCGTTCCTGGTGGCGTTGCCGCACCCGCTGACTGGAGCACGCGCGCGTGGCGGAGCGTCCGGCATCGGGGACGGCCGCGGGGCGGCCGGATACGGGGCAGGGGGTCCGGCCGAGGACGGCGGCGGAGACCGAACCGAGCGGGTGACGCGGACAGCTTGGCGACTCGGCTCGCGCGAGGTCACACCCGGCCGCAAACTGTGACTCTGGGTGTGCATTTGGCTACACCCTTGAGTGCGAGGGCGGATGTCGAGCCGTATCCACCCGCGACGGCAAGCGGTTGACCCTTCATCTCCGCGTCGCCCCCAAACCAAATGGTGTATTTGCCATGCATGAACTGGGTGCATCAGTGCGGGGTTTCGACTCGGTTGCCGCCCCCGGCCCGGTCCCTTCCGGACCGGTCTACCGAAGGAGACCCCCCACATGTCCGGACGCCTCAACAGCGCCCAGCCGTACGCCCTCGGCCTCTTCCGCACCGTCGTCGGCCTGCTCTTCGCCTGCCACGGCGCCGCCGCACTGTTCGGTGTGCTCGGTGGCGCGGGCGGCAGCGGCGGCACCGCCGAGCCCGGGGCCTGGCCCCACTGGTACGCGGCCGTGATCGAGCTCGTCGGCGGCGGCCTGGTCCTGCTCGGACTGGGCACCCGGGCCGCCGCGTTCATATCGTCGGGCGCCATGGCCTACGCCTACTTCAGCGTGCACCAGCCGGAGGCCCTGTGGCCGCTCCAGAACAGCGGCGAGGGCGCGGCCATGTACTGCTGGGCCATGTTCCTGCTGGTGTTCACCGGCTCCGGCGCCTTCGGCCTGGACCGGCTGTTCACCCGCCGCAACGGCACGCGGCCCGCGGAACAGCGCACGGCCGAACGGACCCCGGTCGCCGCCTGACGTTCCACCGGCCCACCCCGCGGCGTCCTCCCCCGGTCCTCACCCCTCGGGGGAGGGCACCGTCGCGCCTGAGCGGGCGCCACGCGAGGGAGGGTGCGACTCTCCTGCTGCCGGGCTGGAAGGCAGCACCGAGAGCCGAGGCGCGGGCACAGGACTGAACCTCCTCTTCCAGGGGGCAGCTGCCTGGGGCGAGCACCTCCGCAAGCCCCGGGAAGCCGCTACTGGGCCGCTAGCCCGCCCAGTGCGATCCTTGGCGCTCTTGCCGGGCGCGAGGTCCTATGGGTCTCGAAGAAGTAGGTGATCTCCAACTCGTCGAAGGCGGGGACGTCCCTTGTGTCCTGGACGTGGGAGTAGCGTGGGTCGTGGGCGGGCATGCAGAGGAGCTTCTCGTCCGGGCCGCGCTCGTCCTTCATACAGAACATGCCGACAGCCCGGCATTCGATCAGGCATCCGGGAAACGTCGGCTCGCCGACCATGACAAGTGCGTCGAGCGGGTCCCGTCGCGCTTGAGTGTTCCCTCGATGAAGCCGTGGTCGGCCGGGTACTCGGTCGAGGTGAACAGCATGCGGTCCAGCCGGATGCGGTGCAGTTCGTGGTCCCTCTCGCATTCGTTGCGGGATCCCTCGTGGATCTCCACGATCACGTCGAGTTCCACTGCCTCCTCCTGGTCACGCCATGGGACCGGGGCCGTCAGCGGCATACTGCCGCGGTTTGCGGTGAGCCCCATCACCGGCACGCTGGGTGTGCATGTCCATAGTGCCCTGCTGATCGGCCGTGTCCCGCTTCCACAAGGAAGAAGAGGGGTGAGAAGGCATGGCAACGCTGGTCATCGACCACCTGCACTGCCAGGTCCTGACCGATCACGGTCCGAGGGAGATCCTCCGCGGTGTCGACCTGACCGTGCGGCAGGGCGAGACGCACGCCCTCATGGGGCCCAACGGCTCCGGCAAGACCACCCTCGCCTACGCTCTCGCCGGGCATCCCAAATACCAGGTCACCTCTGGCACAGCTTTCCTGGACGGAGAGGACCTGCTCGCCATGAAGGTCGACGAGCGGGCGCGGGCCGGCCTGTTCCTTGCCATGCAGTACCCGGTCGAGGTCCCCGGCGTCTCCATGTCCAACTTCCTGCGGTCGGCCGCCACCGCCGTGCGCGGTGAGGCCCCGCGACTGCGCACCTGGCTGAAGGAGGCCCAGGCGGCGATGGAGCGGCTGCAGATCGACCCGTCCTTCGCCGAGCGGAACGTGAACGAGGGCTTCTCTGGGGGCGAGAAGAAGCGCCACGAGATCCTTCAGCTGGAACTCCTGAAGCCGAAGATCGCCATTCTGGACGAGACCGATTCCGGTCTGGACATCGACGCGCTACGCGTCGTCTCCGAGGGCGTCAACCGCGTCCGCGCCACCGGCGCGGTCGCCACCCTGCTGATCACCCACTACACGCGCATTCTGCGCTACGTTCACCCCGATCACGTACACGTCTTCGCGGACGGCCGGATCGTCGACTCCGGCGGCCCGGAACTGGCTGAGCGGCTGGAGGAGGAGGGGTACGAGGCGTACGTGAAGAGCGCCGCAAGCCAATGAGTCGGCTGCGGGGCGGCCTGTTGGATGCCAAAAGTCCGTACATGCGTTGAGCTGGGCGCTTGCCAGAGCGTCATGATCTTCGTCAGGGTGTGTCGCGGTACTCATGGACGAGTCCGCTGAGGACGTCGTGGCGCTGGATCCGCTGGGCTGGGAGTGGGATGACGTCCGGGTCGTCGGCTGGTGCGCGAAGCTGCAGGGCCCGGTGCGGCCTTCCGGAGTTGTCATGCTCGGCGTACTCGGCGAGGACATGCCGTGCGTGTTGCTCGTTGTAGGGCAGCATCTGGTCGGTGCACTCGGCCCGCACGCTGCGGATGAACCTCTCGGCATGGGCGTTCATCGCCACCGCCGAGGGGTCGTGCACGCGGGCTCCCCCTGCAGCGATGACTTTACGAGTCCCACAGGGGTCCGTCCCGACGTCTGGTTTCGAAGGTGTTCATCCGCTGGCTGCCCAGCAGCGGCAGCAGATGGATTGGCATCAGGGAGACCAGAAGCGCCACCGACGCCGGCCCGGCCCCGCTGCCCGGCCTTCCACTCACGGGCGTACTCCTCGAACCGCATCGCCCCGTACCTGGCGATCCGTTCCACCCCGGCCTGACCGCACGGCGCGGCTTTCCTCGCGTTGTAGACCTCCGTCAAAAGCGCAACGCCCGCTCCTGGTTTGCGAACCCGGACCTCCTCCACCTGCCTCCCCACCGCAGACCGGTAACGGACCTTGTACAGGTGCGGACACCTCGACTACTGCGACCGCGGATGCTCACACTGCTTGAAGAACGGCCCCATCCCACGAACCAGGGCAGCGGAGCTCACGGTTGTTGACTCCTCCGGGACCGATGCTGACGGTTTGCTAACCGTCGGCGGTCCGGAACGCGGCTGATCTGCTTTTTTGCGCGCATGGTTCGCTATGTTCTGGAACTGGATCGGCCGCACCCAGGAGGAGATCGAACAGGCCCGCCGGGACTGGATGGAGGGCACACGGTTCGGTGAGGTGAAGGGCTACGACGGCGCTCCGCTGCCGGCGCCCGAGCTGCCGCCGGTTCCGCTGAAGCCGCGGGGAAGGGTTCGCTGAACTGCGGAAACAGCTGATTGGTTGGTGACGGGTGGGGGACTCGCCGTCGTGTGTCGCCTTCCGTCCCTTCATCGCGTGCAGGAGGGCGGCTGGACGACGTGCTGCGGGCCCCATGTACGGATGGTGAGGACCTGTTGGAGGTGGCCGGTGGGGCCGAAGGGCGGCTCCAGCCGAGGTCCGCATTGCCGAGGTCGTCCTCGGCTTCCGGCCCCAACAGCACAGGAGGCGCGTCATCCGCGTCCGGCAGGGGTGGGCTCACGGTGTAGCGGATGGTGAACGACTCGTCGTCGGTCGACACCTTCCGGCCCGCCGGCCGGTGGCGGCCGCCGAGGACCATCAGGTCGGCGGGCCGGGATTCTTTTCCTTCGGGCGTTTCATGCGGGGGATTCTCGTTCATGAGAGGCGGACGGAGCGGCCGTCGGCAGGCTGAGGACCATGGTGACGCCGTCGCCGGGCGTCTCCTCGGGGGCGAGGGTCCCGCCCATCTCCTCGGCCAGTCCGCGGGCGAGGGTGAGGCCGAGCTCGGCTCCCGCGTGGCTCTCCTCGGTGCCCAGGCGCTGGAAGGGGCGCAGGGTCCGTTCGTGGTGGGGCGGGTGGGCTCCCAAGCCACGGTCGATCACCCGGATCTCGACGCGGTCGGCGTGCGAGCCGGCGGTCAGCAGCACCCGCTCCCCGGTCGGGCTGTGGTGGCGGGCATTGGTGACCAGGTTGACCAGGATGCGTTCCACGAGCGCGGGATCGGCGAGGAGTTCGGGGATGCCGTCGGGGATCCGGATGTCGACATGGTGGTCCGAGGGGCCGAGGTTCTCCAGCGCCCGCGGCACGATGTCCTCGACGGCCAGCGGCTGGGGGGCGGTGCCGAGCGTGCCCGCCTGGAGCCGGCTCACGTCGAGGAGGTTGCCGAGCAGGTGGTCGAGACGGGCCAGGGAGCCGGTGGCGGTGGCGGTGAGCCGCGCGCGATCGGCCTCGGTCCGTGCACCGTCGGGCTCGGCCAGGCGGTTGACGGCGTCCTTGGCGGCGGCCAGCGGTGTGCGCAGGTCGTGGCTGATGGCGTGCAGCATGGCGGTACGGGCGCGGTCGGCCTCGGCGATCGGGCGCGCCTTTTCGGCTTGTTCCTCCAGACGCTGCTGGCGCAGGGCGACGGCGGCCTGGGCCGCGTACGCCTCCAGTACCCGCCGGGCCGCCGCGGGGAGTTGATGGCCGCGCAGGACCAGCGACAGTCCGTCGCCGACCGGGATGTCGGCGTCGCCTTCGTCGGGGGTGGCACACGGCTCGTCGCCCACGCCGGCGGCGATCTGCCATCTGCCGGGGTCGCGTTGGCGGTCGAGGGTCAGGGAGGTGCCGGGTCTGTGTTCGAGCAAGGTGACCGATGTCAGGCCGTAGGTCTGGCGGAGCCGTTCCAACAGTGTGTCGAGGGCGCGCTCGCCGCGCAGCACGCTGCCGGCCAGCGTGGACAGGGCCTCGGCGTCGGCCGTGGCGCGGGCGGCGTCGTGGGTGCGGCGGGCGGCGATATCGACCACCGTGCTGACCGCCACGGCCGCCAGGATGAACGCCACCAGGGCGCTGAGGTGGTCGGCGTCGGCCACGGCGAAGGTGTGGACGGGCGGTGCGAAGTAGTAGTTGAGCAACAGGAAGCCCGCCATGGCCGCGGCGAGCGCCGGATACAGGCCGCCCACCAGCGCCACGCCGATGACAGCGATGAGGAAGGCGAGGATGTCGCTGGGCATCGACAGATGACCGCGCAGGGCGGCGAGAGCCGGCGTGAGCAGGGGCAGGATCGTGGCGGCGAGGAGGAAGCCGGCCAGGCGGCGGCGGCGCGTCAGCCCTTCGCGGGTCGCGGCGCGCCGTCCCCGTCCGATCTCCTCGTGGGTGACCAGGTGGACGTCGATCGGTCCGGATCGCGCGACCGTGGTCACTCCGACGCCGCGCGAGAACAGTTGTCCGACAAGCCCGCGACGCGAGGCGCCGAGGACCAGCTGGGTGGCGTTGACACCTCGGGCGAAGTCCAGCAGCGCCGTGGGGATGTCGTCGCCCATCACCTGGTGGTAGGTACCGCCGAGGCTCTCCACGAGAGTCCGCTGGCGGGCCAGGTTCGCCGGTGTGGCGGCGCTGGCCAGCCCGTCGCTGCTGGTCACGTGGACGGCGAGCAGGTTGGCGCCGCGTGTGCGTTCGGAGATCCGGGAGGCCCGGCGGACGAGGGTGTCGCCCTCGGGGCCGCCGGTGAGGGCGACGACGACGCGTTCGCGCGCCTCCCAGGTTCCGGCGATGCCGTGGTCGGCGCGGTAGCGCTCCAGTTGGTCGTCGACCTTGTCGGCCAGCCACAGCAGCGCGAGTTCACGCAGCGCGGTCAGGTTGCCGGCTCGGAAGTAGTGGGTGAGCGCGGCGTCGACCTTCTCCGGCGGGTAGATGTTGCCGTGGGCCATGCGGCGGCGCAGGGCTTCGGGGGTGATGTCGACCAGTTCCACCTGTTCGGCCTGGCGCACGACCTCGTCGGGAATGGTCTCGCGCTGGGGGACACCGGTGATCTGCCGGACCACGTCGTTGACGGACTCCAGGTGCTGGACGTTGACCGTGGAGACCACGGTGATGCCTGCCTCCAGCACCCGCTCCACGTCCTGCCAGCGCTTGTCGTCGGCCGAGCCGGGCACGTTGGTGTGGGCCAGTTCGTCGATCAGTGCCACCTGCGGGTGGCGGGCGATCACCGCGTCGGCGTCGAGCTCGGTGAATGTCGCGCCCCGGTAGTCCATCGTCTTGCGTGGGACGATCTCCAGTCCTTCGAGCAGCGCCTCGGTCCTGGGGCGCCCGTAGGTCTCCACGTAGCCGACGACCACGTCGGTGCCGCGCTCGGCCCGCCGCTGTCCCTCGGCGAGCATGGCGTACGTCTTGCCGACACCGGGGGCGGCGCCGAGGTAGACGCGCAGCTGCCCGCGCTCCATCGCCGGTCCTCCCTCCGCCGCTGTGGGGCCCGCCCCTGACCCCAGTGTCCGCCCCCGGCGGCGCGGCATGCTCAGCGCTGCTCAGGTGGCGTTTCGCGGTCAGGAAGTGCCGCTTTGGGGCAGCGTGGCGAGTGCGTGGTTGAGCTCGACGACATTGACGCGTTCCTGGCCGAGGAAGCCCAGGATGCGGCCTTGGACGTGGTCGTCCACCAGCCTGCGGACGGCGGCCGGGTCCATGCCGCGGGCCCTGGCCACGCGGGCGGTCTGGAGGCGCGCGTACGCCGTCGAGATGTGAGGGTCCAGCCCTGAGCCGCTGGCGGTCACGGCATCGGGTGGCACCGATGCCGGGTCCACGTGGTTGAAACGGGCGATGTCCCTGCGGCGCTGGTGGATCATGTCGATGAGCTGCTTGTCGCGGGGGCCGAGGTTGGACGCCCCGGAGGCCAGCGGGTCGTAGCCGCCTGACGAGGGGCGCGGCTGGAACCATCGAGGGTCGGGGCGCGGCTGTTCGTTTGGGCCGTCGGGGTTCGGCTGCGGCAGGTTGAACTCCTGGCCGATGAGGCTGGAGCCGACGGCCTTCCCGTTCTGCTTGATCTGGGAGCCGTCGGCCTGGTCCCCGAAGAGCGCTTGGGCGACTCCGGTCACGGCGAGGGGATAGATCAGCCCGGTGATGGCGGTGAAGACCAGCAGCATGCGCAGCGCCGAGAGGAGGACGCGGGCCCGGATCGGCAGGAAATCGGTCATCGGGAGGTCGCCTTCACTCGCTGGTCAGTGCAGCCCGGGGATGAACTGGACGACGAGGTCGATCAGCTTGATCCCGATGAAGGGCAGGACCAGACCGCCGAAGCCGTACAGGGAGATGTTGCGGCTGAGCAGCGCCGCCGCCGATGAGGGGCGGTAGCGCACGCCGCGCAGCGCGAGCGGGATCAGCGCGATGATGATCAGCGCGTTGAAGACGATGGCGGAGGTGATGGCGGATTCCGGGCTGTGCAGGCCCATGACGTTGAGCTTGCCCAGGCCCGCGAATTCCGCCGCGAACATCGCCGGGAGGATCGCGAAGTACTTGGCGACGTCGTTGGCGATGGAGAAGGTGGTGAGTGCGCCGCGGGTGATGAGCAGTTGCTTGCCGATCTCGACGATCTCGATCAGCTTGGTGGGGTTGGAGTCGAGGTCGACCATGTTCCCGGCCTCCTTGGCGGCCGAGGTGCCGGTGTTCATCGCCACGCCGACGTCCGCCTGGGCGAGGGCCGGGGCGTCGTTGGTGCCGTCACCGGTCATCGCGACCAGCTTGCCGCCCGCCTGCTCCCGCTTGATCAGCGCCATCTTGTCCTCGGGGGTTGCCTCCGCGAGGAAGTCGTCCACCCCGGCCTCCCGGGCGATGGCCTGCGCGGTCTGCGGATTGTCACCGGTGATCATGACCGTCTTGATGCCCATGCGGCGCAGCTCCTCGAACCGCTCCCGCATGCCCTCCTTGACCACGTCCTTGAGGTGGATGACCCCGAGGACCCGGGCCGTGATGCGCCCGCGCTCGGTGACGGTCTCGCCGACGACCAGCGGGGTGCCGCCGCTCGCGGCGACCGCGTCCACGATCGGGCCGACCTCGGCCGTCGGGTGGCCGCCGTTGTCCCGTACCCACTTCATCACGGCGGTCGCGGCGCCCTTGCGCAGTCGCCGGGTGCCGTCGCCGTCGCCGGCCAGGTCGACGCCGGACATCCGGGTCTGGGCGGTGAACGGCACGAACGCGGCGTGCGCCAGCTCCCCCTCGGCCCGTGCGCGCAGCTGGTGGCGTTCCTTGGTGAGGACGACGATGGAGCGACCCTCCGGTGTCTCGTCGGCCAGCGAGGAGAGCTGCGCGGCATCGGCGAGCGCGACGGGCTCCGTGCCACCGACCGGGATCAGCTCGGCGGCCTGCCGGTTGCCGAGGGTGATGGTGCCGGTCTTGTCCAGCAGCAGGGTGTTCACGTCACCCGCGGCCTCGACGGCCCGGCCGCTCATGGCCAGGACGTTGCGCTGGACGAGCCGGTCCATACCCGCGATGCCGATCGCCGACAGCAGTGCGCCGATGGTGGTCGGGATCAGCGCGACCACCAGAGCCGTCAGCACCACGACGGGCTGCTCGGCGTGTCCGTAGATCGCCAGTGGCTGGAGGGTGGCGACGGCCAGCAGGAAGACGATCGTCAGCGAGGCGAGGAGGATGTTCAGCGCGATCTCGTTGGGGGTTTTTTGCCGGGCAGCCCCCTCCACCAGGGCGATCATGCGGTCGATGAAGGTCTCCCCGGGCCTGGAGGTGATGCGGACGACGATGCGGTCGGAGAGCACCTTGGTGCCGCCGGTGACCGCGGACCGGTCGCCGCCGGACTCGCGGATGACGGGCGCCGACTCCCCCGTGATCGCGGACTCGTCGACGCTCGCGATGCCCTCGACGATGTCGCCGTCGCCGGGAATGATCTGACCGGCCTCGACGACCACATGGTCACCGAGCGTCAGCTCGGCCGCGGGGACGGGCTGTTCCGCTGGTTGCCGGCCCCCTGGCCGCCAGTCGGTGAGCTTGCGGGCGGTGGTGGCGGTCCTGGTCCTGCGCAGCGTCTCCGCCTGAGCCTTGCCGCGCCCCTCGGCCACCGCCTCCGCCAGATTGGCGAAGACGACCGTCAGCCACAGCCAGCCCGCGATCAGCCAGGAGAAGACGGACGGGTCCGCGATCGCCAAGCCGGTGGTGAGGACCGCTCCGGTCTCCACCACGAACATGACCGGGTTCCGGTACAGCGTCCGCGGATCGAGCTTGCGGCAGGCCACGGGCAGCGACCGCCACAGCAACGCGGGGTCGAGCAGCCCGGCCCGGGCCCGGTGCGTCGCATGGGGGGCGGTGGAGGCCATCACGTCAGCCCCTCCGCGATCGGGCCCAGACAGAGCGCCGGGAAATAGGTGAGCCCGACGACGATCAGCACCACCCCGGCCAGCAGGACGACGAACTGCGGACGGTGGGTGGGCAAAGTGCCCGCCGTCACCGGTACCGGCTTCTGCCGCGCGAGCGAGCCCGCCAGCGCCAGGACGAACACCATGGGCAGGAACCTGCCCAGCAGCATGGCCAGGCCGAGGGCGGTGTTGTACCAGGTTCCGTCGACGGTGAGGCCGGCGAAGGCGGAGCCGTTGTTGTTGGCGGCGGAGCTGAAGGCGTAGAGCACCTCCGCGTAGCCGTGCTCGCCGGTGTTCAGCATCTTGGCGCGGGCGCCCCTGCTCGCCATGGCCGACGCCGTACCGATCAGCACGAGCGCGGGAGTGGTGAGGATGTACAGCGAGGCGAACGTCATCTCCCGCCTGCCGAGCTTCTTGCCCAGGTACTCCGGCGTGCGGCCGACCATGAGCCCGGCCATGAAGACCGCGACGACGGCCAGGATCACGATCCCGTACAGCCCGGAGCCCACACCTCCGGGCGCGATCTCGCCGAGCAGCATGTTGAAGATCAGCAGGCCGCCGCCGCCCGGGGTGTAGGAGTCGTGGGAGGAGTTGACGGCCCCGCAGGAGGTCAGCGTGGTGGAGACGGCGAACAGCGCGGACGCCCAGATGCCCAGGCGCTGCTCCTTGCCCTCCATCATCCCGCCGGCAGCGTCGCCGGCCGGGCTGCTGACGCTGTGCAGTTCGTTGGCGGTCACGATGGCGACCGAGGCGGCCCAGATGAGCCCCATCACGGCGAGGAGGGCATAGCCCTGGCGATGGTCGCCGACCATCCCGCCGAAGGTGCGCGGCAGGCTGACCGGGACCACCAGCAGCAGGTAGATCTCGATGAGGTTGGTGAACGCGTTGGGATTCTCGAACGGATGAGCGGAGTTGGCGTTGTAGAAGCCGCCGCCGTTGGTACCCAGCTCCTTGATGGCCTCCTGCGAGGCCACCGGGCCACCCGTCAACGCCTGTGCGTCCCCGGAGAGCGTGGTGATCTCCTGGACGCCGTGGAAGTTCTGGATGACGCCGCCTGCGACCAGGACGAGGGCGAAGACGAAGGAGAGCGGAAGCAGCACCCGCAGGGTGATTCTGGTGAGATCCACCCAGAAGCTGCCGACCCGGTCGGTCTGCCTGCGGGTGAACCCGCGGATGAGCGCGGCGGCGACGGCGATCCCCATCGCGGCGGAGACGAAGTTCTGCACTGCCAGCCCCGCCATCTGCACCAGATGGCCCATGGTCGATTCGCCGTAGTACCACTGCCAATTGGTGTTGGTGACGAAGGACACCGCGGTGTTGAACGAACCGTCCGGATCCACCGGCGCCATCCCGGTCGACAACGGCAGGTGGTTCTGGAGCCGCAGGAAGCCGTACAGGAACAGGACGCTCACGGCGGCGAAGGCCAACAGGCTGCGCAGATACGCGGGCCAGCTCTGGTCGGCATCCCCGTCGACTCCGCCGAGGCGGTAGACGGCCCGCTCGGCCCGCAGATGGCGGGAGGCGGTGAGGACGTGCGCCATGAAGTCACCGAGCGGGCGGTACGAGGCGGCGAGAAACGCGAGGAGGAGCAGGACCTGGAGCCAGCCCGCAAGCGTCGTGCTCATCAGAACCTGTCCGGCCTGATCAAGGCGATCACCAGATAGACGATCAGCGCCGCGGCGACCACCAGGCCGACGGTGTTCTCGGCGCTCACAGCCGCTCGACCCCGCCGGCGACAAGCAAGACCACGGCGAAGGCGGCGATCGTGAGGCCGATGAAGGCGAGGTCGGTCATCTCGGGATTCACCTCGGGCACGGGCCGCTGAGAAGCGCGAAGGGGCAATGAGCCATGAAGAAGTACCCGCGCGGGGCCACCTCAGCGCACCCCATCGCCCACCTGGCCCTCGCTGACAGCCTTCCGGCAGCGCGAACGGGTGAGACCGGCCGCCTGGTGCCCGCCGCCTCGAGCCAGGGGTGGCCCAGATCGCCGCAGACACCCAGGGCCGCCGGCGGCACCCGGTCGAGGCGCAGCCGGAAGCAGCCCAGCCGCCGACCAGAGCACCGGAGGGCGACACCGCCCCCGGTACTGAAACCGTTGCTGGCGCTGAGAACGATCACGGTCGTGCGCCGGGGACCTCCGCATCCGGTCGCCGCCCTGGGATATCTGAGTCCTGAAGCGCGGCGAAGTCGGCGTGGGCCTGCTCGACGTACTTCGGGGCACGCCTCGCGTTTGGCGCGCTCGGTGGGCGCCCGGTAGATGCAGGCCACCGAGGGGTGTCGGCCCTTGCGCTTGCCGGTGGGGATGATCAGGCCGCGCAAGATCGCAAAGGCGCGGCATTCAGACAGATGGGCCACACCGTGGTAGGCAGAGAGCGGAGGTGGCCCGGTGACCAGGTATCCGCTTCGTGACCGCATCGCAGTGACGGCTGCCCTGGCCGCTCCGCTGCTGGTCGCGCTGTTGCTCGTACCCTTCCGCGGCAGCCTGTCGAGCACGAACATGGCGCTGATCCTGGTCGTGGTCGTGGTCGCGGTCGCCGCAGCCGGCAACCGCGTGGCCGGTGCTCTCACGGCGCTGTCCGCCGCCGCGTGGTTCGACTTCTTCCTCACCCGGCCCTATCAGAGCTTCACCATCACCCGTGCCGACGACGTCGAGACCACGGTCCTGCTGCTGGCGGTGGGCGTGGCGGTCTCACAGCTGGCCGCGCGGGCCCGGCGTCTTGAGGTGCTCGTCGTCACCGACGCCGAGCACCTGGCCCGGATTCATGACACCGCCGAGCTGGCTCAGTCCACGACAGCTGCCGACGCGGTCGTCGACCACGTCAAGCAGCAGCTCACCGAACTGTTGCAGCTGCGTGGCTGCCGGTTCGAATACGGCTCCCTGCTCGGCCGCCCGCCCCGCTTGGAGCAGGACGGCAGCGTGACCGTCGGCCGTCGGCAATGGGATATCGACCAGCGCGGCTGGCCCCAGGAGGAGATCGAGCTGCGGGCCATCGGCAACGGCCGCTACCAGGGAAGGTTCATGCTCACCCCCTCCCCAGGCGCCCACCCGTCCCTTCAGGCCCGTCTGGTCGCCGTGACCCTCGCCGACCAGACAGGCACCGCCCTCGACACGGCAGGACCGGGCACATCCCAAGAATGACGCCGGATGGGCGTGGGCCGATGCCCATCGCCGCCCTGGCGATCACCGCTGCCGCGGTCGAGGAAGGCCGTGACACCTGGCAAGGAAAGGACTGCTGCGGCCTGCCGCCACGGCCCCGCCGTAGACGAAGTCGGGTTCGGCCTCCAGGAGCGTCTCGAAGGACGGCTCCTTCTCGGCCAGTTCCGGGATCACCTCGTAGGCCGCCTTCAACTCCGGCAGCACGGCCGAGTCGGGGAAGGCCGTGCCGACCATGCGGTCCTTCAGGCTGAGGGCGAGCATGAGTTCCGCCGGGTGCTGGTGGATGGTGGCCACCCGCGACGGCGGCTTGTCGTACGTCGTCTTCACACCGCAGTTGTCGATGGTGACGGGAAACCCCTCGCGCGTCGGTGCGGTGGCCTTCGCGTCCTGGGCGGCGCCGTTGCCGGACGAGCCGCAGCCGCCGGTCAGAAGGGCCGCCGACAGGGCGACGGCCATGGCCGTGAAACGCAGTGACCGGCGTGTGCGGGCAGGGGTGAACAGCTGGGACACGTGAGCCCTGCGCCGTCGTGCCGTCGCCGCACCGTCGCAGGAACCCGTCCGCCTGGCCGACCTCGTCCTGGACGTCTCGGTCCGCCGGTGCATCCTCCACGGCCAGGACATCGTCCTGCGGCCCAAGGAGTTCGACCTCTTGGCCGTCCTTGCCCGGCACGCGGGCGAGGACGTCTCTCGCGAGACGCCGATGGGCGAAGTCTGGGACGAGAACCGGTGCGGCTCCACCAAGACCCTCGATGTCACCATGGCCGGTCTGCGCCGCCGCCTCACCGAGGCCGCCGGCGTCTTCGCCCGACTGCCCCGGATCACCACCCTGCGCGGACACGGTTACCGCCTGGAACCCTGACGGACGCGCTCGTCCTTCCCGGCCGCCGCTTGTCGGCTCAGTCCGCGTCGGCGGTCAGGAAGTAGTGGGGGCCGGCCCGGTTGTGGGCGTGTGCACGGGCGAACAGGGCCTCGTTCTCGGCCGCCCCCGGGCTGCGCGGCATCAAGGTGGTGACGACGATGCGATGGGGCCGCCCCGGCGGGGCGTACGCATCCGGGTGGGGCGAGTCGGCGACGCACAGGCCACCGGCGGCGATGCGAGCTCCCGCCGGCGCCAGGACCGAGGTGGTGAGGACCCACAGCGTGGTTGCCGGGGGCCAGGCGGTCGAAGGTTCGGCGGGCCGGCGTCGGTGTGAGGAAGGGCAGGGCCGGCGGTACCAGCAGCAGGGCGGTCATCGCTCGTCACTCTCCAGGAGCCGGCGCAGGAAGTGCTCGTCGCCGGGGCTGAGCTGGGCGACGAAGCGAGCCAGGATCGTCTTCCGGTCGGTGCCCCGGTCGAGTTCGGTGTGCATGCGCCGGGCGGTCAGGCCAGGAGCGTCCTGCACGGGGAGGTAGGCGTAGCCGCGCCCCTGCCGCTCACGGCTGACGACGCCCTTCTCGTGCAGACGGGTCAATATCGTCGCCACCGTCGTCCGGGCCAGGCCGGAAACGAGTCCGGTCTGCACTCGCCCTGGCGTGAGCGGGGCCCCGGCGGCCCACAGCGCGGCCACGACGGCGGCTTCGAGCCGACCGGCCGCCTCCCGTCCCTCGCGTCGGTCATGGGTGGATGCCCGGTCGCTGTTGTCCGCCTTCGGTGTGCTGGGGGTGGGCGTGGTGCTGTTCGCCGAGACCGGGCTGCTGATCGGTTTCTTCCTCCCGGGCGACTCACTGCTGTTCACGGCCGGCCTGCTGTGCACCGGCACCGCCGGCCACGGCCTGAGGCTGTCGCTCGGCCCGCTGCTGGTCGCCGCGGCGGTGGGCGCGCTGGCGGGCTCGCAGTGCGGATATCTCCTGGGCCGAAGAGCGGGCGGCTCCCTGCTCGCCCGCAGCCGATCGGCCCGGCTGCATGAGAGGGCGAGACGGGCTGAGGACCTGCTGCAGCGCTACGGGTATGCGAAGGCGATCGTCCTGGCCCGCTTCGTTCCGGTGGGGCGCACGGTCCTGAACCCAATGGCGGGCGCTCTGCGGGTGCCCGTGCGGACATTCACCCTATGGCAGGTGGCCGGCGGGCTGGTGCGGAGTCTGGGTCTCACCCTGGAGGGATACGCGCTGGGCTCCTCCGTACCGAACGTGGACCGGTATCTGCTGCCGATGGTCGCGGTGGTCGTAGCCCTGTCGCTGATTCCACTCGCCTCCGAGGTGTACCGCTCGCGGCGTGACGCGAAGACAAAGGAGGAACGCGGATGATCCTCGCTCTCGACGGCTCATCGGTCGACGGCTCGGCCTACACCGACGTGGTACACCTCGCCCGACACGCTCCGGTGTGGCTGAACGACACCGTGTCGGCATGGTCGGCGTACGGGCTGGTCCTGTTCGCGGTGCTCATGACCGTCGGCTGGTGGCGCGCCCGGCGGATGGGCGCCACCGTGTCGGTGACGGCGCTCGCCGTGCCGTTCGTCGTGGTCGTGGCCTACGGAGTGGACACGGCGCTGAAACTGCTGGTGCGCGAGGACCGGCCCTGCCAGAGCCTGCGGGTGGCCACGCTGGAGGCGTGTCCGGCGCCCGGCGACTGGTCCTTCCCCAGCAACCACACGGCCATCGCCGCCGCGGCGGCCGTCGCCCTGCTGTTCGTCTCCCGCCGGCTCGGCGCGGTCGCCGTCGTGGCCGGCGGTGCGATGGCGGCCTCGCGGGTCTGGGCCGGCGCGCACTACCCCCATGACGTGGTGGCAGGGGTCGTGGTGGGCGCTCTGGCCGCTCTCCTCGTCATGCCGGCACTGCGCAGGAGTGCGGGGGCCCTGCCCCGGCGGCTCACGGCCACCCGCCTGCGACCACTGCTGACGGCGTCATGAAGCGCGGCGACGTCGCCGCACCGGCCGGCGTCTGCGGGCTCGGCGCGTGGACGGCGTTCGGTGTGCTGACCATGGTTGTGGTGGTCCGCGACGGCACACCGCTGTTCGTGGACAGCGGCCTCCTCTCGTGGTCCGTCGGCCACCGGCCGGACGTGGCGGTCGCCCTCGCCCGCGCGCTGACCGCCACCGGGACGGGTGTCATCCCGTTCTCGCTGGCCGCGCTGGCCGGAATCATCGCGGGACGCACCCTCCGGCAGCGCGCGCTCGCCGTCGCGCTCTGCCTGGCCTGCCTCTGGGCCGGCCAGGCACTGCGGTACGCGGTGATGGCGCTCGTCGCCCGGCCGCGGCCGCCCCAGGCGGACTGGGCCACCTATGCCTCGGCATGGGCGTTCCCGTCCGGTCACACCACCACGGCGGCCCTCACCGCGGGACTGCTGATCATCGCCGTCCGCGTGCGCGGCCCGCGGGGCAGGACTCCGCTCACCCTGGCCATCGGCGGTTGGGGCGCGCTGGTCGGGCTGACTCGCGTCTACCTCGGGGTGCACTGGTTCACCGATGTCGTCGGCGGCTGGCTGTTCGCCCTCGGCTGGCTGGGCGTGTGCCTGTGCGCCGTGGCCTGCTGGCTGCCCGAACGATAGATCCCCGTACGACGGACCCGGCACGAGAAGAGACGGCCATCGCGCGGGAACAGAGGAAGGACCATGAGTCAGACGATCCTGGTCGTCAAGGACGAGCACGCCCTGCGTGACGTGCTGCTGCGAGGACTGCGACGAGGACGTCGACACCGTTCCCGCGCCGGACGGCGCTCCCGCCCCGCGCCCGGCCACCTCCGGCATCTCCGCCGTATTCGGCATCGGCCTGCTCGCGAACGCCAGGGCGTCCCCGTCCTGGCCGACCGCGCCTACCAGGGCGCCGGCCCCTGGGTCACCACCGGGCGCAGACGGCCGCCCGGCGGGCAGCTGTCCCCCACACGGCGGACGGTCAACCGGGCACCGGCCACGTCCCGGGCACCCGCCGAACGGGGCATGGCACTGCTGAAGTCCTGGCGAATCTTCCGAAGATCCCGGACCAGCCCCCACCGCATGACGTCAGTCGCCAAGGCCGTCCTCACTCCGGAGCAGCAACGCTGAAAAAGCTCAATGCGCATATTCCGATCATTCCGCCTTACGGTATGCGCATGAACGGTCGCGAGACACCGGTGCACCGCCGCAGCGCCCTGCGCTCGGGCGCCGGGGCGCTCCTGGCAGGCGTACTCACCGCAGGCTGTACGGACAACCGTGGTATCGCCCCTGCTTCCCCTGCCCACGATGACCCGCCTCCTCGTGCGCGGAAAGCCCCGGGCGCCGTGCGCCCCGCACCGGGGCCCCACCGCTTCCCCGGCCGCCCGGTCCAGATCGAGTACGGCCCCCGCAACCGTGCCCGCGTCGCCCTCACCTTCCACGGCCAGGGCGACCCCGCCCTCGCTCGCACCGTCCTCGCCGAAGCCGAACGGACCGGAGCCCGGCTCACCGTCCTGGCCGTCGGCAGCTGGCTCGACGACCACCCCGCCATGGCCCACCGGATCCTCGACGGTGGCCACGACCTCGGCAACCACACCCAGAACCACCTCGACATCTCCACGATGGACGAGACACAGGCGTATGCCGAGATCACCGGCTGTGCCGAACGCCTGCGCCGCCTCACCGGCTCCATCGGCACCTGGTTTCGCCCGTCGCGCACCCGGTACGCCACCCCGCTCGTCCAGCGCATCGCCGGCCGGGCCGGCTACCCGCACGTCCTCTCCTACGACGTGGACTCCCTCGACTTCACCTCTCCGGGCGTCGCCGCCGTCACCCGCAAGGTCGCCGGCGAACTGCGTAACGGGTCCGTGGTCAGCCTGCACTTCGGCTACCCGGACACGGTTGCCGCACTGCCCCTCCTGCTCACCGAAATCAGCCGGCGCCGACTGCGCGCGGTGACGACCACGGAGTTGCTGACCTGATGCTTCCCTCCCCGCACACCACCGCCACCGCCCTGCTCGCGGGCGTGCTCGTTGCCGCACTGACCGCCTGTGCCGGCGACGAAGGCCGGCCCGCGCAGTCCCGCACCGAAGCCACGGCGCCGACCGAGCCCGGGCGGGCCGAGCCCTCGCAGGGACTGCCCGGGATGCCGCCCGTGCTCGACCCGAAGAACATCTACGCGGCCGACCGGGCGGGAAAGCTCGCACCGGCGGTCAAAGACTTCCCGTCCCGGGTGTACGTCCCCAACAACGGCTCCCACACGGTGTCGGTGATCGACCCGTCGACGTACAAGGTCATCGAGACCCTCCCCGTCGGCAACCAGCCGCAGCATGTCGTCCCGTCCTGGGATATGAAGACCCTCTGGGTCAACAACAACCTCGGCGACAGCCTCACGGCCATCGACCCGGCCACCGGGAAGATCGGCCGCACCGTAAAGGTCTCCGACCCGTACAACCTCTACTTCACCCCGAACGGCAAGTACGCCGTCGTCATGGCCTCGATGGACCGTGAACTGGTCTTCCGTGACCCGAAGACCATGGAGCGGGCCAAGACCGTCCCGGTGAGCTGCGCGGGCGTCAACCATGCCGACTTCACGGCGGACGGACGGTACTTCATCGTCTCCTGCGAGTTCTCCGGCGAACTCCTCAAAGTCGACACGGAGAAGATGAAGGTCGTAGGGCAGCAGAAGCTGCCGATGAAGGGTGCGATGCCACAGGACGTCAAGCTCTCGCCGGACGGCAAGACCTTCTACATCGCCGACATGATGGCGCACGGCATGTGGGTGCTCGACGCCGAGAAGTTCACCGCCCCGAAACTGCTGCCCACTGGCAAGGGCTGCCACGGGCTCTACATCAGCCGCGACTCCAGACGGATGTACGTCACCAACCGGGACGAGGGATCGGTCTCCGTCTTCGACTTCGCAGCCGACAAGCTGACCGAGAAGTGGCACCTGCCCGACGGCGGCAGCCCCGACATGGGCGGAGTGTCCGCGGACGGCAAGGTGCTGTGGCTGTCCGGGCGTTACGACGCCGAGGTGTACGCGATCGACACCACCAGCGGCAAGCAGCTGGCCAGGATCCCGGTCGGCAACGGACCTCACGGGCTGGCCGTCTTCCCGCAGCCCGGCCGTTACTCGCTCGGCCACACCGGCGTCTTCCGCTGACCGCACCCCACCGCGCCGTCGGCAGCGGCCGTCCCGGTCCACCGGGAATCAGCAGTGCCTCCACCGGGCTGTTCCACAGGGACGGCGCCGCCGTCGGCACCCGGGACGTCCAGCGCGCCGCAGCTGCCAGGATTCGTGCACGTGACTCGGCCAGGCCTCCATGACCGATGACCGGCCGCCGCACGGTCATCGCTCGCTCCGGAAAATCTGACCACATCGGCAACGCTTGACGAGGGGCGGAACAGCTGCGCACCGCGAGGTCATGCCCTCGGTCGAGCACCGCGCCCATAAGGGTCTGAGCAGTCGGGCGGATAGCTCCCACCAGCCCACCCGTCAGTGCGAACGCGCCATGAAGGGCTTCCGCAGCGTCGGAGGAGCCCAGCGGTTCCTGTCCGCGTTCAGTGGCATCTCACCCCACTTCTGAAGCTTCTCCCGAAGGACGGCCAGTCGGAGCTGAGCGAATCGACGCTCCTGCGCTCTCGGGCCGATCGGCGCCCGTGACGGCGTACCGGCCCGGGGGAGCAGCGGCATACGCCGCAGTCGCGATGCCGACCGTCCTGGGAGCTTTCGGGTCCATGGGAATGCCGGAGGTCGTGGCCTCGTCCACGATGGCGACAAGAGCACAGCCCTTCAGGCACGTGGTACGGGTCTGTGCACGTCTCTCTGGACGGTTCGACGGACGCGACGGACGCGACGGACGGGAGTACGGAGCACCTCGAAGATGAGGTCGGCAGTCCCGGGACCGCGCTGAGTCGCAGACGTTTTCTGGGAGCCGTCACCGTGGCAGGTGCCTGCGCCGCCGGTACGGCGCTGAGTGGCTGCGACGCACCGGCGGGCGGGGATCCCGGGGCTTCGACCGGGCCGTCCGAGCATTCCCGGCATGGCGACCCCGATTCGAGGGAGTTGGACGTGTAGAAGGCTGAGCACCCCTGGTTGCTGTTCCACCCCCCGGCGACGGTCGCGACGGCAGACACGCCTGCGGGCGTACCCGTGCTGTCGGTCCGCGACCGGTGGGCGGCCGCGGTGGTGGTCGCCGGCTGCGCGGCGGCCGGTGCCGCGCAGCGGACCGCGCGCGACTGGCCGCCGTGCGGGGGCCGTGGGCCGGGTTCCGGGATCTGGTGCCGACGCTGTGCTTCGGCGCGGGCGCGGGCCTGGTGGTGGGACTGCCGGTGTACGCCGCAGCGGTCAGGGCGCGGCGGCGGGCCCAGATTCCGGGGACTGCCGTACGAGGCGGTCCCGACCGCTCCTACCTGCATCTCCCGCACCACGGCATGCAGGCCGGTCCGTATCGGCTCCGTTGGACCGGGACAGGGCCAGCGCTGCCAGAGCCTCGGGAGCACCCGACTGGCCCCGGACGCCGGGGAAGGCGTTGATGTCCACGATCAGTGGGGCGCCGTGGCCGCGGTCGATGATGTCCACGCCGTAGACGTCGAGGGAGAACACCTCTCCGACGCGGTGCACCAGGGCCGGCCATCCGGGCGGCAGGTCGTCGAGGCGGAGTGCTCGTGTGGGGCCGCGTCCCTCGGGGGAGAGTTCGGAGCGGCGCAGGCCGGCGAAGAGCCGGTCGCCGATCGCCCAGAGCTTGTAGTCCCAGCCGTCGTTGGGGGCGAAATCCTGGACCACGACCGGCTCGTCCGGATGGGCGGCGGCCAAGTCCCGCAGGTGCGACGGGCTGTCGACGCGGGCCACCACATCGTGCCGCCGGCTGTGGCGGCTCTTGACCACCGCGGGTCCGGACAGCGCCGGCCCGGCCGCCAGCCGGGCGAGGGTGGTGAAGGTGTGCGTGGCCGCGAAGGGGAGGCCAGCACTCAGGGCCAGTGCGGCCATGGACGTACGGTCCTGGCACAGCGCGGTCGCAGTGGCCGAGTTGATCACGCAGACGCGACGTTGCTCCAGAACCCGGGCGAGTGCGAGGGCATGTGGCGTACGTGCCTTCAGCAGGTAGACGTCAGCGAGCGGTTCGGAAACGGGCGGCGGCGTACGCGGATCCAGCACATCCACGTGGTGGTCGGGCGCGAGCAGGGTCGTAGTGAGGCTCAGTAGCGGGTGGCTGGGCTCAGACGTGATCAGGCCGATTCTCATGCCGTCTTGCCTGCCGTCACGGGGCCCGGAACGGCGCCGAGCGGCGGCTGCGCAGCCGCGGTCGCCCCGCCCGTGCCGGCCGCCAGGGCGAGGACGGCCCTTGCCAGGCGTACCGGCGCGTCGGGGACCTGACGGAAGCTGGGAAAGTCGTTCACGTCGACGACCACAGGGCCATTCGGTCCCAGGACCACGTCCACACCGTACAGATCGAGGCCGTAGACCACGCCGACCTGACCAGCAATCGCGGCGATCTCGGCCGACAGCGGAACGCGGCGCTCCCGTACAGCGTGGTCCGGGTGGAGCGGGGAACGGCGCTCGGTGGCGTACAGCTCGTCGCCGATGCTGTACACCTTGATGTCAACGCCAGAGTTGGGCACGTACGGTTGGGCAATGAGCATGCCCTCCCCCGCCAGGTCGGGGAGCATCTCGGCGAGCCGGCGCGGGGAGGACACCAGGCGCACGGCTCGGCCCGAGCTGCCGTCAGCGGGCTTGACCACGATCGGATACTCCGACTCGGGTATCTCCACGAGCAGTTCGGGCAGCGCGGCCGCGTAGGTCGCAGGCAGGGGCAGCCCGCGGCGGAGGCCGATGGCGGCGGCCAGCGCCTTGTCCCTTACGCCTCGTATCGCCCGGGCATTGTTGATCGTCGTCAGGCCGGCCGAGGCCGCCGCTTCGAGAAGGGTGAGGCCCGGGCCGCCGGAGACCGTCTTGAGCACCCATGCGTCATGAATGCTCGTCTGTACGGCCTCTGTCAGGCGTAACAGGGAGCCGCCGGGGCGCAACACGTCCACTTGGTGTCCCCAGGAGGCGAGTTGGTGGATCACTTCGACGGGCATACCGTCGTGGCGATACTGTTCCTCCACCAGAAAACAGAGTTTCATCGTTCTTCCCCGTCACCGCCGGGCGCCCGTCTTACCGCCTGTCGTCCGGCATTCCGTAATGTCTTGTGGCGTTACAGGATGTCATGACCGGGCGGCCAGGAAGTCGGCTGCTGTCACGGGGCCGGCGGGCCGCGCCGCGGCCGCTCGGTCAGTCGTGCCGGGGACAGGGCGCGGGTAGCGCGCCGGCTCCGCGCCCCGGCCCGCCCGCATCCGCCATCGCACCTCCCGGAGACGTCGAGCGGACCAGTTCAAACGGGTGTGCAGCCACTGCCCGCTGCGTGGGCGCTGCACCACGTCCAGGACCAGACGCGACATCAACGAGCTCGTCGTGGCTGATCCTGGTGGAGCGATGGTTCGCCGAGCTGACGCAGAAGAAGCTCAGGCGCGGTGTCCACCGCTGCGTCCAGGCCCCCGAACGGGCCTTGACCCGGAATCTTGGACACGGGCTATGCGGCTTGGGCCAGGGTAGTTGATGTTGTGTCGAGTGCTGTCTCGTAGGCGATGGGACTGCGTTGTCCGAGGCGAGAGTGCCGGCGTCGGATGTTGTAGCGGTTGAGCCAGCGGAACGCGTCGAGGCGGGCCTCGCGTTCGCTGGGCCAGTGCTTTCGGCCCTGAAGCGTCTCGCGTTTGAACGTCGCATTGAAGGACTCGGCGAGTGCGTTGTCCGCCGAACTGCCGATCGCGCTCATGGACTGGCCGACGCCGGCCTGGCGGCAGGCGTCGGCGAAGGCCCGGCTGGTGTACCGGGCTCCGTGGTCGGTGTGCATGACCGCCCCGGCGAGGCTGCCGCGGGTCCGTTCGGCGGCGGCCAGGGCGTCGGTGACGAGGTCGGTGCGCATATGGTCCGCGATCGCCCAGCCGGCCAGGCGGCGTGAGGCGAGGTCGATGACGGTGGCCAAATACAGGAACTTCCCACCGTCCAGCGGGAGATAGGTGATGTCGCCGACGTACCTTCTGTTCGGCTCGCTTGCCGTGAAATCGCGGCCGATGAGGTCCGGGGCCTTAGCCGCGGCCGGGCCCGCAACCGTGGTGCGGTGTCTGCGGCGCAAGAGCACGCCCGCCAGACCGGCAGCCCGCATCAGCCGCACGATCCGCTTGTGGTTGACGCGCTCGCCCGCCTCGCGGAGCTCGGCGGTGATCCTGGGGACGCCGTAGGTGCCGTCCGACTCGCGGTGCACGGCCCGTATCCGGGCGGCGAGCCGGGCGTCGGCAGCCTGCCGGGCGGCCCGGTCCGCGGCCGTCACGCGCCAGTAGTAGAAGCTGGAGCGGGCGATGCCCAGGATGGTGCACAGCCGCTTCACGCCGTAGCGGCGCTGGTGGTCGGCGACGAACTGGAAGCGTTTCACCAGCGTGTCTCCCCGGCGAAATACTTCGCCGCCTTCCGCAGCACCTCGCGCTCTTCCTCCAGCTCACGGGCCTTTTTGCGCAGGGCGGCGTTCTCCGCCTCCAACGGCATCGGCGGCTCGGCCGGCACCTCCGCCCGGCGCCCCCGGGGCCGGCTCGCTCCGGCCGCCCGGACCCAGTTCCGCAGGGTCTCGGGATTGATCCCCAGATCGGCAGCGACCTGCCTGATCGTCGCCTCGGGCCGCGACTGGTACAGCGCGACCGCGTCCGCCTTGAACTGCGGCGGATAGTTCCTCATGACCACGAGATGCCCGTTCTCAGATCCTCAGGATCCAGTGTCTCGTGTGTCCAGGATCAAGGGTCAAGGCCCGTGCGCCCCTTGCCCCGGCGCCGCAAGCCTCCCCATGCCTTGCACAGGCGCGTGTCGACGACGGGACCATGGTCGCTGGTCAGATCCCGGGTGCGGCCGGTCGCCGGGTCGGCCCAGTCGTCGAGGGCGGGAAAAGGTATCGGTCCGGTAACGGGCGAGCGGTGCGCAGCGGGCACCCCGCACGGAGGATTTCGCCGGCGAAACGCTCGTACGGACGGCGGCGGGCAACCGCGGTGCGCCGTTCCGGGCCGTTGCCGGCCGGGAGGCCCGGCCGGAACGCCCTGGACGGGAGTTGCTCGGGTCAGGGCGTGGCTCTTGCCGCGAGGTACGCGGACCGAGGGCGGCGTCTCCGCGTTCGCTGCCGGGCGGACGGATAGTGTGGGCCCGTCAGCGAAGATCGCGGAAAGACGGAGCACATGGCGGACATCGTGGAGACGGCGGCGCGGAAGGTTTTCGAGCGCTATGACCTGGACGGGGACGGCCTGGTCAGCGCAGACGAGTACCGGAAGGTCGTGGCGGAGCTGGAGGGTTCCGAGATCACCGAGTCGGAGGCCCGGCAACTGATCGATTCGCTCGACGCCAACGGCGACGGCCAGATGTCCTTCGAGGAGTTCTGGGCGGCCATGAACCGTTGACACCACTGGCCCGGCACGCGAGGGCACGCGGGCCCGGCCGTGCCGCCCCGCCCCGCGTACCCTCGGGTGCCCCGGCCGGGGCGGGTGTCACCGTCGACGGGTGAGCGCATGCTCGGAGCCACGACTCGTAGGGTCCGGTGCGGCAGAGCCGTCGGCGTGAGGCGGTCGCCCCGAGAACCAAGGCCCGTGCGAAGCGGGCAAAGAGGCGCACCGTCCGGCGGAGCGCAGTGCATCGGTGGTGGACGCTTCGGCGCCGTTCGGCGACGCGCCGGGGGCCGGCGACGGCTCGACCGTGCGACCGTGCACAGGTCGCTCCTGAGCGTGGTGATGTGCACCGCCCTGTCCGGTCCGGACGATCCGGTGGCCTGCGCGGGGAGGCCCCGGTACTGCCCGGCGACCGTTCCGCCGCGCAGGGCCCGCCACTTGCGGTGCAGCCGCAGGCCGTGCGGTGAGCCGAGCGCCGTCCCGGTGAGCAGGTCGTCCGCCCGTGCAGGGAGAGGTTCCCGGCGAGCACGGCGGCGGCGGTCGTGAACGCTTCGGGCGGGCGCCGGCTCGCCCGGCCGAGGCCTCGGGGGCACCCCCGGACGCCGACCGCGGGGGGGACGAGCCGGATCCGTGCCGCCTTCAGCCGACCTTGCGTCCTCGCATGGGCGCGGTGTCGGCGCCCGCGCCGTGCCGCAACCCGTCCAGGAACTCCCGCAGCACCTCCGGCGCGGTGTATTCCGGCCGCCGGCCCAGTTCCGTGCGGGCGCGGGAGCAGTCCATCAGGGGCAGCCGCAGTACCGCGTCGAAGAGGTGAGGAGAGGCGGGAAGGAGACGGAGCCCCCAGGCGGCGGCGACGGCGGACCGGGCCGCCGTACGCGGCAGCCGCACCGGGCGCAGGCCGAGCATCTCGGCGAGGAGGTCGCTGTCGACCACGGGGTCGGCAGCGAGATTGAAGGCGCCTCGGGCCCCGGTCCGGCACGCGCCGCCGGACCAGGGCGCGGGGAACGGTCCGGCCCGGCCCTGCCGGCCACCGCCGACGGCTGCCGGCCCGGGACGGCGGAAGGGCTCGGACTCCGGGCGACCAGGGTGCACCGCACGCCCCGAGCCCGGGCGGGCGTCACCGGGTGCGGCCCTCACCCTCCCGCGGTCGCTGCGACACTCACTCCAGGAGGCCCGCGACCAGCGTGGCGAACTCGTCCGGGGTGGTGAGGCGGATGCCGAGCTGCTCGGCCTTGGCGCGCTTGGAGCCGGCGCCTTCTCCGGCGACGACGAGGGTGGTCCTTTTGGAAACGCTGGAGGAGGAGCGGCCGCCGGCCCGTTCGATGAGTTCGTTCATCTCGTTGCGGGAGAGCTTCTCCAGGTTTCCGGTCATCGCACCGGTGACCACCACCGTCATGTCGGTCAGCGGGCGGTCCGCCCCGGGCGCCCCGGCCGTGTCCCGGCCGTCGGGATCGGCGTCGGCGGCCGGAGGCGGAGTGGCGCCGGGTTCCGTCATGTTGACGCCCGCCGCGACGAGTTTGTCGATGAGCGGGGCGAGTTCGGCGAGTTCCGAGACGATCGAGGGTGCCTTCTCCGATCCGATGCCGTCCACCCGCTGCATCGTTTCGGCGTCGGCGGAGCGGATGTTGTCCATGGTGGCGAAGTACCGGGCGATGCGCCGGGACATGGACCGGCCGGTGCCGCGGACGCCGAGCGCGCAGAGCACCCGCGACAGCGGCTGCTCCTTGGCCGCGGCGATCGCGGCGAGCAGATTGCCGGTGCTGGTCTCGCCCATCCGCTCCAGGCCGAGCAACTGGTCGTGCCGGAGGGCGAACACGTCGGCGAGATCGGCGACGAGACCCGCGTCGACGAGCTGGACGACACGGGTGGCTCCCAGGCCCTCGATGTCGAGCTGGTCGCGTCCCGCGGCGTAGGAGAGCGAGGCGACCAGGTGGCAGTTGCGGCCCTGCGCGCACCGCCAGCGCTCTCCGCCGGTGTCGATGTCCGACCCGCAACGGGGGCACTGCTCGGGGAAGACGATGGGCTGCTCCTCGCCGGTGCGCAGGTGGGCGACGGGGGCCTCGATGCGGGGGATGACGTCACCGGCGCGATGGACCATGACGTGGTCGCCGAGCCGCAGGTCGCGACGGGTGATGTCGGCCGGGTTGTGCAGGGTGGCGTAGGTGATGGTGGAGCCGTCGACGACCACGGGCTCGAGGACGCCGCGCGGGGCGATGATGCCGGTCCGCCCGACGTTCCACTCCACTTCCAGCAGCCGGGTGATCTTCTCCACGGCCGGCAGCTTGTACGCGATCGCCCACCGGGGCGCGCGGGAGCCGGAGCCGGCGTCCCGCTGGTCTGCGGAGAGGTCGGCCTTGATGACGATCCCGTCGATGCCGAACGGCAACTCGGCCCGCTCCGCGGCGATTTCCTTCACCCGGGACAGGACCTGCTCCGGCGATCCGGCGACGGATTCCGGGACCGCGGTCGTGGCGCTGGTGTGCACGCCGAGCTCGGCGGCCAGGGACATCAGGTCGCTGTGGGGGAGCTCCGCCAGCCGCTCGGAGAGGGGGCCGTCGGTGCCGGGCAGCGGCAGCAGTCCGTAGCCGAAGAACGTCATCGGAACGGTGTAGAGCCGCTCCTTCGCCCGAAGGGTGCCCGCGGCAGCGTTGCGCGGGTTGGCGAACGGCTGACCGCCGTGGCCCGTGCGGGCCTCGTTCGCGTACTCGAACTGGGCCGCCGTCATCAGGACTTCGCCGCGCACCTCCACGGTGACCGGCTCGGCCAGCCGCTCGGGCAGCCCCACGACGGTGCCGATCGCGTGGGAGACGTCCTCCCCGGCGATCCCGTCCCCGCGAGTGATCAGCCGGGTGAGACGACCGTTGCTGTAGCGGGCGACGATCGCGAGCCCGTCCAGCTTCGGGCCCACGCTGAAGCGGGTGACCTCACGGCCGATGCGTCGGTTCAGGGACGCCGTCCACGCCATGAACTCCTCGGCCGAGAAGACGTTGTCGAGGCTGAGCATCGGCACCGTGTGCGGTATGTCGCCCTCCACCGCGCCGCCGGCGACCTTGCCGGTGGGGGAGTCGGGCAGGACCTCGTCCGGGTGCTCCGCCTCCCAAGCGGCGATCCCGCGGACCAGTCGGTCGTAGGTGTCGTCGTCCAACGGCGAGGTGCCGCCCTCGTAATAGGCGGCCGCCGCACTCACGGCGTTCTCGACCGCCTGGGCGTAGGCGGCGGCATCCACGATCACTGCTGCGGGAGTTGTCATGATCGGCATCATGCCGTCCACCACTGACAACGGGCCCGGACGCCGTCCCGCACCGATCCGCACCGGCCTGCCGTCGATGCCGTGAGGCCGATGGCGGCTCCGATTCTTCAGCCGGTTCCTCACAGCCGGTTCCTCGCGGACCGAGTCGTCGCAGACCGATTCGTCGGACGATGCCGAGCCGTTGCCTGCGTCACCGCCCAACGGATGCCTCCATATGGGTGGATACCTACGGTTCATGTCCCAGTGGTTGCTTGTATGCCCTCAGTTCGTATAGGCGGGATTCGATCCAAGTGTCCCAACGGAGCGCATCGCGTTCCTCATCGGCATGCCGGGCCCCCTCGGCGGTCACCAGGATCGAGAGACACGTGAACATTCCCACCTCGTTGCGCAGGGCCAAGACCCCTGTGGTTCTGACGGCAGCCGTACTGCTGGCGGTGAGCGCGTGCGGCAGTGCCGAGGCGGGGTCGGACGGCAGCGACGGTGAGGGGGGCAAGCCGACGGGAACCGTCCAGGTGGACGGTTCCAGCACGGTGGCTCCGTTGTCCACGGTGGCGGCCGAGCTCTTCCGGGCGGAGAACCCCGGTGTCGAGGTCGCCGTCGGCACGTCCGGAACCGGTGGCGGTTTCGAGAAGTTCTGCCACGGCGAGACCGACATCTCCAACGCCTCGCGCGTGATCGAGGACGTCGAGGCGTCGGCCTGCAGGCTGAAGGGTGTCGAGTACCAGGAGCTCCAGGTCGCCGGCGACGGCCTGTCCGTCGTGGTGAGCAAGGACAACGACTTCGTCGAGTGCCTCACGGTGGATCAGCTGAGGATGATCTGGCAGCCCGGTTCGAAGATAGACAACTGGAACCAGGTCGATGCCACGTTCCCCGACCAGAAACTGGAACTGTTCGGTCCCGGCACGGACTCGGGCACCTTCGACTACTTCACCGGTGCCGTCAACGGCGAGGAGGGCGCCTCGCGCACCGACTACGCGGCGAACGAGGACGACGACCTCATCGTGCGGGGCGTCTCGGGCTCGGTGGGCGGCATGGGCTACTTCGGCCACTCCTACTACGAGGAGAACAAGGATCAGCTGAAGGCCCTGGCGATCGACGGCGGCGACGGCTGCGTCGCCCCGACCGTGGAGGCCGTTCAGAACGGCAGCTACAAGCCGCTGGCGCGGCCGCTGTTCATCTACCCGAGGGCGTCCTCGCTGGAGAAGCCGGAGGTCGCGGCGTTCCTCGATTACTACGTCGAGAACAACAAGCGCATCGCCGAGAAGGCCAACTTCGTGCCGCTCAGCGCGGAGCAGGATGCCGAGCTGCGCAAGGACCTCGATGCTCTCAAGGCGAAGCAGGCGAAGCAGGAGTCCTGAGCAGGAGCACTGCCCGTCGTCCGGTGTTCAACGGCCCGGCGTGTGCAGGGTTGTCGGAGGGTCTGTGGCGCAGGCGAACCCCTGGTGAACAGGCGGGAAGGACTGGCTTTCCGCACCGGAGGGGCCCCTGGCCCGGACCTATGCTGAATGGATGGCTATCTCTTCGTACGGCGTGCGGGCGGAGACGGCGCCGGACGGCTCGGAAGCGTCCGCGACGGGCCTGGCCCGCCTGTTGATCGACCGCGGCGAGGCCGAGCGGCTCGCCGCGGTGCTGAAGGCCATCGCCGACCCGACGCGACTGCAGTTGCTGCGCCTCATCGAGCGGGCTCCCCGGGGGGAAGCGTGCGTCTGTGACCTCACGGACTGCCTGGGTCTGCGGCAGCCCACCGTCAGTCATCACCTCAAGGTCATGACCGAGTCCGGACTGCTGAACCGCGAGCGGCGAGGCACCTGGGTCTGGTACTCCGTCGACCCCGCCGGGCTGCGCCGGGTGCGCGAGGTCCTGGAGCCCGTGAGCCCGCAGGAGCCGGTGGCGGTCTGACCCTCCTGTGCCGCCGGGATCCGCTCGGCCGGCCTCGCGGGCGGACCGCTCGGGCCGGCGGCCGAGGCCGCCGTCGAGGCCTCCGCCGACCGTGTCGAACTCGCCCTCCCCGACACCGGAGTCTGCGGCGGCGCCGGCCTCTTCGACGCTCCCGAGAGCGAGCAGGGCGGAGGCGGATGTTGCGCCGCACCGGCACCCGCCCTGGTGCGGCTCGGCGCCGCTCCGGTCGCGGAGCCGGAGCGGGACCGAGCGTATTCACGGGACCCGCGTCCGGTCAGCGTGGGGCGCGGATGCTGTCGATGATGCGGGTCCAGTTGTCGCTGCCGTGCCCGTTGTCGATCGCGCGCCCGTAGTGGGACTGCACGGCCAGGGGGAGCGTGAGATCGAGACCGAGTGACGTGCTGGTCTCCACGATGTGGTCGGACGTCGCACCCATCATGGTGACCGTGCTGAGATCGCCGGGATGCTCTCCGGCATCCAGCGCGGCGCCGGGGGAGTCTTCGCCGGCCCTCAGGATGTCGCCGATCGAATCGGCGAAGGAAAGCAACACCGGCAGCGCCTCCCCGGCCTTCATTCCCGCGGTGCCCAGCATCGCGGTCGCGTGCATCAGTCCGGACAGGGTGGTGAGGAACACCGCGAGCTGGGCTTGGTACATCATCTGGGCGAGGCCCGGGTCCTCGCCCAGATGCTTCGGAGTGCCGAGCGGTGTCAACGCCGCCAGGTGGCGCTCCAGCACCTCACCGCGGCCGCTGTAGTAGACATGGGCCGCCTCCGTGCCGACCATCGGCGCGGGGACCATGACGCCACCGGTGAGGAAGTCGGCGCCGTGGCCCGCGGCCCAGGCCGCCGCCTCGCGTGTGCGGTCGGGAGTGTCGGAGCTCAGGTTGACCAGCGTCCGCCCGGCGAGCGATGAGGTGGCGCCGTCGAGGGCGTCGTACATCGCCCGGTAGTCGGTGAGGCTGAGGATCACGAGGTCGCTCGCTTCGACCGCCTCGCCGGGTGTCGCCGCGCGTGTCGCTCCGTCGGCGACGACACCGTCGGCCCGGCCGGCGGTGCGGTTCCAGACGGTGACCGGGTGGCCGGCGGTGAGGAGGGTGCGGGTCATCGCCTGCCCCATCGGGCCGAGCCCGATCATGGTGACAGCGCTGTTCCGCCGGGTGGTGTGGTTCCGTCGTTCGTTCACCCCTCCATGCTCGAAGAGCGCCCCTATTCTCGGAAGTACCCACTATTTACTGCGGTACTTACCTATTAGTAAGGGGAATCGGCGATGGCCAAGGCGTCGAGACGCGGGCCTTACATCTGTGGCATCGAAGCCGCGCTCGACGTGGTGAGCGGCAAGTGGAAGGGGCAGATCCTCTGGGAACTCGACGTCCATGGCGTACGCCGTTTCGCCGAGCTGCGCCGCGGTCTGCCGGGAGTGAGCGAGAAGATGCTCACCCAGCACCTGCGGGAGATGGAGGAGGACGGGCTCGTGCACCGTGAGGTCCACGCGGAGGTGCCGCCGCGGGTGGAGTACTCCCTGACCGGCCACGGGCGCGCGCTCAATCAAGCGCTCGGACCGCTCGGTGCCTGGGGCGTCGAGCGGATGCGTCGCGAAGGCTCCGAAACGGCCGGCGTTGCCGAGCCCTCGCACGGCTGAGCGTCCCGGCCGCCACACCGACGACGGCCGCACGCGCGGACCGGGAGCGGACGGAGCGGGCGGACGGTCGTCAGGCGGGCCGGGGAGTTTCAGGCGCGGAGACGTGGGTGATCAGGCGCAAGGCGGCCGCGACGGTGTCCCCCAGGGGCGGTCCCTTTGCCGGGTCGGGCCGTAGGGCCCAGTCCTCCACCGCGATGCGCAGCGCGGTGTTCAGTACGCCCGCCTCCATGCGGACGGCGAGGCCGTCGGCGGGGCGGCCGGTGCGGTCGGCGATCATCGCGGCGAACTCGGCCTCGGCGTCGTAGTGCGCCTCCAGCCATACGGCACGCAGGCCCGGTTCGTCCCGGCACAGCCGTACCAGGTCGCGCAGGGCCCGCGGATCCTGCTCCGCGCCCGCGCCGTGGTGGGCGTGCAGGACGGACTCGGCGAGGGGGACGGTGCCGTTCCGGCCCTCTACCTCTCGGGCCAGGGCCTCCAGGCCCGTGGTGAGCAGCGGGCGGACGCACTCCTCCTTGGAGCGGAAGTACCGCCACAGGGTGCGGGTGGAGATCCCCGCAGCGGAGGCGATGTCCTCCGCGGTGGTCGCGGCCACGCCCTGCGCGACGAACAGCCGTACTGCTTCCTCGGCGATCTCCCGGCGCGTCTCGGCGCGCCGCCGCTCCGTCAAGGGCGGTCGCCCCGTGGCGCCACCGGCCCGTCCGGTCATGTACGCCCCCTCGCTCGCTGTGAACACCCTATTTTATGTCGTGTGATGCCGTAATGGCGCACCATGCCTTTGTGTCACACTGCGCCAATAAGCCAGTACGCTGGTGCACGCCGGTGAACGCCGACGGTCCGTCGGCACATCGGCATGTCCCTACGTCGAGCAGAGGAGTTCTCATGGGTGCCACATCCGGTGCGGGCTTGTCCGGCAAGAGCGTCGTTGTCACCGGGGCCGCCTCCGGCATCGGCCGCGCTGCCGCGCTGCGGTTCGCCGCCGAGGGGGCCGAGGTCGTCGTCGCCGACCTGAACGCCGACGGGGCGGGGAGCGTCGTCGACGAGATCCGGTCGGCGGGCGGCACGGCGGTCGCCGTCGCGGGAGACCTGAGCGACGGCGCGGTGGTCGACGAGGTCGTGGCCACCGCGGTCGACGCCTTCGGCGGGGTCGACGTCCTGGTCAACAACGCGGGAGTGATGGACAGCATGTCCGCGCCGGTGGATGTCACCGACGCCGAGTGGGACCGCGTCCTGCGCATCAACCTCACGGCGCCGTTCCTGCTGACGCGTGCCGTGCTGCCGCACATGCTCTCCGCCGGTGGTGGAGCCGTCGTCAACACCGCCTCCGAGGCGGCGCTGCGCGGCAGCGCGGCGGGCACCGCGTACACCGTCTCCAAGCACGGCCTCCTCGGCCTCACCCGCTCCCTCGCCGTGATGTACCGGGACCAGGGCATCCGCGCCAACGCCATTGTCCCGGGCGGCACGATGACCGGTATCGCGACCGGCCTCGACGTCGACCGGGAGGCCCACGGGCCCGCCGTCGTCGGCCGGTACATGGTCAACATGGGGCGCATCAGCGAACCGGAGGAGCAGGCCGCCGCCATCGTCTTCCTCGCCTCCGACGCGGCGAGCAGCATCAACGGCGTCGTCCTGCCGGTGGACAACGGCTGGTCGGCGGTCTGACTCCGCCCGGACCCGAGGTCGCCGGACGCGTTCCGTCCACCGGCGCGGACACTCCCGCTGTCGTATGCGGCAGGGCGGCGCTCCTCGTACGGTGTGGTCGTCCGTCACTCGGCGGGCGCCGTCACCGCCGTCATCGGCCTGCTGCTCCTGCCGTCCCTCCTCGGCCCGCCCTTCGGCGGCGCCCGGGCGTGGATCGCGGGCATCTCGCCCACGGCGGCCCTGGAGAAGCTCACCCAGACCTCCGACGCGACCGCGGGGACGCCAGGCGGCCTCGGCCCCGGCCGTCCCTGCTGCTGGTCGCCGGGTGCACGGCGGCGCTGCTCCTGATCGCGGCCGGGACGTTCCGGGGACGGGACGCGTGAGCACCGGCGCCGGATCGTCAACGGCGGGGCATGGCGAGATCATGGAACCCCGGTGAAGAGCAGTCCCCTCCGTGCAAGGAGCGTCACCCATGAGCGACCGTGCCCCCACCGTGCTCGCCGGCCTCGACGGCATCCGCCCGTATTTTGAGGACGTCTACGAGGACCTGCACCGGCACCCCGAACTCGGACTGCGGGAACACCGCACGGCGGGGAAGGGGGCCGAGGCCCTGCGCTCGTTCGGCTACGAGGTCACCGACGGGATCGGCGGCACCGGCGTGATCGGCGTGCTGGCCAACGGCGCCGGCCCGACCGTCATGGCGCGCGCCGACATGGACGCCCTCCCCGTGCGTGAACGGACCGGTCTGCCCTACGCCTCCACCGCGACCGTGACCGGCCCGGACGGCACCGAGCAGCCCGTCATGCACGCCTGCGGACACGACGTGCACGTGACCTGCCTGCTCGGCTGTGCGCGGCTGCTGGCCGAGAACCGGGACGCCTGGCGGGGCACCTTCGTGGCGCTCCTCCAGCCCTCGGAGGAGAACGGCGAGGGCGCCGAGGCCATGATCGCCGACGGTCTCACCTCCACGTCGCCCCGGCCCGACGTGGTGCTCGCCCAGCACGTCCTGCCCTATCCGGCCGGCTACGTCGGCACCCGCACCGGGCCGTTCCTGTCGGCGGCGGACAGCCTGCGCATCACCGTCCACGGGCGCGGGGCGCACGGTGCCATGCCCCAGGCAGCGGTGGACCCCGTGGTCATGGCCGCCATGATCGTCGTACGCCTGCAGACCGTGGTGTCCAGGGAGCTGGCCGCCACGACCCCCGCCGTGGTCACGGTCGGCAGCATCCACGCCGGTTCCGGCCCCAACGTCATCCCCGACAGCGCGGTCGTCGAACTCAACGTGCGCACCTACGACGACGCCACCCGCGCCCACGTCCTGGACGCGATCGGCCGGATTGTCCGTGCCGAGTGCGAGGCGTCCCGGTCGCCGAAGGCACCCGAGATCGAGCGGATCGCCTCCTTCCCGCCCACCGTCAACGACGAGGCGGTGACCCGGCGGGTCACCGAGGCGTTCGCCGCGCACTTCGGCGACGACGCGCACACCATCGACCTGCAGACCGCGAGCGAGGACATGAGCGAGATCCCCGCCGCGTTCGGCGTGCCGTTCACCTACTGGGGCATCGGCGGCACCGACCCCGCCCGCCATGCCGAGGCCGTCCGCAGCGGCACCGTCGCCGAGGACATCCCGGTCAACCACAGCCCCTTCTTCGCCCCGGTGGTCCAGCCCACCCTGGACACCGGCGTGCGCGCGCTGACCGTGGCCGCCCTCGCCTGGCTCGGCACCTGACCGGGCGCCCGGCCCGCGTCCCGGGCATGCCCCGCCGCACAGGCCCTACGGCACCCCGAGTTCGAACAGGACGTACCCCGCGTACGACCCGGAAGCCAGCGCCGCCGTCCCGAGCACGGTGACCAGGGAGGGCAGCCGGAGCCGGCGCATGGCCAGGGCGAGCGGGATCAGGAGCGGGAACAGGGGGAGGAGATAGCGCGAGACGTTGCCGAAGTACTGCTGGGTGCCCATCACCATCAGATACGACAGCACCGTGTACACGACGAGCACGGCCGGTGGGCGCAGCCGAACCAGCAGCACGGTGAGGACCGGCACGAGCAGGACCACCCCGACACCGATGACGTCCTCGAAGGGCATCGCGAACAGATAGTCGAAATGACCCACGGGGACCGAGGTCAGGACGTCGAGGCTGTGCCGGCCGTAGTCGAAGGTGTGGCCCCACGCGCCGTCCTGGAGCTTGCCGTACCCACCCCAGTCGCCCATGCGGTGGCCGACCCAGCCGAGGTAGCCGAGCGTCCCCAGCGGGGCGACGGCCACCGCGAGCAGCGGACGGCGGACACCCTCCCGCCGTCGGCACACCGCGATCAGCCCGGCGACGGCGAGGGCCGCGACCAGGGTGACGGCGGTCGGCCGGGCGAGCCCGGCGAAGAACGTGAGCAGCCCGGCGGTGAGCCAGCGGCGGGTCATGACGGCGTGGCAGGCCCATACGGCCAGGGCCGTGTACAGCGACTCGGAGTACACCGCCCACTCGGCGCCGGAACCAGGCCACACCGCCCACAGGCCGACGGCGACCAGACCGGCCCGGCGACCGCCCAGCCGGGACGTGACCGCGTGGATGCCGAGCGCCGCGACGAACGAGGAGACGACGGAGACGGTCATCCCGGCGCCGTACGGGCCGAGCCCGGTGAGCTCCTGGACCAGCCGCATCAGCGTCGGGTAGAGGGGGAAGAACGCCGCCGAGTTGCCCTCGAGGGTGATCATGCCGGTCGCGCCGGGGACGGGCTCCAGGGCCGGGTCGTACCCGTGTAGGGCGATCTGCTGGTACCACCAGCCGTCCCAGCTGCCCAGCACGTCCCAGGTGCGGGCGCCGCCGCCGAAGCGGGGATGCTTCTCGCGGAAGTCGCCGGCCGAGTCGAGCAGGTACATGAAGACGGCGAAGCCGAGGAGCTTCAGCACGCCGTACGTCGCGAGGACGGGTCCATGGCGCGCGACGGCGCGCCGCAGCCGCTCCCGAGGGCTCCGGCCGGTGTTCCCCGGAGGGGAGACGACGGAGACGTCGGGCCAGGGCGTCGGACTCGGCGCCCGGTCTGCGCGGTCTGCGGGGTCCGACGGGGCGGCCGGGTGACCGGCCCGGAGGGTGCCGCTCATGAGGCGGAGGTTCCTCTCGTGCGGCGGGCGCCGCGGCCGGGGAACACCCAGGCCCGCAGGAGGAGGAACCGCAGCAGGGTCGCGGCGAGGTTGGCGAGGACCAGGGCCAGCAGTTCCGGACCCGGTCCGGCCTCGGGCGCGGTGCGGTCCAGAACGGCCAGCGAACCGCTGGTGAGCGCGAGGCCGACCAGGAAGGCGGCCAGCCCCTTGAGCTGGTGCCCGAGCACCCCGTGCCGGCCGCGCACACCGAAGGTCAGCCGCCGGTTCGCGGCGGTGTTGGCGACCGCGCTGGCCAGCAGGGCGAGCGCGTTGGCCGCCTGGGCGCCGGTGAAGGACCGGAGCGCCGTGTAGAGCAGCAGGTGGCACAGGGTGCTGGCGGCACCGACCGCGGCGAAGCGCAGCAGCTGACCGGCCAGGCCCGGCGGCAGCTCCGCGACCCGCTCGAGACCGCCGCCCCGGCGCAGCGCGGTCAGCGGCAGCCGGCCACCGGCCAGGGCACGCCCCAGCCGGGCCATGCCGCGCAGATCCGCCAGCGCCGTGGACACGATGTGGACCCGGCTGTCGGGATCGTCCACCCAGTCGACCGGCACCTCGTGGATACGCAGTCCGGCCCGCTCGGCGATCACCAGCAGTTCGGTGTCGAAGAACCACCCCCGGTCCTCCACCAGCGGCAGCAGCCGCTCGGCGACGTCGCGGCGTACGGCCTTGAAGCCGCACTGCGCGTCGGAGAACCCCACGGCGAGGGTGCCGCGCAGCAGGCCGTTGTAGCAGCGGGAGACGATCTCCCGCTTCGGGCCGCGCACCACATGGGAGCCGCGCGCCAGCCGGGTGCCGATCGCGAGGTCCGAATGCCCGGAGATCAGCGGGGCGACGAGCGGCAGCAGGGCCGCGAGATCGGTGGACAGGTCGACGTCCAGATAGGCGAGGACCGGGGAGCGGGACCCGGACCAGGCGGTGTGCAGCGCGCGGCCGCGTCCCTTCTCGGCCAGCCGGATCCAGTACGTACCGGGCAGTTCCCGAGCCAGCCGCGCGGCGATCCGCGGGGTGGCGTCGGTGCTGGCGTTGTCGGCGACGGTGATCCGGAAGGAGTACGGGAACGTCTCCACGAGGTAGGCGTGGAGGCGCCGGATGCACCGCTCCAGATCCTTCTCCTCGTTGTGCACGGGAACGACCACGTCGAGCACGGGGTCCGGGCGGCCGTCGTCGTCGTCGCCGTCGCCGTCGTCCGCCGGCGGCGTACGACGCGGCAGGAGCACGGGCGAGGCGGGTGCGGTGGGAGCGGCGGGTGTGCGGCGGTCGGCCGGCGTCGGCCGCCTGGCGGTTCTCATGACTGGTTCACGGTCACTTTCCGGCGTGCGGCACGACCCCTGTTATGAGGTGAGCATGCCAATGCGCTCGTGAGGGTGGTCGGAGGGAGAGGCCCGGGGCCGAACGGCGCCCCGGGCGGGGCGTGCGGCGTAGTGCGGTGCTGCGCTGTGCGGCGCGGCGGCTACCCGCTGCCGGCCGACTCGAGGCCGGCCGAGAAGGAGGGCGAGTGCGGGGGCTCGGAGGTGGACGGGGGCGGAGTCGGCGTCGAGGTCACGAGTGGTGAGGAGGACACTGGCGTCCGTTCGCTCCCGCTCGTCGTGGCGGGCGGTGACGTCGAGGTCGGCGTACCGCTTCCCACGGCGCTGGTGGCGGGGGCCGTGGTGACGGGCGGGCTCATGGGCGGGTGGGAGGTGCGGGGAGCGGAGCTCGTCGCCGTCGGAGTGGGCGTCGGGAGCACCGGGGGCGGCGTCGGACTGGTCGCGGGCAGCGGACGGTGATCGGCGGGTGGCTGGGAGCCGGAGCCGAGGCCGGGCAGCAGGGCGAGTCCGGCGCTGAGCCCGGCCACCGCCAGGGCCGAGCCGCCCGCCCGCCACAGTGTCCGGGACCGGTGGCGGGCCCGGATGCCCTGGTGCAGCCGCTTCTGCTGCTCGGAATCGAAGGGGGTCTGCTGCCGGGGGGCGCGCATCATGCGCGTCAGTTCCCGCTCGAAGTCGTCCATCGGTTCTCCCTTCACCCCACGGGCCTGACGGCGTCGGACAGGATCTGCCGCAGTCGCGCCACGCCCCTCGAGGCGTGGGACCGGGCGGTGCCCACCGGACAGCCGAGAATCTGCGCCACCTGGGCCTCGGGCAGGTCCTCGCAGTAGCGCAGCACCACCGCGGCCCGCTGCCGGGGCGGCAACAGGGCCAGTGCGGCCTCCAGCCGCGAGCGTTCCGCCACGACCGACGACACATCGCCCGGTTCGGGCCGGTCGGGCAGCTGTTCCACCGGACGCTCGCCCCACCAGCGCCGCCGGGCGGAACGGGCCGCCATCCGCACGAGCACCTGACGGACGTACGCGTCCGGCGCCTGCTCGGCGACCTTCGGCCAGGCGAACCACAGCTTCACCAGGGACTCCTGCACCAGGTCCTCGGCACGCTGCCGGTCGCCGCCGGTGAGCAGACGCGCGACATGGAGCAGCGCCCCCCAGCGGGCAGCCACGAACTCGTCGAAGCCGTCTGCCCGAAACCGCTCCATCCTCACCGTCCCGTCCGTTCAATCCCCTACACCCGGACAAAGACGCTGGACCCCGCCCCACGATGCACCCGGCCCCTGTGATCCGCCTCACTTCACGCAGACGAAGGGGCGGGTCATGAGGTCACCGGTCGTGTGATCCGACCGGTGACCTCATGACCCGCCCCGGGGCACCGCCCGCCGTGCCGCCGTCAGGCGGTGCGGACGAGGCTTCGCAACCCGACCTAGACGCGGCCGTTCCCGTCCCAGCGCGGACGGTCCTGCGAGGTGCCGGTTCGGCTGCCGGAGCTGCCGCCGTGCAGGTCGTGCGGACCCAGACGGTCACCGTCACGGGGCATCTCGTCGGGCTCCCGGCGTTCGCGGACCTCACGGACCGGACCGCCCTCGGGCATCCGCGGCTGCTCGTCGGGGCGCGGCCTGGGGGAGTCGCCGCGCCGAACCCGGCGGCTGCCCGACGCGAACAGGCCGATCAACAGACCCACGACCAGCAGGGCCGCCACGGCGAGTCCGATACCGACGGCACCGCGGCCGGTGGCGAGATCGGCCGCTCCGGTCCAGGAGGAGTCCGCCGGGGCGTTCGGGGAGACGTTCGGCGAGACATTCGTCAGGGCGTTCAACACAGGGTTCGACATGGTGGGCGAGTACCCCCGGCAGCCCGATGTATAGGGCCGGGCAGGTGCGGCCGTCCGCGGTGCGGCCATCCGTGGTTTGAGCGCCGGTGGCCGGGGCTACCCGCCCGGTGTGACGACGACATCCCCGATACCCCAGGTGTCCCAGCAGGAGCTGTACCGGTATCTCGAGGACCGGTTCGCCTGCGCGCAGGCGTGCGCGGAATGCTCGCGGGCCTGCGCGGTGCGGGCGAGCCTGGTGAATCCCGGCGGCGGCACACCGGAGGAACTCGTACGGCGCAAGGGCGTCATCTGCGCCGAAGTGTGCGACGCGACCAGCCGTGTGCTGTCCGAGGGCAACCAGACGGACGAGGAGACCGTCCGGGCCCAGGTGGAATGGTGCCGGCAGGTGTGTCTCGAAGGCGCGCGCGCCTTCGACGGACACCCCGGCGCGGAGCGCACGGCCGAGGTGTGCCGGACCTGTGCGCAGGCCTGCACGGACTTCCTCGACACACTGGCGCCCTCGACGCCCTGACGTCCGCGACACGCTGAACCGGCCCGGCGGCGCGGTGCCGACCGCCGGGCCGGTTCGGGGCGGCCGAAGGAGTACGGCGGGCGCGGTCCCGCACGGCGAACCGGAACGCGGTCACCGCTCCGCGGCCGTCCGCACCTTCGACGGCGACCACCACGGGATCCGGCGCGAGAGCGTCCCGCGGATCGGCCGGGGACGCCCCGGGCGCGGCGGCAGGACACCCGCCCCTCGGCCCGAGGACGCGCGGAGCGGACGCGGCACCGTACAAAATCGGGTGACACATCGCCATACTGGACGGGCCAGGGGAGGGCGCGTTGACCACTGACGGGGGCGGAAGATGGGGGACAGCAAGCTGATCCACGGCCGGTACCGGCTGGTCGATCCGATCGGGCGGGGCGGTATGGGGGAGGTGTGGCGGGCACGCGACGAGTCGCTCGGCAGAGAGGTCGCGGTGAAGTGCCTCAAGCCGGTGGGCGCGCAGCACGACCACGCGTTCGGCCGGGTGCTGCGCGAGCGGTTCCGGCGGGAGGCCCGGGTGGCGGCGTCCCTGCAGCACCGCGGGATCACCGTGGTGCACGACTTCGGCGAGTACGACGGTGTGCTGTATCTGGTGATGGAACTGCTCCAGGGCCGTGACCTCAGCCGGCTCCTGGAGGACAACAAGCAGCACCCGCTGCCGGTCGACGAGGTGGTGGAGATCGCCGAGCAGGTGGCCGTCGCCCTCGCCTACACCCACGACCAGGGCATCGTGCACCGGGACCTGAAGCCCGCCAACATCGTGCGGCTCGCCGACGGCACGGTGAAGATCTGCGACTTCGGCATCGCCCGCCTCGGCCACGACATCGGGTTCACCTCCCGGCTGACCGGCACCGGGGTGGCGATGGGCACCCCGCACTACATGTCGCCCGAGCAGATCAGCGGCACCGAGGTCGACCGGCGCAGCGACCTGTACTCCTTCGGCTGCGTGCTCTACGAGATCGCCACCGGAGTACCGCCGTTCGACCTCGACGACGCGTGGGCCGTCCTCGTCGGCCACCGCGACACCCCGCCGCGGCCGCCGCGCAGCCTGCGGGCCGAACTGCCCGAGTGCCTGGAGCGGATCATCCTCGACCTGCTGGCCAAGGAACCCGGCGGGCGCCCCGACAGCGCACGCGAACTGGCCCGCAGGATCGGCGTACTGCGGGCCGCGCCGGTGCTGCTGCCGGCCGCGGTGACGGCCGGGCCCCGCCCCGTGGGGACGACCGGCGAGAACGGCCCCGGGGCCCCGTCGCATCAGGTCGCCCGGCCCCAACCGGTGGGGCGCGTGCCCCGGCTGCCGTCCTGGACGCGGGGCATGACCACCGGCCGCAGGGCGGCCTTCGCCGGACCGCACACCGCGCCGCCGGACCCGGCGGCCGGCCTGTCCGGCGAATGGGTCGCCCGCCCCGCGACCGGCCGGGGCGAGCCGGCCCCGGCACAGGAGCGGCCCGCCCCGTCCCCGGAGGCCCTGACCGCCCTGGCCGGACGGCACAACGCGGGCCTGAGCCTGGGGCGCCTGGGCCGCTGGACGGAGGCGGGGGAGGCGCACCGCGCGGTCGCCGCGGAGCGTGAGCACCTCCTCGGCCCGCACCACGCCGACACACTCGCCAGCCGTTACGAGGTCGCCTTCGCCCTCAGTCGCACCGGCCGCGCCGCCGACGCCCTGCGCGCGTACAAGCACGTGGCCGAGGCCCGTATCCGCACGCTCGGCTCCGAGCACCCCGACACCCTCGCCGCCCGTCAGGAAATGGCGTACGTCCTCGCTCAGCTGGGCCGGCCCTTCGACGCCCACCAGGTGTATCTGTCGGTGCTCTCGGCCCGCGAGCGCACCATGGGGGCCGACCATCCCGAGACCCTCCGCTGCCGGCACAACCTCGCCTTCAACCTCAGCAGGCTCGGCCGTCTGGAGGACTCGTACAGCACGGCGTGCGAAGTGGCTGCCGCCCGTGCCCGGGTGCTCGGCCCCGAACACCCGGACACCCTGGTCACCCGCTACGAAGTCGCTTACACCCTCGGACAGCTGGGGCGGTGGGCGGAGGCCCTGGAGACCTACCGCGAAGTCGCCGAGGCCCGTGCGCGGGCGCTCGGCCCGGACCACGCCGACACGCTCGCCGCCCGCTACGAGGTCGGCATCGGACTCGGCCGGCTCGGCCGCACCGCACAGGCCCTCGACCTCTACCGGGGCCTGGTCGGCGACCGCACCCGGGTCCAGGGCCCCGCCCACCCCGAGACCTTGCGCGCCCGGCACGGCCTGGGCGTCAACCTCGGCCGGCTCGGCCGCTGGGTCGAGGCCCTCGCCGAGTCCCGCGCCGTGTGCTCGCTGCGTGAGAGTGCTCTCGGCGCCGACCATCCGGACACCCTGATCAGCCGCCGCGAGGTCGCCGTCGGCCTGGGCTGGCTGGGCCGCTGGGCGGACGCGCTCACCGAGTACCGCAGGGTGGCCGAAGCCCGTGAGCGCCTCCTCGGCGCGGACCACCGCGACACCCTCGCCGCCCGCGACGACGAGGCCCACTGCCTGGAGCGGCTCGGGCAGGGGGACAAGGCCGCCGGGCTGTACCGCGAGGTGGCGGCACCGAAGCAGCGGCGGGCGGCGGGCTGAGCGTGCCGGGCACGACGGGCACGGTGACGGGGATGACGTACGACAGGTGTGCCGCTGTGACGAGTGCGCCCGGTGGTGCTCCTGCCCGAACCTCGCCCGTCACCTGGCATACCCGGATCTTCACGTGCTACGAAGAACCGTGACCGCACACGAGGGAACCCGGACGTACGACGCCGTCATCGTCGGCGGAGGCCACAACGGTCTCGTCGCCGCGGCCTACCTGGCCCGGGCCGGACGCTCCGTACTGGTGCTGGAACGGCTGGACCACACCGGCGGGGCAGCGGTGTCCACCCGGCCGTTCCCCGGCGTCGACGCACGGCTGTCCCGGTACTCGTACCTGGTCAGCCTGCTGCCCCAAAAGATCGTCCGGGAACTGGGGCTCGACTTCCGGGTCCGCACCCGCACCGTCTCCTCGTACACCCCCGCCGAACGTGACGGACGGCCCACCGGGCTGCTCGTCGGCGGTGGTGAGCAGCGCACCCGCGAGGCGTTCGCCCGGCTCACCGGCTCCGAGAGCGAGTACCGGGCCTGGCAGCGCTTCTACGGCATGACCGGCCGCGTCGCCGAGCGCGTCTTCCCCACCCTCACCGGGCCGTTGCCCACCCGCGAGGAACTGCGCCGAACCGTCGACGACGAGGAGGCCTGGCGGACCCTGTTCGAGGAACCGATCGGTGTCGCGGTCGAGGAGAACTTCACCGACGACCTCGTCCGGGGCGTGGTCCTCACCGACGCCCTCATCGGCACGTTCGCCGACGCCCACGACCCCACGCTCCAGCAGAACCGCTGCTTCCTCTACCACGTCATCGGCGGCGGCACCGGCGACTGGGACGTACCGGTCGGCGGCATGGGCGCCCTCACCGACGCGCTGGCCGCCGCCGCGCGCGCCGCGGGCGCCGTCATCGCCACCGGTCACGAAGCGGTACGCATCGACACGGACGGCCGCACGGCAGAGGTCACCCACCGTACGGCCGACGGCGAGGGCGTCGCCGCCGCCCGGCACGTCCTGGTGAACGCCTCCCCGAGGGAACTGGCGGCGCTCACCGGCGACACTCCCCCCACCCCGGCCGAGGGCGCCCAGCTCAAGGTGAACATGCTCCTCACCCGGCTGCCGAGGCTGCGCGACAGCTCCGTCGACCCGCGCGAGGCGTTCGCCGGCACCTTCCACGTCGCCGAGGGGTACGGGCAACTGGCCGCCGCGCACGCACAGGCCGCCGCTGGTGAACCGCCCGCCGCGCCGCCCTCCGAGATCTACTGCCACTCGCTCACCGACCCGACGATCCTCGGTCCGGAGCTCGCCGCCCGGGGCTACCAGACCCTCACCCTCTTCGGCCTGCACACCCCGGCCAGGCTGTTCGCCCGCGACAACGACGCCGTACGCGAGGAACTCCTCACCGCGACGCTCGCCCAGCTCGACGCCCATCTGGCCGAACCGCTCGCCGACTGCCTGGCGACCGACGCGGACGGGCGCCCCTGCCTGGAGGCGAAGTCCCCGCTGGACCTGGAACGCGACCTCGGGCTGCCCGGCGGGAACATCTTCCACCGCGCACTGTCCTGGCCCCACGCCCAGGAAGGCACCGGGCGGTGGGGCGTGGAGACCCGGCACGCCAACGTCCTCCTGTGCGGCGCGGGCGCGGTGCGCGGCGGCGGGGTGAGCGGGGTGCCGGGCCACAACGCGGCGATGGCGGTACTGGAGGCGGACTGACGCAGGCCGGACCGAGGGAGGCCGGACCTGCCGGATCAGTCGGCGGACCGGGTCCATCCCGTCGCCTCGACGCGGGCGGCGTCCGCCGGACGGGCCTCGTCGAACAGGACGCGGCCGTCCGCCCGGACGCGCATCCCGTCGACGTAGGCACCGCGCCCCACGTACAGCCGGTCCGTCGCGTACCGCCAGCGCAGGGTGAGGCTCCGCGCGGCGGGCAGGCCGGCGGTGAGCCCGTGCCACACACGGCCCGACCAGCCCGTCGCGGTGCCCGCCGCATGCTGCTCCGGTGCCCCGTCCCGGCGCTCGGTGACGAACGGCACCGGCTGCCAGGCGGTGCCACCGTCGGTCGTGGCCTCCAGGGTGAGGAGGTCGGCGTGCGGCTCGGTGTCCCACCACAGGGCACAGCGCAGCCGCGCCCCGCCGGACGATGTGTCCAGCGCGGGCAGCGTGAGCGTCGCCGTCGTCGAACCGGCCATCCCGGAGAACCAGGACGTCCGCCCACCCCGCCCCGGCGCCGTCCGGACCGGGACCGCGCGGGCCAGCTGGTTCGCGGCGGCGACCCGGGGAGCCGAGCCGGAGCGCCAACTGCGGACCGGATGAACCGAGTTGCCCAGGACGACGAGGAACGAGTCGGTCGTCGGGTCGAGCACCAGCGAGGTACCGGTGAACCCGGTGTGGCCCGCCGTGCGCGGGGTGGCCATCGCACCCATGTACCAGTGCTGGTAGAGCTCGAAGCCCAGTCCGTGCTCATCCCCGGGAAAGCCGGTGTTGAAGTCGGTGAACATCAGCTCCACCGACTCCGGTCTGAGGATGCGCGCCCGGCCGTAGCCGCCGCCGTTGAGCAGGGTCCGGCCGAGGACCGCCAGATCCCAGGCGCAGGAGAACACACCCGCGTGGCCCGCGACCCCGCCCAGGCTGTAGGCGTTCTCGTCGTGCACCTCGCCCCACACCAGCCCCCGGTCGAGGCCGGACCAGGGCGGGCGGGCGTCCTCGGTGGCGGCGATCCCCGGTTTCCAGGAGGCGGGCGGGTTGTAGCGGGTGCGGTCCATGCCCAGGGGGCCGGTGATCTCCTCCCGCAGGAGGACGTCCAGGGAGCGGCCGGTGACCTTCTCGAGCACCAGCTGGAGCGAGATCAGGTTCAGGTCCGAGTACAGATACGCCGTTCCGGGCGCGCTGACGGGTGCCTCGTCGAGGACGAGCCGGACGCGCTCCTCGTGCGTGGGCGCTTTGTAGAGCGGGATCCAGGCGCGGAAACCCGAGGTGTGCGTGAGCAGATGACGGAGTGTCACACCCGCCTTGCCGGCGCGGCCGAAGTCCGGCAGGTACGAGGCGACGGCCGCCTCCAGTTCCAGCGTGCCCCGCTCGATCTGCTGCACCGCGAGGACCGAGGTGAACAGTTTCGACACCGAGGCCAGGTCGAAGACGGTGTCCTCGGTCATGGGGATCTGCCGGTCCGCCGGGAACTCGACGCCGGTGTCGGTCCTCTCGTCGTAGGCCTGGTAGCGCACCGCCATGCCGATGGGCCGGTGCAGGGCCACGGTGCCGCCGCGCCCGGCGAGCAGCACGGCCCCCGCGTACCAGGGGTGTTCGGGCGAAGGGCCGAGGAACGCCTCGGCATCGGTGGCGAGTCGGTCCAGATGGCCGGCGAGCAGTCCGGCCCGCCGGGCCGGCCCGCGCCGCAGGGTCGGGTGTCCACCACCCGCCGCAGCCGATCCCGCCGCAGCCGGCGAGGCCGCCGAGACCGGGTCGGCCGGGAGGGAGGCGAAGGCCAGGGCGCCGCCCAAGGCCAGTGCTCGTCCGCCGAGTTGACGGCGTGTGATGCCACTCGGCTCTTCGTCCGCCATGGAGGGTTCCTCCCGTGTCGTGGCCGCGCCGGCGGCCTGAAAGATTCTTTCGGGAATCGCCTTGCGGGGTGAAACTTTCCTGTCAGGTGCGGGATGTGTCAATGGGGCGTGCGGGGTCATCGGCCGGGCCGGCGGCCGCACCGGGGAGACCGCCGCCCTGGTGCTCATCCTGGGCCGCCGGCGCCGTCACGCCCCTGCCCGCGCTCCGCGTCGAAGGCACCGGCAGCGGGCGGCAGACGGCCGCCGCGCTCGGCCTCGGCGGCCGAGGGGAAGGGCGGGACCCGCCCGGTGCGGCGACCGCTCACCACCGGACGGGCCCGTGCGACCTCACTCGTCGCATGCGCATGCGGTTCTCACCCCGCGTCGACGCACGAGGTCTCGTTCAACGCTCCCGCACGCGGACCACCTTCAGCTCCGGCGAGGACCGGATGTCCTTCTCGCAGAAGCGGGACGTCACCCACCGCTCACCGGAGAACAGCCGTGTCTGGTCGCTGAAGTACGGCGAGTTCGGGTTCGACGACTGGGAGTACGTCAGCAGCGTCCGGGCCACCGGGCACCCGCTGCCGTCCCAGCCGACGGCCTGGACGTAACTGGACCCGGTCGACACCTCCGTGTACCCGCGGGCCGGGTCCCACCACGCCTCGACCTTGTTCCAGACGCCCAGCGACTCCGTACCGCCGGGCACGGCGATCCGCTTGCCGCCCCGCTCCACGAACTGGTGCTCGCCGAGCCGGGAGCCGAGCGCGATCCCCGCCGCCCGCAGCTCGGCGACGGTGTCCGCGAGAGCCGTGGCGAAGGCCGGAACGGAGGTGTCGAGACCGCGCGGGGTGCGGACCGGATCGGCGGCCGAGAACGGCACCTTCCACAACTGCGTCCCCGCCGCCGCCGTGAGCCTCCGCCAGAACCGGTCGAAGAGCAGTGCGCCCCGGCTGTCGGTGTCCATGGTGCGGTCCCACCGGGCGAGCACGGCACACGACTCCCGAACGTCCACCTCCCTGCCGTCCGTGCCCCGCGCGGTGCCGCCCGGCAGCGCGGCGCAGGCCTTCGCCACGTCGTCCCCGGCGAGAGCGGCCGCGGGCACTCGGTCGGCGAACTGCTGCCGCTCGAGGTCCCGTACGGTCAGGCCGCCCCGGTCCGCCATCGCCGCGACGTCCTCGATGGCACCCCGGGTGCGCATCGACCGCTGTGTGCCGATCGTGCCGAAGACCCGCTCGTAGCCGGCCAGCGGCCGGTCGGCGTTGGACAGCCACGCGCTGTCGTTGGAGTTCTCCGCGTACGGCGCGTCCTTCAGGGTGGGCATCCGGGACTGGCCGAAGATGCCCGGCTGCACGGCGTCACGGTCGCGGCCGAGGGCGCAGTCCCCGCGGGAACCGTCCAGGACCGCGAGCCCCGACGAGGGGTAGGTGGCCTGGCCGAGCGCCGTCGAACAGCGCTGCGCGAGTTCGTCGGTGATGCGGGGAAGCACCTGCGACTGGGTGAACAGGCTGTGGCCCCGGGAGTCGGCGGCGACCGTGTTGACCCAGGGCAGTCCCTGGGTGCGCCGCAGCGTGTCGAGGACGTCGCGGGTGCTGCGGGCCTTGCCGAAACCCAGCCCGGTGTCGGAGGCACGCAGGTTGGCGGCGTTGGGATCGTTCAGCGCGTAGGCCGTGCCGCCCGTCCAGGGCAGGGGCAGCGAGGCGCCGAGCGAGGTGACGACGGGGCCGTAGCGGGTCCACCACTGGCTGCGGGTCACCGGAGCGCCGTTCGCCACCGGCACGGTGACGGTACGTTTCCGCATCCGTTCCCGCCGGCCGTCGACCAGATAGACCGTCGGATCGGCCGGGTCGAGCGTCAGCTGGTGGAGGTTGAGCGTGACACCGGTGGCGACGGTGTGGCTCCACGCCATGTGCGCGTTGTGTCCTATGGACACCGTCACCGTGCCGAGGAGGGAACCGCCCGTCACGTTCAGCTCGCCGGGGATGGTCTGCTGCGACTGCCAGAACCGGCGGCCGCCCTGCCAGGGATAGTGCGGGTTGCCGAGCAGCAGGCCGCGCCCGTTCGCCGTGGCCTTGCCGCTGAAGGCGACCGCGTTGGAGCCCATGTCGGCCCTGTCGGCGGCGAACAGCTCACGAGCGGCCCGCGCGGCCTCCTCGGGCGAGGGCGACGGAGCCGTCCCCGCCGTGCCCCCGGCCTCCGAGCTCCCGGCGGACCCCGGTGATGCCGAGGATCCCGGACCCTCCGCCGCGCCCGGCCCGGCCGAAGCCGGCGGCCGGGCGGCCGTGATGGCGTCCACGGTCCGGCCCTCCCCGCCCAGCACGGCGATCGCGAATCCGCGCGCCGCCACGTCCAGCGTGGTCACCGGCCGCACCCAGTCGGCGTTCCGGCAGGCCGGATCGGTGATCCGGTTCTGCTTCAGCCACGCGTTGTACCCGGCCGCGAAGCCCCGCATCAGCTCCTTCACCGAACGGCTCGGACCACTCGGCGCGGGCCGCGCGAGCAGCTTCTCCACCGTGCCGGCCTCCCGCACGCCCCGGAAGTACAGGTCGCTGGAGAGGTTCGTGCCGGCCGAGGAGAGCGAGTGGTCGGGCGCGGCGTCTGGCCCGAAGAACCGCGAGCGGTCGCCGCGGACCGTCACGAAGCCGTCGGCCAGGGTGCACACCTGGTCGGCGGCCTGAGCCCAGCCGTTGCCGAAGCCCAGGTTCGCGTAGTCCTTCGCGACGATGTGCGGAATGCCGTGCTCGGTGTAGCGGACCACAGCGGACAGACCGCGGTGGGACGGATGTTCCTGACGGTCCGGTTGCTCGGCGGCAACGGCCGGCAGCGTGGCACCCATGGTCAACAGGGTCACCGCCGCGACGGCCGACCGTCTCGGACGTAAGCGCATCGTGCCTCCCGACATCACTGGGGGAAGGGGTGGTTGAGGGTAACAGCGGACATCCTCACCGGTCCGGGGCGTGAGTCGGACCGTCCGCGCGGCCTGGTGCCGACCGGCCCGGTCCCTTGACCTCCCCGGCCGGTGAACCGAGGATCGACTTCCATGACGCCCGGACACGCCGGCACGGTTGACGGACTCCTGCGACGCAGCGCCCGCCGCACCCCGGCGCGCGTCGCCGTCGAGTACGGCGACCGCACCTGGACGTACGACGCACTCGACACCGCCGTCTCCCGCGCGGCGAGCGTCCTGCTCGGCGCGGGCCTGTCGTCCGGCGACCGGGTCGGCGCTTACGGCCACAACTCCGACGCCTACCTGATCGGCTTCCTCGCCTGCGCCCGCGCGGGCCTCGTGCACGTACCGGTCAACCAGAACCTGACCGGCGACGACCTCGCCTACCTCGTCGGCCAGTCCGGCAGCGGCCTGGTCCTCGCCGACCCCGACCTCGCCGGGCGGCTCCCGGACGGCGTGCGGACGCTGCCCCTGCGCGACGCCGACGACTCGCTGCTCGACCTCCTGGCCGAGGCACCCGCCCACGACGGTCCCGAGCCGCGCTCCGAGGACCTGGTGCAGCTGCTCTACACCTCGGGCACCACCGCCCGGCCCAAGGGCGCGATGATGACCCACCGCGCCCTGGTGCACGAGTACCTGAGCGCCATCACCGCCTTGGACCTGCAGGCGGGCGACCTCCCCGTGCACGCGCTGCCGCTCTACCACTCGGCGCAGATGCACGTCTTCCTGCTGCCCCACCTCGCGGTCGGCGCGACCAACGTCATCCTCGACGCGCCCGACGGCGACCGGATCTTCGACCTGATCGAGGCGGGCCGCGCGGACAGCCTGTTCGCCCCGCCCACGGTCTGGATCGGCCTGTCCCACCGCCCCGACTTCGCGACCCGCGACCTGAGCGGACTGCGCAAGGCGTACTACGGGGCGTCGATCATGCCCGTGCCGGTCCTGGAGCGGCTCACGGAGCGGCTGCCGGACCTGGCCGTCTACAACTGCTTCGGGCAGAGCGAGATCGGACCGCTGGCGACCGTCCTCGCACCCGACGAGCACAAGGGGCGCATGGACTCCTGCGGGCGGCCCGTGCTGTTCGTGGACGCGCGGGTGGTCGACGAGGACGGCGAGGACGTACCCGACGGGACGCCCGGCGAGATCGTCTACCGGTCGCCGCAGCTGTGCGAGGGGTGTGATCGGGGTACAGGCCAAAGGGGCAACGGGATGATCTTGAACCGCTTGACGGCCATCCATGAAACAGGTCCGCCACGGGAGCGAGCCCTTCGGGGTCCGCGCCGGCTCGCCAGTTTGTCAGGCCCAGCCTGACGCCTGCAGCTTCGGAGGCCGGGGTTGTGCCGGCGCCCATCTTGCCGCGCCAGCCCTGGAGCAGACCCCGGCGGTGAGCGAGGCGGACGGTGATCAGGACCAGACGGTCGCTGAACGCCTCAACCAGCTCGGCTTCATCGTTACCCTCAACCCGAGGGAAGACGCAGCCTGGACACCCGGCGGTCCTCCGCGAAAGCCGGGCGCCCAGTCCTGCTGATCTGCTGTTATTTACGCGTCAGGGTCAAGCTCAGTAGTAAAGCCAGAGCCGGTAGTAATTCGAGTTTGCCGTGTCGACCCTGCAGTCGTAGTCGATTGCCCAACCGCCAGGCCCCACTGTGTTGGCCACGCCAGCGGCGAGGCACTCCAACTTCCAGTAGTACCGCTCGAAGGGACGCCACGATGCTGGGACAGAGGCCGGGGACGACGAGGAAGTCTCGGTCGCCTTCGTTGATACAGCAGCCCCGGTGGCGGTGGGTACGGCAGCGGCCTGTGCTGGCATGGCCAGGGCGCCGAATGCGAGCGCGGTGCCGAGAGCCGCGCTCGCGAGAGCGTGACGTATACGCATGAGTATCTCCTTGTCTGGGTGTTGGGCTCGTACTGCCGAGCCGCGCGGATACCTGATCGTCGGTGCCGTCTTGGTGTGGCATGGAAACAGCACACCAACCGGGCACTACGGAAGACTGCTTGCTGTCGGCAAGCCGGAGCAACGGCATCTGGCTGTCCCGGACAGTCGCTGACTGTCCGGGCTGGTCAGGGACTCGTCCAGGTTGTGTCCCGGACAGCAGGGGCAGCGCGCCCGGGCCGCGAGACACCAGTCGGGGCTACGGCCGGGCGATCGCCGGGGAGCCGCAGCAGGGCCTGCCCGAGCTGTTCGGCGGTGACCGGCTCGCGCTCCGGCAGCTCGGCCTCCTGCCACGCGTGCAGGGCGACATCCCTGTCGCCGTCGGCGCTCTGCAGGACGTGCCCCTTCGCCTCGTCCTTGCCGATCGTGTCCGCCCGAGGCGGGTGGCGGTCAGGTCCTGCTCTCCCGAGGCTTCAAGATCATTCCGTTGCCCCTTCGACCCGTATCTCGGTCACACCCCATCTCCATTACCGCTCGCCGTCTGACCGCCGCCGCCTTGAGCGCCGGCGCCCTGACCACGGTCCTGACGGTGCCGACCTCGGCGGCTGAGCACCGGCCGCACCGGCCGGACGTGCAGATCACCGACGTGCAGTACGACTCCCCGGGACGCGACGACCGCTCCAACCGCTCCCTGAACAAGGAGTGGATGGAGATCACCAACAACAGCCGTCGCGCGGTGAACCTGGACGGCTGGACGCTGCGCGACGAGGACGGCCACCGCTACCGCTTCGACCACGTCCGTCTCGCCAGCCGCGCCACCGTCCGCGTCCACACCGGCATCGGCCGCGACACCCGCACCGACCTCTACCAGGACCGCCGCGCCTACGTGTGGGACAACCGCTCCGACACCGCCACCCTGCGCAACGACCGCGGCCGCACGGTCGACACCGAGTCCTGGGGCCGCCGCCGCGGCGGTCGCCGCTGACCCCAGACGGGCCGTGCCAGCAGCCAGGGTCCGGCACCAGCACACCCTCACCCCACCACTATGGCGCGCCGCCCCCTCGAAAGGGCGGCGCGCCGTAGTGGTGCAAACGGTTCGGCCGCCTGCGAGTGCCAAATGAAATGGCTTCTTTATCGCCTGAGCAGTTCCCCTGTCCTGCTCCTGGACTGCGACTTCACGGCTCGAGGCTGTGCGAATTCGGCCGAAGCAGCTGGTCAGTTCGTACGAGCAGGACCGCCTGCGGCTCGGGCTCAGCAGACGGCATGGCCGGCTGCGCAAGAGCGGGTTGGGCAGAAGGCTTTCCCCAAGGCAGCCACCCGGCCCTCGGTACTGGTGGGCTCGCGTATTCAACTGTCGCCAATTCACCGTAGAACCCGCCCTCTTAATGACCGTGGGGGGGAGGGGGGACGCCGAGATCGTCGATCAACTTGAAGAGCGCGAAGGGATGCAGCGGCTGACCGGCCCGCCGGCCGGGAAACAGCCGGGGCTCGAGAAGGCCCGGACCGAAGGGTCTCCGGCCTGGGCCCTCTGCGCTTGCCGGAGGACGGATGACCCTCCCGAGGGTTACTTCACGTCGACGTAGTCCGCCGCGGAGGCGACCGCCGGGGTGGTGGCCGTGCCTGCGAAGGAGTAGCGGAAGTAGCCGTCCGCCGTGGCCTTCGTCGTCGTCCTCAGGTTGCCCTTGCCGTCCGTCGTGACGGTCTTGAGGGTCTTGTAGGTGCTGGTGCCCTTCTTCTTGAACTGGAGCTTCACCGGCTGCTTGGTGTAGCCCCCGTACTTGTAGGTCTCCCAGTTGGCGCGGGTCAGCTTGCCCGTGACGGTGATCGTCTTGTTCTTCTTCACCGGTTCCGGCGAGGCGTTGGCCGTCAGCCTGGAGTTGCGCAGGACCTTCGCCTTGGCGGCGGAGTCCTTGGTGATGTAGTCACCGTCGTTGGCCAGGACGTGGGCTCCCACGGTCCAGGTCCCGGCCGTGCTGTTGTCCTGAGGGTGGATGCGCGGGTTGATTTTCAGCGTGTGGGTGCAGGTGGTCGTGGTGAAGCTCTGGCGCACGCACTTGCCCGCGACGTCCTCGGGGGTCACGAGACCGTAATAGTCGCCGTTCGGGAGGGGCGTGTGCCACATGACAGGGAAGGTGTTTCCGACCTCGATGCCCGAGTCGTCCGTGGCGGTCACCGCGATGGTGAACGTCTTCACGTCCGTGGTCCCCAGAACGATGTCCTTCCCTCCGTTGACGACCACCTTCGTGATCCTGATGTCGCCCGAGAAGTCATTCGCCTGGGCGGCCGCCGGAATCGTGAGCGCGGACAGGGCGAGGGCCCCGGCGAAGCCTGCCGCGGTGATGCGCTGACCGCTTGAGCTCGCCATTCCTTTGCCGACAGGGGCGGCGACTGATCGGGAGCAGTCAGTCACGTGGCTGAAAGATGTTGAGCAAGCAGTCCCAGGGTGGAGGTCGTCCGGGATCATGAAGCATGCTTCCGGATGACTGGCACCTCACCCAAGACGTTGACGACTTCCTCGCCCGAGCCGGGGACTTCCTGTGCTCGCTCCCTGCCCTGCACAACACGCCGCTGACGGACATCGAGAAACTGCGGATACGCAGGCCGGACGCACACGGCCCCGTCACCGCCGTCTTCGGCCGACTGGAGTCCGGAGGCGAGATCCACGCGGTCTTCTATCTCACTTCGCGCGGCCGCCTGGGCCTCACCCCCCTCTCTGTCGAGCAGACCGATGCCCTCGCCGCCCACCTGGCCGTCCTTGGCCACTCGCCCGCCAACGTCATCGCGGACCACGACACCGCCACCGCATACGCCGACTCCTGGCAGCGGCACACGGGCGCGGTGCCAGCACTCTTCTGGCGGACGCATCTCTACCGTCTCGGCACACTCACCCCGCCGCAGCCGCGCCCCAAGGGCCGGGGCCGTCTCACGGGCGGGACAGACCGCGAACACGTCGCGCGCTGGTGCCGTGAGTTCTGCGTCGACGTCGGGGAGCAGTCCTCCATCGACTTGATCGACGCCGGTTCCTGGGACCACTCGCGTTTCGGCGACCGGCACTTCACCTTCTGGGAGACCCCGGACGGCACCCCCGTCTCGATGGCGGCCGCGACATCGGTCATCGGCGGCATGGTCCGGATCGACCCCGTCTACACCCCCGCCCACCTCCGCGGCCGCGGCTACGCCGGGGCCGTCACGGTCGAGGCGAGCCGTGCCGCGCTGGCCGCGGGGGCGACGGACGTCGTCCTGTTCACGGACCCGGGCAACCCCACCAGCAATGCCCTCTACCAGCGCATTGGGTATGTCCACGTCGCCGACTTCGCCGGGTACAAGTTCTCCTACGGCGCACCAGAGGCCGGGTGAGGGGTCTGACCGAGATACGCGTCAAAGGGGCAACAGGGTGATCTTGAAACCCTGAACGCTCGGACTCACCTGCGGCGGCGAGCAGCGGGGTCTCGCTCGGCGACGTGCCGGGCAACCGCGTCGACGCCGGGGCGAGCGTACCGCTCCAGGGACCGTACGGAGGCGTGGCGGGAGCGGGCCAGCAGCATCGGCGTGGACGTGCCGCCCTCGGCGTCGTGCGTCAACGCACTGTGCCGAAGCCGGTGGAGGGTCCAGCCGTCCAGGTCCTCGATGCCCTTGGGTGAGGCGAGCGGGTTGGCCAGCAGCCGGGTGTTCTCCTCGAAGATTTCCTCGGCCCTGCGGTAGGAGAGCCGGGCCCGACCGGTCTCCGGGCACACGTCGAGCGTCGGTGTCCCGGCCGGGGCCTTGCGGTCGGTGAGGAACAGCGGGCCGCGGGTGCGGCGGGCGATGAGGCGGGGCAGGAGCTGGGCGGTGCCGGACTGCCAGTGAATCCACTCCGTCGCCCCGCCCTTGGCGGTGATCCTTCCGCGCTTGTCCTGCGGGTACAGGTCTTCCACGTTCAGGCACAGCACCTCGTCGGCCCGTGCGGCGGACTCGTAGAGCATCTTCCACTGCGTCTTCTCCCGGAGCCCGACGTCCAGGCGCCACAGGGCGGCGATCTGGTTCTCGGCCAGAGCCCTGGTGCGGTCCGGCGGGGCCGGCCGCCGCTCGATCCCGATCGTCGGGTCGCCTTCGATCCAGCCCTGGCGCTGCCACCAGCCGATCGCCTTGCGCGCGATGGAAAGTTCCCGGTTGACGGTGTCGGCGTCCATCGCGTCCGCCCGTGCCGCCGCCAGTTCGGCCAGCACTTCGGGCAGCGCCGGGTCGCCGATCGCGGTGACGGGGAAGACGGGCGGCTTCGCGCCTCGGCGGGCGGGCCCGGTCGGCGCGGGTTCACCAGTGAGCATCCACCCCCACGTCGTCAGCGAGATCCGGTAGATCCGCGCCGAGGACTTCGCGATGCCCGCACCAGTGAGGTACCGCTCGACTGCCGCGGTGTATGACGGCGGCGGGGCGGACAGGGGCACGACCCGGGCGCGCGGCAGTCGAAGCGCGCCCCCGCTTTCGAGTTCGGTCACTGGTTCGATCGCCATGCCCGCACCGCCCTTCCGGCGCTGCCGCAGTAATTGCGTACACCTCACCCCGGCGGCCGGAATCGTCCGCCGCAGGTCGCGGTGATCACGGTAGGGGCTCTGCCGCAGTAAATCCGGCATTTACTGCGGCAGGCGCAGGCGGGCCACGCCCAATCCGATGGGGCGTCAAATCAAGTGGCGCCAAACCGCACTCTCTGCGTGGTTCCTACTCGGCGGCACATCGCTGCTGTTCAGGCACTACTGCGTCCACTCGTACGCGTGATCAGAGACGAATTCGGCAAAGGCGCGCGGCGGACGGCCGGTCAGTTCGAGCACTGCGGTGCTGACCTGGTCTTCGCGTCCCTCTTTGATGCCACGCTCGACGGCGGCAAGCGCTGCAGCGAACTCGGTTGGCATTCCGGAGGCGCGGTAGGCGGCAGCCTGCTCCTCCTCCGTAATACGCTCCACCCGAACCTGTCTGCCGGTCTGCGCGGTGATGATCTGCGCGGCCTGTGGGTAGCTCATCCCGTGCGGTCCGGTGATCAGGTAGTCGCTTCGAGCATCCACCCCCAGGTCAGCCAACAGCGCAGCAGCACTGGCCGCGATGTCCCGCGCATCGACCCACCCCAGCTTGCCGTCACCGGCTGCGGTGCGAATCTCACTGAGTCGATGGATGCGCTCGGCCAGGGGGTGCGGGCGCAGGAAGTTCTGCATGAAGCCAGACGCGCGGAGTACGACACCTCCGGGCTGAGCCTGAACCTGAGCGGCCAGCTGCACAGCACTGGGCGCATTCGGCAACACAATGGCGGAGCCGAGCATCACGAGTCGCCGGACACCGGCTCGCTGCGCTTGGCGCAGGAAGGGCTCGACCAGCGGCAGCGGGTCCACACTCTCCACCGGCGGAAGCAGGAAGACCCGGTCCATCCCGTCGAGCGCAGGTCCATATGTGGTCGGGTCACTCCAGTCGAAGCGGATCGCATCAGGATCGGCTGCGGTCGGGTTCCGGCTGGCTCCCCGAGTTGGCACACCAGCGTTGCGGAGCTCTTGCACCAGCGTCTTGCCGGTCTTGCCGGTGCCTCCGGTCACCAGCACTCCGGACATCAGACGTCCTTCCTTTCCAGCGAGTCGATCAGCCCGGCGAGACCCCCGGCAGCGGCGGCCGCCGACAGCGGGCTCCAGTAATCCCGGAACAGAGCGATCAGCCCGTCGCGGGCCGTGAGAACCACGATGTAGTCCAAGCGGTAAGGCTGGGAGGTGGCCACAGTGCGGCCGGTGGCCGTCCACTCCACGACGACGGTGTCCGTTTGATCCGTGGGTCGCACGGTAAGTGCGGTCACCTCCTTCATGTCCATCAGGTCCGGATAGTGGGCGAGGTAGGCACGTACCTCCTCACGTCCGCGGAGAACACGAGGGGAGCTCCCAGCTGCGAAAGGGAATTCCGCAATGCCGTCAGACGCCCACAGATCTGCCACGGCATTCATGTCTTTGACCAGCATCAGATCGATCATGCGGCGAAAAATTTCCTCAGGGGTCCTGAACACCACATCTCCTCGTAGTCAACAAACCGACCATGCCACCATGCACAGCAGACGTGCGGGCGCGGAACGGACAGCTAAGCCCCGGACCGGCAGTGCGAGGCTTAGTGGTCAGCGTCGTAAGTCCTTCGAGGGTTGACATCGGGACCCGATTCCACATCAGTCCGTTAGTGGTCTGGGGCGGCGAAGTGGGGCTGCCAGGCACAGTCGAAGGAGTCCTCGGGGTGCCGATGAACCCGTCATCGGCACCCGCCTTCCTGAGTTGTCCGCGTGGAGGCGGCCGGTGGGCCCAGCCGGGGTTTCAGGGCGTGATCACGCCGGTGAGGCGGAATATCGGCGGCACGGGCCTTGTTGGTCGCCATTATTGATCAACAAGAAGGAGGCCCCATGCCTGCGATCCTTCGGCCCCGCGCGCTACGTTCCGGCGACCTCGTGGTCGTTACCGCGCCCTCGGGCCAGCTTGAGCCGGGTGAGGAACCACTGCTTGCCCGCGGTGTGGCGATACTCGAGCGGATGGGTTTCCGCGTGCGGGTCAGCCCGATGGTCAACCCGGCGCAGAATCGCTGGTGGGCGTCGGGCACTCCTGCGGAGCAGGCCGACGAACTCAATGTTCTGCTCCGGGACCCGGAGGTGCGGGCCATCATCGCGCATACCGGTGGACAGACGACCATCGGCTATCTCGATCTGATCGATCTGGACGCGATCCGGGCCGACCCGAAACCGATCATCGGCTACAGCGATATCTCGCTGCTGCACATGGCGTTGTACGCCCAAACCGGCCTCGTCGGCTTCCACGCCGACATCGTCACCCACGGTTTCGGCAGCGATTGGTACACGCTGGGCGACGAGGCCCATCGCTCCGAGCTCGTCGACCTCTACACCCGGGTGCTCACCAAGGCAGAGGCGCCGGGCGCGCTGCCGGCGAAGGAGGCTTGGGAGACCTGGCGGCCGGGCAGCGCGCAGGGACCACTGTTCGGCGGCTTGCTGAACCGCCTGGTCCTACTGCAGGCGACACCGTTCGCGCCGGCCGCCGAACGGTTCGAGGGCGCCGTGTTGTTTTGGGAGGAGCTGCAGCGGCCGGTCTCGCGGATCTGGAACGACCTGCACACCTTGCGGCTGTCCGGTGTGCTGGACCGGATCGCCGGCATGGTGGTCGGCATCCCGACCGAGGTCACGCCTCACGAGGGTGGCGGACAGCGCGCAGATCTACGCGACGTGGTACTCGATGTCCTGGGCCGACGTGACATCCCGGTTCTCGCACAGGTCGACTTCGGTCACACCTCGCCGAACCTGCCGTTGCCCATCGGCGTCCGCGCACACGTGGACGCGGACAACCGGACGCTGTCCCTGATCGAGCCAGCGGTCGCGGAAGGCTGAGTCCTGTTGGATATTGGCGCAGGCCCGGAGGGCTGCGACCCGTTGTGTTCCGCTTCTCCAGATCGGCCTGCCTGTCATGCCCGTTGCGCTGGCTTGCCCGATCGTCCTGACCGCCGCCGAGCGCGAGCGACTGAAGAAGATGGCCTATGGCCACAAGACCCAGCACCGGCTACGGTGCCGTGCGCAGATCGTCCTGCACGCGGCACGGGGACGCTCCAACGCGCGCATCGCACACGAGACCGGCCTGCATCTGGATACGGTTCGTGCTTGGCGCGGCCGGTTCGCTCACGGCGGCCTGTCGGCCCTGGCCGACCGTAAACGCTCAGGGCGCCCGGCCCGCTTCACCCCCGTGCAGATCGCCGGGACCAAGGCGCTGGCCTGCCAGCTACCAGCCGAGACGGGTGTGCCGCTGTCGCGCTGGTCCTGCCCGGAGCTGGCCGCCGAGCTGACCTCACGCGGGATCACCGACACCATCTCCGCGTCCACGGTGCGCCGCTGGCTGCGCGAGGACGTGCTCAAGCCCTGGCAGTACCGGTCCTGGATCTTCATCACCGATCCCGACTTCCGCCCCAAGGCCGAGCGCGTGCTGGACCTGTACGCCCGCACCTGGGAAGGCGAACCGCTCGGCGCCAACGAGTACGTGATCAGCGCAGACGAGAAGACCTCCATCCAGGCCCGCTGCCGCTGCCACCCCACCCTCGCCCCCGGCCAGGCCCGCTCGATGCGGGTGAACCACACCTACGGCCGTGGCGGAGCTGTGGCCTACCTGGCCGCCTACGACGTCCACCGCGCACAGGTCTTCGGCCGCACCGAGCCCACCACCGGCATAGACCCGTTCATGGCCCTGGTCACCCAGGTCATGAACCAGGAACCCTACGCCAGCGCCAAGCGAGTGTTCTGGATCGTGGACAACGGCTCCTCCCACCGCGGGCAGAGGGCCGTCGACCGGCTGACCGCCGCGTTCCCGAACGCGGTCATGGTCCACACCCCGGTGCACGCCTCCTGGCTGAACCAGGTGGAAATCTTCTTCTCCGTCGTGCAGCGCAAGGTCGTGACGCCCAACGACTTCACCGACCTCAGCGAGGTCGCAGACCGGCTCCGATCCTTCGAAGACCGCTACAACGCCACGGCACAGCCGTTCCAGTGGAAGTTCACCACCTCCGACCTGGACGATCTGCTGGCCAGGCTCGACCGGCACACCGCCGACCGACACGAAGAATCCTCCGTCGCCCTGGCAGCCTGATCAACCCCCGAAGGACTTGCGACGCAGACCACTTAGTTGTCCCTCCTGTGACAGGATGAAAGAGTGAGCAGCCAGGGACTTGCAGCCTTTCTCCGCCGGCGCCGCGAGGAGCTGCGACCGGAAGATGTGTCGGCCGAAGCGACGCTTCCACCAGGCCGGCGCGCCCGCCGCACACCTGGACTGCGCCGCGAAGAGGTAGCCGCCCTGGCACAGGTTTCGGTGAGCTACTACGAACGGCTGGAACAGGCACGGGCACCCCGGCCCTCACCGCAGGTGTTGGCTGCGCTGGCGAGGGCTCTCCACCTCACTGAAGCAGAGCGTGACCATCTGGCCCGCCTGGCCGGACAAGTGCTGCCATCAGAGAACGGCGGCGCGCCGGAGCACGTACCCGAGGATGCCCAGCAGCTACTCGGCAGACTTGACGGCATCCCTGCTTACATCGTCAACGACCGGCAAGACATCGTCGCCTGGAACGCAGCAGCCGCAGCTCTGATTACAGACTTCTCCCGTCTCACACCTGACGAGCGCAACGTCACGCATATGTCGACGAGATTCCGTGCCACCCTCTGCACCGGCGCACCCGGTTCGGAGTCCGATTTCTCCCAGCAGGCAGCCGCTCAATTGCGCGCAGCCAGCGTTCGACACCCCACAGATAACGTGCTCGCAGAGCTAATCAACGAGTTCGCAGCCCACGATCCAGATTTCGCGAGCAGCTGGCGTAATCACACTGTGCGCCCCACGCCCAGCGTGCGAAAAAACCTGCATCACCCCACAGTGGGCGAGCTAGAAATCGACCGCCACATCCTCAGCCTGCCCGGCTCAGACTTCTCCTTGGTGATGTACACGGCAGAAGCCGGCAGCCCCAGCGCCGCTGCACTGAAGGGCCTTTGACCGCCGCCACTACGGATGCCATCGCGTCCGCCGAGGTTGGGCCGCGCAGGTGGAACCGTAGCCTAATACTCCAGCCGGACTTCTGTATTTACCCTGGTCAACGGCCTGGCAGCGGGGAGTGTAGCGGGTGCGCTGTGGTCGTGGGACGGTCTTGCCGGGGCCGTCCCACCAACGTGTGCCCGCGCCGCATGTAATGACAGCGCGACGAGCAGTCCGTTGTCGTGATCCACGACGTACCGACGAACGCCTGGGACCTGGAACTCGAAGAACTCTTCCTGCGGATCGGTGGACGCTTCTCCCGTGTGGAACCACGCCGGCGGATGCGGGACTACGTCCGCGGGCTGCTCGGCCCGGTCGGCCGCAAGAACAGCTGGCAGCTCGCCGAGTACGCCGGCCACGCCACCCCACACGGCCTGCAGCACCTGCTCTCCCACAGCCGGTGGGACGCCGACGGCCTGCGCGACGACCTGCAAACCTACGTCGCCGAACAACTCGGCATGCCAGGCGGTGTGTTGATTGTCGACGACACCGGATTCGTGAAGAAGGGCACCACCTCTGCCGGAGTGCAGCGCCAATATTCCGGCACAGCCGGCCGCACCGAAAACTGCCAGATCGGGGTGTTTGCCGCCTATGCCACCACCCGCGGCCACGCCCTGGTCGACCGCGAGCTCTACCTGCCCAAGTCCTGGACCGGTGACCGCGAGCGCTGCCGAGCGGCCCGCGTCCCCGACGACCGCACCTTCGCCACCAAGGGCGACCTCGCCCGCGACATGATCGAGCGCGCCCTGGCCTCTCCGCTCCCTTTCACCTGGGTCACCGCCGATTCCGCCTACGGCCAGGACTCCCACTTCCGTCGTTTCCTGGAAGACCGCGGCCTCTTCTACGTCGTGGCCGTGCCCAAGTCCCAGCAGGTGAACGGCCCGCGCATCGACCATCTCATCGAGCAGGCCCCGCTCGAGGCGTGGCAGCGTCTGTCGGCGGGGCAGGGAGCCAAGGGCGAGCGCTCCTACGACTGGGCCGCCGCCCGTCTGCCCGCCGTGGCCGAGCCCGACGGCGGCGAGCCGACCCGGCAGCGATGGATGCTGGCCCGCCGCAGCATCAGCAAACCCGACGAGATCGCCTACTACCTCGCCTGCGCCCCGCTCGAGGCCACCGCCGCCGACCTGGTCCGCGTCGCCGGTTGCCGCTGGAAGATAGAGGAGTGTTTCCAGAGCGCGAAGAACGAGTGCGGCCTGGACCAGTACGAGGTCCGCCGCTACGTGGGCTGGTACCGGCACATCACGCTCGCCATGCTCGCCCACGCGTTCCTCGCGGCGATGGCCGCCCAGGAACGCGAAAAGGGTGACACGGCCGACACGCCCGACCTCGTGGACCTCACACCGGCTGAAATCCGCCGTCTGCTGGCAACTGAACCCCGCCGCTATCCTGCAGGCCGCGACCACGCGGTGAACTGGTCCCGCTGGAGACGCCGCCACCAAGCACGAGCCCGACGCTGTCATTACATGCGGCGCGGGCACCCGTTGGTGGGACGGCCCCGGCAAGACCGTCCCACGACCACAGCGCACCCGCTACACTCCCCGCTGCCAGGCCGTTGACCAGGGTAAATACAGAAGTCCGGCTGGAGTACTAATACTCCAGCCGTAGATCGTGATCTTGTTGCTGGAGCGGGGCGGAGAGGGGGCCGTCGTCGGTCATCGTCGAGATCGGGGTGGGCTGTAGAGGCATCCGCTACTCGTCGAGTCCTCCGAAACGGCGGGCATCTTTGATCTCGTGGAGTCTGGCAGCCGTCATCGGGGTCCACTCCCTCCTCTGTCCAGCGGCATGGAGGGCCTCTCCAACCTCGCTGAGCTTCGCGGAGGACAACACGCCTGCCCGCTCGATCAGGCCGTCCCGGGCCACGGTGGTCAGCCATGTGCAAGGAGTAAAGCCTGGACGCGGGAACGCGAACCGCAGCACGCCTTCGAAGGGCAGTCCTTCCAGGATGCCTACGGCCACTTCAACGCCGAGGCCGCTGATGTCGACGCCCGCTGGAGCGACGACCTGCATCGCCTGGAACCCGGATGACTCCTCGTCCGATAGCAGCACGACCGGGCGTCGCTCGTCGAAGTCGACCCACCAGACTTCACCGCGTTGCATGTGTCCTCCTGGCATCAGCCGGCGGGCGAACGCTGCGCGCCCCGAGCGGGACGCGGAAGAGATGCGGCCCCGTCTTCGCACGTCGTGACCGAGGGGTGGTGAAGACGGGCGCGGCCACCGGTGATCATCGGTGTGTGAAGACAAACGATCATACGGTGGCCGCGGGGCACAGCGTAGACCCTGCGCGCTGGCAGGAGGGGTTCGAGGGCCTGATGTCTCGGATAGCGGGCCGGTTCGCGCGGGTTGAACCCCGGCGTCGGGTACGGGAACTGGTGCTGGGGCTGCTGTCGGACCTGCCGCGCAAGAACTGCTGGAGCATCGCCGAGTGGGCCGGGCAAGCCAGTCCGGACGGCATGCAGCACCTGCTCGGTCGGGCCAAGTGGGATGCCGACACGGTGCGCGATGACGTGCGGGAGTACGTGCTGGAACATCTGCACGGCGAAGATGTGGTGCTGGTGGTCGACGAGACCGGAGACGTCAAGAAGGGCACGCACACCGTCGGTGTCCAGCGCCAGTACACCGGCACCGCGGGGAGGATCGAAAATGCCCAGGTCGCCGTCTACCTCGTCTACGCAAGCAACCGTGGACACGCGGCGGTGGACCGTGAGCTGTACATCCCGCGCTCGTGGACGTGCGACCCGGACCGCTGCCGGGCAGCGGGCCTGGGTGAGGACGCCGTCTTCGCGACCAAGCCGGAGCTCGCCACCCGCATGATCGGCCGGTTCCTTAACGCCGGGCACCGCGTCGGCTGGGTCGCGGGTGACGAGGTCTACGGCGGCAACCCGAAGCTGCGGGCCGCGCTGGAAGAGTGCGGGGTCGGTTACGTGCTCGCCGTCGCCTGTTCCCACGAAGTCACCACCGATGCCGGGAGGTTCCGCGCGGATGCGCTGGCCGCGAAGGTGCCCAAGCGGGCCTGGCAGAAGCTGTCGGCAGGGGCCGGCGCCAAAGGGCACCGCTATTACGACTGGGCCGTCATCGACCTGGCCGAACCCCGCACCGGCAGCCACCAGCTGCTGATCCGCCGCAACCGCACCACCGGTGAACTCGCCTACTACCGCTGCTGGTCGCCGGCTCCGGTGCCCCTGGCCACGCTGGTGCGGGTCGCCGGGTCAAGATGGCGGGTGGAAGAGACCTTCCAGTCCGGAAAGGGCCTGGCCGGACTGGACGAGCACCAGGTCCGCCGTTTCACCTCGTGGTCTCGCTGGGTAACCCTCGCCATGCTCGCTCACGCCTTCCTCGCCGTCGTCCGCGCCGACGAACACGCCCGCCGTCCCGCCCCGGACGGGCTGATCCCGCTCACCTGCAACGAGATTCAGCGCCTGTTCACGACGCTCGTAGTCCGGCCCATGCGCGATGCGACCCACCGGCTCCGCTGGTCCGTCTGGCGACGTCGCCATCAGGCCCGAGCCCAAGCCAGCCATTACAGCCGACAAGCCGCGAATCAGACGTGAAGATCACGATCTACGGCTGGAGTATTAGTACTCCAGCAGTACTTCGCGTCTTGACCTGCGCGGTTGTCGAGCGGTGGGAGTGTAGCGGGCACCGCCCGGTCAGGGGCGGTTTCTGACCGGGCCCCCCTCGAAGGAGTGTCCCCGACGGCAAGCGGTGTCTCGAGGCCGGGAAGCCTCCCGTCGTGATCGCAATTGAACAGGCAGCCGAGACCTGGGACCACGACCTGGACGACCTCTTCAACGACATCGGACACCGCTTCGGCCGCGTCGAACCCCGCCGCCGCATGCGAGCCTACGTACACGGACTGCTGGCGCCGGTGGCCCGAAAAAACAGCTGGCAGTTGGCCGAGCACGCTGGCCACGCCACCCCCGACGGCCTGCAGCACCTGCTCTCCCGCGCCCGCTGGAACCCTGACGACATCCGCGACGACCTGCAGGCTTTCGTCGCCAAGAGCATCGGCCACCCCGACGGGGTACTGATCGTGGACGACACCGGGTTCATCAAAAAGGGCACCACCTCGGCCGGCGTACAACGCCAGTACTCCGGCACCGCCGGCCGCACCGAGAACTGCCAGATCGGCGTCTTCGCCGCCTACGCCAGCTCCACCGGCCGCGCGTTGGTGGACCGGGAGCTGTACCTGCCCAAGTCCTGGACCACCGATCGTGACCGCTGCCACGCCGCGAAGATCCCCGACGAGCGGGAGTTCGCGACCAAGGGCGCCCTCGCCAAGGCGATCGTGCTGCGCGCACTGGCCTCGCCGTTGCCGATCGCCTGGGTCACCGCGGACTCCGCCTACGGCCAGGAATGCCGTTTCCGCCGCATGCTGGAGAACGCCGGTGTCGGCTACGTCGTGGCTGTGCCGAAGTCCCAGTTCACCGTGGGATGCCCGCGCATCGATCACCTCTTCGCCCAGGCCCCGGAGGAAGCGTGGGAGCGCCGCTCGTGCGGACAGGGCGCCAAGGGTCAGCGGATGTACGACTGGGCCGCGATCCAGCTGCCCACAGTCGCCGAATTCGACTACCAGATAAGGGAGTTGGTGTGTCGACGGTGGGCGCTGGCACGGCGCAGCGTGAGCAAGCCGGACGAGATCGCCTACTACCTCGCTTACGCACCTCTGGACGCGGGGGTGGACGACCTGGTGCGGGTCGCCGGCACCAGGTGGGCGATCGAGGAGTGCTTCCAGGCGGCAAAAAACGAGTGCGGCCTAGACCAGTACGAAGTCCGCCGCTACGTCGGCTGGTACCGGCACATCACCCTCGCCATGCTCGCGCACGCCTTCCTCGCAGCCATGACCGCGCAGGCCCGCGAAAAGGGGGCTGCACCGGTGAGGAAGCCGAGGTCATCGAGCTCACCGTGGCGGAAGTGCGGCGGCTCCTGGCAGCTCGCGCTCCCCGCCACCCCCGTGCCCACACCCACGCGCTGAACTGGTCGCACTGGCGTCGACGACGCCAAGCCGTTGCCCGCCACTGCCACTATCGCCGTCGGGGACACTCCTTCGAGGGGGGCCCGGTCAGAAACCGCCCCTGACCGGGCGGTGCCCGCTACACTCCCACCGCTCGACAACCGCGCAGGTCAAGACGCGAAGTACTGCTGGAGTATTAGGGCGTTTTCCTTAGTGGTGGCGGCCCGCGCAGCCTCCTCGATTCTGCGGATCACACCGTCATCGCGGTGCTTGACGAACTCGCTCAGTGCCCACCGGACTCCCCTTTCCGGCAACGGAACCTCTGGACGCATCGTGATCAGCTCGACCGCGGCGTCACGCAACGGCCGTCCTCTGCGGCACGCTCGACGCAGGGCTGTCGCCACCACACACGCCTCCTGGGGTGCCGAGGACGCAGATCCCTTCCTTCCCCGCCACTCGCGCGAATTGCGCGGCAGCAACCCCACTCTTCGCCACGTCTCCAACTGCTCCTGAGTCGCCCCCGACTCCCCCATGAGACGCGCATCCGCTGGGCTGACTGACCGTGGCATCCCGCCACGATAGAACCCCGGGACCATTCCTCGGGTGGGTAGCGGTACAGATCGCTGCAATGGGCGGAGCCGAATAGCCGCCGGTCACCGCCGGCCTGTTTCAAGGAGCCCGTACTGTGTCGGAGAAAGAGATGATCGATTTGATCGCGGCGCTGGGCAGTGCCGCATCCGGTGCCGCAGCCCTCATCACCGCTATGCGGCGGTGATTCGCCAACGGTCACGAGGGGCACCGACCACCTGCGCCTCCCTCTGACACCGACGGCGATGCGGACGGCCGTCCCGACCAACCAAGTCCGCAGCCGTAAGCAGAGGGCGTCCGATCTTCACCGCCATCGCACAGAACAATCGGTGCCCTGACGCAGCCATCGCAATCGAAGTGAGTAACTCAGGCACTCGGCCCTGGTCCTCTACCTCACCGCCGCTGACCCCAGTTCGCAACTTGCTCTGGACCTCTCAACTTACCTGATGGCTAATCAGGTAAGTCAGCATCCAATCAGCATTGGACCGAGGAAGTCTTCCGTACATGCTCTCGGGTGGCGGCTTCGCGGCAGCCTGCTTCGCGCAGATCGCGCAGGTGAGAAGACTGCTCGCCACGACGCACGATGTTCTGGAAAGTCTTCGAGCCGAAGACATGCCGATGTACAGTGAAGGACGCCTCTGACCTGCAGAAAGCTGGCGGGGAGCCGTCTTCTAGGAGTCCAAAGTGCTGCGAACTTTGATCAAGTCCAAGATCCATCGTGCCACCGTCACCCAGGCCGACCTGCACTACGTGGGATCCGTGACGATCGACGCCGATCTGCTCGACGCCGCCGATCTGCTGCCCGGTGAGCTCGTGCACATCGTGGACATCACCAACGGGGCCCGGCTGGAGACGTACGTCATCGAGGGGGAGCGGGGCTCGGGTGTCGTCGGGATCAACGGGGCCGCGGCGCATCTCGTCCACCCCGGGGACCTGGTGATCATCATCAGTTACGCTCAGGTGACCGACGCCGAGGCGCGGGCGCTGGAGCCCCGGGTGGTGCATGTGGACGGTGACAACCGCATCGTCGCCCTGGGTGCCGACGCGTCCGAGCCGGTGCCGGGGTCGGACCAGCAGCGCAGCCCGCAGGCGGTCAAGGCCTGACCGGCGCGGACGGCGGCAGTCAGAGGCAGGAGCGTGATGCGTCCATGAGCGACATCGAGATCCGCGACGACCGGGCGGCGGGCCGGCTGGAAGCGGTGGCGGGCGACGGCGAGGTCGTCGGCCGGATCGAGTACTTCGTCCTCGAATCCCCCGAGCGCGCGATCGTGCCGGTGCACACCGTCGTCGAGCCCGCCCACGAGGGCAAGGGCATCGCGGGCTCCCTGGCTCGAGAGCTGTACACCCTCGCCGCACGCGAAGGCGTCGTGGTCGCCCCGCTCTGCCCGTACGTCGTCAAGTGGGCCGAACGCCACCCCGACCAGGCCCCGGCCGCCTCCCCGGAGCTGATCCGGGCGGCGAAGGAGTGGCTGGCGGCGCACCCCGGGCGCTTCTGACGTCGCCGGACGCCCCCGTGCTCGCCCTCCTGCACACCTCGCCCGTCCACGTCCCCGTCTTCGACGCCCTGCGCGACGACGCCCATCCGCGGCTGAAGCTGCGGCACCTCGTCGACGAGGAACTGCTGGACCGGGCCCGCGCGGCGGGCCCCGAGGCCGTGGCCCACGACGTACGGGCGAGGCTGCGGGAGGCCGTCGCCGATGGTGCTCGGGCCGTGCTGTGCACGTGCTCGACCATCGGCTCGGTCGCGGAGGCGTCGGCCGACCGGATCGGTGTGCCGGTGCTGCGGGTCGACCGGCCGATGGCGGGCGCGGCCGTGGCCGCCGGGCCGCGCGTGGTCGTCCTGGCCGCTCTGGCGAGCACCCTCGGCCCGACGTCGGCCCTGGTCGAGGAGGAGGCGCGCCGCGCCGGCCGCCCCGTCGAGGTGCGCACTCTGCTGGCCGAGGGAGCCTGGGCCCGCTTCGAGGCGGGCGACCCGGCGGCCTACGCACGTCAGGTCGCCGACGCGGCCGACGCCGTCACCGGTGCCGACGTGATCGTGCTCGCCCAGGCGTCGATGGCCCCGGCGGAGCACCTCACGACCACCGCCGTCCCGGTGCTGTCCAGCCCTCGGGCAGGGCTCGCGGCAGGCGCGGCGGCGGTACGGGGCGGCCGGTAGCGCCACCTGGGCCTTGGGGAGGCACGGTCGTCACGCGGGGGAGTGACCGTGGGCGACTGGGGGACGCGGTCGTCGGGTAGGCGGGGGAGTAGTCCAGAGCCGACGTCGACCGACTGGCCGGAGGGCACCGCCATGACGCAACCACATCCGGACCCCGTCCCACCCGGGCCCGCACCGGACCCGGTTCCCCCGGGACCTCCCCCGGACCCCGTACACCCGGACCCCGTACCCCCGGGACCCGCTCCGGGCCCGGATCCTCAGCCTCCCCCGCCCCACCCCGACCCGGTCTCGCCCCCGGGTCCGGCACCGACGCCCCCGCCGACGCCGGGTCCGCCGGCCCCGGGGCCGCCCGTTCCCGGTCCGCCGCCCACGCCGGGGCCGCCCGGACCGTCCCCCTCGCCGATTCCCCCGGGCCCCGAACCGGTCCCGAACCCGGAACCCGGCCCGCCGCTCACCTGACCCGGCGGCCGAACCGGGCGGCCCGGGAAGTAGTGCACTCGGGCCGACAGCACTGGGCGGTGGACGACCGTGAAGTCGTCCACCGCCCAGTGCCGTGCCGTGAGGGGTGCCCGCCGGTCAGGACCGGCGGGCACCCCTCACGCTTTCTCCGTCTACGCGTCTACGCGTCTACGCCGAGACCTCGCTGCGGTCGTCCCCCCACAGCGTGTGGAACGACCCGTCGCGGTCCGTGCGCCGGTAGGTGTGCGCGCCGAAGTAGTCCCGCTGCCCCTGGGTGAGGGCGGCCGGCAGGCGCTCCGCGCGCAGGGCGTCGTAGTAGGCGAGGGCCGCGGCGAAACCGGGGGTCGGCACGCCCTGGCGGGTCGCGGCGATCAGCACCTCGCGCCAGTCGTCCTGCGCGTCGGCGATCTCCCGCGCGAACGTCTCGTCCGACAGCAGGCTCGGCAGGTCGGCACGGGCGTCGTACGCGGCGCGGATACGGTCCAGGAAGGCCGCGCGGATGATGCACCCGCCGCGCCAGATCGCGGAGACCGCGCCGAGGTCGATGTCCCAGCCGTACTCGTCACTGCCCGCGGCGATCTCGTGGAAGCCCTGCGTGTACGACACGATCTTCGACGCGTACAGCGCCTGCTCCACCCGGTCCGCGAACGCCGCGGCCTCCGCCTCGCCGAGCGGCGCGGCCGTCGGACCCGCCAGACCGCGCGAGGCCTCGCGCAGTGCCGCGTGCCCCGACAGCGAACGCGCGAACACCGCTTCCGCGATGCCCGACACCGGCACACCCAGGTCGAGCGCGATCTGCACGGTCCAGCGCCCCGTGCCCTTCTGCTCCGCCTGGTCGACCACCACGTCGACGAACGGCTTGCCCGTGGCCGCGTCCACGTGCGAGAGCACCTCGGCCGTGATCTCGATCAGGTACGAGTCCAGCCGGCCGGTGTTCCAGGTGCGGAAGATGTCCGCGATCTGCGCGGGCTCGTACCCGGCGACGTCGCGCAGCAACTGGTACGCCTCACCGATCAGCTGCATGTCGGCGTACTCGATACCGTTGTGCACCATCTTCACGAAGTGCCCGGCGCCGTCGGGGCCGACGTGGGTCACGCAGGGTGCGCCGTCGGCCGCCTTCGCCGAGATCTTCTCCAGCATCGGGCCCAGAGACTCGTACGACTCCTTCGAGCCACCCGGCATGATGCTCGGTCCGTTGAGCGCGCCCTCCTCGCCACCGGAGACGCCGGTGCCGACGAAGTGGATGCCCTGCTCCCGCAGCGCGCGCTCGCGGCGCCGGGTGTCGGCGAAGTGGGCGTTGCCACCGTCGATGATCATGTCGCCGGGCTCCAGCAGCGGCGCGAACTCCTCGATCACCGCGTCCGTCGGCTCACCGGCCTTCACCATGATGACCAGCCGCCGCGGACGCTCGAGCGCCGCCACGAACTCCTTCGCCGTCTCGGCCGCCACGAAGCTGCCCTCGTGCCCGAACTCCTCCACCAGCGCATGCGTGCGCGCCGCCGTCCGGTTGTGCACCGCGACCGTGTAGCCGTTGCGGGCGAAGTTGCGCGCGAGGTTGCGGCCCATGACCGCGAGACCCGTGACGCCGATCTGCGCTGAACTGCTCATTGGGTTGGCTCCTAGTGACCTTGGTATCGGTACTGCCGGGGTTGTCGGTACTGCCGGTTGCTGCCCGCCGGCCCTGCCGACGACCATCACGACCATCCTGACGTGCCGCAACCGCGTCCGCACGCGCGGGTCGTGCGACACCCCGCAGCGACATACGGGCGGGGACCCCCTCCGTACTCATCCGGGCCGTCCGGCGCACGCGTACGCGCCCCGCGTGCGCGAAGCGCCCAGGGGAGCGCATGCCGCGCGACGGCGCCAAGCGGGGCGCAACGGGCGAAAATTACTGGCCAGTTGGCGCATCCGCACGGCTGATAGCCGTCTTGTCACGGCCGGTTCGCAACGCTTACTTTGGCCACTTCTGACGCATTGTCGAGGGGGACTCCATGGCCGTGCGCGGCCGGCACCGCCGGTATCAGCCGAACAGGATCAACCGCGCCTCACTCACCGTCACCGCGGGTGGTGCCGGAATGGCGCTTCCCCTTCTGGGCACCGGCGTCGCCGAGGCGGCGGACGTGGACACCTGGGACAAGGTCGCCGCCTGCGAGTCCAGCGACAACTGGGACATCAACACGGGCAACGGCTACTACGGCGGACTTCAGTTCACCCAGTCCACCTGGGAGGCCTTCGGCGGCACCCGGTACGCGCCGCGCGCGGACCTGGCCACCAAGGACCAGCAGATCGCCATCGCCGAGAAGGTCCTGGACGGCCAGGGACCCGGCGCCTGGCCGGCGTGCTCGCAGCGGGCCGGACTGACCCGGGGCGGCGACACTCCCGACATCCGCCCGGCCGCCGGCCGCTCGGAGGCCAAGAGCGAGGCCCGGACCGGAACGAAGAAGGACGCCAAGCCGGCCGTGAAGGCCGGTGGCAGGAGCGGCACCCGCGCCACCACCGTCGAGGACGTCGAGCCGCAGAAGACACCCCAGTCCCGCGCGGGCCGCACCGAGATGTACACCGTGCTCCACGGCGACACCCTCTCCGGTATCGCGGAGGAGGAGCGGGTACGGGGCGGCTGGCGCGGTCTGTACGACGCGAACAGCGCGACCGTCGGCACCGACCCCGACCTGATCCTGCCCGGCCAGCGGCTCACCCTGCCCGGTGGGAAGGCCACCCAGGCCCGCCCCGCCCCGAAGCCCGCGGACACGGCCTCCAAGAACAACAAGAACAAGAAGCCCGAGAACAAGAAGCCCGAGAAGAAGGCGCCCGAGAAGAAGGCGCCGGAAAAGAAAGCCCCCTCGCAGCGCACCGAGGAACGGGCGGACCGCGCCACCCAGAAGAGCGGCACGCGCGTGGCCCCGGTCGCCGCCCCCCTGGGTACCCCGTACCACAAGGCCGGTTCCTCCTGGTCGAAGGGCTACCACACCGGTGTCGACTTCCCCGTGCCCACCGGCACGTCCGTGAAGTCGATCGCGCCGGGCGCCGTCGTCAGCGCCGGCTGGGAGGGCTCGTTCGGCTACCAGGTGGTGGTCCGGCACGCCGACGGCCGCTACAGCCAGTACGCCCACCTGTCGGCGATCTCGGTGAGGAGCGGCCAGTCGGTCACCGCGGGCCAGCGCATCGGCCGGTCCGGTTCGACGGGCAACAGCTCGGGCCCGCATCTGCACTTCGAGGTGCGGACGGGGCCCGGTTTCGGATCGGACGTCGACCCGGTCGCCTACCTGAGGGCGGGCGGCGTCAGGATGTGACGTGCATGCGGTGCCGGTCCGGTACCTGCACCGGGACGTACAGGCCGCCGTAGAAGGGCGCGTACGCCAACACGGGCAGCGACGGCTCCGCGGCCTCGCCCTCGGCCCCGGCATCCGGGGCCGAGCCGGCCGCGGATGCCGGGGCAGGCACCCGCACGCGTACGTCCTCCCGGGCGAGCTCGGAGCGCAGCAGTCGCTCGACCGAATCGGACAGCGCATCGGCGCCGGCCCCCGCGGATCCCGCAGACTCCAGGGCGCTCCCGGCCCTCGCCACCCCCACTGCCTCCACGGATCGTCGGACAGGCACCGCTCCGGCCGGGGTGACCGGGGTGACCACCGAACCGACCGGCGTCACCGGGAAGTCCGGGGAGCCCGCACCGACGCCCTCCGCCCGCTGCGGCTGCTCGCGCGCCAGCCGCTCCGTCGTCAGCAGGATCAGACCGCCGGCCGCCACCACGCCACAGCTCAGCGCGAGCGCCGTGCCGGTCGTGCCGTAGCGGAAGGTCTCGCCGAACATCGTGATGCCGACCGCTGCCGCCACCACCGGGTTCACCACCGTCAGCGTGGCCAGCGGAGCCGCGAGTCCGGCGCCCCGGTAGGAGGCCTGGGAGAGCAGCAGGCCGGCCGTGGCCAGCACACCGATCACCGCGAGGGACGGCACGTCCCCCGCCGAGATGCCGTCGGTCCAGTCCACCGCCACGGTCTTCGTGAAGACGGACGACATGCCGAAGGCGATACCGGAGGCGACGGCGAGCAGGATGCTGCGCACCGCCGGGTGCCGCTGCACGGTCCGGGCCGCGACCGTCAGGGCGGCGACCGCGACGGCCGTGGCCAGCGCCGCCGCCACCCGCTGGCCGGTACCGAGGGACTGCGCGTCGGACGCGCCGACCAGGGACAGCAGACCGGCGAGTCCGACGGTCGCCATGAGGGCGCCGCGCCACGCCGTCGCCCCCGCCCTGCGGCCGACGAACAGCGCCGCCATCGGCAGCGCGAACACGATCGTCAGCGCGCCCAGCGGCTGGACCAGACTCAGCGGGCCGTAGGCGAGCGCCACCACGTGCAGCAGACCGCCGAGGCCGTTCAGCGCGACCGCCGCCCACCAGACCGGCCGGCGCAGCGGCGCGTACTGCTCGCCCGGGGAGGACACCGCGACCTGCTCCTGCACGATCGCTCCGCCCGCGTACGCCACGGCGGAGACGAACGACAGCAGCACGGACAACGCGAGGGCGCTCATCGGCGGCTCCTCTGCGGGAGACTGGGGCGCCGGCCCCGGTGCGGCGAACGGTCGGCTTTCATGAACAACACGATGCCGTGTTCCGGTGTTCCCGTCGTCGTCCCTGAGCACTCAATGAGTCCTACTGCCGATGGAGTACGAGGACGCCCCCGTCATCCCCTGGGTGGGCACCCCGGGGCCCCCGGACCCTGACGGCTTCCCCTAGGGGATGACGGGGGCGTCCTCGTACTTCCGCGTCCTCCGGGCCGTTCCCCGGCGCCCCCGTTCCGTTGTCCCGGTCCTCGCGCTCTTCCCCGCGCGCTCCGTCTGGGTGACCATGAGGACACTGCCCGTTCAGACAGGGGGTCCGTGGGTGCGAGTGGGACTGCTGACCCGGGAGTACCCCCCGGACGTGTACGGCGGCGCGGGCGTCCATGTCGAGTTCCTGGCCAGGGAACTTCGCACCTTGGTGGACCTGGAGGTGCACTGCTGGGGAGAGGGCCGCACCGACGGCGTGCGGCGCCACCGTCCCTGGTCCGCCCTCGACGGCGCCAACGACGCACTGCGCACCTTCTCCGTGGACCTCGCCATGGCCGCGGCGCTCGAGGGCCGCGAGATCGTCCATTCCCACACCTGGTACGCCAACCTCGCCGGACACCTCGCCAAGGAGCTGTACGGCATCCCGCACGTGATGACCGCCCATTCCCTGGAGCCCCTGCGCCCCTGGAAGGCGGAGCAGCTGGGCGGCGGTTACGCCCTGTCGGGCTGGGCGGAGCACACCGCCGTCGAGGCCGCCGACGCGGTGATCGCCGTCTCCGCGGCCATGCGCGAGGACATCCTCGGCTGCTACCCGGCTCTCGACCCGGCCAGGGTGCACGTCGTGCACAACGGCATCGACACCCGGCTGTACCGGCCCGACCCCGGCACCGAAGCGCTGGACCGGATCGGCCTCGACCCGTCCCGGCCGTACGTCCTGTTCGTCGGCCGCATCACCCGGCAGAAGGGCGTGCCCCAACTGCTGCGGGCGGTGCGCGGCATCGACCCGGCCGCGCAGGTCGTGCTCTGCGCGGGCGCCCCCGACACCCCGGAGATCGAGCGGGAGTTCCGCGAGCTGTACGAGGAGCTGAGCCGGGTGCGCGCGGGCGTGCACTGGGTCCCGCAGATGCTGCCGCGTCCGGAGGTGATCCAGCTGCTCACCCACGCCGCCGCGTTCGTGTGCCCGTCGGTGTACGAGCCGCTCGGCATCGTCAACCTGGAGGCGATGGCCTGCGGCACCCCCGTGGTGGCCTCGCGGGTCGGCGGTGTCCCCGAGGTGGTGGAGGACGGCGTGACCGGGGTACTCGTCCCGGTGGACGACGTCTTCGAGCAGGGCCTCGCGCGCGCTCTCGACTCGCTCCTCGGCGACCCGGAAGCCGCCCGGCGGATGGGCGAGGCAGGGCGGGAGCGGGCGGTCGGCGTGTTCGGCTGGGACATGGTGGCCCGGCGCACGGTCGCGCTCTACGAGGAGATCCGCACACAGGCTTAGCCCTCCCCGCCCAGGGGCAGGGATGGGGAAATTCGGCGTGAGGGGAGCGGCCATGCGTCGTGGTGGTCCTTCGGTCCTGGGAATCGTGCTGGCGGGCGGCGAGGGCAAGCGCCTCATGCCCCTCACGGCGGACCGCGCCAAACCGGCGGTCACCTTCGGCGGCACGTACCGCCTGGTCGACTTCGTCCTGTCCAACCTCGTCAACGGGGACATCAAGCGGATCTGCGTGCTGACGCAGTACAAGTCGCACTCGCTGGACCGGCACATCACCACCACCTGGCGCATGTCCAGCCTGCTCGGCAACTACGTCACCCCCGTCCCGGCCCAGCAGCGGCTCGGCCCGCACTGGTACCTGGGCAGCGCGGACGCCATCCTCCAGTCGCTGAACCTGGTGTACGACGAACGGCCGGATTACGTGGCCGTGTTCGGCGCCGACCACGTCTACCGCATGGACCCGCGCCAGATGCTCGCCCAGCACATCGAGAGCGGCGCCGGGGTCACGGTGGCGGGCATCAGGGTGCCGCGTTCGGAGTCCTCCGCCTTCGGCGTGATCACTCCGGGGTCGGACGGCCGGAGCGTGGACCGCTTCCTGGAGAAGCCCACCGACCCTCCCGGCCTCGACGGCGATCCCCAGCGCGTGTTCGCCTCCATGGGCAACTACTTCTTCACCACGAAGGCCCTCGTCGAGGCCCTCCATCGGGACGCCGAGGACGAGAACTCGGTGCACGACATGGGCGGCTCGATCCTGCCCCAGCTCACCGAGCGGGGCGAGGCCTGTCTCTACGACTTCAGCTCCAACCACGTGCCCGGCGAGACCAGCCGCGACCAGGGCTACTGGCGGGACGTCGGCACCCTGGACGCCTACTACGAGGCGCACATGGACCTGATCGCCGAGCGCCCCGCCTTCAACCTCTACAACCGCCAGTGGCCGGTCTACACGCACTCCGGCCAGCTCTCGCCGGCCCGGTTCAACGCCGGCGGCATGGCGAGCGAGTCCATCATCAGCGCCGGCTGCCTGATCCGCGGCCAGGTCACCCGGTCCGTGCTGTCACCGGGTGTGGTGGTCGACCCGGGGGCCGTGGTCCAGGGCTCGGTGCTGCACGACAACGTCCACATCGGGCGGGACGCGGTGGTGCGCGGTGCCGTCCTGGACAAGAACGTGGAGGTACCGCCCGGCGCGACCATCGGCGTCAACCCGGAGCGGGACGCGGAGCTGTACACCGTGTCCAAGGACGGAGTGATCGCCCTCGGCAAGGGACAACTGGTGCCGTAGCACCCGCCTGCCCGCAGGGCAGGCGGTGGGACGGAAGGGACGGGCCCCGGTCGGTGCGACCACCGGGGCCTTTGTCATGTCCCTGGACGAGCGACGGAATCCGTGCTGTTATGCCAAGTGCTGTTCGTGACAACGTTGTACAACCGAACACAACGCACAGAAAAGAACATGGAGCAGCGCGCAGAACAGCGGGACCGAGCATACGGACAGCGGGACCGAGCACGAGCACTGAGCACGAGCACCGAGCAGAGAGCCGTCACCTTCCTCACAGACGGAGGATCCGTGCGCATCAGACGCCTCAGAGACCGTTTGGCCCTGTTCCTGGCCGCCGCCCTGGGAGTCGCGGGGCTCACCGCGACCGGCCAGACCGCGAGCGCAGCCGAGGACGACCCGGTGGACATCCACGGACTGAAGGGCGAGTACTACACGCAGTCCGCCCCCGGCGCCTTCGACTTCCACGAGCTCAAGGCCACCGCCTTCGACCCGCACCTCGACTTCGACAACCTGGAGCCGCGGCTGAACTTCACCACCGGCCGGTCGGACGACGTCAGCGTCCGCTGGACCGGGAAGATCGTGCCGGAGAGGACCGGCGCGCACACCTTCTCGATCACCGGCGACAACGGCTTCCGGCTGTGGATCGACGGCAGGCTCGCCATCGACCACTGGGTCGACGACTGGGACCGCGAGCAGACCGCCGAGCCGATCGAGCTGACCGCCGGCCGGGCCCACGACATCAAGGTCGAGTACTTCGAGCACTACGGCGGCTCCAACCTCCACCTGCGCTGGACCGAGCCCGGCGGCGCCAAGAAGGCCGTGCCGCAGTCCGCGTTCCGCCTGCCGGACGGCTTCGACTACGACGGCGCCCTCGCCGCCACCGTCCTCGGCTCCGGACGCACCCTGAAGCTCGACTTCCCGCGCCCGCTCGCCGCGCCCCCGGCCGGACTCACCGACCACGTCAACGCGGTCATCGGCGGCGCGCAGTGGCCGCTGACCGGAGCCGAGCGGGACCCGGCCGACCCCAAGGCCCTGCTCGTCACCCTCGGCGAACCGGTCGTGGGCAACAAGACCGGCACCGCCCGCGGCACCGCCGACGTCCGCTACGACGGACAGGGCGGCCTGGCCACCGCCGACGGCGACCCCGTGGACGCGTTCATGAGCAGCGGACCCAACCGCTCCACCCACGAACTGACCACCCGGTGGACCGACGAGGTGGGCCCGGACAACGCTCTCCCCGAGTACCCGCGCCCCCAGCTCACTCGGGACCAGTGGCGCAACCTCAACGGGCAGTGGCAGTTCGCCGCCGCGGAGGAGGGGGAGCGGCCGCCCGTGGGCAAGACGCTCAAGGAACGCATCCTGGTCCCGTACCCGGTGGAGTCCCGGCTCTCCGGCATCCAGCGGCACGAGGACCGCATGTGGTACCGCCGCACCTTCACCGTCCCCCGGGACTGGAGCATCGGCTCCGGCAAGCGGCTGCGGCTGAACTTCGGCGCCGTCGACTGGCGGTCCGAGGTGTACGTCAACGGCACGAAGGTCGCCGCCCACGAGGGCGGGTACGACAAGTTCAGCGCCGACGTCACCGACGCGCTGAAGCCCGGCCGCGCCCAGGAACTCATCGTCGGCGTGTACGACCCCACCGACGCCGCCGACGGTGAGAACCCGCCGCTCGGCAAGCAGCGCCTGGACCCCAGCGGCATCTGGTACACGCCCAGCTCGGGGATCTGGCAGACGGTCTGGATGGAGCCGGTCGCCCGTGACCACGTCGACTCCCTGAAACTGGTGCCCGACGTGCCCGGCGAACGGCTCACCGTGGAGGCGAAGGGCGTCCGGGACGGCGTGCCCGTCAGGGCGACCGCGTACGACGGACGGCGCAAGGTCGCCACCGCGACCGGCCGCACCGGGGAGCCGCTGGACCTGCGGATCGCGAACCCGCGGCTGTGGTCGCCCGACGACCCTTTCCTGTACCGGCTCGAGGTGACCGTCGGCACCGACCGCGTCGGCAGCTACTTCGGGATGCGCTCGATCGCCGTCGAGGAGGTCGACGGTGGGCCGCGCACGGTCCTCAACGGCGAACCGGTCTTCCTGATGGCCACCCTCGACCAGGGCTTCTGGCCCGACGGTCTGCACACCGCGCCCACCGACGAGGCCCTCGCGTACGACCTGCGCGTGCACAAGCAGCTCGGGTTCAACTCCGTGCGCAAGCACATCAAGGTCGAGCCGGACCGCTGGTTCTACTGGGCCGACCGGCTGGGTCTGATGGTCTGGCAGGACATGCCCTCCATGAGGGCCGGGGTGAACCCCGACGCCTCCTCCCGCGCCCGCTACGAGCGCGAGATGAAGCAGATGATCGACGAGCACGTCAGCAGCCCGTCCATCGTCATGTGGGTCACCTTCAACGAGGGCTGGGGCCAGTACGACGTCGGCCGCATCGCCGAACAGGCCAAGGCCTGGGACCCGTCGCGCCTGGTCAACAACCAGTCGGGGCTCAATCTCGGTGCCGACGGCAACGCCGGCGACATCATGGACGAGCACGGCTATCCCAGCCCCGCGCTCCCACCGAGCCCGGACGGACGGCGCGCCCTGGTCACCGGCGAGTACGGCGGCCTCGGACTCGCGGTGCCCGGTCACGCCTGGGCGGTCCAGCAGTCGTACGTCGACGTCGATCCGGAGACCTACACCGAGGACTACCTCACCAAGCTCGACGAGGTACGGGCCCTGGTCTGCCGGGGCAGCAACGGCGCCGTGTACACGCAGATCTCGGACGTGGAGGGCGAGCTGAACGGCCTGCTCACCTACGACCGGCGCGTACTGAAGCCGGACGTCGCCCGGGTGAAGGCCGCCCATGACGCCCTGATCCGGGACGCGTCCCGGGCGCAGCCCGCGGGGTGTCCGGCCGGGGGTGCCGCGCGGTGAAAGGTTCCTCCTGCGGCCCGCGCCCGTCCGGGTGGTGTTCGTCACCCCGGATCCCACCCCGGAACCCACCCCGGGTGTCGCGCCGGATTTCGCCCCATGTGTCGTTCCAGCAGGGACTTCTGACCGTGCGTGGGGAAGTTCCGGCCGTGCGGCGGTGACTCCGCCCGCCTCCTGAGTCCCGCCCCTCCCGCCGAACCGCGGGAGGGGCGGAGACGTAATCTGCTGTTAACTGTATGTGGCTGGATCGTACTTGACCGTAATCGGTCGCGGACGATTGACTGCTGGTCCACCCCGTCGCCCACGCGAGGCAAGCCCGTGAACGCAGACCTGCTCGCTCCTCTCGACCTGGCGTTCTGGAACATCGAGTCCGCCGATCACCCCATGCATCTCGGCGCCCTCGGGGTCTTCTCGGCCCGCTCGCCCGCCGCGGGCGCCCACGCCGCGGATCTGCTCGCCGCCCGCGCCGCCGCCGTTCCCGGACTGCGCATGCGTATCCGCGACGTGTGGCAGCCCCTGTCCGCGCGCCCTTCCCTGTCCTCCCTGCGCCGTCCGCTCGCCGCCGCGCTGGGCTCCGCGCTCGGCCGGCCGTTCGGCTCCGCGCTGCGCGGACCGCTCACCTCGGCCCTGCGCCGCCCGCTCGCCTTCGGCGGAGCCGAACGGGAGACCGACCCCGGCTTCGATCCCCTGAACCACGTCCGGCTGCACACCCCTGCCACCGACTTCCACGCGGCGGCGGGCCGGCTCATGGGACGTCCCCTGGAGCGCACCCGGCCGCCCTGGGAGGCCCATGTGCTGCCGGGGGAGGACGGCGTCTCCTTCGCCGTCCTGTTCAAGTTCCACCACGCCCTCGCCGACGGACTGCGGGCCCTCACCCTCGCCGCGGCCCTGATGGACCCGATGGACCTGCCCACCCCCCGGCAGCGCCCCGCCGCGCCCGCGCGCGGACTGCTCCCCGACATGCGCGAGGTGCCCGGACTCGTCCGCGGAGCCCTGTCCGACGCGGGCCGGGCCCTGGACATCGGTGCCTCCGTCGCCCGTTCCACCCTCGACGTGCGCTCGTCGCCGGCTCTCACCTGCGAACCCAGCGGCACCCGCCGCACCGCGGGGGTGGTCCTCGACCTCGACGACGTGCACCGGATCCGCAAGAGCGTCGGCGGCACCGTCAACGACGTGCTGATCGCGGTCGTCGCCGGCGCCCTGCGCCACTGGCTCGACGAGCGGGGCGACGGCAGCGAGGGCGTCGCCCCGCGCGCCCTCGTCCCCGTCTCCCGGCGCCGCCCGCGCACCGCGCACCCTCAGGGCAACCGGCTCTCCGGTTACCTGGTAAGGCTTCCGGTCGACGAAGTGGAACCGCTCGCCCGCCTCGCCCTGGTGCGCACCGCCATGGACCGCAACAAGGACGCCGGCCCGAACCGGGGCGCGGGCGCCGTCGCCCTGCTCGCCGACCACGTACCGCCGCTCGGCCACCGGCTCGGCGGACCCCTGGTCGGCCAGGCGGCCCGGCTCTGGTTCGACGTCCTGGTCACCAGCGTGCCGCTGCCCGGCTTCGGGCTGCGGCTCGGCGGCGACCCGCTCGGCGCCGTCTTCCCCTTCGCGCCGCTCGCGCCCGGACACTCCCTGGCGGTCGCCGTCTCCACCTACCGCGGGCACGTCCACTACGGACTGGTCGCCGACGGCGCCGCCGTTCCCGATCTCGACCGGCTCGCCGACGCCGTGACCGAGGAGGTGGAGACACTTCTCACGGTCTGCGACCCCTGACCGCCCGCCACGGCGCCCCCACCGTGCGCCACCCCCGACCACCGGCCGGTACGGGTTTGGCGCTGCGGCCCGGCGCTCCGTAAAATCGCCTGTTCGACAGCGGGCGCGACCGGAGCGCCGCCACGGCAGACCAGGAACGGCAACGGCGATGACGGTGACAGAGGACGGCCCCCGGGCCACGGACACGATGGTCCACGGGGACACCGGGGCGCACGAGGACGTGGTGGCACACGGGCCCGGCATCGACCCGGAGCGGTTGGCCCTGTGCCTCGACGTGCTCGCGGAACTCGACACACTCGACGTCGACCACCCGGACGCGATCAAGGTCCGCCGCGCCACCTCCCACATCTACCGCACGGTCAAGCAGCGCCGCCGCCAGGAGCGCCGGGCCGCCAAGACCGCCCACGACAAAGCGGTCACCGAGGCCACCGCCACCGGATCCGCCGAGCGCATCGACGACGAGACGGAAGGCATCCTGCCCTCGTCCCGCACCGAGGAGGGCACGATCGCGGGGATACTCCAGCGCCCCCGCTCCTGCTACATCTGCAAGCAGCGGTACGTCGAGGTCGACTACTTCTACCACCAGCTCTGCCAGGAGTGCGCCGACGAGAACCGCAGCCGCCGGGACGCCCGCACCGACCTGACCGGCAAGCGCGCGCTGCTCACCGGCGGCCGGGCCAAGATCGGCATGTACATCGCGCTGCGGCTGCTGCGCGACGGCGCCCACACCACGATCACGACCCGCTTTCCGAACGACGCCGTCCGCCGTTTCAAGGCCCAGCCCGACAGCGACCAGTGGATCGACCGGCTGAAGATCGTCGGGATCGACCTGCGCGACCCGGCCCAGGTCGTCGCGCTCGCCGACTCGGTGTCCGCCGCCGGTCCGCTGGACATCCTGATCAACAACGCCGCACAGACCGTACGGCGTTCCCCGCAGGCCTACAGCGAGCTGGTCGCCGCGGAGTCCGCGCCGCTGCCCGCCGGTGAGCTGCCCGCCGCCGAGGTGATCGGCGGCTTTGGCTCCGGCGCGGTGGCCGAGCTCCCGGTCGCGGGATCCGGCGCGCTCACCGCGCACGACGTCACCGGCCTGGCCCTGGTCTCCGGTTCGGCCTCCCTGGAGCGGATCGCGGCCGGCACCGCGATCGACGCCGGCGGTCTGGTCCCGGACCTGCACGACACCAACAGCTGGGTGCAGACCGTCGAGGAGGTCACCCCGGTCGAACTGCTCGAGGTCCAGCTCTGCAACTCGACGGCGCCGTTCCTGCTCATCAGCAGGCTGCGCCCGGCGATGGCGGCCGCGGCGGCGAAGCGGACGTACATCGTGAACGTCTCCGCCATGGAAGGCGTCTTCGACCGCGGCTACAAGGGCGCGGGCCACCCGCACACCAACATGGCCAAGGCCGCGCTGAACATGCTCACCCGCACCAGCGCCCAGGAGATGTTCGACAACGACCGCATCCTGATGACGGCCGTCGACACCGGCTGGATCACCGACGAGCGTCCCCACCCGGACAAGATCCGCCTCGCGGACGCCGGCTTCCACGCCCCGCTGGACCTGATCGACGGCGCGGCCCGCGTCTACGACCCCATCGTGCGCGGCGAAGCGGGCGAGGACCTGTACGGCGTCTTCCTGAAGGACTACGCGCCCGGCAGGTGGTGACGCGGGCGCCCGACGGCCGGCGGCGGGGGAGTCATTCCACCGCGCCGAGCCGGGAGTTGCGGGCCGCCAGCAGCTCCAGCACGGTGCGCCAGTCCTCCAGGACCCCCGCGTCGAAGCAGGCGCCGAGGGCCTCCTCGTCCGCCGTGCGCAGGGCGAGGAGGTCGTCCTCCTCGCCCCGGAGAGCGTGGCGGGGCCGGCGGCGGACCAGCCCCGCCACCCGCTCGCCGAGCAGCGCGCGCACGGCGTCCGCGGACCGGTCGGCCCGCGTGGCGGGCTCGCCCGGCCACAGCAGCCGGCCGACCGGCCGGACCAGGCCCGCCACCTGAAGCTCCTTGTCGGCGGGACGTTGCCGACGCAGCAGTGCGGCGGTGCGCAACGCATGGTCGTACGCGTCGACCGGGGGCCCGCCGGGAACCGGGACGTCCCGGGCGCCCCGGCAGGCGTACAGCAGGTCCATCAACTCCTCGACACTGCGCAGCTCCATGCGCCGGTCCTCCTGGAAGACAGCCGTTTGCCGTACGGCAGCACACCATGACGAGCTTGCGGGTCGGCCAACAGGACTTGAACTGCGCCGGGACCATGCGGTCTTCTCGAAAGCGCGAACCCCTTGTAGCCCGATCGAGTGATCGGTGATGACATCCCCCATGGTGAATTAGAGGTATATAAGGGGGTGAGAGGCACGGTCCGACACGTGATCGTTACGGCGAGTTTTCAGCCCCATCGAGCAGGGGTCCGCTCATTTGGTTAATCTGAGCCGGACGGGCAGCAGTAAAGGGTCCTACCCACACCCACCGGTCCGTCATGGGACACGTCGCTTCACAAGGGCCTGCTCTCCTACGACCGACCGGCGCCACCGCGTCCGAACGGCTTTCGCATCATGCCCGAGCGGACGTACGACGCGGGCGCGGCAGGACCGGCGCGGCACGTCCCGAGGGTGACCGACACATAAGGAGTGCGCGGTGACACCGGAGAAGACCAACGTGGATCAGCCCGTCAAGGAACGTTTCGAGCGCGCAGGCCGCCCGGCAGGCGAGCTCGGCAGTCTCGACGTGTGGGCCCGGTCGGCCCCGATCCGCCTGGCGGGCTACGAGGACGATCTCGCCGAGCCCCACATCCTGCCCAGCGTCGACTGAGACCGGTCCCCTCCCGTGTGATCGCCGCCCCGAGCCGTCGCCGCGGGTGAGGCATACCCCCGTGCCCCGGACACCTCCTGAGAGGTGTCCGGGGCCTGTGGACGAACCCGGCGAGACGCGGACGGGTCGGACCGCGCGTCATGCACCGGGCGCCGTGACCGGGCCGGCAGTCCCGCTCAGGGGCGGGCGTAGGGCCGGGTCATGATCTCCAGGTTGTGGCCGTCGGGGTCGTCGAAGTAAGCGCCGCGCCCGCCGAAGAGGCGGTTGATCCTGCCGGGTTCGGTGTGGTTCGGGTCCGCGTAATAGGTGACTCCGACCGCCTCCAGGCGGGCGATCGTCGCGTCGAACCGATCCTCGGGGACGAGGAAAGCGTAGTGCTGCGACTGGATGGGCTCGTCACGCTGCTCGTAGTAGTCGAGGGTCACGCCGTTGCCCAGGTCGACGGGCAGGAACGGGCCGAAGGGGGCGCCGACCTCCAGCCCCAGGAGCACGGCGAGGAACTCGGCCGACAGGCGGCGGTCGCGGGCGAGGACGGCGATGTGATTCAACTGGACGGCCGTGATGGGCGGTTCGGGCACAGCGGGCGAGAGGAGTGCGTCGGGCATGGCGGGTTCGTCTCCGGGTGTCGGTTTCCGTCGGAACATGCCGCGCGGAGCGCGGCGGAAGCGGGAAGGAACGCGGAGAGGAGGCGGGGCGCGGGCGAGGCCCTGCCCCGGGCCGGGCCTGAGCGGGGGAGTCCCCGCCCGGCTCACGCCGAGGCCGGGAGCGTCTTTCGTGTGTGGCCCAAGGCCGACCCGGCAGTCACCCGGCCGACGATAGGCGCACGCCGCTGACCACCGCAACACCCGGGCGGACCGGACCGCGAGGAGACCCTGCGGGATCCGGGCGGTCCCACGAGGTGATCTTCGGAGGACGGAGGTCTGCCGAAGCCCGGCACCTGCGTCCGGCGGACCTCGACTCCGCCCGAACACCAGGAGGTCCTCGGAGCCACCGCCCCCGCTTCTACGGCCTGTCGACCGCCCCCGCCAGCCGGGTCGGCGGCAGATACTCGCGCACATACGTCCGATCCCAGCACGCCCCCGTCTCCCGCAGCTCGCGCCAGGTCGTGTACCGGTAGCGGAACAGCCGGGCGCGGACGTACCGGGGCGGCGCGTCCGGCGGGAAGGGGGAGCGGCGCAGCAGCCGCAGCGTGTCGCGGTCGCCCTCCAGCAGCCGCTCCACCAGCGCGCCGAACCACGGCCCGGCGTAGGACGGCGACAGTGCGGCGAACCACATCAGCCAGTCGAGCCGCAGATGGTACGGCGCGAACTGGCGCGGCCAGCGCCGGGGATCCCCCGGCTTGCCCCGGAACTCGTACTCCCGCCAGTCCGCGTCCTTCCGGGGCGTCCCGTCCGCGGTGCCCTCGACCACCACCTCGTACCGGATCCGGCTGACGCTGCCGAACGCCCCGTAGGTGTTGACCAGGTGCAGCGGGTCGAAGGACCGGTTCATCACCTGGCGGCGGGAGAGCATGTTGCGCACGGGGTGGTGGCTGAGAGCGAGCAGCAGCGCGGACACCGCGAGGACGACGACCACGTACCACAGCGGGGCGCCGGCCGTGTCCGGGGGAGCGGTGGGGAACGCGACCACCGACAGGGCCAGCACGATCGTGATCCAGTTCAGCCAGGCGAAGTTGCCCGACAGCACCAGCCACAGCTGCGTGGCGATCATCAGTGCGGCGGCGATCGTGGCTACCGGCTGAGGAGCGAACAGCAGGCACGGAACGACCAACTGGGTGACATGGTTCGCGGCCACCTCGACCCGGTGCAGCGGCTTCGGAAGATGGTGGAAGAACCAGCTCAGCGGCCCCGGCATCGGCTGGGTCTCGTGATGGTGGTCCAGGCAGGTGAGATTCCGCCAGCACGCGTCGCCGCGCATCTTGATCAGCCCCGCGCCGAACTCGACCCGGAACAGCACCCACCGCAGCAGGAACAGCACGACGACCGGCGGGGCCACCTCGTCGTTGCCGAGGAACACCGCGAGGAAGCCGACCTCGAGCAGTAGCGACTCCCAGCCGAAGGCGTACCAGACCTGTCCGACGTTGACGATCGACAGGTACAGCATCCAGGGCACCAGCCACAGCAGCATCGCGGCCCACAGTGGAAGCCAGGAGTCCATTCCCGCGAGCAGCGCCGCCGACACCGCGCAGCCCGCCCAGGCGCAGCCCGCGAAGAACCGGTCCGAGTAGCGCAGCTGGAACAGGCCGGGCGCCCGCGCGAACGGGGTCCGCTCCACGAACCGGGGCACCGGCAGCATTCCGCGCTCGCCGATCAGAGCACGGAACTGCAGCGCCGCCGTCAGGAACGCGATCAGGTAGAGCCCGGCCAGCCCCCGCTGGAAGACCAGCCGGCTCAGCCAGTAGTCGGATGCGGTGAACCACTCCACGGCCGTGCGCTCCCTCCCCGCCCCTTGTCCGTACCCGGTTGCCCGTCCTCCCGTCCTCCCGTCCTCCCGTCCTCCCGTCCTCTTGTCCTCCCCGTCCTTCGGCCGCCGTCGCCGGCCGTTCTTCCTGCGACTCTCCGTGTACCCGGAGCGGCCGAAGCCGTCCCGAAGACGCCGGGGACGTCACCGGTCGAAGAATCGGATGAACCCTGACAAGGTGGGTCCATGGCTGATCGGGGAGCGAGCGCCCCATCACTCCCGGACGACTGGCCGGACCACCCGGACCCGATCCTGGCGCTCAACCACATGGGCAGGTTCGACTGGAACCTGGACACCCGGGTGATGCGGATGGATGCCCAGGCCCGCGGCATCTTCGACCTGCGCCCCGACGAATCCGACCATCCCGACGTGCTGGTGAGCCGGATCCCGCCCGCCGATATCGTGCGCCTGGACACCGCCGTCTCGCAGGCACTGAAGGACGGCAGCGAGACCTACGGTGCGTACTTCCGGGTCCGCCGCCGCGACGGCACCCTGCGCTGGACCCACAGCCACGGCCACATCCGCCGGGACGGGGCCGGACTGCCCCACCGCATCCTCGGCGTCATCCGGGACGCCACGGAGGAACTCAGCGACAGCGAGGTGAGAGGGGTGCAGGCCGCCCAGGCGGACGCCCTGCGCAAGCAGACCAACATCGTCCAGCTCACCACGGCCGCCCTCGCCCACGCCCGCACCGTGCAGGACGTCATCGACGCCGTCAAGAACACCCACGGCCTCACCCTTCTGGGCGCCACCAGTCTCGTCATGGGTCTGGTCGAGGCCGGCCGGATCCGGCTGGTCGCCGAGGGGCCCGCCGGCAGCTTCGTCCCGGGCACCCGGATCACCCGGATCGACGAGCAGTACCCGATGAGCGAGGCCGTACGGACCCTGAGCCCGCGCTTCATCGAGTCGCCGGAGGAGTTCGCCGAACGCTACCCGGTGCTGTGGCCGCACCTCACCGACCTGCACATCACCTCGGCGGCCTACCTGCCGCTCGTCGTCCAGACCCGCCCGATCGGCGCCATGGGCCTGCTCTACAACGACCGGCGCGGCTTCACCCCCGAGGAGCGCAACCTCCTCGTCGCCCTGGGCAGCAGCATCGCGCAGAGCATGCAGCGGGCCATGTTCTACGAGCAGGAGATGGACCTCGCGCAGGGACTCCAGCAGGCTATGCTGCCCCGCACCATCCCCAGCGTGCCCGGCGCCGACATCGCCGTCCGTTACCGCGCGGCCAGCGTCGGGAGCGGCCTCAGCCGGGACATCGGCGGCGACTGGTACGACCTGATCCCGCTGCCCGGGGGCCGTGTCGGCGCCGTGATCGGAGACGTCCAGGGCCACGACACCCACGCCGCCGCCGTCATGGGTCAGTTGCGCATCGTGCTGCGCGCCTACGCCGCCGAGGGGCACCCGCCGGCCACCGTGATGGCCCGTGCCTCCGTCTTCCTGCACGAACTCGACACCGACCGCTCCGCGACCTGCCTGTACGCCGAGGCGGACCTGTCCACCGGCGTCCTCCAGATGGTCCGGGCCGGCCACCTCGACCCACTCGTCCGGCGTGCCGGCGGCCTCTGCCACCGCGTCCACGTGCCGGGCGGGCTGCCGCTCGGCCTGTCCGCCGAGTTCGACCGGCTCGACTGCCCGGTCGGGACGATGGAGCTCGGTCCCGGCGACGTGCTGCTGCTGTGCACCGACGGCCTGGTCGAGCAGCCCGGCGCCGACCTCGACGACGGCATCGAGACCCTCTCCGCGCTCGTCACCACCGGCCCCGAGGACGTACGCGAACTGGCCGACCGGCTCATCGACGTGGCCGAGGAACGCTGCGGGGACGACGACGTGGCCCTGCTCCTGCTGCGCCGCCGCCCGCCGGACAGCCCGCGCGCGGGGGGCCGGCTCCAGCAGCACGTGGTTCCCGGCGACCCCGAGGCCCTCACCGAGGCCCGGCGCATGATCCGCGCCGGGGCCGGTGCCTGGGGGGCCGGGAACCGCGCCGACGAGATCGAACTGGTCGCCGACGAGCTGATCACCAACGCCCTGATGCACACCGAGGGGTCCGCCGTCGTCACCCTCAGGGTCCTCACCGGCGGCGAGCGACGGCTACGCGTGGAGGTCGAGGACTCCTCCAGCGCCCTGCCGCGCCGCCGCGAGGCGGGGGAGTCGTGTGTCTCGGGGCGAGGTCTGCTTCTCGTCGAGATACTCACGGACGAGTGGGGCGTGGAGGCGCGCGGCGGCGGCAAATGCGTGTGGTCCGAGTTCTCGGTGACCAAGGCTTCCGCCTTCGCGGAGCCGGCGGAGCGGGACCACAGTTCCGGCGGCGCCCACGGCACGGGGCGCGGCTTCCGCTGACCGGTCCGGTGCGGAGTGCCACCCCGGACGGGTGCCGGAACCCACCGAGGCCGAGGGACCGCGGACGTGCCCCACCGAGCAGCCGGCGGGCCACGGGATCGTCCGCGTACGGCCCGTGGCGATCAGCGTCCCGGTGGCCTGCGATCCGCCGCTCGCGGTGTACGTCGTGACGGACCAGGGGCAGGTGCCGGGCATCGGGAACGTCTGCGACCACGAGACCCCGCACGCGGCGGGGACGCCCCTTCGAACCGGCCGCGTTCCCCACCCCGGAGGACGGGCGCGGGGCTCCCCGCTGTCACCGGGGCTTCAACGTCACCAGGTGCTCGCCGTCCGAGGAGCGCAGCTCGTAGCGCTCGACCTGCCCGCTGTGCAGGGTGGAGCCGCTCGTCATGGTGTTGGGGCGGGCGTCGTGACGGGGCACGTGCCAGCTGGTCACGGTCTCCTCGGAGCCGTCCTGCCCGACCACCACCAGCCGGCAGACGCGGGGTCCCGCCCCGTCCTTGACCTTCAGCTCCAGCCGGCTGCCCCAGGCCTCGTCCGCCGTCGTGATCTCCGCCCACACCCCGGACCGCTCGTCGGCCGCCGCGATGCTCTCGGGTGCCCGCTCACCGCCGTCCGAGGACATCAGGGCGAGCGCCGGCGCGGTCACCGCGAGCACCACCGAGGCCGCCAGCGCGAACAGCAGCCGACGGCGCACGGCCCGGTTGCGGTTCGCCGCCTCGGACAGCAGCCGGTCGAGCATCCTCGGGCCCGGCTTGGGCATCGGATGCGTCAGTGGCGGCGTGGAGCGCCGGTACAGCATCAACTGCCGTGTCGTCACCCCGAATTCGGTCACCTGTGCAGCGCAGCTGGGGCACTCCATGAGGTGGTCCTCGAAGCGGAAGGCCTCCGCCTCGTCCAGCACACCGAGCGCGTACGCGCCGACGTCGCGATGCCTTTCCAGGGACCTCATGCCGAATCCTCGTACCGTTGGGTGTGGGTGGGGTTACTCGTTGCTCCCACCGGTACGCACCGGGCAGTCGATTCACTCAAGGCGCATGCCGAATCGTAACCAAAGGATTCGGAGCCCTCCGGCCCGCGGATTGGTCCGATTCACGGGAAGGCTAGAAGAGGTGGATGGCGAGGTGTCCGAGCGGGAGCCCGAGTTGCCACGCGGGTGTCCACACCTTCGGCCCCTCGTCCTCCCCGGCCCCCGCGGCGCCGCCCGGCACCGCGTTCAGATCGGGCGCGAGCAGCTCCGTCTCCTGCAGCCAGCGCCAGGCCGACCGGGCGAGTGCCAGGTCGGGATCCGCCGTGGTCCGGCCGGCGGCGGTGGCGGAGATGGCGGCGGTGGCGGTGTCCGCGGTCAGGTCCGCCAGGCGTTTCTGCACCCACTCCTGCCACGGCTGGTCGTACGCGGTCAGCGAGAGCCAGGTCTCCAGCTGGGTGATCACCCGGATGCCGGAGAGTTCGCCGTCGGTGTCGGACAGGAAGACGGTCAGGGCCAGTGCGTCCCGGCCGGCCCGGAACTCGAAGGACGTCGTCGGCATCAGGTCGCCGCTGCGCAGCAGTTCGTCGGCGATGTACTCGGCATACAACCAGGCCATGGGGACGGCCAGTTCGCCGTCGCCCGTGCCGTCGGTGCTCTCTTGACCTCTGTGCGGCATCCTTCCAGCCTTCCTCCGGTACGTGCGCGTCGCCCGAACTCGGGCCCCGGTCCGCAGCACGGATGAGGACAGCCGATTACCTCACAGGGGTCGTCGGCAAGGCGCTTTACGGAGGTTTGACCCGGCCGTCGGTTTCACCGCAGGTCGGCGGCGTATCCCGGAAGCACCCGGCGCAGGGCGCGCAGGGCGTAGTACGCGCGGGACTTCACGGTACCGGGCGGTATCCCCAGTGCCGCCGCGGCCTCCGCCACGCTCGCCCCCTGGAAGTACACGAGCACCAGGACTTCACGGTGCTCCGGAGTGAGTGTCTTCACAGCCCGGCGGACATCGAGCGCCGCCGCGGCCCGTTCGGCGTGGTCGGAGCTCACCCGCGCGTTCTCCAGCACCGCGCCGCCCACCTCGGGCGGCCGTGCCTGCCGGGCCCGCCGCGCGTCGATGGCGAGCCGCCGGCCCACGGTCATCAGCCAGGGCCGTACGGAGGCGAAGTCGTCGGCGCGCAGCGCCTCGGGGTGCTGCCAGGCCCGTACCAGCGTCTCCTGGACGAGGTCCTCGGCGCGCTGTCGGTCCCCGTCGCAGAGCCGGAGCAGCAGCGCGAAGAGAGGCCGGCCGTGCTCGCGTTGCAGGGCGGCGAGTTCGTGCTCGGCGGTTGTCCCGTTCATGAGTGTCATTCCGGCCGTCATGGCGGTATGGCAACGTACGGCGCTCTTCGGGGACAGGGCGCGCGCAAAGACGTGCGGCGGACGGTCGATCGCGTCGACGAACGGTTCGACGAACGGTCCGGACGACGGTTCGTGCACGCCGGACGGCCTAAACCGCGTGTCGGAACACCAGGGACGCAGAAAGTGATTCTTATCTATTCGTCAGTAAATACGACAGTGGAACGCCGCACACCGGGGTGAAGCGATGATCGCACGCAGTAGACAGGTGGCCCTGGCCCTCACCGTCGTCCTCGCCGCGGGCGCAGCCTGGCAGGACCGGGACCGCCGACCACCGGAATCCGGCCATCCGGGGGCCCCGGTCGTGCGGGACCGCGGCTTCACCCTGGTCGCCTCGGGGGACGTGCTGCCGCGCGGCTCGGCCATCGACCGCGCCCGCTTCGACGCGGGCGGCAGCGGCCACGACTTCGGGCCGATGCTCTCCGGCGTCCGATCCGTCGTCGCGGGCGCCGACCTGGCGCTGTGTCACATGGGAACCGTGTACGGCGCCGGCGGCGACTCCACCGACTTCGAGTCCCCGCCGGAGATCGCCCAGGCCCTCGCCGCCACCGGCTACGACGGCTGCTCCATCGCCTCCCGCCACATTCCGGGCGACGGCACCGACGGCATCCGCCGCACCCTGGACGCCCTCGACCGGGCCGGCCTGCGGCACGCCGGCGCCGCCCGGTCCGAGCACGAGGCCCGCAGGGCGACCGTCCTGCGCGCGGGCCGGGCCGAGGTGGCCCACCTCGCCTACACCTACGGCACCGGCGTCGCCCCGCTCCCGTCCGGCGAACCCCGGGCCGTCGGCCTCGTCGACGAGGCCCGGATCCTCGCCGACGCGCGCACGGCCCGGAAGGCGGGCGCCGACGTGGTCGTGGTCTCCCTGCACTGGGGCGCCGAATGGGAGGAGGCCCCCGACGGGCGGCAGGTCGCTCTCGCCCGCTCCCTCACCGCGGCCCGCACCGGCCATCGCCCCGACATCGACCTGATCCTCGGTACCCACTCCCACGTCCCGCAGGCGTACGAGAAGGTCAACGGCACCTGGGTGGTCTACGGGACGGGCGACCAGATCGCCGGCGCGATGACCGGCCGCCAGGGCCTCCCGGACCCCCGCGGCAACCAGTCCACCCTGGGACGCTTCACCTTCGCCCCGCCCGGGCACCCGGACGGACGCTGGGAGGTGACGAAGGCCGAGTTCGTCCCGCAGTTCTACGACGTGGACGCCGGCCGTGTGGTCGACCTCAACCGGGCCCTCGCCGAGGGCGCCGAGGTCCGGTCCGTCCGCGACCGGATCCGGACCGTGGTGCTGAGCCGGGGCGCGGCGATGGACGGGCTGGTCATGGGGGAGTAGCCCGGACCGGTCGAGGCGGCGGTCAGTTCACGTCCACGGTGTCGAACAGCGTCAGCATCTGTGCGAGGACGCGTACGCAGGAGCGCAGGTCGGCGTCGGTGAGGTCCCCGCCGACCTCCCGCAGCACGGCGTGCTCGCGGGCGACGGCCGCGGCGATCGCCGCCCGGCCCTCGTCGGTGAGCCGGATCAGCGACGACCGCCGGTGGGCGGGGTTGGGGGTGCTCTCCACCAGGCCCCGCGCGGCGGCGTCGTTGACCATGCGCTGCACGAACTGGCGGCTGATCGCCTGCGCGCGGCCCATCTGGGGCACGGTCATCGGGCCGTGCCTGTGCAGCAGGTCCAGGACGGCCCGTACCCCGACGGACAGACCCTCCACGGCCTCGCCCTGCTCGACCTTGCGCTGCACCCGGCGGTACAGCGGGCCGACCAGATCGAACACCTCCATCAGGCGCGGGCCGAGTTCGTCGGGCGGAAGGGGCTTGTCGGTGTCGTTCCCGGTGTCACTCATTTCTTCATCATGACACCTTGGTTGCCAAACTCCATTGAAGATGACACCTTGGTTGTCATGACTACGGTTTCGGAACTCCGGTACTTCACCTCCTCCGACGGCGATCTCGCCTACCACGACAGCGGCGCGGGCGACCTGGTCGTCCTCCTCCACTCCGGCTTCGTCGACCACCGGCTCTTCGAGGACCAGATCCCGGCCCTCGCCGCTCACCACCGGGTGATCGCACCCGACGTACGGGGCCACGGCTTCTCCGCCAACGCCACGGCACCCTTCCGCTGGGCGGACGACCTCGCCGCCCTGCTGCGCCACCTCGACGCGGGGCCCGCGGTCCTGGCCGGCGTCTCGATGGGCGGCGCCATCGCGACCGACACCGTGCTCGAACATCCGGATCTGGTACGCGCGGTCGTGGTCTGCGGGGCGGCCACCAGCGACTTCGAGCACACCGATCCGTGGACCCGCCGGATCCAGGCCGAGTTCGCCCGCACGCTGGGCGCCGGTGACATCGAGGGCTGGCTGAACGCCTTCGTACGGGTCGCGGCGGGCGAGCACCGCGGCACCGACGACATCGACCCGGACATCCCGCGCCGGCTGCGGGAGATGGCACTGCACACGATCTCCAAGCACACCCCGGACGAGAAGGACCGGCGCGTCCCCGTCACCGGCACCTGGGACCGTGTGCCGACGATCGACGTGCCCGTGCTCGCGGTCAACGGCTCACTCGAACCCGCCGATCTGACCGCGGCGGCCGAGCGTCTCGTCCGCGGCGTACGCGACGGCCGCTCCGCCACCATCGAGGGGGCGGGACACTACGCGTGCAGGGAACAGCCCGAGGTCTTCAACGAGATCCTCCTCGGCTTTCTGCGCACCCTCTGACACCGCTCGTCCTCCCGCACGCCTTCCGACGCTGCGGTGTCCACGGCACCACCGTCACCGGCCGGCGTCCCGCCTTCACCAGCCGGACCGCCATCGACCCCACGAACCGGTGGCCCGCCTGCTCCGAGGCGCCCACCACCACCGCGTCCGCCTTGAGGTCGTCCGCGGCCTTCACCATGCCGTTGTACGGGGCGCCGCGGAAGGTGTGGAACTCCCAGCGGAAGTCGAAGCCCCCGGACCTGCTCGGACGCCTCCCTGACCTGCCTCACCAGGTCCTCGGCGATCTCGTCCGTGGTCTCCGCCACTGGCGCCCCGAGCGCCGCGCCCGCCGCCGGCACCGGCCGCACGTACACGACGGCGAGCAGGGCGTGCTGCCGCCGGGCCGTACCGGAGGCGTAGGCCGCCCGCCCGCAGGGAGGTGTCGGAGCCGTCCACTCCGACCACGATCGCCTTCGGACCGTCCGTGCCCCGTTCGAACGGTGCCGAGCGCTCCTCCGTCACGGCGCCGAGGTTGTCGGACGCCTGTGCGGCGGTGGCACTGGGCCGAGCGGGTGGAAACGTCCCGCCGCACAGGTGTCGCCGAGGTCACCCGTCGCCGGGCGGGCGACTGATGAGTCATGCAGAAGGATCAGTTGCTCACGCGGCGCCGGGCGCTGCTCACCGGCGCCGCCGTCGGGGGAGCGGCCGGCACGGCCGGGCTCCTCGCGAAGGGCTCCGGCACCGAGGCGGCACGCCCCGCCGCACCCGCCGCCGGAGCCCAGGCCGCCGGCCGCCCGCTCCAGCCCTCCGCGTACCGCCTCAGACCCCTCACCGGCTACGGCCCGCCCAGGGCGGACCCCGGCGGAACCCCGGTGCGGAGCGCACCGCTGCTGCGGGTCTCCGGGAGGGGGAGCACCATGGTGCTGACCTTCGACGACGGACCCGACCCCCGCTACACCCCGGACATCCTCGACACGCTCGCGGCGTACGACGTCCGCGCGATGTTCTTCGTGTGCGGGGAAATGGTCTCCTACAACAAGGACCTGCTGGCCCGCATGTCCGACGAGGGACACGTCGTCGGCAACCACACCTGGTCCCACCCCCTGCTCACCCGTCTGTCCCGCGGCAGGATCCGCTCCGAGATGGAACGCACCTGCGACATCATCGAGAAGGGGCACGGCGAACGCCCCCAGTGGTTCCGCGCGCCCTACGGAGCCTGGAACCGTGCCGCCTTCCAGTTCGGCGCCGAACTGGGCATGGAACCCCTCGCCTGGACGGTGGACACCCTCGACTGGACCAGCCCCGGCACCCGCACCATCGTCGACCGGGTGGAGAACGGCGCCGCACCCGGGGTCGTGGTGCTCTCGCACGACGCCGGAGGCGACCGCTCCCAGAGCGTGCGGGCGCTGCGCGAGTACCTGCCCGAACTGCTGGACTCCGGCTACCGGGTCGTGGTGCCCCGTCGGCACCACGTCTGAGCCGGGCCGCTCCGGCCGGCTCCGCCCGCCCGGACGGAGCCGGCCGCTCAGCGGACCTCGGCGAGGCGGGCGAACACGACGACGTTCCCGTCGTAACCGTCCTGCTGGGTGAAACCGCCACCGCAGGTGATGACCCGCAACTCCGAGGAGCCCTTCGAGTTGTAGACCCGGTCGCCGGGAAAGTCGTTCTTCGCGAAGACCTCGATGCCGTAGATCTCGAACACCGCGGTCTTTCCGTCCTCGCGCTCGATCTCGATGCGATTGCCCTTTTCCAGAGAACCGAGCCCGTAGAAGATGGCCGGGCCCAGACTGTTGTCGACATGGCCGACCACGACCGCCGTACCCTTCTCCCCGGGAGCGACCCCGCCGGTGAACCAGCCCGCCAGATTGGGGTCCTCGGGCGGCGGCGCCTCCACCCACCCCTCCGCGTCCAGGCCCACGGCCATCACCGGTGCGTCTACCTGGATCGTCGGAATCCGGACCCGGCCCGGAATCGAGTACGGCAGCGGTCGTACCGTCGCGGCACCGGGCACCCTGCTGTCCGCGGCGGCCACGGCGGGCTGCGGCGGCCCCTCGTCGAACTCCCCCGAACCATTCCGGATGAGCGCGAGGCCGGTGAGCAGAACCAGCGCTATCACGCCCCACGGAGCACGCCTCTTCCGCCGCGCCTCCTCTTCGAATTCGTCCGGTTCGAAAGCAGACATTCGCCTTCCCCTCTCGACACGGCCGTCGCCGTGTCACTCGCGCATGGCAGAAACGCTAAACGCGGCGCACGCAACCGGCGACGGGACAAGGGCGAACGGGTGGCCGGGCGGTGATCGGTAAGCCATCCGGGGTGCCGCCGAACGAAGATCCTCTGACGGTTCGTGACCTGCGGTGATATCCGAAAGCACGGATCCGGGAGGGCCGCCGCCTCACCGGGACGGACCATCGCCGAAATGCGCGCAGGGGCACGGCAACTGAGGGTCTTGCTGGGGAGGCGCTTTCTCGCCGATCGACCGGGGACCGGACCCGGGGCGTCTTCCGCGGAGGATCACATGCGCAAGTCACGTGCCCTGGCGTCCGCCGGTGCCGCGGTCGCCGTCCTCGGGCTCGCCGCCCCGGCCGCCGTCGCGGACGGCGGCCAGGGCTCCAGCCCGTCCAACATCGTCGCCCTGCCCAGCGTCATCGCCCGCGGCGGCCAGCTGGCCATCACCGCCAACGGCTGCCCCAACGGTGGCCACGCCACGTCCAACGCCTTCCCCAGGACCAACCTGACGTCCGGCCACGGCTCCGGCGACACCGCGAAGGGCACCGCCCCCATCTACAACGACGCCCGCGCCGGCTCGTACGACATCACGGTGCACTGCTCCGGCCGGAGCCTGACCCGGCCGGCCGCCTTCACCGTTCTCGGCGGGGTCCGCGGCGGCCTCGGCGGCAGCAGCACCGACGGGGCTACCCCGACCGACATGGCCATCGGGGGCGGACTGGTGACCTCCGCGGTCGTGGCGGGCAGTGTTTTCTGGATGCGCCGTCGTGCCGAGAAGCAGCTCTGAAGCCATTTTCCGCAGCGGCCTTTTCGCATGTGTGACCGGAGGCCGCGCCCCGGATCCCCGACCGGACCCAGGGTGCAGCCATGTGCTCCTGCTGCCCTCCGGACCCGCGGCCCTGTCGACGAACCGACGGGCCGCCCTGACGTTCCGCGATGCCGTCATGCGCCGTCCCGCGCACCGTCGCGGCGGGTGAAGCGGTACGCGGCGCCCACCGAACCCGTGAGGAGTGCGGCGCCGAGTCCGATCCCACCGAGGTCGAGGCCGGCCAGGCTGCCGCCCTCCCCGGCGTGCACACCCCTCGGATGCCGGGCCGCACTCCCGGATTCCGCGGGCAGCGGGGAGGGGAGCGGCGCGGGGCGGCCACCGGCGATGGTCAGACTCGTGGTGCCGGTGACCCCGTCACAGGTGAAGGCCACCTGGTGGACGGCGCCGGGCCTGGCATCCCGGTACACCTCCGCCGTCGCCTCCGAGCGATTCTTCGGAATGGTCACCGTGTCGAGGACCTGTGAGGAGACCGTCGCGCGCCCCTCGCACTCGCCGCCGGTCCGGTCCACGTGCAGAGTGATCCGGTCGCCGGGCTCGACGAGGGCGGGCCGGAGACCGAAACCTAACGGCGTGACATCGCCGTCCACGGCGACGGCACCCGGTGCGGCGGCGAGGGCGAGGGCGCCGACGCCCAGGAGCGCGGCGGAAGCGACGCGTATCGCGTGCATGGCGAGTCCTCCGGTCCCGAGGAACAGCGGCGGATCTGTTCCGCTCGCGTCAGGAATGCGTTCCCGATGTCCGAAACGCTAGAAAGTCGCACCGGGCGGCGCGATCGCAGTCGCGCGAACGGGTCACTCCCGTGGGCCGTACGGGGGACTCCGGTCCTGCGGGAGGGGGACGCGCACGGCGTGGCGCACGTCCCCGGGACCGGAACCGTGGTGCGGGCCCGGTCAGCTCCCGATGCCGGGGAACAGGAGGCGGAACGGATCGGCCGACGCGGCGAGCCCACGGCTGAACGGCGCGTCGAAATCCCAGATCAGGAAGAGCAGGAAGGCGATCAGCGCCGAGAACAGTCCGGCGAGGATCAGCTCACGCCGGGTACGCCGGATCTGCAGCGCGAAGATCATCCCGATGGTGACGACCGCGCCGCCGATCAGCCCGAACCACACCACGCCCGGCATGGTCTCCCCGGTCGACTCCGCACGGGCCGCGCGTGCCTGGTCGGCGGCGGACACCTGGTCGACGAGCGGCTGATAGGCCTGGGCCTCGAAATCCGTCGCCGGTTCGTAGTCGGTGACGTCCCGGCGGACCCGGTCGAGCAACTCCGTGCCGCGCTCGGTGACCTGGCCGTCGTCGGCCATGGCGCGCCACTCGGTGGTCACGACGTGTCCGACATAGGCGTTGACATCGTCCCGAATGCGTTCACGGATGTCGGTCGGATAGATCCGTACCCGCTCCGAGACCTCGTGCAGCGCGACCGCTTCCGCCCGCACATGGTCCTGGGCGGCGCTGCGCCCCTCCCAGACCCCGGCGATGGCCAGGCCCAGGACGATGGCGTACACCACGCCGATCCACATCGTCATGTACTCGATGACGTCCGGGGTCTCGCTGGGGTCCTCGTCGTCGGGGGCCGCACGGTGACGTACGAGGGTGATGATGACCACCACGACGCAGACGGCCAGCATCGCGAGCGTGAGAACAAGCCATTCCGGCAAGAGGTGCCTCCACGGTGGGTTGTCGGGTTCGGCGGGGACGGACGGGCCAGGGCTCAGCGGGGCCGGAGCGCGGCGACGGCGACGATCGCGGGCATGGCGATGAGCAGGACGAAGGTGAGCGGGGACGTGGCGCCGCCGGACGGCCGCTTGACCGGGGGCGCCGCGCGATACCGGGGGTAGTGCACGGGCGTCAGGGACGGGCGCGGGGTGGGAGAGGGGGCGGCCGACGGTGTGGGCGTGGGTGTGGGGCGCGGTGGTGGAGGGGGCGTGGGGGCCGGGGCGGGGGGAGGTGGTGCCGGGCGGGCCCGGCGTGGGGGCGGAGGCGGGGGCGGGGGCGGTTCGGGCTTTGCGGTGGTGGGGGTGGGCTTCGGCGCTGGGGGAGCGGGGGGTGGCGGGGTCGGAGTGGGTTCGGGCGCAGGCGGTGGAGGTGGCGGGGTCGGTGTGGGCGTTGGCGTGGGTGTAGGCGTGGGCGTGGGGGGTGAACAGGGCGGCGGGAGCGGCCAGGTCATGCCTCCGACGATCGCCACCGCCTCCGTTCCCCCCGGGCCGGTCGAGGCGTAGGCGCAGGCGTCGGCCAGCGCCGCGTCCGGCGCGCCGACGAGCGCCCAGGCCAGCGTCGCCGTCGCCAACACACGGGCGGCGAAGGCGGATCGGGTCGGTACGAGTCCTTGCACGACGAAGATCATGAGCCGCGTTGCGCCGGAATGCGTGCGAGTGCCGGGTGAATGCCCCGATGGAGGTAAATCCGGCAACTCCCGTTTGATCCGGCGCTGATCACCCGTTGGGGGAGTGCGAGTGGAGGTGCGATGTGGCGGGGCGGACGGGGTGAGAAGGGGAGGAATCATGGACTCCGGAAGAAAAATCGGCCCGCGTTGAACACAGCAGGTGTCTTCGTGCGTACTCCATGTCGAGCGGCGGCGCAGCAGGGCGCTGCAACCCCCTTGCGATGATCTGGAGTTGAGATGAAGACCTCCTGGCGGACCGCCTCACTGGTGGTGAGCGCCGCGGCGGTGCTGACGCTGACGACGGCGTGCGGTCAGGACACCCCGCCACCGGCCAGCAGTCAGAACGTGGGCGCCTCGGCCGTGCCCGGAGACCTCGGAGGCATCGACACCGGAGCCGGCGCGGGGGCCTCCACGAGCCCGGCCGGCGGCGCGGGCAAGCTGACCGCCGCCACCAACGCCAAACTCGGCAAGCTGGTGACGGACGAACTCGGCCTCACGCTCTACCGCTTCGACCAGGACACCGCCGAGCCTCCCAAGTCCAACTGCGACGGTGACTGTGCGGAGACCTGGCCGCCGGTACTCGCCGACGACGCCGCGGCCGGCGAGGGCATCGACGAGTCCCTGCTCGGCGAGGTCGCCCGGGCCGACGGCACCAAGCAGCTCACCGTCGACGGTTGGCCCGCCTACCACTACGTCAAGGACGTCAACGCGGGGGACGTCAAGGGTCAGGGTGTGGGCGGCAAGTGGTTCGCGCTGACCCCCGAGGGCAAGAAGGCGCAGGAGGCCGGCGAGCAGCCCGGCCTGTCCACCCGCAAGGATCCCGAGCTCGGCGAGATCGTCGTCGACAAGGACGGCAGGACGGTCTACCGCTTCATGAAGGACGAGGCCTGGCCGAAGCCGGTCTCCGCCTGTACCGGTGCCTGCCTGGAGAAGTGGCCGGCGGTGGCGCCGGTCGACATCAACGACACCAAGGGCATCAAGAAGAAGAACTACATGACCTTCACCCGCCCCGACAACAAGGCCGAGCAGCAGACGATCGGCTGCTGGCCGATCTACACCTTCGCGGGTGACAAGGCCGCCGGTGACACCAACGGCCAGGGCGTCGGCGGGACGTGGTACGCGATGCGGCCGAACGGAGAGCCGGTCGGCGCGCCGGAGAAGTAGCGCAACCTCCCCGGGGTGTCGTTTCCCTCCGGCACCGCCGACCCCGGTCCGCCTCTCCGCTTCCCGCGGAGAGGCGGACCGTTTTGCTGTGATTCGCCGGAACTCGGTGAATTTCCGGCGTTCTTCGCCTTTTCTGCGCCGCCCGCCCGTTTCTCCGTGCGTCACGCCATTTCGTACGCCCGGCTTCTCCGCGTGCCGGAACTCTCCGCGTGCCGGAACTCTCCGAAATGCCGCACATGCCTTTCGTGGTGTGCGCAGGGTTGCCAATTCGGCACATGCCGTAGGCAGTGACCGGGAACGGACGGTCAATTTCCGTTTGGGGTCGCTCCCTTGGCGAGCGATCAGTAGCCTCGGCTCGGACACCGGATCGCCTACGCTGTGGAGAGATAGATGGAGCGTCCCGCCTGGGCCCCCCGGAGCATCGACATCACGGTGCCCAGCGTTTCCCGGATGTACGACTACTACCTGGGCGGTTCGCACAACTTCGAGGTCGACCGGGAAGCGGCCCGTAAGGCCATGGAGTTCATGCCGGGACTGCCCAAGATCATGCAGGCGAACAGGGCGTTCCTGCGCAGGGCGGTGCGGTTCGCGGCCGGTGCGGGAGTCACCCAGTTCCTGGACGTCGGCTCCGGCATTCCGACGTTCGGCAATGTGCACGAGGTGGCGCAGGCGGCCGTTCCCGGCGCGCGGGTGGTCTACGTCGACCACGACCCGGTGGCCGTCGCGCACAGCCAGGCCGTCCTCGAGGGCAGCGAGGACGCGGCCGTTGTCGCCGCCGATCTCCGAAAGCCCCGGGAAATTCTGGGAAGTCACGAGGTGGGGCGCCTGATCGACCTGGATCGGCCGGTGGCGCTGCTGCTCGTCGCCGTCCTCCACTTCGTGGAGGACGCGGACGATCCGTACGCGGCGGTGGCCGAGCTGCGTGACGCGCTCGCGCCCGGCAGTATGCTGATCCTCACCCATGCCTCGTACGAGGGAATTCCGTTGCCGCCGGAGCGGGCCGGTGGCGCGGTGGACGTGTACAAGAACATCCGCAACCCGTTGATCATGCGCTCGCGCGACGAGATCGCGCGGTTCTTCGAGGGGTACGACATGGTGGAACCCGGACTGGTGCCGATGCCGAAGTGGCGGCCGGACACCGCACCGGAGGGCGAGGATCCCTACGCCTTCTCCGCCTACGCTGGCGTGGGGCGTACAGCGTGAGCGCGGAGCCGGACGGGCCGGAGGACAGACTGCGCCGGTTCGCGACGATCTGGGGCCGGGCGGTCTTCCCGGTGACCTCGACCTCGTCGACGCGGCCGGAGTTCGAGAAACAACTGGTCCCGCTGGCCAGGAGGTTGAGCGAGGCGCTGCGGACGAGGGCGTTCGACCCGGGCACCGGCAAGGCGGTCGGCGCCGCCCTGGTGGAGGCGCACTGCACCGACCCGGAGGCGCTCAGCCGGACCCTGGACTGCGTGGACGCCTACCTCGTCCTGTACTGCGGCGGGGACGGCGACGGCGAGGACCTGAGGGCACGCAGCGCCAGGCTGCAGCACGCCATGGCCGCCGGATACGCGCAGGCGCTGCGCGAACGGACGCTGGCCGAGCAGGAGGCCATCGCCCAGGCCGCGCTCCGGGCCCAGGGCGTGGTGGCACAGGCCCTGCACGCCACCGAGGCAAGGTTCCGCGCGGTCTTCGAGGGCGCCGCCATAGGCATCGGCATCGCCGACCTCAAGGGAAACGTCCTCCAGGTCAACGCCGCCCTGCTGCGCATGTTCGGCCTGTCCGAGCAGAGCCTGCGCAGCCGCAGCGTCCGGGAGTGGACGCATCCCGACGACGCCCCGCAGACCTGGGTTCTCTACGACGAGCTGGTACGCGGCGAACGCGAGCACTACCACCTCGAGAAGGCCTTCTACCGGCCCGACGGAACGGTCCTGTGGACCAATCTCACGGTGTCCCTGCTGCGCGACGCCGACGGCGAACCGCAGTACCAGCTCGCGCTCATGGAGGACACCACCGAGCGGCGGCTGCTCAACCTCCGGCTGCGCTACGAGGCCACCCACGACGCCCTGACCGGTCTGCCCAACCGCGCGTTCTTCTTCGAACGGCTGGAGAAGGCGCTGAGTGCCGGCGAGGGACAGCGCTTCGGCCTGTGCTACCTCGACCTGGACGGCTTCAAGACCGTCAACGACAGTCTCGGGCACGCGGCCGGCGACCGGCTGCTCGTCGAGGTGGCCGACCGGCTCCAGTCCTGCGCCACGGCGCCCGGCGAGATGGTCGCCCGGCTGGGCGGCGACGAGTTCGTGGCGCTGACCACGGGTCCGGACACCCAGCACACGGTCGACGAACTCGCCACCCGCATCATGAACGCACTGCTCGCCCCCATCGGCGTCGACGGCCGGGACCTGACCGTGCGCGGCAGCATCGGAGTGGTCGAGGGACCGGCCGGGGAGCGCAGCCCGGCAGAGGTGCTGCGCAGCGCCGACATCACCATGTACCGGGCCAAGTCGGCCGGCGGCAACCGTTTCGAGCTCGCCGACCCGGAGGCCGATGCCCGCGCCATCACCCGGCACGGCCTCACCACGGCGCTGCCCGCGGCGCTGGAGCGGGGCGAGTTCTTCATCGAGTACCAGCCGCTGGTCCACCTCGGCGACGGCAGCGTCCGGGGTGCCGAGGCGCTGGTGCGCTGGCTGCACCCGCAGCACGGGGTGCTGTCGCCGGACCGGTTCATCCCGCTCGCCGAGCACACCGGGCTGATCGTCCCGTTGGGCCGCTGGGTGCTCGAGCAGTCCGTGCGCCAGGCCCGCACCTGGCAGGAGCGGCGCGGCGGGGCGGACGCGCCCGGCCCGCTGCGCATCAACGTGAACCTCTCGCCCTGTCAGCTCACCCACCCCGGCCTGGTCCAGGACACCGTCGACATCCTGGAGCGCACCGGCGTCGAGCCGGACGCGCTGTGCCTGGAGGTGACCGAGTCGGCGCTCATCGGCGCGGACGACGACCTGCTGAAGCCGCTGCGCCGGCTCGCGGAGATGGGCGTGGACATCGCCCTGGACGACTTCGGCACCGGCTACTCCAACCTCGCCAACCTGCGCCGCCTCCCGGTGAGCGTCCTCAAGCTGGACCGCTCCTTCACTCAGAGCATGCAGCAGTTCCCCGCGGACCCGGTCGACCTCAAGATCGTCGAGGGGATCGTCTCCCTGGCCCACAGCCTCGACCTCGCCGTGACGGTGGAGGGCGTCGAGACAGGGGCCCAGGCCGAACAGCTGCGCATACTCGGCTGCGACACCGCCCAGGGCTGGTACTACGCCCGCCCCGGCCCCCCGGAGCGGCTGCACGAACTGGCTCTGGTGGACGCGACGGGGTGACTCCGTCGGCCGGGCGGGGCCGGCTCGCGGGCGCCGCGACGGCCCGCCGGCCCGGGCGGTGTCGGCCGCCCGGCGCCCGGTCACCGCTCCAGGAGCATCCGCTGGAGCTCCCGGGCCGCCCGAGGCGGAGCCACGTCGCTGCGGTGGGCCAGGGCGATGGTGCGGTCGAGGCCGGGGCGGGCCAAAGGGGTGACCCGCAGGCCCTGGCCGGACCGCGCGGCGACCATCCGGGGTACGACGGCGACGCCCAGGCCCGCCCGGACGAAGCCCAGCACGGCGTCCATCTCCCCGCCCTCCACCGCGAAGTCCGGCTCGAAGCCCTCCGCACGGCACGCGGCCACCGTCAGCTCCCGCAGGTCGTAGCCGTGCCGGAACATCACCAGGCGCTCGCCCTCGAGATCGGCGACGCGCACGGTGCGCCGGCCCCGGCCGGGCCTGGGGGCATCAGGGGAGGAGACCACCACCAGGTCCTCGCGCAGCAGCTCCACCGTGGTGAGCGCCGGGGAGGGGGTCGGCAGGGGCAGCACGACCAGGGCCAGGTCCAGGGCGCCGCGGGCCAGCTCGCGCACCAGGTCGTGGGAACCGCCCTCCTCGATCAGCAGCCGGACGCCCGGATAGCGGTCGTGGAAGGCGCGCAGCACGTCCGGCAGCAGTCCGGTGCACAGGCTCGGGGTCGCCCCCAGCCTGATCCGGCCGCTGCGCAGCTGCGCCAGCTCCTGCACCTCGTGCCGGGCCGTGTCCGCGTCGGCCAGGATGCGCCGGGCCAGCGGCAGCAGTGCCTCGCCCGCGTCGGTCAGCGTGATGTTGCCGCGCGCCCGCAGGAAGAGATCCGCCCCCAGTTCCCGCTCCAGCGCCTTGATCTGCTGGGAGAGGGACGGCTGCGCGACATGGACCAGCTCCGCGGCCCGGGTGAAGTGCCGGGTCTCGGCGACCGCCACGAAGTACTGGAGCTGCTGGAACTGCATGGGCCCAGCATAGTGCTGCCATAGGTGGGGCCTATGGAAACGAGGCATTCCATGTCTTGGACCGATGGGGACCTTTGGCCCTAGCGTTCTGTGACATGGCTCTGGCAACGCGGACGGACCGACGGCCGTCCATGGCACGCACCGTGTGGGACTCGACCGTCGGCAAGAAGACAGTGATGGCCGTCAGCGGCCTGATCATGCTGCTCTACCTGGTCGCCCACATGCTCGGCAACCTGAAGATCTACTTCGGCGCGCCCGAGTTCAACGAGTACGCGCACTGGCTGCGCACCATGGGCGAGCCCCTCCTGCACTACGAGTGGGCCCTGTGGGTGGTCCGCGTCGTGCTCGTCGTCGCGGTCGTCGCGCACGCCGTCTCCGCGTACCAGCTCAGCCGCCGCGACATCAAGGCGCGCCCCAGCAAGTACGTCCACAAGAAGGCCCGGGCCAGTTACGCCACACGCACCATGCGCTGGGGCGGGATCATCCTCGCCCTGTTCATCGTCTGGCACATCCTCGACCTGACCACCGGCCACGTGCACTCCGGCGGCTTCGAGGAGGGCAAGCCCTACCAGAACGTCGTGGACACCTTCTCCACCTGGTACGGCAACGTCATCTACATCGTCGCGGTGCTCGCCGTCGGCCTGCACATCCGGCACGGCTTCTGGAGCGCCGCCCAGACCCTCGGCGTCGGCAGCCGCACCCGCGACCGCGCCCTGAAGGGCCTGGCGAACGTCCTCGCGCTGCTGCTCACGATCGGCTTCCTCGCCGTCCCCGTGGGCGTCATGACCGGAGTGGTGAGCTGATATGAGTACCTTTGCCGAGTACGCGACCGGTGAGCCGGTCGTCGACGCCAAGGCCCCGTCCGGGCCGATCGAGGAGCGCTGGGACAAGCGCCGCTTCGAGGCCAAGCTGGTCAACCCCGCCAACCGGCGCAAGCAGACCGTCATCGTCGTCGGTACCGGTCTGGCCGGTGGCTCCGCCGGTGCCACGCTCGCCGAACAGGGCTACAAGGTCGTCCAGTTCTGCTACACGGACTCCCCGCGCCGCGCCCATTCGATCGCCGCCCAGGGCGGCATCAACGCGGCGAAGAACTACCGCAACGACGGCGACTCCGTGCACCGCCTCTTCTACGACACCGTCAAGGGCGGCGACTTCCGCGCCCGCGAGTCCAACGTGCACCGACTCGCGCAGATCTCCGTCGAGATCATCGACCAGTGCGTCGCCCAGGGCGTGCCGTTCGCCCGTGAGTACGGCGGTCTGCTCGACACCCGTTCCTTCGGCGGCGTCCAGGTCTCCCGCACGTTCTACGCCCGAGGCCAGACGGGCCAGCAGCTCCTCCTCGGCGCCTACCAGGCGCTCTCGAGGCAGATCGCCGCCGGCAACGTCGAGATGCACGCGCGCACCGAGATGCTCGACCTGATCATCGTCGACGGCCGGGCCCGCGGGATCGTCGCCCGGGACCTGATCACCGGGAGGATCGACACCTACTTCGCGGACGCCGTCGTCCTCGCCACCGGCGGCTACGGCAACGTCTTCTACCTCTCCACCAACGCCATGAACTCCAACGCGACCGCGATCTGGCGGGCGCACCGGCGCGGCGCGTACTTCGCCAACCCCTGCTTCACCCAGATCCACCCCACCTGCATCCCGCGCACCGGCGACCACCAGTCCAAGCTGACGCTGATGAGCGAGTCGCTGCGCAACGACGGCCGCATCTGGGTGCCCAGGGCCAAGGGCGACGACCGCCCGCCGAACAGGATCCCCGAGGACGAGCGCGACTACTACCTGGAGCGCATCTACCCGTCCTTCGGCAACCTGGTGCCCCGCGACATCGCCTCCCGCGCAGCCAAGAACGTCTGCGACGAGGGCAGGGGCGTCGGCCCCGGCGGCCAGGGCGTCTACCTGGACTTCGCCGACGCCATCGAGCGCCTGGGACGCAAGGCGGTCGAGGCCAAGTACGGCAACCTCTTCGACATGTACCAGCGGATCACCGACGAGGACCCCTACCGGGTGCCGATGCGGATCTACCCCGCCGTGCACTACACGATGGGCGGCCTGTGGGTCGACTACGACCTGCAGACCACTGTCCCCGGCCTGTTCGCCATCGGCGAGGCCAACTTCTCCGACCACGGCGCCAACCGGCTCGGCGCCTCCGCGCTGATGCAGGGCCTGGCCGACGGCTACTTCGTCCTCCCGGCCACCATCAACGACTACCTGGCGCGCAACCCGCACAAGGACGAGGTGGACGGCGACCACCCGGCGGTGCAGGAGGTCCTGGCCGAGACCGAGGACCGGCTGAACCTGCTCCTCTCCGTCGACGGCGACCGCACCCCCGACTCCTTCCACCGCGAACTCGGCGAACTCATGTGGGAGTTCTGCGGCATGGCCCGCACCGAATCGGGCCTGCGCAAGGCACTGGAGCGCATCCCCCAGATCCGCGAGGAGTTCTGGAGGAGGATCAAGGTGCCCGGCACCGGCGAGGAGTTCAACCAGTCCCTGGAGCGGGCCAACCGCATCGTCGACTACCTCGAGCTCGCCGAGTTGATGTGCCTCGACGCCCTGCACCGCGCCGAATCCTGCGGCGGCCACTTCCGCGAGGAGTCCCAGAGCCCCGACGGCGAGGCCGCCCGCCGGGACGAGGAGTTCACCTACGCCGCCGCCTGGGAGTTCACCGGCACGGGCGACGCTCCCGTCCTGCACAAGGAAGACCTCGCCTTCGAGTACGTCCACCCCACTCAGCGGAGCTACGCATGAAGCTCACCCTGCGCGTCTGGCGGCAGAAGAACGCCGACGCCGACGGCGCCATGTCCACGTACGAAGTGGACGGCATCTCACCCGACATGTCCTTCCTGGAGATGCTCGACACCCTCAACGAGGAACTCACCCTCGAGGGCGAGGACCCGGTCGCCTTCGACCACGACTGCCGCGAGGGCATCTGCGGCGCCTGCTCGCTGGTCATCAACGGCGACGCCCACGGCCCCGAGCGCACCACCACCTGCCAGCTGCACATGCGGTCCTTCGAGGACGGCGACACCATCGACGTCGAACCGTGGCGGGCGGCGGCCTTCCCGGTGGTGAAGGACCTCGTCGTCGACCGGACGGCCTTCGACCGGATCATCCAGGCCGGCGGCTACGTCAGCGTCCCCACCGGCTCCGCGCCCGAGGCGCACGCCACGCCCGTTCCGAAGCCGGACGCGGACCTCGCCTTCGAGCACGCCGAGTGCATCGGCTGCGGCGCCTGCGTCGCGGCCTGCCCGAACGGCGCCGCGATGCTCTTCACCTCGGCGAAGATCAACCACCTCAACGTGCTGCCGCAGGGCGCGCCCGAGCGCGAGACCCGGGTGCTCGACATGGTGGCGCAGATGGACGACGAGGGCTTCGGCGGCTGCACTCTCGCCGGAGAATGCGCCACCGCCTGCCCCAAGGGCATCCCGCTGTTCTCCATCACCGCGATGAACAAGGAGTGGCTGCGCGCCACGGCCAAGGGAGCCGGCCGGTAACCGCCGGGCAGGCAGCAGGGAAACGTTCGCCAGGGGGCGGACGGGCGGGACCGGGAGTGGTGCTCATCCCCGGTCCCGTCTGCTGTCCGGGACACGCCCGCCGCCGCGCGGGCGACGCCAGGCATTCAGCATCCCCACATCCGCACTCCCGGCTCAGGTCACGCACACGCCAACCGGCATCGGCAGAAACAAGGGGAGTCCCCGCCTTCCCCGCTCCGGCACGTGACCAGGAGAGAGCCATGACCGTCCTGACCGCAGACCACCCCGCCAAGCCCGCGGCGCCCACCCGCTACACCGTCACCCTCGCCCGCGACGAGGACGACGTGCGTGCCGCCCAGCGGCTGCGGCACGACGTCTTCGCCGGCGAGCTGGGCGCCCTGCTGACCACCCCCCAGCCGGGCCTGGACGTCGACCCCTTCGACGCCTACTGCGACCACCTGCTCGTGCGCGAGGAAGTGAGCGGCCAGGTCGTCGGCACCTACCGGCTGCTGCCGCCCGAGCGCGCCGCGGTCGCCGGCCGCCTGTACGCGGAGAGCGAGTTCGACATCGCCGCCCTCGACCCGATCCGGCCGGGTCTCGTCGAGGTCGGCCGCTCCTGCGTGCACCCCGGCCACCGCGACGGCGCGGTCATAGGTCTCATCTGGGCCGGTATCGCCCGCTACATGATCGACCGGGGCCACGAGTGGCTGGCCGGCTGCTGCTCCGTCCCGCTCGCCGACGGGGGCGCGCTCGCCGCCGCCACCTGGGACCGGGTCCAGGGCAAGCACCTGGCCCCCGAGGATTACCGCGTACGCCCCCTGCACCCGTGGCGGCCGACGACCGCGGCGCCCGCCGCCCGCACCGAGCTGCCCGCCCTGCTGCGCGGCTACCTCCGGCTCGGCGCCTGGGTCTGCGGCGAGCCCGCGCACGACGCGGACTTCGGGGTCGCCGACCTGTACGTGCTGCTGCCGATGAGCCGGGTCAACCAGCGTTATCTGCGGCACTTCCTCTCCCTCGTACCGGCGAAATGAGCGTCTGGCTGCCGGGCGCGCCCTGTACCCCGAGCGGCTGCGTGGTGCCGACGGGAACCACGCGGGCCGTACCGGGGGCGGTGCTGCGGCTGACCGCGGTCGTCGGCCTGGTGCTCGCCGGGGTGCTGCTGCTGCCCGTCGGGCGGCGGATCCCGGCGGGCCTTGTGGGCCGGTGGTGCCGGTGGATCGTACGGGCCGCCGGGGTCCGGGTCCGTATCACCGGGGCCGCCGCGCCCACCGGCGGGCTGCTGCTCGTCGCCAACCACATCTCCTGGCTGGACATCCCGCTGCTGAGCGCGGTCCGTCCGGCCCGCATGCTGGCCAAGGCCGAGATACGGCAGTGGCCGCTGGCGGGGCCGCTGGTCGCGCGCAGCGGGGTTCTGTTCATCGACCGCGACCGGCTGCGCGCTCTTCCGGGCACGGTCGCCCGAGTCGCCGCGGCCCTCGACGAGGGCTCGGCCGTCGCGGTCTTCCCCGAGGGCAGCACCTGGTGCGGCCGAGGACAGGGCTCCTTCCGCCGGGCGGCCTTCCAGGCGGCGATCGACGCCGGGGTCCCGGTGCAGCCGGTCCGCATCCACTACCGCGACGCGAGCGGAACCCCCGCCACCGCCCCGGCCTTCGTCGGGGACGACACCCTGTTCGCGTCCCTGTGGCGGGTGGTCTCGGCCCGGGGCCTGGTCGCCGAGGTCGGGGTGCGGGCCGCCATCCCGCCGGGCAGCCACCCGGACCGCCGCGCCCTGGCCGCCGCCGCGCAACCGCACAGTGGTCCGGGGCGGGACCATCGAGCCGGTCATGGGGCCGGCCCTCGGGCAGGTCGGCAGGCGGGTCGGCGGACCGGGCGCGGGGTCGGACATCAGGCACGTTGCCCGGTCGAGGACCTCCAGTCGCGATCACCGGAAGTGAGCGCTGTCAAAAATTAAGCGCGCTTTGTACCTTATGTGAAGTTTTTACCGCGCTGGGGAGGACATCCGGACGGGAGTGATACCTGAAAGGAGGGTGAGGCCAGATGATCACCCGCGATGAGGTCAGGATCCTCCTGGATCACCCCGTCTACGACGGCGAGGGCAACAAGATCGGTGAGGCCAAGCACGTCTTCTTCGACGACATGAGCGGCCGCCCCGAGTGGGTGAGCGTCAAGACGGGCATGTTCGGCACCAGCGAGTCGTTCATTCCCATCCGCGACGCCGAGCTGGTGGAGGATCACCTCGAAGTCCCGTACCCCAAGGACAAGATCAAGGGCGCACCCGACGTCGACGTCGACTCGCAGGGCCACCTGTCGGAGGCGGAGGAACACCGGCTGTACGACTACTACGGCATCGACTGGGGCGGCGTGCTGCGCGACGACACCAAGAAAACGGGCGAGGGCCGGACCGACAAGCGCCCGGGCATGGGTAAGGCCGGAACAGCCGGTGCCGCCGGTGCCGCCGGTGCGGCGGGCGCAGTGGGCGCGACGGGTCGGGGCGGGGCGGCAGGCGCCGCCGGTACGGCCCGTACCTCGGGCAAGGACCGGGCGGCGACCAGGACGACCACCACCGCGGGGACGGCGTCGGCAGCCACCACGGGAACGCCGGCGACCTCCGAGCGGACCGGCAGGACCGGCCCCACGGGTGTCGCCGGGACCGCCGGCGTGGCCGGCGTGCGGGCAGGGCAGGGCGCCGAGTCCATGACGCGCATGGAGGAGGAGATGCATGTTCGCGTCGAGCGGCGCGAGACCGGACGGGCCAAGCTTCACAAGTACGTCGTGACGGAGGACGTCGAACAGACCGTGCCCGTGCGCCATGAGGAGGTACGCGTGGTGCGTGAGCCGATCACGGAGGCCGAACGCGAGGCCGCCCTGTCCGGCGCCGAGATAGGCGAGGCCGACTACGAGGTCATCCTGCATGAGGAGCGGCCCGTCGTGGAGACCAGGGCGGTACCCGTCGAGCGGGTGCGGCTGACCATGGAGGAACGCACCGAGAACGAGACCGTACGGGGCCGCGTCCGCAAGGAGCGCATCGAGAGCGAGGGCGTTCCGGACGCCACCCTGCGGCGGGACGACGCCGCCGGACGGGGCCGCGACGTTCCACGCCGGGGCCGCACATGAACGGAGGGCGCAGCGTGCGCGCCGGTGGGTCCGCTCACCGGCGCGCCGCGCCGTCGTCCCCCGTGTCCGCGGGATCCGTGGGCCCGGCGAGGCCGGTCAGGGCGGCGAGCCGCCGGTAGGAGTCCAGCAGGGCCGTACGGTCGTGGGTGCTGGTGGTGACGAGGACCTCCTGGGCGTCCGTCTCCTTCAGCACCCTTTCCAGCTCGCCGGCCACCTGTTCCTCGGTGCCGGCGATATGGCCGCCGAGCCCGGACTCGTACAGGTCGCGTTCCCTGGCCGTCATGGTGAACGACTCGACGCGCTCGGCGGGCGGCAGCGGCGGGAAGGTGCCGCGGGTCCGGGAATGCGCCATCGACCAGGCCTCCGGGATCAGCAGCCGGCGGGCCTCTTCGGGCGTGTCCGCCACAGCGACCGTCCCGGAGATCACCACGTACGGCTCGCTCGCCCAGACGGATGGGCGGAAGTGCTCCCGGTAGCGGTCGATGCCGCGCCGCATCCGGTCCCGGCCGCGAAGGTCGCCGATGACCATGGGCAGGCCCGCGCGGGCGGCGATCGTCGCCCCCTCGCCCATGGCCAGCACGAACGGCGGCACGGCCAGGCCCTCGGCCGGCCGGGCGTGCACTCCGGTGGGGGAGGTGCCGCGGAACCAGCCGAGCAGCTCGTCGATCTGGGCGCCGAAGTCCTCGGCGTCGTCCTTGCCGTGTCCCAGCGCCTTGCGCACCCCGTCGGTGAAGCCGACGGAGCGGCCCAGGCCCATATCGACGCGCCCGGGGAAAAGCGACTCCAGCACCCCGAACTGCTCGGCCACGACGAGCGGTTGATGATTGGGCAGCATGACCCCGCCGGTGCCGACGCGGATCGTCCGGGTCGCCGCGGCGACGGCGGCGGCCAGTACGGTCGGCGCGGAGCCGGCGACTCCGGGCACGCCGTGGTGCTCCGAGACCCAGAAGCGGTGGTAGCCGAGCTCCTCCAGCTCCCGCGCCAGGCGCACGGTGTCGCGCAGCGCCTCGGGACCGCTGTGCCCCTCACGGGTGCGGGAGCGGATGATGACTGATTGACAACCATCCGGTACCTTGGAACCAGGGAGACAGGGGGTCTCCCCGAACCAGGGGGGTACGAACGGTGCGACGGGTGCTGTTGGTTGAGCGCATCTCAGATGACAAGGGAGAGCGCTCAGAGTCCATCGAGAGCCAGCACGAGAAGTTGAGCCGGCTAGCCAAGACAGAAGGCGTCACGGTTGTTGGTACCGCGGTCGACCTGTCAGTGTCCGGTGACGTTGACCCCTTCCAGAGGAAGAGCCTCGGGCCCTGGCTGGTAGACGAGAACCTGTCCAAGTGGGATGAGCTTTGGGTGTCGACACAGGACCGACTGTCCCGTGATGACATCCACTTCCTCAGGTTCGTTTTCTGGGCTATCGAGCACAACAAGAGTGTTCTTGTCTTGGATGACCCAGGGTTCAACGAACAGATGTACTCCCGTACCGGGCGGCTCCTGCTCCATGCCAAGGGACTTGGTCCGGCTATGGAGTTGGACCGGATCAAGGCCAGGACAAAGGACAGTCACGAACGACGTAGGTACACCACACGGTGGCCCGGTGGCGTTCCCCCGTTTGGCTATGTTCCTGTCAAGCGGTACGTCGATGGCAAGACAGCCACGTACTTGGAGCAGGACCCTGACATGGTCAAGGTCTTGCATGAGATGCGGCGACAGATCATTGCCGGCCAGTCTTTCCTAGGCGTGGCCAAGCACCTCAACGCCCATGGGGAGTTGACTGCCAGGGACAGGGCACGGGTCCGTAAGGGTAAGCCTGTCTCCAGTCGCCGCGGCACGGTAGAGGGCGTGCCCGAGAAGTGGGGTGTCTCCTCTGTCAAGGATCTCCTGATGGACCCTGCCCTACTCGGGCGCAAGAAGTATCAGGGCAAGGTTCTGTATGACAGTCAGGAACAGCCAATCCAGTTGGCAGACCCCATCTTCACAGAGGAAGAGTGGCAGTCCCTACAGACTGCCATTGAGGCCAGGCAGCAGACGACACAACGACGTGTCAACGGCACGGCACCCCTCTACGGTCTGGTGTACTGCCTCACCTGTGGCAGTAAGGCCCGGCACAAGGTGGCCAAGAAGAAGAACGCCACCTACCGGTATTACGTCTGTGGTGCTTGGCCCAAGGAAGCGGAGTGCACCGGCTCTGTGCGTGCTGAGGAAGTGGAAGAGTTCATCGAGATTGAGTTCCTACAGCGGTACGGACACGAGAAGGTGACCGAGAAGGCGTGGGTCCCTGGTACGGACAACACCAGGGAACTTGAGGAAGTGCGCAAGCGCATCTCTCGACTGCGGAACCTGTACGTAGAGGGGGAGTTCGATGACAACCCCAAGGAGTACAAGGACCGCATGCATGCTCTGCGGACACGAGAAGCGGAGTTGGCAGCAGAGCCGACAGTAGAGGGTCACTGGTCTGAGAAGGACACAGGGCAGACGTTCCTAGAGCTGTGGGGGAGCTTGGATCTAGAAGGCCAGAGGAAGCAACTGATCAAGTCTGGCTACAAGGTCCACGTCGGACGGGGGACGTTCAAGATCACCCCGGAACCTGAGACGTGGCCCGAGCGTAAGAAGCGCCTCGGTCTCTGAGAGACCATCAGGGAATAACCAGCAACCCACCGTTGTTGAACAGGCAGAGGGGCGCCCGTCGCCAAACAGAACGCCCCTCTGTCTCCTGTGAAGGAGATGACAGTCTATGCCGAAGAACGCCTGTGGTGCACGTCAGCCTGGTTGGGAGTCCGGGCCGGCCATCGGAAGACACCGGATCCCTTGCGTCCTCGACACCGGGCACATGGATGACCACGCCAACGCATTCGGGGACAAGTGGGAGAACGACGCAGAGCGGAATGAGGAGTGGCAGGATGCTTGGGCAGAGGTGCTGTCAGAGCTGATCTACGCCTTGGCCGAACAGGTCAGGGGTGGAACGGTGACACTGGACACTGCGGCACAGATCTACTCCCAGACTTCAGCGGGGGCTTTCGGCGTTGACTACGCCACGCAGTATCTGACAGACATAGTGGCAGAGAGAATGTTGTCCGAACTCGGCAACTGACAACCGAATAAGAACACCAGTAGGGCCCGTGACAACACGTTGCGGGCCCTTTCTCATGTCTGGAGAGGACAGGACAGTGACAAAGGCAGAGAAGGCACTTGCCATTGAACGTGTCGGCTCAATGGTATGGCATGGCGCAATGGATATGACCGCGGCTGCATGGTTTGTCGCTGGTCTCTACAAGGTGGACCACTCCGAGGCTGAAGACATGATTCACGACGCCATGGCAGAGGCAATGGTAGGCGAATTGGACAAGATGGCAGTGAAGATGGGAGAGAAGTATGACCACTAAGCAGATGAGTAATGACACGGCAGTAGATGACGTATGGGGTTCAAAGAGCCCCTGGGATATCGACCGAGAGAAGCGGGAGGCCGCGGAAAAGGTGGCCAAGGCTGTCAGGGAGGAAGAGCGCCGTAAAGCGGCATGGGTTGACATGACGAACCACAGATACACTGAATGGCTTTACATTGTTGCTGAGGCCGGCGTGAAAGCCTCCACAGTCCACTTTGCCGTAGGCGTATCTCAGAAGTGTGGGAAGAACTCCCATGGCTACTCTGAGGCCATAGGCAACACTGCCAAACGTCTTGGCATGTCGACTCCCACGGCTAACCGAGCCATGGCCGAACTCAAGGAGAAGGACCTTATCCGTAAAGCCGTGGCACGCCCTGGTACCTCTGACATCTGGCGCATCGGAGCCGTCCCGAACCAGGACTAGGGTCTATCACTGATGATAGGGGGGTCTATCACTGATGATAGACGAACTACTCTATTAACTACCTCCTAGTCTCCTTAAGAGACTAGGAGTATTTACCAGGGTTAGTAAGAGCATGATCAGTTGGCCAAGGAGTCTCGATGGTTCCTTGGCCATAGTCATTACAAGATCATCTAACTGAGTAGGTCTGTCTTCGATCTTTTGGGATCTGAGACAGCCAAGGCAACGACCGAACGGAGAGAGGGAGTGTCGAGTCAGCTAGCCCTTCAAGGGGCTAGCAACGAGACCAGCCATTTAATGGCTGTGAGGAACGGAAGTGACGACATACATTGTCCCGCCCCCGGCAGAGCCCCTGTACGGCTCCGTAGCGGCCTCTGAGAGTCTTCCTGGACTCCTTGCCTAGGGCTATGGCTGTACGGCCTTCCAGGGGCCGTACAGAGCTTCCATGGGTTATGGATGTTCTCTGGTCTCTGTGTCGAGTGGTCCGGCCCTGGTTCTGTAGGGGCCGCGGAAGTCTCTGTATGGCCGTAGGAAGCTCTGGGAGCTACGCCCTGTCCTCTGGGGTGTGGTGGGGGTTCCTAGGCCCTCTGTGCCGGCCCTGACCCGTCATGGTGGGACGGGTCAACCAATGCTCTGACCAGGGGCTTTGTAGGCTTTACACTCTCTTTGCCTTTGGTGACGTCACAAACCTAGTCCGAGAGACACCGACGTCATAGGTAGAAGGGAAAAGTGAGCGAGTAAATACACTTCCTCTCTTCGGTCTCCCCCTGGTTCGTAGTCTCGGTTCCTTCCCCCCTTGCCCGGTGCTGGTCTCTGGGCAGTCTGGCCCTGGTCTCTTCGTTTCGTCGTGTGGCGTAGAGACCGGGGCCTTTTCTTATGCCTACCAACCCCACAATTACCTACACGACACTCACTAAGGAAGTGATCTGGAATGGCAAAGATCTCCGTATGGGACCGCCGGACATGGGGCCTCCTGAGGGAAGTCAAGGGCGTTACCTACCGACAACTGGCAGAGGCTTGTGACGTCTATGAAGGAACCCCGGAGAAGTGGTTCAACACCAATAAGGGCAACCGTAATCCTGGTCTGAAGCACCAGATCACTATGGCCAAGGTGCTAAACATCCCGCTCCGGTCCCTGCTGTCTGAGATCAAGGACCCTGCCCTCAGAGCGGTCATTAGGGCCGCCTACAACGACTAGACGTTAGGACACACGACAATATGAACACGACTTCAAAGGCACCTTGGTATGCACGTCTCGCTTCCTCGGCAGGTAGGCCCCTGGTACTCCTAGGGGCTCTCCTGATGAGTTCACCGTCCGAGGTTTCTCTCGCCGAGACGGCTGGTTATGGGGAGGGATTCCAGTACCTTGCGCCTCTGGTGCTCTCCTTGTATGCCGTATGCGCTGCCACAGTGGCCACTTCTCGGAGGAAGGGTGACCGAGGTTGGCTGTCATCGATCCTGGGAGCAGGAATGGCACTCGGGTTTGCCATGGGTGCTCAGATTGTGAGCCACCTCCTTGCGGCCGGCTATGTCACCTCGGGGCCATGGCTAATTGCCGCTGTGTCCGCCGTACCTGCTGTCAGTGCGGCACACCTTTTGCATCTGGCCGTGACACCTAAGACTCCTGCTGTCGGTGTCACAGATAAGGAAACGGGAACGGAAGCCACAGAAGAGCCTGAGAATGCCAGGGAAGAGCCCAAGGCCCCTGCTCCCATGCTGCGCCCCGACAAGCCTTCTAAGGGCCGTTCCAAGCCTTCCCTGGCAGCCATTCGAGAGGCTGCCCAGAATCTCGATGTGACAGGACAGCTCGTTACGGGCCCTGCCATTGCCAAGGCTCTAGGAGTCTCTGACAGGACCGGTGCTCGCTATATCAAGATGCTGACTGCCTAGGAGGAATCCACCATGAATGACGCCCTTACTTCCGATGGGACCCAGACGACAGACACTCATGCAGAACTCAATGACATGACACCCCATGAGTTCTATGACGCCTGTAAGGCTGGACAATTCAAAGCCAGGGGCGATTAATGGAGCCCCTGTCATTTGCTGGTTATCTGGTATTCCCCATCTGCACTATGGCAGATGGGGTCCTTTGTTTGAGGGAACGAAACGACATTACGACATATTGGAGCACTAATGGCTGATTACATTGTTGAACCTCCCCGTGACCTTCCTCTGTCGACCAAGGTAAAGGCACTCCGCAAGGAGTACGAGGATGCCAAGGCGAAGCTGTCCACGTATAAGCAGGAGAATGCGCGGTACCGAACTCGGGACGTCTCCCAGGTGGGAGAGGTCAAGGCCCGTTATTCTACGCCGGCCCTTGAAGATGCCAAGGCAGACCTAAAGGCCCTTGAGATTCAGGCTGTCAAGGAAGGTAAGGCACTTCCCGATAAGGGCAAGTTCCTTGGCGCGGTCAAGGCTAAGACTGAAGAGTATGACCGCACTGTGTCGGCTCTTGAGTTCCTTGTGGCCAGGGCCCGTAAGGCGTTTGATGATGGGGTTAAGGAAGAGCTTGTTCCCATGGGCCGTAAGGAAGCGGCCAAGGCAGCACAGGCTAGGGATGCGTGGGAGAAGGCATATAAGGCTGCCATGGCTGCCAGGGAGACTCTGGAGAAGCATGCCGGCCTGTTCAGTTACTGCGTGACCGCCGGCGGTATGGATGTCCACCCGCGGCATGGTCATTCCCAGGGTGACCGGCTGGAATGCTGGGAGCTTAATGAGGATGGGCTACTGACTTGGGAGGCTTCCCAGGAACTGGATTATGGACAGATCCCGGTTAAGGTGTCCGGCCTTATTGAGTCGGACCCCAATCCTCCTGTTGTGGAGGAGTTCAACGACAATCCCAAGCCCCGGTATTTCATTGCCAAGGCAGACGGCTACGGCAACAACTGGGAACACTGACGTTTATGGGGCCCCTGGCTAACGCTGGGGGCCCTTTTTGGCGTTTCAATCCACAAGATCACAAACATTCATTACCCGTACACGATCGAAGAGCAGGCCTCCCGGCGGGTTCCCTTGTTGGCGTTATACCCATTACCCCGGGGGTGTGCGCACAGGAATAAGCGCAGGAGCACAGACAATGCCGGCATGATGTAAACAGATGGCACATGAAACAGACAGGGATAACAGGCACCAAATGCACTGGTGCCTGGCACTGTCATAAACATAGCCGGCCAGACACCAAGGCAAAGGGGCAAAGGCGTCAAGCCTAAAGGGTAAACGTCAGACGACAAACGTTCCCCAACCTGGGGAGGCGGTAACCAGGCCACGCCGTTTGAGGTCTGCCACAGCCTTGGCCACGGTCGAAGGTGCCACCCCGAACTCAACACTCAGGGGCACGGTACCGGGGAGGCGTGACCCTGGGGCGTAGGTGCCGTCTGTTATCCGCTGCTCAAGTGCAGTGGCGACGCGTCGCCACGGTGGTTGTGCTGCATCCATGCGGATCATGCTCGGCTACTGCACTATCTGCCGCACCCGCGCTATGCTCGCTATCCGCGAATAGCTTGCTACAGAGTGAGCTACAAAGGCGGGTGTCACCAGGCAGGGGTGAGGCAGTGCAGCTACAACGCATGCCGGCTGATGAGTCGGGCAGGACTGGCTACTACCAGCCAGGGGGGCTCATGTCCGCTCTGGCAGAGGACAGGGAAGAGCACGTGCTGAGTGTGGCCAGGAAGGATGCTGACAAGGCCCTGGCTCTGGTTACTCAGGAAAGGGCCAGTAGGTATGAACTCATCAGGGCTCTTGCCTACATGGTGCAGTCCACTCGGGCCGCGGTAGACGTCGCAGAGTGCCGAGGGGAGCGGCTGGAGGCTCTGGAGTAGCCGGCTCTCCCCTCTCAACATGGGCCCCTGGTCTCTGATGACCAGGGGCCTTCCTCATGTCCAGATGCACAGACAGTCATCATGGCTGGTCACGGGGATGTGTTGTCCAAGTGTCTCAATCCGCGAGCGGTCGAGGACGGAGAAGCGGGCCGAGGCGATCACAGTGCTCATACGAGGTTCAACACCTGCCGGGCCCGGCGATTCCTCCCGGCGCGATGTTGTGGTTGAGGCGGAACAGGTTCCCCGGGTGCAGTCGGTGGACTCCGAGCCGCACCGGCGCTGCCACTGTCCGGCCAGGGCGGTGAGCTCCCCGGCCGCCGTGCGCGCCTCGTCGAGCCGTCCCAGGGCGAGGGCCACCTCCACGTGGGCGCCGAGCAGCCGGCACCGCTCGAGACCCTCGTCCTCCCGGCCGGCAAGGGCCGGCCTCAGGGAACCGGCCGCGGCCTCGGCCCTGCCCTGGGCCAGGCGCGGAGTGCGCGCCGCGGGGCAGTGGACGGGAGGGGTGTGCGGGGACGCGGTGTCCGACCGCGTCCCCGTGAACCCGGTGACCGGCAGCCGTTCGTACACCGTCCGCACGCGGTTCTCCGGCTCTCCGGGCGTGGCAGCCCGGGCTCGTACGCATCCGACCGGATGCTGCGGGAGTCGGGTGGCGCACACCGTCGACGGTGACCGGGACCCGCGGGGGCGCGGTGGCCGTCCGCCCCGCGCGGCGGTGCCGGGGGTTGCCGCGGGACGTCTTCCGCACGGGACGGCGGAGGCTCTCCTCGGTGACCGATGGAACCGACCTCGGGCCTAGGCTGGGCGGCGTGACCAACCGTGACAAGCGCCCGCTCGCCGTGTTCGACCTGGACAACACCCTCGCCGACACCGCGCACCGGCAGCGGTACCTGGAGCGCAGGCCGCGCGACTGGGACGCCTTCTTCGCCGCCGCGCCCGCGGACGGGCCCCTCGCGGAGGGCATCGCGCTGGTGCACGAGAGTGCGCGGGAGTGCGGGATCGTCTACCTCACCGGACGCCCCGAGCGCTGCCGGCGCGACACGCTGGACTGGCTGGCCGCCCAGGGGCTGCCCGAAGGGCCGTTGCACATGCGGGGCGACGCCGACCGGAGGCCCGCCCGGTACACCAAGCTCGCGATCCTGCGCCGTCTCGCCCGCACCCGGGAGATCCGGGTACTCGTGGACGACGACGAACTGGTCTGCGCGGACGCCCGGCGGGCGGGGTTCACCGTGGTGCACGCGCGCTGGGCGGTCCCGTCGGGGGAGCTGAAGGCGGCACAGCAGCGGGAGGGGCGGACCTGACGTCCGCCCCTCCCGCTCCCCTCCGGGTGTGCACGGCTCCCGTGCCGTGAACGCGCCCGGCCGCTCGCGGCCGCCTCCGTGGGCGGGCGGGTGAACTCCTGGCGGCGTTGTGGACGGGTTGTGGATTTCCACACGGCTCAGGTCGGCTCGTCCAGGCGGAACCCGACCTTCAGGCCCACCTGCCAGTGCGCGATGCGGCCCTCCTCGAGCTGGCCGCGCACCTGGGTCACCTCGAACCAGTCCAGATTGCGCAGGGTCTGCGAGGCGCGCTCGACGCCGTTGCGGACGGCCTGTTCCACGCTGTCGGGTGACGTGCCGACGATCTCCGTGACCCGGTAGGTGTGGTTGGACATGAGGGTGCTCCTCTCGCCGGCGGCTCCCACCGGTACGAGGGCCGCCTCCTGTGTCGCACGTCACTCCACCGTGCCCCAAGTGGTGGCCGAGCGCGAGATGTCGGGCCCCGCGCCCGGGTCCGGCGCCCACGGCCCGCGCACCGTCCGGGCCGGCCGTTCAGGGTCCGTAGCGTTCCGGGGTCCGTGCGGCCCGTGCGCCGACGGGGACCGCTGCCTCCGTCGGGTGGCACGGGACCTCGCGGACCGGCGCACCGCGGCACCCGCCCTCACGGCCCGGCTCGCGGCAGGCGACTTCGACAAGGCGTCGCTCGCCGAAGGACTGCGGCGCGGGGCGGCAGCGCCGGCTGAACCGGCCGGTGCCGCCGCCCGCCGTGCGGTCCGGCACCGTTGTGGCGCCGGGTCCCGGCCCTGCTCGTGGGACGGCGAACCGTGTCCGGGAAGGCCCCGGTGAGGCGAGGGACCCGGTGACCCCGGGCCCTCGCCGCGGCCCGTCCCGTCAGCGCGCCACGCTCAGCGACAGCGCGAACCGTCCCTTCTCGTCCGTCCACCACCGGGCCGACTCCAGCCCGGCGGCGTCCAGTTCCTCCCGTACGCGCTCCTTGCGGAACTTCGCCGAGACCTCGGTGCGCAGGTCCTCGCCCGCGCCGAAGTCGACGGCGAGATTGAGCGCCGGGATCTTCACCGTCTGCCGGTCGCGCGAGCGCAGGCGCATCTCGATCCACTCGTGTTCGGCGTCCCACACGGCCACATGGTCGAAGGCGGCCGGATCGAAGTCGGCGCCCAGCTCCCGGTTGATGACGGTCAGGACGTTCTTGTTGAACGCGGCCGTCACCCCGGCCGCGTCGTCGTACGCCCGGACCAGCACCTTCTCGTCCTTGACCAGGTCCGTGCCGAGGAGCAGCGCGTCCCCGGGGGCGAGCATCGCCCGTACGGAGGCCAGGAAGGCGGTCCGCTCGGCGGGCAGCAGATTGCCGATCGTGCCGCCGAGGAACGCCACCAGACGCGGTCCCGGGGTGCCGGGCAGCGTCATGTGGTCGGTGAAGTCGTCGACCAGGGCGTGCACGTTCAGCCCCGGCCGCTCGGCGGCGAGTGCCCGGCCCGCCAGGGTCAGGGCGCTCTCGCTGACGTCGACGGGGACATACGTGTGCAGCCCGGTCAGGGCGTCGAGCAGATGACGGGTCTTCTCCGAGGAGCCGGAGCCCAGTTCGATGAGGGTACGGGCACCGGACGCCTCGGCGATCTCCCTGGAGCGGGCGAGCAGGATCTCGCGCTCGGCACGCGTCGGGTAGTACTCGGGCAGCCCGGTGATCTCCTCGAACAGCTCACTGCCCCGCGCGTCGTAGAACCACTTCGGCGGCAGCGTCCTGGGGTTGCCGGTCAGGCCCTGGAGGACATCGGCGCGCAGGGCGGAGTCGGTGGCGTCCTCGGGCAGGGTGCGGGTGAGACGGAACGGACTCACGTGCGGGGCTCCTTCGGTGGTTCCGGTGTGTGCGGTGCCGGTGCGGCGGTGCCCGCCAGGGCGTCGCCCGGCTCCTTGAGCGGGGTGAGCAGCACGTCCGTGCGGCTCGCGGCCAGCAGGGTGCGGTCGGGGACCTCGCGCCAGTGCGGATCGTCGTCGTACGGCTCGGAGGCCACGACGGTGCCGCCGCCCGGCCGGACGAGGTACCACAGCGTGTCGCCCCACGCGGTCGCGGTGATCGTGTCGCCCTGGGTGAGCACCAGGTTGAGCCGGGACGCGGGGGCCGCCGCGGCGACCTCCAGCACGGTGTCGGCCAGCGCCTGCCCCTCCTCGTCCCCGGCCCGCAGTCTGGCGAGCACCAGGGCCCACACGAACGCCGAGTCGCTGCGGGCCTCGAGCGACAGCACGTCCTCGGGCGGCAGGCTCGTCACGAGCGGCGCGAGCGTGCCCGGCCAGCCCCGCACGGCCCCGTTGTGGCTGAACAGCCAGGCTCCCGCGGCGAACGGCGCCGCCGCGGCCTCGCCGTCCGCCCCCGCCAGGGTCGCGTCCCGGACGGCCGCGAGCAGCGCCGGGGTGCGGACGACCCGGGCCAGATCGGCGAACGACGGATCTCCCCAGATCGGCCCCGCCCTGCGGTACCGGGCCGGCACCGGGTCCCCAGGCGCGTACCAGCCCACCCCGAAACCGTCGGCGTTGACGGTCCCGTAGCGCTGGTGCCGGGGCGCCCACGACTGGCGGTACAGCCCGTGCGGCGGGTCCACGAGGAGCCGGCCGAGCGACTCCTCGGGCCCCACGTAGGCGATGTGACGGCACATCAGAGGCTCTCCGAGCGGGCCGTGCGGAACCCGGAGAAGATCTGCCGCCGGACCGGATGGTCCCAGTTGCGGAACGTGCCCCGGCAGGCCACCGCGTCCACCGCGAACGAACCGCCGCGCAGCACCTTGTACCCGGTCCCGAAGAACACCTCCGAGTACTCCTTGTACGGGAACGCCCTGAACCCCGGGTAGGGCAGGAAGTCGCTGGACGTCCACTCCCACACGTCGCCGATCAACTGGCGCACCCCGAGCGGCGACTCGCCGTCCGGATAGCTTCCCGCGGGCGCGGGCCGCAGGTGGCGCTGGCCGAGGTTGGCGTGCTCCGGGCCGGGATCGGCGTCGCCCCAGGGATAGCGCGCCGAGCGGTCGCCGGCCGGGTCGTGCCGGGCGGCCTTCTCCCACTCGGCCTCGGTGGGCAGCCGGCGCCCGGCCCAGCGGGCGTACGCGTCCGCCTCGTACCAGCACACGTGCAGCACCGGCTCGTCGGGCGGCACGGCCTCGGTCGCGCCGAAGCGGCGCCGCAGCCACCGCCCGCCGTCCCGGCGCCAGAAGAGCGGGGCGGTGACGGAGTTGCGGCGGATGTGGGCCCAGCCCTCCGCGGTCCACCAGCGCGGCTCGTCGTAGCCGCCGTCCTCGATGAACGCCTGGTACGCCGCGTTCGTCACCGGTGTCGTGTCGATGTGGAACGGCGCCACCTCGCGCCGGTGCGCCGGACGTTCGTTGTCCAGCGCCCACGGCTCGTCCGAGGTACCCATGGTGAACGGGCCGCCCGGGACGAGCACTTCGGACGGGCCGGTGAACAAGGGCACCGGCTGCGGGTCCGGGGCCGTCAGGGCCTGCGGGCCGCTGCGCAGCTGATGGGTGATCAGCATCGTCTCGTCGTGCTGCTGTTCGTGCTGCGCGACCATCCCGAAGGCGAACCCCGCCTCGGTCAGCCGCTCGCCGTGGAACGCGGTGCCCTCGAGCACCTCCAGTGCCCGGCCGCGCACGTCCGAGGCGTAGCGGCGAGCCTCCTCGGGAGGCAGCAGCGGCAGCTTCGGCCGCTCGGCACGCGGGTGCTCGAAGGCGTCGTAGACGCTGTCGATCTCGGGCCGTATCGCCTCCTGCCCGCCGACGGCCCGCAGCAGCCACTGTTCCTCCTGGTTGCCTATGTGGGCGAGGTCCCACACCAGCGGCGACATCAGCGGCGAGTGCTGCGCGGTGAGATCGGGCCCGTCGACGCAGCTGGTCAGCAGGGTGGTCCGGTCGCGCGCGGTGATCAGCGAGGCGACCGCGCGCTCGCGCAGGGCTTCGGCGTCGAGGGCGGGGTCGGTCATGAGGAGGTGTCCTTCCCGTGCGGATGCGCTCCGCGCGCGTGCGTGCCGGGAGCGCCGGGAGCGCTGTGGGGGTGCGTGCCGGACGCGCCGGCGGGGCGGGTGCCCGGTGCGCCGTCGGCTCCGGCGCGCCGGGCGTCGAGCAGGTCGTCGGCCGGGCAGCGGCCGCGGGCGACATAGCGGTCCTGGTACGCCGCCACCGCGTCCACGACCTCGGTCGTGGCACCGAGTCCGGGCAGGGCCCGCAGCGCCGCCGAGAAGCAGAGGGCCGCCACCTCGCGCAGCTCCGGGTCGGCCAGGCCGCCACGGGCCGCGTCCCGCCACAGCGGGTTGTGCGGCGCGGGCATGCCATGGGTCCGTTCGGCCAGCGGCTTCACGGCGCGGTAGGCCGTCTCGGAGGCCTCCGGATCGTCGAACAGTGCCGTCGCCACGGCCAGCGGCACGATCCAGCCGTGGTCACCGGGCTGCGCGTCGATCATCCGCAGCTCCAGATGGCCGCGCGGCCTGACCGGTGGGAACAGCGTCGTGACGTGGTAGTCGAGGTCCTCCCGGGTGGGTGCCCTCGGCACACCGGACCTGGCCCACTCGCGGAAGGTCAGCCCGTCCGGCACGTCCCACGGCCCGCTGTCCTGCCGTATGCACATCACCGGCGCGTCCAGGACGTGCCGGGTCCAGGCGCCGCGCGGATCGGTGTCCAGCACGGGGCCGCCCGCGCGGCCGGTGCCGATCTGGGCCCAGCGCAGCTGCCGGGTGGACAGCCAGCCGGTGGGCCGGTGCCCGGCCAGCGGGGAGTTGGCGAACGCGGCCACCAGCACCGCGCCCAGCTGGTGCGCCAGCCACCAGCGCCGCACATGACCGAGGGTGCCGGGCTCCTCGTACCCGGCGTCCAGGCACACCTGCACGGAGGCCGAGGTGCACATCATGGCGCGGCCGGCGGGGCCGGTGCGGTCGAGACAGGCCTCCATGGCGTCGTAGCGCGGTTCGCGCAGGAACCGGCGCGGCGTGTGCCAGGGGTCGTGGCCGAGGCCGACGAGGCCGAGACCGTCTTCGCGGAGTACCGCGCGGACGGCGTCGAGGTCGGCGCGGACGGTGCCGACGCACTCCATGAGGGAGGCGGCGGGCTGCGAGCTGAGCTCCAGCTGGCCTCCGGGTTCGACGGTGAGCGCCGAGTTCAGGGGCACGGTCCGCAGAGCGACGTAAGCCGCTTCGAGTCGTTCGGATGTCACGGGGAGCTGCGGGGCCCGCAGCTCGTGGACCAGCCATTCCACCTCCACACCGAGGCGGCGCGGTGGTCCGGTCTTGAAGCAGATGCCCCGTACGAGGGCCTCCGCCTCGGCTTCGGTGACGGCGGGGCGTGGCTCGATACAGCCACTTGCCGAATCGGACATGTAGGAATCCTCCTGAGATACCACCATGTCGCCGACCCGGGGTCTTTTGCCGGGCAGGCATCAACTCGTCCAGCCAAAACCCTCACGACGTCCGGCACAAGGGCGCCTGGCGGGCGCTCCGGGCCGGTGATCTCTCCTCCCCGCCCGTTTCCGAGGGCTTTTCCCTCACTTCCCGGGCCTTCCGCGGGGGGAAAACTCCGTTGCGTCGTTTCCTCAGCATCGCTCACGATGCTTCCATGAGCACGACGGGGGAAAGATCGGGCGACCTGTCGGCGAAGACCACGGGGGCGATCGCGGGGCGCGCGGTCACGGCGCGTACGGGGGTCGCGGCGTGAGCGCGCGTCTGCGCGGCATCGCGCGGGAGACCGGACGCACCGCGACCCGTTCTACACCGATCGTGCGATCCACTCGCCCGCCGTGCCCGTCTTCCGCGATGATCGCGGCAGGCGTCCTCGACGCGCCGTTCCCCGTCGGCTTCCTCACCTCGGCCGCGCCGAACGCCGGCGTGATCCCGCGGACCGCACCGGAGCGCGCGACCGAGCTGCCCCGCGCCCTGGCGGTCAGGGCGGAGCGGGTGCTGGAGACCGCCGTCGCCCACGGCTACCGGCGGCTGGTGCTGGGCGCCTGGGGCTGCGGGATCTTCCGGAACGACCCCACACAGGTGGCGGCCGCGTTCCGGGCGCTGCTGGAGCCGGGCGGACGGTTCGCCGGAGCGTTCGAGCACGTGGTGTTCGGGATTCTGGACCGGACACGCGGAAGCGAGGTCCGCACGGCGTTCGAGCGGACCTTCGCAGACCTGGCGCCGGCCTCTTGAGGGACCAGGCAGCCGATCGGGTGAGGGTCAGTTCCAGCCGTACCGCTCGCGCAGCCGGTGACGCACCAGATTGAACCGCATCCGGTCCAGGGCGCACGCCTCGCGGCGCATGCCGTCCTCGTGCAGCCGCAGCACCCGGTCGACGGCGACCCACGAATCGCGGCCCGAGCGGTCCCACGGCCCGCTCCCGATCGGCACCCAGTCCCGGTCCCCGTTGCGCTGCTTGCTCGACAGCTGCACCGCGAGGAAGGTCCCGGCCGGCTCCCGCGCGACCACGAGTACCGGACGGTCCTTGCCCCGGCCGTCGTTCTCCTCGTAGGGCACCCAGGTCCAGACTATTTCCCCCGGGTCGGGGTCACCGTCGTGTTCGGGCGAGTATTCCGTGCGTACCCGGCCCACCTCGCCGGGTACGGCCTCCGTGGTGGCGGTGGGGCCGAGGCGGCCGGGGGCTTCATCAGTGCTGTACTCGGTCACAGGCCGTACCGTACGGGATGCCACCGGGACCGTGATCAACTGCCTTGCCGGGCAAGGGCGTCGTACGGTTCCCGGCGGACGGCGGACGGCGGACGGCGGACGGCGGTCGTGGCGCACCGGGCGCACGCGGTGGAAGGGCCGTGCGGTGGAAGGGTCACGCTGTGCCGTGCACGCGCGCACCCGCGAGTTCCCTGCCCGAGACCATCCCGGCCTCGATCCGTACGAACACCCCGTCCCGCATCGGCATCCAGGAATCGGGGCCGGTCCGCAGCAGCCGCTCGTGCTCGGCGGGATCGGTCACCACCGCGGCCCGGCCCGTGACCACCACGCTCCATCCGGCCCGGTGCTCGGCATGGAATTCGTCGGCCTCGAAGGCCACCACGACCCCGTCGATCGCACGCACCAGGTCGGAGTCCCGCGAGGTGCACAGCAGCACGGAGGAGTCGGTGTCCAGGGAGAAATTGACGGGCAGGACGGCGGGCAGCGCCTGCCGGGTGTACACGACGCGACCGACCGGCGCCTTGGCCAGCAGGCGCAGGCACTCCTGGCGCTCGAGTGCACGGAAACCATCGCTCTGGAACATCAGTCCATGGTCGGGGGCCGATCCCGGCGGGGCTAGGGCCGGACGGCCCTGATGAGCCACCGGCGCCCGGAGAACGGGTGTCGGTGCGTGAAAACGGCACGGGTGGGTACCCCGGGGGCCGGTGGGGTCCGGCAGGGACGGCCGGGCCCTGCCGTCGGATCCCGTTCGAGTGGGGGTGGCCAAGGGAGAACCGGTGGCATGGGCGATACCGCACTGATCGTCATCGACATGATCAACACCTACGACCACCCGGACGCCGAGCTGCTGATGCCGTCCGCGGAGTCGGTCGTACCGGTCGTCTCGGGCCTGCTGGACCGGGCGCGGCAGCGGGACGTCCCGGTGATCTACGTCAACGACAACTTCGGAGAGTGGCGGTCGCACCACGGCGAGCTGCTCGACAAGGCGCTCGCAGGGCCCCATGCGCACCTCGTCGAACCACTGCGGCCGACCGACTCCTCACTCTTCGTGGTCAAGGCCCGCCACTCGATCTTCTTCGAGACACCGCTGCACTACCTCCTCCACGAGCAGGGCCTCGACCGGCTCGTCCTGTGCGGCCAGGTGACGGAGCAGTGTGTGCTGTACTCCGCGCTGGACGCCCACATCCGCCACCTCGACGTGGTGGTCCCGCGTGACGCCGTCGCCCATATGCACGCCGACCTGGCGGATGCCGCCCTGCGGATGATGGAACGCAACATGAACGCACACGTGTGCGACAGCGGCGACCTGTGGGCGGAGTGACGGTGCCGGTCGTCTCGTCGACGCGGGGCCAGGACGCGCCGCCCCGCGCGACACTGGCCGTATGGCGCGTACCCCAGGTCCTCCCGCTGCTTCCTCTCCCTCCGCCCCGCAGCCCCTGCCCGCAGAGCTGCGCCCCTATCTGCGCGAGCTGCTCCGTCGCACCCGCACCGTCTGCGGCCCTCACCTGGTGAGCGTCCTCGCGGTCGGATCCGTCGCGCTGGGGGACTACCGGCACGGGCGCAGCGACGTCGACGTCACGGTCGTGGTGGACCCGGCACTGCCCGGCCGGGCGCTGCACGAGCTGGCCGACGCGCTCGCCCATCCCGCGCTGCCGTGTCCGGCGGCCGGTCTGGAACTGGTCGTCTACGGGGCCGACTTCACCGCTCGCCCGTCGGGGGAGGCCGGCTATCTGCTGGACCTCAACACCGGTGCGGCGCTGCCGGAGAAGGTGAGTCTCGACCCGGGGGAGTCCGCGCCCTTCTGGTACGTCATCGACCGCTCCATCGCCTTCCACGCGGGGCGTTCACTGTTCGGCAGGCCGACGCGGGCGGTGATCGCCGAACCGCAACGCGCCGCACTGCTCGTCGCGTTGCGTGCCTCCGTCCGCGAGCATGCCGACGGCGAAGACCATCTGGCGGACAACCGGGTACTCAACGGCTGCCGCTCCCTGATGTTCTGCCGCACGGGCCGGTGGTTCCCCAAGCGGCGGGCGGCGCGGGCGGTCGCCGTCGCCGAAACCGACTTCCGGGCCCTCGTCGAGGCAGCGGTGCACAGCTTCGAACGCCCGCGCGGGTCCGCGCTCACCCTGCCCTCCGCCGAGGTGCGTGGCTTCCTGGGCCGGGTGGCCGACCGTGTCGACGAGGCCGCGGAGGCGACCGCAACCACCGGGGAGGCCGAGGCGGCCGGGGAGACCACGACGACGGCGGAGTCCCCGAGGAACGCGGAACCCGGCACCGGGTCGGAGGAGCCCACGGGGGCGGGGCGTGGGCATCCCCGGCGACAGTGAACGGCCGCTCGGCGAACGGAGGCCTCCTCGCCGACCTGCCGCTCGGCGGCCACGGCGAAGGGGTCGGACCCGTGCTCCCCGCAGGACGGCCGGGACACACGGCCGGACACCTGGTTCTGACCGCTCGCGCCGACTGCTCGTAAGCGGAACCCACCCCTACAATTCTGGCGACGGATCGGGGGAACGACCGTGGAAACGATCATCGTCCAGTTGCCGGATCCCGTGCGGCCGCCGGAGAGCGGTACGCGTGCGGAGACCGGGACGCGCACAGGGGGAGGGGCGGGCAAGCCCGCGCTGCTGCACCTGGGGCCGGGCGACGTCGTCGACTTCGGGCGCGGGCCGGCCGTCGCCGGGGGAGCGTCCATCACGCTGGCCGATCCCGGAATCTCCCGTCGCGCCGGGCAGTTGGAGGCGGCGGGCGACTACTGGCGGCTGTCCAACTTCAGCCGCAGCGTGTCCTATGTGGTGGAGAACCTGGAGGGCGCCGGGGAGTACATCACCGTGGCTCCGGGCCGGCTCGGAGCGCCCGTGCCCTTCGAGTTCTCCCGTGTGGTGCTCCCCGCCCTCACCGGTACGGCAGCCTTCAAGGTGTTCGCCCCTCAGCACGCCTACCTCGGTGAGCGGTCCGCGCACGGCATCGGCGAACAGACCATCCATCCCTTCGCGTTGGACCCGACATCGAAGTACTTCCTCGTCCTCGTCGCCCTGTGCGAACCCTTGCTGCGGGACCCGTCGGACTCGGCACTGCCCGGCGTCGGGGAGATCGTGGAGCGGCTGCGCCCGCTCGAGTCCTGCCGTGATCTGACCCGCTTCGCGGTGAACTACCACATCGACTACCTGGCCTTCGCCAAGCTGCGCCTGGACCCGACGGCCACCGACGCGGTTGTCTACCATCGCCGTGCGGCATCGCGTGCCGGTCATCGGCTGGGTGAGGCATGGAGGCGCCGCGGATGCCCGTGGAGGCATTGAACCGTGTCAGTCGAGTTCAACCACACCATCGTTCTCACCCGTGACCGGGAGAAGTCCGCCCGTTTCCTCGCCCGGATCCTGGGGCTCGAGGCCGGCGAACCGGCCGGACTCTTCCTTCCCGTGACGACGGCCAACGGCGTCACCCTGGACTTCGCGACCATCGACGCCGACATCCCGGTACAGCACTACGCGTTCCTCGTCTCCGAGGACGAGTTCGCCCCCATCCTCGACCGGCTCGTGGAGGCCGGGATCCCCATTCAGGCCGATCCGCACGGCCGCCACCCGCGCCGCGTCAACCGCCACGACGGCGGCCACGGCGTGTACTTCACCGATCCGGCCGGACACGGTCTGGAAGTCATCACCCGCCCCTATGGAACCGACCCGGACTCCCCGCTCAACGGCGTCACCGAGGAAGTCCCCGGCGCGGTCTGATCCGTTTGAGCGACTGCCGGGGGCCGGACCGGCCCCCGGCAGTCGCTCCGAGGTCCGTTCAGACGACGGCGTCCGCACGCAGGGCCGCGATGTCGGCGGGGGAGTGGCCGAGGGCGCCGAGAATGGACTCGGTGTGCTCGCCGACGGCGGGCACCGGGTCCATGCGGGGCGGGAGGCCCGCGAGGTCGGCCGGGGGGAGCAGGGCCTCCACCGTCGCGCCGGGGACCGCCACCTCGCGCCAGCGGTCGCGGGCGGCGAGGACCGGATGGCCGAGGAAGGCGGCGACGTCGTTGACCCCCGCGCAGGCGATGCCGGCCGCCTCCAGGTCCTCGAGGAGCTCGTCGGCGTCGGAGCGGGCGAAGCGCTCGGCGATCACGGCATCGAGTTCCTCGCGGTGCGTCACGCGCGCGGAACCGGTCGCGAAGCGCGGATCGTCGGTCAGCTCGGGGCGGCCCAGGAACTCGGTGCACAGGGCCGTCCACTCGCGCTCGTTCTGGATGGAGAACAGCACCTCGCGGCCGTCCGCGGTCCGGTACGTGCCGTACGGGGCGATGGTGGCGTGCCGCGTGCCCAGGCGCGGGGGCTGGCTGCCGCCGTAACGGGTGTAGTAGGCGGGCTGGCCCATCCACTCGGCCAGGGCCTCGAACAGCGACACCTCCACGGGGTGGACGGTGCCGGCGGTCGCCCGGGTGTAGAGAGCGGTGAGGACCCCGCTGTACGCGTACATCCCGGCGGCGATGTCGGCCACCGAGACGCCGGTGCGGGCGGTCCCCTCCGGCGTTCCGGTCAGGGAGACCAGGCCCGTCTGGCACTGCACCAGCAGGTCGTAGGCCTTGCGGTCGGCCCAGGGGCCGCTCGTGCCGTAGCCGGAGACGGTGCACGGAATCAGTCGGGGGTGACGCCGGGCGAGGTCGTCGGTGCCCAGGCCGAGCCGGCCGGCCGCACCCGGTGCCAGGTTCTGCACGAACACATCGGCTCCGGCGAGGAGTCGGTGCAGGATCTCGCGTCCCCGCGGATCCTTGAGGTTCAGAGTGAGGGACTCCTTGGACCGGTTGAGCCACACGAAGTAGCTGGAGTGGCCGTGGACGGTCGTGTCGTAGCGGCGGGCGAAGTCGCCCTCGCCCGGCCGCTCCACCTTGATCACACGGGCTCCGAGGTCGGCGAGCTGCCGGGTGGCGTACGGCGCGGCCACGGCCTGCTCCAGGCTGACCACCGTGACCCCGGACAGGGGATGTCTCTGCACGTCCACGTCCTCCGCTCGCCTTCCGCTCGTTCTCCCGGACCGCCCCGGTCGCCTGCCGCCCCGTCCGCTCGATCAGTACAGCCGGTGCGAGCGGCCTGTCAACGGCCGCCCCCGGCCCGTTCGGCCCGCTCAGCCGCGTGTCCCGCACGCACGGGTGGGCGGAACCCCGGCGGGCGGCCTGCTACGGGTGACGACGCGCGCGCCGCGGCCGTCGACGGCACGGACCTGGAGCGAGCCGCACCCGCAACGGGTCCACACCGTGCTGCCCGCGGCGGTGCTGTGCCGCGACACCAGCTGGAACGGCTCGGCGTCGTCCGGCCATCCGCAGTACGGGCAGACGGCGCCGGCCGTGCCGGTGATTGCGTGCGCGCTGGTCATGGTGGCTCCTCGGCTCCTCGAAGTTCGGCTCCCGGTACGCCATGGCACGGGCGGCCGTCGTCACACGACCAGGGTGCGTCGCACCTTCCGTACACGTCCAGGTTGGCTTTATGGACCCCACCGTGAAGCGTGGACTACATGATTGACCTGCGTCGGCTGCACGTCCTCAGGGCGGTCGCCCACTACGGCACGGTCACCGCGGCGGCCCGCGCCCTGCACTTCACCCCGTCCGCCGCCTCCCAGCAGATCCGCCAGCTCGCCCGAGACCTGGGCGTCGACCTGCTGGAACCGCAGGGGCGCGGCGTACGGCTCTCCCCGGCCGCCGAGAGCCTGCTCGCGCACGCCGACGCCATCGAGACCCGCTGGGAACAGGCCGAACTGGATCTGCGGGCCGACCACGGCGCCCCCACCGGGCTGCTGCGGGTCACCGGCTTCCCGGTGGCGATCTCGGTCCTGCTGGCCCCCATGGCCGCCCGGCTGGGCGCCCGTCATCCCAGGCTGACGGTGCGGATCCTGGAGACGGAGGTGTCGAAGAGCTTCGACCTGCTCTTCGAGGGGGCCACCGATCTGGCGATCGTCGAGGCGACGCCGCTCAACCCGCCGCTGAGCGACGCACGCTTCGACCAACAGCCGCTGCTGGACGACCCGTTCGACCTCGTGGTCCCCGAAGGGCATCCGCTGGCCGGCCGCGAGCGGGCCGGCCTGGAGGAGGCGGCGCGCGAATCGTGGATCGCGCCGGTGCCGGAGAGCCCCTGCCGGCCCCATGTGATGTCGGCCTGCGGCGCCGCCGGATTCACCCCGGACGTCGTCCACCACGCCCTCGACTGGAACGTCACCGCCCATCTCGTCGCGCACGGGCTCGGCGTCGCCCTGATCCCGCGGCTGGCCCAGCTGACCCCGCACCTGCCGATCACCCGCGTACGCTGCACCGGCAACCCGCACCGCAAACTGCTGACCTGCACCCGAGGGGGCGGCCACGCCCGACCGGCGGTCGAGGCCGCGCTGCGGGAACTGCGGGAGCTGGCGCCGACGGCCGTCGCCTGAGAGCGGCACCCCTCGCGGGGGCCTCGCGCCCGCCGCGCCACCAGGTTCCCCGCCGCCGCTCGGGCGCCCCGCCGCCGGGTCCCGGCTACCGTCCGGGCGCTCCCGCGCGCAGCCCGTCCATGACGATGTCCAGCAGTCGGGTGGCCCTGGTCCGCCAGTCCCCGGTGGGGTCGAGCTGCCACAGGCCGCCGATCGCGAGAATCATGTCGTCCGAGGTCACCCCGGGACGGATGGTTCCGGCCTCCTCGCAGGCACGCAGCAGGAGTTCGGCCGCCTCGATCACGGGGTTGGGCCCCGGCTTCGCCGGGCTGCCCGGTGCGCCGGTCGCCTGCCTGATGGCGTCGGCCAGTCCGGCCTTGGTCATCGCGAACAGAGCGAGCCGGTCCATCCATTCACGCAGGGCGCGGTCGGGCTCCCGGGTCTCCAGCAGCCGCGCCGCGCTGTCGGCCACCTGGCGCATCTCGTGCCGGTAGATCTCCAGGACGAGGTCCTCCCGGCAGGGGAAGTTCCGGTAGAGCGTGCCCTGGCCGACGCCCGCCTTCTTGGCGATCACGCTCAGCGGAGTGTCGGCCGACCGGGTCAACTCGGCCAGCGCGACCTCCAGAATGCGCTCGCGGTTGCGCTGCGCGTCCGACCGCAGGGGCGCCTGGGTGCGCGGGGGCGTGTCCTTGCCCCGCGGCGTGTCCTCGCCGCCCGCCTCCCGGCCCGTGTCCCGCTCCACGTCCCGACCCACTCGTCCGTCCTCCTCCCGGGCATGGCCGAAACCCGTTCTTGTTAAGCGGACAGCTGTCCACTAAATTACCCCGGTAACGGACAACCGTCCGCTTCGGTGCATCGTAGCGGTGGCCCCGGACGGCGCGGGAGGGGCGGGCGTGCCCGTGCCCGCGAGTGGCCGACGCCGGTGCCCCCGGCCCGTTGACGAGCTTCCACCCGTCGCCCCTCTGACCGTTTCCCATTCGTCCGCCCCCGAGGGCCCGTCCGGCCTGCACGGATCCGCGAAGGAAGGCTGCTCATGGTTCCCCCGACGTCCAGCAGCGTCACCCTGAACATCAACGGCGAGAAGCACACGCTGTCCGTCGATCACCGCACCAGCCTGCTCGACGCCCTGCGCGAGCGCCTCGATCTGACCGGCACCAAGAAGGGCTGCGACCAGGGGCAGTGCGGTGCCTGCACCGTCCTGGTGGACGGCCGCCGCACCGTGTCCTGCCTGCAACTGGCCGTGGCGGCGGAGGACCGGGAGATCACCACCGTGGAAGGCCTCGCCGAGGGGGAGCGACTGCACCCCGTGCAGCAGGCCTTCCTCGACCTGGACGGCTTCCAGTGCGGCTACTGCACGCCCGGTCAGATCTGTTCCGCGGTCGCCGTCATCGAGGAGCACGCCGCGGGCTGGCCCAGCGCGGTCACCGACGACGTGCGGCCCGAAGCGGGACCGCCTCCGCTGACCCCGCGGGAAATCCGCGAACGGATGAGCGGCAACCTGTGCCGCTGTGGCGCCTACGTCTCGATCGTCGAGGCCGTCGCCCGCGCCGCCGCCGAACGCACCGAGGCCACCGAGGAGGCCGCCGCATGAGGGAGTTCGACTACCGGCGCGCCGACGACGTCCCGGGCGCGGTCGCCCTGCTCGACGCCGACCCCGACGCCCGCTACCTCGGCGGCGGAACCAACCTCGTCGACCTGATGAGGACCGGCGTCGAACGCCCCGCGCGACTCGTCGACGTACGCCGGCTCCCGCTGGACCGGATCGAGCCGACCGATGACGGAGGGCTGCGCATCGGCGCCACCGTCACCAACAGCGACCTCGCCGCCCACCCCGAGGTCCGCCGCCGCTACCCGGCGCTGACCGAGGCGGTGCTCGCCGGAGCCTCCGGGCAGCTGCGCAACATGGCCACCGTGGGCGGGAACCTGCTCCAGCGCACCCGCTGCGGCTACTTCGCCGACGTGACCAAGCCCTGCAACAAGCGGCTCCCCGGCAGCGGTTGCCCCGCCGTCGAGGGCGAGCACCACAACCACGCCGTCCTGGGAGCCACTGAGCACTGCGTCGCCGTCCACCCCTCCGACATGGGGGTGGCACTGACCGCGTTCGACGCCGTCGTCTCCTATCAGACAGCCGAAGGTCCGGGCGAGTCGGCCTTCGCCGACTTCTATCTGCCCGTCGGTGACACCCCCCACCGGGAGACCGTGCTGCCCCGGGGCGCGCTCGTCACCGGCATCACGCTGCCCCCCGTGCCGTCGGCCGCCCGCTCCCGCTACCGCAAGGTGCGCGAACGCGCCTCGTACGCCTTCGCGATCGGCTCGGTCGCCGCCGCCCTCGACGTCAGCAACGGCGTCGTACGCGAGGCGCGGCTCGCCCTCGGCGCCGTCGCGTCCCGGCCCTGGCGGGCGCACGCCGCCGAACGCGTCCTCAACGGGGCCCCGGCATCCGCCGACTACTTCGCCGCGGCCGCCGACGCCGAACTGGCCGCCGCCCGGCCGCTGCCCGGCAACGCGTACAAGGTGACCCTCATGCGCAACCTCATGGTGGCCGTCCTGTCCGAACTCGCCGAGGAGGCCGCCCGATGACCGTCACCACGACCGGCACGGAGGCCGGCCCCGCCCATGCCACCACGGCCGTCACCACGACCGTGACCGGCGCCGTCGGCACCGCGCACACGCGCGTGGAGGGCCGCGACAAGGTGACCGGAGCCGCCCGGTACGCGGGGGAGATCCCCTTCGCCGACCTCGCCCACGGCTGGCTGGTGCTGTCCACCGTCGCCCGCGGCCGGATCGACACCGTCGAGGCCGGTCCCGTCCTGGCCATGCCGGGCGTCCTCACCGTGCTGCACCACGGGAACGCCCCGCGCCTCCACCTCGACTACATCGGCATGCTGGGCACCCCGCCGGACCCGACCGCCGCCGTTTTCCAGAACGACCGCGTCCCGCACGCGGGATGGCCCGTCGCGCTCGTCGTCGCCGAGAGCTCCGAGCAGGCCCGCGAGGCGGCCGAAGCCCTTGTCGTGACCTACGAACAGGAGCCGCACGACATCGAGTTCAGGGGCGACCGCCCCGACGCGTTCGCCCTGGACGGGCACATGCCCGCAGTGACCGAGAAGGGCGACCTGGACGCCGAACTCGCCGCCTCCGCCCACGTCGTGGACGTCGAGTACACCACCCCCGAAGAGCACCACGCCATGATGGAGCCGCACGCGGCGACCGCCCGGTGGGACGGCGGGCGGCTCGACGTCGTCGACTCCAACCAGGGCACCACCTGGGTCGCCGACGAACTCTCCCGGATGTTCTCCCTCGACGCGTCCGCCGTGCGGGTGCGCTCCGAACACGTCGGCGGCGGCTTCGGCAGCAAGGGCCTGCGCGCCCACCAGGTGTCCGCCGTCATGGCGGCGACCGCGCTGCGGCGCCCGGTCCGCGTGGTCCTGACCCGCCGCCAGATGTTCTCGCTCACCGGCTACCGCAGCCCCACCGCCCAGCGCATCAGGCTCGGGGCCGACGCCGACGGGCGGCTGCGCGCCCTGGAACACCGCTCGCTCAGCCAGACCTCGACGGTCTGGGACTTCGTCGAGCCCAGCGCCGGAGTGGCCCGGGTGATGTACGACGCCCCCGCCCACCGCACCGCGAACGAGGCGGTGCGGCTCGACGTGCCGTCGCCGACCTGGATGCGCGCGCCGGGCGAGGCCCCGGGCGCGTTCGCCCTGGAGGCGGCGCTCGACGAACTCGCCGAGCGGTGCGGCGTCGACCCGATCGAACTGCGCCTGCGCAACGAACCCGAACGGGGCCCGGTCTCCGGGATGCCGTTCAGCGGACACCAGCTCGCCGCCTGCTTCCGGGAGGGTGCCCGGCGCTTCGGCTGGGCCGGCCGCGACCCGCGCCCCGGCCTGCGCCGGGAGGGCGACCTGCTGATCGGCACGGGCACGGCCGCCGCGTCCTTCCCCGCGGGAGCCGGTCCCTCCACGGCCGCGGTGACGGCGGAGGCGGACGGCACCTTCACCGTGCGGATCGCGGCGGCCGACATCGGCACCGGGGCCCGTACCGCGCTCACCCTGGTCGCCGCCGACGCGCTCCGGGTGGCGCCCGCGCGGATCCGGATGCGGATCGGCGACAGCGACTTCGGCCCCGCGATGATCGCCGGCGGTTCCACCGGCACCCGCTCCTGGGCCTGGGCGATCACCGTCGCGGCCGACGAACTGCGCGAACGCCTGGCGGGGGAGGCCGGCATTCCGGCCGAGGGCGTCACTGTACGCTCCGACACCACCGCGGCCCTCGGAGCCCTGGCGCAGAAGGAACGGCACTCCTTCGGGGCGCAGTTCGCGGAGGTCGCCGTGGACGTCGCCACCGGCGAGGTGCGGGTGCGCCGCATGCTCGGCGTGTTCGCCGCGGGCCGGATCGTCAACCCGCTCACCGCGCGCGGCCAGCTCGTCGGCGGGATGGTCTGGGGCATCTCCATGGCCCTGCACGAGGAAGGGATCCGCGACCGGGTCTCGGGCGGCCACTACGGCGGCGACCTCGCGGGCTACCACATCGCCACGAACGCCGACGTACCGGTCGTCGAGGCGGACTGGGTCGACGACCCGGACCCCGACGACCCGGTCGGCATCAAGGGCATCGGCGAGGTCGGCATCGTGGGGGCCGCGGCGGCCATAGCCAACGCGGTCTGGCACGCGACCGGTGTGCGGCACCGGAACCTTCCCATCCGGCCGGACCGGGTCCTCACCGCGGGCGGACCGCGTGTTTGACATCGCCGGTGAGCTGCACCAATGGCTCACCGAGGGCCGGGAGTTCGCCGTCGCCACCGTGGTGTCCGTCAGCGGCAGCGCGCCGCGCGGTCCCGGCGCCGCCCTCGCCGTCGACCGCGAGGGCACGGTGATCGGCTCGGTCTCGGGCGGCTGCGTCGAGGGCGCGGTCCACGAACTGTGCCTCGAGGCGCTCGCCGACGGCGGAACGCGGGTCCAGCGGTTCGGATACAGCGACGAGGACGCCTTCGCGGTCGGTCTGACCTGCGGCGGGATCATCGACATCAGGGTCACCCCGGTCGGCGCGCACGCCCCTGCCCGCGAGGTGCTGCGGGCGGCCCTGTCCGCGGTGGTCCGCGGTGAGCCGGTGGCGCTCGCCCGGATCGTCCGGGGCCCGGCCGAGACGCTCGGCGGGGCGCTCCTGGTCCGCCCCGACGGGTCGTACGAGGGCCACCTCGCCGGCCGTCCCGAGCTGGACCGGACGGCGGCGGCCGAGGCACGGGCCCTGCTGGACGGCGGCCGCACCGGCACCGTGGGCGTCTCGGCGGACGGATCGCGCTGCCCCGGCGGGGTGACCCTGTTCGTGGAGACGTCGCAGCCGCCGCCCCGCATGATCGTCTTCGGCGCGGTCGACTTCGCCGCGGCTCTGGTACGGGCCGGCAAGTTCCTCGGCTACCACGTGACCGTCTGCGACGCCCGGCCGGTGTTCGCCACCCGGGCCCGGTTCCCGGGGGCGGACGAGATCGTGGTCGACTGGCCGCACCGCTACCTGCGGACCGCGGCCACCGACGGGCGCACGGTGCTGTGCGTCCTCACCCACGACGCCAAGTTCGACGTCCCCCTGCTGACGGAGGCGCTGGCGATGCCGGTGGCGTTCGTCGGGGCGATGGGATCACGCCGTACCCACGCCGACCGGCAGCGGCGGCTGCGCGAGGCGGGCGTGGGCGAGCGGGAGCTGGCCCGGCTCAGGTCGCCGATCGGGCTGGACCTCGGGGCGCGCACGCCGGAGGAGACCGCCCTGTCCATCGCGGCGGAGATCGTCGCGACCCTGCGGGGCGGCACGGGCGCGCCGCTGACCGGCGTACGGACGCCGATCCACCACGAGGAACGGGCCGGGGCGGGGGTCTGAGCCGAGGCCGGGAGGGAGAGCCGCCGGGCCGGCTCTCCCTCCCGGGACCACACCCGCCCGCCCCCACGGCCAAGGGGCCGGAGCCGTCGTCGGTACGGCTCCGGCCCCCCGGGCCACGGATCGGGCGCTCCTGGCGCCGAAGGCGTCAGGCAGCGGCCGGCGCGGCGGCGTGGCCCTTCAGGCGGGCGATGACCTCGGTCAGCTGCTCCGCGACCTCGGTGTCGTCGGCGGGGTGGAGCTCGGCGAAGCGGGTCACGGAGCCGGGGATGGAGAGCTTGATGTCCTCGATCACCTTGCCGCCCGCGATACCGAGGGCCTTGCGGGCCTCGTCCTGCGCCCAGACGCCGCCGTACTGGCCGTAAGCGGTGCCGATCACGGCGACGGGCTTGTCGCCGAGGGCGGCGGCGCCGAACGGGCGGGACAGCCAGTCGATGGCGTTCTTCAGCACGGCCGGAGTCGTGCCGTTGTACTCGGGCGAGAAGAGCAGCAGGGCGTCGGCGCCGGACACGGCCTCGCGCAGCCGGCCGGCGGCGGCCGGCACGGTGCCCTCGACGTCGATGTCCTCGTTGTAGAACGGGATCTCCGCGAGGCCCTCGTAGACCACGACCTCGGAGCCCTCGGGAGCGAGCTTGACCGCGGCTTCCGCGAGCTGACGGTTGTGCGAACCGGCGCGAAGGCTCCCGACGAGGGCGAGAACGCGAACAGACATGAGAACTCCTGAGGGGGGTGGAAAGTCAAGGGGACGGCGCGGCGAAACATTGCCGCAACAATCCGGACCGGGGTCCGGTTACGTTTCTAGCATCCCAACCGGACCGCGGTCCAGTTTCTTCCCGATGCTTTACGCTGGCTTCATGTCCGCCGTCCCGCCGCCCGCCCCGACGCCCCAGCAGCCCCTCGAGCCGCTGGAGTTGCCGCAACTCGGTGTCGAGATCGATGAGCCCTGCCTGCGGGCCGACGCCGCGCGCAACCGCGCACGCCTGCTGGAGGCGGCCGCCCTGCTGGTGGCGGAGCGCGGCGCGGACGGTCTGACCATGGAGGCGGTCGCCGCGGCGGCCCAGGTGGGCAAGGGGACGGTCTTCCGGCGCTTCGGCGACCGCACCGGACTGCTGACGGCACTGCTCGACCACTCCGAGAAGAAGTTCCAGGCCGCCTTCCTCTCCGGCCCCCCGCCGCTGGGACCGGGCGCGCCGCCCGTGGAGCGGCTGCGGGCCTTCGGCGTCGTCATGCTGCGCCGCACCGTCGACGAACTGGATCTCCAGCTCGCCGCCGAACCCTGCGCCGACCGCCGCTTCACCAACCCGCCCCGCCGGGTACGGCACCACCACGTGACGCTGCTGCTGCGCGAGGTCGTCCCGGAGGCGGACTGCGAGCTCCTCGCCCACACCCTGATGGCGCCGCTCGACCCCGCGCTGGTGCACCACCTGACCCGGCAGTGCGCAATGCCGCTGTCGCGACTCGAATCCGCGTGGGTGGACCTCATCGACCGCGTGACGGGACCCGCGGTTCCCGCACCCTGACCGCCGAGGACACGGTTCCCCTCCCGGCCCGCGACCCTCAGGACCGTCCTGAACTGGGGCGGAAGCGGGACCCCGCGCTCTCAACTCCCCCGGACAACAGGCCCGTTCGTGCTTCTGCAAAGATGCCTCAGTCATGGTGCAGATACCGAACCCGTCCGCCCCCGCAGCCACCGCACCGACGCGCCCCGCGCCCCAAGGTGCCGTTCCCCCGCAATCCGTGCCCCCGCCCCGTGCGCCCACGAACCCCCTGTCCGCGGGGGCGGTGCCCACGAGCGCCGACGTGGCCCGCCTGGCCGGCGTCTCGCGCGCGACCGTCTCCTACGTCCTGAACAATGCCGACGCCGTCCGGATCAGCGAGCCCACCCGCCGCCGTGTCCGCGAGGCCGCCAGAGAACTCGGGTACGTGCCGCACGCGGCGGCGCGCAGCTTACGCGCCGGGCACAGCCGCATGGTGCTGATGCCCGCCCCCGCCTTCCCGGTCGGCCCGGTCTACAGCCAGTTCATCAACGATCTCCAGGTGGCTCTCGGTCGCCTCGACTACACCGTCGTGCAGTACGGCACCGTCGGCGTGCACGACGACGAGGCCGCCCGCGCCTGGGCCGAGCTGCGTCCCGTGGCCGTGCTGGTGCCCGGCTCGGGACTCGGCCCCCGGGGCGTCGCCGTGCTCAAACGCTCCGGCGCGCGTGCCGTGGTCACCCTCGGCCCGGAAACCGTCGAGGGCGCGCACGCCCTGCTCATGGACCACGACGTCGTCGGCCACAGCGCCGGCGCGCACCTGTTCGACCAGGGACGGCGCCGTATCGGTGTCGTCGTTCCGCGCGAGTCCGGTCTGGAGGCGTTCTCCGCGCCCCGCCTCGCGGGAGTGCGTGCGGCCCTGCGCGGCACCGGCGCCACCGTCACCGAACTGGCCCTCGCCCACGACGAGGGCGCCGCCGCGCGGCTCGCCGCCCGATGGCGCGACCTCGGCCTCGACGCCGTGTTCACGTACAACGACGAGTACGCGATGCTGCTGATGCGGGCGCTGCAGGACGCCGGCGTCCGCGTCCCCGAGGAGACGGCCGTGGTCGGCGCCGACAACCTCATGCTGGGCCGGCTGCTACGGCCCCGGCTGACCACTGTCCACCTCGACCTGCCGTCCGGCACCGAGCTCGCCGCACTCGTCGACCGCGCGGTGCGCGACCCGGCCGCCGCTCCCGAGGCGCACAAGGTGCTGGGCGCGTCGGTGATCCGGCGCGAATCCGGCTGACGCGGGCCGACGCGGGTCGCCGCCGGGTGGTGCGGGGCGGGCGGACATGCGGCACGCGATCCCATCGTCGGATGACGGGGGAGCCGGATCACGCCGGAGGGAGGGCGCCGAGGCACCGGTACGGCACGCCCCGCGCTTCTATGCTGCGTGACTAGGATGTTGCGTGGTCAACCATTTGGTACGCGTAAGGACAGCCGGAGCCGGGGCGATCACTCACCCCGGCTCTGGGCGTCCGCCTTGCCGTCGCCCTGCGCCGCCTGCTGCTCGGCGATGGACTTGCGGACCTCGTCCATGTCCAGCTTCCGGGCCTGCCCGATGACGTCCGCCAGCGCGGCCTCGGGCAGCGCGCCCGGCTGCGCGAACACGGCCACCTGATCGCGGACGATCATCAGCGTCGGGATCGACTGGATGTTGAAGGCCGCGGCCAGCTCCGGCTGCGCCTCCGTGTCCACCTTGCCGAACACCAGGTCCGGGTTCTCCGCCGCCGCCTTGTCGTACACCGGCGCGAACTGACGGCACGGCCCGCACCAGGACGCCCAGAAGTCGATCAGAACGAACTCGTTCTCCGTGACCAACTGGTCGAAGTTCTCCTTGGTGAGCTCCACAGTGCTGCTCATCGTCTCTGTCTCTCTTCCTGATAGCGGGGCGAGCCGTGGGTACAACCACGGCCGGCCGGTCACGTATTCCGCGCCCCTACCCATGTGGCCACCACGCACACCACCCACCAGACTGGCGTCATGACGCAGACGCAAGCGGAATCGCCGGAATCGGAAGCCCTCGGCTACGACGTCGTCGTACTCGGCGCCGGGCCCGTCGGGGAGAACGTCGCCGACCGCACCCGAGCGGCGGGACTCTCCACCGCGATCGTGGAGAGCGAACTCGTGGGCGGCGAGTGCTCCTACTGGGCGTGCATGCCCAGCAAAGCCCTGCTGCGGCCCGTCCTCGCCCGGGCCGACGCCCGCCGCCTCCCCGGCTTGAGCGCGTCGGTGCAGGGGCCGCTCGACGCGGACGCGGTCCTGGCCCGCCGCAACGAGTACACCTCCCAGTGGAAGGACGACGGCCAGGTCCAGTGGCTCGAGTCCGTCGGCGTCGACCTCCACCGCGGCGTCGGCCGGCTCACCGGCCCGCGCGAGGTGACCGTCACCGCCCCCGACGGAACGCGGCGCGTCCTCACCGCCCGGCACGCCGTCGCCGTCTGCACCGGCAGCCGCGCACTGCTGCCCGGCCTGCCCGGACTCGACGAGGTCGCGCCGTGGACCAGCAGGGAGGCCACCAGCGCTCAGGCCGTGCCCGGCAGGCTGATCGTGGTCGGCGGCGGTGTCGTCGCCACCGAGATGGCCACGGCGTGGCAGGGACTCGGCTCCCGGATCACGCTGCTGGTACGGGGCAAGGGCCTGCTGGCACGCATGGAGCCCTTCGCCGGGGAACTGGTCGCCGAGGCGCTCACCGAGGCCGGCGCGGACATCCGTACCGGCACCTCCGCCACCTCGGTGACCAGGGAGAACGGTGTCGTCGTGGTCGTCACCGACACGGGCGAGCGGATCGAGGCCGACGAGATCCTCTTCGCCACCGGCCGGGCCCCGCGCACCGACGACATCGGCCTGGAGACCGTCGGTCTGGAACCCGGCTCCTGGCTCACCGTGAACGACAGCCTCCAGGTGACCGGCCAGGACTGGCTCTACGCGGTCGGCGACGTCAACAAGCGTGCCCTGCTCACCCATCAGGGCAAGTACCAGGCCCGTATCGCCGGCGCGGCCATCGCCGCCAGGGCCGCGGGGGAGCCGGTGGCCGACCGGGCCTGGGGCGCGCACGCCGCCACCGCCGACCACGACGCCGTCCCCCAGGTCGTGTTCACCGATCCGGAGGCGGCCGCAGTGGGCCTCTCCCTGGCCGAGGCGGAGGAAGCGGGGCACCGCGTCCGCGCCGTCGACGTCGACCTGGCCTCGGTCGCCGGCGCCGGACTGTACGGCGAGGGCTACACGGGCCGCGCCCGTATGGTCGTCGACCTCGAGAGCGAGACCCTGCGCGGCGTCACCTTCGTCGGCCCCGGCGTGGGCGAACTCCTCCACTCGGCCACCGTCGCGGTGGCCGCCCAGGTGCCGGTCGCCCGCCTGTGGCACGCGGTCCCGTCGTACCCGACGATCAGCGAGGTGTGGCTCCGGCTGCTGGAGGCGTACCGGGACGCCTGAGGGCCCGGAGGGGCGGGCGGGACGGGGGTTTCCTCCGCCCCGCCCGTGCCCGGTCACGGCAGTTCGAAGCCCAGCGCCCGCGCTGCCTCCTCCGGGGTCGGCTGTGCCCAGTGCTCCGCCACCGCCTGATGGGACGACAGCGAGCGAGGTTCCGCCCGGTCGAGGTAGAGCGTGCCGTCGAGGTGGTCCGTCTCGTGCTGCACGATCCGGGCGGGCCAGCCGCCGAACACCTCGTCCACCGCCCGCCCGTGCTCGTCCTGCCCGGTCAGCCGCACCTCGGCGTGCCGCGCCACCACCGCCTGGTACCCGGGGACGCTCAGGCACCCCTCGAAGAACGCCGCCCGCCCGCCGCCGACCGGCGCGCAGACCGGATTGACCAGCACCCGGAACGGCTGCCGCACCCGCCCGCGCGCCACCGCCACCTCCTCCGTGACGGGCGCCGGATCCTCGATCACCGCGATCCGCAGTCCCACCCCGACCTGCGGCGCTGCCAGCCCGACCCCCGGCGCGGCGTGCATGGTGACCCGCAGCGCCTCGACGAACCGGGCCAGCAGCGCGGGCTCCAACTGGCCGTCGAAGGGGTCGGACGCCTGCCGCAGCACCGGGTCCCCGGCCGCGACGATGGGCAACGGCCCGTCACCGGAGAGGAGTTGCTCGACCTGCTCGGCCAGGGGTGCACGATCGTTCGGAGTTCCCATCGCGTCAGGATGCCATGCGCCCGGCGGACCGCCGCCGTCATGGGTGACGCAGCTCACACGGGCGTCCCGGGAACTCGGCGCCCCGCCGCCCCGACCACTGGAGCAGCACCACGGCCGCCAAGACGCCCTCGGGAGAAGCCCACCGATGACCACCGCCCCCTCGACCAGCGCGGACGAGGCCACCCGACCCCCCACCCCCGCACGGCAGAGATCCGGCTGGAGCACCCTGCGCCCCCTGATCCTGCGCCTGCACTTCTACGCGGGCGTGGTGGTGGCCCCGTTCCTGCTCGTCGCCGCCCTCACCGGCCTGCTGTACGCCGCTTCCTTCCAGGCCGAGAAGATCGTCTACGACCATGAGCTGACCGTCTCCGTCGGCGACCGTGAACTGCCCCTCTCCGAACAGGTCGCCGCCGCCCGCAAGGCCCACCCCGAAGGCACGGTGTCCGCGATACGCCCCTCGCCCGAGGCGGGCGCGACGACCAGGGTGATGCTGTCCGGCGTGGCGGACGTGGACCCGAACCACACCCTCGCCGTGTTCGTCGACCCGTACACCGGGGAGGTGCGCGGTGCGCTGGAGCAGTACGGTTCCAGCGGCGCGCTGCCGCTGCGCACCTGGATCGACGAGTTCCACCGCGACCTGCACCTCGGCGAGACGGGCCGCCTCTACAGCGAGTTCGCGGCCAGCTGGCTGTGGGTGATCGCCGGCGGCGGCCTGGTGCTCTGGTTCTCCCGCCGCCGCGCCCTGCGGAAAATCCGCGGCACCAGCGGCCGACGGCGCACCCTGGGTCTGCACGGCGGCATCGGCGCCTGGGCCGCGGTCGGCTTTGTCTTCCTCTCCGCGACCGGGCTGACCTGGTCCACGTACACCGGCGCCAACATCGCCGACCTGCGCGCCTCGCTCGGCCAGGAGACGCCCGCGGTGTCGGCCGCGGCGGGCGGCGAACACGCGGAGCACGGGACGGCCGGCGGCGCCGGGGGCGACGCGGCGCACGGGGTCGGTCTCGACCGGGTCCTCGCGGCGGCGCGGGCCGAGCGGCTCGACAACCCGGTGGAGATCGTCCCGCCCGCCGACGCGGCCTCCGCGTATGTCGTGAAGCAGATCCAGCGCAGCTGGCCCGAGAAGCAGGACGCCGTCGCCGTCGAACCGGCCACCGGCCAGGTCACCGACGTCGTGCGGTGGGCCGACTACCCGGTGCTCGCCAAACTCAGCCGCTGGGGCATCGACCTGCACACCGGCAGCCTCTTCGGCCTGCCCAACCAGATCGCGCTGATGCTGCTCGCGGCCTCCCTGGTCCTGCTGATCCTGTGGGGCTACCGCATGTGGTGGCAGCGCGGCCGGGGCTCGTCCTTCGGCCGGCCGATCCCACGCGGCGCCTGGCAGCAGGTCCCGCCGTACATCCTCGTCCCGCTGCTGGCGGTGATCGCCGTACTCGGCTACTTCGTTCCGCTCCTCGGCATCCCGCTGGCCGCCTTCCTCGCCGTCGACATCGTCCTCGGGGAGATCGCACACCGGCGGGGCCGGAAGAACGGAGGAGGCGGGGGAACCGGGGAAGTCGGGGGAGCCGAGGGCGGCGAACCGGCCGGGGCGGTGCGGACGCCGTAGCCGGAGCGCACCCCCGGAGCGCACCCCCGGATCGAACCGCACGGGATCGAACCGCACGGGATCGAACCGCACGCGCGCCGGTGCCCGGCCTCCCTCTCGGGGAGAACCGGGCACCGGCGCGCGTGACATCACCGCGCAGGGTCGGGCCAAGCCAAGGCTCGCCGCCTACACGGGGTCGAGCTCGCGGTCGACGCCGCCGTCGAAGTCGCCCGCCAGCGCGGCGGCGATCCGCAGGTGGGACTTCGCCTCCTCGCTCCGCCCCTGCCGCTCCAGGGTGCGGCCGAGCATCAGCCGGGCGTAGTGCTCCACCGGGTCGCGTTCCACGATGACGCGCAACTCTGCCTCGGCGCGACGCAGTTGGGCCGAGTGGTAGTAGGAACGCGCCAGCAGCAGCCGCGGCCCGGTCTGCTCCGGCACCTCCTCGACCAGCCCGCCCAGGACACGCGCCGCGGCGGCGTAGTCCTTGGCGTCGAAGAACAGCCCGGCACGCTCCCAGCGCTCGGCCGGGGTTCCGTGGTCGTAGTAGTACGTGGTGTCCACTCGTGACCTCCTTCGATGCCGACAACGGACGGGGTTGCTTGAATATTCCACTACTGGTTCGGGGTGGCTGCCGCTGCGGCCAGCTCCCGATCGGCCCGCTCGGTGACGAGCGCCAGTACCCGTCCGGCGACCACGAGTTCATCGGAGGGAATGCCGGCGTAGATCCTGGCGGCCATTGCCTTGGTCTCGGCGGACGTCGTGTCGTGCAGCTTCCTCCCGGCGTCCGTGAGCCGCACCAGGGAATGCTCGTCCGGGGTCAGCAGCCCCGCGGTGATCAGCCCGTCGACCACGCCGTCCGCCTCCGGGCGGCCGGTCTTCAGGGCGCCGACGACGTCCCCGGCCAGACGGGCGCGGTTGACCGGACCCTCGGCCACGGCGACGAGCCGGAGCGTCACCGACTGCTGGAAGGAGATGCCGTGGCGGGCCAGCACGCTCTCCAGGACGGCGCGGCTCGCGTAGTGGGCGAGGCCGATGGCGCGGCCGTCGACCGGGGGTGCGGTGGTGGTCATGACTGCTCCGTTTCGTGAGCGTCGGCATGGTCGCCGGCGGTGTTCGCCGACGCGGCGAGGGGCGTGCCGAGGAGGGTCGTCAGGTCGCGGGTGAACGCGCGGGTGCGCGGGCCGTCGAGGGGCTCCAGCAACTGCTCAAGGAGCACGTGAACGACGTCGATCGCCCGGCGGGCGACCTCGGTACCCCGCTCCGTGAGCGCCAGTTGCATGGCGCGCGGGTCGCGCGGGTCCCGGGTGCGTTCGAGGAGGCCGGCGGCTTCCAGGGCGCGGGCGAGCTTCGACACGTAGAGTGCTTCGAGTCCCGTGTGGTCGGCGAGCTGGCGCTGGCTGGGCCGTTCTCCGGCACGTCCCATCCCGTACAGCGAAGCGACCAGCGAGTACTGCGCGTGGGTCAGCCCCAGCGGGGCCACCGCGCGGTCGACCGCGACGCACCACTTCATGGACAGGCGCCAGACCAGGAACCCGGGCGTCGCGCCTTCGGGCGCCGAATGTACCGAACTCATGAGCCGATACAGTACATGGCGACTATAGCCATGGCTACTGAATTCGTCGTCCTCCTTACTGCTGCAACGCCTCCCGTCACCTCCCGTCACCTCCCGTCGCCTCCCGCGTGGCGCGGCGCCTGATGGGCGCGTTGCCCCGCGGGGCTAAGTTGTGCGGCATGAGCAATCTTGAGCGGGAGGCCGTGCCGTCCCTGTGCGGTGGGCGCGGCTTCGTGGTGGCAGAGCCGGTACGTGAACTTCTCAGTCCCCGGAAGGTCAAGCTCGGAGAGTCCAGCGAGGTCCGGCGGCTGCTGCCGAACCTGGGTCGGCGCATGGTCGGCGCTTGGTGCTTCGTCGACCACTACGGTCCCGACGACATCGCCGACGAGCCCGGCATGCAGGTGGCACCGCACCCGCACATGGGTCTGCAGACGGTGAGCTGGCTGCACCAGGGCGAGGTCCTGCACCGCGACTCCACGGGCAGCCTCCAGATGATCCGCCCGCGCGAACTGGGCTTGATGACCTCGGGCCGGGCGATCAGCCACTCCGAGGAGAGCCCCCGCTCGCACGCCCGCTTCCTGCACGGCGCCCAGCTCTGGGTCGCCCTCCCGGACGGACGCCGCCACACCGACCCCCACTTCGAGCACCACGCCGACCTCCCGGTCGTCACGGCGCAGGGCGTCGACGCCACACTCATCCTCGGCAGCCTCGACGGCGCCACCTCGCCCGGCACGGCGTACACCCCGATCGTCGGTGCCGACCTGTCCCTGTCCGACGGCGCGGACGTCCGCCTGCCCCTGGAGCGCGACTTCGAGTACGCGGTCCTCGCGATGTCCGGCGAGGTCCACGTGGACGGCGTGCCGGTGCTCCCGGGCTCGATGCTCTACCTCGGCTGCGGCCGCGACGAACTCCCGCTGCGCGCCGAGTCCGACGCGTCCGTGATGCTCCTGGGCGGCGAGCCGTTCGAGGAAGAGCTGATCATGTTCTGGAACTGGATCGGCCGGACCCAGGAGGAGATCGAACAGGCCCGCCGGGACTGGATGGAGGGCACACGGTTCGGGGAGGTGAAGGGGTACGACGGGGCTCCGCTGCCGGCCCCCGAGCTGCCGCCGGTGCCGCTGAAGCCGCGCGGAAGGGTACGTTGACCTGCGGAAACGGCTGATTGGTTGGTGACGGGCGGGCGACTCGCCGTCGTGTTTTGTCTCCCGTCCCTCCAACGCGTGCGAGAGGGCGGCTGGACGTGCTGCAGGTCCTATGCGCGGGGCCAGGCGATTCCACGGTGTGTCCGTCTGTGGGGAGCTGTGGCAGGACTCTTGCTAACCCTACTGATGAGTCATCAGATGTCGGCGGAGGTTCGTCTCGTACCTTCGCGGCGGTGTAGTGGTCATCGCCGCTTGGGTGACCACCGCACGGATGCTGACCTGGCGGGTGGCTGAGTCACACTCCGGTGCGGGAACTCAGTACTCGGCCTGTCGGCTTGTGGGAATTCGACAAGGCGTGAGTGGCCGTAGGGGTGAGCGCTCTTGGCCCTGCTCCTGGGAGGGGGTGTCGTGGCGGAGTGCTCCCAGCAGGTTCTTCGTTTGCTGGTAGCGCGGCGCTTGCGTGTCTCTGGCCTGTGTCGATGCCGTAAGTTGCTCCTGATGTGGCTTCGTTGGCCCATCAATGGTCCGGATCTTGGCTTCTCGCATCCACCGGCGAGGGCGAGAACTCCGGGCCCGGCTACAACCGATGGGGGACGGCGAGACATCTTCGCGTGCTTGGGGCCCTGTGGTGCGGCGGGAAGGACGGCGCTCAAGGGGATGCGCCTACGGCGCGTGCCGGTACCACATGGCACATGTCGTAGAAGCTGTCCACGGGTGCCCAGTTGATCCAGGGTGAGCGCGTAAGTCCAGGCCAGAGCCCTGTGGCGTGAGTACGTCCGCGGGGTTGGTGACCCGCCCGTGATCGCTCGTGACAGGTGAGGACCCACGTCGGCTTGCTCCGGTGGGAGTCCTGCGTGGACGGGGATCTGATACGACGACGCCCCGCCGGGCAAGCCGACACGGGGCTCCGGCGCTGTTCGGGAGCGCTTCATGTGAGGGCCGGCGTGTTGAGGCGCGCACGCGTGAGTGCCACGTAGAGGGCACGATGGTCTGCCTCCGCAGGGTCGAGGCCGAGCCCCCGGGCGCGAGATGTCTGCGGTGCTCAGTTTCATGGCCACCGTGTTCCAGGTAGAGCTGACGACTTCCAAAACCCACCAGCCGTACTCGGTCACCAGCGGGGCAGTGCCAGAATCTGAGCGGCGGACTCTTCTTCAAGGGCCAGTCGGCCCCTGGGAGCGATAGATGGCCCACTGTGGCAGAGCGCTGGTTCTGTCCAGTGAGCTTCCGAGAGGGGGCGTTGTCGGTGGGTGCTGGCAGAGTGCGTGCATGACGGACAGCGAGAGTGCCCGCATGGCGCGGATCCTGAGCGGGTTGTCGGCAGTGGCTCAAGAACTGCTGTTGGAGACGGACTGGGCTTCTCACCGGCACGCCTACGGCTCCGGTGAGGACATACCAGTCTCCCTGTGCTCCCTCGTGGACGAGGATGCCGAGGTGCGGTCCGAGGCGTTGGCCGCATTGGACATGGGTGTGCTGCATCAGGGCTCGCTGTACACGGTCACCGCGCCCGCGGCGCTGTTCGTCGCCGCGATCCTCGACCATCCCATGGGCCTCGCCGAGTACGAGGGACACTTCCCGTGGGACGACGGGCCGCCGCGCAGCTTGCGGGCCGCTCTGCTCGGCTGGCTGGGCCAGGTGGCTGAGTCAGCTGCCTACGGGGAGGATCCGGCGCGGGACCGAGCCAACTGGGAGTGGCAGCCCTGGCACGAGGACTCGCGAGGCGAGCGCGACCCCGACGAGCTTGCCGCACTGCAAGCGTGCCGGGACATCCGGCCCGCCCTGTACGACGCCGTCGAGCCGTTCCTCTCCTCCTCCGACCCCCACGTCTGTGAGACCGCGCTCGGCGCCGCAATGCCGCTCCTTTCCGCCCCGGCCCTTGGTGACCGCGTACCGCGCGCCGCCGCGCTGCTGCGGGCCCGGCTGGGCAGCATGACGGGCCGGCGGGAGCGAGCCGCCGTGGCGCGGGCGCTGAGTCTTTGGGGGATGGACACCTCCGACCTGCTCGCCGACTCCGACCCGGCCGTGCGGGTCTGCGCTGCGCTCGGTCCCGTCCGAGTCGATCGGCCCCGCGCTCTCGCCGTGCTCCTCGACGCGCTGCGGGACCCCCGCACGACAGACGGATGGTTCCCCGAGCCGCTGTGTGGGGTCGACGGGTGGTTCCGGTTCACCGTGCTGCGTTCCGCGCTCGATCTGGCCGCATCGTTCGAGGAGGTGGCACCGGTGGCCACCGCCATGGTGGCCGCCGGCCACAGGTCCATCGTCGACAACGAACGCGGGCCGATCCTGTTCAGGGCCTTCCCCGCCGGCTACAACCCGACCCACTCGCTCACCTCCGCCCAACGCGCCCTGCTGCGGGCGTTCGTGGACACCGACGAGGCCACGGGCAGCATCAGCGGCAACTGGTTGTGGTTCCGCGCGGCCGGGCTGCCAGAGAACCGGGAGGGCATCGCTGCGTTGCTGTGACACGGCCCGCCACCGCACCCCGTACCCATGACGTTCCCCGCCTGAGGCTGAGCATCGAAGTTGGCCCTTGAGTATTCCGGTTGGTCCCTGTACACGATGGTTGGCCCCGTGTGAGCGGCTGGTTCATCCGGGGAGTGGTTTCCGGTGGGCCGCTGGGTCCCGTCATGATCGAGTTCCGGGGTTCAAAGGTGGGGGTGTGGTGTGAAGGACTGGCGGACCGATCCGACGTTCGCGATGTGCCGGGAAGTGGCGGACGGGGCAGACCTGGCCTTGTTCTCGGGCGGCCCGTTCGACGTGCGGGCGGTGGTGGCCGGCATCCTGCCCGAACTCCGGCAGGGCTTGGACCTCGATTCCGTCCCGTGGGGGAACTTCCCTCATGGGCACGACGCCCGAAAGGCCTTTCATCTCCTGCGTGCTGACGGCGAACCGGGCGTGGACACGACGGGTGTGCTGTCGGGCCTGTGCGCCAATGACAGCCGAGCCGCTGCCGCCCTCGCCGTGCCGTTCCTCATCCCCCTGGCCATCGACGTCCATCACTCACACCGCGCCGCCGTTCTCGCTGTACTCTCCGGCCCCGCCCGTGCCCGGCACCACGGCGTCGCCTCCCGCGAAGAACTTCTCCTCCATCGCAACGACCCCCGACGCCATGCCCCCGACACCCACGACGGCTACGGCTACGAGGTGACCGGCTACCCGGCCGGCTGGTCGGTGGCTGCCGCCCGAGCTGCGATCACCACAGACGCCTCCGCACTCCTGCCCCTTCTCGGAGACTCCGACCCCACCGTCCGCGTTGCCGCCGCCTACGTCCTGGCGACCGCAGCCGACCCCGGCCACATCATCCGGACCGCCTTGGCCAACAGATTCGCCGCCGAAGGCGACGCCATGGTCCGCGCCGCCCTGCTCCTGGCCACCGCCGAGATCACCCGGGCCCACCCGCACCCGCCGACCGTCACGTGGCTGCGTGAACGGTGGCACGACGGGACGGAAGCCCCCGAAGCCCGCCTGGCGGCGGCGGTCGGCTGGCTCTGCCTCACCGAGCAATCAGCACCCGTGGAGCTCCGCCGGACCGTCGACGCCCTCGCCGACGACGAGCGCGCACACGCCATGGAGGCCCTGCCATGGATGAACGCCGCCTCCGGCACCAACGAACCAGGACTTCTGCGCTGCAGACGCTGCATGCTTCACCCAGAAGAACCCGATCCGGAAGCGGCCCTCTGGGACTCCCTGTTCTGAATCCGGGCCCTCATTCCGGCGCACGGGCAAACGCCCGGATCAGGGGGGAACCGGTACACCACCTCCCCGGACGTGACCCGGACCGGCTACCCATGCCCTGAACCTTCAACCGGCGTTCCCTGAGAGGCCATTTGGGGTACATCACCGTCACCGACGATCCTGGCCCGGCCACACGGGGAGAACGCAGGTATCAGGGGGAGAACGCAGGTGCCCGAGAACAGACCCGCTGCCGAAGAGCCGTGGTTGACCGTTACCAGACCCCCGCGCCGCCACCTGCGCAGAGCGCTGGCGGCGGCGCTGCCCGTCCCGGTCATCGGGCTGGTTCTGCTCGTGGCCTCCGGGAACCTGCTGCTGCCGGTGCGGCCGGTGGTCACCATCGAGGCCAAGATGGCCTCCAAGAGGGACTTCTTCCAGGACCCCGAAGTCGAGCGGCTGCTCATGAAGCACGGCTTCCGCGTGCACATCACGAACATGGGCTCGCGTGAGATCGCCAAGCAGGACTACGACGGATACGACGTCGTCTTTCCCTCCGGCCAGCCGGCCGCCGACCTGATCAGCCGGGAACGCGCCCGGGCGAACCGTCCGGTGCTGCTGTACCGCCCCTTCGTCAGCCCCATCGTGCTGGCCACCTACCGGGACTACGCCGAGGTGCTCGAGGCGGAAGGCGCCACGGGGCGCCTGCCGGACTCGGGCGGCCCGCCGATGTACTACACCCTCGACATGCGGAAATTCCTCGACCTCGCGCTCGGCAAGAGGAAGGGCGTCCAGCGTGATCCAGAGGACGGTTACCGCTGGGACGAGATCGACGACAAGAACCACGTCCGCAACGGCAACAAGATCCTCGCCCAGACCTCGGACGTCTGCGAGGCCAACTCCGCCGGCACCTACCTCGGGCTCGTGGCCTTCGTCGAGCACGGGAACGACGCACCGGACAGCGAGGCCGAGGCCGAGCAACTCGCCCGGAAGATCAAGCCGCTCCTCGTCGAACAGGGCCTGCCGTCCTCCGAACGGGCCGAAACGTATCTGTCCCCCGACGGGCAGGGCATCGCCCCGATCTCGGTGATCTACGAGCACCAGTTCCTCGCCCATCAGCTACGGCACAAGGCGCAGAAGGGCGAGACCGACGACGAGCGCGTCCTGCTCTACCCGTCCACGCGCTTCGTCACCGAACCCCAACTCGTCGCGCTGACCGGCGACGGCGCGCGGCTTGGCGAACTGGTCAGCGAGGACCCCGAACTCCAGCACCGTGCCATGGAGCTGGGCTTCCGGGCCCGCAGCGCCGGCAGCGGTGCGAGCAGCGACGAACTCACCCGGTTCCTCACCGAGCGGCAGATCCCGGTGCCCACCACCTCCTCCGACGACACCCGCGCGGTCCTGCCCAGCCTGCCCCTGCTGGAGAAGATGATCGAGATCGTCGGCGAGTGCCCGGACAGGACCGGCAGCCAGTGAAGCGCGGTGCGGGCCTGCTGGCACTCTGCCTGGCGCTCGTCGCCACCTTCCTCACCGCCTGCTCGGGCGACACCCGCGACGACACGGTCCGGCTGCGCGTCCTCGCCAGCCCCGATCTCGCCGTACTGGGCCCGCTGCTGAGCGAGTTGAAGGACGAGACCGGCGTCGACCTGCGCCTGTACCACCGGGCTGACGCCGAGACCAAGACCCCGGACCGCGACCGCTACGACCTCGCGTGGCTGTCCTCCGACCACTATCTGCGTCTCACCGACAGACACGCGATCCGAGGGCTGCAGCGCACGGCCACCATGACGTCCCCCGTCGTCATCGGCCTGAAGCCGGATGTGGCACGTGAGCTTCGTGCCCGGGTGCCCGGCTCCCGGCTCACCTGGGCGGACATCGCGGATGCTGCCGCCGCCGGCACCGTTCGCTTCGGCATGGCCGACCCCCGGCACGCCGGCAGCGGGCTCGCTGCCCTCGTCGGCGTCGCCACCGCCGCGGCCGGCACCGGAGCGGCGCTACGCCCCGAGGACGTCTCTTGCGACCGGCTGCGCGGCTTCCGCTCCGGCCAGGCCCTCACCGCCGACACCGGCCCCGCCCTCATCGACACCTACGTCGACCACCAGGACGAGGCCAACGCCCTCATCACGTACGAGTCCGATCTGCTCACCCTCAACGCTTCCGGCCGCCTCGACGACCACCTGGAGGTCATTCGCCCCGAGGACGGCATGGTCCTGGCGGACTTCCCGCTGCTCCTGCTGAACCCGGCCCACCGCGCCGCGTACGACAAGGTCACGAAGTGGCTGCGGCGTGACTCGGTGCAGCGGCACATCATGCGGCACACGGTGCGCCGCCCCGTGACCACGACGGTCACCCGGGACGCGCGGCTGCGCGAACCGGTCGGCAACGCCCTCTTCTACCCCGACCAACCGGCCGTCATCGAAACGCTGTTGGCGGACTACGGCGACCCCGACCGCCGCACCGCGAGCCAGGTGGTCTTCCTACTCGACTTCTCCGGCTCGATGCGCGGCGCCCGCATGGCCGCCCTGCGTGAGGCCTTCGCCGGACTCAGCGGCGCGGACCCCTCCGCCTCCGGCAAGTTCACCCGCTTCTACCGAGGCGAGCGACTGACCGTCGTCCGGTTCGGCGGCCGGGTGCTGGAGCAGACGACCGTCACCGTCACCGGCCCGAAGGATCTGACCGCCCTCGCAGGCACCGTCGTCCGGGGCGGCTACGGCGACGCCACCGCCGTATGGTCCGCCCTCGACCACGGCTACCGCACCGCAGCCCTCGAACTGGCCGCCGACCCCGACCGCTCCGTCTCGCTCGTCTTGATGACGGACGGCGAGAACAACGCGGGCCTGTCCTACGCCGAGTTCGTACGCCGCCACAAGGAACTGCCCGCCGCCGTGCGCGCCACCGTCCCCACCTACCCCGTCCACTTCGGCGAGGCCAACGCAGGCGAACTGCGGCGCGCGGCGGCGAGGACGGGCGGACGGATGGTGGAAGCCGCCGACTCGTCCCTTTCCGAGGCTTTCAAGGAGATCCGTGGCTGTCACTGACGCACTGTGGTGGAGCCTTTGGTGGCCGTGGATGACGGTCTGGCTAGTGACGGCCGCCGGCGCGGTGGTGCTCGCGGTGACCCTGGTGCGCCATGCCCGACAGCGGCGCAGGCACCTGCGCCGCTGGCAGTCGGCGTACAGCATCTGCCTGTACCTCGACGAGCAGGCCGTGATGGACCTGTACGAACTCGGCAACTACCGGTCCGCGCTGGAGGAGGCCGTCGAACTGCGGACGAAGGTCGACACGAGCGTCGGCTTCTGGAGCCGGATGCTGACGTGGCTGTTCCGGTTCCGGCTGAAGCGGGACGTCAGCCAGGAGACGTTCCGCAAGTTCGTGCGCAAGGACAAACCGATCAATGTGATCGGCGTGGTCATGGAGGCCTTCGACCGGGCCGACGCCATCGTCCACGCCGACCTGATCACACTGACCGTCGTCCCGAACCGGAACCTCGCCGACAACCTGGCCGACGGCCGTGCGGTGACCCTGAGCCGCATCGGCGAATTCGTCTCGGTCAAAGGCATGTTCTCGCGCGTGCCGACCGTGACGGAGGGATTTGTCCTGCGGGCCGAGTACGGCGACGAGCAGCCTCCCGTCTACATGCGCGTCGTAGCTCCCGGGAACGCGCGCCGCTCCATCCCGGACGGCACGTTCACGGCCCGCTGCCTCGGCAAGATGACCGGCTGGCGGGAGGACACCCGCGAGGTGACGCTGGAGGCGATCGCGATCTTCTGGTGACCGCCGCTCACCGGGAATTCATGTCCTTCACCGCCGCGAAGCACAACGCCTTTGGGGGCGTCTGTGGCAGTGGAACGCCTGGCGGCCGGCGAGGGGTACGAGGGCGGCGGGTAAGTGCTCGTGGATGAACGTGAGGGCGCTGAACGGTCGGCAGCTTCGAACGCGCGCAGACAAAACAATGGACGCAAATGGCCTTCGCAGGGTCCGTCTGTACGATGCTCGGGCGTCCTCCTCACATACCTCGCCCACAACGGGGTGCCGGATCCCCCGCTCGCCATGTGGGCCGGGCACCCGAACGTGAAGACGACGAAGAAGTGGTACGTGAAGCCGGACGTGGCGGACCTGCTTCCAGCAGCGGAGGCATGGGGAGGTCTCGCAGGGGGCGTGTGACAGATCATGACAGATGAAGGTGTGACCCCGTGACCGAAGGCAAGATCGAAACGCTGCAATACCGCTTTGACGGGCCAGAACACCTACCAGGGCGCTGTCACGTTGTTGGGTGTGTGAGTGTCTGATGGCGCGTCGGGGCGTGGTGAGGGCCGGTGTTCAGGCCGCGGCAGGCAGGCCAGCGATGCCGGTGACCTGGTCCCAGATGGTGAAGCGGATGGTCATCTCGGCGCGGTATTCGGTGGCGGTCATCAGGTGGCGGCGGGGCCTGAAGTGGGGTGAGATGCCGCTGAACGCGGCCAGGAACCGCTGGCGGAAGCCCTTCATCGCGCGTTCGCGTTGCCGGGTGGGCTGGTGGGAGTTCTCCGCCCGGTTGTTGAGGTACTTCGACTGCCGGTGCGCGACGGAGGGCATGACCTCGCGGTGGGCCGCGCCGTAGGAACGGAGCTTGTCCGTGACGACCACCCGGGGCACCGCGCGCGTCTTCGTCAGCAGGCGGCGGAAGAACCGCCTGGCCGCGGCGGTGTCCCGGCGGTTCTGCACGAGAATGTCGAGGACGCTGCCGTCCTGGTCGACGGCCCGCCACAGGTACTTCTGCTCGCCGCTGATCTTGAGGAAGACCTCGTCCAGGTACCACTTGTCCCCAGGACGAGGCTGCCGGCGGCGCAGCGCGTTGGCGTAGTGCTGCCCGAACTTCGCGCACCAGCGGCGGACCGTCTCGTGGGAGACGAGCACGCCGCGCTCAAGCATGACCTCCTCCACCTCGCGGAAGCTGAGCGGAAAGCGGAAGTACAGCCACACGCAGTGGGAGATCACCTCCACCGGGTACCGGTGCCCCTTGTACGACGGTGGCGCGGACGACACGAGCGAATCCTCCCCGGCACGATCAACCACAAGATCATCCCAGGTCGGTCAGCCAACGTGACAACGCCGTCTCCGGGCCTCGAGCCCGACGATCCGGCGCCGGCGCCGTTGGCGGAGACCGGCTCCTGCATGATCGTGGTGGCCACGGACGCCCCGCTCGACGCCCGGCAGCTCACCCGTGTCGCGCGAAGGGCGGCGTTCACCCTCGCACACACGGGCGCGGCCTACGGCCACGGCAGCTGCGACTACGCCGTGGCCTTCGGCACCCGGCCGAACGCCGTCGCCTGCGCGGCCGACGCCGAACCGGGCCCGCTGTTCGAAGCGGTCTTCGACGGGGTGGAGGAGGCGGTGCTCGACTCGCTGCTCGCCGCGACGACGACCACCGGATTCCACGACCGGACCGTGCCGGCCCCGCGGCGCGCACGAGTACGCGGGCCCCGGCCGATCAAGTCCGTCGTCCCCACGCCATCGCCATGCCCGGCCCGAGTTCGGCGAGCCGCGGCGAGTCCAGGTATGCGAGAGCCTCCTCGATGACATCGGCGTCGACCTGCCCCGTCGCCTCGAGCGCCGGCCGCATACGACTCCAGGTCTCGGACCAGAACCGGGCCAGGGGACTGCCGGGGAGCAAGGGCGGACAGAACACTTCCGCGGCGACGTTCCGCAGGTCCTCCTCGCTCAGGAAGCGCGGATACGCCGGCACACCGGAGATGTCGGTGCCGATCGTCGTCCCAAGGGCCTGCCACATAGCGTCCATGGTGCGCCGGTATGCGGAGCGGGTGCCGAGAAGGTCGGGCAGTTCCACCGTGTCACCGAGCACCAGTGTTCCGCCGGGGTTCAGCCAGCCGGCCAGCCGGGAGACGATCCGCCGGCGGTCGGGCAGGTGCATCAGGACGAACCGGGCGTGGATCAGATCGAACGCCCCCGGTCTGAGGTGCTCGTCCGTGAGGTCCGCGGTGAGCACCCGCAGCCGGTGATCCCCGAGAGCGGCGAGTGCGTCGGTATCCCTGTCCAGGGCGACCACCTCTTCGACGCCCGCCTCCTCCAGCAGCCACCGCGCGACCGTTCCGGTCCCCGCGCCCACCTCGAGGCAGCGCAGACCCGGCCCCGCGCCCAGCATCCGCAGACGGTGTGTGGTGAAGGGGTCATACACCAGCGCACCGGCGTCGATGCGCGCGGCCTCGCCCGGGCGCTCCGGTTCGAAGAGATCCTCCCCGTACCGGCCGCCATCGGCGGGAGCGCCGTACGGGATTCGCGAGTCGATCATGACCGGACCTCCGTCGCCCCCGCGTTCCACCCGGAACCCGAGGTGCGACTGGTCCCGGAAGCCGCGGTGCCCGCGCGGCCGGACTTTCGCCTCCACGGTCTCACAGCCTGCGCGGGGCGGCGCGTGGGCGGCCGGCCCCGCCCTCCGGGCTCGGGCGGCACTACTGTCGACGCATGGGTGAAGCACCCAGGTGTTCCGTCGTCGTCGAGCGAACCGGCACCGGCCACTTCGTCGCCACCAACGCCCGTGGCGGCACGATCCACTTCGGTACCGCCTCCGGCGATGGCGGGAACGCCGAGTTCACTCCGGTCGAACTGCTGCTCGCCGCGATCGGTGGCTGCACGGCCGCGGACGTCGACGTGGCCACCGCCCGACACGCCGAGCCGGCCGAGTTCTCGGTCTCGGTGACCGGCGACAAGATCAGCGACGAGCTGGGCAACCGCATGACCGGCCTCGAGGTCACCTTCGCGGTCACCTTCCCGGACGGCGAGGGTGCGGACCGGGCCCGCGCGGTTCTTCCTCGCGCGGTGCAAACGTCTCATGACCGGCTCTGCACGGTCAGCCGCACGATCGAGATCGGTACACCCGTCAGGACGACCATCAGGGACGCCTGAGCGGGCTTCGTCGACACCGTGCGCCGGATCCCGCCCTACGAGCCCGTCCGAGGGGCCCGGGACCGCGGCCGGGGCGCGAAGGTTGCGCCGGCGCAGCAGCAGGGCGGGCGCCGCCACTGCCACGGCGACGGCCGCCGCGGCCAGAGCCCAGGGAACGCCGGACATCGCGTCCGCGCCCACGGCATGGTCCACCGACCAGGAACCCGGGCCGGTCATCGCCAGGGGCAGTGCCAGGGCCCCGTATCGGAATATCCCGCCCGCCGACGCCGTTGCACCCCCATGCCGGCATGCCCGAGTCAAAAGGATCGGGCGGTGGCGGAAGGAGCACCTCATGGCACGCAGCACAGCGCGGCCCGTCGTCAGGCTGAAGTCGGCAGCCGGTACGGGAGTCACCTACGTGACCCGTAAGAACCGTCTGAACGACCCCGACCAGCTCGTCCTGCGCAAGTACGATCCGGTCGCCGGAGAGCACGTCCTCTTCCGCGAAGAACGATGACACCCGCCTCCCTCGCCCTCGTGCAGCCCCGCGGAAGGAGACCGTGATGAAGGTACGCAAGTCCTTGCGCTCGCTGAAGTCCAGGCCCGGCGCCCAGGTGGTGCGCCGACGGGGCGTGACCTTCGTGATCAACAAGAAGGATCCGCGGTTCAAGGCCCGCCAGGGCTGACCAGCCACCGCACCACCCGGACGGCCCGGTACCGCGCCCGGTCGACGCGCGCCTGGCCAGGATGGAGCCCCACGCCCAGTCGGGGCGAGCGGACGTCCAGGAGGCGGAGATGGCGGTGGACCGGGTCGGCATGGTCGTACACGGCGGACGTCCCGAGGCCGCGGAGGCGGCCCGCACGGTCCGTGCATGGTGCGCCGAACATGCCGTCGCCTGCAAGGACATCGACGTGTGGAACGACGGCGAACGGCGCAGCGCCCGGCAGGAAGTGGCGGCGGCCGGCGACCCCGGCCTCGTCGTCACCCTCGGCGGGGACGGCACCTTTCTGCGCGGGGCCCGGCTCGCGGCCGCCATCGACGCGCTGGTCCTCGGTGTCGACCTCGGCCGCGTGGGTTTCCTGACCGAGGTGCCCATGACCATGGTGCGTACGGCGCTGGACGCCGTGCACGACGACCGGCTCGACGTGGAGCAGCGCATGCTGCTGACCATGCGTGCCTCGTGCCGCCTGGAGGTGCCCTCGGACATCGAGGCGCTCATGAGCTACGGCCGAGGCCCGCTCCTGCCCCCGACCAGCGTGCGCTCCGACTGCGAGACGGGCGGCGAGTGGGGCATCCCGCTGGACGTGACCGCCCTCAACGACGTCGTACTGGAGAAGCTCGCCAGGGACCGGCAGATCTCGGTCGGGGTCTACATCGCGGGCCGGCTGTTGGCCTCGTACTCCGCCGACGCGCTGCTGGTGGCCACGCCGACGGGATCGACCGCCTACAGCTTTGCCGCCGGCGGCCCCGTGGTCTCGCCGGGCACCGAGGCACTGGTCTTCACACCGGTGGCACCGCACATGACGTTCAACCGGTCGGTCGTCGCCGCCCCGGACGAGCCCGTCGGGCTGCGGGTGCTCGAGCGCTCGGGCCGCGCCGCCGTCAGCATCGACGGCCAGCTCCGCGGCGTGATCGGCCCCGGTGACTGGATCGGCGTCTACGCCGCACCGCGCAGGCTGCGTGCCGTACGGCTCGGCCCGATGGACTTCTACGGCCGCCTCCGTGACCGTATGAACCTCACCGACGCGCCTGCCGCGGTCGCCGACGGCACGCCCGCACCGCTCTGGCCGGTCCGCAGTGCGCCGCCGGGAGACCTGGCGCACCTCGCCATGCCGGACGACCCGACGGCATCCGGGTGACGGGGTCCGTCACTCCCTACCCCACCTGGGAACCTCCCGCGCCCCCGGGGACGCGGCACTCGGTGCGGACTGTCGGCGGAGCAGGCCCATCAGCGTCAGGGAGCCCGGCCCGAAGAAGGGCGCTGTCACGTTGTTGAGGGTGTGAGCGCCTGACGGTGTGTCGGGTGTGCTGGAGCCGGGTTCCGGCTCCGTGCTCAGGCCGTGGCCGGCAGGCCGGCGACGCCGGTGACCTGGTCCCAGATGGTGAAGCGGATGGTCATCTCGGTGCGGTAGCCGGGGGCGGTCATCAGGTGGCAGCGGGGCCGGAAGTGCGGTGAGATGCCGCTGAACGCGGCCAGGAACCGTTGGGCCCCACCGGTACTGCGGAAGCCTTTCATGGCGCGTTCGCGCTGCCTCGTCGGCTGGTGGCTGTTCTCTGCCCGGTTGTTCAGGCCCTGGTGCGAGCGGTGTTCCACGGAGGGCATGACCTCGCGGTGGGCCGCGCCGTAGGAGCGGAGCTTGTCGGTGACGATCACCCTCGGCACCGTGCGGGTCTTCTTCAGTAGCCTGCGGAAGAAGCGCCGGGCCGCGGCCTTGTCCCGGCGGGACTGGACCAGGATGTCGAGCACGTTGCCGTCGGCGTCGACGGCCCGCCACAGGTACTTCCGTTCCCCGTTGATCTTGAGGAAGACCTCGTCCAGGTGCCACTTGTCCCCGGGCCGCGGCCGACGGCGGCGCAGTCCGTTCGCATAGGCCTGGCCGAACTTCATACACCAGCGGCGGACCGTCTCATGGGAGACGATGACGCCGCGCTGCAGCATCAGCTCCTCCACTTCACGGAAACTGAGCGGGAAACGGAAGGACAGCCACACGCAGGGGGAGATGATCTCCACCGGGTACCGGTGGCCCTTGTGCGACGGCGGCGCGGACGACACGAACGACTCCCTCCACGGCACGACCAACTCCAAGATCATCCCAGGCCGGTCAGCCAACGTGACAACGCCTATCAGCGGGAGCTGACCGGGGAGGTACGCGCGCGTGTGGGCGGTACCTGAGACGGCGGCTTGTCGCTGTCTCGGACAATCGGGATGTTCCGCGGGGGCCGCGAGCCCTGGCCGTCGTTGGGGGTCGGCCAGGCGGCAGCGCCCGCCGAGCCGCTACGCTCTCGTCCTCCGCGCCGCATCGAGCAGCGAGGCCCAGTCGGGCAGCTTGACCACGTTCCGGCCCAGCGAGGCGCCGAGTTCCGCCTCGGCCCGTTCGATCGCCCGCCACCCGGCCCACTCGACCGGCTCGATCTCCTCGGTACGCAGCGCCACCAGCGGATCCCCGGGCACGTCCCGGCGGACCAGCGCGGCCGTGTCCGCCAGCAGGGAGGCCACCGTCTCCTTGGCGCACGGCCGGTTCGTACCGATGACACCCGTCGGGCCCCGCTTGATCCAGCCCGCCACGTACTCGCCCGGCGCCACGGCACCCTCCCGCAGCACCCGCCCGGCCAGATGTGGCACCGTGCCGCCCGAGGCGTCGAACGGCAGACCCTCCAGCGCCACTCCGCGGTACCCCACCGAACGCAGCACCAGTTGCGCCTCGATGTCCTCGTACGCTCCCGTGCCCGTCACGCCACCGTGCCCGTCCGGCACCGTCCGCTCGAAGCGCACCGCGCCCACGCGGCCGTCCCGGGCGAGCAGTTCGACCGGGCGGAGGAAGAAACGCAGCCGGATCCGCCGCCGGGCACTCGGTGCGGGGGTCTCGGCCCAGCCGCGCAGCACCTCCACGTTGCGGCGCTGCGGGGCGGGCAGCCCGGAGGGATCGGCGTAGGCCGGATCCTGCGCCAACTCGGCCCGGTCCACGGCGATCCCGGTGTCCGGCAGGATGCCCAGCTCGCGCAGTTCCTTGGTGGTGAAGCGGGCTTGGGACGGACCGCGCCGGCCCACCATGGCGATGTCCGTCACCCGGCTCACCCCGAGCGCGGTCAGGGCGGCGTGCGGCACATCGGTCGGGCTCAGCTCCGGCACCCCCCGGGCCAGCATCCGTGTGACGTCCACGGCGACGTTCCCCACGCCGATGACCACGGCCGACCTGACCCCGCGAAGGAACCCGTCGTCGGTGGGGGTGCCTCCCTGCCCGGGGGAGTCCGGGTGGGCGCTGTACCAGGACACGAACTCGGTCGCCGACCAGCTCCCCGGCAGGTCCTCACCGGGGATGCCCAGCCGCCGGTCGGTGGCGGCGCCCACGCAGTACACCACCGCGTGGTACAACTCCCGCAGCCGGGCGACCGACACTCCTGAGGGGCCGACCGCCACCCCGCCGAGGAAGCGCACCCGCTCGTGCTCCAAGACCGCGCGGAGGTTGTTCTGCAGCGACTTGATCTTCTCGTGGTCCGGTGCCACGCCGTAGCGGACCAGCCCGTACGGGCACGGCAGTCGGTCCAGGACGTCGACGCGCACCTGGGCGTCCTGCTGGACCAGACTCTGTGCGGTGTAGCACCCGCTCGGTCCGGAACCTACGACGGCGACACGCAGCACGGCTGAACTCCTCACCCCACGGACCGACAGGAGATCGCTGCTGTCTCCAGCATCGCACCACCGGTGCTCCGCTGACAGGGTGCCGTCCGCCACGAGGGGTGCGTGTTCGCTCGCCTGGAAAGTGACCACACGCTTACGTTGCGTGTGCGCTTGAGGCTGCCCTTGCCGAAATCCTCGTCCTGGCAGGTTCAGGCGGCATGCTCGTACTCGTGGAGAAGGCCGCCGAGGCGATCGCGTCGTCGTACCCCGAGGCAGGCGATCTGGTCCGGATCGGCGATCGGCGGGGCAACGGGTACAACGGGCGGGCGTTCGCGATGGCGCTGTCACGTTGGCTGACAGGGTGGGAGGATCCTCGGGCTGATCATGGTGGAGGGGGTCATCCGTGGAGGGCATGTCGCCGTTGTACAAGGGGCACCGGTATCCGGTCGAGATCATCTCCCACTGCGTGTGGCTGTACTTCCGCTTCCCGCTGTCGTTCCGGGAGGTCGAGGAGCTGATGCTGGAGCGCGGCATGATCGTCTCGTACGAGACGGTCCGCCGCTGGTGCGCGAAGTTCGGTCAGCAGTACGCCAACGGCCTGCGCCGCCGGCAGCCCCGGCCCGGCGACAAGTGGCATCTGGGCGAGGTCTTCATCAAGATCAACGGTGAGCGGAAATACCTGTGGCGGGCTGTCGACCAGGACGGGATGGTGCTGGACATCCTGGTGCAGAGCCGCCGGGACACGGCTGCGGCCAAGCGCTTCTTCCGCACGCTGCTGACGAAGACGGGCTGGGTGCCGCGGGTGATCGTCACGGACAAGCTCTGCTCCTACGGCGCGGCCCACCGCGAGGTCATGCCCTCCGTCGAGCACCGTTCCCACAAGGGCCTGAACAACCGGGCCGAGAACAGCCACCAGCCCACCCGGCAGCGCGAACGGGCGATGAAAGGCTTTCGCAGTGTGGGCGCCGCGCAGCGGTTCCTGGCCGCGTTCAGCGGCATCTCACCCCACTTCCGGCCCCGCCGCCACCCGATGACCGGCACCCAACACCGCGCCGAGATGACCGTCCGCTTCGCCCTCTGGGAGCAGGTCACCGGCGTCACCGGCCGACCTGCCGCGGCCTGAGCCCAGGGCCGGCACCCGGCCCCACCACACCTCGACACACCGTCAGACACCCACACACCCAAACAACGTGACAACGCCCTGGGACGCAGTCGAGGGGCGAGCGCCGATGCCTCGGACGGCGGTGACACTGGGCTTGGAGTTCATCGACGCGGATGTCGAGACCGGCACGGTCGAACCCGCGTTCGCGGCAACGGAGGATTTCGCCAACCCCGCGGGCAATGTGCTCGGCGCCTTCGTCGCCGCGATGCTCTATGACACGGTCGGGCCCGCGCTGCTGGCAACGCTTGGGCCCGACCAGTTCCAAACGACTCTGCGGTTCGACGTCAGCTTCTTGCGGCCGGCCCGGCCGGGTCGTCGGCAGAGGACGTGTCGTCCGGCGTGATGAGGATATGGCGTACCTGGCGGCTTTGCTCCTTGATTCCGATGAGGCGGTGATCGCTACGGCGACCGCCACGGCGCGCGTGATCCCTCTGGGCTGCGCACGAACCGCGGCGTAAGGCATCAGGTCAGGGAGGCCAAAAGATCATTCCATCATCGGCCTTCCGAGCCTGCGGCTGCCAGGATGCGGTCCACTACGCCGCTGATGTCCGGCGCAACGATGTCGGGCTGTGGGCCCAGTGGGCTCAGCACCGCCCCCGGTCGGCTGACGAAGGCCGCCTTGCATCCCGCGCTGAGGGCTCCAGTGACGTCCCACGAGTGAGCGGCCACCAACCGCACGTCCCCGGGCCCGATGCCGAAGGCGTCGGCGACGCTGAGGTAGGGCTCGGGCGCGGGTTTGAGGCGGCGCACGCTGTCGGCCGAGATCACACGGTCGAACAGGTCACGGATCCCCGCGTTCCGCAGCTGTGCCTCCCCCACCCTCTCGACGGAGTTGGTCAGCGTCACGACCCGCAAGGGCGAGTCCGCCAGTCTCGCCAGTGCTGCCGGGACCTCGGGATGCGGAGGCAGCGAGCTCATCAGCTCCACCGTCCGTGCCGCTTCCTCATCCGTGAGCGGCACTCCCTCGCGGCGCGCGAGCATGTTTAGTGCCGCACGCTGGGCCGTTGTGTAGTCCACGTACGAGCCGGTCAGGCCCCCTACAAACACAAGCTGCAGCATGAGCGTGAACCACTGCTGGCGCACCGCCGCCGAGCCGAACAGTTCCTGGAACGGCTTGTCGAGAGCACGCAGATCGAGCAGCGTCTCGTTCACGTCGAAGGCGATCACTTCGGCCATGGAATCCTCTCCTGCGCCGGGATTCACGTCGGACGGGCAGAGCCGGGGCGGGGCGGCCGCGGACCTCCCGGATGCCGCTCCGCGCCGGCCCGGCGACCGGACGGATGGGCCGACGCCCGGGCCCGGCGTCGAGGGTCGTGCGGAAGCCGACCGACTCTCGAGAAGGAGAAAGCACAGCCGGTCGATCGTACGGTCAGGTTCAGGAGAATGCCGAGTGCCGGTCCGAGAGCAGCGCGCAATCCTCGACAGGGGCAGCGCTCAAACCGTTATCCCGTAAGGTCTGCCCGTCTTCCATGCTGCATGCCCGTTCCCATATCCGCCATTGGTCGGTGTGATCGTTTATCGGTGGGGCCGCCCCAGAACTTGTGGGTGACCGTGGCGCCCGGGAGTCGTTGCGCTGGTCATGGATGACTACGAGCGGCACTGTCACGTTGGCTGATGGCGCGGGATGATTTTCGGGTTGGTCATGCTGGGGGGAGTCGTCCGTGGAGAGTGCGTCACCGTCGTACAAGGGGCACCGGTACCCGGTGGAGGTGATCGCGCACTGCGTGTGGCTGTACTTCCGCTTTCCGCTCAGCTTCCGCTCAGCTTCCGCTCAGCTTCCGCTCAGCTTCCGCGAGGTGGAGGAGGTCATGCTTGAGCGCGGCGTGCTCGTCTCCCACGAGACGGTCCGCCGCTGGTGCGCGAAGTTCGGGCAGCACTACGCCAACGCGCTGCGCCGCCGGCAGCCTCGTCCTGGGGACAAGTGGTACCTGGACGAGGTCTTCCTCAAGATCAGCGGCGAGCAGAAGTACCTGTGGCGGGCCGTCGACCAGGACGGCAGCGTCCTCGACATTCTCGTGCAGAACCGCCGGGACACCGCCGCGGCCAGGCGGTTCTTCCGCCGCCTGCTGACGAAGACGCGCGCGGTGCCCCGGGTGGTCGTCACGGACAAGCTCCGTTCCTACGGCGCGGCCCACCGCGAGGTCATGCCCTCCGTCGAGCACCGGCAGTCGAAGTACCTCAACAACCGGGCGGAGAACTCCCGCCAGCCCACCCGGCAACGCGAACGCGCGATGAAGGGCTTCCGCAGCGTGGGTGGAGCCCAGCGGTTCCTGGCCGCGTTCAGCGGCATCTCACCCCACTTCAGGCCCCGCCGCCACCTGATGACCGCCCCCGGCTACCGCGCCGAGATGACCACGTGTTTCGTGATCTGGGACCAGGTCACCGGCATCGCTGGCCTGCCTGCCGCGGCCTGAGCACGAAAGCCGGAACCCGGCCCCACCACACCCCGACACACTGCCAGGCACTCACACACCCAACAACATGACAACGCCGCTCCGGGTCTGATGGAGGCTCTGATGTGCCCCGGCTTACGTGGAGTCGAGTTGCTGGACTCTAGGCGAGCGAGGGAGTTGCCCTCAGCTCGAACTCGATGGGTGGGAGCATGCCGAGCGCGACCGAGTGGGTTGTCGACACCTGCGGAGTCAAACTGATTTGATTACGGCAACGCGCGCGTCGGCGTGACCGGCTGCCGCCGCGATGGGCGACTGGAGCCGCCGCACTGCTTCCAGATGGTCGCCGGTCCAGATGATGCGGATGCCGGTCCCCGCCGCCCGCCCGTCCGCATCACGCAGGTCCCGGCGGACCGCCTCGACCAGCCGGGCGTTGTGCTCCCGGTCGGACTCCAGAGGCTCCGGCACCGGCCCTTCGCTCTCCAGCCCCTCGGCCAGGGTCTCGTACCACCGGAAGACCCGTTCCGCCATGACCAGCAGCTCCCTCTGCGCGGCGGCGCGGTCCTCGAGCGGTCGGCCGCCCGGGGCCCGCCGCCACAGCTCCAGGACCGCGTCGGCGGCCAGACGGAGCCCTACGACACCGGTGATCAGAGTCGTCGTCTCGCACAACGAGACGTCCTTTGCTCCGCGCTCGGCCAGGTAGGTCCTGAAGGCGTCGTCCAGTCGGCGCGCCGCGGCCGCCGCCCGGCGGCCCTCCTGCGGGCGCTCGATGGTTTCGGGCCTGAAAGTACAGCAGGACGCCGCATAGCCCACTGCCCCGAGCACATAGCGCGCGCTGTCGACATACGCCTCCGCCAACGTCCTGGCGAGGGCGGCGGACGCGCCGCGCGGCCAGAAGAGCAGGCCGACGACTAGGCTCACCGCACAGCCGAGCGCGATGTCCTCGATACGGAACAGGACGACCGACAGGCCCGCTGGCTGGGCGATGTCGAACAGGATCACCAGGGCAAGCGTGAAGGCCGCCTGCCCGGCGGCGAACGAGATCACGGCCGGGACGACGCCCGCGGCCATCACTGCGACGGGCAGCAGGATCCACAGCACGGTCGTGTTGTGTCCGATGAGCAGGAGCAGACCGGCGCCCAGGACCGAGCCGACCAGGGTGCCGCCGAGGGCGCGGAAGACGTTCTGCCCGGTGCTGAGAGCGTTGGACCGCAGCACCGACAGGATGCCCAGCGTGATCCAGAAGCCGTGCTGGACGCCGGTCACGTCGGCCAGTGCGATGCCGAGGCCCAGGCCGATGGCGCCGCGGATGCTGTTGTGCAGCCATACGGAGTGCGGCTCGACATGTGCGGCGGCGCGTTCCGTGGCGCTGGTCAGGCGACCGGTAGGGGATCCGGGCTCGCGGCCGAGCAGGCGGTCCGGCCAGCTGCGGTGATCGGCGGTCCGGGCGATGTCGACGTTCCGGGCGATCTGCAGGACGACGAAGGCCACCTCCTGAGCCCGGAAGGTGACGTCGAGGCTGTCGACCAAGGTGTCGAGGCCACGCCTGCCACCGGAGCCGCCGTCCGGCATCGGCAGCCGGTTGACCGCCCCGTCCTCCAGCGCGGTCAATGCATGACGGAGCTCCTCCACCCCGGCGCGCAGGCGGTCCGGCGTGATGCGCGGATCATCGAGCATCTCCGCCGCCAGTTCCAGTACGGCGGCAGCGGCCCTGCGCACCACTGAGGACTGCCGGGTACCCGTCGAACCGTCCTCGACGGCGGGGGCGGCCTCCGCGAGGATCGCGCTCAGCCAGGTCAGCTCGTCGACCAGGCGGACCAGTGCCCGGGACCCGGTGGACAGGCTGGTGGGCCGGTAGGGGGTGGCGGTGAACGCCTGCCGCAGCTTCTGTGTGCTCGACCTGGTCTCCTGGGCGCAGGCACGGCACTCCCCGAAGGCGGGACCGGCGGCACGGCCCGTGAAGTAGTCCGCATCGGTGCGCAACTGCACCGCCGCAGCTCGGCAGACCCGAGCCGCCGGCGCGCTGAGCGGATCGGCCTGCGTTCTCGCCCACAATAGCCAGACCGCGATCAGGGACGTCCCGGCCGCCAGCACCACGCCGATCAGCCGGTCGGGCAGCTGGGCCAGGGGAGCGGGCGAAGATACCGGCAGGATGAACGCCAACAGCAGCGACGTCGTGGCGCCGGCCAGGACTGAGCTGACCACGCCCGAGAAGAGCACGACGAAGCCCACCACCAGCGTCGCAGCAGTCGCGATCCAGACCGACCGCGACGCGAGGGTGCCCAGTGAGACCAGCACCAGCCAGGCCGCGCCGAGCGCCGCATGCGCGCGCAGCCGCTGCACCACGGGGCCGGTGTATTCGACCAGCAAGAGCATCGCGAACGCGCCGAACGCGGCGAAGGTGCCCGTGACCGGCGCGTGGAAGACTTGGGTGCACAGCGCGAAGAGGGACGGCATCACCACCGCGGTCCTGGCCGCCCGCCGCATGGCGGCGAGGCCCGGATCCCGGCGGCGCAACCACGCGGTGAACTGACGCATCTGAATCATCGCAATCCGCCTCGGTGAGGTGGTGGCACGGCAACCAAGCAGTGTCTTCCATCCATCCTGAGCCGCGATGTGCCGCAGTAGGGCGAGGACCTCGGGGCGACGCCACAGGCAGCGGCCACGGAGTGTCCGTCTTGATGGACGGACAGGGCGCCGGCGGCAGAGTGGTAAATGAGACGGGTGCCGTTGTCGGCCGTCTGCTCGACTTTGCAGCGGGTCGTGATCTTGGTGCGGGGTGCTCTATGCCGCTGCGGCTTCCCAGGCGCGGATGACCGCCGCGATTTCCTCGCGGCTGGGTCGACCTGCGGGGTTGCGAATATGACGGGCGGTGATGATCGTCCGGTGGAGCTTGACGACCATGTCGCTGAACGCCGGGGTCGTCTTGGTCGTGTACCACGGTTGGTGTGTCCGGCGGTCGGTGATCTCGACTTTGCGGCGAATCGCGCTCATGAACCGTTATCGACTCATTACACAGGGTGCAAGTCGCAGTATTCGGGTATGAATCGTACCTCGGAGCCGACTCGCCGTGTCGGATCACGCAAGGCGTTGACCTGCATGATCACGATTTGCCGCAAAGTCGAGCGGTGATGTCGGCGGGGGGCGTTGTTACGTTGTTGGGTGCGTGACTGTCTGGTGGCGCGTCGGGACGTGGTGGGCCCGCGGCCCGGGCCTGTGTTCAGGCCGTGGTGGGCAGGTTGGCAGCGCCCCTCGGCCGCATGCCCACGGCGAGAGGATCATTGGCAGCATCCGGCGCGAGATGCTCGACCGCGTCCTGATCATGAACGGGGCCCACGCCCGCCACGTCCGGGCCGCCCACCCACGGCACTTCACCGCGTACCGCCCTCACCGGGCCCGTCGCCGACTACCCCCTGACGCCGAGGAACGGTCCGACGTCGCAGTGCACGCCCGCGAGGTCCGCCGGGTGCTGCGGACCCGGCTCCTCGGCGGCGTGATCAGCGAGTACCGCTGCACCGCTTGACCGGCGACGATGACTTCTCGAGCGGCACAACATGCCTCCGGCGCGGCGCAGCTCCGCCGTCCGGCCCACCTGAACCAGGTCCCCCTTCGCGGCGGGATGCCGCCGGGCGCCTGTGCGTGGCAGCCACGTGGCGGCCACGCACAGGCGCCCGGCAGCGCACTTCCAACTCCTCACCAGCTGAGTGCTGTTGTCCGGCCACACGCATCACGCTGCGGACTGGCGTCCGGCCCGGCCGGTGCCACCGCGTCGGGTGAGGGAGTCAGGCCTGCGCCGGCACCTTCTCGGTGTTCGCGGTCTCCGCGGCGCCGGCCGTCTCGGCGGCCGGGGACGCTTCTGCGGCTGCGTCGTCCGCGGCGGGCGCGGGCTCGGTCACGGCGGTGTACAGCACGGTGTTCTTCTGCTTGGTCCGCTCGACGCGGCTCTTGGCGACCAGCCGCTCCAGGGTGTTGCGCACGGTGTTGATGTCACGGGCCCGTTCGGGGTACTCCCGCTCCAGGTCGCCGGTGACCTCGCCCGCGGTGCGCGGCTGCCCGGCGTGCTTGCCGAGGACGGTCAACAGCAGCTCACCCAGGGACGGTTCACCGGCCTTGGCCGCCGGTGCCTGCTTCGCCGTCTTCTTCATCCCCGGCTTTTTCGCCGTGGCCTTCTTGGCCGTGGTCTTCTTCGCGGGTGCCTCGGCCGGCTGGTCCTGCCGCTGCTGGGGCACGGCCGCGGAAGCCTCAACATCGGTCGCTTCGGACGGCTCGGCCGACTCGGTCGCTTCGGTCGGCTCGGTGGGCCCGGACGTGTTGTCCTGCGGCGGTGCCGGCTCGCCCTCGGGCGCCTGGGCGCCGGCACCGGCCTCGGCCGGGGCGGACACCGTCTCCAGCGCCTTGATCAGCCAGGCTTCGTCCGCCTCGAGTTGCTCAAGACGCTTGCGCAGACGGGCCTGTTCCTCCCGGTTGGCCGCGAGGTGGTCGGCGAACTGGGCCGCGTACTGGCTCTGCAGGCTCTGGGTGGTGGGCTCTTCCGGCTCAGCGGCCACGCGGCACGCTCCTTCATACGGGGGTTGTTGCTGCCGGATGCTACCCACCCAAACGGGACCGTCGCCGCTGTCCCGGGCACACACCACCCTTGCGGACAGCCGCCCACGGCCTGCCGCACCTCCCGGCACCGGTCCGCCGGAAGGGGCACCGGACGCGAGACCACCTCATCGTCTCCCGCTTCACGGTCCGCCCGGAGCCGGCCCGCACAGACGCCCTGCCCGCGCAGGCGACACTGCCGTGACCGCCGGTACGCGCCGTTTCGTGCCGCTGCGACGCACAGCGGGGAAGGGAGTGCCGTGGGCGACGGCTTCACCACCGACGACATCACGGCCGTGCGGCGCAGGGGAGAGCTGCCCGCCTTCCTACGCTTCCGCATCAGCCGCCCTGGCCGGACCCGGTCATGGCACACACACCGCGCGGCGGGCCACCGGCCCGGGGCCTGGCCGTTCTCCACCGCCACTGCCGGTCGCCACCCTCCCGCGACCGTCCGGCTTGATGTCCCGGTGCGAGATATCCCGCTCGGCCGGCCCGGCCAGAGTGCCGGCCACCTGGCGGAGCGCCCCACCACCTCACGCAGCTCGGCCGGCCGCCCATCAGGGCTGAGAACATCGGGCAGTTTCACGGCCTTCGGCATGACGAATTACTGCGGTGGATCGCCCGGGCCGGCGTCGAGCACCGGCACGGCACCCGCGACCTGGCCCCGGGGCAGCTGCTGCATGCGCCGCACCTCCTCCGGGAAGCGCTGTCGCGTGGTGCCATTGACCTTGCCGTTCCTGCTCGGCCGCGGTGACTTGCACGCCTTCCGTACCCTTCTCATGCCGCACGAAGTGGACGTGCCCGAAGTTCTTCACAGCCTGGACAACACGCCAAGGGCCCAGGAGAGGCGAGCAGTTGCAGACATGCCAGGCAGGGTGGAGCAGCAGTGACACCGCCCGCGGCCCCTTCATCCAGTCGCTGTCCGAAGCCCGTGGAGAGCCCTGCCCGGGCCCGCCCGGCGGAACACCCGCCCATCCCGGTGCGCCCTCTCCCGGGACAGCGCCCGACATCCATCGATGCCTGCTACCGGCCACCGAGCGGGTAGCCCGTAGTGGACCGACACCCCTCGAGCAACCAGAACGGACGGCCGTGACGACCGCCTACAGCGAACCCTCCACCGAGCGCGTCCCCGGACGGGCCTGGACCGTCCGGATCACCGGCCACAGCGACCGCTCCGCCACCGTCTCCTGCAGCAGTCCCGTTCCTTATCGAGCATATAGTTGATGGATCATCAGCAACAAGGAGTGGGGGCATCCGTGGAGATCACCGTTCAGTGCAGCAGTGATGGAGCGGAGGGAGAACTGCGCTCCCTGGAGCAGTGGTTGAATGCCGATCCCGGTGTGCGACGTCATGTTCAGGCCGTGCCGGGGACAGCCGGGCCCGCGGTACCCGGGCAGCAGGGTGATGTCATCGACATCGTCTCTCTCCTGCTCAGTGGTGGCTTCAGCGCGGCCTCACTTGCTGTGTCGATTGCTTCCTGGCGCGCCACGCGGCCACAGCCCCCTACCTTGATCGTCGAACGGCCCGATGGTGTGAAGGTGGAAATTGCCGGTCACTCTTCCGCCGAAGCCGAAGAGATCATGCGTCGCGTACTCGCCGAATGAGCACGAATGGGTGGAACACGGGTGCTATGGCGGTGAGCGGGCAGGCGTCGACAGTCCCAGAAGGTTTAGAACTGCCTGATCCAGCCAGGACACGGATTGTGCTTGCCGGAGCCAGCGAGTTCACGGAGCTGGACGATCTGCCAGCTGTGCGCGGCAACCTCCTTGCCTTGGCAGACTTCTTCAAGGCCGCCTGGCGACTGCCGCCGGAGCACTGCACGGCCCTGTCCAATCCGATTATTCCCCGTGACCTGTCGAGAGCTGTCCAGCAAGCTGTGAGCGAGGCAACTGACACTCTGCTGCTCTACTACGCGGGACACGGCCTGATCGACCCAAGGACGGGCCAGCTGCATCTGGCCGTTGAAAGTACGGAGCGATCGTCTGTGCACGATTCCGCGGTGCCGTACGAATGGATTCGATGGGAGATTGAGAAGAGCCGAGCGGCTCGCCGGATTGTCGTCCTCGACTGCTGCTACAGCGCGCGTGCCTTTGGTGTCCAGTCGGACGCCGCCGCCTTGGAGGTAGATGGAACATTCCTCCTGGCAGCAGCAGCTGAGACAGCTGTCGCGCTGTCACCGCCGGGCGAGCCTCTCACTGCATTTACCGGAGAGTTGATCACCGTGCTGCGAGACGGTGTGCCGAGCGGACCGCCCTTCCTCGACCTCGACACCGTCTTCGCCCGACTAAGCACACGCCTGGCGACCCGGGACCGGCCACGGCCGCACCGGCTGTGCCGTAACCGTCTCGGTCAGGTTCCATTCGTTCGAAATCCGGCGTTTGTGCCACTGGCCACCACTTCCCCCGTCTCTGAACTGACCCCGCCCCAAACGTTTCTGGCCGATGTGGCGATCGCCGACCTCTACACCGCTCGGTCGCTGGCCGAAACTCTTCAGGCCGTCGCTGATGGCATCGTCAATGGCTTCGGCTTCAAATGCGCCCTGGTGAACCTGGTGCGGCCCGACGGCGATCTCGTCGTCGCGGCCATGGCAGGCGACAGCGAGGCAGAGATGTTGTTGACCGGGCGGGTTGGCGCACGATTCGCGTGGGACCAGCGTCTATCGATGGGTGAGGACTGGGACGGACTGCGTTTCATCTCTCACAGCGATAGCGAAGGGCTCTCGGAGGACGGTGTCCCCGAATGGATCGATGACGCCCCCAACCCGACCACGGCCGGTGAGTGGCATCCTGAGGACCGACTGTACGCGTCCATGTTCACCAGTGGGCCACCCGGCGGAAACCAGGGCGAGTTGATCGGTGTGATATCCCTCTGCCGACCGCGCGAAGGCCGATTGCCCGATCGGGCTGCACGAGAGGCCGTGCGCGCGTACGCCTTCCACGCTGGCGTTGCCGTCACCAATGCGCGCCTCAGAGCGAACATGCAGCGGGCTCTGGTCCGGCTGGAGCGCGAGCAGAAGGTCCTTCGAGCCAACGAAGAGTCGTTGCGACAGATCTTTGAGTACGCACCGTCTGGGATCGCCGTGACGGAGATGGGCGGAGACGAGTACGGCCGGATCCTCCGTGTCAACGACGCACTGTGCCGTCTGCTGGGCCGTCCTGCCTCAGCGATGCGCCGTTACTCTCTCGCTGATTTTGTGCATCCGGATGACATCGGGACACTGCTACGGATGCCTGCCGAGGGTGGCAGGGCCGAGCTGCGGCTCGCACGTCGGGATGGGACGTTCATCCCGGTGACCATGCGCACCTCGGTTATCGCCGACCCAGACAATGGCCCCCGAGCGCTCCTAGCCCATGTGAATAACGTTTAGTGCTGTGACCGGGAAGGTTCGCCGGGAAGGTGGTGCAATCTGACGGCTGGTCGTAGAAGATCTGCCGTATGAGCGACAGCGGATTTTCGTTGCGGACAGCCACAGGCGACGACGCGGAGTTCCTCGCGGACATGCTGGTAGCCGCTGTGAACTGGGACCCCGCTCGGCAGCAGGTCAGCCGTGAGCAGGTCCTGGGAGACCGCCAGACGGCCCACTACGTCGAGGGTTGGCCCCGGGCAGGTGATCTTGGGGCGGTCGCCGTCGACGCTGGCGGGCAGCCGATCGGCGCCGTGTGGCTCCGCCTGTTCAGCGCCAACGATCCCGGCTACGGGCGTTGTCACGTTGTTGGGTGTGTGGGTGTCTGACGGCGTGTCGAGGTGTGGTGGGGCCGGGTGCCGGCCCTGGGCTCAGGCCGCGGCAGGCCAGCCGGTGACGCCGGTGACCTGCTCCCAGAGGGCGAAGCGGACGGTCATCTCGGCGCGGTGTTGGGTGCCGGTCATCGGGTGGCGGCGGGGCCGGAAGTGGGGTGAGATGCCGCTGAACGCGGCCAGGAACCGCTGCGCGGCGCCCACACTGCGAAAGCCTTTCATCGCCCGTTCGCGCTGCCGGGTGGGCTGGTGGCTGTTCTCGGCCCGGTTGTTCAAGCCCTTGTGGGAACGGTGCTCGACGGAGGGCATGACCTCGCGGTGGGCCGCGCCGTAGGAGCAGAGCTTGTCCGTGACGATCACCCGCGGCACCCAGCCCGTCTTCTTCAACAGGCGGCGGAAGAAGCGCTTGGCCGCAGCCGTGTCCCGGCGGCTCTGCACCAGGATGTCCAGCACCATCCCGTCCTGGTCGACAGCCCGCCACAGGTATTTCCGCTCACCGTTGATCCTGATGAAGACCTCGCCCAGATGCCACTTGTCGCCGGGCCGGGGCTGTCGGCGGCGCAGGCCGTTGGCGTACTGCTGACCGAACTTCAGGCACCAGCGCCGGACCGTCTCGTACGAGACGATCATGCCGCGCTCCAGCATCAGCTCCTCGACCTCCCGGAACGACAGCGGGAAGCGGAAGTACAGCCACACGCAGTGCGAGATCACCTCGACCGGATACCGGTGCCCCCTGTACGACGGCGCACTGTCCACGGGCGGTCCCCCTCCACCATGACCAACCCGAAGATCATCCCACCCGGACAGCCAACGTGACAGCACCCTGGCTGGAGAAAGCGAGACCCCGTTGCCGCACCTGACGCTGGCATCCCCGACGACGACGCCGGCTGCAGCATGCGCGCCGAGGTGCCGCTGATCGTGGCCGGGAACCACCCGGCCATCGGGCTGGATCGCCCGTGGCCACCCTCAGCCCCGCGCCGTGTGGGGAGGCCCCGGGGCCGCCGCGGGGGTGTCAGCGCCCCGGGCTATCCTTCCCGGCACCGCACACCGACCGTGAGGATCATCAGCAGTGACCGGCCTGTCCGCCTTCCCGCTTCCCTTCCAGAGCACCCGTTCCCCGGCGTTCACGACGCCCCGGACGTTGCGGGAGCTGCAGATGGTGCAGTGCAGTTCGCACCTGCGCGCCAAGCCCGCGTGGTTCGACAAAATGAACGACGCCGACATCGCCGCCCGGTGGACGCAGGAGGCGATGGCGCAGGGCATGACCGAAGCTCAGGTGCGCTACGTCCTCGCCGAGCTGGAGCACTACGCCGCCTTGCGGGACGCGCGCACCGGCATCGAAGTCTCCGCGGTCGACGGCGTCTGGCAGTCGGACACCCTCGTCAACGAGCAGCTCAGGACCCGGCTGCGCGAGGCGGTCCGGGTCCTTGAAGAGGCCCCCGAAGTGGCGCGGGACTGGCACCCCGGATCCGACGGCCAGGTGCTGGACCTCGTCCATCCCTCCCTGTTCTGTCTGGTGAGGGAGGCGAGCGGAGGTCCCGAGCAGGCGTGGCAGAACCCGACGAACCACTACGCGAAGTACGAGTTCTCGGAGCGGTTCCAGTGGCTGCCCACGGACGCCGACGTCAGCGAAGACGGAGCCGTCGCCTTCCGCTCGTACGTCAACAACGTCCACCCCGAAGAGCACCGCGCACTGGAGTCCGTCCTGCCGGACCTGTTCGCGCGCCTGCGCCCGCTGTTCGAGAACGTGCTCACCGATCTGCGGCACCCGCGGCCCCTGCGGATCAAGGCCGACCCCTACAGCTGGTACGACTCCGAGCCGGAGTACCCGCACAAGTCGTCCTACCCCGACAACGATGTTTACTTGGAGGCCCGCGCCGCCTGGGACGAGGCGTACGAGGAGTGGTTCGAGAACCGCCACCCGATCGTCCCGGACGCCCCGGAGTTCAGCCCGCCCGCCCTGCCCGACGCCTCCGCCCGCATCGACCTGCGCGGCCGCCGCCTCCAGGTCATCGTCAAGCTGGCCACCGTCCACCTCACCCCGGACCAGCCCGAGTACGCCGGCGGTTCCTGGCACGTCGAGGGCATGCTGAACGAGCGGATCGTCTCGACCGGCATCTACTACTGGGACAGCGAGAACATCACCGAGAGCCGGCTGGGATTCCGCGCCGCCCTCGACGACCCGCACTACGAACAGAACGACGACACCGGGCTGCGCGAGGTCTACGGCCTCGAAGACGAGGATGCCCTGAACCAGGCGCTGGGCGCGGTACCGACCCCGGAGGGCCGCTGCCTGGCCTTTCCCAACGTCCTCCAGCACCGCGTGGACGCCTTCCGCCTCGCGGACCCGACCCGCCCGGGCCACCGCAAGATCCTCGTGTTCTTCCTCGTCGACCCGACGCAGCGGATCGTCTCGACCTCGGACGTACCGCCGCAGCAGCCCTGGTCCGACACCGCGACCATGACGCTGGAGCAGGCCAAGACGTACCGCGAGGAGCTCATGCAGGAAAGGAAGTTCTTCGTCGACGAACACAACGAGCAGCTCTACGAACGCGAGTTCTCCCTCTGCGAGCACTGAACCACTACGGCGGGGGCGCGGTACTGAGAACCCGTCTCCCCATCCGAAGTCGACGTCGTACGCATGCTGGAGTGCCAGAGCGGCCAGCTTTCCGGGTTGGGATTTTTTCGAGGGCGCGGACGCCGCTGACCTGGACCAGCAGGCCCGGGACCGCTTCGCGTCCGCCGCCGTTCCTGTCCCCGAGGCGGTCGCCAGGGAGTCGTGCGCCTGACCGACGAGCGCCGCTTCGACGTCCCCGTTGTGGTTGTCTGTCCCGAGTTCACCCCCACCCAGGCCGAGAAGTGGATCGCCGCCGGTGAGAGTCCTGAGCTCGCCCGCGCTACCCACCTTGAGTACGTGGAACTCGACTCGGGCCACTGGCCGATGGCCACCCGCCCCCGCGAACTCGCCCGCGTCGTGGCAAAGGCTGCCAACTCCTAGCGGCGCCCGGGTTGGGTGGTCAGGCCGCGGTCGGCAGGGGTCTGCCGCCCCGGCGGAGGCCCTTCTCGCTGCGGATGCGGGCACGCTCCTTGCGTTCGGCGGCCAAGACGTCGCGGTGGCGGGCGTTGGTGTTGCGCCATCGCAAGTAGGCGTGCGGAGCCCGGGTCTGCACGGTGTGGTTAGGGTGGTGGGAGTTGGCGACGGTGAACTGTCGCAACGGCCCGAAGTGCGCCTCGATGGGGTTCGCCCACGAGGCGTAGGTCGGGGTGAAGCACAACTCGACCTTGTTCTTCCTTGCCCAACGGCGGATGTCGGCGCCCTTGTGGGCGGACAGGTTGTCCAGGATCACGTAGATCGGGGCGCCGTCCGGGCGGGCGGCCCGGATCGACTTCAGCGCGGCCAGGGTGTTCGCGGCGCCCTTCTTCCTACGGTTGACGCCCCACAACGTGTCGTCGCCAACCGAGTAACAGCCGTGGAAGTAGCGCACCCCGTGAGTGCGGTGGTAGGTCGCAGGATGCCGCTCGGGCCGGCCCTGCTCGGCCCAGCACGACCCGGCGGTGGGGCGAATCCCGAGCGGCCCGAACTCATCGAACGCGAACATTCGGTCCGGGAAACGCTCCAGCACCTCCTCGATCCGGTCCAGCTTGGCGTCGCGCTCCGGGTCGGGCGACTCCTTCCACGTCTTGGTCCGCTGGAACGTGATGCCGCGGCGGGCGAGCAGGCACCGTAACGCCTCTCGTCCGATCCTGATCACACGGCCGTGGACTTTCCGCAGGTAGGCGGCGAGTTTGCGGATGGACCAGCGGGTGAAGGGCTGACCGAGCTTGGTCGGGCGGGTAGTGGCCGTCGCCACGACGAAGTCCTCGTCGTCAGGGCTGAGCAGGCTGGGGGTGCCCCCGGGCGGAGCCTGGGGGAGGACGGCCTCCCGCCCACCGAGGGTCCAGGCAGGCCAGGCCGATCTCGTTGAACCGATGGATCAGGTCCCGGACGGTGTCCTCGTCGGCCTGGACCAGCTGGGCGATCACCGGCACCCGGTTGCCGCCGACTGAGGCCAGCAGCATCATCGCGCGCCGGTATCGCACCGAACTGGTGCTACCCCGGCGCACGATCTGCTGCAGCTTCTGCCCCTCCTGGTCGGTCAACCTGCGCACACGGACAGGCTCGGCTACCGCACCTCCAGCAGTCGGATCGGACGTCACCGCACATCCAACCGCCACGACCACCAACCCGGCGAACCTATGCGGTCACAGCACTAGACACTCATGGACATCATCGATCCAGGGCTGCCCACGACGGACAACTTCCAGCACTGGCCGCTGTGGTGGCCCTCGTGGTCGAGATCGCCCGAAGCGTCCTGAACTGCACGCGGCGCCCTGGTGATGCCCATGACGGTCCTGGTCGAACGGTACGGACGCGAGATCAGCTCGGGCCTTGCCCAGCACGATATTCCGGTCCGGCACTTCGTCCTCCATGCCGACCAGGACACCGTCCGCGGGCGCATCGCGGGCGACACCGTTCTTGGCCCCAACTTCCCGTTCCGCCTCCGATAGCTTGAGCCCTTTGCCGAGGCGGCCCGCACGTGGCTGCACGCAGAGGCCGAAGTCGTGGACACCACGCACCTCACACCCGCCCAGCAGATCGCGGAGGCTGTCCTGTCGCACTGCGGCTGCCAGAGGTCGTTCTCTTTCCGAACCTCGTGTGTGGTTTCTGCTGGTCAGGCATGAGAGCGCGGTTTTCGCGGGAGTCTCGGTCCGTTGCTGGTCGAGATGTTGTGGGGGTGGCGGGTGCCATCGATGCGGGCGGTTCTGGAGACGCGGCGGATGGCCGCGGCGGTGCGGGTGGAGGAACTCGAGGCCGAGCTGGAGCGGGTTCGGGCGGCTCTGGCGGAGGCGGAAGAGGTGCTCCGGTGCCGGGTGATCGGTCTGGAGCAGTATCTGGAGGCGCTGGCCGAGGCGGATGCGCCCGCCGTGGTGGCCGACGGGGTGTCGCAGAGGAAGCCGGTGGGGCCGCGCCAGGCAGTACCTCACCGCCAGGACGCGGCCGGAACCGAGGTGCTGTCGGTGGACTACCAGGCGTTGATGGCTGCCGCCGGGGAGGCGGGAGCCGACGGGCTGGGTGCCCGGCGGGCGGCGGTGGTGCTGGGCGCGCTGGCCCCGGCCGGCTGGGGGGCGAGGACCCGCACGGCCACCGCGCTGCGCACCGAGTAGCGCGCGGCGCGGCGCGGTGCCGGCGGAGCGAGGCGTGCGGCCTCCCGGCACGAGGGTGCCGGGAGGCCGCACCGCGCCTCACTCGCCCTCCGGCCTCCGCACTCGCCGCGGCACGGGCCGTGTCTCCGGCCGGCGGGATCCCCGGGCGGCCACCCGCCGAGGGTGAAGAAGCCGTCGTCCCCACCCACCGTGGGCACGTTCAGTACCCGTGCGAAGGCCGCGCACAGGACGCGCTCCCGCTCGGTGGCCGGTTCGCCGCCCACGCCACCGCCTCGGGCCGGGCCCCGGTGGACCGGGAGCTCTGCCTGCCGAAGGCCCGGACCTCCGACCGCGAGCCGACCGTCACCCACGCACTGAACCGGTCGGCCTGGAGAAGACGTCGCCAGGCCGCCGCCCGCCGCCCGCCGCTGCCCCTGCCGAAGACGCGGTTCAGGACATGAAGCGCCGCTGGAGTACCAAGAGGTCTGGAACGCCCTGCGTGCGCCGCCCCTGCCGGTCGTCCTCGACGGCTTCCCGGATGCCGAGAACATCCTCGAGCAGCCACTGCTCGCTGAACGACCGACGAGGCATCCAGCTCGGATCGCACACGGTAACGGTGAGCCGGGGCCCGGAGGCGTTGTCACCCATCGGTGCCACGTCCGGGCTTTACCCGTCCGGCGGACCGCGAGCGGGGACAGCGGTGTCCTGTGGGTCTTCGGTGCTTCGCCGTTCAGCCGGCCCGGTCAGGCCGGTCGGGTTTACGGGGTTGGCGGGGCGGGCTGCTGCGCGCGGCTGCGGATCCGGACGGTCAACGTGCCGGCGCAGCCGGCGAGGATGCCGAAGACGAGCGCCGCCGACACGCCTGAGCCTACGGAGACGTAGTAGAGCAGGGGCCCACCGGTGCTGCCTTGATAGGAGAGGAGCGAGTGCCAGAGGCCGCTCACCACCACGCCCAGGGTGGTGGCGGCGACGGCGCCGAGCGAGTAGGCGGGGTAGGTGACGCGGTCGAGCAGGACGGTCAGCAGCCGCAGCCCCCACCAGACCAGGGCGAGCAGTGCCACGTCGCCGAGCCGGTACAGCAGCCAGCGCCCGGGAGCGGAGCCGGTGGGCAGGGTCCAGGCGCCGAGCTGGATCCACTGCCGCAGCAGATCACCGGGTTCGGACAGCTGACCGTTGCCGGTGGACCCGGTCTGTATGCGCCCAGCCACCCGGTCGTTGGACAGGACGGCGAGGGCGATGGCGACCACGGTGGTGCCCAGGGTCGCGGCGAGCCGCGCGGTGGCCGGGGTCGGCACGGACCGGCCAGGTGGGGGTGTCACCTCGGGCCGCAGCAGGGTCATGAGGCCGACGGCGGCCGCGGCGGCGACCAGGGCGGCGCCCACCGGCAGTTCGCGGCCCTGGGACATGGCGCTCGCGAGGCCGGGCAGCAGCCGGAACGCGGCGGAGCCGCCGGAAGCGACCATCCAGGGTGCGGACACAGTGACGGCGAGCACGGCCGCAACGATGCCCCAGCCCCACAGGGCCGCCACGGCGACGGCCGCGCGCCCGGCGCCGCGGTCCGACAGCCGGCGCAGCAGGGGCACCGCGCCGCACGCGAAGAGCAAGACGAGCACGGTGTAGCGCACCCGCATGGCGGTCTCCCTCAGGGCCGCGTAGTCCGCGCCGTGGCCGGGTGCGCCCGCGGGGTCGGTTAACCGGGCTGAGGACGGGGAGCCGGTCGACCAGGGCATCGTCCAAGCGGCCAGGCGGTTCGCCTGGTCGGGCCCGAAGAACCGTGTGGCGCCGGGCAGGCTGAGTGCGTGGGCGCTGCTCCCCGCCCACCACAGCAGCCCCGCCAGCGCAAGCGCCCCGACGACCGCGGGTGCGAGCGCACGTCGATACGTCATCGTCTTTTTCCCCCATCCGCCCGCACGCGCGGGCTCCCGTCCGACGCCTGCCGACACGTGCGGGCTTCCCCCCACCTGGTCGACGGGTGCATGACAACGAGGTCAGATGTATCAGACATCCAGAGCGCGGTGCACGCCGGGGCCTGGTCGAGAACGTTCCACATCCGGGCCCTGTGCGGCCAGGGGCGGCCCCATCCTTCCCCTGCCTTCCGCGGCGCCACCGGGCGGCCCTCGTTCAACCGCCGGCACGGCTGGTTGCGACGCTCACCCGCTACGCCTGCGACGATGACCGTTCGGTCGCTGAGCGCGGCAGGGCCGTGGGGCGAGCGGCTCCGTACGCTCGGCCACGCGGTTCGGCAAGCCGGTCGCCCCTGCCGTGCCGGAGTTGTTCTGATTTCTTGATCCTGTGCCTCCACGAGCCCGCCCTGTGATCAGTTGCCGGACGGGCTCCAGCCAGTCATGGGGCTCCTGTGGTTCTTGGGGTGGGGATGCCGAGGTCGACGACGGGGCGCTGGGCGCGACGGCGGGTGTCGTCGCGCCTGGCGCCGAGGAGGCGGAGGGTGAGGTCGAGCCCTTCGATCTCACCGACCCAGCCTTCGGCTCGGGCGCGGGCTCTACCGGACCGGTCGGCCGGCTTCGACGGGACCGAGGACCTTGCGCCGGAACCCGGCCGGGTGACTGCGGGGCACAGAAGCCTTCTTGAGCGTCTGGAGCATCATCCGTCCAGCAAGGTGGATCCACCGGACCCGGGGCACATCACCCGGTGGAGGCCTTGTACCACGTCCGCGGCACACGACGCCCGATCGCTCTCCCGGGACTCGCATGATCACGAACCGGACATCATGCGACTGTCCCGAGTCGGCGGGGTCCGCAGCTCGTGGGCGATGCCGCCGACCCTGGCCTCGTGCTGTGCTTCCAACTGTTCGCGGCGCGCGGTGAGAGCGTCGAAGGCGGCAACGCGTGCGTGCTGCGGCGGGGGTGGCCGGCGGACGAGCCGACGTTCACTCGTACACGGCCGGGACACGATCTCGATCACTCGGCGGCCGCCGCGGTCGTGGAAGGTTGCCCTGCCTTTTCCACCCTCTTGGCCCTTCCCTCTCGCCTGACCGGAGAGACCCGGTGCTCGGAGGCTGCAGGGCTGGGGGAGGATCGGCGCGTTACTGGCTCGACGAAGGACCACCATGACAACCGACGTACCTCCGCCCGGGGCGGAGGAGGACCGTTTCTGGCAGGAACGACGGATCTGCTTCCTGGCCACCCACCGCCTGGACGGCAGCCCTCATCTCGTCCCCGTGGGCGTCACCTTCGATCCCGAGGCCGGCATCGCACGCGTCATCAGCAGCGTCGGCAGCAAGAAGGTCCGCAACGTCAGGGCGGCCGGACCCGGCGCGACGGTCGCGGTCAGCCAGGTCGAAGGGCGCCGCTGGTGCACCCTCGAAGGCACCGCGCTGGTCAAGGACGATCCGGATTCCGTCGCCGAGGCCGAACGGCGCTACGCCGAGCGCTACCGGCCTCCCCGCCCCAACCCCGAGCGCGTGGTCATCGAGATCACCGTGACCCGTGTGATGGGCACGGTGCGGCCGCCCGGTTGGTGACGTGCCTCGTCGGTCCGTCCCGGAGTTCGACCTGCGGATGGGCCTTGAGGTGGTGGTACCGGACCGGGTGCCTGGGCGCTCCGCCCGGTGAAGCCGCCACCGCACAGCGCCCCTCGTGCTCGACCCGCATCCCTGTCCGCCCCTTCGAGCGCATACCGGACGTGACCGTCCCCCTCCCGCCACCGTCCCCGCGGTAGCGACCGGCTTACCGCTCGGTGCCTTTGACGGGCCGGTGGACAGGAGCACCGAAATATCCCGGGCTTCATCAGGGTTCCCGGACACGGGCACGGTCGGCATTCGAAGTGCCCGCGCCATGTACCGGCGTCCGTCTCTCCGAGAGGTCCGCTCCCCGTGACTGTCCCGCTCTCCATCCTCGACCTGGCGCAGATCGGCGAGGGCGAAACCGCCGCCGACAGCTTCCAGGCCAGCGTGACCATGGCCCAGCACGCCGAGGAGTGGGGCTACCGGCGGATCTGGTACGCGGAACACCACAACATGCCGACCATCGCGTCCTCGGCGACCAGCGTGCTCATCGCGCACATCGCCGCGCACACGCGGACCATCCGCCTCGGCGCCGGCGGCATCATGCTGCCCAATCACGCACCGCTGCCGATCGCCGAACAGTTCGGAACCCTGGCGACGCTGCATCCCGGCCGCATCGACCTGGGCCTGGGCCGGGCACCGGGCAGCGACCAGCAGACGATGCGTGCGCTGCGCCGCGACCCCGGGTCGGCGGACACCTTCCCGCAGGACGTGCTGGAGCTGCAGGGCTACCTGGCAGGTGAGTCCCGCATACCGGGTGTCGACGCCACACCGGGCAAGGGCACCGACGTGCCGCTGTACATTCTCGGTTCGTCCCTGTTCGGTGCGAAGCTCGCCGCCGCACTCGGGCTTCCGTACTCCTTCGCCTCCCACTTCGCCCCGAACGCGCTGCGGGACGCCGTCGCCCTCTACCGGCGCGAATTCCAGCCGTCGGCGCAACTGGACAAGCCGTACGTCATCGCCGGTGTCAACCTCATCGCGGCGGACACGACGGAAGACGCCCAGGAGCATCTCCATGCCACGAAGCGACACCGCGTGACCCAGATGCTCGGCCGAGGCGGCCGGACGTTCACGCCGGAGGAGGCGGACATGATCCTCGAGACCCCCGCCGGACAGCAGGTTCTGCAGATGCTCCGGTACACCGCCGTCGGCAACCCCGCCGAGGTCAAGGACTACCTGGACCGCTTCACCGAGCTCGCCCAGGCGGACGAGCTGATCGTCGTCTCCTCGGCCATCGACAGGAAGGCATGGCTGAGGTCGCTGGAGTTGCTGGCGGAAATCAGCGGACAGGCATCCGCCTGACGGGCCGGGAGCTGTCGAAAAACAACTCCTCGGTAAAACGACTCCTCGGTTCCGGGTACGGGCTCATCGGCTCAGCGCGTGGCCGGCGATGGCGGTGAGTCGGTCGGACGTGGTCACGGTGATGGCGCCGGTGGGAAGGGTGCGGTCCAGGACCTGAAGGACTCGGATGGCCTCGCGGACGGCGCCCCGATGCCGATGGGCGATCGGAACACGGACGTGGGGATCCTCATCCTGCGTCACCGACCGCCGGTGCCGGAGTGCCGACTCGGTAAGGGTGAGGAGAAGGCGCGGTTCAGCCCGAGCGACCGGGCGTTCCCGGCGGCGCTGCCGTACCGGCTGCCGTCGGAGGTACCGGACAGGCTGCGGCCGCCGGGCCGGATGGACGACGTTCCCGGCAAGGGCGACGGTGCCGGCCGGTGCGGTCATCGGGGCAGCACTCCACGCTTCCGGCAGGGAGGCGGGCAGGGGTGTCAGGACGGTGTCAGGGACGCGGAGCCGGCGGTGTGATCGGCGAGTGCGGCGGTCAGGGCGCGATCGCTTCCGACGGTCGCGACGAGACTGAGCCCGACGGGGCCGACCGGGCTCTGCACTCCGGGCAGGGTCAGGACCGGCAGGCCCGCCACGCTCGCAGCGCGGATCAGCTGCACGGTCGCGGTACGCAGTGCCATGCCGGTGACGGCCGGTCCGGGCGGGGGGGCCTCTATGTCTTTCGTCAAGCGAGGCGTGGGGTTCTGGGTTCGTAGAAGGTTCCGTCGCGGAGCATGGCGAACAGGACGCTGATGCGGTGGCGGGCGAGGCGGAGGAGGGCCTGGGTGTGGGTTTTGCCCCGGGCCCGGCATCGGTCGTAGTAGGTGCGGGAGGCGGGATCGTGCAGGGCGGCGAACGCGGAGAGGAACATCGCGCGTTTGAGCTGGCGGTTTCCCCCTCTGGGGGCGTGTTCGCCATGGATCGAGGTGCCCGACTGGCGGGTGATGGGGGCGAGGCCGGCGTAGGAGGCCAGGTGGGCGGCGGACGGGAAGGAGCCGCCGTCGCCGACGGTTGTCAGGAGAACTGCGGCGGTCCTGACGCCGACACCGGGCATCGACGTCAGGACCTTGGAAAGAGGGTGGGCCTCCAGCAGGGCTGCGATCTGGGCTTCCAGGGCCCGGCGTTGCTCGTGGACGGCGGCCGACGACTTGGCCAGCGAGGGCACGATCACGTCGAGAGTGCCGGTTCCGGGGACCACGACGGTCTGCTCGTCGAGGGCGTCGAAGATGTCGTCGACCAGCCGTTCGGCCATGCGCGGGGCTCTGGGGCGGATGACCTCGACGAGCCTGCGGCGGCCTGCTTTGCGAAGGGCCTGCGGGGAGCCATGGCGTTCGAGGAGCCAGGTGACCGCCCGGTGCTCCAGACGCGGGCCGAGGACGCGTTCGAGGCTGGGATGGAACTGGGTGAGCAGGCCGCGGATGCGGTTGCTGGTGCGGGTGGCCTCGCCGGCCAGGTCCTGGTCGAAGCCGACCAGCATGGTCAGTTCGGTGGTGATCTCGTCGGCGAGTTCCAGGGACCGCAGGGTGTGGGGCATGGTGCGGGCCGCGTCCGCGATCACCGTGGCGTCCTTGGCGTCGGTCTTCGCTTCGCCCGGGTAGAGATCCGCGATCCGCCGCATCGCGAGTCCGGGCAGGTAGGCGACCTGGCAGCCCGCGTCGCGGGCGACGCTCAGCGCAAGGGCGCCGATGGAGGCGGGCTGGTCCACGATGACGAGGACGGTGCCGAACTTCGCGGCCAGTTTCTCGAAGACGGCCCGCAGTTTCGGCTCGCTGTTGGGCAGCTGCTTGTCGAACACTTTCTTCCCGGCCGGGGTCAGCCCGTGGCCGTGATGGGTGCTCTTGCCGATGTCCAGGCCGAGGAAGACGCCCACCTGGTCGATCTCGATCACCGTGCCCCCGCATCGTTCGATCCGGTGTCGGCCTCGGCGGTGGGTCCGTTCTCGCGCATCCACGTTATGCAGACCTGCCGCCCGCGGTTGGCCGGGCATTGCGCCCGGCCGGGCGGTGGTCGGGTCTCTGATCAGCGTCTCCGACGGCACCCCTCGGGCCCGGTGACACCACCCCCCAGGTCATCCGTTCGACAGGGGGACACAGTCATGCCGGGCCCGGAGGCCGGCGGCCCTCTTGCAGGACCGCGGAAAACATAACGGGGGCCGTGTCGGAGTGCTCCCAGTAGGTTCTTCGTCTGCTGGTGGTACGGCGCTTGCGTGTCTCTGGCCTGTGTCGATGACATAAGTTGCTCCTGATACGACTTCGTTGGCCCGTCAATGGTCCGGATCTTGGCTTCTCTCATCCGCCGGTGAGGGCGAGAACTCCGGGCCCGGCTGCAACCGATGGGGGAAGGCGAGACACCTTCGCGTGCTTGGGGCCCTGTGGTGCGGCGGGAAGGACGGCGCTCAAGGAGATGCGCCTCCGGCGCGTGCCGGTACCACATGGCGCAGGTTGTAAGGGCCGCCCATGGGCGTCCAGCCACTCCAGCGCAGGCTCGAAATCGCAGGTCAGGGCCTCCTGGTCCAGGAGGGTCCGCCCAGTTCGTGATAGTTGTGTGACAGTGGGTGATACGGCGAGGCCCCGCGGGGGACCATCCTGACGGGACCTCTGCGCGGAGCCGTGAGACGACGAAGCCGCGCCCGAGCGCTCCGGCGCGGCTTCGTCGTGAGATCGGCTGCGCTGGCGCGCACGATGCGGTCGGCGCCTCATGCGTCTGTGTGCCTGTGACGCTTTCGGGGGTGCGCCTGATTTGCGATCGCACCCGGCCCACCCGTCCGTACGAGGGGTGCGCACTCCTCGCCGAAGCACGATAGGTGGCACAAAGGCAGGCTCGTTGTCACCGCAGGGCACGGTGGATCTTGGTCGTGACACCTCCTATCAGGAGCTTCATCGCGTTGCAGAGCCGCCCAACTGGCGGACGTCGCCGGCAGGTTGGAATCAGCTCACTGTGCAGGCTGCGGCTGTTCCGGGCGGACATTGCCAGGGGTCGACCACGCCTGAGATCGGCGTGGCCTGGCGTCGTGGGGCACGCGGTCAGTGCGAAGCTGCCGGCATCCAGGGGCTTGTCGTGCTGTCCGCCGCCCGGAACGCCCAGGGGCCGACATGACAGGCAGGGGCCTCGCCACCGCGGCGGCAACCGCCGCGAGCGCCAGCGCCGATGCTCGCGGAGCACAAGCGGTCAGTGGCGGTAGCAGTACGAACCCGAGGAGGTGTCGCCGGCTTGCAGGCGCGTCTGGTGCACGCGCAAGCCCAAAAGGCCAAGCACCACCACCTCGCGGGCCGAGGGTAGAAAATCGTACGGCCGCGCCCGCTGGTTCCCGCGACCTTCATCGCCCTCGTGCGACCGGTCGCGTTCAGCGGTTGACTGCCCCGAAAAGGACGACGAGCGCGGTGAGGACGGCTGCGAGAGGCATCGCCATCGCAGCCGGGAGGCCGAGGACTCGCCGGTCCCCGGGCCGCTGCTGATGGGCGAGTCTGAGCGCCACCCACGCCGCCTGCGCGATTACGCCGCCAACGAAGGCGAGCAGCAGCGGCATGAGGCCGTCCGGAATCGGCAAAGCGCTCGTCACAAAGGCTCCCGCGACCGGACTCAAGCAGGCCAGCCCGATCCATGGAGCCACGCGCCGCCTCGGTTGCGCCCCCAGCAGAGCGGCCAGCGCCAGGCCCTCGCCGGCCGCGTGCGCCAGGAGCGCCGCCACCACGGCGACTGAGGCGGTTAGCGCCAGGGTCGCCCCCTCCAGGAAGCGGTGCAGAGCGAGCCCCGATGCCGCGCCGATGCCGCCTGCACGACCCGGCTCGCACGGGCAGCCCATACGGACCACGGCGCCCATTACCCCGTACGAGGCGAGTGCGGTGAGCGGCACCGTCCACTGCGGTACGCCGGTCTCATGGGCTTCGTTCCACGCGTCGGGCAGAAGGTCGAGGACCGCAATGATCAGTAAAATCCCTGACGCGGCGGCCAGCAGAAGCGTCGGCCGGCCGAATCCACGCCGCGCCAGCCAGGCGCCCACTACTGTGGCCAAAGTCACCAGGATCACGGCCACCAGCGTTGCGGTGGAGGGCAGCTGCCACCCGGTTCCGTCGTTGGCGTGCGCGCCTGCTGCGTAGAGCACGGAGAGCATGCCCCCTTCCTACGAGGGTGAGGGTGGCGGGCTTCTGTGCGCAGTGCCTGGGTGAACCGGCTCCGTCAGCGGCGGTAGCAGTACGAATCCGAGGAGGCGTCGCCGCCCTGCAGGCGTATCTGGTGCACGCGCAGACCGAGGAAGTCCGGGCCGTGCGGGAAGAAGCGGCTGTCGACGGAGAGCCCGCCGTGCGCGGTGTCGGCGTCGAGTTTGACCATCCACGGGTCGATGCCCTCGGGATAGAGCTGCGCGTCCCAGGCGGCGTACAGGGAGTTCGTCAGGTACACGCGCCGCCCGTCGCGGCTGAGCTCGACCATCTGCGCTCCGCCGGTCAGCGGAGTGTCCGGCTCGGCGGGGTGCGGCTGTCGGCCGACGACGCCGCCAAGGCGCACGGACGCCGTCTGCCTGGGATGGAACGGGTCGCTCACGTCGTACTGGAGCAGGTCGCCGGTTCCCCAGGCGGATACGTACAGCCACTGGTCGTCCACCGACAGGTCGATGTCGGTGATGAATGGGGGCACGGCGCCGAACGGCTGCAGCGCCGGGGGCAGGTCCTCCGTCTGCGCGGGCTCGGCAGGGACGGTGAGCACCTTGCGGACGGCGAAATCCTCGCCCTCCCGGTTCCACAGCCACACCGACGCCGACAGGTCCTCCACGTTGACCACGGTGTTGGTGAACCCCCACGTGGCCTCGGGGTCGTGCGCGGGGCGCAGTTCCAGCACCATCTGGTTCTCGTCCCCCAGATCGACGCGCTGCAGGTGCCGGCCGGAGTCCAGCTCCCAGAAGTGCAGTGAGTGGCCGTAGCGGCGATCCAGCAGCAGTTCGGGAACGAGGCCGTCCTCGATCATCGAGGGGGTTCCCCACTCGCTGGTCACGGCGATGTTCTGGCGCAGGTGCCACCAGAGGTCGTAGGCGAGCCGCTGCGGTCCGCGGTCGCTCTCCCAGGCGCGCAGCACTTCGAAGCTTTCGTGGTCCAGCAGCGCAACGCCGCCGGGCCCGTCCGCCCCGTCCGCGCCGCCCAGGCAGGACAGGAACATTCCGTCGGGGCCGCAGTGGAGTGTGTGCGGGCGCGAGTATCCGGCCTTGGCGGCCAGCTCCTCCGGCTCGACCACCTTGACCAGGCGCGGACGGGCGGGATCGGGGCCGGTGTCGAGGACGTGCAGCCGGGAGGAGCGCAGTCCGGGGACGATGAGGTAGCGCCGCGCAGCGTGATGATGACCGGCATGCGCCAGCGCGCTCGAGCAGGCGTTCCAGCCGAAGTGGTGCAGTTCGTTGCCCAGGTCGGGCAGCTCGGCGTGGGAGGTCACGCGGCCGTATATGGGGGATTCGGGGTCGGTGCCGACGGTGAACAACGCGTCCGCGCGCTGTGCGGCCGGGTCGAAACCGACGACATAGGCAAGCTTCTCCGGGGGTGCGGCGACGGCGTCCGCCGGAGTGCGGTACAAGGTGGGGTCACTGTGCTCGCCGCGGTCGTGAGCGTGCTCGGTCGTCGTCATGACGGCTCCTTACTCCCGAACGGGAGCCTGGAGCCGGGGGACTCCCGGGAGGTAGCCGGTCTCACCCGTTCGAGATCGATATGGAGGTACCGGATATATACGCCCTGAAGTCAGCGTTTCACAGCCCCGAAGCACTGCCAACGCGGCAGTGCGGCGGCGCGGGCCGCCTCAGTGTGCGGCCCGTCTCCGGCACGCCCGGGAGCGGAGGCACCGAGCGAACACCGGGCCTTCCGGCCGCCCCGGCGGTCGACCGTGTCGGACGCTGCTCGCTGATCAGGCCTGATCGACCGGACAGGATCTATCCAGCGGGCTGATGAGCTGGTGGAAGATCCGGATGATCGTATACCACTGCTTGCGTGGCGCCATCAAGGTCCGTCCGGAGGATCTCGTCAACCACTGGCTTGTACGGATCCAGAGTTGCTGGACGTAGTTTCCTGAGTCCGTCGTTGAGTGTGGCCAAGAATTCGACGACGGTACCCGGCTCCTCGTCGGTGAAGCGGCGGCGTGCTTCGGACCGGTCCGGCGCGACGCCGCCGACCGAGCCGGAAAGCCACCATCGACAGGACCGGCGCATCAGAAAACCTCAAGTTCCGCTCAAGGTTTCTCAACTTCTTCCACTTGCTCACCACGAGTGCTCACGAGATCATCCTCGGTGCCGCACGCCAGCCGCACACCAAGGGGGAGCGGCAATCGAGGAAGGCCCCACATGGGCATCCGCATCACCCGGGGAGTCATCCGTCCCCGCCCTCGCCCTGGTTGCCCTGACGGGCGCGGCCGTACCCGCCGCCGCCATGCCTCAGGACACCGTGCCCACGATCAGCACCACGAGCGGGCCCGAAGAGGACACCCTGGTCCACACCGAACCACCGGCCGAGCCGGAGGAGGAGATCACCGACGCGCCGGAGGACAACACGGAGCCGGAGCCGACCGGCAAGCCCACCCCACCGGCGGACTGGCCGGACGCGGAGTACTGCGGCCCGGGCACCACGAACGTCTACACGCCCAAGACCCAGGGCAAGAAGTACCACAAGGGGGTGGGGCCGGTGCTGTCGAACTACAACGGAACCTCGCGAACCGCGAAGTCCACCTTCACCTCCGAGGTGACCGGCGAGGTGGGCGTGAGCTACACCAGCGGCCTGACCGTCGGTGTCAACGTCATGCTGGCCAAGCTCGAGGGAAAGTTCGATGTCAACCTCTCGGCCAAGCTCGGTAACACCATCGCCGTCAACACCCCCGCCAAGAAGACCACCAACGCCAAGTACGGGGTCTACCGGCTCAAGCACACCGGCGTCAGCTACAAGATGTACAGCAACTGCACCACCTCGCCGAAGAAGACCATCACCAGCTATTCGCCGTACCGGGTGGGCTGGTACCTGTGGGAGGAGTGAACCTCTCTCCGGGGGGTGCCTCCATGTCTTTCGTCAAGCGAGGCGTGGGGTTCTGGGTTCGTAGAAGGCGCCGTCGCGGAGCATGGCGAACAGCACGCTGATGCGGTCGCGGGCCAGGCGGAGGAGAGCCTGCGTGTGAGTCTTTCCGTGGGCCCGGCATTTGTCGTAGTAGGGGCGGGAGGCGGGATCGTGCAGGGCGGTGAACGCGGACAGGAACATCGCGCGTTTGAGCCGGCGGTTGCCGCCTCTGGGCGCGTGTTCGCCGTGGATCGAGGTCCCCGACGACCTTGTTGTCGGGGCGAGGCCGGCGGTGGCCGAGCGCCGTCTCGCATGCGTCGCTGCGGTGTCCGGTGCACGCTGGTGATGGAGAGGATTTTTTACGTGGGACTCTGCGTGCGCGACGGCCTGGTCGCCCCGGCACTGGCCCGAAATGTAGGTGAAGACCGAGAACCGGCCTCCGGGTGTTGAGTCCCTCTTTGTGCGAGTCGCGCATGGGCCTGGGGGCGTCCCAGGACGCGGTCCGGTTCAGGGCCTCCCATCGCAGAGTCGTCGCTCGCCCCAGTGCCTGCTGTGCTTGGCAGGCGGCAGCGGGAAGGAAACGCGATGGAGATCAAGGGATCGATCGCCCTGGTGACGGGGGCCAATCGTGGTATCGGACACGCGTTCGCCCGGGCGCTGATCGAGCGGGGAGCAGCCAAGGTATACGCCGGTGTCCGCGATCCGTCGAGCGTGAGCGACGCAGACCTTTCTGCGCTGCGCCTGGACGTCACCCAGCCGGAGGACGTCGCCGCGGCGGCCGAGACCGCCGGTGACGTCACCATCGTCGTCAACAACGCGGGCGTGGCTGGTTTTGAGACCGAACTGCTGACAGGTTCCTTCGACGGCGCACGCGAGGCGATGGAGGTCAACTACTTCGGCACGTGGGCCGTGTCCCGCGCCTTCGCCCCGGTCCTGGCGCGCAACGGCGGCGGCGCACTGGTGAACATGCTGTCGGCTGCCTCCTGGATCCCCCGGCCGGAGTACCCCGGGTATGCGGCGTCCAAGGCAGCCCAGTGGTCGTTGACGGGCGCGCTGCGGGAGGGCCTGCGCGAGCAGGGAACGCTCGTGATCGGGGTCCACGCCGGTTTCGTGGAGACGGACCTCAGCAGCTTCACGGACGCGCCGAAGATCAGCGCGGCGGACGTGGCGGAGCAGACGATGGACGCCCTGGCGAACGACCGGGTCGAGGTGCTCGCCGACGAGCGGACCAAGCAGATCAAGCATGCCCTGGCGCAACCACTCCAACAGCGAGAAGAAACCCGGACGGGACCGTGACGTCACAGCACAGGAGGATTCATGACCTCTGAACCGCCTGGGGGGCACAGCGCCGGCGGTCTGTCCCTGCTCGGGCAGACCCTCGTCGTCATCGGCGGGAGCGCGGGCATCGGGCTGGCTACCGCACGACTCGCCCGCAACCAGGGCGCCTCCGTGGTCCTCACCGGACGGGCCCCGGAACGGCTGCGCACCGCGGCCATGGAGGCCGACGCGCTCAGCACCGCGGCCTTCGACGCCCACGACGCGGCGCAACTGGAGCGGTTCTTCCAGCAGCTGCCAGGGCCGATCGACCACGTGATGGTCACCGCGGGCGGCCCGTCGTACGGCCGCCTTCTGGACATGGACGCCGAGCAGGCACGCCGGGCGATCAGCGACCACATGGTGCTCGCACTCGAGGTCGCGCGCCACTGCGCCGGCACCGTACGGCCGGGCGGCACGCTGCTGCTCCTGGGCGGCACGGGAGCCCGCCGGATCCGGGCCGCTCTCGGTGTCGCCCCCGCGGTCACCGCCGCGATGCCCGCGTTCACGGCCGGTCTCGCACTCGAGCTCGCGCCAGTCCGGGTGAACCTGATCGCCGCCGGCTTCGTGGACACGCCGTTGTCGGCCCGCCTGCTCGGCGACGCGCTCGACGCCCGTCGCGAGGAGCTGCGCGCCGCGCTGCCCATCGGCCGTGTAGTCGTACCCGACGACGTGGCGGCGCTCGCTGTGCACATCATGACCAACACCGCACTCACGGGTGCGACCTACGACATCGACGGAGGCCAACAACTCGTCGGCTGAGCCACACATCGATGGCGGTCATTTGCCGAGCGCCGCGGCCGGCTGGGGCCGTGCGCTCCGGCCTTGGGTGCGGTACGGGGCCAGGAACGTGGTCAGCGCCGCGAGCACTTCCCGGGGGGCCTCCTCGGCTACCCAGTGGCCGGTGCCGGGGATGACTACGCTCCGCACGTCGTGTGCGACAAGTTTCATGGTGCCGGCGACATTCTCGCCGAGGCTTCCCGCACCGCCGATCGCGAGGACGGGCAGGGTCAGCGGGCGTGTTTTGCGTTGCTGGTCCTGCGCGCTGGTGGTGTCGAGCGCGCGGTACCACCCGAAGCTGCCGCGCAAAGATTCGTGCTGGGAGGCGAGGATGCGGACGTAGTGGTCGACGGCGTAGTCGGGGAGTTTTCGTACGGCCTTGGTGGCGAACTGCCAGCCGAAGTAGATCCCCTCGCGTCCCCGGACGAGTTGTTCGTTCACGTCGGTGAGCCGGTTGAAGGGGATGTGCCACAGCCGGTTGTTGGCCTGCGCGGTGCCGAGCATGGGCGGCGACGGGGTCACTGCCGGGAGGAACGCCTCGGCGACGGCCAGGCGGGCGACGCGCTCAGGGTGGTCTGCGGCCAGCGCGTAGGCGATGGGCATTCCGGTGTCATGGCCGACCACGGCGAACCGCCGGTGGCCGAGTGCGTCCATCAGAGCGACCATGTCGCGTGCCAGGGTGCGGGTGTCGTACCCGCTCGTGGGTTTCTCGGTCAGCCCGATGCCGCGTTGGTCGGCGGCGACGACCGTGAAGTGTTTGGCCAGTGCCGGCATCACCAGGCGCCAGGCGTACCAGGTCTCGGGCCAGCCGTGTATCAGGAGCAGCGGCGGCCCTTCGCCTCCGACGACCACGTGCTGGCGGATTCCACTGGCTTGGACGAAACGGCTGGTGAAGGTTTTGGTGAACCCAGCCGGCAGGTGCGGCGCCTGCCCGACGGAGCCGAGGCCTTCGGGCGTGGGTATGGATGTGGCCTGGGGTTGCGGGGCCCCGCCGCGGGACGCTGTGACGGCGGTCAGCGCGATGCCTCCCAGGCCGAGTCCCAGTGCACCCGCACCGGCCGTGCGCAGCACGTGGCGCCGGGGCAACCCGGCGTTGGTCCGGTCGTCGGAGTCGCCGTTCCCGGATACCTGAGACATGGGCTCCCTTTCCGCTCCTGACGGGCATTTTCAGTGACATGCAGTGACGCGTCGGATCGGTCGTCTCTGGCGTCGTGGTGGGGATCGCGACAGCGCACCACGCCTGCGGACGAGCATGAGCGCAGGTCGCACGTCTGCTGAGCTCATGCTGGGGTGCGCCCCCTGCCCCCGCAATCGGAGCCACGCGTGATGGCCCGGCTGCTGTCCGCGCGCGGGTCGCGGGGTGCGTGGAGAGACTGGGAGTGGCAAGAAGGAGGCAGGAATGAGCCAGACGGCGCTTTGTGTCCGCTCTACGTGACGGTGTTGGTGAAGCGTTCGACGAGCTGGTCCGGGAGGCCGCTGCGGCGGTCCTCGAACGGGAGCCGGGCACCCTGGCGTACGCCTGCAGCGAGGTCGGGGGAGCGCCGAACCAGCGCCTCTTCTTCGAGCTGTACACCGACCGCGTAGCCTTCGACGACCACGGACGTCAGCCGCACGTCCGTCATTTCCGGAGCGCAAGCGGGAAGTACGCGGGGAACGGAGCATCGACCGCCTCCGACCGTATGCCGGCAAGTCCCCCTCCACATCCGCATAGTGGTTCGCAAGGCCCAGACTTCCGGTACCGGCCGTGAGGCCTCCTGGTGCGGCACCGCCGTGCCGACGCGACGATGGTGCCCTGCACCCACCAGTGAAACCCCGGCGGAGAGGGCGGATTCATGAACGTGAACGACATCGACATGAAGGTCGAAGTGCTCGTCATACCGGTCTCGGACATCGAACGGGCGAAGGAGTTCTACGGCCGCCTCGGCTGGAGGCTGGACCGGACACCGCCCTCAGTCGTCCAGTTCACCCCGCACGGCTCCGCCTGCTCGGTCCAGTTCGGCACGGACCTGACGTCGGCGCCGCCCGGTTCGGGCAAGGGGTATCTGATCGTCTCCGACATCGAAGCCGCCCGCACCGCGCTGGTTGCCGCCGGAATCGAGGTGAGCGTGGTCTTCCACCTCGGGCCCGACGGCCCGATCGAGGGCCTCGACCCGGAGCGGCGCAGCTACTTCTCGCGCGCCACCTTCCGTGATCCCGACGGAAACATCTGGCTGCTGCAGGAGATCACTACCCGGCTCCCCGGGCGCGTCGATCCCGGCCCGACGTCCTTCACCTCTACGACCGGTCTGGCGAGTGCGCTGCGGCGCGCGGCCGCCGCCCATGGTGAACACGAGAAACTCATCGGCCGGGAGGATCCGGACTGGCCCGACTGGTACGCCCTGTACATGGTCAGCGAGCAGACCGGCACCGAACCGCCCAAGTAGGACCGGCACAGGGAGGAACCATGGCCGCGACCTACGATCTCCGCCGCACGGCCGTTCTGCTGGTCGACCCCTACAACGACTTCCTCTCGGAGGGCGGCAAGGTCTGCCGCGCCTGGAGCCCGTGGCCGGCAGCGTCGGTCTTCTGGACCATCTGCGCTCCGTGATCGCCGCCGCCCGCGAGAGCGGTGTGCGCGTGGTGTTCGTGCCGTACTGCCGCTGGGAGCCGGGCGACTACGAGACGTGGGACCATCCGACCCCCTCGCAGCGGAAGATCCAGGAGTTCCGCCACTTCGCCCGGGGTTCCTGGTGTGGGGAGTCCCCCCTGACTTCCAGCCGCGGCCGGGCGAAATCGTCGTTCAGGAACACTGGGGGTCGAGCGGGTTCGCCAACACGGACCTGGACATGCAGCTCAAGCAGCACGGCGTCACCCACGTGATTCTTGTGGGCGTACTGGCCAACACCTGCGTCGAGGCCACCGCTCGTTTCGCCATGGAGCTCGGCTACCACATGACGCTGGTCAGCGACGCCACCGCGGCTCTCGGCCCCGAGATGACGCACGCCGCTCACGAACTCAATGGCCCCACCTACGCCCAGGCCATCGTCACCACGAACCAACTCATCACCGCATTCAACGGGTCCCGTGATGACGGTCGACTCGCCCGCGTCGAGGCTGCAGTGCCGCTACGCAACACCTCGCCATGCGGGCTTACCAGTCTCAACCCCCTGCTTGTGCGAGGACCTTGCTGACGTGGACCGGCAGGAGGGCGCCGCCAGACGAATCGTTGTGCGACATGGCGTTTGCTCTTCTTCTGAGGCAATCAGAGTGGGAGCGACGCGCGCATCGCCCTGGACTGGCGCAGCAAGTCGAGTGCTGGAGGGGGGCCGTTCAGGAGAGCCAGTCGGTGTAGTGGGTAGGGGCGATACGGGCATCGCCCGGGGCGGTGAGGACATCGCCGTGGGCGGCGGCGAACATGCCGGCGCTGTCGTCGGTGACGACGGAGCGCCCGTCGCTCTTGGCGGTCAGGGTGAGTCGGCCGAGTTCGTCGAGGGGGTAGACGTCGGGACCTGCGATGTTGAGGACGTCGTTCAGAGGGCTGCCTGCGGCGACTTCGGCGACAATGCCGGAGACGTCCGCAGCGGCGATCGGCTGGATCGGCGTGCGTGGCAGGCGGACGGTGTCGCCGTCGGCGGTCATGGCCAGGGTCGCGTCCATGAACTCCATGAACTGCGTGGCGCGGACGATGGAATACGGGATCGGCCCGGCCTTGAGGATGTTTTCCTGAAGCACCTTCGCCCGGTAGTAGTCCAGATCGGGCACTTGGTCCGCGCCGACGATCGAGAGGATGACGAAGTGCCCGACCCCGCCCTTCTCGCTCGCGGCAAGAAGATTGCTCATCGAAGTCTGGAAGAAGGCGAGCGAGGCGTCGTCGAAGGTCGGGGAATTCGTCAGGTTGATGACGGCGTCGGCACCCGCCACGGCCGCCTCCAGCCCCTGGCCGGCGATGATGTCCACGCCGGTGGACAGGGAGTGCGGTACGGCTTGGTGCCCGGCCGCGTTCAGGTTCTCCACGACCCGTGACCCGATCAGCCCGGTTCCGCCGATGACTGCGAACTTCATGCTCTGGCCTTCCTTCGGTGATATTGCCTGACATGTGACTTATGTGACCATAACTTCACTCTACGTACGCCCCAACTCGGACGCTCTCGCTCCGGCGAGCACGATCACACCGTCGCCGTCCGCCTCCCAGCGGGCGAACCGCTCGTACGCCGTCTGCCGAGGCCCGTACCGCTCCGGCAGATCACGCCACGGTGCACCCGTCCGCAACTGCCACAACACACCATTGATCACCTGCCGATGATCCCGCTACGGACGGCCCCGTCCATCGACCCCCGGCAACAACGGCGCTATCCGCTCCCACGCCACATCCGTCAGCTCACCACGACCCATCGCAAGATCAATTGTCAGACAGGCTCTAGGTGGGTCGCGTAGCGCACGGCCACCCGCTTGCCCGCCTCGGCGCAGACCACCGTGGCGGCCCGTCCGATCCCGCGCGAGCCCCCGGTCGCCGGCGCCCCCTCACTCCTGGCGTTCCGTCGGTTGCGCCGGCGGGTTCCGTGGCGTCGCGGGCTTCGGCGGGACGGGGGGCACGGCCGGGCGGTCCCTTCTGGGTGCGGGTCCGTACGACGAAGCGGAGGGAGTCGAACTCATTGTCACTGGGGACGCCTAGAGTCTCTCCCACTCGTCACGGTGCGTTGCCGTTGACGGGTTTCATCAGCGTGCCGCCGGTTCGGCGGCCGTCCGGAACAACGGGGAGAACAGCGCATGGGGTGGGTTCCGGCGGGCGACTACGAAGTCGCCCTGGAGGCGGGCAAGGTGGTGTGCCGCAACGGGAAGGGCCGGCGGCTGAAGTCCGTCCCGGCCAGATTGAAGGACGACCCGACGGTCGTCGGACTCCGGCAGTTGACCGAGTGGCTGGAGCGGCACGAACGCCAGTGCCTGAGTGACGTCGAGCAGTGGATGGTGCGTTCGTTGCCCGTCCCCGCTGCCGTGCTCGCCCGGGTCTGGCCCGACCCGGCGTGGCAGGCGGTCCTGCGGGACGTGGTGGTCACCGGCGGGGACGGTGGGGTCGCCGGGTTCCTGCGCGATGTCGACCCCGACCGCGGTCTCGGCCTTGTCGACCTGGACGGCGACACGGTCCGCATCACCCCTGACGTCGTCAGCGTGCCCCACCCCGTCCTCCTCGACGACCTCGACGAGTTGCGGGAGTTCGCGGTCGAACTGGGGGTGCGCCAGAACGTGGAGCAGTTGTTCCGCGAGGTGTGGCGCCGCCCGCCGGGCCTCGCCCCGGACACCACCTCCGTGGACACCTACGCCGGCGGGGCGTTCAAGGAACTGCGCTTCCTGCACGGCCGCGTCACCCAACTCGGCTACCGGTCGCGCGGCGGATACGCGGTCTGCCCGGTCGTCGAGGACGGCGCCACCGCCGAGGCGCGCATCTGGATCGGCGAGCACGACGGATACGACGAGTACGGCACCGAGACGGGCCCCCTGGGCTGGACCGACCCTGCGGGGCGCGCGCTGACGGCCGCCGAGGTCGGCCCCGTCGCGTGGTCCGAGGGCATGCGCATGGCGGCGGCGCTCTACGCCGGCCGCGACGTGGAGGACGAGGAGCGGGCGGCATGAGCACCACGACGACGAACACCAACGCGAACACGACGGCAGCGGGCGCGGTGTCCCTCCCCGCCCAGGCCCGGGGCGAGAGCACCTCCACCCCCGCCGCCGAGGCCCGCGTGGCGGCCCTGCTGGACGCGGGCACGATCCTCCCGGTCGGCACCACCGACCGGGACGACGCCGACGCGCTGACCGCCCGCACCTACACGCACATCGCCCTCGGCGACCGCCCCGTGGTCCGGCTCGTGCCCGGCACTCTCGGCGAAGCCGAGGACCTGGCCCTGGAGTTCCTCGGGCTGCTCCGGACCGCCGAGACCCCCGTCGTGGGCCAGGTGTGCCGCGAAACGCTGGGCTTCCCGGCCTGGGCGCTGGTCAACGACCCGGCCAACGGGCACCACGCCCTGGCCCTGGTCAAGGACATCGAGCGGCTGGGCCGGCAGGCCAGGACCCGCGCCGGAGCGGCCAAGGAGGGCTTCGACGCACTCGGCACCCGGCTCGGCCGGGCCGTTCCCCACTTCCTCCCCACCTACTACGAGCAGGTGGCACGCCTCTTCCTCCAGGCGGAGAACAGCACCTACGCCGCCTCCTTCTTCGGAAAGGCCCGCGAGGCCGAACGGGTGCACGGGCTGGTCGTGGACGAGGACCGGCAGCGGGCCGTCTTCCTGGAGTTCGCCTTCGCCGGCGCGCTGACCGTCAAGGCGCTGCGGCAGTACGTGCGGGACTTGGTGGCCCGGCTCGCACCGGCGGACGCCTGGGCTCAGTTCCGCCGTCTGCTGGTCGAGCGCTGCGCCGCCGGCATGCCGCCGTACGCGGCGCTGCCGCAGGACGTGCGCGCGCTGGTCAAGGCCGCCGGTCTGGACCGCGAGGCCGCCGAACGCGAGCTGGTGGCCGATCTGATCGGCTCCCCGGGAGTCGTCCGCGCCCCCGCCTCGTTCTGGGCGACCTACCGCTCCGCGCTCATCGCCCTCGCTCGACGGGATGCGGCCGTGCGGGCCCGGCTCCTCGGCTTCTTCCCGGAGACCTTTAGCGAGAGCGGCCGGGACACGGACGGCGAACCCGGCTGGCTCGCGTTGCTGGCCGAGTCCGGCGCCGAGGACCTGCTGACCGCCCTCCCGGACACCTCCGATTCCGCCGCCCCCTGTGACCCGTCCGTCTCCCCGGCGGACTGGATCGCCCGCTGGGAGGCGCACCGACGGCGCCACCGGGCCACCTCGGGCCGCAGCCCGCAGACCCTTGACCTGGCCGCCCGGATGGCAAACCGGCTGCGCGCCGACGGGCGCCCCGTCGAGCTGTTCCAGGGCCGCTGGCAGCGCACCGCCGACCTGGACCTCCTCGACCTCTGCCTGGCCTCCGGCATCCCCGTCGCCGAGCCGGACGACCAGGACACGGGCACCGCGCAGGGCCCCGGTGTCCCGCTCGGCTCCTGGCTCACCGACACCGCGCCTGGAGCGCGGGACCTCACCGCCGTCGCCGAACGGCCGGTCTTCCGCGCCCTGCTGAGCCGGACCGTCGGCGACCTCGGCGGCGGACGCGGTCAGCGGCTGGGCGACACCGGCATGGCGAAACTGGCGGCGCATCCGGTGCTGTCCGGGATCCTGCGGGAGTGGCTGACCGCCTGCGCCGAGGAGTACACGGCCGCGCAAGGGCTTCCAGGGCTGTCCGTCGCCCTCAACAAGCTCTCGGCGTACCGCTCCGTGGTTGCAGAGGTCGCCCCGGAGGCGGTGCGGCTCCTCAAGGGCCACGATGTCGTCCCGCTGCTCGCCTCGACCCTGCGCACCGGCGTCCTCGACGAACTGGGCTGGCCCGCGCTGGACGAGACCTACGCCGAACTGGCCACGGAGGCGGCCGCCGCGCGTCAGCGGCGTGACCGGTCGGAGGGCGTCGGCGTCACCGGCGCCTGGCCCGCGCTGATCCTGAACACCCGAGAACGCGCCGTCGTCGTCGGCCCGGAAGGCGTTCTGCTGCGGCACACCCTGCGGCTGCCCGCCACCGTCGACCACTGGCGGACGCTCGCCTTCCGTTACGTCGACGGCGAGTTGCTGGTCATCTGGTGGGAGGACGGCAAGCAGCGCGGCTACTGGTCGCACCGCCCCGCCGAGGTGTTCGCCGTCGGCGGCGAGCAGATCCCCCGCTGGGGCGGCTCCGGCCCCTCGGACGAGGTCTGCCTGCCGCTGCCCGGCGGCGGCCGCGCCACCGGCGGCAAGGCCCTGCACGCGGGCGACACCTCCCTCCCGCCTCAGCGCGCCGTCATCTCCGACGGCACCGGTCACTGGCGGGAAGGCCACCAGGGCACGCAGCGGGTGTGGCTGGAGTACGACCCGGTCGGCGGCACGCACGGCCGCGCGTCCCTCCCCGCCTTCCTCCGCTCCGGGGTGCAGGACGGCACCCGGCTGCTCACCGAACACTGCCAGGTGCTGCCGCTCCAGCCCGGTCTGGAGACCACCCCGTTCGGCACGGACGGCACGGTCCTCGGCCGCTGGGTCCGCCGCACGGTCACCGAGCCCGGCACGGCCGCCCCCGCCGACGGGCACCGGATCGTTGCCGGCACCCCCGACGGCCACACGGTCACCCTGCCGCACCCGCTGCCCGGCGGCGGCTCCCCGGTGCCGCTCGGCGCCCTCACCCTGCCCGGCGGGTCACGGCCGGTCGTGGCCCTGCACCACCGCTCCGTCGAAGCGCACCCGGCGGACACGGACGGCACCGGTGGCAGCTTGTGGTCCGTCACCCCCGACTCCTTCGGTGGGAACGACGCGGCGGGCACCCCCTACGTGCCTCCCGTCGCCTACTGGCACGCCCTGCGCCCGAGGGACGAGCGGGGCTCCACCGCCCTGCGGAACCTGACGGACTCCCGGGCGGGGGAGCTGTTCAAGGAGGTCGCCGCCGCGGTCGCCCGGCACCTGGAGGCGTTCCGGGCCGTCAAGGAGTACACCGGACCCTCGTCGCGGGAGCTGAGCCAGGAGGCCGTCGCCCGGGTGCTGCCCGAGGTGTCCGACGCACGGCTCCTCGCGGGCGTCACCGCGCTCGTCCGGAACGCGGTGGACCGGGCTGCCGCAGTCGCCCGGTACCTGGAACCGCCCAAGCCCGTGCAGCCGGCCACTCCCCGGAACGCCGCGCGCACCCGGGGCATGTTCTTCGAGCACGAGCCCGAGCACGGCGACGACACGACCCTGCGGAACGCCTCCGCCTGGGGCTCCGAGCGGATGCACGGCGGCTGGTGGGGAGCCGGGAGCCGGTGGACCGTGATCCGGCAGATCCTCGCCGTCAACCATGTCCTCGGCGGCGAGCCGGCGTTCGGCCCACCCACGCCGTCCAAGGTCCCGTTCCTTCCCGTGGACGGCTGGCAGCGGGACGAGTACACCGTGCCCGGTGACTCCCTGGCCTGGACCTCCCTCCTCGACAAGCTGCCCGAACTGGCCTACCGGGCCGCCTCGGCGACCACCTCCCCCGAGCACCGCACCGGGCTCCTCGTGCTGCTGGAAACCCTCGCCGCAGGCCCGCTGGCCGATCCGGCGGGCACGGTCCGGCAGGTGGAGCTCGTCGAGCCGTTCGTCGGAGGGACACCCGGGCCGGGACGCCACGAGGCCGTGCACCGCCTCGGCCAGGTGCTGCGCAAGGGCGCCCGCACCGTCGTGGTCGTCGCCGGCCGCGGCCGGAACTCCCGGAACGACGCGGCACGCTGGCTTGCCCTGGACCACGACCCGACCGGCGCCTTCGGCCCCGTCCCCGGCTTCACCCTGGACCACGAGCACGTTCACCGGAAGGGCATCGCCCGCGACCGGCTCACCCGGCTCACCGCCCTGGTACGGGAGCAGGGCCCGGCACCCTGGCGTCCGGAGGCCGCCGAGGCGTTCCACACGGCCACCGGAATCGGTCCCCTCCAGTCCGCCGCCCTGCTGTCGGCAGCCGTCGAGGAGCCCGGCGCCGAGGCGCTCGCGCTGCTCGGGGCCAAGAGGCGTGCCTTCGAGGCGGCCCGGGCCAGGCTGGACGCCCTGCCCCGCGACGACCGGCACGCCCTGCTCCAAGCACTGCTGCCCGCGGACCCGGCCGAGCTGTGGTCCACGGGCCCCGACGTCCGGGCCGCCGCCGAGGTCTGGCAGGAGCGCCTGACCTCCCTCGTCCGCGTCCCCGAGGAACTGGACCTCGACCTGTCGGGCACCACCTCGGGCGCCGTCGACCTGATCCTCAACGCGGGCTCCCGGACCTGGCTCGCCCACGGCACCGATGTCCAGGACGGCACCGGTCGCCCGGGCCTGCACCGGGTGGGCGCACGCGGTGCGGTCTCCTCGGCCCTGACCGCCCTGAGCACCCTCGCCTACACGCTGCCGTACGGGCACCCCCTGCGGGCGCACCTGCCTGCCGGGCTCGCGGCCCTGCGTGGCCGCCTCGCCGACCCGGACCTGGTGCTGGACCTCGGTCTGGACTGGACCGAGTCGGGGGGCTCGATCGGCCCCGCGGTCCGCGCCGCCCACGGGCTTCCCGAGTCCGGCGGCGCCGGCGCCGACGGTCTGGTCCGGGCCGGCACGGCGCTGCTCCTCGCCCCCGGCCACGGCAGCAACGAGAAGCTGCTGATTCGCCCGGCCGGCCTGGCAGGCCCCGACGACCCGGCGTTCGGCCTTGTCGAGGGCACCGTCGGCCGTCACGGCACCGGCGATCTGCTCGCCCTGCGCGCACTGCTGGGCGAGGAGACCGACGCGTTGGCCTCGGCGGGCGCCCCCGACGGCTCCCCGCACCACCCGGCCCAGGACCCGACGCGTGCGGTGCCGGACCTGGTGGCCGAGGCCGTCGACGCCCTCGGCCTGAGCGCGGACGCCGCCGCCCTTTACCTGATGCTGCTCGCCCTGCCCGACCCGACGGACCGCAACTGCGTCCGCTGGACCGAGTGGAAGCCGGCACGGGTCAAGAAGGCCCGGGCGGAACTCGCCGCCACCGACCTCGTCGTGGAGGCGAAGCGCTCCCGCGCCGGCCGCACCCTGTTCCTCCCCTGCGGCTGGCTCGAACGCGGCGCCCCCGGACTGCCGTTGGAGACCTGGAAGGAACGCCTGTACCCCGTGGCAGGGTCCACCCGGACCCTGCCCCACCTCCCCGTGCCCGCGCTGTTCGCAGCCGCCTGGGCACGGGTCCGCGGCGGCGACGCCCCCGCCTTCGAAGAACTGGACACCCGCGCACCCCGGAAGGGCCGCCGCCGATGACGAACGACACCACGACCACCAGGGACAGCACCACCACGGGCGGCGTCCCGGACCAGGCGACGGCGCCCGGCCGGGAGCACCGCCAGGTCACGCCGCCCGAGGACCGGTACGCCACCGAGCTGGCCTTCCTCGCCGCCCACGACTCCGGGCCCCGCCCACCCGGCTGGCTGCTCACCCCGCGCGCCGTCGTCACCTTCGTGATGGGCAGCGCGAGCGAGGCACTGAGCCTGCCGAAGGGCGCCCGGCCCGGAGCCGGGGGGCCGCGCCGCCTGGTGATCGAGCAGAAGTTCGTCGGCGAGCGCGCCCTGGTCGAACGGTGCGTGGTCACCCTTGCCGGAGAGCGCGGACTTCTCCTCGTGGGCGAACCCGGCACCGCCAAGTCCATGCTCTCCGAGCTGCTGTCGGCGGCCGTCTGCGGGACCAGCGCGCTCACCGTGCAGGGCACCGCGGGCACCACCGAGGACCAGCTCAAGTACGGCTGGAACTACGCGCTGCTGCTCGCCCAGGGCCCCACCGAGCAGGCCCTGGTGCCCTCCCCGGTACTCGCCGCCATGACCCGGGGGGCCGTCGCCCGCGTCGAGGAGGTCACCCGCTGCCTGCCGGAGGTCCAGGACGCCCTCGTGTCACTGCTCTCCGAGCGGCGGATCGCGGTCCCCGAACTCGCGGGCGGCGAGGGCGCCCAGGTGCACGCGGCCCCCGGGTTCACCCTCATCGCCACCGCCAACCTGCGGGACAAGGGCGTCTCGGAGATGTCCGCCGCGCTGAAGCGGCGCTTCAACTTCGAGACCGTGGGCCCCATCGGGGACGTGGACGCCGAGACCGCGCTCGTCCGGCGTCAGTCGCGGGCAGCCGTCGAACGCGTGGGCGCCGCCTACCAGGTGGACGACGCGGTCCTCGAAGTCCTCGTCACCGCCTTCCGGGACCTGCGCGAGGGCCGCTCCGTGGAGGGCTGGGAGGTCGAGCGCCCCTCCACAGTGATGAGCACGGCGGAGGCGGTCTCCGTCGCGGGCTCCCTGGGCCTGGCCGCCGCCTACTTCCCTGGCGACCGGGACGTGCTCTCCCTCCTGCCCGGCCATCTGCTCGGGGTCGTCCGAAAGGACGACCCCGCCGACACGGCACGGTTGCTGGGGTACTGGGACGGGCCGGTGCGCAGGCGCGCGGAGCAGGGGTCGGCCACCTGGCGTGCCCTGTGGGACCTGCGCGCGGTGCTGGAGAACTGACGGATGAGCGAGTCGACCATCCCCGAGACGCGGTCCACCCCCGAGACGCGATCCACCACCGAGGTGTCGCCCACCGCCGGTGCGCCGGCCGCTTCCCCGGCGCAGGGCCCGGCGGCCGGGCCCGCCACCCCGGAAGCCGCGGTGGCGGCCCTCGCGGCGACCGGACCCGGGTCGCCGTTCCTGATCGGGGTACGCCACCACGCGCCCTCGCTGGCGGCCGCCCTCCCGGCACTGCTGGACGCGGCGGCCCCCGATGTCCTCCTCGTCGAACTGCCCGCCGAGTTCCAGCCCTGGCTGGGCTGGCTCGCCCACGAGGAGACCGAGGCCCCGGTGGCGCTGGCCGCCGTGCCCGCCGACGGGCCCGGGCCCAGCTCGGCAAGCGAACGGGGGCCGGCCTTCTACCCGTTCGCGGACTTCTCGCCCGAACTGGTCGCTCTGCGCTGGGCGGCGAGAAACGGGGTCCCGGCTGTGGCCTGCGATCTGCCGCTGGCCGACCGGGCGTGGGCGGAGGGCCGTCCGGACACCCCCGCCCCTGTCCCGGGCGCCGACTCCGCGCCCATGCCCGGGGAGGGACACGGGCTGTCCGCCGCGTTCCGGTCCCGGCTCACCGGCCGAGACGGCGACGACCTGTGGGACCGGCTGGTGGAGGCCCTCGCGCCCGGTTCGACACCCGAGGCGCTCCGCCGTGCCGCCCTGCTCACCGGCTGGGCGCTGCGCTACGAGGCCGAGGCGCGGGGCGGGGTGCACGGAACGGACCTGGTACGCGAGGCATGTATGCGCGGACATGTCGCCGAGGCCCTGGCGAGCGGGCGGCGGCCCGCCGTGGTGGTGGGAGCGTTCCACACCCCGGCGCTGCTGCCGTCCGCCGCCGGGGCCGACGGGGGCCCCGTACCGGACGCGCCGGACGCGTCCGCCGCCGCGCCCGAGCCGGGCGCGGACGGCCACGTGAACGGCGCTGCCGGGACGGCGGCGTGCACGGTCTCCCTGGTCCCGTACACGTACCCGCTGCTCGACTCACGGTCCGGCTACCCGGCCGGCATCCGGGACCCGGAGTGGCAGCACACCGTCCTGGACGCCGCCGGGGACCCGGCCGCGCTGCACGAGGCGCTGATCCGCACCGCGGTCCGCGTCTGCGCAGCCCTGCGCGAACAGGGCCACCCCTACGGCCCGGCGGACGGCCGGGAGATCGTCCGGGTGGCCGGTGACCTGGCCCGCCTGCGCGACCTGCCCGCCCCCGGCCGCGGTGAACTCCTGGAAGCCGTCCAGACGGTGCTGGGGCGCGGCGAGACCTACGGCACGGGCCGCGCCGTCGCCCGGGCCCTCGAACGCGTACTCGTCGGAGCCCGCACCGGACGGCCCGCGCCCGCCGCTCCGCGCAGCGGGCTGGGCCCCGCAGTCGAGGCCGAGACGGTGGCGCTCTCCCTCCCCGGTCCGGAGGACGCGCACGAGAAGACACCGCGCGACCTCCGGCTCGACCCGGCGCGCTCCACCCTGGACCGGCGCCGCGAACTGCTGCTGCGCAGGCTGACGGTGTGCGGCATCCCATACGCGCAGGAGCAGGGGGTGACCGGCGCGGCGGGCACGGAAGGACTCACGACGCGCTGGCAGGTGCGGTGGACCCCGGCGACGGCCGCGATGCTCACCGCGGCCGGGGCCCGCGGCGTCACCCCGGCCCAGGCGGCCGAGGGCGTGCTGCGGCAGCGGCACGCGGCCGAACGCGCGGAGGACGGCCCGACGGCCGCCCAGGTCGTCCGCGGCCTCACGGAGGCCGCCGAGTGCGGGCTCCCCGCCCTGGCCGACGAACGGCTGACGGAACTGGCGGCCGTACTCCCCGCGAGCGGCACCCTTCCCGAACTCCTCGCCGGGCTCGACCTGCTGGATCGCATCGACGCCGGCCACCTGCCGGGCCCGGCCACGCCCGACGACCCCTCGGCCCCGGACGCCACCGCTACCGCCTCCGCCCGTGCCGCCCGCACCGCGCGCGCGGCCGAACTCCTGACCTCGGCCGCGGTCCGCCAGGTCGACGGCCTGACCGGCTCCGAGGAGCCCGAGGACGCCCGGGCGCTGCTCGAACTGGCCCAGCGGGCCGACCGGGTGGGCGGCATCCGGCTCACCGACGCCCTCGCCCGGCTGGCCGCCGACGGCACCCCGTTGATCGCCGCGGCCGCCGGAGCAGTCAGGGTGCTCACGGGCCACGAAGAGGCCGAGACCTTCGGGGGGCGCGTCGCCTCCTGGGTGGACGGAGCCGTGGACAGCACCTCCCGGGCCGCGCTCACCGCCCGTCTCACCGGCGTCCTGACGGTGGCGGGCCCGCTCCTGACCGTCGGCGTCGGTGCCCTGGACCCCTTGCTGCACCGGGTCGTCGAGCTGGACGACACCGCGTTCCTGGCCCGGCTGCCGGCCCTGCGCGGTGGCTTCGACACCCTGAGCCCGGCAGCCCGGGACCGGCTGCTGGACACCGTCGAGGAGCGGCTGGGCGAACGGGTGGACGACCTCGACGCGGACGATCCGGCCGAGCTGGCCCGCCGAACGGCCGCCGACCTCGCGGCCCGCGAGCTCCTGACCGGCCTCGGCCTGCCCGTCCCGCCACCCCCGCACGACGACCGGTTCCCACCGCTGTCCGGCCGCCCCGCCGCAACGCGCCCCACCGTCACACCCGCCACCGCACCCTCCACCGAGGCCACCCCCGCGCGGACCCTCGGGCCCGCCGACCGGTGGCGGCTCGTGCTCGGCCGGCGTCCCGACCGACTGCCTCCCGGCGCCGCCCGCCTGGCGACCGCTCTGGACGAGCTCTACGGCGCGGGACACGGCGAGGGATCCCGCGGCGGCCTGCCCGGCCCCCGTCACGGCGGCGGCTCCGGACCGCGCGGCGGCCGGGAACCGTCGTTCCCCGGCGTCCGCGAGTGGTCCGAGGAACTGGCCGCGCTGTTCGGTCCCGGCATCCGCGAGGAGGTCCTCGCCGCCGCAGCCGGGACAGGTCGGCAGGACGTCCTCGCCGAACTCGACCCGGCGGCCGCCACCCCCTCCGTGGAACTGCTCCGGACGATCCTGCGGTACGCCGGCGGCCTCCCCGAAGCCCGCCTTGCGGCGCTCCGGCCCCTGGTCCGCCACCTGGTCGACGAACTGACCCGGCAGCTCGCCACCCGGCTGCGACCCGCCCTCACCGGCACGATGCTGGCCCGGCCCACCCGCCGTCCCGGTGGCCGACTGGACCTGCCGCGCACGCTGCGCGCCAACCTCGCCACCGCCCGCCGGACGGCCGACGGAACGGTCCAGGTGATCCCCGAGAAGCCGGTGTTCCGCAGTCGCGTCCGCCGATCGGCCGACTGGCGCCTGATCCTGGTCACCGACGTCTCCGGATCCATGGAGGCGTCCACGATCTGGTCCGCGCTGACCGCCTCCGTGCTCGCCGGGGTGCCGACCCTGAGCACCCATTTCCTGGCTTTCTCCACGGAGGTCGTCGACCTCACCGGCCATGTGCACGATCCCCTCTCCCTCCTGCTGGAGGTGAGCGTCGGCGGGGGCACGCACATCGCCGCCGGGCTGCGGCACGCCCGCAGCCTGATCGCGGTGCCCACCCGCACCCTCGTCGTCGTCATCAGCGACTTCGAGGAGGGGGCGCCGCTCGGCGGACTGCTGGCCGAGGTGCGGGCCCTGGTGACCACCGGCTGCCACGTCCTCGGGTGCGCGAGTCTCGACGACGCCGGCCGGCCCCGCTACTCGACGGGCGTCGCCGGGCAGCTCGTGGCCGCCGGCATGCCCGTGGCGGCCCTCAGCCCACTCGAACTGGCCCGCTGGATAGGGGAGAAGACCGTATGACCGCCGCCCAGTTGCCACCCGTCGCGCCGGAGGTCACAGCCACGCTGGTGGAGGACCTCTCGCCCCGGCTGCGCAAGCGGCTGGACGCGGCAGTCACCAAACTCGGCGCCCGCCCGACGCACCGTGTCGGGGACACGGTGACGATCGCGGTCGACGACGAGACCGAGTTGCGCCTGCACGCCCCGGGCGGTGTGGTGGCGATGGTGGACGCCATCACCTGCGGTTGCCTTCTCGCCCCGGCATGCGTCCACCGCGCGGCCGCCGCCTGCGCCGCCCCCACGGCGGACCCGGCGCCGGAGCTCGCCGACCAGCCCACCCGGGCGGTCCCCGAACCCGCCTCCGCAACGGACTCCGCCCCCACCCCCGACTCCGCCTCCTCGCCCGAGGTGGCGAGCCCAGCCCAGCGTGCCGCGGCCGACGCCCTGTGGTCGGCGGGCGCCGCCGTGCTGGAGGCCGGCGTCGACGGGGCCGGCGCCGTCACCCAGTCGGCCCTCCTCCGCGCCGCGCACACCGCCCGGCTCCGGCACCTGCCGCGCGCCGCGGGCGCCGCGCTGTCCGTCGTCACGCTGCTGCGCGCGGCGCGCGGCGGGGACCCGTCCTACCGCACCGCCGACCTCGTCACGGCCCTGGCCGAACTCCTGGGCACCGCACACCGGGTGGGGACGGCGTCCGGGGCGGAGCTGGCCGCCGTCAGAGGCCGCGCGCGCCGCCCGTACAGCCCGGACGGCTCGCTGCGCCTGTACGGCCTGTTCACCGAACCCGTGGTCACCGACTCGGGGCACGGCGGCGTCCGCACCTGGGTCGCCGGAGCCGACGGCCGCCTCTGCACGGTCGGCGACGTGGCACCCGGCGGCGTCGGGCGCGCCCTGGGCGTGGCCGACCGGGCCGTGCGCCTGGGGGACAGCGCGCTCACCCACCGGGAGCTGGGCCGAGCCGGCCTGGCGGTCTCGGGGGCGACGGTCTCACCGGACGGCAGACTGGGCGCTGGGAAGGGCGTCAAGGCCGTTACCGCCCGGGGCGCGGCGTGGACGGAGCCGCCGCTCGCCGCCCTGTGGGAGACGCCGCCGTCCGAACAGGCCGCCCGCGCCCTGCGGTCCACCTCCCGCTACGCGGACCCGGACGGCGGCGGTAGCGACCTGCTCTTCCTGGACGTCGAACTCCTCGGCGCCGTAAGGGAATCGGGCGACACCTGCCTGCTCGCGCGGTGCGAGGGAGGCATTTCCGTCCGGCTCACTGTCGCCGATGACGACCCCGCGCTGGCCCACCGCGACAACCTGATGCTGCTGGCCACGGCGCCGGGGACACGGCTGAGGATCATCGGCCGCCTGGTGCCCGCCCTCCACCCCCGGCTCGCCCTCCTCGCCTGCTCGCACCCCACCGGCGAGGGCACGATCGACCTCGGCCTCGACCGCCTGCGCCGCGCCGACCTCCCGGATCCGGCCGCCCCCGTGCACCCCGCCCCGCCACAGCCCGAAGGGTCCGGCGCGCACTCGCCCCTGTACCTCCTGGAGCGCCGGGTCGAACAGACGGTCCCGGCGGGCCGCGCCGCCCTCGGCATGCTCGGCGACGTCACCGCCGAGGCCCGCCGCATCCGCCGCGCGGGCCTCCCCACGGCCGCCGGACTCCTCACGGCCCTGTGCACCTCGGCGGCCCAACGCGATCGCGACCTCTTCGGCCGCCTCCTTCCTGCCGACACCGACGGCTTCGCCACCTACTGGCTCACCGCCGCCCGTTACACGGCCGATGTGGCCGAGTCCCTGTGCGCGGCAGCCTGGGAACCGACGCAGGAGGGCCCGGCCGCGGCGCCATCCGTCCCGGACCAGGGGCCAGGACGGCCGTGAAGTTCCCCCTCTGAGCTGGACAGCCTGATACTGGGACGGAAGGTTCCGGAGGAAGCAGTCCAGGCAGCGAGCAAGAAGAGCAAGCGGTACACGGCCGAGTTCCAGCGCGACGTGGTCGCGCTGGTGTACTCGTCTCACTCGCTCGATCGGGCTAACCTCGGGCCCGGAAGGATCACCGGGGCCGCCCGCACTCATACGCTCCACGGGTGACTCGCATGAACGCCTTGAACACCGGCCGCGACGACTTCCTCAGCTGGGCGACGGGGGAGAGAGGCGTCGCACTGCCGGCGCGCCTCACGGACGCTGTGCTGACGATGCTCGCGCTGCGCGGAGCGGACCGCAGGGCGGGCGTGCCGGAGCCGACCCCCGGCCTGCTGCGGCAGGTGCTGCACGAGGACCTGCCGCAGCTGCTGTGCGCCGGCGACGACGAGCTGGACGCCCTGCCCGGCGTCCTCGGCACCCTCGCCGACCGGGTCCGGGCAGCGGGCCGGCTCAACGCCAAGCGTCACGCGCGCCTGCTCGCCGTCGTCGAGGACGCCGTGCCCGGCTTCCGCCGCGCCATGGCGGACCCGGCGAATCTGACCTGGCACCGCTGGTACGCGTCGCTGCTGACCGCCGACGGTGTCGACCCGGACGACCCCGCCGCCGTGGGGGCCTGGCTCGACGCCCACGAGAGCACACCGCACGCCGACCGGCCGACCCTGCCCGAGCCACTGCACCGTTCCGACCTCGCGGAACGGACGTTCTCCGTGCGGATCCGTCTCGGCGAGGCGCTGCTCGCCGCGTTCGCCCGCGACACCCGCGAGGCATCACCGGCGGGCCCGTTGCTGCCCGCACCGCCGCTGGACGACCGACGCCCCGACGACGCGCTCGGCAGTGAACTGGAGCGCATCGCCGATGCGTTGACCGACCGGTGGACCGCGGCGGGGCTTACGGAGGCGTTCGCCGCCCGGCACGCCGCACTCGCCCCCGCCCCGGAGACGATGCCGCACGTCGCGCTCGCCGACCGCATGCTCGACGAACACCTCGACTACTACGGCGACTCGTCCGTCCCGCTGCCGCCCCCGCCGGCGGTCCCTTCGCCCGACGAGATCCGGGACCTGCTGCACGCCGCCCCGCTCCCCGCGGCGCTCGCGGCCGGGACCTTCGACGACGAACTGCGCGACGTCGCGGAACGCTGCGGCCTGCCCGGTCCCGCCACCACCGTGTGGGCCGACGGCACCCCGCAGGAGCTGCTCGAGCTGGCCGCCGACGTCCTGGCCGCCCAGGCCGAACGGCTGCCGCTGGTCACCGGCCCGCAGGAGGCGTACTCGTTCGACGCGGCGCACCTCCTCTACTCGCTGTACGAACGCGGCAGCACCCCCGACTCGGTCGCCCGCAAGATCGCCGACGCGAAGTCCGACGGCCTGCCGCCCGAACTGGAGGACGCTCCGACGCCCGTGTCGCGCAACGCCCCCGATGCCTACGAGCTCCCGTCGCCCGAGGAGCTGTCCCCACTCCTCGGGATGCCCGCCGTCACGGACGCCGACCGCGCCGAACTCGACGCCCCCGCACACGACCTGGCGTCACTCGTGGACCAACTGGCCGCCACCGGTTGCGTCTTCCGTACCGGCGACACCTACGGGCTCACCCCGCTCGGCGCCGCCGTCATGCGCCACGTGCTCACCGCCGGCCATGTGGCCGCCCCCGACCAGGAAACCGTGGCGGAGTGGAACGCGGCCGAGACCGTGGCCGCCACCCGCCACTGGCCCACCCGGATCGCCGCCGCCACGCTTGCCGCGTGGGCCGCGCACCGCGGTGGCACGGACGCGGCATGGGGCGAACTGCTCGGCGCCGTCTCCGATGCCAAGGCCGACGAGGCCTATGCCGCCCGCACGTCCGAGTACTTCGCCCGCCTCGATGTCGCCGCGATCCCCGACACGGTGCTGCGCGCCGCGCTCACCGACCCGGTGACCGGGGCCGCAGCCCGCGGGCTGCTGCTGGCCCGGGGAGAGTCCGTCCCCGAGGACACGGTTCCCCTCACCGCCCGCGCCACGGTGCTCGTCGAGGAGCTGGACCAGCGCTGGATCGACGACATGCTCGACCATATGAAGCGCCGGTACGACGCGGACGAGACGGGCATCCCGGGCGCGGCCGACATCCCGCCGACGACCCTGCTCCCCGCCTTCGACACGGCGGCCACCGCCTGGCCCGGCGGCGCTGCAGCCCTCGCCGACGCCCTGGCCGAGGCGGACCCGGGCACGTCGCTGCGCATCCTGGACACCCTGCACGCCCACCACCCGGACCGCACGGTGGCAGACGCGGCGGCCCACGCGAAGAAGACGGCGCAGCGGACATCGTCCGGGCGCCGCCGCTGACATGCCCCGGCCCCGGCCGGCAGCCTGCGGGCACCCCCACCCTGCTGCGTACCGACGCCTGGGCCCGGCAGGGCTTTGCCAGGGTGACGGTCGGGGAGTCTGGCGGGGAATCAGTCTTTGGCGGCGGCGGCGGCGGCGGTCGTGGCGTGGGGCAGGAGGCCGTTGAGGAGTTCCTGGACGACTTCGAGTCGGGCGGCGCCCAGGGCTTGCGGATTCGCTGCGGTCTGTCCGGCGGTGATGAGCCGGGCGAGCCGCACCGTTGCAGTGAGCAGAGCCGGTGGGATCGATCTTGCTCTGGTGGGCTGCGTGGCCCCCCGGTCGCCATCACGGGAAAGGGGCGGTACGCACGACCGACCTCTCCCGTCCCAGGCGGATCTTCAGGGCCTGGTGGCGATGACCGCCTCGGTATGGATCACCTCGTCAAACCGGCCGGACGGGGAGAAGGCGAGCAGCGCTGCGCGCAGGTCCTGCTCGAAGGCGTCCTTCTTCTCGCCGAGCCGGGCGGGGCTGGAGTAGGAGAGACTGAAGACCCAGCCGAGGACCTCGTCCACGGTGCGGGTCAGGGTGTGGTCCCAGCGTGCGGTGTCGACCTGGGAGAACGGGCTGCGGGCGAGGACGTCCTGGTGGCGTTCCTCGGGGTGGGAGGAGGCGCCGGAGCCGGCGCGGCGCTCGGGACCGAGGTAGCGGATGCGGACCTCGTCGACGACCTGCCGCCATGGGGCGGGCTCGAGGTCGCCGGGGGCGCCGCGGGAGGCGAGGACGATCGCTCCGCCCGGCTCGATGAGCCGGTCGAGGTCTCGGGCGACCCGGTCGCGGTCCATCCAGTGATACGCCGCGCCCATGACGGTGAGCAGCACGGGCCCGATGGAGATCGCCGGGAGCGTTGTGGAGTCGCCCTCGCGCCAGGTGATGTTGGTGATGCCGTGCTCGGCGGCCAGGCGGCGGCCCTCTTCGAGCATGCCCTTCTCGGGGTCGACGGCGATGACCTCGCCGACGAGCGGGGCGAGTTCGAGGGCGATGACGCCGGGGCCGGCGCCGAGATCGAGGGCGCACTGGGTGCCGTCCAGGCCGAAGCGCTCGGCGAGCAGGGTGTAGAACTCGGGCGCGTAGCGGGGCCGGAAGGCGGCGTAGTACGGCACGGTGGACGCGAACAGCTCTCCGGGCGTGTGCGAGGGGGTGGAGGAGGTCACGGGTCCAGTCTCCCGCGGTGGTGCGGTCAGGGGCGGGTGATCGGTCAACGAGCCGGAGCACCGGCCAGGTGCTGCCACCAGTCGGTGAAGGGGCGGCACCGGAGCCCTCGCGGGCGACGGAGCCGTCGGGGCGGCGGTCGCGGGCGCCGAGGAGCTGCCGCTCGACGGCGCCGAGGTCCGGCCGGTCGAGGAGGGCGAGGCCGGCCAGAGCCGGGTCCTGCTTCCGTGCAGCCGCCAAGAGAAGAGGAAGCCTGCCTGGAGGGTTTGTCAGTGTCCTGCGGCAGAGTGCCGTGCATGATCAATGATGTGGACGGTATCGACTGGTCGTCGATGGGGCATGCGTACGGGCCGGCCGTGGACGTTCCGGTGTGGCTCCGGGGGATGGCCTCACCCGATCCCGGGGTCCGGGAGAGGGCGCTCGGCGATTTCTACAGTGCGGCCCATCATCAGGGCGACGTGTACGCGTGCACGGCGGCGAGTCTGCCGTTCCTGTTCGCGCTGGCCGACGATCCCGCGACCCCCGATCGTGCCTCGATCGTCGAGTTGCTGGTGAGTATCGGACGTGAATCCGTGGATCGCGATGACGGCGGCGTTCGATGCGCACCGGACGGCACCATCTCGACGGCATGCACGGACAGTGCGGCGATGATGCGCGACCGCTCCGAAGCGTTCGTCGCCCATGCGGCCGACGTGGATCCGGGCGTGCGGCGTGCGGCGATCGCGGGCCTGGGCCTCTTCCTCGACGATGCCGACCGCGCGGTCGACGTCCTCCGCTCCCGGTTGCCCGCCGCGTCCGGGATCATCGAACGGCTGCTCGTGGTCAAGACGATGGCCGACTTGGCGCTGCGGCTGCCTGCAGCGTGGACCGTCGCCACCGCCTGGCTCCGCGGTCTGGCCGATGACGCCTCGGCGGATCCCGATGTCCGGCTCGCCGCTCTCGTCCACCACGCCCGCTGCGTCCCGGAAGCCGTCGGCGACGACACCGTACCGGTGGCGATCGACCTGCTGCACCGACTCACCCCCGCCCCGCAGCCCAAGACCGACGAAAAGCTGCGCCGGGCCGGTTCCGGTTCCGGTACCTGCGTGTGTACCCCCGCCCCTGACACGGCGTCCCCGGACGCTCCGCCACAGATCGTCGCCGCGTTCGCCGACATGGAACGGCACAACCGTGTCCACGCGCCCACCACCCCACTGCTGCGCACTCTCCACAGGGTGCTGGACCACCGCGTGCCCGAGCGCACGACCTTGCTCACCGAGCAACTGCGCAGTCCCGACCCGGCCACCCGCTTCGACGCGATCGGCATGGCCCAGGACCTGATCGGCTCCTGGCGCGGGAACCACGCCCGCCTCGTCACGCTCATCGCGGAGTGTCTGCTCCCCGAGGACCCGTACACCGCCGTGGCTGCGGCGGAGACCCTCGGATCTCTCGTACCCGTCACGGACGTCGCCCGCGAAGCCCTCGCCGCCTTCGTCGCCGCACAGCGCACCGCGCACGGACCGGATGTGTGGGCGGCGCCCGATCCGCTGCTGCGCCGTGCCCACCAGGAGGCCGTGACGGCACTGGCACGTCTCGACGACCCGCGCGCTCTGCCCGGGCTGCTGACGGCACTGGACTCGGACGTCGACGCCTGGCGCGCTGTTCAGGTCGCAGGCCATCTGCGGCGGGGCGCCGAAGAACTGGTGCCGCGGCTGTGCCGGCGCCTTGCCGCCGTCGACTTCTCCCAGCAGGCGCCCGGCTTCAGTGGCGGAAGCCTGACCTCTGCGCTGGCCGCGCTCGGCGACCCGGGCGCCGTCCCCGCGATCACGCAGGCGGTCACCGCCGCGGTCCGTCATGAGCAGTGGCATTCCGCCGCCTCAGCGCTGGAGGCGCTCGCGTCGTTCGGCACCGACGCCGGTCCGGCCCTGGACGTGGTCCGTCCGCTGGCCGACGCGCCGGACGTGGACCTCCGGGCAGCCGCGACGGCCGCTCTGTGGGCGCTCGAACGCGACCCGGCGGACATCGTGCCCCGACTGCACGACCTGCTCGGCAGCTATTGCCACCGCGATGCTGCTGACGCGCTGGGCCGAATCGGCCCGGCCGCCGTGACCGCACTGCCGCGGCTGAAGGAGATGATGACCGCCGGCTACGAATGGACCCGTCTCCACGCCGCCATCGCGGTGTGGGACATCACCGGTGAGGCGGAGGCCGACAGCGTCATCGGCACACTGCTCGAGGTGTGGGAGAAGAACGAGGCGACCGCGTACCACATCGTGACGTTCCTGAGCCGCATGGGCCCCGCGGCGGCACCGGCCCTGCCCCGGCTTCGGGCGGAACTTGCCCGCGCCCGTCGCGGCCGGGGCGTCGCCCACGACGAAGAAGTGCAACGCACCTGCCGCATCCTCCGGCTGCGCCTCGCCGCGCTGCAGGACCGGGAACGGAAACACTGGGAACTGGTTCCGGGCGCCGGTGTGGGTCCGTTGCGCCTCGGGATGTCCCCGGCCGAGGTCGCCCACGCGCTCCAGGAATCCGCGACACCGGTGGGCGGTCCCTGCGCGCAGGAGGACTTCGCCACCGCAGGAGTGAGTGTCTTCTACGACGACGCAGGACACCTCGCATGCATCGCGCTCGGCGCGGCCACCGGTCCCCAGACCACCCTCGCAGGCGTCCCCTTGGCGGGGAGGGATCCCGGGCAGATGGAGCAGTGGCTCTTGGAAGACTACGCCGCCGAGCATGAGGGATCGATCCTGTTCACTCCCGACGGATCGTTCGCCCTGACCGACCTCGGCCTCCTCATACGGACGCAGCAGATCGGCGGCACACGTCTCACGCGGCCGCTCATCGTGATCGAGGACTGGTTCGAGTCGACGTACCACCGCGATCACCTACCGCTGGAGGGCTCCCCACCGCAGGACGGGTACAGCGCGGAACTCGGGTGACCGGCCGGGCTCACGACCTGCACCGGAGCCCCGAAGCCGGCCCCGGGAGCTTGCGGCCTGGGAACCCGTACACCACTTCCTAGTACTCCAGTCGCAGTTGTGGATCTTGGTGGGCTGCCATCGGTAAGCAGCCGAGTGTGGAAAAGTGAGCGGAGTGAGCACTCACTCATTGACGGAGTGAGTCCTCACTCCGTACTCTCGTGGTCATGACAGCACCTAAGGAGAACCCGACCACCCGCCGCCGCGCCCCCGGCATGTCGCCGGAGCGGCGCCGCGAAATGATCATCCAGACCGCGATCCCGCTGATCGCCGAGTACGGCGCCGCGGTGACGACCGCGAAGATCGCCCGCGCCGCGGGCATCGGCGAGGGCACGATCTTCCGGGTCTTCGCCGACAAGGACGAGCTGCTGCAGGCCTGCGTGGCCGAGGCGCTCTCCCCCGAGCACGCGGTCCGCGAGCTCGACGCGATCGACGTGTCCCAGCCGCTGCCCGACCGGCTCGCGGAGGCGGCCGAGGCGCTGCAGGCGCATCTGTCCCGGATGGGCGCGATCGCCGGCTCGCTGGGGCATCGCGGCGGCAAGCACCCCGGCACGGTGCGCGGCGCGGGCCGCGACGAGTCGACGACCCGTATCCGCGCGGCCCTCGCGGAGCTGCTGGAGCCCGACAAGGCCGCCCTGCGCCGGTCGCCGGAGCAGATCGCGGCCCTCTTCTTCGGGCTGCTCTTCACCCAGCCGCGTACGGAGGACGAGCCCGACCTGACCCCGCAGGAGCTGGTGGAGGTCTTCCTGTACGGGGCGCTCTCGGGGGGCGCCGAGTGAGCGCGCGGAGAAGGCGCCTGGGGGTTACGGCCCTGGCCGTCCTGGCCCCCGTCCTGGTGTGGCTGGTCGCGGACCCCCTGCTGGGGCGCCGGCTGCGGATCGCCGACGGCGAGCAGACACTCGACATCGGCGCCGTGCCCGTGGCGGTCGTCGCACTGCTCGCGTCGCTCTCCGGCTGGGGACTGCTGGCCGCCCTGGAGCGGTTCGGGGCGCGGCGCGCCCGCGCCGTCTGGACCGGGGTGGCCGGCGCCGTACTGGCCGTGTCTTTCCTGCCGTTCATCGGCGACGGCATGGACGGCGGCACCCGGGTCTCCCTCGCTCTGATGCACCTGGCGGTGGCGGCGGTGCTGATCCCGGGGCTGGGCGGCAGGTCCCCCGGGGCGGGAGCCGGTGCCGCCAGGGGGTGACCGCCGGCACCAAGTGCGCCGCGAACAGCACCGGATGGAGGCAGCCCTGCCAGAACGTCGCGCGGCCGTGTCAGGCTTCGGTGGGCAGGCTGGTCCTGCCGGTGATCTGGTGCCAGGTCTCGAAGCGGCGGTGCATCCCGGCGCGGTACTGAGGAGCGGTGAGACGGTGGCGTCGGGGCCTGAAGTGCGGTGAGGTCGCGCTGAACACGGACAGGAACCACTGTGTCCCGGTGCCTGGGTGGGTCCGAGCGTCAGGGGCGGCCCCGCGTGGCTGTCTCCCCGTCCGCGCGGACCGGCTCAGGCGGCGTTCCGTCGCCGAACGGCCGGCCGCCCAGGTCCTCGCGGTGGTGCGGGGCCGACCAGCCGGAAAGATCGGGGCCCAGGGGCACGATGCCGGTCGGGTTGATGCCGGTATGCACCTGGTAGTAGTGCCGTTTGATGTGGTCGAAGTCGACGGTGTCGCCGAAGCCGGGCGTCTGGTAGAGATCGCGGACGTACGCCCACAGCACCCGGTTCTCCGTCAGTTTCCAGCGGTTGCACTTGAAGTGGCCGTGATAGACGGCATCGAACCGCACCAGCGTGGTGAACAGCCGGATGTCCGCCTCCGTGATCGTGTCGCCGACGAGGTACCGCTGCCCCGCTAGCCGCCGCGCCAGGAGTTCGAGCCGCCGGAACACGCCCGTGCACGCCACCTCGTACTCCTGCTGACCGGTGGCGAAGCCCGCCCGGTACACCCCGTTGTTCACATCGTCGAACACCTCCGCCATCACCACGTCGATCTCGTCGCGCCGCTTCTCGGGATACAGGTCGGGCGCGCCTGCACGGTGCAGTGCCGTCCACTCGGTGGCGAAGTCGAGAGTGATCTGCTGGTAGTCGTTGGTGACCAGCTGCCCGCCGGCCACCTCCACGATCGCGGGGACGCTCACCCCGCCCGGGTAGTCCGTCTCCCGCCGGTCGTACGCCTCGCTCAGATACCGGATGCCGAGAACCGGATCACGGCCGCCCGGGTCCAGGGTGAAGCGCCAGCTGCGGTCGTCCTGGACCGGGTCGGCGACGGCCAGGGACAGCGCGTCCTCCAGACCGAGCAGCCGACGGGACACCAGCGCCCGGCTCGCCCACGGGCAGGCACGGCTGACGACGAGCCGGTAGCGCCCGGCCTCCACCGGCCACCCGTCCCTGCCGTCCGCGGTGATCCGGTCCGCGAAGTGGGCCCTCGACCGTTTGAACGCCTTCCGGCCGTAGGCGCTGTTGCCGCCGGCCCTCTCGTCGCGGCTCATGATGTCCTCCTCCTCGTCGCTTCGAACCCCGGTGAGCGCGTTCCCCGTTTTCGGCGGTCGGCACGGTGTGACCGGAGCAACCGGCCGAGGTGAGTACACGATCGGATCGCAGGACCCGGGTCACCGCCCTGGTCGCGCTCGCAGACCTGGTCGGGCCGGGTCTGCGTCGCCTTCGTCCTGGACGCGTGCTCGCGTCGGATCGTGGGCCGGCAGGCCGCCATCCGCATGCGCACCGACCTGCCGCTGGACGCGCTGGAGACGGCCCTGTGGCGGCGGAAGACCAAGAAGGACGCCGGCCTCATCCATCCAGGTCGAGCGGGCCGTTTTCCAGTGGGTCGCGTGGTACACCGGTGAACGACTCCACTCCGCCCTGGGCCACGTCCCGTCCGGCGAGTACGAGCAGGTGTACTGGGCGAGCCTGGAGGAAGCCCCGCAGACCGCTTGGTCACACGATCGCGGACTCTGCGAAACTCGGGACAGCTCACTCTTCCGCCGCTCGGCGTGGGGGGATCCGGTGCGGCGCATGGGACTCCCCGGTGACAGGATCGGTGTTATGAACACCGAGACGGACTGGGCGTACCAGGTGTTCGAGCCGCACGGCTCCGAGGGCTGGCGCCCCTACGGCAGTGACCCCGAACGGTGGCAGGGTGCGATCACCGCCTCCTACTCGACCGAAGGCGCCAGGTACGCCATCGGCCGCGTCGTCGGCGATCTGATGACCGAGTGGGAGAGGGCCGGCCTCCATCACGCGATGCACGTGCGGGTCTTCCTCTGGCACGACGAGGCGGGCGACATGGAGGAGGCGGACTTCATCGTGGAGGTCCGGCCCCGGTCGGACATCGACGCAGCGTGATCTCCGGCGCATGAGGCTCCTCACGGTGACGAGCTCGGTGCGATGGCCACCGAGAGGTCGCGGGCGCACCGGGTGGCGGAGCCGCACGGCTCCGCCACCCGGCGCGCCCACGGCGACCACTCCCATCGCCGGCGGGAAGGAGCACCACCGACACCCCCAGGCAGGGCGCCGAGCACGCTGTGCCGGTCGTCACCGATTCGGTGACCGAGTGGAAGGGGAACGGCATGTGCGAGCAGCACGTGCGCGTGATCGTGTGAGCGGGCGAAGAAGGCGCCGGTCCCCGCCTTCGACGACCTCGATGCCCGGGGCGCGCCCTGACCGGCCACCGCCGCCCCGCGTACCGCCTGCCACCCGGCACTCCCGCGTCCGTCGTGCTCGCCGCCGCCCTCGACCACCTCGATATCCGCCCCCGGTCGGGCCCCTGCCCGACCACCCCGCCCTGCGCGACCCCAACGGCGTCGCACCCCTCTCCCGCGCCGCGCCGGACGCCCGCACGGCCCGCCGCGCCTGACCGCCCACCTTGCCGGTGAGGGCCTGCCGGAGTCCTGGACGGAGCAGATCACCGCCCCGGGCGAGGACGAGGAGGACGAACAGCACGCCTGCCTCAAGCCGCTCACCGTGATCAGCGGCTACCGGCGCCGCCGCGCCGCTGCGTTCCCTCCCCGAACCGATCACTGGCCCCCTACAGATCACCCGCCTCGACATCCGCCGCCACGACCGCCTCGGCGGAGTGGTCCACGCGTACCGACATACAGCCTGACCAGCGCGGACGGGATATTCGGCACCTATGCGCGTACGCGGTCCGGATGATGACGCTCCGAGGGCCGACGCTGTGACCGGCCTGGAGCCGCGCGCCTTTAGCCTCGGCTCATGCCGACCGAGCGGATGGAAGCGTTCAGCGACGGGGTGATCGCCATCCTGATCACGGTCATGGTGCTCGAGTTGCCCACCCCGCACGGCACCACGTGGGCGGCCCTGCATGATGCGCTCCCGGTGCTGCTGACCTACGTGCTCAGCTTCGTCTACCTCGGCATTTACTGGAACAACCACCACCACATGCTGCAGGCGACCGATCGGGTGAACGGGCTGATCCTGTGGGCGAATCTGCACCTGTTGTTCTGGCTCTCCCTGATCCCCTTCACCACGGCCTGGATGGGCCAGAACCACTTCGCCGCCGTCCCCACGGCCGCGTACGGCATCGACCTGCTCGCCGCTGCCCTGGCCTACTACGCACTGCAGAAGACGATCACCCGGGACCAGGGTGAAGAGTCCCTGCTCGCCACCGCCGTGGGCAGGGACCTGAAGGGCAAGGTCTCGCCGCTGCTGTACGCGAGCGGCATCGGCCTGTCCTTCCTGAACGACTGGCTCGCGGTGGCGGTCTATGCCGGCGTCGCGCTGATGTGGCTGGTCCCCGACCGGAGGCTCGAGCGGACCATTGACCGCAGACCGACCCCGGGCCCGGGCGAGTCCGCCCCCTGACCTCCGCGGCGTCACGACGGCAGAGGCTTCCTGCCCCCCCAGCGGGGCGAGGGCGGGCGGCGGGCTCGGCCGGGGTGCCGGTAAGCGGCCCCAGTGCCGCACGGGGGCATCTCACGGACGTGTAGCTGCCGAAGAGACCGGCGGCCAGGTTGTCGGCCCGGTCCTGTCGCAGTCCGTCGAAGGACGTCGCGGTCTTCTTGAGCCCGTCCTCCGGCAGCCGCTTGGGCGTTGTCACGTTGTTGAGTGTGTGAATGCCTGATGGTGTGCCGGGTGCGGTGGGGCCGGGCTCCGGCTCCGGGCTCAGACCGCGGTGAGCGGGGCGGTGGCCCCAGTGATCTGGTTCTGGACGGCGAAGCGGATGGTCATCAGATGTTGCCGGCCCGTCAAGGGTCGTCACCGGTTGTGACCGTCCGTTCGACGAACACGCGTACGGGAAAACCGGTCGGCGGCAGCAGGAGGCCACCGTCCCCGTCGAAACGGTTGTCGCCACGTACACCCCGGGCGACGATGTTCCCAGCGCATCGCCCTGCGGGAGGCCACGTTGACCGATCCCTGGGTGGCCCTGGAATCGGGGGCCGACCCTGCCGAGCGCGTACGCGTGCTGCACCGGGCGCACGAGACCTTCACCGAGGCCGGCACGGTGCCGCGCCCGGTGCGTGGCGTGGTCGCCGACTCGTGGCGGCGCTCGGCGCGCGCCGGGGTCCACCCGGACGGTACCGCCGACGTCGAACTGACGGACGGCGACCTCGGGGCCCGCCGCGCCGAGCACCCGCTGGCTCATGTGATGCCGTTGTTCCGGGAGCTGATGGGTACGTTCGCCTCCGACGGCCGGCATCTGCTGGCGGTGTGCGACGCGCACGGGAGACTGCTGTGGGTCGAGGGGCACACGTCGACGCTGCGACAGGCGGGGCGGATGAACTTCGTGCCCGGCGCGCGGTGGGCGGAAAGCGCTGTCGGGACGAACGCGCCGGGCACGGCGGTCGCCGTGGACCGTCCGGTCCAGGTGTTCGCGGCCGAGCACTTCGTGCGGCGCGTGCAACCGTGGACGTGCGCGGCGGCCCCCGTGCACGACCCGCACACGGGGCGGCTGCTCGGTGCCGTGGACATCACCGGCGGTGACGGCCTCGCGCATCCGCACAGCCTGGGGTTCGTACAGGCCGTGGCACGCGCGGCGGAGTCCCAGCTGGCGCTGCTCGCCCCAAGGCGCCCGGACGGCGGTGGGCCCGGACTGGCGACACTGGGGCGCGACCAGGCCGTGCTGACGGCAGGGGGCCGCAGTATCCGGCTCAGCCGCCGGCACAGCGAGATCCTCGTCCTTCTGGCCCGGCGCCCCGACGGCCTGACCGGCGCCGAACTGCTGTGCGCCCTGTACGAGGACGAGTCGGTGACACCGGTGACGCTGCGCGCGGAGCTCGCCCGGCTGCGTCAGGTGCTCGGCCCGGGACTGCTCGCGTCGCGCCCCTACCGGCTCACGGCGCCCCTGGAGTCGGACATCGCCGCCGTCGAACGCCGGCTGGCGGCCGGCGCGGTCACCACCGCCCTGGCCGCCTACGCGGGCCCTCTGCTGCCCGCTTCCCAGGCACCGGCGGTCGTACGGCTCAGGCGCCGCCTCGCCGACGGCCTGCGCGCGGCACTGATCGCCCGCTCGGACGCCGACCTGCTGGCCGACTGGGCCCACGCGCCGTGGGGCGAAGAGGACCTGGACGTGTGGCGGGCGCTGGTCACGGCCCGGCCGACGGCATCGAACCGGGCCCATCTGGCCTCACTCGAATCGGAGTTGGCGGCCCCGGACGGCTGGGCCCGCCTCGAGGGCCGGTAGCGCCGCTGCCCATCCGCAACGTGGATGCAACGTCCGCGTCCTTACGCTCCGGCGCAGAGCTGCCCAACGGCGGGCAGCCCTGCTGAAGGAGGCCAGTTCCGCATGACACGTTACGCGGCGCCCGGAAGCGAGGGCGCGATCGTCTCCTACCAGCCCCGCTACGACCACTTCATCGGCGGGGAGTACGTACCTCCGGTCAAGGGGCAGTACTTCGAGAACCCGAGTCCGGTGAACGGGCAGCCGTTCACCGAGGTGGCGCGCGGTACGGCGGAGGACGTCGAGGCGGCACTCGACGCGGCCCACGCGGCCGCACCCGGCTGGGGGCGCAGGCCGGCGGCCGAGCGGTCCGACATCCTGCTGAAGATCGCCGACCGTATGGAGGCCGACCTGGAGTCACTCGCGGTCGCGGAGAGCTGGGAGAACGGCAAGCCCGTACGGGAGACCCTGGCGGCCGACATCCCGCTGGCCATCGACCACTTCCGCTACTTCGCCGGCGCCGTGCGCGCCCAGGAGGGCTCGCTCAGCGAGGTCGACGACGACACGGTCGCGTACCACTTCCACGAGCCGCTGGGCGTCGTCGCCCAGATCATCCCGTGGAACTTCCCCATCCTGATGGCGACGTGGAAGCTCGCGCCCGCCCTCGCCGCGGGCAACGCGGTCGTCCTCAAGCCCGCCGAACAGACGCCGGTCTCCATCCACTACTGGCTGAGCCTCATCTCCGACCTGCTGCCGCCGGGCGTGCTGAACATCGTCAACGGCTTCGGCCCGGAAGCCGGAAAGCCGCTCGCCTCGAGTCCGCGGGTGGCGAAGGTCGCCTTCACCGGCGAGACGTCCACCGGACGGCTGATCATGCAGTACGCGGCCGAGAACCTGAAGCCGGTCACGCTGGAGCTGGGCGGCAAGTCGCCGAACATCTTCTTCGACGACGTGTGGGAGAAGGACGACGAACTGCGTGACAAGGCCCTCGAAGGGTTCACGATGTTCGCCCTGAACCAGGGCGAGGTGTGCACCTGCCCCTCCCGCGGGCTGATCCAGCGCGGCAACTACCCCGACTTCCTGGCCGCGGCCGTCGCCCGCACCGAGCTGATCAGGCCCGGGCACCCGCTCGACACCGACACGATGATCGGCGCACAGGCGTCCAGCGAGCAGCTGGCCAAGATCCTGTCCTACATCGACATCGGCCGACAGGAGGGTGCCAAGATCCTCACGGGCGGCGAACGCGCCGATCACGACGGTGACCTGAAGGGCGGTTACTACGTACGGCCGACCATCTTCGAGGGCGACAACCGGATGCGTGTCTTCCAGGAGGAGATCTTCGGCCCCGTCGTCTCGGTGGCCTCGTTCGACGACTTCGACGACGCGATCAAGATCGCCAACGACACGTCGTACGGTCTCGGCGCGGGCGTGTGGACCCGCGACATCAACACGGCCTACCGCGCCGGCCGCGCCATCCAGGCGGGTCGTGTCTGGACGAACTGCTACCACGCCTACCCCGCGCACGCGGCGTTCGGCGGCTACAAGCAGTCCGGGATCGGCCGGGAGACGCACAAGATGATGCTGGACCACTACCAGCAGACGAAGAACCTCCTCGTATCGTATTCGCCGAAGAAGCTCGGTTTCTTCTAGCCGCGGCAGAAGGGCGCCTGAGCTCGGTCGAAACCCGGCAGGCGCCCTTCTCGACGCGTCGGGGAATCACCGGCGGCCGGGGCGGGCGCCACCGTCCGAGCAGCTGCTTCCGCTCCTGCCCCTCCAGTACTCCGGTCCGACTTCGCACTCTTGCGGTGGGCCCGGCTGGGAACGGGTACGGCCACCACGTGATCACCAGGGGGTGTGTGGACTCCTGAAGATCGTGCGGTAGCCGCGGGCCCACAGCGTAGACCCTGCCCGCCGGCGGGCGATGTTCGACCAGGTCATGGCCCGGATCGCGGGACGGTTCGGCCGAGTCGAACCGCGGGCCGGTGCCCGCGTCTGCCTGCTCGGGCTGTTGTCGAACGGACCCGGGGCACACCGGGACGAGCCGGTCGCGCAGTGCGTCATGGCGGGTGGGCCGCGGACGACCGCGCTGTTCGGCGGGCTGCCGGAGGGTGACGACCAGGGCCTGACCCGCGCCACCCGCGACGGCCGGCAGTCCGTGTTCCACGGTCACGTCCAAGGCTCCGTCGCAGCCGACAAGGCCGCTGTGGAGCGGTCGTTCAAGAGCTTCGCCGCATCCGTGGGCAACCGCACCGGGTGCGAGCCAGGGAGCAGGGCATGACCAACCAGAAGATCACTCCACCCGGTCAGGCGACGTGACAGTGTCCTCGGGCGTTGCACTGTGCGGCAGATCCCCGTGCCCGGGGGGCGGGAACCATCCGGCCGGAACGACTCGTCACTGACCACGACCGCCACCCAGAGCGGCGGGGAGGACACCGAGAGTGAACCGACAGTGGGGGATTTCATGAAGCGTGCATCTGCGGCAAGAGCGGGCCTGACGGCCGTGGCGGTGTTGGCGATGCTGACGGTCAGCGGCTGCCGGGAGGACTACACGGGCCTCCCCGACCCCGACTCTCCCCCGAGCGGGCAGGTCTCCGAACCCGCGTCGCCGACGCCTTCGGCGGAGCGGAGCGGTCCGCGCACCCTGGTGGACGCCCCCCGAGCGGGCGGCCTGGACAAACTGACGGGAGAGCAAGCCCTGACGGACGCCCCGGTCGACCCGGGCGAGATGCGGGACGGCATGACGCTGGTCATCGGCAACTACGGGGACCCGGGCGGGCAGGGTGCGCCGGTGCTGTTCGAGGGCGTCGACCACGTGCCCGAGGACACCAGCAAGCGCCGTGAGCACCTGTTCCGGGGCATGATCGAGTACATCCAGTGGGACCCCGAGCTGGGGCAGCCCGAGGCGCAGCCGGTGGAGCCCGGACCGCTCGGCGGCTCGGTGGAGTGCCTGCTCGCCTCGCTGAGCGAGGAGGGCAACGTCATCTGCGGGTGGGCCGACGAGGGCACGGCGGCCGTCGCGCTCTTCGAGGACAGCACGCTCGCCGACGCGGGAAAGCTCTTCGTCGAGATGCGTGGGGATCTGGAGCGCTGACCGACCGGCGGGCGAGAACAAGGACGCAGCCCCGGCCGACGGGCGGGACACCCTGCCCCGGAGGTCCCGCCCGGCTCCCGGGACCGCCACCGGCAGGCGTGGTGGTGCGGGAGCGCCGCCGGTCCATGACCCGGCAGCGGGTCGAAACCGAAGGCCGGAGCGCCGGCCGAAAACCCGCGGGCTGCGTCGGGAAGTACCGGCGCTCCACGGCATCGTTGAGGCACTGACCGAAGCCGGCACCCGCGGGATCCGGCTCGGGGTGACGTTCCTCGACGCGTCACCCCTCCGGTCAGCGCAGGGTCGGTACGGTGCCGCACTCCGCCCACGTGACCTCGACCCCGCGCAGGTCTCCGCCCCACTCCTCGGAGATTTCCGCGAGCCGGGCAGCGTCGGGCGGGGTACGGCCGAGGCCGATTGCGTACCGTGCGAACGCCGGCCCGGTCTCGAACGGGCGGGGCCAGGCGTACGCCTCCGCCGCTCCGGCGTTCTCCAGAGCGGTGAGCAGCGCTCGCAGACGTCCCCGGACGCGCCCCAGAGTCTCCTCGAAATCCTCGGCAGGGCCCGGGCGTACGGTCAGGATCGCCCAGGCCGCGTGCCGCCGGTGCAGGGAGGGCGGCGACAACAGCTCGGGCCAGGGGTCCGTGCCCGCATCCGCTGCCGTTTCCAGGACGGTCCAGGCGCGGTAGAGCTCATCGGTCAGCAGGTCCCGGAAGCAGGCGCCGACCTGTCCGGTGCAGTTGCGGACGGGATCGGTGGGCGTCATGAGTGCCACGGGCGTGTGCGGTCCCGTTCCGGTGGAGGTGAGGCCGACCGGGTCCCGCCAGTCCCAGGCGGCCCAGGTGCCGAAGAAGTGGCGGAGCAGGTCCGGATCGGCCGGGTCCGTGGCCTCGCATGTCGTACGGGCCGCCAGCACCGACCAGGCCAGGCCCGGCAGTCCACCGAAGGGGGCCGAGTCGAGACCGCGCGCCCCGGCCCACGCTTTCACCTGCCTGGCGAGCCGGGTGAAAGCGGTGTGGCGGTCGCCTACCGCGGCCCGTACCGCGTCCGCGTCGCTCACCGCGCTCAGGGCGATCGCCGCCCCCTCGTCCAACTCGGCGCGGCGGGCCACTGCTTCGCCGGGATCGAGCGTTCCGGTGGCGACGATGACCAGGTCGACGTCCAGACCACCGGTGCGCAGCCGCAGGCCCGGCACCCGGGCGCCGGTCACCTGCCGCACCCGGGTGGCGTCCGGCAGCGCGGCGGTCACCCGTGCCCGGACGCCGGCCGGGTCGGCGCTGCCCGGCAGTGCCGCGACCAGGTCCAGGTCCGCTCCGGCCAGGGCGCAGCCCATACGCCGTGATCCGACGACGTGGACGACTCCGTCACCCAGCGCCGCGGAGATGCGCTGCGCCGTCCTGCGCGCCAGGGCGGCCTGGGCCTCGCTCTCCGCGGCCGGCTCGGTGGCAGCGGGTTCGGGGGTTTCGGGCAGCCACCGTACGTCGCCCGTTCCGAGAGCGATCGTGGCGCGTGGCCGCATCGGTTCGTCGCCCCGGCGGGAGAGCAGGACCAGCTCTTCGACCCGTGCCGGCATGCCGTCGAGCCGGGCGGCGCATGCGGCGGCGAGGCGCTGCGGATCCTTCGTCCGGCCCAGGGTGAGATGGGGGGTGAAGCCCTCGGCGCGCCCGCGGCAGCGCGGAAAGCGCTCCTCCAGAGCGCGGCGCAGTCCTGCCCACGGTGCTTCGCCGGCCGCCGCCGGATCGAGCCAGACGGTGGCATCGTCCCGGTGCCCGAAGGTGTGCACCCCGTCCAGCCGGGCGGTGAAGGCCGCCGTGCCGGCGGCCGCTTCGGCCAGCAGTGGGGCGGCTTGCTCGAAGTCGGACTCCGGCACGAAACCGAAGAGCAGATTGACGTGCGGCGGCCAGCGGTGGAACTGCGGATCGTGCTCCCGGCGGATGCCCTGGAGGATCGGCCACAGCTCCTGGGGAGGGGCCCACGCCAGCGCGGTGCGGGCCGTCGGCCGGGCGTCGAGGACGTCCGTGGACTGCGTACCGCTCAGCTGAAGGTCCGCCTCCACGCCGTAGTGGTCCGAGACGTAGAGCCCGTCCGTCGTGGGCGAGTCGCCCCGCAGGAACGCCCCGGTCGCCCGCATCCGTCCCGCGCGCAGAAAGATCCGGTCCAGCCGGGAGGCCCGGCCGGACAGCGAGGACACCGCGGCCAGCGGATTGACGCCCGGGTCGAACGTGGGCGTCCGGTCGCCGGGCCCGTGGACCTCCGTCCAGGCGTCCCGCAGCCCGAGCGCGGTGGCCGGTCCGTCGCCGCCGTCGTTGAAGTCACCGACCAGGATCAGATCGCCGTCCACGCCGCCGAGTCCCTCGGCGAGCCGGCCCAGTTCAGCCTGCCGTCGGGCCGGGCCGTTGTGGGAGTGGTCGCTGCTCAGGTGGGTCGTGGCCACCACGAGTGGACCGGAGCCGGTCTCCACGGTGATGGCGGTGACGGCCTTGTGCGGTCCGAGTCCGTGCCGCCCCGCCTCCCGCACGGGCAGCCGGCTGAGCAGCAGCAGCCCGCTGTCCTCGATGTCCTTCCCTCCCGGGTCGGTGCCCAGGGTGTAACCGGTGCGGACCCAGGGTGCCCGCAGCAGCAGGGCGAGCAGACCGGCCTCTACCTCCTGGAGCGCGATGACGTCCGCGTCGGCGTCCTCCAGGGCTGCGAGCAGCAGGGGGCGGCGCCGGGTGGTGTCGAGGCGGTCGCTGTCGTACCGGTCCCACAGCGTGTTCCAGGTGAGTACGCGCAGACTTCCCGGGCTCGGCACGGTCGTCCGGGGTGCGCCGTCCGCGGGTCGCCAGCCCTCTGCCGGTTCCCATGCGTGGGGCGTCCCGGCGGTGAAGAAGGGCGCTCGCAGCAGGCGCGGGTTCCGCACCCGGCCGGCGTCCGACGTGTCGATGCGGTCCACACCGGTGGTGCGGTCCCAGAGCAGCTCGCCGTCCGCCTCGACGAACAGCACCCGGTGCCACGGGATGTCGCCGCCGGGTACGAACGAGGGCAGCGGGACCCGCTCGGGGGCGGCACCGCGCTGGGTGATGCCCAGCACGAACCGGGCCGGATCGAACCTCGGGTCCCAGCGGACCCGGTGATAGATCTCGTCGCTCGTACGCATCACGTCTCTCCTTTGTCCATGATGCCGTCCAACGCTCCTGCGGTGTCGTCGACGGTTCCGCCCGCTCCGAGGTACCAGGTGCGGTGGGCCTCGCCCGGGTAGGGCGGGGCGTACCGGTGCAGTTGCGAGGCGAGCACCTCGGGCGGCACCGGGTGGGCACGCTTTTTGTTGCGCCGTGCCAACTCTTCCTCGTCGACCAGCGCGACCACGTGAGTGACCAGGGCGTCGCGGCGCCGTGCCACCCCGTGCACCAGGGAACGTTGGTGCTGGTTGAGGGACGTGGCGTCCCACACCACGGTCCCGCCGCCGGCCAGCGCCGAGTCGAGCCGGCCCAGCCCCTCCCGCAGGACCTCCCCGTTGGCCCGCTGGTCGGCCCGGGAACCCCGGGCCCGGCGTAGATCGTCGAGGGAGATGCGCGAGTGGGTCCAGGGGAGACTCCCGGCGAAGGTGCTCTTCCCGCTGCCCGACGGCCCGACGAGATGGATCAGCCGGGGAAACGCCCCGGAACGCCACCGCCAGCTCGCCGCCACCGCCTCGTCGACGGTGGAGATCCGCCCTTGGGTGAACGCATCCCGCGCCTCCGCCCAGCACCGGTCGGCGGCAGTGGAGCCGAGACCGGCGAGTGCGTCCCGCAGCCCGGCCCGCAGCGGCTTCAGCGGCGATGCGCCGAGCAGCCCGGCCTCCTCGGCGTGCAACGCGGACCATTCGACCTGTTCGCGAGCCTCGGCGGTGTGCGCGACCGCCCCTGCGACCGCGTGAAGCACCCCCAGGTCGGCGGCGAGAGCGAAGCGTGCCAGCCCGGTCCGGCGGTCGCCGTCCGGGTACGGGCGCTGAAGCCTCGAGGACAGCCCGACCAGATCTGCGACGCGGCGGGCGCCCGGCATGCCCAGCGGCCCCGCGAGGCGGGGTCCGAGCCACGCCCGGCGCGTGCTGTGGAGCATCGCGGCCAGGACACCCTCCAGCCGTGCGTCCCCGGACCGGCCCAGCACATCCAGTCTCGCGGACACATCGGCGACGGCGGCCTCGGCGGCGGCCGGATCCTCAGGGGCGACGCCCAGCGCGGCCGACAGGGACGGCACGTCGGCGGCCGCCCCCGAACGCACCGCCCACAGCGCGGCGTTCGGGCCCAGCGCGTTCTCCACGACAGCGGTGTGCATCCAGTGCGTATCGGTTCGAACGTGTCTTTCGCGCACCCACTTGGCCACCCGCTGCCCGAACTCCTGCCGGCCGAACCCCTCGGCGGCGCGTACGACGTAGCCCTCCTGGCGCACGGTGTCCAACCGCAGCGCGCGCAGCGCACGCTCGTCGAAGACGCCCCGCCACAGCACTTGCGGCACCGGAACTCCCAGCCGCCGCAGGAACCGGACCGTCCGGTCCCAGTCCAGGCAGCGGTCGCCACCGTCCCAGACCGAGAACCCGTAGAACCAACTCTCCAGGTCTCCGTATGCGATCGAGTGCCGCGCGAAGAGGTTCTCGCCGCACACCCGCCAGCCGTGCGGGATCTCCGCGCCGATCCGTCCCTGCAGGCTCTTCACCCACGCCCGCGAGGGATGGTGCGCAGAATCCAGCGACCGGGCGTGCAGCCCGTCGGCATAGAGGGTGGTGTTCTCCCCGTCGAGTTTCTCGGTGACCACGACCTCGCGGCCGCGCAGCCCGGACAGATCACCGGCTCGTATGTCGTCCGACGCCGCCCCCGGCGACCACGGGAGATGAGGCGTACGGGGGTAGGGCACACGCATGATCCGCTTTTCGTGACGATGTCGGGTCCGGTCACTGTAGGAGCTCGAGGAGAACAGATCCACCGAATAGTCGCCGACCGGTAGGACACCCCCGTGTGGGCGGGTGACGTGCCGTCGGCCTCGTGTTTCCCGCCCTTCGGTCGCTCGTACGAGGGCGCCGCGGATGTCGGCTGGACCGATCCGCTCGCGCTGGGCAGCACCGCCGTATCCCCGCTGCGGGGTACTCGCACGCTCCTGGTCGGCTGCGGCGCCCCGGCGCTGTACATGGCGAGCGTGGGGGGAGCCGAGTTCTACTTGGTCACACTCCTGCTCCAGGAAGGGCTTGGGTTCGAGCCGCCGGCCGCGGGCATCGCCTTCCTGCCGCCGGCGGTGTGCATCACGCTCGGCAACATGATCGCCGGCCGTCTGCTCGACTTCCTCGGCTGTACAGCGCACGGTGCCGCCGGCCTACGCCATCGGAGCGGCCGCCTCGTGATGCCCGCCGTTTCGGTGCACGACCACTCGTATCTCGTGGGCATGCTTCCCGGCCTCATGGTGAGCGGTATCGGCCAAGGCGTGATCCGCACCTCCGTGTTCGACGGCGGGACGCGCGACGTCGACAACCACAACCGGAACGACCGTTCCTGGTCAGTGAGCAGGAGTGAGTCCTCCTCCAGCGGCAGGCTCCACGGTCGGCTCCGACGAGAAGGCGTCACACGCCTCGCCAGAGGTTGTCGAAGGCCGCATCTTCGATCGCTCTGCGCTGCCGTACGGCCTCCAACTCCATGACGGCATCGTTGACCGCGGCCAGTACGGTGACGACCTGGTCGTCGGAGAGTTCGTCGATCTGGTCGTCGGCGGGCTGTTCCCCGATGCCCGCGGCGGCCGCGAGGCCGGCCAGAACCGGTTCACGCGACGTCCAGCGATCCGCCGCCCGTCGACGGGCCGCCGAGTCGGCCACGGTCGGCGGCCCGTCCCGGAGCACCCGGCGGGCGTGTGGCCGGGTGACCAGCGCCTCCGCCTCCAGGGCGGCGAGATACGCGGCTGCCAGGCCGCGGCCCCGGCGCCACAGCCAGTCCTCGACGGATTCGTAGGGCGCCTGCCGGACGAGCGAGGACACGGCCTCACGCAGCAGACGGTCATCGATGGGGGGTGGCAGGCCCGGCAGGATGTGGTGGCCGTCCAGGGCGAGGGCCTCGGCGCCGACGAGGTCGATCAGCTCCGCTCCCGCGAGAGCGAGCGACAGGTCGCCCCGCTCCACGGGAGGAGTGGACGGTGTGTCGATGGCGACGATCATCAGGTCCCGCGCTGTGGTCATGAGCGACTCCACGTCGGAAGGGGGCGGCGATCCGTCAGCCGGCCGGTCGGCCCGATCTGTCGTTCACAGCCGACACATCGTACGACCGCCGCGGAGCACCGGGCAGCCGGAGCGGCCCCGGGCGCGGGGGTCTCTCCCTACGTGACCAGGGGAGGAGCCTGCGCGACATCGCCGCCCGACTCGTCGTCACCACGGGCAAGAAGAAGGGACAGCACCCGCCCCCCGTCACCGTCATGCGGATGCTGCGCGAACACGACGAGCACACACCTGCGATGGAACCCGCGTGCTGACCTGCGGCTCAGTCGTCAGCGTCGTTTTTCGGCGAGCACTACTGAGCCCCCACTTCCATGAGTGCGGCCGCTTTGTGGGGACGGCACGACCGTGGCAGACGTGTGCAGGGCCGTGTGTCCGGGCCGGAAGCCGCCGTTCGGATCACCTGAAGCGGCCCTTCAGGTGATTTCCGGACGCCTCATGAGCCGGGCAGCTGTCGCAGGGGTACAACGTCTCAGCAGAGGAAGAACCCAGAACCCCCGTGAGGAGCTCGGCGATGTACGTAGCAATCCGGCGGTATGAAGGGGTGACCGATCCGGCCGCGGCGGGACGCCTCGTGAACGAGGGCTTCGTGCCGCTCATGCGCCAGGTCTCCGGCTTCGTGGCCTACTACTGGGTCGACGCCGGGGACGGAGTGATGGTCTCGACCAGTGTCTTCCAGGACCAGGCCGGTGCCGAGGAATCGGTCTCGAAGGCGGCCGACTTCGTGCGGGACAACCTTGCGTCACTGCTCCCCAACCCTCCCCAGGTCACGGCCGGGGAGGTGCTGGCTTCCGCATAGCGGCGTTCGGACCAGCCTCCGGGGTTCCCCATGACGGTGAGTGAGTGGCTGACGTGACGGGGAGGGCGGAGCCCGTCCCGGCGTTCGGCTTCGAAGGGGCGCTGTCACGTTGTGGGGTGTGTGAGTGCCTGATGGCGCCGTCGGGGCGTGGCGGACTTGCGCTCCGGGCCTGGGGTCAGGCCGTGGTGGACCAGCCGGCGGCGCCGTTGATCTGGTCCCGGATGGCGCAGCGGACGGTCATCTCGGCCCGGTCGTCCGGGTACTTCGGGGTGCGGTGCTCCACCACCGGCATGACCTGGCGGCGGGCCGCGCCACAGGAGCGGAGCTTGTCGGCGACCACCACACGCGGCGCGTACTCCATGTCCTTCAAGAGCCGACGGAAGAACCCCACGGCGGCGCGGGTGTCGCGCTTGGGCCGGACGAGGACGTCCAGCACGTTCCCGTGCTGGTCCGCCGCCCGCCACAGGTAGGGCCGCTCGCCGTTGATCTTGATGAGAACCTCGTCGAGATGTCACTTGCCCCCCGACCAGGGTTGGCGTGGAGATCGTGCAGCGCCGCGACGGTGGATTCCGCTCGACTTGGGCTCGGGTGGGGACTCAACCGCCGGCAGTGCCCCGTTTGCAGTGGTGCCGCGCCGTTGGGTGGTGGAGCGGACGTTCGCCTGGCGGGGACGATGCCGCCGCCTGTCAAAAGACTATGAGTACCTGCGCGTCCGCTCGGAGGATGCCGTATGCCTCGCCATGGCCGTGCTTCTGGTGCGGCGCCTGGCCGGATCAGCCTACTGACAGCTTTTCAGAAACCCTCTACCACCGATTACGGTAGAGGGGCGGATGCTTTGCAGACCCCTCTGGCCACCGAAGAGGCACCCGCCGATGCGGTTCAGGCGACGCGGGAGGATCGGCTGGAGACGGCGGGCCTCGGGTCGAGAAAGTTGCCGTAGGCGGAGAAGGCTTCTGCGGTGAACGCCTCCTCGGGCATGTCGGCCGGGAGGAATTCTACGCAGGAGGTCTGTGGCTCGGCTGTGCTCCTGCCGAGACGGCAGGCGATTCCGGTGAGCTTGATGGTGATGAAGTCTGCGATCTGAGAACCGAATCGGATGGGCCTGCCGGCGATGGTGATGTCTCCGACGCTGAAGCCCTTTTCCGGTGGCACCCGGTAGGCGGCTCGGACGCGGTGTTCCGTGTCGCCCCTGAGATAGGTCCAGTAGCTCTTGGGGTCGGACCCGTCGGGCGTCTCCCAGCCATCGGTGGACAGGTCGTCGAAGTACAGGCCGACCGGGTCGGCGAGGGTGATGTCGGCTCTTTGGCGGGCCAGGGCGTTGACGCCGGCACCGATGTGCGGATCGCTGTTGCGCTCGGGGGCTCCGTACTTGCCACAGGCGATGAGCTCCTGCTCGGTGGTGAGCTCCGTGCCGTTGACGACGCGCCGGATGGTGGCCGCGGCAGCCAGTTCGATCTCGGCGCCGAGGGTGTTGTTGCGCTGGACGAGGTGCATGGCGCCGTGGCTCGTGGAGTCGTTCCACTTATTGCGTGGCTGGTATCGGCCGGTGGGGGAGAACAGATCCTCTGGCCGGACGTCAGGACTGATGTGGTGACGGTAGAGCTCGATGACCTTCTGTGGGTTGGTCTCCGCGAGCACTTCCCAGTACTCAGGGCCTTCACAGGTGAACGTGACCTGCGTGATCGTGTTCGTGTTGTCGCGTACGACGCTCCATTCGCAGTACTCGTCCTGGACGTCACGGCTGGCGTCGGCGCGTTCCCACCGTTGGACGTCGGAACTTGAGGTGATCTTGATGATGCGGGGGAACGCGGTCCAGCTGATGGCGGCCCGGATGGCGTCCCCGGCGGTGTCCGTGCTGGTCAGGTTGTAGAACTGAGGCCTTGGGCTGTCGTGCAGCACCTCGTTGGGATCGGGCCCCTTGACGGCCGTGTCCACCGTGTTCGAGATGAAGGCGTTCCATGCCTTGCGGCCGAACCCGTCGAAGTCGTCGAGGTTGCCTGGAGGCCCGTAGGCCTCGAGTTTCGTCATGGTCCGTTCCTTCCGTGCGAAGCGGACGGTGTGGTGGCCGAGCGCATGGGCGGTGATTCAGGGCAGGGGGACGGCGGTGGCGTCCTCACGCATCGCCAGCGGCGGCGCGTCAGCGGGGATATCGGTGACCGGCAGGGTCAGCTGGAACTCGTTCAGCTTCATGGCCCGGAACTGCCGACGGCGGGATTCGGCGAGGCGGACGTAGTCGTCGAAACCGTCTTCGGTGCGGGCCCGCGCTGCGGCCTTGCGCACGTAAGCGTCCACGCGCTGTCCGAACACCGCCTGCCACGCGTCGTCGGGCACCTGCCAGTGCGCGGCGAAGAGGCCCTCGGGGCTGTCGGCGGGCAGGGTACGCGCGGCATCCGTGATGGCCAGGGCCGTCTGGTCGCACAGGGCCGAGAGCTTGGTCGCCGCGGTGGGTGCATACCGCATGAGATGCGCGCGAGGCGGGCTGAAGACCGGATTGGGGAAGTCGACCATCAGCACGCAGGCGGCGAACTTCGCCGAGAGCAGCCCATGGCGGATCATCTGCCGTACCACTTCGTTGTCCTCGTGAGCGGCCTCGGGCACCACGAAGGCGAAGAAGGTGTCGCCGGGCCGACGGAAGGCGATACCGCCGTCCTCGGCCCGCTCTTCCAGCCGGAAGCCGAACCGGGCCAGGCTTGCGCAGTACCGGGCGGCGGGTGCCGTGGGCGGTGCGGCCTGCGTCGCCAGGCCGAGGTCGTCCAGGAGGACATCCTGATTGAGCCAGAACCCCATCGGGAGCACCAGGTCGGTTGACTCCGGGGTGACGATGCTGCTTTGCCTGTCCGTGCCGGCGAGGTTGACGGTGGTGGTCGTGAACAGGTGGCGGAGCAGGCGGTCGGGGTGTTCGACGACGCCGTTCGCGGTGACCTCGGCGAGTCGCGCGGCAGTCCATCTGGTGACCAGCGACCTGACGGTCAACTCCAGCTTCTGGGCGCCCGTGACCTGCTGGTAGAGAGGATCACGGCGCAGCGGGTCGTCGTCGGCCAGCCGGACCGTGGCCCTCTCGGACTGCCAGTTGATCCAGGGGATCCTGAGCTCCTTCATCACGGCGCTTCCGTTGACATGGCTGTCGAAACAGCCCTTGCCACGGGAGTCCGGCTCCAAGGCGTCCCAGGAGTTGCCCGCCCATACCCAGGTCGGGCCGATGCGCATATAGAAATTGAAGACCTTCGCACCAGGGTCCCAGGCCGCGACCTGGAGGAACGCCGTGACCTGGTCGCCGCCGGCCTGCGTACTGATCAGCAGGTCCGCCTGGCCGGCTCGCACGGCCACGGTGATGGCGAAGCGCATGTCACGGTGCAGTCCGGGAGAGGTGTCCGGCGCGATCTGCCCGGCCTCACTGACCAGGTACACCCGCCGAGAGGCGGCGGCCGCCTCCGGCAGTCCGGACAACAGCTCCTGCACTGTCACCGGGAACCGGTTCTTATGGAAGAACTCGGCGGCCATCGGGTCGCTCAAGCCGGCGAGTTCCTCCTCGCTCACCGGTTGCGCCCGGTCATCCCTGCCGCTGACCCTGCGGTACAGGTGCCCGGCCCTCAGCGTGGAGGGATCGCTGCCGCACCCCTCGTCGACCAAGTCATGCTCCGCCCCAGCCGCTCCCAGGACGACCTCCTCAGCGGCCTGGCGGTCACCCTCGAGCGTGCCGCCGCCGGTCGGCTGCCGCCACGCGGTCGCCCGCCGCACTTGGCTGCGCTCGTTGTACATGACCATCCCTCCCATAGGCGTATTGGTTATAAAACCTAAAACACCACCTTTTGGGCATTCTCGTGGTCATATGAACCACTGGCCACCGCGGTGCCCCAACCTGATGACCTCGCTCTTCTCCCGCAGGCCATTCCCGCTACGCCGACGGTAGTTCCGGCACCCCACTGGATTCCCCAGCGGCAGCGGCTGCCGCCTCCCTCGCATCGGCCGAGGCGGGGGCGAGGGCGACCAGGAGGGCGACGGCTTCGGCGACATGGCGGTAGACGGTGGTGGTTCCGACGACGAACCCGGCTGCGAGTCGGGCGAGCGTGAGCAGGGCCTGGCGACCCGCGGCCGGCCTTCGCCCTCGGGTGCCGAGCATGGGGCGGTGTTCAACCACCCGCATCACGGGCCTCGTCCAGGCCATCCTCTGCGTACATCTGGCCATCTCAGACCGAGGAGGGAAGGGGCTCACGACCGACGGCGCTGTGTTGCGGGCCTCCGTACCCGGTGCGACGGTGTTCGAAGGGGGCAATGCCGACGGCCTGGCAAGGGTCTGCATTACAGGCGACGGCATCACGCGTCGGTACACGGCTGCACCGCGCCCCACCACCCTCGGCACTCCGTGCCTCGGCGCGCGTCCACGAACCGGGGGGAAGCCCACAGAAAGCAGGAAATTCAATGGCGAACGGCCCCATGGACAGGCGCGCCTTCGGCGAGCAGCCCTTTCGGCCCAACGGCTCCGTCACGGACCAGAGTACGGAGTACACCGGCCGGTACGTGGTCCTGCTCGACCCGAGCAACCAGGAGAGCGGACTGAACGCACTGCGTTCCTCCGCCGACATCGCGTCCGTCGAACGCGTCCGAGGCACCGAGGCCGCGAACGTCGCCGAACTCCTTGAGCGCCCCGACGTCTCGGTGCTCTTCGAGGATCTCAACGCCGCTGTCGTCGAGGTGCGGCCCGAGCAGCGCCACGCGCTGGTGACCACGGCCGAGGCGGAGCCCTCGATCATCGCGGCGGAGCCGGAGCGCATGGTCTACGCGTTGCCGATCACCGCTCCGCAGCAGGCGCCGACCGAGTTCTTCCCGGCCTTCCGCAGCGACGAGGACGTGGTCGCCCGCCACACCAGGGCGGAGATAGCCGCCGGCCAGGGCCCGTCCTGGATCGAGGACACATGGACCTGGGGCCTGCAGGCGATCCGGGCCGACCTGTCCAGCCTGACCGGACGCGGTGTGAAGATCGCCGTCCTGGACACCGGCGTGGACACCGACCACCCGGACTTCGCCGGCCGCATCGAGGCGACGGAATCCTTCGTGCCCGGCGAAACCGTGGAGGACGGCCACGGCCACGGCACGCACTGCATCGGCACCGCCGCCGGCCCGGCCGGCCCTGGGCAGGGCCCCCGCTACGGCGTGGCCCCCGAGGCCCAGATCCTCGCGGCGAAGGTGCTCAGCAACGCGGGCAGCGGCACCGACGGCCAGATCCTGGCGGGCATGGCCTGGGCCGTCGCCCACGGCGCGCGGGTGATCTCCATGTCGCTCGGCGCACGGGTTCGGCCGGGTGAGCTCTTCCCGCAGACGTACGAGATCCTGGCCAGGCGCACGCTCGAGCGCGGGACGGTGATCGTCGCCGCCGCGGGCAACGACAGCCACCGGCCCCAGGACATCTGGCCCGTCAGCCGGCCGGCCAACTGCCCCTCCATCCTCGCGGTGGCCGCGCTCGACAAGGCGATCGCGCCGACGTTCTTCTCCAACGCCGGCATCAATGGCCAGGGCGGCGAGATCAACATCGCCGCGCCCGGCTGGCAGGTGTACTCGGCTGCTCCCGGCGGCGGGTACAAGCACCAAAGCGGCACCAGCATGGCCACGCCGCACGTGGCGGGTGTCCTCGCCCTGCTCGCCCAGGCGAATCCCAACGCTTCCGCGGCTGATCTCATGGCCGGTCTGAAGTCCGGTGCGTTCCCGCTGACGCAGCCCCTCAGGGACGTCGGCGCGGGTCTGCTCCAGGCCCCGTGAGCGAGTCGTCCCCATCCGCGCCGGTCGGGGTCATCCTCGCGGTCGACCCCGACCGGTTCGCGGAAGTCGTCGAGGCCCTGCGGCGGGCCGGGCTGACGGTCACGGGCGAGCAGTCGATCCTCGGCACGCTCTCCGGCACCGTCATGGAGGACCGGATACCGGCCTTGGAAGCGGTGGACGGCGTCGAATCCGTCGATCGGGAGCGCACCATCCAGCTTCCCCCGCCCGATTCCCCGATGCAGTGATTTCTCATGCTTCCTGTCAAGCCGCGAGAGGGAGGTTGGTGACTCTTCGAGTGGTTGTGCGGTCGCCTGAGGGGGTGGGTGTGGACGGAATCCTCTGGTCCGCCGCCTGCGGTCCACCGGGGTGGCGGGGCGGTGAACGCAAGCCGTGTCCGAGTGACTTGTCGGACGAGCAGCGGTCGTTGATCGAGCCGGTGATCATCGCGTGGAAGGACCGGCGCCGTTCGGTCAGTGGCCATCAGGGCGCCTACGCGATGCGGGAGATCGTGAACGCGATCCTCCCTCAGGGGCGGACCGGCTGCCAGTGGGCCTGTCTCCCGCACGCTCTTCCCCGGAAGAGCGCGACGTACCACCACTTCGCCGCCCGGCGGGACGACGGGACCGACCATGTCATCCATGAACTCCTGCGCTGCCGGGTCCGTGAGCGCTCCCGCCGATGAGAGGACCCGGCCCTAGCGGTGCTGGACACGCAGAGTGTCCACATGGAGATCAACGAAGCCACGGGTGCTCGTCGAAGAGCGCCGCCGCCCGGTCCGGGTCGGGTCGGGCCGGGCTGTGCCGCGAAAAACCGAGGCTGTCCGCAGAACCTCGTTCGCTCGCTTGAGCCGTGCGTTCTCCTTGCGTAACGCAGACAGCTCCGCGCGCTCGTCGCTGGTCAGCAGGACGTCGCGTTCGTCGGTGTCGGCATCGGCCTGACGAATCCAGCCGCGCAGGACCTCGTGATGAACACCGAACTCCTCGGCCAGGCGGCGGATCACGGGCTTCGGCTCCGCGGCGCCGTACATCCGCACCGCACGTTCACGCAACTCCAGCGGGTCCTTCCTCGGGGTAGGCGTCGTCAGGACTCCTCTCAGCCGAGTTCCATCTGACCTGCTGTCACCACTCCCCGTGTCTCGGGGGAACCTCACCCCCTTGCCTTCCTGTCTTTCCTTGTCTCCGCGACCAGAAAGGGTGGTCGAGCCAGCGGGTTTCTTGGGCGTGGGCCGCCCGGTGGGCGTGACGGTAGGCGACTCGGGCGGTGCTGATCCTGGCTGTGTAGGCGTCGAGGGCGCCTGGGGCACCCCACAGGCGGGCGTCGATCGCCTGGCCCGCGCAGAGTCCGGTGTAGAGGGCGGTGAGGACGCCCTGGGAGGACAGGGGGTCGAAGGCGACGGCGGCGTCCCCCGCCGCGATCCAGCCGTCGCCGTGGAGGTGGTCCAGGTGGGCGCTGTGGGCGGGGGCGCGACGGGGAGGGCTCAGGCTGTCGAGCCCGTGAGGGTGGGCGGCGGGCGCCACGTACCGGGTGGCGAGGAGGCCGCGGCGGAAGTCCGCGGGGGTGAACAGGTCGGGGTCGGTGAAGTAGGAGACGAGGCGGCGGCGGGAGGGCAGCAGGGCGGTGTACCACCAGCCGTCGGGGGCGGATTCGACCAGGGAGTGGCCGTCGGTGGCACCGGGCAGGGCGTCGAGGGTGAGGTGATAGGCGGTCAGGCGGTCCTCGACGTGTCTGCGGGCACCGGCCGTAACGGCGATCGCGGCGCGTCGGCCGGTTGCGTCGACGATCCAGCGGCAGGTCACGGCACGCGGTCCGGCGTGGGCGACGCGCAGGATGAGCCGCCAGGTGCCGTCGCGAAGACGCACGGGACGGCGTACGGCGGTGTGTTCGGCCAGGTCCGCTCCCGCCGCGCGGGCTGCGGCGCGCAGGGTGCGGTCGAACAGCGGGCGGTCCAGGTGCCAGCCGTGGCCGTAGGGATCGCGAATGAAGTCGGCGGTATGCAGGGCGGTGGAGCCCCAGGCGGAGTGGTTGCCGTGGCACGGTAGATGTCCCGAGGTCAGGACGCTGTCGGCGACCTGCAGGTCGTGCAGGAGCAGGCGCGCCGCCGGCACAAGGGTCTCACCGGTCTTGGGCGGGCCGGTCGCGGAGTCGGCGAGGAGCACCGTACGGCCCGCCCTGGACAGGGTGAGAGCGGCGGCACAGCCGGCGGGGCCGCCGCCCGCGATCATGACGTCGTAGTGGTCGCGTCGCGGGCCGTACGGCACCGTCGCGCGGGTCACTGGGAGGCGCGGAGCGGATCGAGCTTCTCCAGGTAGCCGGCGGCGATGGCCGCCTCATCGTGGCCGGTGGCGCGCATGGCCTCGGCGATGGCCTGGGTCACCAGGGCGGCCTCGACCTGTTCGGCCGGCAGGTCTCCGCCCCAGGTGCCGGCTTCCGCGGCGAGCTGGGGGCCGGCCGCCTCGGGAACCTGGACGTTGATGAGATTGGCGTGGTCGGGCGCCTCTCGCAGTCGCTCGCCGGGAACGGACTCGACCTGGATGAACTCCGGGAACCGGCCGTCCCCGACCTCGTACCGGTGGGTCTCCACGATGCCGAAGTCCGGCCAGTCGTCGATCATCTGACGGCGCTGTCCGATGGCGTCGGAGCCGGTCAGGCCGCGCAGCCACACGGCACGTCGTTCGAACGCGCGCTCTCTGGTCTTCAGGTCGGCGGCGGGGTCGTTGACGATGTCGAAGTCGGAGTGCTTCAGCACGTGGTTGGGGACCTGGGCGGGCCAGAAGGTGGGCAGGTAGGGGCTGTAGCGCGGGCCCAGACCGCTGAGCAACTGGTAGCCGGAGCGGCAGCTGGCGGCGTCGCACTGCCAGGGGGCGGCCATCCAGCGGGTGAGGTCTCCCGGGCCCTGTGCGTGCAGCGGGCCGTCCTCGGACTTGACCTCCTGGTCGCTGAGGACTTCGCCGTAGTCGCGTTCGGGGTTGTCCGGTGCGCGGTGCAGGACGCGGAAGGGCTCGGCGTACAGGGTCTTGTTCCGTACGGGCCAGGTGGCCTCGCAGCCGGGGTGGAAGGCGTCCCCGGCGCAGTTCTCCAGTGAGGCCCGGTCGAGCAGGGCCGGTTGCTCGCCGACGGGTGCCTCGTCGACGTCCTCGTGGTGCTCGTGGAGCGGGCCGGGCTGGAAGCGTCCCTCGGCCCACCGGGCGAGCAGTCGGTCCTGGGTCGGGGAGAGCATGATGTGCTGCCGTACCGACGTGCCCCTGCCGCTGGACATCGCGTCGCCGTACAGCCAGGGCCACGGCAGCGGTGACGTTCCGTCCCGTTCCCAGTCGCGCATCTGGACGTAGATCTGGCGGCGCAGTTCCCGGCTGCCGGCACCCGGGTCGGCGAAGCGTGCGCGCAGCGCGGGGTCGAGGAAGTCGTACGGGCCCTTCCAGCCGAACTGGGTGGCGAAGCCGTGGTTGGTCCACTGGAGCCCGCAGAATCTGCTGAGGATGGGCTCGATGTGGTCGGCGTAGGAGACGACGTCGTCGCCCGGCGGTGTTCCCTCCGCGATGAACACGTCCTGGACTACGTCGTAGAGGGTGCGGACGGTCTTCACGCCGGGTGCGTAGTGCGGTGGGGCCACCACGACCCAGGCCGGTGTCGCCGGCCTGCTCTGACCGCCGATGGTGACCTGTGCGGTGACGGGGCCGTCGGAGACGTCGTCGTACCAGGTGTCGTTGTTGGCGACGCCGGTGATCGGCTTCTCGGGGATGGCGTAGGAGGCCGACTTCCCGTTGCCTCCGACGACGAGCAGGCGGCCGGTGGACTCGGTGGAGATCCTGCCGAGCGGGACCTTGCGGCCCTTGATCGTGCCGGTGTCGAAGGTGCCCACGTCGTGCAGGGAGGCGCGGATCGTGCGGATGCCGGGGTCGATGACGAGTTTCCGGCGCTCGGCGCCGATCACGTCGGCGTTGCGCCTTCCCCTCTGCTCCGGCGTGAGCGAAGCCGCCTCGGGGATGTCGAGCGGGACGTGGAAGCGGTACCAGGAGGCCTTCTTGTTGGCCAGGTGCACCGACCAGCGGATCTCGCTCACGCCGTCCTGGCCGAGCTTCAGCTCCCGTACGACCTCGCCGGCCTGGTTGTAGCCGTAGACCCGGAAGCGGGCCGCCTGCTTGATGATCGCCCCGGAGGCGTCCTTGCGGGAACCGGGGGGAAGCGGCTTCTGGTGCGGTGATTCAGGGCCGATGAACGGCGCTGCGGAGCTGTTGCCGACCCGGGCGACGCCGATCGCCGGATGGATCTTCACCTGCACGATCTGCTGGTCCATGGGGAGCCTTTCGGTCGGACGTGCCGAGCCGAACATAGGCATGGGGGCGGGTGTCTCCGCAGGTCGCGTGAGGCCGTTGGAGAGGCGGTTTCACGCCGTCGGGCCAGGCGGTTCGCTCCGCCTTCGCCTGACCGCGCGGCGCCGCCTTCCTCGTGTTGCAGATCTCCGTCAAACGAGCGATGGCCCTGTCCCGGCCGCGAACCCGGACTCCTTCACCTGCTTCCCGGCCGCGGACCGATACCGGATCCTGTACGGGTGAGGGCACTTCGACCACCGCGACCGTGGATGCTCACTCCTTGAAGAACGACCCCGTCCCACGAACCAGGGCAGTGGAGCTCACGGTTGCCGAATCCTCCGGAACGCCGCCGACCTGCACGGATGTGCGCATGGTTCGCTCTGTTCCGGAACTGGATCGGCCGGACCCAGGAGGAGATCGAGCAGGCCCGCCGGGACTGGAGGGAAGGCACGCGGTTCGGCGAGGCGAAGGGGCACGACGGTACTCCGCTGCCCGCCCCCGAGCTGCCGGCGGTGCCGCTGAAACTCCGGGGAAGGGTTCGCTGACCTGCGAAAATGACGGATTCCGGACGGCGGTTGAGTGGCTTGCCGCCGGATGCGGCGCCCCGCCCGTCGACCGCTCACGGGAGCGTGGCCGGGCGCGTCTCAGGCCCGACGCGCGCTGATGGGCATGTCCAAAGTCTGGCCGGTTGTCGGCGTATGCGGCAGGGCTCCTGCCGTCCCTTTGCCGACTTTCCCGATGGCTCGGCAGGTGGTCGCGGAGCCCGCGAGTCACGGCCTCTCGCACGGCGCGGTCTTCGCGGGCCTGCCGGCAACCGGACGAATGCCGATGTGGCGGGCCGATGGTCCGCGCGTCGGCGGGGTGACTCGATGCTGTTCCCGGCGCCTTGTGGAGGATCGGCAAGGTCGTCGTGTTCGGCGACGAATTCGCCGAGAGCGGCGTCATGGTCCGCCGGGTTTGCGGCGTAAGCGGGAGTCATCTCGGTCCGCCGGGCGGCCGGCTCGGGTTCCGGCGGGCCGGCAACGGCGCCGGCCCGCGATCCGATCAAGATCATTCTCGGTGTCGGCCGCCGCACTCCTGCTGCTCGACCGCGCCTCCTCAGGAGCGAGGTTTAGGGTGGTCGTACGGCATCGATGGGGTCGCAGGGGATGGTGCCGACGAGCGGCGGTGACGCGACGGCCCCTGCTCACCTGGAGCAGGGGCGGGTACACGGTGGTCGGTGTGCAGAGGCGTGTGGGGCGCAGCGGTCTGAGGAGTGTGGCCGGAGGGCCGAGCACGGTTGCCGGGCCGGCCGAGCGGGCTACGGCTGCTGAGGAGGCGCGGCTGCGGGGTGAGGCGCGTCGGCGGGAGGTGGCGGTGCTTTCCGTGATCGCCGTCGGTGGGGCGGTGGGGGCGGGCGCCCGCTACGAGGCGGGGCAGCTGTGGCCCACGGACAGCAGCGCGTTCCCGTGGACGACGTTGGGTGTCAACGCGGTCGGCTGCCTGATCATCGGGGTGTTTCTGGTGGTGGTGACCGAGGTGTGGTTGGTGCACCCTCTGTTGCGGCCGTTCTTCGGCACGGGGGTGCTGGGCGGATTCACCACCTTCTCCACGTACTGCGCCGACATCGAACGTCTGGTCGCCCAGGAGCGGGCCGGTACTGCGCTGGCCTACCTGGTGGTGACCGTTGTGGCCGCGATGGCCGCGGTGACGATCGGCGTGGCGGCGGCGCGCCGCGCCCTGGTCGGGAGGAGACAGTAATGGAGCTTACGGGTCGCGCACTGCGCATGACGGTCCTCGTGGACGACACCGACACCTGGCATCACAGGCCGCTGTACACGGAGATCGTGCACCGGGCTCACGCGGCGGGGCTGGCGGGGGCGTCGGTCTTCCGTGGGGTGGAGGGGTTCGGGGCGTCCTCGATCGTGCACACCACCCGGTTGCTGTCGATGGCGGACGACCTGCCGACCGCGGTTGTCATCGTGGACGAGGAGGACCGGATCCGTGCCTTCCTGTCGCAGCTGGACGAGTTGGCTATCGAAGGGCTGGTGACCCTGGAGGAGGTTCAGGTGGTGCACTACGTGGGGCGGGAGGCCGTGAGCCGATGAGATTGCTGCTGGTGCTGCTCGGCGGCGCGATCGGAGCCCCGCTGCGGTATCTGACCGACCGGGCGGTCCAGGCACGTCACGACACGGTCTTCCCGTGGGGCACCTTCGCCGCCAACATCACCGGCTCGATGATTCTCGGCGTACTGGCGGGGGCGGCGCTGTCCGGTGCCGCGTCGAAGGACATGCAGCTGTTCTTGGGGACCGGGCTGTGCGGGGCGCTGACCACGTACTCGACGTTCTCCTATGAAACGCTGAGCCTGGCCGCGGCCGGCGCGAGGTTCCTGGCATTCGTCAACGTGGCGGCCTCGGTCATCGCAGGACTCGGAGCGGTGTTCATCGGTTTGGCCGTGGCCAAGGCGGTGTTCGGATAGGCCCCTGGCCCTCACTATCCGGATACCGCCTGAGCGACTCACTCCGCTCCCGTAGCGCCGCCGGTTCGGACGGCGTCCGCGCGCGCCTGGCCGACGCGGACCACCTCGACCTCTTCGACGATCACCAGGCCCTCGGTGACCAGTTCCTTCACCGTGGGCAGGAAGCGCCGGATGCGTTCCTCTTCGTCGACGATGACGATCGCCAGTGGGAGATCCTGCTTGACCGACAGCAGTCGGGAAACATGGATCACCGTGGATGCCCCGAAGCCCTCCACTCCGCGGAAGACCGACGCTCCGACCAGTCCCGCCTCGTGAGCCCGGTGCACGATCTCCGTGTACAGCGGCCTGTGATGCCAGGTGTCGCATTCCTCGATGAACACCGTCAGCCGCAGGGCCCTGTCAATTGGCCTCATGACGTCCTCCTGGCTGCCACGCGGCGCGTGACGCGCCGCACCCCGCCCCGCTCGCGGTGCCACTAATCGCGAACGCCCGACCGGCGTGGGTAAGGCGCCCGACGTCGTTCATGGGGAGGGAGAATCTGCGCGCCGCCCGTTTACGGTGCCGCGCATGCGTGAGTCGATCAGCCTGGGGAGCGGTGTGCGCCGTGACCTGGGTCTTACTGCCTTTCATGCCGTAACCCTCCTACTCGCGCGGGCCCATGAAGGGCAGACCAGATTTCACGAGCAGGGACTGTTGGCGGCGCCGAAGGTGCCGCGGTTCGGGTACGGCGAGCCCCACCGCCGCGTGACCGCCGCTGACAGGACAGAGGCGTCACTTAGAGTTAAGGATACTCCTGCAGACGCCCGGCGGCCGATCACCACATCCCGTGCAGCCCCGGCCCGCAGCCAGGCTCCGCCGTCCAGCTGGTAGCCCTCCGAGGTGGCCGGCTCACCTTCACTGGCGAGGTTGTCCCCTGCCTGCCGTTTGGGCTGTGGTGACGGCCGGCAGCACCAGGCCCAGGGCCTGATGCATCTCGCGGTAGTCGTGTTCGATGCGCCGGCGCAGTTTCGCGGTGCGCACGAGGGTGGCCGGCGGGCAGGTGGGGCAGCCGGAACTGGACGGGTTCGGGCTGGCTGGCGGGCCATTCGGCCAGCAGTCGGCGCACGGGCAGGTCCGGGCCGCCTGCGGCCTTGCGGATCTCCCGTCCAGCGGGACGGATCCGCAGGGCCACGAAGCGGGAGGACATGCGCTTGAAGCCGCTGCGGCGGCTGCCGGGCGGGGAGCCTTCCCGCCACTGCGCCGGCCGGGCGGCCCGCTTCCCGATCGCGGTGACCAGCTGCTTCACGCTCTGGGCCGGCTCGGGGGAGACGGGCTGGGGCCGTGGACCGCGACCGCCGTAGGACAGGGCGTGCGGCCGGGTTTGTTCCGGTCCTGCTGCATCCTCCACGCCAGGCGCGCCCACACATGTGCCGAGTCCCACGGGCTGGAGATGAGGAAGTGGGCCAGGGCCTGCTGGTTGCCGTCCTCAGCCAGCCGCGCGCCATCGGTTCCACCGACTTGCGCCGCCCCTCCAGTAGCAGCCCCGCAGGTGCACCGCTTCCCATCGGCGCTGATCCCGCGCAAACGGCTCGAACATCTCCGCCGCGAAGTCCTCCGGATCACACCGGACCGCGGCCGGCTCCCCACCCGTCACACCCGGTCAACAACACACCCGGTCAAACGAGCACGCCACCGGTGAGTGAACCTGCCCAAGCAACCAGGCCTGTCCGGGCGATCGTGTGACTGTCCCACTGCTGGGCCGGGCCCGGCCTCCGGGCGGCTTGTGCCGATCGGAGCCAGGGCCCGGTGGCGCCGGATCCCGGTCAGGGGATCGGTCGGCTTCAGGTGGTCACCGCGCACTGACCGCGGTCTGCGGTCTTCGGTCCCTCCGCGGAGGGATGGACATCGAAGTCGAAGATCCCGGTCGGGAGGTAGAGGGAGCAGCAGGCGTTGGGGATGTCGACGATCCCGCTGATGCGTCCCTCGATAGGGGCCGCACCGAGGAGCAAGTACGCCTGCTCTCCGGTGTAACCGAACCTCTTCAGGTACTCGACGGCGTTGAGGCAGGCGCGGCGATAGGCGACCGTCGCGTCCAGGTAGTAGTTGGTGTCGGTGTCGTGGTCCACGGAGATCCCGATGAAGGAGATGAAATCCGAGTACCGCGGCTCGACGTTGCCCGGCATGAAGAGGGGGTTGGTGGTGACACCGTACTTCTCCATGCCACCCTTGAGCAGATCGACGTGGAAGTCGATGTAGCCGCCCATCTCGATGGCGCCACAGAAGGTGATCTCACCGTCTCCCTGGCTGAAGTGAAGATCACCGCCTGACAGCTTGGCGTCCGCGACATGGACCGGGTAGAAGACGCGGGATCCACGAGTGAAGTTCTTGATGTCGTGGTTGCCGCCGTTCTCCCGTGCGGGGACGGTGCGGGCCCCTTCCTGGGCGATACGTCCGGCATCCGATCCGGTCGCCTGGCCGGTGAGAGCCTGATCGGGGTCGGGCGCGAGTCCGAGTGGCGGGACCCGGTTGGGGTCGGTGTCGATCAGGGCCTGCTCACGCCTGTTCCACCGCTGCAGCAGTTCCTCGGACGGCGCGGTGCCGAAGAGGCCCGGGTGGGTGATGCCGGTGAAGCGGACACCGGGCAGGTGCCTGGAGGTCGCCACCTGACCATGGAAGTCCCATATCGCCTTGTAGGCATCGGGGAAGTAGTCCGTCAGGAAGCCTCCACCGTTGGCCTTGGCGAAGACGCCGGTGTATCCCCAGGCTTCACCCGGTGCGTTTCCGACCTGCTGCGGTACCGGCCCGAGATCCAGGATGTCCACGACGAGCAGGTCGCCCGGCTCCGCGCCTTCGACGCCTATCGGCCCGCTGAGCATGTGGCAGCGCATCAGGTCGACGTCGCGGACGTCGTTGGCGGAGTCGTTGTTGCCGATCTGCGCGTCGGTCCATTCGCGGCATTCGACGCGGAACTCGTCCCCCGGGCGGACCATCGCGGCGACCGGAACATCCGGATGCCACCTGTTGTGTCCAGGTACGGCCTGGTCGCGCATCGACCGGGATTGGTCGACGCTGAAGATTACGTCAGGCATGTGAACTCCGTGATCTGTTCTGTACGGGTGAGCGGGTGCGGCGTGTGGTCCGGAGCGCTCTGGCCCCCTCACGCCGCTTCTGCCGTCTTCGCTTCTCGCGTTTCAACCACCTCCCGGCGCTCCCATCGAGGAGTCGGCGGCGAGCATCGGCAGGTCGCTAGCCGGGGCTGCCGGCCGGATAGCCCGGGGCGCTGTACTCCTCCGCGGGCCTGCCGGGCCGCTTCCGGCGAAGTACGATCCACAGCCCGCCGAAGGTCAGGACTCCGAACGCGCCCAGCGCGATCGCCGTTTCAAAGTAGTTCTCGGTGACCCAGTAACCGGCCAGCAGGAGGAATGCCGGTATGACGCCGGTTACCCAGCCTTCGATCGCCGTCACCCAGCCGACATAAGACGTCAAGGTCTCCATTTTCAGTCCCAGGAGCAGGAAGAAAAGGAACCAGAGGAACGCCCAGTAGAGCCATATCACTCCGAACGGCTGATCGTCGAACAGCCGGAAGTTGACGAAGGAATACCCCAGAGCCACGATGGACACGAACAGTGAGTAATACCCCACGCCTGTCGTGTCGAGCCCCATGAGCAGTCCGATTCCTACATACAGGTATGTGAAACCGAAGAGGAAGATGCCCGATGCGAGCACGATTTGGCGGGGATCTTGATTCGCGGCGATGATGAGATATATGGGTGTGAGAACCTGAAGTCCGCCCACGAACAGATTGAATACGGCGGCTGCTCGGCTGTCGACCTTTCCCAGCAGCATCAACCCGTTCAGGAAGAGCACCGCGCCTACAAAGAGAAGTCCGACGTTGCCCAAGGGGGACACCTCCCGAGATTTCGCTCCGCGAGCGAGGGGCCCGCCGGGCGGTCATACGACCGAGATGCTGTTGTGCGCAACCCGTGCCTCTGGCGAGGCGGCAGGGATCGAGACCGCCCCACGCCCCTTCTCCGAGGGGGCATGGGACTGATTCCGCCGGTCCGCGACTTTCCCTCAGGGTCGAGGAAGCCGGGCGAGGGCCGGATGGGCCGGCCTCGGCGCAGCCTGCTCGGGAGGCACCCGCGTGACCACCGTGGGACTTTCCCGAGACTTTTCCTCCTGCTCGCGCAGGCCCACAACGGCAGGCGAGGTGAATGCGGTCGCGGGGGATGAGTACACACGGCGAGCCGCATTCGAGCACTGCGGGCAGGCGTGCGCGGTCGGCGCTGTGCCGATCGGCAGCTTGACGTCGAACGATCCGCAGCGGTTGCAGGAATACTCATACGTCGCCATGAATCTTCTCCGCCCCGCCGCGCTTCCGGCCTCAGGCCGTGGCGCGGTCCTGGTCGAGCCAATGAACACCGGAGTAGCATCGCCTCTTATTCCAGGCAACGCCTGTGGCGGCGGCGTGTCAAGGCGAGTTGGAGATGCCCCTGGGGTCGCCCTGCGCCGCCGTGCCGAATGGGCGGGTATGACGCGGCGGGCCCCGCCGGGTGGCAAGGACGTGAAACCCGCACCGCAGGCGGCTCGGCCGGGGCTTTGCGGGCGGGGTGATCAGCGTGTTCGGGCCCGTTTGTTGTGCGGCAGCCCGGTCACTCGGTACTGGACAGCAAGGCCGGCCGGAGCGAATGCGCGGCTATCGGACCACGCCTGTGCGCCGGCCTTCTTAGGAGCACGGCCATGGCAAAGATTCTCACGGTGCTTTATCCGGATCCCGTTGACGGCTACCCGCCCAGGTATGCCCGAGAAGAGATACCCGTCATCAGCGGCTATCCCGGAGGGCAGACGGCACCCACCCCCCGGAGCATCGGCTTCAGGCCGGGTGAGCTGGTCGGCTGCGTCTCCGGCGAACTCGGTCTGCGTCCGTTCCTGGAGGAACGGGGCCACACATTGGTCGTCACCTCCGACAAGGAGGGGCCCGACTCCGTGCTGGAACGGGAACTCCCCGACGCCGAGGTGGTGATCTCGCAGCCGTTCTGGCCCGCCTATCTCACCCCTGACCGGATCCGGCGCGCACCGCACTTGAAGCTGTCGATCACAGCCGGGATCGGTTCGGACCACGTGGACCTGCCGAGCGCCATCGAGCACGACGTCACCGTTACGGAGGTCACCTACAGCAACAGCATCAGCGTGTCGGAGCACGCGGTCATGCAGATCCTCGCTCTCGTCCGCAACTATCTGCCAAGCCACGAGTGGGTCACCGCCCGCCGAGGGTGGCACGTGGCCGACAGCGTCTCGCGGAGCTACGACCTGGAAGGCATGAACGTCGGCGTTTTCGGTGCCGGACGGATCGGCATGGCGGTGCTCCGTCGGCTGAAGCCGTTCGATGTGGAGCTGCACTACAACGACGTGCACAGGGTGCCACCGGACCTCGAGCAGGAGCTGGGGCTGATCTGGCATGCGGACGCCCGCTCCCTGGCGGCCGCCGTCGACGTGCTCTCCATCCACGCGCCGCTGCACGCGCAGACGGTGAACCTCTTCGACGACGAGATGCTCGCGACCATGAAGCGAGGGTCGTACCTCGTCAACACAGCCCGCGCGCTGATCGTCGACCGGGACGCCGTGGTACGCGCTCTGGAACGAGGCCATCTGGCGGGTTACGCCGGTGACGTCTGGTACCCCGAGCCGCCGGAAGAGGACCACCCGTGGCGCGGCATGCCGCACGAGGGCATGACACCGCACGTGTCCGGTTCGACGCTCTCCGCGCAGGCCAGGTACGCGGCAGGCGTCCGGGAGATCCTGGAGTGCTGGTTCGACAACCGCCCGATCCGTCAGGAGTACCTCATCGTGGAGGGCGGCAGGCTTGCCGGGACCGGGGCCCACTCGTACACCGTCTGACACACGGTAGGAGTCGGCGGAGCCGTCACCGCCCGTGCACAGACGGCCGGACGGGACGCTCTGCTCTCCGTGGTCTCCGTGGTCTCCGTGTCAGGGCGCCCCCGCGATCGCGCAGGCGCGGCACGGGGGCCGGCCGCAGGTGCACTGCAGGATGGCGTCCAGCACCTCATGGTCGTGGTAGAGGCACTTGTCCCGGCAGGTGTGGCGCGGGACGAAGCCGGCCTGGAGCTCGTCCGGCCAGGGCTCCTCGCCCTCCCGGCAGCGCACGAACCGCTCGGGATCCGTGGAATGCAGCTGGTGCATGCTCTCCCGTGCCTCGCCCTCCAGGTCGTGCGTTCGGGCGACCATTGCCTTGAGCTGGTCGGCGAGACCGGAGAACCGGGCGTCGCCCGTTCTCACATGGGCTGCGCCCAGCGCCATGACAGCGTTGCCCAGGAACCGACGAGCGTCCTGAAGATCGGTCACGTGATGCAGTTGGATGCCCGTCACGCTTCTGACCCACACGGCGTCTTCACTCACTTGTCCACCTTCCGGGGCCGCTCGCCCACCGGTAGTGCCGGCGCGGAAGTACGTCGTATCTTCCTCATGCGCCCTGAAGCCTGGTCCGGGCGGCTGCCCGCAAGGCCACTGGTGAACGTCCTGCTTCGGACCCGGTCCGCCGCACCGCGGAAAAGGTCCATAAGGGACGCATGCTCTCAAGAAAGCTAATTCTGCGGTGCGAGCCAGTCCAGCCCTGTCTCAGTGAACCGCCTCACAGACGCTGCACTTCTGCTTCCCGGCAGTGGCGAGGTGTCGGGGATGCGGCGACGTGCCGACCGGGTCCCCTCCGGGCACCGAAGGCGGGAGCGGGCGGAGGGCTCCTCCATGTCTTTCGCGCCCTCACGGAGCGTGGCGGCCAGCACGCTGATGTGGTGCCGGGTGAGCCGGAGGGGAGTCTGCGTGCGGGTCGTTCCGCGGGCGCGGCATCGACCTGCGCGGATGCAGCTCATCGGCGGGCCGGGGCGCGGAGTGCAAGGGCTCGCCGATCGGCGCGGAAGGCCGTGAACCACGACATGGCCCTGGTCGGCCAGGACGGCAGCCGGTCCGCCGCTGAACCGGATCTTGAATCCAGCGGCTCGTCCCTTGCCGAAGGTGCCGGTCGGACGTCATGCCTACCTGATGGTCGGCGGGCCGGCACCCTGCAGACGATGGCTTGCCGGCCGGCTGGTGCGGGCTTGTGCCTGGTTCGCTACATCAGCGTGAGGTCGGAAAGCGCTCACCGGATCGAGCGACGTGAGCTGTTCCCGCAAGGAGAGATCGCGCTGACTGATGCGAGGGCAGACGGCCTTTTGGGTCTCACGAACTGCCTCGGCCCGGGGGCCCTTGCGGGACGGTGCCTTCCAGGTGAACCTTTGGGACGGGACGCCGAGGTGAACGGCTGCCGGTGTTCGTCCGTACCCACTGAGGATGTCAACCCGCTGTACGGGCGGAACCAACCGAGACGGAGAAGGCACGTGCCCCAGCCACAGCCCCGAGAACGCGCCGGCACCGCCCCACCTGCCGCTTCCTGGGGGCGTGCTGCCGCGCTGGCCGGAGTGCTGGCTCTCCTGCCCTTGACCGCCGCCTGCAGTGCAGGCGGAGAGACGGAAGCCGACAACAAGCCGTCAAAGGCTTCAGCGTCGGCCGCAGCGGTTGTGGCCCCGGCGAGGATCGAGGTCATCGCCAACCTGACGGGCTGCAAGGCGAACATCCGCCTCGAGGCCGAGGAACTGCGCGAGGGGACATGCCACACCGAGCAGGGTGACTACCTCATCACGACCTTCCCGGAGGAGAAGTACAAGCAGACCTGGTTGGAGACCGCCAGGGTGTACGGCGGCACGTACCTCGTCGGCAGCCGTTGGGTCGTCAGTGCCGAACCGAAGATGCTCGAGCCGCTGCGGAAGAAGATCGGTGGAGATATCCAGCGGCTCCAGGGCTTCGGTCCTGCGCCGAGTCCGTCGTAACGGCGAACGCGGCCTCGTCACCGCACCCGCGGAGGTCCTCACCTGACCTCTGTCGTCTTCGAGACGGTGACCCGGCCGATGTCGGAGACCCGCACGATGGCCTTCATCGTCCAGGTTCCGGCGATCGGGAGGGTGAGCGTGCCGGTGCCCCGGTAGCCGCTCCGGTCGGCGAGCTTGGCGTCGAGCGGGCCGATGCGCTGCTCGGGCAGGGTGAAGGACAGGCGCAACTGGTCGAGCTGCGTGGTGGTGGCCATCCCGGGCATGAGGGAGCCGCTCTTCGCCTCGTGCATCGAACCGTGGCCCAGCCACGTCATGGGCGCCTGGCTGGAGGTCTTGTGCAGCCCCGTCTTCCCGCCGGCCCGGCATCATGCCGCGCCGCGTGGCCTGGGTGTCGATGATGTCGTAGGCGAGGGTGCGGACCTCCTGGTCGCCGGTGCGGTCACGAACGATGAACGACATCTCCACCGCCTGCCGATGGCGCACCGACATGTCTGGGGAGAACCCGGCCGATGGTGCACCGACATGTCTGGGGAGAACCCGGCCGATGGTGCACCGACATGTCTGGGGAGAACCCGGCCGATGGTGCACCGACATGTCTGGGGAGAACCCGGCCGATGGTGCACCGACATGTCTGGGGAGAACCCGGCCTCCGAGGACGCCGTGCCGGGCGTCGAGGCATTCGCCGTACCCTCCGCGGTTCGCCACCACAGGGCGAGGGCGGCGACGACCAGGAGCACGACGCCCCCGGCGACCAGGGCAGGCGTACGGCCGAGCTGTTGCCCGCGGCTTCGTGGGCTTCCATGGACCGACTGGGACGAGCGCGGCGATCCGGCGATGCGACCGCGGGTGCACCTGCCACGGCATGTCGTGACCATGCCGCTGTTCGACATCGTCTGCCGTGACACTTCGTATCCTTTGCGGCTTGTCTCTGTCGCTCTGACGGGGTCGCGTCCTCAGGGCTGACGCTTGCTCGGTGTCTTTTCGCAGGTGATCTCGTCACGCGGGGTGTAGTGCGTGCGGAACGGCTCCCGCTTCACTTCCCGGCCGCCGTCGCGGAAGACCCGTTCCACGGTGACGTCGAAGCCCTCGAGCGGGGTCTGCGGCACGCACTTCTCAGCGGTGCTCGCCTTCTTGGCCGGCTGCTGCACGTTGGTGCGCGGCCCCTTGACCGACGTGACCTCGTCGTACTTCTTCGTGCCGAGGAAGGTGATGGTCACCGAGGTGTCGGTGGACTCGGCCTGGATGTAGAGGGCCTTGCCGGAGTCGTTGGTGAACCTCAGGTCCAGGCTGCCCCAGGCGACCGTCGCCTCGCGGCCCTCCGGGTAGCGCTCGATGTAGAAGGAGTGGGCGCCGTACTCGACGGGCTTGACCCCGGCGAAGAACATCGCGTTGAAGACCGTGGTGGCCACGGCGGAGACACCGCCGCCGGGCGCCTTGAGGTACTGGTCGTCGAAGATCATGATGCCGTCGACGAAGCCGTTGGCCCGGGTGCGCTCGCCGACGGTCCGGTTGAAGCTCCAGGTCTCGTTCGGCATGACGACGGAGCCGTTGATGAGTTCCACGGCCCGGCCGATGTTCGTCGTGCGGTAGGCGGCCGGTTCGAAGTCGACGGTGAAGGAGGACATCTTCTCGGTCAGCCCCAGGCGTGCCGCGCTCTCGCGGGTGACCTCCGGCTGGATCTGCCGCGTGTCCACCTCGCCGGTGCGGGCGGTGCCCGACTTGGTGAGCAGGGGCAGGACGGCCTTGCCCAGGGCCTTGTCGGTGACCTTCACGCCGGGCCTGGCGTCGGCGGCCACCACGACCCTGTCGCCCTCGAGCCCCAGCCGGGCGTTCCGGGGCGTAGTGGGAAGGCCGTTCAGGACGCCTGCCACCGCGGGCGCGGCGCGCAGGCCCTTGCTGTCGAGTTTCGCCGTGAGTCTGCCGGTGTCGTCCGGCCGCATGGCCAGGTACTCGCCCAGCACGGCCGGGGTGATCGTGAGCCGCTCGCCGCCCGCGGTGAGCGTGACCGGTGCCGACATCGCCGGCTGCGCGAACTCGCGCACCGCCCGCCGTACCTCTTCCGCCGTGACCTTCGACCCGGTCTCGCGTGCGGGCAGCACCGTGACCGAGTCCACCGTGCCATGCAGGAAGGGAGTGCGCAGAGCGCCGATCGCGGCGTCCACGTCCATCGCGTACCCGGTGCGCGGGGCGATCTGCTCGACCCGGCCGCCGGCGAAGGAGACGGCGCCGTCGCGGACCTTCTGGTCGAGTGTCTTCGCCAGCTTCCCGAGGGCGGCACGGGCCTTGTCCTCATCGACCCGCGCGACCGGGTCTATCTCACCGCCCGAACGGAACAGCCCGCCGATCACGCTGACCGGATCGGTGCCGGTGGACGCCGCCCGGTCAAGGGTTTCCCGGACGTCGAAGGTGAGCCCCGCCTGCCGCGTATCAACCGCGCCCTCGCGGTCGCCGACCTTCACGGCCAGCTTCCGCGGGCCGGCCGCCGTCAGGTGCCGCTCCAGTTTCCGGGTGGCTTCCTCATGGGTCAGGCCCCCGATGTCCACGCCGCGCACCGTTGTACCCGCCTCGATCTCACCGCCGGTGAGCAGCAGCCCGGCGAGATACAGACCGCCGATGCCGACGGTCAGCGCACCGCCCGCCAGGGCGGCGGGCGGGAGAGAGGCCAACCGGGAGGTGGAGGTTATCCGGGGGCGCATGGGTCTCCTGAACGATCGATGTGACGTGCCCCCGATGTCACGGCACTGTGTGCGGGAACAGTCGGCCAGGTTACGCACAACCGGGCATCAAAGGGTATGTCCCAGGTCGCGTCGGGCGTTGTGGATCAGCGGCCTGATCGACGAGCGGAACGGCCCCCGGAATGCTCAGCCGCCCGGCCCTCCGCCCGCGGACGGGCGGTCATTCCGGGCCGGCTCCGCCCTGCCCCGGCCCACCGATTCCGGCCAGGGGCGGCGGGGTGGCGCTTACCGTGCCGCGCGGGTGGGCGCCTCACGCACGCGGGGCGTCCCCGCTGGGAGCGGTGCCAGGGGAAGCGGTGCCAGGGGAGTGTCAGGAAGCGTGCTTGACGAGCAGAGGCAGGTCGTGGGCGAAGTCGTCGGTGGCGGTGCCGCCGGTGTGGACGACGTGGGTCTTGTCCTCACCGGCAGTCCGGCGGACGCGGTGTCTTCGGGGGCGTTCTGCGCCACCGGAGGGGAGGGTCTTTCGCGAGGGGCGCCGCCCGCCGCGGCGGGCGGAACGGGCGACCCGGGATATTTGTTCAATATTCAACATGCTCGGCTGGTGGAGGTGGCGGCACTCGTGGGATGTGGTCTGCCCCACGTGGCGTGTGCTCGAGAAGGCGCTTGACGGGTCGGGTCGACGGCGGGCCGGTCGGTGTCCGGCCCGCCGCCGCACCGAACCGGTCCACCGGCCGGCCGGCAGGGCGGGCGGGCCGGTCAGAAGCGGGGGAACCGGGTGGTGAGCGCGCTCTTCGGCATCGGCGTCACCGATGTCATCGGTTCTGATGTCCCGGCGCGGTCCAGGTCGGACAGGAGCCGTTTCGCGTCGGTGACCAGCGATCCGTAGATGTGCCAGGCTCCGGGTTCGGTCAGGGCGCCATGTGCCACGAGTTCGGTCATGCTGTCATGCCAGCTCTGGGCCTGGTCGAGCGCGGTGCGCAGCCGTTTGTCGGCCTCGGTGTGCTCCGGATCGGCTGTCCGGTTCACTTCGGCGAAGTCCTCCACGGCCTGTCCGGCCAGCTCGAGCGTCCGGGCGTACTGGTCGGTGAACAGCTGCCCCAGGCGAAAGTCGTCCTGGGACGCGTCCACGGTATCGGCCAGGGTCCGGGCGATGCCTCGCACCTGCAGTGATATCCCGTGCAGGACGAGGAGCGCATGGCCGCCGGTTCCGGGCCGCCGGGGCCCGTGTACGGAGCAGCGGATGTTCCAGCGCAGGCTGTCCTCGGCCAGCCGCACTTGGTCCTGCGCTTCGGCGATCTCCTCCTCGAGTTGACGCGCTCTCGACAGCCAGACCCGTGCGTGGCTGGTCCGCTGCTGCTTGCGCAGGCCTCGGCCCATGTCGCACAGCAGCGTGCCGGTGGCCCGGGCCAGCCGGCGCACCGCGGTCCGGGAGTCGGATACATGCACGGGGGGCAGGATCAGGGCGTGGACGGCCGTGCCCACGATGGCACCGGTCACGGTGGCCAGCGCCAGGAGGGCGAGGTCGCGCACCGGCACCGCCGCTGCGGCCGTCAGCGTGAGCAGCGCGGTCGAGGCGACCTGGAGACGGTCGTCGAAGGCACGGCGTCCGCGGGCCGCCAGGATGATGGCCAGGACCGCCATGATGCTCCCGGCGGTGGGGCCCAGCCACCAGGCGGTGGCGACGGCCAGAGTCACCCCGGCCACCTGGATCGCCACCCGGCGCGCGGCTTCGATCATCGAGTGGTGCACCGTCGAGGTGTTGACCACGAGCAAGGCCGTGGCGACGGCCAGGAACTGGGGCCGTCCCTGCCCCCAGGGGGCGGTCGTCTGCCAGGCGAGCAGCGCGGCGGTCAGATTCTTGCCGCCGTGGGACAGGATGTACCCGCCCTGGCGGGCGGCCACGGATCTGACCAGGCGTGCCAGCGCCGGCCATCCGGGAGGCGGGGCGGGCGGCCTCCCCTCCGAACTAGTTGAATGTTGCACAAAATGAAGAATGCCATTTTCTGCCGGGTTTGACCAGTAGTGCCCCCGCAGTCCGGCGGGGGTGGTTCGCGTCGGTCGCGGCCTGCCGGCCGGGCGCGGTGACCCGAGGGGCGGAGGGGCGGGCGTGGCCGAGGGGCGATTCCACCGTGAGCGGAGTGGCTCGTGCTCGTGTCGCCTGTCCGCGGGCTTCCAGGCGGCCGGGTCGACTGCCTCCCGCATGCGAGGGTGGTGGTCAGGCGGCGCGGATCGCGGAGACATCGAACTCCAGCTTCACCTTCTCGCCGACCAGTACGCCGCCGGTCTCCAGCACTCGGTTCCAGGTCAGGCCCCATTCGGTGCGGTCGACTGTGGTGGAGCCCTCGAAACCGGCGCGCTCGTTGCCGAAGGGGTCGGTCGCCGTGCCGGTGTGGGTCAGGTCCAGGACGACCGGGCGGGTGACGCCCTTGATGCTCAGGTCGCCGCTCAGGTGGTAGGTGCCCGCGGAGAGCTGCTGCACCGAGGTGCTGCGAAAGGACAGTACGGGGTGGGCCTCGACGTGGAAGAAGTCGGCACTGCGCAGGTGCCGGTCGCGCTGCTCCTGGCGGGTGTCGAGGCTGGCGACCTCGACGGTCACGTCGGCGGTGGAGCGCCCGGGGCGCTCGCCGTCCAGGTACAGGCGGCCGTCGAAGGCTTCGAAGGTGCCCCGAACCTTGGTGATCATGGCGTGCCGGGCGACGAAGGCGATGCTGCTGTGCGCGGGGTCAATGGTCCAGACGCCGGTCAACCGGGCGGTGGCCGGCGCGGAGGTCGTGTCGGTGGCCGGGGCGGGAGCGGTGGCGCGGTGGCGGTTGAGCAGGCCCATGGGGTCGTCCTTCAGGGAGGGGGTGTCTTCCACTCTCCTCCAGCATGTTGAGGTTTGAATCAATTCCGGAGTGATTCCTGGATTCTCGACGGTCCGGCAGTCTGAGCGCAGCAGCCATGAGAATCCGCCGACCGGCCGGGAGGGCACACCGCCACTTGCGTTCGTGCCCGCCGACACCGCGGCCGCGAAGGCCGCCGACACGGTTGCCGTACTGGAGGAAGCGGGTCGCCGCCACCGGGCGCACCGCCGGTACGGCACCCATCACCAGGGAGTTACGACCTGGGGCTGCGGCCAGGCCGTGTCCGTCGTCGTCACCGCCCTGGAGCAGCCGCGCGAGCGGGGCGCGGACACGGCGGTGCGGCGGCGCCTGGGGTGCGACGGTACGCAGACGCCGACCACCGCGCGGGACGCCTGGAAGGCCGGAACGCCGCCGCCGGTTCCCGACCTGGGCGGGGTCCGGCGCCGGAGCCCGTATGCGCTTCGCTTTCGCCTGCCGGTCCTCGGTCCTGGGGCTCGGCTCCGCTGAACCGGCTGCATGAAGGAACTTTCGTCAGGTCGTACCTCACAGGCCGACTGCACGGATCGGTGCATGTGCCACGCCCCCTCGTCACTGAATCGGACCATGCGGCGGACGCCCTGGGATGAGGCAGGTGCAAGGGGTGTTCCGCCTCTCCGGTCACCCCGCACGACCCCTCCCCTGCATCTGACTCGGCAGCCCCATCAAGATGACACCCACGCATCTAGGGATACGGGTGAATGTTCACTTCAAGGGAGAAAACGACCTCTTGGTAGGTGGTTTTGAAGCCCGGAGGCGGTTGGAGTAGGCAGGCGGCGACCGGGTCGCGGCATTGCTGGTCGTGCTTGGCCTGCGTGCTATGAACAGACAATGGCATTGAAGATCGAGCGAACTGACGCAAGAACGTGGTCGGCTGAACATCTGAAGGAGCTCTTCAGCGAGGGCTTTCCAGAGTTCATCACGGCTGACCGGCTGGTGAAGGAGTACATAGGCAGGGTCGGCGAGTGGTTCGCCGATCTGAACCTCATGCTGATCAATGAGCACGACGTGCCCGTCGCATCAGGCTGGGGTGTGCCGATCCACTGGGACGGTCTGCCCGAGACACTCCCCACCGGGTATACACAAGCCCTTGTTCGTGCCGTCGAGGGCCGCGAACAGGGCATAGAGCCCGATACCTTGGTGATCTGCGGAGCGATTGTCACCCCGAGGCTCAAGGGGCACGGGCTTGCGGGCGAAACCCTCAAGGCCCTACGTCAGACCGCGAAGGACCTCGGCTGGTCGCAGGTCATCGCGCCGGTCCGCCCGACGACGAAGGCTCAGTACCCGTTGACGCCAATCGAGAACTTCATGGGGTGGCGCCGGCTGGACGGGATGGCGTTTGACCCTTGGGTCCGGACCCATCAGCGCCTTGGCGCCGAGATTCTGTCAGCGGCCCCCGCTTCGCAGACGATGACCGGCACGGTTGCCGAGTGGGAGCGCTGGACCGGCATGGCCTTCCCCGAGTCGGGTGACTATGTGATTCCGGGGGGACTGAGTCTGCTGGGGATCGACCGATCTGCCGATGAGGGCGTGTATCGGGAGCCCAACATTTGGATGCAGCACAGTTGACCGGAGCACCGGGCTTGCCCGGCCGAGTTACTGTTCACGTCAGCGCTTGTCGTGTGACCTCGTCTTCTTCGTCCGCCGGCTGGTGCGGGGGCTTTTGCGGGTCGGGCGCCGGGTCGTCGTGGTGATGGGTGCCCAGTTCAGGTGGGCTTCGGAGTGCTGGGGCAGTCGTTCGTGGTCGCGTGCGTTGCGGCGGGCGTTCATGCACCAGCCGATCGTGGACTCGACTTTCCAGCGGCGGGGCAGCACGACGAAGCCCTCGGTGCCCTTGGATCGGGAGACGATGCGCGGGGTGAGCCAGAGGCGTTCGCGGGCCCGGTCCACGGGGTCGCCGGCGTAGCCGCGGTCGGCCCGGACCTGGGTGATCTGCGGCTGGGTGACACGACAAGCGCTGACGTGAGGGGGCAGGCGCCGGACCACGTTACGTGGGCCAGCGTCAGCAAAGCTTGGCGCTCAGCCGTCGGGCGCCTCCAACGCTTCCTGATCTCCCTTCTTCGGACGGTGAGTTGCCCGGTCAGACAGTGCAAGGTGCGGCCGGACGGATCGATTGATCGGGGTCTCCCCTGCTCGAACGGAGTTGAGAGCTTGGGGAAGGGTGGACAAGCACGCGAAGCTCCTCACGGACACGGTGATCTTGGTCGAGAACCCGTTTACCAGGAACTTCGTCGTTCCGTGAACTCCAAGGACAGCAACGACCCGCCATCGCCGTCAGCTTGGAGAACGCTCAGTGCCGGGCCCACCCTTGCAGGCGGCAGCAACGGATCCGCCAAGGCCCACTGGGAATCCGTCACATCCGGCGGATGCCCACCCCCCATAGCACTCACGTGAGATTCAACGTTCACCCAAGCCACAGGGTGCGGCAGATCTCAAACGCGGCCTCAGGAACATCCGTACTCTACGGCCAACGGGTCGGAGGGACCGATGAGTGAACCGTTCCGGGTTCGATAGAGGGTCGATCGTTTGAGAGGATCGATTCATGGCACGTCCTTCCCCGTACCCGCTTGAGCTGCGCCGTCGTGCGGTGCGGATGGTCGCCGAGGTGCGGCCGGAGTACGACACCGAGTGGGCCGCGATGAAAGCGGTCGCCCAGAAGCTGGGCATCGGCACGACCGAGACGCTGCGGACGTGGGTGCGGCGGGACCAGATCGATGCCGGGACCCGGCCAGGCACGACGAGTGAGGAGTCGGCCGAGCTGAAGCGGCTGAAGAAGGAAAATGCCGAGCTGAAGCGGGCCAACGACATCCTCAAGGCCGCAGCGAGTTTCTTCGCGGCCGAGCTCGACCGGCCACACACACGCTCGTAGCCTTCATCGACGAGCACCGGGACCGCTTCGGCGGCGTCGAGCCGATCTGCCGGGTCCTCACCGACCACGACTGCAAGATCGCCCCCTCCACGTACTACGCCCACCACAAACGCCAGGCCGTGCCAGCTGCCCGCACCGTCCGCGACCGCGAGCTGAAGACCCTCATCACAGAGGCACACGAGGCCAACTACCGTGTCTACGGCGCCCGGAAAATCTGGCGGCACCTGAACCGCCAGGATGTCGCGGTGGCCCGCTGCACCGTCGAACGCCTCATGCGCGAGCTCGGCATCACCGGCGCGGTCCGCGGCAAAAGGGTCGTCACCACGATTCCCGACGCAAGTGCAGAGCGGGCCCCGGACCTCGTGGACCGCGACTTCGTCGCCGCGGCCCCGAACCGTTGCTGGGTCGCCGACTTCACCCACGTCGCCACGTTCGCCGGCGTCGTCTACGTCGCTTTCGTCGTGGACACCTTCTCCCGCCGCATCGTCGGCTGGTCAGCAGCCACATCGAAGGAAACCCGGCTCGTCCTGGACGCCCTCGAGATGGCACTGTGGCAGCGCGACCGAGATCAGCACCCGCACGAGCAAGGTGAGTTGATACATCACTCGGATGCCGGGTCGCAGTACACATCATTCGCGCTCGCCGAACACCTCGACCGGGCGGGCATCGCCGCATCGATCGGATCAGTCGGCGATGCGTACGACAATGCCCTGATGGAGTCCATGATCGGCCTGTTCAAGACCGAGCTGATCAAGCCCCGCCGCCCCTGGAAGACACTCTCCGAGGTCGAGCTGGCCACCGCCGAGTGGGTTGACTGGTACTGCCACCGCCGACTCCACGGTGAGATCGGGCACATCCCACCCGTCGAATACGAGACCAGCTACTACAACAAGACCGCAAAACACCAGGTCACAGTCAAGATCTAGAGTCTCGATCGAACCCGGAACGGTTCAGAGTCATTGATCGGCAGCTCCACTGGCGCAGGGAAAGCCCGGTGATTGCTGGAGGGGCTTCGGATCGGCTCACAGCCGGTTCAGGGAATCACGCTCGGCTTACCGGGCCGGCATGTGCTCGGGTCCGAGCAAGCCGTTGAAGACGCCCGGCGTCCCGTAGCTGAATAGCTGGCGTAGAGAAACATATGGTGACCCGTTGGGGTGGTTCGACTGGGCTCGTTTCGTCGTCCGCACGGCTGATCGTCCGACGGGATGACGAATCCGTTGTCCGGAGAGCTCTGGCGTCCGGGTGCTCGGCAGGCGGCGGTATCGGTGCCGAAGTTGCGGGAGCCGACGGGTTGTGGCAGGAAAAACAGGCGATTATGTGTGCGATCCGTGGTGTGCTTTCACGGCGTTCCGTTCGGCATGCGACTCACTCGCGACCGCCGTAATGTGAATCCGGTGACCAAACGCGCTGTGGAGGAAAGTTCTGCCTGAGTGACGAAAATGAAGTGGATGACAGGTCTACTCGCGCCCGTTCCCAGGACATTGACGTCGAATCAATGGATTCCGCTTGTGGTCGTTACGCACGGAATGACGTGTGGTGATGGTGCGGCGGTTGCCATGCGGCAGGTCTGTCTCTCGGCTCTGGCCAGGTCCGCATGGTGTGGCCATTCTCCGCTAGGAGGAAGTCTATGGCGGTTTTGTGTAAACCAGCGATCGCGGTCCCCGAGTACGTCATCACCAATGAGGAAACCCTCGAGTTGGCCCGGAGGTTGCACGGCGACCATCCGCAGATCAACCTGGCCCTCCGCCTGATCGAGAACACGGGGGTGAAGAAACGACATCTGATACAGCCGATCGACAAGGTCCTGCGACATCCTGGGTTCGATGCCCGCAGCGCCGTCTACGAGGCGCAGTCCAAGGAGCGCGTACCCGCGGTGGTACGCCAGGCGCTCGATCAGGCCGAACTGGAGCCTCAGCAGATCGACTTGATCGTCTATGTCTCCTGCACCGGCTTCATGATGCCGCCGATGACGTCGTGGCTCATCAACAAGATGGGTTTCCGTCAGGAGACGAGGCAGTTGCCGATCGCCCAGCTCGGGTGTGCTGCGGGAGGCGCCGCGGTCAACCGGGCCCACGACTTCTGCCAGGCCTACCCCGACGCCAACGCGCTCATCATCGCCTGCGAGTTCTGCTCGCTGTGCTACCAACCCACCGACCTGAACGTGGGATCGCTGCTGTCCAACGGCCTCTTCGGTGACGGCATTGCCGCCGCAGTGGTTCGGGGGAGCGGCGGCACGGGGGTGCAGCTGGAACGCAACGGCTCGTATCTCATCCCGGACACGGAGGACTGGATCTCCTATGCGGTTCGTTCCACGGGCTTCCACTTCCAGCTCGACAAGCGTGTGCCCGGGACCATGGAGCCACTCGCTCCGGTGCTGTGCGCCCTCGCGGACGAGCACCAGTGGAACGCGAGCAAGATGGACTTCTACGTCATCCACGCCGGCGGTCCGCGCATCCTGGACGACCTGAGCTACTTCCTCGACGTGCCGTCCGAGGCCTTTCGCTTCAGCCGTGCCACGCTCACGGAGTACGGCAACATCGCGAGCGCGGTGGTTCTCGACGCCTTGTCGCGCATGTTCGACGAGGCGTCGGCTCTCCACGGACACCGAGGTCTGATGGCCGGCTTCGGTCCGGGCATCACCGCCGAGATGTCGCTGGGAACCTGGGTTTCGGGTTCCGAAGCCGAGATCTGAAGCCGGTCCCTCCGCTCCCGGCCCGAACGGCCGCCCCGCGCCGACCTGCGTCCGGGGAAGGCGACCACGACGGCTCCTGCCAGGCACCGACTGGCAGGAGCCGTCGGCCCCGGCGCGAGCCGCCATCACCAGGCGACTGGCAGGGCGAGCGGAAACCGCCAGATCGACGTGGTGTTCCAGCGCACCTCGTCGGCGGGCTTGGCCAGCTTCAGGCCGGGGAAGCGCTCCAGAAGCGACCCGACGGCCATCCGGATCTCGGCGGAGGCGAGGGGAGCACCGAGACAGTGGTGCCCACCCCAGCCGAACGTCATGTGCGGGGGGGCGGTGCGTTCCAGATCCAGCTCGTCAGGCCGGTCGAATTTCCGGTCGTCCCGGTTGGCCGTCAGGTAGGAGACGTGCACGATGTCTCCTTGCCTGATGGTCACGCCGCCCAGTTCCACGTCTTCGAGGGCCACCCGGGGAATGCCCACGCCTTTCCTGAAGGGGATGAACCGCAGCAGTTCCTCGATGGCCTGTGGAAACAGTTCAGGGCGGGAGCGCAGCCTGGCAATTTCTTCTGGCCGGGAGAGCAGCGTGTAGACGATGTTCCCGATTTCGTAGGTGGTGGTGTCCTGCCCGGTGATGAGCAGAACCATGGCCATGACGGTTAGTTCCTGGTCGTTGAGGATCTCGTCACCGTCACGGGCGGTGGCCAGCGTGCTGATCAGGTCCTCGCCGGGGTCCTTGCGCCGCTGGGCCGTCAGCGTGGCGAAGTAGGAGCGGAGCTCCGCCTTGGCCTTCACCGCGTTGTCCCGGTTGTCGAGGCCGGTGTCCATCATGGTCCGCGCATGAGCGCGCAGTTGCGAGCGATCGGCTTCGGGGATGTCGAGGACCTCGCAGATGGTGGTCAGCGGCAGGGGGCCCGCCAGATGCTCCATCAGGTCGGCGGGTGAACCGTGTTCCGTCATCCGGTCCAGCAAATCGTCCACGACATGCTGGACCCGCCTCTCCATGTGCTCCATGTGACGGGGAGCGAAGCCCTTGGAGACCAGACTGCGCAGCCGGTTGCTGCCCGGTGGATCCATGACATTGATCGCCTCGTCCTGGACGATCGGCTCAGGAGTCATGCGCGGGAAGTTCCGGCCGATGACGGCCTTGCGGCTGAAACGACGGTCCGTCGTCACCATGCGCACGTCCTCGTAGCGGGTGACGAGCCAGGCTTCCCCCTCTCCGTAGGGCAGCCGGATACGGCTGATGGTTTCTCCGTCCAGGAGTTGCCTGAGCGTCGGATCGAATTCAAGGGCCTCGGCAAAGTCGAATGCGCAGTCCCGTGCGGTGGATTCTGGTTCCATGCATAACTCCAGGTAGTGGATCCGACCTGTGGATCAGGCACCTATTCGGCTGGACGGGCCATGGGTGCCCCGCCCAGGGGAGTGGTACGCACGAAACGTGAATGATTAGCCCATATGAATTAAAATCGATGCATTTGCCATACTCGGATCGACGCCGACCTGGGCCATGGCGTTGCCGACTCGACTTTCCCCCGTCCGTGGGTGGTCACCCGGATCGTTCGGGTCGATGGGAGAGACGGGATGTGGAGGCTGGGGCTTCGTTGTACGGGAGTCCCGGTTTCACCAGAGCCTGACACGCCCTCACCGCCGCACCTCACCACCCTCCCCGACCGGTAACGAATCCTGTACGCGTGCGGGCATTTCGGCCACCGCGACCGCGGATGCCCGCACCCCTTGAAGGACGACCCCACTCCACGGGCCAACGAACCCGAGGACAAGGCTTGCCGACCCGACGTCCGATGCTGGCAGTTTGCTGACCAGTAGGGGTTGAGAGTGCAGCTGATCTGCGGAAACGCGCGCATTATTCGCTTGTTCCGGAACTGGATCGGCCGGTCTCAGGAGGAGATCGAACGGGCGCGTCGGGACTGGACGGAAGGCACGCGGTTCGGCGAGGTGAAGGGGTGCGACGGTGCTCCGCTGCCTGCTCCCGAGCTACCGCCGGTGCCGCCGAAGCCGCGAGGGAGTCTCCGCTGAACTGCTGAACTGCTGAAATGCCTGAGTCCTGGCGGCTGGCGGCTGGTGAACGAAGGGCTTCCGCAGCGTGCGGGCAGGGGCCCTTCATAGGTGTGACTCTTCGGGAAGGAACGTCACCTGCGGGGCGCCCGTGCGCGGATGGGTGGCGACTTCCGCCGCCACCCCGTACACCTCGGCCAGCAGGCGGGGGGTGAGGATGTCGGCGGGCGGGCCGCAGGCGGTTACTTCGCCGTCGCGCAGGACGTAGAGACGGTCGCAGTAGTAGGCGGCCAGGTTCAGGTCGTGCAGGGCGAGCAGCACGGTGGCGGGCAGGCGGCGCAGGGCGCCGAGCACGTCCAGCTGGTGCCGGATGTCGAGGTGGTTGGTGGGTTCGTCGAGGACGAGCAGGGTGGGTTGCTGAGCGAGGGCGCGGGCGATGAGCACCCGCTGGCGTTCGCCGCCGGAGAGCCGGTCGAACGGGCGGTCGGCCAGGTGGACGGCGTCGACCGCCAGGAGTGCGGAGGCGACGATTTCGGCGTCCTCGGGGGTGTCGCCGGCGAGAAGCCGTTTGTGCGGGGTGCGGCCCATCGCGACGACCTCGCGGACGGCGAGGTCGAAGTCTGCTGCCGATTCCTGCACCACGGCCGCCACGATGCGGGCCAGTTGCCGCACCGGCAGTGACCAGGCGTCGCTTCCGTCGACGCGGACCTGGCCGGTGTCGGGGCGCAGCACGCGGTAGACGGCGCGCAGGAGGCTGGACTTGCCGCTGCCGTTGGGGCCCACGAGCCCGATGGTCTCGCCCGGGCGGGCGGTCAGGGAGACGTCCCGCACCAGATGGCGTGCTCCGGCGGTGAGCGTGACGCCGTCGACGGAGAGTTCGGTGGCGGTCATGCCGTTCCTCGGTCGGTACTTCGGCGGGCGTCCCGGCGCAGCAGCCACAGGAAGAACGGCCCGCCGCACAGGGCCGTGAGGACGCCGACAGGGATCTCCATCGGAGCGGCGATCGTCCGCGCGGCGATGTCGGCCCAGACGAGGAAGACCGCCCCGCCCAGTGCCGCCGTGGGCAGGACCCGGCGGTGGTCGCCGCCGACGAACAGGCGCACGATGTGGGGCATCATCAGGCCGACGAAGCCGATCGGTCCGGTCGCGGCGACGAGTACGCCGGTCACCAGGGAGAGCAGGACGAACAAGCGGGCACGGAACCGGGCCACATCCAGCCCCATCGTGGTGGCCGCCTCCTCGCCGGCCAGGAGCAGGTTCAGGTTGCGTGCCTGCGCCATGAGGACGCCGATGCCGAGCAGCAGGGCCGTGCTCGGCAGCCACAGCGTGCCCCAGTTGACCCCGCCGAGTCCGCCGAGGGTCCAGGCGAGCACCGCACGGGCCTCGTTGCCGCTGTCGGTGGTGAGCAGCAGCAGATCGAGCACCGCGGTGAGCACCGCCGCGATCGCCACGCCGGACAGCACGAGCCGCGCCGAGGTGATGCGTCCGCCGGTGCGGGCGGTGGCGTAGACGAGCAGCAACGCGCCCAGGGCGCCCACGAAGGCGGCCACCGACAGGGACACCGGTCCGAAGAGGGTGACCCCGAAAACGATCACCGAGACCGCACCGAGGGACGCGCCCGAGGAGACGCCCAGCAGGTACGGCTCGGCGAGCGGATTGCGCACCAGGGCCTGCAGGGCGGTGCCCACCACCGCCAGTCCCGCACCGGCCACCGCACCGAGCAGCACGCGCGGCGCCCGCACGTCCACCACGATGGTTTCCCGCGCCCGCGACCAGTCGGGCTCCTGCCAGTCGACGCCCAGCGCGTGCGTCACGATGCCCCACACCTGACCTGGCGGGACCTGAACGGAGCCGATCGCCAGGCCCGCCGTGGCGGACACCACGAGCAGGGCGGTGAGCACGAGCAGTGTGACGGCCAACGTCGTACGGCCCGCCCCCGGCCTGGTGGGCTTCTGCCGTGGCACCGCCCGCTCGGCGGACGTGCCGGCGGCGGTGTGGGTCACTGGAAGTTCTCGGGGTGCAGTCCGCGGGCCAGGTCGTCGACCGCGTACGCCGACCGGATGCCGACCAGGGTGGCGGTCAGCGGCAGGACGACGAACCGCTCGTTCTTCACGGCGGGTACGTCGGCGAGGGCGGGCTGGGAGAGCAGGAACTTCTTCTTCTGCTCGACGCTTCCGGCGCCGGCGTAGTCGTAGATGGCGATGACCTCGGGCTTGCGTGCGACGACCTGCTCCCAGGAGACGTCGCCGAAGACGTCGTCGAGGTCGGCGAAGACGTTCTCGCCGCCGGCCAGTCGGATCAGTTCGGTGCCCAGGCTCTTGCCGCCCGCGGTGAAGGCGGTCTTGTCGCCGCTGTCGTACACGAAGACGGGCGCTTCTGGCTCGCCCTCGACGGTGGTGGCGGCCTTCTCGACGCGGTCCTCGAGGTCGGTGACCAGCCTGTCGGCCCGGTCGGGGACGCCGAAGAGCCGGCCGATGGTACGGATCTCGTCGTAGGTGTCCCGCATCGTCACCCGTTTCTTGCCGCAGTACTCGCGGTTGAGATGGGTGTCGATGCCGACGTCGGCGAACGCCTTGCGGGAACGGCCCTCGTTCTCGGCGAACGCGCTGCCGTAGCCGCCGTAGACGAGGTCGGGTTCGGCGTCCAGAACGGTCTCGAAGGACGGTTCCTTCTTCGCCAGTTCGGGGACGGAGTCGTAGTCCTTCTTCAGTTCCGGCAGGACGGCGGAGTCGGGGAAGGCGGTGCCGACCATGCGGTCCTTCAGCCCGAGGGTGAGCATGAGTTCCGCCGGGTGCTGGTGGATGGTGACCACCCGGGAGGGCGGCTTGTCGTAGGTGGTCCTGACGCCGCAGTTGTCGATGGTGAGGGGGAAGCCCTCGGCCGAGGACGCTGTGGTCTTCGGGTCCTGGACGCCGCCGTCGGACGAACCGCAGCCGGCGGCCAGCAGGGCTGCCGACAGGGCAACGGCCGCGGCGCGCAGAGAGCGGCGCCTGCGGGCAGGGGAGAACAGAGCAGGGCAGAACGAAGCAGGGGAGAACAAAAGGGGACGGGGCATGCCGTCGTACACGTAGAGCCTCCTGGGGAGTCCGCGCTCCTCGGAACGGGCCCGCGACGGACCAGTGTCCTGACTCCCGGATCGACGCTCCCCCTGCCTTCCCGCGCGGCTCGCGCAGTGGCATGTCGAGGGGGTGTACTCCCCGGTCACAGTGGCGGGACCGTGCCGGATTCGCACCGGCTTCCTGTCTCCCGTCGCGGCGATGACCAGGTCATCCTACGTGCCGCCGAGTTGGAGGCGAAAGGGAGTGCGGCCTCGTCCGCACGCCCCTGCATACCGTCAGCTCTCGCGGGCGGCCCGCAGCACGAGCCGTTCGGCGTTCTCGTCGTAGGGGCGGCCGTCGGAGCCGCCGAAGATCTCCACGCGGTCGAACCCCGCTTCCTCGGCCTGTCGGTAGCGTTGTTCGGAGAAGAGGAAGTCGTGGAATTCGGTGGTGCCCGGCGTCGGCGGCGGGCACCAGGTGCGGCCGGTCGGGACGGCGGCGGACCCCGTACGTCGCGGCCGGGTCCCCGGCGCCCGTGGACAGTCCGGCGGTCGTGGCGGCCGCTCTGGCCGGATCACGCCTCGGTACTCGCTCCTCCTTCAACCAGACTTGTTGACTCACGACACATGCGCACCGTCCCTGCGGTGGCCGGTGCCCGGGAGGACCTTGATGGTGTCAGAGGCGAGGCCGGACGAAGGCGGGACAGCAGCGCCGCGACGGCAACGGCCTTCCGCGGACAGGATCGCTTTGCGTGGTGACCTGCGCTCCGCCCTGCCCGACGCGAGTGCGGCGGTGGTGCTGACGGGGGCCGTGTTCGCTTTCCTGTACGTGCGCATGGACTCGGGTGATTCGGCCACTGTCGCGGTCATGCCGTTCATGGACGATCCCGGCACCTACTGGATGTACTTGCTCAGCCAGGCGTTCGGGTGGTCGGGACTGCTGTGGGCCTGGGGCACGGTCATGCTCGGGCTGCTGTTGTCGGGGCCACGACCCGCCCGACTGCCGGTCTCCCGACAGGTGCTGGAGCGCTGGCACCGCACCACGAGCCTGACCACGATGGCGCTGATGTTCGCGCACGCGCTGATGTTCGCGGCGGAACTCGTCCGCTACGAAACGAATCTGGCGTGGGCCGAGCGGCTGTGGGCGGGCTTCGCGGACACCTTCGTACCCGGCTGGTACGACTCCGGAACCGGTCGGATCGCCATCCCGCTCGGGCAGGGTGCCCTGTACCTGGCGGTTCCCCTGGGACTGCTGTTCTACGTCCGGCACCGCATCGGAGCGAACACCTGGCGACGGCTGCACCGGTTCGTGATCGTCGTCTACGTGCTGAGCGTGTGGCACACGCTGCTGTACGGGACCAACGTCTGGTACGGGGAATGGCCGCGTACCCTCCTGTGGCTGCTGCAGCTACCGGTCGCAGTGTTGCTGTTGCTGCGTCTGCTGTGGCCCGCCCGGCGGGCCGAACGGTTGGACGCGCCAGGAGGACGTGCGGGTGTGGCATGGCCGGTCTGGTCGGCGCGGGCGGCAGGACGGATCGCCGTCGGGGCCGTAGTCGTCGGGCTTGTCGTCGTGGCGGCGTCCGGCCGCGACGGCGGACGGGACCGTCCGGCCGAGCCGCCCGTGACGGTCCCGCACGCCCGTGAGACGGAATGACGGCTTGATCCGGGCAGGCAGGACCACTACTGGAAGGGGATGACGGGCCGTGACAAGGTGACGGCGGAACGAGGAAGTCGGTGTGGTTCCGGTGTGCTTCCGCCACGGTGACCGGCGAGCCGGTCCCGACAGCCACTGCCCGAAGGCGGATGGGAAGGCCGGGACGGGCATCGGCCCGAGAGCCAGGAGGCGACCGCGTGAGCCTCTTTGACGAACCATCGGGACGGATCTCCCCGGTCGGACGGTGCGGTGGGACACGCGTCCGGCGTACTCGAAGCGCGCCGAGGGCGGCAAGCGCCGCACGCGCGCTTCCCGCCCCCTCCCCGGTGGGGGTGCTGCGCGTTCCGTGCTTCTGCTGCCGCATCTGTTGCTTCGGTCGTGCGGGGCGGTCAGGAACCGGACGTTCCCTTCATCCGACGCCTGCTGAGGAGGCGCGCGTGCGTATGCTTCTCCGGAGCGTCGTTGCGCGCATTCGTCGGCCGGCCTGTACCAGCGGATCCGCTGGAGTGACGCAGGTCATATGAGTGGTCGGGAACTCGCGTCCCGACGGCTCCGACTCCTGAACCGGTACGGCTGGACCTGACCTGCGCCGTACGAGGCGATCTGGAGAACCGGTATGGGCGAGTCCCGACAATTCTCCTCCGACGGAGGGGCGCGGTGCCGCGGAAACCGGTGCCGCCGCCCGCGCTGTGCGGCGGGTCGAGAAGAAACCCGCCAAGCCGGACGGGGTCTCCGCGGCCGTCGATCCGGCCACGGGCCGGGCCCGGGCGAGTCACCCGGCGCGCGTGGGGCCCGAGGAGCTCGTGGCCGCGGTGGAGAAGGCCGACTGCTGCTCACTGCCCTGTCGGCGGTGCCGGTACTCGTGCTGTCGATGGTGCCTGCCTGGCGGTTCCGCAACGGGCAGTGGCTGTGCTTCGTGCGTTCTGGCGGCTCGGGTGACCGGACTCGGGGAGCCGCTCGACGACGACGCCGTACGGGCAGCGATCACCGAGGCCGGCCACGAGGTGATCGAAGCCATGCGGGGCGCCGTGACCTGAGCCGGCGCGCGGTCGGCCGATCGCCCTCGGCCGAGTTGCCCCGCCCTGGTCGCAGGGCCTGCCCTGCGCTTGAATGCAGCCCCCACACCAACATGACAAGGGAGTTCTCAGTGCACCGCACGACTTTGGTAGGCAGCCTGCGCCGTTGCGGCACCCTCACAGCGGCCGCGTTCGTGGTGGCCGTCGCCACCGCGGGACCGGCCGCGGCCCACGCGGAGGTCGAAGCGGAGGGCGCCCGAGCCCTTGACCAGAACGTCGCGTTGACCTTCTCCGCCGCCTCGGAGTCGAGCTCCGCCGGCATCACCAAGCTGGAGGTGATCCTGCCCAAGGGCATCGAACCCGGCGACATCACCTACAAGGAAGGCCCGGACGGCTGGAAGCTCGCTCCCACCAGCCGGGGTTACACCGTCTCGGGACCGAAGCTCGCCGTGGGGGAGGACGCCGATCACGTCGTCACCGTCCGCCAGTTGCCCGATGCCGGATCGCTGGTCTTCAAGACCCTGCAGACCTACAGCGACGACCACGTGGACCGCTGGATCGAAGAGGGCGACACCAGCGAGGACGGCCACGGTCACGGACACCCCGCACCCCGCCTGGAACTGAAACCCGCCGCTCCCGGCGCGAAGCCGGTGAGTCCCAGCCCCACGGAGGAGCCCACGACGGCCGTGCCTTCGTCCGACACCGTCTCCGGCGAGCCGACGACCCCCCCGGCTGCGCCGCCGACGCAGCCCACGGTGGACAGCGCGGAAGACGACGACGGCATGCCTGCCGCCGTGCCCCTCGGTATCGGGGCCGCTGTCCTCCTGCTCGGAGGCGGGGCATGGTGGTTCAAGAGCCGTCGTAGTGGCTCTTCCTGAGTCTTTCGCCCAGGACGGAAGCACCCCTGCGCGGCGACCCGTGCGCCGCCGCGCAGGCCGGTCCCGACGTGATTCACCGGCGCCCGCAAGGAGCAGCGCCGCCCGCCGTACCGGGACCAGGACACAAGCGCCACGCATCTCCGGCGCGCCGTAAGCGCTCCGGACGGCCGCTGCTGAAGGACGAGGAGGCGAACGTGCGGCGCCGCATGGTCCGCGTCCGCGTCGAGCGCGGCATCGGCCGGATGGCGAACTGCAAAGATGCGCCGCGGCTGCCGGCGGCGGGGCGACGGCCTCGCTCGCGCCGCCGGGTCGCCGCCCGGGTGGGCCCCCTTGCCCTCGCCGCATGAGCGCACATGCTCACACACCGCTCCGGCCTGCGTGATCGCGGTTCTCTGCACCATGTTTCAGAGGGTGGCGTTTCTCCGGGGGTGAAGGCTGGAGAAGGCCTGCGGCGAGTTGTAGGCTGTTCTGCAACCTCTGCCGGGTCTTTGGTGCCGCAAAGCGCCAAGGTGTCGTTGAACGCTGTGTAGAGGTGTGCCGTGTCTGGCTCGTTCTCTGAAGATCACAAGGCGCCGAACTGGCGCGATCAGGCTTCGTGTGTGGGCGAGGATCCTGAGATCTTCTTCCCTCTGTCCGACTCCGCGTCGCCCGGAGACGAGGCTTTCCTCGCCCGGGCGATATGCCGGCGCTGCTCCGTTCTTCTTGTCTGCCGGTCATGGGCCATTGATCATGGTGAGGACGACGGGATCTGGGGTGCCACCACGGCCGCACAGCGCAGAGCGATTCGTCGAGCGCGGCTCGGGTCGTAGAAGCGGCCCGGCCGGCAAGCCTGCCGGTGGTGGCTCGAGAGCGGGCCGCCGATCGTCATCCGGACGTTCTGTGTCCTTCGTCGGGGCCCGGTGGCGATCGGCGCGGCCTCTCCGCAGGTGCGTCGGCGGCTTCAGGGTTCGGGGATCGTCGACCGGGAGCGCGGCGGCGACGTGGCGCACGGCCGGCCGGGCCTTGCCGACGGGAACCTTGAAGGTGGCGTCGCCCGACGCTTCCGGCGCGGGCGTGCCGTCCGCCGGCAGAGGGGCCGAGCGGCCCGGTGGTCGCTGGTCGGGCTTCAGGACGGTGGTTGTCCGAGCGGTGGTTGTCCGATGCTCATGTGCGCGCAGCGCACGCCGATAGGCCTTCCGGGTTCGACGAGGTGCCGCACCTGTCGGGCGTGGTCATCATGGTCATCGAGCCTCGTCCGGCCATCAGGAGCGTTGGGCGGGAGGGAAGGGATGACCATGGAGCTGTTCCCGCCGATCCCGCTCGCCGAGTGGCGCGACACCAAAGAGACTCTCCATCGCTTCGCGCAGATCGTCGGGAAGATCCGTCTCGCCGCCAGCGCTCAGCGCAATCACTGGTGGAATGTCCCGTTGCACCTCACGGGACGTGGCACCACCACTCGCCCGATGGGCCAGGTCGACGACAATCCGATCTTTACGATGGACTTCGACTTTGTCGCGCATCGGCTGGTTGTTTCGACTCTGGACGGGCGGGAGATCTCCCTCCCGCTCATCGGCCAGTCCGTGGCGTCCTTCTACCACACGGTCATGGGCTCGCTGGCCGCGCTGGGCATCCGGGTGCGGCTCGCCGTACCAAGGCCCTTCGACCTTCCCGACTCCGGCCGACCGTTCGCCGAGGACACCGAGCACGCGATCTACGATCCCGCGCAGGCCAACCGATACTGGCGGGTCCTCAGCCAGGTGGCGTCCGTACTGGAGGAATTCGCCGCAGGGTACTCGGGGAAGGTCAGCCCGGTGCACCACTTCTGGCACACCTTCGACATCGCCCACAGCCGGTTCTCGGGGAGTCACATCGAGCAGCCCCAACAGATCGACCCGGTCACCCGGGAGGCGTACTCCCGGGAAGTGATCAGTTTCGGTTTCTGGTTCGGAGACGACACCTTCCCCGAGCCCGCTTTCTACTCCTACACCGCTCCGGAGCCCGCGCACCTGGCGGAAGAGCCGCTCCGGCCCGCAGCGGCACGCTGGCTTGCCCGCGGCAACAGCCACCTGGCCGTGCTGCGGTACGACGAGGTCCGTACCGAGGCCGACCCGCGCGCTGCCGTACTTGCCTTCTACGAAAGCGCATACCGGGCCGGGGCCAGGCGCGCCGGCTGGGAGATCGAGCGGATGGCATGCCCTGGCGGGGTGACGGACCCGCAACTGCGGGCTTCCGGGCCCGGTACCACGTCCGGCTGAGGCCCGCACGCCGGCGCCGCCCGGCCCGCTGGCGTGGTCACCGCGCCGCCCCGGTCAGGTGCCGGTGCGTGCCAGAACACCCTGGAGCAGTTCCGTCGCCCGGCCCACCTCGAAGCAGTGGCCGCCCCCGGATGTTGCCGCCCGTCATGCGCCGTGCCCTTCTTCGAAGACCGATCGGCGTCACGTTCCCGTGCCGGGTTTTGGCACCGGCTTCCCCGGCGAGGTGAAGGCGGCGAGCACCGTGGCGGTGATGCGGTCGGCGGCACGGTCGGCGGTGAGACGACCGGCACGGTTCTCGTCGGCGGCGCTGTGCATGACCGAGCGCGGGACATCGACCAGCCACGCGATCGGCAGGTCCGTGCGGAAGACCCCCTCGGCGCGGCCGTGGACGATCAGCGTCTCGACTCGCAGGTCATGAGCGACCACCGTGTTCTCGTCGCCGTGCCGGAACCGTTCGGTCGCTCGGCCGCCTCCGTCCGTGACTTCTCACGGAGGGCCCGGCGTTCGCGGGTCAGGCTGCCGCCCTGGGCATACCTCATGTACTCGGGATGCCGCAGGGATCATGGGCCGTCAGCCCCGGGACACCACGCTTTGAGGGGCAGTAGCGGACGTGGATATGGCACAGACGGTGCCCCACACCCATGGATGCTGCCTGCACGGAGCTGTGAAAGCGGTCGGGCGCCGCCGCTGGGCGGCACCCGACCGAAGAGGAATCACTCGCGGGGCGCGGACCCGCGCTCCTTCAGCAGATCGGTCATCAACTCCACCTCCGACTGCTGGCCCTCGACCATGCTCTGCGCCAGCTTCTGCTCGGTGTCCACCGCGCACTGCGAGGCGCAGGCGCTGGCCATGTCGACGCCGCTCAGATGGTGGTCGATCATGAGCTGGAGGTAGAGAATCTCCGCCTGATCGTCCTCGAGCTCGCCGAGACGGCCGAGTTCCGCGGGTGTGGCCATGCCTGGCATCAGGGACCCGTCCTTCGACGAGTGGCCCTCGTGCCCACTCTGCATCCACGCCATGTACCCGTCGGGCGAGATTTTCGGCAGCTCCCACAGATCGAGCCAGCCGAGCAGCATGCCGCGCTGGTTGGCCTGAGTCTGCGCGATGTCGTACGCGAGACGCCGGATGTCCTCGTCAACCGTGCGGTCCCGGACGATGTACGACATCTCCACCGCCTGCTGGTGGTGGACGGCCATGTCGCGAGCGAACCCCGCGTCGGCGGAGTCCGCAGCCGGAACACCGGCCGCCTGATCCTTCTCCTTGCTCACCATGACCAAGGCCGACAGGGTCACGACGACGGCGACGAGGGCCGTCGCGCCGACGGTCAGCCAACGGGTGAGGCCGGACCGTCGGCCGTGCGCCTCTCCCGAATCGGTGGCTCGTTCCGCCATGATCGTGCCGGTCATGACGCCGTCAGGCCGCCCGAGCAGGCGGCACCCGGCTCAGGGGTCTGGGGCCCCTGGACGTACTTGGTGAAGAACTGGTCGATCCGCGGATCCGATGCCTTGTCCACGGTGAGCTGGCGCCCCCAGGCCGACAGCATGATCGTCCCGGACTGGTCCTCGGCCGGGCTCATCAGGCTGTACGGGGTCTTGGAAACCTTGTCCCCGAGAGTCTTGACGTCGGCGTCGGCGGCCTTGTCGTTGTAGGTGACCCAGACTGCGCCGTGCTCGAGCGAGTGGACGGCGTTCTCGTTCGGTATCGCCTCGGTGTAGACGCTGCCGTCGCAGGTCATCCACGCCTGGCTGTGGTCACCGCCGACCGGCGGGCTCATCGCGTACTTCACGGTGCCCTGGACGTGGTTCCGGGTGAGCTTCTTCGCCTCCCAGGTCTTCTCACCCTGGACGGGCTTCTTCGCCTCGGCCGCCTGCTGCTCGCTCTTCTCGTTGGAGCTGTTGAGGGCGTACCCGCCCCATCCGACCAGCCCCGCGACGATGACCGTGCTGAGCGTGATGGTGATGATGCGGCTACGACGCTCCCGAGCCTTCTCGGCACGACGCATCTCTTCGACACGGGCCTTGCGTGCGGCCGAGGCTTCCTTCTTGCTGGTCTTGCTCATGACTGAATGTGTCCTTCCCCGCCGTTCGGCGGTGGGTACAGGGGCGCTGGACGGATACCGCTCGGCACCTGCGCGAACCTGAGCGCAGGGTGCCGAGGCGCCGTCTAGGTCCGTTGCACCTGGAGGACGTGGAGGTCGGGAGCGCTGTGCACCGGCGGAGGCTGTGCGAGGACCGTGGGGCTCTGCTCCGGACGCGGGAAGCCCGGCATGCGGGTCAGCACCAGAGGCAGGGTTTGCGTGGGCGCGCCGAGCACGCCCACCACCTCGTGGGCGACAGAGGAACAGCAGGCATCGCCGGGGGAACAGTCGCTCTGCCGGATGGGGGGCGTGATGTGATGCCCGGCCGGGGGCCCGGCCGCCACCGTCCTGCCGGTGGACATGGCCGTCGAGGGAGCAGCGTCGTCTTGGGCGCCACTGTGCCCGGCGTATCCCAGGCACACCACCAAAGCGGTGAGCAGGACGGCAAGGGCAGGACAGAGGGCCGCGGTGCGCATAGTCCACCGCGGACCGTGTCCTCTGTCTTGCGCCGACTGCGCACAGCTTTTCATCACGAGTGATGGTAAGCGGTCCCTGTGGGAGACCTGGCGGCTGGTCCCGGACTATCAGTGATCATGCCCGTTTGTGCGTATCGGGAGGGACGAAGGCGCGGGATACCGGGTGGTTCGGGGCGCTCAGGATGCCAGAGGCGGACTCGACGACACGTGCGCCCGGCAGCAGTCCACGCTCGCGAGCGGCGCCCACCATGTACAGGCGGTGCGGTCTTTGACGCCCCCGGGATCGTGGCCTTCGAGCCCGGTCCAGAAGCTCCGTTCGAAGGCGGTGAACGGCGTACCGATCCACAGAACCGAAGGATCGCCGCCCAGCCCGGCGGGGGTGTGCATCGGGCGCTTGCCGTCGGTTCGTCCAGGCTTCGGAGAAGGCGGACCCTGTTCGTGGTGCGCGCTTGTCCGGCGATCCGGTGGACGCTGCTGAAGCAGGGCGGCTTTCCGGGTCACGCGGCGCAGGTGCGCACTCGGCAGGCGTACGACGTAACGGACACTGTCGACAGAGGCGGCACTTTGAGGTGCCAGAAGGTTCTCACGGGTGCTGCCAGAGCGTGGACGAGCGCGGCCCGGGTGACGGCCGGTTCCATGACGGCCAGTGCGTGGTCCATGTCGGGCGGCAGGCTGTTCAGCCAATGCGTGATCCGTTGGCAGAGCTGGCGCACGGACTCGCCTCCGTGGGGCGTGGCATCCGGGTCCGTCAGCCAGGCGGAGAACCCGTAGGGGTCGGTGGCGGCGACTTCGGCGGCTGTGCGGCCGCGCCACTTGCCGTAGTCGAAGTCGCGTAGCGCAGGCTCGGGTGTGGTTTCGAGGGCCAGGGCGTGAGCAGTCCGGGCGCAGCGGGCCGAAGGTGTCCGGACGGCCACCGAGTATCGGGGCAGGGCTGCTCCGGTGACACCTGCCTCGGACAGGCCGCGCCCCTTCAGGGCATCGTCATCGAAGAGTGCCTCGCTGGTGTCGTCCCAGGCGGTGGCGCACAGAAGTGTCAGGCAGATCGTCATGGCTGATCCCCTTCCTGCCCGGCAGCGGGCCGACTGGTGCGAGATGGCCGAAATTCCGTGGAGCCGGTGGTGTGACACGGAGCTTTTGTGTCTGTCGCCAGTCGGTTGATCAGGCGGGCGGGCTTGGCGGCGGTATGCGGGACTCCCACCTCCACAGTCGGGCAAAGCTACGCACGGCGACCATCCGGCACCTGTCCGGAACCGGCCCCGCCGACTGGCTGGCACGTTCCCGCCACCCGGCCGCATGCGGTGTCGGCCACCCACGGAAGCGACCTCGCGTGGTACGAATCGGACAGTGGGCCCGATGGTGAGTGGAGCACGCGTGATCCGGGTAATGGTGGTCGACGACGAGGCGCTGATCCGTACGGGCTTCCAGCACATCCTCGAAGCGACCGACGGCATCGAGGTCGTGGCGGCGGTTCCCGGCGGCCAGGCGGTCCGAACGGCGCAGGAGAAACGCCCCGACGTCGTGCTGCTGGACATCCGGATGCCTGACGTGGACGGCCTCACCGTCCTGGCCGCCCTCCTTCGGCTGCCGCACCCACCGGTGGTGGCCATGCTCACGACGTTCGACATGGACGAGTACGTCGCCACGGCACTCCGGTCGGGCGCCGCCGGCTTCCTGCTCAAGGACACCGACCCGGATCAACTGCCCTACCTGGTGCGGACCCTGGCCGGCGGTGGCATCGTTCTGTCCTCCAAGGTCACCCGGACCGTCGTGGACGGCTATCTGAACTCCGGCCTGCAGGAAGACGCCGCCCGCAGCCTCGACCCGCTGACCGACCGCGAGCGCGCCGTACTCGCCTTCATCGCCGAGGGGCTGTCCAACACCGACATCGCCGCACGGATGCACCTGAGCACCGGAACGGTCAAGGACCATGTGAGCGCCATCCTCACCAAGCTGGAGGTGGGCAGCCGCGTCCAGGCCGCCCTGCTCGCGGAACGAGCCGGCCTGCTCAAGCCGCCGCAGGACCAGAAGAGGCCATGAGCACTCGCCGCCTGCCCGCCCCGCTGCTGGACGCCGCCCTCGTCGGAGTCTCACTGCTCGATGTCTGGGGTCATGTCGACACCTCCGAGCCGCTGCGCATGGTCTGCGCCCTGGCCGCTGCCTTCGCTCTTCTCCTGCGCCGTCGTCTGCCGCTGCTCACGTTCCTGCTCACCCTTCCCGCAGTCCTCGTCTCCGACGCGGTTTTCGCCGCCCTGGCCGCGCTGTACACGCTCGCCTCACTCACCCGCCGCCGCACTCTGCTGGCCGTCTGCGCCGTAGCGTTCACCATCAGCGACATGACTTCTTTTCCGTCGCCGGACTTCGACTTCTCGACACCGTCGACCTTTGTCACCCTGGGCTACACGGCAGCGACGGCGGCCGCGCCCGTCTTCCTCGGCCAACTCGTCCAGACCCGGCGTGATCTGTCGTTGCGACTCGTCGAGATCTCCCAGGCACGTGATCACGAGCGGCAACTGACAGCCCAGACCGTGCTGGCCAAGGAACGCACGACACTCGCTCGAGAAATGCATGACGTGGTCTCCCACCAGGTCAGCCTCATCGCGGTGCAGGCCGGAGTGCTCCAGGTCGGCAGCCGGGACGCCGAAGTGAAACAAGCCGCAGCCACGATCCGCAGGCTGAGCGTGCAGACCCTGGACGAACTGCGGCACATGGTCAGCGTCCTGCGGGCCTCCGGGGGCCGCCCCACGGAACTCATTCCACAGCCCTCCCTGGCCGACCTCCCTCAGCTGATCGGCAACAGCGGCATCGAGGCCGAGCTGCACACGGACCTGTCCGGCAGCCTTCCACCGCCGGTCCAGCGCGCCATCTACCGCACCGTCCAGGAGGCGCTGACCAACGTGCGCAAGCACGCCTCCGGCGCGACAGCGGTCGTCCGCATCCGCCACGAGAGCACAACCGTCCGTGTCACCGTCACCAATACGGCACCGACCCGGCCCGCTCTGCCCCTTCCCAGTGCCAACTACGGCTTGGTGGGGCTGCGTCAGCGTGCCGAGTTGCTCGGTGGCACGGTCACCTGCGGCCCCACCACAGACGGCGGCTACCAACTGTGCCTGGAACTTCCGGCCGACGGCACGTGGTGAACAGGCGAGCCCGAGTGGTCTGGTGCGTTGAGGCCGGTGGAACGACTCGTCAGCACTGGAGCAGGCTGAGCGCCCGCATAGCATCGCGTTCGATGCGCGAGAGCTCGTGGAGGAGGGAGCCGGCCTGCACGAGGTTCTTCGTGTCGCCGGATTCGCCAGCTGTCGCGATGAGTGCGGCCACCTGTGTCCAGAGGGCGGCGGCCTCGGTATACAGAGTGTGGCCGGTGCGCAGGTGGCTGCTGTCGATCAGCTGGGCGCACTCGGCGAGGAAGTCCCGGTAGAGATTGCGGAACAGGGCGCCGCCGGTGCCGGCCCTCTCCATGAGGGCGGCGGCCCGTGGCAGGTCCTCCCGCGGATCGTCGCTGCGATGCAGCCACTTCGGCACGTGCTTGGCGGTCTTCTCGATGCCCCGGTGGCCCAGGTTCGCGATGGGCGGGTTCAGGAAGGCGTCGGCGCAGGTCTTGATCGCGAGGATGATCCGGTCCTGCGAGGGTGTCGCGCTGCTGGGCGCCGTGATGGTGAAGGAGCGGTGCTTGGCGGTCATGGGGCCGCGCTCGGCCCTGGCTCTGGCCAGGCCGGCGAGGCTGGTGGAGACGGCTCCGCCCTGCGGGGCGGTGTCCACCAGGTAGGCGTCCTGTTCGTCGTAGCCGTACATGGCCACGACGTGCCCGCCGAAGTGCACCTTGGTGCTGAAGTAGTCCAGGTGGTAGCTGTCGAGTTGCAGGCCGACCGGCCGACCGGCGTCGATGGGTGCCGCCACGTTCTGCCATGCCTTGCGCGGGGAGGCGGTCTCCCCGATCAGCAACTCGAGCCCGAGGGCGGCGGCCAGGTTCCTGGTGAGCTCGAACGGCTTGACCCGACCTCCCAGGAAGGGAAAACCCATGGCTTTGCTGTCCCAGTAGATGAAGGACAGCCCGGAGCCGAGCCCGAACAGCATGGGCTCGGACAAGTCGAGTCCCGCATGCCGCAACAGCACGCCCAGCGCCGTCGTCTCACAGTGCTGCATGCCGCGGACATCGATGCCTTTCACCATGGCCATGCCGCTTATTCTCCTTCCTCCCCTGACGACAACGCTGCGGAGGGGCGTGCCGGACCACCGGGTCCCAGGCATGTTCCGCCGGACAGGCCCTGGCCGAACCGTCGGAGCCATGCTCTGCCCAGTGCGGGTGAATCCGGCAGCAACCCACTTTGGGGTATGGCCTGTCTCCACGTCCCTCGGAGCAGGCAAGGAGCTGGGCGGCGGCGGCCTGCTGGGTGTGACCCTTCTTCGTATGCCGGTGGACGGCGGCGCTGATGAGGAAGAGGAACATGTCGATCGCCATGAATTCCGGACGGGCGACTTCCCGGCACGGAGTCGCCCGGTGACGGCGCCACCGGACACAGCCGCCGGGCTCGAACGGGGCGCCTGCCGCCGGGCCAGGACCGGATCACAGGGGAGACGGCCGGCTCGTCGTCTCGGTGATCCAGGAGGGTGTGGTCCGGATCCCGCGGTGACGGTTCAACGCGATGGGTCTCCCGAGATGCCGATGTGCCGATACGTGACTAGGCTCGGTGAGTGAATGCCGCAAGCACGGCACGCCCGGCCGACCGGTTCCCGAACCGAGCGGACCATGACCGCAGTGATCGCCCGCGTGTACCGAGGGCGGCCTGGAGGCGTCGGCGGTCGAGCCCGTGCACCGGATCGGCATGCAGTGACATTCAAAGACCCTGTCGCAACTTTTGTTTGCGGCTGCGGCCATCCATTCCCGCACTCCCTTTCGGTGCGCGGGAGACGATGGAGCGAAAGGTATTTCCCATGCGAACACAACGCGCGAGGCGCCTCGCCATGGCGTCGGCCGCAGGGCTGCTGATGGCCGGCGGTGTCGCAGTCGGTACAGCAGGCACCGCTTCGGCCTCCTCTCAGAACTACAGTCCCAGCCAGTACTGCAATAACCACCACTCCTGGTGGAACGACGACTGTGACTACTACGGTCGTGGCGGTAACGGCTACCACAACGGCTACGACGACTACGGCCGTGGCGGTAACGGCTACCACAACGGCTACGACAACTACGGCCGTGGCGGTAACGGCGACCACCACGGCAACGGCTATGGCGGTAACGGCGACCACCACGGCAACGGCTATGGCGGTAACGGCGACCACCACGGCAACGGCTATGGCGGTAACGGCGACCACCACGGCAACGGCCGTGGCGGTAACGGCGACCACCACGGCAACGGCCATGGCGGTAACGGCAACCACAACGGCCACGGCCGATAACCCACCTACGGCAACGCGATGTGCGGTCCCTCTGGGACCGCACATCGTGCCGTCCTGGCTTGAATCAGCAGAGGAAGCCGTAACTCGCAGGAGGGCTCCGTTCGGTTCGCTGTCCGAGACTGGTGGGGGCGAGGCGGCAGGGCCGGGTTGCCGGGACCGGGACGGGCGCAGACAGTCGGTGGTGGCGTCATAGTCCAGATTTGACGGCATTCCTGACGGCAACGACGGCACACGGACGCGCATGATGGCTGGCCTGGACGATCAAAATCAGAGGCCGTCAGCATGTCGCCCGGCGTCTTGCCCGATCCTACGGATGCGCGGTCCGGCCGAACAGGTACAGGCCGAACCGTTGCTGCGGGCTTCGGCGCACGGGTGCTGAATGCCGCTCCTTGGAACAGATCACCGGAACGATGAATACGGCGGTGAAGAGGACCGCCTCATGAGCGCCTCCGAAAACTGGTCCGAACAGCGCAGCCCGCACACCGTCCAGTGAACAGCCACCGGCGTTCGCCCGTATCCATTGCAGCAGATGCCGACCGCCTGCGCGGACAGGAACGGTGGGGACGGCTGGAGAGTGACTCTTCGATCGGTGACTCATTTTCGAAGTTGAAGCCGACCAGGTCGGCATCCTGGGCCACCCCCCGGGCACGGTCCGCCGACATCGTCGGCCGGAAGTCGCGCAGTACCCACAGCCGTTCGGCCAGCGCGATCATCCGTACGGCACCGGCACCGGCACCGGCACCGGCGTCGCCGGACGCGAGCCCCGCCATGCCGAGGGCGTGCAGCACCGTCCCGAGCACGGGGAGTTCCATGAGCGAGCCGGCCGGACCGGAGAGCAGGGTCCGCAGCCCCTGCCGCAGCCGGTCGACCGGCTCCGCGACCAGCTCGATCCGGCCTGCGTGCGCGTGCGCCGCGCTGCAGGCAGGCGAGGATGAGAAGCCGGCGGATGAAGAGGTGGTCGTGCCCGTCGCCGAGCCGCGGCAGCACATCGAGCACCGCCATGAGATGCCCGTACGCTTCCTCGCCCCGCCCCATCCGCAAGCACAGCTCGCTCAGCCGGGAATGCCCCATGAGCTGCACGGACGGATTGTCGACCGGAGCCGGTTCGGCGATGGTCCGGCGGGCCGAGACGAGCGTGCGGTCGATGTCGTGCTCGTACTCCCAGACGTAGGTGGCGACGTGCTCGGCGATGCCGGCGACCGGCGGCTGCCCGCTGTTGCTGTCGCAGAGCCTGCGCAGTTCCAGCAGCCCTGTCGGCAGGGCGCCGTCGCCGGTGGCCGTGGGCTCACTACGTGTTTCTCGCCTGAAATACTAGGGAGTATCATCATCAGGTGCTCCGGACCCTCGAAGAGTGCGTCGGTGAGCAGTGCGCCGGACGAATACCGAACGGGAGAAGGATCTGGATGGCAGTCACGGACGGCGTCGAGGCCGACAATGCCAAGCGTCGAATTCTGGATGCCGCGGCCGAGGCCTTCATGGAGCAGGGGTTCGGCGTCGCCATCGATGACATCGCCGACAGCATCGGTGCCACCAAAGGGCTGATCTACTACCACTTCCGCTCCAAGTTCGACATTTTCCTCGCCGCGTACGAGCACGGCATGCGAACCGTCCGCGAACAGGTGGAGCCGCTGGCCCGGGCTCCCAAGAGCGGGCGGGAGAGACTCATCGCCATGTCGACCCAGCACGTGATGAATCTGATGACGAACCTCACGTATCACCATGTGGTTCATCTCGGAGTGCGTGAGCAGTCGTCGACAGCGCTGAAGCCTCGTCAGCGGAAGGCGTTGGACGAGCTGAACGTCCTGCGGGCCGCATACGAAGACCTTTTCCTTCAGGTCGTCAAGGAGGGAATCGCCGACGGCACCATTCGTCCCGTGCGCGCGAATCTGGCCGCCCGGACGCTGCTGTGCAGTCTCAATGCCGTCGACATGTGGTTTCGCCGGATCGAGGGGCAGTCGGCGGACGACCTGAGGCGCCTTGCCGACGAGGTCGTGGACATCGTGGTCGGAGGACTGCTCCTCGATCCGGTTCGCTGAGACTCTGCCGTGGCGGAGTCCGTGACGGGCCGTTCAGTGGTGCGGGGCTGTCCGTCAGCCGCTCGTAGGGGCCATCGACCGGCGCAGCGCGGCTTTCGCGAACTTCCCGGACGCCGTCTTGGGAAGATCGTCCAACAAGACCACTCTCTCGGGGATCCACCACTTGGCCACCCGTCCGGACAGATGCCGGCGGACGCTCTCGGCGGTGAGGCCCGAATCCGGTACCGGCACCACGCAGGCGAGCGGCCTCTCTCCCCACTTGTCGTCGGGCACCGCGACGACCGCGGCTTCCAGGACATCGGTCATCGCCATGATCTCGTTCTCGAGTTCGACCGACGAGATCCACTCTCCTCCCGACTTGATGAGGTCCTTGGTCCGGTCGACGATGCGCACGACACCGAAGGGGTCGATGGTGGCCACGTCACCGGTCCGCAACCAGCCGTCCTCGGTGAACGCCGAGGCCTGGGGGGAACCGCCGAAATAGGCGGCCGCGACGGTCGGGCCGGCGACCTGCAGTTCACCTCGGTGCCGTCCGTCGCGGGGCGCGGGGGAACCGTCCTCGGCGACCAGACGCAGCGAGCACAGCACCGTGGGGGGACCGGGGGCGGCCAGCGCCGTGATGCGGTCGTTCTCGGTCAGGGACTGCGCTGTTTCGCTGGGCACTCTCGCGCTGCAGACCAGCGGGCTGGTCTCGGTCATCCCCCACGAACTCGCCAGCGGGATGCCGGCCTTCTCGTGGAAGGCGCGGGAGAGCGGGACGGGCAGCGCGCCCCCGCCGCTGACGGCGCGCCGCAGTGCGCTCAGGTCGGCGTCGCCGAGGTGGGGCAGCATCCCGCGCCAGACCGTGGTCACCGCGGCGGCGAACGTGACCCGGCACGTCTCCATCGCCCGCACCAGACGCTCCGGTGACATGACCGGGCCGGGCATGACCAGGTTCGCTCCGGCCATCAGCGCGGCGTAGGGGAGGCCCCAGGCGTTGACGTGGAACATGGGCACGATCGGCATCACCGTGTCGTCCTCGCCGATGGCGAAGGTGTCCGCCATCAGCAGCGTCATCGCGTGCAGCACGATCGAGCGATGGTCGTAGAGGACTCCCTTGGGGCGGCCCGTCGTCCCCGACGTGTAGCACAGGGCGGCGGCGGTGCGTTCGTCGATGCTCTCGAACGCCGAGACCGGCCGTGCGACGCTCAGGAGGGTCTCGTAGTCGTGTACCCGGGGGTCGATCGGCAGCTCCGTCGGTGAGCCGTCGTCCATCACGACGAGATGTCGCACACTCGGGCACTTCTCGAGCAGGGGGTGCACCACGTCGAGGAGCGACCGGTCGACGAAGAGGACGTCGTCCGCGGCGTCGTCGACGATGTAGGCGAGGTCGTCCGCGAAGAGACGGTGGTTGACCGTGTGCAGGACCCGCCCCGAGCAGGGCACGGCCAGGTACAGCTCCAGGTGGCGCTGCGAGTTCCATCCGAAACTCCCCACCCGGGCGCCGGCGGGGACGCCCAGGTGATCCAGCACTCCGGCGAGGCGTCGGACGCGCTCGGCGACGTCGCCGTAGGAAGCGGACACCGTGCCGCTCAGCTGGGTCGTGGTGACGTGTTTGCGGCTGAACCGGTGCTCCATGCCGTCCATGAGCATCGGCAGTGACAAGGGGCGGTCCTGCATGAGGCCGTGCATGTGCGTTTCCTTCGTGTCTCGTTCCGGGAGGGGACGCGGCTAACGCGAGACGGGGGCCGGGGCCGCGGCTGCGTCCTCGCTCCGGACGGCCCGTGCGAGCAGAGGCGTGAGCAGGACGCCGACGACCGAGGCGGCGATGACGACGTAGAGCCCCGCGCTGGGGTTCCCGGTCGCCTCCTCGGCCAGGCCGAAGGCGTACGGGCCGAGGAATCCGCCGAGGAGTCCGATCGTGTTGATGAACGCGAGGCCGGCAGCGGCGACCAGCCCGGACATCCGCGCCATGGCCACGGACCAGAACAGCGGCAGCGTGCCGAACACGAAGACCATGGACACCACGATCAGCAGGATCTGCAGGGTCGGGGACGACGAGAGAACGAAGATCGCCGCCGTCACCGCCGTCGACGCCGCGAGGATCCCGATGAGCGCCACCTCGTTGCCGAAACGGCGGTGCACGAGGGGCACGAGGAGGACTCCGAGGGTGGCCCCGATACCGGCGCTTCCCGACACCAGGCCGATGAGGAACGAGCCGTGAATGTTCAGCCCCTCGACGATCGACGGCATGTTGAAGACGATGCCGACGTTCGTGACCTGGTTGAACAGGTAGATCAGCGCGACGATGACGATGAAGGGGCGGGCGAAGGCATGCTTCAGGTTGCCCTTGACGCGGTTTCCGGTTTCGGTGCCGTCACCGGCGGCCCGGGCGGAGAGTATCTCCGCTTCCTCGGACGTCAGCCATGAGGCGTCGCGGGGCGTCTCCGGCAGGCTGAACCAGACGAGGACGCCGACGAGCATGGTCACGATGCCCTCGATCAGGAACATCCACTGCCATCCGTGCAGCCCCAGAGCGGTGTCGAACTCCATCAGCGCGCCGCCCATCGGGTTGCCCACGACCAGGGCGACGGTCGGGGCCAGGTAGATGAATCCGACCACGGTGGCGCGGTGCTTCTGGGAGAACCACACGGTGACCATGTACATGAGGGTCGGGTAGAGGCCGGCTTCGGCCATGCCGAGGAGGAAGCGCAGCACGTAGAACGACCACTCGCCCTGGACGAACATCATGGCCGCCGAGAGCGCGCCCCAGGTGACGGCGATCCGTGCGATCCACCGTCTTGGGCCGACTCTGTGCATGATCAGACTGCCGGGCACCTCCAGGAAGGCGTAGCTGACGAAGAAGATGCCGGCGCCCAGCCCGAAGGCCGTGACGCTGATGCCGACGTCGGCCTGCAGATGGGTCTTGGCGAGCGCGACGTTGGTGCGGTCGATGTAGGCCATGAAGTAGGCGGCCAGCATGATCGGCAGGAGTCTGACCATGGCCTTGCGCGTGGCGCGCGCGTGCAGCGTGTCCGCCGCCGAAGAAACCGAATCGACAGTCATCGAAGCCCTTCCAACGGGTTGAGGTACGGGTGTCGTGCGGGGAACGCATCCGGGGTGGTGGTGACGTGTCGCCCCGGTACGGCAGCGGCCGGACTGTTCCGGATCCCCGCTGTTCGAAGGAGGGACTCCGCTCGGAGAGGCAGTCCGCTCGGAGGAGGGAGTCCGCGCCGACCGCGTCGGCAGACGGTGGTCGTCAGAAGATCTCGAAGAGGCCGGCGGCGCCCATGCCTCCGCCGACGCACATGGTGATGACGGCGAACCGGGCACCGCGCCGGCGTCCCTCGAGCAGGGCGTGGCCGACGAGGCGGGCCCCCGTCATGCCGTAGGGGTGGCCGACCGCGATGGCGCCGCCGTTGACGTTGAGCTTGGCCGGATCGATGCCCAGGCGGTCACGGCAGTGGACGGCCTGCGACGCGAAGGCCTCGTTGAGTTCCCACAGGTCGATGTCGTCCACGGAGAGGCGGTGTTCGGCGAGCAGCCTGGGGACCGCGTGCACGGGGCCGATCCCCATTTCGTCCGGCTCGCAGCCGGCGACGGCGATCCCCCGGTAGGCGCCGAGCGGGGTGAGTCCGCGTCTCCCCGCTTCGCGGGCCTCCATCACGACGGCGGCGGAGGCGCCGTCGGAGAGCTGGGACGCGTTGCCGGCGGTGACCGTGGAGGTCGCGGACACCTTCCCGTCGGGAAGTACCGGCCGGAGACGGGACAGCGCGTCACGTGTGGTCGAGGCACGGCTTCCCTCGTCCTCGCGCAGAGTGAACTCCTGGACGGCCGCCGGGACGTCCGGGCCCCCGGGGGTCGTCCGCCGGCCGGACAGGGCGACGATCTCTTCGTCGAAGAGTCCCGCTCGTTGCGCGGCGGCCGTCCGCCGCTGGGACAGCAGGGCGAACTCGTCCTGCTCGTCGCGGCTGATGCCGTAACGCTCCGCCACGATCTCCGCCGTCTCCAGCATGCTCATGTAGAGCGAGGGTTTCTCCCGCGACAGCCACGGGTCGAGGGCCCGGTGGGTGTTCCTGTGCTCGTTCTGGACGAGGGAGATGGATTCGACTCCGCCACCGATCACGATGTTCATCCCGTCGGTGACGACCTGTTTCGCCGCGGTCGCGATCGCCATCAGACCCGACGCGCACTGCCGGTCGAGGGGCATTCCGGGAACCGACACCGGCAGACCCGCTCGCAGCGCCCCCTGGCGGGCGACGTTCATCCCCGTCGAGCCCTCCTGCATCGCGCAGCCGAACACGACGTCCTCGATCTCCGGTCCGTCGAGTCCCGCTCGCCGCAGTGCGCCGGTGATCGCGTGGGCGGCCAGCTGCTGCCCCGACGTGTCGTTGAACGAGCCACGGAACGCCTTGCCGATCGGCGTCCGGGCCGTGGACACGATGACGGCCTCTCTCACGGCACGGCCCCCGTCTCGGTGCCCGCCATGGCGGCATACCGCTTCGTCTGGTCGAACGCGGAGGCGGTGACCACGGGGGCGCTCATGTCGCTGATCTCGGCCCACCGCTCGGCGATGGTTTCGGGCGAGCGGTCGCCCTCGGCGAGGTACACCCCCGCGGACTCCTTCATCTGCGCAACGGCGAAGACGCCGGCACCGGCGGCGAGAATGGTCTTGGTGGGGGCCTGTTCACTGACGAGGAACAGGGCTCCCGGAGCAATCGATTCGGGGGTGAGCAGGCCGAGGATCCGCTCGTCGATCAAGCCCTCGGTCATCTGCGTGGCCGCGGTCGGGGCGAGCGCGTTGACACGAATGCCCTTTCGCTCGCCCTCGATCGCGAGGACGTTCATCAGACCGACCAGGCCGGACTTCGCCGCACCGTAGTTGGACTGGCCGAAGTTGCCGTAGATGCCGGATGCCGACGTGGTCATCAGCACTCTGCCGTAGCCCTGTTCCACCATGTGCGGCCACACCGCCTTGGTGCAGTGGACCGAGCCCATCAGGTGCACGTCGACGACCTGGCGGACGTGGTCCAACCGGATCTTCGCGAAGGACTTGTCGCGCAGGACCCCGGCATTGTTGATGAGGATGTCGACACGGCCCCACCGCGCGAGGGTCTCGCCGATCATCTTCTCGACGGCCTCCGCGTCCGTGACGTCACAGAGGTGGGCGAACGCCTCACCACCGGCGGCCCGGATCTCCGCGGCAACCTGTGCCGCCGCGCTCCGGCCGGTGGACTCTCCACTCGGCGACCCCATGTCATTGACGACCACCTTGACGCCGCGCTCGGCAAGGGCCATGGCATGAGCCCGCCCCAGCCCGCCACCGGCACCGGTCACCACCGCTACCCGACCTTCGAAGTTCATCTCGCTCCTGTTTCATACTACGGAGTATCATCATGATCGGGGCGGCAATGGGGTGTCAACAGTCAATCCCGAGGATTGAGCCGTGAACCCGGACCTCCGGCCTCGCCGATGGCGCGGGGGCGTTGCCGGGCCGGCCGGCGGTTGGTGGGGGTGGTGGGGCGGAGGGCGGCCGGGGCGCCGATCCTGCCCGGCGCCGAGCGGGGCGTCTCCACCGACCGCGTTCCCGAACGGCCGGCCATGACCGAGCAGTACGTCGGCGTGGGCACCGTCGACTGCACCACCACGGACGTCGCCGCCGATCCGCGCGAACGCGCCGGCGGACGCGGTCCCGACGTGTGCGCCGACGCCGTCGGCGCGGAAGCCCGCAGCCACGGCCCGATGCACTTGTACGACCAGGCCGAGCAACGGCTCCGGCCGCAGACGGACCGGCCCACCGCCGTGCGTCAGGCCGTCCATGCCTACCGCACGGCCGGCCCCGTGTGCGTCCCGGGCGTCTGCGCGTGCGCCGTCGACGAGTTCCCGCTCGGCACCGTGATCGACAACGGGCTCACCGTGCGGGGCGCGGATGCACGGGCAGCGCCGCGTCCCGATGCCGCTGGAGTGGAGGGCCGCGGGCGGGACCGAGACGTCCCACCTGGTGATCCGCGCTCTCTCGCTCGACCGGGCCCCGGCGGCGTGCGACCTGTTCAAGCACAAGACCGACGGCTGTGCGCGCGCCGTCGTCCGTCCCGAACACCGAGATGCCGCTCATGGCTCCCGACGGGACCGCTCGCCGAGCCGTCGACCGGCCGGCGCGGTGGCGTGCGGCACCGGCCCCGTACCCGCACGGAGTGGCGTGCCCGGACGCGCTGGACGTGCCCGGTCGCAGTGGCGTGGGGTGGAACGTGCCGTGGCCGGCCCGGCCCGTACGGGTGCCCGTGCGCTGGTCCCACACGCTGGTCCTGCCCCGACGGCTGCCGTACGGCCTGGGCCCGGCCGTACGGGTCAGGGACGCCGACGGCCCGGGCAAGGCGTTCGGCCCGCTGTTCGCGTCCCGTGGCTCCGGCCGGCTCGACCGCCGTCCGCCTCTTCTGCGGCCCGCGGCCCTGACCGGACCGTACTCGACCCTGCTGTCCTACCGCATGGGTGATCGCGAACGCGGGCCGGCGGCCTTCCCCGTCCCCGACCCGAGCGGCCCGCCGGAAGACGTCCCGCCGCCCCTGGGGCAGGAGCTCACCCGCCGGTCCGTCCGCTTCGGCCCGCGCGCTGCCGCCGACGAACCCCGGCGTACCTTCGCCTCACCGGCCCTGGAGGAGGTCCACACCACGCCCGCCACCAGCACGGTGTCCTGCGCCCCCCTACGCCCACGCCCTGCCCGACCTGCGTCCCACCGGACGCCCGCGCCGCCTGCGCACCGCCGCCGGGGCCGGACCGCCGGCGAGCGCGGCGGGCGGTCGGCGCGGCCCCCGACGGTTGAGGCGGGACAGCCGCACCAGGAGGGAACAGGCAGGGCGGAGAACAGATGGGGCGACGGCGCTCCGGCAGCACAGCACCGCTGGAAGGGCGGGGCCGGCACACGTTCAGCGTGCCGGCCCCGCCCGTGAAGCGCTCGGCCCACGACCTGATGCGCCAGGGCTCAGGCCGGTTCGGGTTGCGGTTCTGCGGGGCGCGGCTCCGGTTGCCGCGCCGGCGTGGCCTTCGCATCCCACAGCCTGGTGGTCCGCACGTAGCCGTGGACCACGGAGGCCGTCGCCAGGACGAGGAGTGGTCCGAACACCCACGGACGCCCGGCCATCTCCACCGGCAGATAGCGGTACGACAGCAGGAGCAGGGTGAACACCGTCGTACCGTGGACGACCAGCCCGACGCCCGACCGGTCCCAGCCCTGTGCGAGAGAGCGCATCGCCGCCTCGATCGTGAGCGCGAACACCACGCCGGCGATGATGTCCACGCCGTAGTGGTAGCCGAAGCCCAGCGTCGCGCCGAGGGTGCCGACCAGCCAGAACGTGCCCGCGTACCGCATCGCCCGCGAGCCCTTGCGGGAATGGATGAAGAGCGTGACGGCCCATGCCGTGTGCAGGCTGGGCATGCAGTTGCGCGGGGTGATCTCGTCGAACGGCATCGGGTGCGGGGCGCTGATCGACGGCAGTATGTCCGGCCACAGGTCGGCCGCCGCCCACTGCCCGCCGTCCGCGCCGTAGGCGTACACCGGACCGACGACCGGGAAGAGCATGTAGACGGCCGGCCCGAGCAGGCCGATGACCAGGAAGGTGCGTACCAGATGGTGGGCCGGGAAGCGGCGCTCGACCACCACGTGACGCAGCTGGTACAGCCCGACGAGTGCCGCTGCCAGCGGGAGCTGACCGTAGACCAGGTGGAGAACATGGACACTGACCGGTGCGGTGGCGTTGACGACCTGGCCGACCAGCCACGACGGGTCGCCCAGCGCGCGATCGGCGGTGACCACGTACTGGTCGAGCACTTCGGGGCGGGTCTTCGACGTGATGAGCAGCCAGGTGTCGCCCGTCTTGTGGCCGGCCACCAGCAGCAGGCCCAGCCCGGCGCCCTTCAGCAGCAACGCGCGTTCCCGGCCGGCACGGCGCGTGACGGCGATGACCGCACAGCCCAGAACCACCCACAACGCGCCGTTGCCGAAGTTCATTTCGGCGTCGATCGCCCACCGCACCAGCAAGAAGAGGACGTCGATGCCGATCGCGGCACCGACCGCGATGAGCCGTTGCCGCCAGGTGAGCACCACCATCGTCAACGCCAGACCGGCGTACAGCAGCGGACCCGAATGGGGGGCGAAGATCACCTCTCGTGCCTGATGGGTGATCGGCCCCGGTAGGCCGTAGTGGCGCGCGGAGAGCTCCAGCGCGACGAGGAAGCCGAGAGCCGCCACACCCGCCGTGGCCCACAGCATCGCTCGTGGCCGAAGCCGCGCGGCGAAGACGGATCTGTGGTCCGTCCGTGACGGTATTCGTGGTGGAGTAGTTTTCAATTGTTTGGCCCATTTACTAGATATTGGACAAATAGGTCGCTCTATAAGCCGTTTGGCATGGTGTACCGGTGGAGAACGGACGATCGGGGAGATCGTCGCGAGTTCGAACATGCTAACGGTATGGGGGGCGGGTTTCGCCGGTCGCGAGGGGCACCGAGGCCGGGTGGTCCCGCGCTCGGCGGTTCAGCGCCCAGGGCAGCCGTGAACCTCTCCGCGTCCGGCGGTCCGGGCCGTACCGGTCACCTTCCGGGGCCCGGCCCGCGGCGTGGTCAGTCGCCGGGGGAGCCGGACGGAGAGGGAGCGCCACCGCTGCCCGCGAAGGCGTCCAGGATTCGGCCGGCAGCCAGGGTGGCCGTCAACTCGCCGTCCCTCACCTGCTGTTCCAGACGAGGGGTGAGGGACCGGACGGCCGGGTCGGCGTACAGGCGGCCCAGGAGTTCGTCGCGGACCATGGTCCAGGTCCAGTCGACCTGCTGGGCGCGGCGCTTGTCGGCGAGGCGTCCGGTGGAGTCCAGCAGTGTCCGGTGCTGCTCCAGACGCTCCCAGACGGTGTCGAGGCCCGTCGATTCGCGTGCGCTGCAACTGAGCACCGGCGGACTCCAGAAGGCGTCCCGGCCGTGCATCAGCCGCAGCGCGCCCGCCAGTTCACGGGCCGCGGTGAGGGCGTCGCGCTCGTGCGGGCCGTCGGCCTTGTTGACGGCGATCACGTCGGCCAGCTCCAGCACGCCCTTCTTGATGCCCTGCAACTGGTCGCCGGTGCGGGCGAGGGTGAGCAGCAGGAAGGAGTCGACCATGCCCGCGACGGCCGTCTCGGACTGGCCGACGCCGACCGTCTCCACCAGCACCACGTCGTAGCCGGCGGCCTCCATCACCACGATCGACTCGCGGGTCGCCTTCGCGACCCCGCCGAGCGTGCCGGCCGTGGGGGAGGGACGGACGAACGCCGCCGGATCGACGGCCAGACGCTCCATACGTGTCTTGTCGCCCAGGATGGAGCCGCCGGTCCGGCTGGACGACGGGTCCACGGCGAGCACGGCCACCCGGTGCCCCAGCCCGGTCAGCATCGTGCCGAAGGCGTCGATGAACGTCGACTTGCCCACGCCCGGCACCCCGCTGATGCCGATCCGCCGCGCCCGCCCGCTGCGCGGCAGCAACTCGGTCAGCAACCGCTGTGCCAGTTCCCGGTGCTGCGGGCGGGTGGACTCGACGAGGGTGATCGCGCGGGCGACGACCGCCCGCCTCCCGTCCAGCACGCCCTTGACGTACGTGTCGAGGTCGATGTCCATGACGTCACCGGCTCACAGGTCGCCGTGTCCGAGGCCGGCCGCCAGCCGTGCCACCAGGTCGCGGGCGGCGTCGGGGATCACCGTGCCGGGCGGGAACACCGCCGCCGCGCCCATCTCCAGCAGCGTCGGCACGTCCTGCGGGGGGATCACCCCACCGACGACGACCATGATGTCCTCGCGCCCCTCCTCGGCCAGCGCCTCGCGCAGCGCCGGGACGAGGGTGAGGTGACCGGCGGCCAGCGAGGACACCCCGACGATGTGCACGTCCGCCTCGACGGCCTGCCGGGCCACCTCGGCCGGGGTCTGGAACAGCGGGCCGACGTCCACGTCGAAGCCGAGGTCGGCGAACGCGGTGGCGATCACCTTCTGGCCGCGGTCGTGGCCGTCCTGGCCCATCTTGGCGACCAGGATGCGCGGCCGGCGGCCCTCGGCCTCGGCGAAGGCGTCGACCACCTCCCGGGTGCGGTCCACGTGCGGCGACTCGCCTGCTTCGTTGCGGTACACACCGGAGATCGTACGGATCTGGCCCGCGTGCCGTCCGTACACCTTCTCCAGGGCGTCCGAGATCTCCCCGACGGTGGCCTTCGCGCGAGCCGCCCGCACCGCCAGTTCCAGCAGATTGCCCTCGCCGCCGGCGGCCCGGGTGAGGGCGTCGAGAGCGTCCCGGCAGGCGGTCTCGTCCCGCTCCTCGCGCAGCCGCCGCAGCTTGGCGATCTGCTGCGTGCGCACGGAGGAGTTGTCGACCTTGAGCACGTCGATCTGCTCGTCGGTCTCCACCCGGTACTTGTTGACGCCGATCACCGGCTGGCGCCCGGAGTCGATCCGCGCCTGGGTGCGGGCCGCGGCCTCCTCCACGCGCAGCTTGGGGATGCCCGCGTCGATCGCCTGCGCCATGCCGCCCGCCCGCTCCACCTCCTGGATGTGCTGCCAGGCCCGGCGGGCGAGGTCGTACGTCAGCTTCTCCACGTACGCGCTGCCGCCCCACGGGTCGATCACCCGCGTCGTGCCGGACTCCTGCTGGATCAGCAGCTGGGTGTTGCGGGCGATGCGCGCCGAGAAGTCGGTGGGCAGTGCCAGCGCCTCGTCGAGGGCGTTGGTGTGCAGCGACTGGGTGTGGCCCTGAGTGGCCGCCATCGCCTCCACGCACGTGCGCGTGACGTTGTTGAACACGTCCTGAGCCGTCAGCGACCAGCCGGACGTCTGCGCATGGGTGCGCAGCGAGAGCGACTTGGCGTTCTTCGGGTCGAACTGCCCGACCAGCTTGGCCCACAGCAGGCGCGCCGCACGCAACTTGGCGATCTCCATGAAGAAGTTCATGCCGATCGCCCAGAAGAACGACAGCCGGGGCGCGAAGGCGTCCACGTCCAGGCCCGCCTCCCGTCCGGCCCGGATGTACTCCACCCCGTCGGCGAGGGTGTACGCCAGCTCCAGGTCCGCCGTCGCACCGGCCTCCTGGATGTGGTAACCCGAGATGGAGATGGAGTTGTAGCGCGGCATCCGCTGCGAGGTGAACGCGAAGATGTCGGAGATGATCCGCATCGACGGCTTCGGCGGATAGATGTAGGTGTTGCGGACCATGAACTCCTTGAGGATGTCGTTCTGGACGGTCCCCGCCAGTTTCTCCGGCGGCACACCCTGTTCCTCCGCCGCGACGATGTACAGCGCGAGCACGGGCAGCACGGCGCCGTTCATCGTCATCGACACCGTCATGCGGTCCAGCGGGATGCCGTCGAAGAGCTGCCGCATGTCGTAGATCGAGTCGATCGCCACGCCCGCCATCCCGACGTCACCGGTGACGCGCGGATGGTCGCTGTCGTAGCCGCGGTGGGTGGGCAGGTCGAAGGCGACCGACAGGCCCTTCTGGCCGGCCGCCAGGTTGCGGCGGTAGAAGGCGTTCGACTCCTCGGCCGTGGAGAACCCCGCGTACTGACGGATCGTCCACGGCTGATTGACGTACATCGTGGGGTACGGACCGCGCAGGTACGGGGCGATGCCCGGGAAGGTGCCCAGGAAGTCCACGCCCTCCAGATCCCGCCCCGTGTACAGCGGCCCGACCGTGATGCCCTCGGGGGTCTCCCACAACAGGTCGTCCCCGCCGGCGGCCTTCTCGAACGCCGTACGCCACTCGTCCGGGCCCACGGCGGCGGCCGGCGCTCCCAGCTCGATCGCCGAGAAGTCGGGGATGGACATCAGGACACTCCCATACGGTCGAGCGCGGCGGAGAGCACGGCGACGACGTCGCAGCCGGCGAAGACATAGGTGTCCACACCCGGGTACGGCCCCGGACGGCCCGCGAGGAACACGTGCCCGGCGCCCGCCTCGCGCAGGGCCGAGGCGGCGGCCCCGGCCTGCTCCTCGTACACGGCGTCACTGGAGCACAGGCACACCTCTCGCGCCCCGCTCTCCTCGAACGTGCCGTCGGTGACGGGCTCGATGCCACCGGCCTGGAAGAGGTTGGCGGCGAAGGCGAGCCGGCCGGTGTGTGCCGACGCCGGGCCGAGCGCGGCCAGGTGGACACGGGGACGGGCACCGGTCGCGGCCAGATGGGCGTCGGAACGGGCGCGCAGCGCCTCGAACGCATCGTCCCGCCGCACCCGGGGGAGCCCTCCGGACGGCGGCTCGGGCGCCCGCTCGCGTACCACCGGCTTCTCGGCCAGGTGAGGGAACTCGCTGACCCCGGTGACCGGCTCCCGCCGCTTTGCCAGCTTCGCGCTGCGCACGGACCAGGTCCGTGCCAGCCGCTCGCCGACCATGCCGGAGCGCAGACCGGCCGCCTGCCCGCCCGCCCGCTCGATCTCCTGGAAGAACTCCCAGGCGGCGTGGGCGAGTTCGTCGGTCAGTCGCTCCACGTACCAGGACCCGCCCGCGGGGTCGATCACCCGGGTCAGATGCGACTCCTCGATGAGGACGGTGGAGGTGTTGCGGGCGATACGGCGGGCGAAGGCGTCCGGAAGGCCCAGCGCGTCGTCGAACGGCAGCACGGTCACCGCGTCGGCGCCGCCGACCCCGGCGGCCAGGGTGGCGACCGTGGTGCGCAGCATGTTCACCCACGGGTCGCGGCGCGTCATCATCACCGGCGACGTCACCGCGTGCTGAAGCTGCGCACCGGCCCGGGGCGCCCCGCAGACGTCGGCCACCCGGGCCCACAGCCGGCGCGCGGCGCGCAGCTTGGCGACGGTCAGGAACTGGTCCGCGGTCGCCGCGTACCGGAACTCCAGCTGCCCCAGGGCCTGCACCGTGTCCAGCCCGGCGGCGGTCAGGTCGCGCAGGTAGGCGACGCCGGTCGCCAGGGAACAGCCCAGCTCCTGCGCCGCCGAGCCCCCGGCCTCGTGGTAGGGCAGCGCGTCCACGGTCAGCGCCCGCAGCCCCGGGTGGCGCGCCGCGCACGACCGGGCCAGCTCGGCCACGGGCGCGGTGTCGTACGGCCGGCCGGTGCGGGCCTCGTGGCCCAGCGGGTCGGCGCCCAGGTTGCCGCGCGCCGCCTCGCCGGCGACACCCTGCTCCGCGTAGAGCCGCAGCAGCTCCGCCGCGGCCGGCCCGGTCTCGGCGCCCGCGTCCAGGACGACGGGTGCCAGGTCGAGGTGCACGCCCTCGAGGGCGCTGCCGAGTGCGGCGACCGGGATGCCGGCGGACTCGCCGACGACCAGCCACAGAGAGGTGACACCGTTCTCCAGATCGGCCGGCACCGCACCTCGGCCGGCCACTGTGTGCCGCTGGCGCACGTCCCAGCCGCCCGCCGTGTTCCCCTCGGCGCGGCCACCGCGCACGAAGGGGGGAAAGCCCGGAAGACCGGGATCGGGCGCGAGATCGCGCGCGGTGTACAAGGGACGGGCGCGCAGCCCGTCCTCCAGCGCGGTGGACAGGGCATGCTCCGCCTCGGCGTCCGGCACGTCCCTGCCCGACCGGCGCAGCACGCCGGTCACCAGGTGCCGCCATTGTTCGTGCGTCGCGTCAGGGAACTCGGCCGCCAGGGAGAGTCCGTCGTCAGGCAGGACCGTCATGCTCGGATGCTAGGGCAGGTTGGCAGATGAGCACATCGGGTGCGGTTGTGATCTTGTTCTCCTCGTGTGTGTGACGCCCGCCGCACGCCGCACGCCCGGCAGGGCGCCCGGGGCGGGCCCGGCCCGGCGGTGACGGCGACGGCACCGATGCCGCCCGCCCGTCCCGCACGTGACGCGTGGTGGCGTGGTTGCGGACAGGGAGCGACAGGGTCTTCGGCGAGGTGCACCCGAGTGACTCCGCGCAGGCCGTCGCCCCGTAGAGTGCGTCTCCGATGTCCTCCCGACCCCCGAGGTACCGAGCAGTGACCGCCGCCCGACCCGCACCGACCGCCGCAGTGACCGTCGTCGGTATCGGCGCCGACGGCTGGGAGGGAATCCCCGGCACCTCGCGGAAGGCTCTGCTCGGGGCGGACGTGGTGATCGGCGCTCCCCGCCAACTGGACCTGCTGCCCCCGGAATGCGGCGGGGACCGGGTCCCCTGGCCCTCCCCGCTGCGGCCCGCGGTCCCCGGCCTGCTCGCCGCCCACGCCGGTCGCCGGATCGCCGTCCTGGCCAGCGGGGATCCCCTGTTCTACGGCATCGGGCGCACCCTCGCCGAGGTGCTCGGCGCCGGCTCCGTGCACGTCCTGCCGCACCCCTCGTCCGTCTCCTACGCCTGCGCCCGCCTCGGCTGGCCCCTGGAGGACACCGAGGTCGTCACGCTCGTGGGACGGCCCACCGCACGCCTGGCCGCCGCCCTGCACGACCGCCGGCGGCTGCTCGTGCTCAGCGCGGACGCCGCCACCCCCGGCGAGGTCGCCGCCCTGCTGCGGGACCGCGGCTTCGGGCCGAGCCGGATGCGGGTGCTGGAACAGCTCGGCGGCGACAGGGAACGGACGACCGGGGAGACCTCCGCCGACGACTGGCCACCGCCGCACCCGGGGGACGGCTCCGACCCCCTCAACGTCGTCGCCGTCGCGTGCCGCCGCGCTCCCGGCGCCCTGCGCCTCGGCGCCGTACCAGGGCTCCCGGACGAGGCGTACGAACACGACGGGCAGCTCACCAAGCGCCATGTCCGCGCCGTCACGCTCGGCGCCCTGGCCCCCGCCCCCGGCGAACTGCTGTGGGACGTCGGCGGCGGATCCGGTTCGATCGCCGTCGAGTGGATGCGTACGCACCCCGCCTGCCGGGCAGTCACCGTCGAACGCGACCCCGTCCGTGCCGAGCGGATCGTCCGCAACGCGGAACGGCTCGGCGTGCCGGGGCTGCGGGTGGTGACCGGCGCGGCGCCCGCGGCCCTCGCCGGACTCCCGCGGCCGGACGCCGTCTTCGTCGGCGGCGGGCTCACCGCCCCCGGACTGCTGGACGCGTGCTGGGAAGCGCTCCCCGCGGGCGGGCGGCTGGTGGCCAACACCGTCACGCTGGAGTCCGAGGCGCTGCTGGCCGACGCCCGACGGCGGCACGGAGGCGAGCTGGTGCGGCTGGCGGTGGCGCACGCCGTGCCCGTGGGCGGCTTCACCGGGTGGCGGCAGGCGATGCCGGTGACCCAGTGGGCGGTACACAAGACATCCGACTCGTCAGAAGCCGTAGCAGGAACAGCGGGAGCAGACACATGACCGTGTACTTCATCGGTGCCGGACCCGGCGCCGCCGACCTGATCACCGTGCGCGGCGCCCGTACGCTCGCCGCCTGCGGGGTCTGTCTGTACGCGGGCAGCCTGGTGCCGCGCGAACTGCTGGCCGAATGCCCGCCCGACGCACGGCTGGTGGACACCGCGCAGCTCAATCTGGACGAGATCACGGCCGAGCTGCTCCGGGCGCACCAGGAGGGCCAGGACGTGGCCCGGCTGCACTCCGGGGACCCGTCCGTGTTCAGCGCGGTCGCCGAGCAGATGCGGCGGCTGGACGCGGCAGGGGTGCCCTACGAGGTCGTCCCGGGCGTGCCGGCCTTCGCCGCGGCGGCGGCCTCGCTGAAGCGGGAGCTGACCGTGCCGACGGTCGGGCAGACCGTCATCCTCACCAGGGTCGCCAACCGGGCGACCGCCATGCCGGAGGGCGAGGACCTGGCCACCCTCGGCCGCAGCGGCGCGCTGATCGTGCTGCACCTGGCGGCGAAGTACGCGGACCGCGTGGTCGACGAACTGCTGCCGCACTACGGCGCCGACTGCCCCGCCGCCGTCGTCGCGTACGCCTCCCGCCCCGAGGAGCTGATCATCCGCGGCACGCTCGACGACATCGCCGGGAAGGTCAAGGACGCGGGAGTGCTGCGGACGGCTGTGATCATGGTCGGGCGGACGCTGGGAGCGGAGCAGTTCCGCGACAGCCACCTGTACTCGCCCGAGCGGGAGAGGCACACCTGCTGAGCCGGACGTCCCGGCAGGCGGGCCGGGCCCTCCCGGTCGCAGCGGATCCGGCCCGTCGGCTCGGCCGGCGGCCGGACCCGCCTTTCTCAGGCCACGGAACTGCGGCCCACCACCGTTCCCGCCCGGTCGACGCAGATCACGTCGACCGCGACCGGCGCCCCGCGCAGCACGGCCAGCGCCTCGTCGCGGGCCGCCGTCGCGACCAGGTCGCCCAGCGGCACCCCGGCCGCCTGGCAGAGCTGGAGTGCGGCGAGGCCGGTGTTGGCGTCCGCCACCTCGGTGCCGAGGGCCTCGTCCGCGCCGCCGCGCCGGGCCAGCCGGGCGAGGAACCCCTTGTCGACCTGGGAGCGGGCGGAATGCAGGTCGAGGTGGCCGGCGGCGAGCTTGGAGAGTTTGGCGAAGCCTCCGCAGACGGTGAGACGGTCCACCGGATGGCGTCGGACGTACTTCAGCACGGCACCCGCGAAGTCGCCCATGTCCAGCAGAGCGTCCTCGGGCAGGCCGTACTCGGCGACGACGGTCCTCTCCGAGGTGGAGCCGGTGCACCCGGCCACGTGCGTGCGCCCCGCCGCCCGCGCCACGTCCACACCCCGGCGGATCGAGTCGATCCACGCCGAACACGAGTAGGGGACCACGATCCCGGTGGTACCGAGGATGGACAGCCCGCCGAGGATGCCGAGCCGCGGGTTCCAGGTGGAGCGGGCGATCTCCTCGCCGTCGTCGACGGAGACGGTGATCTCGACGTCGCCGCTGCCGCCGTACCGCCCGGCGACGCGGGCGACGTGGTCGCGCATCATCTGCCGGGGCACCGGGTTGACGGCCGGTTCGCCGACGGGCAGCGGCAGGCCGGGACGGGTGACCGTGCCCACCCCGGGCCCCGCCCGGAACACGACCCCCGCCCCGGCGGGAAGCCGCCGCACCGTCGCCCGGACCAGCGCCCCGTGCGTGACGTCCGGGTCGTCGCCGGCGTCCTTGACGATCCCCGCCATGGCGTAAGAGTCCGTCAGTTCCTCGACGGCCAGCGCGAACGACGGCGTCTGCCCCTTCGGCAGCGCGATCGTCACCGGGTCGGGAAAATCGCCGGTGAGCAGCGCGGTGTACGCGGCGGTCGTGGCCGCGGTCGCGCAGGCGCCGGTGGTCCAGCCGGGCCGCAGACCCGTGTGCTTGAGTTGGGCGCTGCGGCCGCCCTCGACCTTGCTGCTCATGCGTCGCTGCTCATGTCTCGCTCGGGGGAAGGGAACCGAATGAAGGGAACGGAACTGCCGTGCACGTGCTGATCCTCGGCGGCACCACCGAGGCCCGCCGCCTCGCCGAACTGCTGGCGGCCGAACCCCTGCCGTCGCTGCGCGTGACGAACTCCCTGGCGGGACGGGTGGCCGCACCCCGCACACCGCCCGGCGAGGTGCGCGTCGGCGGCTTCGGAGGGGCCGACGGGCTCGCCGCATGGCTGCGCGGGCACGGGGTGGACCTGCTCATCGACGCGACCCACCCTTTCGCCGGCACGATCAGCTTCAACGCGGCACGGGCCGCCGCCGCCACCCGTGTTCCCCTGCTCGCGCTGCGACGTCCCGGCTGGCTGCCGGTCGAGGGGGACAGCTGGCACGAGGCCGGTTCCCTGACCGAGGCCGCGGGGCTGCTGCCCGCGCTCGGCCGGCGGGTCTTCCTCACCACTGGCCGGACGGGCCTGGCCGCCTTCGCCCCCCTGGACGACCTGTGGTTCCTCGTACGGTCCGTGGACGCGCCCGAGGCGCCGCATCCGCCCCGCATGGAGGTGCTGCTCGACCGCGGACCGTTCACCCTCGACGGGGAGCGCGAACTGCTGCGTCGGCACCGGATCGACGTCGTGGTCACCAAGGACAGCGGGGGAGCGGCCACCGCACCGAAACTGACGGCCGCCCGTGAGGCGGGGGTGCCCGTGGTCGTGGTGCGCAGGCCGCCGGCGCCCGGGGGAGTGAGCGTCGTGGCCGAGCCCCGGCAGGCGGTCCAGCGGGTCCGGGAGGCATACGCGCGGTGTGCGCACCCCGACGCCGGCTGAACCGCCGCGGCCCTCACGCCTCCGGATAGCGGCGGGGCGTCCAGACGACCTCCTCGCCGTCCCCCCGCCGCACGACCCGGGTCTGCGAGGAACCGACCAGCAGGACCGTGCGCATGTCGACCTCGGCCGGGTCCAGGTCCGCCAGCCGGACGATCCGCACCTGCTCGCCGGCGCCGCCCACGTCCCGCGCCACGACGACGGGCGTGTCCGGCGCCCGGTGCTCCAGCAGCAGGTCGCGGGCCTTGCCGACCTGCCAGGTCCGGCTGCGCGACCCGGGGTTGTACAGGGCCAGTACCAGATCGGCGGCGGCGGCGGCGCGCAGCCGCTCGGCGATGACCTCCCACGGCTTGAGACGGTCGGACAGGGAGACGGTGGCGTAGTCGTGGCCGAGCGGGGCGCCCGCACGGGCGGCGGCCGCGTTGGCCGCGGTCACGCCGGGCAGCACCCGCACCGGCACGTCCGTGTACTCCTGGGCCGAGGCGGCCTCGAGCACGGCCGTGGCCATGGCGAAGACGCCGGGGTCGCCGCCGGACACGACGGCCACCCTGCTTCCCTGCAGGGCGAGTCGCAGCGCGAACTCGGCGCGCTCGGCCTCGACCCGGTTGTCCGAGCCGTGGCGGCGCTGACCGGCCCGTACGGGCACACGGTCCAGGTAGGTGGTGTAGCCGACCAGGTCGTCGGCGGCGGCGAGGGCGCCGCGCGACTCGGGCGTCAGCCACAGCGGCCCGGCCGGCCCGGTGCCGACCACGACGACCTCACCGACGGAGCCCGGCTTCCGGGCGGCGGGCCCGGCGTCGACCTGGCTCGGCAGCACGGCCACCGAGAAGTACGGCACGGACTCGGCCTCCACGTCGGCGAGTTCGGCAAGGCGTTCCCCGGCCATGGTGGCCCGCTCGACGTACCGGGCCGCCTCGAGCCGCCCGGCACGCTCCATCGCCCGGCGCACCTTGGGGAAGGTGCGCCCCAGCTTCATCACCACGGCCGCGTCCGTCGCGGCGAGCCGGGCGGTCAGCTCCTCCTCGGGCAGCGTGCCCGGCAGGATGGTCAGCACCTCCTCGCCCTCGGCGAGCGGGGTGCCCAGGCGGGCCGCGGCGGCGGAGACCGACGTGACACCGGGGATCACCTCGGTGTCGTAGCGGTGCGCGAGCCGCTTGTGCATGTGCATGTAGGAGCCGTAGAAGAGCGGGTCGCCCTCGGCGAGGACGGCGACCGTCCGGTCCGCGTCCAGGTGGGCGGCGAGCCGGGCCGACGCCTCGGCGTAGAAGTCGTCCATGGCGCCCTGGTAGCCGCCGGGGTGGTCGGTGGTCTCGGTGGTGACGGGGTAGACCAGCGGTTCCTCGACGTGGTCGGCCCGTATGTGCTTCGCCGCGATGGAGCGGGCGATGGACCGGCCGTGGCGGGCACTGTGGTAGGCGATCACGTCCGCCCCGGCGATGGCCTCGACGGCCCGTACGGTCATCAGGGACGGGTCGCCGGGACCAAGCCCGACCCCGTACAGCTTGCCGCTCATTCTTCCTCGCTCGCAATCGCGTTGAGAGCGGCGGCGGCGATGGCGCTGCCTCCGCGACGGCCTCGGACGACCAGGTGTTCCAGGCCCGAGGGGTGGGCGGCCAGGGCGTCCTTGGACTCGGCCGCGCCGATGAAGCCGACGGGCACGCCGATGACGGCGGCCGGCCTCGGCGCCCCCTCCTCGATCATCTCCAGGAGGCGGAAGAGCGCGGTGGGCGCGTTGCCGACGGCGACCACGGCGCCCTCCAGACGGTCGCGCCACAACTCCAGCGCGGCGGCGCTGCGCGTGGTACTGAGCTTCGCCGCCAGCTCCGGCACGGCCGGGTCGGAGAGGGTGCACAGCACGTCGTTGCCGGCGGGCAGCCGCTTGCGGGTCACGCCGCTGGCCACCATCTGCACGTCGCAGAGGATCGGAGCCCCGCCGCGCAGGGCCTCGCGTGCGCGGGCCACCACACCGGGGGTGTGACCGATGTCGCGGACGAGGTCGACCATGCCGCAGGCGTGGATCATCCGGACCGCGACCTGGCTGACGTCGGCGGGCAGAGCCGCGAGGTCCGCCTCCGCGCGGATGGTGGCGAAGGACTGGCGGTAGATGGCCGCGCCGTCCTTCTCGTAGTCGTAGGTGGTCACGGTGTTCTTCTCGCTGCTCTCGGTCGTCGTACGGCTCATGAGGTGAGTGCCGCCAGGGCGGCGGCGAGGTGGGAGGGATCGTCCAGGGCGGCGGTGCGCGCCGGCCGCCCCTGGGCGGCCACGTCGATCCGGTAGCCGCCCTCCGGGGCGGCGACCACGTCGATCCGGTCGCCCCGGGGGTGGCCGCAGCGCCGCTCGCAGCCGGACCAGTACAACGGAAGGGGGGAGCGGCCCGCGTCGGCGAGGGCGTCGGCCGCGTCCGCCCGCACGTCGGAACGCGACCTGCCGCACCCCGGCCGGCCGATGCAGGCACCGACGCGCAGCCAGGGGGAGGAGGCGTCGGTGACCAGGCCGGTGCCGGCGAGACGGGCCAGTGCGTCGGCCGCTGCCGCCGCGTTCGCCCCGGGGGCGGGGACGACAATGCCGCGCCACGGTGTCAGGCGCAGTTCGCCCGACCGGACTTCGGCGGCCACCCGGGTCACGGTCCGCCATTGACGGGACGTGAGACGTCCCAGGGGGACATGGACGGACAGAGCCGACCCGATCACCCCCGGAGGCGGACCCTCCGTTGTGGTGCGGTCGTTCGGCGCCGGAACGCAGCCGATGCCGGCGGCGGTCAGGCGGGAGCCGACCGCCTGCGTCAACTCACCCGGGGAGAGGTCCAGTTCGTCGACCCGCCAGACCCGTGCCCCGGTCTCCCGCAGCACGTCGAGGAACACCTCGGCGGCGAGCAGCGCGGCACGGGCCGCCTCGTCCTCGGACACCCGCAGGGCCTCGTCCGCCGAGCCGACGGTGAGCAGTGCGCCGTCGTCGACCGCACGCACGGTCACATCGGCGCCGAGTCCGGCGACATCGCCGCGCCCGTCGTCGAGCGCGAACAGGAACCGCCCGGACAGCGCCCGCGCCGCCCCGCTCGCGCACAGCGATTCGTCCAGGGCCGACAACCACGGCCGCACATCCCGGACACCCCGTCCGTCGAGGCCGGACAGCGGTGAGGCGACGATGTTGCGTGTCCGTTCGTGCCCGGGTGAGGGGAGGAGTCCGGCCGCGTCCAGTACCCCGGCGAGCCGGGCGCCGCAGTCGTCGCGCAGCCCACGCACCTGCACATTGCCGCGCGAGGTCAGATGCAGTTCGCCGTCGCCCAGTCGACCGGCCGCGTCCACGAGCGCCTCGGCCTGCGCCACGGTGAGCACCCCGCCGGGCACCCGGACCCGGGCCAGCGCCCCGTCGTCCGCGGTGTGCAGCCGCAACGACCCCGGACAGGCGTCACCACGGTCCCGTGAGACCACTGTGGCCTGGGACGACGGAGGGAGGGGAGCCGTGGACATGGCGGCGAGCATACCGACCGTCACACGGCGTCCGAGCCCTGCCCTCTTCCCCCGACCCTTACTATGATTCTCGGCGGATCATCAGATCCGCCATCGCCACGACGGCGACAGGGGAGGAAGCCCGGTGCGAATCCGGCGCGGTCCCGCCACTGTGAGTCCGGCCACCAGGAGGCCGGACGAGTCAGGAACTCCCTTCCCCAAGCTCTCGGCTCCTCCCCCAGCTACCGCTGGGAGGTGCCCCCAGAGCAGGAGAGACCCCAACCTCACCACCCGGGGCGCGGACCCCGAGGAAGGCCGGCCGACGCATGCCGCATTCGTCCGGGGAGCACTCGACGCACCCCCGCATCCTGCTCCTGTCGACGTCCGACACGGACCTGCTCAGCGCCCGAGCGGCCGACGGCCCGGTGCCCTACCGCTTCGCCAACCCCTCCCGCCTCCCGCTCGACGACCTGCCCGCGCTCCTCGAGGGTGTCGGCCTGGTCGTCGTACGTCTCCTCGGCGGACTGCGCGCCTGGGAGGAAGGCCTCGACCTGCTGCTCGCCGACGGCCGTCCGGTCGTCGTCCTCACCGGTGAACAGGCCCCCGACGCCCAGCTGATGGCCGCCTCCACGGTTCCCGTCGGCATCGCCGCGGAGGCGCACGCCTATCTCGCCCACGGCGGACCCGCCAACCTTGAGCAGCTCGCCCGCTTCCTGTCCGACACGGTCCTGCTCACCGGCCACGGCTTCGAGGCGCCCGCGCCCGCGCCCACCTGGGGCCCGCTGGAGCGCACACCCCGCGAGGACACCGACGGCCCGACCGTCGCCGTGCTCTACTACCGCGCCCATCACATGAGCGGCAACACCGCCTTCGTCCACGCCCTGTGCGACGCCGTGGAGAACGCGGGCGGGCGGCCCCTGCCGCTGTACGTGGCCTCCCTGCGCGCCCCCGAACCCGAACTGATCGAGGAACTGCGCGCGGCGGACGTCATCGTCACGACCGTCCTCGCGGCCGGCGGCACCAAGCCCGCCGAGGCGTCCGCCGGCGGCGACGACGAGTCCTGGGACGCGGGCGCACTCACCACCCTGGACGTGCCGATCCTCCAGGCCCTGTGCCTGACCGGCTCCCGCACCGTCTGGGAGGAGAACGACGAGGGCGTCTCCCCGCTGGACGCCGCCAGTCAGATCGCCGTGCCCGAGTTCGACGGCCGCCTGATCACCGTGCCGTTCTCCTTCAAGGAGATCGACGCCGACGGCCTCCCGGCCTACGTCGCCGACCCCGAGCGCGCCGCCCGCGTGGCCGGCATCGCCGTGCGCCACGCCCGCCTGCGGCACATCCCGGCCGCGGACAAGCGCCTGGCCCTGGTCCTGTCCGCCTACCCGACCAAGCACTCCCGCATCGGCAACGCGGTCGGCCTGGACACCCCCGCCAGCGCGGTGGCCCTGCTGCGCCGGCTGCGGGACGAGGGATACGACTTCGGCGACACCGACGTCCCGGGATTGGCCTCCGGGGACGGCGACGAACTGATCCGCGCGCTGATCGAGGCGGGCGGCCACGACCAGGACTGGCTCACCGAGGAACAGCTCGCCCGCAACCCGGTGCGCATCCCGGCCGCCGACTACAAGCGCTGGTACGCCACCCTCCCCGGACAACTGCGCACGGCCGTCGAGGAGCACTGGGGCCCGGCGCCGGGCGAGATGTTCCTCGACCGCAGCCGCAACCCGGAGGGCGACATCGTCCTCGCCGCCCTGCGCCGCGGCAACCTGCTGATCCTCATCCAGCCCCCGCGCGGCTTCGGCGAGAACCCCATCGCCATCTACCACGACCCCGACCTGCCGCCCTCCCACCACTACCTCGCCGCCTACCGCTGGATCGCCGCGCGGGCCGAGGACGGAGGCTTCGGCGCGGACGCCATGATCCACCTCGGCAAGCACGGCAACCTGGAGTGGCTGCCGGGCAAGAACGCCGGCCTGTCCGCCGCCTGCGGCCCCGACGCCGCCCTCGGCGACCTCCCCCTCGTCTACCCCTTCCTGGTCAACGACCCGGGCGAGGGCACCCAGGCCAAGCGCCGGGTCCACGCCACCCTCGTCGACCACCTCGTCCCCCCGATGGCCCGCGCCGACTCCTACGGCGACATCGCGCGCCTGGAACAACTCCTCGACGAGTACGCCCAGATCGCCGCCATGGACCCGGCCAAGCTCCCGGCGATCCGCGCCCAGATCTGGACCCTGATCCAGGCCGCCAAGCTGGACCACGACCTCGGCCTGGACGACCGCCCCGACGACGACGGCTTCGACGACATGATCCTGCACGTCGACGGCTGGCTGTGCGAGGTCAAGGACGCCCAGATCCGCGACGGCCTGCACGTCCTCGGTACCCCGCCCGCCGGCGCCGACCGGGTCAACCTCGTCCTGGCGATCCTGCGCGCCCGCCAGATCTGGGGCGGCGTCACCGCCCTGCCCGGCCTGCGCGAGGCCCTCGGTCTCGACGAGTCCGCCGCCACCCGCACCACGGCCGACGCGGCGGAGGAGCAGGCCCGCGCCCTGGTCCAGGCGATGGAGGACGCCGACTGGGACCCGGCCGCCGTGCCCACCGAGCACGGCGAACAGGTCGCCGCCGTCCTGGAGTTCGCCGCCCGCGAGGTCGTCCCGCGGCTCGCGGCCACCACTGCCGAGATCGACCACACGGTCCACGCCCTGAACGGCGGGTTCGTCCCCGCGGGCCCGTCCGGCTCCCCGCTGCGCGGTCTGGTCAACGTCCTGCCGACCGGCCGCAACTTCTACTCGGTCGACCCCAAGGCCATCCCCTCCCGCCTCGCCTGGGAGACCGGCCAGGCCCTCGCGGACTCCCTCCTGGAGCGCTACCGCACGGACAACGGCGACTGGCCCACCTCGGTCGGGCTCTCCCTGTGGGGCACCAGCGCCATGCGCACCGCCGGGGACGACGTCGCCGAGGCCCTCGCCCTGCTGGGCATCCGCCCCGTCTGGGACGACGCCTCCCGCCGTGTCACGGGCCTGGAGGCCATCCCGTACGACGAGCTGGGCCGCCCCCGCATCGACGTCACCCTGCGCATCTCGGGCTTCTTCCGCGACGCGTTCCCGCACACCGTCGGCCTGCTGGACGACGCCGTGCGTCTGGCGGCGTCCCTGGACGAGCCCGCCGAGGCCAACCACGTCCGCGCCCACGTCCAGGCCGACCTCGCCGAACACGGCGACGAACGCCGGGCCACCACCCGCATCTTCGGCTCCCGTCCGGGCACCTACGGCGCCGGCCTGCTCCAGCTCATCGACTCCCGCGACTGGCGCACCGACGCCGACCTCGCCGAGGTCTACACCGTCTGGGGCGGATACGCCTACGGCCGCGAACTGGACGGCCGCCCGGCCCGCGACGAGATGGAGACGGCGTACAAGCGGATCGCGGTGGCCGCCAAGAACACCGACACCCGCGAGCACGACATCGCCGACTCGGACGACTACTTCCAGTATCACGGAGGCATGGTCGCCGCCGTCCGCGCCCTGCGCGGCACCGCGCCCGAGGCGTACATCGGCGACTCCACCCGCCCCGAGACGGTCCGCACCCGAACCCTGGTGGAGGAGACCTCGCGCGTCTTCCGCGCCCGGGTGGTCAACCCGAAGTGGATCGAGGCGATGCGCCGCCACGGTTACAAGGGCGCCTTCGAGCTCGCCGCCACCGTGGACTACCTGTTCGGCTACGACGCCACCACGGGGGTCATCGCCGACTGGATGTACGACAAGCTCACCGAGACCTACGTCCTGGACCCGGCCAACCGCGAGTTCCTGCAGCAGGCCAACCCCTGGGCTCTGCACGGCATCGCGGAGCGGCTGCTGGAGGCCGAGTCGCGCGGCATGTGGGAGAAGCCCGACCCGGCGGTTCTCGACGCGCTGCGGAAGGTGTACCTGGAGACGGAGGGCGACCTGGAGGGCGAGGACTGAGGCACGGCGCGGGCGACATGCCGAGGCCGACGCCCCTGTGACGGAAGGGTGTCGGCCTCGGCCCCGTGCCGCGGTGACCCGTGACCGGTGGCATCCGGCTCCCGCCGGTTCAGCGCAGGAGCAGTTGGACGATGGCGAACGTGCCGACGACGACGATGAAGGTCCGCAGGACGGGCGGGGGAAGCCGGCGTCCGACCTTCGCGCCGACCTGGCCGCCGATCGCCGAGCCCACGGCGATGAGCAGCACGGCGGTCCAGTCGAAGTCGGCGACGAACAGGAAGAACAGGGCCGCGATGCTGTTCACGACGGCGGCGAGGACGTTCTTGACGGCGTTCAGGCGCTGGAGGGTGTCCTCGAGCAGGATGCCCATCAGGGAGAGGTAGATGATCCCCTGGGCCGCCGTGAAGTAGCCGCCGTAGACGCTGGCGAGCAGGAGGCCGCCGAAGAGGGCGGGGCCGCCGTCGGTCTTGGTGACCGTGCCCGTGCGCGCACGGCGGCGCTGGACGCGGGCGGAGATACGGGGCTGGAGCACGACGAGGACCAGCGCGAGCGCGACCAGCACGGGGACGATCGTCTCGAAGGCGGTCTCGGGGAGCGCGAGCAGCAGCATCGCCCCGGTGAGTCCGCCGACCGCCGCGGCCACGCCGAGCCGCAGGACCAGACGGCGCTGGCCCTTGAGCTCCGCCCGGTAGCCTATGGCGCCGCTGACCGAGCCGGGGATCAGCCCGAGAGCGTTGGACACGGTGGCGGTCACCGGGGGCAGCCCGGTGGCGAGCAGGACGGGAAACGTGATCAGCGTGCCCGAGCCGACGATGGTGTTGATGGTGCCGGCGCCGATTCCGGCGGCGAAGACCGCCAGTGCCTCCCAGATGGACAAGGCCATCTCCTTCGGTTCGGTGAGTCGCCTCCCCGCCGTGAAGGTCGAGGGGCCACCACCGATCATGCAGGAAGGGCGTGCGTGCCAGAGCGGCCGGGGGGCCTCACCCGGCTACCCCCGCCGGCCACCCGGACACCGGGTCAGAGGGTGGCCGCGTGATCGGGGACGTAGGTCTGCAGGTCGCGGGGCGGACGCTGGTAGCCGGTGGACGGCGGGCGCTCCGGCAGTTCGATGACCGGCGGCTCCACCTGCGGGTAGGGCACCGTGCTCAGCAGATGGGCGATCATGTTCAGTCGCGCGCGGCGCTTGTCGTCGCTCTCCACGACGTACCACGGCGCCTCGGGGATGTCGGTGTGCACCAGCATCGAGTCCTTGGCCCGGGAGTACACCTCCCAGCGGGTGATCGACTCGAGGTCCATCGGCGACAGCTTCCAGCGGCGCAGCGGATCCTCCCGTCGCTTGCGGAACCGTGCCTCCTGCTCGGTGTCGCTCACCGAGAACCAGTACTTGCGCAGCAGGATCCCGTCCTCCACCAGCATCCGCTCGAAGATCGGGCACTGGTGCAGGAAACGCTGGTACTCCTCCTTCGTGCAGAACCCCATGACCCGCTCCACGCCGGCGCGGTTGTACCAGGACCGGTCGAACAGCACGATCTCACCGGCGGCCGGCAGATGCTCGACGTACCGCTGGAAGTACCACTGGGTGCGCTGGCGCTCGGTCGGCTTGGGCAGGGCCGCGATCCGTGCCACGCGCGGGTTGAGGTGCTCGGTGACCCGTTTGATGGTGCCGCCCTTGCCCGCGGCGTCCCGGCCCTCGAAGACGACGACCAGCCGGGCCCCCTCCGTCCGCACCCACTCCTGGAGCTTCACCAGCTCCGTCTGCAGACGCAGCAGCTCGCTCTCGTACGCCTCACGGGGCAGCTTCGCCGCCTTCTTGCCGGCCATGTCGCCGCCTCCACCGCCCGGTGACCCGTGCCGTCCTCGGGCGGGTCACTCCGTTCAAGGTCACACACCAGGAAGCCACCGTACTGACCGGCGAGGATCCGCGCATCCGGCCCGGTGACGCTCCGGGGGAACCGAGGGCTACGGCAAGGTGCTCCAGTACGACCAGAAGCGGGTGAGGACGAGCACGGCGAGCAGGGCGTACCAGGCGCCGAGCAGCATCCCGTGCGTGTCCCGGACGACCTCCCGCACCAGCCGGGGCGCCGGGACGAGGCCCCGGTCCAGGCAGTGCACGGCGACGTACCAGAACAGGGCGGTGGTGACGACCCGGACCACGGCGCAGTAGGAGCAGAGCTTGTTCAGCTCGTAGAGGGACTGCACGATCAGCCAGTGGACGAAGACCACCCTGGCCAGCGCCCCGGCGCCCAGCGTGAGCCACAGTCCCCCGGTGAAAGCGGCGACGCCCAGGGCGGCCACGGCGGCGAACGCGCCCAGTCCGAGGAGCATGTCGGGGAAGCCGAACAGGCTGCCCTGCGGGCTGGACATGACGCTGCCGCAGCTCACCACGGGGCTGAGGTCGCACGGCGGCCGGTAGGCGGGGTTCCGGAGCAGCCGCCGGTCGTCCACGGTGAGCCGGAAGGAGGCGAGCCGGCCGGCGAGCCCGGTGAGCAGCAGCACCAGGCCGGTCCGCCGGCCGGCGCCCACGGTGTGCGGACGCCGGACGCCGGACGCCGGACGCCGGACGGCGGCGGGTGCCGGCGCGGAGGAGGGAGGCTGGCCGCTCACGGCCGTACGGCGGGCCGGGAGCCGGACGTGCCGGAGGGGCGCGAGGTGGCCTGCGACGCTGCCGTCGGCGCATTCCCGCGCCGGTAGACCAGATACGGCCGGACGAGGTACCCGACCGGCGCGCTCCACACGTGGACGAGGCGGGTGAACGGCCAGGCCGCGAAGAGCAGGCAGGCGGTCAGGGCGTGCAGCTGGAACAGCAGCGGGGCGTCGGTGATCGCCTCCGGCTTCGGGGTGAGGCCGAACAGGCCCCGGAACCAGACCGAGACGGTGGACCGGTAGTCGTAACCGGCGCCGAAGACGTTGTGCGCGGCGGTGGCGGTGATGCCCAGCAGGACGGTGGCGGACAGCAGCGGGAAGAGCAGCTTGTCGCTGCGGTCGGTGCCGAGCCGGATACGCCGGCTCAGCAGCCGCCGGGCGCACAGCATGCCGAGCCCCGCCACCATGGCGACGCCGGCCACCGAGCCCGCCCAGACGGCCACGGTGTGGTACACGTGCCCGTCGACGCCGACGGCCTCGGTCCATGAGGCCGGCACGGCGAGCCCCACCACATGCCCGGCGATCACCATGAAAGCGCCCAGGTGGAACAACGGGCTGCCCCAGCGCAGCCGGCGGTGCTCGAGGAGCTGGCTGGTGCGCGAGGTCCAGCCAGCTCTACGAGCGGCGGCTGCTGCGCATCGGCAGCCCGCTGTTCCACTTCGGCATCCTGGTCGTGCTGCTCGGTCACATCGGCGGCCTGCTCATCCCCAAGAGCTGGACCGAGGCCATCGGAGTGAGCGAGCACATGTACCACGTCGGCGCGGTCGTGCTCGGCACCATCGCCGGCGTCGCCACCCTCGGCGGGATCGCCATCCTGATCTACCGGCGGCGCACCGTCGGACCGGTCTTCTCCGCCACCACCCGCAACGACAAGGCCATGTACGTCTCCCTCACCGCGACCATCGTGCTCGGCCTCGCCGCCACGGTGGCCGCGAACATCGCCGGCGGCGGCTACGACTACCGCGAGACCATCTCCCCCTGGTTCCGCTCCCTCTTCTCCCTCCAGCCCGATCCGGCCCTGATGACCGGTGCCCCGGTGCTGTTCCAGCTGCACGTCCTCAGCGCCCTGCTGCTCTTCGCCGCCTGGCCCTTCACCCGTCTCGTCCACATGCTCACCGCCCCCCTCGGCTACCTCACCCGCCCGTACATCGTCTACCGCAGCCGTGACACCGCCCTCGGCACCCGCACGCCCCGCCGGGGCTGGGAGCGCACCGGGTAGGCGGTGTGGGGACGGACGGGTGCGGGGACGGGGGAGCGCGCCGCCGTGTCGCTGCTGTCCGGTCGCACCGGTTTCGCGAGGATGGGGCTTTCCTGCGGGTGACCCGAGGGCGGAGCGATGTGCTGGAGTGCGGAGGCCGACCTCGTGGCGGGCGCCGGGATCGCGGCGGTCGGGACGGCCTGTGCGGCCCGCGCGCTGCGGACGGGCCGCACCGGTGACCTTCCGCTCGCCGCGCTGCCGCTGCTGCTCGGCGTGCACCAGATGATCGAGGCGGCGGTCTGGGCCTCGGACGGAGGGACGGGCCCGGCCGTGCTGCTGTGGGCGGTCGTCGCCCTGCCGCTGTTGGCGCTCTGGGTGCCGGTGGGCGTGCTGTGCGCCGCGCCGAAGGACGCGCGACGGGACGCGCTGCGCAGGCTGATGCTGCCCCTCGTCGCCGGGGCCGTGACGGCGGCGGTCCTCGGACGCGTCCTCACCACGCGTCCCGTGCGGGCGGAGATCCGCGGCCGCACCATCGGTTACGTCGTGGACCTGTCGTACGCCCCGCTGCTGGTCGCGGGCTACCTGGTGGCCACCGCCGGGCCCCTGCTGCTCTCCGGCGACCGCGGCCTGCGGGCCCTCGGTGTTCTGGCCGGTGCGGGCGCGCTCGTCTGCTGGACCCTGTGGCGGCTGGAGTTCGTCTCGACCTGGTGCGCGTTCGCCGCCGTGTGCTCGCTGGTCCTGTTCGGGTGGGTGCGGGGGCGTGGGCGGCGGGCGGGGTCGACTGCCCCGGCCGGGTGACGGCCCCGGCCGACAGGGTGGCGTGATGCGCATCACGTCGCCTCGATTGAGTCGGGCACCAGGACAATGTCCGTACCCTCACGTGACGCTCGAGATCCGGATGCGAGGATGAGGCCGCCATGACCAGTGGGTGGTGTTCTCGCACGGTACGGGCCGCGGTGTTCGCGGCTGTCTGTGTGCTGCTCGCCGCCCTCGGCCACGTCCTGATGTCGGAGACCGCGGTGCCCGGGTGGGCCCTGGCGGCAGGGGCGGCGGCGACCGGTGTCACCGCCTGGCTCCTGGCCGGCCGGGAGCGCGGGCCGTGGCTGGTCGGTGCCGTCGCGGTGGCCGCCCAGGCCGCCCTGCACGCCTTGTTCGCCTTCGCCCAGGCACTGGTCCACCCGGACCCCGCGGGTGGAGGTTCGTTGCTCGAGCGCGGGCTGGGCAACCTGCTGATGCGTCGGCACGCCGCGCCCCACCACTTCCCGGGTGACGGCACGGGGCACGGCATGGGCGGCGGGACGGCGGACGGCCCGCATTCCGCGTACTCCGCCCCTGCCGACCACGCCGTGCACTCCATGGCCGCGGACGGCATGTCGTCGGCCGGGATGCTCGCCGCCCACCTGCTGGCCGCGCTGGTGTGCGCCCTCTGGCTCGCGCGGGGCGAACGTGCCGCGTTCCGCGTCCTGCGGGCCTTCGCCGGCGGACTGTTCGCGCCGCTGCGTGGACTGCTGCTGCGATTGCCCGCACCGCCGGACCGCCCACGCGTCCGCGCGCGCCGCGCCGGCCGGGACCGGGTGCCGCGCCGGCTCCTCCTTACTTACACGATCACCACTCGGGGTCCGCCCGCCGGGGTCGCTGTCGTCTGACGACAGCCGGTTCCCCCGAAGCCTTCCGGAACCCGACGCACCGACGGATCGACACCACGGTCGAGCCGTCGGCCGTCGGTGTTCCCGCTTCGGGCACCGGCCGCGCGCTTCCGTGCCCGGCCGCCACCCAACCCCTCACCGGCACCGTCGTGCCGCACGCGTCGGGCCGTCGGGCCGGTCGCGCCCGCGGTGTCCCACGGACACGGCCGCGCCGTACCGCTGCCCGCGTACGCCGACGGCGCGACGCGCCGACGCGGATTCGGCCGCCGGTGCCGGAACTCCCGGAAGGACAGTCGCAGGTGAGCACTGTTGCCCTGCTCCCCCCACGGAAACAGCCGAAAGAGGAGTCGATCACCGCCTGGGCGCTCGCCGCCCGCGGCGGAGACACCGAGGCCGTGGAGCATTTCGTACGTGCTCTGCACCCGGACGTCCGCCGCTACGTGACGTTCCTCGGCGCCGACCCGCAGAGCGCCGACGACCTGGCTCAGGACACGTTCCTGCGGGCCCTGAGCAGCCTGCACCGGTTCGAGGGCCGCTCGTCGGCCCGTACCTGGCTGCTGGCGATCGCCCGCCGAGCCGTGATCGACGGCATCCGTCACAGCTCCGTCCGTCCCCGCCTGTCGGACGCGGCGGACTGGGAGGCGGTCGTCGAACGCAACCAGCCGCGTGATCTGCCGGGCTTCGACGACGGCGTCGTCCTCGCGGAACTGCTGGACGCGCTCCCCGACGACCGGCGGGAGGCGTTCGTCCTCACGCAGATGCTCGGTCTCCCTTACGCGGAGGCCGCCCTCGTCACCGGCTGCCCGATCGGCACGGTGCGCTCGCGGGTCGCCCGCGCCCGCGTCTCACTGGTGCAGTGGCTGGGTGAGGCCGACGACGGGTGACGGCCGGAGCCGGGCACCGTACCGCCGCCCGGCCGGGTGAAGGTCGGGCGGCGGTCTGGACTGTTGGTCCAGAGGTTGGACGTATAGTCTAAGAAGGTTGAGTCGGCCGAGGAGGAACCGCCCATGCCCGCTGCCCGGATCACGCACGGCGACCGTGCCCTGGAGGCCGAACGGGACGCGATCCTGGCGGCCTTGGCGCCCGTGACCGAAGGGATCGCGGCGACCTTCGGGCCCGTGTGCGAGGTGGTGCTGCACGACTACCGGCACCCGGAGGGGTCGGTGGCCGCCGTGGCCGGATCGGTGACCGGGCGGACGGTGGGCGGGGCGATGAGCGAGATCGGCATGCGGATGCTCGCCCGGGGCGACCGGGCGGCCGACGAGCTCAACTACCTCACCCGGACCGGCGACGGGACCATGGTGAAGTCCTCCACCATGGTCCTGCGGGACTCCACGGGCGCGGTCTTCGGAGCCCTGTGCGTCAACGTCGACGTCACCGCGGTCGGTCAGGCGCACACCCTGCTCGGAGCGCTCGCCGGGATCGGCGCCGCCCCGGCCCAACCGCCGACGACCACCTTCGGCGACGACATCGATTCCGTGGTCGAGGCCATCGTCGACGCCCACCGGCTGCGGCAGCACCGCAGTTGGGCGGAGCTCGACCGGGCGGAGCGCGTACGGCTGTTCCGCGACCTCGATGCCCGCGGCGTCTTCGCCGTGCGCCGCGCGGTGGAACAGGTCGCTTCCCGGCTCGGCATCTCCCGGGCCTCCGCCTACCACTACCTCTCCCGGGCCAGAGCAACGGCCGATGCACCCACCGATCCCACGGACGCAGCCGACACGACCACGACTCCCCCCGGAGGCACCGCGTGACGACCACCACCCCGCCGGTCACCCTCGACGACGTCCGTGCCGCCGCCGAACGGCTCGCCGGTGTCGCCCATCGCACCCCCGTGCTGCGCTCCCGCACTCTGGACGCGCTGGTCGGCGCCGAGGTCCACCTGAAGTGCGAGAACTTCCAGCGCGTGGGCGCCTTCAAGTTCCGGGGAGCCTACAACGCGGCCTCCCGGCTCACCCCCGAGCAGTTGTCCCTAGGCATCGCCGCCTACTCCTCCGGCAACCACGCCCAGGCCGTCGCCCTGGCCGCGCGGGAACTCGGTACCACGGCCGTCATCGTCATGCCCGAGGACGCCCCGCCGTCGAAGCGGGCGGCCACCGAGGCGTACGGCGCGGAGATCGTCACGTACGACCGGTACACCGGCGATCGGGTCGCCGTCGCGGAAGCCCTGGTCGCAGAGCGCGGCCTGGCGCTCATCCCGCCCTACGAGCATCCGCACGTCATCGCGGGACAGGGCACGGCGGCTCTCGAACTCATCGAAGAGGCCGGAGAGTTGGATGTGCTCATCGCACCGGTCGGCGGCGGCGGGCTGATCGCCGGAAGCGCCACCGCGGTCAAGGGCCTGCACCCCGGGACGCGGGTGACCGGCGTCGAGCCCGAGGCGGGCGACGACACCAAGCGGTCCCTGGAGGCGGGCCACCGCGTGAGCGTCCCGGTCCCGCGCACCATCGCCGACGGCCAGGCACTGCACACCCCGGGCGAACTGACCTTCTCCGTCAACCAGCGGCTCCTGGACGGGATCGTCCTGGTCGGCGACGACGAGATCAGGGACGCCATGCGGTTCGCCTTCGAGCGGCTGAAGATCGTCCTCGAGCCGAGCGGCGCCACTCCCTTGGCGGCGCTCCTCACCGGACGCGCCGGCCGTCTCCCGAACAAGGTCGGACTGATCCTCTCCGGCGGCAACATCGACGCGGCGCGCTTCGCCCTCCTCTGCGGCCCCCGTACCTAGGAGGACTCCATCAACTCCTTGAGCCGTGCCAGGTCGGCGGCGACGGTGCGGGCATCACGCTCGAACGCGGCGTCGCTCGTCCCCGGCTGCCGGCGGAGGGTGAACACCACCTCGCTCCCCGAACCGTCGACGAGCACCCGGACCGGGTTGTGGACGGTCTCCCCCGAAGGCAGCGTGACGTCGTGGTCGAGTACACCCCATTCATTGCGGGGTGCGAAGGCGACCACCACCCGGCCCATGGGGGAGGACTTCGCGACCCATCGGTCATCGATTCTCTCGAGGGAGCCTCCCAGGCCATGGGCCCATGCGGGCAGGTTGGCCGGTTGTGACGCATAGGCGTAGACATCGGCGACGGTGCGGTCGATGCGGATGCCGATGTGGCGCGATTCCCCGCTGGTGCTCTTCATCGCAGCGACGGTAGCGGGACACCGTCTCCCTCCGCTTGAACGAATCGGACACGTATGACCCGCCGGGCGGCCCTGGGACGTACCGGTACCGGCCCCGTCACTCGAATGGCGTACCCATCTTGACGGACGGACGATGGAGTGGTGGGCCGAGGCCCCCGCCGGCGCCGCGCGGACGGACGGAGACCGGCCCCGGCCGCGCAGAGCGACGGCCGGAAGGGAGCAGGGACATGCTGGAGATCAAGGCACTGGACAAGCCGGACGAGCGGCGGGACTTTCCCGGGGGCCACCTCGAGGCCGTCCACATGACCGGGCTGGACTTCGCCGTGGCCGTCTTCGAGCCCGGATGGCGCTGGTCCGAGTCCGTCGGACCGATCGCCGGAACGCCGAGCTGCCGGATCCACCACAACGGTTACGTCCTCCAGGGCCGCTTGCGCATCCGCATGGACGACGGCGCCGAGAGCGAGGTCGGCCCCGGCGACGTCTTCGTCTGCACACCCGGCCACGACGCCTGGGTCGTCGGCGAGCAACAGGCCGTGGTGTACGACTTCGCGGGCGCCATGGCGCAGAGCTACGCGAAGGCCGCCGACCGGCCCTCCGACGACTAGAGCGCGCCGGGCAGGGCACGCAGGGGGGAGGGCGGCATGGCGAAGGTGATCGAGGGGACCGAGGCCGATCGGGCGTCGAAGGCCAAGCACCGGGCGGTGTGGGCCCAGGGGGATTACCCCTCCGCGGCCGCCGAGCTCATCCCGGAGCTGGGCAGGGAACTGGTCGAGGCGGCCGGCGTGGGGCCCGGGGACCGGGTGCTCAATGTGGCGGCGGGAACCGGCAACGCGGCGATTCCGGCGGCACTGGCCTGGCCGGACCCGCCCGCCGCCACGACCGGGGAACCGGGGAGGGCCACCTGGTCATGGACTGGGAGTACCTGCTGTACACCGCGCACTGCTCGCCCGCCTGAACCCGAGGCGTGCGGCCGCGGACGTCATACCGGCAGCAGCCGTCCGATCAGGTCGCTCAACTGGCGTACGGTACGGCACTCGTGCATGTCGACCAGCCCGGCGTACCCGAGGGCCGCCGAGTCGCCGGTGCCCCAACGGGAGCGCGGCTCGGGATTCAACCAGTGGACGCGGCGGGCACGCCGGCCCAGCTCGCCGAGGGCCGGGAGGTTCGGGTCGCCCATGTTGGTGCGGGCGTCGCCGAGGACGAACACGGTGGTCCGTGAGCCCACGGCCCCGGCGTACCGTTCGGTGAACTCGCCCAGGGCGGCGCCGTAGTCGCTGCTGCCGTGCCAGCCGGTGACCGCGGCCTCCCCGCGGATGCGGGCGCCGAGGCCGTCCGGGTCGGCGGCACCGTGCACCAGCAGCCCGGTCACCTCGTCGATCCGGTTGACGAAGGCGAACACCCGCACCTTGCCGAACTGGTCGTGCAGCGCCTGCACCAGCAGCATCGTGAAGTCGGAGAACCCGGAAACCGACCCCGACACATCGCACAGCAGCACCAGTTCGGGCCGCGCGGGCCGACGCCGACGCAGCACGGGACGCATCGGCACCCCGCCCGTCGACAGGGAACCGCGCAGGGTGCGCCGCAGGTCGATGCTGCCGCGGGCGGCCCTGCGGCGGCGGGCGGCCAGCCGGGTCGCCAGCTTGCGGGCCAGTGGCCGCACCGTCCGGCGCAGCTCGGCCAGCCGGTCCTTCCCGGCGAACAGGAAGTCGACGCGGTCGGCCGTCGGGGCCACCGCACGCCGGGCGATCTCGTCCCGGTCCCGCCGTTCGGCGACCCGGCGCCGCGCCTCCGCGGCCACCATCCGGCGGAACTCCTCGATGCGGCGCCGGATCTCGTCCTCCAGCAGCCGGTCGCCGAACCCCGCCGCGCCGTCCCGGGCCCGTACCTCGTCCCGGACCCGCGCGAGCAGTGTCTGCGGGCGCAGCCGGTCCAGCGTCTGGTACGACGACCAGCCGTCCGACGCCGGTGAACTCCCGTATCCGCCGAAGCCGTCGACCGCCTCCATCGCCAACCGGGCCATCAGCGCCGTGTCATCGGCGGCGAGCGCCGCCGCCAGCCGCTCGCGCAGAGCCGCACGGTCCGCGGGGTCCGTGCGGCCTTCGGGCGTGCCGACCCGGCGGGGGAAGTACAGGTCGAAGACCGCGTCGAACACCGGGCGTTGACCCGTGGTGTGCAGCAGGGTCGCGGCCAGGCCCTCACGGAGCGACTCCCGGTCCGCGAGACCCAGTTCCCGGGTCGCCCGGGCCGCGTCCACGCTCTCACCGGTGCCGATGCGCACACCGTGCGCGCGGAGCGCGTCGACGAGGCCGGTCAGCCGGGCGGTGAGGTCCGCGGTGGCGTTCACACGGCGTCCAGGTCGAGCTTGGCCTCGGCCTTCAGGATGTCGTCCTGGTGCTTGAGGATCACACCCAGGCTGTCCCGTACGACTGCCTCGTCCAGCGTGCCGGCGCCGAGCGCCAGCAGGGTGCGGGCCCAGTCGACGGTCTCGGCCACCGACGGCGCCTTGCGCAGGTCCATCGCGCGCAGCGCCCCGACCACCCGCACCACCGACTCGGCCAGCGCCGCGTCGATCCCCGGCACCTTCAGCCGGACGATCCGCCGTTCCAGCTCCGCGTCGGGGAAGCCGATGTGCAGGAACAGGCAGCGGCGGCGCAGCGCTTCGGACAGTTCACGAGTCGCGTTCGAGGTGAGGACGACGAAGGGGCGGCGGCTCGCGGTGACCGTGCCGAGTTCGGGAACGGTCACCTGGAAGTCGCTGAGCACCTCCAGCAGCAGCCCCTCGACCTCGACGTCCGCCTTGTCGGTCTCGTCGATCAGCAGCACCTTGGGATCGTCCCCGCGGATGGCCGTCAGCAGCGGACGCGGCAGCAGGAACTCCTCGCTGAAAATGTCCGTACGCGCCTCGTCCCACGTCTCGTCCCGGCCGGCGCTGATGCGCAGCAGCTGCTTGGCGTGGTTCCACTCGTACAGGGCCCGGGACTCGTCGACGCCCTCGTAGCACTGCAGACGCACCAGCCGGGCCCCGGCGACCTGGGCCACCGCCTTGGCCAGCTCCGTCTTGCCGACCCCGGCGGGGCCCTCCACCAGCAGCGGTTTCCCGAGCCGGTCGGCGAGGAAGACGGTCGTGGCCACCGCGGGCGACGCCAGATAGCCCGCCCCGGCGAGTCGCGCCAAGACGTCGTCGACGGAAGTGAACACCTAGGCCTCCAGCTCGGGGCGGCATGGGCTGAGTACGGACTGAACACAGGCTGACGCAGCTATCTAAGCGCTTGTTCACCTCTCCTGTCATCATCAGGAGGGCGGGGCGGCCTTACCACGGCCACCCCGCCCTCGCCTCCGTCCCTGCTCCGTGTTCCGTGCTCCGCGTTCACGCGGCCTGCGCGGCCGAGCCCACCGCCGCCACCGCAGGGGTGCGCAGCACCCGCCGGGCCGTCCACAGGGTCGTCCCCGTCGTGGCCGCCGCCGAGACCGCCACCATCGCGAGCCAGATGCCGGGGAACCGGTCCGGAAGGACCGCGTCGGTGCGCACCACCGTGAACGGCACGGTCCCGGCCAGCGCGGCCACGGTGCCGAAGAAGACCCCGGTGACCGTGAGGATCACGCCCTCGGTGCCCACCACGGCGAGCACCTGTCCCGGAGTCGCACCCGCCAGCCGCTGCTGCCCGAACTCACGGGAGCGGTACGACGTCGCCGCGTACAGGGAGTTGACCAGCATGACGCAGACGAAGACGGCGACGATGCCGACGACCGTGAGGTTCAGCGTCTCGAGGTTCTTGGCGTCGACCGACTTCACCAGGCCGGAGGCCGCCACCGCGTCGCTCTCCACGGCCTGCATGGTCAGCGTCGCCGTGGACACCGCCGTGAACAGGATCAGCGACATCAGGATCCCGGCGAGACGACCGGCCCGCTCGTGCAGATTGCGCACCGCGAGCCAACCGCTCGCGCTGTTCAGCGGCAGCGCGTCGAGCAGGCCCCGCAGCAGCCGCGGCGACAGCAGGGCGAAGCCGACCGACAGCAGGATCGCCCCGTAGGCGGGCGGCGCCATCAGCGCCTCGGACGTCGAGGAGAGGGCGAAGGTGGAACAGACCCCCATGGAGCCCGCGAACAGTGCCGCGCAGGCCAGAAACCGCCGTGCCCCGGGACGCCGCGTGCCGGCCCGGCCGACCCGCCGCAGGGCCAGGAACGCGGCGCCCGCCGACGAGAGCAGCGTGACGGTCACCCCGCTCACCAGCGCGACCGGACCGAAGGAGTACTCGACGGACCGCGCGACCTGGCCACTGTCCTGAAACACCGTCAGCAGGGCCCGCCCGCCGAGCATCGCCGGGCCGATCGCCAGTACGGCGCCCGCCAGCGCCACGGCCACGGCCTCGCCCACCACCATCCGCCGGAGCTGGCCCGGGGTCGCTCCCGAGCAGCGCAGCAACTCCAGTTCACCGGTGCGCTGACGCACGGTGACCGTCAGCGTCGAGGCGACCGCGAAGAACACCAGCAGCGTCCCGTAGCCGCCCACGACCCCGGCCGCCAGGCCCAGCGTCCCGGAACTCACCGGGTCGACGCCGTCCTGCCCGGCGGTGTCGTGCATCGAGTGGAACGTCATGATGACCGCCGCGCCCAGGAAGGAAGCCAGCAGCGTCGCGAGGAACCGTCCGGGCCGCTGCCGGACCGACCGAACCGCCAGTACGAACACGGCTCACACCCCCGTCGGCACATCGTCGCCCAGGTGCGCCAGCCGTTCGGCCACCGCGTCCGCCGTGGGCGTGTCCATCCGGCCCGCGAGCCTGCCGTCCGCGAGGAACAGCACGCTGTCGGCGTAGGAGGCGGCGACCGGGTCGTGCGTCACCATCACCACGGTCCGCCCGTGCACCCGCACCGCCTGCTGGAGCAGCCGCAGCACGTCCCGCGCGCTGCGCGTGTCCAGGGCGCCGGTCGGCTCGTCCGCGAAGATCACCCGGGGCTCGGCGACCAGCGCGCGGGCGATGGCCACCCGCTGCCGCTGACCGCCGGACAGCTGGTCCGGCCGGTGCCCGAGCCGGTCGCCCAGACCGACCGCCGTCAGGACCTCCCGGGCCCGGACCCGGTCCACGCGTCGGCCGGCCAGCTTGAGCGGCAGCACCGTGTTCTGCGCGACGGTCAACGTCTCCAACAGGTTGTACTGCTGGAACACGAACCCGATCCGCCCGCGCCGGAACTTCGTCAGCTCCGTCTCATCGCCCCCGGTCAGCTCGGTCCCGTCCACTCGGACGACACCGCTGTCGGGCCGGTCGAGACCGGCCGCGCACTGCAACAGCGTCGACTTGCCCGAGCCCGACGGCCCCATCACCGCCGTGAACGTGCCGCGCGCCAGGCCGAGCGTCACGCCGTCGAGCGCGGTCACGGCATTCCCGGCGCTGCCGTAGGACTTGGTCACCTTCACCAGCCGCAGAGCCTCGGCCGCCGGTTCCGTGCCGTGGTCGCGTCGTACCCCGCTGCGCACCATGGTCCCTGCCCTCCGTCCGGCACCCCCTGTGCCATGCGAACGACGCTACGGACCGGGCGCCCGCGCCACATTGGGCGCAGCCCCCGGATCGGGGGTGTACTCAGCGACACCACCGAGGACGGTGCGACGCGTCCCGGAGGAACCGGAGAGGAGCGGAGTCAGTCGACCAGGACGACCTCCAGGACGCGCGGGCCGTGGACGCCCTCCACCCGGTCGAGTTCGATGTCGCTCGTCGCCGAGGGACCGGAGATCCAGGTGAGGGGACGTGCCGGGTCGAGGCGTTCGAGGGCGTACGGGACGGAGGGGACGACCTGCGCAGCGCGGACGACACAGATGTGGTGGTCCGGGACGAGGGTGATCCGGCGGCGGCCCTGGTCGGGGGAGCCGTCGAGGACGATCGTGCCGGTCTCGGCGACGGCGACCGCGCAGGCGGTGACCACGCTGTCGACCCGGTCCAGTTCGTGCGGGGTGTTCTCCGCCCGGTCCGCGACCCGTCTCACGTCGCTCCCCGCGAGCCAGCTCTCGTCCAGCCCCGGCGGGACGAGGACCGACGAGGAGCCGCGCGAGACCAGGAGCCCGGCGACGACCTCGGCCAGGTGGCCGGCGTCGGTGCGGTGGACGACCGCCCGGTAGTCGGCGAGGTTCCCGGCGAGGAGGTCCAGCGTCTGCGCGGGGGTGCGGTCACCGTGCTCACGCAGGTAGTCGCGGGTGACCGCCCGCTCGTAGTGGGGGTACCTCCCGGGCCGTCCAGGCGCGGGGGGAGTCTCGTCGCCGCGCGGGACGTCGGCGAGGGCGCGCCGCACCCGGCCCAGGATCCGTTCCCTGCTGCTCACCGGTCACCGCCCTTGTCCTCGGCTTTGTCCGCGGCACTGTCCTTCGCCGGCGTCCCGGTACCGGGCGTCGTCCTCGGCAGGGCGGGGCCGCCCTCGCCGTGTGTGCGCTGCCACCAGTCGCGGAAGGGCTCCGCGGGCACCGCCGGAAGATCCCGGGTGCCGCTCCACGCCCGGCCGGGGCCCGGCAGGGTGCGCGGATGGAGGCGCCGGGTGCGGGAGGCGAGGCGCTGGCCGGTGCGCAGCGCACCCGGGTGGGAGAACGCCCAGCGGGCCGCGCGCATCGCGGCGCGCTCGGCGGCGTGCCCCTTCGCGGGCTGGAGCACGACCTTGTTGCCGCCCCGGACGACCTGGCCGCCCTCCACGACCCGTTCCCGCAGATGCACCAGCACCTCGGGGATGTCGATGGCCACCGGGCACACCTCGTAGCAGGCCCCGCACAGCGACGAGGCGTACGGCAGGGAAGCGTCGATCTCGCTTGCCGTACCCCGCAGTTGAGGGCTGAGGATGGCGCCGATCGGGCCCGGGTAGACGGAGCCGTAGGCATGGCCGCCGGCCCGCTCGTAGACCGGGCAGACGTTCAGGCACGCCGAGCAGCGGATGCAGCGCAGCGCCTGGCGGCCGACCTCGTCGGCGAGCGTGTCGGTGCGGCCGTTGTCCAGCAGGACGAGGTGGAAGGCGCGCGGGCCGTCCTCGTCGGCGGTGCCGGTCCAGGTGGACGTGTACGGGTTCATGCGCTCGGCGGTCGAGGAACGCGGGAGGGTCTGCAGGAACACCTCCAGGTCCTGCCAGGTCGGAACGATCTTCTCGATGCCGACGACCGAGATCAGCGTCTCCGGCAGGGTCAGGCACATCCGCCCGTTGCCCTCGGACTCCACCACCACCAGCGTGCCGGTCTCGGCGACCATGAAGTTGGCCCCGGAGATGCCGACCTTGGCACGCAGGAACTTCTCCCGCAGGTGCAACCGCGCGGCTTCGGCGAGTTCGGCGGGCGTGTCGGTGAGGCCCTCGGGTGCCGGGCGGCCCCAGCCGCCCATCTCACGGGCGAAGATGTCCCGGATCTCCCCGCGGTTGCGGTGGATCGCGGGGACGAGGATGTGCGAGGGCCGGTCCTTGCCCAACTGCACGATCAGCTCGGCCAGATCGGTCTCGTAGGCGCGGATGCCCGCCGCCTCGAGGGCCTCGTTGAGCTCGATCTCCTGCGTGGCCATCGACTTGACCTTGACGACCTCCGACTCGCCCGTCTCCTCGACGAGTCCGGTCACGATTCGGTTGGCCTCGGCGGCGTCGGCGGCCCAGTGGACCGTGCCGCCCGCGGCCGTCACCGACTCCTCCAACTGCACCAGATAGTGGTCCAGGTGATGGAGCGTGTGGTCCTTGATCTGCTTGCCCGCCTCCCGCAGTTGTGCCCAGTCCGACACCTCGGCGACGGCCTTCGCCCGTTTGGCCCGGATGGTGTGCGTGGCGTGCCGGAGGTTGCCGCGCAGGGTGGCGTCGCGCACCGCCTCCCGCGCGGCCCGGGGAAAGGCCGGCATTCCGACGAACGTTCCGCTCATACGGCCGCCGCCTCCTCTTCCGTGCACGCCAGGATCTCCGCGAGGTGCACCGGCCGCATGCCGGTCCGCAGCCTGGTCATCGTCCCCCCGATGTGCATCAGGCACGAGTTGTCCGCCGCGCACAGCACCTCGGCGCCCGTCGACTCGGCGTTGCGCACCTTGTCGGCGCCCATCGCCGCGGAGACGTCGGGGTTCTTCAGCGCGAACGTGCCGCCGAATCCGCAGCACTCGTCGGCCCCCGGCAGTTCGACCAGCTCCAGCCCCTTCACCGCCTCGAGGAGACGCCGGGGCCGGTCGCCGAGTCCCAGGGAACGCAGCCCGTGGCAGGTCGGGTGGTAGGTCACCGTGTGCGGGTAGTACGCGCCGACGTCCGTCACCCCCAGTACGTCCACCAGGAACTCGGTGAGTTCGTACGTCTTCGGCACCACCGGCGCCAGCGTGGCCGCGAGGCCGCCCCCGCGTCCCTCCGCACGGGCCCGCTCGCCCATCCGCGGATACAGCTCCCGCACCATCGCCCCGCACGACCCGGAGGGCGTCACGATCGCCTCGTAGCCCCCGAAGACCTCGGAGAAATGCCGGGCCATCGGCTCGGCCTCGTGCCGGTACCCGGTGTTGTAGTGCGCCTGCCCGCAGCAGGTCTGCGCCATCGGGAAGTCGACCTCGACGCCGAGCCTGGTCAGCAGCTTCACCACCGCGCGCCCGGTGTCGGGATAGAGCGTGTCGTTGACGCAGGTCAGGAACAGGGCGACACGCATCGCGGCTCCTTGTGGATCGATCATCGGGTGAGTGCAGGGTAGTGCGCGGTCGCTCGCGCGGGGAGGCCCCCGACGGGGCCGTGGCCCGTCCGGCGGATCCGGGGGGTCTGCTCGGGGCAAGGCCCTACCCGAGCCGGGCCTGTGCGGCCTCCCACCGCCGCGTGCCGCCGCGCGGTTCGTACCGGGTCAGCGGCTGGGTACGGGTGAGCAGGCGCCGCATCCCGGCCAGGCCCCCGGCCGGCCCGTGCGCACGGGCCTGCACGAGGACGTTGCCCAGCGCGGCCGCCTCGGTCGGGCCGGCCACCACCGGCAGCCCGCAGGCGTCCGCGGTCAGCTGGCACAGCAGGGCGTTGCGGGTGCCGCCGCCCACGATGTGCACGACGTCGACCGCCCGCCCGGCGAGCCGCTGGGCGTCCCCGACGGCCCTGCGGTGCGCGAGCGCGAGCGAGTCGAGGATGCAGCGGGTGATCTCGGCGGGGGAGCCGGGCACCGGCTGCCCCGAGACCCGGCAGGCCTCGGCGATCCGCTCCGGCATCCGCCCCGGCGCCAGGAACGCCGCGTCCCCGGCGTCCACCACCGACCGCAGCGCGGGCACCTTCGCCGCCTCCAGCAGCAGCGTCCCCAGGGCGTCCGGTCCGCCCCAGGCCCGTACGCACTCCTGGAGCAGCCACAGGCCCATGATGTTGCGCAGGTACCGGACCGTGCCGTCCAGCCCCAGCTCGTTGGTGAAGTTGGCGGCGCGGCTCTCCTCGGTCAGGACCGGGGCGTCCAGCTCGAGGCCGGCCAGGGACCAGGTGCCGGTGCAGATGTAGGCGAACCGCTCGCCGGTGGCGGGGACGGCGGCCACCGCGGACGCCGTGTCGTGCGAGCCGACCGCCGTCACCGCGACGGGCCCGGCCAGACCGGTCTCCTCCAGCACCTCGGGCCGCAGCTCCCCGGCCGGGTCCCCGGGTTGCCGCAGCGGTGCGAAGAGGGAGAGGTCGATGCCGAGGTGCTCGGCCACGCCGTGGGACCAGTCGCGGGTGCGCGGGTCGATCAGCTGCGTGGTCGAGGCGTTGGTCAGCTCCGTGCCCTGCTCACCGGTGAGCCAGTACGTCAGCAGGTCCGGGATCAGCAGCAGCCGTCTGGCCTGGGCCAGTTGGGCGGTGGAGCGGGCCGCCGTCAACTGGTACAGCGTGTTGAACGGCGCGTGCTGCAGACCGGTCGCCGCGTACAGCTCCCCGGCGGGGACGCTCGCCCACACCTTCTCCGCGACCCCCTCCGTGCGGCGGTCACGGTAGTGCACCGGGTTGCCCAGCAGTGCCCCGTCCGCGTCCAGCAGGCCGTAGTCCACGGCCCAGCCGTCGACACCGACGGACGCGAGTCCGTCGCCCGCCTCCCGCAGCCCCTCCAGCACTCCGGCGTACAGTCCGAGCACGTCCCAGCGCAGCCCCTCGGGCACCCGCACCGGCCGGTTCGCGAAGCGGTGGACCTCGGTCAGCTCCAGACTGTCGGGGCCCACGCGGCCGACCATGACGCGCCCGCTGGACGCGCCGAGGTCGACCGCCGCGTACGGCCGCGCACCGGCGTTCACCGCAGGAACGCGGCGGCGACGCCGGCGTCGACCGGGACGTGCAGGCCGGTGGTGTGGGTGAGGTCACCGCCGGTCAGCGCGAAGACGGCGGCCGCGACATGGTCGGGCAGCACCTCCCGCTTCAGCAGCGTGCGCTGCGCGTAGAACTCGCCCAGCTTCTCCTCCGGCACCCCGTACACCGCCGCCCGCTGCGCACCCCACCCGCCAGCGAAGATGCCCGAGCCGCGCACCACACCGTCCGGGTTGACGCCGTTGACCCGGATGCCGTGCTCACCCAACTCGGCGGCGAGAAGCCGTACCTGATGGGCCTGGTCGGCCTTGGCGGCTGAGTAGGCGATGTTGTTCGGACCGGCGAACACCGCGTTCTTCGACGCGATGTAGACGAGGTCGCCGCCCAGTCGCTGCGCGATCATCACGCGGGCCGCCTCGCGGGAGACGAGGAAGGAACCGCGGGCCATGATGTCGTGCTGGAGGTCCCAGTCCTTCGCGGACGTCTCCAGGAGCGGCTTGGAGATCGAGATCCCGGCGTTGTTCACCACCAGGTCGACCCCGCCGAACGCGAGCACCGCCGCCCGGAACGCCTCCTCGATCTGCTCCTCCGACGTCACGTCCGCTCTCACCGCGACGGCCTTGTCCGGACCGCCCAGTTCCTCGGCGACCGCGGCCGCGTTGTCCCCGTTCAGGTCCGCCACGACGACACAGGCGCCCTCGGCCGCCAGCCGCCGCGCGATCGCCTTCCCGATCCCGCTCCCGGCGCCGGTCACCAGCGCCACCCGGCCGGCGAGCGGCTTCGGCTCCGGCATCCGCCGGAGCTTCGCCTCCTCCAGGGCCCAGTACTCGATGCGGAACTTCTCCGACTCCTCGATCGGCGCGTACGTCGAGACCGCCTCGGCACCGCGCATCACGTTGATCGCGTTGACGTAGAACTCACCGGCCACGCGAGCGGTCTGCTTGTCCTTGCCGAAGCTGAACATGCCCACGCCCGGCACCAGCACGATCGCCGGGTCGGCGCCGCGCATGGCGGGGGAGTCGGGCGTGGCGTGGGCCGCGTAGTAGGCGGCGTACTCCTCGCGGTAGGCGGCGTGCAGCTCCTCCAGCCGGGCCACGGCCTCGTCCGTCGGGACCGACGGCGGCAGGTCGAGGACGAGCGGCCGGACCTTGGTGCGCAGGAAGTGGTCCGGGCAGGAGGTGCCGAGCGCGGCCAGCCGGGGGTGCTCGGCGCGGGCCAGGAAGTCCAGTACGGTCTCGGAGTCGTCGAAGTGCCCGACCTGCGGCCGGTCCTGCGAGGCGACGGCCCGCACGTACGGTGCGAGAGCCGCCGCCCGCTCCCGGCGCTCGGCCTCGGGCAGCGGCTCGTACCCGTCGAGCACCGGCCCGAACGGCTCCGGCCGGCCCCGCTCGGCGAGGAACCGCTCGGCGGTGCGGATGATGTGCAGCGAGTTGCGCTCGCACTCCTCGGACGTGTCGCCCCACGCCGTGATCCCGTGCCCCCCCAGGACACACCCGACGGCCCGCGGATTGGCCTCCTTCACGGCGGAGATGTCCAGACCGAGCTGGAAACCGGGCCGTCGCCACGGCACCCATACGACGGTGTCACCGAAACACTCGGCGGTCAGCTTCTCCCCGTCGGCGGCGCAGGCGAGCGCGATGCCGGAGTCGGGGTGCAGATGGTCCACGTGCGGGGCTTCGACCAGCCCGTGCATCGCCGTGTCGATCGAGGGCGCCGCACCGCCCTTGCCGTGCAGGCAGTAGTCGAACGCGGCGACCATCTCGTCCTCGCGGTCGACCCCGGGGTAGACGTCGGTCAGCGCCCGCAGCCGGTCCAGCCGCAGCACGGCGAGCCCCGCCCCGGTCAGCGTCCCGAGATCCCCACCGGACCCCTTGACCCACATCAGCTCCACATCACCCCCGGTGACGGGGTCGGTCGCGGTGCCCTTGGCGGAGGTGTTCCCGCCGGCGTAGTTGGTGTTGCGGGGGTCGGCACCGAGACGGTGGGAACGGGCGAGGAGGGCGTCGGCTGCGGGGTGATCTGCCATCTTCATTCCATTTCTTGTCGAGAGGGTGAGGAAAGGCGCCCCTTCAGGGACGCGGGGCGGCGCCCTGCGCGGCCACCGCCGCGTGACGCGACCGGCCGCACACGGTCCGCGGACCGCGCAGCGCGGAACCCGGCAGGCGTGTCCCGGTAATCAAGCCCCCCACCCCGCCTGCTCCCCGCCCACCCGCTCCGCGACAATCCTCTCGGCCCACCCGGAGCGCCGGTACGCCTCGATGGGGTCGGGGTCCAGCCCCATCTCCTCGCGCACCTCCCGCAGCAGCAGCCGCACATCCGTGTTGTACGCGTCCATCAGCACGGCGTTCGCGCCGAGAACGTCCCCGTCCCGCTGTGCGGCGGCCAGCGCCTCCGCATCGACGAGCAGCGCCTTCGCCGTGGCCTCCTGCACGTTCATCACCGACCGGATGATCGCCGGGATCTTCGCCTCGATGTTGTGACACTGGTCGAGCATGAACGCGGCCCCGGACGTGAACCCGCCCCCGCGCACCACCTCGTGCATGATCCGGAACAGCTGGAACGGGTCGGCGGAGCCCACCATCAGGTCGTCGTCGGCGTAGAAGCGCGAGTTGAAGTCGAACCCGCCGAGCCGTTCCTCGCGCAGCAGCGTCGCGACGATGAACTCGATGTTGGTGCCCGGCGCGTGGTGACCCGTGTCGACGACGACCCGGGCACGCGGCCCGAGCTTCAGGCAGTGCGCGTACGCGGTGCCCCAGTCCGGGACGTCCGTCGTGTAGAACGCCGGCTCGAACAACTTGTACTCCAGCAGCATCCGCTGCCCCTCACCGAGCCGCTCGTACACCTCCGCGAGAGCTTCGGCGAGCCGGTCCTGCCGGGCACGGATGTCGTCCTGGCCGGGATAGTTCGTACCGTCGGCGAACCACAGCTTCAGGTCCGCCGAACCGGTCGCGTCCATGATGTCGACGCACTCCAGGAGGTGGTCCACGGCCTTGCGGCGGACCGCCGCGTCCGGGTGGCAGACACTGCCGAGCCGGTAGGCGTCGTCCTGGAAGGTGTTGGAGTTGATCGTGCCGAGCCGCACACCGCGGTCCTCGGCGTGCTCGGCCAGCGCGGTGTAGTCGTCGACCTTGTCCCACGGAATGTGCAGCGCCACCGAGGGCGCCACTCCCGTGAACTCGTGCACCTTGGCCGCGTCGTCCAGCTTCTCCTGCGGGGTGCGGGGCACACCCTGCTGCGCGAACACCTTGAAACGGGTCCCCGAATTGGCGTACGCCCACGACGGCGTCTCGACGGCCTGTGTCTTGAGAGCGGCCTTCGCCGCGGCGAGCTCGGTCACGTCAGGGCTCCTGTGACATCGGGTCCTGTCGACCCATGGAGTGAAACGATTCAGGACGGGAAGCTATGGTGCCCCCGAAGGGGTGTCAACCCCTTCGGCCAAGACCGCCCTTCGTGACCAGGGCGTGATCCGAAGCTGTCGAAACTTTTTCGACCGGGACCCATTGACGTGACATGCGCCGCGCGCCTAACGTCCCGGCAACCCAGTTGAAACCTTTCACGACGCCGCGAGGGCCGCCCCGCCGGACGTCGTCGAGGAGCCCTCATGACCCACCCGTCCGACACGGGTCCGGCCGCCCCGGTTCTCGCGCTGAGGGACATCTCCAAGTCCTTCGGCGCGGTCCGCGCCCTGCGGGACGTCTCCCTGGACCTGTTCCCCGGCGAGGTGCACGCCCTCGCCGGCGAGAACGGAGCCGGCAAGTCGACCCTCATCAAGACGCTCGCCGGAGTGCACCGGCCGGACGCCGGCCAGGTGCTGCTCGACGGCGCGCCCGTCCTCTTCCACGGGCCCGGCGACGCCCGCGACGCCGGCATCGCCGTGATCTACCAGGAGCCCACGCTCTTCCCCGACCTGTCGATCGCCGAGAACATCTACATGGGCCGGCAGCCCAGGCGCGCTCTCGGCCGGATCGACCACAAGGCCACCCGCACCGCGACCGCCGCCCTGATGCGGCGGCTCGGCGTCGCACTCGACCCCGACCGCCCGGCCCGCGGCCTGTCCATCGCCGACCAGCAGATCGTCGAGATAGCCAAGGCGCTCTCCTTCGACGCCCGCGTCCTGATCATGGACGAGCCGACCGCCGCCCTCACCGGCAGCGAGGTCGCCCGCCTCTTCGGCGTCGTGCGCACCCTGCGCGAACAGGGCGCGGCGGTCCTGTTCATCTCCCACCGCCTGGAGGAGATCTTCGAGATCTGCGGGCGGGTCACCACCCTGCGTGACGGCGCCCGGATCGCCAGCGAACCGCTGGACGGCATGACCGAGGACGACCTGGTGCGCCGCATGGTCGGCCGCGACCTCGAGGAGCTCTACCCCAAGCAGGAGGTGCGCCCCGGCGAGATCGCCCTGAGCGTGCGCCGGCTGACCCGGGAGGGCGTCTTCACCGACGTCTCCTTCGACGTGCGCCGCGGCGAGATCGTCGGCCTCGCCGGGCTCGTGGGCGCCGGGCGCACCGAGGTGGCCCGCGCCGTGTTCGGCATCGACCGCTGGGACGCCGGCGAGGTCGAGATCGACGGACGCGCGCTCACCAACGGCGCTCCCTCCACCGCCATGGCCGCCGGCCTCGCCCTGGTCCCCGAGGACCGGCGCGCCCAGGGGCTGGTGATGGACATGTCCATCGAGCGCAACATCGGCCTGACCGGACTGCGGACGACCGTCCGCGCCGGCCTGATGGACCGGGGCGCCGAACGCAGCCGCTCCCTGGACTGGGCGGTCAGACTGCACGTCAAGTACGCCCGGATCGCCGACACCGTCAACACGCTCTCGGGCGGCAACCAGCAGAAGGTCGTCCTCGCCAAGTGGCTCGCCACCGGCCCCAAGGTGCTCATCGTGGACGAGCCGACCCGCGGCATCGACGTCGGCACCAAGGCCGAGGTGCACCGGCTGCTCTCCCAACTCGCCGCCGACGGTGTCGCCGTGCTGATGATCTCCTCCGACCTGCCCGAGATCCTCGGCATGGCCGACCGCGTGCTGGTGATGCACGAGGGCCGTCTCACCGCCGAGATCCCCCGCACCGACGCCACCGAGGAAACCGTGATGGCCGCAGCCACGGGGAGGGCCGCATGACGGTCGTCAGCCCCGACCCCACCCCCGTCGCCGAGGTGCCGAAGTCCAGCGGCACCCGGTTGGTCGACCGCGTGTTCAAGGTGCGCGAACTCGCCATCCTGCTGGTCTTCCTGGTGATGATCGCCGTCACCCAGGCCGGCAACAGCGAGTTTCTGTCCGAGCAGGGCATCAAGGACCTGCTGCTGAACGCGACCATCCTGGTCCTGGTCGCCACCGGCCAGGCCCTGGTGGTCATCACCCGCAACGTCGACCTGTCCGTCGGCTCCACGCTCGGCATCTGTGCCTTCGCCGCCGGGACCCACCTCCAGGGCGGTGGGAACCCGGTCGTCGCCGTCGCGCTGGCGGTGCTGCTCGGCACCGGCTTCGGACTGCTCAACGGACTGCTCGTCAGCCTCGGCCAGGTGCCCGCGCTCGTCGTCACCCTCGGCACCCTCTACATCATCCGCGGCATCGACTCCATCTGGGTCGGCTCCCGCCAGATCACCGCCGCCGACCTCCCCGCCGGATTCGTCGACTTCGGCTCCGGCGGCATCTCGGCCGTGCCCTACCTGGCCCTGATCGCCCTCGCCGTCCTCGTGGCCACCGCCTCCTACCTCAAGCACTTCGGCAGCGGACGCGAGCTGTACGCACTCGGCTCCAACCCCGAGGCCGCCCGGCTCGCCGGCATCCCCGTCCGCAAGCGGATCCTCGCCGCCTACACCTTCTGCGGAGCCCTCGCGGGCCTCGCGGGCGCGCTGTACCTGGCCCGGTTCGGCAACGTCGACTCCGGCACCGGCACCGGCTACGAACTCACCGTCGTCAGCGCCGTCGTGGTCGGCGGCGTGGTCTTCACCGGCGGCTCCGGCAGCGTCTACGGCGCCGCGCTCGGAGCCCTGCTGCTGACCTCCGTCAACAGCGTCCTGCCCGCCCTCGGCGTCAGCTCCGTATGGGTGCTCGCCATCAACGGCACCCTGCTCATCCTCGCCATCGCGGTCGACCGGATCGTCGCCCTGCGCGTGGCCGCGGCCCTGAAGAAGAGGAACGCCCGCCATGGCTGACTCCGCTCTCGCGCGCGCCGCCCGCCGGTCCCCCTCCGTGCGGTGGGACACGGTCGTGGGCGCCCTGCTCGTCGTCGTCCTGCTGCTGTCCTTCACCACCGTCGACGGCTTCGGCAACGCGCTCAACCTGTCCTTCCTGATCGGCAACACCCTGCCGATCGCGCTGATCGCCCTGCCCATGACGCTGCTCGTGGTCTCCGGCGAGATCGACCTCTCCGTGGCCTCCACCGCCGGCCTGTCCGGCGCGGTCATGGGCGCCCTGTGGAACCAGGGCATGACCATCGAGGCGATCATTCCCGTCTGCCTGCTCATCGGCGTCGTCTGCGGTCTGGTCAACGGCCTGCTCGTCACCCGGCTGGGACTGCCCTCCCTCGCCGTCACCATCGGCACCCTCGCCGCCTACCGGGGCATCGCACAGATCGTGCTCGGCTCCGACGCGGTGACCGACTTCCCCGCGCAGTACCTGGACTTCGCCGCCGGGCGCATCGGTGACACCTTCGTCCCGTACGCGCTCCTGCCGTTCCTGGTGCTGCTCGCGATCGCCGTCGTCGCGCTGCACGCCACCCCGTTCGGGCGGTCGCTGTTCGCCGTCGGCGCCAGCGAGGAGGCGGCCCGGTTCGCCGGCATCCGCGTCAAGCGGCAGAAGCTGATCCTGTTCACGCTGACCGGCCTGATGGCCTCCCTCACCGGAGTCTTCTGGGCCCTGCACTACGCCAGCGCCCGCTACGACAACGCCACCGGCCTCGAACTCTCCGTCGTCGCCGCCGTACTGCTCGGCGGCATCGACTTCGACGGCGGCAAGGGCACCCTCGGCGGCGCGATCGCGGGAGTCTTCCTGCTCGGCGCGCTGCAGAACGTCATGAGCCTCGTCAACGTCTCCGCCCAGTCGCAGATCGTCGTCACCGGCGTCCTGCTCGTCGTCTCCGTGCTCGGCCCGCGCGTCGCACGGCAGATCTCCGCCGCACGTGCCGGACGCCGGACCGCCTCGCCACCGGCGTCCGCCTCTCCACCACCGGTGTCCAAGGCATCCACCCCGGCCCCGTGAATCCTCCTCGCCCGTCTCGCCCGTAAGGAGTCCACCATGCGCAAGTCCTCCCTCCGCCGGACCTGTGCGGCCCTCGCCGCCGTCACCTCCCTCGCCCTGGCCGCCACCGCCTGCGGCGGCACCACCAAGGACGACGTCAAGAACGAGGGCGGCGGCTCGGCGGCCACGGCCGGCAAGGCCGATCCCGACGCGCCCACCAAGAAGGGCCTGACCGTCGGCTTCCTGCCCAAGCAGGTCAACAACCCCTACTTCACCAGCGCCGACAAGGGCGGCGAGAAGGCCCTGAAGGAGCTGGGCTCCAGCTACAAGGAGGTCGGCCCCTCCAGCGCCACCGACACCGCCGGCCAGGTCTCCTACGTCAACACGCTCACCCAGCAGCAGGTCGACGCCATGGCCGTCTCCGCGCAGGACCCCGGCGCGCTGTGCACCGCGCTCAAGCAGGCCATGAAGAACGGCATCAAGGTCGTCACCTACGACTCCGACACCACCGCCGACTGCCGCAACGCCTTCGTCTCGCAGGCCAGCGGCGAGGACCTGGGCCGTACCGAGGTCCAACTGCTCGCCGAACAGATCGTCCACAAGGGCGAGATCGCGATCCTCTCCGCCGCGCAGACCGCGACGAACCAGAACGCCTGGATCGAGTTCATGAAGGACGAGCTCGAGGACCCCAAGTACAAGGACATCAAGCTGGTCAAGGTCGCCTACGGCAACGACGACGCCCAGCAGTCCTTCCAGCAGACCCAGGGCCTGCTCCAGGAGTACCCGAACCTGAAGGGGATCATCTCCCCGACCACCGTCGGCATCAAGGCCGCCGCCCAGTACCTGTCCGGCTCCAAGTACAAGGGCAAGGTCAAGCTGACCGGCCTCGGCACCCCCAACGACATGCGCAAGTACGTCAAGAACGGCACCGTCGAGGCGTTCGAGCTGTGGGACCCGGCGAAGCTCGGCGAACTCGCCGCGCGCACCGCCGTCGCCCTGTCCTCCGGCCAGATCACCGGCAAGGAGGGCGAGACCTTCGAGGCCGGCGCGATGGGCGAGTACACCATCGGCAAGGACGGTGTGATCAACCTCGGCAAGCCCACCGTCTTCAACGCGGAGAACATCGACGACTTCGACTTCTGAGTCGGGCCCGTCGGTCCGGCCGCCCCTGTCCGGCCGCCCCCTGCACGACCGGCCCCGAGCTTCCGTCAGCATGCACCGAAGAAACGCCGAAGGAGCGGTACTTCATGCAGCGCGTCTGCTTCCTGCTCAAGGTCCGCCGGGACCGGATCGCCGATTACCGCGAACGTCACGCCGCCGTGTGGCCCGAGATGCGCGAGGCGCTCTCGGCCACCGGCTGGCACAACTACTCCCTCTTCCTGCGCGACGACGGCCTCCTCGTCGGCTACCTCGAGACCCCGGACTTCGAGGCCGCCCGCTCCGCGATGGAGGCCACCGACGTCAACGCCCGCTGGCAGGCGGAGATGGCGCCCCTCTTCGAGACCCTCGACGGCGCCCGCCCGGACGAGGCGATGAAACCGCTCACCGAAGTCTTCCACCTCGCCTGACCACGGACCCCACCCGAGGAGCCCCGAGATGAGACGACGCACCCTGCTGGCCGGAGCCGTACTCGGCACCGTGGCCGGACCCGCCCTCGGCGGGTCCGCCGCCCGCGCCGCCGCCCCCGGCCCGTCGGTCACCCCGGCCGGCCGCACCACCCTCGACGACCGGGCCGTCTACTTCGTGTCCTACGACGGCCTGGTCAACAACAACTCCTTCCAGAAGAACGGCCTGCTGACCCACAAGGGCCACCAGTACGCCGTCTGGTACACCGCCGACCGCAGCGCCGTCGTCGGCCGCCGCGCCCTCGGTGCGGGCACCTGGCAGACCGTCAGGGCCGGCCACACACTCCGCTACGACGACTCCCACAACGTCATCTCCATGGGCGTCTCCAGGACCGACGGCCGCCTGCACCTCCACATGGACTCCCACAGCGACGGCTTCACCTACGTCAAGTCCACCGCCGGACTCCTGGACGACCCCTCCGGGCTCAGCTGGACCGCGAGCCGTTTCGGCGCCCCGCAGTCCACGCTCGACGGCCTCGCCCTCACCTCGCAGTTCACCTACCCCCAGTTCGTCTCCACCCCCGAGGGCCGGCTCCAGCTCAGCTACCGCGCCGGCGTCTCGGGCAACGGGCGCAACGCGCTGGCCGAGTACGACGGCACCCGCTGGACGGCGCTGGGGGAGTGGACCGCCTCCACCGGCACCTACCGCAGCGAGCACGGCTCCTCCACCGCCCGCAACATGTACCTGCACGGCATCGACTACGACCGAAGAGGCCGCTTGCACGCCTTCTTCACCTGGCGGGAGCAGAACAGCGCCGTCATGTGCAGCCCCGGCGGCATCACCAACCACGACACCGGCTACGCCTACTCCGACGACCGCGGCCGCACCTGGCGCAACGACGCGGGCACCGCCGTCGCCACCACCGGCACCGCCGACCGGGTCTCCGTCACCGACCCCGGCCTGGTCGTCGACCCGCTGAACCCGGACCACTCCCTGATGAACCAGGAGAGCCAGTCCACCGACTCCGCCGGCCGGCCGCACGCGATCATCAGCTACGTTCCCGGCCGCTTCGGCCAGTGCACCACCGACTACGTCGCCGACCGCACCGCGAACGGCCGCGCCTTCCACGTCCGCCGCACCGCCTCCGGCACCTGGCGCAAGACCGAGATCCCCGTCCCCCTCGACTCCAGCCAGCGCACCCGGCTGCTCCTCGACCGGTACGACAACGCCTACGCGATCCTCCCCTACGGCCGGATCGCCGGCGCCTCCGCGGCCTCGGACCACACCGACTGGAGCCTGCTGTACGACGGCGCCGGTCTGAACGCCTTCGGCGAGGTCCTGATCGACGAGACCCGGCCGGCGCAGGACGGCGTGCTGTCGGTCATGTACCAGGAGCGGTCCACCGGCACCACCCCGTCGGCGCTGCACGTCGCCGACTTCCGGCTGCCCGCCTGACCCCGCCCTCCCGACCTCCGCCCGGTTTCCGTCCGCACCGCCGACCGGTCCCGCCCGACCACCGCCGATCGCGGGGCGGCCGGGCCGGTAATGTGAACGACCACCGGCCGCCCCTCGCCTTCCGCCCCTCGTCTCCTCGGAGGTCCCTGCCCGATGGCCCAGTCGGTGGGTATCAAGGACGTCGCCCGCGTCGCCGGAGTCTCCGTCGGCACGGTCTCCAACGTGATCAACCGCCCGGACACGGTCGCCGCCGAGACCCGGGCCCGAGTGCTGTCCGCCATCGACCGGCTCGGCTACGTCCGCAGCGAGTCCGCGCGGCAGCTGCGCGCGGGCCGCAGCCGGATCATGGGCCTGCTCGTCCTCGACATGGGCAACCCGTTCTTCGTCGACGTGGCGCGCGGTGCCGAACGCGCGGCGCGAGCGGCCGGCCTCGGCGTGATGGTCTGCAACAGCGCACAGAACGCGAGCGAGGAGGCCGACTACCTCTCCCTCTTCGCCGAGCAGCGGGTACGGGGCGTGCTGCTCACCCCGGCCGACGCCACCGGCCGCAACATCGAGGCCTTCCGCCGGCACGGCATCCCCTTCGTCCTGGTCGACCGGGTAGCGGAGGGCACCACCGAGTGCTCGGTCTCCGTGGACGACGTCGCCGGCGGCGCGCTGGCCGTGCGGCACCTGGTCGACGCGGGGCACCGGTCCCTCGCCTACGTCAGCGGGCCGCCCGGCCTGAACCAGGTCAGGGACCGGCGCACCGGCGCGCTGAACGCCCTCGCCGAAGCCGGACTCGGCCCACAAGCCCTGCGCGAACTGCCCACCGAGCGGCTCGACGTCGCCGCCGGACGGGACGCGGGCGCGCGGCTGCTCGGGCTCGCCGACCGCCCCACCGCCGTCTTCTGCGCCAACGACCTGCTCGCCCTCGGCGTGCTCCAGGCGATGTACGCGGCCGGGGTGGGCGTCCCGGACGACCTGGCGATCGTGGGCTACGACGACATCGAGTTCGCCGCCGCCGCAGCCGTTCCCCTCACCTCCGTACGCCAGCCCGCTGTCACGATGGGCGCACTGGCGGCGGAACTGCTGCTCGAGGAGACGGAGACCGGGACTGCGCCCCACGAACACCGCAGGGTCGTGCTGCGACCGGAACTCGTCGTCCGGCGCTCCAGCCTGTCGGCCCGCTGACCAGCGGGTCCCGTACGCACGTGGTGATCCCGGGTCCGAGGGCCGGACGGTCATGTGCTGAACTGGGCCGCGGTCCGACCGTCCGTTCGTCCCGGGAGCCCCGTTGACCGTCAGCTACCGCCAGCCCGGCGTCGTCCTCACCGACCGCCGCTTCACCGTCCCCCTCGACCACGACGTGCCCTCGGGGGAGACGATCGAGCTGTACGCACGGGAGGTCGTCGCCGGCGACCGGGCGGGCCAGGAGCTGCCGTGGCTGCTGTACCTCCAGGGCGGCCCCGGATTCGGGGCGAACCGATTCGTCGGGAAGCCGTCCTGGCTCGGCCGGGCCCTGAAGGAGTACCGCGTCCTGCTGCTCGACCAGCGCGGCACCGGCAGCTCCACCCCCGCCAACCGGCAGACGCTCCCGCTGCGCGGCGGCCCCGCCGAGCAGGCCGACTACCTCGCCCGCTTCCGCGCCGACTCGATCGTCCGCGACTGCGAGGCGATCCGCCCGCAGGTCACCGGCGGCGCCCCCTGGACCGTCCTCGGCCAGAGCTTCGGCGGATTCTGCACCGTCGCCTACCTCTCCACCGCGCCCGAGGGCCTCGACACCGCCGTGATCACGGGCGGCCTGCCCTCCCTGGACGCCCACGCCGACGACGTCTACCGGGCCGCCTACCCGCGCATCGAGCGCAAGGTCGCCGCCCACTACGCCCGCTACCCGCAGGACGTCGAACGCGCCCGCCGCATCGCCGGGCACCTCCTCGACCACGAGGTCGTCCTCCCCAACGGCTACCGGCTCACCGTCGAGGCGTTCCAGTCCCTGGGCCTCATGCTGGGCAGCAACGACGGCAGCCACCGGCTGCACCACCTCCTGGAGGACGCCTTCGTCCCCACCCCGGCGGGCCCGGCGCTCTCCGACGCGTTCCAGGAGCAGGCCCAGAACCTGCTCTCGTACGCGGGCCATCCCCTGTACGCCCTCATCCACGAGCCGATCTACGGCCAGGACGCCCGGCCCACCGCCTGGTCGGCCGAACGGGTCCGGGCCGAGTTCCCGCGGTTCGACGCGGCGAAGGCCCTCGCGGGCGACGGGCCCCTGCTGTTCACCGGCGAGTCCGTGCACCCCTGGATGTTCGACTGCGACCCCGCGCTGCGCCCGCTGCGCGAGACCGCCGAACTGCTCGCCGCCCGCACCGACTGGACGCCCCTGTACGACCCGGCCCGCCTCGCCGCCAACGAGGTCCCGGCCGTGGCGGCCGTCTACCACGACGACATGTACGTCGACACGGCCCACTCGCTGCGCACCGCGCGGGCGATCCGCGGCCTGCGCACCTGGGTCACCGACGAGTTCGAGCACGACGGCATCCGCGCGGGCGGCCCCCGCGTACTGGACCGGCTGCTGGCGATGGCCCGCGACGAGGTGTGAGTCCTTGAGCGCCGCGGGTGCCGTGCGCGCTGGGTCGCGCCCCGGGGCGTTGTCGGTGGTGAAGGTTAGTCTGCGGGCATGACCGAGGTGACACCCGCTCAACTCGCCCCCATGCCCGACGACTGGCAGCGCGCGCTGGCCGTGGTCGCCCATCCCGACGACCTGGAGTACGGCTGCTCGGCGGCGATCGCGTCCTGGACCGACGCGGGCCGCGAGGTCGCCTATGTGCTGGCGACCCGCGGCGAGGCGGGCATCGACACCCTGGCCCCCGCCGAGTGCGGCCCGGTCCGGGAGCGGGAGCAACGGGCGAGCGCGGCCGTGGTCGGCGTGTCGACGGTGGAGTTCCTGGACCACCGGGACGGCGTCATCGAGTACGGCACCGCCCTGCGCCGGGACATCGCCGCCGCGGTCCGCCGCCACCGCCCCGAGCTGGTGATCACCCTGAACCACCGCGACACCTGGGACGGCACCTTCTGGAACACCCCGGACCACGTGGCCGTCGGACGCGCGGTGCTCGACGCGGCCGGTGACGCGGGCAACCGGTGGATCTTCCCGGAACTGACCGAGCAGGGCCTCGAACCCTGGGACGGGGTCCGCTGGGTCGCGGTGGCGGGCTCCAGCACCCCCACCCACGCCGTGGACGCGACGGACGGCCTGGACAGGGCGGTGCGCTCGCTGCTGGAACACCGCGCCTACATCGAGGCACTGACCGACCAGGATCCCGAGGAGTACGTGCGCGGCTTCCTGGCGGGGGAGGCCCGGGAGACGGGCAAGCGGTTCGGCGACCGGCCCGCGGTCTCCTTCGAGCTGTTCCCCCGCTGACGGGCGACGGCACGGACGAGACAGGAGGGGACAACGGAGTGGAAGCGGCGCGGGCGGGCGCGGACGCGGGCGGCCGGGACGCGCTGGCCCGGCGCTTCGAGGCGCACCGCGGGCGCCTCACGGCGGTCGCCTACCGCATGCTCGGCTCGCGGGCCGAGGCGGACGACGCGGTTCAGGAGGCCTGGCTGAAACTGGGCCGGACGGACCCCGGCACCATCGCCAACCTCGGCGGCTGGCTCACCACCGTGACCGGCCGGATCTGTCTGGACCTGCTGCGGTCGCGCACCGCGCGCCGGGAGCAGCCGATCGACGAGACCTTCGTCCCGGACCCGGTGATCGGATCCCTCGCACCGGCCGACCCGGAGCAGGAGGCCCTCCGGACCGACTCGGTCGGCGTGGCCCTGCTGGTGGTCCTGGAGAACCTGGAGCCGGACGAGCGCCTGGCGTTCGTGCTGCACGACATGTTCGCCGTGCCGTTCGACGACATCGCCCCGGTGGTGGAGCGCAGCCCGGCCGCCACCCGGCAGCTCGCCAGCCGCGCCCGTCGCCGGGTCCGGGACGCCACCCCGTCGTCCGATCCCGACCTCGGCCGGCAGAAGCAGGTGCTCGACGCCTTCATGGCCGCCGCCCGCGGAGGTGACTTCGACGCACTGCTCGCCGTCCTCCACCCGGACGTGACCCTCAGGGCGGACGCGGGCACCCTGGTCCGCGGCGCCGCCGTGTCCAAGGCGCTCCGGGGCGCGAGGGCGGTCGCCGAGTCGGCGCTCCTGTTCGCCCGGTACACCGCGGCCGCGCAGCAGGTCGTGGTCAACGACTCCCTGGGCCTCATCAGCGTGGTCGAGGGCCGGCTCACCTCGGTCATGGCCGTCACCGTCACCGACGGCCGCATCACCGGCATGTACATTCTCGCCGACCCCGAGCGGCTCGGCCGTCTGGAGGTGCCCGGCCGCACGGGATGAGCCCGGCCGACGGGGGCATGGTCCGGCACCCGTCCCTCGTTCCGTATGCTGAACGCCATGTCGGAACCGAAGACCGGCCGCCCCGGACTGCGCGGTGACTGCGCCCAGTGCTTCGGGCTGTGCTGCGTCGCCCTGCCGTTCACCGCCTCCGCCGCCTTCGCGGTGGACAAGCAGGCCGGCCGGCCCTGCCGGAACCTGCGCGAGGACCACCGCTGCGGCATCCACGCACGGCTGAGGCAGGAGGGATTCAGCGGCTGCACGGTGTACGACTGCTTCGGCGCCGGGCAGAAGGTCTCGCAGGTCACCTTCGGCGGAGAGGACTGGCGCACCCTGCCGTCGGAGCGGGCCCGCCGCATGTTCGACGTCTTCCCGGTCGTCCGGCAGCTGCACGAGCTGCTGTGGTACCTGACCGAGGCGCTCACCCTGCCCGCGGCCCGCCCCGTGCACGCGGACCTGCGCCGTGCGCTGGAGACGACGGAGCGGCTCACCCGGGGGACCCCGCAGGACCTGGGGGAGCTGGACGTGGACGCGCACCGGCAGGACGTCAACGTGCTGCTGCTGAAGGCCAGCGAACTGGCCCGGTCCGGAGTGCGCGGGCGCCGGAAGGACCGCCGGGGCGCCGATCTCATGGGCGCCCGCCTCAAGGGGGCCGACCTGCGCGGAGTGAGTCTGCGCGGCGCCTACCTCATCGCGGCCGACCTCACCGGCGCCGACCTGCGGGGCGCGGACCTGATCGGCGCCGACCTGCGCGACACCGACCTCACGGACGCCGATCTCACCGGGGCGTTCTTCCTCACCCAGCCCCAGCTGAACGCGGCCCGGGGAAGCGCCGGCACCACCCTGCCGGGGACCCTCACCCGTCCCGCCCACTGGACGGCGGGAGCCTGACACCGCGCCGACGGGTCCGGGTGAACCCGGGTGGGTCGGCTGCCCCGGCCGGGCCTGGGCACCGCGTCGCCGGGCCGGGGCCTCCCGTCCGCCCCGGACGCCGCCGGGCAGAGCGCTTGTCGTCGCCGGACGGGCCACATCCCGCGGGCGGTGAAGGCGGCGGCGCGGTCGCCGGCGGGGAGCCGGGGCCGGACGAGAGCCACTCGCACGTCGAGCGAGCCCGCTGACGGCCGCCTCACCCCCAGGCCACGCCTGTGAGGGGCCGTCGGGCCCCCGGACGCCCCCGCGTTGACCGGGGGACACCGGCCCGCCCCCAGCCGACCGGCCCCAGGTTCTAGTCCGCCGAGGGTCCGGCCGGTGCCGGCCGCCGCTCCGGACGGAGCCGCAGCCCTTCCGGCATCAGCGTCAGCCGCTCGGTCACGCGCAGCCGGTAGCCGGGCTCGGGCCGCAACTCGTAGCGGCGCAGCAGGAGCCCGAGCACCAGCGTCGCCTCGTGCAGCGCGAACTGCCGCCCGATGCAGGCCCGCGCCCCCGTGCCGAACGGCTTGAAGGTGTGCGGGGGGCGGGACCGTACGGCCGGCGCGTCGAAGCGGTCCGGGTCGAACCGCTCGGGGTCCGGGCCCCACACCGCGGGGTCCCGGTGCAGCATCGGCGTCAGCACCATCGTCCACGCTCCCCGCCGCATCGGATGCTCCCCGGCCAGCACCGTGTCCGCACGGGCCTCCCGGGCGAAGGCGGGCGCGGTCGGCCACAGTCGCAGCGACTCGTCGAGCACCCGGCGCACGTACCGCAACTTGGCCACCTGCTCGTAGCCCGGCGCGGCCGAGCCGCCCCAGACACGGTCCACTTCGGCGCGGGCGCGGTCCGCGACGTCAGGGTGCAGGGAGAGGAAGTGCAGGGCGAAGGAGAGCGCGCCCGAGGTGGTCTCGTGCCCCGCGATCAGGAAGGTGATGACCTGGCGGCGGACGTTCTCGGACGACAGCCGCTCACCGGACTCGGGGTGCGCGGTGTCCAGCATCCGGTCGAGCAGGTCGCCCTCCCCGCCGCCGTCCGCGCGCCGGATCCGGACCACCTCGTCGACGATCCGGTGGAGACGGTCGATGTCGGCGGCGTTGCGCCGGCTCGCGCTGCGCAGCAGGAGCGGGGCCAGCGGCGCGGGCACCGCGTTGAGCCGCTGCGCGTAACCGAGCGTGCCGACCATCGCGGTGACGAAGGGGTGCGGCCGGGACCGTTCGAACGACCCGAAGTCGTGCCCGAACCCGGTGCGCGCGATCGTCTCCAGCGTCAGCTTGGTCATGTCGCCGGGCACGTCCACCGTCCGGCCCGCCCCGGCCGCGCGGTCCCAGTGGTCGGTCAGCCGCTCCGCCACGGCCAGCATCATCGTGTGATAGCCCGCCATGGCCTCACGGTTGAAGCCGGGGGCGAGCACGTCGTGGGCGAGCTGCCAGTTGGGCTCGTGGTTGTACGCGGTGAACAGGCCGTCGCCCGCGACCGGCCGCAGATTGGCCACGCCCAGCCCCACATGCTTGGCGAAGCGTGCCTCGTCGGCCAGATCGGCCGCCAGGTCCGCACCCGCCACCAGCACGAACTCCTTGCCGAAGGCGTTCCGCCGGAAGATCGGCCCCAGCCGTCGGGCGAGCCGCATCGAGTCCTGCACCGGGGTGTTTCTGCTCGAGCCGATGACGTCGCCGACGAGCGGGACCCGGTAGGGAGGACGCGGGATGCGGTGCAGTGCGGGCCAGCCCTGCTCCGCACCGCGAAACCCCCTCGACAGCACGATCGGTGTCGTCGTCTCCGCCATGCGATCCCCTTCGGTCCGGCAAGCGACTGCGACGCGCTGGGCGCCCGCGAAACCCGTGTTGTACGTGGGTTCAATACGCCTTTCCAGTCTGGTCCCGTTGCTGAACCGGCGTCAAGTAAGGTGCGGGAATGGCCGCGAACGAGGGCGGGCGCACGCGGCGCCGGCTCAGCACCGAGGAGCGTCGCGAGCAACTCCTGTCGGTCGGCGCGCGGCTGTTCTCGGAGAGTCCGTACGACGACGTGTGGATCGAGCAGGTGGCCGGGATCGCCGGGGTCTCGCGAGGCCTGCTGTACCACTACTTCCCCACCAAACGGGACTTCTTCGCGGCGGTGGTGCAGCGCGAGAGCGACCGGATGCTGCGGATGACCGCGGCGGTTCCCGGAGCTCCCGTCCGGGAGCAGCTGGCGTCGGGGCTCGACGCGTACCTGGGGTACGTGGCGGCGCATGCGCACGGCTACCGTGCCTTCCACCGTGCCGAGGCGGCAGGGGACCTGACGGTGCGCCGGGTCTACCACCGGGCGCTGGCCGCGCAGGAGCGGCAGATCCTGGCGGCGCTGGCCGGGGACCCCGAGTTCGGCCCGGTGTTCGGGCGGCGGCCGGACGCGCGCCTCGCCGTGCGCGGCTGGCTGGCCTTCACCACCGCGGTGTGCCTGGAATGGCTGCGCGGTTCCGAGCTGAGCCGGGAACAGGTGCGGGACCTGTGCGCACGCGCCCTGCTCGGCGTCCTCGCGCCGTGAAAGGTCACGCAAAGGTCACGTGATCCGCTTGGCGTACGCCTCGATCTTCGCTAGGTTAGGCAAGGCTTGCCTAATAGGAGGTTCGAGGATGGGTGACGACACGCACGGCTGGACGGCCGAACCCGGCGCGGCGGAGCGGGCCCGCTCCGTGCTCGCCACCGCATGGTCCTGCACGGTGACCGCGGAGGGCTCGCGCGAGGAGTTCGTCGGCGCGCACGGCGTGGCCGACGACGGCCGCATCCTGCTGCACGTGCCCGAGGACAGCGCGCTGCTCACCGCCGCGATCTGCGCGCCCCGGGGCGAACCGTCCGCCGTACTGGAGTTCGCCGACGTCGCACCCGTCCCGGTGCGGAAGAGGATCCGCGCCCGGCTGTGGCTCGCCGGCTGGTTCACCACCGAGGACGATTACCTCGCCTTCCGCCCCACGCGGATGGTGCTGCGGCGGGAGTCCGGAGCCGTCGTCGTCGATCCGGACGAGTTCGCCGCGGCGCGGCCCGACCCGCTGGCCGCCGCCGAGGCCCGGCTGCTGACCCACCTCGCCGACTGCCACGGCGACGCGGTCGAGCGGCTGACCCGTCTGGTCGAACCGAACAGCCTGCACGGCGTGGTCCGCGTCCGGCCGCTCGCCGTCGACCGGCACGGCCTCACCCTGCGCATCGAACGCGTCCGCGCGGGCGGTGACGTACGGCTGCCCTTCCACCGGCCCGCCGACGACCTCGGCCAGCTCACCGAACGCATGCACGTACTCCTCTCCCAGGCGAGCGCGGTCACCTGCCCCCGTCCGCTGCAACGGCAACGCGCCGACGGCGACGGCTGATCGGCGCCGCGTACACGGCGGATCCCCGACCCTGCCCCCGACGCCCGGCGGCTACCAGTCACCGTCCTCCACCGGCTTGCCCGGTGCGTCCCCGAGCTGCTTCACCTGGTGCGGCGACGGCGGCTGCCAGGACTCGTGGTCGTCCCCGAGCCAGTCGCCGACCGGCTTCACCGACCGGAGCGGGCCGGCCGGGCCGAGGTCCTGCGCGTCCTGGTCGTAGTAGTCGAACCAGGGCAGCCCCGCCCGGGTGCAGGCGGCCCGGTCCACCGGGGACGGAGGCGGAGCCTCGCCCGTGATGCGCCGCCACTCGGGAGGTGTCACCAGGTGGACGAACACCCGCCCCGACGGCTGCTCGGCCCAGTCCGTCAGCGGCCGGTCGTCCCGGTAGACCTCCTGCCGCAGGGAACCGCCGACACCGAGACCCATCGCGGCGGCGGGCCGCGGCGCGCCGCGGAGCCCCGTGGGGGCCGCGCTCGGCGCGGGCGGCACGGCCATGGCGGATGCGGCGCCGTAACCCTCGGCACGGGCCGGCGACCGGGCGGTCAGTTCCGCCCGCTGCCGCTCCAGCCGCTCCTGCTCCGCCCGGCGCCACCGGGCCAGCGCGCCCGCACCGAGCGGGAAGCACTGCAGCTGGACGCCGCCCCACACCTCCTCGCCGGTGACCTGGCCCTCCACCGTCGCGCCCAGGCCCAGCGGCACGGCCACGAACTGGCGGACCGTCCCCTTGCCGGAGTTGATGCCGTCCAGCCATCGCTGCCGGGGCAGTACCACGTAGTTCTGCGGCGAGCGGGCCGGCCGGTCGCTCCACGGGCGGCCCGAGACCGCACACACCTTGCCGACCCCCACCTGCAGCGCGGCCGGCTCCTCCGTACCCGCGAAGCTCAGCCACAGGGCCTCCCGCAGATACACCGGCAGCATCACGCCGCCGCGCGCCCGCCAGGCCTCGGGCACCGAGTCCGCGTAGTCCGCGACCCGCCGCACCGGGAACTCGCCCAGGCCCGGGGGCAGTGCGTGCGTGCCCGTCTCCGGCAGCCGCAGCGTGCGGATGAACCGCACCACCGCCCCGCCCGGCAACCGCAGGGTGTTCCCGTCGATCCGCACGTCGGTTCCGGTCATCCGCGCGCCCCCTCCGTGTGCTCGTGACCGGCGGCGTGCCCACCGTCGGCTTCCCTCACCGAGAACGCCCGGCGGGGCTCCGGCGGTTCCGGCGCAGCCTGCCGGGAACGCGCAGCCGGTCCCGGGTCCGCGTGATCCGGGGCATGCGCTCCCGCTGCTCACGGGTGTGCCGGTCCAGCTCCTCCATCAGCCGGTGCGACCGGTGCTCGGTGTCCAGCTCGTCCAGGACGCGGTCGGCCTCGGTCAGCAGCGCGCCGTACAGCTGCCACTGCCGGGCGTCCGCGCGCACCGTCTCCAGCAGCAGCCGGCCCAGCCGGTCGCGCGTGGTGGCGGCCTGCCGCAGTTCGGCGGTGAGCCGGTCCTCCGCGGACTCCGCGCTCTCACTGACACTCGAGGTGACCAGCACCGCGAAGCTGACCACCGCGTCGGAGATCTCGGACAGCAGCTGCTCGACGAGGACGCCCTCCGCCGGCGAGAACAGGGGGCCAGGCTCGCGTTCCTTCGCGAGGTCGGTGAAGGTGCGCGCCAGCACCCGCAGGACGACGGTGCAGATCTCCAGGGTGTCCAGCCCGGTGCGCAGCACGACCCGGTGCAGCAGGCCCTCGCGCACGCGCGGGTTGAGCCGCAGGCTGTCCTCGGCCTGCCGGAGGTCCGCGTCCACCTCGGAGATGTCGTGATCGAGCCGGCGCGCCTCGTGCAGCCGCGCCGCCGCCTCGTGGTGGGCCGGGTGCCCGGCGGCCTGCTCGCCCAGGCGGAGCGTCAGCCGCCGCACCCGCCGGGCCAGCCCCTCGATCGACTCACCGGCCTCCTCCACCCACACCGGCGGGGCCAGGAGCAGATTGAACGAGAGTCCGACCACGGCGCCGATCAGTGTCTCCAGGATGCGCACCCACGCCACGTCCCCGACCGACGTCACACCGAGCACCAGCATCGCGCTGATCGCCACCTCGGGCACGAATTCGTGCACGCGTACGAAGCGTCCGACGAACAGCGACGCCAGGATCAGCAGACCCAGACTCCACCAGGTCAGGCCCACCAGAAGGCTGAAGAGGATGGCGACGACCACTCCGGCCACCACTGCGTTCACCCGGCGCACGCCGGTGGTGAGCGTGGAGTACAGGGTGACCTGGACGACGAGCAGCGCGGTCAGCGGTGCGGTGAGCGGGGCGGACCCCGGGCTGAGCCGCAGCGCGATGGCGTACGCGACCGTCGCCGCGGCCGTCGAGCGGAGCATCTGCACGATCTCCGGATCACGGTGCCGCTTGACGAACTCTCTGACCTGCGCCGGCCACTCACGTACCTCTCGCATCCTTCGACGCTTCCCTCTCACCGGAAGCGTCGAACGTCTTCGGGAGGTTCCGCAGTCGTGCGGGGGACACGGTGATGTGCGGGAGAACGCCGGGGACGCTCACGGACCGGGGCCCGCCGGAGCCACCGGAACGTCACACCTTGTCGAGGAAGGCGTACAGATTCCCCAGGGTGCGGGCGATCTGCTCGTCGAGCGTGAGGCTCTCCTCGATCCGCATGCCCGACTCCGGCACCTTCCTGCCCCGCAGATAGAGGGAGCACGCGAGGTCGGCGCACATGTAGGCGCCCACCGAATTGCCCTCGCGCCCGGCCGCGCCCGCCCGGCGCGCGGTCATCAGGGAGACGCCCCCGCGCGGATGCGTCGTCAGGCACAGCGAGCACATGCTGCGGTGCAGAGAGCCGCGTCGCGCGGGCTGGAACCGCAGCGCCACCCCGACCGGACGGCCCTGGTCCGCCCGCTCGGTGACCAGGTAGGCGCGGTCGGGCGCACCCGGATCCCGCCAGCCCAGGAAGTCCAGATCCTCCCAGATCCGCTCCCCGAGGTCACGGGGCACGAACAGACGCTTGGCCTCACCCTTCGAGCAATTGACGAAGGAACCGCGTATGTCCTGGTCGGTGAGTGGTCTCATGGTGGTTCTCCGGCGTTCTCCTGGTACGGCCTGCCGAAACCGGGAAGGCCCGGGTTTCCGTCCCACGATAAAGATCCCGAAGGGCCCCGATCCAACGGTTTTTCGGGGTGACTCGGGACGGTGTGGGCGGACGGCTTTAGTTCACCACATTAAATAAGGGTGCGAGAAAGTCGCGCCGAGGTGGTTCCCGGCGGTATGTTGCAGGTCGGGCAGGGGTTCGGGAGGAGCAGCCACATGGCGGGGCGGAACGGGCGCACGGTACGCGACCTCAGGCGGGCCAATCGCAGGGCCGTGCTGCAGCGGCTCTACTTCGACGGACCGCTCAGCCGCTTCGAACTCGGCCCGGCGACCGGGCTCAGCTCCGGCTCGGTGAGCAACGTCGTCGCGGACCTGATCGGTGACGGACTCGTCGAGGAGGCCGGCAGCGTCGACTCCGACGGCGGCCGTCCGCGCACCCTGCTCCGGGTGACACCGGACAGCGGCCACATGATCGGCGTGGACGTCGGCGAGACCCGGGTGCGGGTCGAACTGTTCGACCTGACGCTCACCGAACTCGCCCGCGCCGAGCGCCTGCTGGAGCAGCAGCGCTACGAGGTCGACGTCATCGTCGACCACATCCACGCCGGCATCACCGAGGTGCTCGCCGCCGCCGGCCTCGCCCCCGAGCGGCTGCTCGGCGTCGGCATCGGCGTCCCCGGCATCGTCGAGCACACCCCCGACCGGGGCGCCGTCGTCCACGGGCAGACCATCGGGTGGGACGCCATCGAGCTGGAGTCCCTGCTGCGCAGCGGCTCGCCCCTGCCCGAGGGCGTGCCCTGCTTCATCGACAACGGGGCCAGGACCCTCGGCCAGGCCGAGATGTGGTTCGGGGCGGGACGCGGCGCGCGCAACGCCCTCGTCGTGCTCTTCGGCTCCGGCGTCGGCGCCTGCCTCGTCACCCCGGAGGCGGAGCACGGCCGCGCGGTCGAGTGGGGGCACCTGACCGTACGGGTCCGTGGACGGCGCTGCCGCTGCGGCGCGCTCGGCTGTCTGGAGGCCTACGCGGGCGCCGAGTCGCTGCTCGCCCGGTGGCGGGAGGAGGGCGGCAAGGTCCCCCGGGGAGCCGACGAGGAGACGGCGCTGACCGCGATGCTCGCCGCCGCCTATCCTCCCGACGGCACCGCCGCCGACCCGGTCGCGCTCGCCGTGCTGGAGGAGACCGCCGAGTACCTGGGCGCCGGCCTGTCCGACCTGATCAACCTCTTCCAGCCGGAACGCATCCTCATGGGCGGCTGGGCCGGACTCCAGCTCGGCGCCCGTTTCCTGCCCGCAGTCCGCACGCACGCCCTGTCGTACGCGCTGCGCCATCCTGCCGAGAACGTGACGATCGAGCTGGGCAGCCTCGGCCCCGACGCCGTCACGGTCGGCGCCGCGATCCTGCCGCTCGCCGACTTCTTCGCCCGCGGCGGACGGCGCCCCGACCCGGACCCGGAATCCCCGCCGCCCGCCTGGCACAGAGCTCTGCGGGAACGGACGCCGCACTGAGCGTTTCGCCGGGTGCCGCGGCGGTACCCGCGGGGCACGCGTACGGAAGAGCGGAACCGCTTACGGAGGAAGGGAGCGTGCCGTGACCGACCACCGCCACGAAGGACCGGGTGAGAACGGCCAGGGCATCCCCCGGGATCTGCCCGACCAGCAGGCGGGCGAGGGCGAGGACCCCTGGGAGGTCGCCCCGGGCGTCGACGAGGAGTCCGACCCGGATGCGGCCGCGGAGCGGCAGCCCGACGTCCCCGACACGGACGAGGCCGGGACCGGGCGGCGGGGCGCACCGCACTCGGCCTCCGCCGACCCGGAGCAGCCGGTACCGGACGAGCCCACCGGGTAGCGCGCATCGCGGACCCGCACGACGGGCCGCGCCCGCGCAACGGGAGGTTCCCGCTCGCCCCCGCCCATGGACGGAAAAGAGGAAGCCCCGACCGCGACGGGGGAATCACGGCCGGGGCGGCTCGGTGGTGGGTACGGAAGGCGGTCGCCTCCCGGCGAAGGCTCCACAGGGCTTCAGCCGAACGATCGTCCCTGTGGGCGGAAGGGGTGAGGCCCGGGGACACTGTTCCCGCCGTACCCACGTTCTTTTCAACGGAGGACGGTCCCGGTGTGTTCCAGGTGTGCCGGCCGAATGCTCCGATTTTGCGGTGATGCGCGTCACCCCGGCCCGGGAACCCCGCGCGAGCGGTACGAGCGCGGGCCCACCGGCCTGCCCGCCGGTTCGCAGGGAGCCCCCTGGCCACGGTCGGCCCCGGCGAGCGGTCGGTGAGGGCCGCCCAGCCGGCCGAGCGCAGTCGCCGCGCAGCGACACCCGCAGCTCCGGCCCGCCCCGTACCGCCGCCGTGCCGCCGCCGTGCCGACGGCCTCCTCCCCGAGGGGGCACGGGCAGCCGGACACCTCACCGGCCACCGCCCTTGGCGCACCTCGTCCCCGCCCGGCCGGTCAGCACCCGGGCGGGGGTACGGAAGGCCCGGACGAGGTGCCCCGGCGCCAGGGACCGCTTCTGCGGAAAGACGATCCGCTCCGGCGCCTCGACGGGAGCCATGGGGCGCCCCGAGCTCCAGGGGGCGCCCAGGGCACACGGCCGGACGACGGACGGAACCAGGACAGCGGCCGAAGGCCCCTCCCACGTGCCCCGGCGCCCGCTCGAGCCCCTTCCCCCACCGACACGCAACCCGCGCTCGTCCGGTTTGCGCTCTACGCTCGTATGCATGACCGAAAGCGCGAGCCTCTACATGACCCATCCACGGATCATGGTGCTCGGCGTACAGCCCGGTACGCCGCCGTTCCGGATCGTGGAGATCGACGGAGAAGTGATCGGCGAGGCCAGGACCATCACCGACGTGCTGCTGGCCGCCGCCGCGTTCGGGATCACCGTCCATGACCTCGACGACCCGGACGTGGTCCGCTGGGTCGGCGGGGACAAGTACACCTGGACCCCGCGCCGGTAGGCGCCGCGGCGGCACGCCGGTCCTGCCCGGCGTGCCGCCGCGGTCATGCCTCGGCCTTGGTCTCCGCCCTGGACTTCGCTCCGGCCCCGGTCCGGTCCCTGCCCTTGGCCTTGCCCCGCAGCCTGCTCAGCGCCGTGCCCTTCGGTGCGCTCTTCGGCTTGGTGACCGGCTTGGCCTCGGCCCTGGTTTTCGGCGCGGCCCCGGCCTTCGGCTTGCGTGCGTGCACGGCCCGGCTGAGCCGACGCCCCAGCAGGAGGTATCCGATCAGCGCCCCGCTGGTGTTCAGGATGACGTCGTCGATGTCGAAGGCGCGACCGGTGATCAGCGCGCCCTGCGCGAACTCCACCATCAGCATCACGATCCCGGTCAGCAGCAGCACCTGCAGGAATCCGCGGGTGCGCGGCGCCAGCACCGGAGCGAGGACGCCGAAGGGCACGCCCAGCAGGAGGTTGCCGCCGACCTGGCGGGCGGCGTCGCGCAGCGCGGGCTGGTCCAGATAGGCCTGCAGGGAACGGCCGGGGTGCAGATTGGTGTGGATCAGCGCCTCGGAGGCGGGGGAGGGCTGCAGCGTGATCCGGGCCAGCGCCACCGCGAAAACGACCATGAACGCGAAGGCGCAGAGCATCACGAGCAGCCGGACCGGCAGGGGGAGCGGACGCCGCTCGTTCCCGCCGCCCCCGCGTCCGGGCGGCACGCTGTCCGGCTTCCGGCGCCGCGTGAAGCGTGGGCGTGGGGCTGTACGGGTCATTCCGTCCTCCGACCGTCAACTGCTGTCATGAATGGGATGGGCCGGCCGCCCGGGGGGCGCCGTCGTTACGCCGGGGCGGCGCGGACACCGCTGCCGTCAGTCGCCGTAGGAGACGTCCACCTTCGTGAACCCCAGGGAGCGCAGCAGGCCTTCGAGCATCCCCGTGGTGTTGCTCTCGGCACGGGTGGTCAGTTCGCTCTCCTTCGCCGCGGCGCCGATGTGCCGCACCGCGAGCTTCTGCACGGCCTGCTCGCTGTTGGGGTTGTCCGAGAAGAGGTCACCGAGACGGTCGAGCAGCCCGCGCTCCTTGGAGACGGCGTAGGAACGCTCGGGGTCGAGCGCCGGAGTGCCGAGGCGGGCGTGCGGCAGCCGCAGGGTCGCGGACGTACGGTCCTCGTCGACCTGCACGTCGTCCTTGCCCAGCTTTCCGAGGTCGACATAGGCGTCGACGGTGCCCGCGCCCACGTACAGGGTGCGGCTGCCGCGGATCGCGTCGGGCAGGAACTTGGTGTCCTTCTCCAGGTCCACCACGACCTGGAAGTTGCCGGTCGCCGCGTCGTACCGGCTGATGTCCTGGATGGATTCCAGCAGCGCGGGACCGGAGCGGTCATGGGTCTCCGTGCCGAACAGGTCCTTCAGGCCCGGCAGGACGCTCAGCCGGATCCCGGCGAAGAGCACGGCGAGCACCACCACCACCGCGGTGAGTACCTTCGCCCAGCCCGGCACGCGCCCGGGGAGGCGCCTGATGGGAGTCGTCATGGTGACGGCCCTCCTTCCTAGGGACCGAATGCCCCCCACTTCCCGGAACAGGCAGGGGAGTTGAGGCCTGAAAGGCACCGCTGGGAGCATGCGGGGGCGCACGGGGCGCCGGGAGTTGCGGAGGAGTCGTCGAAACGATGGTCGAAGGGGTCACCGGATGGTGCCCGCGGTGATCGGACGGCGGCGGCCCGGGGGTCAGGGGCCACTAGCATGAGCCTTCCGGTCGACATGATCATTCGAGGAGCCGACCCGTGCGAGACATCGCCGTGTTCAGTGGCAGTGCCCATCCGGAACTGGCGGCGGAGGTCTGCACGCATCTGGGCGTGCCGCTCAGCCCCATCCGGGCCAGCAGGTTCGCCAACGACTGTCTGGAGGTGCAGCTGCTGGCCAACTGCCGCGAGCGCGACGTGTTTCTGGTGCAGCCACTGGTCAGACCGGTGCAGGAACACCTCGTGGAGCTGCTCCTGATGTGCGACGCGGCCCGTGGGGCGTCCGCCTCCAGGATCACCGTCGTGATGCCGCACTATTCCTACGCCCGCTCCGACAAGAAGGACGCCCCGCGCATCTCCATGGGCGGACGACTGGTCGCGGACCTCCTGGTGGCGGCCGGAGCGAGCCGCGTCCTGGCGATGACCCTGCACGCACCGCAGGTGCACGGGTTCTTCTCGGTGCCCGTCGACCATCTGCACGCACTGCGCGAACTCGCTTCGCACTTCAGGCAGTACGACCTCAGCCGTACCACCGTCGTCTCGCCCGACCTGGGCAACGCGAAGGAGGCGGCGGCGTTCGCCCGTCTCATCGGAGCCCAGGTCGCGGCCGGGGCGAAGCAGCGGTTCGCCGACGACCGGGTGCGGATCAGTTCCGTCATCGGCGAGGTCGCCGGGCGGGACGTCATCGTCCTGGACGACGAGATCGCCAAGGGCAGCACGGTGCTCGAACTGCTCGACCGGCTGAGGGAACTGGGCCCCCGCTCGATCCGAGTGGCTTGCACCCACGGCCTGTTCGCGGCCGGGGCGCTCAAGCGGCTGGGCGAGCAGCCCGACGTGCTGGAGATCGTGTGCACCAACACCGTCCCGGTGCCCGCCGAGGAGCACACGGACAAGCTGCGGGTCCTGTCCATCGCCCCGGCGCTCGCCGAGGCGGTACGGCGCATTCACAACGGTGAGTCCGTGAGCGCCCTGTTCGACGCGCCGCCGACCGAATAGCACTCGCTCGTCACACCGGGCCCGGCGTGGCCTCCGGCTGGTCCAGGGCCGCGTCCAGGGTCGGCCGCGGAGGCAGCAGCCGGGCCAGGCCGGTGATCCGCAGCACCCGCAGGGTCAGCGCGTCGGTGCACACCAGGTGCAGACTGCCGTGCTGCTCCAGGACCCGCTGCCGGGCGCGGTAGAGCAGGCGCAGACCGGAGGCGTCCAGGAACTCGACCCGGGTCAGATCGATCACGACGCGGCACTTCGGGTCCGAGGTCGCCGCGTCCAGATGCGGGACGACCTCCACCTCCGCGACGATGTCGATCTCGCCGCGGAAATCCAGCACCGTGTGCCCCCGGTCCTGACGGACGCGGAGAAACCGGGTCGGCGGTGCAGGTTGATGCCGCACCACGCCATCGCCTCCAGCCTGCTTCGTGCACGGACAGGTCCCCAACGCCGGTCCCCGCACTGAAAGTTACCCCCGAGCGCATGGATGTGGGCATGTTTGATCGTCATATGTCTTCGAATTGCGATCGAGTTTTTGCGGATCTGGCCAGTCCGGTGCCGCGCGATGCGGTCACAAGTGGCCCGGGACCCGACTGGATGCTCAACTACCCATACAGATCAAGCCACTTGTTCTTGCCATCTCTCCTCACCGGCGTGACGGAACCCTCACTTCCGCCGCCTCACGAACTTGATCCGTTTGTGGTTGGAACCGATAAGCTCCTTGTCGGCGCTGCGAGTTGAAGTGATCGCACTGCGCCGGTTCGCGATACGTACCCATGAGTGCGGTCCCCTTGCACACCCCCATGTCTGATCGTGTTGCTTCGAAGGATGCAGATGGAACTCGCCACTTTGCCACCGGCGGCGCGGCCCCCTGCCGCCTGGTACAGCTGGTGGCTGATGCCGCTGGGCCTGGGCGGCGGGACGATCACCGCCACGTTCATGAGTTCGGAGCGCATAACGGCCGCCGTCGCCGGCGCCGCCGCCACCATGGCCGGCGCGTGGTGCGTACGACTGCTGCTCCGTACCCGTACCCGGCTGTTCCGGGCCGAGGAAGCCCTCCGTGCCGCACAGGTCGAGCAGTCGCGGAAGGCACTGCAATGGCGGGAGCAGGCGGCGGGCCTGGAGCGGGACTTCGCCGCCGAGCGCACCGCCCAGGAGGAGCGGTTCGCCGAGCGGAACGCCGCGCACGAACGGCTCCTCACCGAGCGGAGCATCACACACGAGAGTCAACTCGCCGAACAGGCAAAGGACTTCGAAGCGCGACTGGCCGGACTGACCGAGCGCCACGAGGCCCGGATCGCCGAGCAGAGCGAAGCCCTGGAGGAGCGGCTGGCGCTTCAGCTCGCCGCGGTGGCCCGGCTCGCCGACGAGCAGCTGCCCGAGGCGATCGAGCGCCTGCGTGCCGGTGACGCCATCGACGACCTGCTGCCGAGCGTCCACCGGTGCGCCGAGGCCGGCGCCGAACTCCAGGCGGAACTGCGCAAGATACTGCGGATCTCCCTGATGGCGCTCGAGGAGGAGTTCGACCGCTCCACCTCCGCCGAACAGGCCGTCATCAGCATCGGCAACCGCATCCACGTGCTGACCAGCAAACTCCGCGGCCGGCTGCACGAGATGCAGGGGGAGCACGGCCGCCTCCCGGCCGTCGCCCGGGGCCTGATGGAACTCGACCAGGAGATCGGCCCCGCCGACTGTCTCGCCGCCAGCGTCGGCGTCCTCGGCGGTTCGGACCGGCCGGGCAGACAGTGGCAGGAGCCGCAGCGGCTGCTGAGTGTGATGCGCGGCGGCATCGGCCGGATCAAGGACTTCCACCGCGTCCAGCTGCGCCGGCTGCCCGAACTCGGCGTCGACGGCGGGCTGGTGGACCACCTCACCCTGATCTTCGCCCACCTGCTGGACAACGCGGCGCGCTACTCACCGCCCACCGAGCCCGTGGTGGTCTCCGGCAAGGAGGTCCCGAACGGCGTCGGCATCGAGATCCAGGACTCCGGCAAGGGCCTGAGCGAGGAGAAGAAGCGCGAGGCCGAGCACGCCCTCGCGGGCACCGCGCCCGGCGCGGGCATCGGCGGCATCACCGAGGACGCGAACATCGGGCTGCGGGTCGTCGGCGTCCTCGCCCGCCGCTACGGCATCCGCGTCACCTTCGCCGACTCGCCCTGGCTCGGTACCTCGGTGGTGGTCGTCGTGCCGCACAAGTACTTCAGCCCGCTGCCCACGGCCACCGAGGCCGCGGCCGCCCCCGCGGGGGCTCCTGCCGCGACGCCCGTCCTGCCGTGGACCGCGGTCACCGACGACGGGGAGGCCGACCTGTGGCCGGCCGACTCCGCCGAGGCACCCGGCTCCGACACGTTCCCCGGGTCCGCCGGGGCGTTGGACACCACGCCCGGCGGGCTGCCCCGGCGCCGCAGCAGCAGGCGGGCCGAGGCGGAGCCGCGGCAGACCGGACGGCCCGAGCGCGGCGGACGGAGCACCGTCACCGCCGTACCACCGGACGCGTCCTTCACCGGACTCGCCGCCTTCGCCACCGCCGGCCGCGACATCGCGGGGCGTGACGTGGGCGCACGCGAATCCGCAGAACGCGACACCGGCGCGGCGCCCGGGGCGGCCGCCGGTGACACCCCCGCAGGACGTGAGTACACGAAGCACCGCACCGAGGAGAGCGACCACACCCCATGACACACCAGGGAAACGATGTGAGCTGGGCGCTCCGCGATCTCGTCGAGAGCATCCAGGAGATCCGCTTCGCCCTTGTGGCCTCCAGCGACGGCAAGGCCATCACCTCCTTCGGGGCGGAGGACCCCGACGACGTGGACCGCTTCGCGGCCGTGGTCGCCGGGCTGCAGGCACTGGCCCAGCCGGTCGCCGAGCAGTTCCCCGCCTACGCGGGGCAACTTCGGCTGGCGATGATCGAGGTCGACGGCGGTCACCTCTTCGTGGTCAGGGCGGGCGTGGAGACCTACCTCGGCGTCCTCGCCCGCGAGGGCCTGGACCAGGGCCTGCTCGGGCACCAGATGAGGGACCTCGCCCGCAGAATGGGTGAGCTGCTCGGCACCACTGTGCGCCAGGAGGAGCACTCTGGATGAGTGCTCCCCGCCGGCCGTCGGACCCGTCCGGTCTCGAGCGCTACTACGTCCTCACCGGAGGGCGCAGCGGACCGGGCGGTTCGGCGTCGAGTCTCGACGTGGCGACCCTCGTCGTCTCCTGCTCGGACCCCGTCCCGGGGATGCAGCACGAGCACGAGGAGATCATCCGCCGCTGCCGTGAACCGCTCTCGGTGGCCGAACTCGGCGCCCACCTCGGGCTGCCGTTCAACATTCTCGCCGTACTGCTGTCGGACCTGCTGGACGGAGGCCGCGTCGAAGCCCGTGACCCCATTCCGGCCCACGACGCCGGCCGCGGGCCCGACCTCGCGCTCCTTGAGGAGGTACTCAGTGGACTTGAAAGGCTTTGACCAGGCCGGTCGGCATACGGCCGGGGACACCCGCTCGGTGAAGGTGATGATCGCCGGCGGCTTCGGTACCGGAAAGACCACGATGGTCCGGTCGGTCAGCGACATCAAGCCGCTCACCACCGAGGAGACCCTCACCCAGGCCAGCGCCGACGTCGACCGGCTCATCGGCGTCGCCGACAAGACGGAGACCACCGTCAGCCTGGACTTCGGCAAGATCGGCATCAACGACAGCCTGGTGCTGTACCTGTTCGGCACACCCGGCCAGGAGCGGTTCTGGTTCCTGTGGAACGGGCTGTTCAAAGGGGCGCTCGGCGCGGTCGTCCTGGTCGACACCCGGCGACTGGCCTCCAGTTTCCGGGCGATCGAGGAGATGGAACGGCAGAACGTGCCCTTCGTCATCGCCCTCAACGTCTTCCCCGACTCCAAGGACTATCCGGTGGACGAGATCCGGGACGCCCTGGACATCCCCGGGCACATCCCGGTCGTCGCCTTCGACGCCCGCGACCGGTCCGCCAGCCGCGACGTGCTCGTCACCCTCATCCACCACCTGCGGGACCGCTCGGCCGCGGCCGTGGAGTCCCGATGAACGACCCGGCCGGGAACGCTCCCGGCGCCGCCCGCGGCTGCCCCGTCGCCCACCACGGCGCGGACCTGGCCCGGCTGTACGGGCCGGACCTGGGCACCGACCCGGCCGGTGTCCAGGAACGGCTGCGCAAGGAGCACGGGCCGGTGGCGCCGGTGCTCCTGGAGGGCGACGTACCGGCCTGGCTGGTGCTGGGCTACCGGGACATCCGGCGGGTGCTCGACAACCCCCGCCAGTTCACCCGGGACGCCCGGACCTGGCGCGACCAGCGCGAAGGACGGGTCGCGGACACCTCGCCGCTGGTCCCGATGCTCGGCTGGCGCCCCGACTGCGTCTCCCAGGACGGCGAGCCGCACCGGAGGCTGCGCGGAGCCGTCACCGACGGACTCCAGGCCGCGGCCGGCCGGGGCATCCGCCGGCACGCCACGCACTTCGCGAACAAGGAGATCGACGGCTTCGCGGACACCGGCCGCGCCGACCTGGTGAGCGAGTACGCCGAGTACCTGCCGATGCTGGTGATCACCCGCGTCCTGGGGCTGCCCGAGGCCGAGGGACGCGACCTGGTCGAGTCGTGCGCCCAGGTCCTCAAGGGCGGTGAGGACGCGGTCGCGCACGACAGCCGCATCCAGGAGATCCTCGGCGCGCTCGTCGTCCGCAAGCGGTCCGAACCCGGCAGCGACCTCACCACCGCCCTGCTGGCGCACCCCGCCCGGCTCGACGAGGAGGAGGTGGTCAGTCATCTGCGCCTGGTGCTGATCGCCGGCCACACCACCACCAGCAACCTGCTCGCCCGGGTGCTCCAGCTGGTCCTCACCGACACCGCGAGGCTGTCCGGGCTGATCAGCGGCCGGCTGAACATCTCCGCGGTCGTCGAGGAGATCATGTGGAACAGCCCGCCGCTCGCGGTGCTGCCCGGCCGGTTCGCCACCAGCGACCTGGAGATCGGCGGTCACCGGGTCCAGGAGGGCGATCTGCTGGTCCTGGGCCTCGCGGCGGGCAACCGGGACCCGGAGATCCGCCCGGACTCCGGGGTGTCCGTACAGGGCAACCAGTCGCATCTGGCGTTCAGCGGAGGACCGCACGAATGCCCCGGCCAGAACATCGGCCAGGCCGTCATCGAGATCGCCGTGGACGTCCTGCTGCACCGGCTGCGGGACCTGCGCCTGGCGGTGCCGCCGGACGAACTGTCCTCGACCGCCTCCACCTGGGAGACCAGACTGGACCGCCTGCCGGTCGAGTTCAGCACCTGACCACCGGGCGCCGCCGCCACGGCCGCTGCGACCGGCTGCCGCGCCGGCCTCCGTGACCGTCCGTGCTGCCCCGCCCCGCCACGGGGCGGGGCAGCACGGACGTCTCACACGGTCAGCAGATCGTCGACCGAGCCGCGGCCCGCCTGCTCAGCCGTGGCCACCTCGCCCTCCTTCGACGTCGAGTACCGGCCGCTGGTCAGGGCCCACTCGTAGTTGCCCTCGATCCAGTGCTGGATGGCCTGTACACCCTTGTCCACCCGCTTGCGCTCGTCCGCGTCGAGCGCGAGCTCGTCGCACATGCGGGGCACCCGCGCCTCGAGCTCCAGGTACTCGTCCAGGCAGGCAGTCGTCATGCGGTACGCCTCGGCCGCGGCCTCCTCCCACGAGCAGCCGCGCTCCCGGTGCAGCACGGCGATCAGGTTGTGGCCGTCGCCGCGGCGCCGCTCCCGCTCGAAGGAGTGGATGTCGTTCATGAATCCGATGGTGTCCGCGGCCAGATCACGCATCCGCTCCATCAGGGGATGGGCCATCGCCCGCGCCGGCACCTCGAAGCCGCGGCTGCGCTCACCGGCGTCGATGCTGTGGTGGATACCGACGGTACGGCGCCGGAACACGGCGTACTCGTCGAGGCCGAGCGTTCCGGTCAGCCCGCGGGCCGCCAGGTCGACCTCCTCGCAGTGGGCCACCAGGAACCGGCCCCAGGAGGCGGCGAACCGGGTCTGCCAGGTCAGGGACATGCCATCCGAGAGGCGCTCCCAGACCTGCGCCCAGGCCAGCGTGATCGGGCAGATCACCCGGGGTGTGCTCCCCGCCGGCCGCAGCGGGGTGACGATGAGTTCCCGCGCCACGTCGGCTATCACGTCCGCCCGGTCCGGCCGGCCGGCGTCGAACTGGTCGTCGAACAGGAACGCCAGTGAGAACCAGTTCATCAGGACGACCATGTCCTCGGCCGAGGCGTACGGGTAGGTGCGGGCAGCGGCCTGGGGCAGGTCCCAGGAGCGGTACTCGTCGAACCCGGCCCGGCTGCGCACCAGTCCCATGTCCCACACCCAGCGCAGATGACGCGCCCGCGCGTACTCCAGATGCTCGCTGACCGGGGTGTTGAAGGGAAGGTCGAACCGGACGTCCTGAGACATGTGCTTCCTTTCGGGAGACGAAACGCAGAGTCCCCCCGCCCTGCGGGCGGGCCGTCGCGGAGACGGCCCGCACACTCGAACTCGGCTTTAACGCACGGAAGTTGAACCAGTAAACGGAACCAGGCTGCCCAGATCCTAGATGATCTACACCGGGTGGCCCTCGTGATATCCGTTACTGCACAAGTCACTTGAGGTGTCTGTGCTCCCAAATGCCCCAGGAGTCATTGGACTTGACGCTGATTGAATCCGCGGAACCGGGACAGGTGCCCAGTGCGGGCAGGGGAGCGGCCCCGGCCCGTGGACGGACCCCGGACCCTGTGGAGGAGACATGCCGACCGTGCCTGCGGGAGTGGTGGTGCTCGACTGCGCCGAACCCGAGAAACTCGCCGAGTTCTACCGCGAGCTGCTGGCGGCGGAGGTGGTGGACGCCCAGGCCAACCGGGTGGAGATCCGGGCCGCCGACGGCTTCCGGCTGGCGCTGCGCCGTGACACCAACGCCACCGCGCCGAGCTGGCCGCGCCCCGAGAACTCGCTCCAGGCGCACCTGGAGTTCGTGGTCGACGACCTGGACGCCGTGGAACGTCTGATCGTGGGTCTCGGCGGCCGCCCGGTGGAGACGAAGGACGCCACGGGCCCCCTGGAGGAACGCGGCTACGCCGACCCGGCCGGGCACTCCTTCACCGTGCGCTGCGATGTCCCGGTGGCGCCGAAGCTGGGCTGACGCGCGCCGAGCGGCCGGGCCCGGCGGGGGCCGGCCGGGACTCCTGAGGGCCGCGCCCCGGCGCGCAGGGGCGCCGGGAGCTTCGTGCGGTGGGGGAGAGGGGCCTGGTCAGGCGCTTCCCTTCTCGTGGGCGGGCCAGGAGCCCGTCGAGCGTTCGATGGCCTTGGCGCCCGCGCGGTTCACGGCACTGCGCACCACCGCGAAGATGGCGCCCTGGATCGCCGCGGCCAGCAGGATCTCGCCCCACCGGCGGTCCCGGTCCAGTGCGTCGGGGGCGTCGTCCTCGTGCCGGATCAGCTTCCAGGTCTTCTGGAACGCGAGCCCCGCCACGGTGCCGCTCGTCCAGCCCAACACGAACCCCACGGGCTTGTACGCCAGGGGCAGCTTCTTGCTCTTCTTCTTCGCCACGTGGATCTCCCAGGTCGGTGCGGACGTTCGGAAAGTTCCTGTGCCCCACGTTCCCCGTTTTCCGCCCTCCGCACGGCCCGACCGGGCCCGAGCGGGGTAATCCCCCATGGCGTGACGGCAGGGGTGAGCCCCGCCGCGACGGGGGAACGCGGCGGGGCCTGAACGGCGGGTGCCCGCCGGCCGGGGCGTCATGCACACCGGACCGAAGAAAATCAGGCCGGGTCTCTCCCCGGCCTGGTCCCGAAGAGAGCTAGTCGCGCGGCTCCAGTACGAAGACCGGGATCACCCGGTCCGTCTTCTCCTGGTAATCGGCGTACGGGGGGAACGCCGCGACGGCCCGCTCCCACCACTTCGCCTTCTCCTCCCCGGTCACCTCACGGGCCGTCATGTCCTGCAGGACCTGTCCGTCCCGCAGTTCCACCTGGGGATCGGCCTTGAGGTTGTGGTACCAGACCGGGTGTCGGGGCGCTCCGCCCAGCGAGGCCACCACCGCGTAGCGCCCCTCGTGCTCGACGCGCATCAGCGGGGTCTTCCGCAGCTTGCCGCTCCTGGCTCCCCGTGTGGTCAGCAGCACCACCGGCCTGCCCTGCAAGGTCGTCCCCTCGGTGCCGCCGGAGCTCTCGTACAGTTCCACCTGGTCGCGCACCCACTGCGTGGGGCTGGGCTCGTACTCGCCCTGAAGAGGCATGCCATCCGTCCCGTCGTTGTCGCGGCCCGTGGCCGGCCCGGGTCTCCGGGACGACCGTGGGGCCATGCGGATCAGCTCGTTCCGTACCAGTGTCGACCGGACCGCACATGACTTCCGACGTCATGGCGTCATCGGCGTGTCCACGGCACAGTCATGACCGTTCCCCGGACCGAAGCCTTTGAACTCGACCCACCCCGGACCCAGGAGGCCCCCGTCATGACCGAGCCCACGCCGACCCCGGCCGCCCCGACCCGGACCAGCCCGCCCGGTACCGCCCCGTTCGCCGGCACCCGCTCCACCGTGGAGGAACTGCTGCGCCGGATCGGCCACGGCGACCCGGACCGCATCGCCGAGCTGTACGCCGATCCCTGCGACTGGCGGCTCGACTGGCCACAGGACGAGCACGGCAGCACCGCGACCCCCTGGATCCGCCACCGGGCCACCCGCGCCGAAGCCGCCGCCCACTACCGGGAGCTGGCCGCCCACCACGTGCCCGACGCGGCCGCCACCGAGATCGAGCGCGTCCTGGTCGACGGCGACGACGCGGTGGTGTTCGGTGAGATCCGGCAGACCGCCCGGCCCACCGGACGCCCCTACCGTGCCCGCTTCGCCCTGCTGCTCACCGTGCGGGACGGCCTGGTCGTCCGCCACCACGTCCACGAGGACAGCCTCTCCGTGCACCGCGCCTTCGTACCGCGGCCGTCGGCCGGGTCGTAGGCTTTCCGGGTGACCGAACAGTCCCCCAAGCCCTTCCTCTACGTCGTCGTCTGCGCCGCCGGTGTCGCCGCGGACGTCAGCAAGCTGATCACCGCCGCGCAGGAGCGGGGCTGGGAGGTCGGCGTCATCGCGACACCCGTCGCCATGAACGGGTTCTTCGATGCCGTCGCGGTCCGCGCACAGACCGGCAGGCCGATCAGGTCGGCCTGGCGCACCCCCGGCGAACCGCGCCCCTTCCCCGAGCCCGACGCGGTGGTGGTCGCGCCCGCCACTTTCAACACCGTCAACAAATGGGCGGCCGGAATCGCCGACACCCTCGCGCTGGGCACCCTGTGCGAGGCCGCGGGGCTCGGGGTGCCGATCGCCGTCCTGCCGTGTGTCGGCACCGCCCTGGCAGCCCACCCCGCCTACCGGGACAGCCTGGAGCGGCTTGCCGCCATGGGCGTCCGCTTCGGCGCCCCGTACGCCGGGGGGACGGCGCCGGACGGCGGCCGGACCGAGTTCCCCTGGGAGCGGGCCCTGGACCTCGTACGGCCGGGGTGAGCACGACCCGCGCCGAGTGATCCGTGCGCCCCGTACACCCCGGACACGCAGACCCGCACACGCGTACCCGGGAACGGAGGGCCGCACGGCGCGCGTCCGCATCGCCTTTTCGGACACCGGACGTCGAATCGGATGATTGGGAGCGTGAATTAAGCAGTTCGAATCTCATTGACACAGTGTCAAAAAGAGGTGTTCGGCCGGGGAATGCGGGAAACCGTGGAGTCTCTTGTTCCAGGTCGTTGACCTGTGCAAAAGTGGGTCTTGCCGGCACGCGCGGGCAATGCTTTTCGCCCTGACGTGCACGAGGCCGCTCCACCATGCCGCCAGGCTCCAAAAGAGCTGCTCCGAGCGGATGTTCGAGATGCCGGATCTCCTACGGACGGGCTTCCGCTGTATCGTCGGTGAAGCCCCGGGTCCGCTGGTTCGGACTTTATCCCGGGCGTCCCCGAGAGGATTGCATCCGTGAAGGAAACCGGCCTGTCGAATTTCCCGGCCCCGGCCGTCGCGTTCGACGTGACGGACGAACAACTGGGTGACGAGTTGCGGAAGTGGACGGGGGCCACCCCGGCACTGCACCCCGCCGGTGAACTCCTCGACCGGCACTGGGAGTCGGTCTTCGGCTATGCCCGGTTGTGCACCGACGGCCCCCGTTCCGCCGGGATGCTCACCACCGCCGCGTTCACCCGACTCTTCGGCGAGACCCTGCGGAGCAACGGCCCGAGTTCCGCATGGCGTCCCCAACTCCTCGTCACGGTGCGCCGGATCGCCGCGGAATGGGACGGCGACCACCGGCGCGACATGCTCCACCCCGGCCTCACCACCACCGCTTCCCTCTCCGACTCCGACGACGGCCGACGGCCCGCCGCACGGCTGCTGCCACCGCCCGAACGGCGCCTGCTGTCAGGAGCGTTCCAGCGACTGCCGCAGTCCGCGCGCTGTCTGCTGTGGCACACCGAGGTCGAGTCCGAACCGCTCCGCGTCCCCGCCGGGCTGCTCGCCCTGGACGAGGAGGGCGCCCGCCTCGAACTGCGCCGCGCCCAGGAGCGGTTGCGCGACGAAGTCCTCCAGCTCCACGGGGAACTCGCCCCCGACCGGGAGTGCCGAAGCTATCTGCGCCTGCTGGAGGTGGCCTATCGGCGCGCGGGCACCGAAACCGATCCGGACCTGCGCACCCACCTGGAGAACTGCACCCACTGCCGGCACGCGGCGGACCAACTCGCCTGTTTCACCGGTGGACTCGGTACGGCCCTGGCCGAGGCGGTCCTGGGCTGGAGCGCACGGGAGTACACGGAGAGCAGGGCACGGGCGGCCGACGCCACCGACGAGTCGGCCGCCGGGGAGCGGCCGTCACCCGAAGGCGTCATCGGCGCGGTGTTCTCCAGCCCTGCCGACAGGGGTCCGGACACGGTGGGCGATCCGTTCGCGGTGCCCGCGAGCGAACCCCCTGTGGTGGCGGGCGAGTCGTTCGCGGACGCGGGGGCCCCGGCCCCGCCCTTCCCCACCGAGGCGCCTCGCGCCGCGCCCACCCTCCCCACGGCCCCCCCGGCGCCCCCGATAGCGAGCACCGCCCCGGCCGCGGCGGCCCCGGTCACCGCCACCCCGGCCGTCTCCGCGCGCACGGCTTCCCGGTCCGGCGCCCGCTCCCGACGGCGCGCGGCCTCCCGTACCGGTCCCCGCGGTGCCGTGCTCCGTGCCGGGTCCCGTGCCGCCCGCAAGGCCGCCCGCCGGGCCACGCGCCGGCGCAACCTCGCCGCCGGCATCCTCACCGTCAGCGGACTGGTCGTCCTTCCGCTGGTGCTGTGGTCCACGGGCGGTTCCGACAACGCCGCCGCACGGGGCGACGACCGCCCCTCCGGATCCTCCGGCGCCGCCGTGAGCAGCCCGCCCGGCGACCCGTCGTGGTTCCGCTCCGGAGAAGTGGCGAAGGGCGCCCTGCGCGGCCGGCTGCACAACACCGCCTCCGGTCTGTGCGTCGGTGTCGTCGGCGGCCGGGCGGTCGCGGGCGCCGAGACCGAACTCACCGCCTGCTCGGCGGGCAAGGTCCAGCAGTGGACGTACGAGACCGACGGGCTGCTGCGCAACGCCGAGGCACCGGACCTGTGCCTGGACTCCCGCCTCGGCTACTCGGTGCGCCTGGCCCGGTGCACCGGTGAGGCACAGAAGGACGCCGACAGCGCCCGCTACGACTTCACCGTCCAGGGGACCCTGGTGCCCCGGTCCGGTCAGGACCTGGGCCTGGCGCCCGCCGCGACCGACGGCTCGGGCGCTCTCGTCCTCAAGGCCCGCGACGACACGGACGTCCAGCGCTGGGCGATCGACACCTCGGAGCCCGACCTCCAGGTGAAGATCGTCACTTGGGGCCCCGTCGAGAACGGGGAAGGGGACGAGGACGAGGAGAACGACTAGGCGGACCTGGCCGGCCGGACGCTCACAGGTCCTCCGCCGGCCCCAGCTCGGCCCAGATGGTCTTGCCCTCGGCGGTGTGTCTGCTGCCCCACCGCCGGGTGAGCTGGGCGACCAGGAGCAGCCCCCGGCCGCCCTCGTCCCAGGTCTTGGCACGCCGCAGGTGCGGGGCGGTGTGGCTGGTGTCGGACACCTCGCAGATCAGCGTCGACGCGTCGCAGATCAGCCGGAGCCGGATCGGCGGCGCGCCGTAACGGATCGCGTTGGTGACCAGCTCGCTCACCACCAGCTCGACGGTGAACGACATGTCGGTCAGCTCCCACACGCCCAGCTGGTCGAGGACCCGCTTGCGGACCGGCGCGACGAGCGCCGGGTCGGCCGGGATGTCCCAGGTGGCCACCCGGGAGGACGGCAGCCCGCGGGTACGGGTCAGCAGCAGCGCCACGTCGTCCGTGGCGCGACCCGGAGGGAGCATGGCGTGCAGAACACGGTCGCAGGCCTCGTCGAGCGCCCCGGCGGCCGCGTGGGACAGGGAGTCGCAGAGCAGGTGAAGGCCCGCGTCCGTTCCGCCTCCCCGGCCGTCGACAAGACCGTCCGTGTAGAAACCCAGCACACTGCCCTCGGGCAGCTCCAGCTCCACGGGCTCGAAGGGCAGCCCGCCCAGGCCCAGCGGAGGCCCGGACGGCATGTCCAGTATGCGGACCGACCCGTCCGGCGGAACCAGGACCGGTGGCGGATGCCCCGCCCTCGACAGGGTGCAGCGCCGTGACACCGGGTCGTACACCGCGTACAGGCAGGTCGCACCGACCTCGCCGGGGCCGGCGTCGCCGCCCGACTCGTGCGAGAGATGCAGGACCAGGTCGTCGAGGTGGGTGAGCAGTTCCTCCGGGGCCAGGTCGATGTCGGCGAGGGTGCGGACGGCCGTACGCAGCCGGCCCGTCGTCGCCGACGCCTGGATGCCGTGGCCGACGACGCCCCCCACCACCATGGCCACCCGCATCCCGGACAGCGGGATCACATCGAACCAGTCGCCGCCCACGCCGGTGCGCGCGGCCGGCAGATACCGGGAGGCGGCGTCCACCGCCGCGGTCCGGGGCAGGCCGCGGGGGAGCAGACTGCGCTGGAGGGTGAGGGTCGTCTCGCGTTCGCGGGAGTAGCGGCGGGCGTTGTCGATGCAGACGGCCGCACGCGCGGTGATCTCCTCGGCCAGCAGTACGTCGTCGTGGGTGAAGGGCTCGGGATGCCGGAAGCGGGTGAAGGCCGCGACGCCGAGGGTGACACCGCGGGCCCGGAGGGGGACGGACAGTATCGAGTGGACACCGAACTCCCGGACCTGCCGGGCGTGGGCTTCGTCGACCGCGAGCCACGGATCGAGATCACCGGAGGGGACCGAGGCGACGACGCTGTGGCCGGCGACCAGGGAGTCGGCCTGGGGTGCGGCGGCCGGGTAGACGACCACCTCGCCCAGGTCGGTGACCGACTCGGGGTTGCCCGCCGTGCGGGACCGATGGGTGAGCCGGCGCAGCGAGACCGGAAGAATGAGCGGACCGGTGGGGTCGGCACCCTGGTCGTGCTCGAGCAGGTCGACGCTGACGAAGTCGGCGAGCGCGGGAACACAGACCTCTGTCAGTTCCTGCGCCGTCCGGGTGACGTCGAGGGTGGTGCCGATGCGTATGCTGGCCTCGTTGACCAGCTGCAGCCGTGCCCGCGCCCTGTTCTGCTCGGTGAAGTCATGGGCCGTCACGCAGACACCGACGATCCGGCCGGAGTCGTCGGTGAGCGGTGCGATACGGGCCAGCCAGGCGTCTTCGTGGCTCTCTCCGCGGACCCGCAGACGCGTCTGCACGTCGTGGCCCCGGCCCGTCCGCAGTACCTGGCGCATGTGCTGCTCCAGCTCCCTGGCCCGGTGCCGGCCGCCGATGTCGCCGGGCTGCAGACCGCGCAGATGGGTGGCCGGCAGCCCGAGGAGCTCCGCCATCGCGTCGTTGGCACCGCGCAGGCGCAGGTCCTCGCCGAAGACGACGGTGGCGCACGGGGACTGGAGCATGGCCGCCCAGAGCAGCGGATCACCGACCGGATCGGTGTCGCCGGACCGCAGCGGGGTGACGGCCAGCCAGTCGTCGGCCTCACCGTCCTCCGGCCGGCCGCGGTGGGCGAGCAGCCACACGGTGACGGTGCCGCCGTCCCGGTGCCGGAGCGCGAGCGTGCCGCTCCAACGCCTGTCGCCCGGCAGCCGGGGCGCCTGCGCCCCGTCGGCGAGCAGGCGGGCCGCCGGGCGGCCGACCACGTCCTCGGCCCGGTGGCCCAGCAGCCGCTGAGCGGCCTTGTTCCACCGGGTGACGGTGCCGTCGGCGGCGATGACGGCCCGAGCCGTCACCGGATCGTCGAACGGGTCGTCCGCCCTCATCGTCGCCACTCCATCGCGCACACTCACCGTGAACTGGTCGATCGCCAGAGTTCCACCCTAGTGCGTCCGAGGCGGGTGTGGACCGGAACCCCGTCCAGGCGGAGGGGCACGGGCGGGGCGCGAAGGACGGGAGCGATGCCCGGGACGATCACCGGGGGAGGCCTGTTCCGGACCCCGTCCCCGGTCCCCGTCCCCGGTCCCCGCCCCGACAAGCGCCCGGTGCCCGTTCGAGCGCGTCCGGCGCCGGTCCGGCAGGTGGCCGGCACACGTCCGTCGTCCGGCGGCGTCCGTCACCAGTCCCGTCCCGCCTGTTGACGGAGCGTCACGTCTGCCACAACGATGTCCCCGTACGAATGGGAGCGCTCCCATTCGTAGTCGCCGCCGTGTCCTCCCACCAGAGGAGCCCAGACGTGAACAGACGCAGAACCGCGCTGCTGTCCCTGACCGGCCTGCTGGCGACCGCGCTCACCGCGCTGCCCGCCGCCCCGGCCGGAGCCGACGAGGTCGAGCAGGTCCGCAACGGCACCTTCGACACCACCACCGAACCCTGGTGGGCCTCCGCCGGTGTCACCACGAGCCTGTCCGACGGCCGCCTGTGCGCCGACGTCCCCGGCGGCACCACCAACCGGTGGGACGCCGCCCTCGGCCAGAACGACATCACCCTCGTGAAGGGGGAGTCCTACCGCTTCTCCTTCACCGCGACCGGCGCACCCGCGGGCCACGTGGTCCGGGCGGTCGTCGGCCTGTCGGTGGCCCCGTACGACGCCTACTACGAGGTGTCCCTGCAGCTCGGCGTCTCCGGTGACACGTACTCGTACACCTTCACGGCGCCTGCGGACACCGAGCGGGGCCAGGTCGCCCTCCAGCTCGGCGGCAGCCCCGACCCCTGGCGCTTCTGCGTGGACGACGTGTCCCTGCTGGGCGGCGTGGAGCCCGAGCCGTACGAGCCCGACACCGGCCCCCGGGTCCGCGTCAACCAGGTCGCCTACCTCCCCGCCGGCCCGAAGAACGCCACTCTGGTCACCGGGGCGACCGAACGGCTGCCCTGGCAGCTGAAGGACGCCGACGGCAGGGTCGTCCGGCAGGGCAGGACCGTGCCGCGCGGCGTGGATGACTCCTCCGGGCAGAACGTCCACTCCATCGACTTCGGCGCCCACCGTGCGCGGGGCACCGGCTACACCCTGGCCGTGGACGGCGAGACCAGCCGGCCCTTCGACATCGACGCCGGCGCCTACGAGCGGCTGCGGCTGGACTCGGCGAAGTACTACTACACCCAGCGCAGCGGCATCGAGATCCGCGACGACCTGCGCCCCGGCTACGCCCGCCCGGCCGGACACGTGGACGCGGCACCCAACCAGGGCGACGGCAGGGTGCCCTGCCGGCCGGGCGTCTGCGACTACACCCTCGACGTCACCGGCGGCTGGTACGACGCCGGCGACCACGGCAAGTACGTCGTCAACGGCGGCATCAGCACCTGGGAGGTGCTCAGCACCTACGAACGCGCCCGGCACGCCCGCACCGGACAGGCGGACAAGCTGGGCGACGGCACGCTGAACATCCCGGAGAGCGGCAACGGGGTGCCCGACATCCTCGACGAGGCCCGCTGGGAACTGGAGTTCCTGCTGAAGATGCAGGTGCCCGGGGGAGAGCCGCTGGCCGGGATGGCCCACCACAAGATCCACGACGAGCAGTGGACCGGGCTGCCGCTGCTGCCCGGCGACGACCCGCAGAAGCGCGAACTGCACCCGCCGAGCACCGCCGCCACCCTGAACCTCGCGGCCACGGCCGCCCAGGCGGCCCGTCTGTACCGGCCCTACGACGGGAAGTTCGCGGCCGAGGCCCTGGCCGCCGCGCGCACCGCCTGGACGGCCGCGCTCGCCCATCCCGAGGAGTACGCGAGCCCGGACGACGGCGTCGGCGGCGGCGCCTATCCGGACGACGAGGTGAGCGACGAGTTCTACTGGGCGGCGGCCGAGCTGTATCTCACCACGGGGGAGCGGCGGTTCGAGGAGTACGTCCTGAAGTCCCCGGTGCACACCGCCGACATCTTCGGCCCCCTCGGCTTCGACTGGTCGCGCACCGCGGCGGCCGGCCGGCTCGACCTCGCGACGGTGCCGAACGGGCTCCCGGGCCGGGACAAGGTCCGCAGCTCCGTCGCCAAGGGCGCCGACCGCTACCTGGCCACGCTGACGGCACACCCGTACGGCATGCCGTACGCGCCGGCCGGCAACGTCTACGACTGGGGTTCCAGCCACCAGGTCCTCAACAACGCGGTCGTCCTCGCCACCGCCTACGACCTCACCGGCGCCGCGAAGTACCGGGACGGCGCGCTGCAGAGCATGGACTACATCCTCGGCCGCAACGCCCTGAACATCTCCTACGTCACCGGGTACGGCGAGGTCAGCGCGCAGAACCAGCACAGCCGCTGGTACGCCCGCCAGCTCGACCCGGCGCTGCCGAACCCGCCCGCCGGGACTCTCTCCGGCGGACCCAACTCGAGCATCCAGGACCCCTACGCCCAGTCGATGCTCCAGGGCTGCGTCGGCCAGTTCTGCTTCATCGACGACATCCAATCCTGGTCCACCAACGAGCACACCGTCAACTGGAACGCGGCCCTGACCCGCATGGCCTCCTTCGTGGCCGACCAGAGGTAGCGGACCAAAGTGCCCGCACCGGTGCCGGAGGTGTCGTCCCGAGGAACGGGACGACACCTCCGGCACACCCTTTTCGGTACCGCCGCACACCCGCTCTGAACTGGCGGTATTTACGATCGAGTACCCGAGCGGTACCGTGATGGCATGCCTGCTCTGAATGTGGAGTTCAGTGACCGTGAACTCGAGGACCTGCGGCAGATCGCCAAGGAGCGCGGTACATCGATGAAGGCGCTGGTGCGGGAGGCGGCCGCGGCCGACATCGCCCGCCACCGGGCACTCCAGGAAGGCGCGGAGGCATTCCGCCGGTTCTTCGCCTCGCACGCCGACGAATTCGCCGCCGCTTTCCCGGACGACGAACCGCGGGCCGGGGACACGGGGCGGGCCGCCTGACCGATGGCATCCGTTCTGCACATCGACGTGCCCTGGCTGCTCCAACGGCACGAGGAGGTCCTCCCGGACCAGCCCACCGTCAACGACTTCTCGGCGCTGGTCGCCGCCGTCGCCCGGCACCGCGTCGACCCGCCCCGTCTCGGCGTGGACTCGGACGCGGCCTGGCGGGCCGCCGCCCTGCTGCACACTCTCGCCCTGCTCCGCCCCCTGCCGTCGGCCAATGCCCGCTTCGCCTGCGCCACGGCGGTGGCGTACATGTTCGTCAGCGGCGTCGGCATCGACCCGCCCTACGGCGCGATCGTCGACCTCGCCCGCGATCTGATGTCCGGAACGACGGATGTCTACGGAGCCGCGGACCGGCTCCGCTCCTGGCAGATCTGACACCACCACCGGAATGCGAGAACCGGGGAACCACGGGAAAACGCAGGTGGAAAGCCGATGCGGGCGACTCCGGGCACGCTTTTCCTTTGACTTCCTGTCAACGAGCGGAGGTTTCCCCGGTGCTTGTTGGCCGTGCGCCGGTTGTGCGAGAGTGAGCCCCCCGTGAGGGGGTAAAATCCGGGGTTGCACGCGCGTTGATGAACCGGGTCCGCTTTCACCGTCGGTGAATTCGCGCCCTCCCGCGCAACGCCGCCAAAGAGGTATGGACCACGTGGGACTTCCCTTTTCGGCGCCAGAACTTCTGTGTCACCTGCGTGTGGGAAGGAACCATCTCAGTGCCCACCCCTCATTCCTCCCGGTCTCCTCATCCCCCTCCCGGAGGGGGCCCGGGGGAGTCCGACGAGTCCCTCGCCGCACGGTTGCGAGGCAGTCCGGAGGGTGAAGCCACCCACTCCGTCGCGCTGCTGACGGCACGTCACTGGCGGGCCGTGCACGACTACGCGACCATCTGCCTCGCCTCGTCGGGGCCGACCGCCGCCATGGTCACCGCGGCGGCGCAGCACCGCGTACTGAACCGGGTCGCCCTCGGCGAACCGGCCGTCGCCCTGCGCCCCGTGCTGCTGGTGGCCGTACGGGACACGGTCCGGGAATGGGCCTCGGACGACCGGACCGCCGGCGCCCTGCCGGAGCTGCTGAAACCGGCCGGCGGACGCGGCATGCGCGCGGCCAGGACGATGACGCCGGAGAACCGCACGCTCGCCCAGCGCTCGTTCCGGTCCCTGCCCGCCCTCGCCCGCTGCGTGCTCTGGCACGTCGAGGTCGAGGCCGAACCCGTATCCGTCCCGGCCGGCCTCCTCGGCATCGATCCCGACGTCGCCTCGGGAACGCTCCAACAGGCGCGTGACACCTTCCGCCAGGGCTGTGTCCACGCCCATCAGGAACTCGCGCCGACGAAGGACTGCCGGTTCTACAACCGGCTCCTCGACGTCCCCATCCGCCGCGGCGGGACCCTGCTCCCCGATGTCCAGCAGCACCTGGCGGAATGCCGCTACTGCCGGAACGCGGCCGAGCAGCTGAGCCATTTCGAGGGCGAGCTCGGCACGCTCATCGCCGAGGCCGTTCTCGGCTGGGGCGCCCGCCGCTACCTCGACTCGCGCCCCGGCCGGGCGACCCCGGGCCCGCGCGGCGGCCGCACCACCCGCCGCGGACACGGGTCGGGCGGCAGCCGGCATCGCCTGCTGTCCCGGATCCCCGCTCCCGCCCTCCTCACCGGCCTCGGACTCCCGGATGCCGTGCGCTCCACCAGGACCCTGCTCACCGGCCTCGGCGCCGTCTCGGCCGGCGTGCTGGTGAGCGTGCTCATCGCCGGGGGCTCCTCACCCGACGGCAGCGGCACCGACCCGACCGGCGCCACCAGCGCGGCGGGCGGCCGGGGGGTCGTGCCGACCGAGTCCCCGCCGGGCGTGGCCGGACTGCCCACGGGTCCGCAGCCGGCCCTCCTGCGCAACGTCGCCTCCGACCTGTGCCTCGACACCCGGGGCGAGCCTCAGGACGGCGCCGGCGCCCGGCTCACGGGCTGCTCCTCGCGGCTGAGTCAGCAGTGGACCTACGAGGAGGACGGACTGCTGCGCAGCGTGGCCGACCCGGGCCTGTGCCTGGACGCGCACAAGGACGCCGGGGTCGTCGTCCTCGCCACCTGCGCCGACGCCGGCGAGAACCGCGCCGACGACGTCCGCTACGACCTCACCGGACAGGGCGAGTTGCTGCCCCGCTGGGACGAACGGCTGGCGCTCACCCCGGTCGCCCCCGATGCGAACGCCGACATCGTCATCAGGGTGCGGGACCGGACCGAGGACCAGCGCTGGGTGACCGAGCCGGTGGCCTCGGCGGAGAAGGCCCTGTCGATCAGCCCCACCCGCACCCCGGCGGCACGGCACACGGAGCAGGCCGGGCCGGTTGCGTGAACGGCGCGCCGGGGCAATGACACGAACCGCGCGCCGGGCCGGGGAGCGGGCGCGGGAGCCCGCCGCCCCGGCCCGGCGCGCGGTGCCCGGCCGGGTCAGCCGGTGCCCTCCACGAGGTCGCCGGGCCCGATCGTGGCCGGGGTGGCATGCCCGGACAGGGCGAGGGTCAGGTCCAGCTCGGCGAGCAGGCAGCGGATCACGTGCTCGACCCCCGCCTGCCCGTCGAGGCCGAGCCCGTAGACGTAGGGCCGTCCGACGAGCACGGCCCGCGCGCCGAGGGCGAGCGCCTTGAAGACGTCGTCGCCGGTGCGGACACCGCTGTCGAACAGCACGGTCAGCCGGTCGCCGACGGCGGCCACCACCCCGGGCAGCGCGTCCGCCGCCGCGACGGCCCCGGCCACCTGACGGCCGCCGTGGTTGGACACCACCACCCCGTCCATCCCGGCATCGGCCGCGAGCCGGGCGTCGTCCGGGTGCAGCACACCCTTGAGGAGGATCGGGCCGTCCCAGTTCTCCCGCAGGAACGCGAGGTCGGGCCAGGTCTTGGCGGGGTCGGAGAACATGCCGACGAAATGCATCACCGCCGCGTTCGGATCCTCGTGCACGGGTTTGGCCAGACCGGCCCGGAACGCGGGGTCCGAGAAGTAGTTGGCGGTACCCACCCCGTGCAGGAACGGCAGAAAGGCCTGGTCCAGGTCGCGCGGCCGCCAGGACAGCAGGGGGGTGTCCAGGGTGACCACCAAAGCCGTGAACCCGGCGGCCCCGGCCCGGCCCAGGAAACTCCGGGCGACCTCGGGGTCCTTCGGCCAGTACAGCTGGAACCAGCGCTCCGCGTCCCCCATCGCCTCCGCGACCTGCTCCATCGGCGTGCTGGACGCGGAGGACAGCACGAACGGCACACCCCGCGCCGCGGCGGCCCGCGCCGCGGCCGGCTCGGCGTCCGGGTGCATCAGCGACAGCACCCCGACCGGCGCCAGCGCGAGCGGCGCCGGCAGCGCGCGGCCGAGCACCTCCACCGACAGATCACGCTCGTGCACGTCCCGCAGCATGCGCGGCACGATCCGGCGGCGGGCGAGAGCCGCCCGGTTGGCGCGCGCGGTACTGCCGTCGCCCGCGCTGCCCGCCACATAACCGACCGGCCCCGGCCCGAGCCGCCGCTCGGTCAGCTCCTCCAGCCGGGTCAGGTCCGTGGGCAGCCGGGGCACGGCACCCGTCATCCCGTTCAGGTAGATCTCGTACTGGAAGTCCGCCCAGTTCCCGGCCATACGCCGTCCCCGCCTCTCCTCGTCCAGCCGACTGAATCATGAACAGAAGGCGTCGCGGAACGGTCCGTCGGGAACGGAAACGGAATGTTTCAGGCCTATTGCGTAACAGCGGGAATTCGGCCATCTGGCCACTTCGCACCAGCACCGCCCGTGCGGTTGCTGGGTTCACGCTCGCGCATTCCGTGACTTCACGCCACTGATTCAATACGCAATGTTACCGAAAGCGGCCCGGTCGACGTGTGTTTCCGCGGCGGACTCGGCAGACTCCCGCTCGCCGGTTCGGCACCACCGAGCACGGGCCGGCGATTCGTCGAAACGAGCGGAAGGATGCACACCATGCGGAACACCGCGCGCTGGGCCACCACCATCGGCCTGACCGCCGCAGCCGTCTGCGCACCTCTGTCCGGAGCCGCGTCGGCCGCGCCGGGCGGCGCACCCTCCGCGCTCTACGCCCCGTCGGCCCTGGTGCTCACCATGGGCCACGGAGAGAGCGCCATGACCGTCACACCGGAGCGCGCGGTCACCCTGACCTGTGCCCCCGGCCCCTCCGGCACCCACCCGGCCGCGGCCGCGGCGTGCGGGGAGCTGGCCGAGGCGGACGGTGATCTGCAGGCCCTCACGGTGAGAGACGGCGTGTTCTGCACCCAGCAGTACGACCCGGTCGTCGTCACCGTCGACGGGGTGTGGCAGGGGCAGCGGCTCTCGTACGAGCACACCTTCGCCAACGAGTGCGTGATGAACGCCCACGGTTCGGGCGTCCTCGCGTTCTGAGACCGGGACCGCACGGTTCCCGTGACCGCGTGGCGGTCGGGTACTGGGGAGTGCCGACCTCCTCGCGGAACGTGCGGCCCCGCAAGGGGAGGCCGGCGGGCGGAGTGGGGCCGCCCGCCGGCCTCCGGCGTGTCCGGGGGCCGGCGTCCGGGCCAGTGGCCGCGGTGTCCGCCCGCGTCACGCCAGCTGACGCCGCACCAGCTCGTGCAGCCGGCCGCCCGGGTCGGCGAGCAGCCGGGCCGGCGACCCCTGCTGGACCACCTTGCCCTCCTCCATCACCACCACCCGGTCCGCGTCCATCACGGTGGACAGCCGGTGGGCGATGACGACCCGGGTCGCCCGGAGCGCCTTGGTGCTCTCGATCACCGTGCGCTGCGTCTCGTTGTCCAGGGCGCTGGTCGCCTCGTCGAAGAAGAGGATGCGCGGCCGACGGATCAGGGCCTGGGCGATCATCAGCCGCTGCCGCTGGCCGCCGGAGACCGCGCCGCTGCCCGAGACGATGGTGTGCAGTCCCATCGGCATCCGTTCGATGTCCTCGGCGAGCCCCGCCATCTCGGCCGCCGCCATCGCCTCCTCGGGCGTGTACGGCTCGGTGCCGCAGATGACGTCCAGGACGGAGCCGGTGAACGGCTGGGCGTGCTGGAGCACCACCCCGCACTGGCGGCGCACCGCCGACCGGTCGAGCGCGGCCAGGTCCTGACCGTCGTACAGCACACTCCCCGACAGCGGCCGGTCGAAGCCGATGAGCAGCCGCAGCAGCGTGGACTTGCCGCAGCCGCTGGGGCCGACGACCGCCACGAACTCGCCCGGCCGGACCTCGAAGGAGACGTCGTCCAGGACCAGCGGACCGTCGTCCGAGTACCGGAAGGACACCCGCCGCGCCTCGATCGCCCCGCTCAGCGGGCCCGGCCGGGTACTGGCCGCCCGCACCTCGGGCGTCGCGTCCAGCACCGGCCGGATCTGCTCGAACAGCGGCAACGCGGCCACCCCGGAGACGAACGCGCCGGTCAGCTGGGTGACCGAGGTCAGCACCATCGTCACCGACGTGTTGAAGGTGAGGAACTCGGCCGCCGTCATCGAACCGCGCGCCGGACCCGCCAGCAGCATGAACATCGCCAGCGTGCACAGCGGCAGATAGACCGCGCCCAGCACCGCCGTCAGATTCTTGATCCGGCCGGCCTTCTGCTGGAGCTCCCGGCTGCGGGCGAACTCGGACGCCCACGCCCCGTACGCGTAGTTCTCCGCCGCCGCCACCCGCAGCTTGGGCAGGCCGCGCAGCGTCTGGAAGGCCTGGTTGTTCAGCTTGTTGGTGAGCACCACCAGGCGCCGCTGCCACCGCACCTGCCACAGCCCGAGCCCCGTGAACACCGCGGCGACGGCGAGCAGCATCCCGATCGCGGCCAGGGCCATCGGCACGCTGAACCACAGCAGCAGCCCCAGGTTCACCGCGCCGACGGTGACGGACTGGGCGACCGTCGGCCCGACACCGGCCAGCAGCCGGCGGATGGCGCTGATGCCCATGGCCGCGCTCGCCAGCTCGCCCGTCGAACGTTCGGTGAAGAACGACGTCGGCAGTCGCAGCAGCCTGTCCCACACGGCGGGCTGGAGCGTGGCCTCCACCCGGCCCTCCAGCCGCAGCAGGGTGAGGTTCTGCAGCAGCATGAAGGCGGCGGCGACCACACTGCTGAGGATCACCGCGAGACACACCTGCACGATCAGCCCGGTCTGCGCCTTCGGCACGAACTCACCGAGCACCTTCCCGGTCGCGAGGGGCACAAGGGCCCCGAGCACCACCGTGACCAGCCCGCTGAGCAGCAGCCCGGTCAGATCGCCCCGGGTGCCCGCCATGCAGAACCGCATCAGCCGCAGCGGACCGAGCCGCCGCTCGGGCAACGGCCGGTAGAACATCACCGCGTGCGGCTCGAACTCCGCGGCGTTGGCCTTCTCCACCGGTGTCTCGCGCCCCGTCGCGGGATGCACCGCGACATAGCCGCCGCGCCGCCACAGCAGCGCCACCGGCGCCCCGGACAACGCCCGGTGCCCCACCAGCGGCCCGACGTCGTCCCGCCACCAGTGGCCGTCCAGCCGTACGGCGCGCGTGCGCAGCCGGGACGCGAGGGCGATCCGCTCGACCGGATCGAGACGGTCGCCGCCGGTGCCCGACCGGGCCGGCTCGGCGAGCGGGATCCCGGCCGCCTCGGCGACCAGCCTGCAGGCCGCGTACGTGGCGTCCGCGTCGGCCGCGGTCGTCCCCTTCGACGACCGCTTGCCGATCGAGGCGAGCAGCGTCCGGTCGGCCTGGGCGCGGACCGCCTCACCGGCCCTGATGCCCTCCGCGGTCCGCGTCTCGTGGGTGTGCTCGAGCTGCTCGATCCAGCGGTCCAGCGTGGTCATCAGCCGGTACTGCTGCTCGACCAGGCTCTGCCACAACGCGGGGTCCATCAGCAGGTCGGCCGCCGCCTCGGCCCCGTACAGCGAGCCGTACTGCACACTGCCCGGCGGCACCTGCATCCAGAACACGTCGTCGTCGCCGGGCGCGGCAGTCCCCTCGGTGGCCATCGGCGCCTGGAACAGCACCGACAGACTGCGGCCGACACCGAGGGCGAGGGCGTACTCCAGCGGGCTGCTCGTCGGCGGGACGTACTGCGGGGTTCCGTACTCGTCGTACGACCAGGTCTGAGTGCCCGCCCCCTGGTACAGCTCGCGCAGGCCGATCCGGTGCACCACGCAGTCCCGCAGCGGGCGGGCCACCAGCGTGTGCCGCGGCCCCGCCCCCGGACCGAGCAGCAGCGAGCCCGCCTCCAGCCGGCCCAGATGGTGCCAGTGGCCCTGCTCCTCGGCGTCGACCGCGAACAGGTCCACCGAGCCCGAGACGATCAGCCACAGAGTCTGCGGCCCCGTCAGGTCCAGCCGGCCGAATCCGGCACAGTCCACCCGGGTGCCCAGCGCCCCGAGGGCGCCCAGCACGAGGTCGCCCCCGTGCCCCTCCCGCACGGTCGTCGTCATCTCAGCGCTCCCTGACCAGTGCGGCGTACGCGCCACCGCGCGCCACCAGTTCCTCGTGCCGCCCGCGCTCCACGACCGTGCCGTGGTCGAGGACGACGATCTCGTCGCTGTCCCGGACCGTGCTCAGCCGGTGCGCGATCACCACACAGGCACAACCGCGGCGGCGCAGGTTGTCCATCACGACCAGCTCGGTCTCGGCGTCCAGCGCGCTGGTCACCTCGTCCAGGACCAGGATGCTCGGCCGCCGCACCAGCGCCCGCGCGATCTCCAGCCGCTGGCGCTGCCCGCCGGAGAAGTTCCGGCCGTCCTGCTCGACCCGGCTGTGGATGCCGCCGGGCCGGCGGGCGATCACGTCGTACAGGGCCGCGTCCCGAAGCGCCTCCACCACCGCCTCGTCCGGGACCGACGGGTCCCACAGCGCCACGTTGTCGCGGACGGTGCCCTCGAAGAGGAACACGTCCTGGTCGACGAAGGACACGGAAGCGGCCAGCGCCCCGCGCGGAATGTCCTCGATGCGCCGGTCGTCGATCCGGATCACTCCTTCCCAGGGCGCGTACAGCCCCGAGATCAGGCGTGACACCGTCGACTTGCCGCTGCCGGAGCCGCCGACCAGTGCCACCTGCCGGCCGGGGCCGACCGTCAGGTCGAAACCGGTCAGCAGCGGCTTGTCCAGCGGGTTGTAGCCGAAGGCGATGTTCTGCAGCTCCACATGCCCGTGCAGCCGGCGCGTCGAGTCGCCGGCGCCGGCACGGTCGTGGAGCGGGTCGGCCCGGAAGTTCTCCACGTCCTTCAGCCGGGCCACGTCGGCCGCGAAGTCCTGGATGCGGCCCGCGACCCCGTTCAGCCGGGTCAGCGGTGCCGTGAACCGGGCGACCAGTGCCTGGAAGGCGACCAGCAGACCGACCGTGATGTGCCCCTCGACCGCCCGCATGCCGCCGATCCACAGGATCAGCGCGCTGTTCAGGGTGGCGAGCGTCGGCGCGACCACGCCGAGCCAGGCGGTCGGCACCCCGAGCCGCTGCTGCTCCTCCAGCGTGGTGGCGTGCTGTCCCGCCCACTTGCGGAAGTAGCCGTCCTCGCCGCCGGTCGCCTTCATCGTCTCGATCAGCTGCAGACCGGTGTACGCCGTGTTGGTGAGCCGCGCGGTGTCCGCGCGCAGTTTCGCCGTACGGGTCGCGCGCAGCCGGATGACGATCCGCATCGCCAGGACGTTCAGCAGCGCCACCCCGACCCCGACGAAGGTCAGTTGCGGGTCGTATGTGTACAGCAGCACCGCGTACAGCACGACCACCACCACGTCCACGCCGGCCGCCGAGAGGTCGCGGGACAGCGTCTCGGCCACGGCGTCGTTGGACTGCAGCCGCTGCACCAGGTCCGCCGGACTGCGCTGGCCGAAGAACGTCACCGGCAGCCGCAGCAGGTGCCGCAGGAAGCGGGCGCTGGACAGGGTGGAGGAGATGATCCGGCCGCGCAGCAGATTGGCCTGCTGGAGCCAGGTCAGCACCAGGGTGAGCAGGACGCAGGCACCCATCGACGTGAACAGCACGCCCAGCATCGATGTCCGCCGGCCGATCAGGAACTCGTCGATGAAGGTGCGGCTGAGCCCGGGGACCGTCGCGCCGACCGCCACCAGCAGCAGGCTCGACAGCACCACCGCGGGCATCGTCCCCGCGGTGCCGCGCAGCCGGGCCGGCATCGCGCCGAGGACGCCCGGCCTGCGGCCGCCCCGGGTGAACTGCGGCCCGGGTTCCAGGACCAGGACGACACCGGTGAAACTGCCGTCGAACTCCTCCAGCGGCACGAAGCGGCGGCCCTTGCCCGGGTCGTTGACGAACACTCCGCGCCGTCCGAACCGGCGGCCCATGCCGTCGTAGACGACGTAGTGGTTGAACTCCCAGAAGAGGATGGCCGGCGCCGTGATCTCGGCGAGAGCGGCCAGGTCCATCTGCATGCCCTTGGCGGTCAGTCCGTAACCACGGGCCGCCTTCAGCAGGTTGCTGGCCCGGGAGCCGTCCCGGGAGACACCGCAGGCGATCCGCAGCTCCTCCAGCGGGACATGACGGCCGTAGTGGCCGAGCACCATCGCCAGCGAGGCGGCGCCGCACTCCACGGCCTCCATCTGGAGCACGGTGGGTGTCCGGACGGTCCCTCCGCGCGCCTTGGGTACCTTGCGCCGGGCCGGGGCGGCCCGCCGGCGGCCGCGGGTCTCCTGAGGGTTCGTCGTCATGGCAGCAGCCAGTCGACGGGGCGTTCGTCGGACAACCGGACGGAGCCCGAGGCCAGGGTCATCGAAGTCAGCGGGAACGGCGGGCCGTCCGCCGAGGACCACGTGTAACCGCTCTTCGTGGCGGACGACTTCTCCAGTTCGACCGTGACGGCCACCGGCCTGCCCTTCTCCGTGAACTGTTCGCCCAGCTGACCGTCCCCGAGGAAGGCGGCGATCTGCCGGGCCGACTGCCCGGCGCGGTCCACCGACTTCACTCTGCCGCGCAGCACCCCGTACTCCTGGCTCGGCACCGACTGCACGGTGAGATCGACGGCCGCGCGCGCGGGGATGCCGGCCGCGCTCTCGGCGGGGACGTACACCGTCGCGTACAACGGGTCGTCGGACCCGGAGACCTTCTCCACGGCGGCGACGTCCGCGCCGGTCCGGATGATCTGCCCGACGTCGGCGGCGAGCGTGGTGACCCGGCCCGCGTCGAGGGTCCGGACGACCGTGTCACCCCGCTCGGTACGGATTTCGAGGACGGGGGATTCGGCGGGCAGCCGCTCGCCCTGCTTCACGAGGACCGCGGTGACCTGGCCGGCGACCGGGCTCTGCAGTACGTAACTGCCCTGCCCGTGCGTCAGGACGGCGGGTGCGGTCACCGTGGAGGTCACCGATCCGGTCACCGCCCACACCGAGGCGGTGGCCATGGCGACCACGGTCACGGCGAGCACGAGCCAGCCCTGCGGCCGGGCGAAGCGCACCGGGAGGTCGAGCTCCTCGGGCGACTGGAGCTTGGCGAGGGCCTGTTGGCGGAACTGCACGGTTCTTCCCTCACCTGTGTGAACTCTGCGAAGAACGGAGACGGACTGCGAGCATCGGGACGGACTGCGAAGGGCCGCCGAGGACGGCGGGGCATGACGGAGGAAACGCCGAGCCCCGGAGCCGGGGGGCGGCTCCGGGGCTCGGCGGCACAAGGGCGCGATCAGAGACCGGCGACCAGGTTCGTGACCGGAGCGGTGTTCAGGCCGGTCACACCCTCCGCGGTGCCGACGGCCGTGTCGACCAGGCCGGAGACCGGGGCGATGCCGTCCACCGAGCCCGTGAGGGTGTTCACGGCGTTCACGGACAGGCCGCCGGAGACGTTGTCGAGCTCGGAGTCGGAGATCTCGACGGTCTCGACCTGGGGGGTGGAGTTCATGATGGAACTTCCCTTCGTATGGATATGTCACAAGGGGGAGCGGCCTTCCGGGGACAGAGCGAAGGCCGCGGCCGCGGGCGCCGGACCCCCGTCACCGGGTGTCCGGAACGGCCCTGCGGTGCGATGGATCAAAGCACGCCCCGGCTCCGGCCCTCCACTCGGCCAAACCCCTCACCAGGCACTTTGTGGCCGTGTCACGCCGAAGAGTGCAGACAGGGCGACGGCCCGGTGGCGACTTCTTCACAGGGGTCACCGCATCGCCCCCTCCTATGGGTTGCACCCCTCGAGAGGGAATCCGGCACAACGGCCCCAAAGGCATGAGTGGGACGGCCGGCTTGTGGAGGGCTCCCGGCTCCGGTGACCGGGCTGGGCATTCGGTGTGCAGATTCGCCGAAGCCGGGATTCCGCATCCCGGGAGGGACGGAACGTGCGTGTCCGGTCGCGGTGCGTGTCGCCTTCGGGAGGGTCGCCCTACGCCGGGCCGGACGCGCCGGTCGGCCGATTCCGTGTCCCAAACCGGTTGACCGCAAATGGATTTGAACGCCCGGCGGGACCCGTGCGTACCAACAGCCATCCAGGCGCCCCCGACAGCCGCCGGACGGCGGCACGACTCCGGTCCCCCCAGGAGGTCGAGAAGTTTGAGTCACAAGCGAATTCCGAAGCGCAAGGCCGCGATAGCGGTGGGCGGTGCGGTGGCGCTCGGCGCCGCCGTGATCCTGCTCCCCCACGCCAACGCGTCACAGGACGGCGCGTCGAGCGACGCGGCGACCGCGCCGAAGACCCTCAAGGCGACGGATGCCTCGGACCTCGCCTCACAGCTCGCCGGGCTCCTCGGCGACGCGTTCGCCGGCTCCTACTACGACGGCGACAAGCAGCAGCTCGTCGTCAACGTCGTACCCGGCGACAACAACAACGTGATCGTGCAGGCGAAGAAGGCGGGCGCGACCGTCCGCGAGGTCGACAACAGCATGACCGAACTTGCCGAGGGCAAGCGGACGCTGAAGACCGAGGCCACCATCCCCGGCACCTCGTGGGCCGTCGACCCGCGCACCAACAAGATCCTGGTCACCGCCGACTCCACGGTGACCGGCGAGAAGTGGGACAGACTGGAGTCCACCGTGCAGGGCCTCGGCTCCGGCATGGCGACCATCAAGAAGTCCGAGGGCACGTTCAGGACCTTCGCCTCGGGCGGGGACGCGATCTTCTCCGGCGGCGCACGCTGCTCGCTCGGCTTCAACGTCACCGCGGACGACGGCGCGCCCGCCTTCCTGACCGCCGGTCACTGCGCGGTCGCGGCCGACGAGTGGTCCGACGCGCAGAACGGTCAGCCGATCGCCACCGTCGACCAGGCGGTCTTCCCCGGCGAGGGCGACTTCGCACTCGTCCGGTACGACGACCCGGCCACCGAGGCGCCGAGCGACGTCGACGTGGGCGGCCAGACGGTCCAGATCACCGAGGCCGCGGAAGCCACCGTCGGTCAGGAGGTGTTCCGGATGGGAAGCACCACCGGGCTCGCCGACGGCCAGGTCCTCGGACTCGACGCCACGGTGAACTACCCGGAGGGCACGGTCACCGGTCTCATCCAGACCGACGTCTGTGCCGAGCCCGGTGACAGCGGCGGCTCGATGTTCACCCAGGACGGCCTCGCGATCGGTCTGACCTCGGGCGGCAGCGGCGACTGCACCGTCGGCGGCGAGACCTTCTTCCAGCCGGTCACCACCGCCCTGGCGGCGGTCGGCGCGACCCTCGGCGAGGCCGGCGCGGGCGCCGGAGCCGGCGACCAGGCGGGTGGCGAAGAGGCCGGTGGTGAGGACGCCGGAGCCGGCGAGGCCGGAGGAGAGGACGCCGGTGCGGACGACCAGGCCGGCGAAGTCGGCGGCGAGGAAGCGGGCCAGGACGACGGAACCGGTTACGGTGCCGGCCAGGGCGCCGAGGACGGCGCGGGCGACGACGGCCTGACCGAGACCCACTGACCGACCGGATCCCGCCGACGGCCCCCCGGCGTTCCTGCCCTCAGCCCTGAACGCTCCCCCCGGCACAGCCGAGGACGGGCCGAAGGCGGGCCGGCCGGACCGGGCCCACCGCCGCCCCCGGTCCACCACGGCACACCGTGGTGGACCGGGGGCGGCGGCACGCCGATCCGCGCAGGCGTCCCGCACGCCGACGGCCGAGGCGCGCGGCACCTGGCTGCCGGCGGTCGGCCCGGACATCGGTATCCCGTCGAACCGCCTCCACGACCGACGGGTCCGGGTACCCGCGATGACCGAAGTGCCCAGCAGTGGCGCCGTGGCGGTGCCGGCGACCCGCCCGTTCGGATCGAGCGAACACAGCCCGTACGGGAGCCGGGCCCTCATCCGCGCCGCCTCCACCGTGCCGAGCGAGCCGGTCATGCCGCTCACCGGCCGCGCGGCCGGCGGATCCGGCTCCGAAGGCGGCGGATTCTCCTCGGCGGCCCGTTCGGGCGCGTCGCGCACGGCGAGCGCGGCAGCCCTGCCGTGCATCGCCCCGCCGCCGGCTGTCCGCCCCGCCGGAGGGAGGCGTGATGCCGCAGGGGGCTGCGCAAGTGTCGTACAAGCGCTGTAATGGCCAACGTGGTCGGTCAGGGCGCTGCGGGACGCAGCACGAGAACGCTGCGCGCGGAAGGCGCCCTCGCGACGATCACCACCGAGCCGGAAGCGCCGGACCGGGTGCGCAGGGTCCTGGAACAGGCCCTGGTCTTCGCCGGCGCCGCCCTCGTCGCCGTGTACACGCCCAGTGAGGACGGCGAGCAACTGCGCCTGGTGGAGTCGGCCGGTGTACCGCGGACCCTGTGCGGGGTGCGGGACAGCTATTCCGCCGCCGGGCACTCCCCGGCCGCCGAGGCCGTACGCGGCGGCCGTCCGGTGTGGCTCGGCCCCGAGGAACTCGCCGCCCAGGCCCAGGCACGGCGCGTCCCGGCCCGCGACTTCTCCCTCGCCGCCCTGCCCGTGCAGCACGGGGCCGGCGGCTGCCTGCTCGCCGTCAGCGAGCGCCCCGGCGGCTTCGACCCCGACGACCGCGTCTGCCTCGGTCTCGTCGCCGACGCGGTCACCCTCCCCGGGCGGCAGCCCACGGCCGACGGTGACGGCGAACCGGCGCCGGATGCCTTCGTCCTCGCCATGGACACCGGACGGGTCCGGGTGGGCGACGGCATCCTGGGCCTCTTCGGCCTCGGCCCGGACGACTTCGACGGCCGCGTCGAGACCCTCATGGGCCTGACGGTGCCGGAGGACCTGCCCTCCGTGATGTCGGTCGTCGAGTCCGACCACATGACCATCGGCGAGCGCGAGCTGGATTTCCGGGTCGAGCAGCCCGCCGGCCCGCCGAAGTGGCTCAGGCTGCGCGGCCGACTGCTGCCGGGAGGGGAGGGCCGGCCGGCCCGCCTGGTGGGCTCCGTCGCCGACGCCTCCACACTGCGCGCCGACGTCACCGACGTGGCCCGGGTGCAGCGCCTGGCCACCGCACTCGCCACGGCGGTCACCGTCCGCGAGGTCGGCAAGGCCGTGGTCGCGGCCCTGCGCGGGCCGCTCAGAGCCGACCGGATCGCGGTCGCCGAACTGGAGGGCGACCGGCTCGTCGTCACCGTCCTCGACCCGCCGGAACCGGACGCCTGGCCGGACCTGTGGCGTGCCGAGTGGCCCGACGCGCCCGTGCGCACCATGCCCACCCTCGCCGCCGTCCTGCGCGAGGGCCGGGCCCGGATCTGGTCCGCGGACAGCGCCCTGGAGACCTCCCTCGCCGAGGTCGGGCCGGGCGGTCTCGCCATGCTGCCGCTGTCCGCCGGCAACCGCACGGCCGGCGCCTGCCTCATCGGCTGGGACGCCCCGCACCACTTCGGCGCCGACGAGCGTGCCCTGCTCACCGCCGCCGCCGGTCTCGCCGGACAGGCCCTCATGCGGGCCCGTGCCTTCGACGCCGAGCACGAACTGGTCGGCATGCTCCAGCGCCAGCTGCTGCCGCGCCGACTGCCCCGGCTGCCCGGCGCGGTCGCCGTCGCCCGCTATCTGCCCAGCACCGCGGGCCTCGAACTCGGCGGCGACTGGTACGACGTGATCCCGCTGCCCGACAACCACGTCGCCCTGGTCATCGGCGACGTCCAGGGCCACAGCGCCGGCGCCGCCACCCTCATGGGGCAGATGCGCACCGCGCTGCGCGCCTACGCCGTCGAGGGGCACACACCCGACGTGGTGGTGTCGCACGCCAACCGGCTGCTCGTGGACATGGAGAGCGACCTCTTCGCCACCTGCTGCTACGTCGAGATCGACCTGGAACAGGGCTCCGGCTGGTGCGTACGCGCCGGACATCTGCCGCCGGTGCTGCGCCATCCGGACGGCAGTACCGAGATCGCGGAGTCGGAGGGCGGACCACCGCTCGGCGTCGTGGCCCGGGCCGACTTCCCGATGAGCCCCCTGAGGCTGCGGCCCGGCACGGTGGTCGCGCTCACCACGGACGGCCTGGTCGAGTCCGTCGAGGCCGACATCGACGAGGGCATGGACCACCTCGCCCGCCGGCTGGCCGCCGCCGACCCGGCCGACCTGGGGCTGGTCGCCGACGGCCTGCTCGGCAGGGCCCCGCGCAGTGACGACGTCGCCCTGCTGCTGATGCGCTACGAGGGCATGACCCTGCGCCCGCTGCGGGAGACCTGGACGGTGTGGCGGGTGCCGCAGGCCGTCGGCCACGCCCGCCGCTTCACCCGGCGCACCCTGCGCTCCTGGGGCGTGGGCGAGGACCTCGACACCGCCCTGCTCGTCGTCTCCGAACTGGTCACCAACGCGCTCGTGCACACCGAGGGGCAGGTCCGCCTCGACCTCACCCTCGTCGGCGACCGGCTCCGCCTCGCGGTCGCCGACGCATCGCCCCGCAGTCCCGCCAAGCCGAACAGCATCGGCTGGGAGGCCACCGGCGGCCGCGGCATCCTGCTCGTCGAGGCCCTGTCGGCGGCCTGGGGGACGGTGCCGGTCAGCGGCGGCAAACAGGTGTGGGCGGAACTCGGCACGCACCGGTGAGCAGGCGCGGTTCCGGCCGTCGACGACACTCCCGACACGACTGTCATCCCTTCGGGTGACATGCCGCGGTGTGCGCGTCCCGGTCCCGGGCCCGCCACCGGCCCGGTCCGTCTCCGTACCCGCCCCGCCCGGACCGCACCGAGGGAACCCGGCGCCCGCGCAAGGGCGTTGACGTACGGGCCCGACGGACGGGCCGACGCGCCCGACGGACGGGCCGGGCGCCCCCGCGCGGCACGAATCAGTGGTCATCGGCCGAAAACACCGTGCCTGGACGAGTCTCGTCGGGGATTTCATAATGAACCGTTAAAACAAGTGATGTTCCCCGTGCCGCGCACCACTATGGTGAGGCAGATGAAGGCTCTCGTGCTGTCCGGCGGCGCCGGCACCCGGCTGAGGCCGATCACCCACACCTCGGCGAAACAGTTGGTCCCCGTGGCCAACAAGCCCGTGCTCTTCTACGGGTTGGAATCGATCGCGGACGCCGGCATCACCGACGTCGGAATGATCGTCGGCGACACGGCCGAGGAGATCGAGAACGCGGTGGGCGACGGATCGAAGTTCGGCCTGCGCATCACCTACATCCCCCAGGAACGGCCCCTGGGGCTGGCCCACGCCGTGCTGATCGCCCGCGACTGGCTCGGGGACGACGACTTCGTGATGTACCTCGGCGACAACTTCATCGTCGGCGGCATCACCGGACTCGTCGACGAGTTCCGCCGGCACCGGCCCGACGCCCAGATCCTGCTCACCCACGTCGCCGACCCCCGCTCCTTCGGCGTCGCCGAGCTCGACGCGAGCGGACAGGTGATCGGCCTCGAGGAGAAACCCGAGCGTCCCAAGAGCGACCTCGCCCTGGTCGGCGTCTACCTGTTCACCCCCGCCATCCACGACGCGGTGCGCGCCGTCAAGCCCTCCTGGCGCGGCGAACTCGAGATCACCCACGCCATCCAGCACCTGATCGACTTCCGCGCCGACGTGCGCTGCACGGTCATCCACGGCTACTGGAAGGACACCGGCAACGTCGTCGACATGCTGGAGGTCAACCGGTCGGTCCTCGAAGGGATCGAGCGCCGGATCGACGGCGAGGTGGACGAAGCCTCCGAGACCATCGGCCGGGTGGTGATCGAGGAAGGGGCCCGCATCAGCAACTCGCGCATCGTCGGCCCCGCCGTCATCGGCGCCGGCACGGTCGTCGGCGACTCCTACGTCGGACCCTTCACCTCCGTCGCGGAGAACTGCCGGATCACCGACAGCGAACTCGAGTTCTCCATCGTGCTGCGGGACTCCTCGATCGACGGCGTCCGCCGCATCGAGTCCTCACTGATCGGCCGCCACGTCGAGGTGACCCCGGCACCCAGCGTCCCCAGCGCCCACCGATTCGTCCTCGGAGACCACAGCAAGGTGCAGATCCACACATGAACCTCCTCGTCACCGGAGCCGCCGGCTTCATCGGCTCCCGCTACGTCCGTACGCTGCTCGCCGCCGACGCGCCCGACGCCGCCGACGCGCCGAGGATCACGGTGCTGGACGCGCTCACCTACGCCGGCACCCTCGACAACCTCGAACTCGACCACCCCCGGCTGGAGTTCGTCCACGGCGACATCCGTGACGCCGATCTCGTCGGCAAACTGACCGCCGAGGCGGACCAAGTGGTCCACTTCGCCGCCGAGTCGCACGTCGACCGCTCCATCCTCACCGCCTCCGACTTCGTCCTCACCAACGTGCTCGGCACCCAGGTCCTCCTCGACGCCGCCCTGCGCCACGGCGTGGACACCTTCGTGCACGTCTCCACCGACGAGGTCTACGGGTCGATCGCGTCGGGCTCGGCGACCGAGGCGTACCCGCTCGAACCCAGCTCCCCGTACTCCGCCTCCAAGGCCTCCTCCGACCTGCTCGCCCTCGCCTACCACCGCACCCACGGCCTGGACGTCCGCGTCACCCGCTGCTCCAACAACTACGGCCCGCACCAGTTCCCCGAGAAGGTGATCCCGCTCTTCGTCACCCACCTTTTCGACGGAGCGAAGGTCCCGCTCTACGGCGACGGCCTCAACGTCCGCGACTGGCTGTACGTCGACGACCACTGCGTCGGCATCGACCTCGTGCGGACCCGGGGCAGGGCCGGCGAGGTCTACAACCTCGGCGGCGGCACCGAACTCACCAACAAGGACCTCACCGGCCTCCTCCTCGAAGCCTGCGGCGCCGGGTGGGACCGGGTCGAGCACGTCGAGGACCGCAAGGGCCACGACCTGCGCTACTCCGTCGACTGGACCAAGGCCCGCGACGAACTCGGCTACCGCCCCCGCCACGACTTCACCACCGGCCTCGCCGAGACCGTCGCCTGGTACCGCGACAACCGTGCCTGGTGGGAGCCGCTCAAGCAGCGCGTCAGCGGAGGAAAGCCATGAAATGGCTGGTCACCGGAGCGGGCGGGATGCTCGGCCGGGACACCGTCGACGAACTGACCCGGCGCGGCGAGCAGGTGACCGGCCTCGACCGGGCCGCCCTCGACATCACCCGGGCCGAGGCCGTCGAGCGCGCGCTGTCCGAGCACCGCCCCGGCATCGTGGTCAACTGCGCCGCGTACACCGCCGTCGACGACGCCGAGACCGACGAGGAGCGCGCCACCCTGGTCAACGGCGACGGACCGCGCCTGCTGGCCCGCGCCTGCGCCGCGCACGGCGCCCGGCTGATCCACGTCTCCACCGACTACGTCTTCTCCGGCGACGCCCGCGCCACCCCCTATCCCGAGGACCATCCGACCGCCCCGCGCACCGCCTACGGCCGCTCCAAGCTGGCCGGCGAGCGCGCCGTGCTGGAGGAGCTGCCCGGCGCGAGCGCCGTCGTGCGCACCGCCTGGCTGTACGGAGTCCACGGCACCAGCTTCGTGCGGACGATGATCGGTCTCGAGGCCCGCCGCCCCACCGTCGACGTCGTCGACGACCAGCGCGGGCAGCCCACCTGGAGCGCGGACGTCGCCGCCCGCATGGCCGACCTCGGTCCCCGCGTCGGCGACGACGTGCACGGCGTCCTGCACGCCACCAGCTCCGGCGAGGCCACCTGGTACGACCTGGCCCGGGAGGTGTTCCGGCTGATCGGCGCCGACCCCGACCGGGTGCGGCCCACCACCGGAGCGGCCTTTCCCCGGCCCGCACCGCGCCCCGCGTACAGCGTCCTCGCGCACGACCGCTGGCAGGACATCGGCCTGCCGGCACCGCGTGACTGGCGCGTCGCCCTGCACGAAGCACTGCCCCGCATCCGCAAGGAGAGTCCCCCTTCGTGAAACGCCATGAGTTCCTGCGCGCACTGCACAAGGCCAGCGCCAACCGCAACTACCTGGAGATCGGCGTCAACGACGGCCGCAGCCTGCGCCTGTCACGCGTCCCCAGCATCGCGGTCGACCCCGCCTTCAAGGTCGTCTCGGAACTGAAGTGCGACGTCCACCTGGTCAAGGCCACCAGTGACGACTTCTTCGCCCGCGACAACCCGCTGGCCCACCTCAAGGGCGGTCGGCACCCGCTGCGCAACCTCCGCCGCGGCCGCAGCCCCATCGGACACTGGCGGCGCACCACGCTCGACCTGTCCTTCATCGACGGCATGCACCTGTTCGAATACGCCCTGCGCGACTTCATGAACGTCGAGAAGCACTCCGACTGGTCCAGTGTGATCGTCCTGGACGACATGCTGCCGCGCAGCGTCGACGAGGCCGCCCGGGACCGCCACACCACGGCCTGGACCGGCGACGTCTACAAGATCACCGAGGTGCTGGCGCGCTACCGCCCCGATCTGGTGACGGTTCTCGTCGACACCCAGCCCACCGGCCAGCTCGTGGTCTTCGGCGCGGACCCGGACAACACCGTGCTGCACGACAAGTACGACGAGATCATGGCCGAGTACAAGGTGCCCGACCCGCAGAAGGTGCCCGAGACGATCCTGGAGCGGGCCGGCGCGGTGTCCCCCGAGGCGCTGATCGAGGCCGGTTTCTGGCGTCCGCTCACCCAGGCCCGCAACCGCGGTCTGCCGCGGCGCCTGGGCTGGGAGCCCCTGCGCCGCGCGCTCGACCAGGTCGGCGTCAGCCGCTGAGCCCCCTGCCGCGCAGCTCCTCGTAGCGTGCGCGGCAGGCCTCGTACGACGGCAGCTGGCCGAGGCGCTCCGCCTCGGCCAGCGTCGGCGCCTGCCCGTCCTTCGGCGACAGCACCGGGTCGATGCCCTGCGGCCACTCGATGCCCAGGGCCGGGTCCAGCGGGTGCACCCCGTGCTCGCGGCCCGGCGCGTAACCCGTCGAGCACAGGTACACCACCGTCGCGTCGTCGGTGAGCGCCATGAAGGCGTGCCCCAGTCCCTCGGCGAGGAACACCGCGTGCCGGCTGTCGTCGTCCAGCCGCACGGCCTCCCAGCTCCCGTACGCCGGTGACCCCACCCGCAGGTCCACCACCACGTCGAGCACCGCGCCGCGCACACAGGTCACGTACTTGGCCTGGCCGGGCGGCACGTCCGCGAAATGCACCCCGCGCAGCACGCCGCGGCGCGACACCGAGCAGTTGGCCTGCGCCAGCGACAGGTCGTACCCCGTCGCCTCGCGGAACTCCTCACCGCGGAACCACTCGTGGAAACTGCCCCGGTCGTCCGGGAACACCTTGGGCTCCAGTACCCAGGCACCCTCCAGGTCCAGTGCGCGCACCGGTCACCACCTCCCCTTGATCAGCGGCGCCACCCTCGCACGGGCGGCGCCGAGCGCCCGCCGCGCCCTGCGCAGCAGTTTCTCCCCGGTACCGGGGCGCGGAACCTGCACCACCAGCACCCCGCCCCGGCCGACGCGGAGCGCGAACGGCAGCCCGCCGAACCGCGGTTCGGCGGCCTCCGGGTCCAGACAGAGCGCCACCCGCCAGACACCGCGGGGAAGACCCGAGGGCAGCGTCGCCCCCAGCCGCGACCCCGGCCGTTCCGGCTCGGCCGTCAGCGCGCCCGGCGCGTACAGGGTCCGGCCCGCGGAGGCGAACCGGAGCCGCACCGCAGTGCCGTCCGCCGTGTGCAGCGGGATCCGGGCGTGCAGGCGCGTCCCGGACACCGAGACGTCCGGCCGCCGCACCTGTCCGAGGCCGAGCCGTCTGCCCTTCACCCCGACGTCCAGGGAGAGGTTGCCGTGCGGCTCCGTCCAGTACGGCAGGACCGCCCGGCCCGCCGTCACTCCCGCGTACGGTTCCGGGCGGGTGGCGCGCGGGGCCGGACCCAGGCGGCACTCCTTGGTCCAGCCGCCCAGCTTGAGCCGCACGACGGCGTCCCAGGCCCCGTCCCCCGGCAGCACGGCCGGGTCGACCGTGGCCGTGGCCCGCAGCACCAGCCGCACCCGCTCCCCGCCGTCGACCGCAACCGTCTCCCGGGTGAACTCCACGGGCTGGAAGTACTGGGCGGAGCTGGCGCGTTCACGCAGCAGCAGATCGGCGGTGGCCTGGTCGAAGCGGGCCACGGTCTCCGTGCCGATCCACGCCACCGCCTCCTCCACGTTCTTCGGCGTATCGGTCAGCGGGGCACGGTCGGCAGCGGCGGGGAACGTCATCGGCGCGCCCCCGGAGGCGTATTCGGCGGTGAAGCCGAGGCGCAGCGAACCGCCCTCCCACTCCACGCTCGTGGGCGCCGCGGCCGGCACGACCCCCGCCTCCCACTCGGCGAGCGCCACCACGTCGTCGTAACGGTCCGCCGCCGTCAGCGAGGCGACGACCTGCTGCGTCGGCTGCAGCCCGGCCGCGACGGCGGGCCCGAACCGCTCGACCACCACCTTGTGGATCTCCCCGAACAACTCCCTGCGGTAGTCGTCCGGCAGGCCCAGCAGCCGCTTGGCGCGCAGCCGTTCCACCATCTCCACCCGCAGCCAGCGGCGGAACAGCCGGTCACGCACCGGGCCGGGCTCTGTGTAGCGCTCGACCACGTCGAGCGCCTCGCGGAGGTTGGTGAAGTAGCCCACCGGGTCGAAGCGCTGGAAACCGGCGTTGGAGGCGTCGTCGCGCCGGATGTGGTAATAGCAGACGTAGTCGCTGAGGACGGAGACGTTGGCCGCGCGCAGGTACGCCTCGGTGACGAAGACGTGGTCCTCCAGGCGCCGCCGTCCCTCGGGGAACCGCAGCCCGATCTCGTCGAGGAACGCCCGGCGGAACATCTTGTGCGGGGTGAGGCTGTCGATCAGCGGAGCGTTCTCCACCGTGGCCCGCGGATGGTTGCGGCGGAACAGTTCCACCGGCACACTGCGGTTCTTGCCGGCCATCTTGCCCACGACGACGTCCGCGCCGTTGGCCACCCCGTACGCGTACATCCGCTCCAGGGCCTCGTCGCCCAGGTAGTCGTCGTTGTCGACGAACATCACGAACTCGCCTCGGGCGGCGGCGATCCCGACGTTGCGCGGCTTGCCGGACCAGCCGGAGTTCTCCTGGTGGATCACCCGCATCCGGGGGTCCTCGGCGGCCAGCCGGTCGAGCCGTGCGGGAGTCCCGTCGGTGGAGCCGTCGTCGACGAAGATCGCCTCGTACTCCTCGGGAGGCAGGGACTGCCGTCGCAGCGAGGAGACGCAGTCCTCGATGTAGGTCCCCGGGTTGTACACGGGGACGATGACGCTGACCTTGACCGGCATCTGGATGTGTGGCCCTTCGGGTCGCTTGCCGTCGAACGGGCGGCTTGGTGCGCGTTGCCCGATCGTAACCCCGTGGCCACCCCGGTCCCGCCTTTCAAACGCCGTCGAGACCGTGCCGTGATCGCCCTTCGCACGCCGGGTCGATCGGCGTACGGAAAAGGGTATGTGAGGAGTGATCAGCTCTTGAAGGGCCGACGCTCGGAGGACCGGACCGCTTCGTGTCGGTGGAAGCGGCCCGGACACTGCGAGTAGATGCGCTTTTCACGGACCTCCTTCCGCGTTCGGAGGTATACGGGGCCGATTACCCGCACCGGCACGGTTCACACATACCTTTTATATCTATTTGTCGACCCTGATGTCAGGTGCGGCGCCGCCTGCGGATCCGTGCGACCAGCAGGCCCAGGACGACGGCGCCCGCAAGCGCCGCGGCGGCCCGCTTGGCGACCGGCAGACCGGCGGTGCGCAGCAGGTCGAGGGGCTCCTCCGGCGGGGCCTCGGCACGCCGGACGGCCTGCGGCGCACCCGTCGCGACAGCCGCCTCCGACGTATCGGCCGCCCCGGTCTCTCCGGCCGTGCCGGGCGGCCGCGTCAGCTGTTCGGAGAGGCAGGCGGCGAACCGGCCGATGATCCGCTCGCCGACCTCCGCCAGCACCCCGCGACCGAACTGCGCCGGCCGCCCGGTCACCGTCAGGTCGGTACGCACCGACACCGCCGTGCCGCCGTCCTGCTCGCCGAGCGTCGCCGTGACGGTCGCCCGCGCGGTGCCCTGGCCCCTGGTCTCCCGGCCGCTGGCGACCAGCACCATCCGGTGGGCCGTCTCGTCCCGTTCCTCGAAGACGGCCGTGCCCCGGTAGGTCACGGTGACCGGACCCACCTTGACCTTGACCGAGCCGGTCACCGTCTTGCCGTCGTACTCCTCGACGGTGGCCCCCGGCAGGCACGGCGCGACCCGTTCGATGTCGAGGAGCGCCGGCCAGGCGTCGTCGACCGGGACGGGAACGGTGAACTCGTGATGCAGTTCCATGTCTTCCACCTCGCGGTTCGGTTCTCGGGTGACCAGGGAAGGGGACAGGGGCCGAGGGCTCGACCGGGCCCGGGCGGCTCAAGGGCGTTCAGGGCGTGGGCACGGGCGGATGGACCGCTCCCTCGGTCGCGGACAGCGGTGCGCCCGTGCCGCCCCAGCGCAGCGCGACGATCTCGGCGGCCACCGACACCGCCACCTCCTCGGGCGTACGGGCCCCGAGGTCGAGCCCGACCGGTGAGCGCAGCCGGGACAGCTCGTCCCCGGTGAGCCCGGCCTCGACCAGCCGGTCCCTCCGGTCCGTGTGGGTGCGGCGACTGCCCATCGCGCCGATGTAGGCGGCCGGCCGGCGCAGTGCCTCCAGGAGCAGCGGCACATCGAACTTCGGGTCGTGGGTGAGGACGCAGATCACCGTGCGCTCGTCGGTCTCCGTGCCCTGCAGATACCGGTGCGGCCAGTCCACGACCACCTCGACGCCCTCCGGGAAGCGGCGGGGCGTGGCGAACACGGGGCGGGCGTCGCAGACGGTGACCCGGTAGCCGAGGAAGGCGCCGATCCGGGCCACGGCCGCCGCGTAGTCGATCGCCCCGAAGACCAGCATGCGCGGCGGCGGCGCGAAGGACTGCAGGAACACACTCACCGCGTCCTCCCGGCGCTGCCCCCGGGGCCCGTAGTGGCGCAGCCCCGTGGCGCCGAGGGCGAGTTCGCCGCGCGCGTCGGCGGTGACCGCCGCGTCCAGGCCGGTCGTCCCCAGGGTGCCCGCCAGCCGGCCCCGCCACACGGCCAGCGTGGCCCCGCGCGGCGCGGGACCGTCGGTCACCGTCGCCACGGTCACCGGCTCGCCCGCGGCGACCGACTCCGCGACGGCGCCGAACGCCGGGTCCCGCTCCGGCGTCACCGGGCGCACGAGCAGGGTGATCTCGCCGCCGCAGGTCAGGCCGACCGCGAAGGCGTCGTCGTCGCTGTAGCCGAAGGTCTCCAGCCGGGCTTCGCCGTCACCGACGACCTCCCGGGCCAGTTCGAACACCGCGCCCTCGACGCACCCACCGGACACACTGCCCACCACCTCGTCGTCCGGCCCCACGGCCATCGCCGCGCCCGGATCACGCGGTGTGCTGCGGCTCGCGCCGACCACGGTGGCGAGGCCGAACGGCCGGCCCGCGGCGTACCAGCCGGTGAGCGCCGGGAGGATGTCACGCACGGCGGGTTCCTTCCCCGGGGAGGGCGGCCGGGGCGGATGCGGCGACCCGGCCGGGGGAGGCCCGGTCGGGCGGGGCACCCCGTACCACCGCCGCCAGGTTCTCCAGGGCGGCCAGGCTGTGGCCCTCGACGAACGCGTCCACGCTCGGCAGCGCCGCCGCCATCCCCGCCGCCAGCGGGGCGTAACCGGGACGTGCCTTGAGCGGATTGGCCCAGATCACCCGGTGGGCCAGCCGGTGCAGGCGGCGCATCTGGGCCGCGAGGAGCTCGGGGTCGCCGCGTTCCCAGCCGTCCGACAGCAGCACCACCACGGCGCCGCGGGCCATGCCCCGCTGCCCCCAGCGGTCGAGGAACTCCCGCAGCAGCACACCGAGCCTGGTCCCGCCACGCCAGTCGGGCACCGCGGCCCAGGCCGCGCTCAGGGCCGGGCCGGGGTCCCGGTGGGACAGCTCCCGGGTCACCCGGGTCAGCCGGGTGCCGATCGTGAACACCTCCGCCGTCCGGCCCCGTACGGCGGCGTGCGCGAAGCGCAGCAGCGCGTCCGCGTACGGCGCCATCGACCCGCTGACGTCGACGAGCAACACCAGACGGCGTGGCCGTTCGGCCCGGACCCGGCGCCGCAGCCGGGCCGGTTCGCCGCCCTGCCGCAGCAGCTCCCGCACGGTCCGGTGCGGATCCACGTCCCCGCGCCGGGCGGGCCGTCGCCGTGCCGTGCGCCGGACCTCGCCGCGCGGTGCCAGCGCCGCCAGCAGCCGCCGCACCTGCTCCCGCTCGGCGGCGGCCAGGTCCGCGAGGTCGCGGTGGCGGAGCGTCTCGGTGGAACTGGCCCGCGTGGCCAGGGGCGGCCCCGGATGCTCCTTCTCCGTGCCGCCCGCACGGCGGCCCGCGGCGTCGCGCACCACGAGCCGCTGCCTCGGGCGGGGAGCGGCCGGTGCCGGTGGTCCGCCGGGCTCGCCGGTGCCGAAGTACGCGGCGAAGACCCGGTCGTACCGCTCCAGGTCGTCCGGTCCGGCGCACAGTGTCAGCCGCCCCGCCCAGTACACGTCCGTCCGCGCCCCGGGCCGCAGGGCGTCCACCGCGCGCAGGAACGCGTGCACCCGCTCCGCGCTCGCGTCGGCGCCCGCCGCGCGCAGGGCGCGGGCGAACCCGAGAAGCACCGCGACCGCTTCGGGCGGGTCACCGGCCCGCACGTCCTCCGCCCGCACGCCGCCGTTCCGCGGGTCCCGCTCTTCGCCCGGCGCCGGGCGTCCCCGCGCAGCCCCACCGGTCACATCCGCCACGCCTGCCATGTCCGTCACGTCCCTCGTGCGGCGAGTACCGCCGCCAGGTCGAGTCCACGCGCCCGCTCGGTGTCCTCCCGGTACTTCAGCGCCGACCCCAGCGTCGCGACGGCGAGGTCCGCGTCGACCTCGCTCGCCCCGAGCGCGTCCAGGGCCTGCGCCCAGTCGATCGTCTCGGCCACCCCCGGCGGTTTGAGCAGGTCCTGCGTGCGCAGCGCCTGCACCAGCGCGGTCACCTGCTCGGCCAGCCGCGCCGACACCCCGGGCAGCCGGCGCCGGACGATGGCCAGCTCGCGGGCGAAGTCCGGATGGCCGAACCAGTGGTACAGACAGCGCCGCTTGAGCGCGTCGTGCACCTCCCGGGTGCGGTTCGACGTCAGCACGACCACCGGGGGCACCTCGGCCCGTACGGTGCCCAGCTCCGGGATCGTCACCGAGAACTCCGACAGCAGCTCCAGCAGGAACGCCTCGAACTCGTCGTCGGCCCGGTCGATCTCGTCGACGAGCAGCACGCACGGCTGCGTCTGAAGGGCGCGCAGCAGGGGCCGGGCGATCAGGAAGCGGCGGTCGTACAGCTCGCCCTCCAGCCGGTCGGCGTCCGTGATCCCGGTCGCCTCGGCGGCCCGCAGATGCAGCAGCTGACGGGGGAAGTCCCAGTCGTAGAGGGCCTGGGAGGCGTCGATGCCCTCGTGGCACTGGAGCCGGATCAGCGGCGCGTCCAGTGCCTCGGCGAGGGCGGTCGCCAGCGCGGTCTTGCCGACGCCCGGGTCGCCCTCGCAGAACACCGGCCGGTGCAGCTTCAGGGCGAGGAAGCAGGCCATGGCCAGGCCGTCGTCGACCAGATACCCCGTCGCCTCCAGACGGGCCCGCACCTCCTCCGGCCCGGAAGCAGCCCGGTCCGGCCCGCCCGCTGCCGGGTCCGGTCCGCCCGCTGCCGGGCCCGGCCCGGCAGCCGCCCCGCCCGGTCCGCCGGGCCCCGGCCCGTCGCTCCCCACTGCGCCGCTGATCGGCCTCACCCCATTCCGGCCGCGGTCAGCACCGCCCGCCGGGTGAGCACCTGCGCCAGGTGAGTCCGGTACTCGGGCGAACCCGAGGTGTCCCGGGGCGGCTGGGTGCCCTCCGCCGCCGACCGCGCGGCCCGCGCCACGGCCTGCGTGTCGTCGCAGCCGGCCAGGGCCCGCTCGGCCGCCGTGGCCCGCAGCGGGGTCGCGCCCATGTTGACCAGCCCGACCCGCGCCTCGGCGATCCGCCCGTTGTCGCGGCGCACCAGCGCCGCCACACCGACGATCGCGTAGGACTGCGCCACCCGGTGGAACTTCTCGTAGTGGAAGCCCCAGCCGTCCGCCTTCGGCACCCGCACCTCGACCAGCAACTCGTCGGGCTCCAGCACCGTCTCCAGATAGTTCACGAAGAACTCACGGGCCGGGACCGTGCGCCGGCCGCCGGGACCCGCGACGACCAGCTCACCGTCCATGGCGAGCACCGCCGCGGGCAGGTCCGCCGCCGGGTCCGCGTGCGCCAGCGAGCCGCCGAAGGTGCCCCGGTGCCGTACGGCCGGGTCGGCGACCGTGCGGGTGACGGCGGCCAGCAGCCCCGCGTGCCGGCGCACCAGCGGGTCGCGGACGACCTCGTGGTGCGTGGTCATCGCGCCGATGACGAGCGTGTCGCCGTCCTCGCGCACCCCGCGCAGCCCGGGGACGCGGCCGACGTCCACCACCAGTTCCGGGAAGGCCATCCGCAGCCTGAGCAGCGGCAGCAGGCTCTGCCCGCCGGCCAGCACCTTCGCGTCCTCACCGCCGTCGGCGAGCACGCGCAGCGCCTCGTCGAGGCTGGTGGGCCGGGCGTAGTCGAATGCCGGGGGGATCATGCGGAGGCCTCCTTCGCCGAGTGCACTGCCCGCCACACCCGCTCGGGCGTGCACGGCATCGTCACGTCGTTCACCCCGAGCGGCCGCAGCGCGTCCACGACCGCGCCGACCACGGCGGGCGTCGAGGCGATCGTCCCCGCCTCGCCGACGCCCTTGACGCCCAGCGGGTTGGAGGTCGCCGGCGTCTCGGTCCGCTCCGTGACGAACTCCGGCAGATCACCGGCCACCGGGACCAGGTAGTCGGCCATCGTGCCCGTGACCAGGTTGCCCTCGTCGTCGTACACGGCCTCCTCGTACAGCGCCTGCGCGATGCCCTGGGCGAGGCCGCCGTGCACCTGGCCCTCCACGATCACCGGGTTGATCACCCGGCCCACGTCGTCGACGCAGACATAGGAGCGGATCCGGGTCCGCCCGGTCTCCGTGTCGACCTCGACGGCGCACAGGTGGGTGCCGTGCGGGTACGAGAAGTTCTCCGGGTCGACCAAGTACTCGGCGTTGATGGTGGGCTCCATGCCGTCCGGCACGTCGTGCGAGGTGAACGTCTCGAACGCGATCTCCTGGATCGTCTTCCGCGCCTCGGGCGAGCCCTTGACGGTGAACACACCGTCGGTGAAGTCCAGGTCGTTCTCGTTCGCCTCCAGCAGGTGCGCGGCGACCTTTCGGGCCTTCTCCACCACCTTCTCGGCCGCGTGGTGCACCGCCGACCCGCCGACCACCAGCGACCGCGAGCCGTACGTGTCCATGCCCTGCGGGGCCGCCCTGGTGTCGCCGTGCACCACCTCGATGTCCTCGAACGGCACGCCCAGCACGTCGGCGGCGATCTGGCTCCAGCTCGTCACGTGTCCCTGCCCGTGCGGGCTGGTGCCGGTGACCACCTCGACCTTGCCGGTGGGCAGCATGCGGATGCTCGCCGCCTCCCAGCCGCCGGCCGCGTACCGCAGGTCCCGCAGCACCCGGCTCGGGGCGAGCCCGCACATCTCCGTGTACGTCGAGACGCCGATGCCGAGCCGTACGGTGTCGCCGCGCTCGTTGCGTTTCTGCTGCTCGGCGCGCAGGTCGTCGTACCCGAACAGCGCGAGCGCCTTCTCGGTGGCCGCCTCGTAGTTGCCGCTGTCGTACGTCAGACCCGCGATCGAGTCGTACGGGAACTCCTCGTGCCGGATCCAGTTCCGGCGTCGCACCTCGACCGGGTCGAGGCCGAGCTCGGCCGCCAGCTCGTCCATGATCCGCTCGATGGCGAACGTGGCCTCCGGGCGCCCGGCGCCGCGGTACGCGTCCGTCGGCGTCTTCGTCGTGAACACACCCGTACAGGTGAAGTCGTAGGCGTCCATCTTGTAGATCGCCGGGTACATGAACGCGCCGAGGATCGGGATGCCGGGCGTGACCAGCATCAGATAGGCGCCCATGTCGGCGAGCAGCTCGACCTTCAGGCCCAGGAGCCTGCCCTCGCCGGTGGCGGCGACCTCGATGTCCTGGATCATGCCGCGGCCGTGGTGGGTGGCCAGATAGCCCTCGGAACGCGACTCGGTCCACTTCACCGGGCGGCCCAGCCGCCGGGCCACCTCCAGCGCGACGGCCTCCTCGCCGTACACCTGGAGTTTGGAGCCGAACCCGCCGCCCACGTCCGGGGCGATCACCCGCAGTTTCTGCTCGGGGATCCCCGTGACCGTCGCCAGCATCACCCGCAGGATGTGCGGGACCTGGGTCGCCGAGTAGACCGTGTATTCGCCGGAGGCGGCGAGCGGGGTGACGACGACCGCGCGCGGCTCCATCGCGTTCGCGATCAGCCGCTGCTGGTGGAAGCGGCGGCTGACGACCACGTCGGCACGCCGCTTGACCGCCTCGTAGTCCTCGCCCGTCTTCAGCGGCCACACGTAGCTGCGGTTGGTGCCCTTGTCCGCGTGGACCAGCGGAGCGTCCTCGGCGAGCGCCGCCTCCAGGTCGAGCACCGGGGGCAGCGGCTCGTAGTCGACCTCGACCGCCTCCAGCGCGTCGGCCGCCGCGTACCGGTCGCGGGCCACCACGACCGCCACCGGGTCGCCCGCGTGCCGCACCTCGTCGACCGCGACCGGCGGATGGTCCGGCAGCACGATGTCCTCGGTGACCGGCCAGGCGCAGGGCAGCGAACCGAGCCCCTCGGCCAGGTCACGGCCGCTGAACGCGGCGACCACGCCGGGGCGTTCGAGGGCGGGGGAGACGTCGACCCGCTCGATGCGGGCGTGCGCCATGGGGCTGCGCAGGAACGCGATGTGCAGCAGACCGGTGACGGAGATGTTGTCGGTCCAGTTGGTCTGCCCGGTGACCAGCCGGGCGTCCTCCTTGCGGAGCCGGCTCCGGCCCACCTCACGCTCGGTGTCCCGGTCGGTGCTCTGATCCGTCATGCCGTGACCTCCTCCGATGCGGCGGCAGCGGCGAGCACCGCGCGGACGATGTTCTGGTAACCGGTGCAGCGGCACATGTTGCCCTCGAGCGCCTCGCGCACCTCGTCCGCGTCGGGATCCGGGTTCTCGCGCAGCAGATCACGCGCTGCCATGATCATCCCGGGGGTGCAGTAGCCGCACTGCAGTGCGTGCTGCTCGTGGAAGGCCCGTTGCAGCGGCGTCCACTCGCCGTCCCGGGCCAGCCCTTGGACGGTGGTCACCTCGCCGCCGTCGGCCTGGACGGCCAGCACCGAGCAGCTCTTCACGCTCGCGCCGTCCAGTTCGACCGTGCAGGCGCCGCAGCTCGAGGTGTCGCAGCCGACCGGGGTGCCGGTCAGACCGAGCCGGTCGCGCAGATAATGAACCAGCAGCAGACGGGGTTCCACCTCGTCCTCGTACGCCGTGCCGTCCACTTTCACCGAGATGCGAGCCATGTGCCCTCCAGAGACCGTGCGGGCGGATACGGAGTGTCGGCGGACCTTGGGGTGACGCAGGTCACTCTAGGGCCGGTCCCGTGGGACGGCGAGCGGTGCGGCGCGGAACTGCCGAGCGTTGATCGGTTGCGCTTGTTCAGCGCGTGCATGACATGATTCCGTGTGTGTCGTCACCCGCACCCGCGCTCCATGACCGGAGGGCGGGAGCCCGGCCGTGTCCTGTGCTCCTTGGCGTCCGGCCGAACCGGACCGCTCACTCGTCCCAGGCCTGGATCATCGTCTGCTCGGTGATCCTTCCGTCCCGCAGCGAGACCATCGACTCCGCGTACACCCGCACCCCGTCCGGGTACACACAGGTCTCGCTGAAGGCGGCCTGGTCGTCCTGGACGACGCACCGCTCCAGCCGGTGGGTCATGTCACGGCTGTAGACGTCGTCGAGCATGGCGGAGATCTCGTCCCGGCCGTGCAGGACCATGGGGTGGCTGGGCTGGGTGTTGCGGTCCACGATGCGCAGCTCGGCGTCGTCCGCGTAGAGCGCCGTCAGGGGGGCGGCCGTCGGGGACTCGAGCCCTCGGCGCAATGCGTCGGTGCCGAAGCGAGGTGCTGCCGAGGTTGCCATGATGACCTCCTTCGAGGGCCTCGGCCCGGTCCGGAGCGGGCCACGCCGGGCCTCACCTACGAGCCTCCTCCCGCCCGATGGGTACGGCAAGCCCGGCCCGCCCGCTCCGCTCGCCCCGGAACAGCCCCCACCGTCCGGACCTGACGGCCGCGCCCTGCGCGCCGTCCCAGGACGGCGCGCACCGGCCGCCGGGTGTCACCCGCCGGTCGCCAGGAACTGCGTCGCCGCCAGCTCCGCGTACAGCGGATCGGCGGTCACCAGTTCCCGGTGCGTACCGACCGCGCGGACCCGGCCCGCGTCCATCACCACGATCCGGTCGGCCATCGTCACCGTCGACAGCCGGTGGGCGACCACCAGCACCGTCGTCGTCCGGGCCACCTCGGCGACGGTGTCGCGCAGCGCGGCCTCGTTCACCGCGTCGAGCTGCGAGGTGGCCTCGTCGAGCAGCAGCAGCCGGGGACGGCGCAGCAGCGCGCGGGCGATCGCGACCCGCTGGCGCTCCCCGCCGGACAGCTTGGTGCCGCGGTGCCCGACCAGTGTGCCGAGCCCCTCGGGGAGCCTGGCCACCAGACCGTCGAGCCGGGTCGTCTTCACCACCCGCGCCACTTCGTCGTCGTCCGCCTCCCGGTTCCCGAGCAGCAGGTTGTCGAGCAGGGAACCCGACAGGACGGGCGCGTCCTGCTCCACGTAGCCGATCGAGGACCGCAGCCGCGACAGCTCCCAGTCGGCCAGCTCACGCCCGTCGAGGGTGATCGTCCCGGAATCCGGGTCGTAGAAGCGCTCGATGAGGGAGAAGACGGTGGTCTTGCCCGCGCCGGACGGGCCGACGAACGCGGTCATGCCCCGGGCGGGCACGGTGAACGTCACCCCGTGGTGCACGTACGGCAGATCGGCCGCGTAGCGGAAACGCACGTCCTCGAAGGCGAGCGCGGCGGGCGCGGCACCCGGCGTGGGCAGGGGCGCGGGCCCGGCGGCAGGCTCGGCGGGCAGCCGCAGCGCCTCCTGGATCCGGGCCAGAGCGGCGCTGCCCGTCTGGTACTGCGTGATCGCGCCCACGACACTCTGGATCGGCATCATGAGGTAGAAGACGAACAGCAGGAACGCCACCAGCGTGCCGATGTCGATGGCGCCCGTCGCCACCCGGGCTCCGCCCACCGCGAGCACCGTGATGAACGCGACCTGCATCGCGAGCCCCGCCGTGTTGCCCGCCGCCGCCGACCACTTGGCGGCCCGCACGCTCTGCCGCCACGACTCCTCGGCCGCCTCGTGCAGCGCGCGCTCCTCCCGCGGCTCGGCACCGGACGCCTTCACCGTGCGCAGCGCGCCCAGCACCCGCTCCAGCGAGGCCCCCATCACGCCGACCGCGTCCTGCGCCCGCCGGCTGGCCCGGCTGATGTGCGGCACGATCAGCGTGAGGACCGTCCCGGCGCCCACGATCACGGCCAGGGTGACCCCCAGCAGCACCGGATCGACGAAACCCATCAGGGCGATGGTCGCGATCAGCGTCAGACCGCCCGTGCCGAGGCCCACCAGCGAGTCCGTGGTGACCTCCCGCAGCAGTGTGGTGTCGGAGGTGATGCGGGCCATCAGGTCACCCGGCTCGCTGCGGTCCACGGCCGTGATCCGCAGCCGCAGCAGATACGACGACAACGAGCGCCGCGCCCCCAGCACCACCGACTCGGCGGTACGCCGTAGCACGTACGAACCCAGCGCGCCCAGCGCGGCGTTGGCTATGACGAGGGCCGACATCAGCACCAGCGCGCCGGTGATGGCCCGCTCGTCGGACAGGTCGTCGATGAGGTCGCGGGCGACCAGCGGCAGCATCAGGCCGGTCGCCCCCGTCAGCAGGGACAGCGCGGCGCCGCCCAGCAGGGCCCACCGGTGCGGCCGTACGTAACCGAGGAGCGCCCGCCAGGCGGGCGGGCCGGACTTCTGCGCTGCGATGCTCACGTCGCTCCCTCGGCGTCGGGCGGAGCGTTCAGGCTACGTCGCCGCGGTCCGCCCGCGGTCCGCCCGCGGCCCGCCGGGTCCGCCCCGCGCACCCGGCACGAAACCCCGGCCTCCACGTTCCGACCTGCCGTGGAGCCCACCGGCCGGGTCCCGTACGGGTCGCGTAGGGTCGGGAGGACGTACCACCGGGAGATGAAGGAGCCAGCACCATGGCGCAGGAAGTACGCGGCGTGATCGCACCGGGCAAGGACGAGCCGGTACGCATCGAGACGATCGTCGTACCCGACCCGGGGCCGGGTGAGGCGGTCGTCCGCATCCAGGCATGCGGGGTGTGCCACACCGACCTGCACTACAAGCAGGGTGGCATCAACGACGAGTTCCCCTTCCTCCTCGGCCACGAGGCCGCGGGCGTCGTGGAGTCGGTGGGCGACGACGTCACCGACGTCGCCCCCGGTGACTTCGTCGTCCTCAACTGGCGTGCGGTGTGCGGCAAGTGCCGCGCCTGTAGGCGCGGACGCCCCTGGTACTGCTTCGACACGCACAACGCCAAGCAGAAGATGACCCTCGCCTCGACGGGCCAGGAACTCTCCCCGGCCCTGGGCATCGGAGCCTTCGCCGAGAAGACCCTCGTCGCCGCCGGCCAGTGCACCAAGGTCGACCCCGAAGTCTCCCCGCAGGTCGCCGGCCTGCTGGGCTGCGGTGTGATGGCCGGCATCGGCGCCGCGATCAACACCGGCAACGTCGGCCGCGGCGACAGCGTCGCCGTCATCGGCTGCGGCGGCGTCGGCGACGCGGCCATCGCCGGGGCCCGGCTCGCCGGAGCGGCGAAGATCATCGCCGTCGACATCGACGACCGCAAGCTGGAGACCGCCCGCTCCATGGGCGCCACCCACACCGTCAACTCCCGTACCTCCGACCCCGTCGAGGCGATCCGCGGACTCACCGGCGGCTTCGGCGCCGACGTCGTCATCGAGGCCGTCGGCCGCCCCGAGACGTACCAGCAGGCCTTCTACGCCCGCGACCTGGCCGGCACGGTCGTCCTCGTCGGCGTGCCCACCCCGGAGATGAAGCTCGAACTGCCGCTCCTCGACGTGTTCGGCCGCGGCGGCTCCCTGAAGTCGTCCTGGTACGGCGACTGCCTGCCCTCACGGGACTTCCCGATGCTGGTCGACCTGCATCAGCAGGGCCGCCTGGACCTCGGCGCGTTCGTCACCGAGACCATCCAGCTCGACGAGGTGGAGAAGGCCTTCGAGCGGATGCACAAGGGCGACGTCCTGCGCTCGGTGGTGGTGCTCTGATGGCTGCTCGCATCGAACACCTCGTCACTTCGGGGCAGTTCAGCCTTGACGGCGGTACCTGGGACGTCGACAACAACGTGTGGATCGTCGGCGACGACCACGAGGTGATCGTCATCGACGCCGCCCACGACGCCGACGCCATCGCCGAGGCGGTGGGCGACCGCCGCCTGAAGGCGATCGTGTGCACCCACGCCCACAACGACCACATCGACGCCGCGCCGGCCCTCGCCGACCGCACCGGGGCCACCATCTGGCTGCACCACGACGACCTGCCGCTGTGGAAGCAGACCCACCCGGACCGCGACCCCGACGCCTGGCTGGTCGACGGCCAGGTGATCGAGGCGGCCGGCGCCGACCTCACCGTGCTGCACACACCGGGGCACGCGCCCGGCGCGGTCTGCCTGTACGACCCGGGGCTCGCCACCGTGTTCACCGGGGACACCCTGTTCCAGGGCGGTCCCGGAGCCACCGGCCGCTCGTTCTCCCACTTCCCGACGATCGTCGACTCGATCCGGGAGCGGCTGCTCACGCTCCCGCCGGAGACGAAGGTACGCACCGGCCACGGCGACTCGACCACCATCGGCGCGGAGGCCCCGCACCTCGAGGAGTGGATCGCCCGCGGCCACTGAGGCCGCTCCGGGGATCGCCCGGTCGGATCCGACCGGGCGATCCCCGGGAAAAGGCGACAGAGGATGTCCGTCTTACCCGTCACTCTCGTAGCGACAGCAGAGCGCTGTCACGCGTGACGGGAGGCCGGACATGCCGGAGTCGACCATCGGGTCGTCGCAGAACAAGGTCGCACTGGTCGCTGGAGCGACCCGGGGGGCCGGACGGGGCATCGCCGTCGAACTGGGCGCGGCGGGCGCCACCGTCTACGTCACCGGACGCAGCACCCGCGCCGGGCGCTCCGAGTACGACCGCCCCGAGACCATCGAGGACACCGCCGACCTGGTCACCGAGGCAGGCGGACGGGGCATCGCCGTCCCCACCGACCACCTGGACCCCGTCCAGGTCAAGGCCCTCGTCGACCGCATCGCCGCCGAGCAGGGCCGCCTCGACGTCCTCGTCAACGACATCTGGGGCGGCGAGAAGCTCTTCGAGTGGGACGTTCCCGTCTGGGAGCACGACCTCGACAAGGGGCTGCGCCTGCTGCGGCTCGCGGTGGACACGCACGCCGTCACCAGCCACCACGCCCTGCCGCTGCTGCTGCGCCACCCCGGCGGCCTGGTCGTGGAGGTCACCGACGGCACCGCGGACTACAACCGTGACACCTACCGCGTCTCCTTCTTCTACGACCTCGCCAAGACGGCCGTCCTGCGCATGGCCTTCGCCCTCGGCCACGAAATCGGCCCGCGCGGCGCCACGGCCCTCGCGCTCACCCCGGGCTGGCTCCGCTCGGAGATCATGCTCGACGAGTTCGGGGTGAGGGAGGACAACTGGCGGGACGCCCTGACCCGCGTCCCCCACTTCGCCATCTCGGAGACCCCGCGCTACGTGGGGCGGGCCGTCGCCGCGCTCGCCGCCGACCCGCGGGTGTCCCGCTTCAACGGCACCTCCCTCTCCAGCGGCGGTCTCGCCCGGGAGTACGGCTTCACCGACCTCGACGGCAGCCGCCCGGACGCCTGGCGCTACCTCGTCGAGGTCCAGGACCCGGGCAAGCCCGCGGACGTCACGGGGTACCGCTGACGCCCTGCCCCTCCCGCGGTGATCGTCCGGCGCAGTACCGTCCCCGCATGACGACGGACACACGGCGTTTCGAGGGATACGGCGTTCTCATCACGGGCGCGGCACGCGGCATCGGGGCGGCGACCGCCCTGCGGTTCGCGGAGGAGGGAGCGCGTGTCCTGGTCGCCGACGTGGACGGCGCCGAGGCCGGGCGCACCGCGTCGGCGCTCCGCGAGAGAGGCCTGTCGGCCGAGGGCATCACCTGCGACGTGGCGGACCGCACGTCGGTCGAAGCGGCTGTCGCCCATGCCGTGGACGCCTTCGGGTCGCTCGACGTCCTGGTCAGCAACGCCGCCCACTGCACACCGGACGCCCCCCTCTTCGAGGACCAGCCGGACGAGGCCTGGGCCCGCGACCTCGACGTCACCCTCACCGGCGCCCACCGCTGCTGCCGTGCCGCGCTCCCGCATCTCGCCGCCTCAGGCCGGGGTGCCATCGTCGCCATCGGTTCCGTCAACGGCATCCAGGACTTCGGCAACCACGGGTACAGCGCGGCCAAGGCGGGTCTCGCCTCCCTCACCCGTACCCTCGCCGGTCACGCCGGGCCCCGGGGCGTCCGGGTCAACCTCGTCGCTCCGGGCACGGTGCGCACCAGGGCGTGGGAAGGCAGGGACGAGGACCTCGCGGCGGTGCGCGGGCTCTACCCGCTGGGCCGGGTGGGCGAACCGGAGGACATCGCGGCCGCCGTGGCCTTCCTCGCCTCCTGCGACGCGTCGTGGATCACCGGCACCACCCTGGTGGTCGACGGCGGTGTCACGGCGGTCAACGCGGGATTCCGTCAGGCGCTGGCGGGGCCGGAGAGCTGAGCCGGGTCCCCGCCGCGGCGGGGACCCGGCTCACGGGCCGGAGGTCTCGGAGAGCCGGTGGGCCCGGAGATCAGGGGGCCGGGGCGTCCCCGAAGTCCGGGATCTCCAGCCTGGTGCCGCCCTGCAGCGCCGACTGGTGGGCGACGATGCCGGGCAGGGTGTAGCGGGCGGCGACCCACGCGTTCACCGAGGGCAGGGTGCGGGTGCTCACGGCGGTCACGAAGTCGTCCACGAGGTAGTGGTGGCTGCCCTCGTGGCCGTTGGGCAGCAGGTCGAACGCGCGGGGGAGCCGGGACCGGTCGTGCACCGCCGCCGATCCCGAGGTGAAGGCGGAGCGCAGCTCCGGCGCCACGTGCTGGAGGGACGGGTCGTCGGGGGAGAGGGTCTCCTTGGGCTGCAGCAGCTCGCTGATGTCCTGGACGCCGCTCTTGTCCTGCCACAGCGCGACCGTGGCGAGCTGCTCCATGCTCGCCTCCGTACCGAAGAACCGGAACCGCGATTCCCTGATGTGCGAGGGATAGCCGACCCGCCGGAACTCGTTCGTGCGGAACGCGCCGCCGCCCGCCACCTCGAACAGGGCCGTGGCGTTGGAGAAGTCGTTGTCGAACCGGCTGACCTCCTTGTCGAAGACGCCGTCGCCCCGTTCGTCCCTGACGCCGATCGCGGAGACACCGACCGCGTGCGTCTGCCAGGCACCCAGCACCCCGCCCACCGCGTGGGTCGGGTACAGCATCGGGGGATAGCTGGCGGTGGCCTTCCAGTCGTCGCCGCCGCTGTACCGGTACGCCTCGTAGAAGCCGAGGTCCATGTCGTGGACGTAGTCGCCCTCGGCGTAGAACAGCCGCCCGAAGGCGCCTTCGGCGATCCGGTCGCGGGCGTGCACCGTCGCCGGGTGGTACTGGCTGGTCTCACCCATCATGTACGTCAGACCGGTCGTCTCGACCGCGTCGATGATCGCCGCGATCTCCTCCGTACGGATCGCCATGGGGACCGCCGAGTACACGTGCTTGCCCGCGTCGAGGCCCTGGAGCACCAGGGGGCCGTGGGTCCAGCGCTGGGTGAAGATCGCGACCGCGTCGATCTCCGGCGACTCCAGCATGGCCTCGTACGACGGGAAGGTGCCGGCGAGTCCCTGCGCGGCGGCGAGCTGCCGGGCCCGCTCGGGCAGCAGGTCGGTGACGTGGACGTCGCCGACGCCGGGGTGCGCCTGGAACAGGGTGGCGAACTGGCCGGAGAACTGGCCGGCGCCGACGATGCCGAGCGAGAACGTCATGGAATGCGTGCCCTTTCACGGGGAGGGAACGAGGCCGGGCTGCGACGCGCATACACCGGCCGCGTAGTGGGTGATCGGGGAGCTGAGAGGTCGGGAAGTCCTTTCGGCCGGCGGCCGCGCCCTCGGTGCCCTTCGGAGGGTCGGGGAACACGATGCCGTAACGGCCCCCCGTGCGGGGGCACTTGTCCGACACCGGATGGTTCCTCATGCCCTCAGGGGACTTCGCCGGGTCGCGGACCGCGCGGGTTCTCGCGCCCGCCGCCCTCCGTCGGCCGCACCGGCCGGGGAGAGGCCGAGGGGGCGGGGAGGGGTGTCATCGGGAGGGTGGGGAATGTGAACTCGCCCATGTTCCATGGCAGATGGACGTGATCAGTGACACTGTCCGGTATGCCCGGTTGACTCGTGATTACTCACGTGACTTTCACACCGGTGGCTCTATGCTTCACAGCATGTCCACCACTCTTGAACCTTCATCCGAGCGATCGGCTGCCGAGGTCAACGAGGAGATCCGGGCCCTGTGGCTCCGGTCGGGCGGGACACTGAGCGGTGAGCAGCGCGCGGAGTACCAGCGTCTCGTCCAGGAGTGGGCCGAGGCCCTCCCGGAGGAGGCCGAGGCGGCCTGAGGCGCCGCACGGGCCCCGCTGCCCCTCGCCCGTAGTCCTCGCCGGTCTCCTTCCGCTCGCCCTGTCGCCCGCCTCGGCCCGGGCCCTGGTCCCGGCCGCATCCCCGGTCCGACTCTCCGGACCGGGGCGCATGTGCCGTCCTCGTGGCCGGGCCGCCGTGTCACGAGGGAGCGTCCTCACCGGCGCCCGGGTGGTGGTACCGGCGCCGGCACCACCGCACCCGACTCAGCTCCATGTCGCCGAGTAGTACCGCTGGTACGCCTTGCGGTCCTGCTCCGCGCGGATCCAGCGGGTCGCCACGAGGGCCATCAGGCTGCCGCCGATGACCAGCACGCCGGGCCCCACGTTCCGCGGGTCGGCCAGGCGGGACAGCAGCGTCGACGCGTTGATTCCCGCCGCGGACGAACCCGGTGACGCGGAGTCCGGGGCCGCCGCGCCGGCCGAAGCCGACGGGGCGGGGGCGGCCGTGTCCGCGCCGCCCCCGGCCTTCGGGGCCACCAGGAGGTCCACCTTCAGCTGCGCCAGCGCCTTCGTGACCGGCTGGAAGAACGTCGTACCGCCTGCCTGGCGGCAGTCGCCGCTGCCGCCCGACGTCACCCCGAGCGCGATGCCCTCGGAGAACATCGGGCCGCCGCTGTCGCCGGGTTCGGCACACACGTTGGTCTCGATGAGGCCGCTGACCGTGCCCTCCGGATAGTTCACCGTCGCGTTGAGCGCCGTCACCTCCCCGTCGCGCAGCCCGCTCGTGCTGCCGCTGCGGAAGACCCGCTGGCCGACGGTGGGGTCGCCCACGCCGGTGATCCGTATGCCCTGGCCGTTGCCGACCGACACGACACCGGCGCCTTCACCGGCCCGGCCGCCGTCGTACTCGATCAGGGAGTAGTCGTCGCCGGGGAAGCTGCCGCCGACCGTGGTGCCGACCTTCTTCCTGCCCCCGTCGTCGGCGAACCAGACCGAACCGTCCGGCCCGCAGTGCCCGGCCGTGAGGATGAACTCGCGCTTGCCGTCGGTCACGTTGTAGCCCGCGGAGCAGCGCCCGGCGGTCGACAGGATGGGCTCCGCCCCGTTGATCCGCGTGGTGAAGGTGCCCTCGGTGCGCTCCATGCGGACGAAGCCGCCGGCCCCCTTCGCCACCCGGGTCAGGTCGGACCAGTCGTCCGCGGACACCGTGCTGTCGCCGCGGACCACCACCTCGTTGGACCGGTAGTCCATGGCCCAGGCCGTCCCCGGCACGCGTGGCGCCGAACCCAGCGTCTTCGTGGCCGACTTCAGGTCGCGCATGCTGTGGCGCACCACCTTCGGGTCGGCGCCGGCCTCCCGTACCTCGGCCGCCGCCTTCTCGTCGGTGACCGCGACGACCGTTCGACCGTCCTCACCGAGCCAGCTGCCCGCGGTGCGGGAGGCGCCGAGCCGCGCCACGAGGGCGGAGCCGGGGCCGGTGTCCTCCTCGGCCGCGGCGTACGGAACCGGGTCCGGCGCCGGGGGCTCACCGGCGACGGCGCGGGTCACCATCGTCGCTCCGAGGAGGACTCCGCCGACGGCCGCCAGCCGTGCCACTCGCCGGACGACCCGTCGTCGTGCGTGCCTCATGCATGACTCCCGAACCAGAACAGCGCGGTGCGAACACCGCGGGGCCTCCCCTGAGTCGAGTGCCCTCAGTCCATACGGACGCGGGCCCCGCGGTGTTCACCGCCGGAGCGATCCGATGTGCGGGAGGTGCCGGCCTGCGCGTCGAGCGGCCCGGCGTGCGCGGGGGGACGGCGTCCGCGGCGGGCGGGGGACGGTGACCGAACACTAGACTGCCGGGTATGGACGACGCGTTGCTCGAACGGCTCGGAGCGGGAAAGTACCTGCTGGTCACCAGCTACCGGCGGAACGGTACGCCGGTGGCCACCCCGGTGTGGGTGGTGCGGGACGGAAACGCGCTCGGGGTCTGGACCGCCGCCGACTCCTGGAAGGTCAAGCGGATCCGGGCCCGCGCCGATGTCCTGGTCGGACCCTGCGACGTGCGCGGCCGTCCGACCGGCGGCCAGGTCCCGGCCACCGCGGAGATCTGCGATGCGGCGACCACCGCCCGCTACCGCGAACTGATCGCCCGTAAGTACGGTCTGCCGGGCCGGCTGACACTGCTCGGCAGCCGACTGCGCCGGGGCCGTGACGGCACCGTCGGTATCCGCGTCGTACTGGCCGGCTGAACCCGGCCGACCGGACTCCGTTCGCCCGGACCGGTTCCGGGCGCCGGTCAGGTCCAGGCGCGGTAGGGCTCGTCGACGAGCTGGAAGACCGGTTCGCCGCGCACCGGGTCCTTGGCCGTGGACAGCCGTACCCGGTCCCCGCTGTGGATGCCGATGGGCGGGCCCATGACCCGGCCGCGGACGACGAAGCCCTCGGCCATCTCGATCAGGGACACGTTCCGGGCGGCCGGCGTATTGCGGTACAGCGTCGTGGAGTGACGGACCGTGCCGACGCCCGCACTGTGCTCCGTGCGCAGGTCGCTGCCCTGACAGACGGGGCACAGCAGCCGGTGGTACGTCGCGGTGCCGCACCATGTGCACCGCTGGAAGGCCATGGCCTCCGCGCTGTTCGCGCCCTGGGGTTCGAGCAGACCCGTCGTGACGCCGGCTGCCTGCTGAGCCACGCTTCCTGAGTGGTGGTACACGCTGGTCAACTCCCTGCACTCGGCCGCCATCCCGCGTGCACGATGCCCGGCACGCACGTACCCGGTGTGTCATGTGCCACCGTGCACAGCGACAGGGTATGGCACTCAGTGCCACCCGTAAAGGCACTCGGTACCCCTCTTTGTGTCCACCGTGCCCCGGGCTGTTCCGATACCTGCGGATCATTCATATGATCAGGCTTCTGTCGCCCTCCGAGGAGCCCCGCATGGCGCCCGCCCGTCCCCGTCCCCGCCTCCTGTACGTCACCGACCTGACGTATCCGGCCCGTGGGCGCCGCTACGGAGACGAGGACGTCCACCTCACCTCCCGGCTGCGCGCCGACTTCGACCTGGCGCTCTGTCATCCGCGGGACGCCGCCGCGCTGCTGGACGGCTTCGACGCCGTGGTCGTCCGTAACAGCGGCCCGGTGCTGACCTACCCGGAGGCCTACGAAGCCTTCCGCCGACGGGCCACGGAGGCGGGGAAGCCGGTCTACAACCCGCTCACCGGCCGGGGCGACATGGCGGGCAAGCAGTACCTGCTCGAACTGAGCGCCGCCGGGCGGCCGGTGATCCCCACCGTCGACCGCGCCGAGGACCTGCGACTGCTGCCCGCGGCGAACCGGTACGTGGTCAAACCCAGGCTCGGCGCCGACTCGGTGGGGCTGCGTGTCGTCTCCGGGGACGCCGTGCGGGAGTTCATCGACGGCAGCGTCCTGGTGCAACCGCACATCGACTTCGCGTACGAGGTCTCCTTCTACTTCGTCGACCACGACCTCCAGTACGCCCTGTACGCCCCTGACCCCGGCCAGCGCTGGCAACTGGAGCCGTACGAAGTCACTCCGTACGACCTGGAGTTCGCCCGGAGCTTCGTCGACTGGAACACCCTCGACCACGGCATCCAGCGGGTCGACGCCTGCCGCGCCCCGGACGGCGAACTGCTGCTGGTCGAGTTGGAGGACCTGAACCCGTACTTGTCCCTCGACGCCTTGGACGCGGAGTCCCGGGAGTCCTTCGTGTCCGCCGTGACGGCTTCCCTGCACCGTTTTCTGCGCGCTGCCGGCTGAACCTCCGCCCTCCCGGGCGCGTATCTCTTCCCGTGGGCGGCTCCGCCCTCGTGCGCAGCGGAAGGAGAGCAGCGTGCCGACGCCGTCCGACCCCGGGCAGCCGCACGACGGCCCGCCCCTCGAGCCCGTCCGCGTCCTGCGCCCGCGCCGCACGGACGCGCTCGCCGAACTGTTCAGGGAGTTCGAACGGGAGGAGCGCGAGGGCTACGAGTCCGTCACCCTGCCCCGGCCGGCGGCCGGCCCGGAGGACGAGACCCAGGAGTTTCCGCCGGTCGCCCCCGAACCGCCCACCCGGCCGCGGGCGACCGCGCCCGGCCCCGCGGGCGAGAACTTCGCGCAGCACGGTCCGGTACCCGGGCGCACGTCACCCGGCCGCCGTGCGCCCCAAGGCCCCTCGTACGACGGCGCGGTGCCCGGCCGGCCCTCGCGTATCCCCGCGCATCCGTCCCCGCACAGCCCCGGGAAGCGGCGTGCCGCCGTGGCGATCGCCCTGGCCGCGGCGGCGGTACTGGGTTTCGGTGGCGCGGTCCTGCTCCTGGGGCAGCGCACCGAGGACCGGGCCGTGCCGGACCCCCGCCCCACCACGAGCCCGCCCGCGGCCGAGCCCGCCGCGCCGCCCCAGCGGGCCCCGGCCGCTCCCGGGTTCCTCAGCGAGGGCGACTCGGGCCCGGAAGTGGCCGAACTCCAGGAACGCCTCCTGCGCATCCCGGACGTCTACCGCGACGGCGCCACCAGCGGCCGCTACGACGCCGTCCTGTCCGCGGCCGTCGCCCGGTTCCAGCTCTGGTACGGCGTCCAGGGCGACGAGACCGGCGTCTACGGCGACGACACCCGCCGCGCGCTGGAGTCCCGTACGGGGCGACGCCCGCCCGGCGCGTCCCGCCCGGTCAGCGGCCCGATTCCACCAGGGCCCGCGTGACCGCGCGCACGCTGCGCGCGATGTGCTGCAACTGCATGAGCTCGGCCGCGTACAGCTTGATCGTGTGCTCGATGACCCCTTCGTGCAGGCCGAGCCGGGGCAGGTCGGCCCGTGCCGTCTGGAGAGCGGTGCGCGCCACTCGGATCTCGTGCTCGACCTGGATCTGGGCGTGCCGCGCCAGCAGGACGGGGTGCCGGATGAACGCGGGGTAGCTCGCGTAGCGCGCCGGTACCAGCTCGCGCAGCCACTTGGCCGCCGAGCGTTCCCAGTCGTAGCTGCCGGGTGACTTGACCTGGCAGGGCCAGTCCGGGCTGAGGCGCGTGGAGGTCACGGTCATGATCATCGCTTCCGGGTGTGCGGCGTCGCTGGGGTGGGCGACGGGTGGGGCGGCCCTGGTCCGGCGCGGCCGTCGGAGCGGGTAGGAGCCGGCGGGTTCGGGCGTTCGTGCGGGTGTCCGGTCGGGGCGGACGCCATCCGCTGCGAAGGTGTCTGGCTGCGCAGGGGCGGACCGTCGGCTTTCCGGGCGGAGCGGGTGATGACGGGGTGGGTACGGATCGCGGTCCGGAGCGGACATGTCGTGATCCGCCAGCAGTATTTATATATGTGATGTGGTTTGCAAGGTGTATGAAAACATTCATGCGTGCTTCGAAGGGGAAGGCCCACTCGAGGGCGCCGGCGGGGGAGCGGCCCCCGGGGGGAATCAGTCCCTGAGGAAGAACTGGTGCTGCTCGGCGACCTGCTCGTACTCGTCCAGCCGGGACCGCGTCCGCTCCGGGTCCGCGTCCGTCATGGCCTGGAGCAGCGCCGCGCACAGCACACCCGGAGCCGCGTACGAGTCGAACGCCAGGCGTGACCCGGCGCCGGTGGCGAAGGCGACGTCGGCCTCGTCCGCGAGGGGGCCCAGCGCCAGGTCGGTGACCAGCGCGACCTTCAGTCCGGCGCCCCGGGCGACCCGCACCGCCGTCAGGGTCTCCTGGGCGTGCCGCGGCATGGAGAACGCCAGCACCCACGTGCCGCCGGCCTCCCGTGACTGCAGCAGCGCGTCGTAGGCGACACTGCCGCCGCGGGTCACCAGCCGGACGTCCGGGTGGATACGGCGGGCGGCGTAGGCGAAGTACTCGGCCAGGGAGACGGAGATGCGCAGCCCGAGGACGGTCAGCGGCGTGGACGCCGCCAGTTCGCGGCCGGTCCCGACGACCCGGTCGGGATCGGCGAAATCCCGCCGCAGGTTCTCCAGGTTCCCGATCTCGGCGTCCACCGCCGCCTGCAACTCGTTGCCCCGGTTCTCCTCCGCGGGTCCGCCGGGGAGCGTGCCGAGCGCGATCGCCTGGAGCCTCTCCCGCAGCGCGGGGTAGCCGCTGAAGCCGACCACCGAGGCGAACCGGGTCACCGAGGGCTGGCTCACCCCGACCCGCTCGGCGAGGTCCGTGATCGACAGGAACGCCGCCTCGGTGAGGTGCTCGATCAGATACCGGGCGATGCGCCGCTGGCCCGGGGAGAGCCGGGGCCGGTCGAACAGCGCGCGGAGCTGGGACGTCGGGGACGCCTCCGCCTCCTCGCCCCCCTTCCCCGAAGTGATCGCGGATGCCTGTGCGCGTGCCTGCTGCGGCGATGGCACCGGGCGCCTCCTTCGTCTCCCACGAGGGGTCGATTCAGCTTACGCAGCGTGGCGGACAGGGGGGAGCGATGCAGGGGGGCACCGCACGGCCCCGGGCGAAGAGCGACCCACCGGTCCACCCGCCCGCCGACGGCACACGAGAGGCCCGCCCGTCACCGGTGCACACGCGGCACCGCCGACGCCGGGACCACGAGGTCCGCGCGGTGCCGGGTCCGCGCGACCAGTTCGGCGTTGGGCCCGTCCGAGCGCGCGACCCAGGCCACCGACTCGTCCTGGCGCTTGCCGAACTCCACGTGCCGGGCCACCAGCCGCCGCACCCGCTCCTCCTCGTCCAGCTCGCAGAACCAGACCTCGTCGAGCTGCGACCGCACCCGCGCCCACGCACCGGTGTCCAGCAGCAGATAGTTCCCCTCCGTCACCACCAGCCGGGCCGTCGGCGGCACCGGAACGGCCCCCGCGACGGGCTGCTCCAGCGTCCGTTCGAAACCGGGCGCGTACACGACGTCCCCGTACGTCTCCTCGCGCAGCCGCCGCAACAGGGCCGCGTATCCGGCCGCGTCGAAGGTGTCCGGGGCGCCCTTGCGGTCCCGGCGGCCGAGCCGGTCCAGTTCGGCGTCGGCGAGGTGGAAGCCGTCCATCGGGACGTGCGCGGCCCACGGCTCCCCGGCGCCGTTCAGAGCCCGCACCAGCTCCCCGGCGAGCGTGGACTTCCCCGCCCCGGGGCTGCCCGCGATGCCGAGCAGCGCGCGTCGGCCGTCCCGGCCGAGGGCCCGGGCGCGGTGGAGGAGATCGTCGAAGGTCGGCGCCACACGGGAGAGTGTGTCACCCGCCCGCCGCCCGGACGGCGCCCGCGGTCCCGTCGCCGTCCGCTTTTCGCCGCGTACTGCCCGCCGGGACGCGGGATCATGTCCGGTATGACGGATCTGGGTCTGCCCGAGAACATCCTGGCCTGCCTCTTCGACCTCGACGGTGTCATCTCCAGGACTGCCGCGGTCCACGCGGCGGCCTGGAAGCAGGCGTTCGACGCCTTCCTGCGCGAGCGGGACGGCGCGGACTTCCGGCCGTTCACCGACGCCGACTACGCCGAGTACGTGGACGGCCGCCCGCGGGTCGACGGCGTACGCACCTTCCTCGCTTCCCGCGACGTCGGCCTGCCCCTGGGCGCGCCGGACGATCCGCCCGGCACCACGACCGTGCACGGGCTCGCCCGCCGCAAGAACGAGCTGTTCCTGGAAAGGATCCGCAGCGGCGGAGTGGAGGCCTACGAGGGCACGTTGCGCTACATCGAGGCGGTTCGCGCCGACGGCCTGCGCACCGCCGTCGTCTCCGCCAGCGCCAACTGCCGGGACGTGCTGCGCGCCCTCGACGCCGAGCACCTCTTCGACGCCCGCGTGGACGGTGTGGTCGCCGCGGAACGCCACCTTCCCGGCAAGCCGCACCCCGACACCTTCCTCGCCGCCGCCCGGGATCTCGGCGTCCCGCCCGGCCGGGCCGCCGTGTTCGAGGACGCGCTGGCCGGCATGGACGCGGGCCGCGCCGGCCGCTTCGGCTACGTCGTCGGCGTGGACCGCGCCGGCCGGTCGGCCGCGCTCTACGCCCATGGCGCCGACCGGGTCGTGACGGACCTCGCCGAGCTCACCGGAGAACCCCGGGAACCGGGCGAGCGGTGACCGCGATCGTCGTCCCGCCTGCCCCTGCGCGCCCCGCGGGTTAATTTGTTTCTGTTTGCGCGCAAGTGACCGGCAGGAACGGCGGCACACGGGACGAGGGACGGACGATGGCCGACGGCAGGGGTGCCCTTCTCGCCGCAGGGCGGCGACGCATACGGATACGCACGTCCTCGCCGGGCGCACCACGTTCCACGGACGGCACCGCACCGCTCGCCGTTCTGGCCGCGGTCTTCACCGTCGCCCAAATCGTCCTCGTCCGTCCGGCGCTGGGACTCGGCTGGGACGAGATCGTCTACGTCAGCCAGGTCACCTCCCACCACCCGGCCGCCTTCTTCAGCGCCCCGCGTGCCCGGGGCGTCTCCCTCCTGGTGGCGCCCGTCGCCTCATGGTCGGAGTCCACCGCGCTGCTGCGCGTCTACCTCGCCCTCCTGTCCGGCCTGGGCCTGTACCTGGCGCTGCGTGCCTGGCGCGGCCTGTTCCCCACCCCGGTCCTGGTCACCGCCGGCGCCTTCTTCGCGTCCTTGTGGGTGACCCTCTTCTACGGCCCCCAGGCCATGCCCAACCAGTGGGTCGCGCTCGGCGCCCTGATCGCCGTCGGCTGCTTCCTGAGGTATCACGCGGACCGCTCGGCACGCGGGGCGCTGTGGGGCGTCGCGGCGGGGGCCGTGCTGATGGCGCTGATGAGGCCCACCGACGCCGTATGGGTGACGATCCCCCTGCTGGTCCTCGCCCTGGCAGGCCGGCACGTCCGCCTTCTGGCCGCACTCGCGGCGGGCCTCGCGGTGGGCGCGGCCGAGTGGGTGGCCGAGGCCTACGCCTGGTACGGCGGCCTGGGGGAGCGGCTGGCCGAGGCTTCCCGCATCCAGGGCGGGCTCGGTCTGCAGATCGCCGTCGACGACCAACTGCGCAGCCTGGGCGGGCGGGGGCTGTGCCGCCCGTGCACGGGGACGATGCCCCATCCGGTGATCGTCCTCTGGTGGTTCGCCCTGCCGCTCCTGGCCGTCCTCGCGCTGGTCGTCGCCGTACGGGCCCGGCGCGCCCTGCGCACCGTGCTGCCGCTTGCCTGCGCCGCCACGGCCGCCCTCCCGTACCTCTTCATGATCGGGTACGCGGCGCCCCGCTTCCTCCAGCCCGCCTACGCCCTGCTCGCGATCCCCGTCGCCGACGCGCTGTGGCACCTGGTCAGGACACCGGCCGGGACGTGGCGGCCGGTCGTGACGTCACTGGTCGCGCTCGCGCTGGCCGGCCATCTGGCCGTACAACTGGCCGTCCTGACGCACACCGTGGACCGCAACACCGACAGCCGCCGGGACTGGGCCCGCACCGCCGGCGAACTGCACCGACTCGGCGTCCGACCGCCCTGCCTGATCACCGGCCACGAAGCCATCCCCGTGGCCTACTACGCCGGCTGCTCCTCCGGCGGGACGGGCGGGAACAACGAGAACACCACAGTGGCGGAGATACTGAGCACCGCGGACCGCGTCCCCGTCGCCACGCTCATCGGCCCCGGCGGAACCCCGCCCGGCTACGCCCGCGCCTGGCCCCCGCACACGATCGGTGACCTTCAGGTCAGGATCGCGCCGACGCCGGAGCAGGGCGCCCCGAAGGGCGCGGCCGCGGACGGGCCGGAGTGAGGGCCGGGGACGGGACGAGCAGGGCAAGGGCCGGAGCCGGGGCCGAGGGGCAGGGGGCCGGGGTCAGGGGAGGATCTTGTCCAGTGCGGTGGGCCCCTCCTCCGCCAGCTTGCGCCTGGCCCATTCGAGATTCTGCGGGGTGAGATCCTTGCCGGAGGCAAGAACGAGGTCCTCCGGCGACACATCGGTGCCGGTACGGGCGTGGAGCAGGCCGTCCGGGGTGGTGCGGTCCTCGGGCGGCAGGGACTCCTTGGGCTGGGACGTCGACATCTCTGACTCCTCGGGTCCGGATGGCTGTAGTGGCCCCGGTGCGGTCATCGGGTCCGGTATCACCATTCAACGCGGGAGCCCGAAGTGCATCCGGAACACGGGGGGCGCCGCTTGGAAGGGGCCGCTCCTCAGGTGCAGGAGTACCTTCCCCGGCCCGCGGAAAACCTGCCCGTTGCGGCAGGGCGATCCTCGCGGGTGCGCCGGCGCCACCTCCCGCGGTCCCGGTGTCCTCGCCGTCTTTTGGCCCTTCAGGGCTTTCGGGGCCGGCTTCAGAAGGGCGACAGCGTCAGGCGCACGCCCGTGGGGGCCGTGTCTTGGATGTACGAGGCGAAGTCGGCGACGTCGTCGAAGGCGAAGCCGTACGCCTTGCCGTCCTCCGTGGCCGTGTGCACGGCCTTGGAGTAGTGGTTGGTGAGCCCGGTCCGGTAGAAGACCGAGGCGTCGGTGGTCGGCTGGTCGGGGTGGCTGAGCAGCGTCGAACGGTTGAAGCCGGCGCCGAGCACGGCGGCGACCGGGCCGGTCGTGCCGTCGTTCGGGGCGGCGAGCGCCCCGTCGCAGAAGAGGACGTCCCGGGTGGACGGCCTGCCGAAGGAGACCTGGGCGGGCCCGGCGAAGGTGAACCGGTCGCCGCGCACCCGGCCGGTGAAGGTCCCGGCGTTGGTGGTGATCCTGAGGTCACGTCCGGTGTAGGTGCTCCACACCTCGTCGATGTACGGCGCGAGGTAGTCCTTGGCGAACAGACCCGCGTCCAGGCCGTGGCCCGGCGCGATGATCCGGGTGTCGTCCACGACGAGCCGCGAGAACGCCTCCACCTGCCTGAGCGCGGCGAACACGGCACCGCGGCCCCCGCCCCGGAACACGCCCGTGGACTGGTCCTTGGAACCGGTGAGCCGGATGTTCATCGGCACGCTGAACATGTCGACCATCGTGGTGTTGCAGAACATGCCGGCGGAGTTGTGGGTGAACTCCGCACAGTCGTGCAGCACACCGTAGCCGGGGTCCGAGGTGACCCAGCCGGCCGGGTACTGCAACGCCGCGTTGCCGTTGCCGTCCGTGACGGCCTTGAACTTGAGCTTCCGGCCGAGGGCCACGTAGATGCGGCCGGACATGTACGGCAGGGACAGCCGGGTCTCGCCGCTGCCGGCCAGGCTGATCGCGTAGTCGGTGAAGCCGTCGGCACCGTTGTCCGACAGGGAGACCGGGGCCAGGGTGCCGTCCGGGGTGAGCCGCACCTGACGTCCGTCCTGGTTGCCCACGACGTAGAGGTGCACGTTCGCGTTGCCGAAGGAGCCGCTGTTGTTGACGATCGTCAGCGGGAGAGGAGCCGCGGCGGCCGCCGCGGCCTGCGTGTCCGGGGACGTCTCCGCGAGGGCGTGGGGGGCGAGCGCGGCGGCGGCGGGCACGGCCACGGCCGCCCCACCGAGGGCGAAGAGAACCTTCCGGCGGCCGAGGGAACGCTGGTGGCGAGGAGTCATGTGGGGGGTCTCCTGAGGTGATCGAACGGTTCTGACGAGCCGTTCCTGGTGAGCGGTACCTGACAAGGTGTTGCCCGGGTGTGGGGGTGGGGCCGAGCGCTCCCCGACGGTGATGAGAGCGCTCTCACGCCGCAGGTCGTGCCAGCGCCTGGCCCTGATGGTACGGACCGGAACCGTCCCCGCCAATGGGTCCGACTTGTCCCTCGAGCCGCTCTGAACAGGGCTTACTTGACGCGCTTGCGAGAAGTGCGCATGCGCTTAAGCGCTTCTTAAGGGTCGCTTAAGCCGGATCGGGCGGAGGGGCGCCGGGTGTGCAGAGAGCGCTCTCTGCTTGCCGTGGTGTCGGCGCCCCCGGCGTGAAGCCGCGGGAGCCTTCCGGGGCGGGTCGGAGGTGCCGTCGCCCCCGGCGTATCGCGGCAAGCCGCCGGGCGCCCGTCCCGTGGAGGGCTCCGGCCTCCGGTGGCCGGCTCTCCCCCGCGATTCAGAGCCGCACCTGCTGAATGCGTTCGCATTTTCCTATTGGATTTCCCGCGGTACGGAGCTCAGGCTGGAACCGCTTGTCAGATGCGGCTGGACGGCATCCGGAAAGAGGTCACGCATGCATGCACACCCGCCGTATCGGTGACGTCGAGGTCGGTGGGATCGGACGGGGCGCCATGCGCGTGTCGATCGAGGGCCGGCCGGGCGAGGTGCGCTCCCCGGCCACCGTCCACGCCGCACCGGACGCCGGCGTCACCCTGATCGGCGCCGCGGACGCCTGCCGCCGGGAGGACCCGGCGCCGAGTGCCGAGGGGGACGCGGAACCGGACGCCGCCTGAGGGGTCTCGGGCCGCGACCGCCCGTGCGGTCGTGCACGCGGATCTGGTGTACTCCTGCTCGATAAGAGGGAAAGCGCTTTCCGGTGTGGGGGCAGAGAACGTTCGTCGCGCCGCCGTAACCGGGCTGCACCTGCCGTATCCGGCTTCAGGGGAGGACCACCGCCGATGGCGTCGTCGCCGGCAAGACCACTCGACCACCGCTACCGGGGCGAGCACCCGGTCCGGACCCTCGCCTATCTCCTCCGGGCCGACCGCGGCCGGCTCGCCGCCGCGGTCGGCGTCTTCACGGTCAAGCACAGCCCCATCTGGCTGCTGCCGCTGATCACCGCATCCATCATCGACACCGTGGTGCAGCACCGGCCGATCTCGCAGCTCTGGACCAGCACCGGCGTCATCATGTTCATCCTGCTGGTCAACTACCCGCTGCACCTGCTCTACGTGCGCCTCCTGTACGGCAGCGTCCGCCGCATGGGCACCGCCCTGCGCTCCGCCCTGTGCACGCGGATGCAGCAGCTCTCCATCGGTTACCACTCCCGCGTGAGCGCCGGTGTGCTCCAGGCCAAGGTCGTGCGGGACGTGGAGACCGTCGAGCAGATGGTGCAGCAGACCGCGGAGATGGGGCTCGGCGCGATCACCGTACTCATCGGCGGACTGGTCATCATCGCCCTCCGCACGCCCGAGTTCCTGCCCGTCTTCCTGGTCGTCGTGCCCACCGCCGCCCTGCTCGTGGCCCGGCTGCGGTCCCGTCTGCGGACCCACAACGAGCACTTCCGGCACGAGGTGGAGACCCTGTCGTCCCGGGTGACGGAGATGACCCGGCTCATCCCGGTCACCCGCGCCCACGGACTGGAGGGCAAGGCCCTGCGCCGGATGGACGGCACCCTGAACCGGCTGCTCACCTCCGGGATGCGCCTGGACCTGGTCAACGGCCGGTTCGGCTCGCTGGCCTGGGTGGCGCTCAACGTGGTGGGCGTCCTCGTCCTGGCCGGCGCGGCGCTGATCTCGTACTACGACGTCTGGGGCGTCAGCGCCGGCGACATCGTCATGCTGAGCGCCTTCCTGACCACACTCACCAACTCCACGACGACACTGGCGGGCCTGGCCCCGGTCATCACCAAGGGCCTCGAGTCCGTGCGCTCGGTCGGCGAGGTTCTCCAGGCGCCCGAACTGGAGGACAACGAGGGCAGGTCGGAGGTCACCGCCCTGCGCGGCGCGGTCACGTTCGAAGGCGTGGGCCACGCCTACGAACGGGACGAGCGTCCCGCCGTACGCGACTTCACCCTCGACGTCGCCCCGGGCGAGACCGTCGCCTTCGTGGGCGCCTCGGGGGCCGGCAAGTCCACCGTGCTCAACCTCGTCATAGGCTTCATCCGCCCGACCTCGGGCCGTCTGCTCCTCGACGGCGCCGACATGAACGGCCTCGACCTGCGCACCTACCGGCGCTTCCTGTCGGTCGTGCCCCAGGAGTCGATCCTCTTCGACGGCACGATCAGGGAGAACGTGGCCTACGGCATGGACGACGCCGACGAGGAGTCGGTGCGGTCCGCACTGCGCGACGCCAACGCGCTGGAGTTCGTCGACCGGCTGCCCCAGGGCCTCGACACCCTCGTCGGGGAGCGCGGAGCCCGCCTGTCCGGCGGACAGCGCCAGCGCCTCGCCATCGCCCGCGCCCTGATCAGGGACCCCAAGGTACTCGTCCTCGACGAGGCGACCTCGGCGCTGGACACCCGCTCCGAGGCGCTGGTCCAGGAGGCGCTCGCCCGGCTGCTGCGCGGGCGGACCACCTTCGTCGTGGCGCACCGGCTGTCCACCGTGCGCGGTGCCGACCGGATCGTGGTCATGGCGGACGGCCGGATCCAGGAGATCGGCACCCACGAGGAACTGCTGCGACGGGGAGGGGCGTACACCGCACTGCACAGCGGGCAGGCGGCCTGACGGGCGGCCGGGCCACCCGTCAGGTGTCCATCAGTCCATTCCGTCCGGCTGTCCATTCCGTCCGGCCGGACGGACAGCCGGACGGAATGGACTACTTCCGGGCGATGCGGGTAGGCGCAGTCACACACCCAGAGAGAGGCGCCTTCGTGCTGGTACCGGATCCCAAGACCGTCAGACGACTGCTGACGCGTTACGCGACGCTGCGGATCGCGCAGGCGGAGCGGCACTCGCCCGTCGCGGCGCGCGAGCTGGAGGACATCACCTACACGCTCTGCGTGATGACGGGAACGGCCGGCATCCGTGAAGCCGTCACCCGCGCGGACGCGCTGCTCGCCCAGGAGCAGACCGCGCCCGCCGGCCGGACCACGGACCCGGACGGCGAGAAAGGCCGGTGCCTGACCGTGTGACCGGAGGCTACGAGCCGGTGCCCGCGACGGGCCGTCCGACGGGCCGTCGGCCGTGGAACGCCGACCGGTACGCGTACGGCGTGGTGCCCACCACCTTGCGGAACCGCTCGCGGAACGCCGTGGGCGAGCCGAACCCGGACTGCTGGGCGATCCGCTCGACCGTGTAGTCGCTGTTCTCCAGCAGGTACTGGGCGCGCCGTACCCGCGCCCGCAGCAGCCACTGCACCGGCGTGGTGCCCGTCTGCTCGCGGAAACGGCGGCCGAAGGTGCGCTCGCTCATCCCGGCACGCGCCGCCATCGCCCCGAGGGTGACCTCGTGCGCCAGGTTGTCCTCGATCCACTCGAACAGTGGCTCGAAGGCCGACCCGCGGGGCACGGGCGGGTGCTTGTGCACGATGAACTGGGCCTGTCCGCCCTCCCGTTCCAACGGCATGACGGACATCCGGGCCGTGTTCGCGGCCACCGCCGAGCCGAGGTCCCGGCGGACCATGTGCAGGCACATGTCCAGCGCGGCGGCGGCACCGGCCGAGGTGAGGATCTGCCCGTTGTCGACGTAGAGCACGTCAGGCTGCACTTCGACGCGGGGAAAGGAGCGGGCCAGTTGGTCCGCGGCCACCCAGTGCGTGGTGGCGCGCAGCCCGTCCAGCAGCCCTGCCTCCGCCAGCACGAACGCGCCCACGCACACCGAGGCGATCCGGGTGCCCGCCCCGGCCGCCCGGCGCAGCGCCGTGACGACCGCGGGGGAGAGCGGCGGGGCGCCTTCGGCGCGGCCCGGGACGATGATCGTGTCGGCGTCGCCCAGCGCCTCCAGTCCGCGGTCGACGCGCAGGAGCAGCCCGCCGTCCGCCGCCACCTCGGGTGTCTCGGCGCACGGCCGCACCCGGTAGGCGGGCCGGCCGTCGGGCAGCCGCGTCCAGTCGAAGGTCTGCATGGGTGCCGCCATGTCGAACGGAATGACCCGGTCGAGCAGAAGAATCGCCACGGAGTGCATGAACGCCACGATAGGTGGATTCCCGCCACGCGTAAGGGCCGGGGCAGGAGCGGGGAGGTGGTGCGGCGGACCGGAGGAAAGGCAGACGGGCCCGGTTGGCGGGAATCCGTCGGAAGCTGTCGATCCAGCCCCTGGGTGAAGACCCCGAGGGCCCTTAGCGTGAGCCCTTCACCGCTGATCACGCCAAGGAAAGAGCCCCGGTGACCAAGTTCCTGCTGTCCCTGCACGTCCTCGCCGCCATCCTCGCCGTCGGCCCCGTGACCGTCGCGGCGAGCATGTTCCCGCCTGCCGCGCGCCGCGCCGCGCCCGCCGGGGGTGACGGGCCCGTCGCGGCGGCGGTGACCACCGTCGAGGTGCTGCACCGCATCTGCAGGGTCTACTCCCGCATCGGCGTCGCGGTACCCGTGCTCGGGCTGGCCACCGCGCTCGCCATGGGAGTTCTGGGCGACGGCTGGCTCATCACCTCCATCGCGCTCACGGCGGCGGCTGCGGCCGTCCTGATCGCCTTCGTGCTGCCCCGGCAGGACGAACTCGTCGAGCAGCTGGCCCAGCACCGGTCCGTCGACCGGCGGGAGACCATGCGACTGGCCATGTTCACCGGTGTGTTCAACCTGCTGTGGGCGACGGTCACGGTTCTCATGATCGTCCGCCCCGGTTCGACCACGGGTGCCTGACCGGATCCGGCACCGCCCCGTGCCTCCCGCCCCCGGGGCGCGGGGACTATCCCTCGTGTACTCATCTGCGTCAAGTCGTACAGGTGGATTCCCCCTGAAGGATGTCCGGACGCATACACTCGTCAGTCGCGTCCCCGTCCCGGGGCCGACGAAGCAGAGAGGCGCGTTGCAGGGTGTTCAAGGAATCCCCCATCTACGACCGACTCATCACGGAGCGCGGTGATGTGCCCGCACAGGTCCGCAGCGAGGCCGAACGAGTGAACAGGGAACTGGAGCTGGTCATGGGGCCCCTGCAGTCCCCCGGGCACTCCCCGGGCGGCCACGACCGTCAGCAGTCCCCGGGGAACGGCTGGCAGCGCACCGCCCTTCTGCCCGGCCCCAGGCCGCATTGATCCGGGTACCGCCACGGAGGGCGGGCCCGTACCATCACGCTCCCCCGTGCTGACGGGCCCTCAGCATGCCGTGGTGGGCGTCCTGTCGACCTCCACCGTCTCCTCGGGAACGGGCCGCGCCAGCCACTCGGCGACGGTACGCGCGATCGGCTGGCCCGTCTCCACCTCGACGAACCCGAACTGCCCCGACTGATTGCACTCCAGGAACCACCACGTCCCGTCGGCATCCTCGGCGAAGTCGAAGGCCCCGTAGGCCAGTTCGGCCTCACGTAGATAGGTGCGGACGGAGTCGGCGAGGCGCGGCGGTACATCGACCGGCTCCCAGGGTGCCCCGGGCGGCGCGAAACGCACATCCACCTCGACCGGTTCGGGGCCGGGGTCCGCGGCCTTGCGGGCGGCCAGCAGTCGCTCGCCCACGGCGGTGAGCCGGATGTCGGCGCGCTTCGCGATCCGCCGCTGGAGCAGTGTCGGCCCGAACGCCACGGCGGTGAAGTCGGTGTCCGGCGCCACCCTGCTGGTCGGCACGGCCCGCGGCGGATCCTGCGGATGCGCTCCGGAAACGGGCTTGACCACCAGGTCCGGGAACCGTTCGGCGAACTCCCGGGCGGCGCGCGGGAAGGTCGTGATCACGGTGGCCGGCACGGGCAGGCCGCAGCGCTGAGCCAGCCGGAGCTGCCACGGCTTGTGACGTGCCTGCCGGGCCGCGTCCGGATGGTTCATCCAGCGGGCGTCCGAGCCGCGCAGCATCCCGTAGAGAGCCTGAGCGGCCTCCTCGGTCAGCCAGGACGACGGCTGGGCCGCCCGCCCGGCCGGGGTGCCCGGCCGGCGCACCCACACGGACCGCAGTCCGCCGATGCTCACCAGCCGCCCCCCGGTGGAGAGATGGCCGCGAAAGCGGCCGTGCACGTATTCACCCGAGAGCGAGACGCCGGCGGTCAGATCGGCAGGGTCGAGGCGTACCACCGGAACTCCGGAGCCGTGCAGGTGCACGACCACCATGTCGGCGGTCACATCCTCCTCGCAGGTGAGGATCAGTACGGTCATCGTCTGCGGCTCACGGTCAGTCGTCGAAGTGGGTCTTGGAACCCGCCGTGGACGTCGTGGTGCCCACCTCTCGCAACAGTGCGTGATCGCAGGCCGCCACTCGTCCGTCGGCGAGAACGTTCAACTGCAGTCCGGAGTCGTACACATACGGAGTGCTTACGACCAACTCCCGTGCCGGACGTGCGTAGTTGAGCGCGAACGGTTGCATCGTCTCTCCCTCGTCGGTGCTGCGCCGACCAGGCGACGGCCCGCTGTGCACCGCTGCTTGGTCCGCCGACTTGTTTTGGCTTCCAGAGACTTATACGAATCGAACGGGTGGTTGGTTTCCTCACGGAGCGTAGTCGCGGGCGGGTTCGCGATCCGGGCGCCGGGGCGTCGCTCCGGGTGAACCCGCGCCGAGGGAGCCGCGCAGGGAGCGCAGTGCGAGCAGCAGCACGCCGATGTCGTCCAGGTACACCGGGTCGGGCAGCAGGTCGGTCGGCAGGACGAGGTAGAGGACCGCGCCCCAGAACACCCAGCGCGGGCCCGTGGGCAGACCGGCGCGCCGCAGCTCGCGCCGGGTGCGGACCAGTCGCACCATGAGGGCCACGGCGCCGGCCAGCACGGCGGCCGCGGCGACGGCGGCCACGACGAGTACCACGGTGGTCGTGTCCACGGGCTGTCCTCCTCGGAGTGCGGCGCGACACCGGTCTCCTTGTTTGGATGCCCGGGAACGGCTCCGGTATGACCCCCTGGGGGAGCCGACGGAGTGGCACAGGTCATACCGGTGGCCCAGCCGAGTGGCCGTGCCGGGCGTGGGCGCTTAGTAATGGTCCACGTAACGTCGTTCGTCGTACGTCCGGGGGCGAGGAGCGGCCTGAGTCTTCCTTCATGGAGCCGAGCATGACCACCTGCTCATCGACACCCTCGTCGGACACCTCGAGTCCCTCGAGCGACCCGACCGTCTCGACTGCTTCCGGGATATCCGGCGGAACGGACGGGGTCCTCCCGCCGGAGCCGCCACCGACGCCCCTCCCGGCCGCCGGAACGGTCTACGGCACCGGTGGACTGCGTCTGGACGTGGACCTGGCGGAGTCCCTACGCCTGGAGGAGGGGCGGGATCGGCAGCAGTACGGCGACCCCGTGGGCAACCTGGTGTACGCGGCGGTGTCGGACCGCCCCCCGGACGAGGTCGCCGACCTCATCACGTCACTGGCCCGTTCACCCGAACACACCCGGGCCGTGGTCGACATCCTGCGCGTCATCGGGGTGAGCCGCCCCGTGGAGGACGTGGCCCGTCTGGTCGCCCTGCTGACCAGGCCGCCCCGCGACGCCGACAGTGCGGACGAGGCGATCCGGGCCGCCGCGGCGCACCGCCCGGTGGAGGACGTGACCCGGCTGGTGGCGCTGCTGCACAGCGAGCAGCTGGCACCCCACTGCCGTGAGGAGGCACTGCGGGCCGCCGCCTCCGGCCGCTCCGTCGAGGAACTGATCGAGCTGATAGACCGTCTGGCCGCGCAGCCCCCGCCGGATCGCCCCGACCGCCCCACGTCCGAACCGTCCTGGTACGAGGACGAGCGCGGGGACCGGCGCCGGGAGGAGCGCGGGGGCGTGCGGGACGACGAGCACTGTAGGAGACCGGACGCGGGTTTCCCGCCCCCGTACCGCGGCGCCCCGGGCGCGGCGGCCCTGCACTCGAGGCGGCGGATCCGGCGCCCCCGCCAGGCGCACGCGCAGCCCGTCCGGTCCATGACCTGGTCGAGCTGGTCCGCCGCGGTGGCCCTCGCCGTGTGTGCGGTGGTCCACTTCCCGCTGCGGGGCGACGGTTTCTCCCTGGTCCCGCACGCCCTCGCGGTCGGTCTGCCGGTGCTCTGCACGGCGCTGGCCCTGTTCCTGGTCGTACGCCCCGGCGTGCTCGTACTGGCGGCGGCGGTCGTGCTGCCGGCCGCCCTGGCCGGGACCCACGCCTCCGGCGGTACCTTCCCGTCCGCCGTCCTGTCCCGGGCCGTCGGCCTCGCACTCGCCCCGCAGTGGCTCGCCGGCGCGGCGGCCGTCGTCGCCGCGCTCCTGGCGCTGACGGCGCTGGTCGTCCGGGTGGTGTCCCCGTTCCCCGGCAGACACTGGGCGGTGTGGGCGGCGCCCGGCACACCCCGGATGCCGGACTGACCGCCGTGCGGCCCGGGAGGCGTGCCGCCCCGACGGGCGGCCGGCCCTCGCCTGCCCGGCCCTCGCCTGTCCGGCACGATCCGCCGGACAGGCCGCCCTACGGGCCGGAGGACGTCGACTGCGCGTCGGCGGCGGGCAGGGCGGCCCGGCGATCTTCGCCGGCAGGCGACGGACGGCGTGCCCTGGAGCCGAACCCCAGGCGCTCGAACGTGCGGGTCAGCCGCTGCATCGGGGACGGAGCCGGCGTGCCGGGCGGCAGAGCCCGGACGCTCGAGGCTCCGGCGGCCCCCCGGTACGCGGTCAGCGCCTCGTGGGCGCTCTCGGCGGCCTCCCGGTACAGGTCGCGGGACGTGGTCATGGCCTCCAGCGCCTCGGCGTACAGGGAGACCAGCCGGCGCTCGCGGGCGAGTTCCTCCTCCAGGTTCAGCAGACGCCAGTCCTCCCGCAGCGCGGTCAGCGCCGCCTCGGCCCCGGCCGGCAGCGGACGCGGCAGGGCCGCGAACCGGGTCACCGCGTCGACGAGGTCGGCCGGCCGGGTGCCGTCCAGGAAGACCGCGCGCACCGAGAACCCTCCGGCGTCGTAGCCGTCCGGGACCGGGCTGCCGGGCAGGACCACAGCGCCGCCGCGCGGTACTTCGACGCCACAGTCGCGCAGCGCCCAGTTCACGACCCGCAGCTGGTGCGGTGCGGCCCGGTGCTCCACCACACGGTGCCGCAGGCCCGGCGGCAGCCAGCGCGCGAGCGGCACCCGGCCGCGGTCGTCCGTGGTCATCGCCTCGTGGACGACGACGTGGATGTTCCACCCGTTCGGGTGTCGCGCGCAGTCGCGCATCAGCCGCCGTACGGCCTTGTCGTCCTCGGGGAGCGGACTGATCTCTCCCAGCCGCAGTCCTGCGGCCGCGTCGTGATTCCACTCCACGGCCGGTTCGTCCATGGGCCAGAACATGCCGGTGGGGGACGGCCACATGAGGTCCCACGGCTGTTCGGCCTCGGCGACCAGGACCCAGGGCCGGTCTCCGCCGGTACCGGGTCCGACACTCAGCCGGGCACGTACGGTCACCGAGCCGGCGACCCGGGTACGGGCCTGGAACACCAGGTCCGGCGTGTCGTGCCGCGGATCCGGCCCTGCCTCGGGCGGCTCTTCGGGCAGTTCCAGGAAGGAGTCGATGTCCCCGCTGCCCTCCAGCCGGTGCAGGGTGCGCCGGAGTACGTCGTGTGCGGAGTGTGCGGCGGTCCCGGAGTACCGGCCGGCGGTCAGCCAGACGGAGGGCGGGATCAGGGGGCGGGCTGTGGGTGAGGGAGGCATGGGTCCAGGGGTGAACGGGGGCACGTGCTTCCTGCCATTGTCGTCGCTGTCGGACGGCGGGACCGACACGGGGTGATCGCCGGACGGCGTTTCCCGTTCCCGCTACCCGTGCGGTGGGGCCCCATGTGTCACGTGTCACCCCCGTACGGGTCATCCCCTGTGTCATGTGCGCATGCGGGCGCCGCGCGCGGGGTGTGCGGGGTGTGCGGCGCGCACACGTGGTGGAGCGCCGTCACCCGTGGTCGCGGCAGTTGCCCGGTCACCACGATGGGCCCCGCGAGCAGGGCCGGCCCACCATCCGCCCAGGGGAGGGCCCTGCCCGCGCCCTGCCGCTCCGAGGCCCCTCCCGGCGGTCGTGCCCGACCCCGAAAAGCGCCGACGGTACCAGCGTCGAAGGGGTCATGCCGCATATTCCAAGGGAAAACACCAAAGCCCACACCTCGGTCGAGCACACAGCGTAGCTTCGACGTCACGTTCGCGGTACGGCCGTGCGATGGAGGGGGATCCGGCGTGCCCGGAATCGATGAGAGCCTGCTGGAAGCCATGCGACTGCCCGGTGCGCGAGGAGCGCTGGTGGTCGACTGGATCAGTGGACTCGCGCTCGGCGCGGTGGGCGAGGCACCGGGCGACGACCCGGAGGCCACGGCGGCGGAGACCGCCGAACTCGCCCGCCTCGCCATGGAGAGCGGCACACTCGCACCGGCCGACGGCGCGGCGTCCGTTCTGTCCGGCAAGGAACCGCCCGTCCAGGACCTGATCCTCACCACCGTCGACGCGTACCACCTGCTCCGGTTCGTGATCACGACCTTCGACAGCACCGTCTTCCTGTACCTGTGGCTCGACCGCAGCGAAGGCAACCTGGCCCTGGCCCGCATCCGGCTGGCCGAGATGGCGGACCGGCTGGTGCTCGGATGACCACCGCGGCAGCCACCGACGGATCGGCGCCCGCCATGCTCGGCAGTCTCGCGGCCGACCGCGCCACCGGGGCCCTCTCCACCGAGTCCGGGGTCTTCTACCTGGCGGCGGGACACGTGGTCCACGTCGAATCCGCGTACAGCCCCGACCTCGGCGATCTGCTCACCCGCAGCGGTGCGCTCCCCGCCGACGGCTGGTGGGAGGCGGTCGAGCGGGCCGGTGCCCGCCACCGCGTCGGCCGTCAGCTCGTGGACAGCGGTCGGCTCACCGCCGGCGCGCTGGAGCTGTGCCACCTGGGCGCGCTCTTCGACGCCGCGTACTTCGCGCTCGCCCAGGACACCGCCGCGCTCCGCTTCAGACCCGAGGCCGCCCACTGGTTCGGCGCGGTCCGCCCCGTCCCGGTGGCCGGCGTGCTGCGCGAGTCGCAGCGCCGCCGCGACCTGCTGGACCGCATCTGGCCCGACCCCGCCGTCGACACCGCCCCGCTCACCCGCTTGCCCGGTGCCGACCCGGCGGACCTGCCACCCCGCCGCGGCCGGACCCTCGCCCGGGTCGACGGCGCCAGCACCGCGGCGCAGATCGCCTCGGCCCTCGCGTGCCGCACCTTCCACACCCTCGTCGAGCTGCGCCGCCTGGCAGCCGACGGACTGATCACCCCCGCACCGCCTCCGCCCGTCGCCTCCGTCCGTCCGGGCACCGGCGCATCCGGAGATGCGTGGGACGAGCCCGACACGGCACTGCTGCGACGGCTCCTGGACGCCTTGGAGGCCCTGTGATCCGCGCGCGTCGACAGCGTGCCGAAAGGAGACTGCTCATGGCCGTCGAGACCGACGTGCTGGACGAACTGCGTCGGCTCCGTACCCGGATCCCCCGGCTGGCGGGGTCGCTCGCGGCCACCGTCGACGGACTCGTCCTCGCCCACGACGTGCCCGACACCGAGCCGGAGGGCCTGGCCGCGCTGACCGCCGCCGCGCTCGGGGTTGCGTACCGGATGACGGATGCCGCCGCCCGCGGCGAATTCCGCGAACTGCTGGTGCGCGGCACCCGGGGATACGTGGCGACCTACGCGGCCGGAAGCACCGCGGTGCTCACCCTGCTCGCCGACGACCGGGTCAATGTGGGCCGGCTGCATCTGGAGGGCCGGCGCAGCGGTGCACGGATCGCGGATCTGATCGACACCGGTGTCGGCCCGGGCGGGGGCAGGCACGCGGAACGCGCGGCGCTCGACGCGCACGCCCCCTCGTCCCCGGACACCGACCGCCGGATCGGCACCCTCCCGGTGCGCACCCCGCAGCGGCCGGCACACCAGCCCCGGCCCCAGCCCGGCGGCTGAATCCCGGCTTTTCCCCTCGGCCGGCCCCCGTGACACGACCTGGCGGCCGACCGGAACAACCATTACGACCGAAAGGACACCTCTCATGGCCAACACCGAGACCTCCCTCAAGGACTGCCTCAGCTCCATCGACGGCGCCACGGCCGCCGCGCTCGTCGACTACACCAGCGGCATGGCGCTCGGCACGATCGGCGGCGGCAAGGACTTCAACCTGGAGATCGCCGCCGCGGGCAACACCGACGTCGTGCGCTCGAAACTGCGCACCATGGAACTCCTGGGGCTGAAGGAAGAGATCGACGACATTCTCATCACCCTGGGCACCCAGTACCACCTGATCCGCCCGATCAAGGGACGCGGCGGCAACGGGCTGTTCCTGTACCTGGTGCTGGACAGCGGCCGCTCCAACCTGGCGATGGCCCGCCACCAGCTGCGCCGGATCGAGAACGATCTGGAGGTCTGAGGCAGCACCGTCGCGGACCGGTCCGGGCCGCGACGGATGGGGCCCTTCGCGCGCGGTACGGGAAGGGCCCCACCCGTCGTACGACGCGGTCAGGCTGCTTCGGGGAGCCACAGATCGGGACCGAAGACCTCGTAGCCGATCCGCCGGGCGGGGACGCCCGCGCCCAGGAGCCGGCCGCGCGCCGTACGCATGAACGGCAGCGGGCCGCACAGATACACTGACGCGTCCGCCGGGACGTCGATCCCGGTGAGGTCCATCAGGCCGCTGCGCGCCTCGGGCTCCGCGGAGCCCGGCCGCTCGTACCAGAAGACCGCACGGGCGTCCGGCAGTCGCTCCACCAGGGCCCGTACCTCGGTGCGCAGGGCGTGCTCCTCGGGAGAGGTGTCGGCGTGCAGCACCAGGACCCGGCGCGTCGAGCCGGTCGCCGCGAGCCGGGCGAGCATGCCCACCATGGGCGTGCAGCCGATCCCGGCCGAGACCAGCACCAGCGGGGCGTCCGTCTCGTCGAGGGCCACGTCGCCGGCCGGCACGGACAGGGCGAGTTCGTCACCGGCGCGGGTGTGCGCGTGGAGCAGGTCGGAGACCTCCCCGTCCGGTGTCCCCGAGACCCCGGTGACCCGCTTGACGGTGATGCGCCGGAGGTCGCCGCCGGGGTCCGAGGACAGGCTGTACTGGCGCAGTTGGTGCACCCCGTCGGGCATCCGCAGCCGTACGCTCACGTACTGTCCGGCCCGTGCGCGCGGTGCCGGCTCGCCGTCGGCCGGGCGCAGCACGAACGACACGACGTCGGCGGTCTCCTCGCGCCGTTCGACGACCGTCCACCGCTGCCAGATGTCGCCCGGCGCGACCCCCGCCTCCTGGTAGAGGCGAGCCTCCTGTCCGATGAGGGCGCCTGCCATCAGCCAGTACACCTCGTCCCAGGCCGCGGCCACTTCGGAGGTGACGGCGTCGCCGAGGACCTCCGCTATCGCACCGAACAGGTACTTGTGCACGATCGTGTACTGGTCGTCGGTGACCCCGACCGCGATGTGCTTGTGCGCGATCCGCGCCAGCAGGGCGTCCGGCCGGGTGTCGGGGTCGGCGAGCAGCGCCCGCGCGAAACCGGCGATGGAACCGGCCAGCGCCCGGCGCTGGACCCCGCTGGCCTGATTGCCCCGGTTGAACATGCCGTCCAGGAGTTCGGGGCGGTCGCGGAACATCGCACCGTAGAAACGCGCGGTGATCTCGTCGAGAGCTCCGGCCACGGCGGGAAGGGTGGCCCGGACCACTGCGGCGGATTCTTCGGACAGCATGAGGTCTCCCAACGACATGGCGGGGTGCGGGTTTTGGGCCGCCGTTCCGGACCGGCGGCACCTTCTGTATAGCAATCCGACGAGTGTGTTTCCGGAGGTAACCACCGCTCGTGGGGTGCTGCGGGCCCATTGGCCCGGCAGGAGAGGACCTTCGGTCCCGGGCGGCGCCCCGGGAACGGGGCCGGTCGGCTCGGCCCCGGGACTCGTGGGGCGTTGTTCAGGGGCGGGGGCCTTCGCCCGCCACGGGACGGGCGGCGGCCCCGTCGAGCTCCGCCGGCAGGCGGGGGAGGAGTTCGAACACGCCGGTGAGCCGGGCGTGGTGGAGGACCCGCAGCAGGCCGGGGCTGCGCGTGATCAGCCGCAGCCGCCCGCCCCGGGACAGGGCCCGCCGGCGCGCACGGCACAGCGCGCGCAGGCCCGAGCAGTCGATGAACGCCACGGCGCGCAGATCGAGCACCAGGTCGGGGAAGGCGCCGGAGGTCAGGACGTCCAGGCGTTGGGACAGGGCCGGCGCGGTGAGCAGGTCGAGTTCGCCCCGCGGGGCGACGAGCGTCGTTCCGGCGATCCGTCGCTCGGTCGGCTCCACCGCGTGCCTGCCGTGGTTTTCGGGCATACCGGCCAGTCAACCCGCGGTGACGAGCCCGCCGGTAGGGCCGCCCGGCCCTACCGCGCGGGCCACCGGTGCCGCATGGCACTACCCGCCGGTAGGAAACCCGCGTACGGGCGCCGGGCCGGCAACGGCGGGACGGCCCGGCGGTCCAGTGGTTCGCACCCGTCGGTACCGTGGACGGGAGCGGCACCGCGGGGGATCGGCGCCGCTCCCGTCTCCGACGATGGCCCGGCCGTCCGGCGTGCTCCAGATGCCGATGGTCCCCGGCACCCGGACCGACCGGCCCTGCCCGCTCCCGAGGAGCTCCGGAGCCCGTCCGGAGCGTCGGGGGAGTCGACCGGCCGGCCGGAAGGGCGCGGGACCCCGGCGGAGAACAGGCGGCCCGACAGGAATCAGGGCCGATCGGCCCTGGCCGTTCGGCCCTGGCCGTTCGGCCCTGGATCGAGAAGGATCCTGGTGGGGGACCTCCCGGCGGCCGGCGTCCGGGAGCACCGGGACATGGCGTACGGCCCGGCACACGAGAACAAGGAGCATGTGATGGCGGACAGCGAGCGGCCGGCACCCGACCGGCCCGTCCGGGTCTTCCTGCTGGACGACCACGAGGTGGTCCGCCGCGGAGTGCACGACCTGCTGAACGACGAACCGGACATCACCGTCGTCGGCGAGGCCGCCACCGTCGAGCAGGCCCTGGTCCGCGTTCCCGCGCTCCGCCCCGACGTGGCGGTCCTCGACGTCCGGCTGCCTGACGGCGACGGGGTGACCGTGTGCCGCGAACTGCGTTCGACGCTGCCGGATCTGGCCTGCCTGATGCTCACCTCGTTCGACGACGAGGAGGCCCTGCTGGATTCGATCATGGCGGGCGCCTCCGGCTACGTGTTGAAGCAGATCCAGGGCTCGGACCTGGTCACGGCCGTGCGGACGGTCGCCTCCGGACAGTCCCTGCTCGACCCGAGCGCCACCACCCGACTGATGGCCCGGCTGCGGCAGGAACAGGAGCCGGAGGAGGAGCAGGACGCCCTGCCCGGACTGACCGAACGCGAGCGGGAGATCCTCGCCCTGATCGGCGAGGGACTGACCAACCGGCAGATCGGCCAGCGGCTGTATCTGGCGGAGAAGACGGTGAAGAACCACATCTCCCGGCTGCTGGCCAAGCTCGGCGTGGAACGGCGTATCCAGGCCGCCGTGATCGCCACCCAGGCGCAGGACCGGCTGCGGCGCACGGGCCGCTGACGCCGGGTTCGCCGACCGGTGGGAAACGACCGGGCCGCGCCCGTTAACGTGGACCTGCCGGGACACGCTGCCGGTGGGGCGAGCGAACGGGAGGACCACGGGTGGAGAGCTCCGAGCGGGATGGGGACCCCCGTCCGCTGCTGCCGCAGATGCGGCTGGACGACCTGCTGGAGGAGCTCCAGGCGCGGATCGACGCGGCCCGCGGTACGCGCGACCGGGTGCACAGCCTGCTGGAGGCCGTCCTCGAGGTGGGCCGCGAGCTGGACCTGAAACAGGTTCTGCACAGCATCGTCGACGCCGCGGCGGTGCTGGTGGACGCCGAGTACGCCGCCCTCGGGGTGATCGGCCCCGACGGCAAGCGGCTGTCGGCCTTCCACACGGTCGGCGTCAGCGAGGAGGAGATCGCCCGCATCGGCCACTACCCCGAGGGCCACGGCATCCTCGGGGAGCTGATCCGGCACCCCCATCCGCTGCGGCTGGCGAAGCTGTCCGGGCACCCCGCGTCCTTCGGTTTCCCGGCCCACCATCCGCCGATGAACAGCTTCCTCGGCGTCCCCATCCGGGTCCGCGACCAGATCTTCGGCAACCTGTACCTCACCGAGAAGCGTGCCGGGGCGCAGTTCGACGAGGAGGACGAGTCGGTCCTGTCGACCTTGGCCGTCGCCGCCGGCGTCGCCATCGACAACGCCCGGCTGTACGAGGAGTCCCGGCTGCGGGAGCGGTGGCTGCAGGCGAACACGGAGATCACCCACGCCCTGATGTCCGGCAGCGGCGGCGGTGAGGCCCTGCTGCTGATCGCCGAACGGGCCATGGAGATCACCGGCGCGGCACTCGCCGAGGTGGCGGTGCCGATGGAGGGCACCGCGTCGCTGACCGTGGAACTCGCTCTGGGGCAGGAGGCGGAGGCCCACCGCGGGCTCGTCGTCCCCGTCGACGACAGCCTGCTGGGCCGGGCGTTCACCAGCGCCGCCCCCGTCACCAGCCCGGACGTCTCCTGCGACGAGCGGGTCTCGTCCGAACCACGGCGCTTCGCCGGCCTCGGCCCGGCGGTGGCCGTGCCCGTAGGGTCGGAGGACGGCGTACGGGGCATCGTCCTGCTGGTGCGCGCCGCGGGCCGCGGCGAATTCTCCGAGAAGGAGATCGAGCCGCTGCAGGGCTTCGCCGCGCAGGCCGCCGTGGCCATGGAACTGGCGGAGCGCCGACGCGACGCCGAACAGATCGCGGTGCTCGAGGACCGTGACCGGATCGCCCGGGACCTGCACGACCTGGCGATCCAACGGCTGTTCGCCACCGGGATGACGCTGCAGAGCGCCGGCCGCTTCATCGAGCACAAGGAGGCCGCGGAGCGGGTCTCCCGTGCGGTGGACGACCTGGACGAGACCATCAAGATCATCAGATCGACCATTTTCGGCCTGCGCGCCCACGACGCCGCCTCCGGGACCGGACTGCGGGCCCGCGCCGTGCGGGTGGTCGGCGAGACGGCCCCCGTGCTGGGCTTCGCGCCCAGTGTGCGGATGGAGGGCCTGGTCGACACCCATGTGCCGAAGGAGACCGCCGACCATCTGGTGGCCGTCCTGTCCGAGGCCCTGACCAACATCGCCCGGCACGCGCGCGCCGACCGGGTCGAGGTGGCCCTCGAGACCGACGGCCGCGAGGTACGGCTGACCGTCGCCGACAACGGCGTGGGCATCCCGGAGGGCGGCCGCCGCAGCGGACTGCGCAACATGGCCGAGCGCGCCGCGCAACTGGGCGGCGGCCTGGAGATCGACAGCGCCCCGGACCGTGGCACCACCCTGGTGTGGCGGGTGCCCGTGCGGGAGGGCTAGTACTCCCGCACCCGCGCTTCGCCCCGGTGACCCGGAGTTACAGGTACGTCCGCCCGGTGTGTGTTCCTGTCCCGTACGGGGTACCCCGTGCGGGACCGCCGGAGCCCTCCGCTGGGCCTCCCGGGGAAGGAGCGCCGACGTGACCGGCTGGATCTGGGAGTACGAGGGATACGATCCCGCCGAGGTGCGCCTCCGGGAGTCGCTGTGCACGCTCGGCAACGGCTTCTTCGCCACCCGGGGGGCGCTGCCGGAATGCGCCGCCGACGACGTGCACTACCCGGGGACGTACGCGGCCGGCTGCTACGACCGGCTCGTCTCCGAGGTGGCCGGGAGGCGTGTCGAGAACGAGGACCTCGTCAATCTGCCCAACTGGCTGCCCCTGCGGTTCCGGCTGCCCGGAGAGCCATGGCTCACCCCCGAGACGGCGACCGTGCTCGACCACCGTGAGACCCTCCGGATCTCCTCGGGACTGCTGGAGCGGCTGACCCGGTACGACCTGGGGGAGGGCCGGGTGCTGAGGGTGCGTCAGGAACGCCTGGTGCACATGGCCCACCCCCATCTGGCCGCGCTGCGCACCGAGTTCACGGCCGAGGGGTACTCCGGCGCACTCGAGGTCGAGGCGGCCCTCGACGGCGGCGTCACCAACGCGGGGGTGGCCCGCTACCGGGACCTGGACGGCCGGCATCTGACCCATGTGCACAGTGGCAGCGCGGCGCCGGACACCGTGTGGCTGCACTGCCGCACCCGTACCTCCGACATCCGGATCGCCCTCGCGTCCCGGTTGTTCTCCGAGGCGCCCGTCACCTTCCGCAAGGAGAACCGGCGGGCCGTACAGCTGACCCGGCTGCACCTGACCGCGGGCCGTACGGTGACCGTGGACAAGAGCGTCGCGCTGTACACCTCGCGCGACCCGGCCATCAGCGACCCCCTGCACGCCGCCGTCGACCGGGTGGGGCGCGTCGCCCGCTTCGCGGATCTGCTGGAAGCCCACCGGACGGCCTGGGGCCAGCTGTGGCGCCGGGGTGAACTGGATGTGCCCGGTGAGGCCGGCGCCATTCTGCGCCTGCACCTCTTCCACGTGCTGCAGACCCTTTCCCCGCACACCGCCGACCTGGATGTCGGCGTACCGGCCCGCGGACTGCACGGCGAGGCCTACCGCGGGCACATCTTCTGGGACGAACTGTTCGTGCTGCCCTACCTCAACCTGCACTTCCCCGAGGTCTCCAGGGCCCTGCTGCACTACCGGCACCGACGCCTCGAGCGGGCCCGCACCGCCGCCCGGGACGCCGGTCGCCGAGGGGCCATGTTCCCCTGGCAGAGCGGCAGCGACGGCCGGGAGGAGGCCCAACAGCTCCACCTCAACCCGCGGTCGGGCCACTGGCTGCCCGACCACTCCCGACTCCAGCACCATGTGGGATCGGCGATCGCGTACAACGTGTGGCAGTACTGCGAGGCCACCGGCGACGCCGAGTTCCTGCACACCAAGGGTGCCGAACTGCTGCTGCAGATCTCCCGCTTCTGGGCGGACGCCGCCGCTTACGATCCGCTCCTGGGCCGGTACCGCATCAAGGGCGTGATGGGTCCCGACGAGTACCACGACGCCTACCCCGACGCCGCCGAGCCCGGGCTGGACGACAACGCGTACACCAACGTCACCGCGGCCTGGGTGCTCGCCCACACCCTCGACGTGCTGCGCACCCTGCCCGAGCCCCGCCGGCGGGAACTCGACGAACGCACCGGCCTGGACCGGAGCGAACTCGAGAAGTGGGAGGAGGTCTCCCGAGCCCTGCACGTACCGTTCCACGACGGCGTCATCAGCCAGTTCGAGGGATACGGAAAGCTCGCCGAGCTCGACTGGCCGGAGTACCGGCGGCGCTACGAGGACATCCGGCGCCTGGACCGGATCCTGGAGGGCGAGGGCGACACCGTCAACCGCTACCGGGCCTCGAAGCAGGCGGACGTCCTGATGCTCGGGTATCTGTTCTCCCCGGCCGAACTGCAGGGCCTCTTCCGCCGGCTGGGGTACGAGCTGGACGAGGCGACCTGGCGGCTGACGGTGGACCACTATCTGCACCGCACCAGCCACGGGTCCACGCTCAGCGGCCTCGTCCACGGCTGGGTGCTGGCCCGGGACCGGCGTGCCGAGGCCTGGACGTTCTGTCAGGAGGCCCTGCGCGGGGACATCGCCGACATCCAGGGCGGCACCACCGGCGAGGGCATCCACCTCGGGGCCATGGCGGGCACGCTCGACCTGGTCCAGCGCGGACTGCCCGGCCTGGAGACGCGCGACGGCGGGCTGCGACTGGACCCGGTGCCCCTGCCGGAGCTGTCCTCCTACGGTTTCACCCTGCGCTACCACGGCCACTGGGGCGTCCGGCTGCGGCTGGAGAGCGGACGTCTGGAGATCGCCGTACCGGCGTCGGGCCCCGGGCCCGTCGACGTATGCCTCCCGGACCTCACGGCCCGCCTCCAGCCGGGGGAGACGGGCCATCTGCCCCTGCCGGACTGACGGTCCGGCAGGGAGCGGTCACTTGTGGAACGATATGTACCCGTCGCCGTCCGGGTCGGAGCCGCGCTTGGTGTACGCGTGCACGTCGGCGCGGCTGCCCGTGGGCTTGACGAGGTAGATCGTGTCCTTGTCGTTGTTCCAGATGAAGTTGCAGTTGTTGCGGTAGGCGACGTTGTTCTTGTCGGAGTCGGTGCCGTTGCCGCCGCGCAGCTTCACGTAGTCGCGGGGCTCGAGGTAGTGGTTGGTCCTGAAGACGAACCGGTTGCCGACGGCGTCCTTGACGACGTACCCCTTGAGGTTCACGGTCTTCGTCGACGAGTAGTTCTTGATCGTCAGGTACTCGTGACGGGTGTTGCCCGTGGAGCACTTGTTGGAGTCGGGCCCCGGAGCGTCGTACTGGACGCCGCGGACCTTGAGCGCGGAGCTGTACTCCGCGGCGTGCGCCGGAACGGCCGTCAGTGCGGCCAGGGCCCCCACGGCGGCGGTGGTGGCGACGGCGGCGGTGCGTATGCGCATGAACTCATCCCCCCTGCATGACCCTTGCGTGAGGATCATGTGGTTATTCGGTGAAGGATCGGATAGTACACAACCCGGGGTGCACTCACACCGGCCGGGTCCCGGACCGGGCGGCCCTCACGGCTCCTGTGGGTACGGACGGACCCCGCAGGTACGACGGGCCCTGCGGACACGACGAAGCGCCCGCCCGATCCGTGAGGACCGGACGGGCGCTCGGCGGTACGCCGTCGCGACCGCTGTCAGTTCACGCGCCGCTCTCCCGCAGCATGTCCTCGCGCTCGACGAGCTTCACGCGGTCGCGTCCCTGCGGCTCACCCAGCGCCTTCTCCGCGGCGTCCAGCTTGTACCAGCCGTCCCAGGTGGTGTAGCGGACGGAGTGCTCGGCGAGGAACGCGTCCACGGCCTCGGGCTCGGGCGTCGCGGGCGTCTGCAGGCGTCCGTTCGCGAAGTCGTCCAGCAGGTTCGCCACCGTCTCGTTGGCGTCGCCCTTGGTGTGGCCGATCAGGCCGATGGGGCCGCGCCGGATCCAGCCGGTGACGTACGTGGACGTCAGGTGCTCGCCGTTCTCCTGGAGGACCCGGCCGCCCTCGTCGGGCACGGTGCCGGAGTCGATGTCCCAGGGCAGCTTGGGGAGTTTGTCGGAGAGGTAGCCCACCGCGCGGTAGACCGCGGTGACGTCCCAGTCCTTGAACCGGCCGGTGCCCTTGACGTTGCCGGTGCCGTCGAGTTCGGTGCGCTCGGTGCGCAGGCCGGTCACCTTGCCGTCCTCGCCGAGGATCTCCGACGGCGACTCGAAGAAGTGCAGGAACAGCTTGTGCGGGCGGTCGCCGGCATCGCGGATCGCCCACTTCTCCAGCGTCTTCGCGACCATGTCGGCCTGCTTGTTGCCGCGCCGGGTGGCGATGGACCCCTCGTCGTAGTCGATGTCCTCGGGGTCGACGACGACCTCGATGCTGGGGGAGTGGTCCAGCTCCCGCAGCTCCATCGGGCTGAACTTCGCCTGCGCCGGGCCGCGGCGGCCGAAGACGTGGATCTCACGCGCCTTGTTGGCCTGCAGTCCCTCGTGGACGTTCGGCGGGATCTCCGTCGGCAGCAGTTCCTCCGCCGTCTTGGCGAGGATGCGTGCGACGTCGAGGGCGACGTTGCCGACCCCCAGCACGGCGACCTTCTCCGCCTCCAGGGGCCAGGTGCGCGGCACGTCCGGGTGGCCGTCGTACCAGGAGACGAAGTCGGCGGCGCCGTAGGAACCGTCGAGGTCGATGCCCGGGACGGAGGACATCGCCCGGTCGGCGGTCGCGCCGGTGGCGAAGATCACGGCGTCGTAGAACGCGCGCAGGTCGTCGAGGTGGATGTCGGTGCCGTAGTCCACGTTGCCGAACAGCCGGATCTGCGGCTTGTCGAGCACCTGGTGCAGGGCCGTGATGATGCCCTTGATCCGCGGGTGGTCGGGAGCGACGCCGTAACGGATCAGGCCGAACGGCGCCGGCATGCGCTCGAAGATGTCGATCGAGACACCCGGGTCGGCGGCAACGTCGGACTTGAGCAGGGCGTCGGCGGCGTAGATCCCGGCGGGGCCGGATCCCACGACGGCTACCCGCAGGGGGCGGGGCATGGTCAGGTTCCCTTCGAGCGATGACAAGAGTCTCTCCGGGGATCCTAAACTAAGGCATACCTAACCTGGTACGCGGGTCCGGTCTATGGACTCATAAGCGGGCCTTATGACTTCATGAGCGGATCCCCGGGCAGTCCCGTGGATCACGGGATGGGCTGCTCGGCCCAGATGATCTTACCGGTCGGCAGATACCTGGTGCCCCACCGCTCCGCCAGCTGCGCCACCAGGAACAGGCCGCGTCCGCCCTCGTCGGTCATGGTCGCGTACCGAAGGTGGGGCGAGGTGCTGCTGCTGTCGAGGACCTCGCAGATCAGATTGCGGTCGCGCAGCATCCGTACCTCGATGGGGCTACCGCCGTAGCGGATCGCGTTGGTGACCAGCTCGCTCAGGATCAGCTCCGTGGTGAAGATCAGTTCGTCCAGGCCCCAGTCGGACAGCTTCCGCGCGATCGTGGCGCGCACCTCGGCGACCGCCGCCGGGTCGGACGGCACCGGCCACCGCGCGATCCGGTCCTCGGTGAGCGCCTGCGTACGCGCCACGAGCAGGGCGATGTCGTCCCGCGCCCTGGCCGGACGCCGGGACTCCAGCACGGCCCGGCAGGTGTCCTCGGGGGAGTCCCCGGCCTGGGCCAGGGCCTTGCGCAGCAGTTCCAGACCGACGTCGATGTCGTGGTTCCGGTCCTCGACGAGCCCGTCCGTGTACAGGACCAGCCGGCTGCCCTCCGCCAGCTCCAGCTCGGCCGTCTCGAACGGCAGCCCGCCCAGTCCCAGGGGCGGGCCGGCGGGCACGTCCGCGTACTCCACGGTGCCGTCCGGATGGATCAGCGCGGGCGGCGGATGGCCCGCCCGGGCGACGGTGCAGCGCCGGGTGACCGGGTCGTAGACGGCGTACAGACAGGTCGCCCCGGTCACCGGGGCGCTGTGCTCGTCCTCCGTCTCGTCCTGGTCGATGCGGCCGACCAGCTCGTCCAGCAGGCCCAGCAGCTCGTCGGGCGGCAGGTCGAGCGCCGAGAAGTTGTGCACCGCGGTGCGCAGCCGCCCCATGGTGGCCGCCGCGTGCAGCCCGTGTCCGACGACGTCGCCGACCACGAGCGCGACCCGCGCACCGGACAGCGGCAGGACGTCGAACCAGTCGCCGCCGACCCCGGCCTGCGCGGGCAGATAGCGGTAGGCGATCTCCAGGGCGCTCTGCTCGGGCAGGCTGCGCGGCAGCAGACTGCGCTGGAGCGTCACCGCCATGCTGTGCTCGCGCGTGTACCGGCGGGCGTTGTCGATGGACACCGCGGCCCGCGCGACCAGCTCCTCCGCCAGGGCCAGCTCCTCCTCGTCGAACGGCTCGGGCCTCTTGGCGCGCCAGAAGCTGACCACGCCCAGCACCAGGGAACCGGCCCGCAGCGGCACGGTGATCAGCGAGTGGATGCCGTACTCCACGATCTGCCCGGAGCGTTCCAGGTCCTGCGCCCGCCACCCCGGAGCCTCGCTCAGCCGGGGCTCGACGAACGAGCGCCCGGAGGCCAGGCTGCGGCCCTGCGGGGACGAGCCGACGAACCGGGTCTGGGTACCCACCGGGTACAGAGGGGCGTCCTCGTGGATACCGGCCGACGCCGTGCGGCGCACCGACCCCGCCACGTCCGGCTCACCGCCGGCCAGCACCGTCTCGAACAGGTCCACCGTGGCGAAGTCCGCGAACCGCGGTACGGCCAGTTCCGTCAGCTCCTCGGCCGTGCGGGCCACGTCCAGGCTGGTCCCGATGCCCACACCGGCGTCGTAGAGCATGTCGAGCCGCTCCCGCGCGGTCTCGGCCCGGCCGGAGAGGGCGCGCAGTTCGGTGGAGTCGCGGACCGTGGCGACGCTGCCGGGCGGGCCCCCGGCACGGTCGGTGGAACGCTGGTTGACCGCCAGCAGCCGGTCGCCGACCCGGTGCACCTCGTCCGTGGCGACCCGCCCCGAGGACAGGAGGTCGGCGGTGACGGGGTCGAGGGAGAGATCGAGCACGTCGCGGCCCTCCGCGTCCTCGGGCAGGCCGAGCAGCCGGTGCGCCTCGTCGTTGGCGAGGAGCAGGGTGCCGTCGTCGTCGACGATGACCACGCCTTCCCGCACCGAGTGCAGCACGGCGTCGTGGTGCTCGTACATGCGGGTCATCTCGTGCGGGCCCAGGCCGTGGGTCTGCCGCAGCAGACGCCTGCTGATCAGGGCCGCGCCGGTGGTGGCCAGCACGAGTGCGGCGGCCCCCGCGGCGAGGACCAGCGGCAACTGGTCCTCGGCGACACCGCCGACGTTCTCGATCGTGATGCCGGCCGACACGAGACCCACCACGACGCCGTCGGGATTGTTCACCGGCACGACGGCCTGGACCAGCGGGCCGAGGGTGCCGGTGATCTCCTCGGTCACCGGCCGTCCGGCCAGCGCGGGCTGGAGGGTGCCGACGAACTTCTTGCCGATCCGGTCCGTCCTGGGGTGCGTGTAACGGATGCCCTCGGTGTTCATGACGACGACGAAGTCGACCTCGGCCTGTTTACGGATGGCCTCCGTGCGCGGCTGGAGGAGGAGGGTGGGGTCGGGGGATTCGAGTGCCTCGACGATGCCCGGCGAGTGGGCCAGGGTCTCCGCCACGGCGAGGGAACGGCTGCGGGCCTCCAGCGTGCTGTCGTGCCGTACTTGCAGCACCAGCGCGACCACGGCGGACACGACCAGCAGCAGCACGATCACGACATGCAGGATGAAGACCTGTCCGGCGACGCTGCGTGCGCTCAGCAAGGACCGGAGCCACTCCGGTGGGCGCCACCGCGGACCACCGCCCCCCTGCCGCTGTTGACGTACGGAGGCCGTGGTGCTGGGCCGCTGGGGCGACCGGGCCGGGGATCGACCCATCAGTCGGACCATGTGCCGAGCTTACCTACAGGCCGGAACCGCGTGCTTTCGGCCGGGCGGGGGACGACGAGGCCGGGAAACGAGCGGGCCGCACCGGGGCGGCCCGCACATGTCGAAAGCGCCGGGTCCCGATCGACGTGAGGGCGAAGGCGGTACGTCCCACGACTTCAGGAGGATCCATCGTGACCGTGACTGCGGACATGGCCGTCTCCCCCGACGGCTACGTGGCCGGCGCCGGTGTCGCCCCCGGCAACCCAGGAGGCGACGGGGCCGAGGTGCTCTTCGGCTGGATGCACGACCTGGCGAGCCGGCGGCAGCGCCAGGGTCTCCCCGGTGGCGAGGAGAACCGCGACTCCGCACTCGTGCGCGAGTGGTTCGATGCCACCGGAGCGGTGGTCATGGGCCGGACGATGTACGAGCTGGGCGAGGAGTTCCGGGGGGACGATCCGCCGTTCCGCACCCCGGTCCTCGTGCTCACCCACCGGCCCCGGCCGGCCCTGGTCAGGGAGGGCGGCACCACCTTCACCTTCGTCACCGACGGCATCCGCAGCGCCCTCGACCGGGCGAAGGCCGCCGCCGGGGACGGGAACGTCGACATCGCGGGTGGGGCGAGCACGGTGCGGCGGTACCTCGGGGAGGGGCTCGTCGACGAGCTGCAGCTGCACGTGGTGCCCGCGCTCCTCGGGGACGGGGATGCGGCTCCTTCGGGACGGGGAGCGCCGGGCGGCGGGCCCTCGAGATGGTCAGGGTGGTCGAATCACCCGTCGCCACCCACCTGAAGTACCGCTTCGTGAAGTAGCCCGGAACGGATCGCTTCCCGGTACGGGCGGTCGGCCCGGAACGGCCCTACGGGCCGCGCGACCGGTGGTGCGTTACCGGTCGCGCGGCCCGCTCCCCGTGCCACGGGCCCCTTCGGCGCTCGTCCCCCACGGCGCTCGAACGGGGCTCATTCGGCCAGCGCGCGGGCCAGCTCCGTCGTGGCACGGGCGATCTTGGTGTCCTGGTCGTCCATCAGGCGGCTCAGGTCGCCCCGCCGGGCGCGCACCGCCTGCCGGGCGGCCCGCTCCCAGACGACCGGGTTCTCGCGGTGATTGAGCAGCTTGGGATACGCGGCGGCGGTGCTCTCCCACTGCCGGGCGTCGGCGATGGCCTTGAGCAGCTGGATGATCCCGGCGCGACAGGTCACATGCGGCAGTTGCGCCAGCTCCCAGAGGAAGGGGACCGTGGCGGCCGTCGCCTGCTCCACCACGAAGCCGTACTGGCAGATCCGTTTCCGCAGATCCTCCAGGGCCGACCGGGCCGTTTCGGCGTCCCCCCAGGCGATGCCGTTGAGCAGCAGGGGGATGGCCGCCGCGGATCCGGTGGAGTCCTGGATGTCGCGCCACGGCACGCGGGACAGTGACGTGAGCGGTGTCGTACGGGCCATTCCGGTCGGGGACGTGTGGCGCACAGGGCGCTCGCTGCTCGGCTGTTCCGTAGAAGCGCTGCGCATCGCGTGGGTGCCTTTCGCGGCGGTCGTGTCGAGTGGGGGGAGGGTCAGGTGGACGGCCGGGCCGGGCCCGTCCTGCCCGCCGGGGGCATCGGCGCCGGGAGAGCCCCCGCGCCCGGTCTCCCGGTCTGCTGCGGCACCGCGCCGAGCAGGAGGGTCCCGACAGGTGAGGCCGGGAGGCGGCCACCCGTCCGTACGGCGGCGCCGGCGGTCGACCGGATCACTTGGTGCACAGGTGAGGACACTCCCTCTCCCCCGATGCGACGTCAGGACAGGGCGCCAACAAGGGGGTTGACGCTCCGGCTATTATCCACGCTGAGAGCGCTCGTGTGCAATTGCACGAGAAATTGCGTGAAGTTTTTTTCGGGGCGGACCGGGGTGGATCGGATGTGATCCGGCTCGGCCCGCCCCGGCGAACGGCCGGGCACCGCCCGGCAGTACACAGGAACAGCAAGGAGGCTGCGGTGCCAGGAGTGCGCAACGGAGTGCGGGCGAGTTCCTTGGACGCCTGCTGGGTCAAGAGCCGGTACAGCAACGCCGAGGGCAACTGTGTCGAGGTGGCACCGCTGAACGACGGGGGTGTGGCGATGCGCAACTCCCGCGACCCCGACGGGCCCGCGCTGGTCTACACGTCGGCGGAACTGGCGGCATTCCTGGCCGGCGCGAAGGACGGCGAATTCGACCACCTGGTCTGATGCACCCGTGCGGTGCGAACAGGTTGGCGCGATGCGGCAGTCCGGCTCGCTCCGTCGCGGCGACGCGCAACCGGAGATGCGCAACCGGGGAGGCGCAGCCGGATGAGGCGAAGCGGAGTTCAACTACCCAATTCTGCAAGGCTTCTGTGGGGTGCCTACGCTGCGGCTCGCTGGGATGCGATAGTGTAAACCGCCCTTGTGCCGGTCTGCTGGGAGTCAGGATGTCCGCCGCGTCGCATCGTATCTCCCGTCTGGAGCCCTATCTGGAACGGCCCGAGCCGGCTCCGACCCTGCTGAAGATGCTGGTCGGCGTGCAGTTGGCGGGCTTCCGCGAGGACGCCGGGCTGGCCCAGGACCAGGCGGCGCGCTCCGTCGGCTTCAGTGCGGCGAAGCTGTCCCGCATCGAGTCAGGCAAGGGCCGCCGCCCGCCCACCGAGAGCGACATCCGGGCCCTGCTCGAGCTGTACGGCACCGACGACTACGAGGTCTCGGTGCTGGTCAAACTGCTCCGGCGGGCCGGAGAGCCGGGCTGGTGGCAGAGGTACGACAAGCGGCTGATGCCCGAGTGGTTCGACCGGCTGGTCGGACTGCAGGAGGCCGCCGCCACCATCCGTACCTTCGAGATCCAGTACGTCCCCGGCCTGCTGCAGACCGCCGCCTACACCCGTGCGGTGGTGGAGCGCGGCCTGCCCAACGCACCGGCGGGCGAGGTGCAGCGACGCATCGAACTCCGTATGCGGCGGGCCGAGTTGCTGACGCGGGACGGCGCCCCGCAATTGTGGGCGGTCATCGACGAGTCGGTTCTGCTGCGCGTGCTGGGCAGTGCCGAGGTGATGCGCGAGCAGCTCGCCCACCTCATGCGGATGGCCGAGCGCCCCAACGTCACGCTGCAGATCGTGCCGTTGAGCGTGACGAACGCGTCGGCTCCCGCCATCCCGGTGACGTATCTGCGCTTCGGCGGCCTCGATCTGCCCGACGTGGTCTACCTGGAACACATCAGGAGCGCCAACTTCCTCGAGGACCTCGACGAGACGGAGGAGTACCGGATCGCGCTGGACCGCCTCGCCGACGAGGCGCTGCGGCCCCGTGAATCCCTGGATCTGCTGCGCGCCACGATGCGGGACCGCTACCCGGAGCCGCAGTCCGGGTCGTAGCGCCTGGGGCCGGAACGCCGTACGGACGCACCTCGCCCGCTCCCGGACCAACGGGAACGGGCGAGGTGCGTCCGCGGCCGCGCCTCGGCGGCACGCGTGCCGCCGAAAACCTACAGCGGTATCCGGCCCACGCCGCCGAACTCGATCCACTCCTGGGTGAGCTGACGGGGCGCCACCTCGGTGTCCGGACGCCAGGTGGAGACCTCCACCAGGCCCGGCTCCAGGATCTCCAGGCCCTCGAAGTACGAGGCGACGTCGCTCTCCTGCCGCACCCGGCCCCAGTGCCCCTGGGTCGCCCGGTCCATGAAATCGGTGACGGACCTGCGGACCTCGGGGTCCTCGCTGACCAGCTGGCACATCACGAGGAAGCTGCCCGGCGCGAGCCGTTCCCGGACCCGGCGCGCCACGGAGATCGGGCCGTCGGTGTCGTTGTCCGGGATGCAGTGGAACACGCTGTTGAACAGCACGCAGGCCGGCTGCGAGAAGTCGATCAGGCGCTCCGTCTCGGCGTGGTCGAAGATCGCCTCGGTCTCCCGCATGTCGGCCTGTATGACCACCGTGCGCTCGTCCTGCTCCAGCAGTGCGCGCCCGTGCACCAGCACCATCGGGTCGTTGTCGACGTACACCACGTGGGTGGTCGGGTCGATGCGCTGGGCGACCTGGTGGACGTTGTCCTGGGTGGGCAGACCGGAGCCGTGGTCGAGGTACTGCCGGATCCCGTACTCCTGCGTGAGGACCCGGACGACCCGCTGGAGGAAGCGCCGGTTGTTCAGGGCCAGACGGCGCGTACTGGGCACCACCCGGTCGAGCTCTTCCACGGCGGCACGGTCGGCCGCGTAGTTGTCCTTGCCGCCCAGGTAGTAGTCGTACATGCGCGCGGCTGTCGGCACGGTTGCGTCGATCTCGGTGGACAGCTGATTGCCGGTGTGCATCGTTCCCCCTGCGGAGTGCCGCGCCAACTGGACTGGCTGGACAGGGAGTACATCCTAGGGAGCCCCGCGCGAGTCGGACCAGCCCATCGACGAACAAGGCCCCGAAGGAATGGCGGACCATCGTTGTCATGACCCGGTGTCGCCGGGTGGACGCATTGCGTCAACGCCCACATCGGCGCAGGTGTGCCGGTATCGTCGGGTTCGTCCCCGTCGACGCGCGTGACGGGTGAGGCCGGTCGGCCGACTCAGCCGCTTCCCCGGGAGGAGCCATGGACGTCATGGACGACTACTACGACCTGGGTACCTACCGCCGCCCCGTGACGACCGCCGTGGATGAGGCCCAACTCTGGTTCGACCGCGGTTTGTTGTGGGCCTACGCGTTCAACCACGAGGAAGCGGTCGCCTGTTTCGAGAAGGCTGCCGCGGCCGACCCGGACTGCGCCATGGCCTACTGGGGCATCGCCTATGCCCTCGGCCCCAACTACAACAAGCCCTGGGAGGCCTTCGACGGCGACGACCTCGTCCGCAGCGTCGAACGCACCCATGCCGCGGTCGAATCGGCGCACGAGAAGGCCGCGGGAGCCACCCCTGTGGAGCGGGCCCTCATCACCGCCCTGCGCGCCCGCTACCCCCAGGGGCAGGTCGTCGAGGACTGCTCGGTGTGGAACGAGCCCTACGCGGACCGCATGCTCGCGGTGTACGAGAGCGCCCCCGACGACCCGGACGTCGCCGTGCTCTGCGCGGACGCCCTGATGAACCTCACTCCCTGGCAGCTGTGGGACCTGAGGACCGGCCGCCCCGCCGCGGGTGCCCGCACCCTGGAGGCCAAGGCCGTACTCGACCGGGCGCTCGCCGGTGACAGCGGCGCCCGGCACCCCGGCGTCGTGCACCTGTACATCCACCTGATGGAGATGTCCCCCACGCCGGAAGCGGCCCTCATGGTCGCCGACCGGCTGCGCGGCGCCGTGCCCGACGCCGGACATCTGCACCACATGCCCTCGCACCTCGAGGTGCTGTGTGGCGACTACCGCCGGGTCGTGTCCGACAACACCCTCGCGATCGCCGCCGACGAGAAGTACCTCGCCCGGGCCGGGGCCATGAACTTCTACACCCTCTACCGTGCCCACAACCACCACTTCAGGATCTACGGCGCCATGTTCGCGGGTCTCTCGAAGATCGCCCTGGACGCCGCTGCGCAGCTCGAAGCCTCCGTCCCCGAGGAACTGCTCAGGGTGCAGAGCCCGCCGATGGCCGACTGGCTCGAGGGCTTCCTGGCGATGCGCTTCCACGTCCTGATCCGCTTCGGCCGCTGGGACGACATCCTGGCGCTGCCGTTCCCCACCGACCCGGCGTTGTACTGCGCGACCACCGCGATGCTCCACTACGCCCGTGGCGTCGCCCTCTCGGCGACCGGCGACGTCGAGAGGGCCGAGGCCGAGCGGGAGAGCTTCCGCGCCGCGGTGGGCCGGGTGCCCGGGACGCGGATGCTGTTCAACAACACCTGCCAGGACATCCTCGCCATCGCGACCGCGATGCTGGACGGCGAACTCGCCTACCGCAAGGGCGCCTACGACGAGGCGTTCGCCGCACTGGAGCGGTCCGTCGAACTGGACGACAACCTTCCCTACGACGAGCCCTGGGGCTGGATGCAGCCCACCCGGCACGCGTACGGGGCCCTGCTGCTGGAACAGGGGCGGGTCGACGAGGCGGAGGCGGTCTACCGCGCGGACCTCGGTCTCGACTCCACCCTGCCCCGGCCGCTGCAACACCCGGGGAACGTCTGGGCGTTGCACGGCTTCCACGAGTGCCTGACGCGTACCGGCAGGACGGCGGAGGCCACGCTCGTGGCCCAACAGCTCAAGGCGGCGGCGGCATTGGCGGACGTACCGATCGAGGCGTCCTGCTTCTGCCGGCTGGACACCCGTGCGACGGCCTCCGGCGCGGACGGGGACACCGGTGGGGGCGGGTGCCACTGCGCCTGAGCCGCAGACCCCGGTACGACCGGACGCCCCGGCGCCGGAGCGTTCGGTCGTACCGGGGCACAACGGTGTGCCGGGTCGTCAGCCGGCTTCCACGACCTCCTGGAACGACTCCATGCAGGGGAAGCAGTGGCGGTCCGTCGCGTCCCGCCGACGGGGTTCGTCCTCCTTCTCCACTCCGCACAGCGTGGTCGTTCTGTCGGTGGTCAGAACATGCCACACAGGCTCCCCCGAAGTGTCCGCACCGCACCACATCTCGTGCATTCCCAGCTCCCTCCGGGTAGGCAGGCCGCTTCCATACGAGCACGGCGCGGGCCGATGCGACGTCCGGAGAGGGCCATGCGGGTGATGTGGGGGGCGGGTGCGTTTCCGTACGCCGGTCACCGTCGGCGCCGACTCCGACGGTGACCGCACCTGCTCCTCTTCTCCACCCCGGCTCCTCTCGCGCATACGGTGCCGGCCACCGCTGCCCCGCCGCTCCGGCCGCCGACCACCGCTCCGCCCGCTGCCCCGCCGCCCCGCCGACGGGCCGGTGCGCCGTCGGCCGGCGGAGCGACGAGACCGGTGAGATTGCCGGTCCGCGCGGACTCCTTCCTCTCCGACAGTGGCAACCGCCAGCCCATCGGCGGCGCCCACGGCCGGCGCACGGTCACATCCCACGTCGTACCCGTGCACCGGCCACCGGGCGGCCCGCCGCCACAGAGAGGACTCCCCGCCGTGCAGCAGCACCCCCACACCAGCACCGCAGGCCCGACCGCGCGCCCCTCCCGCACCCGGCGCGGCCGGACCGGACGGTTCGCCGGACTGGCCGCGGCCGTCGCCGCCGTCGTCGGCCTGAGCACCCTCACGGGTCCCGGCGCCCACGCCGCGGCCAACCCCTACGAGCGCGGTCCGGCGCCGTCCCAGTCCAGCATCGAGGCGCTGCGCGGCCCGTACTCCGTCTCCGAGACCTCGGTCTCCTCGCTCTCCGTCACCGGCTTCGGCGGGGGCACCATCTACTACCCGAGCAGCACCGCCGACGGCACGTTCGGCGCGATCGCCATCTCACCCGGCTTCACCGCCTACGAGTCCTCCATCGCCTGGCTGGGCCCGCGCCTGGCCTCCCAGGGCTTCGTCGTGTTCACCATCGACACCAACACCACCCTCGACCAGCCCGACTCCCGCGGCGACCAGCTGCTCGCCGCGCTGGACTACCTCACCGGACGCAGCGCGGTCCGCAGCCGTATCGACAGCAGCCGCCTCGGCGTCATGGGTCACTCGATGGGCGGCGGCGGCAGCCTCGAAGCGGCGAAGGACCGTCCCTCGCTCCAAGCGGCGATCCCGCTGACCCCCTGGAACCTCGACAAGACGTGGCCCGAGGTCAGGACCCCCACCCTGATCTTCGGGGCCGACGGCGACACGGTCGCCCCGGTCTCCACCCACGCCGAGCCCCTCTACACCGGTCTGCCGTCCTCCCTCGACCGGGCCTACCTGGAACTGAACAACGCCACCCACTTCACGCCCAACTCCAGCAACACGACGATCGCGAAGTACAGCATTTCCTGGCTGAAGCGGTTCATCGACAACGACACCCGCTACGAGCAGTTCCTGTGCCCGCTGCCGCAGCGGAGCCTCACGATCGCGGAGTCGCGGGGCAACTGCCCACACACTTCCTGACATCCCGTCGGACACCGGCAGGCTCCGGTGGCGGCCCGTGCACGATGCGGGCCGCCACCGGCGTTGTGCGCGTGCACCACCGAAGGATCGTCCGCTTGGGCGGCGACACACGCCGCCCGCCGCACACATTGTGAAAAGCCCCTGGTGGAACGGCGGACGGGCTGCCTCCGGCACCCGGACGGACACCTTCCACCGCTTCTTACGCGTAAGTAACGTCGCGGAAATGACCGGACAGACGACCCGTGGATCCGCTCCGCTCCGGTACCGCGCGGGACCCCGACGGCAGACATTTGCCACGCTGCTGGACGGACTGCGCACCGACGGCGGCGCCCATGTCGTGACCGGCGAACCCGGTGGCGGCCGTACGGCCTTCCTGGAGTTCGCGGCACGCACCTTCCGCGCCGGACCGGTGTGGCACGTCCGTGCCGAACCGGCCTGTTCCCCGCAGCCCCACAGCGGTCTGCGCACCCTGTGGCGCGCCGCCCGCCACGCCGGGCGCGTCCCCGGCGACGGCACGGCGGGGGAGGTGCTCCTGGACATCCTGCGGGCGGCGTCCGCGCGTTCACCCCTGCTGGTGTGCGTGGACGACGTGCACCTGTGGGACACCGCCTCGCGCGCCGCGCTGGGCCGGGTGGCCGCACGGGTGCACACGGCGGACGGCGTTCACCGGGTGGGCCTGCTCGTCACCGTGCCCGGACACCGGCCCGTGGAAAGGGAATGGGCGACACTGCCGGTGCTGGAACTCACCCCGCTCACGCCCGGGGACGCGGCGGGACTGCTGCACGATCTGACGGACGGTGCCGTCGACCCGGGCGTCCGCGAGGAGCTGGTGACCGAGGCGCAGGGCAACCCCGCGCTGCTGCTGGCCCTGGCCCACCGGCTCTCGCCCGCCCAGCTTCACGGCGACCACGCGCTGCCCCGCCCCCTGGCCGACGCCGGGACGCTGACCGCCGTCGCGGGCGGATGTCTGAGCGGGCAACGGCCGGACCGGGCCGACCTGTTGCTCGTCGTCGCGGCGGCGATGCGTGCCACGGGGGAGCAGGACGCCGAGGCCGCACTCGTAGGGCGGGCGACGAACGGCCTCGGCGGTCGGGACGAGGACGTACCTCCCGAACCGTCCGAGCTACCGCAGGCGTCCGAGCTGCTCGCGGTCCCCGGGGGCCGGCTCCGGTTCCGCAGCCCGCTGGTCGGCAGGGCGGTGTACGCCGGTGCCCCGTCCGAACGCCGCCGTGCCGCGCACCGCTCGCTGGCCGCGGCACACCCCGCACCGCACGGCGTGCCCGCACTGCTGCACCACTCGTGGACCGCTCCCGGACCCGACGCGGTGCTGGCCGCCGAACTGGAGGCCGCGGCCGCCGACTCGGCCTCCGGCACACCGCCCGCCCTGCGCCGCACGGCCCGGGTGCGTGCCGCCGAGCTGACGCCGGACGACGTGCTGCGGGCGCGGCGTTACACGGCCGCCGCGGAACAGGCCCTCCTCGCCGGGCAGCCGCCCGAGGCCCTGCGGCTGCTCGACGCCGCAGGGAGTCGGCCGGTGCCGGCGCCGGTACGCGGCCGCGCCGAACTCCTGCGGGGCAGAGTGCTCCTGGCCGACGGTCCGGTGGACGACGCCCGGGAGTCCTTTCTGCTGGCCGCCGGCCTCCTGGCGGGACCGGGACCGGCCCAGGCCGACACGGCGGTCCTCGGTGCGGCGGACGCGGCCTGGGCCGCCGGCGACCGGCAGGGCTGCCTCCGCGCTCTCACCCATGACGCCCATGACGCCCACGACACTCATGGTGCCTCCGTCCAGGCCGCCGTCGCGGGGGAGTTCGACCTCCGCGCCGCGGGTGCGAACCCGGCGGGTCCGCAGGAGGCGGGGGAACGGGAGTCGCCCGAGGGTCCCTCGGTCCACCGGGGGGCCACCCCGGCGCAGCCCTCCGTTACCCCGTCCGCCCTGCTCCGCGACCACCGGGACGGCATGCGCGCCGTGCTGCTGGGGCGGTTCGACCTCGCCGCCGCCCCGCTGAACCGGGTGGTGGATTGGGGCCGTCCCGCCACCGAGCCCGAACGGCTGCTGCGTTCGGCCGCGGCCGCCCTCATGCTCGGCGACGTCGGCGCCGCCCGCCGGGCCGGGGCGCGGGCCCTGGCATCGGCACGCACCCTGGGCACCGCCGCCCTCGAACCGAGAGCCCTGGAGTACTTGGCCTACGCCGAACTGCGCGCCGGAAGGCACCAGTTGGCCCGGACTCATGCCGAGGAGGGGCTGCGCGCCGCGCGCCGGGCCGGGCAGCGGAACACGGCCGCACACCATCACGCGGTACTGGCGCTGGCGGCATCGATCGAGGGCGCCCGGGCGCGCGTCACCGAGCACGCGACCGCGGCGCTCACCACGGCCCGGCGGCACGGCCTGGCCCAGGCGGCGCTGCTCGCCCAGTGGGCGGCGGCCCGCGCCGACCTGGGCGAGGGCCGTCCCGAGGAGGCCGCCGACCGGCTCGGCCCGCTGGTCCGTCCCGGCGCGCGGCGCGGGCACTTCGCGGTGTGGATGCTCGCCGTCCCCTGCTTCGTGGAGGCCGCCGCACGGGCCGGCCGGCCCGAGGACGCCCGTGCGGTGGTCGAGGACTTCGCGCTGTGGGCCGGCTGCGGCGCCGACCCGCAGGCTCCCGCCCAACTCCTGCGCTGCCGCGCTCTGCTGGCCGCACCGGAGGCAGCCGACGAGCTGTACCTGCGTGCCCTGGACCGGCACGACGAGACGTCCGGAGACTTCGAACGGGCCCGTACCGAACTGCTGCACGGAAAGTGGCTGCGCCGCCGGCGCAGACTGCGCGAGGCCCGCGCACGGCTCGGGGAGGCGCTGGTCGACTTCGAACGCTGCGGCGCGCAGCTCTGGGCGCGCCAGGCGGCCGCGGAACTCCGCGCAGGCGGGGCGGCGCCGAGCGGGCCGGAGGCCGGCGCGGCTCGCCGGCACGGAGCGCGGGACCTGTCCCTGCTGACCCCGCAGCAACTGCGTATCGCGCGGTGTGTCGCCGAGGGGGCCACCAACCGGGAGGTGGCCCTGAGCCTGTCCGTCAGCACCCGTACCGTCGACTACCACCTGCGGAACGTTTTCGCGACGCTCGGCGTCCGCTCCCGGGTCGAACTGGTCCGACTGGTCGAACGGGAGGAAAAGACCGGTGCACAGCTCTAGGGACCGACCGGACGGTATGCCATCCTTCGGGGCAGGACGAGTCGGGTGGCGGCCCGCCCACGGACCTCGCGACCGGCCCGAAGCCGGTACCGGGACCGTCACGCGGGTGCCGCCGGGAAGCCGAGCCTGGGGGAGATGCGCGATGCCACACGCCGTACGGCCACGGAGCCTGCCGCGCCCGGGGCCCGTGCCCGCACCACGGGCGCGGGCACCGCGTGTGCGGTCGTTGATCGACGCCGACGCGCTGAGCGTACTGCACCGGGCCGCCCGGATACTGCTGGACGACCTGCCCAGGCTCTCCGACCAACTGGTCGCCCTGCTCCAGGACCAGGAGCCCGCCTACCGGTCGGCGATCGAGAACGACGCCACCGAGATCTGGCAGGAGGTCCACCGCTCACTGCGGCACAGCATCGCCTCGCTGCTGGATCCGCGCGGTGTCAGGGACGCGGCACGCCGCTGTTCCTGGAAGATCGGCGTCACCCGCGCCGAGCAGGGGCTCCCGCTGGACGCGCTGCTGCACGCCTTCAGGCTGGGCGGCTCCCTGGTGTGGCAGAGCCTGGTGGAGGAGACCTCCCGGGCGGCTCCCGAGGACGTGCGGCTGCTGGTGCACGTGGCGTCCGACGTGTGGAACTTCGTCGACGAGCACTGCACCGTCGTGGCGGACTCCTACCGGCAGACCGAGCGGCAACTGGCCTGGCGGCGGGAGAACAGGGTGCGGCTGCTGGCCGCGGCGCTGCTCGACGGGACCAGCAGGATCGCCGACCTGCCCGAGGCCGCGCTGGCGCTGGACCTGCCGGAGCACGGCCGGTACGTGGTCGTCGCGGTCGCCGGCGGATTCGCCGCCTGTCCCGGTGCACAGGCGGTGCTCGCTCCGGGTGTGCGCGTGCACTGGCACACGGGCGTGGACACCGACCACGGCATCGTCCGGGTCTCCGACGACACGGAGCCGGTGGTGGCGGATGAACAGCCGCCGGGCGTACGGGTGGGTGTCAGCAGCGCCGTCGAAGGCCTCGCCGCGGTGGGGGAGGCACGCAGGCTGGCGGACACCGCGCTGAGCCTGTGCCCGGAGACCGGTGGCACGGTCCGCCTGACGGAACACCTGCCGGCGGCCCTGGTGGTGTCGTCCCCCGACCTCGGCGCGGCCCTGGCCGACCGGCTGTTCGGCCCGCTGGCACGGCTGGAGCCCGCCGACGCGGAGGTCCTGCTGGACACCCTGGCCACCTGGCTGGCCTGCGACGGATCCGCCCAGCGGGCGAGCAGACGCCTGTACTGCCACCGCAACACCGTCCTCAACCGACTGCGCCGCTACGAGCAGTTGACCGGACGTTCCCTCTCCCGCCCCTTCGACCTCGTCGAGGTCACCCTCGCCCTGACCGCCCGCAGGCTCCTTCCGCGCTGACCCGAGCGCCAAGGGCTGTACGGTCAGCGCTCCGGGACGTCCTTGACGAACACGATCCCGTCGGCCTTCTCCACCTGGGCCGGGTCGAAGGGGATGTACCCGAACCAGGGGGACACCCGGGGAGCGGGCGGGCCGGAGCCGAGCAGCCCGGCCAGCCGGGGACCGCCGGCCAGACAGCGGTCCTGCGGGAGCGCGTACAGCAGTCCCTCGACGGTGTCCGCGGGCGGAGTGCCCACGTCCCGGTGCCGGAGCGTGCCGATCGCCGTGGCGAGGAACGCGTACTCCGCGCCCAGGCGGGCGTCGACCAGCGCGCCCGCGCTCCACCACTCCACCGGCAGGCCGCCCACCCGCATCTCGCTCCGGTTCCGCTGGAGATGGACGTTGTGGGCATGGACAAGCGCCGGGCCCCGCTCGGCGACGGCGAGAAGGTTGTCGGCCATGATCAGGTCCCGCAGACCCATCAGCAGCGCCATCCGGACCGGGGACGGGTCGGCCATCGCGTGGTGGTACCGCAGCAGGCCGGTGGCGGTACGCCCGTACAGGCGGGCCCGCTCCCAGGCGTCCCGCGAGGCCGTCCCGAGCAGCTGAGGGCCCCGCGCGTCGAGCAGCGCCACCAGGTCGTCGGCGAGCAGCCGCAGCTCCCCGGCCTCGGCCGAGCGCCCCACGGACCGGGAGGGGTCCCTCATCGCGGCGGGTTCGGTCCAACGGCCGTCCGCTCCGATGAGGCGGTCGAGCGTCTCCGCGGTGCAGGGGAGCAGGTCCGTGTCCACAGCGGCCGCAAGGCAGGCGTGGAGTGCGGTCAGGGCCTGCCGGGGGCTCGCGGCGCCGGTGATCTCCAGCGGGCCGTCGACACCGGCGAAGCGGAGCCGCTCGGAGGCGGGCCGGCCCGTGTTGTACTCCCGCATCCAGCGCACGAGTTCGCGGTTGCCCGCGAAGGCGCCCCACCCGTGGCTGAATCCGCGCTCCATCACCTCGTCGAGGGTGCCCCTGCCCGAGGCGACGTAGTCGTCCACGACCAGGCCCATCAGGCAGTCGCTCTCGACCGCGATCGTCCGGTAGCCCTCCTCTTCGACGAGCTGCCGGAACAACTCGTTGCGCAGGTCCAGCAGAGTGTCCTCGCCGTGGGTGGGCTCCCCGAGGGCGAGCAGTCGTGGCCGGCCGGGGAGCAGGTCCATGGCGGCCGTGGCGTCGACGGCTCGCACGGCGTCCTTCAACTGAGTAGCCATACCCTCAACGCTATCGTTGAACTTTCGGTGGAGACTTTCCCGCGATACGGTCCGCTCCATGGGGCGAAACCCTCAAAGCGATGAACGGCTACGGCCGATCGACCTGGCACGCCGCCACGGTCTGTCCACCCAGGCCGTCAGGAACTACGAACAGGCCGGCATCCTCCCGCCCGCCGACCGCACCCCCCACGGCCACCGCACCTACACCCCGCTGCACGCACGTGCCCTGGACGCGTTCCTCGCCCTGGTGCCCGGCCACGGCCATGCGACGGCGACGGCGATCATGCGGGCCGTGAACCGGGCCGCGGTCGACGAGGCGTTGCGGATCGTCGACGAGAGCCACGCCCGACTGCTCGACGACCGGCGCACACTCCGGGCCGTGGAGAACGCCCTCGACGACCTGGCGCCCGGCACGGAGCCCCGCCCCTCGTCCGGGCCCGGCGGCACGTTCATCGGGCCGCTGGCACGCGAGCTCGGAATCCGTCCCGCGACGCTGCGCAAGTGGGAGCGCGCCGGTCTGGTGAGCCCGCGCCGCGACCCGCTGACCGGCTACCGCGTCTACGACGAGGCCGACGAGCGCGACGCCCGGCTGGCCCACCAACTCCGGCGCGGCGGCCACCTGCTGGAGCAGATCGCCCCGCTCATCGCCCAGGTACGGTCGGCAGGCGGCCTCGAGCCCCTGGAAGCCGCACTCCACGACTGGCACGCCCGGCTGTCCGCCCGCGGGCGCGCGATGCTGACCGGGGCCGCCGAACTGGACGCGTACCTCCGCACACGCGGCTGACCCCCGGCCCCCGGCCCCCGGTGCCCGAAGGCCCTCTCCCGGCCCCGGCCCCGGAATCGGACCCGGCCCCGGACCCGGAATCGGACCCTCGCCGCCCCGGCGCGCCGGATGCGTCGGGCGTGCCTTGAGAGTGCGGATCCGCCGCGGTGTTCCGGCCGCGGCCCCGGCGACGGCACCGTGACGGGCCACCACACCCCCCGGCAGCAGGTCTCGACCGCGGCGTGCGGCGAACACCAGGAGCGCGCGGCCGGCCGCCGTGCCCGAACCGGCTGCTCGCGGGATCCGGTCGCACGCCCCTCCGGGGGTTCTCCTGGGCACCCGCACAACCCCCGCCCGCCCCCGTTGGGACATCGCAGCGAGCGGGGCCGGAAGTCTGTTCGGCGCGCCCGCGCCCGTGCTGTCGTGAGCTCCCCTTCCCGTCGAAGCCGTCGCCGCCGTGCGGTAACGGCCCCGAGGAGCCGTGATGCCCGAAGCACCACCGGACGACCCGCCCGCGCTGCACGTCGAGAACATCGACGTGACGTACGGGCGCGCCCTGTCCGCCCTCCGCTCCGTGTCCCTCACCGTGCCGCACGGCGGCGTCGTCACCCTGCTCGGCGCCAACGGCGCGGGCAAGACGACCCTGCTGCGGGCCGTGTCCGGCACACTGCGCCTGCACCGCGGCGCCATCACGGCAGGCCGCATCCGCTACGGAGACACCGTGCTCGACGGCAAGGACCCCGTGACGGCGGTACGCGCCGGAGTCGTCCAGGTCCCGGAGGGGCGGCGGGTGTTCGCCGGACTCACGGTCGACGAGAACCTGCGCAGCGGCGGACTCGGACTCAGCCGTCGCGGCCGGGCCCAGGTCCACGAGGCACGGGAGCGCGTGTTCACGCTCTTCCCCCGGCTCGCCGAACGCACCCACCAGGCCGCGGGCCTGCTCTCCGGGGGCGAGCAGCAGATGCTCGCCATCGGCCGCGCCCTGATGGCCGCCCCCCGGCTGCTGCTCCTCGACGAGCCGTCCCTCGGCCTCGCGCCCCGGATGGTGCACCGGATCGCCGAGGTGATCCGCGAGATCAACACCCAGGGAACCGCCGTGCTCCTGGTCGAGCAGAACGCGGGCATGGCACTCTCCCTCGCCGATCACGCCCACGTCCTCGAGGTCGGCGAGACCCGTCTGTCCGGCCCCGCCGACGAACTCGCCCGCACCGACGCCGTACGCCGCCTCTACCTGGGCGAGGCGGCCGAGGACCAGGGGGCGGCGTGAACGACCGCACCACCACCGCGCCGCCCGTGCTCGACGTACGGGACGTCACCGTGCGCTTCGCCGGACTCACCGCCCTCGACGCCGTCTCCCTCACCGTCGAACCCGGGACGGTGCACGCGATCATCGGACCCAACGGCGCCGGCAAGTCGACCTGCTTCAACGTGCTGTCCGGCCTGTGCCGCCCGGCCGCGGGCACGGTGACCCTCGGCGACACCGAACTGACCCGGCTCGCCCCGCACCGCATCGCCGCGCTCGGCGTGGCCCGCACCTTCCAGAACATCGTCACCACCCACGGAACGGTCGCCGACAACCTGATGCTCGGCCGCCACGCCCTGACCCGCGCCGGCTTCGCCGCCACCGCGCTGCGCCTGCCGGGCGCCGTCCGCGAACAGCGCAGGCATCTCGCACGAGCCCGCGAGATCGCCGAACTGACCGGCCTCGGCGCCCACTTCGACAGCCCTGTCGCCCTCCTGTCGTACGGCGACCGCAAACGCGTGGAACTCGCCCGCGCCCTCTGCCTGGAGCCACGTGTGCTGCTGCTCGACGAACCGGTGGCCGGCATGAACGCCGCCGAACGCGCCCGCACGGCCGTGGTCGTGGGCGAACTGCGGACCGAACTCGGCCTGTCCATCGTCCTCGTGGAGCACGACATGGGCCTGGTCATGCGCCTCGCCGACGACGTCACCGTGCTCGACTTCGGCCGGTCCATCGCCCACGGCACCCCCGACGAGGTCCGCCGCGACCCCGAGGTGCTGCGCGCCTACCTCGGCACCGACACTCAGGGGGAGGACGCGGCATGACCGTATTCCTGGACAACGTCCTCGGCGGCATCGCCCTCGGCGCGGTCTACGCACTGGTCGCCCTCGGCTTCGTCGTCATCTTCAAGGCGTCCGGCGTCCTCAACTTCGCCCACGGCTCCCTGCTCCTGTTCGGCGGCTACCTGACCGCCGTCCTCCACGACGATCTCGGCTTCGCCGGCGCGCTGGCGCTGGCGGTCCTGACCACCGCCGCCCTCGCGGGCGCCCTCGACCGGTTCCTGCTGCAACGCGGAGGACAGGACGCGCACTCCGCCCACGTGCAGACCATCGTCACCATCGGCATCGACATCGTCCTGCTGACCGACCTGTCCCGGCGCATCGGCGGCGACCTGCTGTCCCTCGGCGACCCGTGGGGCGACGCCGTGACCGACCTCGGCCCGGTGACCGTCGCCGACAGCCGGCTCGCGGCCATCGTGGTGTCCTCCGTGGTCATCGGCGGCGTGTTCGCGCTCTTCCGGTTCACCTCCTGGGGACTTTCCCTGCGGGCGGCGGCGGAGGATCTCGAGGCCGCCTCCCTGATGGGCATACGGCTCAGCCGGGTACGCGCCGGCGCCTGGTGCCTGGCGGGCGCGCTCGCCGCCCTCGCCGCCGTGTTCCTCGCCGCCTTCCCGGCACCGGGCCTGGAGCGCAGCACCGGCCTGATCGCACTCAACGCGTTCCCCGCGGCGATCCTCGGCGGGCTCGCCTCCCCGGCCGGGGCCCTCGCGGGCAGCCTGCTCATCGGCCTGACCGAGGCGCTGGTCGTCGGTTACCAGTCCGAGCTGCACGTCCTCGGTGAGGGCTTCGGCGACGTCGCCCCGTACGCCGTGATGCTGCTGGTGCTCCTGGTACGGCCCACGGGGCTGTTCGGCGCGAAGGGAGCGGCCCGTGTCTGACCGCATCCCCGGAGCCCTGACCGGCCGAGGAGCACGGATCGTGTGCCTCGCCGTCGTCCTGTGCCTCCCGCCGTTCTACCTGGACGCCTTCTGGCTGCGCATCGGCCTGTTCTCCATGGCGGCCGCCATCGGCGCCGTCGGCCTCGCCCTGCTGACCGGCACCGCCGGACAACTCTCCCTCGGCCACGCCTTCTTCCTCGCCACCGGCGCCTACGGCTACACCTGGCTGGCGGGTGAGCCCGGACCGGGGCTGCCGCCCGCCCTCGCTGCCCTTCTCGCCGTACTGCTGGCCGGCGCGGCGGGCGGACTGTTCAGTCCCGTCGCCGCCCGGGTGCGCGGCATCTACCTGGGCATCGCCACCCTCGCCCTGGTCTTCCTCGGCCACCATGTGCTGCTGACCGCCGACTCCGTCACCGGCGGATTCAACGGCCGCTCCGTGCCACCGCTCACCCTCGGCGGCTTCACCTTCGGGGCCGGCGACCCCGAACTGACCGTGCTCGGCGTGCCGTTCGGTGCGGAGGAGCGGCTGTGGTTCCTGGGCCTGGCCCTGTTCGCGTTCACCTGGTTCACCGCCCGCGGCCTGCTGCGCGGACGCCCCGGCCGCGCCCTGGCCGCCCTGCGCGACAGCGAGACCGCGGCCGCCGTGATGGGCGTCGACGTCGCCCGCCACCGCTCGGCGGCCTTCGTGGTGTCGTCCATGTACGCCGGGCTCGCGGGCGTGCTCCTCGCCCTCTCCTTCCGCCGGGTCGTCCCGGACTACTTCTCCCTCGTCCTCTCCGTCGACTACCTCGCCATGATCGTCATCGGCGGGCTCGGCTCCGTCGCCGGAGCCACCGCGGGCGCCGTCTTCGTCACCGCGCTCCCGCTGCTCATGACCCGCTACGCCGACCAGCTCCCGCTGGTGGCCGCCCCCGGCTCGGCCGACGGCTCCGTCGGCCCCACCGAGGCCGCCCGCTATCTCTACGGCGCCGCGATCGTCCTCGTCCTGCTGTACGCGCCCGACGGCCTGCACGGACTGGCCCGCCGGGCCCGCGACCGCATACGGCGCCGGCGCCCCCGGCCCTCCGCCACGGACCCGGCCCTCTCACCACCGCAACCGGCCGCAACCGCACGATCCAAGGAGCACACCCCGTGAACACCACGCATCACCGGCGCCGTACCACCGGCGCCGCCCTCGCCGGAGCCCTCGTCCTGCTGCTCGCGGCCACCGGATGCAGTTCCAAGGCGGCCGACGGCGACGGCGGAGGCGACAAGAGCGCCGGCGCAGCCGACGGCGTCCGCACCGGCCCCGGCATCGGCGCCGAAAGCATCAGGCTGGGCGCCCTCACCGACCTGACCGGCCCCTACGCCACGCTCGGCAAGAGCATCGTGCAGGCCCAGCAGATGTGGGCCGACGAGGTCAACGCCGACGGCGGCATCTGCGAGCGCCGGATCGAGATCGTCGTCAAGGACCACGGGTACGACGTGCAGAAGGCCGTCACCGCCTACGCCGACCTCGCCCCGGACGTCGTCGCCATGCCCCAGGTCATCGGCTCGCCCGTCGTCGCCGCCCTGCTCGACGACATCGAGCGGGACAAGATGCTCACCTTCCCGCAGGCCTGGGCGGCCTCCCTGCTCGGCAAGGAGGCCATCCAGGTTCTCGGCACCACCTACGACATCGACATGATCGCCGCGGTCGACTTCCTCACCCGCACCAAGGGACTGAAGAAGGGCGACACGATCGGCCACGTCTACTTCGAGGGCGACTACGGCAGCAACGCCCTGGAAGGCTCCACGTGGGCGGCCGAGCAGGCCGGCCTGAAGGTGGTCGGGCAGAAGATCCAGGCCACGGACACCGACCTGTCCGCACAGGTGTCCGCCCTGAGCAAGGAGGGCGTCAAAGCAGTCCTGATCAGCGCGGGCCCCGCCCAGACCGCCTCCCTCGTCGGCGTCGCCGCCTCCCGCGGCCTGCGCGTGCCCGTGGTCAGCAGCGCGCCGGGTTACGCACCGCAGCTCATGGAGACCCCCGCCGCGCCGGCCCTGGCGGCCATGCTGCACGTCGTGAGCGCCGCGCCCGCGGTCAGCTCCGAACTGCCGGGCGTCCAGCGCATGGTGGCGTCGTACAAGAAGAAGTTCCCGGACTCGCCCGTCGACTCCGGGGTGCTGTCCGGCTACAACGCGGCGCAGCTCATGGGCGCCGACCTGAAGGCGGCCTGCGAGGCGGGCGGTCTCAGCCGCGAGGACGTCCTCGAGGCGCACCGCGCACAGAAGAACGCCGACACCGGCCTGGGCACCGCGCAGAACTTCTCCGACGCCGACCGTCCGGCGAGCGTCGAGACGTATGTGCTGAAGCCCGACGCGAAGGCGGTCGGCAGCATCGTGAACGCCGAGGACGCGCACACGGCTCCGGGTGTCGAGGAGTACCTGTCCGGGCGGTAGGCGCACCGCACCGTCCGGCCCGCCCCGGCGGACCCCGCGGAGGGGACCGCCGGGGCATGTCCGTGCGCCCGGGGCGGAGCCGGGCAGGTCACGGGCGGTGCGAGGGTGGCGGAACGGCGGCCTCAGCCGGGGAGGAACCGGGGGGAACGGTCCGAGGCCGGCCAGACGTACGGCAGGTCGTCCGGCTCCCCGGGGAAGTACTCCGCGTAGAAGACCGGGTCCTTGCGCATCAGGGCCGAACGGTGGCTGCGGTGCAGGGTGTCGTCGCCGAGCCAGGGCGGCAGTTCACCCGCCTCGGTCAGTTCCCGCTGACCGCGCACCGGTGCGCCAGGCCGGACGGTGGCCAGATCGGCGACGAGCGTGGCGGCGCAGCCGTCCTGGTGCCCCCGGTCGCGCCAGACCCGGCAGATCTCGAGGCCGTAGCGCACCAGCGCCTCCTCGTAGCCGGTCCACATGCGAACCGCCGGGTGCCGGCGCCACCCGTAGCCGGGCACGATGAGGCCGCGCAGGACCTGGAGCGCCTCCACCCGCTGCTTGCCGAGCCGGCGCCGGTCGAGTACCGACGCCGACTCGTGGAAGCCGGGGTAGGGCAGGAACGTCTGCATCGGGCCGTCCCGAGGGCTGGGGCCACCGGGGCCGCGGAACGCGGCCCACCCCGTCGCAGTTCCCCTTCCGCCGCGGTGCACACCCCTCTGCTCAGCTCTGCTCAGCTCTGCTCAGCCCAGGTTGCCGAGGCGGGCCTCGCGCCACAGGTCGACGCCGCCGTCGGTGGCGTACTTGTCGATCTCGGTCAGCTCCTCGCCGCTGAAGCCGAGGTTGTCCAGCGCGGCGACGTTCTGCTCCAGTTGCTCGGTGCGGGACGCGCCGATGACCAGCGAGGTGACCCGACGGTCCCGCAGGGCCCAGGCCAGCGCCATCTGCGCCAGCGTCTGCCCACGGCGGGCCGCGATGTCGTTGAGGGCGCGCAGCCGGTGCAGCATGTCGTCCGTCAGCCACGCGGTGTCGAACGACTTGTCCTGCGTCGCCCGCGACCCCTGCGGCACACCGTCCAGGTAGCGCCCGGTCAGCAGCCCCTGCGCCAGCGCCGTGAACCCGATGATCCCGAAGCCCTCCTCCTGGGCCACGTCCAGCAGACCCTCGGTCTCGATCCAGCGGTTCAGCATGCTGTACGAGGGCTGGTGGATCAGCAGCGGAGTCCCGAGGTCCCGGAGGATGGCGACCGCCTCACGGGTGCGCTCGGCGTCGTAGGAGGAGATGCCGACGTAGAGCGCCTTGCCCTGGCGGACCGCGGTGTCGAGCGCGCCCATGGTCTCCTCGAGGGGAGTGGTGGCGTCGAGCCGGTGGGAGTAGAAGATGTCAACGTAGTCCAGGCCCATCCGCTTCAGCGACTGGTCCAGCGAGGCGAGCATGTACTTGCGCGATCCGCCGCCCTGACCGTAGGGACCCGGCCACATGTCCCAGCCGGCCTTGGTGGAGATCACCAGTTCGTCCCGGTACGGGGCGAGGTCCTGCTTCATCAGCCGGCCGAAGTTGACCTCCGCGGCGCCGTAGGGCGGTCCGTAGTTGTTCGCGAGGTCGTGGTGGGTGATGCCGAGGTCGAAGGCGCGCAGCGCGATCTCGCGCTGGGTCCCGAAGGCCCGGTCGTCACCGAAGTTGTGCCAGTAGCCCAGGGACAGCAGGGGGAGGTCGAGCCCCGAACGCCCGGTGCGCCGGTAGCGCATGGTGCCGTCGTAGCGCTCGGGATTGATCACGTGGTTCATCGAGTGGTCTCCGGGTGCGGTTCAGGGGTGTCCGAGGGACTCTGGAACCCTGCCCACAGTGCCCCCGTGCGATCCGGAAGTCCAACCGATGCCTTTCATGGAATTCAGCGATGCCGCTTCTGAACCGTGCGACCAGGCGGGGGGCTCGGTGGGGGCAGCGGACCGGCGTACGGGACCGGCGCGGGTCGATTGACGGATTGCCGCCCCCGCCGGATGGGCAGGCAGGCGGTGAGTGTCATGAGCACGACTAGCCTGCCCCCACGAGGAGGTCGATCATGCGCATCCGTACGCTGACCGGAAGCCTGGCCGCGGTTCTGGCGCTTTCCTCTCCCCTGCTGTGGGGCGGCCAGGCCGTGGCCGCCCCGTCCGGCGCCCCCGAGCAGACTTCGGCCGCCCGCCTGCTCACCTACGACGCGAGCGGCTCCGCGGAGTTCAGGTCCGCCGTCGACCGGGGTGCGGCGATCTGGAACGAGAGCGTCGACGCCGTGGAACTCCGCCCGGCCTCGTCCGGGCAGCGCGCCGACATCCGGGTCCTGGCGGACAACGGCTGGCCGCGCGCCCTGCCCACCAGCCTGGGCAACGGCACCGTCTACATCGGGCGCCAGGCCGTGAACCAGGGGTACGACACGGTCCGCATCTCGGCCCACGAACTCGGTCACATCCTGGGCCTGCCGGACCGCAAGCCGGGCCCCTGCTCCAGTCTGATGTCCGGCTCCAGCGCGGGGACCGCGTGCACCAACCGTTACCCGAACGCGGCGGAGAGGGCGGAGGTCGAGGACAACTTCGCCGGTGCCCGTTCCGGCACGCCGCAACGGACGGAGCAGACAGAGGCGCCGGGACCGGTACCCCAAGCCGTGCTGATCAGGGACTGACCGGAGGCCCCGCCGCGTACACCGGACCACCTCGCACGCCGCTCACCCGTCCGATGTGACTACCGAGGCGAATGCGGCTATGGTTGACCCAGGTCAAGGCGCCGGAACTCCCGGAGTCAGCCCGTGCGTTGGTGGTCCAAGGAAAGACGCCCCGCTTCCTGCGGGGAGATGCAGGTGCAAGGCCTGCCCAGCGCTCCATCGCAAGCCCCGCCCCCGAACGGCTGTTCGGGGGCGGGGCTTGTGTCGTTGGCGCTACGTGCGTTGAGGGCCGGTCATGCCGTGTGCAGGGTCAGCCCGTAGCGGCCCAGGATCTCGTTGATCGGCTGGAACCAGGTCTCGCCCCCGGAGGAGCAGTTGCCCCAGCCGCCGGAGGTGACGCCCTGCGCCTGGTCACCGCTGATGAACGAACCGCCCGAGTCGCCGCCTTCGGCGCAGACGCTCGTCTTCGTCATCTGATGCACCGCGCCCTGGCTGTAGTTGACGGTCTCGTTCTTGGCCAGGAGCCTGCCGCAGTGCCAGCGGGTCGTGGAACCCGACCGGCAGATCGAGGCGCCGACCGGGGCCTCGTTGGAGCCGCGCACCAACTGGTCGGAGACCGTTCCCCAGCCGAGTACGACCGGAACCGTCCACCAGCCGCTGCCCACGTTGACCCACGCGTAGTCGTTGCCCGGGAACGAGGAGCCCTGGAAGTTGCCGATGTAGGAGCCGTCCCAGCCCCGCACCTGGCCGCCCACGCCGCCGCAGTGACCGGCGGTCACGAAGCCGCCGTGGACCGAGAAGCCGATGGAGCAACGGACGTTGCCCGTGTAGTAGGGGTCGCCACCCACCGTTCCGGCGGCGAAGGTCTCGGCGGCCGCCCGCACGGTCCGCACGGTGACCGGTCCTGCCTCGCGGGCCTCGGAGAGGAACCGCCGGACATCGTTGTCGGCCGGCTCGCCCTTGACGACGTTCACGACCACCGTGTTGGCGGCCGGGTCCACGGACCAACTGCTCACGCCCGACGGCGCGTCGAGGCGGTCCAGGCGTGACACGGTCGCGTCGAGCCGGCGAGCGCTGTGCTCGACGGTACGGACGGCCGCGCCGGAGGACCGGAGGCTGCGGACGGTGGCGGCGTCGGCGTCCGGGGTGACGGCGACGGTCAGCTTCTCGCTCTTCTCGTCGAACCAGGCGCCGCCGTACGCCGGTCCGGCGGTCTTGCGGGCCTTGGGCTCGAGCGCGGTGGCCCGCTGTTCGGCGGCGAGCCGTTCCTCGGCCTCGGCGGGGGAGAGGCCGAAGTCCCGCTGCATGGCCTGCAGCAGGGCGGCGGAGGCCGGCGCGGAGCGTGTCGATGCGGCGGAGGCGGTGGGGGAGCCGGAACCCGGGGTGTCGCTCGCCGAGGCGGGCGGAGTGCCGGCCGCGGTCCAGCTGCCGATCATGAGGAGTGCGGCCACGCAGGCATGCGTGAGTCCGATGCGTCTCATGGAAGATGCCCTTCGTCGTTCCAACGAGGTGGGGGTGGAACAAACGCAATCTGAGAGCGCTCTCAAGTGAGTCGGGCAGAGCCTAGCGGGCGCGGGCTATCAGGTCCATGCCAATGACGGAATCCGCTGCTTCGCTCGCTCGCTCGTCCGGTTGTGCCGGGTACCGGCCCGGCCTCGCCGGGCGGTCAGCGGGCACGGGCGCCGGCCGCGCCGTCGGCCGTTCCGCCCACCGTGCCTTTCCGGCCGCCTCCCGCTCGGCGTCGGCCGGACCTTGGCGCCGGGGACGAAGCCGGACGGCGGGGTGAACGGCCCTTGCTCCGGGGCAGGGGGAGCGTGACCAGTGGTGCGGCGGCAGAGCAACGGGGTCGACGCGTTCCGATGCGTGCCCAGTGACGACGCCCAGGCCTTGACGACGCGGGAGGCGCTCGGCGCTACTGGAAGGCGTTCCGGGCGTACGTTCTGTGGGGGGCTCGCCCGGTACCGGCCCGGTACGCCCACCCCCGCCGGGATGCACGTCGGGAGGTGACCGGTGCGGCCTCGATGGGCGGCGGCGATGCTCCTGCTGACGTCGGTTCTGCTCCTGCACCTGTGCTCGCCCGCTCTCGGGGCGGAACGGCACACGCAGCCGGACCGGCACATGGCGGAACGCCCCATGTGCGCACCCTCCATGGCGAAATCGCCCAGGGCGACGACCCACCCCCTCGTGGGCCGGCACATGGCCGCACACCCCACGAGCCCGGTTCACCCGGCGTCGGGTCACCACTCAGTCCCCGCGGCGCCCCTCCCGGCAGTCGCCCCGGCCCTCACCCCGGACGCCCCCGACCCCCAGCGCGCGGGAAAGCCCTCTCCCGGTATCCCGGACTCCGCACTGCACCTCCGCCTCGCCCGCTCACCGAGGACCGCCGGAGCGGCCGGGGCGGCACCGCACACGGCGACGGACGCCCAGGCGAACGCGGTTCCCCCGGAGCGGGCCGCCCGCCGCGCGTACCCGTCAGGCATCCCACAAGGCGCGGAGCCGGCGCTCCCGGCCCACGACGCCAGCGCCCTGCAGACGTTCCGCTGCTGAACCACGGCAGTACCGCCCGAGGCCTGCACCACGCGGCCCGAGCACTGCCCGGCGGCCCCACGCCCCGCACGGCACCGCAGCAGACAGGCCCTCGTGCGTCCCGGCACCCGTGACGACACAGGAGACCCGCATGCCCCGAAAGAACCTTCTCGTTCTGCGGCCGGACGAACTCGGCCCCGGCGAGCACAAGACATGGAGACACCTGCGCGGCGAGTCCGGTGCGCCGGAGAACCCTTTCCTCGACCCGGCATTCGCCACGGCCGTCGGGCACGACAGGCCTGGTGCCAGGGTCGCCGTACTCCACGAGGACGGCACCGCCGTCGGCTTCTTCCCGTACGAGAAGGGGCTGCTGGGGCAGGGCCGGGCCATCGGGCTCGGGGTGTCGGACAGCCAGGGGGCCGTCCTGCACCCGGGCATCCGGGTCGACCCACGCCGGCTCCTGGCCGCCTGCGGGCTCTCCTCGTGGGAGTTCGACAACCTGGAGGCCGGTCAGCACCTCTTCGTACCGCACGCCACCGAGCGACTCGTCAGCCCGGTCGTCGACATCGGCGAGGGCTTCGCGTCCTACACCGGACTTCTGCGGGCGAACGCGCCGGGCTTCCTCAAGCAGACCCTCGCCAAGGAACGCAGACTCGCCCGTCAGGTCGGAGAGGTGCGGTTCGTGTACGACGCGCGGGACCCGGACGCGTTACGGGCGCTGATGCGCTGGAAGTCCGCGCAGTACCGGCGCACCGGGCGCCGGGACCGGTTCGCGCAGCCGTGGATCACCGCTCTGGTGGAGCGGCTCGCGAGTGGCGACGACCCCGAATGCCGTGGACTGCTCTCCGTGCTGTACGCCGCCGGCCGCCCCGTGGCCGCCCACTTCGGGCTGCGCTCGCCCACGGTCCTCTCCTGGTGGTTCCCGGCGTACGACCGCGACTACGGCAAGTACTCACCCGGGCTGGTGCTGCACCTGCGGATGCTGGAGGCCGCGGCGGCCGACGGGATCCGCATGGTCGACCTGGGCAGCGGGCCGGCCCGCTACAAGGACTCGCTGAAGACCCGTGAACTGCCCGTCTACGAAGGCGCCGTGGTACGCCCGGGGCCGGGCGGGGCCGCGTACCGCCTGAGTCGCGAACCGGCGCGGGCCGCCCGCCGCTTCGTTCGCGACCGCCCCCGGCTGGCCGGTGCGGCGAGGCGCGCGCTGGAGGAGGTGGGCCGGCTGCGCGACCGGTGAGGCGAGGCGCGCGCTGGAGGAGGTGGGCCGGCTGCGCGACCGGTGAGGGGCTTCCCCCGTACGCCGAGGCCAGTACCCGGGGTTACTCCCGCTGTGGGACGCCCCGGACGTCCGGGCCCGGCACCGTGGGGCAGGTGAAACTCAGCCGCCCCGCACGCCGGGCCCTCCTCGTCGTCCATGTCGTCTCCTCCGCGAGCTGGCTCGGGCTCACCCTCGGGCTGCTCGCGCTCGGTGTCACCGCCGCCACCACCGATTCCGGGGCCGCCGTGGAGGCGTCCGTCCGTGCCATGAAGCTCTTCGCCGACCGGCTCATGGTTCCGCTCGCCCTGCTCACCCTGACCAGCGGACTGGTGCTGTCCCTGGGCACCCCGTGGGGACTGGCGAGGCACCGGTGGGTGTACACGAAGTTCTGGCTGACCCTGGCGACGACCACGGCGACGGTCTTCGCGCTGCGGCCGGGAGTGAACGCGGCGGTGACCGCCGTGGCCGGGGGGAGCCCCCTGCCCGACGCGGGCGATGTCCTCTTCGGTCCGGTCGTGTCCCTGTCCGCCTACGTCTTCATGACGGCGATCTCGATCCTCAAACCCTGGGGCTTGACCCGCAGGGGCCGCCGTCTGCGCGCCGGGGCCCGCGCCCTGAAAGCGGCAGAACCGGTGGGCGCCCCGGTGCCGGGCGCCCACCGCTCTGTCGGAGGCGCCTGACACAATTCGTCGCACCTGGCGTGTTTCCCGGCATGGAAGGCAGGCACCCGCTCCGGGCGCCGTCGTGGGCCGGGGAATGCGGCCGGAGATCACGGGTAGGCGCGCAGTGTGATCGGTGAGTGAGGGCGGATTGGATGGAAGCAGTTCCTGCCGGCGAAGGGGATCCGGTGCCCGGCATACCACGGCGGGCGTCCTATGTCCTGGACGGTGACGGCGCGTGGATAGCAGAGGCCCGGCGGCTGGCCGCCGCTTTCCTGACGCGGGCTCAGGCGGATGACGCGCTGCCCGTGTCGGCCCGCGCGATGGAGGTCACCCAGCTCGTGGTGAGCGAGCTGGTCACCAACGCCCGCAAGTACGCGCCCGGTCCCGTCCGGCTGGACCTGCGCATCGCCGGAGACGCCCTCGAGGTGATGGTCCGGGACGGCAGCACCGCGCTGCCCGTGGCCGGGGCCGCGAACCCGGACCGCGTGGGCCGGCACGGCCTGGAGATCGTGCTGGCCGTCGCCCGCGGGGTGGACGTGCAGCCCGAGCCGACCGGCAAACGCATCACGGCCCTGATCTCCCTCACGGAGACCGGCGGCCGGTGACGGCCGGTCGCGCCGTACGGCTCCGCATCACACACCCCGGCTTCCGCGTTCCCGCTTCCGGGTCCCCGTTCTTCACGCCCCTGCGTCAGGGCCCGGCGGGTGCCCGGAAACCCCGGCGACCGGACGGCGCACGGCGGCTTCCCGGCCCGGGGCGCCGGACAGGAGCCCTGCGCCCCGGGCGGGATCTCAGGCGCCGACGTAGGACGCGAGGTGCTCGGCGGTGAGGGTGGAGCGGGCGGCGACCAGGTCGGCGGGGGTGCCCTCGAAGACGATGTGACCGCCGTCGTGCCCGGCGCCCGGCCCGAGGTCGATGATCCAGTCGGCGTGCGCCATGACCGCCTGGTGATGCTCGACGACGATCACCGACTTGCCGGAGTCGACCAGCCGGTCGAGCAGACCCAGCAGCTGCTCGACGTCGGCGAGGTGCAGACCGGTGGTCGGCTCGTCGAGGACGTAGACGCCGCCCTTCTCCGCCATGTGCACAGCCAGCTTGAGCCGCTGCCGCTCGCCGCCGGACAGCGTGTTCAGGGGCTGGCCGAGAGTGAGGTAGCCGAGGCCCACGTCGGCGAGCCGGCCGAGGACACGGTGCGCCGCCGGAGTGCGCGCCTCACCGGCGCCGAAGAACTCCTCCGCCTCGGCCACCGACATCGCGAGCACCTCGCTGATGTCCCGGCCGCCGAAGCGGTACTCCAGCACCGACGCCTGGAACCGCTTGCCCTCGCACTCCTCGCAGGTGCCGGCCACCCCGGCCATCATCGCCAGATCGGTGAAGACGACGCCGACGCCGTTGCAGGTGGGGCAGGCACCCTCGGAATTGGCGCTGAACAGCGCCGGCTTGACGCCGTTGGCCTTGGCGAACGCCTTGCGGATCGGGTCCAGCAGTCCGGTGTACGTCGCCGGGTTGCTCCGCCGCGAGCCGCGGATCGGGCTCTGGTCCACCGACACCACGCCCTCGCCACCGGCCCCCGACCGCTTGACCAGCGACCCGTGCACCAGCGAACTCTTGCCGGAACCGGCGACACCGGTGACGACCGTGAGCACGCCGAGCGGGATGTCGACGTCGACGTTGCGCAGGTTGTGCGTCGTCGCCCCGCGGATCTCCAGCGCCTCGGAGGACTTGCGCACCGACTCCTTGAGCGTCGCCCGGTCATCGAAATGACGGCCGGTGACGGTGTCGCCGCGCCGCAGCCCCTCGACGGTTCCCTCGAAGCAGACGGTGCCGCCCGCCGTGCCGGCACCGGGGCCGAGGTCGACGACGTGGTCGGCGATCGCGATCGTCTCCGGCTTGTGCTCCACGACCAGCACCGTGTTGCCCTTGTCCCGCAGCCGCAGCAGCAGGTCGTTCATCCGCTGGATGTCATGGGGGTGCAGGCCGATGGTGGGCTCGTCGAAGACGTACGTGATGTCGGTGAGTGGGGAGCCGAGATGGCGGATCATCTTGACGCGCTGCGCCTCACCGCCCGACAGCGTGCCCGACGGCCGCTCCAGCGCGAGGTAGCCGAGCCCGATCTCCACGAACGAGTCGAGGGTGCCGCCCAGCGAGGTGAGCAGCGGCGCCACCGAGGGCTCGGAGAGGCCGCGGACCCACTCGGCCAGGTCCCGGATCTCCATCGCGCAGGCGTCGGCGATGCTGATGCCCTTGATCTTCGACGACCGGGCCCCCTCGCTCAGCCGGGTGCCGTCGCACTCGGGGCAGGTGGTGAAGGTGACAGCCCGTTCCACGAAGGCCCGGATGTGCGGCTGCATCGACTCCTTGTCCTTCGACAGGAAGGACTTCTGGATCTTGGGGATCAGCCCCTCGTAGGTGAGACTGACGCCGTCGACCTTCACCTTGACCGGCTCCCGGTACAGGAAGTCCCGCATCTCCTGCTCGGTGAACTCCCGGATCGGCTTGTCCGGGTCGACCAAGCCCGACTCGGCGTAGACCCGGACGGTCCAGAAGCTGTCCGACTTCCAGCCCGGGATGGTGAACGCGCCCTCGGACAGTGACTTGGAGTCGTCGTAGAGCTGGCTGAGGTCGATGTCGGAGACGGCGCCCCGGCCCTCGCAGCGCGTGCACATCCCGCCGGTGCGCTCGTAGGTCGCCTTCACCGTCTTCTTGCTGCCGCGCTCGACGGTGATCGCCCCGCTCGCCCGGACCGAGGCGGTGTTGAAGGAGAACGCGCCGGGCGGGCCGATGTGCGGAGTGCCGAGCCGGCTGAAGAGGATGCGCAGCATCGCGTGGACGTCGGTGACGGTGCCGACGGTGGACCGCGGGTCGGAACCCATCCGCTGCTGGTCGACGACGATCGCGGTGGTCAGCCCTTCGAGGACGTCGACATCGGGCCGCGCCGGGGTCGGCATGAAGCCCTGCACGAAGGCGCTGTACGTCTCGTTGATCAGCCGCTGCGACTCCGCCGCGATGGTGTCGAACACCAGCGAGCTCTTGCCCGAACCGGAGACGCCGGTGAACACCGTCAGCCGGCGCTTGGGGATCTCGACGCTGACGTCCTTGAGGTTGTTCACGTGAGCGCCGTGCACACTGATCAGTTCGTGCCTGTCGGCGCCGTGCGATGCGGGCGACTGCGTCCTCGTCCTCGTGGTCATGCCGGTGGTGCCGTCCTCTCGTATACGGTCCGTGGTCCTGGTGTCGGCCGGGGGATTCCCGGAGCCCCCGGCCGGCAGCGCGGCCGGGGTCCGGCTCAACGCAGTTCCTGAATGCGGATCAGGTTGCCCGAAGGGTCGCGGAAGGCGCAGTCGCGCACACCGTACGGTTGCTCGGTCGGTTCCTGGACGACCTCGGCGCTGTCGGCTGCCTGCAGTTTCGCGAACGTGCCGTCGAGATCGTCGGTGGCCAGGAGCAGGCCCGCGTAGGTGCCCTTGGCCATCATCTCGGTGATCACGCGGCGTTCGTCGTCGGTGACACCGGGATCGGCGGCCGGCGGGGTCAGCACGATGGACGTGCCGGGCCGGCCGACGGGACCGACGGTGATCCAGCGCATGCCGCCGTATCCGACGTCCTTGCGCACCTCGAAGCCGAGGGTGTCGCGGTAGAAGGCCAGGGAAGCCTCGGGGTCGTCGTGCGGGAGGAAACTCGCGTGAATGCTGATGTCCATGGATGTCACGCTAGAGCTGTCCGCGCCCCGGGCGCTTCTTGATTCCTGACCGGTCTGGTCACCTGCTTCGCCACACACGCCGGCATCCCCTCCGTCGCGTCGGCCGCCAGGCGCCGGTAGGCGCTGGGCGGCATGCCGACGAGCTCGGTGAAGCGCGTGCTGAACGTGCCCAGTGATGAGCTGCCGACCGCGAAGCAGACCTCGGTCACACTCAGGTCGCCGCGGCGCAGCAACGTCATCGCCCGCTCGATGCGCCGCGTCATCAGATAGCTGTACGGCGACTCGCCGTACGCGGCCCGGAACTCCCGGCTCAGATGCCCGGCCGACATGTGCGCGCCCCGGGCGAGCGCCTCGACGTCCAGCGGCTGCGCGTACTCCCGGTCGATCCGGTCGCGGACCCGGCGCAGCCGTGCGAGAGCGCGCAGCCGCTGTGCCGAGGAGGGGGAGCCGGTCATACGCGAAATCGTACACACGTCCGCCGTCCGGCCAGGGCGGATCCGCCCTGGCCGGACGGCCGTGGACGGAACAACAGGGCTCCCGGCATGGTTGTGAACGGTGCGCGTACGGCCGCGGCCGTACGGAATCATGAGTGCGAGGCGGACGGGTCCGTCGAAGGACGCGGGAGAAGGGCGAGACGAGATGACGAGGACCGAGGAGAAGGCGCTGCTGGCGGGCGGTTGCTTCTGGGGCATGGAGGAGCTGATCCGCACGTTTCCGGGCGTCCTGAGCACACGCGTCGGCTACAGCGGCGGTGACGTCCCCCACGCCACCTACCGCAACCACGGCACCCACGCCGAGTCGATCGAGATCACCTACGACCCGGCGGTCACCGACTACCGCACGATCCTGGAGTACTTCTTCCAGATCCACGACCCGAGCACGAAGAACCGGCAGGGCAACGACATCGGGCTGAGCTACCGCTCCGCCATCTTCTACTTCGACGACGAGCAGAAGCGCGTCGCCGAGGAGACGATCGCCGACGTCGACGCGTCGGGTCTGTGGCCGGGGCCCGTGGTCACCGAGGTCGCACCGGCCGGCCCGTTCTGGCTGGCCGAGCCCGAGCACCAGGACTACCTCCAGCGGTACCCGGACGGCTACACCTGCCACTTCGTCCGTCCCGGCTGGCGCCTGCCCCGGCGCGCGGAGTCCTGAGCCGCTGAGGTCCCGGCACGTCGGGCCGGGTGGCCACCCACACCATGTCTCACCCCAGGGGGCGCGCACGCGAGGCGGCGCGCCCCCTGGGTGTGGGACACCGGGGCTCCGGGCCGGCCCCGGCCCGGAGCCGTCCTCGCTGCCGGGAGGGGCGCCACCCGCTCCGGTCCCGGGCGGGCCGGAGCGGGCGGACACCCGTCAGCCGAACTGGCCGGGCCGGTAGTCGCCGGCGGGCTGCTGGTTGATGACGTTGATGCGGTTGTAGGTGTTGATGACTGCGATGAGGGAAACGAGCGCGACGAGCTGGTCCTCGTCGTAGTGCTTGGCTGCGTCGGCCCACGCCTCGTCGGTGACGCCGCCGGCGGCGTCGGCGATACGGGTGCCCTGTTCGGTGAGTTCGAGTGCGGCGCGTTCGGCCTCGGTGAAGACGGTGGCCTCGCGCCAGGCGGCGACGAGGTGGAGGCGCTGGGCGGTCTCGCCGGCGTGGGCGGCGTCCTTGGTGTGCATGTCGGTGCAGAAGCCGCAGCCGTTGATCTGGCTGGCACGGATCTTCACCAGTTCCTGGGTGGCGTGCGGCAGACCCGACTCGGACGCCGCCTTGCCCGCCGAGTTGATGTGCCTCAGTACCTTGGCGCCGAGTGCGTTGCCGAAGAAGTCGAGACGGGCATCCATGGTGATCTCCTGGGTCGCGATTGCGGTTACGTACTCCTGACGGGACGGCCCGCCGAGGTGTGACAGGACGTGGGGTGTGACGTACGTCTCCCTGTCGGAGGAGGCCCGCGAGGAGGGGGCCGGCGGGGGTGCGGCGGGGCCGCGGAGGTGTCGTCGGGGAAGCGGTGCACGAGCGATAGCCTGGCCGCATGCAGGATCACGCCTCCTCACCCGCCGGGAGCGGCACCGCCCCGCCGCATGCCCTGGGCGCGCTCGGCGGCCCGGTGCGGCCCGGCGCCGTCCGGGTGCTCTCCGGCGCCGGGTTCCCGGGGGTGCGGTCCGCACCGCTTTCGACGGCCGTCGCCGGAGATGCCCCCGAGGTCCGTGACGAGAACTGACACCCGGCCCGGGTACGGGAACAATGAGGGGACTGGAAGCCCGGACGGGGGAGCGGAGCGTCGGTGAGCGAGCGTCGGGAATACGACTGGGCGGACATGACGCCAGGAGATTTCGACCGGGACGCTCCCCTGTGCCTGAACGTGGGCACCGGACCCGTCGTGGTCCCGGCGGAACCCGACGAGTACGGCACGGTGCCCCTGTTCGGCGAGGAGGCGCCGGCCCGACGCCCCGGCCCGCGCCGGCCCTCGCGCGGCGGCACGCCCGCCGAGCAGGAGCACCTGTTCTGATCCGGCCCGGGGCGCCGCCGTCGGCGGTCAGCCGGTGGGCAGGGTGCGGGCGGGCAGCAGGACGTGGGCGGCGGACCGCAGGGTGTCCTGGTCCGAGGTGAACGCGTCCAGGGTCGCGAGGTCGCCGGGCTCGGCACCGGACGGCCAGGGCCGGGTCGTGAAGACGAGGTACACGTGCCCGCGTTCACCGACGGCGTCGGCCCACTTCGGTGGGGGGGACGAACTGGGCGTCGAAGCCCGGCAAAGTGAGCGACGCCGCGCCCGGCACGACGACGACACCGGACGGGCCGGTCTCCTCGGAGGCGTCGACGAGGCGGCCCGCGGGAGACAGGCCCGCACCGCGCAGCAGGTGCCGCACGGCGTCCGCGGTGGCGTCCGGGCCGCTCGCCCCGTTCCCCAGGGAGCAGGCGAGGAGGAAGGGGATGCCGCCGTCGGGTGTTTCCCCGCGCCAGGCCATCACGACGACGGAACCCAGGTCGGCGGAGTTCCATGGCTGCGCTGCGGTGGAGGTCGTGGACACCGCGGAACCGTATCGGCGCGGCGGTCCTCATCCGGTCGGCCGTCACCCGTCCGGGCGATGCCCGTGGCTGCTTTTCACACGTACGAGGGATGAACAGCCCTACAGGGCGGCCGTGTTCGGGGTTCCGGAACGCTAAGCCCGGCGGGCCGGGGGTACTCCGGACGTGACGACATGACGACATGACGGATCACGAGTACGGGCGCGGCCGCGGACTCCGCTGCGGTCCGGTGGCCGCAACCGGCTTGCCGCAGGTCACCGCCGAATAACACGAACTAAGGTTAGGCTAACCTTGCAACGTGAAATCTGGTGAAGAGGCGTTCTCCGGCCCGCGTGGCCATGAACTGGCGGCGACCGATGTGATCGTGGCGTACGACGGCGTGGACGTCGTCCACGCCGCGGCGCTGACCCTGCGTCCGGGCGAAGTGACGGCACTGGTCGGTCCCAACGGCAGTGGCAAGTCGACCCTGTTGCGCACCGTCGCGCGGCTCCAGTCGCCCCGCCGGGCCACGCTCACGATCGACGCCGACACCGACGGCCTGGCCCTCAGCCCTCGAGAGTTCTCCCGCAGTGTGGCCCTGCTGCTGCAGGGACGGCCCACGCCCAGCGGTCTGAGCGTGCGCGACGTCGTCGAGTTCGGCCGCTACCCCCACCGGGGCCGCTGGGGCGGCGCCGACCCCGGCGGGCGAGCCGCGGTCGACCGCGCCCTCACCATGACGGGCGTCGCCGAACTCGCCGACCGCGGCGCCGAACACCTCTCCGGCGGACAGCTCCAGCGCGTCTGGCTGGCCGGCTGCCTGGCCCAGGAGACCGGAGTCCTCCTCCTCGACGAACCCACCACCTACCTCGACCTGCGCTACCAGGTCGAACTCCTCGACCTGGTCCGCGATCTGGCGGACGACCACGGCATCGCCGTCGGCGTCGTCCTGCACGACCTCGACCAGGCGGCGGCCGTTGCCGACCGGATCGTGCTGCTCGCCGAAGGGCACATCGTCGCCGGGGGCACGCCCGAAGAAGTCCTGACCCCGGAACGCCTGACCGAGGTCTACGGCATCCGGATCGAGGTCGGCACCGATTCGCTCACCGGCCGGCTGCGCACCCGCGCGATCGGCCGTCACCACACCCGCACCGAAAGGCCCGGCACCTCCTCATGAGACGCCTTCTGCTCACCACCCCCGTGGCCGCCGCGGCCCTCCTGCTCACCGCCTGCGGAACCACCGAACCCGCCGCCACCGAGGCGAAGGAGTCCGCCGAAACCATCACACTCACCGACGCCTCCGGCACCGAGGTCGAACTCGACGGCCCCGCCAAGAAGGTCGTCGGCACCGAGTGGAACGTCGTCGAGACCCTGATCTCGCTCGGTGTCGACCCCGCCGGCGTCGCCGACGTCAAGGGCTACAAGACCTGGAACACCGCCGTTCCGCTCACCAACGAGCCCAAGGACATCGGCACCCGCGGCGAGCCCAGCATGGACACCATCGCCTCGCTGAAGCCCGACCTCATCGTCGCCACCAGCGACCTGCAGCCCAATGCCGTCAAGCAGCTGCGCAAGGTCGCCCCCGTCCTCACGGTCACGTCCGCCGACGCCTCCGGCCAGATGGAGCAGATGCTCGAGAACGTCGACCTCATCGCCGAGGCCACCGGCACCACCGAGCAGGCGGCCACGCTGAAGAAGGACTTCGACGCGAAGCTCGCCGAAGGGGAGAAGGCCCTCGCCGACGCCGGCCTGGACGGCGCCGAGATCGCCTTCGCCGACGGCTACGTCACCTCCAACCAGGTCTCCGTCCGCCCCTACACCTCCGACTCCCTCATCGGCGAGGTCAACGAGCGGCTCGGGCTGAAGAACGCCTGGAAGATGAAGGGCGACGAGGCCTACGGCCTGGCCGCCACCGACGTCGAGGGACTGACGGACCTGGGCAAGGACGTCCGGTTCGCCTACATCGGCAGCGACGACGACCCCAACAGCGACCCCTTCGGCAACCAGCTCGCCAAGAACTCCGTGTGGAAGTCCCTGCCGTTCGTGAAGGCCGGCGACGTCCACCGGCTGTCCGACGGCATCTGGATGTTCGGCGGTCCCGGCTCGATGGGGGCGTACGCCGACGCCGTCGTCGAGGCGCTGACGAAGTAGCCCGATGGCCGTCACCGCCACCCCCGGCCCCGTCCGTCCGGAGACGGCGCCGGCCCCGGCCGCGTCCCGGACGGGCGCGGCCGTGGTGACCGGGGCCTTCGTGCTCCTGGTCGCCGCCCTCGCAGTCGTCGACATCACCCAGGGCACCGCGGCCGTCGGCCCGGCCGAGGTCCTCAAGGCACTCACCGGCCGCGCCGACCCGGCCGACGCGTCCGTCGTCATCGCCTCACGGCTGCCCCGGATGGCCGCCGGACTGCTGGTGGGCGCCGCACTCGGCATGGCGGGCCTCGCCCTGCAGGCCGTCAGCCGCAATGTCCTGGCCTCCCCGGACACCCTCGCCGTCAACGCGGGCTCCTACCTCGCCCTCGGCCTCGTGGCCGTCACCGGGGTCTCCCTGCCCCTGCTCGCCTCTTCCGGCGTCGCCTTCGCCGGCGGACTCGCGGCGGCGGCCGTCGTCCTGGGGCTGTCCGGGCTCGGGTCCGGAACGGTACGACTGGTGCTCGCCGGCACCGCCCTCGCCCTCGGCCTCACGGCCGTCACCCAGGGCCTGTTGCTGCTGTTCCCGCAGCAGACCGAGGGTCTGTACCAGTGGAACCAGGGCAGCATTGCCCAGAACGGCTTCGACGGCGTGCTCCAGATGCTGCCCGTCGCGGTCGTCGGCCTGGCCGGCCTGCTGCTCGTCGCCCGCCGCGTCGACGCCCTCGCCCTCGGCGACGACACGGCGCGCGGACTGGGCGTCCCGGTGCGGGCGACCAGGGTCACCGCCGTGGTGCTGGCGACGCTGCTCTCCGCGGCGGCCGTCACCCTCGCCGGCCCCATCGGGTTCGTCGGCCTGTGCGCCCCCGCCCTGGTCCGGCCCCTCGCACGCCGGTTCCGCGGCATGCACCGGCTGCGGGCGGGTGTGCCCGTCGCCGGACTGGTCGGCGCGGCGCTGGTCCTCGGGGCGGACGTGCTGCTGCGTACGTTCGTGAGTGCGGACGTCTCCGTGGCGGTGCCCACCGGCGTCGTCACCAGCCTCGTCGGCGCGGTGTTCCTGGTCGTCATGGCGGCCCGGCTCCGCGACACCGCGGGTTCGCCCGCGCCGGACAAGCTGCGGATCCGCAGCCGCGCCGTCTTCGTGGCCACGCTCGCCGTGCTGGCCGTCGCCCTGATCGGCCTGACGATCGCCGCGACCCTCGTCGGCGACAGCATGCTCCTGCTGGGCGACGTGCTCAACTGGGCGCAGGGGCGGGCCGGACGGACCGTCTCCTTCGTCCTCGACACCCGCGTTCCCCGCGTCCTGGCCGCGCTCCTCGCGGGGGCGGCCCTGGCGCTCGCCGGCACGCTGGTGCAGGCCGTCACCCGCAACCCGCTCGCGGAGCCCTCGGTCCTGGGCGTCTCGGGCGGCAGCGCGCTCGGTGCGGTGATCCTCGTGACGACCGTGCCCGTCGCCGGGGCGTGGGGCGTCGCAGGAGCGGCGTTCGCTGGGGCCGCCGTCACCGCGGTCGTCGTCTTCGGGCTCGCGGCGCGCGGAGGCTTCCAGCAGAACCGGCTGGTGCTCGTCGGCGTCGGCGTGGCGGCCGGGACCACAGCCCTGATCAGCCTGCTGATCGTGCTCACCGACCCGTTCAACGCCACGAAGGCCCTCACCTGGCTGTCGGGCTCCACCTACGGCCGGACCATGCCCGACGTCCTGCCGCTGGCCGCCGTCCTCGTCGTCGGCATCGCGGTGGCGGCGGTACGGCACCGGGAACTCGATCTGGTGTCCCTCGACGAGGACACCCCGCGGCTGCTCGGGCTCCGCCTGGCGCGCGGCCGGCTGGGCTTCCTCGCCGTCAGCGTGCTGCTCACCGCCACCGCGGTGGCCGCCGCGGGCACCATCGGCTTCGTGGGCCTGGTCGCCCCGCACGCGGCCCGGGCCCTCGTCGGGCGCCGGCACACCCGGGTCCTCCCGGTCGCGGTGCTGCTCGGCGCCGTACTGGTGTGCGCCGCCGACCTGTTGGGCCGCACCGTGATCGCACCGGCCCAACTGGGCGCCGGCCTCATGACGGCCGTCATCGGCACGCCGTACTTCCTGTACGTGCTCGTGCGCAGCCGGCGGTAACGGGGGAAGCCGGATGCCGCCGGGCCCTCGGGGCACTCGGCGGCATCCGGCCGGTCCGGGAGGGAACGGTCAGCCGAAGGCCCTGACCGCCTGGTAGTACGTCCACGCGGTGCTGTTGCAGGCGGTCTTCGTGGCCCCGGTGTAGCCGGCGCAGACACGCTTGAGGTCTTCGTGGAAGGCGTTGTCGAGGCGTGCCTTGTTGGCGTCGAAGGAGCCGGCCGCCTTGTAGTTGCGGTAACCGAAGTCGTGGCGCGCGCAGGACGTCGCGAAGGGGAAGCCGAACGGGTTGTCGGGGGACGTGGAGCAGTAGTCGGTGCTCCAGTCGAAGCCGTAGGCGGACCAGGCGGCCTGGTTGGAGCGCGCGGCGACCCACTGGTTGTAGCTCGACGCGCTGGTCTGCGTCCAGCCGGCGAGGACCTGCGCCTTGTCGGCGGGAGCGGCCTCGGCGGCTGTGGCGGTACCCAGGACACCTACGGCGGCGAGAGCCGACGTGGCCAGGGCGGTGGCGAACTTGCGGTGCATCCCACACCTCCACGGGACTGCGGCCCGACCACCGGGCCGCAGGTTCATGACAGAAAGATGCCCGCGTCGTCCCTGCCTTCACACCACGGTCGACTCAACAGGCTGTCAACGTTCGGGCCCGTCAGGTGTCGTGATCGCGTCCATGGGCCAACTCCGATGCCGACGAACGGAGTCCGGACTCGCGGCGCCGACGGGTGGGGCGGAGAATAATCACTGGGCCCGTGGGGGCGGGGGAGTTATGCTCCTGGTGATGATCACTCACTTCGTTCCGAGAACGGGGGTTCCGTCCGCGCAAGGTGAGCGCTGATGCTCACACCGACCGCGAACGGGGACACCCGTCTTCTTCTCTGGCTGCGCGTGCGGAAGTTCGCCGTGCCGCCCTCCATGATCGAGACCGCGACCGCCCGCCGACGCGTCGGCGACTGGGCGGGGGCCTGTGCCGCCGCGGGCATCGACGTCGACCTGGACCTGCGGTCCCTGGCCCGCACCCATGGCCGGGCCCTCGCGGGCGAAGTCCGGTCCGACCTCCGCCACTTGGCACCCGACCTGCTGCGCTGGCAGTTGCCGCGGATCGCCCCCGACGGGCTGTTGCGTCCCGGCCTGACCGTCGCTCTGGCCCGGTACGGCAGGGGCACCGGTGGTGGCGGTGACGGACTCCGGGCCGACACCGCCACCGGGACCGGTCCGGTGTACCTCGTGGTCCGGACTCCGCCCGCCTGGGCGGACGGTGGCCAGCGGTTCGGTCTGGAACTGTGGGACGGCCGCCGGCTCCGGACCGACGCCCGTCACCATCCGCACCCGCGCCCGAGCCCGCGCTTCCGCCTCGATCTGCACCGCCACCTGTGGGACGCCCGCCGGAGCGGCGAACTGCGGTCACGCTCCGGGGCGGACCGGCCGGCCGACGCCAACGGCCGGGCGCTACCACCGGATGCACCGGAACTGCTCCCGCCCGGTCATCGCTGCGCCGTCGACCGGTGGCGCGACGAGGCCGCGCTCGTCCTGCGCGACGCGGGGCACACGACCGGCACGGTCGTCGCGCGGATCGGCGACGGGCGCCGACTGCTCCTGCACCTGGCCGGCGGCGGGGACGACGCCCCGGGACCGCCCGCCCTCCGGATCTCCTCCGCGCCCGCCGACGGCAGCGCCTCCACCCTGCCCCTCCTGCCCTACGCGGCCACCCACGTGCTCCCCGACCTGGAGTTGCTCCGCACCGGTGCGCTCGACCCCGGTCAGCTGCACCCGCTGGTCGCCTCGGCGCTCGCACCGGGTTCCGTACCGGAGCCGATGCCCGGACCGGCGCCGACCGGTTCCCGGCGCGCACCGGATCCGGCGGACGAGCCGCGTCTCGTGGAATGCCGGGGAGAGCGGCACCGGATCGGGCCGGTCGACGGGGTGCTGGCCGCGCTGGACCACGACCCGGCCGAGATCGGGCGGGAGGAACTGCTGGCCGCGCTGACCGGTACGCCGCTGCCCTGCCTCCAGGCCATCGACCGGGCACACCGGCGCCCGGACTGCCTCACCGGCGTACGCGAACGCCTGGACCACGGCGACATCACCGGCGCGCTGGCCGTGGTCGAGGGACTGCTGGGTCCCGGCGCGCGCCTGCGTGACGGCCCGTTGCGGGACGAACTCGAGGCGGCCGCCGAGCGGCGGATCGCCTACGGCCTGTACCGGGCGGGGCTCGCCGAGCCCGCGCCGGGCCGGCTCCCGCCCGGCAGCCGTCGCCCTCAGGACCACCGCCCCCGCCCCCACCTCGCCATGTGACGCACCGGTGACACCACCGGGGCCGCTTCTCACGGCGCCCTGCCACCTCGCCCGCACACCCCGCCCCTGCTCGCTCCTCACACCCACAGGTGATGACCTATGCCCACATACAGCCCTGCTGCTTTCCGTCCCGTTCCCCCTCCCGTTTCCGACGCCACCACGACATCTTTCGACCCGCCCCACGCCTCCCGGCTCGACGTCGCCGGTGAACTGCTCGCCCTCCTGGGCGACACCACCACCGAGCCCCGCCCCGACACCCAACTGGAGGCCCTCACGCTGGCCGTGGCCGCCGACCTGCCCGTCCTGCTGTGGGGCGAGCCGGGGATCGGCAAGACCGCGGCCCTCACCCAGCTCGCCACCGCACTGGACCTGCCGCTGACCACCGTGATCGCCAGCGTGCACGAACCGTCCGACTTCTCGGGGCTGCCCGTCGTCGGGGACGACCCGGCCGAACAGGGAGTGCCGATGGCTCCGCCGGACTGGGCCGTGCGCCTGGTACGGGCGGGTCGCGGGCTGCTGTTCCTGGACGAGCTGTCCACCGCTCCTCCGGCCGTGCAGGCCGCCCTGCTGCGCCTGGTGCTGGAACGGCGCATCGGAACCCTTCAACTCCCTTCCGGAGTACGGATCGTGGCCGCCGCCAACCCCCGCGCCTCGGCAGCGGACGGCTGGGAACTCAGCCCGCCCCTGGCCAACCGGTTCGTGCACCTTCAGTGGACCCACGACCACGGGGTCGTCGTCCGCGGCCTCGGCGGGACCTGGCCCCGGGCGACCCTGCCCCGTCTCGACCCGGAGAAGCTGCCCGAGGCCGTGGACTTCGCCCGCCGCGCGGTGTGCGGGTTCCTCACCGCCCGCCCTCCGCTGGTGCACCGGCTGCCCGACAACGAGACACGCCGGAGCGGGCCCTGGCCCTCACCGCGCAGCTGGGACATGACCCTGCGCCTGATCGCCTTCGCCACCGCGGCCGGCTCCGCCCGCGACGTACTCTCCCTGCTGGTCAGGGGCACCGTCGGCGACGGCCCCGGCCTGGAGCTGCTGGCGAGCCTGGACCGGATGGACCTCCCCGACCCCGAGACGCTGCTCGCCGACCCGACGGGCGCCGAACTGCCCGAACGGGGAGACCTGCGCCAGGCCGTGCTCGACGGGGTGGTGGCCGCGGTACGCGCACGCCCGGAGAAGCCCCGCTGGGACGCCGCGTGGGCGCTGCTCGTCCGGGCCGTGGAGACCGGCGCCCCCGACCTCGTGGTCGTCCCCGCCACCACCCTCGCCACCCTGCGCCGCGAGGACTGGGACGTACCGGAGGCGATCGAACGCCTCGCCGGAGTGGTCGCCCTGTCCCGCCGGGCCGACCGGGTGGCGGCCCGCTCCGTCACCCCGGCAAGGGCGGGCCGATGACCACACGCACCCACGCCACGGACAGTGGTCCCACGGCCGGTGACACCACGAGCAGTGGCACCACGGCCAGCGGCACCACGGACATCCACGCCCCGCGCACCGGCAGCAGGTACACCCGCCCCACGACGCCACCGCCCGCCCCCGCCCTCGACGTCGACAAACTCCTCGCCGCCCGTCTGCACGCCGCCCGCGCCCGGCCCTACCTGGCGACGGCCCTGTTCGCCCTGCACCCCGTCGCGTCGGCGCGGGTGCCCACGATGGCCGTCGACCGGCACTGGCGGTGCTACGTGTCGCCGAACTTCGTGGACCGCACCCCCGAGGAGGAACTCGCCGGTGTCTGGGTGCACGAGGTGTCGCACCTGCTGCGCGACCACCACGGGCGCTCCGACCGGTACGCGCGGGCGCACCACCTCACCGGCCCGGCGGAACGGCTGAGGATGAACATCGCGGCGGACTGCGAGATCAACGACGACGTGTTCGGCGACGGCCTGGTCCGGCCCGAGGGCGCGATCACGCCGAGCAGTCTGAGGCTTCCGGCCGGGGAGCTGATGGAGGACTACCTGGGCCGGTTCCGGCTCGGACCGTACACCCAGGGCATGGCCTGGCTGGACTGCGGCAGTGGCGCCGACGGACTGGACCGGGAGTGGGACCTCGGGCCGGACGGCGCGCACGGCCTCAGCGAGCAGGAACGCGACGCGGTCCGGTTCCGGGTCGCGCAGGGCATCAACGCCCGGCCGGGAGACGTTCCCAAGAGCTGGCAGCGGTGGGCCGAGGAGGCGTTCCAGCCGCCGCAGCCCTGGTGGGAACTGCTCGGTGCGGCACTGCGCGCGGCGGTCTCCGGCTCCGGCGCGGGCGACGACTACTCCTACGGCCGTCCCGCACGGCGCTCGGCCGGTCTGCCCGGCGTCGTGCTGCCGAGCCTGCGGCGCACGCCGCCCCGCGTCGCGGTGGTCATCGACACCTCCGGCTCGGTCAGCGACGCCGAACTGGGCAGCGCGCTCCGGGAGGTGGCGGCGATCTCCCAGGCGGTGGGCGGCCGCCGCGACATGGTGTCGGTGGTGTCGTGCGACGCCGCGGCCACGGCTGTGCGGTCCCTGTGCCGTGCCGAGGGGATACCGCTGGTGGGTGGCGGCGGAACGGATCTGCGCACGGGTTTCGCCACGGCCCTCGGGTCGCGTCCCCGGCCTGACGCCCTCGTGGTGCTGACCGACGGTCAGACACCCTGGCCGGACCGGCGGCCCCCGTGCCGGACGGTGGTCGGCCTGTTCCCCCGCCGCCACACGGCCGCCTCCTCGTACGACGAGGACGACCCCGAGTACCGACCGGACGCACCGCCCGGCTGGGCCCGGGTGGTGACCATCACCGAGGGCCCCGGCAGCCGGTGAACCGAACGCGGCTCCGGCTGCACGGTGCCGGGCCCCGGGCCCCGGCCCACCGACCTGGGGGGCCGGGACCCGGAGGGCGTCAGGCCCCGGTCACATCCGTGACCGTCCACCGCTGGTTGGCACCGGAGTTGGGCTCCCAGGTCGTCACCGCGGCGCCCTCGTGGGTGGCCTGGCCGCCGACCTCCAGGAGGCGCCCGGCGCCCGCGTTGATCAGCGTCCAGGTGCCGTCGCCGGCGCCCGACACGATCCACTCGGCGGCCCTGTCCCGTTTGCCGGTGTCGGGCGCGGCGACCGGGACGCCGTCACGCACGGTCAGACGCCTGCGCTCACCGTCCTGCGCACTGGTGAATTCGTAGCGCTGCCGCACTCCGTCACCGGGACGCACCGTGCTCAGCCGCCACCGCTGGGCCGCCGAGCCGTCGCCGGTACCGATGACGAGGCTGCTGCCGTCGTCGCCGACGGTGACGGCCTTGCCGCTCTGCGTGCCGGTCAGGGTGTAGGTGTGGCCCTTGCGCAGCAGCGGGGCGTCGGCGGCGACGCCGGAGACACCCTTGACGACGAAGGACGTCACCGACTGGGCGGGCACCGTGAAGGTGGTCGTGCGGTCGCCGGCCCTGATGGCCCTGTGCCGCTCCAGCTTGCCGTCCGCACTGGTCACCACGGGCGTGACGGTCGCGTTCCGGTTGACGGTGCGGAACTTCGAGAGGTCCACGGTGACGTCGCGGGCCCCGGTGGTGCTGTTGACGTGGACGATCGAGGCGCCCTTGCCGTTCTTCGTCACCGCCGCCGCGCTGGAGGTGTCGTTCACCTGGATCAGCCGGTCGCCGGGCTTGATGAAATGGGTGAAGTTACGGGCGGTGTCGAACTTGGTGTTCGTGCGAACGGGGCAGGACTCGAGGGTGTCGGCCGCCGTGCAGCTGAACGGCAACTGGATCTCGCCCCAGTTGCCGCCCTTCGCGGACTCCCCGCCGGGCCTCATGTTGTCGTGGTCCTCGACGGGTTGCCAGAACACCCATGCACGCGGTTCGAGTTCGCGCAGATCGTCCACGATGCGCTGGGCGAGACCGAGACCGGGACGCATGTCGGTGAAGCTCTGTCCGTCGCCCCAGTCACCCTCGACCTCGCTCATCCACAGCCGCTTGTCCGCCGCCTTGGAGAGGTCGCGGACGGTGGTGCGCTGCCCGGTTCCGTAGGTGTGGACGTTCATCTGGTCCACTAGGTCGCGGGCCGCGGGGGAGTAGGTGTTCCAGTTCCGGGCGAACGTGGACGGGTTGGTCTCGTCCATGGCGGAGATTCTGGCCCCGGTCCTCGCCTTCCTCAGCGCCGGCGCCAGGGCGCGGAGCACCTTCTCCTGGAGCTCGGGGCCGATGTGGGCGCCTTCCTGCCGGCCGCCGACGGGCTCGTCGTCCGGGCCGAGACGGGTGCTCCAGTAGGTGGTGTTCGGCTCGTTGAACGGGTCGACGGTGTCGACCTCGATGCGGTGCACCTTCTCCAGCCGCTTGGTCGCGCCCGCCAGATAGGCGGCGAAGTCGTCGACCGACTCGGCCTTGAGCTGGTCCTCGGAGGCGTCGAACCCGCCGGAGACGTAGCCGCTGACGGTCATGAACCAGGGCGGGGAGTTGCTGAAGGTCTCCCAGCGGGTGATGTCCTTCTTGATGCGGTCCACCCACCAGCGCTGGGTGGCATCGGCGTCGGGGTTCCAGTCCGCCGGGTCGTCGGCGTCCCACCAGCCGGTGTCCTCTCGGGTGGTGCCCGCCGGCGCCTTCCACCAGCCCTCGACGGCGCCGCCGGCACGCAGATAGTCCTTGACGTCGGGGGCGTTGCCACCCCCCACGTTGTAGCGGGCGATGTTCAGGGCGAGGCCCTTGTCGCCGAAGAGGAGTTCGGCGAGTTTTTCGCGTATCTCCGGCGGGTAGTCGCCCGTGGCGTTGGCGAACCAGACCAGACTGGTGCCCCAGCCCTCGAACTCCTCCTGCTGATAGGACGGATCGGGCCGGACGGTGACGGAGGGGACGGAGGCCTCCGCCCGAGCGGTGGACGCCGGGGCGGGGACCAGGGCGGCCCCGGTGGCCAGGGCGGTGAGGCCGGCGGCTGTCAGGAGCCGTCCTCTACGGGTGCGGTGTGCCATCGGTGTGCTCCCAACATTGAGGTGTGGTCGCGCTCTGGTGGAACCCTCCGGCCGCGCGGTGCGCGCGGCCGGAGGAGAAGACGGCCTCCCGGAACGACCGTGCCGTGCCGGGGAGGCGGAACAGGCGCTCCCGCCCCGCCCCTGCCGGGCCCGGGAGCCGAGGCGGTCGCCGCGTCTCAGCCGGCCGGCTGCCGCAGTACGGCGACGGCGCGCGGTCCGAGGACCAGCGCACCGCCGTCCCCTTCCGTGGTGCCGAGCAGTACCTCCCCGTCGAGGCCGCGCACGGGGACTGCCGTGTCGGTCCGGTTCACCAGGAACAGGAACCGGCCGCCGGGACCGCTGCGGACCGTCGTCTCGATCAGTCCGCGGACCTCGGTGGGCAGTTCGCTCTCCACACCGGCCGGTGCGAGCAGCCGGGGCAGCAGCGAGGTGAGCCCTGCGACACCGAGCCGGGTGGAGACGTAGGCGGCCGAACCGGTGCCCGTGGCCTTCCGGGTGACGGCAGCCCGGCCGGCGTGTACGCCGGTGCGGTAGCGGGCCAGGACGTCCGTCCCCGGCGCGACGGTGATCCGGTCGGTCCACAGGCTGCCCGTCGTCGCGTCGTCGAGCTCCACCGTGTCACCGTCGAGCAGCGGACCGAACTCCTCGATGCGGATGCCGAGCAGCTCGCGCAGCGCCCCCGGATAGCCGCCGAGCCAGACGTGGTCGTGCTCGTCGACGACACCCGAGAAGTACGTGGTGATCAGGTGGCCGCCCTGCTCGGTGTACCGGGTGAGCGTCTTGGCCAGGTCGGCGGGGACCATGTGCAGCACCGGTGCGACGAGGACCTGGTGGCGGTGCAGATCGGCGCGGGTGGTGACGAGGTCGGCGCGGACACCGAGGGCCAGCAGCGCCGAGTACCAGTCGAGCGCCTCCTGCCGGTAGTCGAGCAGCGAGGAGGGATGGGAGTCCTGCTCGCTCGCCCACCACGACTCCCAGTCGTAGAGGATGCCGACCCGGGCGGCCTCCCGTTCGCTGCCGGCGACCGGCGCGAGTGCCTTGAGGGTGGCACCGAGTGCGGCCACCGCGCGGAACAGGTCGCTGTCCGCGCCGGCGTGCGGAACCATCGCCGAGTGGTACTTCTCGGCACCGGCCGCCGACTGACGCCACTGGAAGTAGCACACCGCGTCGGCCCCGTGCGCCACGTGCAGCAGCGAGTCACGGGCCAGGTCGCCCGGACGCTTCGCCACGTTGACGGGCTGCCAGTTGACGGCACTGGTGGAGTGCTCCATCAGGAACCAGGGCCGGCCGCCGGAGATGCCGCTGGTGAGGTTCGCGGAGAAGGACAGCTCGTCGCGGGCCTGCGGCCCAGGATGGACGTAGTGGTCGTTGGAGACGAAGTCGATCTCCTGCGCCCAGTCGGGGTAGTTCATCCCCTTGGTGTTGCCCATCACCATGAAGTTGGTGGTGACGGGGACGTCCGGGGTGATCTCCCGCAGGATGTCCCGCTCGGCCCGCAGATGCTCCTTGAGCGCGTCCGACGAGAAGCGCTTGAAGTCAAGCTGCTGGGTGGGGTTGGGGTGGGACGCGGCCTGCCGGGGCGGCAGTATCTGCTCCCAGTCGGTGTAGCGCTGGGACCAGAAGGCGGTGCCCCAGGCGGAGTTGAGCGCATCCAGGGTGGTGTACCGGACTCGCAGCCAGTTCTGGAACGCGCGTGCCGCGTCGTCGGAGAAGTCGTAGACGTTGTGGCAGCCCAGCTCGTTGTTCACGTGCCAGGCGACCAGGGCCGGGTGACCCGCGTAGCGGGTCGCCAGCTCCCGTACCAGGCGCAGCGCGTGGGCGCGGAACACCGGGGAGGTGGGACGCCAGTGCTGGCGCGCCCCCGGCCACAGGACGGTGCCGTCCGCGGTGACCGGCAGGATCTCCGGGTGGGCCGTCGTCAGCCAGGGCGGCGGGGAGGCGGTGGCGGTCGCCAGGTCGGCACCGATGCCGCCCGCGTGCAGCAGGTCCAGCACCTCGTCGAGCCAGCCGAAGTCCCAGGTGTTCTCGGCCGGTTGCAGCCGCGCCCAGGAGAAGATCCCTACGGACACGACGTTCACACCGGCTTCCCGCATCAGCCGGACGTCCTCCTCCCAGACGCTGCGGGACCACTGCTCGGGGTTGTAGTCGGCGCCGTACAGGAGGCGGGGGGCACGGTCACCGTCCGCCCCGCTGGTACGGGACAGGAGAGTGGAGATCATGGCGGTCCTTCCGGGTGTCTCGCACCGGGGCGGTACGACGTGCGTGCCGCCCCGGTGTGCTACTTCTCTACGGTGAAGCCCTGCTCGTTGCCGTACTGCACCGACGCGTCCTGCCAGGCCTTCAGGCCGTCCGCCAGCGTGGTGCCGGAGACGTAGGCCTTGCCGACGGTGTCGTTGAAGATCGAGTTGGCGTACACCTGGTACGGCAGGTACGCCCAGTCGTCGGCGACGTTCGCGGCCGACCCGGCGAACACCTTGTTGGCCCGCTGCCCGCCGAAGTACGGGAACTCGGTGTTCTGGAACTCCTCGGAGTCGAGCTGAGCCGTGGTCGCCGGGAAGGCGCCGCCCTTCACACGGGTCTCGACACCGTCGCCGGCGTTGGCGTACTCTACGAACGCGTAGGCGAGCGCCTCGTTCTCGCCGAGCTCGGGCAGAGTGAGGGCGCTGCCGCCGTTCTCCGCGCCGGCGTCGGCGCCCGCCGTCCACTGCGGCAGCGGGGCGACGCGCCAGTCACCGGCGGCCTCCTTCACCCCGGAGGCGAGGTTGGCCGGCATCCAGGCACCGATGGCCAGGGTGGCGATGGTGCCGTCGCCGAGGCCCTTGTACCACTCGTCGGACCAACTGGTGACCGGGGCGACAAGCTTCTCGTCGAGCAGCTTCTGCCAGGTTCCGGTGAAGTCCTTGGCCCCCTTGTCACCGAACCCGATCTTCACCTCGGTGCCGTTCACCTCGTAGGGGCGCGAACCGGCCTGCCACAGCATGCTGGTGGTGAAGCCCGCGTCACCCGCGTCGTTGGTGATGTACGCCTTCGGGTCGGCCTTGCGCAGGGCGCGGGCCGCGTCCACGTACTCGTCCCACGTGGTGGGCACGTCGATCCCGTGCTTGTCGAAGACCTTCTTGTTGTAGAACAGCGCCATCGGGCCGGAGTCCATCGGCAGGCCGTAGATCCCCTCGCCGCCGGCCTTCACACCGTTCCAGGGGCCGGGGGAGTACTGGCCGGCGAGCTTGTCGGCGCCGAAGCCGCCGAGGTCGGTGAGCCCCTCGGTCAGCGCGTACTGGCCCATGGCGTAGTACTCGACCTGGGCGACGTCGGGGACGCCCTTCTTCGCGGAGATGGCGTTCTGCAGCGCCTTGTACTGCTCGTTGCCGGTGCCCGCGTTGACGAGGTTCACCTCGACTCCGGGGTGCTCCTTCTCGAAGTCGGCCGCCACCTGCTCGAGCGTGGGTTCCCATGCCCAGACGGTGACGGTGCCGCCCTTCTCCAGGGCGGCCTCGACGTCCGACTCGGAGACCGCCTTCGGGGCGGCGCCCCCGTCGTCGGAACCGCCGCAGGCGGTGGCGCCCAGGGTCAGGGCGCAGACGATGCCGATGCCGCGCAGGAGGCGGCGGGACTGCTTGTGCATGGGCGTGCTTCCACTTCTTCGTGGGCCGGGATTCCGGGGCCGGGACGGGGTGATGTGCGGGAGGGAAGAGGGGCGGCGCTATTCCTTGACGCTTCCGGCGGAGAGCCCCGACTGCCAGTACTTCTGCAGCAGCAGGAACGCGGCGATCAGCGGGACGATGGCGATCAGCGAGCCGGTGATGACCAGGTGGAACACGGGCTGTCCGCCGGCGGTCGCGGCCTGGTCGTTCCAGCTGTGCAGCCCCAGGGTGAGGGGGTACCAGTCGGGGTCCTTGAGCATGATCAGCGGGAGGAAGTAGTTGTTCCAGGTCGCGACCATGGTGAACAGCGAGACGGTGACGATGCCCGGCGCCAGCAGCGGCAGCACCACCAGGAAGAAGGTGCGCAGCTCGCCCGCGCCGTCGATCCGGGCCGCCTCGAGGAGTTCGTTCGGGACGGCCTCACTGGCGAACACCCACATCAGATACAGGCCGAACGGCGAGATCAGCGACGGGATGATCACCGCCCACGGGGTGTTGGTCAGCCCCATGGTGCTGAACATCAGGAAGGTCGGCACCGCCAGCGCCGTCCCCGGCACAGCCACGGCGCCGATGACGACGGCGAAGACCGCCCGGCGTCCGGGGAACTCGAACTTGGCCAGGGCGTAGCCGCCCAGCACGGCGAGGAGGGTCGCGCCTCCCGCGCCGAGACCCACGTACAGCACGGTGTTCAGCAGCCAGCGGGTGAAGACACCGTCGTTGTAGGTGAACGTATCGACGATGTTGCCCCAGAGGGCGAAGTCGCCGTCGAACCAGAGGCCGAACGAACGGGACAGCCCCTCCTGGGTCTTGGTGGCGCTGATGACCAGCCACACCAGCGGAACCAGGCTGTACAGCAGCACCAGGCCGGTGAGCACGGTCAGCAGCACACTGCGGCGCGGCCGCCCGGGAGCGGGGCCGCGCCGGCGCGTACGCAGCTTGGGGACGGAACCGGAGGGGGCGGAACCGGAGGCGTCGGACGCGGAGCCGGCCCGGCTCGCGGAGGCGGGGGAGACGGTACTGCTCATCGCTGTTTCACGCTCCCTTGCGCATGCCGCGCAGCTGGACGACATAGGCGATGACCGTGGTGATCAGCCCCATGACGATGGCGACCGTCGCGGAGTAGTTGTGCTGCTGGCCGGAGAAGGACAGTGAGTACGTGTAGTAGTTCGGCGTGTAGTCCGTGGTGATGGCGTTGGGCGCCAGCTTCTGCAGGACGCTGGGCTCGTTGAAGAGCTGGAAGCTGCCGATGACGGAGAAGATCGTCGCGATGACCAGGGCACCGCGGATCGCGGGCAGCTTGATGGCGGTGATGACGCGGATCTGCCCGGCGCCGTCGATCTCGGCCGCCTCGTAGAGGGAGTGCGGGATCACCCGCAGTGCCGCGTAGAAGATCAGCATGTTGTAGCCGACGAACTCCCAGGTGACGATGTTGCCAATCGAGGCCAGCACCAGGTCGGGGGAGAGCGGGTCGGGCAGCGAGAGCCCGAAGGCCTCGTTGACGTCGCCGACCAGGCCGAAGCGGGTTCCGTACATGAAGCCCCACATGAGGGTGGCGACAACGGCGGGCACCGCGTACGGCAGGAAGACCGAGATACGGAAGAAGCTCTTGCCGTAGAGCCGTCCGCTGTCCAGCGCCAGTGCCACCAGCAGGGCGATGCCGAGCATGACCGGCACCTGCACGCACAGGAAGAGCGAGACCCGGCCGAGCGCGGCCCAGAACCGTTCGTCCTGCAGGGCCTGCCGGTAGTTGTCGAACCCGACGAAACTGGTGCCGCCGATGAGCTGGTCCCGGAAGAGGCTGAGGTAGACCGAATACACGATCGGGGCCAGGAAGACCAGGGCGAACACGGCCACGAAGGGACCGATGAACCCCCACCCCGTCCAGGACCGGCGGTCCCGTCCCACCGGAGGTGGTGCCGGCCGCGGCTCGGCGGTCGCCGGCGGTTGCAGCGTCGTCATGTCGTCCTCGCTCGTCCACGTTCGGGCCGGGTGGTCACGGCGCCCTCCTCGGGGCCGGGAGCCCCGCCCCCTGCAGCCGATGTTTGCGCAAACATCGAGCGCCGCAGAAATGCGACGGGGTGGTATGTTTGCGTAAACATTCGGTGGCGGCATGTCTACACTGCCCCGAAGACGACGGTCAAGGGTTCTCAGGAAAACCCTGACGCGGCAAGTGGCGACGGGAAGGCGGCCGGAAGCGAGTGGAGACGGTGGACAGCGCGCCGGGGCGGGAGCCCGTCACCGGGACGGCCGCGGCCGGCGAGGACCCGGCCGTCCCGGACCCCGCAAGCGTGGGTTCGGCAGGCGTGGGCCCGGTGGGCACGGACCAGGCCGCCGGCGCCGCGCCGAGCCCCCGTCCGCGGGGCGGCCGCCGCGCCAGGGCCTCCATGGCGGACGTGGCCCGCCTCGCCGGCGTCTCCTCCCAGACCGTCTCCCGCGTCTCCAACGGCTACGCCGGGGTGAACGAGGAGACCCGCGAGCAGGTGCTGGCCGCGATGCAGGAGCTCGGCTACCGGCCCAACAGCGCGGCCCGCGCGCTCAAACGCGGCGAGTTCCGCACCATCGGCGTCATCACTTTCTCGCTGGCCACGACCGGAAACGTGCGCACCCTCGAGGCGATCGCCACCTCCGCGGCGCACGAGGGCTACGCGGTGACCCTCCTCCCGGTCGCGATACCGACCCAGGACGAGGTGCGCGGCGCGTTCTCCCGCCTGGAGGAGCTCGCCGTCGATGCGGTGATCGTCATCATGGAGGTCCATCTGCTGGACGCTGCGACGATCCAACTGCCCCCGCACGTCCAGGTCGTGGTCGTCGACTCCGACGCCGGCGAGCGCTACACGGTCGTCGACACCGACCAGGCCGGCGGCACCCGTACCGCCGTGCGCCACCTGCTCGGCCTCGGTCACCGCACGGTGTGGCACCTGGCGGGGCCCGAGGGCTCCTTCGCCGCCCAGCGCCGCACCGACGCCTGGCGTGCCGCCCTCACCGACGCCGGACGCGTCCCGCCGGAACTCGTCCGCGGTGACTGGTCCGCGGAGTCCGGTTACCACGCGGGCCTCGAACTCGCCGCCCTCGACGAGTGCACCGCCGTTTTCGCGGCCAACGACCAGATGGCTCTCGGCCTGCTGCGTGCCTTCCACGAACGCGGCCGGCGCGTCCCCGAGGACGTCAGCGTCATCGGCTTCGACGACATCCCCGAGGCGTCCTCCTTCCTGCCCCCGCTGACCACCGTCCACCAGGACTTCGCCGAGGTGGGGCGGCGCTGTGTGGCGGCCGTCCTGAGCAAGATGCGTCATGACGGCCCCGAGCGGGGGACCACCCTCGTCCCGACCCGCCTGGTACCGCGCGCCAGTACGGCGCCGCCGCCGGCGCCTCAGCCGCGGACGGGCGGCTGAGGCGGCCCGGCCCGGCTCAACTCACCCTGCCCGCAGGCGTGTTGATGTGTGAGACTGGTTGATCGCCGACGCCGTGATCCGTCGTGGGAGGGAGTCCGACCTGCCGGCCGGCAGGTCCAGCCCTCCGCAGATCGACACCAGCAGGGCGCGCCCCGCGCGGGTCTACTGGTACCGGCGGCGATGCCGTTCGCCGTCTCGATGACCTTCATCGAGACGGCGAACGGCATCGCCGCCCCGCGGCCCCCGCCACCCCCACCGGGCAGGCCGCCACCCCCCGTACGGAGACAGTGGACTCCCAGGCCACCACGGCCGCGGCCGACTTTCCGGTCGCCGCCAACGGACAGCTCGAGGTCTGCGGCACCAAGCTCTGCAACGAGCACGGGAACCCGGTCCAACTGCGCGGCATGAGCGCGCACGGAACCCAGTGGTACGCCCAGTGCCTGACCGACGGCTCGCTCGACGCCCTCGCCCACGGCTGGCGGGCCGACGTCCTGCGCGTCTCCACCCATGTGCAGGAGGGCGGCTACGAGACCGACCCCGCCCGCTTCACCGACCTGGCCGACTCCCTGATCCGGGAGGCGCGCGAGCGCGGCCTGTACGTGATCGTCGACTGGCACATGCTCAGTCCCGGTGACCCGCACCTCAACCTCGAGAACGCGCGGCGGTTCTTCACCGAGATCGCCCACCGCAACCAGGGCCGGAACAACATCCTCTACGAGATCGCCAACGAGCCCAGCGGTGTGAGCTGGCCGGCGGTCAAGGGTTACGCGGAGCAGATCATCCCGGTCGTCCGGAACATCGACGCGGACGCCCCCGTCCTGGTCGGCACCCGCGCCTGGTCCTCGTTCGGAGTCTCCGCGGGCGCCGACGAGGCCGAGGTGGTGAACGATCCGGTCCACGCCTCGAACATCATGTACACGTTCCATTTCTACGCCGCCTCGCACCGCGACGAGTACCTGGCGGCCCTCTCCCGCGCGGCCGACCGGATCCCCGTCTTCGTCACCGAGTTCGGCACCCAGAACTACGCGGGGGAGGGCGCCGACGACTTCGCGACGTCCCAGCGGTATCTCGACCTGATGGCCGAGAAGAAGATCGGCTGGGTCAACTGGAACTTCTCCGACGACCACCGCTCCGGTGCCGTCTTCACCACCGGCACCTGCGACAGCAACGGCCCCTGGGCCGGCACGGCGTCCCTGAAACCCGCCGGAGTCTGGGTCCGCGACCGTGTCCGGACCCCGGACGGCTTCCCCGCCGCCTGACCCGGCCGCTCGGCCCAACCGCTCGACCCGGCCCCGCGCCGGACCCGCCGTGCCCGCGTTCCGCCCGTCCGAGAACCTCTTCCGGGCGGGCGGGGCGCCACCGGTCTCCCGCAGGGCCGGGGCCCCGGCCCCCGTCACCCCAGCGGCACCGTCACCTCGCCCGCTCCCCGGACCTCCGGCCCGCCCGCCACGCGCACCGTGAACGGCCGCCCGGTGCCCGACGCGGTGACCCGCAGGACGTCGCCGTCGCGCACGACCCGGAAGGACGCGGCCCGCGCGCCCGTCGTGTCGGGCACGGTGACCTCGGCCTCGTAACGGGGCGAGGAGGGCGGGTGGACGAGCAGGACCGGCGCGTCCAGCCAGTCGCCGTCCGGCCGCGCGTCGTCGGAGGCCAGCGGCAGCACGGCGCCCTCCCTGACGTACAGCGGGAGGCTGTCGTAGCCGTGCCGTTCGGTGCGCCAGCGCGGGCCGGTGACCGTCTCGCCGCTCAGCAGATGGGTCCAGGTGCCCTCGGGCAGGTAGACCTCCACCTCGCCGCCCGTGTCGAACACGGGGGCGACGAGCAGATCCGGGCCCAGCATGTACTGGCGGTCCAGCTGACGGCACGACGGGTCGCCCGGGAACTCCAGCACCATCGGCCGCATCATCGGCACCCCGGTGTCGTGCGCCTCGACGGCGGCGCCGTACAGGTAGGGCATCAGCCGGTGCTTGAGCAGGGTGAACCGCCGGGCGACGTCCACCGCCTCGTCGCCGAACTCCCACGGCACCCGGTACGACGTGGAACCGTGCAGCCGGCTGTGGGACGACAGCAGACCGAAGGCGAGCCACCGCTTGAACACCGAGGGGTCCGGCGTGCCCTCGAAACCGCCGATGTCGTGACTCCAGAAACCGAACCCGCTCAGCGACAGCGACAGGCCGCCCCGCAGCGACTCGGCCATCGCCTCGAAGGACGACCAGCAGTCGCCGCCCCAGTGCACCGGATACTGCTGCCCGCCGGCGGTCGCGGACCGGGCGAAGAGCACGGCCTCGCCCTGCCCGCGCTCCTTCTCGAGAAGCTCGAACACCGTCCGGTTGTAGAGCTGCGTGTAGTAGTTGTGCATCCGCTCGGGGTCCGAGCCGTCGTGCCAGACCACGTCGGTGGGGATGCGCTCGCCGAAGTCCGTCTTGAAACAGTCCACACCCTGGTCGAGCAGGGGCTTCAGCTTCGACTGGAACCAGGCCCGCGCCTCGGGGCTGGTGAAGTCGACCAGGCCCATGCCGGCCTGCCACAGGTCCCACTGCCACACGTCGCCGTCGGCCCGGCGCACCAGGTGCCCGAGAGCGGCGGCCTCGTCGAACAGCGGCGACTTCTGCGCGATGTACGGGTTGATCCAGGCACTGATCCGCAGGCCCTTCTCCTTGAGCCGGGCCAGCATGCCGTCCGGGTCCGGGAAGACGTCGGGATCCCACTGGAAGTCGCACCACTGGTACTCGCGCATCCAGAAGCAGTCGAAGTGGAACACCGTGAGCGGGATGCCGCGTTCGGCCATGCCGTCCACGAACGACGTCACCGTCTCCTCGTCGTACGAGGTGGTGAACGAGGTGCTGAGCCACAGGCCGAACGACCAGGCCGGCGGCAGGGCGGGGCGGCCGGTGAGGGCCGTGTAACGGGTGAGGACGTCCTTCGGGGTGGGGCCGGCGACGACGTAGTACTCCAGCGCCTGGTCCTCGACGCTGAACTGCACCTGGCCGACCGACTCCGAGCCCACCTCGAAGGACACCGCACCGGGGTGGTTGACGAAGACGCCGTAACCGCGGGACGACAGGTAGAACGGGATGTTCTTGTAGGACTGCTCGCTGCTGGTGCCGCCGTCGGCCTGCCAGACGTCGACCGTCTGGCCGTTCTTGACGAACGGGGTGAAGCGTTCGCCGAGGCCGTAGACCTGTTCCCCGACACCCAGTGCCAGCCGGGTCAGCATGTGGTGTCCCGCCCCGTGGCCGGTGGTGACGAAGGCGGTGTTCCTGGCGTCCGCGCGGGTCAGCTCACGCCCGCCGGCGTCGTGGAAGGTGAGCGCGAAGGGGCCGGACCCGTCGAGGCGGAGCGTCAGCGGACCGCTGGTCAGCTCGGTGACCGGGCCGTCCTGGCGTACCGTCCCGGCGCCGTCGGCGTCGCCGCCCAGGGCGAAGTCGGGCCCCGGCCGCCGCTTGCCCGCGTGATGGGTGACGCGGACACCGATGACGCCCTCGGCGGGGGAGAAGCACTCGACCGTGACGAGCGGTGCGTTGAGGGTGTCGCCCCTCCGTGCCACCTTCCGTACGGAAGCGTAGCTGGTGAAGCGCTTCGATTCCGGGCGCACCTCGCGTACCTCGGTGGCGTACGAGATCTGGACACCGTCGCGGATGCGCCAGAAGCCGTCGGTGAACTTCATGATCTTCCTCGATGGGGGAGGGGGTGATGACGGGAGGAAAGCGGTATTTGACCAGGAACTATGACAGGTTCAAGGGTTTCTGTCACGTCCTGGCGCGGTGAGATCGCGCTGTCGGAGGGCTAGCGCGACCGGCGTCCGCTGACGTATTAGTAATCAGGAAAAACAAATTACACCCGACCTCAGAGCCGAGTTTCCCACGAGCAGGGCCGACTAATCGTCGAAGCGCTTCACCTGCTCGGATCCTTCCTCGGCCGTATCCCTCCCACGAGCCGCCCGGCCCGGCGGAACGCCGAGCCGGGCCCACCCAAGGGCACCCACCGTGACAGCACATCCCCCGGTCGCCGCGCAGCGTGGTCGGCACCGTCCACGCAGAGCCGTCACGTCCTTCGCCGCTGTCGCCGCCCTGGTCGCCGGGGCGGCACTCACCGGCTGCGCACAGCAACGGGACAGTGACGTGTACACCGTGATGAACTCCTCGACCGACGAGTCCTACCACCGCTGGGACGCCGAGGCGATGGCCCGCTGCGGCAAGCGGCTCGGCCTCCGCATCGAGCAGCAGAGCGTCCCCGCCGCGCAGGTGATGACGAAGGCACTGCGCATGGCCTCGTCGAAGTCGCTGCCTGACATCGTGCAGTTCGACGCCTCCGAGATGCCGACCTTCGCCGAGGCGGGCGGACTCGTCGACCTGCGCACCCTCGGCCTCGAAACCGACGAGATCCCCCGGGGCATCGTGGAGTTCGGCTCCTACCGGGGCACCTACTACGGCGCGGCCCGCTCCGTGAACACCCTCGCCCTCTTCTACGACAAGGACATCCTGGACCGGGCCGGCCTGGAGGTCCCCGCCACCTGGGACGAACTGCGCGACACGGCGAAACAGCTCACCGAGGGCAAGCGCTACGGCCTGGCGCTCAGCGCGGGCGGCGCCGAGGACGGCGTCTTCCAGTTCACGCCCTTCATGTGGTCCAACGGCGGCGACGAGACCCGGCTGGACGGCCCGCAGGTCGTCGAGGCGCTCGACTACTGGAAGGCGCTGCTCCAGGACGGTTCGCTGTCCAAGTCCACCGTCAACTGGACCCAGGCCGACGTCAATGACCAGTTCATGGCCGGCAACGCCGCCATGATGATCAACGGTCCGTGGCAGGTCGAGACCCTCAACAGCGATGAGTCCCTGCACTGGGGCATCGCCCGGATCCCCGTCCCGCGGGCCGGCGACGCCTCGGTGGGACCGCTCGGCGGCGCGGTGCTCACCGTGCCGAAAACCGGTGACGAGGACCGTGAGAGGACGGCCGGCCACATCGTCGCCTGCCTCGCCGGCGAGAAGGAACAGCTCACCTACGCCCTGAACAGCTGGATGGTCCCGGCCCACGAGAAGGCCGCCGCCGTCTGGCGCGACCGCGTGCCCGAACTCGACGCGCTGGCCGACCAGGTCGCCGAGGCCCGCTCCCGCACCGGCAGGCTCGGCGCCGGCTGGTCCTCCGTGTCCCTCGCGCTGCAGAGCGCCTTCCAGTCCGCCCTGACCGGCCAGTCCAGCGAGGCCGCTCTGAAGCGCGCCCAGCAGCGGGCCGCGAGCGGGAACCGAGGTACGCGCCCATGACCACGTCCACCGCCACCGCCGCGGCCTCCACGAAGGCTTCCGAGAAGACCGCCGCCCCGGACCCGGCCCGGCTGCGCCGCCGGCGCCGGCTCGCCCAGTGGGGCTTCGTCGCCCCCGCCGTCGTCTTCATGCTGCTGTTCTTCGGCTACCCGCTCGTCCGCAACGTGGTGATGAGCTTCCAGCACTACACCCCGAAGACGTTCTTCACCGGCCGGGCACCCTTCAACGGCACCGACAACTGGTCGGCCGTCCTCCAGGACGCCCTCTTCGCCAAGGCGCTGTGGCACACCCTCGTCTTCACCGCGGGCTCCCTGCTCGGCCAGTTCTGCATCGGGCTCGCGCTCGCCGTCTTCTTCAGCCGCAGGTTCCCCCTGAACGGCGTCCTGCGGTCCCTGATCCTGCTGCCCTGGCTGGTGCCCATGGTGGTCTCCGGCATCGTCTGGCGCCGCATCCTCGACCAGGACACCGGCGTACTCAACACCTTCCTGGGCGCCCTCGGCCTCAGCGGCGACACCCCCTGGCTGACCAGCCCCGACATGGCCCTGCTGTCGGTGATCCTGGTCAACATCTGGATCGGCATCCCGTTCAACATGGTCATCCTGTACGGCGGCCTCCAGGAGATCCCGAGAGAGCTCTACGAGGCGGCCTCCCTGGACGGCGCCTCGGCCTGGCGCGCCTTCCGCTCCGTCACCCTGCCCCTGCTGAGACCGGTGATCACGGTCGTCCTCGTCCTCGGCTTCATGTCGACGGTGAAGATCCTCGACCTCATCCTCGCCCTCACCGACGGCGGCCCCGCCGACGCCACCCAGACCCTGGGCACGCTCACCTACCAGAACTCCTTCGTCCAGCTCGACTTCGGAGCGGGCGCCGTCGTCGGCAACCTCCTCATCCTCATCTCCGCGGCGTTCGCCGTGTTCTATCTGCGGGCCAACCGCACCGACGGGAAGTGACCGACATGGCCGCTCACACCCCCGCCCCCGCCGCACCACGTGCACGGGGACGCCGCCCGGGCTCCACCGCGGCGGGCCTGCTCGTCCTGGGCGTCATGCTCTTCCCGCTCTACTGGATGCTCAACACGGCACTCCAGCCCGAGGCCGGACTGCTCCAGGTCGACCCGGTACCCGGCAGTCTGGACCTGTCCGGATTCTCGAAGGCCCTCAGCGACCAGGGCGGGCACCTGCTCACCTCACTGGTCGTCTCCCTCGGCGCCGTCGCCATCTGCCTCGCCGTCTCCGCACCCGCCGCCTACGGACTGGCCTGCTTCGGGCTGCGCGGCAGCCGCGCCATCGTGTTCGGCACCCTCATCACCCAGATGGTGCCGGGCATCGTCATCGCCAACGCGCTCTACACCTCCTACGTCGACCTCGGCCTGGTCAACTCCCACTTCGGCCTGATGCTCGCGGACGCCTCGCTCGGCATCCCCTTCTCCATCGTGCTGATGCGCGCCTTCATGGTGTCCATCCCGGGAGAGGTCGTCGAGGCCGCGCAGATCGACGGCGCCGGCCCGCTGCGCACCTTCGTCCGCGTGGTGCTGCCGATGAGCCGCAACGCCCTGATCACCTCGGGTCTGTTCGCCTTCCTGTTCTCGTGGAGCGACTTCATGTTCGCGCTCACCCTGAACACCACCGATGACGTCAAACCGATCACCCTGGGCATCTACCAGTACATCGGCGCCCATGTCGGCGACTGGGGCGCGGTGATGGCGGCGTCCGTGCTCTCCGCCGTGCCTGCGGCGATCCTGCTCGTCCTCGCCCAGAAGTACATCGCCGCCGGCATCACCGGAGGCTCCGTCAAGTGACCACCGCACGCCCCGGGGAGAGCCCCCGGCGCATGTCCGACTTCCCGGCCTTCCCGCCCGGATTCGTCCTCGGCGCCGCGACCGCGTCCTACCGGATCGAGGGAGCGGTCCGGGAGGACGGCCGCGGCCCGTCGATCTGGGACACCTACCGTCACACCCCCGGCCTGGTGGAGGGCGGCGACACCGGAGACGTCGCCTGCGACCACGACCACCGCTCCCCCGAGGACGTCGCCCTGCTGCGCGACCTGGACGTCGGCTCCCACCGCTTCTCCGTCGCCTGGCCGCGCGTCGTGCCCGACGGCAGCGGACCGGTGAACCCCAAGGGCCTGGAATTCCACGGTCGGCGTACGCGGCTACTACGTCTGGTCCCTGCTCGACAACTTCGAGTGGGCCCACGGCCACGGCAAGCGCTTCGGCATCGTGCGCGTCGACTACGACACCCAGCGGCGCACCCCCAAGGACAGCTACCACTGGTACCGGCGGATGATCGCCGCACAGCGCCCCTGACGGACCACGGACGACAAGCGAACGCACCGGGGCCGTCCCGCCATGCGACGGCCCCTTCCGGCTCGGCTCCCGGTGCCGGGGCCGACCCCGGCGGGCCCCGTCCGGCCCTGTCGGACCGCCGCGGTCAGCCCGCCCGTGCCGGGTCGCCGTCGGCGCCGGCCTCGGGCACCGTACGGAACTCCACGTCGACGACTCCGTCGACGTTGCGGCACAGTTCCTCGAGTTCCTCGGCCGTCGCCCGGGACGACAGCTGACCGATGAGACTGACGTGACCGTGCGTCACATTCACCTCGACGGCCGAGGGCGCCTCGCCGAGCGCCCGCACCAGCACGTCCTCGACGATTTCCGTACGGATCGCCCGGTCCTCGCGCACGAAGACGCGCAGCAGGTCGCTCCTGCTCACCACACCCCTCAGCCGCCCCGCCGAATCGACCACCAGCAGCCGCTTGATCCTGTGCTGCGCCATCACCCGGGCGGCGTCCACCACGCTCCAGTCCTCGGCGGCACACAGCGCGGGCGACGTCATCAGCCCGGCGGCATCGGTGGCCCACGCCTTCTCCTGCTGGGGCACCACGCCCGGCTCCCCGGCATCGCTCTCCTGCCGGCCCCACATCTTGTGCAGCAGATCCGCCTCGGACACCACGCCCACCGGGCGGTCGTCGGCGTCCACGACGGGAACGGCCGTGATGTCGTACTCGAGCAGCAGGTGCGCGATCTCCTTGAACGGCGTTGCGCCCTGGATCCGGACGACCGCACCGCTCATCACGTCGCGCACCTTCTGGTGGCTCATCGTGGTGGTTCCTCTCTACTGCCGGCGCAAGACCGATGTAGGGACGACCCCTGTGCGCCTGAGGCCGTCACCACCATCATTGTCGGTCGGAACGCGTGAGCGGAGAAATGACGGAGGCCCGCGACGGCGGTGCCGCCGGCGGGAGGGGCCACAGACACCGGTCCGGCCCCCGCCCGTCATGACGCACGAGGAGCGGGGGCCGATCGGCGCGGTCAGCAGATCCGCGGGAGCTGTTCCCCCATCGGCATGTCCACCACACGGGTGCCGCCGAGTCCGGTCCGCGCGACGACCATGCCCGGATGGTCCGTGACCGCCTCACCGATGATCGCGGCCTCGGAACCGAGGGGGTGCGCCTTCATCGCGGCCAGGACCGCGTCGGCGTGCTCCCGGGGCACGAAGGCGACGAGCTTGCCCTCGTTGGCCACGTACATCGGGTCGAGTCCCAGCATGGCGCAGGCACCGGCCACGGGCGGCGGCACCGGAACGGCGCGTTCCTGGACGACGACCCCGCAACCCGAGGCCGCGGCGATCTCGTTGAGCGAGGCGGCCAGGCCGCCGCGGGTCGGGTCGCGCAGCACACGCAGGTCCGACGTGACGGACAGCATCGCGTCGACGAGTCCGCCGAGCGCCGCGCAGTCGCTCTCGATCCCGACCTCGAACCGCAGGTTCTCGCGCTCGCTCATGATGGCCACGCCATGGACGCCGATGGCGCCGCTGACCACGACGACATCGCCGGGGGTCACCCGCTCCGGGCGCAGGTCGACCCCCGCCGGCACCAGGCCGATGCCCGAGGTGTTGATGTAGACGCCGTCACCGTGCCCCGCCTCCACGACTTTGGTGTCGCCCGTGACCACGCGCACTCCGGCCGCCCGGGCGGCGGCACCGAGCGCCTCGGCCACGCGGGAGACGGTGTCGAGTTCGACCCCCTCCTCCAGGATCAGGCCGCACGACAGGAAGGCCGCGCGCGCCCCGCTCATGGCCAGGTCGTTGACGGTGCCGTTGACGGCGAGGTCACCGATGCTCCCCCCGGGGAAGAACAAGGGCCGGACGACGAAGGAGTCGGTGGAGAACGCGAGCCGCGCACCGCCGAGTTCGACCACGGCGGAGTCGGTCAGCGCGGCCTGCACGGGCCCGCCGAGCCCCGGAAGGACGACCTGCTCGATCAACTCGGCGGACATGGCGCCGCCCCCGCCGTGGCCCATCACCACGCGCGGCCGGTCGCGCACCGGCGCCGGGCAGGTCCAGGAGAGCAGGTCCGGGCGTGCGGTGGTGTCAGACAACGGAGCTGTCCTCCCGGTTCGGGACCCTCACGGCCGTCGTGTCGCCGGCCGTCGGCGCGACGGCCGGCGACGGGCGGGAGCCGGGGCGGGCCGGCAGGTCCAGCCGCCGGTACAGGTAGTACGCGGCGCAGGCGCCCTCACTGGAGACCATGGTGGCGCCGAGCGGAGTGCGCGGGGTGCACGTCGTCCCGAACGCCTCGCACTCGTGCGGCTTCAGCAGCCCCTGGAGCACCTCTCCGCTGCGGCACTCGGCCGGTTCGAGCGTGGTGATGTCCCCGACCTGGAAGCGGTGCTCGGCGTCGTAGTCCCGGTAGCGCGCCGACAGGCGCCAGCCGCTGTCCGGGATGACGCCGATGCCGCGCCAGGCGCGATCGGCGACCTCGAAGACGTCGTCCAGCATGGCCCGCGCGGCGGGGTTGCCCTCGGGCGGGACCGCCCGAGGGTAGGCGTTGTCGACCGTGTGCTCCCCCCGTTCCAGCTGCCGCACGGTCCGCCGTACGCCTTCCAGGACGTCCAGCGGCTCGAAACCGGTCACCACGATGGGCACCCGGAACCGCTCGGCGAGCGCCGGGTACTCGGCCGTTCCCATCACACTGCACACATGTCCGGCCGCCAGGAACGCCTGCACCCGGCAGTCCGGCGACTGCATGATCGCCTCGATCGCGGGTGGGACCCGGACGTGCGAGACGAGCAGGCTGAAGTTGCGGATGCCGCGCCTGCGGGCCTGGTGCACCGTCATGGCGTTGGGCGGCGCCGTGGTCTCGAAGCCGATGCCGAAGAACACGACCTCCCGGTCCGGGTTCTCCTCCGCGAGCCGGAGCGCGTCGAGCGGGGAGTACACGACGCGCACGTCACCGCCTTCGGCGCGGACCTGGAACAGGTCACGGCCCGAACCCGGGACCCGGAGCATGTCGCCGAAGGAACAGAAGATCACCTCCGGTCGCGAGGCGATCTCCAGTGCCTTGTCGATCACCTCCAGCGGCGTCACACACACCGGGCAACCCGGTCCGTGAATCAACTCCACTTCATCGGGCAGCAGTTGGTCGATTCCGTGCCGGATGATGCTGTGGGTCTGGCCGCCGCACACCTCCATCAGCGCCCACGGCCTGGTCACCGTCGCCCTGATGTCGTCGAGCAGCCGTGCCGCCAGATCGGGGTCCTGGAACTCGTCGATGTACTTCATCGCTGCACCTCCCGGCCGAGGCCGTCACTGTCGCCGGCCTGCGCGGCCTGCTCCCATGGATCGCCGAACTCCTCCTGCAGCATGCCGAGGTTCTCGAACAGCTCCAGGGTCCGGCGGGCCGACTCCTCGTCCAGCCGCTGCAGGGCGAAGCCGACATGGACGATGGCGTACTCGCCGACCCGCAGGTCGGGCAGGTACTCCAGGCACACCTCCTTGACCACCCCGCCGAAGTCGACGGTGGCCATCCGGGTGCCGTCCCGGTCCTCGACGCTCAGCACTCTGCCGGGTACCGCCAGGCACATACGTATCTCCTCACTTGTCGTGGCTCGTGGCTCGTGGCTCGTGGTTCGGGCCTGCGCCCGTCACCCGGTCCCGGCTCGCGCCCGGGCGCCCACCACCATCTGTCCGAGGGCCAGTCCGCCGTCGTTCGGCGGGACTTCGCGGTGACGCATCACGGTGAAACCGTCCGCGCGCAGGTCTCGGGCGCAGGCCGAGGAGAGCAGCGTGTTGGAGAACACGCCGCCGGTCAGCGCAACCGTCCGCAGACCGGTGGCCTCCCCGGCCGCGGCGCACACCGTCCGCACCAGGCGGGCGACGGCGAGATGGAAGCGAGCGGCGATCACCCCCACGGGCACGCCCTGCTCCACGTCCTCGACGACCGCGGCCAGCAGGGGCCCCGGGGCGGCGGTGAGCGGCGCGGTGCCCGGGTCCGGACGCCCCTCCAGGCGGAAGACGTAGCGCGGGTCGTCGGCCACGTCGCCGGCGGCCACCGCCGCCGCCTCCAGTTCGATCGCCGGCTGCGCCTCGTATCCCGTGTGCTGGCAGACTCCCGCCAGCGATGCGACGGCGTCGAAGAGTCGGCCCATGCTGGATGTCGGCACACAGTTCAGTCCTTGCGCCAACTGGGCATCCAGGACAGTAAGTTCAGCGGGCGGGCAGGCGGCCGTGCACGGCAGGCCGGGGCCGGCGGCGATGCCCGCCGCGTGCAGATGCGCCAAGGCCATGCGGTACGGCCGTCGCACCGCCGTGTCGCCGCCGGGCAGCGGTACGTAGGCCAGATGCGCGAACCGCTGGAATCCGTCGTAGTCCGCGACCAGGAACTCGCCGCCCCACACGGCGCCGTCGTCCCCGTACCCGGTGCCGTCGTAGGCCACCCCGATCACCCGGTCGCCGGCCGGCACGCCGTGCTCGGCCATCACGGCGGCGATGTGCGCGTGATGGTGCTGGACCCGGACCACCGGGCGGCCCTCGGCGTGCCGCCGGGCCCACGCCCCCGACCGGTATCCCGGGTGACCGTCGGTGACCAGCACCGTCGGACGCACACCGGTCACCGACTCCAACTGCCGCTCGGCACGGCCGAACGCCCGCTGCGTGGCCAGGTCGTCCATGTCCCCGACATGGGCGGACAGCCAGGCCTTGTCGCTCTGCGCGAGGCAGAAGGCGTTCTTCAGATCGCCGCCGACGGCGAGCGCGGGGACCACCGGCACGGGCAGGGTGACCGGCAGGGGGGCATAGCCGCGTGAGCGGCGCAGCACCAGCGGCTCGCCGTCACAGACGCGGACCACGGAGTCGTCGCACGGCACATGGATGGGGCGGTCGTGCGTGAGCCAGGCGTCGGCCAGACCGGCCAGCCGTTCCAGGGCGTCCTCGTCGTCCGTGACGATGGGTTCCCCCGACACGTTGCCGCTCGTCATCACCAGCAGACGCGGTGCTCCCGCGGGCGCCACCGCATCCGCGGTCCCCAGCAGCAGGTGATGCACCGGGGTGTACGGCAGCATGATGCCGAGGTCGGGACTGCCCGGCGCGACGGCGTCGGCGGGAACGAGCATGCGGGACGTCGCCCGGACGCCGGTGCGCCGTCGCATCAGGACGACGGGCCGCACCCGCCCGGTGAGCAGCTCCCGTTCCGCGGCACTCATGTGCACCAGGTGCTCGATGTCCCGCACGTGCGCGGCCATCAGCGCGAACGGCTTGTCCCCGCGGGCCTTGCGGCGGCGGAGCGCGGTGACCGCCTCCGGCCGGGTGGCGTCACAGGCCAGGTGGTAGCCGCCGATGCCCTTGACGGCGAGGACGGCTCCCGCGGCGAGCAGCGAGCGCGCCCCGGCGACGGGGTCGTCGCCGGGAGGCGCGGTGACCCCGGGGCCCGCGACGAGCCGCAGACGCGGACCGCAGGACGGACAGGCGACGGGCTGCGCGTGGAACCGCCGGTCGGCGGGATCGTGGTACTCGCGGGCGCAGTCGGGGCACAGGGGAAAGCGCGCCATCGTCGTGTGCTCGCGGTCGTACGGCAGGCCGGTGACGATGGTGAAACGCGGCCCGCAGTGCGTACAGGTGACGAACGGGTGCCGGTGGCGCCGGTCGGCGGGGTCGCCGAGCTCGGCCAGGCAGTCGTCGCAGGTCGCCGTGTCGGGCGCGACCAGCGTGCGGACGGGATCGCCGGCGCGGGACGGGACGATGCGGAACCCGCTGTCCGCGACGGCGGCGATCCCGGTCGTCTCCACCGATTCCACCACCGCGAGCGGGGGAGCGTCGGGCAGGAGGCGGGAGCAGAACAGATCGACGGCCGAAGGCGGACCCTCGACCTCCACGACCACACCGTCGCCGGTGTTGGTGACGTACCCGGTGAGCCGCAGATCGGTGGCCATCCCGTACACGAAGGGGCGGAAGCCCACCCCCTGCACCACGCCCCGTACGACGACGCGGGCGCGCCGCACGGCGGCCGCCACGTCGGCGGGCGGGAGGGTGCTCACGCCTGCGCCCGGGCCATCACCGGAGCGTGAACGGCGTTCCCCTCGGCCGCCGCGAGCGCCTGGTCGACCAGGACACCGGCCCCCTCGCCGGTGCGTGCGGAGGTGAGCACCACGTCCACGCCGGGGTTCACCTGCTCCACGTGGGCGCGGAAAGCGGCCTCGTCGAACTCGGCGGGCCCGGCGAGGTCGGACTTGGTGACCAGCACCAGCTGGGCGAGACCGAACGAGGTGGGGTACTTGAGCGGCTTGTCCTCACCCTCGGTGACGGAGGCGAGGACCACGCGCAGCGACTCCCCGAGGTCGTAGGAGGCCGGACAGACGAGATTGCCCACGTTCTCCACGAACAGCAGGCGGGTGCCCTCGGGCAGCCAGTCGTGCAGATGCCCGGCGAGCATGTCCGCCTCCAGATGGCACAGCCCGTCGGTGAGCACCTGCTTGACCGGGACGCCCGAACGGGCCAGGCGCAAGGCGTCGTTCTCGGTGGCGAGGTCCGCGGTGAGGGCCGCGGCCCTGATGCCGCGCTCCCGGGCCAGCAGCAGTTCACGCTCCAGCAGGGCCGTCTTGCCGCTGCCGGGGCTCGACAGGAGGTTGACCACCGTCGTCCCCCGGGCCGACAGTTCGGTGCGCAGGATGCCTGCCGCCATGGTGTTCTTGGCGAGCACGGCCTGCCGGAGGTCGACTGTGCGGCACATCATCAGCTCTCCTTGTGAAGGGTTGCAGGGGCAGGGGCAGGGGCAGGTGCGGGGGAGGGGCCGGGGGCGGGGGAATCCGCCGCCCAGTGCACTTCGGTGATCCTCAGCTCACGGCCCGACAACAGCTCGGTGGCACCCCCGCGACAGGAGGCGCAGATCATGTCCGGGGGCATCCCGGTGTCCCAGGTCCGCCCGCACGGCGCGCACGACGCCCGGCCGGGCACGGACCCGGTGACGAGTTCGGCGCCCTGGAGAACCGTCCCGGAACAGGCGAGTTCGAAGCAGAAGGCGAGTGCGTCGGGGACGACTCCGGCGAGTTCGCCGATGTCGAGGCGGACCCGGCGCACGCCGCGCGCGGAGCGGGACCGTGCCGCCTGCTCGACCTGGTCCACGATCGACAGGGCGACGGACATCTCGTGCATCGCCTCTCCGTTCTCGGCCGGGGTCGTGTCGCACCGCCCAGTAGTAGGGGGCTCGCGCCGCCGGTCCGACCGGCACGCCGGGGCGAGGCGCACGCATAGCTCTTTCGGGGCACGCCGGTTGGGCCGTCGAGCGGGCGTCCGGTGGGTCACATCCTGCGGATGCGCAGATAACGACGGACGTCCGGCCAGACGTTCGCGACGAGCGCTGCCAGGGCCGCTGCGGTGACGGCGGCCGTGGCACTGCCGATGAGGCGTTTCTTCATGGTTGCTCTCCTGAAGGCGGAAGGTGTTCTCGCCGACCGACGGGGCTCGGTCGTACGACGTGGTGTGCGGGTCGGACGACGGCTTCGTCCCGGATCAGTTCGCCGACCATGCGCACCGCTCCGGACACGGCGTCGGCCACCGGCGGGCTGAGGCCGATGCCCTCCTCGACGGTCTCGGGTTCGCAGCCGACCACCAGGGTGCGCCGCGGTGGCACCGCTCCGGTGCCCGCGCACAGGGTGTCCAGCAGGGCCAGTACGGCATCGGGCGACATCCGGTGGCCGTCCAGGGCGACACCGTCCGGCGGCTGCCTGCTTGCAGGCTCCGTGGCGTCGATCAGGTACAGCGTTCCGGGCTCCCCGCCGCGTGCCGTCGCGTCGAGGAGGACGAGCGTGTCGTAGCCGTCGAGGAGCCGGTACGCCAGATGGACGCCGCGGATGCCGATGTCGGCGACTTCGACGTCCGCGGGGCATCCTTGTTCAGTCAGCCGGCGGGCGGCCTCCACCCCGAAGCCGTCGTCGCCGAGGAAGATGTTGCCCACCCCGGCGACCAGGGTGCGCGGACGGGGCGCCGGACCACTGGTCATGGGATCTCCTCGCCCTCCACGACGCCGACCTCGTCGGGCTGGAAGTAGAGATACCGGCCCTGTTCACGGCGGATGTCGGCGCCGGGATCGTCCTCGAGGGTGACCGCGATGTGCACACCGCCGTCGACGTCGTGCAGCACCGCCTCGACCAGGGCGCGCCGGCCGGCGACGAACAGGTCCTGGGCGTCGGAGTGGCGCGGCCCGGGCCGCAGCACGACGCGGCTGCCCGCCCGCACCTCCCGTCCGTCGACCAGGACATGATCACGGGCGGGATCCACGGAGGCGTCCGCGCCCGGATCCCACCAGGGCGTCTCCTGCCGGACGAAGCCGTCCTCCCCGAAGACGCCGGACGCCCCGGCGCCGGTGCCGAACCCCGGTACGTCCGGCGCCGGGGAGCGCAGCGCGGACCCCCCGGGCGTGGCGACCTCGCGCAGGCTCCGTACCGCGCCGTGCAGTCGCTCCAGCATCTCCGCCGGCATCGATTCGGTGAGGTCGATCACCGCTGCCGCCCGGTCGTCGGTGCCTCTGGCCTCGCGCTTCTCCTCGTCGGTGAGGGCGGCGGTGCGCAGCGCGAGGATCTCGTCGATCTCCGTGGCGTCGTACAGGGCGCCGGGACTCTCCGGGGCGATGGCCGGATGGTCCTCCAGGATGATCGGAGAGGAGAGCACCAGGTCACGGGAGCCCGGCTCACCGGCCGGTACCGGCCAGGTGTGCAGATTGCGGCAGGCCGCCACGGCGCCCGCGGCCCACTGGGGCGGGTCCGTCAGCGACAGGAACTGCCCGGAGTCCAGATGCAGCAGGGTGTGGGTGGCGACCAGGGAACGGGGCAGCGCCGCATCCCGGCCGGCACCGTCCTCGGGCAGCCAGTCGCTGGTGTTCTCCACGACCACCCGCAGCCGTTGCGTGGCGTACGGTCCGTCCAGCGGGCTCGCCGACAGGCGCAGGACTCCGTCGATCTCCTCACGGCGCCGCACCAGCCGTCCCACGACCGCCCCCGTGGCGTCCCTGACGGGCTCGGTCTCCTCGGCCGCGGGACGGGTGAAGGGCACGACGGCACCGGTCCTCGCCAGCTCGTCCGCATCGACGGCCAGCCGGACCCGCTCCTCCCGGCCCTCGTCCCACGGCACCAGCACCCGGTCCTTCAGGGGCAGCTCGCGTACGGTCTCGAAACCGCCGTCCGGCAGAACGCGCTGAACCGTGCGCCGCTGGGCGTGGAGGAAGCGCACCTCGACGAAGAGGGTCGCGTCCCGACGCGGCTCCATCAGCAGTTCGGTGTGCTGGACGTCGTGCTCCGCGGCGGCCGCCGTCCAGGACGGCGGCACGAGCACGCCGAACTGCCAGCGCAGCCGGTTCTTGGCCGCCGAGGCACGGTACGGGTAGAGCACGTACCCCTCGAACAGCACGGCGTCGGCGACGTGGCGTGCCACCGCCAGCCGGGCCTCGGCCCGGGAAGTGAACGTCGTCGTGGTCACGGTGTGCTCTCCCCGGCCGCGTGCAGCAGGTGCTCGACGGTCGCCTGCCACGAGGGCAGCGCCTGCCGCGATCGGTGGGCGAGCAGCGCGTCCATGGCGTCCCGGGGCAGACGGATCCAGCCCGAGCCCGGGAAATGCTGCTCGACCATCTCCTGCCAGGTCTTCACCGGCATCCGGAACGTGGCCTCCCGGTCCCAGGGGACGGGCTCGACCTGGAAGCCCCCGGCTCCGGTGAAGGCCGTACCGGAGAACAGCATCAGCAGCGGGACCTCCCCCTCCTCCAGCGCGTGGAAGTAGCGGGAGGAGGCGATGTCCATGTCGTAGGTGCAGGGCACCACCAGATCGGTCTCCGTCTCGCCGGTGAATCCCTGCACCATCACGGGCACCTGGGCGAACTGCACGGGGTGGAGGCTGCTGCCCCAGCGGGACCGCTCCCCGAACAGGTCGGTCAGCGCCTCGGCCTCGGCGTCGCCGTAGCCCCGGCGCGCGGGCTCGATACGGATCTGGCAGCGCAGCGCCAGCGCGTGGATCCGGGTACCCGGCGAGGCGGTGATGCGCAGCCGGAACACGAGCGTGGGGCCCGCGGCGTACGGATCGGCGCGCACACCGGTGCAGGCGAAGGCGAACCCGGTCACGACCGGTCACCCCCGAACGCACGGGCCCGGCCCCGCACCTGGGTGAAGAAGGCGTCCAGGTCGGCCCGCGCCTCCGCGCCCCCGTCGAAGCCCTGCCACGTCAGTCGCATACGGCCCACCAGCTCGTAGCAGATGTCGATCGGCACCAGGTAGCACTCCACCTGCCCCTGATGGCGGCGCAGCAGCAGTGCCTCCACGTCGGGTTCGAGAACCCCGGTGAGCGGCGAGCCGTCCAGGACGGACTGCCAGGAATCCGGCTCCAGTTCGCTCTCGGTCGCTCCGGCCGGGCTCGGATAGAGCGCGACCAGGCGGTCGAGCGCGGAGTTGCGGAAGAAGAAGACGACGCCGACGGGGATGCGCAGCCGCTCCCAGGTCTGCTCGTCGAAGCGGTGCTCCGGGTCGCTCAGGCAGCGGTCGGGAACCGTGCGGAAGCGGCCCGTCGGCGCGCCCGTACGGTCCAGGAGCTGGGCGCAGGGGCCGCAGGCGCAGGCCAGCGCACGGTTCTCGACGTCCACGAGGTGCCGGTGACGCTCGTCGGGCAGCGGCACCGCGCACAGCTCGCAGCGTTCCTCGCGGGGCGGACGGGGCCCGGTGAAACGGAACAGGCCCCGGGGCGCGGAAGGTTGCCGGAGCCGTTCCGGCCCGGCCGGCAGCGCGCTCACGGCGCGGTGGTGGCCGGCGGCCGGCCGCTCGGACCGGACGGGGCCGGCGGGCCCGCACCGATCTGGAGGAGGACCGGTTCGCGTTCCGCGTCCGCCTCCAGCACCACGGCGGTCACCTCCGGCGCGAAACAGGCGAGGACGTCGCGCGCCGCCTGCTCGACGGCCTCACGGGTGCCGCCGCAGCCGCAGCCGCCCGATTCGGTGAGCCGCAGCCGCAACTCGCCCGTGGCCGGGTCGAATCCGGCACTCTCCACGGAATGCGGGACCGCGTTCAGCGCCCGCGTGACGCGGGTGGGAACGTCGTCCGGGTGCAGCCCGTGCAGGACCAGGAGGCTCGCGACGAGTTCGTCACCGAGGAGGGCCTCCCGTGCCTCCCCCACCGGCCTGTCCGGATCACGTCCGAGCAGGTCTAGGGCGCGGGCGAACCCCGCACCGTAGAACTCCATGAGGCCCCGCACGAGTTCCTCGGCGGCCTCGCACGCCGCGCGGTCCCCGGCGGCGGCGAGACGGTCGAGGATCTCCTCGACCGTCCGCCCGGCCGTCTCCGCGTCCGTCCCGCCTCGCACCCCGCTCATCCGGCCAGACCGCTCAGGCCGGTGGGTACGTGCATCGACTTCACGGTTCTGCCGTCGCCGACGTACATGTGGACGCCGCACGGCAGACACGGGTCGAAGCTGCGCACGGTGCGCATGATGTCGATGCCCTTGAAGTTCTCGGGGGTGTTCTCCTCGAAGATCGGCGTGTTCTGCACCGCGTCCTCGTACGGGCCGGGGGTGCCGTAGGTGTCACGGGTGGACGCGTTCCACGGCGTCGGCGGGTACGGGTGGTAGTTGGCGATCTTCCCGTCCCGGATGACCATGTGGTGGGAGAGGAGACCGCGCACCGCCTCGGTGAAGCCGACGCCGATGGACTCGTCCGGCACCTCGAACTTCTCCCAGGTCTGGGTGCGTCCGGCGCGCACCTCCGCGAGGCCCTTCTCCGCGCAGTGCAGGGCGACGGCGGCGGCGTAGGCCTGGAAGTAGGTGCGGGCGCGGTTGCGCTCCAGCGCGTTGCTCCACTGCGGGATCTTCCACTCGAAGGTGGTCTCCGGCTTGGTGAGCGTGCGGGGCAGGTTGATGACGACGCTGTGTCCGGTCGCCTTGACGTACCCGATGTCGACCAGCCCCGACAGGGCCGTGGACCACAGGCGGGCGAGGGGGCCGCCGCCCGTGTCGAGCGGCAGGTGGTCCTTGCCGTCGAACCAGCGGGGTGACATCACCCAGCTGTACTTGTCGTCGAAGTTCCGCTTCTGCGGGGCGGGGATGGTGTGCTGGTTCCACGGGTGGCGCGGGTCGACCGGGTTGCCGAGCGGGTCGTGGGTGACGAACTGCTCCTTGCCCGCCCAGTCCTCGTAGTACGAACTGCCCAGCAGGATGCGGATGCCGAGGTTGATCTCGGTGAGGTCGTTGGTGACCAGCTTGCCGTCCACGATCACGCCGGGGGTGACGAACATGCGGCGTCCCCAGTCCGTCATGTTGGCGTAGGTGAAGTCGCAGTACTCGGGGTCGTTGAGCGCGCCCCAGCAGCCGAGCAGCACGCGCCGTCGGCCGACCTCCTCGTAGCCGGGCAGTGCCTCGTAGAAGAAGTCGAACAGGTCGTCGTGGAGCGGCACGACCCGCTTCATGAACTCGACGTAGCGCATGAGGCGGCTCATGTAGTCCGTGAACAGCTGGACCGAACCGATGGTGCCGACGCCGCCCGGGTACAGCGTGGAGGGGTGCACGTGGCGGCCCTCCATGAGACAGAACATCTCCCGCGTGTACCGGCTGACCTGCAGCGCCTCCCGGTAGAACTCGCCCTCCAGCGGGTTGAGCGAGCGCATGATGTCGGCGATGGTGCGGTAGCCGTGCTCGCCCGCGTGCGGCGCCTCGGTGCGCTCGGCGAGTTCGAGCACCCCCGGATTGGTCTCGCGGACCATCTTCTCGCAGTAGTCGACCCCCACCAGGTTCTCCTGGAAGATGTTGTGGTCGAACATGTACTCCGCGGACTCGCCGAGGTTGATGATCCACTCGCCGAGGTGCGGCGGCTTCACCCCGTATGCCATGTTCTGCGCGTACACCGAGCAGGTGGCGTGGTTGTCACCGCAGATGCCGCAGATACGGCTGGTGATGAAGTGGGCGTCGCGCGGGTCCTTGCCGCGCATGAAGACGCTGTAGCCGCGGAAGACCGACGAGGTGCTGTAGCACTCGGCGACCCGCTTCTGCTTGAAGTCGATCTTCGTGTGGATGCCGAGACTGCCCACGATCCGGGTGATCGGGTCCCATGCCATCTCCACCAGGCCGGTGCCGTCACCGGTCGTCGTCGAGGTCGCCATTGTGTCGGTGCTGCCCTTCGGTCGGTTGGGTCGGTGAGCGGGTCTTGCGTCAGGCGGGCCGGGGGAGCGGGGGAGGGGCGCTCACCACGGCGGCCGGTAGCCGGTGGTGATCTTCCGGCCCGTGTGCCGCCACTTGGGCTCCTTGTCCACGGTCCGCGCGGTGATGCCGCGCAGCTTGCGGACGACCGCCCCGTAGGCGCCGCTGGCCGTGCTGGAGAGCTTGGCGCCGGGGGGCTCGTCCATGAACGGCATGAACTTGTCGGGGAAGCCCGGCATGGTGCAGGCGATGCAGATACCGCCCACGTTCGGGCAGCCGCCGATGCCGTTCATCCAGCCGCGCTTGGGCACGTTGCACTTCACGACGGGCCCCCAGCAGCCGAGCTTCACCGAGCACTTGGGGGAGTCGTAGGAGGTGGCGAAATCGCCCTGCTCGTAGTAGCCGGCGCGGTCGCATCCCTCGTGCACGGTGGCCCCGAACAGCCAGGTCGGGCGGAGCTTGTCGTCCAGCGGGATCATCGGCGCGGACCCGGCGGCCTGGTAGAGCAGGTACGTGAGGGTCTCGGCGAAGTTGTCGGGCTGGATGGGGCAGCCCGGCACGCAGACGATCGGCAGACCCGCCTTGGACTTCCAGTCCCAGCCCAGGTAGTCGGGCACCCCCATGGCGCCGGTCGGGTTCCCCGCCATGGCGTGGATGCCGCCGTAGGTCGCGCAGGTGCCGATGGCCACGACCGCCAGCGCCTTCGGAGCGAGCCGGTCGATCCATTCGCTGGTGGTGATGGGCTGGCCCGTCTCGGGGTTGTCCCCGAAGCCGCACCAGTACCCCTCCTTCTTGATCGACTCGTTCGGGATGGATCCCTCGACCACGAGGACGAACGGGTCGATCTCGCCGCGCTCGCCCTTGAAGAACCATTCGATGAACGTGTCCGCGCCGCCGACCGGCCCGCACTCGAAGTCGATGAGCGGCCAGTGCACGGCGATCTTCGGCAGCCCGGGCAGGGCGCCCAGGGCGATCTCCTCGATGCTGGGCTGCATGGCCGCCGTCAGGGCGACCGAGTCGCCGTCGCAACTCAGCCCGGCGTTGATCCAGAGGATGTGGATCGGTTTCTCGTCCGTGCCGACTGCGCCGGACGCCTCGGGCTCCTCGCTGGTGGCCGGGGTTGCTGCGTTCATCAACGCCTCCTGGGAGGAATACGGCAGAGCCGGTTGATCGGCCGGGTTCCTTGCTAAGCGTCGACCCGCTCGCCCGCCTCCGCACCCGTGGAGGCGGGGCCGGCAGGAGCCGATTCCTTGCGTACGAACGCCCGGCGCAGCGCGTGGTACGGCGCGTCGGGTTCGAGGAAAATTCTGCGCATGCGGGCGAGTTCCCGCTCGCGTACCGCCGCCAGCGGGGTGACGGCCTCCCGGCGCTCGTGCTCCGCCTTCTTCGCGGCGAGGCGTGACTGCGCCCCGGGAGAGCCCGCCCAGCGTTGGGCCAGCCGGGTGACCTCGGCGGTGAAACGGGCGGGAGGGCACTCGACCAACCGGTCGACCAGGCCGATGTCCCGGGCCGAGGCGCCGCTGACCGGCAGCGCCTCCCGGGTCAGCCGCTCGGCCGTCGCGGTGCCGACCCGGCGGGGCAGGCTGTACGTCCAGTACTCGGATCCGTACAGACCCATGCGCCGGTAGTGCGGGTTGAGCACGGAGCCGGAGCGGCACCACACCTCGTCGGCGGCCAGCGCCAGCATGACGCCGCCGGCGGCGGCGTTGCCGCCGATCGCGCCGACGACGAGACGGTCGGTGGTGTTCAGGACGGCCTCGACGAGGTCGTCCATGGCGTTGATGTTGGCCCAGGACTCCGCGGCGGGGTCCGAAGCCGCCTCGATGACGCCGAGGTGGATGCCGTTGGAGAAGAAGTCGCGGGCGCCGCCGAGCACCAGCACGGCGGTGGGCCGGTCGCAGGCCGCCCGGTAGGCGTCCAGCAGACGTCGGCAGTGGTCGGTGGACATCGCTCCGCCGGGGAACGAGAAGGACAGCACTCCCACCGGCCCCTCTTCCCGGTAACGGATGTCCGACCAGCCGGCGTCGTCCGCGCAGGGCAGTACGGGAGCGGGCAGGTCCGGCAGCCGCGGCAGCCGTCCGGCCAGGGCGTGGACGGCGGGCAGCTTGCAGGCCCTCGGTACGCCGGCACCGGTACGGGCCCGCAGTTCGGGAATCCAGACCGCGCCGTCCGCAGTGGCCCGGCAGATCGCGCCCGCCCGGGTCGCCAGCAGCTCGCCGGGCCGCCCGCGCAGGCCGCGCTCGGCGTGGCCGCCGTGCAGGAACCACTCCCCGCCGAGCAGCTCGTCCAGGACGCCGGGCTGGGAGTCGGCGGCGCGCAGCTTGCGCAGGACCGTCTCGGTCGCATCGTCGGTCCACGCGATGCGGCGCGTCTCCTGGCGCATCGGAGGGCGGGTCCGGGCACCCGGCGTGCTCGGCAGGGTGCGCTGGTCGAGAGGGGTGCAGTCGCCGGACGCGAACCGCTCCACCGCCGTCAGCACCGCGTCGAGAGCCGCGTCGGACAGCTCGTTGCGGTACAGGTCGCTCTTGCCCGCCCGGGGCACGGGGAAGGCCGCCGTGGCCCAGACGGGCCCCGCGTCCATCTCCTCCTCGGCCTGGAGGACGGTCACGCCCCACTCCCGGGCGTCCTCGTGGACCGCCCAGTCCAGGGACGACGGTCCGCGGTCCCCGACGGGCCCGGGGTGGACGATCAGACAGGTTCTGGCCGTCCACACCTCTCGCGGTACGACCGTCTTCAGCATGGGCGCCACGATCAGGTCGGGTTCGTGCCGGTCGACGGCGGCGACCACGTCCGGGCTCCGGGGCGTCACCTCCACGGCCACGGCGTGTCCACGGTCGTGCAACTCGGCGTGCACGCGCTGAGTGAGGCTGTTGTACGCGCTGGCGATGAGCAGGATGCGCATGACGACCCTTCCGGGGGACCGCGGCCGTGAGGGTGGGGCGACCGGCTGCCTGCGATCGTCGACCATGGCGGGGTGCGATCGTCGACATGAATCCCGCTTCTCACTCGACAGAGTGACCGCTCCCGCCACGTGGCAGACGGCCCTCGGGCTCGCGCGCTCACGCCGGGACCACCTCCCACGGGCCGTTCGACATGACCGTGAGGGGAGCCGGTGGGAGACTTTTAGTGTCCTGGGCACTCAGGAGACGTGCCGCCTACGACTACGACAGTGGACAGGTGGGCCGAGACATGGCCAAGGAGCGCAAACCGTCGAAACCCTCTGGTGGCGGGGCGAGCCGCCACAAGGGGACCGAGCACCACGGCTGGTCCCCGGACGTCGACGAGACACGGCAGCAGGAGAATCCGAGCGCTCACCGGTCCTTCCACACGGAGGAGCACGCCCCCTCGCGTGGACCGGGGCGCAAGCGCACCGGGGAGGAGCGCACCTCGGTCCCCGGTGACGTCGTGAGCAGCGACACCCGGCGCGGCGAGGAGTACGGGGCCGAGCAGGAGAAAGGCATGCGGAGCACCGGGCGCCGGGGCCGCTCCGGGCGTCCCAGCGGCACGAAGGACGAGGACGCCTTCACCGGGGTCGACCCCGACGACTCCGATACCGGACACCGGCCGGGTTGACGGACGGCGGGCGCACGAGCCCGGCGGGGCCGCCGGGCTCGTGCCGCGTGGCCGGCCCGTGCCCCCGGGCCGATTCCGGGGGCACGGGCCGGCCGCCTCGTCGGCCGTCGCGGGACGTGGTGGAGTCTGTGCTCAGCGCCCGGCCGCGTGCGCTCGGCGCCCGGCCGCGTGCGCTCGGCGCCCGGCCGTCGCGGCGGGCGTCACCGGCATCCCCTCCTCGGTCACGTACTTCGTGCCGTCGTCGTACTTGGTGACGGTGAACGAGTCCAGCACCTCGCCGACCTCCTTGTCGGTGGTCGACCGGTCGTCCCACTCGGCCGCGACGACGGCCTCGTAGTGGAGCTGGTCCGGGGCCGAGTGGTTTCGGGACAGGATCTGGGGCCTACCGGGAATTGACCTGTGGGTTCTGAGGCTTGATCTCGCAGGTCGGTGCGCTGCTCGCCTGCATGGTGTTCTCCGGCAGACCCTTGGCGCTGAGATCGATCATGGTCGGAGCCGGGTCGTAGCACAGGCCGCAGCTGGCTTGAGTCAGTTCGGTCGAACTCCGCTGTGCGGACCTCCTACGAGCCGCTGGAGCCGCTGGCCCGCAACAAGATCAATCCGAAGCGGATCGAGACACACTGGCCCGACACGCTCCGCGTCGCGGGATCGCTGATCACCAACCAGATCCCCGCCTATGACCTGCTGCGGATGCTCGGCCGGGAGGGCCACCCGACCCCGCTCGGGGCGGCGTTCGCCGAGTGCGGGCGAATCGACAAGACCCTGTGCCTGCTCGCCTGGGTCGACCCGATCGACGATACCTACCGCCGCTCCATGAACCGGCAGCTGACCGTCCAGGAGTCGCGGCACCGCCTCGCCCGCGCCATCGCACACGGCGGGAACGGGCAAATCCGTCAGGCATACCGCGACGGCCAAGAAGACCAGCTCGCCGCCCTCGGACTGGTCCTGAACGCCGTTGTGCTGTGGATACACCCGCTACCTGGACGCCGCCGTCACCGCGCTGCGCGACGCCGGAGAGGCGGTGGCCGAGGAGGATGCGAAGCGCCTGTCCCCGCTGCAGAACAGCCACATCAACTTCCACGGCCGCCACGCCTTCGAAGCCGCCTCCCCTCCCAAGGACTGCGGCCCCTACGGGACCGCACCGCCCCTGACGACACCGACAGCGACGCCGAGGACGAGCAGTCCGCGCCGGGTTGCCGAGCGAACGACCCAGGCGACGGGCCTTCGGCCCCGGATCATTGGCGCACGCAGGACGTCCATCCAGCACGGCCGAGAAGGTCTGCTGCAGCTATCCGAACGTTCGGGTTCTCGTCCCGCAGAAGCTCGCGAGCTGCCGACCCGTAGGTGGCCTCGTCGTTGCTGACCCGGAGCAGGTGGACCAGGGCTCGACGTCGAACCCAGTGGTCTCGGTCCTTGAGCGCCGATACCAGCACCTGGGCAGCCTCGCTGTCGAGTTCGGCCAGGATTCGTGCCGCGTCCATCCTCACTCCCCGGTCGGGGTCCTCGGCCAGCGCCTGGACCAGCGCGTCCCGGGCACGGACGGTAAGGGGCTGACGCCCGCCCAGGGTGTAGGCGGCGGTTCGTCGTTCGCCAGGGGAACCCGAGGTGGCCAGGACGGCGATGAGCTCCTCGGAACTTCCGCGGCTCTGGTCGCGGAAGTCGGGGAAGAGCCGGCCCTTCGGCAGCGTGTCGAGCCAATGCTCGTACCAGGTGAGGAAGTCTGGCTGGGGATGGAAGACCGGAGGTGCGGCAAGGTCTCCGAGGTTGGCGTCGAGGAGCCGGCCTCGGGCGGGGCCCGAGATGACCAGCAGTGTCATCTCCAGGCAGCCGCGATGGACGACGGTGTGGGTGCCGGCGTACGGGCTGTCCTGCGCGTCGCGGAGCCGGGCCCAATCAGCGGCGACGGAGTCGGTCGGTTCCAGCGCGAACACGCGTCCAAGTCGCTGGCCGGCGGTAGGGAGGTCGTGGGCAGACCAACGCGTCAGAGGGAGTAGTCCGTAGTCGGGTCCGATGCCCCCGTTCCCGATCTCGCGCAGGAACGTGCGATAGCTACGGGGAAGACGGGCGCCGTGAGCTGCCTCATAGGCAACCACTCGCTCTTCACTGAGAGGGGTACCCAAGCGTTGACCGCCAGCCGCCCGCACGAAGGTGCGCGGGCGAGGAACGGGCTCCGTACAGGCAGCGGCCAGTTTGGATCGGATGCGGGCGACGGTGTCGTCCATGACAGCTTCTTCCAAGAGGCGGCATCACCTGATGGGAGGCCGCGTTCGCCGACATCCTATGCAAGAGATCTCCCCGGGGAAGATCCGACCGTCCTTTCGCGACCTCTTGGTCGAGTCCGTTTGAGGAACCCCCGACGAACAATCGTGATCTTGCTTGACGGGGGCGATCGACCTGCGCTGACGGCGTCTCCTTCAGGGTGTCCGGTGATCTGTACGTTGAGCGGGGGCTTACCGTACGCTCCGGGCATGAGTGAACGCGTCGGCTGCGCGAGATGCAGTCCGGACAAGCAGGATCTCACCGCCCAGCGCGAGATCCTCCTCAACTTGGACGTCCCCGAGGACCGGATCTACCTTGACCACGGACTGACCGGAACCAACCGCGACCGGCCTGGCCTGGCCCAGGCCCTCGCGGCCGTGCGCACCGACGACACCCTCGTCGCCCCGAAGCTCGACCGCCTCGCACGCTCACTTCCCGACGCCCGCGACCTCGCCGAGCTCTTCTCCGTCAGCCGCGCCACGGTCTACCGCGTCCTTGAACGCCACCGGAACGCACCAGCGCATTCGCCCTCTGTGGGGCTGTGACGTGCTGCCCTACGTCTACCGGGTCACCAAGTACGACCCGGCCGACCGCGATCAGCACGGCCACTACTCCGGCTCCGAGCCGGCGATCAGCGACCACGGACCGGTCGAAGCCGCCTGCCTGCAGGCCGTCGCCGCCTTCGCCGAGGACACCTGCGTCGACCGGATGGCCATCCGCGAGCCGCAGATCGGCGGCTTCGCCCACTTCGGCTGGGAGCCACCGGTCGACGGCTACGGCCCGGCCGACCTGTTCCCGGCTGACCTCATCGGTTTCCACGACGGTGCGCTGGTGCCGATCGCCGTCGGCCTGGAACTCGTCCGGGCCATGCTCCGCGACAGCGGCGCCTGGTGCCGCCTCGAGACGGAGGGAGCGTTCGCGGTGCACATCGGCGGGGACCAGTACCTCTACGTCGGCAGCAGCCACCCCTGCGAAGCGGCGCTGGCCCGCACCCGCTCGCTCGGCCTGTTCCCGGAGCGCCTGGACGCATCGCCGTACGACTTCGCCCCCGACGACCCCCTGCACGAGCAGCGCCCGGCCGACGGCGACTTCTGGGCCCGCCTGCGCTGGACAGTCAGCGCCCACCGCGCCACGTTCCTGGAGGAGACCTACGCCGCGAACGCCTCCCGATGGCACCGCCTCACCCGCGACAACATCGAGGCGGTGCGCGCCCAGTTGACCCCTCGCGCCCGGCTGGCGGTCTGGCCGGACCTGCTCACCGACGTCGACGCGGCCGTGGCCTCGCTGCCCGAAGAGGGCCTGGTGGAAATCCTCCGGGAGGATCAGACCGGGCGGATCACCAGCACGGTCGCGGACGACACCCGGTTCGAGGCAGTGACCTCCGAGATCGCCGGCGCGTGTGCTGCCGGCGTCGTCTCCCTGGCTACCGATGAGCGGCACCCGCTGTTCACCGCTGTACTGCCCGACAGCGACGGTGTTCTCCGCGCGCTGGCAGACCGAGCCGACGCCCAGCGGCCGGGACTGGGCGTTCCTGAAGACACTGCGGCGCGGCCAGGTCGTCACCGGCACGGTGACGACCTATCGCCAGCTTCGGCGTCACGTTCGTGGACATCGGCGGCTTCACCGCGATGATCAACATTCCGGAGCTGTCCTGGCGGCCGATCAACCACCCGTCCGATGTCGTCAGCGTCGGCCAGCAGATCACGGCCGAGGTCCTCGATGTCGACACGGTCCGGGAACGGGTTCCGCTGTCGCTCCGAGCAGTGCAGGAAGACCCGTGGCCGCAGGTGGCGCAGCGGATCGGACAGGTGGTCACCGGACCGGTCACCAAGATCGTGCCGTTCGGCGTCTTCGTGCGCCTCGAAGACCGGGAGGACGGCTTCGAAGGACTCGTGCACACCAGCGAGCTGGATGAATCGACCGGAGACACCGTCGAGGTTGGCGACGCCCTTACCGTGAAGATCATCGATGTCGATCTCGCCCGGCGTCGCATCACCTTGTCTCGGACGCAGGCCCGTAGACCCCGTCATGAGGGAGATCACCGTTCCTGACGAAACGGCTGCCCGCACGCCCAAGGATGACCCCCTCGGACCCGCCTGGTGGACAGAGGACCCCGAGCGCTGGGACCTCCTGCAGTTCGAAGCGGCCCACGACGAGGCTGCTCTGCCCCTTGACCGGTGGTGGAAGGACCGCAGGGACGTCATGGACGCGCTCATCCTCACCCCAGGACCGGTCGACCACGACTTCGCCCGATTTCTGCTGGACCAGGAGACACGGTTCCACCGCCACTGCTGGGGCTTCAGCCACACCATCGAGGCCGCCGCGCTCCTACTCGCCGAGCACCGCCGACCCGATGACGTCTGGCACCTGTGGCAGACGATCACCGCCAGCTTCGATACCTGGTGCGGCCTGCCCCACCGGCTGCTGCTCGCCGGGGGAGGAACGACCCGCACGATCGCCTACGTCGTCGGCTCCGGCCACGAACAACGGGACAACCTGCTGGGACACCTTCAGGAACTCCCAGAAGCGAGCGACGACGACGTCACCGCACTCCTCGCGGAACGCCGCCGCTACTATGCCGACGTCCTCCGCGAGCCGGGCACGACCCCGGAGTCCGGCGATGGCTGAGGAGCAGACCGGCGACGCCCCTGCCGGCTCCGGGCGATGTCGCCGCCTGGTTCGCGCTCGGGACGACGGCAGTCATCATGGACCGGTGACGACGTGGATGCGCTGCTACTGGGACGAGGAAGTCACCTGGTACTACTTCGAGGTCGATGCCGAAGGATGGGTGACCCGGCAGGTCGAACTCCAAGGTTCTGAGCCGGCCCCGATCACAGCTGCCTCCCTTGAAGAGTGGCAGCGAGCCCAGCAGGCAGGTGCCCTGGCCGAGTACGAGAAGCAGTACGGAGTCACCGCAGAACTCCCTGTCTCGCAGTGGGAGGACTGCGAACCTGATCAGCTGACCTCGCAAGAGTTCGAGGAAGTCTGGGATGCAGCCCGTCAGGAGATCGCAGCCCGCTGACCTCTCGTCCCTCGGAGGCTTCTTGACATCATCTCGGCATGACCGCGGCTCTTCCCCGCACCGTCCGAGCCGTCGGCACCGACTGTCGGGGTACGGGCTCATCCGCAGAGCGAAGTACAAGATCACGTACACAGTGACGACGACCGGGACGCGGTATGTCAGAGGGTGGTCCGCCAGCGGGGTGCCTCGTCGTCGGGCTGGTGCGGGCCGGCGAAGTGGAAGGGCACGTTGAAGTGTTCTGCCAGGGCGGTGCCGGTTTCCCTGGCTTCCTGCGCCTCCGGCCAGGGCGGTACCTGCCCGTTGAGGACCCGCAGATCCGACCCGTGACGGATCCAGGTCAGGTCGTCCTCCAGGCCCCGGCTCCCGTCATCGCGAAGGCGCTCGGCTCTCACGACAGGACAGCCACCCGCCCGGTCACCGGAGCCGGAGGAACATGGAGTCGATACGCCCCCGGCGACCACCAGCGATGAAGCGCGGTACTCACGCTGGGTTCGCTGAGCCTCGTTCGTCCTCAACGTGGACGACGTGAAGCTCGGTGCCGTCCCGGTGGCGCTTGGAACGTCCGAACAGCCCGACAGCGATCTTCGACTGATCCTGAGGCTCATCAGGGCCGACATAGGTAAGAACGTCGTTGTGATGCCCGGTGACGACCCATCCCTCGGCGTCCTTGAGGTCGATCACCCCAAAGTCTCCTGCCGAAGATCCGGCATGCGCAGGGCCGAACTTCTTCAGGAGGTCGGTGGCCTGTTCAGCAAGCTTCCCTTCCGGAGCGGTCAGCACGACACAAGTGCCATGCTCGAACAGCACCCACGACTTGCGAGGGTCGGTGAGAAGCCGCTGCCAGACGTTTATCAGCATCTCGGTGTTCACGCCGGTCATCATGCCGCAGAGCACCGACACAGGGTGACGATCGGCCGACGGGCTACGGCGAATAAGCGACTCCTGAACATGCGGGTCTACCAGTCTCGGCCCCGTGGTCCTGCGTGGCCCTGATGCCCTGGAACGTGGAGGTGTGACCGGCGCGGACTGCCTGCGTCGCACCGTTGCGGGTCCACACGGTGTCGTCCTCGGGGCGAGTTCGTCGTACTTCGGCCCCGAGACGGGCACCGTGCAGACGGGCCCGGTCGTCACGCCGGGCGTGCCGGTGGCGTCCTCGTCGGCGAACCCGCGGGCGTACACGTGGTCGTGGCCCGTCAGCACCGGTCGATGCCGCTGCTCTGGAACACGGGGAGCCAGGCGTCGCGCACCGCCTTCTCGTCGCGGCCCTCGGCACCGGAGAAGACCGGCTGGTGGAAGACCGCCACCGCCCACTTGCCCGGGTTGTCCTCGACGGCCGCGTCCAGCTGGCGGCCCTGCACGTCCAGCCAGAGTTTCCCGGGATCGGGGCAGTTCTCCGTGCACGCTGGCAGGTCGTCCGGGGTCATCAGCCGGCGCGCGTCACCCGTGCCGGCGCTGAGGGAGAGGAACCGCACCCCCTGGTAGTCGGTGTGGTACGCGGTCTCGGCGGGCGCCTTCGCCATGTGCGCCTCGTGCGCCGTCCGCTGCCGTTCGGCAGGCTGTCGTCACGGGCCGGGGTGCCGCGCGGACCGATGCCCGGGTGCTCGAACATCGACTTCCACAGGGCGGGAACGCCTCTGCTCTCGATGGGTGCGACAACGGTGTCCGTGCGATTTCCGAGGCCACTGCGGATCACGTGCCTACAGTTCAACTCCCGTAGTACGCAGGAGGGAAGACCTCGGGAAAGACCGAATGAACACCGGGAGGAGCGACGCGTGCATGCCCCGAAGGGCGGGGAGCGCACAGGGAGTCGTGCGTCCGCGCGTACGGCGACGAGGCCCGCCTTGTAAAGTTCGGTGATCCGGGCCACGCAGTGCCCGACGCCGTCAGGAGAGCGCCATGGCCAAGGTCACCGTCACACTCGACGCCGAACTCGTCGTGGAAGTCATGGTCCTGGCCGGAGTCGGGTCGCCCCAGGACGCCGTCGAGGTCGTGGTGCGGGACTACATCGCCCGCGGTCACCGGACGGAGGAACGTACCGAACTCACGGACCGGAACCTGCGCGAGACGGACGTCAAGCCGCAGGAGCCGCAGGGCTGAGCCCGGGTGCGGGCCCCGGGCGGGGGCCCGCACCACCGGAACTCCTCGCGGTGCGCCGGGCTTCGGCCCGTCGGCAGGTCAAGGGGGCCGGATGCCCGCCGGGCGGGCGGGGCGTCCGAAGCGGGCGGGGACGCCCGGCGAGTGGAGGACGCTCACGGGGCCGCCCACCGGCTTCGGCAGGCCCGCCGCCGTCACCAGGTCCTCCTCGCACTCGACCACCTCGGCGCGGTGCAGGGACCAGCGGGGGTGGGTGTTGGGCAGGTACGTCGACCGGCCGAAGAAGGCGCCGTGCAGGCCCCAGCGGGCGGTCAGGAAGTGCTCCAGCCCGGTGGGTTCCCCGATCCGCTCGCCGACCCGCACGGTGATGCGGCTGTGGGCGCCGCGAGGACCGGGCCGGCGCCGGGAGCTGGTGTACGTGACGGTGTCGCCGCTGTGCCGGACGGCCATACGGGACCAGAGGTAGGGCATCCGGAAGCCGATCCGGGCGACCGTCACGGGCAGCAGGCGGGAGGCGTCCAGGGAGAGGAACACCACGCCCCGGCGCCCGTGTTCGTCCACCGAGTAGAGACGGACGTTGGTCTCGGGGAAGGTGCCGAGGTAGGGAAGACCGGGGAGGCGCAGCCATCCGACCCGGTGCATCCGGAAGGCGACCAGCCCGACGTAGGTGACGCCGTCCAGGGTGTCGGGCACGGTGCCGGGCGGCAGCAGCGGGGCCACGTCGGCCGGGTCCACGGCCCAGTGGAGGAAGGTCAGGTCGAGCCACGACTGGGTGAGCAGCGGCCGTGCGATCGCTTGGGGCGGGTCGGCGGTTATGGGTTCCGGGAACCCCGAGGGCGGGGGCGGGGCCGGCGGCATCGCAGCAGTGTCCCAAGTGCTCGGGAAGGGCCCGCTGCCGGGGGCACGAGGCGTGCGGCCGGCTCACTACACACGTCGTACGAAGCACGCAGGAGTGGCGGCCGTGGTGACGGCCGCCGCTCCTGCGAACTCACCCGGATCGGGGCGCGGTTGTCACTTCACGCCGAGGCCCGCGTCGTCCACCTCTTCCTTGCCCTCGGCCTCGAGCACCTTGTTCAGCGGTGTCAGGTCGTAGATGCCGTCCAGAGTGGGCTGCTCCAGCAGGCCGGCCTTCACCGCGTGCCGCGCCTGCGAGTCGAGCGTGGAGGCCAGCGGGTCGTCCAGGAAGGTGATGGATTCCCAGGCCGGGTCGAGGACGTCCTTGGGCAGGGCCTTGCCGGACAGCTCCTCGAGGGCCTTGTTCGCGGACGCCTTGGCCTTGTCGGGGTTGGCCTTGATCCAGTCGTTGGTCTTCACCGAACCGCGCAGCACGGCCTCGACGACGTCCGGGTGCTCCTTGAGGAACTTCTGCGACACGATGATGTTCGTGATCACGAACTTCTTGTCCGGCCACAGGTCGGCCTCGTCGAGCAGCACCTCGGCGCCCTCCGCGACCAGCCTGGACGCCGTCGGCTCCGGGACCCAGGCGCCGTCGATCGAACCGGACTTGTAGGCGTCGGGTGCCACCTTGTTGTCGGTGCGGACGACGGAGACGGCGCCCTTGCCGCTCTGCGCGTTGACCTTCCAGCCCTTCTCCGCGATCCAGTTGAGGAACGCGACGTCCTGGGTGTTGCCGAGCTGCGGGGTCGCGATCTTCTTGCCCTTGAGGTCGTCCTCGGACTTGATCCTGTCCGGGTTCACCACCAGCTTCACGCCGCCGGAGGCGGAACCGCTGATGATGCGCAGGTTCTTGCCCTGAGACTTGGCGAATCCGTTGATGGAGGGGGAGGGGCCGATCCAGCCGATGTCGATGGAGCCGGCGTTCAGCGCCTCGATCTCGGACGGTCCGGCGTTGAAGGTCGCCGACTTGATCCTGGTGGCGCCGAGCTCCTTCTGCAGCAGGCCCTCCTCGATACCCACCAGCGCGTTGGCGTGGGTGAGATTCGGGAAGTAGCCGAGCTTCACCTCGTCGACGGACAGCTTCTCGGCGTCCGCCGCGACCTCGGACTGCTTGCCGTCGTCGGTGGACTCGGAGCCGTAGCCGCACGCGGTGAGCAGGAGAGGCAACGTCGCGGCGACGGCGATGGCGCGCAGGAGGGTGAGCGGTCTGGCGGCAGACACGGAGGTGTCCTTTCAGGAAGGGTGAGAAGACGGAAATGGCAGGGTGCGGCGGCGGGCCGGCCGGAGCGCATCGACGGGTGGCCGGGCGCCGGGCCCTGGCTCACGGCCGGGCAGGACGTACGGCGCGGACGGACGGGAGGGCCGCCGGGCGGGGCCGGGGCGGGCAGGAGCGCAGCGGTGAGCTGCGCAGAGCCCGCGCGCCCCGTGAGCGGGTCGCCTCAGGCGTGCCGGGAGGCGGACGGTCCGCTGACGGACCGTCCGGAATCCGACGGCCCGAAGTCGGGCTGCCCGGAGGGGGAGTGCTGGGGCGCGGAGCGACGACAGATGGCGCTCGACGTGCGGCCGAAGTCGATGTGGCGGCGCGAGGTCAGGCGGGGCAGCGGGCGAGCCGCACGGTCGAGCGTACGTACGGCCATGACCACCCCCTGATCCCTAGGTTTCCTACCTGGTTGCTAGGGATCGTGGCAGAAGACGACGCCCGCCCCAAGGGGGTGTTCATATGCTGGATGGAGTCATCCCGCGATCTGATATTCGGCCGGTCGGCCGGTGTTTCAGGGGTTCATCCAGGCGTCCGGGACGTCGGTCAACGCCGCGACGTCGGCGGGCAGTTCGGCCGCGGCGACGTCGGCCAGCGACACACCCTCGAGGATCTCGCGCACATTGGACCGCAACGCGATCCACAGGGGCAGCAGCGACTGGGCCGGCCCGGAGTAGGACAGGTCCGGTGGGCGGACCCCGCGCACCGAGACCAGCGGCCCGTCCACGACACGTATGACATCGGCGATGCTGATGGACTCGGCCGGCCTGGCGAGCCGGTACCCGCCGTTGCCGCCGCGCCGGCTGAGGACGAGACCGCCCCGGCGCATGTCGTTCAGGATGCCTTCGAGGAACTTGTGCGGAATGTCCTGGGCGCCGGCGATGGCCTCGGTCTTGAGGGGAGCGTCGTCCCGTGAGGCGGCGAGCTGCAGCGCGGCCCGTACCGCGTAGTCCGCCCTGGCTGAGATCCGCATGTCCGTAGTATCCCGCACGCCGCGGCCGGTGTCCGGCGCGGGCCCCGGACGATCAGGCCGGCAGGACGAACGGCGGGTACGCGCCGTTGAGGAAGTAGTCGCCGATGTCGCGCAGCCGGTGGGAGACCGGCTCGTACAGGGTGTGGGCCCTGGCGTTGCGCCAGAACCGGTCGAAGCCCAGCCGTGCGGACACGGAGCGGGCGCCGATGATGTCGAGGGCGCGGGACGTGGACTCCTGCGCGGCCCTGGACGCGGCGGCTTCCGCCATCGCCACGAGGACGGAGATCTCCGCGTACTCGCCGTAGGCGAGCCCTTCTCCGCGCTCCAGCCCCGTCAGTAAGGCGTCCACCGCCTGGTCCGTGAGCGCGGCCGCGGAACGGGTGAGGACGGTGAGTTCCCCGAACGCGGTGAGCGTCTGCGGATCCCGGGGCGGTTCGGCGGGCCAGGCGGAATGCCAGGGCCACTGCCCCGACCTGCTGTACTCGCGGGCCTCGGCGAGCACGCCCTCGGCCAGACCGAGCCGGAGCTGCACGGAGAGGAGGCGGCTGACCGGGGACGCCAGCGCCGTCAGGGGCGACAGGACGTCCTCGTCCGCGGACAGGGAACCGAGGACGTCGTCGGCGGTGACCGGAACGGCGTCGAACTCCATGGACCCGCCGGCCGCCAGCCGCTGGCCGAAGGTGTCCGCCTCCCCGTCGACCCTCACGCCGGGCAGGGCCGGGTCGACCGTGACGGCCAGTGGTTCACCGGTGTCGGCCCGGACGGCGCGCACGGCGAGCCGGTCGGCGACCAGGACCCCGGCGGCGAAGCTCTGCCGGCCGTCCAGCACCTGCCCGCCGGCCTTCCCGGTCAGTGTCAGCGGGGGCTCCTGGTGGGCGAAACCGCCGCCCCAGCACCACTGCTCCGCCGCCGACCGCCGCTCGATCCGCGCGGCACGGGCCGGATCGGTGAAGAACCGGGCGCTCCACGACAGGAAGTAGTGCGAGCCGAGCAACTGGCCGATCGCGCCGTCGGCAGCGGCTACCTCCCGGACGACGGCGTAGGCCGTACGCCAGTCCGCGCCTCCGCCGCCGAACCGGGCCGGCACCAGCAGGGCCAGCAGTCCCGCCTCGCGCAGCCGGGACACCTCGTCGACGGGGGCCTTGCCCGCCTGTTCCCTGGCCGCCGCGTCGGTGGCCAGGTCGTCCGCCGTCTCGCGGGCGACGCGCAGCCAGTGCGCGCGGTCCGGCCCGGTCCGGTCGGAGTCCTGCCGGCCGAAGGAGTGCCGGTCGAGGTCCTGGACGGGGCCGGCCGGCGCGGGGGCAACGCCCATGGCGGTGGTCTCCTCGAGGTCGGCCGCTCGGCGCGGCGCAGGCACGCGGTGCGGAACCTGGATTCCGCTCCTCATCCTGTGCACCCGCGCCGTGCCTCGTCAACACTTCCCTAGTAAATCGATAGGGAAAGTGGGGAAGGGGAATCGGTTATCGGTCACGCCGGCCCCCGGGCGCGCTCCGGGCGTCCAGTGCCGTCCAACACGGCCCGTCGATCGTAGGTTTCCAACGCCCAGCCGTGTCAACCATGTTCGACAGCGGCACGGCGACGGTCCGCTGTCCGGGAGGCAGTTGACGAGAAGCGCGATGTACTGCTCAATGGGTCGCATGAACGCCGCGCAGCACTTGGTGACTCGCGACCACATCGACTTCGGTCGTGTGTGGTCCGCCCAGTGTTGCGTCTGACGCGGCAGCGGGCCGTCCGACCGGCCTGTCCCTTCCCCGGCGCTCCCGTCGTGGGGCCGGATCCCCTTCCGCGCGGAACCGCCGTCAGCGGGCGTCGAGAAGACCCGACGCCACACCCTGAGTTCGGTGACGGCCGGTCCCGCCGGACCTGACACGCGCTGCCGCCGCCCCGTTCCACCCCGGTCCCGGCTCATGCCCGACGTCGTCACACCTGCTCGGCCCACCCCGGCACCCAGTACACCGGAGCGCCGCCGGACCCGGCTGCGCGGATGGCGGCTGCCCCCCCGGATTCCGTGCGCTCCTCCCCACCGTCCCCTGCTGCTTCCCCGCCGCCTTCATACCGCCCCGAGCCGCCTCAGCACCGTTTCCATGCAGGCCGGCGGCGTCCCGGAACCCGAGGAAAGGCCCTTTCCCATGCCCGTGGAGTTCCTTGGCATCGCAGCCACCAACGACGGCACCGGCAACTTCGGCGTGACCGGCGAGCGTCTGAAGACCGTCGACTTCGTCACCTACATCAACGACGGCCAGGGCTTCGCCGTGGCCAAGGGCAACAAGGCCCTCGGGAAAAGGGTCACCGACCTCCTCCAGTTGTGCGGGCTGACCATCGGCACCGGTGCCGGCACCACCTTCGAGGCGACCCTCGCCGCGCAGAAGGGCCGGTGTGCCGAGGCCGGCCGGAAGCCGTACGACGTGAAGGTCTACGCGGAGAACGCGGCGACCCTCACCGCGCTCCAGCAGGGTCGTATCGACGTGATCATGTCGACGATCAACGGTCTGCGCCACCAGGCGGCCCAGCCCGCGTCGCGGACCACGTTCCTCGGTGAGTTCCACCGGCTCGACGTCGGCTTCGCCTTCAAGAAGGGCTCCCCGCTCACCAAGGCGTTCCAGGCCGCCGTCAACGAGCTGATCGAGAACGGCACTTACCTCCGGATCCTGAAGAAGTGGGGCACCGACGCCTCCGCGATCGGGACCTCGCGGATCAACCCGCCCGAACACACCTGACGAGTGAGCAGGAACGCCACGATGGGACTCCCCACCGAATCCACCGCCGCACCGCCCGGCGCGTCCTCCCCGGGCCGCGGCCGCCCCTCGGCCGCACCCGCCCCGGACGATCCGGGCTCGTTGAAGGTCGTCCCCGCACGCCACTACGCCCGGTGGACCGCGACCGTCGCCGTGGCCGTCCTGGTCGCGCAGTTCGTGCACGGGATGGCCACCAATCCCGTCTGGGAATGGGCCGTCTTCGGTGACTACGTCCTCTCGGAGACCATCGTCCAGGCGGTGTGGGTCACCCTCCAGCTCACCGCCTACGCCACGGTGCTGGGTTTCCTCCTGGGGACCGTCCTCGCCTTCATGCGACTGTCCCGCAGCCCGCTGCTGCAGACCGTCGCCTGGACCTACATCTGGATCTTCCGGTCGATCCCGATGATCGTCCAGCTGGTGTTCTGGTTCAATCTCAGCGCTCTGTACAAGGAGTTGGGCGTCGGTGTCCCCTTCGGACCGGTGTTCTGGTCCGTCGACAGCAACAGCCTGATCGGCACCATCGGTGCCGCCGTCATCGGGCTGACACTGCATCAGGCCGCCTACGCCGCCGAGATCGTCCGGGGTGGAGTCGTCTCCGTCGACCCGGGACAGCTGGAGGCCGCGGCCGCCCTGGGCATCCCGCGGCTGCGCCAGATCCGGCGGATCGTGCTGCCGCAGGCGATGCGCGCCATCCTGCCCACGGCCGGCAACGAGATCATCGGCCTGCTCAAGGGCACCTCGGTCGTCTACGTCATGTCCATCGGCGAGCTGTTCTACCAGGTACAGGTGATCTACGGCCGCAACGGCCGGGTGATCCCCCTGCTGCTGGTCGCCACCGCCTGGTACGTGGTGCTGACCTCGCTGCTGTCGGCCGCGCAGTACTACGTGGAACGGCACTACGCGCGGGGCGCCGACCGCACTCCGCCGCCCACCCCGCTCCAGCGCGCCCGCCGCCTGATCCGCACCCTGCGCGCGGCCGCGGCACAGCGCGAACAGCCCGTCGTACCACCGAAGCCCCTGGGAGGCAGCCGATGAGTGCGGTGACGAGCGAGCCGACGGACCCGGTGACGCGTCAGGTCATGGTGGACGTCCACGGCGTCCACAAGAGCTTCGGCCCGCTGGAGGTGCTGCGCGGCGTCGACCTCCGGGTACGCACGGGCGAGGTCACCGTGATCCTCGGCCCGTCCGGCTCCGGGAAGTCCACGCTCCTGCGCACCATCAACCATCTGGAGAAGGCCGGCCAGGGCTGGATCGCCATCGACGGCGAACTCGTCGGCTACCGCAGCTCGGGCGGAAAGCTGTACGAGCTCAAGGAGAAGGACGTCCTCAAACAGCGGACCGGTATCGGGTTCGTCTTCCAGAACTTCAACCTCTTCCCGCACCTGACCGTGCTGGAGAACCTCGTCGAGGCACCGGTCTCCGCGCTGCGCCGCTCGCGCAGGGAGGCCGAGGCCACGGCCCGGCGGCTGCTCGCGCGGGTCGGGCTCGACGACAAGGCCGACGCCTATCCGCGGCAACTGTCCGGCGGCCAGCAGCAGCGGGTGGCCATCGCCCGCGCGCTCGCCCTCGAACCGAAGGTGCTGTTGTTCGACGAACCCACCTCGGCGCTCGACCCGGAACTCGTCGGTGAGGTCCTCGACGTCATCAAGGACCTGGCCCGCACCGGAACCACCATGATCGTGGTGACCCACGAGATCGGCTTCGCCCGCGAGGTCGCCGACACCGTGGTGTTCATGGACGGCGGGGTCGTCGTGGAGCAGGGGTCGCCCGCGGCCGTGCTGGACGCTCCGCGGCACGAGCGCACCCGGGCCTTCCTCTCCAAGGTCCTCTGACCCGCCGCATCCGGCCTCCCCTTTCCCCTTCTCGTCTCCTCCTTCCCTTCCCTTCCCTTCTTCTCTTCCTTCGTCTTCTTCTCTCCGTCCCGCACCCAAGGAGTACGCCCATGACCGCCTCGCCCGTCCGCCGCACCGCCGCCGCGCTGGGACTCACCGCCGTCCTCGTCGGCCTCGCCGCCTGCGGCAATCCCTCGGACGGCGGGACCACCGAGGTGAAGCAGACGTCCGGCGCCCTCACGAAGATCAACCTGAGCCCGGACCAGAACCGCGTCACCACCCGAAAGGTGGACTCCATCGCCGCACAGGTGCCGGAGGAGATCCGCGGCAGAGGCACGCTGGAGGTCGTCAACTCCTCCGGATCCGCAGCGCCGTTGACCTTCCACGCCACCGACAACAAGACCGTCATCGGCGTCGAGCCGGACATCGCCTCGCTGGTCGCCGACGTCCTCGGCCTCGAACTGCGGCTGAACCCCGTCTCCTGGGAGAACATCTTCGTCGGCCTGGACAGCGCCAAGTACGACGTCGGCTTCAGCAACATCACCGTCACCGAGGAACGCAAGGAGAAGTACGACTTCGCCACCTACCGCGAGGACAACCTGGCGTTCGAGGCGAAGAAGAACAGCGGCCTGAAGATCGCCGGGGCCGAGGACGTGGCGGGCAGGACCGTCGCCGTGAGCAGCGGCACCAACCAGGAGAAGCTGCTGATCGAGTGGAGCAAGGACAACGAGAAGGCCGGCCGGGAGCCGGTGGACATCAAGTACTACCAGAACGACAGCGACATGCATCTCGCGCTCCAGTCCGGCCGCATCGACCTCTACCTCGGTCCCAGCCCGACCTCCGCCTATTACGCGGCCACCACCGGCAGGACCGAGGTCGTCGGCTCGTACTCCGGTGGCGGCGCCACCCTCCAGGGCCTCATCGCGGCCACCACGAAGAAGGACAGCGGCCTGGTCGACGCGCTCGCCGGCGCGATCGACGAGATCATCGACAACGGTACGTACGCCGAGGTGCTGGAACGCTGGGGGCTGACCGACGAGGCGGTGACCGACTCCGAGATCAACCCGGCCGGCCTGCCCACGACCAACAAGTAGGCGCCGGACGGGCACCCGGACGCACTCCGCGCTCCCCGGCAGACCCAGGGCGCCCGGCTCAGGGTGTCCACAGGGTGCCGTGGTCACCCTGTGGACGCCTCTTGACGCGGAGCGCGGCCGGCTCGACACTCGATGAAGGATTCCTAGTGAACAGGTAGGGAAGCATGGGGCGCCTCGAACCGGTCACCAGCCGAGTGAGCCGCGCGCCCCGACGGTCGCTTCTTCTGACCTCCCGCCGTCACATCGATCTGCTGCGCGTCTGCAGCGCCATCGGATCCTTCGCCTAGCCGGCCTCGCCTCCGCGCGTCCACACCCCACCGCTCCGCACTCACGGGCCCCCGCCCGTCGCCGTGCCGGTGTGCCACGCGCCCCTGCACAGACGACGTTTCCTCCGCGCCCCGTCCGCGCGCCTGCCCTGGGGAGAGCCATGTCCGTCATCTCGCCCGCCACGCACACGCCCGCGCCGTCCGCCTCCGCCTTCCGGGGCCGGATCGGCCGGGACGCGCGCAGCGGTCACTACGCCGTGCCGCGCCGCTACCGCCTCCACCTGTCCACCGCCGACCCCGCCTGTCTGCGCATCGCCATCACGCACACCCTGCTCGGCCTCGACGACGCCTGCGCGGTCACCGTCCTGCCCGCCGTCCCCGACCTCCCGGACGGCGGGTACACCGAGCTGTCCCCGCTGTACGACGCCAGTGCCCACCGCTACACCGGACCGGCCCTGGCACCGGTGCTCAGCGACGACTGGTCGGGGAGGATCGTGAGCACCCACGCCCCCGACATCGCTCGCGACCTGGCCCGGCGGTTCGACGGCGGCCGCTCCGCGGCGTACCCGTGCGGCGCGGAGTCGGAGCTCGAGGCCGTGGAGCGCATGTGTGCCCAGGGCATCGACGAGGCGGCACGCTCCGCGGGGTCGGCCGCGGGCGACCCCGCCGAGGCGCTCGGCACCCTGCTGCGCACGCTGGGCTCACTGAACAGCTGGCTCGTCGACCGCGACCACATGATCCGCGACCGGATCACCGTGGCGGACGTGGAGCTGTGGGTCACCCTGGTCCAGCTCGACACCGTGCACCGTCACCACCTCGACGCCGAGGCCGTACGGGACATCGCCGCGTACGAGACCCTGTGGACCTACGCCCGCCGGCTGGCCGGCCACCCGGCCTTCGGCGGCCACCTCGACGTCGACGCCATCGCCCGCCGCCACCACGCCCACTGCCGTGCCCCGGCGGCCACCGGAACCGCCGTGCCGATCGTCACCTGGCCCGACCGTGCCCTTTCGGGCGCGTACACCGCCGGCCCTTGACCCCGTCCGGCCGCGGACCCCGGCCGCCCCGGCGTCCGCGCCAGACTGCCGTACCCGAGAGGACTCCGTTCCCTTGGCCCACCCCATCGACCTCGACGACGAGGCACCCGCCCCGCCCGCACCCGCCCCGCCCACACCCGCCCCGGCCGTGTCCGTGCCTTCCGTACTCGTTCCTTCTGCCCCCGCACCCACCGCACCTGTCCCGGAGTTCCCGGACGCCTCCCGGCTCGACAACGCGGTATGGGCGGCCCTGGACGGGCCGCACGCCCACCTCGCCGAGCGGGCCGGCCGGGCGGCCCGCTACCCGGCGGACGTCTACGACTTCGCCGCGCTCGCCGATCCGGCCGATCCGGCCGCCTGGGACGACCTGCACACTCTCGTCGGGCCGGGGACCACCGTCCGGCTCAAGCCCGCCGACGACGTCCCCGACGGCTGGCAGGTCATGGGCCGCGGCACAGCGGTACAACTCGTCGGCACGGCCCTGCGGACCGAGCCCGCCCCCGACGCGGTGCGGCTCGGCCCCGCGGACGTGCCCGAGATCCTGGACCTGGTGGCCCGCACCCGGCCGGGGCCCTTCCTCGGCCGGACCGTCGAACTCGGCACCTACCTCGGCATCCGTCACCGGGGCAGACTCGTCGCCCTGGCCGGTGAACGCATCCGAGTCCCCGGGTGGACGGAGATCAGCGCGGTCTGCACCGACCCCGGCCACCGCGGCCGGGGCCTCGGCACCCGACTGGTCCGGGCCGTCGCCGACGGCATCCGGGAACGCGGCGACCGCCCGTTCCTGCACGCCGCGGCGGACAACACACCGGCCATCCGTCTCTACGAGGCGATCGGTTTCACGGTGCGCCGCCGCGCCACCCTCCTCCAGGTCCGCAGTCCCGGAACACCGCCCGAGGGACGGACACCGTGAGCCCTGGAGCGATACGGGACGCACCGCCATCCGGACCCGCGGCACTCCTCGGACGGCAGCCGGCGGGCGGGCCGCGCGTGACACCCGTGGCACGCGCCCCGCGCACCGTCCGTCTCTCCTCCCGGCCCCACATCGACCTCCAGCGCGTCGCCGGCGCGCTCTGTCGCCCCTGACCCGTCGCCCCGAAGCCGCCGCGGCCCCTTTGCGTACCGGGCCCGGTGATCCCGTACGGACCTTCAGGAAGGCACCCCTCGTGTCGTCGACCCCCGCTTCCCGTCTGCACCTCGCCGTCGCCCTGGACGGCACCGGCTGGCACCCCGCCTCATGGCGTGAACCCGTGGCCCGGCCGCAGGACCTGTTCACCGCCGCCTACTGGGCCGGCCTGGTCGCCGAGGCCGAGCGCGGCCTGATCGACTTCGTGACCTTCGAGGACGGTCTCGGCCCGCAGTCCTCGCACCCCTTCGACCCGGACGACCGCACCGACCAGGTCCGCGGCCGCCTGGACGCCGTCCTGACCGCCTCCCGCATCGCACCGCTGACCCGGCACATCGGGCTGGTGCCGACCGTGGTCGTCACGCACACCGAGCCGTTCCACCACTCCAAGGCCGTCGCCACCCTCGACCACATCAGCTCCGGCCGCGCCGGTGTACGCGTGCAGATCACGGCCCGGCCGAACGAGGCCGCGCACTTCGGACGCCGCACCGTTCCCCGCATCGACGGCTACGACAGCCCCGGCGCCCAGGACACGCTGGCCGACCTCTTCGACGAGGCCGCCGACTACGTGGACGTCGTCCGCCGCCTCTGGGACAGCTGGGAGGACGACGCCGAGATCCGGGACGTCGCCACCGGCCGCTTCGTCGACCGCGACAAACTGCACCACATCGGCTTCGAGGGCAGACACTTCAGCGTCAAGGGCCCGTCCATCACCCCGCGCCCGCCCCAGGGCCAGCCGGTCGTCAGCGCTCTCGCCCACGCGACGATCCCGTACCGTCTCGTCGCCCGCCAGGCCGACATCGGCTACCTCACTCCGCACGACACCGACCACGCGCGCGCCATCGTCACCGAGATCCGCGGCGAGCAGCAGGCGGCAGGCCGTGCCGCCGAACCCCTGCACCTCTTCGGCGACCTGGTGGTCTTCCTGGACGACGACCCGGCGGTCGCCGGGGCCCGCCGCGACCGCCTCGACACCCTCGCCGGGTACCCGTACCTCCCGGACGCCCCCGTCTTCACCGGCACGCCCCACGAACTCGCCGATCTTCTCCAGGAGTTGAACAGCACGGGGCTGAGCGGATTCCGGCTCCGCCCCGCCGTGCTCGGCCACGACCTGCCCCGCATCACCCAGGGGCTCGTGCCCGAACTGCAGCGCCGGGGCGCCTTCCGCCGCACCTACGAGGCGAGCACCCTGCGCGGCCTCCTGGGCCTCGAGCGCCCCGTCAGCCGCTACGCCGCCGCAGCCACCGCCTGAGCCGGAGGACCGTTTCCTCATGAGCAAGCCGATCAAGCAGATCCATCTCGCCGCCCATTTTCCCGGCGTCAACAACACCACCGTATGGAGCGACCCGGCCGCCGGCAGCCACATCGACTTCAGCTCCTTCGTCCACTTCGCGCGGACCGCCGAACGCGCCAAGTTCGACTTCCTTTTCCTCGCGGAAGGGCTGCGCCTGCGCGAACAGGGCGGAAAGATCTACGACCTCGACGTCGTCGGCCGCCCCGACACCTTCACGGTCCTCGCCGCTCTCGCCGCCGTCACCGACCGCCTCGGCCTGACCGGGACCATCAGCGCCACTTTCAACGAACCGTACGAGGTGGCCCGCCAGTTCGCCTCCCTCGACCACCTGTCCGGCGGCCGTGCGGCCTGGAACGTCGTCACCTCCTGGGACGCCTTCACCGGTGAGAACTTCCGCCGCGGCGGCTTCCTGCCCGAGGAGGAACGGTACTCCCGCGCCAAGGAGTTCCTCGCCACGACGATCGAACTCCTCGAATCCTGGCAGGGTGACGAGATCCTCGCCGACCGGGCCACCGGCACCTTCCTCGGCGACGCCCGCGCCGGAGCGTTCGCCCACCGAGGACAGCACTTCGACATCCAGGGGCGCTTCAACGTCCCCCGCTCGCCGCAGGGCCGCCCCGTCATCTTCCAGGCGGGCGACTCCGAGGAGGGCCGAGAGTTCGCCGCCGCCGGTGCCGACGCCGTCTTCAGCCGGTACGCCACCCTCGCCGAGGGTCAGGCCTTCTACGCGGACGTCAAGAACCGGCTGGCCACGTACGGCCGCGGCCACGAAGACCTGCTGATCCTCCCCGCCGCCACCTTCGTCCTCGGCGACACCGACGCCGAGGCCGCGGAACTGGCCCATGAGGTGCGCCGCAGCCAGGTCAGCGGCGCCACCGCCATCAAGCAGCTCGAATGGGTGTGGAACCGGGACCTCTCCTCGTACGACCCGGACGGCCCGCTGCCCGACGTCGACCCGTTGCCCGGCGAGAACACCGTGGCACGGGGCCGCGCCCAGGTCCGCATGTACCGCGATCCGCGGACCACCGCCCGGCAGTGGCGGGAACTCGCGGCGGCGAACAACTGGTCCATCCGCGACCTCGTCATCCACACCGGCAACCGTCAGACCTTCGTCGGCTCCCCGGACACCGTCGCCGCCACGATCGACGACTTCGTGCAGGCGGACGTGAGCGACGGCTTCATCCTCGTCCCGCACCTCACCCCGGGCGGCCTCGACGGCTTCGCCGACCGGGTGGTGCCGCTGCTTCAGGAACGGGGGGTCTTCCGCACCGAGTACGAGGGAACCACCCTGCGCGACCACCTCGGACTCACCCACCCGGGCGCCCCGCGCGCGGTGCGGGCGGACCCGCCGGCGCAGTGGCGTCCGGTGGCCGTACGGCAGGACACCGACCCCGTTCCCACCGACCACTGAGGAGCACCGCCATGTCCGTGGACGTCCCCCTCGGCGTGCTCGACCTGGTGCCGGTCTCCTCCGGCTCCACGGCACCCCAGGCCCTGCGCAACTCCATCGATCTCGCCCGGGTGGCCGAGCGCCTCGGCTACGCCCGTTACTGGTACGCCGAACACCACCTCAACCCCGGGGTGGCGGGCACCTCGCCCGCGGTCGTCCTGGCCCTGACGGCCGCCGCCACCTCCACCATCCGTCTGGGCTCCGGGGCCGTTCTCCTCGGCCACCGTACGGCGCTGTCCACGGTCGAGGAGTTCGGCCTGATCGACGCGCTGCACCCCGGCCGCCTCGACCTCGGCCTCGGCCGCTCCGGCGGCCGTCCGCCCGGTGGGAGCCGCCGAACCGGTGAGGACGGTCCGTCCGGCGGGCCGTCGTCCGCGCCGCCGGCCCACTCCCCGGTGGTCGACGGCCGCGCCCCGAACGGGCTGCTCATCCCGCCCCGCTTCTCTTTCGAACGGCTGATCGGTTCACCCCGGATCGCCCTTCAACGCGAGCTGCTCATGCTGCCGGGCGCCACGTCGCAGGAGTACGCCGCCCAGATCGACGACATCCTCGCCCTGCTCGCCGGAACCTACCGCTCGCCCGAGGGCGTCGAGGCGCACGTCGTGCCCGGCGAGGGAGCGAACCTCGAGGTGTGGATCCTGGGCAGCAGCGGCGGCGAGAGCGCCGAGGCCGCGGGCGGGCGCGGCCTGCGGTTCGCCGCGAACTACCACGTCAGCCCCGGTACCGTGCTGGAGGCCGTGGCGGGCTACCGGGCGTCGTTCCAGCCCTCGAAGATCCTCGACGCGCCGTACGTGAGCGTCTCGGCGGACGTCGTCGTCGCCGAGGACGACCGCCGTGCCCGTGAGCTCGCCACCGGCTACGCCCCCTGGGTCCGCAGCATCCGCAAGGCGGAGGGCGCCATCGCGTTCCCCACCCCCGAGGAAGCCGGGGCGCTCGACTGGACCGAGGAGGACCGGGCGCTGGTCCGGGACCGCGTCGACACACAGTTCGTGGGGTCACCGGGCAGCGTGGCCGACCGGCTGGAGCAGCTACGGGAGGCCACCGGCGCCGACGAACTGCTGATCACCACGATCACGCACGACCATCGTGACCGTGTCCGGTCGTACGAGTTGCTGGCTCAGGAGTGGCGCCGCAGATGAGACGCTCCGGCAGGTGCGGCAGGTGCGGCAGGTGCGGCAGGTGCGGCAGGTGCGGCAGGTGCGGCAGGTGCGGCAGGTGCGGCGGGTACGGGGGTGTGCGGGCTGGCCGTCAGGCGGCGTGCCTCCGTTCGCCGACGCCGTCGGGCCCGCCGCTGCCCGGCTCCGCCGCGGGGGCGGCGGGCCCGGCCTCGCCGGCCTTCGGCTCGGGCGCTGCGGAGGCGACGGCGGGTTTGCGCAGCAGGAGGAGGAGTGCCGCGTTGTCGTGCAGCCTGCCGCCCACATGCGTCAGCAGCTCCTCGTACAGGGCCGCGACGGTGCGCGTCGGATCGTCGTACGGATGCCGGGCGAACCCCTCGGCGAGCGGGCAGAACTCGCGGTCGGCGTCGCGTGCCCCGGTGACCCCGTCGGTGGAGAGCAGCAACTGGTCCCCGTCGCCGAAGGGCAGCACCTGGAGGCCGGGGGCCTCACCGGCCGCGTGCGCGCTCACCGCCTCCCACAGGCGGAAGGCTCGCTGCACGGAGGTGATGAGCGTGGGGCCCGTGCTCATGGCACCAGCGTGCGCCAGGCCCGCACCGCAGGGCAAGGTCGTTCCGGGAACCCCCGGCCCCCTCCCCGGAGGGAAGACGGCGCGTGTCAGGCGCCACGACCTGGATACGCGGTGGGTACGGCATCACCGGCCGGCATCACCGGCCTGCACCACCACTACCGCACCACGGCCGCCCGGAAGGTTCCCCGACGCCATGGACAGCTCCCCGCACGACCACGGTGACGACGGCGCGGACAGCGCCCCACCGGCCGCGTACCGCTCCGAAGTGACACTGAGCGTCAACGGAAAGCCGCACACCCTCCTGATCGACCACCGGCGCGTCCTGCTGGACCTTCTGCGGGAGGACCTGGACCTCACCGGGGCCAAGAAGGGCTGCGACCACGGCCAGTGCGGCGCCTGCACCGTCCTGGTCGACGGCCGCCGGATCAACAGCTGCCTGCAACTGGCCGTCTCGCTGGACGGCTGCGACGTGCTGACGGTGGAGGGGCTCACCGAGGGCGACCAGCTGCATCCTCTGCAACGGGCGTTCCTCGACCGGGACGCCTTCCAGTGCGGGTACTGCACGCCGGGACAGATCTGCTCGGCCGTCGGTGTCCTGGCCGAGGCCGCGGCCGGCCACCCTTCTCACGCCACCGGCCCCGCCACGCCGCCGGGGCGGCCGGTGCCCCTGGACGCCGCCGAGATCCGCGAGCGGCTCAGCGGCAATCTGTGCCGCTGCGGCGCCTATCCGCACATCGTCGAGGCCGTGCAGGACGTGGCCCCGTGAAGCCCTTCGGATACCTGCGGGCCACGACCGTTCAGGAAGCCGCCCAAGCGCTCGCCGCGCACCCGGGCGCCCGCTGTCTCGGCGGCGGCACCAACCTCGTCGACCTGATGAAACTGGGTGTGGAGCGGCCCGGCTTCCTCGTCGAGGTGAACCGCCTGCCGCTGGACACGGTCGCGGAACTGGCGGACGGATCCCTGCGCGTCGGCGCGACCGTCCGCAACAGCGACCTCGCGGCCCACCCCCTGGTCCGCGACCGGTACCCCGCACTGTCCCAGGCGCTCCTCGCGGGCGCCTCCGGCCAGCTGCGCAACGCCGCGACCACCGGCGGCAACCTGCTGCAGCGGACCCGCTGCCCCTACTTCCAGGACGTCTCCAAACCCTGCAACAAGCGGGTCCCGGGCAGCGGCTGCGGCGCCCGCGACGGCATGCACCGCGATCACGCGGTGCTCGGCCACTCCGACCACTGCATCGCCACCCACCCTTCGGACATGGCCGTCGCGCTCGCCGCCCTGGACGCCCGCGTGGAGCTGTACGGCACCGAGGGAGCCCGGAGCGTCCCGGCCGCGGAATTCCACCGGCTGCCCGGCGACCGTCCGGAGCTGGACACGGTGATCCGCCCCGGTGAACTCATCACCGGTGTGGTGCTCCCCGCCGCCACGGCCTCGCTGCCCTCGGCCTACCGGAAGGCCCGCGACCGGGCCTCGTACGCCTTCGCCCTGGCGTCCGTCGCCGCCGTCCTGCACCTGTCGGACGACGGCACCGTCGCACAGGTGGGCCTCGCCTTCGGCGCGCTGGCCCACCGGCCGTGGCGGGCGACCCGCGCCGAAGAGGCGCTGCGGGGCGGGCCAGCGACCCCGGAGGCGTTCGCCCACGCAGTCGACCTGGAACTCCGGGCGGCCCGGCCCTTGCGGGACAACGGCTACAAGGTGGGTCTCGCCCGCGGTCTCGCCCTGGACGTCCTGACCCGGCTCGCCACGCCCGTCAGGACCTGAACCGGCATGTCGAGGAGGACACCATGACCGGCACCGGTTCCCCCCTGGGTGCTCCGGCCGAGCGCCGCGAAGGGCGCCAGAAGGTCACCGGCAGCGCCCGCTACGCCGCCGAACACCCGCTGCCGGGCCGTGCCCACGCCTGGCCCGTGCCCGCCACGATCGCCCGCGGCCGGGTGACGGCCGTCGACACGGCGGCGGCCCTGGACCTGCCCGGAGTCCTGACCGTGCTCACCCACGAGGACGCGCCCCGGATCGCCGACCCCGACGACCCGACGCTGGCCGTGCTGCAGGATCCCCGGGTGCCGCACCGGGGCTGGTGCGTCGCACTCGTCGTGGCGCGCTCCCCGGAGGAGGCCCGTGCGGCCGCCGGGGCGGTCCGTGTCGAGTACGCCGTGGAGGAGCACGACGTGGCCCTGAGGGCGGACCACCCCGACGTGTACGAGCCGGAGACCGCCAACGGCGGCAATCCGGCCCGCAGGGAGCACGGCGATCCCGAGGGCGCCTTCGCCTCCGCGCCCGTCCGGGTCGACGCCGCCTACCGGGTACCGCCCCTGCACAACCACCCCATGGAACCCCACACGAGCACCGCGCACTGGCAGGGGGACCAGGACCGCCTCGTCGTCCACACCTCCAGCCAGGGGACCACCACGGTGCGCGCCACCCTCGCCGCACTCTTCGGGATGCCCGAGGACCGGATCACCGTCACCGCGGGCCACGTCGGAGGCGGCTTCGGCTCCAAGGGCACCCCCCGTCCCGACGTCGTGCTCGCCGTCATGGCCGCCCGCCGGACGGGCCGGCCCGTGACCGTCGCCCTGCCCCGCCGTCACCTGCCCGCCTCCGTCGGCCACCGGGCGCCCACCCTGCACCGGATCCGCCTGGGCGCCGGGACAGACGGCCGGCTGACCGGCCTGACCCACGACGTCGTCACCCACAGTTCCCGCATCAAGGAGTTCGTGGAGCAGGCGGCGGTTCCCGCCCGCGTGATGTACGCCGTACCCCACTCCCGTACGCTCCACCGGCTGGTGCGGCTCGACGTGCCCACCCCCTCGTGGATGCGCGCCCCCGGCGAGGCGCCGGGGATGTACGCCCTGGAGTCCGCGATGGACGAGCTGGCGGGCGAACTGGGCATGGACCCGATACAGCTGCGCCTCGTCAACGAACCGGACCGCGAACCGGACAGCGGCAAGCCGTTCAGCAGCAGGCACCTCACGGAGTGCCTGCGGGACGGCGCGCGGCGGTTCGGCTGGGCCGGGCGCGACCCGCGCCCCCGTTCGCACGCCGAGGGCCCCCTGCTCGTCGGCACGGGCGTCGCGGCAGCCACCTACCCCGTTCTCGTGGCACCGTCCACCGCCGAGGCACGCGCACTGCCGGACGGAACGTTCGTCGTACGGATCAACGCCACCGACATCGGCACGGGAGCCCGCACGGTGCTCACCCAGGTGGCGGCGGACGCCCTCAGCACACCCCTCGACCGGGTGCGGACCGAGGTCGGCGACAGCGACCTGCCCTCCGCGCCGCTGGCCGGCGGCTCCTCCGGAACCGCCTCCTGGGGCTGGTCCGTCCACGAGGCGTGCACCCGGCTGGCGGGAGCCCTCGCCGCTCGCACGGGTCCGCTGCCCGACGAGGGGATCACCGTCCACGCGGACACCACGGGCCAGGCCGACGCCGACAGCCCCTACGCGCGCCACGCCTTCGGCGCGCACTTCGCGGAGACCTCCGTGGACCGCGTCACCGGCGAGGTCCGGGTGCGCCGGCTGCTGAGTGTCTATGCCGCGGGACGGATCCTCAACGCCCGCACCGCGCGGTCCCAGTTCATCGGCGGCATGACCATGGGCCTGGGCATGGCGCTGACCGAGAGCAGCACGATGGACACCGCCTTCGGCGACTTCACCGAGTCGGACCTGGCGGCCTACCACGTGCCCGTGCACGCCGACGTGCCCCGCATCGAGGCGCACTGGATCGACGAGGAGGACGCCCACCTCAACCCCATGGGGAGCAAGGGGATCGGCGAGATCGGCATCGTCGGCACCGCGGCGGCCATCGGCAACGCCGTGCACCACGCCACCGGCATCCGCTTCCGTGACCTCCCGCTGACGCCGGACAAGGTGCTGGCCGCACTGGCGGACTGAACGGCCTCGCCGCGTCCGCCGTCAGGTGGGCGGCCCGGGACGAACGGTGAGGACCGCGATGTCGTCGTCGCTGCCGGCGGCCAGGCCGATGAGCAGCTCGTCGCAGAACACCCCGAGGGGTTCGCGGGCCATCCCGGCGGCGTGCCTGCGGAGCCGGTCCATGGCATGGTCCAGGGACTCGCCCCGGCGCTCGATGAGGCCGTCGGTGTACAGCAGCACGGTCGAGTCGGCCGGGATCGCGTCGCAGGCCTGGGGGCGGACCAGGTCGGGGGCCACGCCGAGCAACAGCCCCGCCCCGTCCTCCAGGTAGCGGGTGCGGCCGTCCGGACTGACGAGCAGCGGCGGCAGATGGCCCGCGGCGGAGTGGGCGAGCTCCCAAAGACCGTTCCCGAGTTCTTTGACCAGGCCGTAGACGCAGGTCGCGGTGGCCTCCTCGTGCAGGGTGTGGTTCGCGATGTCCAGGCGGCGCAGAACCTCCCCCGGCGGCTCCTGACGGTCCACGGCGATCCCGCGCAGCATGCTGCGCAGCTGGCTCATGGCGATGGCCGCGTCGAGGTCGTGCCCGGCGACGTCACCGATGACCAGCGCCGTGTCCCCGTTGGGCAGGACGAAGCAGTCGTACCAGTCGCCGCCGACCTCGGCCGTGGCGGAGGAGGCCGCGTAGCGGGCGGCCAGCTGGAGACCCGGGATCTCGGGCAGCGCCGGCAGGAGCGAGCGCTGGAGGCGTTCGGCGATCGTCCGCGTCTCCTGGTGGAGGCGGGCGTTGTCCACCCGAAGGGCGATCGCGCGCACCAGCTCGTCGACCAGCGGCAGGTCCTCCTCGGTGAACGGCCTTCCCCGCCCCTTCCGGGCGATCGTGAGCGCGCCGATGACCTCCCGGGGCGACCGGAGCGGGGCGACCACCGCGCTGTTCGCACCCAGTTTCCGGAACAGCTCCCCGTAGTGGGCGTCCAGCGGGCTCGCGGCCCGGCCCTGCGGCAAGGACCCGCGCAACAACAGGGGCCCCGCCCCGCGCAGCACGCGGGCGAGCGGCCCCCGGGCGGTCTCGGACAGCGGCGGAAGCCGGCCCTCGTACTCCTCGGGCCACGGCCCCTGGGGCGCACGGTGCATGACACAGACCCGCTCCACCTCGTCCTGCGTCGTGAACAGGTCCACCAGGCACCAGTCGGCCAGCCATCGGGTCAGGATCCGGCCCACCCGCCGCAGGCCCTCGTTCAGGTCCGGAAGGGTGCTCAGCGCGGCCCCCGTGTCGGCCAGCAGGGAAAGCCGTTCCAGCTCGGACGTACCGCCGGCCCGGCCCACACCCGTTCTCCGGTCCCGTCCGGGGAAGGCGGGCCAGGGGGCGCCTCCCGCCTCCCGCGTGGTCCCTGGCCGGGCCTGACCGGACGGACGGGGCGAGGGCGGCGGCGCGGATCCCCTCGGGGACAACTGGGCCACGAACACGGTACGGCCGTCGGCGGTCTCCTGGCTCTCGACGAACAGCCGGACGGGGACCAGCCCACCGTCGCGGTGCAACGCGGGGAGCGGCAGCGACCGGCCCAGGATCCGGGGCCGCCCGCTGAGCAGCAGGGACGTGAACGCCACAGTGTGGCGCCTGCGGAGATGCTCCGGGATGAGCGCGGTGAGCGGCTGCCCGACGAGCTCGTCCGCGGGCCAGCCGAGCAGGTCCGCCGCCGGTCCGTTGACCGCGATGATCCGGTTCGACTCGTCGGCGGCGATCGTCGCGACCCTGTTGGCCTGCACCTGCCCGGCGTCCCACAGCACCGGCTCCGAGGCACCGGCCCCCGGTTCCCGGGGCATCACCGTCCACGCCGTGGGGCGTTCCCCGGCGAGCTGGTCGCCGATCTGGTCGAACAGCCACTCCTGGAAGCCGTGGCCGCGCGGAAGCGCCGGTAGCGTCAGAAGACGTTCGTCACGGGCAGCCTCCTCGGCCACGTCGAGAACCGTGCGCAAGGTCTCCATCGGAGGTCCGGCGCCCGACGGCACCCACAGGGGCAGGGACCTGAACTCCGCCTCGGCGTGCTGTCGGCGCAGCGCGGCCGTCACACTCGCGCTGATCACGTCGTTCATGTCCAGGGCGACCGCGAGGTCCTCCGCCGTCACGCCGGGGACGTCCCCGGAGGCCAGGGCCAGGACGGCCTCGTTCAGCAGCGTGTGCCGGTGCTGGGTGCAGGCCAGGCAGAGCGCTTCCGGTACATCGAGGAGTGTCACGGTCTCGCCCGGTCCGAAACGGGGGGCGGCGGTCGCCCACCCGTCCGACGGAGGCGGCGCCGGCGATGCCTCGGGCCACAGCTCGAACCACACCGTCTTGACGGCGTCGCCCGTGTCGACGCCGTACCGGGACGCCAGCCGCTCGACCAGCGCCAGCCCCTGCCCCGTTCCGGTGTATGCGGAACTCCCGTACGGCACGAGCCCGCGCTCCGGCCGCCGATCGCTCACCCGCACCAGGACCCCCCCGTCACCGGCCCGGGCCGTCACCTCGATCTCGGTGCGTGCGTGCAGCACCGCATTCGTCACCAGCTCGCTGACCAGGAGCTGAGCGGTGTCCAGCGTCTCCGGTGCGGCCTCGTCGAGCGTGGCCCGCACGAACCGCCGAGCCTCCGCCACGCTCTTCGGCTCCGGAGGGAACCGCCGTGACGGCGCCCCGGGGGCATCGAGTTCGCCCATGGATTCAGTCTGCCCCACGGCCCCCGCCGTCGCGTGTACGCTCATCCGCCCGCCGCGCGGCGGGCCCGCCGTCAGGCCCGCCGTTCCGGCAGGGCGCTTCGGTCGAGGGTGATCCGCGCGGCGACCGGCAGATGGTCGCTGCCGGTGGCGGACAGGGTGCGGATGTGGCGGACGGCGGCCGAGCGGGCCATCACCTGGTCGATGCGGGTCAGGGGGAGCCCGGCGGGGAAACTGAGGGCGAAGCCGCGTTCCGCCACGTTCATCCGGGAGGTCAGCGGGGCCAGGCCGCGGTCGTCGACGGTGCCGTTGAGGTCGCCCAGCAGGATCACCGTCTCCAGTTCCTCGGCGGAGAGGGCCCGCCCCAGCAGCCGGGCGCTCTCGTCCCGGTGGGCCGAGGCGAGGCCACCCGGCCCGACCCGGATCGAGGGCAGGTGCGCGACGTACACCGCGATGTCCCCGTGCGGGCTGCTGACCACGGCCCGCAGCCCGCGGCTCCACGGCTCCGTGATCCCCCGGGGCTTGATGTCCAGCAGCCGGGCATCGGTGAGCGGATGCCTCGACCAGAGACCGACGGTGCCCCGGACCTCGTGGTACGGGTAGCGCGGGGCGAGTGTCCGCCGGTAGACCGGTAGCGCCGCCGGCACCAGTTCCTCCAGCGCGATGAGGTCGGGGCCGGCGTCGGCCAGGGTGCGGGCGGTACCCGCCGGGTCGGTGTTCTCGTCACTGACGTTGTGCTGCACCACCACCAGATCCCGCGCCTCGGCCCGCGGTTCGGGCAGGAACAGCCCGCCGAAGAGATACGTCCAGGCGGTCACCGGCAGCAGCAGGGCCAGCAGCGCGGTCGCCGAACGCCGCAGCAGCGCCGCCGCGAACAGCACGACGACCACCAGTCCCAGCCAGGGCAGGAACGACTCCAGCAGACTGCCCGCCCGGCCCACGGAGTTGGGCACCGCACGGTGGAACACCAGCAGCCCCGCCGTCAGCGCCGCGGCCGCCGCGATCACCCGCCCCCGGGTCCGGAGCGACCCACCGCGCGCGCCCCACCGTCCACCGCCCACCCGTTCCTCCCCGCCGTCCCGCCGTCCCGCCGCCCCGCCCACATGATCCCTCTCTCCAGGACGCGCTCCCGCGTGACGCGGTTTCCGTACCTGGGTCGCCTTCAGGTTCCCCAGTCACCAGAAAGTGCGTTCTTCCAGGTCAGCGGCCACTCTCTTACGGTTTCCGAGTAACCACAGGTGACCACGACCGCCCGGGCCGTCACCGGTCCGGCGTCGGCGAGCCCGCGGGCTCACCGCACAAGGAGGCAGGCAGTAGGGCCATCACCCTGGTCGACCCCGAGGGACTTCCGGAGATCGACGCCTGCCGGCAGGTGGCGATCGCGTCCGGTTCCCGGATGGTCTTCATCGCCGGGCAGGTCGCATGGGACGCCGCCGGCGTCACGGTCGGCGCGGGCGACCTCGCCGCCCAGGTCGAGCAGTGCTGCCTCGACGTCGCCACCGGCCCGGCCGCGGCGGGCGCCACCTTCGCCGACGCCGCGAAACCGACGGCCTGCGTCGTCGACCGGACCCCCGACAAGATGGCGCAGTTCATGGAGGGCGCCACCCGTGCGGCTCGGAAGCCGGGGACCGTTCCGGCGGCTCCGGCCACGCTGGTGGGCGTACAGGCCCTGGGCATCCCCGACCACCTGGTCGAGATCGAGGCCGTCGCGGTGCTCGACTGAGGCCGTCACGGTCTTCGGACGAGGCCCAGGACGACGGGAACAGTGACGGCCCCCGGAAGCCGGCGCGGTCCAGGGGCCGGTGACACCGGGGAGAGCGTGATCAGCGGTTCGTGCGCATATGGTGCACTTCGCTGGCGACCGCCGCCATCAGTTCGGGATCCAGGACCGACGCGTCGGCGAGCCGGGTCGAGGCGGTCAGGGAGTTCAGCAGCGTCTTGGTGACCCGCACCGCGGGCAACGAGCGCCGCAGGAGCGGTCTGGCCCACTCGTCGACCGCGGCGTCGAGCGATTCCTCGGGCACGACCCGCTGCAGGACCGACAGGCCGAGGGCCTCCTGGGCGGCGAGAGGGCGCCCGGTGAGGATGATTTCGCGCACGGACGCGGCACCGACCTCACTGACCAGCCGCGGCAGCAGGCCGCCCCACGCCGTGGGCAGACCGAGGGCGAGTTCGGGCAGTCGGAAGGTCGCGGTGTCGGCGCCCACCCGCAGGTCGCAGGCGAGGGCGAGGGCGAAGCCGGCCCCGATGGCCCTGCCCTGGACGCGTGCGATGGTGACGGCGGGGTGGGACGTCAATGCGTCGCACACCCGCCGGCCCTTGACGCCGGAAACGCGGATGCCCTTGCCTGTGGCGTCCTGGGCGAGGTGCTCGGCGAACTCCTCGCGGTCCCCGCCGAGGCAGAAGTCCTGGCCGGCGCCGGTCAGCACCAGGACGCGTACCGAGGGGTCCTGGTCGTCGAGCACGGAGAGCAGGTCGTCCAGCATGGCCTCGCTGACGACGTTGCCCTGCTCGGGAACGTTCAACTCGATGGTGAGCACAGGGCCCTGCCGGCGGGTGCGCAGGGTCTTCAGTATCCGGTCGTCGGGATCGTCGGGGTCGCCGGACAGGAGCGGGGTCTTCATACGGTCACTTTCAGGGAGGTGATGCGGCGGAAGACGACACGGGAGGTGTCGTACGAAGGGGGAGCGGAGGGTCGCAAGGTGGGGAACCGTTCCAGCAGTTGGGCGAGGAGTTCACGTGCCTCGAGCCGGGCGAGGCCCGCTCCCAGGCAGTAGTGCGCGCCGCCGCCGAAGGCGAGGTGTCCGCCGCCGCGCCGGATGTCGAAGACACCGGGGCTCGGATTGCGGCGGGGGTCATGGGCGGCGGCACCGTACAGGACGTGGACGGTGGTGTCCTTCGCCATGGGCACCCCCGCGAGGACGGTGTCGTCGGCGGCGATACGGGAGTTGACGAAAATGGGCGGGTCGTAGCGGAGTGTTTCCTCGATCGCGTCGTCGATGTGCTCCGGATGCCGGCGCAGCCAATCGGCGCGCGAGGGGTCCCGGGTCAGCAGCCAGGCGATGTTGGCCAGCAGGACCGAGGTGGTTTCCAGGGAGGCGATGGTGATGAACATCGTCAGGTCGTAGATGACGCGGTCCGCGGCGGCCCGGTCGTCCGGATACTGGGAGTCCCAGTAGTGGATCAATCCGGTGAGGGCGTCGTGGCCGGGGTTCGCGCGCCGGTGCCGGATCAGCCCGGTGAAATAGGCCCGCATCTCCAGGGTGGCCTGTGCGGATATCGCGAGCTCGCTCTTGGCGGGCAGCAACTCCTGTGCGTAGACCTGCCGGTGGGTGAAGTCGAGGATCCGCGCATGGTCCTCGGGGTCGATGCCGATCCACCGGCCGACGGTGTGGATGGGCAACTGCTCGGCGACGAGGGAGACGAAGTCGGCCTCGCCGTCGGCCCGCAGCCGGTCCTCGAGTCCGTCGAGGAGACCGGAGACGAGAGCGGCGACCCCCGGGCGCATGTCCTCGATCGACGAGCGGTCGAAGGGATTGCCCAGGGATCGCCGCTGGCAGGTGTGGGCGGGGGCGTTGAGCCGGATGAGTGTTCTGGTCATCTCGCGGGTGGCCGGGGCCTCCCAGCGCTCCTGGTCGGGCCGGCGCTCCTGCCAGGCGAAGTCGGGGACGAGCCAGTTCCTGCCGCGCAGGACCTGGCTGCAGGCTTTGAATCCGGTGACGAAATAGCCGCCCCAGGGGGCGCGCACCACGTCCCCCATGGAGCGCAGTTCCTCCCAGACGGGAAGGGGGTTGGTCTGGCCTTCGTCGGAACGCAGTCGACGGAGGAGGGAGATGACGGCTCGGCGGTCGGTGGACGAGGTGCCGGGAATCGTGCTGATCCCACCTATGTCGCCAACGGCGGTCACGCGAGGCTCCTTTGGCTGGGTGCTTCCGGGTTCAGCCGGAACCTACCCTTCCACCCTCCTCCGTCATGCGCCTCAGAGTGTTGCTCCTGTCACATGCGGTGCATCAGACACGGAAGACATCGAGGAAACTGCTCCAGAATCCCCTCTTCCGTCCTGGTTCCCGCCGCATCGGGACGGACGGCGCCACGGCCATGGGCTGCTCCGCATCGGGCACCGAGGCACGGCTCTGCAGAGCCGCCGCCATGCGCGTGGCCGGTGACGGGCTGAAGGTCGCGGGCAGCGTCACCAGGGCCCGGTGGAACGGCCCCGGCCGCCACTGCAGTTCCTCCCGGGGCACGGCCAGCGTCAGGTCGGGCAGCGCGTTGAGCAGCCGCTCGATCGCGGTGGTCGCGATCACGGTCGCCGGGTCCTTGGCGGGGCAGGCGTGCGGTCCCGCCCCCCACGCCAGATGCGCGCCCTTGCTGTGGGCGCGGCGGGCCTCGACGAGCGCGGGGTCGCTGTTGGCACCCGCGAAGGAGATGACCACCGGGGTGTTCGCCTCCACGACATGGCCGCCCAGGTCGACGTCCTGGACCGGGTAGTGGGTCGCGTAGTTGGCGATCGGGGTCTCGTTCCACAGCACGTGGTCGAGGGCCTCCTCGATCATCATGCCGCTCTGCCGGCCGCCCGCGCCGGACAGCATCAGCAGCAGGGCGTTGCCGATGAGGTTGCGCTCGGGTTCCACCCCGGCGCCCATCAGCATCACCAGCTGGTCCTTGAGCTCCTCGTCGGTCAGCCCGGCCGGGTGCTGGATCAGCCACGAGGTGACGTCGTCGCCCGGCTGGCGCCGCTTGAGGGCGATCAGCTCCATGAGGCAGGCGGTGAGGTCCTCGTTGGCGCGCAGGGCGTCCTTGCCGTCGAAGATCGCCGACATCGAGGTGGTGAGGGTGTCACCGATGTCCGCGGGGCAGCCGAACAGCTTGTTGAACAGCAGCAGCGGCAGCAGCTTGGCGTAGTCGTTGAGCAGGTCGGCCCGGCCCCGCTCGCTGAACTGGTCGAGCAGGTAGTCGGCGATCGGCTCCACGTCGCGGCGGACCCGGGTGATGTTGAGCCTGGCCAGGCTGTCGGTGACCGCCTTGCGCAGCCGCAGGTGCACCGCACCGTCGGTGAACAGGCAGTTCGGCCGGTACGCCATCATCGGCAGCACTGGGTTGTCCATCCCGATGCGCCCCTCGTTCAGGTCCTTCCAGCGGCGGGAGTCGCGGGCGAAGAGCTCGGTGTTCTGCAGGACGCGCAGCGCCATTTCGTGCCCCACGACCAGTGTGGCGTCCGCGCCCGGGGCGAGCTCGACCGGGCCGGCCGGAGCGTGGGCCCGCAACCGGTCGTAGAGCGCCTGCGGATCGGCGGCGAACGAGGCGTCGTGCATGGGGCATCTACTGCCCGCGGGCGCAGATGTCTGCTGAAGATCCATGAAGTCTTCCTTGATGAACCGGGAGCGTCAGCTCCCGGACGGGGTGGGCGCGGGGCGGTCAGGCCGCGCGCTCGAGCAGATGCCGGACCAGTGCGATCAGCGCCTTGGCGGAGGACCGCTGGTCGCGGGCGTCGCAGTAGACGACGGGGGTGTCCGGGAGCAGGTCGAGCGCCTCACGCACCTCCGCCTCGCTGTAGGTGGCGGACGGGTCGAAGGTGTTGACGGCGATGGCGTACTCCAGGCCATACCCCTCGACGAGGTCGATGACCGGGAACGTCTCCTCCAGCCGCGCGGGATCGACCAGCAGCAGTGCTCCCAGCGCGCCGCGGGCCATGTCCTCCCACAGCTGCATGAAGCGCTGCTGCCCCGGCGTGCCGAAGAGGTACAGCACCAGGTCTTCGCTCAGGGTGAGACGACCGAAGTCCAGGGCGACCGTGGTGGTGGTCTTGCCCGTCACGCCCCGCAGGTCGTCGACGTGCACCGAGGCCTGGGTCATCTTCTCCTCGGTACGCAGCGGAGTGATCTCCGACAGCGACCCGATGAGTGTCGTCTTGCCCACGGCGAAATGCCCGACGACGAGGATCTTGGCGGCGTTGGTCACCGCGCTGGAGACGTAGATGGAGCCCTGGGCCGTCTCAGCTGATGAGGGATTGGAGTCCATGCAGAACCTTCTCGAGGGTCGCTCTGTCAACGTTCTGGGCCCGGGGCGGCTCGGCGCGGTGGAGCAGGTGCCCCTGTTCGGACAGGTCGGTCAGCAGCAGGCGGGCCACCCCGACCGGCAGCCCGAGGTGGCCGGCCACCTCGGCCACCGACAGGTAGCCCCCCGCGCACAGGTCCCAGATCGCCGTCACTTCGGGCCCGGCCCCGAGCGGAGGAGTCCGCTCGGGAGCCAGCGTGACGAGGGTGTGCAATGCAAGATCGTCCGAGGACGGCAGGCTCCGGCCACCGGTGATGACGTAGGAGCGGACGAAGTCGCTGGAGACGGATTCCTCCTCGCCGGGAGCCGTCATGAGCCGCCACCGGTGGCCGAGCGTGGTGCGACGCTCATCGCCTTGCTGAGCGCCACCACCGTCTTCTGCATCCGGAAGGACACGGCTTCCATGTCGACGTCGGGAGCCGCCGAGACGGCCAGGTAGGCGCCCTGGCCGGCGGCGCTCAGGAAGATCCAGCCGCCGTCGTACTCCATCAGCGTCTGCTTCCAGACGCCGTTGCCCGAGCCGACGAAACCGGAGACCGCGCGGCTGAGGGACTGCATGGAACTCATGGCCGCGGCGTTCGTCTCCGCGTCGTCGCGCGAGATGTCGTCCGAACGCTGCAGCAGCAGGCCGTCGCCCGAGACGAGGACGGCGTGACGGGCACCGCGCACCTCGAGCACGTCGTTCAGCACCCACGACAGGTCGGTGTTCACCGCTGATCAGGTCCTTCCATGGTGTTCGTGATCCGGCCGAGCTGGGTGCCGCGGGCGAACGCGCCGAGGCGCGACGCGGTCACCTCGCTGGCCTGCTCGGGCGTGGGCTCGTCGGCAGGGGCCGTGGCGTCCGGCGAGGGCACCACCGAGATGGGGCCCTGCCGCCGGCGGCGCTTGGGAAGTCCGCCGTTGGTCCTGCCCACCACATGGGAGGGGCCCACCGGCACGGGAGCGAGCCGCTGCGGGGCGGCCTCCTCGGAGGATTCCTGGACGGGCTCGGCGGGTGCGGGCGCCTCGGCGGCAAGGAGACTTTCCGGTACACGGATCACTGCACGCACTCCGCCGTAGGGGGACACCGAGCCCACGGAGACGGCGAAGCCGTACCGCGTCGCGAGCATGCCGCACACCGCGAACCCGAACCGGGGCGGATCGCCCAGGCTCGTGATGTCGACCGCGCCTTCGGGGGACAGCAGCGCCGCCGCCCGGTCCTTGGTCTCCTGGTCCATGCCCAGCCCGGCATCGTCGACGATGAAGCACACACCCGTCGGAACGGCCTGGATGTTGACCTCGACCGGCGTGCCCGGAGCGCTGTAGGTGGTCGCGTTGTCCAGCAGCTCGGCCAGCACGACGGCCACCGGTTCGACGGCCTTGGTGGAGACGGAGACGCTGACCTGGGCGTGGATGCCGACCCGGTTGAAGTCCTTGATCCGCCCCTGGGCGCTGCGCGCCACGTCGTACACGGTCGCCGCGCCGTCACGCCGGCCCAGCCATCCGCCGCACAGTACGGAGATGCCCTTGGCCCGGCGGCTGAACTGGCTGCCGGTGTGGTCCACCGACATCAGGTCGGCGAGGACCTCGGTGTCGTTGCCGTACTTCTTCAGCAGCTCGTCGAGCAGCAGTTGCTGCTCCTCGGCGAGGGACTGCAGCGTTCCCATCGCCGACTTCAGCACGGCCTTGGTCGACGACTCGGCATCCGCGCGGACGTCGGCGAGGTCGCCCTGGTGCCGCGCGTTCAGCGCGGCGATGTGCCCCTGCTGCTGGGCGAGCTGTCCCTGGGTCTGCCCCAGGCTTGCTTCCAGGTCCTTCCTCGTTCTGCGGAGAGCCAGATTGGTTCTCCGCGCCCTCACCACTGCGAACACCGCAGCGATGAGCACTACCAGCAAGATCCACAACAGTGGATCCCGGATCAATGACGTCATGAGACTCTCTTCAAGTCGCATCGCGCCGGGAGTGCGGAAGGTCCACCGATCCGTACGGGGCGACCCGGCCGTCGAACGGCTCGGGTCCACAGGTGGACCACACCTCACTCCTTGGCGATGGGGCCTTAGAGACTGTCCCCCGTACGCGTTCATGACGCGCCGTCAGTCTGCTGAAAGTCCGATGATCTTATCAGTTACATATGCGCAAAACGTATGCAGCATGCGTCACTCAGTGACCCTCACCAGACCCTCACACGCGTGCCTTCCGCAGGTCACCGGCACGGAACGAGCGCTGCCGGATCCGGAGGAAACCGGGCCGAAACCAGCAGGGAACCCTGGCGGAACTCCGGGTGGAACCGCGGGCGGAACCGGGTTGACACCCTCCCGGTTCCGCCCGCGGTTCCACCCCGCCGAAGGGTCGTCAGGGGGTAGCGATCAGAACGCGTCGAACCGTACGCGGTCACTGTCCCGGTCGGAGAGGAACGACGCAAGGGCGCTCCCCTCCTCGGCGACGGCGGCCCGGTCGGCCCGGGAGAAGCGGCGCAGTGGGGTGACCGCCACGGCACTGTCCTCGAACTCCCAGGTCGCGGCGGCCCGCCCGTCGACCAGCACCACCCGGGCGCCGGTGACCGACAGACCGCGGTGCGCGTCGTCGACGATGCGCCCCCGGTCGTGGTAGCCGAGGACCGCGTTGTCGAACGCGGGCAGAAACCGCACCGGCGCCGGCGTCGCGGCGTCGGGGCGCGGCAGGCCGGGCAGGTCCAGCAGTTCCCGGCCCCGCTCGTCGCGAAACGACACCAGTTCCCCGCGCATCGCGGCGACCGCGGCCGGCAGCCCGGCCAGGCCGGACCATGCGCGCAGATCGGCCGTGGCCGCGGGGCCGTACGCCGTCAGATAGCGCCGTACCAGCGTCCGGCCCACCGGGTCCGAGCCGTCCGCGGGGAGCGGGTCGACGTCACGGCCCAGCCACGAGGTGACCAGGGCGTTGCGCACCCCGCCCTTCGTCCGCCACAACCCGCGCGGCGGCGACTGCACCACCGGGATCAGAGCGGCGAGCAGCATCTCTCCCAGCGCGCGCGACCCCGGCTCCGGCCAGCGCCCGGCGAGCTCCCGCGCCAGGGAGCCCATCGAACGCGGCTCTCCGTCGGACATCAACTCCTCACCCGCCGCCTTGAGCTCACCGAGATCGATCCCGGCCAGCTCGCGGCGGTAGACGCCGAGGACCCGCTGGCGCAGCATGGCGTCGTGCCGGGCCCGCCAGGCCAGCAGGTCATCGGCCGTGACGAGATGTACCGTCCGGCGCATCAGATGGGCCCGCACCACCCGCCGTCCCGTCAGCAGCCCCGACAGCTCCGACGCCTCGAACCCCCGCAGCCGCGACCAGAGCCCGACGAACGGCTCCTGCGGTTCCTGCGCCTGCAGACCCCCGAGATGGGCCACGGCGTCGAGCGCCGGCAGGTCGGCGCGGTCGAGCAACAACTGCCGGGCGAGCGTCGCACGGTTGAGTGCCCGGACGTCCAGCACGGTCACTGGACGACCCCGCAGCACGCCGGCACCTGATGCGTCACGATGACACCGCTCCTTTCGGCTTCCTTCGGTTCCGTGCAAGAGGCAGGCCGCACGAGAGGCAGGCCGCGCAAAGGGCGGGGCCGGGCCCGAGGAGAGGCCGACCCCGCCCGCCCGTCAGCTCGACGTCCGCCCGTCCAGCGTCTCGCGCAGGATGTCCGCGTGCCCGGCGTGCTGGGACGTCTCCGCGACGAGGTGCGTCAGCACCCGGCGCACGCTGCGCACCGCTCCCGGCTCGTTCCACGGCGCCTCGGGAAGCGGGTGCGCCGCCGACAGATCGGGCACGGAGGCGACGACCTCCTCGCTCCGGGCGGCGACCCGCTCGTAGCGCGCGAGGATCCCGGCCAGGGTCTCGCCGGGCAGCATCCGGAAAGCGTTGTGGTGGTCGATCGCCCACTGCGGGATCTCACGTGCGGTACCGGCCGCGAGGTCGGCCCAGGTGACACCGTCGGGCAGGTCGTGGCGCATCGCCGAGGGCCCCTCGAGAACGAAACGCATCCACCCCTCCTCGATGGACGCGACGTGTTTGACCAGCCCGCCCAGGCACAGTGCGCTGACCGTGGGCCGCTCACCCGCCTGCTCGTCGCTCAGCCCTCGCGTCGTGGCGGTCAGGGCGGAGCGGGCGGACGCGAGCGAGGCGAGCAGGTCGGCCCGCTCCTCGTCGGCGGCGGACCGGGAAGCGCTCGCGGCTGCGATGTCGGTACCGGCCGTGGTGGTGCTGCCCGTCGTGGTGGTGGTCATGGTGAAGAAGCCTTCCGGGGTGTGCTCGTCGTCCTGCGGTACGCGACCACCGTGACAGCCGTAGAGGTCAGGATGTGTCCTCTACCCGAGGCACCATGGACGCCATGCCGAAGACATCAGCGCGACTGCTGGCACTGCTCTCCCTGCTCCAGGCGCGCCGGGACTGGCCGGGGGCGCTGCTGGCCGAGCGGCTGAACGTCAGCCCTCGCACCGTGCGCCGCGACGTCGACCGGCTGCGCGAGCTCGGCTACCCCATCGTGGCCGTCAAGGGCCCCGACGGCGGCTACCGGCTCGGCGCCGGCACGGACCTCCCGCCGCTGCTGTTCGACGACGAGCAGGCCGTCGCCCTCGCGGTCGCGCTCCGGATCGCCACCACCACCGGCGCCGGCATCGAGGAGGCCGCGGTACGCGCGCTGAACACCGTCCGCCAAGTGATGCCGGCCCGGCTGCGCCACCGCGTCGACACCCTCCAGGTCACCGCCGTCGAACGGCCGGGAGCCCGCCCGGACCCCCAGGTCGACAGCGGTGTGCTCATGACGCTCAGCGAAGCGGTCCACGCCCGCGAGGTCCTGCGCTTCGACTACACCCCCGCCTTCCCGCCCCACACCGTCGCACAGGACCCGGCGGGACCTCCGCCCCGCCGGGTGGAGCCGCACCACCTCGTCACTCGGGGCGGACGCTGGTACCTCGTCGCCTGGGACCTGGACCGCGAGGACTGGCGCACCTTCCGGGCGGACCGGATCACCCCACGGACCCCCACGGGCCCCCGCTTCACCCCGCGGGAACTGCCCGGAGGCGAGGTGTCCCGCTTCGTCGCCGCCAGGTTCCGGGGCTCCGACGGGTCGGGGGAGTGGGCCTGTCGCGGTCAGGTGATCCTCGGTCTGCCCGCCGCCGAGGTGTCCCGCTACGCCCGCGACGGAGTCGTCGAGGAAATCGGCTCCGACCGTTGCCGGCTCACCCTGGGCGCGTGGTCATGGGCAGGCCTCGCCGCTACCGTCGGCCTGTTCGACGCCGACATCGAGGTCATCGGCCCGCCCGAACTCAAGGCGGCTTTCGCCCACTTGGGCCGCCGATACACAACCGCTGCCGCGACTGCCGCCCCCGCGACCCCCGCACCGCACGGCGGACCCGCCACCCCCCGAAATCCGTTGGACAACCCACCGGCATTCGGTGAACGTTGACGGCATGGAGCAGCGAGACATCTGGGACGCCGACGCCGCGCAACGCTACGACACGCCCGGGACCGGCATGTTCGCGCCCGAGACCCTGGGGCCGGCCGTGGACCGGCTCGCCCGGCTCGCCGAGGGCGGAGCGGCGCTCGAGTTCGCCGTCGGGACCGGCAGGGTGGCGGTGCCCCTCGCCGAGCGAGGTGTTCCCGTCACCGGCATCGAACTGTCGAGCCCGATGCTGGAGCGACTGCGCACCAAGGTGGACGAGGCGACGGTCCCGGTGGTCATCGGTGACATGGCGACCACCGTCGCGCCGGGGGAGTACCACCTCGTCTACCTCGTCTACAACACGATCGCCAACCTGATCACCCAGGCCGAGCAGGTCGAGTGCTTCCGCAACGCGGCCCGCCACCTCGTCCCCGGCGGCCGGTTCGTGATCGAACTCTGGGTGCCGGAGCTGCGCAGGCTCCCACCGGGCCAGGCGGCCACGGTCATGCGGTCCGAACCCGGCTACATCCTCCTGGACACGTACGACGTGCTGCACCAGCGGGTGGTGTCGCACCACTTCCGGTTCGACGGGACCCGGACGGCGCGGCTGGACCGCACCCCGCACCGCTACATCTGGCCGGCCGAACTCGACCTCATGGCTCAGCTGGCCGGCTTCGACCTGGAGACCAGGCACGCGGACTGGGCCGGCGCCCCCTTCACGGCCGAGTCGCGCTCCCACGTCTCGGTCTACCGCATGCGGCCCGTGCCCGTGTACCCGGCCGGGCCCTCGACCGCGACCGGGACCGCGACCGCGAGATAGTCCCGCGCGGCGACATCATGGTGGAACGGCTGGAGCCGTCGCCGAACGGCGGCGGTCTCGTTCGCCTGCGGTCCCTCGTTCGCAGAGATACGGCGGGAAGCGGCCGGGACGACCACGAGGGCCAGGGCGTGCTGGACTGGCGGTACATGGCCGTCACAGCCAAGCCGTTCGCCTCCGAGACCGCCATGGCGATCGTCCTCAACGCCGTGCGTGTCCACGGTGGTCACGGTTGCTCGACCCGGTTCGGCGTCGAACGCCATTTCCGCGACGCCCCTGGAATTCGCCGATCGTGGGGGAGGGAGCCAACGAGATCCGGCGCAACGTGATCGCCGGCCGGCCCGTCGAGCGCGGCGGTTTCGACGCCTGGGAGTGCGAGCGGGCGGACCGGCGCCGGGCGGCCACGGAGGGCCGGCCCGGCACCGGTCCGGCCGGTGTCAGACCCCGACGCCGAAGTCGGCGGCGATTCCGGCGAGTCCGGAGGCGTACCCCTGGCCGACGGCACGGAACTTCCACTCGGCGCCGTTGCGGTAGAGCTCGCCGAAGACCATCGCCGTCTCGGTGGAGGCGTCCTCGGAGAGGTCGTAGCGGGCGATCTCCTGGTTGTTCGCCTGGTTGACCACCCGGATGAAGGCGTTGCGGACCTGGCCGAAGCTCTGGCCGCGGTTCTCCGCGTCATGGATCGAGACCGGGAAGACGATCTTGTCGACGTCGGCGGGCACACCGGCGAGGTTCACCTTGACGGACTCGTCGTCGCCCTCGCCCTCACCGGTGAGGTTGTCCCCGGTGTGCTCCACCGAACCGTCCGGGCTCTTCAGGTTGTTGTAGAAGACGAAGTGCTGGTCGGACGGCACCCTGCCGGAGGTGTTGAGCAGCAGCGCGGAGGCGTCGAGGTCGTAGTCGGTGCCGGTGGTGGTGCGTACGTCCCAGCCGAGGCCGATCACGACCGCGGTCAGGCCCGGGGCCTCCTTGCTGAGAGAGACATTGCCGCCCTTGGAAAGGGAAACTCCCACTTCGTACTCCTTCTTCGGTCGTTCTCGGTGGTTGTTGAACGTTTGCGACGCTCAGGACGTTCCGGGCCGGGTGTTCAGTTGCGCGGGTTGCCGAAGAGGATGCGGTAGGCGATCAGCAGGACGAGCGCGCCCGCGATCGCCGAGCCCCAGGTGGCGGCGTCGAAGAACTCCCGTTGCACCGGCCGGTCCAGGAACTGCGACGACAGCCAGCCGCCCAGGAAGGCCCCCGCGACGCCGATGACCGTCGTGCCGATGAGCCCGCCCGGGTCGCGCCCGGGCAGAATGGCCTTGGCCACCGCCCCTGCGAGCAGTCCCAGCACCAGCCATGCGATGACGCCCATGACGCCCCTCCTAGTCGTGTCGCCGTGCCGCGCCTGCCGTGCCGATGGTGCGGCACAGCGGGCGTCCGTGCGGGGCAAGCCTAACCTCTACAATTCTGTAGAAGTTGTGGGGTGTGGTTGTCGTACGACGAGAAGTCCCGGCAGGCGCCCGCCGGTGCCCATGGTCACCGGCGGGACGAACGGGGCGGGCCGAGCACACGACGTGCCCGGCCCGCCCCCGTGCGGTCAGCCCTCGTCCTCCGCCTCTTCCTCTTCCTCCTCGAAGAAGTCCCCGACCTCGTCGACGACTTCGGCCGCGACCATGCCGCCGACGACCCCCACGGCCAGTCCGGCCGCACCCGCCGCGACGACCGTCCCCATGCCGGGGCCGGAGCGCTGCCCGTCGTGGTGGTGCCCGTGGTGCCCGGCGTACCCGTGATCGCCGTGCGAGCCGTACGGAGCCCGGTGCTCCACGAGCCGGTGCAGCCACTCGTCGACGATCGCGTTCCAGTCCTGGTGCTCGACACCGTCGTGGGAGACCGTGAACCGGTTCACCGCGTCGTGGCCGGAGGAGAGGAGCCCGCCGCGCTTGTCCGCCTCCAGCACGACCTCCATGCCGCCGGGACCGGCGAGGAACGTCACCTCGATCTCGGTGATCCGGTGGGCGTACTGCGCCCCCGGGGTCAGCTCGATCTCCTGGTAGAAGGGCAACTGCTGGCCGGTGCCGCCGATGCGGCCGTACTCGAGATCGGCGGACCGGAAGCCGAACCCGAGCGCGCCGAACGCCTCGAGGACCGCTTCCTGCACGGGCAGGGGTCCGACACCCAGCCGGTCCAGGTCGCCCTTGTCCCTGGCGCCCGCCACGGCGAGCTCGGTCCGCACGCCCAGGGCGATGCCCAGGTCCTGGCCGTGGAGCTCGGTGACCGGGGTCTCCCAGGGCAGTGCCACGGTGAACGGGACGCTCCGCGGTTCGCCGGCGCCGAGCCGGAAGCCGCCGCCCACGGTGAACCGTGCGAAGGGGACGACGCCCTCGCTCTCCCCCTCCTCGTGCTCGGCCTCGACCCGGGCCACCAGCTCCAGCGTGATGTGCTCGATGTCGAAGTCGGCGTCACCGCCCTTGAGATGGACTTGCCCGGTCAGTGCGGCTCCGGGCCGGGGCGCACCGGGGTCGAGGACCGTGTCGACCGTGGGGCCGCCCACGCCGAGCGAGCCGAGCAGTCGTTTGAACACCATGGCGGCGTCCACTCCTTCACGTGCGAGTGTTCCGTAAGAGCAGTGCCGCACGCCTCCGCGGACGCACGGCACAGGCCTTCTACAGGCATGTAGAAGCATAGAGGGGCGATGTCCGGGCAGACGCGCACTCGGTGCCGACACGGCGGGAATGGCCGAAAGTGGGCACCCGCGACGCCGGTGGAAACGGGGCCTCCCCCATTCCCGCCGCACGCGATCGCGAGGGTCACCTGTCCACAAGTTCGGGTTTACCCGGACGTCGGCCGCGGCTACGGTTTCACGGGACATTGCTCTCGTGTCACTTCCGCAACTCCTGTAAGAGGTGTTCTGCTCTGTCTGGGTTCCCGAAGGAAGGAATCGTGAACGAAACGCTGCCCTCGTGCAGCCCCGGGGAGACGGACGGGCCACCGGCGAGACCGAACAGAGAAAAGAACCGCACCGGCACCGCACCGGCCGGCGGCAGGGCCGGCGGGGAGACCCGGCCGGCGAAGCCGCGGGACGCGTTCTTCGACAACGCCAAGTACCTGGCCATCGTGCTGGTGGCGGTCGGCCACGCGTGGGAACCACTGCGCAGCGAGAGCCGCACCGTCACGGCCCTCTACACGCTGGTCTACGCCTTCCACATGCCGGCGTTCATCATCATCTCCGGCTACTTCTCGCGCAGCTTCGACTGGAGCCCGGGGAAGATCAAGCGTCTGATCACCGGCGTCGCCGTGCCGTACATCGTCTTCGAGGTGGCGTACACCTTCTTCACCCGGTGGAGCGACAACGAACCGGACCGCTCGATCAGCCTGCTGGACCCCTTGTATCTGACGTGGTTCCTGGCCGCTCTGTTCATCTGGCGGCTGACCACCCCGATCTGGCGGGCCCTGCGATGGCCGCTGCCCATCGCCCTCGCCATCGCGGCCCTGGCCACCCTCGCCCCGTCCATCGGCAAGGACCTCGACCTTCACCGCACCCTGCAGTTCCTGCCGTACTTCGTGCTCGGCCTCTCACTGAAGAAGGAGCACTTCGAGATGGTGCGCCGTCGGGAGGTGCGCGTCCTGGCCGTGCCGGTGTTCGCGGGCGCGCTGATCGTGGCCTACTGGGCCGTGACGCGGATGAACTACGCCTGGTTCTTCCACAACTCCAGTGCCGAGGATCTCGCGGTGCCCGCCTGGTACGGGCCGGTCATGACCCTGGCGGTGTTCGGCTGCTCGACGGTCCTCGTCGCCGCCTTCGTGGCCCTCGTCCCGCGGCGCCGGACGTGGTTCACCGCGCTGGGCGCCGGCACGCTGTACGGGTACCTGCTGCACGGCTTCTTCATCCAGGCCGCCAACCACTGGCACTGGTCCCACAACGACTGGTTCCACACCCCGCTCGGTGCGATCACCGTCACCGCGATCGCTGCGGTGGTCGTGACCGCCCTGTGCACCGCACCGGTGCGGCGGATCTTCCGCGCCGCATTCGAGCCGGAGATGGACTGGGCCTTCCGGCGGCAGCCCCCGGCACAGGAACAGGCGCAGGTGCCGAAGGGGACACCGGTACCGAAGGAGATGCCGGTACCGACACCGGCGCCGCATCAGTCCCGCTGACGCCCGAGGGGCGTACGCATCCTGCTTTCGCAGGCTCGTACGCCCCTCCGGTGTACTCCGCCGGTGACCGCGGGGCCGAACAGGGCCGTCAGAAGACGACGACCGGCTTGATCGTCGTTCCGTCGGCCGAGTCGGCGAAGGCCTCGTTGATCGCTTCGAACTCGTAGGTCCTCACGAGCTCGTCGAAGGGGAAGCGGCCCTGCTGCCACAGTTCGACGAGGTGCGGGATGAAGACCTGCGGGACCGAGCTGCCCTCGATGACGGTCTTGAAGGTCCAGCCCTTCAGCAGGGACTCGCCTATCTCGAAGGGAACGGTCGTGCCCGCCGCGGCGGCGCCGACCAGGACGATGGTCCCGCGGATGGCGAGGGCGTCCAGCGCCTGCGTCAGCAGCCCCGGTACGGCGGTGGTGTCCACGACGAAGTCCACCCCCTTGCCGCCGGTGATCTTCTTCAGCTCGGACACGACGTCGGTGCTGCCGGAGTTGATCGTATGGGTGGCGCCGATCCGCCGGGCCAGCTCCAGCCGGGAGTCGTGCAGGTCCACCGCTACGACCGTGGTACAGCCCGCGACCTTGGCCGCCATGACGGCCGCCGAACCCACCGCCCCGGCCCCGAAGACCACCAGGGACGTGCCCGCCTCGGGCCGCAGCTCGTTGAGCACCGCGCCGGCGCCGGTCTGCAGGCCGCAACCCAGCGGGCCGAGCTTCTCCAGGGGCGCGTCCCGGGAAACCTTCACCACGCTTCGTTCCACGACATTGGCGTAAGTGGCGAAGGAGGACTGTCCGAAGAAGTGGGAGGACACGGCCTCCCCGTTCGAGGAGAGGGCAGTGGTGCCGTCCGGGCGCCGGCCGCCGAAGCACTGGTCGTAGGCGTTCTCGCAGTACATCGGCTTGCCGCTCAGACACTGTGCGCAGACGCCGCAGGACGCGGCCGACAGGACCACGTGGTCCCCGGGCGCCACGCTGGTGACCGCACTGCCGACCGCCTCCACGACCCCGGCTCCCTCATGGCCGAGGACCGCGGGCAGCGGCGTCGGATACACCTGGTCCCTCACGATCGCGTCCGTGTGGCAGACGCCGGTGGCGACCATCCGGACCCGGACCTCGCCCGGACGGAGATCATCCAGTTCGAGCTCCTCGACAGCAAACGGCATCGACTTGCCCCGGACTACGGCGGCGGTGACGTTCATGGTGCAAACCATCCCTCTCTGCACAGATCCAACAGATAGTTGAACCGTAAACTAACTTGAGGGTGAATGCGAACCGGGGCCCGGGGGTCCGAACCCGCGAGGGCGAAGCGGGTTACGGGTGCTCCGGCCGGCCACGGCCGGCGAGCAGGCCTTCGAGACCGTCGATGACGAGCTCGAGACCGGGGCGAACTCGTCGGCGCAGGCACGCGCTGGAGCGGGGCTGCGAGGTCGTGGGCGTCCGCCGGTCGTGGGCGTCTGCCGCGAGAAGAACGTGCCGAAGCTGGACGGGTTCGCCGAGCGGATCACCGTCGTCGCGGTCTTCGGCGTCCTGGCGAGGCCGGCGCGTTTCGCCGACCCGCGTGACCGGGCGGAGGCGTGCCGCCGCGTCTTCGCCGGCCGCACCCGCTGGACCGTGGTACGCGGGAGCGGCCTGGAGGAGGGCGAGAGCCGAGGGCCGCCGGCGTGGAGCCGGCACGTCGGTGACCCGGTCCTCGCCGACGACATCACCCGCCGGGTCGACTTCGCGCTGCTCAGGGCGGAGGCGATCACCGACGACGAACTGGTCCACGAGGCCCCGGCGATCGTCGGCTGCCGGACACCCCGGCCCGCGCGCACGCCGGGCGGCCGTGAACGCGGCCCGGGTGCGGGTCCGCCCGGTCCGTCCGCCCCGCCTCCCCGCCGGGTCCGCCTGCCCGCTCCTCCCCACGGGCCGGTCCGTCCTGCGCGTCGCCGTCACGCCGTCTGTCGGGACGCCGGCTGCTGCGAGCCGGTGCCGCGCGTGCGGCGCGCGCGGGCACGCAGCACGGACTTGAGCACCTCGCCGGTCCACAGGATCGCCGAGCCGATGGCAGCGCACGCCAGCCACTGACCGGGAGTGAGGTCGGTGGTGGTGAAGAAGCCGTGCAGCGCGTCGGTCTCGACGATGACGATGAGCAGGGCGATCACGGCGCCCGTGGCGACGAAAGCGGAAGTGTTCTGCAGTGTTTCCCGGCTGAACACGCTGCGGGTGTCGTGCCGCACGTTGAGCAGGTTGAAGACCTGGAAGAACACGAAGGTCACGAAGGCCATCGTGCCCGCGACGGTCGCCTCTCCCAGTTCCGGCTCGGGGCCGGGGGCCCAGATCAGCACCGCCAGCGTGCCGGCCGCCATCACCGTGCTCGCCAGCAGGATGCGGGTGAGGCGCTGCCTGCTGAGGATCCGTTCGCCGGCCGGGCGGGGCTTGCGCTTCATCGCGTCCGGGCTGACCGGGTCGACGCCCAGGGACATGGCGGGCGGGCCGTCCATGACCAGGTTGACGAACAGGATCTGCAGGGCGGTGAACGGTGCCCCGCCGGCCAGCCCGGTCAGTGAGGCGATCAGGAAGGTGGCCACGAAACCCAGGGCGGTGGAGACCTGGAACCGGGTGAACTTCACGATGTTGTCGTAGATGCCGCGGCCTTCGCGGACCGCGGACACGATGGTGGCGAAGTTGTCGTCGGTCAGCACCATCGTGCCGGCCTCCTTGGTCACCTCCGTCCCGGTGACACCCATCGCCACCCCGATGTCGGCCTTGCGCAGCGCGGGCGCGTCGTTGACACCGTCACCCGTCATCGCGACCACGTCACCGCGGTCCTGCAGCGCCCGGACGATACGGATCTTGTGCTCGGGGGACACCCGGGCGACCACGCCCACCTCGTCCAGCCGCTCGGCCAGGGCGGTTTCGTCGTCGATACGGTCCAGCTCGGCGCCCGTCACGGCGGCTCCGGGGATACCGAGCTCGCGGGCGATGGCGCCGGCGGTCACCGCGTGGTCACCGGTGATCATGCGGACCCGGATTCCGGCGTCGATGCACTCGGCGATCGCCGTGCGCGCCTCCGGGCGGGGCGGGTCGACGATGCCCACCATGGCCGTCAGCACGATCCGGTCGAGGAGGTCCTTGGGATCCTGGGGGGCTTGGAAGCCGTCGGCGGGGAAATCCTCCATGCCCAGCGCCATCACCCGCATGCCCTGCTCGGCCAGTGAGGCGTTGCCCTCGTCGAACCGACGGCGGGCCGCGTCGTCGAACGGCAGGATCCCCTCCTCGCCCACGAGGCGGTCCGCACGGTCCGCGAGGACGTCGGGGGCGCCCTTGACGAAGCACCGGACCACCGCACGCCCGGAGTCGTCCGTCCAGTCGTGGAAGGTCGCCATGAACTTGTAGTCGGAGTCGAAGGGGACCTCCAGCCGCCGCGGCCGTTCCTGCCGCAGCCCGGTCACGTCGATGCCGCCCTTCTCGGCCAGGACCACCAGGGCGCCCTCCGTCGGGTCGCCCACGACCTCACCGTCGCGGATCACGGCGTCGGTGCACAGCCCCATCGCGGTCAGTGCGTGGTCCAGGGTCTGCGGCAGAGGCTGTCCGTCGGTGGTGCGGATCCGCCCCTCGGAGGAGTAACCCTCGCCGGAGAAGGTGAGCCGGCGGCCGGCCAGCAGCATCTCCCGCGCCGTCATCTGGTTCAACGTCAGCGTGCCGGTCTTGTCCGTGCAGATCTGGGTGGTGCTGCCGAGAGTCTCGACCGACGCCAGCTTCTTGACGATCGCCCCCTTCTTGGCCATCCGGCCCGTGCCCATCGCGAGGGTGAACGCGACCACCGCGGGCAGTCCCTCGGGGATGGCCGCCACCGCCAGCGACACGGCACTGATGAACAGGTCGCCGAAGTCCTGCCCGCGCACCAGGCCCAGGACGAACACCAGGGCGATGACCAGCCCGGCGATCAGGGCGAGGGTGCGGCTGAGCGTGTCGATCTGACGCTGCAGCGGCGTCGGGCCGGGCTTGGCCGAGTGCAGCATGTCGGCGATGCGGCCGGTCTCGGTGCTCATGCCGGTGGCGGTGACCGTGACCTCGCCGCGGCCGCGCGTGACGGCGGTGTTCATGAACACCGCCGTCGCCCGGTCTGCCAGCGGGGCGTCCTCCGCGACCTCGGCACCCGCGTCCTTGGCCACGGCTTGTGCCTCGCCCGTCAGGACGGACTCCTGCACCTCCAGGGAAGCCGACGTCAGCAGCCGTCCGTCCGCGGGCACCCGGTCGCCGGGCGCCAGGGTGACCACGTCCCCGGGGACCAGTTCGCCGGCGTCCAGCTGCATCAGACGGCCGTCACGGCGGACCGTGGCGTGAGTGACCGTCATCTCCCGCAGGGCGTCCAGCGCCGCCTCGGCGCGGGACTCCTGCACGAACCCGATCGTCGCGTTGAGCAGCACCACCACCGCGATCGCGATCGGGGTCTCCCACTCCTGGGAGACCACCAGGCTGACCACGGCGGCCACCAGCAGAATGATGATCAGCAGATCCTGGAACTGCCGGAGAAAGGCCCGCCACCGGGGCTCACGCGGAGCCTCGTCCAACTGGTTCGGCCCGTGCTCCGCCAGCCGCCGGGCGGCTTCGTCCGACGAAAGTCCCGCACCGGGGTCGACCTCGAGCCGGGCCGTTGCGTCGGTCGGGGGCAAAGCATGCCAGGGCAGAGGTGTGGCGGAAGCGTCGGAAGGCAACATTGCTCCATTTTGCATGCGGTGACGTGACCGGGCATGTGCGTACAGGAGGAATCCGGAAGCCGGCCCGGGGACGAGAGAGGTGCCCGGACCCGCCCTCGACCGGCCCGTCCGGTGCGTTTGTTTCTCGTACCGGAAGACGAAGCGGAGCCGGTCACCACCGGTTCGGCCTGGCACCGACCTGCCGCCTTCCCCGCCGGTGCGCGGCAGGGAAGGATCTTGACGGCTCTCCGCGGGTTCGGTCCCAGCGACTGCTGGACGGAGAGGTGCAGGCACCCGGGAACTCCAACTCCCGGGTGCGGCGCAGCGGACCGACGTCCAGTGGGCGCACGCCGCAGGGACCGGTCCCAGGGCACCCCGATCCCGGCTTCCGAGACCGCCCGGTGACATCGCGCCGCGCAATCGGCGGCACCCCAAGGACACACCGGGCAGCCACTGGTGTCCCGCGAAGTCACCGGCACGCTGCGTCGCCTGCGCCACTCGGCAGGCTTCGGCCACACCAAGGAGCAGGAGGTGTCCTGGCCACGGCCCCGGATCAAGGGCGTGTGGGGGAATCGGGTTGTTGGTTCCAGGGCCGGATTTTGTCCGGGTCGAGGGTGACCCACACCTGTACGACGTGAGGGCCGGCGACGTCGAGGCCGATGACGGCGGCCACCTCCCTGCCGCAGCGCACCACGAGGCCGGGCCGACGGAGTTCCGCTGAATTCCATTGAGATCCATGTATCGAAAGCGTCGGGGTGGCCCTGATCGCAGGGCCACCCCGACGCTTCACTTCCGACGGCTCATCACCGCTGCGCGGTCCAGTCGGCGAAGCGGGTCTTTGCGAGGTGCGCGTCGGCACCGGGCAGGAGCGTGGTCTCCTGCAACTCGGCACCGAAGTACGGGGCATGCGGGTCCGCCACGACCGTACGGGGATCGTCCTCGTCGGCGAGCGCCTTGCGGATGAGCTCGTCGAGCCGGAACGTGTCGGGGCCGGCGACCTCCACCACACCGTTCACGGGCGTACCCACCGCGGTGCGGCCGAGGGCGGCGGCCACGTCGCCGGAGTAGATGGGCTGGATCTTGATGAGGGCCAGACGCGCCGTGTCCGGGCGGGACCGACGATCAACGGACCGGACCCGCCGGCAGGACACCCGCGGCGACCGGAGAATCACGAACCTGCCGGCCCGGACGGTCGCCGAACCCGTCGCCGAGTCCGCCCCGTGGGACATGAGCGGCGTCGGACCGGGCTCATGTCATGCCTCGGATGTGGGCCGCGGGCGCCGGTGCGAAGCACCGGCCGGTCCTTCGCACCGGCCGGCTCCCGGCCACGCTCGTGCACCTGCGCCGCGGGGACGTGCCCGGTCCCACCGCCACCGCCACCGACGTCAGCGATGGAAGGCCGAGCCGAGGCGAGCGCCGGCCATGGGCGCGGCGAGCGTGCCCGGCCCGAAGCTCACCGATCCGGTGGCAGTGATCCCCGCCGTGGTGCCGGCGAAGGCCCACACGGCACCGGACCTGCTGTTCTCACCCGGCGCCGAGACGACGACGTGCCCCCCGACGACGGCGGTGCCTGTTCCGAAGCGGTCGCCGTCCTCGGCCGATCCGGGCACGCCGGCCGTGTTCTGGCTGAAGGCCTGCACCGAACCGCCGGTGACACCGGTGGGGCTCCCTCGCAGAACGACGAACCTGCCGGCGTCCTTCCGTCCGGCCAGGTCCTCGCCGGGGGCCCCGGCGACGACATCGGCGTAGCCGTCTCCGGTGACGTCACCGACCGCCACGTCGGTGCCGAAGCGGTCACCGCTCTCGTCGGTACCCGGGACACCGGGGGAGTCCTGGCCGACGAGCGTGGCCCTCGCCTCGAGACCGTCCGCCGTGCCCCGCACCACACCCAGCAGGCCGCCGCCCGCCGTGCTGCGTCCGAAGACCACGTCCTGCCGACCGTCACCGTCGACGTCGCCCAGCGCGATGCTGTCCGCGGACACGGTGTCCGCGGGGGCGATCGACGGTCCTGCCACCAGACCCCTCTCCGTGCCTCTGAGCAGCCGCAGACGCTGCAGCGGGACGGTCAGGCCGTCCCGGGCCGGGGAGCCACTGCTGACGACCAGGTCGGTCATGCCGTCGCCGTCCACATCGCCCGCTTCCATCGCATCCACGCGGATGCCGGGGACGACGAGCGGGCCGGTGCGGGCTGCTTCACCCGTACGGCTGAAGGGCCCGTAGCGGACGTGATGGGCCGTGGCCAGGTCGGGGTGCCCGTCTCCGTCGAAGTCGCCCGCGCGGGTCGGCGACGTCCCCCGGCCGAGGGCGGTGGCGGTGGCGAGCCCGCCCATGCTTCCCCACAGCACGGTGTGCCGCCCGACGTCACGCGCACCGTCGACGTCCTCGCCGGGGGCTCCGACCACCAGGTCGGTGAAACCGTCGCCGTCCAGGTCGGCTGCCGTGAGATGACTGCCGAAGCGGTCGCCCGTCTCCGCCGTGCCCGGTATGCCATAGCGGTTCTGGCTGATCAGCTGATGCTTGACACCGTTCGGCCCTTCGGCCATTCCGTAGACCACGGCGATGTACCCGGCCTCCGCCCTGCCGTTGATGGTGCCTCCCGGAGCGGCGACGGCCACGTCGGGGTAACCGTCGGCGTCGAAGTCGGCACGGGACACCGCCGTGGTGCCGGAGGCGAGGGAACCGGACGAGGGAGGGGCGGCATGGGACACCGCGGGTGCCGCCCCCGTGACGGTGACGACGACCGCGACCGCCGTAACGGCGGACAGGTGGAATGCACGGGAGGACAAGGCGAACCCCTGACTGTGGGCGGGTAGGTGGCCGCGCTCCCGAAGGACTCGGCAACGACAGGACTCGCACCGCGGGCCAATGGTTGTAGCCCGACGGGGCACGGGGCGGCGCACGAGCACACTTCGTCCTGCGCCGTGCGTCGAGCGCCGTCCACCGGATCGACCGGCCCCGACATCGGCCGGTCCGATGTCGGGCAGCATCGCTGTATGTCTGCTGACGCGACTCCCGCTCCAGGGGTACAGGTGTGCTCCCTCAAGACCGACACGCACCAGCTGATTCAACCCGGCAGCACGTACCGAATAATGAGGTTTCCGTTCGGTGCGGCGGAGCCGACCGACCGGTTCGCCATGCACCAGGCCGTTCAGCCCGACGGGTACGTGGTGAGCAACTGGGCGACGGACGACCGCAGCGGGCTGATCTGGCCGTCCAAGGCCGGCTGGGGCCATCTGTACGCCATGATCCAGTGGGAGGCGGCCGGTTCCTCCGGTGGCTACACCGAGTTGCGCGACCAGTTCGTGCGGGACCCGCTCGGCCTGACCACGAACCCCAACGACACCACGGCGACCGAACACCGCACCCCGACGCCGGGCGGCCAGTACTACGTCAAGAACCACGGCATCTTCGTCGAGCCCGGCACACCCCTGGCGTTGCGCGTCACGCACAACGACGCCGCCCCCCGGCTGGTGACACTCGCCGAGTTCAAACTGGTGATTCACGACGCGGCCCCGTGACCGGGCGTGCGCGGGCGTGTGCCCCAAGAGTCCCGTCCGCGGCCGTCCCGTCCGCGGCGGCCACCGACGGAGACACACGTCTCCACCCGCGGCGCGCATCCGTTTCCCGCCCCACGAGCGCTCCGGAACAGGGCCGAAGTCCGCCCTCCACCCAGCGCGGTCCGCCCGCACCGCCCCGTCGACCGGGCCCCACCTCCCTCACACCGGTGCCCCTACGGGATCGACGACTACGCGCCCACGAAACCCGCCTGCGGAGCGGCTGTCACCGCGCACCGGGAGGAGAGCGGTGTGCGTGCGGAAGACGGGAGGGTGGGTCACGATGTTCTCGGATGCGTGACATCGGCACCGCGACCAGCGTGCGAAGAGAGGTGGAACACGGTGGCCCGGGACGACGGCCGGCGGCGCCCGGAGTCTCCGCGCCTCGGCGAGGAGAAGCACCTGGACCGCGTCACCGAGCAGAGGGATCACCTGGCCAGGGCGCAGCAGCGCATGCGGAACCTGCTGAGCGCGGTCCTCTCCATCAGCCGGGAACTCGATCTGCCCGTGGTACTGCGGCGGATCGTGAGTACCGCGATGGAACTCGTCGACGCCCGCTACGGGGCTCTCGGCGTGCTGAACGACGACGGCACGGTCCTGGAGGAGTTCATCTCTCTCGGCCTGAGCACCGAGGAGTACGAGGACCTGGCCGGATCCGAATTCCCGCACGGCCGGGGCCTGCTGGGGCATCTGATCCACCACCCCGAGCCGCTGCGCGTGAAGGACCTGCCGCGCCACCCGGACTCCGTCGGCTTTCCCGCGGGGCACCCACCGATGCGTACCCTGCTCGGGGTGGCGATCAGCGTGCGCGGCCGGATCTACGGCAACCTCTACCTGTGCGACCGGCGTGACGGCAGGCCGTTCGACGACCAGGACGAGGACGTGGTGACGGCGTTGGCCGGTGCGGCAGGCATCGCCATCGAGAACGCCCGTCTCTTCGATCAGACCCGCGCTTCCGCGGAGCACTTCCAACGGATGCTGCTGCCGACGCTGCCCGACCTCGAGCCCTTCGCCGCGGCCGCCGTCTACCGGCCCGCCACCGCCCCCGGCCACCATCTGGGAGGCGACTGGTACGACGCGCTGCAGCTCCCGGACGGCAGCTGCGCGGCCATCATCGGCGACGTGCTCGGCCACGACCTGGCCGCCGCCGCGGCCATGGCACAGATCCGCAACATGCTGCGCGCTCTGCTCTACGACCGCCGCACCCCGCCCAGTCTGGTCCTGGACCGCCTCGACCACACCCTGCACGCCATCACCGAAGCCCCGGTCACCACCGCCTGCCTCGCCCGCATCGAAGCCGAGGGGAACGGCTGGCGCCTGTACTGGTCGACCGCCGGTCACCTCCCGCCCCTGGTCGTCACTGCCGAGGGGCGCACCCGCTACCTGGATGCCGAACCGGGTCTGCCCCTCGGTGTGGACGATGCGCTGCCGCGCCCCGACCATATCCATCGGCTGCTGGCCGGTGACACGGTCCTGATGTTCACCGATGGCCTGGTCGAACATCCTCAGCGGTCCCTGGACGAATGCCTGGGCGAGCTCGCCGTCATCGCCTCGGCCCACAGCGGGCTGCCGCTCGACGCGCTCTGCCGGGTCCTGGCCGACCGGCACCCGAGCGACGGGCACGACGACCTAGCTGTCCTCGCCCTGCGCCCGCCGCCCACGCGTTGACACCGCGAAGCGGTGTGCGGCGGGCGGCTACGGGCACGCACGGCCCGGTGCTGCCCGTGAACCGCGGAGAGCAAGCGTGCGAGCGACGGGATGACATCATCGAGGGAGCCCGCCGGTGTCCCGGAGCCAGGAGACGACCCGCTGGCCGATACGAGGGCAGAGGCCGCGCTCGACGGCGGGCCGGAACCGGTGGGGCAGGACCTCACGCACCACTCGCCGCCGCCCGCACCCACCTGCCGCGCTTCGCCGACTGCGGGCCGGACGGCCCGGACGGCCCGGACCAGGGCCGACGGATCGCGGCCACAGGGCTCAGGCCGGTACGGACAGAGCGGCGAGGTAGCCGGCCAGGGCCGCCGTCGTGCCGGCGAGGGGGAAGCGGGCACCGAGCTGTCCGTCCGGGCGGACGACGAAACCGGTCGCGTCGTTGGGACGGCAGAGGCGGGCGAACTCGCCGGCGGAGTCGTGGTATGCCGGAATCACCGGACCGGCGGCAGCGGTCGGTGCGGCTTCGCGGGAGAGCACGGCCGCGATCTCCGGGTCGCCCTCGGAACCGCGGTGGCCGGGAGAACCCGGGCTGTCGTCCGTCGTCAGCGGCGCCCCCGCGGCCCCGCTCGCTTCGACGACCGAGACCAGGTCGGTGACGTCGGTCGCGTACAGGAGCAGTACGTGTCCCGGACGGCCGCGCAGGGGAGCGGCGGCCTCCATGACGGTGCGCGCCAGGCGATCCGGTCCCAGATCTCCAGGGTGCGGGGCTGGATGCCGGCCGCCTTGGCGTACGGGAGGCGGGCCGGCATTCGGTCGACGAGACGGCAGCGGGCCACCGATGCGTCATCGCCCGGGTTCGTCGGGCCCGGCACCGATCCACCCCGGAGGCAGGACTCACGCGGGTGAGGGACGCGGTCCTGCGACGAGCGGCAGACCGTCAAGGGGCAGCGAGCTCGGATCAGGCAACGTGCCACGGGCCGGCTCGGCGCGGAACGCCTCCAGGAGATAGGCCACCAGACGTCGTGATGCCGCGCGGTCGCCGGGCAACGCGGTGACCAGGCCGCTGTGGGCCAACAGGACGACGGCGAGGTCGGAGGGATGGAAATCGGGTCGCAGGGCTCCAGCGGCCTGTGCCCTGCGGATCAGGCGGATCAATTCCTGCGAGGCCTTTTCGCGCATCTTCGCGTGCTCGCGGGCCGAGTCGGGGAATGCCGCGACGAACGCTTCCGGGAACCCCCGTTCCGCGCTTTGGAGCTCACACACCGTCTCGACCAGCCGCTGAAAGCCACGCCACGGGTCGGGGTCGGCCACGGCCTCGTGCAGCACCCGGGCACAGGCGTGCATCTGATGCGCGAAGGCGGCCCTCACCAGGTCGTCACGAGTGGGGAAACGCCGGTACAGCGTCGCCACGCCGACCCCTGCCCGCCTGGCCACGCCGGCCATCGGTGCGTCGATCCCGTGCTCGGCGAACACCTCGCGGGCGGCCCTGAGGATGCGCTGACGATTGCGCCGCGCATCGGCCCGCAGGCCGTCCTTCGCCCGCAGACCCTCCTCCGCCCCGGGACGGACGTCCGTGTCCGGAGGCCCGTCCGCCTCCGGGTCGGTTTCACGGAGCTCACCGCGCACGGGCCCCGACGTCCGCCCCGCGGCCTGCCCAGTTCCCGAGGCCGGTATCCGAGAGGATCTCGCCGCCACTGTCTCTCACCTCCGCCGGAAGTGGACGCTGCCGTCCGGTTCGAAGCCTACGCTCGGTGGCATATCTCCCCCTCCCCCCCCCGCACGGCCATGGCAAAGGTGACGACGATGGACCGGACGATGAAAGCCGTACTGTTCGACCGCTTCGGCGGTCCCGAGGTGCTGTACGTGAGCCGCGTGCCACGACCCGAGCCGGCACCCGGCGAGGTGCTGGTGCGGGTACGTGCCTTCAGCGTGAACGGCGGTGAACTGATGGCCCGGTCCGGCCGGGTCCGCTTCGTCACCGGCCGGAAGTTCCCGCAGCGTGTCGGGCTCGATTTCACCGGCGAGGTCGCCGCGCTGGGCTCCGGCACGACCGGCCCGGCGATCGGCGACCGGGTGTGGGGCGTACGGGGAGGCTCGTCGCCCTTGAGTAGCGCAGCCGAATTCGTGACGGTCCGGACCGACTGGCTGGGGCGGGTACCGGACGGGCTGGACCTGGTGGAGGCCGCCGCGCTCCCGGTCGGCATGACGGCCGTCACCGCTCTCCGTGACAAGGCCTCGTTGCGCCCCGGCGAGCGGCTCCTGGTACGGGGCGCCGCGGGCGGCGTCGGTTACGTGGCGGTGCAGCTCGGACGGGCACGGGGTGCGGAAGTCACCGGTCTGGCGCGGGCCGCGAACCTTGACTTCGTCCGCGGACTCGGCGCGCAGCACGCCGTCGACCACCGGGTCGTCCCGCCGGCGGAACTGGGCCGTTTCGACGTGGTGGTGGACACCGTGGGCACGGAGCTGCGGACCTACCGAAGTCTGCTGAAGGAGGGCGGCCGCATGGTGACGATCTCCTTCGACCCGGCGCGGCCCGTCGCTTCGCTGGCGTACATCGCGGCCAGCGCCGTGCACGGGCGGGGCAGGGTGCGGTTCTTCAGCGGCAAGCCCCGGCGCGCACTCTTCGACGACCTTGCCCGCCACGTGGCGGACGGGGTGCTGCGCCCCATGGTGGACACCGTTTTCCCGCTGGAGGAGACGGCGGCGGCGCACCGGGCCTTGGAAGCCGGAGGGGTGCGGGGCAAGTACGTGGTGCGGATCGACCACGACGAGTAGTTCTGAGCGGATGACCCGTCGTTCCGATACGGGGCCGAGGGCGCCCCCCGGCCCCCGGCCCTCGCGTGAGCGGCGGAGCCGTAGCCGGGCTCACGTGGTGTATGGAGCGTGGTGCGTTCCCGGCCGGACGGCGTGAGCAGGACGAGAACGGCGGTCGGCGCGACTACGGACTACCGGGCGGCGAGCGGCCGACCCCCCCCGGAGCCTGGCGGCCGCTCCATGGATGCCGACGGCCGCCAGGAGGATCCAGGGCGCAAGGGTGAACAGGCAGACAGCGGTCGAGAAAGAGATGCGGTCAGGGAACCGTCAGCAGGGTGAGCAGGAACGGGGCCGGGTCCCAGACGGTGAGCAGTGTGACGTACCTGCTCCGCCGACCCGCGACCAGTGCCAGGGCCGCGGCCGCGAACATTACGGCGGTCAGGGCCGGGTACCGGACGAGCAGGTAGGCCATGGCCGCGGTGTCATGCCAGGCCGTTGTGTTCCAGTCGATCCGCCCCGCCCCGCCCCGCCCCGCCACGCCTGGCCACGGGCCATGACCGCAAGGGGCGGCACCGGAGCCGGGGCGAGACCGGCGGCGGAGCTGTACGGGACTGCGGGGTCGATCGGCCGTCGTCGTGAGCGCCCGCGTCGGCAGGGCACAGCCGCAAGGCGAGCAGGGCGACGTCGTCGCCGCTTACCGGCTTGGTGTTTCGTCCACAGGGTCGGGTGACCCCAGGAAGTTTGCCCTCAGCCCCGAGGCGGCCCCACGGAGGCTCGCCGCGAGCGCAAGCCCCTCCCCACGAGCCCAGTCGAGTGGTGTGCTCGAGCATGCCCTGATCCGCCGTCCCGGCAGTCCGGTCCTGTACCGGGGCAGGTGGTGTCGGTACGTCCACACCTGACCGAGAGGGAGGACGAGGCCACGATCAGGGCCTCGGCGCACCGGCCGTTTCCGGTCCCAGTAGTTGGCAGGTACTCGTTACGCGGCGACGCCGACGGGTACCTCTGAGCGGACGAAATACCCATGGCACATGAGGAAAGAGGAACACGTGAAGGTGGGTTACAAGCTGGCCGCAGAGGCGTTCGGCCCGGCGGAACTGGTGAGGCAAGCGGTTCTCGCGGAGCAGGCCGGGTTCGACTTCGTCGAGATCAGCGACCACTACCACCCCTGGCTCGACAATCAGGGTCATTCACCGTTCGCCTGGACGGTACTGGGGAGCATCGCGGCCAAGACCTCACGGATCGAGTTGGCGACCGGCGTGACGTGTCCTACCGTGCGCTACCACCCGGCGATCATTGCTCAGGCGGCCGCGACCCTCGCCCTGTTGTCAGAGGGCCGTTTCGTCCTCGGCGTCGGCTCGGGTGAGCGGCTCAACGAGCACGTCGTAGGCCGTGGCTTCCCGGACGCGGTGCGCACACGACACGAAATGCTCAAGGAAGCCCTGGAGATCATCCGATTGCTGTGGAGCGGGGGGTACCGTTCCTACGAAGGGAAACACCTGCGGCTGGAGGACGCCCGGGTTTTCGACCTTCCGGAAGAACTTCCCCTGATCGCGGTGGCCGCCAGCGGCCAGGCGTCCACACGCATCGCCGCGGAACTGGGCGACGGCCTGTTCGCGACCGAGGACAAGCCGGAGATCGTCCGGCAGTACCGTGACGCAGGCGGCACCGGGCCGGGATATGCGGAGGTCCCGATGGCTTGGGCGAGCGACGAGCACACCGCGGCGCAGGCGGCCCTGGAAACGTCTCGATGGGCACTGACCGGATGGAAGGTCATGAGCGAGCTGCCCAACCCGGTCAACTTCGACGCCGCGACCACGACCGTGCGCGAGAACGACATTCTGGAGAAGTTCGCCTGCGGCACAGACCCCGCCCGGTATGTCGAGGTGGCGCAGAAGTTCGTCGACGCGGGCTTCGACAGGCTGGTCATGCAGAACGCCGGCCCCGACCCCGACGGCTTCATCGACTTCTACCAGCGCGAACTCGACGTGCGCATTCGGCAGCTGGAACCGAACGACACGTAACCCCGAACCACACCGCCACGAATCCGACGGCGAGCGGCACCCTCCACGGCACGGGGATGGGCACCTACCCCCTGGAAATGCTCGATCGTCCCCAGGTGGGTGCGAGGTCGGCGAGAAGCACGACGGCCTCGGTGACGTAGTGGTGGACGGCCGTGGTTCCGACGCCGGACCCGGCTGCGAGCCGGACGTACGTGTGGCCCGCCTCCGGCCGGCCCGGGCTCAGGCGGCGCCACCGTGCGCCGAGATCTCGGAGAAGGGCAGGCAAACATGTGAAGCCTCTGGCAGAGAAGGTTCTCTTGGCCGAAAATCCGTCTACCAGGGGGTTCGCCTGCCCTTCACCCCGACTGGGCGGTTCACCGAACAGGTTGGAAAAAGTTCACTGTCTTCGCCCGGGGTGTTCGCCCCTGCGGCAGCGGAGAGACCGTCTGGGTCTGCGCCTGGAGACGGCTCCGCCTGATGAGCTGCCATACGCAAGGGGAGTCACCCGCTCGGGTCAGTAGTGATGGCGGCGAGAACAAGGCCCGGTGAGGGTGGAGGAGGGCTCGATGTTCCTGTCGGCTCACCGCCTTTCGAAGGAGCACTCTCGTGTCCGAACGCAACACTTGGATCCGCAGCCTGCACGATCTGGGCCTGGCAGCCTGGTTCGGCGGCTCACTCATGGGCGCGGTCGGTCTGAACGGCGCGGCCAAGGAGGAAGGCGCAACGGACCAGGCCACGGCACGGATCGCTTCATCAGGCTGGGCGAAGTGGGCGCCGGTCAACGCCGCCGCGATCGGCGCGCACCTGTTCGGTGGCGGTGGGCTGCTCGCGGTGAACACCCACCGCGTCGCCATGCAGAAGGGTGTGGCCTCCTCCACAGCGGCCAAGACCGTCGTCACCGCCGGGGCCCTGGCCGCCACCGCTTACGCCCGCATCCTGGGCAAGAAGGTCGAGTTGGCCTCCTCGTCGGACCCGCAGGACATCGAGAAGGCGGAGCAGCATCCCATCGACGTCGACAAGGCCCGGCGGCAGCTGGCCTACGCGCAGTGGGCCGTGCCGGCCCTGACCGGATGCCTGGTGATCCTCAACGCCCTGCACGGTGAGCAGCAGCGTCCCGAGGAACAGCTGCCCGGCATGTGGGAGCGGGCTCGCTCCGCCACCCCTTTCCACCTGTGAAGACCGTGAAACGCCGACAGGCCGTCTCCATCGGGTGAGGCGGCCGCACATGCGGACTCGGTGAAGGGCGCTCGCTCTGTCGGCGACGGTGGTGATCTCCGTGCCGCCAGGGCCCGGCCGGCTGGCCGACCGGCCGGGTGAGTGCGTGGGTATCGGTCCTGGTGTGTGCTCCGGCGGGCCCGCGCTCAAATCTGATCTTGAAGATGCGGGCCGTTTCGACGGTGCCGTCGCCTGTGTGTCGGTCCTCCGGGGAAAGACGTCCCGCTTTTTGCGGGGAGATACAGGTGCAAGGCCCGCCGGGCGACTGATGGGTGGCGTTCTCCGGCTTCGTCTCCAGGGTCCGGGCGAACGGATCGGCGACCTGCTCGTCCCGGGACGTGCCAGGGAGCAACCCCACGGACATTCAAGACTCAGGACGCCAGTACTTCGACGGTCAACGCTGCTGCCGTGGCGGCTGGGCAGGCTGGCTCTCTGGGCGGTGAGGTCGGTCGGATCCCGCGACCCTCGCGGCGCATACGTCCTCGACCTTCGGCGAGCGCACGCGGGAGCCGTTGAAGTGGCAGCGGTTCTTCATGCGGTGAGGCAGTCGACACAGCGGCACGGGCCTCGTCGACGGTGGGGAAGCACGGCGGCACGGATGATCGCACCGGCTCGGTAGAACCTCCCGTACCTGGGCAGATGCTTCTTGATCTTCGTTGACGTCCTCGGAGGGGAAGCATCACCATGGCCGCACCCGCACATGTTTCGCGTACCGGGCGCCGCTCCCGTCGGTTCGAACTCCGGTCGACGGCCCTGTACTTCGTCCTTCTCGCCGTCATCCTGATACTGGTGGGCACGACCCTCCGTACCGCGACGGCCGCCGCCGAACGCCATCCTGCCTGGGCCGTCGCACTCGTCCTCGTGGGCGCCGGCGGTGTCGTGGCCGGCTGCCGTAGAGGGCGCCGGATATCGGCGGCGAGGCTCGCGCGCCACGCCGCGGAAGCCCTGGACGAGGCTACGGAGACGGCAGTCGAAGCCCTCGACACCGCTCCACCGACTCCTGCCGCCGGCCCCGCAGCAGCACGGACCGATCCCTGTGGCAGTCGCCTCGACGGGGAACGGACCGTCCCCCTCCGTGAGCCCGTGAACGAGGTGCCCGCGGACACCGGAGAGATCGGCTACGAGGCGCTGGACCCCGCCGAGTTCGAGCAGGCGATAGCCGAGCTGTGCCGACGCGACGGCTGCCTCGACGTGGAGGTCGTGGGCGGGGCCGGCGACCTGGGCGCCGATGTCGTGGCGAGGACGCCGGACGGGCGCCTGGTCGTCATCCAGTGCAAGCGGTACTGCGACGCCAACCGAGTCGGTTCCCAGGACATGCAGCGGTTCGGCGGCACGTGTTTCACCGTTCACGAGGCCGATGTCGCCGTAGTGGTCACCAGCAGCGACTTCACCGCTCCCGCGGTCGAGTACGCCGAGCAGTGCGGCATCGTGTGCATGGACGGTCAAGAACTCCTGCGCTGGGAGCACGGTGTGGGGCCGCGACCGTGGGAGCCGGAGTTCGTGGCCGACTGAGGCAGGTGAAGGCGGCGGCGGTCCGGCAACCACCGCGCCCCCGAGCGGCACCGGCCCGCTCCGGACCGCTCACCGTGCGTCGACATGCTGCCTCCTCCGTATCCCCTGACCCCTGACCCCGCCCCCCGACCTTCGACGCACTGCCGCCCGGTCGCCCGCGGACGCCACCCGACGGACTCGGGGCCTACCCGCACCGACCTGGCTCACCGCCCTGACCAGGGAAAGCGGGTGCATCGGGTGATGTTGCGGAAACTTGGGGAAAAAGTTGTGGCAGTCGATGGGAGGTTGCCGTGGAGGGCGGAGATCTGGAACTGGGCGAGTTGCTGGCCGCCGCGGAGGCGGCGCCGCCCGGTGAGTCCGTGGACGTGGTGGCACACGACCTGCAAAAGCGATTCGGTGCGGAACATGTGTCCTTTCTATTCGTCGACCTCATCGGTCAGCGGCTGGTACGGCTCGCCGCAGTCGGCGGTGATGCCGCGGGCCATGCTGAGCCGATCGGCCTACAGGGCAGCGTCTACGACAGCGTTCTGCAGAGCCAGCGCCAGCATGTGGAACCGGACGGCCAGGGCGGACGACGCGTCATCACGCCGGTCACCAACCGCGGCGACTGCATCGGCGTCCTGGAGGTGACCCTGCAGTCCGCCGACGACATCGTGCTCCGACAAGTGCGCGAGGCGGCCCACGCACTGGCCTACATCATCGTCACGGACCGCCGCTTCACCGATCTGTACCACCTGGGCCGGCGTACCACCGAGACCAGCCTGGCCGCGGAGATCCAGCATCAACTGCTTCCCTCGGCCCCCTGCTGCGAGGCGGCCCAGTTCACCCTTGCCGCCGGGCTGATCCCTGCCGACGACATCGGTGGCGACACCTACGACTACACGCTCGACAGCGACACCCTGCACCTGTCCATCACCGACGCCATGGGCCATGACACGAACTCCGCCCTGCTGGCCACCCTGTTGGTCGGCGCACTGCGGCGGGCACGCCGCAACGGCTGTGACGCCCTTAAGCAGGCCCACCACGCCCACCAGGCCCTGCTGAGCCACAACCGCGGCCTGGCCACCGGACAGCTGCTGTGCGTGGATCTCGAAACAGGTCTCTGCGAACTGGTCAACGCCGGCCATCCCTGGCCACTGCGGCTGCGCGACGGCACCGTCGAGGAGGTCAGACTCGCCGTCAATCTGCCATTCGGTGTGGTGGCACCCACTTCCTACCGCCTACAGGAACTGCACCTGCGGCCCGGGGACCGCCTGATCCTGCTCACCGACGGAATGCAGGAGCGCGGTGCCGCAGCCGTCGACCTGGCCTCGGTCGTTCACGCCACCCGCGCGCTGCATCCAAGAGAAGCCGTCCGGAGCCTGACCGCCGCGGTGCTTGATGCCTGCCATGGCAACCTCAAGGACGACGCCACGGTCCTGATACTGGACTGGCACGGCAAACGTCGCCGACCGGCCGGCACCGGGCCGGGCCCGCAGCGATGAGCCGCAGCGGCCCTCCGTACGACACCGCTTCGCCCACCACACCCTTGACAGAGTCATCGCCCGGGCCGCCAAACGAGACTCGGTCGTCCGGCTCGGATCGCTGCTGTGCCGCTGTGGCCAGGCCGCGCGAGCGCCACCCCTGACCTCGACGTTCGCAGGCGGCATCAGCCGGGAGAGGACCGGCCGCCTTGCCGGGCGCTCCTCGCATGACGACGTCCTACGCACCTCCGCCTACCAGCCGATGGACGCCGCCGGTCTCCGACGTGCCCGCTTGACAGGGATCGTCCTGAGAGCCGAGGCATCCCCCTGGGGTGCCTGGCCGCTCGGCAAGCGTGCTTCCTCCTTCGTTCGTGCGAGCGCAGGCATAGACGCAAGACGAAGGGGTATTCGCGTGGCGGCGTCGGCTGCATCCGGCTGGCAGCGCGGTTGGCTTCGATGGCGGGAGGGACATGTCATGGCGCTCACGAATGTGACGGCAACGGACACGCAGGCGCACGAGTTGCCGGAGGTCGCAGATCCCTCTCAGGTGGCGCCGAAGGATGCCCGCGAGCTGTCCAAACTGTTCTTCGACCAGCTGGCGGTACTTGAGGAGGGCACGCCGGGGTACAGCTACGCGCGGAACACGCTGATCGAGATGAACATGTCCTTGGTCCGCTTCGCGGCCGGACGCTTCCGCAGCCGCGGGCCGGAGGAGATGGAGGACATCGTCCAGGTCGGCATGATCGGCCTGATCAAGGCGATCGACCGGTTCGACCTCTCCCGGGAGACGGAGTTCACCTCCTTCGCCATCCCCTACATTGTCGGCGAGATCAAGCGGTTCTTCCGCGACACCACCTGGGCCGTCCACGTTCCGCGCCGACTCCAGGAAGCCCGCGTCCAGCTCGCGCGCGCCACCGAGGAACTCCGCAGCCGCCTGGGCCGCACCCCGACGGTGAAGGAACTGTCGGAGCTGATGAGCCTGCCTGAGGAAGAGGTACGGGAGGCCCGCCTCGCCGCGAACGGCTACAACTCCTCCTCCCTGGACGCCACCATCAGCGGTAGCGAGGACGGCGAAGCGGCGCTGCAGGACTTCATCGGCGCCCAGGACCAGGCGCTGGAGCTGGTGGAGGACTTCCACGCCCTGGCCCCACTGATCGCGGAACTCGAGGAGAGGGACCGGCGGATCATCCACATGCGGTTCGTGGAAGAACTCACTCAGGCCCAGATCGGCGAACGCCTGGGCGTCTCCCAGATGCACGTCTCCCGGCTGCTGTCGCGCACTCTCGCCCGGTTGCGGGAAGGCATGCTCACCGGTCGCTGAGAGGGTGCCCGAGCGTGGCGGGCACACCGCTGCCCGCCGGTGGGCCGGCGACTCCCGGGTCTTCGGGCCCGCGCTGCCGCCGCGGACGCGGACTAGGGCGTGTTGCGAAAGTGCTGGTCACAGCCACTCATTGATGGCTGCGACCAGCACGGTCGCTTCGTAGCGGACGGCGAGTTTCTCGTACCGGGTGGCCACGGCTCGGTGGCGCTTGAGGCGATTGATCCCGCACTCCACCGCGTGGCGCTCCTTGTAATCGGCCTTGTCGAACTTCGGCGGACGGCCGCCGCGAGAGCCGAGCTTCTTGCGGTTGCGGACCTGGTCAGCCTTCTCCGGGATGGTGCAGCCGATGCCACGTCTGCGCAGATAGGCGCGGTTCCCGCGGGAGCCGTACGCCTTGTCGGCGCGGACCTTGTCCGGCCGGGTTCGCGGCCGGCCCCGACCGATGCGGGGCACCCGGATGCCCTCCAGGACCGGCTGGAACTGCGGACTGTCGTGTCGCTGGCCGGCGGTGACAAGCAGCGACAGCGGCTTTTGCCCCTGCTCGACCGCCAGGTGCAGTTTGGTGGTCAACCCGCCGCGCGAGCGTCCGAGGCCATGGTCGTCGGGTTCGGTGTCGACGCCGCCGGGAGGCTCCTTCTGCAGTGCCCCTTTTTACGCGCCCCGGCGGCATGCTGGTGGGCCCGGGCGGTTGTGGAGTCCACGCTGACGTCCCACGTGATCAGGCCCTTCGCGTCGGCCTCGGCCTGCAGCTGCTCGAAGATCCGCTTCCAGGTGCCGTCGCGCTGCCAGCGCCGGAACAGGTCGTAGGCCCGGTCCCACGGTCCGTACCGCTCCGGCACGTCGCGCCACGGGGCACCGGTCCTGGTCCGCCACCGTATGCCGTCTATCAACTGCCGCCGGGTCCACACCGGCGGACGGCCCGGCTTTTTGCCCAGTGGCAGCAACGGTTCAAGCCGGGCCCACTGGTCGTTTGTCAGATCACCACGCCCCACGGCAGGTGATCATTCACGATCAAGATCGACTTTCGCAACACGCCCTAGTCAGCGGGCTTGCGCAGGTGGAAGTGAGCGACGACCTGTTTGCCGGTTTCCCGGGCGATGGTGTGCCACTGGTCGCACAGCTGGGCGACCAGGCACAGGCCGTGTCCGCCGACGCGGTGGGCGTCGTGTGCTCGCAGTTCGGGCGGGCGAGGGGAGCTGTCACTCACGGTGACGCGCAGCAAGGCGGCGTCGGGTGCCACTTCCAGCGCCAGGCCGCCCGGACCGGGCGCGTGACGCAGCGCATTGGTGACCAGCTCACTGACGATGAGTTGGGCATCTTGGCTCGGCCGGTGGTCGGGGTCGTGGCCCGCCTGGGCCAGCAGTGTGCGTACGGCCGCTCGGACTTCGGCGATCGATGTACCTGCCGTGTTCCAGGCGGCGTTGTATCGCAGGGGCACTGCGGGTTCCTGTTCCTCCGATGCCCGATTTTCAAGCGGGGTGACCATAATTCTTCCCGTGGGTCGTTCCTTATCGTTTCATCACAAGTTTTCGTATCGCGTAATTCACTTACCCGCTGCCGTCTTGTTCATGGGGTGCCCATCGTTCCTACTGTTCAGTGCGGGGCCGGTGCTGTGGCGATCGTGAACTTTTCGAGCATGCCGCCGACAGCCGACAGCCGACAGCCGACAGCCGACAGCCGAACTCCGTGAGCTGCTCACCACGCTCACCCTCCAGCCGGGCCAGCGCCTCATCCTGGACCTGGCCACCATGGAATTTCGCGGCTCCAGCGGACTCACCGCCCTGATCGCGGCCCGCAACCACGCCCACGTCGCCTGGGCGGACATCGCGCTCGCAGCCGTCCCTCCCCGCGCACTGCGCGTGCTGCGCGTCGTCGGCCTCGACCAGATCTTTCCTCTCCACCCTGACAGCCACTCCGCCACTCGGTCCTGACTCCAGCGGCGTTCCGGACCTGCGCAGCCGGCCGGGGCAGGGGAGAGGGACGGCGGGGAAAGACCTGCAAGGACCGCACGCAGCGTGCAGCGGTCACCTCCGTACGCCAGGGAAGCCGGCCCCGCGGGAGCGGGGTCACCGTGCCGCCGAGACGAATGGTCACAGCTCGTCGGCCTCCCATGCGTCCGGGACGGTGAATGCCGACGGCAAACGCCCGGAGCGCGATAGGCGAATGATACTCGCCGCAGCAAATCGAGGGTCTTCCCGAATCCTTTCCGGGAAGACCCTCGACCAATGCAACGCGTCAGTGCTTGAAGGCGTCCTTGGCCTTTTCCTTGGCCTCGCGGGCGTCGCCCTTGCTCTTCTGAGCCTGCCCCTCGGCGGCCATGCGGTCGTTACCGAGGGCGTTTCCCAGGGCCTCCTTGGTCTTTCCCTCGGCCTGCTCGGTCTTCGCCTGGGCCTTCTCGCCGGCAGTCATGGAATACGCCTCCTCTATATCTTTTGGTGCCGCTGTCGCGGTAATCCGCTTGTGCCCCGGCTGCTCCTTCGCAAACAAGGAGCCATCCAGGAATGGAGGAGCATTGGCAGGGCAGACGAAGCCGCAGGAGGTCGATAACTATGGTTCCCCTGCTTCTTGTTCTGCTTCTCGCGGTGATCCTTTTCGGTGCGGGTTTCGCCGTCAAGATTCTGTGGTGGGTGGCCCTCGCCGTGCTGGTGCTGTGGCTGCTGGGCTTCGTGATGCGCTCCACCACCACCGGTGGTGGCCGCGGCCGCTGGTATCGATGGTGACCTGACCTGACCTGACCCGCACCGCGCATCTGCTGGTAGAGCCCGGCCGTCATGACGGCCGGGCTCTACCAGCAGATGCGCGGTGCGTACGAGCACGAACCACACCGGACCAGGCTAAGTGGTCAGCGTCGTAAGTCCTTCGAGGGTTGACATCGGGACCCGATTCCACATCAGTCCGTTAGTGGTCTGGGGCGGCGAAGTGGGGCTGCCAGGCACAGTCGAAGGAGTCCTCGGGGTGCCGATGAACCCGTCATCGGCACCCGCCTTCCTGAGTTGTCCGCGTGGAGGCGGCCGGTGGGCCCAGCCGGGGTTTCAGGGCGTGATCACGCCGGTGAGGCGGAATATCGGCGGCACGGGCCTTGTTGGTCGCCATTATTGATCAACAAGAAGGAGGCCCCATGCCTGCGATCCTTCGGCCCCGCGCGCTACGTTCCGGCGACCTCGTGGTCGTTACCGCGCCCTCGGGCCAGCTTGAGCCGGGTGAGGAACCACTGCTTGCCCGCGGTGTGGCGATACTCGAGCGGATGGGTTTCCGCGTGCGGGTCAGCCCGATGGTCAACCCGGCGCAGAATCGCTGGTGGGCGTCGGGCACTCCTGCGGAGCAGGCCGACGAACTCAATGTTCTGCTCCGGGACCCGGAGGTGCGGGCCATCATCGCGCATACCGGTGGACAGACGACCATCGGCTATCTCGATCTGATCGATCTGGACGCGATCCGGGCCGACCCGAAACCGATCATCGGCTACAGCGATATCTCGCTGCTGCACATGGCGTTGTACGCCCAAACCGGCCTCGTCGGCTTCCACGCCGACATCGTCACCCACGGTTTCGGCAGCGATTGGTACACGCTGGGCGACGAGGCCCATCGCTCCGAGCTCGTCGACCTCTACACCCGGGTGCTCACCAAGGCAGAGGCGCCGGGCGCGCTGCCGGCGAAGGAGGCTTGGGAGACCTGGCGGCCGGGCAGCGCGCAGGGACCACTGTTCGGCGGCTTGCTGAACCGCCTGGTCCTACTGCAGGCGACACCGTTCGCGCCGGCCGCCGAACGGTTCGAGGGCGCCGTGTTGTTTTGGGAGGAGCTGCAGCGGCCGGTCTCGCGGATCTGGAACGACCTGCACACCTTGCGGCTGTCCGGTGTGCTGGACCGGATCGCCGGCATGGTGGTCGGCATCCCGACCGAGGTCACGCCTCACGAGGGTGGCGGACAGCGCGCAGATCTACGCGACGTGGTACTCGATGTCCTGGGCCGACGTGACATCCCGGTTCTCGCACAGGTCGACTTCGGTCACACCTCGCCGAACCTGCCGTTGCCCATCGGCGTCCGCGCACACGTGGACGCGGACAACCGGACGCTGTCCCTGATCGAGCCAGCGGTCGCGGAAGGCTGAGTCCTGTTGGATATTGGCGCAGGCCCGGAGGGCTGCGACCCGTTGTGTTCCGCTTCTCCAGATCGGCCTGCCTGTCATGCCCGTTGCGCTGGCTTGCCCGATCGTCCTGACCGCCGCCGAGCGCGAGCGACTGAAGAAGATGGCCTATGGCCACAAGACCCAGCACCGGCTACGGTGCCGTGCGCAGATCGTCCTGCACGCGGCACGGGGACGCTCCAACGCGCGCATCGCACACGAGACCGGCCTGCATCTGGATACGGTTCGTGCTTGGCGCGGCCGGTTCGCTCACGGCGGCCTGTCGGCCCTGGCCGACCGTAAACGCTCAGGGCGCCCGGCCCGCTTCACCCCCGTGCAGATCGCCGGGACCAAGGCGCTGGCCTGCCAGCTACCAGCCGAGACGGGTGTGCCGCTGTCGCGCTGGTCCTGCCCGGAGCTGGCCGCCGAGCTGACCTCACGCGGGATCACCGACACCATCTCCGCGTCCACGGTGCGCCGCTGGCTGCGCGAGGACGTGCTCAAGCCCTGGCAGTACCGGTCCTGGATCTTCATCACCGATCCCGACTTCCGCCCCAAGGCCGAGCGCGTGCTGGACCTGTACGCCCGCACCTGGGAAGGCGAACCGCTCGGCGCCAACGAGTACGTGATCAGCGCAGACGAGAAGACCTCCATCCAGGCCCGCTGCCGCTGCCACCCCACCCTCGCCCCCGGCCAGGCCCGCTCGATGCGGGTGAACCACACCTACGGCCGTGGCGGAGCTGTGGCCTACCTGGCCGCCTACGACGTCCACCGCGCACAGGTCTTCGGCCGCACCGAGCCCACCACCGGCATAGACCCGTTCATGGCCCTGGTCACCCAGGTCATGAACCAGGAACCCTACGCCAGCGCCAAGCGAGTGTTCTGGATCGTGGACAACGGCTCCTCCCACCGCGGGCAGAGGGCCGTCGACCGGCTGACCGCCGCGTTCCCGAACGCGGTCATGGTCCACACCCCGGTGCACGCCTCCTGGCTGAACCAGGTGGAAATCTTCTTCTCCGTCGTGCAGCGCAAGGTCGTGACGCCCAACGACTTCACCGACCTCAGCGAGGTCGCAGACCGGCTCCGATCCTTCGAAGACCGCTACAACGCCACGGCACAGCCGTTCCAGTGGAAGTTCACCACCTCCGACCTGGACGATCTGCTGGCCAGGCTCGACCGGCACACCGCCGACCGACACGAAGAATCCTCCGTCGCCCTGGCAGCCTGATCAACCCCCGAAGGACTTGCGACGCAGACCACTAAGGACCCTCAAAGAGAGGGAGGGGGGAGGCGCGTTGCTGTCGGGGGCGGCCGGACCGCGACGGTCCCGGTGCGCCGGGCGTTGGCACTCGCACCCGTACGACTCCGGCGGAAGGCGCCATTCGTCAGGTGCGCTGTCCTCTTCGGCCGAATGCGCACGGTCGGGCCTGGCGAGCAGCAGCGGGTGCGGTGCGTCAGGTCGTCGGCGAATTCCTGAAGCCGTGCGTGGGTCCACTGGCTCGCTCCGCCGCCCGAGGAGTGTCCGGATGGCGCTCCGGCGGGAGCATCCGATGAAACGGCACCGGTGGTTCCAGGCGTGGCCGGGACGGCGGTGACAGCGTGATGCCGTGACGCAGGGGTTCAGCCGGTGAGTTCGTGTTCCTCGTTTCCGGTACTCAGGACGGTCGAGCGGAACGAGGCGACGACTGGGCGGAGATCGATCCGGTGCCAGGCGGCCCACAGGCGCACGGATCTCTGGAACCAGGGGAGGTCGCGGACCGTGACTCCTGGGATGTGGCCGCGCAGCATGCTCTTCTGCACGAACGCCATGCCGAGCCCCGATGCGACGAGGCCGAGTGCGGTGAGGGGGTCTGGCGCCTCGAGCCGGATGTCGGGGGTGAAGCCGACGGCGGCGCAGGATGCGACGAAGTCGTCCCGCCAGGCGAGGTCCTGGCTGTCTTCCAGGGCGACCCATGGCTGGGCGTCGAGGTCTCCGGGCGGGATCTCTCTCACGTCGGCGAGGGGGTGGCTGGTCGGCATGGCCAGGAACAGGGGGTCCTCGAGGAGGAGTGCGCTACGCAGGTCCGGATCGGTCTCGGGCGGTGCCTGCGGGACCAGGGCGATGTCCAGGCTGCGTTGGCGCAGCCCCTCGAACTGCTGCGATGCGGTCAGGTCGTAGAGGGCGACGTGGATGCCAGGACGGTCGTCGTGCAGTTCCCGCAGGGCCCGGGGCAGGAGACCGGTGTGCATGGCGTCGCCCACGTATCCCACACACAGGCCGCCCTCCTCGCCCCGGCCGAGACGTCGGCCCAGGTTCTCCAGCCGGTCCGCGTGCCGCAGCAGGGCCGCGGCCTCGGTGAGGAAGACGCGGCCGTCGGAGGTGAGCCGGATGCGCTGCTGGCTGCGTTCGAACAGCGTGAGGCCCAGGCTCTTCTCCAGCTGAGCGATCTGCCGGCTCAACGGCGACTGCGAGATGTGCAGGCGTTCGGCGGCCCGGCCGACGTGTTCCTCTTCGGCGACGGCCACGAAATACCGGAGTTGGCGCAGGTCAAGCATGTAAGACCTCTCGGGACTCAAGTCTGTCCAAGCAAGTCTTGGACAGTCTTACCGGTCGATCCTAACCTCGACAGAGCAAGAGCCGCAGAGCGGAAAAACCCCACGAACTCTGCGTCACGCAATGAAAAGAAGGATCTTCCCCATGGGCATCAAGTCCCTTCTGCCGGGCACCCTCGGCTTCGGTACCGCACCGCTGGGCAACATGTTCCGCAGCATCCCGGACGAGGAGGCCGCGGCCACCGTCGAGGCCGCCTGGAACCAGGGCATCCGCTACTTCGACACCGCTCCGTTCTACGGCGCCGGCCTGTCCGAGATCCGACTGGGCGAGATTCTCGCCGACCGACCGCGCGACGAGTTCGTGCTCAGCACCAAAGTGGGCCGCGTCATCCTGGACGAGCTGGAGGACCCCACCACCCGGGACCTGGGCGAAAAGGGCGGCCTCTTCGCATACGGCCGCCCGAACAAGGTGATCGACGACTACACGGCGGACGCCACCCTGCGCTCCATCGAGGACAGCCTCACGCGCCTGAAGACGGACCGCCTCGACATCGTGTGGGTACACGACGTCGCCCAGGACTTCCACGGCGACCAGTGGCTGGCCGTCTACGAGACCGCGCGCACCGGCGCTTTCCGCGTGCTGCAGCGGCTCCGTGAAGAAGGCGTCATCAAGGCCTGGGGCCTCGGCGTCAACCGTGTGGAGCCGATCGAGCTCACCCTCGACCTGAACGAACCCCGGCCCGACGCGTTCCTCCTGGCCGGCCGCTACACCCTCCTCGACCACAGCCGGGCCCTGCAGCGCCTGCTGCCCACCGCCACCGAGCAGGGTATCGACATGGTCGTCGGAGGCCCCTACAGCTCCGGTGTCCTCGCCGGCGGCCGACACTTCGAGTACCAGCAGGCCCCGGCGGAGATCGTCACCAGGGTCGAGCGGATCAAGATCCTCGCCGCCGAGCACGGTGTGAGCGTCAAGGCCGCAGCGCTGCAGTTCGCACTGGCCCACCCCGCCACGGCCGCCGTCATCCCCGGCGCCACCCGGCCCAGCCGCATCGCCGAGGACATCGCCGCCCTCTCCGAGAGCGTCCCGGTCGCCTTCTGGGCCGCCCTGCGCGACGAGAAGCTCATCGCCGCCCACGCCCCCACCGCCTGACACTCCGCAGCACACCACAGAAAGCACCCACCATGGCCACCACCACCGCATCCCTCGACCTGCCGCAGGCCCCCGACCGCGTCTGGCGACTCATCGGCGGTTTCGGATCCCTGCCCGACTGGCTCCCCTACATCCCTGAGAGCGAACTGAGTGAAGGCGGCCGTGTGCGCCGCCTGACCAACCAGGACGGCGGTGTCATCATCGAGCGCCTCCAGGCCTTCGACCACGATGCGCGCAGCTACTCCTACGCCATCGAACAGGCGCCCTTCCCGGTGACCGGCTACCTCTCCACCCTGCGCGTCCACGCCGTCCCCGGCAGCCCTCACGCCTCGCGCATCGAATGGTCCGGCACGTTCACCCCCGTAGGGGTCAGCGACGCCGAAGCCGAGGATCTTTTCCACGGCATCTACACCGATGGTCTCGCCGCGCTCGAGAAGACCGCAAGCGCCTGAAGCGGAACGGGCGTCACTGAGCGCCGCCAGCGCGTACTGGCGGCGCTCGGCGATGCCGGGAACTGCGCCGGGGCCCATCGACGCGACGTAAGCAGGGACGTGCCGGAGTGCGTGCGGTGTACTCGGCCGGCCGCTTCCCGGCCGAACGCCACATGCTCTTCGACGAGGCCGAGGAAGCTCAGCAGACGGCTCGGGGAGCGCGCGACCTGATGGATCTGCACATCCACGTTCCCTGGATCCTGCAGGTCGCCGAAGCCGCCGGGGTGAACGATCCGGCTCCTGACGGCTACGGCGTCCCGGTCTCGGCGGTCGTCCGCCACCGGGCCGAGTCGTCCGAGCAGCCTGGGCACGACGGCCCCTGCGCCAAAGCCGCCCAGCCCGTCGGGCTCACCGAGCAGCCGGTCGAAGCCCAGGCCGCCGCGCCACTGCTTGAGACGGTTGATGCACCGCTCAACGGCATTGCGCTGCTTGTATGCCTCCGCGTCGAAGCTGGGTGGACGACCGCCTGTCCGGCCTCGCCGCAGGCGGTGCCCGATCTGGCCAGAGGGCTGCGGGATGACGGCCCGGATGCCTCGGCGGCGAGGATGCCGGCGGATTGGACGGCAGCGAAGATCTGTTGCCAGGTGCCGTCGGCAGCCCACCCGATCAGCCGTTTGCGTGCGGTCTGGAATGCGCCGAGTTCGTGAGGGAGGTCCCGCCAGGGCGAGCACGTGCGGTACTTCCAGGCGATGGCCTCCAGGGTGCGGCGGTGGACGGCCCACCGCCGTCCACGGACCGGATCGGTCGGCATCAGCGGCTCGATCCTGTCCCACATCGCATCAGTGATCACTAACCGGACAGACGCATCCGATCAACCGACCAGCCCATCAAAGAGGCACGCTCTAGGTGCGGCCGAGGAGGCCCTGGCACTGGAACTGGCCGACCGAGCGGACGGACTGCCGGACCGCGCCTTTACCGTTGCCTGCATGACCAAGCCGTTGATCCGGGCCACCGAAGCCGGCGGGACGTCCATCGACGACCCGTCGGAGGTGGCCGTCCACGACCTGCTCGCCGACATGAATCTGTCGCACCCGTTCGTGATCGTCGAGCGGACCGACAGGGAACCGGTCGACCAGCACTTCATGCAGGTCCACCTGAACGATGACTTCAGCTACCAGGTCGAGTACCGCGAGGGCGGCGACCACCTGCACTTCGAGGCGCATGTGCCGTGGCAGGGGGACCTCGTCGGGCCCGAGCCGGTGGCCGAGGTCATCGGGGACTGGATGCGCGGCGGCGACAGCTGGCGCACCGCACTGCCCTGGACTCCACTCTTTCCGGTCGGCAAGGACCGGCTGCAGAGTGGGGGTCCGGGGTCCGGCGGCCGCTGAGCCGTCAGGCCGTACGTTCGGCGGTGCCGCGCCCGCCGCACCGACACCCTCAAACTGCTGCTGGCGGTGCTGGTCACCGCCGCGAGCGTGCAGGCCTCCGACGCCGGCCGGACGCTCATCGAGCGAGTCGCCGCGGAGCATCCCACCGACCGCAAGACCTGGGCCGACGGCGGCTACCGCCAGCACCTCGTCGAGCACGCCGCCCGACTCGGCATCGACATGGAAATCGTCCAGTGTGTTCCGGGGACCAGGGGATTTACCCCGCTGCCGAAACGCTGGACCGTGGAACGGACCTACGGGGGCCTGATGTTCCACCACCGCCGGCCCGCGACTACGAAACCCTGCCCACCCGCTCCGAAGCCGTGATGCACCCCGCCACGACCGACCTCATGGCCCGCCGCCTCACCGGCGAAGCCACCCTCTCCCGGTGCGACCCGACACCACAGGATCAAACAGCCATTCCTGGATGAAACAACGGGGGAAACGACCTCTCAGCAGACGCTGTCACGTTGTTGGGCGTGTGAGTGCCTGATGGCACGTCGGGGCGTGGTGGGCTTGCGCTTCGGGCCTGAGGCCGGGCCGTGGTGGACCGGTCGGCGGCGCCGGTGATCTGCTCCCGGACGGCGAAGCGGATGGTCGTCTCGGCTCGGTGGTCGGGGGGTCTCATCGGGTGGCGGCGGGGCCGGAAGAGGGGGGTGAGATGCCGCTGAACACGGCCAGGAACAGACGTGCTCCACCAATGCCGCGGAGGCCCTTGCCCGCGCGTTCGCGCCGGCGGGTGGGCTGGTGGCAGTTCTCGGCCTGGTTGTTGAGGCCCTTGTGCGAGCGGTGCTCGGCCCCGGGCATGACCTGGAGGTGGGACGGTGCCATGGGAACAGGGCTTGTCGGTGACGATCACCCTGGGCACCGTCCAGGGCTTCCGCTTCGGGCAGCGGAAGAAGCGGCCTGCGGCATCCCTGTCCCGGCGGCTCCGCGGGAGGGTGTCGAGCACGTTGCCGTCCTGGCCGACGGCCCGTCACAGGTACTTCTGCTCCCCATTGATCTTCATGAAGACCTTGTCCAGGTGCCACGTGTCCCCGGGGCCGGGGCCGGTGGCGGCGCAGTCCGTTCGCGTAGGTCTGGCCGAACTTGGCGGACCGGCGGCGGATGGCCCTGTAGGAGATGCTGACGCCGCGTGCGGCATCAGCATCTCCACCTCAGGGAACGACAACGGGAAGCGCAAGTGCAGCCACACGCCGTGGGAGAGGGTCTCGACCGGGTGCCGGTGCCCCTGGTACGACGGCGGCGTACTGCCCACGGCCTGCCCCCTCCACCACGATCAACCCGAAGATCGTTCCACCCGGTCAGCCAACGTGACAGCGCCTCCATCCGGCCGCACGGGCCGCGGCTGTCCGGTGCCGGCTGCATCGAGGCCGCGGGGCTCAGCCGGGCGGCGGGCTTTCCTGAGCGTCCGGGCCACGGCAATGGCCGTGATCGACGTGATCAGGAGAAGTGTCGTCCAGTCGAAGGGGCCGCCCCAGGCGACTTCCACGAGGTACGTCGTACCGGGCAAGGCGGTCAGCAGGGTCATGGACACCAGTGGGTCGGCCCGCTGCAGCCCGATCTGCAGAAGGAACAGTGGCACCGTCACCGCGCAGACCGCCGCCCCGGCCAGTAGAGCCGGGTGGAGGCCGGTGTCCGCCCAGTTCCCGTCGCGTAGGAGCAGCAGTCCTGCGATTGCGTAGGTCAGGTGGAAGCGGCGGGCTGTGGTCTCCGTGGGACCGACGCCCGCCCTGCCCAGCGCCGATGAGACCAGTGCGAGGCCGGCCGCGCCGAAGCCCGCTACCACGACGAGCAGCAGCGCGCCCACCGTGGCCCACAGCGACCCTGGCGGCCCGGACCGCACCGGTGCGAGCCGCCAGGCGAGGGCCAGTCCCAGAAGCACCAACAGGAGCGCGCCGGCCATAGCGCCCTGGGTCGGCCGCCGACGGTGCGCTGCCGCCCCGATCAACAGCACCGCGACCGGGCCCATGGCCGTCTCCACCGTGCTGGCGAGTGCGGAGGGAATCTGGGAGATCGCGAGGTAGAAGGAAAGGAAGGTTACGGCTGTGAGCAGGTTCATGAGCAGGGTCAACCGGGCTGTGCCGGAGCGACGGCGGGCCCGGTGCCGGTCCCGCCCGCCGAGCCCCCTGCCCCTGAGCATGAGCACCGCATTGAAGATCACTGCACTGGCCGCGAAACCGATGCAGGACAGGGCCAGACTGCCGGTCGGGGTCAGCCGCCCGGTGAGTGAGCCAAGTGTCGCGGCCTGCATCAGCACCGAGACGGAGATCATCAGGATGGCGTTCACCGCTGCCCAGGCTCCTCGAGGCGGTAGAATTCTCCGGCGTCCTCCAATTCGTGAAGCGACTCCAGTACATGCTCCAGGAGCGCAGTGTCCTCGTGGACGAGGAACGCGATACCGCTCGCGCCTGTGGTCAGGTACCGGTCCGGCACCGGCAGTCCGATCTCCGGCAGCCGTGCCACACTGTGAAATCCGGGCATCCGCCGCAGGATCCGCAGTCCGCCGACGGACCGCAGTATTCCCTCTCCCGCAGGCCGGAGGTACACCTTCGCGACAGCAGCCGCGGGCTGGTACCCGAGGGTGAAGCGGTGCTCGAATTCCGCCGGTCGCAGGAAGCGTTCGACCACGAGGTGCTGGTGGCTGTACCCGAAGGCCGCGTGGTACGGATCCGGATCCAGACAGGGGCCCATCACGCGGGAGTTGACCTCGACGAGCCGTGGTCCGGCGGGCGTCAGCATCACCTCGGTATGAGCGGCCCCCTCCTTGATGCCCAGCGCGTCGAGGCAGGCGAAGGTGTAGTCCACCACTTCCTGTTCGCCCGGGCAGAGCGCCCGCAGGGAGAGCATGTGCCTCAGGACCGGGACGCCGTCGATCCGGTCGATGCGTTCGCCGTAGACCTCGGTGAGGAGATGCCGGCCGGCCATGCTCACCGTGTTGACGACGTACTGGTTGCCGGCCAGGAACTCCTGCACCAGCACGCTCTCGTTCACTTCGCCGATCAGGTTGCGTTCACCGATGACCCGGGTGAACGCGGCTTCCGCTGCTGCCCGGTCCGGACATACTGTGCAGCCGTCGGTGCCCGCGCTGTTACGGGGCTTGACCACGAGCGGATATGCCGGGGCGCCGTCGAGGAAGCCGGCCAGCGCGGCGGCGGTGGACACCGACTCCGAATCAAGGCAGGACACACCCGCGGCCTGCAGCGCCTGCATCATCAGATCCTTGTCGCGCCGCGCGGCCCGCAAGGCCGGGTCGTGGTGCGGCAGACCGAGCCGTTCCGCAAGCTCGTCCGCCAGCGTCACGCCGAACTCGCTGGCTGCCATGATCGTCCGGACACCCAGTTTCCGCAGTTCCCGTTCCGTGGCGTCCAGATCGTGATGCAAGACCCGGTGCGGAGCCGGATCGTCGTCGTATGCTGCCTTCCGCTCGGCGGCGTAGACATGGACGCAGTCGGCTCCTTCCTCGCGAAACGCCCGGGCGAGTTCCACTCCGGTGGAGACCGGGTCGACGAGTGAGATCACGCTGGGTTCTCCTCTGCCAGTTGGCGAGCCACATAATGGGCATGTTGTGCCGCGGCTCGCAGGTAATTAACGACGGGGAACACAGAACAGGCCGCGGAACCAAGTGCCCAAATGCGCTCGGGTGGACGGTCGGCGCCGCGTTCCAGCCGGAGGTCGGCGCGGACCCGTACGGGAGACTCGTCCGGTGGCTCCCCCCGGTCGAGGCGGAGCCACCGGACGCGGTGACGGTGTGCGTCGGCCTGCGGTGTCCGGCGGCGGACACGACGTGATCGAACCGGGAAGCGCTACCGTCCTGCCACTTGACACGCCAGCCTCCGCCTGGTTCCTGATCGATCCGTTCCGGACACAGCCCGGCCAGGGAAAGCAGGCCGGCGTCCGCGTAGTGCAGTAGCAGCCGTGCATTGCGCTCGGGGATCGCCGACACGTACCGGGAGACCGCCTTCCGGTGCAGGGCGAGGATGCGCTGCCGATCGGGAGCGGGCCAGTGGGGCAGCACGGTGTTCATCGCATCGATGACCTCGGCGATCACGTCCTGCCACGGTACTTTCCCGGCGGCAGTCCGCTCCGTTTCGGTCCGGAGCCGTGCCAGGGCGTGCAGATGTCTCCCGGGTATGAGTCCGGACGGGCCGTCCGCTCCGGCGCGTGCTGCGCGCAGCAGCTCGCGGGCCGTCCGGCGTATGTCCGTCTCTGTGGCCCACCCCGCTCTGTCCTGCCATTGGACGGCGAACCCGTGAGCAGGTTGTCGGGTCAACCGGGTTCGGACTGCCGGGAGTTGCCCTGAAGGCGATGCCATGACGACCTGACAGCCCCGGGGACAGAGAATCAACGCCGTGTCCACTGCACTGAGTTTGCTGCCGAGTAACAGGACCCGGGCACCTGCCGGAACGGCACGGAGCTCGGCAGGCGAGGCAGGCAGAACCGTGACCCCGATGGAGTCGACGTGCTCCTGCAGGACCGGTGGGACGAACGGACTTCCACTGCCCGTGCACAACAGCACATCGCCCGCCGACAGCACCCGGCCCGAGGCAAGGGCGAGCCGGTACGCCCCGAGCTCGCCGACGACGGAGCGCACCTCGTCGCGCTGATGCCGTACTCGGACACCCGCCCGGCTCATGGAGTCCCGTGCGGCCAGGTACCGCTCCCGGGCGTAGCTGCCCACCAGGTAGCGGGGAATGAAGTCGTCCCGGTGGACGGGCCAGCCTCGGCCGGCCAGATACCTCAGGAGGTCTGACGGGCCGTCGGGATCCAGCGAGGTGACGTCGAGTGAGGTGTTGCAGATGAACCGGGTGTCGCCGGGGGAGAAGGGCTGGGTGAGTCCGATCTCGTTCCAGGAGGCGATGGTCACCTCGTCGATGCCGGAGACGGATCCCAGATGTGTCAGAGCAGCCACTGCGGTGGGCCCGCCGCCGACGATGACGATGCGCTTGCCGCCCCCGCTGGAGGCGTGTCGCTGTCCGGCCATCAGCCGAGGCCGCGCCGCAACTCGGCGAATCGGCGACCGAGCTCGTCGGCGCGGTCGAGGACATCTGACAGCGGTAGCACGGGGCAGTCGTATCCTATGACCTCGCGCATCACCTGATGGTGGTGGTCCGTGAACCGCACAGTCCCGTCGGACTCGATCCGCGCGATGCCGTCGTGGGCGAGGCCCTCCTCGTTGATCCGGCGTGCTGCCTGCTCCGACATCCCCTCGGGCAGGGCGAGAGTGCCCCCCCGCTCGCAGGCCAGCACCGGGTATCCGCCCGGCAGACCAAGCGGGCCGGGTGTGTGGACCAGGCGTTCCTCCTCGCCCAGCAGGCTGTCCAGGACCGTGACGGCTGAGGCCGCTGTCAGCATCCCGCCCAGGGGTCCCCCATGGCGCGTGTGGTCTGCCGCAGAGCGGGCGGCAATCTGTGCGGTGTCGAGGGACGCTGTCACGTCCTTGTCTCCGACCATGACGGACAGGGCATAGGGTGCGCCGCCGGAGTGGCCGAGGCGGGGCAGCCGGGTGCTGGCGTAGTGAGCGGTGACCAGCCTCACGGACACGTTGTCCACCGGCTCCGTCAGCAGGTCGGCTGCCGCGTGGCGGAGAGCAGGCAGGGGGTTGGCAACGTTGCCGATGCCGACGAGGGGAGCGAGACCCGCGCCGGCCAGCGCGGGATGCGATGCGTCGGGGAAGGCGGCGTTGACCACCGTGGTGTCGATCCCCGACATCCTGACCGCCTGCATCAACTGGAGCAGAGGCGCGAGATGCATGGGCAGCCAGGGTCCGAACTGGGCCTGGGAGAGTTCCTCCCGCAGTGGTTCCGGTAGGGAATTCACCACCCACCAAACCTGCTTGCTGGCGGTGGTGAACACGATGTCCGGGCGCAGATCGGCCAATGTCCGGGTGGTGGTGGTGGCGGTGACATCGGTGAGGTCGATCACCGCGGTGCCGAACGTCCGGTGGAAGCCGAGCTGGGCGGCCGTGAGACGGGAAAGGTTCGCCCGTTTCGTCACCGCGTCGCCGTCGCGTCCGGCGACGACGAGCCGAGGTCCGGTGGGACGCCGGATGAGCATGGCCAGGGCGTACGAGCCAAGGTTGCCGAGCCCCAGTACGAGGAGGGTCTTGGCAGCGAGGGGTGTCGTGAAGGCCGACCTGTCAGACATGGTGTCCCGTCTCCCGTCGTGATGTGGACTGTGTGATCGACTGGGCCAGGTCGGCGAGCCGCACATGACCCTCGGGGGCGAGAGAACTGCGCCCTCCCTACCTCCGTGCCTGCTCGCCGCCGGGATCTCCGAGGCTCGACATCACCAGCTCGGCCTCGTCGAAGAAGTGGTCCCGGGACACGGCGGTCGGGGTGACCAGGCAGGGGATACCGGCTCCTTCCGCGGCGAGCAGTCCGTTGCGGTTGTCCTCGACAACCACGCACTCCTTGGGGTGCCTGCCGAGCTCCGTGACCGCACAGGTGTAGATGTCGGGTGCGGGCTTCTTGGCCGTGCCGTTTCCCGGGATCACCGTGAACCGACTACTCAGCACGCGACCCATGACCGAGACGAGGACAGCTCGTACGGATTCCTCCGCACCTGCGGAGGCGACAGCCAGCTGCCGTCCTCCGGCCGCCGCCTCCGTCGCCAGGCGGCGCACACCCGGTCGGACGGTCAGTCGGCCGCGGTGTATCAGTTCGATGTAGATCTCGGTCTTCCGACGATGCCATGCACGGATGGTTCGCAGCCACTCGTCGTGTGTGGCCGACAGCGGGAAGACGGAGCGGAACGTGGGATCGGACCGCAGGCTGTCGAGCCGTTCCAGCCCGCCGGAGATACGCAGGGTGGCCGCGTACTGCTGAACAGTCCAGAAGTTGACCTTCGACACCCTCAGTTCCAGCACCTCGCGCAGCGTTTTCGGAGGGATGCCGCTTGCTCCGTGCAGCACTTGAGGAACTCCGGAGGCCGAGGCCAGCCGGACGATTCTCCGAGTGTGGATCGTGGACGGCTCGGTGTAGTCGCCGTGCAGGGTGCCCACATCCGGGCTGAAACAGGTGACACCCGTCCGCCGGATGAACCCCATGGCCCTGTCGTGTGCGGAGTCGTCGTCCATGGTCCCGTGGCCGACCGCGGCGCGGCCGATCCGCTCGAACTCTCCCTCAATGTCGGCTCCGCGGGCACGCGCCTTGTTCACGCTGGTGCTCGGCCGCCGGCGTCAACTCGACCAGCGACTTCACCGGGCTGTCCGCGCAGAGAATCGCGTCGGTCAGTTCGAAGAGTGCGTCCGAACGGGAGTACAGACAGTCGTAGAATTCAACCCGAAAGCGGGACAGGATGCCCAACGTTTCGACGGCGGGGCCTCGGCAAGGAGACTCATCTCAACGACTGTTCCTTCACGCTCCGTGACTCGACGCATCGAAGCGCGAAGGAACGGCCGCGTCTCACGATCCCAGAAACGGAAAATCTCAGCAGGTCGGGTGACGCGCATGGTTAAACAACAAGCTCAGCGGTGTGTTCGTCATATGGGGGAGGGGCCGCGCGGGCTGAGTGGGGGACATGGTGGTAGGCGGGCCGCCGTGGCAAGGGCTGCAGAACGGACAACACGGCAACGGCGTGTCTCGTACCGACGCGGCGTGTCCTCCTCGACGGTCAGCGGCCCGGCCCGGGGTCCGACCGTACTGCGGTGTCGATACCGGCACGCGCCGCCTCCAACTGGGCCGCGAACGCGATGCCGAGGAAGAGAGCGACGGCGGTGAGGTTGGCCCACAGCAGCAGGGCGACGAAGGCGGTGAGCGGCCCGTACAGGGCGCCGAACGCGCCGCTCCCCTCGACGTAGAGCGCGAGCAGCCACGTCGCCGCGACCCACAGCAGGAGATGAACGGCTGAACCGAAAGCCAGCCACGTGTAGCCGGGCTGGGCCCGTCGGGGCGACCAACGGAAGATCACCGCGGAGGCGGCCCACGCCAGCGCCAGCCCCACCGGCAGGTCGAGCGCGCCCCACCACCCCGTGTCACTACCCGGCTGCCCGGCCACGCGGGCCACCGCGTCGCCGACGGCGTCGCCGGCGACGAGCACGACGAAACCGAGCACCAGCGGCAGACCGGCCGTGAACGCGAGGAGGATGGCCCTGCCGTATTTATGAGGGAAAGGGCGATCGCGCTCGATGCCGTAGATGCGGTTGGCGCCCCGCTCGATCTGGCCCATGGCCGAGGCGAGGTTCAGCAGGGCGAAGCCCAGACCGAGCCACAGGGCCAGCGTGGCCCCGAGGTCGCGGTGGGCATTGCGCCGCGTCCCGTCGAAGGCGTCCTGGACGAGGCCGGCGCTGGCGCCGGGCACGATCCGGCCGAGGGTGAGTTCGATGACCCGGCCCACACTCTCGGTGTGCACCGAGGTCGCCAGACCCACCAACGCCACGGTGCACGGCACCAGACCGAGGACGACTTGGAAGGCGAGCGCCCGGGCGTTGGTGAACCCGTCCGCGTAGCGGAAGCGGGCGAAGGAGTCGGTGAGCAGCCGCAGGCTTCCGTAGTGCCGCAGCGCGGCGAACGCCTCGTCACCGGAGAGTTCGTCCCCGATCATGTCCCGAGTCTGCGGAACGTGAACGACGGTTCCCATACGCGCACGCTCCTCGCCTCGAGTGGGTCTGCTCCACTTATTGGTCGCCCCTTTTTCCGGCCTCACACCTTTGAGGTGAGGCGGTGGCTCTGTTCGTTGAAGCGAGCAGCACCATGGTGCTCGCCTCGGCACAGGCGGATGGGAGCGGTTGCAACCCCGTGAACCCGAATCCCTTCCCTTGGGTGAGGAGCCGTCGCTTTTCCATATCTGATGTGCGGGTTTCCGCGGGTCGGGCGTGATGCGCCCGCTGCCCAGGCAGGTTGTGGCCCTCTGGTGCTCCTAGTGCTCCAGTCTGGTTCGTGATCTCGCGTCAGGCGTGACTGGGAATGGAGACGGCTACTGTCGCCCCTGACGCAAGGTGGCATTTTGGTGATTGCTGGCGATGGGGTGGGACGGTCTTGATCGGGTGCCTTACGGACTGTGTGCGGACTGCTGGAACTCGGTGCTGATCATTGACACCTGAAGGCCGCCCAGGTGGCGGGTCCGCGCAGCCCTGTCCGGTTACGAGCTCGAAGGTGGCCTTGCATCGCCGGTCAATGAGCTGTCGCAAGCCGCTGGTACACCGTCACCCGGCGACCACGGGCCTGCTCGTCAGCCACCGGCGTGAAGTACTTCTTCAGCACGGCGGTCTTCGTCTTGTCCCGCTCGGCCGTCACCGGTTTCGCCACCTGCGTTGCGTCCGTCACCAGCAGTATCCGTTGCTGGGCCAGCATCGCAGCACGTATGTGATCCGGGCTTGCCTCCACACCTTTCAGGGTCTCGGACCTCTCCGGGCTCTCCACGAGAGCTATGTCTCGCAGCCCGGCAAAGGCATTCGGCGAGACGGACTTGGTGTCCCTACGCGCCGACGGGATGAAGAGCACCGCACTCCCGGTCTCTTTCATCCGCCGCACGTCCGACGCTGTCGCCAGGACGTCGTCCACCCTGCTTGCCGGGGAGCGCTTGGCCAGTGACTGCGGCAGCAGTGCCACCATCGCTGCGACGACCACTGCGGGGAGAATCCCCTTCGACGCTCTCGGGAGCCGGGGCCTGACTGCCTGTATCGCCGAGCCGATGGCAGTGCCGATCAGCAGTGCCAGCCCCAGCATGCTGTAGAGGATGTACCGGTCCAGGAACAACGGCTGGAGCAGGGAAAGAGCGATGAGGCCTATCTGCGGCACCGCCAGCAGCGGCAACCCGACGGCAGCCACCGACAGCCGGCCTGCTCGGGGCCGATCCAGTAGTGCGCCGACGCCACCGATAGCCAGCAGAACCGCAGGGCCGATCAACATGCGCCAGGACAGCGGCGGTATCCATGACACCTGTGCGGACTGACCTCGGCTGAAGAGGATCAACGGCAGCACACAGGCCGTGGCGGCCGCGGAGGCTGTCGTCCAGCGTGTCCAGACTTCGCGCCCGGCTCGTGTCCACAGGAGAGTTGCCAAGTGTGCCAAGAGGATCATGAGCGAGAGCCAGTTCAGCAGCCCCATCAGCAGAATAGTGCTGCCGTATGCAGCCCAGCACAGCGTCCGGACACGCCCCTGGAGCGCGGTCACGAGGAGCAATGTGGAGATCCCGGCACCGGCTGCGACCACTGCATAGGGCCGACCCTCTTGGAGGTAGAACTGCACAGCAGGCAGCAGCCCGAACGCCATCCCTCCCGCCAAGCCCACCCACACGCCGGCCAGCCTGTGACCGATGACTGCCACGCAAGCCGCCGCGATCCCCGTGGCTAGCACTGAGGGCAGCCGCAGGGTTGTGGTGCTGGGCCCGAAGCAGTCGAACAGCATGTGCATCAGCAGGTAGTAGCACCCGTGCACGACGTCGACGTTGCCCAGCATGTGCCAGATCTCAACCGTGGAGCGTCGGGCTACCTGCCAGGTCGCGGCCTCGTCCCGCCATACACTGTCCTCCCGCGACAGCCCCCACAGGCCGAGGGCAATAGTCCACAGCACCGGAAGCAGCCAGACGAGAACAGCGCGACGCAGGGTGGCGGCTTCTGCCATGAACGTTGTTTCGACCCTCGGGTGGCGAGGTGAAAAACATAACTTGCGGTCAATCGACATCAAGGAGGGCTTCCGCAGTGGTCGTTGAAGGGGAGCGGGTTGTCAGGTGTCACTCACTGGCCACGAACGTATGCACCCTAGTACTCCAGTGCGAACTTGTGATCTATCCAGCGGGTTCGTCGGCGGTCCGTCGTCTGTAGTGGCTGCGTCGGGCTGTTGCCTGGTGGCGTCTGCGCCAGTTGGACCAGTGCAGCAGCCTGGGCGCTGTCACGGCCGGTGGGTTGAAAGCGGCGAGTAGGTGGCTGGATTTCCGGGACGGTCAGCGTGATGGGATCGGGGCTGCGGGCGGGGTGGTGCGCATCGGCCGGCCACTGCGGTGCCGCGTCGGCGGCGAGGGCGGTCAGGAAGGCCAGGGCGAGCATGGCGAGCGTGATGTGCCGGTGCCATGAGGTCCAGTGCCTGACCTGGTAGTGGTCGAGTCCGACCTGGCCCTTGGCGGCCTGGAAGCACTCCTCGACGCTCCAGCGGACACCGGCGACGCGGACCAGTTCGGACAGGGGCACGTTGGTGGGTGACCAGCACAGGTAGAAGGCGAGTTCGCCGGTGGACCGGTTGCGGCGGACGAGCAGGTGCCGATGACGGCCCGTGCCGATGTGGATCCAGGCCCAATCGTAGTAGCACGGGCCTTTCGCGCCATTTCCGGCACTGCGCCGTTGCCAGGCTGTGGCGGGCAGGCGGCCGGCGACGGTATCCGCGCGGACGGGAGTGCGGCCGTGTGGCCCGCGGCCACCGCACGATCTTCAGGAGTCCCCAGCGCCTGTTGCGGATTATCCATAGAGGCACCGGCTCGGTGGTGACCTGGCGACGGGAGAGTAATTGTCAATACTTGTGGATCAGGCAGGAATCAAGGCCACAGCATCTGTTTGGTCCACCCGTCCGGTGAAGACAGGTAGACGAGCCGGGTGTGGCGACGTTGCTTGTCGCCCTGCCAGAACTCCACCGACTCCGGACGCACTGAATACAGCGTCCAACCTGGTGCCACGAGGTCCGGCTCGCTCTTGATCCGCGTGAGCGATGCCTCCACCTGCGCATCCCTCTCGGCCAGGTCCGCGAGCGGTTGCGATTGCCGACCGAGCAGGGCTTCCGCCCGTGCCCCCGCACTGCGGGCGAGGAAGTCCGCAGCGCACAGTTCAGGGGTCTCTCGCACAACCGGTCCACGCACTCGAACCTGGCGGGCGAGCGGTGCCCAGTAGAAGGTCAGCGCCGCATAGGGGCGGGCAGCGAGGTCGTGGCCCTTGAGGCTGCTCGCGTCCGAGGCGAACTGCCAGCCCTCGGGGCTCACGTCCTTGAGGATGAGTACGCGGGCGGTCGGATCACCGCTGGCGTCTGCCGTGGCCAGCGTCATGGCATGCGGCTCCTGCACCCCGATGCTCAACGCCTTGAGCAACCACTCGGTGAACAGCTCGAACGGTGTGTCCGGCGCAATCGATGGGTCGAACCCGGGAAGCTCGCCGGCGAAGACCTCAATGTTCCGTAGTGTCTGACGCAGGTTGGCCGCACCGGTCACGTTCCATTCCCTCAGTCGTGATCACTCAAGTCGAACCGAACCTATCAACCTGCACAATCCACAAGCTGTCAGCACCAGGACGCAGGAGTGTGCTTGCCCGAGCCGGACCTTGGGGTGCACCCCGTCCGCCCACACGTACACGTAATCGCTGTCGGCGAGATCGTGCTGCTGGAAGGCGGCGTGGTCGTCCTGCCACTGCTTCGTCAGCCGGGTCACGGTGGCCGGGGACAGGGCGGCCGCTGAGCAGAGGAACTGCTCCAGCGCGGGCATGAAGTCCCCCGAGGACAGACCGTGCAGGTAAAGCAGCGGCAGGACCTCGCTGACCTTGGGCGACTTGCGGCACCACGGCGGCAGGACTCTCGAGGAGAACCGCATCCGCTCTTCGGTGGCCGTGTCCACCCGCTTGTCGTTCACGCGCGGGGCAGTGACCTCGACAGGACCTGTGGCGGTGGTCACGGTGCGGGGCCGGTGGTGGCTGTTGCGGACGACCGGGCGGCGCCCGGCCTCATCCGTCTCAGCAGTCAACTCGGCTATGTACTGGTTTACTTCGGCCTCGAGCGCAGCGGTCAGCATGCGGCGGGCGCCCTCGCGGACGATCTCGTCGATCAGGGAACCGGTCTCGGTCGAACCATCGGCGTTCATTACGCTGAGCACGGGGCGTGCCTTCCCGATCCGCGCTGCGAACGCGGGTCTACTCGGTGACTTACTGATCACTCACTCGGGAAGGTACGCTCTGCGCGTCTGACCCCGAGGAGCTGATCCACAAGTCCTGAGCATTGCTCGCGACGACGGGACCAGATGGTCTTGCCGTCCGCGCAGGGCATGCCTGGGGCGAAGCGCGCCGAGGTGACCTTCATCAGCTCCGACCGGGTCCGGGACGTGATCCACAACTTCAACGCCGACGGCTTCGACCGGATCAACGTCGCCTGACACCTGACGAAGGCGGAGAAGATGACCACGCAGACCCACCACGTCGATCACGAACTCATCCAAGCCGCGGCGCACGTGGCTCGCACTCGCTGCCGGGGCGACAACCACACCGTGGCAGCCGCGGCCCGCGCCCGGGACGGCCGGATTGTCACCGCGGTGAACGCCTACCACTTCACGGGAGGACCATGCGCGGAGCTGGTCCTCATCGGTGCGGCAGCCGCCCAGGGCGCCTACGACCTGGGCACGGTCGTCGCTGTGGGCGACCGCGACCGGGGAGTTGTTCCCCCGTGTGGTCGGTGCCGTCAGGTCCTTCTCGACTACTTCCCCGCCCTCAAGGTCATCGTTGGCGAAGGCGACCGCGTCCGAACCGTCCCCCATCACCGACTTGCTGCCCGAAAGCTACGTCTGGGCCGACCACCAGCTCGACGCCGAGTAGACCGGGCCGCTCAGCACGGGCTGGCATCATCAACCGACAACGGGGCGAACGTTGTCTGACGCGGCACCGGATACGGAGAAAGCAGAAACGGATCCTCCCAGCTCATCCACCTCAGTCTCGCCGAGATCAGATGCTTGATCATTCGTCTCACGGACCGCCGTCCCACCCCGGTCGAGCACATCCTGCACTGGTCGACATGGCGTCGCCGACGACAACACCACGCCCGAGTCGGTCACTACAAATGAGGCGGACACAGCCCTTGAAACCGTCCATCAATCACCGGACGAAAAAATGGGACGGCACCGGTAGGACGAATTGGACGATCAAGCCCTGGGCCGGTCCCGCGTCGGGCTGAGCACCAAAATTCACCTCGCCGGCGATGGCCGCGGTCGTCCCCTCGCGATCCCGCCGACACCGGGCCGACGCCACGACGGTCTCTGCGCACGCCCCCTCCCGGAACGCATCCGCCTCCTGCGGACCGGCCCGGGCCGGCCACACTGCAGGTTTGATCAGGTCATCGCGGACAAGGCCTACAGCTCCCGAGGCTTCCGCGCCTACCTGCGTAACGCGGCATCGCACACACCGTCCCGGAGAAGGCCGACCAGCGGTGTCACCGGCACAACCGCGGCCGTCGCGGTGGTTGACCACCAGGACTCGACCGGGAGATCCACCGACGACGCAACATCGTTGAGTGCTGCTTCAACCGCCTCAAGGGCTTCCGTGGAATCTCCGCCAGATACGAAAAGACCTCCCCCTCGTACGAAGCAGTGGTCAGTCTCGCGTCGTTTCCACTCCGGACAAGATCCGTTTGAAGACGAACCCAGGACTCCGACCGGGAAGGTTCGTCGGGTTGTGGCTGGTGGCGCAGGGTTCGCGAAAATTCGTTTCGAGCCTTGCCCTGGTGCCTCTACTGTGGCGCGGTGATGACTCAGGTGATCGTTCTCAACGGCGGTTCCAGCTCGGGGAAGTCCGGGATCATTCGGTGCCTGCAGGCAGTACTGCCGGATCCGTGGCTGGCCCTGGGGACAGACACGCTGGTCGAGGCGATGCCGGCGTCCATGCAGGCGTCGGATGGCGGGATCGAGTTCGCTCCGGACGGAGCGGTGACCATCGGTCCGGAGTTCCGAACGCTGGAAGCGGCATGGATCGAGGGGGTCGCCGCGATGGCCCGTGCCGGCGCCCGGGTCATCGTCGACGAGGTCTTCCTCGGCGGAGCGGACTCGCAGCAGCGATGGCAGAAAGCCTTGGGCGAACTGCGGGTGCTGTGGGTCGGTGTCAGGTGTGACGCTGCGGTAGCCACGGGCCGTGAGGTCGCACGAGGCGATCGGACCATCGGAATGGCCGCATCCCAGGCGGAAGTGGCCCACCAGGGCGTGACCTATGACCTGGAGGTGGACACCACGCATGCGGAAGCGATGGAGTGCGCACGGACCATCGCCGCACATGTCAAGTGATCGACGGCCCGGCTGTCTGCCGCTGTGACCGCATCACCGGGACGATTCAGGCCGCAGTGGTGAGAAGGAGTCCGCCCCGGCTGGAGCGCGGCAGCCGGGGCGTCACCCTGACCGAGGCCGGGGCGGTACCGCTGCGGGAGGTGCGGGTGGCGCTGGACGCCGTCGAGGCCGCCGAGCGGCGCACCCGCCGGGCAGCCCCTGCCGCGACCGGCCGCCCCGCCGTGGTCCTCGCCGCGTAAGCGGGAGCCTCTGGTGAACTGCTGGCGAAACTCCTCGACGCCTACGCAGCCGAGTCCGGTGCCATCGCCGTGGACGTCGTGTTGTGCGCGCAGGGCGAGCAAGCACGGGTGCTGCGCGACGGCCGGGCCGACGTAGCTCTGCTGCACCGACCGTTCGACGACACGGCCGACTTCGACACCGAAAACCTGCACACCGAGGGTCAGGCTGCGATCCTCTAGTGGCGGGCATCCGGTGCGTCTGAAGGCCGGGGTCGCGGTGTCGGCGCTGTACGAACCTTTTCCAGGCCTGAAAGTGGGGGTGCCCGCGTCGGAGCTGCGCAACCAGCCGGTGGTCTTGCGGAACGACCTGTTCGAGTTGCCGGTCCGCCTGAACGGTCGACTTGCGTTGGAGTGCGCTCCAGTCGGAGCGTCGCAGACACCGCGGCGCACGAAGCCCGTGTCGCCTCGTGCCTCTCACGGGATGCCGAGCGGGGGAATGTGTCGCTAGATGGATGAAGGGCTTCGTGCCGCCCGAACGATGAACGAGTGTGCAGGGAAAGGCTGGGACACGGCATGCAGAAGCGCAGTCTGCGGGACCTCCAGGTATCGGCCATCGGCCTGGGGTGCATGGGCATGTCCGCCTTCTACGGATCCGCCGATCAGGAGGAGGGGATCGCGACCATTCGGCGTGCCCTCGGCCTCGGGGTGAACTTTCTCGACACCGCGCAGATGTACGGGCCGCTCACCAACGAGTCGCTCGTCGGCGAGGCGGTCCGGGGACATCGCGACGAGTACGTGATCGCGACGAAGTTCAACTACCGGATGGACAAAGCCGTACCCGGCGACATCAGCACGGTCGGCCCGCAGGACGGCTCTGCCGAGCACGTCCGGAGTTCGGTCCACGGTTCCCTGAAGCGTCTGGGAACCGACCACATCGACCTGTACTACCAGCACCGGGTCGACCCGAACGTACCCATCGAGGAGACGGTCGGTGCGCTGGGCGAGCTGGTCGCCGAGGGCAAGGTGCGATACATCGGCCTGAGCGAGGCGAGCGCGGAGACCATCCGGCGTGCCAACGCCGTGCACCCGATCACCGCGGTGCAGAGCGAGTACTCGCTGTGGTCACGGGACGTGGAGGCCGAGGTGTTGCCCGCCTGCCGGGAGCTGGGCATCGGCTTTGTGCCGTACTCGCCGCTCGGCCGCGGTTTCCTCGCCGGGCGGTTCACCTCGCCGGACGAGCTGGACGCGAACGACTGGCGCCGTGAGAACCCGCGCTTCCAGGACGCCAACCTGGAGGCGAACCTGCGGCTGGCGGAAAAGGTGAAGGAGATCGCCGCCGAGAAGGACGTGACCCCGGCCCAGCTGGCCATCGCCTGGGTGCTGGCCCGGGGTGAGGACCTGGTACCGATCCCGGGCACCAAGCGCCGCACCTACCTGGAACAGAACGCTGCCGCGGTCGGCATCGCGCTGACCGAGGACGACTTGGCCCGTATCGACGCGGAGCTCCCCGAGGCACAGGGTGAGCGGTATGACGAGGCAGGGATGAGAAGCGTCAACCGCTAGGCCGCCTCTTTCCGATCATCCGAACGTTGGACTGGTCGTGAGGAGTGTGTCTGGGATATCCGATGCCGTATGGGCGGTGATTGAGCCGTTGCCGCCGTTGCCGCCGTTGCCGCCGTTGCCGGTGGGCCGGGCCCGCGGCAGGTGGCGTGAACGCTGCCAAATGCCGGAGGACATCGTGTTCAAGTTCCGGACCGGTGTGCTCTGGGGCAGAATCCGTCGAAGAGGTTCGGGCCGGGGCAGACGGTCCACGGGCGCTTCGCTCGCTGGGCGGCCGACGGCACCTTCGACGGGCTCCCGAAGGAAGCCCGTGACGCCATCGCCCGCCTTGTGGGTTCCTAGGAGTCGCCAGCCATGTCACTCGCCCGCGTCCACAACTTCTCCGTCTCGCTCGACGGCTTCGGCACCGGTGAGGGGCAGAGCCGTGACGCGCCGTTCGGCCACGCCGGCGAAAGGCTGCACGAGTGGATGTTCGCCACCCGGTGGTGGCACAAGACGATCGGCCGGCCCGGCGGGACCGGCGGCCTCGACGACGCCTTCGCGCGGCAGTTCACGCCCGGGATCGGCGCCGAGATCATGGGCGCCGGAAAGTTCGGCCACCCCGGATGGCACGAGGACCCGGAGTGGAAGGGGTGGTGGGGGCCCAACCCGCCCTTCCACACACCGACCTTCATCCTCACCCATCACCCGCGCCCGTCGATCGAGATGGAGGGCGGCACGACATTCCACTTCCTCGACGCTTCGCCCGCCAAGGCGCTCGAGACGGCCCGCGAGGCCGCGGACGGCCAGGACGTACGCATCGGCGGAGGACCCACCGTGATCCGCGACTTCCTTGCCGCCGGGCTCATCGACCACATGCACATCGTGGTGGTCCCGATCCTGCTCGGCCGAGGCGTACGCCTATGGGACGGACTGGAGGGCCTCGAAAAGGACTACGAGGCCGAGGCCACCTCCTCGCCCGGCGGAGTCACGCATGTGACGTTCACCCGTATGGGTCTTTGAACCGCTTACGCTCACCGGCCATGAGCACGCACGGCTTCGCCGGCGCTCATCTGATCCCCTTTGTTCGAGTGGGTGGAGCAGCCGCGCGAAAACGGTGCCTACCGGCCCCTGCCCGCCCCGAAGGCATCGAACAGCCTGGCTACCGACGACGCACCGCTGAAGCGCCGGCCCGCCTCCCGCCTGATCCGCAACTCCTAGGGTGCCGGCCCGGCCCACCCGTATGCCTTCCGCCGCCTGACCGCGGCCGGGGAGATCGACCCCTTCAGCCCGTGGACTCTGCTGCGCGGCGCTGGAGAACCTCGCCACCGGCATCCGGCTGCCGGATGCCGGTGGCCGCACCGAACGCCGCCGCCGCGCAATGGCGCTGTGGGCGGAGGACATGCGCACCGGTCCCAGCACGAACACGACACCGGTCACACCCCTGACCCGGGGCGCGAGCGGCACCGAGCGCCGCGAGGAGATCCACGATCCGGCCGCCGGCCCCAACAGCCACTTTCGCAACAGGCCCCAGACCTCTCCGGTGGTCAGGCCCTTCGCTGCCGGCGAGGTGACCATCTCGCCGACACCGGTCAGGCGCTTCTGCCGCTTCTTGACGATCTCCGGTTCGAAGGAGCCCTCCTGGTCGCGGGGCACGGCCGTCTCCACCGGCCCCACGTCCGTCAGTGCGGTCTTGGAGCGTTTGCCGTTGCGGGAGTTGTCACCGTCCTTGCCTGCCGGACCGTGCTTGTCATAGCCGAGGTGATCGGTGATCTCGCCCTCCAGGGCGGGCTGCTGCAGGCTCCCGGCCCGCCAGCCCGTCGAGCAGCTGATCGACCACGTTCTCACTGGCCGTCGACGCATCCTCCGTGATCGGGAGTTGCACCGAACGATTTACCGTCCCGCGCCGCTCGGCCAGGTGACATGGAACCGTGCGGTTGCCGTGCCTCTGGGCGGGCAGAACATCCAACGCTTCTCGGTCTTGGTGCTGACGGTGTTCGTTACCGCCGCCGTTGCCGGTTTGCGGGCGGGTCCGGGGGGAGGCTTCCTTGGAATGTGGGCATGGGGCCGGCTGCCCAAGGACCGTCAGCCGTTTCATCGGAGTCGAGCAGGTCCTCGCCGTAAAGATCGTGCAGCCAATTGGATTGGTAAACGGTGTCGAGGTAGCGTTCGCCGAGATCCGGGGCGATGGCCACCGCGGTGAGTTCACGCGTGTCATGGTCGTGCAGCCAACGCATCGCGCCGCTGACGACCGTGCCGGTGGAGCCGCCGAAGAGGAATCCGCGTTTGGCCAGGCGATGGCACGTGCGGATGGTGTCCGTCTCCTCGACGCGTATCACCTCGTCCACGTAGGACTCGTCGAGGAGCGGCGGAGGCATGCTCATGCCGAGCCCGGGTACCATGCGGCGGCCCGGCGTACCACCGAAGGTCACCGAACCGACGCTGTCCACCGCGACGATCCGTACCGGCCGGGGCCATTGGCGGAAGTAGCGTGCGCAGCCCATCAGAGTTCCGGTGGTGCCGGCGCCGACGAACAGTACGTCCAGGTGCGGGAAGCGCTGGACGATTTCCGGCGCCGTCTTGCGGTAGTGCGCCTTCCAGTTGTTCGGATTGGTGTACTGACTGAGCCACACGTACCGGTCATCGGAATCGCACAGCGCACGGATGTAGTCGATCCGTGCGCCCAGGAAGCCGCTTTTGGCGTCCGAGTTGGCGATGGTGTGCACCCGGCTGCCCAGTGCCTCCATCAGGAGTCTGGTCGACAGGTTGCAGCGGGAGTCCGTCACGCACAGGAACCGGTAGCCCTTGCTTGCCGCGATCATGCTCAGCGCTACGCCGAGGTTGCCGGACGAGGACTCGACCAGGATCGAATCCGGCTTGAGGCCTCCGTCTCGCTCGGCGGTCTCCACCATCTCGGTCGCGGCCTTCAACTTGATCGAGCCGGCGAAGTTGAATCCCTCGCACTTCAGGAACAGGGAGTGCCCGAAGATGGGCTCGAGGTCGACATAGAGCTGGGACTCGTTGAAGGCGTAGGGAACGGATATGACGGGCACGACGGCTTCCTCCTCATCTGCAGCAGGGCGCTCTCGGACGGTTATCCGTAGCGGCGCAGTTCGTGGAAGAAGTCGTCGACGACGTGCAGTTTTCCTGAGCGGACCGTTTCGTCGTAGACGTACTTGCCGACCGCGAGGTCGAGCACCCCGAGGCCGAAGGGTGAAAACACCACCGGTCGGTCCGCCGGCACTTTCACCCGCCCGGCCAGCACGTCGTCCAACGTGCCCTGCAGGAAGTCCCGGTTGCCCGCGAGTTGCTCGGCCAGATGCGGCGAGGTGTCAGCCTTCAGACAGTGCTCGACGTCATCCACGATGTTGGTCGAGGCGAGAACGATCTCCGGCGCGAGGTCGCGCAGGGACACGTGCAGAACCACAGGATTGTGCGAGAACCACGTAGGGTCGCTGACGTGCGGCTCACTGGCGACGGTGGCGAAGACCACCAGGTCGCTGTCACGGATCAGCTCCTCGGCGCCGTGGTGCACCGTGATCCGGCCGGTGGCGCCCGACTGCTCGAGGTAGCGGCGGAACCCTGCCGCGCTGTCGGCGGACAGGTCGTGTACCCCTGTCTCGTCGAACGACCAGCCGTTGCCGGCCAGGAACATGTGGATGTAGCGGGCGATCAGGCCCGTCCCGAAGAACCCGACGCGCGTGGGCCGTGGCCGGTCCCGGCTGAGCCGATCCGCGGCCAACACCGCGGACGCGGCCGTCCTGGTGGCGCTGATGATGGAACTCTCCAGACAGGCGAACGGGTAACCGGTCTCCTGGTCGTTGAGGATCAGCACGGCGGACGCCCTCGGGATGCCGGCTTGGACGTTCTCCGGAAAACTGGAGATCCACTTTACGCCGTCCACCCCTACGTGCCCGCCGATCGAGGCCGGCAGCGCGATGATCCGGGAGGTCGGGCGGTCGGGGAAGCGCAGGAAGTACGACGGTGGGTTCACCGAGTCACCGGCGCCGTGCAGCCGGTAGGTGGACTCGGTCAACTCGACGATCTGCTTCTCGCGCCCTTCCAGCACCTGCTGGACCTGGGCACCGGAGATCACCGCGAAGGGTCGCACAGCGTGCGGTTCGCTTGTTGCGGACGCCGTCACGGTGGTGGGGACGCTGGTCATCGGGCGGTCACCTCGAAAGTCGGCGAGCAGTCGGACAGTCGCACCGGGTCGGCCATCGCGACGAGCACGTCGCGCGGTCCCTCGAAGGGCTCCCGGCTGTGCGCGGTGCGGAGGTTGTCGACGATCATCAGATCGCCGGGCTGCCACGGCTCGCGTGCGGTGTTGGCCTCGTAGATCTTGTTGAGCAGTTGCACCACGTCCTCGCCGATCGGGGCGCCGCTTCCGAAACGGGTGTTGAACGGCAGCCCGTCGGCGCCGTAGACCTCGACGAGGTACTCGCGGACCTCGGGGGCCAGTGTCCATTCGTTGAGGAAAGCGACCTGATTGAACCAGCAGCGCAGCCCGTTGACCGGATGACGTATCACGGCGTTGCGGCGCTGCCTGGTGCGCAGGGCCCCGTCGGGTTGCCATGCGAACTCGATCGCGTTGGCGCGGCAGTACCTCTCGACAGCGTCCCGCTCATCGGTGCCGAACGCCTCGATGAGGGACGACCCGATCTCGTCGTTGTAGCTTCGGGTGAGCAGCCAACCCTCCCGCTCGAATCGCTCGGTCAACGCGGTGGGCAGTTCCTCGAGCACGGTTGCCGCGTCGGCCACTCCGGTCGCCCCGCCCTGGTGGGGCGCAGTGAGGCAGGCGAACAGCATCAGGCCGGGGACCTCGAGCGCGTAGCTCTGTTCATGATGCATGCACATCGGCTGGCTCGGCGGCCACTGCGCCGAGGAGTACACACCGTCGGCATAGGTCCGCCGGGGTGCGAAGGCCTCCCTCTCGGCCATCAGTCTGGTGCTCAGCTGCTCGAAGACGGCACTGGTCCCGGCCACATCGTGCAGCCCGAGGCCGCGGATCAGGACGCAGCCATGCTCGGCGACGACGGCGCGCAGCGCCTCTCGGCGCTCGGCTGTCCAGCGCGGCGCGTCGCTGGTGATCTCGGCCCGCAATATCGGAGGTCGGCCGGATCGGATTTCGACCTCGTCGAGCAGTGACGCCGGGTATATGGAGGACATCCTGATTTCCTTTCAGTGTGCAGCTGTGTGTGCCGCTCAGGAAGCAGGCAGTAGTTCGGCGGTGCGCAGCACGGTCTGCGCTGTCTCGGACGGACGGCTGCGCAGGAAGTAGTGGCCGCCCTCGGCGAGTTCCTGCAGGTCGACGTGGACCGAAAGGAGCTCCCAGTCGCGGTGGCGTCGAGGGTGATCAGCTGTGATCGGATCGTCGGTGGCGACGACCACGGTGACCGGCACGGACAACTTCACCGCCGGGGGAGTGTCCAGGAGATCTGCGAAATAGCGGTGTGCGGACACGCAGTCGTGCCGGTAGGCCGCACCGATGTGCTCGGCGCGCTGCGCATCCAGCTCATGGAGCTCGGCGTAGCCGCTGTCCGCGCTCAGCTTCGCGGCGATCTCGGCGTCGCTCAACCCGGTCAGCTCAGTGACGGCGTCGCGCCGGTCAGCGGCATTGCCGAGCAACTGCGCCCCGATGAAGACTCGTTGGACTCCCACCCTGCGATCTTCCAGCTGCCTGGCCGTCTCCACGGCGAAAGCCGCTCCCGACGAGTGCCCCCACAACAGGACTCCACGCAGGCCACATTCGGTGATCTCGGCGACGACCTGAGCAACCACATCTGCCATCGACGCGAAAAGCTCGCTCTCGGCGGCCACGTCATGACCGGGCAGCTCAACGGCGTAGACCGCGATCCCACTGCCCTGCAGCGCCTTGGCCATCGGCTGGAAGTTCACCGCGTTGCCGCCGGCGTAGGGGAAGCACACCAGGGCACCGGTCGGCGCACCGTCCGGTTCGCACAGTGACTGAAGCAGCCCGGAACGCCGATCGGACCTGCCGTCGACCAGCGCGGCCAGATCAGCGAGGACCGGATGCTGGGTCACGTCCTTGAGCGACACCGCGCGGTCCAGGGTGATCACCAGCTGTACAGCTGACAGCGATGTGCCGCCTCGGTCGAAGAAATGGGCCCGTCCATCGATCTGATCCTGCGGGATGCCGAGCACCTCCGCCCAAGCGGCCGCCAGCCGCTGCTCGGTCGGCGTCCCCGGCACGTGGGTGTCCTTTTCGTCGTCTTCGACGACGTCCGGTTCTTCCACGAGCGCTGCCAGTGCCCTCTTGTCGGTCTTGCCGTTGGCGGTCAGCGGCAGTCTTTCCCGCCAGTGGAAGGCCGACGGCACCATGTACTCCGGCAGCGACTCACCCAGCCGGTGCCGCAGGTCCTCGACGGGAAGCGACGTCGGGCCGGAGCAGAAGGCCACAAGGTGCTTGCTCCGGTCGGGACGCTCGACGACCACCACTGCACCGTCGCGGACGCCGGGGACCTGCAGCAGGGTGTTCTCGATCTCGCCGATCTCGATCCTGAAACCACGGATCTTGACCTGGGTGTCGCGACGCCCGAGGAACTCCAGCTTGCCCTCGGGCAGCCAGCGGCCGTGGTCGCCACTGCGGTAGAGCCGGGCTCCCTCGCGGTGGGGATCGGGCATGAAGGCCTGCTTGGTGCGGTCGGGGTCGTTGACGTATCCACGGCCGACGCAGACGCCGGAGAAGACGATCTCGCCGGGGGCGCCGAGTGGCACCGGTGACAGGTGCTCGTCGACGACATAGACGTGCACATTGCTGACGGGGGGACCGAGTGGGACCCGTTCGCGGTCCGGTACCCGGTCCAGGACCTCGTGGTTGGTGTCGTCGCAGGTCTCGGTCAAGCCGTAGGCGTTGACCAGCTTGATGCCGGGCTTGGCCGCGAACCAGCGCTGCGTGAGCTCCTTCTTCAACGCCTCACCGGTGACAGACACGCACCGCAGGCCGGGCAGCTCGCGCGGGTGCTGCTCCAGGTACGTCAGGACGACTTCGAGGTACGACGGCACGACCTGGAGCACGGTGGCCCGACCGCGGGCGATCCTGTCGACGAACCGCTGGACGTCCAGGACCACCTCCTGCTCGACCAGCAGGGTCTGCCCACCCACCAGGAGGGCGGACAACAGTTGCCACAGCGAAATGTCGAAGCACTGCGGGGCGGTCTGGGCGACCACCTGTCTCTCGCCGACGTCGAGCTCCAGGTCCTCGATCTTGGCGTAGAGGTGGTTGAGCATGCCCGCGTGCTCGCACATCGCGCCCTTGGGCTCTCCAGTGGAGCCGGAGGTGAAGTAGATGTAGGCGAGTTGGTCCGGTGCGACGGCGATGCCCAGGTCGTCGTCGCGATCGCCCTCGTCGTACACCGTGCCGATGAAGAGCTTCCGGACTCCTGGTAGCGAGTCCAGGGCCTGGTCGAGCGATTCGGTGCTTCCGGGTTCGGTGAGCACGAGCCCGCACTCGGCACGGGAGAGCACGGCCGCGATGCGATCGGCCGGGAAGCGCGGCTCAGCGGGCAGGTACACACCTCCTGCCTTGAAGACCGCGAGGACGGAGGCCATCCAGTCCAGGTTTCTCTCGGTCACTACCGCGACGACACCTTCGCGTCGCAGCCCTCGCGCCAACAGGGCTCGTGCCAGCTGATTGGCACGACTGTTGAGCTCCTGGTAGGTCCACTCCCGGTCGCCGTGCACGGCCGCGACGGCATTCGGGTGCAGCCTCACCCGTTGTTCGAACAGTTCGTGCATCCGGGCGTCCGGCAGGGTACGGCGCGGTCCGGACAGTCCTTCGAGCTGGAACCGGAGTTCCTCGTCGGAGAGCAGGCTCTGCCGCGCGTGCTCGGCATCCGGATCCGCTGCGATGAGCGCGAGCGCGGTGAGGTGGTACCCGGTGATCCTGGCGGCGTAGTCCGCGTCGAGTACGTCGGTCCGGTACCGCAATCGCAGCGTGGGCCGGCCCCTGGGCTCCGAGAATGCCATCCACAGCACGGTGTCTCCGGCGAGAGCGTCGGCGACGCCCGTCGCGCAGGGGCCGAAGGCCGGATTCGGATCGAGGACGGTCTCGACCGACGGTTCGGTGAGGTTCAACTCGCGCCTGAGTTCGTCGACCGGAAAGTCCTTGTGCGACAGCAGTTCCGACGCGACGCGATGGGTGTCGACCAGGAGCGCCCGCCATGATGTCGGTGCGGTCGTCAGCCGGCAGGGCAACGGTTGGCCGCCCTCCTCTGCGACGTAGCCGGTCGTGACCTCGTGCTCGCCCGACAGCGCGGCGAGTACCTTGGCGTGCGCGGCCAACATCACGGAGTCGAGAGGCATCGTGAGATCCTTCGCCAACCGGCGCAAGGCGTTCATGACGTCGTCCGAGATCGTGGCCTCGTGCTCGTCAACGCCCGTCATCGGACGGAGCGTCCACCGAGGGATCGTGGTGGATCCGCCGGTGACGAGCACACCGCGCCAGAATTCCTGGTCCGCCACTCGCGTTGCCATCGATCAGTCCCTCTCCACTTGCCGTGGCCACCCTGTCCGTCGCCGCCGATCAGACCGGTTCCTCTGCGGTCGTCGCTGTCGGCAGACCGGGCTGTCCGGCCGGTTGAGCCGGCCTGACCAAGGTGGTCCTGTGCTACTCCTGCCGCGCCAGTGCCGGCGGCTGACCGGGGGCATCGCTCATCTCCGTGGCTGGGTTGCCACCCCACCGCGCGTTCTGCGGGACTTCCTCGCCCTTCATGAGGAAGGAGTCGGGTGCAAGTACTGAGCCGTCACCCATCGTCACTCCGTAGTGGACGTGGGAGCCGACACCGATGGTGCATCCGTTTCCTATCGTGCTGCGGTCGGACTTGAAGGTGCCGTCCTCCTGAGAGTGGCATTGGACCTTGCTTCCCGCATTGAGGGTGCAGTCGCTCCCGATGGTGGTGAGCATCCGCTCCGTCAGATAGCAGCCGTCGTCAAAGATCCTGCTGCCCAGCCGGACCCCCAGGAGCCGCCAGATCATGTTCTTGAAGGGGGTGCCGTTGAAGATGTTGAGGTACTCGTCAGGAACCTTCCACAGACGCTCGTGCCACCAGAAATAAGGGTCGTAGATGGAGCACACCTGCGGTCGCAGCCCGCGGAAAGCCACGATGGCACGCTCCACCAGCACGAAATAGAGGGGGGTGAATGCCAGGGTGGCCACCAGGAATGCCGCGATCGCCACATATTCGAAGGAGCCGTACAGTTCAACATCCGCGAGGGCGAGTACCGTGATGACGAAGAAGAAGAAGAACCGTACGAGCAGGAAGAGGACCATCGACCGGATGTTGAAGCGGTTCTTGGCGGCGAGGTTGCGGTGCAACTCTGCCCCGGCCCGCATGTGGTCGAACCGCAAGTCGCGCTCCACCGACCGGGGAATCTCGAAGCACGGCGAGCCGAGCAGACCCACCCCCTCGCGTACCTCGCCATCGAGCGGAACCATCACCTTCGTTGCGAGGAGACAGTTGTCGCCCGTCTTCGCTCCAGACGGATACACGATGTTGTTCCCGAGAAAATTGTGCCGCCCGATCGACGCGCGGGACACCCGGAAAGACGTGCTCGAAAAGTCGGCATTGACGATCGACAGGCCGTCAGCGATCATCGTACCGCTGCCGACGGAGCACAGATACGGGGTCTCGTGCTGTACTTCCGTGCCGAAGTTGGACCCGGTTTGCTCCACCTGGGACAGGTCGTATCCAAGGCCACGCAGATAGTGGACGATGTAGGAGCTGTCGCCGAAGAGCCAGGTGAAGAACTTCACGTTGGTGATGCGTGCGATCGCCCGGTGCATTGAGTAATGAAAGCCGTACAGTGGATATACCTTGCCCGGCTTGACGAACAAATTCAACAGGCGTGGCACGGTGAACAGAGCGACGATGCCCACGACGACGAAGCTGAAGAACAGAATGCAGGACAAGATCAGCGCGTCGACATAGAGCTCAGACGACACGAGCCCCGTCCCGCCCGGTCCCAGCCGGTCGTTCAGCGACGGGACTTCTGTCAACAGCATGTACAGGCCCCCGACGGCCAACGGCACGGAGAGAAAGAACAGCTGGCCCACTGTGGCGAGGCCGAAGCCGACCCGCCGCAAAGTGCCGCACCTGGCGGGAGGGATCCGCACGTAGTCGAGCTCAGTGCGCTGAGCCGGAGATCCGTGCCACCGTTGGTCGCCGGGGACCGCCTGGTTGCTGTGCAGTGATGACGCATGACCGAGTTGCGCTCCGTCGCCCATCGACGTGGCAATGTCGAGCACGGTCTTCTCGCCGATGAAAACATTCCGGCCAAGGGTGACCGGGCCCGTTTGAATACGGCCGGCGTGCGCCCGGTAGCAAAGGAAGAACGACTCCTTGCGGATCACTGTGCCGGCGCCGATCGTGAGCAGGTCGGTGCAGACCGGAACGCTGCGCGAGAGAATCGTGACACCCGTGCCGATGCGTGCGCCGAGCGCCCGTAGGTAGAGCACATACAGGGGATTGCCGACGAAGAGGACCATCGGGTTGGCATGGAGCAGCACCTTGACGGTCCAGAAGCGCAGATAAGTCAGACCCCAGACCGGGAACGAGCGTTCTTTCCACCGACCGATAAGGGTCCATTTGGCCACGATCGGGAAAGTGCACATGCCGACGAAGCCGGCACCGCCGAAGATGACTGATCGCAGGTAAATATCCGCCACATTTGAGCCGACGGATATCCAGGCATAACCACGTGCGGCGAGAATCGCAGCGAGGAAAGAATATCCTAGGAAAAGTAGGAACTGTAGCGTTCCGCAGAGGATGTACTGCAGCGTATTGACTGGATTCACTGCTTCCGAGGATGCTGGGTCCGGCGGGCTGACCGGGGCGGGTGTGGCGGCGATACCGGTTCCGGCGTCGGTGAGCGCCACCGCCAGGCTGCGGATCGTCCGGTAACGGTAGATATCCTTTATCGACACCGACGGAAGATCCGCCCGCTTCCTGACGCGTGCACAGAATTGCGCCATCACCAATGAGTTAGCGCCGAGGTCATCGAAGAAATTACTGTCGACCGGCACCTGCTCGACGCGCAGGACGCCGGCGAGTATCTCGGCGAGATCCCTTTCCGTGTCTGTCGGCGAGCTTTCTTCTTTCGATGGGTTGTGTGTTCTGTGTTCGGTTGCTTCAGATTCATCCGGCACGGTCGTCAGGGACTCGGCAGACTTCTCCAGCATGCAAGCTCCTTGAGTACTCACGGAACCATCACGCTCTGGCCTCTTTTGTCCACCGGCGGGGCTCCTCGACTCGATCACGGTGGCGCGACACGAGGAGTCGTCGATGCCTGAGAACTCGGTTGCCACAGCCTCGATGCCGGGTATGCAGAGCAGGTTCGTGTTACTGAGATGGAACTCGTGGTGTCGTTTCTTTGCTCGGCTCGGATTCACCGAATGGGTTCCCGAGATACCGTTCGTCGTTCTGTGGGTCCCGGTGCGGTGACCGAGATCGCCCGGATCGAGAAGCGACGCCGCAAACGCGCGGCGGTAAGTGGTGAGGACCCCCATCGGATTCGGGTCCTGATCTTGTGCGACGTTGAGGTGGTGGCGGAGAATGCCCGACTCATCGAACGACTGGGGCATTCCGGAGGGGGTGTGCCGGCGCTGCCGGTCCTCTCCGGCCCCGGACTGTCGGCAAGTACGCGGGAAACGCACGGCGAGGTGCTTCTCGACTACCGTCTGCGCATCAACGGCGAGGCAGGCTGTGGCGGAATGACTCTGCCGCGGCCCGTGAAGCGGACCTAGCTGCGGCAGTACCGGTTGAACGCCTGGCGGTACGCAGCGTCGTACCCGGACCTGTATCCGTCGCGGTAGCCGCTTCGGTAGTCACGGTTGCCCTGACGGGTCCGGTCGTCGTAGTTGTCGCGGTAGTCGCAGTGGCGACCGTCCCTGCGCCCGTCGCGGAGCCCGTCGCGGAGTCCGTCGCGGACGCCGCGCCGATAGTCGGCGATTGAGGTGGGCGCCAGAGCCTGGCCGGCCTCCGGTGCCACTGCGGTCGGGGTCTGGGGAACGGCGGCGGAGGCTTGCGAGACCGTGGTGAGTGGGAGCGCGAAGGCGGTTGCGAAGACGAGCGGACTCACGAGCGAGACCGCAATCCTCTGTGCACGCATGACGATCTCCTTCCGGTGGCGAGGCTTCGGGGAAATTTGACTGCACTACCGAGGCGATGGGAGAAACCGGGTGTTTGCTGCAGACGACGCTGCGCGAAGGGGAAGGTGGTCGCGTACCGGTAGTCACCTCGTGTTCACTGTGCCCTCTACGCAAGAGCGGGGTTTGCTCATGACGCGGCCTTCATTCCTTAGTACCTCACTTTCGCCCGCTTGTCCTGTTTTCGACAACATGTTTGGGTGTGGGTGAGTGGCGGCATGGCAGCGGATGGGCTTCAGTGGAATCGCGACATGTCTGTCCTGGTAGTGAGGGTGGGCGGGGTGGGGTCTGTCGTGCTCGCGGTCGGCTCGAAGCTTCTGGTAGGAGTTCAACACCCCAAGTCGGTGGTCGTGAGCAGTTCGTGACGGGCGGTGACTCCTTTCCGACCTCCGGCGGCAGGTTGGAAAGGGCTCCTTGTGCGCTGCGCCGCCTCAGGCCCGTGCGGGGAAGTCGGGGTGGCCGGTGTAGGGCGAGGCAAGGTCACGCAAGTCGTCGCTGGGCGAGGGGTCACGGACGTGTCGGGCCAGGATGCGTCGCTTGGCCTCGATCTCGCGCAGGACGCGGGCCGGGTCGTGCAGAGCCACATGCAGGGCAATCGTGGGGTGGAAACCGGAGAGGTCGACCTGGCAGAAGTCGACCGTATGTCCGTGGGCAGACCATTCCCCGCATCCGTCGCCGTCGCAGCGCCGGGCCAAGTCGGCCTCCTCATCCAGTCGTGCCTTGAGGAACCTCACCAGGTCTTCATTCATGGGAACATTCTCGATGTTGTGCCAGGCGCCATGGAACGATCTTGTGGTGGCTGGTGTGATCGCGGCGTCGGAACCGTTCCGGATGGCCCCGTTCACCGGGCTGAGTCCCCGTCTGTTCGGCAAGCCGGTGTCCGCACTGAGGCGTGAGGGTGCGGACGCTGTGCGCAAGGGCCGGCCGTGGGGCCTGCCGTTGGAAGGCCGGGTGCTTCTGGTTGTGGCTTGCCGGCGGACGAGCTTGACGCTGCGGCAACTCGCCCCGCTGTTCGAGTCTCCAAGTCGGCCGTGGACCGCATCATCGACCACCTCGGGCCACTTCTCGCGCTCCGGTCCCGCCAACGGTTCCGTGAGGACACCGTGCTCATTGCGGATAGCACCTTGGTCCCCACGACATGATCATCCATGGGGGTGCGTTGACCACTTGAGCTCGCCACAGTTGCTCGACCAACCATCAGGTCGTCATCGATGCCGATACCCGCATGGTCGTCGTCGTGGGCCGGCCCCTGCCCGGCAAACGCCACGACTGCAAGGCGTGGGAGGAATGCGGTGCCAGAGCTGCCGTCGGCAAGACCCTCACGATCGCCGACGGCAGTTCCCTCGACACCGGCCCCCTCATGCCCCACCGCCGTCGCAAGGGCGAAGACCTGCCCGACCGGAGCTTCGCGCGCCCGGTCGGCCCGGCCGCCTCAGTAGACGCTCAGGCCGTACGCCGACAGCCACTCGGCCACCGGTTGGTAGTAGGTGAAGCCTCCCGAGCTGCAGTTCCCGCTGCTGCCGACGATGATGCCGATAGCCGTGCCGCCCGAGAAAGCCGGACCGCCGGTGTCTCCGGGCTCGGAGCAGATGGTGGACCGGAAGAGTCCGTATACGGTTCCCCCACCGTAGTTGATGGTGACGTTCACGGCTTGGACGATCCCGCAGCGGTATCCGGTGGTCCGCCCGACGTGGCATATCGATTGGCCGACGACGGGATTCGCCGCATTGGTGATGTCGCGGGTGCCGGCGTCGGTCCCCAGTGAGACCTCGCCCGGGTAGGCGACCGCCGTATTGGTGTACCTGACGCTCGCGTAGTCATTGCCCGGGAAACTCACCCCTGCGGTGACGCCGACGCCGACGGTCAGGGCGGCGTCGGCGTACCAAGTACTGGCGCCCTGGGCGCACCGGCCCGAAACGAGCGCGTACAGCGCGGAGCCGGAGCGGGCGTTGAAGCCCACGGTGCAGCGGGTGCCGGTGCTGTAGAGGGTGTCGCCCCCGCGCACCGCGACGGCTGCCTGTTGCCCCGCTGGCTCCCCGGCATGGGCGGCCGATCCGATGGCGGCGGACCAGCCGAGGAGCAGTGCCAGTACGACGACGACCCGGACGACGGTTCGGAGGGGTCTTTCGGAACGTAGGGGACTCACGGCGGCCTCCTATGGCATGAACCTGCCATTGTATGTCTCCCGGACTCGGGTGGTCAGGCCGAAAGCCGCCAACCACAAGGCGCGTGGACAAGAGTTTGTCCCGCAGCCCATCCGGTGGAGGGTCGAGCAGACGTACGGGGTCCTGATACTGCACCGGCGCTTGGTCCGCGACTACGAACACCACCCGGCTCCTCCGCCTCCCGCGTCCGCAAGGGCACCGCCCACGGCCCCGGCCCGGGCAAGACCCGCTGGGCCGCCGAGCGCACCTTCGCCGGGCTCCACCAGTTCGAACGACTGCGGACCCGCGACGAGATACGCGCCGACCTCCACCTCGGCCTGCTCCAACTCGCCTGCAGCATCGTCTGCTTGCGGCGTCTTTGCACCTCATTCCGAAACGATCAGTCAGGTCGTCACTGACCCGTGCAGTGTCGGAAGGCTGCGGGCCCCTCGAACGCTGGTGATGCCTTGATCTTCCGAGCGGCCGTCGACCGGTACCTTCGCCAGGATCGTCCTTGCGTACGCAAGGCTTCCGCTCCCTGTCGGCCCGGGGGGCCTGCGCCGTACGGCGACAGTGCTGTGGTGGTTGCGTCAGTCGGCTTGTGCTCGGGCGACGACGCTGGTGACGAATTGCTCTGCCTTCTTGCCCCGGGACCGGACCAGCAGGCGTAAGGGCTGCGGCAGGTGGTGGGTCAGGCCGGTGGGAGCTGTCACCAGCCAGCGTGTGCGCAACGTCTTTCCCGCCTTGAGGGTGGTGGGGTGGATCGTATGTTGGGGGAGGGCTTTCCAGTCGTCGGGTACGAGTAGTTGTGGGCCGACGACTGTGGTGGTTGTTGCTGTGACGGTGGTGGTGACCTTTACGGCTCTGCCCGGCTCCACGGGGAGGAGGCCGTTTGGTGGTGTCTCGATGGTGAGGGTGAGCCGAGGGTCTTCTGTGCGCCATGACTGCCAGGCGGCGACTCCCACGGCGCCGCCTGAGGTGCGTATGGCGGTGAGTCTGAGGGCGGTGGTGGTGATGGCCCTCTCCAGGAGGATCCGGTTGAGGGTCCCCGGCCGGGGGGTTTGCGGGGTGCGGTGTTGGCCGGGCAGGGTATGCCATCTGCCGTCCTGGCCGAGGCGTTGGAGTTCGTAGGAGTCGGGGGTGCGGACTCCGCCGTCGTCGTCGTAGAAGGAGATCCGCAGGTCCGATACGGGTGTGGGTACGCCGAAGTCCACGGCGAGCCAGTCGCTGGCATTGGAGCTGTCGTAGTTGGTCCACCGCGATGACGGTGTGTCGAGGTGGAGGTCCTGTCCGTCGATGGCCTTGGCCGGGCTGTCGAGGGGGAACGTGTACGAGGCACGCGCGAGGGGATAGCCCTTCTGTTCTACGTTTGCCAGGTCGTCGACCTCGCGGGGCAGGGTGTGCTGCCCGGTCTTGCTTATGGTGAGCGTCACCGGCTTCAGGTCGGCCTGCCGGTGTATTTGCCGGCCGTTCAGCCAGACGCTCAGGCCGGCTCCGTGTCCGTAGTGCCGGCCGCTGCGGTCGAAGAACACGCTGAGGTTGTGTCCGTGGTAAGGGAGGTTCTCCACGGCGAAGTGATTCCATTCGAGCGGTACCAGTGGCGCAACGGCAACGGTGGCATCGGGCTGGGAACGGATCCCGAGCAGCCCGGACAGGACCAGGTCGTTGAAGGTGGAGTGGTTGTAGTCCTCACTGTGCCCGCGGCCGTCGTAGATCCAGTGGTCCTCGTCGGGGTGGTGCGCCTCGGCAACATACGGCTTGCCGTCTTTGCGATGGGTCAGGGCGTAGGCGCGGAGCACGGCGTAGTAGTCGCTGCGGTCGACGTGGGACTGGGCGGGGTAGTCGATGAGGAGGTTGGCCAGGGCGGTGAGCGTCTGGCTGGTGGCGAACGGCCAACTCGGACCGTTCCAGCGACAGCAGCCTTCGAGTGCCTGATACATGAACCACGGGCTGCGCCGCTCGACCGTGGTGGGACCGAAAGGCGCAGAAAACCCCTCGGGATCGCGTAGTTGGGCCCATGCCGCCGCGTTGCCCGCCGGCGCCATGTGGAAGTACCACGGCAGGAAGCCGATCTGCTCGCGGTCGGCGATCCTGCGCCGCTCGGGATTCCTGTCACGCATGACGTGCTTGTAGAACTGGTCTTCCTCGTCCCACAGCCAGCGCTCCTGATGCACCTGCAGAGCACGGGCACGCTCGTCGTAGCGGTCGGCCTTCGCCTCGTCGCCTCTGTGGCCGCGGTACCGCAGGAGCGCGGCGATCGCCTTGGCGTCGCCGTACTGGTAGGCATTGAGAGTGGGGCGGAATCCCTCACCACCGTGGTACGGGTCGTCGCTCTGGTAGGAGCTCGCGGTGTACTCCATCGCGTCCCACACCGGTGTCTGCCAGTAGAGACCGACTTCGTCGTCGAACTGCGGAGCCCATCGCCTCCACTGACGCTCCAGCCCGTCAAGCAGACCCAGGGCATGTTCCCATCTGCCGTCGGTCGACGCCCGGGCCACGACGGCGTCCGCGATCCAGAAGGAGTACTGGTGTGCCCAGTCGGTGGTGTTCTTGTTGAGGAAGTCCGTGGCCGGTTTGGGTCCTGAGCCGCTGCCGCGCAGCCAGTAGCCGATGTAGTCGTCCAGGTAGCGATGGTCGCGCAGCCAGCGCGCCTCGCGGATGTGGTGAGCGGCAGCGGCATTGATCCCGCCGTGCGGCGCGGAGTAGCCGACCGGACCCAGAAACTCCGAGAGAATCCACCCCTCCCGGGGCCCGGTGTACTTCAGGGCATGCTTGATCACGCGCCACCGGTAGTAGTAGGTGTCCCGGATCGCGGCGTCGGGCAGGTCGACGAAGGGGATGTTCGCCTCGTACCACTCGGCTTCCGGCAGGTCTCCCAGCAGTGACTGGTGGTCCAGGAAGGCTGTTCCGGGGCCCACCGCCGGATACAACGGAGACGCGATCGATCGCTTGCCGGCCGCGGGCGCCTCGCCTGGATGGCTGCCCGGTGCACTCACGCGTGCGGTCGCGCCGGGAGGCACCGCACTGCTCAGGGCTACCGCGCCCATGGCCGCAGCGCCGCTGCGAAAAAGCCGCCGACGATCGAGGGCCATGCGAGTACTCCTTCTGCGAGAACAAGTGGACAGGGCTGCCCGAGCGTCTGACGGACAGTGCCTGACAGCGTTGTCTGCCAGAGGTTCTCGGCTCAGAGTGCCATGAGACGGGTCCACAGCTGAAGAGTTTGTGCAACGTTAGAAAGACAGATCCTGTACCCGGCCGGTGCCCTCACCAAGCGACCGCACGGCTTGGGCGCCGGGCTGCTGCCGTACGTCCTCGACACGGTGCCGGCCGAACCGGGGCCCGCCGGGCAAGTCGCGGCCCTCGGCGCGACGCTGGAACACATCGCGGCGAACGAGGCTCCGCCGAACTGGCCGTCACCAGGTGGCCAAGATCAACCGAACTGCGGGGGCGCCCGCGATGCTCGCCGAGACCGAGGCTCTTGACAGGGCCAAGACATTCCTGTCGGAGCAGAGCCCGAGGACGACATCTCACGCGGTGCGTATCGCCGAGGACGCCACCGTGGTCGATGGCGGCCGCCTGATCGCTGTCCGGGACACCAGGGGATTCCTCGACAAGGACAACGACATGATGCGGCTCGGAGGGAACCTGCCCGTGGCAGTCGATCTCAGCACCGGAGTCTGCTCTTTCGCCTGTGCCGTTCGGGAACTCGTCGCTGCTGGTCATGCTGCATGTCGGTACTCGTTGATGACGCCGCCGAGTACTCGGGTGCGTCGGATCCGGTGAGCGGTCAGGCCGGTCACGGGTGCCGGATGCTCCTGAGTAAGGGGAGGAAACTGTCCTCGAGCCTGGTGCGGGCGATACCGGTTAGTGGTGACGGGCGTAGGCGTCGAGGACGTGCCGGACGTGAGTCTCGTTCCGGATCAGCAGATGGTCCAGGGCCTCGCGCGGCAGGGTTTTGATGCCCCGTTCGCGGTGGGCGTTCATCCGAGGAGCCCGCGGCGCGGTCCTGACGACCTTGATTTCCTCGGCTGCGAAGACCGCTTCGAAGGACACGGTGTACTTCGCGTCCCGGTCCCGGACCAAGAAGCGCAGGGACTCGAGGCGCACGCCCGACTCGACGGCGAGATTGCGGGCCTGCCGCACCGTCCTGATGAAGGGCTTGGCCGTTCGCGGAGCGGCCCGACCTCCAAGATTCACCTCGCCGGGGAGAGTGGCCGCCGCCCCTTGACCCTGCTGATCACCCCTGGTCATTGGGGCGACAGCCCGCAGTTGCTCCCGGTCCTTCGGGGTGCTGTGCAGACCTGGAGCCTACGACGCCATGATCCGCCGGACAGACCCTAGGGGAGGAGGGCGATGCCGCTGGACCAGCCGAGGCCGAGCCGCTCCTGGCTGGCCATGTGAAGGAACTGGAACGCTTCGAGTTCCCGTGCCCGGCGCAGCGGTCCGACATCGAGGGGGCGCAGGCCGGCCGAGGTGACGACGGCGGCCACGGTCTCCCTGGCTGCATCGTCGTCACCTGCGATGAACACGTCCAGGGGCCGGCCTGCCACCTCGCCGGAGGCCAGCGGGCCGGCGAAGGTGGTGTTGAAGGCCTTGACGACACGTGCGTCCGGTACGGCCGCTGCGATCTCCTCCGCTGCCGAGGTGCCGGGCGGTACGACCAGCGAGTCGAAGGTGCTGAAATCCACGGGATTGGAAATGTCGACCACGACTTTGCCGGACAGCGCGGCGCCGAGGGAGGCGGCCACTTCACGCCCGGCGGGATAGGGGAGGGCGAGCACCACGACATCCGCGGCTGCCGCGCCTTCCGCGTCGCTTGCCTGGACGTCTGCCCCGCTCATCGCCTCGGACAGGGAAGCGGCCAGTTCTTCCGCCTTGCCCGGGTTGCGATCATGGAACCGGAGCGAGTGACCGCCCGACAACACCCGTGTACCGATGCCCCGGGCCATGTTCCCGGCCCCGACAATGCTGATGATCACTTGAGGTTCCCATCTGACGTGAGGTGTTTTCCTCACACCCTCACATCGGCGAGCGGGCCGTGCCAGTGCCCACCGCTGTCCGGGGCAGCACGGTCGACCCTGGAGGCCGGGACGACCAGCGCATGGTGATTCCGCCGTACGGCCGTGAACGCGCAGGTCGGATTCGACGAGCCTGCGGCATCCGGCCTTGCGCAGTGAGGCCGGGGAACCTTAGTGCTCCAGCAGCCAGGTGACGGCGGGGGTGGTCCAGACGCGGCCCGAGGACGCGTTCCAGGCGGGGGTGGAACTGGGTGAGCAGGCCGCGCATCCGGTTGCCGGCGCGGGTGGCCTCGGCAGCGAGGTCCTGGCCGAAGGACTGGGTCAGGAAACCCGGAGGGCTGACGAGGTGGGAAGCGATGTCGAACCCCGGGCTGGTCACCCAGGCACCGAGATCGGCACCGTGACCAGGATCGAGTGGAACGGGTGGTCATACGGGCCGGCGAGCGAGGCGCTGACCGGACGCTTCGCCTGAAACTGTGCCTCATCAGCCATCGCAACCTCCTCCACTTTCACCAATGAAGATTGGACTTATTGAGGGAGGGCGTCCATACACGCAGGACAGAGGGCCCCATGAACACTTGTGCTCACGCAGATGAGAGTTACCGTGGTCTTGTGGCTTCCGATCAGACAGCGCAGCCCGACGCGGTCGGCAGCGCCATAGACTCCGTCAGCGTCCTGAGCGAGTACTCACGGCGGCGCATGTTCACCTTCATCCGCCGTGCGGGCCGCGCCGTCACCCGCGACGAGGCAGCCGCCAGCGTCGGTATATCCCGCAAGCTCGCGGCCTTCCACCTCGACAAGCTCGTCGACGCCGGTCTGCTGAGCGCCCGGTACGAGACGCCCGGCGGGATACGCAAGGTCGGCAGACGGCCGAAGGTGTACGAGCCCACCGACGCCCAGATCACCGTGAGCATCCCCGACCGACGCCACGAACTCCTGGCGGACCTTCTCCTGGACGCCGTCCTGACCGAGGAGGCCGACGAAAACGCCGCGCAGGCGGCGGTGCGGACCGCCGAACAGCGCGGCCGGCAGATGGGCGAAGCCGCGCGGGAGGAAATCCGCCCAGGGCGCCTGGGCCCCGAGCGGGGGCTGACCGCCTGTGAGTGGCTGCTGGACAGGTACGGCTACGAGCCCGTCCGAGAAGGCCCAACCCAGCTCCGGCTGCGCAACTGCCCGTTCCAACCGCTGGCCGCGAAAGCCCCCGACCTGGTGTGCGGCATGAACCAGGCCTTCCTCAGCGGCTACCTCACCGGCCTGCAGGTCAACGGGGTCCAGGCCGTCCTGGCCCCCGAACCCGGCGAATGCTGCGTGCGACTGGGCCCGAACGACACCGATCGTGATGACCAGCTACTCCAGGACCACTGACGCGACACCGGCAGCCTGCTCCCGCGGGCCACCGCCCAGATCGACGCTGCCCGCAGCGAAAGGGTCGGATGAGGAGGGGGCTCGCCCGCGACACCACACGGGGCTCATCCATCACCGGTGCTCGACGTCCGGTCGAGCTGGGGGAAACGCCCGTTCTGGCGTTCCAACCGGAGCATTGCCATGTTGATCAAAAGCATCCTGAACCCTCCTGCCTCTTCCACGAAACCGATGGCGCATCGCACCACCGCGCCCACGACGACCGCCGCCGACTTCGGCCTGCTGCTCATCAGGCTGACCTTCGGCCTGCTGCTGGCCGCACACGGGGCTCAGAAAGTCTTCGGACTCTTCGAAGGCCAGGGCCTGACGGCGACCGGCAAGGGGTTCGCGGCCCTGGGCTACCGCCCGGGAGAGCTCTTCGCCGTGATCGGAGGGATGTCCGAGTTGCTCGGCGGCCTCGGTCTGGCCCTCGGCCTGCTGACGCCGCTGGCGGCCGCCGCCCTGATCGGCGTCATGATCAATGCGATGGTCACGGTCACCGGCGCCCACGGCCTGTGGGAGACGGACGGCGGCGTGGAATACAACGTCTGTATCGCTGTCGTCGCGCTGGCCGTCGCTGCCATCGGTCCGGGCCGGCTGGCTGCCGACCGACCGTTCCGCTGGGGCAAGGGAGGCTGGAAAGAGGCAGCTTTCGCCCTCGGCCTGGGCGGCATCGCCGCCGCGATCACGCTCACCCTGTAGGCGCAAAGTGCCCACCCGTGGCTCCCGCTGCGCGCCGTCGAGGGCCGTGTGCCAGGCGCTCCTGCGCTCGGCCATGCCGTTCCCGCTGAGTGAGCAGGCCACCGGGACACCGCGCCACCGAGGTCGCTTCCCGGGAGTGGACACCGGGTTCTACGCGCCGAGTTGTAGCGTACGTGACATGATCATCTGCTGCTAGAACCCGATCGGGGTGAGGTCGCCGAGCGCGGAATGGCGGCGGCGCCGGTTGTAGTACGACAGCCAGCGGAAGACCTCCAGCCGTGCCTGTGCCTTCCAGGCCCGGCGTCGTCCCTGAACCAGTTCCCGCCGCAGGCTCTGGAGGAACGACTTTGCGAGAGTGTCAATGAGTGCGCGCACAGATCCGGAGACGTGCCGAGTTGCTTGAGGACGCGGCTTTCCAGCAGCGCCTGAGCCGGGGAGGCCGAGGGGCGGGGTGGCTGGTGCGAAGGCCGGCGCGGCCAGATGGCCCGCTGTACTAGGCAGTAGCGGCTTCCCGGGGCTTGCGGAGGTGCTCGCCCCAGGCAGCTGCCCCCTGGAAGAGGAGGTTCAGTCCTGTGCCCGCGCCTCGGCTCTCGGTGCTGCCTTCCAGCCCGGCAGCAGGAGAGTCGCACCCTCTCTCGCGTGGCGCCCGCTCAGGCGCGACGGTGTCCTCCCCCGAGGGGTGAGGACCGGGGGAGGACGCCGCGGGGTGGGCCGGTGGAACGTCAGGCGGCGACCGGGGTCCGTTCGGCCGTGCGCTGTTCCGCGGGCCGCGTGCCGTTGCGGCGGGTGAACAGCCGGTCCAGGCCGAAGGCGCCGGAGCCGGTGAACACCAGCAGGAACATGGCCCAGCAGTACATGGCCGCGCCCTCGCCGCTGTTCTGGAGCGGCCACAGGGCCTCCGGCTGGTGCACGCGGAAGTAGGCGTAGGCCATGGCGCCCGACGATATGAACGCGGCGGCCCGGGTGCCCAGTCCGAGCAGGACCAGGCCGCCGCCGACGAGCTCGATCACGGCCGCGTACCAGTGGGGCCAGGCCCCGGGCTCGGCGGTGCCGCCGCTGCCGCCCGCGCCACCGAGCACACCGAACAGTGCGGCGGCGCCGTGGCAGGCGAAGAGCAGGCCGACGACGGTGCGGAAGAGGCCGAGAGCGTACGGCTGGGCGCTGTTGAGGCGTCCGGACATGTGGGGGGTCTCCTTCGGTAGACCGGTCCGGAAGGGACCGGGCCGGGGGCGGCAACCGAGTCGAAACCCCGCACTGATGCACCCAGTTCATGCATGGCAAATACACCATTTGGTTTGGGGGCGACGCGGAGATGAAGGGTCAACCGCTTGCCGTCACGGGTGGATACGGCTCGACATCCGCCCTCGCACTCAAGGGTGTAGTCAAACGCACACCCAGAGTCATAGTCTGCTGCCAGGTGTCGCTACGCGCGAGCCGAGCCGCCAAGCGTGTCCGCGCCACCCGCTCGGTTCGGTCTCCGCCGCCGTCCTCGGCCGGACCCCCTGCCCCGTATCCGGCCGCCCCGCGGCCGTCCCCGGTGCCGGACGCTCCGCCACGCGCGCGTGCTCCAGTCGCATCGGATCACCCGCGATGGCGTTGTCACGTTGGTGAGTGCGTGGGTGTCTGATGGTGCGTTGGGGTGTGATGGGGCCGGGTTCCGGGCCGGTGGCCGGTGGCCGGTGCTCAGCCCTGGGTGGGCAGGCCGATGTTCTTGATGATGTGGCCCCAGAGGGTGAACCGGATGGTCATCTCGAGGCGGTGTTCGGTGGCGGTCATCAGGTGTCGGCGGGGCCGGAAATGGGGTGAGATGCCGCTGAACACGGACGGGAACCGCTGGGCCGCGCCAACACCGCGGAAGCACTTCATGGCCCGTTCGCGCCGCCGGGTGGGCTGGTGGCTGTTCCAGCCACCGAGGTCGCGTTCGCCATGGAAGCGCCGCTGCCGGGGAACGGGGGGTGACCCGTGTCTCATCCGGATGCGGTGGCTTGTATATGCAACTAATTGCATATGAGGATCGGGGTATGGCGCTCGAACACGCGATCCTCGTCTCGCTGATGGAGAAGCCGGGCTCGGGTTACGAACTCGCTCGCCGGTTCGAAAGATCGATCGGGTACTTCTGGACCGCGACCCACCAGCAGATCTACCGCGTGCTCGGGCGCATGGAGGGCGACGGCCTCCTGGACGTCCGTGAAGTGCCGCAGCAGGGCCGGCCGGACAAGAAGGAGTACTCCGTCGCAGCGCCCGGCCGCGCGGCGCTCTCCGCATGGCTGCACCAGCCCGTCGAACCGGAGAGCATCCGGCACGAGCTCGCCGTGAAGATCCGGGGCGCCGCCTTCGACGACCCGGCGGCACTGATCTCCGAGGTCGAGCGGCACCGCAAGGCGCACAGTGACCGGCTCACGCGCTACCTCACCGGAGAGCAACGGGACTTCACCGGGCCCGAAGCCCTCCGGCCGCTGGACACCGGCCGGGAACTCCAGCACGTCGTCCTGCGCGGAGGCATCGCCTTCGAGCGCATGACTATCGCTTGGCTCGACGACGTCCTCGACACCCTCCACCGGCTCCGCGCCGAACGGGCCGGCACCACCTGACCCCATGTGCCCGCCCCGGCGCGGGCCGCCATCCCCCCGACCCGGCTCCCCGGGTCGCAGTGAGCCACACCCCGCGATGCACCCCTACTCGATCTCCGGAAGGCGTACCTCATGGCCGACCAGCTGCTGTTCAACCCGCACACGTACGACCCGGCGCACTTCGACCCCGAGACCCGCAGGCTGCTGCGGGCCACGGTGGACTGGTTCGAGACCCGCGGCAAGCGCAGGCTGATCGAGGACTACCGCTCGCGCGTCTGGCTGGAGGACTTCCTGGCCTTCGCCGCCAAGGAGGGTCTGTTCGCCACCTTCCTCACCCCAGCCGCCGACGGCGACCGGCCGGACCAGCGCTGGGACACCGCCCGTATCGCCGCCCTCAACGAGATCTTCGGGTTCTACGGCCTCGACTATTGGTACGCCTGGCAGGTCACCATCCTCGGCCTCGGCCCGGTCTGGCAGAGCGACAACGCCGTCGCCCGCGCCCGGACGGCCGAACTCCTCTCCCAGGGCGAGGTGTTCGCGTTCGGTCTCTCCGAGAAGAGCCACGGCGCGGACATCTACTCCACGGACATGCTGCTGGAATCCGACGGCAGCGGCGGCTTCCGGGCGACCGGCTCCAAGTACTACATCGGCAACGGCAACGCCGCCGGGCTCGTTTCCGTGTTCGGCCGCCGGACAGACATCGAGGGTCCCGACGGCTACGTCTTCTTCGCGGCTGACAGCCGCCACCCGGCGTACCACCTGGTCAAGAACGTCGTCGACTCCTCCAAGTACGTCAGCGAGTTCCGTCTCACGGACTACCCGGTGGCGCCCGAAGACGTCCTGCACACCGGTCGCGCCGCCTTCGACGCTGCCCTCAATACCGTGAACGTCGGCAAGTTCAACCTGTGCACCGCCTCGATCGGTATCTGCGAGCACGCCATGTACGAGGCCGTGACCCACGCCCACAACCGCATCCTGTACGGCCGCCCCGTCACGGACTTCCCGCACGTGCGGCGCGAACTGGTCGACGCCTATGTGCGCCTCGTCGGCATGAAGCTGTTCAGCGACCGCGCCGTCGACTACTTCCGCTCCGCCGGCCCGGACGACCGCCGCTATCTGCTGTTCAACCCGATGACCAAGATGAAGGTCACCACCGAAGGCGAGAAGGTCATCGACCTGATGTGGGACGTCATCGCGGCCAAGGGCTTTGAGAAGGACAACTACTTCGCCCAGGCCGCGATCGAGATCCGGGGTCTGCCGAAACTCGAGGGCACGGTGCACGTCAACCTCGCACTGATCCTCAAGTTCATGCGCAACCACCTGCTCGACCCGGTCGACCACCCCGAGGTGCCCACCCGCCTCGACGCGGCCGACGACGCCTTCCTCTTCCGACAGGGCCCGGCCCGGGGGCTTGGCTCCATCCGGTTCCACGACTGGCGCACCGCCTTTGACGCGTACGCCACGGTGCCTAACGTGGCCCGGTTCCGCGAGCAGGCCGACGCCCTGTGCGACTTCGTCACCACCTCCGCCCCCGACGAACGGCAGAGCCGCGACCTGGACCTCCTGCTCGCTGTCGGCCAGTTGTTCGCCCTTGTGGTACATGGTCAGTTGATCCTCGAACAAGCCCGGCTCACCGGTCTCGACGAGGACGTGCTCGACGAGCTGTTCGCCATCCTCGTCCGCGACTTCTCGGGCTACGCCGTCGAGCTCCACGGCAAGGACTCCGCCACGGAGCGGCAGCAGAACTGGGCTCTCGGCGCCGTCCGCCGCCCGGTCGTCGACGAGGTCCGCTTCGCCCGCGTATGGGAGCGCGTCGAGGCACTGTCCGGCGCCTACGAGATGGCCCCGTAGCGGTATCCCCCCGGCCGCCCGCCACGGCTGGGCTTCTGCCTCGCGCGTCGGCGGGCAGGGGCTCGACCTTGCTTCCACATGCCACGGACAGAGGTTCGCTCCCGTGACCCCGACCTTGCGAACGAGATCGGGGCGGCGATGGGCTCGCGGGGCTGGGGCCAGCCTCGGGAGCCGCACCCGCACCTGTGCGACGACTGCCAGAGCCGGGCCGTCGCAGCGGAGCAGCAGGTCCAAGCCGACGAACGCGAGCGCCGGGAGCAGGAGCGCCTCCGCCAAGAGCAGGAAGCCGAGCTGGCCGAGCGGGCGGATCAGAAGGCCGGCGGCCGGCTCTCCCGCTTCCGCACCTGACCCGGGCAAGCCCTGCCACCGGCGCCGTGGGAAAGCCCACGTTGTCGGTGGCGGCCGGAACGCTGGACGGATGAACGGCGATGAAGAATAGCTGCTGCGCGGCCGCGTGTACGGCCACGATCCAGGCGATCACCATCGCCTTTCTGGCTTCCGGCTGAGGGCGAGAGTTCGCCCCTCCGCGAGGGCGCCGCGGCCCGGTGAAGGGGCGCTCCTCGTGGCGTACGCGCTGCTAGTGCTGTGGCCGGATTGGTTCACCGGGGTGGCGGTACTGTCCGCGCATGAATCAGCTCCCCTGCACTTTGGAAGCCCTCGTTGTGCGCACCGACTTTTCGGCAGACGGTGCTTGGGACGCGCTGCGGGAGGCGTTGTTCTCGCCAAGCAAGGACGGCTTCTTGGCCAACGTCGCACTCGTCGATGACCGAAGGTACGAGGGCTCGACACCTGACCAGGTCCTCGGCCTGCTCCCCCCGGAGTACCAGCATCCACTTCTGGTCCTGGCGGACTTTGTAGCTGTCGCCTCGACTGCACGGCCTCTTCTCGTGGTGGACCTGCGGGCTGAGCGTGGGCGTTGTATCCGCGTTGTAGCAGCCGAGTTGTGGAGCATCGAGAACAACCTCTCGGGCGCGAACATGGACTTCGAGGAGTTCGTCGGCGCCGTCGACGACGATGGCGTGTTCCGAGGCTTTTGAGTCACTGGCCGCCAGGCGGTGTCAGGCTGCGGGCGCGAGGGGGTGTCCGCCCCAGCGGATGCCCTTTTCGCTGCGGATGCGGGCGCGTTCGCGGCGTTGGGCGGCGAGCAGGTCGGGGTGGCGGGCGTTGGCGTTGCGCCAGCACAGATAGGCGTGCAGGGCCCGGGTCTGGACCACGTGGTTGGGGTGGTGGGAGTTGGCGAGGGTGAACTGCCGCAGCGGGCCGAAGTGCGCCTCGATCGGGTTGGCCCAGGAGGCGTAGGTCGGGGTGAAGCACAGCTCGACCTTGTTCTTCTGCGCCCAGCGGCGGATGTCCGCGCCGGTGTGGGCGGAGAGGTTGTCCAGGATGATGTAGACCGGGGCGCCGTCGGGCCGGGCGGCGCGGATCGACTTCAGCGCGGCCAGGCTGTTGGCGGTGCCCTTGCGGCGGCGGTTGACGCCCCAGAGGGTGTCGTCGCCGACGGAGTAGCAGCCGTGGAAGTAGGTGACGCCGTGGGTGCGGCGGTAGGTCGCCGGCAGGCGGTCGGGCGTGCCCCGCTTCGCCCAGCCCGAGCCGGCGGTGGGCCGGATCCCCAAGGGGCCGAACTCGTCGAAGGCGAAGACCCGGTCCGGAAAGCGGGCCAGCACCTCCTCGATGCGGTCGAGCTTGGCTTCGCGCTCGGGGTCGGGGGATTCCTTCCACGTCTTGGTGCGCTGGAAGGTGATGCCGCGACGCAACAGCAGGCAGCGTAGGGCTTCCCGGCCGATGCGGATGACCCGGCCGTGGACTCTCCGCAGGTAGGCGGCCAGCTTGCGCAGTGACCAGCGGGTGAAGGGCTGCCCGAGCTTGGTGGGGCGGGTGGTGGCCGTCTGGACGACGAAGTCCTCATCGTCAGAGCTGAGCAGGCGGGGACGGCCTCCCGCCCACCGAGGGTCCAGACATGCCAGCCCGATCGCGTTGAACCGGTGGATCACCTCCCGCACCGTGTCCTCATCGGCCTGCACCAGCTGGGCGATCACCGGGACACGGTTCCCGCCGGCCGACGCCAGCAGCATCATCGCGCGTCGATAGCGCACCGAATTCGTGCTGCCCCGACGCACGATCTGCTGCAGCTTCTGCCCTTCCTGATCGGTCAGTCTGCGCACCCGCACAGGCTCGGCCACCACACCTCCAGCGATCGGCACGGACGTCACCGCCCATCCAATCGCTCCCACCACCAACCCGGTGAACCTTCCCGGTCACAGCACTAGCGATACATGAACGGTGGGATCAGTCCGTTCTCATGGAAGCCGGTGATGAGTTCACCGGCCTCGCACTTCGGCGCAGAGTTCGCGACGGCGACCACGTCGTAGGGGCTTCCGTAGTTCCCCATCCAGTGCCACTGTCCGGTCGCTCTGCTCCCGGCGATGCGCTTCTTGAGCTCCTTACCTTCCTCCGCAGAGAGGGCTCGGTCGGTAGGGATTTCTTGCGTAGTCATACAAGGCTCCTTCTCGGAGGGAATTTCCTCTATAACCTGACCTCTTTTCCCGTTTTGCCACTTGAGTCACTGTGGTCACATGGGCGACGCGTGAGGCCTGCCTGCGCCGAGGCATCAGTCGTGGCTGCACGATGATGTCCTCGAACCTCTCCCATTGCGTCCACCGCTTCTCGGTGCGCACTCGTGGAGGCAGCCGGTCGGCGGCCGGAAGTGGGCCCAGGTCCAAGTCGGTGATCTCCGCGATGTGGCTTTGTTCATGAGAATGGGTTCTGGTCCAACTTCTGTGATGTGCCTACTCCCTGTGACTGTTGGTCTTGCTGATAGGTCTCGCGAGATCGTCTGGAAACTGCCGGTGCTGACCGCGTTCGGGCTGATGGTTCTGGGCTGTGGGCGATGTACTGCTCCGGCTGGAAGAGCTGCTCTTCCTGGCGGATCCGGGGATCAAGGTGGTGTCGGTGCAGGACGACGGAGAGGTGATCCGAGTCGGTGTCAGATCCCGGACGGCCGGGGCTCGGTGCCCGGGCTGCGGAAGCAGGTCCGGGCGGGTGCACGGCTCTTATCTGCGGTTTCCAGCTGACCTCCCTGTGGCGGGACGGCGGGTGGTGCTGCGGCTCCGTGTCCGGCGCTTCACATGCGAAGACGTCTCCTGCGGGCGGCGGACGTTCGTCGAGCAGGTCGCGGGCCTGACCCGGCGGTACAGCCAACGGACCGAACGAATGCGGTCGGTGCTGGCCGAGGTCGGCCTCGCCCTGGCCGGTCGCGCCGGCGCCCGGCTGGCCGACGTCTTCGGGTCGAGGGTCAGCCGGAACACGGTCCTGCGGCTGGTCGACTCCCTCCCGGAACCCCAGCCGCAAGTTCCGCGTGTGGTCGGCGTCGACGAGTACGCGATGCGCAAGGGCCGTGTCTACGGGACCGTGCTGGTCGACGTCGAGACCCGCAGGCCGGTTGACCTACTGCCGGATCGCGAGGCAGGCACTGTGGCGGCCTGGCTGGCGGAGCATCCGGGGATCGAGGTCGTCTGCCGTGACCGTGCCCCGTTCTTCGCCGAGGGCGCGAGGATCGGGGCACCCACCGCGGTCCAGGTCGCCGACCGGTTCCACCTCTGGCGCAACCTTGGCGAAGCGGCCGAGCGGTACGTCTCCCGCCACCGCTCGTGCCTTCGCGCGACCTTCACCGTGTCGGTGCCGGAGAAGGCTCCGGCACCGGCCGAGAGCGGGTCGCCATGGCCCACCGGGCACCGGTTCGCCGACCGCACCCGCGCCAAGCACGCCGCCGTCCACGCGCTGCTGGCCGCCGGCCACAGCCGACGCTCGATCCAGCGCCAGCTCGGCATGACCTACCGCACCGTTCAACGCCTGGCCGACGCCGCGAGGCCGGAAGACCTGTTCCAGGGGCAGTGGCAGAACCGCAGGACCAAGCTCGATGACTTCAAGCCCTACCTGCACGAGCGATGGGCCGAGGGCTGCACGAACGCCTGGACCCTCTGGGAAGAGATTAAGACTCACGGCTACACCGGCGGCTACGGAGCCGTCCGCGCCTACCTCCAGCCGTTCCGCACAACCCCGACCGCACCGGCAGCCCGTCCGCCGTCCCCGCGCACGGTCACCGGCTGGATCCTGACTCACCCCGACACCCTGCCGGAGAGCGAGCGAGTGAAGCTCAAATCCGTCCTCGCCGACTGCCCCGAACTGGATGCCCTCACCGGGCACGTCCGCGCGTTCGGGAAGATGCTCACCCAGCTCCAGGGTGACCAGCTCCCGCAATGGATCAAGGCGGTCCGCGCCGACGACCTGCCCAGCCTCCACACCTTCGTCAACGGCCTCGAACGCGATCTCGCCGCCGTCACCGCCGGCCTAACGCTGCCGTGGAGCTCCGGCGTCGTCGAAGGCCACGTCAACCGGATCAAAATGATCAAGCGCCAGATGTACGGACGCGCTGGCTTCGGGTTGCTACGGAAGCGAGTCCTGCTGGCCTGACCGCAGCTCTGTAGCTCGACGAGCGGGTCCATTCAGCTGATCGCGAGCGGCACAGGAGCCAGGCCCAGCTTGCTCCGGCATGAGTCGACGGCCCGGGCGACCCAGGCAGTCACGGCGTCGCGATCTGGCGCGATCGCGTGAAGCTCACGTGCCTTCTCCTGGGCTTCGACCATCCACGGGGCCAGCGGGTCCTCTCGAAGGACTCGCTCGAAGTGATCGCGGGCCGTGTCCGGATCCTCGACCAAGGCGGCCGCGATCCCGGCGTCGAAGCAGTCCCAGAGGAATCCCCGCCGCACCGGCCTGGACGTCAGGTATCGGGCGACGTCTGGCAGAGCTGGGAACCTCTCCCTCAGCGCGGTCACGTTCGCAGCCGCCTGTCGGCTGAGTTCGAGTGCCAGCGGCGTGAACTGGTCCTCGGTGCGGAACGGCTCGGGGCTGACTCGGACTGCGTCCACGTGGAAGGCCAGGTGGTCCACGTCGTGCCACAGCCACATCGCACCGACGTACAGACCGCTGCCGGCAGTGCGTGGCGGGGTGAACTCCACAACCCCGAGCCACCACCCGTGATCATCAATCCACAGCCGCGACCGCCCACGCCGGGCCATGCCGAGCGGCGTCAGGGACTCCCGCGCCGCCGAGGTGATGATCCGGAGAACCGGACTGCGACCTGCCATGACCGGCATTATCAACCGTCCTACCGACACCCCCGTCGGTACTGAGCGTCACCGTTCCACAGAAGTTGGACCAGAGCCTGAGAATGGACAGCAGATGTTGACCACTTTGGGAGGCACGAGAGTCTGGTGCTGTCCGATTGCCAGACGGCTAGAAGAGGCCGGCCGACCTGTCCTGTGTGAGGTTCTCGAGGATCGTGCGCATCCATGGGCTGCGAACGGCTGGTAGCCGGACCAAGGTGTGCTGGAACGTTCCCCGGTCGGCCCGGAACAGGTAATAGGGGCGAGGCGGGAGCGGGTCGTCGCGGAGGACGTCTTGGGGTATGCCGCCCGACGCGGGAACCGGCACGTACGGCTGGGGAGAGACCAGCCACAGCCACACCCCCAGCGGCAGGGGCACCGGGTATGCGGATGCAGCCGGGCCGACAGGGGGCCAGGTCTGACCCGTCTGGGGATGGACCGGTACGAGGAGGATGTCGACGCCCGCGTCGGGGGAGGGCCGTCCCGGTCCGGCCAGGACGGCGTGCCGCGTTGGCGGGCCTGCGGGCAGCAGGGCATCGAGCGCGCGTTGAAACACGTCCGCGGTCAGATCATTGGAGACCTTCACCGGCTGCCCTTTGGAGGCCGCCAGTAGGTGGGCGAGGTGCTGCTCGTGTGCACGGAGAGCGCCGGTCGCTCGTAGCAGGCCACACCCGGACGTGCAACCGGTACTCAGGTGCAGGATCTACGGTCGGAGAGGCCACCGGCCGTATTGCGGCGGGTGGAATCAACGGCGGCCGACCGGCAGCCAGTGGTCCAGGTAGGTCCGCAGGCCGTCCAGGTCGGCGCCCCGGGCGACATAGCCCAGGTAGCCGTCGGGGCGGACGAGTCCCTGCGTGACGCCCGGCCACGGGCTCTGTCCGCCGAGCCGGTGGACGGAGAGCAGGCCGATTCGTCCTTCCAGGGCCGAGGAGAGCCGTTCGTCCGGCCAGAGGGGCGGTGGCCCGGACAGCAGCAGGTGCCAGCCCGGTGCCGCCGTACGTGCCTGCAGTCCACGGGGCAGGTCGGGCAGCCGGTCCCCGGCTCTCGGCCCGCCCCTGGGCGGTCGTGAGCCGGCCGTGGAGGCGGGGCTGCGCCGGTAGTGGATGCCCAGTTCGGAGACGGTTCGAAAGAGCCGCCCGCGGATCCCGGCCGCGCGGAGCGCCAGCGGCGCCAGACGCGGGGCGACCTGGGTACGGCCGACGCGGATGACGGGGTTGTTGCTGGTGGCGATGCTGAAGGCGCGGTCGGTGAAGCGCAGCACGCTGTGGCCGACGGGTGCCCGCTCGGCCTCATACGTTGCCAGCAGTTCCTCGGGTGCCACGCCCCGGCAGGTGAGGGCGAGCTTCCAGCCGAGGTTGAGCGCGTCCTGGATGCCGGTGTTCATGCCCTGCGCGCCGGCCGGGCTGTGGATATGGGCCGCATCGCCCGCGAGGAAGCAGGGGCCGGAGCGGTAGCGGTCGGCGCCACGGTTGTGGAGGCGGAAGTCGGTCATCCAGACGGGATCCCGCAGCATCAGCCGCTCGCCGGTGTAGCGGTTGGTGATCTCCTGCAACAACGGCAGGTCCACCTCGGCCTCCGGGGCGTCGGGCGGGCGCATCGCGAGCATGCGCCAGCCGGCCGGCGAGCCGAGCGGGAAGAAGAACACCATCCCCGCCCCGCTCATGTACGCATGCACGGAGTCCGGCTCCAGCCCGTCGACCTCCAGATCGGCGAGCAGGAACGTCTGCGGGTAGGCGTATCCCTCGAATCCGATGCCGCTCTGGCCGCGCACGGTGCTGTGGGCGCCGTCGCAGCCCACGACGTAGCGCGCCTCCACAGCCTCCTGCGAGCCGTCGTCGTGGCGCAGCCGGCAGTCGACGAGCGAGTCCGCCGCCTCCAGCCGGACCAGTTCGGTGCCGCGCTCGATCGTCACGTCCCGCGCGGCCAGATATTCGGAGAGGACACGCTCCGTCTCGGCCTGCGAGAGGAACAACAGGAACGGGTACGCCGTGTCGGTCAGCCCGATGTCGAACAAGCGCAGCGCCACCACGCGGCGGGGCAGGTGGAGCCGCAGCCGCATCGCCGGGTTGCCCCGGGCCACCAACTCGTCCGTCACCCCGAAGCCCGCCAACGCCTCCAGGGTGCGGGGCTGGATGGCAAGCGCCCGCGACTCCCGCACCCGGTCGAGGGAACGATCGACGATCCTGAACCGCGCTCCGTACGAGTGCAGTTGCGCGGCGAGGGCAAGGCCGGTCGGCCCCGCTCCCACTACCAGCACGTCCAGCGGCGCCGTCATGAATCCACGGTAGTGGAGACGAGAGGCGCGCGAGATCGTTTGGCGCGTACTGCGTCGAGCCTGTGCCCCCGCTGCGACGAGTAGAGGGACCGAGCGACCGCCGCCGCTGCGGTCAGCGTGAGCGGCTGAGCAGGGACAGGGCGTACGCGGCGTCGCGTCCGACGCCGCGTAGGGCGTGGGAGGAGAAGCTGCGCTGGAACTCGATGCCGACGAACCCGAGCCCGGGGACGGTGGTGATGCCGCCGTGGTGCCGGGACCGGCCGTCGGAGTCCAGGGTGTCGCTGCCGTTCAGGTAGGGGAAGGTGCGGCGGTAGCCGGTGGCCCAGAGGATCGTGTCGACGGGTTCGCGCCGTCGGGCCACACGACACCGTCCGGGGTGAAGCGGATGAACATCTCGCGCCGCTCCACGCCATGGACGGTGAGAGCCGTGCGATGGTGCCCGTCGTCGAGGACGGACACCGAAGCCTGACTGGCCGACGCCGATGACGATGAGGTCGGCGTGGTGCTCCATGGGACCCTTCCCCTCAAAGCGTCGTTGTTTCGGGAAGTGACGAAATAGGAGCCGTGAAGCGGTACCGTCGGGCAGATCACCCTGTCGGCATTCCAGCCGGCCTCGCGCAGGTACGCCTCCCACGGCCGGGGTCCGTCCGGGCCGACGGCGGGGCCGGGCCGGCGGGCGCCGGAGGGCCTCGATCACCCCAAGAGGCTTTCCGGTGGGCGCCGTGTCAATCGGAGGCGACCCTTTCGGGGTCGTCGGCCTGGGTGCCGACGCGCAGCCACCGGTATCCGTAAGCGGGCAGTTCGACGGCGAGCAGGCCGTCGTCGGGAACGGTGAGTCCGGCGTGCCCCTCGTCGAGCAGATCCGTCAGCCTCCCGCCGGCCCCCGCCTCGGGCAGCCGTAGCCGCGCGGTGACCGGCCGGCCGGCGAAGTTGTGCAGGGCCAGGACCGTCCCGTCGGTGGTACGGCTGACGTGGGCAAGGACGGGGCGCTCCCCGCTCTCGACCAGCCGGTACTCGCCCCAGGCCAGCTCGGGAGCCTCCCGGTAGCGCTCGGCGAACAGCCGCATGCGGCTCAGCAGGGAGTCGGGGTCGCGGCTCTGCTCGTACACGTTGACTTTCTGCGGTGCGAACGCGCCGTCCGCCAGAGGGTTGGGGAAGGTGTCGGGCGCGCCGGTGGAGAACCCGGCACCCTCCTCCGGGGTCCACTGCATGGGCGTGCGGACGGCCTGACGGCCCTCGGCGGCCAGGTTCTCGCCCATGCCGATCTCCTCGCCGTAGAAGAGCACGGGGGTGCCCGGCAGGGTGAACAGCAGGCTGTAGGCGAGTTCGATACGGCGGCGGTCGCCGTCGACCATGGGCGGCAGCCTGCGGCGCAGACCGCGGTTGTACAGCTGCATGTCCTTGTCGGGGCCGAAGGAGGCGAAGACCTCGGCGCGTTCGTCGTCGCTCAGCTTGTCGAGGGTGAGCTCGTCGTGGTTGCGCACGAACGTGGCCCAGTGGGCGTCTCGTGGAGCCGCGGGCCGCTCCCGCAGCGCGGCAGCGAGCGGGTCCGCGTCCTCGCGCGCCATCGACAGGTACATCTGCTGCATCCCGACGAAGTCGAAGCACATGGTCAGCTCGTCCCCGCGGTCCGAGTCGGGGTCCCCGAAGAACCGGTAGAGGCCGTCGTACGGCAGATTGACCTCGCCGAGCAGTACCGACTCGCCGTTGCGGCGGCCCAGGAAGGCGCGCAGGTCGGCGAGGTACTCGTGAGGGTCGGGCAGCGCGTCGGCATCGTCCTGCCCGTCCGTCTCCAGCAGGAAGGGCACGGCGTCGACCCGGAACCCGGACAGTCCCCACTGTGTCCAGAAGCCCATGACGCGGGCTATCTCGTCGCGCACCTCGGGGTTGGCGACGTTGAGATCGGGCTGCTGCTTGTAGAAGCGGTGCAGGTAGTACTGGCCGCTGCCCTCGTCGTACTCCCACAGGCTGTCCTCCGTGTTGGGGAAGACCACCCCCTTGGGCCCGTCCTCAGGGGGCTCGTCCTTCCAGACGTACCAGTCGCGATGGTCGGAGTCCCGGCCGGAGCGGGCGTCCTGGAACCAGGGGTGGTCCTCGGAGGTGTGGTTGACGACGAGATCGGCGATCACGCGGATGCCACGGTCCCGGGCAGTGCGGACGAACTCGGTGAAGTCGCCGAGCGTCCCCAGGCGGGGGTCGACACCGTAGAAGTCCGTGATGTCGTATCCGTCGTCGCGTTCCCGCGTCGGGTGGAAGGGCATCAGCCACACGCACGTCACGCCGAGGCACACCAGATGATCGATGCGCTGCGTGAGGCCCGCGAAGTCACCGATCCCGTCGCCGTTGCCGTCCTGGTACGTCTCGACGTCCAGGCAGTACACCACCGCGTTCTTCCACCACAGGTCGGACGTGCGGGTCAGACGCATCGGTACTCCTTTGCTGTGGCGGGCAGCGGGCGGGTGACGTCGAGCCGCGGCAGCACCTCGGCGCCGAATGTGTCGATGAACGCGCTCTGTTCACGGCCCACGTGGTGCAGCATCACGACGTCGAAGCCGAGTTCCGCGTACTCCTGGAGCCAGGCGGTGTGCCGGCCGAGATCGGACGAGACGTTTACCGTGCCCGCCACCTGCTCGGGCGTCACGTGCTCGCTGACGATGTCGAACAGTTCCGCGGAGTCCAGGTCCCAGCTGGCCGGGGGAGCGTGCACGTTGGTGCGCCACTGGTCGTGCGCCAGTGCGAGGGCCTGGTCCTCGTCGGGCGCCCAGCTCAGGTGCACCTGAAGGTGCGCGGGCCCACGGCCGCCCGCCTCGCGGTAGGCACCGACGATCTCACGCAGCCGTTCCCGAGGGGCGTTGACCGTGATCAGGCCGTCCGCCCACTGCGCGCACCAGGCCGCCGTGGCCGTGCTGCACGCGGCTCCGATCAGCGGCGGTACGGCGGGCGGCAGCGTCCACAGCCTGGCCCGGTCCACGGTGACGAGTCCGTCGTGGCTGACCTCCTCCCCGCTCAGCAGGGCACGGATGACATCGACGCACTCGCGCAGCCGCGCATTTCGGACCTCCTTGCGGGGCCAACCCGCCCCCGTGATGTGCTCGTTGGAGGCTTCACCACTGCCGAGCGCCACCCAGAACCGGCCCGGGTACATGGATGCGACACCGGCGACCGCCTGGGCGATGATCGCCGGGTGATAACGCTGGCCGGGGGCGTTCACCACGCCGAACGGCAGATGGCCGGTGGCCTGGAGGGCGGAGCCGAGCCACGACCAGGCGAATCCGGACTCCCCTTGACGGACGCTCCACGGCGAGAAGTGGTCCGAGCACATGGCGGCGGTGAATCCCGTTTGTTCCGCGTGCACCACGGCGGCGAGCAGGTCCGAGGGCGGGATCTGCTCGTGCGAGGCGTGTAATCCGTAAACAGTCATGCCGAGCGGTTACCCCCGGGATCCACCCGCAGCGGAGACAAGGCCGGAAGAACCCCGAAAACCCGTTGTGCCCCGGCGGACTGGCGGCGAAAACGGGCGCGCCCCACGGCAAGTGGGCCCGGTCGGCGGTTACGGGATCAAAAACTCCAGCTCGGGCCGGTCCCACGCCACCGCGGGCGGGTTCGCGGAGACGGTTCCGGTGAGCAGCGCGCCCACGCTGCGGTAGAACTCCTCGGCCGGAGGATGCGACACGACGCGGACACGGTCCAGCCCCGCCGCGCGCGCCTCGGACTTCATGTGTTCGACGAGCAGCCGCCCGATGCCGCGGCGCTGCGATCCGTCGGCGACGAAGAGCAGGTCCAGCTCCGGCGGCGCGAGGACCAGCGAATAGAAACCGAGCACCCCGCCCGCGGGATCATCGGTGTCGACGGCCACGAAGACCCGGTGGGCCTCGATGTAGTTGGGACCGACGCGGTAGCCCGCGACCATCGCCGCGTACGGGCCCTCGTAGGCGCGTGAGCTGCGCACGAGCCGCGTGAGCCGCTTGGCGTCCCGGGCGACGGCCTGTCGTACGGCGTTCGCTCCAGGCGTGGGCGTAATGCTCGGATTCATGTAGAGAGTATTACGCATCCGAAAGGGGGCTTGCGCGGTGGGTAGGAGCGATGAAGCCGCCGTGGGTGTACCGGGCGGGGTGACGGCCGTCCAGTCACGTAGACGGGCGGACTGTGCCCGTCGATCCCGTGCTCGAGGAGCCGGTCCGGCGGGTCCGGCGGGTCCGGTCGGGCGTCGATGCCACGCCGACGTTCGGTTTCCCGGCGCTCCTCGTCGGCGATCCACCACCGGGTGCGCTCCAGGTCACGCAGCTGCACGCACTCCAAGGAGCGCAGCGACAGCAGGCGCGTCGGACCTGATTCGTTCACAGGTTCGGCCCTCGTCGACGAAGAGACCGGCGCCGTAGTGAGGACGTGGCCGGACCAGGCGTGATCGCCTGCCCCTTCTGGACGCCGTCGTGAGCGGGCCGCACCCGTGCCGGGCGGGCCGGGAATGCCGACGCGGCTGTCCGTGTTGGGATGAGCGTGGTTGTGGAGGGGGCAGTGTCCCCGGGCCTCACCTGTTTGCCTGCAGGGACGATCGTTCGGCTGAAGCCCTGCAAAGCCTTTCGCCGCGTAGGCGACCGCCCTTCACCAGCGCATCTCTTCCGATCAGCCCCGTCCCGCGCCCGCTGGACGGGGCTGACGTCTCTCCGGCTCCGCGTGACCGTGGCGGACCCGGGTATGTTGCCCGGTCATGGACGACTACGAGCACATCGACCTGGACGAGATCCTCTCCGCGCCGATGGAGACGGCGGAGCGCCTGGCGCTGCTGACGTCGGAGGAGGCTTACGACGTGTTGTGCCTGCTGGTGACCGCTTCGCAGGAGGGTGGGTCGATGTCGCGGGATGCGGACCGGCTGGCAAAGGCCATCGCTGTCCGCATCCCGTCGGAGAACTGACCCCGGCCGATGACCCGGTAGGCCCGGGCGTCGCAGGCCGGCTCCCGTCGTGCAGGCACTACCGCCGGTCGGCCGCGCTGGTGGAGCTCAAGACGCCCTTTTTAGCCCTCACGTGCGCGGAGTCGAGAACCGCACGGGAGAGGTCGACCGGATCCCGCTCGTCCAGAAGCTGGAGAACCTTCTGATGCAGCCGTCCCCAGACCCCGGAGCGGGACCGGATGGCAAACCGGCGATGCCCGGTCGACTTCGATGCCCGAAGCGCGGCGGCAACGCCCGCCAGGCACAGCCGGACACCAAGACGTAGATGATCGCGGCAAGGCCGCCTCATCATCGATGTCCGCGACCCCACCGCCTTGCGGACGCACCCGCGCCGGCGGCAGCGACGGCCTCGCGACCTCCCGCAAGCCGTCCGGAACAATCCATCCCCACCGTCCGCTCCCCATGTCCAGCACCAGTGCCGACTGGCCACACAGGAGACGGCGTAAGCAGTACCGCAGACAGAACAGCCACAACAAGGGCGGTGTGCGCGGCGGGCAGGATGCGGACGTTGAGCAGAACCCTGCCGCAGGGCGCCCGCAACCTGCGCGGCGACATACTCCGTCGTCCAGGGCCTCGCACCTCCTGGAACCCGGGCATCGCCGACACGTACCGGGCGCCTCGGCGTCGACTCACCGCCCGGCTTGAGCGATCCCGGACACCATCGCAGCCGACCCGGCTCCATCAGTGTGGCGAATTCATCCCTTATGGTGGCTTTTGGTGCGGGGTCTTCGCGGGCAAGAGGGAGTTGGGGCCGTGGCGTTCGCGGAGTCGGCCGATGGCGGTGAGTCCACGTCCTCTCCCGCGTCGGCCCCAGGGCCCGGGCGACGGTCCTGGGCGCCGCTACTGGCGGTGTGCACCGGGTATTTCATGGTGATTCTGGATGTGACGGTCATCAACGTCGCCGTGCCGGTGATCGGCCGGGAGCTGTCGGCCTCGCTCACCGGCATCCAGTGGATCACCGATGGGTACACCCTGGTCTTCGCCGGGTTCCTGCTGACCGGTGGCGCGCTGGGCGACCGGCTGGGCAACCGCCGGGTCTTCTGCTCGGGCGTGGCGGTGTTCACTGTGTCCTCGGCCGCGTGCGCGCTCGCGCCGAGCACCCCCTTCCTGGTTGCGGCCCGACTGGTGGAGGGGCTCGGTGCGGCGTTGATCGTGCCCGGTTCCCTGGCCCTGCTCCAGCATGCCTACCCGGCGCCGGCCGCACGCTCGCGGGCCTTCGGACTGTGGGGGTCGATGGCGGGCATCGCGGCCTCCGCCGGGCCGCTGCTGGGCGGGCTTCTCGTTTCCACGGTGGGGTGGCGCTGGGTATTCCTCATCAACCTGCCCGCCGGCATGGCCTGCCTGGTACTGACGCTGCGGCATGTGGCCCGCTCGCCCCGGCGCGCCGCACGGTCCCTGGACTGGCCGGCGCAGTGCGCGGTCGTGGCGGCAGTGGCGCTGCTGACCGCGGCGCTCAACGAGGCCGGACGGCGGGGCTGGTCCGATCCGGTTGTCCTCGCCGGGGTGGGCCTGGCCGCGCTGGCCGCCGCGGCATTCGCGGTGCGCGAGCGGCTGGCCCGGTCTCCTGCCCTTCCGCTGAGCCTGCTGCGGTCTCGCACGATAAGCGGCGGAGCCGTCATCGGCCTTCTGTTCAACTTCGGCTTCTACGGCATGGTGTTCACCGCCAGCTTGGAATTCCAGCACCAGCGCGGCTTCAGCGCCCTGGGCACCGGACTGGCGCTTTTCCCGGCGGTAGCGATGACCATGTTCGCCTCCGTCCTGTCCGGGCGGCTGGCCCGCCGCACCGGCGATCGTCCACTGGTGGTCTTCGGCATGCTCCTGGCCGGTACGGGGCTGGCCGGCTGGGCCTTGGCGGGAGCGGACCCCGCCTACCCGTTGTTGGTGGCCCCGATGATGGCCGCGGGGTTCGGCACCTCCTTCGCCCTCACCGGTTCGACCGCCACCGTGATGGGTGCCGCACCCCCGGCGTACTCGGGGGCCGCCTCCGCACTGTTCAACACCACCCGCCAGATCGGCAGCGCCACCGGCGTAGCGCTCGGCGGCAGCCTGCTCGCCACAGCCGCCAACTACGACATCGGGCTGCGCACCAGCATGGCCATCGGCGCGCTCGCCTACCTCACCGCCGCGGGCCTCGCATGGCTGTGCGTGCCGGCGAAGCCCGAAGGACGTAAGGCTCCTTGAGACCCGTCGGGCAGGCCGGTGCAGTCTCCGCCTCCGCCTCCGCCACACAGGCGTTCCCCGAAGAGCACCTGCGTGGGCACTGTCACGTTGGCTGACGGTGTGGGATGGTCTTCGGGTTGATCGTGCCGTGTCGGGGGTTGCTGGTGTCGTCCGTGCATGACCGACCAGAAGATCCTCCCACCCGCTCAGCCAACGTGACGGCGCCCTTCGAACCGACACGGTCCCCATGCGGGACCCGCCGCCCGCCAGAGGCAACCGGCCTCCGCGCGCTCTTGCTGTCATCGATTTTGAATGCGAGCTCCGACCAAGGGCTGCGCTCCGGTCACGGAGAACGCGGGCCGTCGCTGGTGGTGGCCCGCCGGGCCGTGGCCACCACCAGCGCAGAGACGGAAGGCAGCGCCGAACACCCCGGCGGCCGGCGCCAGCACCGCGGCCCGAACTCGGTGTGCCGGCGCCCCTGGTGTCGTACCGGCCGCCCTCGGTCCAGCTGAGGCTCACCAGGATTCAGATACCGAGCGCATCGAACAGGGCGTGTACCACGCGGTTGACGCCGCCCGGGCCGGTCAGCAGAGCCTTGTCGTCCCGGTTGGTGAGGAACCCGCACTCGGCGATGAACGCTCGCTGGTTACCGGCCTCGACGGCTTTTCGGGTGCCGTAGTACTTCTTCAGGTTCTCGGTGTAATTGTCGTCCCGAAACCCGCCCGACCAGCCGCGCTGTTCGTAGGCATGTTTCCATGCCTGAGCGAGAGACTGCCCTGCGGCGTTGCGGTAGCCGACGCTCGCCCCCCGCGCGTTCTGATGGGTCGAGCCGTCGCAGTGGAAGGCGACGAACGCGTCGCCGGCGTACTTCTCCAAGGGCTCGTCGGCTTTGATGACCCGCAGGTGCCAAAGCTCCCGGCCCGGCGGGCCGGGCTTTCCGAGTTCCTCGGCACAGGCATCGGCCACCGCTTTCACAAATGCCTGTTCCCCTGGTGTGCCGGTGGCACCCGATGTACGGAAACAATGGCCCATCTGCACCACGAGGATCCGTGCGGTCGGTCTCTTCTCCTCGTCCTGGGGCCATGGCGGGGCATCGGACTCCTCGGCCGTGGCGTGGACAGGAGCGTCTGCGGCGTCGGGGAGAGTCCGGTCGTTTTCCGGGCCGCCTTCGGCCTCGGCGTTGGGTTCGTCTTCGTGAGTCACGTGGGCTCCCGCTGAGGTGTTTTGTTCCGCGGTGGCGTAACTGGGAACGGCCGGCGTTTTGAGGCCTTCGCCCCGCACCTGCGCCGTCAGGCCGACCTCATCGATCCTCTCCCCAGCGGGTCTCCGGCACCGCGTCGGTGCCGGAGACCCGCCGGGGAGTGACTGCTCGCCCGTGACCGTCGGCCTGGCCCGGCCCGGTCTGCCGGGGTGCGTGGCAGGCCTTTCGATCACCGTCACACCGTCCGCACCGCACCGCAACACGGCGCCGTCCATCGTGAGCCCGGTTCAAAAGCGTCGCCGGCCTGCGCGGGCGCAGCTTCGCCTGCCTCCGCGGTACCACCGATGCGTCTTGCCGAACGCCGACGTTCAGCCCCGGTGACAGCTGCCGTGCAGGCGCCTGGGGTGTTCGACTCCGCCGCGCAGCCGGACACATCTTCGGCGGCCACGCCGCGCAGCGGGAAAATCGACATCCTGCGCGTCGGGGATGGTTACCTCGGCCTGGCCGACGACGCGATCCAGGATCTCCCGGTCCGCAGCGCCTTCGGGTGAGCTCAGTCCGCGAGTCGCTCCCGCGCCGAGCTGTTCCACCGTCACGCTCCCCGTCTCCGGCAGCCCCTCGGCCGTTCAGGCTGCCTGGGCGTGGGGGACGGAGCCCTCGGCGTCGTCGAGGAGGATCTTCTTGGCCAGGTTGACCGTGAGTGCGTCCTCGCCCAGGTCCATGAGGTGGGCGACTCCGCGCGGACGGATTCGAGGTCCGCGACGAGGATGTCGCCCGACTGTGGCCGTTCGTGCGCCACCACATCAACGTGCTCGGGCGGTACTCCTTCCAGCTCCCCGAGCTGCCCGGCGTGCTGCGGCCCCTGCGCGACAAGAACGCCACCGACGACGAGCAGGATCCGTGCCCGAAGCAGTTCCAACGAGGCCCGGGCCGCACATGGCTCGCCTGAACGTTTTCACCCCACCTACGTTGCCTTCGACGACCCCGGAACTCCACGTCGCCACCCGCTACGAGAAGATCACGAGGGTCCACCTGGCAGGGCGCCACATCGTGGGCATCTTCCTCTGGTCCGCCCGGTGATCCGACCGGTGCTGGCTGGGCCGGATCCCCGTATTGCCGAGGGGCGCGGCTTCAGCGCGAGGTGATCTGCAGGAGGGGAGGCGGGGTACACCGGGGCATCTCTTGGTACGGGCAGGCGACGGATGGGAACGACGCGGTGGGCGGCTGTACCGGCCCGACTACCGTCGATCACTGGACCTCCTCGGTCACCGGCCACCCCGTCCCCGACGCCTATCTCGCCTACGCCTCCTACGTCGTGGGTAAGGGAAAGCACCTCCCATGGCGTCAGATCTCCGCGGATGACACACAGTTGGTCACTCGCCGATCGCTGAGTGGGGTGGATGCTATACGTCCTGAGCATGGCCATATGCCGCGCATGCGCGACGGCGGGCAGCTCGGGACGGCTCAGCGCAGCACGTCCGCCCAGTTCGTGGGGACGCGGCCCGCCGGGCCGGGCGCCGGCTGGTCCGCCGGGTGGCTCACCGGCGGCGCGAGTTCGGGGCCGGTTTCGTACAGCTCGTTCGTGTCGTAGTTCCAGAACCAGCCCTCGCCCGGCTCGTAGCTGCGGATCACCGGGTGCCCAGTGGCCCGGTGGTGGGCGGTGGCGTGCTTGCCGGGAGAGTCGTCGCAGCAGCCGATGTGGCCGCACTGCGCGCAGCGCCGCAGATGGAACCACCAGCCGCCTGCGGCGTCGCACTCGACGCAGCCGGGGCCGCTGGGCTGGACGCGGGGGTCGATTCCGGTGTCGCTGGTCATGCCGGCTCCTGGGATGTCGTACGGTCCTCGGACGTGAGCGGCGGCCCGTCGGACGAGGCGGAGGAGAGTGCCGTTCCGTCGGGTTCGACGGCGGCCAGGGGCAGCAGTACCCGGAAACGGGTGTCGCCGGGCACCGACTCCACGTCGATGCTGCCGTGGTGCTTGTTGACGACGATCCGCCGGGAGATGTCCAGCCCCAGACCGGTGCCCCGGCCGACCGGCTTGGTGGTGAAGAACGGGTCGAAGATGCGGTCGCGGATCTCCGGCGGCACGCCGGGCCCGGTGTCCCGGAACTCGACGAGAAGCTGGTCGTCATGGAGTGCGGTGCGCACGATCAGCGTGCCGTCGCCGCCCGAGCCGTCCATCGCGCAGACCGCGTTGTCGATCAAGTTGGTCCACACCTGGTTCAGTTCCGCCGGGTAGGCGGGGATCCGCGGCAGCGTACGGTCGTACTCCTTGAGGATCCTGATCCGCGGCCCGATCTTGCCGGACAGCATCAGCAGTGTGCTGTCGAGGAGTTCGTGCACGTCGGCGACCTGGTAGGGGGCGCGGTCCAGCTGGGAGTACTGCTTGGCGGCGTCCACCAGAGCGGAGACCCGGGTGGTGGAGTCCGCGATCTCGTCCATGAGCAGCTCGGTCTCCACCGTGTAGTTGAGCCAGCCCACGGCACCCGGCAGGATCTCCTGCCCGACGGCCGCCGCGACCTGCTCCAGCCAGTCCACGTCGAGCCCCGCCTGCACGAAGGTCGGCGCGATCTGCCAGCCCTGCTCGATGCCATGGTCCTCCAGCCAGTCGGTGAGGGCGTCCTCGCGGTCGGCCGCCTCCAGCGGGGTGAGCACCGGTGCTTTGGCGACCCGCTCGGCGGTCCGTTGCTGGATGTCGATGAGATTCGCCAACTGCTCCCTGGAGAAAGAGCTTTCGGCGATGAGGGCGAGCTTGTGCCGCATCCTGGCCACCCGCTCCCGCAGCGTCGCGGTGGCCCGGACGGCGGCCGCCGCCGGGTTATTGAGCTCATGGGTGAGCCCGGCGGACAACGACCCGAGCGCCAGCAGCCGCTCCCGCTGCCCTACGGCCGCCTGGGTGCTCTTCGCCCCGAAGAACAGCCCCTCCAGCAGATGCACCGCCATCGGGAACCACTCGCGCATGATGTCCGCGAACGTCTCGGCGGGCAGCACGAAGAACCGCGTCGGCTCCGTGACACGCATCGAGTTGTTGTAGACCTGCCGCAGCCGGTCCCCGAGGTACGCCTGCATGGCGCCCGAATACACCCCGCGCTGCGAGGACCGGATGACCTCCACGTCGTCGCCACCGACCCGGCGGGAGAGCACCACCGTGCCCTCCAGCATCACGTAGAAGCAGGCGGCCGGCTCGCCCTCGGTGTAGACCGGGCCGGGGTCGAACCGCTCCATCCGCCCCTCGCGGCACAACCGGCCCAGCTGTTCGCCCGACAGCTTCTCGAACAGGAACAGTGAGCCGATCTCCTTCGGGCTGCACGGCATCAGCCGGCCGCTCATGACTGCTCCAGATACCGGTGGACGAGCATCACGGCCATGGCTCCCTCTCCTACGGCGGACGCGACCCGCTTGGCGGACTCCGCGCGCGCGTCACCCGCGACGAACACGCCGGGCACATTGGTCTCCAGGTGGTACGGCGGCCGGTCCAGCTCCCACCCGGGGGGCGGACGTCCGTCGGGCGTGAGGTCGGGCCCGGCCAGGATGAACCCGCGCCCGTCCCGCAGCACCATGCCGTCCAGCCAGTCGGTCAGCGGGGCCGCGCCGATGAACACGAACATCCACTGGGTGTCGACCAGCTCGCTCTGCCCGCTCGCCGTGTCGCGCAGGGTCAGCTTCTCCAGGTGGCCGGAGCCGTGCGCGGCCTCCACCACGGTGCCCGTGCGCACCGAGATGTTGGGGGCCTCCTCGATCTGCTGGACCAGGTAGTACGACATCGACGCCGACAGGGAGGAGCCCCGCACCAGCAGGGTCACCGACTTGGCGCCCCGTGCCAGGTACATCGCCGCCTGCCCCGCCGAGTTGGCGCCGCCCACGATGTAGACGTCCTGGCCCTGGCAGGACGGCGCCTCGGTCAGAGCCGAACCGTAGAACACTCCGCAGCCGGTCAGGTCCCGCGCGCCGGCCGCGGACAGCTGCCGATAGGACACCCCGGTCGCCAGGATCACGCTGTGTGCGGCGACCGCCGAGCCGTCCGAGAACCGTACGGTCCGGGCCGCGCCGCCCACCTCCAGGCCCGTCACCTCGCGCGTGGTGAGGATCTCGGCGCCGAACCTCGCCGCCTGCCGGCGGGCCCGGTCGGTCAGCTGGGCGCCGGAGACGCCGTCCGGGAAACCCAGGTAGTTCTCGATCCGGGAGCTCTGCCCGGCCTGCCCGCCGGTCGCCGAGCGCTCCACGAGCACCGTCCGCAGCCCTTCCGAGGCCCCGTACACGGCAGCGCCGAGCCCGGCCGGGCCGCCGCCCACCACGACGAGGTCGTAGAAGTCGGCCGCCGGTGTCGTCGCCAGCCCCACGCGGGCCGCGAGCTCCGGTGCCTCCGGCTCCAGCAGGGGCGTGCCGTCCGGGGTGACCACCAGCGGCAGCCGCTGCCCGTCCTGCCCGGCGGCGGCCAGCAGCCGCCTGCCCTCGGGCTCGTCGGAGGAGTACCAGCGGTAGGGCACCTGGTTGCGGGCCAGGAACTCCCGCACCTGGGACGACCGCGCCGACCAGCGGTGCCCGACCACCTTGGTGCTGGGCACCGGCCGGTAGTCACTGCGTCGCCAGGCCTGCAGCAGGTCGTCCAGGACCGGATAGAGCTTCTCCTCGGGCGGGTCCCAGGGCTTGAGGAGGTAGTGGTCCAGGTCGACGACGTTGATCGCGTCGATCGCCGCGTTGGTGTCCGCGTACGCGGTCAGCAGGACCCGCCGCGCGCCCGGGTACACGTCCAGGGCCTGTTCGAGGAACTCGATGCCGTTCATCCGCGGCATGCGGTAGTCGGCCAGGATGACGGCGACGAGGTCGCCGCGCAGTTTCAGCTCGCGCAGCGCGTCCAGCGCGGACTCGCCGGACTCCGCGCGCACGATCCGGTACGAGGCGCCGTAGCGCCGCCGTAGGTCCCGGGCGACGGCGCGGGAAACCCCCGGGTCGTCGTCCACGGTCATGATGACGGTCCGCGTCGGCTCCACGGCCTGTGCCATGTGTCTGCCACCCCGGGTGGTCGGATAGGCGGCCCGGTGCGCCTTTGCGGCACCACGCCGGCTTCCGCCCATCGTATGTTCGATCGTCCCGATTTGTCTTAGTGTGTGGAGGGGCGGGACAGGCTCATGGAGGAGGACCGGTGGCGCAAGGAGGAGGAGGAGCGCGCTGCCGCCGAGGCCCTGCAGAGGATGCCGCTGCGCGAGCAGCTCCCGCCGTTGCTCGAACCCGATCCGCCGCCGCCCGCTGACACCGTGAGGCACTGGACGCCTACGTGGCGGCGTACGCGAGCGCGTACGCCAGCAGGGGCACTCGGAGTTCCGCCGCCTGCTGGCCGCGCGGCTCGCGACTGGGCCGCGTCTGGACCGGTACTGGGAACTGACGGCTGTCGTGCTCACACCGCCGGGCGGCCCGCCGGAGCCGACCCCGGGCTCCGCGGACGACTGGCTGCGCGAGGCACTGGAGCGGGACAACGCCGAAGCGGCGTAGAACACAGGAAAGAAGCTGACGGTCGCGACCGGCGACCAGCTCCAGCGGATCATGGCCCCGCACCTGATCCTGTGGGGGTTCGTGAAGTCGTCGCTGCACGTCGGAGCCGTGATCAGCTGCGGCTGGCAGGATCACCCGGTGATTGTCTCGCTGCTGTACAAGGTGGCCCGCAGGCTGCTGTCCGTCCCCGGTGTGTCTACTGCGCCGTGACACTGCGAGGGACGCGGAGGTGCTGGTGCTGCGGCACGAGAACGCCGTGCTGCCCCGCCGACTGGACGGCCCGGTCCGCTACGAGTCGGCGGACCGGTTCTGGCGCACCGCACGAGCCGAGTGCACGGATCGTCTGCTGATCTGCAAGGAGCAGCACCTGCGACACGTCCTCGCCGAATACGCCGAGCACTGCAACCCCAGCTGGCCGCACCGAGCCCTGGACCTGTGCGTCCCAGCCGACGAAGCGGATGTCATCGCCTTTCCCGCGCAGCGGATCCAGCGCCACGACGTCCTCAGCGGGCTCATCCACGAGTACGGCAACGCTGCCTGAAGAAGATCACGAGAGCTGGCGAATGCCCAGGTCAGCGCATATGCGGGACTTTTGGAACCTCGCAGGGCTCCCGAAGATCAGGCCGGTGTCGACGCGCTGAAGCATGTGCCACCCCTCCAGCCGCCCGAGCGCCCGGGTCACGTTCGACCGCTCCACGCCCAGCTGGTCGGCGATCTTCTTGTGCGTGGCGCGCAGCCACCCTTCACGCTGTCGGCCGATGCACTGCGCGAGCACCCCGACGACTCGTCACGCCAGGGCCGGTGACCTGCACGCATCACGATGGGGCTTCCTCACTGACCATGCCGCTGAACGGGCCGGATGATGATTCGGCACCCGCAGTGTCAGTGCGCGCCCCCGTCGGCCCTGGCCGGCCGTGGCGGTGGGGGAGCGACGCTGGCGCGCAGGACGACCTCACCGCCCATCCTCAGCACCCGTGACCGGGGCCCGCGCGGCTCGCGCAGGGCGAGTGCCATCACCTCCTGCCCCATGGCGGTGAGCGGGAGGGCGACCGTCGTGAGCGGCGGTGAGAGTTCCCTCACGAGGGGGATGTCGTCGAAGCCGGCCAGCGAGATGTCCTCCGGCACACGTACGCCCCGTTCCCGGAGGGCGGCGAGCGCGCCCACGGCCATCACGTCGGTCACCGCGAAGACGCAGGTGGGCCGTTCGTCGCGGGCGAGCAGCGCTCGTGCCGCCGTGTACCCGCCTTCGCGGGTGAAGGGTCCGCGCACGATCCGCTCGGGCGCCAGGGTGACACCGGCCCGCGCCAGTTCGTCCCGGAAGCCGGCGAGCCGGTCGGAGACCGTGGTCAGCGAGGGCGGTCCGGTGAGTACCGCGAACTCCCGGTGCCCCAGGTCGAGCAGCGCCCGGGCCAGGGCCGAGGCACCGCCCCGGTTCTCCGGCAGCACGGCGTCGACCCGCAGGCTGCGGTGCCGGCTGACGACCGCGACGCGTCCGCCCGCGCGCACGTACGGCTCGAGTTCCGCGGTGAGCGCCCGCTCCCAGGCCCGGTCCTGGAAACCGGAGCCGATCAGCAGGATGGCGCGGGCCCGCTGGGCGCGCAGTGTGGACACGTATGCGATCTCGCGGGCCGGTTCGCGGAAGGTGCTGGCCAGCATCACCAGCAGGTCCTTCTCCGCGGCTGCGCGCATCACGCCGGCGGCGATCGCGGCGAAGTAGGGGTCGCCCACGTCGTGGCAGATCAGGCCCACGGTGTTGTTCGACGCGCTGGCGAGTGCCTGGGCATGGGCGTTGGGGATGTAGCCCAGTTGGTCGGCGGCCGCGCGTACCCGGCTGCGCAGGTCCTCACGGACCCGGGTGGTGCCGTTCAGGGCTCGTGACGCCGTTGCGAGGGACACGCCCGCTCTGCGGGCGACGGCGTCCAGCGTCACATGAGCCTGTGCTTCCCGTTCACTCACTTGACCCCCCGAAACTTCGGGACGACCTATTGACCGTGCGGACTGGCACTCATTAGCGTGGCTGCACTGTATCAGAAAGCGCTTTCTGAAAGCGTTTTCTCACAGAGGCAGAGAGAACGATGGACCCGGCCGGTCCGGACGGCTCTTCCCGCCCGCTCCGGAGACCCAGGAGTTGACCGTGAGTCAGAGTGCCATCAAAGCACCACCCGCGCAGGTGGCGGGAGTCGACAGGCGGAACAGCCCGAGCGCGGGGGAGCGGACGTCGCGGCTGCTCGAGCAGAGCTGGCGCCCCGCCGCCCTGCTGCTCGCGTGCTTCGCCGTCTGGTGGGTGATCGCCGCCGCCGAACTGGTCGAGCCCTACCTCGTCCCCTCGCCCGGCGCGACGCTCGACGTGCTGACCGGGAAGGCCGACTACATCTGGCAGCACACGTGGGTGACCACCTACGAGACGCTCCTCGGCTTCCTGATCGCCGTCGTCGTCGGGGTGTTCGCCGCCGTGGTGATGGTCTACTCGGCCACCGTCGAGAAGACCCTCTACCCGATTTTGCTGTTCGCCCAGGTCGTGCCGAAGATCGCCATCGCCCCGCTGTTCGTCGTGTGGCTGGGCTTCGGCATCGCACCGAAGATCCTCATCGCGGTGCTGATCGCCTTCTTCCCCGTCGTCATCTCCATGGTGACGGGACTCAAGGCGGTCGACCCGGAGATGCTCCAGCTCTCCTCGACCATGGGCGCGAGTCCCTGGCAGACCTTTGTCAAGATCCGCATGCCCGCCTCGTTGCCACACCTGTTCTCCGGCCTCAAGGTCGCGGTGACACTCGCCGTGACGGGCGCGGTCGTCGGCGAGTTCGTCGGCGCCAACGAAGGGCTCGGCTATGTGATCCTCCAGGCCAACGGCAACCTCGACACCCCGATGCTCTTCGCCGGCCTGCTGGTGATGTCCCTGATCGGCGTCGCCCTCTTCGTCCTCGTCGAGATCGCCGAGAAGTTGCTGCTCCCGTGGCACGCCAGCCGCCGCGAGACCGGTGTCACCACCACGTACTGACCTGATGACCGGCCACCTGCCCCAAGCTCACGAGAAGGATCAGCCATGACTGCGCGCAGACTGCTTCTGACCGGCCTCGTACCGCTGCTTCTGGTCGCCACGGCCTGCGGGGAGGAAGGCTCGGACACATCGTCCAGCTCCTCCGGTGAGGAACTGGACAAGGTGACGCTGACGCTCAACTGGTACCCGTACGGCGAACACGCGCCGTTCTACCACGGCAAGCAGCAGAAGATCTTCGAGAATCACGGCATCGACCTCGAGATCCGCGCCGGCCAGGGCTCCCAGAAGACGGTGCAGGCCACCGGTGCCGGACAGACCGACTTCGGCTGGGCCGACACGCCCGCCGTCCTGTCCGGTGTCGACGCGGGCGTCAAGGTCAAGAGCCTCGGCGTCTTCCTGCAGACCACTCCGGCGTCGGTGCAGTTCTTCGAGTCGCAGGGCATCAACAGCCCCGCCGACCTCAAGGGCAGGACCATCGCGGGCACCGCCGGCGACGCGCTCTCCAAGACGTTCCCCATCTTCCTGAAGAAGAACGGCCTCGCCGAGTCCGACGTGAAGGTTCAGAACACGGACCCGGCCGGCAAGATCGCCGCCGTGATCTCCGGCAAGACCGACGGACTGCTCGGTTACGCCAGCGACCAGGGACCCACCATGCAGAACAAGGCCAAGAAGCCGGTCTCGTACCTGCGCTTCTCCGAGAACGGGCTGAACTTCTACTCCAACGGCCTCATCGCCGGCCAGAAGGTCCTCGCCGGCAAGAAGGATCTCGCCCAGCGCATGGCGAAGGCGGTCAGCGAATCCTTCGCTGCCGCGGAGAAGGCACCGGAGCCGGCCGTCGCCTCGATGGAGGGCGCGAGTGAGCAGCTCCCGCCGAAGGAGGTCCTGTCCGAGCAGTTCGCCACGACGCTCACGCTCCTGCACACCGAGTCGACGCAGGGCAAGGCGCCGGGCGTCAACATCGAGGCCGACTGGCAGCGGACCATCGACGTCTTCGCCGAGGCCGGACTGGTGAGCAGCCCCAAGGCCGTGGCCGAGTACTGGGACAGCGCCACCGCGATGAAGGGATGACGATGCCCAGAAACACCACCGTGCGGGAGCCGGAAGTGACGAAGGACGGTCAGAGCAGCGGGCCCGGCAGCACAGCGGCGGTCGGCATCAAGGACGTCGCCGTCCGTTTCCGCACCAAGAACCGTGACGTGACCGCGTTGACCGACATCGATCTCGAGGTGCCCATGGGGCAGTTCGTCGCGATCGTCGGCCCGTCCGGATGCGGCAAGTCGACGCTGCTCAAGCTGGTCGCCGGGCTTCTGAAGCCGTCCGCGGGCGATGTGCTGCTGAACGGCGAGCGGGTGCAGGGGGCGCGCCACGACATCGGCTACGTCTTCCAGCGCGCGGCCCTGCTGGAGTGGCGTTCGGCGCGCCGCAACATCCTGCTGCAGGCGGAGATGCGGAAGATGCCGGCGGAGCTGGGGCGCCGGCGCGCCGACGAACTCATCGCGATGACCGGCCTGAGCGGCTTCGAGGACGCGCTGCCGCACGAGCTGTCCGGCGGTATGCAGCAGCGCGTCGCCCTGTGCCGCGCCCTGCTGCACGAGCCGCCCGTCCTGCTGATGGACGAGCCGTTCGGCGCGCTCGACGCGCTCACCCGCGAGCAGATGAACACCGAACTCCACCGCATCTGGCGGGAGACCGGCACCACCGTGCTCCTGGTCACCCACTCCATCTCCGAGGCCTGCTACCTCGCCGACCGGGTGGTGGTGATGAGTCCCAGGCCCGGCACCATCACCGAGATCATCGACGTGGGCCTGCCCCCGGAACGCGACTACACGGAGACGATGGGACGGCCCGAGTTCCGGGAGGCCACCACCCACATCCGCGGCCTGCTCGGCGCGGTCTCCGCGGCGGACTGAGCTTTCCGGGGAGCGAAGGAGCCCCGCACCATCCCAGGGATGGTGCGGGGCTCCTTCGTACGGGCCGGTCAGTACCTCAGGTTCGCCAGGTACGTGTAGCTGTTCCGTGCGGTGGCGAACGGGTCGGCCGGTGCGTCGTGCTCCACCAGCCACTGCTTCACACCACCGCTGTGCGCCGTGTCGAACATCGCCGCGAAGTCCAGCACCCCGGACCCGACGTCGGCGATCGAGCCGTCCGCGGCCATGTCCTTGACGTGCAGTACCGGGAAGCGGCGGCGGTGCTCCACGAACAGGTCCTGCGGGTCGCTGCCGCCGCCCTTGGCCGCCCAGTAGACGTCCAGCTCGAAGCCGACCAGGTGGGGGTCCGTCTCGCGCAGCAGGATGTCGTACAGGTTCTCGCCGTCGACCACCTGGTGGTCGGCGCCGTGGTTGTGGAACAGCAGCGGACCGAGCCCCGCCTTGCGGGCCGCGAGCCCCGCCTTGTTGAACTCCCTGGCCGCCTCCCGGAATCCGGTCGGTGTGTGCATCGCCGCCGGCAGGCTGGGTACGACGATCCACCGGGCGCCCAGGGTCCGGATGTCGTCGAGGGCCTGCGGCAGTCCGCTGCTCCGTACGGTGTCGTAACCGACGTGCTCCAGGACCGCCCGCAGATGTGTCTCGTCGAGCATGGAGCGGATCGCGGCCGCGCTGTTGCCGTGCCGGCCGCTCACGCCGACCGTCGCGTAGCCGATCTCCTCGAGCCGCGCGAGGGTCCCCTTGAAGTCCGCCGCCAGCGCGGAGCGCATGGTGTAGAGGTGCATGCCGATCCCGGAGCGCGGGATGCGGCGGCGGCGCTGTGCGGCCGTGCCGTTCGCCTCGGCGGCGTGGGCGACGGGACCGGCCACGGTGAGTGCCACGCCCGCGGCGGCGACGCCGAGGAATGCGCGTCTGGTGCCGTTCATCCGGATCTCCTTCATATCAGCCGACGTTGATTCGGACGGAGTCGGTGGTTGTGTCACCCTTGTCGTCGGTGACCGTGAGCCGGGCGGTGTACGTGCCCGGGCGGGCATAGGTGTGGGCGGCCTTCGCGGTCTCCTCGCCTGCGGGCCGGGCGTTGTCGCCGAAGTCCCAGTGGTACGAGGCGGCGGTACGGCCGTCGGGCAGACGGACACCGCCGGACAGCTGGACGGCGAGCGGTGCCTTCCCGGTAGCCGGCCTGGCCTTGACGGTCACCTTGGCGCCTTGGTGCTTCTCCACGCCGGGCCCGTTGAAGTGCAACCAGTCCACGGCGAACAGGTCGGCCTTGTCCGCGGTCCACTTCGGGTTGGTGAAGACCGCGTACAGCTTGGTCGTGCCGCCGAGGTCGGCCAGTGCGGTCGTCGGGGAGACGACGTTGCCCCAGCCGCCGGTGGCCGGCACGGTCACCTTGCCGAGCAGCTTGCCGGTCGGCGATCCGGCACGGAACTCCACGGTCCCGCCGATGCCGTCCGAACCGGCCCCCACGGTCACGGAGTCGATGCCCTTGAGGTTGACCGGGTCGAAGCTGATCCAGTCGCCGTGCTCGATCTCACTGAGCCGACTGCCGCCGGAGGCGTCGGTGCGGCTGCTCACGACCGCGCCGGCGTGCGCTCCGCCGGTCGATGTCATGTGCTCCGCCTCACGGAAGTTGGTGCGCAGCGTCAGCGAGGCCGACCCGGTCAGGGCGGGTACGCCAGGTGCGGCCTTGTCCTCGTACTGGGCGGTGATGCCGTAGTAGAGGTTCTGGCCGGGGCCGTGGCTGTCACCGGCGTCGGTCACGATCTCGCCCGTACAGCCGGTGTAGTTGTCCAGCGGATGGAGATGGGAGTCGTGTCCGAGCTGCGACTGCACGACGACACGGGAGCAGTCGATCCGTTTGCCGTCCTCCTTGTCCTTGACCTTCACGGTGAAGGGGATGGTGTCGCCGAAGCTGAACATCCCGCCGTTCGGCGGCTGCTGGACGGTGACCTCGGGCCGGGTGTTGCCGACGGTGATGTCCTGGACGGCGAGGCCCGGCAGGTCGCCGGGTCCGGTGGCGGTGAGCCGGGCGGTGAAGCGGCCCTTCTCCTTGTACACATGGGTCGGGTTCGCCTCGGTCGAGTCGGTCGTCCCGTTTCCGTCGAAGTCCCAGGCGTATGTCACGGGCTTGTCGTCGGGCAGTCCGGAGCCCTCGCTGGAGAACTGGACAGTCAGCGGGACGGAACCGCTGTCGGGGGTGGCCGTCGCCCGGGCCGTGGGCAGCCGGTTGTCGGCCACGTAGTCGATGCGGTAGATGCCGGAGCCCTCGTTGCTGCCGCCCCGGCCGGTGCCGCTGCCGAGCCCGAAGTCGATGACGTACATCGCGCCGTCCGGTCCGAACTCGGCGTCGAAGGGCTGGTTCCACGTCATGTCACCGAAGACGGTGTTGATGGAGTGCAGGTCCCCGGCCTTCACCGGCTCGAAACGTGGGTCGGTGAACGTCTGGTCCTGCTGCTGGATGGAGAAGGTCTTGAACCACTTGCGGGTCAGTTCGTAGGTGAACCACTTGCCCTCGAACGCCGCCGGGAACTTGCCCTGGTAGGTGTTGGCGGGGTCGTGGTCGTAGACCGGGCCGCCCATGGGGCCGCCGCCACCGGTGCCGAGTTCGGGGAACTCGGCGGAGGCCGAGTAGGCGTACCAGACCGTGGCCGGCTGGGCCGGCGGGAGATTCGTCAGACCTGTGTTGTTCGGCGATTCGTTGACGAGGTTCGCGCAGTCGAACTTCGGTCCCGACGTCTGCGTCTGGAAGTCGTAGTCGTTGAACGGGGTGTTGTTGCCGACGCAGTACGGCCAGCCGAAGTTGCCGGCCTTCGTGATCCGCATGTACTCGACGGTGCCCTCCGGCCCGCGGTCGGGCCGGGCTGCACGGGCGTCGGGGCCGTAGTCGCCGACCAGCAGCGCACCGCTGACGGGGTCGGTGGTGATCCGGAACGGGTTGCGCATGCCCATGGCGTAGATCTCGGCACGGGTCTTCTCGGTGCCGGGCGCGAAGAGGTTGCCCTCGGGCACGGCGTACGTGCCGTCGTCCTGGGGTGTGATGCGAAGGATCTTGCCCCGTAGGTCGTTGGTGTTGCCCGAGGTGGCCTGGGCGTCCCAGGCACGGCGGCCGTCACCCTCGTCGATGGGTGTGAAGCCGTCGGACGCGAACGGGTCGGTGTTGTCGCCGGTGGCGACATACAGGCTGCCGTCCTTGTCGAAGGCGAGCGAGCCCGCCATGTGGGAGTTGGCCCGGCCCTCGCCGCGGAAGGTGGGGATGGTGAGCAGCCGCTTCTCGGACGCAGGGTCGATGGTGCTGCCGGAGACGGTGAAGCGGGAGACGTTGAGCTGTTTCTCGGTCTTGTCGGAGTTCAGCAGGTACAGCCAGTTGTTCTCGCCGAAGTCCGGGTCGAGGGCGAGTCCCAGCAGGCCGTCCGACTGACTCGTCATCTCGGGCGTGTACTCGAAGTCCAGCGCGGTCGCGACCTTGAGCGTCGACTGGTCGATGACCTTCACCTTGCCGGTGCGCTCGATGAAGAAGACCCGGCGGTCGGGCGCCACGGCCAGCTCGAACGGGTCGGCGAGGTCGCTGGTGGCCAGCGGGGTGCGCTGGAAGGCGCCGGTCTTGCCGGCCGTGCAGTCACCGGGCTTGTTGCCCGCCGCCCACTGGATGCCGCCCAGCAGGTGCTTCAGGAAGTCCGGCTCCTGGAAGGCGGAATCTGCGTGGCCGCCGGCGGTGAACCAGGAGCGTCCGCCGTCGTAGTTCTGGCACCAGGAATACGGCTGGTCGTCGCCCTCGTCGAGGCCGGTGACCCCGTCACGCACCTTGACCTGCGCGAGCGTGTGCACCTTGCCGGTCGGGTTGGTGCGCCAGTTGTACCACTCCTCCGTGCGCTCCCAGAGCTCGGGAAGGCCCTCGGTGGAGGGGTGCGAGCGGTCGAGCACCTTCACCCGGCCGGTCTGCACCGCCGGATGCTTGTCGAAGATCGCTCCGACCAGGCCCTCGTACCAGTCCCAGTCGCGCTCGCTCGCGGAAGCAGCGTGCAGGCCGACCCATCCGCCACCGCCCCGGACGTACTTCTGCAGTGCGGCCCGCTGTGCGGCGTCGAGGAGGTCGCCGCTCTCCGGGGTGGAGTTGGTGTTGTTGAAGACTATCGCCTGGAAGCGGGCGAGGTTCACGTCGGTGAACGCCGAGGCGTCGTCGGTGGCCTCGACCTCGAAGCCGTTCTCGCTGCCGAGCTTCTTGACGGCCTCGATACCGGCGGGGATCGAGTCGTGGGTGAAGTTGGTGACCTTGGAGAAGACGAGTACGCGGTAGGGCGCTGCTTCGGCACGGGGTGACAGGGTCACTCCGAGGCCGAGGAGCAGCGCCAGCAGTGCGGTGATGACGGAGACGGGGGAGATCGCGGTGCGAAGGGCTCTCGACCGTTCATGCCGTCTGGGGTGATGATCAGTCATGGCGCTCCCGGTGCTGGTAGGTCCTGCCGCAGGCTGAGAAAGCGCTTTCCGGGTACGCCGCACAGCGTAGATTCCGGCGTTGCGGGGGGTCAATGGGTCGGAAGCGCGCAGTGTGGCACGGCAGTTGGGGCCCTGTCGGTGGCGGGTCGTACGGTTGCGCCATGGCCACTGCCGACGATGCACGAAGGACCGCGCCCGGTCTGCCCGGAGCGATCGAGAAGCTCGCATGGGGCATGCCCACGTTCCGTCTGGAGGCGGGCGGACAGGGCGCCCCCGTGCACTGGCCGCGCTCAACACCGTCCTCACCACAGTCGACCTGGCACGGCTCAACGAGCAGGTCGACAGCTGGCGGCGGCTGCCGGAGGACGTGGCGCGCGACCCCCTGGAGTCCAGGAAGCTCCTGACGCCCTCGGGGGAGTGAGGCGGCCGGGCCGGGACCGGGGCGCCGTCGCTCAGCCGATGTCGTACACGTCGAGGCGGCCGCACATACCGAACCGGCCCCGGGCGGTCGGCTGTTCGGTCCGCAGTCTCGCCTGCGCAAGATGCTCCGCGTCGCCGCGCTCGAGGCGGTCGAGCTGTGCGCCGGTCGCCGCGGCCGCGGCGACCGCCCCGTCCCGCCAGCGTCCGCGCCACCGGCCGACCAGTGGCCGCACCAGCGCCGCGGCGGCCCGGTGGAACGCCGCCAGCGGCTCCGGATCCCCGGCCTCGGTCGCCTTGCGCAGTGCCGCGAAACCCTCAAGGGCCAGATCACGGCGGTGGCGGGCCGCGGCTTCCACCTCCTCCTCGGAGCCCGCCTCCGGCAAGGTGACGGCCACACGGTAGGCGACGAGGTCGGCGAGCAGATGCGGCGGCAGCGTCAGCACCGCGTCGCCCGCCTCCGGCAGACCGCAGTTCTGCATCAGCACGACGATGGTCAGGCCTCCCTCGTTGACCAGCCGGTGGATCGTGCCCGGTGTGAACCACACCAGCGCGCCCGGTGTCAGCTCGGTCTGCTCGAACCCGGATGCCGTCAGGGTCTGCACCGTGCCCCGGCCGCCGGTCACGGCGTACCCCTCCGAACAGCTCAGATGGACATGGGGCGTGCCGCCGCGCAGGCCGTCGGCGGCCAACCAGTCGTACACCCGCAGCCGGGAGACGCCGATCCCGCCGGGCAGGCCGTCGTACGCGACGGACGTGTCGGCCCTGCTCGCCATGGGGAACTCCTTCGGTCGGCCGGGGCGCAGGCCGGGAGGCGACGGCGCAACAGGACGGCAAGCGCTTTCCGCCTGGAAGCTAGGCCCTCCCGGCGAGACGGTCAAGAGCCCGTGCGTGCGCCGCCCTGTGTCAGGTCGTCAGCCGCCTTGGCAGCCAGCGCAGTTGCGCGGCCTCCTGGAACACGCCGTCTGTGGGGATCGGAAAGTCATCGCTGCGGGCGAGGGCGGCAACGCGGCGTCGGACGGCACCATCTCTGCGTGATCGTTTCGCTGGTGTACCAGGGGACCCGAAAGCCGCCGTCCATCCCGGCGGTGCTGCTGCGCCGCGACACCTCCAAGGACGCCGGGCTGCTTGTGCTGCGGCACGAGAACGCCGCCCTGCGCCGCCAACTGGACGGCTCGATCCGCTACGAGCCGGCCGACCGGCTCTGGTTCGCCGCCCTCTCCGGGCGGATACCCCGACGGTGCCGGCGCGAGGTCTTCCCGGCCACCCCGCCACCTCGCCCCGTCGACACCGCAGGTTCATCGCCGCCGCGTGGCACTGCACCGCACGCCGACACACCGGACGGCCGCCCACCCGAGCGGCGATCAGGACGCTCGTCCTGCGAGTGGCCAAGGGGAACCCCAGGTGGGGCATCGATGCATCCAGGGGGAGCCGGCCGGCTCGGGCACAGCATCGCCGCCTCGACGGTCTGGAAGATCTTCCACGCCGCAGGCGTAGAGCCGGCACCGCGCCGCTCCGGCCCGACCTGGCGCGAGTTCCTCACCGCCCGAGCCGAGGACATCATCGCGACCGACTTCTTCCATCCCGACACCGTGCTCGGCAGGCGGCCATACGCGCCGGCGTTCGGCGAGCACGACACCGGGCGCCTGCACATCACCGGCATCACCACTCACCCGACGTGAGATGGGACGGTGCGGCGGGGCCGGCCGGGGTCTGCCTCGGACGGGCGGGATGGTGTCGAGCGAAGGCATGAGCTGGTCGAGGCGGGGCAGGGAGGTCGGCTTCGTGGGCGTCGCGGTCGCCGTGACCGGGCGGTGATGGCTTTGATGTGCTGCCAGGTGGCGGTGGGCTCGCGGTCTTGGCCGCAGTCGCGGCACCGGGCAGTCGTGCGGCCCTCCCTGTGTGCCCGGCAGGGCGAGCAGGTTTGCGGGCCGGTGCGACGCCCATGGAGGGTATATCCGCAGTCTGGGCAGCGCGTGACTTGCGGAAGTTGCGACAGCTGAAGTTCCCCCTTTGACCTGGAGGTCCTGGCCCAGCATGCTCTTGCCCGGCGGACAGTATCCGGTGGTGATGTCTGAGCGCTGGGGCCCGGCCGACTTCAAGGATCGCATCGACACCTTGCTGGCCGACTTCTTGGCAGCGGAGGCCGAGCAGCTTCTCGTAATCGACGACGCTCTGCATCCGGTGGCCGAGCAACTGCAGTCGGCAGCCGCACACGGCAAGCGGTTGCGGGCGGCGTTCTGCTACTGGGGATGGCGCGCGGTCGGCCAGCCTGACAGCGACGCCTTGATGCGGGCGGCAGCCCCCATGCACCTGGTTCATGCGGCGGCGATCGTCCATGACGACCTCATCGACGGCAGTCCGTTGCGCCACGACCAGCTCACCGCCCACATAGCCCTGTTCGGCCAGGCCTACGCCGACGGACTGCGCCGCCGCCGGCCCCGGCCCGGCGACAAGTGGCATCTCGACGAAGTGTTCATCAAGATCAGCGGTGTGCGGCAGTATCTGTGGCGGGCCGTCGACCAGGACGGCAATGTCCTGGACATCCTGGCCCGGTCGAGGCGGGACGCCAAGGCCGCCAAGCGGTTCCTGGCCAAGATCATGAAGAAGCAACAGCGGGTGTCCAGGGTCATGGTCACCGACAAGCTCCGCTCCTACGGCACCGCCCACTGGGAGCTGATGCCCTCGGTCGAGCACCGCTCCCACAAAGGCCTGAACAACCAGGCCGAGAACAGCCACCAGCCCACCCGGCGGCGCGAACGGGCCATGACGGGCTTCCGCAGCGTCGGCGCAGCCCAGTGGTTCCTGGCCGCATTCAGCGGCATCTCACCCCATTTCCGGCCCCGCCGACACCTGATGACCGCCGCCGAACACCGCCTCGAGATGACCATCCGGTTCACTCTCTGAGACCACATCACCAAGAACGTCGGCCTGCCCACCCAGGGCTGAGCACCGACCCGGAATCCGGTCCCATCACACCCCAACGCACCGTCAGACACCCACGCACTCACCAACGTGACAACGCCCGCGCGCCTGCTGGACGCCGGCGAACACGTCTCCGGGCCCGCCGCCGATGAGTACCGCCACTGCGTACGCAGGCGCGCCCGGTTCGCCGGACGAGTCGGCACCGCCGGCAGGAGCGTCGAGCGGCTGCTCGATCAGGTGAATCCGAACATCCACCACGGCGAGGCCACCACCTGTGTGTGGCGGCTTGAGACCGCCGCCTGCCGCAAGGCGCGACTGGAAGCCGGCCTGCCGGCCGAAGACGGCCCCAACGAGGGGGAGTGCCGGTCGAGCTGCACCAATCTCGCCTACACGGACAGGAGCGTCGTCGAGCAGCGGCGCCTCCGGCGGTGGTGGGAGGATGCGGCAGCCGACCGGCTGAGCCTGCGTCCCCTGCGGGACCGGGCGGCCGCGCTGGAGGAGAGCAGCCGGGCCGTCATCGAGGCTCATCACGCGAGCCCGTCCGATCCCAACCCAACGACGAAGGAGTCGTGATGGGACGCCGACCGCGTGACGAGGAAGCCGACCGGGCCGCGATCCGGGCTGCCGCCGACCGGCTCCTGGTCGGCACGCCGCTGCACTCGCAGTCCGGAAAGCTGACCGCGTCGGAGTTGATCGCCGAGAGTGAGCTGCGGCGGGATGTCGTGTACCGGCGCACCGATCTCATCCAGGAGTTTCAAGCCCGAGCCAAGGCCCAGGACTCCACCCCGACTGCGATGCAGGAATTCGCCGATGAGAACCGGCAACTCAGCTCCGAGGGCGACGATTTGACGGTCGAGCTCCGTCAGAAGCAGGCGAAGAACAAGACCATGCGCATGATCATTGCTGAGCTCTCCCTCGAACTGGAACAGACCAAGGCTGAACTCGCCGGAGTGTCCGGGGTGACGGTGCTGCCCAACCGGCGCTGACAGGGCCATCGTGGGAAAGGACCACGGTGGGCGAAACCGTACGGTTCGAGGATCCGGGATCTCCGTGCGCATTCGGCGTGAGATCGTCCACGGCTCTACCGCTGCGGGCCGGGGCGGAGGGCGCACGGGTGGTGACGATATGCTCACGCGGTGGGCCGGAATCCCCGTCGCGTCGTCGTCTGGGCTGCCGGAAGATCGGAGAAGGAGCCGGTCCGCTTGAGCGTGGGGCCAGGGGGGGATGGGATGCGGCAGGCCGGTGTACTCGATGTCGGGTGCCATAGTGCTTTGCTGACGGTGGTGCGTCGGCGCCCGGGGACGGTGCTGGAGCCGGTGTTCTCCCGCAAGGTGCGGTTGAGACTGCACGAGACCCTCGACCGCAAGGGGCGGCTGGACAAGGCCGGCATGAAGAGCGTCGAGCGGGCAGTGGCCGAGGCCGTCGCCGCCGACCCGCGTCTGCGCGGACCGGAAGTGTTCGCGTTCGCGACCTCCGTCATCCGGGACGCGCCCAACCGCGACGAGATCATCGCGCGGGTGGCACGCACCACTGGCACCCGCCTGCGCGTGCTGACCGGCGTTGAGGAGGCGCGGCTGGCCTACGTAGCCGCCCGCCAGTGGGCAGGCCCGACGGCCGGGCAGCTGCTGGTCCTGGACATCGGCGGCGGCACCGTAGAGATCGCCTCCGGCACCGGAGACCAGCCCCGCGCCGTCCACTCGCTGCCACTAGGTGCTCGCAGGATCACCCGGGACTGGCTTCCCGGCGGCACCGCGCCATCCCAACGCCGCCTGGCCGAGATCCGGCAGCACCTTCATCGGTCCCTGGAAGCCGTCCCCGGTCTGCCGCAGGCCGAACCGGATGGGCGGGTGCTGGCCTGTTCCAAGACCTTCGAACAGCTCGCCCGGCTCGCCGCCGCCCTGGACAAGACACCGCGAGCCGGACAGCGGCTGGCGCTACCCCAGCTGCGCACGTCAGTCTCCCTGCTGGCCGACGCGGGACCGTCCCGCCGTGCCAAGCTGCCGGGCATCTCCCGGCACCGCGCCGAACAGTCCCTGGCCGGAGCCCTGATCGCACAGGCCCTCATGGAAGCCTGCGGGGCCAAGAACGTCGAGATCTGCCCGTGGTCCACCCGGGAAGGGCTATTGCTCGAACACCTCGGCCCACCCCACATCACAGCCGACCGTTCCCGCCTGGTCGGCTGAGCCCAAGGGCCATGCGGACGGCATCATGATCTCCCGTGCCGCTGCGCCCGGCCCACCTCGCCGCCACCCGCGCCCTCGCCCTGCCACGCCTGCCGCCGATCAGCGACCGGGACAAGGACATCGAGACCCCGCCCTGCACCACCCGCTGCCGGTCCTGCCACGCCAGGCTGGCAAGCCGACGTGCACCGACACCGACCGGGTGATCCCGGCCTGTCCGCTCCACCACCGGCCGAGGAAGAAGCCGCGCCATCTCCCGCCGCCGGCCCGCCCGGAGACGATCTCGCGCCAACACCGCGACCTGCTCACCCGGAGCCATGCCGCGCCCTGCGCGCCGAAGCGCCGCGGGCGCCCGCCGGCCGTCCGCCCGATGCGCGCCCCGGTGCCGCGCCCGGCCCGGGAGGACAGCCCGCGGGAATACCGCCGGATCCACGGTGAGCCCGCGGCGCCGGACATCAAGGCCGCCGCCTGCCCCGTCGGAAAGATCCTTAAGAAGCACGGCATCCCGCCCGGGCCCGAACGGCAGAGCACGACCCGGGCGGACTTTCCGCGCAGCCGGGCCGACGCCCCGCCCGCCCGCGCTCTCTTCGAGGTCCGCACCCCGGCCGGGGCGCGGCTGTACGTCTTCGCCGTCCTCGCGCACGCCACCAGGCGCATCCGGGTCCCGGGCGCCACCGCGCAGTGGATCGTGCAGCCCGGGCGCAACCTCCTCATGGACCTTCAGGACGCCGGCAGCAAGGCCAGCATCCCGATCCGCGACCGCGACGCGAAGTGCACGACCGCCTTCGACGCCCTGGTGGCCGACGCCGGCCCGAAGGCGATCACCCCAGGCCTCCGGATGCCCCGGACGAACTCCCTCCTGGGGCGCTGGCTACCAACCTGCCGACGCGAGCTGTTGGACCGCACCTTGATCTGAAACCAGAGTCCCCATCCTCCACGCTCTGCGCGAGTTCGAGGACTTCTGCAACGAGCATCGACCGCACCGGACGCTCGCTCACGCCGCGCCGCCGCGCGCACTACCCGCACCGATCAATGATCAGGGCCTGATCACTCGCCTCGACGTCCGTCGACACGATCGACTCGGCGGAGTCCTCCATGAGTACCGATATGCGACATGACCAGCACGGATGCTTTATCGGCACCCGCAGTGTCGGTGAGCAGCACGTGGATGAGACGGCCGCCGACGTCGGCGCGGACGACGGAACCGGCGGGGGCGGAGCTGGGGAAGGTGATGCGGCGGGCGCCGAACAGCGGGCCTGCGTTGATCACTAGTGTCCTGCGCCAGTAGTTGATCGTTAGTAGTTGCGTGACTTCTGCTGCTGGTGCGTCAGTTCCTCGTCGGGGCCCGAAGCTGGAACCGTTGCTGCTGTCCGATGACGAGCGGGCGGTGTTGGAGCGGTGGATGCGGCGGGCGTCCTCGGCCCAGGCGCTGGCCCTGCGCGCGCGGATCGTGCTGGCGTGCGCGGGTCCGGAGGTACCGCCGATCGTCGCGGTCGCCCGCGAGTTGCGGGTGGCCGCCGACACCGTCCGCAAGTGGCGGCGCCGGTTCCTGGCGGAGCGGCTCGACGGCCTGGTGGACGAGCCCCGGCCGGGCCGGCCACCCACCATCAGCGTGGACCAAGTGGAGGCGGTGGTGGTCACGACGCTGGAGGAGATCCCGAGGAACGCCACCCACTGGTCGCGGAAGTCGATGGCGGAGCACAGCGGGCTGTCGAAGTCCACCGTCGGCCGCATCTGGCGGAAGTTCCAGCTCAAGCCGCATCTGACAGACACCTTCAAGCTGTCGACGGACCCGTTGTTCGTGGAGAAGGTCTACGACGTCGTCGGGCTGTACTTCGACCCGCCCGAGGGTGCGGTGGTGCTGTCGGTGGACGAGGAATCGCAGATCCAGGCCCTGGACCGGTCCCAGCCGGTGCTGCCGCTGATGCCGGGCATGCCGGAGCGGCGCACCCACGACTACGTCCGCAACGGCCTGACCACCTTGTTCGCCGCCTTCGACGTCGCCACCGGCGAGGTCATCAGCGCCCTGCACCGCCGGCACCGGGCGGCGGAGTTCAAGAAGTTCCTCATCAAGATCGACAAGGAGGTACCCACACACCTCCAGGTCCACCTGATCGTGGACAACTACGGCACCCACAAGACGCCCGCGATCAGGGCATGGCTGGCCAAACACCCACGCTTTCACATGCACTTCACCCCGACCGGCTCCTCATGGATCAACCAGGTCGAGCGGTGGTTCGGCTTCCTGGCCGACCAGATGATCCGCCGCGGCGCCCATAAAAACGTGCAGACCCTCGAGGCCGACATCCGCGCGTGGGTCAAGGACTGGAACGAGGACCCCAGGCCGTTCGTCTGGACCAAGACCGCTGAAGAGATCCTCGAATCCCTCGCCCGTTTCTGCCGACGGATCTCTGGCGCAGGACACTAGTACTCCAGTTGCAGTTCGCTATCCCTGCTGGTCAAAGGCGGCTTTTCGAGTCTATTCGGCTGTCGTGCCATCGAGTGCCGGAAGTTCGTAACCTTCCCCGGGACCATCTGTTGTGATTGTCATGCAGGATGTGCGGCCCGACGTCTGGTCGGCGGAACTGGAAGAGGCACTCGTGCGGATCGGTCACCGGTTCGGGCGGGTGGACCTGAGGCGGCAGGTGCGGGCCTATGTCCATGGACTGCTCGGCCCGGTGGGCCGGAAGAACAGCTGGCAGCTGGCTGAGTACGTGGGCCACCGTAGCCCTGCAGCCCTGCAGCCCTGCAGCCCTGCAGCCCTGCAGAACCTGCTGAACCGTGCACGCTGGAACGCCGACGAAGTACGTGACGACCTGCAGGAGTACGTCTCCGAGAAGCTCGGAGTCCCAGACGGTGTACTGATCGTCGACGACACCGGTTTCCTGAAGAAGGGCACGGTCTCCGCCGGGGTCCAGCGGCAGTACTCGGGGACTGCCGGCCGCACCGAGAACTGTCAGATCGGGGTCTTCGCCGCCTACTCCTCCCAGCGCGGACGGGCCCTGGTCGACCGGGAGCTCTACCTGCCCAAGGCCTGGACCTCCGACCGCGAACGGTGCCGGGCGGCGAAGATACCCGACAACCGCGAGTTCGCGACCAAGGGCGACCTCGCCAAGACCATGATCCAAAGGGCCCTGGCCTCACCACTGCCCATCGCCTGGGTGACCGCGGACTCGGCCTACGGCCAGGAATGGCGGCTGCGGCGGATGCTGGAGGAAGCCGGTGTCGGCTACGTCCTGGCCGTCCCGAAATCCCAGTCCGTCCCCGCGCTGGGCCGCATCGACCTCGTCATTGCCCAAGCGCCGGACGAAGCCTGGGAACGTCACTCCTGCGGCGACGGCGCGAAGGGGCCGCGCGTCTACGACTGGGCCGCGGCGAAACTGCCCGCCAACATCGTCTTCGACCCGGACCCGCCGACCCATCACCGCTGGGTGCTGGCCCGGCGCAGCCTGTCCGACCCCGGCGAGATCGCCTACTACCTTGCCTACGCGCCCGTTGGCACCGAGGTCCCCGAGCTCGCCCGGATCGCTGGCAGCCGGTGGGCGATCGAGGAGTGCTTCCAGGCCGCGAAGAACGAATGCGGCCTGGACGAGTACGAGGTCCGACGCTGTCCGGGTTGGTACCGGCACATCACCCTCGTCATGCTGGCCCACGCGTTCCTCGCAGCCATGTCCGCCACCGCAACAGTGGCAAGGGGGGCCGCAGAAACGGTTCCGGTGCCCTCGCGCCCCTCACTGTGGCAGAAGTCCGGCGGCTCCTGGCAGTTCACCGTCCCCCACCGACACCCCGCTGGAAAGCCGATCAAGCGCTGAGCTGGTCCTGGTGGCGCCGCCGTCACCAGGCCACCGCACGACGCTGCCACTGCCGTCGCCGCGACGAGGGAAGTAACGAACTTCCGGCACCCGATGGCACGACAGCCGAATAGACTCGAAAATCTGCCTCTGACCAGCAGGGATAGCGAACTGTAACTGGAGTACTAATACTCCAGCCGGACTTCTGTATTTACCCTGGTCAACGGCCTGGCAGCGGGGAGTGTAGCGGGTGCGCTGTGGTCGCGGGACGGTCTTGCCGGGGCCGTCCCACCAACGGGTGCCCGCGCCGCATGTAATGACAGCGTCGGGCTCGTGCTTGGTGGCGGCGTCTCCAGCGGGACCAGTTCACCGCGTGGTCGCGGCCTGCAGGATAGCGGCGGGGTTCAGTTGCCAGCAGACGGCGGATTTCAGCCGGTGTGAGGTCCACGAGGTCGGGCGTGTCGGCCGTGGCACCCCTTTTTCGCGTTCCTGGGCGGCCATCGCCGCGAGGAACGCGTGGGCGAGCATGGCGAGCGTGATGTGCCGGTACCAGCCCACGTAGCGGCGGACCTCGTACTGGTCCAGGCCGCACTCGTTCTTCGCGCTCTGGAAACACTCCTCTATCTTCCAGCGGCAACCGGCGACGCGGACCAGGTCGGCGGCGGTGGCCTCGAGCGGGGCGCAGGCGAGGTAGTAGGCGATCTCGTCGGGTTTGCTGATGCTGCGGCGGGCCAGCATCCATCGCTGCCGGGTCGGCTCGCCGCCGTCGGGCTCGGCCACGGCGGGCAGACGGGCGGCGGCCCAGTCGTAGGAGCGCTCGCCCTTGGCTCCCTGCCCCGCCGACAGACGCTGCCACGCCTCGAGCGGGGCCTGCTCGATGAGATGGTCGATGCGCGGGCCGTTCACCTGCTGGGACTTGGGAACGGCCACGACGTAGAAGAGGCCGCGGTCTTCCAGGAAACGACGGAAGTGGGAGTCCTGGCCGTAGGCGGAATCGGCGGTGACCCAGGTGAAAGGGAGCGGAGAGGCCAGGGCGCGCTCGATCATGTCGCGGGCGAGGTCGCCCTTGGTGGCGAAGGTGCGGTCGTCGGGGACGCGGGCCGCTCGGCAGCGCTCGCGGTCACCGGTCCAGGACTTGGGCAGGTAGAGCTCGCGGTCGACCAGGGCGTGGCCGCGGGTGGTGGCATAGGCGGCAAACACCCCGATCTGGCAGTTTTCGGTGCGGCCGGCTGTGCCGGAATATTGGCGCTGCACTCCGGCAGAGGTGGTGCCCTTCTTCACGAATCCGGTGTCGTCGACAATCAACACACCGTCTGGCGTGCCGAGTTGTTCGGCGACGTAGGTTTGCAGGTCGTCGCGCAGGCCGTCGGCGTCCCACCGGCTGTGGGAGAGCAGGTGCTGCAGGCCGTGTGGGGTGGCGTGGCCGGCGTACTCGGCGAGCTGCCAGCTGTTCTTGCGGCCGACCGGGCCGAGCAGCCCGCGGACGTAGTCCCGCATCCGCCGGCGTGGTTCCACACGGGAGAAGCGTCCACCGATCCGCAGGAAGAGTTCTTCGAGTTCCAGGTCCCAGGCGTTCGTCGGTACGTCGTGGATCACGACAACGGACTGCTCGTCGCGCTGTCATTACATGCGGCGCGGGCACACGTTGGTGGGACGGCCCCGGCAAGACCGTCCCACGACCACAGCGCACCCGCTACACTCCCCGCTGCCAGGCCGTTGACCAGGGTAAATACAGAAGTCCGGCTGGAGTACTAAGAGATCCGGTCCGCGTGCCAGGGAATGTGAAGGGACGTCGGCCGCGGGGGAAGCTGCCGTTCTGACGCCCGGGTGTGCCCGCTGCCGCTGTGCCCGACGGCGGTGACGGCCGCCTGCCGAACCCGCCCCACCCGGGCCGGCGCTCACAGACGACAATGGTCGCCGTGCCGTGTCTCCACACCAACCCGCTCTTCACCCGGCTCGCCGACTCCGACCGGATCCTGGTCGCGGGAGCCGGCGGCGGCTTCGACATCTACTCCGGACTGCCGCTGGCTCTCTGCCTCCTGCACCAGGGTAGGGACGTGTACTTCGCGAACCTGTCCTTCAGCGCACTCGCCGGTCTCCCCGCCGACAATTGGGCCGCGGACGATCTGGCCGTCGTCACTCCCGACACCGCTCCGCACCAGAGCTACTTCCCCGAACGGACCCTTGCCCAGTGGCTGCACCGGCACGGCTACCCGCCCACCGTGTACGCCTTTCCTCAGACCGGTGTGCGCCCCCTGCGCGCTGCTTACCGAGCGCTGATCGAACGGCACGCCATCGACGCCGTGGTGCTGGTCGACGGCGGCACGGACATCCTGCTGCGCGGTGACGAAGCCGGCCTCGGCACACCGGAGGAGGACCTCACCAGCGTGGCCGCGCTCGCTGCGTTGGACGACGTACCGAATCGGCTCGTGGTGTCGGTCGGGTTCGGCGTGGACGCCTACCACGGCGTCAACCACGTGCAGGTACTGGAGAACATCGCCGCCCTGGAGCGCGACGGCGCCTACCTCGGGGCGTTCTCCCTGCCGCGCGCGACCCGTGAGGGCGCGCTGTACCTGGACGCGGTGGCGCACGCCCAGCAGCACACCCCCGACCACCCCAGCATCGTGAACGGTTCCATCGCGGCAGCCGTGCAAGGTTCCTTTGGCGACGTCCGGTTCACCGACCGCACCCGGGGCAGCGAGCTGTTCGTCAACCCGCTGATGGCGCTGTACTTCGCGTTCGAGTTGCCGGGCCTGGCGTCCCGCTGCCTGTACCTCGACCGCATCGAGGACACCTACCTGATGCGCCAAGTGCACTCCCGCATCGCAGAGTTCCGCGAAACGACGGTGATCCGCCCGCCCCGCAGCTTCCCTCACTGACGGACCGCTCCGGGGCATGGTGGTGCTGGGTGTACCGCCAGTCGGCGTGCTGGCCCCATCGTGCCGCCCCGGGCTTCTTCCTAAGTTGGCAGGCACAGGGGATTCGCCCCTGTGCGCCCCATTCCGAGGAGCCGGACAACCATGGCAGCAACGACCAGGACCCGACCCCGAAACCCACTCGGCCGCCGCGTCGTGACCACCACCCTGGTCACCGTGCTCGCCGGCCTCGGCCTGATGACACCGGCGGCCGACGCCACCGAGACGGCCCGGAACCCCCTGCGGCAGCAGGCGGACGCGATACAGCGGACGGGCACCGTGGGCGTGATCGCCCGGTCCACCGACCCGCACGGTTCCCGTTACGTCACCGCCGGCGTCGCCGACCAGCGGGCGGGGCGCGCCGTACACCCCCACGACAAGTTCCGCATCGCCAGTGCCACCAAGACCTTCGTGTCCACGGTCGTGCTGCAACTGGTCGGGGAGGGGCGCCTCTTCCTCGACGACACCGTCGAGGCCCTGTTGCCGGGAGTGGTAACCGGCAATGGCAACGACGGCAGCAGGATCACCGTCCGGCAGTTGCTGAACCACACCAGCGGCCTGTTCAACTACACCGCCGACTTCCCCACGCTCACCGATGCCGCGGCCTTCCGGGCAGGGCGCTTCGACACCTGGACGGACTCCCGGCTCGTGGCCATCGCCATGCGGCACGCGCCGAACTTCGAACCCGGCACCCGGTGGGAGTACTCCAACACCAACTACACCCTCGCCGGAATGATCATCGAGAGGACGACCGGGCACAGTTGGCAGCACGAGGTGACACGGCGCATCATCCGCCCCCTGGGCCTGCGCGACACCTCCGCCCCCGTCACCCACCCGGCCATCCCGGGCCGCCACTTGAGGGGATACTCCGCCTTCGGCGGGGACCGGCCGATCGACGTCACGCTCCTCAATCCGAGCGGTGCCGGTGCCGCCGGCGGCATGATCAGCACCACCGCCGACCTGACCAGGTTCTACTCGGCACTGATGCGGGGCAGGCTGCTCGCGCCCGCCGAACTGACCGAGATGAAGACGACGGTACGGGCCGAGGAACTGGACGTGGTCTGGCCCGGCGCACGCTACGGACTCGGTCTGATGCGGGTCGACCTCACCTGCGGCGGGAGCTACTACAGCCATGCCGGGGACATCCCCGGCTACATGACCCGCAACGGGTTCAGCGAGGACGGCCGCCACGTGATCGTCGTGGGGGCGACCGGCGACGGCTCCGCCCCCGACCTCACCACCATGGAGGTCACCAACACCCTGATCGACGAGCAACTGTGCGCCACCAAGTCTCGGTAGCACCCTCATGTCCGACAGAAGGCAGGGATCACCACCGCGGGCCGGACCCGGCACCCCCGTCGGGGATGCTGCTGGTTAATTCGGGCCCAGTTGCTTCGCCCCGTCGCTATGAACCGCTCCGGGTCTGACGGAGGCTCTGATGAGCCCCTCGCGGCGGGACACCCCGCGCCGAAGGGCCACACGGCAGCGCCAAACAGCCTCGTGGTCACAGTTTCTCCCCTACCTTTCCATATAATGATCACCCCCGGTATGTTCTAGGGCGTTCCATTCGCACCACTGAGGGGTGGATTGTCCAGTACCTCCTCGTCCCCGGCTGGGCCGAAGACCTCCACCGCTACCAGGACCGCATGGACCGCCTGCTGGCCGCACCCACCGCGCCGACACCGGACGGCCGCCCGGTGTGACGCCTTCCGCCGTCGGTGCCGCGGCCCTCGCGGCGGGTGATGCGCCAAAGGGTGGTGAGCGGCAGCAGCAGGGCGCCGTTGGCCGTGCCGGAAATCCGCTGGCGGGAGGGGCTGGCGACCGGACTACAGTCGCGCATGACAACGTACGGCCTCGACCCCACCAAGCTCTACGCCCCCTCCGAGCGACTGCTCCACGGCAAGGGCGTGGGGTCCGCGATCGGGGCCGGAGAGGCCGAGGACTGGATCCGGCTCGACAGCCGCGTCCATTGGGCCACCTGCAGCAACGTGTTCCGCGGCTGGAAGTCGACCTCCTGGATACGTGTCGGCTTCCGGTCGGTGAACACACGGGAGATCGCGGACTGGCGCCAGGCCCCGTACTGGCAGGAGGGCCTTGGCGGGACCGGAGTCCCGTCCTGGAGCCTGCCGCCCACCGAGTCCGAGATCGCTCTGTGCCTCTGTCACGGGGATCCCCGCGTCCGCGCGGCGGCGCTGGCCCTCGATGAGTCGGCGGAACTGCCCGCCTCCGTCCTGCCGCTCGTCCTGATCCGGAGTGCGGACACCGACGACCGTGTGCGGACCCTCGCCCGCGCCATCCTCGACCGTGTGCTCGGCGACTCCGACAAGGCACTGCTGGATCAACTGGCCTCCCTGGCCGTCCTGGTGGGTACGCGGAGGCGGTACGGGACCTGGGCGCGGGAGGCCGTCCTGGGGCGCCTCGGCGCACTGCCCGACGAGGCGCTCACCTACCTCCTGACGAACGACCGGGAGTCCCGGCTCGCCGGCCTGGAGGTGGCCACCGTGTACGGGGTGTTGGCCGTGGAGCAGGCCTGGGCGCTGGCCGAGCAGGACCGCGACGAGGGCGTGCGTGCGCTGGGCGTGCGCACCGCGATACGTCTCGCGCTCGCTTCCGGGCAGCAGGCGGTCCTGGACGACGCCAGGGCCCGGTTCTTCGCCCACCTCGACAACGACTGCGCCTACAGTCTCCGCCTCAACACCTTCACCACCGCCGTGGAGACCGGCTTCCTCCACGTCAACGACCTCTCCACTCTCGCCGCCACCCACCGGTACCGGAAGATCCGGCGCCACGCCTGCGCAGCCGTCCTCGCTCACCCGGAAGGGGACGTGGTCCTCGACCACTTGCTCTCCGCCCGAGACACCTTCGTGCGCTCCGCCGCTGTGGGACGACTGCGCCACGCCGGCCGCGGCGACGAACTGCCCCGGCACCTGACGGACCTCTCCGGAGGCGTGCGCGCGACGGCGTGCCGGGAACTTCGGGTGGAGGGGTACGACCTCCGCGCGCACTACCAGGCACTGTGCGCCGACCCGGCCACCGTCGTCCCGACCGCGGTCCTCGGCCTCGCCGAGCAGGGGCACCCCGAGGACGCAACCCTGCTGCACCCCCTCCTCCGTCACCCGCACGCCGGGGTCCGCGCCCGCGCCCTGTCCGCGCTGCGCATGCTCGACGCCCTGCCCGACGACGCGCTCCCGCCGTTCGCCGATGACCCAGACCCCGGCGTCCGCAACACCGCCCTCAGCGCGCTCCGCGGTACCCCCTGCCTCCTGCGGGACCTGCTCGGCAGCTCGCGGGAGGACGTGCGGGCGCGGGTGGAGGTCCTCCTGGAACGCAACCGGATTTACCGGCAGGGCGCCTGCCGCTGCTGTGGCGTAGCTGGTGCGCTTGCGTATTGATCTTGGTTGTGACCTGCTGTTGCTCAGCTGTACTGGGCGGTGTTTCTGTTCCCGAGGGAGGGTCACGCGGTGCGGAGGCGTGGGCGAGCGGTGGCTGTGGGCTGAGCTGGCTATTGGTGCTGCGCAATGAGCTGAGTGAGGCGGCGGCTTTTGCGCAGCGTGGGCGACGCGTGTAGGCACGCGGAGGTTGTCGGTCGGTGTGCTGGGGCCAGGGCGGCGTCGGTGTGTGTTGTGGCGGATGGGCTCGATTCCGGACCGGTTCTGTGAGCAGTTGCCGAACAACGCGCGTTTCCTCGCCCTGAACGCCCGCCGGATCCTCTATGAGCGCCCCTTTCGTCACCAGGGTCTTCAGGCGGTCTCCGGTGGTCTCCACCAGCAGTCCGGCCCGCCCGCGTGCCGTCAGGGCCTCGCCGTTGCCCAGCTCGGTGATGATCCGCACGAACCGGGCCCGGGCCGTCTCGGTGGCCTCGCACGGCTCGTCCGCCTTGGAGCCGGGCAGCGCGGTGACGGGAACGACGATCCGCTCGGCGACGTCGACGAGCAGCTCGGGCATCCGAGGTTCAGCGCCGGCGAACTCGCGGGCGAAGTCCACATCGTCGGCCTAGACGTCCCGGAGGTAGCTGAAGACGCTGATGGCCGCGTGGGCGTCATCGGGGGTGAGCAGCACGGTGGTGTCGGGCATGTCGACTCCTCACGTACGGGCCGCCCCGCTGACCGCGGCAGCCTCGGAGCTGATGATCGGGGAGCTGCTCTGTGGACAGAGTCCGCCGACGGGGGAGTCTCCTTTCCGTGTCTCGTCTCAACGGATTTGACCGGTCTCAACGAAGTTTGATCGGTGCCCGAGGGGGCCGGCCCGAGGACCAACGAAGTCACTCTTTCGGGCCCGCGGGGCCGGTGGCCCCGGCCCGAGCGGCGGCTGCCGCCTCCAGCAGGGACCAGCCGTCGATCTCCACCACCCGCCGCCCCTCCGGCTGCCACCCGCAGGTCGATGCCGCGTCGAGCAGGGCTCGGACGGCGCCGGGTTCATGCAGGTTCAGGGAGGCACCACGGATGTACCCTACGTCTCCAGAGCCCAGGGGAGCTCCGCCCGGGACATACCGGCCCGGGCCTTCGGTGAAGACGATGCGCAGTGGGCCGCCGGCGCCGGCTGGCTGCGGGTACAGCGTGAGAGTCTCGCAGCATGACCTGCCGCTGTCCGCCACGCTGTGGCTGTGACGCAGCGTCCACAGATACGCGCGCCCGTCGGCAATCAGCCGACGAGGTTTCTTCGGATGGCGGGGCACGGAGCCGAGGATACGTGGCTTGATCCATAAGCCCCTGCGGTGATCAGACTCCGACGAGACGAACAGAACGGTCGTCAAACTTCGGTGAGACCGGTCACGGTACCGACGGACTACCAGCCGGAGAAGGCGGGGCCCCATGCGCGCATCCACGGACACCACCGCCCCCGCCCCGGAGGGCCGCGGCCTCCAGCCGGCGCTGTCACGTTGTTGGGTGCGTGGGTCTCTGACGGCGCGCCGGGGCGTGGCGGGGGTCGGGTTTCGGGCCGGTACTCAGGCTTCGCCCTCTGGGACCAGGCCACCGGCGCTGCCGGCCGGTCCACCACGGCCTGACCTCAGGCCCGAAGCGCAAGCCCACCACGCCCCGACGCGCCCTCGGACACTCACACACCCAACAACGTGACAGCGCCGTCCCGGGGCCTTCGTGCGCACTGGGGTGCCAACCCCTGGCAGCGGTCAGCGCACGCCCACTCCATGCTCAACTCCCACGGGGCGTCCAGCTGCTTCTGGGCGAGTGTGTCCCGCCTCGACCTCGTGTTCGAGACCTCACTTCGAGTTGGCCGCTATCGGCTCCGCTTCGCAGTCAACTGCGATCGGTCCGGGCCCACCCGACACGAAGGAGGCACCGTGATGACGGCACACCGTTCAGCAACCAGAACTCGGCCTGACCGGAGCCGTTGCCGCCCGCGCCGGGTAGGCAGCAACCGCAACCGCGCCTGTTGCTATGGGGCCGGGGTGTAGGTGACGGTGGTCTCGCCGCAGTCGGCCGTGAGTTGGGTGAGCCGGTCGTGTTCGCTCTGGTCGGTGGCGAGGTTCCAGCGGAGTTTGGTGGCGGTCCACTCGGAGGCGTACCGGCACAGTGCGCTCGTGGCGGGCGGGAGCCATTGGGCTGGGTCCTGGTCGCTCTTGGAGCGGTTGGAGCGTGCGGTGACGGTGACCAGGCTGGAGTCCTGTCCGAGGTCGTTGGCGTAGGCCTCGCGCCGTTCGGCTGTCCAGGCGAAGGCGCCAGCTGGCAGGGAGCGTCATTCGAACCGTGCGGTATTTCTGCTCTGCCCTGGTGGCTGAGAGGTTCGGGCCGGGGCCTGTCTATCGGCGCGGCCGCGGCTCGGTCAGGAGGGCTCTGATGGCGTTGCGGGCCGGAGGGAGGCCGACGTCGTCGAACCATGAGGTGATGAGGTGGGTGTGGCGCCAGCACACGTCGTGGTCGACGAGAGCGTTCAGGTAGCGGTGCTGGGCAGGTGTGAGAGGGGTCTTCTGATCGTGACCGAAAGGGAATGCCGCGGCGAGCAGCGGTCCCCAGTCCTCGGCAATAGTGAGGTTGCTGCAGAACGGTACGGAGGCCAGGGCGGCCGGCAGGAGTTCCTCGAAGTCGCTGGTGCGATCGATGGCCGTGGCCAGAAGGGCGTGTCGCAGACGGCCTTCGATGTGCGGGAGTGGATGTCCGGCCCAGGGGTCGGCCGGGGTGGGTTCGAGAAACCAGGAATCGACGGTCGCCGGGTCGAGCAGAGCCTGGAGGACTATCCGCATCGCCTTGGCATTGCCGTTGCAGCCTGGTGACAGTGCCGCGCAGGAACGGATGGCGGGGTCTGGGTCGGCGAGCCAACTGGTGCTGTCCTCTCCCCAGGCGCCGATGGTCAAGACCGTGGCAGCGCGTTCCCGCCGATCGGAACTCTCGAGGATCAGCCCCCGCAGTATTGGGGTGGTTCCCGGGATCCGGCCAGCCAGGCCGGGAGACTGGAGGAGCGCGATGGTGGCGCCGAGGGCGGCCTCCCGGACCGTGGGGTCGGTGGCCCGGAGGTGTGGGAGGACGGCGTCGCAGATCAGGCCGCGGACAGCGCGGACCGCATCGGTGTCTTGCGGATTGTTGCCGTCGTCCTCGCCGGTCGTCTCGCCGTAGGCGGCCGAATCCGCGATCATGCCGAGCCATTCCAGCAACGCCGCGCGCAGGGGCCGAGGCCGCTCATCCCAGGCGGAGTAGTTGTCGTGGATGGTCATGGTGCGGGGATCGTTCAACACCGCTGCCACGTACAGCGCGGCCGGTGCCGTCGCACTGTACAAGGACTCCTGGTGCAGTACGGACATGTCCAGCATGCCCAGCGCTCCCGCTTGCACCTCCGGGTCCTCGTCCAGGAGCTGGACCAGGCGGAAGGGCGTGTCCCGCGCTGGGCCGTAGGCGTGCTCCAGCGCGGCCCAGTCGGTGTGCTCGAGCACGGAGCGCGGGTCAGGCACAGGGCCACGCCCGGTCCCACCGGAAAACGGGTACTCATCCTGGGTTGTCACACGGAAAGCATCACCCCCGCCACTGACAAGGCCCGGGGTCGGAGCTCGGGAGCGCATCAGTGCCACACTCGCCGGAGATGCGGGCAGTGTGCGGTGTGTGGTCCGGTCGCCCGCTTTCCAAGGGGACAGCAAGAGAGCTGCCGGCGCTGTCAGGGGGTGGGGCTACGGTACGTCGTCGTGGACATTGGTGATCTTGACTATCGGATCCGGACGCAGTCCGGCTGCATCCCGCCGCATCTGGTCTCCCGGCTTCTCGAACTCGGCCATGCCGAGGAGGTGGAGTTGTGGGCGGGCCGTGGGGAGTGGTTCTGCGCGCAGGAATGGGCGCGGCTGCTGGCCGGTCAGGGCCGCGAGGAGCAGGCGCTGGAGGTGCTCGCCCCGTATGCCGCCACGGGCTGGTGGACGGCTGTCAGGACCACGGCGGAATTGCTGGAGAGCTGGGGGCGAGCCGACAAGGCGATTGCGCTGTCCCGATCACGCATGGAGGCCGGGCACCCGCAGGCCCTGGAATTCCACGCGCGACTGCTCGCCCGCCACGGCCGGGGCGACGAGGCATTCAGCCTGCTGCGGCCCCACGTTCAGGACTGGCCCATCGCCGCTGCCCTGACCGACGTTGCGGACAGCGCCGGCCGGGACGACGAAGCGGCTGCGCTGCTCGCTGCCCAGATCCCGGACGAGCACCGGTGCGACGATCCGTGGTGCTGCCGTGGCCTCGACCCCGACATGGCGATCGGACTGCTCGCCACGATCCGTGAACGCCAAGGCCGCGTCGACGACGCCATCGCCCTGCTGCGTACCCGGGACAAGACCTCGCTCAACAACCGGGACCAGCTGGCCGACCTGCTGGCCCGGCAGGACCGGATCGAAGAACTGCATGCGTACGCGGCGACCGAGCCGTTCGGAATCGCCGCCCGGCGTCTGGCGGAGCTCCTAGAGGAGCGTGACGACGTGGAGGGCGCGATCACCATGTACCGGCAGGCCGACGATAGGTCCTTCCGCCCGGGACACATGGCAGTGGATCTCGCACAACTCCTGGCGCGCCACGGCCGGGTCGAGGAGGCGATTGAGGTGATATGCGCGCTGGCCGACGCTCCTGGCGGTGCCGAGGACTGGATCGTCCACATGCTCTGCACCCTCTATACCGACCAGGGCCGCCCCCAGGACGGCCTGGCCTACCTCGACGCCCTCAAGACACGTCGTGGCGAGGAGGAGTGGGAGCTCTTCTGGATCCGGCTTCCGCTGATGGCCGCCTGTGACCGGGTTGACGAAGCGGTTGAGCAGGCCAGGACTCATCCCGAAGGCGACACCCGGTACGCGGTATCACACGTTGCCAGGCTGTTGGCTGGCGACGGACGTCTCGAGGAAGCCGTCGCCGCTCTCAAACTCCACTCGCCGGCCAACAGCCATGACCTTGCTGGGTACCTCATCGACCTCGGTCGTGTGGAGCAAGCCGTAGCCGTCCTCCACCAGCACCGACCCCAGCCACCCGCACCATCAACTGGCCCCTGGCACGACACACCGCCGTTCTGAACAAGCGTGATGGGCGTCGCGGGCCGTCTGGCTAGCCGTCGCCATTCTTGGCGAGCCTGGCCGCCCGGCCAAGCCGCTTTCAGCGTCCGTAAGGACGGACCACGGCCGGGGCGGGACCGGTCTCGGCCCCGCCCAAGGCGGCCCGCCATGCCCGGGACCAATCGCTGACTATGTCGATCGGCTGCAGAACGGGCTCGTAGCTGACGATCGTCGTGGGGCAGTCCTCGGCAAGTCCGAGGAGGGCCTGGCGCTCGGCCTCATCGACGGCGAGATCCCAGCGCAGCTTCGTGCCGACCCAGGTCGCGGCATAAGCGCAGTGGTAGGAGGCGTCCGAGGGCAGCCACTCGGCCGGGTCCTTGTCGCTCTTGGACCGGTTGGACGCCGCGGTGACGGCGATCAGGGTATCGGGGCTGTCCTGGTCGTCCGCGTACGCCTCGCGCCGGGCCGGACTCCAGGGGGTCTGCTCGGAGTCGTAGACCTCAGCGAGCGGCACGAAGTGTTATCCGCACCTTGGAGGGGATGCCGTTGACATCTGTGACAAGAGCTATGTGCGTCGATTCTCGCTGTGGGCGGGGCGTTATCCGGTGCAGCAGCAAGATGCCGCCGACAGCGGCGACAGAAGGGGCTGGCGCGGGCTGGGCAAGCTGCGCTTGAGGCGGCTTGCCCAGCCGTCAACGGCCGGCCGGTTCGGGGTAGCGCTCACGGAGCAGATCGCCCGCGTCGTCATTGCCTTCGCCGCGCAGATCCTCGCTGAGTAGGTGTTTTTCTTCTCTGCGTTCGTCTGTGCTCTTTGTGGGACTCTGAGTGAGTGGAGGAATCAAACCGACGTGGTCGGCCCGTCCGGCGCCGCGGTGACGCGACTGTGCGCGTGGGCTGTTGGTCGTGTGGTGACCAGGAGGTACATTGCCCTGCTTGTTCCGTACCGCTGGTGAATCCTGAAGCTCCCTGCTGTCCCGGGTGCGGGCGTCGCTATGTTGTCAGGCGTCGATGGTCCTCCTGCCCGGAGTGCGGGATGGTGATCGATTCGGCCGGGAGGATCACCGAGCTGCGCGGCGATGTTGAGGCGGTCCTTCGTGCGTACGAGGCCACCCGGCGGGGTGGCACCGACCCGGTTGCTCCGGCTGGAGACGAAGACGAACCACAGAGCGCGACAAGGCAGGATGCCGATGAGCTAGTGCCGCATCAGGCAACGTTCGCCCTGTCGACCACGGCTCGTAGCCGTTGATCGGCGGCGTGACGGTTTCGCCAGATGATGTAGCGGCGGATCATGCTGCCCTGCTCCCTGTGGCCGGCGTGGTCGGTGCCGTCCAGAGCGAAGTAGCGCAGGGCGGTGAACTGGGCCTCGATGCGGTTCAGCCAGGAGCTGTTCGTGGGCGTGTAGGCGAGCTCGACGTTGTTGGCCGCGGCCCAGTCGCCGACTCGGGTGTCCTTCTTCGTGGTCAGGTGTGGGGAGTAGTTGTCGAGCACGATCGCGATGCGGATCTTGGACGGGTAGAGGCTGCGCAGGTAGCGGCAGAACTCCAGGAACCTCGTCCGGTTCTTCTTCGGCTTGATGTGGCCGTAGAGCTTGTCCTTGGCCAGGTCATAGGCGGCGAACAGGTGCCGGACCCCGTGCGGGCGGGTGTAGGTCGCCCGCCGTCGGGGCCTGGGCTCCCGGTCGGGGTCCTTGTGCCGTCCGCCGCGCTCGGCCCACTGCCGGCCGGGGTGGGGCTGGAGGTTGAGCGGTCCGAACTTGTCCAGGCATAAGACGACTTCGGGCTCGCCGTCCTCGGGTATGACCTCGCCGTCGGCGATCGCGTAGAGGTGCTCGACGCGGGCCTTCTTGGCGGCATAGTCAGGGTCGCGGGAGGTCTTCCAGGTCTTTATGCGTTGAAACGACACGCCCTCCTCGCGGAACAGGCCCCGAAGGCCCTCGTGGCTGATGTCGTCGACCACCCCCTCGACGACCAGGAAGTCGGCCAGCTTGGCCAGGCTCCAGGTCGAGAACGGCAGACCGTGCTCGGCCGGCCCGGACTTGGCGATCTTCTTGATCTCGCGCCGCTCGGGCAGGGTGAACGTCCTGGGCCGACCGCCTTTGTACTTCGGGTAGAGGGAGTCGAAGCCGTCGGCGTTGAAGTTGTGGATCACATCCCGGACCCGGTCCGCGCTGGTGAACGTCACCTCGGCGATCTTCGCCACGGGCATGCCCTGCGCGGACAGCAGCACCATCTGCGCCCGCCGCCAGGTCACCACCGACCCGCTGCCCCGGCGAATGATCCGCAGCAGGCGCTGCCCCTCGTCGTCATCGATCTCGCGGACGCGTACTCGCTCAGCCACCAGCACAGCTTCCCTGCCGCGCGCTGCCGGCGATGGTCATTCCGTCGGCGTGCCAATCCGTAGCCGGTTGCCGGCAGGGTCGCGCAGCTCAATCTCACGCGCCCACTGAGCATCCTTCGCCTGCACACCGAACTCGGAGGCGATGGCCTCGACATCACGAACGCGGAGGTAGACCAACGTGTCGGGACGGGCATCGCCTTTGTGCTCCGACAAGAACAACCGCACCCCGCCCCGGGCGACCTCGACAAACGCGGGAAGTCCCGGTTCGAAGCGGTGTTCCCACTGCTTGGCGAAGCCCAGCCGCTCGTACCAGGCGACCGCCGCCGCAGCGTCCTCGACGCGAAGAATGGGAATGACTTCTTCGTCCATGGAGTCATCGTCGCAGACCGCCCAGGGCGAACGTTGCCTGATGCGGCACTAGCGGACCCGGAGCGGACCGATGACACGCAACCCACACCGGGTCGGCGGATCAAGATTGCTGTCGTTCAGGGCGCGACCCTGGTAGGCGCAGCGGCAGTGCTGGCTTTGGCTGAGAGAATCGTCGGGCTGTTCTCCGGCTGACAGCAGGTCGACGTTCGCACCGGCCTTTCACGGTTCGCCCTGGCGTGGACGGCATTCGCTCCGAGCGTGGGGTGCGGCTGGACCCGGCCCTCGGGGAGTATCCGAACGAGAATTAGCGGTAGGCGCTGAACCGGATCATGGTCCGGTTGGGAGCGCAAGGGCGTTGACGCGGTTCTCGTACTCGCGGCGGGCCTTGCGCTGTGCCGGGACCGCCGAAGTCCCCGGGGTGCCGTCGAGGGGCTGGCAGCGGGCGAGGAGCCCGCAGTGGACAGGGGTGGTGGTGACGCGCAGGGTGTCCCGCCGCCCGGAGTCAACGCCAGCTCTTGACCCTCACGTGGCGTCAGGCTCCATAGTCGGTGACGTGGAAGATCACTGGACCGTGGGACGCGTGGCCGAGCTGGCCGACGTGAGCGTCCGCACGCTGCATCACTATGACGAGATCGGGCTCGTTCGGCCGTCGACGCGGACCGTGGCCGGGTACCGGGCCTATTCGGAGGGCGACGTGGAGCGGCTGCGGAAGGTGCTGGCCTATCGGCGGTTGGGCTTCGGGCTGCGGGAGGTTGGCGAACTGGTCGGCGACCCGTCCACCGACGCGGTCGCGCACCTGCGCCGACTGCGCGGCCTGCTGCTGGAGCGGCGTGATCGCGCTGACGCCATGGTGACGGCCATCGACAGGGAACTTGAGGCGCGGGCGAAGGGACTCAGGGTGACACCGGAGGAGCAACTGGAGATGCTCGGTGCACGGCTGTACGACGCGATCGGCGGCGCCTACACCGCGACACGGCGTACCGAGCCGCGGATCGCCGCGCAGATATGGGACGCGCTCGGGGACGCGCAGACGGTGCTGAACGTCGGGGCCGGCACCGGCTCCTACGAGCCTGCTGATCGCGACGTGACCGCGGTGGAGCCATCGGCAGTCATGCGGGGGCAGCGACCTGTCGGCTCGGCGCCGTGCGTGGCCGCCGCCGCGGAGAGCCTGCCGTTCGAGGATCACTCCTTCGACGTCGCGATGGCCGTCTCCACCGTTCACCACTGGGGTGACCCGATAGCGGGGTTGCGCGAGATGCGGCGTGTGGCCCGCCGCGTGGTGGTGCTCACGTTCGACACCGACGAGCCTGGATGGCAGGACCGGTTCTGGCTTACCCGCGACTACATGCCCGAGTTCGCCGCCGTCCTCGCAGAATTTCCCTCGCTTGCTGGGATGGTCGACGCGATCGGCGCTCACGCTGAGCCGGTGCCCATCCCATGGGATTGCGCTGACGGCCTGTTCGAGGCGTACTGGCGCCGCCCGGGGGCGTATCTGGAGGATCACGTGCGCCGTGCGATGTCGGTGTGGACGAGGGTCGGGCCGGAGGCCGAGCAGCGGGCGGTACGAAGCCTCAGCGACGACCTCAACTCCGGCCAATGGGCCGAGCGCAACAGCGACCTCGCTGGCCTCGACGCGGCAGATCTCGGCCTCCGCCTGCTCATAGCTTGAACTGCAGCGCGTTTATCAGGCCAGGGGTGCCGACCCGATCAGCAAGGCTTGGGGTGCGGCGGCAGACATTGCATGTCCATTCATGTGCGACATCCCGTGAGTTCTCCTGAACCTCCTTGAGTCCTCAACCCCGTGGCCAGGGGGTTCGCCCTCTGAACCGCTCCGGGTCTGATGGAGGCTCGATTCCCTGAGAGGATCGAGTCATGGCCCGTCCGTCCCCCTACCCTGTCGAGCTTCGTGAGCGTGCGGTGCGCATGGTCGCGGAGGTCCGCCCCAACTACCCAACTGAATGGGCCGCGATGAAGGCGGTCGCCGCAAAGCTGGGCATCGGTTCCGCCGAGACGGTGCGGACCTGGGTCCGCAAGGCCGAGGTCGACACCGGCCGGCGCCCCGGGGTGACTTCGCAGGAGTCCGCGGAGATCAAGCGGCTGAAGGCCGAGAACGCCGAGCTGCGCCGGGCCAACGAGATCCTCAAGGCGGCCTCGGCTTTCTTCGCGGCCGAGCTCGACCGGCCATCGAAGCGCTCGTAGCGTTCATCGACGCCCACCGGCAGGTGTTCGGAGTCGAGCCGATCTGCAAAGTCCTGACCCGCCACGGACTGAAGATCGCGACGAGCACCTACTACGCTGCCAAGAACCGTGCCCCCAGTGCCAGGGCGGTCCGCGACGCGGAGCTGAAGGCCCAGATCAGCCGCGTCCACGCCGACAACTTCGGTGTCTACGGGGTTCGGAAGGTCTGGCGGCAGCTGCACCGCGAGGGCATACCCGTGGCCCGCTGCACGGTCGCCCGGCTGATGCGCGACCTTGGCCTTGAGGGCGCCCGACGCGGGAGGAAGATCCGTACCACCATCCGGGACGACGGCCATGAGCGGGCTGCTGACCTGCTCGGACGCGACTTCACCGCGTCCTGTCCGAACGAGCGGTGGGTCGCCGACTTCACCTATGTCGCGACCTGGTCGGGCATCGTCTACGTCGCCTTCGTCGTGGACGTGTTCTCCCGGGCGATCGTGGGCTGGTCGGCCGCCACCAGCAAGCGGGCCAAGCTCGTCCTCGACGCCCTTGACATGGCCCTGTGGCATCGCGACCGGGCCGGCATGCCCGCCGGTCCCGGGCTGGTTCATCATTCGGACGCGGGCAGTACACGTCTTTCGCGTTCACCGCCCACCTGCTCGAGGCCGGCATCGACGCCTCGATCGGCACCGTCGGCGACACCCTGGACAACGCCCTCATGGAGTCCCAGATCGGCCTCTACAAAACGGAGCTGATCAAGCCCCGCAGGCCCTGGCACGGCCTGGCCGACGTCGAAATCGGTACCGCGGAGTGGGTCGACTGGTTCAACAACCAGCGCCTCCACACCGCCATCGGAGACATCCCGCCCCACGAGCACGAGACCAACTACTACGCTCAACTCCAGCCTCAACCGGCGGCTGGAGTCAACGCATAGAGCCTCCACCGATCCCGGAGCGGTTCAGGGCGGGCGTCCGGTGCGTCGGCGTGTGGTGTAATCCCACTTGGCAGCGATGAACCTGCGATGCCAGGCGAGCAAGGTGCCTGGGGTGACCGGGAAGACCTCGCGCCAGCGTCGCCGGGGTATCAGCACGGACAGGGCGGCGAACCAGAACCGGTCGGCCGGCTCGTAGCGGACCGGGGCGGCCAGCTGCCGGCGCAGGACGGCGTTCTCATGCCGCAGCACGAGCAGCTCGGCGTCCTTCGCGGTGTCACGGCGCAGCAGCACCGACGGGACGGACAGCAGCCTCCGGGCCGCCCTGTACAGCAGGGACACGATCACGCGCATGATCCCAGGGCCGAACCGCACCACTCCCACCTGCGCCGATGATTTTTCGAGCGGCACACGGTACGCAATTATTCAGACATCTGAAGATATTTTTGATCTTTTTGTGGCTAGCTGTGATATTTGCTCCCATCGGGTGAACGGATCGTGTAGGTTCTCGATCTGGTTCGGGAGGCGTTGCGACGCGCCCGGGCTGGAAGGTTCTTTCACTGGGGGAGCGGGGCGCGTCCTTGCCGGGCTGCTGACACGGAGCGACGTGGCTGGAGACCTGCGAGAGGAGTAGCGGTCCGCCTGAACTGGAGGGGAAGCCACATGCCCGATATCGATCTTGGACTGGCGACAGACTGGGACGAGGGCGACACCCACGGCCGCGTCAAGCTGCGGCAGAACCAGGTCTACCCGACCTCACCCAAGAAGGACGTGCTCATCAGCTCGCCGGTGAGCATCGAGCTGTCGGTGAACACGAACTACTCCACCTCGCAGGAGGCGGACAAGATCTACTTCACGACCCACCACGGCTCCACGAAGAAGGTCATCGCGGTACTCGACTCCGACGGCAACCTGCACATCGCCGGCCGCCTGATCACGGAGCAGAAGGACCTGTCGTACTAGAGGGGCAAGGCAGCCCACTCTCCCTCGGACCATCAGCGTGGGCCAGGGCCAGTTTCAGAGGGGCTTGAACAGCATCCAGCCGTCCAAGCCCGGCTGACGAACCCATGGGGGCGGTGGCAGACTCTGCCACCGCCCCCACCTCTACGATCCTGCGCATGATGGATCCCGAGCTGCTGGAATGGATCACCGCGCGCCGCGCGGAACTGGACGAACTCGAAGAACAGCTGGCCCAGCAGCTGGCACAGGTGCGGGCCGAGCGGGACGAACTTGCCGTCGCCGAAAGGGTCCTTGAGCGGGTGAGTGAGCAGCTTGCCGAAGAACGCGCTTCGGCCTCACCGGTGCCCGGGCAGGTGGGCGGCCGGGCGGTGATGCTGATTCCGCACCGCACGACGGATGTGGAGGAGACCATGCTCCCGCCGGACTACCAGCGCATCCTCGCCGCCGTGCGGCAGGCCGCCGGGCCGGTCATGGCCCGGCAGGTCGGTGAGACGCTGGGAGTGGACGTCAGCATGCGGGCCAAGCTGGAACCACTGCGCGGGAGACTGGTCGGACTCGTCGACCGCGGCTGGCTCCGGAAACTGCCCGACGGCCGGTTCACCACCCGTATGTGACCAACGAGGTCGGTGGCGAAGCAGGCGTAACCGAACCGTCCTCGGGGGCCGTTGGAACAGTGTGACGAGCCCCAAAGAACGCACCGCGGACACAAGCTCGCTTGTCTACCGGTGCCGTCTGCCACTGTCCACGCACACCGTCAACCACCTCGCCGACCTACTGCGACGCCACCTGAAAGCGATACGGTCCAGGTGGCAGATCCCGCCACCCGGGCGGATCGCGGTAATCGTCCTTGCCGTGCTGCGGCACGACCAGCGCCTGGCCGACATGGCCGATGGAAACAGCGTGTCCGAGTCCACCGTCCGCCGCTGGCGCGACGAGCTGATCACCCTGCTCGCCGCCCAGGCACCGCGCCTGGACCGCGCTCTGCGGAAGGTCGCCAAGCGGGGCGGGGAGGTGGTCCTGATCGACGGCACCCTCATCCGCACCCAGCGCCGCACCGGGAAGGCAGACCGGCGAAACTATTCCGGCAAGCACCGCTGCCATGGCCTGCACTTCCTCGCCCTCACCGACGAAAACGGCCGCCTGATCTGGATATCCGCCGCCTGGCCCGGCCGCACCCACGACAACACCGCCGCCCGCCACGACCACGTCCTGGCCCACCTGCGCGCCGCCGGCCTCGGGGCGTTGGCGGACCTCGGCTTTCGAGGGCTGGACAACGACATCCTCGACCCCGTGATAGTCACCGGCTACACCGCCGGCAGCACCCACAAGCTCACTCCGGGCCAGAAGGACGCCAACCGCGTCCTCGCCGTCGGACGCGCACCGGTCGAGCACGGCTTCGCCCACCTCAAGAACTGGCGGACCCTCACCAAGCTCCGCACCGATCCCGCCCGCGCCACCCAGCTCCTGCGCGCTCTGCTCGTCCTGACGAATCTCGAAGTCAACCGCTGACGGATGATCCTCTCCGCGGACTCCCGCCCACGACCAGCGCGAGCGCCCCGAGAACCGATCACACCAGCCCTTTGACCTGATCCTTCAGGTGGGCAGAGGCTCAATGTTCTGCACTCGGTGCACGATGCACGACACCGAATGCAGAACATCCAGGGCGCGCCACCCGATGGGCTCCACTCGGTGGCTCCCTGGGCGGCATGAGGCACTACCAGGGCGCCGCACGCCGCTCAGGGGCCGGGACGCGACAAGGGTTGCGTCTACGGGTGCGCCATCTGCGGACTGGTCTGCGTGGTGGCGTGGCCTGCGGTGGTCGAGGTTATGGTCGGTGCCTTTAGACCCACTCGACCCGTTCGACGGTGTCGTTGTGGTCGGCGGGCTCTTCCATGGACTCGCCGGCCTTGAGGATCCGGGTGCCCTTGCTGCTGACCAGCTTCGCGTCACTTTGGGTCTTATTGACCCATGAGGACACGTTCTTCGTCATGCTGCCGCCATCCGCGGGCAGTTCACTGAGGGACACCGTGTACCCGGCGCCGATGCCGTAGGCGGGGCCCTTGCGCCCGTAGTGCTTCCATAGCCCCAACGTCGCCGGAGGGCACTCGCTGTCCTCGATCATGACCACGCCGGCAGGCAGCCTCGTTCCTTGAGTCGTCATAACCCGTTCCCTTCTTCCGGCCCGCCGGCCTGGTGGTAGGCGGTGCCGCTCCCCATCTCAGCGGAAAGCAGCCCAAAGCGCATGTCGGCCAGGCAGTAATCCGGAAGGAGGGAAGGAGAATTGAGGCCGATCGGTGGAAGACCTGCCCCCGCAGGGCTGCGGGCCGGCGCACCTGTGAGCGCTGCTGCACATGGCACGCACGCCCGACAGCATCCTGCGCGAGGTGCTGACCGCCCGCGCCCAGAGCACCGAAGCCGTACCCCCGGAGAAGCCCTGGACGTCCTGTGCTCCTCCCACTCATCGCGGCCCGGTGCCCCTTCCGAACCGCACGTCGTGCAGATGTGGACTCCGCGGGATCCCTGTACCGAGCAGGGGACAGGGCGCCGTTGAGATGGGGTGCAGGTTGCCCCGTTCCGGTTGCCGGACCAGTGCCCAGTGGTGCCCGGCATGAGGCCACCCGTTCGGCGTAGCCGGTCGGGCGCTTCTTGCTGTGATCGTCCAGCATCGGAAGGGATTTCCGCAGTGGTTCTTTCCTGTGTTCCACCGTGCTGATGAGGTGGTCGTGATGAGCCAGGGCTTGATCGTGGTGGATGTGCAGAACGACTTCTGCGAAGGGGGCAGCGTTCCCGTCACGGGAGGGGCGCGGATCGCCTCGACGATCGCGGACCTGGTCGAGCGGAGTGCGGGGCGTGACTACCAGTACGTGGTGGCCACCCGGGATCATCACATCGATTCGGGCAGCCATTTCTCCGAACACCCGGACTTCCAGGACAGCTTCCCCGTCCACTGCGTGGCAGGAGGCGAAGGAAGCGAGTTCCATCCCCACTTCGCGCCTGTCGTCACGGGCGGCAAGGTGCACGCCGTTTTCTTCAAGGGCGCCCACAGCGCCTCCAAGAGCGGCTTCGAAGGCGCGGACGTGGAGGGAACGTCCCTGGCGGACTGGCTGCGTGCCCGCGGGGTCGAGGACGTCGACGTGGTGGGCATCGCGACGGACCACTGTGTGCGTGCGACCGCCCTGGACGCCGTCGCGGCAGGCTTTCGCACACGGGTACGCCTGGATTACTCGGTCGGGGTGGCCCCGCACACGACGGCTGCCGCTCTGGACGACTTCCGCCGGGCCGGCGTCGCGGTTTCCGGCGAGGCATCGGTACCGGAATAGTCCTGGCACCGGTTGTCCAGGCCACCCGTCCACTGGTTGAGGAACATGCGTGGTGAAGCGTGCGCTGAGTCCTCGCGGACCCGTTGCCGTCCCGGACGTCGCTCAACTCTGTGCTGCCTCTATTGTTTGGCGAGCTGGAGCAGGTCAGCGAACTTCTCCGCTGCTGCGGTATTGCCGGTCATCTTGACGTGACCGGCGAAGAAGCCCTGCGTGAGGCCTGACTTCGGGGCGTCATAGACCTTGGCGAAGGTCGAGGCATCCATCACCATCGTGAGGCCGGCACCACCCGGGTTTCCTCGCTCGACCTTCCCGGCCGACGGGTCGATCCACCACTCCCCGCCGCCCTCGCCGGTGATGCTGACCTGGAACTTGGTCTCAACCTTGCGCGCTTCGTCCGCGTGGCGCACAAGACCGGCACCGAAGTCTTCGTCGAACCACTTCTGCACGTCGACAGCCATCAGTTCTCCTCTGAGGGGTCGGGCATAGCCGGACGATTCACCTTGGCACGCTGAGTGTCCGCCTGGAATTCGGACAAAGAGAAGATCACTCCTTAGACGGAGTGAAAGGGTTCACCAGGGGGGTCTCTGCGGACCCCGTACTGCAGCAACGGGACTGCGAGGGCTTACCGCACTTTCGTGCCGGCAATCCGGGGCTGCCATACCTCGGCACGGCCACCGGCTGCGCACTGCGCAGAGGACCAGGAGCGGGCCGGGTACGTTCGCGCTGTGTGCGCAGTGCGGGCGGCAGAACAGAGGCACACCGGTGACCTGCACACGACCGGGTGAAGACACATCTGGTGGTGAACCCGCACCGGCTGCGATGCGTCGATCCAGGATGCGCACGTCGTAGAGCCGGGACTGGTCGTGCTCGACGTCGCGGCCGCGGACGACGACAGCGCCCTCGCCTTCCAGGCAGCGCTCGCCGTGAGCTGGACGACCGCGACCGCCGTCCGCACGGTCAGGGTTCCCTGGGGGAGCCTGGGGTGAGGCTGCGCTGCTACCTCGGTCCGTGCCAGGAACTGCCCGCTGCCGGCATGGCCAGACCACAGAGCCGACCACGCCCTGACCGAGCTCATCGCGGGGAGCCGCGGTCGTTCTTTGCCGAGCAGCGGGATGTGCTGGATGTCGAGGTCGGTGCGGACACGGCAACGGCGCCACTGTCCAGCGTGGTCACAAGCGACGGCGCCCCCCATCACGGCACCCAACGACGTACGGCGCGCTCCATCGTGCCCGCCAAGATCACATGAGGGCTGTCGCAACGCTCTCCCGCTGCGCCCCGGCCTGCGGTCACGGGCCGGCGAGGGTGTCGTGGGCGGTAACCACTTCCCGCGGGGTGCGCGTGGTGCTCAAGGGGCGCTCAGGGAGCGCTCAGGGGGGTGCTCGGATCGCGCTGAGTGGTGGCCGCGCTTCTGCACACCCTGCGCCTTTTGCCTTCGGTGAAGGAGTGGACCGAAAGGATCGGGGACATGCCGGTCCTCCGGCAGACGGCATGTGCCGGCGGTGCCGCAAGGCTCGGTCGGCGACAGCGAGAGGATGGGCATCGTGAGCCACCCGCACAACAGCGACGGCGTGGGTACCGCAGCACAGTTGAACCGGATCGCCCGGCACGGCATCTACACCTCGCCCACGTCGCTGGACCCGGCCGCCGCCCACGTCGCCGAGGCGCTGATCGCCACCCTGGACGGCACGGCTGAGCAGCCGGTGCTGCCCCCTGACCTGCAGAGGCTGACGGAGCAGGTGCAGCAGCAGGCGATCATCGGCTTTCCTCGCATCGCTGCCGAGGGTGGCGTACGGCTGTCGGCGCACACGATCAAGCTCAAGACCGACGAGCCCCGTCCCGTGGTGATCATGCCCGCCGGTTGGACGCCCCTGGGCTGGAGCCTGTTCGAGTACACGTACCTTCAGCTGGCGGTGCGCGGCTACCACGTACTGGCCTACACCCCCCGTGGGATCGGCCTCACGATGGCCGTGCCTGGCAAGGGCTATGTGGACGGGCCGTTCACCTCCGGGGGCACGATCGACGTGGCCGGACCTCTCGACTGGGCCGATGGCTTGACCGTCATCGACTACGCGGAGAAGCACTTCAGTCCCAGCCGGATCGCCTTCATGGGCGAGTCCTACGGTTCGGGTATCAGCCAACTGGTCGCGGCGCACGATCCGAAAGGGCGCGTGGCCGCGGTCGTGGCTCTGAGCACCTGGGGCGACCTGGCCGCGAGTCTCTACCAGCACGACACCCGGCACCTGGCGGCGGTGACCGCCCTGATCAACTTCACCGGCGGTCCGGTCGAGCGGAAATTCGACGCGGCCACCCAGCAGCTCCTGGCGGACTTCCAGGCCGGCCGGAACCTCGACACGGTAGTGGAGTGGGGCAAGAAGCGGGCGCCCTCCTCGTACGCCGACAAGACCAACGCCTGCGGTGTTCCCACGTTCTTCTCCAACACCTGGCACGAGACGCTGTTCGCAGTCAACCAGGTCATCGAGCACTTCGACGGCCTGACCGTGCCCAAGCGCCTGAACCTGTGGATCGGCGACCACGCCGCGCCCGAGGGCGCCGGTCTGACCATCCCGTTCAGCGGGCCGAACGAGCCGGTCGAGGAGGCGTTCGCCTGGCTGGACCACCACGTGCGCGGGATCGACAACGCCGTACCCACCTGGCCCGCGGTCAACAGCCAGATCATGTTCACGTACGAGACCCGGACCGATCCGCAGACCGGAAGCACCGAGATCGTCACACCGGCTTTCCGCGAGTCCAGCCCGTCCTGGGAGGACGTCACCACATCCACCGAACGGTGGTACCTGACGGCCACCGCATCGGACGACCGTGACGGCGGCCTGGCAACCGAACCGGAAATGGGCTGGGAGCGGGAGTTCACCGCCGGGCAGCCGACCGAGGCCGTCGCGGCGGACGCCGTCATCACGAGCGGCCAGGCCGAGTGGAACGGCAACCCGAAGACCTACATCACGGAGAAGTTCGACCGGCAGAACCTCGCGGTCTGGACGAGCGATCCGGTCGCGGCGGACAGCCACGAGGGCGTGGCACGCCGGATCCGGGGCATCTGCGAACTCACGCTGACCGTGCGCAGCACGGCCCCCTCCACGTCCCTGGTGGCCTATCTCTTCGACCTCGGCCCCGACAGCATGGCCCGCATCATCACCCACGAGCCCCTCACCCTCATCGACCTGGCCCCCGGCCAGGACCACAGCGCCGCCTGGAAGCTGCAGGCCGCTGGCTACGACCTGCCCCGGGACCATCGGCTGATGCTGGTCGTCACCAGCAAGGACCCGCTCTACTCGGACGCCAGCGTCGATGGCAGCACCACAACGATCAGCTCCCCCGACGGCAAGGCCGCATGCCTGACACTGCCCCTGGGTTGATCCGGCTCCACGGGGGCGAGGCACTCCTGGCACGCTGACCGTTGCCCGGGGCCGTCCTGCCGGGCGCGGGCTGCCGGATGACCGAGGCCGGCCGCAATGAGGAAGGGGCTGCTGAGGGAAGCGCTCCCGCATGCGGGAGCGGAAAGACCGAGCACTTGAGAACGAAAATGGAGGGCAGCAGCATGGAGCGTGCGCTGATCGTGGTGGACGTGCAGAAGGATTTCTGTGAGGGCGGCAGCGTCGCCGTGGCCGGCGGAGCCGAGATCGCCACATGAGTGTGCGACCTGGTTTCCCGGGCAGCCGAGGCCAGGTACGCGCATGTGGTGGCGACGCGGGACCGTCACATCGACCCGGGAGACCACTTCTCCGACACCCCTGATTTCAAGACCTCCTGGCCGGTGCACTGCGTGGCCGGTACGCCCGGCTCCGGCTTCCACCCGAACTTCACCCCCGCGGTGGAAGCCGGAGCGGTCGACGCCGTCTTCTACAAGGGCGCCTAAGAGGCCGCCTACAGCGGTTTCGAAGGCGCCGACGAGGACGGGTTGGGGATGACGGCGTGGCTGCGGGAGCACGGGGTCACCGTGGTGGACGTGGTCGGTATCGCCACCGATCACTGCGTGAAGGCCACTGCCCTGGACGCGGCCACGGCTGGCTTCGCCACTCGGGTGCTGCTGGACCTGACCGCCGGCGTCAGCCCCAGCACCATCAGGCAGGCCTGCGAAGAACTCCGGCAGGCCGGCGTGGACCTGTCGGGCGCCCCTGTGGTCGCCAAAGCGTAGGAGCCGGGCCCTTACCGTCCGGCCCGGGCATACAGTACATGGGCCGGACGAACTGCTGCCGCGCTGCGCTTGCCGAATACTCCATCCATGCTGGTCAGGCCGCATGTTGGTACTCGTGGAGGGTGCCGCCAAGCCGCGCTCGCCGTCGTATGTCCAGACGGACGATCCTGTCCGGGTCCTCGATCGGAGCGGGCAGTGGGTGGAAGGGGCGGGCGTTCGCGAGGCCCTGGTGCGGCCTGTGCTCGTTGTAAAACGTCTCGAACTCGCTTAGGGCGTACAGGAGATGGCGCTGGTTCCAGATCAATGTGCGTTCCAGCAGTTCGCGCCGGCAGGTCTGCACCCATCACTCCATGACGAGTTCATTCTCGGTATCCGGACGCCGCTGAGCATCACCTCGATACCCGCGTCCTTGAGGACGGCGTCGAACAGCCGCGGGAACTTCCCGTCCCGATCCCTGATCAGATAGCGCGCCCGACAGCCGGTGCCCTCGAGATCCATCGCGCCCAGGATCCGGATCCGGCGGTTCGCGTGCTCGATCGCGGCGAACACGTACAAGCAGGCCCCGGACAGGGTGACCGTCTCGAAGAAGTCGCACGCCAGGAGCACGTCGGCCGGGGAGCGCAGGAAGCCCGCCCGGGTGCTCGAGGCTCGCTCGATGCCGTCCTCCTTCAAGATTTCCCAGACCGTGGATGCTGCCACCTTCACTCCGAGTACGAGCAGTTCACCGTGCAGGCGCCGGTAGCCCCAACTTGGATTTTCCCTGGCCAGGCGCGGTACGAGTGCTCGGATCGAGTGCACGGTGCGGGGCCGGCCTGCGCGCTTCGGCCTGGACCGGGCAGCGTGCCGGTGGGCGAGGAGATCGCGGTGCCGGCGCAGTACCGTGTCCGGCTGCACCGGCAGCCGCATCCGGCGCAGCGCTTTCCTTGGCAGACCGTGGAGCAGCGACGCTGGGAAAGCCCGGTCGCTCACGTGTATCCGGACTCGCTGCCCGTCCAACTGCCGGTCCATGAGGGTGATCTGATGGCGCAGAGTCAAGATCTCGATGTCCTTCTCACGGTCGCTCGTTGACAGCAGCCGCAGCATCGCGAACGCGTTCGTCACGCCCGGGTACGCCGGTCTCAGCAGCACGACCGATCGTCATGCCGCGCCCACCGCCGCGCGATAGCGGCGACTCGATCGGCCACGGACAGCACCCCGAAACCCGCTCCCACCGGTATGGATGAGGCATTCGGCAAGGGCAACGTCCGGGAACCTAGCGCCGCGCGCTACGGGCCAGCCAGGGCGTGAGGTTGGAGTCCAGGATCAGCTCCTTGTACGTCTCGTCCCCGGGCAGCGGCACGATGAGTCACTGGCCGGGCGGGAACAGCCGCCCCTTGGTGGTGGCGAGCCTGCCGTAGACGGACCTGAGGAACCTGGGGACGGAGTCCCGTAGCACGTCGTGGAACTCCACCCCCTCGACGGTGATCCTGGCATCGTCCTCGGGGAACAGCGGGGCGCTCACGGCGGGCGACCTCGCCAGCTCCACGAACGCCTCGTGCGGCAGCGAGCCGTCGGGATCCAACACGGTGAACAGCTCGGCCGACGTGCGTCGTGAGGTCTGGTCCGCGCCGATGTCGTCGCCGATGTCGTCCGTGACGGACATGCTCACCCCGAACTCCATCGCGATCTCACGAATCGCCTGGACAGCGGCCTCAGCGGTCGGCAGAGGCGCTTTCTCCACACTTTGATCAGGCCGGAGAACCCAAAAGAGGTTTAGGGCCCGTCTTCAAAGTTTCTAAGGTTCCGATTTCTGCTTCCGCCAAGCCGGTGCGCCCGCCCTACCTGCTGTCTCGTGCCTTCTCATAAGCAGCCAGTTCCCCTGCATTGCCGGCAAACGCCGGGCCGCAGCCTGGCGGCAGGCGATCGATGACCATCGCCACTGCAGCCTGCGCGCTGTCAGTCTCGGCGATCCGCGGGTTGCTCCGGCTTGGTCCTTCGACGTAGTACCGGCTGTCTCCCAGCGTGCCGATGTACGGGATGTCCCAGGTGTAGTTCATTTCTGTGCACCTGCTGAAGTGCAGCTCCCACATACCGGTCCAAGGGAAGAGTTGACGGAGCACCGGTTTGGCATGCGCTACCCGTACCAGCTCGGCAAACGGCTTCAGAAGCGGTGATTGTTCCGGCCGGGAAGGTTCGCCGTAAGTGGTCAGGACCTTGTGCCAGGCTGCGTCGACGATGTTGGTCATACCGCATTGTGCGGAGTCCCCCCTGCGGCCCTGTCATCAAAGATCACCTACCAGTGGATCATGGTTGGATGCAGAGGCATGAACTCACCGATCAGGAGTGGGGTTCACTCGCTCCGCTCATACCCTCGGCCGCGACTGGCCGACCCAGGGTGGACGACCGACGGGTCATCAACGGGATGCTTTACAAGATCCGCACGGGCGTGCCGTGGCGTGACCTGCCACACCGCTACGGGTCGTGGCAAACGGTCTACACCCGCTCCCGCCGCTATGCGTTGAGCGGTGTCTTCACCCAGGCCCTCCAGCAGATTCAGGCCCAAGCCGATGCAGCCGGCGCCATCGACTGGCTCGTCCAGATCGACTCCACCATCGTGCGAGCTCACCAGCATGCCGCCGCCACCGGCCGAAAAGGGGGATGCGTCCGCCGGACGAACCGGACGATCAGGCCCTTGGTCGATCCCGCGGAGGTCTGACCACGAAAATTCACCTCGCCTGCGACGGCCGCGGCAGGCCCCTGGCTCTCCTGATCACCCCCGGCCAACGCCATGACGGTGTCTGCGCGCAACCGCTGCTGAACGGCATCCGCGTCCCACGACTTGGTCCTGGCCGTCCACGTTGCCGCCCCGATCACGTGATCGCGGACAAGGCCTACAGCTCCCGCGGATTCCGCGCCTACCTGCGCAGACGCGGGATCGGTCACACCATCCCTGAGAAGTCCGATCAACAGCGACACCGACACAACCGCGGCCGCCAAGGAGGTCGGCCACCCGCCTTCGACCGTGGAACCTACAGTCGACGCAACACCGTGGAGCGGTGCTTCAACCGACTGAAGCACTTCCGCGGCATCGCCACCAGGTATGACAAGACCACCGCCTCCTACGAAGCGGTGGTCAGCCTGGCATCGTTCCTGCTCTGGGCAAGATCCCTTTGAAGACGGGCCCTAGACCGGTGCCACTCGCCTGTCCGGATCCCGCCCGCTCAGACCCCGGGGCCCTCCGGTGCCGCGGGAGGCTCCGTCGGCGTCGGCGCTGGCCGAGCGAAGAGGACGGCGCGGGCCACCGGCGGAGCGAACAGCGCGGAGACGGGTTGGGCGAGCGTTAGTACGGCACGGAAGGCGCCGCCCACGACCGGGTCGCCGGGTGCCCTCTCCTGGACCCGGCGCAGGTACCAGTCCGCGACCCGGTCCGCGGGACCGCCGTCGAGGGCGCTGCCAAGGGCACCCGGCATCTTGCGGTCCGCCCCGGCGGAGATGTCCCACGCCTGCCGGGACGCCGCGAGCAACGCCCGCTGCGCGCGCCGGGTCGTAGGCGTACGGTGCGGATCAGCGAGCGCGTCACGCAGGGCGACCGCGCTCATCGCGGCGACGGCCATGCCCTGGCCGTAGATCGGGTTGAAGGTGCACAGCGCGTCGCCGGTGGCGAGGAACCCCGCCGGCGGGCCGGGCAGGTCGTAGCGGCGGCGGACGTTGGCGGTGCGCCGGTAGCCGAATGGCGGGGAGAGCGGTTCGGCCTCGTCCATCCAGCGGTCCAGGAGCGGATGGCCCAGCCGCTTGGCGTACGTTACGAACTCGTCGTCGTCCGTGGGCGGTTCGTCGCCGCGCAGCCCGGAGACGATCACTAGGTGGGTGCCGTCCTCCAGGGGCAGCGCACCGCCGCCGTGCAGATGGGAGGGGCCGGGATAGACGTAGTACCCGACGGTCGCACCGTCGAGAACCCCCTTCGGACCGCGGTAGACGCGAGAGGCGTAGGCGAGGCCCGTGTCAAGGGTCTCCTCGTGTGGGGCCGCGGCGCCGATCGCGGCGAGCCACTGCGGGGCCTTCGTACCGGCGCCGGAGGCATCGATGACCAGGTCGGCTTCCAACGCCCGGAGTTCTGCGCGCGTGTCCCCGGATCGCTCCCGCAGCAGCACGCCCCGCACCCGCGAGGCGTCACCGAGGAGCCCCATGACATCGGTGCCCTCCACGGTGTCGATCAGTGGGTTGGCGAGAACCCGCCGCCGTACCAGCTCCTCCAGTTGCGCGCGGGACCCGGTGTAGATGTGCGTGGAGGCGGACACCCGGCGGAACCAGCGCCCGGCCTGCCAGAGCACCATGTCCGACGGCATGCCCACCCACGGCGCGCCTGCCTCCCGCAACTCCGTGAGGAAGCCCGGCAGTAGCGCTTCCATAGCCACCTGCCCACCCTGCAGCAGCACATGGGGATGGCGCCCCTGCGGCACCCCGGGCCGCGGCTCGGCACCGCCCGGGAACCGGTCCCGCTCGACGACGGTCACCCGGTCGGCACGCCCGGCCAGCACATGCGCCGCGAGCAGCCCCGCGAGACTCCCACCCACGACCACCACATGCCGCCCACCCCAACGGCCCGCCCCTACGGCAGAGTTCACCGGCCCACTCCCTGGTCGCCCCGACACCGAGTCGACACAAGTATCCCGCCGTCCAGGTCAGGTTGGCCGAGTTTCAGCCCTTCTGCCCGCCCGTCCGGAGGCGCAGCACAAGCCGAGAGGTTCGGCGAGGCTGTCGTAGAGGTCTATCCGCGCCGCGCGCTGCAGGGGGTTGCGTAGGGAGTGGCACAGCTCTCGGTCAGATGGGCCTTGAACCCGCACTAGAACAGGTCCTCGCCTTCCGCTGCCCAGCGCGCGTCCGGGTCGTATGGAGAGGCCAGACGCAGATGGCCGGGCGGGGCGCCGTCTGTCTCGGCCTGCCGCATGTGGATCGCCGAGGACCAAATCGGTCCAGGACGACCAGCGGCAGGTGTGGGTGCTCACCAAGCGAGGACACGACGAGGCGAAGAAGTTGCTGGAGTCGAAGGGCATACGGGTCTCCGTCCTGCGGGAGGCGAAGTACCACCCGATCACCGGGGAGCTGCTCGCCACCGGCTACGACGACCACGCCGCGGCGGTCACCTCGACGGCCGCCGAACTCCACCGCGCAGGGATCGGGCACCGGCTCGGATTCCAGACCGGGATCGGTCACCGGCTTGGCAACAGCTACGTGCAGCGGGCGGACCTGGTGGTGCGGGCGCCTGCGGCCGGGGTGCCGGTGCTGTTGCTGGAGATCGACCGCCGCACCGAGGACGCGCACGACCTGGTGCACAAGCTGCGCCGGTACTGGGAGTGAGGCCGGCTGCTGCCACGGGACGCGGACAAGCACGCCGTGGACCTGGCCCGCTCCCGGTCGGACCGATCGAGCACGTCGACCACGAGAAGCGGTTGTGGCGCCGGGTCTACCCGCCGACCGGCCGGGAGGGCCTGGTGCCGCTGGCGTTCGTTTTCGCGGACACCACGGCCGTGAAGGTCACCGACACGGTCGCCGTGCTGGAGGAGGCCGGCCGCCGCTACTGGGCGCCGCGCCGGTACCGGACCATCCACCAGGGGATCACGGCCCGGGACTACGGCCAGGCGGTGCCCGTCGTCGTCACCACCCTGGAGCAGCTGACGGAGCACGGCGCCGGCGCAGCGGTGTGGCGGCGGCTGGGACGGGCGGGCGAGCAGACGCTGACGGCCGTACTGAACAGCCCCGACGCCGACGCCCTCTACCGCGGCCAGGCGGCCCGTGCCGACGCGGAGGACAAGCGGCGCCGTGCCGCTGAGCGGGAGGCGCAGTGGCCGGTGTGCTCGAGGTGCGGGACGAAGTTCACCGACGAACGGTGGGAGGAGACCACCACCCGGGACCCCTGGAAGACGGCTGGCGGCCGGTCCGTGTGCGGCAACTGCCACGCCGACGACATCGCCCGACAGGAAGCCGCCGCCGAAGCCGCCCGGCGCCAGGCTGCCGCTCCGCCGGAACCGAAGGACGACGGCCAGGAGGCAGGCAAGCCCCGCCGCGACCTGTTCCGTCGGCGGGCCTGACCCGGGCAAGCCGAAGGCAACCCTGGGCAAGCCTCCCTCCAACGGGGGCTTGCCCAGGCCGCCTGCTCGGCGCTGGGCTGGAGACCGCGCGCCGAGACCCGGCCGCGGCGAAGGAGGAACGGGTGCGCACCTTCGAGACCGGGCAGACGGTCGTCAGGCGCGACGTACACGGCTCGGGCCGCGTGTGGAGCGAGCACGCGCTGCGCGTCGTCGCCGACACGAGCGAGGCCCTGGTGACCGCCTGCTTGCCGGGAGCTGAGACCCGCTGGCCCGCCCTCTACGCCAAGGCCCGCGCCGACGGCGACCGGTCGGTGCGCACGGAGGCGTTCGACGCCATGGCGACCGGCACATGGGAGCTCGCGGACGCGGTGTGGCAGGAGACCGAGCTGCTGCTGTGGAAGCCGCCGGCAGCCTGGTTCAGCGTCAACGCCTTCTACACGAGCGCCGGCCTGCGGAACTGGTACGTGAACTTCGAGCGCCCCATCGCCCGGACCAGCGACGGGTTCGACACCTTCGACCTCACCGTGGACCTGGTCATCGACCCCGACCTGACCGATTGGCAGTGGAAGGACGAAGACGAGTACGCACACGTACGGCGGCTCGGCATCGTCACCGACACCGAGCACCAGGCCGTGGATGCCGCCCGCGGCCAGGTCCTCGCGATGCTCACCGAGCGCTCCGGCCCGTTCACCGACGCCGCCGCGTGGACGGCCTGGCGATGGAACCCGGCCTGGCCCGCCCCGCGGCTGCCGCGGCCCGCGGCGGCCGCGGGCAGAGCTGCACCGGCAGGCGGCTGAAGCCGGGGATTCAGACGGCCAGGACGTCTCGCAACTCGCGGACGGCGGGCTCGTGGTGGTGCCGGGCAGGTATCGCTTCGTACAGGTCCTGGGTGCGCTGGTGGACCAGGCCGATGCGGTAGCCGTCCGGGAGCGCGGTCAGGGCGGCGATCGTCCGGCGGCAGGCCTGTTCGCTGTCGCCGTCATGATGGGCGCAGGCCGCGGCGTCGATGTGCAGCAGGGTGCGCGTCATGGTGCTGGTCAGCGCGGACAGCTCCAGGGCACGCTGCTGGTTCTCCCGGGCGCTTCGGTGTCTCCGAGGGGGTGAAGGCGTGGCTGAGGTGGACGTGGTGCTTCTGCTCGCCGTACGTCAACCAGGTGTCCGACCGCTCACCCTCGGGGAGCCTCTCCATGAGGGCGTCGGCAGCCGCGAGAGCCTGACGGGCTGGTGATTGAGGGAGTAGGCGCGGGCGGCGACGGCGGCCGCCAAGGCTGCCGCAGCGGTGGGCCCGGAGCCAGCGGCGTGGCGAGCCTGGTCGGCGAGGTCGGCCGCCGCCTTCGGGGCGCCGTAGTCAAGCGGGGCCATGGCCTCGCGGGCGAGAATCCAGGCATGTAGCTGGTCGTCGCCGGACTCAGTAGCTGCCCGGGCGGCAGTGGCGAACCAGGCGCGGGACTTCCGGCGGCTGCCCAGGTCGTGTAACGGGGTGGGGAAAATTATCCATCCAACCGCAGCACCAGCTCGTCGATCTCCGCTCCCCGCGCGTTCGCGAAACCCCGGTCCTCGCCGACGACCTTGAAGCCGCACTTCTCCAGGACCCGCACCGATCCGGTGTTGTCCGCCGCCGCCCGGGCGAGCAGCGGGCGTTCGGAGACCTCGGCGAGCAGCCCCCTCAGCGCCGCGGTCGCGATGCCCCGCCCCCAGTAGTAGCGATCGATGAAATACGTGACCTCCCGCTCGCCCGGCTCGCCGTACACGGCCGCGTGCCCGACCACATCGCCGTCCGCGAGCACGGTGCGGGTGACGACGTCGGGCGAGGCGAGGATGCGCTTCCAATGCGCGTCGAAGTGGGCCCGGTCCGTCGGGTCCTCGGCGGTGAAGGCGGCCATCAGATTCGACTCGGGGTCGCTCATGTGCCGGAAGAACACAGGCAGATCGCTGGGGTGCACGGGACGCAGGGAGACATCCATGGAAGCCATGGGCCCGACCCTAACGACCTTGGGGGAAGGACGGGAGTGAGTCGGCCGTGACACGCAAAGGGCTTTACGGGTTGGGCGAGTTGTGAAGCTGACCTGGGCCCGTACGGCCTGTACCCATCCTGCCCTGTCCGGGGTCTCCCGCGCACATTTCGGGGAGTTGCTCGAAGAACTCGCCCCGCCCTGGGCGGCGGCCCGCGCATCGGCCCTGCACGTGATGAGGGGCGGGCCCCGCAAGCGGGCCGAGGGTGCCGGACGCGCAAGCCGCGCCTGGTGTTCACCGACCGGCTCGCGGTCACCCTGGTCCACCTGCAGCTCGGACTGCCACATGCCGCCCTGGCCGAGTTGTACGGGGTGGACCGCTCCACCGTCTCCGCCGCGATCCGCGAGGTCAGACCCTTGCTCGCCGCGCGGGGCTTCGCCATCCCCAACCGCCCCGGTCTGCGCATCCGCACCCTGCACGACCTGTTCGCCTACGCAGATGCCGAAGGCGTCGACATCCGGCTCGACGGCACGGAAGTCCAGGTCCGACGCCCGCGCGCGGGCCGCCCCGGACGCAAAGCCTTCGTCTCGGGCAAGAAGAAGCAGAACACGATCAAGAGCACCACATTCAGCGACCACCAGGGCCGCGCCCTGTTCTCCGGCGTCGTCCGCCCGGGCCGCATGCACGACCAGACCGCTGTGCGTACCGAGGGCATCGCCGAACAGTTCCGCCTCCACCCCGGTGTGCACGCCGAGGTCGACTCCGGCTACCAGGGTCTGGCCAAGGAGTTCCCGTCCCAGGTCAGCGCCCCGCCGAAGAAGCCGGCCCAGGACTCTTCCGACGGCGACAAGCGTGCCTGGCGCGAGGCACGCAGGCGGCAGTCATCGGCCCGCATCGTGGTCGAACACACCAACGCCGAGTGCAAGCAGTGGCATCCGCTTCAGCGCTACACCGGACGCCGCGAGGACTATGAGCAGACCCACCTCGCCATCGCCGGCCTGGTCTCCGACCGCGCGGCCCGACGCACGACCCGTCGCCTCACGAGCACCGAACTCGTGCCCGTTCGCGCGACGGCCTGCTGAATCACCCACCAGCCGAACCGCCAGTCCAACACGACCCGACCTCAATTTTCCCCAAGGTCGTAAGACAATCGCCGCCATCCCGGCCATCTGCCCAGCCGTCCGGCACAGCCGCGCCCGAACCGGGGCGGGTTGCGGGACGGTCAGCAGCGTGTACAGACCGGCGAAGTCCGACACCAGGTCGGTAAGAACGCGGGTGGGTTGCTGGCTGTGGTAACCGTATCCGTAGCTTTCGGCTGCGGCCTCCAGGTCGGCCAGGTCCTGAGAGATATCGGGGGGAGAGGGTCTGGTCGGGCGTTGTCACGTTAGCGGACCGGCCTGAGATGATCTTGGAGTTGGTCGTGCCGGGGAGGGGTTCGCTCGTGTCGTCCGCGCCGCCGTCGTACAAGGGGCACCGGTACCCGGTCGAGGTGATAGTGCACTGCGTGTGGCTGTACTTCCGTTTCCCGCTGTCGTTCCGTGAGGTGGAGGAGCTGATGCTGCAGCGCGGCGTGCTCGTCTCCCACGAGACCGTCCGGCGTTGGTGCGCGAAGTTCGGGCAGGTCTACGCCAACGGCCTGCGCCGCCGGCCCGGCGACACGTGGCACCTGAACGAGATCTTCATCAGGATCAACGGCGGGCTGAAGTACCTGTGGCGGGCCGTCGACGCCGACGGCAACGTGCTCGACATCCTCGTACAGAACCGGCGGGACAAGGCCGCGGCCCGCCGCTTCTTCCGCACACTGCTCAAGAAGACCTGCTCGATGCCACGGGTGATCGTCACCGACAAGCTCCGCTCCTACCAGGCGGCTCACCGCGAGGTCATGCCCTCCGTCGAGCACCGCTCCCACAAGGGCCTCGACAGCCGGGCGGAGAACAGCCACCAGCCCACCCGGCAGCGCGAACGCGCCATGAAAGGCTTCCGCAGCATCGGCGGAGCCCAGCGCTTCCTGGCCGCGTTCAGCGGCACCTCACCCCACTTCCGGCCACGCCGCCACCTGATGACCGCCGCCCACTACCGCGCCGAGATGATCACGTGCTTCGCCGTCTGGAACCAGATCACCGGCTTCGCCGGCCCGCCTGCCGCGGCCTGACCCGAAACTGCCGCCCGGCCCCACCACACCCGGCACACCGTCAGGTACTCGCACACTCAACAACGTGACAGCGCCCCAGCAGCGCATCAACCGCCACGCGCCGGCCGGCTTCCCCGCTCCCGGCAACGGCCCGCCGCCTGCGTCTCGCACGGCCACCGGCGACAGCTCTGCACCAGAAGCAGGAGGTACCGGGCCGCGGGCGGGTAACCGGCCGTCCATGCCGGTTGTGAAGCAGCGCCCGATCTAAATTCACAAGCTTGGTGATCTTGTGAGGATAGGCCGCCACCTGTGACACGCAGGACCTGGAGCGCGCTGAACAAAGTAACCCCGGGCGGGGTCACGCCGCCTGCTCTCCTGGGGGAGGTACGCAGGCGGCACCAAGACAGGGGCGAGCCCGTTTACCCCCGTGACGGGCCCGCCCCCCTGTTCACCCCGCAGTGTTTCGAGCGGAGTTCACGTGTAGCGTTATGTCATGTCCATGACTTGAACAGCTGTGGCGTTCTCCTCCGCGTGAGCGGCCGGCAACGCCTTGGCCGTCCGTTCGTGTCCCGCCCAGTGAAAGCCCCCACTTCGTGACCGTCTCCCCCTCCAAGGCCCAACCGGCCGGCCGGCACGCGGCCGTCCCCGTCGGCAGCCTGTTCCGGCGGGTCTACGTACCACGCGCCTGCGACGCCCTCGCCTACTCCATGGCTACCTACGCCATGCCGCTCCTCGTGCTGGCCACCACCGGCTCCGTCTCCCTGACCGGCCTGGCCTTCGCACTGGAGTGGATACCCCGGGTGGCCGTGTTCGGCTTCGCCGGCACTCTGGTGGACCGCAGCGGCGCGGCGATCGTGTGCTTCCTTGCCTCCCTGGCCCGCGCCCTGCTGGTCGCCGGCGGTGGTGTCGCGCTCGTCCTGCTGCCGCCGGGTACGGGCGAGACCGTCACCGTCATGGCACTGGCGGCGGTGACCGGGGCGCTGACACAGTTCAGCTTCATCGCCAACGAGGCGGTCGGCGCCACCGTCAGCCGCCGTACCGACGGGCAGGCCCACAAGGTGCAGTCGGTGCTGATCGGCATCGACCAGACGGCCACCCTCGTCGGCCCGGCCCTGGGCGGCGTTCTCCTGCTCAACGGGCCGACCGGCATGCTGGCGTGCCTGAGCGTGCTGTCCTTCCTGTCCGCCGCACTCGCCCTGCAGACCCCACCCACCCCCCTGCGCGCCACGCGCCACGGCGGGCCGGCGCCGGGCGGCGGCCTGCGGGAAGGATGGAAGACCCTGCGCTCCCTGCCGTCCCTGCGCCGGCTGGTGACCGGACTGGCCTGCTCCAACCTCATGCTCGGGCTGCTGCAAGCGGCCACCCCCATCCTCGTGGAGGACCACTTCGGCCGGTCCCCGGCCGCCGCCGGCGCGCTCTGGTCCATCGCCGCGGCCGCCACACTGATCGCGGTCGCCTGCTGCCGGGCCGGCCTGGACCGGCTCGGCCTGTGGGGAGTCGGCGTCATCAGCGCAACCGTCGCGGCCGCCGCCTGCCTCGCCGTGCCCCAGGCCCCCTCCTACACCGGCTACGTCGCCCTCGTGGCCCTCTTCATGGCCGCCGACGGAGGACTCACCGTCGTCCTGCGCACCCTCCGCTCACAGGTCATCCCACCCGCCGCCTTCGGCACGACCCTCTCCCTGACCATCCTGCTCCTGCTGCTGCCCTTCCCCGTCGCGGGCCTCCTGCTCGCCCTCACCCCGCCGCCCTACCTGAACAGCCTCATCAGGGCCTGCGCCCTCATACAGGCACTCACCCTGCTCGTCACCTTCCTACGCCTGCGCAACGACCCGATGCTCCGCACCACCACGGTCCCGGCCCACCGCAAGACCTGACCCGGCCATTCAGCCGCCCAAGCGCCAGTTCGACGACAAGCACGGCGGCAGCGACTCCCCCCGCCCCGAATCGACCTCGCCCCGCCGCGGCCACCACCTGACCCCCTTGTCTGCCCGGACGCCCCTGGCAGTGTGCGTCAAACGCCTCGATTGGATGACAGGGGACAGAATTCGGTAGTCACGCCGGGGCCCTCTCTCATGATCAATGTCGATGAGTTTGGGAGTCACTGTGGCTTTTTCTCGGTGGAGTCGCCGTTTCACCCGACTCAGGCGGGGCTACCGTGGCCAGGCATGGGTCTGTTCTGCGTTGGACGCGCTCGTGCTGGTCTGGGACTGTGAGATTGACGGCGTCTCCTTGCGACTACCCGTCTGGGACTGGCCTTGTTGTCCAGAGAGTCGATCTGCCAGCCGTGGTGCGAACGGGGCATGCCGACCCGGTGAACGGACGTGGCGAACAAGAACTGACTCTCAAGGAAGCAGTGACGATGGTGAATTTTCCTGCACTGGCACATGTTGCACTGACCGTGTCCGACTTGCGTACGAGCGCGGCCTGGTACCAGCGGCTGATCGGCGCCGAGCCGATCCTGGACGAGGACACCGGCCCCTTTCACCACATCATCTTCGCCCTCGGGAACGGCACGATGCTCGGTCTCCACGCCTTTCCTCCCGACACCGCGAGCACTGATCAGGGTTGGGCTCGATTCGATGAGCGCCGAGTCGGCCTCGACCATGTCGCCTTCGCCTGCGCCGACCGAGCCGAACTGGAGAACTGGCGGAAGCGCCTGAATGACCTAGGCATCGAGCACAGCGAAATCGTCGACGCCCACTACGGATCCGGACTCGCCCTGCGTGACCCTGACAACATCCAGCTGGAATTCTTTGCGCCGCCATCCCGGAGTTGATCCACTGAAGGCGTCCGAAGCGTCGTAGTTGCATTGCCTGGGTCCTCGATGAACCGGGTGCACAGGGCAAGCTGCACTGTCGCGGTGCGCGATTGGCTGCGGCTCCTGGAGATGAGCCGCGCACCGGAGTGAGGTTCCCCCGTGAGCGGAGGATGCTGGCAGAGGGCCAGATGGGTCTCATGAGAGGAACATCGACCATGGCTGCCCCAGGAAAGTACCCGTTGGAGTTGCGTGAGCGTGCGGTGCGGATGTATCGGACCTCATCGGATAACCCGATCCATGGATGGATGTCCGGTCAACGAACCAGCACCTCGGCGGTCACCGTGGCTGGAGAGGAACTACTTGCCTCTTTCAAGCAACGGCATTGGGACACCGGCTGCAAGTGGCGGGCACTCCCTCGGGACTTTCCGCCCTGGTCGACGGGCTACAAGTTCTTCGCGCGCTGGGCGGCGGCCGGCGTTGTCGCCGTCCTGTGCGACCAGCTTCGCCGCAAGGTACGCACCAGCGCGGGCAAGACGCCCAGGCGGTGGCGGTGATCATCGACTCCCAGTCGGTGAAGGCTGCCGAGACCATCGGGAAGGACTCCCGCGGCTATGACGCGGCCAAGAAAATCAACGGGCGCAAGCGCCACCTCGTGGTCGACACGCGCGGCTTACCCCTGCTGGCCATGGTCACCCCCGCTGACCTGACCGACCGCGACGCGGCCAAGGAGGTACTCTTCCGCCTGAGGCTCATGTACCCCGAGATCACCGTGGTCTGGGCCGACTCCGCCTACGCCGGCCAGCTGGTCGAGTGGGCGAAGAAGACACTGAAGCTGACGATCAACGTCGTCGCCCGCCCGCCGGGACGCCCCGGCTTCATCGTTGCCCTTGCCGATAACCCCATCTGCGCAGGTCATGCGGCATGCTCGTACTTGTGAAGAACGCCGCCGAGGCGATCGGATCGTCGTATGTCGAGGCGGACTGTCTCGTCCGGATCGGCGATCGGCGCCGGCAAGGGGTTCAGCGGGCGGGCGTTCGCGATGCCCTGGTGGGGCGGGTGGGAGTTGTAGAACTTCTCGAACGCGCGCAGGGCATGGAGCAGGTGCCGCTGGTTCCAGATCAAGATGCGGTCCAGCAGCTCGCCCCGACAGGTCTGCACCCACCTCTCCATGATCGAGTTCATTCTCGGCATCCGGACTCCCGTCAGCATGACCTCGATCCCCGCGTCGGCCAGGACGGCGTCGAACAGGGCGGGGAACTTGCCGTCCCGGTCCCGGATCAGGAACCGCGCCCAGCAGCCGGTGTCCTCGAGGTCCATGCCGAGGTTCTTCGCCGCCTGTGCCACCCAGGCGGCCCGCGGGTGCGCGGGTGCGCGGGTGCGCGGGTGCGCGGGTGCGCGGGTGCGCCCAGCACCCGGATCCACCGGCTGGCGTGCTCGATCACCGCGAAGACGTACAGCCGCGTCCCGGTCAACGTGACCGTTTCGAAGAAGTCGCACGCGAGCAGGGCCTCGGCCTGCGAGCGCAGGAAGTCCGCCCAGGTACTCGAGCTCCGTTCGGGTGCCGGGTCGCTCCCGGCCTCCTTGAGGATCTTCCAGACGGTGGAGGCGGCCACCGTCACGCCGAGGACCAGCAGCTCCCCATGGACGCGCCTATATCCCCAGCCGGGATTTTCCCTTGCCAGGCGCAGGACGAGGGCGCGGATGGAGCGCACGGTCCGTGGCCGGCCCGGGCGCTTCGGCCTGGACTGGTCGGCGTGCCGACGCGCGGCCAGTGTCGCGATGCCGGTGAAGCACCGTGTCCGGCTGCACCGGCAGCCGCAGCCTGCGCGGCACATCTCGCAGCAGCCGGTGCAGCAGCGCGGCGAGGAACGCCCGGTCGGTCGGCGTGAACCACGCCCGTTCCCTTCCCAGTTGGCGCTCCAGTACGGTGATCTGGTGGCGCAGCGCCAGGATCTCGACGCCCTTGTCCCGGTCGCTCATCGACAGCAAGCGCGACATCGCGAACTTGTTCGTCACACTGAGGTAGGCCAGTGGCAGCAGCATGGCGGATCATCATGCCGCGGTGATCGCTAACCGTGCGAGGGCCCCGGTGCCATCAGCCACAGCTGGCATGCCCCAGACCCCGCACACGGCTCCCACCAGGACGGACGAGTTTTTGGCAAGGGCAGGTCGCATGACTCTCGCTTGGGACGGACGGCCGTCCGGACCGGATCACACCCAAGGGCGGCGGGACCTTAGCCCCGCCGCCCCCTCGCCTGTGCGGCCTTCACGTCGGCCGCATACCGGTCCACGTACTCTCCTGGCCCGACAGCCGCAAGATTGCGTACGTGATCTCGTCGGTGACGGCCCGCAGCACTGTCTTCTGGTGCGCCATCCCCGCAAAGCGCGAGAAGTCCAGCGGCTTGCCGAAACGGATCGTGACCGCTGGGAGTCTCGGCAGGACCCGTCCCGGAGCCCGGATCTGGAACGTGGGCGTTGTCACGTTGTTGAGTGTGTGAGTGCCTGACGGTGTGATGGGGCCGGGGTCCGGCTCCGTGCTCAGGCCGCAGCAGGCAGGCCGGCAATGCCGGTGATCTGGTCCCAGACGGTGAAGCGGATGGTCATCTCGGTGCGGTATTCGGTGGCGGTCGTCAGGTGGCGGCGGGGCCGGAAGCGGGGTGAGATGCGGCTGAAGGCGGCCAGGAATCTTTGTGCGGCGCCGACGGAGCGGAAGCCCTTCATCGCCCTTTCACGCTGCCGGGTGGGCTGGTGGGAGTTCTCGGCCCGATTGTTCAGGCACTTCGACCTTCGGTGCTCGACCGACCGCATGAGCTCGCGGTGGGCGACGCCGTAGCTGCGGAGCTTGTCGGTGATCAGTACCCGCGGTACCCGGCCCTGCTTCTTCATCAGCTTGGCGAGGAATCGCTTGGCGGCCTTGGCGTCCCGGGTGCCCTGGACGAGGATGTCCAGGACGTTGCCGTCCCGGTCGACCGCCCGCCACAGGTACTGCCGCTCACCGTTGGCCTCGATGAAGACCTCGTCCGGATGCCACGTGTCACCGGCCCGGGGTCGGCGCCGCCGCAGCTCGCGTGCATAGACCGGGCCGAACTTCACGCACCACTGCCGGATCGTCTCGTACGAGACGGTCACGCCCCGGGCGAGCATCAACTCCTCGATCTCGCGGTAGCTCAGCGGGAAACGGTGGTAGAGCCACACGCAGTGGGCGATGACCTCCGCCGAGAACCGGTACCCCTTGTACGACGGCGACACGACGCCCCTCCCGACGGCCAAGGACTTGAGAATCGTCCCAGGCACTCGGCGTATCAGCCAAGTTGACAACGCCGGAACCGGTTCTCGGTGAACGCGATGTCCGCGATCAGCACCAAGGGGCGGATGCACTTCATGGTCTTCACCGAGTCGTTCGACGCGAAGGTCATGTGCCGCTTCCTCACCCGGCTCGTCGGCCACTTCGACCGCAAGGTTCATCTGGTCGTGGACCGGCACTCGGCCCACCGTTCGAAGGCCGTCCGGGCCTGGCTCGCCAACCACAAGGACCAGGTCGAACTGCACTTCCTGCCCTCGTACTCACTCGAGCTGAACCCGGACGAGCTCGTCAACGCCGACCTCAAGCGCAGCCTGCCCCACACCCACCGGGCCAGGAACCAGACCGAACTCGCCTCCGAAACCCGCCGGTTCCTTCACCGCCGACAACACCAACCTCACATCGTGCGCGGATACTTCTGCGGTCGGCACGTCGACTACGTCATCGACGAGGGAACCCCAGCAGTTTCTGACCAACTACGCTCACATCAGCCGCATAACCCGTGTCCAGGATTCGGGGTCAAGGCCCGTCTAGACTTCCGAGACCGACTGACGGAAGGCTGGCGCTATGCGGAGACTGCTCTACGGCATGAACCTGTCCCTGGACGGCTATGTCGCCGCGCCCGGCGACGACCTCAGCTGGAGCGGGCCGAGCGAGGAGCTGTTCCAGTGGTGGCTCGACCAGGAGCGGGCGATCAGCCTGTTGCTGTATGGGCGCAAGCTGTGGGAGACCATGAGCGCCTACTGGCCGACCGGCGACCAGCAGCCGGGCGCCACCCCGGCGCAGATCGAGTTCGCGCGGAACTGGCGGGACACGCCGAAGGTGGTGTTCTCCTCGACGGTCGACAAGGTCGACTGGAACACTCGCCTGGTCACCGGCGACGCGGTCGCGGAGATCACTCGGCTCAAGGCCGAGGACGGTGGGCCGATGAGGGTCGGTGGCGCAGCGCTCGCCGGGGCGGCGATGCGGGCCGGGCTGATCGACGAGTACGCGATCGTCACCCATCCGGTCCTGGTGGGTAGCGGCACACCGTTCTTCACCGCGCTGGACAGCTGGGCGAACCTGAACCTGGTGGAGACACGGACGTTTCCCGGCGGTGTGGTCCTGACCAGGTACGAGACGAGGCGCTGAACGCGCTGGTCGAGCGGTGGGACATCGACGACGACCAGCGACGGATCGGGTCACGTCCACGGACCGTCGGTGAGCAGTTCGCTGTCGAACAGCCGCTGCGGATATCGGAGCGGGTGTGGACGCTGCTGCGGGTCACGCTGTACGCGGTCGCCCGTGACGGCGCAGTGCGGGAGCTGGCCTGAGTCGCAGCCGGAGGGGTGTTCCCTCGCGCGCCTGCTCGGCCTCGGACAGGACCTGATGATCACCCGCACGCCGGCCCCGCGGACGGGACAGCAGCGCGTCCCGGCCACCCGCCTGCCACCTCGCCCACCACGCCCCGACGCGCCATCAGACACTCACACACCCAACAACGTGACAGCGCCGGGAACACAATGTACGTACCGATCCCTCGGGGTTGCGCTCTTGATCAGCAGGGCGACGGCTTCGACGAACTCGTGCGGGCTGAGCGGTTTGGTCGCCGGCAGGGGTTCGAGGAGCAGCGGTTGACATTGCGCCGGAAGCCGGTCGGCGAGTCCCGTGCGTTCGGAACCCAGCAGGTGGGCGTCCAGGGCGGACAGCACCGCCCGGGTGACCCGCTCGGCCTCTCCCGTGGTGGTGTACTCGCCGCGTTCTTGGACGTGGGCCATGAACGGTTCCCATGCGATCGCCATGGTGGCCTCCCTCATCGGGTGTGCGGCATGTGCGCATGACGGGCCGACCTGCCCGCGGCGCGGCCGCCGCGGCTGAGCTCGCCGGCGCTGACAGCGATTGCGGGGCTTGGCCTGCTCGGCGACCGGGATCGTCAGGCGCAGCATGCTGGCGTCGTGGAGGTTGCTCGCTCCCCGGCAGCCGCTTCGCGTCGAGTTGAGATGGTGATCACCTGGTACATGTCCCAGCGGGGGCCTGCCGTCCGGCCCTGCGGGGCGCTGTGGTCACGCCGGTCGGATGTTCTCCGCCTGCGGTCCCTTCTGGCCCTGCGTGACGTCGAACTCGACCTTCTGCCCCTCCTGCAGCTCGCGGAAGCCCTGAGCGGCAATGTTGGAGTAGTGGGCGAAGACGTCAGGTCCGCCGCCCTCCTGCTCAATGAAGCCGAAGCCCTTTTCTGCGTTGAACCACTTCACGATGCCCTTGGCCATGGCCTGCTGCTCCTTTGAGGAAGACCGGGCTCGCACCCTGCGGGCCCGGGAGGTGATCGCCCTGGTCCGAAGAGGTGCTGAACAGCAAAAACGCCCATGATCGTGATCACGGGCGAACGGGACTTCGGAACCACGACTGCTGGATAACGACGCTACACCGCGCGGTCGGCAGCTGCTAACGACGCGGCCGCCGATCGCGGGAGGCGATCGTGGTTCACCCGGACAACCAGCAGCAGGTTCGCCGGCCTACTCGCTCCGGCCGGGCGCCGACCGTCCATGGAACGGCTGGTCGTTCTCCGCCGGGTGCGGCACGAACAACACCTCAGGAGTCACCCTGGTCCGGCCGAGCTGGTGGTCGAAGTCGGCGTCGCCCGCGACGCCTCGGACCAGTCGGCGGCGGAAGTACGCCAGCATGGGATCCTTCACGTCCTGTGCTGCGGCCGGACTCCCAGGGGCAGAACGCTTAGCCCGCCCGGGCGACGGCGAGGTGGGCATCCACGGCGACGACACCGTCGACGCCCTGGCAGAGGCCCACGACCACCGGAACGAGCCGTGGTTCCGGGACGTGACCCCGCAGGGTGACGACCCCGTCCCGGACCTCGACCGCGACGGAGCCCTCGTCCAGGCCGAGGAGGCGCCCCAGGACGTCCTGCTCGACCTCGCCGCGGATCTCGACGTCGGAGCGGATGAAGGCGTCGAGCAGGTCGCTGCGGGTGACGATGCCGGTGAGGAGCCCGTCGTCGCCGACCACTGGCAGCTGCTTGACGTGCCGCCCGCGGAGTTCCCGCGCGGCCCGGGGGATCGTCCAGTCGGCGCGGGCGGTGAAGACGGGGCTGCTCATGAGCGCGCCCGCGGTCCGGGCCCGGGCCTTGCCCCAGGAGCGCTCGTCGTTCCCGTCCTGCCCCTGCGGATCGGGCATGCCGGTCTCGTGCCGCAGCACGTCGGACGCGGACACGACGCCGACGGGAGCGCCGTCCTCGTCGACGACCGGGGCCGCGACGATGTCGTTCGCGTCCAGCAGGGCGGCGACCTCCTGGAGTGGTGTGGTGGGGCGGAGGGTGACGACCTCCTCGGTCATCACGTCACCGACCGTGCGGCGGTACAGCATGGGCATCGGCCTCCTCCGCTGTGCGACGGGGCGGCCGTGGTCGGGCCGCCTGGGCGGACAACGCGCGGCGCGCCGGCCTCCGCGGCGCTGCCCGCTCGTCCACGCCGTATCTCCTACCCATGACAGCACCGCGCAGCTCCGACGACCAGTGAGTTCGACGCCGAAGGTGTCGAGGCGACGCTGAGCGAGGGCGTGCTGTGCGTCAAGGTGCCCAAGGCGGAAGCGGTAAAGCCGCGCCGTATCGAGATCCAAGCCGGAGAGTGACACCCGGCTGGCGAGCAACCCTGGAGCCCGGGTAAGGGTTCACGCTCCAGGGGCTGCTCGCAGCCCGCTCATCGTGCCCCCGTGCGCGGACTGCAGGGTGAGGGGCTGTCCGCATTCACCCGCCGCCGACAGCACGCTCACCCGCTTGGTTCACCGGGCGGTGCGCGCTTCGGCGGCGGAGGCGACCTCCTGGCGCTCCTGGTGGCGCCGTTCGTACTCCTGGACCTGGCGGGCGACGCTGGCGGGGACGTTCTGTAACCGGGCGGTGATCTCGTCCGGGCTCATGGTGTCGTAGCCGGGCCAGGGTTCGCTGCCGCGCAGCTGCTCGATGGAGTCCAGGACTCCGGGCCGCTTGGCGTGGGTGCGTTCGTATCCCTCGATGACCGTCAGGTCCGACTGGGAGAGTGTGCGCAGTCGCTGCTGAATTTCGTCGACGCTGAGCTGGCTGAAGCGGAGGATCGGCAACTCCTCCTCCCGGGTCACCGCACCCTGGATCTCTTCTTCGGCCATGCGGGTCGGCTCGGGCATCTCCCGCACAGCGCCCCCGGCCGCACCCCGGGCCCGCCGGCCGCCGGTCTGCGCAACGTCTTGCACCCGGTCGGCGGCGGTCCGCACGGCGCGGGCGGCCGCGTCGGCCCAGCCGCCGCCGTTCTCCTGGACGAAGCCGTTGGCCGCGGCCGCCACGGCCCGGGCGTTCTGGGCGACGCTGTCCTCCAGCCTCTGGAGCAGTTCCTCGTCCTGGCGGCGCAGTGCGGCGAGCAGATCGGCGGTGGCCTGGTCACGGACCTCTTCGGCGATGCTCTCCCCGGCCCGGCAGGCCGCCAGCGCCCGGGCTGTGACCGCGTACTCGTCTTCGGCGTTCCTCAGCAGCCGCCGCTCGTCGTTCGGCCGCCGGCCGCGCAGCATGTCCGTCACGAGCGTGGATCCGATGGTCAGCGGCAGCATGGCGGTGCGCACGGCGCTGCGTGAGATGAGCCGCACGATATCGACGCTGTCCCCGACAAGCCCGCTGGGGGGCCGCAGATCGCGCACGTGGTCCTCGATGCGCTGGAGGCTGTCTTGGACGTCGTCCACCTCGCGCTCGAGCATCTGCCGGTACGGGCCGGCCGGCGTGACCGTCGCATCGGCCCTGAACCGGTCGACGACCGCCTCATGCGCCTCGCGGGCATCCTCCAACGCCGGTACGACCGCATCCGTCATCACTGCCATGAGGTGTGCTCCCTGGGGGTCAGGCGGTCGGCCAGAGGGCCGCGCAGGTGGACACGGCTGCCGCCGGGCCATTCGGGCGGCCGGGCAACCGGGAACCATCCTGAGGGACACCGAGCAAGATCGCCCGGAGGCTGGACCGCGACCGGCTGGGGCGCACCACTCCCGGACGCCTGTTGCCCTGTTGTGCCAAGGCGACAGGCGGGAAAGAGAATGTATTCCCCTTTCCCAAGCGGCTGACCCTCGCACGCGGACCCGGGCGGGCGCGGCGCCGTTGTGGGGCCAGCGTGTGGGCTGAACGGGTGATGACGGCGATTGTGCTGTGTCGGAAACCCTCATCACACTTTGGCCCAGGCGTGAATCCTCGCTTCGACGACGCAGTGCCGTATGCGGCACCGCTCGGCCTTACCGGCTCCCGGCCCGAGCGGGATGACCTGGGCGCCGGCGTCCAGCGTGACGGCGGGAGAAGCCGGGCCGTGATGGTCATCTGCTCAACGGTGATTGTTGCCGCTGCTGTGCTGCTTGCCGTTGCGGACCGGCTCGCTTGAGAGACTCAGAGATGACTGGTCAGGGCAGGCCAGATGGTCCGCGGGCAGCCGGGGTCGATGCGGGTGTGTGCCTGCGTGACCAGCTGGCCGAGACGATCCCTCTCTTCGCTCGCAGACAGCGGCGATGCTGTCGCTGGCTCCCGGCCGTGTGAGTGCAGCCAGTGCCCACGGGCCAGAGCGCGAGTCATCATCTGGCTCGCAGCCCGGGGGATGGCAGGGAGGAGCGAGCGATGGCACGGATGTTCGTCGAGGGTGAAGACTTGGTCGTACACCTGTCGTGGCGGGAAATGGCAGCCGCCCGCCGCGGCAACGTGCGCGTGCCGCTGACGGCGGTGTGCCGGGTGACGGTCGAAGCCAACTGGTGGCGCGCTCTGCGCGGAGTCCGGCAGCGCGGCCTCTGGATCCCCGGGGCCCGGTGCATCGGCACGCGCAGCCATCACGCCGGGATGGACTTCGTGGTCATCCGGCCCGGCAGACCCGTCGTGTGCGTCGAACTCCGGCCCGGCGCTCCCTTCCGCCTCCTTGCCGTATCCGTACCGACCCACGGGGAGGCCAGGGCCACGGCTCAATGGCTCAGTCGAACCGCACCAAAGATCGACACGTCCACGCCATGCCGGCAGCCGCTCCCGGTACCCGAGGAGAACTCTGAAGGGAGCGCGTCTCGCTGCCTACCCGCCAAGAGGTGTGGCGACCGGAATCGTCCACGATGGTCCACGACGTCCCGGACAACGTACTAGCCCCACTCCAGAAGCCACACCCGGCCGAGGCTCGCCCGGATCAGTGTGCGGCCTGGCGGTGCGAGCTTCGGCAGCCGGCTCTCCTGTCGAGTCGTCCGGAACCGTAAGCGGTGCGAACACCGTCCCCGGGCCGAGCCGAGGAATCACAACGTAGGTCTGGAAGGCACCGGCCTCTCGCGCACGGAAAGTGCCCACGATTCGCTGACCTCATGGGAGTTGGCGACCGCGCCGGCTTCGGCGCTTTTAGTGGCGTGGGAGCCGGAGCCGTCGCACCGGGCGGCTCCTAGACTTGGATCGGGAGCCTGGCCTGCGTCGATGTGCCCGGTGCGGGAAGGCGGTGGGCTCCATGCCGTATGTCGCTGTGAGTGTGCTGAGCCACTCCGGGCTGCTCCGCGAGGGGAACGAGGACAGCCTCGTCGTCGGACCGTGGACCTTGTGCACCACCGTGACCGAGAATCCGCAGACCCAGGTCTTCCCGCTCGGGATGCCCCTCGTCGTCGCCGTCACCGACGGGCTCGGCGGACATCCGGGCGGCGACATGGCCAGCGCCATGGCCGTCCGCCGGATCGCATCGATCGGTCCCGCCCTGAGCAGCTAGGACGCTGTCCGTGACGCCTTGAACGCCTGCAACCGCGCCGTGTGCGAGGCCGCCGGCGGCCTCGGCAGCGAGCTGTCAACCACGGGGACGACGGTCGCCGGCGTCGTCGTCCAGCCCGGCTCGCTGCCGGTGCTCAACGTGGGTGACAGCCGGGTCTTCGCGGCCTCCCGCGGCGGGCTGCGCCAGATGAGCGTCGACGACAGCCCCCCTGCTCGATCCCGGGGAGCGCACCACGCCCCTCATCACCCTGTGCTTGGGCGGCACCCCCGTCTACCGTCCCATCCGTCCTCACGTGACGGCCACCCCAGTGGCGTCCGGTGACCGCTACCTCATCTTCACAGACGGCCTGACCGACCTGCTGACGACCGACGTGCTCGACGAGGTGATGGGGGAGGGGAGTACGAGGACGGCCGGGCGGCTTTTGAGCTGTGGAAGGCCGCCATCGCGGCGGGCAGGCCCGAGAACATCACGCTGGCGGTCGTACGCGTCGGAGACGAGTAGGGGACGGCCAGGCTCGAGCGCCGGATCCCGCTGCCCCCGGACCGATGGGAGGTGACCGGTTCCTGCGTGCAAGGTGCGCCGGGACCGGCGGCGCATGAACGAGCGGGCTGCGGAGTGGGCACGGGACGATACGCGATGTCGGGGAAAGACGGAGCGACGGTGGCTACGCCGTGCTGTTCCAGCCATATGGTCCGCCGACGCGCCACTCGATCAGCTCGGGGTCGTCGACTGCCCGATCCTGGGCGGGCAGGCCCGTACAATGCAGGAAGTCCAGCACGTCGAACAGGCTGTACGCGATGCCCACGCGCGCGCCGTGGATGGTCAGCCGCCGACCGCCGACCGACTCCGGCGGATGCACGACCACAGGTGGGCACACGTCCATGGCACCAGCATGCGCCGGGACCGGTCGGCCCGCAGCTTCCGGTCCTTCCGGGGTTCCCAGCCCGAGATCCGCAGGGGGTCGCCGGGCGAGTCCAGTCCCGGGGTGCGGCATCGCGGGCGGCCTCGGCCCGGAAGGGGCCCGGAAGCCGACCGGGCCAGGCCAGGCCAGGCCATTGAGTGAGTCACATGGTGGTCAGTCCTCTCGTATTTCGGTCGATGATCTATTACCGGGCGCACACTGGATGTAGATGGCCATGTCGTTGGCCGAACATGGAGGTAGGCCATGAGCACTCTCGAAGAACACATCGACGTCGGAGTTCCGATCGACACGGTCTGGGACAGCCTCCACCGGGTGGAGGACTATCCGCGCTTCGTGGAAGGAGTGCGCGAGGTCCGTACGGAGGCGGGGGGTCGGGCGCGTTTGGAGGTCGAGGCCGACGGCCGGGTCCGGGAGTTGGAGGCCGAGGTCTCGGACCGCAGGGGGGAAGGCGTGATGGAGTGGCACACCACGGGCGCCCCCGAGCTGGTGGGTTCCGTCTCGCTGAAGCCGATCGACGAGAACCACACCCGGGTCCAGGCCAGGCTCGAGTACGACCCGGGCGCGATCAGGGAGGCCCTCGGCGGGCCGAAGGGATTCGCCCAGGCGAACGCGATCGAGCGGCTCGTCCGGAGCGATCTGGAGCATTTCAAGGAGTGCGTGGAACAAAGGCGGTGAGGGTAGCAAAACGCGGGCGCTGCAAGGCTGTGGAGAACGGCAGCCTCTACTCGGAGCGGCCGCCGCGCGGCGAGCTGGGTGCTGCAACTCGTGCTCGCGGTGGCGTGTCGACGGTGGGTCGGGACCGCTTTCGCACGAGCGTGTGGACGGGGGTGGGGGACCCTGGCGGAATGCTCCCCGCAGAGCAGCGACATCGGGCTGGCGGTATGCCGGTCAGGTCTCGATCACGGCATCGCAGTCGGGGCAGACCACGGATGCGTACCCCGCGGGGTACCAGGGCGCCCCGGGGTGCTCGGAGGGCTTCCAGCTGGCCTTCTCCATGGCGAAGGTGTCCTTGCCGCAGAGGGTCCGCGGTCCCGTGGTGGCGGGTGTTCCCGGGGCGGAGGGCGCTGCGTGCACCCTGCGGACAGGCCGTTCCGCACAAGCCGGTATCCCCGGGGGAATGCGCGGGGCCATCGGCTTGTCGAGCTCGTACACGACGACGATCCCGCTCATTCCTCCGAACTCGCTCATTCCTCTACAGTAGGCGGCCGCGCGGTCGCCGCGCCCGAAGCCTTGAGCCGGGTGGTCATCCAGCCCCGTCCACCAGTTCGGGCCTGGCCACCTCGAACTCCACCCGGACCTCGTCGGCCAGCCGCAACGCACCCAGGAACGCGGTGTAGGGCTTGATTCCCCAGGTGGATTGCGTGACGGTCGCCCAGCCGCGCAACAGCCCGTCGCCATTGCTTTTCCCGTGCACCGTCACCGGGTGGGTCCGGCCCCTGATGGTGAGCTCCCCGGTGATCTCGAAGGACTGCAGCGTGCCCGTGATGCCGGTGGAACGGAAGGTGATCGTGGGGTGCTCTGCGGTGTGCAGCAGAGCCTTGCCCTCGAGAGTCCGTTTGATTTCGGCCCGGTCGGCATCGGTGAGTGCTTTCAGCCCGCCCGTTCCCTCCTGGACCTCCAGTGAGCCCGTCTCGACCGCCACAGCCACCGACGACCTGTCGGGGTGACCGACGGACATCACGGCTTCCCCGGACCACCGGGTGGCCTCGATCGTGAGGTCGTGCCCCGCCCTGCGGCCCAGCCCGGTGCGGCCGGTCCTGATCAGGAGGCGGCCGGTCGATGGCCCGAGCCGGTACGTTCCGTCTGTCAGCGTCACAGCGCCGAGGGTATGGGGCGGATGCGGCCGCCGCCGTCGAAGGAGCCCGGTCGGCGTGTCCCGTGTAGGTCGAGATGGCGCTGCGCCGCAGCAGAGCCGGATGCCCAGGTCGCGGCCACGATGCGCGCCTGTCCGCTGCCGCGAGACCCGCCGGGAAAGCGCGACGCGGCGTGACCGCCACCCGTGCTGCCGATCAGTCGCCCTCCGAGCCGCGAGCCACCGGTTTGTCGACCACAGGCCCAGGCCGCCGAGGCCGTTCGGCCTGCATCGGAAAGCCGCCTGCCTGTTCGCTGCCTGACACAGACGGTTTGCGGGGACGGCGGACGCCTCTGCGGGATCGTCACCGCGCACGATATCGACTGGCTCTCCCGGCGGCACACGACAGGGATGGCCTACGGTGCTCCACCTCCCGGCCATGGCCTCCGCCTGCGGCTTCCTCGCCGACGGGGACACTTCCCTTTGGGAGGCACGAGCAGACGGCGACCATGCTGATCAGGGCAATTTCGGTGCCTGGGAAGCAGGGCGTGTGGCACGGTCAGCGCGCTTCACAGGCCAGAACGCACCACGGTGACCGGGCAGTGCACGTGGTGGAAAACGGCCTGGCTGATCGAGCCCAGCAGCAGTCCGGCGAAGTCGTCCCGGCCACGATCAGTTGAGCCCGGCCGCTCGCTTCGATCAGAGCTTGCCGGGGACGCCCGCGCGGCACTGTCACGTTGGCCGATTGGGTGGGATGATCTTCTGGTTGGTCATGCTGGGAGGAGCCGTCCGTGGACAGCGCGCCGCCGTCGTCGTACCAGGGGCACCGGTACCCGGTCGAGAGCATCTCCCACTGCGTGTGGCTGTACCACCGCTTCCCCCTGTCGTCCCGAGAGGTCGAGGAGCTGATGCTCCAGCGCGGCGTGCTCGTCTCCCACGAGACCATCCGCCGCTGGTGCGCCAAGTTCGGCCAGACCTACGCCAACGGCCTGCGTCACCGCCGGCTCTGGCCCGGGGGCACGTGACACCTGGACGAGGTCTTCATCAAGATCAACGGAGAGCCGCACTACCTGTGGCGGACCGTCGACGCCGACGGCACCGTGCTCGACCTCCTGGTCCGGGGCCGAAGGGGGACAAGGCCGCGGGCAGGCGCTTCTTCCGCAAACTGCTCAAGAAGACCCGCACGGTGCCGCGGGTGGTGGTCACCGACAAGCTCTGCTCCTACGGCGCGGCCCACCGCGAGGTCATACCCTCTGTCGAGCACCGCTCCCACAAGGGCCTGAACAACCGGGCCGAGAACCCCCACCAGCCCACCCGGCAGCGCGAACGCGCCATGAAGGGCTTCCGCAGCGTCGGCGGAGCTCAGCGGTTCCTGGCCGCGTTCAGCGGCATCTCCCCCCCACTTCCGACCACGCCGCCACCGGATGACCGCCACCGAATACCGCACCGAGATGACCATCCGCTTCGCCCTCTGGGACCAGATCACCGGCGCCGTCGGCCGGCCTGCCGAGGCCTGAACACCGGCCCTCACCACGCCCCGACGCGCCATCGGACACTCACATACCCAACAACGTGACAGCGCCGGGAAATGCGCCGGGCTTGCGGACCAGGACCTTCAGGTAGTGATCCAGCTCCAGGCGGACGGCGCCCTTGGCGATCAGCCTCTCGTGCCGGGCCACTTCCACGTTCTGGTCATAAACCACTAGGTGAGAAGCGTGCAGGACGACCCGCACCCGCTTGCCGATCAGCCGGATTGGCACCGAGTAGCGGTTGGTGCGGACCGGGATCTGGCCGTAGCGGTCGAACCGCGGGGTGAACAGCCGGCCCGTCTCGAACGGCTCCTCGGGCAGTGGCATCAGTAGCGGCTGTTCGAGTGCGAAGTACTCGGCGACGGTCTTGGGCCGGGCACCGATGCGGCGTGTGTCGTCCTGCAGGTCCCACTGTTCGACCATCTCGTTCAGCTCGGCGAGCGAGGCGACCTCGGGGACGGGAACGAAGTGGTTGCGGCGGAAGTAGCCGTCCTGTCCCTCGACGCCGTCCTTCTCGTGGGCGCCGTCGATGCCCGGACGGCAGTAGAAGCTCTCGATGCCGAATTCTCTGAACTTTCCCTCGAGTGGTGATTGAGCCAGGACGTTCTTACTCGCGGTTGAGTTCGCGGTGGGCGCGAAAGTCGAAGAAGCACAAACCGTCGTTCACTGCTCCAGCCTCGATTTCCTGCAAGGTCCAGGGGTGGGCGGAGTAGTCGTCGGTCGCCACGCCTCCGTGCTCAAGCAGCAGCGCGACCAGTTGGTGAACCTCTGCGGTGCCGTCGATCCGCCCGGAGATGTCGATCTGCACTGCCCAGGTGGGGTGGTGTCCGACGGCCGCTTCGAGGACCGTCACGTCATCGGGATCCCAGTCGGAGAAGAGGCCGCCGGTCTGCTCATCGTCGATCTCGATGTAGAGGTTGCCGTCCAGCGTCCAGGGATCGCGCTGCTGGGGGAGGTGCCGATCAAGGGAGGCGACGGTGTCAGCTCGCTCACCTGTGGGGAACACGAACACACTGCGCATGGGGTGGAGAGTAGGCGGTGTAGCTTCGCGGCGCCCAGGGATATTCTCCGATCATTTCGCCTTCACAAGGTGCTGCTTGAGGCACTGGAAGCTCGCGGCGGAGTGGGAATCCCGAGGTCGACGACGGTCCGGTCGCCGCCTCTCCGGTCGATCTGGGCGAGTTTGTCTTCGGCGCCGGCGAGGCTGACCCGCAGCCCTTCGACCTCGCCGAGTCAGCCTTCACGCTCGGCCTCGGCGATGCGGGCGAGGAGGTTGTCGCGGATCTCGACCATCCGGTCGCGTTGGGTGGGGTCGGGCCAGAGCATCGGGCAGCGCACGCCCCGTTGACTGAACGAAGCAGGTTAATTGTGCAATTCAGGGCACAGGTGAGGTTGTCGCCCAGTACGGTCTGCGGTCGTGATGGACGAACGTGCGCCCAGGCGGGATCTGTCGAGGTTGGCCGTTCCTCGGTGGGGTCGGCTGGTGGAGACCGGCGACCGAGTCACCCCCGAACCGGCCAAGGAGGAGTGACAGCTGTCCGTGAATCGGTCGGCCGGTGGGAGGCGCGCAACACGCTGTGCGCCTCCCACCGGCGTGTTCAGGCGATGACGAAGGGGATGAACGCCACCTCGGCGCGGGGAGCCCTGCCCGGGTCTCCACTGCCCCGGACAACGAACCCCCACTGCCGGTCTTCGTCGGCGCGACTGGAGTCGAAGGACTCGCAGTGCGGGTGGGCCCGGATCGCAGCGATGGTGTCGGCGATCCGGGCGTCCGGGTCCTTCTCCCGGTAGAAGATCAGCAGAGACGTCCGGCGACCGCCGTTGTCCGTGTACCCGAGCAGCTGGTCCAGCGCTTCGGTGACCGACTTCGGCCCGTCGTGGAACTTGCACTCGGAGATCGAGACGTTGCGGTCTCCGATTCGGATCAGGATGTCGGTCTTGCCCTTGCCGTTAAGGGTCTCGCCGGTGGACTGCCCTTCAAAGTAGGCATTGAGGGCGACGAGGAGCACGTCTCGCAGCCGTTCCTCAGACATGCTGGTGGTCAGGAGATTCGACCGCTCCATCGCGTTGCGGGCACCCCGCAGAAGCCGGAGGGATTCCGCGTACGCCTTGGCGTCGTGCCGCGCCACCTCGGGCCGCCACTCGCAGACCGGGAGGATCTGAAGGGACGGGCTGACCTGGTAGCCGTCCCGGGCCAGCGCGGCTGTGATCTTCGCCAGTGTCTCGCCCCAGCCGTAGGAGCCGGTGCACTCTTCCAGCATGCCCTCGAACGCGCGCAGAGCCCGCTGCACCTGCCCCTCGTCGGTCCAGTCGACACCCTCGACGAAGGAGCTGAAGACCTGTTTGCGGGCCCCACCCGAGCGAACCTGCGAGACCTCCACTGGGGAGAATCCCGCTCCCGCCCGGCACGCTTGCAGGGGATTTACTTCGATGCCGGAGCTGAGCGCCCAGAAGAGCTGGCGCGTCCGGGCGCCCACAATCTCGACAGCTGTGTCCATCAAGTCAGGTTAAGAGCCGAACCGTGCCAGTGATGGTGTTTCAGGTACATCGCTATCCGTAGGTCGTGGCTGCTTCGGGAGGGTAGTGCCGACACGCCCGACGACACCCAGTTCTCCAACTTCTCCACCACTACTTTCCGTGGTGGAGAAGAGTGAGTCCGCTAGCTCAAGGCCATGCTGGGCTAGTTCGGATAAGACCAACTCGGCTCGCTCGGCCTGGTCCTGAACGCCGTGGTGCTCTGGACGACCCGCTACATCGACGCCGCCGTCCCCCAGCTCCGCGCCGAGGGACACGAGGTCCGCGATGCGGACGTGACCCGCCTGTCCCCGCTCAAGCACCGCAATCTGAACGTGCTTGGCCGGTACAGCTTCACCGCCTCGACCCCGGCCGCCGGCGCCCTGCGCCCGCTGCGCGACTCGGACGCGCCGGAGCTGGACGCGGACGACGACGGCGGGCAGGAGTGAGTGTCAGTAGCCAACCAGGGCACTGATCAGTTCGCCGCCGCTGCTTTCGTCAGCCGCTTCGCGGACGTCGCGGTCCACTGCCAGGCAGCGCACAACGCTGTCCGGTGGGGCCACAAGCCGCACAACGTCGGACTTGCTGCCTCTTTGGCCTCATCGTTCTCGACCTGGCGCCGACCGAGCGGAGGATGGCGACCTGGGCTCCGGTCGCAGCACCTGAGGTGACGGGGCCTGTTTCAGATTCGTCAGGTGGGTGTCCACCACCCGTACGGCCCAGTCGGTGTCCTCGTCCTCACCCTGTCGGATCATGTGCAGAGCAAGCCCGTCCACCATCGCGTGCAGGCGCTGCGTCTCGATCCGGATCTCCTCCGGGGCCACGCCCAGTACGCGTACCACCCGTTCGCAAAGGCCCCTTACGGCCCGGTGCGCCCTGTGGTGCGTCGCGCGCAGGTCGCCGTCCGTCATCGCGGCCGTGCCAAGGACCACGGTGATCTCCATCTCCAAGCGCCGCGGCTCATCCAGCGGCAGCAGTTCCAGCAGTACCGCCCGCGCCCAGTCGTCACCCGGCGCAATGGCGGCGACCCGGTCGGCCAGGCGCTCGACCACCATGTCGTACGCCCTGATCCGCAGGCTGGCCTGTGTCGGAAAGGTGTAGCGCAGCGAGCTTGGTGGCAGTCCTGCCTCGGCAGCAACCTTGCGCACCGACAGCGCCGGGATGCCGTCGCGCACCAGAACTCTCCACGCCGCTTCCGCAACCCGGCGGTTGCGTTCATCAGTGTCGATCACGCGAGGCATGACACCATTGTCGCACGACTGTACGACTACGTGCTAGCTTCGTTTTGGTACAGCCGTACGGAAACGTGGAGAGGAACGTGCGCATGGCGTGGATCGTCTTGATCGCCTCCGCTGTGCTGGAGGCCGTCTGGGCCACCGCCCTGGGGATGTCCCAGGGATTCCGGCGGCTCGCGCCGACCGCCGTCTTCGCCGTCGCCATGACGCTGAGCATGGCGGGCCTGGCCTACGCGATGACCTCGCTGCCCACCGGCACCGCTTACGCGGTGTGGGTCGGCATCGGTGCCGTGCTGACCGTCGTGATCGCTGCTGTGCGGGGCCAGGAGAAGCTGACGCCCCTCCGCGCGGCCCTGCTGGCCGGCCTGATCGGCTGCGTCGTCGGACTGAAAGCGGTGAGCTGAATGCCCTGGTTGATTCTCTTCATCAGTGCCGTGCTGGAGGCCGTCTGGGCCACCGCCCTCGGCGCCAGCGACGGACTCTCCGAGCCCGTCGCGAGCATGGTGTTCTTCATCGCGATGATCCTGAGCATGATCGGTTTGTCGCGCGCCGCGAAGCACATCCCCATCGGCGTCGCCTACGCCGTGTGGACCGGCACCGGCGCCGCGCTCACCGTGGCCTGGGCCATGGCCACCGGCGGCGAGGCGGCGAGCGCGCTCAAAGTGCTGTTCCTGGCCGGCATCATCGGCTGCATCGCCGGACTCAAGCTGTCCAAGCCGAGCCCGGCCGAGAACGGCCCAGTTCACCGCGGTCCAGAAGACCGACCCGACAACGCTGCAGCACCGAAGCGGACCCCTTGAGACCCGTCCCGGCTGCCCAGGCGCACGGACCGTCTGTCGCCAAACGACGGCGAGCTCAAGCGGTCAGCGCATCACCGCTGTTCAGGAGGTCAGCGTAGACCTCTGCCGGAGTGCGATAGTCATGGATCTTGCGCGGACAATGGTTGAGTTCATGGGCGATGACGTCCAGCTCTGCCCTCGGCCTTTCGTGTTCGGTCGTCAGCTTCGGTCGCCACCCCATTCGTCGTCGCGGTGCGTGTGCGGGCACGCAGGCGGCCCGCTCGTCGCATCGGGTGGGCGCCGGTTGCCACGGTCCGGTCGGTGGCTCTGCTGCTTTTCGGGGTTCGAGGAGATCGACATCGCCGACATCCCGGACGTCCCTGATCTTCCCCAGGCTGTTGTCGGTCAGCCTGGGTCCGGGAAGGCGCCAAGCCGACTGATCGTGTCGGTGATCTCTTCCGTCCATGGCCAGTGGCGGGCGAATCGCAGGTGCCGCCGGCGTGCCGTCGCGATGAGTTGGGCAGCGGCGCAGAACAGCCGCAGCCTCCCACGGCAGCAGCGACCGGCAAGTCAAGGTCCAAGGCTTCCGGGTCGAGACAGCGTGACGGCGGTGGTGCCGGCCGGGCCGGCACCACCGCCGTCACCTCATCACCCCACCGCTCGCTCCCGGGCTGTTGGATCCAGGACCGGCCTTCGGAGACGGGTCGTAGTCTCGGACATAGACGGTGACTCGCGCCCCGTTGACATGGGTTGTTCCGTACTTGCGGAAGTGGCGCCGCAGGGTGCTTTTTTTCGCTTCCTCCTGCGGGTTGGTCGGCGAGTGCGCACCCGCCGCGCGGACCGCGACGATCCGGTCGAATTCCAGCATGCGTGCCGCAATATCCTGGGCGGGAAGCTCGACACCTGCAAGTGTGTTCGACGAAACGGGATCCTGTGCCAGGGCGAGATCTGTCAGAAAACGGGTGTCCTCGGGGTTGGCCGCGGTCAAGATCCGGTGTTGGCCGGAGAGATAGAGCAGCCCGTCGCCGGGACGGCCTTCCTTGCGTACGGCGGCGCCGATGGCGGTGACGTCATTACTCCGGCTCTGGGGCGTCCTCAGCGAGAGGCTCGGCGGGACGAGCGCGGCCAGTACGGCAACCGCTGCGATCCACGCGTTGCGGGAAGACTGCTGCAGCCGGTGGAAGTAATCCATCCATGCGCCCAGCAGCAACGCAATTCCGATACTGCTGTAGAGCACATACCGGTCGACGAAAAGGGGCTTGACCAGTGAGGCGATCAGCAGCAGAAGGCCCGGAAGCACGACAATCGGCACAGCCAGCACGGAAAGCCGCACGGGTCCCCTCGCCCCCAGGGGCGCGAGGGCACACGCCACGCCCACGACCGCCACGGTCAGGAAACCAGGAAGCCGCACCGGTCCGTCGATCCAGGACACCTGCCCCGACTGCCCCGCACTACAGATCGCCAGCGGCAACAGCCCGGCCACAACGCCCGCGGCAGTCACACTCCACGCCTTCAGCACCGGTCGTGGAACACGGGAGACGGCCAGCGTGACGCCGTGTGCAACCAGGGCGAGGACCGCGAACTCATGGAGCAGACAGGCCAGCAGCATGGTGGAGCCATAGACCGCCCACCGCCACCGGGCGCGATGCGGGACGCTGACCACGAGCGCATAGGTGGCCCAGGTGACCAGGGCACAGACCATGGCATACGAGCGGCCTTCCTGCGCGTACTTCTGGACCTGGGGAAGGAGCGGAAACACCAGCCCGGCCAGCAGCCCGGCACGGGGTCCCGCCAGGCGTAGCCCCAGAAGCCCGACTCCGCTCGCCGCCACGGACATCGCCAGCACAGACGGCAGCCGCAACGTCAGCAGCCCTCCGCCGAAGAGACCGAAGATCTCATGCATCACGGTGTAGTGGAGGGCATGGACCAGATCAACATGCTGGGCGGTGAGCCATATCTGCGAAAGGTCGCGGTGTGCGAGCTGATAGGTGACGGACTCGTCCCCCCACATACTGTTCTTCCTGCGGATGCCCCAGAGCCCTAGAGCGATGGTCAGTGACAAGGGCGCGATGAAAACAACTGCTTTGGCCGGGCTCGGTGATGGTCGACGGGCGGGTACGGGAGGGGAAACCATTCTGGCCACGGCGGGGCCACGTTCATCAACGGACATCGGCGACAAGGCCTTTCAGCAGTGGCGAAGACACTCCGCCAGCGTGCCCGGCCCTCATTGACCGGTTGCTGACCCAACCTGACCGGCCGATCAGGAAGGCGGGCCGGCGCTGTGCAAGGCTGCACCACATGCGCATCCTGGTGGTCGAAGACGAGGTGGACCTTGCCCACACCCTGCACACCGGTCTGACCGCCGAGGGCTACAGCGTCGACCTCGCCCATGACGGCCGACAGGGACTGTGGATGGCCCGGACCGGCGAATACGCCCTTGTCGTACTGGACTTGATGCTGCCCGGACTCAACGGCTACAAGGTCTGCGCCCAGCTGCGCCGGGAGGGCAACGCGACCCCCATCCTGGTACTCACCGCCAAGGACGGGGACTGGGACCAGGCAGAGGCACTGGACACGGGGGCCGACGACTACCTGGCCAAACCCTTCTCCTACATGGTGCTCGTCGCACGGCTGCGGGCCCTTGTCAGACGAGCCGCCACGGTCGCCCCACCCGTCCTCGCCGTGGGCGACCTCTCGTTGGACGTCGCCGGCCGGGTCTGCCGCCGGGCCGGGACCCGGGTGGAACTCACACCCCGGGAGTTCGCCGTGCTGGAGCTGCTGGCCCGCCGGGCGGGCCAGGCAGTCTCCAAAGCGGATCTGCTCTATCACGCGTGGCCCGACGAGGCCGAGGATCCCAACCTGGTGGAGGCGCGCGTCAGCGCACTGCGCAAGAAGGTGGACGCCGCGTTCCACCGGCAGTCCCTGCAGACCGTACGGGGTACCGGATACCGGCTGGTGGACGACCGTGAACGCGACTGAGCCGCGACGCCGCTGGTGGCCACGGTCGGTGCGAGCCCGCACGGCCCTGGCCGTTGCCTCGACCGCCGCCGTCATCCTGACCGCCATAGGCTGGTGGGTACACCGCGACGTCTACCGCCAGAGCACGCAGATCGCCACCGAACAGGCCGTGGCACAGCTCTTTGCCCTCAGCGACCAGCTGAGAGAGGGAGTGGTCCCCGCTCGCGCGAGCACCGTGCCGTACGAAGTCGTCGCGACCGGCCGACGCACCGCCGTCGCCTACGGCGGAGGCATGGAGGACTTCGATCCCGGCACCCACCACGTGATGCCCGCCCCGACCGGGGAAGGGTCGCCCCACTACGTCCGCCTGCCTGTCAACCGTGACTACAACCCCGGGATCAGAAGCGACATGGCCGGCGGGATGTATCGGGTCCTGGCGGTCGACATCGAGGCCGATGAACTGAGCAGCGACGAGGTCGCCGATCTGGGCATCGCCGCCGACGCCAAGCTGCGGGTCTATGTGGTGGTGCTCCCGCACACAGCCGAGGAAATCACCGAGACCACCGACCGCCTGCTGCTGCGCGCCGGCCTCGTCAGCCTCGTACTGCTCGCCACCGCCGCCTACTTCGCCGTCCGAATCGCGCTGCGGCCGGTCGAAGCCATCCGCGTCCTCACCGCCTCGGTCACCGCGAGAGACCCCCGCGAACGCGTCACCGTCCCCGCCACGGGACACGAGATCACCGCCCTGGCCACCACCATCAACACCACCCTCCAGCGCCTCGACAACGCCGCCGCCCAGCAGCGCCGCTTCGTCGCGGACGCCGCCCACGAACTGCGCAGCCCCCTCACCACACTGCTGGCCAGCCTGGAAGTCGCGCTCGCCTATCCGGAACGCACCGACTGGCCTGCCGCAGCCACCACCGCCGCACGGCAGACCCGCCGCCTCCACGCTCTCGCCGAGGACCTGCTGCTGCTCGCCCGCCTCGACGCCCGCACCCCCGTGGTTCGGCCCGACACCATCGACCTGGCGGCCTTCGCCTCCCGGCTGACCGGGCAATACACGCTCACCGAGCGGCCGTTGGCGCTCACCTGCGACAGCACCGGCCCCGCCCCCGTACACGGCAACCGGGACGATTACGAGCGGCTGCTGCGTAATCTCATCGACAACGCCGCCCGCCACGCCGCACACCGCATCCAGATCACCATCCAAAACCAGGACGCCTGGGTCGTCCTCACGGTGCACGACGACGGACCGGGCGTGCCCACCGAGGACGCCGAGCGCATCTTCGAACGCTTCGTCCGGCTCGACGACGCCCGCTCCCGCGACCACGGCGGCACCGGCCTGGGCCTCGCCATCGCCCGCGACCTGGCTCACCGCCACCGAGGCACCCTCATCCTCACCCCCCGGCCCCTCGGAGCATGCTTCCAGCTACGCCTTCCCCGAGCCCCTACCCCAGCTGAGAAATAGCGCGCTTCACCGCGAGAATTGACGCGCTTCACCGCGGCCGCACCGGCCACCCGACGAGACGCCGCTGGTCGGCCAAGCACAAACGGCACGAGCTGCTGGTTATCGCCCTGACCGATGTCAAGGGGCGGCTGCTGTGGACCTCCCCCGCCTGACCCGCGCGCGGCTCGGAGATCACCGCCTGCCGCCACGACGACCTGGTCGGCCGACTCCGCGCGGCCGGCCTCGCCGCGATATTCCGTATCGGATCTATCAGGATGAGCTGCCCGTTGACGTGGTGCGCGCTGACGGGGGTGCAGCAGGCGATTCTGCACTGCCTGTACTCACGGCACAGCGACGGACTGGTCCGCCAGCGTCACCTGGAGCAAATCGCCAGTTCCGACGAGCCGTGGGTGGTGCCGTTCGTGGTGCAGTTGGCCGGCGAGTACGTCTTGGAGATCCTGGAGTCCATCCAACACGGCCTTTCCGACCTGTCCTCCAAGCGGTCTGCTCAGCGGCTGGCATACGGAGACTTCATCGCGCGGAATCCGGGGTTCTTCGCGCGGACCGAGCGCCGGGTGGTGAGCTACTGGTCCTGCTACTACCGGTGGAAGTTCCCCGTGTTAGGCACGTACCCGGGCTGCCATCTGTTGGAGCTGCTGCGGGCCACTGCAATCGACCGCACGGGCAGACCATGGCCCCGCCACACGCCGCCGGACTAACGGCGCAGACTGGTCCGTGAGATGAACACCGTCGCCGTCACCCGGTGAGTGCGAGGTTGTGCAGGCGGGCGATGCCGAGCACCGCGTGGTGGACACCGTCGCCTTTCAGTCGGCAGTCGCGAAGGATCTTCCACGTCTTCATGCGGGCGAAGACGTGCTCAACACGGGCCCGGACCTGCTTGTGGGACTTGTTGTGCGCCTGCTTCCAGGCGGGCAGTTTCTCGTCCTTCGCGTGGCGGCGATGTGGAATGACCAGCCCTGTTCCCCGGTAGCCGCCGTCGGCGACGGTAGTCGTGGTGCCAACGGCGGTCTTGGCGCCGGACTCGCTCCAGGCCCGGCAGTCGTTGCGGTTGCCGGGCAAGGGCCGGCCGACCACGACGACCAGGCGGGTGTCGGCGTCGATGACCACTTGGTGGTTGGTGGAGTAGCGATAGTTCTTCGACTGCTCCGCGATCTTGTGGTCGCGGGTGGGCACCAACGTGCCGTCGACGATGAGAACCGTATCCCTGCGGAACCGCTTCCTGGATTGCAGCGCCAACAGCGGACCGGCGCGGTCGATGATGCGATCGGCCGCTGACTTCGAGATCCCAAACAGCGGCGCCAGTTGGCGCAGGGTCAGGTTGGTGCGCCAGTACGCCGTGACCAGCAGGACCCGGTCCTCCAGCGGCAGGCTCCACGGCCGGCCCCTGCGCACCGGGGCGGCGCCCTCGCGCCGGAGCGCGGTGATCAGCTTGCCGAACTGCCGCGGGCTGAGCCCGCTGAACGGGGCTATCCAGGAGGGCTCCGACGCCGTGATCACACCAGTCACTGCGTGATCATTCCACTGCTTCGGATTCTCTCTGCTCGAAGCCGATGCGGCAGCGTTCAACCTGCCCGGCCACGTGCTCCATGAACCAGCGCATGATCTTGTAGGGGATGGCGTGCTCGTCGTGGCTGTGGATGTGGACGGTCGGCTCCAGGTCTGGATCCTCGTCGGGTATCACCGCCACCAGGAAGGCCACTCCAGGCAAATGCGTTTCGGCACTGGGGATCTCAGCCCACGCGGCCGGCGCCGGGACGGCCTCGCTCAGCTCCACACACCATGCGTCGTCCGGCAAGGCGTAGTGGAACTGGATGGCGTAGTGACGACCCGCATGAACACGCAGCTCTGGCATGTCCGCAGGCTGTCACAGCCCCACGCCGGAGTCCCGCGAGTATCCCGCTCAGCACCTGGCGCGGGCGCCAGCCAGCCTTTTGAGGGACAGCCCTTAGCTTGATCTTTAACCTGTGCGGCGGGGGCGTGGAGTCGTGGACTTCTTCGTGCGTCGTTTTGTGGGGCCGGGTTTGCGGACGGTGTGCACGTCGTAGCGTGCGGTGGGCTGGTTGTTCCTGCGGCCGGGTGGCCGTCCCGGGCCGGGCCGAGAGGATTTCGGTGCTCCGGCCGGGCAGGCGGCCTTGGCCGGAGGTGCCGAAAGTCGCGACGGACGCGGGCCGGGGTGAGCCTGTCGGGCGGGGTCGGCTTTTCCCACGGCCGCCGGAGGTCTGCCGCCAGCGGGCGGGCGAGCCGGAGCTGGGTGAAGGCGACGACGATCAGCCAGGTCCAGCGGTCGGCGGCTTCGGGGGTGCGGATCTTCGGACAGGTCCAGCCCAGGGTCTGCTTGAACAGGCGGAAGGTGTGCTCGATGTCGAAGCGCCGCAAAAACGCCTGCCACAGACGGTCGACGTCGGCGGTGGTGGCGTCGGTGCCCGACCACCACAGCCAGACCGGCTTGGGTGTCGCGCCGCTGGGCAGATGCTCGACCTGCAGACGGATCACGGTGCCCTCGATGACCGGCAGGGCACCGAGCTGGGAAGTCCAGGCAGAGCGGTGGGTCAGTCTCGGGTGGAGCCGGTCCCATGCCCGGGCGGTGGCGGTGCCGTAGAGACGGGTTGCGGTCACCGTCTGCGCTTCGGGTGTGCCCCAGGTGGCCGGGTCACCGAAGACGAACTCCCCTCCATGGCGGGGCGGCCGGCCCCGCACGCCGGGCTCGCGAGGCGGGACCGCACGGCGCAGGACACGGTCCGAGCGCATCCGGCCCAGTACCTGCACCGGCAGATCTTTGAGCAGGAAGGCCAGGCGGGGCACGTCGTATCCGGCGTCCACCACGATCAGGATCTCCGGGTCGCCGTCCGTCCACTGCCCGGCCGAGACCAGCCGCTCGACCAGTTCACGCATCTGTCCGGCCGTGACGGTGGCGGCGTCGTCGCCCGGGGCCAGACGCAATGCGTCCAGCGGCGCGGTCCACGAACTGCGTCCCGTCTCCAGCGCGCAGATCACCGAGTAGGGCCAGCCGGGCACGGGAATGTGCTGGTCCTTGCCCCGGCCGTAGGTGTGGCACAGGATCCGCTGCGGTGAGGTGTGCGCGCTGGGCCGCAGCCAGCAGGTGAGGTCGGCGGCCAGCACCAGCCGGCCGTCCGCCGCCCGCGGCAGCGGCACCGTCGCCAGGGCCCGTCGCAGCCGGGCGACGTCGACCCGGCCTGCGGACAGGGCGTCGTAGAGCCCGCCGTGCCCGCGCCGGTGTTCGCCCACCAGCGACAGTTCCACCAGCGACCGGACCGGGCCATCCGCACACAGCACGGCATCGGCCAGCTCGAACAACGCATCCGCTCGCCTGGTCAGACAGGAGTAGAACTCACCCCGGAAGCATGACAGTTCCGCAAACGGATCCTGCCGGACGACGTGATGCAGCAGACTCATCCCCACGGCCTTCGCGCTGAGCTTGTGTGTTCCTTGGTCGGATCACATGCTCAGCCGAAGGCCGCCTTCACATACGGCAGTTACCAGCCCGAGTGATCAAGTACGAGGAGTCGTTCGACCTCCGAGGTTAAAGATCAAGCTAGAGCCTGTTGCGAAAGTGACGGCAGTTGCCGCTGCGAGTGCTGATCTGGCTGGCTGCTACCTTCCGGAGCCATGACCGACAGCGTGTATGTGGGCAATGCCGGCAGGGACGCGGCACTGGACCGGGGGTGGCTGCTGGGACATTTCAAGGACGCCTCCGATCCTCGGCATAGCGAGGGCGTAGAGATCAAATGGGGCGTCCACCCGCAGGGCGATGAGCGGGCTCGGTGGGTGACCGGCGAAGAGCGCACCGCCCTGCTGGTCCTCATCAGCGGGCGCTTCCGAGTGGAACTGCCCGGGCGCAGTGTTCTCCTGGCCGAGCAGGGGGACTACGTCGTGTGGGGCCAGGGCGTCGATCACTCCTGGTTCGCGGAGGAAGAGTCCGTGGTTCTGACGGTCCGCTGGCCCTCTGTCCCCGGCTACAAGGTGACCGACGAGGACGATTCCGCTGCTGGTCATAGCCATTCGTTCAGGACCGCGACCAGCACGGTGGCCTCGTAGCGGACGGCCAACTTGTCATAGCGGGTGGCCACCGCACGGTGGCGCTTGAGGCGATTGATCCCGCATTCGACCGCGTAGCGTTCGCGGTAGACGGTCCGGCTGTGCCGGTGGGATTTCTGACTGACGAGCAAGCCGCTACCTACAGTGCCTTCGGTGAGGTGCCCACGCGCCCCGAGCTGCTCTTCGCTGAGTCCGCCGCTGTTGGGTCCGAACAGGGAACCCGGTCTGACACGCCCTGGCCGGGGCGCCGCAAGGTGACGGGACCGCCCGGGCAAGGTCTCAATTCTTCGTGCGAACTGAAGCGGCCGCAGGGTTCTGTTCCTCCGCAGCCAGCCGGGGCGGGGGAAGACTCAGCCGCTTGCTTCTTCCCGCATGTCGAAGGCTTCACGGGCGCGTGTGATAGTGGGCATGTTCTCCGAGGCCCACGCCAGCAACACGTCGACGGGAGGCCGCAGGGTCTTGCCGAGTGGCGTGATCTGATACCTGATCGCCACCGGGCGGGTGGAGACGACCTCGCGCTCGATCACGCCGTTTCGCTCGAGTCGCCGAAGTGTCGCGGTCAGCGACTTCTGCGTGACCTGCGGGATGGCTCGGCGCAACTCGTTAAAGCGGCACGGACGTTCGCACAGTTCGCTGAGAACGCTGAGCGACCACTTGTCGAGGACCTGGTCGAGCAGTTCGCGATGCGGAGGGCCGATGAGGAATTTTTCCTCGGTATCCATGGAGAAACCTGGTCTCGTTGAAGTGTCCTTCTTCCACTAAGTAGCTTACGGATACCTAGCTCAGAGGGAGAACACTGATGACTGTCCAGCACTTCACGCCGGAGGGCATGCTGCAACCGGCTCCATATCACCACGTGGCCGTCGGCACCGGCGCGACACACATCCACGTCAGCGGGCAGGTCGCACGCCGGGCCGATGGGACTCCGGTCGCACCCGGCGACCTGGCCGGGCAGGTCGCCCAGGCACTGCGCAACACCTCCGTCGGGCTGGCGGGCGCGGGCGCGTCGTTCGCAGACGTGCTGCGCCTGACGTTCTACGTGACCCGCTGGAGCCCGGAGAAAATCGGCGACTTTATGGCCGGTGTGGAAGCCGTCGCCGACGAGATCGGGCTCCAGCTCCCCATGCCGCCGGCCTCCCTGATCGGTGTCGAGTACCTCTTCGAGCAGGATGTACTCGTAGAAGTCGAAGCAACTGCGCTGCTCGGCTGACTCTTGAGGCATGTCTTCCAGCCTCGTCCCCATGCGATCGCCACCGCGGGCGCCAAGGTCGGGGAGCCGGGCCACGTTGTCGTGCCCCGGCTCCCCGACCACAACCGAACGACGCGGACGATGTCGAGCGCCACCCATGCCCGCGATGCGTGGCCCAGCCCGAATCACCGTGCCGCTCACACTCCGGCGCCGTCACCGGCACCTACCACACCGGCCGCTTCACGAAGGTGCTCCAGCTCGCCAAGCTCCTGCGCGTGCCGACCCAGGCCGACCGCGTCCCGGGGCAGTCCTGGAGGCCCGGCCCGGCACGCCCGCGCCTGCGCCTGCGTCGACCGACTCGGACATCCCCAGCGCGGACAATCGAGCACAACTACCGCGAACTCAAGCACGGCCTGGGCCTGGACCGTTTCGAAGGCCGCTCCTGGAACGGCTGGCACCACCACGCCACCCTGGTCACCGTCGCCCACGCGTTCCTCACCGGACAGCGGCTGGCCCCAAAAGCCGACACACCCAACTCACCCTCCACCAGATCCTCGACGCTCTCCAGGACGTCCTGAGGCGCTGGACCGGCATCTGCACCACCTGCCGCCAGCCCTTGCCCAGCAGGACACGCACGACACCAAGACCGAGACAGATCTAACGGAGTCCTACCAGAAAGGAGGTTGCCAGCCGTCCCAGTGCGTCTTGTGGCCGGGCGGGGGCCAGGATCCCGTTTAACCTGGATGGGGCCACAGGCGGCCCACCCATTCGCACTCCGGGATCGCGCCTTCCCAGTCGTCGGTGCACCGGTCGGCCCAGGTCCGGCCCACCATGACCGGCCGGGTCACCACGCCGCCGGCGACCTCCTGCACCCGCACCACCAGACCGAGCCCGTTGACTCCCGGATTCCCCCGCGGGCCGTAGGACACATCGAGCACCCCGCACCCGTGAGCGTGCAGGAGGAACCGTTCCAGGTCGGCTGGGACGCAGGCGGTCAACTCCCATCCCCAGAGCGCTACCTGGGGCCCATGGGCCGCGTCGACCGCGACGCAGAACAACCGGCCGTCGACGAAGTAGGCGTACACCGCAGGCTCCGCACGCCCCGTACCGAACTCCACACCGAGGGTCTCCGGAAACGAGGGGTCGGCCTGGAACCGACGCAGCTCGGTCATGCCCGGCAGCACTGCGGCGACCTCAGTGATCCGCATGCCGAAACACAACGGTCCGACGCCTTCCAGGGCATCAGCTCCCAGACCAACCGCGCCGGTCCCTTCACGGCACCCCGAAGCTCTGCTGCCGCCATCTCTCCGCTCGTCCCCGTCCACACACCGAGCCGCACCGATTCCCGGCACTCAGCATCACCCCGGCATTACACCAAGCTCAAGATCGTTCACGGAACTTCGGGCAGAGCCATTTTCAAGGAGCCCCAACAACAGTGCGGCGCGCAAGGCGAGGTCGGTGCTCGGATGGCGGCAGAGGACCCGCTGGGCGGCCCAAGCGGCCCTGCCGCCGGCAGAGGGAGGCAAGGACGGGGAGACCTCTCCGCGCTTCAGCGGCCAGTGTCTTCGGGGCACTTCTCGGTCTGGGGGGTGGTCGTGGGCTCCGGTGCGGCGGGGGCGGTGTAGAAGGGTGATGCTGCTTGCCGGAGAGGGTGACCCTGGCGAGCATGCCGTGGAACCGGGAGCCGACGGGTCGAGCGATGGGTTCGCCCTTTCCAACGGGCAGCACGACGAGTGCCCGGACGAAGACACCGTGCCGATCGGTGAGGCTTCAAGATCGTGGAGCACGTTGTCAGCACGGGATCCTGGCCCACCAACGCGTGCTGGGCGGTCGATCGCTGAGACAGCGAGCTATCGCCGGGCCCGGATGAGGATGGCTGCAAGGTGGAGCGCGGCCTGGTAGGCGATGGCCAGCTTGTCGGTTCGCATGGCCGGGCTTAGAGGTGTCCACCACTCGGGGACAAGTGCCACCCTCTGCCCCGACGAACCCTTGCCATTCGACGATGGCCGGGGCACCGGCGCACCCCGCCCCGGACCGGCCCCCTCCCCGTCGTCCCGGGCGTCCGTCACCACGAGGAGGGGGCCGGGTCGTGCCGTCGGGATTCCGTCCGTCTCCCGGACGGGTGGCCGCTCCGCAACTCGCCCGTCCTAGAGGTTCGTTGACAGGGTGCGTCGCCGGGCGTTGACTGGCGGGACGGTGTAGGCCGACCAGGCGGGCCATGAGCGTCAAGGGCTTTCGTTCGGCTCAGGCCCCGCGAGCCCGGCTTGATCCAGACGAGGGCCGGGTGGCACTCGGCTGGCGCGACGCACAGGGAAGTGGCACACGATGATGTACGACCAGGCACGCGCCCAGCAGCCTCCGGACAAGGGTGTCGGAGCCGCCGCACGCCGGGCCCCGGGGCCTGAGCCGCTGCTGCCCGCCCAGGAGCGGGACCGGGTCTCCCAGCTCCTGCGGCAGGCCCTCCTCGACTTCGCCGACACCCCGCATGAGGCGCTGGAGGCGGCCGAGAGCGCCTTCGACGAGGTCACGGCAGAGCTCGCGAGCGCCCTCGCGGAACGGCGACGCGTCCTGCGTGCGGGCTGGCAGGACCAGGACGCCCAGGCGCAGGCGGAGGAGTTCCGGCACGCGCTGCGGCAGTACCGGGAGATCACGGAGCGACTGCTGCGCCTGTAGACGGGCCCGGCCCAGCGGCAGGTCACCGCCGCACAGGTCGCCGCCGCCCCGGGCCGGGTGGCGCCGGTCGCAGTACGGCTGATGCGGGTTGGTGCACGCTCACGTGCCACCTCCCGGAGAGGCAGGTCGCGACGGCGCCGACGGGCACGGCGATGCCGTAGCCCGCGAGCAGGCCCGCGACGAACGCGGCGCTCACGACCGCGGCGGACCGGGCCTCCGGGGACGGCCGGGCTGCTGCCGGGACCGCGCGGAGAGGTCGGCGGCGGACGGCAGCGGCGAGAACACATCGGTCGTGGACATGGCCGGATCCTGTATCCCGCGCCGTTCGGGCGGCAACCGAATTACGATGCGGAATGGGTGGTTCCCAGCCAGATCCCGCAGGTCCCCGATCTGGCCGAACTTCATGTCGTGCCCTAGGTGCCCCGGGCATCTAATGAAGATCGGCACGACGCATCCTTCGTCTGCGAGGTCTTCCATGACAGACCTGACCGAACTGTCCGAGCCCGTCTCCTTCCCCCAGGACCGGACCTGCCCCTATCACCCGCCCACCGGGTACGACCCGCTGCGCACCGCCCGGCCACTGGCCCGCATCCAGCTCTACGACGGCCGCCCGGCCTGGCTCGTGACCGGTCACGCCGTCGCCCGTGACCTGCTGGCGGACCCCCGGCTGTCCACGGACCGCACCCGCTCGGGCTTCCCCGCCACCACGCCCCGCTTCGCCGCGGTCCGCGACCGCAAGACGGCACTCCTGGGCGTCGACGACCCCAAGCACCGCACCCAGCGGCGGATGATGATCCCGAGCTTCACCCTCAAGCGCGCCACCGAGCTGAGGCCGCGCATCCAGGAGATCGTCGACGAACTGCTGGACGCGATGATCGCGCAGGGGCCGCCCGTCGACCTGGTGCGCGCCTTCGCGCTGCCGGTTCCGTCCATGGTGATCTGCGCCCTGCTCGGCGTGCCCTACGCCGACCACGAGTTCTTCGAGGAGCAGTCGAGGCGGCTGCTGCGGGGACCGACGGCCGAGGAGACGCAGGACGCCCGGGACCGGCTGGCGGCGTACCTGGAGGAACTGATCGACCACAAGCAGCGGCAGCCCGGCGAGGGCCTGCTGGACGAACTCGTCCAGCAGCGGCTGCGCGAGGGCGAGCTGGACCGCGAGGAGCTGACCGCGCTGGCGATAATCCTCCTGGTCGCGGGTCACGAGACCACGGCCAACATGATCTCCCTCGGCACCTACACGCTCTTGCTGCACCCCGACCGGCTGGCCGAACTGCGCGCCGCCCCCTCGCTGCTGCCGGACGCGATCGAGGAACTCATGCGGATGCTGTCCATCGCGGACGGGCTGCTGCGGCTGGCCACCGAGGACATCGAGATCGCCGGGACCACGATCAGGGCCGGGGACGGCGTGGTCTTCTCCACCTCCGTCATCAACCGCGACGAGGACGTCTATCCGGCGCCCGACACGCTCGACTTCCACCGCTCGACCCGTCACCACGTCGCCTTCGGCTTCGGCATCCACCAGTGCCTCGGCCAGAACCTCGCCCGCACCGAGCTGGAGATCGCCCTGCGCACGCTCCTCGAACGGCTGCCCGGGCTCCGGCTCGCCGCCCCGCCTGAGGAGATCCCCTTCAAACCCGGCAACACCATCCAGGGAATGCTGGAACTCCCCGTCAGCTGGTAAGAGGCTGCCGTCATGCACATCGAGATCGACAAGGACCGCTGCATCGGCGCCGGACAGTGCGCCCTGACCGCGCCGGGAGTGTTCACCCAGGACGACGACGGCTTCAGCGCCCTGCTGCCCGGCCGAGAGGACGGTGCCGGCGACCCGCTGGTCCGGGAGGCCGCCCGCGCCTGCCCCGTGGGCGCCATCACGCTGTCCGAGGACGAGTAGCGGGTCACGCCGACCGCCGGTCCGCCGCCGCACGCGGCGAGCCGGCCGACCCGCCGCGTGCCCGTCGCGCCGGCCCGTGGCCCAGGCAGCGCAGGATTGACTAGAAGGCCACCGCGCGGGTGGGCGTTGTCACGTTGTTTGGGTGTGTGGGTGTCTGACGGCGTGTCGAGGTGTGGTGGGGCCGGGTGCCGGCCCTGGGCTCAGGCCGCGGCAGGCCGGCCGGTGACGCCGGTGACCTGCTCCCAGAGGGCGAAGCGGACGGTCATCTCGGCGCGGTAGCCGGGGGCGGTCTCGGGTGGCGGCGGGGCCGGAAGTGGGGTGAGATGCCGCTGAACGCGGCCAGGAACCGCTGCGCGGCGCCCACACTGCGAAAGCCTTTCATCGCCCGTTCGCGCTGCCGGGTGGGCTGGTGGCTGTTCTCGGCCCGGTTGTTCAAGCCCTTGTGGGAACGGTGCTCGACGGAGGGCATGACCTCGCGGTGGGCCGCGCCGTAGGAGCAGAGATTGTCCGTGACGATCACCCACGGCACCTCGCCCGTCTTCTTCAACAGGCGGCGGAAGAAGCGCCCGGCCGCAGCCGTTTCCCGGCGGCTCTGCACCAGGATGTCCAGCACCATCCCGTCCTGGTCGACAGCCCGCCACAGGTATTTCCGCTCACCGTTGATCCTGATGAAGACCTCGCCCAGATGCCACTTGTCGCCGGGCCGGGGCTGTCGGCGGCGCAGGCCGTTGGCGTACTGCTGACCGAACTTCGCGCACCAGCGGCGGACCGTCTCGTACGAGACGATCATGCCGCGCTCCAGCATCAGCTCCTCGACCTCCCGGAACGACAGCGGGAAGCGGAAGTACAGCCACACGCAGTGGGAGATGATCTCGACCGGATACCGGTGCCCCTTGTACGACGGCGACATGCCCTCCACGGATGACCCCCTCCACCGTGATCAGCCCGAGGATCCTCCCACCCTGTCAGCCAACGTGACAGCGCCCACTGGAGCCTTACGGCCGACGAAGCCGAAGTGACAACCCTGGGTGAGGTGGCGGCCGACTGCCTCGACCAGACCTTGACCTATGAGCCGGCCGCATAACCCGTTCGGGTGGCTGACGGCCAGGCCGTCAACTGCCCGGGACGGTGACGCGCCCGATGTGCGCGGGCTACCAGGATCTCACTTCAGTCCCGTGGGAGGGCCGGGCTGCAGGATGATTCCGTCATGGCGACGGGGGAAGAACCGGAGAGCTCGGCGACGACCGAGCAGCGGCTGATCGGCGGGCGTTACCGGCTGACCGAGCGGTTGGGCGCTGGCGGCATGGGCACGGTCTGGGCGGGCTGGGACACGCTCGTGGACCGAGAGGTTGCCGTAAAACAGGCGCTCACGGCGTCTGCCGGGCCCCTGGCCGCGCGGATCCTGCGGGAAGCTCGGGCGGCGGCGCGCGTAGAACATCCGGCCGTGGTCACCGTGCACGACGTAGTGGTGGAGGACGGTTACCCGTGGATTGTCATGGAGCGGGTGCACGGAGAGTCGCTCGCAGACCGCCTTGACCACAACGGAGCCCTGCCCGAACGCGAAGCTGCCCGGATTGGTATGGCGGTCACGGAGGCGCTTGCCGCCGCACACGCGCGGGGAGTGCTGCACCGGGACGTGAAGCCCGGCAACGTCCTACTCGGCAGTGGCGGCAGAGTCGTACTGACCGACTTCGGCATCGCCTACATCGTGGGCGAGGAGTCGCTGACCCAAGCCGGGGAGTTTGTTGGCTCGCTCGCCTACACCGCCCCCGAACGGATGGGCGGACAGCGGCCCGGACCCGCCTCGGACATGTGGTCCCTCGGCGTCCTCCTTTACGAAATGGTGGAGGCCACATCCCCATTTCGGCGAGCGTCGATGGAAGCCACGGTCGGCGCGGTCCTCGCTGGCAAGACGCCGCCGCTCCACCGCGCCGTCGCGCTGGCGCCTCTGATCAAGGCTCTGCTGGTCACAGATCCCGCCGCCCGCCCGGCGGCTCAGGCGGTCATCGAAGCGCTGCGCGCCACAGCCGGGTCCGCCGAACCGGTTAGGAAGCCCGCCGTGACAAGGTCCCAACAGCGGATGCGGTGGGCAGCCGCGCTGCTGAGCACGGCTGCGGTGGCGGTCCTCACGCTGCCGCTCCTGGACCGATTCGACGACTCTCCGTCCTCCCCCTTAGCCTCAGCACCCCCCACGCCCACGAACTCACGGAGCTCCTCGCAGACTGGCGCCAAGGGCTACGAACACGTCTCACAGCCCGGGTTTGAGCTGGAGGTCTCCGCAGGATGGCGGCACCACGACAAGAACGCCAGTGCCCAGTACCGCTACACCAGGGGAGAGTACGAATTGATCGTGGTCCCAGGCCGTGACGCCGTCGCAAACTACGCCAAGGACCTCATGATTTATCAGCGAGACTACGAGCCGGAACTGCAGCCGTACCGGGACTCGACGTGGGCCACAAGCAGCGGCTTGACCACGATCAAAGTCAGCGGATACCGGGGCGTACGAGGCCAGTTCACCTGGGAAGCCGAGGGTAAAGAACGATTCGTCCTCAACCGCGCTCTGAACATCGACGGCCGTATCCACCTGCTGGTGGCCACCGGGCCCGAAGCCGCACGGGACACGGTGAGCCGGTTCTACGATCACGCAGCAAAGACATATAAACCGGCAAAATGACCCTTCAGCTCGAACGGGCAACGACCTGTCCGACGACGGAGAAGCGCCTTTCGCACTGTGGGCAGGTTGCCTCGCCGAAGGCATAAGTCAGGGCGTGCGCCACATCCTCGTGACCGTCCGCCAGGGCTAGCTCGTAGAGGCGGCGGCCGAGGCCGTCGAGGGTGCGGGGGGCGGCCGGATGGAGAGGGAGGGTTTCGGCGTCGTCGGAGAGAGCGTAGTCCTCCGACGTGCTGAAGAAGCCCCGCTCACCAACGATCACCCATACCGCCGTGCAGCCGTCTGGATCGGGGCAATCAAGCTCGTACTCCTCGCTGACGATGCCCCAGGTCAGGTCCTCTGCCCAGTGGATGTCGCCCTCCAGGTTCAGGACCGTCTCAAGCAGGTGGCAGTAGTCGTTCCGGTCAGCGGTGGCCTGCCGCCACCGGTTCGCAGCGGTCAGTAAGCGTGCGACTTCGGGGGCGTGCTGGTCACGTAGTTTCCGGGTCTCGTATCGCTGGTCGGCCTGAACAAGGAGGGCACCGGCCAGGTGGAGGGCCGCGGCCGCCGTGTCGGCGTCGTCGCCCTCAGCCATGTCCATCAACGCGGGCAGTACCAGCGGATGGGACGGCGCTGTCACGTTGGCTGACAGGATGGGAGGATCCTCGGGCTGATCACGGTGGAGGGGGTCATCCGTGGAGGGCATGTCGCCGTCGTACAAGGGGCACCGGTATCCGGTCGAGATCATCTCCCACTGCGTGTGGCTGTACTTCCGCTTCCCGCTGTCGTTCCGGGAGGTCGAGGAGCTGATGCTGGAGCGCGGCATGATCGTCTCGTACGAGACGGTCCGCCGCTGGTGCGCGAAGTTCGGTCAGCAGTACGCCAACGCACTGCGCCGCCGACAGCCCCGGCCCGGCGACAAGTGGCATCTGGGCGAGGTCTTCATCAGGATCAACGGTGAGCGGAAATACCTGTGGCGGGCCGTCGACCAGGACGGGATGGTGCTGGACATCCTGATGCAGAGCCGCCGGGACACGGCTGCGGCCAAGCGCTTCTTCCGCCGCCTGTTGACGAAGACGGGCGAGGTGCCGTGGGTGATCGTCACGGACAAGCTCTGCTCCTACGGCGCGGCCCACCGCGAGGTCATGCCCTCCGTCGAGCACCGTTCCCACAAGGGCTTGAACAACCGGGCCGAGAACAGCCACCAGCCCACCCGGCAGCGCGAACGGGCGATGAAAGGCTTTCGCAGTGTGGGCGCCGCGCAGCGGTTCCTGGCCGCGTTCAGCGGCATCTCACCCCACTTCCGGCCCCGCCGCCACCCGATGACCGCCCCCGGCTACCGCGCCGAGATGACCGTCCGCTTCGCCCTCTGGGAGCAGGTCACCGGCGTCACCGGCCGACCTGCCACGGCCTGAGCCCAGGGCCGGCACCCGGCCCCACCACACCTCGACACACCGTCAGACACCCGCACACCCAAACAACGTGACAACGCCCCCTCTCCGGCGATGGACTGGGCCACCATCCGCCGCTATGCCCACTATCACGTCCCCGTCCTGCGGAAGTGGGGCAAGCGGGTCGAGAGCCTGCGCGAGATCACGCCGAAGGACGTCGAAGACGCCGTCGCCGCACACACCGGCAACTCGGCCCATGGCGTCCACGGCGCCCTGAGATCGCTGTTCCGAGCCCTGAAACGAGAGCGGGTCGTCTTCCGGGACCCGGCCCGCAACGTCTCCGCCACCTACGTCAAGAACGCACCCCGACGGATCCCGTCCGACCGCCTTGCCGGACTTCTGGACAGGGCGCCGACCGCGATGGCTAAGGCCGCTGTCGTCCTGGTCGCGATTCACGCGCTGGGCTCGACGGAGATCCGACGCCTGCAGTTGACCGACCTCAACCGCTCCGTCGGCCGTCTCATCACCCACCGCAGAAGCGACAGGCACACCGTCTACCTCGACGAGCTGACTCTGACCCTCCTCACCGCGTGGCTACGCGAACGAGCCGAGCGCTGGCCCCGCAGCACCAACCCGCACCTGTTCGTCACGCAGGTCACCGCCCTCGGCCCAGAAGGCCCGCCCGTCGCCAAATACGGTCTCCAACCGATCTTCACCCAGCTCGGACTCCAGCCTCAGAAGCTGCGGATCGACCGGATCTTCGACGAAGCACACGAGACCGCCGACCCCGTCCACCTGATGCGCGTCTTCGGGATCGCACCCGAGACCGCGATGAAGTACGTCAAGGCCGCCCACCCGCACCGCTTCATCAAGGACCCCACCCAGGCATGACGAGCTGGCTGGTTCGCGGCCCCGCTTATCAGTCAGCAATGGGCCCGCCGACGTGGGCCAGCACGTTGTCGGCCAACTCCTTGGGGGGCAGCTCGCCGTCCAGGAACACGGTGTCGCTGGGCAGCGTGTCCATTGCGGCCGTGCACGCCTCGATCTTGGCCTTGCACCACTGTCGGACCCGCTCATCCTGCTCGGGATCGTCTGGAGTAAAGCTTCGTCCGTCGATCCGCTTCACCAAGACATCCTCGGAGACCTTGAGGAAGAAGTGATGCACGACGATCCCCGCGGCCTTCAGCGCACCGAAGATCTCCTCGAGATACTCCGGGTTGACCAACGTCATGGGGACGAGAACGGGCCGCTGATACTCCTCGACGAGCCCCACAGCCAGATGCGCAACCTGCCGCCGCCACAACCGCAGATCCTGGAAGTCGCCGGTCGGGACAGCCACGATCTCGCGCAGCACATAACCGACCATCTCCGGGTCATAGACCAGCGCTGCGGGCCACCGCGAACGAAGTTCATCGACCAGCGTGCTCTTCCCGCTGCCGAACGCGCCGTTCACCCAGACGATCACACGCATCTCCCCATCGCCGACGTCTCCCCCATTTGGCATGACAGACCCCAGCACCGCACACCGAACCGCGAGGATGGGGCCGAATCACACTTACAGATCATGCCCGAATGATCGTTAAGTGGGGCCGAAACCCACTGATAGCTGGGACCAGCTCACGTTGTCCAGGCCAGTCGGAAGCCCGGAACCCACGGGCTACTCTGCCTCCAGGAGCCCAGCCACCCTCCGGTTCCCTGGATTTCCCCTCCAGGAATCCACGAACCCGTCGGCTTGCCGGCCGAGCGACTGGAAGTACGTGGAGGCGGCCGGATGGGTCACGCCGGCGGACACCTACGAGCGCCGGGTCGGCCGCTCCCGCACGGTCACCGTCGCGCTGTACCGGCTCGGCGACGTCCGCGCGCTGCGGGACATGCCCGGCGTCGACTGGAAGGCCGCCCGCGGTCTGCCCAAGGGGGCCCCGAGTCCGCTGCGCGAGTACGCCAAGCTCGCCCCGCCCCGGGCCGCCGTCGTCCGCGCCTTCGCCCAGGGCCTCGCCGACCGGCACGGCGTGAGGGTGTGGGCGTGGAACAGCCCGTACTCCGGTCGCTGGGAGCTGGACTGGGAGCGTGTGGAGGAGGTGCCCACCGAGGAGACCGTGCGCCGGGAGCTGGCCGCCGATCCGCAGGCCGCCTCCTACGCCGCCGAGATCGTGCTGGGCCCCGCGTGGGGGGAGATCACCCGCGAGGCCAGGGAGCTGCTCCAGCCGGGCCGGGCGGCCGTCGTGGACACCGAGACCACCGACCTGTTCGGCCGGACGGTCGAGATCGCCGTGCTCGACGCGGCCACCGGCAAGAAGCTGCTGGACACCCTGGTCAACCCCGGCGATGCCAAGATCAGCGACGGCGCCCGCTGGGTGCACGGCATCACGGACGAGATGGTCGCCGACGCCCGCCCGTTCGAGAAGATCCTCCCCCGCCTGCGCCAGGTGACCAGGGGCCGGATCATCTGCGCCTACAGCGCCGAGTACGACCGCACCGTTGTGCTCAAGGACGTGGAGCGGGCCGGGAAGAAGCCGATGCACCTGGAGCCGAAGGGCAACTGGTACTGCCTCATGCAGGCGTACGCGGACTGGCTCGGCGTCCGGCGCTGGCTCCGGCTCGGTGGCGGCCACCGTGCCGCCGGGGACTGCGAGGCCGCCCGGCAGGTACTGATCGAGATGTCCAAAGGCCGTGGGTTCGAGTTTTCCGAAGGGGGCTCGTAGCCGAACTCACGGGTGGTGCGTCCAGAACGGTACCGAAGCGGGCTCGGGTTCGTCCGAGCTTGCCGAACTGAGGCACCGGTGTCGGCGCTGCCGGAACCGCGACCGAGCTGGCGGTATCAGGCCGGGGCGTGGCTGGCCGTGGACCGCTGAAATCAGGGGCTGTGAGCGTACTGGGCCGTATAGCCTCGTGGTCCGCCGATCATGCGGCGACCTCGATACAGGGAGGCAGGCATGGCCGCCAACAGCCCGACGACGTGGGATGAGCTGCTGGCCGGACCGTTCAACATCCACGTGGTCACGACCCACAACAGCGTCGTCCTCGCTGCGATGCGGGACACGTTGGATCTGACCGACGAGGCGTTCCACCGGATGATGCGCGCCGATCACTTCCGGCTCACCCGGAACCTCGGCGAGTTGGGCATCGCCTACAGCAGCCTCGCCAAGGCGCTGGTACCGGATCACCGCCGCAGGGAGATCGCTCTCCTCTTCGACTCCGCGGTGGCCTCCCTGAGCTCTCGCGGCTTCTACGGCATAGACGTGGCGGAGGCGTGGATAGCCGGTCTACCGCGGCCGCGGAAGGGAGTCCCGGTCAACTCGATCCTGCGCGGCGACATCCTCCACGACTCCGCCGACCAGGTGCAGGCGGCCATGGACGTGAGCGTCGTCTATGACCGGCCGTTCACAGTCATCCACCCCTCTCAGGTGTACGTCGTATATGTCACGAACCTGTCCGAGGAGCAGGGCAACACGCTCACCGCCAGCGCTGCTGAGCACCCTGCCTACATCGGGCACGCCGACTGCACCGACCGCAGCGCCCTCAAGGAGCACTTGGGTCTATCCCTGATGAACTCTGGCCTTCGCGTGGGCGACATGATCCTGGAAGGTGTAAGCGAAAATGGCGCCGAGCCAAACGGCGCGGGGCTGCCGTTTGAAGCACTCGGCTTCACGCCCACGGCAGTGATCGACACGCAGTTCCTGCCGTTCCTCGGCTACCACATCAACAGCCACCTCACCGGCATGAACCGCGAGGACAACGGTTTGGCGCTCACCACGCTCAGCCCTGACGCCGCGTACCTGGAGTCACCCGACATCTGGATGACCCCCGGCCGGTACGGGTACCTCCAGGACGGCAAGCACCGGGACTCCATGGAGCAGGCCGGCCTGCTCCACCTGAGTCAGCCCGCATTGGAGGTCGCGGTCAGCAAGCTGGTGGCGCAGGGGTACCTGTACAACCTGCGCCTCAACGAGTACGGGGACCTGCTGTACATGGCACTGGTCGACATCGAGGTGGAGGGGCGGTACCGGACCTTCACGATCGGACTCCGGTTCAAGCTGGAGGACAAGCGCGTCGAGTTGACGACCTTCTTCTGACCCCATCCCGGAGGACTTGCTGCCGTCGGGGGCGACTACCCAGGCTCTGGTCTCGGTGCGGGTCTCGTGTTGCGGAGGCTGTGTTCGATGAGGCCGGGTTGATCGATGGTGCTGGTGTAGCGCAGGGCCGCGCCGACGGACAGGCCGAACAGGTCTCAGATGCGGCGGGGGTCGCCGCCGGTGGCCTCGGCCTCGTGGAGGAGGCGGTCCTCGCGGAGCCGGCTGGTGGGTATGCCGAACCGCAGGCTCTCGCCCCGGCGGTGACGCCGACGAGCCCTCAGAGGTCGACGCACCGGTGGACGATCGCCGGGGTGGTCGTCGCCGTGCTCGGCCTCGTGGTCACCGCTGTGCAGCTGGCTCACGGCTGGTGACCTTTCGCTGGGGCCCGATCAGGGCCCAGCGGGGATCTACCGCTCGCGTAGGTCGTACGGGTTGATCTCCTCGTATCGATCGTCGGACTCGTCCCGGCCGAAGCTCTCTTCCCAGCGTTCCGGCCAGTTCGCTGGGCCGCCAACCCGGAACCGGTCGTCGGCCCAACGGGGCATTGTCACGTTGGTGGGGTGTTGATCGATTGAGGGCGTGTAGGGGTCGGGCGGGGGCCTGGGTCACGCTGCGGTGGGCAGGGCGATGGCGCCCGTGATCTGGTCCCAGACGGTGAAGCGGACAGTCATCTCGGTGCGGTATTCGGCGGCGGTCATCAGGTGGCGGCGGGGCCGGAAGTGGGGTGAGATGCCGCTGAACGCGGCCAGGAACCGCTGCGCGGCGCCCACACTGCGGAAGCCTTTCATGGCGCGTTCGCGCTGCCTCGTCGGCTGATGGCTGTTCTCCGCCCGGTTGTTCAGGCCCTTGTGCGAGCGGTGCTCGACCGAGGGCATCACCTCGCGGTGGGCCGTGCCGTAGGAGCGGAGCTTGTCCGTGACGATCACCCGCGGCACCGAGCAGGTTCTCTTGAGCAGTCTGCGGAAGAACCGCCGGGCCGCAGCGGTGTCCCGCCGGTTCTGTACGAGGATGTCGAGCACGGTGCCGTCGGCGTCGACGGCCCGCCACAGGTACTTCTGCTCGCCGTTGATCTCGATGAAGACCTCGTCCAGGTGCCACTTGTCGCCGGGCCGGGGCCGTCGGCGGCGCAGGCCGTGGGCGTAGGACTGCCCGAACTTCAGGCACCAGCGGCGGACCGTCTCATAGGACACGACGACACCGCGCCCGAGCATCAGTTCCTCGACCTCGCGGAAGCTGAGCGGGAACCGGAAGTACAGCCACACGCAGTGGGAGATGATCTCGACCGGGTACCGGTGGCCCTTGTACAACGGCGGCGTACTGCCCACGGACAACCCCCTCCGCCATGATCAACCCGAAGATCATCCCACCCGGTCAGCCAACGTGACAGTGCCCTTCGAACCCTTCAGAGCCCGGCGACAAGGGCCCCCGCCCCCGCAAGGGCGAAAACAGCTCCGATCACCCTGCACGTGATAACACTGCTGGGCCACGACCGGTAGGCGTAGGACATCGCCTGGGACCGGTCAGCTGCCCCCGGACGTTGGCAGCCAAAAGTCCCCTGCCCACGAGAGCAACAGCTCCCTACATCAGCTCGAACTCATGACTGGTCACGGAACGTGACTAGTCAACCCGCAATGTCGATGGGAACTCGCCCACTGATCCCCAGGGCACTGATTCCAGCGCGGGCACGGTAGGTGCCGGCGGGCCCGGATCTCGGAATGCTCGTACATTGGTAGTGCAGGCGATTGCTCTCACGGACATCGGAGAGCACGCGATGAGAGACATGGATTTCACGGCCTTCTTCGCCGCCACCCCGAGCCCATACCTGGTGATGGACACGGACCTGGTGGTCCAGTACGTCAACCGGGCATACCAGCAGGCCACCGGTCTGACCAGCGAAGACCTGATCGGGAAGTACTTCTTCGATGCCCTGCCGGAAAACCTTGGCGCCCCGGCCGCCGACGCAGAGCTGAATCTGAATGCCTCACTGCGCCAGGTCCTGGATACCGGCACACCGGACACCCTGGTACTGCAGCGATACGACATCCCCGATTCCCACCAGCCGGGTGGGTTCGGTGAGCGGTGGTGGTCCACGATCCACACCCCGATTCCGGGGCCGGACGGCAGGGTGCGGTGGATCGTCCAGCGGTTCGAGGACATCACTGCCTTCGTCCACTCCGGCCGGGCACGCCAACTCACCGAGGAGTTCACCGAGCGGGAAAAAGGCATGGCAGCCGAACTCTATGTGCGGGCCCGCGAGCTGCATCAGTTGAACCAGGAGCTGCGTCAGGCCCACGCCCGCGAACGGCAGATCGTCGTCACCCTTCAGGAGGCCATGCTCGCCACTCCCGACCTGTGCCGCTTCGCGGACCGCATAGCGGTGCGGTACCTGCCCGCAACCAAGTCACTCAATGTGTGCGGCGACTGGTACGACATAGCCGACCTGCCACCCGACCGTTACGCCGTGGCGGTCGGAGACGTCGTCGGCCACGGCCTACAGGCCGCGGCCGTCATGGGCATGCTCCGAAGCGCACTGAGCGCAGCCATCCGGGCCACCCCCAATCCCGCCCAGGCGCTGGAAGTCCTCGGCCTGTACGCCCGCTCCCTGGAAGGCGCCACGGCCGCAACTGCGGTCAAGGTACTCATCGACCCCCGCACCAGACTGATCATCTACAGCAATGCCGGGCACCCACCGCCCGTCCTGCTCCATGTCCACGGGACCTGCGAGCTGCTGGACCAGGCCACCGACCCACCGCTCGGCGCCCGCCCGTACCACGTCCCTCGTCCCCAGGCATCCCTCACCTACACACCCAACGACACCCTGGTGCTCTACACCGACGGGCTCATCGAACGCCACGACGAGGACATCGACACCGGCCTGGCCCGCCTGACCTCCGCCCTCACCCAGCACAGCACCCTCGCCCCCGACCAGCTCGCCGATACGCTGCTCGCCCGTCTCGGCGTCAGCGGCGGCACCGACGACGACATCGCCCTGGTCGTCATCCGCCTATGACACTGCCGCTTCAGCTCGAGACACCGGTCACTGACGTCTGACGCCGGTGGAGACCAGCCCCGTTGACCCCGAACAGACAACAGCCCAGACCCACCCGGAGATCCAAGGGGAGGTGCAGGCACAGGCACTTACTCGGCACGGAGACGCTCGGGACGTGGTGGACTCGCCACTCATGGAGCCCCGAGAGTCCTCCACCCTCCGCCGGTGGACCTTCATACAGGGGTCAGCCGGTGGTGCGTACGCCCTTCCAGCCGGGTCCGCGCCGGCGCACCCGCCCGGAGCGCGGCGCGGGCACCTCGGCGACGTCCTCGGCGGCGTCTATGCAGCATCCCGCGGGTTCGTCCTGGCTTTCATCTCCCGTTGCCGCAGGTCAGCCCGGCAGACGGGAGCGATAGATCAGCATAGATCATGATGAACCTTCAGGATTCCTGAAGGTTCATCATGATCCCTACGCAGGCGCCCAGGGTGAGGGAGACGAGGTGCCTGGTCAGGCCCCATGCCGAGGAACCGAGGGGCACGGCGAACTCGCGGGATGTTGCACAGAAGACCGCCGCCGCGAAGCCCTGAAAGCTACCAGCGGGTTACTTGTTCCCTGGTGTCCGAGCTAGGACTACAAGGCCAACCCGGGGTAGCGCCGAGGTAAGCCCAAAAGCCGCCAGTTCTTGATCTTGGCGGGTGTGGTGGTCGGTCAGCTCAACGCAGGCTGGCAGCCGGGAGTGCGTTGACGTGGTTCTCGTACTCGCGGCGGGCCTTGCGCTGGGCCGGGCGTGCCGCGTGTCAGACGTGGCCACCGCACCACCCGGAGGCTTCAACTCATTTCGGAGTCCTGCGGTGGCCACCAGCGACGCTGAAGGGAAGCTCAGAGGCTGTCCAGTTGGTTACAACCCGACCGGGTTGAGGTAGGTGGCCGGGCGGGTGGCGCCGTCCTGCTTGAGGATCTGGCCGCCGAACGGCCACTTCAGGGTGAAGTGCTCCGTCTCGTTCGGCGGGGTGACCAGGAACTTTGCCGGAACGAACTTCTCCTTCTGCGGGGTGGACTTGGCCACCGGGAGCAGGTTGATGCTGAAGTCCACCGTGTCCCCCTGCTTCAGGATCATCTTTTCGGGCTTCTTGGAGGAGCGCGCCAGCGACCAGGTGCCGTCGGTCTTCTGAGTACCGGTCATGTCGACACCGGCGAAGCCGGACAGGGTGCAGGTGCGCTTGCTCTGGTTGGTGAACCAGATGTACGCCTGGGTCTGCTTCTTGGTCTGCTCCATCTCCGGCTTCGCGTCATCCCCCATGGCGAAGCCGGCCTTCAGGTCGGCGGTGTGGCAGCGGGTCGGCTCGGCCTTGGCGGGGGCGGCCGAGGCCGGGATGGCGGTAGCGGCAGTGCCGGCGACGACGACGGCTGCAAGGGCTACGGCGGTCAGCTTGCTCTTCATGAAGTTTCGGGTTCCCCTCGAATGCGAATCGGCGCGCGAGGTCAGTGCGCGCCTACACACCTGAAGATGTGCAATGCCTGGGGGAGGTTCGGTGTGCCGGAGAGCTTTTTCCGACAGCCAGGCTCCCAACTGTGGCCGCGTACGAGAACTCATGCGGTGCGGGCCGTTGCAGCGTCGTGGAGGAGGACACCGCAACGGCCCGCGACCTCGCTCAGCGTCCGGTCCAGCACAGCGGGACCGATGGCAGCGTGCGACGCCCGTATCCGACCTGAGTATCACGCTGAGCTACATGGCACTTGGTTCGCCGCTCGTTACTGATTTCGGCGTCTTGGGGTCTGGATCTGTGCCGGGACCGGTGACGCAGTCCGTCCGGGCTGGTACGCCGGAGGCATGCGGTATCCGGACGGGGGCGGGCTGACCGCCGAGCAGCGCAGGCGCCGGGAAGAGGTGCGGATGCGGGCCGTTGACCTCTTTGAGGAGGACGGGGAAGTCCCGAGCATCGCCCGGGAGTTACGGGTGAGTGAGAAGTCGGTCTACCAGTGGCGCCGCGCCTGGAGGACGGGCGGACGCGAGGCGCTGCGTTCCAAGGGCCCCTCCGGCTACGACTGCCGCCTCGGCTCGCGACGTGGCTGGAGGAGGGGCCGGCCGCGCACGGCTGGACGGATGACCAGGTGTGGACCGCTGCGAGGGTGCGCACGCTGATCGGGCGGAAGTTCCACCTCTCCTCCAGCATCTCCGGGGTGACCGGCTGCTGCACCGGATGGGCTACAGCGTGCAGGTGCCGGACAGACCCGCCGCCGAGCGCGACGAGGAGGCCGTCGCCACGTGGCGGGAGGTGACCTGGCAGGAGGTAAAACCCTCCGGGCGGCGACCGGGGCGTTCGTCTGCTTCGAGGACGAAGCGGGCGTGACCGGCCGGCCGCCCAAGGGCCGGCGCGGCATCACCCCCAGGGTCAAGGTGTCCGGCCGGGGCCGGGGACGGCTCTCGGTGGCCGGGCTGCTGTGCTACCGGCCCGGCCTGCCCGCCCGCCTGTGCTACCGGCTGCGTCGGCATACCGGCCGCACGGGCGAGCGCCGCTCGCTCGGCGAGATGGACTGCATTCGCCTGCTCGACGGCGCCCACCAGCTGCTCAAGGCCCCGCTGATCGTGGTGTGGGACCGGCTGAGCACCCACATCTCCAGGGCGATGCAGGCGCTCGTGGCCGAGCGGGGCTGGCTGACGGTGGTCCTGCTGCCCGGGTATGCGCCCGACCTCAACCCGGTCGAGGGCCTGTGGGCGCATGTCAAGCGGAGCCTGGCCAACCTGGCCGCCCGCGCCCTCAGCGAGCTGGAGATCCTGCTCCACAGGCGGCTCAAGGCGCTGCAGTACCGGCACCACATCCTCGGCGGATTCCTCACGGGGACCGGCCTCGCTCTCGAGAGACCGAACTGACCCTAATACGCCGAAGTCAGTAATCCGGGGGTGCGGAGTGGCGCGGCCGAAGCGGTGGGAAGTCGACGACGAGCTGTGGACGGTGATCGAGCCGCTGCTGCCGAAGGTGGAGCGCCGAGCGCGCCATCCCGGGCGGAAGCGGCATCCGGACCGGCTGGTGTTCCAGGGCATCCTGTTCGTGCTGCATACCGGGATCGCCTGGGAACACCTGCCGCAGGAGCTCGGATTCGGTTCGGGGATGACGTGCTGGAGGCGCCTGGCCCAGTGGACCGAGGCCGGTGTGTGGCCACGACTCCACGAGGTTCTCCTCGCCAAGCTTCGCAGCGCGGACGCCCTGGACTTCTCACGGGCCGCAGTCGACGGCTCCCACATCCGCGCGTTAAAAGGGGCTCCAAGACGGGACGAAGCCCTGTTGACCGGGGCAGAAGCGGCAGCAAGCACCACCTGGTTACCGACGCCACCGGCATCCCGCTCGCGGTCACCCTGACCGGCGGCAACCGCAACGACGTCACCCAGCTCATCCCGCTGCTTCAAGCGGTACCACCCGTGCGCGGCAAGCGCGGTCGACCGCGCCGCCGCCCGGACGTCGTACTCGCAGACCGCGGTTACGACCACGACAAGTACCGCCGGCTCCTCTGGGACCTCGGCGTGAAGCCGGTCATTGCCCGCCGCGGCACCGAGCACGGCTCTGGCCTCGGAACCCAGCGCTGGGTCGTGGAGCGCGCGTTCGCCCACCTGCACTGGTTTCGCCGCCTGCGGATCCGCTGGGAGATACGGGACGACATCCACGAGGCTTTCCTCACCCTCGGCTGCGCAATCATCTGCTGGCGGCGCCTCAAGAAGGCAGTGCTGATCTGAGCCGTCAGTCCGTACCGGCGATCAGTGCCTCGCCGAGCGGGGTGCGGCGGTAGAGCACGGACCGTCCGGACCGGGCGCGGACGAGCAGTCCCGCGCTTCGCAGGATGGCGAGGTGGTCTCCTACCGCGCCGGGTGCCATGGCGAGGCTTCGGGCGAGCTGGCTGGTACTGGCCGGGGCGTCCAGTGCCAACAGCAGCCGGGCTCGGGACCGGCCGACCAGGGCGGTCAGGGCGTCCGGTTGGGGGACGGTCTCCTGTTCGCCCCACAGGGCGGCGGTGCCGCGGGCACGATAGACCAAGGTCCTGGGCCAGGGGTCTTCCAGGTGGGCTGCGATATGCCCGACGAAGACCGAAGGGATCAGCAGGAGCCCGTCGCCGGCGAGGCGGACTGTTCCGCCTCGGAAGAAGCCGATCTCGATACCGCCTGCGTGCCAGGCGATGCCCGGGTGCAGGCTCTCGATGGTCGTGGCCCATCCGTGTTCGCCGATCACACCCACCCGGTGCACGACGTCGCGCTCACAGATCGCGCGCAGTTGCGGCCAGTCCGGGGCGAGCAGCTCGTGCCAGGCCTGGTCCATCGCCTCGGCGATCCTGGAGACGGCGTCCGTCGAGTCCAGGACCGCGCATACGCGGGGATCACGGGCGGACGGGCCGATCGCGGTGGTGGCGAATTCGCGGCGGGCCACTTCCAGCGGCGTGGCCCGGATCATGGCCAGGTCGTCTGCCCAGGTCTGGCTGAGGCCGCGCGGGGGCGGAGCGACAAAGTTCGGTCCGCCGTGCGGGGCCTGCAGAGCGAGGGCGGCGTCCAGTTCGCTCTCGCGGCGAAGCCGTTCAAAGGCCGGCAGGAGCCGGGCGGCCCAAGCTCGCGGCAGCGGCTGGCCCTGGCCGATGAGCGAGCGCAGCAGCAAGCAGAGGTCCAGCGCGGGCGACAGCGCGAAGCGGCTGCGCAGCAGGTCCTCGACGGAGACTTCGAAGCGCAGCACCCTGGGAGGCTACCGCGGGACGTTGTTCCGATTCGTCCAGCGACGAATCATTGGTGAGTGGTGTGGGCGCACGGCGAGGCTGCGCGTCATGACCCCAACCGCCGAGCCCGCGCAGGGCAACCACCGTGCCACCTACCGGGAGGTGCTGGCCGAGCCGCGATTCCGGCTGCTCTTCTCAACCCGCACCGTCGCGATCACTGCGGACGCGCTGCGGATCACCACGTTCTCGGTGCTGGTCTTCTCGGCCACCGGCTCCCCGCTGCTGAGCGCACTGGCCTTCGGCATCGGCTTCATCCCGCAGCTGTTCGGCTCGCTGCTGCTGGGCTCACTGGCCGACCGACTGCCGCCCCGCGCGCTCATCACCGGCGGCTACGCCTTGACGTGCGCCGCCGCCCTGCTGCTCGCCCTGGTGCGGATGCCGATCGCGGCAAGCCTCGGGGTCGTGGCGCTGGTCGCGCTCGCCACACCGGTGTTTCACGGCGCGTCGAGTCGGCTGGTCGCGCAGTCGCTGGAAGGCGACGCCTATGTACTGGGCCGGTCACTGAACAACATCGCTGGCGCCGGCGCGCAATTGTTCGGTCTGGCACTGGGAGGTGCGGTCGTCGCGGCACTCGGCCCGCGCCGGGCGCTCGCGGTCAGTGCCGCCCTCTACCTCGGCTGCGCGCTTGCTATCCGCATCCGGCTACCCCGACTGCAGCCGGGAGAGTTCGGCGGCACACCCGGCAGCGCTGGGGGCGATGGCGGGGCCGTCCTGGCAAGCCTGCACGGTGCCGGCCTGCTGCTGCGCGGACAGATGGTGCGACGACTGATGCTGGCCCAGTGGCTCCCGCCAGCGTTCATAGCGGGCGCGGAAGGCCTGATCGTCGCCTACGCCGGAGGACGCCACTTCGCGCCCGGCTGGTACGCGGTGCTGATGGGCTGTCTGCCGGTCGGCATGCTTGTCGGTGACCTGCTGGTGGGCCGACTCCTACGACCACCCACCCGGGAGCGACTGGTAGTCCCGTTGATAGCGCTGATGGGACTGCCGCTGGTCGGCTTCGCTGCCGAGCCCGGAGTGGGCGTCTCGTCCTGTCTGCTGCTGCTCTGCGGCTTCGGATTCGCCTACGGTCTCGGCCTGCAACGGCCGTTCCTGGACGCCCTACCGCCAGATGGCCAGGGCCAGGCCTTCGGTCTGCTCGGCTCCGGCAGCATGACGCTACAGGGCATCGGGCCGGTTTGCTTGGGCGCTGTGGCCGCAGGCATCGGAACAGGCGGTGCAATCGCCCTGGCAGGCGGCGCGGCGGTGCTTACCGCCGGCTGGATTCTCACTTGGCACCCGTCCACCTCCCCGGTCCCCGTCCCGAACTGCTCAACGGGATCAGAGAACGGCACCGAACAGCATGCGTGTAGGTCTCCTGCGCAGTAACCGTCGCAGGTCGGGTTGGCCGCGAACCGTCACACACCCCACCCCCACCCTCACGCCTCCCTGACGGGCAGTCATTCCCGACAGCTCATTGTGTTAGGAGTTCTAAGTGAGCGTTTGATTCGTTGGCGTCCGTTTGGTGCGGGTCAGGTGTCGCGCCAGTTGGGGGTTGCTTCGTGGGTGAGTCGGCGGCTCATGAGGTCGATGGCTGCGATGTGGATCATGGCGGCTGATCGGTGTGGGTGGGTTTCGTAGTCGCGGGCGAGGCGGCGGTGGTGCATGAGCCAGCCGAGGGTGCGTTCGATGACCCAGCGGCGGGGCTGGACGGTGAAGGTGCGGCTTCCTGGGGTGCGGTGGACGACTTCGAGGTCGATGCCGCGGGTGGCGGCGTGTTCGATGACGGCGTTCTTGTAGCCGGAGTCGGCCCAGGCTTTGGAGACGCGGGGGTGGTGGGTGGCGATGTGGTCCAGGAGGTGGGTGCCGGCGGTGGAGTCGTGGACGGCGGCGGAGGTGACCAGGACGGCGAGGAGGAGGCCGAGGGTGTCGGTGACGACGTGGCGTTTGCGGCCGGCGATCTTTTTGGCGGGGTCGAAGCCCTGGTTGGTGAGGTGGATGTTGGCGGAGGTCTTGACGGACTGTGAGTCGAGGAGGCAGGCGCTGGGGTGGGCATTGCGTCCTTCGTGTTCCCGGACGAGTCGGCACAGGAGGCCGGTGAGCTGGTCGAAGATGCCGTCGGCTTCCCATTTGGCGAAGTAGCCGTAGACGGTCTGGTGGGGTGGGAAGTCGTGGGGGAGGTAGCGCCAGGGGATGCCGGTGCGGTCGACGTAGAGGATGGCCTCCATGAGGTCGCGCAGGTCGTGGGTGGGGCGGCGGATGCCGGCTCGGGCGTTCCGCCAGGATTGGAGGGTGGGGCGGATGAGTTCCCATCGGGCGTCGGACAGGTCGCTGGGGTAGCGTCGCCTGGGCTGCATATTTTTGGAGTACGAAACCTTCGCCAGGGGTGGGAGGGCGTGCGGGCCGCCGCTGGAGGCTTCGGGGCAAGCCGGGGCATTGATAAATGAGACGGTGCGTTTCTGGGCGAAGGTATGCGCCGCGCGAGCGGTTCACTCCTGCCGTTCGGGGCTTATCCCCATAAACAGGACGCGATATGGCAGGCGAACTGCTGGTGTAATCCACCGTGAACCCCCGCATAAGAGAACCAAACGCTCACTAAGAGGTAGTTTTCGCCCTTGAAGTTCACTTTTTTCCGTGTTGCTCGAGGCGGGGTCGTCGTCTCAATGCGGCTGGCGGGGTTGATGCGGCGGTCGTGTCCTATGGGGTGACGGCTGAGACGGGATGCGGCTTGCGCCTGTCTCATCCCGAGATACCCGGCAGCGCGTGCTCCTGCTGGTCGCGCTGCACGCCTGGGCGCACGCCCCTGGTCGGCGGTATGCCCGGGTCATGGCCGAACGTCGTCCGTATCCGAGTGATCTGTCCGATGCCCGCTGGGCGTTGATCGAGCCGGTGCTGAGTGCGTGGCGGGCCGAGCGGCGCCGGCATGCGCTGAACATCGGCCGCCCGCCCGAGCACGACCTGCGCGAAATCATGAACGCGATCCTGTACGTGGACCGCACCGGGGTGCAGTGGCGCTATCTGCCGCACGACTTCCCACCCTGGCAGACCTGCTACGGCTACTTCGCCAAATGGCAGCACGATGGCGTGTTCACCCGGCTCACCGGCGTCCTGCGCAGTCTGTTACGCCGACAGGAGGGCAGGGGCGCGGAACCGTCCGCGTGCGTGATCGACGCGCAGAGCGTGAAGACCTCCACCAGCGTCCCGGCCTCCGGGCAGGGCATCGACGCGGGCAAGAAGATCGTGGGCCGCAAACGGAGCATCGTCACCGACACCCTCGGCCTGCTGCTGACGGTGCTGGTCACCGCGGCGAGCGTGCAGGACTCCGACGCCGGCCAGGCCCTCGTCGACCACGTCGCCGCAGAGCATCCCACTGTCCGCAAGACCTGGGTCGACGGCGGCTGGGCTTGATCCGCTTTGACGGACATTCGAGATCAGGGGTTCAGCCCCGGGAGGATGTCCATCATGGAGAGCATGGGGAAGAAGAAGCCTCGCCGCCCTCGTCGTTCGTTCACGCCGGAGTTCAAGGCCGAGATCGTCGGGCTGTGCCGACGGGGTGACCGCTCGGTCGGGCAGGTCGCCAAGGACTTCGAACTGACCGAGACCGCGGTGCGGGACTGGGTGAAGCAGGCCGAGGTCGACGCGGGCGAGCGCGACGGGCTGACCAGCAGCGAGCGCGAGGAGCTGGCCGCGTTGCGGCGGGAGAACCGCCGACTGCGCGAGGATGTCGACATCCTCAAGCGGGCCACGGCTTTCTTCGCGAAGGAGACCCGGTGACGGTGCACCCGTTCATCGAGGCGGAGAAGCAGGACAGCCACAACGTCAAACGCGCGTGTGAGCTGATGAAGGTCTCCCGGACCGCCTTCTATGCCCGTCGCTCCGGCCTGCCCGGCCCCCGCGCGGTGCGGGATGCCGAGCTGACCGAGCAGATCACCGAGGTCCATGCGAAGTCGCGCGGAACCTACGGGGCGCCGCGCGTGCATGCCGTGCTCAAACGCGAGGGTGCCGGGTGCGGCCGCCGTCGTGTCGCACGACTGATGCGGGCCGCCGGGCTGCAGGGCCGGCACCGCCGACGACGGCATGTGACCACGATCCCCGATCCCGGGGCTGCCTTCCGTCCCGACCTCATCGTCCGGGACTTCCAGCCCGACCGCACCGGGCTCGATGCCCGCTGGTGCGGCGACAGCACGTATGTCCCGACCAAGGAGGGCTGGCTCTATCTGGCCACGGTCATCGACATCGCCTCCCGGCGCGTGGTCGGCTGGGCGACCGCCGATCATCTGCGGACCGAGCTGGTGGCCGACGCGCTGACAGCCGCCTGCCGGCAGCGCCGCCCCGCCCGTCCCGTGATCTTCCATTCGGATCGCGGCTGTCAGTACACCAGTCAGCAATTCGCTACTCTGGCAGCTGATTTCGGAGTTCGGCTTTCGGTCGGCCGCACCGGCCAGTGCTGGGACAACGCGCTCGCCGAGTCGTTCTTCTCGACCATCAAACGCGAACTGCTCGGCACCTCCGTCTGGCCCAGCCGGGCCGCCGCCCACACCGCGATCTTCGACTTCATCGAGGGCTGGTACAACTTGCACCGACTGCACAGCAGCCTCGGCTACCTCAGCCCCGCTGAGTACGAGACCGCACTCGCAGCCTGACCACCACATCAATGGTGTCCGTCAAAGCGGAACAAGCTCACCTCAAGATCACGCCGACTTCACCCAATTGGGCAACAGGGTCATCGAAGGCTTCTACAACCCCCTGAAGCTTCCCCTTGATGTTGGACACCTGGAGACTGGGACGTGAGGTTCCAGAGGAAGTAGTGCCAGGTGGGAAACAAGAGCAACCGCAGTAGGCGGTACACGGAGGAGTTCAAGCGGGACGCGGTCGCTCTGGTCCGCTCCTCCGGCAGGACCGTCACCGAGGTGGCCCGGGAACTCGGCGTCAGCGCCGAGGGGCTGCGCAACTGGGTCAGGCAGGACCAGGTCGACCAGGGCCAGGGGGCACCGGGCGAGCTGACGACGGCCGAGCGGGAGGAGCTGCGTCGGCTGCGCAAGTTGGCCCGTGAGCAGGCCGAGACGATCGAGGTGCTGCGAAAAGCGGCGGTCTTCTTCGCGAAGGAGAGCGATCGGTGAACGACGTGTACGTGTTCATCGAAGCGGAGAAGACCACCCATGGTGTTGCTCTCTTGTGCCGGCTGCTGAAGGTTGCCCGGTCCTCGTTCTACGCCTGGCGGGCCGGCGAGCAGGCCCGCGCCGCCCGCCAGGCCGCCGACGACGCCCTGGCCCACGAGATCACCGTGCTGCACATCGCCTCCAGACACGCATACGGAGTGCCGCGCATCCACGCCGCACTGCGCAGGTCGGGCAGGCGGATCAACCGCAAGCGCGTGGAGCGGATCATGCGTGAGCGCGACATCGCCGGGATCACCCGGCGCAAACGCCGTTCACTGACCCGCCCGGCGAAGAAGGCGGTGCCCGCTGCGGATCTGATCGGCCGCGACTTCACGGCGAGCGCGCCGGGCGAGAAGCTGGTCGGCGACATCACCTTCATCGCCACCGAGGAGGGCTGGCTCTACCTGGCGACCTGGCTGGACCTGGCGACCCGCGAGATCGTCGGCTACTCGATGGCCGGCCACCACCGGGCGTCCCTGGTCGTCGACGCGCTGGCGATGGCCGCCGGCCGCGGTCGGCTCCAGCCGGGCTGCATCGTGCACTCGGATCGCGGCAGTGAGTACACGTCCGAGGAACTCCGGCGGGAGATAGGCCGGTTGAAGCTGCGGCAGAGCATGGGCCGGACCGGCTCGTGCTTCGATAATGCCGTCGCCGAGTCGTTCTTCGCAGTACTGAAGGAAGAGATCGGCACCCGCCGCTGGCCCGACCGAGCCACCGCCCGCGCCGAGATCTTCACCTTTATCGAGACCTTCTACAACCGCAAGCGGCTACGGAAGCACCCGCACTGGGGCTACCTGACCCCGCTGGAGATCCGGCAGCGGCACGAGCAAGGACATGCCCTCGCGGCGTAAGCATCGAGTGTCCAACGTCACGGGGAAAGTCCACCCCGGCGCCGCCATTCGGCGAACGGCCAACTCAGCCCAGCCGAGTACGAACGTCGTCACGCCGCGAAGACACCACATAAAGTGCTCTACACAGCCGCATAGCGCGCAAGCCCATCGGTGTCTGTCAGACCGGGGCAACTCCACTGTGCCAGAACCCGAAACTCACCTACAAAGCCACCATGGCGCGTTGGGGCCGAGGAAGGTGCCGACACCGGTTACGTCGCCTCACCCTGAGCAAGCGCGAGGCGTGTTCCGGCGGGTGTTCGTACCGTGTTGCCACGCACCGTACGCGCGCAGCAGTACGGTCACGACTGTTCGAGTGGTTCGGTCGACAACACACACGCAATCCTGACGCTGATAGACGCGCCGATTGCCTGGGTACCGTGGGTCTCCCCCGTACGTCTGCTCGGGAGACTCAACGCACCGCAGCACTTCGCTCTCGTCGAAGCCGAGTTCCTTGGCCCGAACCAAGGCGTGCTGGCTTAGTACGACTCCGGCTTGGGCGCGAAGGCGATTCAGCGCACGCTCGCGCCGGGCAGCGCGGCGGAGGTTACTCATGAAGCAGCCTCGGCAGCCAGCAGTTCTCTAACAGCGCTCCTGCTCCACCCGCCCCTGCGCTTACGTGTAGGGATCACCTCCAGCCGGAGTCTGCGGGCGATCTCTTCGAGGCTGAAACTGCCCTCGTTCTTGAGACGTCTCGCCCACGCTCGAGCGTGCTCGATGGAGCGGCTGCTCTCGACCACGGTGCAACTGTCATGCATGCGGAGCGCCGCATAGGTCTTGACGACTTCCCGCATTACGGAGCTCTCTTCAGCGATCAGAGGCACGGCCTCGTCGGCCTCGAAGACCCGCAGCCCGAACTGCTGGACCCATGCGTACACGACCTCGCGTTCCGACTCATCAGCGAAGACGGACGAGTCGGCCACGTAGAGCGAAGCGATCGGCGCCGGAGTGGTCACCCACTGGAGCAGGTCCGTCAGGCCGAAGCCCGCAGTTTCCGGAGAGAACAGAGCCGCTACGGCGTGCTCGTAGCGCTTCGCGATCTCCTGGACTTCTCGTGACCGGGCAGCAAGGTCCTCATCGCTGTCCGCTTCGTAGACGAGCACCGCGTCGAACACCCCGGGAGATATCTGGTGAGACCTCCCGCCAGCACGGATCCGCTCCCCGTCGACGATCCGCGGGAGATCTTCATCCCAGACCGAGTCCTCCAGGAGCCTGTGCACCTTCTGCTTGTTGTAGGGCTGCTCCCCCTGCGGGCCCCGCCAGTAGTAGCCGACCTGGTTCAGGAATTCCGCGGTCTGTGGCAAGGTCAGCTGAAACCCGACGTGAAGCTTGTGCGCCAGCCTCACGACTTCGTTCTTGCTCAGGCCGCGTCCAATGTCCAGGTGACCGTGCTTGCCCTCCTGCCGCGGCACGAGCCTTCGCAGTGCAGCGCAGGCGGCCCGGACCTGGTCGTGGACATCCTGTCGGACGCCCGGCAGCGAATTGTCCAGTGCCACGGACTCGCCACCCACCACCAGGGGGACGTGACAAGCTCGCATCTCCTCGCAGACCAACGCCCGCGTGATCGGACCTCCCAGGTCTTCCCAGCTGTCCACCCAGACACCATCCACGAGGTCGGCTCGCACACAGAAGAGAACCTCCTGCAGCGCAGGACGGTCGCCGACCTCTCCCCTACCGCGCGATTCGGCCTCGGTTCGCCACAGCATCCCTGCGTCCAGCGCCACGTCTCCCCGGCGTGCCACGCGGTACCCGATCTCGGACGTCGACATGGTTCCCTCCCGTTCACCTGACCAGCGGTTAGAGGCGACGATGACAGATCCCTGGGTCCGCGCAAGCGGCCTATCTTTCGGACGATTTTGAAATGCGCGGGGACGCGGACGTTCAGAACAGCGCACTGCGCCTACGACGACATGAGCTGTCCCGAGTTTCGGTAGAGTCCGGGGGCATGTCCCGAGTTGCGTGGAGTCTCGGGCCTGTCCCGGGGCAGCCAGGCGCGGATGGGGCGAGGACGGTCAGGCCTCAGCAGGGCGCCGCGGATGCCTGAGGAAGATCGTTTGCTCGCGCCATTGGGTTACAGTCCGGCATGGGCATCGCAGACACCTCCATAGCGGCAGCCTCGGCGGCTCTCAGCGGCTTGGCCGCCTGGGGAGCCTGGAAGGCTTCCTCCAAGGCGAATGACACTGCTGCGGCAGTGGCGCAGATCGAGCGGGATCGCTGGCACAACGCACTCACGCCGCAGCTCCGCCTGAAACTGGAGCAGGACAAGCAGGTGCTGTACGTCCGGTTCGACGGACCATCCCAGCTCGGTCGGCTGCATGTCAGGCTCACCATCCGCGACGACTTCGACCGCACGCGCGTGCCTCCTCTCGCCGGCGGCCCGACAACTGACGAGATTGCCCGGACCATCTGGGGCCCGTACCGGTTCCGGCCCGGAGTCGACGGCGCCGACCAGGACGGTCGAACGGTCGCGGCCCTCCCTTTGGAGGCAGGAGACCGGACCAGACTTGCTGTCGACCCCACGGTGAGGCCTGCCTGGTACGAGGGCGTCGAAGGTGAGGAACGTTGGCGACGGCAGTACCGCACCGCGACGATCCGGCTCTGGGCGGACTGCGAAGCGGAAGGGCACAAACCGTGGCGCTTGAGTTTCGGTGTCACCCAAGACGGCCGATGGGCCCAGACGGGGCGCGTTATCGGGTCCTGAACAGCTGCCTTCGGTGTCTCATGCGGGAGAGGGAAAACGGCGTCTACGCCGTGAGGGGGGAACATGAGCAGACAGGACCGTGCTGACGCGGTGGACCGGGTAATGGCTGAGCGGCTCCTGCCGGAGGCCGCGGTGCAGGCACTGGGCCGCTGGTGGCGTGAGAACGAGGTGACATACGCGGACGGGACGCCCGGCGCCCACGCGGTCCGCTACACCCCGGCCCGGTGGGCAGAGATCGTCCCATGGCCCTCAGGCCTGGCGCCCGCCTCTGACGACGGTGACACCTGGGTCAGCCGGGCACAGGTAGCCCGCATCGTCGCCGACGCCCTGAAACGCGAGGACTTCCGGGAGGCCCTGGTCGCGGCCTACGTGTGGGGCAAGGGCAAGCGCGGCACGCCCGCCGGCAGCGGCCCCACCACGCTGCACAAGAACCTGGACGGGGCACTCGCCGACGCGGTCACCGCGCTCACTGAGAAGGACGCGCAGAAGGCGTACTCGACGCTCCACCAGAAGGTGACGGGCCTGGGTCCGTCCTTCTTCACCAAGTTCCTCTACTTCGCCGGCCACGCACGGCCCTCCCTGCCCGGCGGGCAACCGCTGATCCTCGACCGGGTCCTTTCCCTGCGTATGAGGTCCCTCGCGGTCGCCGTCGGCCAAGACACCGGCCTGGATCCCGACGGCTCGATCGCGGCCTGGGTCTGGGCAGACTGGAACTGGTCACCCCACCGCTACAGCGTCTACCTCGCCTTCATACACAAAGCCGCACGCCAACTGGCCGACACGGACACCTGGCCATCCCACGCCACCCCCGACCTGCTGGAATGCGCCCTCTTCAACGCAACCTGGTCAATCACGGGTTGACGGTGAAGAGCGGCCTGCTACTGAAAGCAGCACACCAACGGCTCCGGGATCACCTTGGGAGCACGCCAAGTCGGCACCGCTCTCGGTGCTGGCTTGACGTGCTAGCGGGCGCGAGCCAACGCGCCTGCCGGGATCCTGAAGCGAGGTCGGGCCTGTGGTCAGGGAGTGTCGCCGGAGTAGTAGAAGCGGCACCTCGCACCCGGGCCGTCCGTGCACGCCGCGCCGTGATGCCGGTCATGTGCACCACCCTCGGCGCGCTGGCGTTCAGCTCACTGGTTGATCTTTGAGTGCAACCAGACGCCGGTCTGAGCGGTCTGATGTTTGCGGGCGGTGCGGTGCGTGCCGAGGTCCTCTTGGAAGCGAGGCGTGATGACCAAGATCGTCTATCTGGATCAGAACCACTGGGTCACGATGGCCCAGGCACGTGTTGCGCCTGAGAAGATCCAGCGCGCCGACGAGCGGCAGGCCGCCGACGAGTTGTGGGGCCTGGTCACCGCAGGACAGGTGCGGCTGCCGCTATCCAGCGCCCACCTGGTCGAGACGGTCCGTGCCGGCGACCGGGAGCGCCGTCGCGACCTCGCGAAGGTCATGCTGGACGCCTACGGCGGGTGGCACATGCTGAATCCGCTGGTCGTACGTCGCTACGAGTTCGTCGGCGGCTTCGGGGGCCCGGCGCCGACCGTAGCGGACGTCTTCACCACCGCTGCGGAGTCGCCGTTCTTCACCTACGTGCCGACCATCGGCAACGCAGGCCGTGGACAGGCGCAGTCGTTGGCGACCAGCATCGCCTGGCGGGCGGCGTGGGCGAGTCTGCTACTGGGAGAGACTCTTTCGAAGGAGGAGTTGGACACTACGGCGGGCGTCATCGAACGATGGGCCGCCGTCCCGGCTGCCCTCGCCCAGTACCTGCGTGATCACCCGGCGGAACGCGACATGCGCTTGGTCACCGTCACGTACCTGCTCGGAGACCTCAAAGCGGACATCGCGCAGGCCTGCGTGCTGGCGGGCATCGGCAATGAGGAGCTGGTCAACCATCTTCAGCCCGAGAACGTGGTGGGCTTCTTCAGTCAGCTGCCCTTCACCGGCAGGGTGCTGGAAGTCATCCAAGCCCGTCTGCGCAACACCGCGGACAAGTGGGTCAACAACGACCTGAACGACCTGCTCTTCCTCGCCTGCGCCGCGGGCTACGCGGACCACGTCGTCGCGGAGAAGAAGACCGGCCACTACCTACGTGAGGCCGCCAAGTTCACCGTCCCGGGGGCGTCAGTCCACCTCAACCTACGCTCACTCGTCCAGGCCCTGCAGACCTCAGACCAGCCGAGCCGATAAAGCACGACCTCTCGTGAGCGATCACCGGGTCAGGCCGTATCACCGTGCCATCGACCGGCCGAAAGGTTCTGACCCCTGGCTCCTCGAAAACCGGCGCACAGGGCGTACTCCCGGCCGTAGCGTGATGAGATGACCTTCACCTACCAGCCGGCTGTGCCAGCCCAAGCACTTCGCGAGCTGCCCACCCGGGACGTCGCCTTACTCCTACTGGAACACCTGGCGCAGGGCGGAGGCCGCGCCCTCCAGCTCAACAACATCGTCGGTTCGCACGCGAAGCTCGCCTACGACGGCGAGCGGGACGTCGGAGCACTCCTCGACGCGCTCACCGACGCCTGGTCATGGCTGGAGTCACGGGCCCTGCTCGTCCGGGACCGAACCCAAAACGAAGCCTTCCGCCGGGTATCACGTGAAGGCATGGAGCTGGTGAAGAACCCCCAGGGGCGGGCAAGGTTCGAAGCCGGCGAACGGCTCTCGGGGCCGTTGCATCCCGCACTTGAAGGAACGGTTCGCACTAACTTTCACCTCGGCGACTACGAGACCGCCAGCTTCGCCGCCATGAAGGCGGTCGAGGTCGCCGTCCGTGAAGCATCGGGCCTGGACAACTCCCTGGTCGGAGTCCACCTCATGCGAGCTGCGTTCCAGCCGCGCCGCCCCGACAAGGGGGGTGGGCCGCTCGCTGACGCCGATGCCGAAGGCGGAGAGCAGGAAGCCGCCTCAGCTTTGTTCGCCGGCGCCATGGGCGCCTACAAGAACCCCTCGAGCCATCGAACGGTCAGGTTCGACGACCCCATCGAGGCGGCCGAGATCATCCAGTTCGCAGACCTGCTGCTGCGACAGGTCGAACGGGCCAAGCAGCGCGCCCAGGCTCGCTCCAGCACCTCATGACGGGACAGTAATGGGAGCCCTTCGTGTTGTCCTGTCCATCGGGCCACCCCAGGCCCGGCCGAATGGGCAGTAGGGGCAGTCCGGCGGATCGCTCGATTCCTCACTGGAGGGCTTTGGACGGCGCTGTCACGTTGTTGAGTGTGTGAGTGCCTGACGGTGTGTCGGGTGTGGTGGGGCCGGGGTCCGGCTCCGGACTCAGGCCGCGGCAGACAGGCCGGCGACGCCGGTGATCTGCTCCCAGATCGCGAAGCGGATGGTCATCTCGGCGCGGTGGTCGGAGGCGGTCATCCGGTGGCGGTGAGGTCGGAAGTGGGGCGAGATGCCGCTGAACGCGGACAGGAACCGCTGGGCTCCGCCGACGGAACGGAAGCCTTTCATGGCGCGTTCGCGTTGCCGGGTGGGCTGGTGGCTGTTCTCGGCCCGGTTGTTGAGGCCCTTGTGGGAGCGGTGCTCGACCGAGGGCATCACCTCGCGGTGGGCCGCGCCGTAGGAGCGCAGTTTGTCGGTGACCACCGCCCTCGGCACCGAGCGGGTCTTCTTGAGCAGTGTGCGGAAGAACCGCCGGGCCGCAGTGGTGTCCCGCCGGTTCTGCACGAGGATGTCCAGCACGGTGCCGTCGGCGTCCACGGCCCGCCACAGATACTTCTGCTCGCCGTTGATCTTGATGAAGACCTCGTCCAGGTGCCACTTATCACCGGGCCGGGGCCGACGGCGGCGCAACGCACCAGCGTACTGCTGCCCGAACTTCGCGCACCAGCGGCGGATCGTCTCGTAGGAAACGATCACGCCGCGCTCGAGCATCAGCTCCTCGACCTCACGGAACGACAACGGGAAGCGGAAGTACAGCCATACCGCGTGCGCGATGATCTCCACCGGGTACCGATGGCCCTGGTACAACGGCGACGCGGACGACACGAACGAACCCCTCCCCAGCACGATCAACTCCAAGATCATCCCAGGCCGGTCAGCCAACGTGACAACGCCCCGCCGGGCGGCCTGCCTCTCCCCCGCCCCGCCCGCTCCGGGCGCCGGGGACGGGACAGGCCGCCCGGAGCGCACCACTCACCCCGACTGCCGACAACGACCGCACGACGGCGACGCAGACGAAGAAGGAGCCCCACCTCGCCGCGCTAAGAAGCGACGGCTGATCGCCGAAGGATCGCGTTCGGCTGGCCGATCTAGCGTCGTGTCCCATCAAGTGGTGTAGGCGGATCTTGGTGGTCACGACGTTCGACGACGAGCCGGTCGAGACGGAGCACGGGTTGGCTGCGGTGGCCCAATCGCTTCTGGCTGTCTTACCGCAAGTGGGTGTCGGTACCGAGCGTTAGATTCTGCTCGCAAGGGCCGTCATCGCAGCGGCCACCGTGCGGGGAGGGCGACTTGATAAACCGGGGACCTACGGAGAACGGGCTGCGCTGGATAGCCGATGCCTACAGCACCAGCTTCACGCTCACACTCGGCGAGGGTCTCTCGTCGTACGAACTGCTGCGTCGCGTCGGCGCCCAGGAGCACCACATCGTCCCGCTCACCCGCTCCGCAGCATACGAGCTGCTGCTCAGGGAGGAGGAGGACCACATCAGCGACCTCGACTTCCTGGACTGGGAAGACGAAGCTGCGGTTGCCCGGCTGACAAGCGCCGGCTTTCTGCCCGCCCCGCCGGACACCATCGTCCGAGCGGGCTCGGTGACGGGCTGGGCGTATGCGCTGGAGGAATCCCACTGCCATACGGGCACCTACCTCGCGGCGCTGTCCGAGCGGGGGCGGGCGTTTTGCGTGCATCGCAACGCGAAGGGCTTCAGCCGCGTCGACCATGCCTGTCACGGCGATGCGGTGACGTCCTTCGAGCCCGGCCTGCCGCACCTTACGAACGGTGCCCCGGCCGAGGTGGCGCTCGGTTTCGTGCACAGCGGTGACGAGCCGGGCGATGTCGCGTTCCTGCGGTTCCTGGAGGGCGAGCTCGGCATCTGCCTCCCCTGGGAGGAGACGGAGGCAGAGCTTTCGGCAGCCGCGTTCACCTGACGCCGCCCTCGAACAGCCACGGCCTGTTTTCCGTCCAAGATCCGCTTACACCACTCCAGAGGACGTGACCCGATCTAGGGCGTTCTTCCTCTGGTCTGTCCGGTGAATGAGCAAGCAGTTCACGACCGCAGGCATTTTTCCTGCGGGTCGTAGCAGACGAGCCCGTGTTCGCGAGCCAGCGAAGTAGCGTAGTCAGAGACTTCTTCGGCCTTGCCGTAGGACATGAGCAGGTACACGATCGGCCCCGAGGCCTCGTCGCTGACCGGTGGCGACGCCCAGACAGTATTGCCGTCGACCTCGTCCGGGTATCGCTCGAGGAGCGCCTCGACGTAGGCCACGATGCGCGGAGCCGGAGGCGCAGCGACATCGTCCGACTCGAGGTAGCGCTCATAGAGCTCGTCGTAGACCGAGCCCGCTTGGTGGTTGTCGAGTGAGAGTGCACCGTCCCACACAGCAAGGTCATAGCTCACAGGCGAATCGTCGCAGGTAGCAATTCGGCCGGAGCCAGCAGGCCCTGAGATCCACCCAGCCGTCAGGTGATCCGTAAGAGAGCTCCTGAACCAGAGGACGCGTGCGGCTCGGTGGAGTGAACGAATAGCGCACAGCCAGAACACTACCTCTTCACCAGTAATCCTCGCCGCCCTCACCGGGATCAGCATCGACAACGCGACGGACTGGACGAACTTCGTCAAGCGCGACTGGACCGACTACATCAGCAGCCGGCGAAGCGACAGCTAAGAAGTCGGTTTCTCTCGTGGGTGAGCCCCGGCATCATGGTCGTCGGTGGGTTCATACGCGAGAGGACGAGTGCGACGGGTGTCTGGAGGCGGACAGGCGGCTTTGACGGAGCTGTGGCAGCAGCGTTGGCCCAGTTGCCCTCCGGTTGGGTACAAGCTCCGTGACCCGTATCGGGATGTTTGGGTACGTTTTCACAGCCTGCCGGAGTCGAAGCGGTACGCGGAGGACGAGAGCGAGTACACCGTTGTCCTGGAGCGTTGCAACACCGTCCTCGATGAGTTGTTCGCTGGTGCGGACGTGTATGTGATCACTCCGCTCTGGACGACCGAAGCCGAGGTCCCGTCATTCCAACCCGTCGCGGGGTATTGGCAGAGTCTCCTGGTGGAGGACGACCCTGCCCCTGAGTTCCGCACGTACTGCCACCTCTTCGCCGCCCGCCGACCCTGGCGGCGTGGCTGCATCGACGAGTTGCTCCGAGACATCGCCGGCGACAAGGTGGCGGGAGTCCTCATCACCGACACCCGGATGCAACGCATCCACCACCCCTACGACGGTGGCGCCGACGTCTTCCTCCCCACGCCCGAGGAACGGGACCGGATGCGCGACCGGCATGCCGACTGGCTTTCCAGTCATCCTTCGGGTCTCTGACCGGCTCGAATCACCGCCCCACTCAGAATGGTCTCCACCGTAAGTACCGGGTTGAGAGGCTCCACGAGTTCCTTGGTGGCGACGGCCACGAGGCGCGCGGGTGCATCACCGTCCAGCAACGCGCTCACGTACTCGATGGCCTCCGCAGGCGAGAGCACGGGCAGCCTCTGGCGCAGTGTCCGCACAGCGTGCATGCGTCCGCGCGTAGCGGCGGCTCCGCGTAGCGCATCGTGTAGATCGTCTACTGCGGTGCGCACCGGCAGCCCACGTATCCGGGCTCGGTAGTCGGCCTCCCACCCTCCGGTTACCGCGGAGACGACGCCGATCTGGTGTAGTCCCCCGTCGACGCGGTCGACCAGGTACGGCCCATTGCCGATCAGCATGTACTCCGAGTTCCGAGTGCGTGCGAACTCCTCGGACTGCCAGGAGACGATCCACACCAGCTCGTGCTCCTCGACATGGACCACAGCCATCCGCATCGCGTCCACACTCACAGCCCGCCACTGCTGATAGTCGCGCTCCAACTGTTCTTCCACAGCCCGAACGGCGGCTTCTCGCTCGATCACGCGTGCAGCATCCCGTACGGGCCTCTCTGTCGACCAGCGAATTCGCACGGCCCAGAGCCAGGTACGAGAGGGCTGACGGACCTTCTTGCTCAGGAATACGACAGCCACGCAACAAGTGCTCTGCGCCAGTACCGCTCAAGACCTTGAGGTCCTGCCTGGAGTGCTCCGACGGCACGCCCGCCGACGCCGCCACCTACATCGCTCCCCCGGCCAAGTACCTGCTTGCCGCCTGCTCTGAGAGGACGACCGCTCATGAGCACCGCCACCCTCGCCGCCTTCACCGAGCCGAACCGCCCCAAGAACCTGCTGATCCGGTTCATCACGGTCGGCGACAGCTATGTGGACGTCACCGGCCCCGGCAAGCACTCCGAGAAGAACCGCTGGGACTACCGCGGCTGCGGGGACTCCTTTGACCGGCCGGAGCAGAACTACCTGTTCCGCACCCGGCCGGACGCCAACAACCACGCCACCACCTGCCACGCCATCCCGCTGACGTGACCGCCCGCCACCTGCACGCCGCCCTGCTGCTCGCCGCCGTCGTTCCGCTCGCCGCGGCGACGGCCGCCGCGCTCAAGGCCAGCCACCTCAAGCTCTACGCCGACCGGCACCGCATCGAGATCACCGCCCGGCCCTGGCCGGGCCGCCCGCACTGCCGCGGCGAAGGCGGCTGGGGGACCGGCGGCGCCTTCCCCGAGACGGAGGCGTGCGGCTGCTGGTCCGACCGGCGCGAGCTACGCATCCCCCTTCTGCCCGTCCCGGCCTGGGACGAGCCACCGTTCTGAAACACCACCGTCCCCGGCCGAAGACCGGCCGGGGGCGAAGGCACCACGGGGCACCCGCCGCATCGGCAAGAGGCCGGCCGCCCCGCACACCCTGCACCCCGAATCCGAGATGAGGAGCACACCCAGCATGACCGATCGCATCCGCGCCATCGAGGGCCTCGCCCTGGTCGCCGCCCTGACCGCCGTCTTCGACGGAGTCCATGCACTGGGGGACCAGTTCGTGCAGAACTCGCACGACGCAACGACCAAGGGGATGCACGGCACCCACCTGGTCTACGTGAACGACGGCTCCCCGGTGGAAGAGAACCCGTGGCGGCACGGCAAGGAAGGCCGCACCTGCACCGCCAGCGCCTATGGCCGCCGCTCGGTGAGCCGACACGTCGCCAGCTACAGCGCCGTACAACTCGCTTCCACCCTCGCCGTCACCCGCACCCTCGGGTACCGCATCCCCGCCAGCGCCCTGCTGACGGGCGCCGCGATCAACGCGATCATCCACGGAATCCTGGACAGGCGCGACCCTTTGCTCTGGCTCGCCGAGAAGGCCGGCAAGAGCGGCTACATCAAGCACGCCACCGTCGTCCGCAAGGCCGGCGGCGAAGGCACCGAGTACCCCAAGCCCGTCCAGGACGTCTCCGGGCCCGGCACCGCGCTGATGGAGCTGGACTAGGCGGCCCACCGCGCGATCGGCGTGGCCGCCGCCCTGGTCACCACCTGGATCACCCTGCGCAAGGGCGACCGCCGGTGACCTCCGCCGCCCACACCCGGTTGGAGCGCGTCCGCGCTTCGGCCGGGATCGTGAAGCTCGCCCCACAGCAGATCGAGGACGAACTGGGCGGACCGATCGACGCCGAGTTCCTCGCCGAGACGCTGCGCGAGCTGTTCGACGAGGCCGACCCCAAGGGCGGCGTCCTCGGCTCGCTCAACCAGCTGCTCACCATCGCCTCGAAGGCCGCGGCACTCGCCCCGCTGGGCGGTGAGGACTCCGAGTCCGCCGCCTGCGCGATCGAAGTAGCCGCGGCCTTCGCTCTCGACTCCGCCGGGATGCGCCTGCACCTGGCCACCTCCACCCTTCACCCTTCACCCGCAAGGAGAACGCCCTTGAAACGCACGACGCTCGGCACCATGCAGCCGCTCGACACGACCATCCCCGACCCGGCGCTGATCGTCCTCATCGGGGCGGCAGGGAGAGGCAAGAGCACCTGGCCCCACACGCAGGTCCTGGAGCTCGATCAGTTCCGGGCGACGGTCTCGGACTCCCCCAGTCGGCAGGAGACCACTGGCGACGCCGCCGACGTCCTCAAGCTGATCCTGGAGCGCCGGAGGGCCCGAAAGCTCAACACGGTCATCGACGCGGCTTCCCTGATAGTTCAGTGAGTTCAAGGACTCGCCGGGGGGCGTGGACGAGTGGTCGGACGCCGGCAGCCCCAGGCAGTGGGGTCAGCGGTGATCCCACCACCAGGAGATGCTCGGGTAGGGCAGGGGGCTGGTGTCGTCGGTGGATAGCGAGGGTGCCCAGAAGGCGGGCGTCCGGATGACCTGGTCCAGCCGCGGAAGTTGGACCAGCAGGGGGTTGTACCGCCGTGCGCACAGGGTGGCTTCAGTGTTGGCGATGACGAACTGGCCCAACCTTTCGATGAGGTAGCGCAGTGAGGGAGTGGCGGCGGGGGTCAGGAGGCGTTCGCGCAGCTGGAGGAACAGGAGCATCAGGCGGTCACGGGTCTCGACCGTCAGGGTGACGGCCCGGTCGAAGGAGGCCCCGCGGCTGGTCCGCAGGACGTCCACGAAGTTGGTGCCGGGTTGCCCCTCGGCCTTTTCCTTGTGGAAGGAGGTGACGTCGTTCTCCAGGGCGCACATCAGTGTCACGCACTCGATGAGGGCTTGGACCGCCGGGGAGTCCCATTCCTCGTCCGGTGTGGGCCCGGGTCCGCACATGTCGATGAGGACGGCGTAGACGGAACCGCCGAAGTCTTCAAAGCGGGAGAAGAGGTACTCGTCCTCACCGGGTCGGTCGAGGTGCAGCTTGTGCACGGCACTGGTGAGCAGGCGCCGGAAGCCGGTGGCGAGCCGGATGGTGTGTGCGGGTGCGCAGGAGGTGCGAAGTTGTTCCATGGCGTCGTGTCCAGCTCGGACGAGGAGGTGGTCGTCCGCGGTTACGTGGTAGCCCGGGGACTCCAGGACGCGCATGACGCGGCACATCAGGCGGAAGAGGTCGCCGGGGCGGCTGCGAGCGTCGGCATGGTCCAGGACGTCGTCGTCGAGAACGAGAGCCCACTCCGTGATGCAGCCGATACCGCGCAGCACGGCGGGAGGGGTCTGCGGAGTGGAGAACCTGGCCAGGCACCAGGCCAGGACGCTGCCGCAGTTGCCGGAGTCGGGCCGGTCCTCCAGGAAGCCGTACGACTCCTTCCATGCGGTCACCTCGGCGGCGACACCCGACGGGACGTGGGACACCTCCGGCATCGGCAGCGGGTAGTGGAAGCGCGGCGCCGGACGTGGTCCGGTCGCGGGTGCGGACAGGTCCGCCTGGGAGGTGTCACTGCTCATTCATGTTCCTTCGCCGAGGGGCCGATTGACGAGCATGCGCCGTCAGGGCCGGACCGACTGGAGAAAAAAGGAACATCATCCGATCGGGTGGTTCTCCGTGCTGTCGTCAGTGTGTGGGTCCGAGGCTCTGCGGCGTCCGCGTCGGAGGACTGTGCCGCTGGGCCTGCGGCTCGCGGGGAGGGCGAGGAATGGCCGGGGCGCTGCGGGCCGGTCGCGTCGGCGCCGGCCGGGCAGGGCGTCGCGGGTGCGGTGGTGGAAGGCGAGGAGGGCAAGGAGCGCGGTGGCAGCGAACCAGAGGAGCTGGAGCCCGAACCGGGAGGTTGCGGGGCTGGTGGAGAAGCCCGCCGTGGTGGCCGCCTGGACCGTGCCGTAGGTGGGTAGCAGCCGTAGCAGTTGGCTGTCGGCCCCCGAGCTCAGGACGGGGTTCTGCAGGGCGACGTCTACGACGCTTGTCATCACCATGGCGAACATTCCCTCGACCTCGCGGTGAAGGAGGGAGCCGAAGACGACGCCGAGGACACCGTAGGTCATGGCCGCGCAGAAGAGGGCGGCGGCGAGGAGCAGCGGCTGCTTGGGCATCCACGCGGTGCAGGTGACTGCCGTGGCGTAGGCGGCGAGGACCGCGGAGATGAGCGCCAGCGAGACGGTCCTCGCCAGAACGAGGTGGGTGCGGGGGAAGCCAGCCATGGCCAGGCGCAGGTCGAAGCGTCCGGCGGCGAAGGTGGCGGCGAACATCATGAATCCGGTGACCAGGGTCACCGCGTTGACGGCGCCGGTGATCTGGGTAAGCCGGCTGCCGGGGGGCGACACCGTCTCTCCGGTGGCGGCCAGGTGGAAGGAGACGGCCCTGCCGGGGATGGTGAGGTAGACCAGGCTGATCCAGGTGGGGACGAAGAGGACGACCAGCAGCAGGGCGAACCGGTTGCGGGCGTGCGCGACGAGGTCGTACCGGGTGGCCGTGGCGAGCAGGACCAGGTGTCTTCTCACGCCATCGCCGCCGTCTCCGGGTGCAGCTGGCCCCCGTCCAGCCGCCACAGTTCGTCGAGGCGCCTAGTGTCGTAGGCCAGGTGGGAGACGACGAGGACGGAGCGCCCAGCGTCGCTCAGCCGGGCGGCCAGCTCCCAAAAGCGTTGGTAGGTGTCCCAGTCGAAGCCCTGGTACGGCTCGTCCAGCAGCAGGACCTGGGGATCATGCATCAGGGCGAGTGTGAGGTTGAGTTTCTGCCGTGTGCCGCCGCTCAGTACCCCGGCGGGTGCGTCGGCGTAGGACCACAGCCGCAGTTCCTCCATGATCCCTTTGGCGTGGCGCAGGTCCGGCAAGCCGAAGGCGGTCCGGAAGAACTCCAGATGCTGACGCACGGTGAGTGCGTCGTTGAGTACCGCCTCCTGCGGGCAGTACCCGAAACGCCCTCGGTGACGGACCGAGCCCTGATGAGGGCGCAGCTCGCCGGCCAGGATCTTCAACAGGGTCGTCTTCCCGGCACCGTTCTCACCGACGATCCCGGCCAGGACTCCGGGGGCGAGGTTTAGATCGACACCGCGCAGAACCGCGCGCCCGTGGTAGCCGTGATACAGACTCTGCACTTCCATCGCGTCCCCCGTCATCCGGATCCCACTTACTCAAACGGACATCGGATGATCGGGACACGGCGTGTCAACCTTCGCGTCGGCACGCCACCCCATGCAGGCGACGCCGGTGTACGGGCAGGTGCCACCAAACTGCGGGCACCGTGCGCTGAGCTGCCCCGGCCACGGGAGAAGCGCCGTGGGCCAGCGCCCGATCAACATGGCGCACGCGAGGATTGGCGCGGTCGGCGAGCAGGCGATGGCTGCCCCCAAGACCTGGTGGCTGCCGCGCACGCTCAGCTGGAATCAAGGCCATGCCTGTCCTCCGTCGGCCGAGGTGCACATTCCCCTCGACCCACACCCAGGAGCGTCGGGGCCCAGGTCTACCAGCTGCCCCAGGATCCTCAGCCCGCCCTTTGGCGACGCCAGAACGGGCCCGCTCTGCCGAGCGTGAGTCAACCCACGGACCTGAACACAAGGACCTGCCAGGGAACGCCACGAACGACACCAGGGCAATCCGCGAACCGCTGGTCGCCACCGCCAAGCGGCACACCATGCCCATCACCGCGGTCATGGTGCCCATCCCGGCCTCCGTGTGCATCGAGCGCCAGAGTCCCAGGCCAGCCAACCGCATCGTCCCGGACGACACGGTCCACCAGCAGCACAAGACGATGCTCCACTCCCACCCTCATCTACTCATCGAGGGCTTCAACGACGTCGTCTTCGCCTACTCGCTCTACCTACTGCTGCCACACCTGAAGCGGCTGAGCGACGCCTGGACCGTCGACCTCGGAGACGACGGCGATGGGTTGAGCGAGCGCTGTCACGTTGTTGAGTGTGTGAGTGCCTGACGGTGTGTCGGGTGTGGTGGGGCCGGGGTCCGGCTCCGGACTCAGGCCGCGGCTGGCTGGCCGGCGACGCCGGTGACCTGGTCCCAGACGGCGAAGCCGGCGGTCATCTCGGCTCGGTATTCGGAAGCGGTCATCAGGTGACGTCGGGGCCGGAAATGGGGTGAGATGCCGCTGAACGCGGACAGGAACCGCTGCGCCCCGCCGACGCTGCGGAAGCCCTTCATCACGCGTTCACGCTGCCGAGTGGGCTGGCGGGGGTTCTCGGCCCGGTTGTTGAGGTACTTCGACTGCCGGTGCTCGACGGAGGGCATGACCTCGCGATGGGCCGCGCCGTAGGAGCGGAGCCTGTCGGTGACGATCACCCGGGGCACCGTGCGGGCCGTCTTCAACAGGCGCCGGAAGAAACGCCTGGCTGCGCTCTTGTCCCGCCGGTTCTGCACGAGGATGTCCAGGACATTGCCGTCCTGGTCCACGGCCCGCCACAGATACTTCTGCTCTCCGTTGATCCTGACGAACACCTCGTCCAGATGCCACTTATCACCGGGCCGGGGCCGACGGCGGCGCAACGCACCAGCGTACTGCTGCCCGAACTTCACACACCAGCGCCGCACCGTCTCATGCGAGACGATCACGCCACGGGCGAGCATCAGCTCCTCGACCTCACGGAAGCTGAGCGGGAAGCGGAAGTACAGCCACACGCAATGCGAGATGATCTCCACCGGGTACCGGTGCCCCTTGTACGACGGCGACGCGCTGTCCACGGACAACCCCTCCCGCATGATCAACCAGAAGATCATCCCACCCGCTCAGCCAACGTGACAGCGCCCCTGGACATCCTCGTGCAGAACCGGCGGGACAAGAGCGCAGCCAGGCGTTTCTTCCGGCGCCTGTTGAAGACGGCCCGCACGGTGCCCCGGGTGATCGTCACCGACAGGCTCCGCTCCTACGGCGCGGCCCATCGCGAGGTCATGCCCTCCGTCGAGCACCGGCAGTCGAAGTACCTCAACAACCGGGCCGAGAACCCCCGCCAGCCCACTCGGCAGCGTGAACGCGTGATGAAGGGCTTCCGCAGCGTCGGCGGGGCGCAGCGGTTCCTGTCCGCGTTCAGCGGCATCTCACCCCATTTCCGGCCCCGACGTCACCTGATGACCGCTTCCGAATACCGAGCCGAGATGACCGCCGGCTTCGCCGTCTGGGACCAGGTCACCGGCGTCGCCGGCCAGCCAGCCGCGGCCTGAGTCCGGAGCCGGACCCCGGCCCCACCACACCCGACACACCGTCAGGCACTCACACACTCAACAACGTGACAGCGCCTGCGGGCGGTCTTCCCGGCAGCCAGGTGCGCCGACACCCGAATCGAACGACCCGTCGGAGCGCCTGTCCCCCACGCGAGCTACGCGCAGGTGTCCACCGTGAGGTGACGATTCGCGGACGCCGGATCCGTAGCGTTCGAGGCGTCGCGGCGCCCCGGCCGCGGACCCGGAGGAGGAGCGTTCATGAGGTTCGTCTGGCAGTTGTCGGCGGTCGTGGTGGTCGCCATGATCGGCTATCAGGTGGTCGCCGCCGTGGAGAACCATCCCTGGCTCCAGCTCGTCCTGGGCCTCCTGGTCTCCGTGCTCGCCGTACTCGTCTACGGACGGGTGGTCAGCAGGACCGAGCACCGCCCGGCCACCGAAGTGGCCCGTAAGGGTGCCGGGGCCGCGATCGGCCGGGGGATGCTGATCGGCGTCGCGATGTTCGGCGCCGTGCTCACCAACATCTACGTCAACGCGCACTACGAGATCAACGGCCTGGGCTCGGTGTCCGGCACCGTGGGACTGGTCGGCTTCATGGCGGCCGCCGCCGTGACGGAGGAACTGATCTTCCGGGGGGTCCTGTTCAGGCTCATCGAGGAGCGCACCGGCACCTGGATCGCACTGACGCTGACCGGACTGCTGTTCGGCCTCTCGCACCTGCTGAACCCCCACGCCGACCTGTGGGACGCCCTCGCCATCGCGATCGAGGCCGGCGGCATGCTCGCCGCCGCCTACGCCGCGACCCGCACCCTGTGGGTGCCGATCGGCCTCCACTTCGCCTGGAACTTCGTCCAGGCCGGCATCTTCAGCGCCGAGGTCTCCGGCAACGACACCCCGCAGGGACTGCTGGACACCGTGATGTCGGGCCCGACGTGGGTCACCGGCGGCGACTTCGGACCGGAAGGCAGCGTGTACGCGGTGCTGTTCGGCGTACTGGTGACGATCGGGTTCATGTGGCTGGCCCGCAAGCGCGGCAACCTGGTGCCCCGCCGGCGCGCCGACCGGATCGCCGCCACCCCCACTACACTGCCCCAGTGACCGGACTTCCGCGGATCCAGGAACTGTGGCGCCGCTCAGGCGCCGCAGTCTGGTATGCCCCGCTCGCAGCGGTCCTGTTCGCCGCCTCGCTGGTCTACCACGACAACGGCACGGAGCTCGGCGGCCTGCCGACCCGCCCCCTCGACGCCCTGGCCGTCGCGGCGATCGCCCTCCAGTGCCTCCCGCTCGCCGGACGCCGGCGGTGGCCCGTCCTCTGCTTCGCCGTGGTGTCGATCGGCTTCGCCCTCGACCAGCTCCGCGGCTACCACACACTCGCCGGCATCGCGCTGCCCATCACGCTGTTGAGCGTGGCCTCCCACCTGGAACACCACAGGCGGGCAACCGCGATCACCGCCTCCGTGGCATACGTCCCGCTGGCGGTCGCGCTCCACCGGCTCGGCCCCGGCGAACCGCCCGGCGAGTTCGTGACGTTCTACCTGGCCGTGACACTCGCCTGGGGCGTCGGGTCATGGGTTCGTCACACCCGGGCCCTGGAGGCCGAGCGCCGCCGCCGCGTCGCCGAGGACACTCGCGCCGCCGAACGCGCCCGCATCGCCCGCGAACTCCACGACGTGGTGACCCACCACGTGACGGCGATGGTCGTACAGGCCGAGGCGGCCCGCTATCTGACCGCCGTCCCCGATCGCCTCGACCAGAGCCTGACCGCCGTCACCGACACCGGCCGCCGGGCCATCACGGATCTGCGGCACCTGCTCGACCTGCTCAACCCCGACCACAGCACCGAGCCCAGGACCCCACCCGCCGGCCGGCTCCTCACCCTCGTCGAACAGACACGGCGGGCCGGTCAGCCCGTGGAGTTCACCGAAGAGGGCACACCGGCCGAGTCGACCGGCAGCGCCGACCTCGTGGCCTACCGGGTGGTGCAGGAGTCCCTGACGAACGCCCTCAAGTACGCCCACGGCAGCCGCACTTCCGTCCGGGTGCGCCACGGCTCAGGAGAGATCACCGTGGAGGTCGGCACGGACGGCTCCGGCTCGAAGGCCCCCCAACTCTCCGGGAGCGGGCGCGGCCTGGCCGGTCTCCGTGAACGGGTCGACGTCCTCGGCGGCGACTTCAGCGCGGAGGAACAGAAGGACGGCGGCTTCGTCGTCCGCGCCCACATACCCGCCGGGAGCCCGTCGTGACCGCGCCCATCCGCGTCCTGATCTGCGACGACCAGGTACTGATCCGCACCGGACTGGCGACGATCATCGACGCCCAGCCCGATCTCGAGGTCGCGGCCGAGTGCGGGGACGGGCGAACCGCCGTCGACCTCGTCGGACGACTCCGCCCGGACGTCGTGGTGATGGACATCCGCATGCCGGTGCTCGACGGCATATCGGCCACCCGCCTCCTGGCCGGCGCCGGCGTACCGCACCCCGTCAAGGTGCTCGTGGTGACGACGTTCAACCTCGACGAATACGTCTACGAGGCGCTCCGCGCCGGCGCGAGCGGCTTCCTCCTCAAGGACGCGCCACCGGCCCAACTGCTGCACGGAATCCGGACCGTGGCGGCGGGCGCCGCACTGCTGGACCCCGAGGTGACACGCCAGCTCGTCGGCCGGTACGCCGTCCGGATCCGCCCCACCGGGGACAACGGGCCCGACGTCCCGCTGACTCCCCGCGAACTGGAGGTCCTGCGCCTCATCGCGGACGGCCTCTCCAACAACGAGATCGCCGCGGCCCTCGTGATCAGCCGGGAGACGGTCAAGACCTTCGTCTCCCGCATCCTCACGAAGCTCGGCCTCCGCGACCGCGTCCAGGCAGTCGTCTACGCCTACCGTCAGGGCCTGGTGTCCTGAAGCGGGCCACGGCCCCTGACGGGCCTCAGCGGCCGAGCCGCTGGGCGACCTCCGTCGCCCAGTACGTCAGGATCATCCGCGCACCCGCGCCGGATGCCCGTCAGGCTCTCCAGGATCGCCGCGTCCCGGTCGATCCAGCCCTTCTCCGCGGCGGCCTCGATCATCGCGTACTCACCGCTGATCTGGTACGCCGTGACCGGCACGGTCACCGTGTCGGCCACCTTGGGTGGCTTTATCGAGCAGTAGTGGCGGCGGGCTGCCTGGAAGTCGGCGGTGATGGCGTAGTCGGCTGTCCGCAGGGCCTGGTGCAGGGCGGCGGGAAGGTGGGGGCAGTGGCAGACCAGGGTCGGGGGGATACCGGTGACGGCGCGCAGTTGCAGGAGGCGCGTCGTGCGGCGGGCTCCGGGGTACGCGGCCGCCGCCGGGTTCTGGGATGCCTCGGCCAGCCATCGCCAGACCGTGCGCTCCGATGCCCCCAGGCACTCCCCCTGTCCCGCTCGGAAATACGATTCTGGGTTTGGCCTGCAGCTTCTCCGTGTGGGGCAAGGGCCTCCGCGGCGCCTGGGATGATCCTTCGATGCCACCGTCGATCGTCACCGCGCTGGTCCGGAATCTGATCAAGGTGCCCGCTGCCGTGCTGCGCAGTCAGGTGGCCAAAGATGCGGAGGTGCTGGCGCTGCGACACGAGAACGCGGTGCTGCGCCGCCAGATCGCCCGGGTCTGCTATGAGTCCGCCGACCGGATCTGGCTGGCCGTCCTTCCCCGGCTGGTCCCGCGGGAACGCTGGCGTCAGGTCTTCGCGGTCACGCCGACCACGCTGCTGGCCTGTCACCGACGCCTGGTCTCCCGGAAGTGAACATTCACCGAGCGCCGCCACCCGGGACGGCCCCCGACTGCGCCCACCGTCAAGCAGCTCATCCTGCGTCTGGCGCGCGAGAACAGCACCTGGGGCCACCGCCGCATACAGGGCGAGCTCGCCCGCCTCGGCTACTCCATCGCCCCGTCCACCGTATGGGAGGTCCTGCAGTCCTCGGGAGTTGACCCCGCCCCGCATCGCTCCGGCCCTACCTGGCGCCAGTTCCTCACCACCCAGGCCCACGGCATCATCGCCGCCGACTTCCTGCACCTCGACACCGTGGCGCTGGGGCGCCTGTACGCCCTGATCTTCATCAAGCACGGCACTCGCCGATTACACCTCGCCGGCGTCACCGTCCACCCCACCGCGCAGTGGACCATCCAGCAGGCGAGGAATCTCGCCATGACGTTGGGGTGCCGGATGGACTTGCTGCGCTTTCTGCTGCGGGACCGGGATGCGAAGTACACCGACGCCTTCGACGCCGTCTTCCAGGCCGACGACGTACAGATCCTGCTCGGCCCGCCGCAGGCACCGAGAGCGAACGCGATCGGCGAGAGAGCCGTGGGCACCCTCCGGCGCGAACTCCTCGACCGGATCCTGATCTACAACGAGGCCCACGCTCAAGCGGTCCTGGCCGAGTACATCCGGCACTACAACCAGCACCACCCCCACCAGTCCCGACGGCAACTGCCCCCGGACAGCACCAAACCGCCCGCTCCAGCCACCGTCACCGACCTCCAGGCCCAGCGAATCCGGCGACACCCCCTCCTTGGCGGCCTGATCAACCAGTACCGGAGAACCGCCTGACCGAACGGCCTCTCCGCAGCTCACAGCACCGAATCGTATTTTCGAGCGACACAGGCTGCGTCAGTGTGGCGTCCCGGTGACGCCCGTTGAGGTCGCGCAGTGGAGCAGCCGACTCGCCTACCGCGTGAAGCACATCCACGATCGCCGACGAGCGTGTGAACAGCGCACTGGCGTTCGCCTCGAGTCCTACTCCACCACCGTGCCAACACCCAAACCGTCCATAGTCTCCGTCGTCGGTCAGAGAACGTCCTCCTGCGATGTGAGTGCCCTGCCTGCCCGGCGGTCGTAGTAGGGAACTCGGCTCCGCTCGCCCCTGCCGCCAGACCGCCGCCTCTGTTCCCAGGAGACACCTTCCCGGCCCCGCCTCGACACCCTCGGCTGATCCCAGCGATGTCGTCGAGGCGGAGCTGACGGGTCACCAGCCGGGGTAGCGGTCCCACCAGTGCGGGTCCCAGCCCGAAACGTACTCGCTGCCACTGGGTGCGTCGGCGAGCTGGGCGACGAGGTCGCGGGCCAGGGTGTCGAGGACCCAGGCCAGTTCGTGGCGGCTGACGAGATCGATGGGCAGGGCCTCGGCGCCGTGTGCAGCCCCCAGCAGCGCACCGGCCACGCAGGCGACCGAATCGCCGTCCGGCGCCCCGGCGGCGAAGCGCAGTGCGTCGTGTACCTGAGCCGGCTCGAGGAAGGAGGCGGCGACATACACGCCGCCGAACAGGGCTGAGGGCGCGGTGGCGTCCGGTGCGAGCTTCGCGAGCCGTTTAGCGTCGGCTGGATGATTAATAGCCTCTTGAAGTGCCTCGGCGAGCCGGTCGAGCACCCGCGCGTCCAGGCTATACCCGGCTCTACGAAGGGCAAGAAGGCCCTTCTGCAGAGCTTGCTGCACCTGCGACGGACCGTCGGACGAAGCCGCATTCCCCGGAAGGCTGATCAGACAGTGGCTGACCAGCGCCACCGCTTGGGCGGTCGCGGACTGCGCGGCCGGATCGCCATGGGTGAGGGCAGCCATCTCGTGGGCCCACCGTGTTGCCGGCTCGAAGCCTTGGCCCATGCCCAGCAGAGCGGCCGGCAGGGTGCGGGTGAGCGCGTGGCAGCCGCGACTGGTCGTCGGCGTTTCCACGTTGCCGTGCTCGCTCTTGGCCAGCGCGGTCACGGTCGCCGGTGCCGAACCGCGCCGTTCGGCCAGAACGGGCACCTGGGCGAGCCAGCCGTCGGGCCACCGGTCCTCGCCCGTGCCCCAGCGGCGGGCCTTGAGACCTTGCAGGGCAGCCCACCGGCCGTACGCGTGCCACACGACCGTCGGAGGGTGGCACAAGCCCTTGTGGTCACCGCGTACGAGAGCGCGGATCACACCCTCGGCGGTGAAACAGGCCAGCTGGGTGCTCACCCCGGCCCGCAGCGGGCCGTCGGCCGGCAGTTTGTCCTGGGCGCGGCCCAGCGTGTCGCCGAGCGCCAGACCGAGCAGCAGACCGCGTACCCGGGATGCCGCCCGCTTGTCCTTCGGGAACTCCCGCAGCCTCCGGTTCACATCAGCCTCCGAGGCGAACAGCGAATCCTGCTCCGCGGCGGCATCCTCACGCGGGTTGGTTGTGTCGACCGTCGCCGCGCCGCCTGTGATGTCACGGGCCTGGTCCTTCCGCGGAACGGCTCCGGCCGTCTTCCTGTCGGTGGCCGGCGCGGTGGTCAGCTCGTGCACCGCGTCGTGCATCTGCGGGTGTGCGTCGAGGTGCCAGCCGTTGGTCAGTACCCGGCGCAGGTCGTTCAGCGCGGTCTTGGAGTCGGTGCCGGTGGCCAGGTGGCTGTAGATCGCGGCGACGGCGGGGGTGCGGCTCTGTCCGGCAAGGCAGTGGAGCAGGACCCGCTTGCCCTCCTGGCGCAGCCGCAGTACCTGTCGGGCGGCCTGGTCCAGGACGTAGTGGAGGTTGGCGTTCTCCCCCTGACTGTCCACCAGCCACACGCGGACGTGCTCGACATTGGTTCCGGGCAGGATCGGGTCCGTGCCGGTACGGCACAGCGAGACCACGGCGTCGACGGCAACCGGCTCGGTGCCCTGGGCCAGGGCCAGGTTGCCCAGCAACACTCCGGGGTCGTGCGGGTGGGGTATGGCGAAGCTGTGGTGGCCGCCGACGGACATGCGGGGTGCCGAGGGCCAGCCCTGGACGTCGTCGCTCCCGCCCCGGGCGGTGCGTACCGCCAGCCGGACCAGGTCGGCTCCGGTGGTGTGGCCGGGCCAGCCGTGCACGGCCTGCTGCCACTCCAGCGGGATGCCGGAGCAGCCCCAGCGCGCGCCGAGCAGGGCGCCCGCGATCGCCGCGACGGTGTCGGTGTCCGTCCCGGCCCGCACCGCCGCCTCCAGGGCGAGGCCGAAGTGCTGCGCGGGGAAACTGTGCCCGGCGGGGCTCAGTTCGGGGACGGCGGTGCGGATGATCGCCGACCAGGCGGCCTGGAGCGCGTGGACGACCCAGCCGTTGTTGGCGAAGTGGTGCGGCGGATTGGCCTCCGCCTCGTCCAGCCGCTTCGCCCACGCCTCGCGGCGCTCGGCGGGGAGCAGGTCCAGGCCGGCGCGCACGCCGTCGAAGGTTCCGTGCAGCACCGCGGTGCGGATGCCGGAGCACCACAGCACGCAGGCATCGGCACAGTCGGGGTCCGGGTGGGTGAGCGCGCTGACGGCGACGGCGGCCTCGGCCATCTCGGCGGTGTCACCGAGATGGCCGAGGGCGACGATCCCGGTGCGCATCAACGAGCCGTTCCCCGCGCCGCGATCGTTGCCGGCGGTGAAACTGCGGGCGGCGGCCAGCATCGCCGCGCCCGGCGCTCCGGAGGCACTGGAAGCGGTGCCCAGGACGGCGCGGGTCTGGGCGCCGACGTCACTGGCGCCGCCGCTCAGCCAGCCCTGGAAGTTGGCGGCTATCCCGTCAAGGGCCCCCGGTGAGCGCAGATCCGCTCCGTCGGCCGTGACCTCGGCGATGCAGACCTGCATCTGGGTGTCGTCGGAGTACTCGCCGGGCTCGTACGGACCCAGACCGCCACCGATCATGCGGGGCTGCTGGTCGTCGCGCAGCGTCGCCTCGAACTCGTAGGGCACGCCCAACGCGTCGCCCACGGCCGCGCCGAGCAGTACACCAGCGGCCCGGTCGGTGGCCAGCGTGTCCAGGCGGGGCTGCGGGGCATGGGCCATGGGAACTCCATAAGGTGCGGTGGCGCGCGGAGATGGGCGGTGGCGTGCGGACTCGATCCCCGGCGGAATAAACGGGGACGGCGCAGACACGGCAGAATGCCGAAAAGGACTACTCCTCGGCACATTGACGCTCCGCCAGTCTGGCAGAGCAACCCCCTTATCGTCAATGAGACGATACTGAAGTTTGTCGTGGTCGGCGCCTGGAACCACGCGATCTGTCCGATCCCGGCTGAGTGAGCGGAGTAGTGGCAGCAGCCGGTCGTTCAGCCGTGGCTACAGTGAGAGGCGGCTCTAGCTTGATCTTTAACCTCGGAGGTCGAACGACTCCTCGTACTTGATCACTCGGGCTGGTAACTGCCGTATGTGAAGGCGGCCTTCGGCTGAGCATGTGATCCGACCAAGGAACACACAAGCTCAGCGCGAAGGCCGTGGGGATGAGTCTGCTGCATCACGTCGTCCGGCAGGATCCGTTTGCGGAACTGTCATGCTTCCGGGGTGAGTTCTACTCCTGTCTGACCAGGCGAGCGGATGCGTTGTTCGAGCTGGCCGATGCCGTGCTGTGTGCGGATGGCCCGGTCCGGTCGCTGGTGGAACTGTCGCTGGTGGGCGAACACCGGCGCGGGCACGGCGGGCTCTACGACGCCCTGTCCGCAGGCCGGGTCGACGTCGCCCGGCTGCGACGGGCCCTGGCGACGGTGCCGCTGCCGCGGGCGGCGGACGGCCGGCTGGTGCTGGCCGCCGACCTCACCTGCTGGCTGCGGCCCAGCGCGCACACCTCACCGCAGCGGATCCTGTGCCACACCTACGGCCGGGGCAAGGACCAGCACATTCCCGTGCCCGGCTGGCCCTACTCGGTGATCTGCGCGCTGGAGACGGGACGCAGTTCGTGGACCGCGCCGCTGGACGCATTGCGTCTGGCCCCGGGCGACGACGCCGCCACCGTCACGGCCGGACAGATGCGTGAACTGGTCGAGCGGCTGGTCTCGGCCGGGCAGTGGACGGACGGCGACCCGGAGATCCTGATCGTGGTGGACGCCGGATACGACGTGCCCCGCCTGGCCTTCCTGCTCAAAGATCTGCCGGTGCAGGTACTGGGCCGGATGCGCTCGGACCGTGTCCTGCGCCGTGCGGTCCCGCCTCGCGAGCCCGGCGTGCGGGGCCGGCCGCCCCGCCATGGAGGGGAGTTCGTCTTCGGTGACCCGGCCACCTGGGGCACACCCGAAGCGCAGACGGTGACCGCAACCCGTCTCTACGGCACCGCCACCGCCCGGGCATGGGACCGGCTCCACCCGAGACTGACCCACCGCTCTGCCTGGACTTCCCAGCTCGGTGCCCTGCCGGTCATCGAGGGCACCGTGATCCGTCTGCAGGTCGAGCATCTGCCCAGCGGCGCGACACCCAAGCCGGTCTGGCTGTGGTGGTCGGGCACCGACGCCACCACCGCCGACGTCGACCGTCTGTGGCAGGCGTTTTTGCGGCGCTTCGACATCGAGCACACCTTCCGCCTGTTCAAGCAGACCCTGGGCTGGACCTGTCCGAAGATCCGCACCCCCGAAGCCGCCGACCGCTGGACCTGGCTGATCGTCGTCGCCTTCACCCAGCTCCGGCTCGCCCGCCCGCTGGCGGCAGACCTCCGGCGGCCGTGGGAAAAGCCGACCCCGCCCGACAGGCTCACCCCGGCCCGCGTCCGTCGCGACTTTCGGCACCTCCGGCCAAGGCCGCCTGCCCGGCCGGAGCACCGAAATCCTCTCGGCCCGGCCCGGGACGGCCACCCGGCCGCAGGAACAACCAGCCCACCGCACGCTACGACGTGCACACCGTCCGCAAACCCGGCCCCACAAAACGACGCACGAAGAAGTCCACGACTCCACGCCCCCGCCGCACAGGTTAAAGATCAAGCTAGTGCTCTGACCGGGAAGGTTCGCCGGGGCGGCGGTTCCAGCGGTTGGATGTCCGGAGACGTCCGATCCGACCGTTGGGGGTGTGGTGGCTGAGCCTGTCCGTGTGCGCAGGTTGACCGACCAGGAGGGGCAGAAGCTGCAGCAGATCGTGCGCCGGGGCAGCACCAGCTCCGTGCGATACCGGCGCGCGATGATGCTGCTGGCCTCGGCCGGCGGGAACCGGGTCCCGGTGATCGCGAAGCTGGTTCAGGCCGACGAGGACACCGTCCGCGACGTGATCCACCGGTTCAACGCGATCGGTCTGGCCTGCCTGGACCCTCGCTGGGCGGGAGGCCGTCCCCGCCTGCTCAGTCCTGACGACGAGGATTTCGTCGTGCAGACGGCCACCACCCGCCCGACCAAGCTCGGCCAGTCCTTCACCCGCTGGTCCATCCGCAAACTCGCCGCCTACCTGCGGAAAGTGCACGGCAGTGTGATCCGGATCGGCCGCGAGGCATTACGGTGCCTGCTCGCCCGCCGCGGCATCACCTTCCAACGCACCAAGACCTGGAAGGAGTCGCCCGACCCCGAGCGCGACGCCAAGCTGGACCGCATCGAGGAGGTGCTGGAACGCTTCCCGGACCGCGTGTTCGCGTTCGACGAGTTCGGACCGCTCGGCATCCGCCCCACCGCCGGGGCCGGCTGGGCTCCCACCGGTCACCCCGAGCGCCATCCCGCGACCTACCACCGCACCCACGGGGTGCGGTACTTCCACGGCTGCTATTCCGTCGGCGACGACCGGCTGTGGGGCGTCAACCACCGCAAGAAGGGTGCGGTGAACACCCTGGCCGCACTGAGGTCGATCCGGGCCGCGCGCCCGGACAGCGCCCCGATCTACGTCATCCTGGACAACCTGTCCGCCCACAAGGGCGACAAGATCCGTCGCTGGGCGAAGAAGAACCGCGTCGAGCTGTGCTTCACCCCGACCTACGCCTCCTGGGCCAACCCGATCGAAGCCCATTTCGGGCCACTGCGGCAGTTCACGATCGCCAACTCCAACCACCGCAACCACAGCGTGCAGACCCGGGCCCTGCACGCCTACCTGCGCTGGCGCAACACCAACGCCCGCCACCCCGACGTCCTCGCGGCGCAGCGTCGCGAACGCGCCCGCATCCGCAGCGAGAAGGGCATCCGCTGGGGCGGACGCCCGCTCCCCGCTGCAGCCTGACCAAGCGACCGAGCCGAGAGCGTCAGACCCTCACACCACGCGCGATTCGGTACAGCACGTTCGGACGCAGTGGCCCTTCGGGCGCGGTGGGGTCGTCGAAATCGTCAGCCGGGTCGCGGGTCATGCCGATCCGGCGCATCACTGAGCTTCTTCGAGTTGGCCACCGATCGGGTGATGGGCCGTGAAGCGCAACGAGCGAGGCCCTCGGGCTGTTGATCGAGATGTCTGACGTCTCAATCACGTTGCTCGGGGGCCTCGTTGGTCATCCATCCTGCCGCACTCGACCTGCCGCATGCACTCGTGGAGTGGGTCACCATGCTGATCATCACCCGTGAGGGCGACCGGCGCTGCAAGCTCCGTCCGTCCCAGCGCGCGATGGTGGCACTGGTGTACCTGCGCGAGCACACCACTCTCGCGAAGATCGCCGCCGGGTTCGGGATCAGCGAGTCCACCGCCCACGCCTACACCAGCGCGGTCGTCGACCTGCTCGCCGAACGTGCACCGGGCCTGCTGAAGACGCTGCGCGAGCACGAACCCGAGTTCGTCCTGCTCGACGGCACCCTCGCCGAGTGCGACCGGGTCGGCGACGGCCGGGCCGACTACTCCCACAAACACCGGCGCCACGGCGTGAACGTGCAGGTCGTCACCGACCCCGGCGGCCGGCTGCTGTGGCTCTCGCCCGCCCTGCCGGGCCGCACCCATGACCTGACCTCCCCCAGCCTTCGGCCGGGGGTACCCCCAGCCCGCACCCACCGGATCATCCGGATCTGCGAACGCCAAGGCGTTCCCATCCTGGCCGATCTCGCCTACCAGGGCGCCGGCCCATGGCTGACCACCGGCATCAAACGCAGGCCCCTGCAGGAACTCACCCCCACCGAAAAGTCCCACAATCAGGCACTGAGGTTTTCTCAACGATGGTCACTTCCAGATTCCGTTGAGGACGAGGGCGGCGCGGGCGATGTCGCCGATCCGGCTGGGGCTGAGGGTGACGTGCTGCAGCGTGCGCCAGCGCTGCTTGAGCTCGGCAGCGGTGCGCTCGCCCAGGGCCCGAACGCTCCGCACGAGGGTGTTGAAGGCACGGGTGTCCGCGCAAAGTGCCTGCTCGGACTGGTTGTTGGGGCGGCGGACGGGAATGAGGATGCCGATGCCGGCGCCGATGTAGCCCTTGTCGGCCAGGGTCGGCAGCCCGTCGGCCGCCGCCTTGTAGAGGGCGGGCAGGGCGTGGATGCGGGCGGCGGTGACGTCGGGGGTGGAGCCGGGTTCGACGTCGGAGACCCACAGCGGGGTGCCGTCCGGAGCGGCCAGGAACTGCACGTTGCCGCCGAACGCCTTGTGTTTCTGGCTGAACCACCAGTCGTTGCCGTTGTCGCGGACGCCGGCGAGGCGGTCCGATTCGATCAGTGTGCCGTCGAGGATCACGTGGGTCATCCCCGCGCGTCGGCAGTGGTCCAGGACCGCGTGCAGGTCCGGGGCCTGGGCGGCGAGGACGTCGATGCCCTCGTGCAGGTAGCGGTAGCCGGTGGCCTGAGAGACGCCCGCGTCGCGGGCCAGGCAGTGCACGCAGCCGCGTTCGCGGAACCAACGCAGCACCAGCACGGCCTGGCGGAACGGGCCGAGCGCCCGGCTGCCTCGCGGAGTGCCGATTCGGCGGCGGTGGGCGGCGAGCAGACGCGAGAGGTGGTCCACGACGTGGCGCGGGACATCGAGCGTGGCAACATAGGTGACCAACGTGAAGCCTCTGGTGGTTACGGACATGATCTTGTGGTGAGACCTGTCCTACCAGGGGCTTTACGTCTGTCCACGGCCGGGCCCAGTCCGTCCGGCCTGCTCACGCATGGAGCGGTTCATGCCGCTTCGCGTAGATCATTTCGCTGAGAAAACGTCACTGGCCGCAGCGCGAGCGCCCGTCGAACGCGGCGTCGCGAGGCTGAAGTCCTGGCGGATCTTCCGCAGGTCCCGATGCAGCCCCAACCGCATGACGTCAATCGCCAAGGCCATCCTCACGCTGGAGCGGCAACGCTGAAGAAGCTCACTGCTTGGGAACGGAGGTTGGTAGCAGTCGTCACTGCAAGGATCTCGGCGAGTTCAAGCGTTTCGAAGCCGAAGGCCAGGCCAGCCAGGGCGGCCTCGGTGGCGTAACCCTGGCCCCAGGCCGAGCGAGCGAGCCTCCAACCGATCTCTACCCCCGTGAACGGCATGTCATCATCCACCGGGTCCAAGCCCGCGAAGCCGATGAACTCGCCCGTGGCCTGCAATTGAACTGCCCACCATCCGTAGCCTCGCTGGTCGAACTCGGCCTGGAACTGCGCCACGGAGGCATCGCTCTGTTCACGGGTGAGCAGGTCGCCCAAGTGCTCCCGAACCTCGGGATCAGCATTCATCGCCGCCCACGGTTCAAGGTCGGAGTCTTGCCATCGACGGAGCACGAGGCGATCGGTACGCAGTTCAGCCATGCTGCCCAGCCAACGTGAGCGCTGCTCCCAAGGCAATCCATTTTCTTCGGGACTGCTACCGCCGCTCAAAAGGAGAATGCACGGCTGGCTCCAAGACTGACGAAGCGACCACCGCCCCGGCGAACCTTCCCGGTCAGAGCACTAGCTGTGTACACGCCTCGCCTGCTTGCGGCAGTCCGGGCACCGGCCCGGACGAGCCGTCGACACCGCTTCCACCACCAGGACGTCGGAGGAGTCCCTCACCCCCTCCACCCGCACATCGATTTCGGGAAACAGCACATCCTCAACCGCCTTGCTCGCCATGGCAGAGAACACCCTGCCGAAACGATCCCTCGTTCCCGCGGCTGACCTGGGGATTCACGGAACTGCGGTCAGAGCCAATTTCAGAGAGCCCCAACACTGCCAACCGAACCGCCTGGCCTGCGCGCGCCAACGGCGAGTTCGGCCCGGGGATCACCCGCGCCGTTCCCCTCGGCCCCGAGCGAGGCCTCCCTGAACCGCGGGCCGAATGCGCCGCTCGGTGCGGCAGAGCAACAGCAGGCCCGCAATCAAGATCGATGAGCGGACGCCTCATGGGAACCGGCTGACGCGGGCAAGACCGGCCACGAAGGGGGCTCGGGGTGTTCGCGCCACCCCGAGCACCCCGTCAGCGGGTCGCAGGGGCCGGGGTCAGCGTCGGTTCCTGGAAGCCCAGCCAGCACCGATCCCCGCCACATGCAGCGCCAGGGCGGTCAGCCCCAGCAGCATCACATTCGTCGAGGAGAACACATTGTTGGTGCCGATGTCCGCCGCATTGATCAAAAACGCGAAGAAGAACAGCACCGCGGCCACTATGCCGAGCATGAGCGGGCTTCTCTCGAACGGGTGAAGCCCGTATGCCCGGACAGCACCCCCACAAGCCGGGGCGCAGACACTGATCCCTTTCCAACCTGCCTCTGAAGTTCGACAGTTGGGCTGACAACGTGCTGAAGCCCCTGGTAGATGGGTTTTCGACCAAGAGAACCGTCTCCACCAGAGGCTTCACGTGCCTGTCCACCTTCCCCAAACTCTCGAATTCTCCCCGGCTACCGCTGGGAGGTGCCCCAGAGCAAGGAGGCCGGCATCGAGCCGGCGCCCGGGCGGGCCTCGAGCACCTGGGGGGACTTCCTGCGCTCCCAGGCCGACGCGCTCCTGGCGTGCGACTTCTTCGAAACGGTCACCCCGTCCGGGGCCCGCTTGTACGTGTTCGCCGCGATCGAGTACGCGAACCGCCGGATCCGGATCCTGGGCGCGACCGCGCATCCGACCGCGTCCTGGGTGGTCCAGGCGGCGAGGAATCTTGTCATGGACCTCGAGGACGCCGGCTGTTGGGCGCGCTGTCTGATCAGGGATCGGGACGGGAAGTTCCCGCGGCTGTTCGACGCCGTCCTCAAGGACGCGGGTATCGAGGTGGTGCTCAGCGGCGTCCGGATACCGAGAGTGAACTCGATCATGGAGCGGTGGGTGCGGACCTGCCGACGAGAACTGCTGGACCGCACATTGATCTGGAACCAACGCCATCTCCTGCACGCACTGCGCGAGTTCGAGACGTTCTACAACGAGCACAGGCCGCACCAGGGCCTCGCGAACGCCCGCCCCCTCCACCCGCTGACCGCTCCGATCGAGGACCCGGACCGGATCGCCCGTTTGGACATACGACGGCGAGCGCGGCTCGGCGGCACCCTCCACGCGTACCAGCATGCGGCCTGACCAGCACGGACGAGGTATTCGGCAAGCACAGGGTGTCCTTCACTGCCGGATCAGTGACTCTGGTGGCGCCGGCCTTCCTGCCCGGTGTTCCCGTAGCGCCGGATACGGAGCCCGTGCACCCCGCGAGCACGAGCCCACCGGTGATCGACGGACACGGTGACAGAGTGAACACCGATGGCCACTGCTGCCCGGAACCCGATAGACGTCCCGTCACGGGCGGTCGAGGGACTGCTGCTGTTCTTCCTGGCGTCGGCCGTCGCCGGAGCCGCGTACGCCTTCGACTTCGCCGGCGGGCTCACGGTGCTCAGCCGATCCGCCCCCGCCCCGCACCGGGCGGGCATGGTGTCCGGCGGCTACCTCGCCGGATACGTCGCCCAGGGCATCGGGGTACCGGCCCCCGGCGCCGTCGTGACCGCGCACGGACTGATGGCCGGTCCGGTGACCGGCGCGGCCGTGCTCGGCGGCTTCTTCGTCCTTGTCGCGGTCGTCGGCCTCGTGGTACTGACGCCCCTGCACCGAGCCGACCGCGAGGCCGCCCGCCCTGCCTCCACACCGGTCCGGGAGCCTGCCCGGACGGACTCCGCCTGAACACGGGAGCAACGGTGCGCCGCTTCGCCCCGCGGTGGAGGCGGGGCGAAGCGGCGCACCTGGCCGGGGCGGTCGCTACGGATTCACACAACCGATCGTGCCCACCGGGAAGTTGTTGCCCGACGACGTGGCCGTAAAGCCGAACGTCACACTTCCGTCGGGATTGATCACCCGATTGTGAGCGACGTTCCGTACCGTCACCGTGCCGTCGGATCCGGTGGTGAGGGAGCCGTTCCAGGCACTGCCGATCGTGGTCCCGGGACCGGGCTTCCACTGCACGGCCCAGCCGTTGAGCGGCGAGGTCCCGTGGTTCATCACCTCGACGGAGCCCTGGAAACCGCCGTTCCAGGAGTTCACCACGTTGTAGACGGCCATGCACTCACCCGTGTGGGGCGGGTCGGTCGGGTCCGGGTCCGGGGGCGGCGTGCTGCCCGAGCCCCGGATGCCGGTCACCTCGCCGTTGCCCCCGTCGAAGACGACGTCGGAGCAGGAGAAGAAGTTCTCCTGGCTGTCCGAACGCACCCACTGCATGAAGATCAGCGCGTCACCGGAGCGGCCGGAGGGCAGCTTCAGGTTCCAGTAGTAATGGCCCCCGTTGGCACCCGGGGAGCCCTGCTGGGGCGGGTCGGTGACGGTCTGGATCAGCTCCAGGTCGTTCCATCCCAGCTGGGACGTGGGCGACCAGCCGGGCTTGGTGATGTAGACCCGGAAGTCACCCGGGTGCGCAGCCCAGTTGCTGTACTGCGCCTTGATCGTCGCTCCGGACGTCAGATGCGTGCGGGGCCAGTCGGAGCGGGCCGCGTTGTAGGCGGAGAAGTCGTACGGCGACCGGTCGCCGGCACTGCACAGCGTACCGTCCGGCACATACCCCGGGCCGCGCCCGGCGGCCCGGGAATCCAGGACGGCGAACCAGTTGTACAGGGCCGACGCGCCGCTCTGGTTCAGCGCGGCCCGGCAGGCGGGGTTGGTCGGGTCGAGTGAGCCGGTGCCGGTGATGGCGTCCAGCTGACAGAGGTAGGTGCGCGAACCGGGCATCATCGCCACGCCGTGCGCCTGCGCGTCCTTCTGCCAGAGGAAACTGAGACCGAGCCCTCCGAGGAGGGTCGCCAGTACCGCTGCCAGAGAGACCAGTCTGCTTCTCAGAGCCATGGAGTCTCCTGTCCCGATGCTGAGTTCTTCATGGGCGGTGCGAGGGGTGGAACCCCCGCCCGGCCGGGGAGGGTGCCAACCGGACGGGCGGGGCTTGGAGGGACCGTCCCGCGGCGGAACGGGACCGGCCGGGCGGCCGGTGCGTCGGCACCGGCCCTCGGCGCTGCCGTTCGCGGTGCGGTCCGGCCGGGGCCCGCCCCGTCGCGCAGGGAGGGAAGAGCGGGCCCCCGGAGCGAGGGGGCACGGCGGGGTGCGGCCCGCGTGCCCTCACGCGGTCCGGCAGGCGGTGCCGTTCAGCCGGAAGGCGTCGGGCTGTGCGAAGGCGCCGCTGTAGCTGCCCTGGAAGCCGAAGCTCTGGCTCTCCCCGGCGGCGATCCGCGTGTTGCCGGCCGGTGCGGTCGCCGCGACCGCACCCGAGGAGGGGGTGACGGACGCGTTCCAGGCGTGGACGATGCGCTGCCCGGAGGGCAGGGTGAAGGCGAGCTGCCAGCCCTCGACGGCGGCCGGACCGTTGTTGGTGACGGTGACGTTCGCGGTGAAGCCGCCCGGCCAGACGTTCGTGGAGTACGACACGGTGCAGGCGGCCGGGGCGCCGGGGTCCCCCGGATTCGAGCCGCCGCCCGTGTCGACGGTGGACGAGAACGAGTGCACGGCGAGCCCCGCGCCGTTCTGCCAGGGCTCGAAACCGGCCTGAATGCTCGTCAGGTACCAGTCGTTGCCCGCCAGTCCGCGCGCCACGGTCTCCCGGACGAAATCCATCACGTCGAAGCTCCAGCTGCTGATCGCCGACGGCGCGACGAACGACAGCACGTCGTTGGTGCCGTTTCCGCCGGACCACACCTGCCAGGTGCGCCCGGCCACGGTGGCCGTGCCGACCTGCGAGCCGATCGGCTGGATCTGCCCCACCTTGTTGAACCAGATCATGATCTCGGTCCGGTTCACCCCGTCGGTCCGGGGCCCCGGGTCCAGCCAGATGTCGTACGAGGCGTTGTACACGGCGTTGTCGACGTAGCCGTACGAGATGCTGGTGGGGGCGTTCGCGATGCCCCTGATGCGCGCGGGGAGGGCGGTGCCCGGCGAGCAGTTGGTGTAGTGGCAGCCGTTGAAGACCGACGGGTAGGACTTCGGCGCGCCGTTGGTCGGCACCGAGCCGTCGGCCTGGGCAACCCGGAAGCCGGTGTCCGTGGCGGTGACGCACTGGGTGGCGCTGGTGCCCCAGCGGTTGTTCTGGACGACGTAGCGCCCCTGGATGACGGTTGATCCGTACTGTTCGCAGACCGTGGTGTCGGCCTGGGCCGGTGTGGTCGCGGTCAGCAGCGCCGCGAGCGCGGCGAGAGTGGTGAGGAGCGCGGCCGACACGGTGCGCAGCGTGCGGGGGTGGTGCCGTAACCGTGGCATGTGGGGGACCTCTCCGGGAGGGTGTGCGGGGTTACCGGCGGGAGCGCTCCCGCCTCCCCATTGGTGGGAGCGCTCCCAATAGCGTTCCGGGAGGGGACTGTAGAAGGCGTCCATGTCCCTGACAACCCTGTGCGCGGCAACCCGTCGAATGCGTTTCGAAGGCGCTGGTCAGAGAGGTGATCCACTCGAACTCCGAACGCCGGGAGCGCTCCCGAAACATTCGACGTGCACCGAGGGCGCGCCCGGCGGACCGGGGCGGCGGGTCGTCAGGCGGAGCCGCGCAACACCAGCTTCGTACGGAGGATGACGTGCCGCCAGGCCACCGCCGGCTCCTCCATCTCCTCCAGGAGCAGCCGCACCATCGTGCGCCCGATCTCCTCCAGCGGCTGACGCACCGTCGTCAGCTTCGGATCGGTGAGCTGCGCGAGCGGAAAGTCGTCGAAACCGATCACCGCGACATCGTCCGGCACCCGCCGCCCCGCCGCGCGCAGGGCACCCAGCGCGCCCGCGGCCATGGTGTCCGACGCGGCGAACACCCCGTCGATCTCCGGGGCATGATCGATGAGTTCGGCCATCGCCCGGTGCCCGCTGTCCGCGGAGAAGTCGCCCTCGACGGTCCAGGACGCCCTGCCCTCGGCACCCGCCCGCTCCAGCGCCTCCCGGTAGCCGCGCAGCCGGCACTGGGCCACGTACATGTCGGACGGTCCGGTGATGGTCGCGACCGCGCGGCGGCCGGTATCCAGCAGATGCGCCACGGCGCTGCGGGCCCCGCCGACGTTGTCGGCGTCGACGTAGGTCACACTCTCGTCCCCGGAGCGCCGCCCCAGCAGGACGGTGGGCAGGCCCACTTCGGCCAGCATGTCGGGCAGCGCGTCCTCGGCGTGCACGGACATCAGCATGACGCCGTCGACCCGGCCGCCGCGCGCGTACTCCACGAGACGCTGCCGCTCGGCGTCCGTGCGCACCAGGGTGAGCAGCAACTGCACCTCGGTCTCGGTCAGCGCGTCACCGACGGACCGCACGATCTCCGAGAAGAAGGGTTCACCGAACTGCCGCCAGTCCGGCTCCGTCATGACCAGCGCGACCGCGTCGGCACGCCGGCCCGCCAGCGTACGGGCCGCCAGGTTGGGGACGTACCCCAGTTCCGCGATGGCGCGCTGCACAGCACGGCGCGTCGTGTCCTTCACGCCCGCCGCGTTGTTGATGACGCGGGAGACGGTGCTCCGCCCCACACCGGCGAGCGCGGCCACCTCCTCGAGCGTCGGTGGGCCCGGACGCCGCCTGAGCATGACCACCCCCACGAGATCACTTGATCCTACGGCCCCAGCCATGCCCGTATCGACCGTTCCCACAAGCCCCGCAACGGATCGGCCTGTACATCATGTTGCCCCGCACAAGGTGCCAAGTAATCGCCGCTGTAAGAGGGCGAAGCGGGTGGTCATCTCGGTGCGGTGTTCGGTGGCGGTCATCAGGTGCCGCTGGGGCCGGAAGTGGGGGGAGATGCCGCTGAACGCGGCCAGGAACCGCTGGGCTCCGCCGACGCTGCGGAAGCCCTTCATGGCGCGTTCGCGCTGCCGGGTGGGCTGGTGACTGTTCTCCGCCCGGTTGTTCAATCCCTTGTGGGAGCGGTACTCGACCGAGGGCCTCAGCTCCCGGTGGGCGCTGCTGCAGGAGCGAAGCTTGTCGGTGACCATGTCCCTGGACACCCACTGTTGCTTCTTCATGAGCATGGCCAAAAACCGCTTGGCGGCCTTGGCGTCCCGCTTGGACTGCAGCAGGACGTCGAGGACGTTGCCGTCCTGGTCGACGGCCCGCCACAGATACTGCCGCACACCGCTGATCTTGACGAACACTTCGTCGAGATGCCACTTGTCGCCAGGCCGGGGCCGACGGCGGCGCAGTCCGTTCGCGTAGGCCTGGCCGAACTTGGCGCACCAACGGCGCACGGTCTCGTGGGAGACGAGGATGCCGCGCTGGAGCATGAGCTCTTCGACCTCGCGGAAGCTGAGCGGGAAGCGGAAGTACAGCCACACGCAGTGAGAGATCACCTCGGCCGGATACCGGTGCCCCCTGTACGACGGCGCACTGTCCACCGAGGATCCCTCCCAGCCTGATCAACCCGAAGATCATCCCATCCAGTCAACCAACGTGACAGCGCCGCGGGGGAAGCTCAAGCGGCGCGGGCCGGGCAGGAAAGTCTGCCGGACGTGGTCTGGCGGCAGCTTGCCTCCCAGCAGCGGTGGCTGCCGGTGTTGGACAACATCGACGAGCCGCAGGCAGTGGATCCGGAAGGTGAGCCGACGGCGCATTACCGGGGCTGGATCCGCCCACAGGGTCGAGGCCTGCTGCTGATCACCAGCCGAGACACCAGCGAACAGACATGGGAGCGGCACCTGGGAGCTGTTCTTGGACCAGCTTGCGGCGGAAGGACACGTGCTGGCCCGCCCGCTGCTGCGGATGGTATCCCTGCTGGCGACGGCCCCCATGCCGCCCGGCGACGCCGGCGACTCGTCCCCCGGCGACCGGGTGAAGGCCGGCGCGGCCGCGCAGCGCGTCGGGGTCCTGTCGTAGGCCGGCCCGGCGGATACCGCGGTCGTGGTAGCCGGGAATTGCTGCGCGGGGACGACGCGCGAGGGGCCGTTGCCGGGCGATGGTGGGGTCAGGAAACGGAGCTGCGTAGCGGTGCACCAGCGGTCTGCCGGCCCCGTGGACGGCGCGATTCTCACCCCTGCCCGAAGGGACCCGCCATGTTCACTGCCTCCCAGGATTGCCGCACCATCGGCGACCTGCTCGAAGGACACGCCCTCAACGTCCTGGACCCCGGCGAGGCGAGCGCGGTCCGCGCCCACCTGGTGACCTGCCCCGACTGCCGGGACGAGCATCACTGCCTCGCGGTCGTGGCCGCCCACCTGTCCGCTCTGCGCACGGCCCTGGCGCACGACCCCGGCCGGCGGCAGCCGTCCTACCTGCCCGGCTTCGGGTGCCGCCATGGCTCGCGGCCCCGGGGCCGCCGGCACGGTGCGGCCCGGGGGGCCCTGGCCGCCTCGCTGACGCTGTCCCAATGGGTGAGCCGGCTTGCCTACGTCAGGTGAGCGAGGTGGCGGCGTGCTGATCCGTCCGGGCGGATCGTGCCGATCGGCCCGGGCGGCACCCGGGAAGTGCGCGCCGAGCGCGCCGGTGATGGGGCTCGGCGCGCACCGCGGCGGACGCCGCCGGCGGCCCCTGGTCGTGCACACGACCAGGAGGAACCGTGCGCGTGCCCGCTGCCGGGCATTTCTCACCGCGCACCGCCGCCCCTCCGAGGCTGCCGTCACGGGCCGCGATCGCCCTGTCCTACGGGTGGCCGAGGATGCGCTGCTCCGACCGGTGACCCGGCCGGAGCAGCCGGCAGCACCGCTGGCGCTCGTGGACGAGGCCGTTCCAGCCCGGCCGGCCGGGCCGGTGGACGCCTCCGAAGGCCCCTACCACCGCAGCCCCGGTCGGCGGCGAGAAGGCGGCCGCCCCGGTACCGGAGAACGTCACCGCCCGGTTCGCCGACCCGGCCCCACGTCCCTCGGTTGGCCCATGCGCTGGCGCACAACACGGCCACCCGGCACGGCCGGGTCTACGATGTTTCCACCGGCACCGTCGAAGCAGCCGGCGCCCCTGGCACCGCTGTGGCGGCCTGACCGCACGGCCTGATCCTCGCGCATCGGTCCCGGATCACCCGCCGCCCCGCCGCCTCGCCCTCCTGCGGACCAGCACCTCGGATAAGGAAAACCTCTCATGGTGCACGCTCAGTTCGACCCCACCGCCCGTCAGCAGCTGGCCATCGCCGCGATTGAGGCCAAGACCCGCCGGGATGTGTCCTGGCAGCAGACCGCGGACGCCGCAGGCCTGTCGGTCACCTTCGTCACCGCCGCCGTTCTGGGCCAGCACGCCCTGCCCGCCCACGCTGCGCAGGCCGTCGCCGAGCTACTGGGCCTGGACGACGACGCGGCGATGCTGCTCCAGACCATCCCCACCCGCGGCTCGCTCGGGGACAGTGTGCCGACCGACCCGACGATCTACCGCTTCTACGAGATACTCCAGGTCTACGGCACCACCCTCAAGGCCCTGGTGCACGAGCAGTTCGGTGACGGCATCATCTCCGCGATCAATTTCAAGCTGGATGTGAAGAAGGTCGCCGACCCCGAGGGCGGCGAGCGGGCGGTCATCACCCTGGACGGCAAGTACCTGCCCTACAAGCCCTTCTGACCCTTCCCGGGGCGGACCGCAACCCACAGGCTCCCGCCCCCCTTCCCGCGCGCCCCCGTCCTCCCGCGAGATGCCCAGATGCCGCGCGATCGCCCGGACCGGCAGCTGCTCAGCCCGGTGCAGCCGCCGGATCTCTGCCCGGTCCTCCACGAGAATCGCCTTGCCTCCCGGCCTTGACCACCAAAGGCGGAGCCGGACGAAGATCATCAAGTGGGTCACTTCTGATCCGACGCCAGGGGGTCGGCATTCGGGTTCTGGATCACTTTCCGTCCTGGGGCCACGGAGGGTCGCCACAACCGCGATCATGAGCGGTCGTGGCGGAGCTTCACGTTGGTGAGTGTGTGAATGCCTGATGGTGTGGCAGGTGTGGTGGGGCCAGGTTCCGGTTCCGGGCTCAGGCCGCAGCGGGGCAGGCCGGCGCAGCCGGTGACCTGGTCCCAGAGGGCGAAGCACATGGCCATCTCGGCGCGGTATCCGGTGGCGGTCACCAGGTGGCTGCGTGGCCGGAAGCGGGGTGAGATGCCGCTGAACGCGGACAGGAACCGCTGGGCTCCTCCGACGCCGCGGAAGCCCTTCATCGCGCGTTCACGCCGCCTTGTCGGCTGGTGGGAGTTCTCGGCCCGGTTGTTCAGGTCCTTGTGACAGCGATGCTCGACCGAGGGCATCACCTCGCGGCCCACTCGGTGTCGTACTCCGGCCGCACCTCGGCGACCGTCCGCACTGCACGACGGCGCAGCCCAAGCGGGTAGGGGGAAGGACGTGCCATGACTCGATCCTTTCAAACGATCGAGTCCCTACCGAACCCGGAACGGTTCACGCCGGACCACAGCCTTGTCCCGCCGGGACTGCACCAGGATGTTGAGCACGTTCCCGTCGGCGTCCACGGACCGCCACAGGTACTTCAGCCCGCCGTTGATTCTGATGAAGACCTCGTCCAGGTGCCATGCATCCCCGGGCCGGGGCTGCCGGCGGCGCAGGCCGTTGGCGTAGCCCTGCCCGAACTTCGCGCACCGGCGCCGGACGGTCTCGTGGGAGACGAGCACGCCGCGCTCGAGCATCAACTCCTCGACCTCGCGGAACGACAGCGGGAAGCGGAAGTACAGCCATACACAGTGCGCGATGATCTCCACCGGGTACCGGTGCCCCCTGTACGACGGCGGCGCGGATGACACGAGTGAACTCCTCCCCGGCACGATCAACCAGAAGACCATTCCAGGCCGGTCAGCCAACGTGATAAAGCCCCTGAGTAGCAACAATGACTTTCCGAGCCTCATAAGGTAATCGGGGCGGCCGCGTAGCTCAGGAGACTTACGGTACGTTCGCGCTCATGGCGCGGAAACAATGGCTGCTGGTGGGGCTCGCCGCGGTGCTGACCGCTTGCTCGGTTCCGGACCGCGCCTCTGGCGACCGGACCGTGGCGATCGAAGGCATATGGCAGAGCGCCGGATACGGCTACGTTTTCGACATCGCCCGGGACAGTGCGGGGAAGACGCGGCTCACCTCCTACGAACAGACATCGGTGAGCTGCCTCCGGGGGGACTTGTTGGCACCGGTGGGCCGCGATGGCGATGCAACGTCCTTTGGTGAGGAGGGTGAGGTCGAGCTGGTCGTCCGCAGGCAAGGGGACCATCTGATCATGCGGGAGCCGGGGTCGGCCGGGCACATCCGTATGAACCGGCTCGAGAAGCAGCCCGGCTGCCCGTCTGCGATCTCGAGGAACGCGGCTGAGCGTCGTCTGCAGACCTTCGACGTCTTCTGGCAGAACCTCGCCGAGCACTACCCGCCCTATGTGCACCGGAGGCTCGATGCGGCGGGCAGAAAGCGCGACCGGGCGACCCTGGCCGAGCACAACACCGACCGGATGCTCGGCAAGCTGCTGGGTGACACAGTCAGCGAGCTCGGCGACATGCATACCGGTATCGAGGGGGAGGACCTCAGCCTGTACGGCAAACGGCTGGGCACACGCGACTCGGCCGACATGGACACCGATGCCTTCCGGACCGCGATCGAAGCAAGGCTGGGCAAGCGGCTCACTTCCGTCATCGACGGCAAGGTGGAGTACGCGAGCGAGCTGCCGGGCCACCTGGGATACCTGCGCATCACGCAACTCGACGATTTCGCGGACGAGTCGTACGACGTCGACCGGGAAAAGTTCACACAAGCCCTGGACACGGTGTTCGCCGTCGCGGAGCAGGACGGCTGGCGCGGCCTCGTGCTCGATCTGCGCCTCAACGAGGGCGGTTTCGACGGCCTCAGCCTCGAACTCGCCTCCCGGCTGACGGACAAGCCCCATTTCGCGTTCCAGAAGCGGGCGCGCGACACGCAGGCGGCCTCCGGGTTCACGCCGTACGAGAAGCTGCAGGTGTCTCCCAGCGCTCGCCCCGGCTTCCACGGACCGATCGCGCTGCTGGTCAGCGACCTCACGGTGAGCGCAGGCGAGACGGCGGTCATGACGCTGCTGAACCGCTCGCCGAAGCCCACGTTGATCGGCCGCCCGACGCAGGGCGTCTTCTCGGACCAACTGTCGCGGACACTGCCCGGCGGCTGGTCCCTCGACCTCAGCAACGAGGACTACCGGAACGCGGCCGGGCAGAGCTTCGAGGGCCGCGGCATCCCGGTGCCGCAGGAGTTCCGTACCCCTGTCTTCACGGCCACGGAGATCGGACGCCGCTGTGATTCGGCCGTCGCCCGCGCCCTCGACCATCTCGCGAACAAGCCGTCGGCAACGACAACGCCATGCCCCCGCGGATCCACCTGATGGCATTGTCACGCTGGCTGACCGGCCTGGGATGATCTTGTGGTTGATCGTGTGGGGACCGCCAGCTCGAAGAGGCCCTCGCCCATGGCGCCGACCCACTCCATTTCGCCCTCGCCCTCGCCCTCGCCCTCGCCTTCGGCCTCAACGAGAAGACTGCCATCCGTTACGCGGACTCGGCGCGCGCACTGCTGGGAGAGCCTGCTGAGCAGGCATCACAGTGACGAAATGGGCTCGCCTTGGTCCACCCTGGGACGAGATCATGAACACATGCCGTCGACCGAATCTGCAGCCTGCGCGCTTCAGGACCATGCCGTTCTCTGGAGCATCGGCGAGACCCGTGCCATTGACGTCGTCAACGCCGCCTGTGATGCGCTCGTTGCTGGCTTTGCTGGTCCTGCACTACGGATCCTTGCCGCTTGCACGCGGGCGGAGGCGGTTTACGACGTTCCCGAGCTTCTTCCCCCAGCACTCGACGAACTGGGCCTCGCTTTCTATCCACCCGGCAGCGTTGGCGGCCAGGAAACCGCCGCACGAGCACTTGCCGCTCGGATGTTGGCCGGCGAGCTGACTCCACGAGAGTTGGCCTTCCGGATCCACCAGCGCTTCGGGCACGAGCTGCTGCTGGCCGAACGGCTCGCCGAACTCGATGACGAGTACGACATCCTCGGGTGCCGGTGCGACGAACCTCGGACGCTCCGCCACCGTCATGGCTTCACCCGGCCCGTCAACTCGTCGTCGACGGGAATGTTCAGCCGGCCGGCCAGGGTGGTGAGGGCCGTCCCCAGGGGGAGCGTGACCCGGGTGGCGGCGTGCCGGTCGCCGCGGGTGGGGTCCCGGTTGACGATCAGCACCGGCTTGCCGGCCCGGGCCGCCTGGCGGACGAACCGGAGCCCGGACATCACCGTCAGTGAGGAGCCCAGGACCAGCAGGGAGGTCGCCTCGCGGACCAGCGTGCGGCAGTGCTCGACCCGCCGGGGCGGAACGGCTTCGCCGAAGAACACCACGTCCGGTTTGAGGACGCCGCCGCAGACCGTGCAGGGCAGCACGCAGAAGTCCTGGACCTGGTCGTCGGTGAGGTCGGCGTCACCGTCCGGGTTGAGTGCGGCGGCCGCCGGCTCGAAGCCCGCGTTGGCCTCCTCCAGCCGTCGGGCGAGTTCGCCGCGTGGGCTGAGGATGCCGCAGGAGAGGCAGACGACCCGGGCCAGGCTGCCGTGGAGTTCCACGACGCCCTCGCTGCCGGCGGCCTGGTGCAGGCCGTCGACGTTCTGGGTGATCACGCCCGTGAGCAGGCCGTGCCGCGCGAACCCGGCCACGGCCCGGTGCCCGGCGTTGGGGCGAGCACGCCCGAGGGTGCGCCGGCCGAGGTGGCTGCGCGCCCAGTACCGGCGCCGGGCGTGGGGGCCGGCGGTGAAGTCCTGGTAGGTCATCGGGGTGTGCCGGCTCAGGCTCCCGTCCTTGCTCCGGTAGTCGGGGATGCCCGACTCCGTGGAGATGCCCGCCCCGCTGAGCACCAGCACACCGCCGGTGCTCAGCGCCTCGGCGACCGGCTCCAGATCCGTGGTGCCCGGCAGCGCATCCTCGGCGGGGAGCCAGTTCGGAGTGGGGCGCGTGCGCATACCGCCAGGGTACGGAACAGGCCGTCACCACCCGCCTGCGCCGTCCGTGACGCCGTTGCGGCCACCTCTGCCGGTCGCGATCGACACCGATGCGATCGCCCGCCTCTCCCCGGGCCGCCCCGCCTGCACGTCCTGCCGCACACGTCCGGGGGCAAGCCCGCCCCCGGCACGTTCCGCCTCGGCGTCCGACTCGGGACGCTCAAGCCCCGGGGCATCCGGACCGCGCTGCGGGCTGAGGAACAGCCCGACGAACACGGCGGCGTATTCGACATCGCCGACCTCTTCAAGATCGATCCGACGGCCGGGAGGGGCAGCCGATGGCGGCGGGCTCGCTCGGTGACGGCCTGCACCGAGGACGACGCCCATGGCCCCCGGTGCGTCCCAGGGACGTCGATCCTGCCGGAGTAGGGCAACGGCTGCGTGCCCCGGCTCCCCGCCACGCCCCGGGCCGAGACGCGACGGACTGCGGGACGCGCGCCTCGCGTCCACGCAGCCCGTACCGCGGCCGAAGCGGGAGCGGAACCCCGAGGTCCGCTGGAAGGCGGCATTAAGAACGCGTAAAGATTGCCGGGTTCTGGCAATGTGTTCGAGCCGGGTCGCATGGGAGTATCCGGATGCGGGAGATCGTCGAGTGGAAGCGGGGCCCGAATGGACTGGTTTGTGGGTCTCGGTATCGCGGGACTGGTTCTGCTGCTGTTCTCGCTGATCTTCGACGGGATCCTGGAAGGCGTGTTCGGCGGCGTGCTGGACGGGCTGTTCGACGGGCTCCTGTCGCTGCCGGTCATCGCCGGGTTCGTGTCCATGCTCGGCTTCGGCGGTGCGATCGTCCTCGGTACGACGGACCTGGGGGTCACCGGAGCGACGGCGGCCGGAGTCGTGGCCGGGGCCGCCGCGGGGTGGCTGACCTGGAAGCTCAGCCGCGCCCTCATGCGGGACCAGACCGCTGCCACCCCGCGCGGCGGCGATCTCGTCGGCACCTCCGGCTCCGTGGTGACCGCCATCCCGGCCGAGGGATACGGCGAGGTGCTGGTGTATCTCGCAGGGCAGCCGCTGAAGCTGGCCGCGAAGAGTTCAGGGCCCATCGCGCGGGGCGCCGAGGTCTGGGTGGAGTCCGCGTTGTCCACGACATCGGTGGCGGTCCGGCCGGTCGAGCGCTGACCGGTACGGTACGTCACCTCGGCGCGCCGCCCCACCCGCCCGCCTCTTCCGTTTCCGCGGTAGGCGTGTCTCCTGCGTCTCCCGCGTCTCCTGTTCTCGCGTAGCCCACGTTCACGTTCGATCCGAACCACATCGCCGTCCCCCGGGGAGGGCTGAGGGGATTCCATACATATGAGTTCTGTACTGATAGCAGTGGTGGGAGTCGTCGTACTCCTGGTCCTGCTGGCCCTCGTGGTGGTCACCCGCTACAAGGTCGCGGGCCCCAGCGAGGCGTTCATCGTCACCGGCCGGCGCGGCAAGCAGTCCACCGACCCCGAGACCGGCCGGATCTTCACCGACAACAGCGGCCAGAAGGTCGTGGTCGGCGGCGGTGTCTTCGTCGTGCCCTTCGTCCAGCAGAAGTTCACCCTCGAACTGTCCAGCCGGCACATTCCGATCGCTGTCCGGGGCGCGGTCACCCTGCGCGGGGTGAAGGCGAACCTCGAGGGTGTCGCCATCGTCAAGGTCGGCGGCACCGAGGACTCGATCCGCGCCGCGGCCCAGCGCTTCCTCGACCAGCAGGACGGCATCGTCGGGTTCACGCAGGAAGTGCTCTCCGGCGCGCTGCGCTCCATTGTCGGGCGCATGTCCGTCGAGGACATCATCCGGGACCGTGCCGCCTTCGCCGGGCAGGTCGCGGAGGAGGCCGAGGCCAGCCTGTCCGGGCAGGGCCTCGTGCTGGACGCCTTCCAGATCCAGGACATCACCACCGAGGGCTCCTACCTGCAGGACCTGGGCCGGCCCGAGGCGGCCCGCGCCAAGCAGGAGGCCGACATCGCCGAGGCCGTCGCCCGGCGCGCCTCCGAGCAGGCCCGGCTCAAGGCGGAGGAGGAGATCGCGATCGCCCAGCGCACCTTCGCCCTGAAGCAGGCCGAGATCAAGGCCGAGACGGACGAGGCCGCCGCCCGCGCCGACGCCGCCGGCCCGCTCGCCGAGGCAGCCCGGCGGCAGGAGGTCCTGCAGGAGCAGGAGAAGGTCGCGGCCCGGCAGGCCGCGCTGACCGACCGCGAACTGGACACCAAGGTCCGCAAGCCCGCCGACGCCGCCCGCTACCAGGCCGAGCAGGAGGCCGAAGCCCGCCGTATCGCCTCGGTCAAGGAAGCCGAGGCGGCCGCCGAGCGGGCACGGCTGACCGGTGAGGGCGAGAAGGCCCACCGCGCGGCGCTCGCCGACGCCGTACGCCTCGAGGGTGACGCCGAAGCCGCCGCGATCGCTGCGAAGGGTTCGGCGGAGGCCGAAGCCATGCACAAGAAGGCCGACGCCTTCGAACGCTACGGCGACGCGGCGGTGCTGCAGATGCTGGTCGAGGTGCTGCCGCAGGTCGTCGGCAAGGCCGCCGAACCACTGGCCGCCGTGGACAAGCTGACCGTCATCTCCACCGACGGCGCGGGGCAGCTCACGCGCACCGTCACCGACAACGTCGCCCAGGGCATGGAGCTCCTCAACTCCGCCACCGGCGTCGACCTCGCCCAGCTCCTCCAGGGGCTCACCCAGCGCGGTACGTCGACGACGCCGGCTCCCGTGGAGCCCGCCAACGGCAAGGTCGACATCTCGGAATGACGTCCCCGGCGTCGGAGCCCGCACGCCCCTTCCGGCGTCCGGGCTCCGACGCCGTGTGTACGCCATGGAACGACGCGGAGGACTCCACCCCGGGCAGGTGGGGCCCTGCGGCACGTACACCTTTCGTCAAGAGAGCACGGGCTCCCCTCGCGAGGCCGGTCGTCGGGTGCGGCCGGCGGGGGCTTCGCCGGCCGATGCAATTGTGTTGAAGGTGGCTTCGGCCCGCTCCTCGCACTCGGCGGGAACGGGGAAGTCCACGTGCACCCGGTCCTTGAGCCCCTTCAGCTTCTGTTCACAAGCTCACGGCCTGCCCGCGGCCGGTGCGAAGAGGCCCTCCGGGTCGTACGCGGCGCGCGTGTGCTCGAGCCGCTCCTCGTGCGAACCGAAGACCGCGCCGCGCAGCTCGTTCGCATCCTCTCCGAGCCCGGCGAAGTTGAGGTACGTCCCGCCGCTCGAGAACCGCTTCATCGCGTCCCACGCCGAGCGTGCCCATCCGATCGCGGTCTCGTCCAGCGCCGGGTCCCGCCAACCCGCGTCGACGCTCACGTTGTAGCGCGCGGACCTATGAGCGAACGCGCTGTCGTCGGGGCCGACGCGCGCCACGGCGCCGCCCAGGGTGCGCACGACGATCAGGCTCTCCGGAGTCGGCCTCCGGGAGTACCACTCCACCAGGGTGCTGATGGCCTCGTCGCTCAGCTCGTCCATGAAGTGCGACTTCATGAAATAGCGTTCACCGTCGGGGAACCGCCAGGTATTCGCGCTCTGCAGCGCGACGTAGGGAACGGTTCCGCTCAAGTCCATGAGCGGTGGCCCCAGTTCGCGTTGCGGCGCCAGCGCGGCGGTCGCAGCGTCGCCCGGAGGGCCCCCGTACACGGCGCCGACCATCACGCAGTTCGATCGGTGCAGTTCCTGCGGGATCGCGGGGTCCGCGGGGACGCTCCAGAGCAGGAGTTCCGGCGTGACCGTTTCCGGCGCGGTGTACGTCGCGTCCCGCCAGGCCCGCAGCACTTCCTCGGCACGCTCGTAGGGATGGAGAACCAGCACACCGGCCACCTCGGGCCCGAGCGGGTGGAGGCCGAACTCGAAGGACGTGACGACTCCGAGCCCCCGGCCCCCGCCGCGCGCCGCCCAGAACAGCTCGGGTTCTTCCTCCCGGCTCACCGTGCGTACCGCGCCGTCCGCGGTGACGATCTCGAGTGAGCGGACGCTGTCGCAGCTCAGGCCGAACGCCCGCATCACAAAACCGAAGCCGCCGCCGAGTGTGAGACCGGCGATCCCGGTGGCCGAGATCTCCCCGCCCGGCGTGGCCAGAGCGTGCAGCTGGGTCTCGCGGTCGAGCTCACCCCAGGTCACACCCGCCTGGGCCCGCGCGGTGCGGGCCGTGGGGTCGACGTGCACGCCCTTCATACGCGACAGGTCGATCACCAGCCCGTCGTCGCACACCCCGCTGCCCGCCACCTGGTGCCCGCCCCCGCGGATGCTGACGAGGGGACGGTGCTTGCGCGCGACCCGTACCGCCTCGACCACGTCCGCCGTACCGGAGCACCGGGCGATGAGCGCGGGGCGACGGTCGATCAGCCCGTTCCACACGGCCCGGGCCTCGTCGTAGCCGGGGTGCCCGCGGTCGATCACCTCGCCCTGGAACGAGGAGCGCAGCTCGTCCGTCAGCGCCTGACCAGCGGCGGTCGACAGTACGGCCCCTTGCCCGTCCGGCATGTGCGTCACCTTCTTCGGGGTGCGCTGCTTGCTGCCGCTGTCTCGTTTCACGCTAGTCCGGAGTGTTAGGGCCCGCATGCCGACCCGACGACTCCCGGGGAAGCACCGGGGCCCGTCGTCACCACTGGGTGCGTTGCTGTGGCGCTCGCCGTGGGCCGACCACACGATGACCGCCGACGCGCCGCTGCGGACGGCACGGCGGCCGAAGCCCCGCAGGAGGGCCGTGCGACTGCCGCGTCACCCGTCGCCGACACACCACCCGCCCGCTACGACGACCCGTGGGCCCTGGTGACCCACCGCGCTCTCAAACGGCCGCCCCAAGCGAGCAACACCCAGGAACCGATCGGCCGCGCCGTACGGACGGTCGACCACGACAGCGCCACCGGCGACCGCACTCGGCACAGTCCCGAAGGGCGGTGACCGGCCACGGAGCGGGACGAGGCCGGGTCCAACTCGTGATCGTCTGCCTCTGTCCTGCTCCGGCCGGGGACGACAGAATCGGGAACAGGACCGACCGGTGGGCAGTCACCCACGCCGGGCCCTCTCCTTCGGCCCGTACCGGGGCAGGAACCGCGGGAGGGAACCCTCGGACGAACAGGAGCTCTCGTGACGTACGACGTCGAAACCATCCGCGCGCAGTTCCCCGCACTGACCGCCGGAACAGCCCACTTCGACGGCCCCGGCGGCACTCAGACCCCCCGGCCCGTCATCGAGGCCGTCTCGGACGCGCTGAGCAGTCCGCTGTCGAACCGGGGACACGGGACGGTCGGGGAACGCAACGCCGAGAGCATCGTCACCGCGTGCCGGCAGGCGCTGGCCGACCTTCTGGGAGCGGACCCGGCCGGGATCGTGTTCGGACGCAGCGCCACGCAGCTCGCCTACGACTTCTCGCGCACCCTTGCCAAGACGTGGTCGCCGGGGGACGAGGTGGTCGTGACCCGGCTGGACCACGACTCGAACATCCGCCCCTGGGTCCAGGCCGCAGCCCGGGTCGGCGCCACCGTACACTGGGCCGACTTCGATCCGGTCACCGGGGAACTGACCGCCGACGACATCCGGGCAGTGCTCTCGGAACGCACCCGGCTGGTCGCTGTGACCGCCGCCTCCAACCTGATCGGCACGCGTCCCCGGATCGCTGAGATCTCCCGCCTGGTGCACGAGGCAGGCGCGCTGACGTACGTCGACGGTGTGCACTACGCGGCTCATTCCCTGGTCGACGTCGAGCAGCTGGGCGCGGACTTCTTCACCTGTTCCCCGTACAAGTTCCTCGGGCCGCACCACGGAGTGCTCGCCGCCCGGCCCGAGTTGCTGGAGACACTGCATCCCGACAAGCTGCTCCCCTCCACCGACGTCGTTCCGGAGCGCTTCGAACTCGGCACGTTGCCCTACGAGTTCCTCGCGGGCACCCGTGCCGCCGTCGACTTCCTCGCCGGACTCGACGCACGCGCGTCGGGCACCCGGCGTCAGCGACTGACCGCGGCTTTCGCGGCGCTCGAGGGACACGAGGAAAACCTGCGGGCCCAGATCGACAAGGGACTGAGTGCACTCGACGGTGTCACGGTCCACTCCCGCGCCACCGACCGTACGCCCACCCTGCTGCTGACCGTCGACGGTCGCAGTACGACGGATGCCTGTCGGTTCCTCTCGGAACGCGGTGTCCACGCGCCGTCCGGGTCGTTCTACGCGATCGAGGCCTCCCGCAGGCTCGGCCTCTCGGACACCGGAGGACTCCGTGTGGGCCTCGCCCCCTACAACACCACGGAAGATGTGGAGCGGCTCCTGGCCGGCCTGTCCGATTTCCTGGCCGGGCCTTCCTGACGCCCGGCTTCCTGACGCCCGGCTTCCGGACCCTGCGTACCCGGACGGTCGAACCCGTGGCCCACGGACCGCACGTAACGCAGACCGGACGGAGGAACGGGGCCGGGTTGCTCTCCAGGTGGTGCCGGCGGCGTTCGGGCCGGAGGGCGGCCCGGCCCTTCCTGATGTTCTCGATCCTGCCTGGCGGCGCCGCAAGCTGCTGGTGGGCGCAGCGGCGGACCGCGCCGGCAGCGGGCCGTGCGGGCCAGGCCTCGGGGAAGGGCTTCATCGTCGAGGCCGGCAATCCCATGGGTCTGCCGACCTTCGGTGCGGTGCTGCCACGGTCGCGAGTGAGACGGGTGGAATGAGAAGGCGGGCCTGACTCGCTGATGCGGTGTCGGGCGCTGATGGCGCGGCAGTTCGTTTTCCGGGAGAAACAGCCGGCTGCGCGGCGCAGGATTTCACGCTCCGGTTGCCGCTCCTTCTCCGCTTTCGGACATCGTGCGTTCTCTGCCCGCGCCCGGACCGGTTCCTCGCCCGAGTTCCTGTCGGCGCCAAGGTGTTCGGATACCTGGGACTCGTCCTCGCGGGCCCGGGTTCGCAGTGATGCGGCGGTGATGCCGAGATCGGCGGCCACTGCCGCATACGTGCGCGTACCAGCCGCATACCAGCCGCGGCGCGACAGAGTGCGGCGGCGTTCTTCCTGGACTCCTGTGGATGCGGAGACTTGCGTCTTACCTGGACATTCCTTCCTGGACTGCCAAGATCAACGGCCAGGGTGTCCACTGCGAGGGACCAGCCTCACGGTTCGTCCTGTGTACGGACGAGCCGTCACCAGGTGGCCTGTGCTCGTCCGCGTGATCCGCACCTCCACCGTGTCGGATCGGCCGCGAAGTCGGTCACCGAGAGGCCGGTATCGGCCGGCACGGTGTTGCGGGTTTTCTGGTGGGGGAGAATTGACATGACCCGGGGAAGGCGTTTCGGGCGCCTTCCCCGGGTCATGGTGTCCTGCTGTGGCTTACGCCTTTGCGGCGCGGCAGGCGTTGTCCGCGATGAGCGCCGGCACGGATGACACGTTCATGAGCAGAACGCGGCACAGGAGCTGATCGGCCGGGAGGCCGGAACCGCCGGTCGTACAGGCGAGGTTGGTGTCGGTGCTGGAGTAGCCCTGGGAAGCGAGGTAGGACGTGCAGTCGCTGGGCGCGGCCTGCGCCGAAGGAGCGGTCACCAGCATGGTGCCGCCGACGGCGGCTGCGGTGACCACCGCAGCCGCCAGACGGGCACGAAGGGGACGCATCATGATTCCTCCCGAGGTGAGCGGAAATCCCGGAAGAGGACCCCTCCGGGATTGCTCTACAAGGTAAGCGCACTTACCGATGAAATGAACAGGAAGCTCAGGGAGTGGATTTGACTCAATGGGTTCGGCGTAAGGAAATGGCCTCTGCGGAGAACTCGGGGAAGAGGCGCTTTCCTGCGCCTCCCGGTATGCCTGTGACGCCTAGGGTGGAGGAGGTCTTCGAGTGATCGGATTATGAACTCTGAACGGAAGAACCGATCGGAGGTGATCGAATGGTTCATCAGGCCCGTCATGGCGGATTGGCCAACTTTGTATGGTGCCGGCACAGTCCGGAAACAGCGGCACTTCGCCTTCCCCAGGATTCAAACCCGACAAAGGGGAGCGTGTGAAGCACTGAACGGCTGGCAAGTTGTAAAGGAGCGCAAAAGGGGCATCGCCAGTTCCGCCAGGGGGAGTGACTCATGGGGGCGGAGTGGAAGAACCGCCCCGAAGGGTTCAAGCGGGAGGCGGCGGAGCCGGCACGGTCGTCGAAGGACCGCTCGCTCACGGACATCGCTCACAGCCCGGGCATCCGTCCGGAGACGCCGCGGAAGCGGATCCGCGACGACTCGGGGCGCCGGCCCCCGGGTAACCGACCACCGGTCTCAAGCGCCCGCCGACGGCGCACTCACCCCACGCGGCGTGCTGTCGACCGCGCACTCGCCCGGTCCCGTGCACCCGTCGAGCGCGGCATGGCCCGACTGAAGTCCTGGCGGATCTTCCGCAGGTCACGCATCACCCCGAACCGGATGACGTCAATCGCCGTAGCCTACTTCTCCCCGTGGAGGAGACGCTGAAAGAGCTCGGTCGCCGCGCCAGGCGTGTGGAGGTGATGTCTGGGCATACGGGCTTCACCCTTTGGAGAGGAGCCTGTTCATGCTTGGCATAGTGGCGGCGGTACTGTTCTTTCTCGCGTTTTTGATCAACGCGGCGGACATCGGCACCAACGATGTGTTCTCTTCGGTGAATGTGATGTTGCTGGGGCTGACTGCCCTGGCTCTGCATGTGGCGGGAATCGGCTCCGGCTGGGCTTCCAGGAGCCGACGCTGACCTGGATCCCTCGCTCGCCGCCCCGGTGACGGGGTGCTCGGGGCCGCGCCACCACCCTGAGCACCCCGTCATCCTTCGGGGGCGGTTGTGCTTCTCCACGCCAAGCTCAACCACCTCTGGCGGGACTGACGCGTCGCTCGTCGTGCACGTCACGCCGACGGCAGGCCACCGAGGCGTGTGAGCGTACGGCGTCTACCGGGCCGTGCCGAAGTTCTGGGTCCAGTAGTCACCGGGCTGCGCGAGGCCGACGCCGATCTCCTTGAACGCGCAGTTGAGTATGTTTTCCTTGTGGCCGGGGCTGGCCATCCAGCCGGCCATCACCTGCTCGGGGGTGGAGTAGCCGTAGGCGACGTTCTCGCCGTAGGTGCTCCAGTTGTAGCCGGCACGTGTGATGCGGTCGTCGGGCGAGGATCCGTCCGAGCCGGTGTGCGACATGTTGCCGCTCGCCGCCATGTCCTCGCTGTGCTTCTGCGCGGCCTCGGTCAGAGTGGTGTTCACCTCCACCGGGGAGCAGCCAGCCTTGCTGCGCTCGGCGTTGACGATTTCCACGACCTTGGCGACGGCTCCGGAAGCCTCGGGGGCGCCCGTCGCGGCGGGACTCGAGGCACTGGCGGTGGGCTCGGGGCCGGCCGTAGTGGGCTTCGGGGCCGTGGCGGTGGGCTTCGGAGTCGTGGCGGTGGGCTTGGAGGTGGGTGTCTGGAGGGCCGTCTTCTTCGGCTTGTGCCACGGCTTGGCGCTGCTGTGCCGCGGCGCCCCGGTCTTCGAAGCGCTCGCGGTGGCGGTCGGTGTGGCCGACGGCGCCGCTGTGGGCTCGCTGTGCTGACGGCTGTTCCCCTGAGGGCGTCGGCCGGCGTCGTCCCACCTGTCCTCGGCCGTGACCGGGGTGGCGGTGTCCTGATACTGCCGTTGCCCGCTGCCGGGCCAGTCGGCACAGGCCATGGCGACCGAGGGTATGCCTATGACGCCCAGGGCGATTGCCGTGACGATCGGCCGACGGTAGCGCTGCTGATGACGATGCTTTCCCATGTGTGTCTCACCCCTGTTGTCCGGAGGCTGGTCATTCTTGGGACCGTCCGGCACCGGGCGCAAAGGGCCTTCGCACTACTGCGCTTCGTAGCTCTGCGAGGTCCTTGCGGCGGGCGGAAGAGCGTGCCGACCTGCTCGCGACGGGCCTCTCGGGGTGACTGCTGCCTCGTCAGGAGTCTCTGCCCGGCAGAGGAACCGCGGCTCTCGGCTCCCCACCGGATCACCACCCGCCTCGGCCCGTCCCACGTTCACGGCAAGCCGGACAAATCCTTTATGTCGCCGGAACGGGTCCTACTAAGCGGCACGGATAGATCGGGACGAGGCGTGAGGGATGTCACGGAACCGTGTATTCCGGAACGGTGTCGGAAGCCGAGGAGTGCGCCCGCAGGACGCAGGACGCAGGACGGCGGGGCGGCGGGGCGGAGCCGCCAGTTCTCGCTGTGCGCGATCCGTGGACACCTGTGAGGCCCGCCGCCTGCCCGGAGCGAGCACTCGATTCGTGGCTATGGGTGCTTGCCGGTGAAGCCTTCCTGCCCTTCCCCCGGAAGAGCAGGAAGGCTTCACCGGCGTGGATCGGGCGAGGCCGGCGCCACCTTCCACCGCCTCCCGCCGTTGAATTTCTGCTCGACAGGCGGGCTTGTCGAAGCCCGGTGGTCGTCCGCCGTCGTGCCCGCACCTGTTTCGGTGGGCGATCCGGTCGGCCGACTGTAGCCTCGGCGCCCATGAGTTGGCTGCCCGACGACTTCGTCCACCCCGTCCACGTGCCCGTGCCCGGCACCGCGCTTCACCTGCGGCCGATCCGCGAGGCGGACACCGCGATCGACTACCCCGCCGTGATGGGCTCCCGAGAGCGTTTGTGGGAGATCTTCGGCCCGGCCTGGGGCTGGCCCCAGGAGACGATGACCTACGAAGAGGACCGTATCGACCTGCTGCGGCACGAGAAGGAGACAGCCGCGCACCAGTCGTTCAACTACGCGCTGCTGGACGAGGAGGAGACGGCGATCCTCGGCTGCGTCTACATCGACCCGCCCGAGCGCACCGGCTCCGACGGCGACGTCTCCTGGTGGGTGGTGGACGATCTGGTCGGCGGCGAGGCGGAGCGTGCGTTGGACGCGCTGGTGCCGCAGTGGATCGCCGCCGACTGGCCCTTTCAGCAGCCCCGCTGCCTGGGCCGTGACATCACCTGGCAGGAGTGGCTCGAGCTGCCGCATGCCTCGTGATACGTCCGGGGCGGCGCCGGGATCGTTTCTTCGAAGACCGTCCGATCGTTGCGTGGTGTGCCGTTGACAGGTGCCCAGCGGGCGCGGGTCGACCCGTTGCTCCCTGACCGGGCCCCGCGTCGCGGTGGCCCGGTCAGGTCCCGGCCGTGAATCGTCACCCGTCGGTGAACCGGTCCACCGCGGCGGCCGCCAGCGCGCCGATCGCGGGCCGCAGGGCGCTCCCGATGTGCGGGGCGAAGAAAGGGGAATGGTTCGGGGCCGGCGCGGCCCCGGCACCGCCCGCCATCGCCCGGTGCCACTCCCGCGCGCCCACCACCCCCAGCATCCAGTAGACCAACGGGACTCCGTGCAGGCCGTGGACGGGGGCGCCGGCGTCCCCGAACAGCGGGAAGTCCTCGGTGGCCATCGAGCCGGGCCAGTCCAGTACCCGCCCGGAGCCCAGGAGCGCGGAGTGGGCCCGCCGTACGGACGCGGCGCGGCGCGGGTCGCACAGCAGAGCCGCAGAGCGGGAGGAGACCGTCACCTCCGGCTCGTGCGGCGCTCCCGCGGCGGCGCTCTCCGCGAGGACGACGCGGCGCACCGCGGACAGCGCCCGCTCCAGGGACGCGTCGTTCGCCGCACGCAGCGAGATGCCCAGCCGGGCCTCCTCGGGGATGACGTTGGCGGCGGTCCCGGCCCGAAGGGTGCCCACCGTCAGGGTCACCTGGTCGGCGGGCGCGGTCTCGCGGGCCACGACGCCCTGGAGCCGGGTCACCACATGGGCCGCGGCGACCACCGGGTCGACCGCCAGGTGGGGGGTGGCGACGTGGCCGCCCCGCCCGTGCAACAGGACGTCGAGCACCGCGCCGGCCGCGGTCATGGTCACCCGCTCCGGCGCGTGCGCGACCGTGCCCGCGGGCAGCGGTGCGGCGTGCTGGGCCAGCACGACGTCGGGCCGGCCGAACCGGTCGTACAGACCGTCACCCAGCATGGCCCCGGCCCCGCTCAGCGTCTCCTCGGCGGGCTGCCCCACCACCACCAGGGTGCCCCGCCACCGGTCGGCCAGGCGGGCCAGCAGAGCGGCCGCACCGGTGGCCGCGGCCATGTGCAGATCGTGGCCGCAGGCGTGCATCGCGCCGTTGCGGCCGGCGTACGGCAGTCCGGTCCGCTCCTCGACCGGGAGCGCGTCGAGTTCGGCCCGCAGCCATACCCGGGGACCGTCCCCGTTGCGCAGGACGCCGACCACGCCGTGGCCGCCCACCCGGGGGGTCACCGCGCACCCGGCCGCCTCCAGGGACCGGGCGAAACGGCCGGCGGTGCGCTCCTCCTGCCCGGAGGTCTCCGGATGCGCGTGCAGGTCCAGGTACAGGTCGAGGGCGGGCCGCAGCACCTCCCCGGCGTGGGCGAGGAGACCTTCCGAGGGCGGGGCCGGGTGAGGGGCCGGGGCGCCGGATGCCGGGGGAGCGGGGGAGGGGTGGGACGGCGGGTTCATCGGCCGACTCCGCAAGGACGGCCGGGTCCCCGCCGTGCCGCGGCGGGGACCCGGAAGAGGACGGATGGATTCAGGGGAAGGGGTGCGGGGCCCGTACGACGTCCGCGTCGGTCAGGTCGCTGCCCCGGTGCCCGCCGCGGCGCAGCGCCGTCCGCAGCCGGGGCATGAGCAGGGCCCGTTGCCGGTTCCAGCCGAAGTCGATCGGCAACAGCCCCGGCACCACGGTGGCGACCGTGCGCAGCCCCGCCCGCTCCTGCTCCGGCGAGGTCTGGTCGACGACGATCACGTCGTGGCCCGCCGCGACCAGTTCGTCCCGCACCACCGCGACGTCGTCCCGCAGGTCGCCGGTGCGCGGCCGGCCGTGGCGCTCCCAGTCCCCGTAGACCTCGTCGAAGGGACGGGCCGGGGACGGCTCCAGATAGGCCCGCGCGTACGCGGACATCCGGGGCAGCCCGTACAGCTGGGGGTGGTCCTTCAGATGACGCACCAGGAAGAAGTCGTCCGCCATGGCCTCCAGCTCGTCCCGGCGCTCGGCGGTCTGCCGGGACAGGTGCGGGATGTAGCTCAGCACCTCCGACAGGGCCCCCTCGACCGCGGACCTCGGGTCCAGGGAGGCCGCCGCGGCGAAGGACAGGGTGCCCGGTCCGCCGTCCCGGCGGACGCCGACCACGGTGACGGCCGGGATCGCCAGGTCGATCCGGTTGTCGAAGACGTGGACGTCGTAGCCCTGCAGGGCGGCCCGCTCGGCCATCGCGACGGCCGTGGGACTGCCCACCGTGGTCAGGTCGACACGGGGCAGCCGGGCGGCGCCGTACCAGCCGTTCAGGAAGGAGTCCCGCTCGACGAGTTCGAGCAGACCGCCCAGGACGGCCTCCTCCAGGCAGCCGCCGATGGCGCAGCCGTTGGAGCACTCGAAGACGAAGTTGTCCCCGGCCAGCGGCGCGCTGTAGTAGACCAGCCGCGACGGCACCAGTACCGGACGGTCGTCCCGCAGCGACCAGCCCCATTCCCAGGGGATGGGGCGGCCCGGGTCGAAGGGGTCGGTCAGCGGGTCGTCCCGGTAGGTCTCCGGGCTGTACAGCCCGCACACCTCGGGGTCGACCGCGTCGGCCCGCAGCTCCTCGTAGGAGCCGACGACCGGCGCGCGGCCCCCGCGCCGGTGGGTGCCCGCGTACCGTTCCAGGCCCTCCAGGAACGCCAGGCGGCGGCTGGTGGCGAAGGAGTTCTCCTGCCCGCTCCAGGTGACGTCGTGCAGTCCCGCGTAGCCCCGGACGAAGGCACTGCCGGCCACCGGGGCGGTGGTCGACGAGGTGACGTCGGTCCAGGTGCCGGCCCCCAGGGCGCCGCAGACCGGGTTGGCCAGGGCGTCGGTGGGCAGCGGGTAGGAGTAGGCCGAGCGCAGCCGGTAGGCGTCCGGGTCCGGCTTGGGGCGCGAGGCGAGGGTGAGCGGTTCGGCGCCGGTCGTCGCCGGGGCGTGGTGGCCGCAGTCCGGGCAGAGCGGGTCGGCGAGCAGCGGGTACGTCCGGATCGTCAGGTTCGCCAGGTCCAGCCGGGTCACCTGCGGCAGGGCGCGGTCCGCCGGATGCTCCGCCGGGGGCGCCGGGAGCGGCCCGCGCAGCAGTGCCTCGCACAGTGCGGTCACGGTGTCCCGGACGTGGCCGGTGAGGACCGGCCAGGCCCCGGCAGGGCGGGGCCCGTCGGGGCCGGCGGTCTCCAGGGCGTTGCGTTCGCTGCGGCTGCGCAGTCGCTGCCAGCGCAGGGCCAGGCAGCGGCCGCAGGCGGGAGCGGTCCCGTCGCCGCCCCACGGGCCGAGCAGCACCGCCGAGGCGGTGACGTGGACCAGCGCGATGGGGCGGTCCGCGGCCCAGGGGTCACGCTCCCGGGCGTGGGGGCCGCCCGCGCCGACGGCGCCCACCGGGACCACCCGGGGGGCGCCGTCGGCGCCGAAGTGGTCGTCCAGGGCTGCCTGCAGGGCATCGCGGGCCCGTGTCATCGGGTGCGCGAGCGGCAGGGTCGCGGTGCTCATGAGGACTTCGTCCAGCGGAAGGTGCGGGCCGCGACGGCACCGAAGACCACGGCGAACGCGACGAGCCCGAGAGCGCCCCAGCCGATGTCCGACAGATCGCCGCGGCCGGTCAGCGCGGCCGACACCCCGTCGTTGAGGTAGCGCAGCGGCAGGACCATCGAGACCTTCTGCAGCCAGTCCGGCATGGCGTCCAGCGGGAAGAACGAACCGGACAGGAACGCCATGGGCAGCATCAGGAAGTTGGCGATGCCGGCCACCGACTCCGGAGTGTCGGCGATGCTGCCGATGATCACGCCGAGCAGCAGGAACGTGGTGATGCCGAGGAGCAGGACGGGGATCAGCAGCGGCCACCGGGAGTCGGGCACCAGGTCGAAGCCCGGAAGCATCGCCACCCCGACGAACAGCACCGACTGCACCAGGCCCACGCCCAGGGCGAGCACGTACCGGGAACCGATGACGGCGGTCAGCGGGGCGGGGGACAGCCGGATCATGCGCAGGATGTCGTCCGAGCGCCACTGCATCAGCGTGAATCCGATGCCGAAGACGGCGGCGTTGGCGACACCCCAGGAGAGCACCCCGGCGGCCGTGTAGGACAGGTAGGAGAAGCCGCTCTCCTCGACGCTGCGACCGCGGAAGACGAGACCGAAGACGACGAGGAAGATCAGCGGGAAGGCGAAGGTGAAGAAGACGGTCGTCTTGTCCCGGACCTGGGCGCGGTAGCCCGCCGCGGTCAGCGCGGAGTAGGCGCTCATGACTGCTCCTGGTTGTTCGATACGAGGGGGGACTGCGGCCGGGCGGTGAGCTCGAGGTAGACGTCCTCGAGGCTGGGAGTGCGGGTCTGCACGCCGTCCAGGCCGGTGAGGGGGTCGAGGGCGGCGAGAACCCGGCCGGTGGCGCGGGTCTGCAGGACGAGGTGCCCGCCCTGTACGGTGACGCCCTCCACGCCCGGCAGGCCGGCGGCCTGCTCCTCGTCGATCCGGCCGAGCGGGACCAGCAGCCGGCTGGTGGCGCCGGAGTTCCCGATCAGGCTCTGCGGTTCGTCGGTGACCACGAGCCGGCCGTCCACCAGGATGCCCACCCGGTCGCAGAGCGCTTCCGCCTCGTCCAGGTGGTGGGTGGTGTAGACGATGGTCCGGCCCGCTGCCTTCAGCCCGCGCAGCACCTCCCACAGGTCGCGCCGGCCCTCCGTGTCCAGCGCGGCGGTCGGCTCGTCGAGGAAGATCAGTTCGGGGCCGTGGACCAGCGCGGAGGCGATGGCCAGCCGCTGCCGCTGGCCCCCGGAGAGGTCGTCGACCCGGACGTCGTGCTTGTCGTCCAGGCCCACGGCCTCCAGGGTGCGGTCGACGGCCGCACGGTCGGTGCCGAACAGCGCCGCGACGGTGCGCAGGTGCTCGTGCACGGTCTGCCGTACGAAGAAGGCCGAGGACTGGGTCTGCACGCCCATGCGCGGCAGCAGGCCGGTGTTGCGCGGCCAGGTCGACTCGCCGAACACCGTGACCGAGCCGGAGTCGGCCCGGCGCAGCCCTTCCATGATCTCCACCAGGGTGGACTTGCCCGCCCCGTTGGGGCCCAGCAGCCCGAAGAACTCACCGCGCCGGATGTCCAGGGAGACCCCGTCGACCGCCCGCCGGCTGCCGTAGTTCTTGGTCACGTCGTCGACCACGACGGCCGGTTGGGCTCCGTGGTCCGTGGTGGGGGAGGGGGAGCTCATACGGGTACCTCATTCATGAGTTGCGTGTTCTTTCGGGGTCGGAGCGTCATCGGAGGAACAGCCACACGACGGCGGCGCAGGTGCCGGCCGCCGCGACGAGCACCAGGGCGGCCGCCGCGACGGCGTAGGAGACGTACAGGCGGCGGGCGCGCGGCGGGTAGGCGGCGACGGCGTCCCGCCCGCGGCGGCGCAGGGTCAGGTACGCGCCGGTCTCCGGGGCGAGGTTGGCGGCGCCCAGCAGGTGGCCGAGCATGCGGTAGCCGTCCAGCGGGGGCAGCGGGACCAGATTGCTCAGCGCCTGCACGATGCCGACGAAGAGCATCCCGGTCAGCACCGGGCGGGCGGGGTCGGCCGGATCCAGGAGCGCCCACCACAGGGCGAAGGGCAGCAGGAGCGTCAGGTTGACGTAGGCGCCCGCGGCGGCGACCACCAGTTTCGCCCGCAGGCCCGGCAGGAAAAGGTAGTTGTCGACCGTGCAGTACATCATCATGGCCGGGAACCGCCAGCGCAGCCCGATCTCGGACACCACGCCGCCGTAGTGCCGGGCGGCGACGCCGTGGGCGAGTTCGTGCAGGCAGATGCTGAACCAGAGGAAGACCGCGAACGGGACCAGCGCCAGGGGGTTGATGAGCAGCTCCCACGTCCCGTCGAGGAACGCCCCCGCGTCCCGGAGGACGGCGACGGTCATCACCACGACGGCCGCGGCCGCCGGCAGCTGCGCCCAGGGGCGCAGCACCGGCCGCAGCAGCCGGTGCAGGCGCCCCGTCGTCGCGTGGGCGTCGGCGACGGTCCGCCGGCTGCCCGCCCAGAAGGTGCCGGTACGGGCCGGGCCGGCCTCCGGCGGCGCGGGCTCCGGGGAGCCGTCGAGCAGCCCCCGGGTGCCCAGCAGACCCAGGAGCCGCGTCCACTGCTCCTCCGGCAGCCTGCGCCGGAAGCGTTCCGCGTACGCGGCCACCACGTCGTCGACGTTCCGTGTCCCGTCGAGCAGACCGATGACGAAATGCTCGCGCGGGCCCACCTCGAACGCGGCGCCGCTGACCGGGTGCTTGATCAGGTGGACGGTGCGCGGGCCGCGCAGCAGCGCCGGACTGATCAGCACACCCTCCCGCAGAGCGGGCCGGTAGGCCCGGGCGGCGGCGGCCCGGTCCGCGCCCGGGCCCCCGCCGGAGGCCCGGTCGGCGTGGTCGGTGGTGCTCATGAGGCCGCCTGCTGACCCTGGGCCGGTTCGCGCAGCACCCGGCCCAGGACGAAGGCCAGGTACGCCTCGTCCCGGATGGTCACGTGCAGCCGGTTGTTCGTCATGTGCATGTACGGCGAGAGAAGGCGGGGCAGCACCGCCGGGGCATGCGTGACCGTCACCAGCGGGGCCGCGTCGGGGTCCTCGGCACGCACCTGGCCGGTGTCCTCACGGGCCGGCCCGTCCCAGGCCGGGAAGGCGAGTTCGCCGCGCGCGGTGAGGTCCACCACCCGCTCGCGCAGCTCCAGGCAGTGTTCGGCCCAGCGGCGCAGGAACGCCGGCAGCCGGGACAGGTCACCGCTCGCCACCGTCTGCCGGACCTGGGCGAAACGTGCACCGAGGGCGGGTGCCTCCCGCTCGTAGGTGCGCTCGTACTCGCTGGACCCGATGAAACCGGTGCCGGGGAACAGCCGGTGCCAGAAGTCGTAGTAGGAGTCGAGGTAGTCCGCGAGCCGCTCCTCCTCGGGCAGGAAGCAGCCGGCCATCACCATCATCAGTTGCGCCGAGGTGCCCAGCAGCACCGTCCGCAGGTGCAGGTTCATGCTCCGGTACGCCTCCAGCACGAGGTCGCTGGACTGCCGGAAGTGCCACTCGGCGAGCTCCACTCCGGCCGGGCCGCCGTACTTGGCGTACTCGGGGGCGTAGACCTCGTAGGAGAACGAGTTGTTCGGTCTGAGGTTCATCCGGCCGTCCGGGCCCATGTACGCGGCGCGGTCCTCACCGGGGAACTCGATGTCGAACAGGGAGTTGTAGAAGTCCTTCAGGAAGCCCGAGTCGACCTCGTACAGGGCGGGACGGGTCTTCAGGAAGCCGCTGATCGCCTCCTCGGCACGGCGGCGCACCTCGGCCTCGGCCTCCGGACCGCTCGGCCGCAGCCGCAGCCGGACGTGCGGGCCCTCCAGCCAGTAGTTGATGAAGAAGTAGCCCGACAGGAGCCCCTCCTCGGTGAGCTGCTCCACCAGCGGACGGACGCACTTCACCAGCAGCGGTTGGGGATTGGCCGCGTAGAAGACGTGCAGCGCCAGCCACGGCGAGGGGGCGGCGTCCGGGGCGGGCCGGAAGGCCGCGGGTTCGGTCAGTTCGGACATGACGGTGCGACCTCCTGGTCGGACTGGGGCAGCTGACGGGTGGTGAAGGTCTCCACGGCGAGTTCGGCGACGTGCCGGCCGCGCCGGGAGGTGAGGTGGAGGCCGTCCTCGGCGGGAAGCATCTCCCGGAAGGCCACCCGGGTACCGGGCTTCCGCTCCACCAGGGCGTCGAACGTGGACAGGCACAGCGGGCTGTCGAAGTCGACGTAGACGGGCTTGGCCCCGATGGGTCCCTGGTCGGGGTGGGAGACCGTGGCGAAGCAGCGGTCCGGCAGGCCGTGGGCGCGCTGCCAGCGCCGGTACTCCAGGTAGTGCTCCTCCTCGCCCGAGCCCTGGGCGCGGACCGGCAGGACCTCGGCGTCCGCCGTCCAGGTGCGCCGGCCGACCACCACGTCCCCGTGTGCGACCCGGGGCCTGCGGGTGACGCCGTCGACCGCCTCGCCCTCGGGCACCCCCGACCAGACGTCGAAGGGCGCCATGGTGCTGGGGGAGAGGAGCAGCAGGCTGCGCGGGATCTCCGGGAGCGCGATCGGCACGAGGTAGCCGAGATAGACGGGCACGACCTCGCGGCCGAGGCGGCGGGAACGGAGCACCAGACGGCCGGCCGCCTCGTCGTGGACGACGTAGAGGTCGTCCAGGTGGATGCGGTCCTCCTCGGGCACGGTGCTGGTCTCGCCGGGGCAGACTATCTGATAGTCGGTCAGCCGTCCGTGCAGGTTGAGGTTGCTGGTGACCGGACCGCCGGTGACCTCCGCCAGCACGGCGCCGTCCGGGCAACGCGCCGCCATCTCCGCGCGCAGCGCGTCGCGGAATCCGGGGGCGGCCGGGTCGCCGTCCGGGGCGGTGCCGTCGTAGAGGTGGGTGAACCGGCTGAAGGGGAAGGCCAGTCCGCCGTACGACTTGTTGAGCACCACCAGGGGCCGGCCGCCCTCGGGCCGGGACAACTGCAGGTGGTGGCTCTGCGGGGTGAAGTGGCCGGTGACCCCGTCGAGTTCGGCCGCGGTCCCGGACAGCAGCGCGGCGGGGAGCTCGATCTCCCCGGCATCGCGTTCCGCGTCGTCCCGCCACAGGGAGCACATTCCCGCGTGGAAGTGGCGACGGGCCCGGTCGAGCGACTTCATCTCGCTCTGCCCGAGCCAGTTCTCCTCGGGCGCATAGGCGCCCTGGTCGTCGAACGGGACCCGCTTGGAGGTGAAGGAGATGTACTGGTCGAAGAAGTCCTCGTGGAAGTCGTGGACCAGGCCGAGCAGGTCGTCGCACCGGCCGCCGCGCCCGTAACGGGCGATGAAGAAGCCTATGAGGGTGATGCGCTGCGGCAGCGTCAGGTCGAACAGCGGCAGGACGCCCTCGACGGCGCGCAGGGCCCGGCCGGTGTCCCCGCCGAGCACGGCGGACGCGCACTCCGACACGTCACCGGTGTCCACGTCCTCGTACACCAGGGTCTGCGGGAGGGCCGGTTCGGCCGCCCCCAGTTCCCGCTGGGCGTCGAGGAGCCCCGTCCGCAGGGCGCCCAACAGAGCACGGCGTTCGTCGACACCGGCCCCGGGGTAGCGGGCGAGGCAGTCGGCCGGGCCGTCCAGCAGGCCGGCCAGCCGGTCGGCCCAGGCGGCGCCCAGCGAGCGCAGGGCCTCCTGGTAGGAGCGCAGCGGATCGCGGTCGTGCACGTCCGCGCGGAGCACCGGCACCTGCACCATGCCGAGGTCCAGCAGGGCCGACGCGTACCGCTCGCACGCCTCGCGTCCCGCGTCGTGCTCGCTCTCCAGCCAGGTCACCAGGTCCCGGTGGCGCACCGGGGCCGGGTGTCCGCCGAGCCACTCCAGCAGCCGCTCCAGGGTTCCACTGCTGCGCAGGAAGAACAGACGGTCGCGGACCGCGTCGAACGTGACCGCGGCGCTGTCGTCGCCCGCGGCCAGCACGTGGCGCACGTAGCGGATGCGGTCGGCGTCGCGTCCCCAGCCCGGCGAGAGGACCACCGGCAGGTCCTGGCGGCGTCCCGGGGCGGACCTGATCAGTTCGGTGAGCCGGGCCAGGGCCACCACGTTGAGCCGTACGTGGCTCACCCAGTCCTCGCCGGTGTGCAGCGCCGCCCCGTCGTCCGCGGGGCCGTCGGTGAAGGTGCCCAGGCCGATGCCGGTGAAGGTGCTGAACGGGCTGGTCTTGCAGGCCGTGCGGTACAGGTAGGTCAGCGCGGACCGCTCGATCTTGCGCAGGCGGTTGCCCGGCCGCGGGCTCGTGTCGCGCAGGTAGGTGTCCAGCCGCCCGTCGAGGGCGGGCGAGGCGAGGAGCAGACCGAGGCGCAGCCGGTCGTCGGCCAGCACCTCGCGCAACGCGCGGCGGTTCTCCCGCAGTTCACCGGCGAGCAGGTCGGCGCCGCCCGCCCGGAGCACCTCCAGGCGGGCACGGTCGCGCAGCCACTCCTCGGTGAGCCGGCCGGTCTCCGGGTCCCGTTCCGCCACCAGGCGGACGGCGGCCGCGGGGTCGGCCGGCAGCCGGTTGTTGAAGATCTGCCGCCGCAGGTTGATCAGACCGCGGCGGGCGGCCGCATCACCCGGGTCCTCCTCGGGGCCGGTGGTCGACTTGACCAGGGTGTGCAGCAGGTCGCTCAGCGCCGCGCCGGCGGCCGTCAGGCGTTCCTCCTCGTCCAGCACGGTGTCGGCCCAGCGGCGGGTGCCGGGGCAACGCAGGCCGTGCACGGTCTCGACGGGCAGGCCCGCGGCGCGCAGCACGAAGCGCCGGCCGAGTTCCCAGCGGGCGTCGGTGGCGGGCTCCGGGAGGGTGTCCGGGGCGCCGGACTTTATCGGGGTCATGAGCATTCCTTCGCGGCCGTCAGGCGATCTCGTGGCGGAAGTCGGCGGACCCGGGCCGTTCGTGACCGAGGGCCATGATGAGCAGGGGGGCCTCGTCGCCGTCCGCCAGGCCGAGCCGCTCGACGAAGGAGACGTTGTCGAAACCGAGCGCCACACCGGCGCCCAGGTCCAGGGCGGACGCCGCCAGGTAGAAGCTCTGTGCGACGGCGCCGGCGGTGCCGACGGCCAGCCGGTAGCCGCGGTCGCCGACGGCGTCCAGCACGGCGCTGGTCCGCACGGTGGGCACGAGCACCACCCCGGCCTGCTCCAGGTTGTAGTTGGCCAGGAAGTAGTTCTCCTGGAGGAAGGAACCCTGCGGGCCGGCGGCCACCAGCCGCAGGCCGCCGCGTTCGGCGTCGTAGACGTACGCGCCCTGCTCCACGCCCTCGACGTGGTTGACGAAGGCGTACATCCGGGCCAGCCGGACCTCGCCGGCCGGGTCGGTGTCGCCCGCCAGCCGGGTCCCGGCGCAGGCCGCCAGCACCGCCGACAGATGCTCCCCGGCCACCCGGCGCCGGGCGTCGAACCGGCCGAAGCTGGAGCGCCGGTCGCGCAGGGTGCGGCGCAGGCCGGTGCCGGGGAAGGCCGGAGCGGGCAGCTCCACCCGGTCGCCGCCGGCGTCGGCGGGCAGGGCCGCGGCGGCCGCCAGCGCCCCGGGGGCGGGCCGGTCGGCGGCGCCGGCCAGGGTCGCGGCGTGCATCTCGCGCAGCGCGGTGAAGTTCAGCAGGGTGCGGGAGCGTTCGACGTCCCGGTGGCGGACGGAGGGCCGGTGGGCCGGGTCGGTGCGCGGGGCGTCGTCGAGGGCCGGGGCCCGTGAGGACGCCGGTGCGTCCCAGCGCAGCGGCACGACCGCGAACACGGTCTCCTCCTCGCCCTCCACCCCGAGCAGTTCGTTGAGCCGGGACTCGTCGAACCACATGACGGGGGCGAGGCGCAGCCCCCGGGCGGCGGCCCAGATCCGCCAGGTGTGCACCAGGGTGCCGACGTCGGTGGAGACCACGTGGAAGGAGAAGCTGTTGTACTTGAAGGAGTTCTGCCAGTACTTGACGCCGAGGATCAGGTACTGGTCGGTGTCGAGGGCCTCGGCGGGCGCGTCCGGGCCCAGCGCCCGGCGGACCCGGTCGGTGACGTCGCCGGCCAGCAGCCGCTGCAGGGCGTGCCGGTGGATGTCGTAGTAGTGCAGGCCGGGGGCGAGGGGACCGGAGGCACCGGACGCCCAGTGGATGCTCACCGGGTACAGGCCCCCGCCGCCCGCGGTGCCGCGCGACCAGTTGGCGTGCGTGTAGAACGGCAGACCGGGCAGGTCGGTGTTGGCCTGGATGCCCAGGCGGCGCCCGGTCAGCCCGTAGGAGTCCTGGAGCATCGCCGACAGCAGCGGCAGACTGAAGCCGCGGGCGGCGTCGCCGTTCCGTACCGGGACCGTGCCGGGCAGCAGACCCGGCGCGACCGGGACGTCGGCGAGGTCCTCGGTGGCGGGCAGCGCGAACGCCTCGGCGTGCGGGTAGTACTTGCCCTTGCGCGGACCGTCGTCCCAGTTCACGACATGGTCGGTGGGCTCCATCGGGACGCGCCCGCGGTGCAGGATGGCGTGCGCGTATTCATGGGCATACCCCACGGGATCCCCCTTTCCTCGGTTCTTCCTCGGTTCGTCGGGTTCGTCGGCGTTCACGGTTCACGCGCCGGGGCAGTCGGCCGCTCATGGGAACGGATGCGGGCCGGGGTGGAGACCGGCCTCGGTCAGGTCGTCCGCACGCAGCCCCGCCGCACGCAGCGCGGTGCGCATGCGCGGCATGTGCCGGGCCCGCTGCCTGCTCCAGCCGAAGTCGAGCGGCAGCAGTCCGGGCACCAGCACCTTCACGGTGTACAGCCCGAGGGAGTGCTGCTCGGGCGTGGTCTGGTCGACGACGACGACGTCGAACCCGGCGGACGTCACGGACTCCACGGCGGCGAGCAGGTCGTCCCGCACGTCCGGGCCGGAGCCGTCGGCGCGGCTCCAGGCCAGGTCGGCCACGCTCAAGGGCCGCGCGGGCGCGGACTGCCGCAGCAGGAAGTCGGCGTGACGGCCCATCTCCGGCACCGCGTAGACCAGCGGGTGGTCGTGCAGGCTGGTGATCTTCTCGTGGTCGGCGGCCATGGCGAGGTACCCGGCCGCGTTCCGTTCGAAGCGCTGCAGCAGCTGCACCGAGTCGGTGGCGATCTCGCACAGAGCGGCGGCGAGCGCGGCCTCCGGGTCGAGGGAGGCCCCGGCCCCGAAGCACATCCGGGCGGGCCCCCCGTCGAACCGCTCGGCGACCCCGGTGACCACGGGAACCGGGAAGGTGATCCGGGTGTCGAAGAACCGGGCCCGGTACCCGTACATGGCCATGCGGTCGACCATGAACCGGGTGCGCGGGTCGGCGCTGGTCGACGGGTCGATCTCGCGCAGCGGCTGCATCCCGTGCCAGGCGAGCAGGAAGGCGTCCCGCTCCAGGACCTCCATCAGGCCGCTGAGCACGGCCTCCTCCAGACTGCCCCCGGAGGCGCAGCCGTTGGAGCTCTCCTGCACGAAGCGGTGCTCGATGCCCGGCTTGTGGTAGAAGGCCAGGATCTCCGGTACGGGGCGCGGCCGCCCGTCCCGCAGCGACCAGCCCCACACCCAGGGGATCGCCCGGTCCGGTGCGAACGGAGGCACCCAGGGGTTCGCCCGGTGGAAGTCGTCCGTGTACAGGCCGGTCTCGCGCGGGTCGACGGCGTCCGGACCGAGGTCGTCCAGGGCGGCGGTCAGGGTGACGGCGCGGCCCCGGGCGCGCATCCCGGCGAAGCGTTCCAGACCCTCCAGCACGCCGATGCGGGTGCTGTCGTGGTACGTGTCGGCGTGCCCGCCCCAGAACGTCTCCCGCAGGTAGTCGCCGGAGCGACTGGAGAAGCAGCCCACCGTGGCCGAGGTGGTCGGAGAGGTGACGTCGCACACCACCGACGGGCCGATCGCCCCCCAGTGCGGGTTGGCGAACGCGTCCACCCGCAGGCCGTAGTCGTCCAGCGGGCGGACCCGGCCGACGCCCGGCCGGTACTTCGGCGCGGGCCGCAAACTCAGGGCCGCCGACTCGGCCGTCACCGGCTCGGGGGTGCCGCAGCGGGGGCAGTCCGGCTCGGGCACCAAGGGGTGGTGGCGGACCGTCAGGTCCTCGAGGTCCATCAGCCAGACGTCGGGGAACGGCGCGTCCCGGTCAGGGCCGGCCGCGGCGAGCCGGGCGATCAGTGTGGCGACCGCCTGCACGGCGAACGGCACCGGATAGGGCCAGGAGCCTGCCTCCCGGGTGCCGCCGCGCAGTTCCAGGCCCTCCCGCAGACCGACCGAGCGCACCCCCTGCCAGCGGCGCCGCAGGCACACGGCGCAACCCGCCCGCCCCTCGGTGGGCCAGGGGCCGATCACCGCCTGCCGGCCGTACAGGTGCACGGGCAGGACGTCGTCCGGGACGTCCCCGGTGCCGGCGAAGGCGTCCCGCACGCCGAGCGCGCCGACCCCGATGCCGGGGACCGGCCGTCCGGGTACAGCGGGCAGGTCGCGCAGGGCCCGGCGGAGGCCCTCGGCGAAGCGGCGGCACGCGTCCTCACGCGGCTGGGCGGCGGCCTCGGTCAGGTCAGCGGTCATCGCCGGCCGCCCCGGTGAGCAGAACGCGGACGGTGTGGATCCCGGTGGCGGGCAGGTCGGCCGCATGCGTGGGCACGACGAGGGCGTCCCGTCCGGCCGAGGCCAGCCGCTCCAGGACGTCCGCCCACGTCACCGGCGGCCGGTCGGTGGCCGGCTCCTCCCCGGCCCCGTCGGCCGTGACCGGGATCAGGGCCGCATCCAGATCGGCCAGCAGCGGATCGCCCGGATCGGGCGTGCCCAGCACCCCCTCGGCGGTGAGCTGCACCGTACCGATCAGGTCGCGGAGGGCGTCGCCGGCCGCCGCCGCCCGGTCCAGGGCGGCGCCGACGGCCCACCGCACCGGCTCGCCCGGCTCCGCGGGACGGGTGCGGGCCAGCACCACGGACACCCCGGTGCGGTCCGCCTCCCCGAGGTCGAGGAGTTCGGTCTCCAGGCCCAGATGTCCGGCGGAACGCAGCAGGAAGGTTCCCTCGGGGTCGTCGGCCAGCAGCGCCGGGGAGAGGGCCGCGGTCCGTCCGGTGCCGCGCACGGCCCGCTGCAGCGCGTCGTGGGCGAGCACCGACAGCAGTCCGGCCGCCGTGGCGGCGGGCAGCCCGTCGCCCGCGCCGGCCCCGGCGCGCGTCGGTTCGAACCGGCGGTCCTGGTTGTCCGGTCCGAACGGCCGCACGGCACCGGCCGGTACCAGGATCTGTTCCTTGGTCAGCAGGGACGTGGCCGGGAGCCAGGCGGCGACCGGATCACCCCCGGCGCCGGTCGCCGTGGAGAGCGCCTCCGGCCGCACCCGCGCGGCCTCCGCGCCGTCCGCGAGGGACGCGCCGCCCGGCGTGGGGAAGGCGGGGGCGGGGACCACGTGCTCCGCGTAGACCCCGGCCGCGGCGTCGAGAGCCCGCAGACGGGCGCCTGCGGTGTGCTGGACGTCGAACGCGACGACGGTCCGGGTCCCGGCCGCGCCCAGGCCGACCTCCACCGCGCCGACCTTCAGCGGGGTCTGGGTGACCGGCTCGTCCGCGTACCGGGTGAAGACCCCGACGGACGGCCGGATCGCGAGCGACCGGCGGTCCAGCTCGGCCAGCGGGCCCTCGGTCGCGCCGTCGTCCGGTGCGGCGGCGACGACCGGCTCGAAGGCGGGCCGCGCGGGGGCCGAAGCCAGGTCGACAGGCTCGGGCGCGGCGGGGCGGGTCCGGCAGTACGGGCAGCGCGGGTGGGGCAGCAGCCGCTCCGCGAGGACGTCGAAGGAGGCCATGTCCTGGAGCAGCACCTGGCCCCGGGTCTCGGCCGGCAGGGCTTGGGTGACCAGCCGGAACACCTCGTAGCCGAGCAGGTTGCCGAGCATCGCCGCCAGGGGGCCGCGCGGCCCGGGAGCCGGAGTGGTTCCCAGGGCCAGCCCGCTCCACAGGCCGGCCGCCACCGCCGGGTCCCCGGTCGCGCCGAGCCGCAGCGCCGCGCAGGCGAGACAGCCTTCCGTGTCCGGGGCGCTGACCGGTCCGACCACCGCCCGGCCGCCGAACGTCCAGGCGGGCAGCAACGCGCGGCCCTCGGGCACGCCCTGGCCGAGCAGGGCGACCGCGGTCCGGAACGCGTCGCGACCCGCGGCGGCGACCACCACGTCAAACCCCTCGTACGCGTCCCAGCCGGCCGGGCCGGCCGCGGGCAGCACCGCCACCTCGGCCGGGGCCCCCTGGGCGGTGAGCTCCGCCGCCTCCTCCCGGAGCCGGCCGAACTCCGCGGCGGTGGCGGGGCCTTCGGCCAGGGCGGCCTCCACGGCGACGTGCGCGCAGCCGTTGCGGATCAGGGACAGCGCGCACCAGCGCGCGACCGGGCCGTCACCGAGCACCGCGACGCGGGTGCCGCGGAACGCGGCGAACCTGTCCCCGGCGTCGTCGGCGTAGTGGTCGATGTAGGCGATCTGCGGCGCGAAGTGTGCGGTGACCGCCGCGTCCGGGGACGTGCCGGGTCCGTGCCCGGCGTCCGGCACGGGCCGGGCGAAGCCGCGGGCGTAGAGCGCCTTGACCAGGCCGCCGACCATCGCCTTCTGCGGGTCGGGGAAACCCGCGCAGATCTCCGCCACGGTCCGGCTCCCGTCCAGGTGCGGGACGAGGAGAGTGGCGAACCGGTAGGCGGACGGGGAGCTGAGCTGGAAGCCGCCGTCGGCGTTGTGGAAGATCACGCCGGTGGGCGTCTCGGTGAACAGCACGTCGCGGCGCACCCTGGGCCGGGTGTCCGCGGTCTCCTCGTAGGGCGTCGTGGGCATGCGGGGGTCGCACCTCCGGGTCGGGGCCTGTGGGCCGCGGGGGATCTGAAGGAGTGGGTGGGAGCGGGGTGTCGGGGCGTGGGACGGCCGGGCCGGCCGCGTCCCCGTCGTGGTGGTGCCGGCGCCGTCAGGTGGCTCCGGACGGCAGCGCGAGCCGGGCCGGAGCGACGACGGCTTGAGGGAGGTCGTCCGGCGGGGCCGCCCGGTGCAGCGCGTGCACCCGGAACAGGCTGTTCATGCGCAGGGTTCCGGGCTGTTCCTCGTCGAGGAGTCCGGTGTCGAGGAGCCGTTCGAGCAGCTCCTCGGCGTGGGTCTCGGGCACGCGGAGCGCGGTGGCCGCGTCCGGTGCGGTGAGCTGCCCGTTGAGCCGGGCCAGCCGCAGGTGTGCGTCGGCCAGCGGTCCGGGCAGCCGGTCCAGGGCTTCGTCGAGTGTCAGGGGCACCGACATCCGGGGGTCGTCGGGCAGCGCCAGCCGGGCCGGCAGATCCCGGCACAGCCACGCGGCGTAGTCCGCCAGGCGCAGCTTGGGCCGGGTCAGCAGCCGGGCGGCGGCGATCCGCAGCGCGAGCGGAACATGCCCGCACAGGTCCGTGAGGGTACGCGCGTGAGCGGCCTCCGCCGCGACCCGCTCCCGCCCCAGGACGGCGGTGAGCAGGGCCATCGACTCCTGCGGTGTCAGCGCGCCCAGTTGCAGTACCGCCGGGCCGTGCGTGGCGACCAGGGCGGCCAGCCGCATGCGGCTGGTGACGACGAGGGCACCGCAGCCGGGCACGTCGAGCAGGCCCCTCACCTGGTCCGGGTGCACGACGTCGTCGAGCACCACCAGGCACGACCCGCGGGGGGCGCCGGCGGGGAGCGCGGCGCGCAGTTCGGCCGCCGCCTCGCCGGCGGGCCGCGGCGTGCCGTCGGGCCGGGCCAGCGGCAGCAGCACGCCGCCCGCCGGGTAGCGGTCGGCCACCAGCCGCGCGGCGTGCAGCGCCAGCGCGGTCTTGCCCATGCCGGGCCCTCCGGAGATGACCGCGATCACCGGGGCGGCGTCGGTCCGCCCGTCGCCCCGGCCACCGCCGTTCAGGTGGTCCACGAGGTCGGCGGTCTCACGGGAGCGTCCGGTGAAGCCGGGGACACGGGGCAGCCGGGGTCGCGGCGAGGGGTCCGGCCCCGGGGACGGGTGGTCGTTGCCGGACGGGACCGCTCCGGCCGCGGCGCCGTGCCCACCGCGCTCCGCTGGGGCGAGGCCCGCGCCGGAGAGTTCCTCGCCGCGCAGAATGGCCAGTTCCAGGTTCTGCAGTGCCGCGCCCGGGTCGACGCCGAGTTCGTCCCGCAGGTGCGTCCTGATCCTCCGGTACTCGGCGAGCGCCTCGTTCTGCCGTTCCGCACCGTAGAGCGCCCGCATCAGCTGGGCGGAGAGCCCTTCGTGCTGGGGGTGGGTCCGGGTGGCCTCCCACAGGTCCACCAGGACCTCGCGACACCGTCCGCGGGCCAGTTGTATTTCACAGAGGCGTTCCAGGACGCGCAAGCGTTCCTCGACCAGCCGCGGCACCTCGTCGCGGTGCAGGAGGTCGGAGGGGACGTTGGCCAGAAGCGGTCCCCGCCACAGGCCGAGTGCCGTGCGCAGCAAGGGGAGTTCGGACTCTCCGGCACCGGCTGCCTCCGACACCAGACGGCGGAAGTGCAGCAGGTCCAGGGTGTCACCGTCGGCCGGAAGGCGGTACCCCCCGGCGACCGCGACCACCGCCTGCTCCTCGATGTCGTACTTGGCGAAGAGACGGCGCAGCCGCAGGACGCAGCTCTGCAGGGCCGCCTTCGCCGTCGCCGGCTGCCTCTCCCCCCAGACGGCCTGGCGCAGCCGCTCCGTGGGGACCACTTCGCCGGGCCGGACCAGCAGCGCAGCCAGCAGCGACGTCGGCTTGGCCGGTGGAAGGACGACCACCTCACGCCCGTCGGTGATGCTGAGCGGGCCGAGCAACTGAAAACGCACCTGGTCCCCCCGTTGAACCCTCGCACTTCTGCGGATCCGGATCGCTACCCCCTCCGGGGTGGCAGTGCCATGCCGTCGAAGCGGGCCCTGTCCGAGCGGTGGCTCATTCGGGACACCTGCTTTTTCGCCGACACGGGCAGTACGGCGCAGATTGTGAAGTCGTAGTGCACGTATGCCTTCGGTCTTGCGGCAGTGGTGAGTGTCTACTGGCGTAGAACGTGGGTCAAGGGGGGGTTGTGAAATGCCTGAGAGGCAACTTTCAGTCACTGACGCTTCGTCAAATATGTTCCGGCAGAGCATATTTACTGGTAAATGGCTTGTCTTTGGGTGGCGGGTCGTGGACTTACCGGCGGTACGGTCAGGGAGGCGAGCGCGCTCGATCCACCGGATTCTCCAAACCTTTTCACGGTGTTCACTTTCACCCCGGCCGGTTCTCCGGCCCGCGGCCGGGACACGCTTCGTCGGGCGTCGTCGCGACCGGTCCCGGGCATGCCGAGCGCCCGGTCGGCGCCCTCCTCCGTGAAGGAGGCGGGCGCCGACCGGGCGTTGCCGCGCCGGACGCTGGGTCAGGCGGAGCAGGAGGTGGTGCTGCAGGTGGAGCTGGAGGTCGAGGTGGAGCTGGTGCTGGTGCAGCCGGCCAGCACGACCTCGCTGGCGTCCGAGTAGTCGGAGATCTCGAAGGTCTCGGCCTCGAGCTCGAGGATCTCGTCGGCGAGGGTGCTCAGGTCCTTGTTCATGGTGTCTCCCCAGGAGTCGGGGCGGACCACCGTGTCCGGTGGTGGCCGCAGGCGGTTACAGGACCAGTCCAGCGGTCCCCGCTCACCGTTCGGCATGTCTTCCGCTGTCATTCCGCTGGCACGCCGCGCCAGCGTCGGCGGCAGCACCGGCGCCGGCGGCCCCGGGCCCCGGCGGGCCGAGATGCGGGACGTTCGTGGATCCGGTCCCCGGCGCGGTCACCCGCAGGGGTCAGATCCTGCTCGATGGCTTCTTCCACCCCGTCGCGCACGCCGCTCTGACGGCCACTGCCGAGCGCACGGGACGGCCGCTGCGTCTGTTCGTACAGGGATCTGTTCACCGGGCGGGCCCCGGCCCGGTGTGCCGGCGAGAGGGCGAGGGGGCCGACCGCCTCGACCGGGCAGTGCGGCACCTGCTCGCCGGCATCACCCCTCCCCCTCTCCGGGCCGCCCTCGGACGCACCCTCACCCACCCGAGCCACGTCGTGCTGAACCCCGCCGACGAACAGCAGGCCGCGGCGACGCCTTCCACGCCGGCAGGCGCCTGGCTCTGCAATCCGGAGCAGGCACCGGAAAACCACCACCCCGGCCCAGATGGCCCGCGCCCCCCCGCTGTCCTGCCTGGCAGAGTGGACAAGTTCCGGCATCGCCACAGTCGTTCGCATGGGAGAACACGACCTGTCCCGGAGAACCCTCTCCAACGCCGTCCTGCGCACCGTGGCCTGATTCTGCCGCACCACCGACACCACGATCACCCGCCACCACGTCCCGCGCCCGCGCGGCTGGAAGCCATGAGCCCGCACACCGAAACTCGCGGCTCACAGCGTGCCGTTCGCCCGCAAAGCCCGGGCCGGCCGGCAGCGCCCGACGAGGACGGCGCCGACCGGGGGAGTGCGGTGATGGTGGTCTCGGGGACGTCGTTGACGTTGACCGGCTTGGCCGGTGACGAAGAGGGTGGCGGGGGCGACGAGCGAGAGCGGCCAAAGGGCCGGGGTGGGCCGGCCCCGGGGAGGCTCGCGCCTGCGCAGTGAGAGTGCCGGGTGCGGAGCACGAAGCCGCGCGGGCGTCGGCGGGGGCCCGCAGGTGTCGAGGTCCACAGCCACGGGAACAGGTGCAGCGCCACCTCGCTTGGGTTTGCACGGGGAAAGGACGCCCTCGGCCGGAGCGTGGTCGGACTGCGATCACAGGTCGGTTCGTGAAGCAGTCGACGGCGCCTTGGGCCGCTGGAGGAGACACTGACGGCGAATGCCGTGTCCGACCCCGTCACCTCCCGTACGGCGTCCGGCGGTTCGCCATGCTAACGGGCCGTCAACGGCTTGCCGTTGCCGAGCCCGGTGATGATCCGCACGAACCGGGTTCGCGAGGCAGGGGCGGCCGGCCGGCGGCCGACCTGCTGCAACGGACCGGCCGCGCCCTCGTGCGCCACCTTTTGGCCGCGCCGCCGCACCACCGCGCACTCGCACCGTCAAGACGCGAAGGCATAACGGATTTGGGCTCGGTGTCCACTGCCCACTGTGTTCAATGTATTGACACGTGCATTACAGGGGCTTTACGTTCCGGCCATCTGAGAGCGCTCTCAGACCCCCCTCCTGTGATGACTTGAGGTGCCGCATGCCATCCCCCCGCACCAGGCCGGCAGCAGTACTGCTTCTGGCCTCAGCCCTCGCCGTCGTCGGCCTGGGCCCAGCCGCCGCCCCGGCGGCCGCCGCCACCGTCCCCGTAGGCTCCGGCAGCTACTCCGACACCCGGCCCCCCGGTACGTCGGGCCCCACCACCAACACAGGAACGCCGGTCACGCCCAAGCTGACCGCCGCCGCCCGGAACCGGCCCGTGCCCACCAACGACTGGTGGTCCTCCCTCGCCTTCCAGCGCTACGGCGACAACCCGTACTCGACCCCCATGTACGGACACCCCCTCACCTACCAGGCCACCGCCGGCGGACTCGACGTCGGCTACCCGACGACCCCCGCGATCGTCGGTGACGGCCGCCAGTACGAGTACGCCCACAAGCGCGACCTCACCATCGGGCTCACCGGCCTCAACTCGCCCGACACCAAGGCCGACGACTGGTCCGACTGGACGGTCACCCCCCAGTGGTCCGACGGCGCCCGCACCCTGCGCACCACCATCGGACACGGCTCCCCGTTCGTGTACGCCAAGGGCTCCGGCGGCAACGCCCAGATCACCACCGCCGGCGCGCCCACCGTCTTCACCGACCAGGGCAACGTCCTCGGCATCACCGTCGCCGGGCATCACTACGCTCTCTTCGCGCCGACCGGCAGCGACTGGAACATCGCCGGCTCCACCGTCACCGCGGGCCTCGGCTCCAAGGACTACTTCTCCGTCGCCGTGCTGCCGTCCACCGACGCCCTGGCGACCTTCAAGAAGTACGCCTACAGCTTCGTCACCGACTCCAAGGCCACCTGGAGCTACACCGGTGGCACCGTCAAGGCCACCTACACGCTCACCACCGAGGCGAAGGAAGGCACCGAGCGCGGCACGCTCCAGGCGCTCTACCGCCACCAGTGGCTGAACACCACGGACCCCCTCACCTCCTACACCTACGTCTCACCGCGCGGCACCATGAAGGTCCGCGAGTCGGCCTCCTTCACCACGAGCCAGAAGGCGTCCGCGGTGCTGCCCGCGCTGCCCAAGTCGAACGGCGTGGACACCGCCCGACTGCGCGGTTACCTGAACGAGGTCGTGAACGCCGCCGACCCCTTCTCCGGAGCCTCCGACACCTACTGGACCGGCAAGGCCCTCGGCCGCCTCGCCCAGCTCGTCCCGATGGCCGACCAGATCGGCGAGACCGGCATCCGCGACAGGCTTCTCGGCCTGATGAAGGGCAAGCTCCAGGACTGGTTCACGGCGGGAGGCGCGAACGAGTTCAGCTACGACAAGGACTGGAAGACGCTCACCGGCTACCCCGCCTCCTACGGCAGCGACACCGAGCTCAACGACCACCACTTCCACTACAGCTACTACGTCTACGCGGCGGCGATCGTCGCCCAGTACGACCAGGGATGGGCCGCCGACTCCGCCTGGGGCGGCATGGTCAAGACCCTCGTACGGGACGCCGCCAACCCCAGCCGCACCGACACCGCCTTCCCCTTCCTGCGCGGCTTCGACGTCTACGCGGGCCACAGCTGGGCCTCCGGCCATCAGGGTTTCGCCGCCGGCAACAACCAGGAGTCCTCCTCCGAGTCCACCAACCTCAGTGCGGCCCTCGTCCTGTGGGGCTCCGCGACCGGTGACACCTCGCTGCGCGACCTCGGCACCTTTCTGCTGACCACCGAGTCGGAGTCGATCGCCCAGTACTGGTTCGACGCCGACGAGCAGGTCTTCCCGTCCTCCTTCGGCCACGACACGGCCGGCATGGTGTGGGGCAGTGGCGCCGCCTACGCCACCTGGTGGACCGCCAACCCCGAGGAGATCCACGGCATCAACGTCCTGCCCGTGACCGGCGGATCGCTCCACCTCGGCGGTGAGAAGGCCGCGATCCGACGCAACATCGCCGAGATGGAACGGGAGAACGGCGGCCCGGCCGTCGAATGGCGCGACATCCTCTGGGAGTTCCAGTCCTTCGCCGACCCGGGTGCGGCCAAGGCGAAATGGGACGCGGGCCACGCCGGCTACACCCCGGAGCAGGGGGAGTCGAAGGCGCACACCTACCACTGGATCAACACCCTCGACACCCTCGGCGCCCCGGACGCCACCGTGACCGGTGACATCCCCACCTCAGCCGTCTTCACCAAGGGAACGACCCGGACCTACGCGGCCCACAACCACGGATCGACGGCCCGCACCGTCACCTTCTCCGACGGCAAGACCCTCTCCGTGCCGGCCCGTTCCACCGCGAGCGGCACCGGGACCGGATCGGAGGACCCCGACCCCGACCCGGAACCGCCGACCGGCAACACCTTCCAGCTGCGCAGCGGTGGCGCCCTGACCACGGCGACCGGCGGCACCGCGGGCAGCGACACCATCGCCTCCGGCGGCGGCGCCAACCACGACGGCACCCCGTACCAGCCCCTCGCCTACGAGGTCCGCGGCGTCAACGGCACCCTCGCCCCGGGCGCCCAGACCGCCTTCCGGCTCCAGGTGGACGCAGGCAGCACGGTCGGACTCGGCCAGCAGGCCCGGATCAGCTACGACTTCACCGGCGACGGCACCTTCGACCGGACCGAGACGTACCACTACTTCGCGACCGACCCGGTCACCGGATGGGAGGAGTACACGCAGGCACGCGGTCTCAAGGCATCCACGGGTACACCGCGCAATCTGGACGGCGGCACCGTACGCCTCGAGGTGTGGAGTGCCATCGGCAACGGCACCTCGAAGCTCCAGACGGGCACGGACAAGTCCGTGCTGGTGATCCCTTACAGCTGAACCGGTGGAAAACCGGCGGCGGGCACCGGCGTCAGGCCGGTGCCCGCCGCACCGGCATGGTGGGCTGCCGACGGCGGCATTCCCGGGCTGTCCGCCGTCCGACCGGGCTCAACAGGGCCGGCGGCATCGTGGCACCTACATGCCCAACGTGCCGGAAGAGGTGACCCCAGCTCTGACGTGGGAGACCATTTCGGCAGCCCTGGGTGAGCGGCGCCCGGGTTCTCACACCATTGGCCGTCAGATCGTGGGCAGCCCCGAGTCCGCCGATGAGATCGCTCAGCGGCTGCGTGAGGCCGTCGGCGAGATCCTCGACGGCTACGTCGCCGCAGACAGAAGGCGCTCGCCCGGCCGCCCGTGCCGGCGGCCCGCCCCACCTGCCCGCCGACGCGGAGTGGCCCGCCCTCGAGCCGCACGCGGTGACCTTCGCCCGCGCGGCGCTGCTCCGCAGACGTGCTGGACATCGACTTCCCGACGGACGGGAAGCTGGTGATATTTGTCGATGTCGATGTCGATGTCGATGACGACCGGACGCCGTCGTTCTCCACGTTTCCTCGGACGCCGAAACCGTCGAGCGCAGCGCGCAGTACTCCCCCGAGGGCGAAGAAACGCCGGAGAGGGCTGCGTACGAGCGGATAGCGACCCAGGGAGAAGCTCCCTTCGGCTTGTGTCTTCGGAGTGGCGGTGTCTTCCGGCTGCCCCAGGCGGTAATGTCCCCGACTCGGCAACCGTTCAGCAGCCTGCCTCGGAGCCCGGGCCGTCGGCGGACGCATCGAGGCCCCACTGCCGTCGGCAGCGGGCCCGGCGGCTCCTCCAGGCATGGCGCGTCGTCGCGGGGGCATCTGCCTGCCACGATCCGGGCGGGACCGGAGAATGTGAGCAGGAGACAAGGGGCGACGGCATGCGAAGTGTGGGTGTGGAAGAGGAACTGCTGCTGGTGGACCCGAACAGTGGTGAGCCGGTCGCGGTCTCCGGCGCGGCGCTCGCGGCTGCCGACCGCCGGACCTGGCAGCACGGCGGGGACGGGGCGAAGGACCACCAGTTCGAGGGGGAGCTTCAACAGGAGCAGATGGAGTTCGCGACCGAGCCGGTGACGGAGATGGGCCGGCTCCAGGAGGAGATCACCCGCTGTCGCGGGGAGGCGGCGCGTTATGCGGATACCGCCGGTGCGAGGGTGGTGGCCGTGGCGACTTCGCCGTTGGCTGTCGAGCCGTCGTTGAGCACCGGTACCCGTTACCGGTGGCTGGGTGAGCAGTTCGGGGTGACGGCTCAGGAGCAGTTGACCTGTGGCTGTCATGTGCACGTGTCGGTGGACTCCGACGAGGAGGGTGTGGCTGTCCTGGACCGCATACGCCCGTGGCTGGCGGTTCTGACGGCGATGAGCGCGAACTCGCCTTTCTGGCAGGGGCAGGACACCGGCTACGGCAGCTATCGCAGCCGGGTGTGGAACCGCTGGCCGTCCGCCGGTCCGGTCGAGATCTTCGGGTCCGCCGACCGCTACCACGAGCAGGTTACCGCCATGGTCGGCACGGGGGTTCTCCGTGACGAGGGCATGGTCTACTTCGATGCCCGGCTCTCCGCCTCTTATCCCACCGTGGAGATCCGTGTGGCGGACGTCTGCCTGGACGCGTCTGTGCCTGTGCTGCTGGCCGCGCTCGCGCGTGCCCTGGTGGAGACGTCCGCCCGGGCCTGGCAGGACGGAGTACCGCCGGACAGGATCGGGACGGGTCTGCTGCGCCTCGCTTCGTGGCGAGCGGGACGCTCGGGTCTCGACGGTCCTCTTCTGCACCCCGAGACCATGCGCGAGACCTCCGCCGCCAGAGCGGTGCAGGCCCTGTACCAGCACGTTCGCGAGGCGCTGGTGGACCACGGCGACGACGATCTCGTCCGCGAGGGCATCGCCCGCCTCCTGGAACAGGGCAGCGGGGCGCGTACGCAACGCCGACTGCTGGCCGAAGAGGGCGATCTCGCCCGTGTCGTGGCCTGCTGCGCCGACTTGACCACGAGCAGCTGACGTCCTTCCGCTACACGGCTTCGTTGTCGTCGGGCTGAGAAGAAACGCGAGGTTCTGCGCTTGACGAGTTCGTGCACGGTAGGCGCTGAGACATCGTGGGCTTCGGCCAGGGTCGATGTTCACATCTGCCGTGTCCGGATCAGGTCCGCGGCCTGTTGAGGGGAGAGCGAGCCCGTGACAGCTTGGAGGAGGTCGCTCATGTGCTCGCGTCAGCCGAAGCGGCGGGCCGGTGCCCGTCGGTTCTTCATGCGGGAGACGAGGTGCTCGACGCGGGCGCGGACCTTGCGGTGCTGCGCGTTGTCTTCTTCCTCGTCCTCGCGCAGTGGCCGTTCGGGGCGTTTGCGATGCGGCACGACGAGGCCGGTGTTGATGTAGGCGCCGTGGCCGAGCACCGTTACGCCCTGGCAGTGGCCGGCCGGACCGGAGTCCCGCCGGGTTTCGGCGTCCGCGGTGGCGCCGGGCGCCGGACCGGCGTCGCCACCACCGGGCGGGGTCGGCGTCCACGATCCACAACGGCTCGGCCGCTTCCTGCGGGGCACGGGCCGGCTCGAGCGCCAGGCGGCGGACCGAGCCGCTGGATCACCCGGCACACGGTCACGGGCGAGACGCCGGACAGCGGGGCGAGCTGCCGCATGGTGAGGTCCGCGCGGTAGTGCACGGCCACCGGCAGCCCCCGCTCGGCCGGAGGAAGCCGCCGGAGCGGCCCCACCCGCAGCCGTCGCCGCCGCGTTCCCGGACCGCTTCGAGCAGCCGACCGAACTGATCGCCCCGCAAGCCGGTGAACGTCTCCATCCACACCCGCTCGGCTCTCAACACCCCGCCCATGCAGGAGAGATGCCCTGATACCGACTTTCTGCAGCACGCTTCAGGCGCGTAGCCGTACTGCGGACGTTCCGCCACAGGAGGGTCTCCGCAGTCTCGAGTACCCGCAGCCGCCGGAGAAGTCGACGCCGTCGTCATTTCTGGTAGCCGAGGTTGGTCATCATTCCGGATTCGGAGTGGTATTGGTTGTGGCAGTGGAGCATCCACAGGCCAGGGTTGTCGGCGTTGAAGTCGACGACAAGTCTGTGATGCGGCAGTACCAGGGAGGTGTCCTTGCGGGCCCCGGCCGCATTCATGCCGGTGAGGGCGAAGGTGTGGCCGTGCAGATGCATGGGGTGCCACATATCGGTGGTGTTGATGAGGGTCAGGCGGACCCGTTCTCCCTCTCGGACAGGGTGGCGTTGTTCGACGGAGTAGGGCTGATGGTCGAAGCTCCAGTTGAATTTCCTCATGTTGCCGGTCATTTTGAAGCGCAGCTCGCGGTCCGGGGGGCGGTCGCAGAGGGCCACGGATTCGGCCGGCACGAACAGTCTGGCCGGTACGAACCGGCCATCGAGCTCTTCCGGATGTGCGGAGCCGTCAGGGAGGCTTCCACTGCTGGTGCGCAGGACTGCCAGGGCCCTCGCGTTCTTGCCTTCGGCGAGCGCGACCAGCGGGAACACCCCGTCCTTGGCGGTGATGAGCACGTCGTAGCGTTCGGCCATGCCCAGCAGCAGTGTGTCCGTCCGCTTGTGCTCGACCGGGTAGCCGTCCGTGTGCGTCACGGTCATCTCGTGGCCGCCGAGCGCCACCCGGAAAGCCGTGTCGCTCCCGGCGTTGATGATCCGCAACCGGATCCGGTCCCCGGGACGGGCCCGGAAAACCGAAGGGGCTTTGGGAAGGCGGCCGTTGACCAGATAGTACGGGTGGTCGACATGACCGCCCGCGCTGCGCAGCATGTCGCTGTGCCCCTTCCGCAGAACGCGGGAGGGACCGACGGGCTTACCGGGGGCCGAGTCATGCGTGCCGGCGGAGTTGCCGTGGCCGGAACCGTCATGTGCAGTGCTCTCACCCATGTCCATCTGGACACTTTTGCCGTTGTGCAACTGCGCGAGCACGCCCTCCGGAGTGGAGCCGTCCACGCCGTCCACCCAGTCGTCCAGGACGACGACCCATTCCTTGTCGTAGGACAATGGCTCCTTGGGGTCCTCGACGATCAGAGGGGCGTACATGCCGCGGTCGAGCTGCATTCCCGAGTGTGAATGCAGCCAGTACGTGCCCGGATGCGACACGGCGAAGCGGTAGGTGAAGTCCGCGCCGGGCCTGATGGAGGGCTGGGTCAGGCCCGGGACGCCGTCCATGTCGCAGCGCAGACGGACACCGTGCGAGTGCAGCGTCGTCGTCACGGACAGGTGGTTGACGAGCGTGAGGTTGAGAATGTCACCCGCGGTGACCCGGATCTCCTTGCCGGGCAGCGTGTCACCGTACGACCATGACCTGACCGTCCGCCCGCCCAGGTCGAAGGACGTCTCGGTGGCAGTCAACGTGAACGTGCGCAGGGGGCCGGACCCGCGTTCCCTCTCGGCAGCGATGACCTCGGGATCGGACGGGTTCACGTATCCCTTGGGTCCCTTGGGAACGAAACCACTGTCGCGGTGGCCGTCGCGGTGGCCGGGGCCCCCGGCCGCTGAGCGGGTGCCGGTTTCGGAGGGTGAACCGGACGCGGGATGAGGGCCGGGCCCGGAGTTCGAGCCGGGTCCGGAACAGGCGGCCAGGACTCCCGAGCCGATGGCCGTGATCGAGGCGCCGAGCAAGGCGCGCCGCGTATGTGAGTGCATGAACCTATAACACATGTCTTATAGTCATATTTGCGGTAATTGGATCGGCGCGTCCCGCGATTCGCCTACGTCGCCCAACGAGACTCCCGTCGGAACCCCACGGGAAGGCAGCCGACAGGAGGATGGGCGGCGTACTCCGCCGCCGGTGCCGGTCCGGCACCCCCAGCAGGTCTTGGCGGGCGTCAGGCCGGGCCGCTGTGCTCGGGCCGACGGTCCTTCTCTGCCCCTCCTCCGGCGAGCCGCTCCCGGGTGGGCGGTTCGGCCTCGGCGGGCGCTGCCGGGTGCTCGTCGTCCCCCATGGCCGGGACGGTGGCGACGGCCAAGGGGTAGGGCGGCGGGGTGCCGCCGAACGCGGGGCAGGAAGCCTGATAGCCGCACCAGTCACAGAATCGGCTCGGGCTGGGTTGCCACTCGCCCGTCGCCACCGCCCGCTGGATCGCCGCCCACAGCGCCCGCAGCTTCCGCTCCACCGCCCGCAGGTCCGCCTCGTCCGGGTCGTACGTCACCACGTCGCCGCTGCCCAGATAGACCAGTTGGAGGCGGCGCGGGACCACCCCGCGCCGCCTCCACAGCACCAGGGCGTAGAACTTCATCTGGAACATGGCCCGGTGCTCGAAGTCCGGCGGGGGCGCCTTGCCGGTCTTGTAGTCCACCACGCGGACCTCGCCGGTCGGGGCGACGTCCACCCGGTCGATGATCCCGCGCAGCTTGAGACCCGACTCCAGCACCGTCTCCACGTACAGCTCGCGCCCGGCGGGCTCCAACCGGTTCGGGTCCTCCATCCGGAAGTACTGGTCGAGCAGTTGTTCCGCCTCGGCCGGCCAAGCGGCCGGCGCCGCACCGTCCGTGTCCTCCGGGAAGAGGCCGGCCAGCTCGGGCCGCCTGCCCAGCAGCCGCTCCCACTCCGGACGCAGCAACGCGCGGGCACGGTCCGGAGTGCGCTGCCCGGCCGGCACGTCGAAGAGCCGCTCCAGCACCGCATGCACCACGGCGCCCCGGGCCGCCGCCTCGCTCGGTGGCTCCGGCAGCTTGTCGATCACCCGGAGCCGGTAGCGCAGCGGGCAGGTCATGAAGTCGTCCGCGCGGGACGGTGACAGCGACGACGGCGTCCTCGGGGCGGGCCGAGATGCCGAGGGCGGGGCCGCGTCCGGTGCGGCGGAGCTCTCGGACGGGGACATGCTCCGACCCTACGCCGGGCACGGTCGTACGCATCGGGTGCGCGCCGCCGGACTCCTCGAGGGTGCCCACGCCTGGTACTCGGGGCACCGGCCGAGACGCTTGGCGGTGGTCCGGCCGCACTCGGTGCGGCGGAAGGACGGGCGAGGGGCGATCGTCGTACGGCTCCCGGCGGCCGTGCCCTCTCCGCGGCGGCGATTTGTGACCGGGCGGCCAGGTCGGACGAGCGGTCTCCGGTCCCGCGTGACCGTCACACCTCCATCGCACACCTGTTCGAGCTACTATGAATTTCAGGATAAGCCGGACATCTGTGGAAATCCACGCATTGCCGGCCGGAGCCCACGGAACATCTCCCCATGTCCGCATCGAGCTTCGCAGTCGGACTCCGTCTGCGTCGCGCGATGCGCCCGGAGGGTCCGCCCTGCATCCGCAGAGTGGGCTCACCACCCGACCAGTGCCAACACGACCCAATGACAAGCGTGGCTCGATCATGAAGACTTCGCCCGTCGGAGAGGGCGCCGTGCGGGTGCTCGGCGTGGACCCGGGGCTGACCCGCTGCGGCCTCGGGGTGGTCGACGGCACGCCCGGAGGGCCGCTCACAGTGACGGCCGCCGGCGTCCTCCGCACCCCGGCGGACGCGGAGATCGGCCACCGCCTCCTCCTCATCGAGCGCGGCATCGAGCGGTGGCTGGACGAGCACCAACCCGAAGCCGTCGCCGTGGAGCGGGTGTCCAGCCGGTACAACGTGCGCACCGTGATGGGCACCGCGCAGGCGAGCGCGGTCGCGATTCTGTGCGCGGCCCGGCGCGGCCTGCCCGTCACCTGGCACACCTCCAGCGAGGTGAAGGCCGCCGTCATCGGCAGCGGAGGTGCAGGCAAGGCCCAGGTCGGCGCCACGGTCACCCGGCTGCTGCGGCTCGACGCCCCGCCCGAGCCGGCCGACGCCCTGGCGCTCGCCATCTGCCACATCTGGCGCGCCCCGGCGTTGAACCGCCTGCAGCAGGCGCACGCCGTCGCCCGTCCCGCTCCCGCACGCGCACGACTTCGGAAGGACACGATCCGATGATCACCTTCGTCAGCGGCACGGTTGCCGCGCTCGCCCCCGACGGTGCGGTCGTCGAGGTCGGCGGCGTCGGCATGGCGGTCCAGTGCACGCCCAACACCCTGTCCGGGCTCCGCATCGGCCGGCAGGCCAGACTTGCCGTCTCCCTGGTCGTGCGCGAGAACTCGCTCACCCTCTATGGCTTCGCGGACGACGACGAGCGGCAGACCTTCGAGCTGCTGCAGACCGCCAGCGGCGTCGGGCCGCGCCTGGCCCAGGCCATGCTGGCGGTGCACACCCCGGACGCGCTGCGGCGCGCGGTCGCCCAAGGTGACGAAAAGGCGCTCACCGCCGTGCCCGGCATCGGCAGGAAGGGCACCCAGCGGCTGCTCCTGGAGCTCGCCGGCCGGCTCGGCGAGCCGACCGGGGCCGCCGCGACCAGCCACCCGGCCGGCGCCGCCGCTCCCGAGCCCTGGAGCGAACAACTGCGCGCGGCGCTGGTCGGCCTCGGGTACTCCGCGCACGAGGCCGACGAGGCCGTCGCCGTCGTCACCCCTGCCGCCGAGGCCGCCGCGGCCGACGGCGCCGCCCCGAAGGTGTCGCAGCTGCTGCGCGCCGCCCTGCGCACACTGCACCGCGCCCACTGAGAGGAGTGGACCGCATGACCCGGGACGAAGCCGAAACCGCCGCCCTCATCGAGCGGTTGGTGGGATCTGTCGCCGACGGGGAGGACCAGGCCGTCGAGGCCGCCCTGCGCCCCAAGGACCTGAACGAGTTCATCGGCCAGGAGAAGGTCCGCGAGCAGCTCGACCTGGTGCTGCGCGCGGCCCGCGCGCGGGGGGCCACCGCCGATCACGTGCTGCTCTCCGGCGCCCCCGGCCTCGGCAAGACCACCCTCTCCATGATCATCGCGGCCGAGATGGAAGCCCCCCTCCGCATCACCTCGGGGCCGGCCATCCAGCACGCGGGCGACCTGACGGCGATCCTGTCCTCCCTGCAGGAGGGCGAGGTCCTCTTCCTCGACGAGATCCACCGCATGTCCCGGCCCGCCGAGGAGATGCTCTACATGGCGATGGAGGACTTCCGCGTCGACGTCATCGTCGGCAAGGGCCCCGGCGCCACCGCCATCCCCCTCGAGCTGCCCCCCTTCACCCTGGTCGGCGCCACCGTACGGGCGGGCCTGCTGCCGCCCCCGCTGCGCGACCGCTTCGGCTTCACCGGCCACATGGAGTTCTACGAGCCGGCCGAGCTGGAGCGCGTCGTCCACCGCTCGGCCCGGCTGCTGGAAGTGGAGACAACGTCCGAGGGCGCCGCGGAGGTCGCCGGCCGGTCGCGCGGCACGCCCCGCATCGCCAACCGCCTGCTGCGCCGCGTCCGCGACTACGCCCAGGTCAGGGCCGATGGCGTGGTCACCCGTGAGGTCGCCGAGGCGGCCCTGGCGGTCTACGAGGTCGACGCCCGCGGCCTCGACCGGCTGGACCGCGCGGTGCTCGGCGCGCTGCTCAAGCTTTTTGGCGGCGGACCGGTCGGTCTGTCCACACTCGCCGTCGCGGTGGGGGAGGAGCGGGAGACCGTCGCGGAGGTGGCCGAGCCGTTCCTCGTACGGGAGGGGCTGCTCGCCCGCACCCCGCGCGGACGGGTCGCCATGCCCGCCGCGTGGGAGCACTTCGGCCTCGTGCCGCCACGGCAAGGTGGTCCCGCCGGCGGGCGGGAAGGCCCGCACTGAAGATGATCGCCGCGCAACCGGTTCGGTGGCCACGTCGTCGAGAACAAGAAGCAACCACCACCTGCGTGCAGGGAGGCCGGCGTCGTCGAGCCGCGGCATGACACGCGCGTATGGCACCTGTCGCTCGCCGACTTCCGCCGTACGCCCGGGTCGAGGTCCCGCTCGCCCCGGGCGTCCCCGTTTTCGTCGGTCCCGACGGCCGGGGCAGGACCGACCTCGTCGAGGCGGTCGGCGATCGGGTCCGATCCTTACCGGGTGCGCGCCTCGGTCGATCCGGCCGCGGCACTGGCGCAGACGCGCTCATTCCGGGCCCCGATACGGACATAAGGGTTGTCAATAATTTTTTGTGAGCAAACTGTTGATTTACGCCTCTCTCCGTGCCTAGCGTGGGACTCCAGGCAATTTCGAACTGACATTCGAACGGAGCCCTCGGCCCTGCGGGTGTACGTCTTGCCGGGTGAGGACGGTGTCCCGTCCCTCCCCAAGCCCACCCCGAACCGCCGTCGGATGCGCCAGAGGAGAACGGCGTGAACAGCTTCACCTTCATCCCCGCCACCAAGGAACAGGCCAAGGCCCGCATCGCGCTCACCGGGCCCACCGGGTCGGGCAAGACCTACACCGCACTCGTCCTCGGCACCGGGATCGGCGACCGGATCGCCCTGATCGACACCGAGCACGGCAGCGCCTCCAAGTACGCCGACGAGTTCGCCTTCGACACCCTCCCGCTCACGACGTTCGAGCCACCCGCGCTCGTCGAGGCGCTCGCGGTGGCCGCCCACGACGGCTACGACGTCGTGATCGTCGACTCGCTCTCGCACTTCTGGTCCGGCTCGGGCGGGATGCTGGAGCAGGTCGACAACGCCGCGAAGCGCATCGCGGGAGGCAACACCTTCGCCGGCTGGCGGGAGGCCCGCCCCCTGGAGCGGGCGATGATCGACGCCCTGCTCGCCTACCCCGGCCACCTCGTCGCCACCATGCGTACCAAGACCGAGTACGTCGTGGAAGCAGACGAGCGCGGGCGCAAGGTTCCGCGCAAGGTCGGGCTCAAGCCCGAGCAGCGGGAGGGCATCGAGTACGAGTTCGACATCGTCGGTGACCTCGACCACGACAACACCCTGGTGATCTCCAAGTCCCGGGCGAAGCCGCTCTCCGGGCTCGTCATCCGCAAGCCGGACGCGGCGTTCGCCGAGGCCGTCCTGGAGTGGCTCAACGCCGGCAAGCCCACCCCGAGCGCGTCCGACTACCTCACGACCGCCACCGCCCCGCACGCCACCTACGAGGAGCTCCGCGGCCTCTACGAGGAGGTGCGCCGGCACAACCTGCTCGCCGCCGCCGTCCTGGACCCCGCCGGGGGATCGACCACGCTGGGCGAGCTCATCGTGCGCCGCGGCACCGAGGCGAAGAAAGAGGCCGGAAAGGGGACCGAGCAGAAGGGTGAGGCCGCGTGAACCTCCGGGACCGCGCCACCCGGGTCGTCGTGCTCAGGGTGCTGCGCGACGCGGTGGAGGCCGAGTACCGGGCTGAGCGCCGCGCAGTTCTCCACGGGCTGCGCGCGGCTCGCGCCGAGCTCGCCCTCAAGTCGATGCGGGTGACCCTGCCGGATGACACCCCGATCGCCACTCTCACGCTCATCGACCCCCAGCCGACGGTCGTGGTCGCCGACGAGAACGCCTTCACCGCCTGGGTGGCCGCGAACCACCCCGGCGAGGTGGAGACCCTGGTCCAGGTGCGCCCCGCCTGGAAGCGGGAGTTCTTCGGCCGGCTCGCCTGCTTCGGTCCGGTCGCCGACCCGCACACCGGCGAGGTGATCCCGGGACTGGCGGTGGCGCCGGCCCCCGAACCGCGTTCGTTCAGCCTGCGGCCCGTGCCCGGCGGAGCGGAACGGGTCGCCCGGGCTTGGGACACCGGCGAGATAGACCTGCGCCGGCTGCTCGCCCTCGGAGGGGGCGAGACGTGATGACCACCGCCACAGCGCGCTCCGACAGGGAATCGGCCGCCACCCTGTGGTTCCTGATCTCACAAGCCGGTCACCTCACCTGCGGCCGCTGGAGTCTCGGGAACGACGGGCGGCTGCGCTGCGCCTGCGGGACCGTCCTGTACCTGTACCGGCAGCCGGCGGACGAGGCGGAAAGCGGGGCGCCGGCGTCACCCGGGACGTTCCCCCGCGGAAGGGAGGAACGGATGACGCCGGCTGAGACCGCGGGGCTCACTGCCCTGGTCGCGGCGATGTGCCCGGCGATGCATATGGAGGAGACCACGACGGACGCCTGGCACCTCTTGCTCGCCGACCTGGACGTCGCCGATACACGGGAGGCCGTGACCCGGCTGGGCCGCAGAAAGTCCCACATCGACGCCGCCGACATCCGCGCCGAGGTGCACGCGATCCGGGAGGAGCGGCTCGCCCGCGACCCGCTGCCACTTCCGGACACCGACCCGGACGACCCGCACCGCTATCGCGCGGAACTCCTCGCGATCGTGACCGCGATCGCCTCGGGACAGCGCGTCAAGCGGACATCCGCTGACCCGGCCCAGCCACCCCCCGCCCTCGTCCGCCGCTCGATGAACGACCTCCGGGTCCACGCCCTCCGCGTGCCCTGCCCCTGGTGCCGGGCCGCCGCCGGCCGCCCCTGCACCATCCCCCGGCTCGGCATCCCGCTGAAGAACGCTCCGGCCCATGCTTCGAGACTCATCGCGGCGGGGCCTGTCGAACGAGAAGAAAGAGGGCCGGGCAGCGAGCCCGAAAACACCCCGAAGCGGCAGCTTTGTCGCCGGACAACCGACCTCCCCCGCCCGTTCGTGCGTTAGGAGTACCTCTCATGGTCGGCGAGACCGTCGTCACCGTCGTAGGCAACCTGACCGACGACCCCGAAATCCGCAACACCCCGTCCGGCGACGCAGTCACCCACTTCACCGTCGCCTCCACGCCCCGCACCTTCGACCGGCAGAGCAACGAGTGGAAGGACGGCGAGACGCTGTTCCTGCGCTGCTCGGCCTGGCGGCAGACGGCGGAGCACGTCGCCCATTCCCTGGCGCGCGGCACCCGCGTCATCGTCCAGGGGCGGCTGCACCAGCGGACGTACGAGACCAGGGAAGGCGAGAAGCGGACCGTCATCGAGCTGGAAGCCTTGGAGATCGGCCCTTCCCTGCGCTATGCCGACGCGACGGTCAGCAAGATCCCGCGCGTGGGCGTGCCCGGTGGCACCCTCTTCGACACCGCCCCGTCCGCGCCGAACGACACGCCGGGAGCCCCCACACCGGGAGTCCCCGACCGGGACAACAGCGCCCCCCACAACGACAACAGCCCCACGTTCCCCTTCTGAACCGGTTGAAGTATTGCTGGGTGATCGTCATGAATGCCCTCCCACCAAGCGGTCAGGCACGGCTCGAGAGCTGGACCCCGGCAGCCGCCGTCGGCCTGACTTGCACCGACTGCCACCCCGAACGCCGGGACGTTGCCTCCGAGGTCTGGCCGGACAACGGGAACGAGAAGGCCTGCAGCGAGGTCTACGACGACAGCGCGGACGAGCCGTTCACCGACCTGGACTCCTCAAGCGCATCGGCAACGGCGTGACAGCGCTGCGGTAACCGGCCGGACTTCCGGGCCGGGAGACGGCCGAATGATTCACCTTTGGCCCGCGCCGGCGTCATGCGGCCGAGGTGAGGCCGGACTTCTCGCTGTCCGCGCACACGGTTTCGAGTGCGGCAAGGGTCCACGACCTCGCGCCCGACCGGTCAGGAGGCCGGTGGCGAGCGATCGGACCCGTTCGCGCGGCGACCACGGCCGATCGAGGACGTACCGGCCTTTGATCCGACAGCGTGCCGCCGTCGACAACCTCCCCGGGACGACGAGGCGAGTACATGAAGTTTTTGCACACATCGGACTGGCACATCGGCAAGGTGCTCAAAGGGCGCAGCCGACTCGATGAGCAGCGGGCCGTCCTGCGCGAGATCGTCCAGGTGACACGGGACCACCGGGTTGACGCAGTGCTCGTCGCCGGTGACCTGTACGAGTCGTCCGCCCCGTCGGCGGACGCCCAGCAGTTGCTGGTGCAGGCACTGCTCACGCTGCGACGCACTGGTGCCGAGGTCATCGCGATCGCCGGCAACCACGACCACGCCCCCACCTTCGACGCCTACCGGCCGCTCATGGCGAGCGCGGGGATCACCCTGGCCGGCAGTGTGCGCGTCGCGGCCGACGGCGGGGTGGTGAAGTTCACCGCGCGCTCGACGAGAGAGCCGGTCACTGTCGCCCTGCTGCCGTTCCTGTCCCAGCGCTACGCGGTACGTGCTGCCCAGTTGGTCAGCACGACGCCCAGGGAGGCCGCAACCGGCTACGGCCGACTGGTGCGGAACCTGCTTGCCGCGCTCGCGGCCGGTTTCCGCGACGATGCGGTCAACCTGGTGATGGCGCACCTCATGGTGGCCGGGGGAAAGTTCGGCGGGGGCGAGCGGTCCGCCCAGTCGTTCCTCGAGTACTGGGTGCCGGCCGACGCCTTCCCGCCCGAGGCGCACTACGTCGCGCTCGGGCATCTGCACCGCCGGCAGTCGCTGTCCGCGCCGTGTCCGGTGCACTACTGCGGCAGCCCGATCACCCTCGACTTCGGCGAGCAGGACGACCCCTCGATGGTCCTCGTCGTCGAGGCCGGGGTCGGCGCGCCCGCCCGTATCGTCGCCGAGGTACCCATCGGGTCCGGACGGCGGCTGCGCACTGTACGCGGCACCGTCGAGGAATTGACCCGGCGCGCCGACTCGCTAGGCGACGACTACCTGAGGGTATTGCTGTGCGAACCGGCGCGTGCGGGTCTGCGGCAGGAGGTGCAGCGGCTGCTGCCGAACGCGCTGGAGGTGCGCATCGATCCGGAGTTCGCCGCCCCCGTGCACACCGCCGGGTCGTCCGCGCCGGCCGACGGCGTGGAGCGCAGCCCCGCTGAGCTGTTCCACGCATACTGCGTCACCCGGAACCTGGTCGACGAACGGGTCGAAGCACTGTTCGCCAGGCTCCACGACCAGGTCACCACCGCGCACGCCTGACGGCGGGAAGGAACCTCGATGAGGCCGGTGCTGCTGGAGATGAACGGCTTCGCCTCGTTTCGGGAGCCGACCCTGATGGACTTCCGCGAGGCGGACTACTTCGCGCTCGTCGGTCCCACCGGCTCGGGCAAGTCCACCGTCATCGACGCGATCACGTTCGCGCTGTATGGATCGGTGCCGCGCTGGGGCGACCGACGTACGGTCGCGAACGCGCTCGCGCCGACCACCGACCGGGGCATCGTCCGGCTCGCCTTCGACCTTGCCGGACACCGCTACGTCGCCGTCAGAGAGCTGCGCCGCACCGCCGGCGGCGTCCATGTGAAGAATGCCCGGCTGGAACGACTCGCCGACCCGGCCGCGCTCGGCGCACCGGACGACGCCACCGAGGTACTCGCCTCCGACTCCGAGGTCACCCCCGCGGTGGAAAAGCTGATCGGGCTACCGTTCGAGCACTTCATCACCTGTGTGGCACTGCCACAGGGCGACTTTGCCGAGTTTCTGCACGAACAGCCCGCCAAGCGGCAGGAGATCCTCGTCAGACTGATGGGGCTGCAGGTCTACACCCGGATCGCGCAGGCGGCGAACGCGAAGGCCGAGAGCGAGAAGCAGCGCGCCGAATTCCTCGCCCGGCAGCTCGAGGAGTTCACCGATGCGACCGAACCCGCCCTGCAGGCGGCACAGGACCAGGTGGCCGCGCTGGAGAAGGTCGCCGAGCGGATTCGTGCGATGCTGCCCGAACTCGCGAAGCACGGCGCGGCGGTGGCCGAGGCGCAACAGGTGTGCGCGGTGCTGACCGAGGAGCGGGACCAGCTGAGGGCGGTTGCCGTGCCGGCCGGATTCGAGGAACTCGGTGAGAGGGAACGCGAGATCAGAGCCGCGTGCGAGACGGCCGACGAGGAGCTCGCCGTGGCCGAGACGGCCGACACGACCGTCCGCGAGCAGCTTGCGGCGGCACCGCCCCAGGCCTCACTCGAGCAAGCCCGCCGCGATCACGCCGAGCTCGACGAGACGGAAGAGAGGCTGCTCGCAGCGCAGGCGCTGCAGCAGTGGCGCGCCGAGGCGCTTCGCGATGCCATCGCCGTCAGGGAGGAGGCCGAAAGGCTTGCCCGGCAGGCGCGGCAGGCGCGGGAGGGCACGGCGCGGTCGCATCTCGCCGCAGCGTTGCGGCCGCACCTGCGGGTCGGCGGGTCGTGCCCGGTGTGCGAGCAGCGGGTCACGACGAGGCCCGGCCCGCTGACCGCGCCCGATCTCGATGCGGCCGAACGAGTACTGATCCGGGCCGACCGTGAGGTGGAGCGGTCGCGTGGCGAGTGGACGAAGGCGTCCCGGGCCGAGCAGCGGGCCACCAGCGAACTGAACATGCTCATCGGCAGGGTCGCCGCCCTGCGTGCCGATCTCGCCGGTGCTCCCGCCTTGGAGCAGGTGACCGCTGCGCTCGCCCGCCGGGAGCGGCTGGAAAGGACCGCCGATGAGGCGGACGCACGGCTTCGGTGTGCGCGGACCGCCAGGGCGAGCGCCGAGAAGACCGCGGCGGGTGTTCGCCGGGAAGTACAGGCGGTCTGGTCGGTGCTCGAGCAGGTTCGCGACCCACTCGTCACGCTCGGGGCTCCGGCGCTGGACCGTGATGACCCGACCGCGGCGTGGGCGACCCTCGTCTCCTGGGCGGCCGACGCCGCCGCCGCCCGCACCACGGAGCTGTCCGGCGCGCACGAGGGGCTGGCGAGGGTTCGTGGCCGGCTCACCACTGCCGAGGACCGGCTCGCCGACGTACTCACCGCCCCCGGTGTGGAGTTCGATACGGAACGGCCGTTCACCGAGACGGCCGAGCCGGCGGTCACGGCAGCGCTGAGGGGGGCTCGTCAGGAGGCACGGCGCCTCGTCGAGCGACGGGAACAGGCCGCGAAGCTCGACGCGCGGCGGCAAGACGCCGAGCAGGCGCATCAGGTGGCAAAGGCGCTCGGTCACCTGATGCGCGCAGACGGGTTTCCTCGCTGGCTTGTCACGACGGCCCTCGACACACTCGTCGCGCATGCTTCCGAGAGGCTTGCCGGGCTGTCCGACGGGCAGTTCGAGCTGGTCCACGACGACGGGAACTTCCTCGTCATCGACCACACCGACGCGGACGGCCGTCGGCCGGCCAAGACGCTGTCCGGCGGTGAGACGTTCCAGGCCAGCCTCGCCCTCGCCCTGGCGCTTTCGGAGCAGCTGCCGGCCATGGCCGCAGCCGGCGCCGCCCGGCTGGAGTCCGTCTTCCTCGACGAGGGATTCGGCACGCTGGACGAGACGACACTGGAGACGGTCGCCGCCACACTGGAAGAGCTCGCGATCCGCCAGGGTCACATGGTCGGCATCGTCACGCACATCAGCGCCCTGGCCGAACGGGTGCCGACCCGCTTCGCCGTTCACCGCGGCCGGGGGACCTCCTCGGTACAGCGGGAAACACCGTGACCGGCCTCGTGGGCTCCGGCCGGGCGGGGCCCTCCCGGCGTGAACCACCGTTCGACCAACTGCTCGGCCTCACCACCCGCCCACGGTGCGGCGAAGACCTCCGCCCCGTCCCCGGCTTCCACCGGGCGCCGCCCACCGACCGGCATGCGGTCGCACCCCTGCGGACCGGATCGGCCGGGTGCCACTGCCCTCGTCCGCCCCACACCCAAGGCGCCCCCGGCCGACCACCGCCAAGAGCCGGCGTCCGCACCCCCAAAGACCACGAACAGAGGCCCGGTGCTGATCTCCGACCACGGGGAAAAACGATCGGTCGATGGCTCCGCGTGTCAGCTGACGTCGGTTGCAGGCGTAAAGCCTGGCCTGCACAGGTCTTCGAGGTCGGAGCCCCCATCACCCCACACCAGAGTGTGGGAGTCCCAGTCCAGTCCCACATGGTCCAGCCCTCGGTGGCGGAGCATCCAGTCGTAGTTCTTCAACGCGATCTCGGCCTCTTCGGTCATGGTGCGAGGCTACGTAGTGACCAGGACCGGAAGCCGTATCTCCGACCCAGGACACACCGGCTCCCCACTCCTTCGGAAACGAGTTCTCCTCTCCCGAGGACCGTGGCATCGTGGCCGTGAGCCAAGACAGCGGGGCCCGCTCGGGCCGGGAGGGACGGCAGCGTGACAGCGACGCTGAATCTGTGGAAGTGCAAACTGGGAGAGCTGCCGGAGTCGTTGTGGCAGCGGACCGAACTGCAGGTGCTGATCCTCGCGGACAACGAACTGACGCACCTCTCCTCCCGGATCGGGCAGTTACGCCAGGTGCACACTCTGGACCTGGGGCACAACAAGCTCGCCTCGATACCGGATGAGCTGACCGAACTGCCGCTCACCGAGTATCTCTATCTGCACGACAACCAGCTCGAAGAGCTTCCCCGCTCACTCGGGCGGCTTACCGGACTCCGCTACCTCAACGTCGGCGAGAACCGGTTCACCGGTCTTCCGGAGGCCATCGGCGCATTGACCGGACTGGTGGAGCTTCGAGCCCAGCACAATGACCTGGCCGCACTGCCCGACACGATCGGTCGACTACCCATGCTCCGCGAGCTGTGGCTGCGGGGCAACGCACTCACGTACCTACCGGAATCCACCGCTGCCCTGACCGAACTACGTCACCTCGACCTACGAGAGAACGCGCTGAAGGAACTTCCGGAGCCTCTGGCGGGGCTCCCGCTGCTCCGCCACCTCGACCTACGGAGCAACCATCTCCGCAAACTGCCGGACTGGCTGGCCGAGCTGCCCTCACTCGAGAAACTCGACCTCCGCTGGAACGACATCGAGCCCCGGCCGCGCCTGCTCGATCTCCTCGAACAACGTGGTTGCGTCGTCTTGACGTAGGCAGCGACACCTGGGATGGCACGCGACTGGGCGTTACCGCACCACAGAAGTCGAGCCAGAAGTCGAACTGCTGTGGGAACGCTGCTCCTCGACACGTGCAGAGCCAGTCGGCGGGGACATGGACGAGCGGGCACCTCGCCCATGGGCGAGGTGCCCGCTCGTCCATGTCCCCGGCTGTCAGAGCAGCCAGCGGTTGCGGCCGACGAGGGGGAGCCGCGCCCAGGCCCTGCCCAGGCCCCAGGTGGCGCCGGCGCCCGCGGCGGCGAGGGCGACCAGGACGACGGCGTAGATCAGGTGGTAGTCGACGAACGGGTTCGTCGACATGCTCGGCGATCCGTCCGACAGGTGCCGGGCCGGCGGCCATTCCGCGACCCACATCAGGGCCATCATGGCGCTGCCGCCGATCGCGGCGAGCCACAGGCCGATTCCCGCGATCAGGGCGATTCCGATGCCGAGCAGGCCGAGCATGAACAGCCAGTCGGCCCACGCCGCCCCGGCCCAGTCGTGGAAGGCGGACTCCATCGGCCCGACGGCGACACCGCCGAGGAAGCCCCGGGTCGGCGATCCGCCCTCGATCCACCCCTTGCCGGAGGGGGTCGCGTAGCCAAAGCCGAACGCCTTGTCCAGGAACGCCCACAGGAAGACGAACCCCGTCAGCAGACGGAGGCCGGCGAACACGTACGCGCGGGGCCCGGTCGCCGCCGCGGTCGTCGACTCGGCAGGAGCGGGAGCCGTCCCGGCGCGGTGCAGGGGCGAGAAGCGGACTCCCCGGCGCCGGTGGGGGTGGTCGTGAACTGCCATGATGCTCATCCCTTCCAGAGGGTGACGCATGACGTGGACGACTCTCCTCGCCTCTTCAATGTCCCGTATCACCGGCACCCGCCATAGGGGCCGCAAGGCCCGGACAGCGGGGCCGAACGCCCCCTGGCGAAGCCCTGTTGGCAGACGCAAGCCGTCCGCAACGCGGTGGCCGCTCCCGCGCTCCGCAACGAAGTCGTCATGACTGAGGAGTGTGAGGCGCTGGGCCGGCTTCCGGGCCCGCACCGTCACCGCCAGGCACCGCCCGGTGATGGACGTCGTCGACGTCCCGTACGAGCTGGTCCGCTGGTCCGCCTGCCGCAGCGAGCAGAGCGCCGCGAATCACTCCGCCCTCGAAGACACGCGCTCCGCCAGCAACTCGTTGAGCGGAAGCACGGTCGCCGCCGTCGTCACCGGGCGGCCCTTCCCGTGAGCATCGGGAGCCGTCCTATGCGGTCTCCCGATACACCGCCGCCTCCTCCAGGTCCAGCCGCCGCAGCAAGGTACGCAGCATCTCGTCGTCGAGGTAGCGGGCGTCGCGGAGCCTGACGAACACGTCACGCTCCGCGCTGATCACCTCCCGCGACAGCCTTCGGTAGGTGTCGTCCACGGATTCCCCGGTGACCGGGTTGGTCTGGCCCAGACGTTCCCAGACGGCGTTGCGGCGGCGCTCCAGGACGGTGCGCAGACGGTCGGCGAGCGGGGCCGGAAGAGCGTTGCGCTCGTCGGACAGGAGCTCGTCCAGCCGTTGCTCGGCGACCCGTGAGGCCTGCGCCTGGGCATTGGCCTCCGCGAGGGTCTCGGCCTGGATGTCGCGCCCGGGCATCTTCAGCAGATGGATCAGCGGGGGCAGCGTCAGACCCTGCACCACCAGCGTGCCGATGACCGTGGTGAAGGTCAGGAAGAGCAGCAGGTTGCGCTGCGGGAAGTCGGAGCCGTCGGCGGTGAGCGGGATCGAGAAGGCGATGGCCAGCGAGACCACGCCGCGCATGCCGGCCCATGCGATGACGAACGGTGCCTTCCAGCCGGGTCTCCCCTCGCGTTCCCGGATCCGCGCCGACAGCAGCGGTGGCAGAAAGGCCGCCGGGTACACCCACACGAACCGCGCGACGACGACCACCGCGAAGACGGCCAGCGCGTACCAGGCGGCCTCTGCGCCCGCGTACTCTCCGAGCCCTCTGAGGACGATCGGCAGTTGCAGTCCGATGAGCGCGAACACCGCGGCCTCCAGGACGAACGCGACCATTTTCCACACCGCCTCCTCCTGGAGTCGGGTGGCGAAATCGACCTCCCACGCGCGGTGCCCCAGATAGAGCGCGACGACCACGACCGCGATGACCCCGGAGGCGTGCACCTGCTCGGCGGCCGCGTAGGCGACGAACGGGATCAGCAGGGAGAGCGTGTTCTGCAGCAGCGCCTCCTTCACATGGGTGCGCAGCCAGTGCAGCGGAACCATCAGCACCAGGCCGAACGCGAGGCCGCCGAACGCCGCGAGCAGGAACTCGCTGATCCCCCCGGCCCAGGTCGCCCCCTCGCCGACGGCCGCCGCCACGGCCACCCGGAACGCGGTGATCGCGGTGGCGTCGTTCAGCAGGGACTCGCCCTGGAGGATCGTGGTGATCCGGGACGGCAGTCCGACCCGGCGCGCCACCGCCGTCGCCGCGACCGCGTCCGGCGGGGCCACCACGGCACCGAACACCAGAGCCGCGGTGAGCGGCAGGCCCGGCACGAGCAGGTACAGGACCCAGCCGACGACGAAGGTCGCGAACAGTACGTACCCCACCGACAGCAGCGCGACCGGCCGCAGCTGCGCCCGCAGACCGAGGTAGGAGCTGTCGGTGGCAGCCGTGTGCAGCAGCGGGGGCAGGATGAGCGGAAGGACGATGTGCGGGTCGAGCGTGTAGACGGGCACGCCGGGGACGTAGCTGACCGCGAGACCTGCGGCGACCACCAGCAGCGGGGCCGGCACCGGAGTGCGTCTGGCAGCGGCGGAGATCGCGGCACTGCCCGCCACCAGCAACAGCAGCGGCATCACGTCCATGTCGTGCCCACCCCAGAATCTCCGCGCAGTGATCCGTGCAGCAGTCGTAACCTGGCCATCATGAAACAGTGCACGCACGCCGACGCGCTGCCACTCCCGGAACCCGTCCCCCTCACGGAGACGTGTCCGGAGTGTCTGCGGGACGGCACGGATCCGGTGCAGTTGCGCCTGTGTCTCAGTTGCGGTCACGTCGGCTGCTGCGACTCGTCGCTGGGGCGGCACGCGACGGGGCACCACCGGGAAACGGGCCACCCCGTGATGCGGACCCATGAGCCCGGAGAGAGCTGGCGCTGGTGCTTCGTCGATCAGGTGCTCGTGTGACCGGACGGGACCCGGGGTGCTGGCCGGTCCGGTCCGTGGGCGGCGGTGGGCCGACCACCGTCGCACCCTCGAGGCCGTCGCGTGGAAGCACCGCACCTGCTGGCCCTGGCGGGACCTGCCTGCCGCACCAGGCTCGTTCCAGACGGCACACAAACGCCTGATCGGGTGGGCCGTGGACGGCGCCCGGGAACGGTTCCCCGCCGCCGTCCTGGCCGCGGCGGACGCGGAGGGGACGGTCTTCGGTGGACTCCACGGCCCGCCGGGCCCACCGGCATGCGGCCGGTTCCGGGAAGCGGGGTCACCCGCGTCCTGGCCGGGGCGCACGGATCGCCTCCAGAACAGTCTCGAACTGCGGGGAATCGCCCCGCCGGCCGGCCCCGATCAGCACCGACAGCGGTCTTTGGGCTGATCAGGCGGCCGGCTGCAGCCGGACGCAGCATTGCCCGGGGCGGGGCGCCAGGTGTGCCTGGAGTCCTGCCTCTTCCCTGCCCTTGAGGACACCGCGAAGCAGGTGGAGGTTCATGCCGCACACCGTCTGGGTGTGCTCCCGGGCCAGCGCGTGGAAGGGGCAGTTCGCCAGAACGATGGCGTCGTCCTCGTGGCGTGGCTCGAAGCCGTAGCGCTCCAGCAGGTCGAAGACGTTCGTCTTGTTCTGCTCGCCCAGTTGCGTGCCGAGTTCTTCGGCCTTGCGGTGCAGCACCTCGCGTACCGGTTCGCCCGTCGCGTCGGATTCCTCCACGGCTTGGGCGAGGAGCCGTCCGGCCAGCTCGTAGCGGCGGTCCGGCAGGTTGACGGCGACCTGCTTCGCCGAGCGGCGGTAGAGCTTGGCCGGCCTTCCCGCGCCCGGTCCGGAGCGTCCGCTGCGGCGCTCGTAGACGACGTCCAGCAGCGATTCGTCGGCCAGCCGGTCCAAGTGGAACGCGACGGTCCGCCGAGGCAGCCCGAGGGCGGCGGCCGCCTCGTCACGGCCGACGGGGCTCGGCTGGCGCGCCACGTGGTCGTACAGCCTCCTGCGGGTCGGCTCGTCGAGAGCGGCGATGGCGGAGACGTCCGGGTCGCGTACTTCCTTCGGGGTGTCCACGAACACCAGTGTAAAACCCACAGCCATTGACTATAGAGCGGATCGGCGATTCTATTACCAATGAACCTTGTCGATAGAAGGAGAGGGTCATGTCCTCCGTAACCACAAGCACCACCTCCGCCGCTCCGCGGCGGGCGATGCTCACCGACCCCGGCTATCAGGCGTTCGTGATCCTGCGCGTCGGCTTCACGGTGGCGCCGATCCTGTTCGGGCTGGACAAGTTCGCCAACCTGCTCGTGGACTGGCCCGCCTACCTCGCGCCGTGGATCGACGACCTGGTTCCCGGCAGCGCCCAGGCGGCCATGTACGCGGTGGGGGCGATCGAGATCGTGGCCGGTCTCGCCGTGGCGCTGGCTCCGCGCTTCGGGGGCTGGCTCGTGGCCGGCTGGCTGGCCGGCATCATCGTCAACCTGCTGACCATCCCGGGCCACTACGACATCGCCCTGCGCGACTTCGGGCTGCTCCTCGGCGCCGTCGCGCTGGCACGGCTCGCCCAGCGCTACCACGCCGAGCAGCGGCCGTGAACAGACGCCGAGCGCACTGAGCCCCTCCAGCGGGTGGAGCCTCATGGCACCACCCGCCGTGCCGCGCCTCCTCGGATCACCTTTGCTCGGTACTCATGCGACGTAGACACTCATATGATCACCAGCACCGTGCCTGCAGTCGTTCCCCAGCCTCGCAAACCAGGCGCGGCGCTGCTCCACCGGACGACCGCGACGGACCCCGCGTATCGCGAACACGCAATGTCCCTGGGGGCCGGGTCTCCAACACCTGGATCCGGACGGCTTGACGACGACCGTCCGTGACGCCGTGACGACCTTCGAGCTGGCGTGGACGGCGCACTGAGGGGGTGCACATGGCATGGCGACGCCCCGTCAGGACTCCGCGCGCTCTGCCGAAGGTCACGGACTGCAGTGATGATGAGCTGACCTCAAGTGATCCTGGCGACCGCGCACCCCTGCCCCCCGGCAGGCGGACGTGCGGTGGAAGGAGCCTACGTTGTTGCTTCTCATCTCCCCGGACAGCGTCGAGGAGGCTCTCGACTGTGCGAAGGCGGCGGAGCACCTCGACATCGTCGATGTCAAGAAGCCCGATGAGGGCTCGCTCGGTGCGAACTTCCCGTGGGTCATCAAGGCCATCCGTGACGCGGTTCCGGCGGACAAGCCGGTATCCGCCACGGTAGGGGACGTACCGTACAAGCCCGGCACAGTGGCCCAGGCGGCGCTCGGTGCGGCTGTCTCCGGAGCCACGTACATCAAGGTCGGCCTCTACGGATGCACGACACCCGAGCAGGCCGTCGATGTCATGCGAGGAGTCGTCCGGGCGGTGAAGGACTATCGACCGGACGCGTTCGTCGTCGCTTCGGGGTACGCCGACGCCCACCGGATCGGTTGCGTCAACCCGCTCGCACTGCCCGACATCGCCCGCCGTTCCGGTTCCGACGGGGCCATGCTCGACACCGCGATCAAGGACGGGACACGGCTGTTCGACCACACTCCGCCAGACGTCTGTGCGGAGTTCGTGCGGCTGGCCCATGAGGCCGGTCTGCTCGCCGCCCTCGCAGGCAGCGTCAAGGCCGGCGACCTAGGCGAGCTGGCCCGCATGAGCACGGACATCGTGGGGGTGCGCGGAGCGGTTTGCGAGGGGGGTGACCGCAGTGCCGGCCGGATTCAGCCGCAATTGGTGGCTGCTTTTCGGGCAGAGATGGACCGGCATGTCCGGGAACACGCAGCCGTCGTCGCCACGAGCTGACCGTCGGCATGGCGGCAAGGCTTCCCTGCGGTGCGCCCGGAACCCACGGAGGGCACTTCGTTGTCATCGATCCGGCGACGGGCGAGGGCTTCGACGCTGCTCCCGACCGGCAGCCGGACGAGTTGGACGCCGTCGTCGACCGGGCCCGCACCGCCTGGCACGGCTGGCGGCACGACCCTGTAGCCCGTAGGACCGCGTTGCTTGCGGCAGCCGACGCCGTGGAGGCGGCCGGGGCCGACCTCGCGCCCCTGCTCACTCGTGAACAGGGCAAGCCTCTGGCCGAATCGCACGCCGAGGTCGCCCGTACGGCCGCCCGTCTGCGCTACTTCGCAGAGATGGATCACGGACCTCAGCGGATCGCGGACGGCCGCCCGGTACGCAGCGAGATCCGCTGGCGACCGCTCGGGCCCGTCGCGGCGATCGTCCCGTGGAACTTTCCTCTTCAGCTGGCATCGGCGAAGTTCGCGCCGGCGCTCGCCGCAGGCAACACGATGGTGCTCAAGCCCTCCCCGTACACGCCCCTCGCCACACGGCTGTTGGGGTCCGTCGTCTCCACCGCCCTCCCTGAGGACGTACTGACGATCGTTACTGGCCGCGAACCCCTCGGCGCCCGCCTCGCATCCCATCCGGGGATCCGCCACGTGACCTTCACCGGTTCGATCCCCACCGGGCGGGCCGTCGCGGAGGGAGCGGCGGCCTCGCTCGCCCGGGTCACCCTGGAACTGGGTGGCAATGACGCCGCGATTCTGCTGGAGGACGTGGACGTGGAGGGGATCGCGGACCGGCTGTTCTGGGCGGCGTTCCGCAACTGCGGGCAGGTCTGCATGGCGGTCAAACGCGTCTACGCCCCGGTCCGGCTCTATTCCGAGGTGGTCGAAGCGCTCGCGCAGCGCGCGAAGACCGCTGTCGTCGGCCCCGGGCTCGACCCGGGCTCCCAGTTGGGGCCGGTCAACAACGCCCCGCAACTGGCCCGCGTCGAGCGCTACACGAACCAGGCTCTGGCAGACGGTGCTCGAGTCGCGGCCGGTGGCTGCCGGCTGGACCGGCCGGGTTACTTCTTCGCCCCGACGATTCTGGCCGATGTGCCGGCCGGCAGCCCGGTGGTGACGGAGGAGCAGTTCGGCCCGGTCCTGCCGGTGCTGCCGTACGGGAGCCTTGACGAAGTCGTCGAGGCGGCCAACAGCACCGCTTTCGGGCTGGGAGGCTCGGTATGGGGGACCGATCTCGACCGGGCCGAGACGGTGGCCGACCGGCTGGAGTGCGGGACGGCGTGGATCAACCATCACGCCGAACTGTCCCTCGCCCAGCCCTTCGCGGGCATCAAGGAGAGCGGTGTCGGTGTCGCGGGCGGACCGTGGGGGCTCTACGGCAATCTCAGACCGTTCGTGGTGCACCGCCAGGAGGAGGCACGACCGTGAAGTTCGGCGCGGCGGTACTCCGCTCGTACGAGAGCCCCTTCGCCGTCGAGGAGGTGACCCTGGACGAGGGACCGGCCCATGGCGAGATCCTGGTCCGCATCGCGGGCTGCGGGATGTGTCGGACCGATCTCGCCGTCCGGCGTTCGGAGGGCCGTTCGCCGCTGCCGGCGGTGCTCGGCCACGAGGGCGCCGGGGTCGTAGTGGAGACGGGCGGACCGGACACGGGGCTGAGCGTCGGCGACCATGTCGTGCTGAGCTTCGACTCCTGCGGACAATGCCGTAACTGCAGGGGCGCGACCCCCGCCTACTGTGACTCCTTCGCCTCGCTCAACCTGTTCGGAGGGCGCGGGGAGAACGCGGCGCGGTTCATCGACACGGCGGGGAGCGAACTGGCTCCCCGGTGGTTCGGCCAGTCCTCGTTCGCCGAGTACGCGATGGTCCTGGCCCGCAACGCCGTCCGGGTCGATCCCTCACTGCCCCTCGAACTGCTCGGACCGCTCGGCTGCGGCTTCCTCACCGGTGCCGGCGCGGTTCTGAACTCCTTCGGCGTCGGTCCCGGCGACACCATCGCTGTCCTCGGTACGGGAGCGGTGGGCTTGGCCGCGGTGATGGCGGCCACGGCCGCCGGGGCGGCGACCGTGGCCGTCGACCGACACCCCGAACGGCTGGCCCTGGCCGAACGGTTCCACGCGCTCCCGCTGCACGCCGCATCGCCCGACCTGCCCGGCCGCATCCGACGACTGACCGACGGCGGCGCGCAGTACGCACTGGACACCACGGGCTCCACCCAACTGATCAACGACGCCCTCCGGGCCCTGCGCCCAACCGGTCACCTCGGGCTGGTGGCAAGGCTCCACACCACGTTGCCACTCGAACCGGGGGCACTGGACCGAGGCCGGCGAATCTCCCACATCTGCGAGGGGGACGCGGTTCCCGGACTTCTGATTCCGAGGCTGACGGCACTGTGGCAGGCCGGACGGTTCCCTTTCGACCAACTGATCCGTACGTACCCGCTCACCGATATCAACGAGGCCGAACGCGACTGCAATGCGGGCCGCGTGGTCAAACCCGTCCTGATTCCGGAGAGCAGAAGCTGATGTGTGAGCCCTTCGGCGCACGCCACCGCCTGTCCGACCGGCTCTGCCCGACGGCCGTCTGACGTTCCTCCGGCTGTTCGGCAGCGTCTCCCCTCTCCCTTTTCGTGATCCCGCGTTCCCCAAGGAGGACACATGGTCGGCACGGCGCAAAGGAACCCCGGTGCGGGAGGCGTGGACGGAGGAGTCGGCGTGACTGCTCTCCTGGTCGCCGCAGCACGGGCTATCGAGACCCACCGCGACGACAGCCTGGCGCGGGACGTCTACGCGGAGCACTTCGTGCTCGCCGCATCCGCGTCCGCAGGCTGGCCTGTCCGGATGCACCAGGTTCCGGACGGGGAAGCGAACCCCCTGTGGGGGCGCTTCGCACGTTACTTCGGTCTGCGCACGAGAGTCCTCGACGACTTCCTTCTCCGATCGGTGCAGGCGGGCGCACACCAGGTGGTCCTGCTCGGCGCGGGACTGGATTCCCGGGCGTTCCGGCTCGACTGGCCTGCGGGCTGCGTGATCTTCGAGGTCGAGAGGGAAGGCGTGCTGGCGTTCAAGCACGATGTGCTCAGCGGCTTGTCAGCCACTCCGAAGGCGGCGCGCGTACCGGTTCCGATCGATCTGCGTGCCGACTGGGTGGGAGCACTGACCGACGCCGGCTTCGACGCGACCGTACCGACAGCGTGGCTGGCGGAGGGGTTGCTGTTCTACCTTCCCCGCGCCACCGAGAACCAACTCATCGACACGGTGGACCGGTTGAGTACGGGCGGGAGTGCTCTGGCCTTTGAGGTCAAGATCGAGAAAGACTTGCTAGAGTATCACGACAGCCCGCTCTACACCGCGACAAAAGAACAGATCGGCATCGACCTGCTGAACCTTTTCGACGGAGAGCCGCGACCCGACTCCGCCGGGGACCTGGCGGACAAGGGCTGGTCCACATCGGTCCACACCCCCTTCGACTTCACCCGGCGGCACGGGCGCGGCCCACTGCCCGAGCGGAACGACGCGCTGGAGGGCAACCGGTGGGTGTTCGCGAACAAGCCCTCGGTGTAATGCCGCGCCCCGGACGAGAGTCGGGAAAGGGCCGGCCTCACCTCGGGATTGATCGTTTCCCTTCGAGCTTCCGCACGAGGTGCTGGAAGCACCCCGTTCGGTCGTCCCGCCCGTCGGACCGTCGCCCGGCGCGCGTCCGGACTGATCCCCCGAACACCCCGACAAGACACTGAGCTGTTGCCAACCCGGTTGAATTGCTGGCCGGTTGGGGGGCGGGGGAGGGACGTTGGAGAAGAGGTGAAGCTCCTGGTGGGTAGGTTGGCGACCAAGATCGACCTGTCCGCCCGGAGCTTCGTGTGCTTCATGTGCTTGTCCACCCATCGAGGATCGATCTGCCCAGCTCGACGCTGCACCACCTGCACCACCTGCACCACCTGCACCACCTGCCCCGTCTGCTGTCAGCCCGGCGCCTGGAGCGCGGGACGCGCCGGCGCCGGCTCACCGCGGACCGGCGGGCTCTGCCGGTGCCGGCCCATCTGCGCTGCGATGCGCTACGTCGCAGCCGCTCATCCCGAGAAGTGCGTCCGGCCACTTCGTCGGCCCAACCGTCGGATCCGATCCCAGGGAGGCGGGCAAGCCGGGCGGCGGCTGACTCAAGGACCGATCGGTGTGCGCACCCTGTACACCGACCAGGGCCGCGCCCAGGACGGCCTGGACTGCCTTGACGCCCTCAAGGCACGTCGCGGAGAGGAGGACTGGGACTTCTTCAGGATGCGACTCCCCCTCATGGACGCATGCCACCTCCGCGAGGAAGCGATCGAACAGGCGCGTGCACATCCTGAGGGGAGAACCCGGTACGCGGCCTGGTCCCTCGCCGAATTGCTTGCGGACGAGGGACGTACCAAGGAGGCCATCGCCGTCCTCGAAAGACACACTCCAGCCAACAGCGCCATCCTGGCCTGGCACCTCATCGACCTGGGCCGCGTCGAAGACGCCGTGGCGCTTCTTCGACAGCACGACGTCACGCCGGTCGAGCCGTTATGGGCCGGCGCGCCCGGCGACGAGCCCCCGTTCTGAACTTCGCGCCGGCCAACGTAGCCGAGTCGGAGGAAGGCACCGGTCAACCCGTACGTGAAATCCCACTGCCCGAGGGCTCGCCCATGGGGTGCGGCGCTCCCCTCTCCGGGATTCTGCGCACTCACACGCTTCACACCGATCCAAGGCCGAAAAGGGCCCGGCTGCTGGCTCCCGCCGGCCGAAGCAGCCCACCGCACGTACGCTACGGCCTGGGCCGGAACCAAGCTGCGGTGGAAGCCGAACACCGACGAGAAGGAACACGCTGCGCTGGTGAAGCTCGCCGACGCCTGTCCGGACACGGTCGTGGAGTACGAAGTCGTCCCGTGAGCGCCGGCCGTCGGTCACTCCAGTACCAGGATGCGGCGCCGACGGCCGTTCATGGGTGGGACGGGGCACACAATCGACAGCTCACCGCTTCCGGCCGGCGGGACGGCAAGCCCGGCGGGCCCTCCACCGGGCGGTTACGCCCTTGAGACCCGGCCCGAGTAACGGCACGAACCGCATATTTCAGGGATTCCACGTCAGCAGGCGATAGGTGGGGGAAGAGCGCGGTCGATGGGACGTCGTCGAATTCTCCCCGGCGGCCGTCGCCGGCTCCCCGCCCGCGCCTTCACCTGCGGACCAGGCGCCCCATGGCCCACCGGGCGGGGCCGGCGTATGCCGCGAGGGCGAGGGCCGGTCCCTCGGCCCGCAGTGTCGTGACCGAGCCGACCGCCTGGGGAAACACCTCATGACGCAGTCGCATGTGGACGGGTCCGAGCCGGACCCGCCAGGTCCACTGCCGTCGTTCCTCGTCGACGCACTCCACGACGAACCTCGCGGTGGCACCGAACAGCGAGACCACCTCGCCCCGCATGCCTGGTGCGATCCGCTCACCGGCCACGCGCACCGCCCTGATCTGCGGCGACCACGTCGGCCAGCAGGCGGGTGAGACGTAACGCGACCAGACGTCCTCGGCGGGGGCCGGTCCCGAGGCCCGCAAGGTCATGACGGCCATCGGGCCGGCACCCGGTCAGCCGACCTCGCCGTGGACGAACTCATTGAGGGCCTTGCCCGGCCGCAGGCTCGGCTCGCCGTCCTCCTGGTGGAAGCTGCCGAAACCGGTGAGGGTGACCGTCTTCCCCGCCCTGAGCGCCTCGGCGAGCGCACCCGCCCGGTCGACGGTGCCGAACAGTGCGTCGACGACCCGGCCAACCTGCTCCAAGGACAGATCACCACCTTCCGCCGCCTTGTGTGCGACCGCCTCGACCAGCCCGGACCTGTCCATACGACGCACCCGCTCCTCGACGATGAAGTCCCGTGAAGCCGCAACCCGACCGACCGGCCGGCCACCGCTGTCCGACACCACCATCGTGACACCGCCACAGCAGCCCCGCACGCAGCGGCGCTCAACCGTACGCTGCCCGTGTGCACAGCGTGGAACTGCTGCCCGACCCCGCGACCGAGCGGGCCGTCCGAGACGTATGGCGCCGCCTCGCGGACGCGGGCCTGCCCAGCCTCGCCACCCACCACCACCCGACCAACCGCCCCCACCTGACCCTCGTCACAACCGACCACCTTCCACCCCGGACACATGCCCACCTGGAACACTCCTTCGCGAAGACCCTTCCCCTCCCGCTGCGGCTCGACGGACCCCTGCGGTTCTCCGGCCGGACGAAGGTGCTGGCCTGGGCGGTCCGACCCGACGAAGCGCTGTTGCAGCTGCACGAAACGGTGTGGCGGACGCTGCGCGACGCACCGGGGAGCGGAAGCATGAACCCTCTCCTCGACCCTGCGCGCTGGGTCCCGCACGTCACCCTCAGCCGCAGCCGCGGCACCGTTCGGGCCGAGCTGCCCGACGGGCTGTTCCCCCGCACGTCCGACGCACTGCCCGGCACCCTGACAGGGTGGTGGACGTCCGCCCGGCACTACGACTCGGGCCTCCGCACCACCGAAGACCTGGGCCCCTGACACACCACCAGCCGGTCACACCCCGCCGACGTGACAACGCCTCCATGAATGATCTCGGGCTGCGCCGAGAAGGGCACCAGTGCGAGCACAACACCGAGGCTGGGCGCACTCTCTGCGAACCGCACTACCGGCTGCCCCGGCCCGCACGGACCGGGCCGCCGTCGAGGTCTACCTCTACGAACAGCTCGGCGAAAAGATCAAAAAGTTCCACTGCGTCATGTTCCGTGATCGGATGGTCATTCCCGCCGTACGGGAGGCACGGCGACCGGTGCGCACGTGCTGCTGCACGATCCAGGTCGGCCTGGTCGAGACGGCGGCTTCGTCCGAGCACAACGAGATCCGGTACACCCTATGGGTTGCTGACAATCCCGTCCCGTAACCTCGTGCTTGGAGACGCCAGATGTCATGGGCATCCACTTCGAGGAGGCGATGGTGCTCGGTAGGGGCACGCGTTTGCTCGCGGGCGCCTTGACGGTGACCTGCATGGTGCTCGTCGGTCCCGGTGCGCCGAGCGGTGCTCCCTTTGCCATGTCGCTGCCCGTCGAAACCGTCAGGGACGTCGTACCGAACCGGGTCATGACGTGGAACATCTGCAACCCCTGCGAGGAAAGCAACGTTGACCGGGCCGCAGAGATCGCCACGTATGCGCCCCAGGTCATCGGCTTGCAAGAAGCGTGCGTGCGTGACGTCGAGAGGATCCGGGACTACCTGGAGAACCTTTACGGGCTGGTTTACCACGTCGAGTTCGGGATGGTTCTTCGGAATTGGGGCCGTTGCGGCGGAGTGCCGTGGAGTCCGGGGGCCTTCGGCCAGGCGGTTCTCTCGGCGGCACCGATGACAGACCTCGTCAACGTGGAATACCCCGACGGCGGATCCGAAGACCGTGGGTACATGGCAGTCACCACCACTGTGGGCGGCCGGCCCGTCCGGGTCTTCAACACACACCTTGCCCAACGGCGTCAAGAGGCAGTCCGAGCGGACCAGACCGGCGTACTCGCCGCAGACGTCGCGCGGCACGACCGCGCGATCGTTCTCGGTGACTTCAACGCCGTGCCGAACGCCCCCGAACTCACCGGGATATGGGCCCTGGCCGCGGATGCAGACCCCCGGTGCGGTCCCTCGCCCACCGATGGCTGCAAGCCGACCACGGACTGGCACAGCAAGTTCGACTACATCTTCCTGCGAGGCACCGTCCCGCTCGAGCACCGTGTGCATCCGACCCCGCACTCGGACCACCACCTGCTGCACGCCGACCTGGACACAACTTAGAGGTCGCGCGAATAGGCGCCGTTGGGGGTCCCTAGCAAACGGAACGGGCACAAGCCCTTGTGATCATGGAGTTATGACGCTCTGTGATCACTGGGGCTTGTGGCCGCGCTGCCATAATGGTCGACGCCCTGCGCGCGGCGGGTGCCGTTGCACCTGACCAGCCCCCGCACCAGATCTGCGGCTCGCTACGTCTTGTTCAGGTCGAGCAGCGCTGTAGTGGCCTCCCACAGCTGCGGTCCGATGGGCGGCGCCTTGAGCGTGCGCGGTTTGCCGTTCTCGTAGTACGCACCGGACACGACACTGTCCTCGGGTGTGGGGGTGACGAACCGCAGCAGGTGTCGTGCCGCCTTCTCCGGGGACTGGAAAAACAAGCGAGGCACAGGTGTCCGGAACAGCGAGCCCACAGGGCTTCGGCTGGTCCTGGCGAAATTCGACGAGACACCGCCGGGGTGGAAGGCCACCGCGGACAGGCCCTGCTCGTGGTATCGGTCGTGCAGTTCCCGGGTGAAGAGGACGAGTTCCAGCTTGGCGTTGCCGTAGGCGCGTACGGGTGAGTAGTTCCGCGCATTGTCGAGGTCGTCCAGGTCGACGCGTGCTGACAGTCGTGCGGCGTTGCTTGATGTTTGCACGACGAGGGCCTGGGAAGCCAGCAGGGTGTCTAGCAGCAGGTTGGTCAGCAGGAACGGCGCGAGATAGTTGACCTGGAACGTCTCCTCAAAGCCGTCTGCTGTGACATGGCGGTCCCCGAGGATCGCCCCGGCGTTGTTGACCAGTACGTCGATGCGCGGGCAGTGGTCGGCGAGCTGTGCCGCAAGGGTGCGCACCTGGTGCAAGTGAGCGAAGTCGGCGACGAAATAGTGCACGCCAAGATCATCCGCGACCGCCTTGGTCTTGGCCGCGGACCTGCCCACGACGACCACGTGGTGTCCATCACGTACCAGTCGGCGCGCCGCGGCGGCGCCGGTTCCATCGCTCGCACCAGTGATGACAACGGTCTTCGGCAAGACAGGTTCCCTTCGAACCGGATGCTGTACGGGCGCCACGGACCAGCGTGTGTCACGTGATCCGTTCGGTTGGTGCCCGAACGCACCTGTCCTTCATGCCTGTTGCTGGCAGGGGCGAGCGAACTCCGGGCAGAAGCAAGCCCTCGCACAGCATAGGGGCGGTTTCACCGATGCGACGTGGGGGATTCGTCTGCCGCTTGAAGCCGGTACAGATAGGCGGCGTGGGAAACTCTCCCAGTAAGGCCGTGCACAGGCTTCGGTGATCATGAAATTGAGACGCTTCGCGATCACTGGGGAAACTTATGCCCGTCCTGCCGTCATGGCTGACCGACCCTCTCTGGGACCAGTTCGCGGCGCTGCTGCCCCAGCGCCCGATGGTCGATCCGACCCATCCACTGGGCGGCCATCGCCGCCGCATCAGCGACCGGATCATCTTCGACAAGCTGCTGCAACTGCTCCGGTTCGACTGCTCCTACCAGGCGATCGCCGACACTACCTGCTCGGCCACCACCATCCGCAACCGCCGCGACGAGTGGATCCAGCTCGGCGTCTTCGCCCGCCTCAAGCAGATCGCGTTGGAGTCCTACGACCGGATCGTCGGACTCCTGCTCGACCAGATCGCCATCGGCGGCTCCATCACCAAAGCCTCCGGCGGCGGGGAAGTCGCCGGCCGCTCACCTGTCGATCGCGGCAAACAAGGCTTGAAACGCTCAGGCATGACGGATGGATACGGAATACCGCTCGGCAGGGTCCTGGCCCAATGCCACGAAGCTTAAGTTGATCAAGGTTTCATGGCGGCTCGTCGCCGGGTGGTTTCGTGCGTCGTTGAAGTCTGTTTCTTGCGGACGGCTACGGTTGTCGCATGGTTCAGGGGGCGGTTGGAACGGGTGGGCCGGTTGCGCGGCGGGACCAGGTGTCGCTGGGGGTCTTGGTCGCTGCGGTACCGCGGTTCAAGGTCGACGAGGCCGCTGCGGTGTGTGGGGTTGCTGAGCAACGCCGTGGCGGGAAGCTTCCTTCGCATGTCACCGCGTACCTGACGATGGCTCTGTGCCTTTTCGCCGATGACGGGGCCGAGGAGGTCGCGCAGAAGGTCACCGGTTCGCTGTCGGAGTTCGGCGTCTGGAACGCCGCCTGGGAGCCGCCGACGTCCTCGGGGATCACTCAGGCGCGCAAGCGGCTGGGCCGCGACGTGCTCCGCGAGACGTTCTACCGGGTCGCCGAGCCGGTGGCCACCGACGAGACCCGGGGCGCCTGGCTGCGGCGGTGGCGCCTGATGGCCATCGACGGCTTCGACCTGGACCTGCCCGACACGGCCGAGAATGCGGCCGAGTTCGGCTATGCGGGCAACGACCAGTCCCGCTCGACCTTCCCCAAGGCCCGGGTCGTGGCCGTGGTCGAGTGCGGCTCCCACGCGTTCATGGACGCCGAGGTCGGCCCGTGGAACCGCAGCGAGAAGGCGATGGCCGTCTCACTGCTGCCCTCGATCTCCAGCGACTGGCTGCTGCTGGCCGATCGCGGCTTCTACAGCTTCGCCACGTTCAGCGCCGCCGCGCAGACCGGGGCCGCCCTGTGCTGGCGGCCGCCCACGCAGCTGTTGCTGCCGATCCTGAAGGTTCTGTCGGACGGCACGTACTTGTCAGCACTGATCGACCCCGCGATCCGCGGCCGACAGCGCGAGGAACTGCTGGAGGAAACAAGGTCGGGGGCGAAGCCAGACCCTGCTGCCGCCCACGTGGTGCGGGTCGTGGAGTACGACGTCCCCGACCGCGACGGGAAGGAACTGATCTGCCTGATCACCAGCATCACCGACCCCGACGCCGCGACGGCCGCCGAACTCGCCGGCGCCTACCACCAAAGATGGGAGGAGGAGACCGCAAACGGGCAGCTCAAGAGCATTCTACGCGGGCCGGGGAAGGTCTTGCGGTCCAAGAGTCCAGACCTGGTCCACCAGGAGATCTGGGCCTACCTGCTGGTCCACTATGCGATCAACTCCCTGACCTGCCAGGCCGCGACCGGCGCCGGCATCGACCCGGACCGGATCAGCTTCCTGAGGACCCTCAACGTCGTCCGCCGCACCGCCACCGGGACGGCGGCCTTTCCCCCCTGAGCGGTGGGACGCCGTGACAGCCGAGATCCTCGCGATGCTCGCGGCACACCGAAACTGCAACCCCGAATGGAGCCAACGCAGTTACCCACGCGTCGTGAAACGCGCGCGCCACAACTCCTATCGGGTGAAGAGGGCGACAGACGCCGGCATCCGCCATGCAGGTCCACCCATAGGCAAGTTCGCTTTCCTCGGCACCCCTCCCACAACATCAAGATCAACTTAAGCTTCGTGGCATTGTGCCTGGGCGGACAGCAGGACCATCTGGGCCCGCCGCCAGGTCGACGCCAGACTGGTGATGGCCCACGCTGGGGGGATATCCCCAGGCCGATCCTGGGGTGCGCCGGATCGTGCCCCGTTGGGGGCGAAACTAGCGTTCGGCCATGACTTCGACTGTGCGAAAGCACCTTGCCATGGCGCTCGGTGTCGCTACGCTGTTCGCCGCCGTGGTGGCCACCGCCGGTGCCCAGCCCGCAGGTCCCTCCCCTGCGGAGCAGTTACGTCAGGACACCGAGGCGATCCACGCCCTCGGTGTCAGCGGTGTGCAGGCCCGCGTGATAGCGCCTGACGGTCGGCAGTCGGTCGCCACCAGCGGCACCGCCGACCTGAACACCGGCCGCCCGGTCCCTTCCGACGGCTACTTCCGCATGGCCAGCACGTCCAAGACGCTGGTCGCCACCGTGGTCCTCCAACTGGAGGCCGAGGGCAGGCTGTCCCTGGCCGACACGGTCGACCAATGGCTGCCGGGAATGGTGCAGGGTAACGGTAATGACGGCAGCCGGATCACCATCCGCCAACTGCTCCAGCACACCAGCGGCATCCACGACGATCTGCCCGGATACACCACGCCGGAGGAGTACTACCAGCAGCGCCACGACGTCTACCACCCCGAGCAGCTGGTTACCCGTGCCATGGCCCACGCGCCGGACTTCCCGCCCGGCGAGGGCTGGGAGTACTCCAACACCGGCTACGTCCTGCTTGGCGTAATCATCCAGAAGGCCACCGGTCAACCCGCCCACCAGGAGATCGAAGACCGCATCCTGCGCCCCCTCGGCCTCGACCAGACCCGGTGGATGGGCACCTCGCCCACCCTGCCCCGGCCGCACGCCCAGGCCTACCAGCTCTTCGGCCCCGGTTCCCGTGTGGACGTCACCGACCAGATACCGGTGGACTACGAGAACCTTTCATTCGTCACGACCACGCGGGACGAGAACGGCTTCCTTCGCGCGCTGCTCGCGGGCCGCCTGCTGCCGACGCGGCAGCTGGCCGAGATGAAGCAGACCGTCCCCGTGAGCGCGGAGGTTCAGCAGCTGTGGCCCGGCGGCCGATACGGGCTTGGCCTGGTTGAACGCCCCCTGAGCTGAGGAGGAACCTACTGGAGCCACGAGGGCGGGGACGGTGGCTACATCACCCTCAACGGCGTCACCGACGACGGCAGGCGGAGCGCCGTGGTCTCCATGTCCGAGGCACGCGGCGACACCCCGGAGCACATCCTGGCCCAGGAGAACGCGGCCAGCGCCCTGATCGACCACGCACTGTGCGCCGGGGGCCCCGGCACGCCGTGAGCGGAGGCGTCGTCGCGATGGCCGGTGAGCGGTGAGCTCGGCGCTCGCTGATGCCGCGGATCAGCGTTGCCAGTGGAGGCACAGCTGCGAACGCTGCCCGGCCGGTTGTCCCGGGCGACGAAGCCGATGAGGAACCGGTGAGTCGGCTGCACCGCCGGCCCCGCTTCGTCGAAGACCAGCCTGGGCACCGCCCCGACACCTTCGGCCACCTGCCTCCAACGCGGCAGGCGGATCGGCTGGACCAAGCAGGTGACGCAGTCCTCTTCAGCGCGTCGCCCCTGAGTCCGGTCAACACCTCGGTGCCGCCCAGCGCAGCAATCGAGTGACGCGTCACCACAGGGCGAGCGTTGCCTGATGCGGCACTAGCTCAACGTGCTGACAACACGGCGTGTTTCAAGACCGGTGCAACACCGGGAGATGGGAAACAGGCACTCATCTGCACCGCACTCATCGGACCCTCACTCCTTCTCTCCAGGTAGCCACCCTGACGAGATGCACGATCGTCTGAACCGGTCCCGGCCGACCGCCGGGAAGACCCCGAGGGGATGCCGCCCCGCGGCGTAGTGCATCCGCTTGACGCCCGGGCGGAGAAGGATGGACGTGGCCCCTGCGTTCCGTGTCCCCGAGCCGGGACGCAGGGTGCCCACCGCGGATGAGCGGCTGCCCAGCACCGTGGAGGAAGGGCAGGGAACAACCCGCGGGTGGGCGTGGTGGTGCGAGGTGTGGTTGTGGAGAGGACAGTGTCCCCGGGCCTCACCTGTTGCCTGCAGGGACGATGGTTCGGCTGAAACACTGTAGAGCCTTTCGCCCCGTGGGCGACCGCTCTCCACCACACAAGACGATCAGCCTCGCACCGGCCACCTGGCCGGTGCGAGGCTTCTTCCTTTCTCGCAGTGGTCTGGCCTTGCGCGGACGATCGGCAGGTCAACAACGGGATGGTCTGCAAGATCCGCACGGGCATGCCGTGGCGTGACCTGCCTGACCGCTACGGGCCGTGGCAAACGGTCTGCACTTGCTTCCGCCGCTGGGTGTTGGGCGGCATATTCACCCAGGACCTCCAGCAGACCCAGGCTCAAGCTGATGCGGACGGCGACATCGACTGGCTCGTTCAGATCGACTTCACCATCGTGTGAGCTCACCAGCGTGCCGCCGCCACCGGCCGAAAAGGGGGATGTGCCGGCTGGACGAACCGGACGATCACGCTCCTGCCGAACACGCCGACCCTCGCCCGAGCCCCCGGTGCTGGTGCCGCGGCAGCAACCCGGCCCGCCTCCAGCTCTCCCACTGGCTCGCGGTCACCAGCACCCGCGCACAGCGCGTTTACGGATCACCTGCTGACCAGCCGGGCTCGGCGCTCCTCGTTCCATGCCCCTATTTACAACCCCGAGAAGCACCCATCCCGGCGAAAAACCGTACCTGGCTCACTGGTGACCAGCACCACCCGCCAACGGCAAGGAGTCAGCACTGCCACGGCGCGGCATACCTCATGAGGTTCACTGACATGAGGCCGAGATATCGCACCTTCGCTCCATGGTTCGCCTGTCCCGCCTGGCCGGTGCCCCGTGGGTGACTGCGCTGCGAAATTCGCCAGGCCTATAGGAGCAGTCGCTCAGAGCGCCCAGCGTGGCCACGTTGCCGCAGGTCGCGGAGTGCGGTCCCGCGGCCCTGAGGAAGTGCGCAGCAAAGTCGTGGGTTTCCTCAAACGCGCCGGCCGTCGTCTGCTTCCCTCCGGTGGACGTCCGGGGCCTTGCCGGGGCCGTCGTTCGCGTCGCGGGTCAGGCCGATGGCGAGGAGCGCGACATCGTCGTCGAGGTGCCCTGCGGTGTACCGGTACAGGTCGGCGAGCAGGGCGTCCAGCACGTGGTCCGGATCCGGCGGGAGGGGGCGAGACAGCCGCGGGACAGGGTCGTAGAAGTCCCCGCGGTGGTCGCGGGCCTCGACGACGCCATCGGTGAACAGCACCAGGACCGCCCCCTCGGGCAGGGCGTACTGGTCGACGGGGATGTCCGGGAGGACGTTCGGGATGTCGAGGTCGGCCAGCCCCAGCGGCAGTGAAGGCATGCCCGGCTCCAGCGGGCGGGTCCGGCCGCAGTGGACCAGCAGCGGCGCCGGGTGTCCCCGATTGGCCATGCGCAGGGTGAAGCCGTCGGCGGACAACTCGGCGATGACGGCGGTGGCGAACGTCTCGAGTCCTGTCCCGCCCTCGGCGACGTTGGCCTCCTGCACCCGATCCTCCAGCCAGCAGACCACGCTGGGCAGGTCCGGAGCGCGAAGGGCGGCCTCGTGGAAGGTGCCCAGCAGCGCGTTGACGGTTTGGATCGCGCCCAGGCCCTTGCCCCGGACATCGGCGATCATCAGCCGGACGCCATGGGGAGTGGGGCGGATCGCGTACAGGTCGCCCCCGATGGCGGCTTCCCGCGCGGCGGCCTCGTACCGGACGGCCACGGCCAGCGGCCCGATTTGTCCGGGCGGGGAGGGAAGCACCGCGCGCTGGACGGCTTCGGCGACCTCGCGGGCGTTCTTCAGCTGCCGCCGCTCACGGGCCAGCAGCCGGTTGAAGACCGCGGCCAGGAGGGTCAGGGTGACGAAGGTGGAGAACGGGACGACGTCGTCGACGCTGAACGGCAGCCTGCCTTTCACCAGCGGCAGGAGAACCGCGGCGAGGAACGCCGCCCCGCCGGTGGCGACCGTCCCGGCCAGGGAGAACCAGGGCGCGACCAGCACGGGGACGGCCGCCAGCAGAGGGAACACCCTCACACCTCGCGGGGTGAGAAGGTCGAGGACGAACACGCCGAGGATCAGCGCGAGGGGCAGCCATCGAAGCCACCGTCTTTCGCGGGGCGGTAACGCGCGGGTGGGTCCCACTCTCCTGCACTCCGGTTGTGTTCCTGGACAAAATCCTGACTTCAGTCTCTGCCGCATCCCCGACCACGGCGACCGGAGCACCACGGCCGGGGAGATCGATTGAGGCTGCCCGAGCAGGCGTCTTCCGCTTCATCGAGGTCGAGTACCACCGCACCCATCTGCGCGAGCACCCCGTCCACGGGTACATCACCCCGCTCGAAACCAGGGCACTGACGACGCAAGACCTCGCCCCCGCAGCGTAACCACCCGCTGTCCACGACCAGGGGAACTTCAGTCCTTCGCAGGTTGAGCGGCTTGCTATCGACGCCACCGCGTCCCACCCCGGCCGCCCGGTCGAACTCGACGCCGCGGCCCACGCCACGTACATCCTCGTACCTGACACCTGCGGGCCGGCCACCTTCGCCCCCGGACGCTTCCACAGCCACGACCTGGCGCTGTGAACCACAGCGCCCCCTTCCTTCCGCCACGGCGGGGGAGTGGGGACGCTCCGTCATGTCCGACGCCAGTCGGCGATCTCGCCCTCGAACTCGGGGAAGTCGAACTCGGGGAAGTCGAGGTCGAAGTTCTCGCTGCTCCGCTGCACCGTGACCACGATCTTCCACCCGTACTTCGTCTCGAGGACGTTGTCGTTGGTCTTCGTCGCCGCCACACCCGACGCTAGACGCCCCTCGAGCGGCTGCGACCCCTTCTCGAACATCGTGAACGCGGCCTCGCCGCCGTTCGCCGCACCCTCCACGCTGACCGACAGATCGTCGAGGTCCACCGCTGGCTTGCCGCCGTTCTCCAGCTTCAGCGTCACCCGGAAGCCCGTACTGCCAGGTTCCGCCGACTCCAGCAGTTCCGGGTCGTAGTCAGTGAACACCCGCGCAGCGACGACCGTGACCTTCAGCCCGTCCGGCCACGTGTACGACTCTCCGAACGTCAGGCCCGTCACCTGCCCCTCGGTGCCGTCACCGCCAGTGCCGGTCTCGTCGGAGCAGAGCCCCATCCATTCGGCCTGGTCGAGCGTCTGCTCGGTGCAGTCAAGGGTGTCTGACTCGGACGCTCCCGGCTTCGGTTTGGATGCCGTGTGGAACTGCTGCCACCGCCGCATGCGGTGAGTGCGGTCAGGAGTAGGGCGGCCGTGGCCCCAGTAGCGCGAACGCGCATGGATCCCCCAGGTGGAACATCGGAATGCTGTCGGTCAGGGATTGCCGCCCCTACGGGCAGCTCTCCTCGAACTTGACCGCGGTGAGCTCCACCGGTTGCCCGTCCAGGGCCGTACCCGCGGCCGGCGTCTGGGAGCAGACCTGCCAGTTGGACTCCATCAACACCATCCGGTCATCGGCCGACGCATCATTCACCGTGATCGACGTGCTCGAGTCCAGGGCCCCGCGGGCCGCCTTCACCGACTCCCCCCTGAAGTCCGGCATCTTTCCGCCGGCAGCAGACGGCGGCGCGTCATCCTTCACAGGGCAGGATTCCTCGAGCTTCACTGTGCCGAAGTCCAACTCGGTGTCCGTCGACGCCGATGTGCCGGCCTTGATGTTCTGGCTGCAGACCTTCCAGTTCCGGTCGAAGGCTTGCATACGGTCCCGGCCGAGCGCGTCGTGCGAAGTGAGGCCGTAGAAGCCGACCTCCTGCGCCTTGTCCTGTGCCGACTGCAGGCCCATGCCGACGAAGTCCGGCACGGTCGCCTTCTCGGGTTCGTCCGCCTTGGCGTCGTCGGCCGGCGTGCTGCTCGAGGAAGCCGGGGGCGCAGTGGCCGGGGCGCCGACATCGCTCGCGTGCTTGTCGTCGGCCGGCTGGCAGGCAGTGACGCTACCGACGACCGCGCAGAGCAGGGCAGTGGTGATGATGCGGATTCGCACAGATTCCCCCGAGTGATGTCAGTACAGGCGGATCACGGTAGAGCACTTGTGGGGGAGTCGTGTGCACGGGTTACCAGGCTGTGACGAAGCGGCTGCCATGACCCGTTCGGTAACGCGCGAATGGCTGCTGATCACCGACAAGCTCCGCAGCTACGCCGCCGCCCACCGCGAGCTCATGCGGTCGGTCGAGCAAGGGATGGACAGGCCGCATCCCGGTGAAGATCGTAATGATGAATGTCCGACTTGGATGGAGAGAGCAGTAGGCGCACCGGGCCGGTGTCGAAGACGCCCTCTCCCAAAGCGGTCGAGCCTTCGGCTTGCGGCAATACCGGTATCGGGGCCTGGCCAAGGCGCGGATGCTGTGCCACTGCGCAAGCAGGACCCGGTCGGCATCCAGGCGGCGCCGCAGAGAGTCGGGGAAGCCTTGCCCTGAGCCGGATGCCTTGGCAGGACAGCCACGGTGATCAGGGGCGTGGGAAAGGGTCCCGATCTGCGCGGGAACACGATCTCTGGCCGTCCGAGCTCAGACCTGACCAGCGTTTTCGTCGGTTCCCGGACGGTGAGACGACCGAACCGGCGCCGGGTCTACCACGCTTGCAGGACGAGGAAGGCGATGAGCATCAGTGCGGCCAGGATCAAGGTGGGCACTGCCAGCCACTTCGCCGTTGCCATCAGGAGACTGGTGGCGACGGCGGCGGACGGCGTGCAGCGCTCGGGCCGCGCCTTCGCCTCGTGACGGGCAAGCGCGGTGAGGACGAGGCCGGTCACCGCGGACAACAAGCAGATGACGAGCGGCGTGAGTATGCCGGCCTGCTCGACATGATCCTTGATGGAGGTCCCGACGTTCTCCGCGCTCCTCGCGATCTCTGCCGCCTTGACTCCGGCCTTGATCACCGCGCCGCCGGCGAGCGCGGCGAGGGCGAGTCCGGCTCCGGCCAGGGTGAGTGCGCGGAGGGACCTGGACGATGTGGGGGTGCGGCGGACGTGTGCGTCCGGGGAGGCCGCTGCGCCGCTCTCCGGCGGCGAGGACGGTGCGGTGTTGGAGCGGGTCGGTTGTTCGTGGGTGCCGTACCGCCGGGGGCGTGGCGAGAGCGGCGGCGGTGGGACTCGGGGCCGGGCCGTGGCGCCGGTTGTCTCCCGGGGCGCCGGGGGCCTGGTCCCGGGGGAGGGTGGCGTGCGGTGTGTGGAGGGCGGGGCCGGGGAGCCTGCCTGTTGGGATGCCGGTGCGGTCACGCTCGGCGGAGGCTCCGGCTCGGCAGGCCGAGATGTCGGTCCGGCTGCCGGCGACGTCGCGTGAGCGGACGGCGAGGCGGGCGAGGCCGAGGCCGACGGCGATGCGGTCCGGTCCTGCGGCGACGACGTGGCCTCTTCCGCGGGCACCACCTTTCCCTCCACGTGCAGGAGCGCCTCCCCCACGATCCCCTTCAGCACGATGTCCCCGTGCACGGGCCCCGTCGACACCGTGTCGATCCAGATGTCCAGGCCGTCCCCCGACTCCTGGGCCCGTAGCCTCGGTTCCTTGACGTGCGGTGTGCAACTGCGGGCCAGGGGCGGGCCGAGCAGGCGTACGGCCCGGTGGGGCGGACTCGTGTGCTGCCGTACCGGACCGAAGTCGAGGCGGGTCGGGTGCGGGTTGATGCCCATCTCGCTCAGGGCTCGGGAAGCTTCCTCCGCAACCGCGTGGATGTCCCGGTGCGCCATCTCCTCCAGTGCCTCGCGCGCCCCCACGGCAACGGACAGATCTCTGTTCTCCATCCGGGCGCGCAGCTCGGCGATGGCCCCGCGCCGGGTGTAGAGGTCCGGGCTGCGCATGGCTGCCCGGACATCGTCCGGCACCGGCGACGGAAGGATGCGGCGGCGATGGCTGCGCGCCAGGTACATGTCCCCCTGCATGTCGACGGTGCGCCCCGGGGTCTGGTGGGGGTTCTGTCGGCGTACATGGTCGAAGACGTACTCGTACAGCTCGTCGAGGGAGACCCGGCCGTCCTCGTCGAGATCCGCCTCGCCGGTCGCCAGACCCTGCACCACCGCGTGGGTGAACACCGACGGCTGTGGTGCGGAGTCTTCGGCGAGGTCGGTGCCCTCGAAGGCGTACTCCATGGAGTTGGAGGCCGTGATCACCGCCCAGCCGCGTCCGCCGCCGAGCTTGTCCCCCGCGAAGGAGTCGAGCACGTGCGCGTCCCCTCCGGCGCGGACGGAAGCCGGCCCTTGGGAGAAGGCTCCGCCGTAACAGCAGTCCAGCAGCAGCGCGATGCTGCGGGCCCGGGTGGAGGCCATGCAGCGGCGTACGAAGTTGGCCGCGACGGCGGTCGACGCCAGCCGCCGGGGGAGGGTGTTGGGCGCGGCGAAGAACAGCTCGCCGGTCTCGCTCTTCAACCCGTGGCAGGAGAAGTGCAGCACGAGGGTGTCGCCGGGCTTCCGGTCGGAGAAGAAGTCGTCGACCTGCATGCTGATGACGTGCGCCGGTTCGTTGCGCATCACCCGTACGTCGAAGCCGCCGATCTGAGGGTCGCCCAAGACCTCGGCGAGAGCGACGGCGTCCTGAGCGGGTGCCCGCAGTTTCTTCAGACCGGGGTTCTCGTAGCTGTCGTTGGCGATGATCAGCGCATGCCGGGATTCCTCGCCCATGGTCAGGTCACCGCCGTGGCGTGGCGCCGGACGAACAGGTCGAAGGCCTCCGTGACCTGATCGTCGGTCGCTTCGGACAGCTCCAGGACGTCGCCGTCCAGGGTGAGGCGCAGCGACGGGCGCGTGTCATGGCACCGGCCCCACCAGTCGCGGATCACGGCGACCACCTGGCCCAGCCCGGCGGCCGCACTGCCCAGGTCCACCAGCAGGGAACCGACCATCGCGACATCGACGGCCCGCGCTCCGGGCGGGACCTCCCCGGCCGGGGCCGAGCGTACGTCCTCCACATCGAGTTGGAGCAGTTCCTCGCGCAGATTGCGGGTTCTCCGCGCAACGTGTTCGGCGTCCGATCCTTCCTCGGAAAGGAGGATCTGCAATGCGTTCTCCACCGGGTCAGCCCCTTTTGTCCGATGCCTGTCGGGGCGGCGCAGAGTCGGACCTTCGGTGGCTCCACGTCTCGTTCTTCTTTCATTCTCTGCCGCTGATCCGGAGGTGGCAAATCCATCACACCCGGCCTTGTGGACCTCACACCGGCCGAAACCCGTCGTCTGCCGGCAGCTCAACTCCGTTGTTCTCCTGCATACCGCGACCACGCGGTGAACCGGTGTCGATGGCGGTGCCGCCACCAGGCACGCGCCCGACGCTGTCACTGCACGCGGCGCGGGCACACGAGTGTGAAGTGGTCGGCCCAAGACCGTCCCACGCATGCCGCACCCTCGCTGGACTTCCCACCGCCAGGCCGTTGGCCAGCAGGAATACAGAAGTCCGGCGGGAGTATCAGGAGAGCTGTTCCGTTTTGCTGGCGACCAACCGGCCGGCCTCGAAGCCATCGATGCGGGCTGCCCGAGCGGCTGCTGCGACGGGCACCGTCACATCGGCTTGACCGTCGGTGAGATCGGCCGATGCGTACGGTCGTTGGTCGACGTAGACGTCCACGCGATCGACGTTCGCCGCCTTCACCTTGAGTTTCAAGGAGCCGTTGACGGAAACGGCGTCCGTGACGGACACGGTGTGCGGCTCCCGGGCCTTGAGGAGCAGGCCCGCCCGGTCGAAGAGGTCGGCGTTGTCCTCCAGAAGGTCCCGGCGAGTCATCCGGTGCAGCTCGTCGGGGACGACACCCAGGTCCTCCACAGGAGTGCCGGACAGGGCACCGACCCGGAGGGTGCGGCGGATGGATACGCGCATGCCGGCTCCCTTCGGCAGCGGTACGTACGGTGTGGCTCGGTCACCTCGGAGGAGGTCGGAGAGAAGTTCGTGGGTCCAGACATTGGCACCGCCGGCGCCGGTGTTCTCGTCGGTACCGAGCACGGGGCCGATCCGGTGGTCCTGGAAACCGGCGGCGAAGATGTCGGTAGCCGAGTAGCAGCGGGCGTTGGTGATGAGAACCACTGGCCCGAAGTACTGCTGCCCGATGGCGTTTGCACCGTCCTCGGGGGTGAGGGGGAAAGCACCCGAGAAGGTGGCGCCGGTCTCGACGGCCTGCTCCAGGGAGGGGACCCAAGCGCCCAGGTCAATGCCGGAGGAGTCCTGGTGCCTGCGGCAGATGCGCAGGTTGAGCGGGGTGTTGATGAACTGCACCGGCTCGGGGGCGATTCGGCGGGGGGTGAGGACCTGCAAGGCGAACTCGGCGGCGTGGAGGTGACCGCCGCCGTTGTCCCGGACGTCCACGATGAGCCCGTCCTGTGGCAGCTGCCCGATGAGGCGGACGAACTCCCGGACGAAAGCCATCGGGTCGTTCACGTTGAACGTGAAGATACGGATGTGGCCGAACCGCCCGGACGACGTCTCCACATGCTGGGTCCTGAACACCTTCGGCATCGTCGTGGCGACTTCGCTCCGGCGTAGCCCGGGCGCCGGTTCGCCGGCCCGGACGGCTTGTACCTGGGCGACGACCCGGGGGGCGAACAACAGCACCTTGGCCCGGCTTGCCTCGTCCGCATCGAGGTCCAGACCCTGAGCCAGGGCGGCGGTGCTGATCGCGTCCGCGTCCACCATGGGCGGTAGGTTCTCCACAATCCGCCAGTTCTCGCGCAGCTCACGCTGCGTGCCGCTCTCGTCGATGTAGCTCACGGTCACCCACTCCTCGAAGGGAGGCAGGTGGATGAGCAACGGTCGCACGGTCAGCGACTGGACGCCTCGGCTGCGCCGGGCGGGGGCGTTGCTGCCGGCGAACCGGGCCGCGTTCAGGTCGACGGCTGCCGAGATGGGGATGCCACTCCAGTGGGTGATCTCGACGCCGGGTGCGAAACCGGGTGCGGAGAACCCCTGGGCCACGTGAGTGACCATGAAGTGGGTGCCCTGCGCGTCCGTGTACTGCTCGATGAGGAACGGCAGGAAGGCGATCCTGCCCGTAAAAGGCTCGGGGAGCAGGTAGTTGGTGTGGAGATCTCTGACCGAGTGGAAGACCTCCGACATCTCGGCGTGGAAGAGCCACTCCGGAGGCATGGTCTGCTGTGTCTGCCGCTCCAGACGCCGGCGCAGCACCCGCAGGCGCTGGACAGGATTCACGGCGTGCATCGCGGTCTTGAGCGGCAGGTGGACATAGTTCTGATCCAGCAGGACGAGTGCCTGATCGACGATGATGCGGCGCTCCTCCAGAGTCAGAGTGCCCGCGCCCTCGAGGAAGCTGCTCAACGGCCGCGAAGCGGCCAGGTGGGCGCGGACCGATTCCGCGGCATGCTGGATGAAAGTGGGTGCCCTCTCCTCAGCCAGGTCCGTCATGATGTTCCTCCGGCGGGTGGGTCGAAACGGTCACATGGTCGATTGCCTCAGGGGTGGCCTCGCTCAGGGATGCGTGGACCGGGCCGTGCCAGTGACCCGCGCCGGCGAGCGGATCACCGGTCCCTTCCTGAGCGGCTCCGGAGGAGAGCACGCTCACCGGCAGGTACAGCCGCCTGACGCCTTTGTCCGCCCGGGCCCGGGGGAGCAGCCCGTCCGTGAGGCCGTCCCCGCCGCGTTCTCCGGGGGTGAACTGCGCCGGCATCACCGGAAGCGGCAACTCGCCCGCGCATGTCCAGCTCTGGGTGAAGGCCCCGCCGTGCTCCGGTCTGCCTTCGCCGCTGTCCTGCGGCTCGTACGGACCGCTCGCATCCCCGGGATCGGGCTGGGCGGCTCCGTCGAAGTACGCCCGGCGCCAGCCCTCTTTCCGCCCATCGGCGTTGCCCGATGCGGCGCCCTCAGCCCAGGCGTCCATACGGTCAGGGGTGCGGACACACGGTGTCGGAGGGACGTTCGGTGGTGAGCTGATGCCCGCGTCGCAGCCGTCCTGCCGGCCCTCGACCTCGACCGGTACGAAGACCTCGGGCTCGTCCGGGACCGGGTAGGAATTGTGCTGGGGCACGGGGGCTCCTTCGCTCGCTCACCAGATGGGCTTCGCCACGTTGCCGTAGGACCAGGTGGAGTGCCTGGACATTTCGAAATGGAGGTGCGGTCCGGTGGAGTTGCCCGTCCTGCCGACCGCGCCGAGCCGTTGTCCGGCGGTGACCTTCTGCCCGGTCCTCACCTGTCGCTGCGACAGGTGGCAATAGGTGTAGACATGGTCGTTGTCCGCACGCAGACCGATCCACTGGCCGTACGCTCCCCCCTTGCCGTTCGACCAGGCGATGGTGCCCTTGCGCACCGCGACCACGGGGGTGCCGGAGTCGGCGGCGAAATCTTGTCCGGTGTGCCGGCCGACACCGTCCGGCTTCCATGCGTAGGGCCCGCGGGAGAAGAAGCCGAAGGTGACCTTGTGGCCGGGGACGGGTGACGGCACACGTCCCTTGCCGGAAGTGCCTCCCTGCCTGTTGGTGGGTGCGGCGCCCTTGCAGTCGACGGCGAAGCCGGCATGGCGGCCGAGGGTGGTGAGTGAGGTGCAGCCGGGGATGCCGTCGGCGTCGGTTCCCTTGAATCCCTGAGCGAGTTGTTCGGTCCGGTAGGCGGCCTTGGTCTGCTCACCGAAGAAGCCGGTGGCTCCATCCGGGATCTTGCGGCCACGGGCGATGAGTGCTTTCTGCACGACGCGTACGTCCTTGTTCTTCTTGCCGAACTGGACGTTGGACAAAGCGACCATGACGGACTCGCGTCCTCTCGTTATTGCCAGGGCGTCACTGTGAGCCGAAGCCGGGCGTCCGCACCCACGATCGGGGCGGCGGTGTCAGGCAGTTCGATGTGGTTGACCCAGATGTCGGGGCCCGGATTCTCGTCGCCGCGGGCATGGCCGCCCGGGCGGTGGTCCCTGATGGAACCGGCGATGGCCGAGTTCCAGACGGCCGAGAGGGCGGGCACGGAGGTCGCACCGTCGGCGCCGACGTCGACGACGAGGATGTCGTCGAAGTCGGCGGTCTGCTCCAAGTGGTCGCCGAAATTCAGCAGGCCGTCGCGTTCACGCAGCGACAGGATCCGCAGATGCAGCGCATACCGCATGGTGCCGGTATCTCCGGGATGGGCCAAGCCGCTGCACAGGAAGGTGTCCACCAGTGGTACGGCTCCGGCGGTGTCCGTGGCGGTTTCCGCCGGGCCTTCAGGAGTAGGGTTCCGCGTGCGGTCCCGCAGTTGGATCGGGCACCACTGGGCGCTCGTCCGCTCGTGCATCACGATCTGGAGGCCGCGTACCGACAGAGCGACCTCGGCCTGCCAGGCCGTGTCCTTGCGCTGCGGCAGCCGGTGACCGACGAGCGCGGCCTTCACTTCGCGGTCGCCGAACAGGAAGCGCCGCAGGTTCTGGTAGCCCTCCTCGGAGTTGACGACCCCGTAACGTCCGCTGTGGCTGCGGTGCACGTACGCCTGATGGGCACCGGGGACGTATGCGTTGTCGATCTGTACCAGACCGTCGCTGCGGGGCCCGACCGCGGCAGCGGAAAGACCGTGTGCCACGTCGTAGTCGGCCGGGTTGGTGCCGATCAGGCAGAAGACCCGCTCGCGGGGGAAGGCGAACGGCCGCTCCAGGGGCATCTCGCGGGGATCCCAGCCCTCCGGCGGGCCGTTCGGATCGGCGACGGACTCAGGCGTCAGATACTCGTACATCTGCTCGGGACCGAAGATCTGCGCGCCGTTGATGCCGATGGTGTCGCGCAACCTCTCCAGCATGCCGAAGCCGAAGTCGAAGGTGATGCCACCGTGCGGTGTACCGTACGTGAAGAGCTTCCCGACGCACTCGGCGGGGTCGCGGCCGAGGTCCGGAAGGATCTTCTGGATCAGGCAGCGGCATACCAGGCCGCCCATGGAGTGCGCGACCAGATGGACGCGCGGTGCCCCGGATTTCTCCCTGATCGTGTCGATCAGCGTCAGCAGGTCCTCCGCAGCCGTCTCCATGCGGAATTCCTTCGGCCTACCGCTCCACGTGCTCGCGGACACATCGTAGAAGCGGTGTATCCAGATGCTTTCGGGTGGGATCGTGGCATGGGAATTCAGGTAGATCGCCTGACTGCCGTCGACCAGGATCTGGTAGCCCTCGTCCAGATGCAGGCGCAGCAGCGGACTTTCGAACTGGTAGAAGTCCGGCTCGTTGTCCGGTCCGATACGGATGTGCGTGGAGCCCTCGTTGAATCCGTAGAAGGGATCCATCACGGCCTTGTTGATGCCTGCCGTGTCGCCGGCGAACCCCCGGACGTAGACGAGGGGGAGTTTCTGGGGCGTGGACATACGATCCTCACCGGCTCAGTACGCACCGATGTCCGGAAGCCAGGCCGCCGGATGGTCGGTGAGGGCATGGGGAATGTGCCCGCCCGGCGCCTGGCCCAGGATGGACGGCCTCCAGTTGTGGAAGTCGTCGTAGCGTGGATCGTCCACCAAGGGGAGACGGACGTGTGCTTCGGGCGGGTCGGCCATCGTGCGGCTCCCCCTGCCGATCACGGTTGGCCGCGGTCCTGCCGGGGCGGCTGCCGCAGGGCATCGCGCGGCATTCACCGCAGTGGCGTCCTTTCTCGGCCGACGCGGAATCGACTCCTTCGCGGTCCCACGGAAAGGGGGCCTGGGAACCGTCCAGGAGAACCGTGCTTCCCACGGCGATCCGGTTTTCCGCGCCGGTCTCGGCCGTGGTTCCACAGGGCCCCGGCGGGTTGTCCGGTTCGGACGACACCGTGCCGACGGCATGGAGGTCGTCCGGAGTCCCATCGAGGGCGCCCTGGACCATCTGGCCCACACTGCCGATGCCGCTGGGCTGATGGACGAGGCCGACGCCCGGCAGTCGGTGGCCGAACCGGAACGGGTCGCGGATCACTGCCGGGAGATCGAAATCGGTCGATGCCACCGACCGCAGGCATACGGCCTCTTCGATGGTCGCCGTGGCGGTCATGGCATCTCCACTGCGATCAGAGAGCTGTTTGTGAGGCTGCGGGAATCGAATGTCGCCGATGCAGCCGCCGTATCCGACGCTACGGAATCACTGTCAGCGCGACGTCATCCTGACGTCATCGGCTCAAGAGGTGTGCTCGGGGACGGTGGTGTCCGATGGTCATGAGAAGCCGGGTGTGCTGCTCGTCAAGCGGGGTTGCACAGTGCGGACGAGGGACTGAAACTGGTAATGACTGCCTCCTCGGGGGCGCACCGGAGGACCGACGGCGGCGACGCCTTGTCGGCGAGGCCGGACAGCCTTCAGAGGTGCGCTCACGCAACACACTGTGAGCGAGGCGATGAGGTTGGTGTCTCCTCCCCAGTTGCGGTTGCTCGGCCAGTTCCGGCTGGAACTCGGTACCGAGACCGTCGAACTGTGCCGCAATGGCCAGCGGTTGCTGGCGTTCATGGGGTTGCGGGGCCGGGTGTCCCGCACGATCCTCGCCGGCACGTTGTGGCCCGAGGTCACCGAGGAACACGCCCGGGGCAGCCTGCGCACCACCTTGTGGAAGCTGCCGCACGGGGGGCCACCTCTGATCGGGTGCTGCGGGGACTCACTGCTGGTCGCCCCGACCCTGCGCGTTGACGTCCACATCCTCACGCAAACGGCGCTCGACGTCGTGGAGGACCGCGGCCCGCCCTTCCACGCCCAGCCACCACTGGGACTCCTGACCGGAGAGGACCTACTGCCGGGGTGGGACGAGGACTGGGTAATGGTGGAGCGTGAACGCCTGCGGCAACTGCGACTGCACGCGCTCGACATGCTGGCCGAGACCCTGATACGGCAGGGCCGACCGGCCCTGGCGATGGAGGCCGCCTGGGCAGGCGTACGCGCGGAGCCCTTACGGGAGAGTGCGCATCGGGCCATCGTGTCGACGCATCTCGCGGAGGGCAACATCAGCGAAGCGGTGCGCCACTATGACGCGTTCTGCAGGTTGTTGAACGAGGAACTGGGCGTCGCGCCCTCGCCGCGGTTCGCCCGGATGCTCCCCGAGGGACTACCGGCGCGGATCACGCCACGGGGCCGGGACTGCCTTCGAGGATGGTTCCGGTGATCGCCGGTGTTCTTCGGCTCTTCCTCCAAGGCTCCAGCCATCGAACCGCCACCCGGAAGCACCCGGATCCACACGGGAAGAGGACCTTTCCGGAGAAGGTTCCCCCTTCGGGAAACCGGCTTGTCCGATCACTTGCGTTCAAGGATTGGCCGAAGGCGCGTACGCGGAGGAGAACCAGCGGGCGGTCAGGGGGACTCGCGGGCCGGCAAGGTTCTCTTCTCACGGCTTCGTCGAAGCCGGCCCTTCGATCCGTCGCTCCGCCTGTCGTGGCAGGTCGCGGCGCGAACCACTCCGTGCCGCGACCTGGGGCGCTGCCGTTCTCCCGGCTGTGACGTGGCTCTCCGTGTTCAGTCGCCGCGGATGTGAGGGATCAGCCGGGCTCGGCACAGGCTTCAGGGCCAGACGCCGGTGAAGTCGATCTCGCGTGCCCACCCGGGATGGTCTATCAGCGGATTCCGGTTGCCCTGGATCTCCGCGATGGCCGCATTGCGGTGCAGTTCGTACTCGGTGACCGCCTCGCTCTCGTGCCACCGCAGCAGGACCGGCAGCCGGTCCGCGGGGAACTCGCGCGCCGCGTCGCCGACCTGGCCCGGATAGCGGAGCAGGAAGTACAGGGTGGAACGGGCGACCACGCCCTTGCCCTCCTGCGGTTCGAATCCCACGCTCTCCCGCATCCCACAGGCGTCCCGGACCGCTTCGTCGAAGTCGGGGAAGTCGAAGTACGGGAAGTTGCTGCGGAAACTATTGCAGCCCACCTCGCACGCGAACAGATGATGCAGGTCGCCCCGCATCGGCTCCTTCTTGGCGAACCACGACTGCGGCACCACGTGCTCGCAGTTGAACGGCATGGATGCCTCCAGGGCATCGAACTCCGCCTCGAACTCGGCCGGCCCCGCCGTGCTCTCCTGCAACAGGAGTTCCTGCACCCGGGCCAGCCGGGCCTCCGCCACGGCCGCGTCGGCCAGTATGAGCTCCTCGGCGGAGAAGTCCCTGCCCGAGTAGATGCTGCGCAGCCGACCGTCCTTGTGCAGGTCGACCCATGGGTAGACCAGCCTCATCGGCTTGTACCTGGGCTGCGGCTCGTGGGTCTCCGTCAGCAGCGTGGTCAGCGCGCGGCGCAGCGCGTCACCGTCGCCGGTGCCGACATTTGCGTAGTACGCGTCGCGCGCGGCGAAGTCCGCGGTCCGGTCGTAGTAGGGACGTTCCTGAGCGAGCCGGTGATTGATCAGGGCCGCGTCGACGTCCTTCTCGACCGCTGACACGACGCCCGGTCGTCCGGTCGGGGGTGGCTGCGGTGGGGTCTTCGGCATCGGTGCGAGCGCGGGCAGCGGGGCGAAGAGAGCGGACTGCGAAGACAAGGGTGTATCGAAGCCGAGGGTGATCCGCAGCGGGATGGTGAACTGGGCGGCGCCGTCAGTCGCGTGCATTTGTTCTTGTGCCTGCGCTGGTGAGCCGTTGGCCCCCGGCCGGGTGGACTTGCCGTTGGGGGAGGGCATCGGAGGAGCGCTCTCCGCAGGGGACGAAGTGAGCCCTGTGGTGAACACCTCGTCCCGCAGCCGGGCCGCCTCGCCGGACAGCGGCGCCTCGTGCAGAGCCCGCAGCACGCGGCTGATCCGCACCCCCTCGTTGGCCCGCCAGGCCAGTTGCTGTTCGCCCATCTCCGGCCGCCACACCGTGCCGTCGATGCTCAGTGGCCGGCCCTCGGCATCGGTCTTCGGGACAGCCGAGTGGTGCAGTGCGACTACCTCCCACTGATCGTTGAAAACCGCAGAACCCGACGAACCCTCACGGGTGTCGGACTCGTAGTGCAGGAACCGCTCCAGCACGTCGACGATCTGGTTCTCGCGCAGCGCGATCTGCTTGGGCTCACCCCGGGGATGCTGGATGATGTTGACGAACTCCCCGACGACGACCTTCCCCTCGGCCTCGCTGAGGACCAACCGGCCGAACGAGGACAGCGCCTCGCCCTGAACACCGTGCGGGGCCACCGCGACGAGGCTGTAGTCCAGCGCCCGGTCGGTGACGAAGAACCGGAGCGGTTCCAGCTGGAAGACCGCCGGCACGAGTGGGCTCCCGTCGATGCCGTCCTGGAACGCGAACGCGACCTTGCTGCGGCTCGCTTCCTCCGTGCCGCGCAGCACGTGGTTGTTGGTGAGCAGCAGGGAGGGGGACACCATGAAGCCGGTGCCGTGTCCGCCCCCCGGTCCGCTGATGGTGATCCGGCCGACCGAGCGGGAGACCTGAACGCCTTCCTCCAGGAACGCGATGGGGGTGAGGTTGTTGCGTCCGATGAGGCGTTCCAGTCCCAGCACTTCACTGGTGAAGGCCTCTGGGGGCAGCTGCAGGGTGCTTCCCGCGCTGCTGGCGGGTTCCGTCGGCGTCCGCTCGATCGCCCGGGCCATGGCCCAGTCGGCGCCGAGACGTGCCAGTCGCTTTTCGACTCGCTCGGGGGCGTCCGCGTACAGCGGGCCATGGGTCTCGAGAACGGATTGGTTTTTCTCCCGCTGTTCGGTTCGGTTCGCATAGCGTGCCGCGGCCATCGTCAGTTGCGACAGATAGTCCGACTTTCGTTCGGAAGCGAGCTCCGCCGTGACCATGATCAGCCTCCTGGCCTGGTCTGATTGTGGCGGTGGTGTCTGAGACACGGTTCTTCTGAGGCAGGCGGGACGGCGTTCGGGGGAAGGCGTCGGCTCTGCCGGGGATGCGCGCGGATGATGTACGGCGCACTGCTGTTCGTAAAGTGCTTTCTGCTACCGATGCTTGCAGATGGGGGGTACATGTGTAAAGGAGTAGATAGTGCAGGTTTGAGAAGGTTCATCAAGTTGTGGTCGAGAGCGTGGACGTGCGGACCGGGTTGCGGAGTGATCTTGTGAAGGTGAGGTCCGTCCGTATGGGCGGGTGTCGCGGCCGGTGAATCGGTGCCCTCCTGAACCGGGCCGAACCGCACGACGTCGCCGACCGGTCGCAAGGACAGGGTCACTCGCTCGACGAGCCCTCTTGAGGGCACCGCGAGGCGGGCGGTGTTTGAACTATGTACAACCACCGACGACTTCGTCGCCACCCTCCAGCCGCCGACGATGACACCATCGCCGCTCCGGGGCCCGCCTTCGGCGTCTTCACCGAAGAGAACCGGATCGCAGGGCATCGGTCCGCAGCGTGCGGGAGGCCGTGCCGCAGACGGATGAGCGTGGCCGCCGGGGTGGACGAGGAGAGCCAACAGGCGGTCGACGAAGACCGGCTTGTGTTTCGCCCCGCGCCGACGGCCCGGCGGCGAGGGCGTGACGCCGGCGTGGCCTGGTGCCGCTCTTGCGGCAACGGCCCTGTCTCAAAGATGAGTTCGGCGATCACATCGGGCGTCAGCCCTGTGATCCGCCGGCTTCGAATGACTGCTGCGCGCGTGCCCGGTTCCCCACCGCACACATCATGGTCAACGACCACTGCCTCGAGACGCCACCTCCAACCAGTGCACGAGCTTGTCGGTCACACGGACATCGTCGACGACCACCTCGGCCGGCGAGAGCGATCCAAAAGAATCGCCTTGAAGTGCCTGCGGAACTGCCACCGTGATCACGACCATTCGTGACGGAAAATCAGAGCGCGGTGGTCGTGGGGAAAGTTGGGGGAGCTGACGGAACGTCCCTGAGTTGCCGCGGCCCCAGGCCAGGCGGACACTGGTCGTATGCCCCGCGGGCTTACCCGTGGACCGGAGCCGAGGGCGGTCCAAAGCCTCGGATGCCCCCGGTACGGGTATGTCCTCCACCGCTGGTTCCGGCGGCGCCGGGCTGTGATCCGGTCGTGGGAGGGCCCATGTCCACCACTGTGCGATTGGCGACTTTCAACGTCGAGAACCTCTTCGCCCGATGGCGGTTCAAAGACGGTGTCGTCCCCGCTACCGCGAACACACGCGGTTGGGTCGTCGAGCAGACCCAGTTCGAGGAGCTGGGTGTCGACGACAAGGCCATCACGGGTGCAGCGGTGCGTGAGATCCGCGCGGATGTGCTCGCTCTCCAGGAGGTCGAGAACGTCGATACCCTGAAGCACTTCCGGGCACAGGCCCTCGGCGGGCGCGCCGAGTACCCCTATGTCGCGGGAGTGGACGGCAATGATCCACGCCTCATCGACGTCGCCGTGCTGTCCAAGCTGCCCATCACCCGCATCCGCTCGCACCAGCACCTGATGGACCCCGTGAGTCCGACCGCGGCGCTGTTCTCGCGGGACTGCCTCGAGGTCGATGTCGAGGTGAGGGAGAGCGAATCGAAGAGCACGACCGTGACGCTCTTCGTCAACCACTTCAAGTCCATGAAGGGTGGGCGCCCCGAAACCCGGGGAAAGAGGCAGCGCCAGGCCGCGAAGGTGGAGGAGCTCGTCACGGGGCGCTTCGGATCAGCCTCGCCCGGAGACCATTCGTTCGTCATCCTCGGCGACCTCAACGACTACCTCGGGCCGGACGGCAGCTCCGGTATCGACGGTCTCGTCGAATGGGACCAGGTCGAGAACGTGGTGACCCGGCTTCCCGAGGCCGACCAGTGGACCCACTTCTTTCAGGAGGGCAAGGAATACCGGCAACTTGACTACCTGCTCCCCTCGGTCTCCGTCGCCGCGGCGTCCGCGGAGTCGGTGCCCGAAATCCTCCGCAAGGGCATGCCGCTGCGAGCGGCCCGTTACACCGGGCCGCGGTTCCCGGGCGTCGGCACAGACAAGCCCAAGGCGTCCGACCACTGTCCCCTTGTCATGGACTTCACCATCGCCTGAAAACCCCTGAAAGGCAGAATCTACGGAATACGGAGCGCAAGCATGGCTCGCATCACCATCAACGGGGTGACGGTCGACCCGCTGGCCCAGAGAAACGAGCTGGCCGACGCCTCCCTGATCGCCGAGGACGCCTCCCGGTCCAACTACTTGCTCGTCCAGACCGACCACGTGCTCTCTGCCGAGGAGAAGGCGCAGCTGACTCAGCTGGGCGCGGTGATCCACGAGTACGTGCCGGAGAACACGTATCTGTGCGGTTACCAGCCGTCCGACCTGGACGCGGTACGCGACCTGCCCTTCGTGACCTGGGCGGATGTGTATCTCGATGGTTTCAAGATCGCTTCTTCGCTGCGCGGGGAAGGGATGCGGCCGGACATCTCGGTCCTTCGGGCACCCGCCGACGCCCTGGTTCCAGGGACGCGCACCGTCGACATCGTCCTTCATGAGGATGTCGACTCGGGCTCGTACGAAGTGCGGCAGCGGATCGCGGTGGCGGCCGGACTCGGCCCCGACGACCTGCGTCCGGCCCGCGGCAAATTCCGTGTGGCGGTGCCGGAGGAGTCCCTGGCCGCGCTCACGGCCGTGGACGAGGTGCGGCAGGTCGAGGAAGTCCCCGAGCGGAGTCTGTACAACAGCGTCGCCCGACCGATCATGCACGCCGACGTGGTCGTGGACGGCACGCCGCAGCAGGGTGAGGGGCAGGTCGTGGCGGTGGCCGACACCGGCTTCGACCTGGGCTCCACCACGAATGTGCACAGCGCCTTCACGGGCCGGATCGCCCGTCTGTACGCCCTCGGCCGGCCCACCCGGACGGACGACCCCGACGGGCACGGCACCCACGTCGCGGGCTCCGTGCTCGGCGACGCCGCGTCCGCCGCGATGGGTGGGGCCGTCCAGGGCACCGCGCCCCGGGCCACCCTGGTGCTGCAGTCGCTCCTGGACCGCAACGGGAGGCTCGGCGGAATCCCCGTGGACCTGCGCGACCTCTTCACACCTCCCTACGACAACGACGGCGCGCGCGTGCACACCAACTCCTGGGGCTCGACCGTGCCGGGGCTGCCGTACGACAGGAGCGCGTTCGAGATCGACGACGTGGTCTGGCGCAACCAGGACCTCGTCATCTGTTTCGCGGCGGGCAACGACGGCAATGACCGGGACCGTGACGGTCGCGTCAACCTGGGGGACGTCGGATCGGAAGGGACGGCCAAGAACTGCATTACCGTCGGGGCCAGCGAGAACGGTCGCCCGGGAATCCGCTCCACCTACGGCCAACTCTGGGGCCGGGACTTCCCCGTCAACCCGATCCGCGACGATCGTCAGGCGGACAACCCGGACGGAATGGCGGCCTTCAGCAACCGCGGGCCGACCCGGGAAGGCCGGATCAAGCCGGACGTCGTCGGCCCGGGCACCTCGATCCTCTCCACGCTGTCACGTGCCGCGGCGAGTATCCCCGGTAACCCCTTCGGCGCCTCCGCGGACCCGAAGTTCTTCTTCTTGAGCGGCACCAGCATGGCCACGCCCCTGGTCGCCGGTTGCGTGGCGGTCCTGCGCGAGACCCTGGTGAAGAACGGCACCCCCCAGCCGAGCGCGGCGCTCATCAAAGCCATGCTGATCAACGGTGCGGTCGAACTCCCTGGCCAGTACAACCCCTCGGAGGCGGGCCCGTCGCCCAACAACGACTCCGGCTTCGGCCGCGTGGACCTCTCCCGCTCGGTGGCCCTCCCCGGAGACGACGAACATGTGGGCTTCCACGAGGGCGGCCCGCTGGACCAGGGCGAACAGGAGCTGCTGCGCATAGGGATCCCGGAGCGGGACGGCGGTCCGGAGCCGACGTTCAAAGTCACACTGGTCTGGACGGACCCTCCCGGCGCGGCCCTGCAGAACGATCTCGACCTCGTCGTCCGGACCGCCGACGGCCGTGAGCGCCACGGCAACGTGGGCACGTCCGTCGAGTTCGACCGCACCAACAACGTCGAACAGGTCCAGTGGGACGACATCCCCACCGGAGACGTCGCGGTCATCGTCCACGCTCACCGCATCACCCGCTTCCCGCAGCCCTACGCCTTCGCGTGGCACGTTTCCTGACTGGCTGCCGGCTGTGGTCCGCCGGGGCGTCGTCACGTGGGTGGGGGTGCGGTCGGCTGATGGCGTGTCAAGATGTGGCAGGCGGCAGTCTCACGTCAGGTGCACTGGCAGCCGGCACAGCACTCGGCGGCCCCATCCCGGTCGACCTGAGAGAAGAAAAACGTGCCGCCCTCGAAAGGGACGGCAAGGATTCAAGTCGCCACGGCAGCGTTGATGGGATGCGCAGCCGTTTGTCCGTTCTTCATTTGCTGGTGAAAGTCTGGTGAAAGTCAGGGTTCACGATCTGGGTGCTGGCGGGTATAGGCATGATCGCAGTACCGGCCATCATGCGTGGTGCGGCCGAGCCCCGAAAAGAGCCCTCCGACTGAGGGACCGGAGACGCCTCGAAGGACGTATGCGCCGCACCCGGCGCACCTCCCGATGTGCACCGGCAACGGCCGCGGCAACACGAAGCTCTGCACACCGTCACCGCCCATGGCTTCGGGTCCGACGAACCGGCGTCGACGTCTGAGACGTCGGCCAGGGCATGAAGCCGATCAGGGACGAACACCTCGTAGAGCCGGGGACTGATCGTGGTCGATGCCGCAGCCGCGGACGCCGACACCGCCCTCGCCTTCCGAGCAGCGCTTGCCGGATGCTGGGCGACTGCGACTGCGACTGCGACTGCCGACCGCAGGACCAAAGTCCCGGGCCGGCCCGGCGTAAGGCAGCGTTGCTGCCTGGATCTCCGCCGAGCGGGCCGGCTGCAGTGGTCGCCCGTCCTGGTTGCCAAGCCAGTACACGAGGGTGCCCGGCACGGGGGCACCCGTTCGGCGTAACAGGTCGGGCGCTGCCGGCTGTGCTCGACCACTGTCGGAAGAGTTTCCGAAGCAGTTCTTTCCTATGTTCCACCGTTCTGGAAGGTGTTCGTGATGAGCCGGAGCCTGATCGTGGTGGATGTGCAGAACGATTTCTGCGAAGGGGGCAGCGTTCCCGTGGCGGGAGGCGCGCGGATCGCCTCGGCGATCGCGGAACTGGTCGAGCAGAGCGCGGGGCGTGACTACCGCTACGTGGTGGCCACCCGGGATCATCACATCGATCCGGGCAGTCACTTCTCCGAAAACCCGGACTTCCAGGACAGCTTTCCCGTCCACTGCGTGGCAGGAGGCGAAGGATCTGAGTTCCATCCCCACTTCGCGCCTGTCATCACGGACGGCAAGGTGCACGCCGTTTTCTTCAAGGGCGCCCACAGCGCCTCCAAGAGCGGCTTCGAAGGCGCGGACGCGGAGGGAACCTCTCTGGCACAGTGGCTGATCACCCGCGGGGTCGAAGACGTCGATGTGGTGGGCATCGCGACGGACCACTGTGTGCGTGCGACCGCTCTGGATGCCGTCGCGGCGGGCTTTCGTACGCGTGTACGCCTGGATTACTCGGTCGGGGTTGCCCCGCACACGACGGCTGCCGCTCTGGACGACTTCCGCCAGGCCGGCGTTGCGGTCTCCGGCGAGGTGCCGGTACCGGAATAGTCCTGGCACCGGTTCGACGTCGTCCAGAGCCACCGGTCACCGGCAGGCTCGCAGGCCTGTCTCAACCACGGGTTACAAGGGGCGGGCCATTTCGGCTTGCGGACCCTTCTGCCTCTGGCTCGATCGGCATCCGGGACGCCCGACACCGGGAAAGCCCCAGGCTGATCGCGGTGGCCTCACGAGCGATGCTCGGGGCGCGGGCTTATGGACAGAGTCCGCGTACAGACGTTGAGCAGCCGTCTCCTGGCCGCCGTGCCACGTTGCATTCCGGCCGGAGTGACAAGCCCTTGACGTGGAACCCGTACCGACGCGGACGTCCGCGGAACGGGACGGCATATGTCCGCGGCGCACGACGACAGGGAGGAAGGGACCGGCGCATGGAACGAGCTGCCCTGTTCGACGTCGACGGAACTCTCGTCGACACCAACCACCTCCACGTGACCACCTGGTGGGAGGCGTTCCGGCAGGCGGGCCACCAGGTGCCGATGCACGCGATCCACCGGACCGTCGGGCTCGGCTCCGAGGACCTCGTCGCCCATCTGCTCGGAGACGACCGGGACAAGGACCTGGACGAGGAGCTGAGCGCCGCCCACAAGGCCCTCTACGGGCAGTATTTCGACCGGCTGCCCGCGCTGCGGGACGCCGGTCGGCTGCTGCGCCGTCTCGACCAGGGTGGCTGGACGGTGGTGCTCGCCACCTCCGCCGGGGGCGCGGAGCTGTCCGCGCTGCGCCGGGCGATCGACGCGGACGACGCGATCAAGGCCACGGCCAGCGCCGACGACGTGGAGCAGGGCAAACCGGCCGCCGAACCCGTCGAACACGCCCTGGAGCTTGCGGGGGTGCCCGCCGAGCGCGCGGTGTTCGTCGGTGACACCGTGTGGGACATGAAGGCGGGCAGCAGGGCCGGAGTGCACTGCATCGGCGTGCTGTGCGGGGGGATCCCGCGCGCCGACCTGGAGGAGGCGGGCGCGCGGGCGGTCTACGACGACCCCGCCCAGCTGCTCGCGTTTCTGGCCGACAGCCCGCTGGCGTGAGGAACGATCACCGCGGGGCGCCCACAGGCGCATGGCTTGTATGACGGATGCGGTACGACGGGAGGCGGGTGCCGTCGTCGGGGCCTGGCGGGTGGTCCTGCGGGGACCTGGCCTGTGAACGGGATCTGACCTGCTGGCGCAGTCGCTCGAGGCGTCGGTGGCCGGCGCTGCCTGCGTGGCCTGCGTGGCCGGTGGCGTGCGTCTGGCTCGGGCGCCCACCGGGTTTCGACGCCGAGGCATACAAGCAGCGCACCACCATCGAACGCTGCATCAACCGTCTCAAGCAGTGGGCGGCCTGGCCACACAGTGCGACAAACTCGCCCTCGCCTACCAGGCCGCACTCCACCTCGCCGCCATCCTCGTCTGGGCACGAGGCTGACCAAAGCGATAGAACCTTGCCATGCCAAGTTTCGAGGTCACACCGATAGGTACAGTCCGGAACAATCGAACGGACGTCCAGCACACGGACAACTGGGGCGCCGTCCGCAGCACGATCACCATCGACGAGCGCTTCGGCGAGGCGTGCCTCCAGGGTCTGGAGGGCTTCTCCCACGTGGAGATCCTCTTCATCTTCGACCAGTTCCCGGAACACGACGACTACCGCGAACCCCGCCCCTACCGCGGCCGCTCCGACCTCCCGCCCGTTGGTGTCTTCGCAGGCCGTGGCCCCCGCAGACCGAACCGCATCGGGGTAACGTGCTGCGCCATCGAATCCGTCCACGGCCGCGAACTGACGGTGGTGGGCCTCGACGCGGTCTCCGGCACCCCGGTCATTGACCTGAAACCGACGATGGAGGAGTTCTGCGCGGTGAACATCAAGCAGCCGGAATGGGTCAGCCGCCTGATGTCGGAGTACTTCCAGCCGTAAACGGCCCCCCCACCCTCACCGCCTTACCCTATGACAGGTCGCGAATGCGGCTGGAGTGCTGATCGGGCAGGCATGTCCGATCAACTGACCGCCCGACCCAAGGAGAAGGGCACGACCTGAAGCCTGTCGCAGAACGGGTTCAGCGCTGGCTTCCCGTCATGAACCGACGCGTCGATGGCTTACTTTTGTCCGGTTTCCTATCAACTGGCAGTGCATGTCGATCTTGCGCACGAGGCGCGGCGTGATCTTTCGGACCGCTCTGCAACACGCTTTAGAAATCGCGCAGGTAGGCACGATGGGGCACCTCGGAAGCAAGACGGGCACAGGGCCGGGTGATTATGGAGTTGCGACGCTCTGTGATCACCGGGAGACCTGTGCCTGCCTTGCCGTCATGGCTGACCGAACCACTCTGGAACCAATTCGCGGCGCTGCTGCCCCAGCGGCCCACCTACGATCCAGCCCACCCGCTGGGCTGTCACCGCCCGCGGATCAGCGACCGGACCATCTTCGACAAGCTCCTGAAACTCCTCTTTTGCCGGTCGTGGAACTCAGGCAGTGCACGGAGTCGCGGCGGGACGCCGACCTGCGGTGAACGCGGCCGGCGGGACACCCATGAAGTGGCGGAACTCGGCCGTCATGTGGGACTGGTCGTAGTAACCCGCCGTCGCGGCGATGTCAGACCATCGGCCGGCATCAGTCACGAGCACAGTGCGAACGCGGTCAATGCGTGCGAAGTGCTTGGGGGACAAGCCGGTGCCTTCGGTGAACAAGGTGTACAGGCGGCGCTCACTGATGTGCAACCGGGCCGCGGTTGTGGCGACGGTGGCGCGGGCCATTAGGCGTGCCGCCTCTTCGAGCCGCTCCGGGGGCTCCGGGCGGTCGGCCAATGCTCCTTCGAGAGCGGCGACCGGATCAGCGGCGAACTGGTCAACGTCCAGGCCCGGTAATTCGCGGAGCGGCAGGGCCCGGTCGGCGAGATCACGCAGCGGACGGCCAAGGAGGGCTTGGGCGCGCCCCGGCCGCATGCGAACCCGCACGCACGAATGACCGGGCGCGCTGACGTGATAGCCGGCCCTGGTACGGGGGCCCATGACCATCAACTCACGCTTGTCGCTGCGCAGGAGAAGCGTGATGGCGTGATCGGGTACATCGACCGCCGGCGAACCGGCCGCCGCAGCGACATCGATCCCGGCCACCCAACGCAGAAGGGCAGGCGGCACGACAAGAGAGCTCACGCGGTCCACGATAGTGCCGAAACTTCCTATCACGCGGCGTGAGGGCGCTGTCATCGTCGGGACATGATCCTTGTTACCGGTGCCACCGGCACCATAGGTAGTCATGTCGTCCGTCTGCTCACCGAGCGGGGCGTGCCGTTTCGGGCGATGTCCCGCCGTGAGCGGCCCGGCGGAGTGCGGGCCGACTTCGCCGACCCGGCGTCGCTGGCGGACGCGGTGGCCGGCGTCGACACGGTCTTCCTGGTGACCGCGCCGCCCGCGCCGACCGCTGACCACGACATCGCCCTGATGACGGCCGCACGGGCGGCGGGCGTCCGTAAGATCGTGAAGCTGTCCGCGATCGGCAGCGGCGAGCGGTTCGAGGGGGCGACCGTCGGCGCGTGGCACCTCGCTGCAGAGGAGGCGATCGAGGCCAGCGGGTTCGTGTGGACGATACTCCGCCCGCCGAGCTTCGCGTCGAACTTCCTGCGCTACCGGGCGCTGATCCAGACCGGAGAACCGATCCCGAACATGACCGGCGATTCCCGGCAGGCCATCGTCGACCCGAGGGACGTGGCCGCGGTCGCCGTTGTCGCCATGACCAGCGATGCGCACAACGGGCAGCGGTACGACCTGACAGGGCCAAAGCTGCTGACGTTCACAGACCAGGCGGCGATCCTGGAGCGCGTGCTGGAACGGCGGGTCAAGATCACCGATGCGAGCACGCTCGACCAGTTGCCAGCCGGGATGATCACTGGCATCGGCTGGGCGCGCGCTGGCGGCGCGGCCTACGTCACCGACCACGTGCCGCGGGTGCTCGGCCGACCGGCGGGCACGTTCGAGCAGTGGGCGCGCGATCACCGGGAGGCATTCGCGGCAATGCCACAACCCGCCGCCGACGGCCGATAGGCTCTCGGGTGAGAGGCCCTCGTTGCTCAAGGGATAGAGCCCGTTCTCCTTTGGTGCCTCGCTGGAGCTGGTGAGAACTCGCGCAGATGGGTGTGGGGTCATGGTCGCCGGGTGGGGCGGTCGTCCCAGCGGTACGCGATCCAGCCGCGTAGTCCGCGTTCGTCAAGGGTGGTGCGGGTCCTGGCCGAGTCGTAGCCGGCGTCCAGGTGCACAGTGATGGCGTCGGGCAGAGGACCGAGGCCATCCAGCAGGTCCAGGGTGGGGGCGAGCAGCGCCGAGTCGTGGCAGTTCGCTCCGGCCAGGACGCGGCCCAGCGGGATTCCGTACTCGTCGGTCATGCCTGAGCGCTTGAGTCCCTGCTTGCCGCGTTCGACGGGGGAGCGTCCGGCGACTTCTCCGCCTCCGGGCGCTTTGGTGATCGACCCGTCGACGGCGATCTGGTCCAACACCAGGCCGATGATGCGATCGTACGCCTGCAAGGCGATGTGCCGGAGCCGGGTGAAGACGCCGAGCCGGATCCACTCGTCGCGGCGGTTGCGGATCGTGGTGGCCGAGCAAGTGGTGTCCGCTATGGCTTCGTAGGAGCAGCCAAAGCGAAGGAGTTTCAGGAGCTTGTCGAAGATGGTCCGGTCGCTGATCCGCGGGCGGTGACAGCCCAGCGGGTGGGCTGGATCGTAGGTGGGCCGCTGGGGCAGCAGCGCCGCGAATTGGTTCCAGAGTGGTTCGGTCAGCCATGACGGCAAGGCAGGCACAGGTCTCCCGGTGATCACAGAGCGTCGCAACTCCATAATCACCAGGCCCTGTGCCCGTCTTGCTTCCGAGGTGCCCCATCGTGCCTATCTACGCGATTTCTTAGATCCGCGCCCCGCTTTCGGCCCCCGCCCGGCCGCCGCACCCGGCCCGACGGTTCCTCTCCGGCCTCCAGCTCGAACACACCTTTGCGGACCGTCGTCTCGCTCACCGCAGCCGTCCGCGCGACTGCCCTGACACCGCCATGCCCCAGCACCCGGGCTTCGGCAGCCATGGACAGTCGTCCTGCCGCTTGTCCAGATGCGGGAACAACACCGCGGACTTCGCGGCGAGTTAGCCGCAGATCTCGTCTGGGATGCACATACCACGTCAACGAGCTCCGGAACGGGAAGCAACACGTTGATGATCTGCAAGCCCTTGGCGCATCAACACCGACGTCATGGGTACTTCGTATCCCTCACCACTGAGGTTTTCTCAACGATGGTCACTTCCAGATTCCGTTGAGGACGAGGGCGGCGCGGGCGATGTCGCCGATCCGGCTGGGGCTGAGGGTGACGTGCTGCAGCGTGCGCCAGCGCTGCTTGAGCTCGGCAGCGGTGCGCTCGCCCAGGGCCCGAACGCTCCGCACGAGGGTGTTGAAGGCACGGGTGTCCGCGCAAAGTGCCTGCTCGGACTGGTTGTTGGGGCGGCGGACGGGAATGAGGATGCCGATGCCGGCGCCGATGTAGCCCTTGTCGGCCAGGGTCGGCAGCCCGTCGGCCGCCGCCTTGTAGAGGGCGGGCAGGGCGTGGATGCGGGCGGCGGTGACGTCGGGGGTGGAGCCGGGTTCGACGTCGGAGACCCACAGCGGGGTGCCGTCCGGAGCGGCCAGGAACTGCACGTTGCCGCCGAACGCCTTGTGTTTCTGGCTGAACCACCAGTCGTTGCCGTTGTCGCGGACGCCGGCGAGGCGGTCCGATTCGATCAGTGTGCCGTCGAGGATCACGTGGGTCATCCCCGCGCGTCGGCAGTGGTCCAGGACCGCGTGCAGGTCCGGGGCCTGGGCGGCGAGGACGTCGATGCCCTCGTGCAGGTAGCGGTAGCCGGTGGCCTGAGAGACGCCCGCGTCGCGGGCCAGGCAGTGCACGCAGCCGCGTTCGCGGAACCAACGCAGCACCAGCACGGCCTGGCGGAACGGGCCGAGCGCCCGGCTGCCTCGCGGAGTGCCGATTCGGCGGCGGTGGGCGGCGAGCAGACGCGAGAGGTGGTCCACGACGTGGCGCGGGACATCGAGCGTGGCAACATAGGTGACCAACGTGAAGCCTCTGGTGGTTACGGACATGATCTTGTGGTGAGACCTGTCCTACCAGGGGCTTTACGTCTGTCCACGGCCGGGCCCAGTCCGTCCGGCCTGCTCACGCATGGAGCGGTTCATGCCGCTTCGCGTAGATCATTTCGCTGAGAAAACGTCACTCACCCTGTCCCGGAGAGTCATGGCAGAGAAGACTGAAAACGAGAAGGGCAACCGGTTCTGCAAGGCGTGCGGTACGCCGGCCGAAGACGGGAAACTGTGCAGGCACTGCGATGCCGTTCTGGACTTTCCCGACGGTGCAGGGCTCATCGAAGACCGAGGTGCGGCAGTACGACGCGACTTCGAAGGGCGCCCCAGCAACAAGAGCCAAGGCGACCGAACCAGCGAAACAGCAGGACGAACCCGAACCGCTGGACAGCGCGCATGGGGGTATACGGGTCGGCATGGCATCCAAGACTGATCGCGTCATGTCCCTGCGAGCCGTGCGGCAGCTGCGCCGGGTCCGCGCCTTCTACATGGCGGGCGTCCTGCTGTGGGCGGCATCGACTGCCTGGACTGGCTGGCAGTCTCCCGGGAGCCGGCAGATGTGGGTGTCCGCCCTCCTCCTGGCCGTCTTCACGGGCCTCTTGCTCACGGCCTCCCTGTGGCTGCAGCGCTTGACGGCCGCAGGTTCAGACACTCCTGCACACCACGCCGCATCACGGAGGGCGACTGCACCACGTCACGCGCATGCCTGACCAAGGGGTGTCCCGTAACTGCTGGTCAAGGATGAGATGATCTTGTGGTGGCTGGTGTGATCACGGCGTCGGAGCGTTCCTGGACAGCCCCGTTCACCGGGTTGAGCCCGCGGCAGTTCGGCAAGCTGGTCACTGCGATGCGGCGCGAGAGTGCGAACCCGGTATACAAGGGGAGGCTGTAGAGCCTGCCCCTGGAGGACTGGATCCTGCCATTAGCGGCCTACTGGCGTAATGAATTGACGCCGCGGCAGTTCGCCCCGCTGTTCGGGGTGTCGAAGTCGGCCGCTGACCGCATTGCCGGTCACCTCGGATTGTGGCTCGCGCTCCAGCCTCCTCAGCGGTTCCGTGAGGACGTCGTGCTGATCGTCGACGGCACCTTGGTCCCCACGCGGGATCGTGCGGTTGCCGAGCAGTCGAAGAACTACCAGTACTCGACCGACCACCAGGTCGTTATCGACGCCGACCTCCGATTAGTCGTCGCGGTCGGCCGGCCGGTTACCGGCAACCGCAACGCTTGCAAGGCGTGGGAACTGTCTGGCGCGAAGGCCGCCGTCGGCTGGGCCACGGTCATCGCGGACGGCGGTTATTGGGGCACCGGCCTGGTCATCCCGCGCCGCCGCGAACGCGGCCAGACCGAACTGCCTGTTTGGAAGGAGGAGCGCAACTCCTCCCACCGCAAGGTCCGGGCTTGGGGCGAGCACGTCTTCGCGCGGATGAAGACCTGGAAGATCCTTCGCGACTGCCGTCTGAAGGGCGACGGCGTTCACACAGCAATGCTCGGCATCGACCGGCTGCACAGCTTCGCCCTTACGGGACAAATCCCGCCCCCTACGAGGCCAGAGAGGTCCAAGGGAGGCGGCTCCCCACCTCGCCGGCTCGGAGGATACTCAGTCGAGACAGAACTCGTTGCCCTCGATGTCCTGCATCACGATGCACGAATCGGTGCCGTCATACAGGAGCCGTACGCGTACCGCGCCGAGCGGGATCAGCCGTGCGCATTCGGCCTCGAGCGCGGCCAGGCGCTCTTCCCCCACGAGTCCGGTACCGACTCTCACGTCAAGATGCAGCCGATTCTTGGAAGCCTTGCCTTCGGGAACGCGCTGAAAGTACAGTCGTGGGCCCACCCCTGAGGGATCACCGCAGGCGAACCATGAACCCTGATCCTCGGGAGCCTGGGAGCGGTTGAAATCGTCCCAAGTGGCGAACTCCGCCGGTGGCGGGGGTACGACGTACCCCAACACCTCGCACCAAAAGCGAGCGAGACGCTCAGGTTCCGCGCAGTCGAAGGTGACTTGGAACTGCTTGATCGATGACACAGGCGCACCATAACAGGGAGGCTCTGTTGCTCATCTCCCTTTAGAGATCTGCACGTTGACGGGAGAACGGCCCTTGCGAGCCGCTGCTGCGTCGTGCAGTCGCAGAGGTTGACCCGATGTCGATGCCTCCAAGGGATTGCCCGTCGTTCCGGACCAGGCCGTCGGCCACGGCCCTCACCGCATTTCCCGAGGGCAGCCTGCGGCCCGGGGCCGTACCTGCGGAAAAGACCCCTCCCGGGTGAGGGCCGGAAACCGCACCCACCCCGAGCCGTGCGCGCCCGCAACCCCGCCAGGCCCTTCTTCCGCACCTGGCACAGCCAGGTCGGCGCTGTCAGCGGCGGCTGCGAGGCTGAACGGATGGGCCGTGATGACGAGCAGGTGCTGCGCCGCCGGGCCTACGACGCCGACCACGACCACCCGGGCCCGCGGCCGGACCGGCGCTACACCGGAACTGGTCGGCAGACCGCTGCCGTGATCGCCTGAGCGGCGGTGCCTGCGCCCGCACGGCCAGACACCCGCGGGGGTGTCGGTGCAGAGGGACCAGCGCACCGTACGGCGGGTCGGCGGCCTTCCCCCAGCGCCCCATGTGCGACACAACGATCGCGGCGCCGTACAGCGCGTTGCGGGCCGGGAACGAGCGCAGTCGGATACCGGCGTGCACGAGGACGGCCGCGCGCCAGGCGCTGCCGACGGCGACGCCGGCCCACGGGTGCTGACGCGGCGAGATGCCCGCCCCGCAGCGTCGCACTCTCCGAGGACCGGTGCTTACGGGCGCGAGCCGACGAAGTCGGCCGCGTGCGCCACGCACAAGCCTCTGGCAGGAAGCGTGATGCAAGCCACAGCAGCACGCTGTCCGATCGGTCAGTTCTGACCGATCGGACAGTTATGTTTGGCGCATGGCACGCTCCACCTCCGCCATGCGCGGTCAGATCCTGGAGTCGGCACTGCGACTGTTCGCCGTGCATGGCTTCCGCGGCACCTCATTGCAGGACATCGCCTCCGACGCGGGCTGCTCGAAGGCGTCACTCCTCTACCACTTCGCCGGCAAGGAAAAGATCCTCACCGAGCTGCTGACCCCGGCTCAGGACGCCCTCGCCACGCTGCTCGACCGCGTGGCCGGGCTGGAGGGCGGCCGGCTGGTGGAGGAGACCGTCGTCGGATACGTCGACCTGACGCTGCGGTTCCGCCGCGAGATCCGGCTTCTCTTCGAGGACATCGCCGAGATGTCCTGCCACCAGGACCTCAACGTCATGGAGTTGGCGGACGGGCTGCTGGACGCGCTGGCCGGCCGCTCGCGGCAGGCACCGGCCCGGGTGGCGGCGTGGATGGTGCTGGGCGCCGTCTTCATCACCAGTGCCACCGATGACGAGGTGGCGCCGGACGAGGTGCTGCGCGCCGAAATGATCCGCAGTGCGCTGCGGACGCTTGACCACACCCCCAGTTGACCCCCTAACGGAAAGACCCCTCCTCCATGGCGACCTTGCTGTACCGGCTCGGGCGGTTCTCCTTCCGCAGAAGTGGCCGAATAGCCGCGGTCTGGCTGCTCCTGCTGACCCTGCTGGGTGTCGGAGCCGCCACCCTGATGGGCCCGACCAGTGACAAGTTCTCCATGCCGGGCACCGAGTCCCAGCGGGCGCTGGACGACCTCGACCGGCAGTTCCCGCAGGCCGGCGGAGCCACCGGCACCATCGTCGTCGCCGCGCCCGAAGGCGAGGAACTGGACCCCGCCGCGGTGGCACCCGTGGTGAAGGAAGCCTCCGAGACCGACGGCGTCACCGCCGCCATGGACCCGTTCCAGACCGGCGCCGTCTCCCAGGACGGCCGCTATGCCCTCATCCAGGTGCAGTTCGACAAGGCCGCCGACGAGGTCACCGACGCGCAGAAGTCGGCCTACGAGGCCGTCGGCGCCGACGTCGAGGGCCTGCGGGTCGAGCACGGCGGCGAGGTCATGGGCGGTGAGGTGGAGATCGGCTCCACCGAGGCGCTCGGCGTCCTGGTCGCCGCGGTGGTCCTGGTCGTCACCTTCGGCTCGCTGGTCGCCGCCGGCATGACCCTGCTGAACGCGCTGATCGGCGTCGCGGTCGGCATGGCCGGCCTCTTCTCCCTGACCGGTGTCATCGAACTGACCTCCACCGCCCCCGTCCTGGCGCTGATGCTGGGCCTGGCCGTCGGCATCGACTACTCGCTCTTCATCACCTCCCGCTACCGCCAGTACCTCGCCGAGGGCCTCCAGCCCGAGGAGGCCGCCGGCCGCGCGACCGGCACCGCCGGCTCCGCCGTCGTCTTCGCCGGTGCCACCGTCGTCATCGCCCTGGCCGGCCTCTCCGTCGTCGGCATCCCCTTCCTGAGTGTGATGGGCCTGGCCGCGGCGGGCACCGTCGCTGTCGCCGTGCTGGTCGCCCTCACCCTGCTGCCGGCCTTCCTCTCCTTCGCCGGCAAGAAGATCCTGCCGCGCAAGCAGCGTCACGCGGGTGGGGGTGGGCACACCGCCGAGGACGGCCCCGTCGCCGAGGGCTTCGGCTTCACCTGGGGCCGGCTCGTCACCAAGCTGCGCATCCCGCTCCTGGTCATCGGCATCCTCGGGCTGGGCGCGCTCACCCTCCCGGCCCAGGACATGCGTATAGCCCTGCCGGACGCGGGCACCGCCGCCGAGGGCTCCCCCGCACGCGAGGCGTACGACCTGACGTCCGAGGGCTTCGGCGAGGGCTTCAACGGCCGTCTCGTCGCCGTCGTCAACGGTGAGGACGCGCAGTCCACCGGGGCGGCCGCCGAGAAGGCCACCGCTCTCATCAAGGACACCGACGGCATCCTGACCGTGGCCCCACCGCAGTTGAACGAGCAGGGCACCACCGCCCTGCTGGCCATCATCCCCGAGGCCGGCCCGACCGCCGTCGCCACCGAGGACGCCGTCCACGACATCCGCGACCGGGTCGCGGACATCGAGGGCGCCGACATCGCCCTCACCGGCGCGACCGCCCTGGGCATCGACGTCTCGGAGAAGCTCGCCGACGCCCTGCCGGTGTATCTGCTCCTGGTGGTGGGCCTGTCCATCCTGTTGCTCATGCTGGTCTTCCGGTCGCTCCTGGTACCGCTGAAGGCAGCCCTGGGCTTCCTGCTCACCGTGGGCGCGACCTTCGGCATCACCGTCGCCATCTTCCAGGAGGGCCACCTCGCCGGCCTGGTGGGCGTCGACACCCCCGGCCCGCTGGTGAGCTTCCTGCCGATCCTGCTCATCGGCATCCTGTTCGGCCTCGCCATGGACTACGAGGTCTTCCTCGTCTCCCGCATGCGTGAGGACTTCGTCCACGGCGCCGACCCGCAGGAGGCCATGGTCAGCGGCATGGGCCACAACGCCCGCGTCGTCACGGCCGCCGCGCTCATCATGACGTCCGTGTTCGGTGGTTTCGTCCTGATGGACGACCCGATCATCAAATCCATCGGGTTCGCCCTCGCCGTCGGCGTGGTCATCGACGCCTTCGTCGTCCGTATGGCGCTGGTTCCGGCGGTGATGTCGCTGCTCGGCCGTGCCGCCTGGTGGCTGCCCAAGCCCGTCGACAAGGTCCTGCCCGACCTCGACATCGAGGGCGAGAAGCTGAACCGGCAGCTGGCCGTGGAGACGCGCGACGAGACCCCCGTCTCGGTCTGACCCGCGCACCGGCCGGACCGGACCGCACCCCGGAGGACGGGAGCCGCACAGCGCTCCCGTCCTCCCCCCGTTCCTCCCCTTTCCTCGCAATCCGGCCCTGGGCGATCTGAACGGCGACGGTTACGACACGACAGTCGTCGGGCACGTCTCTACCTCGGAGGCAACCGCAAGGGCGGCGCGCCCGGTGTCCCCGGCACGAGGCGGCAACGGACCGCGGCGCCCCAACTCCCCCGATTTGTTTGCTGCTTGACGCCTCCGACCGGGGGTAACCGGTATGCCCCATGGGGTGAACAAGGCGAAAGTCCGAAAAGAGACGGGCCATGGGAGTACGCCAAGCGCACGGCGGCCGGGAACTCGGTGACCTCGAACCGGGCACACGTCAGCGTGCCCGGTTACGTGCACGCGTCGCTGACATCGCTTCGACAGCACTGTGCGTGGTGCTCGCACTGTGGGCGGTATGGAGCATCGTCGGCGTGATGCGCGATACGACTGGATGGGCGTACAGCGTGGTGACCTGCGCACTGCTGGCGGCCGCACTGACCGCCCGGACGGTGGGCGTCCGGCGCGGGAACGTCCAGTCCGGGCGGTAGGGGAGCGACGGTGGAACGGATCAACACCTTTTTCGGCCGCCACGTGTGGGCCCAGGTGCTGCTCACCGTCCTCCTCGGCTGGGCGGTGATCATGCTGATGTCGCCGGGTGAGCCGCCCCTCGTGGTGCTGACGCGAGCCGCCGTGACGTCGGCGGGGGCGGTGGCCGTCCTGCTGGTGCTGCGGGCAAGGGAGAAGCGCACGGCCCACGGCTCGGCCGACCGCCTGGTGATCCTGGACCGGCAACTGCGCCGAGGAGGGATTCCCTCTTCCCTCATCGACCAGAAGACCATGCTGAACCTGGTGGAGCAGCGGCTGCACCGCACCCGGCACCGGGGCTCCGCCTTGGTGGTTCTCTACCTGATGTACGCGCTGCTCGTCACCGCCCCGCTCCTCTTGGGCCATGTACGGCAGGCGCTGGTCTGCGGTCTGCTCGGCGCGGTCCTCCTGCCGTTGCTGACGTGGCAGGGCGGCCGGCAACTGCGGCGCCTGCGCGACATGCGCGAGACACTCCGCAGGGGGACCAGCGGCCCACGGCTGGGGCAGGAGTGACAAAGGGGGCTCATTGAGCGTTCTCGGAGTAGCCACTGACCGGGTGACAAGGCCGGTCCCCGCAGCGTACGAGGCTCCTGTGCCGTCGAGGGAGATGTTCGACCTCTCAACTCATCAGCACATGAGCCTCGTTGGTTCTTTGTCCTGTACCTGGGTGGAGGTGCGACTGGCGAGAAGCAGGCAGAATCACGCACGGCGGCAACAACACGACGACCGAGGCCCTCCACTTCGGCAAGCCCATGATCCTGCTGCCGCTGTTCTGGGACCAGTACGACAACGCCCAGCGCATGGCCGAACTGGGTTACGGCGTCCGGCTCGGCCCGCACCGCTTCACCGACGCCCAACTCCACGGCTCGATCGGCCGTCTGCTCGGCGATACGACTCTGCGGCGCACCCTCACCGAGGCCGGTGAGACGATCCGGGCACGCGACGGGCTGCATACGGCCGCGCATCTGATCGAGCGGGCCGCCACGGGCTGCCTCCCCGGCCCTCGTGGGAGACGAGCACGCCGCGCTCGAGCATCGGCTCCTCGACCTCGCGGAAGCCGAGCGGAAAGCGGAAGTGCAGCCGCACACAGTGCGCGACGATCTCCACCAGGCACCGGTAGTCCTTGTACGGCGGCGACGCGGACGACACGAGCGATCCCCTCCCCGGCACGGTCAACTCCAAGATCGTCCCAGGCCGGTCAGCCCATGCGACAACGCCCCACATCCGACACCCCGCGGGCTTTGTCCCGATCAAGGAGAAAGTCGAGAGATCTCTCGCGAAAGGGGTTACGCGCCGGAACCAAGGCCGCTAACTTCCTTGAATCGAACCGTTCATGCACCTGAAGCCTGGCTCGACGGCGCGACGGCGCGCGCCGGTGCTCCCCTCGACAGGACTGATCATGTCCTGTTGTCTACCCCACACCTCGGGAGACGTCTGTGCGCACAAAACTGCTCAGACCCAGACTCGTCCGCTCGTTAGCGCTGGCGGTGGTGTGTGCCACCGGCTGCTTGACACCGGGAGCAGCGGCTGCCGCACCACCGGACCCAGCCGACGGCCCCAGGGCAGCGGTCGCGGAGTTCCAGCAGGTCACGCTTGCCAAGGGGGTGACCGAAACGGGCGAGCCCATGACCCTGACCGTGCTGCCGGACCGTTCGGTACTGCACACCTCGCGCGACGGCACCGTCCGGCTCACGGACGGAGCCGGAAACACGAAGGTGGCGGGCAAACTCGACGTCTACAGCCATGACGAAGAAGGCCTGCAAGGCGTCGCGGTGGACCCGGCCTTCGCCTCCAACCGCTTCGTCTACCTGTACTACGCCCCCAAACTGAGCACTCCGAGCGGTGACGCCCCCTCCGACGGATCGGCCTCCGACTTCACGCCGTTCGACGGTGTCAACCGGCTCTCCCGGTTCGTCCTGAAGACCGACGGCACCCTGGATCCGGCCAGCGAGAAAAAGATCCTCGACGTCCCGGCGTCCCGCGGCATCTGCTGTCACGTCGGCGGCGACATCGACTTCGACGCGGCGGGCAACCTCTACCTGTCGACCGGCGACGACACCAACCCGTTCGCCTCCGACGGCTACACCCCGATCGACGAGCGTGCGACCCGCAACCCCGCCTATGACGCCCAGCGTTCCTCCGGCAACACCAACGACCTGCGCGGAAAGGTCCTGCGCATCAAGGTCAACGCCGACGGAACGTACTCGACACCCAGTGGCAACCTCTTCCCGCCCGGTACCGCCAGGACCCGGCCCGAGATCTACGCGATGGGCTTTCGCAATCCGTTCCGGATGAGCGTCGACAAGGCCACAGGCACCGTCTACCTCGGCGACTACGGTCCCGACTCAGGAACCGCGAAGCCCGATCGAGGGCCCGAGGGCCAGGTCGAGTTCAACCGCATCACCAAGGCAGGCAACTACGGCTGGCCGTACTGCACCGGCAAGAACGACGCCTACACCGATTACAACTTCGCCACCGGAACTCCGGGCACCACCTTCGACTGCTCGGCACCCAAGAACACCTCGCCGCACAACACCGGCCTGACCGACCTGCCGCCTGCCCAACCCTCCTGGATCCCCTACAACGGCACCTCCGTACCGGAGTTCGGCGGCGGCTCCGAGTCTCCCATGGGCGGCCCCGTCTACCGCTACGACGCCGGCTCCACCTCCGAGGTCAAGTTCCCGCAGGAGTTCGACGGCGACTTCTTCGCCGGCGAGTTCGGCCGCCGCTGGATCAAGCGCATCGAAGCGGCCGACGACGGCACCGTGCAGTCCATCAACCCCTTCCCCTGGAGCGGCACCCAGGTGATGGACATGGCTTTCGGCCCGGACGGCGCCCTCTACGTCCTCGACTACGGCACCGGCTACTTCAACGGCGACGAAAACTCCGCCCTGTACCGCATCGAACACGTCACCGGCGGCCGCGCCCCGATCGCGCAGGCCAAGGCGAACGTCACCTCCGGCACGGCACCTCTGACCGTCTCCTTCTCCTCGGCCGGCAGTTCGGACCCGGACGGAGACGCCCTCGGCTACTCGTGGGCCTTCGGCGACGGCGCGACCTCCACCGCCGCCAATACCTCCCACACCTACTCGGCCAACGGCCAGTACACGGCCACACTGAAGGTCACGGACACCACCGGCAAGACCGCTACGGCCTCCGTGCAGATCACCGTCGGGAACACCGCCCCCACAGTGAGGATCGACCTCCCTGCGGACGGACGCATCTACGACTTCGGCGCCGCGATCCCGTTCGCAGTGACGGTGACCGACCCTGAGGACGGCACCGTCGACTGCTCCAAGGTGAAGGTCTCGTTCATCGTCGGGCACGACAGCCACGGCCACCCGCAGACTTCGACCACCGGCTGCACCGGCACGCTGCAGACCCTGGCCGACGGCGAACACGACCCCAACGCCAACATCTTCGGTGTCATCGACGCCGAGTACACCGACAAGGGCGCGAACGGCCAGCCCGCGCTGACCACACACGACCAGCACATCAGCCAGCCCACCCACCGGCAGGCCGAGCACTACGGCGACTCCGCCGGTGTCCAGGTCGTCAACCACAGCCCTGCCCATGGCGGCAAGACCGTCGGCCACATCGACAACGGCGACTGGATCTCCTTCACCCCGTACGCCCTCGACAACACCACCAAGTTCACGGCCCGGGTCTCCTCCGCAGGCGCGGGCGGCACCATCGAGGTACGCGCCGGGTCCCCGACCGGCACCGTGCTCGGCACGGCGACCGTGCCGGTGACCGGCGGCTGGGAGGTCTTCCAGGACGTGACCGCTGACCTGTCCCGTCAGCCCGCCGGTTCCACGACGCTGTTCCTGGTCTTCAAGGGCGGCGCCGGCTCGCTGTTCGATGTCGACGAGTACTCCTTCACCATCTCCGGCAGCGGAACCCGGTCGGGCTCGGTCAAGGGAGTCAACGGCAAGTGTCTGGACGTGGACGGTGGCGGCAGTGCGGACGGTACCAAGGTCCAGCTGTGGACCTGTAACGGGAGCGGCGCCCAGACGTGGACCCTGGCCGGCGACGGTACCTTCCGGGCCCTGGGCAAATGCCTCGACGTCTCCGGCGGCGCGAGCGCCGATGGCACCAAGGTTCAACTCTGGACCTGCAACGGAACCGGTGCGCAGAAATGGGCGCCCCAGTCCGACGGCACGGTCCGCAACCCCCAGTCCGCCAGATGTCTCGACGCGTCCGGCGGCACCTGGAACGACGGCACCCCCGTCCACCTGTGGACCTGCCACACCGGACCCAACCAGAAATGGACTCTTCCGTAGGAAGGAGGCGACCGTCCATGCACACTCGACTCAAGGCGGCTCTCGGCCTGTTCGCCGGTATCGCGCTCTGTATGACACCACAGGCGATGGCCGCGTCTGGTGTCGGTGACCAGCCGACCAGCGTGTCCCCACGGGCGGAGGCGGCCCCACGCCCCGCGCCGGCTGCCGATCCCGCCTACGAGGTCCTGGTCTTCTCCAGGACCGCCGGCTTCCGGCACTCCTCCATCGACGACGGCATCGCGGCACTGCGGGCCCTTGGTACGGCCAACAACTTCACCGTGGACGCGTCCGAAGACCCCCAGGTCTTCACCACCGGAAATCTCGCCCGCTACGAGGCGGTCGTCTTCCTCTCCACGACCGGTGACGTGCTCGGCACCGCACAGCAGGCCGCCTTCGAGCAGTACATCAAGGAGGGCGGCGGGTACGTCGGCATCCACGCGGCGGCCGACACCGAGTACGACTGGCCCTTCTACGAGGGACTGGCCGGCGCTCTCTTCCACTCCCATCCGGCCATCCAGTCCGCCACCGTCGAGGTCGAGGACCGCGCCCACGACGCCACCGCCCATCTCGGCACAACCTGGCAGCGCACCGACGAGTGGTACAACTACCGCACCAACCCCCGCACCACCGCCCACGTGCTGGCCTCCCTCGACGAGTCCAGCTACTCGGGCGGGAACATGTCCGGCGACCACCCGATCGCCTGGTGCAAGGACTACCAGGGCGGCCGGGCTTTCTACACCGGCGGCGGCCACACCGACGAGTCCTACGCCGAGCCCGCGTTCCGCCGGCATCTCCTCGGCGGCATCCGCTGGGCGGCCGGCATGACCGAGGCGGACTGCCGCCCCGAGACCGGCTACACGCCCCTGTTCGACGGCTCCGCCACGACCGGCTGGAAACAGGCCGGTCCCGGCGGGTTCACCCTCGCCGACAGCACCCTCACCTCGTACGGCGGGCTCGGGATGCTCTGGTACTCCGCCAAGGAGTTCACCGGCGACTACTCCCTCAAGCTCGACTGGAAGGCCGCCGGCGATGACAACTCGGGCGTCTTCATCGGCTTCCCCGCCTCCGACGACCCCTGGTCCGCGGTGAACAGCGGCTATGAAATCCAGATCGACGCGACCGATGCGGCCGACCGCACCACGGGTGCCGTGTACGGGTTCAAGTCCGCCGACATCGTCGCACGTGACGCCGCACTGAACCCGCCCGGCGAGTGGAACACCTACGAGCTCCGCGTCACCGGCGAACGACTGGAGATCTTCCTCAACGGGCGCAAGATCAACGACTTCACCAGTACCGACCCCGCGCGCAGTCTCCAGCAGGGCCACATCGGCATCCAGAACCACGGCGACGGCGACGACGTCGCCTTCCGCAACGTTCGGATCAAGACATCGGGCGACACGCAGCCGGGCCCCCGGTCGGGCTCGGTCAAGGGAGTCAACGGCAAGTGTCTGGACGTGGACGGTGGCGGCAGTGCGGACGGTACCAAGGTCCAGCTGTGGACCTGTAACGGGAGCGGCGCCCAGACGTGGACCCTGGCCGGCGACGGTACCTTCCGGGCCCTGGGCAAATGCCTCGACGTCTCCGGCGGCGCGAGCGCCGATGGCACCAAGGTTCAACTCTGGACCTGCAACGGAACCGGTGCGCAGAAATGGGCGCCCCAGTCCGACGGCACGGTCCGCAACCCCCAGTCCGCCAGATGTCTCGACGCGTCCGGCGGCACCTGGAACGACGGCACCCCCGTCCACCTGTGGACCTGCCACACCGGACCCAACCAGAAATGGACCCTGCCATGACGGCCTGAGCCACCCATAGACCGTTGCGGCACTGCACATGCTGGTGAGGGTCGTCGTACATGCCGGCCCTCACCCATAGTCACCGACGCGTGCTCCCCGCCGTGCGCATGGCGGGGAGCACGCGTCGGTGTTCAGCTTCCGGGGAAAATAGTCAACCGCGGATCGTGGACATCAACAGCCCGCGGGTATCAACGTCGGCGATTGGCACGAGCCCACGGCTTCCCTGAGCGATCGGGCCGCCATCCCTGAGTGTGCTCCTTTCCCTCGGCCCGTTTGTGATCAGTCGGTCCCCCCGTTTGCTGCGCTGGCCGCGTCCGCTTTCCACTCTCTGCCGCCTGCGCCGACATAGGTTGAAGGCGTAGACGAATCCGGGGGAGGCGGCGCGTCGTGGGAGTCGAGCATGTCGATCGTCCAGGCGGCGCTCTCCCGCGGTCCTGCCCGCGATGCGGGCAGGACCTGGTGCAGGAGACCACCCGGTCCGGGTCCGGGCCCTGGAGAAAGACCAAGGAATGGTGGAACTGTCCGGGCTGCGGGTGGCTGGGACGTCCGGACCTCGGGGACCGGCCGATCCTTCACCCGTTCCGGCGCCTCACCGGCGAGTACGGGGAGTGCGTCTTTTGCGGCGAGGAGGACTGCAACCGCGCGAGCGAGGCCTTCGTCTACGACGACTGGCTGTGCGAGTGGATCGTCTGCGTGGCCTGCGGCCGGGAGAACACGCGCCGGATCAGGCCCGCGCCCAGGTGACCCAGCCCTCTCCCGGAACACCAGCTGCGTCGGGCGGTGCCTGTGGAGTGCTAAAACGTGTTGCAGAAGGCCGTGATCAGAGCTCCGACCTGCGAGATCACGGCCTTCTGCAGCACCCTTCAGGCGACTGCTACTTCTGGTGCTCAGACGGCTTGATCGTCCGGGATCCCGGCATCGACCACATGACTCAAATGATCGTTTCAGATCCAACTCGCTTGCAGCGTCATCTGCTTGCGTCGGCTCCACGCATCAGGAGCAGGTGGGCACGGCGGGCGCCGAGGGCCAGTCGAGTACGTTCAGCTCGGGCCACTGCTGTTGCCAGCGTGCGGTCTTGGTTTCGTACACCTCTCGCGGGGCGAGCACAGGATTGGGACGCACCACCAGATTGAACACATCGGAGAGCCCGTGCGGCGCGTAGATGCGCCATCGCCCGCCCGGCTCGAGGCGCACGCCCAGGCAGCAGGTGGTCGCCGCAAAGCTGTCGATTTCCGCCTCGGTGGAGGCATGGGGAGCGCACGCGATGCCGAACTTCTGCTCGTACCAGAGGTGGACGCGGGCCTCGTTGCGGATCTCGACCTCCGCCGGCAGTCCGGCGAAGGCTTCGTCGGCGGCCTTGATCACTGCGTCCTCCGCCTCCCACGACAGGTCACGGCCGTCGAAGTAGAAGACGTCGTAGTCCTTGATCCCACTGGTTGGGTGTTTGTCCGTGACCACGTTCCACACAGTCTGGAAGAGGCAACCCGCGGTCACGTACCAGCCGGGCACCTCCAGTGCCGCCGTGCGGTGCAGCACCTCCAGCAGGACCTCGTTGCGGGAGAGCACGGACTTCAGGACGGTGAGCTGCTCGTCGAGCGGGAGGCGACCCATCACCGCTCATGCCTACCACGCGCCGGGCCAACTGCGCCCGCAGGCCGCCTTCGAGGCTCCTCCGAGGCTCTGATTCTGAAACGATCAGTAACAGCGCGCCGTTCACTCACCGTCGGCGGTGGGCTCGTCCTCCTCCTGTTCGCCGTCCGGTCCCTGGGCCCGCACCCGCTGGACGTGCTCCAGGGACTCACGTAGTTCGGTGAGCCAGTCGTCGGTGTGCCGCTGGACCAGGCGCACGCACCAGGCCAGCGCCTCGCTGCGGCTGCGGGCCACCCCGCCGGCGATCAGTGTGTCGAGGACCAGGCGCTCCGGCTGGCGCAGCCGGGTCATGACGGGCGCGGCGACATGGGTGAACAGGGCGCGCCGCCCGTCGCACTCCACCCCCCAGGAGACCTTCCGGTCGAAGCGGTGCTCGGCGTCCCGGGCGACTGCGATCCGGGCGTCCCGGGTGCGTTCCCGGAACTCCTGGATCCGGCCTTCGACCGCCGCTTCCCGCTCGGCCGGAGAGGCGTCCTCGACCGGCCTGGGCCCGGGAATGCGTCCGATCACCGTGATCTCCTCGCGGTCGACCGTGACCTCGGCCAGTTCCTCGAAGAGATCGTCGGGGAGCCGGCCGGTGAACCAGCCCTTCAGTTGCTCTCGCTGCTGTGCCGTAATCATGTAATGACGATTACTCGGCATTTTCATGAACGCAAGGGGTCGCGGAACGGTCTGCCGACAGCGGAATCGAAATGCTTCAGGCCTGTTATGGAGCAGCGCCGCTTCGGGTATCTGGCCACTTCGCGCACACGGTGGCCGTGCAGTTACCCCGGGTTCCCGCCCACACCTTCCATGACCTGCCGCCACTGATGCAACACGCACTGTTGCTGAAGCCCGTAGGGCGGACTCCCGCTCGCCGGTTCGACATCGACCGCTTATGAGCCGGCGACTTGTCGAAACGAGCGGAAGGATGCACACCACGCGGAACACCGCGCGCTGGGCCACCCCCGCCGGCCTCACGGCCGCCGCCGTCTGCGTACCCCTGTCCGGGGTCGCGTCGGCCGCCCCGGGCAGTTGCCCCCTTTGCGCTCTACGCCCCGTCGGCAGGACCGGTTGTGGGCGATGTCGTGGAGTACGCAGCAGATCACGAACCGGCTCAAGGCCGATTTCCCCGAGGATGAGTCGATGCGCATCTCGCACGAGGCGATCCACCAGGCCCTCTACATCCAGGGCCGCGGAGCACTCAAACGTGAGCCGGCCGCCTGTCTGCGCACCGGGCAGGCACTGTGCGTCCCGCGAGCACGCTCGCGCAACCGTGCCGTCGGCCACGTCACCACCGACGTCGTGATCAGTCAACGGCCCGCCGAGGCCGAGGACAGGGCGGCCCAGGGCCGGGCCACGGGGAGGGTGACCTCGTCATCGGCATCAACCGGTCCGCGATCGGCACACTCGTGGAGCGCACAACCCGATTCACCATGCTGCTGCACCTGCCCCGGATGGATGGGTACGGCGTCGAGCCGCGGGTGAAGAACGGTCCGTCACCGGCCGTGGCACCGAGGCAGTGAAACACACGATCACCACACTGCCCGAGCGCCTACGCCGCTCGCTGACCTGGGGCTGCGGCAAGGAGTCGGTCCGGCATGCCCAACTCTGCATCGACACCGGGCTGCAGGTCTACTCCGCCGACCCGCACAGCCCCTGGCAGCGGGGCACCAACGAGAACACAAACGGACTCTTTCACCAGTACTTCCCCCCAAGGCGCGGATCTGTACGGCGACGATCGCTTGAGTCCGGGCAGGACACCAGTCGACCTCGCCCTGGTGCACGAGGATCTCCGGCCTGGAACGTCGCGTCCAGCGGCGCCAACAGGTGAGCTCGCTTTGCTCGGTCAGCCACGGCGATGGCCTGACCTCGGCGGAGCTCAGGCCGTCGGGTGGTGCGTGGGCTATGTGGGGGACCGCGCCGGATGGACTGGCGGCGCCCACGCACCGGCAGGTCGCGGCTGTACGGGGCCGGGGCACGGCCCGGTAGGGGTGGCGGTGTGGGGTTCCATCGGTGCCGCAGACCGCGCTGGGACGATCGGCGTGAAGGCGGCGGCCTCAGCACCGCGTACTCCTACGCCGCGCCCGCAGCCGCCGACTCTGTTGCTGGTGGGCACCGGGAGGACGAAGCCTTCGGAACCCGATGGGGATTCAAGGCGTCAGAGCATAAGCAGCAGCCGCGTGTTCGGTACGAGCTTCCGGTTCACGCTGGTGCTCTGCACGAAGATGGTGAAGTCGGCGTTGTGGTCCGGCTTGACTCGAACTTCCACGTCCGGCAGACCGAGCAGGGCTCGGGCCTCGGGCCCCGTGTACACCCGGTCCGTCTTCTTCTCCAGCACCGAAATCTGCTTCTGCGCCTGGATCTTCTCCGACTTGCTCAGCTGGTAGAACGCACCACCGGTACGGTAGGTGTGCCCGCATTCGATGACCCAGTTCCGGATCGCCGTGTCACGAACCACCGGGATCAGCTGGTACTTCGACGGATCCACCGGGGTGAGGCCGGCCGCCTTGATGGTGTCCTCGTTGACCGCCTCCGCACCCATGGAGAACACCGCCCGTGATCCCCGGATGCCCTGAGCGCGGCCCACCATGAACTTCTCGGTGGCTTGCTGGATGACCTGTCCGGCCTCCTGCAGCCCCTGTGTGCTCGTGGCGTCCCAGATGGCGATGTTGTCCTTCGGGAACCCGCACTGCATGGCCTCGCGCTTGCCCATCTGGTCCGGCACGAGGACAGCAAGCGTCCAGTTGTCCTCCTGCGTCTCGATCATCTCGGTCACGGCCTCGACCAGTTCACGCGGGTCCCTGGTGGGGGCATCCGGGCAGCGATGACTTGCGTTCTCCTGCCCGTCGGTGAGTACGAAGGTCAGGAAGCTGTGGTCTCCGTACAGTTGAGCTGTCTGCGCCAGCTCCCGCTGGGACTTCAGCGCGGCCGCCAGCAGAGCCGTCATCCCCCCGACCCGATACAGCTGCTTCAGCGACGGCATCCGCAGCACGTCCTTGTCGTAGATGACGCACTCCACCTTGTCTGCGAAGACGTACACCGTGACGCGGGTTTCCTGGTCCAGTTCCCTCGATCTGCGGGCAAGATATGCAATCTGCTGGTCGGCGACTTCGACGACCTTGCGGCTCAGGTGCGACATGGACGAACTGGCATCCAGCACAAGAGCAACGTGATTGATGTAGTTCTGGTTTCCGGACATGGAAGCTCCCCCTCTTTCCGACTCGATGCTCCTACCGTCTCACCCACCACTGACAATCGATCTTGGCTCCCAGACCGGATGAAGAGCTCACCCGACCAGGGGAGCGGCCGGGACGCAGCACGAGGCCCCGGGCGCTGTTGCAGCCCGGGCGGGGTGGTGAGACGTTCGGTGTAACCCCCGATCATGGAGGATGCATCGATGACCGGGGAGAACGTGACCGAGCACGAGACCGTGGTACCGGCAGCGGGGGTGTCGGCGAAGACTGTGGACGACCAGCTGATCGACGAGTTGGCGGGCCGACCCAGGCCGAGGCGCTGCAGCTGACCGGAGAGGGCGGGCTGTGCAGCAGCCGACCAAGCGGCTGCTGGAGTCTGCCCTGGAGGGCGGGATCACGAGCAGGTCAACGGGGCCGTAGCGGGCGATGGTCTTGTTCAGCGGCTTCTCGTCCGTGTCCACGGCAGGCTCGTGCCCAACTGCCGCGCCGACCGCAGGGCGCAGACCTGCCTGCGTGCGGGATCGCAGCCCTAGGCCGTGGACGAGCACGTCGGCTGACGCATCCCTGGGACGCCGGAACGCCGGTGCGTCCCGGGGCGGCGCGCCCTGGGGGAGCGGACGAAGGTCAGGACGTGCTGGGCACAGACCCGTTGGGTTCGATGGCCCGCCAGGCAAGATCGAGGCATGCGCCCCATCGTTCGGGGTAGCCGTTCGATCGTCGGCCGACGAGATGGGCAGAGGCAAGGCCGATTGACCGGGAGGGCACATCATGATGACGACGACCGCACAGACCACCGAGCACACCACCACGGACATGCCGGAGATTGCGGACCCGTCGAAGGTGGCGCCCAAGGACGCGCGGGAACTGTCGAAGCTGTTCTTCGAACGGCTGACGATGCTCGAGGAGGGTACGTCCGAATACCAGTACGCGCGCAATACGCTGATCGAGATGAACATGTCCCTGGTCCGCTTCGCGGCCGGCCGGTTCCGCAGCCGTGGACCGGAGGAAAGGGAGGACATCGTCCAGGTCGGCATGATCGGCCTGATCAAGGCCATCGACCGGTTCGAGCTGACCCGCGAGGTCGAGTTCACCTCCTTCGCCGTGCCGTACATCGTCGGCGAGATCAAACGGTTCTTCCGTGACACCTCGTGGGCCGTGCACGTGCCCCGGCGGCTTCAGGAGGCCCGTGTCCAGCTGGCCCGGGCCACCGAGGAACTGCGCAGCCGGCTGGGCCGTAACCCCACCACCAACGAACTGTCCGAGCTGATGAGCCTCCCGGAGGACGAGGTCGTCGAAGCCCGGCTGGCGGCCAACGCCTACAACTCCGCCTCCCTGGACGCGACCATCAACGGCAGCGAGGACGGCGAGTCGGCGCTGGCGGACTTCCTCGGTACGGACGACGCCGCTCTGGCGCTCGTGGAGGACTTCCACGCCCTGGCCCCGGTGATCGCCGAGCTGGACGAACGCGACCGGCAGATCATCCACTGGCGGTTCGTCGAGGAGCTCACCCAGAAGGACATCGGCGAGCGCCTCGGCGTCTCCCAGATGCATGTGTCCCGGCTGATCTCGCGTCTGCTGGCCCGCCTGCGGGAAGGCATGCTCACCAGCCACTGAACCGTCCGATCGGCTCTGCGACGACTGTGCTGACGGAGGCCGGGTATACGCGGGAACTATCATCGGGTCGCCAGGTGTTCTGGTCATGAGAGATGGGTCAGTGTTCCGTGCTCCACGGGGGAGTCACGCGACGGTTGTGCGGGATGGTGAGTTCGAGCTGAATGATTCACGATTCCGGCAGGTACCTGCTGGCGACAGTTCGCGGGTGCTTTCCGTAACTTTCGAGCGACATGCATTCCGCGTCGCCGACGCGCGTGACTCCGCGCTCCAGTTCCTCGCCGGTTCGCAGAATGGCAGGGAATCGAGGCTGCCAGCGCGCGTGGTGGAGGCGACGCAGTTGGTGGTGAGCGAGCTGGTCACCAACGCGATCAAGTACGGTTCCGGGCCTATAGAGTTGTCGTTGGTTCTTGCTGAGGACACGTTGTCCGTCACTGTTCGGGACGGTGAAACGATGCTGCCGAGGCACCGGTCTGCCGACCCGCGCCGGGTCGGCCAGCACGGTCTGGAGATCGTCGCGGCGCTGAGCCAGGACGTCGATGTCCAGCGAGAACCGACCGGCAAGCGTATTACCGCGCGCATCTCGCTGGACGAGTCGGTCCGTGCGGGGTGTCAGGTGGCCCAGCCCGGTGAGCGGCCGACGCCACGGTAGGTGGTACGGGGCGGAACGCCGGTGTTCTCCGTTCAGGCGAGGCTGACGTGGAGGCGTACCGTCGTACTGTCCTGACCGGTGTGGACTTCGAGCAGGTCGCACAGCTGACGCACCACCCACATGCCGTGCCCGCGTTGCTGCTGCGGGTCGGGCGGGAGGTGGCCCAGGTACCAGTCCGTCTTGTTGCGGCCGGTGCTGGCGACGTCGCACACGATGCGCCGGCCCGCGCGGCGGACCACTATGTGCCCCGTGCCTCCGCCGTGCTGGACGGCGTTGGTGGCGACCTCGTTGACCGCGAACACGAGACGCTGGGCACCGTCGGCGGACAGACCCATCTCGGCAGCAGTTTCGACGACTGTGGAACGCACTGCTGAAAGATCGGCTCCGAAGCGCATGAAGGCTTCCTCTCCTTCCCCGGCCACGGGCGCGAGCGGCCGGTGCCGGCCGTTGTCGGTGGCGGGGTCCGCACAGCGGTCGCTGGGGCGGGCGGATGCCGCCACGGCCAGGTGCGGATGAGTACGCCGGGCGTCGCACGGGCAGATGATCCAGGCCGGGCAGTGGGCGAAGGCGACGTTGATCGCGGATTCGTAGCGGGTCCACTCAGTCGTCTCCAGCGTGTCCCTGCCGTGCCAGACCGGCTCGCCGATGACGCGTACCCGCTGGTGCCGCCCCGTGCCGGTGCGCTGGTCGACGTACCGGTAGGAGGCGCCGAGGGTGCGTCCGGGTGTCCGGTACCACTCGCCGGCGTCGATGAACTCGACCTGCCCGGACGCGTCCCCGAGTGCTTGTCGCAGCAGGTCGATGTTGGCGGGGGTGGTCACCGCCGGCACGGCGTCCCGCTGCTCGAGTCCTTCGAGGCAGAAAGGGACCGTGGTGGCCAGGAATTCCTGGCCGCTGCCGTAGATGAGCCCCTGGTGGCTCAGGCCACTGCCTCGGTGCGGCCGGGATGGTGCGGTGAGGCGGTCGGTCACGAGGGGACCTCCTGGGCGGTGACGACCAGGGCAGGGGTCTTGTCGAAGCCGACCATGCTGATCACTTGGCAGAGCAGGGGCGCGAGCTCCACGACGTGCAGTCGGCGGTCGTCCTCCAGCCGCGCGGCGGCGCGGGCCAACGCCCTTACGCCGCTCAGGTCGATGAACTCCAGCGCCTGCATGTCCACCTGGATGTCGCCCGGCCAGGTCAGCGCTGTTTCCAGGGCATCGGCGAAGGCGTCCGTGGTGCGGTGGTCCACGCTGCCCACCACGCGCAGACCGCAGCGTCCTCCCCGGAAGGAGGACACGAGCCGCAGCGTGCTGTCGTGATAGAACGGCTCGGGCTCGACCGCCCCCGGATGGCAGCCGTGCAGGCGGCCCAACCGGTCGAGGGTGAAGCGGCGGGCGTCGTACTGGCAGACGGCAGAGGCCCGCTGGCCGGCGAACACCTGGTTGACCTTGGTCTCGTAATCGGCGAGCCGATCGGCCCCGGGTACCCGGGGAAGTGCCCAGCCCATCTCGCCGCTTACGCGGAACCCGGTATAACCGGCCGTCAGGGACTACCTGACTTCCTGCCGCAGGGCAGCCACCATGCCGTCGGCGTCGAACGAGCCTGTCGCCAGATAGCTGTCGTCCGCCGTGGTCACCACGAGCTGGCCCTTTTCCAGAGCCGGGCGGGGGTCGGTACCGGACGCGGTCAGCCAGCCGAGGACCTCTTGAGGGGTGAGCTGGTCGGCGAAGTACATGACCCGTTCACCGCGGTGCAGGCCGGACGCCAGATACACCGTCACCACTCGGCGTCGTCGGTGAACGCCAGACACAAGTGATCACCATGATCCATGTCCTGGACCTGGCGGTCCGCACCCTCATACGTGATCACCCCGGCCGCCGGCCCTCCCCTGTAGATCCGGCCTACTCGGGCATCCCCGTGCCGTGTTCCCCACATGACCGGACAACCGTGTACCGGACACTTTCTTCACTGTCGGGGCACCGCGATACGGCGGTCGGTAGTCGACTGGAGGCCGAGCGTGTGGACAGCGGGGCGGGGTCAGCGTTGCAGGGCGGAGACGGCCTCCTGGGCGGTGGCGTGGAAGGTGAAGACCTGGTCGAGCCCGACCACCTGGAAGACGCGCATCTGGTCCGGGTGGACGCCGGCGAAGCTGAGCGGTGAGCCGGCCGCCTGTGATCGCTGGTAGGCGGTGAGGAGCACCGTGATTCCAGTGGAGTCGCAGTAGGCCAGCCCGGACAGGTCGATGATCACGCCATGGCTGTCGAAGGGGGCTTCTTTGACGGCCTGGGCCAGGAGTGGGGCACTGTGGTGGTCCAACTCACCCGTCACCTCCAGTACGAAGGGACCGGCGGGGGTGTGTAGCGGGGTGACGGTCAACAGGTGCTCGGGTTCGGTCACCGTTTCTCCTGAGTGCGAGGTTCGGGCTGGATGGGTACGGACAGGGCGAGCAGCGCGGTGTCGTCGCTGACGCCGTCGCCCAGACGGTGCAGGAGCGCTTCGACGGAGCCCAGCAATCCGTCGGCGGAGCGGTCCTCGGCGTGGACGTACGTGGAGAGCAGATGCTGGGTGAGCCCGTCCTCGTCGAGCATGGTGCCATCCGGGGTGCGTGCCTCGGTGAGACCGTCCGTGTAGAGCAGGAGGCTCTCACCCGGTGACAACCGCGTGGTGGTCTGTACGAACTGGGGGTTGGGCAGCATGCCCACGAGTTGGCCGCCGGCGGTGGAGATCGGCTCCACTCTTTTGCCGACGCGTACTGCGAGGGCCGAGGGGTGCCCGCCGCCGGCGAGAGTGACGGTGAAGGAACCGTCGGCAAGGGGCTGCAGCACGCCGAAGACCGCCGTGCAGTAGCGGGGGTCGCTGCCTTGGTGCTCGCCCTTGAGGACGCTGTCGAGAGTGGACAGCGCGGCGCACGGGTCAGGGTTGTAAATGGCGGCGGCGCGCAGGGTGTAGCGGGTCAGAGAGGTCAGCGCGGCGGCCTCGGCGCCCTTGCCGCACACGTCCCCGAGGAAAAAGGCCCAGCGGCCGTCGTCGAGGGGGAACAGATCGTAGAAGTCACCGCCGACCTCGTGCGGGGAGGCCGTGTGGTAGGCGGCTGCCGCCTGCAGGCCGGGGACCGTCGGCAGGGCCGGGGGCAGCAGGGTGCGCTGCAGAGTCCGGGCGAGGTGCTCGGCTTCAGTACGCCGGTCGCGTTCGGCGGCGACGGTGCGGATGGCCGACAGGCGCAGCTCGAGTTCGTCCATGACCAACGCGGCCAGATCCTGCAGGGCGTCGAGTTGGACATCGGTCGGCTTGCGCGGGCGGGTGTCGAGGACGTCGACCGTGCCCAGACGCTGCCCGTCGGCCGTGGTGATGGGCGCGGCGGCGTAGAAGCGGACGCCGATGTCGCCCTGGACGAGAGGGTCGGCGAGCGCGCGGGCATCGGCCGCGGCGTCGGCGACCACATAAGGTTCGCCGTGGAGGATGGCGGAGGAACACAGGCCCGGATCGCGGCGTATCTGCGTGACGCCGGTCAGTCCGTGGGCGGCCTTGAACCACACTCGGTCGGTGTCCACGATCGCCACCGTGGCCATGGGCGCGTCGAATATCCGGGCAGCCAGGCCCGCGATCCGGTCGAACGCGCCGTCCGGCGGCGTGTCCAGGATCTGGTAGCGCCGGACCGCGTCGAGACGCCTTCCCTCGTCGGACGCTCGTGGCAGGGGGACCTGCAAAGGACTCGCTGCCACCCTTACTGCTCCCTGCTGTGCGTCCGTCGTGATACCGCCTGCGGCGAGGCGCCTGGGGCCGTCTGGTCTTATCCTACGAAGCTGTCGGTGCCCGCGGGCAAGTCGGCAGCAATGACCTCGTGGAACAAGGTCGTCCGCCTGTGTCCGTACGTGCTGTATTCCGAGACGACGCGAGTGCTGTCCGTCATCAGGCGTGGCAAGCCGGTGCGACGGTGTGGTGAGGGCGGGAGGGGAAGGGTGTCCAGTGACGCGTTCACAAGACGCTGAACACGAGCCGGCGGTGACGGCCGGTTCCGGTGTGTTCGCCGCCGAGGCGGAGGTCGGCCGGGACCTCGCCGAGGTGGACTGGACGTCGACCCCGCTGGGCCCTCCGGCCCAGTGGCCGCAAAGTCTGCAGACGGCGGTCAGCATCTTGCTGTCGTCGCGGTTCTCCATGTGGATGGCATGGGGTCCGGAGCTGACGTTCTTCTGCAACGCGGCCTACCGACGGGACACGCTGGGCCGCAAGTACCCCTGGGCGCTGGGCCGGCCGGCGAGTGAGGTGTGGGCGGAGATCTGGGACGACATCGGCCCCCGGATCGACACCGTGATGACCACGGGACGGGCGACCTGGGACGAAGGCCTGCTCCTGTTCCTGGAGCGGTCCGGTTACACGGAGGAGAGCTACCACACCTTCTCGTACAGTCCGCTGCGTGACGACGACGACGCGGTGGTCGGCATGCTGTGCGTGGTCAGTGAGGAGACCGAGCGGGTCATCGGCGAGCGGCGGATGGCGACGCTGCGCGACCTGGGATCCGATCCGAGTGTGGTCCGCACCGAACAGGAAATGCTGACCTTCGTGGACCAGCAACTGGGCCGCAACCTGCAGGATCTGCCGTTCACGCTGACCTACCTGTTCCAGCCCGACGACTCCGCGAAGCTCGCGGGCACGACCGGGATATCCAGCGGACACGCAACCGCCCCCGCCACCTTGCCCGGTTCCGGTTCCGGCGACGTCTGGCCGGTGGAAGAGCCGGCTCGTGGGGAGTCCGTGCTCGTGCCGCTCGATGGCACCTCGTTCATGGACCTGCCGACAGGAAACTGGTCTGAGCCGCCCGCACAGGCGCTGGTGGTGCCGTTGCAGCAGTCGGGCAGCGCACCGTACGGATTTCTGGTGACCGGACTGAACCGGTACCGCGTGCTGGACGAGGGCTACCGCGGATTCGTCGAGCTGGTCGCCGGTCACCTCTCGGCCGGGATCGCCAGTGCCCGCAGCTACGAGGAGCAGCAGCGGCGGGCGGAGGACCTGGCCGAGCTGGACCGGGCCAAGACCGCCTTCTTCTCCAACATCAGCCACGAGTTCCGCACACCGCTCACCCTGATCACGGGACCGGTGGAGGAACTGCGCACTCGTCTGGCAGACGCCGACGCGCCGGTGCGAGAGGAACTGGACGCGATCCACCACAACGCGCTGCGGCTGGGCAAGCTCGTCAACTCGCTGCTGGACTTCTCCCGTATCGAGGCCGGACGGATGCAGGCGCGCTACGAACCGGTCGACTTGGCCGAGGTCACAGCGGAGCTGGCCAGCGTGTTCCGATCCGCCATCGACAAGGCCGGTCTGGAATTCGACATCGCATGCTCCGCGCCGGCGGGAGAGGTGTACATCGACCGCGGCATGTGGGAAAAGGTGATGCTCAACCTGCTCAGCAACGCACTGAAGTTCACCTTCAACGGCTCGATCCGCGTCACCGTCCACACTGAGGACACCCACGCGGTCGTCGAGGTCGCCGACACCGGCATCGGCGTGCCGGCGGAGGAGATGCCCCGGCTGTTCGAGCGATTCCACCGGATCGAGACCGCCCGCTCCCGCTCCACCGAGGGCAGCGGCATCGGGCTGGCCCTGGTCAAGGAACTGGTCGCCCTGCACGGCGGCACGATCACCGCCGACAGCGCCGAGGGCGAGGGCACCTGCTTCACCGTCCGCATGCCGTTCGGCGCGGCTCACCTCCCCCTCGATGCTCTCGTGCCGGCCAAGGGCAGCCGTGGTGGGGCGTCTGCCGCCGACCCCTATCTGCTGGAAGCGCTGCGCTGGCTGCCGGGCGAGGCGGCCGGCGCCGACGAGCAGACAACCGCAACAGTGGCTGACGCCGGAGCGTCGGGACACACCTCCGGTCCGGTTGCGGCGCGGGTTCTGATCGCCGACGACAACGCCGACATGCGCGAGTACCTCACCCGCCTCCTGCACGGCGGCGGATACCGGGTCGACACCGTCAACGACGGTCTGGCGGCCCTGCAGGCCGTCCGAGCGGACGCTCCCGATCTGGTGATCAGCGACGTCATGATGCCCGGCCTCGACGGCCTCACATTGGTGACGGCGCTGCGCACCGACCCGCGGACCTCCTCCGTTCCCGTGCTGCTGCTGTCCGCCAGGGCCGGGCAGGAGGCGTCCATCGAAGGGCTCCAGGCGGGCGCCGACGATTATCTCGTCAAGCCGTTCGCCGCGGCCGAACTCCTCGCACGGGTGCGGGCCAACGTCGAGCTGGCGCGGCTGCGCAATCACCAGGCGCGCTGGCGCACCGCGCTGATCGACTCCCTCCAGGAGGCTTTCTTCGTCTGCGACGAGAACGGTGCCGTCATCGAGATCAACACGGCCTTCACCGACATCCTCGGCTACGGTCCCGAGGGCCTGCCCTACTCGCCGATCCACCCTTGGTGGCCGGACGCCGAAACCGACCCTGAAGCGCACCACCAGGTCTTTGACGCTTTCGCTCAGCTGCTGGGCAATCCCAAGGGCTCCTGCACCATCCCGGTCAGCCATCGAGACGGGCACCGGTTGTGGGTGAGCGCCACCTTCAACCAGGCCCACGACCCCGACACCGGACGCCAGGTCACCGTCGGAACCTTCCGCGACGTCACCGCCGAGCACTACGCAATCCAGCGCAAGAGCGCCCAGGCCGCCCTGAGCATGCGGCTCACCCAGGCGGCCAGCCTGCCGGAAGCGCTGGCAGGAGTCCTGGCTGAGCTGAAGCAACTGTGGCGTGCCCAAAGCGTACTGGCGGCCGTCGCCGCAGTCGGTCAGGAAGCGTCCGTGACCGCGACCGATGCCGAGCTGCGCTGGCAGGACCTGCCCGCCGACCGCCGGGACAAGCTCACCGCTTGGCTCGACCAGCCCCCGCTCACTCCGGTCGACGACGACACGGGTGCGGTCATCGCCGTCAACCACCCCGAAGGGGCCATGGTGGTGTGGATCGACTTCGGGGGCCATCGTTCCTTCACCGATGAGGACCAACTGCTGCTGTCCCTGCTGGCCGGTCAGCTCGCCCAGGGGCTGGCCCGCGCCCATCAGATCGACCAGCAGCGCGAGACGGCCATCGCCCTGCAACGAGCCATCCTCGGCCCGTCCGACCTGCCCGACGGCTTCGCCGTCCGCTACGAACCCGCCACCCAACCCCTGGAAGTCGGGGGCGACTGGTACGACACCGTCCGGCTCCAGGACGGACGCATCGGCATCGTCGTCGGCGACTGCGTCGGACGCGGTCTCGCAGCCGCCACCGTCATGGGCCAACTGCGCAGCGCCTGCCGCGCCCTGCTCCTTCAGGACGCCAGCCCCGCTCAGACCCTCATGGCCCTGGACCGCTTCGCCGCAGGCATCCCCGGCGCGATGTGCACCACAGTCTTCTGCGGGGTCCTCGACCCCGACACCGGCCACCTCACCTACTCCAGCGCCGGACACCCGCCCGGCATCCTCACCCATCTCGACGGCACCACCCTGCTCCTGGACGAAGGACGGTCCGTTCCCCTGGCCGTACGCCCGGGCAAGCACCGCCCCGAAGGCACCTGCACCATGCCCGCACGCGCCACTCTCCTGCTGTATACCGACGGCCTCGTGGAACGTCGGCGCCGCCCGCTGACCGCCGGCATCGACCAGGCCAGCGAGGCCATCCAGGAGGGTCGCAACGCAGCCATCGACGACCTCGCCACCCAGGTCATGACACGGCTTGCACCCACCGACGGCTACGACGACGACGTGGCTCTTCTGCTTTACCGGCACCCGGCACCGCTGGACGTGGCTTTCCCGGCGGAGTCGTCACAGCTTGCGCCGGTCCGCAAGGCCCTGCGTAGCTGGCTCGACCAGTGCGAGCTTTCCCCTCGTACCGTCCAGAACATCCTGGTGGCGGCGGGCGAAGCCTGCGCCAATGCCATTGAGCACGGGCACCGCGACGCTCCCGGAGGCACTATCCGGCTACGCGCCGAAGCCCTCGTCGACGATCTTCACCTGACCGTCGCCGACACCGGCCGGTGGAAGACGCCCCGGCCCGACCTCAACACCCATCGTGGGCGAGGCGTGGCCCTGATGCGCGCTCTGATGCAACAGGTCACCATCACCTCCGGCGCGGCCGGGACCACTGTCGACATGCATACGAGGATCGCCTGATGACCACCCCGCTCACTCTCACCCTCAGCCGGCGTCCCGATGGCGCAACGCTGCTGACGGTCGTCGGCGAAATCGACATGAGCAACACCGATACCCTGGCCACGGCCATCGAGGCCACCGACGGCCCTCTCGTCATCGACCTCACGGCCGTCGAATACCTCGACAGCGCCGGCCTGAGCGTGCTGTTCACTCACAGCGACCGCATCGAACTCATCGCCACCCCGATGCTGGCCCCGGTCCTGAACATTTCAGGGCTTGTCGACCTGACCACCGTTCACGGCCTCGCCACGCCGGAGAGCTGAGTCCAGCTACGAGCGGCAGACGGAACAAGAAATGTCTCACCAGCGAAAACGGGGGTAGCCGCGAGACCGGAACATCAACGCTCACAGGTGAGGAGTCACTGTGCCGTCCCATGACGTCGTCGAACTCATCCTGCGGGACCATCGCCGCATGGAGGACCTCTTCCGCACCATGCGCAACGTCGAGGCCGACCGCGCCACCGCTCTCGCGGAGTTCGCGAACCTGCTCATCGCGCACGCCTCGGCCGAGGAGGACAAGGTCTATCCGGCCCTACTGCGCTACAAGAACGTGGACGGCGACGATGTCGACCACAGCGTGCACGAACACGAGGAGGGAAACGAGGCACTGCTTGCTCTGCTGGAAGTGGAAGACACCACTTCGCAGGAGTGGGAGGACAAGCTCGAAGAGCTTGTCACGGAGGTCAATCACCACGTGGACGAGGAAGAGCGAACCCTGCTCAACGACGCCCGCGAAAACGTAGCCGACGATCGCCGCGCTCAGCTCGGGACGGCGTTCCGTGAAGCGCGCGCAAGGTACCTGGAGACCGACTGCGGCAGCGTGGAGAACGTACGCAAGCTGGTGGCGGGTCAGTAGCTCACCGCCGTCGCCACGCGCACGTGGTGTACCAGCGGCTTCCGGCGCCATATCGGCGTGCATGAGTGGACAGGGCTGGGCTGTGTCCGCTGATCCTGTCCCTGATGCTTTCTGGGAGCGGATCGAGCCGCTCCTTCCTCCGCGTTCCGCGCGCAGAGTCCGTCATCCAGGGCGTCTGCCCGGGACGGACCGTATGGCTCTCACAGGCATCGTCCGTGCATTGCGCAAGCGAGTTGCCTGGCGCGACGTGCCCGCGCAGGTGGTGGGCTGTTCGGGAGTGACGTGCTGGCGCCGACTGCGGGACTGGATGCAGGCGGGCACTTTGAGCAGGCGCTTCGGGGTGCGCTCTGATCCGTGGCCAAGAGTTTTCTCCGACCTGACGAACGAGGGGTCAGTGAACCCTTCTCGTCCTCTGGTTCGAGGCTGCTGGCGAAGGGCTGGTGGAGGTCCTTGTGACACGGCAGGGCTCCTGGTTGTTGCCGCTGGTGATCTCACTCATCAACGTTCCGACACAGGAGCCTTGTCGGTCCCGTATCGAGCCATGCTCGACGTCCCGCATGAGGTCGTTGAGCATGTTCCTGGCTCATCTACGCCCGAAGAGGTGAGCTGAACTCCCGCTGGCGCAAGCTGGGCTGTCTCCGGCAGGCCCTGCTCGACCTGGTGCACCTGCGCGAGAACGAGAGCCTGGCCCAGGGCGCCGCAGGGTTCGGCGTCTCCGCCGCCACCGTCGGCCAGCACGTGGGACCGATACGGGCGAGCTCCTCGCCGGGCGTGCTCCGAGCCTGCGCGAGGCTCTGCGCGAGCTGTCGCGGAGGGGCTAGCCATCCTCGGCGGCACTCTGATCGCCACCGACCACATCGCAGCGGACGAGCCATACTACTCGATGAGGCACTGCCGTCATGGAATGAACGTGCAGGTCGTGGCCGCCCTGGACAGGACACCACATGGGGTGTCCCCTGCTCGCAGAGCTTGGGGAGGGGCTCTCACGGGCACTGCCCGGCCGTACGCATAACCTGACCTCGGCCCGCGCGCACGGTGTGATCCATGCCTGACCAGGCAGGTCCTGGTGCTCGCCGACCGTGCCTACCGCGGAGCCGGTGCCACTTTCCGAGTCCCCTGCTACGGCCGCGAACTACCCGAGACGTACGCTCGGTTCAACCAGGAGCATGCCCCACTGCGGGCACTGGGGCTTGTGTCGAAAGTGTTGGTCACGGCCACTCCTCGATGACCGCGAAGAGGACGCTTGCCTCGTAGCGGGATCGCGAGCCTGCGCAGATGGCCAGTTCCCAAGGGCACGGTCAGGACTGGTCCGCCACGGCGGCGGTGAAGCGCGCCACGAGCGCCGCAACCGCGGCACGCAGTTCCTCCCCGCCGTCGACGCGGAAGGCGAACGGCACCCTCGCCAGCCATTCCTGCGCGTACATGACCGGATTGCGAGTGCTGCCGACCAGTACGCATCCGTCCCCCAAGGGCTCAAGCCGCCCCATGGGCGGCCGGATCCACGGGGCCACCTCGGTCAGCGGAGCGTCGAACACCACGCGGGTGGAGAACTCCCATCCGAGGCCCAGGTTCTCCTCCAGTACCGCCACCGGATCGAGGCCCTTGGGCGGCTCAAACCCGTGCCCGGTCGGCCGGACCGCACGGACCCGGTCGACCCGGTAGGTGCGGATTGCGTCCGCACGATGGGAGTGACACAGCAAGTACCAGCGCCCGTAGCGGACGACGAGGGACCAGGGATCCACCTCCGCCTCCCACTCGCTGTCGGCCTCGCTGCGGTACGTGACCAACACGCGGCGCCGGGCCGCGACGGCGTCGACGAGTTCGCTGGTCACGGCCGGATCCGGGCGGGCCGAGTACGGGTCCGGCGCGGCCGACGCGTATTCCCGCAGCATCGCCGCCTGCCGGCCGAGGCTTTCCGGCAGCGCCTTGACGACCTTGCCCAGGGCGGTGCCGACCAGGTCGTCGGCGTCAGCCGCGGTCGGCTGGCCGCCGAGCACCGCCATCACCAGGCCGAGGGCCTCGGACTGCGTGAAGTGCACCGGGGGCAACCTCGTCCCGCGCCCCAGTCGGTACCCGCCGTGCGGCCCCCGGGCCGACTCCACGGGGATGCCAGCCTCTCGGAGGATCCCGACGTACCGGCGCGCGGCTCGCTCCGTGACGCTCAGCCGCACGGCGAGTTCGCCGGCCGTCGTACCGGGGCGGGTCTGGAGGATTTCCAGGGTGCGCAGCGCCCGCGCGGTGGGGCTGAGATCGTTCGACACGGGAGCAGGCTAGTCCGCTCTGTCGAGCTCCACGGTCAAAGGAGGCCGGGGCTTCGCCCCGGACCTGTAAGGCGAGGGAGACCGGGTCTGGTTTCCCTACGTGGACCGCCGCCGAACTTCGCCCAGGGCGCTTGGGTGGTCGCCGGACAAACCGGCAGCGGATTGTCCGGATCTCCTCCTACGGTGACATTCATGAAGCCGGAGAAGGGGAACTGACCATGGACATAATGCTCATCGGCGGCCTGTGGCTGAACGGATCCGTGTGGGGCCGCGTCGCGTCCGCGCTGGAGCCTCTTGGCCATCGCCCCATGCCGCTCACCCTCCCGGGCCAGGGAGACGGCTCCGCGTCCGCCACGCTCGACGACCAGTTGGCGACGGTGCTCGCCGCAGTGGACGCGGCACCCGGCAAACCCATGGTGGTGGGGCATTCCGCCGCCTGCACGCTGGCCTGGCTGGCCGCCGACCGGCGACCGGAGCGGCTTGCCAAGGTCGCCCTCATCGGCGGTTTCCCGACCGCCGACGGTCAGCCGTACGCCGATTTTTTCGAGGTGAGAGAAGACGTCATGCCCTTCCCCGGCTGGGGCGCGTTCGAGGGGCCGGACGCTGACGACCTCGACGACGGGGCCAGACGAGCGTGGGAGGCTGCCGCGATTCCCGTGCCCGCAGGCGTGGCCAAGGGAGTGGTGCGGCTGGCAGACGAACGGAGGTTCGGCGTCCCGGTCGTGGTCGTATGTCCGGAGTTCACTCCTGCGCAAGCGCAGGAGTGGATCAACGCCGGCGACGTCCCGGAGCTCGCCCGGGCCGAGCACGTCGACTTTGCCGACATCGACTCAGGCCACTGGCCCATGGTCACCCAGCCTGCCGAGCTGGCCCGGATCTTGGCCGCGGCAGCCAACGCTGCCTGACGGGTGAATTGCCGGGCACGAACAAGACCCTGGGTGTGCTGTTCACAGCCACTCGTTGATGGCCGCCACAAGAACCGTCGTCTCATAGCGCACCGCGAGCTTGTCGTATCTGGTTGCCACGGCGCGGTGGCGCTTGAGGCGATTGATACCGCATTCGACGGCGTGGCGCTCGCGGTAGTCGGCCTTGTCGAACGTCGGTGGCCGACCGCCGCGGTAGCCGAACTTGCGGCGGTCGGCCAGCTGGTCGACCTTGCTCGGGATGGTGCAGCGGATCCCGCGTCTGCGCAGGTAGGCGCAGTTCTTCCAGGACGGGTACGTCCTGTCGGCGCGGACGCGGCGGGCCGGGTACGGGGTCGGCCCGTGGCCGATCGGGGCATCCGGATGCGGTCCAGAGCGAGAAGGGCATCCGCTGGGGCGGGCGCCCTCTCGATGCCGTCGCCTGACCAACCCGGCGAAACTATGCCGCCACGGCCCCGCAGCCGGCGGGGGCGAAGTGCCGGATGTGTGATCCCAGTGCCGGATGGAGCCTCAACGCCGGGCGTGGCGGATCTTCAATCGTCCGAATCCCATGGTCCCAGAGATGCGGATCGTCGGCCCGCCAGGGCGGGAACGCCGCGGAGCCTTGTAGCGCAGGTCCTTCCACGCAGTGCGCAAACCCTCGACGTCGACGACCGCGTCGCGAGGCACCGTGATTCTGGCCCCGCCGGTTCCGAGTTGCAGCTCGATGCCGACGACCGGATGCTCGATGATCGCCCGGGACAGATCCAGGCGCACCCTTCCGTATGCGGACTCGACCTTGAGGATCCGAGGTACCCGCCATGCGCCTCGCCGCTGGATCCGCCCGCTGGCGGCGGCGATCGTTGACGTGGTGCCCGGGTGCTCCTCCGGGAGTGAGGTCAGAGCCGACACGAGCTCGCTGTGTGCCTTGGCGGTGAGCACCTGGTGGAGGCGTTCGTCCAACTCCTCGTGAGAGATGAGCCCTTCGGCGTACGCCCCCTGCAGGCGCTGCACGGCCGTATCGCGGTCGTCTTCGCCGATCAGCGGCGGCGAGTCTTCCGGTAAGGAGGTCACCGTTTCACCCTACTGCCGTGCCGACGAAGCGGACCGGTCAAGGTCCATAGTGGGCAAGGAATTTGGGGAGACCAATCGCTCCTCATCATGGTCTTGATCGTCCATCCCCGGCGAACCTATGCGGGCAAAGCGCTACTAGGCGCTCTCGGCGTCGATGACGTTCTCGATGAGAGTCGCGATGACACTTTCGTCGGTGCTGGGCTCGGGCTTGAACTCCGTGAGCTTGTCGGGTGGAAGGGGGCCCAGGACGTCGCCGGTCTGCACCGTTGCGATGACGCCTCCGACCCGTACGGCGGTCACCAACGAGTAGGGGAAGCCTTTGCTGTCGAGCCGGGCCGGCGTGCGGTACCGCAGAGCCTCCTCTCCGAGGTTCGGTACGGAGAGGGTCTCGGTCGTGACGGACGACTTGCCGTAGATACTGCTGTAGTTGAACCGGTCACATGCGTCGATTGCTCGGCGCAGTTGTGCCATACGCGTTCGTGCGGTCTCCACGGGATAGCTTGTCAGGATGGTCGACCGGGGTGAGAGGTTGCTGTCGTCCAGGTACATCTTCGACCGGGCGGCTGCCGATTCCCCGGGGACTGCTGCCTGACCGCCTGAGCCAGTGGCAGACGTTGTGCCGCTGGCGGCTCCAGACGCCGAGGAGTTCGGGATCGTGCGGCGATGTGCGGTGGGCCGGGCGCGAGCTGAGTGCGGGGCTCCCGGCGCTCAGCTGTAGTAGGTGATTTTCTCATCGAGGACCTTCATGGCCCGGTGCAGGGCCGCCACTTGCTGCTCCAAGGCGGCACGGCGCTCGCGGAGGAAGGCGACTCGGGCCTGCGGAGGGTGCTCGGCGCGCAGAATGGCGACGAACCCCCGCAGGTCCGCAATGCCAAGGCCGGCCTCGCGGAAACAGGTGACCAGGCCGATCCAGAAGACGTCGTCCTCGGTGTACTCCCGGCGCCCGCCGGCGGAGCGCCGGATCGGGCCGATGAGCCCTTCACGCTCGTAGTACCGCAGCGTGTCGATGGAGACGCCGGTGCGGGCGGCGGCCGCTGCCGGGGTGAGGGTGGTCATGGGGCTCCTTTTGTGACCGCCGCTACCGCGCTTCGGCGAAGCGCGCCAAGTGCTTGTCGTCGAGCCGCACATGGCGCGCGGCGAGTGCCTCCTCGATCTGTTCCACCCGGCTCGCGCCGACGATGGGATCGATTCCCTGCAGCATCAGCCATGCGAGGACGACCTGGTTCCTCGTGGCCGAGAGCTCGCCGGCGACATCGTCCAGGACCGCGAGCACCCGGGGGGTCCCTGGATGATCATAGGTTGGCGGAAGCGGCTTGTCCGCGCGTACGTAGGAACCCCACATCAGCGAGCTGTACGACCACACGGCGAGCCCTTCCGACCGCGCGAGGTCCAGGTCCTCGGCGGTGAGCATGCGGTGGCCGGCCTCCGCGAGGGGGGTGAACGGGCGCGGCTGGAGGAGTGAGTGGCGCAGTTGCAGGGACGTCCACGGTTCCACGCCCTGCTTCCGCGCGAGCGACCGGGCGCGCTCGACGCGCCAGGCGGCATGGTTCGCCGCCCCGACCCGTAGGGCCACTCCCTTCGCGACCAGCTCGCCGAAGGCGCCGACCGTCTCCTCCAGCGGCACGGTACGGTCCTCGGCGTGGGCCCAGAGCAGATCGACGTGATCGACCCCGAGACGCCCCAGGCTCTCCTCCGCACCGGTGTGGACGGCGCGGGCGGAGAGTCCTTCGGCGCTTTCCGGCCAGGAGTGCGCAACGAGCGGGTTCTGCCGGACTTTCGTCGCGATCCGCACCGCGTCGCGCGCGCCCGGGCGGGCCCGAAGCCACGCGCCGATGAGGCGCTCGCTGGAGCCGCCGACACCACTGGGGTCGCTCCAGAAGGAGTAGCAGTTCGCGGTGTCGAGCCAAACACCGCCGCCGTCAACGAAGGAGTCGAGGATCGCGAAGGCCCGCTCAGGGGCGACGCGGGTGCCGAAGTCCATCGTCCCGAGGACGATCTGGGGGTTGGTGGTGTACATGCCGCTCATCCTCGAATCTGGAGCGCGCTCCAGGTCAAGAGCCGATGTGGCGGACGGTCCGGTACCCGGCCTCCGGGGGCCTGCCGCCGCGTGCCATGGGCACGCGTGAGGACCCCTGCCGGTGGCAGTCCTGGGTGAGCGGCCTGCCGAACGGGTCGCACAGGGCCGGCGGACAGGGGCGCCGTGCAGCCCAGGCGGTCGACGGAGTGCCGGAACCGGCGGCCACTCCGCTCCACCCGCTGGGCGAGAGCTTGTCAGGCCGCGCTGGTACACCTGCCGCGCCTTGCTGGGGCTTCTTTGTCGCACGCGGGGCCGCCGGCGCTTGAGGCGGCTCCAGGGCGGGGTCGGGCGTGGACGAGGGTATGGAACGAAGGACTTTTCGCCGTATCGCGCGCAGACGGTCTCCAGCCCTTGCTTGAAGGCATCCGATCTATGCAGTTGGTAGTTCCGGATGATTTTATGACTGCCGGTGTTGGCTGTCGTTGGACGAGGCGTGAACGCTCGTCGCCCATACCGCAGTGATGTCTCCGACCCCCGCTGGGCTCTGAACGAACCGGTCTTCACCGCCTGGCGAGCCAAGCGGACCGGCCCCGGCACAGCGGCGCGGGTGCATGATCTGCGGGAGATCGTCAACTTATGGGGCAGGGCAGACCTGCCGGAGACGACGATGCTCCCTCACGCAACAACCGTAGGGGAGCGTCGGCCTCAGAACGCCCCGGGCGGTGTCAGCGGCTGTCGGTAGCGTGACCGCCGTGATGGTGGGAACCGAAGAAACCCGGCTGGTCGTGCTGCGCGGCAACAGCGCCTCGGGGAAGTCGTCCGTAGCGGCCGGTCTCCGCGAGCGGTTCGGCCGTGGCCTGGCCCTGGTCGGCCAGGACAACCTGCGCCGCATCGTGCTGCGCGAGCGGGACCGGCCGGGAGCCGCGAACATCGGCCTGATCGACCTGACGACCCGCTACGCCCTTAACGCCGGGTATCACGTCGTGGTCGAAGGAATCCTCTACGCCGACCGCTACGGCGACATGCTCGCCCAACTGCGCGCCGACCACCTTGGCCCGACCCACGGCTACTACCTGGACGTGCCGTTCGCCGAAACCCTCGCCCGGCATGCCACCAAGCCGATCGCCGATGACGTCAACGAGACGCAACTGCGCGACTGGTACCGGGAACGCGATCTGCTGCCCGATGGGCTCGAGACCGTCATCGGTGCCGACAGCGCCCTGCAGGAGATCGTCGAGCGCATCATGTTCGACACCGGCCTGGCCCATCTGCCCGCAGTGGACCGCTGACCGGGGCACCACCCTTGCGACAGATGTTGCGCTGTCAGGCGGGGAAGCTCGGCGGGGGAGAGGTCGGGATGGGCACGGTGCCGGTGTGCCGCCACCGGCCGGGAGGCGTCGCGGGCGTCGTCGACGCCGGCTTCCACCGTCAGCTCCGGTTCCACCAGCGTGACGACCAGTCTTTCCTGGCTGTCCCACTCGGCGGATTACCTGCCAAGTCCTGCCTGCCCGACTCGGCCAAAGCCAACAGTGGCTGCGGTCAAAGGCCGATGTCGGTGGGGACGAGGGTGAGCACGCCGAGCACCGGGGTGGCGACGGTGGCGGCGCCGGGCCGCACGGGCTCCAGCGCGGCCCGGCGCCGCCGGTACGGCCAAGCGGTCGTGTTTGTCCCGGACAGCTGCAACAGGTCGAACGCGGAAGCGCACGAGTTAGCGGATTCCTGAGCGGGGTAACACGGGAATCCGTCCGCCGAGTCGCTCGAGTGGCCGCCTCGGCCGGCGTATCGGTTCCGTTGGCGATCGTGATCGCGGCCGGGCAGCGGGGCGCCCCGCAGTTCGAGCTGTTGCTGGAAGCGATCCGGGTACCTGGAACTGGCTGGGAACGGCCGCGCAAGCGACCGCACCGAGTGCGTGCGGACAAAGGCGTACGCCTCCCGGGCCAGCCGGGCCTACCTGCGCAGGCGGGAAATCAAAGCCACGATCCCGGTGCCTGCGGACCGGGTCCGCAACCGGCAGAAGCTCGGCTCCCGCGGCGGTCGGCCACCCGGATTCGACAAGACCGACTACAAGCTGCGGCACGCGGCCGAATGCGGCATCAACCGGCTCGAGCGCCACCGCACGGTCGCTACGAGATAGGGAAAACTCGCCGCCCGCTACGAGGCGACCGTGCTGGGCGCAGTCCTCAACGAGTGGCTGTGACCAGCGCCGTCCTCCTGGCGCGTGAAGGTCAGAGGTGGCTCACAACGTTGACCACGCGGCCGTTGGGGTCGCGGACGAAGAACCGCCGTACTCCTCATTCCTCGTCCCGCAGGGGGTGAACGATCTCCGCGCCGCTGTCACGCATGAGCCGCCTCCACGTCGTCGACTTCGATGCTCATATCGGGGGTGACTGGGGCGGTTTTGTCGACGGTCATAACGCTGACTTGCGCCGTCGGGCTGGACGGCGAGGCAAGCGTCATGATCCAGCCGAGATTCATGACTTCCTCGAAGCCCAGCAGGCCATAGAACTCCCGACTCTCCTGCGCAGCCTCTGACTGGATGATGGGCATGACACGACGAACGGCCATCGACGACTCCAGATGAGAACAGACACGGATCCAGCACGGTCCAGGGGTACTACGCCCCGTCCACCGCCGCACGCACTTTCGCAACACGCCCCGGTGTCACCCTCCGCTACCACCGAATGTGAGACGGGGTCGTTCGTTCGACAGACCCGCCGGAGGCGGCGCGAGCGGCGTACACCCGGCGCAGGTCGACCAGGTTGATCGGGTTGAGGTGGAGGAAGTCGCAGGTGATGATGTTCTCGGCTTGCGCGGGTGGGGACTCCCGCCATGTCGGGCCGGCGCGGCGCGGCGTGACGTGGGGCCGGTTCACTGCCGGCCGCTGTCTGGATCTCCCGGACCGTTCTCGCACCGGCCGAGTGGCCCGGGCGGGCAAGCTTTCCCTGGATCCGGCGGCGGCCTTGGCGCGGATTGTCTTTGGCCGGTCGCAGTACCAGCGTCTTCACCGCGCGCCGTGGGTGGCCTTCCGGGCTTGCTCGGGTGCGTGTGGTGGTCCCGTTTTTGGGTGATCGGCCTGGGGTGCCTCACAGGCAAGGTCTTGGGCGTCGCCGAAAACACCTGGGCCCGTCGGCGTCGGGGGATCAGCGGGGACGGCGCCGTGAGCCGCAGCCGGTCCGTGCACTGGTGTCGCACCGGGTTCGTGGGCTGCCTGTGCGGTACCGCGTTCTCATGTCGCGGCACCAGCGGTTCGGCGTCTTTGGCCGTGTCCCGGCGCAGCGGCACCGCCGGGACCGCGAGTACCTTCCGTGCCACTTGGTGCATCAGTGAGGCAACCGCCCGGACAGGGTTTCGGTAAGCCGTCGTGGCGTGCCGGCCCCACTTTGAGCAGCAGCGATGGGTTTCCGAACGGCACACGGCCTTCAGGATGATCCCGGCTCCCGTCACCCGCCCGTCCGGGCCGGTGCCGGCTCGGCGGAGAGACCGCCGTGGACCTCCCGGGGGACGTCCAGCGCCGCCGGTTCCGCCTGCTCCACCAAGGCCGGCGAGGCGGTGTCGGAGGCCTGCTTCGTCCCGAGCCCCCGCAGGTCCACCCACCGCAGGGTGATCAGGGTCAGCAGGACGGGCAGCGTGCCGCCGAGGACGAAGACCCAGACCATGAACTCCCGGCTGGAACCGACGCCCGCCAGAGCCGCGGACAGCGGGACCAGGGCCAGCGAGCCGAGCCAGTCGATGCTGATGACCCGGCCGCGGACCGCGTTGGGAACGGACGTCTGCACCAGCGTCGACCAGTAGACGTTGCCGGCCGTGGAGAAGAAGCCGTACACCGCGCCCAGCGGGAGCAGCAGCCACAGGGACGGTGAGAAGACCATCAGGGCGAGCGGGGCCGCGCCGATCGTCCAGGCGAGGAGCATGCGGCGGGCGTAGTCGGCGGGCGGCTTGCGGGCGGCCAGGACGAACGAACTCACCACGGCGGCCACACCGGTGACGGCGACGAGCAGTCCGTAGCCGCGGGCGTCGCCACCGAGGTCGTCGTGGATCAGGAACGGCAGCAGGACCTGCCGGGGGCCCGACTGGAGCAGCAGGACCACGCCGGACCACACGATGAGCACCCACAGCCAGCGTTCCCCGAAGAGGTACCGCAGGGCCTCCCGGTACCGGACCGGTTCCTTGGCGTTCTCCTGCTCGCTGTTCCCCGCGGTCTCCTCGCTGCCACCGGCCGAGCAGGCGGGGCGGAAGGAGATCGCGGCGACGCACAGGGCGGCGACGGCGAAGCTGAGCGCGTTGAGGGTGATGACGGCGAGCGAGCCGACCAGCGCGATGAGCAGGCCCCCGACACCCGGGCCGACCATCCGGACGGCGAGTGACCGCACGATCGACTCCAGCGCGTTCGCCGCGTGCAGGTCGTCCTCAGGGACCAGGTCCGGGGTGAAGGCGTCGGCCGCCGGCCCGCTGACGGCGGCGGCGGCACCCAGCACGAAGGCGCCCCCGACCAGGTGCCAGACCTCCAGATACCCGCTCAGGTGGACGACGGCGAGCGCCGCCAGCACCGCGAAGCCCACCGCGTGCGACCAGCCGATGACCTGCTTGCGGGGATAGCGGTCGGCCAGGGCTCCGCCGATCAGGACGCAACTGATCAGGCCCACCGACTCGGCACCGACCACCATGGCCAGCCCCGAGTTGTCGGCGCCCAGCTCGATGGCCACCCACGGCAGGGCGACCAGCCAGACGCCGTCGCCCACCATGCTGATGAGGTAGGAGACGAACAGCAGGCGGTAGTCACGGTGCCGCAGCGGCACCAAGGGTTTGGTCAGGGACTTCATCGGGATTCCCAACTCTGCGGGTTCTCGGGGGCGTGGGTACGGCGGACGCCGTGCGTGCGGCCACCGGGTCACGGTGGCCGCACGCACGGCCGGGGAAGCGGAAGGGCTGTGGCGGAGGGGCGGAGGCCCGGGAGCGTTGCCGCCTTCCGCAGGGTCAGGAGGCTGCCGGGACCTTCTTCCTGAGCGCGATCCGTATCTGCCGGCCGTTCTCGCCGGTGATCATCATCACGGAGGGGGCGGAGTGGGTGGGCGGCATCGCGCGGAGCTTCTTCTGGTCGGCGACCCGCTCCTCGTAGTACTCCCGGCTCGCGGGCACCGCGTTGGCCCGCAGGGAGGGCATCGGGCGCTGGTCGACGGGCCAGTCGATGACGTCGTTGCCCGGCAGGTACTCGCCGCCGTCCTCGGGGAGCAGTGTGCGGGGTCGGTTGATCGTGTAGACGTTCTCCAGGTGCTCGAAGGCGTGTCCCACACCGGGCGGGATGAGCAGGTATCGCTCCGGGTCCGGGAAGAGGGTGAACGAGACGTCGGCTCCGTAGGTGGGCGAGTCGACGCGGGTGTCGATCAGATGGAGGGTGACCTCCTGGTCACGGGGGCCGACGAAGGTCAGCCGGTCCTCCTGGCCGAGGTGGATGCCGTACGCGTCGTGCGTGTAGCGGTCCTCGCCGTGGTCGATGAAGTACAGCGGGTGGCGGTCGAGGAGGGCGGAGAAGCCGGACTCGGCACCGCTGCGGATCACCGGGTGCCGCACCCAGCCGACACCGAGCACGCCGTCGAAGGGCTCCCAGTTCTTCCTGCCGTCCTTCGGGAGGCGCCGACGCAGCTCGACCCGGCGGACGGTGCCGTCGGCGAGGCTGCGCAGCACGATGCCCTCCATGCCGGCGTGCCGGGTCTCCACGTCCATCACCAGCCCGAGGTCGAGGGCGCCCCGGCCGAGTGCCTGGACGGTCTCCTCGCCGGAACCCGGCCGCAGCACCACTTGCAGTCCCGGGTGGCGGTGATGGAAGAACTCCAGCATCGGCGGCATGTGGTAGGTCGCGATACTCTCCATGGTTCCGACGAGGACCCGGCCGGCCGGCTCACTGCCGCCCCTGGTCGCACTGCGGGCCTCATCGGCCAGGGAGAGCAACTGCTCGGCGTACGGCAGGAACCGTTCCCCGGCCCGGGTGAGCCGGACGCTGCGGCCCGAGAGCCGCTCGAACAACTCGACGCCGAGGGTGTTCTCCAGGCCCCTGATCTGGCCCGTGACGCTGGACTGGGCGTAGTTGAGTTCCGCTGCCGCCCGGCTGAAGCTGAGCAGGGTGGCAGCCTTCTGAAAGGTTGTGAGCTGGCGGATGTCCACGTGGTCCTCCGGGGTTGAAGTCGCGCCGCCTGCCGGTCAGTCGCCGTACGTGCTCCCGTTGCCGCCCTCGTCGGGGCCGGCCTCGGCCAGTTCCCGGGCGACGGCGGCGATGTCCGCCAGCAGTTCGTCGATCTCCGCCTCGGTCGTCGCCGGGTTGAGGAAGACGAGCTTGAGGTGGACCCGGGGCTCGCCGTCGGGGCCGGCCACCTTGGTGCGGGCCACGAGCGCGCGTCCCCGCGCCATGAGCGTGCGCCGGACCGCGGCGTTCCATGCGTTCTCGTCGGCCACGCCCCGCGCGGGCGGCCGACAGCGGAAGATCACCGTGCTGAGCAGCGGCTCGGCCAGCAGGTCCAGGTCCGTGCCGGCCGTGATGCGGGCCGCCGCGTACCGGGCCAGGCCGTGGCACCGGTCCACCCAGGCGCCCATGCCCTCCCGGCCCAGCGTCAGCAGGGACGCGGCCATCTTGAAGGCGTCCGAGCGACGTGTGGTCTGCATCGAGGTGCCCAGCAGCGCGGTGAAACCGGCCGCCTCGTCGTCCGCCGGGTTGAGGTACACGGCCTGCTGGTCCAGGCACCGCAGGTGCTGCTCGTCGCGGACCAGGAGCACGCTCGACGAGGCCGGTGTCCAGCCGAACTTGTGCAGGTCGAAGGCGACGGAGTCGGCGCGGTCCAGTCCGGTGAGGAGCGGGGCGAGCGAGGGGGAGAACAGCGCCCCGATGCCGTACGCCGCGTCGACGTGCAACCACACGTCCCGCTCGGCGGCCAGGTCGGGCAACGGGTCGAAGGAACCGCGGTCCGTCGTGCCCGCCGTCGCGACCAGGGCCAGCGGGAGCTCGTCAAGGCCGAACCGGTCGAGGACGCGGCGCGCTTCGGCCACCCGCATCCGGCCGAGGTCGTCCACCGGCACGGGCACCACGGCGTCCCGGCCGAGCCCGAGGAAGCCGGCCGCGCGGGCCACGGAGAAGTGGGCGGCCGCCGAGCACAGGATCCTCGGCCCGACCCGCAGACCCGTCAGGCCCGAGCGGGACACCTCGCCGCTCTCCCGCAGCGCGTGCTCCCTGGCGACCAGCAGGCCCATCAGGTTGGAGATGCTGCCGCCCGGTGTGAGGGTGCCCGACGCCCCGGCGCCGAAGCCGGCCCACGACGCCATCTCCGCGATCAGCCGCCGCTCCAGATGCAGGGCGAAGGGACCGCTCTCCCAGGAGTGCAGGGACTGGTTGAGGGCGGCGGCGAGCAGCTCGGCGGCTACGGAGGCGGCCGTGGGCGCGCACTGCATGCGGGACACGGCCGCCGGGTGCGCGAGGTCGGTCGCCCCGGCGGCGTACGCCTCGAACAGCTCGGTCACTCGCCGGGGGCTCGGGCTCTCGGCGAGGAACGCTCCTCCGTCGAGGAAGCGGCCCATCGCGGCGGCCGCCGCCCCGGGGCCGCCGGCCACGACCGGCCCGCCCCGCTTCAGAGAGGCGTCGTGGAGCGCGCCGAGCGCAAAGTCCACCAGCGTCCTCAGCTGTTCGAGGCCTTCCGGCCGGCCGGCCAGCGCCGCGTTCCTGCCCGTGTCGATCATCGGCGGAGTCCTTGCTCTCGTGAGTCCGGTATGTCTCGTGAAGTGGCGTCCCGCTCGACGGGGGCGCCGCGCGTGCCGCGGATGACGCCGATCGACGCGACGACGACGGCCGCGAGGCCCAGCGTCTGCAGCGGCGAGATGGTCTCGTGCAGGACGAGCAGGGCGACCAGGGCGCCGATCGCCGGTTCCAGGCTGAGCAGCACCCCGAAGATGAGCGCGGAAACCCGGCGCAGCGTCTCCATCTCGCAGGTGTACGGCACCAGGGACGACAGCATCGCGACGCCGAAGCCGAAGGCGAGCACCGCCGGGTCGGCCAGCGCGGAGCCGCCCTCGGACAGCCCGGCCGGCAGCGCGCACAGCGTGCCGAAGGCCATCGCGAGCGCGAGTCCGCCCCCGCCGGGCAGCAGCGCGCCGACCCGGGTCGACAGCGGCACGTACGCGCCCCAGAACACCGCGCAGGCCAGGGCGATGAGCAGCCCGGTGATCCCGGCGGCGCCGCCCTGCCAGCCGAGCAGAGCGATGCCGCACCCGGCGAGCACCGCCCACAGCCGGTCGCGGGCCCGACGTGAGGACAGGGCCGCGACGGTGAGTGGCCCCGCCATCCCGACGGTCAGCGCGACCCCGACGGGCATCCGGGCCATGGCCAGGTAGAAGCACAGATTCATGCCGGCGATGGCGATGCCGAGGACGGCGACCGCACCCGCCGTGCGCCGGTCCAGGCGCGGCGACGGCCGCCAGAACAGCAGCAGCACCACCGCGGCGAAGCCGAGCCGCAGCACGGTCATCGCGGCGGGTCCCACGGTGCCGAACAGCTGCTTGGCGAAGGCGGCCCCGAGCTGGGTGCTCACCATCCCGACCAGCATCAGCACCGGAGCCGGGACCGCCCCGATGCCCCGGCGGGCGGTGCCGCCGAACGGGGCATCGGTCACCTCGGCGCCTACATCGACGCTCATGACGTCGTCCTTCCTCCGCTTCGGGAGCGGCTGTGGGTACGGCTCGGGGTACGGCTGGTGGCGGGGTCCGGTCGGTGCGTCACGGCGTGAGGAGGACCTTGCCGGTGGTGGCCCGGCCCTCCAGCAGGGTGTGTGCCCGCGCCGCCTCGGCCAGCGGCAGCCGTTCGCCGACGCCGGGACGGACCACGCCGCTGACGACGTGCGCGAAGAGCTCGGCGGCCGCCGCCCTGAGGGAGGCCGCGTCCGGGACGTGGTCGGCGAGAGTGGGCCGGGTCAGGTACAGGGAGCCCGCCGTGCGCAGCAGTTCGACGTCGACCGGCGGGACCGGGCCGCTGGACAGCCCGCACACGGCGAGGGTGCCCCGGCGGCGCAGTGCCCTGACGCTCTCCTCGAACGTGGCCGCGCCCACCGAGTCGTAGACCGCGTGCGCGCCCTCGCCGTCGGTGAGTTCGCGCACCCCGGCCGAGAAGTCCCCGTAGGGCAGGGCGTGGTGGGCGCCCGCGGCCAGGGCGGCCTCTCGCTTCTCCTTGGTGGAGGCGACGGCGACGACCCGCGCGCCGCGCTGTGCGGCCAGCCGCACCAGGAGCTGCCCCAGCCCCCCGGCGGCGGCCAGTACCACCACGGTCTCGCCGGCCGCCACGGGGTGAGTGGTACCGCTGAGGTACAGCGCGGCGAGTCCCTGGAGCAGGACCGCTGCCGCGTCGCGCAGCGTAACGCCGTCGGGAACGGGCACCAGCTTGGCCTCCGGAACGGCGGTGTACTCGGCGTAGGCGCCGAGCTGGGTGGCGTACGCGACCCGGTCGCCCGGGGTGAAGTCCGTGACGCCGTCGCCCACGGCGGTGACCACTCCGGCGGCCTCCTGCCCGGGGACGAACGGGTAGGCCGTCGGGTAGGTGCCGTCGCGGAAGTAGACGTCGATGAAGTTGAGGCCGACGGCCTCGTTGCGGACCACGACCTGGCCGGGCGTGGCCTGGGGACGGGGCAGGTCGGTGACAACGAGGGCGTCGGGTCCGCCGGGGCGGCTCACCTGCAGGGCACGCATCAGTTCCTCGATTCGCCGGGTGCGGTGGGGGTGGCGGCCGTCGCGTTCCGGGACCGCTCGGGCCCGTGGGCGCCGGTGTGCGGCTCGGACTCGCGGAAGAGCCCGCGGAAGTAGTTGATGTCGCCGGTGAGGCCCGCCATCAGGGTGTCGATGCCCGGTTCGCCGGGGCCGTCCACGGCGCGCAGCAGCTCCTCGTTGCGGCGCAGCCGGGCCGGGGCGAACGGCAGGGCGCCGACGGTCCGGTAGCGGATGGCGCCGGTGGCGTCGCGCCGCGGGATGACGTCGGAGCGGGCGGAACGGCTGGCGCTGAACGGTATGTCCAGCCGCCCCTCGGCGAACGCCTCGACGACCGCCTCGATCAGGTCGGGGCGCTGCAGCAGCGGCTCGACGAGATCGGCGACCTCATCGAGGATCCACCCCTGCTCCTCGGTGACCTGGCCGTCGTCGACGGCGACGAATTCCAGCAGCGGCGAGTTGGCCCGGTCGGCCAGCCGCAGACCGGCCACGTTGGCCGCGGTGTCAGGGATGCCGTACGCCTCCTGGTACGTCTTGGTGATCAGCTTGGAGGCCCCGCCGAGCCGGGCCGCCAGCGCCCCGTAGAGGATGAGGTCCTCGGCGTTGTCGCGCTTGCGGGGGAAGACGCCCATGAACTCGTGCAGCACCGCGTGGACCTGGACGCCGGCCGGGAGGTAGCGCTCGGCGAGGACCGGGATGCTGCGCAGGGCCGCGACGTCCTGGACGAGGTGTCCGCCCTGCGGGTAGGCCACGGACACACAGCGGACACCGGCCCGGGTGGCGAGCACCGCCTCCAGCACGCTGACGGCGAGGCTGATCGACGGCGGCACGAGCACCGCGGTCAGGGTGCCGAACAGCTCCCGGTCGACGATCACCCCGTGCTCGGCGAGTTCGCCGCAGGCGCGGTCCACGTCCTGCCAGGCCGTCAGGGACTCGGCGAGCGGCACGGCCTTGGAGTAGGGCAGGTTGTACGAGATGCCGCCGCCCTCGAACGAGGTGATGCCGGAGGCGACGGAGACGTCGAAGAGGAGGCGGGCGTCGGGGGATCCGTGCCGGATCTCCAGCGGCGCGTCGACCAGTTCGTTCAGTTCACGGCCGCGCTGCCAGCCGTGGGCGACCAGCGGGTAGCCGTTGAGGTCGGCCGGCCGCAGGTGCAGGGTGCGGCGGGCCTCGCCGAACCGCTTGAGACGGGTGTGGGAGTCGATGGTCAGCGTCAGGATGTCGGGGCGGGCTTCCTCCTCCAAGGTCGCCAGAAGCCGCTTCATCTCCTCGTGGCCGCCGACGCCGCAGCGCGGCTGCAGGGCCACCCGGCCCCGGTCCTTGCAGTCCTGGAGGATCTCGGCGGCGGTGGGCTTGCCGAGCGAGGTGATGTACGCGGCGGACTGGGACGGCGTGGGCAGCGAGGTCGCGCAGGCCAGTGGGACGGTGACGGAGCGGGCGCCGGCGGACGGGACGGACGTGACGCTCATGACGCCGCCAGGTCGGTGAGCCGGGCACCGCGGCCGTCGAGCCGTAACCGGTCGAGCAGGCAGGGCAGTTCGGCGGCGTCGGACAGGATGTGGTCCACCCCGGCGGCGTACAGGCGGTCGTGGGCCGAGGCGTCCTTGTGGCTGCCCACGGAAAGGTTGCCGCCGACGACGACCGGGCAGGTGATCCGGCCCGACCGCTTGGCCTGGTCGAGACTGCGCAGGTCCTCGTGGACATGGCTGTTGAGGCTGCCGATGACGACGGCCTCGGCGTGCGGGTACCGCTCACAGGCTTCGGCGAACTCCTCGACGGCCGTGCAGGTGCCGAGGTTGACGACGTGGTAGCCGAGGCCGCGCAGGGAGTGGGCGATGAGGTGGTTGGCGACCGGGTGGCTGTCGCTGGCCGCCACGCCGAGGACGACCGTACGGGGTGCGCAGTGCTGGTTCGACGGAGTACGCATCGAGCTTCCTGGTTCGGGGTCGTTGGTGGGGTGCGGGTGGCTGGGCGGTCAGTCGTCGAAGGCGGCGAAGAGCTCCCGCTTGCTCACGGACCTCAGCCGGTCGACGTCGAACTCCTCGGGGTCGGCGGCGGCCAGCGAGTCGAAGACGTGGCTGATCGCGGGCACCAGACCCCAGACCTCGTGGTACGGCGGCTGCTCCGGCGCGAGGCGTTCGGCGTCCTCCTGGCGGGCGAAGACGTAGTTCGGCCAGTCCGCGGCGCGCGGGTGACGGTGGTGGAAGTCGTGGACCACGGTGTCGCCGGTCAGCACGAGGTAGCGGGACGGGGCGTGCACGAACAGCAGCCGCAGGATCCAGCGCATCCATGCCAGGGCGCGGCGCCCGGCGGGCATCTGCGGCGCGGGGGCCGGGTCGCCGAGGAAGATGGCGTTGGTCAGCGAGGCGAAGTACGCCCGGCTGCGCCGGTCCTCGAGGCCGGGCTCGGGGAAGGTGTGCTTGACGCACAGCCGCAGGGTGTTGCTGACCTGGAACAGCGGGACGAGCGGCACGAACCAGACGACGAGCAGGGCCGGCCAGGTTCCGGTCGCCGCCGTGACCAGGGCGAGCGTGCCGTAGAGGGTGACGGCCGCCACCTTCTCGGTGCGCGCCGACTCGCTCCAGAAGGAGCGCACACGGGAGACGGCGAAGGCGAAGTGGAAGCGCGGGAAGACCAGCTTGGCGAGGAGCCGGCGCCACATCCGGCGGCGGGTCATGCCCGGGTGCAGGCCCAGGCTGACCAGGAAGGCCTGGACCGTGGGGTCCTTCAGCGTCATGTGGTCGAGCGCGTGGTGGTCGCTGACGTGTTCGCGGCTGTAGCGCTGGAAGTTCTGGATGATCAGGAGGCTGGACACGGCGTGGCCTATGGCCCGGTCCGGCTCGCGGCGGCGGTACATGTTCCGGTGCGAGCACTGGTGGTAGATCATCATCCGCAGGTTGCGCATCCCGTGCAGCGTCACCGCCCAGCCGGCCGCGAGCAGCAGCAGGAACGGCCCGCCGAGGACGTAGGCCAGCGTGCTGACGAGGACACCGGCGGCCATCGACACCGTGGCCGTCACCAGGTGGAAGGTGGGCGTCCAGCCCGGGGACCGCTGGCCGGGCAGCGCCTTGCCCGTGAGGATCGTCAGCGGGAACTGGAGGAATCCCGGGAGCACGGTCATGGACTCGCGCGGATCACGGGCCGCGGCGGCGGGCGGGATGCCGGTGGCCGGAGCGGAGGTGCCTTGCTGGTCGAGCAGTGCCATCGGTGCTCCTAGAGGGAGGAGAGAGCGGGGGAGGGCGCGCTGTTCAGCCGGACGCCGACGGAGCAGGCGACGGGCGCGGACCGGTCGGGGGCCGACATGAGGGCACGGGCGTCCTGCCGGGTGAGGACGACCTCGATGTGGTCGGCCTTCTCGGGCCGGAGGCCGGTCTCGCGGATCGCGATCCGGAACGAGACGTTGCCCTCGGCGTCCACACAGGACGTGACCGTGCCGTCCACGACGCCGGGGATCATGGTGTGCTGGTGCATGGCATTCCTCCACGGAGGTGGCGAGACGAGGCGGTGTCGTACCGGCCCGCGCTCACTGCTGCGCGACGCGGACGGTCGCGGCGCCCAGGAGGCGGCACTGGCAGGCGAGCCGGTGGTTCCCGTCGGCCCGGCCGAGGTCCTCGAGGAAGTCCGTCTCGTCGGGATCGGCCTCCCCGAGCGACGCGGAGCCGTCGAGGACTTCGATGACGCAGGCGCCGCAGGCCCCTGAGCGGCAGCCGAACGGGATCAGCTGTTCCGGCCTCTCGTACTCGATGTCCGTGAGGCAGGAGCCCTCGGGCAGCAGGATCTCCACCCTGTCGGGCATGAGGGTGAGCTTGTTGAGCGGCATTGCTGTGCGGCCCCCTTGAGGCGGGTCGGGCATCCCGGCGCGCGGGATGCGATGCGGTGACCGAGGCGCCGGTGCTACGCGGCCGACGAGGACGGGACGGCTGCGCGGTCGCGTGCACCGGGGAACGCGTCGGAGGAGTGCTCGGGCGCGAGCCGTACGCCGGGGCGCAGGGGCACGGCCGTGTGGTTCACGGCGGTGCCGGCCTCGCCGAAGCCGACGGTGATCAGCGGGACGCGGCCCGGGTAGGCGCACACGTCGCCGACCGCGTGGACGCCGGGCAGGTTGGTGCTCATGGACCGGTCGACCCGGATCCTGCGGTGCTCCAGGTCGATTCCCCACTCGGCGACGGGACCGAGGCCGGAGGTGAAGCCGAGAGCGGCGACCAGCGCCTGCGCCGGCAGGGCGAACACCTCGTCGCCTCGCCGGATCTCGACCCGTTCGAGCCGCTGGGTACCGTGGCAGGCGACCACCTCGGCGTCGGTGACGACCCGGACGGCGGAGGCGTACAGCTGCCGCACGCTGTACTCGTGGGCGCGGAAGGCGCCCCGCCGGTGGACGAGGGTCGTGCTGCGGGCCAGCGGGGCCAGGGCCAGTGCCCAGTCCACGGCACTGTCGCCGCCGCCGACCACGACCACGTCCCGTTCTGCGTGCGCCTCCGGGCGCGGGACGTGGTAGGCGACGCCCCTGCCCTCGTACGGCACAGAGCAGGGCAGCCTGCGGGGCACGAACCTGCCGAGCCCGGCGGCGATCACCACGGCTCCGGCGTCCACTCTGCCGCCGTCGTCGGTGCTCAGGGTCCAGCCTCCGGTTCGGCGGGCGAGGCCGACCACCGTCCGGCCGAGCAGGTACCGCGTACCGAACGGGGCAGCCTGCTCCAGCAAATTGTCGATCAACTGCCGTCCCTTGAGGGCGGGGTGGCCGGCCACGTCGTACAGCAGCTTCTCCGGATAGAGAGCGGCCACTTGGCCGCCGGGCTCGTCGAGCGCGTCGACGACCACCGCCGACAGGCCGCGGAACCCGGCGTAGTACGCGGAGTACAGCCCGGCGGGCCCCGCGCCCACGACTGCGATGTCCACCGCCGCCTCGGCGGGCCGGCCGACGGCGCTCACGACTGCTGGCATCTCACGCTCCCCCTGCATCGATTGACGCGTACCTGTCTATGCGTGGCGTGAGGGCGGCGCTTGCCCCCACGCCAGAAAATCGTACAGAACGATCGCTATGTTTTTCTATGTTGCGTCGTTCCTTGCCGAAACAGAACGATCGGGAGCCGAGTCAGTCGCCCTGGGCCGCCGTGCCGTCGAGGACCAGCCGCCAGATCCCCTCCACCTGGTCGGCCACCCTCCCGGCACCCGCGCCGACCGCCGGCGCTCCGGCGCCGCGTATCTGCGCCTCGGCGCCCGTCAGCAGGTACCTGACGAGGGAGGTCACCGCCTCGGAGTGGACCGTGAGCCGTGGCCGACCGTCCTCGCGGGCGCGTTCCAGCAGGTCCTGTACGGCCGGCAGTCAGACCTGCGTCCACCGGTCCGGCTCCTCCGGCCGCTCCCTGGCGAGCCGCGCGGCCGAGCGCGCGACGACGCTCTCCTCCAGCAGCCCGACGAGCCCGACAGTGAGTTCGGCCACCGCGCGCAGCGTGGGCTCGCGTGACTCCAGGACCCGGCCCACGAGCGTCCGGGCGATCGCCCGGCCCTCCTCCTGGATCGCGTCGGCCAGAGCGGCCTTGGAAGGAAAGTGAAAGGTCAGCGCCCCCATCGAGACGGATGCCGACGCGCAGATCCGGGACAGCCGGGCTCCTTCGTAGCCGACCCGGTCGATCTCCAGGGCGGCGGCCTGGACGAGCCCCCTGCGTGTGCGCACCGCCCTCTTCTGAACAACCATCTCCTCGTTCCTCCCTCGGGGTCGAGCCCCGGCCGGACCGTGTGGGCCCGCCGGAGTCGTCCCCGCTTTTCCGATGAAAAAAAGCGATCGTTCGCTATTCTTTCATGGGAAGGAGACGCGGCCGTCCCGAGACAGGGGCTCTTCGGGATCCGAGGGCGCCGGTGCGCCGCCGTGCGCCTGCGGCCGGGCTCCCGCACGGCGGCGCACGGCTACACCGCGGTCGAACCGCCGTCGACGGCCATCGCCGTGCCGGTGACGAACGAGGAACGGTCACTGCACAGCCAGGCCGCGGCCTGCGCCACCTCGGCCGGCGCGGAGATCCGCCGCTGTACCGAGTCGGCCCTGAAGACCTCCTCGAGCTCCGGGCACGTCTGCAGCACGTCCTCCATCATCTCGGTGCGGGTGCTGCCCACGACCAGCGCGTTGCAGCGGATGCCCCGCTGCCCGTAGTCCAGCGCGGCCGCCCTGGTCAGTCCGATCACCGCGTGCTTGGCGGCGACATAGGCGGCCGAGGCGCCGGTGGCCTTCGTCCCGGCCACGCTGGACGTGTTCACCACGGAGCCCCCCGAACCCGCGAGCATCGCCGGTATCTGGTGCCGCAGACAGTTCCACACACCGCGCAGATTGACGTCGACGGTGCGCTCGTACGTCGCGTCGTCGATCTCGTGCAGCGGCGTCCCCGCGGTGGCTTAACCGGCGTTGTTGAACGCCGCGTTCAGGGTGCCGAAAGCGTCGACGGCGACCGCCACCGCCCGTTCGGCGTCGTCCGGGTTTGTCACGTCACCGGCCGCCGCGACGGCCCGCCCCCCGCCTGCGCGGATTTCCGCGACGAGGTCCTCCAGCTTGTCCTTGCGCCGGGCCACGACCACCACCGCGGCCCCCTCCTCGGCGAACAGCCGGGCGGCCGCCGCCCCGATGCCGCTGGACGCCCCGGTGATCATGGCCACCTTGCCGTCCAGCAGTCGCCCTGCACCACTCATGCCCACTGTGCCCCCTTGCCGTCGTGAAGTCGGTTGCGTGCGCGTGAGGTCCGCGCCCGCGCGGGACGCGGACCTCGCCGTGTGCCTCGTGGAACGCGGTGACGGCCGTCAGACGGCCCAAGCCGTGCCGGCCGCCGCCTCGCTGTCGAGCGTCCGTAGCAGGTCCTCGTCGATCGCGTGCAGCGAGTCCACCAGGTGACGTACCCCGGCCTCGCGCATCAACTGCCGCTGGAAGCTGTGCTCGAAGCGGCTCGGGTGGCCGATGAACGGCATGCCGAGCAGCCGCGCCTCCTCGGCGACCCGGGCGACGTCGTCGACGATCAGAACCTCGTCGTGCTCGACACCGAAGTACTCGGTGGCGATCTCGTGCAGGCCCGGCCGGAAGGAGTCGGTGCAGATGTAGCCGGGCGCGTCGAACAGTGCCGCGTGCTCGCCGAGGAAGGCGTCGAAGTGGTCCTTGCCCAGACCGCCGTAACAGACGGTGCGCAACCCCAGGCCGCGCAGCAGCTCCACGAGGGCGACGGCGCCCTCGTTCACCCGCACCGGACAGGTCCTCAGATACCGCGCCCGTTCCTCGAAGTACGCCTCCAGCGCTTCCTCGCCGCTCATCGAGTTCCCCCCGGCCTCGGCGAGCAGCCGCCCCGCGACCGCGCGGGGCTGGGAGAAGATCGTGCGCTCCAGTTCGGCGGTGTACACGCAGCCGCGGCTCACCAGGAAGTGGTGGATGACCGGACTGAAGGTGTCGTTCAGCATGACGCCGTCGATGTTCACCGCGCCCAGGCGCAGATGCGCCAGCCCCTGACTCATGTGATCCCCCTCGGTGAGACCGCGGGCTCGGCCGCGGTGCCGGAAGCGCGGCCTCAGCCGGCCGCGCCGGTTCTCTCCCCGTCCACGGATTCCTCGACGCCCTCCCGGGCCTGCCCGTTCGCGGCGGTGCTCGCGGTGCTCGCCGCCCGGAGCAGGGCCCGGATCCGGTCCGGGTTCACCTCGGTGCGGGCGACGACGGCCGGGACGGCGACCCCGGGCAGCAGCAACCGCCACATCCGTACCGCGCGGTCGGAGAGGTCCGCCCGCGCCTCGCTGGCGACGGCCGAGTATGTCTGCATGCCGGTGCACGCCTCGACCACGAACTCGGCCAGCTCGGCGGGCTCGACGCCGGCCTGCAACTCGCCCCTCTCGCGGGCCGATTCGAGGCACTCGGTCATGATCTGGCTCCACTCCTGGTACGGAGCGGCGTCCTTCACGCCGAACGAGCCCTGCTCGCTGGTGAGGCGCACGCCCGCCCGCAGCAGCGGGTCCACCCGGAGCTGGTACGCCCAGACCATGGTGATGTCGACGAGCCGCTGCAGTCCCTCGGACTCCAGCCACGGGACGATCGACCGGGGCTGCGCGTTCATGACCGCGCGCGCCAGGTCCTCCTTCGAGTCGAAGTGGAAGTAGAGGGCCCCGGCGGTCAGTCCGGCCCTCTTGAGGATGCGGCTGATGCTGGCGCCGGCGAAACCCACCTCGTCGAAGACGTCCGCAGCCGCGCGGAGCAGCGACTCACGGGTCTGGACAGCACGCTCTTGCTTCGGCTGCTGAGCCATCGGAACCCCCAAAGAAACAGAACGTTCCCTATGTTACCTGCCTGATCGCCACTAGGCCAGCCGCATCGGAACGTCGGCTCCCGCTTGCCCGTGATGAACGGACACTTCGCACTCCCTCCTCGCCTTTTTACTCATCGCTGACCGTTCCTTTGCTGCGGGAAAACCTAAAACAAAACGAGCACTCTTTATTTTCTTCCTAGGGACGAACGCCTGTATGCACGCCACAACGGTGCACAGCACACACTTCCTTGGGGGATTCCACATGTCGATCACCGCCTCGAACCCGGCGACACATATCTCGTCCGCCATCGCGGTTCCTCGCGAGTACGTGCACAAGTCGGCGCAGTCCGAGGTCCTGCCGACCGGCTGGAGCCCCGCCGGACCGGACTGCCACCGCGTCACCGCCCGGTGGCCGCTCACCCACCCCTTCTACGGGCCGGTGGGAGGCTTCCACGCCCCGATGCTCGTGGCGGAGTCGGTCCGCCAGTGCGTGCCGCTGCTGAGCCACGTCGCCTACGACGTCCCCTTCGGCCACCGGCAGGTGTGGAGCCGCTTCCGGTACGAGATCGACCCGGCCGCGCTGGCGGTGTCGGACGCCCCGGCCGAGGTGGAAATGCGGGTCACCTGCCCGGAGGTGGTCCGTCGCGCCGGCCGGCTGGTCTCCGTCGACATGCGGGTCCACCTGTCCGTCGACGGCCGCCCGCTGGGCACCGCGTTCACCCGCTTCGCCGACCTGTCGCCGGCCGTCTACCCACGGCTGCGCGGCCTCTACGCCGACATCGACGAGGCCTACCGGCGCGCCATCCCTCTTGCTCCGCCGACCGCGCCGGCCTCGGTCGCCCGGACCGGGTTCGCAGACGTCGTGCTGTCCCCGACCACCTGCCCCGCGCTCCATCAGCTGCGCGTCGACCTCACTCACCCGGCGCTCTTCGACCACCCGGTCGACCACGCCCCGGGCATGCTCCTGCTCGAAGCGGCCCGACAGGCCACCCACGCCCAGGCCCACCCGTGGCCGGTGATCGCCACGGCCATGGAGGCGGAGTTCGCCCAGTACGTGGAACTCGACGCGCCCTGCTGGATCCACACCGGGCCGTCCGGCAAGGACTCCGGCCGCGGTGACGGCGGCCTGCCCGGCGACGGCCGTGAACCCGTGGACGACGGCCCTGGTGCGGCACCGGTGTGCGTCACGGCGGTGCAGAACGAGGCTTGCGCGTTCACGGCGACCGTGACGCCGACGGCGACTCCCGGGGCCTGACCCCGGGCCGGGGTCACGGCGGCAGGGGTGACGACGACGGCGCGGGCGTCAGGGAGCGGCGGGCAGCCGTACGGCCACCATGGCCACGTCGTCGTCACCGTCGACGGTCAGCAGTTCGGCGAGCAACTCGTCGCAGAAAGCCTCCAGCGGGGTCAGGCGGTGCTGCGTCGGTCCGAGCATCCTGTCGGTGGGGACCTTCAGGCGGTCTCGCCCATATTGAAGCGCAGCAACCGAAGGTGGACCCCAAAAGGTATATCCGCAGTCTGGGCGGTGCGTGACTTGCGGAAGTTGCGACAGCAGCCAGCCCAGTGGACTCGTGATCACGCCTCGGTCGTGGAGGGCTTCGCCCCGCGCTTCTACGGTCATTGGGGCAAGTCGAACCTGCAGCAATGCCCGGGATCCGACCGGGGGCCAGGCCTTGGCGGGTCACTTGCTGCGGCTGGCGCAGAACGGTCACTGACCGCGCTGCGAGCAGTTCGTACAGCCGGGGAAACCGGTGCAGAATGGGAATGTGATCTTCCGCAGCGGCCGGGCAATCCCTTGGTGGGGACGGACCGTATATATAAGTGTGCCGAGCTTCCGGTTCCCGTTAGCCGTCTCCCGGACGAGGCTCTGCTGTCCGGGCTGGCCGCCGGTGATCCGGAACTCGCGGTCACCTTCGTACGGAGGTTCCAGCGCGCGGTCTTCGGTGTCGCCATCGCCGTCACCGGAGATCGGCAACTTGCCGAGGACATCGCCCAGCAGACGTTCGAGCGTGCGTGGCGTCATGCGCAGATCTACGACTCGCGCCGCGGGTCGGTGACGACCTGGCTGACGACCATCGCGCACAATCTCGCCATCGACGCCGTCCGTGCGCGGCGGACGGAGCCGGTGGCACCCGAGGACCTCGACGCGCTCCTCGATGTCGTGACCGAGACCCCCGAGCAGTGGGCTCTGGCCGACGAGGCCTCGTCCCAGCTGCGGGCCGCCGTGGCGCAGCTGCCGCGGGACCAGGGTCGTGCCCTGGTGATGGCGGGCATCTACGGAATGACGGCCCAGCAGATCGCCGACTGGGAGAAGATCCCGCTGGGCACCGCAAAGACGCGTATCAGGACAGCGATGGGCAAGCTGCGGAACACACTCGCCTCTCCGGATCGAGGGGACCATGGTCAGTGACGTGACCTGCGAGAAGTTGCGGGAGATCGGCGCCGAGATGGCACTGGGCGTGCTGCCCGGCCGTGAGCGGGCGGTGGCGGCCGCGCATCTGGACCGGTGCGCGGCCTGTCGGGAGTACATCGAGCACATGACCCTGGTGGGAGACGGACTGATCGGGCTGGTGCCGGGCAGCGAGCCGCCGCTCGGGTTCGAGACCCGGGTGGCGCGCGGACTGCCCCAGGAGGTGACGACGCACGAGGGGGACCCCCACACGCGGGCGCCCGACCTCGCGCACAAGGCGGTCCGCAGTCGCGCACGCCGCGTCCGGCTGCGGGTCGCATCCGCCGCGGCCGCGTTCGCACTCGCATGTGGGTTCACCGGCTGGGCGGTCGGCACCGCCATCGAGAGTGTCACGGCCTCGAGCTCTCCTGCCGTGGAGATCCAGACACCTTTGATGGAGGGAGAGCTGACCTCGGCCTCGGGCCTCGGGTCGTCGGTCGGCGACGTCTACGCCCACCCCGGAGACCCGGGGAAACCCGGTTGGATCTACATGACCGTCGACCTTGCCGCCGTCGGCACTCCGTACAGCGGCAAGGTCGTCTGCCTCCTGGAGCGCACGGACGGCACCACGATCCGCGTGGGCACCTTCACCCTGAGCAACGGACGTGGTGACTGGGGCGCGGCGGCCCCGGTCGACCCCGCGGCGCTCTCCGGCGCCCGCCTGACCGCCTCCGACGGCACCGTCCTCGCCACCGGCGACTTCGAGACCGGTTGAAGCGCGTGAAATCGGCGCCCCGCCATGGCCTCAAGGGCGGGCGGTGCGGCGTCCCGGGCCAGGCAGCGTCGCGTCGAGTGCGGTGGCCAGTTCGGCAACCGAGGGCCGGGACGACGGATCGGTCCGAAGGCAGCCGTCGATGACCGCCGCGAGCCCCCCGGGCAGACGCCGCCGCGAGCCGATCGGCGGGGCGGTGCCTTCCAGCTGCGGATACCAGTCGTCCCGGCCGCCCGTGACGCTGCCGTCGTAGGGCTCGTCCCCTTTCTCCCCACGGGGAGGAACCTCGTGGGAATCCTCGCGGCCGAACGGCACGTCCCCGGAGGCGACCTCGTACAACGTGATGCCGATGCCCCACACGTCCGCGGCTGCCGACAGCGGCCCGCCGCGGGCCTGCTCGGGAGCGAGGTAGCAGAACGTGCCCACCCCCGCGGGCGCGGGCCCGGGCGGCCGCGCGATGCTCAGGTCCAGCACCTTCGCGTGACCGCAGTCCACCACCACGTTCGACGGCTTGAGGTCCAGGTGCAGCAGACCCTGACCGTGGAGGTAGTGGATCGCGGAACACAGCTGCACCCCGAGAAGCGCCACGTCGGCGGCGGACGGACGGCGCCGCAACCGGTGGACGAGGTGGGACAGCGTTTCGCCGGTCAGCGTCTCCAGCACGACGAGCGGCACCGGCGACTCGAACGTCTCGTACGCGCGGACCAGGTGCGGATGGGTGAAGGCCCCCAGCCACCGCCCCTCACGCAGCAGTTGGTCGCGCAGCTGCTCCTGGTCCCGGCGGTCGGGGCGCACGGCCTTGATCACACAGCGGCAGTCCCGTTCCTCGCTCCAGACGTCGTAGACGTCGAGCCAGCCGGTGCGCGCCAGATGCGCCAGGACCTCGTAGCCCGGGACCGGTCTCGTGCCGGGTGCCAGGGGCGGGGCGGCCCGCACCGCCGGGACACTCACGGCAGCACCGTCCCGGGGGCCGAGGACCCGGCTGGTGCGGCACCGACCGGGGCGTTCAGCCGGTGCAGTCGGGCGTACGTCCCGCCGCGCTCGAGCAGGTCGTCGTGGGTGCCGCACTCGGCAATCCTGCCCTGGTCGAGAACCACGATGCGCGTGGCGTCTCGGACGGTCAGCAGGTTGTGGGAGATGACGACGGTCGTCCGCCCGGCCATGAGCCGGCGCAGCGGGTCCATGATCCGACGGCCGGACCGCACATCGAGGCCGGTGGTCGGTTCGTCGAGGAGGAGCACGGGCGCGTCCCTGATCATCGCGCGGGCGATCGCCAGGCGCTGGCGCTGCCCGCCGGAGAGCGTCCGGCCGCGCTGGCCGACCATCGTGTCGTAGCCCTCCGGGAGCAGTTCGATGAACTCGTGCGCGTCCGCGGCGCGTGCCGCCGCGACGATGTCCGCCTGCGTCGCCTCCGGCCGGCCGTAGGCGATGTTGTCCCGCACGGTGCCGTGGAAGACGAGCGTCTCCTGCAGGACCACCGCGACGCTCTCCCGCAGGTCGGACAGGCGCAGGTCCCGCAGATCCGTCCCGTCGAGGCGGACCGCGCCCCGGTCGGGGTCGTAGAAGCGCAGCTGCAGCTTCGCGACCGTCGACTTGCCGGCCCCGCTGGCCCCGACCAGCGCCAACGTCTCTCCGGCCGCCACGTGGAACGACACGTCCGACAGTGCCCAGGACGGCGTACCGGGATAGCGGAAGGAGACGCCGTCGAACTCCACGTCACCCCGCGCACGGCCGATCCGGCGGGCGCCGGCGGCCTCGACGACCTGCGGCCGCTGGTCCAGCAACTCGATGATCCGTTCGGCCGAGGCGGACGCCGCGTAGAAGGTGGTGCCGAGGTGGGACAGACCGCGGACCGGGCTGTAGAGGCTGCCGATCAGCGTCAGGAAGACCAGCAGTCCGCCCAGCGTGAGCTGTTCCTGGGCCAGCTTCCAAGTGCCCAGGCTCATGACCGCGAGGACGCCGGACACTTCGATGACCTCGACGACGGATCCGTAGACGGCGCGGATCCGCGTCGAGGCCATCGTGGCCCGGAACCTGCCGACGTTCTCACGCTCGAACCGGCGCTCTTCCCACCTCTGCCGGTTGTACGCCTGCACCAGGGCGACGTTGCCCAGCGACTCCTCGGCGATCGCGCTGATCGAACCGCTGCGGCGCCTGCGCTCCCGGGACGCCTCCTTGATCAGCCGCGAGAAGCGCCGGGCGACGCCCCAGAACAGCGGCACGATGACGAGGGCGAGGAGGGTCAGATCCCACTGCAGATAGAACAGCAGACCGAGGAAGACACCCAGGCGGATCACATAGTAGAGGGCGTCTGCCACTCCCGAGAGCAGGAATGTCTCGACCGCGTCGACATCGCCCGTCACACGCGACAACACGTCCCCGAGCCGTCGGCGTTCGAAGAATCCGAGCGACAGGCTCTGGACGTGCCGGAACACATCGGAGCGAAGCGTCAGCAGGAAGCGTTCGCTGACCCACGTGGACGTCACGTCGTCGGCGAACCCCAGAATGCCGGAGCCGATGATGAGCCCCAGATAGGTCGGTGCGATCCACAGGAGCGGTCCGACGTCGCGGGGAACGAGCACATCGTCCACCACGATCTTGAAGAGCCAGATCTCCGTGGCATCGAGGGCGGGGCCGATCAGGCTGAAGAGGACGACGGGAGCGAACCAGCGCCGACCGCCGCGGGTATAGGGCCAGAACCGCCGGAACACCTCGCGCGGAGACACCGGGGGCGCGGCCGCCACCACACCGGAAGCCTCACCCGCCGACAGCAGACGCCGCAGGACATGCACCATGGCATGCGTTCCTCGTGGAGGGACGGACGGACGGAGCGGACCAGGACCTTTCGGTCTCCGGTCCGCTCAGCCTCCGTGGTGTGGTCACTAGTGGCCGTAACCGTGGCCGTGGCGGTCGCCGTGCCCGTGGCGGTCGCCGTGCCCATTGCGGTCGCCGTGCCCGTGGTCGTGCCCGTGACCATGCCCCGAGAAGTCGTCGCGGCGCGACGTGTCGTTGTTGCGGTCCCGGCGATGGGCAGGAATCAGATTGCTGAAGATAGCCATTGCGTTCCTCCTGAGACTTGCTACACATGGGATACGTCTCAGGGCGGGACTTGGATGGCGTTCCGGGGCAATAAGTTGAAAATGATTACGCATCGGCCGAAACTTCGACACGGCACTTCACGTCGACTGACCAGGTGGGATGATCTTCTGATTGGTCATGCCGGGAGGGGGCGCCCGTGGGCAGCGCGCCGCCGTCGTGCCAGGGGCACCGGTACCCGGTGGAGATCATCGCGCACTGTGCGTGGCTGTACTTCCGCTTCCCGTTGTCGTCCCGCGAGGTCGAGGAGCTGATGCCCGGGCGCGGTGCGCTCGTCTCCCACGAGACCGTCCGGCGCTGACCCGCCGGATCCAGTTCCGCTCCTGCCCCTCCATCCGGGACCTGCGCCATGAACTCTTCCACGCCCTCGGCCGGCCGGGCCGACCGCCGTCGCACGCGATCGAGTGCGACCGCATGCTGCGCGGAGCGCTGGAGGAGCCGCGCGTGCTGGTGTGTGACGAGGCGCAGTGGCTGCCGAAGCTGTGCTTCGAGTGCCTGCGCCACCTCTGGGACGACACCGCATCCGACCTCACCATCGTGTTCACCGGCGGCAACGGCTGCTTCGAGATGCTGCACAGCGAGCCGATGCTCGAATCCCGGGTCTACGCCCGGCAGGAGGCCGGCCGCATGCCCTTGGACGAGGTCCTCACCGTCATTCCCGCTTTCCCTTCCGTATGGGCGGAGGGGGACCCCGATCTCATCGCGGTCTGCGACCAGGAAGCCGCGCACGGAAACTTCCGGGACTGGGCGAAGATCACCCACCACCTCACCACCGGCCTGAGGGAAACCGGCCGCAAACGGGTGGATGAGGAACTGCTGCGCTGGACCTCTACAGCAAACTGTTCACCCGGCAGCCGGTCTGACCATGCTCAGCTGCGACAACCCACCCCCAGCCACCGTAGTCCTCGACCCCGGCGACGAACTGGTCGAGGCCGCGGACGAGAAACAACTGTCGAAGACGATCGCCCGCTACGGAAGCGTCGGCCTCCTCTGCATCGACGAACTCGGCTCTATGGAACTGGACCGGCGGGGTGCTGAGCTGCTGTTCCAGGTGCTGACCGAACGGGAGGAGAAGAACAGCGACGCCATCGCCTCCAGCGAGTCCTTCAGCGGCTGGACGAAGACCTTCACCGATCCCCGGCTCTGCGCGGCCGTCGTCGACCGCCTCACCTTCAACGGCGCCATCATCCAGACCGGCACCGAGTCCTACCGACTCGCCCGCACCGAGGCGCAGGCGTAGCACGCTGCGGTCGACTGACCCCGCAGGAAACCGAACAGGGCTTTGAGACCGGCGTCATCAGGTCAGATCCGTCCCCGGGTCCATGGCCCAGTGATTGGTCCTGAAAACCCGGCCTGCGAAGGTCACGTCGACCTCTGAGAGGAACCGGAAGCCGACAGAGCGGCAGATGCCGTTCGACGCTGCGTTGTCTATTGCCGGGAAGGCATGCACGACTCCCCAGCGGTCTTGATCCCGGGCCTGCTCCAGGAGTGCGCGGACCGCACGCTTGCCCACCCCTTGCCCCTGGAATTCGGGCAGAACCATCCAGCCGATCTCGGAGACCGGTCCCTCACCGATGTCACGGAACCGGATGGTCACCGTCCCTGCCACCACGTCGGGGGCAACCGGATCGGGAACGATCACCTTGACCCACGCAAGGTCGGCTGCTGCCTGCTGGGCATCCCGACGGACCGTGTCTGCCATCCCCTCGCGCGGCAGAGGCCCGCCGAGGTCGGCCATCATGACGGGATCGCACCGCATGCGGACATAGGCATCGATATCGTCCGGCCGTACGTTGCGTAACTGCACTGGCTCCTCCTTCGAGTTCACCGAGGATGGTCCCACGGCTCGCGAAGTCGATCACCAGCGGCTTGGGCCCGGGACCAGGACACGGTGGTCCAGGACCTGTGCGCCACCGCGGCACTCACATCCCTGCGGGACGAGGAGGGCGGCTACGACGAGGTGCTCACACCACTGCTGACCGCGCACAGCCCACGCACCCGTTCGGCCGGCGTCACCGCGCTGCGGCAGGCGGGACGGCCGAAGCAGGCGGAGCCGTTCCTCGTCGACTGCTCCGCCCTGGTACGTGCCTGCGCCCGCTACGTGGTGCGGCAGCACGGAGGCGATCCGGCGCCCTGGTACCGGGAGCGGTGTGCGGCACCGGATGACCCCGGGCTGCCGCCCGGTGCGGTCATCGGGCTGGCCGAGTGCGGAAACCGCGCGGACGCCGGTCTGCTGTGGCCGCTGCTCGCACACTCGGTGGCCGGGGTGCGAGCACGGGCGGTGGCCGGGCTGCGGAAGCTGGACCTCGCGGACGCGGAACGGCTGCGGCCGCTGCTCGACGACCCAGCCCCGGCGGTCGTCCGCGAGACGACCGCCGCCCTGCTGCCGTCGGCGAAGCAACTGCCCGTCGACTGGCTGCTGGAGCGCACCGGGCCCGAGCGGCCGCGGCATGTCCGGGTCGCCGCGTTCCGGCTCCTCGACACGCACAGCGGGGTCGCGGCGCTGCGAGCGGCGGTCAGGCTGCTGGAGGACCCGGACGTGAAGCTGCGTACCTGGGCCGGGCAGTCCGTGCAGCACGGGCATCCGTCGGCGGAGGTGCGGCGCGGAGACGCGGAGGTGGGTGAGTTGCTCGACCGCAGCCGGCACCTCTTCAGCGATCACGTGCTGCGGCGGCGTAAACGGGAGGCCGGGTCGGACGGCTGAGTTCACCTGGAAATGCGCCTCGAGAACCAGCGCCGAGAGCCACCGGCACCAGCGCGCGGCTTTGCGGCCCCGGGACGACCCGGCCCGGCAGCCGTTCTTGCTGATCGGTGGACAGCAGCGGCCATTCCCGGCGTTACCGCTGGAGATGGCCTCCGGGCGAGGAAGGCGCGGCCGAGGTGCCGGCCATGCCTAGTAGGCCCGGGCACTGTCGGGCCCGGGCCCGGGTGCTGGTCTCGCCTCTGTGTCCCGTACCGCCCCCGGCCCATCGATATCGCCGCCCCCTTCGCTGAGTTGGCGCCGCTGATCGGCCGCGGCTACACCATGCAGGTCCACCTGTGCCCCGAGTCCTTCGACTACCCGCATCGGCAGGTGATGCGGTGGGCACCCCGAAGGGGCAGGACTGACGAGGCCGCCTGCTTTTGACACCACCAGAGGCAACCTGTCAGCACCGGCGGGTCGCCCTGCGATCGCCGTTATGCCCCTTCCCTGCCCAGCTCCGCGAGTGTGTCCAACTGCTCCTGGGTGAGTTTGCGGCGCCTGGCCTTGGTGTTGCTGCACCAGATGCCGAGCTTGATCTCGGTCCCGTCGGGCATGGCACGGCCTGGCCGACGTCGAACTCGCTACCGCGGAACGGGTCGACCGGTTCAACGACCAACGGCTCCACAGCGCGCCCGGCGATATCCCGCCCCACGAGTACGAGACCAACCACCACGCTCAACACCAGCCCCAACCGGCGGCTGGAGTCAACGCATAGAGCCTCCACCGATCCCGGAGCGGTTCACTCCGAGTAACACAGGAGGGGTGCAGTATCGTCCGTCCGGCCCAAGGAAATGGCAGCCGACATGCCGTCCCCCTGTCACGTGGAGTATCAGTCTCTCTATGACTAGCAGACGAAACGCTCATGCGGGCAGCGGGCGCAGGGCTCACGACAGCCGGATCCGCACCGTCCTGATGGTCCTGGCCACCGCGGCTGCCCTCGGCTCGCCCACCCAAGCCGTGGCCTCTCCGTCGATCGTCTCGGGGCCGGACTGGGACGCCATCGCCGCATGCGAATCCAGCGGCGACTGGCAGGCGAACACCGGAAACGGCCACTACGGCGGTCTGCAGTTCACGCAGTCGAGCTGGAAAGCGGCCGGCGGGCTCCAGTACGCCCCGCGCGCGGACCTGGCCACCCGCAAGGAACAGATCGCCGTGGCCAAACGCCTGGCCCGTCTCCAGGGAATGTCGGCCTGGTCCTGCGCCTGAGCATCCGACCCCTCCCGCTGGCCGAGCTGAATCTCCCCGGAGCGTGGTCGGCTGAGGGTAGGCGGACGGACCATGGTCGAGCCGGTATGGCCCGGAGAACTGCATGGGCAGCGGTCATGGCGCGAGGGCAGTTGGTCGACGACCCAGGCTGCGATGTGCCGGCTTCGTGTCAGTGCCGGTGGCCGGCAGTCTCCGTCGGCCGCTGCCGGTCATCTTCTCGCTGGTCACCGTGGAGGCACATGACGGTCCGCCGCTGACACGGGCATCGGATTTCACCGTCATGAGGCGATAGATCCCCAGGCGGTCTGCTGACATGAAGCCGAGAGATCGCACTCGGTGTCAGCTGGCCCTGTGGTTTTGGTCCGCCTGATCACGACTTCCTACCGGTCCTGGGTCCGGCGGCCTGTCGCGGAGGCGATGCCCAGCCAGGTGTGCCGGTTGCCCGCCCAGCACCAGCCCACCTTGGGGGCGTTGCGGCGCTCGCGGCCGTCCCGTCCGGTGCCGTTGCTGATCCAGATCGCCGGCGTGCGGGCGTCCAACGTGCCATGGGCTTTGCACAGCCGGGAGCCGATGGTCATGAAGCAGTGGTTGCGCTCCAGGACGGCGGGCTGCTGTAGCACCCAGTGGATGCCCTCGGTGAGCAGCAACGGGGTGCGGGCTTCTGCGGTGAGGGCGGGCAGTGCCTCGTTCGGGCTCCAGTTGGCCATCCGGTCGCCGCGGTCGAGGCCGGTGAGGAGGTAGAGCGGGGCGTCGGGCAGCGTGATCTTGTCGAGCGGAGCGAAGAGATCGATGTCGGACATGTCGGTGACGACGAAGCCCTGCTTGCCGTCGCGGCGGAGCAGCGGCGCGAGGGCGGAGGCGGGGGCCTGGTTCGGGTGAACGGCGAGCAGGGTGCCGTCGCCGCCCGCGGGGGCTTCGGTGGCACCGGCGAAGGTGCGAAGCTCGGCGGTGGACAGCCCGATGATTTCGTGCACCCCCAGTTCGATCAGTCGCTCGGCCTGCGCGCTCAGAGCCGGAAGTGCGGGGAGAACAGTGGAGGTGGCGTGCGTGGTTTCGGGCATGGTGCTCCCAGGGGTGACGACGTGGACGGGTCCAGAGGCAACGAGGCGGCCCGCCAGAATGTTCCCGCTGCTGCTGCCTTCAGCGCCGCGAGTTCGGGCACTTCTTCGAGTGGCACACGGTCGACCTATAGTTGGCCTCATGAGCCGTTGGAGAGAGTTGACCGGGGAGACGTCCGGAGAGGACTACGCTGCACGGTTCGCGGCCCTGGCCCGTAGCGGGAAGGAAGTGCACGGTGAGGCACGCTTCTGCGCAGCTCTCGTGCCTGCCGGAGCGCGAGTGCTGGACGCCGGGTGCGGTACCGGACGGGTCATGATCCGGCTTGCGGAGCTCGGGTACGACTGTGTCGGGGTGGATCTCGACGCGTCGATGCTGGCAGTGGCGCAGCAGCAGGCGCCGGAACTGCCCTGGTTCCAGGCCGATCTGGCCGGGTTCGAGCCGGACCTGCTCGGCATCGCAGCGGACTTCGATCTCGTGGTCGCTGCAGGCAACGTTTTCCCGTTGCTCGCCGCCGGCACCGAGGCCACGGTGGTCAAGCGCCTGGCCGCAGCCTTGCGTCCGGGCGGTCTGATGGTCGCCGGCTTCGGCCTGGACGAAGCCCACCTGCCCGTGCCGCCCAGCATCACGCTGTCAGCGTACGACGACTGCTGCGCCGTAGCCGGCCTCACCCTCGTCGACCGCTTCGCTACCTGGGACGCCGCCCCTTACGACGGCGGCGGCTATGCCGTCAGTGTCCACCGCCGGTGAGGATGCGGGAGTTCGGCCAGCGGCCCGCGCGCCCCGACATCGTCGCCGGTTGCGGCACCAGCGGTTCGGCGTCTTTGGCCGTGTCCCGGCGCAGCGGCACCGCCGGGACCGCGAGTACCTTCCGTGCCACTTGGTGCATCGGTGAGGCAACCGCCCGGACAGGGTTTCGGTAAGCCGTCGTGGCGTGCCGGCCCCACTTTGAGCAGCAGCGATGGGTTTCCGAACGGCACAGCTTCTCGTGTCGCCCGCCCTTCGGCCCAGTCCGTGGCGGCGGGAGCAACAGCTCCACCAGCCTCCACCGCTCATCGGTCAGGTCCGACGGATACCCCCAGTACCGGTCACGGCGGGCTCAACGACCAATTCAGCCAAAGGAGATGGCAAACCTCAAACGCGGTCGGAGGAGATCTACGAACGACGGCGCAAGGCGCATTCCTCGCGCCGCGTCCGCGTCGAGGGCCGTCAGGCGGCACGCTCTCGACCGGAAGTTCGGCGGACCGAGACCCGTCTGGACCTGACAGGCAAGTAGCGTCGCCCCAACGGCCGGGGCGACGCTGTCCCTTAAATAATTTCCAGAACGAAGTGCATGCAGATCTTCAAAAATTCGATGATCGCATCACGGAAATTAGGGAAGAAGTAGTTAACAACGGTGAGTGTTGAAAAAATGGGGCCGGTGACGCGACTGGTGGTGCGGTATGAGTTCTTCAAACTCAACCATCGACGCTTGGGCCTGTTGCAGGTTGCATCATTGGTAGAGGTGTCGTCGGGCTCGTCCGGCGCGAGCTCTTCTACATGGCAACTCTCCTCCTTCTCCCTCCCGCAAGGGTTGAGCATCTCACGGGGAACTGGGGTTCGGTCGTCTCTTTGCATGCTGGGCTCCTCTCCCGTTGCCGCCCACCCTGTTGTGGGCGGAGAGCGTGGGGTAATGCAAAGAGGAGCGCCGGGTGTTGTATGAACCCACCGTGGCACACCACGAGAACCCTCACCATCCCTCGTAAGAGTGACTGTGGGTGTCAAATCTTCCGACTGGACCGTTTTCTATGCGGTGGGACGGACGAGTCGTTTATAGCGGCAGAGGGCTGCGGTGAGGCCGAGGAAGGCCAGGTGGTTGCGAGGGTTTCCCTCGTAGCGAGGGCTGATGGGCCGGTAGCCCGATAGCCAGGACATGGTCCGTTCGATCCCCTATCTGCGGCGGCCGAGACGTTCGCGGGACTCGACTCCCTTGCGGGCGATGCGCCCACCAATGTGCTTTCCCCCGCAGTCATTTCCGTAGACGGGGCACGTCGTATTCTTTGTCCGCATGGAGCCGCTGAGGCTTGCACGCGGACGCGTCTACCCGGTGCCGGGGGCGGTGAGTTCGATGAAGGGCTGGGGTGCGGCCCTGGGGATGCCGAGTTGCTTGCGTGCCTGGTGGACGGCGGCAAGTTGGACACCTGCGGGTGATTCTGAGCCGAGGAGTTCCAGGGCTTGTTCGGGTGTGGCCAGGGCACGGGCGCTGCTGCCGGTCGGCATGGGTTCGACGCCGGTGATGGCGGCGGCGTATCGGGCGTACGCGTGCGAGGTGTAGGGGTCGTTGAGGTGGCCGTGGAGCAGCGGTTCACCGATCCGGACGGCGGTCTCTTGGCTCACTCCGTGGATCAGAGCGTTCACAGGGTTGTCTTCCCGGGACTGGACTGGGCCGGCGGGGAGGCGGGCGTTCCCGGTGTTGGGCTGGAGGAGGATGACGACGCGGCCGTCCGGCGTGAACAGCCATCCCTGCCAGCCGCGTACTGCCCGGCCCCGCGGGTTCTGGCCTGGGAGGAAGGTGCAGCGGCGCTCGGCGCGTGCGGTGCACAGGACTTGGCTGTGGTCGAGGAGGGTGGGGGCGATCGGGGCGCCGTTCTCGAGGAGTACGGCGCCGGCGGCGTTGACGCGGGCACGGAGCGCGGACAGGGCACGCCGGGCGTCGCTGGGGGACATCAGGGCAGGCAGACGGGCGGGCTCGACGAACTCGATGCCGGTGATCTCGCTGTCGGGCAGCCGCACGGACGCGATCTTTTCGTCGGTCCAGGTGCCGCCGTCGTAGACGTGGAGGATCTCGCCGGGGAACCGCATGGCGGCAGGGATGCTGACGCTGCCCGGGGATACCCAGTCGACGGCGAGGCCGCGGTCGACGCGTGCCATGACGCCGAGCTCCTCGCGCAGTTCTCGGGCGGCGGCGCGAGAGGGGGATTCGCCCTTGTCGACGGCGCCACCCGGCAGGAGGCAGGTGTCGCGGTAGTCGACATGCTGGACCAGCACCTCGCCGTGCTGGTTCGTGATCAGCACAGAGGCGCCGGTCCACAACGCGGCCGAGGCGCGCAGGGCCCCGTACTCCTCATCGGTCAACGCAGAGCCCGGAAGCTCGTCGGGGGCAGGGGCCTCGCTCGTTGTCATGTCTCTCCAAAACGGGAACGGGAGCATGGGGGCAGGGAGCACGGCGGCGTGGTCAGACGGTGAGCCGGTGCCGGTCACCCGGGACGGGGCCGGGCGTGAGGCGGGTGAAGTACTCGGTCTCGATAATCCTGCGACGCTCCTGCTCAGGGAGACGGGCGAGGAGGCCGGGCAGGGAGCGCTCACGAGCGGCTTCGCTGCGATGCGCGAGGATCGCGCACCTCGACGCCGGTCTGGGCCTGCAGTGTCTTTTGCGCGAAGGTTTCCTCCTTGGGGCGGTCGTTCATGGTCAGCACGACCACGTCCACTCGCGGCGTCACGCTGCCTCCTGGATGGGCGAAACGACGGCCAGGGGCATGGCCGTCAGGCGGCCGACCCGGCTCACCAACAGCAGGAGGGGCGGTAGGCACAGGATCGCGGTGCCGGTCCACATCGCCGTAGGGACCGAGAAGGCGCCGGCCAGGACCCCGGCGCCGGCCGAGGCGAATGGCCGGGTGCCGGAGACCAGCCAGGTCGAGGTCTGCTGAGCTCGCCCCTGCAACTTGGCCGGCGTCAGCTGTTGGCGTACCGAACGCTGCGTCGTTCCCGCACAGGTCGCGGCCGCCATCTGCACGGCGCCGGTGAGGGCGAGCACCGCCAGCCACCCGGGGCCGGGCCGGGCAAGGAGCAGGGGGACACCCAACACCGGGTAGAGCCCGAAGGCCGCCAGCATCACCGGGCCCGGCCCGAACCGCCCCGCGAGCCGCGGGGCCTTCAGCGCGCCGATGACGCCTCCGATGCCGCAGACGCCTGTGACGATGCCCAGCCCGAGCGCGCCCGCGTCCAGCACGGTGAGCAGGTAGTACGCGCGGTACACCTCGATCAGGGTTGCGCCGACGCCGGTCAGGGACAGGCTCAGCACCAGTGGGCGGACCACGGGGGTGTGCGCGACGAAGACCAGGCCCGTCCACATGGCCGAGCCCAGCCGCTCCCGCTCCTGTGCGGGACGGGCACGGTGCTCGAGGCGGATGCGTGTCGCGCACCAGGCGGAGAGGGCGTACGACAGCGCGTCCAGCCAGAACGCGTGGACCGCGCCGAGTGCCGCCACTACCCCGGCGCCGGCGTAAGCGCCCAGGGTGTCCGCGAGGCTGAACGCACTGCCGACCCGGGAGTTGGCCTCGTGGAGCAGGGGTGCGGGCACCAACTCAGGTACCACGGCGATCGCGACCGCTAAGTGGAGCACCGTCGCCGATCCCACGATCAGCGCGACGGCGTACAGCACGGGGAAGGACAGCATCCCGCCGAGCGCGGTGAGAGGGATCGCGGCGACGGCCGCCGCGGCAACCAGGTCGGAGCCGATCAGGACCGGCCGTTTCGGGTGCTGGTCGACATACGCCCCGGCCGGCAAAGCCAGCACGAACGCGGGGGCTTGGGAGAGGACCGCGAGGGTGGCGATCTGACCGGGGTTCGCGTGCAGAACGAGAACCGCGAGGGCGGGCAGCGCCACGGCGTGCGCCGACGTTCCCAGCAGACTCGCCGCCTCCCCGGTCAGGTACGCGGCGAACGAGGGGTGGGCGCGCAGCGAGAACGAGATCGGCGGCCGGCCGGTGACGGCCTCGTCAGCCTTGTCCGGCCCGGGTTTCGCGGGGATCAGCTCGTCGAAGTCAGGCACGCTGTCCGCCTGCCGCAAGCAGGTCCTGCGCACCGGCAGGGGTTCGGCCCGGCCACTGGAAGACGAGCCGGACGGACGGCTTGTCGAGCACGTCACCAGCCGGCAGCTGCTCGTCGGGAGTGCCTGCCGGGTGGACGGTCATCGGCGGGTAGCCGCTCTCGCGCACCTTCCGGTCCCAGGTGCGCACGCACTCGGCGAAGCGCTCCGCCAGCTCTTCGGCGGCTGGGCCGTAAGCGTGGATGAAGAACTCGGTGAGACGGTCGGCTGGATCCGGGGCGTCCTTGACCTTGACGTGGGTCAGGTAGGCGAGGGAGCCGTCCGCCACCATCGCGGCCGCGTCCCGCTGCGCCACGAGCGTGGACCCTTCCGGCACGGCCAGACGGCAGAACCCGTGCAGCGTGGTCGCGGCGTAGATCTGCAAAGTCTCGAAATGGAAAACGCCTTGGACGATGAGGCCGGTGGGGAGCTCGTGCCGGGGCCCCCGCAGAGCCTCTTCGAGCCCGGTGACGTCGCCGGGAGCGCCGTCTTCCCACCGCACGGTGACGGCACCGTCGGCCAGGCGGGCGGCGGGGGCGGTGCGGGCCGCGGCGCCGCGGTCCCGTACGAACCCGCAGTACGTCCAGTTCTCGGTGTGCAGCACGTCACCGTGCTGGACCAGGGTGAGGGAGCGGGTGTAGCCGCCCATCTCCAGCGGCACGACCAACCGCGCGCCCTCGGCGAGTTGTTCACGCCAGGCCGGGGCGATGTCGTACGCGTTGTGCGTGATCACCACGCCGTCGAACCCGCAGGCCGGGACGTGGTGGGGTGCGCCGAGGCCGCCGTCGCCGAGAACGGCGGTGATCCGGCCGCTGCCGGCTTCCGCGCACAGTCGCTGTGTGCGGTGCACGACATACGGGTCGACGTCCACGGTCACCACGCGGCCACGCTCCCCGAGCACGTGTGCGAGGAGCTCTGCGTTGTAGCCGCCCGATCCGACTTCCAGCACAGTCATCCCCCGCTCCAACCGGAGTTGCTCAACCATGTCGGCCTGCAGCCAGGTTGCTGAGACGGAGCTGACGGCGGTCTCGGGCGACTCCCGGACCGTTACCACGGCGAGGTCGTCGTGGTAGGCCGTCTCCAACGGGGCCTCGGGAACGAACCGGTGCCGGGGGACCTCGTGCAGCGCGGCCTGGACCCGCGCGGAGGGCGCCCATCCCTTGCCGATCACGATGTTCGCCATCCGCTCGCGCAGCCGGACCGCCTCTGCCGGCTCACCGGGCACCGGTGGGACGGCGGTGGCGCACGCGTAGGAGTGAACAAGCGGCAGCCCCGGCAGCACCCCGGGCCACACCTCGGTCAAGGCCTGCGCGCTGGGCGTGAAGATCCGCCCCAGGGTGGCTAAAGTGTTCAGGTCGTGCCACTCCCAGCGCAAGAAATGGTGCGGCTCGGGCAGACCCAGTTCACCGTCCCAGCTGGTGAGGCGAACGACAGCGGTGACACGGCGCACGTCCAGCCGGTCATCGTGCATCACGGTAACGACATGAGCATTCTCAACGCGCGCCGTCAGCCCGCTCTCCTCGGCCAACTCCCGCACGGCGGCAGCCGGCGCGGTTTCGTTTTTCTCGATCCGGCCGCCCGGCAGCTCCCACAGGCCCCGGGGCGAGCGGCCCAGCAGGACCCGCCCGAACGCGTCGGTGACCACCACTGCGGCACCGAAAACAGCCTGCGGATCGGGCCGCGGCTCCTCCTCTGCGCTGAACGACCCGCCCGGGCCGCGCAGGACCAGCACCGCCAGACCTTTCGCGTCGAACCGCTCGCACGTGCTGAACCCGTCGATGAGCGCGTCGAGTTCGTTCTCGTCCAGCGCGATGTGGCGACGCTCTTCAGGGGTGTTCTCCGCGACCGGCGTGATGACGACGAGCGTTCCGCCCTCGCGCAGCCGCGCGGACAGCCGACGCAGCACCCGGGCGCGATCACGGACGAAGGCGATGGACAGCCGAATGACGACCAGGTCGTAGCCGTCCTCAGCAAGCCCGGCCAAGTCGTCGTGCTCCACGTCCATGCACAGCCAGCGCACCCCCTCTACTTCGGCGTGCTCCGTACGGGCACGTTCCAGCGCCCCCTCGGCGAAGTCGACGCCGTCGACGGTGTACCCGAGCGAAGCGAGGTACGCGGCCGTCTCACCGGTGCCGCAGCAGGCGTCGAGCGCACGGCCGCCCTCGGGCGCCGGTGTGTGCTCAACAAGCAGGTCCCTCTCCTCGTCCCCGAGCCGCCGGAAGCCGCGCCCGTCGTTGTAGTGCTCGGACCAGTCGGTCCGGGTGTATCCCACAGATCGCTCCTTGCTTGTGAATGAAGGCGGCGTCATGGCAGTGCGAGGGGTCCGTGGAGGGCGGCCGGCCCAGGCGTCGGACAGGCGGACCAGATCCCGTACGGCGGGCCCGGGCTCGCTGCGCTCGAGGTCGATCAGCTCCAAGAAGTCGGCGGAATCTTCCACCCGCGGTCGCCGCAGACCGGACAGGCCACCGCCGCGGTCACCCCCGCGCCCGTGCCGACGCCCAGCACCCGGTGACCAGGTCGTAGATCCAGCTCCTCCAACAGCTCGGCGGTCAGGCCCATCACGGTGGACATCGACGTGATGGACGCCCCCGACCGTGATCCGCGCGCCCGGCCCAGGAGCGGTTCCCCGTCGTGCTGGACGAGCACACTGGCACCGCCGCCCAGTCCAGCAGGCCCCACCGCGGCGGCGTCTCGCCCGAGGCGCTGCGCCGTACATAAGCCTGCGGCATCAGTACCTCACGAGGCAGCACCAGCAGGGCGTCACGGACCGGGCCCGGCCCCAGAGTCCCTTCCTCCTCCACCTGAGCGACCATTACTGCCCGTGCGGCAGCCGGATCTGCGGCCGCACCCGGCGGCGCGACGTCGGCTGCCGAGTCCTGCAGCGCGAGCGGAAGCGGCTCCTCGGTTACGAGGTAGAAGGCGAAACGGAAGTCGAAGTGCCGGTGCGCGCCTTCGCCCTTGGCCGGGTTGGCGTCGATGGCGTGGACGTCGATGTCGATCGGCGCACCGAGGAACTGAGGGGGCAGGCACAGGTTCCCGGGGCGGATCCCCGGTCTCCTCACACACTTCCCGCAGGGCCGCCGCCAGGAGGGTCCGGTCGTCCTCGACGTGGCCGCCCGGCGCGAGCAGCAGTCCCGTGACCTTGTGGCCGATGTGCAGCACACGTCGATGACGGTCGATGACGGCCGCGCTACAGGTGACGTGGCCGGGCAGTGTGGCACGGCTGGACGGATTGTCGGCGTCGTCGAGGACGGACAGCAGCCCGGCCAGCACCTCCCGCTCCTCCGGACACCGGGCCAGATACCCCTCGGTGGTCGCGCGGATGTGGGAGCGGGTGGGCAGCACGTCATCACCTGGGGAGTGCGTGGGGTGGTCGAGGAAGTACGGGGCCGTGGGCGAGCCCATGCCGGCTCGGGCATCCGATGCGGCATCGGGACAGCTCATGTGCGCGTCCCGTGCTTCTCGCCGTCCGGCTCGGAGGTGACCTGGTAGGAGAGCAACTGCTGAAACAGACCAGGCTGTTGGGCGAGCTGTCGGTACGTGCCCTCCTGGACGATCCTGCCTTCGTCGAGGACGACGATCCGATCGGCCACAGCCACGTTGGTGATGCGGTGGGTCACCAGCAGCACCACCCGGTCCCGGGCCAGGCCCCGCAGCCGCTGGAAGATCCGGTACTCGGCGCGAGGATCGAGGTTCGCGGTCGGCTCGTCGAGGACCAGCAGTCCGGCCTCGCGGAAGAACGCCCTGGCGAGGGCGATGCGCTGCCACTGCCCGCCGCTCAGTTCCTCCCCGTTGAGCCACTCGCGGGCCAGCAGCGTGTCCAGGCCGGCGCCGAGCCTGTCGACGACCTCATCGGCCCCGGCGGCCGCGCACGCCTCACGCACCGCCGCGTCCCCGCGCGCCGTGGGCTGCCCCAAGGTCACGTTCTCGCGTACGGTCAGGGGCCAGTGCGCGTAGTTCTGTGGCACCAGGGCGACCTGCTGCCACAGCGTCTGCGGGTCCGCGTTGCCGGTGGGAACGCCGTCCCACAGCACCTGCCCGTCGGTGGGCAGGTACAGGCCGCTGACCAGCTTCGACAACGTCGACTTTCCCGAACCGTTGAAGCCGACCAGGGCGGTGACCTCACCGCGGCGCAAGGTGAGCGACACGTCGGACAGCGCGTCGCGGTCCTTGCCCGCGTAGCGGTGGGTGACCGACTTGATCTCGATCCTCGTCGGCGGCGCCGGCCGGCGTGGGCCCCGCCGCATACGGAACCCGCCCGCCTTGTCCAAAAAGCCGCTCCAGTCGTCCATGTACAGGCCGGTGCGTACGGCGCGCGCCCCCACGGCCACCAGCCCGCGGACCGACTGCCCGGCCGTCTGCAGAGCAAAGACCGCTGTTCCCGCGTGGCCAACACTGATACGGCCGCCTGCCAGCAGCCATACGACCGCCGCCCACACCATCGCGGACCCCAGACCGCCGCACAGCGCGCCGATCAGAGACATACGGGCGCCCTGGTCGGCCGCGGCCCGGTCCTCGCGGTTGATCCGGGCGACCGTCTGCCGGTACCGGCCGGACAGGAACGTGCCCATGGTGCCGGGACGGATCTGGTCGGCGGCGTCCTTGGTGTAGATGTGCCAGCGCAGCACCGACAACATCCGCTGGTCGCCGTTACTGCGCAGGTTCGCCAGGTAGCGCACCCGGGCGACGCTGACCTGGGCCAGGGCTTGCGGGAGGCTGGCCGCCACCAGGAGCGGGAGGAGGACCCAGTGCACGCCGGCCAGCACGACGGCACCGGCGAGGAAGCTGGCGCCCGAGGCGATCAGGTCCTGGCCCTCGTCGATCAGGTCACCGGTGACCTGGGCGCCGCGGTCGGCGGCCTCGCGGTCGCGGTTGAAGTCGGGCTCGTCGTAGGCACACAGTTCGACCTCGGCGCAGCCGGTGAGCAGCATCTGCTCGGCCTCGCGCGACATCAGCGGGCCCAGCCGGGAGGACAGCCAACTAACGGTGATCCCCAGGAGCGCGCGCACACCGGCGGCACCGGCGAGCAGGGCCACAGACGGCCACGCCTCCCAAAGCCGTTGGTAGACATCTCCGTTGCTCAGCAGGGCGGACAGGGTGCCGGCGATGGCGACCAGGCCGAGAGCCTGCATCACGCCGGCGACGGCCTGGCACAGCAGAAGGCCGACGGTCGCGCGTCGGTCGACCCGCCAGGCGAGAGCCAGGGAGCGGCGCACCAACTGCGGCAGGCGCCGTGCCATGTCGCGCATCCGGATGGAGCGGCCGGCTGCTTCACGGCTGCCGGTCAGGTCGACGTACCGCATCTGCGGCTCTGGAGCGGTCGTGTCCGAGGCGGTATCCGGCTCGGTTTCGCAGTCGTCCGGTTGGTTCTGCGGTCCGGCAGGTGGCAGGGAGGGGAGCGCTTGCGGGGTGGTGCGTGGCCCCGGGACACTCTCGGCTGGTGCATCAGTGGGCTCGCTCATGCTGCCCACCCCGTATCCGGGCGTGCTGAGCGGCGGGCGACGACGTCAACCTGCTGGGCATGGAAGGTGAGAGGGCCCGCAACGAGCCGCCGCTGTTCGAATCCAAGAGGCTGATGCGCGAGGGCGAGCGCAGGATTCATAGCGTCCTCCATCTGGGCGCGCGAGAGGTACTGATGCTCTAAGAACGCCCCCGAAAGGGGTCCGTAACGGGCTTGGCGGGGGCAGGTCGTGGACGGAAGTTCTATTGGCGGCTGGTGGCCACTCCTGCCGGTTCTGGAAGGGCGGAGGTGCACTCGAACGCGGTGTGTCACCCGTTCGTGGTCTTGTCCCCGCGGTCGCGGTCGCGGAGGCGTGGCAGCGGCGGGAGGGGCGCTGCCTGGTGGCGGTGGCTGGATCGGCCAGAGGGCTGGGCGCTCCAGGGCTTCGTTCCAGGCGCTGATTTCGGCCGGGGCGAGGAGCGGGGGACTGGGCTGTCGAGGTACTCGTGCTCGACGAAGTACAGGCCGGCGGTACCGGCGTGGCCGGGAAAGAGCTCGTTCAGGCGGCCGATGACGACTTCCGGTGCGGCGCTTTGACACCGAGGCGCCGTCGGGTGAGGATCTTGCGCTTCCACACGTCTTGGAGCGGGAGTGCACCGCCACCCGGACTTGCGGTCTCCGCATGTCCCCCTTCCTCGCACATCGCTGCCATTCACGCTCACAGCCTTGGGGTTCCTTCCCCCGGCCGGCAACAACGTTGGGCAGAGGCGATGTCAGGGTTTGCTGACCACCCAACTCCAATTGCTGACAACGCTCTTGGCTGAAAGGACATGCACCCGTCCGGGGTGTGGCGCCGCCAGAGTGCGCATGTGGCAATGCATGTGCCACAGCGCGGCAGCCGGGCGGCTCCCATACGGTCAGTCGCCTGGCGGGCCGGCCGCCTCCCTCTGTCTGGGCCCGAATGGTGATCCCACCCACCTATGTCCGAGACCAGTTCCCCCTCTCCCAGCAGTGTCCGCACCTGTCGCGCGGCCGCCGCTCTGGTCTTCACCCGGGATATCGCTGTTCCGCTCGCTCTGCTCCTCTCGCGGACCACAGTCCACGCCGCCGCCGGGTGGGGCAGGCATGCGGGGTTCACCTGCCTCAAACTGTGCCGGTTGATCACGTTCTCCGATCTGAGCGCTGGCTCATACATTGCTTTATCGGCCAGAACTGCCATAGGGGCATCCGGCCGTGAGGGATGGCGGTTCCCCGGCGCCGGCTCGGGCCGGCTGCGCACGGTGGCGGCCAGGATGCCGCGGGCCTCTTCGGTGAAGGCGCGCTGCCCCTGGCGGTAGCGGTGACGACGATGGCGGAGGCGTCGGTGACGGTACAGATGCGCATCAGCTCGCCCTCCACCACATTCGGTTCACGTCCGTATCCCTGGTAGAACTCGGTGCTGATGTTCCTCCACCGGGAACGACCCGTCGACGGGCTGGTGTTCGCCTCCGCCGCCGGCCGCGACGGGCTGTGCACGGTTCTCGGCACTCTTCAGCCCCATTGCCTCGACCCGGGCGACCCGGAACCCGACGAACACACCGCCCTGCGCTTGGTCCCGGGCACGCTGCACCAAACCAGCCCCTGTCCTCCGCACCTCACTCCGACTGGGAGAAGAGGCCGTCCACATGTGAATGACGGTCAAGGCCCCGGCCTGCAAGGTGCCGTCGCCGTACAGCCGGGCGGTGGGCCACTGTGCAAAGCTGCACTCTATGATCCTCACCATTGATGCAGGCGGGGCGGAGACGCAGCATGCCCAGCGTCCCACTTGCCCGATGTGAGGTAGGGGCCGTGGGGCAGACCTGGGGTGCGCTCGCTGTGGCCGTCGTCGGTGTCGTCGGCACCCTGGGCGCGGCCCTGCTGACACAGAGCAGAGCCGACCGACTCAAGCGCCATGAGCTGGAAGCGACCGCCCGCCAACAGTGCGAGGACCGTGCCCACGCCGAACAAGTCCGGCAGCAAGAAGCACGCATCGCGGCACGACGTGAACTGACCGATCTGCGACGGACCTGCTACATCTTGCTCAACACCACGGCACGTCAGTACCAGAGTGCGCAGATCAACCTCATGCATGCCCTGCGCGCCCGGGACGACGCAGAGACCCAGGCGTGCGCCGAACAACTCGAGGAACGGCGCCTGGTCCTTCGCGACAGCTACGCCGAAGCGCAGATGATCGTGCCCGCTGCCGTGCTGACAGATGCCCGGGCGGTGAACCATCAACTCAACAACACCTACGGCCTGATGAAGAGGATGGTGGCAGGCGGCCATCCCGACGACAGCGAACTCGATGTCCTGGAAGTCGAGACGGAGATGTCATGGGCGCTGCTGTCCGACCTGAGGGCTGCCATGCGCAACGATCTCGGTGTGGACGAGGCTTCCGAAGAGTAGAGTCCCGGCTCGCTCCAGGCACGTCCCGCCCGTCTTGGGAGGGACGCAGGGGAAGCGCGCGGAGCAGTGGATAGACGACATCACCGGGCTCGGCGACCCGAAGGTCCACTGCGTCCGGCGGTCGTACGGTCGAACCCGTCACCGAGGAGGACTTTTGATGCGCAGCGTGACCTATTCGATGAGCGTCTCACTGGACGGCTACATCGTCGGGCCGGACGGCGGCTTCGACTGGACGCCGCCCGACGAGGAGGTCTTTCGCCTCGCCACCGACGAGGTGCGCAAGGCCGGCGTCCACCTGCTGGGACGACGGCTGTACGAGACGATGCTGTACTGGGAGACCGTCGACCAGAACCCATCGCTCGACTACTCAACGCTCGAATTCGCCGCGCTCTGGAGGCAGCTCCCCAAGGTGGTGTTCTCCACCACGCTGTCCGCGGTGCGGGGAAACGCCCGCCTGGCCTCCGGCGGCCTGGCGGAGGAGATCGAGCGGTTGCGGGCCGAGCCGGGGGAGGGCGACATCGCGATCGGCGGCGCGACCCTCGCCGCCGAGGCGGCCGCGTCGGGTCTGATCGACGAGTACCGGGCCAGGGTCTACCCGGTGCTGGTCGGCGGCGGCATCCCGTTCTTTCCCCAGCGCGAGCGCCGGGTGGATCTTGAACTCGTCGAGACCCGCGCCTTCGGCTCGGGAGTCGTCTACCTCCGCCACCGCGTGGCGCGCTAGTGTCCTGCGCCGGAGATTCGTCGGCAGAAGTGGGCGCTGGACTTCTCCCGCGCCGCCATCGACGCTCCCCCTGGCTTCGCCGGGGGCACCCCCACCCACGTCCGCGCCCTGCGAGGCGGCCCAAAACCGGGCCGAGTCCGGTCGACCGCGCCCGGCCGGGCTCGAAACACCACCTGATCACCGACGCGCGCGGCACTCCGTCGGCGGTCTCGCTCACCGGCGGCAACCGCAACGACGTCACCCGGCTGATGCCGCTGTTCCGGGCGATCCCCGCGGTCCGCGGCCATCGCGGGCGCCCCCGGTTCCGGCCGCGCCGGCTGTATGCGGATCGCGGCTACGACCACGACCGCTACCGCCGCGTGGTCCGCACCCTGGGCATCACCCCGGTCATCGCCCGCCGCGGACAGGTGCACGCTCGGGCCTGGGCATTCACCGGTGGGTGGTCGAGCGTGGGCTGTCATGGCTGCACGGTTTCCGGCACCTGAGGATCCGTTGGGAGCGCCGGGACGACATTCATGACGCCTTCCTGCAGTTGGCGGTCTGCCTCATCCTGCACCGGCGCGTCCGAGCACTCTGTTAGGATCTCTAACTGCTTCTGTCCGGCCGGGCCGTCACCGACACGGTTCGGATGACCAGCGATCGGCTGCCGGCAGTGAACACCCGGGGCCCGCCCTTGTGTGTCCCGACGGCAGGGGCGAGTTCCCCGAGGTGCCGGCGTCACTGCCGCTGGGGGCGGGCGGGCACCCCTTCGGGGCAGCAGAACTGGGGCGTCCGAGGGGGTGTGCCCGGTGCTGTTCACCGACGGGCTCGTCGAGGACCGTGACCGGGACATCGGCACCGGCCTCGGCCTGCTGCGTCATAACCTGAGCGAGGTCCGCGGCGCGACCCCGGAGGAAACCTGTCGGGCTGTCTTCGACGCCATGGTCACCTCGCGGGCGCGGGACGACATCGCCCTGGTGGCGGCACGGACGAACCGCCTGGCAGGTGACCAGGCCGCCGAGTGGGATGTCCCCTTCGATCCCGCCGTCGTCTCGGTCGTCCGCGCACAGTGCGGCCGTAGGCTGCAGGACTGGGGACTGGAAGACATAGGCTTCGCCACGGAGCTGATCCTCAGCGAGCTGATCACGAACGCGATCCGCTACGGTGCCCCGCCCGTACGCGTACGGCTGGTGCACGACCGGTCCTTGATCTGCGAAGTGTTCGACGGCAGCAGCACCTCACCGCATCTGCGGCTGGAGGCGGCGACGGACCAGGGAGAACGTGGGGGCTCTTCCTGGTCGCCCAGTTCGCCGAGCGCTGGGGCACCCGCTACACCCACCGGGGCAAGGTCATCCGGGCCGAGCAGTCCCTGCAGGGCAGCCCGTCCCAGGACACCGGAGGGGACATGGAGCAGATTCTTCTGAGCCAGCGGGACGACGGACCGCAGTGACGTCTGTCCAGGGGATGCGTCCGGCGGCGGCCTGCACGCCGACGACCACAGCCGCTACTTGATCAGGGCGTTGGCTACGATGATCACCAGGCCGATCAGCATGTCGCCGGTTCCGGCCCGGAGCGAAGCCCCCCACCCGCGGCCCGCGCGTCGCGCGGTCCACGCTCCCAAACCGGCGAGGAGCAAGGTGTTGAACACCAGCGCGGTGTTCACCAACTCGGCCTCCGTCCACCAGGAGGGCACCGCGATCAGCAGCAGCACGACGGTGGGAACAGCCGCCGCGACGACGGGCCACTCGGCGAGCATGGCGCGCAGCCCCACCCCGGCACCGCTGTGGTCCGCCGACAGCCGATGCGCGAGAACGTGGGCATAGCCGTGGGCGGCCGCAGAGGCGAGGGCGGTGAGCAGGACCCACGCCGCGTCCGATCCAGGGTCGGTCTTCTCGCCGGGGGAGTCGAGGGCGGCCGCCAGCGCACTGGCCAGGACGAGCCCGTAGACGCCGCTGAGCAGTCGTGGTTCCGGCGGACGCCGACCCGCTGCCTGCGGAACAGCCGGCCGGGGGAAACGGTGGGCACGGTGGTGCATCGCTACAGCCTCCGGGAGGGTTGGAACAGGCAATACGGCACCACATCGAAAGAGCGGTGCCTGGCTGCATATGTGAGCCGTGGTTCCGGCTCAACTTCTGTGATGCCCAGAAGCAACGCCTTCCCCTGAAGCCTGCTCCATTCGCCGCGCCTGTGAGGCGGCCGGTCTCACCGAGTTGGACTGGATCGCCGCAGGACTCACCGCCCTGGCCGAGGGCCGCCCGCTGCCGCCACCCCTCGACGACTCGGCCCACACGTGGCGGGCCCTGGCATCCGACCCGTGTGTCCCCGACAGAACCGTCAGCCGGGCCGTCCCGCCCAAGCGGCCCCCTTTCAGGCGCCCGCCCGTGACGACGCGCACGCACCGATGCCCAAGCCCGCGTCGGTCCCGCGGACCGTGGGCCCCGCGGCCGCCATGGTGAAGCCGCCGAGCCTCCCGCACCGCCGGCGCCGCAGCCAGAGGAAGCGACGTCGTACACGATGGAAGCCACGCTCGGCGAGCCGGATCCGTCCCTGCGGATGTCCCAGCCCCACATGGCTCTGCCCGCGCTGCTCGGCGCCGCCGAAGCCGACCCCCTCCAAGCGGCCCTGGACGCGGTCTACGCCGCCGTGACCGCCTAGGGCGAGGACTACCGGGCGCTCCTGCAAGAAATCTGGTCCGTATGCCGAGGTCGTCAATGGACACCGACCCGCCGAGGGGAGTCCTGGCGCCGTACGTGATGACCAGGGTGCGAGACCTGGCGGGAGGGGATCGCTGCCCTGCGCCGCTCCTGGCACGACCAGCACCACCTGTAACACCCTCGGTGCAGCGGTACGGGGCACGAGGCGTAGTCCGTCACCACGCGGCGCAAGCCGCCGGTCCGGCGGACTCTCGGCCTGCTCGGCTCATGTCCGCCCGCCCCATGAGCACCGGCGGGCAGACGAGGAGTCTCACCGTCCTGGCCATCGCCTACGCCAGCTGACTCTCCTGGCCGGTCATGGCACCCCTTGGCGTGTCTCTGTCGAGGGTCCGGCGCGTTCGCGACATGGCGAAGTCATCCTGCTGTTTTTCCGTATCTTCCGCGTAAGACTTCCGCGCTGGAAGTTCCCTCTTGCTCGGCGAACCGCACGTCGAGGCCGTCGCAAGTTTTTGTCGGTCCTGCTGCCGGCCGTCCCGGAAGAGTGAGGGAGGGGTAACAAGCCCGTCCACGTCATGGGGCGTGGTACGGATGCCGGGTCCAGGCGGCGCTCTTCTCGCGGCGTAGCCTTGTCGATGCTGCCTTGCAGGACCGACACGAGACCGACGACGTTGGTGGCCGTGGGCGCCTTCTGTGCCGACTCGATCTCCTGCCTCTTGGCCTTCCACCTTCAGTGCGCAGGCAGGATCACTCCTGGCGGGAGTCGCGCCGCATCCCTCGCGAAGCGCGCAAAGCCCCGTGTCGCAAAGGTGTCCGCGCTTCGAGACCACGCCGTTCATTCGCGCCCTCGGCCGGTGTTCCCGCCGGCCGAAGCCGTACAGGTTCGCCCGCGTGGCCTGGAGCAGACCACTGAGCGGCTGTCCCAGCTGATACGCAGGCGACAGATCCTCCTGCCGGCGCACGCTCACCTGGCCGATCTCCATTCGGCTTAACGATCTCCCGGCTGGCCCAGTACCCTCTGTATCCCAGGACGGGTTGGAAGATCGGAAAGGGGACCAGGTGAGAGTGGCGCGGACGTTGGCTACGTTCGACGACGTCGATCTCGGTGACCACATCTGCTGGCACGCGGACTCAGCCGCTACCTCCCCCGCAGATGTGCTCGCCTACGTGGCTGACGGCGCTCTGTACGGCGACAAGATCGTGGTGGTCGGCTCCACCGGCGCCGCCTCCGGCCTTGCCCGTGATGATGTGCCATCGGCCTCGGTGATTCTCGACTTTCCGCGCGTTGCGGACCCCGACTCTGTCCTGGCTGCGGTGCGCCGGGAAGCGCGTACCGCAGCCAGGGAGGGCTACCGGTCGGTGCGCGTACTCACCGAGCGGGTGCCTGCGGCAGCGCTCAGCGGGACCGAGGAACTGGTGGCCCAGGAGCTGAAGCTCGATGAGTTCGCCTCGGAGAACAACGCCATCGTGGTGTGCGCTTTCAGGCCGTCGCAGTGGGATGCGCCTACGCTGGAACATGTGGCATGTGTGCACCCGCACGAGATGGGCATACGCGCTGTACATCCGGCCTTCCGGATGTACAGCACGGGTGCCGACAGCTGGAGCGTTGACGGAGTGATCGACTCGGAGTGCGCGGACGCCTTCAACACCGCGGCACGCGCAGCGATCAGGCGCTCATCCAAAGTGAAGATGCGCTTCGACGCCCTGGACATGATCGACGCCGCAGGCATGCACGCACTCGTTGACGCCGCCCGTCACCTGCCGGACCGCCGGATCGTCGTGGAAGGCGCCAACGAGACCGTACGCCTGTGCTGGGAACTCGCCGGCTACGCGACCGCCGGCGTGCCGGTGGTGATGGCCGCATGACCGCGATCTCGCCCTCGCATCCGTCCGGCCAGGCCCAACCCTCGTTCCGCCACGAGCTCTACCCCTACCGCGGGGACGCGCAATTCCTGTCCGGAACACTGGGTTACATCCATGAGGCACTGGAAGGCGACGAGGCCGTAGTCGTCGCCGTCCCCCCGGACAAGGCGTCACTCCTGCGCGGCGAACTCGCCGACGAGCCCGCCGTCACTTTCGTCGACACCACGACGCTCGGACCCAACCCCGGCCGGCTCGTCGGCGCCTGGGTGGACTGGATGAACGAGCACGGTGAGGGTGACAGGCCGGTACGCGGCATCGGAGAGACGGCCTGGCGTGAGGCCCGCAACGCCGCGCACCTCTCTGAGCTGCGCTATCACGAGTGGCTCTTGAACCGGGCCTTCGCCCGCAGCTCCGCCTGGTCGATGCTGTGCCCCTACGACGACGCCGACGAGGACCAGAGCGCCCTGCAGTCCTTGTCCCGCTGTCACCCCCTGATCCTCCAGGACGGCCACTGCGTTCGCAACGAGGGCTACCTCACCGCCGAGGAATATCCCTTCGAGGCCCTGCACCCCCCGTGCGACCCCTTCCAGGAGTTGAGCTACACACACGGTGACCTGACCGCGATCCGCTCGAAGGTCGCCCAGTGCGCATCGGACGCGGGCGTCCCGGACGATCAGCAGCGCAAGCTGGCCGTCGCCGTCACAGAGATCGCCACGAACAGCATCCGGCACGGCGGGGGCCGCGGGACCCTGCGCACCTGGGCCCAGGACGCGACGTTCCTGTGCGAGTTCCGCGACGCCGGCTACATCTCCGACGTGATGGCCGGCCGCACCCGCCCCACCACCGAGCAGATCGGCGGCCGCGGCCTCTGGCTTGCCCACCAGCTCTGCGACCTGGTCGAAATCCGCTCCACCCGAGACCAGGGCACCACCATCCGCCTCCATATCGACGTCCCGCAACAAGGTTGACGGTTGGTCCGCAGTCCCTGACTTCGGCAGCTTCTCTGCCGTGGCAGGTCGCCGGCGGAGGCGTCGTTGACGTACAGCTCGGCTGCCGTCTGCGGCAGCTTCTCCGCGAACGCGGCGGCTTCCTCGATCTTCTGGTGGAAGGGCATGACCGTACGCAGGCTGTACGCCGCAGCGTGCTCCAAAAGTGCGGTCTGCGGCAGCGCCGGGCGCCGGCCCCGCTGCGCTTCCTCGATTCCCCGAGGACGGGGGGAGGGGCCGCGGATCTCCAGCATGTCGATCTCGAAGTCGGTGCCGTGGTCTACCGTCGTCGGGCCCTTGCGCGGGGTTGAGCTCTGGCCTGGCCACTATGGCCGACCGGACGAGAGCGGACGTCCGCTTCCCCCATTGTTTCGGCACGGGACGGTCCCTTCCGGAGGGAAGGCCGACACATCTGTGGAACGAGACGGTCGGCGAGCTGCGCCGACGGGGAGCAGGCTACGACCTGGCCTACTTCTTCGATCTCGCAGTTCCGTCGTACGACCGACGCGAGCACCTGTCGACCGAGGACGATCTGGTCAAGGTCGATATCGCCTGCATCGGGGTAAGTCAGTTGAGCAAAAATGCCCATGAGCAACGCAGTCCCACGACCGCCACCGCGATAAGGAGTGCACCATGTCTCGAACGGACTTACCGAGTTCATCCGCACCGAGTACCGATGGCCAACCCGAACTGAAGCGGGTGATGGGCCCGGGCCTGCTGTTGCTGTTCATCATCGGCGACATACTCGGGACCGGAATCTATGCGTTGACCGGACAGGTCGCGGGGGAGGTCGGAGGCGCGGCATGGCTGCCGTTCGTCATCGCGTTCGCCGTCGCACTCGTCACCGCCTGCTCCTACCTGGAGCTGGTCACCAAGTACCCGCAGGCTGCTGGTGCCGCCCTGTACGTGCACAAGGCGTTCGGCAAGCACTTCCTGACCTTCCTGGTGTGCTTCACCGTGATGTGCTCCGGTATCACCTCGGCGTCAGCGGCCTCGCGGGCCTTCGCGGCGAATCTGGTGACGGGCTTCGGGATCGATGCGGGGAACGTCCTCGTCCTGCTGATCGCCCTCGGTTTCATGTGCCTGGTGCTGCTGGTCAATCTCCGCGGTGTCGCCGAGAGCCTCAAGATCAATGTGCTGCTGACCGCGGTGGAGCTTTCCGGCCTGCTCCTCGTCGTCCTGATCAGCGGCTATTTCATCGCGGGAGGGAACGCGGACTTCTCCCGTGTCGTCGCCTTCGAGACCGCCTCCGACAAGGGCGTGTTCCTGGCGGTGAGCACCGCGACGTCGCTGGCTTTCTTCGCGATGGTCGGCTTCGAGGACTCGGTCAACATGGCGGAAGAGACGAGGGACCCGGCGCGCGTCTTTCCCCGCGTGATGCTCACCGGTCTGGGCATCGCCGGACTGATCTACGTCCTGGTGTCCGTCTGCGCTGTCGCTGTGGTCCCCGTCGGCCGGCTCGCCTCCAGCGAGACTCCGTTGGCCACGGTGGTGCAGACGGCCGCGCCCGACTTCCCCATCGCTGACCTGCTGCCGTTCATCTCCATGTTCGCGGTGGCCAACTCCGCGCTGATCAACATGCTGATGGCCAGCCGCCTGTTGTACGGCATGAGCAAGCAGGGGGTGCTGCCGCCCTCTCTGTCCAAGGTGCATGCCGTACGACGCACTCCACAGGTGGCGATCCTGTTCACCACCGCCATCGCCTTCGGTCTCATCACCTTCGTCTCACTCAAACCCGACAGCCCGGTCGTGGCCTTGCTGGGCGGGACGACGTCGCTGCTCCTGCTCACGGTATTCGCGGGCGTCAACCTTTCGGTTCTCGTGCTGCGCCGGGACAGGGTCGACACGCGGCACTTCAGAGCAGGCCGTCTGCTGCCCGTGGTGGGTACGATCACTTGTCTCTACCTGGTCTTGCCCTGGTCCTCCGGACGCCCCGCCGACCAGTACCACATCGCAGGGGTCCTGCTGCTGATCGGTGTGGTCCTGTGGACGATCACCTGGCTCATTCGGCGCGGCACACCCGTCTCCGATGCCGACCGGCCGGACGAGACCGCACATCACTGAGTGACCCTGCCTCCACCGAGCGGTTCACAGCCCCCGCGCTGGAGCGCTGCGGCCTGCCGGCTGAACCGGTCCGGTCATCGGGAGTGCGTCCCCGGCGTATGACCGAACGCACGGCGGAACACATCGATGAAGGCACTGGTGGACGACCAGCCGCACTGGTTCGCGACCTTGGTCACCGGTGTCTGCTCGGCCAGCAGGACCAGTGCGCGGTGGAGTCGCAGCTGGGTGCGCCACTGGGGGAACGTCATGCCGAGGTCTTTGTTGAACAGCCGGGAGAGCGTGCGGTCGCTCGCTCCGACCTCCCGCCCCAGTTCGGTGAGTGTGCGGTTGTCCGAGGGGTCGGCCCTCAGGAGGTCACAGACCGTCCGCAGCAGGGGGTTGCTCGGTGTGGGCAGGTGCATGGGTTGCTGCACCGAGATCCGTAGCTGGTCGAGCAGTACTGCATGCAGCCTCATCCGTTCCGGGCTGTCGTCATCCTCCGTACGGGTGTAGGCGATGATCAGTTCGCGCAGCAGCAGACTTACGGAAAGTACGGTGGGGGCGTCCAGACGCAGGGGATTTTCCCACGCGGGCAGCCCCACGAGGTGCAGTTCGAGATCGCCGTGTGCCTGGTGGGCGTGGACGGTGTCGGCGGGAACCCAGATGGCGCGGGTTGCCGGAGCGACCCAGGAACCGGCGCTCGTGGTCACGGACAGCACACCCCGGCCCGCGTAGACGATCTGGTGGTCGTCGTGCCGGTGCGCGTCGATCTCCGCTCCGGACGCCAGTCGCTGGGTGCGGGTGGGAGCTACGGGCGTGTGGCGGACTTTCGTCATCGTCTGGCAGTTTATCGGAAGCGCGACACGTCGGGAACCGTCCACGATAGCGAGGTGCGAAGAAAACTCTCGATCACGCTCTTATCCGTCGGGCACGGCTGCGTCGACGTCTACCAGGGTGCCGTCGCCTCTCTCGTGCCCTTCTTCGTTGTCGAGCGCGCGTACAGCTATGCCGCCGTCTCGGGCATCGTGCTCGCTGCCTCGTTGCTGTCATCGGTGGCTCAACCGGTCTTCGGCGTGCTGACCGACCGCCGGGCGATGCCCTGGCTGCTGCCGGTCAGCACCCTGCTCGCAGGGGTGGGCATCGCGCTGAGCGGAGTGAGCGACTCCTACGCGGTGACACTGGCGGTCGTCGCGGTGTCCGGGGTCGGTGTGGCCGCGTACCACCCGGAGTCCGCACGGGTGGCCAGGGTCGCCAGCGACGGCAGCCATAGTGCGATGGGATGGTTCTCGCTGGGCGGCAACCTCGGCTTCGCGCTGGCCCCGGTCATGGTCGCCGCCGTGGTTGCCCTTGGGGGACTGGGCCTCACTCCGCTGCTCGTGCTGCCGGCCGTGGTCGGGGCCGCGCTGTGCCTGCCCGTGCTTCGCGTGCTGGAGACCCGGTTGTCCGACGCGGCCGCGTCGCCCGTGATGGCGAAAGATGACAAGGCGTCCTTCGTGCGGCTCTCGCTGGCCGTGGTGTGCCGCTCCATCGCCTTCATCGGCCTGAGCACGTTCGTCTCCCTGTACGCCACCGAGCGCATGGACGGCAGCAAGGCCGCCGGCACGGCCGCACTGTTCCTCTTGTACCTGGGCGGCGCGGTGGGCAGCGTGTTGGGCGGTGCGCTGGCGAACCGCTGGGACCGGGTCCGGGTTTCGCGCTGGTCGTACCTGCTGACGGCCGGATCGATCGCCGGTCTGGTCTTCGTCCCGGGCCCGGCTTTCTACCTGTTCGTCATCCTGACCTCCGCCGGTCTGTACATTCCGTTCTCGCTCCAGGTCACGCTCGGTCAGGACTACCTGCCCTCTCGGATCGGCACCGCCAGCGGTATCACCCTCGGTCTCACCGTGAGCATCGGCGGTCTGATCAGCCCGGTCATCGGAACCCTCGCCGACCGGACGTCGCTGCAGACCGCTCTGGCCCCACTCATCCTGATGCCCCTCCTTGCCTGGCTCCTGTTCCACACCCTGCCCGAACCCGCCGTGCCGTCCTCCGGCAGCACGACACCGAAGGGGGAAGACGCCGATGCCGAACACTCTCCCGTCCAGCCCGGTCTCCGCTGAGGAATCGGAACCTTCTCTCCGGTCGGGCACAGGGGCCGGTGATGCGGCGCTTCTACCGGCCGCGGAGAAGTGTCCGCTGTTGGCCTGGGGCTGCACGTCCTCCACCGACACGCCGACTTGGCGCCTCTTGTCCGCCCACTCGACGTCGAATGGTGAGGTCGAGTACTGCAAGTGCAGCTGCAACGCCGTCGTGATGCTGTGCCACGGCGAGGTGGCTGCGCTCACCGCCCTTCCGGACGCCGAGCCCGACCCGCGTGACGGCAGGGAGTGAGTGACATGAAGGGCATGAGAATCCTCTGTTGCTGCGTCGCATCGGCTCAGAGGCGTAAGTAAAGACATCGCAAATGGTCTCGCTCGGACATCTCGAGATGTGAGAGATGTGGTCGCTCGCCTTTCGGGCGAGTTGACGAGAAACAACCGCAGATGGCTCCGGACAGCGCATGGCGGTACGGAGCCATCGCTTTCTCATGCCGTCACGACGATACCCAGCACACTTCTTATGGCCAGTTCGGAACGGACGGAAAAAAGCCAAGCGGCTTGATTTCCTTCTGGTTGCGCCGGACTTCCGGTACGTATGTTGGCGCAGCAGTCCCCGTGCATATGCACGATGACTGTCGAACGCTTGACGACCAGGAGGAGACGGTATGCGCGTCAGCATGTGTGCGGTAGGTCAGATGTACGGTGCCGCAGTCGGGTCCATGGACACTCGAAAGCAGGCCCGGGCGAGGATCGGACTGTTGGGTCCGATGCGCCTTCATGCCGAGGACGCCCAGGAACGGGTAAGTGTAGCACCCAAAGTACGGACGGTCCTCGCAATGCTCACCATGCACCCGGACCAGGTGGTGCCCGTCTCCACGCTGACCCGCGAGCTGTGGCCAGAGCAGCCACCCGTGACCGCCCTGCGGACCCTGCAGACGTACGTCCTCAACATCCGCAAGGTGCTCGCCAACATCACCGAGCTCAGGCCTGAGGACGTCGCGGACCAACTGCTGGTCACCCAGAAGAACGGCTACCGCCTGCACAGCTCCGATCTGCACCTGGACTGGCTGGACTTCATGCGGCTGGCTGACCAGGGGCGCAGGGCCCTCGGCGAGGGTGACAGTCACACCGGCATCAGGGAACTGGAGCAGGCGCTGGGCATGTGGCGCGGCAGCGTCCTCACGGACGTGCCCAACGGAGCCGTGCTGGAGGCGCGCAGGCTCATGCTGGAGGAGTCCCGGCTGGACACGATCGAGGCACTGATCGACGCCCGCATCGAGGCCGGCCTGCACCAGCAGGTGATCGCCGAACTCGCCTCACTGACGAGCGAGCACTCCTATCATGAGGGACTGCATGCCCAGTACATGCGCGCTTTGGCTCTCAACGGGCGCCGCGCTGCGGCCCTCGAGGTGTTCGCCCGCCTGCGTACCCGGCTCATAGATGAGATCGGAATTGAACCGGGTTACCCGTTGCAGCAACTGCAGGGCACGATACTGAACTCGCACAAGAGCGCACATATGGCTCTCGCGCTCAGTGCGAATGGAGCCTCGTCGAAATAAGAGGCCGCTGTCGGTTGCGAGTTCCGCTTTTCCTGGAAGCCGGCACCAGTGCGGCTACGTCTGCATTGACCCCCGGGGCCGGTCGCGTTTCGGCGCACGGGTCGGGCAGGGCAGGTGCGAGTACCCCAGCCCGATGAGCGTCCGCTATGGCCACAGACGTGACAGAGCGATCGGTCAGGGCTGGGCGGCGCGATGGGGCGCTTTCCGGCAATGCCCGTACCAAGTGCCACCTGGCTCTTGAACGTTTCTCGTCGTAGATCTCGACACACCAGTGTCAGTGTGACGTCAGAGGCGAGGCACCGTGCCTACCCGCTCCGCGTCCTCACGGCCGCGGCGAGTGCGTGCCCTGTCTCTGCCGACCGAGCTCAGCCTGTTCGAAGGGATGCATGTGGCTGCCTGGAGGGTATCTCCCACCGGCTCGGCGCCGGATCTCCCGGCCCGGTCGACACCCGTGTTTCCCCGCACCTGTACACCCGTGGCTCCGGACCTCGCGCCCATGACACGGAGCCGATCCGCGAGGGACCGCTGCCGGTACCTTGCGCCATCCGCTTCGTCGGTTCCCCACCCCCTCGGCGCGGCCCGCCACCGGACCGTGTCGATGAACGGAAGTGAAGACCATTCATGACCGTCATCTCCGCAGCACACGAACTCCTCGACGGCGATGTGTACATCGACCTGCGGACCAGCCTGGGGCTTCCGCTGCATCTCAAGTGTGAGGGGTTCAACTTCGCAGGCTCCATCAAAATCCAACCCGCCGTCCGGATGGTCGAGGCAGCCCAGCGCGACGGGCTGATCGGGCCGGACTCGGTCCTGATCGAGTCCTCCTCCGGGAATCTCGGTGTGGCGCTCGCCGTGATCGCGGCTTCCAAGGGGATGAAGTTCATCTGCGTCACCGACCCGCACTGCAACCCGGCCACCACGGCACTGATCCGAGCTTTCGGGGCCGAGGTCGTCGTCGTGGACGACCCCGATGCCTCCGGCAGCTACCTCGCTGCCCGCAAGGCGTACGTGCGCAGCAGCTGCGCACGCAATCCGCATCACGTCTGGCTCAACCAGTACGAGAACCCGGCCAACTGGATCGCCCACTACGAGAACACCGCGGCCCTCCTTGCCAAGGACTTCCCCGATCTCGACACCCTCTTCATCGGAACAGGCACCGGGGGAACCCTGATGGGCTGCGCTCGCTACTTCCGCGAGCACCGGCCGGAGATCCGCATCATCGCCGTCGACAGCATGGGCTCGGTGAGCTTCGCGGGCGCCCCCGGGCCGCGCCACATCCCGGGGCTTGGCGCCAGTGCGCCCATGCCGTTGATCGACCCTGCGCTCGTGGACGAGGTCATCCGCATCCACGAGGTGGACACCATCCACACCTGCCGCAGGCTCGCCGCCCGCGGACTTCTCCTCGGAGGCTCCTCCGGAACGGTGATCACTGCCGCCGCGCAGTGGTTCGCGCACCACGGGGGCGCCACGCGCACGGCTGTGGCCATAGCGCCTGACCTGGGGGAGCGCTACCTCAACACCATCTACAACGACACATGGGTCGGCCATTACTACAGCCAGGACGACCTGGACAAGATCCTGGAGACATCGTGAGCGAGCAGACCAAAGTCCCCCAGTTCTGCGTGGTCCCGGGAAACACCGTGCACGAGGTGCTCGACGGACGGCAGACGGAGGTCATCGACCTCGTCGAGGCCGCTTACCGCCTGCACGGGGAGGGACACACGGTCAACCCTCCGTCGTACTTCCTCAGGTTCCCCGACCGGCCCACAGCCCGCATCATCGCCCTGCCCGCGTCGGTCGGTGGCGGCCGGCCGGTCGACGGCATCAAATGGATCTCCAGCTTCCCTTCCAACCTCGACCACGGCATCCCTCGCGCATCCGCCGTCCTGATCCTCAACGACCCCGCTACCGGCTATCCGTACGCCTGCCTGGAAAGCTCGATCATCAGTGCCGTGCGGACGGCCGCCTCCGCCGCCGTCGCGGCCCGCGCCCTCGGCGAGAACCGGCCCGCGTCCGGGCGCGTCGGCTACCTCGGGACCGGACTCATCGCGCGGCATGTGCATTCTTACCTGGCCGCACTGGGCCGGGCCCCGCGCGAGTACGCCGTCCACGACCGGTCCACCGAGTACGCGCACTCATTCGCCGACCACCTGCGCACCACCAAGGACGGCGCGCCGGTTTATGCGCTGGACTCCGCGGAGGAACTGGTCCGCTCCAGCGACGTCATCGTCTGCGCGACCACCGCAGCCACACCACACCTGCTCGAGCGGTCATGGTTCGCCCACCACCCACTGGTGCTGCATGTGTCGCTGCGCGACCTGGGCACGGACGTCATCCTGGACAGCTTCAACGTGGTGGATGACGTCGAGCACGTCCTCAAGGCGGGCACATCGGTCCACCTCGCCGAACAGCGCACCGGTGGGCGGGACTTCCTGGACGGCACTCTGTACGACGTACTCACCGGGGCTCTGAAGGCACCGGCCGACCGCACGGTGGTCTTCTCGCCGTTCGGGCTCGGCGTTCTGGATTTGACGGTCGGGGAGCATGTGCACGCCCGCGCCCAGGAAGGCGGCCGGTTGAGGCCGGTCGACGGGTTCTTCCACGACCTCGACCGGCACAGTGCCCCGCGTTCGGAAGGGGTCCGGTGATGACTTTCCTCCCCTCGCACACGACCTCGACCCCGGTGCGGGCCGAACTTCCCCTGGCGCCCGACACCGTTGACCGAGCGCGAAAGCTCGCCCTGCGCCACACCCGTGCACTCGATACCGGGACCGCCCTGCTGGACCATGTCATCGGTCACGCCGAACGCGGCCCCGACCGTCCGGCCGTCGTCGACGGTGACCGAACCGTGAGCTACCAAGAGTTACTGGGCCGCGTCGCGGTGACGCGGGACGCGCTGAGTACCGTAGGGGTGCGGCCCGGCGACGTCGTGGCCACCGTCGGAAGCCGCAGCGTCCACACCCCGGTCGTCTTCCTCGCGCTGGAGGCTCTGGGCGCCTCGTATCTGCCGCTTGACCAGAACTGGCCCGAAGTTCGTGTCCGGGACGTGCTCGGTCGCAGCCGGGCCAGGCTGCTGGTGGACTACAGCGGCGGCACCGCGCACGCCGCGCGGGCGGCCGCGGTGACCGGGAAAACCGACATCCTGCTCCTGCCGGAGTCAGACGCCCGGGCCGCCACACTGCCGAGCCGCAGCGGCGACCGCTCCCACGAGATCCGGTACACGATCTTCACCTCCGGCACCACCGGTCGGCCCAAGGGGGCCACGGTCGAGCACCAAGGCATGCTCAACCACTTGTGGGCCAAGGCGACCGACCTGGACCTGGGCCCGGACGACGCGGTCGCGTTCACCGCTCCACTGGTCTTCGACATCTCCGTCTGGCAGATGCTGTGCCCGCTGCTGGTCGGCGGACGGCTGGTCGTGGTGGGCGACGATGCCATGCGCCTGCCCCGCTGGCTCATCGGTGCCCTCGGCACCGCGGCCGTCACCGTCGTGGAACTCGTCCCCACCGTCATCGGCTGGCTCGCTGACCACCTGAGCCGCGTCGGCGGCGAGAGGGGACTGCCCTCACTGCGCTGGCTGCTGTCCACCGGGGAGGAGCTGTATCCGGCGGTCGCCGAACGTGCTCTGGGAGTCCTGCCCCATGTGTCCGTAGTCAACGCCTACGGTCCCACGGAGTGCTCGGACGACGTGACCCATCACGTCGTGACGGCCGCTGACCTGGCCGGTGCCCGGCTGCCCGTCGGCACCCCCGTCGCCAACACCGCGCTGTACATACTGGTCGAGGAGACCGAGAGCGGCCGGTGGCGGGCGGCGGAACCGGGCGAGAGCGGTGAGTTGTTCGTCGGCGGCACAGGCGTGGGCCTGGGCTATCTCAACGACCCCGACACCACGGACCGAGCCTTCTTCCGCGACCCCTTCGACGCCGCCTCCGCCACCGGCCGTCTGTACCGGACGGGCGACCTGGCCCGCGTCGACAGCGGCGTCGTGTACTACCTCGGCCGCAGTGACCGCCAGGTGAAGGTGTCCGGTGTCCGGATGGAACTGGGCGAGATCGAGGTGGTGCTGAGCCGGCATCCGGCTGTGGACCAGTGCGCGGTCGTCGTTTCTGGCGAGGGCGAGCACGGCGAACTGGTCGCCCACTACAGCGTACGCGCCCCGGTCTCCGCGGCGGCACTGCAAGAGGCGCTGAGCGCGCAGTTGCCGGCCGCGATGGTGCCCAGGCGCTGGCGGGAGTGGGACGCACTGCCCCTGACCCACAACGGAAAGATCGACCACCGGTCGCTGCACACGTCCGCCGTCCACCGGAATGAGGCATCGTGACGACCACTTCGGCGAAGACCGCACCATCGCAGACGTCCGTGCCGGCCCAGGAGGGGGCAGCGACGAGTCTCGCCGAGCGCGTCGCCTCCGTGGCCCGGGTGGCCGAGGAGCACCTGGAGGCCACCGACCGCGACGCCGTCTTCCCCGAGCAGGCTCTCGCGCAGATGCGCCGCACCGGGCTGCTCGGGCTGCTCGTACCCGCCGAACACGGCGGCTGCTCGGGCACCCTCACCGACTTGGTGGACGCCGGCATGGCCCTCGGCCGTGTCGACATGTCCGTCGGGATGATCTTCGCGATGCACTGCCAGCAGTCCGAGGCGATCGTCCGGTATGCCGCCTCGCCACTGCGTGAAGAACTGCTCGCCCAGCTCTCCGTCGGCGACCTCTACCTGGCCTCGGTGACCACCGAACCAGGCAAGGGCGGTCATCTGTTCCGCTCGTACGCGCCCTTGCAGGAGAGCGACGACACCCTGATGGTCGACCGGGTCGCGCCGATCGTGACGGGTGGCGCCGCGGCGGACGGGTTCCTCATCACCATGCGCAGCCCGCACGCGACCGCCGACCACCACGTCTCCCTCGTCTACGCCCACCGGCATCAGCTGCGGATCGAGGGCACCGGCGAATGGTGCCCGATGGGGATGCGCGCCAGCCACAGCCTGCCCCTGACGCTCACCGGATCCATCCCCGCACACCAGGTGATCGGTGAGCACGGTGCCTTCCACCAGATCGCGCAGTCCGTGTTCGGGCCGCTCGCCCACATCGGCTGGTCAGCGGTGTGGCTGGGCACCGCGGCCGGGGCCCTGTCCCGAGTCCTGCGCTTGCTGCGCGACCCGGCCGGCCGCAAACGCTTCAACCTGAGCTCGGAACTGCTGATGACCCGGCTCTCCCGGGTGAGGCAGCGGCTCGACACCGTCCACGCCCTGCTCCGCCGCACCGAGGCCTTGGTGGCGAGCGGCGCCGACCTGTCCGGTGCGAGCAGTCAGCTCCTGTTGAACAGCCTGAAGATCACCGCTTCCGAGGAGTGCTACCGGGCCGTCGACGAGTTGGTGGACGCCGTGGGTCTGCGCCACGGTTATCTGCGGGACTCGCCGACACGGCTGGAGAAGAGCCTGCGGGACCTGCGGTCCGCCGCGCTCAACTACAGCAACGACCGGCTGCACCTCGCCGACGGGCAGTTGTGCCTGCTCGACCCGAACGTCCGCTTCGTCTGACCCTGGTGGGCCGCCACCGACCCACTGCGGCACACCCATCACCCCACGGTTCGCTCAGTTCCGTCACGGAATACCGACAGGGCCGTTTTCCCGGATATGCGCGCACTCCTTTGTCGACCCTATTCCTGATGATGACGCAGGGAAGGGAAAGGTATTGCAGTGCGCGAATTCCACTGCTAGCGTCAAAGCGCGGAAAAGTCAGTACGGCTGGAACTCTCCACCGCCGGCGACTGTGTGGATATATTCTCCGAAATCCCGCACTGCGACCGCCCCAGCACCTCCGTCACCGAGGGATATTCATGCCTGAGAACGACCAGAAAACCTCGACCGAAAACTGGAACACCGCATTGCGCTACATCGCGGGTCGCAAAGCCGCCGAGGAATCTCTCGGATTCCTCGCCCACATCAGTGCAACCGTGCAGCAGACTCCTCAGCTCAAGGAGGTCGTGCCGGCGGTGGCCAAGGCCTGCGTCCCGTTCTTCGCCTCCGCCATCTCCCTGGGGGCCCTGGCCACCCACTCCCAGCTCGTCGTCCAGTCACCGACCGGGTACTCCACGGCACTGGAGGGGGTACGGTGCCTTCTCTCCGTGAACGGCACCGAGAAGATCGTGATCAGCGCGCACGAAGGCCTGGTGAAGCAGACCGACCCGGGGCATCTGACGCGGCTGCACCAGTGGCAGGCGGAGTCGGCTGTGGCCCTGCCCATGACCTACCGGGGGGTGTACGGGGGCCATCTGATCGCGCTGCGCGGCGAGGGGCACCGGCGTGGCCCGATCAGTCCCTCGGACCTGGCACTCATCTCGGAGGTGGCCGACCGGGTCGCGGCGTTCAACGCCTTCGTCACGCAAACGGTCGGCTCGGAGAGTCTGTGATGGCGGCCACCTGGCGGGACGTACGTGCCTGGATCCTCCACCGCAATCCCGAACTCACCGAGGACGACGTGGATTCGGAGACCGACATCATCGAGTCACGGATCGTAGATTCTCTGCAATTCGTGGAACTCGTCCTGCACATCGAAGAGCTACGCGGCGAAATGATGGAGTTCGCGGCCGTCGACCTCGACTCCTTCCGCACGCTCAAGGACATCGAAAAAAACTTTCTCTCCGTATAGGCGAGAACAGTCATACCGCGATGCGAGGAGGTGACCTAGTGGAAGAACGGGCCGTCGTGATACAGGGCAGCCTTCAGGGAACGACCGATGCCGTGCTGTTTCTTCCGCCCGCGGGAAGTGTCGAGTCGCCTTACCTCTCGATGGGGGAGTACCTGCCGGACACCTTGCCCGCCCTTCACTGCGAAATGCCCGGACGCGGCCGACTGGCCGGCCAGGAGGAACCCGGATCCGTGACGGCCGCCGTCGATCGCTGGCTGGACGACATCACCGCACTGCTGCCGCACGGACGGCGACTGCACCTCTTCGGACACAGCCTCGGCGCGCTGTCCGCCTACGAACTGGTCATCCGGCTCGAGGCCCACCCCCGGTACGCCGTTCGCAGCTTGTCCGTCTCCGGCGCTCGGGAGCCCGGCCACACCCCGCGCACCGCCGTGGCCGCGGCGTTCGCGGCACTGCAGCACACCACCGGCCAGGAGAACGACCCGGACGGTACATGGCTGGCACGGGACGTGCGGATGCGCCGGGAACACCGCGTCACTCACCGGCCGGTCCACGCACCGATCGCGCTGTTCTGCGGAACGGACGATCCCTTCGCCCGGTCCGCCGACATGGCCCCATGGGCCTCCTTCACCACCGGCCCGCTCCTCGGAACGTTCACCTTTCCCGGCGGACACGACTACTACCTCTCCAGCCGGGCTGCCGTCGCCACAGTCCTCACCGACCTGGTGGACGGCCGCTGCGACCCCCTACCCGCCTCGCCACCCCTATGAAGGAGTCGGACATGACAGTCGAGCACCCCAACGCACCCACCATCGAGCAGCTGATCGACGTGGTCGGTAACAGCTCCGTAGGCATCACGATCACCGACCGCTCCGGTGCCGTCCTGCTGCACAACAAGGCGCAGTCCGTCCTCATGCACGGGGAAGCCGACCACCTCGGCGGCCGGATCAGGGCCGCGGGCAGGGACGTGCTTCCGGAGCTGCTGGCAGACCTGGACGAGAACGGCCGCATCGAGAACGTCCGAGTCACCTACCTCAGCGCCGACAGCACGCAGGAGCGTGCCTCCGCGGTGAACGCCGTAGTCGCCGGCGCAGGTGACGACACCAGGATCCACTGGGTCAGCCGGCCGGAACTCGGCGAGCGGCTGCCGATCCCCAGCACCAGCGACGAGGACCCCACCTCCGACGCTGCCGCCTGGATCCGCACGGTCGACGAACGGAGCAACCCCGTCCTGGCCCCGACCAAGGAACACGAGTCGGTGCTGCGCGAGTTCTACGAGGTCGCGCCGGTGGCCATCCACCTGATCGGCGTCAACGGCCAGGTCATGCACGCCAACCCGGCCGACGTCGCCCTGGTCGAGTACAGCGGACAGCCGGCGGAGTACGTCGGCCACCACATCCGCAAGATCTACGAAGACCAGGGCCTGCTGGACGACTTCCTCTCCCGCTGGGACGAGGACTCGCCGATCATCAACTTCCGGGCGAACTTCCTCACCCGGGACGGCGCCCCGAAGCCGGTGCTGATCTTCTCCACGGCGCAGGCGGCCGGCGGCAACGTCTCCAACACGCGCTGCTTCGTCTTCAACGACCCCGAGCCGCAGCGCGCCCGTGACACCGTCAGCGCTTTCGGCTGGCCGTCCTGAACCGCGGCGGGAGGGGCCCCGTACGGGGCCCCTCCCGGACCGCAGACGATGTCAACCCGCCCCTCCATGGGAGTGACCATGTCTCACGTGCTGGTGATCTCGGGGAGCCCCTCCCCGACCTCCCGGACCGAACTCGTCGGTGACTACGTAGCACGGCGGCTGGCCGAGGACGAATGGCACGCCGGGCATCTGAAAGTGCGCGACCTCCCGGCGGAACCGCTACTCAGGGCAGACATCGCGGACCCACGGATCGCCGAGGCCCTGGAGCAGGTCGCCCTGGCCGACGGCATCGTGCTGGCCACGCCGACCTACAAGGCGAGCTTCTCCGGACTGCTGAAGATGTTCCTCGATCTGCTGCCCCAGCACGGCTTCGCGCACAAGGTCGTCCTGCCGCTGGCCACCGGCGGCAGCACCGCACACGTGCTGGTACTGGACTACGCACTGCGCCCAGTGGCGCACTCGCTCGACGCCCGGCACGTCGTACAGAGCTTCTTCCTGCTCGACACGCACCTGACCCGGCTCGACGACGGCCTGGACATCCGGCCCGAGAGCGCGGGCCTGCTGGACGGCGTCATCGAGCAGTTCCGCAAGGCCCTGGTCGCGCGCGTCTGACCGCACCGCCCAGCGACAACCGAACCACCGTTGCCCGCGCTCGGACACCGTCGTCCCGCCCCCCCCCCGCAGCCCCATGTCCGCGCCGGACTCATAGGCGCGGTCCGGAGTACTCACACCATGGCTGAGAAGAACTCGAAGCGCACATGGCTCACCGGCTGGGACCCCGAGGACGAGGACGCCTGGCACCAGGGCGGCCGTCGCGTGGCCCACCGCAATCTCGTCCTGTCCGTCCTCAGTGAACACATCGGCTTCTCGGTGTGGACCCTGTGGTCCGTCCTCGTGCTCTTCATGACCCCCGAAACCGGGCTGGCGTTCGCGCCCGGCGAGAAGTTCCTGCTGGTGGCCACTCCCACGATCGCCGGAGCCCTGTTGAGGCTGCCCTACAGCTACGCGGTCACCCGTTTCGGCGGGCGCGACTGGACCGTGTTCGCCACGCTGATCCTGCTCGTCCCCGCCGCGCTCGCCCTGTACTTTGTGCGACAACCCGGCACACCGCTGTGGGTGTTCCTGCTCATCGGCGCCCTCAGCGGGGTGGGCGGCGGCACTTTCGCCTCGTCCATGACGAACATCACCGCCTTCTTCCCGCAACGGCACCAGGGCTGGGCCCTGGGACTCAACGCCGGAGGCGGCAACCTCGGGGTCGCGGCAGTACAGCTGATCGGCCTCGCGGTGATCCACACCACCGGGCGTGACCATCCGGAGTACGTCGCGGCCGCCTACCTGCCGCTCATCATCGTGGTCGCAGTCCTGGCAGCACGGTTGATGGACAACGTGGACGCCGTCCGCACGGCCCCCAAGGTTCAGCGCGAGGCCGCTCGGTGCCCAGACACCTGGTGGATTTCCCTGCTCTACATCGGCACCTTCGGTTCATTCATCGGGTTCGGCTTCGCCTTCGGACTGGTGCTTCAGTACGAGTTCGGCACCTCACCCGTGCAGGCGATGGGGTACACCTTCCTCGGCCCGCTCCTCGGTTCCCTCTCCCGGCCACTGGGCGGCCGGCTGGCCGACCGGCTGGGCGGGGCACGCGTGACCCTCTGGAACTTCCTCGGCATGGCCACCGGAACCACGCTGCTCGTCGTCGCCTCCCTCACCGGTTCCTTCGGGCTGTTCGTCGGCGGATTCACCGCGCTCTTCGTCCTCAGCGGCCTGGGCAACGGCTCCACCTACAAGATGATTCCCGGCGTCTTCGCCCGGCGCGCAGAGGTCGCGGTGACCGGTGGCGCCGACGCCGCCCAGGCCTTCGCGCGGGCCCGCCGGCTGTCCGGCGCGGCCATCGCCATCGCCGGCGCCGTGGGAGCCCTGGGTGGCGCGGCCATCAACGTCGCCTTCACTGTCTCCTACGCGGACGGTTCCGGCTCCGGAACACCCGCCTTCCTGTCCTTCCTCGCCTACTACAGCGTGTGCGTCCTGATCATCCGGTCCGTCTACCTCCGCCAGGAGGCGCCCCGGGCCTCGACCGCGCCGGACGGGATACGGGAGGCCAGCCGTGCCTGACGCCCTTGCCGTGACGCGGACACACTGCCCGTACTGCGCTTTGCAGTGCGGCACTCGGATCACCGGCCGTCGTGCCGAGGCCGTGACGGTCGAGCCCGCCGATTTCCCGGTCAACCGCGGTCGGCTCTGCCAAAAGGGCTGGACCGCGCAAGAGGTCCTCACCGCCCCCGACCGGCTGACGACTCCTCTCGTGCGGGGCCGTGACGGCAGGCTCCTGACCGCTTCATGGGGCAGCGCTCTGGACACCGTCGCCGATGGCCTGGACCGCGTCCGGGCCCGGTACGGCCCGGACGCGTTGGCCGTCTTCGGCGGGGGCGGCCTGACCAACGAGAAGGCCTACCTGCTCGGCAAGTTCGCCCGGTTGGCCTTGGGCACGAGCAACATCGACTACAACGGCCGCTTCTGCATGTCGTCCGCAGCTGCGGCCGGCAACGACGCCTTCGGCGTGGACCGGGGCCTGCCCTTCCCCGTCACCGACCTCGCGCGGGCGCAGACCGTGCTGCTGGCCGGGGCCAACGTCGCCGAGACCATGCCTCCCCTGATGCAACATCTCGACAAGGCCCGGCTGGTCGTCGTGGACCCGCGCCACAGCGCCACCGCCCGCCGTGCCGCACTGCACCTGCAGCCCGCGCCCGGCACCGACCTGGCCCTCGCGCTGGGACTGCTGCACCTGGCCATCACCGACGGGTGGGTCGACAAGACGTACGTCGACCAACGCACCCGCGGGTTCGAGACGATAGCGGCTCGCGCCGCCGCGTGGTGGCCCGAGCGTACCGAGGCCGTCACCGGCATCTCCACGCACGCCCAGCGCACGGCCGTCCGTCTGCTCGCCGAAAGCCGCGACAGCTACATCCTGACCGGCCGCGGTGTCGAGCAACACCGGCAGGGCACGGCGACTGCGGCGGCATTCATCAACCTCGCGCTGGCCCTCGGCCTGCCGGGCACTCCGGGCGGCGGCTACGGCTGTCTCACCGGCCAGGGCAACGGCCAGGGCGGACGCGAGCACGGACAGAAGACCGACCAACTGCCCGGTTATCGTTTGCTGACCGACCCCGCGGACCGCGCCCACGTCGCCGGTGTCTGGGGGGTGCCACCCGACCGGCTGCCCGGCCCCGGACTGCGGGCGTACGAACTGCTCGACGCACTCGGTGAGGATCAGGGGCCCCGCGCGCTGCTCGTCCTGGGCTCCAACCCGGTGGTCTCCGCCCCGCACGCGGCGCGGATCGCGGCGCGTCTCGCCTCACTGGACCTGCTGGTCGTGGCCGACTTCGTCCCCTCGGAGACGGCGCGGGCAGCCGATGTCGTTCTGCCGGTCACCCAGTGGGCGGAGGAGGAGGGCACCCTGACCAGTCTGGAGGGCCGGGTCCTGCGACGGCGTGCCCTGCTCAGTCCCCCGCCGCTGGTCCGCAGCGACCTGGAGATCCTGCACGGCATCGCCGTACGGCTCGGTGAACCGGCCGAACACTATCCGACGGAGCCCCGTGAGGTCTTCGAGGAACTGCGCGCCGCTTCCAGGGGCGGACGTGCGGACTACTCAGGCATCACCTACGACCGGCTGGACGCGGGCGAGGCTCTGTACTGGCCGTGCCCGGACACCGACACCCCTCACCCGGGCACCCCCCGCCTGTTCCTCGACACATTCGCCCACCCCGACGGACGCGCGCGTTTCGCCGACGTCGAGCACGACGGACCGGCCGAGGACACCGACGCGGAGTACCCCGTGCACGCCACCACCGGCCGGATCCTCGCCCACTACCAGTCAGGTGCGCAGACCCGTCGCGTGACCGAACTCGCTGCGGTTGCCTCCGAAGCATTCGTGGAGGTCCACCCGGACACAGCGGCCCGTCACGGCCTGGCCGACGGAGCCCTGGCACGGGTGACCTCGGCCCGAGGCGGCATGACCGCCCGGGTCCGGCTCGATCCCACGCTGCGACCGGACACCGTGTTCGTCCCCTTTCACTTCGGCGGGGACGGCCGGGCCAATCTCTTCACCAACCCTGCTCTGGACCCCCGTAGCGGCATGCCCGAATTCAAGGTCAGCGCCGTCCGGCTCGCCCCCCTCCCGGAGTGACGCCGTGAGCCACATCCTCGTCCTCGGCCATGGTCCTGCCACTCACCGACTGCTGCGCGGGTTGCGGCGCCACGGGCACGACGGAACCGTGACCGTGCTCTCCGCGGAGTACCGCCCTGTCCAGCACCGTCCGTTACTGACCACCGTGCTGCAGGGCCGGCTCGAGGCCGACATGCTCTGCCCGGAACCCGAGCCCGGCGCCCGTGTACTGACCGGAGCCGTCGCGACCGCCGTCGACACCGCCCGCCGCGTGGTGCACGCCCGGCAAGGTGACACCGTCACCGCACACCCCTACGACGTCCTCGTACTCGCCTGCGGCGCCCGCCCGGTGATACCCCCGCTCCCCGGGGCGAGCGACCGGACCGGGCGGCTCGCACCGGGCGTCACCACGCTGCGCGAGGTCACCGACTGCGACCGCATACAGGGCACAGCCGTGACGGTACTCGGAGGCGGACCGCTCGGCGTGGAGACGGCGAGCGCGCTGGCCCTGCGGGGCACCGTGACCACCCTGGTCTGCTCCGGCCCCCACCCACTGCACGAACGGCTCGGCGGCACCGGCGCGGCACTGCTGACCGCACGACTGAGGGAGGCCGGGGTCGATGTCCTTGGCGGGCGCAGGGCCGTACGCCGCGAGCCGGGCCGCCTGCTGCTCGACGACGGCACCGAGGCGGCGGCCGACAGCCTGGTGCTGTGCACCGGCGTGGAACCCGAGGTCCGGCTCGCCCGCGCGGCCGGTATCAGGGTGCACCACGGGATCGTCGTAGACGACGCACTGCGCAGCAGTGACAGCCGCGTCTACGCCATCGGGGACTGTGCCGAGCACGCGGGACGCACCGTGGCGGGCCATGAGTCCGCGCTCGCGCAGGCCGACACCCTGGCCGCGGTGCTGACGGGCCGTGAGGTGACGCACCGGCCCACTCCCGCTGTTTTGCGCCTGCGCACTCATGCCGTGGACGTGGCGTGTGTCGGGCCACTCGCCGCCTTCCGGCGGAGCGGCATCCGGACCGTCGGCCTGTTCGACCCGGTGGGCCGGCGCTACGCGCGGCTGGCGCTGGACGGTGACCGGATCGCCGCCGCCGTGCTGCTCGGCCTGCCAGATGCGATCGCCACTGTCAGCCATCTACACCGGCGCGGCCTGCCCGTCCCCTCCGACCGGCTGAGCCTCCTTCTCGGCATCCGGTCGCACTTCCCCCCAGCCGAGGACGACGATCGGACGGACTCCATGGTGTGTCTATGCAACCACGTCTCCCAGCGACAGCTCGCCGGCGCCTGGGAACTCGGCGCTCGGACAGTTCCCGCTCTGGTTCGGGCCACCCGTGCCACCACAGGCTGCGGCAGTTGCACCGAGCGGGTGGAAACGCTCTGCGCGGGCTGGACAGATGTCTCCGGACGGGAACTGGAGCCGACACCATGACAGCCACCCTGGTCGTGATCGGGCACGGGATGGTCGGTCATCGGCTCGTGGACACACTCCGCGAGCTGGACCGGGATCGCCGGTGGCGCGTAGTCGTGCTGGGTGAGGAACGGGAGCCGGCCTACGACCGTGTGCGGCTGTCCGCCTACCTCGGAGGGCGCAGCCGGGCAGAGCTCAGCCTCGTCGCATTCGAGTTCCTGGCGGATCCACGGATCGAAGTGCGCTCCGGAACGCCGGCGGTCCATGTCGATCGGCGGGCGCGCACGGTACGGACGGCCGACGGCAACGTGCTCCCGTACGACGCATTGGTGCTGGCCACCGGTTCGCGTCCGTTCGTCCCGCCTGTGCCCGGCCGGGAACTCGACGACTGTTTCGTCCAGCGGACGCTGGAGGACACCGATGCGTTGCGTGCCGCGGTCCGGCCGGGACGGCCTGCGGTCGTCGTCGGCGGCGGCCTGCTGGGGCTGGAGGCGGCGCAGGGACTGCAGTTGTTGGGCATGCGACCCCATCTCGTGGAGGCCGCGCCCCATCTGATGCCGACCCAGCTCGACGCGGAGGCGGCACACGTCCTGCAGCACGGGGCCAATCGCCTGGGCCTGCAACTGCACTGCGATACCACGGTCACGGCAGTGAACGCCGGGTCGCACGGCACGGTGCGGTCCGTCACCCTCGGCGATGGCACCGTGCTCGATACCGACCTGGTCGTCTTCGCCGCCGGGGTGCGCCCTCGGGACGACCTGCCGGTCGCTCCGGCTCTGCGGCTCGGTGACCGTGGCGGATACCTCACGGACGCCCTCTGCCGGACCTCGGACGACCGCGTCTGGGCCGTCGGAGAGTGCGCGGCCGTGCTGGGACGCTGCCATGGCTTGGTCGCGCCGGGATACCGGATGGCGCAGAGCGTCGCCCGTCAGCTGACAGGCCGTCCCAGCGAGCCGCTCGACGCCATGGACACTTCCACCGAGCTGAAACTGCTCGGCGTGCATGTGGCGACGTTCGGAAGCACGTCGGATGAGGACGGCAGTGCCGTTGAGATGACCTTCCGAGAAAACGTCTCCCGCTACGCCAAAGTCTTTTTGCGCCGGGACACGGGAGCCCTGCTCGGTGGAATCCTCGCGGGGGAGACAGGCTCCCGGACCGACCTCGCCGCCCGGGTCGGCCGACCGCCGGCCGCCGACCTGGAGCGCGTGCTGTTCCCCGATCCGTCGTTCTAGCCGAAACCTGTGAGGACACCCATGCTCGATGAGTCCGTCCGTGCGGCACGACTGCTGGAAGCCCGGGCGCAGGCCGTCGAACTGTTCACCGAGGTGAGCGCCCGAGGGCTGATCACGCCTGGCAAACGGGAGCGCACCGCCAGCGACGAGGTCCGGGACCTGGCGCACGATCTGTTCGGCACTACGCGGTACTGGCACAAGCGGATCGTGCGGTGTGGGCCGAACACCCTCAGGCCGTACGAGGACAATCCGCCCGACCGAGTGATCGGTGCCGACGACATTGCCTTCGTGGACTTCGGGCCGATCTTCGACCAGTGGGAAGCCGACTTCGGACGCACATACGTGCTCGGCGACGACGTCACCCGGTTGCGACTCCGCGATGCCCTTCCCGGTCTGTTCGCCGAGGGCAAGCGCTTCTTTGACAGCCGCCCGGAGCTGACGGCAGCGCGTCTGTACGCGGAGATCGAGCGTCTGGCCCGGGATTCCGGGTGGGAGCTGGGCGGCTGGCATGCCGGGCACCTGGTGGGGGAATTCCCGCACGAGCGCATCAAGGACGAGCTTGTCCACTCGTACATCACGCCCGGCAACGACCTGCCGCTGCGCCGACGGGACCGCTCGGGCCGGGTCTGCCACTGGATCCTGGAGATCCACCTGATCGATCGACGTGGCGGCTTCGGCGGATTCTACGAGGATCTCCTGGACTTGTGAGGGGGCGATGGGCGCCGCTCACGCAGAGGTGGACGCCGGTCCCGCACCCGCCGCGTGCTGCGGGACCGCATCAAAGAGAAGTCCTTGCTGAACCGGTGCGTCGACGACATCAAGCGCTTCTTCTCGTCAGGATGCTCCCCGCGCCCGCGGGGATGCTCCCGATGGCGCACGAAGCGCCGTTCATGACGACTGTGGACACCTGCGCAGCGCACTGGAGCGATCTGACAGAGCAGGAGCGCATCGCCTTCGTCGGGGCGTGCCTCTTGAATCTGTCTACCAAGGATCTTTCCCGCGTGCTCAGGTGCTCCGAGAGGGAGGCAGGGGCCGTGACAACGCGTACGCGGCAGCGCGTGCGCACCCACCGGCCCGCGTTCGGCATCGACTGTAAAGTGCAGCGACTGCTCACGGAGCGAGTACCCACACCCCTGACCTTCGGTGACGAAAGCGAGCTTCAGGACCTCCTTACGTCCGACGTGGTACTACTACCCGACCACGCCAGCCCGTCCACCGGTCCGTCCGCTCATGGCGCGGCGCGCGTCACGAGAGAGCTGCTCGCCATGTGCGACAGGCTGTCTGTCCAGCCGATTCTGTCGTCGATCGAAGTCAGTGGCCGTCCGGGATCGATGATCGTCCAGGGGACCCATGCGGTCGCGCTGGTACTCGGCATCGACACGGCGACCGCTCGGGTGGATCGGTCGAAGTGGTCGAGGTCATGCCCGAGCCTGTCCCGCGGGACGGTTCCTGAAACAGGCCGGCCCGCACCCAAGGGCGCGGAGCGGGCCGGACCGACCGACTCCACCAGGAAAGGGAGCAGGGTGACCATGAACTTCGACAGCGATTTCCTCCCGGACGAATCGGGACTGACCCATGCAGTGCACAGACTGCTGCACGAGCTGCGGAATCCGGGGGTACCGCACGCTTCCCCGGACACAACAGCTGACCTGCCGGATGAACTGCCCCGGGACGGCATCGGCGGCCACGCCGCGCTCGACGCGCTGTCGGCCACGGCGTTCGAGAAGGCCAGCCGCCTCGACCACCCGGGCTTCTTCGCACACATGGACCCTCCCACGCCGTGGCACGCCTGGGCAGCCGTGATGTGGGCGGCGGCGACCAACCAGAATCTCCTGCACCCGGACACCGCCCCCGCAGCGCGTGCGCTGGAGGAGCGGGTGATGCGGTGGATGGCCTCCGCATACGGCATGGACGGGGGCCACTTCGTCCCGGGCTCCACCATCGCCAACCTCACCGCGCTTTGGGCGGCCAGGGAGCTCACGGACGCAACACAAGTGATTGCCTCCTCGGCCGCGCATCTGAGCGTTGCCAAAGCCGCCCATATCCTGGGCATGGATTATCTCCAGGTGCCCGTCGACGATCGGCAGAGCCTGCGCGAGGACTTGCTCCCCGGCGATCTGTCGCGCAGCGTGCTGGTGCTGACCGCCGGGACGGTCGCCACCGGCGCAGTGGACGCGCTGACCGCCGGCCGGGGCGCGGCCTGGCGTCACGTGGACGCTGCATGGGCCGGGGCACTGCGTTTCTCCTCGCGTGCCGAGGTGCTGGAAGGGATGGACCTGGCCGACTCGGTCGGCATCTCACTGCACAAGTGGTTCTTTCAGCCCAAGGGCAGCGCCATGGTGCTCTTCGCCAGAGCCGCCGAAGCGCAGCGAGTGCTCAGTTTCGGCGGGGGGTACCTGGCTGCGCCGAACGTCGGACTGCTGGGTTCCAGAGGAGCCTCGGTTCTTCCCCTCGCCGTCACACTGCTCGCCTGGGGCACCCGGGGGATCACCGAACGCATCGACGCCTGTCTGACCACCGCGGACTCCCTCGCGGATTTGGTCACCGCCGAACCCCGCCTCACCCTGTGGCGGCCTCCGCGCACCGGAGTCGTCAACTGGCGGCCGACTGACCGTAACACCGAAGCAGTACACGGCCGATTGGACGCAGCCTGGGTCAGCACGGCGGATATTGACGGACAGCGCTGGTTCCGGTCAGTGGCCGCCAATCCGCACGCAGACTCCTGCACAGTGGTGCGGCGGGTGCTGGACGCCTTGTAGTCGCTTGGCGAATGTCGCACATAGCTGTGGTCATGCAGTCAGGAAAGGGCATCCGCCGTTGTGTGGTCCCAGGGTGAGAACGGGAGCAACAGTCAAAAACTGTGGATCAGCAGCTGTTCACGCTGTCTCGTGGTTCAGGTGGGTGAGCCCTTCGGTGGCGGATGGACCGGATCGGGCCTGCACGGCGCCGTTGGTGAGTGTGGGGCCCGGGCCGTTGGGCTGATCGGTCACCTTGATCGCTGCCGAGCCTGCTGATTGGTTGGTCGGCATGACTGAACTTGGACCCGTCGCCTGGCCACCTGCCCCGATCAGGACCGAGCGGCTCGTGCTCCGTGAGCCCGAGGCCCGGGACCGTGCGGCGTTCATCGAGCTGCTGGCGTCGCCAGAGGTGCACACCTACCTCGGCGGCCCCCGGCCGCGAGACGAGCTTGAGCGCGAGATGCCCGGGGCGCCCGAGCGGTGGCCCGGGAGTTTCGTCGTCGATCTCGACGGGTCGATGATCGGCCAGATCCTGCTCAGGAGAGCAACGGAGCACCGTCGCCCGGCTGCCGCGGGGAAGGTCGATCTCGGCTACCTGTTCCTGCCGCGGGTGTGGGGATTCGGGTACGCCTCCGAGGCGTGCGTGGCGGCACTCGACTGGTTCGCCGCCGTCCTTCCCGGCGAGCCGGTGGTGCTCACCACCCAGACCGCCAACGTCGGCTCGATGCGCCTCGCCGCAAAGCTGGGGTTCACCGAGGCAGAGCGGTTCCAGGCATGGGACGCCGAGCAGTGGCTCGGCCTGCGGTCCCCGGTCACGCCGTCCGCTTGAGCTCGTGCCCGACGGCGCGGAGCCCCAACGAGGCAGGCACTGCCAGGAGCGGCTGGGGGCGCGTCGTGTCCTGACGTACGTTCGGGCCTATGACACGCCCTGAAATCCCGGTTGGTGGCCCGGTGAGCGGCTGGTGGGCCTATCTGGAGGAACGGACCTGCCGAGAGGTCGATGCCGACGTGCTGCGCGATCGTCGGCTGTCGGCGGTCAGGTCCATGTGGGAGGCGCTGCGTCCGTTGGGGGTGGGCCTGTACGAGGCCGAGCGGGTGGTCCACGCGCGATACGAGGCCCTCGGCGACCGAGTGCAGCGCACGCCGCCAGATCCGCTCGACCTTTCCTCACTTGCAGCCCGCGCCGCGGTTCTCCCGGGTTGTGTGGCAGCGGTGGAAGCGCTGTGGGACGGCGATACCGTGCACGACTGGTTCGTGCTCCTGGTCGCGGTTTTAGACGCCCCGGACGGGGAGGGCCACCTGGCGACCGTCTACCACCGCCCGGACGGTGCTCCCCCTGGCGGTGCCGCAGCCAAGGCCGGCCAAGCGCTCGCCAGCCACCTTGGTGTGCCGTTCTACTTCGCTTCTCCGGACATCCCTGATGACGACGCCCCCCGCTGGCGGACAGCCCAGCGGCTGGCGGAAGGGCCGTGACTCGGGAGCCATGGGTGGATCACGGCGGTCTCAAGAAGGCCGGACCATCCGGTGTCTTCAGTCCTCATGGACATCGCCCCAGGGCCGATCCGGCTGCCTCCCATGACAGTGAACAACTGCTGTCGAAACTCGGTTCTGGCTCAACTTCTGTGGTGCGGAGAAGGAGTGCCTCCTCCAGCAACCCGCTCCACCTGCCTGACCTGCGAGACGCCAGGCACGGCATCGCCCTGAACCCGGCGTGACCGGAGACATCACAGAAGTTGAGCCAGAACCGAAAGAAGTGATCGAAGCCACCGTTTCCCATCCGGACACGGACACGGACACGCCCGCGTCCGGACACGGGCGGGCACCCATCCTGGACATCGGCAGCACACCCGCCGTGACCAGCACAGGCACCGTCCGGACACGTCCGCGTCGAGCTACTGAGGAACGGTGAGCCCCCTCCCGCACTTCCTCGACGCCGTTCCCGGCCTGTGGCCCGAGATCCCGTGCCGCGAGAGACCACACCTGTTCGTCGGCAGCAGCCGCGCCACCCCGCACGAGGAAGACGCCGCCAAGGCCAAAGCCCTTTACGCCCAGTGCCCAGTCCGTGGAGCCTGTGCCGCCTGCGCCATCCGCAACGACTACCGAGACGGCATCTGGGGCGGCCTCACCGCCGACGAACGAGACCAACTCGCCCGGGAACGAGCCACAGCCACCGACAGACCCGGCTGACACCCCGAGGCCCCCTCCCCGCGTCAGCATGTCTCACGAGACACCCGTAACTCCTGGTGCCCCAGGGTGGGGGGTCGTTTGTGTGGGGGTGGGTGTCCGGTTCGTTTTGGTGGTGTGGTGGGTGTGGGGTCGTCCGGTGGTTTCGGCGGGCGGGTCGGTCGGGTGGTTTCGGCGGGTCGGGTCGGTTCAGTGGTTTGGGTGGGGTGGTGGGTCGCCGAGGGTCGAGGCGCGGGCCATCAGGGCGGGGCGCAGGCGGCGGGAGCGGCCCGGTTTGCCGTTCAGCATGTTCACCAGGGTCGTGGCGGCGGTTTCGCCCATCCGGTACATCGGGGAGCGTATCGAGGTCAGTGGTACCGGGAGGGCTGCCGCGAGCGGGACGTCGTTGTAGCCGACGACCGCCACGTCCTGGCCGACGGTGAGGCCGGCGTCCCGGACGGCTGCCATCGCGCCGATCGCCGCGAAGTCGTTGACCGCGAAGACGGCCGTGGGACGCGGACGCAGGCCCAGCAGGTGGTCGGTCGCCGCACGGCCGCCCGGCACGTCGAAGGCGGAGCCGATGACATGGCTCTTCGGTACGGGGAGGCCTGCCTGGGCGAAGGCGTCCAGGAAGCCCTGGGTGCGTTCCACGCCGGTGCTGGCGTAGGGTTCGCCGGCCACCACCGCGACCCGCCGGTGGCCCAGGCCCAGCAGATGCTCCCCGGCCAGCCGTCCGCCGAGGGCGTCGTCGGTGGTCACCGACACCCGGCCGGGCAGTCTGCGTGACACCAGCACCAGGGGGATGCGCCGGCGGGCCAGTTCGGCCACGAGGCCGCAGTCGGAGCGGGCGTCGCCGAGCACCAGGCCGTCGACGCGCCGGGCGAGCAGTGCGTGCGCCCGGCGCTGTTGCATCTCGGGGTCGTCGCCGGTGTTGGCGACCACGGTGTGGTAGCCGGCGGCCGACGCGGCGGCGTCGATGCCTTCGTAGATGGTGGCCAGCACGATGTCGGTCAGCCGCGGGACGAGCACGCCGAGCATCCGGGAGCGGCCGGTGCGCAGCGCCGCTCCGGCCGGGTCCCGCTGGTAGCCGAGTTCCTCGGCCAGTCCCTGGATGAGTGCGGCGGTCTCGGCGGCCACTCCGTCCCGCACGTCGTCGTCCGGGCTCAGCGCCCGTGACACCGTGGAGACGTGGACGCCCGCCTGCCGGGCTATCTGGGCGAGCGTGACCGGGGCGCGACCGGTCTGTGCACCGGCGCCCGCCCGTGCTCCCTGGCGATCCACTCCCGCTACCCCTCTTCTCGAATCCGCTCGGCTCTTCGGGTCCTGTTGGGTCCTGGCCGGTTCTGCTCGAATTCGACAGCTGTTTACCGTCGTTGCGTTGCCGAGCCTCGCATACTCCCGAGCCCTGGGCCAGGCGGGTGTCCCACAACCATTGACCAAAGCGCAATCGTTTGCGTAGCCTCACCGCAATCGTTTGCGAAGAGGCGGAGAGAGGGTTCATGCGCCGAATCCAGGTCGTGGCCACCGGCGGCACCATCGCAAGCCGGGCCGGGGCGGAGGGCCGCCGGGCGACCGTGCTCGCGAAGGAACTGCTCGCGTCGGTCGGTCCGCTGCCGGCAGACGCCGAGGTGAGCGCGCGGGACGTTCTCACCCGGGGCAGCTACGCCTTCGACACCGCGGACCTGCTGGCGCTGGCCCGCGAGGTGCGTGGCGCCCTGCGTGAGGGGGCCGACGCGGTGGTGATGACGCACGGCACCGACACGATGGAGGAGACCGCCTTCCTGTTCGATCTGGCGTTCGGCGACCCGCGGCCGATCGTGCTGACCGGTGCGCAGCGCCCGTTCGACGACCGTGCCGCCGACGGCCCGGCCAACCTGGGCGACGCCCTGGCCGTGGCCGCCGCCGACGCGGCCCGCGGGCACGGCCCCCTGCTCGTCTTCGACGGCTTCGCGTTCCCCGCCCGCGGGGTCCGCAAGAGCGACACCATGTCGGCGCATGCCTTCACCGTGCCCGGGCGCGGACCGGCGCTGCGCGTGACGGACCGGCTCGTCACACCGCTGTGGCGGCCGAGCCCCAGTCCCCGGTTCCCCCTCGATCTCGACCTTCCCCGGCTGCCCCGGGTGGACGTGGTGCCGGTCTACCCCGGTGCGGACGGGCTGTTCATCCGCTCCAGCCTGGCGGCCGGCGCCGCGGGAGTCGTGGTGGAGGCGGTCGGCGCGGGCAACGCGGGGCCGGAGCTGGTCGAGGCGGTCGCCGAAGCGGTGGCCGCGGGCCACCCGGTGCTCATCTGCTCACGGGTGCACTCCGGTCCCGTCGCCCCCCTCTACGCGGGCGGCGGCGCCGAACTGCAACGGGTCGGCGCCGTGTTCGCCGGCGACCTCAGCCCCTGGCAGGCCCGGCTGCTGCTGGCCGTCGCGAGCGCTGTCCCCGGCCGGTCGCCGGAGGCACTCGTCCGCGCCTGGCTCGCCGGAGACGACCCGCTGTCCGGCTCCGGAGCCTGATCACCACCGACCGCCCCCCGCCCGCGCCCCCACCGGCTTACTGACCCACCCTCACCGCCCTCACCACCTGCACCGCCCTCACCACAGTCATCAAAGGAGATGTCGATGCCCAAGGAAATTCTCGTCGGCTTCGGAGTGGACGTCGACGCAGTCGGCGGCTGGCTCGGCTCCTACGGAGGCGAGGACTCGCCCGACGACATCTCCCGCGGCCTGTTCGCGGGCGAAGTCGGCGTGCCCCGCCTGCTGGAGCTGTTCCGACGCCGCGGCCTGACCCAGACGTTCTTCTGGCCCGGCCACTCCGTCGAGACCTTCCCGAAGGAGTTCGACGCCTGCGTCGCCGCCGGCCACGAGATCGGCGTGCACGGCTACAGCCACGAGAACCCGATCGCCATGAACCGTGAGCAGGAGGCCGCGGTCCTGGACCACTGCATCGAGCTGATCGAGACCCGCTCCGGCCGCCGTCCGACCGGCTACGTGGCGCCCTGGTGGGAGTTCAGCCCCGTCACCAACGAACTCCTGCTGGAGCGGGGCATCAAGTACGACCACTCGCTGATGCACCGGGACTTCGAGCCGTACTACGTCCGGGTCGGCGACACCTGGACGAAGATCGACTACAGCGCGCCCGCCGAGACCTGGATGAAGCCCCTGGTGCGCGGCCAGGAGACGGACCTGATCGAGATCCCGGCCAACTGGTACCTCGACGACCTGCCTCCGATGATGTTCATCAAGGCCAGCCCGAACAGCCACGGCTTCGTCAGCCCCCGTGACATCGAGCAGATGTGGCGCGACCAGTTCGACTGGGTCTACCGGGAGATGGACCAGGCGGCCTTCACCATGACCATCCACCCCGACGTGGCCGGCCGCCCCCAGGTGCTGCTGATGCTGGAGCGGCTGATCGATCACATCAACTCCCACGAAGGCGTCCGCTGGGTGACCTTCGACCAGATCGCGGACGACTTCGCCGCCCGCAACCCGCGCCAGAAGGGTGACAGCAGATGACCACCGTCCAGCAAGGGGACATAGCCCACGAGAACGAATGGCCGCGCAGCGGAGCACCCTCGGACGAGGTCCTCCTCAAGGGCCCCCCGACGCTCAGCCGGCGCACCATCACGACCACCACCATGGTCTGTTTCCTGGCCTGGGTCTTCTCCGTCTACGACTTCGTGCTCTTCGGCACCCTGCTGCCGAAGATCTCCGAGACGTTCGGCTGGAGCACCGGGCAGGCCACGGCGATCGCCACCGGCGTGACCGTCGGCACCTTCGTCGTCTCCCTGCTGGTCGGTCCGATGCTGGACCGATGGGGCCGCAAGCCGAGCCTGATCGTCACCACGGCGGGCGCGGCGCTCTCCTCCGGCCTCACCGCGCTGGTCGGCGGCGCCGGCTCGCTGATCGGAGCCCGGGCCATCTCCGGCCTCGGCTACTCCGAGGAGGTCGTCAACGGCGTCTACCTCAACGAGATGTACGGCAAGAGCCGGCGCCGCGGCTTCATGTTCAGCCTCGTGCAGAGCGGCTGGCCGGTCGGCGCCCTGCTGGCCGCGGCGTTCGCCGCCGTGCTGCTGCCGATCATGAGCTGGCGCTGGATCTTCCTCCTCGCCACCTTCCCGGTCATCGTCATCCTCATCGCCGGCTCCAAGCTCCGTGAGTCGCCCTCCTTCGTCGCCCTCAAGCGGACACGGGAACTGCGCAAGGACGGACGCGACGCCGAGGCGGCCCGGCTGGCAAAGCTCTACGACCTCGACATCAGCCGGGACAACGAGTCCGGCCTGCGCCAGCTCTTCGCCCCGGACCTGCGCCGGCACACCCTGTGCCTGTCCGGAGCGTGGCTGTTCAACTGGATGGGCATCCAGGTCTTCTCGGTGCTGGGCACCACCATCCTCACCGACGGCAAGGGCGTCTCGTTCTCCAGCGCACTGGTCGTGCTGATCCTGGCCAACATGGCCGGCTTCCTCGGCTACCTCTTCCACGGGTACCTCGGTGACCGGATCGGCCGGCGGACGACCATCATCGTCGGCTGGACCATCGGCGGCATCGTGATGACGGCGATGCTCTTCGGCCCGGACAACGCCGCGTACGTCATCCCGATGTACGCGCTGGGGCTCTTCTTCCTCCTCGGCCCGTACTCCGCCATGGTGTTCTACATGGGCGAGTCGTTCCCGGCCCGGGTGCGGGGCATCGGCTCCAACACCGCCCACGTGATGGGCCCCATGGGCGCGATCGTCGGCTCGGCACTGCTCAGCGCCGTCATCGGCCTCGGGGCGAACGCCACCACCGCCGCGTTCGTCGCGGGCGCCCTGGGGATGTTCATCTCCGGCGTGCTGATGCTCGGCGCCCACAAGGTCGGCCAGGACACCGACGACGAGCTCGTCCCCCCGGCCGCGGCGCACTGAGCCGTCCCTCCCCCCTTGCTCCCGGCGCGTGGCATGCCCCGTGCCCCGTGCCCCGCCACGCGCCGGGAAGCCCATGAAAGGCAGGACATGTCTTCCAACGAACCCACCGCACCGGCCCGCGACGACGGGCTGGCCGGCAAGGTCGCCGTCATCACCGGCGGCGCGAGCGGCATCGGCCGCGCCCTGGCCGTGGCGTACGCCCGTGCCGGGGCCGACAGCGTCGTCGGCTTCTACCCCAAGGACCCGCACAGCGCCGACGAGACGGTCCGGCTGGTCGAGGCCGCCGGCGGCCGCTGCACCCCGGTCGCGGTCGACGTCCGCGACAGCGGGCAGGTCGACGCCCTCGCCCGGGCGGCCGTCGAGGCGTACGGACGGCTGGACATCGCCGTCGCCGGAGCCGGTGTACTGCGCCGGGCCGCCCTGGCGCAGCTCGACGACGACGCCTGGAACGACATGCTCTCGGTCGACCTGACCGGCGTGCTGCGCACCTTCCGCTCCGCCGCCGCCGTGATGTCCGGCCCCGGCTCCATGGTGGCGGTCTCCTCCATCGCCGGCGGGGTGTACGGCTGGGACGACCACGCCCACTACGCCGCCGCCAAGAGCGGGGTACTGGGACTGTGCCGGTCGCTCGCGACCGAACTCGCCCCGCGCGGCATCCGGGTCAACACCGTCATCCCCGGACTCATCGAGACCCCGCAGTCGCTCGATGAAACCAACTCCCTGGGCCCGGCGGGGCTGGAGCGGGCCGGCCGGAGCATCCCGGCGGGCCGGGTGGGCCACGCCGACGAGGTGGCCCGTGCGATCCGCTTCCTCACCAGCGACGACGCCGCGTACATCACCGGCCAGGAGCTGATCGTGGACGGTGGCCTCACGGTCCGATGGCCAAAGTGACCCAGCGGAGGCAACCTGAGCGGCGAAAGACCGACCGGCAGCACACCAGAGAGCAGTGAACGCGGCGGCAGCGGACAGCGCCGCGGCGAGAAAGGCGAACGGCATGGGAGTTCTCCAACAACAGGTCGCACTGGTGACGGGCGCGGCGAGCGGCATCGGGTCGGCGATCGCCGACGCGTACGCGGCCCAGGGCGCGCGGCTCTTCCTGGCCGACCGCGACGCCGACCGGCTCACCGCCCTGGCCGAGCGCTACACGGCACAGGGCACGGAGGTGGCCACCGCCGTCGTCGATGTGGCCGACGCGCAGCAGACCCGCCAGATGGTGGAGAGTTGCGTGTCCACGCTGGGCGTGCCCGACATCCTGGTCAACTCCGCGGGGATCCTGACCGAGGTGCCCCTGATCGACATGGACGTCGAGACCTGGGACCAGATGATCGCGATCGACCTCCGCAGCGTCTTCCTGTGCTGCCGGTGGACGGTTCCCCACATGGTCGCCCGCGGCAGCGGGCGGGTCATCAACATCGCCAGCCAGCTGGGCATCAAGGGCGGCGAGGGACTGGTCCACTACTCGGCCGCCAAGGCCGGCGTCATCGGCCTGACCAAGGCGCTGGCCAGGGAGGTCGGCCCGAGCGGCGTGCTGGTCAACGCGATCGCGCCCGGCCCGGTGTTCACCCCGCTGGTGGACGGCATCAGCGCGGACTGGAAGAAGGCCAAGCAGGCCGAACTGCCCCTGGGCCGGTTCGGCGTCCCGGCGGAGGTCGCCCCCACCGCCGTACTGCTGGCCAGTGATCCGGGCGGCAACCTGTACGTGGGGCAGACTCTCGGCCCCAACAGCGGCGACGTCATGCCGTGAGGCACTGAGAGGAGAGGGAGCCACGATGTGCGGAGCCTGCGGCGCGGGACGTTCCGTACCCCGCTGGGAGGACATCCTGGCCCCGCCCACCCGGTCGGTGCTCGCCGCCCGGGCGGCGAGCACCGACCGGCTCCTGGACGGCGGGTGCGGACTGCGGGTCCGCTCCTGGCTGTCCGCGGGATACCTGCTCAGCGACCGGGTCGGCCGCACCACGCACGCGGCGGACCTGGACACGCTGTGGCGTGCGGCCGGGGAGCGCGGTGCCCGCCCCAAGGACTGGCGGCCACTGCGGGGTGCGGAGACCACCGTGTCCGTCGAGGCACCCGGCGGCTGGGACCTGGCCACGGCCGCGGTCTGGTTCGCCGCCGTGGCCAGGTCCCAGCCGGACACCTCACTGGAGATCACCCTGCCCGACCCCGGCGGAGCGCGCACCCTGCTGGTGACCATCGACTCCGGCGCTGTAGGGGCCGTTGTCGTGACCGATTTCGGGGACGGCCCGCCGCCCGAGGCGACAGCTGTGGTCAGCGGCGCCGGCGCTGTTGTGGCGGCCCGGCACCTGGAGAAGTTCGGCGGACGCCGCCCGCGCCGACGGGCGTGACCCTGCGGGCCGGGCACTTCGGCCGCCGCGCGCCTTTGAGCAGACCCAGGACGGCATCGGGCGAAACCGTCCGGCCTTCTCGTCCACCGCCCGCAACGACCAGGCCATGTACTCCCTTTTGAGGACGACGTCGACCGTGCGGTGCAGCTGACGCGTGGCAAGGCACTGCGCCGCCCGCCGGCCGTCGGCAACGGGCAGGCTGCGGGCATTGTCGCCCTGGGCGACCCGACCGTCGAACGCGATCCCGACCCCGTCCCGGGCGGGGCGCAGCAGCGTTGCCGGCCCCGACGCGGGAGAACGGCAGTCGTGCCGCGGGGCCCTGGCGGTCCACCAGCTGCCGGCACCGCTTGCGCCGGCGCACCGGGCGAGCGACGGGGAGATGCGCAGCGGGCCAACGCCAGTGCGGCACGGCCCCGGACGGGGCAGCTACTTCGGCTGAAGCCGCTTCTGCGCTTCGCCTGAAAGGAGGCGCGGCTCGTCCTTTCACCGCTTCCTTTGCTCTTGCCGGGTCGGCTCGTCCATGAGCCTGTTCACCTCGCCCCGGGCCGCGGAGCGGGCCGTCCGGACGGCCCGCCCCTCCTGCCGGGCGACGGCCTCGCTCACCTGATTCATCGCCTTGTCGAGCGGCTTGCGGGCCGGCTTCTGCTTCTCGGTGAACTCGATCCACGAGTACGGACATGCCGCGTGATCTGCACAAAGGAGGTTTTCGGCAAGCGCAGCCCCGACGGCTTCGAGGAGAAGGGCCTCGGCGCGGGTGCTGCGGCCGTCGGCGGGGTCGTCGCCGGCGTTTCAGCGGCGGAAGCTGCTGCGGGTGCAGCCGTCCCGGGACCCGGCCTCGACCGGCAGGGGCCGCGGGCGGCCGGGGGACGAGCCATACGGCCGGTGTGGCCCGGGCCCACCGTTCGGCCCGCCCTCGACGGGCCGAACGGTGGCCGCGGGGTGTGCGGGGTAGGGCTCAGCAGCCGCCGCAGTTGTAGTACGTGACGTCCCAGTGGTTGCCCTCTTCGGCGTAGATGTTGCCGGAACCGGAACGCCACTGCCCGGCGCCGTCGCCGCGCACTCCGATGGAGGCGAAGTTGTTCTTGATGTAGTTCCCGAGGCACGTGTACTTGCTGTAGTCGAGCTTGTAGCCGTTCCAGTGCGAGTACGTCCCAAAGGCGTGGCCCGTCTCGGTGCCGCCGGTGATGTTCAGCGCGCAGCCGCTGGCCCGCTTGAGGGTCTGGGCGCCCTGGGCGCCGGCGAGGTTGAGCTGTTCGAACGACGTGCATGTCGGGGTGTTGCGGTTCGAGCAGTTGCCGGAGGACGACCAGGTGATGCCCGCCTCGCGGAACATCGAGGTCGCGGTGGCGTGGCTGATCTTCGTGGCGGCGGACGCCTCGCCCGCCGTGCCGATGACGGCGGCGCCGGGGGCGATGACCAGAGCGAGAGCGATCAGGACCGAGCGGATCCTCGGGAATCTCAGAGCCTTCACGGCCTTCATGTGCGAACCCTTCCTGCCGGGGGCCGGGTTTCCTTCGGCTGTGCAGGTGGTGCACGCAGATCATGGCGGATATCTACGCGCGTCTGCCAGAGGGAGGACGGTATCCGTCCGCGGGCACACGGGGGAGGGGCGGTGTCGTGTCGCGTGATGGCCGATACGTTGCCGAGCCGATACGTTGCCGAGCCGATACGCTGCCGAGTGGATCGCCACGCAGCTCCGCCGGAGCCTGACGGCCGATGAAGCCGAGGCGGCAGACCTGCGCGAGGCGGCGGCCGGCCGCCCGGACCGGACCGTGACGTATGAGCCGGCCGCACGACCGGCGTCGTCACGGGGGCGGGGCTGTGACCAGCTGATGGCATGTCAGGGTGTGGTGGGGCCGGGTGGCAGGTCCGAGTCAGGCCGTGGTGGGCACGGCGGCAGCGCCGGTGACCTGATCCCGGATCACGAAGCGGACGGTCGTCTCCGTGCGGCAGTGGGCGGCGGTCATCCGGTGGCTGCGTGGCCGGAAGCGGGGTGAGATGCCGCCGAACGCGGACAGGAACCGCCGGGCTCCTCCGACACCGCGAAAGCCCTTCATCGCGCGTTCACGCCGCCTCGTCGGCTGCTGGGAGTTCTCGGCCCGGCTGTTCAGGCCCTTGTGACAGCGATGCTCGACCGAGGGCATCACCTCGCGGTGGGCCGCCCCGCGGGAGCGCAGCTTGTCCGTGACGCTCACCCTCGGCATCGTGCGGGTCGTCCTCAGCACGCGGCGGAAGAAGCGCCGGGCCGCGGCCCTGTCCCGACGGTTCTGCACCAGGATGTCCAGCACGTTGCCGTCCTGGTCGACGGCCCGCCACCGGTACCGCTGCTCGCTGCTGGTCTTGATGAAGACCTCGTCCGGATGCCACGTGTCCCCAGGCCGGGGCTGCCGGCGGCGCAGCGCGTCGGCGTACTGCTGCCCGAACTTCCCGCACCACCGCCGCACCGTCCCATAGGAGACCGTCGCGTTGTACGACAGAGACAAGCCCCCCCACGAACGACCCCTCCCAGCCCGATCAACCAGAGGACCGTCCCACCGGTCGGCCAACGTGACAGTGCCGGCCATGCACCTGCCCGCCTCGACCTGGACCATCGGGCAGTTCCGGTCAAAGGGCTCACCACCGGGTGAACCGCACCCGAAACTTCGGCCTGATTTCGTCTGCAATGCAACGATCCGGCCAACCCCCCATGGTTTTCCACCCTCCGGACAACCGGGCGTCCGGTCCGTTCCTCTCACAACGCGGGCACGACAAGCGCCCGTCACTCTGCCTGCGCGGCGGCTTTCCCGGCCTGGCCGACAAGCCGAGCCGCCGACCGCCTGCTTCCTTTCCACAGCATCCGAAGGACGAGGGATCGATGACCAGAACGCACAACACCCGGCCGCGGCGTCCCCTGCTCGCCGGCACCACGGCGGTCGCCGCCATGGCCGTGACGGCGGGGCTCGTGGCCGCCACTGCGGAGCCGGCGAAAGCAGCGGCAGGGCCCAAACTGAGCCTTGTCGCCGCGACCACTTCGATCACGCTCACCTCCTGGAAGGAGGAGCCGGGCGTCTACCTCGACCTCGGCACCTACCTCACCGCCGAGGGGACGCCGCTGGAGCTGAAGGTGACCCGGAAGTCCTACAAGGACCCGGTGACCATCACCCAGACCGTGTACGAGGGCGGCAAGGCCAAGGCCAAGGTGCTGCCCAAAGGCACAGTGAAGGACTTCTCCGGACTGCGGGACTTCGCGGAGATCACGGTCACGGACAAGGCGGGCAAGAAGGTCCTCAGCCGTAGCGAGGACTTCTGCCCGAACAACGCCAGCGGCCGGGTGCGACCCGACGCGCCCGCCACCTCGAAGTATCCGGAGAGCTGCCCCACCAACCCGTTCACCCTCGGTTCGGTATGGGGCGTCGAGAAGGGCTGGGCGGCCAACACCTACGCGGGTTCCTACACCGAACCGGTCATGCTGGCAGCCGGCACCTACACCGCCAAGGTCGGGGTCGCCAAGAAGTACCGTGACCTGTTCGGCATCGCCAACAAGCCGGCCACCGTCAAGGTGACGGTGCAGGAGCGGAGCTACGAGGACGAGCAGAGCGCCACCGGGCCGGCGTCCCGGTCCTCCGCCTCAGGCGAGCACACAGGCCACAAAGCCGCCCACCAGGCGCCGACCGCGCATACGGGCCACGGGCCGGGACACGCCCCGACGCCCGCCCAGGGGCCCGCGCCGGTCACGAGCGGCGCGGGCCCCTCCTACAACGTGGGCCACGGGCCGCTGAAGGCGGCGCCCCCCGCCCTGCCGTGGGCGCTGAAGAAGCAGCAGGCCGCGCGCTCGATGCGGGTCGGCGACACGGGCGGCCAGACCGACGGCTCGCGCAAGGCGCCGGCGCTTCAGCCGCTGTCGAAGCGGCCCGCCGGCAAGCCCACCGTCCCCAACGTCCCCAAGCCCGACCTGCGCTCGCTGCCGGCCTACGGCATCGTCGTCAGCGACGGTGAGAAGGACATCCCCGGCAAGGACTATCTGGCCTTCAGCGCCAACGTGTGGAACGCCGGCCCGGCGCAGCTGGTGGTGGACGGCTTCCGGTCGCCCGGCAAGGCCAAGATGGACGCCTACCAGTACTTCTACGACGCCAAGGGCAAGCAGGTCGGCTACACCCCGACCGGCACCATGGAATGGGACCCGCGTCCGGGCCATATGCACTGGCACTTCACGGACTTCGCCAGCTACCGGCTGCTGAAGGCGAACAAGAAGGAGGCCGTGCGCAGCGGCAAGGAGGCCTTCTGCCTCGCGAACACCGACGCGATCGACTACACGGTAAAGAACGCCAACTGGCATCCGTTCAACACCGATCTGTCCACCGCCTGCGGTGCGGAGAACTCGATCTCCGTCCGGGAGGTGTTGGACGTCGGCTCCGGTGACACGTACTCACAGGACCTGCCGGGCCAGTCCTTCGACATCACAGACGTGCCCAACGGCACGTACTACATCCAGGTGCTGGCCAACCCGGAGAAGCGGCTGAAGGAGACCAGCGTCGACAACAACAGCGCTCTGCGGAAGATCGTGCTCGGTGGCAAGCCGGGTAAACGGACGGTGACCGTACCGGCACACGACCTGGTCGACGAGAACTGACAACACGGCAGAAGAATTACCGACGCGGGTCAAGGGGCCGACGGCCACGTGCAATGGCCGTCGACCCCCACGCCGCACGGTTGCAGTTCCGCTGCCCGCCCTCGCGGCGGCACACGGGGCGCGCCGTTCCCCGCCCGCCAGGACCGCTCCGTGGCACGGCCGCTACTCACCTGCGCGTGCAGTGGGCAATGAGCGACTCCGCCGGGCATCTTGAGTGCGGGGCTCACTTGCCTTGTCACCACCAGCATTCCCAGTTCAGGCCAAGAGGGATTCCAGAGAGCGGTTCGCGAATCGTTGAGTGGTTCTGTGGTCGCCCGATGGTGTAAGTGCGGGCGGAATCTGCTGGTCCACCGCCTGCGGACCGAGTTGGAGCGGCTGCGCCACCAGTACGCCCCGGCGCTCGCCGGGGAACGCAACGCCCGTCAACTCGCCGAGGCACAGGCCTGGCGCCTCAAGGTGCGCCTGGACGAACGCACCGTCCACATCGAGGATCTGCAGCGCGTCCTGGCGGCCCTGACCCCGGCCCCGGACCGCGCGGCCATTCCCCAGCCCGCACCGCCGTTCCAACCCTGCGTCGTCCCTGACCGGCCCCGGCGCCGACGGAAGGCCGGGGCGGCCGAGCACGGCACCGCCTTGGGCCGGCGGTGCCGTGCTCGGCCGCCCCGGGACCGACGCCGCTGGCTGCGGCACGTTGCGCTTGGGCTCGGGTGCTGCGCGTCGGCGGGGCCGCCGCGCTCACCCGGCCGCTGAGGCGCCCGGAACGCGGGGAGGGAACACGGGGAGGGAAGGGGGAGGGCCGGCGCCCAGGGTGCGGCGTCCGGCCGGACGCGGGGGCGTGGGCGCCGGCTCCGTGGTGGCCGGGACGGCGACGGAAAGGCGCTCTGCGGCGAGCCGGGCGCGTGGTGCCGGGGGCGGGCTGCCTTTTGCGTGAGGCGGCTCGGCAAGGACAAGTCCGGTGCCCAGCGGGCGGCGGTGGGCCATCGCCCGATCGGACGCCTCCGCGGTGGTGGCCAGCGAGGGCAGGCCAGCGGTACTCGGGTGTCGGCCCTACGGTGGTGGCATGGCAGTGATCAACGGTTGGCGGCGGGGGGTGGGCGCCCGGGCCGGCATGCTGGACGTGCTGGGGCCGGTTGTGCTGTTCGTGCTGTCGGTCGTGGCCGCCTCCGTCATCCCGCACGAGCACCGGATCTGGGTCCGCCCGCCTGTCGTGATGCTGGCGGGGGTCTGCTGTTTCGCGTTGCTGTGGCGTCATCGCCACCCGTTCGGCGTCCTGGTCACCGCCCTCGCCTGCGGGGTGGTCTTCCAGATGCTCGGGGTTCGGGAGAGTCCGTTGGTGACGAGTCCGGTCATCGTGTCCATCTACACCGTGGCCGTCCGGACCGACCGGCGCACTGCATGGATGGTGGCGTTGGCCTCGGCCGCCCTGCTGGTCGGGGCAACCGTGGTGTTCGGCTCCGGCTCCGGCTCATGGCTCATCCGGGACAACGTGGCGATGCTGGCCTGGACGGCCCTGCCCGCCGCCGTGGGGGACGGGGTGCGCTCACGCCGCGCGTATGTGGCGGCCGTGGAGGAACGGGCGGAGTACGCGGAGCGGACCCGTGAGCAGGAGGCACGGCAGCGGGTGGCGGCCGAGCGGATCCGGATCGCGCGCGAGTTGCACGATGTGGTCGCGCACCACATCGCCTTGATCAACGCGCAGGCCGGTGTCGCTGTTCACCTGGTGGAGCGGCGGCCGGAGCAGTTGGTCACCGCTCTGGAGGGCATCCGGGACACCAGTCGGTCCGCGCTGGAGGAACTCCGGGTGACCGTGGGCCTCCTGCGGCAGTCCGATGATCCAAAAGCGCCGCGGGATCCGATGCCGGGCCTGGCGCAGGTCCCGGAGCTTCTGGTGTCCTTCGAGCGTGTCGGCCTGTCCGTCAGGCACATGCGGCACGGCATGGCCGAGCCGCTGGCGCCGGCGGTGGACCTGGCCGCATACCGCATCGTGCAGGAGGCCCTGACGAATGTACGCAAGCACGCCGGGGCCGATCACGCCCGCCTCTACCTGCACTACCGGCCCCAATGGCTGACGATCACGGTCGAGGACGACGGGCGCGCCCGACCGCACAAGCCCCGCCCCGGGACCGGCCACGGGCTGATCGGGATGCGCGAGCGTGCGGCCAGCGTCGGGGGAAAGCTGGAGGCCGCGGCGCGCCCCGACGGGGGCTTCACCGTGACCGCCGAACTGCCGCTGCGGCCGGGCGCGGCAATCGTGGCACCGATCGGGCGGGACGCCGAGGAGAGATGGGCATGACGATCCGCGTACTGCTCGCCGATGACCAGGCCCTGCTGCGGGGCACCTTCAGGATGCTGTTCGATTCCGCCGACGACATGGAAACCGTGGGCGAGGCGTCCAACGGCCGCGAGGCGGTGGAGCTGGCGAGGACGCAGCAGCCCGATGTGATCCTGATGGACATCCGCATGCCTGAGATGGACGGCCTCGTCGCCACGCGGCTGATCGGCGAGGCCGAGGACCTCTCGGCGGTGAAGGTCCTGATCCTGACCACCTTCGAGAACGACGAGTACGTCGCGGAGGCCCTGCGGGCAGGTGCGAGCGGCTTTCTCGGCAAGGGCGCCCGGCCCGAGGAGCTGCTCGACGCCGTCCGCACGGTCGCCGCAGGAGACGCGCTGCTGTCCCCCTCGGCGACCCGGGGGCTGATCAGGCGCTTCCTGGCGCAGCCAAAACCGTGCACGGCAGCCGTGCACGAGCGGCTGGAATGCCTGACGCGGCGGGAACGCGATGTCCTGGGGCTTGTCGCGCTGGGGCTGTCGAACGACGAGATCGCCGAGCGTCTGTTCGTCAGCCCGCTGACGGCCAAGACCCACGTCAACCGGGCGATGAGCAAGCTGGCCGCCCGCGACCGGGCCCAGCTGGTGGTCATCGCCTACCAGTGCGGCGTGGTCAGCCCGGCGACGCCGGCGACTCGTCCCCCGGGGGCCGGGTGAAGGCCGGCGTGGCCGCGGGGCGCGTCGTGGCCCTGTCGTAGGCCGGCCTGCCGGATACCGCGGCCGTGGTATCCGGGAATTGCTGCGCGGGGACGACGCGCAAGGGGCCGTTCCCGGGCGATGGTGGGGTCAGGAAACGGAGCCGTGTACCGGTGCACCAGCCGTACACCGGCCCCGTCGACGGCGCGATTCTCACCCCGCACGAAGGGACCCGCCATGTTCACTGCCTCCCAGGATTGCCGCACCATCGGCGACCTGCTCGAAGGACACGCCCTCAACGTCCTGGACCCCGGCGAGGCGAGCGCGGTCCGCGCCCACCTGGTGACCTGCCCCGACTGCCGGGACGAGCATCACTGCCTCGCGGTCGTGGCCGCCCACCTGTCCGCTCTGCGCACGGCCCTGGCGCACGACCCCGGCCGGCGGCAGCCGTCCTACCTGCCCGGCTTCGGGTGCCGCCATGGTTCGCGGCACCGGGGCCGTCGGCACGGTGCGGCCCGGGGGGCCCTGGCCGCCTCGCTGACGCTGTCCCAATGGGTGAGCCGGCTTGCCTACGTCAGGTGAGCGAGGTGGCGGCGTGCTGATCCGTCCGGGCGGATCGTGCCGATCGGCCCGGGCGGCACCCGGGAAGTGCGCGCCGAGCGCGCCGGTGATGGGGCTCGGCGCGCACCGCGGCGGACGCCGCCGGCGGCCCCTGGTCGTGCACACGACCAGGAGGAACCGTGCGCGTGCCCGCTGCCGGGCATTTCTCACCGCGCACCGCCGCCCCTCCGGGGCTGCCGCGACGGGCCGCGATCGCCCTGTCCTACGGGTGGCCGAGGATGCGCTGCTGGCGATCGTGGACGAGGCCGTTCCAGCCCAGCCCGTCGCCGACCGCGTGGTGGCCGCACGCGGCCGGCCGGGGCCGGTGTCCGGCGCGGTGACGCAGACCGGCGGGGAACAGATCTCCGTCTACCACAGGCTCAACGCGCGCCTGAGCCGACTGTTCATCGACGACGGCTTCGACGAGCTCGGAAAGCGGGCGTTTTGGCTCCTCTCCTGCCACCAGCGGATCCTGCACCAGGCGGTGAACTTCGCCTGCGCCACCCACCCGGACCCTCGAGCAGAGGCGGCCCGACCGCGCATGCGCGGTCGGGCCGCCTCTGCTCGAGGGCTTGCGGCGGCGCTCTCACGTGGTTGAGGGCGTGGGTCCCTGCCGGCGCATCGAGGTGCGGCGGGGCCGGGTTCCGGGCCGGTGCTCAGGCCTCGGCGGGCCGGCCGGCGGCTCCGGTGGCCTGGTCCCAGAGGGCGAAGCGGATGGTCGTCTCGGCGCGGTGGTCGGTAGGTTTTGGAGGCAATTGGTGATCACTCGCCTCGTGAATCTCGACGAAAGGTGACGGCACTTCGCAGGTGGTGTTCGTGGGCCTCGCGCAGCCCTACCGCCTGGTCGTCGCCGGCCGGGGCCGCGTTCGCCGGCGACGTCGCCGCGGTGGTGGTGCCGGCCGGATCGGCGGTCGGGGTCGGCTCCGGCCTGGGCGTGGGTACGGCGGGTCTGGTGCTCCAGGCTTCGGTGAGGAGGTCGGTGGGCGGCTTCTGCGGCCGCTCACCAAGACCTACGACAGCGTGCCGCCTGCAGTCGACGGCGTGGAGGGCGGCATGTCCACGCCGTCCACTCGCCGGCCGGTGCAGAGGCCGGCGAAGGGGGGCGGACGGGTGAGCAGGCAAGCGTGAAAGGGGCCCGGCACCGGACACGCCGACCCCGTGTGTCCGCGATTCGCCCGCGGCGACAGGCATCATGTCCTTGGCCTGCTCGCGCGGTGGCGCGTGGGACCTGTTGACCCAGGACTCGAACACGGGATGGATCATGCTGGACAGTCCCGCCTCCACCCCGCGAGGCCGTGCGGAGCACGGCGGGGCGCGCGTTGTGGCCGCAGTCCTTCTCCTGGCCGATGCCGGGATCCACGCCTACGAGGCCATCGACGCGGACGTGCCCTTCCTCATCGGCGGTTTCATCGCCACCGCGGTCGGCACCGCTACGGGCGCCCTTCTTCTTCTGACCCGCGGACCGCGGCTGGGCTGGGTCGTGGGAGGGCTCACCGCGTTGCTGACCACCATCGGCTACATCATCACCCGTGCCACGCCCGTTCCCACCGACGAGGACGACTACGGCAACTGGCTGGAACCCCTGGGCGTCTGCTCGTTGGTCATCCAGGGCATCGTCGTCGTCATGGCCGCCGTGGCGCTGAGCGGGCCCGCCCCGCTACGGCCGGGCCACCTCGTCCAGGAGGCGAAGTCGGTGACACCCGGCCTCCGGCCCGACGACCCGGGTTCCGGTTCGCCCGACGAGCCGCCCCCGTCACCATGAACCACAGCCCGTCGCGGGCGGCGGGCACGCGTCCAGGACGCTCACGTGGACCCGCCGGCCGCAGGTGCACAGTGATGAGGACCTGGGCCAACGTCAGGTCCTCGCCCTCATCGAGACGCTCTGCAGAAACTGCACCCCGCGGACGGCAAGACGCCACGTCACCGGCCCGCCCACGTGCTCGAAGGCCCCACCCGCCGCCCAGCAGCGCAACGGGAATACCGGTTTCACCTGCCGTGTCAACGAACGACACGCTGCGGCCGCGGGTGAACAGGCACCGGCAAAGTCCCCCGGACAGCGTATCGGGGTATCAAGCCCATTACAGGAAAAGCAATCTGATTGTCCATCAGTGCGCCATGAAACAGCATGCAAGTCGCCTCTGTACCCGATTGGGGTCAATCTGCCGACTTCCCTTTATCTCTCGATATGGCAGACATGGGAATCGGTCAGTACGTTCATCACGAGTCGGCTGGCCAGCCGACCTCCCGAGACAGGAGAAGCGCGTGATGAATGCCCGTCCCACCGTCGTTACCGTGGCCGTCGCGGCCGCCGCGGGCCTGGCCGTTGCCGGTATCACCTATGCCTCGGCGTCTGTCTACGGGTCGGCCCAGGCTGCCCCCGCAGTCCAGCAGGCGGCCGCCCCGGCAGTCCAGCAGGCGGCTGCCCCCGCATTCCAGCAGGCGGCCGCCCCCGCCTCGGCCCTCATGGGCGGCGACTCCGGCAAGGGCAACGAAGGCAGGGGCAACGAAGGCAGGGGCAACGAAGGCAGGGACCACGAAGACCGAGGCTTCGAAGGCCGGATCCACATCAACGAGCGTTCCTACTCGGACGACCCGGGCGGCTGCATCACCATCGTGAGCGGCCTGGGCTCCCGAAGCCTCAACATCCGCAACGACAGCCGCAGGAGCGTCGAGGTCTTCCGCGGAGCCACCTGCGACAACGGCGCCCCCATCGCCACCGTCGGACCGCACAGCTCCAGCACCGGCGTGCACCCCGGCCACGTCCAGGGCGGCGTCTTCGTCAAGAACGGAGTGGTAGGCAGCTTCCGGGTCATCGACCACTACTTCGGCGGACACGGCGGAAACAACGGACACGGCGGAAACAACGGACACGGCGGAAACAACGGACGCTGACCAAGCCGCCACCCCAGCACAACATGAAGACCCCGGCCCGCTGGAATCGGGCCGGGGTCCCCCGTAACATCCCACCCCGGACACCCCGCTTTCACGCACCCGCCCGGGCACCTCATCACAAATCCGGACAACGAAGCCCTGCCGGCCCAGCCCCACCACGCCGGCGCACTCAGGGCGATTTCAAAGCCGGAGCGATCATGTAGGTGTGCAGGTCATGGCGGTGTGACGATGCCGGGTGGGTGCGCAACCGTACGCAATGAAGCTCCGTTGCGGAGGTGACCTTCCCGAGTCCCCTTCGCTCAAAGGAGCTTCGATGTGCCGTCAGTCTTCCACCATCTGCCTGGTCAAGTCGCCCACTCATCGGCACCGCGCGACCGGTCCGCTGGCCGAGCGGCCGCTGACACGGCCGATCTGCGGCGCCGACGCGGGAAGCGTCACCCGTTCGTGGCAGTACTGCTGATCGCGTTCTCCGCTGTCGTCACCGGAGCGAAGACGTTCACGGCGATCGGTCATGTGCTCTCCGCCGCGATGGGCGAGATCACCCGCGAGCTTGCCCCCGGCTGTGATGTGGCTGTTGCACTTGCGTATTGATCTTGGTTGTGACCTGCTGTTACTCAGCTGTACTGGGCGGTATTTCTGTTCCCCGGGGGAGGGTCACGCGGCGCGGAGGCGTGGGCGAGCGGTGCCATGTGGGCTGAGCTGGCCGTTCGTGCTGCGCAATGAGCTGAGCGAGGCGGCGGCTTTTGCACAGTGTGGGTGATGCGCGTGTAGGCACGCGGAGGTTGTCGGCCGGTGTGCTGGGGCCGCGAACGGCGGCGGTGTGTGTCAGCGGGTGGTCAAGCGTTGCCAGAACAGGTCGTGGTCGACGGTGCTGCTGCTCCCGGTGGGCGTCCCCGTGCTCTCGTGTCCCGGCGTAACTCGGTGGCCCGGACAGACGGTTTGTCCGTCGCCTTGTGTCCTTTTGCCTGGCGCGTCGTGGCCACGGGGTTCTCGCCGCCGCACTCATCGACGGCACCGCCCTCACCCTCACGGTGACTCGCAGCGACGAGCAGCTGGCCCGGACTCCGCCGCCCCTCCAGGGCCCGGCAAGGGACCGGTCCGCCTGGGTCGACCGCAGACGTCTAGGACCTGTCTTCTTGAGTGAAGATACTGGCTGTCTGTCAGTCGAACATGCCCGCGTAGGGGTCCGGTTCGCCAGTCATCGGATCCAGGCCCGCGTGGAACCGGCGTTCCTGCTCCTCGTGATGGACGAAGGCGCCCACTCGTCCCCACAGCGAGAGGTCGCTCAGGGGGCACGCGTCGAATTCAGCAGTCACGAGGCGCCGCAGGAACTCGGCCCTACCACAGTTGAACAGGGCCCAGCGGGGATTGCCGTGCCCTCTCCAGACGATCACAGGCCATTGGTCGGGGTTCGGTCCGGTCATCAGCCAACCGGGTTCGTTTGCGTTACATCCGCTGCCCCAGGGCAGCACTCGGTCAGCACCCAGTTCAACTCCGGGTACTCCGCCCTCCGTGGTCCACGGTTCGCGGAACCCGGCTGTGTGCTGACTCTCACCTCCCTGCCATAGGCGATCATCATTCCGATGTCATATGAGATGGCTCCATGGCCCGCTAGATGCAGGAGAGACACGGGATTGCTTCAGACATGAAATGAGAACTGTTGATGCAGGCATCTGAGAATTGCCTGTTCATTCCACTGAGAATCACAATACGAAGATGGCTGTGACCTGCTGTTTCACCCTGAAGGTGTTCAGTGAGGTGACCTCCACACGGCTCCATGCTGACCGCGTGTACCGCCCGAACTCGCAGGCCTATCAACAGGCTGTCCGATGGCCGATGCGTATAGCACTGGCGACCGTCGCTCGCGTGTGCTGCACCCTAAACCGATCGACGACGAGTCACTCCCGCTCGCGCGGGCTCTTACGACAGCGAGGCCGGTGAGGTCATCCTGAAGACCGAGTCACTCCCGCTCGCGCGGGCTCTACGTGCACCGCTGGTGCGCGCAACTGGAGGAGGCCGAGTCACTCCCGCTCGCGCGGGCTCTACGACAGGATCAAGGCACGCCGGATGTACGAGAACGAGTCACTCCCGCTCGCGCGGGCTCTACCCTCTCTGACCTGGTCATTCTGATTGGCTTTGCCTGTCATTTGCTCGCGACCGGCTAGGGAAATGATGTCACATCAGCGGTTGAGTCTGTAGGGGATCGATGTACAGAGCGTGGATTTTAGTGCGTGCAAGGCTGGTTGCGCTGCCTTCTGGGCAATCAAGCTCTCGCAAGTTTCGCGGGTGGCAGTGTGGGGGGGATGGGAGCTGTTGAGGATGCCCGGAACGGCGGTGTTGACCTTCGTCCGTACGGGAAGTTCGATCGTACGCCGCTGAGGGTGTATTCGCTGCTGTTCCACTTGATCGACGTGGGTGCGGTGGCCGGGGTGCTGTGGGACCGGTTCCTGACCCCGAGTCAACGCAAGGTCATTAGCGCCGGGCTCGACGTCTCGCAGGAGCAGGCGCGTTCGCTGGTGTGTTTCCTGGCTGCCATGCATGACATCGGGAAGCTGATCCCGTACTGGCAGTCCTTTGAGCCCTCAGCGTACATACGGCTGGGGGAGGACCTGCTGGCGGATGCGGGCCCGGTGGTGCACGTGCCGCACGCGCGTGCGTCGATGCATGCGGGGCTGCATCTGTTGGGCGAGCTGGGATTCGCCGTCGGCGGGAACGACAGCCCCGCCGTACGCGCCGCTCAGTCTCTGGGCGGGCACCATGGCCGGTTCCTGCAACTCGACGTGGACGGGGCGGCATCCGCCCAGCGGGTGCAGGCCACCCTGGGCGGACCCGCGTGGCAGGACCTGCGCCGCCGCTACACCCGGCTGCTGTGGCACCTGTTCGGCGTCGACGAGGCTCCCAAGCGGGTGTCGGCCGAGGCTGCGGTGCTGATCACGGGGCTGACGATGGTCGCCGACCGGGTCGCCAGCCAGCGCCGGTACTGGGTGCCCAACGCGGACACTCCGTCCTTCGGCGCCGCAGAGCACCACAGTCACGCCCGCTGGCAGGCCGAGGAGGAAGTCGAGCGGCTCGGACTGGCCCGCTTCGCACTGAACCAGGTCCCGTTCACCATCGCTCACCCGGGACTTAAGGAACCCAACGCTCTTCAAGCTTCCGTGATGGAGGAGTTGCCGCACCTGGTCGCCGAGCGGGGGAGTGGCATCGCGGTGGTCACGGATGCCATGGGGGCGGGCAAGAGCGTGGCCGCCCTGGAGATGGCGCGGATCTTCAACGAGCACTGCGGTACTCAGGGGGTGATGTGGCTGCTGCCGGCCACGGCCGCCGCCGACCAGGCCTACGAGGTCCTGGACCGGTACGTGCGCGCCCACCAGCCCGAGTACGCCCTCGTGGCGCTGGTGCACCACCACAGCGAACTCAACGAGGCCTACACCGGCCGGCGCCTGTCCCCGGCGGACACGTCCGTCCGGGACGGACCATCCGACGCCCCGTTCACTGACGACCCGTACGACCTCTCGGACGACGAGACGGAGTGCGGCCCGGGCACCGCCGGCCCTGACCGGTGGCTGCACGGAGGGGACAAGGCGCTCCTGGCCCAGTACACCGTCTCCACCACCGATCAGGCGCAGATGGCCGTCCTTCCCGTCCGTAACAGCGCGCAGCGCATGCTGGCCCTGTCGGGCAAGACCGTCGTGGTCGACGAGGCCCACGCACTGGACCCGTTCAGCCAGATCCAGTTGCTGCGCCTGCTGCACTGGCTGGGTGCCCTGAACTGTCCGGTCGTCCTGCTGTCGGCGACGATGCCCGCGTCCACCGCCACCGAGCTGGTGCGGGCCTACCTGTCCGGAGCCGGACGCACCGGTCTCCACGATGCCTCGTTCGCCCCCGGCTACCCGGGGTGGCTGTTCGCGGACGCGGCAACCGCCACCGCCCACCGCATGTCCGAACCGGCCCAGGACCGGCAACGGGCCGCCCAGCGCAGGACCGCTCGCATCCGCATCCGCCCGGTTACCTACCGGCGCCTGGGACAGGCCGGCCGCAGCGTCGAGGCGGGGGAGCGCCTGGCCGTGATCGCCGACACGCTCCAGCCGGTGGCCCGCCACGGCGGATGCGCGGCCGTGGTGTGCGCGACCGTCGCTGAGGCACAGGACACCTACCAGTACCTGCGCCGCACGTGGACCGGCCCACCCCACGACCTGGTCCTCGTCCACGCCCGGGTCCGGGGGCGGCGACGGCAGAACACGCTGGGCGACCTTCGCCACCGGCTGGGGCCCACCGGCCCGCGTCCGGCCCGCCTCGTCTTCGTCACCACCAGCCTCCTCGATACGAGCCTGGACATCGACGTCGACCTGATGGTCAGCGATCTCGCTTCTCTGCCCCGGCTGCTGCAGCGCCTGGGGCGCCTGGGCCGCTTCACCCGCCTGTGGGCCGGGCAGGACCGCCGCCCCGCCTGGTGGGAGCGTGACAATAGCCCGACGCTGACGGTGCTGCACCCGGTCAACTCCCGCGGCGCGACCGCCCTACCGCCCGGGTGGGGGACGGTCGAGCCCGCCGTCACCCTCCACGAAACCGCCCGGCTCCTCCCGGCCCTGGAGGAAGAACCCCTTGTTGTACCCGATGATGTCCAGGCCCTCGTCGAACGGGTCCACGGCGTCACCTCCGGTTTCGCGGCAGAAACGACGCGCCTGCAGCAGATGGCTGCCACCCACCAGGCCCGCACCGGCCGTCAGCAGCAGCTCAGCGCGATCCACCTGATACCCCCGGCGAAACGGGTCTCCTCCCTGGCCGACCTGCACCGCCAGCACCTCACCACCGCCCAGGCGGCCACCCGGCCCGGTGTCCTGCCCCGCCGCCTGCTGCCCTGCTACCGCAGCCCCGACGGCACCCTGACCCTCGACGAAGCCGGCCTTCTCCCGCTCCCGGACCAGGAACACCTCAGCCCGCGCCACCTGCGCAACATCCTGGAACACACGCTGCCCGTCCCGGCCGCCTGGGTCGCCCGCGCTTCCGCCCGGCATCATCCGCCCGCAAGCTGGAAACAGCACCCCCTTCTCGCCGACACCGTGCTGCTGCCCACTGATTCTTCAACACGGAAGAGTGAACAGTGTTTTGGCCATCACTGGCTCCGCATGGACGAAGAACTCGGCCTCCTGCACCGCAAAGACCACTAGCGATCACTGCACGTAAAGCTCAGGGCCGAAAGCATCACGCCACCCTTCGATAGTCAGACTTTCTCACCGGTCGTGAAGCGCCGCGGCGACATGATTCGCTGTGCCCGCACACCACCGAACGCCTGGCCGCACATCGCACACCGCTCCGCCCCACAAGGGCGCGGCGATGTCCCCTGCGCAGCACTGGCCGCACTCTGCCGGCCCCGGCCGCCGCCTTGCCCCACAGCAACAAACCGCCCGAGAACACCGCCCCGGCCACGCCTTGCCCGCACCCCGGGCACCTCCGCACGCCCCTCCCCAGTCCCGAAAGAACCATCCCCTTGCCTTCGTTATCCCCGCCCGCCACGTTCAGCGCAGCCGACAGCCCCTGGATCGACATCCGCACCGGCCCCCACTACGACCACGTGGGCCTGCGAACCCTGTTCCTGGACGCTCACCGCATCGACGACCTCGCCCTGCCCCACCCGCCGGCAGCCTCGGCACTCCTGCGGATCGCGGTCGCCATCACCGCCCGGATCACCGGCCTCGACGACCCCGAGCTCACCGCCTCCCAGTGGAACACCCTGCGCCGCGCCTGCCTCAACCAGGGCCGCTTCGCCCCGGACGCCGTCCACGCCTACTTCGACCAGCACGCATGGGCCGTCTTCGACCCGATCAGACCCTGGCTGCAGGCACCCTCGCTGAGCACCCAGTGCCCCCACAGCACCGGCATCAACGCCTTCGTGACCGGCCGCCCCGCCGGCAACAACCTGGCCTGGTTCAGCCCGCACAGCCACCACACCACCGAACCCGTGCCCACCGCCGAGGCTCTGCAGATCCTGCTCATCCACCACTACTACGGGCGCTCCGGCAGAGGCACCCCCCGCACCATCGACGGCGCCACCAGCATGAAGCAGACCAGCGGGCCCCTGCGCTCCAGCGTCTCCTTCCACCCCCTGGGCCGCACCCTGCACGAAACGCTCCTCACCGGTGTGCCTGCCTTCACCGGCGACGAACAGCCCCCCGGCACCGACGCCTGCCCCTGGGAAGAACCCGCACCACCCGACCCGCAGGCCCCGCCCCGCCCGCTGACCTGGCCCGGCCGACAGCTGACCGGGCTGAGCCGGCACGCGATCCTCCTCGTGCCCGGCCAGGGCGGCGCCACCGTCACCGACGCCTACATCACCTGGGCCGCCCAGCAGCCCAAGCCGCTCACCACCGACCCCTACCTCGCCTACCGCTTCATCCCCGAACGCAAGAACGTCGCTCGGCGCCGCACTACCCACCGTGCCGATGCGTCCCGCGCCTGGTGGCGCGACCTGGAGACGCTGCTCCTGGCCCCGGACGAACACGGCACGCACCGCCGGCCGGCCATCTTCGACACCCTCAACGACCTTCCCGAATCCGTGCGGCGCAGCCTGCGGATCCGCGTTCACGGATTCGACCAGGACGGCAAGGTCATCGACCGGCAGTGGTACACCGCCCTCACCCCGCCGCTGCTGAACTGGACCCAGGAACACGACCCGGTCAAAGCCCAGCGCATCGCCGAGTGCTGCCGCGAGGCCGAAGGGGCCGCGCGCCGGCTGGCGACCGTCGCCAAGGCGGCCTGGAAGGCCGCCACCGGCAGTAGCCCCGCCAAGAGTCAGCGGCCCCCCTGGACCGGCAAGGCCCTGACCCGGTACTGGCCGAAGGCCGAAACGGTGTTCTGGCGGCTCCTGGACGAACCCGACACCGGTGCACCCACCGCGTTCGCGGACGCGGCCGCATCCGCCCTGCGCGAGGTCACCGAAGCCGCCCGGATCCGCCACACCTCCGCAGCCCGCGCCGTCGCCCATGCCGTCAAAGACCTCTACCGCCGGCCCTCAGCACCCCGGAAGGCCGCCTGATGCCCACCGCAGCCGAACACCGCGCCTCCTGCGACGCGTTCGTCGCCCACATCCACCTCCTGTGCGCCGAGCCGGGCGTCCGCGCCCGCCTCAGCCGAGGACGGGGCCGGCCCGTCGAGGAATGCGCCCCCATGGACCGCTACCTGTCCCGGCGCACCGCGCACCGCACCGGGCGCCGCGCCTACTACACCGTCGCGAGCCTCATCGCGGCGGCCGGGCCCCAGGCCCACACCCCGGGCGTGCGCCCCGACCCGAACGACCACACCAGCCTCCTCAGCCTGGAAGACGATCCCGGCCTCCTCCTCGTCGCCCCCGCCGACCCCGCCCCATCACCGCCGGATCCGGCGGCCTGGTTCGCCCGGCCGAACCTCGGCGCCACCCTCGCCACCGCCGTACGCAAAGCCGGCCACGGAGCGGAGCGCACCGAGGACCTCCTGAGCGTCCTGACCCGCCTCAGCGATGACCAGTTGCACCGCCGCCTGCCCGCACCTGTCACACGGCTCCTGAAGGACGGCATCACCCCCGACTGGGGTGTCCTCCTCCACGACCTGGTGCAACGCCCCCACCAGCGTGACCAGGTCGGCTTGCGCTGGCGCGACGCCTTCTACCTCGCCACCCCCGAGCCCCGGCGCCCCTGACACCCCCGCCCCAACCGGCTCCGCCCCTCCCTGCCGGCGCTCCCCACCGGGACACCACCTCGGGGCAGGTCGCCCGGCAGCTCACGTCCCGGAACCGTCCGGCGCACCTGGGCCCCCGCCCGACCGCCCAGACCGGCCGGCGGTACAGACCGATCCCGACCCTTCCCGCAGCCCACGGCACCCCGTACCCCGCGGGCCGTATCACCGGCATGCCCGCCGCCCCAGTGAAAGAAGCACACTCATGCACACCCCGGCACGCTTCCTCGACCTGCACATCCTCCACCCCGTCACTGCCGCGAACCTCAACCGCGACGCGGACAACGACCCCAAGACCATCTCCTTCGGGAACGCGATCCGGGCCCTCGTCTCGCCCCAGGCATGGAAGCGCCCCATCCGCCTCAACGTCGAACAGGACCTGGGCGAGCACGCCGCCCGCACCCGCATGGTGCCGCCCCTCGTCGCCCGGAAACTGCAAGAAGCCCAGTGGCCCGCGGCCCTCGCCGCGTTCGCCTCGGCACAGATCGTCCACTCGGCCAAGAAGGGCGGCCTGCAGCACAACGCCAAGGAGGGCTACCGCACCCAAGCCATGCTCTACCTCCCGACGGACGTCATCGACGACCTCGTCGCCCTGTGCGAAAAGCACCGCACCGAACTCGAAGAAGCACTCGCCGCCCACACCCCCAAGAAGAAGATCGACTCCGTTCTGCCCGCCAAAGACCTCGCCGCGCACCTGACCCGCCGCACCGCGAGCATCAACCTGTTCGGGCGGATGTTCGCCGAACTTCCCGCCGGCCACGTCGAAGCAGCCGTGCAGATGGCCCCCGCCTTCTCCGTACACCAAAGTGATCCGCAGCCCGATTTCTTCACCGCGGTGGAAGACCTGCCCCAGGACGGAGACCCTGGCAGCGCCCATCTCCAGACCGCGTTTCTGACCACCAGCGTCTTCTACCGTTTCGCGACCATCAACATCACCGACCTCCACCACAACCTCGGATCCGGCGCCCCCGCCGGCACGGTCAACGATCTCGTCGAGCTCTTCGTTCGGCACTTCATCCTGAGCATGCCGGGCGGCAAGAAGACGTCCACCGCACCGCACACCGTCCCCGACCTCGTCCACTACGCCGTCCGCGACCGCCGCTCCGTCTCCTACGGCGCCGCCTTCGAACAGCCCGTCAAAGCAGCCCCCCAGGGCGGTTACACCGACCCTGCCCGCCAGGCGCTCACCGACTATGCCGCCACCATCAGCCGCCTGCTCGGTACCCGCCACCTCGTCGCCCACGGACACACCACCACCACCAAGCCCATCAAGGCCCTCGGCACCCACCACACGTCCTTCGACGACCTCGCCGCCGCCTGCGCCACCGCAGCAACCAACGCCCTCACCCCCGCGGGCCGGCCGTGACCGGGCTTGTCCTGCGCCTGGCAGGCCTTCTCCAGTCCTCCGGCGAACGCGGCGTCTTCCACTACCGCGACACGTGCGCCTTCCCCACCCGCTCCTCACTCATCGGCATGTTCGCCGCGGCCCAGGGCCGTCCCCGCGAACACGCCCTCGACCCCTACCCCCACCTGCAGTCACCCGATGACACCACCGCCCCCAGCCACCGCGATCTGACCTTCACCATCCGCATCGACCAGCCCGGCACCCTCTACCGCGACTTCCACACCGTCGGCGGCGGCTACCCCCGCGAACAAGGCCTCCTCACCGGCAAGGGCACCCGACGAGAACGCGCAAAGGCCACGCTCGTCTCCCACCGCGACTACCTGACCGGCGCCGTCTTCACCATCGCCGTCCAAGGCCCCGCCTCCCTCATCAACCACATAGCCGAAACCCTGGAACGCCCCCGCTTCGGACTGTTCCTCGGCCGCCGCGTCTGCCTGCCCGACGAACCCCTCGTCCTCACCGCGGGCAGCCCCGACCCCGTCGACGAACTCCTCACCCGCACCCCCCTCACCCGCAACCGGCCCCCCGCCCCCACCGACACGCACCTGCCCACCACATTCGTCTGGGAACACCCACCCCCCGACACCGACCCCAGCACTCCGCCCGACCGGGAAAGCACCAGCGAACCTGTCAACCTCACCCGTCACGCCCGACGTCACCTGCCACGCCCTCTGTGGATGACCACCGAACACCTGCCCGCCCACCTCCATGCGGGACCCCGACCGATCGACGCCCTCACCGCGTACGTGCACGGAGAACCCGCATGACTAGCCTCACCCGCATCGTTCTCAACCCCCACAACGCAGCGGCCAGAGCCGACCTCGCCGACGTCGACAGTCTCCACAAGACCCTCATGCGCCTGGTCCCCGACCACATCGGCCCCACCCCCCGGGCCACCGCCGGCCTGCTGTTCCGCACCGAACCCGGACCCGACCCCACCCTGCTCGTGCAGACGGCCCCCACGCCCGACCTCACCGCCCTGCCCACCCACTACGGCACAGCCCGGACCCTCGACCTCACCCCCCTGCTCAACTCCCTCACCCCCGGGCGCACCATGCGCTACCGCATCACCGCCGCCCCCACCGTCGCACGCTCCGCAGGCAATCCCACCCGCCACCCCGTCACCGGAAAACGCCGCGGCAAGATCACCCACCTCACCGGCGACGACGCCATCGCCTGGTGGCAACGCCGCGCCGCGGCCGTCGGACTCGAACCCGTCACCGTCTCCGGCCTCCCCCGTCCCTTCCCCCGCACCCGCCTCGCACGCTCGGCCCCCTACTTCACGCTGACCCAGTTCGACGGCCTCGCCCGTATCACCGACACCGGCCTCCTCACCCACGCACTGAAGACCGGCATCGGCAAAGCAAAAACCTACGGAGCCGGCCTTCTCTCACTCGCCCCCGCCTGACCCCAACCAGAAAACACAACCGTGACGACACAAAGCCCTGACCAGAACGCCCTGCGCGCCGCCGCCATCCACCGCCTCTACACCCTCGAACAGTCAGAACGGCTCACCCGCTCCCGGATCATCGGCGTTGCCGACGCCTTCGGCGTCGACCCCCGCACCGTCGACCGCTGGCTCGCCAACGCCCGAGCCAACAACGGCACCTACCAACCCCAGGGCCGCCCCTGCTTCGTCCTCACCCCCCACATGCTCGACGCGGTGGCCCGCTGGCGCGGCAACGCCACCGCCGCGTGGAGGGAACTACGCGCCGAAGGCCACCCCGTCCCGTCCCTCCCCACCTTCCACCGCGCCGCCAACAGAGCCCTCACACCCGGGATACGGGCCGGCCTCCGCGGCGGCGAGAAGGCCCGCCGACGCTTCGACGTGGCCGGTGAACGCGAACGCCACCACCGCAACTACGCCTGGGAAACCGACCACGTCGAAGCCAGCGTCAAAGTCCGCATCGAAGGCCACATCCGCAAACCATGGATCACCTTCTTCATCGACTGCGCCACCTCAGCCATCTGCGGCCTCGCCATCAGCCCGCAACGCCCCAGCCGCGAAGGCGTCCTCGTCGCCATCCGCGACGCCATCCTGATCGACGAACACCACGGACCGTTCGGCGGCATCCCCACGTACGTGCGCGTCGACGGCGGCAGAGAATTCCTGTGCCCCACGGTCAAGGAAGCACTCGGCGCCCTGGGATCCGAAATCATCGAACTGCCCCCCTTCGACCCCGAAGGTAAAGGCAACGTCGAAGCAGTCAACGGAGCCATCAAAAAGACCCTGTTCCCCGGCATGCCCGGCTACACCCACGCCCCCACCCTCCACGGCGGCAAACCCGTCGACCCCGACCAACCACTGCTCCACTTCGAAGCGTTCGTCGACCGGGTCCTCGAATGGGTCCACCACTGGAACCACGAGAACACCCCCAAGAGCCTGAAAGGCCGGACTCCCTGCGAAGCCTGGGACGCCGACCCCGCGCTCATCGACACCGTCACCGCCGAAGACCTCCACACCTACACCCTCGAACGCCACGGAAAGCCCCTGACCATCAACAACGGCGGTGTCCGCTGGCGCAAGCGCAACTACATCGCCGACTGGATGCACGGCCGCGTCGGCGAAAAGGTGAACCTGCGCTACCTCCCGCACCACGATCACCGCGTCGAGCTCTACGACCCGCACACCGGCCGCCACCTCGGCGCCGCAGTCATGGCCCAACAAGCCACCCGGGAACAGGCCCTCAGCCTCAAACGAGCCCGGCGCCGCGAAGCCGACCGCCTGCGCGCCCAGCTGAAGAAGGCCGAGAAAAACCGCAACACCCGCTACGCGGCCGCAACCCGCCCCGCCCCGCCCGAACCCCTGGACGTGATGCCCGAGGAAGAAGCCCTCGAGCACCTGCGCGCCCTCGACGGCTTCGACCCGGCCGCAGAAGCACTGCCCGACCTCATCCAACTGCCCGAACCCGACGCCGAATGGACCCTGCCCCTCAACCCCAACACCGCACCCTCACCCCAGCCTCCGACACACCCCAAGGACCAGCCGTGAGCACCCCCACCCCCTCGCCCCGCCCCAGCCAGCTCCCGCCACCCAGCCAGGACCACTACCTAGGTCTCACCGGAGCCAACGCCATGGCCACCAAAGCCGTAGCCGAAACCGAAGCCCGCATCCTCAAGGCCATCAAACACAACGCCATGGTCTGCATCCACGGCCACGTCGGCCTCGGCAAAACCTTCGCCGTCCACACCGTCCTACGCCGCCGCGCCCCCGAAATCACCGTGCGGCTGCGCTACAACAACGGCGCCAACATGAACGAAATCCGAACTCAGCTCTGGCGCCGCCTCGACCTGCCGGGAGAACCGCCGCAGTCCGTCGGCCCCTGCGACCAGCAAATCCAAGACGCACTCGAAGCAGAGCCACGCGTCCTGCTCGTCGACGAAGTGCAAGGACTCGGGACGAAGGCACTGGAGTACTTCCGCACGCTGTGGGGCGACGACGCCCGCCGAGCGGCCATCATCTTCGTCGGCAGCGGCAACGCCCGGCAGAAGATCCTCAACAACCCGGCCCTGCACTCCAGGATCCTCGACTGGTACCAGTTCAGCCCTCTCACACCGACCGAAGTCCAGGCCATCATCCCCGCCTACCAGCGGACCTGGGCCGGGGCGCAGCCCGAACTGATCCTCTACACCGACGACATGGCCGGCCACGGATCGTTCCGGAACTGGGCAAGGATCACCCTCCTCCTCCACGACGCACTCGAGGAGAACCCCGACCTCACCCTCAGCAAGGACCTCATCCGCTGGGTACTCAGCCGCATCGACCCCACCACCCGCCACACCCCACAACGCAGCTGACCCCACCAGCCCTCGGCCGGAGCGGACCCCGTCTGCGGGAGTGCCCGCGGTAGCGCTCGCCCGCCCGGCCCGTCTCCCGGACACGGTGCATGGGCGTGAGGCGATCATCGTGCTCGCTGCGATCTCGCCGGTGGACCCACTCCTCTCGTGCACCGACCCGGCCGCCGCGCACCGTTCCAGCCCTGGCTGGGCACCAAAGCTGTTCGCTGCGGCCAAGGCCGGAAGCAGCCCAGGCTTCTGCGTCGGGCTGTGCTGAAGCAGGGGCGGTCGGAGGCTCAACCCCTCCCCGGAGCTCCCACCGTCGCGACTGAGCTGGACCTGACCACGTATGCGTACCAGTGCGAACAGCGACTGCACCTGCGGCTACGCAGGCTCTTTGATACATCGACACCAGCCGGTCCCCATGAGGTACCGACTCATTGATCTTGATCGCGGCCTGCCGTTGCTCCGCTGCACTGGGCGGCGCGTTCGGCCCGTGGCGGGGGAGGGCTTGCTCGGCGCTGAGTGGGATGGCGCGAGCGATGCACGGGCTGAACTCGCCGCTTGTGCTGCGCAGGCCAGGCGGTCCAGTTGGCAGTGCAGCGCGCAAGATGAATTCGGAACTCGGGTGGCGGCAGGTGGTCCGTGACGGCGCTTAGGTCGCCGAGCTCGACGTCGACAGCGACTGCCTGACCGGCCGGTCGAAGGGGATACGGCTGATCGTCCGCAAGGAATGCCCGCACCTCGGCGCCCAACTGTGCTTCACCGACGCCGACGGAATGCGCTCGACCTGCTTCGCCACGAACAGCAAGAACACCCCGATCGCCGAGCTGGAACTGCGACACCGCCAGCGGGCCCGCGCCGAGGACGCATCCGTGCCGCCCGCGCCACCGGACTGCGCAACCTCCCCCTGCACGACACCGCGCAGAACCAGGTCTGGCTGGAGATCGTCCAGATCGGCATGGACCTGCTGGCCTGGATGCCGATGCTCGCTCTCACCGGCGGCTCCCGGCTGTGGGAGCCCCGCCGTCTGCGGCTGTTCTCCGCCGCCGCCCAGATCGTGATCACCGGACGGTGCCGCATCCTCCGCCTCGCGGCCCAATGGCCTTGGACCGGCATCATCACAGACGCCCTCGACCGGCTCGACACTCTCCCGAGCCCCGGCTGGCCGGCAGCATGTGGTCCCTACGAGCAGCACCACCAGAACCCGAGCCGTGGAACCTGGCGCCCACCCGACGCGACAGCCGGACCATCACCCTGCCCACACGCAGAAATCTCCGCCCTGAGCGAGCAGAAGGGGTCCGTCAGCAAGCTGCCGGACCCTCATGCGAGATCGAGACCCTCATGCGAGATCGAGACCCTCATGCAAGATCGAGGTCAAAAACCAAGATCAGCCGTTAAGTCGGCACACCCTGTGTCGCTCGAAAATGCGATTCGGTGCTGTGAGCTGCGGAGAGGCCGTTCGGTCAGGCGGTTCTCCGGTACTGGTTGATCAGGCCGCCGAGGAGGGGGTGTCGCCGGATTCGCTGGGCCTGGAGGTCGGTGACGGTGGCTGGAGCGGGCGGTTTGGTGCTGTCCGGGGGCAGTTGCCGTCGGGACTGGTGGGGGCGGTGCTGGTTGTAGTGCCGGATGTACTCGGCCAGGACCGCTTGAGCGTGGGCCTCGTTGTAGATCAGGATCCGGTCGAGGAGTTCGCGCCGGAGGGTGCCCACGGCTCTCTCGCCGATCGCGTTCGCTCTCGGTGCCTGCGGCGGGCCGAGCAGGATCTGTACGTCGTCGGCCTGGAAGACGGCGTCGAAGGCGTCGGTGTACTTCGCATCCCGGTCCCGCAGCAGAAAGCGCAGCAAGTCCATCCGGCACCCCAACGTCATGGCGAGATTCCTCGCCTGCTGGATGGTCCACTGCGCGGTGGGGTGGACGGTGACGCCGGCGAGGTGTAATCGGCGAGTGCCGTGCTTGATGAAGATCAGGGCGTACAGGCGCCCCAGCGCCACGGTGTCGAGGTGCAGGAAGTCGGCGGCGATGATGCCGTGGGCCTGGGTGGTGAGGAACTGGCGCCAGGTAGGGCCGGAGCGATGCGGGGCGGGGTCAACTCCCGAGGACTGCAGGACCTCCCATACGGTGGACGGGGCGATGGAGTAGCCGAGGCGGGCGAGCTCGCCCTGTATGCGGCGGTGGCCCCAGGTGCTGTTCTCGCGCGCCAGACGCAGGATGAGCTGCTTGACGGTGGGCGCAGTCGGGGGCCGTCCCGGGTGGCGGCGCTCGGTGAATGTTCACTTCCGGGAGACCAGGCGTCGGTGACAGGCCAGCAGCGTGGTCGGCGTGACTGCGAAGACCTGACGCCAGCGTTCCCGCGGGACCAGCCGGGGAAGGACGGCCAGCCAGATCCGGTCGGCGGACTCATAGCAGACCCGGGCGATCTGGCGGCGCAGCACCGCGTTCTCGTGTCGCAGCGCCAGCACCTCCGCATCTTTGGCCACCTGACTGCGCAGCACGGCAGCGGGCACCTTGATCAGATTCCGGACCAGCGCGGTGACGATCGACGGTGGCATCGAAGGATCATCCCAGGCGCCGCGGAGGCCCTTGCCCCACACGGAGAAGCTGCAGGCCAAACCCGAATCGTATTTCCGAGCGGGACACGCCTTGGCTGACCGCCCCACCGCCCCACCGCCATGCCGCTTACCGTGCTACCGCCGTCCGTCACTGTGGTCCTCGACCCAGGCGACGACGCGATCCACACCCACCCCGCCCTGGCCGCCCACCATCCGCCGTCCGGCCGGATCACCCTGCGCCCCGGCGCGGGCACCACCAGCGAAACCGGCCTCGCCCACGACCTCCTCGCCGCCCTGGGCAAACCGCCCCTGCTCCCGGGCCGCTTTCCTGCAGGCCGTCAGCCCGCCTGGGAAGCCGCCACCGCATTCATCGTCCACGTCGCCATCGCCGTCGGCGCCGGCAGCCTCCTCGGCCTCCTGCCTGACCTGGCCGTCAAACTCGTCTCGGCCGCCCTGTTCGCCTTCGGCGCCTTCGTTCTCCTGCGCAGCGGAAGCGACGACGAGGACGACGAAGCCGGCACCAAGACCGTCACCGGCTTCTGGCCCGTCTACACCACCGCCTTCATGGCCGTCTTCATCAGCGAATGGGGCGACCTCACCCAGATCACCACCGCCAACCTCGCCGCCACCAACGGCTGGCTCCCCACCGCCATCGGCCCCGCCGCCCTGATGTCCGTTTCTGCCCTCGTCCTCCTCGTCGGCAAGTTCATCGCCAAACGCGTACCCCTGAAGACCGTGCAGCGCATCGGCGGCGCCTGCATGGCCGCACTGGCCATCTGGACCCTCATCGAAGCCTTCACCGGCTGCCCCGACCAACCGGTGACCAACCAGGGCACGCGGTGCGGCCCCGACGGCGGACAACGGACAGAGCCAAATCCTGCCCATCACTTCGGCTCGCCAGCTCACCCCATCGGCAAGTCGGGACTGCCGAACCCTGCGGACGACACCACGTCACGTCACAGGCCCGCCCGCGCGCCCCACCCACCGCCCGGCAGCACAACGGGAATACAGGTTTCACCTGATGTGTCAACGAACGGCACGCCGCGACTGCGGGTGAGCAGGCGCCAAAAAAGTCCCCCGGACAGCGTATCGGGAAATAAAGGCCACTACAGGAAAAATCATCTGGTTACCCGTCAGCGCGCCGTGACACGGCACATAGGTGCCCCCCTATAACTCGATTGGAGTCAATTTGCAGACTTTCCCTTATGTCCCGAGATGGCGGATATAGGAATCTGTCAGTACGTTCATCACGAGTCGGCTGGCCGGCCGATTTCCCGAGACAGGAGAAGCGCGTGATGAAGACCCGTCCCAACGTCGTTACCGCGGCCGTCGCGGCCGTCGCGGCCCTGGCCGCCACCGGTATCACCTACGCCTCGGCGTCCGCCTACGAGCCGGCCCAGGCCGCTCCCGCGGTCCAGCAGGCAGCCGCCCCCGTCTCGGCCCCCACAGGCGGCGATTCCGGCAAGGACAGCGAAGGCAAGGACAACGAGGGCGGCGATTCCGGCAAGGACAGCGAAGGCAAGGACAACGAGGGCGGCGATTCCGGCAAGGACAGCGAAGGCAAGGACAACGAGGGCGGCGATTCCGGCAAGGACAGCGAAGGCAAGGACAACGAGGGCGGCGATTCCGGCAAGGACAGCGAAGGCAAGGACAACGAGGGCGGCGACTTCGGCAAGGACAGCGAAGGCAAGGACCACGAAGGCCGGATCCACATCAACGAGCGTTCCTACTCGGACGACCCGGGCGGCTGCGTCACCGTCGTGAGCGGCCTGGGCTCCCGAAGTCTCAACATCCGCAACGACAGCCGCAGGAGCGTCGAGGTCTTCCGCGGAGCCACCTGCGACAACGGCGCCCCCATCGCCACCGTCGGACCGCACAGCTCAAGTGACGGCGTGCACCCCCGCCACGTCGAGGGCGGCGTCTTCGTCAAGAACGGAGTGGTCGGCAGCTTCCGAGTCATCCACCACTTCCGCGGACACGGCGGAAACAACGAACACGGCGGACGCTGACCGAACCGCCACCCCGGCACACCATGAAGCCCCCGGCCCGCTGGAATCGGGCCGGGGTCCCCTTGCAGCACCCCACCCCGAACACTGCGGGTGCCGATTATTCATCCATCCTGGTCACGCAGCATGTTGGTACTCGTGAAGGGGTCCGCCGAGTCGATCTCGTCGATGGACTTCCAGGGGGTTGATCTGTCTGGGATCGGCGATCGGTTCGGGGAGTTGGCGGAGCGGAGCCGCTTGCCCCAGGGCTCGGTGCGGGCGGTGCTCGTTGTAGAAGGTTTCGAACTCGCGGAGCGCGTGCAGGAGGTGGCTCTGGTTCCAGATCAACGTGCGGTCGAGGAGCTCGCGCCGGCAGGTCTGTATCCAGCGCTCCATGAGGGAGTTCATCCGGGGTATCCGGATGCCGGTGGTGACGACCTTCAGGCCGGCGTCGGCCAGCAGGGCGTCGAAGGCGGCTGTGAACTTCGCGTCTCGGTCCCGGATCAGGAACCTGGCCCTGCTGCCCGCGTCCTCCAGGTCCATGGCGAGGTTGCGGCCGAGCTGCACGATCCACTCCGCGGTCGGGTGCGCGGTGGCGCCCAGGATCCGGACGCGCCGGCTGGAGTGCTCGATGACGGCGAAGACGTACAGGCGCGCCCCGGTCAAGGTGCGGGTCTCGAAGAGATCGCAGGCGAGCAGTGCGGCCGCCTGGCTGCGCAGGAACTCGGCCCAGATGGTGCTCTGCCGTTCGGGTGAGGGTGGGATGCCGTGCTCGCGGAGGATCTCCCAGACGGTCGAGGCGGCGACCTCGATACCGAGAGCCGCGAGCTCGCCGTGGATCCGGCGATACCCCCACGACGCGTTCTCCCTGGCCAGACGCAGGACCAGGACGCGGATCGAGCGGACGGTGGGCGGGCGCCCACGCCGCTTCGGCGCACAGGTCGCGGCGTGGCGTCGCTTGAGCAGGTTGCGGTGCCACCGCAGGATCGTGTCCGGGCGTACCAGCAGCAGGAGGTGGCGCAGCTTCTCCTTGGGAGGTGGTGGAGCAGGCCGGCGAGGATGGCGCGATCGGTGTCGGTGAAGGCGGGCTTGCCAACCTGGCGTTGCAGGACCAGCAGTTGGTGTCGGAGCGCAAGGATTTCGATGTCCTTGTCGCGGTCGCTCATCGGCAGCAGGCGCAGGAGTGCCAGGGTGTTGGTCGTGGCGAGGTAGGCCAGGCGCAGCAGCACGACCGGTCATGATGCCGTCTTCCCCTGCCCAGGTGAAGACAGCGGGGCGGCCGACGTCGCATCAGAGAAGGCCGATCAAGGCCGTGGCCTGAGCGGATGATTTATCGGCACCCGCAGTGCCGGTAACCGGCCAGCCACCGCGCATTGGCCACCAGTACCGGATCCGGCGGCCCCGCGAGGCGGTAGTTTCAGTCCACCGCCTCTGATGATCTGTATGTTTTTGTCGGTGGTGGTTTGGCATGGTGATGTCAGTGCGGTTGGTATCGGGTTTCTGCTGTTCGGTGTGCTGTGGTGGGGGTTTCGGGTGGTGACACGGATGCCGATTTAGCGCAGACGTTTTTGGTATCTTGCCTGGTCGGTTTGTTGCCGGTCGGTACAGCATGGAGTGTGTTGTTGCTGGTCAGGGTTGTGGTGGTGGGGCTGGGTGTGGCTCGGTGGGTGCAGCGGGCGGGAATCTCCCTCGGCCTTGGCCATCTGCTGGCCTGTGTCCGGGCGGGCCGGGGGAAGCGGGGCCCGGCCGGGGCGGCCCGTTACGGTTGAACCGTCGGCCTCCCCGCCTCTTCGGGCTCGTGGACGTCGCGCTGAGCCGTTTGCACCGAGGAGACCGACGTTGGACATCAGGGCACCGCAGCCTGCTGAGGGGGACGACGTGTTCTGGCGGGAGCGCCGCACGTGCTTCCTGACCACGCTCAGGCCTGACGGCACGCCGCACCTCACCCCAGTCGGCGTCACGTACGACCCCGAGGCACGGATTGCCCGCGTCATCACCGACGGCGGCAGCAAGAAGGCGCGCAACGTCCGCGCCGCCCTGGCCGTCGGCACCGAGGCACGCGTGTCCGTGGGGCAGGTCGAAGGCCGGCGCTGGTGCACTCTCGAAGGCACAGCCGTGATCAAGGACGATCCCGCCTCCGTCGCCGATGCCGAGCGCCGGTACGCCGAGCGGTACAAGACCCCGCGGGTCAACCCGAACCGGGTCGTCATCGAGATCACCGTCAGCCGCGTCATGGGAACCGTGAAGCCCTCCGGGTGGTGATTCCCAGCCCCGACCCGGGGTGGGCGGCATATAGGCAGGCTTTCCGTGGATGCTCACTCGAACTGAACCAGTGCACGTCAGTCGCTGGTCCGAAGGATGTGTAGCTGCGTAGTTGGCAAAGGTGCAGCAGGCTGGTTGGCAAGCCTTCGTCACCCGCTGTGAGTGGTTTACGCAAGGGCCTACACCGGTCGTCGCACCAGCAGCACGACCATGCTCTACAGATACCCGCCCAGCCAGCGTGGTCCATTCCAATCCGACAGGATGTGCATCTTAGAGGTCGCGCAGATAGGCGGCGTTGAGGGCGTGTACTCCAGCTAGGCTCAGAAGATCACCGGTTACAGACCGCTATGAGGGGGGCCATGGCCGTCACCTACTTGATGCTCGCGCGGCTACCTGAAGGGGGCTTGGGCGCCTTCGACGCTTATGAAGGCGCTGTCCTGCCCCTCCTTGCCGAGTATGGAGGGCGGCTTGAGCGCCGACTGCGCACTCTGGACGATCAGGTCGAGGCCCACCTCATAACCTTTCCCACCAACGAGGATCTCGCTGCCTACCGGGCGGATCCCCGGCGTTCTGCCGCTGCACCACTGCTGGAGTCGTCTGGGGCGGCGGTCGAACTGCTCGCGGTGCGCGACGTTTAGATGTGGCGCGGATGATGGTGCGGTCATGGCCGGCGGTTCGGGCGTTCGTCCCAGCGGTGAGTCGTCCATGCCCGCCGGATCAGGCTGCGCACGGTGATGATCGTGTCGGCGAGGTCGAAGAAGGCGTTGACGACGGTGGCACGCCGCTCGTAGCAGCGGGCGAGCCGGTGGAAGGAGTTCTGCCAGGCGTGGGTGCGCTCCACGTGCCAGCGCTGGCTGGCCTGGATGGGTGCCTTCTCGCCCTTGTGCGCGATGCGGCCGCGCAGACCGCGTTCGTTGAGCAGAGTGCGGTTGGTGTCCGAGTCGTAGCCGGCGTCCAGGTGCACGGTGATGTCGTCGGGCAGCGGGCCCAGGTCATTCAGGCGGTCCAGGGTCGGGGCGAGCAGCGGGGAGTCGTGGCGGTTGGCGCCGGCCAGGACGCGGCCCAGTGGAATGCCGTATCCGTCGGTCATGCCCGAGCGTTTCAGGCCCTGTTTGCCGCGGTCGACCGGGGAGCGACCGGCCACCTCGCCGCCTCCGGGCGCCTTGGTGATGGAGCCGTCGACGGCGATCTGGTCGAGGACGAGGCCGACGATCCGGTCGTAGGACTCCAGCGCGATCTGGTTGAGCCGGGCGAAGACGCCCTGTCGTATCCTGTACCGCTCGGAAAGTCATCGCTGCAGGTGCGTACCCATGTCCTGGAGCGTCGGTAGCAGCTGGGATGCTGTCGTGGTGATCGTCTCGCTGCTGTACAGGGTGACCCGGAAGCTGCTGGCCGTCCCCGGCATACTGCTGCGCCGCGACACCACGAAGGAAGCTGAACTGTTCGTGCTGCGGCACGAGAACACGGTCCTGCGCCGCCAACTCGCAGGACCGGTGCGCTACGAGCCGGCCGACCGGTTCTGGTTTGCTGCCCTGTCCTCGCTGATACCGCGCCGTCGCTGGGCGCAGGTCTTCCAGGTCCAGCCCGGCACCGTACTGGCCTGGCACCGCAGGCTGATCGCGAAGAAGTGGGACTATTCCAAGCGCCGCGGCCGCACCGGCCGACCCCCGACCCCGGCCGCGCTGAAGAAGCTCGTCCTGCGCCTGGCCGAGGAGAATCCGAGGTGGGGCCATCGCCGGATTCAGGGCGAGCTGGCCCGGCTGGGGCACCCGATCTCACCGGCCACCGTCTGGCAGATCCTCAATGCTGCGGGCATCGACCCGGCCCCACGCCGCTCCGGCCCCGGCTGGCGCGCGTTCCTCACTGCCCAGGCCGAGGGGATCATTGCCGCGGACTTCTTCCACCTCGACACCGTCCTGGGCAAGCGCCTGTATGTGCCGGCGTTCCTCGAGCACGGCACCCGGCGCCTGCACCTGACCGGCGTTACCGCCCACCCGACCGGCCAGTGGGCGGTGCAGCAGGCGCGCAACCTCGCCGCTGACTTCGGCACACGGATGGAGTCCCTGCGTTTCATGCTGCGTGACCGCGACACCAAGTACACCGAGGCCTTCGATGCCGTCTTCCAGTCAGAGGACGTGGACGTGCTGCTCAGCGCGCCCCGGGCGCCGCGAATGAACGCCCACTGCGAGCGCGTGATCGGCACGATCCGCCGGGAAGCCCTGGACCGCGTGCTGATCGTGAACGGGGCCCATGCGCGTCGCGTTCTCGGCCGGTACCAAGATCACTACAACGGGTACCGGCCTCACCAGGCCCGGGACCAACTCCCGCCCGACGTGAGCGAGGAACCCGCCGCCGAACGCCAGCACGGCCATCCCGGCAAACTCCTACGCACCCGCATCCTCGGCGGAGCGATCAACGAGTATCGATATGCGGCTTGACCAGCAGCGATGACTTTCCAAGCGGCACACGCCAACCACGGCACCGTCAGCCTCCCAACGCTCTGTCGGCCCGCTTCATCGAATCGTGCGCATCAATGGATGATCGGTGTGCGGTTGAACATCGGCGAGGCACTGAACGTGAAGATGAGTATGGAAGCCCCCCACCGCGCCGAGCCTGCGCTGCGGCAATTACCTTCTGCGCCGACACGACTACCCGCATCCGGGGCGTCGGCCCGTCCATCGCGGCTGGGATGGCTGGACGCGTTGCGTGGCATCGCGGCACTCGTCGTGGTCTTCGACCACTCGTCGTACGCTTTTATGGCGGAGTTCCGGCGGGAGCTGATGCCGGAATTCAACACCAGTCGGTACGGCATCATGGTGTTCTTCCTCGTGAGCGGCTACATCATCCCCGCCTCGCTCGAGCGGCGAGGATGCGTCCGGACCTTCTGGGTCGGGCGTCTCTTCCGCATCTACCCGCTGTGGGGGGCTGTTGTCACCGCGGTCCTTGCGGCCGGCCTGCTGGGATTTGCTGAGATTCGCGACTTCGGTGGACAGAGCGTTGCGACGGTAGCCGTCGCCCACGTCACCTCGCTCCAAGAGCTGCTGGGAACGCCCAATCTCCTTCTTGTCCTGTGGACACTCTCCTATGAGATGGCCTTCTACCTGCTGGTCGTCGCTCTGTTCTCGGTCCGGCTCCATCAGCGGTCAGCGACGGTCGCCATCACCCTGGCAGCGCTCGCCGCTGGGAGCGTAGCGGTAGGGACCGTGCTGCCCGTTTCCGCCCTTTCCGGCGCGATCGGGACCGGCCCGCTGGTAGCCGTCGCCGCGATCACCATGGTGGTCGCCATCTACTGTGCGAGTGCCAGGTCACCTGTGCGCCGCGTGTTCGGGGCGATGCTGGGCGGGGCGCTGGCGCTCGCACTGGTCGCTTTCAACGGCACGGTCCCCATGTGGGAGGGCCTGGTGATCCTTGCCGTGATGTTCCTCGGCACTGCCGTCTACCGGGCCGAAAGCGGTCAGAGCACCTGGCGGTATGCGGCCTGCACTGCCGCCGTCGTGGTGGCCTGCGCTGTGGGGAGTGCGTACCGGTACGGCGACGGGTCCCACTTCACTCGGCGTGGCTGGATCTTGGCATTTCTGCTGGCCGTGCTCACCTTCGGTATCGGACTGGTGTTGCGTCGGCGACGCATTCCGCGGTGGCTGACCGGGCTCGGAACGATCAGCTACTCGGTTTATCTGGTGCATCCGGTGCTGCTGGCGGTGACCGACGGCACCATCGGCCGGTGGCGGCAGGACAACCCCATGCTGGAAGTCGCTTTTTATGCCGTGCTGCTTCCCCTGTGTGTACTGACCTACCGTTACATCGAAGCGCCGGGCCAGGCATGGGGACGGAAGCTGGCACGCCGCGTTCAGCCACCGTGACGAGGACCCATACCGCAGCACACGACGCCCCAGACCGATGAGGCTTAGTACTCCAGCCGGACTTCTGTATTTACCCTGGTCAACGGCCTGGCAGCGGGGAGTGTAGCGGGTGCGCTGTGGTCGTGGGACGGTCTTGCCGGGGCCGTCCCACCAACGTGTGCCCGCGCCGCATGTAATGACAGCGCGACGAGCAGTCCGTTGTCGTGATCCACGACGTACCGACGAACGCCTGGGACCTGGAACTCGAAGAACTCTTCCTGCGGATCGGTGGACGCTTCTCCCGTGTGGAACCACGCCGGCGGATGCGGGACTACGTCCGCGGGCTGCTCGGCCCGGTCGGCCGCAAGAACAGCTGGCAGCTCGCCGAGTACGCCGGCCACGCCACCCCACACGGCCTGCAGCACCTGCTCTCCCACAGCCGGTGGGACGCCGACGGCCTGCGCGACGACCTGCAAACCTACGTCGCCGAACAACTCGGCATGCCAGGCGGTGTGTTGATTGTCGACGACACCGGATTCGTGAAGAAGGGCACCACCTCTGCCGGAGTGCAGCGCCAATATTCCGGCACAGCCGGCCGCACCGAAAACTGCCAGATCGGGGTGTTTGCCGCCTATGCCACCACCCGCGGCCACGCCCTGGTCGACCGCGAGCTCTACCTGCCCAAGTCCTGGACCGGTGACCGCGAGCGCTGCCGAGCGGCCCGCGTCCCCGACGACCGCACCTTCGCCACCAAGGGCGACCTCGCCCGCGACATGATCGAGCGCGCCCTGGCCTCTCCGCTCCCTTTCACCTGGGTCACCGCCGATTCCGCCTACGGCCAGGACTCCCACTTCCGTCGTTTCCTGGAAGACCGCGGCCTCTTCTACGTCGTGGCCGTGCCCAAGTCCCAGCAGGTGAACGGCCCGCGCATCGACCATCTCATCGAGCAGGCCCCGCTCGAGGCGTGGCAGCGTCTGTCGGCGGGGCAGGGAGCCAAGGGCGAGCGCTCCTACGACTGGGCCGCCGCCCGTCTGCCCGCCGTGGCCGAGCCCGACGGCGGCGAGCCGACCCGGCAGCGATGGATGCTGGCCCGCCGCAGCATCAGCAAACCCGACGAGATCGCCTACTACCTCGCCTGCGCCCCGCTCGAGGCCACCGCCGCCGACCTGGTCCGCGTCGCCGGTTGCCGCTGGAAGATAGAGGAGTGTTTCCAGAGCGCGAAGAACGAGTGCGGCCTGGACCAGTACGAGGTCCGCCGCTACGTGGGCTGGTACCGGCACATCACGCTCGCCATGCTCGCCCACGCGTTCCTCGCGGCGATGGCCGCCCAGGAACGCGAAAAGGGTGACACGGCCGACACGCCCGACCTCGTGGACCTCACACCGGCTGAAATCCGCCGTCTGCTGGCAACTGAACCCCGCCGCTATCCTGCAGGCCGCGACCACGCGGTGAACTGGTCCCGCTGGAGACGCCGCCACCAAGCACGAGCCCGACGCTGTCATTACATGCGGCGCGGGCACCCGTTGGTGGGACGGCCCCGGCAAGACCGTCCCACGACCACAGCGCACCCGCTACACTCCCCGCTGCCAGGCCGTTGACCAGGGTAAATACAGAAGTCCGGCTGGAGTATTAGAGGTCCTAACACAATGAGGTGGTGTCACCAGCAGGCGACACACTGGGTGAGGTCTTCCGACAGGAAGATCGTGAAACGTCTCTGCGATCCGGTGACTGTCGCCATGTAGACCCGAGCTGTTCCTGCAGCTTGGAGTCCGGCGATGGCTTCGGCAAGTCCGGGCCGAGGTGTCACGCCCGTGTCGAGCATGACTTCGTGCCGCCAGGACCAGATGTCCCAGAGCTGTTGCGCAGAAGCCGTTTGGTTTATGTGGACCTCGAAGTCCGCGCCTGCCTCCAGCTCGGCCAGAGCTGCGCGTGCAGAGACGCAGCCATCCTGGGACAGAGCGGATTGCAGGGCGTCTCGGTTCATGCGATCAGTCTGCCGGGTCGGTCTATAGACGTGGGGTGAGTGCCGGTCAGGTCAAGGACAGCACCTGTCGATGCGTGATCAGGCAGCAAGCGAGACTGAGGAAGGCTTCGTGGATGTCAGCCCGTCGTTCCCAGCGGACGCGGAGGCGTTTGAAGCCGTGGAGCCAAGCGAAGGTGCGCTCGACCACCCACCTGTAGACGCCCAGACCGCTGCCGTGGGGGGTGCCGCGTCGGGCGATGACGGGGAGGATCCGGCGGGCCCGGACCTGGGCGCGGTAGACGTCGTGGTCGTAGCCGCGGTCGGCGAATACCGAATCGGGCTTGCGGCGAGGCCGTCCCGGCCTGCCTCGGACTGGTGGGACGGCGTCGAGCAGGGGCATGAGCTGGGTGACATCGTTGCGGTTGCCGCCGGTGAGAATGACCGCGAGCGGGGTGCCGTGACCGTCGGTGATCAGGTGATGCTTGGAGCCGGCCCGTCCCCGGTCGACCGGCGACGGGCCTGTCTGGAGCCCCCTTTTAGCGCCCTGACGTGGCTGGAGTCGACAACCGCTCTCGACCAGTCGAGGCGGGCAGCGGCGTTCAGCTCGGCCAGCAGCACCTCGTGCAGCTGTTGCCAGACTCCGGCCTCGTTCCAGTCCCGCAGCCGACGCCAGCACGTCATACCGGACCCGAACCCGAGGTTCTGTGGCAGGTGCTCCCACTGGATCCCGGTATGCAGTACGAACAAGATTCCGCACAGCACCTGCCGGTCCGGGACCGGCTTGCGGCCCGGGTACCTGAACCGCCTCTCCCTCTTCGGCAGGAGCGGCTCGATCCGCTCCCACAGGTCATCCGACACGATCCATGGCGAAGCCCCCATGGCACGGACAACGCCTAACCCACCGACCGGACACGACCACCAGGACTGATCCACCTCATTGTGTTAGGCGTTCTTAGACAAGTCCCATCGTTGCAGGTCAGGAGCACTTTCCGCATATTTGATCAAGTATCGGACACCCCACCTCGTGAAAGCGCGAGGCTAGTCGGTGGGTGTATACGAGCGGCCGCTCGTTGTCGGTGTACGAGTAACTGTGGCTCGACACCAGCCAGCTTGTGCCTTCACCCTCAAGGGGTGATCTGGCGGGGACCGCGGCGGCCTTGAGCGCGGTTTCGAGGTCGTCTTGCAGATCGCCCGACACCCGCAACTCCAGCTCCACGCGTCGCAGCTGTTGTCCGGTGTGGGCCGAGGTCGCAGGCGGAAGTTCTTTCGCCTGGAACTGCCTTCAGGAACCCAGGAGATGAAGAGGATGTCTCACGTGGTGAGTTTTGCGAGCTTCTTGTAGCAGGTCAGGGCCGCCGCGAGTCCGAGAAAGGCCAGGAAGTGGCTGCCCTTTCGCTCGTATCGGACGGTCAGGCGGCGGTAGCCGAAGAGCCAGGAGATCGACCGTTCGATCTTCCAGCGGTGCCGGCCGAGACGCTTGCTGGACTCGATGCCGGGCCTGGCGATGCGCGGGACGACGCCCCGCTCGCGCAGCCACTTCAGCCTCTCGGCGGAGTGGTACGCCTTGTCGGCGCGGAGCCTGCCGGGGCGGCGTCTGCGGGGACCGCGCCTCGAGCGGATGGCGGGTATGCCCAGGTGTACCGCTTCGTGTACTTGCTTCCCACCTGGTGCTACTTCCTCTGGAACCTCAAGATCCCAGTCTCCAGGTGTCCACGATCAAGGGGAAGCTTCAACCAGGGGCTTCACCTATCTGTCGGCCCAACCATCCAACTCGACCGGCAGGTTGGAAAACGCTCCGTGACCGCATAGGTTCTGCGGCCCTTTCGCTGGTGACGTCCGGACGGCGGTCGGGTGAGTTACGGCATGGCCAGGGCGATCTGCCGATATCGGGCCAAGTGCTGGAGTACTTGCTGGTGGTCCAGACCGACTTCGTTCGGTATTTACGGCGATCCAGGTACACCTGCGTTCTGACAGCAGACCACCATGGCCCTGTCAAGAACGCTCCTCAGGTCAAAGTGCTTGCATGATCTAGCTGATCCCCCCAGCGACCTGCTTGGGTATTCCCAGCGACACCAACCGCACCAAACGTCACATCAAACGTCAGGAGATACACCATGCGCGCACGCACCAGGAACACCGTCGCGGCAGTTCTGACCGGAGCGCTGATAGCGGTGGCCAGTCCGGCGATCGCTCACGCTCAGTCGCCGAAGAGCGATGACGTGCCCTTGCCGGTGGCGAGCATACTGGCCGTGGGCGACGGCAAGTACGGGGTTCAGAACTACAAGTCCAAGAAGTTCCTGCAGCCCGCAGGTGCCAGCACCGCCAACGGTGCCAAAATTGTCCAGCAGTCCGAATCCCTGTCAGGTAGTGACTATTCAGCCGTCCAGAACTGGAACGCTTTCAATTCGGGCGGCGACCTCACCAGCTTTGAGAACTCTCTCTCACACAAGAATCTCGGTATCGACGGCGCCAGCACCGCCGTCGGCGCAGCAGCCATCCAAGCGAATCCGGCCGGCGACGCCAATCAGGACTGGCAGTTCATTACGAAGTCTTCTTACCCCAGCGGGTGGTATGCGCTGAAGAATAGCAAGAGCAAGCTGTGCCTGGGAATCTCGGGAGCCAGTACCGCGAATGGCGCGCAGGCTGCCCAATTCACTTGCGACGACTCGGACAACCAGCTCTGGAGGATCATCGACAGGTGACCGACGGCCATTGAGGGTTCCGGCCCGCGTCCCCCGCGGGCGCGGTCCGGGCCCTAAAACTGGCTTGCGCGCCTCAGTCAGAACCTGTCGTCACAACGCCCCGGAGCCTTTGCCCGGGGCGTTGTTCTTCTAGCCTCGCGCTTTCATGAAGCGGGCTGTCCGACAGGCGGTCAGGTAAGCAGAAAGTGCCTCTGACCAGCAATGCCGGTGATTTAGGGCATCAGTGCAGGTAGAGCGCGCGATGACGAGTGTTCTGGGTGAGTAGAACCCTGGGATGCACAGGCGGTCCGCCACGGACTGATGATGCGCCAGGTGATCTCGGGACAGGGCAACGGGGCTCCCGGTAGGACAGGAGATCGACCAAGATCCGACTGCCTGCGAGGGAGCCCCGTTGGGCGCTCAGTCTGCCATCGCTGTTGCCCCAGCCGTCACCACGGCAATCCGTCCGGTGCCATCCCGAAGTCCCCGAAGGCGGTCGCAGCCGCAGTTCGGCGACCGGATCCGGCTCGGTGTACTCACCGAGGAGATCACACCCGAAGTAGTCGACGAAGTACTGGAGTTGACCGGAAGGATCGAGCGCCGCCGCAGGCTTCTTCCGGCCCGCGCGGTGGTCTACTTCGTCCTGGCCCTGTGCCTGTTCAGCAGCTCCGACAGCGCCGGGCCGCCGGGATACCGGGCGGTCCTGCGGACCCTGACCGAGAAACTGCGGCACCTGCCGGGCGGGCTCGTGCAGCGCCTGCCCACCAGTTCGGCCCTCACCCGAGCCCGCCAGCGCCTGGGAGACAAGCCGTTGCAGGCCCTCTTCGAACGCCGGTGCGGCGCACAGGCGACACCCACGACCCCGGGAGCATTCGCCTTCGGTTTGCGGCTGGTCGCCTGGGACGGCACCGCGCTGGACGTTCCGGACAGCCCCGAGAACGCCGCCACGTTCGGATTCACCGGCCGCGACGGCACCAACAAGAGCGGAAATCCGCAGGTCAGACTGATGGCTCTGATCGAGTGCGGCACCCACGCCGTCATCGACGCGGCCTTCGACTCGATCGCCAGGTTCAGCGAGCACAAGCTTGCCCGCCGCCTGCTCGCCTCCCTGCGGCCCGGCATACTGCTGCTGGCCGACCGCAACTTCGCCGGCCACGAGCTGTGGGGCCTGGTCGAGGCGACCGGCTGCCACCTCGCCTGGCGGATCAAGAAGAACCTCGTCCTGCCGCCGCTGTGGGTCCTGCCCGACGGCTCGTACGTGTCCGTCATGCCCACCCCCGCCGAGGGCCAGCGCCTGGGCAACGCCCGCTTCCAGGGCCGCACCCCGACAGGGCTGCCCGACGGACACCTCGTGCGCATCATCGACTACACCGTCACGGTCCGGCCCCAGCACGGGCCGGTGCAGGTGGAGAAGTTCCGCCTCGCGACCAGCCTGCTCGACCACCGGCAAGCACCCGCACGGCAGTTGGCCCAGCTCTACCACCAGCGCTGGGAGATCGAGAACGGCTTCGCCGAACTCAAAAACCGCCTGCGCGGCGCCGGCTTCATCCTGCGTTCCAAGACCCCCGAGCTCATCTGCCAGGAAATCTACGCACTGCTCACCGTCTGCCAGGCACTGTGCGCGCTCAAAGTCCACGCAGCCGAACAGGGCAAGATCGATCCTGACCGGATCTCCTTCACCACGACCGTGCGGCTCGCCCGGCTCACCACCGCTGGACAGACCGCAGCGAACCCGCAGGCCCTGCACGCCGTCCGCCTCGAAGTCGTCCAGGAACTCCTCAACGACCGCCTGCCCCCGCGCCGCGACCGCCGCTGCCAGCGACTGAAGAAACCACCGCGGAACACGTTCGAAGCCAAACGCCGGGACGAGCCCCGCCCGCCCAGCCGCGTCAGCTACTCACTCATAGTCACGCGGAACCCGGGATACCTGCCCTCACCTGCGGAAACGCCCTAAATCACCGGCATTGCTCTGACCAGCAAGAATGAGGATTGTCTAGGTCCTTGTTCCCACTGAATCCAGAGGCACTTTCCAGGTGAAGCAGCCTACCGGCTCCTACCCCCATGTCCGCGTCCAGGGGGACGGCCGGGCCGTGGTCTCACAGGCCGGTTCGGTCCTGCTGATCGAGACCGTCCGCAAGACCGGTCTTGACCGGGCCATATCCGCGGCCCTGGCCCCGTGGCGGAAGTCGCGGGCCGTCCACGATCCCGGCAAGATCCTCGTGGACCTCGCACAGGCGGTCGCGCTCGGCGGGGACTGCCTCGCCGACATCGCCCTGCTGCGGTCGGAGCCGGCCGTGTTCGGGCCGGTCGCCTCCGACCCGACGGTCTCCCGCCTGATCGGCACCCTCGCCGCCTCGGACGGGAAGGCGCTGACGGCGATCCGCGCCGCACGTTCCGAAGTCCGCCACTAGGCACTGTTTCTCGGATCTCCTGACCTGAGCGGGGTGTTGGGGGCAGGCTGGCGTCATGGGACGTGGGGATCTGACGAATGCGGAGTGGGATCGGCTGGAGTCGTTCTTACCTCCCGGTGGTGCGCGTGGAGGTCGGTGGAGCGATCACCGTCGGGTGATCAACGGGGTCCTCTACCGGGTGCGGACCGGTGTGCAGTGGCGGGACCTGCCGGAGCGGTTCGGGCCGTGGGAGACGGTCTATAAACGGCATCGTCGCTGGTCAGCAGATGGAACCTGGAAGATGCTGCTGTCTCGCATCCAGGCAGCCGAGGATGCCGCGGGCCGGATCGACTGGGAGGTATCGGTGGACTCGACAGCCGTGCGGGCCCACCAGCACGCCGCCGGCGCGAGGAAGGCGCCCCCGGCCGCCGTTCCTCAAAGGGGGGCCGGGCGGGGGACGAACCAGGTCGATCCGGTACTGCGGAAACTGGTCGTCCGGCTGGAGGAGGTGGTCAGATCGGCGAATGCCTGGGACGGTCCCGCGGCGGCTTCACCACCAAGATCCATCTCGCAGCCGAGGGGCGATGCCGGCCCCTCGCCCTCACCCTGACACCCGGACACTACGGTGACGGGCCCCAGCTCGAGCGGGTGCTGGAGCTGATTTCTGTGCCTCGCACCGGGGTCGGCCGGCCTCGCACGCGGCCCGACCGTGTCCTGGCGGACAAGGCCTACACGTCCCGGACGAACCGCCGCTACCTGCGACGGCGCGGAATCCGGCACACCATCCCCGAACGTCTCGACCAGCAGAGACATCGCAAGAACCGAGGTTCCCGAGGTGGTCGTCCCACCGGCTTCGACAGCGAGCGCTACAAGAAACGCAACACCGTCGAGCGCACCATCAACCGCCTCAAAGGCTTCCGCGCCGTCGCCACCCGCTACGAGAAACGCGCCTACATCTACCTCGGCACCGTCACACTCGCAGCCCTCGCCATCTGGCTCCGCACATGATCCGAGAAACAGTGCCTAGGTCGCCGTCTACCTGGTCTACGCGGGACTGCGCGGGCATGCGGCGGTCGACCGTGAGCTGTACGTCCCGCGCTCCTGGACGTGCGACCCGGACCGCTGCCGGGCCGCGGGCCTGGGCGAGGACACCGCTTTCGCGACCAAGCCGGAGCTGGCCGCCCGCATGATCGGCCGGTACCTGGACGCCGGGCACCGCGTGGGCTGGGTCGCCGGCGACGAGGTCTACGGCGGCAATCCGAAGCTGCGGTCCGCGCTGGAAGAGCGCGGGATCGGCTACGTGCTCGCCATCGCCTGCTCGGCCGAAGTCAGCACCAGTGCCGGGAAGTTCCGCGCGGATATCCTGGCTGCGAAGGTGCCGAAGCGGGCCTGGCAGAAGCTGTCGGCGGGGGCCGGCGCCAGGGGGCATCGCTTCTACGACTGGGCCGTCATTGACCTGGCCGAACCCAGGTCCGGCAGCCACCGGCTGCTGATCCGCCGGAACCGCACCACCGGTGAACTCGCCTACTACCGCTGTTGGTCGCCCGCCTCGGTGCCGCTGGCCACGCTGGTCCGCGTCGCCGGATCGCGGTGGCGGGTGGAGGAGACCTTCCAGTCCGGAAAGGGCCTGGCCGGACTGGACGAGCACCAGGTCCGCCGCTTCACCTCGTGGTCTCGCTGGGTCACCCTGGCCATGCTCGCTCACGCCTTTCTCGCCGTTGTCCGCGCCGACGAACACACTCGCCGGCCCGCCCCGGACAGTCTGATCCCGCTCACCTGCAACGAGATCCAGCGACTGTTCACAGCATTCGTCCGGCCCATGCGCGACGTGGCCCACCGGCTTCGCTGGTCCGACTGGCGGCGCCGCCATCAGGCCCGAGCCCGGGCCGGCCATTACCGCCGACAAGCCGTGAATCAGACATGAAGATCACGATCTACAGCTGGAGTATTAGTACTCCAGCCGGACTTCTGTATTTACCCTGGTCAACGGCCTGGCAGCGGGGAGTGTAGCGGGTGCGCTGTGGTCGTGGGACGGTCTTGCCGGGGCCGTCCCACCAACGTGTGCCCGCGCCGCATGTAATGACAGCGCGACGAGCAGTCCGTTGTCGTGATCCACGACGTACCGACGAACGCCTGGGACCTGGAACTCGAAGAACTCTTCCTGCGGATCGGTGGACGCTTCTCCCGTGTGGAACCACGCCGGCGGATGCGGGACTACGTCCGCGGGCTGCTCGGCCCGGTCGGCCGCAAGAACAGCTGGCAGCTCGCCGAGTACGCCGGCCACGCCACCCCACACGGCCTGCAGCACCTGCTCTCCCACAGCCGGTGGGACGCCGACGGCCTGCGCGACGACCTGCAAACCTACGTCGCCGAACAACTCGGCATGCCAGGCGGTGTGTTGATTGTCGACGACACCGGATTCGTGAAGAAGGGCACCACCTCTGCCGGAGTGCAGCGCCAATATTCCGGCACAGCCGGCCGCACCGAAAACTGCCAGATCGGGGTGTTTGCCGCCTATGCCACCACCCGCGGCCACGCCCTGGTCGACCGCGAGCTCTACCTGCCCAAGTCCTGGACCGGTGACCGCGAGCGCTGCCGAGCGGCCCGCGTCCCCGACGACCGCACCTTCGCCACCAAGGGCGACCTCGCCCGCGACATGATCGAGCGCGCCCTGGCCTCTCCGCTCCCTTTCACCTGGGTCACCGCCGATTCCGCCTACGGCCAGGACTCCCACTTCCGTCGTTTCCTGGAAGACCGCGGCCTCTTCTACGTCGTGGCCGTGCCCAAGTCCCAGCAGGTGAACGGCCCGCGCATCGACCATCTCATCGAGCAGGCCCCGCTCGAGGCGTGGCAGCGTCTGTCGGCGGGGCAGGGAGCCAAGGGCGAGCGCTCCTACGACTGGGCCGCCGCCCGTCTGCCCGCCGTGGCCGAGCCCGACGGCGGCGAGCCGACCCGGCAGCGATGGATGCTGGCCCGCCGCAGCATCAGCAAACCCGACGAGATCGCCTACTACCTCGCCTGCGCCCCGCTCGAGGCCACCGCCGCCGACCTGGTCCGCGTCGCCGGTTGCCGCTGGAAGATAGAGGAGTGTTTCCAGAGCGCGAAGAACGAGTGCGGCCTGGACCAGTACGAGGTCCGCCGCTACGTGGGCTGGTACCGGCACATCACGCTCGCCATGCTCGCCCACGCGTTCCTCGCGGCGATGGCCGCCCAGGAACGCGAAAAGGGTGACACGGCCGACACGCCCGACCTCGTGGACCTCACACCGGCTGAAATCCGCCGTCTGCTGGCAACTGAACCCCGCCGCTATCCTGCAGGCCGCGACCACGCGGTGAACTGGTCCCGCTGGAGACGCCGCCACCAAGCACGAGCCCGACGCTGTCATTACATGCGGCGCGGGCACCCGTTGGTGGGACGGCCCCGGCAAGACCGTCCCACGACCACAGCGCACCCGCTACACTCCCCGCTGCCAGGCCGTTGACCAGGGTAAATACAGAAGTCCGGCTGGAGTACTAATACTCCAGTCAGAATTCGTGTCCTGAGCTGCTGGTTGTCGTTGTCCGGGTATGGACGCGATACCTGAAGTCGATTACTGGAAGGCCGAGTTGGAGTCGGTGTTCGCTCGGGTGGCGGGCCGGTTCGCTCGGGCGGATCTGCGGTGGCGGATGCGTGACTACGTCCGCGGCCTGCTGGCGCCGGTCGGGCGGAAGAACGGCTGGCAGCTGGCCGAATGGGCCGGCCACCGTGACCCGGCGGGCCTGCAGCACCTGCTGAACGGCGCCCGCTGGGACGCCGACGCGGTCCGCGACGACGTGCGGGACTACGCCGCCGAACGGCTCGGCCCGGGCGGTGTGCTGATCATCGACGACACCGGGTTCGTCAAGAAAGGCACCGCCTCGGCCGGGGTGGGCCGGCAGTACACCGGCACCTCGGGGAAGATCGACAATTGTCAGATCGGTGTGTTCGCCGCCTACGCCACCAGTTCGGGCCGGGCCCTGGTCGACCGGGAGCTCTACCTGCCGAAAGCCTGGACGTCCGACCGCGAGCGGTGCCGGACGGCGAAAATCCCTGACGAACGCGGCTTTGCGACCAAGGGCGAGCCGGCCCGGGAGATCGTGCGCCGCTGCCTGGCCGCCGGCCTGCCGGCCGCCTGGGTCACCGCGGACGAGGCCTACGGGCAGGACTGGAACTTCCGCCGCCTGCTCGAGCAACTCGGCCTCGGTTACGTGGTGGCGGTGCCCAAGTCCCAGCAGATCAAGTCCCTGGCCGGCGCCTGGCGCATCGACCAGCTCATCGACGAAGCCCCCGCCGACGCCTGGCAGCGACTGTCCTGCGGCGACGGCGCCAAGGGACCGCGCGTCTACGACTGGGCCGCGGCCAAACTGCCCGCCAACCTCGTCTTCGACCCGGATCCGCCGACCCATCACCGCTGGGTGATGGCCCGCCGCAGCCTGTCCGACCCTTCCGAGATCGCCTACTACCTCGCCCACGCACCCGTCGGCGTCGAGATCGACGAACTGGCCCGGATCGCGGGCAGCCGGTGGGCGATCGAGGAATGCTTCCAGGCCGCGAAGAACGAATGCGGCCTGGACGAGTACGAGGTCCGCCGCTACATCGGCTGGTACCGGCACATCACCCTGGCCATGCTCGCCCATGCCTTCCTCACCGTTCTGGCCGTCCAAGCCTCCCACCGGGAAACCGCAGAAACGAACCGACCAGCATCGTTCCTCTCACCGTGGCGGAGATCCGGCGACTGTTGGACACTCTCCTGCCCCACCCCCGCCCCGAACTCGACCGTCACCGGCATGCCCTGACCTGGTCCCGCTGGCGACGACGCCACCAAGCCACCGCCCGACGATGTCACTATCGAAGAAGAACCAGCTCAGGACACGAATTCTGACTGGAGTATTAGTACTCCAGCCGGACTTCTGTATTTACCCTGGTCAACGGCCTGGCAGCGGGGAGTGTAGCGGGTGCGCTGTGGTCGTGGGACGGTCTTGCCGGGGCCGTCCCACCAACGGGTGCCCGCGCCGCATGTAATGACAGCGTCGGGCTCGTGCTTGGTGGCGGCGTCTCCAGCGGGACCAGTTCACCGCGTGGTCGCGGCCTGCAGGATAGCGGCGGGGTTCAGTTGCCAGCAGACGGCGGATTTCAGCCGGTGTGAGGTCCACGAGGTCGGGCGTGTCGGCCGTGTCACCCTTTTCGCGTTCCTGGGCGGCCATCGCCGCGAGGAACGCGTGGGCGAGCATGGCGAGCGTGATGTGCCGGTACCAGCCCACGTAGCGGCGGACCTCGTACTGGTCCAGGCCGCACTCGTTCTTCGCGCTCTGGAAACACTCCTCTATCTTCCAGCGGCAACCGGCGACGCGGACCAGGTCGGCGGCGGTGGCCTCGAGCGGGGCGCAGGCGAGGTAGTAGGCGATCTCGTCGGGTTTGCTGATGCTGCGGCGGGCCAGCATCCATCGCTGCCGGGTCGGCTCGCCGCCGTCGGGCTCGGCCACGGCGGGCAGACGGGCGGCGGCCCAGTCGTAGGAGCGCTCGCCCTTGGCTCCCTGCCCCGCCGACAGACGCTGCCACGCCTCGAGCGGGGCCTGCTCGATGAGATGGTCGATGCGCGGGCCGTTCACCTGCTGGGACTTGGGCACGGCCACGACGTAGAAGAGGCCGCGGTCTTCCAGGAAACGACGGAAGTGGGAGTCCTGGCCGTAGGCGGAATCGGCGGTGACCCAGGTGAAAGGGAGCGGAGAGGCCAGGGCGCGCTCGATCATGTCGCGGGCGAGGTCGCCCTTGGTGGCGAAGGTGCGGTCGTCGGGGACGCGGGCCGCTCGGCAGCGCTCGCGGTCACCGGTCCAGGACTTGGGCAGGTAGAGCTCGCGGTCGACCAGGGCGTGGCCGCGGGTGGTGGCATAGGCGGCAAACACCCCGATCTGGCAGTTTTCGGTGCGGCCGGCTGTGCCGGAATATTGGCGCTGCACTCCGGCAGAGGTGGTGCCCTTCTTCACGAATCCGGTGTCGTCGACAATCAACACACCGCCTGGCATGCCGAGTTGTTCGGCGACGTAGGTTTGCAGGTCGTCGCGCAGGCCGTCGGCGTCCCACCGGCTGTGGGAGAGCAGGTGCTGCAGGCCGTGTGGGGTGGCGTGGCCGGCGTACTCGGCGAGCTGCCAGCTGTTCTTGCGGCCGACCGGGCCGAGCAGCCCGCGGACGTAGTCCCGCATCCGCCGGCGTGGTTCCACACGGGAGAAGCGTCCACCGATCCGCAGGAAGAGTTCTTCGAGTTCCAGGTCCCAGGCGTTCGTCGGTACGTCGTGGATCACGACAACGGACTGCTCGTCGCGCTGTCATTACATGCGGCGCGGGCACACGTTGGTGGGACGGCCCCGGCAAGACCGTCCCACGACCACAGCGCACCCGCTACACTCCCCGCTGCCAGGCCGTTGACCAGGGTAAATACAGAAGTCCGGCTGGAGTATTAGGGCGTGTTGCGAAAGTCGATCTTGATCGTGAATGATCACCTGCCGTGGGGCGTGGTGATCTGACAAACGACCAGTGGGCCCGGCTTGAACCGTTGCTGCCACTGGGCAAAAAGCCGGGCCGTCCGCCGGTGTGGACCCGGCGGCAGTTGATAGACGGCATACGGTGGCGGACCAGGACCGGTGCCCCGTGGCGCGACGTGCCGGAGCGGTACGGACCGTGGGACCGGGCCTACGACCTGTTCCGGCGCTGGCAGCGCGACGGCACCTGGAAGCGGATCTTCGAGCAGCTGCAGGCCGAGGCCGACGCGAAGGGCCTGATCACGTGGGACGTCAGCGTGGACTCCACAACCGCCCGGGCCCACCAGCATGCCGCCGGGGCGCGTAAAAAGGGGCACTGCAGAAGGAGCCTCCCGGCGGCGTCGACACCGAACCCGACGACCATGGCCTCGGACGCTCGCGCGGCGGGTTGACCACCAAACTGCACCTGGCGGTCGAGCAGGGGCAAAAGCCGCTGTCGCTGCTTGTCACCGCCGGCCAGCGACACGACAGTCCGCAGTTCCAGCCGGTCCTGGAGGGCATCCGGGTGCCCCGCATCGGTCGGGGCCGGCCGCGAACCCGGCCGGACAAGGTCCGCGCCGACAAGGCGTACGGCTCCCGCGGGAACCGCGCCTATCTGCGCAGACGTGGCATCGGCTGCACCATCCCGGAGAAGGCTGACCAGGTCCGCAACCGCAAGAAGCTCGGCTCTCGCGGCGGCCGTCCGCCGAAGTTCGACAAGGCCGATTACAAGGAGCGCCACGCGGTGGAGTGCGGGATCAATCGCCTCAAGCGCCACCGAGCCGTGGCCACCCGGTACGAGAAACTCGCCGTCCGCTACGAAGCGACCGTGCTGGTCGCAGCCATCAATGAGTGGCTGTGACCAGCACTTTCGCAACACGCCCTAGTTCATCTCGGCGGCGAAAAACTTCGTCGCCTTGCGCAGGATGTCCCGCTCGACCGCGAGCTTCTGGTTCTCCTTGCGCACCGCCTTCAGCTCCGCGCGCAGAGCCGCGATCTCGCCCTCCAGCTCCTGCTTGGTGGCCTCGCTCACCGGGATGTCCTTCGTGTTGCCGTTCGTCGTGCCGCTTTCACCGCGGCGGGCCCGCTCGGCCCGCACCCAGTTGCGCAGCGTCTCCCGGCTGATCCCCAGATCCTTGCCGATGCCCTCGAGGGTGTGGCTCGGGTCCGACAGGTACAGCGCGACCGCGTCCGCCTTGAACTCGGGCGAGTAGACCTTCATCACCATAAAAGATACCTCCTGCCCGGCCCCTGCCGGGGCCGGTATCAGAGGTGTCCACCACTCGGGGACAGGTCCCTCGGTCCCGGATCAGGAACCTGGCCCTGCTGCCCGCGTCCTCCAGGTCCATGGCGAGGTTGCGGCCGAGCTGCACGATCCACTCCGCGGTCGGGTGCGCGGTGGCGCCCAGGATCCGGACGCGCCGGCTGGAGTGCTCGATGACGGCGAAGACGTACAGGCGCGCCCCGGTCAGGGTGCGGGTCTCGAAGAGGTCGCAGGCGAGCAGTGCGGCCGCCTGGCTGCGCAGGAACTCGGCCCAGATGGTGCTCTGCCGTTCGGGTGAGGGTGGGATGCCGTGCTCGCGGAGGATCTCCCAGACGGTCGAGGCGGCGACCTCGATACCGAGAGCCGCGAGCTCGCCGTGGATCCGGCGATACCCCCACGACGCGTTCTCCCTGGCCAGACGCAGGACCAGGACGCGGATCGAGCGGACGGTGGGCGGGCGCCCACGCCGCTTCGGCGCACAGGTCGCGGCGTGGCGTCGCTTGAGCAGGTTGCGGTGCCACCGCAGGATCGTGTCCGGGCGTACCAGCAGCAGGAGGTGGCGCAGCTTCTCCCTTGGGAGGTGGTGGAGCAGGCCGGCGAGGATGGCGCGATCGGTGTCGGTGAAGGCGGGCTTGCCAACCTGGCGTTGCAGGACCAGCAGTTGGTGTCGGAGCGCAAGGATTTCGATGTCCTTGTCGCGGTCGCTCATCGGCAGCAGGCGCAGGAGTGCCAGGGTGTTGGTCGTGGCGAGGTAGGCCAGGCGCAGCAGCACGACCGGTCATGATGCCGTCTTCCCCTGCCCAGGTGAAGACAGCGGGGCGGCCGACGTCGCATCAGAGAAGGCCGATCAAGGCCGTGGCCTGAGCGGATGATTTATCGGCACCCGCAGTGCCCGCCGTCGGGTCACAGCATCGGTTGGACGGACTGCTACGACGGCGCGAACATCCTGCCGCTCACCCTCAAAGCCGATCTGCTGCTGAAGCCGAATGGCGAACCGAAGCCCGTCCCGGACCACCTGATGGGCAAGGCTCGGGAACGGGCGGAGCGCGCCGGCCAGCATGCGGCGTGGATCCGCCGGGAAGCGCACCGCTAAGGGCTCCGCTGAGGTTGTAGGTCAGGCACCCTGCCTGCGGGGTGCCTGACCGCGGCGAGCGCCCGGCCGAGTTCCTGTCGGCCGGACGCTCGCGTGTCCAAGGCAGCGGCGGTGGGCTTCTATCCCCAGTCGCAGCCGGTGCCGTCGTTGTCGCGGTCGAGGTGGCTGCCGTAACCGGGTTCGCCGCGGTGGACGGGCGCGGCTCCTGCGGCTCGGGCGGCGGCACAGTTCTGGTAGTAGACGCTGCCCCCACCGCCGCCGCTACCGCCAGCGGGCTGCGCGGTGACGGTCTTCGTCACCTCCACCTCGACTTCCTTGGTCTTGGTTACCTCGACTTCGACTTCCTTGGTCTTGGTGACGGTGGGCGCCGGCTCGGGGGTGGCGGTCACGGTTTCGGTGACCGTGGCGGACGGCAGCGCGCTGGCAGCGGCGGGCTTGGCGTCGTCCTTCGGGGGCTGACTGTCGCCGGATCCGGACCCGAGGCCGATGATGAACGCCAGGCCGATCGCTGGCAGGACGAACCTCTTGCGCGCCCACTTCGGCGCGGGGTTGGCTGCGGGCGGGATGTACGGGTTGGTCATGGTGCCCCCCTGTGGATGATCGCGGAAGCGCCGACCATAGCCGCATGTAAAGGAAATGTGAAACCGTGACGGAACGTCTGATCGCGGCCCCGGTGTGAGGATTCCGGCAGCCGAGTGACCCACCCGCAGTTCGAGCCCGCAGACATGCCGGGCTCCGGTATCACCAGGGCGTGATCAAACCAACTCTGCGCGGTCTACTCGCCGCTGCCCTCTTCGCCCTGCCCCTCACTACGCCGGCCGCCGCCGCCCCCGCAGAGGTGCTGCCGCTCGCCGACGCGGTCGCTGCCCTGCCGGCCGGAGTGGAGTCCCGCGACGGCTACACCCGCGTCGCGTTCCGGCACTGGGTGGACGCCGACCGCGACTCCTGCAACACCCGCATGGAGGTACTGATCGCCGAGTCCCTGGTCGAGCCGACCGTCGAAGCTGGATGTCGGGTGACGGCGGGGGAGTGGTGGTCGTACTACGACGAGGTGACCGTTATCGAGCCGGGCGGCTTGGACATCGACCACATGGTCCCGCTCGCTGAATCGTGGGACTCCGGCGCCTCCGCCTGGACGCCCGAGCGCAGGGAGGCTTATGCCAACGACCTCACCGCCGAGCGCAGCCTGGTCGCGGTCACCGCCCGCACCAACCGGTCCAAGTCAGACCAGGACCCGGCCGAGTGGTTGCCGCCGGCTGCCGGAGCCCACTGCACTTACGCCGTCGACTGGGTCGCGACGAAGCTTCGCTGGCAGCTCACCGTCGACGACACGGAACGGATCGCCCTCGAGGAGTTGGCCGCCGACTGCGACGGGCAGACCGTCGAATATGAACCCGCACCGTAGGTCTGGTCTGGCATCCTGGGGGTGCGGGGCTGTTCGCTGCTCTGTCGCAGCGACTGGCGGGCGTCCAGTAGGCAGACCATCGCGAGGCGGTAAGACTCCGGACGGCCCCACCTGACGCGCCTCCGGGTGCCCAGTGGCGATGGTCTGACGCGATCGCCGAACCCCGAGCGCCCGGCCGGCTGGCCGTATGAACCCCGACCGCTACCACCTCACCCTCACTACGGCTGGCCGTGCGGCGATGCACGGATGGTGGGCGTCGGAGGCGACGGCGCGCGACAAGCTCACGGAGTGGGTGGGGGAGTGGGGCGGCGTTGTCAAGTTGTCTGAGGATGGCTGGCTGAGCGGGTGGCGGGGTGTGGTGGGGGCGGTTGCCGGCCCCGGGTCAGGCCGTGGTGGGCATGGCGGTCGTGCCGGTGGTCTCGTTCCAGGTGGCGAAGCGGTGGTGCATTTCCGTGCGGTACTCGGGGGCGGTCATCAGGTGCCGACGGGCCGGAAGTGCGGTGAGATGCCGCTGAACGCGGCCAGGAACCGCTGGGCTGCCCGAGGCGACCGGAAGCCCTTCCTGGCGCGTTCGCGCTGTCGTGTGGGCCGGTGGGAGTTCTCCGCCCGGTTGTTGAGGCCCTTGGGGGAGCGGTGCTCGACCGAGGGCATCAGTGTGCGATGGGCGGTGCCGTAGCTCTTCAGCTTGTCGGTGACCATCACTCGCGGGACCCGGCGCTGTTTCTTCATCAGCCTGGCCAGGAACCGCTTCGCGACCCTGGCATCGCGCCGGGACTGGACGAGGATGTCCAGGACGTTGCCGTCCTGGTCGACGGCCCGCCACAGGTACTTCAGCCCACTGTTGATCTTGATGAAGACTTCGTCCAGGTGCCATTTGTCGCCGGTCCGGGGCCGGTGACGACGTAGTCCGTTCGCGTAGGCTTGGCCGAACTTGGCGCACCAGCGACGGATGGTCTCGCAGGAGACGATGACGCCGCGCTGGAGCATGAGCTCCTCGACCTCACGGAAGCTGAGCGGGATCGGTGGTACAGCCACACGCAGTGGGAGATCACCTCGACCGGGTACCGGTGCCCCCTGTACGACGGCGACGTGCCCTCCACGGACGACCCCTCCCAGCATGATCAACCCGAAGAGCATCCCACCCGGTCAACCAACGTGACAGCGCCGGTCAAGACGCTGCGCGTCGCCACGCTCGACCAGCGCCACTTCACTGTGGTGCGTACTCGGCGCGGGGAGGCGTTCATGCTCTACCCGGCGTGACTGTTACCCCCTGGCCTGACCTGCGGTGGCTTGCGTGAAAGTCCCAACTCTGTTGCCACGTCACGGGCTTGGAGGCGCAGGATGGTCAGTGGCGAGGTTACCTTCGTGGATACGCGCGCCCCCGGCCGGTGGCGCGTCCGGTTCGCTGACCGGAATTTCTCTCTTCCAGAGGGGTATGCGAGGTGCCCCTCATCCCCGACAAGGAGGCGAAGGGCACATGGTGGATTCATTGCTGGCGGGCAAGAGCGCGCTCATCACCGGTGCGGCGCAGGGCATCGGCGCCGCGATCGCACAGTTGTTCGCCGCGCAGGGCGCCAAGGTCGTGATCGCCGACATCAACGAGGACGGCGGGAAGGAAACGGCCGCCACGATCACCAAGGACAGCGGGGAAGCGCAGTTCGTTCGGGCCGACGTCACCTCGGCGGCCGACCTCGAGGCGGCGGTCCGGGCCACCGTTGCCGCCTACGGCAGGCTGGACATCGCGATCAACAACGCGGGCATCGAGGAACAGGGCGGCGCGCCGCTGCACGAGCTCACCGAAGAGGCGTGGGACAAGTCGGTTTCGGTGAACCTCAAGGGCGTCTGGCTGTCCATGAAGGCCGAGATCACCCAGATGCTGGCCCAGGGCGGGGGCACGATCGTAAACATGGCTTCCATCGCCGGGATGGTCGGCCTGCCGCTGGGCATCGCTGACTACTCGGCGGCCAAGGGTGGCGTGGTCGCGCTGACGCGCACGGCGGCCATCGAGTACGTCAAGCAGGGCATCCGCATCAACGCCGTGTGCCCGGGTGTCGTCCGCACCGCGCTGCTCGACCAGGCAATCAACGCCGGCATGTTCACCGAACCGGAGGCGGCCGCGCTGCACCCGACCGGTGTGCTGATCAATCCCGAGGACGTCGCCCAGACGTTCCTGTACCTGGCCTCCGACGTGTCGAAGCACGTCACCGGGCACGCCCTGCCGGTCGACGCGGGCATGACGGCTGGCTGACGCCTGACCCGGCGCTAGGGTCCGTCTTCAAAGATCAGCAGGTGGTGGATCATGGCAGGGTGGTACGTCGTCATGAACTCACCGATCAGGAGTGGGAATTGCTCGCTCCGCTGATACCGAGAGCCGCCACGGGCCGGCCACGCGTGGACGACCGGCAGGTCGTCAACAGCATGGTCTACAAGATCCGGACCGGGATCTCGTGGCGCGACCTGCCGGAACGCTACGGGCCGTGGCAGACGGTCTACACCCGTTTCCGCCGCTACGCCCTGGACGGCGTGTTCACCCGGGCCCTGCAGCAGATTCAGGCTCGGGCGGACGCGGCCGGGGACATCGACTGGCTGGTGCAGATCGACTCCACCGTCGTCCGCGCCCACCAGCACGCCGCCGCGACCGGGCGAAAAGGGGGCGGCACCGGTCGGACGAACCGGACGATCACGCCCTCGGCCGATCCCGAGGCGGACTGACCACCAAGATCCACCTCGCCTGCGACGGCCGCGGCCGCCCCCTCGCGATCCTGCTGACCCCAGGCCAACGCCATGACAGCATCTGCGCACAGACCCTGCTCGAACGTATCCGCGTCCCCCGCGCCGGCCTCGGCCGGCCGCGCTGCAGACCCGACCAGGTCATCGCCGACAAGGCCTACAGATCCCGCGGCCTCCGCGCCTACCTGCGCAAACGCGGCATCGCACACACCATCCCGGAGAAGGTCGACTAGCAGCGCCACCGGCTGAACCGCGGCCGCCGGGGCGGCAGGCCACCCGGGTTCGACCGGCAGACCTACCGTCGGCGCAACACCGTCGAACGCTGCTTCAACCAGCTCAAGGGCTTCCGCGGCATCGCCACGAGATACGAGAAGACCGCCACCTCCTACGAAGCGGCGGTCACACTCGCATCGTTCCTGCTCTGGGCAAGATCCGTTTGAAGACGGACCCTAGTCTTCTGAGTCAGGAATTCCGTTCAGATGTGTAGGGTTGCCTGGTGGCACGTACTGGGCGGCCGAAGGCCGAGTTGATCCTGTCGGACGAGGAACGGGCTGCGCTGGAGGGATGGGTGCGACGCCGTTCCACGCCGCAGGCCTGGGCGCTGCGCTGCCGGATCATCCTGGCCTGCGCCACCGGCGCGTCGAACAAGGACGTGGCGGCGCAGTTGGGCTCCACACCGCATGCGGTGGGCCGGTGGCGGAAGCGGCTCGTCGAGCACCGGATCGCCGGGCTGGGCGACATGCCGCGCCCGGGTGGCCCCCGGACGGTCACCGACGAGCAGGTGGCCGCGGTGGTCACCAAGACGCTGGAGTCGACGCCGAAGAACGCCACGCACTGGTCGACGCGGGCGATGGCCCAGGAGATGGGCCTGTCGCAGTCGACCGTGTCGCGGATCTGGCGGGCGTTCGGCCTGCAACCGCACCGCACCGAGACGTTCAAGCTGTCGACGGACCTGTACTTCGTCGACAAGGTCCACGACGTGGTCGGCCTCTACCTGGACCCGCCCGAGCGGGCCCTGGTGTTCTGCATGGACGAGAAGAGCCAGATCCAGGCCCTGGACCGCTCCCAGCCGGTGCTGCCGATGATGCCCGGCGTCCCGCAGCGGATCACCCACGACTACGTGCGGGCGGGCACCACCACCTTGTTCGCCGCCCTGGAGGTGGCCACCGGCAAGGTGATCGGCTCGCTGCACCGCCGGCACCGGGCCGAGGAGTTCAAGAAGTTCCTGATCAAACTCGACCGGGAGGTGCCGGCGGGCCTGGACGTGCATCTGGTGCTGGACAACTACGCCACCCACAAGACGCCGGCCATCAAGACCTGGCTGGTCGCCCATCCCCGCTTCCACCTGCACTTCACCCCCACCGGCTCGTCCTGGCTGAACCTGGTCGAGCGGTGGTTCGCCGAGCTGACCAACAAGCAGATACGGCGAGGCCTCCACAAGAGCGTCCAGGCGCTGGAGAAGGACATCCGTACCTGGATCGCCGCCTGGAACACCGATCCCAAGCCCTACGTGTGGACCAAGACCGCGGACGAGATCCTCGAACGCCTCGCCGGCTATCTGAACAGAATTCCTGACTCAGAAGACTAGCAGTTCTGAGGATACTCCCAGGTCAGCGGGTGCGCGGCAGCTTCGCCCAATTCCTCAACTCCCGTACAGTAAGCGTCAGTTGGCGCCGTCGGCAACGAACGACCCGATGCCGTTCTCAATGCGGATCAGTCCGCGCTCACGTAGATCAGCTAGCGCCTTTCGCGCGGTCACCTGGGCTACGCCGAACTCAGCGCACAACGCCAGGATGCCGGGCAGCTTCGACCCCGTCGGGTACACGCCAGCGTCAATGCGCCGCTCAATCTCAGCGCTGATCTGTACCCACTTCGCGCGGGTCGGGTCTAGCTCCACAAGATCAATGCTCCGCGCTGCGGCAAAGTACTGCTAGGGATAGCGAGCTATAGCAAGGTCGCGTAACCTGGGTGGCCCGGCAATCCTGCCGGGACGAAAGCGCCCCAGGGCGACCGGGCAAGGGTCGACACCTGGGGCTGAGCCGACTGACTAGGAGTCGACCTAATGCGGAACCTTATCGCTGCGCTCATTGCGTGGTTCCTGCCCGCCCGTGGAAAGCGCCGCGCTACGCCGACCCCTGTCGTCCGCCGTGTTCCCCGCCCACTGCCGACGCCCAGGGCGCCCCGACCGGCCGACGTGATCGACGCTGACCGGCTTCCCCTCGTACGCCCCTTCGTCATCGCGCACGAACGGCAGCGGGAACGGGAACGGCAGCGGGAACGGCGCACAGCGGCAGCACTCGCAACGTTCGGCATTGACTACCCGTACGGTCCCCAGGGGCGTGCGGCATGAACGCTGGATTTCGCCGACTGGGGTACGACGCTGCAACCGGCAAGACGGCATACGCGCGCACGGAGCCAGGCGGCTTCCTCGACGCCATGGCCGACGTCGCAGCGCTGGAGACTGCCACCGTGTGGCACACGCTTGCCGGAGCCATGACCGACGGTCCCCAACTCAGCGCAGACGAAGCCAACTTCGTGTTGGCGCGCGTGGTGGAAGCGCTGGGCGAAGTGCTGCCCATTGCCATGCGAGCCGTGAACGCTGACGGCACGGTTGCCCGGTACGCCGAAGCCGGGCGGGATATCGGCACGGCCGTGCGCGACATGAAGCCGTAGGCGCGGCTCCGCCAAACGCCAGGAAGCCCCCTACGACCGCCCAGGAATCCCAGGTGACCGTAGGGGGCTTCGTCGTGCTCTCAGAGGACGTTCGGATTGAAGAAGTGGTAGTTCATGGTTTGTGCCAGGTTATGACTGTTTCTCCGGTGGCTCGTTTCGCGAGGTTGGAGATCATCGCGAGGCGGATCATGCTTTCGGAGTGGGCGGGTTTGGTCTCGTAGTCGCGAGCAAGGCGACGGTGCATCATGATCCAGCCGAAGCTACGCTCGACCACCCAGCGGCGCGGGATCACCGAGAAGCCCTTGACCTGCGAATTCCGAGGGACAACGTCAACGTCTATGCCCAGGACGGCACCGTGCTCGATCGCCTGTTTCTTGTAGCCGGTGTCGACCCAGGCCTTGCTGATCGTGGGGTGGTCGGCGGCGATGCGGGTGAGGAGCTGCTTGCCGGCGTCGTTGTCGGAGAGACATTGTCACGTTGGCTGACTAGCCTGGGATGATCTTGGAGTTGGTCGTGCCGGGGAGGGGGTCGCTCGTGTCGTCCGCGTTGCCGTCGTACAAGGGGCACCGGTACCCGGTCGAGGTGATCTCCCACTGCGTGTGGCTGTACTTCCGCTTCCCGTTGTCGTTCCGTGAGGTGGAGGAGCTGATGCTGCAGCGCGGCGTCATCGTCTCCCACGAGACGGTCCGCCGCTGGTGTATGAAGTTCGGCCAGGCCTATGCGAACGGACGGCGTTGTCACGTTGTTGAGGGTGTGAGTGCCTGACGGTGTGTCGGGTGTGGTGGGGCCAGCTTCCGCTCCGTGCTCAGGCCGCGGCAGACAGGCCGGCGACGCCGGTGATCTGCTCCCAGATCGCGAAGCGGATGGTCATCTCGGCGCGGTGGTCGGAGGCGGTCATCTGGTGGCGGTGAGGCCGGAAGTGGGGCGAGATGCCGCTGAACGCGGACAGGAACCGCTGGGCTCCGCCGACGGAACGGAAGCCTTTCATGGCGCGTTCGCGTTGCCGGGTGGGCTGGTGGCTGTTCTCGGCCCGGTTGTTCAGGCCCTTGTGGGAGCGGTGCTCGACCGAGGGCATGACCTCGCGGTGGGCCGCGCCGTAGGAGCGCAGTTTGTCGGTGACCACCGCCCTCGGCACCGAGCAGGTCTTCTTGAGCAGTGTGCGGAAGAACCGCCGGGCCGCAGTGGTGTCCCGCCGGTTCTGCACGAGGATGTCCAGCACGGTGCCGTCGGCGTCCACGGCCCGCCACAGATACTTCAGCTCGCCGTTGATCTTGATGAAGACCTCGTCCAGGTACCACTTATCACCGGGCCGGGGCCGACGGCGACGCAGCGCGTTGGCGTAGACCTGCCCGAACTTCGCGCACCAGCGGCGGATCGTCTCGTAGGACACGATGACGCCGCGCTCGAGCATCAGCTCCTCGACCTCACGGAATGACAACGGGAAGTGGAAGTACCGCCACACGCAGTGGGAGATCACCTCGGCCGGGTACCGGTGCCCCTGGTACGACGGCGTACTGCTCACGGACAACCCCCTACACCGTGATCAACCCGAAGACCATCCCACCCGATCAGCCAACGTGACAGTGCCGCCTGGTGGCGTAGGAGGTTTCGCCCTCCCGGGTGGGGCCGAAGACCGCTCAGATCACGGCCCGGGTTCCGGTCTCGACCAGTGTCATCAGCTCGACCTGGGGATAGCCGCTGTGCGGGCACCGCCCCAGCCGGCCCCGGTTGCGCTCGCTGTCGGGCACCTTGATCGAGCTGCAGCCGTCGAACGACACCGTCCGATACGGGCCGAAGCGCACCCCCGGCGTGGTCGGTTGGGCCAACGGCCCGGCCAGCACCTCGAACAACGCCCGCACCGGCGCGCTGCCGATTCTGCGGCGCAGATCACGGAGCGCTTTCGTGCTCGGGCAGACGATCGGCATCCCCGACAGGCCGGCGGTCAGCTTGTCCCAGACCAGTCGGTAGCCGATCTCGGGAAACAGGCACATCGCCACCAGGAAGTAGACGCCGACCCGCGAGGGCAGATCACGCAACCGTCGCTGCACGGTCCTGGTCTCGGACAAGACCGCGTCGACCAGCTCGAACGGCGTCAGTTCTCCCAGATGTCCGGGAGCAAACCGGCCCGCGGCCACAGTCACCGTACGGGTGATGGCCGTCAGCGCCGACGGCGAGACACAATGAACGGGCAACGGAGCTTCTTGCGGGACAAACTGTCTTGGACGACTGCCTGTACCAACGAGCTCCGTTGCTCCACGTCAAGAACCCCTCAACGCCCCTTGCGTGACCTGCAGAAACGCTAACTACCCGGCCTTGAGGGAAGGCCCCTCCAGCCAGTACACCGAAGCCGTCCCGACCCGGCCCCGGTCGGCCGCTGAGTTCGAAGAACCGGCACCCGGCTGTCCGCCACGACGGGGGACGTGCCCTCGCACAGGCCCTTAGGGCTCCCGAACGGTCGGGGTGGATAGCACCATGGCCGAAGCGAAGGCCGACTGTCAGCGGCATGTTAGATTTCCCCGCTCGTGGCCACTTCCGCTCCCCACTGTGGCCACCTCGATTCCCCGCTGGCGGCCACTTCGTGTACGCAGCGTGAGATCATCCTCGGCGGTGCTCGCCCCACCACGGCAGGAGCGGAGGCAGGTCGCTGAGCCCGCGCGCCGGCCGCTTGGGCATCGACGACTCCCCGTCGTCCCCGTCCCAGCGGCGTGCGTACTGGTCCGGGAGGCTGCCCCAGCCCCAGTAGGGAACCGGGCGGCCGGGTGCCTCGCCGAGTTCGTCGAGGGGGTCGATGCGCTTGTCCGCCACCGTGCACAGGTGGGCCCAGTCGTCGCCCATGTCGAAGACATAGGCGAACTGCTCGCCGGCCTGCAGCCTGCTCAGCTTGGTGGCATGGCCGTCCACGGTGCCGTCCGGGGCCTCGTCGTCCCACCAGTCCAGGGGGCTGACCCGGGTGCCGTCGGACAACGTGAACAGGTGCAGGTGGGCCAGGTCCCAACGGCCGAAGGCGAGATCGATGGCCGTGGCGAACTGGGCGAAGGAGTGCGATCGCGCGGCGGCGAAGATCCGGCCGGGGCGCGGCCACAGGTCCGCACCGTGCCCGGAGACCAACTCCACCCGGATGGACAGCCAGGTACGTGCCACGATCACAACCCCTTCATACGCCAGGTCCGCGAGCCGGCACCGAGGCTACTGAGTGTGACTGCCAGAGGGGGAATCGAGCCGGCCGTGCGTGGGGATTTTCTACCAGCCGCCGACAGCGCCGCTCTGCGTCGGCGCCTGACAGCCCTGCCCTTCGGCTTTGTCATCATGGCACTCGTCATCTCGTCATCATCCGGTCGGCGTTGGTGTCGGGTCTCTCGCTGTTCGCTCAGAAAAGCGCCAGGCCCTCACCGCTGGTGTCCGCGATGACTGGCCGGGACCGGGCTGGGAGGCCGTCCAGGCGGTCGGGTCCGGCCGCGGCGGCCACGGCGGGGGCGGTCTCGGCCAGCCAGGTACGGAACCGCTCGGCGGCTTCGCGGTAGGGGACTTGCGCCAGGACACGGTGCTCGCCGGAGGGGCACAGGTCGACGGCGACAGTGAGCAGGCAGGAACCGGGCGCATGGTGGCTGCCGGTCCAGGACACGCGCAGCGCACCGCAGGGTGTGCGCCCGCGGGAGCCGCTGGGGTCGCGGTGGGTCGGGCGCAGTGATCGGCAGGCTATGTGGGCGGTCCATGCGGCGAGGTGGGGTAGTGGCAGGGTGGTGCGGGTGCGGCAGCCGGGGCAGCGGTGCCAGTGGCGGAGCCAGTCGGCGGTGTGGGTGTGGAAGAGACGTGTGTAGTGGTTGGCCACGCGGATGTCGTTGCTGTAGAGGTGGTCGGGTCGTTCTTGTGTGTTGCAGGAGTGGCAGACGGGGGCGCGGACGTAGCCATGTTCGTGGCAATGGTCGAGTACGGCGGCGGGTGCGGTGCGGCAGATGGCGCACGTCCACCCGGCCACCTTGCGGGAGGTGCCGGGTTTCCTGCTGAGTACCGAGTACAAGTGGCCTTTCAGTTCCTCGTTGTACGGGCGCAGTGGGGCGGTTGGGCAGTCGGGGCTCGTCGTCTGCGGGCCGTCGGCGGCTCGGGCCTGCCGGTGGTGGGAGGGCGGCTCGGTGACGGTTGCGCTTGCCTGGCAGGTCCGCGCGGCTTTCAGCCACCGCGTTTCGGTGTGCTCGGCCACATCCAGCAGCCTGACCACGGCGCGCGGCAGCCACCAGGTCCGCGCCGTCCGGTCGCGGGTGTTCTCCACGAGGATCCGCCGCCAGTCGATCCCCGCCAGATGGTACGGCCGGCCGCCATCACATCGTGCTGCCCGCTCGGGCTCGTCCAGTTCCTGCAGTTCCCGGGCGATGCGCTGGCGCCATCGCAGCGGCGTGTTCTCGTTGTGCTCCTGCTTCGACCCGTCACGGAACGGACCGATGCGGACCAGGTCCTGGCGGTCCATCTCAACCGCGTTCAGTTCCGCTGCCGCCTGGCGCACCCCAGTCTCCGGAACACTCCACTGGCCGCCGCCTACCTTCACCGTCGCCACCACATAGCCGCCGAGCAGGACGTAGCCCGCCTGGGCATTGGCAAGAGAGCAGGTGAACGCCGCAGAAGCCGTCGGCACAGCGCTGCTGGCCGTCAAGCCGGCCCACAAAGCGTCCGCGGCGCCCAGAGTGATCAGGCCGCCCGTGCGGCCCGGGATGACACGCTCTGACATACCGACAGGCTAACGGCCGGTCTCCGCAGCGCCGCCCGCATCGCCTCGGCATTTGTGGCTTCGACGACTGCGCGCGCCCACAGACCCACTCCGGCTTCGGTGGCCGGGACCAGGTTCGAGGCCACCGCCCACCGCCAGGCCGCAACCGGCGCCTTCAGCCGACCCGCTGCTTGGTACCCGTCGTACGCCTCACGCATCACGACCACTCCGATCTCAAGCTCTTTCCCACCTCAGCCTGTGCGTCGCGGCGGCACGAAACGGCGCGTACCGGCGGTCACGGCAGTGTCGCCTGCGTGGGCAGGGCGTCTGTGCGGGCCGGATCCGGGCGGACCGTGGGGCGGGAGCCGGTGAGGTGGTTTCGCGTCCGGTGTCCCTTCCTGCGGACCGGTGCCGGGAGGTGCGGCAGGCCATGGGCGGCTGTCCGCAAGGGTGATGTTTGCCCGGGACAGCGGCGACGGTCCCGTTTGGGTGAGTAGCATCCGGCAGCAACAACCCCCGTATGAAGGAGCGTGCCGCGTGGCCGCCGAGCCGGAAGAGCCCACCACCCAGAGCCTGCAGAGCCAGTACGCGGCCCAGTTCGCCGACCACCTCGCGGACAATCGGGAGGAACAGGCCCGTCTGCGCAAGCGTCTTGAGCAGCTCGAGGCGGACGAAGCCTGGCTGATCAAGGCGCTGGAGACGGTGTCCGCCCCGGCCGAGGCCGGTGCCGGCGCCCAGGCGCCCGAGGGCGAGCCGGCACCGCCGCAGGACAACACGTCCGGGCCCACCGAGCCGGCGGAAGCGGCCGAGTTGGCCGAGCCGTCCGAAGCGACCGATGTTGAGGCTTCCGCGGCTGTGCCGAAGCAGCGGCAGGACAAGCCGGCCGAGGCACCCGCGAAGAAGACCACGGCCAAGAAGACGGCCGCGAAGAAGACGACGGCCAAGAAGGCCACGGCGAAAAAGCCGGGGGCGAAGAAGACAGCAGCGAAGCAGGCGCCTGCGGCGAAGAAGACGACGGCGTCCAAGGCCGGTGAACCGGCCCTGGGTGAGCTGCTGTTGACCGTTCTCGGCAAGCAGGCGGGGCAGCCGCGCACCGCGGGCGAGGTCGCCGGCGACCTGGAGCGGGAGTACCCCGAGCGGGCCCGGGACATCAACACCGTGCGCAACACCCTGGAGCGGCTGGTCGCCAAGAGCCGCGTCGAGCGGATGAAGCAGAAGAACACCGTGCTGTACACCGCCGTGACCGAGTCCGCGCCCGCCGCGGACGACGCAGCCGCAGAAGCGTCCCCGACGACCGAGACGGCCGGCGCCGAGGAGACCGAGAAGGTGCCGGCGCAGGCCTGGTGAGGGTCGTGCCGCCCGTCGTGGCGCGCTGCACCGTCCCGGGCGCTGGCACCCGGCACGCTGTGACCGGCGGAGAGGTCGGATAACCGCGCGCCGACGGGGTAGAACGGACGCCGGGTGCCTTTCGGCTACGGACGGCCCTGCCCACAGACCAGCCGGGACCTCTCGGCGATATCGAAGGACAAGCAGCATGGCCAGCGGCACCGTGAAGTGGTTCAACGCCGAAAAGGGCTTCGGGTTCATCGCCCAGGACGGCGGCGGCCCGGACGTCTTCGCCCACTACTCCAACATCACCGGCAACGGCTACCGGGAGCTGGTCGAGGGTGAGCCGGTCACCTTCGACGTGGCCCAGGGCCAGAAGGGTCCCCAGGCCGAGAACATCGTGCGCGGCTGACGAAGGCAACTGCGCACTGCCCCGCGAGAGTGACTGTGTAGAGTGGCATCACCGACGCGGGGTGGAGCAGCTCGGTAGCTCGCTGGGCTCATAACCCAGAGGTCGCAGGTTCAAATCCTGTCCCCGCTACGAGAACGAGGGGCCCGGCGTCAGCCGGGCCTCTTGCCACGTCCAGCCTGTGCCGCTCGAAAAGTCATTGCCCCAGGTGGGAGTGGTGTGGGTCGGCCGCTGGGAGCATGTCCGCGTGATCGTCTCACCGACGGACACGATGGTCCGGAAGCCGCTCTTTGTCCCGTCGGTGCTGCCGCGCCGCGACACCACCAAGGACGCCGAGCCGCTCGTGCTGCGGCACGAGCACGCCGTGCTGCGCCGGCAGCCGACCGGCCCGATCCGCTACGAGCCGGCCGTGCGCCTGCCGAAAACCTCATCCGCGCAGGTCATGCGGCATATTGGTACGCGTGGAGGATGCCGCCGAGCCGTTCACGTCTCCGTATGCCGAGGCGAGCGATCTGCTCCGGATCGCTGTCCGGGACCGGCAACGGGTGCAGAGGGCGGGCGTTGTCGATGTCCTGATGGAGCCGATGGGAGTTGGAGAAGTCCTCGAGCTCGCGTAGCGCGTGCAGCAGATGCCGCTGGTTCCAGCTCAACATGCGGTCCAGCAGCTCGCGCCGACAGGTCTGCATCCCCCCGTTCCATGATCGAGTTCATGCGCGGCATCCGCACCCCGCTGGGCACCACCTCAATCCCCACCTCAGCGAGGACCGCGTCGAACAGCGAGGGGAGCTTCCCGTCGCGGTCCCGGATCAGGAACCGTGCCCGGCAGCGGGCGTCTTCGAGGTCCATGACGAGATTCTTCGCGGTCTGCGTCACCCAGGAGGCGCTCGGGTGCGCGGTGGCGCCGAGGATCCGGATCCGTCGGCCGGCATGCTCGATCACCGCGAACACGTACAGGCGCGCCCCGGACAGCGTGACCGTCTCCAGGAAGTCGCACGCCGGCAGGGCGTCGGCCTGGGAGCGCAGGAAGTCCGCCCACGTGCGGGAAGCACGTTTTGGTGCCGGGTCGATCCCAGCTTCCTGGAGGATCTCCCAGACGGTGGAGGCGGCCACCTTGATCCCGAGAACGAGGAGTTCGCCGTGGATGCGGCGATACCCCCAACCAGGATTCTCCCGCGCAAGCCGCAACACCAAGAGCCGGATGGAGCGCACGGTCCGCGGCCTTCCCGAGCGCTTCGGCCGGGAAGCGGCAGCGTGGCGGCGTGCGCCCAGATCGCGGTGCCGGCACAACACCGTATCCGGCCGCACCACCAGCCGTATCCGGCGCAGCACCTCCGGCGGCAGCCGGTGCAGCAACGCCGCCAGGAACGCCCGGTCGCCCGGGGCGAACCGCACCCTGTCTTTGCCGAGTTGACGCTGAAGCACCGTGATCTGATGGCGCAGGGCGAGGAGCTCCGCGTCCTTGTCCCGGTCGCTCATCGGTAACAGGCGGACCATGGCGAACGCTTGGGTCCGGTCGGGTAAGCCAGTCGCAGCAGCACGACCGACCATCATGTCGGGACAACCACCAGGTACGCGAGAGCACCCCCTCCAGCGCCCGCGCGCGAGACCCCGCGCACCGTCTCCCACCAGGGTGGATGAGGTTTTCGGCAGGGGCAGCGTCTCGGTCTGCTTGACCAGGCGATGCGCGCCCGGCGGGCTGAGCGGAAATGCTCGGGGGACGTTCTTGGTGTAGGCCGCGTCCATGATCACCTCGGTGTGCTGGAAGGGTTGGCGGCCGGCTTGGGTCGGGTTGCCGACGACGTGGTCGACACCCTCCATCTGCTCGGGGGTCTCCATCCAGCCGACGAGGAGCCGGCCGAAGATGATCGCCCAGCCGTATGCCCCGGCGTACTTGAGTCGGTGGATCTTGTCGCGGAGGGCTCCGGAGTACACGGCTACGGTGTCGACGCGGGAGAAGCCCCTTTGCTCGACCGGCACGGTGCACAGCCTGTTCCCGCACGCCCTGCCGGGCAGGACGGCCTGGGAGCAGACCGGGCAGCGCGGGTCGGCGACGGGCCAGCGGGCGTGTCCGCGCTCGTTCGGTGACTGATGCGCTCATGCTGTACACCGGGTCAGGGCCACTGCACAGGTCTGCACAGCGGTCTTACCGCCGGGCCCGGGCGACGGCAGGGTAGTAGGCGAGCGGTACCCGGCGGAATGTCAGGATGGGGGCATGACGACCAAGGTTTACTTCGATATCACCATCAACGACGAGCCCGCCGGGCGGATCGTCTTCAACCTGTTCGACGACGTGGTTCCCAAGACGGCGGAGAACTTCCGCGCCCTCGCGACCGGCGAGAAGGGCTTCGGCTACGCGGGCTCGTCGTTCCACCGTGTCATCCCCGATTTCATGCTCCAGGGCGGCGACTTCACCCGGGGCAACGGCACCGGAGGCAGGAGCATCTACGGCGAGAAGTTCGCCGACGAGAACCTCACCCTCAAGCACGACCGGCCGGGCCTGCTGTCCATGGCCAACGCGGGCCCGAACAGCAACGGCTCGCAGTTCTTCATCACGACCATCGTGACGGGCTGGCTGGACGGCAAGCACGTGGTGTTCGGCGAGGTCGCCGACACCGAGAGCATGGACCTCGTCAAGAAGATCGAGGCCCTTGGCTCCTCCAGCGGCCGTACCTCCGCGAAGATCACTATCGCCGAGTCCGGCCAGCTCTGACGATTCGCCGCCAGCGCCGCCGAGAGGCGTCCGCCCGACGCGCCCCTCGGCGGGAATCGGCACGCGGCCGTAGCCATAGACGGCTCCCGGACAGTGATGAGTTTGGACGCAGGGAGAGTTGACGGCTCACGTATGGTGGGGAGGAAACGCATCAACGCCCACCCCGGGCTGTGAGCCGGGCGGGCCGAACGGGGGAAGAAAGGTGCGTGCCCGATGACGGTCGGGCTCCTCTCCACGATTGCTGCTGTGTTCTACGGGGGTACGGTCTCGATCCTCGCTCTGACTGCGACCTTTGCTCGGCGCCGCACGCTGCGGCGTGAAGCACGCAGCACCCTTGCCGTCTTGGTGCCGAGGAGGGCGGTGGAGCCGCAGCAGGCAGCCCGCACGGCAGTAGGCCCAGACAGCTGAGCGGCGTTGTCAAGTTGTCCATGACGTGTCTGGCTGATGGGATGTCAGGGTGTGGTGAGCCGGGTGCCGGGGCCGGGTCAGGTCTCGGTGGGCAGGCCGGTGCTACCGGTGATCTGGTTCCAGGTCTCGAAGCGGCGGTGCATCTCGGCGCGGTACTGAGGGGCGGTGAGGCGGTGGCGTCGGGGCCTGAAGTGCGGTGAGATCACGCCGAACACGGACAGGAACCGCCGTGTCCCGGTGGCGGAGCAGAAAGCCCTTCATCGGGCGTTCGCGCTGCCGGGTGGGCTGGCGGGAGTTCTCCGCCCGGTTGTTGAGGTACTTCGACTGCCGGTGTCCGACCAAGGGCATCAGCTCCCGGTGGGCGAGGCCGTAAGTGCGGAGCCTGTAGGTGACCAGCACCCGGAGCACCCGGCATTGCTTCTTCATCGGCTTGGCCAGGAGCCGCTTCGCGGCCGTCGCGTTGCGCCGGGACCGCACCAGGATGTCCAGCACGGTGCCGTCCTGGTCCTGTGCCGCTCGAAAAGTCATCGGCGCAGGTGGGAGTGATGCGGTTCGGCCCTGGGATCATGTCCGCGTGATCGTGTCTCTGCTGTACAGGGTGGCCCGGAGGCTGCTGTCCGTCCCGTCGGTGCTGCTGCGCCGTGACACCGCGAAGGACGCCGAGCTGCTCGTGCTGCGGCATGAGAACGCAGTCCTGCGCCGGCAGATTGCCGGCCCGGTTCGCTACGAGCCGGCCGACTGGTTCTGGTTCGCTGCCCTCTCCGGGCTGATACCCCGGCGACGCTGGCACGAGGTCTTCCCGGTCACCCCAGGCACCTTGCTCGCCTGGCACCGCAGGTTCGTCGCTGTCAGGTGGGATTACACCGCACGCCGACGCACCGGACGCCCGCCCACCCGAGCGGCGATCAAGACGCTCGTTCTGCGGCTGGCCCAGGAGAACCCGCGATGGGGGCACAGGCGGATCCAAGGGGAGTTGGCTCGACTCGGGCATCGGATCGCTGCCTCGACGGTCTGGGAGATCCTCAACGCCGCGGGCACCGGCCCGGCGCCGCGTCGTGCCGGTCCGACTTGGCGCGAATTCCTGGCCGCCCAGGCCGAGGGGATCATCGCGGCGGACTTCTTCCACCACCGGCACCGCGCTCGGCACGAGGCTGTCCGCACTGGTGTTCCTCGAGCACGGCACGAGGCGCCTGCACATCACCGCAGGTCACCGCCCAGCCCACCCGGGAGTGGGCCGTGCAGCAGGCGCGGAATCTCGCCGCCGACCTGGGCATGCGCATGGAGTCTCTGCGGTTCCTGCTGCGTGACCGCGACGGCAAGTACGGTGCGGCGTTCGACGCGGTCTTCGAGGCCGAGGAGCTGGAGGTGATCTTGAGTGCCCCGCGGGTTCCTCGGATGAACGCCCACTGCGAGAGGATCATTGGCAGCATCCGGCGCGAGATGCTCGACCACGTCCTGATCGTGAACGAGGCCCACGCCCGCCAGGTCCTGGCCGCCTACCGGCGGCACTACAACACCCACCGACCTCACCAAGCCCGACAGCAACTACCGCCTGATGCCAAGGAACGGCCCGATGCCACAGTGCACGACCTCAACGCCCGCCGAGTGCTGCGGACCAGGATCCTCGGCGGCGTGACCAGCGAGTACCGCTATATCGCTTGACCGGCGACGATGACTTTTCGAGCGGCACAGGGTCCGTGTAACGGGAAGACAACAAACCCCGCGCGTCGTTCCTGGCCGACACAGCGCTGCGCCAGGATTGAAACGCAGAAGGGCCGACTGCCAGGCCCGACCGGGCAGTTGCCTCATCGTTCGGAAGCAACCCTGGCTCACGCAGTGTGGCCCCAACCCTCAAGGAGATATCACATCGTGCCCACCATCAGGAAAACCGCCCAGCGCCTGTTCGCTGTAGCGTTACTGACCGCAGGCCTCAACCTTGCAACTCCGGCGAATACCGCGCTCGCCATGAATCAGACACCTTGCACTACTGGCGACTTGTTGCACATGTGGGGCCATTACAGTCGTCCGCTCATTGTCGGCCCTTCCGGGCCCTTCGAATTCTGCGCCGCCAACGCGGGAACCATGGGACTCGGAGCTGGCGCCTGGGTGGACAAGATCTCCACTGGGAACAACGACATCCAGATGAACGACGCCAACGGCACTCCCATCAGGATCAGTCGCTGGAACATCGTGACCTACCCCAACCGGCCACCGAACATCACATCTATTCAGATCTTCTGAGGTGCCGGCATGTTCAGCGGCGGCGCGCTCGGCGTCGTCGCCTGGCGCCGGACCAGCGCGGGGCGCACCCCGTACTGGAACGTCGGCGCGCAACTGCGGCCGTCGCGCGGCCGGGGCATCGGCACCGCCGCGCAGCGCCTCCTGGTCGACTACCTATTCGCGCACTCTCCCGTCGTACGGCTCGAAGCGGACACCGAGACTGGCAACGTCGCCGAGCAACGATCCCTGGAGAAGGCCGGGTTCACCCGCGAAGGCGTGATGCGCGCCGTGGGGTTCCGCGACGGGCAGTGGCGGGACGCGGTGCGGTACGCGGTGATACGAGGAGACACCGCGCGGCCGGACACGGCCGAAGGGCCGGAGTCCGGCCGCGCGTGACCGCCTCCGCCCGGTCCTGTCGCCCGGGCGGGTTCTCATCGTGCCTGTGCCGCTTGGAAAGTCATCGCTGCTGGTCAAGCCGCATATCGGTACTCGTTGATCGCTCCGCCGAGGATGCGGGTGCGTAGGAGTTTGCCGGGATGGCCGTGCTGGCGTTCGGCGGCGGGTTCCTCGCTCACGTCGGGCGGGAGTTGGTCCCGGGCCTGGTGAGGCCGGTGCCCGTTGTAGTGATCTTGGTACCGGCCGAGGACGCGACGCGCATGGGCCTCGTTCACGATCAGCACGTGGTCCAGGGCTTCCCGGCGGATCGTGCCGATCACGCGCTCGCAGTGGGCGTTCATTCGCGGCGCCCGGGGCGCGCTGAGCAGCACGTCCACGTCCTCTGACTGGAAGACGGCGTCGAAGGTCTCGGTGTACTTGGTGTCGCGGTCACGCAGCATGAAACGCAGGGACTCCATCCGTGTGCCGAAGTCAGCGGCGAGGTTGCGCGCCTGCTGCACCGCCCACTGGCCGGTCGGGTGGGCGGTAACGCCGGTCAGGTGCAGGCGCCGGGTGCCGTGCTCGAGGAACGCCGGCACATACAGGCGCTTGCCCAGGACGGTGTCGAGGTGGAAGAAGTCCGCGGCAATGATCCCCTCGGCCTGGGCAGTGAGGAACGCGCGCCAGCCGGGGCCGGAGCGGCGTGGGGCCGGGTCGATGCCCGCAGCATTGAGGATCTGCCAGACGGTGGCCGGTGAGATCGGGTGCCCCAGCCGGGCCAGCTCGCCCTGAATCCGGCGATGGCCCCACCTCGGATTCTCCTCGGCCAGGCGCAGGACGAGCTTCTTCAGCGCGGCCGGGGTCGGGGGTCGGCCGGTGCGGCCGCGGCGCTTGGAATAGTCCCACTTCTTCGCGATCAGCCTGCGGTGCCAGGCCAGTACGGTGCCGGGCTGGACCTGGAAGACCTGCGCCCAGCGACGGCGCGGTATCAGCGAGGACAGGGCAGCAAACCAGAACCGGTCGGCCAACTCGTAGCGCACCGGTCCTGCGAGTTGGCGGCGCAGGACCGTGTTCTCGTGCCGCAGCACGAACAGTTCAGCTTCCTTCGTGGTGTCGCGGCGCAGCAGTATGCCGGGGACGGCCAGCAGCTTCCGGGTCACCCTGTACAGCAGCGAGACGATCACCACGACAGCATCCCAGCTGCTACCGACGCTCCAGGACATGGGTACGCACCTGCAGCGATGACTTTCCGAGCGGTACAGGCACCGGCCGTTGCGCCTCCTTGACTGGACGCCGGGCTCCCGATGTCATCAGCTTGGGCAACGTGAACGCCCGGCCGCGCGATGGAAGAAGCCCCCACAGCTCCTTCGCCGAGGACCGGCCAGAAGTCTCACCGCTCGCACCACACCGACAGGACCACCGTACAAAGCGCTCGCCGCCGAGGGCCGGTCCGGCGCGGAAAAGCGATCATGCCCCCTCTGGCCGCCCTGGCCTTCACCGAAGACCGCCGCCGCAGCACCGGCGAATCCCACCAGGCCCTCTGCACACTCCTCGGGGAAAGCGGCCAAGCGCCCCCTATCCCCGCAGCCCGTCACCCTGAGCAGGCGCAGCTGGGGACCGCGGTCTTCCTTGCATGCTGCAAGATCGGCGGCCTCTCCGAGCACTCCCTGGGCATCGTCCACGTCCGACCCGAGGAAGATCAACTGTCGATCCGGGTCGTCAACGAGCCGTACGTCGTCCACTACTGGGCTGAGTTCCTCCTCCCCGCCTGAGCCCATGCCCTCGCGTCGGGCTTTTCCTCGAAACGTGGACGCGTTCATCCAGAACGACGTCAAGGCTCTGAGTTTCCATGCCCTCGTGTCGGGCCTTACCTCGGAACGAAGCATCATCTGGAATGCCCCCAAGGGTAGGACGTTTCCATGCCCTCGTGTCGGGCTTTTCCTCGGAACGTGCAAGGGATACTGCTTCGGTCGTGCGATGTTTCCATGCCCTCATGTCGGGCTTTCTGCTGGAGCGCGAGTTGTGGCACTGAGGTGAGGCGGTCGCGTTTCCATGCCCTCATGTCGGGCTTTACCTCGAAACTTAAAAAAAAACCTAGTGGCTCGGATTGAGCGTTTCCATGCCCTCGTGTCGGGCTTTCCCTCGGAACTCTTCTCTCAGGCTGGCGTTCCTGACCTGCCGTGATGATGCACGTTGCGCAGGATCGGGCGCCAGCGGTTCGAAAGAGGTGTGGCGCGGGTCACTCAGCATCTTCCTCCTGTCGTTGACCTGGGGAAACGCGTCGCGCGGGAATCGGGAGCCGGGGTGGTCGGCGTGGCTGGGCAGTGACGGCGACTTGGGTGTGGCCGCAGCCGTGGGTGGTCTGGGCGCCGATGCCGGCGGTGTGGGCGTAGAGGCTGAGGGCGGTGAAGGTGGCGAAGACGGCGGGGGGTGGGGTGCCGGTGAGAGTGAAGGTGCAGTGGCCCGTGTAGCCGGTGCGGAGGGCGGTGGTGGTCAGGTGGACGGGTTGGGTGGCGATGTCGTGGGAGCTGAGGGCGAGGTGGGTGCGCATCTCGCGTAGGGCGGTGTCGGGAATGTTCAGGTGCTGGGGGGCGTGGGTGTTCCAGCGGCGGGCGAGGCTGCCGTAGAGGAGGTGGGGGTCGGGGAGGGGGTATTGGGTGCCGTTGCGGGAGAAGTAGGTGGGGGTGACGGCGTGGAGTTCGGCGTGGGTGGCGGGGCCTGCGGCGAGGAGGGCTTCGTAGGGAGCGTGTTCGGCTGTGGCTTCGGTGAGGACGAAGTGCTGGGTGCCGAGGCGGAGTTCCCGGCCTTCCTTGAAGACGTCCTGCAGGTGGTGTGTGTCGTCGAGCCAGCCGATGCGCAGGACGGCGGTCTGCGGTTCGGGGGCCGCGAAGAGCGGGGAGACCGACCAGGGTTTGTCCGCCGTGTGGTGGTTGTGCCCTGGTTCCTCCAGGAGGGTGGAGGCCAGGCCGTGGAGTTGGGCGGGGGTGACCTGGCGGCGTACGGGGTGTGCGGCGCGGAGGGTGAGGTGCCAGAGCGTGGGCATCGGGGGTTATGAGTCCTGGTCCTGCGGGGAGCGGGGTCGGGGAAGGGCGTTGACGGTGGTCTTCAGGTCCTCCATCGCCTCCGCGTTGTGCCGGGAGGTCGTGGTGCGGCGGATCGTGTGGAACCAGGTGGGGACGGTCGGATCGTTGTTGCGGAGTTCGAAGATCTTGTCCTGGACGCTTCGGCAGTCTTCTCGGCCAGCTGGGCGGCCGGTCACGTGGTTCCGGATGAGTGTCTGGATGGTGTGTTCCAGCTCGTTCTTGTTCTTCTGTGCGGCGCGGTGTGCCTGGGGCAGTTCGGCCAGGTCCAGGAGTGCGGGGACCAGGGGGGCGAACAGTTGGAGGGCGAAGTCGGCGAGCGAGAGGTCCATCAGGTAGCCCTCCAGGAGCGCCAGGGCGATCAGGGCGACGAGCAGACCGGTGAGGAAGCGCGCGTAGCCCTGGTGGTTTTTGCGTCCCCAGAGGAGGTTCTGGGCCTGGCAGGCGAGGGCGTCGACCGGCCAGGGGACGGCGGGGACGTTCTCGTACCACTTGTAGTCGCGGTCGACGCGGGGGCGTGGGGCGGCGTCGTCGATCTCCTGCTGGACCGCTTGCCGGTCTCCGACCAGGACCGTGTCCCAGGGAAGGTCGAAGAGCTGGGTGTCGTACAGCTCCTGGTAGGCGGTCGCCTTCGCACGCTGGGTCTTTTCCCGGCCCTTGAGATAGATGCGCGCGACGATGAGCCAGAGTGCGGCAACGACGGCGAGGGGCACGCTCGCGCCGGGGAGGATGAGGGTGAACACGGGGGCCAGGACGGCGAGTCCGATCGTCCCGATGGTCCGGTTCAGGCGGATGGCGTCGGCCTGGTTGTGGGCGATGCGGGCTGCCGCGCGCAGTTCGACAAGGTCCTCCTCGTCCTGTCGCCGGGGAATGGGCGAGGGGGTGGGAGACGGTTCGGCGGCGGCCGTCATCGGCGGGTGCCCTTTCGGTACGGGGGCTGCTGCGTGGGGCGGCCCCTGTCGCTCTTCTTGTCGGGGTGGAGGGGGAGCAGGGGGCTGTTCCACAGGGGGAGGCTGCGTCCCCGGCCGGGCCTGATCTTCCGGTCTTCCTCCTGTTCGTTGGAGACGAACCAGGCGTAGGACTTTCCCTCGGGGTCGGGGGGAACGGGTGTGCCGGCATCGTGATGGTCCTCGTCGTACACCCGCGGGTAGTGCACGGCTGCTTCCTCGTTCCCCTGGGCGACTTCATGGAATGCCGTGAGGTGTTCGCCGGTGCCGGTCTGTGCCACGGCGTCCTCGAAGGCGCGGATGGCGCGTTCCAGCGTCTCGTCCTGGCCGGTTGGAGCGGCGTCGGCGGCGGGGTCGAGGTCGCGGTAGGTCTCGCTCCATCGGGCGCCGTCACGCAGGTCGGTGGCGTCGGGTCCGGCGAGTTCCAGGCGGACGCTGCCGAAACCGAGGGGCTTGCCGTAGCCGAGGCGGTGGTGGCCCTCGGGGAGGCGGAGGAGCCAGAGGAGGGCGCCGAGTTCGGTGTCGGTGAGGTTGGTGACGCCGATGGTGAAGGTGAAGGCGGAGCCGGGCGGGATCCAGCCGCGGACGCTGCGGTTCTGGTTGTCGCGCTGCGGTTTGCCGTCCTTGTCGGGGCGACGGTATTCCTGGAAGCGGCCGGTCGGGTCCGGTTTCTGGGTGTTGTCCTTGAGGGGGTCGTCCCAGTAGGTGTCCGGAAGGCCGCGGTGATGCCAGTACGCCTTGCGTCCGCGCAGCGTCTGGCCGGGGGTGTACCAGCGGGCGCGTTCCAGGCCCTCCTGCAGCTCGGCGGGTCCGTCCTTCTCGTGGGTGCCGAGGTAGAAGCGGCCCTGCTGGGGGTTGGGCCGGCCGAGGATCGGCAGGGGAAGGCCGGGGTTTCCGAAGTCCTCGGGTGTCACCTCGCCTTCGGGGGTGACCGGGCCGATGCGCAGCTGTCCTCGGTGGGCTCCGGGGCCGGCGGGGGCGACCCAGCCGAAGACGCGGTCGGCCGGGGAGAGGGTGTCCCGTGCGGGGGCGGGGCGCAGGGTGGGGTGGAGGAGCTGTTCGGGGCCGGCGGCGAAGAGGTCGCGGGCGATCTGTACCGGGTAGAGGCCCTTGATCCTCGTCCCGTTCTCCACCCAGGCGTAGCACAGGGCGTTCGGTCCCAGTTCGAGGTAGGAGTCGTCGTACTGGTGGGGGCTCCAGGCCGTGTCGCCGATCTTCGGGCCGAGGTAGTCGTGCGGCGCTGCCTTGTCGCCTTGCTTGTTGCGTCGCTCGTGGATGTCGGTGTGCCGGTGGGCGGCACGGTAGTCGGCGATGACCTGGTGCCATTGGTCGGCGAGTTCGGGTCTGAGGGGGTGAGGGCGGGGGGCCTCGCGGTCGGCAAAGAAGACGCGTTCGTCGTGTTTGTTGTTGATGTTCTGGTTGGTGATGCACACCCAGCCGCGGATCGTCTTCGTCTCGCCGGTGGGCTTGTGCCGAGCCGTTTCTGGCTGGGGGCAGGACGAGGGCGGCAACTGTGGGAGCGGGGTGCCGGCGCGGGTGATCGTGCGGACCTGCCAGAAGTCGAAGGTGTGGCTTCCGCCTCCGGTGTAATGCTCCACGCGTTCGACCAGGGCGGTGACCTCGTCTCCGTGGGACGGTGCTGTTCCGTCGGGGTAGGAGACGGCCTGTGTGAGGTAGCGGGGCAGCCAGGCCGCGTGGAGCGGCCCCCTGGCGGGTTTTGCCCCGCTGCCGGGGGGTGTGTCGCCCGGCAGGAGGATCACGTGGGTGCCGTCGTCGGAGATCCGGGCGGGCACCATCTTCTGGCTCGCGCTGGCCGGCATGCGGTGGCCGAGGCGGTCGCGGTGACCGGTGAAGACTCCCATGCGGGAGTTGGTGACGGCCTCGTAGGCGGCGCGGAGCATGCCTTTGACCGAGGTGGCGGGGAGGTGGACGGTACCGGAGCGCAGCAGGACGGGGTGGCTGAAGTGGTCGTTCGTTCCCGGGACCGGTTCGGCGCGGGAGGGGTCGAGCAGGAGCAGCGGGGTGACGGTGGTGAGGCGTACCCGCAGGGTGCCCGTCCAGTGTCCGGGGCGGAGGCGGTCGTGGCCCGTCGGTGTGCGGTCGCCCAGGTGGGGATCGGCCGTGTTGCGGGGGGTGGCGGGGAGGAAGGTGTAGGGGTTGATGAACTGGCGCTTGGCGACCTTCTTCGGTGGGGGCGGTGCCGGGGGTGCACCGTACGGGCGCAGGTCGCGGATATTGCTCTTGTGCCAGAGGAATTCCACGCGCATGCCGTCGAGTTGAGCGGGCTCGCGATCGCGGAGCTCGTCGGCCAGGTCGTGGGGGAGTCTCACCCGGCGGCGACGGCCCTTCTCCTCCTCGACGGCCACGGTCAGCCTGCCCGTGTCGGCGTTCCAGGTCAGGGTTCCGGTGCGGTTCTGTCCCTCAGACATGGGTGTCCTCCTGCGGATCCGCCGGCACGGTTTCGATGCGCAGGAGGCGTTCCTCGCTGACGTGGGAGTTGCCGTGGCGTGGGTCGGTGGAGATGTATTCGCGGGCGACGAGACGCAGCCGGAGTTCGGGGCCGGGCCGGGGGTGGGGGACGGTGAGGGTGCCGATTCGGGGGGTGTGCAGCACGGTCCACTCCTCGTCGCCGCCTGCGGGGCGGCCCCACAGCAGGTAGTGGGCCGTGAGGGCGGCTGTGGCCGACAGAGGGGTGACGGGTTCGGGGAAGGTGGCAGGGAGAAGGGTCTCGTCCTCGGTGAGGAGGACCGCGCGTCCACGATCGCCGGTGTCGCACAGCCAGCGCAGTTCCCGTTCGCCGTCGAAGACGCGCGCCTCGAAGACGGCGGACAGGTCGTACGGGTCGGCCTCCCGGGTCCGGCAGTGGCCGTCGGTGACGCGGGCGACGGTGTGTGCGTGTGGGGCGGAGAGCAGGGCGATTCCCGTGGGGAAGGCGGTGGCGGCGAGGGCCTCGGGCAGGGTGACGCCCTGTGCGGCGCGGGCGTGGAGCGTGGTCATCACAGCGTCCCGTCGAGGTAGGCGCGCCATGCGCGGGTGAGCTCCTTGGCGCGGGGGCCGGTGAGGAAGTCGGCGAGTTCCACGGGGCCGGGTTCGGTGGGGAACGTGAGGGTGATGCGGTGGACGGTGATGTCGCCGAGTCCGCGGTTGGTGGCGTAGCCGAGCGGGATACGGCCGGCTTCCAGGTCGCGCAGCAGGAGCAGGAGCAGGGCCTGGGCGGCGTCCTCGCGCTCGGCGTCGCGTAGGGTGAGGCGGCCGAGGTCGACGGTGAGGGTGAGGGGCTGCCAGGTCAGGCCGTGGGGTTCCAGGACACTGTAGAGGCGTCCGTCGGCGGCACCTCCGGCCCAGCGGTCGACGGCCACGTGGTCGGCGCGTTCCAGCCCGTACGGCCGCAGGGCCGTCAGGTGTTCGGCGGAGCCGTCCTCGCCGGGTGGGTCGTAGACCCGCTGCCAGTCGGCGGCGGGAACGGTCTGCTCGGTGGTGCAGTCGTCGACGGTCAGCGCGCCGATGCCGCCCGGTCCGGTGGCGGGTGCAGTACCGAACAGCAGGCGGATCGCGGGGAGTTGGTCGAGCTGCCGACGGAAGGCTGCTGTCTGGTCGGGGATGCCGCCTTCCGGTCCGGCGGTGGGGGCGTCCAGGGCGCGGGCGGTGCGTTCGATCCGTTCGGCGTGGGAGCGCAGGGCTCCCTTGAGGGCGGAGCCCGGCAGGGCGAGCGCGACCCGGTCGGGTGTGGTGGCCGTGGCGAGGGGGACGGCGTCCACGGTGAACCCGTCGATGCCAGAGCGCACCATGACGGGGGCGGACGGGCTCCAGTCGACACGGATGTGCAGCAGCCCGTCGGCCGGTGCTTCCTCCCTCGCCCAGTCGCCGCGGGGCCAAAGGGTGCCGCCTCCCGGCGCGGTCAGGGCCCGGAGGAGACCGTCCGGGGTGGAGTGGTCCTGTTCGTGGACGTCGGTGTGGTCCTCGACCAGGGTCAGCCGACCCAGGCCACGGGTCCTGGCGGCCCCGATGCGCAGCTGTCCGTCGCGCAGGAGCGCCAGGAGGCGCCGAACGACCGCCCGGTCGTCGGCCAGTTGCGTCGTGGTGGACCCGAGGTCCAGCTCCAGTCTCAGGAAGGTTCCCTGGGGGACGACGGTGCGGCTGTGGAGGATGCCGGGGGCTGCGATGCCGGTGTGGCGGTCGATGCCCACAGAGTGGCGCTTTTCCAGGCGGCCGGTCGGCAGGGGCGCGGCGGCCTGTGCGTCGTCGGTGAGGTCGGTGGTGGTGGCGAGGAGACCGTCGTGGACGACGAAGCGGCTGACCGTTCCTTCCTGGGTGCCGGTTTCGGCGTAGCCCCACAGGCTGTTGGCCCGCTCGCCGCCAGGTCCGCCATCCGGTCCGGACACGGGGTGGAGGAGGGTCCGCAGGGCGCCGGCGAGGCTCGTCCCGGGGACGTAGGGGCGGCCCTGTCCGTCGACGGCGACCGTGAGAGCGCCGTTTGGGTCGCCTCCGGCGCCGCCCACGCGGAGCGGGGCGAGGGCCTGGAGCCAGCCGCGTACCCGCAGCCGGTGGGTCGTGGGCCGGGTCACGCGGGCCCCTCCTTGTCCTCGGCGGCACGGCGGTGGGCGGTGAGGCAGTCCTCCACCAGGGTGCGGACGGCCTCGCCCCACAGCCGTTCGCGCAGTGCGGCCCTCCGCTTCCTGTGCGCCGTCTGGCCCGTGTGCGCGGTCAGCTCCCCTTCGGGAAGGGCGAGAAGGTCCCAGACGCGGTCGGGCGTGGTCAGGAGCTTTTCGACCGCTTCGGTCACGGCGGTCGGCCAGGGCTTCCTGCGTTCGATTCCGCGCATCCGCTTCAGCCGTGCGAGCCAGTGCCCCACCCGTACGCCGCCGGGTTCGTCGAGGTCGGTGACGAGGGTGAGCAACGCGCCGAGCTGGGTGGCGGGTACGGACGCGTGGCCTGCGCCCAGGACTGCCGTGCGGCTCCTCGGGTCGGCGGCCAGGGTCTCGCAGTGGCGGCGGATCGCAGCGCGCCAGGCGCCCTCCTCGACAACCGCCAGGACCGTGTCGTCCTCGGCCGTGAGCGCGATGTCCGGGGAGGCCGAGGCCGTGCCGGACGCCAGGTCCACGCCCGAGGCGTCCTCGGATGCCAAGCCTGTATCCGGGGAGGTTCCGTGATCCACGGTCTCCAGTTCCGGTGTGTGCAGGAGGGGGTCGTCGATACGGAGCTGGCCGAAGCCCTCTGCTCGACGCAGTCCGATGCCGGAGAGCTCGACCCGGCGTACGGCCTCGGCGGTGACGGTGCCGGCCGTCACGGTGAAGGTCAGGCAGCTTCCGGCCCGCAGCCCGAGCAGGCTGGCACGCGGCAGTCCCCAGCGGCTGTGCCAGGGGTCGGACCGCTGTGGTTCGGTCGCCCGCTCATCCGGTACGGGGCGCAGCTCGGCCCCCAGCGTTCGCCCGAGCACTGCGGCGAGGTCCGCCGGGTCGGTGCTGGGGCGCAGCCTGCTGTCGGGGACCAGGACCGGGGAGAGCAGCCACACCCGCAGCCGACCCTCCGGAGCGGGTCGGGTCGCGGGTGCCGGGGGCACGATGGTGCGGTGGGCGGTCACGTCCGTGAGGCCGTAGCCGTCCTTGCGGGCGCGTCCAAGCCGCCACTCCCCCTCCAGGCGGCGTTCCCAGCCCTGCGGCAGCAGTCCGCGCGGCACACGGACCTCGGCGCGCAGCACGGCGCCGGCGGCGATCGCCTCGTACACGTACAGGCCGCCGACCTCTTCGGTGGGGCGCTGGTGCTCGTCCAGGATCGTGTTGTGAGTGTGCTCGCTGCGAGGGCAGCCGGCGACCGCCAGCGCGGCCCCGGGCGTGTACGGGGCGGCCCACTGTTCTTCGTAAGGGAGGCCGCCGGAGGCTTCCGGGTCGAGGAGGCGGTTGGTGGCACGGGTGCGGTCCGCTTTGGTGTGGGTGAGGACCAGGGGCACCGGCAGTCCGCGCTGTCCGGCCACTTCCACGGTGGCGTCCGTGACGATCAAGTCTCCGTCGCGGGCCGCCCGGGCAGTGCGCGGGCCGCCGAGCCGACGCAGTACCTCGGGCAGCAGGGTGCCGCCGGGGACCTGGCCGGAGCTGCGTACGGTGTTGCCCACGGTCCGTGCGTGAGCGATCAGCGGGCGGCGCAGGACGAACCGCAGGCCGGCCACCTCCCACTCGGTGACGGCCTCGGCGGCACCCTGCTGCCCGAGGGGCGCAGGAGCGGGCGACGCAGCGGGGCCGGACGGCGACGGCGGGTCGGGTTCGCCGAGCAGGTCCAGGTCGACGTCGACTCCGGTGAAGTCGATCCGACAGCGGCCCGCGCCGCGCCGCCGCTTGCCGCCCAGGCCCTCCACCAGCCGGGCGCCGGCCGCCAGCAGGGCGGCGGCGCAGCCACGCCGGTGTGCGTCCAGATCCTCGAAGCCGGTGAGCTCGGCTCGGCCCACAAGGCGCACGCCGCCACGCGCCATCTCCTCGAAACGCAGCATCCCCTCCCTCACGTGCCCGGTGTGCGGGTCGAGAGCCACGCCGGGCTTGAGGAAGACCGCCGCCGCGCGCAGCCCGTGCCGTACCGGCCCACGGAGGGCGGCAACGACGGCGGGTGAATAGTGCAGGCTGTCGACCTGCAAGGCCGCCGACCGCGGGGCGCCGTCCCCGGACGGAGGGAGCACTCCTCGTGCCTCCAACGCCGGTTGGCTGCCGAAGAGATATTCCACCCAGGCGTGCCACGGTCCCGGTGTACCGCCATCCAGCGCGTGGGCTGCGGCCTCACAGCCGTCGCGCCAGACACCGGCGAGAGTCTTGGCCGGGATGTACGGCAGGCCGTCGGCGTCGCGCTGCACGCTCCGGTCCACCAGTCCGTGGCGTCCGGCCCCGGTCCCGACGTGCCAGTCACCGAGCATGGTCACGGTAACGGTCAGCCCGGTCATCTACTCACTCCGGATGCCTCGGACACCCCAGACGCTTCGTACGCTTCGGCGGGAAGGAACTGCTCAGCGTCCGTCGCGTCCAGCAGCCCTGTCGTCCAGGGGTCCTCCTCCGAAGGACGCCAGAACAGGCTGCCCCGGCCACTCAGAAGGCCGTCGACTCCCCGCCGGCCGTAGCGGGCACGCAGATTGCCCAGGCGGCCGTCCGCCACCTCGCGCCCCTGGAAGAGCGCCTCCCGCAGGTCATGGAGCTGGGACCCCGGTAGCAACCGCTCCCCTTCCTCGTTCCGGGCCGCCACCGCGCCCACCCGGCGCAGCAGATCGCGCCAGTGCCGGCCCTCCACCCACGCCTGCTCTGGCCCAAGGTCGCTGACCACGTACGGCTGAGCGGTCAGACGCACCTCCTCGGGACCGGGAACGGTCTGTCGCAGACGGATACGGGCCAGGTCGGCGCTCGAACTGTCGTACAGCACATGGAAGGAGAGCGCCGAGCACGATACCCCAGGCACCCGCTCCTTGACCTGCTTGGCCTCCTTGGTCATCAGGTCGTAGGCGAGAGTGTGGGCGACGGCGAACGGGAAGTGCGCCTTGACGATCGCCACCCCCGCGCAGGCCGACAGCCCCGGCCCCTTCCTTCTACGTGCCAGCGCGTCGGCGATCTGCGGGGAACGGGCCGTGTAGCGTTCGAACGCACGGAGATACGCGGCGGTGAACGGCAGCGCCCACGCGCCTTCGCAGATCGCCACCAGGTCGTCGCCCCCCAGGATCAGCGGCAGCACCGGTACCGGCCCCTCGGCCTCCTGCCCTAGGCCCGCCCCTTGCCCGCGCAGGCCGTTCACCGCCTCCGTGAACGCCGCCCGTGCGGCGTCCTGCACGGCCGCGGAGAACGAACGGAGAGTGTCGGCATAGCAGCGGTTGCCGGGATCGGTGACGCAGGCGTCCAGACAGCCGAAAACATCCCCGAGGCCGTTGCCGTCCGCGTAGACGACACCCACCCACTCCGCCTTCTCCGCCAGATGCCGTACGACACTCTTGAGCGCCTGCGGCTCGATACCCGCCAACGCCGCGAGCCGGCCCAGCCCATCACCCTCGTCCACCTTGCCGTACGCCCGCAACTTGGCGAGGCTCTCCGCCGAACGCGGCTCCCGCTCACCAGGATGCAGACGACTGAGAGAGGCGGCGGGCAGTCCGGTGGAGGCACACTCGTCGACCATCGGCAGCCGCAGGAACCGGGCGTCCGGACCCGGCAGAGAAGTACGGACCGGCTCCAGCTCACTCTGGGCCTCACGCAACGCCTCGTGCAGCGCACCGGGCACGTCCCAGTCGAAAGGCTCCCCGACTACCCCGGTCACCTCCAGCCCCGGGGCCTGCCGCAGCGCCGCCAGCGTCACATCGGCCACCAGAACACGCGCCTGCTCCGCACTCCGCACCAGGATCTTGGCGGTGCCGGCGCCGGTCTCCAGCACCTCGACCGGGTGCGTCTCGATCCGCCACTCCTTGGTGAAACCCGGGTGAAGACGCTCCAACGCCTCACCCACCCACCGCCGGTCGAGATACGTGATCAACTCGGAGGCGCCCGCGATCTCCCGGCGCTTGTTAGTCACGGAGAGAAAACGTGTGATGTTCCACGCCTCCAGCACCACCAAGTGCACGGACGCGACCTCGACCATGTGAACTGCTCCCCCGTTGCCCACCCCCGGCACTTCGTCAGTTCACACAACTACCTCACACACTTGCGGAGTTGCAAGCAGCCATAACGTCCTTCACCAGAACGCGTGGAACGTGCCGCAACAGCGACCGCAACGAACGTCTGGTACACCCTTCCACGAACCAGCCAGCCCGTGACCGTCCACGGCCTCACCGGATGAACCCGGTCAAGATCACTCCACGCAAAGACCTTATTCGGCGGGGTGGTGGCGTCGAAGACGATCTCCCAGGCCCGCGGGCCAAAGGGGACACGGTCCCCGCCGATGGGCCACGTTCCTTGGCCTCGCTCCTCGGGTTTGGGGGCGAAGCGGGTCGACAGCCGGGCGCAGGGGCTCCTCCTGCAGCAGTTACCCGACCTGAGCGAGGAGGACGTACGCCGCGCGACAGAGGGATGTGTGAGCGAGGAGATCCTCGACGACGACGGCGACATGGCGGTCCGCAAGGTGACGTACGACTTCCCCGACGATCGTTCCTGTGTGCTGTGGTCCGTGGCTACATTCACCGGCTCGGCGGCCGGCGGGACTTCGACGTTGTGCGGGATGATCTCTACACCGATGAGGCCGAGGCGACGGCGGCGTGGAACCGGGAGGGCTGACGTGGCCGACAGCGGAACCACGGTGCCCGCAGTGCCAGACGGTGCGGACGTGCACCGGTCTTGGAGGCGCGTCCTGACCGGCCTGAGCGAGCAAGCCGAGGGCAATGCCGCGGTGCTCGGGCCCGAGGTGGGGCACGGGGCTGTCGTCGAGACGGTGCCCGGGGTGCTGCTCCTGGTCGTGGACCAGCACGTCACCGGCTGGGGCGAGGCGTATCGCACGGGCGAGCCGTACCCGCTGACAGACGCCGCGGTGATGCTGCACCTGGTCCAGGAGGACGGGTTGCTCAGGAGGCTGTGGGCCCGGCACTTCAAGAGAGCGAAGGGCGCGTTCGGCTCCGCTGGCCTGGCGCAGCTCCGCAAGCACCTGGCCGTGCACCCCCGGTCGAGGAGCTGTTGTTGGACATCATCGACCCGGGCCCCGGCCGTCCGAACTTTCGGGCCGGCCCGTGCCGGTGGTGCGCGGCCGTGTTGCAGAAGGGCCAGGGCGTCCTCGTCGGCCGCAGCGAGGACGCCCAGGTCGAGCACCGCCGCAAGTGCCCGTCCGTGCCCGCTCAGCCCGGTACGTACTGCGTCCGGTGCGGCGGGTCGGTCGCGCCCGGGTCCGCCCGCCTGGTCGTTGTCCGGGAGGGCGTGGGCCGCCGCGAGGCCCAACACACGGGCCGGTGCGAGGAGCACCTGTCGTTCGAGGAGTACGAGGAGCGGGCGGCGCAGAGGCGGGCCGCCGAACAGGAGCAGCGCGCCGCGGAGAAGGCCGCGGCCGTGAAGAAGACGCGGCGGAGTGTGGCGGCCGCGGAGAAGCGTCGGACGGCCCGCGAGGAGAAGGAGCGGGCCGCCCGGGCGGCAGTAGGCAGTGGAGTTGGCCGGGTCCGCGAGCTTCTTCATGAGCGGGAGAGTGACCTTCGAGCAGGGGATTGGGCCGGTTGGGCGTCCGCTATGTTGATGGCCCAGGTCAGCGCGAGCAGGATGGGCGGGAGACTCCCGGCTGCAGCTCCGCGACGAGCGCCCCTGATGAGCTTGGCCAGGACGTCGAGGTCCTCGTCCACTCACGTGAGCCGTCGGCCGCCTGCCTGCCCGCTGGCCGGTTGGGTGCGGCCGAAGGCCTACAGAGCTGGTACGTGGCCGACGTGGTACGGGCGGCCGGGTTCAAGGTCGAGGGCGAGAAGCCGTACGAACTCGACTGCGATGTCGAAGGAGGCATGGGAGCCTACTCCCACGCCAGCGGCGAGGTCGCCGTGCGGTTGTTCGGGCACAAGCGCGTGCTGGTCATCTGCAGCGGTGGCGTCCTTGGTGAGGTACATGGTGACGCCGGTGGAGACGATGTCCGCTGGTCGGCCGGGATCGAAGCCGGCAGTGGACAGCTGCTCGGGCCAGGACGCGCCGCCCTCGAAGTCGACCGGCACCAGGTGCAGCCAGTCGGGGATGCCGTAGCCGAGTTCACACTGCGGTGTTGTCCGGTGTCTCTATCTGCTCGTGGGCCATGGTGTTCCCCCTTCGTCACGGTCAGTTCTTGGTGGGAGCCTGGAGGCTCCACAGGCGCCCGTCGGGGTCGCGGACGGTCATCTCCTTGGTCCCGTAATGGGTGTCCTCGAACGGCGTGACCACCTCGAGACGGGATCAGGACGCACGCGTCTGCGTCCGGCACCTTCAGCACGATCTGCGTCCGGGGCTCTTGGTCCTCGGCAACCTCGGCGATGAACACGTAGGGACCGTTGCCGTTGCGGAGCTGGCCGGAGTTGTGGTCCGTCGCAAACTCCCGCTCGTAGCCCAGCTCCTGGAAGAACTTCGCCGCCGGGCTCGTATCAGTCGGGGGCCCCTGGGCGTTGCGCTGTGACGCTACGGGTATCGGCTTCCGCACTGCTCCACTGGGACAGCAGGCGCAAGGAGGTCTCGGACGGGCTACCGGGTTCGGTGCCGTAGACGAAGAGGATCTGGTCCGGGTCGTCTCCGGGGGTGAGGGCCTGGTAGGTAACGGTGAGGTCGCCGACGAGCGGGTGGCGGTAGTCCTTGGTGCCGGTCGTGCGCCTGTGGACCTTGTTGTCCGACCAGAAGCGACGGAATTCCTCGCTGCGTATGGACAGGTCACCGACCAGGGCGCTCAGAGCCGGGTCGTCCGGGTGGCGGCCCGCTTCGAGGCGGAGCATAGCGGCGGTGTCCGCGGCGACGCGGTTCCAGTCCCGGTACAGCTCGCGCGCGTGCGGGTCGAGGAAGACGAAGCGGGCCTGGTTCCGCTCGGCCGCGGGGAGCGCCCGGAAATCGGTGATCAGCCGTCCGGCCAACTGATTGTGGGCCAGCACGTCGAGGCGCCGCCCGAGGACGAAGCCCGGGCGGCAGGTCTGCTGGAGGGTCTCCAGCAGGTCCCAGGTGGCGGCGTGGACCCGCTGGGGGCGGGGACGTCGGCGGGCGGGCCCGGGCCGGCGCCGGGCGAGGACGTGCAGATGGCTGCGCTCCGCGTCGTCCAGGTGCAGGGCGGTGGCGAGTGCGTCGAGGACCTCTGCGGAGGCGCTGCGGCTGCGGCCTTGTTCGAGGCGCGTGTAGTAGTCCACGCTCACCCCGGCCAGCCGGGCGAGTTCCTCCCGGCGCAGGCCGGATACCCGGCGCCGGCCCAGGCTGGGGTCGTCGAGCCCGGCTTCCTGCGGGGTGAGGCGGGAGCGGGCAGAGCGGAGGAACTCCGCCATCGGTGTGCTGTCGGGGTGCTCAGGGTCCATCTGTCCAGGATCGCGCAGCCGCCGACGATCCGACAGCAAGAGGGTGGCCCACTTTGTCCCCCGATACGGCGGGCCATTCTGCGGCCTCTCTTGCCTTCTCGGAGCTGGTTCAGTGGAAGCCGGGCCTCGCCGCCGGAAGCGGCGGTCCGGGGCACTTCGTGAACACACAAGGTGGAGGCATCTCATGTCGACGTGGTTCATCACCGGCGCATCCCGCGGACTGGGACTGGAAATCGCGCGGGCCGCGCTCCGCAACGGCGACACGGTCGTGGCCGCCGCTCGGAACCCGCGGAACCTGCCGGACGACCTGCGCCAGTCCGACCGGGTCCTCGGCGTCACCCTCGACGTCACCCGTACCGAAGACATCACGGGCGCCGTCGAGATGGCCGTGCGCCACTTCGGCGGCATCGACGTCCTCGTCAACAACGCGGGCCGTGGCCTGCTCGGAGCACTGGAGGAGATCACCGACTCCGAAACACGCTCCCTGTTCGACCTCAACGTCTTCGGGCTGATCAACATGACCCGCGCCGTCCTGCCCGTCATGCGAGCAGCCGGAGCGGGCAAGATCGTGCACATCGGCTCCCGCGGCGGATTCGAGGGGGAGCCCGGAGTGAGCATGTACAACGCCTCGAAGTTCGCGGTGGCCGGCATCAGCGAGGCGCTCGCGGGCGAGATGGCGCCGTTCGGGATCCAGAGCATGGTCGTGGAACCCGGCGTCTTCCGCACCGACTTCCTCGACACCCGTTCCCTGTCGACCGCGGCCCAGCGCATGCCCGCCTACTACGGCACACCCGCCCACGCCACCCTGGACTGGAGGGAAACCGCCAACCACACGCAGCTCGGGGACCCCGTCAAGGGCGCCGCCCTGATCTACGAGGTCACCAGCGAGGACAAGCTCCCAGGGCATCTGGCCCTGGGCCGCGACGCGATCGAACGCCAGCTGGTCAAGATCCGCAGCCTTCAGGACGACCTTGCGGCCTGGCAGGACAAGTCCGCCGCCACAGCCTGCGACGACGCCTTGTGACCACCCCGGCCGATCCCAGAGAAGAACAGGAAGGACCCCTAGCCATGACATCCCTGCTCACCGGGCGACCGCTGGACGGCCGCGTGGCTGTCGTCACCGGCGCCTCCAGCGGAATGGGTGCGGCTACCGCACGCCGCCTCGCCGAACTCGGCGCCGCTGTCGCCGTCGTCGCACGTCGACAGGAGAAGCTCTCAGCCCTCACCGCGGATATCGCCTCGGCCGGCGGAAAGGCCGTATGCCTGCCCGTCGACGTCACTGATCGAGCAGCCGTCCGTACGGCCGCCGACCAAGTGCGGGACGCACTGGGACCGGCGGACCTCGTGTTCAACAACGCGGGCGTCCAGCTGATCTCCGCCATCGACGAGCTCAAGGTCGACGACTGGCAGCGGCAGATCGATCTCAACGTCACGGGAGTGATGAATGTGATCGCTGCCTTCCTCCCGCACCTGACCGCCACAGCCGAGCGTGGAAAGCCCGCCGACCTGATCAACACCTCCTCCATCGCGGCGACCCGCATCCTGGAGAAGTTCTCGATCTACTCGGGTACCAAGGCGTACATCAGCCACCTCACCCGTCTCATCCGGGTCGAACTGGGCCGGAAGAACGTGCGCGTAAGCGCCATCGAGCCGGGCATGGTCGACACCGAACTACCCGACCACGTCACGGACCCCGACGCCAGCGCCCTGATGGCCGGCCTGCTCCGCGACATCGAGTGCCTGCGCAGCACCGACATCGCCGAAACCGTTGCCTTCATCGCCGCCCTTCCCCGACACGTCAACATCAGCGAGCTGACCGTCCTGCCCACGGCCCAGCCCGTCTAGCGCAACAAACAGGCGGCGTGCGTGTGCTGCTGGGCCGCCCCCGGGCTCACACCGGTCGGGGCACGGCGGTCATGCGTTCTGGTCAACGGGACTCGGCCTCCGAGTGTGCAGAGGCTGAGTCCCGTGGCCTGCCGGCTCCCGGCGTCCACTCGTCGTCCGCGACGCCCAACCGCTCGGCGAGGCCGCCGACCACCTCCGCCCGCCCGTCCGTCGGATCGTCCAGGAACAACCCGGGGACCGCACCGCAGGTCAACGCTCTCAAGCCCGCCAAGGGCTCGGCGCCGGTTTTCGCTCCGACGTTCCTCACCCCCCTGTCGTCGGTGACTGCTGCGACTTCTCATCTCGATGGCACCGGCAATTCTTATCTGAGTGTCACTGAGGTTTTCTCAACGATGGTCACTTCCAGATTCCGTTGAGGACGAGGGCGGCGCGGGCGATGTCGCCGATCCGGCTGGGGCTGAGGGTGACGTGCTGCAGCGTGCGCCAGCGCTGCTTGAGCTCGGCAGCGGTGCGCTCGCCCAGGGCCCGAACGCTCCGCACGAGGGTGTTGAAGGCACGGGTGTCCGCGCAAAGTGCCTGCTCGGACTGGTTGTTGGGGCGGCGGACGGGAATGAGGATGCCGATGCCGGCGCCGATGTAGCCCTTGTCGGCCAGGGTCGGCAGCCCGTCGGCCGCCGCCTTGTAGAGGGCGGGCAGGGCGTGGATGCGGGCGGCGGTGACGTCGGGGGTGGAGCCGGGTTCGACGTCGGAGACCCACAGCGGGGTGCCGTCCGGAGCGGCCAGGAACTGCACGTTGCCGCCGAACGCCTTGTGTTTCTGGCTGAACCACCAGTCGTTGCCGTTGTCGCGGACGCCGGCGAGGCGGTCCGATTCGATCAGTGTGCCGTCGAGGATCACGTGGGTCATCCCCGCGCGTCGGCAGTGGTCCAGGACCGCGTGCAGGTCCGGGGCCTGGGCGGCGAGGACGTCGATGCCCTCGTGCAGGTAGCGGTAGCCGGTGGCCTGAGAGACGCCCGCGTCGCGGGCCAGGCAGTGCACGCAGCCGCGTTCGCGGAACCAACGCAGCACCAGCACGGCCTGGCGGAACGGGCCGAGCGCCCGGCTGCCTCGCGGAGTGCCGATTCGGCGGCGGTGGGCGGCGAGCAGACGCGAGAGGTGGTCCACGACGTGGCGCGGGACATCGAGCGTGGCAACATAGGTGACCAACGTGAAGCCTCTGGTGGTTACGGACATGATCTTGTGGTGAGACCTGTCCTACCAGGGGCTTTACGTCTGTCCACGGCCGGGCCCAGTCCGTCCGGCCTGCTCACGCATGGAGCGGTTCATGCCGCTTCGCGTAGATCATTTCGCTGAGAAAACGTCACTGAGCCTCTTTCATCCTGTGCTGGCGGGTGAAATGGGCTGGTCAGCGGGTGTGGTGACGAGGCAGGGCCCCTCGTCGTTGGCGTGGTGATTCCACTCAGCACACCGGCGACCGAAGGGGCCCTGTTGGTTCCGTATCCTGCCACGCTCGACGTCCCGCGCGAGCTCGTCGAGCATGTTGCCTGGCTGCTGTACGAGCACCGCCGGACCCGCAACACCCGCTGGCGCAAGCTCGGCTGCTTCGACCAGGCGCTGCTCACGCTGGTCCACCTGCGCAAGAACGAGACGTTCGCCCAGCTCGGCGTCGGGTTCGGGATATCGCAGGCCACCGCCTGGCGCTACGTCGACGAGGCCCTGGAGGTGCTGGCTTCCTGGGCCCCAGGCCTTCATGAAGCCCTCACCGGCCTCGGTGAGGGCGACCACGTCATCGTTGACGGCACCTTGAGCTTCTTCGAGTTGGCCACCGATCGGGTGATGGGCCGTGAAGCGCAACGAGCGAGGCCCTCGGGCTGTTGATCGAGATGTCTGACGTCTCAATCACATTGCTCGGGGGCCTCGTTGGTCATCCATCCTGCCGCACTCGACCTGCCCCACGCACTCGTGGAGTGGGTCACCATGCTGATCGTCACCCGTGAGGGCGACCGACGCTGCAAGCTCCGTCCGTCCCAGCGCGCGATGGTGGCACTGGTGTACCTGCGCGAGCACACCACACTTGCGAAGATCGCCGCCGGGTTCGGGATCAGCGAGTCCACCGCCCACGCCTACACCAGCGCGGTCGTCGACCTGCTCGCCGAACGTGCACCGGGCCTGCTGAAGGTTCTGCGCGAGGCCGACCCGGACTTCGTCCTGCTGGACGGCACCCTTGCCGAGTGCGACCGGGTCGGCGACGCACGCGCGGACTACTTCCACAAGCACCGCCGGCACGGGGTGAACGTGCAGGTGGTCACCGATCCGGACGGCCGGCTGCTGTGGCTCTCACCCGCGCTGTCGGGCCGGGCGCACGACCTGACCGCCGCCCGCACCCGCCGGATCATCCGGATCTGCGAACGCCAAGGCGTTCCCATCCTGGCCGGTCTCGCCTACCGGGGCGGCGGTCCCTGGCTGACCACGGGCATCAAACGCAGGCCCCTGCAGGAACTCACCCCCACCGAGAGGACCGTCAACCGGGCCCTGGCCGCAGCGCGGGCGCCGGTCGAACGCGGCGTCGCCCGCCTGAAGTCCTGGCGGATCTTCCGCAGATCCCGGTGCAGCCCCAACCGCATGATGTCAATCGCCAAAGCCGTCCTCACCCTGGAGCGGCAACGCTGAAGAAGCTCACTGTTCGCGCGGTGTCTGCCAGCGGCTGGGCCAGCACGCGCATGCGTACACCTCGAGCTGGCACGTCACCAGTCTTGCAGCACAAAGATCGCGCCAGCCTCGCCTAAGTTTCAGCGTCATGGATCAGCGGAAGTGATACTCGATCTGCCGCATGCCCGCACGCGATCACGGCACGGGCGGGAAGCGGCCACGCTGGAGAACGAGGGGGAGCCAGTGTCCGCGACGGAACGCGAACTGCACGAGCAGCACCGGACCATGACCACGGACCTGGCCGCCCAGCACGGCCGCGTCAAGGCATTCGACCCCGATAACGCGGAGTTCGACGGCCAGTACACCGCGCTGGTGGAACGCGCGGAGGAACTGCTGGCGTTCGAGCAGCAGTTGCCGGCCAGGCTGGCGGAGCCGCAGCGGCTGCGGAGTGCAAGCATCGTGCGTTGGGCGTGGCGAGCCCAGACCGCCTTGGCCGCGGCGCTCATCATCGCCGCGCTCGCCCTTGGCCACACCGGGTGGTGGCTCGTGCTTCTCATACCTCACCTGCTGGCGACGCTGATGGGCTGGTCGATCACGGTGACCGCCCAGCGTCACCGGCAGCAGCGCGCCATCGCACTCGTGCTCCAGGCCCAGGGTGTCCTGGTCGTCCTCGTGGTTCTCGGGATGCTCTCCCCCTGGTGGGTCATCGCCGTTGTTCTCGGCTGGCTCGGCATCGGGGCGTTCTCGCAAGACGGGCCCGCAGGCCAGGGGGTTAAAAAGTGATGGAGGACCTGGATCGCCGGCTTCGGGACACCGACCACCGCCTACATGACATGGACAGCCGTCTCGACGATCTCGAGACCGACCATCAGAGCCTGAGCCGGAAGTTCGGCTACACCGAAGACCTTGACTACGAACTGCGCGACATCCGCGGCGACGTCTCCGAGTGCGACGACAGGATTGACAAGGCCGAAGAGGAACTCGGCGACCGCATCGCAGACACAGAGCAGGCCATCAAGCGCCTCACGCAGCACGTGCGGCTGCTCGACGGCCAGATCAAGGTGGCCCACGGCGTGCCTGCGACGGACCTGGACACCTTCACCGCGGACCAGCGTGCCCTCGCCCACACCATGGAACGGGGCTGGACCGCCCGGAGCTTGCTCCTTGGCGACCACGACCGCGTCACCCACCAGGTGCGGGTGCGGCATCACCGGGACACCGCGGCCAAGCACCGGACGGCGCTCGCCGCGGTCGTCAAGACCGTCGGTGGTTTCACCGCCAGCCGTTACGGCACCACCGACCACTCCCAGGCCGCGGATCGGCTCCGAACGGCCATCGCCGAGGAAAAGAGACTGCGCCAGGACCTCACCCGGCAGGCACCCGGGGCCGAGGAGTCTGCGAACGTCCTGACCAACGATGCTGCGACCCGCGCCGACAAGCAGCCGGTGATAGCGGCCGGCGACCGGGCTGACACACGCCTCACAATGGCCCTGCGCAGCCGCTTGGCCGACGCCATCAGCAGCCGCTCGCTCCTGCCCGCCTGGTTCGTCACCGTCCTCGGAGCAGCCCCGCCCGCCCGGGCTACGGAACAGTGGCTGGAGACCGCTACCCGCGTCTTGCTGTATCGCCTCACCTACGACATCACCGACCCGGTCGTCGCCCTCGGCCCCGAGCCGTCAGACACCAACCGGCACCGCCGCAACTGGCACAACGAGCTACGCAAAGACCTGCACCGCTGGTAAATGGCTCTCTCCACACGCCAAAGGTGATCATGTTTCGTGGCGTCACCTTGCCGTACCCATCGAAGGACTACTAAGGGGCTCTTCCCTTACGTCAAGAAAGCCATGACCGACACGCTCGTGACTACTTGGTCACCACGCCGGCCAGAAGCTTCGCCGTGCCTTCGGGTGCCTCCACAGGGAAGTGGTGGCTGCCCAGATCGACGAGCACGAGGTCGTAGCGGTCCCCGTAGCGGTCGACCGCTTCTTGCGTCACCAGGTCACGTATCGCGAACACGGTGATCGGCTGTTGTGTCTCGCGTAGCGTCGCGTCCATGTCCCAGTGGACCAGCCCTTCGATGGAACGCAGACCCGCGGGCTGCCGCACCGCGGCCATCTTCTCGAAGTACGACTCCTTGAGGCCTGTGTCGGTTCCTGCCGGCGAACCTGCCTCGACGAGGGCCCGCACGCCTCCGGCGAAGTCCTCACGGAACATATGCAGCATCCCGTCGGTCTGTTCTTCGCTCAGCGCCGGGAACAGGGACAGGTAGTGCAGCGCGTCGAGTGCGACGACGTGCGAGACCGTGTCAGGGAGCAGTCGGCCGACTTCGACGGCGACCGCCCCGCCGAGGGAGTGCCCGGCCACGGTGCACGTGTCCACCGACTCGGCTTCCAGCACTGCCGCCACGTCGCGAGCGAACTCCTCCATGGTCCAGACGTTCCGCGTCGACCGTGACTCGCCATGCTCAGCGAGGTCGATCGCGAGAACGTGGTAGCCCTCGGGCAGATGGTCGGTCACCGCGTCGAAGTCGCTGCGGTCGCACGCCCACCCGTGGATGAGAGCCAGAGTCGGTCCTCCGGCCGGACCGCTGGCCGTGTACCGGATCGTCGTGTGGTCCGATCGCTGAACCTCAAGGTTTTTCCTCCTGCTTGCAGTGGTCACGGGGTCCCCTTGTCACGCATCGTGGAACGCTGTAATGGTCGGTGTGATGGAAATGGAGGTCGCTGGGTCCTCTGTCGCCGGCCGGCGCCTCACCTGCACGTTGCCACGGCTCCACGGCGCTGCGCCCGTATCTGGTTCAGGCGCAGGACGAGGGCGGAGAAAGTGATCACCGAGATCGCCAGCGCGTAGATCACGGCGGCGATTCTCAGCCCCAGGGCGGTGACGGCGATTCCTCCGAGTACGGCGGGCACGCTGTTCCCGAGATAGCTGATGACGTTCGCCAGGGCGAAGACCGCACTGCGCTCGTGCGGCTTGGCGATCCGGGCGAAGGTGCCGAACGTCGCCAGCACCGATGCGCCGAAGCCGAGACCCGCGACGACGGTGCCGACAGCGGAAAGCCAGCCGAGGCCCTCCACCGTCCCGGCAAGCGATATCAGGGTGCCGAGCCCGAGCAGTGCGGACGAGGGGGCCAGCAGCGAGGACGCGGACCGGGAGCGGAGCAGGAAGATTGCGAGCGCTCCGGTGCCCGCCAAGAGTGTCACGACGACGCCGCCGACCAGATGGCTGTGCAGCCCCAACAACTCGGCCGCGACGGAAGGGCCGAGCGAGAGGTACATCCCAGCCAGTGCCCAGGTGGCGATCATCGCCGGCACCACCGGGACGATGTCCGCGCGCAGGTGCCCTGGCATGGCGACCCGCGGGCGGAGGGAGGCGACGGCTCCCGGCCGACGGGGAGATGTCTCCGGCATGAGGGCGACGACCACCGCCGCCAGTACCATTCCGCCGAACAGCAGTGCGTAGACCAGCCGGGTCGGGGCGGGACCGAACTCCACCAGCACACCGGAGCCGAGAGCACCAAGAGCGAGCCCGGTCGGGGGAGCCACCGAGGTGACGACGCCTGCACGCCCGAGGGCATGCGGCGGCTCAAGATCGACAATGGCGGCACTCAGGGCGGGCGTCGCCACCCCAGTCGCGATGCCCTGCAGCACCCGGGCGGCGGACAAGACGAACACGTCCCCGGCCACATAGAACAGGACGAGCGCGACCATCTCTAGTCCGATCGCCAAGGCGAGCACCGGCCGGCGGCCGAGATGGTCCGACAGCGAGCCGACGACGAGTAACGAGCCCAACAGGCCGACCACGTAGAGGGCGAAGACGACGGTCAGTACCCACGCCGTGAACTTCCATTGCTGCTGATAGATCACGTAGAGCGGGGAAGGTGCGCTGGAAGCGGCTAAGAAGAGGACAAAGGCAGCGGTCACGCAGGGGGAGGGATCCTTCCACCGTGCGCGTTGCGGACCGCCGACGAGCGGTGCGGCGGTGCCGACAGACTCAACTGACATACGAGGGCCTCGCAGTGATCTTTGCGTTAGCGGCTTCAAGGTAACATAAAGGCAGCGATCACTGCATTTAAAAGGCAATGATCAGTGCGATACTGATCACATGTCCGCTACGACTTCCCCTCTGCCCCGCACCGGCAGCCGACCCGGCGGCCGGTCCGCCCGCATCCGTGCGGCTGTCCACCGCGCGGTCGAGGAACTACTCGCCGACGAGACCGGCGAACTGCTGACAATCCCGGTCGTGGCCGCCCGCGCGGGCGTGCACGCCACCACGGTCTACCGCCGTTGGGGCTCAGTGGGGGAACTGCTCACCGATGTCGCGACCAGCCGCTTCTCCGGCGACATAGTGGTCCCAGACACCGGAAGCCTCCGTGAGGACCTGGAACGCTACGCCTCCGACCTCGCCAAGGACCTCAACGACCCGGACACCCTCCCCCTCGTACGCGCCACCATCGGCACAGCCGGCGGACAAGGCGCCAGCGCATGCACCAGAGAGCGCAGGCAACAGCTCCAGGCCATACTCGAACGGGAACAGGCCCGGGGCCATCAGATCCCGACCGTCGAACGCGTCATGGATGCCGTGCTCGCCCCCCTCTACTACAGGGCTGTCTTCACCGACCAGGCGCTCACCCCCGAATGGGCACGCACCCTCGTGTCACACCTGCTGCCGGACTGATGGAGTACTCAACACCACCAGTCGCAGACCGCCGAACACACCCGCTGGACGAGCGGATGCCGCAGCGCCGGAGTGAGCGCGGCGGTCCCCAGGGTGACGGCGCTCGTCACCGCGCCGACGGCGGGCAGCACCACCAGCGGGTCGAGCCGGGGACATGCCGTCAGAGAATCGCCCGTCCACAGCGAGCCGAAGCCCGGCCTTTCGGCCTGCCGGGCGAATCCGAGCAGGGGAGAGCAGCGAAGCGGCCGAGAATCGCCTGTTCACGGGTCGGCAGCAGGACGCCGAACCGGGTCGGTGAGGGAACAGCCATCGCAGACCTCTCTGCTCGGGAGCACGAAAACCCTGCACCACGGAAACGCTCCCGAGGATCTCAACACCACCCCCTGACACCCGACTGACCCGCGCCTGAGCCATGCCGAACTCATCAACCAGGTTGTCGTGATCTGCCGCAGCGAAGGTTGAGCGTTGTCATCGAAGGTTGAGCGATCGTTTAGGGCTGTTCGCGGTAGTCGACGGGATCGTGAAGAACGCCAGTGCCGCGAGGGCCGCCACACTCGCTGCGAGCGCCAAGGTGCCTGGAAGGGACCAAACCGCGATCGGTCCGGCAACTACTGCCCCCAAAGCGAATCCGGTGATCTTCAGGCTGGCGCCGGTGGTGAAGATCTGGCCGCGCAGGCGTTCTGGGGCCTCCCGGTGACGGATGGCGAATAAGGCGGCCAGTTGAGGTCCGTCCCCGATCCCCACTATGGCTGCGGCCACGATGAGCACGACGGGTTGACTCCATGTTGCCAGCGCCAGCGCGACAGCCTGGACGAGGGCACTGGCCCAGATGATCGTGTCGGGGGCCACCGAACGCGGGAACCGGGCGAGTACAGCGTTAGCCACCAGTGCGGAGACCGCCGTGCAGGAGAGCAGCATCGCGCCGCGACCGGCTCCACCTAGAGCACGCTCGCCCAGGAGCGGGACGCACGCCGTCAGCATGCCCTGAGCGATACAGGCAATGACCGAAGTGAGGGTCGCTCGAGCCAAGGCCGGCTTTCCGACGATGATCCGCATTCCGGCAGCAAGGTCGCTGATCAGCGGGGTTGTTTGAGCGCCGCCCCGAGCCCGATCGGGACGGGTGGGCAGCATCCACGCGGCGGGCAGCGCCAGCGTGATGAGCGTCGCGGAGACCACCACGGCTGTTGGGGCTCCCAGCATCTCTGCCATACCTCCAGCGAGAGCCGGACCGGCCAGACTCGCCACGCTGAACGTCATGGAATCGAACGCGTTCGCCCGGAGCAGGCGGTCGTCATGCACCACTCGGGGCAGTTGGGAGGTCCATCCGCCCGACAGGGCCGGCCCCAGCAGCCCCGTCACCACGGCGATCAGGACGGTGACAGTGAACGGCAACCGGCTGAGGCCCACGAGAATTGTCCCCAGCCCCGCCGCATAGATGACGAGGGCTCCAGCCAGCAAGCGTCCCGGCCGTGCTGCCCTGTCGAGGAGCACCCCGAGCACCGGCCCGCCTACCGCGGCGGAGATCGTTATGCCCGCGAGCAGCGTCGACGCGTCGGTGGCCGATCCGGCCAGGGCGAACCCTGCCAGCATCAGCGCCGGTCCTGACATCTCATCCCCGGCACGGGCTGCCACGGCTCCGGCTAGATATGAGGGGAGTGAGTAACGCTTTTTCATTGGCAAGACGTTACGGAGGTAACCCAAAACTCAGCAAGATGCGTTACATTCCTTCGGTGTCCTCCAACAGCGACGACTGGTCCAGCCGGCACTCCGTGCTGACCACGGCGCGGCGGACCGCCGCCCTGATCAATGCTCTTGCTGACGACCGCCCAGACCTGGCTGAGGTCGCTGACGTGCTCCGCACCTACGGCGAGACAGACCCCCTCGACCTCACCACCCGCGATGTCGCCGGGATGCGCGCAGCCGCCGCCCTGCTGCGGCAAGTCTTTGCCGCCGAGCATGCCGATGACGCCGCAGCCACTCTCAACCGCCTTCTGCAGGAACACACCGGCCCGCTCCGCCTGACCTCGCACGGCGGCAGCACCCCCTGGCATCCTCACCTCGACCACGACGACAACGCGCCCTGGGATGAGTGGCTCCTCGCTTCGTCGTGCATGGCTCTGACCGTCCTCGTCTGGGACCGTCAGTGCCCGCCGGGCAGGATTTGCGCATCACCCAGCTGCCAGAACGTTTTCATCACCCAGGGCAGCGGCCCGGAACGCCGCTACTGCTCCCGCCGATGCGCAACCCGAGAACGAGTCGCAGCCCATCGGCGCTCGCACTCCGCCGGCCAGCAGCCGAGCGGAATCAAGTAGGGCGCGCAGGAGCAAAATCGACCACTCGAAATTCGATGACCATCACTCAAACTTCGCTGCAACCGATCATGCGCCGCCGAACGTCGGGCTGAACGACCCGCACCAGGGACTCGCTAGGGCCAGCTATCGATCCTCGCAACCCGCCGACCTCGTCGACGCCCGAGGGCCCGGGGCCATCTATCGATCGAAGTCACACGTGTGACGTTGATCGGTAGTCGGCGAGCCATGGTCTGGCGACTGTGAGTTGTGGTCGTGTACGGAGATACGCGGCGGCTCGGGCTTGCCCCGGTCCCGGTGCAAGCCATGCGTGGCCCGTGGCGAACGGACAGCCGCCGCGGACCACGCATGCGACCCTGCCGGTCGCGCCGGCACGCCGTACGTCAGCGCCGTGCGTCCTCCGAGGCGTCCAGGAGTGGCAGACCGGCCGCGTACCGGCGCAGGTATCCCGCGGTGGGAGTGTCCGCGCCGGCGACGGTGTCGGGGGTGCCCTGCGCGACCACTGCGCCTCCGTTGGGGCCGGCTCCCGGTCCGAGGTCGATCACCCAATCCGCGGACGCGGCGACGGGGATGTCGTGTTCGGCCACGACGACGGTGTTGCCGGAGTCGAGCAGCATGTCGAGCGCGTCGACGACCCGCTGGATATCGGACGGGTGCAGGCCCGAGACGGGTTCATCGAGGATGACGAGGCCGGCCTTGCGGCTCGCCGCGCCGCGCTGGATCGCGGACGCGAGTTTGAGGCGCTGGGCCTCGCCGCCGGACAGCTCGGTGGCGCTCTGGCCGAGTCGGAGGTAGCCGAGCCCGACCCGGTCGAGCGCAGTGAGGGTCTCCGCGAGCTGCCGGGGTTCGGTGAAGACCTCCCCGGCCTCGGCGACGGTCAGGTCCAGCACCTGGTCGACGGACAGCCCCTGGTAGGTGACCTCCAGGGCCTCGGGTCCGTAGCGCCGGCCGTCGCACGTGTCGCACACCACCCACATGTCGGGGAGGAAGTGCATGTCGACGAGCCTGCGGCCGTAGCCGGTGCAGGTCTCGCAGCGGCCGCCGGTGGTGTTGAAGCTGAACCAGGAGGCGTCGACGCCGCGCGCGCGTGCCGTATCGGTGGCGGCGAACAGTTTGCGGACGATGTCGAACGCCTTGCTGTACGTGGCCGGGTTGGATCGCGGCGTGCGCCCGAGGGGTTCCTGGTCGACCACGGCGACCCAGCCGAATCCGTCGAGTCCGGTCACCTCGCGCACGGTGTCGGCGGCCGTGCCTTTGAGGGCGGCCGCCGCGCCCGCGGCGAGTGCGCCCAGGACGCTGCTCTTGCCGCTGCCGCTGACCCCGGTCAGGCAGGTGAGCCGCCCGGCAGGGAGGCGCAGCAGCTCCGCGGCCGTGTTGTGGGCGCGCAGGCCGTGCAGTTCCACCCAGTCGGCGTCATCGCGGACCGGGCGGGGGGTACGGCGCAGCCGCGGCCCGTTGCCGGCCAGGTAGCGGCCAGTGGCCGAGGTGGGGTTGGCGGCGGCCAGGGCGGGTGAGCCAGAGACCAGGACCTCGCCGCCGAGGCGGCCCGCGCCGGGGCCCATATCGACGATCCAGTCGGCGCGGGCGATCAGTTCGGGGTCGTGTTCGACGAGGAGGACGGTGTTGCCGGCTTCGCGCAACTCCAGGGCGATGCCGAGGAGGTGATTCTTGTCCGCCGGGTGCAGCCCAGCGCCGGGTTCGTCCAGGACGAAGATGACGTCGCTCAGCTCGGTGCCGAGCTGAGCGACGAGCCGGGTGCGCTGCAACTCACCGCCGGACAGTGTGGCGGCGCTGCGGGACAACTGCAGGTGGGCCAGGCCAAGCCGGTCCAGGAGGCGGATCCGGCGTCCGAGGTCTTGCAGCAAGGGCTCGCCGACGGTGCGCTGCCGGGTGTCGAGCGAGTTGGCGACGTGCCCGGCTGTCGGTCTTCCGTCTAATTACGACAAGGACATGGCAGTGAACTGCAGTGTTGGAGGTATAGAGAGAGTTTCTGTGATCTTGTCTGGTATGGCATCTGGCCAGCAGTGGTTTGCTGTGCCTCGTCAAGAGCGTCATGCGCAGGGGCAGTTGGAAGGCCTGTGAACTGCGGTGTTGTGAGTAGACAGAGGATGTCGTAACTAGACGCACAATCTTATGGCTGGACGTAAGTTGCGGCCGCGATGCAGTTGATCTTGAGAGGTGGGGCGGGGTACTGCCGGATGTGGCTCGCGATGGCTGACCGGGTTTATCTGAGCCTCTCTGGGAGGTGTTCTCAATCTCCGCTGTCGGGGGCGTCGTCGTGGGTTGCTGGCATGTGGCGGACGCTGATGCCCGTTCGGCAGCGGGAGAGACCGATCGTGTCGCACAGGCGTGTGAACAGGTCTGGGCGGATGAGGAGATCTGCTCCTGCGATCGCGGGCAGGAGAGGCTCGTAGTTTCCGTCGTGGACGAGGTGGCCGTGCCTGTGCCGTTCGGAAACTCATCGCTGTTGCTCGGAGTGGGTCTGGCGCGCCACTATGAGCTCCTGGAACCCTGTCCGGATGCTCGTCTCACTGGTGTATCACGTGGCGCGGAAGCTGCTGTCGGTCCCGGCGGCGCTGCTACGCCGACGCGCGACAAAGGATGCTGAGTTGCTGGTGCTGCGGCATGAGAACGCGGTGCTGCGCAGGCAGCTCAAGGGACCGGTGCGGTATGCGCCGGCGGACCGGCTGTGGTTCGCGGCGTTGTCTGCGCTGATCCCGCGGCGTCGGTGGGCGCGCGTTTTCCCGGTGACGCCTGCAACTGTGCTGGCGTGGCACCGCAGACTTATCGTGCGCAAGTGGGACTACAGCAAGCGCCGGAGCAGGCCGGGCAGGCCGCCGACCGCGAGCGCGGTGAAGGCGTTGGTGCTGCGGCTGGCCCGGGAGAATCCGCGGTGGGGATGCCGTCGGATCCAAGGTGAACTCGTTCGTCTGGGGCATTCGATCGGCGCCACGACGGTCTGGGAGATCCTGACGGCGGCCGGAATCGATCCCGCCCCGCGCCGCGGCGGGCCGACATGGCGTGAGTTCCTGACCGCGCAGGCCGAGGGCATCATCGCCTGCGACTTCGTGCACATCGATCTCGTCGACCTGCGCCGGGTGTACGCGTTGGTCTTCCTCGAGCACGGCACGCGCCGCCTGCACATCGCCGGCGTGACCGCCCATCCCACCGGGCCCTGGACGGTGCAGCAGGCAAGAAACCTGGCCATCGAGTTGGGTGTGCGGGCCGACTCGCTGCGTTTCCTGCTCCGCGACCGGGACGCGAAGTACACGGAGTCCTTCGATGCAGTCTTCGCGGCCGACGATATCGAGGTCGTGAGGACCGCGCCGCGAGCTCCTCGGATGAACGCGCACTGCGAACGGGTCATCGGCACCCTGCGGCGCGAGGTCCTCGACCACCTGCTGATATGCAGCGAGGCCCACGCCCGACAGGCCCTGGACGCCTACGCCCGGCACTACAACCGTCATCGCCCGCACCAGGCCCGGGGACAGCTTCCACCCCTCGCCCACAAGCACCCAGCGCCCCCGACCGACCTGGCCGCGCGCCGACTCCTCCGCACCCGAGTGCTCGGCGGCGTTATCAACGAGTACGGATACGCAGCCTGACCAGCAGCGACGCGTTTCTGAACGGCACAGGGCCTGCGCTTGCCACCCTTCTGGTGCGGGCCGCTGGTTAGCGACCTGCATCCGGCAGACCCAGAACAATCAGATGGGTACGTGAGCCCAAACGGCTTTGCCGATGCCCTCCCGGCTCCACCCCCACAGAGCGGACAGGCTGGCTACAACGGCCAGCCCTTTTCCATCCGGCTCCATGAGGTCAGCTGTTCGTGGTTCGGGTAATTTTGGATTGGGATCCCACGCGATGCACATGACAGAACGTGGCGAGGTAGCCAGTGCCAGCCAGGGGTCTTCCTCCACAGAGGGGCTGTGACGGACAGCGTTGGCTGTGAGCTCACCCGTCACGGTGATCACGTCGCTGCTGACCGCCTCCAGGTTCCACCGCTGTAGACAGCTCCGGGTGAACGTCTGGGTTCGGGCGAGCCCTTCCGTGCTTGCGTGGATCTTGGCAGCGGCGAAGTTGTTGAAGGAGATCCCCATGGCCAAGCCCCAGTCCAACGCCTGTGGTTCGCCAGAGTTCGCTACCCATGCTGATCCGGCCAAGCTCGCAAACTGCATGCCACCCGGCTGCGTCACTGTCACCCACCTCCAATTGTCTGATGACCACACGAAAGAGAACCCTCTTTCGAGGGACGGTGTGCGTGAAAAAAACCTCCTAAGATCTACTCGCTTCCATGTGCTTGTGAAATTTCACCACCTGCTACGCCCCGACCTGGGTGATCGATACCGGCCTGTGCGGAGCCAGGCGTGCGGGAGCGCACTGAGAAAAACAACGGAAGGACCACAGTTGACAGGCTACGAAAACGGAGTGTCAGCCCACGCGATCTCAGGCGCGCGGTGGGTGAAAAGCTCGGCAAGCAACCCCGAGGGCGGCAACTGTGTAGAATTTGCAGCCCTACCGAACGGCGACACAGCCCTGCGCAACTCGCGATTCCCCGCGGGTCCGGCACTGGTGTTCACATGTTCGGAAATCGAGGCGATGCTCATCGGCGCGAAGCAGGGTGAGTTCGACTGCTTGATCGACTGAATTTCGACACTGCAGGCTTGCGATCGCCCGTGCGCAGTCCCCACTCTGGGGTCCTCATGTTGAACTACGGGTGACCAAGGAGTCTGGGTGTCGGGCGGTCAAGTCCTGTCGGCTGTCGGGGACGGCGAGGGTCCGAGCAGCCTTCCTGCCGGCGCGGGCAGGGTGGTGGGCGCCCACCTGCGCCGGCTGCGCAAAGAGCAGGGCCTGCGGCTGGTGGACGTCGTGAAGGCGGGTCTGGTCGGTTCCGCACCCACGCTCAGCCGCATTGAGAACGGTGCCACCCCGCTGAAGGCCGAGAAGGTCCTCAGCCTGGCCCGGTTCTACGGGGTCACCACGGACAGTGAACTGGACGCACTCGTCAAGCTGGCCACCCGCTCGCACGACGCCCAGTGGTGGGAAGAGTTCCGTGACGCCATTCCCGGCTGGCTGGAGCGTCTGATCAGTGTGGAGAGCTTCGCCGAGGAGATCCGCACCTATGAGGTGCAGTATGTCCCGGGCCTGCTGCAGACCTCGGCCTACTCGCGGGCGATCATGCAACGAGCCTTCCCAGACGCATCCTTGGCAGACCCCGACAAGAGGCAGAGGCGGATCGAACGGTCCGTTAAGGTACGCCAAGGGCGCCGGGCCTTGCTGAACGAGGCCAGCGCGCCGCACTTCTACGCGCTGGTCGACGAGGCAGTCCTGGCGAGGCCAGTGGGCGGTGCCTCTGTGATGCGGCAGCAACTACGCGAGCTTTACAGCCTTGAAGAGAACGTGGAGCGGATCCACATCCGCGTCCTGCCCTTCAGCGTCGGCGATGAAGCGATGGCGCCAGCTCCTTCCATCACGCACCTCTCCTTCCCAGCTGACCGGGAGGAAGACATGGTGTATCTGGAAGTCCGTAACGGCGGCAGCTACGTCACCAACCCCGAGGACGTCGACCGATACCGGCTGGCCCTGACCGTACTGTGGTCTAAGGCAGCCACCCGCGACGAGACCCTCGAGCTCCTGCAGCACTACATCCAACAGCTTTCCGACTGACCTATGGCTTGCGGGCCACACCGCCGTAAGCCATCAGCATCTGATTGGCCGGACTGAGCTTGAGGCTGGCTCCAGGTCGCCAGCAGGACACATCACCGACGGGTCCCCCTATCGGCTCCAAGCCCTCGAAGAACCGGTCCATCTCGACAGGTGACCACACCCTGGCCCACTCATGCCCGGTCAACTCCTGCATCAGAAGGGAGGCTTCCTCACGCAAAGCGGCACTGTCGCTGGCCAGATCGCTTAAGACGAGGTAACTGCCCGACGGCAGCCCGTCGACCAAGGCCCTCAAACGCTGCAAAGGGGCCTGATCGTCGGAAACGCAGTGCAGAGCAGACACGAACAGCACAGCGGCCGGAGCTCCGCTCTTAAGGAAGCCAGCCCCTTCACTGCGTGACCAGACAAACGCGCTGTCCAGCATGTCCGAGTCGAGGATCAGCGTGTGCTCTCCCGCCAGCATCATCCGCGCATGCGCCAGCACCACCGGATCATTGTCGACATACACCACTCGAGCGGCCTTGTTGACGCGTCGGGCAATCTCGTGCACGTTGTCGCGCGTAGGCAGACCACACCCGTGATCGAAGAACTGGCTGATCCTGCGCTCGCTGGCGAGGTAGCGCACCGCACGCACCAGGAACTGGCGGCTGATGTGGGCAAGAATCCCGGCGTTAGGGGCCAGGTCGATCAGACGTCGAGCGGCTGCGCGGTCGGCCTCATAGTGGTCACTGCCGCCCAACAAGAAGTTGTGGATGCGCGCGTCGCTCGCTTGTCTGACATCGATCATCTACGCGTGCCCCCGCATACCGTAGCTCGCAGCTGCGCCCCCGCACAGGACAGCCCGTGCAATTGCGCGTCAAGTAGACGGCCATGCTAGGAGTTATGCACCACACTATCCACCCCGCCTGCTCTTTTCGGATGCCCCGCAGGAGTGAAACCCAGCAAAATCACCATTGAAGAGGGAACCCGGACCGCTGGTGTGCGCGGGCGCACTACCTCATCAGCACGCCCTCACGCTGCAAAGCTGCGCACCGCGGATCTCAGCAGACAGGTGAAATCTTCCGGATGCCGTCCCGCGATGCCGGCTGCCCTCACCTCCGAGATCTCCAGCCGGTAGCGCAGCAGCACAGCGTCCGCCTGGGACACGGACAGGACCCTGTAGAGATCCAAGCACCGAGAGGTGGCCACCCGGCTGGTTCGGGCGGCGAGCAGCCTCCGGACCAATGCGGACGGGGAAGCGCTCTCCAGCGCCTCCGTCCAGGTCACGGCCAAGTCTCCAAAGGCAGCGCCAACCAGCATCTGCGCCTCCATCTCATCCCCGACCCGCAAAGCTATGTATCGGTTGCAGATCTCAAGACGCGAAAGGCAGAAGGCGGCGAAAGCAAGAGGCATCCCGCTCTCTACCTCCGGCCGGCCACCGGATGCCACCACGGCAACACCCGGTGTCGAACGAATCTCAGGCAGGGCCTGCCACCGCAGTGGACGCGACTCGTGCCGGCCCCGGCCGTCCGAGACCACGTCAGACCAGGTCCTTAGCGCCGCGCACCCCTTGCACCGGAAAAAAGTCGTGCGCCAGCAGGAACGAGTACTGAATGTCCTCCCACAGCGGCCGCACCTGCTCAGGGTCACCACCCAGTTGCAGCACGATCTGATGCGTCGTCGCCCAGTCGGGCACTAGCTCCCCGCTCAGCACTGCGGACAGCGTGCCACTGCTCGTGCTTTGACCGTTGGCTTGCCCCGTGGCCCACAACAACCCCAACAGAGCACTGTGGAAACGGCCAAGCGCAGCAGTCGCCGAGCGCCGGGACGGCTGCCGGTGCCCCCGCGCCCACTCCCACAAAAGCCGAAACTCCTCCGGCCGCCCGTCGGCCGCCGTCACGACGGTGAATACCACCGGCCAGTCCGGTACCCGCTGCCCGGCCAGCAGCCGGGACACGCACGACGGTGACACACCAGCCTTCTGTGCCACTTCCTGAACTGCGCAGCCTCGCGTTCGCAGCAGAAAAGAGATCGCCGCCCCAAGACGCCTGCGGTGCTCCAGCGGACCGGGACCCGCAGTTGTCTCCGCAGGCAGGACAGCCGGTGCGATGGTCCGCCGCGCGCGGCGCCTCATCTGCCGCCGCAGCGCGTTGGGCCCCCACCTCGCACGCGCCGTAGCTTCACTGACCTGTGCCAACTCGGCGACCTGGCCCCAACTGGCACCCTGGGAACGGGCGTCGTGCACAGCCGCCCCGACATAATGAGCGACTTCAGCGCCCACTGCCGCGGCGAGTTCGACAAGTTCCTTGAGATCGCTCTTTCTGCCCTCCGCCTCTACCAGCTCCGTCGCCAGCGCCTGCACCCGCTGCGCCACCCCAGGTCCCCATCGCGGCGAATACACCACCGCTGACTCCCCGTCGCTTTGCCGGCTGCGCACCCGCTGCGCACGGCGGCGACAGGCGTCCTGGCAGTAGCGGCGAGGACGACCAGGCTGCTTCACGCGCCGGAACCGCCGTCCGCATTGCATGAACGCGCACGTGCTGTACTCGTAGCGAGCACCGTGTCCGACGCGACTTCCATCCTGCTTCATCTTTTTGACCCATCCGCTGAATCCATGGCGCCCTGGGGCGGAAACCCTTGCCTGCCTCCGCCCCAGGGCTGACCTGTGCATCCGAAGCGGGGTGAGACAGCCAGCAGGCAGCCCCACCCCAGTCCGATTACGTCAACGGCGACGGAAGCGCTGGTAGCTGACCACCGAGCCGTCCGTGAGGGCCCCCAGCAGCAGTCCCCACCACACCTTCTCGGGCACGACCGGACCGTGGATGGCCGTCACCACGCTGAGAGTCGTCATCAGTGCTGCGCCCCAGCGCAGCTTGACGGCCAGAAAACTCATCGACTGGGTTTGCGCCGTGAAAACCAGCGGAATGCTAGTTTCTGTCGACGCCGGGAGCACCTTCGCGAGCAATCGGCGCACCTGAATCATGTTCGGTCTCCTCAACTGGCTTGAGTCGGACAATGGTTCACTCGTCAGGGCCCCTCTCTCACAGGGGCCCTGACTCATGTGCGCGGAACGCTATAGCCCGCCTCCCAGGGCGCGCACGTCACCGGGCTGCCGTGAAAACGGAACGATGCCCGGTCGCTCGGCGCCTTGGAACGCCATCAAAGGCAGAAAACGATCAGGTCACGTCTGAAACTGGCACCTCTTGCATGCAGAGAGGTGAAGAAGTGTCCAGAACAGCTCGGCGCGGCGGGAATACATGGTTATTTGAACCTCTGAAAATTACCCAATCGAGTGAACCTGAGGCTGTAAATTTCGGGCTCGGTGAAAATGAGAAAGGCTTGTTACCGGCCAGGCACGGCTAAGACACCCGAGCGCCGCCTCAACGGTCTGGGAGATCCTCCGCGCCGTGGGCATTGATCCGGCCCGCGCCGGGCCGGCCCGACCTGGCGCGAGTCCCTGTCCGCGCAGGCCACCGCCGTAATCGCCTGCGACTCCTTGAGCATCGACACCATCGGCCTGCAACGCCTGTACGCCCTGGTCTTCCTCGAACACGACACCCGCACGCTGCACGTCGCTGGTGTCACCGCACCCAACAACTGCCAGGGCCGCCCAGCAAGCCCGCAACGTCGCCACTGACCTCGGCATGCGCGGGGGCTCGCTGCGCTTCCTTGTCCGAGATCGCGACAGCAAGTACACCGATACCTTCGACGCGGTGTTCCAGGCCAAGGACGTGGAGATCATCAAGGCGCCGGTTCGAGCGCCGCGGGCGAACGCTCACTGCGAGAGAGCCATCGACACCCTCCGTCGAGAGGTCCTCGACCATTCCTCATCCTCGGCGAAGCCCACGCGGGTCAGGTCCTGGCCGAATACCAGAAGCACTACAACGCGCACCGCCCCACCGCAGCCGAAACCAACTACCGCTCGAAAACCAGGAACAACCGCCTCCGACGCCAGCGTCGGCAGCCCGCAGAGTCCTCCGCACCTCAGGGCTTCGTCGTAGTCGGCTGATTTCCGTTTTGTGATCATGCGAGGCCGAGGACCGTGAGAGGGCGGCGGGCGTCACGCGCGTTGTGGCGGAGGGCGGCGGCGATGTTCCTGACGCCGCCCAGCCGGAGGGCGCCTATGGCGAGGTTGCGCCAGGTAGCCATGGCCCGGGGAGCGTTCCCGGTCCGCAGCTGCGAGGCGTCCTCGGCAAAAGTGGTGTCGCGGACGTGGTGCAGGACCTCGATTTTCCAGTGGTCCCGGATCAGCTTCGCGAGCTGGGCCGGGGTGGCCTGCTCGGCGGTCAGGCTGGTGACCGCATGGACGGTGGCGATGGTGACCTTGCCGGTCTTGCGGTCGGTGCGGCGGCGCTTGATCTGGACCGCCTGGCGGGCGCCGGGGAAGAGCAGGTTGCTGACGGTGGCGACCTTGATCCGGCGGATATCGGAGCGGCCGTGGCCGCTGCCCTGGGTGCGGCCCTGGAGGGGTATCTCCTTCCAGGGCAGGGAGTTGAGCTGCTTGCGCAGCTTCTTCTGGTTGCCCTTGACGATCGCGATGTAGTGGGCCCGGCGGCCCAGGAGGTATCCGGCATGCTCGCGCTGGGTGTGGAGCGCGTCGCTGGTGACCACGGTTCCGGCCAGGTCGGCGACAGTGTCCAACAGTGGCTGGAAGCAGGTGGTCTCGCCGGTCTTCTCGCCCACGTCGAGCTGGGCCAGGACCAAGCCGGACGTGTGCTCCAGGGCGGAGAGCAGGTGCACCTTGCGGCCGCGGGCCCTGGCCGCGCCGCGCAGGCTCTTGCCGTCCACTGACAGTCCGCGCAATCCGGATCTCTCGGGGCGGCGGTCGGCGAGCCAGCCGCCCACGGCCCGGTCCAGCGCGTCGCCGTCGATGCGGGCCAGCAGCCGGCGGACCGTCGCCTCCGCCGGCACCGGCCGCCGCGGCGGTACCGGATCAGGCTGCACGCCGAGCCGTTCGAGTACCTGTGGTGGTGCGTCCACGATCCACTCGCCGACCGCGAGCAGTGAGGTCGCCCCGGCCAACACCGCACACGCGGCCAGCGCGAGCACAGCGGCAAGGCCGTGCCGAACCCCGCGCGGGTCGCGAGGATCCGGCACCTCGGCCAGCCGTTCCAGCAGGCCCGGCACCTCCCCTGGCACAACCTGGGGCCGCTCGCGGAGCTGGTCAAGGGCAGGTGGGATCAGCGATGATGCGTCGGCAGGCACGGTCTTCCAGGCAGGTCACGGGGCGTAGAGAACTCCATGATCTTGGAAGCCTGTGCCTGCCCTGCTCGCCAGGAGCCGTCCAAACCGGCAGAGCAAAGATCCTGGTCGACCGTCGGTTCTGCAGAGGGCTAACCGAGCGGCAGCTCGACACGACGTCCGAGGCCGATTTCCTCCGCCTCATCGTTCGTGACCATCGCGAACACTCCGCTCGGAATGCCCGGAAGCCTGGCCAGGTCAGACGCCACGGCCAGGAGAACCTCCTCAGCGGCCCCGGCGATGGAGAAGACGTACGCCTCCTCGTACTCCTCGGCATCGTCGTACACCTCCGCCGCTTCCTGCTCGGCGAGGAAGTCCTCGACCTGGTCGATCCACGGGAAGGGATCGGCGCCTTCCGGAGTGCCCGCGGCTTCCCTCAGGGGCACATGGATCTCAACGACAATGTCCATAAAGATCATTGTCGCGGGTCAAGGTCTGGACGCATGAACCCACCCCACTCTCGGCGCACCGCGAGGCGCGGCAAATCAGCGTGAACCGGACATCACGCGACTACGCCGAAGCCTTGCTCCGCACCTGCGTCCTCGGCGGTGTGATCAGCGAGCAGCGATAAGCCTCTTGGCCAGCGGTGACGATTATCCGAGCCCCACAGGTTCCGCAGGGCGCCGTGGAGTACGTCCGGGGCTGGTGAAGGTGCCGGCGGCCGAGTTCGCGCAGTGTGACCTGATGAGTCTGTTCCGCTAAGCACCACCGCCAGTAGATCCGGGAGGCGCTGAAGTTCCGTCCCGCGACACGACCGGATGAGCAACGGCTGATCGTGTGTCGCGGGGAACGGCGAGCCTCCTTGAGTTCCTGATCCTGCGATGGAGGCCGTCCCGGTGCACCGTCGCCGCGTACAAGAAGGGAGGGCCGTCCCGGACTACGGGCAGCGTGCTCTCCGTTGGCCGTGCCGCTGATGTGTCCGCCGTCGTCGTCCTGCCTCATCCGGCTCTGTGTTCCGGGCCGGATGAGGCTGCCGTCTCTTGGGTGACTGGGCGCCGCGGCTTGATGACGGTTGCGGTCTGTTTGCGGTGTCTGCGGGATGCCGTTGTTGAACACAGAGGCGGGGCGCCGTCAGGCGGGGTCGGTCGCCGTAGGCGTGGCGGACAGGCGTGTGGTGTCCGGAGCGTGTAGGGGGCCGGCGCGGTGGTGGAGCTGGTAGATCATTTCGTCGGGGTGTCGGAGCAGGCGGGTCCGGCGCCAGGCGGTGTCGTAGGACAGGGGTGTGGGGCTGCGCTGCAGCTCGAGGATGGCGCGGATGCTGGTGAGAGGGGAGAGCAGGGTTCGCCAGAGGATGAGTCTCATGGGTGTGCCCTCCGCTCCATGGTGAGAGGAAGCGCCGAATCGGGCGCGTCCGTGCCGGTGAGCAGGCCTCCGCCGTTGAGGGTTTTGAGCGCGTCGAGGAGGGCGAGCATGGCTTGCTGCTGCTTCTCGGTGTCGGTAAATCCCTGGCCAAGTTGTTCCCACTGCTGCATCAGGGGGGTCCACCACCGGTCGCAGGACGTGATCAGGCGGGCCAGACGCTGGAGTTCGGCGACGTAGTCGTCGCCGAGCTCCTGGGGGGAGTGGCGTTCAAGCCGGTCCAGGACGACGAGGTCGGGGTGGTCGTAGAGGTGGGTTTTGAGGAAGCGCAGCCGGCGGATGCGGTGTTCGTCCGCCTGCCGTTGGAGGAGTATGTCCTGTGCTGCGGCGGGCAGACACAGGGTTGCCCGGGCGTCGATCAGCCGGTAGTGCGGGTTGCGGTGCCGGTTGGGGAGGGCGGCGTTGACGGCGTCCTGGGCGGCGGCAAGGTCGGCAGCCTCCAGGTGGGCGGCTGTGCGTAACGCTGCGCTGTGGACATGGGCGCGGACAGTTTCTTCCACGGTGGAGGGGCTGCGTCGGTGCGGGCGCCAGCGGATGGTGTAGACGGCTTCGAAACTGATGCCGGCGGTGGCGCTGGGCAGCAGGCGGGGCTGGCTGCAGGTGTTGGTGCGCGCAGCGTACTGCCACGGCCACCTCATGCGGCGTCTCCCGGGATGGGGAAGACGGTGCGCAGCCGGGGATCGACGAGGTGCTGGTAGAAGTCGTCCGCCACGTTGGTGCCGTGGGTGGTGGAGATGCCCCGCAGTTCCTGCATGAGGGACATGCCGGCCTGGAACATGTTGTGTCCCCGCAGGGCCGGCAGGAGCTGCTCCCGCAGGTGCGCGTAGGCGTCGGGATCATCGGCGCAGCTGCGGATCCATGCGGTCAGGCGCGGGATGAGCTCCTTGGCGGTGTCCGGGTTGCCGAGGAGGTCGTGCACGGCACGGACGATGTCGATATCCGGCGGGGGCGTGGCGATCAGCCAGGGCTTTTTGTCGTCGCTGGCGGTCATCAGGGCGAGGAAGGCGAGGCTGCCACTGTGGGCGGAGACCTTGTTCTGCTGCCAGTTGCTGACTTCGGCGACCAGTCGGGCAGTGACGGCGGGGTGCCGGGACAGCTCCTCGAAGGAGGCCAGCATGTGCCTGCGGATGTCCTTGTCGCTGCTTGACTGCGCGACGCGGCGCAGCCGTACCATCGCCATCTTGGCTGCCGAGGTGGTGACATCGGGCTCGGCGAGGATGCGCCGGCACACCGCGATCACGACGAGGGCGTAGTTTTGCTGGGCTGCCCACCGGTACAACATGCTCCAGGCCAGGCGGCCGATGTGCTCGTTGCGCACCGCGCTGTCCATGACGGTGCCCAGCACGTCCGGGCGGACACCGCCAGCGATCTTGCCGAGGCGGTCGAGATGCTCCACCGTCCCGTGCCGCACTGTCAGGTCGGTCAGCATGTTCACCGCTCGGTCCTCTGGTGAGGCTTCGACTGCTGTGCTGACCAGCCAATTGATCAATGGCTCGCGCATGACGTCGTAGTTGTCCCAGACATACTCCAGCACGGCCCGGCCGTAGGTGGGCCTGTCGAAGACGACGACATCTCGCGTGTCGACGTCGGCTCCGACGTCCTTGATCCGGCGGCGCAGTCCCCGGCTGGCGAACACGCTGTGCGCCGGGGAGAGCGCCGCGGTGCCGGCGGGGGAGTCCTCGATGAACGCCTGCAGCCTGCTCGCGCTGCGCGTGACCTGGGGCATAGGGGCGGACTGCCATACGGCGAGGGCCAGCAGCAGGCAGCGGTCCTCCAGAGTGAGGGAGGGGTTGTCACTGCTGTGCCGGACGGTGGTCTCCCCGAACCGGGTGTCGAGTTCCTCGCGCCAGTCGGTCAGCGCTGCCTCGATGCGCTGTGCCAGTGTCAAAGGCTCGAGGCCGTCGTCATCCGGCGGTCCGGGCTGCTGCTCGTGATGGTTGTGTTCCTGCCATGCCTCTACCACGGTACGTGCGGCGCGAGCCGCAGCCACGGCACTCAGCCCACGCACGCTGGCCTGGGCGGTAGGGGAGGACCGCAGTACGGTGACCAGACGGCTGTAGCCGCTGGCGTCGAGGCGTGCCTCGATCAGCTGCTGGGCGTCAGGGGCCTGGCGTAGCCGCACCACCTGGATGCCGTCCCGCTCGCCCAGGTGATGATCGGTCCACAGACCCTCCGCCACGGTCAGGACCAGATGGGAGCGGGCGGCGTTGAGGTTCTCGGCATGTTTGGACAGCGCGCCGAGGAAGTCGGCCGACAGGGCGTCGTGCACGGGATGCTTCAAGTCGAGCTGGTAGGCGTGGTCCTTCTCCAGAGGCAGGCGCCCCTTGCTGGGGGTTGGCCAGTCCGCATCCAGTTTCATCAGGTGTGTGCGGCCGGCGGTGTGCTCCGCCAGCAGGCGCAGGGCGAAGGTGGTGGAGCCGGACGACCGCGGTGCCACGACGATGAGCACGGGCTGGCGAAGGCGGCCGGTGGCGGGGGCGAGGACCTGACCCCATACCTCGGTCCAGTGGTTGCTGCGGACGAACGGCTGCTGCAGCAGCGCGGTGCGATCCTGGATCTCACCGTCCAGGACGTCCTGTTTGCGGGTTTCCAGGATCACCTCGTCGATGTGTTGCGCGACGACATCGGCACGGCTGTGCAGGTGGATCGGGCCGTCTGCGGTGAGCAGGACGGGCCCGTCCCCCCGGCTTGCGGGAGGTGCATCTGGTGGGCCGGCGGGCGCACCGGCATCGCCGGTGCTGCCCTCCGGGGCGTCCTTGGCCCGGCGCCAAGGGGACCTCCAGCCATGGGACGCACTGTGAGCGGCCGCGGGCGTCTCACCGCCGTCAGCGGGGTGGGGCGGGCGGGAGGGATCGAGCGGAGCTTCGGACATGAGGGACCTCCAGGAGAGTGAAGGGGGCTATGCCGGGAATCGAGCGGTGTCAGCGCAGCGGATACGTGTTGTGCACCTGCCCGATGTGAGCGCCCACCGTGGCCCCATACACCGGAGCGAGGAACTGGATAGCGCCGCCGCTGTCCGGGGCAGCAGCGGCGGAAGACGGACCAGCGCCGGGAGGTGAGGATTCCGGCAGCACACCAGCGACCGATGAGCCAGGATCCGGCTCATCAGTGAGATATGGCGCGACGGCCGCGCCCGTCATGCCGGGTACATGGATGTGGCAGGGGGCCTCGAAGTCGGGCTTGTCGCTGACGCGCGCGGTCGCCTGCAGGAAGTGGACCGGTGTCAGCTGAGGGGTGTAGCCCCCGTGGACACACCGCCGGTAGGCGGTCTCCGACAGGACACCAGCGACGAGCGTGTCGGTGGCCTTCGCCGCCTTCAACGCCTGGCGTACCGCCTGGCTGTTGAGTAGCCGGTTGGCGTCGATGAGCGCGTTGCCGCCCCTCAGCCTGGACGAGGGCACAGGACCGGCATGCACGCTCACACGCAGCCGCACGACGGGACTGCTGGCCAGCCGGTGCTGCTCATGACGCAGCAATGCCGCGCTGAGCCGGCCGAGGAACGGGTCGATGATCCTGGCGAGGACCGAGGGCGGAAACAGAAGGATGGCCCCGTCGCCGGCGTCCTTGTAGGTTTCGGGGAGGGCTTGAGGGTCGGGAAGAGCGCAGTCGGCGAGCACGTTCGTCAAGAGGTCGTCAACCTCGGAACGCGCGCTCTCCATCTTTGCTTCTGGGATCCGGCTGTACTTTTCCATGTCGAAGGCCAGCAGGGCGTACTCGGCAGGAATGTCCAAGCTCTTCGAGGACGGCAATGACGGCATCAGGGACGCCTTTCAGCACGGGCGGTCGGATGAGCGCCCCATGCTGGCCGGATGGCGGTGCCGGCGATGCCCACCAGTGGGCACGCCCGGCGTGCCCCAGATCACGTCTGCATACGCGCGTGTGACTGAATGGCACGGATGTTGCAGACGAGAAGCCCACCGCTGGACGCGGTGCGCACCCAACCTTGCTCCCGCCACGGTTTGAGCGCCATTCCCACAGCGTTCCGTGACGCGCCGATCATCTGGGACAGCTCCTCCTGCGTCAGGCGGATGACGCGCTCCACAGCAGGGGAGGAAGCCGCCTCGACCAGACGAGAAAGAGCCGAGGCCAAACGCACCGGCACGGAGGCGGTCGCCAGCTCGAAACGAACCGCTTCCGACTCTCTTACCCGGGTGATGGCATGGCGCAGCAACGAAGTCAGCAGGCCGTGCGCGTTCACGAACTCGAGGAAGTCCGGGGCGGGGACGATGTGCACGCGGCATTTCTCGGCGGTGATGACCGTCGCCGAGCGTGGCTTGTCGTCGAGGACGGCCAGCTCCCCGAGTAGCTCGCCAGCGCCCCGTATAGCAAGAAGAGCGCGCTCCCCGTTTGCCCCGGCCAGCGTGACCAGAACGGATCCGGAATCCAGCAGGATCACATGCGTTGCAGCGTCCCCCTGACGCAACAGCACACTGCGTGCCGGTCGCACGCGCAGGGGGGCGAGCGCCCGCAGACCCTCCCACAAAGCCTCGCCCATCACTTCGATATGCGGCTGATACACCATCCCCCCCATGTGGCGCGCGGCCTGTCACATACGGGGGATCTTCTCAATTGAATGCGTAACCACTCAACAGCCCCATTCCGGCCAACAGTAGTGCCACAATGACCAGATCACCGGCCAAACGGATCAACCGCAGCTTCCTGTCAGCCAGCCGGGACAGCACCCGCAGCCGGCGTTCCTCCCACGGCCGTTGCGCCTCCGTACCGGCCTGCGCCCCGCCCGGCGCGCAGCCCTCGCACCCATCAGCCAGCTCTGCTTGCAAACCCGCTGCCGGCATTACGGGACGCAATGCCAGCAGCGCCACACCGACAGAGGCAGCAAGCACAAGGCAAACGGAGACCAGCACACATCCGACCGCCCGCGAGACACCGCCTGTCTGCCCGAGTACTGCCACCGACAGCGCCAGCAAACCACCGGCCACACCGCACAGCGCCGTCGCCTTCGTGTCCGCCCGCTGTACCTCGATGAACGCCTGAGCAGCACGCTCTCGAAGCGAACGCATGTCCACACGGCAGCTGGATCCCGCTCCGCACCCCACAACCGCGCTCCCTCCTTGAACGGCACAGTTCCAGGTTCACCGTGCTCGTTACGAGCAACCACCGCTGCCCAGTAGAGGGCTCAGACAGTGCAACGCCTGTCACCAAGGTCAGACATGCCAACGGACTTCGCTGAGCACACCGATCTGGCTTGTCTGACACACCCCAAGGCGCAAGCCGCGTTCGTCGGGCAGTGCCCCGTGCTGTCATCCGTTTCGGTTGCATCGGTGCCAGTCGGTCTTGTCGACGAGGCCACGGACTGCGAGACAGCCCATGCAGATGAGAGCGGCGGCGACGAGGAGGGCTTCCCAGCTGTGGCGTAATTTGCTCTGGCCGCGCGAGCGCGCGGCCCGGATCCGGTCGCCATTGCTGGACAGGTAGACCGTGATAGAGCACAGGCCGCCGATGGCCGAGACGACGCCGCCGACGGTGCCGTACAAGGAGACGCGCTGTTCGGACTCGATCCAGCAACCAGTCACTCCACCCCCAGATACCTACCGCTATTACATGCGCTGTCACCAGCAGGAAAACCATGAGGTAGCCCCACCACACGGTTTCGGACCATCGGTCGACGACAGGGGGATGACGAAGCTGTGGGCCGAAGAAGTTCAAGATCGCCTGGCAGGGGCTCTTTCAACCTGGCCGTCGCCGGAGACCGAGTGAGCCGAACTCCTGTGCGCAGCGACCCCTTTCATACACTGACAGCACTGTCATCCTGGCCTGTCACTTCCTGCACCTGAAGTAGGGCTTTTAACTGAAAAACCATCCGCTGCTGTCACCTCACCCGTTACGGTCTGGCGTCATGAGGTTTCTGCACACCTCGGACTGGCATCTGGGCCGCCGGTTCCACGGGGAAGACTTGACTGACCGTCAGCGAAAGATCCTGGAGCACATTTGCGCCACCGCCCGCACCGAACAAGTTGACGCCCTGCTCATCGCGGGCGACATCTACGACCGCGCCATCCCGAGCCTGGACGCGGCGCGCCTGTTCAACTGGGCCCTGCACGAACTCGCCGACCTCAACATTCCCACGATCATGATCAGCGGGAACCACGACTCCGCCCACCGCCTCGGCATCGGCTCAGGCCTGTACGCCAAGGCCGGCGTGCACCTGCGGACCGACCCCGCCGAGGCCTTCCGCCCCGTCCTGCTATCCGATGCCCACGGACCCGTCGCCGTCTACGGCGTGCCCTACCTGCACCCCACCCTGGTCAGCGAACAGCTGCAGGTGGAAACCCCCTCCCACCAGGCCGTCCTCACCGCGGCCCTGGACGCCATCCGCACCGACCTCGCCACCCGCCCCGACGGCACCCGCGCCGTCGTCCTGGCCCACGCGTTCATCACCGGCGCCGACAGCAGCGACAGCGAACGCGACATCAGCGTCGGCGGCGTCGCCCATGCCGGCGCCGCCGTGTTCGACGGCATCCACTACACCGCACTCGGCCACCTCCACCGACCCCAGGCCGTCAGCGACCGCATCCACTACAGCGGATCCCCGCTGGCCTACTCCTTCTCCGAAACCGGCCACACCAAGTCCCTGGCCCTGGTCGACCTGGCCGCCGACGGCACGCCCACCGTCACCCATCAGGACATCCCGGCCGGCCTGCACCTGCCGCTGGCCCGGCTCATCGGGCGTCTGGAGGACCTGCTCGCAGACCCCGCCCACGCGCCGCTGGCCGACGCGTGGCTGCACGTCACCCTCACCGACCCCGCCCGGCCGTACGAGGCGATGAGCCGCCTTCGCCAGCGCTTCGCCCGCACCCTCGACATGAAGCACGAACCCGCCACCATCCCCGCCCAGGCGACCGACACCCCCACCTACCGCGACCGGGTCCGCGGCCGCAGCGACCTCGACATCACCCACGACTTCATCACCACCGTCCGCGGCACCGCCCCCACCGACGACGAGCAGGCCCTGCTACGGGAGGCCGTCGACCACATGAACCTGCACGCCCAGCAGAAGGAAACCGTCTGACCATGCGCCTGCACTCCCTGCACCTGCAGGCCTTCGGTCCCTTCGCCGACCGGCACAGCATCGACTTCGACGCCCTGACCGCCGACGGCCTGTTCCTCCTGCACGGCGACACCGGAGCGGGCAAAAGCACCCTGTTCGCCGCGATCTGCTTCGCCCTCTACGGCTATCCGCCCCGCGAACGCAACGCACGGCTGCGCAGCGACCACGCACCCGCCGACCTGCTCACCGAAGTAACCCTGGAAGCAACCATCGCCGGCAAACGCCTGCAGATCCGCCGCGTGCCCGCACAGCGAAAGCCCCGCTCACGCCGCCCGGGCGAGTTCGTCGACCACAAAGCTGAAACCGACCTCAAGCAGTGGACCGAAGACCAGCACGGGCAGGGCCAGTGGGAGGGCATCAGCAGCGCCCGCAAAGAGGCCGGCAAAGAGATCGAAGCCCTCCTGGGCCTCAACCGGCAGCAGTTCTGCCAGGTCGTCCTGCTCCCGCAGAACGACTTCACCAAGTTTCTGCGAGCGGACGCCTCCGAACGCCGCGTCCTGCTGGGCACCCTGTTCGGCACCCGCCGCTTCGGCCGCATCGAGGAGTTCCTCGCCGAACGCAAGAACACGACCGCCAAACGCCGCGACGAGGCCCGCGCCGACGTCATGCGCCTGGCCGAACGCATCCAGCAGGCCGCTGGCGACGAACTCGGCCCCGCCATCGGCGCCCCACGCCCCGACGACCCGGCCACCCTCACCGACCAGGCACGCCTGTGGGCCACCGCCCTGCACCAGCAGGCCGCCACGCTCCAGCAGGCGGCCACCGCCGGCACCGAAAGCGCCCGCCATCTGCTGGATGACTGCCGCACCACCGAGCAGCGAACCCGTGACCTGCACCGCCTCCAGCAGACCCATCACACAACGACGCAGGAACTGACCCGGCTCGACGAACGCACCGACTACTACACACAGCTCAGCGACCGACACAGCCGAGCCCGCACGGCGAGGCAACTTGAGACCGTCCTCGACGACGCACACACCGCCGACCGCGACCACAGCCTCGCCCTGGCCGCCGACACCAACGCCCGCGCCCTCCTGCCGATTGAACACGCCGCCCAGGACGCCAATGGTCTCGCCGAGGCCGTGCAAGAGGTACGCGGCAACATCGGCGCCGCCCAGGCCCTGCTCCCGGACGAAGCCGCACTGCAGAAGCACACCGACGAACTTGCCGCACTCTCAAAAGAACGCGACGAGCTGGCCGCCACCGTCACCGACGCCCAGGACTGGCTGGACGGCCTGCCCCAGCTGCGCGAGACGCTGACCGCACGGCTGCAGGCATCGCGCACCGCCCAGGAAGCCAGCAGGGAACTCGAAGCCACCCTCAGCGCGGTGACGACCCAGTGCGAGGCTGCCACCCGCCGCGACGACCTGCTCGTCCAGGCCGCCGCCGCCGACGAAGTCCTGACCAGGACCACCGGCGTCCTCAACGAGGCTGCCACGGCCTACATCGCCATCCGCCGGCGCCGTACCGACGGCATCGTCGCCGAACTCGCCGGCCGCCTCAAGGACGGTGAAAGCTGTCCCGTCTGCGGCTCCGCCACCCACCCGGCACCCGCCACACCCCAGTCGGGCCAGCCCACGGCCGCCGACGAACAGGCCGCCGAAGCCGCCCACACCGCAGCGGAGCAAAAGGAGAAAGAGGCCAGCCAGAGGCTGGGCAGCCTCCAGCAGGAGGCCGCTGAGGCACGCGGCCGGGCCGGCGGCGACACCCCTCTGGCCGACCTCACGGCCCAGCGCACCGAGCTGACCGACCGCATTCACCAGACCTTGGCCAAAGCCGCGGACGCAGGTCCAGCCGAAGAAGAACTCACCCGTCTGCAACAGCAGCAGACCGACCACGAACACACCCGCAACACCGCACAGCAGCGCCTGGGCGCCATCGACGCCACCTACGACAGCCTGCACACCCAGCGCGAGACCCTCAGCCGGCGCCTGGCCGCCGCCCTGGATCAGCACACCACGCTCGCCGACCGCATCACCCACCTCACCCAGCTCGCCGAGCAGCTCGAGAGCGCAGCCAAGTGCACCGCCGCCGCAGCCCGCACCACCACGGACCTGCGCACCGCCACCCAGCGCGCAGAACAGGCAGCCCAGGCCGTCGGCTTCGCGTCACCGGCCGAGGCCACCAGCGCCCTGCTGCCCGACGACGACCTAGCCCGCATCAGCGAAGAACTCACCAACTGGCGCGAACAGCGCCTTGTCCTGGCCGCCCACCTGGATCAGCCCGACCTCAAGAACGCCGCCGCCCAGCCTCCCGCAGGCCTGGAGCACGCTGTGGCGGAACTGGAGAAAGCCACCACCGCCCACTCCCAAGCCACGAGCGTCGAAACCCAAGCCACCACCCGCCTCACCGCCCTCGCCGCTCTCGGCACCCAACTCGACGCTTTTACCAAGAGCCTCGAGCCGCTGGAGGCCGCCTACAGCACCGTCGACCACCTCCACGGCCTGATCAGCGGTGGCTCACTCAGCAACCAGCTCCGCATGCAACTGGAGTCCTACGTCCTGGCCGCCCGCCTCGAAGGCGTCGTCGACGCAGCCAACACCCGCCTGACCCACATGTCGAACCACCGCTTCACGCTCGTCCACTCCGACGAACGAGCCGCCCGCGGCGCCAAATCCGGCCTAGGCCTAAAAGTCCTGGACGCCTGGAGCGGACACCAGCGCCACACCGACACCCTCTCCGGCGGAGAATCCTTCTACGTCTCCCTGTCCCTGGCCCTGGGCCTCGCGGACATCGTCACCGCCGAAGCCGGCGGGCAAGCACTCGACACCCTCTTCATCGACGAAGGCTTCGGCACCCTCGACGACGACACCCTCCACCAGGTCCTCGACGTCCTCGATTCCCTGCGCGACCACGACCGCACCGTGGGTGTCATCAGCCACGTCGCCGAGATGCGCCGCCGCATCACCCAGCGCCTCCACGTCCGCAAAAGCCCCGTCGGCTCCACCCTCGTCCACGTCACCGAAGCAGCCGAATGACATCCAGCCCCTCCCTGAACGGCACTGCCGCCACCTCGAACCGGGCCGACAGCACCGGTCGGCCCACAGCACAGTGCCCTGCACTGGACTGCTGTCACGCGCTCGGCCACCATGCGGCAGAACCCGCCGCGCAACGGGCACCCTCGATCTCGCGCCATGGCCGCAACAGCCCGACCGTCTTCGCCCCATGCCAGTGCGCCAGGATGTCCCCAGCGGTCCCGGAACGCGGGCCCGCCCTGCTTGCGCCAACCGTGTCGAGGTAGCACTGCATGCTGGAAGCCACCCGCCCCACGCCCCAGGACCCCGCGACGCGCACGCTCTTCCCCGACCAGGCAGAAGCGGTCGAGCGGCTGGTGCGCCATCTGCGGCGCCCAAGGAGCCGGGGGCTGTATGTATCGGCGACGGGAACCGGCAAGACACTGGTGTCCATCCGCGTGGCGGACCAACTCGATGCCCGGCTGGTGCTGTTCGTCGTGCCCACCCTCGACCTGGCGGCACAGACCGCTCTGGCCTGGCGCAGCGACGGACACAGCGAGCACATGGTGATCGTCTCCTCCCTGGACAGCTCGGCCCGAGAAGACCTAAGGGCCGCACGGATCGGCTCGACCAGCGACCCACGCGGACTGGCTGCGCTGATGTCGGTGGTGGGGGAGGAGACAGACCAGATCCCGGCGCTGACGGTGATCTGCACCTACGACTCCCTTAACAAGATCGAGGAAACCCAGAGCACGGGGTACACGGTGCCGCCGTTCGACCTGGCGGTGATGGACGAGGCACACCGGATTGCCGGCCGGGCCGACAAAAAGTGGGCAGCCGTCAACGACGCCAAGCGCATCCTGGCCGACCGCCGCCTCTACATGACCGCCACCCCCCGCATCTTCGCAGCCCCCGAATTGGCCGACTCCGCCGACACGGCCCGCCCACGCCGCCGCTCCCACCACGCCCCCGAAGCGGACGTGCTTACCAACTCCATGGACAACGAGCAGGTGTACGGGAAGAAGGTCTTCGAGTACCCGCTCGCCCAAGCGGTGGAGGACGGCCGAGCGGCGGACTACCGCATCGTGGTGCCCACCCTGACCGATGCCGACCTGCGCCGCCGCCTGAACCTCCCCGCCCCTGGAACCCCCCACTCCAACGATGGCAACGACGAGGAGGGGGACAGCGCGCTGCGCACCACCGCCCTGCACCTGGCCGTCCTGCGCACCATGACCGAACACAACCTGAAGAAGGTCCTGGTCTACTTCAACCTTGTCTCCGACGCCCGCCGCTTCACCCGCGAACTGCCCCACACCCTGCGCCAGCTCGCCAAGACCGACCCCGGCCTGTGCCCGGACATCACCCCCGAGCTGTTCTTCGCCCACGGCGAGCACACCACCGCCCAACGCGCCGACACCTTCGCCGACTTCGCCGCCGCCGACTGCGCGATCCTGGCCAACTCCCGCCTGATCGCCGAAGGCGTCGACATCCCCAGCGTCGACGCCGTCGTCTTCGCCGACCCCACCCGCAGCGTCATCCGCTGCGTCCAAGCCCTCGGCCGCGCCCTGCGCCTCGACGTGAGCGGCAAGACCGCCTCACTGATCGTCCCCGTCTACGTCCCGCCCGGCGCCGACGGCGAGAACATCCTCGGCACCGCCTACGAACCCGTCTGGGCCATCGCCACCGCACTGGCCAGCCACGACCACCGCATCCTCGAACGCCTGCCCGACAAGGCCAACCGCCTGCCCAAGGAGACCAGCGACGTCATCGAACGCCGCTGGCACTTCGACTTCACCGTCCACCCCGAACGCATCGCCCGAGCCATGGACCTGGCCTCCTTCGACCCCCGCGACCAGACCGTCTCCCGCTCCCGCCGCCTCGGCCTGGCTGCCGCCCAGGCCTACCGCGACGAACACGGCCACCTCGACGTCCCCGCCGACTACACCGACCCCACCGGCTACACGCTGGGCACCTTCATCACCACCATGCGTGACGCAGCCAAAGCCGGCCGCCTGGAAGCGGACTGGATCGCCGAACTCGACGCCCTCGGCATGATCTGGGACAAGCACGATGCCGCCTGGCGCGCCCGTCTGACCGAGGCCGCCGACTACCTGCGCGCCCACGGTCACCTCGCCGTCCCCTCCACCACCCCCATCGGCGCGTGGCTCGCCGAACAACGCCACCTCGCAGCCAAGAACACCCTTGATGCGGCCCGTGCCGAGACCCTTGCCGCCCTCGATCCGGACTGGCGTCTGCCCCATGGCGCGGACTGGCACCGTAAATACCACCTGCTGCGCACCCACCTCGCCGACGGCGCCAACCCGGCCGCGCTCACCCGCGACACCATGCTCGCCGGGGTGAAGATCGGCTCCTGGCTGCACCGTCAGCTCACCACCTGGCCCACCCTCCACCCCGGCCAGCAGCAGCTGATGACCGCCCTCGGCCTCACCCTGGACAGCAACCCGCTCGCCCCCGCCCGCCGCGCCCGCCGGACCTTCGAGCAGACCGTCCAGCTCTTGGAACTCTTCCTCCACCGCGAAGGGCGTGCCCCCGCCGCGCGCGAGACCATCCGGGTCGACGGCGACACCGTCAAGATCGGCGCCTGGCTCGCTAAAACCCGCACCAAGCACCGCACAGGCCAACTCCCCGACGAGTACGCCCGACTGGTCGCCGCCCTCTTCGACGGAGACTGGGCCACGGACGATGCCACCCCGGCCGTCCTTGCATAGAAGTGGATCAATAGTCGTTTCACCATGACTCGTGGCTGAGCTGGTTGAGTCCTTCGACAGAGCGCAGGCGGGCTTGCAGCATGCAGTCAGGGGCCGGAGTGGTGGTTGCTGAGCTTGTTGGCGTGTTGTCGTTGAGGGCTTACGACGTGTGATCGTCGCGGTATGCCGTTTGTATGAGGTATCCGCAGGTGGTGGGCTGACGCCTGAACGGCAGACGTTTCGCGAGCAGCTCCGGATAGAGGCCGCCGAACGGTTCGGCGCCGGCGCCTCCAACGCGGAGGGCGCCAAGGACTTACGGGCGAGCGTGCGCTCGGTTCAGCGGTGGCGCCGGGCCTGGCAGCGAGCGTGGGGAGGACTGCTTTAGGGTGGCGCGCGGCAGTACTTGCGGGGGAGGGGCGTTGGAGCGAATCGGCTCGTATGCGATAGAGCGGGTGCTTGGTGAAGGCGGGATGGGCACGGTCTATCTCGCCCGCTCGCGAGGCGGGCGCCCTGTAGCGGTGAAGGTGGCCAAACCCGAACTGGCCCGAGACGCCGGCTTTCGGGAGCGGTTCCGGGCAGAGATCACCGCCGCCCGCGCGGTGGGAGGCTTCCACACGGCACCGGTCGTCGACGCCGACCCCGACGCGCCGACACCCTGGCTGGCCACCGCATACATTCCCGGCCCCAGCCTTGCCCAGCTCCTCGCCTCTCAGGGACCGATGCCGGAAGCAGGACTGCGGCAGCTGGGCCTGGCGCTGGCCGAGGCCCTGCAGGCCATCCACGGGTGCGGCCTGGTCCACCGAGACCTCAAGCCAGGCAACATCATCATGGCCGATGACGGCCCCCGCGTGGTCGACTTCGGCATCGCACGCGCCATCGAGGGCGCACGCCTGACGATGACAGGTATCGCCGTCGGCACACCAGGTTTCCTGGCGCCGGAACAGGCCGAAGGACTCCCGGTATCGCCGGCCGCAGACATCTTCGCCCTGGGCGCCGTTCTCGTGGCGGCAGCCGGCGGCAGCCCCTTCGGAGACGGCACCCCGGCGAGCCTGATGTACCGCTCCGTCCATCACCAACCAGACCTCACCACCTTGCCGTCTGCATTGCGCGACACTGTGGCCACCTGCATGACCAAAGATCCACAGCAGCGCCCTACCGCAGAGCAGCTGCTGGACCTGCTCGTTCCCCAGAAACCACCTGTGGAATATGAGCCCACGCTGGTCGCGCCCTCCCCGGTACTCCCTCCCCTGCCTCCGCACCCACCCGGGCCGCCAAGTTTGCCGCCCACTGTGGATTCGGCTGAGGAGAGCCCACAGTTCCTGGCCATGGACCGCAAGAACGCCATCGTGGCCGACGCCGACGGCATCTCCCTCGGCATCAACGGCCACCCGACCGACTTCCCCTGGTACGCGGTCCGGGACATCGTCCACGTGGAATCCGGCCGCGGCCTTGGACTGACGGTGACTGTCCACCTCGCCGACGGCACCTCCCGTTCCTGCCGGGTGACCACCCGCGACGAAGAGGAACTGGACAACTGGATCGACCATCTGACCTTGGTCCGCGAACACTTCCTACCGCCGCGGACAGTATGAGAGCCCGGGCCGTGACTGCCGGGGTCTCTCTGCACATCGGGTAGGGGGCGACCGGCCGGGCAAGGCGTCACACGCCTACTTCTTTCGGATGCTGCCGCTTGAGATCCAATGGACCAGGACCGCGGCCGTGTGTACGGCCGTTTCTGCGGCCTCCTGGGGCACGGGTGCGCTGGTGGGTCCTCCCTCGTGACGGTCTCGCTGTCCGTGCCATAGCAGGCTGATCATTGCAACGACCGCGTCGATGCCGGCGGGCGCCCCTTTCCTGTCGGCGATGGCCATCTCGTACTTGTGTCGTCCCTGGTCCAGATGAGAGCGCACTTTGCCCAGGGTGGGCTCGGCCTCGTTGGGAAGGAAGAGCGGGTTGGCGACGGCCTCGACAGCCTTGATGGCACGGGAGTAGGCGGCGCTCGGGTCGGGTTTGATCCCGTACGCCTCACTGAACGCCGCACGAAGATGATCAGCCGCCGTTTGCGCCTTCGAGACTCCAGCCTCCACGGCTTTGTCGAAGGTTGCATGGACCGTCTCGTCCATCCGGCGTTCAAGCCTGCTGCAGTCTTCGGAAACAGTGAAAGCAGAGTCGCCCTCGCGCAGGATGCCGTCCAACTGGAGAGCGTAAGAGGCAACGGTTTGACGGTCCTGCCAGTCCGCCCCCTGCAGCGCTTGCTGAAGGCAGCTCAGCGTTGCGTCGATGACCTCCAACCGCAGCATCGGGTTCATCCGGTCGTCGAGAACCGCCAGTTCGGCGTACGGGTCACGACCCTTGAGGATCCTCGACGGCAGCTTCAACCGCACCGCCACGGGGGTAGCCATGTCGTACGTGCGCAGCACCTCGTACAGCCATTCGCGGATGGGCACGTCAAGGTGGTCCGGCACGCCGTCTGCCCACAGAGGTTCCGGCTCCGTTTTTCCCGCCAGACGGTCAGTCAGCCGTCGCCATGTATGCGTCACAGGGCGACTGTAAAGTCCGCCGCTGACAACCACGCCCGGCTCGCTTGCTTCTACGTCCACTGCATGCCCAGTTCCCGCAACGCGTCCAATTGCTCCGCGGTGAGCTTGGCCTGGCGCTGCTTGGTGTTGGAGACCCATACGCCCAACTTCACGGTCACCGGTTCCGTTTCGCCGTCGACTACGATCTCTTCGCTGTGCCCGCGTGGTACGGGCCGATGGGCGCCTTCCCGTTCGACCCACTGTGCGAGGGCTTGAACGCCGCGCTGGAAGGCCGCGGACGCCTTCCCGACCCTCTTCGCCGCCGGGGCCGTGACGGAGCGCTCGGTGGGCTTCACACCCAGCGCCGACAGCCGCTCTTGCTGCTCCTCCGAAAGCTCCGCCCACGAATTGGCCTGCCGCTGGAGCCACCGTCCGAGGTCGTCACGGTCGAACGTCACGCCGGGCTGGATGTCGGGCAGGTGGCCGTGGGGTTTGTCGGCGGCGAGGTCGGCGAGGACGCGGTAGTGGTGTTGCCAGTCGAGTGGCCAGGGGCAGTTCCAGTCCGGGTCGATCGCGGCCAGCTGCTTGGCGCGTACGGCGGCCCGCTCCGGGTCCTTCCCGAGACCGCCCTTGCGCCGCAGGTTCGCCAGATGTTGCCCGATGGGCACCATCGCCTCGCCCTCGCCCCAGACTGCGTCCTGGCGGGATGCGAGGTGTCTGGTGGCCCGTCGGTAGGAGCGGAGCGTGGCGAGTTTGGTCTCCCACGCCTCTTCGCCGGGCTCCCAGACCATCCCGGCCTCGGGCGAGTCGAGCAGTTCCTTGCGCCGTGGCTCCAGTTCCCCGCCCGCAGCGCTTTGCGCTGCTGGTGCACCCATCGACCAAGGGGAAAGTCCTTCGTCACGCCCGCTTCGACCTCGGTGTCGTAGGGGACGGCGTGCAGGCCGGTGATCTCGTTCTCGGCTCGCCAGCGGATGAGGGCCTGGTAGCCCTCGAGCCACACCAGGGACTCCGGCCGGTAGACCCGCGTGCGCAGGAACGCGGCGATCGTCGCCGCGTCCCGGGGAGAGGAGGAATGGAGCAGGGCGGACTCGGCAGCGGCGTCGGTGCCGTCCTGCTCCTGGTCCTCGCCCTCACCCTCGCCGCCGACCCCGACGATCTGCTCGTCCTCATCGCGTCGGACATGCACCTTGCGCTGCCCGCTGGTGAGGGCACGCGAGGCGAACTGCTCCACGAGTTGTTCATCATGCGAGCGCAGGCCTTTTATCAAGGGGTGGTGGCAGGGTGTGGTGTGTTTGTTGTGGATGGCGGGCTGGATGTGGGGGTGGCTGCTGAGCGCACGAGAGCGGACATGTGTTGTCGGAGCTCATTTCGCAGAGTGCGATGGGTTTCTAGGGCTGATGTGTGGTCGAGGGCGTGGGCGATAGCGAGTGGCACGCGGCACCCTGGTTCGTGTGCTGCCGTGGTGATGGCTGCTTCGACGGCCAGCGTGGCGTTCTCCTGGAGTCCGCGGGTGAGGGAGAAGGCTGCTGCGGCGCGGACTTGGTACTGCGGATCGCCGGTGAGAGCGACCAGCGTTCCCTGGATGACGGGGTCGTCCGTGTGGTGGCTGAGAGCGGTCACGAGGCGGGAGGCTGATTGGCGTTGCGAAGCGGAGCCGCGCAGCCAGGTGAGGATGCGGTGGAGCGCCGTGGTGCTGTCGACTGCACCGAGGGCGAGGCCGAGGGTGAAGGCTGCCTCGGTGAGGTCCCCGGCTTCGTCGATCAAGCCCGGTACGCCCCTGATCGTGGGTAGTCCCGTCTCGAAGGCAGCCCGCAAACGAGCGGCAGCCGCGGCGGGGAGTTGGTCCGCGCGGGTGGTGAGGGCGCGGACGGCCCCTGCCTTGTGCTCTTGGGCGACCTGAGGGTCGAGCACCGTGTCGATGACGGGGTCCCAGCGGGCATGCTCGGGGAAATAGAAACTGCACAGTGTCAGGAGGCGGGCCCAGTCCCAGCCGCCGAGTCCCCAGCTGTTTCGGTGAGCTTCCTCGAGTTGCTGCTGGCAGTGAGATGCGGCCAGGTCGATCACGTGCCGGCCGGTGAGGGGGGCGAGGTCCGCCAGTGAACGCACTTCGCCGATGGCGTCGATGTCGCCGGCTTCGGTGCGGCGCAGCAACTCGGCTTCGGCCGCAGAGTCGCCGCAGGCGATCAGTACGCCCAGGAGTGCGGCAGACATGCTCGGGCTGCTGTGACCTGTTGCGGCGGCGAGCAGCTGGCTGGAAGAGGCTGCGACGGCAGAAGGCCTCAAGTGTGCAGCGAGTTTTATCAGGTCGGTCTCCGCAGGTTCGCCCGGCCGGTCGGGCAGAATGCGCAGGAACACGTCTGCTGTTTCCGCGTGGACGGCGTCGGTGGCTGCGGACAACACTCGCCAGAGGGCTCTGTGCGCGTAGTGATTGATGGAAAAGAACGGCCACATGCGTTGCGCGAAGGATGTGGGGTCTTCGAGCAGGGTCAGGCAGTGACGTCCGGCTTGATCGGCGAGTTCAGGCGGGAGAAGGTCTCCGGCGTGCCGCAGAAGGGCCAGTTTCGCAGGCGCATTGGTGTGAGTCCATGGTGCCGTCACCGACCGCTGTATCGCGGCTTGTACCGGGCTGGCAGGCCCTGCCGCCCACAGACGTTGAACAGCGGTCTCCAGTGTCTTGGTACAGCCGAAGCGTCTCAGTTCGTCGAGTGTGTCCTCCAGGCCGCGGGCGTGAGTGCCGGCTGGAATCTGGCGAGGCTGGCTGTCCTGCACGCTGAGTTCCGCCGCTGCATCACTGCGCCATGCCGCTTCGTGCTGGATGACTTCATGCCGGGCATGCTGGGCGAGGGCGGCGGCTGCGGGGCCCCGCGTTCCCGCCAGAGAGGCGCTCAGCCACGCGCTGAGCAGACGGTCCTGCGCTTCGTTCGATGGCCAGGTGCCGAGGTCTTCGCACGCTCCCCAGGCGCGGAATGCCTTTTCCTCATGCTCTTCGAGAGCCCAGGCGACGGTTTGAGAGCGCCACCAGGAGGCCGCAGTATCGACGGCTGTCATGGTGGCACCCAGGTTCTTTGCTTCCCGTCCTGAGGTGCGGAAGAGGAAGTCGGCAGCCGACGCACCGATGGCAGCTGCGGTGACGTCATCGAGGTCCAGTGCGACGGTCCGCTGTGCTGCCGCGGCCAGGCGACGGGATGTGCCGAGGTCTCCCCGCTCACTCATCACGATGGCTCGATGTATGAATGCCCAGGCTTGGTCAATGGGGAGGAGGTCCTCGCCCGCCGCTTCCAGGAGGGCTTCTGCTTCTGCCAGCCGCTCGGCGGCGGTGAGGAAGACCGCACCGGTCACGACGCTGGCCGCGATCCGGTGCGCCTGTTCTGTTTTCCGTTTCTTCGGACGCTTGCCGGTGGCCAGTGGTGCGGGGCAGGTGGCTGTGGCGAGGTCGAGGAGCGGCTGGATGTCCACATCCACTGCAGCGCTGTAGTAGGCGGAGAAGAACCGCCATTCCCACAGACGGGAGCGACTGTCGGCCCCGGCAAGCTGAGGATTGGAGCCCTTCTTGCTGTACCACTCCAGGTCCTGGACACGCCCCTGGGTGACCAGGGCGATGGCTTCTTCGGGGGCGAGGGTGCGTTCATAGTCGGTGTTGCGGTGGGGAGCGATGAGACGGGGGGTCAGCAAGGCGTGGCGCAGCGCCCGTCCGGGAGCGACTGCCCTGGCTCCTGCCGCGAATGAGGTGCCTTGGAGCACGGGCTGCTGTTTTGCTGAGGCGGCGACCTTCAGCAGCGTGTCCCGATTACTTGGCTCTACCTTCTGGTGGATCGGCACGTGGATCTTGAAACCGTCCCCCGTGCTCTGAACCGCTTCTTTCGTCACATGCGCCCAGTACGAGGTGCGAGTGGCGTCGTCGTGCATCACGAGCAGGTGAGGCAGGGCGTGCTGGACCCAGTCCTCGAAGTGCCTGGCGTCGCTTTCCGCGTACCACCATCCAGTGCAGGTGCCCTGATCGTCGATGGTCGGTGCGCCGAAATACGAAGGTCCTGACTTGACCTGAGCCGCCATCAGGATAATGCGGTCGAATCGCCGTTCGTCGCGTACCTGCAGGAACAGATCGATACCGAGGTCATGGCGGGTGTTCTCTGAAGGACCCCAGCCAAGATCTGTGAAGTCGGCTATGACCCGGGAGACCCCAGCTCCGCCGGTCTGTTCCTGCTCGCTGCCGCGCATACCCATTTCACAGCCCCCTTCTGACATTCCTGCCGTGCATCGGCAACGACGTCCTCCCGTTGCGATGCACGCTCTTGCGGAGTGGCAAGCGCAGGCCCTTCTGGAGGTCCTCGGCCTCAGGCACGGAGATTATCTGGGTGAGGGGCAGGGGTGAGGGGCGTTTGTTCTGGTTGTCGCCTGCGGGGATGGCCTGCGAGCGAGTGCCGTACGCGTCGCTGTGGGTGGTGGTTGTGTTTGCCACGTGGATGCCGATTTTGTGGCGGAGCGCGCGGTTTCTCCGGTGACTAGTGCCGCATCAGACAACGTTCGCCCCGTTGTCGGCTGGCGGTGTCAGCCCATGCTGAGTGGCGCGGTTTACTCGGCCTCGAGCTGGTGGTCCGCCCAGACGTAGCTTTCGGGCAGCAAGTCGGTGATAAGGACGGTTCGGATGCGGTCTACTTCGCCGACGATGACCTTGAGGGCGGGGAAGTAGTCGAGAAGGGCCTGACGGCACCGGCCGCACGGGGGAACAACCCCTCGGTCGCGGTCGCCCACGGCGACGATCGTGTCCAGCTCATAGGCGCCCTGGGCGGCTGCCGCGCCGATGAGGACCAGCTCGGCGCAGGGGCCTCCCGTGAAGTGGTAGGCGTTCACCGCAGTGGATGATCCGGCCGTCGCTGGCGCGGGCTGCAGCTGCCATGGTGTGGTTGTCTTGGAGTTACCCCGGTCTGACAGACACCGATGGGCTTGTGATCTATGCGGCTGCGTAGAGCGCTCTATGTGGTGTCTTCGCGGCGTGACGACGTTCGTACTCGGCTGGGCTGAGCTGGCCGTTCGCCGAATGGCGGCGCCGGGGGTTATAGAAGCCTTCGATGTAGGCGAAGAGGGCCTGCTCGGCGTGGTGCCGGGTGGGGAAGGCGGTCCGGTCGATGAGTTCGGTCTCCAAGGAGGCGAAGAAGCTCTCGGTGACGGCATTGTCGTAACACGAGCCGGTGCGGCCGGTAGAAGGCCGGATCCCCGCCTCATCGCATCGCTGACCGAACGTCAGGCTGGTGTACTGGGAGCCCTTGTCGCTGTGATGCACGAGACCGGGGCAGGGTCTGCGGGCCGTGACCGCCATGGCGAGGGCGTCGGTGACCAGCTCGGTTCTCATGTGGTCGGCCATCGCCCAGCCGACGATACGGCGGGAGAACAGGTCTAGGACGACGGCGAGGTAGAGCCAGCCTTGATCGGTGGGGACGTAGGCGATGTCCGCACTCCAGCGCAGGTTCGGCGCGCTCGCGGTGAAGTCGCGGCCGATCAGGTCGGGGGCGGCCGTGGCCTGCCGGTCCTGGCGGGTGAGCGAGGCCCGGCCGGTGCGGCGGTGCACGCCGGTCAGCCCGGCCTTGCGCATCAGGCGGGCGACGCGCTTGCGCCCGACGGACAGGCCGTCGATCTCGCGCAGGTCCGCATGGATGCGCGGGGCTCCGTAGGTTCCGTGGGACCGCTCGTGGTGCCCGCGGATCTTCTCCGTGAGCTCGGCGTCCTCCCGCCGGCGGCGGGAGGGGACGCGGTCCCTCCAGGCGTAGTAGCCCTGCCGTGACACACCCAGCAGCCGGGCCATCAGGGAGACGTCGTGGTGTGCCGTGTTCTCGTCAATCAGCCGGTAGCAGATCACCGGCTGGTCTCCCGGACGAAGAAAACCGTGGCCTTGCGGAGGATCTCCTTCTCCTCGCGCAACTGCTTCACCTCGCGGCGCAGCTGGGCGAGTTCCTCCTTCTCGTCGCTGGTCAAGCCGGGGCGTTCCCCGGTGTCCATCCGGTCCTGGTTGGCCCAGGTCCGGATGGTCTGGGCGGACGGCTCGAACTCCTTCGCCAGCTCCTCCGGCGACCGGCCGGCCCGGACCAGCTCGACTATCTGGCGACGGAACTCCGGCGGGTAGGCCGGACGCGTCCTTGGCACGATGAACTCCTCCTTGCGGGACCCAGTGTCCCAAAGCAAAAGGTTGTCCATCAAACCGGGGCAACTTCAAGCCTCCTGTCCGCCAGCCGTTCCCCGAGCGGCGCGCGGATCCTTGCGCGCTCCGGGGAACCGGTAGCGGCCAGCCACAAGCAGCGGCAGACCTCCACCGGTTCGCGGTGCCGGGCAGGGGTCAGGAGGCGCGTACCGGTTCGGCATAAGCGTCGAAGAACCGGTCGCCGGTCAGCTTGTGGTGCGCGAGCTGCTCACCGACGGCCTGCTCGTCGCTCCAGCGGTCGGGGCTGCTGGTGAGCGCGGCCGCGTACTGCATCACCGCCTTCTTCAGCTTCTTGAACGCCTCCGGTGTGACCACGCGCATGCCTGGCAGAGGGGTGGCCTTGGTGTCGCTGACCCGGCTGGGATGCAGCATGACTGGCAGGGCCTTCACCTCCCGGTCGTGCCCGTTCATCCAGCGGACGCTGCCGCCGAGCTGGTCCATGTCCTTCTTCGCGATGGTGGTCGTGTCGGTGCCGCACCCTGTCTTCAGCTCGGTCACCGCCTGCCGCGCCGGGGACAGCGCCCACAGGTTGTCCGGGCCCGTGCCGTGCTGCTTTTCCGGGCGCGAGCTGACGAACCCGAGATGCAGTCCCAGCTTCTGCCACGCCTGCTCGGCGTCGTCGGAGCGCTCCTCGTCGCCCCACACCACGTCCTCGAACAGCTTCTGCACGCCGAGCCGGAGGCTGACGCCGTCGTGGTACTGGCCAGCCAGGAACTCCGCAGCGGCACGGGCTTGTGCCACGGCCGCCCGGATCTGGACCGGGGCAGCGTCCACGGGGCGCAGGACGAACGGGTTGTCATCCAGTGCCCCGGCCAAGGCCCGCTGCGCGTCGGCGCGATTGGTCAGGTGCAGGTAGACGGCCTTCTGCTCGCGCAGCCAGCCCCGCAACGCCTTGTCGCTGGCGTCGAGTTCGTTCACCGCCCGCTGCACGCGGTCGGCCGCGGCCAGAGCTCGGCCGGTGACCGCGAGATCGAACGCCTCGCGCAGCGCGACGGCCTCGCCCCGCACCGTTCCGTGCTCGGCGTAGCGGACCTCCGCCAGCGCCCGCCGACTGCGCTGCGTCCACTGGGGCTGCCGTCCGAGGCAGGCCCGCAGCGCCTGCCGCACTGAATCCAATCCTTCGCCCTTGATCTGGTTGGCGATCTCCCGGCTCAGCTTGAGCTGGGCCTGCGTTGCCGGCGAGAAGAGGGCCAGGTGGCGGCGGTCGTGGATCGCGACCGCGAGGTTCGCCCCGAGCAGCAGGACCGCGCAGTAGTCCTCGCTGTCCCGCACGCCACGGCCCATGCCCTGCTCGATCCGCTGGACCTCCCTCGCCAGGCGGACGGTGCTGTCGGCCAGCGCGACGGACTCCCGCCGCTCCACCCCGTCCAGCGGCCTGGGGACCCCGTCCAGGATCAGCAGACGGCAGGCGCCGTCCGGGAGGTTGACACCGTCGTACTTGTTAACAAGCACCACCAGACCGACATGGCCGCCCTGCAGCTCCTTCACGCCTGCCTCGAGGTCGCCGACCCGCCAGGTGCGGTCGGCGTGGGACGCCCAGGCCGCAGCGGCCGGGTCGCTGGGCACCAGCACCACCACGTTGACCGGATCGGTCTCGGCAATGCCGTCTCCGTCGCGGTCCCCGTCGGCGAACTGGCGGGCCAGCACCCGCACGGCCTCGGAATCCAGGGTCGGGTTGAGCGCCACCGGGGCCAGGATCATGCGCTCGCCGAGGTCGGCCGCGCTGCCCGGCGTGACGGGCTTGGCGACGAGCGCCGGGTCGGCACCGAAGTCGGTTACCAGTGCACTGTCGTCGGCGAGCGTCGCGGTCAGGTAGACCCTGCGACGGGCCCGCACGAACGACGGGAGGCGGTCGATCGGCGGGCACGAAGGCCTGATCTCGATCGCCTTCGACGTCGCTGTCGCGGTGCACAGGTGCAGCACATCGGCGATCAGCGGCCACACGAACATGAAGTCCCGATCCTGCCGGTACGGGCGCAGGATTTTCAGTACCTCGTCATGCTTGTCCGCCCACGCCCAGAACGGGATCGGTGCCAAAGCCGTGGGGTCCTTGTCCTCGAGCTCCTTCCAGGCGTTCGCCGACTGGTGCTGCAGATCCTCGGCGAACAGTTCCAGCAGCTTCCCGTACGCCTCGTGGCCGGCCGGCACCCGCAGTCGGAACTGGTCCTCGGTCCGGGCCAGCGCGGCGTGCGCGTCGTCGACGACAACGACGCCCAGATCGACCGGTTCCTTGCCGTCACCGACGACACCGAAGACCGACATGCCGTTGATCAGCTTCGGGTAGTTCGTCACCAGCACAGCCTGAGCCGTGAGGAACGCCTGGTCCCGCGGATCCTCCGTGGTGACCATGTCCAGCTTGGCGGCCTCCTCGCGGACCTGCTTGACCAAGTAATTGTCCGGCGTCAGGTACACGGCCTTGCCGATGCCCTCGTTCAGGGTGCTCTGCGCGATCAGCAGGCCGACTGCCGTCTTTCCCCCGCCAGTGTTCTGCTTGATCACCACATCGCGGTCATCGCGCCGATGGTCGAACCACTCGTCCAGCACCTCGCCCTGCTCATGCCGCAGGTATGGCCACGGGCGGTCCGCCAGCCCCGCGTAGATGTCCCGGGGCCGCAGCAGCGCCTCGCTGCCCCCCGTGCCGATCAGGTCCCAATTCAGCGCCATCGCGCCGTCCTCCCTCACCTCGCCGGGCAGCACCAAGCTGCCCCGCTTTCCTCGTCTTCGATGCCGCCGCACTCCGACGGCCCGCCCCTTGCGCCCGGGGCTCCCGCACACCAGCCCAGTCCGGGCCGTGGCGGCGGGTCTGACACCGCCCCGCCCCGGGCGGGCGCTTCCCGGCACGCCGACAACGACAACCGGGAACCACCCACCGAGGGTGTCCGTCAGGACGGCACCGCCGACCGCTCCCCGGCGCTACCCCCTCCGGCCGGGAACGGCCGACCCGCGGCGCGGGACGTGACCAGAGCGAGCCACTGTGCCTCGGTGACCGTGGGCCAGCGGCGTGTCCCCATGCGGCCGCGCAGCCCGAGCAGGTCGGCGGCCCGGCCCTCGGCGGCCTCGATCGCCCTGGGCGGGCTGAACGGGTCGGCCGCCATGACGAACACCCTCGCGAAGATGCGGGCCCGCTCTTGGTGACCGAGGTGGTTTCGCAGCCGGGCGCCGACACCGCCGTCGCGGTGGGCCTTGCCCAGCCACCGCAGCCGCCCATCGGCGTCGACCACGAGATACAGCCCGGCGAGCACCTCGTCCAGCACCGCGAGAGTCTCCTCCCGCCGACCTGGCTCCAGGCTGTACGGGACAGGCCAGTTGCCGCGCACCAGCGGACCCAGTGCCGTCCAGGCATGGCGCAGCACCCGTGCATCGACCGCCGGCCCGGCCACCGGCTCCGCGCAGCAGTCCACGCTCACAGCGACATCACCGCCAAGGTGGCCTCGTCCAGCTTGGTCGCGATCTTCCCCGCCTCCTTTTTGATCTTGTTGAAGTCCTCGACGTACAGCGCGCGCACCTCGGCGGACTCCTTCTCCTCGCCGGCCTCTTCACGGGCACGCACGGCCTCCTGGACGGTCATCAGGAGCTGGACGATCTGCTGGGCGACGGCGGTGACGCTCACCGTGTTGCTGGCCACCGTGGAGGCCAGCTCCGCGCGAAGGCGCATCATGCGGACGTGCGGTGGCTCCGGGATCTCTTCTTCGAGTTCTACGGTGGCTCCGCTGCTGTCCTCGGCCTCGGTGCCGGTGATGTCGTTCGAGGGCTGTTGCTTGACCTTGTTCCTGCGGAACGAGGTCAGGGGAAACAGGGTGTCGAACCACTGCTTGTCGGCGAGGACCCCCTCACGCGGCTTGCCGTGTGCGTCGGGCGCCCAGAAGGCACCTGCCGGCAGATCGCCTGCGGTCGGGGATTCCGGGGCGTGCAGCACCGCCTCGGCGAACGCGACCAGCAGCTCACGCGTGACGCCTTCGGGCGGGTCGGTGTAGGCGTTCACCAGCGCCTGGACCGCGTTGGACGGCGCACGCCGCACACCCTTGCGGTCCTCGCCCTTCAGCGAGCCCTGGTTGGGCGTGATGAACGGCTTGGCAGCGCTGATCATGCCGGGCACCAGGTGCCGCCGCACCAGGGTTTCCCAGGCCGTGGCATCTCCCTGCCGGCAGGCGGTCAGCAGCGAGGCCAGGCTGCGTGCATCGGGGCGCACCCCGAACTGCACGTCGAGCTTGCCGAACAGGCCCTCGGCGGCGGCAAGGGGGCCGCGGTGGACGAAGTGCTGGGCGACCACGGCCGCCCACATTTCCGACCGCCGCTCGGCCTTGGCGGCGTTTCTCTGCGCCCAGGCAGCCTCCTGCAGGACGGTACGTACCACCGGCCAGTACCGGCCGGTGGGCATGGGGGCGCGCGGCGCCAGTTCCTGCGGGCGGGGCGGGACCGGCGGGAACACCATCACGGTGGCGCAGCGGATTGCCACGTCCCGCAACGTCAGGGGACTTACCTGGTCACCGGGCGGCAGCAGCACCTTCAGCTCGTCGAGTGCCCGGGCCCCGACCAGGGCGTCGGCGATCGCGTCCTCGTCCAGCTTGCCAGCCGCGACACGGCCCTGAGCGACCTCCTGGGCGAGGAGCTCGCCCAGGAGCCCCTTGGCCTGGTAGGCCTTGACCAGCGTCGACCACAGCCCCAGGGCGCGGTCCATGTCGTCGTAGTCCAGCTGGCCGCGCAGGTGTTCGTGCACGTTCAGCTGGCGCAGCGACTCCTCCAGCCGCTCCGGCCTCCTGGCGCCGACGACCACACGGGCCGGAACCTGCGCGATCCGCCGCGCCCGCTCCGCACGTCCCTCCAAGTCCCGCTCGGGGGCGGCGCACTCGGTGTTCAGCAGGATACTGATCCGCCGCAGGATCTCGCCCAGCCCCCGCACGACCAGCCGCCGGTTCTCCTCCTCCCCGGGAAGGCGCAGCAGGGACTGCGGCACGCCGGTCAGAAGCTGCTGCGCCGACAGACCGAAGACGGCCAGCCGAGCATCGGCACGATTGGCGCCCGTGGCCTGCTGCCCCCGCCAGATGTCCCGCCGCGACCCGTCCCGGTCGACCACCGGGGTGCGCTGCAGCACAACCACGGTGGAATCCCGCTGACCCTCTTGCACGAGGGACTCGGCCAGATCGTAGGGGCGCTGCCGCGCCCGCTGCCGCAGCTTGTCCACGGCGTACCGCTGCACCTCGGCGGCCACGTCCGTGCGGGCCTTCTCCGCCGTGAGCGCCGCGAGCGCCACCCCGTCCTCGGTGACGGCCCGCACCACGGGCAGCGGACGCCGGCCGCCCAGCGCCTGCTCGCACGCCTTGAGCTCCTGCCGGGCACGGGCCAGCTCGTCCTCGGCGATCTTCACCGCGGCCTCCGCCGCGTCCTTCTCAGCCTCCGCCGCGGTCGGGGCCAGCATCCGCAGCGCCGTCTTCGTACGCTCCACGCCGACGGTCCAGGCGGCCACCATCTGCTGCTGGTCGACGAGCTCCTCCAGCCCCTCCAGGTTGTCGGCAGACGGGTGGAGCCAGTCGCTGCGCGTGCGGTCATTGGTGGCCCAGGGCAGCGTCGCCGCCCCGTGCAGGTCCACCCTCAGCAGCAGCAACGCCGCGTCGGTGTCGGGCTGCTCGACGTGACAGGCCGCTTCACGCAGGAAGCGGCCTGCACGCCGGCGCTCGATGACGCGCTTGGCCTCGCTCTGGCCGAGGGCCGGTGCGAGCCCGTCGAGCACGGCCTGCCGAGGAAGGGGCGCGAAGCCCTTGTCCTTGCAGGTGTTGGTGATGGCCTCGTAGAAGTGCTCCACCCAGGTCGGGTGGGTCGGGTACGAGTAGGGCCCCTCGGGGGCCTTACGGGCAGACATGAGCAGCAGACGGTCCATAACTCCGGAAGCCCTCATGGCCCCGGGTGCGACCTGGCGCATCCAGCGGCGCCGGATGCGGCACGCACCCGAACCGCAGGCACTCCCTTCCAGGGAGCACCGGCGAAGGCCGCCATCACCGCCACGCACCTCAGAGCGCGTACCGGCAAAGACCGTCTGCCCCTTCGAGTCCACCACCGGAGACTGTGCACGCCACCGGAAATCTCCCCTCGCAACAGCGGGCTTCCGCAGCGCACGGCTCACGCCTCCACCGCCGACGGCGGCACGAGGCTGACAGGTCGTCGAGACCACTGACGTGCCCTGACAGAGTGCCAGTTACCCAGTAAATCAGACAAGTCGCATAGAAGACGCGCGTAGAACGACAAGATCACATACCGGAAGGGTTCTGCTCGCACCGTTCTCACCGCCCACGCCTCATCCCTCCGTACGCAACTCCGTCCCACCATCAGCCTGTTCGCGCAGGGTGCGAATCCACGTGTTCATGAAGCCGACCGCGCCGGTGTCGTCGCCTGGGGCACGGAAGACATCCGGGTCCCGGGTGAGCTGCTCCATGAGCGTCTTGTACAACCCGTCCAGGAGGGGCCCAGGACGATAACGTGATCCAGGTACCATCCCCCCATTCGTCGATCCGCTCCCGCAGCACGGCGAGCGCCGGCGTGTCCGGCAGCAAGAGCCCGTGCATCGCGTACAACCCGTAGAACCAGCGCAGGCCGACCAGAACCGTCCTGCCCGCACCAGCTCCGCATCACTCGCCCGCTGTACCGGCCCCAGCACGTCCGCGTGCCGCTGGAGCAGCCCACCGCATCCGGGCCACAAGTAGCGGGTGGCCGCGAAGCTCGTGCGGAACGGGGTCCGAAGGAAGGGCACAAGCGCATGGTGCACTCTGCTTAGATCACCGATATGAACGCGAACGAGTCCGCTGCTGCCAGCCTGCTCGACCGCTTAGACACCCTCTGGGAATCGGACAAGCTCTGGGTGGTGCTCGCCGTCCTTGTGGCGGCCATCGGTGTGTACGTCACCTATCGCGCCGCCCATCCGCGCCGTCGGCTGGTGTACGCCTTCACTTCCGCGCCGCTGATCCAGCGCCACCAGCGAGACCTCAGCTCCAATGTGATTCGGGTCAGCGTGGGAGGCCGCAACTTGGCCGATCCGCGCCTCGTTACCCTGCGGCTGGAGAGCCGGGGGACGAAAGACATCGCCACCGCCCAGTTCGACAACGGCACACCGATCGAGGTGGCGTTGGGCCTGCCGATCGTGGAGATCGTCTCTTTGGAGACTGAGCCGCCGCACGCCCAGGGACCCACGTGCACGCTGCAAGACCGTGTGCTGCGCATCGGACCTGGGCGCTTGGGCGCCGGGGAGACGGTGTCGTACACACTGCTGGTCGACGGCACGCCGCCCCACTACCGGCTCCGCCATCAGCTCATCGATGTGCAGGTGCGGGCCAAGTGGCGCCTGGACCGGACCGGTGAGCCTATCGACGAGTGCACCTAGCGGGTCAGCAGTGGTTGCAGATCAAAGGCTCATGCACGGAAGCCGCGATGGTTGGCGACCGGACGGCCCGCAGGCGCCCCGGCTGGCCGGCCCCGGCATCGCCCCGCGCTCTTCACCCCACGCGGCGATCGAACCGCGCCCGCACCCCACCGTCCCCGACCACCAGGAGCACACGGGCCCCTGCCGGGACGATCACTGCTGACGTCAAAGGGCCCGGCGCTGGATCAGGTCTATGCCGAGGACGAGCAGCAGTTGCCGCCCAGCCTGGTCGAACTGCTCCTGGAGGGAGGGCTCATCAAAGAGGCTGGCCAGCTGTCCGGCCTCGGTGGCGAGGTCACCGCGCTGGGCGAGGTAGTCGGCCATGGAAGCACGGTGGACGGCTCGGGCCCGCTCCAGCAGCGCGGCGTCCACCTTCTTGCCCAGGGTGCGGCCCAGCGCGGCGCACAGGGCCTCGACGTGGAGCACGACCGCCTCGACGGTCAGCGGTGTCTGCGCGGGCCCGAGTGCGCGGACGAGACCGCTGACAGCGAACACCGACTCCGGCTCCATCACGTCCCGCACGGCGTCCAGCAGCTCGGCCCGCCCGCGCACCGTCAGCGCTTTTCCGTTGCCCAGCTCGGTGACCACCCGCACGAACCGGGCCCGCGCGGTCGTCGTGGCCAGCTGATGCCCTACCTGCTCCAGCAGACCCACGGCGCCTTCGTGCGCCACCTCCTGGCTGCGCCGGCCGCGCCCCACCCATGTCACCCATGCCCGCTGCGCCTGCCGCGTGGGAACGTAACCGTCCCACCACAGCCACATGGGCAGCGGCACCTGCGCGAGCGCGTTCAGGTGCGCCACCTGCTGCCGTTTGTCCAGCAGGAGCAGCAGCAGTCGACGCTGGTTGATGCTGCGCTCGGCCTTGTCCGAGCCACGCCGCGGGGTACGCAGACGCGGCTGGTCCAGCAGCCCTTTGGTAATCCAGTCGTGGATCCGCCGAACGGTCATGTCCGGATAGCTGGCGGCGTGGGCGTCCGCGACGAGATCGTCGATGGTGCCGGGCTTGGTGATGCTCTCCCAGGTGTACACGGGGTGGAAATTACATCGTTCTCTCCCCACCCAGGGCCCTGTTGAGGATGCAGTGCCCACCGCCCGGCTGCCACGATCAATTCAGCAGCACAACGACCCGGTCGGCCGTCTCCCGCGGACCGCCCCGCTGCACCACCTCACCAACCTTGCACGGTGCACCGCCGCGCCCTGCCCGAACGAAGGACATCACCATGTCGAAGAAGAACCGCACTCCCTCCACCACCCCGCACCAGAACCACGTGGCGCCCACCCCCGCCTCGTGGCGGCGCCTCGTCTCCGTAGCGCTCCTCACCGGAGCCGTCCGCCACATCGGGGGCCTTCTGGCCGGCCTCGCAGTGACCTGGTGGCAGCATGATTGACGTCCGCCGCCCGGTGACACACGCCCGAGCACGAAGAACTCAATATCTTTGCAACCAAGTCCAACTGACATCACCTCACTCGCCCCGGAACACACCACACCGCCCACCGCAATCTCCAACTCAGGGGGGCAGACACCCCGAACCCGGATTCACCAAAAGTTCCGTAACTAAGGAAACAGCCCCCAGCCGCCCTGCCCTGTAGCCAGCTGCCCGCGAAAGCGGGCCAGGTCCGGGAGCGCAGCGGACGGACCCTCAAGATCCCCTCTAGGAGCGCAGCGACGAGGGGGGCGACGAGGGGGGCGACGAGGGGAGCGACGAGGGAGCCGGAAGGTCACCAACCCAACCTCCGGATACAGCAAAAGTCCTGACGGACGGAAACGCTGCTCGGAGCGCAGCGCAGAGCCAACTCCTCGCAACGCGAGGAGTTCCACTCCCATCACCCGCGCGCAGCGCGGGGCTTCGCTCAACTTCCGTGCTCCGCACGGAAGTTCCCTGTGAGCCTGCGCAGCGAGCTCTT